>CAWIRC010000004.1:575000-646560 GCA_963838495.1 Pirellulales bacterium | reverse complement strand
AATGTAGTAGTTAAGTAGAGTATAATACCACCCGTTTAATAACCATAAACGCCATTTTTCACTGCCTGCCGGGGCTTGCATATAAACCATGATGCCTTTTATACTAAAGTGCTTTGTATCGTAGACGGGTATAAATTTATAAAGTTAATACATTCGCGTTTACTAAATCATGAAAGTGCGTGCCAGTATCCGTAGAATTTGTGAACACTGCAAGATCGTACGCCGCCGCGGAGTGGTGTACGTAGTATGCAGCAATCCGCGCCATAAACAACGGCAGGGATAATTAAGTTTATATAGCCCTCGTGGATATTATTTTTATTTAGCCCCCCGTGAATACACGGAGGGTTTGGAGTGTTTTTATATGCCGCGTCTTTTGGGTGTCGATATCCCTAACGATCGTCCTACGGTGATTTCGCTTACGTATATTTATGGCGTGGGTCATAAAATCGCCCGCGATCTTTGCCACAAGGCAGGTGTAAATCCCCAGGCCCGTGCAAAGGAATTGCGCGAAGACGAGTTGGCCCGGTTGGCTGCATTGTTGGATAAGGATTACGTGGTAGAAGGCCAGCTTCGGCGGCAGCGAAATCAAAACATTGCGCGTCTTAAGGACATCGGCTGTTACCGCGGACTGCGGCATCGCCGCGGCCTGCCCGTGCGCGGCCAGCGGACCCGCACAAATGCCCGCACCCGCAAGGGTCCGAAAAAGACCGTGGCCGGCAAGAAGGGCGTCAAGGATTTGCGTTGATAATTTAGATCATCCGGTTGGAGCGGCAGTTTAACTGCTGCCCCAACATAATAGCCTGGGCGGGCGCCGTCGGGCACCATCGCAATGCGATGGTCGGCATGGTAGTGCCCGGCGTTTTTTAAAATTATTTGGAGCGAATAAACAGTGGCAAAAGCAGCAGCACCGGCACGGCGCAAGGCCCGCCGCAGCGTGGCGGTGGGCGTGGCCCACATCAAGGCCACGTTCAACAACACCTTGATCACGATAACCGATTCCAAGGGCGAGACCCTTTGCTGGGCCAGTTCCGGCACCTGCGGGTTCAAGGGCAGCCGTAAAAGCACGCCCTTTGCTGGGCAGATGTCGGCCCAGCAGGTCGCCGACAAGGCCATCAAGTTCGGCATGAAGGAAGTGGAAGTGAAAGTCAAGGGGCCCGGCAGCGGCCGGGAAAGCGCGATCACCGCCTTGCAGGCCGCCGGGTTGAAGATCAAATCGATCGAGGACGTAACGCCCTTGCCGCATAACGGCTGCCGCCCGAAAAAGCGCCGCCGCGTATAATTCAACAGCCGGCGGTCGACGACCGCCGGAAAATTCGTAATACAACATATTTAACAATCGGAAATTTTTTGTTTTTTGCGTGGAGTTCAGTAGGGTATGGCTCGTCAGCATGGACCTGTATGCCGCTTGTGCCGCCGCGAGGGGATGAAATTGTTCCTCAAGGGCACGCGTTGCGATACGCCCAAATGCGCATTTGAAAGGCGCGATTCCCCGCCCGGCATGAACGTGGCCCGGCGCGGCAAACTCACCGATTACGGCCTGCATCTGCGGGAAAAGCAAAAGGTGAAAAACCATTACGGCCTGTTGGAGCGCCAGTTCCGCAAACTGTTCGCCATGGCCGAAAAAGGAAAAGGCAATACCGGCGAAAGGTTGATGAGCCTGCTGGAACGCAGGCTGGACAACATCGTGTACCGGCTGGGTTTCGGCCGGTCCAGGGCGCAGTCGCGTTTGTTGATCACGCACGGCCACATTACGGTAAACGGTGCCGGGTGGGCATACCAAGTTATCTGGTTCGTCCCGGCGACGCGATCCGGGTGAAAAGCCGCCCCAAAAGCGCGCAATTGGTGCAGGCCAACCTGGCCGAAGTCCCCCGCGACGTGCCCGATTTCCTCAGCCGCTCTGAAGACCCGCAGCCGGAAGGGCACGTGCTGCGCATGCCCGAAATCGCCGATATGTCCATACCAGTCCAGCCCCACCTGATCGTGGAGCTGTGTTCCAAGTAGCCCGCTTTCGAACCGTCAGTTAAATTGGATCGGAGCTTTACACATGCGAATTCGTTGGCGCGGATTAGAATTACCAAGTCTGATTACGGCAGACCGTTCTGCACTTACGTTGACCTACGGCAAGTTCGTGGCCGAACCGTTCGAGCGCGGATTCGGGGTGACCATCGGCAACAGCCTCCGCCGCATCCTGCTTTCCAGCCTGGAAGGCAGCGCGGTGACGCAAATCAAGTTGCACGGCGCACTCCATGAATTCAGCACCCTGCCGGGCGTGGTCGAAGACGTTACCGACATCGTCTTGAACGTCAAATCGCTGGTGGTGAAAAACTACAGCGAGCAAACCCGGGTCGTGCGGATCGATAAAAACACCAAGGGCCCGGTCACCGGGGCCGACGTGCAAAACGACGATCAGGTGGAAGTGATCAACAAGGACCACCTCATCGCCACGCTCACCGAGGACGTGCCGTTCCTTTTGGAAATGGTCGTCGAGAACGGGCGAGGCTACGTGCCCGCCACCGAGCACACGCCCCAGGTGCAGGAAATCGGCATCATTCCCATCGACGCCGCCTTCAGCCCCGTGGTCCGCGTACGCTACGAAGTGGAGGAGACCCGCGTCGGGCAAAAAACCAACTACGACAAACTAACCATGGAAATCTGGACCAACGGCTCGGTCGCTCCGGACATGGCCTTGGTCGAAGCGGCCAAGATCCTGCGGAAGCACCTCAACCCGTTCGTGCAGTATTCCGAACTGGGACCGGCGGTGCACAGCGAAGCCCGCACGCCCGGCAGCTACGGGCTGGATCCCTCCATCGAAACCAAGTTGAACATGAGCCTGGCCGAGCTGGAATTATCGGTCCGGGCAACCAATTGCCTGGAGTCGGAAAACATCAACACCGTCCGCGACCTGGTGCAGCGCACCGAAGACCAGTTGCTCGAAGTCCGCAACTTCGGCGAAACCACGCTCACCGAAGTCCGCGAAAAACTGGCCGACATCGGCCTGCGCTTGGGCATGCGCTTTGCGCCGGCCACCGCAAGCGTCCATTGAAGCAAACACCAGACCCGGCGTTTATATTTAGCCCCGGGTGAATACACCCGGGGTTATTACGAGATAATCATCAGGGAAAACAACCGGTTGGGAAAATAATCGGCTGGGCCGGCAGTTGAACTCCCGCCCCAACCGGCTAAGTAAGGTAATTACGACCATGCGACATAAAAGACGAGGCCGCAAGCTCGGCCGCAATCCGAATCATCAACGGGCGTTGCTCCGCAACCTGGCCAGCGCCCTGATATTGACCGAACGCGATGCCGAGGGCGACGAGAACGCCCCCAAGACAAAGGGCCGTATTATCACCACAATTCAAAAGGCCAAGGAGGTCCGGCCGCTCGTGGAACGCTGCATTTCCATTGCCCGCCAAGCCTTGCCCCAGCAGGAGGAAGCCGAAAACCTGGCGCCCGATGCCGACCGGCATAGCGACAAGTGGCGGGCGTGGCGCGACAGCGAAGATTGGCAGCAGTGGAGCAAGGCCATGGCCCCGGTCGTAAATGCGCGGTGCCGGTGCTTAGGCTGCTGGGAAACAAGAAGGCGGTGAATATCCTTTTCGAGGAAATCGCCCCGCGCTTTGCCGACCGCGACGGCGGATACACCAGAGTATTGCGTTTGCCCCAACCCCGCCTGGGCGACGCCGGTACAAGGGCGATTTTGGAATTCGTGGGCAAGAATGACCGAGTCCGCAAAAAGGCCGTCCGCCCCTCGTTCGATACCGACGAAACCGCAGAAGACGAATCGGCCGCCTCGGAGCCGGCATCGGATGAAGCGCCCGAGGAAACGCAGGATCAGTAAAGCCCGCCGCAAATAAAATTACCCATAACCGAAACCGCCCCCGGTTTCTCAAATCTTCATACGAATTGCAGCAAGACCCAGCCGTGATAAACGGTTTCGATTTCACCCATCACATCCGCCTGCTGTGCAAAGACATCGTAGCCCGGCTGGAATCGCTCAAACACATCGATATGCGCCGGGTGGCCGTGAGCTTTTCTCAAGCCCGATCCGGCACCAGGGCGGGAATGTACGCCACCCTCACGCCGCTCCGCTTTCCAGGCGGCCGGATCCACACCATCCGCCGGGGGCGGAAATGGGGAATGCAAAAAGTCAAAGACCACAACGGCGAGGAAATGCTCTACATCCTCAATTTCTATCTGCCCCGCTTCCTGGACCTGCCGTTCCGGGAAAAGCTCGACACTGTGGTCCACGAACTCTGGCACATCGGCCCGAAATGCGACGGCGACCTCAGGCGCTTCGGCAACCGCTGCTTCGCCCATGGACCGTCGAAAAAACAGTTCGACCGCCAGGTCTCTCTCATGGTTGACCAGTGGCTGGAGCAATCGCCCTCCGAATCGGTGTACGAGTTTCTGCAGTCGAATTTCCGCGAACTCGACGCCCGCTACGGACGGATCATCGGCAGCAAAATCCCCGGCCCGAAAATGTTTCGCGTGGATTAAAAGAGGCAATTTAGAAAAAACGCGTTTTCCAGTTCCTGATTTTACGCATCTTATTTGCTGAAAATGCAGATTCAAATCAAGCGCAATGTACCCCCCATGGGCCCGTTCTTTTCTTTGTGCGCCGGAACTAGAATTTTGATGTTCAGAATCCCCATGTTTTAATAGGAGGACATAAAGATGCACAAGTTTTTTTGCACCCATACGCTGCCCCCGGCGCACTCAGCCCGGAACAAATCTGCCAGGTCGCCGAGGCCTCCCAGCATGAGACCGACGTGAGAGGATATCGCAGTTTCTTCAGCCTTACCAAAGGAAAGGCGTGGTGCGTCATCGAGGCAAAGGACCGCGAGTCCATCGTCAAATGGTTCAAAAAAATGGAAATCCCCTATGACGAAATTGACTTGGTGGAGATGGAGGGCGAGCGCGGAAAAATCGAAGAACTGACGTCGGTAATGGCCGGAGTGGCCTAATGCTAAATAAGACCGCTAAAAAGAAGCGGGAGGCGTTCACTCTGCGCCGCGAGTTTTGCCTTGCAAATGCGTCCTGAATTCCGCCAATTGCAGTTCCATGGATTTCAGTTCCCTGAGCAAGTCCATGCGCACCGATGTCAGCAACATCCAAATCACCACAATCACCATGCCCTCGTGGCAGATCACGGCAAAACCCAGGCAGAGCAGTTTCCAGCTCATGGAATCGGTTTGGAACAGAAAGAATACGGCGCCAAATATGCCTAAGGTTTGAATGACAAATAACATTCCCCAAATCAGCTTTTTGATCATGAGCATGATTGAATGGGCGTGCATGATCCGGTCTATGGCCATTGTCATGCGCAGAGTATCGGGCATGGGAGGCTCATTATCATTCCAAGGTTCGGGCGGCATTTGATTGGATGTGTTCATTTTTCTTCTCCTAGTATTTGTTTAAGGGCCATGCGAGCGTGGTAAAGCCGACTTTTGACGGTGCCGGACGGCACGCCTAAGGTTTCGGCAATCTCGGCCACCGTCATCCGCTCCCAATAATACAGGACCAGCGCCTGCATCTGGGCCTCGGGCAGGGACGACAACAATTGGCCGTCGATGGCCGACGCGGGCGGCGTTGTCCGCTTGGCCGAGGCGGCCAGGCGGCCCATGGCGTTGGCGTGGATCTGCCGGCGGCGCAAGCGCTCGCTGGCGGTTTTGGCCACGATCTGCATCGCCCAAGCGCCGAAGGCCTCGGGCTCTCTCAGCCGCGGCAATCCCCGGATAATCGCCAGCCAGGCGTCCTGGGCCACGTCCCAAGCCGCTTCCTGGCCGTTGAGCTTTGCATAGGCCAGCCGCCACAGCCGCCTTTGCCACAGCCGGACCAGTTCATCGACCGCTTCGCGATCTCCGCTTTGCGCCCGCAGGACCAGCAAATCGTGTCGGATCTGTTCCGGTGATCTTGCCATCTCTATAAATAAAGGTCGTGCAAAGGGCCCGGAGGGTTCAATTATTATTGTGTCGGCTTGGTTTTAATGGTGCGCTCGATTATAATCGCTCCGGCGCAAAAGCAGAGCCCTCGGTAGAGCCGAAAGTAACCGGAACCGTGATTAAAAGCGAAGTGGCCGAAGTTCCGACGCGAAGATTCTCAAAGCTCTATAAACCGGTGGTCGTTTACACCTACGAAATCGATGGACTGGAATACCGCAACGATAAAATGGGATTCGGTTTCGACGACTTTCTCGGCGACGGCCTGTTCCGCGACCGCTTTGCCGCCGAAAAAGTCGCCACACACTACCGCCCCGGCAATCCCGTTTCGGTGTCATACGATCCGCAAGACAAAAGCCTCTCGGTGCTCATAACCGGCATCAATAAAGGCCACGTCGCCACCACAATTTTCGGATTGTTCTTCATTGGATTTGCGATCTATTGCTTTTGTAGTTTGCTATCTAGATAAATCGCAAGTACCCCCCTACTATAGACCGCGCGACCGTGGAGCTATTGGCGATTAGTGACCGGTAACGCGTGTAGGTCCGGGATAATCAGAAAACCTTGGGTGAACTATTCGCCAGTTGAAGAAATAATTAGTTGTTCCCCTTTTTTCATCCCAGTTAACCTTCCGCCTCTAATTTGTACATGACTCATTATAAATCTGCCCCCTGATACAGAGGGGGTTGAAATCCCATTGCCATTTAATATACTAGCACTTAATGTTTTGATTACTAGATTGTGCAACAATAAACACACACCTATTCTCGAAGGAGGCAGCGTCGTGTTGAGCCAACAATTCTCTCTGAAGTATGCGGGACCGTACTTCCGTGCGCTTTTTCTATCCGTAATAGTGGCAGCTTTAATTCTTCTGGATTGTCAGGGCGTTAGGGCAGCAATGTTTGTAACGCCACTAGGTGGCACACCATTCCAGGATTGGTCGATCGGAAACTATGTTGATTTAGACCCTGGGCCGGGAATCCTTGATTATCGCGGGGGTAATTATACGTATAATGGACACGATGCAATCGACTTTGGGATAGACACTTTTCCGAATATGGATAAAGGATTGCCTGTAGTCGCCGCAGCGGCGGGAACGGTAATCAACGTGGTAGACGGCCACTATGACCGAAACTATACGGACCACATACTTGATTACCAAGCCAACTACGTGACCATAGATCATGGGAACGGTCTGATAACCAACTACTATCACTTGATGAAGAACTCTATAGATGTATCAGTTGGGCAGGTTGTTTCCGCAGGACAACAACTCGGGTTGGTCGGCAGTTCTGGCAATTCCAGTGGCCCTCATCTCCATTTCTCGGTTTACCAGAACGGGAATGTAATAGAGACATATCAGAATCCAAGCTATTGGTGGGTTTCACCTTTACCATATACAGGTGACGTGCCATGTTCACTTGCACATGGCATAACCGACCACGGGCCTACTAACGATGAAATTACTCTAGGAGTTGCGGGAGTCGATATTTTTAAGGGTGGCGATGTACCGGGAATGTGGCTCACTTTACACGTTAATAACGGCAATCTTGATTACTATTTTGACCGCCCTGATGGCTCTGAACAAGCCCACTGGCATTGGGTTGTTGGTGAAATCAATGGTGGTTGGTGGTATGGAAATTTACTCCTACCTCAGAATCCAATGCTTGGAACGTGGACTGTGGATGTGAAGTTTAACGGCTTAACACTCGCATCCGATTCATTCCAAGTTGTCCCTGAGCCTTCTATTATCATACTCTTAGGTATTGGAATTACGTGCTTGTTGGCTTTTAAGTGGCGTTTCATTAAAGAATAAAAGAAAGAATAAAAGGGACGTAGACCTTTTTTCTCCTTCATTTTTCTTCTTGATGTTCCACTTTTCTCAATCTCGGGAACGTGCTAATCAAGAAGTACAGCAGGGGGAAGGCGCCGAGAACTATTAGGATCGTGTCGGGGATGATCCGCAAATTGCCGAGGAACTGGATTTTCGGCAGTTCGTAAAAGGCGGCGCTGCGGGCAAACCATAGGCCGCGGTCGTAGGAGTACCAGGTTTGCATCAGTCCGATGGGCAAGAGTCCGGTGAGAAACATCAAGAAAAGACCCCCATTTAGCCCCCAGAAGCTGAGTTTCAGGATGCCGTCTTTCCAATATTTGCCGTCCACCAATCCTCGCCAGGAATAAAGTATGAGCGCGATGGCCAACATGCCGTACACGCCGAAAAGGGCCGTGTGGGCGTGATTGGTGGTCAAATAAGTGGCATGTTCGTAGTAGTTGATGATGGGCAAATTGATGATGAAGCCGAAAACGCCCGCGCCCAGAAAATTCCACACGCTGCTGGCGGTAATGAAGTACAGCGGCCAGCGGTAGGTGTAATCTTTTCCTTCGGCCCGGATCGAGCGGTATTCCATCCAGGCCCGAATCACAAGCAAGATCAAGGGGATCGGCTCGAGCGAACTGAACACGCCGCCGATGGCCAGCCAGAAACTTGGGCCGCCGTACCAGAAATAATGATGGGCGGTGCCGGGAATGCCACTTACAAAAACCAGGATCGCGGTGAGATAGGCCACGCGCAGGGCTGATTTTGCATTGACCAGGCCAAGGGTGACCAGGAACAGCGAAATCACAGCCACGCCAAAAAACTCAAAAATGCTTTCCACCCAGATATGCACCACGTACCAGCGCCAGTAATCGGCAATGGTCAGATGGGTGCCGCGGCTGTAGAGCAGGCCAAAGCCGAAAAACACGACAACCAGGATAGCGCTAAGCACGTAAAAAATGATGAGCGATCGGCGATGGACGGCATCTTCATCTTCATCCTTGCCGCGATAAAGTATGGGGACCATGGCCCGATACACGATCACCAGCCAGAAGATCAAGCCGCCGAAGAGGAGGATTTGCCACAGCCGACCCAATTCCAGGTATTCCCAGCCTTGATGGCCAAGCCAGAACCAGGCCTGGCCCAGGTATCCCTTGATGCCCAGCACTTCGCCCAGCAGGCTTCCCACGGTAACGGCCACGGCGGCAATGAAAAGGATGTTCACCAAGAGCCGCTGCCCTTTAGGCTCGCGCCCGGCGACCAGCGGTGCGAGATAAATGGCGGTGCCCATCCAAGAAACGGCAATCCACAGTATCGCCAGTTGCAGATGCCAGCTTTTCGCCCAACTGTAAGGATACATTTCGCCGATGAATTTCACGTAAAAACTGCCGGGATGCACGGTATAGTGGGCCAGAAGTCCGCCGTTGAAAATCTGCACCACGAACAGCAACCCGGCGACGAGGAAGAACTTGGCGCTGGCACGCTGACTGGGCGTAACGGGCATTTCCAATAGCCGATACGAGGCTTCCACCGCCCGCGACTCGCCGTAAAAGAAGTGGTAGCGGTGAACGATGTAAATCACCAGTCCCAGCACGGCGAATAAGGCGAGGATAGAGCCGATGCTCCAGATTAGGGCCTCGGTCGAGGCGTAGTTGCCCACCGAGCGGTCGGAGGGCCAATTGTTGGTGTATGTATAGGACAGGCCGGGCCGATTTGTGCCCGCCGCCCAGGCGGTCCAGAAAAAGAAATCGGCTATATTTTTTCGCTCCTCTGCGTTGGGAATCGTGTTGGGCAGAAAGCCATAGTGCCCGGCATCGCCCTGGGAAAATTCATTTTCCCAATAATCGCGGATTTGTGAAAAGGCATAGGCCTGGGCGGGCGTGAGTTCGAGGGTCTTTGTATCGGCATTGTAGCGGTTGACGTGGATTTCGTAACACACGTCGGCGTCGATTTCCCGGCGGCGCTCGGCGGGCAGTTCGTCATAAGCGCCGCGCGCGGCTGGTTGCCGGCGGCC
This sequence comes from Pirellulales bacterium, assembly GCA_963838495.1. Lineage (GTDB taxonomy): Bacteria > Planctomycetota > Planctomycetia > Pirellulales > Thermoguttaceae > JBEKIK01. Next base: position 636,791 of record CAWIRC010000004.1, on the reverse strand, counting down.
ATGAAATCGCGCATGTGCTGCCCGATCTTGTGCAGCGTGTCGGCCGAGAAATCCATGCCGCGCAGGGTTCCGTGCCCCCACACGCTGCCATGATCCATAAGCCCGTAACGCTGGTACACGTCTTGGCCCTGCATGATGGATGCATGATCGGTCAACACGTTTTCGCCGGAAACGACTTTTCCAGGTACCGGCGGCACTTTTTCCCTGGCGAAATAACCGCCTGCGAGCAAGGCCGCCATGCTTAAAATGAAGGCCACTATGGCCGCGTTGCGTAAACCCTTAACGCCCATGATGGTTCTCCTGTATCGAGTTTTTCCGGTGGATGTCCGGAATCATTATATGAGTTGAACGTAATTCGACCAGAATGATAAGTCACCTGATGAAAACGTTTTACCACAACTTAAGTTGTTAAAAAAGATGGCTTCAAGCGGCCCAAGCCAATTGACAGAGATCGGCGGCAACCTATATTATGATCGTTTCCCCTTATGGTTTGTTATGGACAGGTAGCTCAGTTGGTAGAGCAACGGACTGAAAATCCGTGTGTCGCCGGTTCAATCCCGGCCCTGTCCACTAAGATAAGTTATTTTACTATAACAGGTTGCGATTTTTTTATGACTTTACCTTACCCCCTACATTAGCGTAAGTCCAACCTAAAATCCCAACTATTACTTTCATAGCATTATCACCGCACACCAACACTACATCGTCTGCGTTATGTTACTTCTATATCCCCACGATCCAATGCCAATTTATCATTTAGAATTACCCTAATCAAAAATCTATATATCTCAATTACGTTTATCTCTGTCTTCTCGCCGGAGTAGGTTTTGGTGTTGACTCTGGTGTTGTAGACTCCTGTATCTGCGGTTGAGATATTGTTGCTGTTTTCTGTCCCGTTGTTGCCGTAGTACCATAATTTGTTATTGGTATATGAGGTAAGCAAGGTATTTCTGGTTTAAGGTCATTACTCGCACTCTCTAGCATATAATCAATATATAAGTTTAAAAATGTACTGTGATTTTTCAATTTATTCCAGTATTTAAGTGCTAAATCTTTATAATTGTTCGCTTCCTGATCTTCTTTATTATATTTTTCCCATGCGGCACGCAAAGCATAAGAATATCCAATTAAATATTGGTTACTATCGGTCATGGGATATTTAGTCAAATCAACCACGGCTAAATCAAAATTATCCCTTGCTATTTTTAAATTTGCTTGTTTATCTATTTTATGATCTCGAAAATTTAGATGTCCCAATATAAGATATGTATAATATTTGTCTTGTGTTGATGATGACCTTTCCAATGCTTTATCACAATAAGATTTTAATTGTGAAAAATCCCAGTAATTACTTCCAATTGCTGCTAATGAGTTATAATCTGCTGCGGATAAATCATCACTAATAATAGGTTCGATTCTTGATGCTACTTCCAAATATCGTCTCATTATAGTATTAGGTTCAGCACCACATGAAGAACAGGATTGACAGTTTATTTCTGCTTGATCTATTGCCCACTCAAAATATATCTTCTCTATGTGATTAGCGTTTTTATGTATTACATCCAATATTTTATCAAATAATGTTTCATAGATTTTTGCACTGTTTACCAATCCTTTTGAAGATTCAACAGCACTTTCCATTAAATCTTTTTGTTTCTGTGCCAACAAAATTTCATCATCAATAAACTTATCAAATTGTTTTGTGCTATTTTGTAATGAAGTAACTGCTTCTTGAAGTAACTGTATTTGATTTGTAAATAATTTTTCCTGTGAATTAGAACTTCTTACAAGTAATAATGTAGCAATCACGAGTGCGACTGCTGCAATTGCATTCAGCAATAGAACTATTTTCTCGGTGATTTTCCAGTATCGATCATTCATAAATTACCCCCCTAAGTAAAACCCCACAAGTATTTCTTAACCTAACATATAAATATGCTTATATCAAGCCCCCACCATTCGAATGCCACAAAAAGCTCTTCTGAGTTCTTTTAGTTTAAATTACGGTTAAGAGCCTGTATTGTACCTGCGCCATTTTTTTAAAACTTGTCAAGACTACGGCAACCCAATTGTATTTCATCCGCAGGATATTTCTCCTATATCTTCACTGCCACTTCATCGGCGTCAATGTCAGCATAATATCTACCTGCCGGTAACCTTCCAGGCAATTATCAAAATGTTGAGTAATATGTCATTTAGAGATATCTTCTTCTTTTCTTAAAGCATCCTTCTTATTGGAGATAGATTTGATTTGTGCCAATCTATTGCGCTTTTCTTCGCGGTCTACATACCAATCTTTCAACAGTATTTCAATTAGGTTGACAAGCAAATTTGCTTCATTGGGATCAATATCGACAATCAAGTCTATATCCTTCTCCATGTGTGCACCGATATTGCCAACTTTCCTAACTGAATCGATAGCTTCCCATGTAATTGCATCTGTTTTATCTTTAATCTGATCTATTTCGTTTGCAAGTTTACCTGGGTTTACTTGCCAGAAATCCCGGATGATCCCCTGAAGGCATCGACGAGATAAGGTTGCAGATGCCTTTGGGCTTAGATCAACGATCAAACATGCCTCGCTGTAGTCATCGATGATAGGTTTGGGAATATAGTCCGGATACGTCTTTGCTTTAGATGGTGGCACTAAATTCCATACACGTATTAGCTTTTTATTTGCCACTCTATCATATATTCCTCCATGTTCCACAGCCTTCACTTTATCACAGTCGAATAATTCAACGCTAAGAGTATATTTTCTACATGCAGGATTTGGGCATACTACGTAGAACAACCTCGCGCTCTTGTGACCTTCCGCAGGATTTTGTATCAAAAAATCCACGTCATCGAGCACAAAATCAAACCCTCTAAGTGTTGCATCATGTTTGCAGTATGTACACGACCAATGTATTACATCAGACATAATTTTCCTCCCTCTCGCGCATGTGTTCCCGTTGGCACACACGGCAATTTCCAAACTGTTGTAATTTTTGTTGTAATTATTTTAAAAACTACTCCCGGCATCGTGCTAGGGTGGTGCCGGGAGGGTATTATTTACACATTATATCACTGTGAGCACATTGGTATACTACTGTAATACCGTATATCGGGGACTGAAAATCCGTGTGTCGCCGGTTCAATCCCGGCCCTGTCCACTTTGCCGTAAGTTATAGTAGAATAATTACTTGCGGATATAGTTCGGTCGGCCTTTTTTCGCATGATTTTGTCTGATTCCGCATGTTTACGGGGCGAAGGATGAGGAAGAAGAAAATCATCATCAATGATTTGATGCAACGGGGCTACGTCTATTTTCTCACTGAACCGGCCGGCAGAAACTTTCATCCGGATTTCAAGCCGGAATTGACACCGAAGCAAATACTGGCATTGGGCGTCTTCGGCGGCAAATACATGACAGATTGCAAAGCGGAATTTCCCAAAGATTGGTTCAAAGACGCAAAGCTTTGCCCCGAGCGCCATGACCCGAAGCTGAACTATTTCGGCGCGAACGCCTCCAAACCCTTGTGGTATTGGCAGGAGAAAGGTTGGATCTATCACGAAGATCCCCGGGGCTGGTTTCAATGGTATTGCAGGTATTACATGGGTCGAAGGTGCCCGGACGACGAAAGGCAGATAAAAAGGTGGAAAGCAATGCAAAGGCATATCGCACAAATTAAGCGTCACTGTCGAAAAGGAGACCTTAGTTGCCGAAAAAGGCAGAGGCAAGCCCTGTTGCACTGGGCCTATGACAGCAGAAAGTTTTGAGCGGGATAGATTTTTTGAACACTAACCAACCTTTTATCCATCGAAAAAGCCCTCACCCCCGGCCCCTCTCCCAAATGGAGAGGGGAGATTGTGTTTAAACTCTTTAATCAAAAGCCTCATTCATGTGCGACAACGATCATTGAATACAATTTCATGGAGGGCACCGTGAAGATCACCGATTCGCCCGATTCCTGGAAATCGAGCGGGATGGGATCGTCGGCATCAGGAGAAAAGCAGGTTACGGATTTTACCCGGCCGGGGAATTGCCTGTGCAGGGTGACATGGAAAGGATCAAGTTTGTTTTTGCGGTCGAAGTTGATGAAATGCGCTATGGTTTCACAAGTGACGGGCCGATTGAGCAATTCCATGACTGTAGTCAACGGCGCCTCGGTGGTGATGGAGAGGCCCTTGGGCAGGGCTTCGACGACGGCTTGATAGATCTCGCGGTGATTCTTGGGCAACACCCATTGAACGGGCGTCATGCGCTGACTTCTTGTCAGATTTGCGCTGGGCTCGGGTTCCTGGTTGTCGAGCGGCGTTCTGGAAGAGCGCGAATCGGCGCGGATGATTTCGGGAATGTAAACTATGCGGCCTTTGCCTTCGGTCCGGGCAGGGAGCAGGGGATTTGAGTGCCGCCGTTCCCGCCATTGGTTATATTGCCCGGTGTTGCCGGCCACAACAAGGGAACCTCCGCCGCGGACATATTCGAGGAGCGTCTCGGCCTGATCGTTGGAAACGCATTCCTGCCCGGCAAGAATCACCGCGCCGTAACGGCCGATGCGGTCGAGTTGTTCCTCGAACAACAGGTCAAAAGGGATTTTATATTGGATGAGCACCTGTTCCATCAAAGTGGCCGGGACATAAGCCGAGTTGATGCTGTAGGCCATCGACGGCCAATTCCTGAGCACGGCGACGTCGGCCACGTTGTCCGTGCCCGTGTAGTAGCGCTGGTTATACTCTCGAAAAAACTCCATGATGGGCGTAAAAACGTTATGGGCCCCAGAGCCGAACGGGGCGCCTACGCATCCGGCAACCGGCTTCTGATAGCCGAAGGCCATGTGCACGGCCGCGCGAAGTTCGTCGCGCATCGAATCTTCGCAACTGATATTCAGGCGCCGAGCCATTTTGTAGGAACGAATCTGGGAAACCAAGGCCCCTGTAAAAGGATCTATGCGGGCGTCATAGCCGCCGGTGTCAAAGGCCAGCATGTCCACATGATTGGCGAACAGCGGGTGATAGACCGCATTCGTCCAGTAGCGGTTGAAACTGTAAACCCCCTTGATGTTCAGATGCACAACTACGTCGGGATTAAGGCTTTTTACATAATCGTGCAGGTCGTTGGTGTAGTTTGCCAGAGATTCGCAACGGAAGCGGACCCATTCCTGGAGTACCGGGTCGTTGAGCGCGGCCAGGCTGTCGGGCTGTGCGGACGAGTCCCACTCGTTCACATGGATCCAATCCACCTCCGGCAACCCGAAGCGGCGCAGCACCGCCTCTTTCGTCGGATAGCGTTTCCGCAGGAAATCGTGGAAGGCCCGGATGCAGCGCGGGCAGCGGCAAGACTTCGGCTCGGCTTGGAGCATGACGTTGTCAAATGATATCTCGTCGGCGTGCAATTCTTCCACGCCGACGAGATCTCATTCGACAACGTCATGCTGCAAGCCGAGCCGAAGTCTTGCCGCTGCCCGCGCTGCATCCGGGCCTTCCACGATTTTCTGCGGAAAGTATCCGACGAAAGAGGCCGTCCTGCGCCGCTTCGGTTTGCCGGACGTGGATTGGATCAATGTCAACGAATGGGACTCGTCCGCACAGCCCGAAGCCTGGCGGCGCTGAACGACCCGGTGCTCCAGGAATGGGTGCGCTTCCGCTGCGAATCTCTGGCGAACTACACCAACGACCTGTACGACTATGTGAAGAGCCTGAACCCCGACGTGGTTGTGCATCTGAACATCAAGGGCCTTTACAGCTGCAACCGCTACTGGTCAATGCGGTGTATCGCCCGCTTTTTGCCAATCATGTCGACGTGCTCTCCTTCGACACCGGCGGCTACGACGCCCGGATAGACCCGAAGACCGGCGCGCTTGGTTTCCCAGATCCGCTCCTACAAAATGGCGCGCGCGGCTGAATATCAGTTGCGAAGATCGATGCGCGACGAGTTTGCGCGGCCGTGCACATGGCCTTCGGCTATCAGACGCCCGTGGCCGGATACGCCGGCGCGCCGTTCGCTCTGGGGCCCATAACGTCTTCACGCCCATCCTGGAGTTCTTCCGCGAGTATAACCAGCGCTACTATACCGGCACCGACAACGTGGCCGACGTCGCCGTGCTGCGGAATTGGCCGTCCATGGCCTACAGCATCAACTCCGCTTATGTCCCCGCCACGTTGATGGAACAGGTGCTCATCCAGTACAAGATTCCGTTCGACCTGTTGTTCGAGGAGCAACTCGACCGTATCGGCCGTTACGGCGCGGTGATTCTGGCCGGACAGGAATGCGTCTCCAACGACCAGGCGGAGACGCTCCTGCAATATGTCCGCGGCGGCGGCACGCTGGTTCTAGCCGGCAACGCCGGGCAATATAACCAATGGCGGGAACGGCGGCACAAAATCCCTTGCTCCCGGCACGGAACGAAGGCAAGGGCCGCATCAGTTTACATTCCCGAAATTATCCGCGCCGATTCGCGCCTTCCAGAACGCCGGCCGACGACCAGGACCCCGAGCCGAGGCGCCCACCTGACGAGAAGCCAGCGCATGTCGCCCGCCCAGTGGGTGTTGCCCAAGAACCACCGCGACATCTATCAAGCCGTCGTCGATGCCCTGCCTAAAGGCCTCTCCATCACCACCGAGGCCCCCTTGACCACAGTAATGGAACTCTCAATCGGCCCGCACTCGCGAAACCATCGCGCATTTCATCAACTTCGACCGCCAAAACAAACTTGACCCTTTCCGTGTCACCCTGCACAGGCAATTCCCGGCCGGGTAAAATCCGTAACCTGCTTTTCCCCGGACGCCGACGATCCCATCCCGCTCGATTTCCAGGAATCGGGCGAATCGGTGACCTTCACGGTGCCCTCCATGAAATTGTATTCAATGATCGTTGTCGCATATGAATGAGGCTTTTGATTAAAGAGTTTAAACACAATCTCCCCTCTCCATTTGGGAGAGGGGCCGGGGGTGAGGGCTTTTTCGATGGATAAAAGGTTGGTTAGTGTTCAGAAAATCTATCCCGCTCAAAACTTTCTGCTGTCATAGGCCCAGTGCAACAGGGCTTGCCTCTGCCTTTTTCGGCAACTAAGGTCTCCTTTTCGACAGTGACGCTTAATTTGTGCGATATGCCTTTGCATTGCTTTCCACCTTTTTATCTGCCTTTCTGTCGTCCGGGCACCTTCTACCCATGTAATACCTGCAATACCATTGAAACCAGCCCCGGGGATCTTCGTGATAGATCCAACCTTTCTCCTGCCAATACCACAAGGGTTTGGAGGCGTTCGCGCCGAAATAGTTCAGCTTCGGGTCATGGTGCTCGGGGCAAAGCTTTGCGTCTTTGAACGAATCTTTGGGAAATTCCGCTTTGCAATGTCATGTATTTGCCGCCGAAGACGCCCAATGCCAGTATTTGCTTCGGTGTCAATTCCGGCTTGAAATCCGGATGAAAGTTTCTGCCGGCCGGTTCAGTGAGAAAATAGACGTAGCCCCGTTGCATCAAATCATTGATGATGATTTTCTTCTTCCTCATCCTTCGCCCCGTAAACATGCGGAATCAGACAAAATCATGCGAAAAAAGGCCGACCGACTATATCCGCAAGTAATTATTCTACTATAACTTACGGCAAAGTGGACAGGGCCGGGATTGAACCGGCGACACACGGATTTTCAGTCCCCGATATACGGTATTACAGTAGTATACCAATGTGCTCACAGTGATATAATGTGTAAATAATACCCTCCCGGCACCACCCTAGCACGATGCCGGGAGTAGTTTTTAAAATAATTACAACAAAAATTACAACAGTTTGGAAATTGCCGTGTGTGCCAACGGGAACACATGGGCGAGAGGGAGGAAAATTATGTCTGATGTAATGCATTGGTCGTGTACATACTGCAAACATGATGCAACACTTAGAGGGTTTGATTTTGTGCTCGATGACGTGGATTTTTTGATACAAAATCCTGCGGAAGGTCACAAGAGGCCGAGGTTGTTCTACGTAGTATGCCCAAATCCTGCATGTAGAAAATATACTCTTAGCGTTGAATTATTCGACTGTGATAAAGTGAAGGCTGTGGAACATGGAGGAATATATGATAGAGTGGCAAATAAAAAGCTAATACGTGTATGGAATTTAGTGCCACCATCTAAAGCAAAGACGTATCCGGACGATATTCCCAAACCTATCATCGATGACTACAGCGAGGCATGTTTGATCGTTGATCTAAGCCCAAAGGCATCTGCAACCTTATCTCGTCGATGCCTTCAGGGGATCATCCGGGATTTCTGGCAAGTAAACCCAGGTAAACTTGCAAACGAAATAGATCAGATTAAAGATAAAACAGATGCAATTACATGGGAAGCTATCGATTCAGTTAGGAAAGTTGGCAATATCGGTGCACACATGGAGAAGGATATAGACTTGATTGTCGATATTGATCCCAATGAAGCAAATTTGCTTGTCAACCTAATTGAAATACTGTTGAAAGATTGGTATGTAGACCGCGAAGAAAAGCGCAATAGATTGGCACAAATCAAATCTATCTCCAATAAGAAGGATGCTTTAAGAAAAGAAGAAGATATCTCTAAATGACATATTACTCAACATTTTGATAATTGCCTGGAAGGTTACCGGCAGGTAGATATTATGCTGACATTGACGCCGATGAAGTGGCAGTGAAGATATAGGAGAAATATCCTGCGGATGAAATACAATTGGGTTGCCGTAGTCTTGACAAGTTTTAAAAAAATGGCGCAGGTACAATACAGGCTCTTAACCGTAATTTAAACTAAAAGAACTCAGAAGAGCTTTTTGTGGCATTCGAATGGTGGGGGCTTGATATAAGCATATTTATATGTTAGGTTAAGAAATACTTGTGGGGTTTTACTTAGGGGGGTAATTTATGAATGATCGATACTGGAAAATCACCGAGAAAATAGTTCTATTGCTGAATGCAATTGCAGCAGTCGCACTCGTGATTGCTACATTATTACTTGTAAGAAGTTCTAATTCACAGGAAAAATTATTTACAAATCAAATACAGTTACTTCAAGAAGCAGTTACTTCATTACAAAATAGCACAAAACAATTTGATAAGTTTATTGATGATGAAATTTTGTTGGCACAGAAACAAAAAGATTTAATGGAAAGTGCTGTTGAATCTTCAAAAGGATTGGTAAACAGTGCAAAAATCTATGAAACATTATTTGATAAAATATTGGATGTAATACATAAAAACGCTAATCACATAGAGAAGATATATTTTGAGTGGGCAATAGATCAAGCAGAAATAAACTGTCAATCCTGTTCTTCATGTGGTGCTGAACCTAATACTATAATGAGACGATATTTGGAAGTAGCATCAAGAATCGAACCTATTATTAGTGATGATTTATCCGCAGCAGATTATAACTCATTAGCAGCAATTGGAAGTAATTACTGGGATTTTTCACAATTAAAATCTTATTGTGATAAAGCATTGGAAAGGTCATCATCAACACAAGACAAATATTATACATATCTTATATTGGGACATCTAAATTTTCGAGATCATAAAATAGATAAACAAGCAAATTTAAAAATAGCAAGGGATAATTTTGATTTAGCCGTGGTTGATTTGACTAAATATCCCATGACCGATAGTAACCAATATTTAATTGGATATTCTTATGCTTTGCGTGCCGCATGGGAAAAATATAATAAAGAAGATCAGGAAGCGAACAATTATAAAGATTTAGCACTTAAATACTGGAATAAATTGAAAAATCACAGTACATTTTTAAACTTATATATTGATTATATGCTAGAGAGTGCGAGTAATGACCTTAAACCAGAAATACCTTGCTTACCTCATATACCAATAACAAATTATGGTACTACGGCAACAACGGGACAGAAAACAGCAACAATATCTCAACCGCAGATACAGGAGTCTACAACACCAGAGTCAACACCAAAACCTACTCCGGCGAGAAGACAGAGATAAACGTAATTGAGATATATAGATTTTTGATTAGGGTAATTCTAAATGATAAATTGGCATTGGATCGTGGGGATATAGAAGTAACATAACGCAGACGATGTAGTGTTGGTGTGCGGTGATAATGCTATGAAAGTAATAGTTGGGATTTTAGGTTGGACTTACGCTAATGTAGGGGGTAAGGTAAAGTCATAAAAAAATCGCAACCTGTTATAGTAAAATAACTTATCTTAGTGGACAGGGCCGGATTTGAACCGGCGACACCTGGATTTTCAGTCCAGTGCTCTACCAACTGAGCTACCTGTCCTTGACTTCCAATACATAATTGGGAAACGCTCATGATAAAAGTTGCCGCCTATGGCGGGTCTGTCAATTGGGTATTGTTCGATATCCCCCACTTTTTTTACAACCGGACTTGAGGTAAAACTTCTACTCAAATCAAATTACTTATCATTCGCTCTGGTTTTTCAATGTGATGGCTAGGGTGGGTAATACCCGTCAGTACTTATCTATAGAAAAAATACCAGGAGATCCACCATGGGTTTTAAAGGATTACGCAATGGGGCTATTGTGGCTTTCATTTTGAGCATGGTCGCCTTGCTCGTGGGCGGGTACTTTGCCATGGAAAAAGTGCCGCCGATTCCGGATAAGGTTGTTTCCGGGGAAAACCTGTTGACCGACCTGAAGCCATCTTACACGGTCAAGACGTTTACCAACGTTACGGGCTGATGGATCACGGCAGCGTTTGGGGACACGGAACGTTGCGGGGCATGGATTTCTCCGCCGATACGCTGCACAGCATCGGACAGCACATGCGCGATTTTATGGCCGCCGGCAATCAGCCGCGCGCAGGCGCTTATGACGAACTGCCCGCCGAGCGCCGGCGGGAAATCGACGCCGAAGTGATCTACCAGATCCACGTCAACCGCTACAATCCCGAGACAAAGACGCTCGAGCTCACTCCCGCCCAGGCTTATGCCTTGGCACAAATCCGCAAGTATTGGGAAAAGGAGTTTTCCGAAGGCGATGCCCGACTACGGTTTTCTGAAAAACACCGTTCCCACGGCCGAGGAGCGGAACAATATCGCCGATTTCTTCTTCTGGACGGCTTGGGCGGCAGGCACGAATCGGCCCGGATTGACCTACTCCTACACAACAATTGGCCCGCGGACCGCTCGGTGGGCAACTCCGCTTCGACCGAGGCCCTGGTCTGGAGCATCGGCTCGATCCTCTCCCTGTTCGCCGTGCTGGGACTAGTGGTTTACGTGGTCCACCGCTATGGGTTCTTTTACGGCGAATCGAGAGCCGTGGAGGCGGCATATCGGCTTCTGGAAATGCCCGTTACGCCCAGCCAACGGGCCAGCGCCAAGTTCTTCCTCGTCGCCGGGCTGCTGTTCGTCGTGCAGATCTTCAACGGCGGACTGTTGGCCCATTACACGGTGCATCCCGGCAGCTTCTACGTGAAATTCATCGGCCAGATGTATCCCTACAGTTGGGCGAAGACCTGGCATCTGCAACTGGCCATCCTCTGGATCGCCGTCTCCTGGATGGGCACGGCCGTTTATCTGGCCCGCTGGTGGCCGGCCGCGAGCCGAAGGGACAGCGGCTCCTGGTCAATATCCTCTTCATCGCGGCCGTGGCGGTGACCGTGGGAAGCCTGTTGGGCGAAGTGCTGGGCATCAAGGGCTATCTCGGCCAAGCCTGGTTCTGGCTGGGACATCAAGGCTGGGAATACCTGGAGTTGGGCCGTCTATGGCAAATCCTCCTCTTCGGCGGATTGATCTTCTGGCTGGTAGTCGTGTATCGGGCGATGGCCCCGATACTCTATCGCGGCAAAGAGAAACGAAGAGGCCGGCGACCGCCGATCGCTGATCATTTTCTACGTGCTGAGCGCCATTTTCGTGGTGCTGTTTTTCGGCTTTGGCCTGTTCTACAGCCGCGGCACGCACCTGACCGTCGCCGATTACTGGCGATGGTTCGTCGTCCATATCTGGGTGGAAAGCATTTTTGAGTTCTTCGGCGTGGCCGTGATCTCGCTCTTCCTGGTTACACTGGGGCTGGTCACCGCGAAATCCGCCCTGCGCGTGGCGTATCTGACGGCGATCCTGGTCTTCATAAGCGGCATTCCCGGCACCGCGCACCACTACTTCTGGTACGGCGGACCGAGCTTCTGGCTGGCTATCGGCGGCGTGTTCAGTTCGCTGGAGCCGATCCCCTTGATCCTGCTGGTGGTCCGGGCATGGATGGAATATCGCTCGATCCGGGCCGAAGGCGGAGATTTTCCCTATCGCTGGCCGCTATATTTCCTTACGGCCAGCAGCGTTTGGAACTTCGTCGGCGCGGCCATGTTCGGCTTCCTCATCAACCTGCCGATCGTCAACTACTACGAGCACGCCACGTACCTGACCGCCAATCACGCCCATACGGCCCTATTCGGCGTGTACGGCATGTTGGCCATCGCCTTGATCCTGTTCTCGTGGCGGGGCTTGGTGGACGGCAAATATTGGAACGATGGCATCCTGAAACTGAGTTTCTGGGGCTTAACGGGGGGCTGTTCCTGATGTTCCTGACCGGCCTGCTTGCCCATCGGCATGTACAGGTATGGTACTCCTACGACCAGGCTTATGGTTCGCCCGCAGTGCGGAATTCTACGAATTGCCGGTATCCAGATGCTCGGCAACTGGCGGATCGTGCCCGATACGATCGTCATTGTCCTCGGCGCCTTCCCGTTGCTCTACTTCCTGGTTAGCACGTTCCCGCGATTGAGAAAAGTGGAACATCAAGAAGAGAAAATGAATGGAAGAAAAAAGACTGCGTTCCCTTTTATTCTTTCTTTTATTCTTTAATGAAACGCCACTTAAAAGCCAACAAGCACGTAATTCCAATACCTAAGAGTATGATAATAGAAGGCTCAGGGACAACTTGGAATGAATCGGATGCGAGTGTTAAGCCGTTAAACTTCACATCCACAGTCCACGTTCCAAGCATTGGATTCTGAGGTAGGAGTAAATTTCCATACCACCAACCACCATTGATTTCACCAACAACCCAATGCCAGTGGGCTTGTTCAGAGCCATCAGGGCGGTCAAAATAGTAATCAAGATTGCCGTTATTAACGTGTAAAGTGAGCCACATTCCCGGTACATCGCCACCCTTAAAAATATCGACTCCCGCAACTCCTAGAGTAATTTCATCGTTAGTAGGCCCGTGGTCGGTTATGCCATGTGCAAGTGAACATGGCACGTCACCTGTATATGGTAAAGGTGAAACCCACCAATAGCTTGGATTCTGATATGTCTCTATTACATTCCCGTTCTGGTAAACCGAGAAATGGAGATGAGGGCCACTGGAATTGCCAGAACTGCCGACCAACCCGAGTTGTTGTCCTGCGGAAACAACCTGCCCAATGATACATCTATAGAGTTCTTCATCAAGTGATAGTAGTTGGTTATCAGACTGTTCCCATGATCTATGGTCACGTAGTTGGCTTGGTAATCAAGTATGTGGTCCGTATAGTTTCGGTCATAGTGGCCGTCTACCACGTTGATTACCGTTCCCGCCGCTGCGGCGACTACAGGCAATCCTTTATCCATATTCGGAAAAGTGTCTATCCCAAAGTCGATTGCATCGTGTCCATTATACGTATAATTACCCCCGCGATAATCAAGGATTCCCGGCCCAGGGTCTAAATCAACATAGTTTCCGATCGACCAATCCTGGAATGGTGTGCCACCTAGTGGCGTTACAAACATTGCTGCCCTAACGCCCTGACAATCCAGAAGAATTAAAGCTGCCACTATTACGGATAGAAAAAAGCACGGAAGTACGGTCCCGCATACTTCAGAGAGAATTGTTGGCTCAACATGACGCTGCCTCCTTCGAGAATAGGTGTGTGTTTATTGTTGCACAATCTAGTAATCAAAACATTAAGTGCTAGTATATTAAATGGCAATGGGATTTCAACCCCCTCTGTATCAGGGGACAGATCTATAATGAGTCATGTAGGAATTAGAGGCGGAAGGTTAACTGGGATGAAAAAAGGGGAACAACTAATTATTTCTTCAACTGGCGAATAGTTCACCCAAGGTTTTCTGATTATCCCGGACCTACACGCGTTACCGGTCACTAATCGCCAATAGCTCCACGGTCGCGCGGTCTATAGTAGGGGGGTACTTCGATTCATCATTGATAGCAAACTACAAAAGCAATAGATCGCAAATCCAATGAAGAACAATCCGAAAATTGTGGTGGCGACGTGGCCTTTATTGATGCCGGTTATGAGCACCGAGAGGCTTTTGTCTTGCGGATCGTATGACACCGAAACGGGATTGCCGGGGCGGTAGTGTGTGGCGACTTTTTCGGCGGCAAAGCGGTCGCGGAACAGGCCGTCGCCGAGAAAGTCGTCGAAACCGAATCCCATTTTATCGTTGCGGTATTCCAGTCCATCGATTTCGTAGGTGTAAACGACCACCGGTTTATAGAGCTTTGAGAATCTTCGCGTCGGAACTTCGGCCACTTCGCTTTTAATCACGGTTCCGGTTACTTTCGGCTCTACCGAGGGCTCTGCTTTTGCGCCGGAGCGATTATAATCGAGCGCATTATTAAAACCAAGCCGACACAATAATAATTGAACCCTCCGGGCCCTTTGCACGACCTTTATTTATAGAGATGGCAAGATCACCGGAACAGATCCGACACGATTTGCTGGTCCTGCGGGCGCAAAGCGGAGATCGCGAAGCGGTCGATGAACTGGTCCGGCTGTGGCAAAGGCGGCTGTGGCGGCTGGCCTATGCAAAGCTCAACGGCCAGGAAGCGGCTTGGGACGTGGCCCAGGACGCCTGGCTGGCGATTATCCGGGGATTGCCGCGGCTGAGAGAGCCCGAGGCCTTCGTGCTTGGGCGATGCAGATCGTGGCCAAAACCGCCAGCGAGCTGCGCCGCCGGCAGATCCACGCCAACGCCATGGGCCGCCTGGCCGCCTCGGCCAAGCGGACAACGCCGCCCGCGTCGGCCATCGACGGCCAATTGTTGTCGTCCCTGCCCGAGGCCCAGATGCAGGCGCTGGTCCTGTATTATTGGGAGCGGATGACGGTGGCCGAGATTGCCGAAACCTTAGGCGTGCCGTCCGGCACCGTCAAAAGTCGGCTTTACCACGCTCGCATGGCCCTTAAACAAATACTAGGAGAAGAAAAATGAACACATCCAATCAAATGCCGCCCGAACCTTGGAATGATAATAGCCTCCCATGCCCGATACTCTGCGCATGACAATGGCCATAGACCGGATCATGCACGCCCATTCAATCATGCTCATGATCAAAAAGCTGATTTGGGGAATGTTATTTGTCATTCAAACCTTAGGCATATTTGGAGCCGTATTCTTTCTGTTCCAAACCGATTCCATGAGCTGGAAACTGCTCTGCCTGGGTTTTGCCGTGATCTGCCACGAGGGCATGGTGATTGTGGTGATTTGGATGTTGCTGACATCGGTGCGCATGGACTTGCTCAGGGAACTGAAATCCATGGAACTGCAATTGGCGGAATTCAGGACGCATTTGCAAGGCAAAACTCGCGGCGCAGAGTGAACGCCTCCCGCTTCTTTTTAGCGGTCTTATTTAGCATTAGGCCACTCCGGCCATTACCGACGTCAGTTCTTCGATTTTTCCGCGCTCGCCCTCCATCTCCACCAAGTCAATTTCGTCATAGGGGATTTCCATTTTTTTGAACCATTTGACGATGGACTCGCGGTCCTTTGCCTCGATGACGCACCACGCCTTTCCTTTGGTAAGGCTGAAGAAACTGCGATATCCTCTCACGTCGGTCTCATGCTGGGAGGCCTCGGCGACCTGGCAGTAGATTCGGGGCTGAGTGCGCCGGGGGCAGCGTAAGGGTGCAAAAAAACTTGTGCATCTTTATGTCCTCCTATTAAAACATGGGGATTCTGAACATCAAAATTCTAGTTCCGGCGAGGAAAAGAACGGGCCCATGGGGGGTACATTTCGCTGATTTGAATCTGCATTTTCAGCAAATAAGATGCGTAAAATCAGGAACTGGAAAAGGCGTTTTTTATAAATTGCCTCTTTTAATTCACGCGAAACATTTTCGGGCCGGGGATTTTGCTGCCGATGATCCCTCCGTAGCGGGCGTCGAGTTCGCGGAAATTCGACTGCAGAAACTCGTACACCGATTTGGAGGGCGGTCGCTCCAGCCACTGGTCGACCATGAGAGACCTGGCGGTCGAACTGTTTTTTCGACGGTCCATGGGCGAAGCAGCGGTTGCCGAAGCGCCTGAGGTCGCCGTCGCATTTCGGGCCGATGTGCCAGAGTTCGTGGACCACAGTGTCGAGCTTTTCCCGGAACGGCAGGTCCAGGAAGCGGGGCAGATAGAAATTGAGGATGTAGAGCATTTCCTCGCCGTTGTGGTCTTTGACTTTTTGCATTCCCCATTTCCGCCCCCGGCGGATGGTGTGGATCCGGCCGCCTGGAAAGCGGAGCGGCGTGAGGGTGGCGTACATTCCCGCCCTGGTGCCGGATCGGGCTTGAGAAAAGCTCACGGCCACCCGGCGCATATCGATGTGTTTGAGCGATTCCAGCCGGGCTACGATGTCTTTGCACAGCAGGCGGATGTGATGGGTGAAATCGAAACCGTTTATCACGGCTGGGTCTTGCTGCAATTCGTATGAAGATTTGAGAAACCGGGGGCGGTTTCGGTTATCGGTAATTTTATTTGCGGCGGGCTTTACTGATCCTGCGTTTCGTCGGGCGTTTCATCCGATGCCGGCTCCGAGGCGGCCGATTTGTCTTCTGCGGTTTCGTCGGAATCGAACGACGGCCGGGCGGCCTTTTTGCGGACGCGGTCGTTCTTGCCGACCAGTTCCAGGATCGCCCGGGTGCCGGCGTCGCCCAGCCGCGGCTTGGCCAGCCGCAGCACGCGGGTGTAGCCGCCGTCGCGGTCGGCGAAGCGCGGGGCGATCTCCTCGAAGAGGATCTGCACCGCCTGCTTGTCGCCCAGCAGCCGCAGCACGCGGCGGCGGGCGGCCACCACCGGCGCGATCGCCTGGTTCCACTCCTGCCACTGGTCGCTGTTGCGCCACGCCCGCCACTGCTCGCTGTTGCGGTCGGCGTTGGGCTCCAGTTCGTCGGCGGCCTCCTGGTGGGGCAGGGCGTGGCGGGCGATGGTGATGCACCGCTCCACCAGCGGCCGGACCTCCTTGGCCTTCTCCATCGTGGTGATGATCCGGCCCTTGACCTTGGGCGCGTTCTCGTCGCCTTCGGCGTCGCGCTCGGTGAGGAACAGGGCGCTGGCCAGGCTCCGCAGCAGGGCCCGTTGATGGTTCGGATTGCGGCCGAGCTTGCGGCCTCGTCGTCGATGTCGCATGGTCGTAATTCCTTACTTAGCCGGTTGGGGCGGGAGTTCAACTGCCGGCCCAGCCGATTATTTTCCCAACCGGTTGTTTTCCCTGATGATTATCTCGTAATAACCCCGGGTGTATTCACCCGGGGCTAAATTAAACGCCGGGTCTGGTGTTTGCTTCAACGGACGCTTGCGGTGGCCGGCGGAAAGCGCATGCCCAGGCGCAGCCCGATGTCGGCCAGCTTCTCGCGGACCTCGGTCAGCGTGGTCTCGCCGAAGTTGCGGACTTCCAGCAGCTGCTCCTCGGTGCGGGTGCACCAGGTCGCGGACCGTGGTGATGTTCTCCGACTCCAGGCAGTTGGTCGCCCGGACCGACAGCTCCAGCTCGGCCAGGCTCATGGCCAGCTTGGCTTCGGTGGCCGGGTCCAGCCCGTAGCTGCCGGGCGGCGGGCTTCGCTGTGCACCATCGGCCCCAGCTCGCTGTACTGGACGAACGGGTTGAGGTGCTTGCGGAGGATCTTGGCCGCCTCGACCAGGGCCATTTCCGGCGTGACCGAGCCGTTGGTCCAGATTTCCATGGTCAGCTTGTCGTAGTTGGTCTTCTGGCCGACGCGGGTCTCCTCGACCTCGTAGCGGACGCGGATCACGGGGCTGAAGGCGGCGTCGACGGGAATGATGCCGATCTCCTGGACCTGGGGCGTGTGCTCGGTGGCGGGCACGTAGCCCCGCCCGTTCTCCACCACCATCTCCAGCAGGAACGGCACGTCCTCGGTCAGCGTGGCGATGAGGTGGTCCTTGTTGATCACTTCGACCTGCTCGTCGGTCTGCACGTCGGCGCCGGTGACCGGGCCGCTGGGTGTTCTTCTCGATCCGCACCACGCGGGTCTGCTCGCTGTAGTTCTTCACCACCAGCGACTTGACGTTCAGCACGATGTCGGTCACGTCCTCGACCACGCCCGGCAGGGTGCTGAACTCGTGCTGGGCGCCGTGCAGCTTGACCTGGGTGACCGCGCTGCCTTCCAGGCTGGAAAGCAGGATGCGGCGGAGGCTGTTGCCGATCGTCACCCCGAAGCCGCGCTCGAACGGCTCGGCGATGAACTTGCCGTAGGTGGCGGTCAGGGTCGATCGGTCGGCACGTAATCTGACTGGGCAACTCAAGTCCGCGCCATCGAATACGCATGGGAAGCCTCCGATCCAATTGAACTGACGGTTGCGGCAACAGCGCGGCTACTTGGAACAAAGCTCCACGATCAACTGGGTCTGCACGGGGATCGACACGTCGGCGGCCTCGGGCAGCCGCAGGACGTGGCCCTCGGGCTGCGGCCCCTCGACCACGGCTGAGGAAGTCGGGCACCGTCGCGGTGGGACTCGGCCAGGTTGGCCTGCACCAATTGCAGGCTCTTGGGGCGGTTCTTCACGCGGATCACGTCGCCGGGCCGGACCAGGTAGCTGGGAATGTCCACCCGCCGGCCGTTGACCGTCACGTGGCCGTGGCGGACCAGCAGCCGCGCCTGGGCCCGCGACTGCGCCGAAGCCCAGCCGGTAGACGATGTTGTCCAGCCGGCGCTCCAGCAGGCTCATCAGCGCCTCGCCGGTGTTGCCCTTGCCGCGCTCGGCCATGGCGAAGAGCTGCGGAACTGCCGCTCCAGCACGCCGTAGTAGTGCTTCACCTTCTGCTTCTCGCGGAGGTGCACGCCGTAGTCGGTCAGCTTGCCGCGGCGGAAGGATGTTCATCCCCGGCGGCGACTCGCGGCGCTCGACGGCGCACTTGGGCGTATCGCAGCGCGTGCCCTTGAGGAACAGCTTCATCCCCTCGCGGCGGCACAGGCGGCAGACAGGTCCATGTTGACGAGCCATACTCTGATTCCACTCCAAACATTCGATTGTCAAATATGTGTATTAGAATTTTCCGGAGTCGTCGACCGCCGGCTGTCGAATTACACGCGGCGGCGCTTCTTCGGGCGGCAGCCGTTGTGGGGCAAGGGGGTGACGTCTTCGATCGACTTGATCTTCAGCCCGGCCGCCTGCAAGGCGGTGATCGCGCTTTCCCGGCCGCTGCCCGGCCCCTTCACCTTCACGTCCACTTCCTTCATGCCGAACTTGACCGCCTTCTCGGCGACCTGCTGGGCCGCCATCTGCCCGGCAAACGGCGTGCTCTTGCGGCTCCCCTTGAAGCCGCTCGTGCCGGCACTGGCCCAGCAGAGCGTGTCCCCCTTGGTGTCGGTGATGGTGATCGATCGTGTTGTTGAACGTCGCCTTGATGTGGGCCACGCCCACCGTCACGTTGCGACGTGCCTTGCGTCGTGTGTTGTTTTGGCCACCGTGATGACTCCTAATACGCTGCCTAATTGCGATCATCGCATGGCCATGGTGCCGCGACTTCAGCTGCGCAGACTATTATGCTTCGGGAGCAGTTAAACTGCCGTCAACCGGCTGATCCGAACTGTTACCGCAAATCCTTCACGCCCTTCTTGCCGGCCACGGTCTTCTTCGGGCCCTTGCGGGTCCGGGCGTTGGTGCGGGTCCGCTGGCCGCGCACCGGCAGGCCGCGGCGATGCCGGATCCCGCGGTAGCAGCCGATGTCGCGTAGCCGGGCGATGTTCTGGTTCGCTGCCGCCGCAATCTGCCCCTCGACCACGTAGTCCTTGTCCAACAAGGCCGCCAGCCGGGCCAACTCGTCCTCGCGGAGTTCCCTGCACGGGCCTGCGGATCCACGCCCGCCTTGTGGCACAAGGTCGCGGGCGATCTTCGGCCCCACGCCGTACAAGTACGTCAAGCGAGATCACCGTCGGCGATCGTTCGGGATGTCAACACCCAGCAAACGCGGCATATGATAACACTCCAAACCCTCGTGTATTCACGGCGTGCTAAATAAGAAATAATATCCACGAAGGCTATATAAACTTAATTAACCCTGCCGCTGCTTGTGCCGCGGGTTGCTGCAGACGACGTAGACGACGCCTCGGCGGCGGACGATCTTGCAGTGCTCGCAAATTCGCTTGACCTGGCACGCACTTTCATGATTTCGTAAACGCGAATGCATTAACTCTATGGATTTATACCCGTCACGGGACAAAGTACTTTAGTATAAACGGCATCATGGTTCATATGCAAGCCCCGCCAGGCAGTGAAAAATGGCGTTTATGGTTATTAAACGGGTGATATTATACTCTACTTAACGACTACATTTTGAACCCGCTCGCCGATCAACCGACCAAGTCGATCAAGGCGACCATGCACTGCATGGCGCCCTCATGGTGCAACTAATCCCTAATCCTTTTACTGCATTTGGTTACAGCAGTTCTCCATTCGGGCCGGCCGTCAATATCAGTCGGTCCGGAGTCGGTTATGGCCATCGTGTGCTCGAAATGGGCACTCGGCCGGCCGTCGGCGGTGGCCTGGGTCCAGTAGTCCGGTAGGATCCGCACTTCTTTCCGCCCATGTTGACCATCGGCTCCACCGCGATCACCAACCCCGGCACCAGCCGAAATCGCCGCTGCGCGGAGCTGGGCGCTGACGAAATTCGGCACCTGGGGGTCTTCGTGCATTTCGCGGCCGATGCCGTGGCCGACGAACGCCTCGACCACCGAGAAAGCCGTCTTTCACGTAGGCCTCCATCTCCGCCGGCCACCTCGCTCCAGCGCGAGCACTTGCCCATCAGCTCGATGGCCAGGATCCAGCACGCCGCGGGTCACGTCCAGCAGGCGCCGGACCTCGGGGTCGATCCGGCCGACGGGGTAGGTGGCCGCGGCGTCGCCGCACCAGCCGTTGAGCTTGCAGCCGGTGTCGATGCTGACGATGTCTCCTTCCACCAATTTCTCCGCGGGCCGGGGATGCCGTGGACGACCTCCTCGTTGATCGAGATGCAGGTGGCCGCGGGAAAGGGCGGCCAGCCCGGCGTGGACTTGGGAAAATTCAAAACAGCGGCTCCGCTTGGTGCTCGGCAAAAAGAGCGCTATCACGGCGTCGATCTCGGCCGTGGTCACGCCCGGGCGGATCAGCGGCCGATGGCTTGAAGTGCCTGCCAGACCAGCAGTCCGCCTTGCGCATCTCAGCGATTTCGCGGGCTGATCGAAGTTGTGGGGAGATCGCAACATTCTTATAGTCTTGCGCTGAACATACATCCGCGACATGTCGAGGTGCGCTCATGCACCCTACTCGCAGCGCGCTGAAGCATCCCAGCAATAATTCACAACCTTTTAGCCCAAGCGGTCCAACACCGTCTTGGCACGGTCGAAGATCTCGTCCACGGTGCCCAACCCGTCGATGCTCTTCAACAAGCCGCGCTCGGCGTAATAGTCCAGCAGCGGCTCGGTCTGCTGGCGGTAGGCGACCAGCCGCTGGCGGATCACTTCCGGCTTGTCGTCGGCCCGGCCGCGGCCGGCCAGCCGCCGGAACAATTCCTCCTCGGGCACCTGCAGTTCCAGGACCGCGTCCAGGGCGTCCCTTCTCGGCCAGCATCGCGTCGAGGGCCTCGGCCTGGGCGATGGTCCGCGGAAAGCCGTCCAGCAGGTATCCGTCCCGGCAGTCGGGCTGCTTGAGCCGCTCGGCGATGATCGCCACGATGATGTCGTCGGGGACCAACTGGCCGGCGGACATGTACTTGTCGGCCTTCAGGCCGACCTCGGTCTTGGCGTCGCGGGCGGCGCGGAGCATGTCGCCGGTCGAGAGGTGGGCCAGCCGGTAGGTCTCGACCAGCCGCTCGGCCTGGGTCCCTTTGCCGGCGCCCGGCGGGCCGATGAATACGATTCGCATGATGTCAACCCGTGTTGGAGTTTATTTGCGGTGCGTTTACGCAACTTGATTCATATCCACTATGTGGGGGCGGCGGTTCGACTATCGCCCAACAATTTAATTACTCCAGCATTAATTTCCAACAATTTAGTGTCCGAAGTTGTTCAGCCTTTTTCCAGCAGGCCGCGGTAGTTCCGCATCACCAGGTGGCTGTCGATCTTCTGCACCAGGTCGAAGGCCACGCTGACGGCGATCAGCAGGCCTGGTGCCGCCGTAGAAGCTGGCCACGGTGTAATTGATTGCCCAGTCCGGAAGCGTGGACATGATCAGGTCGGGCACGATGGCCACCACCGCCAGGAAGCCGGCGCCGACGTAGGTGATCCGCACCATCACCTTTTCCAGGTAATCGGCCGTGCGCCGCCCGGGCCGGTAGCCGGGAATGAACGTGCCGTAGTTCTTCAGGTTGTCGGACATGTCCTTGGGGTTGAAGGTGATGGCCGTCCAGAAGTAGCAGAAGAAGTAGATCAACAACGATGTAGAGCATGTTATATGTAATGAAGTCTGCCGCGGTGGAACGCCTGGGCTATGGGAGTCCAGAATGTCGGGATGGCACTGGGCCATGTTACTGGAAGATGCACCTGGGGGAACAGCAGCAAGCTGCTGGCGAAGATGATCGGCATCACGCCGGCCTGGTTGACCCGCAGCGGCAGATACTGGCGGGTGCCGCCGTAGACGCGGCGGCCGCGGACGTGCTTGGCGCTTTGGGTGGGGATGCGGCGCTGGCCCTGGGTGATGAACACCACGCCGGCGACCACCGCCACGAAGAGCACGGCCAGCACCAGCAGAGTCTCGACGCCGACTTGCCCGCGGCTGTGCGCCGCCCAGTTCCATGCCGCCTTTGAGCACGGGGGCAAGAAGTTCGCAGCCGGCCTGGGGCATGCGGGCGAGAATGCCGGCCATGATCAGCAGGCTGATGCCGTTGCCGATGCCGTATTCGTCGATCTGCTCGCCCAGCCACATGAGGAACACGGTGCCGGCGGTCATGGTCAGCACGGCGGTCAACTGCCAGCCGAAGGACAAGCGCATTGTCGGTCCAGGTATTGAGCGGAAGATCCAACCTTGGCTGATCAGCACCCGCACGTAGAACCAGCTTTGGCCGAGGCAAAGCACGACCGTGGCGTAGCGGGTGTATTCGTTGATTTTCTTCCGCCCGCTTTCGCCTTCCTTTTGCAGTTTTTCCAGCGGCGGATAGACGCTGGCCAGCAGTTGGAAGATGATCGAGGCCGAGATGTAGGGCATGATGCCCAGGCCGAAGATCGTGGCCTGGCTGAGCTGGCTGGCGCTGAACATGGCCACCTGCTCGATCAAGTCGGTCGAAGCCGCCCCCCTTCTTTCGAAGAAGCGCGGTCATCTTGTTGTGGTCGACGATCGGCAGCGGGATCTGCCAGCCGACGCGGTAGATGGCCAAAAGAGCAGCGTCAGCAGGATCTTCTGCCGCAGTTCGGGGATCGTGAAGATGACGCGAATCTTTTCCCACATGGCTCGATCCGTTTATAATCCGTTCCCGATCAAGCGACCATGCCGATCACGGCCGACCATGCTTCGCATGCGTGCCCGCGCGGTCCCGATGGCTGCCCTAAGGATTCGAATGAGGGTAGTCTTAATCGGAGGTTTCTGCTTGATTTTTTTGTCACAGGGGCCTTGCCCGGCAGCACGACGGCCTGTCCGCCGGCCTTCTCGATCTTCTCCAGCGCCGAGCGGCTGAACCGGTGGGCCGAGATCTTCAGGCTTCTTGGTCAACTCGCCGTTGCCCAGCACCTTCAGCACGTCGTAGCCGCCCTTGGCAGCGATTTGGCTTTGAGCGTTTCGGGGTTGACTTCCTCGCCGGCTTCGAATTTCGCGTCCAGATCGCCGAGGTTGACGATGGCCACGGCGTGGGCGAAGCGGTTGTGGAAGCCGCGCTTGGGGATGCGGCGGACCAGGGGCATCTGCCCGCCCTCGAAGACCGGCAACGAGGAATAGCCGGCGCGGGAGCCTTGGCCCTTGTGCCCGCGGCCGGCGGTCTTGCCGTGGCCGGAGCCGGGGCCGCGGCCGATGCGCTTTTGCGCTCTTGTTCTTGTGGATGCCGCGATGGACGTCGTTGAGATTCATGACAGCGAGACTCCCCGCAGCCGCTCCACTTCGCCTTGGAGCGGAGTTGTTTCAGGGCGTTGATGGCGGCCTTGACCAGGTTGATCGGGTTGGTGGAGCCGAAGCTCTTGGTGAGGATGTCGCGGATGCCGCAGGCCTCGCACACCGCCCGGACCGCGGCCCCGGCGATCACGCCCGTGCCCGGGCTCGGCCGGCACCAGGATCACCTTGGCGGCCCCGAACTGGCCCTTGACCGACGTGCGGAATGGTGGTTCCCTCCATGTGGATGGGGAACATGTTGCGGGAGCCGTCCTTGACGGCCTTTTCCACGGCCGGCGGCACCTCGTTGGCCTTGCCGTAGCCCCAGCCGACCTTGCCCTGGCCGTCGCCGACGACCACCAGGGCCGTGAAGCTGAACCGCCGGCCGCCTTTGACCACCGCGGCGCAACGCCGGATCTTGATGACCTTGTCGATCAGTTGGCCTTGTGTTGTTTCGGTTGACATTTTTTTATTTTCTGATTCATATTTAGCTCCGTGAATACACGGGGGGCTGGTCCGTAAACAATGCTCATAACAGCCCCCGGCGTATTCACCGGGGGCTAAATACTATTAAAACACCAGTCCTGCTTCTCGGGCGGCGTCGGCCAGGGCGGCCACGCGGCCGTGATACTTGTACTCGCGGCGGTCGAAGACGACTTCCTTGATGCCGGCCTCGACCGCCCGCTGGGCGATCGCCTTGCCCACCGGCCGCGGCGGCCTTGTTGCCGCCGTATTTCAGATGCTTCTTGCAATTCGCTTGTCGAGCGTGCTGGCGGCCGCCAGCGTCCGGCCGGCACCGTCGTCGATGATCTGGGCGTAAAAATGCTTGTGGCTGCGGAAGACGCTCAGCCGCGGCCGGGTGGCATCGCGCTTCAGCCGGTTGCGGACCCGCGATCCCCGGCGCTGTCGCTGCAATTCGATTTGTTTTTCGTGTCTCATGGTATATAACGCGCTCCCCGACCATGCACGCATGGTGCCCGGTCGCGGCTAAACGTAGTTCGCTAAACTGAACAAATTACTTCACCATGGCCTTGCCTTGCTTGCGGCGGACCGGCTCGCCCAGGTAGCGGATGCCCTTGCCCTTGTACGGCTCCGGCTTGCGCATTGCCCGGACACGAAGCGGCAAAATGGCCGACCTTTTGCTTGTCGATCCCCTGGATGACGATGTGCTGCTGGTCGGGCACGGTGACCTTCATTCCCTCGGGAATGGGCACCTGGAGCTCGTTGGCCAACCCGACGCGGAGTTGCAGCACCTTGCCCAGCACCGCGGCCAGATAGCCCACGCCGACGATCTCCAGTCGCTTCTCATAGCCCTGGGTCACGCCGACGATCATGTTGAGCAGCAGGCCCGGGTCAGCCCGTGCAGGGCGCGGCTTAGCCGCTCGTCGTCGCGCCGGGCGACGGAATGGATCTGCGCCTGTTCGTCGTAGGCGACCGACACTTCGGGCCGGAACTCCCATTGGAGCTTGCCCTTCGGGCCTTCCACGGTGATGGTGTGGTCGGCGATCTGGACCTTCACTCCCTCGGGGACCTGCACCGGTTTTTTTCCGATCCGGGACATGGTCTTGATAAAACTCCTGTAAAACTCAATCAAGTTTTATATCATCAATGTTTGCTCGATTTGTAATTTGCGATTTTCAATTTCTAATTTGCAATCAATCACCATACTTCGCAGAGCACTTCGCCGCCGAGTTTGCGTTGCCGGGCCTCGCGGTCGCTGATCACGCCGCGGCTGGTGCTGAGGATGCAGATCCCCAGCCCGCCGAGGACGGGCTTCAGTCCGTCGGCGCCGCTGTAGATCCGCGGCGGCCGGGCTTGCTGATGCGGCGGATGCGGCGGATCACCCGCTCCCCGTTGGGGCCGTACTTCAAGTGGACGCGGAGCTGGCTGGCCGGCTTGTCGGCCATTTCTTCCCAATCCCAGATGTAGCCCTCGCGCTTGAGCACTTCCGCCAGTCCGCGCTTGACCTTGGACAGGGGCATGTCCACGTGGGGTCGTTCAACGCGCACCGCGTTGCGGATGCGGGTCAACATGTCGGCGATGGGGTCGGTCATCATATTATTGGGTTCCCTTTACCAACTCGCCTTCCGAACGCCGGGAATCATTCCCTCGTCCGCTAAATTGCGAAAACAAATCCTGCAAATGCCGAACTTGCGATACACGGCCCGCGGCCGGCCGCAGATGCGGCACCGCCTCACCAGGCGGGTGGAAAACTTGGGCGGGCGAAGCGCCATTGCGATTTTCGATTTACTTGCCATGCGGTATCTGTCCTTGGTTCTATCTCATTAGTGTGCCACTGCTGGCTTGCAAGCAGTGATACTTGTGTTCGCTGTTCTGCACTGCTGGCAAGCCAGCAGTGGCACACATTTTTGCACCTGTTCTGCACTGCCGGCAAGCCGGCAGCGGCACACAATTTATAATGCCGCGCGGAGCGGCAGTCCCAGGCGGCGGAGCAATTCCCGCGCCTCGTCGTCGCTGTCGGTAGTGGTCACCAAGGTGATATTCATGCCTTGGACTCCGGTGAATTTGTCCGGGTTGATTTCGGGGAAGACCAATTGTTCGGTCAGTCCCAGGTTGTAGTTTCCCCGGCCGTCGAAGGCGTTGGGGTCCAGGCCGCGGAAGTCGCGAACCCGGGGCAAGGCCAGCGAAATCAAGCGGTCCAGGAATTCGTACATTCTCCGCCCGCGGAGCGTTACCTTGCAGCCGATGGCCATGCCCTCGCGGAGCTTGAAGTTGGCGATCGACTTGCGGCTTAAGGTTACCAGCGGTTTTTGCCCGGAAATCTGTTTTATGGCCTCCTGGGCCTCTTCCAGGAATTTTTTTTCGCCCGTGGCCTTGCCCACACCCATGTTGATCACGATTTTCTCCAGCTTGGGCAGGGAGTGCCGATTGCCGCGGCTGAATTGTTTGGCCAGTGCGGGCAAAATCTCTTTTTCGTAGCGCTCCAAGAGCCGCGGCACTGGGGCGGGCACGGCCTCCTGGGACGCGGGCGTTTCGGCTTTTTTTGCTTTTTTCGCGGACATGGTTAATTATTGTCGTATCGTGTTCGTTGTAGGACGAGTTTTAAACTCGTCCTCTCTCTATCTCACTAGGACGACTTAAAAAGTCGTCTTACTTTTTGGCGTGTCGGGCCTTGGCCGGGGAAATTATCCCGTTGCCGGCCCCGCATTTCTTGCAATATCTTTCCTTTGAACCGTCGGCCAGGTACCGGGCGCCGAGGCGCGAAGCCGCGCCGCATGATCCGCAGACCAGCATCACGTTTGATACGGAGATGGGCATTTCCATGGATAGCCGGCCGCCTTGGGGATTCTTCTGGCTGCGGCGGACGTGTTTGTACACGCGGTTCACGCCTTCCACCACAAGTTTTCGGCCGTCGCGGTCCACGCGCAGCACTTTGCCGTTTGTGCCGCGGTCTTCTCCGCTTATCACCATAACGGTATCGTTTGTTTTGATCCGCATCAGACCACCTCGCTGGCGAGACTGACGATTTTCATGAAATTCCGGTCTCGCAATTCCCTGGCCACGGCGCCGAAAATGCGCGTGCCGCGGGGATTCTTCTCGTTGTCGATAATTACCGCGGCGTTGGAGTCGAAACGGACGTAGCTGCCGTCGAGCCGGCGGGTTGGACTCTTGCAGCGGACGATGACCGCCCGGACCACAGCGCCTTTTTTCAAGTCGCTGCCTGCGATCACGCCTTTAACGCTGCAAACTATAATATCGCCCAGCCCGGCCACGCGCCGGCGAGATCCTCCCAACACCTTGATACACCCCAATGCCTTGGCTCCGGTGTTGTCGGCCACGGCAAGTCGGGTTTGCATTTGGATCATGGTCTACTATCCGTTTGTCGCTATATCCCTCCCGGCACGCATGCCGGGGCTTCCATGTTGGAGCAGCAGTTAAACTGCTGCCCCAACGTTAGAGTTTAAATATTATTCGATGGTTTCCGCTTTTTCTTCTACATCTTGTTTTTTCTTTGCCCTGGCTGCGGCGCGCATGGCGGCCAGGTCGATCATCTTGCCTTTTTCCACTACCCGCACCAACGCCCAGCGCTTCATCCGCGACATGGGGCGGGATTCGATGATCTCGACCACGTCTCCGCTTTTCGATTCGTTGTTCTCGTCGTGAACGTAGCAAACGGTTTTCCGGCGCAGGTATTTGCCGTACCGGGGATGCTTGACCAGCCGGGGTATTTCCACCCGGCGGGTCTTGGCTGTCTTGTCGCTTAATACCACTCCGATTTCCACTCGCTTAGGCATGTTTTGGTTCCTGCAATTGTGCGGAAGCGGCGGCGGCCTTGCGCTCGCGCTCTCTTTGAATGGTTTTGATCCGGGCGACCAGGCGCCGCTGTTTCCGCAATTCGCTGGGGGCGTCGAGCCGCTCGGTTTGCGCTTGCAGGCGGAGGCGGAACAGGTTCTTGATCGTGTCCTTCAAGGTCAACGCCAGGTGCTCGTCGCTCATGTCGCGTAGTTCGGATGCCTTAGTCATTATCGTTGTTCCTCGCGACCGGCGGTCGCGGCTTTATGTCGGCGCGACCAATGGCCGCGGGTTTATGTTTTACATTGTCCGCCGCTTGAGGAAGCGGACCTTAAGCGGCATTTTGTGGGCCAGGCGGGTGAAGCACATGCGGGCGGCCTCTTCGGTCACCCCGCTGATTTCAAATATCACCGATCCAGGCTTGATCACCGCGGCCCAGTATTCCGGCTCGCCCTTACCCTTTCCCATGCGTGTTTCCAGGGGGATGGAGGTGATCGGTTTATGCGGGAACATGCGGATGTACAAGTGGCCCTCGGTGCGCAGATACTGCTGCGCCGCGATGCGTCCGGCTTCGATCGTGGCCGCGTTGATCCACCCGCCTTGAGTGGCTTGCAGCCCGTAATCGCCGAAAACGACGCGGTTTCCGCGGGAGGCGTTACCTTTTATACGCCCTCTTTGGCTTTTTCGGTGCTTGACTCGTTTTGGCATCAGTGCCATCGATATCGTCCTCGCTATACGTTCCCTGGTTGATCCAAACTTGCACGCCGAGGTGCCCTTGGGATATAAGGGCTTCGGCGAAGCCGTAATCTATTTTCGCCCGCAAGGTGCTTAGCGGGATGGAGCCGGAGATTTGTTTTTCTCGGCGGGACATTTCCGCCCCGCCCAATCGGCCGGCCAACTGGATTTTAATCCCTTTCGCGCCCGCTTCCATGGTTTGTTCCATCGCCCGCTTCATCGTCCGCCGGAATCCGGCCCGTTTTTCCAACTGTTCGGCGATGTCCTCGGCCACCAACTGGGCGACTATTTCCGGCCGGTTGATTTCCTCGATCTTGATGTTAATCCTGCGGCCGGTTTTTTGCTGCAGTTCCTTTTGCATTTCCTCGACCCGCTCGCCTTTGCGCCCGATGAGCACGCCGGGCCGTGCGGAGAAGAGGATCACTTTCACTTCATCGCGAGTGCGTTCGATCTCGATTTTGGCAATCGACGGGTAAAGGGGTTTGCCGCCCTTGTCTTTGCGATTCTTGATGAAATCGCGGATCTTCTGGTCTTCCACCAGAAGTTCGGCAAACTCCTGCTTCGAGGCGTACCAGCGGCTTTTCCAGCCCATCATGATGCCCGTGCGAAACCCGACAGGATTGACTTTTTGACCCATATCTTGGTTCTTTCCACGTTGGGGCGACAGTTGAACTGTCGCCCCAACACTAGTAGTCATTTACTCCAGTGCTATGCGAATGTGCGACATGCGTCTCTTAAATCACCGAGGCCATGCCCCTGGCGTGCGGGCGCATGCGCTTGAACATCGCCGGTCCTTGATCCACGCGGCACGTCGACCACCCTGAGGTGATGCAGGTTCGGCGCCCGCAGGTCCTCGGCGTTGGCCAAGGCGCTGCGGAGCACCTTTTCCAGCATCCGCGCGCCGCGGTGGGGCTGGTAACGGAGCACGTCCAGGGCCTCGTCGGCCAGTTTGCCGCGGATCAAGTCGGCCAGGGGGCGCACCTTGCGGGCGCTGATCCGTGCGAATCGATGTACTGCTTGGTAACTCATACTGCTGGCGCCGCTGCTTTCTTACTTCCCTTCCCGCCGTGGCCGCGGAAAGTCCGCGTGGGGGCGAACTCGCCCAGCCGGTGCCCGACCATCTCCTCGGTCACGAACACCTTCATGTGCATCTTGCCGTTGTGGACCATGAACGTGTGGCCGACAAACTCGGGCACGATGGTGCACGCCCGGGCCCAGGTCTTGATCGGCTCCTTTGTGCCCGCCGTCGTTCTGCTTCTCCACCTTGAGGAAGAGCTTGGGGTCGACGAAGGGGCCTTTTTTCAGTGATCTTCCCATGAACTCGTATCTCTCGGCTTTCAGCTTTCAGCCATCAGCTTTCAGCCGAAAAATGGCCGATAGCTGACTGCTGATCGCTGACAGCTACTTCATTTTCAATTGACCGTAGCGGCGCGACCGGCGGCGGCGGACGATGGCCTTGTTCGACGGCTTGCGGCGTTTGCGGGTGGCGCCGCCCTTGGCCAACTTGCCGGTGGGGCTGACCGGGTGGCGGCCGCCCTTGGTGCGGCCTTCGCCGCCGCCGTGGGGATGGTCGATGGGGTTCATGGCCGTGCCGCGGACGTGCGGCCGCCGTCCCATCCAGCGTTTTCGCCCGGCCTTGCCCAGCACGATGCCCATGTGATCCGCGTTGCCGATGCTGCCGATGGTCGCCCGGCAGGCGGCCGGCACGCGGCGGATTTCGCCGCTGGGGAGGTTGATCTGGGCCCAATCGGCGTCGCGGGCGGCCAACGTCGCGCTCGATGCCAGCCGCGCGGCACAACACGCCGCCGCGGCCGGGCTGCATCTCGATGTTGTGGATGTCCAGTCCCAAGCGGAATCGTGCGTAAGCGGCAGGCAGTTGCCCACCGCCGGCGGCGCGTCCGGCCCGCTCTGGACCTTGTCGCCCTCCTTCAATCCTTCCGGGGCTAAGATGTAGCGCTTTTCGCCGTCGGCATAGTGCAGCAGGGCGATCCGCGCGCTGCGGTTGGGATCGTACTGGATCGAGTTGACCACAGCGGGAATGTCGTCCTTGTTGCGGCGGAAATCGATCAGGCGGAAATGGCGCTTGTGCCCGCCTCCGCGGTGGCGCGAGGTGATCACGCCCTGGTTGTTCCGCCCGCCCTTTTTGCGTTTCGGGATCATCAGGCTCTTCAGCGGCTTGGCGCCCGGCGTCAGTTCGGCAAAGTCGCTCACCGTGGCCCCGCGGCGTCCTGGCGTAGTCGGATTGTATCGGCGAATTCCCATGGTTATAAAGCTTTCAGCCTTCAGCTCTCAGCGTTCAGCCTGCTGATAGCTGACCGCTGACTGCTGATAGCTTATTTAGAAGAAATTAATCCTGTGTTCCGTATCCAATGTAACGATGGCCTTTTTCCAGGCCTTGGTCTGTCCGCCGCGGAAGCGGGTCTTGCGCGGCTTGCCCTTGCGGTTCTGCGTGTTTACGTGCAACACCTTGACGTCGAAGAGTTCTTCCACCGCTCGGCGAATATCCTCTTTTCCGGCCAGCCGGTTGACCTCGAAGGCGTATGCGTTGCAGCGGTTCGCCTTGTGCATGCCTTTTTCAGTCACCAGCGGCCGGAAAATTATCTGGCTGCGGCTCCAGGGTCAGTTTGCTTTTGGTGATGTCTCGGGCCATCGCACTAATCCTAAGCAATCAGCAATCAGCAATCAGCCTCAATTCTCTAGTTGAAAGCTGACGGCTGATAGCTGAATGCAGTTAAAATTCTTTGCTTTTATTCACTTTTATGCCGTTTGTTTATCGGCGGCCTTGTTGCGCAGGGCGTCCATGGCCGCGGTAGTCATAAGCAGCCGGTCGGGTTTTAGCACGCTCAGGGCATTCAGTTCAGCCACCGGAAGGACCGATACATTTTCGATGTTGCGGATGCTCTTGTACACGTTTATATCGTAATCCTCGACTGCCACCAACAGGCTCTGACCGCCAAGTTTCAATGCCTTGAGGATCCCGGCCATTTCCTTGGTTTTGGGCTGGGCGAAGGATAGTTTGTCGATCAGCGTCACCTCGTTTTCGGCGATCTTCGAGGCCATGGCCATGCGCGTGGCCAGCCGGATCGCCTTTTTCGGCAGCCGGTACGACCAATCGCGGGGCAGGCGGGGGTGGATGTCGCCGCCGCCCCGTCGAATGCCGCTACGGCGCGAGCCGGCCCGGGCGTTGCCCGTGCCCTTCTGCCGATACATCTTCTTCGTCGTGCCGGCCACTTCCGAACGGCCTCTTTGTCTTTGCCGTGCCCTGGCGCCGGTTTGCCTGGTACATGACCACCACGTCGTGCAGCAATTGCTTGCTGATGCGCGGAGCCAGTTCGGCCGGATCAATCTCGTACTTGCCGACCTCCGCTCCGCTGCGATCGTATATGGGCAAACTGGCCATACCTTTTTCCTGAAATGTTTGATCTTCACAATAACCGGCGGCTAACAACCGCCGGAAAAAGTTCTACAATTGTTCTAAAAATCTTTTCGGCGGTCTCTGACCCCCCGGTTATTTATTTTCCTTAATTTTTTTCTCGATCCCTAATTTGTTTGTTTCGCGAATCATTAAATAGCCGCCGTTGGGGCCTGGCACGGCGCCGCGGACGACAAGCAGGTTATTTTCCAAATCGATTTTTATTACCTTCAGATTCCGCACGGTGCAGCGTTCGTGGCCGTAATGGCCGGCCATGCGATGGCCCTTAAAAACGTGGTGCGGATCGGTGTTGCAGCCGATGGAGCCGGCATGCCGGTGCACTTTTTTCACGCCGTGCGAGGCTCGTTGCCCGCGGAAATTGTGGCGTTTCATCACGCCCGCGGTGCCGCGCCCCTTGGAAGTGCCGATGACGTCGACGGCCTTGATTTTTTCGAAGATGTCGACCTTTAATTCCTGGCCGACCTGATAGCCGTCGCCTTTGACCCGGAATTCGCGAATGAACCGCTTGGGTTCGCAGTCGGCTTTGGCGGCGCTTTGTAGTCCGGCTGCTGCGAGGCGTTTTTGAGTTTTGCTTTCCAGCCTGGCGACATGTCCGCGAGCGCTACGAGAGGCAAGACGACGGGGCTTATCCAAATAACCCACCTGCACGGCTTCGTACCCGTCCTGGCCTTCCGTTTTGATTTGGATGACGTGGCATGGTCCGGCCTGAATGACCGTGACCGGAATTACTTCTCCGGTTGGGTCGAAAATCTGAGTCATCCCGACCTTGCGGCCGAGTAGTCCAAGTGCCATCGTTTTTGCCTTTTGCTGCTCGCATGACGGGAACAACCGGCCCATTGTCGGTATTACCCGTCAAGCTTCCAGGTCATAATGTTTTTTTAATGTCTGCTTGTGGCCTTGATTTTAATGTCCACTCCGGCCGGCAGGTTCAATTTGTTCAGGGCTTCGATCGTCTTGGCCGTGGCCTGCATGATGTCGATCAGCCGTTTGTGGGTGCGGATCTCGAACTGCTGCCGGGCTTTTTTGTCCACGTGCGGACTGGATTGCACCGTGTATCGTTCGATGCGCGTGGGCAAGGGAATTGGACCGTGGACCACGGAGTCGGTCCGCTTGGCCGTGTCGACTATATCCATCGCACACTGATCCAGAATAGCGTGATCGTAGGCTTCCATGCGTATGCGAATTATTTCGTTTGTCTGGCCGGCCACGGACACCCTCCGCCTTAATTCAATTCCCAATTGCCAAATAACTGCCGCCTATAATGCGGGAAATCTCAAATCATAACGTGTTAACAAAACAACGTCAACAGCCGGTAAGGGTTTTTTTTATGAACTACAGATCGGTTTTCACAAAAATCCGAATATCTTAAGTCGTCTACCCAATTTGCCAAATATTTCCTAAAAAATCCCAAGAAAATGCACGGTATCCACTATTATTCGGTCACTAATTATAGATAGATAAAGGCTCCAGGGAAATGACGTCTAGTTATTAAGTGGGGCTAGTATCCCATCCTCATTTGAAAAAGGCTTTTCCATGCGGCTTACACTCCGAACCATGTTGGCCTATCTGGACGGCATTCTCGAGCCCGAGGACGCCCAAGATATCGGCAAAAAAATTGAAGAGAGCACGTTTGCTTCCGACCTGATCCATCGCATCCGGGATCTATCGCGCCGACCGAGCGTTGCCGCTCCGGACTCGGCGTCTCCGGGCCAGGGGCTGGGACCCAATGCCATGGCGGAATATCTCGACAATACGCTTCCTCCGGAAAAGGTAACGGAATTTGAAAAGATTTGTCTGGATTCCGACGTCCATCTGGCCGAAGTCTCGGCCTGCCATCAGATCTTGACCTTGGTGCTGGGAGAACCCGCGGAGATCGAGCCCGCCAGCCGGCAGCGGATGTATGATATTCGGGCCCAATTCGACCGATCCATGGCCGATGACGCCATTCCATCAGACTCGCAAACTGAGATAGTTGTTCCTCCGCCCCTGGCCGGCCTTTCAACTTCCAGCACAGATCCCGAAGCGGAGCGAAAAGCGCGGTCCAAACCCACCATTCCCGAATATCTACGGGAACCAACCAATAAATATCGCTGGGTATCTATCGCCACCGCCAGCATTGTGGCTGTGTGTCTGTTGGTAATTTTGCTAAAAGCCTTAGGGAGTTTCGAACCCGGCACGACGATGGGAAACATGCTGGTCGGTTTAGGAATAGTGAAAGACAATAAACAAGTTGCAGTAGAAACGGAAAAGGCCGCCGCCCAGCCGATAAAAACCGCATCGGACGCTTCAGCCAAGGCAAAGCCTGAAAATAAAGCCAAGGGCCCGGAACCAAAATCTTCCCTGGAATCCACCGCCAAAGCCTTGGCTGCCGCATCCAAGGCGGCTGAGACCGCAAAACCATCCGGCGCCGAACCGACGTCCGCAGAGCCTTCTCCAGGCAGCGCTGAAAAGGCGTCTACACCGGAAAAAACCACCGAGCAGTCGGAGCCCGCGACCGAGACCGGCGCTAAAGGATCGGGTCTTGAATCTGGAACCGGCGGCCAATCAGGCCCTGTTCTTAAGACCGAAGTTGTACAAAGCCAGGATACCGCTTCTAAAGAATCCGCTGAAACGCCTAAACAACCCCGGGGCGATGAACTGGCTGAAAATACGGCGATTCCAAGCGGTGCAAAATCGCCCGAAGAAAAGGCCTCTCCACCCAATTCCGATCGTCTGGGCCGCTACGTATCTGAAGATCAGATTTTGTTGGGAAATTCGGGCCTGGACACCGATTGGCAGCGCGTGGCAAGCAAAGAATTGCTATCCGGCGGCGAGCAACTACTTGCCTTGCCTACCTATAGACCCGATATTAACCTCGCCGCAGGGATCAAATTACGCGTGCTTGGCGGCACAGAACTGGAACTGCTGCCTGCAATCGCAAAAGAACCGGCAGGTATAAAAATCCGCTTTGGGCGGATTGTGGCCACGCCTTTGGCCAATTCGGACACGCGGCTGCGCATTATAACCGGCGATAGGAGCGGAGTAATAACTTTCAATGCCGGTAAAGAAACGGATCCCGATACGGTTGTGGCCATCGAAGTGCGGAACATCCATGTCCCGGGCGCTAACCCGGAAACCGAGCCCGCACATATTACCGTCGAATTTTTGGTCACCGCCGGACGCGTTCTTTGGGATGAAAAGGGCCAAAAGACCCTGGAAATCGCCGCCCCCGCTCGACTGAAAATCGAGGGTCAATCGGCGCCGGAATTGGCGACGCTAAAAGATGTTCCCAAATGGGCGGGTTCCTCCGAAGCGATAAGCCAGTTGGATCAATTGGCCGCGCCGGTGATAGCCAAAGAGCTTCTGGCAGCGAAGAATGATCGGACAGTGCTGTTGGTATTAAAGGAATTGGCCGAAGACCGGCGAAAAGAGGTGCGTTTGCTGGCGATGCGTTGCCTGGCTTACCTAAATTATTTCGATCCCCTGGTGATATTATTGAATAATTCGGAGTACAAAAACGATTGGGACAACTGCGTCGATCAGCTCCGCGAGGCCGTTGGCCGCGATGCGGAAACGGCCGCCGCTGTGCGCAAAGCCCTGGGAAATCGTTATCCACACGATGCGGCCGACATGTATCGGATGCTTTGGGGCTACAACAACAAAAATCTCGAATCGGGCGAGGATGAAAAACTGGTCAATTTTCTGGCCGACGATAATTTGGCCCTCCGCGTGCTGAGTTTTTGGAACCTGAAAGATATTACCGGCAAGTCGCTTCTGTATCAGCCCGAGCAAACTCAACAATCCAGGCGGCAACAGTCGGTTCAAATCTGGAGGCAGCGCCTAAAGGCCAATGAAATTCGCTTTAAAACAGCGGAGGAGTAAGGGGCAATGTCTTGCGAAAAAACCGCCCCACTTCCATCGCCGATCTCGGACCATAATACCTAGCCGCTTGTATGTGGCATGTGAAAAAGCGATCATATTAAAAAATCTGGGCCTGAAATTTCTTGATCCCAACCCGCTGATGGTGGTAGAAGAGAATCGTCAATTTTAGGTGATGGCGCGCTCTAACTTGGCAATTTGCATAAAGTTAGTAATATAATATTGTTTCCGGCTAATATAATAATGTTTCCCGACTACCCCCCATTCAATCCCCCTTACGGCAATTGCACGAAAAGCTAGACTGGGATAAATAGTTGTTTGTGCATGGGCAATAGAAGGAGCGGAGTTTGACGATGAGAGGAAGGCCCTCGCCCCAGGCGCCCTTTGGGCGCCTTTCCTAATGTAGAAGGGAGATATTTGTTGAGTTTGTGCCTTGGATGAGTACAGGGTAAAATAATGGAAATCTACTCTAATTCTGATATCGATGCGGTGTGATCCAAGAAAGGAGTTCACTTGGTACAGATCAATATTTCCACGCGGCACGGGCATATCAGTGAGGAGACCCAGGAGAGAATCAGAGAAAAATTGGAAAAATTGCCGCGAATTTACGACCGCATCTCGGCGATCGAGTTGACTTTGGACTTGGAACACAGCGAGATGCTCCGGGTCGACTTGAAAGTTTCGGCCAAGCACAAGCCAGACTTTCTGGCATCTACCATGTCAGACAATCTACTGGGCTCAGTAGAGCAGGCGGTCGAAAAAATAGAACAACAATTACGCAAACATAAGGGCAAGGTTCAAGACCGGCACCGTAATGCCGGGCACCGGCAGCAGGAACTGGCCGGCGGTTTTCAAGAAGCTGATTGATAATGTTTATTTGTGTTGTGGCGAGAGTTGAACTATCGCCCCAGCGTTAACGGAGAATACGTGCATGAAGTTTGCCGACTTTGTCTGTCCCGAGGCCATTCGCGCCGATCTGGAGGCGAAAGACAAGGAAGGGGCCATTCGGGAAATAGTCCAGGCCCTGCTTGACGCGGGGAAAATCGTCTCAACTGAAAAAGATAGCATTGTCAAGGCCATTCTCAAGCGAGAAGAACTTGGCAGCACCGGCATTGGCCGCGGAGTGGCGGTGCCTCACACCAAGCATCCCAGCGCGGACCACTTGCTGGGCGCGGTGGCCGTAAGCCGGCAGGGCGTGGATTTCGCCAGCCTTGACGGGGAAAAGGTGAACTTGTTTTTTTTGTTGATTTCGCCGCCCGACAGGCCCGGCGATCACCTCCGGGCGTTGGAAAACATATCTCGCCAGTTGCGCGATGACACATTTTGCCGCTTTCTCAAGCAGGCCAAAACCGCGGAGGATATCAAACAACTACTTAACGAAGCCGACAACAACCAGTTTGGGCCCTGACCGAGACATGTCCGAGCAAAAAGACACCCGAACCGTGGTCGTTACCGATCCGGCAGGAGTTCACTTGCGTACGGCTTCCGCCATTTCAGCCATTGTCCGCAGGTCTAAATCCCGAGTGGAGATTATCAGTCAATTCCACCGAGCCAGTGGGACCGATGTATTGGACATGCTTGCGTTGGCCGCCCAAAAAGGGGCGAGTGTGACATTGGAAGCGACCGGGCCGGACGCGTCAGAAGTGCTGGACGCCCTTGAGCCGTTGTTTACCGGAGACGAAATGGTGCTGGCCGCGGCTGTGAGGCCCGTAAATAAATTGGAAGAAGAGAATAAATAGAGACTTATCCATCGATGCTTAAGTTACAAGGAATTGCCGTTTCGCCGGGAGTGGCCATAGGCGAGGCGCTGGTGATGGACAACGAGGGATTCCGCATTCCCCGCCGCTTCGTCACCCGCGACACCGTGGTCGACGAACTGGAGCGGCTGGAAAAAGCCATTGCCGCTTCCGCCGCCGAGATATCGCGACACAGAGACGCCGTGGCCCTGGAACTGGGCGAGCAGTACGGCGGCCATTTTCGAGGCCCATCTGCAAATGCTGCAAAGCGTCCAGCTGCGGAGCGAATTGGAAGAGATGATCGGCCAGCGCCACTACTCGCCGGAATACGCCGTCAGCCGCACCTTGCGCCGGCACGCCCAGGTGTTCCAAAAGGTGGAAGGTTCCTACCTGGCCGAGCGGGCAACCGACATTTTCGACATCGAAAAGCGGCTCCTGCGCCATCTTCTCGGCCACCGCCGGGAAGGAATTACGCATCTTAGTTCGCCGGTCCTCGTGCTGGCACATAACCTTACACCCAGCGAAACGTCCAACCTGGACCGGAATTTCGTGCGCGGCTTCGTCACCGAGATCGGCGGGCCGGGCAGCCACACGGCGATCGTGGCCGAAGCCCTGGAAATCCCGGCCGTGGTGGGCACAGGCCCGTTCCTGGCGGAAGTCTCCGGCGGGGAACTGGTGATCATCGACGGCGACAAGGGCCTGGTGATCCTCCAGCCCGACGAGGAAACCCTTGCCCGCTACCGCCACGAGGCCGAGGAATTGCGGTCCATGGCCGCCAAGCTGGAGCCGCTCCGCGATCTGCCCGCCGAAACCATGGACGGCCAGCGGATTCAGATCCTGGGCAACATCGAATTTCCTTATGAAGTCGAGCATTGCGTGGACCGCGGCGCCGACGGCGTGGGCCTGTACCGCACCGAGTTCCTTTATCTCGGCAGCGAAACCGAGCCCACCGAAGAAGTCCATTTCGAGGCGTATTTGCGGGTGGTGAAGGCCATGGGCGACCGGCCGGTTACGATCCGCACCTTCGACATGGGGGCCGACAAAATATCGCAAGGGCCAGCCCCGGACGAATCGCGCAACCCCTTTCTCGGGCTGCGCAGCATCCGCCTGGCTTTGAGGAATATACCCATGTTTCGCACCCAGCTCCGGGCGGCGCTTCGGGCCAGCGCCTCGGGCAATTTGCAGATCATGTTCCCGCTGATTTCCACGCTCCTGGAACTGCGGCAAGCGAAAATGGTGCTTGCCGACGTGATGGAGGACCTGGAAGAGCACGGCGTGCCTTTCAACCGCGACGTGCCCATCGGCATGATGGTCGAGGTTCCCGCCGCCGTGATAATGCTCGATCATTTCGCCGAAGAAGTGGATTTCCTCAGCCTGGGCACCAACGACCTGATACAAT
Source organism: Pirellulales bacterium (assembly GCA_963838495.1). GTDB lineage: Bacteria > Planctomycetota > Planctomycetia > Pirellulales > Thermoguttaceae > JBEKIK01. Next base: position 597,176 of record CAWIRC010000004.1, on the reverse strand, counting down.
ACACCTTGGCGGTCAACCGCAGCAACAAAGACGTCGTGCAGTTGTACAACGCCGGCGATCCGGCCGTGTTGAAATTGATCATTATGGCCATCCAGGCCGCCGCACGGAAAAACGTGCCGATCAATATGTGCGGACAAATGAGCGGCAGCACGACTTACACCATGCTGCTTCTGGGGCTGGGACTAAGGCGCTTCAGCGTCGCGCCCAGCGCCATCCCGGAAATCAAGAACGTCATTCGCCACGTGACCTTGGATCGATGCACGGCGGTTGCCGACAAGGCACTGTCCATGGAGAACGCCAGGGAGATCAAAAGCTTCCTTAACGAAGAATTGAAGAAAATTTCGCCCGGCGCGGCGCAATAAGAATTAACAATGAAATATTTACCGGCCTTGGTCGCCGCCTGTGGCGGCCGGGCTTAACAATGGTTCCCCGATCGCTTCGGCAGCGGCGGGAAACTCGAACGGATGGTTCGATTACGAGTACGCATTCGCTTTTGCAAGCAGGGCGACCTGCGACTGATTGGGCATCGCGACCTGATGCGGTGTTTCGAGCGGCTTTTTCGCCGCGCCTCCGTGCCGCTGGGCATGAGCCAGGGTTTTCATCCCAAACCGCGGATGAATTTTCCCTTGCCCTTGGCGGTGGGTATGGAAGGCGCGGACGAAGTCATGGAACTCGAAATTACCGTTTGCCTAGGCGCCGAGGAACTGCTCATGCGGCTGAAATCTCAAGCCCCGCGAGGCTTGACGCCGCTAATGGCGGAAATCCTCGCGCGGGGGCAAAAAAGGCCCATGCCCGCAGCGCATCCTATCAGGCGCCGATTCCGCCACCTCTGGATCAAAGCCTGGGCGAGCGGATCGACCGCTTGATGGCCCAATCGTCTCTGACGATCACGCGCACCGGCGGCCGATCGCACGTCGATCTGCGAGCCGTGCTGGAGGAATTGTCCTTTGGCCAAGGCGTGCTGAACATGCGCTTGAAGGTCAAGCAGGAAGGCTGCGCCGGCCCTCGCGACGTTCTGGCCGCATTGGGATTGCAGGATCTGGAATCGCGCGGCGTGCATCTTACGCGCACCGCGGTGGAGTTGGATACCTGACGGGCGCCGAAATGTGCGGCGGGGCCGCGACCTTGTGCAGGGTGCGTGAAACGCACCGCGACACCAGGGGGCGGAGCCTTTCAGGGTGCGTTTTACGCACCCTACTGGAGCAATTGCGTACTCGCCGGTTTTGCCGAATCAGAAAGAATATTTATGAAGCAGGAAATGTTGATCAATGTTTCACAACCCGAGGAATGCCGCATCGCGGTAGTAGAAGACGGAGTGCTCGAAGAACTCTATATCGAACGCACGGGGCAAGATAATTACGTAGGCAACATCTATAAAGGCGTGGTGGTCAACCTGGAGCCCAGCATTCAGGCCGCGTTCGTCGATTTCGGCGTGGGGCGGAACGGCTTTTTGCACGTCAGCGACGTCGAGCCCCAGTATTTCCGCCAGGGCGGCTACGATCCAGAAAAACCCTTTGACGGCGGCGACACCAGGCGCGGGCCGCGCCGCGGCGACGGCGGCAACGCCTGGGCCGACACAACCGAATTCGACGACGAAAAACCATCCGGCGATTCATCCCGCGCAAGCAGTTTTATCCCAGCAGCCGCCCGCGCTTCAAGCCGCCCATCCAGGACATCCTCCGCCGCGGCGATGAATTGCTGGTGCAAGTGATCAAGGAGGGCATCGGCAGCAAGGGGCCCACGCTTTCCACTTACATCAGCATTCCCGGCCGGTACCTGGTGCTCATGCCCGCCCTGGGGCGCATCGGCGTGTCGCGGAAAATCGAGGATGAAGACCTGCGCCGCCGCTTGCGCGACATAATGTACGAGCTGAATCCGCCCAAGGGCCTGGGTTTCATCGTCCGCACCGCCGGCTCCGACCGCACCAAGCGCGAGCTTTCACGCGACCTGGCCTACCTGCTAAGGCTGTGGAAAGTCATCGTGCGCAGGATCCGCAAACTCCCCGGCCCCGTCGATATTTACGAAGAAAACGACATGATCATCCGCACCATCCGCGATATCTTCACCACGGACGTGGATACGATTTACATCGACGAGCCAAAGGCCTACGAGCGGGCCAAGGAATTTTTGCAACTGGTGATGCCCCGCTACGTCAACCGCCTGCAACTGTTCGAGGGAAAAGAGCCGCTTTTCTATAAATACAACCTGGACGAAGAAATTGCCAAAATCCACCGCCGCGCAGTGCCGTTGAAGTCCGGCGGTTCGATCGTCATCGACCAGACCGAGGCCCTGGTGGCCATTGACGTCAACTCCGGCAGTTTTCGCGCTGAAGGCTCGGCCGAAGACACCGCCCACCAGATAAATCTCATGGCCGCCAAGGAAATCGCCCGGCAAATCCGGCTCCGCGACCTGGGCGGCGTGATCGTCAACGACTTTATCGACATGCGCAAGGAAAAACACCGCCGGGGCGTGGAACGGGCATTAAGGGACGCCGTAAAACGAGATCGGGCGCGTACCAAAATCCTCCGCACCAGCCCCTTCGGACTCATCGAAATGACTCGCCAACGCGTGCGCACCAATCCCAAGCTCAGCGCATACGCCCAATGCCCCAGTTGCAACGGCACGGGCATGGTCAAAACTCCGGAAAGCATGGCCCTGGAAGTGATCCGCCTGCTGATACTGGCCGGACAACGCCCGCAAATCGCCAAGGTCTCCATTACTGTGGCCGAGGAGGTGGCCGATTATCTGAACAATCGCAAGCGCCATGAACTTGCCCGACTGGAAGAACACGGGAAAATGGCGGTCCACGTCCTTCCCGCCAAAGGCGTCCCCCCGGAACATCTTGCCATCGATTGCCGCGACAATGAAGAACGGGAGGTGAAACTGGGGAAAAATTGACATGGATCGGCGAATAGAAGTTCTTCCGAATGTATTTGTCGTGCCTCGGGTCGTGGATACGGATCTGGGCAAGGTCGAGTATCATTTAAGCGACGGCAAAAATCCCGTAGTCTTGGCCTCGCACGGGGGCATCGGCGGATTGGATCAGGCCCGGGTAATGGTCGCTTGGGTGGACGAGAATAAATATCGGCTTCTCTGCCCGTCGCGGCCGGGCTACTTGGGCACGCCCTTGGAAAGCGGCAAAACCATCGAAGAGCAGGCCGATTTGTTCGCCGCCTTGCTGGATAAACTGGGTATCGATAATGTCGCCGTTGTCGCCGCCTCGGCAGGCGGGCCGCCCGGCTACATGTTCGCCATCCGCCATCCCGACCGGGTCTGGGCCCTGGTAGCAATCGACAGCGTGAGCGGCTATTACGACATGCCTGAAACCGCCGAACCGATAACCCAGGCCCTTTTCCTAAGCAACCTTGGCCAGAAAATCCTGAAGATGATCGGCAAAGTCCGGCCGCAGATTTTCCTCCAGGAAATTTTCAAAGCGGAAGCTTATCTGACGAAAAAACAAATCCGCGAGCACATCGACGACGCCATGAAGCTGCCCGACGGCATCGCCTTTATGAAGGCCTTTATGGCCACCATGAGCCCTTACGCCCCGCGCAAGGGCGGCACTGAAAACGACATGCAGCAATTTCGTCTGCTCACGCATCTGCCTGTGGAACGGATTCGCTGTCCCAGCCTGATTATCCACGGCACGCACGACGCGGACGTGAAATTCTACGACGGCGTGTATGCCTACGAACACATCCCGAACTGCGAGCGATTCTGGATCGAGGAAGGCTCGCACCTGGGCTTCTGGCTCAACCGCCGTTCGCGCGAGGCCCAAAAAACCGCCGCAGATTTCCTAGACCGCCACTGCCCGCGGTAGGTCAGCGGTAGGACAAGCACTATGTGCCCGACAGTCTTGGAATGATCGCCTGTAAATAGTCATTCACGACGTGCATGACCTACGACTGCCGTAGGCAGCCACGTGGGTCGGACTTAATCTACCCCACGTATTTTTCCAGTGCGACTGCCACGTAGGCGAATTGCGACAGGATTTGCTTGTCTACGGTGACAAGAGACACGCCCAAGTCTTTGGCTAATGCAACGAACTCGCAATCGTATGCCGAGCAGGTGCTTTCCGCGGCGAGCTTCAGCACGTCAGAGGAGTTTACGTCCTGTTCATGGCCTGCCATCAGCTTCAACGCTTGTTCGATTACAGCTTGTGCGTCGTCCAGCGTAATTAGTCCTTTTCGCACGTAAAGCGATAAGACATTTCGGATTTCGCTGCGCCATAAGAGAGGACAGATCCATGTCGGGTCTTTTTCCAGAGCCGACTCCGCCAGGGCCGTTTTCCCATTCTTCAGAAACAGATAACCAATGACGTTTGAATCAACGACGATCATGGCCGACCCGCCCTTTTGGCCTCCGTGAACTCTTCATCGCTGATTGAAAGCCTGCCTATCCGTTCTCGCAACCTGCGGGCATCGGCCAAGATGGTTTCCACTTCGTTTTTCCGATTGTGAATGGCCTTTTCGATGCAGACGATGATCTCGCTGTTGATGCTGCGATGATTGGCGGCGGCCGATTGGCGCAGTTGTTCATATAGACCATCCGGAATGTTTTTGACCGTTATATTAGACATATTTGTGCCATTACCATGGAGGAACCATAATGGTTCTATTACAATACCATTATGGAACATTAGCATCGGTCAGTCAAGCGTTAAAACTCGAACTTTTTATGCCGGGACTTGTAAAAAGTGGGCCTGGGCGAGTAAACTAGTGACTTTACCAATTAGCAGATTACTGTAGGACAATGCCATTATGTACGCAATCATTTCGGACGGCGGACGCCAATTTAAAGTAGAAGAAGGGCAAATTCTGGATATCGATCTGCGCGAGGCCTCGACCGGCGACCAAGTCACATTTGACCGGGTATTGGCCTTTCGCGACGACGAGGGGCTTAAGGTCGGCAAACCGGTGCTGAAAAAGGCCAGTGTCACGGGCGAAATCGTGGCCTTTACCAAGGGTCCGAAACTGGTGGTGCAAAAATTCCGTCGCCGCAAAAACTCGCGCCGCAAAACCGGCCATCGCCAGCTTTATACCCAGGTTAAGATCAACAAGATCGAAATCGGCTGACCCCCCCTGCTTGGTGGTGCGGCAACCAATATTTTTTTTCAAAAAAGTAGCCCGCATAAGCCTTGACTTTAAAAATTATCAGTAATAATAACTAGTAGAGTTAATTGGCGAAAATAATGACGCACCCATGAGCAGCAATGTGCACCGCAACACCCGGCAGCGAAAACTGATTTTGGAAGAACTCGGGAAGCTCAGGACGCATCCCACGGCGGCAAAGCTTTACGCCATCGTACGGCGAAGGATGCCGAAAATCAGCCTGGGAACGGTGTATCGCAACTTGGAGTTGCTAAACCAGATGGGATTGATTCGGAAATTGGATTTTGGCGCCACCGAGGCGCGTTACGACGGAAACATGGAGGACCACGACCATTTGCGATGTATATGTTGCATGAGGATTGATGACGCCCCGGGCCCCCCCCTTGTACCTGCAGAGGAAGGGAAGGAAGATTGGTGCGGCTATGAAGTTCTCGGCCGCCGCTCGGAGATTTTTGGGGTCTGTCCGAAATGCAGGCGTCGCCAAAAGAAATGAAATCCTGTAATGTTCTCAAACTTATGTCTTGGTTCGCCACGTTGATTTTTTGAGTTGTTGACAAAATGGGGACTGGCTCCCGATGACGTAAACTTGCACATGGACCGGCTTCATAAAGGGAGCCAGATCCCATTTTGTCAACGGCACTTTTATATTGGGGCGGCGGTTTGTTCGTCGGACCAACGCAAGGAATTTGTAAATTGCCGTATATCTGGGATAAAGCAATATTTTTTAAAAGGAGAATGTCCATGTTGAATCCGAAAATTCAGGAAGCCTTAAACAAGCAAATCAACGCTGAATTGTTTTCGGAATATCTGTATTTATCAATGTCGGCGTATTTCGAGGCCGAAAGTTTCAAGGGCATGGCGCAATGGATGCGAGTTCAGGCCGGAGAAGAGCTCGGTCATGCCATGAAATTCTTCAATTTCATAAACGACCGCGACGGCCGGGTGACGTTGACCCAGATCGAGGCCCCCAAGACCGAATGGAAGTCGCCCCTGGACGTGTTTGAAGACGCCTTGAAGCACGAACAAAAGGTTACGGGTTTGATTAATGATTTGTCGAATCTGGCTTATGCCGAGAAAGATCACGCCTCGCACGATTTCCTGGAATGGTTCGTCAAGGAACAAGTCGAGGAGGAGTCCAACGCGCGGACCATTGTTGACCAACTGAAGCTCGTGGGCGGCGACGGCACGGGCTTGTACATGATCGACCAGCAGCTCGGCCAAAGGGGCGCGGCCCCCTCCCCTGCCCCGGCTGCGACATAGTTTATCGCAAATTGGCAATTGCCAAATTTCAAATTGCAAATTGAACAGGTGACGCCGTATCCAAAGAGTTTTGTTCTTGGAAACAGGACGGAATTCTTGGCGTCCTTTGCGGCTCCGCGGCGGGTTGACTTCCCCGCCATAATATAATCAATTGCGGCTTGTTGTCGGACTATTGTTCCAAAAAATACTGGAGGAAAATAAAAATGTGTACTTTAGTGACCAAAGAGGCCCCTGATTTTACCGCCACTGCCGTGATGCCGGACAACTCTTTCAAGGAGCTGAAACTTTCGTCGTATCGCGGCAAGTACGTGATCTTGTTTTTCTATCCCTTGGATTTCACCTTTGTTTGCCCCTCGGAAATCATCGCCTTTGACGCCGCTCTGGACAAATTCCAGCGGAAGAACGCCCAGGTGCTCGGCGCAAGCGTGGATTCGCATTTTACCCACCTGGCGTGGAAAAACACGCCCCGCAAAGAAGGCGGCATAGGCCAGATCCGTTATCCATTGATCTCGGACCTTACCAAGAGCATTTCCAGGGATTACGGCGTGCTTTTGGAAGGCGGCGTTGCCCTGCGCGGGCTGTTCCTCATCGACAAAGAGGGAAAAGTTCGACACGCGCTGATTAACGATTTGCCCATCGGCCGCAGCGTGGACGAGGCCCTGCGCACCCTTGACGCCCTCCAGTTCCACGAACAGCACGGCGACGTCTGCCCGGCCAATTGGCACGAAGGCGAAGAAGCCATGAAACCCACGGCCGAGGGCGTGGCACAGTATCTGGCAAAACATTCATGATCGACATTTCCAACTGGTTCCCACGCTCCCGTGTGGGGACCTCATAAGGCTGATAACTCTTTTCATGATCGACGTCTTTGTAAAAGTTGTGTCTGCAAGTTGGCTGGTGTTGGGCCAGATGGCGCCGTATTTGTTATTCGGGTTCCTGGCGGCGGGGATATTATCGGTATGTTTCTCGCCGGAGTGGATTGAGCGGCACTTGGGCCGGCGCGGTTTTGGGCCCGTGATCAAGGCGGCGCTGTTGGGCGTGCCATTGCCGCTTTGTTCCTGCGGGGTGATACCTGTTGCCGCCTCGATCCGACGGCACGGGGCCAGCCGGGCGGCCACCACGTCCTTTCTGCTTTCCACTCCGCAAACCGGCGTGGACAGCATCGCCATTACCTACGCGCTTTTGGGACCTGTATTCGCCGTGTTCCGGCCGATCGCCGCCTTTATTACCGGCCTGATCGGCGGGGGATTGGTTCAACTTTTCGGCGAACAAGACGGCGGGGAAGATTCCGCAGGCGGAAACAGCCGTGCCTGCAATGAACCCTGCTGCGCCGACAAGCAGTCGCACAATTTTGTTTGGCGGTCCTTGCATTACGGATTTATGACCCTGCCACGCGATATCGGCGCCGCGCTGCTTTTGGGCGTAATCGTGGCCGGGGCGATTGGCGTTTTTATTCCCGGCGATTCCTGGCGGGCGTATCTGGGCGGAGGTATCGGCTCGATCCTGATAATGATGGCCATCGGCGTGCCGATTTACGTCTGTGCCGCGGCTTCGATCCCTATCGCCGCCGGCCTGATCCACTTGGGCGCTTCACCCGGCGCGGCCTTGGCGTTTTTGATCTCCGGGCCGGCCACCAACGCCGCCACCATCACCACGACTTGGAAATTGATGGGCCGGCGGACATCCATTTTATATTTAATAACCATCGTCGTCAGCGCCGTCGGCTGCGGGCTCTTGTTAGATTGGATTTTTTCTTTTGTTCCATATGCCTTGCCTCAGCTCGACAGCCACGTCCATCCGCACACGCACGAAGGCGGCTGGATCTCGGCCTTTTGGGCCCTCGTGCTTTTGGCGGTAATCGGCTTTTCGTATTTTCGTTTGCCCCGCAAAGAAGCCGGCTTGGTCTTGGACGACGATTCCGACGTGCCGGGTTCGGGCAAAGCGGCGGATTCGACCGGCTCGGGCCCCCAACGCCTGGAATTCGCCGTCACGGGCATGACCTGCGCACATTGTGCGGAAACGGTTGCCCGCACGATTCGCGAATTTCCCGAGGTGCAAAAGGCGGAAGTAGATCTGAAAAAAGGCCGGGCGGTGGTGACCGGTGAGCATCTCGATCCCCAGCAGTTGACCGCCGCCGTGAATTCTTTAGGATATGAGATGCGTTTAGAAGAGTAGATTTTCAGTTTACCGTGCGCAGTTTACAGTTGCATACCCCTATTACACAGCCACAATTAAATATGTGGATGTTGGGCTGGCAGTTGTACTGCCAGCCCGGGGCGACAGTACAACTATCGCCCCAACTGAATCACAAAATTAGCCGTGGTGGTGTACTAGCCTCCGGTCTCCTGCCTCCAGCCTATGAACATCACGCTTCGCGAAAACATCGACTGGGTGGGTTATGTTGACTGGACGATCCGCGATTTTCATAGTTACGACTCCGAACGCGGCTCAACATATAACGCCTATTTGGTCCGCGATGAAAAGGCCGCTCTTATCGACACTGTAAAAGCCCCTTTTGCCGACGACCTGCTGGGGAAAATCTTGGCCCTCTGCCCCTTGGAAAAAATAGATTACGTGGTCTGCAACCATGCCGAGCCGGATCACAGCGGCGCGTTGCCCCGTGTGCTGGCCGCAACAACCCGAGCTGAGCTGGTCTGCGATAAAAAATGCGCCGAGATTCTCGCCGAAAACTACGACACATCCGCCTGGAAAATGCGGATCGTCGCCACCGGCGACGCGATTTCGCTGGGGCGGCGAACGCTCCGCTTCATCGAAACGCCTATGGTCCACTGGCCGGAGTCGATGTTTACTTACGTCCCGGAGGAAAAATTGCTTTTTTCCATGGACGCTTTCGGCCAGCACTACGCCAGCGCGGAGCGGTTCGACGACGAGTCGCCGCTGGACACGGTTATGGAAGAGGCCAAGACTTATTACGCGAACATCATCATGCCATACGGCAAATCGGTGAAGGCCTGCCTGGAAAAAATCAAGGATTTGGATATTGAAATTATTGCCCCGAGCCATGGGGTAATTTGGCGGCGTCACGTCGGCGAGATTTTGGCCGCTTATCGGCAGTGGATGGACTTTACGCCCCGGCCCAAGGTGCTCGTGGTTTACGACACCATGTGGGAGAACACCGGCGCGATGGCTCAGGCCATCTTGGAGGGCGCGGTGCTCACCGGCGTGCAGGTGAAATTGATTCATCTTCGCCGCACGAATCTTACCCGGTTGGCGACCGAGGTTCTAGATGCCGCCGCAATCGCCTTTGGTTCGCCCACACTCAATCACAACATGATGCCGGCCGCCGCCGCTGCACTCTGCTATCTGGAAGGGCTCAAGCCGCGGGGAAAATGTTGTTTTGCCTTCGGCTCGTACGGCTGGGGAAAAGGCGGCGTGGAAAACGTGGAACAGCAGTTGCGCAACATCGGCTGGGAGATAGTCCACGAGCCGATCCGGGCAAAATATCGTCCCACGCCGGAGATTTTGGACCAGTGCCGCCAGGCCGGCAAGCTACTGGCCGAAAAGGCCCTGGCCGCGACCAGGTCATAGGCGGCGATCTAAATTTCATACGGCCGCGACCGTTGATCGCGCAAAATCCATTGTCTTTTTGCGATAATTCGCCCGATAATAATAGCCCTTGTCTAATCGGGGCATTTCGCGTTTAATTAGGCGGTATTTTACGCTGTTTTTGCAAGCAAATGGTGTTTATATGCCTAATCCCCCGCCTAATCCTACTCCTTCCAACATTCGCACAACTGCGGCCAACGTTCCCGCCCATAAACCTTATATCCCGGACGACAAAATCATACCCGAGTTCACCTGGTCGGCCGTGCTAGTCGGGGCTGTGCTGGGGATCATCTTCGGGGCGTCTTCGCTATATCTGGTGTTGAGGGCGGGCATGACAATTTCGGCCTCGATTCCCGTGGCGGTGCTGGCGATTACATTATTTCGTGGTTTTTCTAAAATGTTCGGCGTACGCCGGGCAACCATCTTGGAAAACAACATCGTGCAGACCACCGGCTCGGCCGGTGAATCGATCGCCTTTGGCGTGGGCATCACCATGCCCGCGGTGATGATCCTTGGATTTGAGATGGAGATTACCCGGGTGATGGTGGTTGCGATCCTGGGAGGTATGTTGGGCATCTTGATGATGATCCCTCTTCGCCGGGCGTTCATCGTCAAACAGCATGGAACATTAAAATATCCCGAAGGCACGGCCTGCGCCGACGTGCTCGTGATCGGCGAAACCGGCGGTTCAACCGCCAAAACCGTGTTCATCGGATTCGGTCTGGCCTTCATATTTCAGTTTTTGACGAGGTCGTTCAAACTATGGAAGGACTCCGTAAGCCGGACGCTCGATTGGTTTCAAGGCGCCACGCCCGCAATGGACGCCGATCCTGCGCTTCTGGGCGTGGGCTACATTATCGGCACGCGGATTTCCTGCATAATGATCGCGGGTGGCATATTGCAGGCCTTCGTTCTGATTCCGGCCATAAAATTTTTCGGCGATAAATTGGGAGAAGCTGTGTTCCCCGCCACAACACTGATCAGTTCGATGGACGCCCATCAAATTTACGAAAAGTATGTGAAATACGTTGGGGCCGGGGCCGTGGCCATGGGCGGGATAATCAGCCTTTGCCGGGCATTGCCGTTGATTTTTTCTTCTCTTGTTTCCGGATTGCGCGAGATGAAAAGCGCTGTGAGTTCGGCCGGTGGTGCGGTCCGACGCACCGATCGCGACATTCGTCTTTGGGTCGTGCTGGTCGGCTCCATTCTGTTGGTTCTGGCTATTTGGATCTTTATGGGTTTGGATCCCCAGGCCGGGGGCAGTTTCACGTCGGCGGCGCTTTTGAATTGGACTAATCTGTGCGCGGCCGTGCTCATGGTGCTTTTTGGATTCCTTTTCGTCACTGTTTCATCGCGGCTTACGGGCGAAATCGGCTCGTCATCTAATCCAATATCCGGTATGACCATCGCCACGCTGCTATTGACCTGCCTTATTTTCCTTGTGCTGGGCTGGACTGACGCCTCGCACCGGCTGATTGCCCTGTCTGTGGCCGCGGTAGTATGCATTGCTTCATCCAACGGCGGCACCACTTCGCAGGATCTAAAAACGGGTTTCCTTGTAGGTTCAACGCCGAAATATCAACAATTGAGCATTCTCGTGGGCACGATTTCGTCAGCTCTTGTCATCGGCGTAATCCTGCTGGTTCTCAATCAGGCGGGCACGGTATATTCGAGCAGAAACATCCCCCGGCCTGCAATGCCGCTGGATATGGTTTATCTCCAAGAGCACGCCAAGCAGGAACAGGCGCCGAGTGATAAAAAATTGTATTACGTTTGGCATGCCGTGGAGGGAAACCCGGAACGCATGCCGCCGGGAAAATATCTGGTTGACGATCAGGGACAGATACGCTATTTAGTCGATCCGGGCATCAATGGCGTACTTTCCCGCCGCGACGACGGCACGGAAGTAATGAAATTCCATCCTCCGCAGGCGGAAATGTTCGCCATGATAACCGACGGCATTTTGAAGCAAAAATTGCCTTGGGTTCTGGTGCTCTTAGGCGTATCGATTGCGATTGTAATGGAACTGTGCGGCGTCTCCTCGTTGCCTTTTGCGGTGGGCGTGTATCTGCCGCTTTCCACGTCGGCCCCCATCTTTGTCGGCGGATTGGTCCGATATATCGTTGAGAAATCAACTCGAAAAAAAGGCGCAAGGCAAGCCAGTGAATTGGAGTCGGAAATGAGTTCCGGAGTGTTGTTTTCCACGGGCTATATAGCCGGAGGCACTCTAGCAGGCGTGATCATCGCCTTTCTTTCGTTCCCTTATTTTGACCGCATAACCGAAAATCTGACGACCTGGCAGTATAGACGAGCGGCGGTTGCGGCCGAAGGAACTCTTTCGGATCAAATCACTGCGCTGGCTAAGCAAGAACTGGGTGAAAAGGCGGCGGAAAAAGATGTAAATAATTATGCGGCTGAAATCTTTGACATCAATTCCCAACTGCTTAAGCGCCACGTGCCGATTCCCGCCGGGATGACTCTTAATCTTCCCGGAGATAAAACCGAACAGGTTAAGTCGAATACGACATTGGGCGATATTGCCAAAACCGAGTTAGGTTCAGAGGATAAAGCAGCTTCGTTGTTCGAATTGAATTCTGACAGGCTTAGGCCCCCCCGCAGTTTGCCGATTGGCACCGAAATGCGCTTACCGCAGCATAATTACCCAGCCTTGATCGCCTTTGCCGTGCTGGCGTTATTATTGATGGTGGTCGGTTTCGGCTGGATATTCAAATCGCCGCCCGGGAAGGATAATGTGTAACTGTTTACGACTAACATTGTAGCAAGCACACTCCATGTGCCTGCTACATTAAGGGACGAATACGGAAAATGGTAAATAATCAACCCGATCCCTGTGTGGTTCGGGATCGTATGCATAAATGGTTAAGTGACATTGTCATTATACAGGAGATTATCATGTCTTTTTGCGGCAATTTGAAATTTGCAATTTGCATTTTGCAATTTGCGATCATAGCGATTCCTCTAGCCATTATCGGCATTGCCGCCTACGGAGACGAAGGCATGTGGCTGTACAACAATCCGCCCAACAAAATTTTGCAGGAGCGCTACAATTTCACCGCCACGCCCGAGTGGCTCAAGCATGCGCAGCTTTCGTCGGTGCGGTTCAACGCCGGCGGGTCGGCGTCGTTCGTCTCGGGCGACGGGCTGGTGATGACCAATCATCACGTCGGTGCCGACGCCCTGCAAAAATTCGGCTCCTCCGAGCACGATTACCTCAAGAACGGTTTTTACGCCAAGACCCGGGACGAGGAGTTGAAGTGCGCCGACCAGGAACTGAACGTCCTGGTGAGCATCGAGGACGTCACTGAAAGGGTGAACGCCGCGGTGCCTCCGGGTTCCGACATGGCCGCGGCCGAGAAAGCCCGCCGGGCGATAATGAACACCATCGAAAAAGAGTCCATGGATCAAACCGGCCTCAGGAGCGACGTGATCACGCTATACCACGGCGGCGAATATCAGCTTTACCGGTACAAAAAGTACACCGACGTCCGCCTGGTGTTCGCGCCCGAGCAGGACATCGCCTTTTTCGGCGGCGATCCAGACAATTTCGAGTACCCGCGCTATGATCTGGACATCTGTTTCTTCCGCGTTTACGAAGACGGCAAGCCGGCGAAGATCGACAACTATTTGAAGTGGAGCCCCGCCGGCCCGAAAGACAATGAACTGGTGTTCGTCTCCGGCAATCCCGGCCGCACCGACCGGCTGGACACCACACGGCATTTGGAGTTCATCCGCGACCGGGCGCTCCCATACCTATTGATCCGCTTGCGCCGGCGCGAGGTGCTGCTTGCGGTCTACAGCCAGCGGAGCGCCGAAAACGGCGCCGTGCAAAGGATGATCTTTTTATCGTGCAAAACTCGCGCAAGGCCCGCTTGGGCATGTTGGCCGGACTGCAAGACCCGGCGGTGATGAATCCCCACAAGGCCGCCGAAGAGGCGTTTCGCCAGGCGGTTTTAAAAGATGTACAGCTTGAAAAACCTTACGGCGACGCCTGGGACATGGTGGCCGAATCGCTGAAGGTCTGGGAGCCGATCTACAAGGACTTCGATCTTTTGGAAAAAGGCACGGCCTTCGATTGCAAGCTTTTCAAGATCGCCCGCACCCTGGTCCGCCTGGCCGAGGAAACCGCCAAACCAAATGCCGAGCGGCTCCGCGAATACCGCGAATCGAACCTGGACTCGCTCAAGCTGGAATTGTTCGCCGACACGCCCATTTACAAGGACCTGGAAACGCTGCAACTCGCCGATTCATTGAGTTATTTTGTCGAGACGGTGGGTTATGACAACAAATTGGCAAACGAGGTGCTGGAGGGCAGTTCGCCCAGCGAGCGGGCCGCGGCCTTGGTCCAAGGTACAAGGCTCGAAGACGTGGCCTTGCGGAAAAAATTGGCCGAAGGCGGCCAAAAGGCCATCGAGGCCTCGGACGATCCGATGATCCAACTGGCCCGAATGGTCGATACACCTGCACGCGACGTCCGCAAAATCTACGAGCAGCAAGTCGAGGAGCTGCAGCGCCAGGCATACGGCAAGATCGCCAAGGCCCGTTTCGCACTTTACGGCACGAATATTTATCCCGACGCCACGTTCACCCTGCGGTTGTCGTTTGGGACGGTCAAAGGTTACCAGCAGGCGGGCGAAAACATTCCGCCCTGGACGACCATCGGCGGCGCTTACAAACGATCTGAAGAGCACCAGAACCAGCCTCCGTTCAACCTGCCCAAACGATGGATCGAACAAAAAGGGAAGCTGAACCTTGATACGCCATTTAACTTCATCTGCACCAACGACATCATCGGCGGCAACTCGGGCAGCCCGGTTTTCAATCGCCAGGCGGAATTGGTGGGGATCATCTTCGACGGCAACCTGGAATCGCTGGTTTGGGACTATGTTTACAATGACGTACAAGGCAGGTCGCTGGCCGTCCATTCAAGCGCGATTGTCGAGGCCCTGCGAAAGGTCTATAACGCCCAAGACCTGGCCGACGAACTGGTAAAAGGGCATTTGCCGCGATAAAAAGCATATTTTTCGCGTAAATTACAGTATGAGTTTCAAACCCGCAGGTTAAAATGCAGGACGGATTTCAAATCCGTCCTACATGTAATGCACCGGGCTAAAGTAAGGAGCTCTAACAAAACTTTATATCTATCGATCAACGCCCTCACCCCTAGCCCCTCTCCCAAAGGGAGAGGGGAGGTTTTGTTAGAGCTCTAAAAACAAATCCGCATTTGCAGTTTGAGTTTCTGCCATGCTCAACTCCGATCTTGATCTGTGGCACATGCGTCGGGCCCTGGAATTGGCGGCCAAGGGGCAGGGATGGGTCGAGCCGAATCCGATGGTGGGCTGCGTCATTGCCCGGGGCGCGGAGATCATCGGCGAAGGCTGGCATGGGCGGTTCGGCGGACCACATGCTGAGGTGGAGGCCTTGCACATGGCCGGTTCACGGGCGGCCGGGGCAACGATGTACGTCACGCTGGAGCCGTGCAGCCACTTTGGCAAAACGCCGCCATGCACCAGGGCCGTATTGGCCGCGGGCGTAAAGCGGGTGGTTGTCGCCATGAAAGACCCGTTCCCCCAAGTCGCGGGCGGGGGGCTGGCCGAGTTGCAGGCGGCAGGAGTGGAGACGGAATGCGGCCTGCTGGAGTTCGAAGCCCGGCAGTTGAACGCACCGTATTTGAAACTTCTGGAAACCGGGCGGCCCTGGATCATCGCCAAGTGGGCCATGTCGCTGGACGGAAAAATCGCAAATGCCGGCGGCGAGAGCCGCTGGATTTCAAATAAGAAATCGCGGGAGATTGTGCACAAGCTGCGGGGGCGGATGGACGCAATAATCGTGGGGCGGGAAACCGCGCTAAGAGACGATCCGATGTTGACGGCACGGCCGCCGGGACCGCGCACGGCGCTGCGCATTGTTCTCGATACTGGGGCGGTGCTTCCGCCGGGTAGCCGGCTGGTTCGCACTGCGGCCGAGGCCCCCGTGCTGGTTGCCGTGGGTCGCGAGGCGGCGGAGTCGAATCGCAGCCGCCTGCAAGACGCGGGCTGCGAGGTGTTCGAGTGTGCGGGCGAGACCCACGTCGATCGGCTGCAATCGCTTTTCGATGAATTAGGGCGGCGTCGGATGACCAACGTGCTGGTCGAAGGCGGCGGCCGGGTATTGGGATCGCTCTTCGACGCCCGGCAAATCGACGAAGTGCACGTGTTTATCGCACCGAAGTTAATAGGGGGGACAAAGGCCGCGAGTCCGTTTGCAGGCAAGGGCGTCGAGCGGATGGCCGAGGCATTGTGTCTTGATGTGCCCGAGATCGAGAAGATCGAGGACGACGTGTACGTTCACGGGCGGGTGAAGAAGTGAGTGGGCAGTGGACAGTGGGTGTTGTTGGTTTGACGACTTTCAAAGTCGTCCTACGATCGGCGCGAAACTGCAAGCGGTTTCATTCATCCCTCATCCCTTAAAAATGCAACCGGCCGGGATTCCCCTCCCTGGAAATCCCGGCCGGCGTACTGTCGGTCACAAATTGGCAAGAATGTCAAGGACCGATGCTTGGCGGGTTAGGCGCTAAAAAATCGCGCGGACCGGCGTGTTGTATAATACGGATATGCGACAGTGCCGGCGGGTGGACCTGGATTAAAACCTTCGCCTTCGCCTGCACCTGCACCGTGACGGCACAAATGGCAACCTAGTCCGCCACACAGACGACAGGGGGTCTGTGGATCACCGGGATCTTGACAATTTTGACAATTGCCGCAATCGCAGGAGGCGCAGTTTTCCGGGGCTTGGGCACAACTTCCTTGCACGCAAGCGATCGGCCTGTGGCCGTGGGCAGACAAACAACCGGTCAAGGAGATTAAAACAGTCACAGACAGTACGGCGTAGATGGCACGTTTCATATCCGACGATTCCTTTTCGTTCGATACTCGGAAAAGGTCAAGCTCTCTGGAATTGTCATCGGACGGACAATCCGTAGAATCCAGAAAATCGGTAAAATCGTTGTATTCGGCAAGACTGGCATAAGCCGTTCTGCCTGATATATGTGCATTCGTGGTGTAAAATAGATAAATTAGCACGAGATTGCGGGCGGAAAGCTGGGATCATGGTCGCTTCAAATCAATACATCGAAGAAATCATTGCCATGTTCGCCCAGGCCACGGAGGCCAATCTCCATACCCCCACAAGAGAAGGAAATGTGATTGTTATCAGGGAAGAGTCGGCCGACGAGGTGATGATCACGGGGGATTTGCACGGGCACAGGCGGAATTTCAATCTGATCAAAAAAATCGCCGGCCTGGACAAACATCCCAGGCGGCACTTGGTTTTACAGGAGGTTTGCCACGGCGGACCGCTGTATATAGAAAACAGCGGCTGCATGTCGCATACCCTTCTTGAAGACGTGGCCGTCCTGAAAAACAAATTTCCCGACCGGGTGCACTTTATACTCGGCAACCACGAATTGGCCGAGCTGACCGACTTTCCCATCCAGAAAAACAAGCAACTTTTGAATTATCTTTTCCGGCTGGGATTGCAGCAGATGTACGGGGAGGCCACGGAAAAGATCCGCGAGGCGTATCTGCCTTTTATACAGAGCTGCCCCCTGGCCGTTCGTCTGCCGCACGGAGAGTTCATTTCGCACAGCATCCCGGAGTATTGCGACCGAGAAGGTTTTGACGCCGATATCTTCAATCGCGAAATCGGTTACGGGGAATACTTCGAGCAATCCGCCATTTTCCAATTGGTTTGGGGACGGGATCAGCGTGTGGAAAACGCTCGGGCCTTTGCCGAACTTGTCGGGGCGCGGATTCTTATCAACGGTCATGAACCTTGCGTGGAGGGCTATTTCGCCCCTAACGATATGCAGATTATCTTGGATTGTTGCAGTGATAATGCGGCATATCTGATGCTTCCCACCAATCGGCAATTTAGCCATGCGGAAATCTTTTCACTGGTGAAGAAGCTGAAATAGAACAGGCCAGTGGACAGTGGGCAATGGGCTGTGGATAGCGTGTGGGTGTGGGGTGAATGGGGAGTTTGGGAAAGATATCTTATATTTGTTTCTGATTCGCCCTTGGACAAATTGCCCGTATTTGCTAAAAAGTGCCGTTTAATGCACCAGGGCAACAAGAATGCGGATTTCTCTACTCAGAATGCCTTTTAAAACGCCACGGATGAGCGAGGCAACATGAATTTCATCAAAGTCATACGCATGGCGCTCCGGTATCGGTTCACCCTGATTTGCTCGATTGTTTGCGCGCTTGTTGTAGCGGCATTTTGGGGGGGAAATATCAGCGTGGTTTATCCGATAGTGGAGGTGACTTTCCAATCCGAATCGCCGCAGAAGTGGATCGATCGGCAGATAGCGGAGACGGAAAAAACGGTCGCGGAAAAAACCGCCGAAATTGCCGCGTTGGAAAAGGATTTGCCCGGGGCCGCGCCCGATCTTCAACGGCAGATCAACCACCGCATCGATCTTGCCCGCTCCCGTTTGGAAGCCGAAGAAAAGGCCCAGTCGCAATACGTCCTGCTGAAGCCATACATCGACAAATATCTGCCGGAAAATCCCTTCAAATTCATGGCCTTGGTTATCGGGCTGTTTTTGCTGGGCACATTTTTAAAAGACCTTTTTTTGATTGTCAACAGCATACTTGTGGCGCGGATGGCGCAATCCGCCACCTTTGATTTACGCAAGCTTTTTTATCGCCGCACGCTGCGCCTGGATTTGGCCACCTTCAACGACGAAGGCACATCCGATCTCTTGAGCCGGTTTACAAACGACATGAACCAGGTGTCGGCGGGCCTGGAAACGCTGTTTGGCAAGTCGATCGTCGAGCCTCTAAAGATGGCGGCCTGCCTGATAGGAGCGGCATGGATTTCCTGGAAACTCTTGCTCCTTTCGATGTTGATAATGCCTTTGGCCGGTTATGCCGTTCGCTGGCTGGCCAAATCCTTGAAGCGGGCGAACCGCAAGGCCATGGAGGAAATGGCCGCCATCTATACCACGCTCGAAGAAACCTTCCGCAACATCAAAATCGTAAAGGCCTTTACCAACGAACGGCAGGAACGCCACCGCTACCATAAAAACAGCAAAAATTACTTCAAAAAGGCCATGAAAATCGCCCGCTACGACGCCCTGGTGCATCCCATAACCGAGGTGCTGGGAATCGTGGCCTTCTGCATAGTCATGCTGGCCGGGGCTTGGCTGGTGTTCACCCACAGCACGCATCTGTTGGGCATCCGCATGAGCGATCGGCCCATCAGCACCGGGTATATATTGTTGTTTTACAGTCTTATGGCGGGCATTGCCGATCCGCTGAGAAAACTATCCGACGTTTTCAACCGCCTGCAAGCGGCCAGCGCGGCCTGCGACAGGATCTTCGCCCGGCTGGAGCGAGAGCCGGCCATCCACGATCCGCAGTGCCCGGTGCCGATCGCCAGGCATCATATCAACCTGGAATTCAAGGGCGTGGATTTTGCCTATTGCCCCGGGAAAAACGTGCTCGAAAACGTGAATCTGAACATCGGCTTCGGCGAAACTATTGCCATTGTGGGCCCGAACGGCTGCGGCAAGACCACCCTTGCTCATTTAATACCCAGGTTCGCCGATCCCACGGCCGGCGAAATCCGGCTGGACGGCGTGCGCCTGACCGACATGCGAATAAAGGATTTACGCAAACAGATCGGGCTTGTAACCCAGGAAACCGCGCTCTTTGACGACACGATTTTCAGCAATATCCGTTACGGCATGACCGATGCCACCCGCGAGCAGGTCATCGAGGCCGCCAAGCAGGCCCACGCCCATAGGTTCATCGAAACCGAGCTTCCGCAAGGCTATGAAACCCTGGCCGGCACGCTGGGCAACCGTCTTTCGGGCGGGCAGCGGCAGCGGATCGCCCTTGCCCGGGCCATTCTCCGCGATCCGCCGATCCTGATACTCGATGAGGCCACCAGCCAGATCGACCTGGAAAGCGAGCAGGCCATCCAAAAGGTGCTGGAAAAGTTCGTCGTCGGACGCACGGTGATCATCATTACCCATCGCCTGGCAATTCTATCGCTAGCCGACCGAATCGTAGTCATGCAGGACGGGCGGATAGAGGACATCGGCAAGCACGAAGAACTACTCGCTAAATCGGCCCTTTATCGCCGCTTATATCAGATCCACTTCGACGACCTGCGGCAAACGGCATAAAGAAAGCCTGTCAGCTGTCAGCTTTCAGCCGACAATCATATCTCGCAGAATGCCACGGGCTTTGCCTGTGCGTGTTTCGTAAAGCCTACTCTTATTTACACCTTTTGGAGAACCTGACATATCCGGCGGCAAGATGCGGACGCTGAAGCACAGCGGTGATTTTTGTGGCGTCGCCAGGCTTAATGCCAACAAAGGAATTTGCTCTTTACAGCTTTTTCGACGATTGGCACGTCCATTGCTAGATAATCCAGGCAACGGGGCCGGAACAGAGAAGAAAAACACGAAAGTCCCTTTTGGAATTGATGTTGGGTGAGCAAAGCGAGATTGGAAAGTTTGCGATATCCCGGATAAGTATCCCCTTTTAGGAACAGAGAAGAGAAGGCATCGTGCTATCGGAGGCGAGTAGCTTCCGAGAAAACTTGGCGAGTTGAGGATTGTTGCCCGAGTGATCCTCAACTCGCCTGTTTTATTTTAATACAGTTTTTTTAAACAAATGTAGCGAAAATGAACACTCTCCCTGCCCCGGCTGCAAGCGATCGTGTTAAACGGATATCCGCAACCTCTAGTTTCATTGAATCATCCACATTGCCAGTGAATCCTTGTCTTTTATAAAGATTCTGTTGCCGGCGATGATCGGGTGGGCGTAGATCGGGGTGTCTGAGACCTTGTAGCGGGCCACTTCCTCGAATTCTTTGTCGCTGGGCTTGAAGACGATCAGGCCGGCTTTTTCGGTCAGGGCAAAGAGCACCTGCCCGGCATCGACGATCGAGCCGAACCGTCCGATGTTGTCCGGGGCAGTCCAGGCCTCTTTCCCGTCCGCGGCGTTTAGGCAGAACATTTTTCCCTTGTCGGAAATGCAATACAGCAGGCCGTCTTTGAGCACCGGCGAAGCGAAGGCTGGTGCGGGCTGGTCGCTCCAAAGCTCCTTAGGGACAAATTCGTCGCCCTGTTTTTCGATCTTCACGGCCTTTGTGCCGCGGCCGGATCCGGTGAAGATCACGGTTTGGCCGTCGATGATCGGCGTGGCAACGTTGTAGCCCATTCTCGTGGCTTCGAACGGAATTTTCCACAGTAGTTTTCCATCGGCCAGGGCCGCGCCGACCAGATATTTGCTGGTAAATGCCACGACCTGCTTTACTCCGTCGGCGGTCATGACTACGGGCGAGGAGTTTTGCGGACCTCCGCCCTCCCACTTCCATTTCAAGTCGCCCGATTTAAAATCGAAGGCCATGACGGCCCCCTCTTTTTCGCCGCCGAGCTGCGCGATGCACATTCCATCGGTGATCATCGGCGACGAGCTCGTGTAGAACTGGGGCACGACGTTGGGGTACTCGTCCTTTTGCCACACTTTTTTGCCGCTGACCTCGTCCACGCATGTAAGAATGCCGTTGACGCCGATGGTGACGATTCTATCCTCGGCCACTGCCGGCGAACTTCTAGGGCCGGAGTGCATGGCGGCGGACGGTCCGGTGATGGCTTTGGCGGGGTAGCTGTATCGCCATTCTTGGCTGCCGTCGGAGGCGTACAGGCAGAGAAGGACCTCGTCGTCGCCCTGGCGGACAAAGACATAGAGTTTCTCTCCGACCAGCGCCGGGGTGGAATCGCCAAGGCCCACGGTTTGTTTCCATTTTTGCGTAAGCTCCTTGGGCCAGTCGGCCGGGGCGGTGAAACCTGTCGCCTTGCCGTCGCGGTTTGGTCCTCGCCACTGGGGCCAATCCTGGGCAAAGAGGCAGCTAGCGCCGATTAGAACCACACAGCCGGCAATAACGCCGATCAATTGATTTGTGTTTTTCATGGCAACTCCAATCCTGTTCGAGTTAGTGAAAAAACTTTGAGTTTAACACAAAGCAAAAACTTCAATCAAAGTAATAGATTAGAATCACAAAATCATGTCCCTTCAGCCCTCACCCTAACCGTCTCCCGACCAAACGACCATGCTTCGCATGATGCCCGTCGGCGCCCGGCGAGGGGACTTACGGGATAGATTTTTTAAACCCAGCCGCACCCGCGGCACGGCAGTAGTGTATTCCATCGGACTCGTCTTTT
>CAWIRC010000004.1:0-570000 GCA_963838495.1 Pirellulales bacterium | reverse complement strand
TGACTTCAATGCGGGCCCGCGCTGAAATGGGCACGACGTCATGGGCGGGCCGTTCGTTGACCTGTTCCGAGAATGCCTCGCCCGCGATGAATAGGTCGCAGTGATACCGCCTGCACAGGGCTTTCATCGCCTTCACATCCGCCTCCTTGATGATATGACCCATTTCCTGGCTGTAGCGGATGAGGGCAACTTCGGAGGCGTCGAGCACTCGAAGATTCGATTCCACCAGGCGGCGAATCAACTCGGTTTCGCCGGCCGGGTCCGGAATGCGCGGCCTGCCGAGCAGGGTTTCGGGCACGACCACCATAATTCGGGGAGCCGATTCGCGCTGAAGGTTGTTCGCGTCGCTAGCGATTTGTTTGGGTTGGCCGGGCGACGAACTTCCAGCTTCCTCAACGGGCTTTCCCTCGGCTGCCGCCGCGCTCACCCGGCAGAATCCCCCCTGTAAAGCAACCGCGGCCACAAATACCCCCAGCCATATTTTTTTATTCATGATGTTTGCTCCCGTCCATGACGTACATTGTCGGAGCGACTAACGTCGGTTTATACCTGATTCAGCAGCCGTTTCTTCTGGGATTCAAAGTCTTCCTGGGTAATCAGACCATCATCGACAAGCTGCTTCAGTTGTTTGAGATTGGCGCGAATCTGGTCCATGGTCGGCTTGGCCTGCGATGTGGCTTCCGTCTCGGTCGCCGGCTGGTTCAGCATGTCTTTGGCTACGCTTATTCCCGCCCCGGCGCCCAGACCGGCGGCCAAACCCGCTCCCGCGGCGCTGCCGGGTTGCTTGGCGCTGTTGCGCAATGCTTCGCTCCGCATCACGCGTTCGTAGTGGCTCAGTTCATCGCGTCCCACGGCTCGAGTGCCTGCGGCACGATTGATCGCCTCCTGAACCTCCGGCGGAACAGTGATCGCCTCCACGATCATGTCCACCAGTTCCAATCCATATTGATCGAACTGCTCGTACACGGCCTGCTTGACTTTGGCCGCAAGCTCGTCGTATTTCACCGGCAGGTCCAACACCGTGGTCATCACCATTGGTAGGATTTGGGTGAGCTTGGAGACGATGATCTTTCGCAAGTATACCTCGACGGCAAAGCTGGTTTCGAGGCCTTGGGTGCCGACAATGGTGTGTAGAAAAGTGCGTGGATCGCGAATGCGCAGCGCAAAGCTGCCGTTGGCCCGCAGGTTGATGACGCGGAATTCGGAATCGCGGAACATGATCGGTGCGGAAGTACCCCAGCCTAGGTCGATGAACGTCTTCAGCGCGATGAAGTAGACATACGAACGGAACGGCGACTTGCTCAAGGCCGCGATGTTCAGTAGTTTGCTGAGTAAAGGCAGGTTCTGGGTGCTGAGGGAATAGCGGCCGGCCCGGAACGCATCAGTGGGTTTGCCGTCATGAAAAAAGGCGGCGATTTGCCCATCTTGTACGATTAGTTGCGTTCCTGACACGAGTTCGGCGGTGCCCTGCGGAGGCACGCGAGCCACCATTATCTGGCCGGTCTCGTCCTGAAATTCGATCACTTTCCAAGGCATGGCAGTTTCCTTCAGAATGTCAATGCATTATCGCGCTGGCGAAGCGAGGAGAGCACTTGGTCCACGGTGTCCCGAGCGCGGGCGAACGAGTCGGCCATTTGTTGAGGATCGGCTACGGCCAGCGCGGCAATTGCATCATGGACGGCGCCCAGTCGCTGTTCAATCAGTTCATCACCGGCCGGGGCGACAGGCCGTCCGTCGCGCGGTATGATCGCTCCCGTGCCGAGAAGTTGCGTCCGCACAGTGTCCACGCGCCGTGACAACGCTTCGATCTCCACCAACCGATCCGGATTGCGGGCGGCCAGCGAACGCAGGTCGGCCAACAGATTGTCCATGCCTCCCGCATAGGACTCCAGCCGCCGCCGTTGGGCTTGCGGGACGGCGTCTCGCATTTGAACAACCACCGCCTGGCGGTGCTGGAAAAACATCGCAAGAAAAACCAAAAACGTGAATATCAATTGCATGACAACGATCTTTTGGCTGAAGAAAGTGTCGGCGTTGTCGGGCGCGGCAGCAATTCCGCCGCTGATGATGATAGTCAGCGTCCAGAAAGCGATCATCGCCATCAAACGCAAACGGTTGGCCGCATCCGGTTGACTGGGAGACCAGCCGCCTCCGATCACATAAAGGAGATAACCGAAAAAAACCAGTTCCGCCGTGCAACTGGCGATAAGGCCGGCGTGAAATGCTTGGTTGCGGTCTTCAGGAACAATCAGGGAAAAGTAGGCGGCTACGGTGATGCCAGCCGCGAAAAGGAACAGAATCAGCAGACCGATCAGCGTCGCGGGATGAATACGATTCATAAATACCTTTCAATACAGCTCTTATTCAGCCGGCAGTCTGTCTGAGTTCAACCTTCAAGCGGACGCCCCCAACCGTCTCGATCGATCTGACCGACCAGAATAAGGACCCCCTCGATAATTCCCCACGGCACGGTAACAAACATTCCATAACCGCAAGTTAGCAAGGTGAGCAGCAACTGAACGATCCCCAAGGCGGTGTTGCCCAAATAGAAACGATGCACTCCAAGAAAACCAAGGAAAATGCCAAACAAGCCGGCGACGATTTTCGAGCGTGGGGCGGCGACAATCGGCTGTGGAACCTGGCCGACCGGCATTCCCGGCCCCATTTGAATGATTACGTTGACCGGGGCTTGTTGGGCCGCCGATGAGCCTGACTGGACGGTAGGCTGTGAAACGGACTCCACCACGGTGCCGCATTTGCGGCAAATCGTGGTGCCTGGCTGAATCGAAGCACCGCAATTGATACAACTCATAAAATAATTCCCCACTAACATTCCTAATTTAAAGAATCGCAGATTACTAATCAATCCCCCCCTAAAATAATTTCTAGAATAGTGAATTCTGGGAGAATTTTCTCGAAACAGAGAATATACTCTCAGAATTTAAGGCATTTCAGTCACTCCCCCTATGCACTAATACATCGGGACTCTAGTGAGACTGCCGGTGTTAAACCGGAGAAAGGTGAAGAAAATGTCATGGAAGAAGAACTCTAATAGTCGCTTACTTATCTGATGTCAAAAGTCAGTGCAGATCAGTGCCGATTAGTGTTCCTTTTGACAAGAGATCTCAAGAACGCGCTGCTCGACATAAACATATCTGCTTGCAATTGTTCGTCCTATTATATATAATGGATTTTAATGGATTTCCGCCCCAAATATTCTTGCCTATAGTGGAAGCAATTATGATGCGCACACTCTTAGCATTCTTTTTATTTGTTATCTTGATAGGCGTTTTCGAGCTGTATGGCGACGCGGCTTTGGCCCAGCAAAAGGCATTCCCCGAGGCCGAGGGTTATGGGGCCTTTGTCACCGGTGGCCGGGGCGGGGCTGTCTACCATGTCACAAGTCTTGCCGATTCCGGCGCCGGTACGCTGCGCGACGCTGTCAGCCAGCCGAACCGCATCGTGGTGTTCGACACCAGCGGGGTGATCAATCTCAGCAGTGTGTTGGTGGTCAAGAGCAATATTACGATAGCCGGACAGACCGCGCCCGGCGGCGGCATTACCATTTATAACAATTACGTCTCCCTGAGCAACGTCAGCAACGTGATCATGAGGGATATCCGCATTCACGCGGGCGTCAACAGCTCCAGCGGCGCCAAGGCGCTCAGCGCCACCGACTGCACAAATTTGATATTCGACCATGTCTCGGTCGAGTGGGGGCGCTGGGACAATACCGGTTTGACCAAAGACGCGGTCGGCGCCGGCATGGCTACGTTCCAGAACTGCATCATCGGCGAACCGCTAAACCCGCAGTACTTTGGCGGCCTTTTCGAAAATGCCGAAGGCGTCACATTCAGCCACAACCTGTTTATCGATAATTGGAGCCGCAATCCCAAGGTCAAGGGAACTATTCAGTACATCAACAACGTGGTGTATAACTTTGGAATCGTGGGCCTGTGCGGCGGACATTCAGGAGCAGTGCACAACCTCGAAGTCATAGGCAACACTTTTATCTCCGGTCCCAGCACCACTGCTGCCAACCAAGTTACCGGAGAGTACTTTGATACCGATTGGGTCTATCAAACCGGCAACGTAAAGGACGTGAACAAAAACGGCGTGCTTGACAGCGTCCCGGTCGTCCCGTCGGACTATTATCAATCTACTACTTATCCCGGTCCGACGTTCTATGACGCGCCGTTGTGCAATAACATAATACCGATACCCGTGCCGGTGACCATTGACAGCGCAGCTACGGCCTATACCAAGGTGCTAGCGGGCGCAGGGGCAATGCCGCAAAACCGCGATCCGGTCGATACGCGGCTGGTCGCTCAACTGACGTCTCTGGGAACTTTGGGCAACGCACGAGTTAACGACGAATCAGTGGTGGGCGGGCAGCCGGCCATGACCGTGGTTACCAGGCCCGCCGGATTCGATTCGGACAACGACGGGATTCCAGACACTTGGGAAACCGCCCACGGTCTGAATCCCAGCCTCGCAAGCGATGCAAACTTAACCAATCCTATCGGCTACTATATGGTCGAACAATACATCAATGAGCTTGCCTCGATCCACGCCACCCGAACCTGGAACAGCAACGGCAGCGATTGGGGCACGCCGGGAATTTGGGCAAGCGCCACACCCACCAACAACGACAACGCCTACGTGGTGGGCGAAGGCTCAGGCACAAACGGCCTGGTCACGGTCACGACCAACGCCGCGTGCTTTTCCTTGCACATCGGCGGTAACGGCAGCACGACCCCAGACAAGGTCACCGTTAGCTCTGGCGGCGCGCTGGCGGTCAACGATACCATTTATGTCGGCGACCAAAGCAACGGCACGCTGGAGATCCAAAACGGCGGCACGGTGCAGGCTTGGAACGTGCAACTGGGCAACACCGTGGGCGGCACCACGTATACGGGAAACCTGCTTCTTAGCGGCGGCACCTTGAAGACCGTCCAGGTCGTGCTCGGCGGCGGCACGCCTGGAAACTGGACCACGGGCGGCACTTGCACCTGGTCCGGGGGCACGGTGCAGGCAATGAACACATTTAAGTTCGCCGTTCCGGCGACTATCGGGGCGGGCGGGGCGACTCTGGACTCGAACGGTTTTGCTTGCACCGTTTCCGGCGCCCTCAGCGGCAACGGCGGGCTTACAAAAATCGGCTCAGGAAATCTGACGCTCTCAGCCTCGAACACCTTCTACGGCGACACGAAAATCTACGGCGGCGCCATTTTGTTATCCAACGCCAATGCACTGCAAAACAGCACTCTCGATTACAGCAATTACGGCGGAACGTTGAGTTTCGGCACGCTAACCGGCGCAGTCCTAGGCGGTCTTAAAGGGAACCAAAGTTTAGCGTTGACCAACGCCAGTTCCGCCGCCGTGCAGTTGCAGGTAGGCGGCAACGGGCAATCCACATCCTATAGCGGCGCTGTATCCGGCGCTGGAACACTGACTAAAGCCGGCTCCGGCGCCCTCACCCTTACCGCCACCAACACATTTAACGGCCCGGTCAATTTCAACGGCGGTTTGATGCAGGCCTCTGCCTTGAATAGACTCGGCAACGGCACGTTGTTGAACTTCAACGGCGGCGGACTGCAATTCGGCGGAGTTTTCGATCCATCGACACGCACAATGACCTTCCAGTCCGGCGGGGCCACGCTCGATACCAACGGAAAGGACATCATTTTGGCCAATTCCATCGGCAACGGCGGCTCGGGCGGATTGACAAAGACCGGCTCCGGCACGCTGACCCTTAATGCTCCCAGCACGTACACCGGCGACACGATCGTAAGCGGCGGCAAGCTGGAATTGGCTCCCATGGGCCAAATCGCCACGACCTCGGACATAACCACGTCGGATCCCATGGCTACGTTCCAAGTCGATTCCGGCCCGCGTACCGTGGGCAACATTAGCGGCGTTGGCACTACTATCTTGGCTGCCGGCGCCAATTTGACGGCCACTTCCGTGGCTCAAAACACCATAACCCTCGGCGCCGGGGCCACGTTGACCATTGCTGCGCTGCCGGGCGGCCCAACTGCCGGCGGGGGCTTGGCGCAGCCCGTGCCCGAGCCGTCGGGAATTGTGCTTCTAATCATTGCCGCCTTGGGAATATTATGCTATTGGAAGAGATCTCAATAGCGCGCTACACTGGGCAGCAACATCCTTTGTTTCTCCGGTCGCACCACCCAAAGGTTGTTGTCATTAGATCGCAGGCTCCCAATTGCTGTGAAATATGATGCTGATATGTGGTAAAAAAGGTTGCAATTGCGCATAGCTTTATATATAATGGAGTCCCCCTAAACATAAATTGCGATCTTTCATCTTTGACAAATACGGAGCAATTACGATGCGCACGCACACATCAATCCTTTTTATTTTGCTTCTGGTAAGTATTTTAGGCTTGTACGGCGATACGGCGCTGGCCCAATTAAAGGCCTTTCCCGAGGCCGAGGGTTTTGGGGCATTGGTGACCGGCGGGCGTGGAGGGACTGTGTACCACGTTACAAGTCTTGCCGACTCCGGCGCCGGTACGTTGCGCGACGCAATTAGCCAGTCGAATCGGATCATCGTGTTCGATATCTCCGGCGTTATTTATAGTGATCCTGCCAACCCGCTGGCCTTCAGCAACAACATCACACTGGCCGGCCAGACAGCGCCAGAAGGCGGCATAACAATATATGGCAACTATGTATCCCTGAGCAAACGCAACAACATAATTTTGCGCGACATTCGAATTCGCCCAGGTGATGACACGGCCTCGGATAAGAAAGGGCTTAATATCACCTCCGGCTATAATATGATCGTCGATCATGTCTCGGTTGAATGGTCGCGTTATGATAATATCGGTATAACCCAAGAGTCTGGATCTCAAGCTCCTTACAACATTACGATCCAGAATTCCATTTGCGGCGAAGCGATCGAGTCGCAATATGCCGGCATGTTGGTAGATAGCTCCAATTACATCACACTCAGCCACAACCTTTTTCTCGACAACAAAACCCGCAATCCCAAGGCCAAGGGAACAATCCAGTATATTAACAATGTGGTGTATAACTGGGGATCGACGGATGGCTTGACGGGCGGCCATTCTTCGGGAGTTCATTATCTCGACTGTATTAATAACTATTTCATCCAAGGGCCTAGTTCCAGCGGCACCATCGCCGGCCAGTTCAATTCAAACGATTATGTCTATCAATCGGGCAACCTGAAAGACATGAACAAGAATACCGTCCTCGACGGCGTCACGATGGTTAACAACGACTTTTCCGGAGGGCCGACATTTTTCGGCTCGTCGACTTTAGATAAGCAACCATATGTTGCCGTGACCACCGACAGTGCAACCGATGCTTATTACAAGGTCGTCGCGGGCGCAGGGGCAACGCCGCTTGGCCGCGATCCGGTCGATACCCGGCTTGTTAATCAAGTGACGTCGCTGGGAACCTTGGGCGCGGTCATCCTTGACGAGAGCGTGGTGGGCGGGCAGCCTTCAATGACCGTGGTGACCAGGCCCGCAGGATTCGATTCGGACAACGACGGAATGCCCGATACCTGGGAAACCGCCCACGGCTTGAATCCCAGCCTCGCGAGCGATGCATACTTGACCAATCCCATCGGCTATCTTATGGTCGAACAATACATCAACGAACTTGCCTCAATCCACACCGCCCAAACATGGAACAGCAACGGCGGCAATTGGAACACGCTGGGAATTTGGGCGAGCGCCATACCCATTAAGACGACAACGCCTATGTAGTGGGCGACGGCTCCGGCGCAAGCGGCCTGGTCACGGTCACGATAACAACGCCGCGTGTTTTTCCTTGTATATCGGGGGCAACGGCAGCACGACTGCCGACAAGGTCACCGTTAGCTCCGGCGGCGCTTTGGCGGTCAACGATACTATTTATGTCGGCGATCAAGGCAACGGCACGCTGGAAATCCTAAGCGGCGGCACGGTGCGGGCCTGGAACGTGCAACTGGGGAACACCGTCAGCGGCACCACGTATACGGGAAACCTGTTGATAAACGGCGGCACATTGAAGACCGCTCAGGTTGTGCTTGGCGGCGGCACTCCCGGAAACTGGACCACGGCGGCACTTGCACCTGGTCCGGGGGCACGCTGATGGCAATGGGCACATTGAAGTTCGCCGTCCCGGCGACTATCGGGAGGGGCGGGGCGAAATCGACACAAACGGCTTTGCATTGCACTGTTTCCGGCGCCTCAGCGGCGACGGCGGGCTTACAAAAATCGGCTCGGGAATGCTCACGCTCTCCGCCTCGAACACCTACTATGGCGACACGAAAATCTACGTCGGCACCATCTTGTTGTCCGACGCCAATGGACTGCAAAACAGCACCCTAGATTACAACAGTTACGGCGGGGTGATCGGCTTCACTACGTTGACCAACGCAGTCTTTGGCGGGCTTAAAGGCGGCCAAAATTTGTCCTTGAGCAACACTAATAACGTCGGCGTGCAGTTGCAGGTGGGCGGCAACGGGCAATCCACCTCTTATGGCGGCATTCTTTACGGCAGCGGCGCATCGCTGACCAAAATCGGCACGGGCACGCTGACCCTATCCGGTTCGAACGTCTTCACCGGTTCCGTGAATTTCAACGGCGGTTTGATCAAGGCCGCGATCTTGAATAACCTGGGCAACGGCAGTCCGTTGAACTTCAGCGGCGGCGGATTGCAGTTCGACGGCGTGTTTGATCCTTCGGTGCGGACAATGACCTTCCAGTCCGGCGGGGCCACGCTCGACACTCAGTCGAACAGTATCGTATTGAACAATTCGATCGGCAACAACGGCGCCGGCGGACTGAATCTGCTGGGCTCCGGATCATTGACGCTTAACTCCACGGCGGCTTATGGCGGCAACACCACCGTCAACGGCGGCGGCGCCCTGATAATTGCAGGCGGTATAAGTTCGAGCGGCACTACGCTCATCGATGTCGAATCCGGCATGGCCGCCTTGACGACAACAAACGTAAGCAAGAGCGATTTGAACGTTTACACCGCCGCCTCGGGCGTTTTCCAGGTGTCCGACGGCACGCATAGCGTGAACGACATTAGCGGCGGCGGATCGACTGTTTTGTTGGCTGGCGGAAATTTGACGGCCGCTTCCGTGGCTCAGAACACCATAACCCTCGGCGCCGGGGCCACGTTGACCATTGCCGCGCTGCCGGGCGGCCCAACTGCCGGCGGGGGCTTGACGCAGCCCGTGCCAGAGCCGTCGAGCATCGTTCTTTTAATTATGGCCTTTTTGGGAATGTTGTTCTTTGTTAGGAAATAGCGTGCGCTGGGTGAAAAAACGCACCACTTCATTTCCTTTTAGGCTAAAATTCACCGTTATTCACTTCCCAGGCGCTTTGCTGCGTGTAATCTCGGTTTCTATTTTCGCATCGCTGCCGACGCCTTTCAGGTGGCGGTCGAAAAAGGCGTTCACCATTTCGGCGACGTCGCCGCCGCCGAAGCCGGAGCCGTGACCGGCGCCTTCGATGATGTGCAAGTGCACGCTTGTGCCGGCCTTTTTCAAGGCCTCGTATAATAACTCGCTTTGATTATAGGGAACCAGCGGGTCATGGTCGCCGTGGACGATAAGAAACGGAGGTGCGGCGGGCGTGACATAAGTAATCGGGTTTGCCAGGGCAGCCTTGTCCTTGTTCTCCTGAATTGGACCGCCGATCAGTCGCGACTCGGGCGAATTCGGCGTGTCGTGTTGCATCACAGAGCCGGGCAGCGCGTGGGCCTGCATTTGCAGGAGGTCGGTGGGGCCGTAATAGTCGCACACGGCCTGCACGCGGCTGGAAAATTCAAGGTTCTCGCCTTTGTCGAATTCCTTCGCATCGCCGCTAGTGCCCAAGAGCGCGACCAGGTGTCCGCCGGCGGAATCGCCCCAGGCGCCGAAGCGGTCTGGATCGAGCCCGTATTGCCCGGCGTGTGCGCGGAGCCAGCGCACTGCCGCCTTGCAGTCTTCGATTTGGGCGGGGAAGACGGCCTCGCCGCTGAGCCGGTAATTTGCACTTGCCACGGCATAGCCCCGCTGGAGCATGCGCCGCGCCTGGCAACCGGCCTTGTCTCCGCCCAACCATGCCCCGCCGTGAATCCAGATTATAAGCGGCAGCGGATGGGGCGGGTTTTCGGGCAGATACAGGTCCAAGAGCAGCTTTTTGTCGCCGGCCCGGGAATATTCCAGATCGCGCAACACCTTAACGCCCGGCGATTCTTTGGCCGCGGGTAGTTCTTTTTTCGCGGGCGGTTGGGTCTGCTCGTTGGATGCCGCCGGTTGTTGCGCCGGCGCCGGAGCCTTGGCGAAGTCGTAGATAAAGATGCCATGGCCCACGCCGGCCTGGTCTTTCGACTTGGCCATTTGAAAGGCCATCAGCCGGCCGTCGTCAGAGATGACGGGATTGGAGGACTTGTAGCCCGGATAGTCGGAAAAGTGGGTCATCCGTTCCGTCTGCCCGGAGCCGTCGAGTTTGAGTTTCCAGAGATCGACGTAATTCGATCCTTTGTGGTTCTGGCGGTCGCACTCCACGCAGGTGTATTGGCCGTCGGGAAATATGCCTTCGGGCTCATCGTATTGGTCGGGGGCGTTGGAATAATTCACGACTTTTTTGCTGGCAAGATCGATGCCGCATACTTCGGTGCCCTGGTATCCGTAGGCGGAGAAGGTGAGTTCGCGTTCCTCGCTCGGGCGGAAGTTCTGCGGCTCCAGCGTGCATTTAAAGGGCAGGTCCCGGCTTTGGACGATGATCTTTTGATTGGCCAGCTTCGGTGTGCCGTTTTCGTACACTATATCGGCCTCTTGAATGCGCGACTGGCCTTTCGCCATTTCGTCCGGGTATTGCTCGGCCACGTGGGCCCAGGCGATGTGCATCCGCTTGCGCGAGACGGCAGGGCCTTCGCTGCACTTGGTGCCCAAAGGCACGGGCGGCTTGGTCAGGCTTTTATCGAGAACATAAAGATAACACTGCACGCGGCTTACGTGGGGATTTTTCGGATCGAACTCCTCCGGGCCGGAAAGCAGGATGTCGCCGTTGGCCAGATACAACGCCCGGGTGTAGCCGCGGTGATAATAATGGTGAGTTACCGGACGAATGATCTTTGTGGACAGCTCGATTTCGTAGACGTCGCCGTAGGTTTTGACGAGGAAGAGGATTTTTTTCCCGTCCAACGACCAGTCGGCCCGCTCGCCAAACCAGGTCAGGCGGCTGATGTGCGCAGGCAATTCGTCGGCCGGGGATTTGCCGGTCTTGTCGGAATTGTCCGCCTCTGCGGCGAACGCTCCCCAGGAAACAAACAGCAAACCCGAACAAAAAACGCCGCGAATTAAGCATCCTGGCGACATGATCGTTCCTTTCCGAAAATATAAATGAACATCGGTTGAATTGGTGTCGTTGCACGAATTTGAAACGGTTTCGGCCTTCACTTTCCGCCTCGGGCCGCGACCTGTTATCCTCCCATTTGAAAGATCACTTCAATGGCTTCATATAAGGCAGCGGCGGCAAGCACCGCCAGCACGATAAGGTTTCCCTTAAGATTCATAACCACAGCCTGCCCGTAGCGCCCCCACGCCGTTTTGCCCATCCCCGGGCTGAAAAGATAAATGGGCACCAGCAGGCCGAAGAACGCGGCGAGTATATAACCTTCGCCTTCCAGCAACAGCGTGCCCGTGTGAAAAATCATGCCCCGGGCAAGGGTCATCGATGTTGCGGCCAACAGAACCCCCCATACCGTGGCGCGAAACACGGCCATCAACACGCCTATCCCGGGCACGACAATCGAAGGCAACGTGATCACCATCAACGAACCGAGAAAGAAATTAATGGCCAATGTCGTAATCGCAGCGACCGCGATGTTCCGGCTTTCATATGCCTGCCCCGCTATGCCCAGCACTCCTGACCTGCTTTCGATTTGCCCTTGTATCGCAGTACCGAGAAGATCTTGTATAAGCGGCGCATCATATATCACCAGTGTGCCTGTGATGAAAAGGCCGAAATAAACCGCGTGCAACAGGCTGAACAGTTTCCAATGCCGGCTGATCTCGCCCAGCGGCGCCCCGATCCAGGTGTCCCTTGACCGGCCTGCGGCAAAAATGTAAAGCCTGACGAACAGTCCCGAGCCGCCCAACAGAAACAGCAGCGTTCCCAACACGTAATTGTAAAAATCGGCCTTGTTCATTCTCGGCGAATGCACTATGGCCATAAATCTCTTGTGAGGAAACTGTTTTTCAATTTCCTTGACCTTGCTCAAATCCTTTCTGGAAATCAAGTACCCGCCGGTCAATTTGGTTCCGCTTTTTTCGAGCATCTCCCGCATGGCCGGATTATCGGCCGCATAACACGCATTCAGGTGTAAGGAATCCGCGTTCTTAAGTACGCCGACGACCTGTAACGTCTCATCGCCCACTCTGATCGGGGCCTGGCTGGAAGATTGCGGATCGGCCAACACTTCCTTGGCCCCTGCTTCGGGCAGCCTGCCGGATGCCAGCATGTTTTCCGCAAACGATTGCTCAAAATCCGGTCGGAGGATTACCATCTGCTGGTGATTCTGCCGGAACGAATCGGCAAGTTCCCGGTCTGTGCCGCCAAATGCATTAGCCAAAGCTTCAGCAGCATCGTCGGCCGGCAAAAAACACACGGAAACCGGCGATCCAAGATCGGCCTTCGCCTCCGGCTGCTTGGCAACGAAAAGAACGCGTCCGCCTCTGCTCGATCCCGATGCATCCGCCGCCTGCCGATACGCGAACACCATTATTGCCATTCCCCCCACCGCAGCCGCCAGCCAGATTAACGACCATGTTCGGATCATGACATGTTCTCCTTGATTGTCAGTTTTGGGTATCTAAATCAATCTCCAGTTCCCAGAGGCCAAGACATAAATGCCAAGCAATAAGTTGGTAACGGCATGGGCCGCCACGCAGTCCCAGATGTTGCGCGTGCGGAGCATGAGCCAGGTAATAAGCGAAAACCACGCCGCGGCGGCCAGTAGTTCGGCGGGGTGCATGAGCATCGGTAAAAGCGTGCCCAGGACCACGGCCAGGCGATTCACCTTGCCGAAAGGCACTTTCCACCAGTCTCGCTCGACAACGAATCGCATTACAAAACCACGGATGAAAAACTCCTCGATTACCGGCACCACTAGGACCAGGCCGAAAAAGCGAATCGCTAAAAAAATCCAGGCTAAAACCGGCCGGTCGGCAAATTGTGCAAAGGGATTGAAAGCCGCCCGCTCGCCCGAGCCTATTATCCAGCCCAGGCCCAGGCGTTCCAGCGCCGGTTGCATGTAGGTATGTTCCAGGTCCAAGCGACACAGCCCGACCCAAATGAAAATGCCTATCATACCAACCATGATTGCCAGCCAGGTTATTCCAAACGGAAATTGCCTGTAACCGGGCAAGACGAAAGCTATGGCGGCCAACGTGAGGGCGATTTTGACTGTGTAAATCAGCGGGTACCAATTGTAAGGGATAGCCAGGCCGATGGATTTGCCGCCAGATACATCGGGCGTGGGCTCCAATGATCCGACCAGCATAAACACCACAAAGGGCAGAAGAAAAACGAGCCAGGGATTTTTTCGCGGCATGTGATTGAATACCGATAGTTATGGGACAGTTTTTAGTATGTCAGAGCCGGGGTGCGTCACCCCGGCATTTCCGGACCGACGCGGCCCGACTCTGATGAAAAATGCGATATTATTTCACTGACAATCAATTCAAACTGGGCAAATTGCCTTATTGCAATTGCATTATAATTTGAAATCTGGCACGCTATTATATGGATAACAATACATGATTTGCCGCCAGATATCAAGGAGAAGGGATTTTATGCCGCAAGGGATTTTTCAAAAGCCGGCAATTGTGATAATGCTTATCGGATGCTTTTGGGTGTTGTCCCGGCACGATGCGAAGCCGGCACTGGGCGATGAATTGCCGGATGCCGGCTCTGTTGGCGTGTGGCAAAAAGTCGCCGTGGAAAAAGGTTTTGACAATGCCCCGTTCAATTACCGGATCAGGTTTTTATCGCAGCGCAACGGTTATCGGGTGTTCGAGATAAAGTATCTCTCGCCTGTAAAGTCCAAGTTGGATCGGAACAACACCGTGACGGCCGATTATTATCTTCCGGATGGATTTATGCCCGGCGATGCAAAGTCGCCGACGCCGCGCCGCCCGGCCGTTATCTGCCTGCCCATCCTCGACGGCAACGACGCCTTGACCGATCTTGTTTGCTCGGTTCTGGCCTTGCGCGGCGTTCCGTCGATAATGTTCCGCCTGCCGTATTACGGTGAGCGCGGCCTGCCGGGTGGGCCGGAAGTTTTGGCAAGGGATCCGAAAATGTTCGCCGGGGCGATTGCCCAGGCCGGGGCGGACTTGCGGCGGACCATCGACGTTCTGGCATCCAGGCCGGAAGTGGATGCGGGACGGATCGGAGTGACCGGCATCAGCCTGGGCGGGATAATCGCGTCCACGGCGGCGGGCGGCGAGCCGCGGATCAATCGGGCCGCGCTCCTGCTGGCCGGCGGCGACCTGATGAATATCATCCATCATGCCCGGGAGACGAAGCCCTTGAGCAAAATGATCCTGGCCCTTCCGCCTGCCGAGCGGGAGCTGATCGAGGACAAGATCGCCCAGGTCGATCCGCTGCGATTCGCCGCGGGACTGAAGGAAAAGGCGCGGCAGGGCAAGGTGATGATGGTCAATGCGGCCGAGGATGAAGTGATACCACGCGCGTGCACCGAAAAACTCGCCGCCGCCATAGAGATGAGCGACCGGGTCGTGTGGATTGACGGCCTGGGACATTACACGTCGATGGCCGAATTGCCCAAGGTGCTAAAAACCACGGCCGATTTTTTTGCCCAGGACCTTCCGCCGGGCGTGAAGCCGCCGGTTGTGGAAAAAAAGGACTCGCCGTTTCAGGCAATTGCCGGTTTATGTACTCAAATCGCTGCGATCTTGTATGTGAAGCCGGAGGCGGGACGATGCCACATAGTGGATTTGGATGTAACGATTCTGAGGATGGATCAAACGCGACAGGAGGGACATTTCCGCCTTGTCCGCGGCGGGCAGGGTAAGTTTGCGTTTTCATGTAAAGTTCCGCCTGGAATCGAAATATCCATCGGTCAGAACGATCATCCCTGGATGGCGACCGGCGGGAAAGAGGTTTATGAAGGGACGGAGAATCCCGGGCCGGCGCTTAAGGATCTGACGGAGATTATTGATCACAAGCAAACGTCCCTGCTCAGGATGCTCTGCGGCATGCTCGATAGCGTATCGCTTGCGCCGGACGTGCTGGACCGGCTGATAATCGCCAAAGACGACGGCGACGTGGGCTTTGCCGGCAGCGTGCGGGTGATTAAGATATCGGCCCGGGAGAACGAAAAATATCCCGGCGACGTGCGGTTGGAACTAAAGCCGGAAGTCAAGGCGGATAGCATTACACAAACCATTGCTTACGCGCCGCAAATCGCGACATTCGAGTTTCCGGGGATAAAAGGCAGCGTGAAATTCGTGGAATGGAAACTAAATGCCCCTGCCCAAGACTCGCTCTTTCAACCGCCCGCCGATCTACCCAGTCGCAAGGTTGACGAGGGATTTCTTTACACCCTGTTTTCGACGTCGCTGAAATATGTGTTGCCGACGGGGGAATGAATGGACAATATCATTTAGTTTGACTTGAATATTGATCCTCGGTGTTTGCATTACGGCTCGACCGGCAGCGGCAAATCTTCCGGGGCAACGTCCTTCACGCTCAGGTCGCCGTAAACCACTCGGTAGGTTTTTTGATCCTTGGCATCCTTCAGCTTGTACCAGCAAATGACGGCATCCTTGTCGCCAAGCCTGACGCCTTTGCCCAGGTAGCGGAAGCTCTGGTCTATCGCTTTGTCCTTGATGAAGTGGATGAGGGGGCCATGGTTCAGATTGCTCTTTATGGAGCGCTCAAACGACTCCATATATTTCTGTTCGGCTGAGGTTCTATCTGCCTGGGGCTTTCTACTCATTTCTCTCAAGCGATCTTGACCAACGCCGCCATTCCACGCATCGTCGGGAAACGTCCCGTCGTTGACGCCGGCCATAATGCCGAGGTATTCGATCATTTCTTGTTCCGTCACATAGTTACGATGTTTGACATCCAAGGTATAACCTTCGGGCGGTGTAAAACTAAACAGCGAGTCGTCCAATTTAGCATCGAAAACAATATCATGATCGATGGAACAAATCGGCGATCCATTGGGCCATTTTTCGCCAATGGGATTGTTGTGATTCGGGTCGTTCTCGGGATCGTAGATGTCGGCGCCGGGCACTTGATGTCGAATCAGTTGCTTGGTTGCCGGATCGATCCAAAGGTCGTGACTGAAACGGCGATCCCATGCCCAGCCATCCCATTTTTCCGAATTGCGGAAAATGTTGACCTCTCCGGTTGACGTCTTCCGTTTTTCGACCCACTGCAATTTGCCCTTCCTGAGTTCTTCTTCAGCATTACTGAACGGCCCATGTGGGTCGTGAGTTTGAATTGCGATTTCCTCTAGCTCAGCCTTTTTGCTCTTAGGATACAGTCGCAATTCCTTCTTATTGATCTCATCCGTGATTCTCACATAATCGATCTGTCCTTTTTCATCTAGTCGTACCTCCCGATACACGCCGGGTGCTTTGTATGCATCTAGTCTTTCGCGCTTTTCCCACGCTCCTGTTCCATTCCCTTTAGGTTTGTACCAGTATTGGGTACATTTCCACGTTATGGTTTTCGCCTTTTCAATCTGCTCTAAAACTTGTGCGAAGGCTCCGGTTCCGGGGCCGCGAGTGCCAAACTCCGATAAACCAAGCCAAACACAGAGCAGAACTATGGTGGCTGCGGCGAATATGATGGTTCGACTCATAAGTCTCCTGTTTTTAAATATAGTTTTGTTTTGTTGCGGATTGAGATATGCCAACGCATCGGTGTGTTGTTTTTGCCAGGCGTCGAAATCGGCTACCGGCGGCGGGGTAAACGCCTCGGCCAGCGCCTGTTCCAGTTCGTTGTCGTTTATTGAGTAACTCATATTTTTCTCCTTATCAGGCCATTCCGCCTGAGATCTTCGGCGATCTTACGTCTGGCTCGAATGAGCCGTCCGTGAACCGCCTGCGGGGAAATGCCCAAGGTGGCGGAAATCTGCTCGTGCGACAGGCCGCTAAAATAGTGCAGTACTATTACTTCCCTAGCCGACCCGGGCAACCGCCGCACCGATTGCCGCACCGCTTTTCCCCTGTCGTCGGGGTTCGGATCCGCCGTGCTTGGTATTTCTTCGGACAAAGGGCGCCGGAATTTCGATCTTGCCACGCGCCGGGCTGTCTTTCTGCAGATCGCAATCAACCAAGGGGCGAATTTGTCCGCTTGCCGCAAACGCCCCAAATCGCGGCAGGCGATGGCAAAGGCCTCCTGGGCCGCATCTTCGGCTAAATGCCGGTCGGACAATGTGCAGTATGCGATTCCGACGGCTTTCGCATAGTGACGACGGTACAACTCGCCAAAACTGCTGACGTCGCCGTTGCGGGCCGCCTCGACCAATTCGGTATCGGTGCGTTCTGACATTCTTTACACCACGTACGTGTCATTGCCGGTTGCAGATCAGCGCCCATAATAGAGTGCTTTCAGGCAGGGAAAATGAGCGCGGAAAACAGGCAATGCGGACATTTTACACGAAAAAGAGCCCATTTTCAGTAGAAGAAGCCGGTTTTCTGTCAATTCGCGCATCAACGGGCGTCAATCGACAGGCGTTTCTCGTACAAGGTCATCCCACGCCGAAATCCGGGGATCGCGGGCGCCATATATTCCGACAAGTTGTTCCCGCACCCAGGGGCGGTCGAAATGTTCACCTTGCGTTCTGAGGATTTGTTCGACGTCGGCAAGGTCCTTGCGGCGGAAGAACATCATCTTGAATACGGCCAGGGATTCGGCGTCCCAGATCATAACCATCTGGTCGCCGAGATCAACGCGTTTGCGTCGTTTGCCGCGGTTTCGTAGAAGGGCACAATTGGCAGAAAAACATCCACGTTCAATCCGGCAAAAGCAACTCGGCAAAAGCCATTCTTGGCAAGTGAGTCCATCGCTTCGGTTTGGGAAAATTCGCAGCCGATTTCCTGCAGCAGCCAAATGCATTCGTCCATGCCGTCCGGCGGCAAATAGATCGTCACGTCAACATCTACCGTGCCGCGGGGCGAACCCCAATAGCCCAGGGCGATGGCGCCTCCCAACGCATATTCTTGCCCCTGTGAATCGAGTTTTTCGGCCAATTGTCGGGCGACTGTCGCGGCGTTGGGGGGCGAATTATTTTCGGACACTTGCGGCTTGCTTTCTTAAAAATTCCAAAGTCGATTCCGGCCAAGGATCGCGCTCGGTGACCGGCATGCCCGCAGCGAGACGGCTGCGGTAAATGGATGCCGCGGCCTCGCATGCCGCCTCGATCAGCCGGCCTCTTTCCTGCATACTGAGCGCCGCAAAAATGCGATATCCTCGCCTTCAACCACGCCGTGGGCAGCGGCTTGCTTATTTACATCAACTTTTGCTTTGTAAGGCATTTGCGCTATTTCGCTTTGCCGCTGGTGTGCCAACGATCAATTGTATCGGAAATATCCACAATAGAATCTAAGCAATTCTAGCCCCATCTTTAGCATGTGTCAACGAAGCATCGGCGCATGAAAAAAGGGGCGGGAGTTCAACTCCCGCCCCAATTAAAAAATGATTATTAATCAATCTGGGCAATTATTTCCCCGCCTTCAGCGCCGCCTGGGCGGCGGCCAGCCGGGCGATGGGCACGCGGTATGGGCTGCAACTCACGTAGTTCAGGCCGGACTTGTAGCAGAACTGCACGCTGGCCGGGTCGCCGCCTTGCTCGCCGCAGATGCCGATCTTGAGGTCGCCGCGCGTCGAGCGGCCCTTGATCACGGCCATCTGGATCAACTGGCCCACGCCGGCCTGGTCGATGGTCTGGAACGGATCGGCTTCGAGCAGGTTCTTCTCCAGATAATCGTGCAGGAACCCGCCGATGTCGTCGCGGCTGAAGCCGAAGCACATCTGCGTGAGGTCGTTCGTGCCGAACGAAAAGAACTGGGCGGTCTTGGCCATCTTGTCGGCCAGGAGACAGGCTCGCGGGAATCTCGATCATCGTGCCGTATAGATATTGCACGTCCACGCCCGGTCTGCTGCTTTACCTCCTCGTGCACGCGATCGACGATGACTTTGGTGTTATCCAATTCCGATGCGTCGCAAGTGACCGGGACCATGATCTCGGGCTTTGGCGAGCTGGCCGGCCTGTTTCAGTTCGGCGGCGGCCTCGAAGATCGCCCGGACCTGCATCTCGGTGACCTCGGGATAGGTGATGCCCAGGCGCACGCCGCGGTGGCCCATCATGGGATTGGTTTCGTGCAGGGCCTCGCCGCGTTTTTTGATGTCGGAGGGCTTGATGCCCAGCGAGGCGGCCAGTTCCTTTTGCTTGGCCTGATCCTGGGGCACGAATTCGTGCAGGGGCGGATCGAGCAAGCGGATGGTGACGGGCAGGCCGTCCATGGCTTCGAGCGTGCCTTTTACGCTTTGTTTTACGAATGGGAACAGCTCGGCCAGGGCGGCTTTGCGTTCGTCAACCGTTTTGCTGAGGATCATCTTGCGGAGTATAAAAAGCGGCTGGTCGGAACCCGCGCCGTAAAACATGTGCTCGGTGCGGAAAAGTCCGATGCCTTCGGCGCCGAAATCGCGGGCCACCTTGGCGTCCTGGGGCGTATCGGCGTTGGTCCGCACTCCCAGGGTGCGGTATTTGTCGACGAGTTTCATGAATCCTTGGAAGCGGGGATTTTCGGTGGCGTCCATCATTTCCAAAGCGCCCTGGTAGACGCGGCCCTTGGTGCCGTTTAGGGTGATGACGTCGCCTTCCGCGAGTTTCACGTCGCCGACCGATATTTTCCGGCCGGCCATGTCGACTTTCATGTCGCCTGCGCCGACGATGCAGCACTTGCCCCAGCCGCGTGCGACCAGGGCCGCGTGGCTGGTCATGCCGCCGCGGGCGGTTAGTATGCCTTCGGCTGCGCGCATGCCCTCGACGTCCTCTGGATTGGTCTCTTCGCGGACCAGGATGACCGTTTCGCCGGCCGTTTCTTGGCCACCGCGTCAACCGATGTGAAGACGATCTTGCCGCACGCCCCGCCCGGGCCGGCCGGCAGGCCAGTGAGAAAGGCCTGGGCGTTTTTCTCCGACTCGGGATTGATGATCGGGTGCAGGAGTTCGTCGAGTTGCGCGGGCTGGACGCGCATGACGGCGGTATTTTCGTCGATCAGGCCCTCCTCGAGCATGTCCATGGCCATGTTCAAGGCGGCGGTGCCGGTCCGCTTGCCGTTGCGGCACTGGAGCATGTAGAGTTTGCCTTCCTGGATAGTAAACTCGATGTCCTGCATGTCCTTGTAGTGTTTTTCCAGCTTGCTGCGGATGTCGTCGAGCTGCTTGTACAGTTCCGGCCACTCGGTTTGGAGCGAGGACAGATGCTGGTTTTGGGGATTCTTGGTCTCTTCGTTCAAGGGATTGGGCGTGCGAATGCCGGCCACCACGTCCTCGCCTTGGGCGTTGATGAGCCATTCGCCGTAGAATTTGTTTTCGCCGGTGGCGGGGTTGCGGGAAAATGCCACGCCGGTGGCCGAGGTGTTGCCCAGGTTGCCGAAGACCATGCTTTGCACGTTGCAGGCGGTGCCCCAATTACCGGGTATGCCTTCGATCTTGCGATAGGAGACGGCGCGTTTGCCTTCCCAGCTCTTGAATACTGCGCCGATTGCGCCCCAAAGCTGCTCCTGGGGATCGTCGGGGAATTCGCGGGCCAGGACCTCGGTTATCTTTTCCTTGAATTTTTT
Source organism: Pirellulales bacterium (assembly GCA_963838495.1). Lineage (GTDB taxonomy): Bacteria > Planctomycetota > Planctomycetia > Pirellulales > Thermoguttaceae > JBEKIK01. The sequence continues at coordinate 549,135 of CAWIRC010000004.1, read as the reverse complement.
ACAGAGTTTCTTGAGGTCACCGGCCGTCAGGTCGGTGTCGGAGGCGTATTTTTTCGATTTCTTCATCTTGGCCATGATGTGTTCGAGCTGCATGCGGATGCCTTTGCCTTCGGCAGGCTCGATGTCCTCGGCCTTTTCCATGACCACGTCGGAATACATCATGATCAGGCGGCGATAGGCGTCATACACGAATCGTTCGTTGCCGGTTTTTTTGATCAGCCCGGGGATTGTTTTTGAGCACAGGCCGACGTTCAAGACGGTTTCCATCATGCCGGGCATGGATTGGCGTGCCCCGCTGCGGCAGCTTAGGAGAAGGGGGTTTTCCGGATCGCCGTATTTCATGCCCATGGCCGCCTCGGTCCTTTGCAGGGCCTGGGCGATTTCCTCGCGAAGCGATTCCGGGAACTGGCGTCCCTGGGCGATATAGACCGAGCAGAACTCGCAGGCGATGGTGAAGCCGGCGGGCACGGGCAGGCCAAGCTTGGCCATTTCGGCCAGATTCGCGCCCTTGCCGCCCAGGGTGTTTTTCATGCTCGCGTCGCCCTCGGTCCCGTCCGGGCCGAAATAGTAAACATATTTTGTAGCCATAACCGGCTTTCCTCCAAAAGTGATGGATCTAATTCTTCATTGATTCTTGTAAGAGGCTAGTGATAAAGTCCCGCGTTGGCAGGCGAGACAAAATGGAGTGAGATATTCAGCCCGCAATGTTTATTGGGGAAGGAAACTGCTAAATCTATCAGTGCCCCGATGGGTCGTCAAGGAGGCGGGAGAAATAGATCATCAGTTTAGTAATATTTATTGCCCTCCGGATTTTAGGGGGGAGAATGGTTGATTAATGTTAGTTCAATTGTTATATTTACGGGCTCATCGACATGTTACTTTTTTAAGTGCGAAAAACTGGACACACATGCTTTCATTTGGCAGGGAGAATGAAATGAAAAATAGAGCCGGTCTTCTTTTTATCCCAACGGCCGTGGCAATGCTGCTTGGATTTCAAGTCTTCGCGCAGTGCTGGGGTGACGAAGGTGGGACATTTGCCGGCGGGACATTTGTCGCCTATCCGAATTCGCCGACGATAGACCCCGCAATGTTGGGCGATGGCAGCGGAACGACGACAATGGAAGTTGCTACCTGTGCAGGTACCGCGACCATGCGTGCACTACCTCCTCTGCTTCCCCCGTCTGGCTTGATCACCAGTGCCGACGCAGGTTTACTTAAGGCCGACGCCGGGACACTTACCCTTGCAGCAAACAACACTTACACCGGCGGCACCAGTATCAATAGTGGCATGCTGCAATTGGGGAGCGGCGCATCTCTCGGCGAGAGTTGCAGCATAAACTGTTTTACCGGCGCAACCACAATTTGCAGCGGCACGCTCGATCTCAGCAGAGGGATTCTCCAGCCCAAGCCTATCACCGTGCAAGTGCCGGCGCGGGCGGCAACGGGGCAATTATCAACAACAACGCAATCTCCCCCGCAGGCTCGCAATGGGACATAAGCAATATCACGCTGAGCGGCAATACGACCATCGGCGGCACTAGTCAGACTAATGCCGATCTGTCCGGCAGTCAATATGTCGGCTGTTGGTCGTTGCGGGCGCAATCCGCAACAACGACCGTGGGCACTGGCGGAAGCGCTTACTCGATGACCAAGGTCGGCAATAACCAGATCATGTTGGTTGAACGCGCCGCTTGATTTGGCACTGGGCAGCGTCTGCGTCAACCAAGGCTTTTTAAGCCTGGAAGGCACGACCACGCTAAGCAACCCAGTTACCTTGGTCCAGTCGGGCAGCGGGTCGATATTGCAGATAAGCAATTATACCGGTGCATTGACCAAGAATATCACCCTGCTAAACAACGGCCAACTTTACGACTTGTCGAATTCCATTGGTGCCGACGGCACCACCGCTGGAGCGATTAATATTGACGTCGGCGGGACAATGCTTTCTGGCGCGACGCTTGATCTCAACGGCGGCGGCATATTGACAGGATCCGGCCTCGGCACAGTCACGCTCAGCAACAACAGTAATTTTAGCGGATTAACCGTTGGCAGCGGTATCCTGGGAACGGGCAGTATTAGCGATTCAGGCAATCTGAAAATTGTTACCATTGGCGATACGCTGCAAATAGGCAATCTTACCAGTGCAGGAACTTTTACAATTGGCACCAGTTCGATTCGCACGATTTCCGCCCTCGCCGATAGTCCGGCTCCAAATACATCACAAACATCCGGCACCACCACGGAACCCATCCCTGAACCCAGTGTCATGGTATTGTTATCCATTGCCTTCTTGGTATTTATTCGATTTGGGCTCGGGCCGAAAAACTCCGCGGCTCGGCCGTGAATGAATAATTAATCATTCCATGAAAAAGTCACTCGGCGCCAATACGCTTATTTATCCTACGCCGACATGGGTGGTAGGGACTTACGACAAGGCCGGGAAGCCCAACGCGATGACGATTGCCTGGGGCGGAATCTGCTGCTCGCAGCCGCCGTGTGTGGCCGTTTCGCTCCGCAAGGCCACTTATTCGCACGGCAACATCGTCCAGCGCAAGGCCTTTACGCTGAGCGTTCCCTCGACTGCGCATATGAAGGAGGCGGATTATTTCGGCATCGCCTCGGGCAGAAATGTAGACAAGTTCGCGGCCACCGGATTGACGGCGGCCCAGGCCGAGTTTGTTGACGCCCCGTACGTGGAGGAATTTTCTTTAGTGCTGGAGTGCAAATTGCTGCATACCGTCGAGATCGGGCTGCATACGCAATTCATCGGGGAAATAATGGACGTGAAGGCCGACGAGAGCGTGCTGGGGCCCGACGGCCTGCCGGATATGGACAAGGTTCAACCTTTTGTGTTTGCCCCGGGGCCGAGGACATACTACAAGATCGGCGATTTGATGGGCAAAGGATTCGCCGTGGGCAAGGAGTTTATAAAAAGCTGAGGGATGGAAGATAATGCAAGAAGGCCCCCGGTGTATTCACCGGGGGCTAAATGACTTGAGCGTCAATCTCTTTTCTGAATTCGGCAAGCGTCGTTCCGCGGAATTCTTTGGCGGCGGAGGAAAAGAGAGTTTCCAGGCGGCGGTAAAGACGTTCGATGGACTTGGGGCTGGGGAAAAACGGGCTGCCGCCGGGCATCAGTTCCGAGGAATGAATTGCCATAAGCGCACAGGGCCAACGCTGAGCTACGACGTGGCGCAATATCGCCCGCATATGGCGGAAACTTCGCTCGTTGTCGCGGGGGATCATGGTCATGATGGGCGGGCAAATTCGCCGAACAATCCGCCGCAGCCATTTTGGCCTTGATTTCAGCAGGGAGTCGAGACGCCAGTGGCGGGTTTTGATCGCGCTAAGAGGCACTTCCAGAAGCGGCGAATTGCCCGGAGTGTCGATCTGATCCAGATCGATAAAGTACGGCTGCTCGGGGAAGCCGGAGAAATCCGGCCCGCCGTGCCCGCGGGGATCGCCAAGATATTCCGCCCAGGAAACGTGCGGAGTCACCGAGCAATCGATCTCGTAACCATGCTCGACCAGCAGCCGGGCGTACGCCGCGTTAAGCCCCCAACGCCCTGCGCGATGGCTGAGCATCTTGCGCTGGAAACGATCTTCCAAGAGATCGGTCATGAAGCGGATTTTGTCGCGGATGACTTCCCCGGGGAATTCAATCAGGTACGGTTGATGCCGCGTGTCGTCGGCAGTGAGCGGCACAAGCGGCGGGGAGTTCCAGGCGTGAAGGTGCATGCCGATCTCGCCCGCACCGCGATCGAGAACGTCTTGGGCGAACTCGACAAACGCCGGGCACTGGGCCATCTCGTAATTCACCAGCCAGGTGGGCTTAAAGGCGTATTTTTCGCAAAGTGCCTGGAAACGCGGCAGAAATAGGGCGTTTTTGGTGGAAATTTCCCCGGGCCGGGACCAAAGATTGTCGCCCTCGGTATCGACGGTAACGAGAAATATGGGCTGCATTGGGTGGTTTGGCGCTGAATTATGCGAATTAATTGCTGCGATAGTTGTACTATCGTACCGGAGCGGCAGTGCAACTGCCGCCCCAACAGTAGATGCATGATTGTCCCACTGGGAAATTGTAGCATACCGAATATGATTGTTTTATGGAAACTTGGGATATTGTCGTCGTAGGCGGAGGACCGGCCGGGCTGATGGCCGGGGCCCGGGCCGCCGGGCGTGGCAAGCGAACCCTGCTTGTGGAAAAGAATCGGCGGCCGGGGGTGAAAATCCTGCTTTCCGGAGGCACTCGCTGCAATTTCACACATGCCGCCGACGCGCGGGGAATCGTCGAGGCCTTTGGCGATGCAGGCCGGTTCTTGCTGTCCGCCCTGGCTGCGTTCGGGCCGCAAGACATCGTCGATCTGCTGCAATCGGAAGGCGTGCCAGCCAAAATAGAGGCGGATACGGGCAAGATTTTCCCGGCCAGCGATCGGGCCTCGGACGTTCTGGCGGCGCTATTGCGAAGGTTGAAGAAATCCACTTGCGCCTGACGGTCGAAGAGCCCTTGCTTAATGTGCAACGGACGGCTGACAGGTTTGCCCTGACTACCGCGCGGCGGACCATATCGGCGGGAAAGATTTTGCTGGCCACCGGCGGAAAATCTTATCCGGCCTGCGGAACCACCGGCGACGGATATCACTGGGCGGCCGAATTGGGTCACATGATCGTTGACCCACACACCGCTCTAGTGCCTGTTACTTCACATGCACCGTTGGTGACGGCGCTAAAAGGCATAACAATCGCCGACGCGCTGGTAAAAGTCATAGAGCCGTTAAATGACGAAAAAGGTAGAAATCGCCGTCTTGCCCAGCGGCGCGGTTCATTGTTGTTTACGCATTTCGGCATATCGGGGCCGGCCGTGTTGGACGTAAGCCGGGCAATCAGCGGATATTGTCATCCGCAAAAGCTGATTTTGCAGTGCGACTTTCTGCCGGATGTCAATCGGGCGAACCTGGATGCGAAGCTCGCCGCCCAATGCGCGTCCGCTGGGCAGCGACAAGCAGGAGTCATTTTATCCAACTGGCTGCCGCGTAGGCTGGCCGATGCGCTATTGAAGCAGGCCGCGGTGCCGCTTAATCGCCGGGGGGCCGAACTTTCCAAGGGCGAGCGCCGCAGGCTGATCGTATCTATTAAACAACTGCCCATTCCAGTGGCCGGCACCATGGGCTTTCGCAAGGCCGAGGTGACTGCCGGCGGAGTGTCGCTCCGTGAAGTCGATTCCAGAAACATGCAAAGCAAGATCGTGCCCGGTCTTTATTTTGCCGGGGAATTGCTGGATCTGGACGGCCCGATAGGCGGTTACAATTTTCAGGCCGCCTTTAGCACGGGATTCCTGGCCGGGGAATGCATGTGAGACACGGCTCGGTAATACTTGTGTTAAATCCACTGCATAAGCGTCAACCACATCTGTTCACGCATCAAAAATGGCGGTATTGGTAGAGATTAATATCTTGATAATATTCATCCGCACAAGATGGAGAATATGTACAAATTAGGGGATGTGGTGCAAAATCACTGCGTTTTGATCGTGACAAGCCTGATTGCCCCCTGTAAAATCGCGTTCGATTATTTTATTTATCCAACAATATAGGGAATAAACTCCCGGTGAATTTATCGGGGGCTAAATAATCAATAAACTCCCGGTGCAATCACGGGGGATAAAATACCTTTGTCGAATCGATATTGCCTCGCGCGTCAATAGCCGACGAAAGGCCTTGCTGTGACTACTCCTCTGGAAACTCGAGAGACAATCAGATTGTCGGCCCATGGACCTTTTATCTCGGGGCGTGAAGGGACGGCGTGGATTGACGCGCTGCTGGCTCAGTTGTCATCGTGTAGAGCCGATCCCGCCGCAGGCCCGCTATACGGTTGCGTCGCTGGCCGCAGCGTTTGGCGCAGCAGGAATTCTATGCCACGGCTTATCCGCTTATGTATTTATCGCGGCACCTGGACGAGCGGATGGAAGAGCTTTTCAAAAAGGGATACACCAAGGGCACGGTGACCACCGGCATAGGCAACGAGGCGACAGCGACGGGAATGATCATGCCTTTGCGTCCGGGCAAGGATGTGGTGTCGATCATGCACCGCGACGTGATCGGGCACTTGCTTTTGGGCTCCACTCCGTATCAATTGTTTTGCCAATACATGGCCAACGCCGAGAGTCCCACGCACGGCCGGGAAGGCAACGTGCATCACGGCGACGCGGCGGCCAGGCGTTTTCCCATGATCAGCCACTTGGGCAAGATGCCCAGCCTGGTGGTGGGAGCGACATGGGCGGCGCGGCGCGGGCGAGGACGTGTTCGGCCTGGCCGTTGTGGGCGACGGCGGATCCAGCACCGGCGAGATCCACGAGTCGATGAACATCGCCTCGGTGCAAAAATCTCCGGTGTTGTTTTTGATCGAGAACAATTATTACGCCTTTTCCACGCCCATAAGCGCCCAATACAATTGCCGGAAACTTTCGGATCGGCGCAGGGCTACGGCATCAGCGGCCGGACGATCGACGGCACTGACGCCTGGGAGGTGTACTCAGCGGTGTGCGAGGCCCTGGACGGCATGAGCGCCGACAGCTTGCCGCGGATACTGGAGTGCATGACGTTGCGGCTTCGCGGCCATGCCGCCTACGACAAGGGCGACTACATCTCGGCCGAGCAAATGGGGAATTGGCTGGAGCGAGAGCCGTTGCCTGTCGCGCGCCGCAAGATTCAGGAAATAAGCGGTTTTTCCGAGGCGGAAATAACCGCCATGGAAAAACTCATCGAAGCGGAAGTACAAGCGGACCTGGAGGCGGCCCTGGCCTGCGCACGGCCGGAACCGCGCTTGCAATCCTGGACCCCTTATGCCCCGGCCGCGCCGCTCGTGGTGGAGCCGTATCAGGCCGCGAAGGTGAAAAACGGCGAGGCGGTCAACCGGGCCATCGATTATCTGCTGACCAGGCACACGAACGCCTTCCTGATGGGATTGGACATCGGCCACTACGGTTCGGCCTTCAAGACGTGCAAGGGATTAATCGATCGTCACGGGCCGGACCGGGTGCTGGACATGCCGCTGGGCGAATCGGCGATGGTGGGTTTTGCCCTGGGGGCATCGCAGGTGGGTGCACAGCCGATAATGGAATACCAATTTGCCGATTTCGCCACGGAGAGCGTTTCGCAATTGGGCCTGAACTGCGGCACATGGTATTATCGATCCGGGAGTCCAGCGCCGATCTTGTTTCGCCTGCCTTGTGGGGGCGGGCTGACCATGGGCGCTTTTCACTCCGGCGAATTCGAGGGTCTTTGGTCGCGATTTCCAGGGCTGAAGTTGCTTTATCCGGCTACCGCGCAGGAGACATTTGAGGCACTTTTGGCGGGATTTTACGATCCGAACCCCTGTCTGGTTTTCGAACACAAGCTGTCGTACTGGAGCAAAAGCGGCCCGATCGATTTCAACGGCCGCCTAGCCGAGGTTTGGCGGGCCAGAAAATACAGCGAGGGTGATGAACTGACGCTCGTGGCCTTTGGGGCGATGGTTTACGAGGCCATATCGGCGGCGGGCAAGACCTCGCGAATGATCGAAGTTTGGAATCCTTTCGTGCTCCAGCCCTTGGCAATCGAACCGATTGTCGAATCGGTGCGGAAGACCGGGCGGCTCTTGGTGGTGCAGGAGTGCGGTATGACGCAAGGACTGGGCGAAATGCTTATCGCCCGGGTGGTGCGCGCGGCGTTTTCGGCGTTAAAATGCCAGCCGCAACTGCTCTCGGCCCCGGACGTGCCCATACCCTTCGCCCCGGAATTGGAAGGGCATTACCGGCCCAACGCGGAGAAAATTGTCTCGGCCGTGGAAGGGATGTTTTAAGTGATAATTGATGAATGCTGAATGATGAATTATGAAGAATGAAACCGCTTGCGGTTTCGCTCAAAAAAACAAATAACTGAGGGTGTCCTGAAATTGCATAGCGTAAATCCTTGTTGGGACGACAGTTGTACTGTCGTCCCTGCACGGGTGCGGCAGTGCAACTGCCGCACCAACGAGATAACCAATTTCAGGACACCCTCAAATAACTGAGAACTGTAAACTGTTAACTGAGAACTGATAATTGATGGAATCAATCGCCTTCCGCATGCCGTTGTATTTGCCAGCCCAGGGGGCGTCGGAATTGGAAGCCACGATTATCGAATGGTACGTGGCCGAGGGAGACAGTTTCCGCAAGGGGCAGGCCCTGGCGCAGATCGACAGCGCGAAATCGGTATTCGATTTCGAGTCGCCGTGCGAGGGCAAGGTAATTCGCCGCATGCACCTGGACGGCGAGACGGTGCCCCTCAGCGAACCGATCGTGGAGGTCGAGACCTGCGACGAGGAGATGAGAAACTGGATTCCGCCCGCCGCTGCAGGGGATCGCCCGGAGATCGTGGTCCAGCGCGCTTCCATGATCGACCATGCGGTTGGCTTGGGGCAAGACGTGGTCATGTTGGGCCTGGGCAGCTATCTGCCCGAGCGCGTGGTGACCAACGCCGAGTTGGTGCAAAAATTTCCGGAAATTTCCGAGGAATACGTATATCAGGTTACGGGCATAAGAGAGCGGCGCTGGGCTGAGGATGGCGAAAAGCCCTCGACCATGGCGCTAAAGGCCTCGCTGGAGGCGATCCGCAAATCGAACATCGCCTCGAAAGACATCGACGCGATTATTTTAGCCACCACCACGCCGGACGCAGCCATGCCCTCGACGGCCTGCATTTTGCAGGATCGATTGTGCCTGCCGTCGATTCCGTCATTCGACATCAACGCCGCCTGTTCGGGCTGGCTGTATGCGGTGTCGATGGCCCGGGGAATGATCCTCTCCGGCCTGGCCCGCAACGTGCTTACCGTGGGCGTGGACATGCAGTCGCGGCTTTTGGACCCGTCGGACCGCAGCGCATTTTTCATTTTCGGCGACGGGGCCGGGGCGGCGATAATTTCGGCCGGTACACTCGGGCATCACATCCGCCAGGTGCTGCTGGGGGCCGACACGGCCGGCCTGCACATGGCGCGGCGGGAACAGCCCGGCTATGCCGTGAGCAACGGCAAGCCGGAATTCGATCCCTGGATCCGCCTGGACGGCCAAGCCTTGTTCCGCTCGGCCACGGAGAGTTTTACCGCGATTATCCGCGGCGCACTGGCCAAGACCGGATGGAGCGCCGAGGAGACCCGCTGGATCGTGCCGCATCAGGCAAACGGCCGGATTCTTAAGGCGGCTGCCAGACGCGGCGGGGTGTCGATTGACCGCTTCATTCTGAATATCGAGAAGGTGGGCAACACTTCCAGCGCCAGCATTCCCTTGGCTTTGGTCGAGGCCGAGCCCAATTTGCATCCCGGCGACAAGCTCATCTTGTGCTCAGTCGGGGCGGGTTTGACCACCGCGGCGGTATCCGTGGAGTGGTGAGAATATTCCCGTCTATGGCCGGAAAGAGGCCATTTTTTTCATGCCTATTGCGCGTTTTTGCAGCCATTGGGGGCATGGGGGCATGCGCAAATGGCTGAAACGGCCTCAATGAACGATTTGGACCGGTGAGGCCGTCCATTTTGTCCATTTCGTCCTTGCATACCCACAGATTAGGGGGTGTTGTTATGGTCTTTTCTACAATTCTTGTTGTTCAATGCTTTCCCTGTTTACTACGGTTTGCTATTCTGCAAGGAGTTATACGATAATAAATAATGCAGACCGGCGCATAAAGTTCGTTCCGGTGTTTAATAGGGGACGTGTTAATTTTACAGCGATCCTTTGCCCGAGTTTTTTAAACGGGATTTGCAGGAGCAAAGATGATGAAATTCAAATCTATAACCCTCGCGCTGATATTATCCCTTGGATTCGGATTTGAAGCCTGGGGGCAAGGGATTTCGACAAATGGCGCGTTTGGCCAACGCAGCATGGGCACTGGGGGAACATCTATGGGCATGAGTGGTATGGGAATGAGCGGAATGGGAATGAGCGGCATGAGCGGCATGGGCATGAGCGGCATGGGCGGCATGGGCGGCATGGGGATGGGCGGCATGGGCATGAGTAGTTCGAATCTAAGCAGCCTAAGCGGCGCGAGCAGCTTGTTAAACAGCATGGGAAGCACCTTGGGCAACTCGCAATCCGGACAATTCATCGGCGGAAATACCGGCCAGACGTTCATCGGCGGCAATACCATGACCGGCTCCGGGCAAACTCAAAACATGATGGGCGGCCGCACGGGCATGGGATCTTACGGCTCGATGGGCGGCATGAATTTCGGTACGGGCGGCATGGGCGGCATGGGCGGATTCGGACAATTCGGCGGCATGCGCGGAATGAACTCTTTCGGCCAGATGGGCTACGGCCAAAACATGTTTGGAAATCAGCAAAACCGGAACCAGGCCCAGATGCTCATGACTCGACACGTGGATACCGAAACCACCGCCGCCGTCTCGACAAATTTCTCGAATCCGGGAATCAATTCTGGATTGAATCAGCTTTTGAAAAGGACGGTGCTAAGCCGTTCGCCGTCGTCGTCGATTGAGGCGTCGTATCAGGGAAACATCGTGGTCCTGAAGGGAACTGTTGCCACTGCCCGGGATCGCGAGTTGGCTGCAAAACTGGTGCGTTTGGAACCTGGGGTTGACCGAGTGCAAAACGATTTGATTGTAAGAGGGGCTGAGCAGGCTGAGTCCCAAGTTGAGAAATAGCATTCACAGGGGTTCCCGGGCGGATGGGCGTGTTTAATGTCTGATATTGGGCCGGCTGAATCTGTCCCGTGCTCCGAAGCGCCGGCGGCGGCGTCGCTGGCGCGGCTGATTTAGCAGCGCTGCTTGGCTCGGCCGCCTGCGGCTGAAGCGCTGGATTGGCCGTATTGGGAATGGGCGGATTATTCATCATCAGCGAGCTTCTCAGGCAGCTATGGGGTGGGAACTGTATTGTTGTGGCTTCAACGGACTGCGATTGATCGGCGGCGTTTAGTTTTCCCTCTTGCATTTTCGAATCTATCGGCGGCAGGGGCGTTACGGAGGAGGCCGCTTGCACGGCAGAGTTTTGCTGTAAGGGGATTTGGACGGGCAATGCCTGGGTCTGCGGGGCCGGAGGTGTTTCGCCGCCCGGATTTTGATATGCAATTTGCACTTTGCCGGGCAGGATTTGCTTGTTTTGCTCGCCCACCACGACGCCGCCTTTGTCGGGTACGAAGCGGACGATCAGGCTGACTTCCTTTTGCGGCCCGCCCATTTCATCCCAGGGCAGCCACACGCTGTACGAATGACCCAGTTTCGACTTGCTGTAATGCGAGGGCAGTTGATCCTTGGTGAACACGTATTTGCGATCGGGCTTTACGTTGTTCGGGTCGCGATTGGTTTCGTCGAAAAGGTAAACGGTCAGGGTGCCGTCAACTTTTACGGGCTCGGGTTTTTCACCGCTGTAAAACAAGAGCCGGCCGCCAAAGCCCCGCGTGGGCACCTGGTTGGGCTGGTATAGGACGGTGTCGGTCCAGGAGGCGACGATCCGGCTAGGCAATTCCGGTGCGTCTTCTCCGGTAAACGGCCATACGCTGGGCTTGGTGATTTTCAGCGGCGTACATCCGGCGGCCATGGCCAATGCAACGACTGCAAAAAACGTTAGTTTCAAGGAGGTTAATCGCGACATTCGATTTTCTCTCTTGTAAATCATTAAGCATATTTAGCCCCCGGTGAATACACCGAGGGCCGCGCGCAAGTGTTTTTTACGTATTTTACCCCCGTGTGTTCACGGGGGGCTAAATAATAGGATTTGGGACCAAATAATTGCTTTCGGGATTCTTTTGGTTATCGATAAAATGGTTGCTGGGTAGTGGGATAGCGGGGGAGCGTCGTAAATGGTCGGCGTCACTGCGCCGGCAGTGTTGGGATAAGGCGGATAGGAGTTCGCCGCGGCGGGTAGGGAGTTATATCCGGGCGGAGGCCGTTCATAAGTCGCGTTTTTGACCCCCTGGGACACGGTTGAAAACTGCGAAGGAACCTGGCCGTTGGTGTTGAAGTAAAATGCCGAATTAGCGGGCATGTAACGTTGTTGCGGGGCCATGGCGCCCGCGTCGGGCTGCGGGATGCGCGGCGGTTCGGGCGGCACGCCCGGTGCTGCCGAGGGAGAGGCGTTTTTATCTGGATTGGCTGCGGGGGGAGGAGTGGGGATGGTTTCGCCGGGGGTTTTTCCCTCGCTTGCCGACGGCTTTTCCGCTCGCGGATTAACGTCGGGATAGATCACCTCGGTTTCAGAGTCCGGCCAATCGCCGTTTCTGGGCCTTAGCCCGATGTCGCCGGTCAGTGCAATTACGTCGCCCAGGCACCAGTTCATTCTGGCGGCCTCGATTTTCTTCAGTTCGTCGGCCCGTTCCACGCTTGTCACGATATGCGGCGTCAAGATGATCAGCAGTTCGTCGCGTTCGTTGTGCACGGAATCGAAGCGGAACAGGCGGCCCAACACCGGGACATCGCCGATCCAAGGCACCTTGCGATGGACGTCTGTTTTGTCTTTGGTGATCAGCCCGCCCAGAATAATTGTTTGTCCGTCCAGGGCGCTGACCGTGGTTTGCACTTGGGTCTGGTTGATCGGCGGCTGGCGGATAAGTTGCCCGTTTACGGCGGTAATCGGCGTGCCCTGGGCTTCCGATCCGACCGCGGATTTAATCGCGTCGATTGCCATGACCACCACGCCGTCCTCGCTCACCCGGGGCGTAACCTGCAAGATCAGTCCGACGAGTTGTTGGGTCACGGTGTTTACCTGCTGGCCGGCGGCGGCGCTGGTCGAGCCGTTGAGGATTCCCACCTGTTGCCCCACCCAGACCAGGGCTAATTGGTTATCCATGGTCATGACTTGTGGTCGGCTGAGCACTTCTATGCGTTGATTTTGTTTCAGCGCCCGGAGTAAAAGGTTCACGCTTTCGCTGGAGGCGGAGAGGACCAGGCCGCCGAAACCCAGGGTGGGATCGGCCCGGTTGAGGGCGAAATTCGAAAGCCCTTGCGTTCCCACCAAGGGGGCATTATTAGTCGTTAATTGGCCAGCAGGGCCGTTAGCGCTGTTGCCCAAGGGATTGTTGTTGAATGCATAACCGGGATTAATGGGCGGTCCGGCCGCGCTGCGGTCGAACAGCAGCCCGTCTTGCAGGCCCAATTCGATGCCGAATTGCTCGTCGTCGGTCAGAGTGACCTGGGCGATGAGCACCTGGATCAGCACCATAGCGGGCCGTTTGTCGAGTTCGTCGATTATTTTCTTGATTTCCTGGAAATATTTGGGCGTGGCGCTGACGATCAGGTTGTTGGTCGAGGGCTCGGAGACCACGATCACCTCCTGTTCGATCAGTGCGGCGGGGGTAATCGCTCCATACTGGGACATGGATGTTTCCATGGAGTACAGGTTGTTGAGATAGGTATTAATTGCCGTGTAGGCGTTGGCGGAGGCCACGTTTTTCAGGCGGAAGACATAATTTTGCCGCCCGCGCATGTCCGGTTCCGTCCAGGCGGAGGATGATGGTGTAGATGGTTTCCAAATCGCCGTGGCTGCCCGAGGCGATGATCGAGTTTGTACGTGCATCTACCGCCAGGCGTATGGGGATCAGCGAGGCTTCGCCTTCGAGTGTGACTATTTGCATGCCGGTTGTGGCGCCGCCCGCGCCGCCGAAGCCGCCGAAACCGCCCACGGCTCCTTGGGCTTGGCGCACCGGGCCGAACAGGTTCGAGAGCAGGGACATCAGGCTCGATGCGTCGCCGTTGGTTATGGTAAAGACCTTGATCTCGGCCTCGGCCAGGGGCAGGCTGTCGAGTTCGTGTATCAAGGCTTCCATCAGGTCTATGCTTTCGGCGGGAGCGGAAACGATAAGGGCATTGGCTCCCACGTCGGCGGATACGTTCACGTCGCTTAATATGCCGGATTGCAGGAGCTTGTGCCCCTTGGTGTCGATGGTAAGGAAGCGGAGCACGGCGGAGCGCTGGGCTGCCGTGCCCGCGGCCCCTGCGGCTGCGGCGGCGCCCGGAGCGATCCCGGGTGCACCCGCGGTCGGGACCCGCTGTGCCTGCCCGCTGAGGGCGTTCATGATGACCGTGGCCAGGTCGTTGGCCATGGAGTATCTAAGGGGGATTACGCGGAGCTCGTTCACCGCCTCCGGGGCCGAGTTGTCGATGCGGGCGATCAATTCGGCGATTTCGGCCATGTCGCGGGGACTGGCCTGCACGATCAGGGAGTTCAGGCGGGGGTCGTCGGAAATCAACACCCGGGTGCCAAGCTGGGCGCGGCTTTGCGTGTTGTAGAAATCATTCACGATATTGTATGCCGTGGTCGAAGGCGTGTGCTTCAATCGAAATACCCGAAATTGCGTTTCCGGGGCAACGGGTTGATCCAGTCGGCGGACCAGGTCAATCACGGTTTTTACGTTTTCTTTCCGGCCCACAATCAACAAGGCGTTGGGCTTTACCAAAGCCGTAATGCTCACAGGACCCTGGCGCGCCTCGTAAACATTGGGGTATATCTGGTCCGTGATAATTTGCGCCAAGGCCTGGCAATCGATATACTTCAATTTGTAAATTTCGATGGCCGGCTCGGTTTTTGCGCTCAGCGCCTCGACCTGCTTGATGACGTTCATCACCTGTTCCACGTCCTTTTTATGACCGCGGATGATAAGCACGTCGAGTCCTTCCAGCATTTCCACCTGGACCGGTCCGATCTGGCCGATTTCCATGGCCGCTTTTTCGGCCGATCCGCCCGGAGGCTGGACGACCTGCGTTTCTTGCTCTTCTTCCTGGTTGGGCTGCTCTTCCGGCGTCATTTCGGCCTGGGCGACAAGCGTCGGGCCTTCTTTGAGCTTCTGATCTTCTTTCGGATTCTGATAGAGTTTTGTGGCCACCGGGCTGCGGGGGATGTTGTCCATGTTCGAGGACTGTATGGCTTCCACCGCGCGGCGCGTTGTGGCTATGCTCGAATCGTTGAGCGAAACCAATTGCATGCTTTCATCGCCGGCACGGGGCGGGATGTCGAGAATCTTGATCAACCGGGCAAACGAATCCACTGCGCCGGCCGTGCCGCTCAGGTTGGATCGGTTCAATTGCAGAAGGATGTCGAGCCGGACAGCCGCGCCGCCGGGCAGAACCGATTGATAGCTGCTTGTGCCCAATTCCGCGGGCGGAAGGGCGGTAAGCCGGTTGCCCAACATGCTCAACAGGGTTTGTTCGAGTTGTCTTCCACTTATGTTCTGCAAAGAAATGGAGATGGATTTTGAAGGCCGGGATTCGATTGCGCCGGGGGGATTATGGTTCACAGTCTGGCGATTGGGCTGCGTGCCGACAATATTCTTGATGCCGGCCATGCTTTCGGTTATCTGCGATTGCGCTTCAACAGGCGCGTAGACCAGGATCTGGGCGGTGCGGGGGTTGGTGGTGATCCGCACGTCGGGCTGGCCCTTGAATTTTTCTTTTAATCGGGCCGCTGTAACGTCCAAGAGCCCAAGCGGACAGGAATAGGCTTTGAGAACAGGTGCAGTATCTTGGGCGGCCTGATTTTGTGCCACCGAGGGCGTATTGGCCAATAAAACTGTCCCGATTGCCAGAAAAAAAGGGAGCTTCAAGGTGTTCCACAATCGCCCTTTTTTTATAAGTGATTTATTGGCCGACATTTAAGTGCTCTTGAATAAGGGGGGACTATGGTATCCTGTAAAACGTAGTATACAACCCGTAAAAAGCGCACTAACTACGCAGCACGAATAATCGGCAAACTTTGCCTACTTCTACACAGTCGTTTTTGAAAAAAAATAATTATTGTTGTCATTTCCCCCTAAATAGGCGGGAATAAACCCGTTAAATACTTGCTTTTCTGCTTGAAAATAGACAAAATAAGGGGTGATAAACTCCAATACCCGGAGTTTTGGCGGCATGCCAATATAGATGCGGGGGAAATAATCATGGCAATCAGGCTGGGAAGAGGCATTGGGCGAGGGTGGATCCCTTTGTCCATAATTGTGCCGGCATTTGTTTTGTTGTGGGCCGGGGTTGTAATAGGTGATGATGAGAAGACGTTAACAAGCGGCGGCACCATTCAATTTACAGCCACATCGGATTCGGGAAGCGAAGCAAAAGCACAGACCGATGCGGATAAGTCGAGTCCCCAGCCGGCAACTGCTGCTGAAAAACCAGGGGAAGGAAAGCCCGGAGAAGGACCGGCCAAGCCGGCCATGCCGATAAAACCCGGCGAGCAACCGGGCAAGCCGGAAATGCCCGGGGGAAAACCGGGCGGGCAGCCGGGAAAGCCGGGCGATGCGGCCAAGCCCGAAGAGCCCAAGCCCACCCTGCGCCCCACAACGCCGCCCAAACCGCCCAATCCCGATGAACTCAAGGTCCGGCCGGATGCGGATGGAAAAGTCCGCTTCAGTTTCCAGGGGCAACCTTGGGAACCGGTGTTGAAATGGCTGGCCGACATATCGGGAATGAGTCTGGATTGGCAGAAGCTACCGGGCGACTATCTTAATCTCAGCACCAAGCAGCGATATACGGTTCGCGAGGCGCGGGATTTGATCAACCAGCATCTTTTGGCGCGTGGCTATACCATGCTTTGCAACGGCGAGGTCCTTACCGTGGCGAATATCAAGGAGCTGGATCCGAGCCTGGTGCCCCGAGTCACGCCCAGCGAACTCGACAAGCGCGATCCCCATGAATTTGTGAAGGTCACCTTTCCCCTGGACTGGCTGACGGCGGAAACGATTATCGAAGAGATCAATCCCATGAAAAGTCCGAACGGGAAGATCACTCCGCTTAAGTCCACGAATCGGCTGGAGGCCCTGGACTCGGTGATCAACTTGCCGCGATCCGCGACCTGTTAAACGAGGTGCAGTCCACCGACAACCAAGAGCGCTTGGTGCGGGAATTCGTGCTGCAATACGCCCGCGCCAGCGACGTCATCGAGCAATTGCAGACGTTGTTGGGGCCGGAGGCCAAGGGCGAGGGGATGCCGGGCATGCCGGGCGGGCAAAATCCGCAGGGCGGGGAGAATCCCCAGCAGCAACAGGCCATGATGATGGCCCGCATGCAGCAGCAACAACAACAGCAGCAGCAACAAGGCGGCCAGCCCGGCGCCCAGGCCGCGGCCAAGCCTAAACAACGGATAATGCTGGTCCTCAACCAGCGGCGGAACAGCATTCTGGTCAATGCCCCGCCCGATAAAATGGCCATCATTGTCCAAGCCATAAGCGCCATCGACGTGCCCTTGGACACCACTCAATCGCTGTTGACCAACGTGAACCGCATGCAAGTCTATCGCATAACCGGGGTCGATCCGGAGCCGGTGGTGAAAACGCTTCAGGAAATCGGCAATCTCGACCCGACCACGAGACTGCAAATCGACAAGAAAAACAAGGCGATAGTGGCCTATGCCACGCTGGCCGACCACGTGACGATTCGCTCGGTGGTGGAAAAGCTCAGCGGCAGCGAGCGCCGCTTCGAGGTGATCCGCCTGCGGTGCCTGCCGGCGGATTACGTTGCCGGTTCAATCATGTTCATGATGGTCGGGGAGAAGAAGGAGAAGCCGAGCAGACAGCCGTATTGGATGATGGATTATGGAAGCCAATCCAGCGACAAGGACAAAGATAAAGGGGGCAATGAATTCCGCGTCGAGGCCGACGTGGACCACAACCGGCTTTTATTGTGGGCCAACGACGTGGAATTGGCGGAAGTGGAAAATCTGCTGGTGAAACTGGGAGAGATTCCGCCCAAGGGCAGCCGCCGCGACACGGTCCGGGTGATCGACGTCCGCGACGGCAAGGAGGGAGAAGAACTGCTGGAGAAGATCAAGCGGGCATGGCCGACGATGGCGCCCAATCCTTTATTGGTTAATCCCGCCCCGGCCGAGGAAAAAACACCGCCGAAACCGGCGAAAGAAAAACTTCCGCCGCCCGAGCCGGTCACGAAAAGCGCAAGTGCGGCGCCTCAGCAGCCGAATTACTCCGCTGGCCCTTTGGGAGAGGATCAGATGGTGAGGGCCGATGCCTTGCAGTTTGTGCAATTCAGCCGCAAAGAGGCGGCGCCGGCGGGATTCAAGGAATCTCAGGCAAAAATCCCGCCCCCAGTGGAAATCAAAGTCGATGGCGAAGGGCGCCTGATCATAACCAGCGAGGACACCGAGGCCCTGGATTCCATGGAGGAACTGGCGGCCCAGCTTGCCCCGCCCCGCAGAAGTTACAAGGTTTTCAAATTGAAATATGCCTGGGCTTACGGGGTGGCCTTGAATCTAGAGGATTTTTTCAAGGACGAAGAGAAGAAGGACTCGCGCTCGAACATCTTGGATTATATTTACGGTTATGGCCAGGATAATTCCAAGGACGAGAATCAAAACCGGCTTTCCAAGCGTCGCCCGATCAGATTCATCTCCGATTCGGAAAGCAACACGATTCTCGTGGAGAACGCCGACGCGGCCCAGTTGAAAACCATCGCCGAGCTGATCGATCTTTACGACAAGCAGCCCGACGATTCGCAGTCGGTCCGCAAGACCGAAACCATACATCTGGAATATTCCAAGGCCAAGGTGGTGGCGGAAACCGTCAAGGACGTATACCGCGACCTGCTCAGCGCCAACGACAAGGCGTTGCAAGGCGCAAAGGGAAATGATCGCGATTCCAGCCGGATGTACATTTATGAATTTGCCGGCGAGGAGGACGGAAAGAAAGATCAGAAGATGCCGAAATTCAAGGGGCAACTTTCCATCGGCGTCGATGAATTGTCGAACTCGCTGGTTGTTTCGGCTCCGGCGTACCTGTTCGACCAGGTGCACAAGATGATCAAGGACCTGGACGAGGCTGCCGCGCCGACCTCCACCATCAAAGTCATCAAGTTAGGGCAAGGCGTAAGCAGCCAACAGGCCCGCGAAGTCCTCTCCGACATGCTGGGAGACGGCACTTCCAAGGGAAAGAATTCATCGCAAAATTCGAAGAAGCCGGAAACGAACAATAAACAGCAGTCCAAGAATAACCACAACCACTCGGGCAATTCGTCGTCCAAGTAGCTTGGACGTTATGGGAAAATTTCACAAGTAAGGCAAGGCATTTTTCCCGTTAAAGCCCCTGCATGTATATTATTGCATATTTCAATCGGCGCAAGTTCTTATAGTTGTTCAATTTGCAATTTGAAGTTTGCGTTTGTCAATTTGCAATAATGGGGTATGCGTGCAAAATCCTTGTTATATGCCAATGAAATCCCCTGCCAATTCGTATTGGAGCGGCGGCCGGGTTATGGTACTGTATGTGCCCCGCTGGTGATGAGGCTGCGAGGGGCGACACGGAAATAGAGTTGCCCCGGCCAAAGGGCGCGAAGGAGCGTCCCGGGAACGATGCGAAGGTCACGCTTTTTTAGAGCGTTGATGGGCCTGCAAGGAAGGAGGCCGGCATGTATTCCGACCAGAAACAGGAAGTCCGCGTCCACATTCGCTGGATGATTCGGCGCGATATGCCCGAAGTCCTGGCTATAGAAAATGAGTGTTTCGAATATCCCTGGAGCGAAAACGATTTCGTCAATTGCCTCAGGCAGCGCAATTGCATCGGCATGGTGGCCGAACATGACGATCGGGTGGTGGGGTTCATGATATATGAACTCCACAAGACCCGCATCCACGTGCTGAACTTCGTGGTGGCAAAAGACTGCCAGCGCCAGGGCGTGGGCAGCCAAATGATCGCCAAGCTGTCGGCAAAACTCTCAGCCCAGCGCCGCAGCCGAATCGTGCTGGAAGTCCGCGAAACCAATCTTTCCGCGCAATTGTTCTTCCGCGCAGCGGATTCCGCGCGGTATCGGTGTTGCGCAGTTATTACGCCGATACGCCGGAAGACGCCTACATTATGCAATACCGCTACCGCCCGGAAAAAACTCCTGCCGAAGCCCCCGACCGCATTACGCGCTTGGCCGGATAGCGGGGGTGCGTCTAAAACATGGATTCCACGAGATTCCGAGGGCGGTTATCTCGACACCGCAAGAAATATCCGGGGGCATTTCTGTGTTTCCCCGGGTCTGGCGGATTTCAAGCATTAGGTATAAGCTAAAGGTCTGGATTTTTGAGGATTCAAATTATGAGCGATGACCGGTCCATTGGCGAGCAGACGTCAACCAATCAGCCGTTCGTAATTGAAGTGGCCGACCGCGTGCGTCGTTTACCGCCTTATCTTTTTGCCCAAATTAATAAATTGTTATATGAAAAACGCCGGACTGGCGATGACGTGATCGACCTGGGCATGGGCAATCCCAGCGATCCGCCGCAGGATTTGGTGATCGATAAGCTTGCCGAAGCCGCACGAGATCCAAAGAATCACGGTTATTCGGAGGCCAAGGGCATTTTGAGCCTGCGCCGCGAGGTGGCCTCGAAATACTTCAAACAGCACGGCGTTAGGCTTGATCCGCAAAACCAGGTCCTGGTGTGCCTGGGATCAAAGGAGGGATTCAGTCACATGTGCCTGGCGTTGGTGGGGCCGGGCGACATGGCGATTGTGCCCGCTCCCCACTATCCCGCCCATCTTTACGCGGTGGCAATGGCCGCCGCCAATGCGATCCCTTTGGAAGTGACCGATCCGGCACAATTTTTGTCCAACATCGATTACACCTGCCGGCACATGGTCCCGCGGCCGAAATTGCTGATTGTCAATTTTCCGCACAATCCCACGACCACAGTGGTCGAACCAGAATTTTACGTGGAACTGGTGAAATTGGCCAAGCGTTGGAAATTCATGGTCATAAGCGACCTGGCCTATGCGGATGTAGTCTTTGATGGATACAAGACCCCGAGTTTTCTTGCCGCCCCGGGGGCCATCGACGTGGGCGTGGAACTGACGACGATGAGCAAAGGCTACAACATGGCCGGTTGGCGGGTGGGCTTTGCCGCCGGAAACGACGAAATGCTTCGCGCGCTTTCCACGATCAAGGGCTATTACGATTACGGCATGTTCCAGCCCATCCAGATAGCGGCCATCATGGCGCTGCGCCATACCGACGCCGCGGTTGAGTCTCAGGCGGCGATTTACCAGCGCCGTCGAGACGTGCTCTGCGACGGCCTGGCACGACTGGGCTGGCCGGTCAAGCACCCCAAGGCCAGCATGTTCGTGTGGACGAAAATGCCCGAGCCCTGGGCCTCGCAAATGTCATCCTTCGATTTCGCCATGAAACTGCTTACCGAGGGCGACGTAGTCGTCAGCCCCGGGGCCGGATTCGGTCCCGGCGGGCGAAAGCCATCTCCGCCTGGCCTTGGTGGAAAACGAAAATCGCCTCCGCCAGGCCGTGCACCAAATCGGCCGCTGCCTGGGAAAATAGGAAATGGATTTAATCCCCGCCGAGCATGACCCGGAAGATGGTCGGTTGGTGGAAAAATCAAATGTGTTAGGTGGGGGCAAGTTGATATGAGAATTCGCTGATATCCATCTGTTGTTTTGCATGTTCGATAGTCATGCTGACAACATTTCCGTTTTCATCGAGCTCAACTAGAACTTTCTCATTCAGGTCGCGAGTATCTACTATTTTTTTGTCGCTGAAATTGACGAGAAGTGTATCTGTATCTGGAAAGTACTTAATCTTCATCTTTTACCTCCCGAAAACGTCGGTCAAAAAATGCGTTATGAACGGTCTCGCCATCCTCGAGTAAAACTACACGTAAATATTTTCCGCCGGCTTCGGGGATTCTCCCCCACTTTTTGATCCGTCCATCGCTTTGAACGATTTCTTTTGCGGGATTGGAAACAACTTGCACTATCCATTCAATGCGAATGTCACGGCGGTCGGGCCGATTGTGTATATGAAGAAAATACCGCGTAAACTTCATATTTACATGATATGCCAAGTTGTAGCGTTCGTCCAGTATAAAAGAGCCGGAGGGATTATTATAACATGTTTTTCCAATTGCCCAATAGTCTTCTGTTCGGTACAATCGACACCGTTGCGAATAAACGGAGAACCGATAACTGACGACTGACAACTTTTCATGCAAACCGCTCAATATCAACTGCACGCGGAGATCGAAGAGCGGCACTGGTGGTTTGTCGGGCGGCGGCGGATCATGTCCCATCTGGCGGCGGAAGTCCTGCCGCCCTCGCCAGAGTCGCTGGTCATCGACGTGGGCTGCGGCACCGGGGCCAATATTGCGGCGTTGGCCGACCGTTATAAATGCATCGGCATCGATGCCTCGTCCGAAGCCATCGAATTGGCGCGGCAGCGGTTTCCCCAAGTGCGGTTTATAAACGGCACGGCCCCGGACGATCTGGGAGAACTGGCCGGGCAGACCCGCTTGATCTTGCTCATGGACGTGCTGGAGCACATCGAGGACGATTTGCTTTTTTTCTCGCGGCTCCTGGCTGCGGCTGCCGAGGGCTGTTATTTTTTGCTCACGGTTCCCGCCGACGAGTCGCTGTGGTCGGCGCACGACGAATCCTTCGGGCATTATCGCCGCTACGATGCCCGCCGCTTGGAAATGGTTTGGGCCGGCTTGCCTGTTACGCCGCTTTTGCTATCTTATTTCAACAGCCGGTTGTTGCCGTTGATTCGTGTTGTTCGGGCTTGGAATCAGCGCCGGCATCGTGCGGCGGGGCTAGCCGGAACGGATTTCTGGATGCCCAACCCAATTGCCAATTCCATACTCGCACATACTCTTGCCGGAGAAGGCAGGCGATTGGTCAAGGCCCTTAAGCGGCGACAATCACGGGGATATTCATGCGGGGCCAGCCTGATGGCCGTGGTGCGCCGGGAACCAGGCTCGATAACGCCACGTGCAAAACCGACTGACATCTCAGCGGATCATCATTAAGCCGGTTGTATTTTGGCCCCACCCGGCGTGGTGGTGCTTGGGTATCTATGCTGGAGCAGCGGATGCGGGTAAAATCATAATAGAGGTAGTTGCCAATAGTTGCGCAATGAGAAATAAAAAAGGGTTCCTGTTCGCCGGTACAAGAACCCAATCTCTGGTTGCCAGAACTTCGCATCTATTAAGGGTGCCAGTTCAGAGACCCGCAGCCAGTATAAACTGCTATCGGGCCGTCAATCGGTCGGACTTTAAATGAGTAATCTATAATGGCTACAATTGCAAAACTTGCCCTGGAAGACGGCACGGTTTACACCGGTACCCCTTTTGGCGCACGAGGCGAGGTGGACGGCGAGGTGTGCTTCAACACCTCGATGACCGGCTACCAGGAGATCCTGACCGACCCCAGCTACCGTGGGCAGATCGTGACCATGACCTATACCGAGATTGGCAACTACGGCGTCAATGCCGAGGATATGGAGAGCCATAAACCGCATCTTGCCGGATTTATCGTCCGCCAACGCAGCCGCAGGGTGAGCAATTTTCGCGCCGACGGTGAATTGGCCGATTATCTGGCAAGGTATAACATCGTGGGCCTAGAAGGCATCGACACCCGGGCGCTGGTCCGGCGCATCCGCACCCAAGGCGCGATGAAGGGCGTCCTCTCGACCGTCGATCTGGACGACGCCAGCCTGGTGGCAAAGGCCAAGGCCAGCCCTGGGCTGGTAGGCCGCGACCTGGT
Organism: Pirellulales bacterium; assembly: GCA_963838495.1. Classification (GTDB taxonomy): domain Bacteria; phylum Planctomycetota; class Planctomycetia; order Pirellulales; family Thermoguttaceae; genus JBEKIK01. The sequence continues at coordinate 525,652 of CAWIRC010000004.1, read as the reverse complement.
CCGCGAAGTCATCCCCGAAAAACCAATCGAGTGGCACGAGCCTTTGAGTCCCTGGACCCGTCTTCGTCCGAACGGCTCGAAGCCGGTCGATGCGGATTCGCCGCTGGTCGTGGCACTGGATTACGGCATGAAGTGGAACATCGCCCGGTGGCTGTTCGACTCGGGCACGCGCGTGACCATCCTGCCCGGCACGGCCACGGCGCGTGAAGTGCTCTCGTACAATCCCTCCGGCGTGTTTTTATCGAACGGCCCCGGCGATCCCGAGCCCTTGCATTACGCGCAAAAAACCATCCATGATCTAATGGGCAAAAAGCCGATTTTCGGCATCTGCCTGGGCCATCAACTCCTGGCTCTAGCCTGCGGCGCGAAAACCTACAAACTAAAATTCGGCCACCGCGGCGCGAACCAGCCCGTCTTGAACAAACTCACCGGCCGCGTGGAAATCACCACGCAGAACCACGGCTTTGCAGTAGACGCCGATTCGCTGCCCGGAGAATGGGAAATTACTCATCTGAATCTCAACGACAACACAGTCGAAGGCATGCGTCACAAGAGCCTGCCCGCCTTCAGCGTCCAATACCACCCCGAGGCCTCCGCCGGCCCGCACGACAGCAATTACCTGTTCGGGCAGTTTCGGGAAATGCTGAGATGAGCTATCTATTGGTATTTCACTGATAAAATGCGGCACGGCCGCGCCAGCGTGGGTATGGCGACCGGCAAAACAGTTGCGCAAGAAAGCGGGAGGTTTTCGCCTCCCGCTTTATGCTCAATGACAATAAAAATCACTAACGCTTGCGCAAGCGCATCCAGCTTATGGCCGCAAACAAGGCCGCGCCTAGGAGCATAATCGCCGAGCTTGGCTCGGGCGTGATTACGAAGGCCATGTCGATGCTTTGCCCGTACAGCGGATGCCCTACGGGATAGTGCAAGTCGGTCCATAGGCCGTTGGGATTGTCGATCTGCCAGGTGGCGTCATCGTTCCAATGCTGGTACGAAGTCTTCCAGCCGAATTCAACATCGGGATTCGGATCCTGAACTACCGCGTCCACGTCCAGCCAATAAACGACCGGGTTGGTGGTAGTTCCCTCTTGTAGAAAGGCCATTTCGGACGGGATCAGGAAATTGTACTGCCAGCAAGTATGATCCGCAATTGGAAGATATGTCTGTGTGGCGGGATCATACCAGCCTTCTTCAACGCCTGTCGCCCAGATGCGGGATGAATATTGATATGGCAGGAAATTCATTTCCCACAAAATTGGGCCCGGCTTGCTATACATCCCCTGTGGATTATTCTCGGCCAAGACGTTGGAGTGAATACTCAGGCGGAACATGACCCCGTTCTGGTTGTTGCCAAAGGGCAAAAGATCGTTTTTCCACGATCCCCAGATGTGAACGTCAGTGATCGGGCCGGTTTCCGTGCAGAGAAAATCGTCGGCTACCACCCGGGCTAAACCATCGGGATCTAAACCTGGCGGCGCGCGATCCGTGGCATCCACGTCAAGACCTAATGGAGGATTGTGTACTCGAAGATCGGGCAATTGCAGCCACTTGTATGGATCGTTCAGGTCCCAGTCGGCCCGCGCCGGACCACCGAAGAATACAAACAATAAAACTGCCAACGCAAATATAAGAAAAACTCTAACTCGCATAATATCGCCTCCCAAACTATGAGTGTGTGTCGGTACAAGCAACTACCTCAGTCTGCAAAGACGCAAGACAACAGCGGCAGAATCAGAAAAGACCAAGCGCTGACGTCGATGAAGACCGACAGGGGGTGTGGAGCGCACTGCTTTGTTTAAAAGGCGAAAAAATCAAAAGATGCTGCTCTCTCAAGTGCGTTTCACACTTCTAAGATAACGCTGCCTCACAATCGAGGTTTAAAAAAAGATGGAAAGGCTCCCGGCGTTTGCCCTTGCCGCCGGAACGTTTATATATAACCTCCATAAAATTTACTTTTTCTTTTATACAGTTTTTTTAATAGATAACAATAACCCGAATGGGTTAATAACCCCCTCTTTAGAAAACTCGACTTTTTCAAAATAAGGAGCTTTAACGGGACAGCCCTATCGGGGAATATGCCCGGCAGGCGAGTAGTTTAGGGTGATAAAATCTGTATCATAATAATAGATTTACCGCAAATCACGGGAAAAACTCCGGGAGCAAGCTCCCGGGTTACACCTTGAATGCGATATTCATTTCCTGACTCTATCGATAGACCTTAACGAGGGCGATGAATTGCCCATTCCATAATATAAAACAAACGTTATTCACCATGTCCACCGCATCGACACTGTTATCGCCCGAGCTGCTCCTCCAACTGGAAAAGATGGAATTGGTCAGCCGGAAGGTGTTTCGCGGTCGAATGAAGGGCGAGCGCCGCAGTCCGCGCAAGGGGCAGAGCGTGGAGTTCGCCGATTTCCGCAATTACGTGCCCGGCGACGACCTGCGTTTTGTGGATTGGAACACCTACGCCCGGCTGGAAAAACTTTTCTTGAAAATGTTTTTGGAAGAGGAGGACCTGCACTTTTACGCCCTGATCGACGCCAGCGAGTCGATGGATTTCGGCGAGCCGACCAAGCTGCGATACGCCCTGCAACTGGCGGCGGCCTTGGGCTTTATCGGGCTGGTGCGGGGCGATCGGGTGAAAATCGAGACCTTGGGTCGGCCCGGCGGGCAGGCCTCGCCCGTGTTTCGCGGCCGGAGGAGCCTGTGGCGAATGCTCGAACACCTGGAAACGATCCAGCCCGGGCAAAACGCATCGCTCACGGAAGGGATCAAAAGCTTCTGCCTTCGCAACTCGGGCAAAGGGATCGTGGTTTTAATCTCCGACTTGATGGATAAAAATGGTTTCCAGGCGGCGTTGCGATACTTGGTCTCGAAGGACATGGATATTTACGTTGTCCAACTCCTATCGGCCGAGGAGTTGGATCCGGACGTAAAGGGCGACCTCCGCCTGGTGGATTGCGAAGACGACGACGTGGCCGAGGTGACCGTGACCGGCCCGCTCTTGAAGCGATACAAACAGACGCTGGCGGCATTTGTCGATTCGGCCAAGGAATTTTGCACCCGCCGCGGCATGGCGTACTTGTTGGCCAGGACCTCCATCCCGGTCGATCAATTGGTAACAGGTTATTTGGCAACGAGAGGTTTGGTGCGGTGAAAGGTAATGATTGGAGTATAAACCACGAAGCGGCCTGTTGCGGAGCCGCGAAGCGGCGGACTATTATAGCCCAGGGCGGAGCGCAGCGGAGCCCTGGGTAGGCGTTGGAGCGTCGACAGGAAGCCCTGAAAGGGCGCGCTACCGCTGCGACGAATAACGCCTATCGAAATCCGATTTTATGCCTCAATCTCTGGCAAATGTATTGATTCATATTATTTTCAGCACGAAAAACCGCGCGCCTTATATTGAAACCGAGATTCAAAATCCGCTCTATGCTTATTTGGCCACGGCCTGCCGCACTTGCGAATGTCCGGCGCATAAAATCGGGGGGACGAACGATCACGTGCATATCGCTTGCTCTCTTTCGCGGACGATGTCCATGGCCGATTTCATCGGAACGATCAAGGCTGATTCGTCAAAATGGATTAAAACCCAACGAACGTCGTTGGCCGATTTTACTTGGCAAAATGGGTACGGGGCGTTCTCCATCGGACAGTCGCAGTTGGATATTGTCAAAAAATACATTGCCGGGCAAAATGAACATCATCGGGTGCGAACGTTTCAAGAGGAATTCCGCGAGTTTTTGCGGAGATATGAAATCCAGTTTGATGAGCGCTATGTATGGGATTGATTAGTTTGGGATTGGTGCGCCCTTTCAGGGCTGATGAGATAATGGGGACCCAGCACCCAGGGCTGCGCTGCGCTCCGCCCTGGGCTATCGCAGTGCGCCGCTTCGCGGCTAAGGGGATGATGGAGGCCCTGCACCCAGGGCTGCTGCGCTCCGCCCTGGGCTATCGCAGCGCGCCGCTTCGCGGCTAAGGGGATGATGGAGGCCGAGCACCCAGGGCTGCGCTGCGCTCCGCCCTGGGCTATCGCAGTGCGCCGCTTCGCGGCTAAGGGGATAATGGAGGCCCTACGCCAGGGCTGCTCGCGCTCCGCCCTGGGCTATCGTAGTGCGCCGCTTCGCGGCTGACGAGCATTTAAATTTTGCGATCTGGAATTCATCCTTCATCCTTCATACTTCATCCTTTGAACAATGCTCCCCACCTTAACCAACATGCTTACCTGGTGGCAGTGGTTGATCCTGGCGGCGGTGCCGCCGGCGATCGTGGCATTGTATTTTTTGAAGCTCAAACGCCAGCCGTTGATCGTGCCCAGCACTTATCTGTGGCACAAATCGATCGAAGATTTGCACGTGAACACGATCTGGCAGCGGCTGCGGCGAAATATCTTATTGTTGCTGCAATTACTGGTCATTTTTTTAGTGATGGGGGCATTGTTGCGGCCGAGTTGGCAGGGGACCAAGCTTATCGGTACCCGGTTCGTTTTCCTGGTCGACAACTCGGCCAGCATGTCGGCCACCGACGTGCAGCCTTCGCGCCTGGACGAGGCCAAAGGCCGGGCAGGCGAACTGATCGACCAGATGAAATCGGGCGACGTGGCGATGATCATCAGTTTTGCCGATACCGCCCGGGTGGAACAGGGCTTTAGCGACGACCGCGGACTGCTCCATCGGCGCCTGGAGGCCATTAAGCCTACTAACCGTTCCACGTCGCTGTTGGAGGCTCTAAAATTGGCGGCGGGGCTGGCCAATCCAGGACGCAGCGCAGAGAGATGTGAGCGACGTCCAGGTGGCCGAGGCCCTGCCGGCCACGTTATATATCCTCAGCGACGGGAAATTCCCGCCGGTCACCGGCTTTGCCCTGGGCAATTTGGAGCCGAAGTTCATCCCTATCGGCTCGCCCGAGGCTATAAATGTGGGCATAGTGGCCTTTAGCGCCCAGCGGAACGAGACCAGTCCGGACCGTTTGCAGGCCTATGCCCGGCTGGATAATTTTGGCCCCACGGCCGTGAAAGTGCCTGCGGAACTGTATCTGGATGGCCGGCTGGTTGATGCCGACCAGGTAGAGGTTTCGCCCGGCGAGCCCCAGGGCATCGCCTTTGACATAGCGGCCATGGACACGGGGATTTTAAAGCTCAAGATCAAGACCAAGGACAATTTATCGCTGGACGACGAGGCCTGGCTGATCTTGAGCCCGCCAAGGCGGACAAAGGTGCTGCTGGTCACTCCGGGCAATGAACCCTTGAAAATGGCGGTGCAAACCAAATCTGCCCGGGAAATCGCCGAGGTGCAAATCGAATCGCCCGATTTCCTGAAAAGCAAGACATACGAGTCGCAGGCGGCCTCTGGGGGTTATGACCTGGTGATTTTTGACCGCTGCCGGCCCGAGGGGAAGTCGCCGGGCAAGACGTCGATGCCCCAGGCGAACACGCTGTTTATAGGGGCGCTGCCGGCGGACGGCGGTTGGACGGCCGGCGAAAAAAGCGACGTGCCGCAGATTATCGACATCAACTCGGCGCATCCGCTTATGCAGTGGATGGACATGGGCGACGTTTTATTGGCGTCCGGCACGCCTTTAAAGCCGCCTTCCGGGGCTACCGTGCTTGTAGATTCCGACCTTGGTCCGATGATGGCCATTGCGCCGCGGGACTCGTTCGAGGACGTGGTGCTGGGCTTTACAATCCTCGAGGAACAAGCCGGCGGCGATGGCAAGGCGAAAAAGTATTATGGGACCAATTGGCCCATGCGCCAGAGTTTTCCGGTTTTTATGCGGAATTTGTTTGAATACTGCGGCGGAGGCAAGGCGGGCGCCGGTGGAGAGAATGTCCGGCCGGGAGTGCCGGTGAGTTTGGAATCGCCCGGCGGACAAACAATCCTCAGCGTCATATCCCCTACGGGGGGAAAAACGGAATTGAAGTCTGGGAAACTGGGCAAATTAAGCTTTACGGAAACCTGGGAATTGGGTATTTATCGGGTTGAATCGGGCGGAAAGGCAATCGATCAATTTGCCGTGAACCTGTTCGACCCTGGGGAAAGTGATATCCGGCCGAATCGCTCGCCGACTATTAAAGTGGGCGACGTGGAGGTAAAGGGAGAAGGCGTTTGGCAGGCCGCCCGCAAGGAAATTTGGAAGGCCGTGGTTTTGATCGGCCTAGCGGTATTATTGGTCGAATGGTATATCTATAATCGACGCATATATTGATGGGCTAGAGGGACAGTCCCATTTTCCGCCTACCATGCCTTCGGCACGGTGGCCCATGAAAATCGGGACAATTCCTATTAATGCGTCCATCTGATGAATAATATGGCAACCAAGATAAAAACCCGAAAACGACCTGGAAAACGGCATAAAGCACGCTCTCCCCGGGCGCAGAACAAGAAGTTGCTAGTGCGTTTGCTGGAAAACGACCTTATCCGCCGCCTTAGCTTCGAGGAATATCGGGAAAAGGTTCGCGACGTGTACGACGGTCCCCAGGGAGCGATGCTGGCCTATTGCAGCATGCTCTCGCTGCATACCATGCTGGGCGAGCGGCTGTTTCGGGAGCGGAAGTTCGACCTGAGCGGCGCACGGAATATTCTGGACGTGGGCAGCGGGGCGGGCCAAATAGCCAAACATTTATTGAAGTATGCCCATCCAGAGGCCGAATTATCTTGTTTTGACCTCTCGCATGAAATGCTCCGCCGGGCCAGAAACAGGCTGAAAAGCGACCGGCCCAGGTTTATCGTGGCCGATCTTACCCGGCTGCCTTTCCCTGCCGAGACGTTCGACTGCATAACATGCGGTTACGTACTGGAACACCTGCCGGACCCGAAGGTCGGTCTGGCCGAGTTGAGCCGGGTAATGGTCCCCGGGGCACGGATGCTGCTTTTGACTACCGAGGACAATTTTACCGGGGCCTGCACCAGTTTCATGTGGCGTTGCCGGACCTATAATCGCCGGGAATTGGCGCGAATTTGCGAGGAAGTGGGCTTGCAATGGAAAAAGGAACTTTGGTATACCCGCATGCATCGGGTTCTGCGTGCCGGGGGCATCTGCGTGGAACTGGTTAAGGCATAGTGGCCGTCGGCTCTCGGCCCTCAGCCGTCGGGTTTTCTGGGAAGTTTTAATCATGGTTAAAGTTTTTGATAAGGTGAATCGAGGATTTTGAAGCCGCAAAAGACCCTTAATTCAACATTCATAATTCATCTTTCATCATTTCCTCCGATCCTTGATCCCTGATCCTTCTTCCTTTTTTATATTTTCCTCTTGACTTTTTATCCGATTGCGATATGAATTGACTTTGAAAGACAGAACGATTCCCGAAATGAAATTCAATAAAATAAATCTTCCGTTTGATGCTGCCCGGGGAATTGGGCGGTGGCAGGCGGCGGATACCAGGGCCCGGTTAGGATGTCGTGCCCGAGCAATGTTGTTGCCTCTAGGAGATACTGAATGACCAGCTCAGAAGCTGACGCGTGTATGTATTGCGACGAAGAGCCTCCGGGTACTACGTCACAATTTATTGTCCCGCGCGTTCAGGCGCCCGATTGCCGTGTGAAACGCCGGCGAGTTCTCGCGGACAGGGGATCTTTTCTCCCCGGGTGGAATTTCGGGCCGAAACCCGCGAACCACCTTCCAAACCAGGGCCTTTCGCAAGACTTTCTACCCCGACGTAACCGACAAGCAGTGGAATAGCTGGCACTGGCAGGCCCGCAACCGCCTTCGCACCCTGGCCCAATTGGAACAGGTTTTGCTCTTGGCGGACGAAGAGCGGGATGCCCTTACCCAAGCCGAAACCATGCTCCCGGTGAGCATTACGCCGTATTATATGAGCCTGGTTTCCCGCGACGACCGGAACCAGCCCTTGCGCAGGACGGTGATTCCATCCACTGAGGAATTCTATAAGGCCCCGGGCGAGGCCGATGATCCGCTGGGCGAAGAAGCCGACAGCCCGATGCCCGGCCTGGTGCACCGGTATCCGGACCGGGTATTGCTGTTGGTGACCGATGTCTGCTCGAGCTATTGCCGGTACTGCACCCGGTCGCGGATGGTGGGGCACGGGCAAATTGCACCCCAGGAGGCCAGGCTGGAAAGGGCCTTCGAGTACATCCGCTCGACCCCGGCCATTAGGGACGTGCTTATTTCCGGGGGGGATGCGCTGGCGCTGAGCGATGAGCGCTTGGGCTGGATTTTATCTTCGCTGAGGGAGATTCCGCACGTGGAGTTCGTGCGGATCGGCACCAAGATGCCGGCCGTGCTGCCGCAGCGGATCACGCCCGCTTTGTGCCGGATGCTTAAAAAGCACCACCCCCTGTGGATGAGCCTGCATTTCATCCACCCGGACGAATGCACGCCGGAATCGCTGCTGGCCTGCACCAGGCTGGCCGACGCGGGAATCCCCCTGGGTTCGCAGACCGTGCTGCTTAAGGACGTGAACGATAATGTGGAGACCATGAAGAAACTGGTCCACCGTTTACTCATGATGCGGGTAAGACCGTATTACCTGTACCAGTGCGATCCGATTTCCGGCTCCGAGCATTTCCGCACGCCCGTGGAAAAAGGCCTGGAGATCATCGCCGGCCTGCGGGGCTACACCACCGGTTATGCGGTGCCGAATTACGTGATCGACGCCCCCGGCGGCGGCGGGAAAATTCCCCTCCAGCCCGCCACCATCATCGGCCGCGAAGGCGATGACCTGCTGCTACGCAACTACGAGGGAAAGACTTACCGGTATCCCGACCCGGTGCAATAGAAATTAACAGGTTGGGCGGCAGTTGAACTGCCGCCCCAACATAAAATGATATATTTGGGTATTATTAAGCCCACGGGTTGCAACCCGTGGGCTTATCTTTTTATATAATGTTGAAATATTCCTTATGAGATAAAATTATGGCGGCCTATCCATCCTATCTAACACTCTACGATAACGGCGAACTGGCCAGGCGGGCAAAAAATGCCGTCGAGGCCTTGTCTGAGTGCCGGCTTTGTCCCAGGCAATGCGGGGCCGACCGCATACACGGCGGGCAACCGCTGCCATATTGCCAAACATCTCGAATCGCCGTTCTCAGCAGCGCGTTTGCCCATCACGGCGAGGAAGCGTGTCTGAGCGGTATCAATGGTTCGGGCACGATCTTTTTTTGCCATTGCAACCTGCGCTGCACGTTCTGCCAGAATTTCGACATCAGTTGGCAGGGCCGCGGCTGGGAAACAACCGCCGGTGAAATCGCCGGGCTTATGCTTGATTTGCAGAACCAAGGCTGCCACAACATCAATTTCGTAACGCCCACCCACGTCGTTCCGCAGATTTTGGAAGCCCTTGTGCTGGCCGCGGCCGACGGGCTGCACCTGCCGCTGGTCTACAATTCCGGCGGGTACGACAGCGTGGATACCCTGCGGATGCTGGACGGGGTGATCGACATTTACATGCCGGATTTCAAGTTTTGGGACCCGGCCGTATCTAAGCAATTGGCCAATGCGGAAAACTACGGCGAAATTGCCCGGGCGGCCATCAAAGAAATGCATCGCCAGGTGGGCGACCTGGTTTTGGACGAGCGGGGCATTGCCCGGCGCGGGCTTTTGGTGCGGCACCTGGTGATGCCCAGCGGCCTGGCCGGCACCCGGGAGGTCATGCACTTTCTTGCCCAAGAGATTTCGCCCGAAACTTATGTGAATGTCATGGCCCAATACCACCCCAGCGGCCACGCCGGCCGCTATCCGTCGATCAACCGCCGCATTACCGGCACCGAATACGCCGAGGCAATAAGCATCGCCCGTGAAGAAGGCCTTCGCTTGGATAAAGAGTATTGTTCCCAGTAGCCATGCCCATGCTTGCCGAGGGCAAGTAAAATAGGAGTGACTAAGGAGCGAAACGATGAAAGCTTTGATTATAACCGACATCCAGAACGATTTTTGTCCGGGCGGGGCGCTGGCCATACCGGAGGGCGATCGGATCGTGCCGCTGGTGAACCGGTTGCAGGGGCGGTTCGATCTGGTCGTGGCCACGCAGGATTGGCATCCGGCCGGGCACGGCAGTTACGCGGTCAATCACCCGGGGAAAAAAGTTGGGGAAATCGTCGATTTAAACGGGCTCGCGCAAATCCTTTGGCCGGTGCACTGCGTGGCGAGCACGCCCGGGGCCGATTTTCATCCCGGGCTGGATCGCCGCCGGATCGTCCGCGTGTTTCACAAGGGCACCGATCCCGACATCGACAGCTACAGTGCGTTTTTCGACAACGCTCATCGCAAGTCGACCGGCCTGGGCGAGTATCTGAAGCAGCAGGGCGTGGATGAAATTTATCTGTGCGGCCTGGCCACTGATTACTGCGTGAAATTCACGGCCCTGGACGCCGTAGACCTGGGATTTAAAACCCGCGTGATCGTAGACGCCTGCCGGGGAGTGAACCTAAAGCAAGGCGACGTGGAACGGGCCCTGGATGAAATGCGGGCGAAAGGTGTGGAGATATTGCCGGTGGACCGGATTCAGGGTTCAGGGTTCAGTAATTCGATGGAAAAATAGTTTTTTCTTCCAATTGCTCAACCTTGAATATGAAATATGCGCAAAGCACATGCAATTCACAATACAAAAACTCTATTTCCTGCTCGCTGAACTCTGAACCTTTATGTAGTACACCGCCGCAATGCCCAAAACAATCAGCAGGCTGCCGGTGTATTTCAAGGCCCGGCCGGGATCGTAGGACAGCGTCAAAATGGAAAGATAAATCTGATCGCGGGAGCGATCTTTGCCGGCCAAGGCCTGGAACTGGCGCGAGCCTGGTTTCCAGGGGCCGTCGAAACTCGACTGGAACAACCGCCAGGTGCGGCCGCTTTGCGGATCGGTAAAATCGACCGGGGCGTTCAGCGTGATGGTGACATTCTTAAGCAGAGGTTTTTGCGGCGGCCCCAGCGCGAGGAAATCGACCAGGCTGGAATAATGCGATGGCATGAGCGAGCCGGGATCGAGTTTGCCTTGAAATTTTTGCAGGTAGACCAAAAATCCCAAGTCGACGACGTCTTGCGATAAGGCGATTGTCGCCCGGCGCTGGGACGATTCGACTGCGTGCCGGCCGCTGGCGGGCGATAGTTCATCGGTGGAATCGGCCAGCCAGAATTCCTCGGCCGTATCGTCAACCGAGAGCCGCAGATGGACGCGGGACTGCTGCCCGGTGACTGTATAGTCCAACGCCTCCAGGCGTATCCCGCCGCGATCGTACAATACGCCTTTACTGCGCCTGGCCAGGCGCCACGGAAACCAGAACAATTTGCCTTGGTAGTCATTCCAATCGAAAGGGCCGCAGATAAAAGGAATTTGCACGGTTTCAGCGCCGGTTTCGGGTTTATCCGCCGAGTCGGGATTATTGGGGCCGATCTGCAAGACAAGATGCCACGATTCCTGGTACGCCCGGGCGGATGAATGGCCCTCGGCGACCGCCAACCGTGCTTCAATTCCGCCCCGCCAGCTCAGCAGGCAGCCGGCCATCAATACCAAAATGCCCGAATGCGTGAGCACAAAACCCATTTGGCGGCGCCGCCAGGGGAAACGAATCACTGCCGCGAAAAGCACGTTTACCGCCAATAATATGTTTATCGCCAGGAACCACCATGTTTCGTAAACGGCGAAATGCACGGCGGCAGCGCCGTACGAACTTTCCAACATCGAGGCCCAGGCGATCAACGCGGCGTAAACGGCAATCAGCACTACGGCTAATTTGAGTGAAGCCAGGAATCGAACCGCGCCCGATAAAATTCGCGCGAACAAAGTAGAATTAATACGGCCAGGTTGCATTAGCGTCATGCCGGCGGGAAAAATTATTGGGGGAACGGTGAATCAACGAACGGCTCGCGCGTTGGTATCGCCTGTTTGCTGGGGAGCAATTGGCTGGGCTGAAGTTTTAGCGCTCTGCCGGGCCAGGGCCTTGAATTGCTCGTACAACTCGGAGTGCTCGCGCTCGTAACTGGCCATTTGACGGCGATCCAAGTCAACCTGTTCTTTAAGCAGGGCTATTTGTTCTTCGGACCGCGTGAGCTTGCCTTCCAGGTCGTTGCCGTGCGATCTGAGGTTTTCAATCTCGGTTAATTGGGCGGCGTTTTGCTGGGAAAGGATGCGCGACTGGGCCTCCGCGTTGTTAAGACTGGCTTTGCTGGTGAATAAACAACCCGACGCAAAACTAATCGCACCCAATGCCAGAAACGCCTGCCATGGCCTTGTGCATTTCATGATTCGACTCCTTTCGAATCCCGGCGCAAACGTTATTTTTCGAACAATCCGACAATCGTATCCATCAGCCAGGTATTGACGCTGCCGGCCGAATTCCAACTCCACATATTCCGCAGGAGATCATAGACCATTGCGCCGCAGAGGAGCAGGAAGAACAAGCACGCGCCCAGGGTGACGATGTTCCAGGTGGAATAAGGCGCCTCGGGCAGGAAGGAGCCTGGGGCGACTGCCACGCCTTCGGCCATCGCGGGTGATGCGCCCGATCCCGGTTCGCCCAGCGGAGCAGTGCCCAGGGCCACGCCCGCGCCCATGTCCAGGCCCGCCTGGTCGCCAAGGCCCTCGCTGAACAGGGTAGCCACGCCTCCAGGGCCGGCTTCTTCGCCTTCGGTGTCCAGGGCAATCACTTGCGAGCCGCTTTCCGATTCGTCAGCCTCGGTTGTCTCTTCGGTAGGAGTGAGCAAAAAGTCGTCGTCGGTTTTTATGCCGGAATGAGACTTTGAGCTTTCGGCCAGTTGCAGAATGTCTTCTTCGCCCAGTTCCAGGGATTCTTCAGCGCCGCTTCCGCCCAGTTCCAGAGGCTCTTCCAGGCTGAGGCCGCTGTCGGCGGGATCGACCAGAGAGATGCCGCTGTCGCCGGTAAGCGTGATGCCGCTGCCCGAACTGCCGCCTCCGATTACGGCTTCATCGTCGTCCGCCGGTTTCGCGCCGATGGGCAGCGCGGAAGTGCCGGTAGGCGATTCGGAGGTGGGTTTTTTAGCGGCGTCCAGGCCGATGTTGCTTTCGGCCAGGGTCAGGTCTTCGGCCAGGCCAAGATCGAGATCTTCGAACTTGCCGGTCTTGGAATCGGGCTTGGATTTTGCAATGGGCGGCGTGGCCGGCGGGCCGGTAACGTTTACATCGCTGCCCGCCAGTTGGATATCGCTTTCGCCGTGCGGCGCCGTTTCCATGCCTATTACCGTTCCCGAGGTTCCCAGACCGGACTGGCCCAACTCCACTTCGCTTAACAGCACTTCGTCGGTGTCTTCAACATGCGGGACCGGCTTGGCCTTGCGATCGGCGGCCATGCGTTCGATGTCTTCCGCCTTGAATTTCCAGTCGGCGCCGTCGCGATACCCGTATAACTCGTGGCGTTCCAGCATTTGCCGGACGGTGTCTTCGCTGATGCCGAAGATCGAAGCGGTTTCTTTTACGTTGTAATATTTTTGGGCCATTGCACTCTCGATATCCAATTTGCCTGGATGATTGCTCCCCCCAAACGGCCTTTTGCCGCCGCGCCGACGGGAAGAAAGCTCATCGCTGTTCCAACATGGTTTGTATCTCCTGCGGCAAAGGAGGTTCGTTGTTGTAATGGGTCATTTGCAGGTCCCAACGGAGGTTGCGAACGCTTCTCAGCGCGATCTTGCCGGTTAGCGGATCGATCTTATATACGCTCATTATCTGTTGCCTGGGTTCCACCACCGCCAGCATTTGCCCTTGTCCTTTATCGCCCGAGGCAATCGGCACGACTATAAGGTCGCCGCTTCCCCCGGGCAATGCCGTGGATTGCGGACGCTGGGCAAAAACATCGCCGCGCTGGCCGAATCCGCCCAGCGCTGCCACCATTAGTACCGCACCTATCAGAAGTCCCAAACCTAGCCTTTTCATAACACACCTTAAGTTTAAGGGTTAGGGAAGCTGGGGCTTCTAACATTCATTCTAAAAGGCCCATTTCCCGATGCAAGTGAAAAATGATCCCAAGGGGGGAATAGCAATCCGATAATACGTCTTTTGGGTGGTGCAGTGATGCTTCGTAGCAAAGATGCTGATCGGACTGACTTGAAAAGTACTGCTATTTTTAGATATTTTCCCCATATTGCCATTTTATAAGCCCGGCGAGTTTATCTACTAGGCCGGATATGTGCAAGGCCAGCTTATATGGGGATTTTTGAATTGGCGATTTAGATCGCTTACCCCGGTCGCTTGCAACCAATGTAACCGAAGGTACTTTTCTTGCCTTTTCCGCCAGATTGCCCGCTCATACAATTGTCAGCTAAGCATAACGATTGAATGTAATTCAGGATTACGCCCAATCTATGACAACCAAGGACAATAGTGCAACGGTTGGTTTGCTCCTTAGCGGCGGGCTGGATAGCTGTATTTTATTGGGGCATTTGGCAGGCCAGGGTCACCGGGTGCAGCCGTTTTATATCCGCTCTCAGTTGGGGTGGGAGAAGGAGGAACAGCGGGCTGTGAGGGCGTTTTTACGGGCAATGAATAAGGAGAATATCGAGCGGCCGGTAGTTTTAGACATGCCGGTAAAGGACCTTTACGGCAGGCATTGGAGCATAGACGGGCAAGGCGTGCCGGATGCAGATACCGCCGACGACGCCGTGTATTTACCCGGCCGCAATGCGCTGCTTATAATTAAGGCGTCGATTTGGTGCCGGCTGAATGGGATCGGGCAACTCGCCTTGGCCGTTTTAGGCTCGAATCCTTTCGGCGACGCAAGCGCGGAGTTTTTCGCCGATTTCGAATCCGCCTTGGAACGTGCCACCAGAGGAAGGGTGCAAGTGCTCCGCCCCTTTGCTCAGTTCGACAAGCAGCAGGTAATGCGCCTAGGCCAGGGCCTGCCCCTGGAACTGACTTTTTCCTGCATAGCACCGGTCGATGGACTGCATTGCGGCGCCTGCAACAAGTGCGCGGAAAGGCAAAAGGCCTTTAAACTGGTTAATATTGAGGATCCAACCATTTATGTAATAAAGGATGAGGGATGAAGGATGAAGGATGAATAAACGCAAGTTATCATTCATTCCTCCATCTGCCGTTTCTTATCCTTGATATTCATCCTTCATCCTTCCACCTTCATCCTTAATTTTATGTTCCGTGTTTCCCGAGAAATTAACTTTTGTTACGGCCACCGGTTGTTGAACTATGAGGGCAAGTGCCGTTATTTGCACGGGCACAACGGCCGGGTGGTTATCACTACCAAGGCCGCATCGCTGGACGACCAGGGAATGGTGCTCGATTTCAACGAGATCAAGACCGTGCTGAGCCGCTGGATAGACGAAAATCTGGACCACCGCATGATACTCCACCGCGACGATCCGGCCGTGCCGATGCTCGAAAAGCTGGGCGAGCCGCTGTATCTCATGGATGTAAATCCCACGGCCGAGAACATCGCCAAGCTGATCGCCGAATACGCCACTGGGCAAGGCATTCCCATCGCCGAAGTCCGCCTCTGGGAAACCCCGCACTGCTTTGCCACGTATTGCCCGCAGAAACGGGAATAAAAAGGCGATTCAAGAAAAAATAACAGTCCGAGCAATCGATTGTCATCGACGCCGGACTGTTTTCCCCCCTGGGAACATCCTTGTTCGATCAAAGCCGCATTTTTAGCGACTTCATTTTCACAGAAGGATAGATCGGAAATTGCTGCCGTTAACTTTGGCAAACTTTGCCGATTATTGGGGATGAATAGAACGAAGCCCGCCTTTTGGGTGGATTTTGGACTGTCGAGCTGCTATTCCCCGATCGGTCTGGATTATTTATAAGAGTGCCTTTTCAATCTGGCGTATTTCTTGGCCGACGCATCAGTGTTTGGTCTTGTAGTAACATACTCATCGAATAATTCTCACTCCATTCAATTTATCCAAATTAACACGTATCTCGATTTCGGCTTATCTACTTTGTCGATTAGGTCGATTTTGATGAGACGCCAGAATTAGTTTCTACAATCTGTTCAAGGGGTCCAATCGTGAGCAAAATCAGTCGTTTGCTGGAGAATATTTTCAGGTCGCCGCTTATATGGGGCATTCTTGGATCAATAGGCTTTTATTGGCTGATTTTCCAAGGCCCTTTGGGTATTGACTTGGTAAAGCGCTATTTCACCAAGCATCCGGTGGAATACATGGAGACGGTCCTGTTCTCCATCGGCCTGGCCGCCTTGATCCTCAATGCACTGGATATCGCCTCCCAGCGGTCGGGACTGGCCGAATCGCCTTTGGGTCCTAAAACGCAGGCCGAGGAACCCGTCCAAGCCTGCCATGCCATGCTGCAACGGCTCGATCAACTGTCTGCGCGACGTCATGACGAGTTTTATATCCAGCGTTTGTGGACCGCATTGGAGCACGTCCGCAACTATGGATCGGCGGACAAGCTGTATGACGAATTGAAGTACCTTTCCGACATCGCCGCTTCCCGCTTACATGCCGGATTTGGGCTGTTCCGCGTGATCCTTTGGGCGGTTCCGATCCTTGGCTTTTTAGGCACCGTGATAGGTATCACTATGGCCTTAAATGGCGTGGATCTCAAGTCGCCCGACCAATCGATGCTGCAAGTCCTAAACGGATTGGGCCTGAAGTTCGACACCACGGCGTTGGCATTAGCCATGTCGATGGTGTTGATGTTCGTGCACTTTTTTGTGGACCGGTCGGGCAATAGTCTCTTGGAGCAAGTGGACTGCCGCGTGGAAGAGGAGTTGGCCGGTCGGTTCCAGTATATTTCGGCCGGTTCGGACGGCCAGACGGCCGCAGTCCGCCGCATGGCCGAGACCATGATCCAAATGACGGAGAGGCTGGTTCAGCGCCAGGCCGAATTGTGGCAGGCATCGATGGAAAACGCGGCGGCCCGTTGGGCCAACATGGCCAAGACCGGGGGAGAAATACTCCAGTCATCCATGGCCGGGGCCCTAAGCGATGGCCTGAAAACGCACGCCCAACATCTGGCGGCGGCGGAACAGGCCTCGATTCAAGCGAACCGCCAGCACTGGGAAAAAATCATACAATCGCAAGCGCACAGCACGCAAAATCTAGCGGCTTTGCAAGCCGGGGTAACGCGGCAGGCCGAGGTCATCCAGCAGGCCGTGGCCGCGGTGGGCGAAGTCGCCCGGCTGGAAGACGCGCTGAATCGGAATCTAAGCGCCTTGGCCGGGGCCAAGCATTTCGAGCAGACCGTGATGAGCCTGGCGGCGGCGATTAACTTGCTCAACGCCCGCCTGGCCGAAATGCCCGCGCCGGCGGCGATAAAGCTCGATGGAAACCGACGGGCAGTCCAGGCGGCATGAAATTCAATTTGCACAATCAGCACCGGCGTCGGAGCGGGGGCGATCCAAGCATCTCGCTGTTTCCCTTTCTGGCAGTATTGATCTGCACAATGGGTGCGCTGGTTCCCTTGCTGTTTGCCATTACTCGGCAAGCCCGGATGCAGGCCGCTCAGACCGCTGTTGTCAAAATCGCCGAAAAGAAAGCCGAGATAAAAACCGAGCACGAGACGATGCAATGGCGGATCGGGCAATTGAAAATATCGCGTGAAAAGACCGATGGGCAAGTGGCCGACGCCCGCCTGGAGCTGGGGCATCTGGAAGATCATGCCCGCGGTTTGCGGGAAAAGATCCCGGCCCTGGAAAAAACCGTGGCCGAGCTGGATAAACTGGATGGCGATGACAGCCGGCAACAATCGGAAAAGATGGAGGAGCTGGAAAGGCTCCGCCTGCAAATCGAAGCGGCCAAAAAGCAAGTTACCGACGCTCAAATCGAAGCCACCTCGCGAAAAAAATCCTACGCCATCGTTCCTTACGAAGGCCCGAACCAGACCTACCGGCGGCCGATCTACCTGGAATGCCGCGCCGACGCCGTGGTCTTGCGGCCCGAGGGAATTGAATTCCCGGAGGGCGATTTCGAGGGTCCTTTGGGCCCGGGCAATCCGCTGGCCAGCGGGCTTCGGGCAGTGCGCGAGTATCTGCTTTCAAACCACGGCTTTGATCCGCAGCGCGAAGGCGAACCTTATCCGCTGCTCCTGGTGCGGCCGGACGGCATCGCCGCATATTATGCCGCCCGCGCGGCCATGACTTCCTGGGCCACCGATTTCGGCTACGAGTTGATCGAGGCCGATTGGAAGCTGGCCTTTCAGCCGCCCGACGCTCAATTGGCCAAGGTTGTGCAAGAGGTATTGGTATCGGCGCGGGCTCGCCAGCAGCGTTTGATCGCTGCCGCTCCGGCGGCCTATTCCAAAAAACCCAAGGCTGTTTATCGGGCATCGCCGCATGGGGGTTCGGTGCGGATAGGCGGACCGGCTTATGATGATGAAGATTCCGAAGACTCGGGGTATGTCCCTCGCCAGTCCTCGGGCCGAGGCGGCCGCGGATACGGTCCAGCAGGCGGAGGTTCGGAAGTAGGCGATGTATCTGGACCGGCCGAAGCCCAGCAATTGGCATCGTTATACGGTAACGCGGGAAGCGGGACGGTTGGCAGAGGTAACAGGGTGATCGGACCTGGAGGCGGGACAATTGCAAGCGGCAGCGGCGAAATCGGTGGAGATATTGGCGGACAAGCAGACGCGGCACCGGGCGGAGGAAACCGAGCGACCGGATATGGAGACGGATCGATTGTGCCGAGAGGAGCGGTCTCCGGATCGAGCACCGGCAATATGAATGCAGGTTTGACAGGGCAAGGCACGCCCGGGGATGGGCAATTCATTAATCCAATGAGGACTGATTCCGGTCCAAGCGGTAGCAATAACGGAAACGTAGGAGGATTCAGCGGCCCGGCAGGCGGCGGGAGTATCCGCACCGGCGATAATTCGGCAACGGCAGGTCAAGACAACACAAAGGGATCGATGACGCCACCTGAAGGTTACGTTCCCGCTGGCAAGAGACAAGGCACGGGCAACAAGGGATCGAGCAGGCAAACCGGATCGACCGAGGGATATATAGTCGGGCAGCCGCCGAGCGAGAAAAATCTGCCCGATCAAACATCGCCGTCCACCGGAAAACAGGCGATGCCGAACCAGGCGAACGCCAGGCTTGAAATGCCGCTTAGACCCGGGGAATGGCGCGATCCGCCCCAAAAGCCGCCCGTGACAAAGCCGGATGATGAAAAAGATGCAAAAAAGGACCAACAAAAGAATGGCAAGCATCCAAAAGATCTGGCTTCCAAGCGCGGCCAGGATTGGGCGCTGCCCGACGCCGCCCACGGATCGGTGCCGGTCACGCGCCCGATTAAAATCGAATGCCGGCCGGATCAATTGGTGATCGTCCCGGAGTCGGGACTTTCCAGCGGCAAGGTTGTGTCTCTGGGCCCGCGCACCGAAACCTCGACCGAGACCTTCATATCCGCCGTTTGGGAACACATGGATGCATGGGGCATCGCCGGCCGGGGCATGTATTGGCGGCCGATTCTAAATGTCTATGTGGCCCCAGGCGCCGAACAACGTTTCGCCGATTTGCAGATGCTGCTGGAAGGCAGCGGGTTGAAGATCGTGAGAAAATAATCATGCCCAGGTTTGCCAGAGAAACCACCGAAGCCGTGAACCCCGATTCCTTTTTGGACATCGTGGCCAGCGTGGTGAGCATCATGATAATCATGGTGGTCATGGAAGGCACGCGGATCAAGAATGCCCCCATCCAGGCGGCCATACAAAGCGACCCGCTTACGGCCGAACTGGAAAAAGACGCCCGCGAGGAAGTATCGCTTAAGGGCGACATCCTCAACTCGGCCCAGGAGATCGAGCATCTAAAGCATGAATCGACGGCGCAATTTATGCAACGCGACATGCTGGCCACCACGGTTTCGGCGTTGGAGCAGAAAATCGAAGCCCACCGCCGGCAACTGGACGAACAAAAACGCAGGCAATTCGACTTGACGCGAAGTTTGTCCGAGGCGCGCTTTGAACTGGAGCAGCTCGCCAAGGCCCGCCAGCAGGCCGAGACCGCCGAATCGGCGCCGACGGTGGTGGAAAGCTATCCCACGCCGATAAGCCGCACGGTCGACAGCAACGAGGCCCATTTCCAGCTTTCAGGCGGGTCGATCGTCCATATTCCCTTGCACGAATTGTTGGATCAATTCCAGGCCGACGGGCGGCGCAAGGCCTACAAGCTCGCGGAATTGCCGGAAATAACCGAGACCATCGGGCCGGTGGACGGATTCCGCTTGAAATACACCCTCCAGCGCCGCGATCTTACGCCTGAAGAGGCAAAGGCCACCGGCCGGATGGGAAGTTACGTGGAGCTGAAAAAATGGACGCTTATCCCTGTGGTCAACGCCTTGGGCGAACCGCCCGACGTGGCCCTCAGCGAGGGTTCGGCATTCCGCAAGGCCTTGGCGAAACTCCGCCCGGGGCAACATACCATCACCATCTGGACGTACGAGGATAGTTTTGACGCCTTTCGCCAGATTCGCAAGGAATTGTACCGCATGGGCTTTGCCACTGCCGCCCGGCCGTTGCCGATTGGACAACCCATCACTGGCTCGCCTGAAGGCAGCAAATCAGCGGCACAATAGAAAAGCGGGCAGCGATGTCCAATGGGCAACATGAAACCGCGGGCGGGTTTTTTATCCCCGATCCTTCCAAACCGGGCAATGAATTGCCCGGCCTTAATACTCAATCCATGTCTTCTTCATTATAGTTCGGATCGCCGTCGTAGGGATAGTATTTGTCCGAGTCCGAATCGTTGCCGTAGAAATAACTCCCCATCAATGTCAACAATTCATTGAAGTAGGTGAAGGGGTTGTAATTCTCATAGAATCCGCTGAAGTAATCGCCAAAGAAACCGAAGGCGTCCATGGGTGAATCGAACAGTGCATTCGGATCGCGGTATGGCGTTTTTTCTTTTTTGTATTGATCTACCCGATGCCCGGTCTTGGGGTCGTTGGTATAAGTTGAATTGTCGAACATCCAGTCGTCGTTGTCATTGTCACTTTGGACCGCGGGGGCAGTTTTTCCCGGTTCGGCGGCAGGACACTGAGAAGTTGCCGCAATGGCAAAAAATCCCGCCAAAATTATGATCAGGCCCAGGCTTCCCAAAATGTGAAAAAAGTCGATGCGGAATAAAGATTTCATGAAATACTCCTCGAATAATTATGACCTGCCGTATGAAGTATAGGTCAGAATCGCGGGGAGGTTTTGGGAACTTTTTACTGTTTTAAAGCTCTCTTGTTCTCGATTTTTTCCACAATCAAACGGCTTATATGCCGGCTAATAATCCATGTTCCACTACCTTGGGTGATATACCAAATTCGTATTATTCATTGAACAAGACGAGATATGGGAATGTCTTTTATATATCCCCCATATAGGTTGTATTTTAATGAGCCCGTCTCCTGCTAATAACGGTAGGAATTGAACTAAATTGATCTACAAGGCGTATTCTGTTTGGGCGTGTTGATAAAAGGAAACTCGCCGGTATTTTTAACAAAATTCATAAAACCATCTTACAAGCGGTGGGCATTAGCCCTTATCACTAGGCCGGTTGAATTTTTTTGGACTCAAGACGGGGAAGTCACCCGTCGAAATCGTCGGTCAATTGGGGCTTTTGCCTTCCCGCTTGTTAGATGATAGGCAAAATAGGAAAATTAGGGAACAGAAGATGGAAGAACATGAGGCTGATCCTGTACAATTGTACCTGGCGCAAATGGGCGACGTCCCGCTTTTTTCGCGGGACGAGGAATACCGAGTAGCGCAGCGGATTGAAAAAACCAAATATCGTTTCCGTCACAGCCTGCTTGCCACTGATCTAATGTTGCAAGCCGGCGCCGAAATGCTGCAAAAGATGCTCACGGGCAAGATGCGTTTGGAAAACACGCTTGTAGCATCAATTTCCAGCCACGTGCAAAGGCAGCGGACATTATCGGTAATACAAGCCAATTTGCATACGCTTTCATATTTGATACAGCAAAATCGCGGCGATTTTGCCTTTGTAGTCAACAAACGGCATCCGGCCGCCGTCCGCCGCGTGGTATGGCGGCGAATGATGTACCGGCGCACAAAGGCTGTGCGATTATTGGAGGAGACGCCCATCCGCAGGCAGTTTTGGCAGGTGGTTTTGGAAAAACTCAAACAAATTGCCCGGCGCATGGAAGATATTCAAAAGCATTTGGGCGATCCGGCCATTCAAGCGGATAAAGGGCGAAGTGCGGAATTGTGCGGCGAACTGCACCGCCTGGTACGGCTTACCATGGAAACTCCGCGGACCTTGCGCCGCCGGCTGGACAACATCGCCCGCTATCAGCATTTGTTCGAGTCCGCGCGGCGCGATTTTTCCTCGGCCAATCTCCGCCTGGTGGTATCGATAGCCAAGCGCTATCGCAACCGGGGATTGAGTTTTTTGGACCTGATTCAAGAGGGCAACACCGGATTGATGCGGGCGGTGGATAAATTCGAATCGGGCCGGGGATTCAAGTTTTCCACCTACGCCACGTGGTGGATCCGCCAGGCCATCAGCCGGGCGATAGCCGACCACAGCCGCACCATCCGCGTGCCCGTGCACATGCAAACCACGGCCGAAAAAGTGATCGCCGCCGGTAATCGCATGACCCAGGAAAACAAACGCGCACCAAGCCTGGAAGACATGGCCAAGGAGTCCGGAGTCACGGTGGCCGTCACCGACCGGGCGTTGAAAGTCAATCGCCATCCCCTTTCGCTCGACGAACCGTTGGGCGGCGAGGGCGAAAATTACCTGGGCGAGCTGGTGCCCGACGCCAGGGAAGGCGATCCCTTGGCCGGCCTGCACCATACCTTGCTCAAGGCCGGAATCGACGAGGTCCTGCAATCGCTGAATTATCGGGAGCGGGAGATCATCCGCTTGCGTTACGGGCTGTCGGACGGGTACGCCTACACGCTCTCCGAGATCGGCAAGATATTTTCCGTGACCCGCGAACGCATACGGCAAATCGAGACCGTGGCCATGCACAAGCTGCAAGAACCGACGTGCGCAAGCGCCTGGCGGGCTTTTTGGAACATCCCCTGCCTCTTAGGGCCGAACAATTCGAACATGTGAATACATAATGTCTTTTCGGCGGATCTGTCCGGCCTTTCCCCCCTGCAGAACAGTGGATTCTTTATCATCCTATGGCGGCTGATTTCGATATTTAGCCCCCGGTGAACACACCGGGGGCTTTAGTTGCGTTTTTACACCGCGTGGGGATTGGCGTTTAATGTGTGAACTGGAGTCGGAAAGAGGCAAAAATTCCGGTTATTCGGCTGGCAAGGATTGCATATTTTCGGATATTTTATTAGTTCCGCTTAGCCGCGAAAGAAATGCGGGCATCCGGCAACGAACCATTTGGAGAATAATATTTTATTGATGAGGAGCTTATTGTTTTTTCTCCAACAATTCTCGTAATAAGAGCGATTTTTTAAACGGACTATTTCGGGCATTTCATTGAAACAGGAGCATATTAATGCAGGTTGACATCCAGCAAATCAAAGATCGCGTGGTCGAGCAATCCGAGGCGGTGCATCGGCTCCAGGCCGAGCTAGGCAAAACCATCGTGGGCCAAAAAGAGATGATTTCCAGGCTCCTGGTGGGGTTGCTCTCGGACGGCCACATACTTTTGGAAGGCGTGCCTGGGCTGGCAAAAACCACGGCCATCAAATCGCTTGCCCAGTCGTTGGCCACGGAGTTCCGCCGCATCCAATTCACGCCCGACCTGTTGCCGGCCGACTTGATCGGCACGATGATTTACGTCCCATCCGAGGCCCAGTTCCGCACCCGCAAGGGACCGATCTTCGCCAACTTCATCCTGGCCGACGAAATCAACCGGGCGCCCTCGAAGGTGCAGTCGGCGTTGTTGGAGGCCATGCAGGAGCGGCAGGTCACGATCGGCGATCACACCTATCCGCTGCCTGGGCTATTTCTGGTCATGGCCACGCAGAACCCGATCGAGCAGGAGGGCACTTACCCGCTGCCCGAGGCCCAGGTCGACCGCTTCATGCTCAAGGTGAAAATCACCTATCCGCAGGCGGACGAGGAACGCAAGATCCTCGACATGTCGCTGGATGGCACCGCCCGGGCGATCAAGCCGGTGCTTCAGCCCGCCGACGTCCAGGCCATGCAGGACGTGGTCAAGATGATTTACATCGACGATCAGATAAAGCAATATATTTTGAACCTGGCTCGTTCCACGCGCGATCCGGCGGCCTTTAAAATGAAAACGCTTCAGCCGCTCATCGAGTACGGCGCTTCGCCCCGGGCCTCGATTTACCTGGGCCTGGGCGCCCGGGCAGTGGCCTTCCTGCAAGGGCGCGGATACGTCACGCCCCAAGACGTAAAAGATATTGCCTACGACGTGCTCCGCCATCGCATTATCCTCACCTATGAGGCTGAAGCCGAACAAATGACCAGCGAAGATGTGATTAAAACCATCCTGAATACGGTGCCGGTGCCTTGAGATAAATGACGAAGCACGAATGACGAATGTCTAAAGAATGTCGAAGTCAGAATGACGAAATGAAAATAATTGATGAAACACTTTTTTTGTCATTAGACATTTGGCCTTCGTTAATTTTCCAATCCTACTTAACAATGGCCTCTAATTCCTGATCCATGTCCGAGCAAAACGTCAGCGAAATTTTGAAAAAGGTGCAGCGGATCCAGATCGTGGCCAACCGCACGGTCAACGACCTGATGGCCGGACAATATAAGAGCGTGTTCCGCGGCCGGGGCATGGAATTCGACGAGGTCCGCGAATACCAGCCCGGCGACGACATCCGCACGATAGATTGGAACGTCACTGCGCGAACCGGAACGCCGTTTATCAAGCGTTTTTGCGAGGAACGGGAACTGACCGTGATGCTCTTGGTCGACGTCTCGGCCTCGGGCATTTTCGGCTCCGGCAAGCAGTCGAAAATGGACCTCACCGTGGAAGTGGCGGCCATGCTCATGTTCTCGGCCCTGAAGAACAACGACAAGGTCGGGCTGATCACGTTCTGCGACAAGGTGATCGATTATTTTCCGCCCCGCAAGGGCAAATCGAACCTGCTGAAACTCATCCGCCATCTAATCGCCGTCCGACCTGAACCGCGAGACCAACCTGGCCGTTGCCCTGGACTACCTGAACCGGGTGCAGAAACGCCGGGCGGTGGTGTTTTTAATGAGCGATTTCCTCGCCCCTTCCGCCCGGCATACCATCACCGTGGCCAACCGGCGGCACGACCTGATCGCAGTGACGGTTTCCGATCCCCGCGAACAATCGCTCTCCGACGTGGGCTTCATCACCCTTGCCGACGCCGAGACCGGCGAGATCGTGGAACTCGACACCCGCCAGCCACAAGTCCGGGCTCTCTTCGAATCGCATTCGTCCAAGAGGGCCGAGACCCTGAACGAAACGCTGAAAAAGGCGGGCGTGGACCAACTCGCCATCCAGACCGACGAAGACTACCAAAAAAGCTTCCTGCGGTTCTTCCGCATGCGCGAGAGGAGGTTCCGCTGATGCCTAAAATTGTAAATTGCAAATTGCAAATTGCAAATTGCAAATTGCCGGCCACACATCCCCTCTCCGGGCACCGACCGAAGGTTGGTCGGGAGAGTGTAAGAGTGAGGGCTGAAGTTCTGCTTGCAGCCGCGGCAATGATATTACTCCTTTTCGCCGCCGGCTGTGGGCAAAAATCCGAAAATTCACGAGCATCTTTAAAAGAAGAAAAAAATCCCGCCCGTTCGGTGGTCGAGCGCGGGCCGGTAAAACTGACGGCCGAGGTGCAGCCGGCCAAGGCCCGGCTCTCGGACGAACCGGTTCTGACGTTGACGATCGATTATGAGCAAGGCGTGCAGATCGAAAAGCCGCCGTTTGGCTCATCGCTGGGTAGTTTTTTGGTCCGTGATTTCCGCCAGCCGCTCACTAAAACCCGCAACGGCCGGGAAATCCTCCAACAAATTTATACCCTGGAGCCGATGCGGCCGGCCGCCTGCTGATCGATCCTATTAGCGTCACTTTCATCGATCTTAGGCCCAACGGCGATGAAAAAACCCACACCATCGAGACAGAGGCTTTGACCGTGGAAGTCTCGTCGATGGTGGGCGATGTCCCTTCCCTTGCCAACTTGCGTCCCCAGGCCGGACCCTTGGATTTGCCTTCATACGGGTCAATCCTGGGCTGGTCGATATTTTTCGTCTGCATTGTCCTGGCGATTGTCGGCTGGCTGACTGTGCGCCATTTCAAGCGCATACGGCGAGCGGCTGAAATTGTCCTCTCGCCAGAGGAATTGGCACTCATGGAGTTGGAAAAGCTGGCTCAATCCCGCCTGGCAAAAACCGACCTGGTGCAATACTACGTGGAACTGACCGCGGTGGTGCGGCGTTACATCGAGCGGACCACGGGCATCCGCGCCCCGAGCAAACCACCGAGGAATTTTTGCGCGAAATCAGCCAGGCCAACACCTTCGACCGCCATACCAATGAGCGGCTGCGGGAATTTTTGGAGTCGGCCGACCTGGTCAAGTTCGCCGCTTTCCGCCCGCGCCGGGAGGACGTAGAGGAGAGCTTTTCCAGGGCGAAAATCTTTATCACTCTGAAATCGCAAGCCGCGCCGCGCCAGGCGCAGGAGGCGGCCGCATGATGGGATTTCGCTTCCAGGATCCGCTCTGGCTTTTGCTGTTGATCCCCTTAGTTGCCGCGGGCTTGTGGATGTTTCGCCGCCGGCGGCATGCAGCCGTATTGTTTTCCAGCGTGGAACTGCTAAAAAATCTGCCCGTAACCTGGGCGCAAAGGATAAAACATCTGCTGCCGCTGGTTTTCCTGGCGGGATTGTCGCTTATGGTCATTGCCTTGGCCCGGCCCCAGCATGGAAAAGAGGAGTTCCGCATCCGGGCCGAGGGCATCGCCGTCGAAATGGTCGTCGACCGGTCCGGATCGATGCGGGCCTTGGATTTCGAGCTTGACAATAACCGCGCTTCCAGGCTGGCGGTGGTGAAAAAAGTTTTCAAGGATTTCGTCTCCGGCGAGGGCGGACTGCCCGGCCGGCCCGATGATCTGATCGGTCTGATCGATTTCGGCGGGTTTGTCGAGTCGAAATGCCCGTTGACGTTCGATCACGGGGCATTGCTACAACTCCTCGATACCGTGAAAATTCCCGAGCCGATAACCGACTCGCGGGGAAACGTGATAAACGCGCGCCTGCTCCAGGAAGAGTGGATGACGGCCATCGGCGACGCCCTGGCTACGGCCGTGGAACGCCTAAAACCCATCAAGGCCAAAAGCAAAATCATTATCTTACTAAGCGACGGGGTGAGTAACGCCGGGGTGGTCGATCCGGCAGAGGCGGCCAAAGCGGCTAAGGCCTACGGAATTAAAATTTACACCATCGGTATCGGAACCACCGGTTATGTGCCCATGCCGGCGGAAGATGCATTCGGCCGTCAAGTGCTGGTGCAGGAAATGGTCGAGATCGACGAAAAGGCCTTGAAAAAAATCGCCGACACCACCGGCGGGAAATACTACAACGCCCAGGATACGGAAACGCTCCGTAAAATCTACGCCGACATCGATAAATTGGAAAAAACCACGACCGAGGGCCGATTGTACACCGAATATCGCGAACTGTTTTCATACGCCCTGTTTCCCGGCCTGGGACTGGTGCTTTTGGAAATGGTCCTGGCCTGCACGCGCTTCAGATCGTTGCCGTAGGGGAATATTAGACAATTAATAATCTAATTGCAAATTGCAAATTGTAAAATGCAAATTTCAAAATGAACAAAAACTGACTCCCTTATTCTAAACTTAAATCATGTCTTTAGTTTTGTTCAATTTGCAATTTGAAATTTGCAATTCCCAATTTGCAATATATTACATGAAAAAACAAGCTAAAATCCGATCATAATTCTACAAATGAACTTCGATCATTCAGGTATGTTGTTGTTACTTTGGATTCTGCCGCTTGTTGCGGGGCTATTGATTTATGCCCAGCGCAAGCGTGCGGCGGCGGCCGGCCGGTTTGTCCATAACTTGATGTTTGCGCGGCTAATGCCCCCGATGATAAGCACCCGCCCTTGGATAAAGGGAACATTGGTGATCTTGGGGCTGGCGGCCATCATCGTGGCCGCGGCCAGGCCGCGGTTCGGCGTGTATTTCGAGAAGACCGTTGAGCGCGGTGTGGATTGCTTTATCTGCCTGGACGTTTCCCGCTCCATGCTGGCCGAAGACGTGGCCCCAAACCGCCTGGGCCGGGCGAAATCCGACATCCGCGACCTGCTGAAAAAACTGGCGGGCGACCACGTGGGCCTGATCGTCTTTGCCGGCAAGCCGGTGGTCAAGGTTCCCCTTACGACCGACGAGGGTTTTTTCCGCACGGTCCTCGACGAGGTCGATACCCATAGTGCGCCGCGCGGCGGCACGCTCATCGGCGACGCCATCCGCAAGGCCATGGAAGCCATGCCTCCCAGGGCCGACCACGATCAGATCATCGTGCTATTGACCGACGGCGAGGACCAGGAATCTTATGCGGTGGAGGCCGCCAAACAGGCCGCGGAAAAGGGGATCAAAATCTTCACCGTGGGTTTGGGCGATTCCGCCGAGGGCGCCCGCATCCCCTTACGCAGCGACTCCGGGGGACTTACTTATCTGAAAGAAGACGATAAGGCCGAGCATTGGTCAAAGACGAATCAAGACCTGCTGGAACAAATCGCCCTGGCCACCGGCGGGGCAAATATCAAGGCCGGCACCAAGGCCTACGATCTTGGCCAGGTCTACGAAGATCACCTGGCCAATCTTGCCCGGGGCGAGGAAGAAAAACTCAAACAAAAACGCTTCCACGAGCAATATCAGATCTTCCTGGGCTTGGGAATTGCCCTCTTGGCCCTGGAGCGGCTGGTCCCGGTTTATCGCCGCCGGGTCAACGGGCGGGGGAGTAAATAATATGATTGCAAATTGTAAATTGCAAATCGCAAATTGCAAATTGCGGATGATGCCGGCGATCAAGTTGGGTGGCATGGCCACGCTTGCGTGGCCATGCGGAGGTCTTCTCGCATGTCACACATGCCCACGACAAGCGTGGGCATGGCACCTTCTATTACCGCTAATCGTAACAATGATCTTAATAACGCCCGTTTGTGCCGACTCCGGCGAGGCGGCCGGCAAGGTGCGCGAGGGGATCGCCCAATTCCAAGGCGGCGACTTCAAATCAGCGGCCGAGTCGTTTTCCGCGGCTGATGAAGCCCTGCCCAACGAGTTGAAAATCGCCTTTGACCGGGGCTGCGCATACGCGGGCGGCGGAGAGTTCGACAAGGCCGTGGAGCAGTTCCAAAAAGCCGCGGCGGCCTCGGATCATAAATTGGCGGCACTGGCAAACTACAACCTCGGCGGCGTGGCGGTGGCCAGGGCCAAGGAAAAACTGGGGCAAAAACCCGAGGAGGCCGAAGGCGAGGCCCGCACCTCCGCCCTGGAATTCCTCTTTCAAGCAGCCAAACATTATCGCGACTGCCTGGCCATGGATGCCGATAACGCCGACGCCCGCTACAACCTCGAAACACTGCGCCTGTGGATCAAACACATCCAGGACGTATGGCAGAAGCGCGACCGGCAAAAACTCCGGGACGCCATGAACCTCCTGCAATATTTAGAGTGGCTGGAAGGCGAACAACGATCGCTGATGCAAACGGGCAAAGAACTGCAAAAAGCAAAACCTTCGCCGCAACAGCGCGAGGCGATCCGCGCGGTCGAGAACGCCCAGCGCACTCTGGCCGAGGAAATCCAGCCGCTCGAAGAGAAAATCTCGTCTGCTTTATCCGCGCCGCAACAGCCCGGCGCGAACCGGGCAACGCCGCCCGGCCCCGACGTGCAAAAAGCGGTGGAACTGCTCCAGGGCCTGGCCGACGAGGTCGGGCAGTCGATGGGCAAGGCGGCCGAATCGCTGGCCAATAAGTCATTGACCGATGCCGCCGGTTCCCAAACTCAGGCCGTGGAAAAAATCGACCAGATCTTCATGGTCGTGGCGCCATATTCCAACCTGGTCCAGCGGGGAATAAATCGGCAAGAGGAACTAATCAGTCAATCACCCGCCGCAGAAGATCAAGAGAAAACTGATGAGAGTAAGGACACGGCGAAACAAACGCGGCCGTCCGGCGCCAAGGAGTCTTATGACGGCGCCGATGCCGCATGGAACCAGCGATTTATCGCCAGATATGGGCGAATTCTCGAGGCCAAGGCCCGCCGGGAATTGGAGCGAATCGAGGCACAACCGGCCCCTTCCGCCTCCAATGCCGCCCAGACGCCTGAAAAAGAGCAACAATCCGACGAACAATTAAAGGCTCAAGAACAACAAAAGGACTTGAAAGAAGCACTGCAATTGGGCGTGCAATCGGCGCCCAAGGTGGAAAAACTGGCCGAAGATGCCGCCCAGTTGTTGGAAGAGGACAAAGCCGGCGAGGCCTTGCCGAAACAGCAGGAAGCACTCAAACTGCTCAAGGATATGTTGCCCAAACAACAAAAGCAGGATCAGGAAAAACAAGATCAAGAGAAAAAGGACCAAGAAAAAAAAGACAAGGACAAAAAAGATCAGGAAAAGCAAGATCAGAACAAAAAGGATCAAGATAAAAAGAATCAAGAAAAGCAAGATCAGCAGAAGGAACAAGAAAAAAAGGACCAGGGGCAAAAAGGCCAAGACAAACAGGATCAGCAAAAGAAAAACGAAGAGAAAAATCAGCAACAGAAGCAGCAGGAACAAAACGAGCGCGATCTGAACAAGCAGCAGGCCGAAGGGGTGCTGCAAAAGGCGCGGCTGCGGCAAGACCAGCACCGCGAATTGGAAAAACAATTGGAAGGTTACTTGTACCGGCCGGAAAAGGTGGAAAAGGATTGGTAGCGGAGCGAGGCGTTCCCAGGCAGAGCCTGGCAGCGAGATAATCTCGTATTTCCGGATTATCAGGCAAGAAATATAATGATGTACATGCGACTTAGAACTGTTTCGATTCAAATGCTCATCGCCGTGCTGGCCATAGCATGGCCGGCGACGCCATGCCGCGCGGCGGGCGATAAGCCGGAACTAATCGTGGAAATGGATCGCAACCGGATTTATGAAGGTGAATCGGTGTTATATGGAGTAACGCTTAAAAACGCGGAAAAACCTCAAAAACCCGAATTGAATGGCTTTGACGATTTTCTGGTCGCATTTTTAGGTTCACGATCATTTGCCGGCGGCGTCAGCATACAAATAAATAATAATGTCCAGCGAACGGAGGTCATAAAAGGCAGCGTCCAATACGTTTACCGCCTGACGCCTAAAAAGACCGGTAACCTGACCATACCCGCTCCCACGGCCGAGGTTGACGGTGAGAAACTCAGCGGCAAGGAGTTGTCGCTGGTGGTTACTGCCCCGCAGGACCAGGACGTCGTGCGCATGGAAATAACCACCGAGCCGAGTTCGGTTTATCCACTTCAGCCGTTTACCGTGATACTTTCCATATCGGTGAAGGATTTGCCGGAGCCGTATGCGGACGAAAATCCGGTGGGCGTGCAAACCAACCCGCCGCTACTGCAAATTCCCTGGGTGGAGGACGAACACCTGCCCGAGGGCCTGAAACCGAACGTCGGTTGGCAGCGTTGGCTCGAATCTTTACGAAGCAGCGCGGCGGGGGATTCGCAATTAACAATTATGGACAAGACGACATAAGCAGCATTTTTTTTGGGAATGGGCGAGTCTCCTATATGCCCGAGCCGCAAAAAATCCGCCTCCCCGACAAATCGGGCAAGATGACCGGCTATCGGCGATACCAGTTCAAGCGGACATTTGTCGCCAAAAACGTGGACCAGTACACGTTAGGGCCGGTGTCGCTGAAAGGGATTTTTGTCAGCGGCATCAGTTCATCCGGCGCCGCGAAAAGCAAAGACATCTACGCCGTGGCCAAGGCGCTGGTGGTAAAGATCAAGGACGTGCCCGAGGAGGGCCGGCCGGACACCTACATCGGGGCTATCGGACAGTTTCATTTCGACGCCGATCTTGCCCCGCGAAAGGCAAAAACCGGCGATCCCATGACACTGACCTTGACCCTGAGCGGGCAAGGCAGCCTGGATAGGGCCACAATGCCCGATCTCATGAAAATCCCCCAAATCGCCGAGAATTTCAAAGTCTACGAGCCCACCGAGCAAACTAAGGTCAACCAGCGGCGGTTTACCTGCGGATTGCGTCCGCTGGCGGTGGGCATCAAGGAATTCCCGCCGCTGGCGGTTTCGTATTTCGACGTGCAAGAGGAAAAGTACGTCACGCTTACTTCGCCGCCGATACCCATCGACATTGAGAAGGCCGACAAGCTTGCCGGCCGCGACATCGTCGCCTCGCCGAATAGCTTGCCGCAGGGAGAAAAAGAATTGGAGACGCGCCAGGAAGGCATTTACGCCAACATTACCGACTTGGGCCAATTGAACGACGAATCGATCCGGCCCGAGCGCTGGCTGGCCGCCTTGGGCAGTCTGGTCGGATTGTATGCCGCCGGGGCGTTTGTAGTGGTTCGCGTGCGGCGCTTAAGCGGCGACGCAGTCCGGCAGCGGCGCCGCTCCGCTCCTGCCAATGCACGGCGCTCGCTGAGCCAGGGGATTAAGGAATTGTCGGCCGGCCGGGTGCGAGAAGGCGCCGACCGGCTGGAGTCGGCGCTCGTCAACCTGGTGGCGGACTGGTGCAATGCGCCGGCGGCGGGCATGACGCCGGCCGAGGCCTGCCGCAAAATGCAATCGCTGGGTATCGACGGAGAAATATTGAATCGCACTGGCCGGTTCATGGAAAATTGCGAGAGTGTCCATTATGGCGCAAGCCTGCAAGCCGGCGAGGCCCTGCGCCGCGATGCCAAGGGAGTTTTGGAAGAGGTTATCCGCGCATTGAAGAAGAAAAAATAGCGGTCACTGGGCAGTGGGTAGTGGATATTTGCAAAGCCGCGACGGGCACCAAGGCAGCTTGGTCGGTCGCGCTTTAGTATAATCACTAAAGTTGTGCAAATTGTAGATTCTTTGTCCCCTCTCCCACTGGGAGAGGGTTAGGGTGAGGGCGTTTGGATAAAAAATGACTTGTTAAATTTGCATGATCCCAATAGGCCCTCACCCCCTGCCCCTCTCCCAAAGGGAGAGGGGAGAAATATGCAGAATTTCAGCAATAAAAAAATGAATAATTCCGGAATCGAAAACAAAGAACGAAAACCTCACCGCAATTTGCAATTTGCAATTTGCATTTCGCAATTTGCAATATTATTTTTGGGTTTAGCCGCGTTTTCGGGCTGCCAACGGAGTCTTGATCCGCGGATGGCGCAAAAATTCCAGGCGGCGCAGGCGGCGTTCGACCGTGCCGCGAAACCGGAAGATTTCCTGAAAGTCGCCGCCATGTACCAGGAGATGATCGACGACGGGGCAGTTTCCGGGGCCGTATTCTACAACCAGGGCAATGCCTGGATGAGAGCCAGGCAGCCGGGCCGGGCAATCGCGGCTTATCGGCAGGCGCAGCGTATCTCCCTCGCAGTCCATATCTCGAGGCAAATTTGCACTACGCCCTGGGGTCTAATTCGCCGGGCCGCCGGAATATTGCAGAAACACTGATGTTCTGGCAGAACTGGCTAAGTTATCCGGAAAAATTCTACTTGGCGGGCACGGCGGCTGGGCTGACGTTTTGTTTCGCCGTAATCATGCTGTTTGCATCCCGGCGGATGTTGTGGCGGCGGCTTGTGCTGGCCGGCGCGGCGATCACTGGGATTATGATCGTTTCCGCCACCTACGATTGGTATCGCTTCGACTGCGTGGTCCACGGCGTGATCACCGAGTCTGATGTGGTTGCCCGCAAAGGCAACGCCGAAAGCTACGAGCCGGCCCTCAGCGAAAAGCTGGCCGAGGGCACGGAATTCCGCCTCCTGGAGCGCCGCGGCGATTGGCTCTTGATCCGTTTGCCCGGCGGCCAGGAGGGATGGATTATGGATCGCATGACAGTCACCTATCCGGCGTCAAAGCCGTAAATAAACCCACCCTGATGGCGGGTTCTGCGATCTTTTACTTGTGATTTTTGCCGAATTATCAATAATAAAGTAGGGTCGGTATAGGGCTTAGACGGGTGTATTAGCGGCAATTCAATGCCAGGAGTAAGAAGTGATTAAGAAAACGAGCAAGCGGAACCGTGGGGGGGGCTTTACGCTGGTGGAATTGCTGGTGGTATTGCTGATCGTCGTAATCCTTGCCGGGCTGATCTCGGCTGCGGCTTACCGGGGCATCAAACGCGCCAAGATCGCCAGAATAACCGTCGATATCCAACAGCTTGCCATGGCCCTGGAAAAATACCAGCAGCAGTTCGGCGAATATCCGCCCGATTTCAGCGATCAAACGGCTAATGGACAATTGCTTGTTCTGCGCCATATCAATAAGGCGTTTCCGCGCATACACGGTAGCGTACATCAATGGGGTAAGTTCTCAGTTAAACTGGGCCAATCTGCGGCAAGATCTTGGCCAATTCAAAAGACTCATCCGGCAAATCTCTGATCGATATCAACAACATGAATCCCGCCACAGCGTTGGCTTTTTGGCTGGGCGGGATGCCCGATGCCCAAGGCAAGCCCAGCGGGTTCAGCCAGAATCCGGCCGATCCGTTCGAGAGCCCCATCACAACCCCCAGCCGCATCGGACCGCTACTTGACTTCGATCCCGGCCGCTTGACTATGATTTCCGGCGATTCGAACGCTATCAAGAAGAATGATAATTATTACGCGCCTGGATTAACCGCGGGGTCCACCCAGCCGTATATTTATCTACGCGCCGAACAAGGCCAACCGGATCCAAAACGAGAATATTATAACTACGACGGTTCGGCATATTCATTCAAGCAAGGCGCCAGTTCCGGCGCCAAACCATATTGGGATCAGCGGAACGGCGGTTGGGTAAATCCAGATTCCTTCCAAATCCTCTGCTGCGGCTTGGACGGCAAGTTCGGAAAGGAAAATGTTTATCCCACCGGCCTTGTCAATGGAGCGGGTGTTCCTGACGGTACGTCTGGTTCTCCCGATCTACGTCCCAATGTGATCGGCATAGACAGCAATACTCAACCCCAGCCACCCGGGATACCCTGGCCAGTGACATTTCCGGCGGGCAATTTCGATCACCTCGACGACCAGACGAATTTCACCAGGGGCACAATCGGCGACGATCTGCCGTAAAAATAGCTACTCGGGCAATAAATTTGCATTTTAACAGGGATGAAAGCAAAAAAAGCCCACGGGTTGCACCCCGTGGGCTTGATTTTTTTGTAAATAGTCTGGCGCATGAAATGCACCTGTTTTTACGGTGCGTTTCAAGCACCTTATTCCACTGTCACGCTTTTCGCCAAATTGCGGGGCTTGTCGATGTCGCAGCCCCGGGCCACGGCGATGTGGTACGCCAAAAGTTGCATCGGGATGACCGAGACCATGGGTTGAAACAGCTCTTTCACCTCCGGGACCTCGATTATGTCGTCGGCCAGCCGGATCGCGTCGCGATCGCCTTGGCAGACAACGGCTATCACCGGTCCGCCCCGGGCCTTGATCTCCTGCAAGTTCGACATCACTTTATCGTACATCTCTCCCGTGGGCATGATGAACACGCTGGGCGTGTGCTCGTCGACAAGGGCGATGGGGCCGTGCTTCATTTCGGCCGAGGGGTAGCCCTCGGCATGGATATAGCTGATTTCCTTGAGTTTCAAGGCCCCTTCCAGGGCGGTGGGGAAATTGAACTGCCGGCCGAGGTAGAGGAAGTTGTTGCACTCGGCGTACTTGTGGGCGATTTTCCGCACCGCGTTGTTGCATTCCAAGGCCCCGGCGACTTTATCGGGCAATTCTTCGAGTTCCTTGATGATCCTCATTCCCGCGGAAAAACTGAGGTGCCTTAAGCGGCCCATAAACAAGGCCAGCATGGCCAGCACGGTGCATTGCGAGGTAAAGGCCTTGGTCGAGGCCACGCCGATTTCCGGTCCCGCGCGGAGATACACGCCGCCGTCGCTTTCCTGGGCGATGGTGCTGCCCACCACGTTGCAGATGCCCAGCGCCGGGCAGCCTTTGCGTTTCATTTCCCGCAGGGCGGCCAGGGTGTCGGCCGTTTCGCCGCTTTGCGTGATGGCGAACACCAGGGTATGATCCTCCATGGGCGGATTGCGATAGCGGAGTTCGCTGGCGTATTCGACTTCGACGGGCACACGGGCCAGGGCCTCGAACTGGTATTCGCCCACCAGGGCCGCGTGCCAGCTCGTGCCGCAGGCGGTCATCAAAATGCGGTTGACCGAGCGGAGCTGCTGGGGCGAGAGGTTCAATCCGCCGAACTTGGCCGTGGCCGCGTCGCGGTCCAATCGCCCGCGCATGGCGTTGCGGATCGACTCGGGCTGCTCGAAGATTTCCTTGAGCATGTAATGTTTATATCCGCCCAGGTCCATTTCGCCGGCCTCGATTTCCAGCACCTGAACGCTGGGGCTTATGTGCCCCCGGTCGCGGTGGATCACGCGCAGGCTGTCGGCCGTGACGACCGCCAACTCGTGGTCGGCCAGGTAAACGATCTTGTCGGTGTATCCGGCCAGGGGCGATCCGTCGCTGGCGATAAAATGCTCGCCCTCGCCCACCCCGACGATAAGCGGGCTGCCCAGCCGGGCGGCAAAAACAACCTCCGGCCAATCGCGGAAAAGAATCGTCAGCCCGTATGTCCCCTGAAGCTGAGCCAGGGCCGTTTGCACCGCCGTGACCAAGGGCTGGTAATGCACGGCCGCCATGTCGCCGTCGATTCTTTGCTCTTTCAAGCAACTATCGATCAGGTGGGCGATCACCTCGGTGTCGGTGTTAGTGCAAAATTCGTAACCTTCGTTTTCCAGGCGCTGTTTGATGGAGCGGAAATTTTCTATTACGCCGTTGTGTGCAAGGGCCAACGCGCCGTTGCCGCCCAAATGGGGATGCGCGTTGACGTCGTTCGGCGCACCGTGTGTGGCCCAGCGGGTATGGCCGATGCCCACTGAGCCGCTTAGCGGGCTTTCGGCGAGTATCGATTCCAGGCGTTCGATGCGGCCCGCCGATTTAACCACGCCCAGCCTTCCATATTCATCGATGGTGGCCACGCCTGCGCTGTCGTATCCGCGGTATTCCAAGCGATGCAGGCCCGAGATGAGAAATTCCACCGCCTGGCGAGGCCCAATATATCCAACAATTCCACACATAAACGTTTTGTCCTACAAGTAGAAAATGTTGCGAGTAAATTCAGAAAATATAATAATTTCCAGAATATATAATAACTTACGATTATTAGTTCATTCTTGCAATATAAAGTCCTGGGTCCGCGGACAATTCTTTGTTTATGGCATGGATAGCTAATATCGCATGAGAAGGGTATATTTTAATCCCGTAATTGATTTACGCTTTGAAACCGCAATATGCCCGGATTTTTAATTATAAATTCATGCGGGCTAGATAGATTTATTATTCTTCAGGCTAAATACCCCCTACAAGACGTACGGAAAATTGACATTCACGGAGCACGAGCGTGCCGATTCTTAAAGAGGAGCCCAGCCTTTTCCCGGAAAATTTACTGGAAGAGGGTATTCAGGAGCCGTCGGATCACCATTGGTGGGTGATTTACACCAAGGCCCGGCAGGAAAAATCCCTTGCCCGAGATCTGTTCGCCTATCGTATCCCGTTCTACTTGCCTTTGATAAAGAAGACCACGGTTCTCAAGGGTCGCAAGCGAATCTCTTTTATTCCTCTTTTTTCGGGATACGTTTTCCTCTTTTCCTCCGAAACAGAGCGCATAAAAAGCATGACCACCAATAGGGTCTCGCGGATACTTTCGGTCAGCGATCCGCAGCAGTTGATTTTCGACCTGGAACAGATTCGCCGGCTGATCGCCTCGAATGCGCCGCTGAGTGTGGAACAAAAGTTGGCCCCCGGCAACCGGGTGCGGGTCAAGCAAGGCGCGCTGATGGGATTGGAAGGGACGGTCCTGGTGCGCCGCGGTGTGACGCGCCTGTTGGTGAGGGTGAATTTCCTGCAAAAAGGCGCGTCAGTCGAGATGGACGATTATCTTTTGGAAAAATTGGATTAAAAATGAGAGAGATAGAATGAAACCGCTTGCGGTTTCGCGCTGCCCACTCTCCACTGCCCACAGCCCACTTTTTTACATCACACCCAAGCCGATAGGCAGAATTGCGTCCCGATTGGCTTTATACCATTCGACCGATCGGCTCAGGCCCTCCTCAATGGAAATCTGGGGCCGCCAGTCCAGCAATTTCCCCGCTTTGCTTATGTCGGCCCAAGTAGCGGGAACGTCGGCGCGATGCAGCGGCTTTGCGTCGATTATCGGCTTGCGCCAGAAGTTGGGAAATCCGGTCGATCACCGCCGAAAGGACCACGGGACGACCTCCGCCGAGATTAATGATTTCATAACCCACCGGCTTTAACGCGGCGATTGTGCCCCGGGCGATGTCGTCGATATAGGTGAAATCGCGGGACTGGGATCCGTCGCCGAAAACGGTGATCGGCTCGCCTTCGGCAATGCGGCGGATGAAACGGAAGATGCTCATATCGGGCCGGCCCGCAGGTCCATACACCGTGAAATAACGGGGGATGGAAACGTCCAGCCCGTATAAATAATGATAGTTAAAGGCCAGAACTTCGGCCGCTTTTTTCGAGGCGGCATAAGGCGAAAGCGGCCTGCTGGTGTCGTCGTCCTCGTGGAAGGGGATGCGGTTGTGCCCGCCATACAGGCTGGAAGTGGACGCCATGAGGAACTTTTTCACGCCGAAGTTTTTGCAGGCCTCCATTAGATTAAGCGTGCCGATGCAATTGGCCTGATAATAGACCCAGGGATTTTCCAGCGACTGGCGCACGCCGGCCCGGGCCGCGAGATTGACCACCGCCGAAAAGGGTTTTTCATCAACGGTTTTGTCGTCCGGGGCAAGTGCGCTGTCTTTGAAAAGGGCGGCTACATCATCCCCATCGGATATATCCAATTGGTAAAACCGAAATCCCTTGCGGCCTTGCAGGCGCTTGAGACGCCAGTGTTTCAATCTGGGATCATAGGCGTCGTTGAGGTTATCCACTCCGGCGACCGCGTGTCCCGCGTCTAAAAGCATCTCGGTCACTCGGGAGGCAATGAAGCCCGCACAACCGGTCACTAAATACAGTTTTGCCATGATAAAAATTTTCCCCTCTCCCTCCGGGAGAGGCACCCAGAGGGTACCCGGGGTGAGGGTCGCTATTATATTACCGCCACAACCGTGGACAAATATTATACGCCGAAGAAGCCGGCTATTCGAGAGACCACCAGTTGTTGTTCCTCGGCGGTTAGTTCCGGAAAGATGGGCAAGGCCAGCACTTCCCGCGCGGCGCGGTCGGTTTCGGGCAAATCGCCGGGCTTGTAGCCCAAATAACTGAAGCACTCCTGCTCGTGCAGGCCCAATGGATAATAAATTTCCGTGCCGATCTTTTCCTCAGACAGCGACTGGCGCAGCGCGTCGCGCCGGCCGTCCGGCACGCGGATTACATACTGGTTCCATACGTGCCGGCAGTTGGCAAGGGCCTTGGGCAACGTCAAGATGCGGTCCAAACCCGCCTCGGCAAAAAGCTCGGCATAGCGGGCGGCATTGGCCGCTCTGAGCGCGCTCCAGCGGTCGAGATGCGGCAATTTGACGTTCAACACCGCGGCCTGGAACGAATCCAAACGGCTGTTTACTCCCACCACCTTGTGATAATACCGTGGATTCATGCCATGCTGGCGCAAAAGGCGGAGCGATTCGGCGAGTTGTTCGTCGTTGGTGGTAAGCATGCCGCCGTCGCCCGCTCCGCCGAGATTTTTTGTGGGATAGAAGCTGATGCAGCCGATCGTTCCCATCGAGCCCGCCCGGCGCCCTTCCCATTCGGCGCCGATGGCCTGGGCGGCGTCCTCGATCACCGCCGCCTTGGCCGGCTGGGCAACTCGATTGATGGCGTCCATATCGGCGCATTGCCCGAACAGATGTACGGGAATAATCGCCCTAGTGGCCGGAGAGATCAAACGCCCGACGGCAACAGGATCAATGTTGAAGGTCACCGGATCGATGTCGGCAAACACCGGTTTGGCGCCCAGCCGCGTGGCCGCGCTGGCCGTGGCGAAAAAGGTGAAGCTGGGCATGATGACTTCATCGCCCGGCCCCACATTGCAGGCCA
This sequence comes from Pirellulales bacterium, assembly GCA_963838495.1. Classification (GTDB taxonomy): domain Bacteria; phylum Planctomycetota; class Planctomycetia; order Pirellulales; family Thermoguttaceae; genus JBEKIK01. The sequence continues at coordinate 485,604 of CAWIRC010000004.1, read as the reverse complement.
TCAGGGCCAGCAACAATGCGTCGCTGCCCGAGGCGCAGCCCACGGCATGTTTCACGCGGCAGTAGTCGGCCAGGGCCTGTTCCAGTTTTTTCACTTCCGGGCCGATCACAAAGGCCCCGCTCTGGCACACCCGGCGGAGCGACTCGGCAAGCTCTTCCAAAAGAGGAAGATGCTGGCGTCCGAGATCCAACAGCGGAACACCCTTTTCCTGGGAAAGATGAATTGGTTTTTCTTTAATCGCGTTTGCCATATCCTTGACGCCCAAAAAAAATTAGTTGATTTTTTTACAAAAAAACTCCCCTATCCTTTTGGGGAGAGGGGACTTGTGAAATGGCCCTAAAGTTCACCCGCAGGTTATATGAAATTGCGTAGTTTGATACAAGAGGGATTTTTAAGGCGATATCCCGGGTAATTGAGGTTTTTTTTCCGCCAACGGCAATATATTGCCCGAAGGCACAGCCATGTATTTCTAAGAAACTATGGCTTCAGCGTTACCCAGCGGACCAATTGATTGATAAGAAGCTTGCCGTCCCAGGGCGATTCGTGATTGTTCATCAACCCCGGCCGAACGCATCGCGCCACGCCGGCCTGCGAGGCCGCCTCGGCAAATACAATCAAATCTTCTTTGTTTCCGAACGCCACGCCCACCGTCTGCACCTTGGGCGACAATAGCGGGACGACCTGTTGCCAGGAGTCCACTTCAGTCAGAAAGATGGTGCGGGATTGGACGGCCGGTTTCAGACTTACATCGCGATCCAAACAAACGGTCCAATTGGCGCCGTCGGCCGAGGCTATCACGTCTTTTTCTTCATCCATGGCCCAGGCCGCCCGCACGTTGACGATCTGCATGGTGGTGTATGGATCCAGCGCGGGCTTGGGCGGGAGTTTGGCAAAATGTTTGGCGAACAATTCGCCCACCTCGCGCAAAGAAAATCGCGAGTTCCGCTCCACGAAAATCGTCTGCGGGGCCGAGCAGGCCCGCTGGTCGAAGACCGCGCAATCGCGGACGAAACCGGCCACGGCTTCGTCGAGTTTTTGCGGATCGGACTCGAGTTTTTGCCGGTCGATCACGCCGATGGAATATTTCGGCCCGAAAACGATCTCGCTGCAGTGTTCCATGCGGGGCAGAGCCGTTATGGCCTTTATGGCCTCTGCGCCGCCCCAGATGATTTTCACGTCCGCGGCCAGCGACATCCGCTCGTTCAGTTCCGCATTGTGATAATCGAACCAGACCACGGCCGCTGCCTCCAGAAGATCGGCGCCGCGGATTTCCCCGGCCTGCGATTCGCCCAACACCGCAAGCAGGCGGTCGGTTCCCTCGGGCTCGGGATACGCGAGCTTCACCAGGCACACGTTTTTGGCCAAAAGCGCGGGAACAAGTGAAAACATGGGCAAAGTGGCCACGTTCCCGGCCATCCACATGGACACCAGGCCTTGAGGCTTGGCGGCGAGATAATTGCGACCGTAGGGCACAAAGCCGTCGAGATAGGCCGGATCGCCATTGAGATTCAGTTCCAAAAGCTGCCGTATATTGTTGCTCCCCAGCCAGGCCGAAAGAAACATGCAGCCTTCCAGCGACCTCGTGCGCTCGTCGCGGAGCAACCGCGCGGCAAAATCGGCAAACAAGGCGACCAGCCCGTCGATGGGAATTTTCGCGATCAAATCGCGCCGGCTATTAAGTGACTCGATGATGGGCGTCAGGCTCTCGCCGGCCGGTTCCACGCCCCTGTGAGTTATTCGCAATATGCTCATCTTATTTTCCTGTATTGTGTGCCACTGCTTGGAACAAGCAGTGTTTTTTCCCATTATTTTAGGAGCACTGCTTCTGCGAAGCAGTGGCACACTAATTTTCTAAGGGTAGGGACCCCATGCTATCTTATTTCTCTTGCCTGGGCAAATGTGTCGCCGCAGCCGCGGGCCTCGGCCTGCTCGATGCGTTTTGTGAATCGGAAGTATTTTCCCAAGCGGCCGCATGGGCAATCGTCCACGCCCACCAGCACGCCCTGATCCTCGGTTATCAATACTTGACCCGGATAACTGGTGGGCAACACGCTTATGACCTCGATAATGCCGGTCTGGCCCACGGCCGCCGGTTCAAGGGTGTACGGTCGGCGGATCAGCACGTCGGCGAAGGCCGGGGCGTGTTTGTTGCCCGCCTCGCAATCGACGAACACCGTGCCCACCTGCTCGACCATGCCGTAAAAGTCGAGAATCCGCCCGGGATCGCAACCCAGGACATCGCCGGTTCGGCGAGTGAACTCTTCTTTTGTAACCGCTTGGGATGCGAGTTTTTTCCATCCGCCGGAGTGCAACAGTTGCGCATTTGAAGCCTGGAATTTTATCGCCCGGCGCTCGGCCTCTTCGACAAAATTCGTCCAAACCATGAATGTGAAGCCGAACAAGAGCACCGGCTCTTGACCGTGGCGCTTAAAGAAATCCTGGATCAGAGGCCAATCGGCGGACAGGTCTCCGCTTGGCTGCTTTTTCATGCCGTAGACGGTTTCAGAGGCAAAATTGCCAATGCCGCGAATTGCCGCGCCCGCGCCGTAAGCGTGTCTCCTTCACCTGCCGACTCCGCAGCGTCCAGAACCAGAAAAGGGCGGCGCTGCCCGCCAAGATGCTCTTTGAGGATCGCAGCCAAGGCCCGGGCCTGGCGGAAGGCGGTGGTCTTGTCGATCACTATCCGGCTGGGCTCCTGTCCTGTAGTGGAAGAAGAAAGCAACTGCCGGACAACCTTTTCCGGCGGCACTGCGGCCAGGAGAAATTTTTTGAACATCGATACCGGCAGTGGCGGCGCGTCGGACGTGGCCTGCCATTCCGATGGCCGAGGCCCCAAGCGCCGCAAAAACCGCGCGTAAGGCGGGCAATGCCCGGCGATTTCAGCGCATAGTTCGCGGAGGATCGGCATCAGAACCGCGTCCTTTTCGGCCTGGCGCATGGCATATTGCGTCCCGCGGATCAAGGCATCGATTCGCTGTTCTATGCTAAGTGAAGGATCGGACATTTTATTATTATATCCCCTCTCCCTTTGGGAGAGGGGCCGGGGGTGAGGGCATCGTGGATTCCGCCGCAGAAAATGATGTTGTGTTTAAACTGTCCAGCCCTCACCCTAACCCTCTCCCGAAGGTAGAGGGGACGTTCGCGGACATCTTCCGTAAAACATCTTTTGCCACTTTCCCGTTGGCGGTCTTGGGCAGTTGGGGAAGAAATTCGACGTATTCGGGCACCTTGTAATTGGGTAGTTGGCCGAGGCAATGATTGCGCACGTCTTCGACCGATAATTGACCGGTCCGGGCGGTGGTTATATAAGCTTTAATTGCCTCGCCCCAGATTTCATCGGGCACGCCGATCACCGCCGCTTCGACCACCTGGGGCATCTGGCTTAAAACTTCCTCGATTTCCTTGGGGCTGACACGGTTGCCCATGGCCTTGATAAAATCGCGGGCCCGCTCCACGATGAAAATATAACCGTCCCGGTCCAGCCGGGCCATGTCGCCGGTGAAAAGCCGGCCGTCGCGGAAAAAGCGGGCGGTTTCTTCGGGGTCGTTCAAGTAGCCCGGCGTAATGTTGTCGCCCGAGGCCACGATCTCGCCAACTTCATCGGTGCCCGGGCGCACGGGCGATCCGTCCGCCTTGAGCACTTCCAATCGCGAGCCGGGCAGGCCCTTGCCGATGGAGCCGAGTTTTTCGTCCAACAGTTCCGGCGGCAAGTAACTCAGCCGGGCGGTGGCCTCGGTCTGCCCGTACATCACGAACAAGCGCATCTGGGGGAATGCCCGGCGTATCTCCTGAATGAACGGATTGGGCAATTTGCCCCCGGCCTGTTGGAGCCAGCGCAGCTCGGGAAACTGCCGCTGGGCAAAATGCGTGCGCCTCAGCAGGATTTGATACGTCGATGGCACTCCGGCAAAACCGGTACAACGCTTCTCGGCCATCTCGTCCAGCACCTTTTCGGGAAACATGAAGCGGTTGTTCAACACCAGCGACCCGCCGGCCATAAGATGCGTGTGCAAAAGCGACATGCCATAGCAATAGTAAAAAGGAAGCACCGTCATGGTCTTGTCCTCAGGGCCAAGACCCAGATATTGAATGATGTCGCAGGAATTGGATTCGATATTGCGATGCGTAACCATTACGCCCTTGGACTCGCCGGTCGAGCCGGAAGTGAGCATCACGGCGGCAAGGTCGCGGCGCGGATCAACGGCGGGAAACGCGCATTGGGTATCGCCCCGGGCGGGCATCGACGCCGAATCGGCCGAGACGGAAGACTCGTCTTCCAGCGCCAGGCCCAGGCGCTTTGCAAGCGCTTCCAACCGGGGGCGAAAACGTGCGGACATCAGCATCATCCTCATGCCGGCAGTAGCGGCTATCCGCTCCACGGTTTTTTCATTGCAATCGACGGGAAACGGGACCGCGCACAACCCGGCGCGAATTATACCTAGATAGGCGGCGATGAAAAAAGGGCCGTTTTCGGCGAGCAGACCGATCCGGTCGCCCCGCGAAAAACCGAGTCCTATTAGCCTTGCGCCCCAGGCGTATGCCGCCGCGCAACTGGCCGTAGGTGATGAGCTTGTCGCCGAAGTAGATCGCGGGCCGCTGCGGCCGGCCGCCGGAAAGAATTTTTTCGGCGATATTAGGATCTTGAGCAGTCAACCGGCAACGCCTTTTGCCGCAAGAATTTCCATGATTTTCGCGGGCGAACTCATTTCCATGATCTCGTCCACGTCGAAGCGCTGATTGAATTCCTGCTCCAGGTACATAACCAGATTCATGTGGCCGATGGAATCCCAGTTGGGAACGTCTTCGGGTGCCAGGTTCGGCGAAAAAGAATTGACGTCGAGACCGAATGCTTTATTAAATATGTTAGCCAGCCGCTCGCTTGTCGCCATCGTGCAATCTTATCCTTTCATTTACTCTTGGAAATCCGGATTATATCAGCCCAGCGCGCCGCCGTCGAGTTCCAGGACCCGGCCGTTGAAGAATTCGTTCTCGATGCAAAACAATATGCCATGTGCGATTTCTTCGGGCTGTCCCATCCTGCCCACGGCCGTGTTGGAAATCATTTTTTTACGGGCGTCCTCGGGAATTTTGTCGGCCATGGGGGTTTGCACCAGGCCCGGCGCTATCGCCACGCAGCGAATGTTATAGGGCATCAGTTCCTGGGCAAGGGTAAAGGTCATGGAGGTAAGGCCCCCTTTGCTGGCGCTATAGGCGGTCTGCCCGGCGCGTCCCATCCGGGAGATGGAACTGATATTGATGATCACGCCCTTGCATCTTTTGCGGAACATGTGCTCCACGGCCAACTGCGTGCACAAAAAAGGGCCCTTTAAATTCGTGTCGATGCTGGTTTGCCAGTCTTCTTGCGAGTATCGTTTTATGCCGCGGAATGAAAAACTGAGCAAGGCGCCGTCGATAAGCACGCCGGCGTTGTTAATCAAGACCTCCAATCCGCCGGCTTGTTGCACGAAAGTGCCGAATTCCCTAGTCAAAGCCTCGGCGTCGCGGACGTCGGCCAGCATGGCAATGATCCGCGGGTCCGGTTGATCCGGTTGCAGTTGGGCAAGGGCGGCGTCGAGTTTTTCGCGATTGCGCGCAACATGCCGACCTTGGCCGCGCCGGCGGCAAGAAGGGCCTTTACCGCGGCCAGACCGATACCCCCGTTCGCCCCTGTGACAATTGCGCGGATCCCAGTTAATTGCATGGATTTATTCCTTTCCGCCGAAATTCAACAGTGTAACCAGATTATGCCCGCCTATGACCGCTTGTCCGCTGAACATGCCGATGGGTTGTTTGTTGCAGGCGAACGGCAGCACCAATGTCCCGTATTGGAACAAGAAAGGTTGATAGCGATCTTTTCGATGGGGCATGACGCGTTTCCAGGCATCGCTGTCCCTGCTGAGATATATCGAGCATTCTTTCGAGGGGCAGCAGGGATTGGGTTCCACGCATGTGGATATGGCCATAACCGGACCAAACGAGGCGGCGCATAGGGAACTGCCTTCGACTTCAAGCAATTTTGTCATTTTGCCGGAATGTTTTTCCAGCCTAATGATGTAGTTACGGGTCATGTCCGAATCGGTGCCGTAGAGCAGGCAATCGGGTTTGATGATGGCGCGCACCGCCCGCGATTCCGGATCCCCGCGCGAAGCCAATCTATGGTCTTAAGATCCTTGTAAAGGACGCCTATTCCCGGCTGCGTGTCATAATCTCCGACAAGAACCCAATAATGATCGCCGTAGGGATCGACGATTATGTTATGCACGTGGCGGATGCTCCCGCGAGGGAAGGTATAGGCGACCTCAAAAGTTCGTCCCCGGTCTTCGGAAACATAAATATATGGTTCCAAATCCTTATAACTATCTCCGTACTCGCCGAAGATCACCCGGGAACCGTCCACGCAGATGTTCATGGGCCGGGACCCGCGCTTGATGCGGAAAGAGAGGGACATTTGCGATTCGCCGGGATCGGCCCGGTAAATGCCTTCCCGGGCGATGGCAATCCGCGTTCCGTCGTCCATGATCTGAAATACGGCCACATTATATCGCAGCAGCCTTGCCACCAGGGGCGAGCGGGCCAAAGTGTGCTTGTATCTCGATATGGGGACTGCGCTGTCCAGTTGCCAGACGGCGCCGCCGTCGTCGGACCGGAAAATATCGTAAAGCCGGGAAATATACAATCTCCCTTGAGCGTCGATATACTGCGCGGCCGGCAACTTTTCCCAGGATTTGCAGATCGGAGAAATCGCTCATTGTTTAATTCACCGCTCGAATGGACCTAACGCCGTAATACGGATAATGCGAGTTTTTGTTGCGCGTCATGAAGAAATCGAACACTTCCCCGCTCCGGGCCCAGTTGACGCGGACGCTGCCCACCGAGGCTTCGTGCACGATCCCCTCGCGCAACAAGTCGCGAAACGCCTTGCGCACGCAAATGCAATACATGCCGTACTCCGGGCGGCGCTGGCGAACAACGTGCTGTTCATCCCGGCCGTTGATCCGCACCAGGTAGCGCCGCTCTTCGAAGAAATCTTTAATGGGCCAATCCTGGTCGCGGACTTCTTCAGGAGCGTGCATCAGCGTCATGCTGTTTTGCAAGGGCACGCCGATGCTGATGACCAGCCCGTTTTTCAGCGAAAAACGATAATACCCCGAATATATGCCGTGCGGCAAGGGCTTGTCATGGTTGAGATTGTTGTGCAAAAGTTCATCGGCCAATGAGCCGCAAGCCGCCAGGGAATTGTAGGGATGCAGGCTGCGCAAAACGCCTTTTCGCCGCCAAAACAGTTCGTTTGCCAATCCCACCCCGCAGGGCGTGGACTGCGGATCGTAAAATATCGTCCGCTCGCGCTCTTTGGAACTGAGCAAAGCATCCTCGCCTTGATAATGCGCGTGGGCGGGCATGACCAACGTGCCCTCCGGCCCGACCAGTTCGAGCAGATCGTTGACCAAATTGTTGGCCGCCGCCAAAAAACCGCCGGGAACGGCCCGGCCCGGCGATTCATCATATAATCGCAAATCGGATACCGCGGTATGGGCCATCACAAGCGCCCCTTTGTTGACCCCGATTTCGCGAAGGTATTGCTTTAATTCCTCCCTTTTCGCAGTTTGCACCCGGGGCTTGTCTCTCCAGCGAAAAAGTTCGATCTCTTTTCGCAGCCAGGCGGATTGCCTGTATAACCTCTTGGCCAGCAGTTCGCCGGCTATCAACAGCCCATCCATCCAGCGGGGCGGCGTTTTATGCGTTACTTCCGGCAACGGTTTTTTTCCACAGTTCGGCGGGCGTATTGTCATTCATTGAGACGCCTGCGCAATTAATCGCTTGAAAACCAATGTTATACATTATCCGATGAATACTTTTTCCTGATGAACCACCAGCGACCACAATCCCACGGCCAACAGGGGAAGCAATATGACGATTAACCACGATCCCGCCATCGGCCAACGCACAAACATGGCGGCTGGCACGATGCCTATGCCGGCCAGCGCCGCGTATAAAGAGCTAACCTGCCCATGCGTCCAACCGTTCTGCACGAGCCGCTGATATAGATGCGATCGGTGTGCTTGAAATATGTTTTCGCCTTTGCTCAGGCGGCGCAACAGGGTGAAAACCGAATCGAAAACAAACGGCCACACAAGTATCATGCCGGCCGCCGCCAGGCGATTATTTCGTTGCGCGGCGATTACCGGAAGAACGGCGAACGTGAAACCCAAAAAAGCGCTGCCCACGTCGCCCATGAAAATTTTCGCGGGCGGAAGATTCCACCACAAAAATCCCGCGCTGGCGGCGGCGATCAGCAATCCAATCGCCACGCAATCCCCTTGATCGCTCATGGCGCCTAGAATCATCCAACCCGCTCCGGCCATCAATGCCTGCGCCGCGGCGATTCCGTCGATGCCGTCCATGAAATTATAAGTGTTCGTAAGGCCCACGATCCAGAATAGGGCGAGAACCGTGCCCAGCATGCCCAAAGCCACGTCGCCGAAAAAAGGCACGGCCACGATTTTCCAGGCGGCACCGATGCCAAGGATGATTAAAATCGCGCTTAGCAGATGCACGCCGAAACGCACCCGGTTGGGCAAGCCGCGCACGTCGTCGATCCAGCTAATCAAGGCGATCAAAGCTGCGCCTGCAAGATATATATATATGATTGCCTTGGGAGGCGCTGCCAACCACAATCCATAGCCCGAATAACCCGCCAGGCTCAGCACCACGATTGCCAAGCCGCCGCCCCGAGGCGTAGGCGACTCGTGCGAACTGCGCTGGTTGGGAACGTCCAAAATCTGCCATCCCAGCGCCAATCGGCGCAAAATGCCCACCAAGACTGCGGAAATCGCCGCAATCCCTAGGAAAACCAGTATTATTTGCACATTCACAATTGGCATGAAGACAATGCCGCCGGTATATTACGACTCTTTTTTGTACAGGCCGAATCGGGAAATACGGCGGCGACGACTTTTCGCCATCCATCTAGCAGATTCACTTTTGGAGCAAACGACAATTCATTTTCCAGGCGCGTCCCGTTTACCGCCGCGTCTTCGATGATTTTATCTACCAGCGCGGGAGTAATCGGCCAGCGGCGTCCGATCGCCGAACAGCACAACTCGGCCAATCGGGCGGCGGCCTTTATAGGGGCAGCCGGCAGCCGCCACCGCGGCGGTTTTTTCCCCAGGGCTTGGCACATCGCCTGCACTATGTCCGCGAAAGTATGGATCTGGCCGTCGGTGGCGTTGTATATCCGTCCCAGGGCCTTGTGATGTTCACCGACGATGAAGGCGGCGTCGGCCAGGTCCTCGTCGAAGATCAACGTGCGCCGATTGCCGCCGCGGCCGATTCCCACGAAATAGCCTTTGCGCAACGTGCCCAGCAGGCGGAGATAGTTCCCTTTCATCCGCGGCCCGTAAATGGCGGCGGGGCGAAGAACCACGCCGGGTATGTTTTGCAGCACGATTCGCTCGCCCTCGTATTTCGTTTCGGCATACCAAGAATCGGGATTGATGGGTGAACCCTCGTCGAAAATATTGGGCGGAACGCTCGCTCCATACACGCAAATCGTGCTGAAAAAAATGAATCTTGGAACTTTGGCTGCGCCGGCCGCGGAAACCAGTCGCCGCGTTCCTTCCACGTTCACGCGCACATATTCGTCTCTCAAGGAGGGATCGGGATTATTGATATGCAGCTTGGCGGCCATGTGCACGACCAGATCGACGCCCTCGACGGCCGCCCGCAACAGGTCGGTGTCGCCGATGTCTCCGCGAAACATTTCCGGTTCACTGCCGGCCAGGGCAACCGGGAACGGCGACTGGTCCAGAACCCTCACCCTATATCCACCTTGCGAAAACCTCTTTGCCACTGCGCAGCCCACAGCGCCTGAAGCCCCGGTTATCAGCACCCGGCGGGCCGGCGAAGCGGAAGATGACGCGGAAGCGTCCATAACACTCGGTTGGTCCTTTGGCTCTTGACGCTCGTGATTATTCAGCATTTTTTAGATTTGTGCCTCTTGATCGTTTCCTTGAAAAGCTGTTCCACCCGGCCGAGGATCAAATTGCGGTTGTAGTTTTCGCTCACGACGCGGAAACCATTTTGCCCCATCGCTCGATGTTGCTCGGGGGTGAGCGCGAAAAAGGTGCGGATGGCGTCGGCCAAGGCTCGCGGTTGGCCGGGCGGACAAATAATGCCCGCTCCGGCGGATTGGATCACCTCGGCGGGATTGCCCGCCAATGCCCCGAGAATCGGCTTGGAATTGGCCATGTAAGTGTATATTTTATGAGGTATGGTTATGCGAAACAGCGGATCGTCGCGAGTGGCGACAAACATCAGTTCGGCAAAGGGATATATTTGCGCTATTTTTTCGGGCGAAACGCGAGGCATGAATTTCACGTTGCTCAACTGCTTTTCAGCAGCAAGGGCTTTTAACGATTCTATTTCAGTGCCGTCGCCGATGAGCACGAAACGCACGTCGGTCAAATCTTTAACCAGGTAGGCGGCCTCCAGCAGAGTATCCAGCCCTTGCGCCTTGCCCATAGTGCCCGCATACATTATGTTCACCTTATCCGCAAGGCCAAGTTCCCGGGCCAATTGGGGATCGGCCGGGCGGGGCCGATAACGTTCGGTATCGACTTCGTTGGGAATGACGTGAATCTTGTCGGGACGTATTCCCTTGGCCACCAGGTGATCGCGGAAACCGGGGGAGATTACGCGGATGGCCGCGGCGCGGCGATATCCCCACATTGCTATCCGGTCCACTAGTTTTAATATCCGCGGATTGTTCACCATGTCCGTGGCCTGCATTGTTTCCGGCCAAAGATCCTGGACTTCGAACGTCAACGGGGCGCGCATCATGCTGCTAAGCAGCCAAGCCGGCGCTCCCAGAGTGACGGGAGGAAAATTGCAATACACAAGATCGCAATGCGGGACCAGCCAGGGACCGATGCAAAAACAAGATGCGGCGAACGAGGAAAAATTCAGCACTCTTCGCCCAGCCGATTTGCTGTGATCCGGAAAAAGCGGCATGCGGATGACTTGCACACCGCCCAGCCTCTCCCGCTGCCATGGCCGTATGGCGTAACCATCCATGACCTTTCCCGTGGGCCAATTTGGAAAACCCGTCATCACGAAGACCTCGTGTCCCCGGGCTTGCAAGGTCTCCGCAAGGTCGCTTTGGTAGGTCAGCGGCTCCGGCCGATACCATTGAGTGATGAACAGTATCCGCATCGGTCAACGTCTATTTATGCGATTTACAAGTTGAAATGACTGTAGCCGAGAAGAATTTTCAATACCGTCGTACTTACATGTTGTTCAAGGTATTCCTTCGGGGGCGTCCACTGCCGCGCTTGGCCGGTGACCAGACGGACTGCTTGCATGATCAGCGCCGGATCGGTCCCGGAAAGCATGTTGCTGCCGCATTCGACGGTCTCGGGCCGCTCGGTGACGTCGCGGATGGTGACGTTGGGCACGCGAAATATGCAGCATTCCTCCTGCACGGTGCCGCTGTCGCTCAGCGCGCAAAAGGCCTCCCGCTCCAAGGCGATAAAGTCGAAAAATCCCAATGGTTGAAGGAATCGCACCGCGTCGCTTTCGGTCGAAAGTCCGAAAGAGGTCATTTTGCTCCGCGTGCGCGGGTGCAGGCTGCATACGATCGGATAACCGTACTGGCGGTGCAGGTTTTCCAACGCGGTTGTCAGGGCGCGGAGCCGCGATTCTATGTCCACGTTCTCGGCGCGATGCATTGTCACCAGGAAATAGCGGTCCTTTTCCACGCCCAAATCGGCCAGCGCCGCGGATGCCTGGATGCGGTCCTGGTAGTGATTTATGACTTCCAGGATGGGATTGCCGGTCACGAAAATGCGATTGCCCGCTATGCCTTCGCGGAGCAGGTTGGCCCGGCTGCGTTCGGTGTAAGGCATGAGCACGTCGCTTGAGTGATCGATCACGCGGCGGTTGACTTCCTCGGGCACGCGGTCGTCGTAGCAGCGGTTGCCGGCCTCCATGTGATAGACGGGAATGCCCATCCGCTTGGCGATAAAGGCGGCCAGCCCGCTGTTGGTGTCGCCGAGTATGAGCAGGCGGTCGGGCCGCTCCTTTTCCAGCACCCCTTCCACCCGCGACAGGATCATGCCCACCTGCTCGCCGAAGCCGGCGCCCTGGGCGCCGAGGTAATAGTTCGGCGCACGAACGCCCAGATCGCGGAAAAAAATATCGTTCAAATTGGGATCGAAGTTTTGGCCGGTGTGAATCAGCACGTGTTCGGCCAAGGTGTCGATCTTTTCGATGACCCGGCTGAGGCGGATGATTTCCGGCCTTGTGCCGAGCACTGTGGCAATCTTCATCGCAGGAATTCTCCCTCCGCGGCGTCAACGTCTTCCAGGCGCAGGCGTTTCTCTTTCAGCAGCGCGCACATTTCATCGTAGTTCATCACGTCGGTGGCCGAGCTGAATTCCCCGGGCAGGCCGGCCGGTGTATCCTCGCGAGATCGCAATTCCGGCAAAATCGGCTGGATGGCGTAGTATTTCTTGCGGTCCACCGTGCGGAATCGCTCTTCCTCGGAAATCAGGATTTCGTCGATCTTTTCGCCGGGCCGGATGCCGGTGACCTCGATCTTGATCTTGCGCTCTCCGATCAGTGCCCGGGCAAGATCGATCATCCTTGCCGAGGGAACGCGGGGGATGTACGTCTCGCCGCGCTTGGCCCCGCGAATCGCCGCGAAAATCGTATCCACTGCCTGCTCCAGGCTGAGCAGGAATCGAGTCATGTTCTCGGTGGTCACGGTTACCGGGCCGCCGTTGCGGATTTGATCGTGGAACAGCGGAATTACCGAGCCCCGCGAAGCCAGCACGTTCCCGTAACGGACGCAGATGAAACGCGTCTTCGGGCAGGTGAGATTGGCGGTGATGAATACCCGCTCCTGGATGGCCTTTGTCATGCCCATCACGTTCACCGGCTTGGCCGCCTTATCGGTCGAGATCCCCACCACTGTTTCCACGCCAAGGTGGTTCTCGCGAATGGCGCGGACGATGTTTTCCGGGCCGCAGATGTTGGTTTGCACGGCCTCGAAGGGGAAATATTCGCAGGTCGGCACCTGTTTCAGCGCGGCGGCGTTGAAAACCACGTCCGCGTTGGTCAGCACCGACGCCACGGCGTGATAATCGCGGACGTCGCCGATCACGAATTCCAACAGTTCGTTGAAATTGTGGTACACGACTTCGTCGGTCGATACGCGACGATGCTTGTACTCCAGGCGCATATCATGCTGCTTGGCTTCGTCGCGGGAAAAGACCACGATCGAGTTGGGCTGGCCAAGCTCGCCGGTAAGCAGGCGACGGACCAGCACTTTGCCCAGCGATCCGGTCCCGCCGGTGACAATTATTCGTTTGCCTTTAAGGATCATTGTTTTCTCCACAAGTGATAAGGCGTGGGGTCGCGATGCATTTCACTTATCATCTCGACCCAACTAGGTGGCTTAAATCCAGTTGCTTTATTGAAGCGCGAGCCGTCCAGGCTGCGATCGCATGTAATTTCATTATCCTCTTCAATTTGAATTTTCAAACTATAGGTTTGGTTAATCAAGGCCAATAAGTCGCATTTTGTGATCGGCTCCGATGCGACTTGATACACTCCGCTTAGATTCGGATGATTCTCCAATACGTCGGCGATTATGTTGGCCAAGGCAATAGTGGTATAACCGGTATAAATCGCCTTTTTATATCCCCGAACCTTGCCGCCCTTATTGCTGAGGAACCATTCGACCAAGGCGTTGGACGTATTCAATTCCCGGCCGATAATCGATGTCCGCACCGTCAGGCACCCGGGGGCGTCAACCTCGCCCAGGTACTTTGTCCGACCATACAAGTCCTGGGCGTCGGATACATCGCTTTCAGTATACCCTCCTTTTCGTCCGGAAAAAACACAGTCGGTGCCCATGTGGATCATTCGTATTCCGCTTGCCCGGCATAAATTGGCCAACCGGTGCGGAAACAGCGAATTTATGACCAGGCTGGTGATCGGATCCTTGGCGGCTTTCAATTGCTTGATAATTCCGACGCAATTAAATACTGCATCAGGCTTTACGTCGGCTACGACCCGCACTATGCTGTCGAAATTCGAGACGTCCACGCCGCCCACAAAACGCTGGGGATCGTAAAGATCGTAGCGGGCATAATTTGCATAGCTCAACAGGTCCGTCGTCCATGTATCGAAACGGGGCCGAAACAGTTGATACACTTTGTGTCCCAACATGCCTGCGCCGCCTAGTATCAAAACGCGCATTGACATCAGACATTCTCCTTTTTCGCCCAATCCATGTATTCTTTCAAGCCTTGTTCCAGCTTGACGGAGGGATTGAAACCGAAGGCTTTTTTGGCCGCCGATACGTCGGCGAGGCTGTCGCGCACGTCGCCTTTGCGCGGCGGGCCATATTCAACTGCGGGATGAATGCCGCTGGCGTCGATCATCAGCTCCACAAGCTTGTTGATTGTAATCCGGGTGCTGCTGCCCACGTTAAAGGCCCCGGAAACGCCCCTGGACATGCCCGCCTTGTAATTCGCCTGGGCCACGTCGCGGACGTTGACGAAATCGCGGGTCTGCTCGCCGTCGCCGAAAATCACGACCGGCTCGCCGCGCAACATGCGATGGGCGAAAATGGGAATCACGTTTCCGTAAGCGTCGAACCTCTGGTTGACGCCGAAAACATTGAAATACCGCAAACAAATCGCCTCCAGCGTATACAGCTTGGCGTACGCCAGGCACATTTTTTCCGCGCATAATTTGCTGGCGCCATAGGGGGAATCCGGCTCGACCGGATGGTCTTCGCGGATGGGCAGCGTTTTTAACTCTCCGAAAATTCCGGCAGAGGATGAAAACACCGCCTTGCGAACTCCTTGACGGCGCGCCGCCTCCAATACCCGAAGCGTGCCCAGGACGTTGATCTCCGCGTCCTGGATGGGATTTTCGATGGACCGCGCGTTCCCCACCGAAGCCGCCAGGTGAAATATAACCTCCACGCCCTGCGCCAGCGGTCAACCAGTTGCGCATCGCGCACGTCGCCCTCGACGAACTGGACCTGCGGGAAAACCGCCAGGTTTTTGCGATACCCGGACATCAAATTGTCCAGCACCGTCACCTGATGCCCGTCTTCCAGCAGTAAACGCACGATATTTGAGCCGATGAATCCGGCCCCGCCGGTAACTAAAGTATTCAATTCAGTGAACCTTTCTTTGCTAGACGATGATTATTATTAGTCAATCCGGATTGTTTTACAGTCCCCGTCAATGAGACGCCAAACTTTCAAATAAAGAGTGTGCTTTTTTCGCCGCCTCTACCCAAGTTGCGGAGAATAAATTTATTCTTTTGTGCCCTTCTTGCACGAGCGTCTCCCTCAGCTCTCGATCCTCCATTAGTTTCTGCATTTTATCGGCCCAGTCGCGGGAATTTTCCGGATCGGCGTAAATACTCGCTGGGCCGCAGGTATCGCGTGCGAAGGGCAAGTCCGAGCATATTTGAGGTTTTCCCCAATTCATGGCTTCCAAATAAGATCCGCTCAGGCACTCGAGCAGGCTCGGCATGACGCAAGCGGAACACGCTTGATATAAACTGTGAAGGTATTCTTTATTGACCCATCCCAGGGGAAGAATGTGTCCGGAAGCCGTCAAGTCGGCAGCCTGTTGGCCGAAGTATTTTGCCAACTCGTCCTTGGTCAGGCTTAATGCCAGGCGGGCCTTCACGCCGCGGTCCTTGAGGATTTGGATGGCTGGAATTAATGTCTTGATATTTTTATGCGGCGTGTACGTGGCAACATACAAAAAAGTAAAAAAATCGTTGCCGGGTTTATCGTTAAAAAAACGGTTCATCGTTTCCGGCAGCGGTTGCGGGTGAAGATCATATTCATTTTCCACGGTTTTAGGAATCACCGTGATTTGGCCGGGCGCCCGGGAATCCTTCCCACCTCATCCCGCACCAGAGGCGATTCAACAATCGCAGCATCGCATTTGCACAATGATCTCCGGAAAAAGTAACGCAAGGTCAATATGGACAATTTACTTTTAGGATGATACTTGGTTATGGGTAAATCGCACCATTGGAAGGCGTTCATCAGATGCAACACTTGCGGAACGCCTGTGCGAATATAAGGACCTATATTGGTGGATAAGATCAGATCGGGCCGATATTGGCGGACGATTTTCTTGATATTCCATTGATTATTGTAAAATCTCATGAATTCCTTGCCGGCAAATTCTTTTATATAGAGAATTTGCACGTTCGGCAGATTGGCAAGTTTATCCAGGCCCGAGCCCCGCATGCAATGAATAAGATATTCATCTTCCGGATATTCCAGGGCCAAAGCGCGGAGAAAATATACGTATCCCGACAAGGCTCCGCTTGGTCCCCCGAAGTTCTCGTATAGTATTTTCATGCGGCGCCTTTTTGAGGCACAATCTCGCTGTGGCGTTCAGGAGTTTGCGTTCTCGGCTTCGCATGGAGGTCGGCAATTACATCCTCGAAAAACGAGCGGTATTTCCTGGCGACTTTATGCCAGGTTGACGGAAAATCGAGGATCCGCTTTGCCCCCTTTTCCACGAGATCGGCTTGCAAGGCTGGATCGCGCCAGACGCTCCATTTCCCGGAACCACGCCTGGGGGTCTTTGACCGGGACGTACAAACTCGCATCGCCGCACAATTCGCGGGAGCAAGGCAAATCCGATGAGATTTGCGGCTTGTTCCAGCGCATGGCTTCCAAATGCGAGGAACTCATGCTTTCCAGCAGGCTTGGCATCACGCAGCCGGAACAAGCGTCGTACAAGCCGCGAAGGATGTCCTTGGTTATCCAACCCAAGAGCACGATATGGCCGCTTTCGACGAGACTTCGCGCGGTCTTCGCCTCCCGCCCCGCCAACCGCTCCAATTCCTTTTTTGTCAGCGTCAGCACCAAACGCAGGGGCGAATTTTGGGCGCGGGCATGTTCCATCGCCCGGATGAGGGTTATGTGGTTCTTGTGCCGCGAATCGGTGGCCACATACAAATACGTGAAAACTTCCTGCGAGGGCCCGGCGGCCAACTGCTGCCGGATGCGTTCGGGCAACGGGTGGGGGAACAAGCCCCGCTCGGTCTCCACCGACTTCGGTATCACGGCCAAACGTTCCGGCGAGTAAGGAATAAATGCTAATAATTTTCTCATTCCCTCGGTCTGGACGACGGCCGCGTCGCATCTCTTCAAAGAAAATCGGAAAAAGAATCGCAGCATTGCTACGTGGAATCGATTGCCGGGATGATAACGCACCAGCGACCAATCGCACACCTGGAAGGAGTTGTTCACCTGAAGCACTTGCGGTATTCCCGTCTTAAAGTAAGGTCCGATGTTGATGGAATAAATCAAATCGGGGGAATACTGACGGATATATTTGTGCAATCCATACGTATGGAACCAGAATCGCAGCGGCTCTTTAAACAAGCCCGCTCGCCATGGTATGACATACACATTAGGCAACCCCAAAAATCTCAAACGCGATTTGTAATACCAAGCGACCTCCCAATTACAAAAGATGTACAGTTCGTCGCCGGGGAATTCCTCGGCCCAGGCTCGGAAGAGAAGACTATAATTCGCCACCGAACCGGTCTGTGCCCCTATAAGTGTAATTAGGATTTTCATTAGTTCAGGAATCTCTCAGCATTTCGCAACCACTTGGTTATCTTTTTTCCGCTTCAACATACACACTCTCGGAAGCTCTTTCAAAAAGATCCAACAGTTCATAATTTTCAATATGTGTCTCACCTGCCTGTAAGATACGGGAATTCACAAATCCATGTTTTTCCAAAAGCTTGGATAATGAGGACCCATCATACATCCAATGATGATGCCGCGCTCCAACGACAATGCTCTGTAATCTCTGTGTAATCGTTTGTGGGTGGGGTGCGCACAAAAAAGTGCCTTCCAGGAACGCGTCTGCATCGCCTGACCTGATATATTGTTCGACATGCTTTTTTAGATCGGGAACGGCAAGTCTGACTATCCCGCCGACACGGAGTATGCGAAAGGCCTCTCTCAGAAACTTATCCGCCTCGGTTCGGTCAAGATGCTCAATCATGTGCGAACTGTAAAGCACATCAACGGAGCCGTCCGAGAGCGGCAGTCTGCCGGCGGCATCTCCATATCCGATTTTATTAGAACGAATAAACTTAATGAAATTATACTGATCTTCTTTAATAATTCCAAGAATTCTAAGGAGTTTCGGCAAGAGCGGAATTTTTGAGAAACGAAGGCTCAAAGAGTTGTCGAAATTCCTCCACCCGCTTATCGGCGATTGTCCGCATCCTACATTGACTCGTAGCATTATTTATCAGTCCTTAATGTACTTTTTGACTGTAAAGAACGGAAAAGCTCTGTCTTTATTTCAACACCCTGGCGACGCTGCAAGGGCCGCGATGGTAGTTGGGCAAGGGCCGCCGTCCCAACAGCCCTTCGACCAGCGCCACAAAACGCTCCGCAGCGCATTTTGGGCTCCACTCCTCCGATATGGTTTTCCAGGCTTGCCTGCCGATTTCGCGGCATTTTTCGGGATGTTCCAGCAAATCTGTTACTATGGAGCAAAGCTGAGACACGTTGCCGCTTTCAAAAAGATAGCCGTTTTTCCCATGCTCGATCAATATGGGGGCGGCCCCCGCCCCCTTACTGGAAACTACACAGCAGCCCGAATCCATCGCCTCATTGATCACGGCTCCCCAGCCCTCGCGGTAATTGCTGGTCATCAGGAATATGTCGGCGTTTAGCATAGCCTTGCGAACTTCTTCCGGCGTAGTTGACGGAAAGAAGCTCACTACATCTTCCAACCCGTTCCGCCGACATTGTCGAATAAGTTTCGATTCCATGGGACCGGTACCGATCACGTCCAGGCTAAATCTTCGCTTTTGGGATTTGAGCCTCCGAGCCAATTCTATGGCCATGTCTACCCGCTTCAACTTCAACATGCGGCCAGCCCAGAGCATTTTGATTATCCCATTATTTCTTGGCGGAGGAGGCTCGATGCGAACAATCGGAAAGTATCCCCATGTCCACATTCGATCCTTGAACAATCCTACCCGCTGTATGTCCCACGGACAGTAAGCCCCTGCGGCAAGAAGGTGATAATTAGGCCGGATCAAAGGCCAATAGTCCTTTACAAGGCGACGAAACCACCAAACGAATCCGGGAACAAAGCCTCTTTTGAATATGCGTTCCGAATATAAAAACGTCAGTTTTCCGTTGTATATTCGCTGACGAACAAGGTCAACCGAAGCAGCGCCTTTTATTACACAGTCGAAAGAATCCAGGCATCGATGCAGACAATCTTTTTGCTCCTTGGATTCCCAAACGCGTATTGTCCAGGGTAAGGCTTTGCTTTCGTCTTCCCAACCTAATGCGACGCGATCCCCGGGCAAAGGGGCGAGAAAACCAATCTTAAAATTATCTCCCAGCAGTTTGTAAAATTCCTCGCCCAGAGGCAATTGATGATGCGATGGCATGTCGGTGAGAAGTAAGACACTTGGACTCATTAGCTTCTCCGGTGATATTATCAATGAATCCTATCGAGTTGCTTTGGGATTGGAGTTCATCTCGATCATTTGGTGAATGCGCAAGCAGAAAGAACGATAATCAAAGCCCTTTTCGGCAGCTTCCTGTGCGCGCTTGCCGATCGATTCTCGCCTTTGGGGCGTGGCCTGTAAAACATCGATAAGGCACTTTGCCAGTTCGCCAACATTTTCCGGCTCACAGAAAATGGCTTCCTCCCCGTCCACTAGTATCTCATCAAGTTCGCTTATTCTACTTGAAACCATTGGCGTACCGGATGACAAATATTCTCCGACTTTTATGGGTCTTGCCACCTTGTTCGCGATATGATCGGTTTTCGGATTTACCAATACGTCGGCCGCCGCATATAAATCAATTATTTCCGATAAAGGAATTATGCCGGTAAAGATTACACTATCGGATATATCCAAATCTTCTACCAACTTCTCCAGGTCAATTGGTATCCGCAACGAAAAGCTGATTAAGCCCGCGGCTACTAAAATTGCATCGGGAATGCGTGCTTTGACCTGGACAAATGCTTCTATAAGTATGTGCAGGCCTTCGTTTGTGGTCACTGCCCCCGCATAAGCAATCAGTGGGCGTTTGCCTAGGTTTCGCTTATTCCGGAATGCCTCTCCATTACCTTTCCGGAATAATTGAGTATCAGTAGGCGGATAAAAGCGAACAATGTTTGCCTTGGGGGCAAGACCCCGATATATAGACTCCAAGAGCCTCGTCCCCCCCAATACCGTCCATGTCAACCAGGAAGCCATACACCCCACAGTCTTTGCTTGGATATATGCCCAAGGATGGCCCCACCATTTATATGGGTGTACTATGGCTCTCGGCAGGTCGCAATCTATATAGAACGTTTGTTTTCCAAGAAGCCGTGCAATAGGAATTACTAAAACGAAACCAATGGAGGATCCATAAAACAAAATTACATCGTATCGTCCGCTCATTATGGCCAATGAGAGTTTCAAAAGCCAATGAATATAGGAAAAACGATGGGCAAATCTTTCCCGAAATCCCGCGCCGCGACCGATTTTCGCGCCACGTAAGCAGGTTGCATTTATGGAATCGCTCAATTTGCGTTTTCCGCGCCAGTGCCCCTTGGAGGCGATGATGTCCACATGATACCCCAGATCCGACAATCCTTGAGATTGGAAGTCAGCGAAGCGAGATACGGCTCCCGGCCCGTTCTGATAATATTCATTGATGGCGATAAGGATATTTTTTGACTTTTGCATGGTTTTTTTGTCAAATCGGATTTTTAGCTGATTGGCTTTGAACAAACTCGACTACACTGCGCACGACTTCATTTTCCAAGATCGATTCACCATCGATTCTGATCCATGAGTCGGCGGATTTCGAGTAATAATGTGACGATTTTTCCAGGGTTAGGGTCCCATAACTAAGGAATTGGAATTCCAACAAATGATAATTATCTCCGTTGCAAGCAATATCCAGGGAGACGAAGGGGACATCAAAACTCAGGAATATTTCTCGCGCAAAATCCAACAATTCCGTCGGTGTTTCTTCAGGCCATCGAAACAGGCCGCTCCCGCTTGCTCGAAAGTCGTTTTTCCGCGTTTGTCTATGCAAAACATAGTACTTATCGTCGTAAACGAGAACTTTGTAATCGCCCGACAGCCCGGATATTAAATTCTGCACAATGAATTTTCCGCGATGTAAGGAGCGAGGAACATAACCGCGGCGATAAATCCGCTTGATTCGCTCTTTTAAGTCAGGCAGGAAATAACGCACGCGGCTGAGCTTTTTCCCGTACTTTGTTTTATCCGCCTTGTTATTAACAAGGACCACGCCTTTGCTGCAAGCGCCTGAAGCGGGTTTCATGACACAAGGATAAGACGTATCCGCCTGGGCAAATTCCTCAAAAATGCCGTAACATTTGGTGCGGATCGTTTTTAGTTGTTTAAGCGGGCTTAAGTCCCGTAATATCTCCATAAAGACCTTGTTGTGGTGAGCACGGAGCATGTTAAACGGCGGAATAAGCCGCGCCCCCTGTAAATGCATGCCTAAAACAATGTCCTCGATGTAACTTTTATAACACAAGCCGGGATCCTCGGACGACTGGTAGAGCACCCATTTCCCGGAGTAGTTTTGTTCTCGAAAATCAACGTCGGCAAAAGACATGACGATCAATTCACAATCTTGTTCGGCAAAGTATCTGCACAGCAATTCAACATCCATGCTGTACATATTTTCAATATTGCGAATCGAGCTGTAAAATCCGCCACGATAATCTGTAATTAGATATATTTTAAGAGACTGATTTTTCACTTCGGCTTTAAAACCGGCCACCATCAATCTCCCTTAAGAAATTCATAAAGATCGTACCCATCGCTAAGCTGTTTGACCTCTATAAGCCTGTCGCCCAGTGCTGGTGGCTTCGAACTTAAAGGCGATACCACGGCATATCGTTTGCACTTAATAGTGCTCAACTGGGATTGTAGATCACGCCGCGTGTATGCCTTGCAAATCAGTTGACCGGTAATGAACCGTGCTTTCATAGTATCTTGGTCATCATAAGAAATAAAGATTGGCCGCCCCGGTGAATCCGCGCTACTGAACTTTGAGGAATTTTCCACAAACCAATACTCGACCGTTCCCGGCGTAGTGTCGCTGCTCATAGGTCTGGTGGGAAATTCCGTCGCCAAACGAAAGAGAGCTGACATGGGAGTGCCTATCATGGAGAAATCCGCAGGCTTCGGTTTGCGCGGACTCGATAATTCCGGGGAGTCTGCTATCACAACGGGAAGTGGATTGTTGTCTGGCGCCCGCAACCATACGAGCCGGTAGCTCTGCAAAAAGGTAAATGAATACGAGAACAGCAATATCATCACGATCAAGGGACTGATTTTCGGAAAACGTGCTTCACCCGTCCAACATAGGACGGTCAACACCACCGCGGGCAAAAAAAGCAACATCTCTAAATGGTGGGCCGGTATCCAAGTCAAACCTATGAAACAAAATGAAAAACATACTGTGCTCATCCACATAAGCCTAAGTGAAGCCGCTGGAATGGTGGCCACTTTGGGCGCCGCGCGATAACCGATGCGCGTTGCGATCCACAAGGGTACGCCGGCAAAGCCGATGCGGGCAATCGACATCACCGCCGTCATTAATGTCGTAAATAAACTAGGGGTTATTCGATACGTGAACTTCCACCAATCTGCGCCCCCCTTTTGGGCAAGCTGATTGCCTGTGCAGTACAGATGCTTCACGGCCAAGTAACAACCAAATGTAATCGCCATTATGACTGTAATCGCGAATATTGTTTTTAGCCGTAGAAGGAGATCCGTTCGAGCATCGCGTCGCCATCGCAAAAACAAATACCACGCCGCAATGAATCCCAGCGATGCGGCGTGCCAATCCGTCAGACCGATAAACAGGCCGCATAAGCCGATCGCCAACCATTTTTTAAATGCGGCTCTTTCTCCCTCGGCAAACCATTCCGCCAAAAGCCAAGGAAGCGTGAGAGCCAGTGGGACCGTGTCGTGCGAAATTGCAAGCCCCGCGAACATCGCCACTGCCGGACCGAGCGTGGCTACGCAAAAGACCAGGGGGTCGGGCAGCATTAATTTCCACTTGCGACAAAGCAATACGACCACGATCCCGAACGCTGCGAAAAACAGGGTATTGGCCGTCAATCGTGCTATATCGATGGGAAGTCCGGCCAGGGCCAAAGAGCTTTGCACGATCAACAATAAGGGTGGCCAGCCCCCGTAGGGCATGGGATATTGGGGAACCGGGGAGCGATCCAGGAAAAACATCGCTCCCCAACCGCCGCGCAAAACCTGTTGAACCGAAACATCGTTTACTAAATCACCTTGGTTGCGCGGACAGCGTCCATATCCGATAAATACCATGATAATTAAGAAGGAAACCGCTAAGAGCCAAAAAAGCAGGCTGATCTTGTGCCGTTCGGATCGGAATTCTCCGCAATAATGGGTTTCTTTATGCATGATTTTTCTCCTCGTGATATTCTTCTTCCGTGTTGATTGCCCAAATAGCTGATTTATCCGCGTTTCCGCTGAGAATCCCGTCCACCGCGGTGATCGCCGTCAACATCGAGTGGTCCTGGTTATTGTAGCGGTGCATCCCGTTGCGTCCGACGAGAAATAGATTGGCGATCGAGTCGAGATAGGTTCGCAATTCAGGTAATTTGCCGTAAGATCCAAAATACGCCGGATACGTCTTCTCCATCCGTATCACCGTCGAATCCACTACATCGTTCTTATCAATGATTTCGATGCTATGCAGTTCCTCGGCCGCCATTTTCGCAAGTTGATCGTCCGGCATTTGCCATAGCGGGTCCGTGTCGTTGCAGAAATACTCCAGTCCGATCCAGGTTTTGGAGGGATCAGCGACAAGAAAAGGACTCCAGTTGTTGAATATCTGCAACCGTCCGACCTTCACCTCCGGCTCTTGGATGTAAATCCAGTTGTCGCGGATTGGGACCGGGCCGGATTTTGTCTTGTCGCGAATTTTGAGTTTGTTTAACAGTAAACCGACGGTGAGAAAATCGCGGTACACCAAACCCTCGCCGATGGCCGCCATGTCCGGCGGAACGCTGCCCGCCATCGCCCTTACCAGGTCGCGTATCGGCATGGTCAACACAACATAGTCGCACTGGAACAACCGCCGCTGGCCCGTTGTCGGGCAAACTGCTTCGACCGCCGATACGCGGTTGTTTTCCATGACGAGTCGATCAACCTTCCAACCGTGAAGTATGCTCCCGCCGCGTTGTTTAACGTCCTTTGCCACGGTCTCCCACATTTGCCCCGGGCCGAATTTCGGGTAAAGAAAACGCTCGATCAGCGTGGTCTCGGTGCTTTTCTGGCTGATGTCCTCCTTGCGGCGTAAGGCGAAAAGTTTTTTGCAGGCGTGGGCTATGGCCTTGCTGATGGAAAGGCCTTTCACCCGCTGCGCTCCCCATTTCGCGGGAATTTTATTGCAGGGCACTCCCCACACCTTCTCGGTATAGGACTCGAAGAATGTGGCGTAAAGTTTGCACCGAAGCGATTGATGAAAAAATCTTCCAGAGTGCGCTCCGGCCGAATAGGGTGCAGTCTCGCCGATATGTAACTTAATCCCGTTTGAACGACTCGCCAAAAACCCAATTTGCGAAGCGTGTCCACGCTCAGCGTGATGGGATAATCGAAAAATTGCCGCATGAAGTAGATGCGCGAACGTCGTTTTCGCACGAGCATGACCCGATCCGGATTCCCCTGTTTTTCCCGTGCATCGTCTTCGCTTGGCAAATGCCGGAGCCACCACTGCATGATCTTGTCGGACTTCGAAAAAAATCGATGTCCTCCGATATCGATGCGATTTCCCTTGTAGTTTACGGTGCGCGAAATGCCCCCGACGATATCGTCCTTTTCCAATATCACGACGCGATGCGAGGACCTAGCCAACAATTCATATGCTGCCGTCAAACCGGCGGGGCCGGCTCCGATGACGACTACTGTGGGATCAGCCATGCCTCTTTTACTTTAACATGAAGATGATTATTCTGTCCTCGGTACGGATTCGGAAATCACTTCTTTGAAATGTTCTCGGACCCTGACGTTGGAATGCTTTTCTTGGGCGACCTCCCATCCTCTCCGTCCCAAAATTCGGCGCTGTTCCTGGGAAGACGCCATTTGGCGAATCGCCGAGAGAAGTTTATCCGCTCCGGGAAGATCTTGAGCGATCCCGAAGCCGTTTTGTTTGATATATCGAATGGAAGCTATGTCGCCCGGACCGTATCCCAAAATAGGCCGGCCCATCGCCATGTATTGCGGCAATTTCGTGGAAAGCGAGAAACGGGTGAATTGCTGAATGCTGCGGTCAAAAGACTCCACATGCACAAGAACGTCCGCGGACGATAATACCTGGGGAATTTCCTCCGGCGGCAACGATCCTCCCAATCGCAACGCGGATACACTTCGCAATACCTCTCCATAAATGCCCAAGTCGTCAGGGGGCGCATAAACCACAAGCTCGATATTCATGCCCTCGGATCGCAGCCGAGCCATGGCCTCGCCTATTTCCTTTAAAGCAAGCCAACGGTCAAGGTGCAATCCGCCTACGTAAACGAATTCCAACGGAAGCCGGGAATCATGCTCGGGCATCGGCGGACAATCCGCCGGCACCTCCACGCAGTTCATGAACGCCTCGAATTTCATGCCGTACCGACGCTCGTATTCTTCCGCCATGGCCTCGCTGATGGTCATGCCTGTAAGCGAAAGACGGAGCACTTTTTTCAGCCTCCACGTCAACGCCAGGCGCGACGGGTACATCAAAATATGCGAACTGAACAGCGACACCGGCCAATCGTCCATAAAATGAGGCACGATCCGGAGCCGACAACGCCTGGCCACTTTCAAGACGAAGTTCAACCAGCGGCCGTTTCCCAAGGCGGAGTAAATTATCTCCGGCCGAAATTCGTCGATCCACCGCCATAATTCGCCGCTCGCGCGGAATGTGAACATGTCCGCCCAGGATCCCGCGATGCTGCGCAACAATCCGCGCGAAGCGTTGTTTACTGTCCCGCCTTCGCCTAAGGATACTTTAGCCGAAGGGGGCCCCAGTATTTTATCTTCCTTGCCTCGCAATGACGACCGCACGAAACGATCCAACGGCACGTCGGCCAGGGACAATGCAAAATGCCGCGGACAAAGCGATTCCACCGGCGGCTCGACGTCGCAATATATCTGGGCAATGCGGTCCGCCGGCCAACCCAAAAAAAGATTCGCCAACGTTATGCCCGTGGACGATTTTCCGCCTATAGACTCGCCGCTGACAGCCAATACTCGGGGATAGCCGGTCATGGTCAAAACGTAAAAAAATCCTATGGGCGAACGCGGGTTTTTCGTAAAAATCCCGGCAATGCCGCGGCCCGCTTTTTCCAGGCCTACCTGCCGGCTTGCCGAGTGTTTATCGCGGTTTGGTATATATCCATCATGCGACGGGCGACAAGCGCCGGGTCGTGCCGTTTCAGTGCTGTAATCCGCGCCTGCGATCCCAGTTGTTCCGCGCGGGGAGCGTCCTCAAACAATTCGCGAATGCACTCGGCCAATACCGTTTCGTCGCCCGCTGGAAACCCCAACGCCGTAACGCCGTCCTCTATCATGCTTGGCACTCAGGATGGAAAATTTACATACCGCGAGTGCTGGCAACAAGCCGTATCTTCCGCAAGATCTTTCTTTTTATTCTTTTATATTTTTCTATGGGAGATCTCAAATATGCCTTGTATTCCCTTTTAAAAACAGCCAACCTGGAGGGATCTTTTTTCGCCATCGCGGCCAGAAAATGTTTATCCGCGGGCAGATGCAGAAGGGAGCATATTTCAAAACACTTTAATGGTTTTTGAGGGTGCAAGACTTTGCCGCTCCAAAATCTCCCTACAATTCCCAAGGTCCCCGCATCAGCAATGTATGTCCCGCTCTTTCTCATGATCTCCAAGGCCGCCGACGTCACCGCTTCGTCGCCTACGTGATGTGATTGTCCGATCACGTTTAAATAATTCTCGTATATTCTGTCGATCTCCGCGGAAAGGTTTGCGAAAAAGGCCGGGGGGCCGGTAATAAACTCCCCTCCGGACCACCTGCCTTCGCTCTTGCAATGATGAATCGACTCCAGATCGTGAATGATTACATCAGCGCCATAGGCTGGAATGACTTGGTCGGAAATATCATAAAACATTGGTATGCCGCCCTCCATATTTTTATAGAAAGCGGGGGGGAAATCGTTGATGCACACCATGTCCAGATCGCAGAATCCCACGTATTTATCGCTTAATGAAGCAAAATAATGAAAAACATCCAGTTTAAAGTGCGCGGAATAAAATCTTACCCCGGAGGGGACTTTGGTTCGAAATGAAATTTCTTGAACCTCCAGTTTCATTCCTTCTCGGCTGACGATTTCATCTATGGCAGTTTTATCGTTTGTGAGCAAAACGAATCCAACGCCCCGACGTTCCAGGGAATTGGATAAATTGACCGCGTTCTTCACATAAATGCCGGTCTGATCTTGAAAGTCCTTTGTGTAAACGTTTTCGGCGGAATGTTCGGCTCTTTCCAGGTGCAGCAATCCAAACAATCTTATCTTCATTTGTAATACCCGCGTCAATCGCTTGGTTTTTGAAAATCGCCGGCTGGCCCCTTCGTCAACTTATTGTTGCTTGCGTAGTTGAGGAAATATTCCGGGCCTCAAGGATTGATTTATCCCGGTCGCGGTCCTGTTGTAAGCCGGTATGCTGGTTTTATAATTCTCCGCGTAATGTTCGACCAATGAAAGCGAAATAGACATTAGTGTGATGCAAAAGGGAATTAGAGTATTGAACATGTCGCCGGTCCCAATACAACAATAAAACAATATCCCCGAAGCGGCGGAAACTACCGGTGTTAAAATAGAATCCATGGCGCATAGCGCCCGTTTGTTGGATACCCGATAAAACCACAAGAAAAGCCCGATGAGCATGGGAACGGTTCCGACCAATCCCATTGCAACCAACTGTTGTATATAAACATTATGCAAAGGAATCGTTTCAGATATTCTATTTCCCTTGGCGTCGGAGCTATATTCTTGGCCGGGACCGTGGCCGATTAAAGGGCTTTCGCAGAATTTCTCCAGCGAATCGCCCCACATCTGGATTCGCCCGCCGGATGCTCTGTCAATAGTTTCCCATATAGTCAGGGGCGCCGGGCCCTGATCTTGATGCAAGAATTTCGATTCAAAACTCTCTCCCGCCATCTGGGCAATGAGGCCTCTGGAATATGCATTCGCATAATACACGCCAAAAGCGCCGAATATCGATATAATTAGAAAACGGAATATGGGGCGGGTAAAACCCTTGGCTCGGATGGCCAATAAAATCAAAACCATGCAACTTGCTATAGCCGAACTGATGATCGGCTTATGGAAAGCGACCCCGATATTCAAGGCGTTTGCTACAAAAGCAAAAAAATGCCAAAAATGGAAACGTGTGCTCGATAACACCTTGTGAAGATACCAGCAAAGGGGAAATATCAGATATAGCCCGACCGGCCACATGGGTACCAAATAAAAGAGCGCTTTATCCAACGTGGAAAATCTGATGATAAATACATAGATCGCCAACCAGGTCAAAAAGATCGCCCATGTGTTTAACATCTGGTAAGCGGCACGCGGAAAAGAACCGATGCGATATCCGATGAAACAACACAGCGCGGCCAGCGAGTTCATCATGAGCGCGTTGCGGAACAGCCTGTAATTCTCCGACACTTCGCCCGCATACATCGGGTGGAAAACATAGAGTGCGGCCATGGCCAATAAAAAAATGATTATCGCCAGGCCGCGGACGGCATGTCTACCCGGCTTCAGCGCGCCCATCAGAAATGCCATGGGGAAAAGCACAAGCAATGGAACAACCCTGGATATGCCATATACCCAAAAAAGATACGATCCTTCATAGCCGAATGTCCATTCATTCCCGAGCAAGCTGAGCAACAGACAAAGGCTGAAAATAATCAAATAATCAGGTAAGATTTTCATTGTTATATGATTCTTTTCTCTTTAGAGCTTATCCTAAAAGTCCCCTCTCCCGACCAACCTTCGGTTGGTGCCCGGAGAGGGTTAGGGTGAGGGCTGGATCGCCCGGAATATTTGTTATAAACTCTTGTCATCATTGTATGTTTAAGTTTTAAGATAAGCTCTTATTATAAATAACGTTGCACCCTTATGAAATTCGATCATAAACCTCGACCAATCTCTCCGAATTGATCGCTTCGTCGTGGAATTTACGAGTATTCTCGTAATTAGCCGATATGATACGATTGACGATTGTTGGATCATTCAACAATTTCTCGATGGCTGCCGCCAATTTATCTGTGTTTCCCGGCGGAACGGCAATGACATTTTCCCCGTTTCGGGCAAATTCTCTAATGCATTCGAAATCGGAACAGATGATCGGCCTTTCCATTGCCCCCGCTTCGATTATCGGTCTGGCTTGATGCGGCGACAGCGCGGGAAATACGACAATATCCGCGGCGGCGTATAATAGCTCGGCATCCTTGACAAAACCGATAAATTTAATGTATTCATTTAACCGATTGTCGGAAATATATCGTTGAATCGCCTCCGATAGGTTTCCGTAAAATAGCTGATAAAGTTTACGCTTGCAAAAATCCTTTATTGTTCCAGACTTTCCGAAATTGACGCTTTCATATCCCGCAATCACCAACAAAACATCTTTTTTTTCTTTTAACTTGTTAAAAGCAATCAGAAGTTCATAAATCCCCTTGATCCTTGATACCCCTCCCATATACATTAGAATCTTTTTCGTTTTTGGAAGATTCAAACGACTTCTAGCCTCAATTTTGTCGATGTTTTTATCGTATTTCTTCAAATCCAACCAATTAGGAACTACACGTGTAAACGGCGCCTTGCATTTTGCGGTTTTCCGGTCGTATTCGGAAATAAATACGACCGCATCCATTCTGGACAGTAGCGATTTCAATATCGAAGTCCGAAAACCCAGCATTCCGCGAGCAAAGGTTTCCTGGACCAAACACACGACTTTCGCCCCGGCCCTTTTGGCACAGATCATATAGGGTGCCAATACCAAGGAATTCAAATGTACGATAGCGACATCCATTTTCTTAATAAAATTTGTCCAGTATTTCAAATCATGGACGAGCGGAAATAATTCCTTTAAAAAATATGGGGAGAATATCGGTTGCCAAAGGCCTGAAACATGGAGGAAGAGCCGCAATTGATGAGGGGCGACAATCACTTCGGCGCCGGTTTCCTTTATGCATTTTATTATATCGCCGTCCGGACACAGGACAATTGCCTTATATTTTGATTTATCCAGAGCCTTGAGAATATTCAATAGCATGATTCCCGCCCCGCCGTTAATTCCGACGTGATGGATGAACAATATTCTCTTTAAGATTGGCATTAGTAAATATCTGATGATTATTTACTTAACAATTTCTCTGAAAGGTCTAATATTATGCGACATATACCATGTGAATTCATTTACAGCTTCCTCAATATTTTTCAATTCCGCAGTTGATTCATAAAATGGTATTTGCATAATATGCTTTTTGATGTGAAGAAATCTCGCTAAAATGCCGGCCATTCTCCTGCATTTAACATATACATAGCGTAATAAAACTTCACATAGGCCGAATATAATACTGTGATTTATCGCCCTAAATGCTCTTGGTAAATTGCGTAAAGTGGCAAACGCAAATTTTGGATGGAGTATAAGGCAATCCGAATATAAACGCATTAGATTTATATGTTTCAGAATATCATCGCAATCCATTGCTCTTAAAGAAGACACAATTGTTTCAGCCCAAATGGTTTGGACTGAATAAAATTTCGGTACTATTTCAGACCATTTCTCTTCGCAATCTGGCGGTAAATGGAATTGATTTCTCAAGTATCCGATATGTTTTAACATTCCACTTTGTCCAGCGTTACTTTTAGCTGAAGTGCCGGGAATAAATAAGGGATAATCAATATGACAAATTCGATTTACTACGTTTGCCAAAGATATGGCCGATGCCATATCGGGACTGACTCCAGGAAAATAAGAACCACATTTATCAAATACGCGGTCGAAGCATTCTTTGCGGATTATCCCGAAATATGCTTTGGGCAATCGATGAAAATTCTGCCCGTAATCATTGATGCACGCAATTATTTCATCTTTTGGATTAGGATAAGTTACCATGGAAGAGAATGGCCGAATACGCAATTTACCCGGACCGACTTCATTGGGATCCGGCATTTTCACATCGGGCCATGTATAGTTTACAACACTTACAGGAGTCAATGCGTCTAATTTATTTTGCTTTGCCCAAAGCACGGCCTCTATAATTTCAGGACTAACTCCGTCGTCATCACCAACCAAGGCAACATATTCTCCAGTTACATTTCTCATTGCCCTATCATAATTGCCAGCTTGGGACGTCGGTGAAGAGCAATATTTATAATTGAGTCGAACGTCAGTTGTGTTCTCCTTTATCCATGTTTGCAGTCGATTGGTTTCGCTGTTGTCTTCGACTAATATTTGTAGATCTGGGAAATCGATTT
Organism: Pirellulales bacterium; assembly: GCA_963838495.1. Taxonomy (GTDB): domain Bacteria; phylum Planctomycetota; class Planctomycetia; order Pirellulales; family Thermoguttaceae; genus JBEKIK01. The sequence continues at coordinate 453,971 of CAWIRC010000004.1, read as the reverse complement.
TCAGGATGCTCTGGATTGCACTGCAAACATAATCCATTCTGTTCCGTGTCGGAATTACTATGGATAACAATGGATTAGATGAAGACACGATTTTAATATATTAGATAAATAATAAATCAATATTAAATACTATCATATATGTAAGCAATCTTTTCTGATGTCTTTTACACATAATATGCGAAATGCCAGACTTGGTAAACCTTGAGTAAATATCTGTGAAAATAATGAAATATAATACCAAAATATGGTCGGTTTCCAACGTATTCGTGCCATCTCACCACGTAAGTATATTAATCCTTCAATGCCATATACGCGATATCCAAATGATTTCATTTGTCTAACTGTCCAGCCGGATATGTGTTTTTGCCAAGGATTTCCAAATTCTTCGCCTTGAGGCAAAAAACCATTGGGCGTAAAAAGCAGAACCTTGTTTTTGGCTATCTTTTCCATTTGACAAATCAAATCGATCGCGTTTTCCTCGCTCAGATGTTCTATTACGTCAAAGGCAACCACTGCGTCAAATGACTTCGGCGGAAATTTGTCGGCTATTTTCAAAATATCCATGATATAATATTCGTTATGAATGGCTTTAGCTCGGCTTTCAGCAATCGCGGGCTCAAAAACATCAACACCTACCATAACTTTGGGTTTCGAATGTAAATGCTGTAACGGTGAATTAAATCCGCAGCCTACGTCCAATAAAGATTCGCAATCCCCGATCTCTCTGTTTAAAAGCGTAATAAATTGGTCCTGCAGTTTTCCCAGGCCTTTTTTCAATATCTGTCTGGGCAGCATAATTAATTTATTGAACATCCATCACCTTTCAATTACCGATATAATTTCCACCAACCCAGCGAAATATCCCCCAAAACTTTTCGGCTATATTGATAGGCAACGGCCTTATAAAAATTAAGGCCAAGGTAAGATATGTGAACGCGCCTGCAAAAACTTTTATTAAAAAAACAATAAGCCAATGTATTTTTAATATTTCACCGAGACTGCCCGCGCCTATTGCCGCCGCAGAAGCCGCGGCACAAATTATCGCGATTTTCATTACGGGCTTTAACGTGGGGATAAAATCGATTTTGGCGGCGCGGATAGCCATATAAAATGTCAGCAACGGCAAAGGGATGGAAAAAAGGGCGGCTACCGCAATGGCCATTCCCAAAACGCCCCCCGATGTAACCGCGTAGATGTAGACAATGCACACAATAGGAAATGTCGAAAGAGACAATAACATCATTTCGCGCACTTTCCCAGTTGCTATAAACAACCATCCTCCGGATTGAGCCAATGGCAGAATCATGGCAGGCAAAGCCAGCCACTGCAAAAGCACTGCAACAGTCAACCATGCCGAACCGTAAATGATTCTCACAGTTTCATAGGCGGTGATGCCCAAGCATGCTCCGACCGGAAAGCTTATAAACGCCATCAATGTCACGGCTTTGCGGAACGCCGCGGCCAAGCGCTCTTTATCTGCCGCCAAGGTGGTGAATGCAGGAATCATGACGTCGGTTATGGCCATGGAGATATACATGGCGGGCAAGGTCTGTAAATAAAATGCGCGCGAATAAAATCCCAAATCGGCCGCACTGCAGAACCTTCCCACGAGTATATTATCCAGGTTAACCTGGAAGTAAGTGATGATGTTGCAAGCGCCTACCAGTCCGCCGAATTTCAATAATTTTAATGTTCCCGGTGAAAGTCGGGGCCTACCCGGCCTGAACCCGGACCATGCCAACGCCAATAGCAACAGGATACCGCTGCTGACCATCGTTTGAGCTACCAATGCCCAATACCTGGCGGCCATCCAGGCCAGCAAAATGGCAACCAAGCCGGCTAGAACCGTTGCCAACAACTGGGCGATCGAGAGGGCCTTTTGCCTGAGTTTTCTTTTCAGCAAAGCCGTGGGTTGGATGCTCAACCCGTTGATGAAAAGACCAGCTCCCAGCGCAATACTTATAGGAATTAATTCTGTTTTTTTATAAAACCACGCGAGCAGTGGCGAGGATATGATACAAGCCAGCCAGGTGCCGATGCCCAATAAGCCGCCGATCCAAAACAAAGAATTAGTCTTTTGGAAATCGGCTTGACGATCATAAACCGTCGCCCAAGAAAGCCCCATATCGGAAATCAGCGCCAAGAAACCGGTAAGAGTCACTACCATGGCGACTAAGCCGAAATCATCGGGAGACAAAAGTCGCGCAAATGCGCCTGCCACGCCGATGCCGAACAATTGTCGAACGATCAACAATGAAATCGACCACGAAGCGCCTGTACGCGCCAATCGTCCTAACGCGTCAGGAGCGGGTACAGAATATAAAGAGTCATTTTTTTCTTTTTCCAAAATCAAGACATTATCTCAAAAATGATAAATGATAAAATCGCGGTGACATTATCAATAAAGAACAGTTTCTGCGCGACTCCGTTCTCGTGGGTGACATCCATGTCCTAAAAAAAACACCCTGTGGGTGTTCCTTGCCGCCCGGGACGATAAGGCGGTTGATCCAGCATAACAGGGAATGCCCGGTTATGGGTCTTTTTCAATTATAAGTTTCACAGTCGTGTCTTAAATCGGCTCGAGTGGAATTTGAGCCTTATGGCGACCGCCTCCGTTTAATGGGAAAAATTGCCATTACTATACGGTCGGATGAGCGTTATTATACATAAAACCGCTATAATCTCTACGCTGTTGGAAGGGTGCGCCTTTTGTCGTCCAGAATAAGCCCATGTGATCTTAACCCGCCACTGCTCTGGCTTGAATCGATTTCGATTGTTTTCACTCCACGGAGGTTAGTCGGGAGCGGCAGGAGAAGGTTTGGCGTCGGCGGACTCGTCATTGGTATTGTTATGCTGCGGCTGATTAATCCATTGATGAACCAGATCCGCGAATTTGAGCAATTGGGTTTTACTATCTTCCGGTTTCGCTCCTACGCCAGTTGTTATCAAGACTTTTATAAGAGCAGGCCACGTTTTACGGCCCCTCATCTGCCAACGCACTTTGAAGCCCAAGTCCCAGCGGCCGTATAGCCGATGCTCGCCAAGTTGAAACCAATATCCAACGACAGTCGCGACTCCGCTTTTATCCCATGTGGAAAGGGCTATTTTATCGCTATTCTCGTCGGTCTCGGAGATGGGCACACGCGTTATTTCCACGGGAGTCCAGCCGCCGGAGACGTAGCAGCTAATAGGATTGTGCCAGATGCCCTCGACGGGGTCTTTGAATAAAGCCAAATGCAATGAAATCACCGTTCCCGATTCATTTCGGTATTGCCGTTCCACAACGGAATGGGCGCCTTCGGCTACGAAAATCCGCTTGTCTAATTCGGCATCTTCCCCCTTCCACTCGCCCAATTGCTTCGGTAAATCTTGCACTTTCCAATTGGGGAGCACGACCGGAGGCGTTTGGGTAAGTTTGCCCACTACACGTACGCCGATATATGTCGAGACAATTAACGCGGCGGCGATAATTACTCTTACCGAGATATTTCCTTGCATAATGCGTTTTTCCTCTGAACAACTAGTTGGGGAAATGTACAAAACTCAAATATTACGCCGAAACGCTGGAGTGATAATATCCGGTTCGGCCCGCGTCTTTTTCGCTTGTTCCGGCCACAGCCGCTTCCACGCATTGCACGCCGAAGGCCTCTAGAATCTCGCAAGCCGCCAGGATTTTCGGGGACTCGCTGACGTCGCGGAATACGCAAAGCACCACCGAATCCACGTATTGGCTCACGAATCTTGCGTCGGCGATGGGCAGGATCGGGCTGGTGTCCACGATCACGAACTCGTATTCGTCGCGGAGCTCCTTGAACAACGAGTCCGCTCCTCCGTTGGCCAATGCCGATAGGGCCATGCGATTCCACCGGCCTGCCGTTATTACCGATAAGTTGCCGGTTTGCGTGTGTTGGACGGCCCGGGCCAGATCACATTCATTTCTCAGGATTTCGCTTACTCCCGGACTGCGCTCCAGGCCGAAGGCGTCGTCAAACGAGGGCTGACGCAAATCGAAATCCACCAGCATGGTGCGGCGGTTTGCCCGCGCCAAGCTCATGGCCAATTGCGCCGCGAGGGTGGTTTTGCCTTCCCCGCTCACGGCACTGGTAACCATCACCACGCGCCTTTGCTCCAACTCGGCGCGTCGCAACAACCTGGCTGTGATTCCGTCCACGGATTCGGTAAGTCGCAATTGCCAAAGTTTATTCCGCTTGGAAGGCGAGCCCAATTGGCGCAGCACCCGCGTGGGGATGATGGGCATGCTGCCAATGACCGGAATTCCAAGTCGCTCTCTGACTTCCATTGAAGTATTGATGCGTTGTCGGCGTATATCCAGCAGTACGATCGCCACAACCGGCAGGCAAAAGCCCAACATCGAACTAAAGACTGTCAAGCCCATTCGCATAACGGAATTAGACGGCTCCACTGGATCGGGGACTTTCCCCGGCGTGAGGATTTCTATTCGCGGGGGCGAACGCAATTCCACCCTCAACTGGTCGCGTTCGCTGGCAATGGTGTTCAACGACTTATCGCGAACTTGAATATCGGCCCGCAACATTTCCACGTCAACCGACGAACTGCCGAATTGTTCGGCCTGTTTTTTCAGGTGCTGGACCTCTTCGTCAATGTTTTTCTGCTGCTTGTTGGCGATCTCGATGGCCGCTTCCAAGCGCTTGATTTCTCTTTCAACCTCGGTTTGCCGCTTGTGGAGAATTTCGTCCTTTATTCTTTCTATGCGGTCTTTGTAGTCATTCTCGAACTTATCCAATTGATTCTGGTACTGGTTGACGAAGCGGTTCGGTTTTTTGGCGGCGTCTTTCTGCGGGCTCTCTTTCAGCACGCCCGAGGCGTATTCCGAATCCTGCTTGCGCCACATGATTTCCTGCATTAAATCCCGCAAAACCGGATCGCCCTGTGCGTACATTTCGCACTCCACGTCGGAAATAACCATGTTTTTCACGGATTGAAGTTCGGCTTGGCGGGAAGCCAGTTCGCCCCGCAGCCGCCCTACATCGAAATCGCGTTGCGCCAGTTGATTCCGATACACCGCCAGTTCTTCCAGTGTAAGCCTTTGCTTCAGGTTGAGGTTTTCCTGTTCCGCCGCCCCCAATTGTTCGGCCAAATCTTTAAGCTTGTTGCGTTCGTTGCGTACCTCCTGGTCCTTGTCGGTGAAAACTCGCTCGAGTTCGTTTACACGCTGGCGGCGTTTTTCCATTTCAGCGTCGATAACTTCCGACTTGTATGCATCGACCACCGCGGAAACAATCGTCAACGCCTCCTTGGGATTGGAACTCGTCAACTCCACTCTCATGACCTCCCCCCTGAGGGGAAACGACACGGAAAGTTTGCTCTGCAACCAGTGAATGGGATCTCTTTGTTTTTTCAGTATAGGCAGGCGGGAGATTGGGTTCTCCTCCGGTTTGCGAAGAGCGGCCTGCAACACAAAAGGATCCTGTATTCGCTGCATCTGCGTGTTTTTCAGCAGTTCGTATTCGGATTCAACCGGCCTGTCATTGGTCATAAAGACCATGGCCTCTTTTTGATAATGCACTTGAATAAAAGCCGCCGCCGTATACCTGGCCCCCATTCCATACCAGACAACCAAGCCGGCTCCCACGCTAAGACAGACCCCCAAAGCCACGGCCAACAGCCAATTTCGCCGGAAAGCATGTAAAAAAGCTATCAGGTCGCCGGCAGCCCGGGATTGCATGGCTACATCCTGGCCATATCGTGCCAGGGAACCCCCTGGTTGCGATAGAGTACTTGCCTGAGTAAGTGCCAAGGCTTGGACATTGCTCTGATCCTCAGACAATAATGGCCTTTCATCAATCGACATAAATTTCTTCTCCCGTTCGAGGTATTTTGCTTGACCGCAATGCAAATCGACGGACAAGTAGTTTAATCATACGCGGTTGGAACATCATTGGTTCTTTTTAAGTTGTTTTTTTGCATTTTCGAGCGGTTTTCCAAATTTGACCGCCTGCCGGGCGCCAATCATGCATCCGCAGGATTTCCGCGCCTCCATCTAGGATTTCCCGTGTTTTTCCTTGTCGGTTTTCATTCCTACGCCCAGCAACCCGCGCGAAGCCTCCCGCACCACAACGCTCCGATCAGTTACAGGTTGCACCATTAACTTGGAAATCAAGGTCATCTCGCCCAATAAAATCAACAAAGCCACCGGCATCATCAAAAGACCGGCGAAATCATGGAACACTTTCTCAGGTAATTCCTTGCTGATGACCGAAGGCCAGATGTGGGCCATTTCAAATAGTATGGCCGTCAGCGTAATGCGAAAAACATTGGCCAAGACGGCTATTGGGGGGGCGCTGATGACAATTAGCACCCTTTCCCAAACCGGTTTACGCGTGACAAATGCGGCACCCACACATAAAGTAAAAAACAACATCAGCATCTTAATTCCGCTACAGGCCTCTTCGATACCCAACTGTGAGTCTCGGAGGTGGATCTGGTTTCCCTGCGCTATTGATGGCATGCCCAATGTTTGGATAACAAAGACACTCACATGGGTGCCTATGCTCTGCAAGGGACCGCTTAAAAAACTGGAAAGCAATCCCGGCAGCGGCACTATAAAGAATAAAAAGGCCAATGCCGGCCAGGCCCATAGGAACACCTGCCATCCGCCGACGAAAAGCACTATCCCCGCCAAACAGGGGACAATGGAAAAAGGGTCAAACCAGGTGTAAGCAAAATATGCACCCGACCAAACAATGAAAGCCCAAAAGCCAAAAAAGGCCAGCCCCCACCAACTGCCTTTTTGGGGAACGGGGGGCAACATGTCTCGACGATACCACAAGATGTAGATGGAAAATAGCGGCACAAAAAAACCATGCACGTAGTCCGGATCCGTCCAATAGGTATTAATCAATTTACAAATTGTGCCAAAGTAGAAGAAAAGAAATAACGCGATTAATACAGCCCCGGTAATTAATACCTGCGGCTGGCGCAGAGCGGTCTTCCACTCAGTAACTCTGGTGTTATTAATCATGAGTTGACAATCCCTTCTAAATGTTTTGCCCCGGTTTTTCACCGAGATATTCGGATCTTGAAAACTTCTTAATACCGAGGGCAAATGGCGATAATTTCAGCTTGACCGTTCCCTCCGAAAATGTCAACAGCCGGACCAATGGAGATCGGAAGAGCAAAAAAAATCGGGGAAACCATCCATAAAAGCGATAAATTTGATTTTATTCCCTCAAGCTACTATTTGTGTTTATATCTCTGTTTTTAATGCAGTTTGGGATTGCTTTTGAATTTGAGCAAAGGATATGCCAAAAGTAGATTTATTTCATCAGTTGGATGATCTTAAGTTATTTGTAGATAATATGTTACGATAGTTAAATCCACATGTTGGCAATATCGATCAGGAAATGCCGTGTAGGGAAGTAATTTTTTCTTTGTAAACATCGATGATGAAAAAAAACAACCTATGCGCCGGCGCCGGATTACATCGTGTTAATGGCGGCCCTTTTATTTTGTGCCGCTCATAATCTTCTTTTTTATCCGGTTGATTGATGTTGCCTTGTTTTATTAAAAACGGGAAAATGAGCCTCTATCCATTCGTCCCCTCCATGAGCGGGGATTGTGCAAGGAAGCAAGGTTGGGCTATGAGAACTGTTCTCGTCACCGGAGGAGCCGGTTTTATTGGAAGCTGTTTTGTGCGGCATTGTCTGGGTCAATGGCGAATCCGGGTGGTGAATTTGGATAAATTAACATATGCAGGCAATCTGGATTCACTTGATGTTTACCTCGATCATCCCGATCATTGCTTCATCCGGGGAGATATTGCCGATTGCCGGACAGTGGATCAAGTAATTCGAGATTATCAGCCCGACGCCATCGTCCATTTTGCCGCCCAAACGCACGTAGATCGCTCGATAGACGACCCGGCCGAGTTTGTGCGGACAAACGTGCAGGGGACTTTTAACCTCTTGGACTCTGCCCGACGCTGCTTGGCACATCTGCCCGAAGCCAGGCGCGATGCGTTCCGATTCCTTCACGTTTCCACGGACGAGGTTTTCGGATCGCTCGGGTCGCTGGGACATTTCAGCGAATCGAGTCCATACGATCCCAGTTCGCCGTATTCGGCTTCAAAGGCGGCGGCCGATCATTTTGTCCGGGCCTACTTTCGCACCTATCGGATGCCTGTGCTGGTGACCAATTGTTCGAACAATTATGGACCATATCAATTTCCGGAAAAACTCGTCCCCTTGATGATCCTTAACGCCTTGGAAGGAAAACCTCTGCCCGTGTACGGCGACGGGAAAAACGTCCGCGATTGGCTGTTTGTCGAGGATCACTGCCGGGCGCTTTGGCTGGTGCTGAACCGGGGGCGACCGGGCGAAACTTATAATATCGGCGGCAATTGCGAGCAAACCAACTTGGACCTGGTGAAGAAGATCTGCCGCGTGGTTGACGAATTAAGACCGGGCCTGCCACATGCGCCTTGCTCGCGCCTTATCAATTTTGTCTTGGACCGTCCAGGTCACGACCGGCGTTATGCGATTGACGCCGGGAAAATCCGCAAGGAATTGAACTGGCGGCCCCATGTCAACCTGGAATCAGGCGTTCGGCTTACCGTTCAGTGGTATTTAGATCATCCTCAATGGATCGAACGCATCACTTCCGGCACCTATCGCCGAGAGCGGCTGGGATTGGTTGCCGCCTAAAAGGGCATTTATGGCTTCATCGGCATTCTTTTCCAAGGGGATCATTTTGGCCGGGGGTGCGGGCACGCGTTTGCATCCCATTACAAATGCCGTAAGCAAACAATTATTGCCTATTTACGACAAACCGATGGTGTATTATCCGCTTTCGGTACTGATGCTGGCCGGAATTCGGGACATATTATTGATTTCCACCCCCCGCGACATCGGCAATTTCGAGTCTCTCCTGGGCAATGGCAGTCGAGTGGGGATTTCCATACGTTATGCCATACAACCTGAGCCAAAAGGATTGGCCGAGGCCTTTCTCATCGGTCAAGAGTTCATCGGCCGCGACAACGTGGCCTTCATCCTGGGCGATAATATTTTTTACGGTCAGGGATTTCAAGCCGGGCTTGTCCGCGCTGCCGGGAGAATGCGCGGCGCCACGGTTTTCGCTTATGCCGTGAAAGACCCCCAGCGGTATGGTGTTATCGAGTTGGATCAACAGGGTAAACCGCTCTCGATCGAAGAAAAGCCCAAATCGCCCCGATCCAACTACGCCGTTACCGGGCTATATTTTTACGATAATCAGGTCGTTGAGATCGCCTCTGGGCTCAAGCCTTCCGCGCGAGGCGAACTGGAGATCTCCGACGTCAATCGCGCTTATCTCCAACGCGGACAGCTCTACGTCGAAAGGCTCGGCCGCGGTTTTGCCTGGCTCGACATGGGCACGGAATCTTCACTTCTTCAGGCGGCGAATTTCGTGCAAACCATCGAAGAACGCCAAGGATTGAAAATCGCCTGTATCGAGGAAATCGCCTTTTATAAGGGCTACATTCAAGCCGATCAACTCCGTCGATTGGCCGGCGAGTATAACAACAACTACTCGCAATACTTGCTCGCTCTGCTGGATGTGAAGCCCATGTTTGAGTAATCCTGAAAACTATCTATGGGGGGGGCTCTCTTTCTATTGCGGCTAATCGGAGCCAAACGGCTTTAGTAAAGCTCCATACCCATCACAATTACCCCACCGTTTGGTGATATTAAAATTCCCAATTATATTTAACAAATGCTTGACAGACCGAAAAGTTTATGTAAAATCAGGGCAGTTTCGTTTGTTATGAGATAATCTGTAATCTTTGTGTAAATACGAAGGAGGCAGCGGTGCGATTTCGAAGTTCGGTGAAATGGGCGTTATTTTCCGCGCTTGTGTTATGCGCAGCGCAGAACAATGCCTCTCGAATCTCGAAGGGTATATATTGTTTCACGCCGGCTAATATCATCCGCGCGGATCTCACAAATGTCGATTTAAAGCCGGCTCATCACTCCTCTCCGATTTCTTCGGAACTTATGCCTCTATTCGCTCAGCCTCCCGTTAGTTGTGCGCATTGGTCTTTTAAATTTGCATTTGAATGTACATCGGCCGTAGGTGGTTACGATTCGGTCGTGTGTAAGCAGGATAATAATATTTCCGCATCGTATGCAATGGCGTTCATTTCCAGCAACCCATTTGGCAAAACGGCAGAAAATCTATTCTCCTGGCCAGTTTAAACCAAGCGAGAGACAGTTGTTTAAGCAGTCGAGTTTGTTGTTCGCTTTTTATCGGCGTTGACTAACATCATTATGTAATAATCAGCAGGGCGCTAACGCCCAGGAGGCAGCGGTGAGGTCGCAAGGTTCTTCATGCATCCGTTCTAGTAATATGTATAGATCGTGCGCACTTCTGTGTGTGGCTAAAATCGGGGCATTTGCGGGCGTGTTGGTCGTGTCATTGGCCGGCAACGCTTTTGCAACACTGATCATCGATTCTTTCAATGTCGCCTATAGTTCTCAGCCCCTTTTCATGTTTCCTAACGGGGCAAATATTCCAGATTTTAACACGGTTCTCACCGGCGATATTATTGGCGACTCTCGCGAGGCCACGTTGCAATGGGTAAGCGGACTAGGCATCACTTATTCCACTATTAACTTAAGCAGCAGCGGAAATCTGGACTTTGCCCAAGGGCCTGGTACGAGCGGCAAGCTGACGCTCTTGTGGAATGGTGAAACCGCAATTGGCCAAAATACTTATAACCTGGGGGCTAATTTGACCTCGGACGGCTCCACCAGATTCATTGCTGATATAAAGGACGTCGATCTGAATATACCATTCCGCGTGGAAGTCTATACCGATGCAACTCACTCCTCGTATTATGATGGCGTATTTCTAGGCAATCAAACCGGCCTTAAATATCTCGCTTTTTCTGATTTCCATATCTTAAGCGGCAGCGGGGCCGATTTCAGCAATGTCGGCGCCATCAAGTTCATCATTGACGGCACCAATTCTCCTGATGCCGACCTCAGCATCAATTCCATTACCACTGGGGTTCCAGAACCGGCAACCTTCCTGTTAATCCTGTACGGATTAATGGGTCTGGGCCTGCATGTTCATTGCTGTAGACGCAAATGACAAATGCCCGCTCAAGCCGCGCAGGGCCTTATTTTACGTGAAATAGTTATAGATATTTTTTAAATGGCGAGTCTTTCACGGGCTTGCCATTTTTTTGTTTTTATGGCCAAATAAGGTCATAATTTAATGGTTATAACAATAATTAATATGAAATTGGCCCCGGCCGCCGATTTCCCCCAGCAGAAGGCAAATCGCGTGGAAAACCTTGAACACCCTATATATCTATCACGTAGAGGTTACATGCTATAATTATGAGAACCTTTGCCAAAGGCGGGATAAGCAATTTCAGCGGTTTGTTAAGCATGCTTAAACGTTTTAATGTGATAATTATGAGAATAGCCGTTTTTGTATACTGGATTTATCTTTCCATTCTTCTTTTAAGCCGAGATCCTACATATTGGATCGGCTCGCCGGGGCACGTGCCGGGGCTTTTAAAAATTCTCATGCCTTTTGCCCATATCCTCAGCTTTGCGGTTTTATCGCTGCTGACTTTTGCCGCATGTTTGCCATTGCCTCGGTGGAGCATTATACTGTCATTGGCAATGTACGGAGTCTTGACGGAAATTATACAGGGATTTTTCCCGCCCCGGACCCCGGAATGGGCGGATTGGTTTCAGGATTTAGGCGGCGTGGCGATCGGATTCGCCTGCTTTTGGCTTGTGGTTTTTCTCGTACGAACGACAAAGAAAAATGAAACGCTCGAAGTTCCCGGCTCTTCTTAACGCCTTTTTTGCACGAATGAAAATCAATCGTGGGGATCATGGACATTCTGAACACAGGGCGGGCACATAGAAGAAAAATTTGTACAATAGTCAGTTTGGATATAACTTCTCAATAACTATTTTCAACGAGGTGAACTCGTGAGAACTTTAAATGTGCGGTTGGCGGTAATTCTGCTCGTAATCATAGTCGTAGGTGGGGCGGGCGTCTACTTTATCCATTATTTCCAACAGAGACGCAATGCCGATTTCTTCCTGGATCAGGCCGAAATCGCCAAGCAAGACGTGGAAAAGGCAAAAAAGGAGAAAAATGCGGAGGAAGAAGCAAAAGCCTTGGAAAGGCAGGAAAAAAACCTGGGATGGTATCTCTCCTTCAGGCCCAACGATCTGGACGTGACGGAGTGCCTGGGCATGTTACTTGCCGAACATATGGTCGATAGTGCTACTCATACCGTCAATAATAGTGCCTACAGACAGGCATTTAACTTGCTCGATAAGGTCATTCGCGAGGAGCCCGATCGGAATGATGCCCGGCGCAAACTAATCGACTTGCTGATATTGTCGAGGAGTTTTACCGACGTGATGGAGCACATACAGTACTTGCTTAAGGAGTCGCCGGATAATCCCGAGTTGCTGCAGCTTTTAGGGCAGTGCCAAGCAGCCACTCGCGAGTACGAAAAAGCCCAAAAGTCCTTTGAAAAGGCCATCGATTATTCACCTAAGCAGATTGACACTTACCCGCAATTGGCCGATCTGTTGCGTAGAATCCTGGATAAGCCAAAGGAGGCATACGATTGCATGCAGAATCTGGTTAAAAACAATCCTGATTCGGCAAAAGCGTATTTATATTTAGGCAATTATTGGGAAAGCATGGATAAAGAGGAGGCCAAGAGGGCCTCGGGCAAGGATGACATAAATCCCAGAGAAGAGGCCATGAATGCCGCGGCAAAGGCCTTGGAATTGGCTCCCGATGACCAGGACATGTTGCTCTTGGCGGCCAGGTGCTCAATAGCCTTGGACAAAATTGATCAGGCCCGCAAATACACGGAGCACAACCTGGAAGTCCACAAGGATTCGCCGGTAATTTATTCCACCTTGGCCGATATAATTGCTCACTCCGGCAAGAAGGAAAATGCGATTGAGGTTCTCAACCAGGGCCTCAAAGAAACCAAGAATTCGCCCCAATTACTCTGGCACAAGGCGATTTTTCTTATTGACCTGAGAAATCTGGACGCGGTGCGCGAGGTCATTACGCAACTGCAAACTGCTCAATACCCAAAACATTTGACGGATTATCTCGAAGCCAGGCTGGCTTTTGCCCAGAAAGAATGGGCTGATGCCGCCCGCCGTTTTGAAAAAGTGCGCCCCTCCTTGATCTCCATACCGCAACTGCTGAAACAGACGGACTTAAGCCTGGGATATTGCTACGGGCAGTTGCACAGCGTGGATCAGCAAATCAGCGCCTACCAGCGGGTATTGAAAATCGATCCCTTTTTAACTCCAGCTCGGCAAGGTCTCACCGACGCATACCAGGCGTCAGGCAGGATAGACGAGGCAGTGCAGGAATATGCCATTCTCATCAAGACGCATAACATGCCGGCCAGCGCTCTAATTCCCTTCGCCAGCCTTCTGATTAGGCAGAACATGGGGCGCAGCGGCAAGGAACAAAAATGGGAGCAAGTAGAGAAAGTGCTTGACGAGGCGGAAAAAAACCTTCCCGACTCGGAACAGATACCCCTTTTGTGCGCCGAAGTCCTCCACGCCCAGAATCGTAACCGCGAGGCCGAAAAACTGCTGCAAAAGGCGCATGAGAAAAATCCCAAGCAAATAAATTTTTGGAATGCGATGATCAACATCGCCTCATTGCAGAAAAAATGGGATCAATCTGAAAAGATTCTGGCCGATTTCCAGAAACAAATAGGCGATACCGTGGATGTGCGCTTGGCTCGCTGCGAATACCTGTTGCTGCGCTACGACACCAAAGCCGGAGACTACATTGCCAAGCTGGGCGAAAATATCGATTCTTTTTCCGATGCCGACCGGGTACGGTTGTGGAACGGGCTTTTAAACGCCGCCCGGCGGACGGGCGACATGAAACTGGCCAAGCAATTTATGGACATGCTCGCACAAAAGGACCCAAACAATCTGGAAGTTCAGTTTTTGCGGCTGGAACAAGCGGCTAACAACCAGGATATTGTCGCTCTGGAAGAGGCCTTGAAAGACGTGAAAAAAGTGGAAGGGGAAGGGCCCTTGTGGCTGTTTGGCCAGGCCAGGCTGTTGGTCGTAAAGGCCTTGAAAGAAAACAATCCCGCCCTGTTTGACGAGGCGCTGCAAGACCTTACGCAAGCCCGCGATTTGCGCCCTTCCTGGTCGCGCATTCCTTTATTCATGGGAACCATTTACGACCAGCAGAATAAATCGGATCAAGCCCTGAAATGTTATATGGAAGCCATCGATACAGGCGAGCATGGTCCCGCCGCTGCTCGACGTACGGTGCAAATTCTTTTCCAGAAGCAGCGTTACGCCGACGCCGAGAAACTGCTGCGTCGCTTGGATACCCAGCAAGTTCCCTTCACGCCCGAATTGACCCGTCTTTGGGTGCAATTGATGTTCCAACAAGGCGAATTCGATGCGGCGGTGGCAAAGGCCCGTCAGGTAGTTTCCGAAAAATCTGACGACTATAAAGAGCATTTATGGCTGGGCCAGATGTTGGGAATCGCGGCGCGGCGGGCAAAGGCGCAAAAACATGACAAAGAGTTTTCAGATTTTTCGGCCGAGGCGGAAAAGAGCCTGCGCCGGGCCGCGGAACTGAAAGGCGATGCGCCGGAAACGTGGGTTGCATTGGTGGCATTTCTCAGTTCGGTGGATAAGGCGAGCGCGGCCGAGGAGCTTATAGATAAAGCCCGCGGCAAAATTCCCGCCGAAAAGGCGCCCGTCGCCTTGGCCCAATGCTACGAAGCCGTGGAGAAAAACGATCTTGCCATGGAGCAATACAAGCTGGCGCTTGCCGCCAATCCCAACGATCCGGAGGTAGTCCGCAGCGTGGCCGATTTTTATCAACGAATAGGCAAAATGGTGGAAGCCGAGGCCCTATTGCGGCTGATCATCGACGGCAAGGTGAAAGGAGATGACGCCAATCTGTTTTGGGCGCGGCGCCAGTTGGCCCAGATAACCGCGGCCAAAGGCGGGTCGATAAACATAGAAGCCGCGCGAAACCTGATTGAACAGAACTTGACTGCCACCGGCAATTCGGCCGACGATTGGCGGATGATTGCGACTTTTGACACTATAGACCCGCGCAAAAGCCGCAGGGACGAAGCTATCGACATCCTCAGAAAAATGATGGAAGGGAAACAAGCCACGCTCGATGACCGCTTTAACCTGGCCATACTTTATCTGGCCAGCGAAAAACAATCGAAGGGGCAATCGTCCGCGGGCTCTAAAACGGATGCCGGCGACAAAGACAACTCCGCGTGGATCAAGGCCAGCAGCATACTGCGCGACTTGGTCGTGTCTCAAGACAGCGATCCCCGCTATCTGGCGATCTACGTCAATGCCCTGCTGGACCATGGAGACGTGTACGGCGCCGAATCGTACATGAATAAGCTGGTAAAGAATTTTTCCAACGCCGCCGCCACTATTATCTTGCAAGCCCAAATTCTGGTCCGCCACAACCAGTTAGACGAGGCGCTCGAGTTGATGAAAACCTTCGTTGACATGAAAAACGCCATACCAACGGACCGTTCTAAGCGCATTCGCATGATGGCGGAATCCATGGAGCAGTTGACTGAGCAGATGAAAAGTCCCGACCAGAAAACCATGGCGGAGCATTATATCCGCACGGCGGAGATGTTTTACAGGCAATACGTTGACGAACATCCGTCCCAATCCATGGACCTGGTAATGTTTTTCATCCGCCAAGGTCAAATCGACGACGCAATGGCCTTTCTGGAGCAAAACTGGCAAAATTGCGAACCCATTAGCGTTGCCCAAGTCTGCATGAGTATCATACAAAGTGGAAAAAAATCCAAAGAGATACAGCAACGGGTGGAAAAAGTGTTAGATGATGCGAGGGTCAAATTCGAAAACCACCCGGGCATTCTCTTGACCCTGGGCGATATGCGCGTCTTCGAGGAACGTTTCTCGGAAGGTGAAAATTTCTACCGGCAAATTTTGGAAAAAAATCCCGGACACTCGATAGCCATGAACAACCTGGCCGTACTCCTGGCCCTGCAAGGGAAAAAACTCGACGAAGCCTTATCGCTGATCAACAAGGCGATTGAGAGGAGCGGATCACTGGCTTCCATGTTGGACACCAGAGCATGCGTGTATATTGCAGAGGGCAAAGCCAATGAAGCCTTAAAAGACATGGAGGATGCCGTCGCCGACGCCCCCACTCCCGTGCGTCTGTTCCATCAAGCCCAAGCCTTTAGTTTAGCCAACCAAAAGTATGCCGCATCTTCAACCATGCAGCAGGCTCTTAAAGCGGGGCTAACCAAAGATATGCTGCAATCCCCGGAATTTCCCGCTTTTGAAAAACTTAGCAACCTCGCCGGGGAATTGGGTACTTCCACAGAGGTTAAAAAAGACACGAAATAATTGGTCCTTATTGAGCATTTGGATGGAAATCTCTTGCATGCTCGTTCCATCCCATAAATCACGGTATCGCTGGTAAAGCCCTGGGAATTGAAGCTTGTATGGTTTCGTATGGGTTCTCCTCAAAATGCCGGTTAAAACATGTATAAAAGCCCCAGGATCCCCCCCTATTTTTAGGCTTTGCAGATTTTGGTGTTTTCACTCTAAATCCTTGTAAAAAAAGGTGATTTCGGTTAAAATGAGGTTTGCCAAAGCAAGGATTTACCATCGACATAATTTAACAGAACAAGCTACTGAAAAGTGGCCGTAGCACACATCATCTGGAGTCGGCAACACCATGTGGAAACGTTTAACTGCCAGGGCAACTGGTTGCTTGGTCGGTTTTTGCCTTCTTTTTTCGTTGGCCTCCGCAATCGAAATCAACGGGTATTCGCCCGCCAGGCACGCCCGCTTTTCCTCGGGTTTTCCATCCGCTCCAGTTGCCAATACGAACGGCAATTTCATCGGGCTAGGCTATGACTGGTCGGGTGTGGGCTGGAATCCATCGAATACTGTTCAAAGCGTCGCCCTGCTCGCTCCGGGATTTTTTCTCTATGCAAATCATTATCCTCCCGGATCCACGCTGGAATTTTTTTCCAGCGACGGTCACCTGAAAACCTACACTGTTCAAACGCTCTCCGGATGCATAGACAATGCGTCGTGTGATCTGGGAATTGGCATGCTCACTTCGCCCGTTCCCGCTTCCGACCACGTTACCTATTACCCAATTCGTTTTCTCGGCTATTCGGACAGTTCGTACGTTACCGGTTTTTATAACGGCGTAAGCGGCAACAATAACTTATTGATTTACGGCAGGCAAGGAGACAGCAGCAGCAACGGTCCGGAAATCGGCAAAGATACAACTACGTATGTCTATGATAGTATAACATTAGGCGACGGCAGTTATCATTCCGGCGAGTATTTTTGGTATGCCACCAACTCGTACACTCCTGATGTAGCTCACCTGGAACCGGGCGATTCGGGCAGCCCTTCCTTCTTTTACAATAGTTCCACCCACCAATTGTACCTTGCCGGCGCCCATTTTGCGGCCGATTCAACACAAGCCGTCAACTCCGCCTTGCCGTTGATGTTGAACTACGTCGAAGCGTACATGGCCCAAACTGGCCATCTTCCCTACGTGGTTACCCCGTCCACCGCTACCTGGAGCGGGACCGACGGTCAATGGGGCTCCACCGGAAATTGGTCCCTTGGCGAAGGAACCACCGTTATTACCGCAGATACATTGAACGGTTCCGGGCAAGTTACCACCTGCGCCTCATTGGTTTTTAACGGCAGTTCCGGCACCGCCTCGCGCACCATTAGTCTCGGCGGCGTGCAACGCACCGTCACGGGCATCACTTTCACATCCGCGCCCGGGGCCAATGCTTTCACCTTCAATTCCGGGGGAAGCGGGGGAAGCTTGCGCATCGGCGAGGCCGGCATCGTCAACAACGACGATGATTCCCAAGTATTCAACTGCAACATCGTCCTCCGCAGCCCGCAACGCTGGAGCATCGGTACCGGCGGCCTGTCCGTGGCGGGCACGATCGATACCGGCGCGGGCAATCTATTGATTATCGAGGGAAACGGCACCGCTACGCTCTCCGGCCAGATTTTCGATTCAGGCGGACTGGCCAAAGACGGGTCCGGTACGCTCACGATCAGTAACTCGGGCAACGCGTACACGGGCGGTACATGGATCCATGCCGGTACGTTGGCCTTGGGAAACAGTAATGTTATTCCCAGCGCTTCAAACGTGGTAGTTGACGGCGGCATATTGAACATAGATGGTTACTCAGATGTAGTAGCTTCCTTAACGCTGCAAAATGGCACTGTCTCGGGCACTACCGGAGTGCTCAGCAGTTCCTCATTTGATCTGCGCAACGGAACGGTAACCGCGAATCTCGGCGACGCGGGGATTTTGAGCAAAAGCACCACGGGCACTGTAGTTCTCAGCGGCAGTAATAGTTACACGGGCGGGACGACCATCAACGGCGGCGTGCTCCAATTTGCCGCCACCTCCGCAATTCCCACCTCAGGAAATATCACTATAAACTCGGGAGGTATATTGCAGGCTTCGGGTGCTTATTCGCAAGTGGGTGGGACGACGGGCTGGCTTGCCAGTGGAAAGATCGGCAATACTTCCGCCGGCACTATCGCTTTAATTCAGGACGAAGGTGGCATCAATATGGCCGGTTACGCCAACTTGTCACTCGGCGCCATCGGCAATGTCACGTATACCGGCACACTTACTCCCGAAAACAATATATACCGGCTGGGCGGCGGCGGCGGAACGCTGACCGTCAATAGCAATCTGGTTGACAGCAGCAGCCGGAGCCTGGTCGTCGGCAGCGGCAGCGGCGGCATAGTGATACTCGCGGGGACGGGCGACAACTATAGCGGCGGCACCACGGTTTCCGCTGGCACTTTGCAGTTGGGAAACGCCTCTGCTCTGGGTAGCACCTTGGGTCAAATGAACGTGGCCAGTGGTGCAACGCTCAACGTGAACGGATACACGGTGACGATCGGATCCTTGAGCGGCCAGGGCGTTGTATCGCTGCCCGGCGGCAAATTATTCATCGGCGCCAACAACGGCAGCACCACTTTCAGCGGCACGATTTCGGGGGCAGGCCAGTTGGAAAAGATTGGTGGCGGAACGCTGTCGCTCAGCGGCAGCAACACCTATGGCGGCATTACTACCATCAGCGGCGGAACTCTGCAAATCGGCGGCGGAGGCAACGCGGGCTCCTTGGGTTCCAACTCGGTCGTCAACAATGCCGATCTTTGGTTCAATCGCAGCGACAATATCACGGTGTCAAATGCTATTAGCGGAAGCGGTAACGTTCAACAAAAAGGCGCCGGCATCCTGACCTTGAGCGCCTCGAACGCTTATGCGGGAACTACAACAGTCGCCAGTGGCACACTGAAACTGGCAAATGCCTGGGCTTTGGGGACCATCGCCGCAGGAACGATGGTCCAAAACGGCGGCGCCTTGGACCTGAACGGTTTGAACATCGGCAACGAGGCGCTTACTATAATAGGCGGGGGAAGCGGCGGAAACGGGGCGTTAATTAACGGCAACTCCTCCGCCACGGCGGTTTTTAACGGCCCAGTGACTTTGGGCGGCTACGCCACAGTGGGCGGATCGGGCAATATAACCCTTAACGGCATAATGAATTACGGATCCTATGCCTTCACCAAAACCGGCAGCAATTCATTAACCTTCACCGGTCCGCAAATTTGGGGCAACAACGCCACGGCAACCGTCGAGACCGGTACGTTGTCTTACCAGTTGGCCGCTAGTATGACGGCCACCGTGGGCACAAACACCCCTTCCCTATACATCAACGCAGGCGACGTGGTAAATGTCAATGCCGCGAATTGCGATCCCTTTACCGACGGCGCCGCACCCACTCAACACGTCCAAATAATAAACAACACCGGCGGCAGTTTCAATCTAACGGCCGGCACTGTTTCGCTGGCCGGGATCAGCGGTGGGGGATCCACCACAGTCCAAGGCGGAGCGGTATTGTACAGCAGCTATATTAGCCAAAGCCAATTGACTCTTGGCCCCGGCTCAACAGTGGTGATAAATCCTATAAGCGGCGGGCCGCTCGCCTCATTTACTTTATCATCTTTATCTACCTCCTCCTTAAGTACTTTATTGAGTTCCGACTTGGCAAACCTTAATCCGGCCGCAGTATCATCTGATCTCCTGTCTGTTTCATCACAAAGCGGCGCCAACGCTAGCGACCTTGCACCGGTATCGATAAGCGGTTTAAGCGTGGTGCCGGAACCGTCCACGTGGATTCTGATAGTAGTCGGCGCCCTATGCCTGCTTTGCCGGCGGATGAGTAAATGGATTAAAAGCACTTAAGTTACCCCGCCCGACCACCCTTCGGGAGGTGCCCGGAGAGGATTGGGGTGAGGGCAAATTGCCGATTTTGGGCCATTATTGACTTATTCCATGGCACTATTTTTACGCCTTAAAAAGGCTCTATATCCGGGTCCCCCGGCATATTGCGGTCAAAAACATATAAAACTTCCCTAAAGTGGCAATTTCATATATATTGAATGATAGGATTACCCGGAAATTGTATTGAGCCCGCCATTTACACACGGCGAGTGGCATCACATTTAATCCGGAGGGAAGAGATGATGTTTGGTTTATCCAAAACTCGACGGGCGTTTACCATCGTTGAATTGCTGGTGGTTATCGCGATTATCGGCATCTTGATCGGCTTGCTATTGCCGGCCGTTCAACAGGCCAGGGAATCGGGCCGCCGTAATGAGTGCGTGAACAATAACAAGCAGCTTGGCCTGGCTATGAGTAATTATGAAAGCGCCTTTCGTTATCTGCCTCACAACCAGGGCACAACGGGCAAAACGAACGGAACGCCTCCTGATGGTTATCCAAACGTCAACGGCTTCAGTTGGATTTCACAGATCCTGCCGTATATCGAAATGAGACCCGTTTTCGACCGCATCAAATTCGATCAGAAACTGAACTATGTCAGTACAACGACTGGGAGTTATAACAACTTGCAGGCGGCGGAACAAAAAATACCAGCCCTTGTTTGTCCATCGGATGCCGGCGTTGCACTGCCGGGTTTTACCGATGACAGTCTTATGTATCCCAATCCCCCGGCCCCCGCGCACATCGGAAGTACCAACTATAAAGCCTGCGCCGGCTCGAACTGGGCATATACCGTCGATCCCAGCACGGGAACTTTGTCACCCGCCGCTGCTCCTTATCTGCCCCTTGCGCCTTATAACAAGGGAAGAAACCACGACAATCCCGACGGGTTGGATCACGGCAACGGGATTATCTGCCGCAATAATCTGGATTTGATCAAGAATCCCAATGCCAAGCCCATTCTCACGGCCGACAACGACATCCGCGACGGTCGTTCCCGCACCTTTGCCATCGGCGAAGTCGTCGTCAAGCTGTGCAATTACAATGCCTGGTATTGGTTCGAGGGCACTACGGCCACCTGCGGTCTCCCGTTGAACTATAAGAATCCCGCCGCCAGTCCGCCCAATCCCTCGGATGCGACGTACATGTATTATTCTTATGGATTCAGCAGCCGGCACCCTTGGGTGGCCAATTTCTGCATGTGCGACGGCAGCGTGAAGAGTGTTAGCAACGATGTCGATCCCTTCGTTTATCAATCGCAGGCCACGATCGACGCCGGCGAACTGTTCAACGACGATTAACCGGCCTTGGGCGTTCGATTGCGGGTGCCACGCCTCGGATGTTACAAGCCCGTTTGGCGGTTATATATCCGGCCTAAGCGCTGGAGGCCCTGAGTAGTATATGTACCCAATTGGACAATGTTCAGAAGTTGATAAACCGGAGTGGTAATCTTGTTTATAAAGTAACCGGTGGCGACCAGTTCGTCTTCGGCAATAAACAACCGGTCCCCTGATAAAAGCTGGTAATTGGTGCTCGAATCGGCGCCGCGGGTGATGGCTAGATAATCGACGGGCAGTATCTGCTCGCAGCCGAATGTACCCGGCACTGGGCGGGCAATCCATATCCGCTGGCTCGAGACTCTCGACAATCCGCCTACGTTGCCGATCGCGTCCAAGACCGTTTCTTTTCCCGTTATAGGCAAGCGCACCACGTCTTCGCCTTGAATGGAATTTTCCCTGATCACAAAGTACGTTTCACTGTTATATCCTACAACGTCAACCGACACCTGTGGTGAATCGAAAAACTGTTCAAGGTGTTTTTCTATCGCCAACTTAACCTCGCTTACCGTTTTGCCCGAAACGTTCACCACGCCGTATTGCCGTAAGTTAATAATGCCGTCCTGCTGCACCAAATATGTGCCGGTTAATTGTTGCGTTCCGCCGGTTCGTACAAGTTGGATGGATACGTATGGTTCACGAAGTATTTGCTTGAGAAAATCGATGACGGCCTTTGTGGCTTCATCTATGGTCAAGCCCACTATGCGGAGCCTGCCGTAAGCCGGTCCCAAATTCACCACGCCTTCCTCGTCCACCAGATAATAATCATTTATTGGAGCATCCGGCAGCGTTCCGGAGGCTTTAATCGTAAGCAAATCATATGTATCGATGCGATAGGGCGGTCGCGGAACCAGTTTAAGGACTTCGATTTGCAGAACGTCCGGCGCTTCCACGCGGTATGCAGGCAGCGAAATCATCGACAACTCGCGCGGAGGTTCCAAATTCCCCGGCACCGGAGACATCAGCGATTTGGCGTAAAAATCAAACGACCGGCAGCCCCCTGTGCCAAACAATAAACAAATCGCCATTGTAGCGCACAAAACCTCTCGCGGTTTCGCACGGCATGTTGCTGAAAATGTTACGAACAATGATCTGCGTAACATGGATCTTAGGGCGGAAAAGGCTTCAGACTCACAAAATCAGAATAAGATAATTTGGCAAAACTAAACGATATAGGCAACATAACAATGACAAGAAAAAGCCTGCCAACACTACCTACTCGATACGGTCGAAATAATCGGCAAACTTGACCAAAATGTTTTGACTTGTTTGCCTAAAGTTGAATTAAGCAAAATATTTAGGACGTTTACAGGCCAAAATGTCAATCCAGGATAAAGGGGCTGTCTGGCAGATCTTCGTGCCGGATCTCGTCAACGGGCTCTTGCCGTCCAGTCCCGGCATAAAGCCTGTTTGGCTGGTTGATGACCCAGCCGGGTACTGACCCCACATTTTTATAAGCATGAACAATACCCGGGGGCACAATCACAACCTGTTTATTAGACTGGCCGACGTTCATTTTTATCTTGTTGCCCCATGTTGGCGACGCCTTTCGGATATCCCACAAATAGAGAGTAAAATCGCCGGGCCCGATAAAGGCAAAGTAGTCGGTTTGGACGGCGTGCTCATGAGGGCCTCGCGTCGCGCCTGGAAAAGTTTCACTGATATAGGCCATCACCGGATGGATTTCGGAAGGCAATTCATCTTGGCGATAGATTTCGGCCAGCCAGCCGCGTTGATCAGAGTGCAGGAGGACTGGTTTGATAACGACTCCCTGAATCGGTCCCTCTACAAAAGCCAAAGGCAATTTTCGCTGAGCTGAGAAATTCGATGAAGACATGGCCTAACTCATTATGTATTCTAAACATGAATATAAATACATAAGCTATTGTTACAAGCCTATGACCTTGTAAAATAAAACTGTACTATTATTAGTTCAAAATGAATAATTTATGGTATATTTGCGTAAATTGGCCAAAATAGGCATATATTTGCTCACCAATATTAACTTAAATAATACAGTATTGATCCACATTGTAACGCAAGGAAATTTCATGAACTACAAGTTGGAAGAGGCAATTCGCAATCGCTCCGCTAAAATCGGGGTGATAGGTTTAGGTTACGTGGGATTGCCGCTTATAAGGGCGTTCATTGCAGGCGGATTCAAGACTATGGGTTTCGACCTGGACCAGGCCAAGGTCAACAAGTTGCGGGCCGGCCAAAGTTACATTAAGCATATTTCCTCCGAATGGATTGCCAGGCATGTAAGCGACGGCTTCTTTGAACCCACGGCCGACATGCAAAGGCTTGCCGAGCCCGATGCCCTGCTGATTTGCGTGCCCACGCCCTTGAACGATACCCGCGATCCCGATCTTACATATATCGAGAACACTACACGGCAAATTGCCAAAGCGCTTCGGCCCGGCCAATTGATCGTACTTGAGAGCACCACGTATCCGGGAACAACCCGGGAAGTAGTGTTGCCCATTTTAAATGCCGGGGGTTTGAAGGCGGGCAAGGATTTCTTTCTGGCGTTCAGCCCGGAACGGGAGGATCCGGGCAATCCGAAATTTTCGGCCGAATCCATACCCAAGGTGGTAGGCGGCATCGACGCCGAGTCCGGCCGCCTGGCTGCGCTTTTATACGCCAATGTCGTGATAAAGGTCGTCCCGGTGTCGAATTGCGAAGTCGCCGAAGCCGCCAAGATCGTGGAAAACACCTATCGCTCCGTGAACATTGCAATGGTCAACGAGTTGAAGATGCTTTTCGACCGCATAGGCATAGACGTTTGGGAAGTGATCGACGCAGCCAAAACAAAGCCTTTCGGATTTCAAGCCTTTTATCCGGGGCCGGGCCTGGGCGGGCACTGTATTCCCATCGATCCTTTTTATTTAAGCTGGCTGGCGCGGCGCACGGCATGGCAACGCGATTTATCGAGTTGGCCGGCCAGATCAACACCTTCATGCCCAGGTATGTAGTCAATCGTTTGCAGGAGGTCCTAAACAGCAAAAGCAAGCCCCTGCGGGGCAGCAAGATCTGCGTCTTGGGCGTGGCATACAAGAAAGACGTCGAACGATCCCCGCGAAAGCCCCTCTTTCGAATTGATGGAATTGCTGCTTGCCGGCGGGGCGGTGCTCACCTATAATGATCCACACGTCCCGGTCCTACCCAAGATGCGGCATTACCGGCATTTGCCGGCCATGACGAGCACCCCGCTTTCGCCCGAGTTCCTTGCCGGATTGGATTGCGTGTTGATCGCGACCGATCACTCGGCGTATGATTACGATTTGATCGCCCGTCACGCGCCGTTGATAATCGATACCCGCAACGCCACGAAAAACATCACGCAATTCCGCGACAAAATCTGCAAAGCCTGAACGTTGACCAATGCTTTTCACCGTGCACTATTAACTGTCCACTAACCCCCAACCACTTAATTCCCATGACTCGCCGAGTACTTATCACCGGAATTACCGGTCAAGACGGTTCTTATTTAGCTCAATTTCTTCTGGAGAAGGATTACGAGGTCCACGGCATGGTGCGCCGTTCGAGCACCATCAATTACGAGCGAATCGCGCATTTGCAGGATAAAATAACATTGCATGAGGCGGACCTTCTGGACCAACTGTCGATTATCAATTTGATCCATGAGACTCGGCCGCACGAAGTCTACAATTTCGCGGCGCAAAGCTTCGTCCCCACAAGTTTCCAGCAGCCGATTCTCACGGGCGAGTTCACCGCCCTGGGCGTGGCGCGGATGTTGGAAGCCATTCGTTTGGTCGATCCCACGATCCGCTTTTATCAGGCCAGCAGCAGCGAGATGTTCGGCAAGGTCCACGAGGAACCCCAAAACGAGCATACTTCCTTTTGGCCCCGCAGCCCTTACGGCGTGGCCAAGGTGTACGGTCATTGGATCACCGTGAATTACCGGGAAAGTTACAACATCTTCGCTTGCTCCGGCATTCTTTTTAACCACGAATCGCCGTTGCGCGGGCGGGAATTCGTCACTCGCAAAATCAGCAACGGCGTGGCCAGAATCAAGCTCGGCCTGCAAAAGGAACTGCTGATGGGCAACATCGACGCCCTCAGGGATTGGGGTTTTGCCGGTGATTACGTCCGCGCCTGCTGGCTCATGCTGCAGCAAGATAAACCCGACGATTATGTGATCGCCACGGGCCAAAAACACTCGGTCCGCGATTTTCTCGAACTGGCCTTCTCGCACGTGGGGCTTAATTGGAACGATCACGTCCGGGTAGATCCCAAACATCTCCGGCCGGCCGACGTCAATACCCTGTGCGGCGACGCAAGCAAAGCCCGGCAAATCTTGAAATGGGAACCCACGGTTGCCCTGCCCGAACTGGCGCGAATGATGGTCGACGCCGACATGAAGCTAGTCCAGGAAGAATTAAACGGCTTCTCCCGTCCGCATTAATCGCGAATGTAGCAGGCACACTCCGCGTGCCGTCCGGTCAAAGTGGCGGGCGCACTTCCGTGTGCCGTTGCGGCATTTCCGATGCAATTTCTCATGCCGAGCGGTGGATGATATTGTTGCCATGGGCACCCAAGACTCGTTTTTTCAAAAATCCGCTTTTCATTGGAAAAAATACCGCTAAAATGGCACTCATACACCCAGCGAATTATCGCCATGAGCGCCAAATCTCTTCATGCCTTGGATTATCTTTCCCGGGCGGAAAAACATCCGCCCCGGCCCGTATCGGCGATATACGGGGACGAGACTTTTTTACGCCGGCAAGCGCTTTTGAAGCTCCGCGAAGCGGTTCTGGGGCGCGAGGAGGGAAATTTTTCCTACACCGCCCTCGAGGGCGACAACGCCCAACTCCGCGACGTGCTCGACGAGTTGGCCACCGTGGCCATGTTCGGCGGCGTAAAACGCCTGGTGGTGGTCGAACAGGCCGACGGCTTCGTTTCCCGCTACAGGCAGCAATTGGAGGATTATGTCCTGCGGCCCAGCCGCACAGGGGTCCTGGTTCTGGACCTCGACTCTTTTCCGGCCAATACCCGCCTGTACAAATTGATCTCCGACCATGGATTGGCCGTCGATTGCACCACTCCGGCCGAGGCCCGGTTGACCAAGTGGCTCGTCGATTGGGCACGAGCAGCGCCACAATTTACAGCTCTCGGCCGCCGCGGCCGACGCGCTTGTGGATTTGATAGGCTCCGAGTTGGGACTTTTAGATCAGGAACTCGCCAAGCTGGCCATAACCCTGATCGATGGTAAGCGGGTCACGCCTGAACTTGTGGCCCGTTATGTGGGCGGGTGGCGGGCAAAAACCGCCTGGGAAATGCTCGACGCCGCCTTGGAAGGCAACCTGCCCGAGGCCATACGACAACTCGATCGGCTGCTGGCCTCCGGCGAGCAGGCGCTGGGAATTTTGGGCCAGATTTCCGCCTCCCTGCGGCGTTTCGCCGCTGCCACGCGCCTGGTCCTGGCAGCCGAGACTGCCGGACGGCGCATCGCCCTTTCCCAGGCCCTGGAACAAGCCGGAGTCAGACCCTTTGTCCTGCAAAAGGCCGAAAGGCAACTCCGCCGCTTAGGTCGCAATCGCGGGGCCCAGCTCTATCATTGGCTGCTGGAAACCGACCTGGACCTGAAAGGCCAGAGCGCAATGCCTCCGCGCCTGGTCCTCGAACGCCTGGTGCTTCGCCTGGCGGCCCCGCAAGAGGCCATGGGCGTTGGCCGGTAATTGGCGGTAAAATGGCACTCGGCCGTCACAAATCAGCTATTTCCTCATCGCTTAAACTGGCTAATACCACCCATTATATGGGAGGAAAAATGATCATTGTGCCCATTGCAGTGGTTTTCAAATCCGTCTTGCATGAAAAAAGGCTTTCCAGTACCATTCCCCCTCTTTTGTGGCTAATCGGACTTGTATCCAACTTTTCTTGGTTTTTTAATTCGTAGTTTTCTCATCCCACGTGCGATCATGAGCAAACTGCCATTGGCCATCGGTCTTTTGCCGATTGGACTGATCCTAAGCGGCTGTATTTCGCCGCCGCCCTTGGTAGGCGAGCATAACTACCGCACGCCGGCATCGCCGGTTGCAGGAACAACAGCCGCAACAACAGCCGCGGCGGCCAGGTCTAACGGCCAAAACCCACAGGGCACGCCGGCCAATCGCCAGGCCAATGCACAAGCCATGCAGGAGATCATGGAAGAATTGCGGCAACTGGGCACGCTCGATCCCGCCGCTCAAAATAAATTGATGGAAGACCTTCAACAAACCGATCCGGCCCTATGGCCATTGGTAATGCAGCAGTTCCGTGCGGCAATCGCCTATAAACGCCAGACAGCCCAGCGCGAAAAAATAGCGTTAAGCGGCAACGCCATGACAAACGGCAATCCTTTATCGGGCGAAAATCAAACTGCCGACGGCGCCGGCCGGCTTTCCGCATCGGGAAATATGCCTGTTGCGCCAGATCCCCCACCATCTGCGACAAATCCTGCATCATCCGCACCGAATCCGCTTCCTAAAGATTATTTTTCCGCCGCATTGGATCTGCATGCCGCCTCACAAGAAGTTAAACCTGCCGTGGATGAACGGCCTGCAAAGCAAGCCGCCAATAAAGTTGTAAATGCTTCCTATAATGCGACGGCCTCTGAGGTGTCTGATAACAGGCAAGAGGAGTTGTCGGCGGCAATCAAGGCCATGGAGCTCTCCGCGCCGGTAATCCCAAGACCGCCGATGAATTGGCCCAGCAGGCCCGGCTAAGGATGCTTTACGTGCTGGCCGGGCGCAGGGATGACGCCTTAAAGCCTATTCCATCGGCCCCGCCCGCGATGCAGGAATTCTGGACAAAAGAGCTTTACGGCCTGTCCACGCTCTTGGATTCGGAGAAGACGCCCGACGCCACACGCCGCGCGGCCGAAAGCAAGCAAGTCTTTTCCGAAGCCCTTTCCCGCCTGGGCGAGACCGCGCCGCTGGTGGTTCGCAACCTCTCGTTTTGCACGGCGATCCAGAGTTACGGCTGTTTCACGCCTTTCAAGAAGTATGAGTTCACGCCCGATCAAGAGGCCCTGCTCTACGCCGAGATGGAGAACTTCGCCTCCGAGTCCACGTCGAAGGGCTATCACACCCAGTTGCGGAGCAGCTATCAGATTCTCGACTCCGCCGGTCAGCGCGTGGCCGACCACACCTTCAGCACCACGGAAGAATACTGCCAAAACCCCCGCCGCGATTTCTTCATCGGCTACCATCTGCGCATGCCCAAGCGCATCAATCCCGGTAAATACACGCTGCAAATGACCATCGAAGACCTGCAAAGTCAAAAGGTCGGCCAGTCCACAATCGAATTCACCATCAAAGAAGCGGAAAAATAGCGGGCAGTGGGTGGTGGACAGTGGGTAGTGGACAGTGGGCGGTGGATAGTGGACAGAATTCGTTTAGCCCGGGAGCTTGCTCCCGGTGTAGTACCGAGGGATAATCTCATCCGTTTAGCCGCGACCCGAAGGGGAGCGTACAGCCATTATTATTGTTCATCCCATAAAGCCGCGACCGGTGGTCGCGTTTGTGCGGCCAAAAAAACATGTGATTAAATTCTGCCCACTGTCCACTGCCCACTGCACACTTTATACTAATGATTTCCACATAAATAATTTAATCCCGCCCCCATGATCCGCCAACTTCATCCATCCCCGTCCATTCCTTTGCCGCTTCTAATCACCGGCCTGGCCGGCGTGCCGGGGTTTAATGCCTGGCATTTTTTTCGCAAGCGGTATCCGGGACAGGTGATCGGCATCCGGCAGGAGGACAATTTAAAGATCCAGGGCAAAGACGTCATACCTTGCAATGCCGAAAACCGCGAAAAACTCGCCCGGCTCTTCGATCGATACAAGTTCAGCAGCGTGCTCGACTGCGCGGGCAATTGCGCCTTGAAACAGTGCGAGTGCGCACCGGAAATCGCCTGGCGGATAAACGTCGAGGGCGTGAAAAACCTGCTTTCTCAGACCGTGCCGCGCAGGTTGCGCCTCGTGCATCTCTCATGCGACCTGGTTTTTTCCGGCCTGTGCGACGGCGGATATACAGAAGACGATCCTACAGATCCGGTCACCGTGTATGGCAAAACCATGGCCGTGGCCGAAGAGATCGTTCTTGCGGCCGATCCGATGGCCTGCATTTTGCGAATTTCCCTGCCCATGGGCGTAAGCGCCAACGGTCATGCCGGGGCGATAGACTGGATTGCGTCGAGGTTCAAAAAATCCCGCCCTGCCACGTTATATTTCGATGAGATCCGCACGCCCACCTACACCGATTGCATGAATTTGCTCTACGAGCGGATGCTGGCGAATGATCTTGGCGGGCTATTTCATGCGGGCGGGCCGCGGCGCTTGAGCTTATACCAAATCGCCCAAATCATTAATCGCGTGGGCGGGTATCCGGCCGAATGCCTGATGGGCATCCCCCGCCACGAGGCCGGACCAATCCCGCCCCGCGCCGGCAACGTATCCATGAATTCCGATAAGCTCTCAAAGGCACTGGGCTGCAATCCCTTCGATCCTTGGCCCTATTGCGATAAACTTATGCCCACCGGCCCCAAATGGCACTACGAGCGCCCTCGCTACGAAGAGCATTCGCCGCGCCATCTGCATCAGGTCCTGTGCTCGAATCCCTTCAAACGCGTGCAAGCCTATTAGAATATTCAGCCCTCGATGAAAACACCGAGGATTTTCTCGGCTTTCTGCCGCATCGGGATCTATCAAAAAATTCCACATTTTGTCGTGTTTTTCCTTTTAATAATTTTTTACGTGAAAACTTTTTCTCCCGCCCCCTAGTCGAATTTTTAGTGAGGGCTAAAATACTTTTTTTCACTGCACAAGGATGGTTGCCTAAATGAACAAGACCCCTTTATACGATTGGCACGTATCGCACGGCGGCAGGATGGTGGAATTCGCCGGTTTTATGATGCCCGTCCAATTCACGTCGATTATCCAAGAGCATCGGACAACGCGGAGTATAGCGGGCATGGCCGACATCTCCCACATGGGCCGCCTGCGGTTCGAAGGGCCGGGGGCCGCGGTTTTTCTCGCCGAATTACTCACCCGCCGGGTGGCCGACATGGTCCTGGGCCAAGTTCGCTATTCTCTAATCACCAACGAAAAGGGCGGAATTCTCGATGACGTGCTGGTGGGTTACTACCACAACGAGTACGGCCAGCCCTTTTACCTCTTGGTGGTAAACGCCTCGAACCACGAAAAAATCGTGCGCTGGGTTGAGCGGCATCTTCCCCCAGAACGCGCCAACCGGCCGGGCCACGAAGTAATTTTCACCGACGTGAGCCGGCTCTGGGCCATGTTTGCCATTCAAGGACCGCGGGCGGTCGATTTGTTGCAGCCCTTTGTGGACCTCGATCTGTCGAGCATGAAATACTACCGCGGGGGTTTGGTCCGGCTGCTGCACCCGGCTGCCCAAAGGCAAGGAGGGATTATCAGTCGCACCGGCTATACGGGCGAAGACGGATTCGAACTGAGCATGGGCGCAGGCGTCGCCTTGGGCATTTGGGAGGCGCTGCTCGCGGCCGGCGAGCCCTTGGGCATTGTGCCCACAGGGCTTGGCGCTCGCGACACCCTGCGCCTGGAAGCCGGCATGCCGCTATATGGCCATGAATTGAGCGAAGAGATCCATCCCTTTCAGGCCGGCCTGGGATACGCCTGCCACCTGGTGGGCTATGATTTTCCCGGCCGCGACGCCTTGTTGAAAATCCAGAATGAACCGCTGCGTTTAACGCGCGTCGGGCTGGAATTGTCCGAAGGACGGGTGCCCAGGCAGGGCTGTCCCATTCTGGCCGACTCGCGCCGCATGGGCGAAGTCACCAGCGGCACGTTTTCACCCACCCTGCAAAAACCGATCGCCATGGGTTATATTCCTCCGCAATTCGCCGAACCGGGCCGTGAACTACAGGTGGACATTCGCGGTCATCTTGCCCGCGCCGGGTGGCGCCGCTCCCGTTTTACAACCGCAACAAGAAAGGAAACAAGAAGTGAATCCTCAGCAACTGCTGTATACCAAAACGCACGAATGGGCCTTTATCGAACCCGGCGCCGGCGGCGGGAAAACCGCAACAGTCGGAATTACCGCCTTTGCGCTCGAGGTCTTGACCGATCTGGTCTTCATGTCTTTGCCCGAGACAGGCCGACAGGTCAAAGCGGGCGAGCCGTTCGGCGAAATCGAGTCGGTCAAGGCGGTAAGCGACCTGAATAGCCCTGTGGACGGCGAAATCATCGCGGTAAACGCCAATCTGGTCAACAACCTGGAAATCCTCTCAAAAGATCCGTACCAGGCCGGCTGGATGATAAAAATCAAAATCAAAAGCGAAGCCGCCCTGGCCGATCTGCTCGACTACCCCGCCTACCAAAAACAATGCCAGGAAGAACAACACTGAGAAATGATGAGGGATGAAGGATGAGGGATGAAGGATGAGGGATGAAGGATAAAGAAAAAAAGTCCCCTCTCCCTTTGGGAGAGGGTTAGGGTGAGGGCAGGATCGCTGATATTTTTGTCGTAATGCAGTTTTTCGCCTATCGTGAGCTAACGTATTTCTTTAAACAAGTCTTGATAATCCCACCATGCCTTACATCCCCAATACCCAAGACGATCAGCAAGCAATGCTGCAAGCCATCGGCGCGGCGTCGATCGACGAACTATTCGCCATGGTGCCGGCCGAACTGCGGCTCGGTCGCGAACTTTGCCTGTTGCCGGCCCTGGGCGAGATGGAACTTACGGCCCACATGATCCAGCTCGCCGGGCAGAACCTGTCGGCGGCCTGCGTGCCTTGTTTCCTCGGCGCGGGCAGTTACGATCACTTTATACCCGCCGCCGTGGATGCTATCGCCTCGCGGAGCGAATTTTATACTTCCTACACTCCGTACCAGGCCGAGGCCGGGCAGGGAAACCTGCAAGCCCTGTTCGAATACCAAACGCTCGTCACGCAACTAACTGGCATGGACGTATCGAACTCCAGCCTGTACGACGGCGGCTCTGCCACGGCCGAAGCGGTGCTCATGGCCTTGGACGCCACGCGCCGCAGCGGCCGGGTGGTTGTCGCCGAAAGTGTGCATCCCGAGTATCGTGAAATTTTGAAAACATATCTGGCCAATTTCCCCACCGAGATCGTAACTCTGAAAACCAATGAAGGGACGATCTCGCCTGCCGACTTGGAAGAGGCGGTAAATGCCGATACCGCCTGCGTGCTGGTCGAGCATCCCAACTTTTTCGGCTGCCTGGAGGAAGTGGAAACGCTGGCCGAAATCGCCCACAAGGCCGGGGCGCTGTTTATCGCGGCCGTCGATCCGATCAGTCTCGGATTGCTCAAGCGGCCGGGCGAATATGGGGCCGACATCTGCGTGGCCGAGGGCCAAGCCTTAGGAAATCCCATGGCCTACGGCGGGCCGTATTTGGGCATCATCGCCTGCCGCGAGCAGTTCCTCCGCCGCATGCCGGGCCGGCTTGTGGGCCAGACCACCGACCGCCGCGGCCGGCGCTGCTGGGTGCTCACGCTGCAAACCCGCGAACAACACATCCGCCGCGAAAAGGCCACGAGCAACATTTGCACCAACCAGTGCTTTTCGCACTCCGCGCCGCGGTCTATCTGTCGCTGATGGGCCCCAGTGGCATGCACGAAACGGCCGAACTGTGCCTGCAAAAGGCCAATTACGCCCTGGATCAATTAACCGCCGGCGGAAAATTGTCGAGGGTCTTCAACCGCCCGATTTTCAAGGAATTCGTCGTCCGTGTCAGTGGCCGTAGCGTGGAAGATCTCCTGGAAGCCGCGAATAAACAATACATCCTCCCCGGTGTGCCGCTGGGAAGATGGTACCCGCACTTAAGCGACTGCCTGCTTGTGGCCGTCACTGAAAAACGAACAAAAGAAGAAATCGATCGACTAGTCAAGATAATCGGATAGTTTTTTTATTATGCGCAACACCAAGTCCTCGCAATTGCTGTTCGAGATGTCAAAGCCCGGTCTGCGGGCGGTGCGGATGCCCAAGTGCGACGTGCCTGCGCGGCCGCTCGATAAAATTCTGCCCCCAGGCGCCATTTCTTCCACCCCACCGCCGCTGCCCGAGCTTTCCGAGATCGACGTCATCCGCCACTTCACCAATTTATCGACTTACAACATGTCGGTCGATACGCACTTTTATCCGCTCGGTTCGTGCACGATGAAATACAATCCCAAGCGGAACGAGCGCCTGGCAAACATGCCGGGAATGGTCGATCTGCATCCATATCAGCCGGAATCGACGGTGCAAGGGCTTTTGTTTCTCCTGCATCAATGTCAGCACATGCTGGGCGAGATCGCCGGTTTGCCGGCAGTTTCGCTGCAACCGGCGGCAGGGGCCCACGGAGAAATGACGGCCCTGCTGGTGGCGGCGGCCTATTTTCGCGACATCGGCGAAAAACGCACCACCGTGCTCATCCCCGACGCGGCCCACGGCACCAACCCGGCCAGCGCGGCCATGGCCAATTTCAACGTCCTGCTCGTAAACAGCAACGCCGCGGGCCTGGTCGATCTCGCCGACCTGGCGGCCAAGCTAGATAACAAAACCGCCGTGTTCATGATCACCAATCCAAACACGCTGGGGCTTTTCGACGGGCAAATCGCAAAAATCGCCAAAATGGTCCACGACGCTGGCGGGCTGGTGTATCTTGATGGCGCGAATATGAACGCCATTCTTGGCATTACCCGGCCCGGCGATTTCGGCACTGACCTGATGCACTATAATCCGCACAAGACGTTCAGCGGCCCGCACGGCGGCGGCGGGCCGGCGCGGGCCCCATCGCCGTGTGCGAAAAACTCAGGCCGTATTTGCCAGTTCCCGTCGTGGTCAAGGACGGCAATGGTTATCGCCTGGACTACGACCGCCCCAAGTCGATCGGCCGTGTGCGAAGTTTCTTAGGCAGCGTGGGCGTGCTGGTCCGCATGTACTGCTATATCCGCACGCACGGGCCGGACGGGCTTAGGCGCGTGGCCGAAAACGCCGTGCTTAACGCCAACTATCTGCTGGCGAAAATAAAGCATTTTCTAACCGTGCCCAAGGGCGATAGGTGCATGCACGAGTTTGTGGCCACGGCAGCGAAACTCAAGGCCGACCGCGAGGTGAGCGCATTGGACATCGGCAAACGTTTGTTGGATTACGGTTTCCACGCCCCGACCGTGTATTTCCCCCTCATCGTGCGCGAGGCCCTGATGATCGAGCCGACCGAAACCGAGAGCCGCTCTACGCTGGACGCCTTTGCCGAGGCCTTGTTTCACATTACCGAGGAGCCGTACGATCTTTTGCACGAAGCCCCGCACACTACGCCGATAAGCCGCCCCGATGAAGTCCTGGCCGCACGCAATCCGGTTTTAAGGTGGAAAAAATAAAATGCTGTGCCGATTATTCATCGATCCGCCGGCGCCGGGAAGTTGGAACATGGCCCTGGACGAGGCATTGCTTGAATCGGCGGCGGATGGCGAGCGATTATCATTGCGGTTCTATCGCTGGCTCGAGCCCACGCTATCGCTGGGATACTTCCAGCCGTACGAGGATCGCCGGCGACACGAAGCCAGCCGGAATTGCCCCGCGGTGCGTCGCGCAAGCGGCGGCGGGGCCATCTTGCACGACCGCGAAATAACTTACAGTTTTGCCGTTCCCCCGGGCAATCGTCTGGCCCTAAGAGATGTTGCGCTTTACGAAACCGTGCACACGGCGCTGATCGAGGCCTTGGCCGGCCTTGGAATAAATGCATCGCTCTTCCAAGGCAAAGGCAGGGGAATTGGTCATATAGAACCTTTTCTTTGTTTCCAGCGCCGCTCCCCGGGCGACGTACTGCTTTCTGAGGTGAAGATTGCCGGCAGCGCCCAGCGCCGCCGCCGCGGCGCGGTCTTGCAGCACGGCAGCGTGCTATTGGGCCGTTCTATTGCCGCTCCCGAATTGCCCGGACTTGCCGAGGCGGCGGCATTGAAAATATCTTTCGATCAATTAATCCACGCCTGGATGACCAAATTAACAAATGCTTTTTCGCTGCACCTTGAGCCGGGAATTCTAAGCGACTGCGAAAAGCATCGAGCCGAGGTATTAGCCGGGGAAAAATACGGTTCAAGCCAATGGACAGAGAATCGCGGAGGCAGGCTACGCGGGAAAAAAGGGGAACATTTTACGTCCTTTCCCCCCTTATAGTGCATGCGGAAACGTCCTTTATTCACAATGAGGTAAAAGTATTTTGACTCTTTGCCATAAACTTGTTACTATCAAGGAGCATGCAAATATCGAAATTTCGCAGCGTTTACCGGAATGGATTGAGGCAAAACGTGCGGGCGATTCGATGCAATAAGTGCAAGCCGGGCTTTTCTTTGTCCCGGGTTTTAGTTCTAATCGTGTGAGATGTGCAATATCGGCAAGCGAAGGCGACGCCATGGAAGTGAAACTCGTAGTGCTGGGCGGAAAAAATCAGGGCCGGGAAATCCCTGTCACAGGGCCCGAATTCTTGATCGGGCGCAGCGAAGAGTGTCACTTGCGCCCCTCCAGCGACCGCGTCAGCCGCAAGCATTGCGCAATCCGCCTGCAAGAAGGCCGGGTCACGGTCGTGGACTTCAAAAGTACAAACCACACGTTCGTCAACGACGAACAAGTCACCACTGAGCGCGAGTTGAAAAACGGCGATCGGCTTAAAGTAGGCGTGCTGGAATTCGAAGTCCAATTGGCCGTCAGCGTGGGCGGAAAGATCAAGCCCAAGGTGCACACAATTCAAGAGGCGGCCGCCAGAACGGTTCAAACAACCGCGTCCAAAGAGGACGATCTCGACATTACCCGATGGCTGGAAGACGATAAAGTCCAGTCGAGCGAACCCGCCCCTCCGCACGACACTTTAAGAGACACGCATGCCACCGGGCATAAACCGTCCGATACTACGACAATTCACCTTGTCCCCCCAAATCTCGAACCCGCTGCCAAAAAAGAAGATAAAAAACCCCCCGCCAAAACCCCCAGCCGATTCGAACACCCCAAAAAACCCTCGACTCAAGACAGTCGAGACGCAGCCAACGACACTCTCAGGCATTTTTTCAATCGTAAAAAGCCTTAAATCAACAGTCGATTTCCTGCGATTTCCAGAGATTCAACGGTGAGAGCTTCCCAGAAATCTAAAAAATCGGCCGCCTTGCTGGGCCTGGCCTTCGATAACGACGACGGGCAAACCAGAGTTACACGGGGAAAAAACTTCCTGCTCTGGGGCGGAAGCAAATCTTCCCACGCCTTGATGCAGGAAACCGCGGTTAAAATCAACGAATGCCTGGACCTGCGCGGCAAACGGCTGGAAGACGTCTCCTTGCCCGAACTCCGCGACATCTGTCGCGACATCGCCGACAGGCAGTAGGCCATGGGCAGATGGCTCCAGAATTTTGTCTCGTCATTCAAACACATTTATGCGCGTCAAATGCGACATTTATTAATTCCTGGAAAAGTATTGTCATTAGCCGGCGGTCAACGACCGCCGGAAAACAGGTTTCTCTCAATGTTTGATAAAGACATTACTATTCTCGCTTCCAATAGCCACTGCTGAACACACCGGGGGTTTGGTTGCAGCTTTTTGCCGTGCCGGTTTTTGTCATGCGGGTAATGCCGGGTTTTCCGCTTTTACGGGCATGCAATTCAATTCTTATCAATAGCATGCTTGTAATATTTGCCTATCTGCTAATTTCCCTACAACGCGGAAATATTGTTACAATTCCCCATTTTTCTTAAATGATGGACTTTACCCGGCTGTTTTTTCGATGTCCATTGACAACGCTGATGTATTCTTTCTCGTTGAAATGTCATCAGTTACCATTTAGCTCCCGGTGAACACACCGGGGTTTTGCCTGGGGAGACTAAAGCCGTGCTGAAGAGCAAAAAAACAAATGTAAAAACGGGCAAGGCCAAAAAGGCGGGAATCGGGAAAAAGCCGGCCAAACCTCATGAGGAACATGCCCAGTTCAAAGATCTGCGCAAGGGATTTATTATTGATCGCCGCAACAGCCAAGGACAGGATCGCCGCAGAGGCGAGGAGCGGCGTCAAAAGAACATACCGGTTGCCGTTGACCATCGCGTGTGCGAGCGCCGGGCAAAAGTGAATCGGCGGCGGCAAATCGATCCCACCACTTGCGAGCGGGATTATACTCCCGCTGAAATCGAGTTCATGAACGCCATGGAACAGTACAAGCGGGCAAGCGGACGGATGTTTCCCACTTGCAGCGAGGTGCTGGAGGTCCTGCTGAAACTGGGTTATGATAAGCGTGTAGCCCCAATGCCGCCGCCTATTATCGAACCCACCCTAATGCCCGATATTGTCCCGCCCCTGGCGACGTTTTAAATGAATCTGCACGATGGCGAAAGTGACGGCGGGCGAAGACCGCCGACAATTGCGTAGTTTTCTGGTTTGCGTCTCTTCCGGTTTTCCGCGGTTATAATTAATCCATTGCTAGCTTTGCCAGCTTTCTTCTATTTCAGGTAATTTCCGTCTTGCACTGCGCCGGGTGGATGGTTATCCTTCCGCTTCCTATTACTGTGGGCCGGCGTGTTTTGCGCGCCGCTTTATCTTTTCAAAACCTGATTGCAAGCCAACGCGAGGCTTCAACGACATGAGCAAATCGCATTTGCCTCCCGTCGCAGTGCTGATTCTCGCCGGATTGCCGCTTTTGCTCTCCGGCTGCGGCAGCGTTGTGGCCTCGGGTCGAAACGCCGAGGGCGTGAAGCTTTTCCAACAATCGCAATACGATCAGGCCCTGCATCAATTCCAGGAGGCCTCCTACGCCGACGCCGCCAACGCCGACGCTTATTACAACCAGGCCGCAACATACCATCGCCTGGGAAAGATGAACAACTCCCAGAGCGACCTGCAAAAGGCCGAAACCTATTACAACCTTTGCCTGGACCGCAACAACAATCACGCCGAGTGCTATCGCGGCCTGGCCGTTTTGCTGGCCGAACAAGGTCGCACGCAAGAGGCATTCCGCCTGGTCGACGGCTGGGTGAGCCAGCAGCCCACCTCGGCCGACGCCAGGATCGAACTGGCCCGCTTGTGGGAAGAGTTCGGCGACCGCAACTCGGCAAAAGAACACCTCGTCGAAGCACTCACAATCCAGCCCGACAATCCCCGCGCACTGGCCGCCCTGGGAAAGATCCGCGAAGACTCGGGCGACCCGGCCCAGGCCCTGGCCAATTACCAGCGATCGTTCTGGTACGATGGCCACCAGCCGCAAGTGGCCTCAAGAATCTCGGCCCTGCAAGCCGCCACGAATCCGTCCATCGTTGCCAGCCAGCCCACATCCAATCCGACCGTCATCGCTCCTCCCACATACACTCCCACCTATCCCTACGTCCCCGCCGCCGCCCCGGCCACCCCGCCCGCCTCCGACCAAAGCCAAATCGGCAACCGCGACCCCGGCCCGATCCGCTAGGGTGCTTGAAACGCACCTATCTTTAATCGGTGTGCAATTGCTGTCGCGCTACGGTGCAATTGCAGTGATGTAAATTAGTTGTGATTTCTCGCCCGATTACTGATCTTTGGCCCGCACACAATCAGTCGTGACTAGATGCGATGGATCGGGATAACCGGGAGGGATACCTGGAGCAGTGACGATTTGACCTGCATCAATTCGTGCAGCAACTTCTAGGTTAAGCGCCAAGAGTTGGGAAAGTAAATCTTTATTAGGCGAAAAGCCATAGGCCGCGAGCACGGCCTCATCAAGAGCGGCATGTGCGTCTTTCAAAGGATTTTTACCCGGGAGTTCGAGAGTCTTATAGATTGCGCAGCCCGCCACGGATTTTGCCAAGCGATTCAGTCCGCACACGCCGCACTTCCCGTCCTGCTTCTGCCACTGCATCAATTTGCTTCCTTGTTGGCGATTGAGGCCAAGGAAATGTATCAAAAACTGATTCTGGTGTATATCGAAAGTCTGACTTAAGTTTTGAGCATTTAGCAACAAACCATCGCCAATGAATATCGGATTGAAGAATGCCGAAGCTATAGTCATCAGAAATGGCAAAGCAGGAAAGCGCATCTCCAGGTCTAATTTGCGTAGATAAAAATACAAATATAGGGCATTTTGTTACTCTGGAACATACAATAAATCTTTTCAGTTTCGTAAGTTTTTCAATCAGTTCAGGACGCGGACGAAAATGTTGCCACCATGTATTCAGCCAATTTTGATCTTGGCCGGTTGATCTACCTGTCTTTATTTGCTCTGTCTTTGCTTTCTTTGTTATGTAAGGTAAAACAAATTTTTGTATATGCGCATATGGAAGATCATAAGATTTGGCCACTATTACTGACATAGTCTGAAAATCAATTACCCATCGTTTCGGTGAAGACATTGTCAGCATTTCCGCACCAACAAAGAACGGCCATACGACTTTTCGATTACTTTTATCATTTCGTATAAATGATTGTGCTTCATCATTTTTAAGCATAAATCCAGAATGACGTGGGTACTGTCCCGTATAGCTTACCCCCGCATTTATATTCAAAACTTTTGCACCGGACAGGTCTATCTCATCCGACAATGCCGAATTAATATGTTTACAATCACGAAAAGCAATCTCAAACGACTTATCCTTTCTGACGCCTTTCCGCTTACCCGCAACTGTTGTTGCGCGACGGCCGCGTTTAATTGGAATTTCATCGAACAGCGGCAAGGATGGATCGACTTTGTACCATAAACGACGTTTTGCTGGCAGAAGTTTTGGATCTTGTGTTTTGACCCAATTAACGATAGATACATGGACATTGGCTTCGCCGGACCAAGGTTGATTTTCCACAGCCTCGATAATCGTGCCATTTTTTACGACATAGTCCAGCCCGCCCACGCGTGATTGGTTATTGCGGATGTTCTGCGTTCCGACCAAGCCAGCACGGCCTGTTAAGCGATCTTCGGGCGTACAATAACGCAGACAGTCGTGGGCCTTACGGATCCAATTGACGCAGAAGTCGGCCATGCCCGGCACCTCCGGGTAGAGTTTGCGGATTTTGTTTACATAATCAGGTCCATGCTCTGGTTTAAGTTTTTTTGCGCCTAGGAAAGGCGGATTGCCGATAATTGCATCAACCTTCGGCCATTGGCGCGGGTTGCCTGCATTGTCCATTAGTGCATCGCAAGCCATGAAATTAGCATCGAGGTTGCTTAACGGCAGGGCGTGTTCGGCAGTGATGTGCAATTCGTCGATAGCTAGTTTTCGGCCAATCATTAAAGTGACTTTTGCCAATTCGACGGCAAATGCGTTGATATCGATACCGTAAAAATTTTCGGCTGTTACAAAACCAAAACGGCGCTGGGCGGGATGAGCGCTTTTCGAGATTTCGGCGATGCGTTCAAAGATTCGGGCTTCGAGGCGTTTCAATTCGCGGTACGCAATATAGAGAAAATTGCCTGAACCACAGGCGGGGTCTAGAACCTTGAATTCGTGCATCCGCTGGAGCAAATCATTTAATCGGCCGAGTGTGGTCGCATTTTCAATTTGCTCGCGCCAAGGTTCGACAATGGTTGGCCCGACGATTTTCATTATATCTACCGGACTGGTGAAATATGCTCCAAAGGCATGGCGTTCGTCCTTATTCATGGAATGTTCAAAGAGGACGCCAAAGATTTCGGGGCTGACCATCGACCATTTTGATGTGGCAGCTTGGCGGAGTTGGGCAATTTCGTCGAGATAAAGTTCGAGGCGGGCAGGTTTAACAAAAAGCCCGCCGTTAAAGTAATCCACACCTTTGAAGCGTCCGCCTAGGTTCCCATTTGGATTGTTCATGGCCTCGAACAGGCCGCCGAGGAGGTCATAGCTATCGGTTGGCTCTTTGCATTCTTCAAGTAACTTTGTGAGTGTATACGGCTCCAAAAGACCAATGTCCTCGGAGAACAGAGCAACTAGAATTTGCAGGATGAATCGCTGGGCTTCCGCGCGATCTACTTTTCTGCTGATAAGCTTGTTAAAACATACTGCAAGGCGATCAGCGGCATTGCGTGTGACGGCTTCATGGTCATTTCCAAAGACCGGGCGCTCGTCGGTTGGAAACAAGAATGCTAACGGGCCCCAATTCTGTGGGAGTTCATTCAAAGGTAGACAATCGACGGGGGAATCCATTTGGGTCTCAAAATCATAGATCCAAAATTCGTCGAAATTGCATAATACAACATAGCGCGGGCGGCCGGGAACCAAGCGAGTCCAATAATCGAAGGCTTGCCGATAATGACGGGAGAGGTCTTCGCTGCGGCGTTTCATTTCGACCAGCACAATTGGCTTCAACACCAAATCGGCAAAAGCAGTACCGCGGTTATCGGCTTTTTTGATGCGCATTTCGAGCGTGGCGCCGGCTTCCTTGACTCCCTTACGACCAAAAGCGGCAAAGAGATGATCGAGAAAGATTTGGGCTTCGCCTTTCTCGTCGCCCTTGATATGTTGGGTGGTCCAGGAAACGAATTCGGTTAATAACTGGATTCGCTCTTCATGCATTGGAGATATCCAACAAAAGGCTAATGTATTGGCCGAGTGATAATCTATATATTTTGAGATTGTAACGAAAAAATAATGGCATAACAAGACAAGCAATTTCAATCGTCCCTACGGGATGGACAGGGGTTTTTATGGCTCGTCCACCCAGCGATGAATCGCTGGGCTATTATCGAATGTCCCTACGGGGCTTTTGTGGGTTGTGTCGATCTGTCCCAGGGGCTCACGCCCCTGGCTACATGATGCCGTCCCTCCGGGACTGAACTCTGAACCCAGAATCCTGAACCCTAAACCCTGAACCCTGAACCCTCAATTATGCCACGATTTCGCGGCGGCGGTTTAGATAGTCCCAGACTACGTAGCGTTCCAAATCGCGGCCGGCGGTGAAAAAGACCTTGCCGGCGGTCATTTCGGCCAGGCGGTAGGCGAAGTGCACGTCCTCGCTGGATTGCATCCAAGTGGGCAAGAGAAAAATATTGATTGTGATGCCCTCGCGCTTGCAAAGCCGGCCTTCGCGCATCGTGGCTTCCTCGGTCCGCTTGTCGGGCGGATAAAGCAGGTACAGATACTTGCCCTCGAAATGCGCGGTGGGCAGACCGTCGGTGATCAGGATCACGCGGCGGTTGGGCGTGTCCTGGGTGGCAAGCATCTGCCGGGCGAGT
Source organism: Pirellulales bacterium (assembly GCA_963838495.1). Classification (GTDB taxonomy): domain Bacteria; phylum Planctomycetota; class Planctomycetia; order Pirellulales; family Thermoguttaceae; genus JBEKIK01. The sequence continues at coordinate 411,120 of CAWIRC010000004.1, read as the reverse complement.
TGCAGCCCATGTTGAATGTTGGTGAAGTGCTGCGGCAGGAGCATTTCGCTAATATCCGGGTCGCTCATGTCGGCCCGAAACCGCACGACATAATCGCTGATCGTTACCGGCTTGGGCATGAGTTTGACGATCTCGCCCGGATGACACAGTTTGGCGACGGTGAAAAGTTCCACGAATTGCAGGAAATCGCCGGGATATTCGCGGCGAATGAGCCCGTCCAGGGCCAGGCCCATGCGCTTGACGTTGATATAAAGCCCCTCGTAACGCATCGACCCGCTCATGTCGAGCAAAACCACGGTCGCGCATTTTGGCGTGTTGCGGGTGCGGTGGATGACAATATCCTCGGTCTTTAACTTGATTGGCAAACCGGGCCGGGAGCCATCGGGCACCATGCCACGGGCATGCTCTGCATGTTCTCGGATCATGGCGTTAATCATCGAACCGGGAATATCCATGTTGGTCAAGGAATCGCCGAACTCGTAGGGTTTTGTCCGCTCCAGTTCGACCGCGCCCTCGCCGGTGACCGGGCCTTGATGCCTGCCCGTGCGCGAGGCTTCCAAGTTGCTGAAGATGCGGTCCAGCAGTCGGCCCTGAAAAAGCCGGTACGCCTTGGGTGTAAGCCGGTATCCCTGGTCGCTTTTTTCCAGGCCTTGGCGCTCGGCCAAATCGCGAAGATACTGCTCGATCTGCCGGGCGAACTGGCTGAGCTTTTCCATGTCGTCCGGCTCGGCGAATTCGGAGAGGGCATCGAGGTCGATCACGCCGATCTGGGCGTTTTTGGCGGCCTCTTCGAGTTGTTTTAATAATCGATCGATCTCTTCCAGCTCGCGCTTGATTTCCAATGCCTGGGGAATAGTCATTGCGACTCGGCCGGTGAACTGGTACTTGCCGGCCAAGATATCGACCTGGTATTTGTCGCCCAGCCGGTCGATCAAGTGCACAAGCTGCCGGGCGAAATCCTTGTGCTGCCGATCGGCCTGATACCAGATCCGTTCCAGGTCGTATAATTGCTCGTTATTGAGGGCTTCGAGAAAAGGTCCTTTGAGTTTAGAAGGCGGCTGGATTTTTTGGCCGAAAGTGTGATACCTTTTGGCCGCCGCATCCTGCACGCGTTCGGTTTCGTATGTTTCCAGGATCTTTTTCTTTCTCTGGCGCAAGAGTTCCATGAGCGAGTCGAGGCTGGGGCCAAGGCCGGCGATCTGGCTGGGATCGAGGCGGACTGCGCGGGCCAACTCCTCTTCGCTCAGTTCGCTGAGGTCGCCGTAGGCCAGCATGTGCTCGAAGGCCCCGGAAAGCACGTCCGGCTGCGGGGCAAGCGGGCTGGGCAAATTCTGCGGATCGTACTTCTGATAAGTATGTATGATGCCGCCGGGATGATTTCGCGATTCCATAATCTTCTATCGCAAATTGAAAAATGCAAATTGCAAAATGCAAATTGAACGACCGCAAGGCCCCCGGTGTATTCTCCGGGGGCTAAATGTGCGCAATGGAGTATTCTTACTACGGGATTTCATAGATTATCCGGCCGTGGCGTTGTGCGCGGGAAATTTGCTCGGTGGCGTACAGGCCCGCCAGGACGAATTCCAAGCACGATGCCCGTACCGCGGCGTCGCTGGAGGCGCTAACCTCGAAGGCTTTTTCCCAGGCCGGCGGGATGTGCTTCAGTCGCTCGGCATAGGCGCTGGAGGGCAGCATGTCGCCGACCTCGATTTTCACGCCTTTGGAAAATATCTCGGCGATCTCGGCCAGGCCGTGGCGGTCGACGTATTCGCCGAACACGTCGCGGATGGCCTCGGCTTGGATGGCGTCCACGACCTGGCGTTCGGTCATCTGGTGGCTGCTCATCAAGTCGAGCTCCAACTTGCCCAGCGACGATGAATATAGATGTCCTAGGTCGCTAATGCGCGGCACGGCCGGACGCTCTCCCAAAACGGCGGCGCGCTGCCGGGCGCTGGCCACCATGGTGCGGTAATTGGCGATGCTGAACCTGGCGCTTACGCCCGACTGCTGATCGATGTATTTGCTCCGCCGGGCGGCGACGCTCATCTGTTCGATAATCTCGCGCATGAAGTAAGGCACAAAAACGGGAAAATCGCCGTCCAGTTCCACTTTGGCCTCCTGCTCCATGATCTCGATGCCCAACTGCCTGGTAAGCGGATAATGCGTGTGGATCACTGTGCCGATGCGATCCTTCAACTGCGGAATCACCTTGCCGCTGCGGTTGAAAGTGGCCGGATTGGCCGAGAACAGGATGAGCACGTCGATGTCGAAGCGGATGGGATAGCCGCGGATTTGCACGTCCCGCTCTTCGAGGATGTTGAACAACCCGACCTGCACGAGTTCGTCCAGTTCGGGCAGTTCGTTGACGGCGAACAGGCCGCGGTGCATGCGGGGAATGAGCCCGAAATGCAAGGCCTCTTCGGCCGACATGCTCACGCCACCGGCAAGTTTCGCCGGATCGATCTCGCCGATCACGTCGGCGAACTTCGTACCCGGGGCCAATCGCTCGGCGTAACGGTCTTCGCGCGGCCACCAGGCGATGGGGATTCGATCTTCGGGCGTGTTTTGGACCAGGTTTCGGCCTTGGGCGGTGATTGGTTTATATGGATCTTCGTGTACCGGACAGCCGGGAATGTCGAGATACGGCAGGTATGGATCTAAAAAGCGGATCAAAAGCCGCATCAGCCGGCTTTTGGCCTGTCCCTTTTCGCCGAGAAACAGCAAATCGTGCTGGGCGATCAAACCGAGGTTGATTTCGGGAATGACCGTGGCGTCGTAGCCGATGATGCCGGGAAAAAGAGACTCGCCGGCGCTGAGCATCCGCAGGAAATTATAGTATATCTCCCGCTTTACAGGCTTCGATACCCACCCGGATTGGCGAAGCCCGGCAAGGGTAGCAGGTTTTTCAGCAACGGCGGCAGTGGCGGCAGCGGCGGACATAGTTTGCGTCCCCAGATTATTCATTCACACATGACATATACATTGTATCCGGAAATGAAAGGGTGGAAAGAATAAAACATATTATTCCCATCATCCAGGTGCAAGAAACCTGGGGGCATAGTCCCAGCCGCGCAAAAAACATTACTGCCCTATCAATGCGTCCCCGGTGCTGTCGCCGGCGGCCATGGTGCAAAGGGCGCGGAAAAATTGATCGTCCAGCTCTTGACTTATGAACCGGACGGAGCCGTCCGCCAATGCGAAATTAGTTCCGGTCGGATGACGGCTGGAGAAATTGTGGAGATCGTCCTGGCGGGTGTTTGGGGTGTAAGCGCCGGTGCCCAGGACCAAGCCCGGCCCGCAACCGTCGTTTGCAGGCGCGCCTACCCAAGTGGATAGACCCAGATCCATGCCTGGTTGATATTGTGGAGTAATGAAGAAAGTACGTTCGCCTATGGCAAGGGTATGGCTAGTGCCATCTTTGATGTCTTTATAGGAGACCGCGCTATTGTGGTAAAAAACGCCATCGCTTGTACATTGTTGTCCAACAGTCATGGATTCGGCCTGGTGTATGTTTTGCGTGCCGAACACGCCCACGTAATTTCCCACGGCCATTTCCGTTTGCGCCGGATCTTCAGGATCGACGATGGTTTGCGGGGACGAATCGGACGGGCAGCGGAATTCGGCTATTTGCGTGAGTCGGGCATTCTGGTTGGCCGGATCGGAAATGGACAAATTATAGTGGATCAAATTCTTGGCGAGGCTGTTTAACTCCATAAAGGGCAAAATCCTGGAGGCCCAACTCCAACCCGGCTCGCCCAGCGGATAAGGCAAATGGGTCTGAGGGTCATAAGCAGTCCACCCTGCGGGGAGCTTATTGTTGGTGTTGTAATACAAATTCAGGGCCAGGCCGATTTGTTTGAGATTATTGCAACAGGACATGCGCCGGGCCGATTCCCGGGCAGATTGAATCGCCGGCAACAAAAGTGCTATCAAAATGCCGATAATGGCGATCACTACCAACAATTCGACCAGCGTAAATGCACAGCGTCGGAACATATCATAATCCTCCGATTAGAAGTAAATTCTGCGATTGATTTAGAATGTCGCATCAACAAAGATGGACAACTACATTTGCGGCAAGTCGCAGGGAGGAGCGCGCGATAGATAAGAACCGAAGAATCGGCTTTGCAGAAGCGGTGAGCAAACCGCCAAGCGATGGACGATAGGCGCACACTCGCTGGCCGCAGATTCCGCCGGCAGGCACATCTTGGCCAGCGATAAAAACATGCACACCGGGCAAACGGCGGCATTGCCTACGGCGCCGGTGTTGTGGCCTGAATGAGAGACCGTTTGGGAACAAGGCAGAGAGGGGCCGTCCGGCTCGGCGCAAAAATGGCAATAATCAAGGCAATCGAGGGTATGGCAGCAGGAATGGCCCATCCCGGGCAAGAAATGCAGTCCCTCGCCCATCATCGCAATAAATGCGAAACAGGCCGTCAAGGTACAAACAAAACCAGTCCGGGCTTTTTTCAACATTTCATCCCTCATAATACCCTGCAGGCTACTTTGAGGGCAAGATATTAATTCTATGCCCCCCATTATGGTCAATTGTGGAAATTCTTTTTACCCGTAGAATGAATTTTGTCACTGGAACAAGCGGGGATCTTTATGAGCGAATTGCACGAAGAATGCGGCGTTGCCGCGATCTATCACCTGCCGGGCAAGGGCAAAAGCCCCTTGTGTCCCGAGCAGGGCCCGGAAGAAATTTCCCGGCTCATGCCGCGGATGTTGCTGGACATCCAGAACCGCGGGCAACTGGCGGCGGGCATGACCACGTATAATCCCCGCCGGAACCAAATCATCGACACCTACAAGGACGTGGGCAGCGTGAACGAGGTCTTTCGCCTCAGCCATCGCGGCAAGTACGAAGCGATCATGCGGGAATACGCGGGCCGGGCGGCGATCGGGCACGTCCGCTACGCCACCTGCGGCACCGACGACCGCAGTTACGCCCAGCCTTTCGAGCGCCACCACATCAAAAAACACAAGTGGTTCAGCTTCGCCTTCAACGGCCAGTTGGCCAACTACATGGAACTCCGCGAGGAATTGCTGGACGACGACGACAACCATCTCGCCCGCGAAACCGACACCGAAATCTTCATGCACCAGATCTGCGCGGCCTTGTCGACGGACGATCGGCCGCCGCTTATAGACGTGTGCCGGCATTTCGCGCGGAAATTCGACGGGGCCTACAGCCTCGTGTTTCTCGACGCCCTGGGCGACATGATGGTCGCCCGCGATCCGCTGGGCATCAAGCCGCTGTGCTACGCGGTGGAGGGGCCGCTGTTTGCCGCCGCCAGCGAAAGCGTGGCCCTGCTGAACCTGGGCTTCGCGCCGGAGCGGATCAAATCGGTGCCGCCCGGGCACGCCGATCATCATTACCGACGGGGAACTGGAACTCCAGCAATTCGCCGCCAGCCCGCGCCACGCCCATTGCTTCTTCGAGTGGATCTACTTCGCCAACGTGGCCAGCACGCTCGACGAGCGAGCGTGTACTTGTCGCGCAAGGCGCTGGGCGAGGAGTTGGCCCGGCTGGAAACGCTGCCCATCGATTCCGACACGGTGGTCGTGCCCGTGCCCGATACCAGCAAGGCCGCGGCCGACGCCATGGCCTACGCCTTGAAAATCCCCTGCGTGGAAGGGCTGATCCGCAATCGCTACAGCGGCCGGACGTTCATCGAAGGCAGCGGCGACCGCAAGCGCAAGGCCGAAACGAAATACACGCCGCTCGGCGAAGTGCTGGAAGGCAAGCGGGTGATTTTGGTCGAGGATTCGATCGTCCGGGCCACGACGCTTGCGCGTGCTTTTGCAGCGGATTCGGCAACTGGGCCGGCCCAGGGAAATCCACGTCCGCGTGGCCTGCCCGCCCATTATCGCACCGTGTTTTTACGGCATCGACATGTCGACGGTGAGCGAACTTTTCGCCCCGAATTTTCTCAAGGGCGAGCCGATCTCACCCGCAGATCGAGGCCGAAATGGCGGCCCAGCTCGGCGCCGATTCGCTCCGCTACCTGCCCGTCGACGCCATCGCCCGGGCCATCGGCCTGGACGCCAATCATCTCTGCCGCGCCTGCATCACCGGCGAATATCCCACCCCCTGCGGCCAGCATCTATCGCAAATCGCCATGGAGAACTACCGCAACAACGTCGCCGGCCGGACGTATGAAACGGCAACGCAAGCGGCACATTAGCTGTCGCGTAAAGCCGTTGCGTTAAAAGGAAGCATCTTCGATAAAAATAGAATATTTCCAATATTCATTTACGTCTTTATCCCTCCATCACAGCACTGCTTGTCCAGGTAGTAGTGGCACGTGTGCGGCCGATTATTTGTCTGGAAATGGCCGTATTACTGCGGGTAGAATATATTGTTGCAACATATTTATTGGTTGTTCTCCCAGTGCATTATCATTCCACCCAGTGAATACGGCAATCATTTGCAATTCCGGGAAAATAAGCATGTATTGTCCGCCTCTACCAAGCGCACCATACCATCCGACATCCCGATTGCCGACATGAAATGAGCCAAGCCACCATTGATATCCATATCCGGTGGCTGGAACCCAAGCCGGTAGTTGGCTGGCGCCGGATTGTTGTTTAGTCGATTCTTTGACCCATGTTTCGCTCACTAATTGTTTCCCTTGCCAGCGGCCCGCATTTAGAAACAAGAAACCGATTTTTGCCATGTCACGCGGCCGCAACGCAAGACCTCCCAGAGTATTAACGACGCCATTGGGGGCTTTTCCCCAATTGAAGTTGGCGATGCCAAGCGGCTTAAAAAGATAGCGCTGGGCGAATTTATCCGCGCAATCCGGAGACTTTGTAAATAATTTCGCCCAGCATCAATGAAATTCCACTGCTATAAACGAATTTAGTGCCGGGAGTCATAGCCACTGGTTTTTCCAGAACATATCGAAAGAAATCGCTGCTCTCGGCCATCCCCGCCGCATCATTGTTGCGGGGATCAGTATATGGATGCGTCCACTCGTCCCACGACAGCCCCATCGTCATGGAAAGCAAGTGCTTCAATCGAATCGCATCCTTTTCCTTGTTTGTGAATATATCGGCATAATCGGGGAAAAAGACGGAAATCTTCTCATCAACATCGGCAATCAGGTGTTGATCTATTGCAATCCCTATTAAAATAGAATTCACGCTTTTAGTAGCCGAATGCAATTCGTGAAGAGTGTCCCGCGAGAACGCCTGAGGTTGGCCAGCGCTATTGCGGCCCGAGAAATACTCCTCAACAATGAGTTTTCCGTTTTTGACCAATAGCACGCCGTGAATGTTTTTGTAAGTATTGTCGCCGATACGATCAAACAATTCTTTGATCAAGCCGGCATTAATGTTCTCCGCACTTAAATCAACGGTTTCCCAACCGTCATCTGTTGTTCGAGGAACGGTATATTGATAAGCTCTAATATGTTCCGTGGCCGTCTGGATTTCAGGTTTTTGTTGGTTCGATTGGCAGTAACCTACAGATACCGTCAAAAACAGAGCCATTACGGCAAGAAGGACCTGTTTAATAAGCATATTTTATCTTCCTGATAATCAAGGTGATTCACTGCCGTGAATCAGGACTTTGTAGCACACAAGACGAATGATTGTTGACATAATTTAACTTGATCAAATCCAATTGCGACCAGCATTTCTTAGGTATTCGCCCACGCGACTAGTTTATGGGCTTTCTTGTAATGAAAGTCTGATTATACTTTTTTCCGGGTGGGTGGCTAGGCGGATGCCTGCCCGGACTCCCTCAGACCCAGACGTACGCAATTATCTTATTCGGGCGGGGTGTATGGCATCGCTGGCTTGTTCAAAAGTGCCGTGTAGGGTAGGATTTTAGGCATGGATAGACGGCGGGTGCCCTTCTGGCTTGTCCAGCATTGCGGTAAGAGAAAAAATGGAAGAAAAAGTAGGTAGAATGTCACATTTTTATAGAATGTCCACTTTTTTATTTTTCCTCTGTGCTTCGCTTGTACTGGTTGATAGGCAAGTTCAAGCAACGGCGCAAGAGCCGGAGATCGCCAATTCCATCGGCATGAAGCTGGAGCTGATTCCGGCGGGTGAGTTTATAATGGGCGGAGGGGAGTCGGCGGAGGAATTGGTCAAGGCCTTTGCGGCTTACAAGCGGAAGGCGGAATTTTTCAAGGACGAGTATCCTCGGCATCGCGTGCGGATTACCAAGGCGTTTTATTTGGGCAAGTACGAGGTGACGGTCGGGCAGTTCCGGCGATTCGTCGAGGATACGGGCTACAAGACCGAGGCCGAAACCGACGGCACGGGCGGCTGGGGTTACAATCCGAAAACCGGCCAGTGCGAGGGTCGCAAACCGGAGTTCAACTGGCTTAATCCGGGCTTCAAGCAATCCGACGAACACCCGGTGCTCAACGTAACTTGGAACGATGCCGGGGCATTCTGCCGGTGGCTCAGCGCCAAGGAAGGAAAAACTTATCGCTTGCCCACCGAGGCCCAGTGGGAATACGCCTGCCGCGGGCAAACCTCGACGCGGTATCAAAACGGCGATGATCCGGCCGGCCTGGCGGCGGTGGCCAGCACGTTGGACGATAAGGGCAGGACCACTTTTCCCCACGTCCAAGAGTTGAAAATTGCACCGGGGGAAAAAATCAAGTTTACGGTTGCCGTGGGCGGGAAGGCGCCCAACAAATTCGGGCTCTTCGATATGCACGGCAACGTATGGGAATGGTGCGCGGATTGGTATGGCGAGGACTATTATTCAAAGTCGCCCGTGGACGATCCGGCAGGACCGGACGGAGGTGAAACCCGCGTGCGCCGCGGCGGCGGGTGGAACAGTTTTCCGCTTTGGGCCCGGGCATCTTTCCGCAATTGGAATACGCCGCAAAGCCGGTGCGTGAATCTTGGCTTCCGCGTGGCCAGAGATGAGTGACGATGCCCAAAAATCGTTGGCATTGCACCCCCTGTTTCGTGTAGAAATATCTGGAACCACAAACAAATTTTTTGTTTTCGTAACTTTTAGGCCGAAATCGGTTCAATTTTGGAGATATTTTACCCAAAAACTACTTAAGGGAAAAAATTACATCAATAAGGGTGGAATGATACTACGCCACAAGATAAAAAAACTGTTTTTTAAGAATCTTTTCATGCTAATAAATCATTTTGCAAGGAATATAGACTTTTTATATTAGATCGAATTATTGACTGGCAATCCGAAAATATGGTCTTTTTCTAGCATTTCATAACATTCCATGTTAATCTAAAGATGAAGGGTATTTTAGAGCCATCGACCGGCAATCACACCTTAATCGGTTGATGCGTACATCGGAACAGAGCCTGTGAGAATATCTCCACCGCGTTGCACCAACGGCAACAGAAGTTCTAAAGTGGCAAAAACTTCACCTGAATCCAAATCCATCGTGCAATCGGCAGAATCCTTGCCGATGGTGCACATCCATTTGTCGCACAAGATGTTGATTGTGCTGGCGATTTTGCTTATAAGCCCTTGCCTTATCGTCACGGCGGCCTTGAGTTATACGCGAGTGTTTTTGCCGAACAATAGACCGACTGCCATTCCATACGATACGCCGAACTCTCGGCATACGGTCGAATCCAATCCCGGGCCTTGGGGACATTTGCTGTACATGCCGGTGATGATCGACATTCCGGACGAGTTCGTCATTATTCCAGGTCCCGATCAGGCGCCGGTCGCTGGTTTTTCAAGGATTGCAACAAAGAGAAAATAATCGAGTTGCTCAAATCGGCGGGCGTTTCTCAGGAGCAGATCGACAAGTTTCCGTCCGACTCGGCCTGGACTTCGGCGGCTGAGGGCACTTGGCTGACGCCGGGCGACGAGCTGATACTAAGCCTCAGCCCGGAGACGCGCTCGAATATCTATTCCGTCCTGGTCGCGTTTCCAGAGAACGATGACCAACTGGATCCGGTATGGTTCCGGTCGGAAACTATAGATAAACAACTCGGCGAGAGCGGGCTATCGGCGTCTTCGATCAAGTTGTTGAAGAGCATGCTTTATCGGAACGGTTCCGAACTTCTTTTGTTTGCCGATAAAAACACCGCCCTGCGTCACATACCCGGCGACAGCGAGAAACGGCTGTTCATGAAAACCATTTCCCGCAAGTCCACCCTTATGGCGAGGCTCAGGATCGACGACGAATCAGATATCGAGGGATTGGCCGGGTATTGGGGCGTGGGCGGGAGGCGAAAAGACATCCTTCCCTTGATGAAATCCTTGCAGCGCGTGGAAGGGGGCTTGAATATGAGCATCATTTACCTTTTGCCCCATTTCATGCGCGACCATCTTTACAGCTTTCCTTTCCCTTCCTCAGACCCGCAGGCCCCCAAACAGGATTGTTTCTGGACGGCTTTCAACGCGTTAAACACGCAAATCGACGACCGTTTGAGCGAAAGGGCTTACGATCGTCAAGTACTTACGGAGAATTACTACGCCATTGCCCAGCCCTCGCAATTGGGCGATCTTGTTTTTCTGTCGAGTGAAGATAACGAGGCCATACATGCGGCGGTATACGTGGCCGACGACGTAGTGTTTACCAAGAACGGTTTTCACTGCACGCAACCCTGGATTCTCATGCACATGAGAGACATGGTGGAAACATACGTGGCACGGTTTCCTCCCGGGAAAAAAATGACCGTGCATTATTTCAGGCAAAAAGACCTCTAAGAATTCCGGCAAAAATCCCCTTTCCCGACCAACCGACTACGCTTCGCGTGGCACCCGTCGAGGCCCGGAGAGGGTCAAGCCGAGGGAATAATCAGCCGGCCACGTCCAGGCCCACGGCATCCGGATTGGCTTGAATCATGGCGAATTTTTGCATCCAATCCAGGCGGTGCATATCCGGAGCAAGGCGCTGTTGGCTGCCGGCCTCGTCCAAGGTGGTTCCCAAATTTCTTTGTGCCTGGCTCAATTTATCGGAACAAAACTCCAGCAGATTTACGGATTCGTCGGGATCCATGCCGGCCTTTTCCAGATCGCCGCGCAGGGCGGAGAGCTCTTGAAAATCTTTTTCCGAAAGCGCGCCGGCCTTGTAAAGTTTTTGAATCATCTGCAAATATGAATTCGGGGTGATGCGGGTGACGTCATATTGGTGCAGTATTTCCACGGTCGCCTTTTGCGCGGCCGGAGCGGCTTGCGCCTGCGGTTCGATCAATTTGACGGCGTTTACACCGGCTTTTAAGACGGCTTCGCTTTTTTGCCCCCAAGTAGTGGGATCGGCCAGTCCGGAAATTACGTTGCTGACTTGCATGATTGGGCGCTCGTGAAAAAACAATCGAATGATAAAAAGTTGAAAGACAATAAGCCGCCGGAATTACAGCAAGCCCTATGCCAAGTCCCGGGTCTTAAAGGGATAAACGGGGATTTGCGGCGGAAGAAACAGTTTGCCATAGACTTAGAGCAAAGGCCCCCGGCTAAGCCCGGGAAGAATCGCCGAAAAGCAGGCGGCTTGGAACGGCATTTTTTGCCGATCGAAGCGCGAAAATTGCCGGTTGCGTTTTTTATATTACCGTTTCAGATACTCGGCCCTGAAGACCGGCTCGTTCGTTTGGCGCATGCGGCGCTCGAAATGGGTGCGGTAGTCCATGTCGTGCCCGGCGGGGATTTCGGGAGTGCGGAGCGGGCCGTGCAATGCGGTGCAAGCGGCGATCGATTCCAGGGTGGTATGAAAATATTCTTCCACGTCGGTCCAGAAATACAGGACGCCGCCGGATGAGAGCGTACGCTCAACGTCGCGGAGAAACGATTCTCGCATCACCCTTCTTTTTTTGTGCCGTCTTTTCCACCACGGATCGGGAAAGTATACGTGCACCGCCTGAATCGAGCCGTCGGGCAAAAGTTCCCGGAATACCCGCAAGGCATCGGCTTGGACTACGAGTGCATTGTGCAAGTTTTGCTTGGCCAGCACGGCTGCGGCAAAGGCGGCGTATTTCGCGGCGATTTCGAAGCCGAGAAAATTGGCTTCCGGCAAAGCGGCGGCGGCATTTCGCAAAAAAAGACCTTTCCCCGTTCCCACCTCGACCTGCAAGGGCCCTTCGCGGCCGAATAGCGACGAGGTATTCCACGGCCTGGGTAATTGGTCAAAGGTCTTAAGATAGTCCGTCAAATCCAGCGCGGGATCGAGTTTTCTCAAGGCTCTTCGGCCCATGTTGCACCATTATTTGCTAATAGCCTATCCAAAAAGTCCCCTCTCCCGACCAACCTTTGGTCGGTGCCCGGAGAGGGCTAGGGTGAGGGCGTAATTGCCGATGATTATTTGTAATTAGTTCATTATCAATAATGGAATAGAGGCTTTTTGGATGGGCGTTAATATTCGCTTTCATCGAACCATTTCGGGCGTTTATGATCCCGGCCGAAAAGCGCGGAAAACAAGGGCATGAGTAATGCGCCGGCGATGAATCCGCCCACATGAGCCCACCAGGCAACGCCCCCGGCGGTTGCCCGGCGCAAGGACTCCTGCCCGGCGATAAGCTGTGCAAGGAACCACACGCCATTTACGATCAAGGCAGGCATCTCGACCACGGTTACAAAAATCAACAGGAACACCAGGATCTGCACCCGGGCCCAGGGCCAGGCGACCGTATAGGCGCCCAGTATCACCGCCACCGCGCCGCTGGCGCCGATGACCGGGATCAAGCTATGCGGCTCGAAAAACCAGTGCGATGCACTGGCGATCAATCCGCCGCCCAAATACAAAATTAAATACGGCAATGGCCCCAGCCGATCTTCCACGTTATTGCCGAAAACATACAAGAACCACATATTGCCCAGCAAGTGCAGCCAACTGCCGTGCAGGAACATGCAGGTAAACAGTGAAGACCAGATTTCGCGCGGCTCGGGATCCAATTGCAAGGGACGCCGCACCTGCAAAAATCCGAAGAAACTGCTGTGAACCACCTCCTCGATCGGCACCACGATGGGCTGTTTCGTGGATAATTGGGCAATCCGTGCCGGGATGAATCCGTGGCGGTAGACCAGCAACTGCTGTTGTAAGTCCGTCAGCCGAGTGGACCATATGAAAGCCAGCACGTTAACCGCCACCAGAATATATGTTACGACCGGGGTGCGGCGGGTGGGATTATCGTCGTGTAATGGGATAAACATTTATCAGTCCCACACATATCGTTCATCGAACTGGATTTGGTATTTCCGTAAAAACTCGCGAAATTCATCCTGGAATGTTTTCTTTTTGTGATGTTCTTTCTGTCCTGCAATGTAATTCTTTACAACATTTAATTGGGATTGCCCGATGGAAAAGGCCCCGTAACCATTTTGCCAGGCAAATTTTAAAAATTCCGGACCTTTAGTCTTTACCCATTTCGATGAACTCTTTTTTGCTTCTTCCAATAAATTGGCAAGTGCGATAGTTCTTGACAGCGAACAAACTATATGAATGTGGTCTTCGGTTCCGCCTATTAGATGCGCTGGGGAACGATTGGCCTTGAAAATCGAGGCCAAATATGGAAATAGCTCCTTTTCAATAGCAGGTTTTATAAAAGGTGCACGGTTCTTCGTGCTGAATATAATGTGCACCAGTATATTTGCCAGTGATTGTGCCACGTTCTACCTCCATTCTGCCTTTACCCGGCTTCGAATAAGCAATGCTGATAAGTTGATAGGGCGTTGGTCTATCAACAATTATCCTGCAATCAGCCTGGAGGGCTGTAAATGCGGTAGCCCAGGGCAACGCCCTGGGTGAAAGGGCAAACATCTATCTACCTAGCCCTGTAAGGGCGGAATAATTGTGTGGATCCGGACAAAACAATATTTATTCCGCTCTTTCAGAGCTAGAATTTGTTGGGTTCCCATCGCTACCCAGGGCGTTGCCCTGGGCTGTCATATTAAATCCCTTCGGGATTAGACATAGGATTTTACCATTGACCATCGCGAGAAAGCAAAATATCAGTCTCCCCTGGAACACTGGCTAACCATTGGAAGCCGCCACTTCCATTAATGAATGGTTCAACCAATCCTTCAATATTGTCCCAAGTTGCTGTTGTAAAGCCGCATTCAAAATTGTTTTCATCATTTCCCTTCTTCTTAACAACTCCTTGGTCCCAACTTTGCATAAAAAATGTCAAACGGCAATTTCCAATCGATTCTATCCACGATAAATTGTGAATCTCAATCCGCTGACGCTTTCCTAACGCCAATTGATTTATTATTTCGCGAAGTTGCTCGACTTCTTCTACTGTAAAATCAAACAAACGTATTAACGGGCATTCCGGTGCGCCTTCACGAACGTATTCCAATTTCATATACGACCTCCGGAATGAAATCCTTAAGGTGGTCATTCCAGCATCTTTTTCATCGCTTCTTTCGCCGCCGTAAACGCCTCGCCGATTTTATCCGGGAATTTTCCGCCGGCTTGGGCCATGTCGGGCCGTCCGCCGCCGCTGCCGCCGACGATCTTCGACGCCGCGCAACCCAGGCCACCGCGTCCAGTTTCTTTTCCACCAAATCGCGCGTCAGGGCGGCGATGAGCGTCACCTTTTTTTCTTCGTCGTTCTTGTTGCCCAGCATCACTGCCAGCGGCGAGGTCTTGCGCCGCAAAAGGTCGATTATTTGCCGCAGTTCATTGGCTCCGCCCGGCACTTCGGCCGCAATTACCTTTACCCCTGCTATTTCCTCCGCTTGCGCCAGTAGCTGCTCCACTCCTGCCCCTTCGGTCCTTGGGCCGGCGGCCTTCTTTTTCAATTCCCGCAGTTCCTTGCCGATGGATTCCAGGCGTTCTGGCAGGTTTTCGGCAGAGACTTTCAATATTCCCGCTGCTCGGGCAAGGATGGCTTGCGTGCGTTGAGTCAAATCCAATGCCCCGCGCCCCGTAAGTGCGGTGATTCGCCGCGTGCCCGCCGCCACGCTTTCTTCGCCGATGATCTTCATGAAGCCGATCTGGCCGGTATTTTCCAGGTGCGTGCCGCCGCAAAGTTCCTTGCTGATTTCGCCGGCCGACACCACGCGCACCACGTCGGGATACTTTTCGCCGAAGAGCATCATGGCCCCGGTCTTTCGGGCCTCGGCAATGGGCATGTTTTCCCAACGGATGGGCAAACAGGCCATGACCTTGTCGTTCACCTCTAATTCGATCCGCTGCAACTCTTCCGGGCTGACCGCCGAAGGATTGGCAAAATCGAAGCGCAGAAGGTCGTTGTCCACTTTTGAGCCCTGCTGCATGGCGTGCTCGCCCAGATGCTTGCGCAGGGCGTAATGCAGGAGGTGAGTTGCCGAATGTGCGCGGCGGATGCCTTGCCTGCGCGGCATCGACCTTGGCCGTGACAATTGCCCCAAGTTCGACAGCCCCTTCGCGCAGGTGCCCGACGTGCAGGATAAAAGCCCCTTCGATCTTGGTGTCGATCACTTCAAAATTAAAATGCTTGCCGGTGATTTCGCCACTATCGCCCACCTGCCCGCCCATCTCGCCGTAAAAAGGGGTTTTATCGAGCACGAGCATGATCGGCCGCTCGTGGTCCACTTCGGCCATACGGTCGCAGAGTTGCTCGTTTGATATGATGCCCAGAACTTTTGCGCCGGCAACTTCAGTAGTTTCGTATCCCAGGAAGGTGCTGCCGTGCATGGCCTTTTTCAGGGCCTCAAGCGGGTCGTGCTTAAAGACCTGGATTTTTTCCGCCGGTCCGGAAATTTCGCCGTGCTTTTCCATCTCCGCCTGGAACCCAGGCCAATCGAAGGTGAAATTCCGCTCGGCGGCCAGGGTTTCGAACAACTCGGGCGGGAAACCGTGCGTCTGGAACATGTCGGCGGCCTCCGCACCGGATACCTTGCCGCGATGCTGCTTGTGCATCTCCTCGAAAATCCGCTCGATGCGGTCCAATCCGGCGTCGATGGTCGAAAGAAAATGGGCCTCCTCCTTTTCGATCACGTTGGAGACCTTTCCTACGGTTTCGGTCAACTCAGGATATGGCTCACGCATCAACTCGGCCACAGTGGGCACCAGTTTGTGTAAAAACGGCTTCTGCATGCCCATCTGGTGCCCGTCCAGCACTGCCCGCCGCAAGAGCCGCTTGATCACGTATTTTTCCTTGTTCGGTCCCGGGATCACGTTCTCGTGTATGGCGAAGGTGCAGGCCCGGATGTGATCGGCGATGCGGCGCAATCGTCGGCCGTTCTCGCCTTCGGGCTGGTATTTTACATGGCAGACCTCGCCCGCCGCCTCGACCAGCGGGCGGAGTATGTCTATATGAAAATTCGAATCCACTCCCTGCAACACCGCCGCAGTGCGTTCCAGACCCATGCCGGTGTCGATGTTGCGGCTAGGCAGGGGGCGGAGATTGTGGGGCGGATCGCCCACGCGGTTAAATTGCGTGAACACCAGGTTCCAAATTTCCACCGAGCCGAATTCGGTATTGCAATAAATTTCGCTGCACGGCCCGCATACCCCGTCGGGGCCTTGGCTGGGGGCGTTGGCGGGCCAGAAATTTTCGTCCTCGCCCAGGCGCTGCAAGCGCTCGGGCGGAAGTTTTATTTCATTTAGCCAGATGCCCGCCGCCTCGTCGTCGTCGAGATACACCGTGGCCGAAAGGTGGTTGGGATCGAGCCCGAGCCACTTTTTGTCGGTCAGGAATTCCCAGGCCCAGTTAATCGCCTCGCGCTTGAAATAGTCGCCGAAGCTGAAATTGCCCAGCATCTCGAAAAACGTGTGATGGTAGGCCGTGCGCCCCACGTTGTCGATGTCGCCCGTGCGCAGGCACTTTTGGCAGGTCGTGGCCCGGGTGAATTCCAGCTTGCAGCGCCCCAGGAAATGGTCCTTAAACTGGTTCATCCCCGCCGGCGTAAACAGCACCGACGGGTCCCAGCGCGGCACCAGCACGTCGCTCGGCCGGCGGACGCAGCCCTTGGTCTCGAAAAAAGCCAGGTATTTTTCGCGCAATTCGTTGGATTTCATGGTAATTTAGTCCCCTCTCCCTCTGGGAGAGGGCTAGGGTGAGGGTGATTGTTTTGTATCGAATCTATTATCATATCGAGACACTGTTTAAGTGAAAAGACGTCTGCCACTGCTAGATTGTTCAATGATGCCTGTTGGAGTAGGATTGTTGTTGAAGAATAATAGGTAGAGTGCCGAAATTAGTAAATCATTACTGTTCAACAATGCCGGAAAAGTTATTATGGTACCCAACGATAACCCGGATATACCTGAAATAGTTTATCATTATTGCGGTGTTAGCAGTTTCCACGGTATTCTGACGAGCAAACAGTTATGGCTGAATAATGTTCATTTCATGAATGATTATGCGGAGCAATTAGGATTCATCGATAAAGCAGTAAAACATCTTAAAGAGTTGTCAGTAGATCCAGAAAAACGAGATATTCGATTCTTAATTGATCACATGCATAAAGCGCGGCTTACTCCATATGCATGCTGTTTCTCGGCTGAAGGTGATTTACTTAGTCAGTGGCGAGCTTATGCAGATGATGGTGCAGGATTTGCGATTGGATTTTCTTCGTCATGGCTGAACAAAAAGCGTGGTAAGTGCCCAATGAAACTTTTAGAAGCAGAATATAATGAAGATAGACAAATTGAACTATTAAATACACAAATCAAAGAATATCTAGATCATATGAAGCAACAGGATATAAAAAATGTTAATGCCGATCCTGTTATTCGAACTTTTCTCTACATTTGGATTCTCGCGGGAGCATGCAAAAACCATGGTTTTCAGGAAGAAAAAGAATTTCGGCTGATGATTTTTCTGCCTTTCAATGTAGAAGATGCAAACTGGGAGTGTCCAAGCGAAGTAGGCATTTCAAAGATGTGCTTTCGAGTTACCGATGGGCGTATTATTCCATACCTCACTTTCCCCTTTCCAGAAAGTGCTATCACGACAATTTATCTAGGCCCAAAGAACTATGCAAGAGATGATAGATCAAGTCTAAAGATGTTCCTCGCAGAGAACGGCTACAATGTTAATAGCATCAAAATAGAAAAGTCGGAAGCTACATACCGCTAACTCTGTAGATCAGACATCCCACATGAGCAATTGCCTGCATAATAAGTAGAAAATTAACCAGCCAGTTTCTTTAACAATTCCTGCGGTGTGAAAATCGGCATCGGACAAGCCGCGAATCCTGCGGGATCGCGGGTAATAATGCCGTCGAGATTGGCTTCGATGGCCGCGGCGATTTGGATCTTGTCCTCAAAATCAGGGCCGGGCAACAGCAGAGCCGCTTCCAATGTCCGGCGTTCGACGGGAAGAATATCGAAAGCCGAGAGACAATCATGCACGCTTTGTATTGCTTTTTCCAAACCTGCCAGGCGACGGCCCACATAAAATACATTGGCGATAGAAAGCGTCGTCATCGAGGCTATTATTTTTCCTTGCCGGGCTGCCTCGAATATCACATCGGCTTCCGCCTGCCACGGGATTCGCCCAAGTAGCACGTCCAATACGATATTTGTATCAAATAGAACCCGCATCAGCCGAACTTTTTAATCCTTTCCTCTTCAACAATGAGAGAAACATCTTGATCGGTGGGCGGGGGTTGATCGCCGGACAATACACCGACTAGATCGGCTAGCGTTTTGCGCGGAGAGGTTGGCTCGTTTTGCAGGGATGAGAGAATTCTCGAAGCCAGTGAGACGCGCATATCTTCCGGCCAATCTTTGATTCGCCCCCAAACATTCAAAAGTTCGTTGAATTGGTCGGTACTCATGGCTGGAGTCCAAACAGAATTAAGGATCCTTTTATTAATTATGAGTCTTTTGAGGGGTAATGTCAAGCAGCGGATTTACCACACGCACGTTGTCGTAAACCGCCCCGTCTGGAAAATCTTCGGAGTACAATTGATCGCACTGTGCCTCTTCCGCGGAGGCAAGGAGAATGGCATCCCAAAAATGAATTTTATGTCGTTCAGAAAATTCCACGCCTTGACGGATCAGTTTGGGAGTAACCTGAAACACTTCAAGAGATTCCAATACGATTAGTTCATGAAGTACAGTTTCGACGGAGTGGTGGAGTTTTGTCAAGGCAACCGATGCAAATTCCTGTAAAACTTGAGTGGAAACAACACCTGCACGGCGATGAATAATCGATCGAACCAGTTCGTGGGCCTTGGCTTGTTTTTGCGGATCGCGTAGGTCAAAGACATACACGAGGATGTTGGTATCAAGGAAAATTTTACTCACTTTTTTTGCCCCGTTTATATATTTCCGCGCGATTAAAACGCCAGCCTTCTTCCGGGTAACAAGCATTTTGGCGCACCAGCTCGTCGAACTCTTCTAACAGTGTTTCTCTATCCTGTTTTGTTACTAATTCAGCAAGATATTCGCGAATAAGCTGGTTTATGGTTTTTTTATGTGCTTTGGCGTAATGCCGAGCCTTTGCGATAACCTCTTCAGGCGCCGATAGTGTAATATTTTTCATCATAACTAAGTCTCCTGTATGTGTACACATAACTGTGTGCACATATAATTTTACACATATTATCGCATTTTGTCAAATTGAAATTGCATCTATCTTTAAAACCCCCATTGTTTTGATATGATGATCCGGCAGCTTGGGGGAAGTCCCTTGATTTTTTGTAGGGGCTATTGCAGGAACAATAGGCAGGTCGATATACTGTTCATGTGTATATTAAATATCGGATTAACATTATTTTACGAAAGATAGAAACATGGCCAAAAAAACAGTTCCACAAGGAAAATCGGCGGGTAAAACGGGCAAGGACGGCGCCGGCGATTTCTTCGAGGCCCATCCGGCATTGAAAAATACGGTCGCACAAATCGAAAAGGAATTCGGCGAAGGGGCCATCATGCCCCTGGGGGTCGATCGCTCCGGCCCGATAGCCGGAGTGCCAACCGGCAGCCTTTCCTTGGATATCGCTTTGGGCGGGCAAGGCATTCCCTCGGGCCGCGTGGTGGAAATATTCGGGCCCGAGGCCAGCGGCAAAACCACCCTGGCCTTGCACGTCATTGCCAATGCCCAAAAGCGGGGCGGCATCGCCGCTTTTATCGACGCCGAACACGCCTTGGATCCAAGCTGGGCGAAAAAACTCGGCGTGGAATTGGAAACCCTGCTTGTATCCCAGCCCGGCTGCGGCGAAGAGGCCATGCAAATCACGGAAATGCTCATTCGCTCGAACGCCGTGGACGTGATCGTGATTGACTCGGTGGCCGCCCTGGTGCCCAGGAAGGAATTGGAAGGAGATATCGGCGACCAGCACGTCGGCCTGCAAGCCCGGCTGATGAGCCAGTCACTCCGCAAGCTCACCGGGGCAATATCAAAGAGCAAAACCGCTGTGATTTTCATCAACCAGATCCGCGAAAAGATCGGAGTCATGTTCGGCAATCCGGAGACCACGCCCGGCGGCCGGGCGTTGAAATTCTACAGCTCCTGCCGCATTGACGTCCGCCGCATCGGGCAGATCAAGGAGGGCGAGGAAGTGATCGGGCAGCGGGTTCGGGCGAAAGTGGTGAAAAACAAGGTCGCCCCGCCCTTCCGCGTGGCCGAGTTCGACATGATGCACTCCAATGGCATCAGTTACGAGGGCGACATCCTCGATCTGGCCATGAACAACAAGCTAGTCAACCGCACCGGCACCTGGTTCCGCTACGGTGATATGCAACTTGGCCAGGGCCGGGAAAAAGCCCGGGAATTCTTGCGCGAAAATCCCAAACTGACCGAGGAGTTGCGCAAAAAATCCTCACAAGCGGCGAAGTCCCCGTAGCCGGTTCCGTCGCCTCGGCCGGCGAGGCCGAGAATGTGGTAGAATAGTCTACGGATGACCCGGTACTGTCTGTAAAGCCCACGGGTTGCAACCCGTGGGCTTGATATGTTCTACCAGGTGCGATTTATGTATCGCAATATGTTTTGCATTATTGCTGTCGTTTGGATGGCAACTGCCGGGGCCACTGCCCATGCCTTGGCCCAGGAGTCTCCCTCTAGAGTCGATGCTGTCGCGGCGATGGAAAAAACTCTGGTCGATGTGATCGCCCGGACGGAAAAATCGGTGGTGGCCATTGCTAGGGTCCGCAGGGAATCACCCAGCGAGACCTTTAGCATGGAATTGCGTCCTGATGCATTCGACCGCCGGTTGATTCTGTCTACGGTTCCGCTGCCCACCGATCCGGACTTCATTCCCAACGAATACGGCGCGGGCGTGGTGGTTAACCGGCGGGGATTGATTTTGACAGCCTATCACGTATTGGGCGAAGACAGCGATTATTATGTAACCACGTCCGAACGCAAGGTGTATAAGGCATCGATCAAAGCAGCCGATCCCCGTTCGGACTTGGCGGTGCTGGCCATCGAGGCCGACGATCTCGTGCCGATCGCCTTTGGCAATGCCGCCGAGTTGAAGAAAGGGCAGATCGTTATTTCCCTGGGCAATCCTTACGCCATTGCACGCGACGGGCAACCGAGCGCGGCCTGGGGTATCGTTTCGAATCTCGCCCGCAAGGCCCCGCTCGAACCGGGCCAATCGGATTCGGTCGGCAAAACCAGCTTGCACCATTTCGGCACGCTGATCCAGACCGACGCCAAATTAAACCTGGGCACAAGCGGCGGTCCGCTTTTGAATCTTAAAGGCGAGATGGTGGGCTTGAGCGTGGCTTTGGCAGCGGCGTCGGGCTATGAAACCGCGGCCGGCTACGCCATTCCCGTGGACCAGACATTCCGCCGCGCGGTGGAAACCTTGAAGCAAGGCCGCGAAGTGGAATACGGCTTTCTCGGCGTGCAGCCGGCAAACCTGGCCGCCGGCGAGGTGCTCAAAGGAATGCACGGCATTCGCGTGGCGCAGACCATTCCCGGGACCCCGGCCGCGAAATTCGGCTTGAAAACCGACGACATCATAACCGCCGTTGACGATACGCCCGTTTACGACGCCGATTCTTTCGTGCTCAACGTAGGCAAACTGCCGGCCGACTCGATCGCCCATCTGAACGTGATTCGCGATGGACGCCCGCGAACCGTCGAGGCCAAACTGACCAAGTACGCGGTGCGCGGCAAAAAAATCGTTACTGTGACAGATCCCCTTTGGCGCGGACTGCGTGTAGAGTATCCATCGACAATGCCCAACACTGAATCTAGGTCATCCGTCCAGGCGCCTTTTTCAGGCGAAGGCGTGATTGTAACAGAAGTGGCCGAAAACAGCTCTGCCCATCAAGCCGGATTGCAACCGGGCAGGATCATTACCCACGTCGGGCGCACGCCGGTTAATACCCCCAAGGAATTTCGCGCCGCGGTTGAAAATCTCTCCGGCCCGGTCGTCTTGCGCATTGCCGACGACAAAAACAATCCCTTCCGCACCTTGGAGCCGGCGCCGTAGTTGTACTTCAAAGCCCTTATTTCCCGGCCAGTCGAGCGGTGCTGAGAACTTCGTAGATCGGTCGTCCGCGTCCAAGCTTGCTGGAAAAGACGGTGACTTTTTCCACGCGCATCCGCCCGGCAAAGAAATCGGCGTGCTGTTTGAGCAACCGGCCCAATTCGGCGACGTTTTTACCGCTGCGGGTGCGGCCGAGGGTCAAATGGGTTTGAAATCGCCGGTCTTCGTCCTGATAGCCCAACTCGGCCAGTTCCAGGGCCACGTTGTCATGCAAGTCGGCCATCTGCTCGCTGCCCGCTTTGGCGCCGAACCACAGGGTCCTGGGCCGATTGGGATTTGGAAAGGCCCCTGCGGAGCCGACCTCCAGATCGAACGGTTGCACCTGGGCCGCCCCCTGTTCCACGGCCTTGCAAACGTCGGCGATTTGTTCCTCCTGGACTTCGCCCAAGAATTGCAGCGTTAGGTGCAAATTCTCCGGTTCCACCCATTTCACGTCGGCATCGGCTGCTCGCAGGATATCGATCAATTCCTCGGCCTTTGCCCGAATCGCGGAATCGATTTCAACGGCAATGAAAGTACGGGTCATAATAGTGGACAGTGGACAGTGAACGGTTGACAGTGGGCAGAGCGAAACCGAAAGCGGTTAAATTCATCCTTCATCTCTCATCCCTTATCCCTTATCCCTCATCAATTAAAAACTGAGCATCCGTTTATAATCGGCCATACGTTTATCGATATCTTCGCGTCCTATGATCTTCAGCCTCTCAAGGCTAAAGTCCTCCACTGTAAAACTGGCCACGAGAATGCCATAAGCCATGGCTTCTTTGAGGGTTTTGGGATCGAAATTGTCTTTTTCGGCCAGGTAGCCCATCATCCCGCCGGCGAAGCTGTCGCCCGCCCCGGTAGGATCGATCACATCCGGCGTGGGATAAGCAGGCAGGACGTAAGTTTCGTGCTTGCTAAAGAACATCGCGCCGTGCTCGCCCTTTTTGATGACCACGAAACTCGGTCCCAACTCGCGGACCGCGTGGCCCGCCTGCACCAGGTTGTCGTTGCCGGTAAGCAGCCGGGCCTCGCTGTCGTTAAGCACCAGGCCGTCGATGCGCTTGAACAACTCCCGCAGTTCGTTGGGCTCGGTGCGGATCCACAGGTCCATGGTATCGGCCACCACCAGCGACGGCCCGGTGCACTGGTCCAGCACCTTCATTTGCAGCTTGGTGGAACCGTTGGCCAAGAACAGGAACTTGCAGCGGCGATAGCTTTCCGGCAGCACCGGGTCGAAACGGTTCATCACGTTTAGCTGGATGTCGAGCGTTTCGCGGTCGTTCATGTTGGGGGCGTACTTGCCGCTCCAGCGAAACGTCTTGCCGCCGCGGATGATCTGCAATCCGGTGGTGTCGATGCCCCGGGCCTTGAGCAAATTCGTATATTCGCAGGGCCAGTCCTCGCCTACCACGCCGGCCAACCGCACCGAGGCGAAATAACTGGCCGCGTAGGAAAAAAACACCGCCGAGCCGCCCAGTATGTTCTCCCGCGTCTCAGTGGGCGTGATCACGCTGTCCAAGGCAACCGAACCGACAACGACCAGAGGCATGGGTGAGGTTCCTTAAAGGATTCAGGGTTCGGGGTTCAGGATTATGGATTTAAATTTCTTATTCAAGGATTTGCCGTTTGCGATTTCTCGATCTTCGCCCATGTGTCTTTCAGCGTCACGGTGCGATTGAAAACCGGTTTTTCCGGCTTGGAATCGCCCGTATCGACGCAGAAATATCCCAGGCGCTCGAATTGGTAGCGAGTTCCGGGGGCGGCGTTTTTCAGGCTCGGCTCGACGAAACATTCGGCAAGCAATTCCAGCGATTTGGGGTTCAAATTGGCCTTGTAGTCCAAACCCTTGGGCACGTCGTCCGGGTCGGGCTTGGTGAAAAGCGAATCGTACAGCCGCACCTCGGCCTTTACGGCATGGGCGGCCGAAACCCAGTGGATCGTGCCCTTCACCTTCCGTCCGTCGGGCGTGTTGCCGCCGCGGGTTTTCGGGTCATACGTGCAATGCACCTCCACGACCTCGCCGGTCTTGGGATCCTTGACCGCACCCGTGCAGCGGACCAGGTATCCCCAGCGCAGGCGGACTTCCTGCCCAGGCGTGAGGCGATAATATTTCTTCGGCGCGACTTCGCGGAAATCGTCCTGTTCGATGTAAAGCACCCGCGAAAACGGCACTGGTCCGCGTGCCCATTGCGGCATCCTCCGGATTATTGACCGCTTCCATCTGTTCTACCAGTTCCGCCGGATAATTGTCGATAACCAGCTTTAGCGGCTTGAGCACGGCCATTACCCGCGGGGCCCGCTTATTTAGGTCTTCGCGCAGGCAGTGCTCTAAAAGGGCTATGTCGTTTATGCCTTCGATCTTGGCCACGCCGATCCGCTTGCAAAAATCGCGGATCGCCTCGGGCGTATAACCCCGGCGTCTGAGCCCGCAGATGGTGGGCATCCGCGGATCGTCCCAGCCGCTGACGTGCCCATCTTTTACCAGTTCCAAAAGCTGGCGCTTGCTCATCACGGTGTAGGTCAGGTTCAAGCGGGCAAACTCGATCTGCTGCGGGGCGTAAATCCCAAGTTCTCTTACATACCAATCGTACAATGGCCGGTGGTTTTCGAATTCCAGCGTGCAGATCGAATGCGTGATCCGCTCGATTGAGTCCGATTCGCCGTGGGTGAAATCATACATCGGGTAGATACACCACTTGTCGCCGCTGCGGTGGTGCGTGGCGTGAAGGATGCGGTACATCACCGGGTCGCGCATGTTAAGGTTGGGCGAGGCCATGTCGATCTTGGCCCGCAAAGTGCGCGAGCCGTCGGGAAATTCGCCTGCTCGCATCCGCTCGAACAGATCGAGGTTTTCCTCCATCGAGCGGTCGCGATAGGGGCTGTTCACACCGGGCGTGGTCAGGGTGCCGCGGGTCTCGCGCATCCGCTCGGCGTCGAGATCGCAAACATAGGCCTTGCCGGCCTTGATCAACTGGATCGCCCACTCGTAAAGCTGATCGAAATAGTCGGAGGCATAGAACAGTCGGTCTTCCCAATCGAAGCCCAGCCAGCGGACGTCCTCCATGATCGAATCTACGTATTCCACGTCTTCCTTGCAAGGATTCGTGTCGTCGAAGCGGAGGTTGCACTTGCCGCCGTAGTCCTGGGCGATGCCGAAGTTCAGGCAGATCGACTTGGCGTGCCCGATGTGCAGGTACCCGTTCGGCTCGGGCGGAAAGCGGGTATGCACCCGCCCGCCGTATTTGCCGGTTCTAAGGTCCTCGTTGATAATTTCGCGTATGAAATCGGTCGCTTCGGGGATATTTTTTGTGCTCATTGACAATACTGAAATCATGCGTTAGGGGGAAATGTTTCCATCATTTTATCGGTTTCCGGATTCGTTGCAATCCTAGCCCGTCAGGACTGCCGCAGAGTGCGATCGATCCTGGCCATGCAAGCGGATTTGCCCAGGATTGCCAGTGTGTCGAACATCCCCAGGCCGGTCGATTTTCCTGTGACGGCTACACGGACGGGGTGAATGATCTGGCCTATCTTTATTTGATTATCGGCCGCGAAACCGTGCATCGTTTTTTCCAAAGTCGGAGCATCGAAAGGCTCTGCGGCGGCAAGGCAATCCAGGAATTTTTTCAACAATTCGATGCTTTCTTCCTTGCGAACGTGTTTTTCGATTGATTTTTCATCGTAGGCAATTTTTTCGTCCGGCAGGAAGAATTCATCAAATTGCAGGATGTCTCCGGCGACTTTCAGTCTTTCGCCGGCGGCGGCGGCGACCGCCCGCACTTTGTTCCTGGAAGCATCGTCTATCGGCGGCGAAATCATACCCGCGCATTGTAAAAACGGGAGCGACAAAGCAATTTTCTTTTCCAGCGGCAGGGCATGAAAGTGCCGCTCCTCGAAGGACATGAGTTTTTTGGGGTCGAAGCTGGCCGGAGCCTTATTCACCCGCTCCAGGGAGAAGTTTTTGATCAACTCTTCGCGCGTAAAATGCTCGGTCTTGTCGTCCAGCGACCAGCCCAGAAGCGCCAGGTAATTGATAATTGCGTCGGGCAGGTAGCCCACGGTCTTGTAAAAATCCACGATCACGGGATTGAACGAATCGGAGTCGGTCGGATGCCCGATGGCCTCGGCGATCTTTCGGCCGTGATCGACCAGTTCGGCGAAGTCGCGGTTTTTCAGGTATTTATCCAGTTTCCGCTTGCTCAATTTGTTCTTGCTGCCCGGCTCGGCCACGAACGGCAGATGGGCGTACTGCGGCATGGGATAGCCCAGGGCCTGGATCATGAAAACCTGTGCGGGGTGTTGGAAAGATGCTCTTCGGCGCGGATCACGTGCGTGATTTCAAAATCATTATCGTCGACCACGTTGGCCAGGTGATACAGGCAGGTGCCGTCGGCGCGTTGGACGACGTGATCCTGTTCGCAGGCCCAATCGAATTCCACACGGCCGCGGACCAGGTCGTCCAGCACTAACTTGCCTTCGCGAGGCATCTTCAGGCGAACCACGTTTTGCCGCCCTTGCGCCTCGAACCTGGCCTGGTCCTCAGGCGTCTGGGCCATGAATCGCCGGCTATAGACAAAAGACCTTTTTTCAGCCAAGGCCAGGTCGCGCTCGGCATGTAGCTCCTCGGGCGTGGCGTAATCGCGGTAGGCGTGACCGCCGGCCAGTAATTTTTCAACCGCCGCTTGATACCGGTCGGCCCGCTGCGATTGATAATAAGGCGCGTGCGGCCCGCCGACCTGGGGACCTTCGTCCCAGTCGATGCCCAGCCAGCGCAGCCCATCCAGGATCGGGGCCAAGGCCTGCTCTACGTTTCGCTCCTGGTCGGTGTCGTCGATCCTGAGGATAAACTGCCCGCCGTGCCGGCGCGCGAATAACGAGCAAAAAAGTGCGGTGCGCACCCCGCCAATGTGAAGATATCCGGTCGGACTGGGCGCAAATCGTGTACGTACCATTTTATTCCACGAGATGGGATTTTTTATGTTGCAGTTTGGCCATTTTTATGCGCATCCTAGTTTATTCATTATGTTAAGCCGCGACCAGTGGTCGCGTATCGGTATTCTTTCCCCACAATCCTTCATGGAAGCGGGTATTTTGCGATTATTCTTTGGCTGCGACATTATAAGCGGCGTTGGCGTTCCAGCCGTTCGCGCATGAGCCGGTCGCGGAGGGCCTTTTTCTCTTGCTTGGTGAGCTTGCGAGTCACCGACGCCGGCGTGGGAGGCGATTTAGAAAAGATAGGCTGAGCAGCGCTGGGGCTGGTCGAAGCGGCCGACGACGTTCTCAGCATCGGTTGCGGCATGCCCGTCGGCGGATCCACCCGCATCCATTGCTTGGATTCTGCGGCAGAGGATTTTACTATGACATTTTTATTTGTTTTGGATTCCTGGCGTGGTATAAGACCTTCGGCATCGAGGATGACATACCGGGCGTTTAGGGCCATCGACATCAACAACATCAGATGCCCGTACATTGCCGCTCCAGATTTGAACATTACCGCTCGAACCGCATTGCCCATCGACAACAAACCGAGTTCCATGCTTGCGGCAACCAGATAACAGGTCGCGGCCAATAAAAAAGCGATAATCGCAAGCCGGCATGGCCTCATGTCCAACACCAAGCGCGACCCCAAAACGGCGAAAACCAAAATATAGGGTATAATCCACCAAATAGTCCCATCGCCCCAAATGCCGGTTTTTGCAAGGTGTATCATTGTCTGTCTGAAGCTTTCGTGCAGATTGGCGGCAACGTCGGTGGCCGCTATAAAGCAGCACAAAGCGGCCCAAAGCCAAATCCGATAGCGCCCGCGATAATCGTCGGTCCGATGCCGGCGGATGGTGTAAATTAAAAAGGCCGCCGCGGACGCCGCCAATAAGAACAGGCTTGAAAACCAACTGCCCAGGCATCCGTTGCGAGTCAGATCGAATGCGGCGAATTGGACGCCAGTAGTCGCGGCCGAAAACTCGTGCTGCCAATTGTGCAATACCTCAAGGCCGGAAATAACCGCCAAACCCCCGACCAGCCACAATGCAATTATCGCCAAGCGCCGGGGAACAAGATCGATCAGGCGCATTTGTTCGTCCATGAAAGAGGCGTCTCCGTAATAATTCAATTGGTTTGCCATTGTTGAGCCGCTGGTCGGATCCAAGGAAGCCGGCATTTCATTTCCGTTATAAATATCCTCGGACAACAATCGCCGGCGGCGATCGTTGCGTAGTCCGCTGCTTCGAAATTGACTGGCAGATTGCAATGACACGATCTGTAAACCACGGAATTTTCATAACGGAGATTGTTTGATACACTGGGATTTAATGATGTCTCAGCATAAACAAGCAATCCCACGCATCTTTTCATCGACAGTCCGGTGGTATGGAATCTATCAAATGCTGCGCCAACCGCCCCGATGATATAGAATACGTATGTTTGTCAATATACGCAGATTATCTATGGCTCGGCAACTACCGGGTTTCGCAAAATACCGATCTTTTCTATCTCCACCTCGACTATGTCGCCTGGTTTTAAGAACACCGGCGGTTTTCGGGCGAAACCTACGCCTGGCGGAGTGCCGGAAAAAATCAAATCACCCGGCTCAAGTGTGCAGACATCCGAAACGTACGACACCAGATAATCGATGGGAAAGATCAACTGGGCCGTGCTCGATTTTTGCATCAACTCTCCATTTAAGCGGAGCTGGATCTTGAGGTTCTGCGGATCGGGAATCTCATCGGCCGTGACAATTGCCGGACCGATGGGAGCAAAGGTGTCGAAGGACTTGCCCAGCAGCCATTGTCCGCCGGGTTTGCGTATTTGCCAGTCCCGGGCTGAGACGTCGTTGCCGCAGCAGTATCCGCCCACGTGCTCGATAGCTTCCTGCCTGGGAATATGCCTGCCTCCGCGTCCGATGACCGCGACCAGCTCCGCTTCGAAATCGACTTCCCGGCTGATGCGAGGAATTACGATCGGTTGCCGATCGCCGCAGACGGCCGAGGAAAATTTGCAGAACAAGATCGGCTCGGGCGGAGATTTTGCACCGGTTTCCCGGGCGTGATCGGCATAGTTCAGCCCCACGCAAATAATTTTTTCCGGATACGGAATGGGGGGAGCAAATCGCAGTCCTTCCGGTGGAATGGGCTTACCCGAGGCCAAGGCCGCTTGCGCCCGGCCCAACCCTTCGGGCCCCTGGGCCAATAGAGTTTTAATGCAGGCCGGCATTCCGGGATCGGCATGATTCAGATCAATGAATTGATTGTCGCGGATGCCTGCTGCGCGGGGGCCGTCCGGACTGTAATAAGTTATCAAACGCATAACGTGGATTTGTCACTGGATCTCAAGTGATGAATGTGATTGAGCCCACGGGATGCAATCCGTGGACTTGGTTGATTGAACAATAAGGCCGTAGTTTGCACAAGAGGTCGAGAGTAGAGGAAAAAATCTGTATTCCGCTTAAATTCCCGGTTTTTGCTGACTTTTTTAAGCATGGATGCGTACATTTTGCAGCGCTGTTGCACTTATTAAACATCTCTTCGACAAGACGGTTCTCATGGTCTTGTTCCGCATTCGAATCGGCCTGCCGAATTTTGACCTAACTCCTTTTGTGACCTAGGTTTTATAGATACAGGGACTTCGGCAACCATGACAAACAATCCAGATTCCGAAACACAGGCCAACGAGCCTTTGGCATTCAGCGCTACCGTTGCGCCAAAACAGATTGGCGCCCCCGGCAAGGTTGACCAATGGTTGACCGACCTGAACGGTCTTTTGCGCGAACTGGAGACAATAACGGCGGCGAATTACGCCTTGCCCCCGGTCTTAAGCGAGCCGGCCGACAATCAACTTATCCAGGTGCGGCTGGGGATCGCCAGCAGCCTTTTCGCCGCCTTGCAATGCAAGAATGCCGCCACGGCTGGGCACTCCTTGCGCGTGGCTCTGACTTGCTCGTCCTGGGCGATGAAAATGGGACTGGAACAATCCGAGCGCGATGCGATTGAAATCGCCGCGTTATTACACGATCTGGGCATGATCGGCGCGCCGGACCAAATCCTACTGAAGCCGCGCAACCTTGAGGAAGACGAAATGGCCCTGATGTTGCGCGCCAGAAAGAACAGCCTGGAAATCCTCAAGCATTGCTGCACTTCGGAGGAGGTATTGTCGATCGTGGAGGACGTGCCGGCCTGGTACGATGGCAGCCGGAAGGGTTTTTCCCGCTCTGGGACGGACATTCCCTTCGGGGCGCGGATGATTGCCATTGCCGAGGCTTTTGACGCCATGACCACCGATCATGTTTACCGTCCTGCCCGCTCCCAGGAAAGCGCCATGGCCGAATTATTCGAGTGTGCCGGCACGCAATTTGATCCCGAACTGGTCCGGCTGTTTTCCGAGTTTTACCGCGACGACCATGCCACGCTGCATCGAAGGGTGGCTCAGCGCTGGCTCCTCTCCCTTGATCCCGATTTGGTGAATTCCCATTGGTCGTTGAATACCATTCCTTCTCCGCTTGGGGGAGCGAAATTCTCATCTTTGTTTGAGGCGAAATTGCTGGAAAACATGTGCGATGCGGTGGCTTTCGTCGACGCCGCCGGGCGGATCATGGTTTGGAATCCCGGCGCCGAGCGATTGACGGGAATCGCCGCGGAGGGAATTTGCGGGCAGATTTGGCATCCGGCGCTGTTGAAAATGAGCGACGAAAAGGGCGAATCCATCGCCGATGTGGATTGCCCGGTAAACACCGTTCTCAAATCGGGAGTTCACTTGTTAAGGCGGTTGACTATTGTTGCCCGGATGGGCCGGCCCGTAGCCGTCGATACGCACGTCATCCCAGTGACCGGCGACGACGGAGTCATTACCGGCGTGATACTGATGTTCCATGACGCCTCTTCCGAAACCACCTTGGAACGCCGCTGCATGAACTTGTACGATAAGGCCACCAAGGATCCCATGACCCAAGTGGCCAATCGAGCGGAGTTCGACCGCGTGCACGAGATGTTCGTCGAAGTCCATCAGCAACGGCAGATTCCTTGCAGCTTGATTATTTGCGACTTGGACCGATTCAAGCAGGTCAACGACACCTTCGGCCACCAGGCCGGCGACGAGGCCATCAGGTGCCTGGCGGCGCTTTTGAAGGTTCTTGCCGGCCCGGGGATTTGGTGGCCCGCTACGGCGGCGAGGAGTTCGTGGTCCTATGCACCGACTGCGACAATGCCTCCGCGGCCCGCCGCACCGAGCAAATCCGCATGAACTTATGCCACATGCCTCAACTGAAGATGGGAAGCCGGCAGATTACAGCCAGCTTTGGCGTTACCGAAATCCAGCCCGGCGACACCCCCGAAACCATGCTCCGCCGCGCCGACCGGGCACTGTTGCTGGCCAAGGCCAAAGGCAGGAATTGCGTGGTGCAACTGGGCGCGGGCTCGGCCGTAAAAAATCAGCAGGGCAAAACGAAATTGCGTAGGCGCACGGCCGATTCCAACGAAAAAATCCTGGAGAAAAAGCTTGTTACCGCCGTACCCATCAAAATGGCCGTGGAAAAGCTGCGCGGCTTCGTGGCCGACCATGACGCCAGAATCACTTCCGTAGACGGCAACCACATTTGCCTGGAAATCGAGGAGCAGCGGTTCGCCCGTCTGCGGCGGATGACCGACCACCCCGCCACTTTCATCATCGATTTGCTCATCGAAGAAGAACGTTCGCGAAAGAACAACGATGACCCCAATGAATCGGCCTTTGTGCGAACCGGCATACGCGTCGTTATCATACCGCAAACAACGCGCAACCGGCGCCGCAACGACATCCTCCGCAGGGCGACACGAACTGCTCGCCAGCCTGTGCACTTATCTGATGGCAGGCGAAGAAAACGCGCCTTCGTCCGAAAGAGTATGGGTCCGCGTGAGACGCTTGCTCATACCCTGGCTGGGAAGAAAGTGAGGCGATCATGGCCCGCATCGGATCGGCCCTTACCGGCATCGAACGACAACTGCTCAACAGCCTGGCCTTGGCCAATGCCCAGGTCACCCTGAGCAGTTTTCGCATGGCCACCGGCCATAAAATCAACGCCCCGAGCGACGATCCTTCGGCATTTGTTACCCTGTCCGGACTGCAATCGCAACTAAGCAGCGTGACGGCGACCCTTTCGAACGTCACGGCCGCCGGCGGCATGATCTCGCAAACGCAAACGGCTCTAAGCGGCATTCAAACCCAACTGGGCATAATCCGCACCGAACTCCTGAAAGACGTAAGTCACTCGCTTTCCGACGACCAGCGGGCACAGTCGCAGGCCAAGATCGATGCCGCCATCGATCAAATCAACACCCTGGCCGGCACAAGCATCAACGGAAAAACTTTGCTCAGCGGCGGGGCGGATTATAACTATGCCGGACGCAACAGCAGCCAAGTCGTGGATGTTTTAGTGCAGGGCAAAGCGCCGTCGGACATGACGATCTCCGGCAGCGTCACTGCTACTGCTTCCCAAGCGCAACTGACGTATACCGGCAATTCATCCAGCCAAATCGTTGTCTCGGAAAATACGACTTTTACCCTGACCGGCACGCGCGGAAGTCAAATTATCACAGTTCACAACGGCGAGGCCCTTAGCGACCTGGCATCCGCCATCAATAACAATAGCTACAACACCGGCCTCACCGCCGCGGTCCATCCCGACCATACACTGACCGTTACCAGCGTCGATTACGGTTCAAGCGCCAAGGTTAGTGTTGCAGTCACTGCCGGCGATCAGACTTTCGCTTTTTCCGGCGGCGACACTCATGGAAATGCCGTCGGCACAAACGCCTCGGCAATTATAAATGGCATTACAATCTCCTCTGATTCGAATAACGTGAGTGGCAACTGCTTTACTGTCAACGATAGCGGCACGGTGTTGGAAATCGAATTTAAACAGGATTTTACCGGCTCATTTGCTGCCATTTCAGTCACCGGCAGCAACCTCTCCTTTGCCCTTTCGCCGAATCTCGGCAATTCCGCCCACTTGACAATTCCCGCCGTGTCCGCCGCTGAGTTTAACGGGCCAAGCGGCGCACTGGACGACCTCTATTCCGGCGGTTCATCAAGCGGTTTGGGCAACAACACCGCGCAGGCCATCCGTGTTGTCAACGAGTCGCTGGGGAAATTAAGCCGCGCCCAGGGTGCAGTCGACGGCTTTTACAATGCCGCCATTACTTCCTCTTCCGCCTTGCTTAGCGACATGCAAATCAAGCTGGGCGACTACATCGATTCCATAAACAAAGTGGACGACGTCGAGGAAACGCAACGCATAACCTACTATCAAACCCTGGCCGATAACGCCATCTCCGGCCTGGTCTTGATAAATCAGCAGCGCCAAAGCATTGTAAACATGCTCCAAGATATTGCCGGCCTGAAGCAAACTTGAGCATTTCTCGAATTCGGGATTTAATCCTCAATCCAATTGCTTTCTCCTCAGGAAAATCGCGCCTTGTCCGGCCGATTGTCGGCGCTATAATAACCGTGAATAGTAAAGGAGAAGCTCATGGCAAACATTCTTTATATTGTCGCTAGCCCACGGCTGGAGTCCTATTCCACGCGGGTAGCCAGGGCGTTTTTAGATTCGTACCGCCAGGCCCGGCCCGAAGACCGCATCGAGATTTTGGACCTGTACAAGGCCGAGATCCCGCCTTTTTTCGCCCCGCAGGCCAAGGCCAAGTACGCGGTGATCGCCGGCCAGGCCCCCAAGAGCGAGGCTGAGGCCGCCTGGCAGACCGTCATCAAGACCATCAACCACTTCAAAGGCTTTGACAAGTACGTATTGTCCAGCCCGATGTGGAACTTCAGCGTTCCTTATCGGCTGAAGCAGTACATCGACGTGCTTGTCCAGCCCGCCCTGACATATTCTTATTCGCCCGATAAAGGTTACGCCGGATTGGTCGTCGGCAAGCCGCTGATGTTGATTCTTGCCCGCGGCGGCGCTTATCAGGCGGGCGGCAATCCCTGCGAGACATACGATTTCCAGGAATCCTACCTGCGAAGCATTTTCGGATTCATCGGCTTCACGGACATACGGAGCATCTGCATTCAGGGCACACTGCAAAAAAAGCCGGAGCAGGTTGAAACCGATACTCGCAAGGCGATTGAAGAGGCCGCAGCCGCTGCCCATGATTTCGCCGGCGAATTGGCATTACATGTCTGAAAATCGGCGCTGCTTGCAGGCAATCGCCAGAAGTCTTTAACCAATGGCATTATAGTTAGCTACTGCGCTTTAACGTGGCGATACACGTAAACCGCCGCCGACCGGCGATCGTAATCCTTGATGGTGCGGAAGGGATGAAACATAATCTCGGGTCGAGTCGGATCTTCCCAGTATACATCGAGAACTTGGATGAATTGATAATCCATTCCTTGGTTCTTTAAGGTCAAGAAGATATTGTCCCTTTGTTCTTTGTAAAAGCCAAACATGATGAAGTAGTCGGGCGGAATCCGGCCGACGAAATGAATCGGCGGCAGGGCCGCAAATTGTTCCTGCGGGGGATTGTCCAACTGCCAGGCATATACCACCCGCGGCACATGATACATCATCGGGTACGCCATAGAATACGGGGCTATGCAAATGCTATCGCCCGCATTAACGTTGTTATTTATCCATTCAATGACGACCTCCGTTGACGTAATCTGCGGGAGGAACAGTTCTTCGACGAAATCGGCCGGCCTGCATCTCCAGAGTCCGGGCGAAAAGGGATAATTCAACGCGTTCGATCCAAAAACGATGACTGCCAGTATCAAGGCAATCGGCCACTTGCACCGCGCTACCGGCAAAACAACCAGAGCCGACAAACCGATGAATAAAGGTATCAAAGGCACGAGATAGCGAACATCCCCTAAACGTGTTAGCGATACGTGCTGCGGAGAAAAAATCACTACGGTGAGTATGTAACAAACGCCGGCGATCATCCCGCGCATGAGCCAAACGTTTCGTTTCCAAATATATACCGGCAACGCGGCCAACATTATTATGCCGATGTAGAATTCGCTCGTGTTAAGGTCCCGGAAATTCCACCATAACAGCAGGAGTTTGTCGAAGAAGATATTTCGCCCGGGCAAGTCCGGCGCCACTGCATCGCCGATTGGATTGAAAATCCACAGCGTGATCGCGCCAAGGAGCAGTTGCGGCCCCAGCAATAAAATCCACTGACTCGGTTTCAGTCTCAACTGCTTACGGGTAAATAAAACGTAATCGCAACCCAATGCGACATACAATGCGGCGTATGACAGGTAGTTTGTCTCCAGCAATAAAATCGAGGCCAAGACGATGACTACGTACTCCCACCAGCGCCCCTTCCAGTTCATGTACAGATAGGCGACCGCCAGCGAAAGAAAAATCGTCAGGGAAAAATACCGGCATTGGCGGCAAAACAAGAAAAACTGCATGTTGCCGAGCAATCCTATCGACAGCACAATCCAGGCGGATGCGCTTAACCTGCTCCGCGCCATCCAGTATAAGAGCAAACCGACGCTTAACAATCCGCATACCGCAAAGGGAAAACGCGGCCAAAATGAGCCCGTTCCGTTGGGCCCCACAAAAGGCGCGGCCAGGTAATAAGGCGCCGGAGGTTGATATCGCCCGCGCAGATTTTTCAGACATACTCCATTATGATATGCGTATATATTGTGATCGATCACGGCCGACATATCGCCGGTGCGGGCAATCCCCTTGGCGAACAGCGCGGTGTCGGCCTCGTCGTACCAAAGATAATAATGTCCCAGGCTAAAGAACAACAGCCCGCACGACAGCAGCAGAACAAACAAACTCAACGGAAGCCAAAGTCGCTTATCAGCCGGCCGCCGGCCAATCGCCTCCGCAGGCGCGCCGCTAAATATAGAGCCATCCGCCGTATCGCGTTTATTCTTTTTCTCAACTTTTCTGTTTCGTTTTTTCAATGCTGTAGCTTCAACAAATCAAAATATTAACGGGGGAATATGGAACCATGGCAAAAAACTAGAATCAGAGTTCCGAGGGCCAATTAACTGCTCCGAATATCATAAATCTCCCTTATTCTATCCTATAGTTACTTGGCCGACAATCTTGTATATTTGTGGGTATGGATTGGCTTGCAAGGATCAAATAAGATGTCATCTAATGCAAGAAAAAGCGGGTTTACTTGGATTGAATTGATAATTGTGATCGGTGTTATTGGCTTCGTTTTGGCACTGGTAGCGGTGTACCTGCAGTCGGCAAGAGAGAAGTCGCGGCGGGAAACTTGCATCAATAATCTGAAGCAACTCGGCCTGGCATTTCACAATTACCACGCCTTACACAAGCGATTTCCCGCCTCGGCAGACTTGATTGGATCCGGACCGATAAAGCAAGCCGGCGGTTGGAGTTTTTTGGTGCATCTGCTCCCCATGATGGGCCAGGATAAATTATTCCAGACGCTGCCGATCGACGATATTGATGATCCGCTTAATTCCACGGATAGAAATGTCGTGGCAGCCGGAAATACATTAATTAGAGAATTTATATGTCCCAGCAATCCCAATAATCACTACCAGGACCCCTGGAAAAAACTCAACGCCTTTACCAATTACAAAGGCATGGGTGCAACCAGCGCGGAAAGCCTGATTTGCTGTGCCGATCCAAATGCGCCACATCCTTATGCACCACCTCCTTATACGGCTTATCCTCATCCAGATGGTGCTTTATTTCCAGGAAATGGATTGAAATACGCAGACTTTCTTGATGGCACAGCCCATACTATTATGGCTGTAGAAACAATTGATGATTCAAAAAGCGTATGGATTGCCGGTTCAGATGTAACGCTTGTAGGAATGCCTATTACTGTAATGTTACAACCATCCTTAAATCGTTTTCCTTTTTGGTATCCAACCGGATTTAATGGTTATTTCAATGGAAAAGCATCTCCTGAAATCAAAGCATTACATACATATCTGTCGTACGATTTTAGTCCTGGAGGCAAAAATGTTGGCAGTTACCCAGCCAGCGTAGGTCGCACGCCGAACTATGGACCTTCAGCCGGACATCCGAATGATGTAAATCATCTATTTACAGACGGTGCAGTTCGCAGTATTAGAAAAGATGTTGATTATGCCATGTATTTCTTTGCTATCACACGAAATAATAACGATCCGAGTGGATCTCGTCCTGATGATGAATAATGTTTATGATAAATACTATGTATATGCAATAATCCCTTAATTCGCCATTATTTTAAACGTGAATTCAGAACAACTATCTTTCGGAAGAATTAACTCTAAAACATATCGATCATCTGTTCGCCGCCGTGGTCGGGGTTGCCGATAAGCTTTCCTCCGGCGGGGTCAACCACGAAATCCAGGAGTTCCAAAGGAATCTGGCCGATCAGCGCGGGGCACTCATCGGGAATCTCGGCCACCTCGACGTAACAATCACGTTCGAGAACGGTCAATCGCACGGGTTCGTAAATCCCAAAGGAGACAATGCCTGCTGCTGTTCGGGCAGTTCTGGTGCGATAGCGGATTAAACCTAATTGCTTGATAAATCGCCGCGGCAGCGAAAGCAACGTAGCGCCGGTATCCACCAGTGCGTCTGGAATATCCAGGCTCCGCACTTTATCCTGATCCAATATTTCCTTCCACTCACTCGAATCAAATCACTTTGATTTTCAATCCGCGCGGAAACCACGACTTTGCCCATCGCAAGTATCTCCATGGCAAATACCTCGCAAAATGGAGGAAACTTTCTTCAAATAAGACTATCTTAACTCTAACCACGCCATGTATTCGGGTCAATGATGGCTGGATGAGCGAAACGTCGTGGATTTTCGTGTGTATAGTAAAAAAAGCGCGACCACTGGTCGCGGCTTTACATGCGGAAGCGGAATGGACATATGGCACTCGCTCCCCTGCGGGTCGCGGCTAAACTGACTGACCACTGACCACTACCAATCCCTCAATCCCTAATCCCTCCCCCTCCCCCATTCCCTTTTCCCTATCTCCTGGATTACAATTTTGGGTTTACCCTCAGCTTTCCGTATGGAGGACCGGTCGCCATGCAAGAAAAGATCTGCCAATATCAGGGTCTAACCTTTGACGACGTGCTTTTGGAACCCCGCTATAGCGACGCCGTCCCGGCCGAAGTCGATGTTTCCACCCGGCTAACTCAGCGCATTTCCATGAACATCCCCCTGGTCAGTTCGCCCATGGACACGGTCACCGAGGCGGAAATGGCCATTGCTTTGGCCCGCGAGGGGGGAATAGGCATAATACACAAGAATATTTCCCTCGAACGCCAAATCGAGGAGGTCGACAAGGTCAAGCGTTCGGCCAACGGGATAATTTTTGATCCGCAGACCCTCCCCCCCAATGCAACGGTAAGCCGTGCCCGGGAGACCATGGCCCAATACAATGTCTCCGGCGTGCCAATTACCGCTGAAGGAGGCCGTTTGGTAGGCATTCTTACCCGTCGCGACCTCCGTTTCTTGGAAAATGGCGACCGCCCCATCTCTGAGGTAATGACCAAAGAGAATCTGGTTACGGCCACGGGGACCGTAACGCTTGAGGAAGCTGAAAAGATTTTAATGACAAAAAAGGTAGAGAAACTTTTACTGGTTGACGAAACTTTTAGGTTGACAGGACTAATTACGATTAAAGACATTGATATGATGCGGAGGTTTCCGCAAGCCTGCAAAGATGGGCAAGGCAGGCTGAGAGTAGGAGCAGGCGTCGGCGTTAATAATTACGATCGCGTCGAGGGCCTGATCCGCAAGGGCGTGGATGTTATCGTGGTCGACAGCGCACACGGCCATTCGCAGAATGTGATCGAAACCGTCAAGGAGATTAAAAAACAATGGGACATCGACGTCGTGGCCGGAAACGTGGCCACCGCCGATGGATGCAAAGACCTGATCGAAGCCGGGGCCGATGCGGTTAAGGTCGGCATTGGACCGGGCTCGATTTGCACCACGCGGGTGATTTCCGGCGTGGGGGTGCCCCAGATTTCCGCGATTTGGCAAGCCGCACAAGTTGCCGAAAAAAAACAAATACCAATCGTTGCCGACGGCGGCATACGTTACTCCGGCGATATTACCAAGGCTATTGCCGCCGGGGCCAACGCGGTGATGATCGGGGGTTTGTTCGCCGGTTTGCAGGAAAGCCCCGGCGCACAAATCCTTTTTCAAGGAAGAACGTTTAAAGTATATCGAGGAATGGGCTCCTTGGGGGCCATGGTCCACGGTTCCAGCGAACGCTACCGCCAGGCGGGCGGCAATCGCGGGCCGGACAAACTGGTTCCCGAGGGCGTGGAAGGCCGGGTGCCGTTCAAAGGCGCCTTGGGACCGTTTGTATATCAGCTCGTAGGCGGACTGCGAGCAGGAATGGGTTATTGCGGGACAAAAACCATCGAGGAACTGCGCAGCAAAGCCCGGTTCCTCCAGGTTTCACCTGCCAGTGTACGGGAGAGTCATCCTCATGACATCATTATTACGCAGGAAGCGCCGAATTACAGTACGGAGTACACACCGGGCGAGGGAAGCTGATTCGCCCCTTGGATGTCTTTTGAGATATCGAACACTGGCTCTTATGGCCGCTTTTTTCCTGGCGAGTTTCCTTGCCGCCGCAGGTGTCGCGAACGCCTCCGACAGCGGTTCGGCCTCCGGGACGAGCGGAATAAAGAAGGTCGGTTATTCAACCGTCAAATCAGGCAGCAAACTTAAGTGGCTTCCCTACGATTCCCGGGATGACGACGCCGGAGAGTGCGTGCTGCAAGCCCAACACGTTGTCCGGTCGGCTTCGACGGAAGGGGCGAATAATTCCCGGCGGTTCGCCTCCGGCACGGTTGACGATGTATTTGAGGATAATAGCTCTGCCACTGCGTCCGGATCTGCCGAGGAGCTCGGCGAACCTTTGATTCTGCCGTCCGCCGGCCCGGGCAGCCCCACCGTATTGCCGAGTGGCCGCAATTTAATAAAATCTTCTGCCACCAAAACTTTTCTCGTTAAGCAAAAGGAGAATGGCTTGCAGTCGAAGGCCAACGATTCAAAGCCTCAGAGCATCGGCAGTCAGACCTTGGAGCAGGCGCTGGCCGCCCAGAATCCGGACCTTAGAGAGGGTTGTCTATCGGTAAAAGATCTGAAAAAAATCTCTCAATTGACTACGAACATCGCGCCGTCGCCGGGCGAGCTGCCTAAGGATTGCCCTTGGGGAGGCGAACCGTTCCAGCCGCGATGCTGGTCGCCGGTCACGTTCACTTGGACGGCATCGGCTTTGTGCCATCACCCGCTGTACTTCGAGGACGTGCAACTCGAGCGTTACGGTCATGCGGTCGGCCCCTGGGCGCAACCTTTCGCCTCGGCGGCATTGTTTTATCTGACCCTGCCCATCCTGCCTTACAAGATGGGCCTGGAATTGCCCGACGAGTGCATGTACACACTTGGCTATTACCGGCCGGGCGATTGCGCGCCGTACATGCTGGATGCCTTGCCGCTGAGCATTCGGGCAGGTTTGTTCGAGGTCGGCGCCTGGGTGGCCGGGGCGGCAATAATCCCATAATCCCTCTTTCAGAAGACTTTCTACGGTTAGATCTCATAGCGGGCGTCGATGACAACCGGTGGGAGGACATTTTAAACACAGCATTGATAATAAAGACGTCATAGATTGTTCACGGCCTTCTCGCCAATCCCGAGCGCGGGTTTGAAATATAATTGATATAATATATTTTTTGCTCGGCCCGCGCATGCACAAGCGGAAAAAAACCCCACAAAGACGTGATCCGCAAACTCTGTCCGACGGTTTCATCGCCACGGCATGGCGATGGCGTTTGCCGGCAGGAATTTTCTTGATAACGCTGCTTGCCTTTGTATGCTACTTTCCCTCTTTGAGCAGCGGATTCATTTGGGATGACGACATGTACATTACGGGTAGCCCTTTTGTTAAGGCCGCCGATGGACTATATGGGCTGTGGTGCACCACGCAAACGCCTGATTATTGGCCACTTTCCAATTCCAGTTTTTGGATCGAGTGGCGGCTGTGGGGAATACACGCCGGCGGCTATCATGCGCTTAACCTCCTCTTTCACATCGCCGTCTGCGGATTGATTTGGTGCATCTTGCGGCGGTTGTCCATTCCCGGGGCCTTTTGGGCGGCAATGATCTTTGCCGTCCATCCGGTGAATGTAGAATCTGTAGCATGGATCGCGCAACGCAAGAACGTGATGGCGTTGTTGTTCTTCCTGCTATCGATTTTGTGGTATTTAAAGGCCGAGATGTATATGACGATCGACGATTCGTGGCCCACTCGTTCACGCGGAGGACTGCGGGAACGAGCAACTAGTCCCTGGTTCGGCTGGTACTGGTTGAGTTTCGCGGCCTTCATTCTGGCGATGCTCAGCAAAGGATCGGTGGCGGTGCTTCCGGTATTGCTGTTGGGAATCATCTGGTGGCGGCGCAGGATCACGCTACGGGACTTGGCGAGGACCGCGCCGTTTTTCACGGTAGCCGCTATTTTGACGCTGATAAATATCTGGTTTCAGCGGCACGACACCAGTGTGATAATCCGCGACGCCGGTTTCCTGGAACGCCTCTTGGCCGCCGGCGGCCTGATTTGCTTTTACTTATACAAGGCATTCTTGCCATTGAATCTGGCTTTGGTCTATCCTCAATGGACTGTTCAAACTGGTGATCTTCTGTGGTGGTTGCCGCTAGGGGCGGTTTTAATTGTTACTGCGTTGCTATGGCTGTATCGGCAAGGATGGAGCCGGCCGCTGCTTCTAGCTTGGGGCTTTTTCTGCACGGCGCTGTTGCCGTGCCTGGGTTTTACGGACGTGGGCTTTATGATGTACTCATTGGCCTCCGACCATTATCAGCACATCGCTATTATCGGCGTAATAACACTTACGGCCGCGGGCTGGAGTTGCTGGCGCATGTGGGCATCGGGTAACGTCCGTCGAACGGCCGACGTTATGGCAGTCGTCGCAGTTTGTGCCCTGGCGCTGTTGACCTACCGGCAGTGCGATTTATATCGCAACCCCATCATGCTCTATAGGGGATCATTGGAAAAAAATCCGAATTGTTGGGTGATGCTCTACAATCTGGGCGCCACCCTATTCAATGCAAATCAACCGGCGGAGTCGATCGGATATTACCTGAAGGCCATTAAGATTCAGCCGAACAACTTCGATGAGCAGGTTAACATTGCCGAGGCTTATGAAAAAACAGGCCAATTGTCCCCGGCCCTCGAGCATTACCGCGAGGCGCTCAGAATGCGGCCCAAAACAGCCAAAACCCACAACAATTTGGGCGTCGTATTGCTCAAGTTAAAACGGCCGCAGGAAGCAATTGAACACTTCAAAGAGGCCATACAGGTTAATCCCGATTTCATCGAACCCTATTACAATTGGGCGTTGATCTGCGCCGATGCAAACCAATCCGCCCAAGCCGTCTTGCTGGCCGAGAAGGCCCTGAGCATCGCCCGCTCCAAAGGGCAGGCCGATAAGGCAAGGCAGATCGAAAGATTGCTTGATCTCTGCCGCGCCGGCCTGTCACGCCAACCGGGCACGTCACCGGCCGACGGGCCAAGGACGACGTCGCCATGAAGGCATGAAAAAACGGATTATCTTAGAATCCGACCATATCGCAACCGCCGCCGCAGCGCGACGCCCCACACGAGTCCTTGGCCGGGCAGGCAGGATCTTTTTTCCCGCCGGTATGCGTGGCCGAAGCGCTGAATTGCCTGGTCAACTCAGTCCGGCCGCACTGGGGACAATTTGGCGACTCCCCGCCGCGAACGAGAAATTCAAACTGGCAGCCGCAATTGCGGCAAGCGTATTCGTAAATCGGCATATATAATACTCTTCTCTCCGTGTCCTCCGTGCCTCCGTGTTGATG
This sequence comes from Pirellulales bacterium, assembly GCA_963838495.1. Lineage (GTDB taxonomy): Bacteria > Planctomycetota > Planctomycetia > Pirellulales > Thermoguttaceae > JBEKIK01. The sequence continues at coordinate 367,962 of CAWIRC010000004.1, read as the reverse complement.
ACACGGTTGTATTGTCCAACGAGTATTATACTTGTTTAATAGTTGCCCGGTCCAGGGTTTGGCGGCGTATAAGGCGCCGGTCCTCCGCCGTGCCCGTATCCCGAACCATTTCCCATCCCGCCTCCGTATCCGGTTCCATAACCCATCCCGTTGCCGTATCCCGGCCCAGATCCGTAACCTGATCCATATCCCGGCGATCCGCCGTAAGGCATGCCCGATTGCGGTCCATTCCGATAAGGGCCCCAGCCAGGATTTTGCATTTGTTGCAGCAGTCCGTACGGATTCTGCCAGGAATCGAAGGGCAGAGTCCACGGCCCTTGCGGATTGCCCCACGGCCCGTAAGGCGTGGCCCCGGCACGATAAGGAAATTCCCATTCGCCGTACGGCCGGATCAGCTCGCCCAATCCCCAAGTCTGCACGACGTGCAGGTGATCTGCGGCCCCGCCCGGCCCGTAAATCTCGTAATCATAATGCCGGTATCCGCTTTCCATATAAGTGGGATCGTCACGATAATATGAAATCTGCTCGGGTTCATACTGATCGACTCGCTTGCCGGTGTCCGGATCGTGACTGAAATACGAAGGCCGGAAGATCCAGGATGTCTCTTCCTGGTCGGAACAAAAAATCATGGGACAATCGCAACCGGCCCGCGCAGAGGTTAACGCCGCCAAGGCCGGTATAGACATTAGAACTGCAAGATGCCATTTCATGGGAGTAACAACCTGTTGAAAAATGTCATCATGACTTGCTTTTTACGTATCAAAAAAACCACATTTTTGTTGATTTACGGCTGAAAAACAGGGCTGATGGACAGTAACGCAAGTCCCGGGCCAGAAAAGGGATAAGGGATCAGAGATGAGAGATTGAAAACCGCTTTATTATCTGAGAGATTTTGAAAAGACGTATCCGCGATTTTCAAAGCCCAGCCGCTCGTAGAATTCGTGCGCCTTTTTCCGTTGGAAGGCGGAATCCAGTTCCACGCGGCGGGAGATCAGTATTTTTCGATGAAAAGCGGCTTTTTAGCCTTCCAATAATCAAGGCGTTGGCCTTCTCCAACGTCAGGGAACACATCCTCGGACAGCCGATACCCGAGATGCTCGTAAAACCGCCGAGACGGAAGCGAGACATCCAAGGTGGTCTCTTTAAAACCTTCCGATCGCGCCCGGTCTTCCAGGTGTTTCATTATCTTCCGCCCCAATCTTTGACCCTGGGCCGGGCGGATTACGAAAACGGCACAAATGTGATTTTCGACAATGGATCCCGTGGCAACCATTCTGCCATTGCTCTCGCAGACGATTGTATATCCTTTTTCCGCCCGATCAAGAATGTTTGCATCGCAGTGGTACTGCTGGAAATACGCGATCGCCCGGGCAGGATAAATACCCGTGTAGCATGACTCAATCGTAGACAGAATGATCCCCCGGACGGCATCAAGATCGTCTTTTGCAAACGGGCGTAACGTAAAATCGAGCGATTTATCCATTTGGAATCCCGACTATGCATGCACAATTTATACAAAACCGGCAAAGACGAGAAGGTTCATTTCTGAACGGAGCCAAGCAGGCCGCAATTGATTCCATAATGGTTGGGGCAAGGCACGTTGTCCAACACCACGCCTTCCACTTTTCCGCACTTCGCGCAGACGCTGTGCTTGTGTTTCAAAGAGGCCATGGCCGGGTCGTTGATGGGGATGAGCCTGGTGCGATGGACGGTCATCTGCCTGTGGGTCGCCTCGTGAACGATCACCACGCAACCTTCCAGGATTCTTTGCGGCTGCTGATCGGCGAGCACAAAGGTGTCCGGCGGAATCATGCCTTCCGGTGTCAAAATATAAAATCTGGCTTTTTCCGTCATGATGCTTCTCCAAAAACACGGTCATTGTCGATGGATGCCGCAAGGCGGCGATTCTCGTGATATCAATCCAGTGTAATTATATCTATCGAGCAACCGCCGGATAGTCGCCTAATTATACCGCCGCCAATATCATAAAGCCATCCACGACAGGCCAAGGACGCTGCCTTGAACATGCCGGAGTCGGAAAGAGTTGGAAATGAGGGCTTTGCCAAATCGCGCAGAGATTTTTTTCACTGCCGGCGGATTTTTTACTCCGGCTTCATGACCATCAATTGCTCTGTTTTTGGATCGTAGATGTAACTATGGCGCGGCGGCAAGGTGGGAAGTTGTATGCCGTACTTCTGGATGACCTCTTTCATGAACTCTTCATTTGTCTTCGGCCCTTTAAAGTCGTGTTCGAACTTATAAGCCCGCAGGGCGTCAGGAACGGTGATTTCAAATATGATCCGTTCTTTGGCGGCGAAATACGTGGCTACCGGCGTGGTGATTATCCCCTGGTCGTATCCGCGGCCTTTATCGCCCGAGCCGACTTGGGCCTTTTCCATAGTCATGCCCGGCGGAGGCGTAGGAGATTCCGGGCCCTTTGCCTTGGGCTTCGGGGCAGGCTTTTGTTCCACCGTGGTAAATGCCTCCTCCGGCGGCGCGGGCGGCGGCTTAGGGGCTTCGGCCTTTTTTACTTCCACCTGGCTGGAAGCAGGCGGTTGGACTGGGGGTTGGCCGGCGTTATCCGAGGTCGAACTGCTGCACCCAGCGGCTAATGCAAGCAACAATGCAATAATAATTAATTTGTGATGCATAATTTTTCCCTCTATCGCTAATAATTTACCTAAGGGCGATTTATTCTTTATCGGAGCCGGGCCGTGCCGGCCCGGAATTGTCGGGGCGATACGCCCCGGCTCTGATCTGTATCAAGAAACCCTCTTTTTTGTGAAACTCCATAAACGCTTATTATCCCTCTAGTTTCTAATCTTATTTTATATCATTAACCTACTTTTAATCAAAACTAAAATGCCATTTTTCCATCTCGGCCAGGGTAGACTGCCTGGTCATATTATAATCCAGCGGCGTGAGTGCCACTTTGCCCTTCGATAGCGCGGATAGATCGGTTTCATGCCCGGCCGTGGCCGTTGGCGGGCCGCCGGTCAGCCAGTAGTAATCCCGGCCCCACGGATCGGTCCGTTTCTCGAAGCGATCGCCATACCGTGTAATGTTCATAGGCACGGTGCAGATTTCGGGCTTGCCATCCAAGGCCGCGGTGGGAATGTTTAAGTTATACAATTGCGGATTAGGGCCCTTTTTTTGCAGAATTTGCTCGATAATGATCCGCGCCAGCCGGGCTGCCTTGTCGAACTGGGCGTGCTCGTCGTATTCGAGCGACACCGCCGCGCTGGTGATGCCGAAAAAGGCCCCTTCTATGGCGGCCGCCACCGTGCCCGAGTACAGCACGTTTATGCCCGCGTTCAATCCGCTGTTGATCCCGCTGACGACCAGATCGGGCTGGCTGTGACAAAACTGGTGGATGCCGATTTTCACGCAATCGGCCGGGCTGCCTTCGACCGCCCAGCCTAATCGCTCCTCGCCGTTAGGGCTGTCGTGATGAAAGACCTCCTTGACGATCAGGGGAGTCAGATAGGTGATCGAGTGTCCCACGCCGCTTTGCTCGGTGGCCGGGGCTACAACCACCACTTCGCCCAAGCGGCGCATTTCCCGGGCCATGGCCGCCAGCCCGGGGCGTAAATCCCATCGTCGTTAGTCAGTAAAATCAGCACAAAAAAGGGGATCGGGGTTCAGGGTTAAGGATTCAGTGACATTTTTTATCTTATTGCCTACCGGCAATTGTCACAATGGGAGCAATGCTAATATATTATCCCATATCGAGTTATATCATTTTTGGTATTGTGTGTTTCTTATAGATAAACCACTTGTAGTTTCGCAATTTATCACATCATTCGTCGGTCGATAGTCAAGGATTACATTTTCGCGACTGCCGGTCGTAATTTAATTGCAGATTGCCTACTATACGCATTTTTTTCATATTTTATAATGATATGTTTTCACCTGGGACACGTGCATGAGTAAAATCGCCGACGAAAAAGTGCTGGTTTTAGACTTTGGTTCTCAATATGCGCAGCTAATTGCCCGGCGCGTACGCCAGCAGCACGTGTACTGCGAGATAGTGCGCCACGACATCGCCGCCGATAGGATTGGTGAAATTGCGCCCAAGGGCATCATTCTATCCGGCGGGCCGGCCAGCGTTTATGAGTCCGGGGCCCCTAAGTGCGATCCGGCGATTTTCAATCTCGGCCTGCCGGTCCTCGGCATTTGTTACGGCATGCAGTTGGCCTGCGAGGCGTTGGGCGGCCGGGTGCAAAGCGCCCCTGCCCGCGAATACGGCCGCGCACATTGCCGCATTATCAAGGAAGACGAATTTTTTGCCGGACTTCCCGCTGAAACCGACGTCTGGATGAGCCACGGCGACCAGGTCTCGCAAATATCCGAAGAATTTCTGCCCCTGGCCGCCACCGATACCTGTCCGTTTGCCGCGGTCAGGCACCGCACGCTACCCATCTACGGTTTGCAGTTTCATCCCGAGGTAACGCACACCCCCTTGGGCAATAAAATCCTGGGCAATTTCCTTAAAAAAGTTTGCCGGTGTCGGGGCAAATGGAAATTGGGCGACTTCGCCCGGGAAACCGTGGATACTATTCGCCGGCGCGTGGGAGAATACCGCGTGGTTTGCGGCCTGTCGGGCGGGGTGGATTCGGCGGTCACGGCAGCGCTTTTGTGGCAGGCCATCGGCCCGCGGCTTTCCTGCATCCTGGTCGATAACGGCTTGTTGCGCAAAGACGAGGAAGAAGCGGTCATCAAGGAGTTTTCCGACCATTTCAAGACCGACCTGCACGTGGTCAAGGCCGAAGATAAATTCCTCGCCGCCCTGGCCGGAGTGAGCGATCCCCAGGAAAAACGCCGCCGCATCGGCCATGCCTTCATAGAATGTTTCGCCGACGAGGCGGCAAAGATCGAAGGTGCCCGTTTTCTGGCCCAGGGCACGCTATATCCCGACGTGATCGAAAGCGGCGGCTCGCCCGACGGTCCGGCGGCCACCATCAAACTGCATCACAACGTGGGCGGATTGCCCAAAGACCTGGCCTTTGAACTCATTGAACCGCTCCGCGACCTGTTCAAGGACGAAGTCCGGGCCCTGGGCACCAAACTGGGACTGCCCGAAGACATTGTCTGGCGGCATCCTTTCCCCGGCCCTGGACTGGCCGTGCGCTGCGTGGGCGAAGTCAGTAAGAAACGCCTGGACACCCTGCGCGACGCCGACGCCATCGTGGTCGGCGAGATCAAACAGGCCGGGTTGTATCGCAAAACCGCCCAGGTCTTTGCCGTGCTTTTGCCGGTGCAAAGCGTGGGCGTGATGGGCGATGCCCGCACCTATGCCGACGTGGTCGCCGTCCGCGCCGTGGCCACGGAAGATTTCATGACCGCCGACTGGTGCCACCTGCCCTATGATATCTTGGCCCGCATCTCCACCCGAATCATCAACGAGGTAAAAGGCGTCAACCGCGTGGTCTACGACATCAGCAGCAAACCGCCGGCGACTATCGAATGGGAGTGAAAAACGCTAGCGGCAGACACTTTACTACCCACAGGATTTGTCAACTTCTTTATGCGGAGTTCCGCTATGGCCAACAAACCAAAAGAACAAACTCCCGACCAGCCCGACTTCGAGCAGGCCCTGAAACGCCTGGAGGAAATTGTCCATCAATTGGAAGAGGGCGAACTGGGATTGAACGAGGCCCTGGAGCGGTACGAGGAAGGCGTAAAACTGCTGCGGCAATCGTACGATCTTTTACAGCGGGCGGAGCGGCGGATTGAACTTCTTTCCGGCGTGGACGCCGAGGGCAATCCCCTCACTCAGCCCTTCGACGATACCGCCACCGCGGATGTCAGTGAAAAACCCAAACGCCGGAAATCGAACTAGCGTGGCAATGGCCTATCGCCAATACCGTTAAAGGCAAGCGCGGGCAAGATGCCCGTGCCACACTGCGAGTTTTCATGGTTTGGGCCCTGCGCCTGCTCCGGGAGTTTCAGTGGCGGGCGGTTCCTTGGGCTCAGTCGATAATCCCGCACGGTAGGAATTCAACCAGTTTTCAATTTGGCCGGCCTGCTGGGATTGCCCCTGGGCACGGGCAAGTTCCAAGGCCTTTTGGGCCGCGGCTATGGCCGCGGAGGATTGCCGCAGGCCGGCATAGGTCAAGGCCAGGTTGGAATAGGCGTTTGTATAGTCCGGTTTCAGGCTCAGGGCCTGCCGGTAATGTTCGATCGCCTCTTGAAGCCGCCCAAGATGGACCAGCGCATTGCCCAGGCTAAAGTGTGCCTCGGGGTCGTCGGGCTTCAGCGCCAAGGCCTGCTTAAACTGTTCGGCCGCATTCTGATGGTCTTCCAATGCTTCATAGGCGTTCCCCATGTTGAAGTGTGCGACGGCGAAATCGGGTTTAATCCTCAGGGCTTGCCGGTAATGTTCGATCGCCTCCCTGGGCTGTTTTATTCTCTCCAGGATGGTGCCCAGGTTTATGTGAATCTCGGCCAAGTCGGGGTTGATCTTCAGGGCTTGCAGCAAATGATCGGCGGCCTCGGGGAGCCGGTCCGCTTTGAGCAGGGCATTGCCCAGATTGCACTGAGCCTTGACATAGTCGGGATTGATTCGAACGGCATACTCGTATTGTTCGATTCCCTCCTCGAGCCGGCCCGCGAAGACAAGTGCATTGCCCAGATTATTATGAGCCTCCAGGAAGTCGGGATTCAAGCGCAGGGCTTTCTCGCAATGTTCGATCGCCTCCTGAGTCCGGTGTTTTTGGAGCAGCGCGTATCCCAAATTGCTATGCGTCGGCGCATCGTCGGGATTAAGTTTCAGCGCCAGTTCATGTTGTTCTATCGCCTCATTAATATTGCCCTTGCGAAGCAAGGCGTTTCCCAGGTTGTCATGCACCAGCCAGCAATCCGGATTTTTGGCAATTGTAGCCTGGTACAATGTTATATCGTCGCTGTACAGGGCGCTTTGCCGCCAGGTCAGAAATGCAAGCAAGAAGACCGCAAGTGCCGCCGCCGCGCCGGCCGCCGAGCGATTAGTTCCTTGCAGCCGCCGGCGCCAAATGCACCAGCCTGCCGCCGCCAAGGCAATCACGCCAATCAGCGAAATGTGCTGATAGTGATCGGCCACGAGCGAATGTTTCATAAACCCCACATCTACCAGTCCCATCACCGGGATCAGCGACACGCAAAAAAACCCCCAGGCGAACAAAAGCGGCCTTGCCCAGCCGTTTCTGTTTAGCCATAAAACCGCACTGACGATTACGGCCAATGAGAGCGGCAGCCACCACAATAAATTACCAACGTGAATCTGCCATTGCTTGTAGATAAAGACCAGGTTCAAAGGCAAGAAGCTCTTGTAAACATCGTACCAAATCACCCCGCCCGCGCCCAGCAAACGCTCAATAAATGTGGCGTTCCGGATCTGTTCTCCGGAGCCGTGCGTTTGGAACCACATGTTGACTGCCGCCAGCATGAGGGCGACCGCGAAAAACGGCGCAATACGCGCTAAATCCCGCCTTGTCAAAGGGCGAACGTACAAGACGATCCCCAGCAGCAATGCCGGCAAAACCGCCGTCGATCCTTTGCTTAACATGGCTAAAACAAACGCCGCAAGGCTCAGCCAGTACCAAAAAGAGAAGGATGAGGGATGAAGGATGAAGGATGAAAAACATATTGGTTGCGGCGGTCCTCCTTGGGAACGATCAGTTGCAAGATTGCCGATGGCCGCGGACAACTCCGCCTTCAAATACCACAGGATCGACAGCAGGAAGAAAAGCATCGCCATTGTTTCTTTACGCTGGGCGATCCATGCCACCGACTCCACGTTTACCGGATGCGCGGCAAAGATCGCGGCCGCGAGGAATGCACCGGGAATAGACAGCTTCCGTAAAATAATCCAAATCAGCAATGATTCCAGAATGTGTAAGATCAAATTTGTGAGGTGATAACCGGTCGGCTTCATTCCCCATAGACGCCATTCGAGCCAAAACGTGGAATTGGTTGCCGGCCAAAAGTCCATTGATTTGGTAGTGGTCCAAAAAAGATACAAACCGCTAGGGCCAGTAATAAGACGGTTGTTCGTCACAAGCACGTCGTCGTCCAAGACGAATCTGCCGTTTATGGATGGGAAATATGCAACAAGGACAATGGCTGCAATTGCCGCCGCACCTGCTAGGACATGAGGATGCAATACCGATGTGAAAAAAGGTTTGCGGCTTGGCCGGGGAGTGATCTGATTGCTAGATTTTCTTTGTTTATTCATCCGCCGACCGCCACGTAACGACGACAAGACTCGCCGAAAGGATTATTTTATGTTGCTTCAGGTTGTGTTTGAAGAGTTCAATAATCGATGTGCGGGAGAATTGCATATCGAGCCTGCTAATCTTGTATACCATTTATGATAATACAGATCATACTATAGATGACACTCATATCCATCTTATCATGCCGCTATCCACGGCCTTGTTGGAACTGCTCCGGCTTAAAGATTTGTGAGGAGCAGGCTATCCCGTCTATGGTGGGGGCTTGCTATGGGATAGACTTTGTCCACCGGCTGCTCTAAAATGGGGGCTTAAACCTTTACCGTGGCGTTTTCGTAGTTGTACTAGATATAAAAGCTTGTTGACGCCTGTGCCAGTGATGAAACCAAGAAAACATCATTTTTCCCAAGTTAAAAACTATCTCAAGGGATAATGATAAAAACTTCGCCTGCCACTATGGATGAATATGCCGAAATGCTCTGTCCGCGAATTGAGGCGGCTTTGGACGGCTTCTCCAGTCTGGGCGAAGGTTGCCCCGCAAAACTCCGCGAGGCCGTGCGTTACAGTCTTTTAGCCCCAGGCAAACGTCTGCGCCCAATGCTGACGCTATTGGCGGCCGAGGCATGCGGCGGCTTAATCGAGGCCGCCATTCCAGCGGCGTGCGCGGTGGAAATGATCCATGCCTATTCGCTCATACACGACGATCTGCCGGCCATGGACAACGACGACCTGCGCCGCGGCCGGCCCACATGCCACAAGGCATTCGACGAGGCTACTGCCATTTTAGCAGGCGATGCACTGCTCAGTTTGGCCTTCGAGGTGTTGGCTAAACACGTCCATCCTCCTGCTCTGGCGGCCGCCTGTTGCGCTCAGCTGGCCGAAGCCGCCGGGGCATGCAACCTGGTTGGCGGTCAGGCCGACGACATGGCTGGCCCCCATTCATCCGGAGACTTGGATTTGTTGGAATCTATCGACCGCCGCAAGACCGGGGCCCTGATTCATGTATCCCTCCAATTAGGTGGCCTGACAGCCCGGGCCGACGACCGGCAGCTTTCCATACTCGACCAATATGGCCGCCACGTGGGGTTGGCCTTCCAAATAATCGACGACCTGCTGGATGTCAATTGCAGCGAGCAGGCGGTGGGCAAACGCGTGGAAAAAGATGCCAGGCAAGGCAAGCTTACCTTTCCCGGACTGCTCGGTATTGACCAAAGCGCCCGGTATGCCGGAGAATTGATAGATAAAGCCTGCCATGCGCTCGAACCCCTAGGGGCCCGAGCCGCCGGCTTGGACGCGCTGGCCCGGTATGTCCTAAAAAGGAATTGCTGATGGACAAATTGCTTTCGACCCTTCATTTGCCGCAAGATCTGAAAAAGCTTTCCCACGAACAGCTTAAGCAATTGGCCGCAGAGATGCGCGAAGCCATCTGCCGGCTGGCTTGCACGCGGACCGCCCATTTCGCCTCGAACCTGGGCGTGGTGGAGCTTGCCATCGCGCTGCATACCTCCTTCGATTTCAGCATTGATCGGCTGGTGTGGGACACCGGCCACCAGGTTTACGCCCACAAAATGCTCACCGGGCGCTACGACGAGTTTCCCACCATGCGGGCCAAGGGCGGATTGATGGGCTATCCCAATCCGGCGGAAAGCGATTACGACTTGTTCATGACCGGCCACGCCGGCACCAGCGTGGCCACCGCCTTGGGCTTGCGCGTGGGCGACGAAATGCTAAAGCCCGATCAGCCCCGCCACGTCGTGGCCGTGATCGGCGACGGCGCATTCCCGTCCGGCATCGTCTGCGAAGCCATGAATAACGCCGGCGGCCTGAAAAAGAACCTTATCGTGGTATTAAACGACAACAAGATGTCGATTTGTCCCCGCGTGGGCGGCCTGGCCGAATCGCTCGACCGTCTGCGGATGAATCCCTTTTACACCGGTCTGAAAAGCGAGGTCCAAAAACTGCTGACCCACGTGCCTGTAATCGGCGATCCCGTGGAGCGATTCCTGTCCCAACTCAAAGACGCGGTGAAGGCGGGGCTTTTGGGCGGAATGTTCTTCGAGGACCTGGGCTTCCGCTATATCGGGCCGGTCGACGGCCATAATATCCGCCTGATGCAAAAATACCTGGCCATGGTCATGGAGTTTAAAGGGCCGGTGCTGTTGCACGTGGTGACCGAAAAGGGCCATGGTTTCCAGCCCGCTGCCGACGATCCCACCTCGTTCCACGCCCCAGCCCTGTTTGAAAGCAGCAACGGCGAAGTTTTGGAATTCAAGACCTCGGACACGCCCTCGTATTCGCAGATCGTGCGCGATGTTGTCCATGCCCGGATGAAAACCAATCCCCTTATAACCGCCATAACTGCCGCCATGTGCCAGGGCACCATGTTCGAGCCGATCCGGGATGAGTTTCCGGACCGGTTTTTCGACGTGGGAATATGCGAATCGCACGCCGTGGCCTTTGCCGCCGGGTTGGCCAAGTCGGGGTTGCGGCCGGTGGTCGCCATTTACAGCACTTTCATGCAGCGGAGTTACGACCAGATTTTCCAAGAGCTGTCGCTGCAAAAACTGCCTGTTACTCTGCTTTTGGATCGCGCGGGCCTGGCCGGAGCTGATGGTCCGACCCATCATGGCGTATTCGACTTGGCGTATCTGCGTCCGTTCCCCAACGTGGTGGTTATGGCCCCCGGCGACGCCGCCGACGTCGCACCAATGCTGGACGTTGCGCTTGAGCTGTCTTGCACAACTGCCATTCGGTACCCCAAGGCCGATGCAATATCGGTTGAACGACCGGTCGCTCCCCTGGAACTGGGCAAGGCCGAGGTCCTGCGCTGGGGCCGCGACGGCATGATCGTGGCCTGCGGATCGTTGCTTTCCGCATGCGTGGAAGCGGCCGACCGCCTGGCCGAGGAAGGGCTGGATATCGGACTCATAAACGCTCGATTCGTCAAACCATTGGATACACAAACTCTTCTCCGCGCGGTGGCCGAATCGCCATTTGTGCTGACCGTAGAGGAAGGTGTTCTGATGGGCGGATTCGGCAGTGCAGTGCTGGAAGCCGCCAGCGACGCGCATCTAGATGCAAGTCGCATCTATCGCCTGGGCATCCCCGACCAATACATCGAACACGGCACCCGCAACGAACTCCTGGCCGACCTGGGCCTAAACGCCGAAGGCATCGCCCAATCCTGCCGTCAAATGGCCGAAGCCAATGCCCAAGTCTCCGGCCAGGTCCATGCAAAAAAGTGACTTATCATTTAGAGCGTCTAACAAAATGACGTGTGCCACTGCTTGCTTGCAAGCAGTGCCGTCAAAAACAGCGAAAAAACACTGCTTGTGACCAAGCAGTGGCACACAAAATCCCGTTTCATTTCATTCTGTTATAAGCTCTTAATCACTACGCCGATAAATAGGCCACTTGCGGCTTATAGATGAACTACAGGGGGCAAAATTCTTTTAATATTTCTTTCAATTGGCAATAAACTTAGTGTTTTTTAAATCCGATCTGGAAAAAAAACGCCTAAACTCCTTTTTGCATATGGACTTGCGCTTTTCGATCTTCGACAAATTCCTCTTGCCCTTGTGAAACTCCTTCGTTAAAATCCCGCCCTTACTAATCTGCCGATAATTTACCAGTTTGACTTATTGCGGTTTCTGCTAGTAAGTCTTGTCTGTTTTTGCATGTTGGCATGACTATCCGCTCGCCGACCAACCTTGGTTGGTGCATATTTGCTAATAATCGAAAAACTGCCAAAAGACAATAAACTGATAACTGGACTTTTGCAAACTGTTGTTTGGTCTTGTCAAAATGGGTAAAATTGCGTTTAATTCGGTGGTGTTTGGGATGGCACTTCACAACCAAGGATGGTGCAGTCATGCCAGGGATCATCGAGTTTCCTCAAGTCGTTCGGGACGCTATGGAGCAGTTCGGAGATTTGTTTGCCAACGAACCGCAGCGAAGGCATTTCGCGGAGTATCTTACAGGACTGATGATTGCGGAGCGGAAGTCGGTCCTGGGGATCAATCGGGAGTTTGCCCAGACCACCGACCAATCCTGCCTCAACAAATTCTTGACCGAAGTGGATTGGGACGCGGAAACCCTCAACCAACGGCGGTTGGAATGGTTGCAGCGGGATTCCAGCACTCAATATACGGACCGCGGGGTCATTGCCATCGACAACGTGCTGATCGACCACGACGGAAAGTACATCAAAGACGCAGGATGGTTCTGGGATCACGCCGATCAGCGAAACAAAATCGCCCACGATTATCTGTTCGCCAACTACGTGTGCTCCAGCGGGAAGCACTATCCCCTGGAATTCCGCCGCTTCCGCAAGCGGGAGCAATGCGAGGCCACCGGAGAGAAATTCTTCGATCATACCAAGCTCTGTTGCCAATTGGTCGATTGGGTATGCGAGCGGGAAATTCCCGGGGACTTCACTTTCGACAGCTATTTCACCAACGCGGAGATACTGAACCACATTCATTCCAAGAGGGACCGTTTCGACCGGCCTCGCGGCTATGTCGGCGACTTGAAGTTCAATCGCAAGGTCGAATGGAAGGGCAAAGTGATCCGCGCCGACGAACTCGCCGCCGAGATCGATCCCGAAACCCGCAAATCGTTCCATCGCGGACGAGAGCAACAATGGCATTTCACCGTTTGCTTGCATATACCCGGAGTCAACCACAAGGTACGGATCGTAATTATTTGGGACAACAAACGAGACAAACAACCCTGCAAGATTTTGATAACCAACCGTGTCGCCTGGGACGTGGTGCGGATTCTCTTGGTTTACAAATATCGCTGGACAGGAACGGAGACCTTTCATCGGGACGGAAAGCAGGAGTTGGGCATGGGAGATTGTCAGCTGCGCGACGGCCAAGGCCAGACCCGGCACATGTACTTGGTCATGCTGGCGTACACTCTGCTCATGGATCAACTCGGGCCGAACCGTGCGAAAACATGGGCCCTCCGCAAACTGACGACCATCGGCGAAGCCTGTCGGGCGGTAATGCGCGAAACCATGCGATCCACCATCGCCTGGGTGATCGAACAAGTCACCGATTATTCCTACGGTCTTGACCATATCACATTACGGTTGGGTTTGACCTAATTTGCAAAAGTCCAGTGATAACTGAAAACCGTAATCTAAAAACTTACATAAGAGCTTATTATGCCCGCGGAAGGGACGCCGCACGAAAACATATCGCTGTTGGGGCGCTTGCTTGTGGGGGTGACTTGGCTTGCCCTGCGTTTTCCCATGGCCACGGTTGTCGTTGGCGTGGCGGCGGCTGTGGTCTCGTTGTATCTTACTCAAACGCGATTGGGTTTTCGCACCAGCCGGGCCGATCTTTTGAGTCCAAAAAGCGATTTTAATCGCCTCTGGGTCGATTACACCAAGGAATTCGGCGCCACTGAAGACGTGATCGTGGTCGTCGAGGGGGAGAGCCGGGAAAAAATCATTCCGGTCATCGACGAGATTGCCGCGGATTTATCCCGGGAAACCCGGCTTTGGAACACTGTATTATACAAGATCGACCTGGCGAAGATCCGTTCCAAGGGCCTTTATTATCTGAAACCCGAGGAACTTGCCGGGATCGAGCAATTTCTCGACAAATTCGCCCCTGTGATCGGCGGCAACTGGACCCAAATGAACCTGGGAAACACGGCTGCCGAAATGGGAAAAACCCTTCAGTTTGCCGAGAGTCCTCAAGGCCAAGATCCACAAATCCAGGCGCAAAAACAAGCCATTGCTAAAGAAATCGCCGGGTTTTTCGAGAGCCTGACGCTTGCCCTAAGCGAACCGGGCCGGTATCAATCGCCCTGGCCCGACATGGCCGATCAAATGGGCCGGGATCAATCTGCCGCTCGATATCTGTTGGCCAAGCAGGGCCGGATGGGTTTCATTCAATTGAAATTCGCCGCTGCGTGCAAGGAAAGCTTCACAGGCAATAATGACGCCGTCAACGTTCTGTGCCGGATAGTGGACCGTGCCCGGGTTCGACATCCGGGAATGCTCATCGGCCTGACCGGCCTGCCCATCATCGAACACGATGAAATGTCCTCCAGCGAATCCTCGATGGCCATTGCCACGGTGCTTTCAATGGTGGGCGTGGTGGTTGTGGTGCTCTTGGGATTCGGCGGATTGCGGCACTCCATGCTCCCCATGGCCGCCCTGCTTTTGGGCATGATCTGGTCGCTGGGTTATACGGTGTTGACCGTCGGGCATCTGAATATCCTCAGCAGCGCATTTGGAGCAATCCTTACCGGACTGGGCATCAATTACGGGATTTATATCGTTGCCCGCTACCTGCAATTGCGAGAGGCAAATCGTACGGTCGAAGAAGCCCTGCTGGAAACCGCCGGGACCATTGCCCCGGGCATTGTGGTGGGAATGATAGCCACTGCCGTTTCCTTTTACATGGCCGGATTTACGGAATTCGTGGGCGTTGCCGAGTTGGGAATCGTCGCCGGCGGCGGCGTGCTCTTGTGCTGCCTGGCAGCCATGACCGTATTGCCGGCCCTTATCTATATGTCCGACCGGTATCAATATCGCGTTTTGCCCAAGCCGCTGGAGTTCCACCGCTGGCTGAATCCGATTTGCAACCATCCCAAAAGCGTTTTAACCTGGTGCACGGCCGGCACCGTTGTGCTAGCGCTGGGCATGGGCGCCGTGTGGTATGACTACAACCTGCTGCACATGCAGGCCCAAGGCCTGGAAAGCGTGGCCCTGGAACAAAAAATACTGACCGAAGGCAATCAAAGCGCATCTTTCGCGATATCGATTGCCGATAATGCCCAAGCCTTGCTTGTGCGAAAAAAACAGTTTCTTAAGCTGCCATCCGTGGATAATATAGTTGAAATCGACTCATACCTTACACCCGACGATTCGATGTCGGAATCGGCGATTGCCGTTAAGCGCCAGGCGATCGAGCGGATCAATCGCCGTTTGGCCGATTTGCCGCAGCAAGTGCCGCAAATTCCCCTGACCTCGATGGAGGAAATGAGCCGAATGTTAGCCGCCGTTCAGGCCATACAGGGCGGCGACTCAACAAGCGATTACATCCGGCAACGCGTGCAGAAGATCAGCGAATTGCTGCAGAAACTGCCTCAAGCCGAGTGTTACGCCCGACTGGCCGGATTCCAGCAAGCCATGGCCAACGACGTTCTGGCCCGCCTATACGCCTTGCGCTCGGCCGCCAATCCAGAGCCGCCGCAATTAAGCGATCTGCCCCAGAGCCTGGTCGCGCGTTTTGTCAGCCCCTCCGGTAAGCACCTCATGAAAATCTATTCCAAAAGCGACATTTGGGACATGAACGCCATGGAACGATTCGTCCGCCAGGTCCGCAGCGTCAACAAAAAGGCCACGGGCAACCCCATCCAGATCTACGAGGCCTCGCTGCAAATGAAACGGAGTTATGAGCAAGCCACTTGGTTCGCCCTGTGCACTATTCTGCCCATCATGTTTCTAAACCTGGGCAACCTCCGCGATACTTTTTTGGCCGTGTTGCCCCTGGGGGCTTGCATGTTGCAATTGTTCGGGATCATGGGTTTTTTGAACATCCCATTTAATCCGGCGAACATGATCAGCCTGCCCCTGATGCTGGGCATGGGCGTGGACAACGGGATAAACATCGTTTACGATTTCCGCCGCCAGACGGACAAATACCGGATGAGCCCGTCAACCGCCGTGGCCGTAATTCTCAACACGCTCACGACCATGGTCGGATTCGCGGTCCTGATGCTTGCCGACCATCGCGGGCTGCAGAGCCTGGGACGTGTTTTGACCATCGGCATGAGTTGCTGCCTGGTGTCTTCGTTGGTCGTTTTGCCCGCCTTTTTAGCGTGGCTTACCCGAAATCGCCGGGAAGTGGAACAAGAAATGCCGGAAGCGGAGGCAGTGGAGCGATTTGTGGCCGAAGAAGAGCAGATTACACAGGAACCCTCCGCGGCGTCTGCTTTTCGAGGCGATTTTCACGATGATTATGCCCAAACAGGTGCGGAAATAGATCAAAGCCGGCCGCTGTCGGAGATTTGGCAGGCGTCGGATTCCGATCGCCGCGACGGAGAAGAATATGAGGGAAGGAATACGGAAGAAATCCTGCCTTTTCCGCCCCCATCACCGCCCGACAGCCGCGAGGCATGGTTGCGAAAACGAAGCGCGTAATTTCCCAAATCCGGGCCTGCCCTCGTTCAGCCGCCTTGTATAATATGCCCTTAATTTTAACCGTTGGTGGGGGTTGTATAACTTTAAACAAGATACAAATTACCCGCTTAAAAACAGCTGATTATTCGGTGTTTACCCATCTTCCCAGCAAGCAGAAGTAACTGTAAACTAAAGGATTCAATTTTTTATAAAATATATAAGGACCGATTTTATGGCCAAACCACATCGCGTACTAAAAAAAGCCAACCACGGCAAACGGCCTGCCAACAGCAAAGCCCGCCGTAAAAAACGCTGGGTAGTAAAAACCTGATAATAGCCGCTTTAAGCCCATGAAACCGCTCATCCTTGAGTTCTCCGAATACGATTTGAATCGCGTCGTCGCCGATGTCGAGGAGATTCGCCGTTATAATCCGCAGCGCTACGAGATGGAACAGCTTACGGCGATCTGCTACGAAGATCTAGTGCGCAAAGTTTGCGTGGGGTACAAGGACCTCGGCCAGGATGAGTTCTGGGTCCGCGGGCACATGCCCGGCATGCCCTTGATGCCTGGTGTGGTGATGTGCGAGGCGGCGGCCCAAGTGGCCAGCTATTACAGCCACAAATACAAACTCATGCAGGGCGTGATCGGCTTCGGCGGCCTCCAGGACGTGCGCTTCCGCGGCGTGGTCCGCCCCGGCGACCGTTTTGTCATCGTCAGCCGCTTGTTGAAACTCCGCCGCTCCATCATGACCTGCGAATTCCAGTGCTTCGTCGGCCAGAACATGGTTTGCGAGGGAATCTTAAAGGGCATATCACTGCCCATGGACGCAATCACCGGCGGCGGAGACTTGCCGGAAATAGAATAAACTGTTATCCGCCAACGGATCTGCCAAGGCATGGAATTCCTGGGCGTCGAGATCGATTCGAGACGCAACGAAGCAAACGAGCCGGTCATCAGCCGCGCGGGCAGTCGCATCACGGTTCGCGCAATGAGAACCGACGAAGAATTGATGATCGCCCGACACACGTGCAAATTAATATGCCAAAGTTCGAGAACGGGCGGAAATGGAGCCAAAGAGCCAACCGGATAGAAATTTTCTCATTGTTTTTGCGACGATTATTGATTCCAATGTGGCCAATGATCCTAATCCATTTCAATCGATTGACATCTGGTCATCCCAAACAAGAGCCGTTTACGGTGTTGCCTTGCGCAGCGACTGGACCGCCCGGGCCAACACGGAATCGGTTCCGTTGACGACATCCTCTATGGTCAGTTCAGCATGGATTCGGGGGACATTTCCGTTGACCTCGATAATGCGCCCCTCGATGTCCGCGACATATCCGTCTGGAATGCGAACGACCAGCCCACAAGGCAATACGGCCGACACGCTGTAGCCCGTCAAATCACCGTGCGTCGTTGTTCCCACCGTGATGACGCGGCTTATGGCCCGCATGCGGCACGTAAACAAATCGGAAGCGCTACCGGTAATCACGTTGGTCAGGAGTGCCACCGGCTTCGCATATTGCCAATCGCCGGCGGGTGAAATGGAGTACTCGTCACTTCGAAAGGCTTGATGCCCGGGGCCGTTCTTACGGAAACCGGTTTCGGCCTTGATCTCGGCAGTGATCAGTCGTCCGATGATGCGGTCCTGGGACCGAGCGGAGCCGCCGTCGTTGTCTCGAATGTCAATGATAAGACCGGGCGTGTCCTTTAGTTTCTCCAATGCGCGGTCGAACTGGTCGGCGATTTCCTCGTTCCCCATGAAAGAGACAATGCGGATGTAGCCGTATCCGGAAGGGTGTATTCCGCTCCAGATGAACTCCTGCTTCTCCAGGGGAAACGGCATTGCACGATACTGCCAAGGCTGTCCCCGCGGCATCGCGGCGGCTCGCTGAAGCTCGGCCACCACCGCAGCCTTGCCGCCCGGTGGAAAGAACGTCACTTGAACCTTGGCGCCTTTTTCTCCATCGAGGAGGTGCCAGTACGCCCTTTCCTGGAAGGCGCGTTCCGACGAGCATGCCTTCAGCATCGGGCGAAGCTGCTCGACCTTCTCAGCCACGCCGAGCCCGTTGACGAGGGAAATGACGGCTCCGAGGCGGAGCCCCTTGGCATATGCCTCCGAGCCCTCGGTGACGTCGGTCACGACCGCCTTTCCCTCAATCTGGCGAATGCCCACGTTCGGATAAAACTCGGGACGCTTCAGCCGGTAGTTCTGCGTGTAGACGTGCAAGTCCTTCAACTCGTTTATGAACTCCCAGAGCACGCGATAGTAATCGTTGCCGGCGGCGGCCCTGACTCGGGGTTCGTAACGTTTTTTCATCGCTTGCCAGTCGATGTTCTTCAAGTCGAAGAAGGAATAATGCTTGTCGAACGCCTCCCAGAGGATCTCGAAGTTCTCCAGCCGATCCGCCTCCGACAACTCCATCCTCAGGTCAGGCATATTCTGGGGAGTTGGCTCCTCGGCGGCCACGAAGCCCTTGCCGATGTGCTCGATAATCTGCCAGTTCGCGTCGGCGGGCTTCATGTTGGCGTCCGCCGGGACTGCCGGCTGCGCGGCCGCGCCCTTCGGCTTGAAGACCACGATCTGGGCGATTTCGCCTTGATCACTCCAGAGCAGAATGCCTTTCTTCGCATACGTGTATCTCTTTGCACTGCTCGGTGGTCGCTCAACATTGTCGGGTTGGCCGTAGAACGGGAGTATCTTACTCTCCGGAGAGCCGACCTGGATGCCGTTGGCCAGGGCGCCTTGGAATCCTGGATTAAAGTGGATTTCGCCCACGATATCCGTGCCTTGACGGAAACAGCAGTCGAGGTGTTTGCCCGACCATTTCAGGAAATCGGACGAGCGATCATTGTCCGGTTCACCTAGCGTCTTGATCACATCTTCTCTGTTCGCTCCAACCTTGACGTTCTTCCAGCCCACGCCTTCGACAATCGGATTACCGTCCGCAGCTTTTTCATCCGTTGGCGCAGACTCGACCGCATCGGCGGCCAAAACCTGCGGTTGGCTGCCTGGCCCGCGCAGGCCGGCAGCCAATAGGCCGCACAACAGCGCGCTCCCAATCGTCACGAAGCGTGCCGCCGGCGAGAGCCGTTCACATCGAAATTTCGAATCCCTCAGCATGGTAACTCTCATTTCCATAACCCATTGTATAACTCAAATACCTGTTTTTACGAAATATTTTCAACTGATAGCAGTGAAATCATTTGAAACCACTTCTAATAGCATCTTAAATGTTTTCATTTGCGTTCACTGTGGGTTTTGATTTTTAACGCCGCCGATGCCCAATTCTTCGGCATAAGGTTTCAAAGCCCCGATGACGAATTGGATGTGCTCGCCCATGTCCACTCCCAATAATTCCGCGCCTTGTTGAATGATCGCGCGATCGACCTTGGCGGCGAACGCCTTGTCTTTGAGTTTCTTTTTCACGCTCTTGGGCTCCAGCGTGGCGATCCCGTCCGGCCGGACCAGGCAGCAGGCGATTACGAAGCCGGCCAGTTCGTCGCAGGCCAAAAGGCACTTGTCCAACATGGTCCTAGGCGGCAGTCCCCAGGCGGTCTGATGAAAGGAAACGGCATAGGCCATTTCTTCCTCTCCGCGTTCGCGCAACCAAGCGACGATCCGCCGTGGATGTTCGCCGGGCCACTGCTCGTAATCGGCGTCGTGCAGCAGGCCGGCGATGGCCCATTTTTCTGCATCGGCATCAGCGCCGCCGTATTTCATGGCCGCCGCACGCATCACGATTTCCACCGCCCGGGCGTGCTTCAACAGCGATTCGGTCTTTGTCCAGGCGTGAAGCTGTTCTTGCGCTTGTTGATAATCAAGGCTCATGATTAACCTTAAAAAAGTGAATGATAATTTGTGTAAGATGATCGTCATTATAACTAAATATGTCTAACATGACAAAGATCATGCCGATTATTGGCCGTAGACCCATGTTGATATCGTGAGACCTTGTTGGAATGAAAAAGAGCGCAATTTTCGGACCTAAATAGGCCTTTTTCATGTTAAAAAAAGGCCTCTTGTCCGGCAGCCTTGAATGTATAGAATTTTGTTGGAGGCTAGGTATAGGCTACAAGTTAGTGTGAGAGCCAGCACGCTTGGTTCGCTTGCCGATCCATCTTGTAAGCGATCGGTTTCTTGAGGTTTGCGTACCGGCTTTTGTTTTTTTCCAGCCTATCCAAAAAGGAGCCCGCCCCAATAAGGCGGGCTCTTTGGTTTCTACGTTTTGTCCAATTTTAAGTTTGCAATTTGCAGTAAGCTCGGGTGTAATCAATCCAGCACCGGCAGTTCGGCCAGGGCGGATTCTATATGTTTCTGCGGATAGGCGTAGTCTTCCAACTGGCCGCCTAGATATTTGTCGTAGGCCGACATGTCGCACAGGCCGTGGCCGCTGAAGTTGAAAAGGATGCATTTGGCCTGGCCGGTTTCGCGGCAGCGGATGGCTTCGTTTATCGCAGCGCGGATGGCGTGCGATGTTTCGGGAGCGGGGATGGTGCCTTCGGTTTTGGCGAACAACTGGGCGGCCTCGAAACATTCGTTCTGATGGAAGGCCGCCGCCTCGACGATGCCCAACGTGGCGCACAGGCTGACCATGGGCGCCATGCCGTGATAGCGCAACCCGCCGGCGTGAATGCCCGGGGGCACGAAACTGTGGCCCAGCGTGAACATCTTGATTAGCGGCGTGAGCTTCGTGGTGTCGCCGAAATCGTAGCGGTACTGGCCGCGGCTCATCGAGGGGCAGGAGTGCGGCTCGCAGGCCACAAAGCGGATGTCCTTGCCTTTCAGCTTGTGGTGGACGAAGGGGAAGGCCAGTCCGGCGAAGTTGCTGCCCCCGCCCACGCAACCGATTATCACGTCCGGGAAATCCCCGGCCAGTTTGAATTGTTTTTCCGCCTCCAGGCCCACGACCGTCTGGTGGAGCATCACGTGATTGAGCACGCTGCCCAGGGTGTATTTCGCATCTGCAGTAGTGACCGCCGCCTCGACCGCCTCGCTGATGGCGATCCCCAAGCTCCCCGGGCAATCCGGATCGGCCGCCAGGATTTGCCGGCCGGCGTTGGTTTCCTCGGACGGGCTGGGAGTAACCTTGCCGCCCCAGAGTTGCATCATCGAACGCCGATAGGGTTTCTGCTGAAAGCTCACCTTGACCATGTAGATCTTGCATTCCAAGTCGAACAATGCACAGGCGAATGACAAGGCGCAGCCCCATTGCCCGGCGCCGGTCTCCGTCGTCAGCCGCTTTGTGCCTTCCTTCTTGTTGTAATATACCTGGGCTACGGCCGTGTTCGGCTTGTGACTGCCGGGCGGACTGTGGCTTTCGTCCTTGAAATATATACGGGCCGGCGTTTTCAGGGCCTTTTCCAATTCGGTGGCCCGGACCAGCGGCGAGGGCCGCCAAATGGTCAGCACTCGGCGCACCGGCTCGGGAATCTCGATCCACCGTTCGGAGCTCACTTCCTGCGCGATCAATTCCTTGGCAAAAATCGGTTCCAAATCGGACGGCGACAGGGGTTGCTTGGTACCCGGGTGCAACGGCGGCGGGACTGGTTTAGGCAGGTCGGCCTGAAGATTGTACCAGGCCGTGGGAATTTCTTTTTCGCCCAGAAAGATGCGCTTGGAGTCCATAAATTTACCCTTAAATTACCGGTGAACAATATGGAATTGGAAAACAATCTAGTGTAATTGGTTAAACGGCGTTTGTCGAGGGGTGGAAAAATCAGATCGTTCGGGGAAATCCGGCATAATATAGCCGGCATACATCGTGTGCCTACTACATTACAGGTCGCCGGCGGTTACAATAATCGCATCCACCATGATCGATCTTGGCATAAAAAAGCCCCCGAATTCGCTCTCCGCCTCCCAGCGCCGATGGGCCTGGAACATGGCCTATTGGAACATCGGCCTGTGGGCCGTGGGCAACGGGCTTACCAACACCACGCTCGTTACGTTTTTAGCTTTGGAATTAAATGCCCCGAAGATTGGGCTGGGCGTGGGACTTATTCTCGCCATGCGGCATTTAGTGGGGCTTTTGCGATTGGCTGCGCCCGTCTTGATCGGAAGGATTGCCGGTCGCAAAACATTTTGCCTGGTTGCATTTTTGCTCAGTGGTTTGCTGCTTTTTCTCCTGCCGCTGGTATCTGCGCCGGGCATGTTGCGATCGGCCGGGATGTCGCTGGCCGCATTGGTCATCCTGTGGACATTGCATCATTTAATGCAGTACCTGGGCACAATCGCCTTGTTTTCCTGGCTGGCCGACATTGCCCCGCTAATTATCCGCGGCCGATTTTTCGGCCTTCGCGAACGCTGGCTGGTGACGGGCGAAGCCTTAGGCGCGCTTGCCTGCGGTTTGTTCTCATATTGGTGGATAGACGCGTACAAAGCATATCCGCATTTGAAATGGATCGGTTATGCCATACCTGCCGGCCTTGGGGCGTGGTTCATGATCGCGGCCATAGTGCCGTTGTGGCTGATGCCCCCGGCTGAAACCCTCTCTCCGACCCGTCAACTTGTCGATTGGAAATCACTGCTCAGGCCGTTTGTGGATGGCAGATTTCTGCGTTTGCTGTTGTTCGGATGCTGGTTCTCCTTATCCAATGGGCTGACGCAAACCGTACAATTCACTTATCCCGACCAGGTGTTGGGAGTCTCTCTGCTAGCAATGCTCTCCGTGCAGACCGTTATGCGCCTGGGACAATTGAGCACCAGTCCCTCGCTCGGCCGCATGGCCGACCGCATCGGCAATAAATCGGTGATGCTGTTTTGCCTGGTTTTGACCGCACAGGGGCCGCTTTTTTACTTTTTTTCCTCGCCGCAAACACCGTGGTGGTTCATAGGCGCATGGATTTTATGGATCGCCTATGCCGGATTGAACGTGGGCTTGCCCAACCTGATGCTCAAGCTTGCGCCCGGCCAGTCGAATACGCCTTACATTGCCGCTTATTTCACCGTCACCGGACTGTGCTATGCAGGCAACACGATCCTGGGCGGCTGGCTTTTCGACCGCTACGGCCGGAGCACGTTCAGCTTTTTCGGCGGCTCACTCGATTACAACCACTGGATTTTCTTGCTGGGCTGGGCAGCCCGATGCCTGGGTGTAGTGGCGTTGTTATTAGTAATTGAACCCCGCAAAAGAGCGATTTGATCTGTAAGAAAAGTGACCCCGACGGGATTCGAACCCGTGTTGCAGGCGTGAAAGGCCTGTGTCCTAGGCCTCTAGACGACGGGGCCGGCTCTAAGGCGGTGAAACGCAAGATTCGTTTGTATACCCCACCTATATTGCATCCGTCAAGGGGTCAGCCAAGCCCGCTAAGATTGGCCGCTGCGTTAGGGAGAATCGCGGCCATACATGTCAATGCAAGAGCATAGTGTCAGAATCGTTTGACAAAAACGAAACTCTGCGAAATCTCGGAGAAAAGAATCTAAATGGAAGAGACTCTAGCGGACAAGCGCCCATTTGCAGGAAGAAAAGCCTTTATGGGTTGCTGCTTGTTCCGGTTGTGTCGGCCTTGTCGGCTGTTTTGCTGCCCGTGGCGAGTTCGTTGCGATGGATCGCATCAAAGACCTCGCGACGGTGTACAGGCACTTCCTTCGGGGCCTCGACACCGAGCCGGACCTTATCTCCTCGGATTTCGACGACCACGATCGTAATGTCATCGTTGATGACAATACTTTCGTTTTTCTTACGCGATAGCACTAACATGATACGTTCCTTCGCCAGACTATCCTTCATGCCCCCCAAACGTGCATAAAAATGGGATTCTAATTTAATAGAATGCCATCAATTTACGATACGCCTAAATTACGGGAAGTCAAGCGAATGGCACGCCAGTTTATGAGATTTTTTTTGGCATTTTCAGATAAAATAATTTACCGCCGGTCTATTCGTTTGCCTCAACCATTTCAATACATATTACCCAGGCTATGGCTATTATGTAAATAATGATTAGTAACATGTTGTCATACAAGACTTTAGATCACATTACGCAGGTTAAACAGCCTGTAATCTTTATTTGTGATTGTATAAATAATGGCGCATCCAATTTCGAATTAAATAAATAAAAAATTATCCTCTGTATGTTTATGGACTATCAAAGGACAAGCAAACCAGACATATTTTAAAAGCGGTTGAATCAGTCAGTTTTTATGCAAAGTCTGCTTGCTGCTCTATTGCCAGCCTTTATAATCCATCTTTAACGCCAATAAAACGAATTTGACTGCCTAAAGCGAATCGGGCGGTTACGCCCTTCGATATTTAGAGTTTTTTAAGAAGCATTTCCGCACAACGTTTTCATTTGATTAGCACCAGGAAATTAAATCTTTATGCGACTCTGGTTGAAAAACATCTATGAGGCCGTGATCACTGTAACAGAGGCACTTTGGGTTTCAATACGCTACTGGATACGGACATATTATCCCCAGCGGCGTACATTCACCGAACATTACGAGTATCCCGAGTTGCCGCTTGTAGCGGCCCCCCGATTTCGCGGATTCCACCGTTTTGATCTGACCAGTTGCATTGCCTGCGAGCGCTGTGCAAGAGATTGCCCCCCGGGATGCATTTACATCGGCAAGGAGCGAAGGCCGCCGCGCAAAGGCTTCCAAATCACCAGTTTCACGGTGGATTACACAAAATGCCTGCTCTGCGGGATATGCACAGAATCGTGCCCTGTGGATTGCATTTTTTTGGGCTCTTCTTATGATTTGAGTTGTTTCAGCCGGGATGGCTGCATTGTGGATTTTTCACGCTTGCCCCTGGAAGTGGCCTGGGGTCGGGCAGGTCTTAATCCCTCGGTTGTTGCCGCGTCCAAAACAATTCAAAATCCCGTACACGGCGGACCAAATCAATAGAAAACCGGGGATTAGGAACTAAGGGGCCGGGGGGATGTTGACTATTGAATTATGAACGATGAATGCCAGACGTGGAATTAGTTCAAAACCATCACTATCCAATCATCAACTATCGATCAATTTCATATATGACTCACAAACACGCCAAGTGCCGGGAGTTTTTCACAATCGAGCAAGCCAATGCCATGCTTCCCCTGATCCATGCGATTGTTACCGACCTGACGGAATTATCGCGCGACGTAAACGAGCGGCGCTCGCGTCTTTCTTATCTTCTTGCCAGCCGGAATCCCAACGACCACGATTTGTACCATGAGGAGCTGGTGCAAATCGAGCAAGAATTGGAAAAAGACACCCGCCGCTTGCACGATTACCGGGAAGAACTCCGGGCATTGGGGGTGGATGCGGAAAACAGGCCGGATGGTTTCGTGGATTTCCCGTCCTTTTCGGACAGCCGCAAGATCTGTCTTTGCTGGAAGCTCGGCGAAGATGAGGTGCTTAACTGGCACGATTCGGGAGACCGCTGTGCACAGCGTCAACTGTTAACGGCCGAAAGCGTTGCCGGCGGAATGCCTGACGAAAACGCGGAAAATTGAACCATCATTCTTGCCTAGATCGTTATACCTCTTATGGTCCAGGCTTGCAAAAGATTTCGCATATCCTAAAATAGTTGCCTTCTTAACAGAATCATTTTCCCGGAAGGTGGAGCCCGCACGCCTTGATGACGCCTACCGCCATTGTTGCCTACCTGACGCTTTTTATCATGGTGGGCGCCGTTTTTTTGGTTGTGGCCTTGCTGTTGGGCAGATTGTTTCGGCCTGTTTCGCCCACGGAGGAAAAGTCGCTGGCCTACGAATGCGGCGAACCGCCCATAGGAACCAGTTTTGTCCAATTCGATTTACGGTTTTACGTGGTGGCTTTGCTGTTTATTGTTTTCGAGGTGGAAATTGCTTTTTTCTTTCCCCCGGCTGTGGTTTTCGGCAAACTGACTCAAGTCCTGGGCCACACTGCCGGCCAAAGCCTTGCGGCGGACGAAACCGCACTAGCATCCGCTGAAACCGCACTCACCCCGGCTTTGCAGGTGAAATATCAAGAACTCGGCATCCACCATCTTGCACCGGCGCCAATTGCGGAATTGGAATCTCAAACCCGGACCTTGGCCGCCGCGGCGATGATCGATTTAGGCGTGTTTTTCCTGGTGCTTTTGGTGGGCTTTGCATACCTGTGGAAACGAGGCGACCTGGACTGGGTTCGGGCGGTTAAAAGAAGGGAGACCGAACCTTAGCGTTAAGTCGGTTGCATGTTGCACTGTTTTTTTATTGCAAATTGAAAATTGCAAAATGCAAATTGCAAATTGAACAACTATAATCGCTTGATTTTTGCGACTGTACTTTTTACTGCGACTCATAAACTGAAAACTGTGAACTGATCACTGATTACCGAACGCTGATAGCTTCCAACCGATGAATATAAACGAAATCCACGATCGGCTACACTCTGCATACCGGCAATGGCTGGTAGGCAGCAACTTCGAGGCGCTCGATCCTTGGATTGAAATCAAGGCGCAGGGCCTGCCCGAGATCGCCGCCTTCTTGCGCGGCGAGCCGGATTTGTGTTTCGACATGCTGCACTGCATAACCGCGGTCGATTATTTCGAACCCGACGCCAACAAAGCGACACAAGCCGAGTGGCAGCCGCATTTGGAATTGATATATCACCTCTCGAGCATGTCGCATCGTCATCGTCTGGTGTTGAAAATAAGCCTGCCGCGCTGGCTCGACAACGTCGAAGGCCAATTGCCCGAGGTCCCCAGCGTCAGCGGCGTGTGGCGCATCGCCGAGTGGCACGAGCGCGAGGTGTACGATCTGATGGGGGTGAATTTCCCGGGCAACGCCGATTTGCGGCGCATTCTCTGCCCCGAGGATTGGATCGGGCATCCCTTGCGCAAAGATTATCAAATGCCGGTCGAATATCATGGGGTTCGTTCGCAGTAAAGCCATGCAAAGCCAGCGCGATACTACCGAAGTGATGGAATTCGATCTGCGGACCGATGACATGATCATCAACATGGGCCCGCAGCATCCCAGCACACACGGCGTGCTGCGCGTGGCCCTGCGGACCGACGGCGAAGTGGTATCCGAAGCCGTACCGCACATCGGCTACCTGCACCGCTGCGCCGAGAAATTTGGCGAAAAACTTACTCCCCGGCAGTTTTTACCTTACACCGATCGCCTGGATTACCTGGCCGGCGTGAACATGAACCTGGGCTGGGCGCTTACGGTCGAAAAACTTCTGGGTCTGGAGGTAACCGAGAAGTGCCGGCACGTGCGGGTAATGGTCTGCGAGCTGAGCCGCATTGCCAGCCATCTTGTGGCGGCGGGATGTTACGGCTTGGACCTGGGCAGTTTCACGCCCTTCATGTGGACCTTCCGCGAGCGGGAATTGATCCTCAACCTGTTCGAAGAACTATGCGGGGCGCGGCTGACATATAGTTACATCACCGTCGGCGGCGTGACTGCCGATCTTCCGTCAGGCTGGCTGGAAAAATGCGCGGCCTTCCTCGACCAGTTCGAGCCGGTGATCGACGAACTGCACACGGTCCTTACGAGCCAAGCCATATTCATCCGCCGCACCGCCGGCATCGGCGTGCTCTCGCCGGAGTTGGCGATAAGTTACGGGTGCACCGGCCCCGTGCTCCGCGGCAGCGGAGTGGATTGGGACCTCCGCCGCGACGGCGAAGCGATTTATAAGCGAATGTATGAAGGCTACAACTTTGAAGTGATTGCCCAAGTCAACGGAAAATATCCGCAAGACCAGCCGTATCCGCCGGTGCCGGCCGAGTGCGTGCTGGGCGATTGCTGGCACAGGTTTTACGTGCGCATGCTCGAGGTGGTGCAATCCATCCGCCTCATCCGGCAGGCGATGGAAAAGTATTCCCAGGCCAAAGGCGACGTGGGCGAGATTATCCCGCTTAAAAAGAAACTCCCAAAGGGCGAAGCATACCTCGAAACCGAGGCTCCCAAGGGGCAAATGGGATTCATGATTATAAGCGACGGCACGGCGATCCCCTGGCGAGTGCGGATCCGCAGCAGCAGTTTCTGCCACACCGCGGTCCTGCCCGAACTATGCCACAGCGTGCTCGTGGCCGACGTCGTGGCCATCGTGGGCTCGATGGATTTGGTGCTGGGCGAAATCGATCGTTGACGAAACCGCTTGCTGTTTCGCGGCAAAAAAACGAAAACTGAAAACTGAAAACTTCAATGGCCGAATATCTCTCGCAATACGTCTCGCCCTGGATCGCCTATACGGTAGTCGGCCTGGTCGAGTGCGCCCTGCTTTTGGCCTTGGTCATGGTTTCAGTAGCGATATTCACCTGGATGGAGCGGAAGGTTTCGGCCCGGATCCAGGACCGGCTGGGCCCGACGCGCGTGGGCGGCCGGTTCGGCTGGCTGCAACCGGTGGCCGACGGTATTAAACTCTTCTGCAAAGAAGATCTCATACCCGCCGCCGCCGACCGGATGCTGTTCCGTTTCGCCCCGTACATCAGTTTCGTCACCATGTTCGCGGTGTTCATTGCCCTGCCCTGGGCCAACGGCTGGGTGCCGATTCGCCTGGACGCGGCCGTATTTTTCATTATTGCCGTTTCAGGATTGGAGATTTTCGGCGTGATTCTGGGCGGATATGCCTCGGGCTCGAAATGGTCGCTCTACGGATCGATGCGCGAAGCGGCCCAGGTGATAAGTTACGAAATCCCCATGGGCTTGTGCGTGGTTGTTCCCGTGCTGATCGCCGGCACAATGGACCTGGTGACAATAGGCAACAACCAGTCGGGCTGGTTTTGGAACTGGTACATATTCCACGATCCTTTCAGCTTCGTGACGTTTTGGATATATTTCACCTGTGCCGTGGCCCACACCAACCGGGCGCCCTTCGACCTGCCCGAGGCCGAGAGCGAACTTGTGGCCGGGTTCATGACCGAGTATTCCGGATTCCGCTGGGCGGCGTTTTTCATGGCCGAGTACGGGACTATGCTGGCCATCAGCGCCCTGGCCGCGATTTTGTTCCTCGGCGGCTGGAACGGGCCGATCCCCATCGCCAGGCTGCTTCACCTCACGCCGGAAACGGGCGTGGTGGCCGAATTCGTTGCCAACCTGCTGGGCCTGGCCAACATGCTGATAAAGACCTACGCCGGCGTAACCTTCATGATGTGCCTGCGCTGGACCCTGCCCCGCTTGCGCATTGACCAGGTGATGACCACCTGCTTGAAATACTGCCTGCCCCTGGTCTCCGCGATGCTGGCCGGGGCAATGCTGTGGACATTCATATTTCCCGGCGGCGTAGTGCGAAAAATCATGCCGGCGCCAATCGCACAAGTAAAAATCAACGATCAATTAAATGAGAAAAAATAAAACATATTTAGCCCCTTACCGTTGGGGCGGCAGTTGAACTGCCGCCCCAACAATTGAAACGATAAATAAAATCAACCCCTAGGCGTGTGCGATGGAAGCCATAAACTGGTCCAGCTTCTTTTTCCTGTTTTTCGCCGCCGTTGCCTGCGCGTTTGCCGTGGCCGTGGTGATTAGCGGGAACATCGTGCGCATGGCCGCTTACCTTGTGGTTTCGCTGGGCGCGGTGGCCGGATTGTTTTTCCTGGCCGGGGCCGATTTCCTGGGAGCGGTGCAGTTGCTGGTCTACGTCGGCGGAACCATGGTCCTTCTGGTCTTCGGCGTGATGCTCACCGCCCGCGGGCCGTTCGTGTCCATGAAAACCGGCGGCGGCCAGTGGATTCTGGCCACCATCCTGGCAGTAATCTTGCTGGCCATACTATTGCAAACGGCGTCGAGCGTGGGCGAATGGTCCGCTTCCAAAACGACTCCGGCTGCGCCGGCCGCCGATTTTTCACCCACCTCGGCACGGCTGGGCATGGGACTCTTGGGCGTGCGCACCGATCGCCTTGAAAATCCCGATCCCGTCGCCAGACGCGGAATGTCCGGCTACTTGTTGGTGTTTGAAATTATCTCGGTCCACTTGTTGGTCGTGCTCATCGGCGCGGCATACCTGGCCCGGGCAAAACGGCGCGTGGAATAATGTTGAATGCTGAATGATGAATTATGAATGAAAATATAAACCGTTTGCCGTTTCGCGATGGATATACTTCCACGCTCGCCGACCATGCCATGCATGGTGCCCGCTCGCGGCTAAACGAACTGAACCCTGAACCCTGAACCCTTAAATGAATTTACTTACCCAACCCATCGGCCTGACGCATTACCTCGTGGTCAGCACGATCCTGTTTGTCTGCGGGATAGTATGCATGACCACCAAGCGCAACGCCCTGGGAGTGCTCATGGGGATCGAGCTGATCCTGAACGCGGCGAACTTGAACTTCATCGCCTTTGGCAGCCCATTTGTCTCGGGCGACAGCGCCCTGGGCCTTGACGGGCAGTTGATTGCCATGTTCGTCATCGTCCTGGCGGCGGCCGAGGCCGCCGTCGCATTGGCCATCGCATTGAATTATTACTACACCCATTACACGATCGACGTGGATAAGGCGGATGAGTTGAAGGGATGAGGGATGAAAAATGAAGAAGGCGAGCCACCCAGAAAGTACCCGACGTCAGCCGGCTGAGTAACAAATGAAACCGCTTGCGGTTTCGCGATGATATCTGACAACTGAAAACTGACAACTGAAAACTTTTTTCATGGATCTCAACCAAACACTGCCGATTCTCCTGGGACTGGCCTGGCTTTTGCCGCTGGTCTCGTTTGGGCTTATAGTGCTTTTCGGGCCGCGGATGGGCAAGGCCGGACATTGTGCCGGTTATCTGGCCGCGCTGGCGATTATCGCCGCCTTTGTGCTTTCGGCAATGGCGTTGGTGCTGTGGATCACGCAACATCCCTTGACCGCTGCCGGTCATGAATCGCTCGCCCAAGGCGCGTCGCCGCCTTTGCCCGTGCCCGCCATTTCCGGTGATTGGTACTCCCTGGCCGTGTTCGGCTCGCTCAGGGTGACGATCGGCTATTACATCGATGCCTTGACCATTGCCATGTTTTGCATGGTCACGCTGGTGGCGTCCTGCATCCATGTTTATTCGTTCGGATACATGCACGAGGAACTGCACGACGTGACCGACACGCTTGTTACACTTTCCTCTGGCGAACCCCTGCACCGCCGCGGCCGCTATTGCCGCTTTTTCCAATATCTTTCGCTTTTTTCCTTC
Organism: Pirellulales bacterium; assembly: GCA_963838495.1. Taxonomy (GTDB): domain Bacteria; phylum Planctomycetota; class Planctomycetia; order Pirellulales; family Thermoguttaceae; genus JBEKIK01. The sequence continues at coordinate 336,536 of CAWIRC010000004.1, read as the reverse complement.
AGCATGTTGGGATTGGTGATTGCCGGCAACCTAGCCATGGTATTCGTGTTTTGGGAACTTGTGGGCATTTGTTCGTATCTGCTGATAGGATTCTACCATGAGCGCAAAAGCGCCTCGAACGCCGGGAACAAGGCGTTTATCGTCAACCGCGTAGGCGATTTCGGCATGTTGATAGGCCTGGCAGCCGTGTGGGCCGGGATGGGGACGTTTTCTTTCTCGGATTACAAAGCCGCCGACGCCGCCGGGAACGTGCGGACCATGCCCGGCATCTTCAGCCAGGTCCGGCCCGAGGGCAATAATTACGTTTTGCAAGTTCCGGAGAGCATGGTCAAACACGCCGCCCAGGGGGAAATCGAAAAGGAAAAACTTTCCGATTCGGCCGTCAGCCAAAAAATCGATGCGTGGCGGAAACAAGGCTACGGGTATTGGCTGTTTGTGATTGCGGGGCTGGGGATCTTCTGCGGATGCGTAGGCAAGAGGCGCAGTTCCCCTTGCATGTATGGCTGCCCGACGCCATGGAGGGTCCCACGCCCGTCAGCGCACTTATCCATGCCGCCACGATGGTCGCCGCCGGGGTGTATTTGGTGGGCCGGTGTTATCCGCTGTTTTTGCCCGAGGTGCTGTTGATCATCGCCGTCGTCGGCTGCATTACCCTGTTTTTGGCGGCCACCATGGCTTTGACCGCCACCGACATCAAGCGCGTGCTGGCCTATTCCACCGTGAGCCAGTTGGGTTACATGATGTTCGCCCTGGGCACCGGCGGCTGGCTCTCGGGTTTGTTCCATTTGTTCACGCACGCATTTTTCAAATCGCTGTTGTTTCTTTGTTCCGGCTCGGTGATTCACGCCACCGGCACCAACGAGATGCCGCGCATGGGCGGACTTTTAAAGAAAATGCCTTACACCGCCTGGACCATGCTTATCGGCTGCCTGGCCATTTCCGGGGCTGGCGTGCCCACGGTCATCGGCATGTCGGGTTATTATTCCAAGGATTACATCATCGCCCAGGCCCTGGTCTTTAAAACCGCCAATCCCATGTTTGGCGTCCTGTTTTGGGTGGCCGTGGCAACGGCGGGGATGACGGCCTTCTACATGTTCCGCCTGTGGTTTATGACCTTTGCCGGCAAACCGCGCGACGAGCATGTTTACGAGCACGCCCACGAGTCGCCGCCGACGATGACCATCCCCCTGGTTATTCTCGCCGGGCTGAGCATTGTGGCGGGCTGGAATCTTTTAAACACCAATTACGGATTGGAGCCGCTCTTGGACCAGGCGGTTCCCGCGGGAATTATGCAAGGCAGCGCGCCCGGCTGGTTCTGGCCGCACGTCACGGTGCCGCCCGAACATTTATATCATCCGCAGATCGAGGCGATACATTTTACCTCCTCGATGGTCGCCTTTGCCGTGGCCTTGACCGGTTTCATACTGGCCGTCGCGTTTTACGGCGTGCAAACGCTCGATCCCAATGACGCCCGAAAAACCTTCGCGCCGTTTTACAGCTTGTTTTATCACAAGTGGTGGTTCGACGAGTTGTATCGATTCCTGTTTGTGCGTCCGGTACTATGGATTTCCAGATTGGTTGCCGCCTGCGATAAAAACGTCATCGACTGGGCGGCCGATCATCTGGCCCTGGCAGTCACGGCCTGCGCACGTTTGGACAACTGGATCGACCGGATCTTTGTGGATCGGCTTATCGACCTGGCGGCCTGGGGCACGTACGCGCTGGCAGTCCGCTTGCGCAGAATCCAAACCGGAAACCTTCGCCAATACATCATGCTCCTGGCGCTGGGCTTGATTGCCCTATTTGTCCTCATTAATTTGTATCAAAATTATTCGATATTCGGCTGGTAACCCTGAACCTTTTAAAAGAGTCCCGACATGCCTTTCAATCTTAATCCGGCGAATTTCGTAACCCTGCTTTTTAGCGCGGTGATCTTTTTGCCCAGCATAGGCGCGATCGCCCTGTGTTTCATTCCCGGCGAACGTCAAATGGCGATAAAACGCTTTTCGCTGTTTATAACCGTAGTGGTTTTTCTGCTCACGGTTTACATGGCCATCCCGGCCGGCAGCGAGAATGCCCCCGGCCGTTTCGCACTGGGCACGGCCGGAATGCAAAACATCGCCTGCCATCGCTGGATCCCGGCCTTTAACATCTATTATTTCCTCGGCGCCGACGGCGTCAGCTTTCCACTGGTCATCCTGACTTCATTCCTAGGCATGCTGGCGATGTGGGCCAGTTGGCCCATCAACCGCCACGTCAAGGCGTATTGCTTTTTGTTCTGCTCCTGGAAACCGGGATGCTGGGCGTGTTTTTGTCCTTGGATTTCTTCCTGTTTTACGTGTTTTGGGAAGTGATGCTTTTACCGATGTATTTTCTCATCGGCATTTGGGGCGGGCCGCGCCGCGAATACGCCGCCATTAAGTTCTTCCTCTTCACCCTGGTCGGCAGCGTGCTGATTTTGGTGGCCATGTTGATGCTATTTTTCGCCTCAGACGCCCGTGCGCTCGACGCCAAACAAATTGCCGAGGGCCGTGCCGCCGCCGCCGCCGACACGCTAACCGTGGCCGACTCCGCCAAACCCGTCCATACATTCGACATCATGGCCTTGACTCAGATGGGCCAACACGTGCCGGCGCTGTTCGGCGGCGGGCTTTGGTGGGGAAAATCGCTTTCCTGGTGGGCGTTTGTGCTCTTGTTCATCGGATTTGTCATTAAACTGCCGGCCGTGCCCGTGCATACGTGGTTGCCCGACGCACACGTCGAGGCCCCAACGCCGATCTCCATGATTTTGGCCGGCGTGCTCTTGAAAATGGGCGGATACGGTATTCTCCGCTTCTGTTATCCCATCTGTCCCGACGCCGCCTACGAATTGTCTTGGCTGGTCGGCACGATCGGCTTGGTGAGCATGATCTACGGGGCGCTGGCTTCGATGGCCCAAAAAGATTTCAAGCGATTGGTGGCCTACAGTTCCGTCAGCCACATGGGCTACGTACTTTTGGGCATTGCCGTGTGGAGCGCCGCGGCGGGCAACAAATACAACGCCGACTACTGGCAGATGGGCATGAACGGGGCCATGTTCCAAATGATCGCCCACGGACTCAGCTCGGCTGGCATGTTCTTTATGGTCGGCGTGCTTTACGACCGCGTGCATCATCGCAACCTCGACCAGTTCGGCGGCCTGTTCGCCCGCATGCCGGTCGCCAGCGGGTTGGCCATGGGAATATTTTTCGCCGCCCTGGGCCTGCCCGGGCTTTGCGGCTTTATCGGCGAATTCTTCGTCGTCGTCGGCGCCTGGAGTTACAGCGCCGCAATGTCGGTGATCGCCGCCTCGGTGGTGATACTCACCGCGGGCTACATTTTGTGGACGATACAGCGCGTTTATTTGGGCGGAGTACAAAGGCCCCCATGCCGAAGGGCTTTCGCCCATTACCCGCCGGGAAATACTGATCGCCGCCCCGCTTTTGATCTTCGCCGTTATACTCGGCGTTTATCCCCAGGCACTGCTCGATTACTCCAGGCCCAGCGTGAACAAAATCGTTGATGATTTGACGGCCTGGCAAAAAAACCAACCCATCCAAGTCCGCCGATGCCCCTGCCCGCGAAACCAGAAACTCTCCCCTCTTTTGGGGGGGGGGGGGGGGGAGAAGCTGGCGCCCTACCCTAACCTCTCCCGACCAACCGACCATGCGACCAACGCGACCATGCCACGCATGGTACTCCGTCGGTGCCAGATGGTGCCCGCGAATGAACCCACACTTTGCACCAACAATGACCGTCCCATGAACTTTATCGAACTTGTTCAACACCTGTTTGACGACAAGCTGAACCCCGGCGGGACGCTGTGGGCCTCGCTGGGGGCTTTCTTGCCCGAGACCATCTTGTGCCTCACGATCATCGTTATTCTTCTAATGCGGATAATTTTGCCGTCTTGGAAATCGCTTTCGTATTATATTATGCTCTTGGGCACGGCGATGGCCCTGTATTTTGTTGTACCCAAGGACTGGGCTCCGGCGGCGGTTACGCAGGCAAAGCCGCTGTTTTCCGGGCTCTTGGTCTACGATAGTTTTTCCATTTTCATGCGCAGCCTGCTTTTGATCTTCGTCCTGCTTTTTACCACCTTCACGCAAATATCGCGGATGCCCGGCAAAGAAGACTCGGCCGAGTTCTACGTGCTGGTCCTGGGCGCGGTGGTGGGAATGTCGCTGATGGTTTCGGCGAATCACCTGGTGATCGGTCCTGATAGGCGTGGAAATGGCCAGCGTGCCCTGTTACGTGCTGGCCGGTTTCCTGCGCAATCGGCGAAAAAGCAGCGAGGCCGCCCTGAAATACGCCGTGTACGGGGCGGGCGCGGCCGGGATCATGCTCTTCGGCATGAGCCTGTTGGCCGGCGTTTTAGGCTCCGCGCACCTGCCCACCATGGCTCAGCGCCTGGCCGAATTGCTGGAAAGCGGGGCAGGCGGAGAGCGGACTTTGGTGCTGCTATTAGGCGGGCTGATGCTCATGGTCGGCGTGGCCTTCAAACTGGCCGCCGTGCCCTTCCACTTCTGGGCGCCCGACGTGTTCGAGGGGGCGTCGGCCGAGGTCGCCGCCTTCCTATCCGTCGCGTCCAAGGCCGCCGCATTGGCACTGCTGGTTCGCCTGGCCGCGGTCTTTTCCTTCAATCCCGATCCGGTCCTGCTCCAAAACCTCGCCCCTGTCAGGCAGTTCATCGGGCTTATGATCGCCGTGCTGGCGGCCGTTACTTGCACCTTCGGCAACCTGGCCGCCTACGGGCAGACGAACATGAAGCGCCTCTTGGCCTACTCCACCATTGCCCATGCCGGATACATGATGATGCCCGTCGCCGCGGCCGTGGTAATGATCGGCAACAACATCGAGGGCGCCCGCGATGCCGTAAGCGCCATGGCGGTGTATATCGGCATTTATCTGTTCATGAACCTGGCTGCTTTCGCCGGCGTGGCCTTTTCTGCGCAATTCCATTCGCTCCGAAGAACTTGTCGATTATTCCGGGCTGGTGCGCCGCTCGCCGGTCTTTGCCGTCTGCATGGCCATCGTGATGCTCAGCCTCCTGGGCATTCCGCCTTTAAGCGGATTCGTGGCCAAGGTGACGGTTTTTTTCTCCTTGATTCAAGGCAAAATGCTGGCGCTTTTGGCCATAGGCGCGCTCAATACCGTGCTCAGTCTGTTTTATTACCTTCGCGTCATAAAGGTCATGACACTGGGGACTGAACACCCGGACCGTCCCCTGCCGGCGATATCGCTTTTATCCATGACCGGGTTCTACTTTGCCACGCTTACCTTTCCGGTGGTGGCCTTGTTTTTCCTGTGGGGCGGATTAGCGAGTTGGGCCCATGCCGCCGCAGCCGCGCTGTTTTATTAATAGATGAGAGATTGGACATTAGACATGAGGGATGAGAAATAAGAGATGAATTGTGAAGGCAATCAGCTTTCAGCCATCAGCCATCAGCCATAACGACTTCTTATGCTGATTGATGAAGGCTGATAGCTGATCGCTGACAGCTGAATGCTGACAGCTTAGCTAACGGCCGAGTGCCAACAGCCTACTTATTACTGATCACTGATAACTGACAACTCAAAAATGATTCTTACACAAAAATCATCGACCGTTATCGACGCGCTCAATCAACTCCTGCACGTGTTGTGTCGCGGTCTGCCGGCCTACGTGGTCGAAGTAAATCCTTGGTTTGAGCCGCGGTCGGAACCCTTGCGCAAGGCCTTGGCCAATCTGGCCGCCGACCGCCGACTGCTGGCCGGCCGCACGACCCAGGCAATTTTGGACCTCGGCGCTTATCCCGATCCCGGGCCGTTTCCCCTGGAATATACCGGGCTGAACGACGTCTCCATCGAGTATCTGACCCAAGAGTTGATCGATTCGCTGTATGTGGATATAGAAATTTTGCCGGAAATTTCCGCCCAATTAGCCGCAATTCCCCAGTTGCACGACCTCAGCGAAGAGATTCTCGGCAACACCATAGGCCACGCGGAAATATTGGAGAAAATGCAGAATTCAGAATGCAGAATGCAGAATTAAATTGCTCGTTTTGCCTTTTGCCTTCTGACTTCTGCATTCTGCATTTAAAATGTATTTCGACACCCATGCGCATCTGGATCAGGAAGAATTCGACGCCGACCGGTCGGCCGTGATCGAGAGGGCCCATCAGGCGGGCGTGGAACTAATACTCGCCGTGGGCATCGACCTGGCCTCAAGCCGCAATACGATCCGCCTGGCCGAGGATCATGTGGAAATATACGCGGCCGTGGGAATTCATGCCAATTCCGCCGCCCAGGCCGGAGCTGAAGACTGGGACCAGGTTGTCGAGTTGGCCGGGCATCCGCGCGTGGTAGCCGTCGGTGAAACCGGCTTGGATCGGCATTGGGACTACACGCCCTTTGCCGTGCAGCAAGAGTATTTCGAGCGCCATTTGAGTTTGGCCAGCGAGCGGAACCTGCCCATTGTGATCCACTGCCGCGACGCCGCCGACGATTTAATGCCCATGCTTCGCCGGGCGGCGTCCCGAGCGCCGCTAAGAGGGATCATGCACGCCTTTAGCGGCGACGTCCGCATGGCACGCGAGTGCGTGGAGTTGGGATTGCACATCAGCTTTGCCGGCAACGTTACGTACAAGAATAAAAAATTTCAAGACCTTCGTTTGGCCGCTGAAGCGGTGCCTGCGGACAGGTTGCTCATCGAGACCGACAGCCCTTATCTTACGCCGGAGCCGCTTCGGGGCCGTGAAAGGCGCAACGAGCCGGCCTGGATCGCACACACGGCCCAATGCCTGGCGCAACTCCGCGGCATGACGCCCTTGGATATTAACCGGCAAACCACGTTTAATGGCCGAAATTTATTGCAAATTTGATAAAAAATTTAATTTTTTTTGGCGGGCCGGGGAAGGGTATTATCTTATTTAACATGTTATAGATAAAGGAGTTACAATAAATTGGTGCTATCGGTTTTTCATAAAAAAATTTACGATCCCCCCCTCGCGTGTAATTTGCTTGAAATTAAAATTATGCGAAAATGCTTTTGTGCGCCGTGGTCCGGTGTTTCCTGTAAATGAAATGGACTTATTTTATATCAGGAAAAAGATCTCTTCCAATGAATAATTGTCGCAAACAAGGTTTCACTTTGGTGGAACTGCTGGTGGTTATTGCCATCATTGGGATCCTCATCGCCCTTTTGTTGCCGGCGATCCAGGCGGCCCGCGAGTCTGCGCGACGCATGCAATGCAAGAACAATCTCAAGCAAATCGGGCTGGGCGTTGCTACACATTTAAATGAACAAGGCCATTTTCCCACCGGCGGTTGGGGCTGGGGCTGGAGCGGCGATCCCGACCGCGGCTTCCAAGCCAAGCAGCCGGGCGGATGGCTTTATAACATTCTACCTTTCACCGAAATGAAGCCGGTGCATGATTTTGGTATAAGCAACAACCAAAAGGGCAGAACGCAGACTGCTCAATCGATTATTTCGTTTTTCAGTTGTCCTTCTCGCCGCCCTTCCATTCTTTATCCTTACGCCGGGTCTTCACCCATGGCAAATATTGACGATCCATCGACTGTCAAGGTTGTGGCAAAAGCTGACTATGCCGGGAATGGCGGCGACAATTATACTAGTTATCCTGACTACGGTTCGGCAAAGGGATCTAGTAGTGATATTTACTCTAATAGTAGTACCTACTTATGGAAATTATATTACAACCCACATCCTACGCCGGCATACAGTTCAGGCGCAACTTATGGAATTTTTTATGCGCACGGTTTTATAAAAACGTCAGATGTAAAGGTGGGCACGGCGCATGTTTACCTCGGGGGGGAGAAATATATGAATCCAGATCACTATCTCGACTCCGATACAGACGACGACCAGCCTTGGTCGCAAGGATTGGATGTCGATACTATCCGCTGGGTAAATAACCCGCCGTTAAGGGATCAACGCGGTGTATCAGGTTTTAATAATTTTGGCGGGAATCACCCTTCGACGTTCAACATGCTGTTTTGCGATGGAGCGGTTCATGCAATCTCGTATGACATAGACTCTACGGCCCACCGCTCCCTGGGGAATCGCACGGGTAAATACGTGGATGCATCAAAACCCGGCGGTTATGGAATTCTTCCCCCGGTTGACGGCTCGCAATATCAATGACGTGTGACTGCGCCACGGCAATCGCTCTCTTTAATTTGCAGAATTTAGAGCAATGATCTTGGGGGCTTGAGGAAAAACGTCGTTCGGGGGATAATCTGTATTATTGCTATGGTTTGCGCCCTCCCCCCTGCCCTTTTCCGGACAATGACGGAAACCATCGGGCACCGCGGCAAAGCCGTGGTCGGTACGGTTGGTTGGCCGGGAGAGGAAAATAGTCCAAATGCCCTGTCCAAAATGAGAGGGGAGATTTGAGCAAAAGCCGTTGAATCCACAGATATTTTCCACATGCCTACCCCGCCAGAATATCCTGTTTTGCTGAACAATATTGCCGGCGTGCCGGTTGCCGATCTTGCCCGACGTTTCGGCACGCCCACGTATGTTTACGACGCCGCGATGATCCGGCGGCGGATCGCCGATCTGGCGGCCTTTGACCACGTGCGTTACGCCGTGAAGGCGTGTTCCAACCTGGCCATTCTGGATTTGATCCGCCGCGAGGGTGCGCTGGTCGATTGCGTCAGTGCCAACGAAGTCCGCCGCGCCCTGGCCGCCGGATATGAAATCGAGGGCGAGCCGCCGCCCATCGTCTACACCGCCGACATCTTTGACGCCGAGAGCCTCGACTTGTGCGCAAAAACACATCCACGTAAACTGCGGCTCGCAGGACATGATCGATCAGCTCGGCAGGCGCTCGCCGGGCATCGCCATCACGCTTAGGATCAATCCCGGATTCGGGCACGGTCACAGCCAAAAAACCAACACCGGCGGCAAGCAATCGAAACACGGCATCTGGCATACGCAAATCGCCGACTGCCTTGCCAGGGCCGGGCGTTACGGAATGACCGTGATCGGCCTGCACATGCACATCGGTTCCGGAACCGACTTGGAGCACCTTTCCCAAGTCTGCGGGGCGATGGAAAAAGCGGCGGCGGAAATCGGCCCTTCGCTTCAGTCTATAAGCGCGGGCGGAGGCCTGCCCACGGTGTACCGGCCCACCGATTCCTACGTTGACCTGGACGCCTATTTCGCCCTATGGGACGCCACGCGAAAACGCCTGGAAAAAAAATTTGGGCATCCTTTGCGATTGGAAATCGAACCGGGGCGATATATAGTGGCAGAAAGCGGCTATCTGGTGTCGGAGATACGCGCCGTTAAACGGCAGGACGACAATATTTTTTACCTGGTCGACGCGGGCTTCAATAATCTTTTCCGGCCGATGTTCTATGGTTCGTACCATCCGATGTCGATCGCTCCGGCGGACGGGGCCGTGAACCGGCCTGAGCAGGACGTGCTGGTGGGCGGCCCGCTATGCGAATCGGGCGATGTTTTTACCCAGGAAGAAGGCGGATACGTATGCACGCGCCGCCTGCCCGTGGCGCAAGTCGGCGACCTGCTGGTGATTGCCTGCGCCGGGGCCTACGGATTCGTGATGGGCTCGAATTACAATTCCAAGCCCCTGGCCGCGGAGGTCTTGATCGATGCCGGCCAGGCCCGCCTCATCCGCCGCCGGCAAACCTTTGAAGACCTGGTGCGGGAAGAAATGTTTTGAACTCGTACCGGCCGTCGCAGCCTAACTGATTGCAAATTGCAAATTGCAAAATGCAAATTTAAAATATGGGTTAGGATTGGGTGTTTTATCAAAACCTTCCCACTTCCTTTGGGAAAAGGGTTGAGAGCGATGGTTTTTCAATTGGACATAATGTTTTGCAGGAATCCCAAATCTCACGATATTTCATTAATCTTCGTCCAATTTGCAATGGTCTTGTTGACTAATTCCACTCGAACAAAGGAAGTCCGAGGTGGGTGTATTTGTTAAGGATTTTAGATCTTAGTCGTGTTTCTGTTTTTTGATTTTGAATCAAACGGTTTTTCAAATGGTCGCCGAAGCAACATTTCATTCGATACATGGCTGTTTCCGAAAGGCTGCGGCGATGGTAGCCGACTCGCTCTTTCCAGTGCCTGCGGCCGTGGCGGCGGATTTCTCGAATCGCCAAGTCCCGTGCCAGAGGACGGCCACGAGAATTTCCGTGTCGCGAAATCTTCGCGTTGCGTCGCGGCGGGATGATTGCCTTTATCCCGCGTTTTTTCAACGTTCTGTAAACCTTTCGTTGATCGTAAGCTCCGTCGCCATACAATTTTTCAACCGGCGAGTGGACTTGATCCAACAGGTTGTCCGTTTGGCCGGCGTCATCGCAACTATTTTCCGTCATGGTTTCCGCCACGATCTCATGCGTATCCGGATTGATCGCCAAATGCAACTTTCGCCAGAAACGACGTTTCGTTTTGCCATGCTTACGCATTTTCCATTCGCCTTCGCCGAAAACCTTAAGCCCGGTGCTGTCTACAACCACGTCGATCGGGCCGGTATGTTTTCTAACTTCCAGCAATATAGCCATTTTCGCTGCTCGCTTGGCCAACGACGTATAATCCGGTATATCAATGATTACTTCCATCAGTTCGGCAAGCGATTTTCCCAATCCTTCCGTTTGGCGATAGGGCAATTGAAAAAGCTCTCGCAAAACGAGCATACACTCGATTGCCGTATCGCTGAAGACAAAAGGGTGTCCAACCTTGGGTTTCGCATTGTTGTGATGCCATTTGTCAATCGTGTCCTCGTTAAACCAGAAGGTAATCGACCCCCGCTTAACGAGAGACTCGTTGTATTTTCTCCAATTTGTTATTTTATACGTACCTTTGCGTGTCCCGGCCATGTCGAAACTCCTTTCATGACGTTTGTGTTGTTAGGTTCCTCCTTGTTTTACGTACTGAACGCATGAATAGTTCGACAAGACCATTTGCAATTATCAATTTGCAATGTACGCTTTTGGCAAAAAATATTGAAACCTTGATCTAAAGCGAATAACCGATAAGCGGAATTATGGCCCTTTTCACGCAAGTTTCGCCCGCCCGCCGCTTGGGTTTATTGCTCGTCGCTGCAATGGCGATTTCGGCGTCCGCGTGTTTGGCCGCCGAGGTCCCGGACAAAACTATCCACCCAAATGCGCCTCTAGTCTTGAAAGCCGATGATTTCAAGCATTACGTTGACCACTTCAACGTCATGGAAGATGAGAACGTGGTCAACCTCATTCCCAATTCGCAGTCCTGGGAATGGATGAAGCAAAATATTCCACTGTTTGAGGGCCCGGACAAGAACGTCGAGGAAATCTATTATTATCGCTGGTGGACCTATCGCAAGCACATCAAGCAGATGCCCGACTACGTGGCCATAACCGAGTTTCTCACCTACAAGAACCCGGTCAGTAGCGCCGTTGGGCATCATGTCTGCGAGGGCCGGTGGATTCACGACAAGCGCTACCTGGACGGAGACCTGATGTATTGGCTCCGCGGCACGGACGGCAAGCCGCACGACGAACATAAATACAGCAGTTGGACCGCCTGGGCGGCATATCAGCGATTTTTGGTCAACCAGGACAAGGATTTTCTCATTGGCATGCTCGGCGATTTTATCCGCGATTATCAGCAGTGGGAAAAAGACCGGCGCGCCCTCGACGGCAATTATTGGCAGTTCGAGGCACAGGACGCCATGGAGGATTCCATCAACGGCGCGCAAAAAGCAAGGCTGCCGCCCGAGCATCAGCAGCTACATGTACGGCAACGCGTTGGCTATCGCCGAAACGGCCGCGATGGCCGGCAAACCCGAGATCGCTGCGGATTATCGGGCCAAGGCCGCCGAAATCAAGCAGGCGGTGCAAACGAAATTGTGGGACGAGAAGGCCCGCTTTTTCAAAATTCGCTGGCTGGAGGATGGGGCGTTTTCCGACGCCCGCGAGGCCATTGGTTTCATCCCCTGGTATTTCGAGCTGCCGGAGCGCGGTTACGAAGACGCCTGGTTGCAGCTTATCGATCCGGCCGGATTCTGGGCGCCCTTCGGCGTCACCACGGCCGAGCGGCGACACCCAAAATTCCGCACGCATGGCAGCGGACACGGTTGTGAATGGGACGGCCCGGTGTGGCCGTTTGCCACCTCCCAGACACTTGTTGCCCTGGCCAATCTGCTTAACGATTATCCGCAGGCCTACGTCACGAAAGAGCATTACTTCGAGGCCCTCAAGACCTACGTCAAGTGCCAGCACCGCAACGGCAGGCCTTACATCGGCGAGTACCTGGACGAGAAAAACGGCGACTGGCTCAAGGGCGACAACCCGCGCAGCCGGTATTACAACCACTCCACTTTCTGCGACTTGATCGTTACCGGCCTGGCTGGACTGCACCCGCGCGACGCGGCGCTCGAAGTGAATCCTTTGCTTCCAGCCGGCGCTTGGGACTGGTTCTGCCTGGATAATATTCTTTATCACGGCCGGATGATCACGATTCTTTGGGATCGCAGCGGGCAAAAGTATGGTAAAGGGGCGGGTCTAAGCGTTTTTGCCGACGGGCGACGGATCGCCCATGCCGATGAGCTGAAAAAAATCGCGGGCGAATTGAAATAGGCGCGTGACTTGCGGCGCGTGTTTTAAGCCGCGCCTACGACGGGCCGTCGATCCCGGGCATAGTTTCCGTCAAGCCGTCGCCTTTTTGTTTATCCCCTTCAGCACATTTGCCCGATCCGGCCCGATCGCTTGCGACGTGCCCGCTCGATAAGTCCGGGCCCGGATAGCTGATCTCGGCGCCGCACTGGCAGAGAATTTGGTGTTCGAACTCGAACAAAGTAGCGTCGAACTCGGCGCCGCATCGCGGACAGGTTATAGCCATGTTACACCTGATAATATATCATAATATAGTCTGCCAATTCCTGAAATAAGGATGTTGGGATGACAGTAATATTGCCGCCCAAGGCGAAAAAACTACCCCCATATCAACAGTTTTATATAATTTGAGCAGCGTTTAGAATGATGCTTACTGAGGATAAGATTTCTAGTGTTACGTTGGGATGGGAATTGTACTCCCTCCCTGCCGGCCAATCAGGGGCGACAGTACAACTGTCGCCCCAACGAAATCTGACTCTAACATTCAGTGATTCAATAGCCTGGGAGCTTGCTCCCAGTGAATTTATGAGAACTATGTTTCGCTAAACCATCTTGGACAATGCTATAAATATTATTTTATCACCCAGTTTGCATTCAAGGAGACTTTCATGTTCAGTAAAAAGATTTTTTTATTTGCGGCGTGTATCGGCTGGCTTGCCTGCTCGCCGCTCGAGGCGCAGCGGCAAAACCAGGCTGCGCCCGGCCGCCCGGCCTCCGAGCCGGTTGCGGCAAAAAATGTGCGGGGCAACCTTTATCAGGTCAACGGCGGAGTGGGCAACTCGTTCTTTTACGTCGGGCCGGACGAGGTCCTCGTGATCGACGCCAAGATCAACGCGGAAGCTGCTCGCCAAATGCTGGCGGAAATCAAGAAAATCGCGGATAAACCGGTGCGACGCGTAGTGCTGACGCACAGCGACGGCGACCATGTCAATGGGTTAAGTGGATTCCCGCAACCACTGACGATCATCGCTCATGCAAACGCTCGGCAAGACATTGCCCGGGCCAATGAATCCTCGGCCGTGAAAGTGCCGCTGCCCAACGAAGTATTTTCCAAGGACATGACCCTGTTCGTTGGCGTTACGGAGTTGCAACTGCTATATTACGGACCGGCGCACACCAACGGCGACGTCGTAATCTACATCCCTGCGGAAAAGGCCGCGATTGTGGGAGACCTTGTTTTTATCGGCCGCGACCCACTGATTCACGCAAACAAACATGGTTCCTCATTCGGCCTGGTATCGGTGCTCAAGGCGCTCGTTCAACTGGACGCGGACGTTTACCTGAGCGGGCATGCCGACGGAGTGGACAAAAATGCCATCCAGGCGTTGATCGCCCAGATCGAACAGAAGCAGGCCAAGGTCAAAGCCCTTGTGCAGGAAGGAAAAACGCTGGCGGAGGTGAAAGAAGCCTTTGCCGGCGCCGATCAGCCGGCCGCGTCCGGCGGCTTTCGCTGGCCGAGCCTGGTGGAGGTTATTTACCAGGAATTGACGGAGAAAAAGTAGGCACGCACTATGGCATTGTCTTAAAATCGCAGGTATTGTTCGATATATAAGTCATCTCCCCCTTTATCTCTCCCCATTATCCCCCCGCTCCATTGATTTTGTTAGGCGGGATAATAGGGGAAGCTCAACGGCGGAGATCATCCAGGCGCTTCCTGTTCTCGTACGGGCTGATAAATCGTATGCGGTTTTCTTCGGGTATGGGGCAGGGGCATCGCGCCGCCACCTCCTCATAGACGACGAGTCGGTCGGCTAGCTTGGCGCAGATGTAATCAGGACACTCGGCGCAGTTGTGGAACCCCCGCTCGATGACGCAAGGCCTGACTGGACATGATTTGTCGATGAGGCATGGGTTTTCTGCCATGCAACCGTCGCATATGATCTGATCCGCGGGGATACGGAAGCCGAAGTACTCGTGCCAGCCGTCGCTCAGGATCTCCTGGTTGGAGGGATTTGCTTCGACGTTGGGGCGGTAAGCCAGACAGAGGTCGCAACGAAAACCGCATCGGCTGATAATCTCGTTCATAACACCTCCAAATCATGCATTCTTGATCCTGCGTTTGACGGCCAGAAGGCGCTGCACATCGCGAATCGTCGTTGTGTTGCCGACTCGCAGGCAAAGCCACTTTCCATCGTGGAAAGTAGTCGCACTATCATACGCTTTCCGAGTTGGGGCCGACAGTTCACTGCGTATCGCTTCCACCTTGGTTCGTTCTTCGGCCCCAAAGACGATCAGGATCGCAAACTGCTTTTTCTCGGGGATAAACGAGCAGAAAGACTTGCTCTTCTTGTATCGAAGATACCATCCGTTCTTTCTGCCGCCAAACAACCATTCCGGCATGAAGACATTCGGGTAATTCTGCGAAATCCATTCGGCAACCCGTGTCCAGAAGCCATGCGCCCTCTTTCCCATCCATGACTCAAGATCTACCGAGGTGGGCGGTTGTCCTGGTTCAAATATTCGGGTGTTCGATTCGTTCATGACTTTACCTGCCTGACAGGTATTCGACCGTGAAAATGCGGTTGACTGTCGTATCATTCTCGCGGTGGAGCATGTATATGTCAATCACTGCTGGACAAGCCGGGCACCAACCGAAGGTTGGTCGTGGCGCCCGTGCGCCATCCATAAGACTCATGAAATCCAACCCCAAATAGGCCCAATCGCCCAGCTACCGAATCCGTAATAAATCACAATCTTGACACCACCACGCCCATAAAGTGGGCCAACAACATAGTAGGAGTCTGCAATAAGAACTCCAGGCAACACTGGGAAACACCACTCAACCTTCGAAACCGGACCATTCTTGCTCGCTTGCGGTATTGGCGCCTCACGGCCTTCCTTTGCGGCATATGTAGCGTACTCAACATCGAATTGCTTGGCGCGATCGTAAAGTCTCTCTGTCTCCCGCTTGAGAGATGCAGAATGACTCAGATAACCGCCAATCCACGTGAGCAGATACAGAGGAATTAGGCAAATCACTATTTTGCGACGTGTGCTCATGGATCCTAACAGGTATTCGACCGTGAAAATGCGGATGAATATTGTATCATTCTCGCGGTTGACTATGTACACGTCAATCCCAGTGCCTGACAACCTCTATTCAATGCTTAATGAAAAGATACAGCGATTTTCATTGGCGCTCTCTCTTACCTTCTGGATTTGGATCATTCCGAGTGGAAGGTGATTCTGGCCCTGGGGACCTGGAGGGCATCGAATCCGATCACAGTGATCGTCTGGTTGTCCTTCAGGGCCTGGTCCAGCTGCGCTAGCGGGATCTTCTGCCTCGAAACGGGAACCGGCCTGATCCCGGTTTTCAGCAGCCTGTCCTGCAGCCCCTCCCTGGAAACCCAGTTCCCCATGCTCTGGGATGTTGTTTCCAGCCACTTCCTCACCCGGGGTACGAGTTCCACGACATCCAGCACCGGCGTCGGTCGGGGATAGAACACGCCAGCTGCACCAGCCGCGTAATCCGCTGCTTCCGGCACGTGGGGGTAGAAGCGAATGGAGTTGACGCCGGCCAGATCCATAATTGGCGCCAAATCCCTTTCGGTAAGCCTCGCTACGGTGCGCTGGCCGAGATCTGTACAGGTCTTTTCGGGACCGCCCCAGAGGCGCGCCTGTCTTTCCGCCGAAAAAGCGCCCAGCTCAAAAAAAACTCCGATCCCGCCGCTGGTGCCGTCCAGCGTGGCGTGCCGAGCTCCAGGATAGTAACTGAACGCTCCCTCGTCCGGGATGAAAAATCGGTTGTACTCGATTTCTATGTATTTCTCCATCAAGTGCGCGGCCGCCGTCCTGTGTTCCTCGGAGGCATCCTTCCATAGATATCTCGTAAGCAGATACATGCCTTTTCCCATTTTAAGAGCCCATTCATGCCATACACCCAGGTCCCCCTCGTCGGGCAACGGTTCGGACATGACCTTCAGGACTGACGCGAACATCTCCGACTTGTACCGCAAAGGGAACTGCGCGTGGATGTCGTTTCCGTCCTTGTCCACGAACGCTTTTACGATCGAAGCCGTGTTGTCCAGGTCGAGTTTCAACAACTTCCCGCTCCCTCTCGATTTCGGGCCCCAGAATCCCGTTTCCGGATCCTGGTACGTGTGAAACCATTGAAGCATGGCTTGTTTCCATTCCGGGGTGAAGGTATACAGGTTGTTTCGCACCAAAACGCTGTCCTCTTTGCAATAGGCGAGCAGCTCCCGCGCGAACACGAAGGACGTTTGCGGGAACCGGGAAGCGAGCCATCCCACGTTTGACACGTCGTCTAGGAAGGCTGTCAATTTCTGAGGAGTGTTGATGTCATCCAGATACTTCAGGGGATATTTCAGGCTGAGCGGCTGACCGGTCGCTTTCGCCAGGGCCTCCAGATGCAGCAATACGTTTTGCGTGGGCGGATCGTAGGTGCACTGCGGAAAAGAGTCGTCCATGAAGGCGCCGGTTCGGGGATTCTGGAGGGCGAGGTAGAATTCCAGTTCCTCCTCCTTGCTGGAAAACTTCGGGATCTTGACTAAACCCGCCCTGGAACTCAACTGCTTGTGCAACCTTCGGATCCCGGAAAGGGCCTCCAAGTACCGTCCCTTGTCCAGTTGGTAGGCGAATCCAAGCATCTTGAATTCGAATTCCGCCATGTAATATCCCTCTTCCTGGCACTCTTTGTTCAGCTTGAAGAGGGCGGGCATCAAAAAGGAGACACGCGCCGCCACACCAACCAATACTAATAGCGCGACGAGAGCAAGTCCCGCGATCACTCTCAGTATGGTCTTCCTTTTCAACCGTCTTTTCATGTTGTCGAACGTTTGAGTTCACCGGCTCGCCGTAGGCGAGTTCGGTGGGTCGGCTGCATGCGTTTGTTAGGCGGAACCCCTTCAGACGACATCAATGAACCCTACCGAAAAGGAGCCACCACTCTGGCTCGAGAGGCGGCGCACAAACCTCGCCTGGAGATCCGCTGATCCCTCAAGCTGCGAAAAGTACAAATTGGCCGCATTGAGGAAAGCTGCGTAGAAGTCCTCGGCGTTCAGGACGGTAGCGCCATCTAGTGTGGGCTTCAAATGGATGATCGAGTTGTGATGCGTGAGTGCGAATTGACGTGGCGAGAAACCGTGTGCCATTCCGTTCCGAAAATCCCAGAGGTTCTTCGCGTGCAACAGATACGCTGCGCCGAAGTAGTCGGTCACAAATTTTTGGAAGCGTCTCCCGTTCGCCCCCGCGCCAGATGCATCGGGATCATGGTAGCCACTCAGTGCCTCGATACCGGCAAGCATGCATACGAACGATAGGAACGCGGTTTCGTCTCGAATGAGCTGTGGGATGCCACCAAGATAGATACGACCAAACCATTTCACGACGTCGGTAATACGTTGGTCCATCGGTTCCGCCTAACAGGTATTCGACCGCGAAAAAGCGGTCGAGTATCGCGTCATTCTCGCTGTCGAGCATTGAAGTGTCAAGCACCGTGCGGCACGACACTCGTAGATTTCTTAACCAAAAGGTTTAGGAATTGTCACGCAAAAAAATCCCCCCGCAGCCGCGCTAGGCGACCCGGGGGTTATGTGAAAGTGGCGGGGACAGGATTTGAACCTGCGACCTCGAGGTTATGAGGCCGACTCCGGCCGCCATCCAAACCATCTGTAAGTCACAACACAGACAAACTTTATACTAAACCAAGAACTATTGCAAGCCTTTGCATACACACCCCGTATTTTGCGAAAAAAACGGGTATTTTTTAGGGCAGAGGTGTAGCGGGGGTAGTGCAAGGGAAAACGAGCGACCTTAGAAAACAAGGACCAGGCGGTCACTGGTTTTATCGAGAATAAGGTGGTTGTCGGGTAGTTAATCGAGGACTGCGGCGCCACGCATAATGAGAACAACCAACAACACAATCGGGCCAATGGCCGGGGAAGAGAATAATGAGCTGGAAATCAAATTGCATAAAGTAAATTACAGCGATCCGGCATATGGTAACTGGAGTGATTGGCACATTTGGCAGCTATTTGATTAACCTGCGGATGAGGTTTCAATCGTATTGCCCGATTGGGGTAAGCAGGATATGTTCTGGACTCATTTCCACTGAAAACCTGCTATCCATTTACCTCCACTTTGACGAGAAGATGGAGTTTTGTTTGACGATATGGCATTTTCGGACTTTTTCTGCACGAAGAAAATTCCGAATGGCACAACTGTGGCCATGTTATGGGTTTTCGAACATTAAATGGAACTGGTTGTATTCATCACGGCAAACAAAACTCGTAAAGGGAAAAGGACTTTTTTGTGATACAATGATCACTCCTTTATAAGTTAGGGGATAGTATTTTGCTTTCAATTCGGTCCCACAAGAACAAACGTGCCCCAATAGTACGGGCTTTCCCATTTTTTCTGTTGGCGGACCCAGCGTTTGGCGTCGTACAGGGCTTGTGCGTAATCGGGCTGTTTGCCTTCTTTTTGCGCGTTGGCAAGGCCGCTGCAAAAATAGCTTACCAGGCTGGCCGCCGCCTCGTCGTCCACCAGCCAGTTGCTGGCCACTACGCGGCGGGCGCCGGCCACCAAAAAGCCCCGCGAAATCGCCCAGACACCTTCCCCGCGCTGTTGCGGTCCAAAGTTCGTCTCGCATGCGCTTAGGATGGCAAGTTCACAACCCTTCAAGTTCAAATCGTAAATCTCCGGCAAGGTCAAAAAGCCGTCGTCTGCCGTATCGTTGGGTTTTCCGCCCGGCGTGAGCGCCAATGCGCCGTAAAAGTTCCCATACGACTGGTCGGCAAAGCCGTGGCAGGCCAAGTGGATCACGCGGCGGTTCTCGATCTGGGCCTTCAGGTTCGCCTTGGTCGCCTGCGCACCCTCCAAACGCACCGCCTGCAAGCCCTGTTTGGCAAACACCTCCGCCACCCATTGCGATTCAGTGCCGGAATAGGGCAAGGGGGCCAGTTTTCCGCCCGCCGCGTTGTACCGGGCGCCAGCGCCCAGTTCGTTGAGGATGCTCGGCCCCCGAGCGGCCAACTGGGTCGGCTTGGTTCCATAGTCCGGGTTGCCCACCGTCAGCACCGGCGCCCGGCCGGCCGGAATAGCCGCTGCCGCCCGATCGGCCAGATTGTAAAACACCGCGGCCGATGGACTGTAGAGAATCGGCGGGCCGGCGTCGAGCAGGTATTTTGGGTTTTCTCCGCGCTCGACCACCAAGGTCTCGAAGGGCAAGAGCGCCAGTTTCCCGTCGGGCACGACGATCAACTGTTTGATCTTGCCAGCGGTCAAGGCATCGCGATGCGCCTCGGGAACGAGCACCTGCCAGAGCACGGCCAGTTTTTCCACCACGCCGCCGGCCGTCTTGGGGTCGCGCAGTTGTTGCACCACACCGGTCCCTTTCTGGTTTATTAGCGCCGGGCCCAGGCGCTTGGCGGTAAGCGGGCCGGGATCGGTCTCCAGAATCTTGGCCGCCGAGGCTTCGACCGTAAGCGGGCTAAGCTCGGCCTTGTCGGCGGTGAGCGTCAACACGTATCCGCCCTCGTCGCCCAACAGGTAGACCAACAACAGACTGTCGTCGGCGCCCAGCCGGCGCTGAATCTGGCTCAGACGCGGCGGGCCGCTGCCCGTGGAAAGCAACTGCCGATACACCGGGCTGGAACCGCGCACGTCGCGGTAATGGTCGTAAAGGGCGTCGCGGACCTTGGCCAACTCGGCCTGGAGCTGCGTCCGCTTCGCCGCCTGCTCTTCCGCGGAGGCCTCCTTGCTGGCATCCAGCGCGTCGAGCTGCTTCTGCAGCCTGTCGGCCCGCTCCTTGAGATCCAGTTCCTGCTTGCGGAGGGCTTCGCGTTCGAGGGCGGGCCGTCCGGCCAGGAGGTCCGCGCCCGCCTGACTCATCTCATCCAAGAGCGACCTTGCCCGGCCGCGTTCCATGGCCGAAAGGGCCTCGTTCATGTCCTTGATCTCCAGTTGCCAGGCGAGCATCTGCTCGAAGGCGTTGCTGTAACTGGCAAAGGATTCGGCGCGTTCGTGGGCGGCCCCGGAGCTTTGCGAGCGTTGCTGCTCGGCCAGTTGCATTGCCTGGTGAAGATCGGCAACGGCCTCGCCGCGGAGTTGCTCTTTCCAGGCAATGCGTGCCCGCAGAATATAATGTCCGAAGCGTATGCCAGGCGCCGCGCCTGCCCGATCTAAAATACCCACAGCGCGGTCGACAAGCGGCTCGGCCTCGTCAGATTTCCCTTGCCAATAATACAGCTGCGCCAAGTTACTGAGGCTCTGGGCCACATACGGATGGTTGGGTCCCAGGGCCTTCTCCCAGATGGCTAGGGCCCGTTTGTAGAGCGGCTCCGCCTCTGCGTAACGACCTTGATTAGAGTACAACGCTGCCAGGTTGTTGAGGCTCGTGGCCACATCCGGATGGTCGGGCCCCAGGACCTTCTCCCAGATGGCCAGGGCCCGTTTGTGGAGCGGCTCCGCCTCCGCATAACGCCCTTGATGTTGGTACAACACTGCCAGGTTATTGAGGCTCTGGGCCACATCCGGATGGTCGGGCCCCAAGGCCTTCTCCGAGATGGCCAGGGCCCGATTGTAGAGCGGCTCCGCCTCCGCGTAACGCCCTTGATAGTTGTACAACAATGCCAAGCCATTGAGGTTCGTGGCCACATCCGGATGGTCGGGCCCCAGGGCCTTCTCCCGGATGGCCATGGCCCGTTTGTGGAGCGGCTCCGCCTCTGCGCAACGACCCTGGTCGCGATACAACCCTGCCAGGTTATCGAGGCTCGTAGCCACAAGTGGATGGTCGGGCCCCAAGGCCTTCTCCGAGATCGCCAGGGACCGTTTGTAAAGCGGCTCCGCCTCTGCGTAACGACCCTGAGAAACGTACAACCTTGCCAAGTTATTGAGGCTATTAGACACATCCGGATGATCAGGCCCCAAGGCCTTCTCCCGGATGGCCAGGGACCGTTTGAAAAGCGGCTCCGCCTCCGCGTAACGACCCTGATTATAGTACAACCCTGCCAGGTTATTGCGGCTCTGGGCCACAGCCGGATGCTCCACTCCTAAGGTCCTCTCCCGAATTGCCAGGGCCCGTTTGAAGAGCGGCTCCGCCTCCGCATAACGCCCTTGATGTTGGTACAACACTGCCAGGTTATTGAGGTTCGTGGCCACATCCTGATGGTCGGGTCCCAAGGCCTTCTCCCAGATGGCCAGGGCCCGTTTGAAGAGCGACTCCGCCTCGGCGTATCGTCCCAGTTGCTGGCAGATCGAAGCCCGACAGTTGAGGGCAGTAGCGAACCATGTGGGCTTATCCGGCAACTTTTCTTCGGCAAGACGGCAGAGTTCGACGGACGTTTGCTCGGCCTCGCGGTACTTTCCAGCATTGTACTGCTCATCGTAGCGTTTCTTCAATTGGTTGAAATTGGCCTCGGCGTCGGCCCTGGCCACCGCCGGCAACGCGAACAGGACCAAAACGCAACAGAGCACACAGCGGCTAGAATATGAATCAGCACCGATCATGTCCACCTCCTTCCACGACCATTGCGAATAAGACAATTGACTTGAATATCGGGACATAATCCATTTTTCTAACTCTCGGCACTTCAATTCGGCCCCACAAGCACAAACGTGCCCCAATAATATGGGCATTCCCATTTTTTCTGTTGGCGAATCAGGCGTTTGGCGGTCTGCAGGGCTTGGGCGTAGTCCGGCGTCTGGCCGGCTTGTTCAGACTGGGCCAGGCCGCTGCAATAGTAACTCACCAGCGTCGCCGCCGCCTCGTCGTCCACCAGCCAGTTGCCGGCCTCCACCCGCAGGTCCTTTCATTTGTAACATGTGTAATCTGTTGGTTAATGTGAATCGCTCTTTGATCATGACGATGATTATCACTTATCATCCAACGGCAAGAGGGGAAAACTTTGGCTTTGGTCTTTCTTGCTGAACTGTACGTCTTGAGCCGCTCCGTACAACTTCTCCGTCAGTTCGCGCACCTGACCATCCGCAAAGGTAAACCATTCCAGCACGTTCACTACCCGCTCAGGATTACTGGGCTGCACGTGCTGATCGGCCAACGGCCCGGCATCGATCGCCTTCAGTCCCGCCAGCAGGCTGTAGGTCAGAATGCCATGTCCAAGTTCCTTCGACTCCTCTGCCTGCTCGCTGGCTCCTGTCGCCGCAATCGCAAACACTCCTTGGCTTCGCGACAGCCGCTCAATCGTCCCGCGCAGCGCCTCACCCGAACGACTTTTTCCGACCAACAGCGCCAACGCGCCGCCCGATGCGCAAGTATCTAGAATCATCACACGCTTTAGCGCAGGCGCTGCCACTAGGCACTCGCCCAACTCCTCGCCCGGCAGGGCCTGCTTGCGGATGTCCGCTTCCAGCGACTCCGCCTCTTTATGCAGCTCATAGGGCAGGAAATAATAACGCTGGCCGATCATCATGCCGTGACCGGCCAAAAACAGCACCAGCGTGTCCTGGGGGCGCGTTTCGGCCGCTAACTGCTGCAGCGCCGATTTGATCCCGATCCGGGTCGCCTCTTGGTCCGTCAGCGTCGTGACCGATACATGTTCGTAGAGCCGCTTGGCGCGGCGCCGGAAGACCTCGGCCATCGCCTGCGCGTCCTTGGCGGCGAAATTCAGGTTGTAATTAGCGTCGGCGTACTTGTTGATGCCCACGGCCAACACGAACATACGACTCTTGGCCAACGGCCTTTCATAGCGGAGCATCAACTCGGCCGGCTCGCTTTCCCAGGAACCGTCCCTGCTGGCGGCGGTAATCCTCAATTGGTTCTCACCTTCGACCAGGCCAACGCGGAAGCTCTGGTACAGCACTTTGCCTTCATGGCGGGTTTGGCCCGGCGCCAGCACTCGCGCACCGTTCTGAAAGAGGGCCAAATTGGCGACGCCCCCTCCCTGGTCGGTCGCCTGCACTTCAAGCGTCGCTTCTGCCGTTTCGACTTCCCCCGCTGTGGGCGAGAGAATCCGGACGATCGGCGGTAGGCTCTTACCTAGTTCCACTACTGGCAGCGGCCGCTCGCCGCGCCAGATGGACGCCAGCAATCCCGGCCGGTAGAAATCCAGGAAGAAGCGGTCGACAGGCACCGGGCGAGTCGCGCCGCCCACGCGATAGCCAATGCGTTGCCGCCCCGCTGTGGAGGCGTCGAATAGTCCCTCGGGCGTAGCGACCAGCCAAGCCATGCCATCGTCAAGCCACAATAAGCGCACCAGCTCCTGGCCCGTCGCGATGTCCCAGAGCCTCGTGGTGCCGTCGCGAGCCCCGGTGAGCACGGAGAGGCTATCGGGAGTGAACAAGACCAAATCCACGAGTGCCTCGTGCCCTTGGAACGTGCGGAGTTTCCGGCCGGTCACGGCGTCCCACAAAATCACAATATGGCCGTCCGAAGCCGTCAACACTTGCCGTCCATCCGGGCTGATCGCCACGGAGCGGGTCGTAAACTCGCCTTCGGAGTGGAAAGGGATCGTGGCAAGTTTTTTGCCCGTCGCGGCATCCCACACAGTGGCCGTGGCATTGTTATCACCCTCCCCGTGCTGGTCACTATCCGCCGATCCGGTGAGTACCCTTCGGCCATCCGCGCTGAACAACGCGCAAGTCCACCATCCAGGGAGTTCGAGGGTCAGCAATTTTTCGCCCGTCGCCACGTCCCACATGATGGCCATCCCCCCTTCGGTGCCGCTCAATAATTTCCGGCCGTCGGGGCTGAACTGCGGCCCGACCACGTAGCGATCATGCTCGAAGGTGCGAAGTTTCTCGCCCGTCGCCGCGTTCCAAAGCACCACCGTCCCACTACATGACCCCCAGGTGAGCACTTGCTGACCATCCGGGCTGAACACGAGTGATGAAGGGTCCACATCGAAGTCGGCCCGCAACGTACAGAGTTCCTCGTTGGTCACATGATTCCACAGGGTTATCGCCTTCCTGCCCTCAGATTCCTTGAGCTCCCATCTGTGGAGACCATCACTATTGCCAACTAAGGGGAATAACTGCCCGGTCCCGAGATCCCACAAGGCAGACCTTTGCGCGGAGTTGACTACCACCTGCCGGCCATTTGGGCTGAAGGACAATGAATTGGTAAACACAATGTGGCTCTGGAATAAGCGGAGTTTCCGGCCCGTGGCGACATCCCACGAGATTGCTGTTTTATAGCTATGCCCGCCGGTGAGCACTTGCCGGCCATCCGGACTGAACGCGACGGTAGGTGCGTCCCAGTCAATCATTTCAAAGGTCCGCAGTTTTCGGCCGCTCTCTACGTCCCAGAGGACGGCGAAAGGCGCATCGGCTTTCTTTGTTGTCTCGTTCCATCTTGCGCCAACACCGATCAGAAATTGTCGGCCATCCGGGCTGAAGGCGACACAAGATGCACTGCTATCCACCCCTTCAAAGGTCCGCAGCCTTTGGCCGCTTGCTACGTCGTAGAGGATGACGAAACCCGGATCATCTTTCTTTGTTGTCTCGTTCCATATTTGGTAACTGCAGATCAATATTTGTTGCCCATCCGGGCTAAAAGTGACGAATCCATCCCCGCCAATCACGTCCTTAGTCAACCACGATGACCTCCCGGTCGTCACATCCCATAGTTTCCGCCCGGTCGCCACATCCCACAAGATCACCGTCTGGTCCTCGGAACTGACCGTGACCACGTGCCGGTCGTCCGGGCTCAATCGCGCGAATTCGATCTCATCTTTGTGTCCTTGGAAGGTGCGGAGTTTCCGGCCGGTTGCCGCGTCCCACAGGATTACGGCATCCTGGGATGCCGTCAGCGCGTTCTGCCCGTTCAGGCTAAATGAGACGGACGTGATTTGGTGGGTGTGCCCTTCCAGGGTGCGGAGTTTCTGGCCGGTCGCAGCATCCCACAAGATCGCCGTTTTGTCCACGGACCCCGTGAGCACGCGATGCCCGTCTCGGCTGAAGGAAGCCGCGAGAATCTCGGCGGCGTGCCCTTGGAACTCGTGGAGCTTCCGGGAGGTTGCCAAATCTGACAAGACGGCCGTGTTGTCCGCTTGTCTGCTGAGTACATGCTGGCAGTCCCGACTGACCGCCAGCAGGCCATGCCTCATACGCACGCTGTTGATCTGCTGACCGGTCGCAGCATCCCACAAGATCGCTTCGTCCCCCGACACCGTCAGCACATACCGCCCATCCGGACTCATCCCTACGAAGTTTATGACGCCGGCATGTCCGGTTTGTAAGACGAGCCCCGGCCTGCTCCTCCCGGGATCCTGCAAGGCCAGGCGCACCCGTTGGCCGCCGCGAAGCAGCAATTCCCGCTCCTGGCGAGTTCCGTCTTGGAAGGCGACCGTGACTTGCCTGGCGTATAGGGTACCCTGCTTCAAATTCGGGAACTCCAGACGCCGCTCCTTTCCTTGGTTGCGTCCATCGACGCTTACCGTCGCGCCTGCCGGGAGCTGGAACTCTACGATGCACGTGTCCTCCGGAACCAAGGGATTATCCTCGGCGCGGGCGCAGGTCGCCATCACCGCACCGAAGATCACGCCCGAAACGCACGCCCCAAATTTCCATAACGCGCTCATGGGTCCACCTGTTTTATAATGGTTGCCTCCGCTCGAAGTTTTAAGGCATCGGATCATCCGGTCGTGGTCGCCGGCCATGATGGTCTTTCAATTTGGTCCAACGAGTTCAAACGTGCCCCAATAATAGGGGCTTTCCCATTTCTTCTGTTGGCGGACCCAGAGCTTGGCCTCGTGCAGGGCCTGGGCATAGTCCGGCTGGTTGCCGGCCTTTTCCGCGTTGGCAAGGATGCTGCAAAAATAGCCCACCAGGCTGGCCGCCGCCTCGTCGTCCACCAGCCAGTTGCTGGCCACCACGCGGCGTGAACCGGCCACGAGGAATCCCCGCGACAAGGCCCAAACGCCTTCTCCCCGCTGCTCCGGCCCGTAGTTCGTCTCGCAGGCGCTAAGGATCGCCAGCTCGCAATCCTTCAAGTTCAATTCGTAGATTTCCGGCAAGGTCAAAAATCCGTCGTCGGCGGCGTCATTGGCCTTTCCGCCCGGCGTCAACGCCAAGGCCCCGAAAAAATTGCCGTAGGACTGGTCGGCCAACCCATGGCAGGCCAGGTGCACGATCCGCCGGCCGGCCACGTTGGCCCGCAAATTGGCCTTAGTCGCCTGCGGGCCGGAAAGCGTCACGGTCTTCAATCCCCCATTGGCAAAGTTCTTCGCCACCCACTGGATTTCCCAGGATGTATAGGGCAGCGGGCTGAGCTTCCCGCCCAAGGCCGTGTAACGCGACCGAGCGGCCAATTGCGCCAGCGGATCACTCGATCCTTCTGCGACCGGGCCATATTGGGCATTGCCCACCGTAAGCACCGGCTCGATTGGCTTTGTGCCGCTGGTGGAAACCTGCCGCTCGACAAGGTTATAGAGCACCGTGGCCGACGGCCCGTAGGCCATCGGCGGGGCAACGTCCAGCAGATACTTCGGCAACTCGCCCTGCTCGACCACCAGGCCCTCGAACGGCAAAAGCGACAAGGCCCCGTCAGGCACGACAAACAGCCGCTTATACTTTTTTTCGATCAATTGACTCTGCTCCGCTTCGGGCACCAACAGTTGCCAGAGCGCGGCCATTTTTACTGTTGTTTCCGTAGCCCGCTTCGGATCGGCCAATTGCTGGAGCACTCCGCCGCCGTCCTTTTTGGTAACAACCGCCCGCATCCGCGCGGCCGTTAGCGGCCCGGCGTCAACGCCCAAGGTTTTCGCGGCCGCGGCGTCAACGCTCAGCATGGCTATGCGGGCCGCATCGCCGCTGAGAACCAACACATATCCGTTTTTCCCGCCAAGCAAATACACCAACATCAGAGCATCTCGCCCGGCCAACACCCCCTGCACCCGGCTGAGGCGGACTGGACCGCTGCCCACGGCCAACAGGTTTCGATACACGGGACTGCTCGTTCGCTGATCGCGATAATGATCGTACAGTGCCTCGCGCGCCTTTGCTAATTCTGCTTCCAGCCGCGACTTCTCCTCGTTGTCTTTGGCGGCGGTCAATTGCCGCTCCAGGCCGGCCGCCTGGCCCTTCAACTCCGCTTCGCGCTGCTTATTGCCCTCACGTTCCACAGCCGAACGCCCGGCGTCCAGATCGGCCCCGGATAGGTTCAGGTCGTCCAGCAGGCTGCGGGCCCGTGCCCGCTCAATGGCCGAAAGAACCGCGGACGTGTCACCCAGTTCGTTCTGCCAGGCCACCATCTGCTCGAATACGCCGGCGAAGGTGCCGAAGAATTCGGCCCGTTCATGGGCGGCGCCGGAACTTTGGCCGCGCAATTGCTCGGCCAGATCCATGGCCCGTTGCAGATCAGCGATGGCCTCGCTGCGTCGCTTGGCCTGCCAGCCGAGTTCCGCCCGCAGCCGGTAGCACCACAACTGCCAATCTG
Source organism: Pirellulales bacterium (assembly GCA_963838495.1). Taxonomy (GTDB): domain Bacteria; phylum Planctomycetota; class Planctomycetia; order Pirellulales; family Thermoguttaceae; genus JBEKIK01. Next base: position 308,533 of record CAWIRC010000004.1, on the reverse strand, counting down.
GGGCCGCATGAGTACGTTCGAGAATAACCAGGGCCCGATCTACCAGCGGCTCCGCGTCCGCAGAATGGCCTTGTTTCTGGCAAAAAGAGGCCAAGTTCATTAGGCTCATGGCCGTATGTGGGTGATCTGGCCCGAGGGCCTTTTCCCGGATGGCCAGTGCCCGCTTATAAAGCGGCTCCGCCTCTGCGTAGCGGCCCTGATTGTCGTACAACACCGCCAGGTTGTTCAGGCTCTTTGCCGTATCCGGGTGTTCCGGACCGAGGGCCTTCTCCCAGATGGTCAGGGCACGCTTGTAAAGAGGCTCGGCCTCCGCGTAGCGGCTTTGGGCACAATAGAGATTCGCCAGGTTGTTGAGGATTATTGCCGTATACGGGTGATCCGGCCCAAGGGCCTTTTCCCAGACGGCTAGGGCACGCTTGTAGAGTGATTCGGCCTCCGCGTAGCGGCCCTGGTTGTTGTACAACGCCGCCAGGTTGTGGAGGCTTGTTGCCGTATCCGGGTGATCCGGCCCAAGGGCCTTTTCCCTTATGGCCAGCGCCCGCTTCAGTAGCGGCTCCGCTTCTGCGTAACGGCCCTGGTTGGAGTACAACAGCGCCAGATTGTTTAGACTTGTTGCCGTGTGCGGGTGATCCGGACCAAGGGCCTTTTCACAGATAGCCAACGCCCGCTTGTAAAGTGGCTCGGCCTCGGCATAACGTCCCTGATTGTCGTACAATAGAGCCAGGTTGTTGAGGTTTGTTGCCGTATCCGGGTGATCCGGCTTAAGGGCCTTTTCTCGGATGGTCACTGCCCGTTTGAGAAGCGGCTCCGCCTCCGCGTAGCGGCCCTGATTATCGTACAACGACGCCAAGTTATTGAGGGCCGTTGCCGTCTCCGGGTGATCCGGCCCTGAGGTCTTTTCCCAGATGGCCAGCGCCTGCTTTAAGATCGGTTCCGCTTCCGCGTATCGGCCCTGGCCCATTATGGCAAGAGCTTTTTGATTTAGAGCCAGGGCCAGAAATGCGGGATTGCTGCTCAGCGGGCCCTCCGCCAACCGCTGCATTTGGGACGCAGTTTTCTCCATCTCGCGATACTGACCGGCGCCTAATTGGCGATTCGACTCGGTCGTCAAGCGGTCGAACTCCTGTCGCTCGTCGGCCTGGACGTGCCCCACGGAAAACATAAAAAGAAAGCGCCGCCGCTATGCCAAGTACATGATGTTCGGGAATCGAACGCATGGCGATTGCTCCTTAATTTGTTTTATTCGGCGATAACGGATGCCGCCGAACTCATCCCAATCAACGACGGACAACGCCCGCCGGAGCCTTGTCCCCTCGTCAATTTGGTCCCACGAGTTCGAACATTGCCCAGTAGTAAGGATGCTCCCATTTCTTATTTTGGCGGACAAGGCGTTTGGCGGTCTGTAGGGCCTGGGCGTAGTCCGGTGTGTTGCCCGCCTTTTCCGACTGCGCCAGGCCGCTGCAATAGTAACTCACCAGCGTCGCCGCCGCCTCGTCGTCCACCAGCCAGTTGCTGGCCACAACCCGGCGTGAACCGGCCACCAGAAAACCGCGCGATAATGCCCAAACTCCTTCGCCCTTTTGCTGCGGTCCTAAGTTCGTCTCGCAGGCGCTTAAAATCGCCAATTCACAGCCCTTGAGATTCAGTTCGTAGATCTCCGGCAGTGTGAGGAAACCATCGTCCGAAGGGTTGTCCGGATTCGCACCGGGCGTGAAGGCCAAAGCCCCGAACAGGTTCCCGTAGGCTTGATCCACCAGCCCGTGACAGGCGAAATGCAAGATCTGTCGTTGCGGGGCGTCACGGCGGACATTAGCCTTAGTCGCCTGGTCCGCCTTCAACAAGTCGACTTTGGTGCCAGCCTTGCCGAAGACGTTCGACACCCATTGGATCTCCTGGCCCGAGTAGTAAAGCGGAGACAGGGTGCCGCCGACACTCCCATAACGTGAAAGCGCGGCCGAGCGGCCATCGTAGTGGCAATCGCCAACTGAAAGGACCTGTCCCTTGCCTGAGGAAGGGGTTTTTGTTTCAAGCTTCGCAAGATTCATAAAAATCGTGGCCGAGGGGGCGTAAATGATCGGCGGACCCGCGTCCAAGAGGAATTCCGGTTTTTCGCCCTGCTTAACCACTAGCGTCTCGAACGGCAGTTGGGCCAATGAGCCGTCGGGGATCACAATCAGACGCAGGAATTTACCCGCTTCAAGCGCCTGGCGTTCGGCCTCGGGGATCAGTAATTCCCAAAGCACTCCTAAAGAGTCTATCGCTTGCTTGTAATTCTTGGATTCCGGGTCTTTGAGGATTTGTAGAATGCCGGTCTTCTTCTCGTTTTGCAGGATAACGTTGAGAAGATTGTTGGTAAGCGGTCCTTCTTTAATGCCCAGCTTGTCGGCTTGTTCTTTATTTATATCCAGTTTTATAAGATGTGGTTCCCCTGCGCCTGGGATAATCAGCAGGTAACCGCCTTCTTCGCCCAGCAGATATTCCAATACGAGGGCCTTTTGTTCGGCTGCTTTTTTCTTTAGCTCCTCCAGCGATATGGGCTTGCGATCGCTCCCCAACGCCAGCCGATAGGCCGGGCTGGCGTTGCGGATATCGGCGTAGACGTCGGCATAGGTCTGCCGGGCGGTATGGAGCTCAGCTTCCAGTTTTTGAGTTTCCGCGGCCCGCTGGGCATCGGACAGGTCGCGGCGCTTGGCAAGGCTTTCCGCTTGTTTCTGGAGTGTTGCAATCATGGCTTGGGCCTGCTGTTCGCGCCGGCGGAGTTCATTTGCCGCGCCTTCATCCAGGCCTGCCAAAAGATCGGCGTGGGCGGAGGACATCTGATCAATCAAGGATCGGGCCCGGCTCCGCTCCATGGCATCCAGACCCTCGGCCGGGTGACCTAATTCCGTTTGCCAATCAACCATAGTTTCAAATGCGGAAGTATACTGGCCGAAGGCCTGGGCCTGCTGCACCTCGCCGCCGGAGCTTTTCGAGCGAAAGTCTTCAGCAAATTGCATGGCACGGCGCAGATCGGCTACTGCCTGGTCTTGATGTTGGGTCTTCCACGCCAATTCGGCCTTGAGCCAATATCCCTTACAATGCATATCAGGATCCACATTGGTATGATCTAATATTTCAATTGTTCGGACAATCAGCGGCTCGGCCTCCGCATAACGGCCTTGTTCATAATAAAGAAGGGCAAGACTGTCCAGGCTCGGTGCCACGTCGGGATGCTCGGCGCCAAGGGTTTTTTCCCTAATGGCCAAGGCCCGTTTGTAAAGCGGCTCCGCCTCCGCGTATCGGCCTTGGATTTCATAAAGGAGGGCGATATTGTTCAGGTTATCAGCCACGCGGGGATGCCCAGCGCCAAGTGCTTTCTCCGTTATCGCCAGCGCTCGTTTATAAAGTGGCTCGGCCTCCGCGTATCGGCTTTGGTTCTTATAAAGGATGGCGAGATTGTTCAGGCTACCCGCCACGGAAGGATGCTCTGAACCTAGGGATTTTTCCTCAATCGCCAGGGCCCGTTTGCAAAGCGGCTCCGCCTCTGCGTAACGGCCTTGGATCCCATAAAGGATGGCGAGATTGTCCAGACTATTGGCCACGAGGGGATGCTCCTTGCCGCGGGCCTTTTCCCATGTCGCCAGAGATCGTTTGTAAAGCGGCTCCGCCTCCGCGTATCGGCCTTGGACGCGATAAAGTTCAGCGAGATTGTTCAAGTCTGCCGCCACATCCGGATGATTGACACCATAGGTTTTCTCATCGATCGCTAGAGAACGTTTGTGGAGCGGCTCCGCTTCCGCGTATCGGCCTTGGTCCTTATAAAGAAGGGCGAGATTGTTCAGGCTCTGCGCTACATCAGGATGCTCAGAACCACCGGCCTTTTCCCTAATGGCCAGCGCCCGTATGTAAAGTGGCTCCGCCTCCGCGTATCGGCCTTGGATTTCATAAAGGACGGCGAGAATGTTCAGGCTCTGCGCCACGTCGGGATTGTCCGGGACGAGGGTTTTTTCATATATTGCCAGGGCCCGTTTGCAAAGCGGCTCCGCCTCCGCGTAACGGCCTTGGTCATCATAAAGGAGAGCGAGATTGTTCAGACTCCGCGCCACGTCTGGATGCTCGGTGCCGAGGAGTTTTTCCTTGATCGCCAGGGAGCGTTTCAGTAGCGGCTCCGCCTCCGCGTAACGGCCTTTGATTTTATAAAGGGTAGCGAGATTGTTCAGGCTCGACGCCACATCCGGATGCTCGGGGCCCAATGCCTTTTCCCTAATCGCCAGCGCCCTTTTATAAAGCGGTTCGGCCTCTGTGTAACGTCCCTGGTCAACGTAAAGGAGGGCGAGATAGTTCAGGCTCGCCGCCACGTCGGCATGCTCGAGACCCAATGCCTTTTCCCTAATCGCCAGAGAGCGTTTGAAAAACGGCTCCGCCTCTGCGTAACGGCCTTGGTTCCAATAAAGGACGGCGAGAATGTTCAGGTTCGCCGCCACGTCGGGATGCTCCTTGCCTAGGGCCTTTTCCTGGATCGCCAGCGCTTTTTTGTAAAGCGGCTCCGCCTCCGCGTATCGGTCTTGAAAACAAAAAAGGTTAGCAAGATTGTTCAGGAAAACTGCAATAATCTGGGGTTTGTCCGCGAAATCGCGTTCGGCGATAGCAAGCATCTGCTTGGCGATCGGCTCCGCCTCTTTATAATGGCCGGATGCCAATAAGTCATTGTACTGTTTATCAAGATTGCGGATTTCATCCCTATCCGCGGCGCTCAGGCCCGCCGGCAGCGCCAACATAAGCAACAAGCAGAGGATAAATTTTTTCAAATCCCGGGCTTGCATGGAATGTCTCCTATACATCAGGATTATTAATTGGGGATTTTTTTAATCGCCTCTGGCTCGACATAATGAATATGGACCACGCCCAGCAAGTTGTCGGGCTCCGCGTCGTTGTACAATTCGGTTGCGCCTGATTTTTGCGCCCTGCTTTTGTTCCCAGCGGCCCCCTGGATTTGCCCTTGGGCGCGTAAAAGGCCGCGGTTATAAGGCCTATTTGTTCGGTGAATTTCTGCCGCGCCGCCGTGGATTCTTCCGCATCGACCACTTCAAACTGGCGATATTTTCCTTGTTCGCCCGTAGTCTCGAAATAACCCGGGATCGAATAGATCCGGCTTTGATGGGGATCGAGTTTCCAGGCGGCGGCCTCATCGAGATTCACCCGCTTGGCGGTGAGGGTCGTATAAACCCCCTTGGTGTTTTTTTCCATTTCCGGAAGCGTGTTCAGGCCGTTAACCAGAAGCCGCATCAAAACCACGCTGTCGCTTTTGTTCTCGACCAGGATCGAATACACCTCGCCTTTGTTGACGGGCACGTAGCAATTGTTATTCGCGCCGTCGAAAACTAATTCGCGTTTTTTGCCGGCGACTATCAAGTTCACGCGGAAGGGAAAATTTTTATCCAAAAGCGGATGCGGACCTTTGGATTTTTCATCCATGGCCTGGGCCACTTTGACTTCGGTCGGTCCCGTACCTACTTCCGGCGTCCGGTCAGTTCCGGTTACTGCCACACTATGGCCGATCATCGCCCATTCCGATTCGTCGAGCAATGCGGTGGAGCTTGCTTCGGCCAGCACTTCTTGCGTATCGTTGGACTTTAGCGCACAGTAAAAGCTGATCGTGCAGCCCGTGCGAGCGGTAATTCGGCCTTCAGCCAATACGGGTACTTTTTTCCCTTCCACTAATAAATTCTTCATTGCCGAGGTGTGCAGATCCTTAAACGGCAATTTCTCGTCGCTCAAGGATTTTTGCAAGGCGTTGCAGGCGATCATCTCATAATGTCCATTCGAGCGCTGCCCCATCTGTTTTTCAAATTCGGCCGCGCACCAACGTCCCAAAAGTCCAGGATCACCGCCCAGTTGAGTCCTAATCTTGGGGTCCAAGGAACCGGGCAGAAACTCGACCACCCCAACCCGCGTCAACTGGTGTGTGCGCATAGCCGTGGCCAACTCTTCAGACATGTCGGCCAGCGATTCGCGCAGAGTGGTTGACTTTGGCGCAATTACCACCGGTACGCCCGGTGTGCCGAAGCGGACTATACGCACGGGAGTTTGATCGCGGACGAAAAGATTCCGCGCGGTGGCGGACACATTGCGATGCACGAAGGCATACAGTTCGTCGATGGTAATTTGGTTGTCGCCGTTAGCGTCGGCATGACCCTTCAGCCCTTGGTTTAGCCACCAACTGAAGAGCGATTGTTGCATCTCGCCCCAGATCAGGCTTTTTTCCTGCGCCTTCGAACTGGCGAAGGTTACCACGCCTTCAAGATCGCGAAACGACTCGCCCAATTCGTCGGCGGGAATTCCTGTCGCTTCCTCATCGCCTTTTTCCGAACCCGCATGGCAAGCGTCGAGGATCAGCAACTTAAAAGGGGCTCTACACTCGGCGATTTGCCCGCGCAGCCACTGGATGGGAATGCCGGTTGCGGCTATGTCATTGGGATCGCATTCCAAGGGAGCCAAGTACATTTTTCGGTCCTTATCGCGAAAGCCATGGCCGCTAAAATACACCAGCAAACGATCATCCGGTCCCGGCTTCTTCAAAAACAGCGGCAGTTCGGCCTCAATATTCTTTTTCCAAGGCCGGTAACTTTCGTCCTTGGCCGTATCAACCATGATCATCATATTTTGCAGCGAGTAGTTGCCGCGGCGGACTAAAGTATCCGTCAGCCGCTCCACATCGTTAAGCGTGTAAAGCAGCTTGGGCGCGACGCGATAATTCTGCACCCCGATTAAAATCGCCCAAGCGCGGCCTTTCTGCTCGGAGGCCTCGAGGGTTGCAACTTGAAACAGGGAAAGATAAATAACGCAGCCCGCCGTAAGGCTGAAAAAACCGTGTGCTTTGCGCATATGTTCATCACGGCGAACATAGCAGACATTCTTTTTGTAATACATGATTCACTCCTTTATAATTGAAGGGACGGTATTTTTGTATCAATTTGGTCCGACGAGTTCGAACATTGCCCAGTAGTAAGGATGCTCCCATTTCTTATTTTGGCGGACAAGGCGTTTGGCGGTCTGTAGGGCCTGGGCGTAGTCCGGTGTGTTGCCCGCCTTTTCCGACTGGGCAAGGCCGCTGCAATAGTAACTCACCAACGTGGCCGCAGCCTCGTCGTCCACCAGCCAGTTGCTGGCCACCACCCGGCGTGAACCGGCCACCAGAAAACCGCGCACAAGGCCCAGACTCCTTCGCCCTTTTGCTGCGGACCCAGATTGGTCTCGCAGGCGCTGAGGATCGCCAACTCGCAGCCCTTGAGGTTCAGTTCGTAGATCTCCGGCAAGGTCAAAAAACCGTCGTCCGAAGGATTGTCCGGATTGGCCCCCGGCGTGAAGGCCAAGGCCCCAAATAGATTCCCGTAGGCTTGGTCCACCAGCCCGTGACAGGCGAAATGCAAGATCTGTCGTTGCGGGGCGCCACGGCGGACATTAGCCTTGGTGGCCTGATCCGCCTTCAACAAGTTGACTTTGGTACCAGCCTTGCCGAAGACGTTCGACACCCATTGGATCTCCTGGCCCGAGTAGTAAAGCGGGGACAGGGCGCCGCCGACACTCCCATAACGTGAAAGCGCGGCCGAGCGGCCATCGTAGCGGCAATCGCCCACCGAAAGGACCTGTTCCTTGCCGGAGGAAGGGGTTTTTGTTTCACGCTTCGCAAGATTCATAAAAATCGTGGCCGAAGGGGCGTAAATGATCGGCGGGCCCGCGTCCAGGAGAAACTCCGGCTTCTCGCCTTCGCCAACCACCAGGCTTTCAAACGGCAATTGCGCAAGCGCCCCGTCGGGAATCACTATCAGGCGCTGGAATTTGCCGTCTTTCAGCGCCTCACGCTCCGGCTGGGGAATCAGCAATTCCCAAAGCGCTCTAAGGGCCGTTATTGCCTGTTTTAAGTCCTTGGAATTCGGATCTTTGAGGATCTGTAAAACACCGGTACTCTCCTTGTTTTGTAGGATTCCATTAAGAATCTTGTCAGTAAGGGGGCCCTCTTTGATGGCCAGTTTGCCCGCTTGATCTTTGCCAATTTCCAGCTTTACAAGCCGCGGCTCACCCGCGCCCGGTACAATTAGCAGGTTAGAACCCTTATCGCCTATTAAATATTCCAATAACAGGGCCTTTTCCTCGGCCGCTTTCTTCTTTAGTTCCTCCAGGGAAACAGGCTTCCGATCCTGTCCAACAGCCAGCCAATAGGCCGGGCTGACGTTGCGTATCTCGGCATACACGTCGGCATAGGCCTGCCGGGCGGCATGAAGTTCATCCTCCAGTTTTTTGGTCTCCGCTTTCCGATCGTTATCCAACAGGTCTTTGCGCTTTTCCAGGATTTCCGCTTGTTTTTGCAGCATCGCGATCCGGGCCTGGGCCTGCTGGTCCTTGCTGCGGAGTTCCGCGGCCTTGCCCTGTTCCAGCCCGGCCAGGAGATCCATGTGGGCCGAGGCCATCTGATCCATCAAGGACCGGGCCCGGCTCCGCTCCATGGCCTCCAGGCCCTCGGCCGGATGATTGAGTTCCGTTTGCCAATCAACCATGGTTTCGAACGCGGAAGTATATCGGCCGAAGGCCTGGGCCTGCTGGACCTCGCCGCCGGAACTTTTCGAGCGCATCTGCTCGGCGAATTGCATGGCCCGCCGCAGATCGGCTACGGCCTGATCTTGATGTTGGGTCTTCCACGCCAATTCGGCCTTTATCCAATATCCCTTGCAACGCAAATCCGGATTCACATCTATATGATCCAATATTGCAATTGATCGGGCTATTAGCGGCTCGGCCTCGGCATAACGGCCTTGGTTTTTATAAATAATAGTAAGATCGTTTAGGCTCATGGCCACATCGGGATGCACTTCGCCTAGGGCCTTTTCCCTAATCGCCAGTGACCTTTTACAAAGCGGTTCCGACTCTGCGTAACGGCCTTGTGTACGATAAATATCAGCGAGATTATTCAAACTCGTCGCCACATCCGGATGCCCTTCGCCCATGGCTTTTTCCAGAATCGCCAAAGCTCGTTTATAAAGTGTCTCCGCTTCCGCGTATCGGCTTTGATTGTCATAAAGATTGGCGAGATTGTTCAGGCTCTGCGCCACATCGGGATGTTCAGTGCCGAGGGCCTTTTCCTGAATAGCAATGCCCGCTTGAAAAGCGGTTCTGCCTCCGCGTATCGGCCTTGAACACGATAAAGAGCGGCGAGATTGTTCAGGCTCCCCGCCACATCGGGATGCTCGGGGCCCAGGGCCTTTTCCTTAATCGCCAGGGCCCGTTTGTAAAGCGGCTCCGCCTCCGCATAACGGCCTTGATCGTGATAAAGCATGGCGAAATTATTCAGGCTCCCCGCCACATCGGGATGCTCGGGGCCCAGGGCCTTTTCCTTAATCGCCAGCGAGCGTTTGAAAAGCGGCTCCGCCTCCGCGTATCGACCTTGGATGCGATAAAGTAAAGCGAGATTGTTCAGGCTCTGGGCGGCATCGGGATGCTCAACACCAAGAGCTTTTTCCCTAATAGTCAGCGCCCGTTTGCAAAGCGGTTCCGACTCTGCGTAACGGCCTTGATCCTGATAAATTATGGAGAGATTGTTCAGAATCGCCGCTACGTTAGGATGCTCAGGGCCGAGTGCCTTTTCCATAATCGGCAGGGCCTGTCTGTAAAGCGGCTCGGCCTCCACGTAGCGGCCTTGGATATAATAAAGGTTGGCAAGATTGTTCAGGTCTTTTGCTACATCTGGATGATTTTTGCCATAGGTTTTTTCATCAATCGCCAAAGAGCGTTTAAAGAGTGGCTCCGCCTCCGCATATCGGCCTTGGGCTTTATAAAATAGAGCGAGATTGTTCAGGCTCACTGCCACGTTGGGATGATCGGCGCCGAGGGCCTTTTCCTTGATCGCCAGGGAGCGTTTAAAAAGCGGCTCGGCCTCCGCGTATCGACCCTGGTCGAAATAAATTATGGCGAGATCCTCTAAGCAAATTATATTAATCTGGGGTTGATTCGCGAAATCGCGCTCGGCGATAGCGACCATTTGCTTGGCGACCGGCTCCGCCTCTTTATACTTCCCGGAAGCCATTAAATCATTATACTGTTTTTCAAGTTTTAGGATTTCTTGCGCATCCGCGGCCCGCAGGCACGCTGGCAGTACCAACATAAACAACAAGCAGAGGACAACTTTTTTCAAATCTCGGCCTTGCATGGCATGATCCTTCATAAAACAGGTTATTGATTCAATCCGGCCCCACGAGCACAAATGTGCCCCAATAATAGGGGCTTTCCCATTTCTTCTGCCCGCGGACCCAGAGCTTGGCTTCGTGCAGGGCTTGGGCGTAGTCGGGCTGGTTGCCGGCCTTTTCCGCGTTGGCAAGGACGCTGCAAAAATAACCCACCAGGCTGGCCGCAGCCTCGTCGTCCACCAGCCAGTTGCTGGCCACCACGCGGCGTGAACCGGCCACGAGGAATCCCCGCGACAAGGCCCAAACGCCTTCTCCCCGCTGCTCCGGCCCGTAGTTCGTCTCGCAGGCGCTGAAGGATCGCCAGCTCGCAATCCTTCAAGTTCAATTCGTAGATTTCCGGCAAGGTCAAAAATCCGTCGTCGGTGGCGTCATTGGCCTTTCCGCCCGGCGTCAACGCCAAGGCCCCGAAAAAATTGCCGTAGGACTGGTCGGCCAACCCATGGCAGGCCAGGTGCACGATCCGCCGGCCGGCCACGTTGGCCCGCAAATTGGCCTTGGTCGCCTGCGGGCCGGAAAGCGTCGCGGTCTTCAATCCTCCCTGGGCAAAGTTTTTCGCCACCCACTGGATTTCCCAGGATGTATAGGGCAGCGGGCTGAGCTTCCCGCCCAAGGCCGTGTAACGCGAGCGGGCGGCCAATTGCACCAACGGATCGCTGGATTGTTCGGCGGCCGGGCCATATTGGGCATTGCCCACAGTAAGCACCGGCTCGCTTGGCTTTGTGCCGCTAGTGGAAACCTGCCGCTGGGCCAGATTATAGAGCACCGTGGCCGACGGCCCGTAGGCCATCGGCGGGGCAACGTCCAGCAGATACTTGGGCGACTCGCCCTGCTCGACCACCAGGCCCTCAAACGGCAAAAGCGACAAGGCCCCGTCAGGCACGACGAACAGCCGCTTGTATTTTTTTTCCACCAACTGATTCCGCTCCGCTTCCGGCACTAGCACCTGCCAGAGCGCGGCCATCTTCGCTGTTGTTTCCGTAGCCCGCTTCGCATCGGCCAACTGCTGGAGCACGCCGCTGCCATCTTTTTGGGTGACGATCACCCGCATCCGCGCACTGGTAAGCGGCCCGGCGTCTATGCCCAAGGTCTTCGCGGCTTCCGCATCAACGTTCAGCGTGGCCACGCGGGCCGTATCGCCGCTGAGAACCAGCACGTATCCATTCTTCTCGCCCAGCAAATACATCAACATCAGAGCATCTCGCCCGGCCAACACGCCCTGCACCCGGCTGAGGCGAACCGAACCGCTGCCCACGGCCAACAGGTTTCGATACACGGGACTGCTCGTTCGCTGATCGCGATAATGATCGTACAGGGCCTCGCGGGCCTTGGCCAACTCCGCTTGGAGGCGCGACTTATCCTTGTTGTCTTTGGCGGTCATTAATTGCCGCTCCAGGCCGGCTGCCTGGGTTTTCAGCTCTGCTTCGCGATGCTTATTACTTTCGCGTTCCACTGCCGAACGCCCGGCATCCAGATCGGCGCCGGATAGGTTCAGGTCGTCCAAGAGGCTGCGGGCGCGGGCCCGCTCAATGGCCGAGAGAACCGCAGCCGTGTCATTCAGTTCATTCTGCCAAGCCACCATCTGCTCGAACACGCCGGCAAAGGCGCCAAAATACTCCGCTCGTTCATGGGCGGTGCCGGAGCTTTGGCCGCGCAATTGCTCGGCCAGTTCCATGGCCCGTTGCAGATCAGCGATGGCTTCGCTGCGTCGTTTGGCCTCCCAGCCGAGTTCTGCCCGCAGGCGGTAGCACGTCAACTGCCAGTCTGGCGCGGCGTGGGTGCGCTCAAAAATGGCAAGGGCGCGATCTACCAGCGGCTCTGCTTCCGCGCAACGGCCCTGTCTCTGGCATAAATATGCCAAGTTCTTTAGGCTCATGGCCGTATCCGGGTGATCCGGCCCAAGGGCCTTTTCCCGGATGGCCAGTGCCCGCTTGAGGAGCGGCTCCGCCTCCGTGTAGCGGCCCTGGCTCCAATAGAGATTCGCCAGGTTGTTGAGGCTTTGCGCCGTATCCGGGTGTTCCGGCCCAAGGGCCTTTTCCCGGATGGCCAGTGCCCGCTTGTAAAGCGGCTCGGCCTCCGCGTAGCGGCTCTGGGCCCGGTACAACTCCGCTAGATTGTTGAGGCTTTGTGCCGTATCCGGGCGATCCGGCCCAAGGGTCTTTTCCCGTATGGCCAGCGCCCGTTTGTATAGTGGCTCCGCCTCTGCGTAACGGCCCTGGTCCTTGTACAGCCCCGCCAGGTTGTGGAGGCTGGTTGCCGTATTCGGGTGATCCGGCCCGAGGGCCTTTTCCCGGATGGCCAGCGCCCGCTTGTAGAGCGGCTCCGCCTCCGTGTAGCGGCCCTGTTCGTCGTACAAACCCGCCAGGTTGTTGAGGCCGGTTGCCGTCTCCGGGTGTTCCGGCCCAAGGACCTTTTCCCGGATGGCCAGCGCCCGCTTCAAAAGCGGCTCTGCCTCCGCGTAACGCCCTTGATGCAAGAGCGCAATGGCTTTTTGATTTAGAGCCAAGGCCAGCCACGCTGGGTTGTTGCTCAGCGGGCCTTCAGCCAACCGCTCCATTTGGGAAGCGGTATTCTCCGCCTCGCGATATTGACCGGCGGTCAATTGACGATCTGAATCATTTAGCAGTCGGTTGAACTCCGCTTGATCGTCGGCCTGGACGTGCCCCACGCAAAGCATAAAAAGAAGCGCCGCCGCTATGCCAAGTACATGATGTTCGGGAATCGAACGCATGGCGATTTCTCCACGGCTTGTGTCATTCAATCAAAACGGATGCCGTTGGCTATCCAATCCCTAAATCGCAGCGGCCGGGCTCGCCGGCAAAACGGCGACCGGCACTTGATTCACGGCCTTACGTATACAGGTTTCGTACAGGTGTTGAACAACAATGGGCGGTTCAGTTTGCGCGGCGAACCGCCCTGAGCCGACTGCTGCTGTTCTTCGTCCACGCGTTTGAGAATGATTTGGTGCGCCTGCTCCAAGGTAAGAGGGCCGGCTGCGTTGGCAATGGCGTCACACAGGAACACCGTCATCATGCCCCCCTTAATGCTCTCGCGGCTCACGAATTCTCCCTGGGCTGAAGTTCCCGCCAACAAGGCAATTTCCCCCTGCCCCAAGTCTTTCAGTCGGGCAATGTCGGTTTGTAACGATTTGAACGCGGGTGCTTCCTCGACCGATAAATCTCCCTTGGTCTTGGGCGCAAAGAATCCCGCCCCAGGCGCATCGAAGATCAGCACAACCTGGCGTCCGGCAAGTCGCTGCAACCAGTGGGCCAGGACAATATCGCTAACGCCCAAAACTTCGGGAAGCACATTCCTGCCGCTCGGCAGGATATTAGGATACTGCCTTGCCAGGTTGAACAACTCTTCCACCCGAGGAATCAAATAGCGTTCGAGTTTCCCCGCCTGTAACTTATTAAAAAAATCCCGCAACACTTCGGAAGAAATGAAATCATACGGCTCCAGATAAATGGCCTTTGTCTCCATGTCCAGGGAGACCAAGCCCGAATAGTAAATGAACACGGTGTCGCCCGGCCGGCTGACGGCAGGCAACCATCCGGTTATCGCTTCCTCTATGCCGTTGCGCGTAGCCTGGTCGTCCGTGAGGATGCGGTAATTGCCGATCTCGCCCAGTTCGGCAAGAATGCTTGCCATGCGGCGGGCATCCCGATTGCTCGCCACCGACTGGAAACCATCCTTGCCCGTGATGGATTTATGCGCTTCGGCCATTTCGTACTTCGAGATTCCGATGCACAACGCATATCGTCGCCTGTTGCTCTCTGGCAAGTCGCGATTCTTGGGATATGTCTGAATCTCCACGGCGTCCTCGGCCCATGGCGGAGGCTGTTCCTGGCCCAACTCCAACTCGATCCCTTTGACCTTCTCCGGAGCGACGGGATTGAACCGCTGCCGGCGGAACTCCGGGTCGGAAAGGGCCTTCAAGGGCTCCTTCGACGCGATCACCTTGATGATCTCCTTGCCAAAAGGCGGGCCTATCACCCAGCGAAAAAGATCATCCGGCCCGGGAATCGCCACCGCCTGCCGCGCCTTTACGCGGTTCTCCGGCTGGGAGGAGTTAGGGAATATTTGAAACACTTTTCCGTCGGCCTGCTTGTAGAGCACGTAAAGATACGCGTCCACCTCGCACGCCGCTTGAATGGTAAGCAAATCCCCCTCGCGATAAGAATTGCCGGCGCGGTCCACATTGGCGCAGACCAAAAAGCCTGGCTTATCCTGCTTAATGCCGTCTATGTCGGAAGATTGCGGTTTCTCTTGAGAGCCGGCCGGCGGGGCGTCCTGACCGGCGGTCATATTGGAATTTGCGACTAAGAGAATCGCCGCCGCCAGGAAATAAATCACAGTTCGCATTCGGCACATGATAGTAACCCTCCCAAAAAAGACGACCTATCGACCCCTAAATGTAAAAATATAACCACGACATGAAACACGGGCTATCCAATTCGCATATTTGCCGGTCATAACAGTTTTCCTTTCAGCGATTTCCTTTGTTTCCGATAAATTGCCTTTTTGTGGTTTTGAATGTTTTTTCACGGCGCCAGCACGATCGGCAGCAACGAGTTGTCGATAAACACAGGCAACTGTCGTCCTATATCCGTCGTGTGCATTTTTTCACTTACTTGTTTCAAGAACATCATCTGGCCTTGCAGGTAGTGTGCAAAAGCCTGTTTGAGCGTAACCGGCTTGGGCAGGTTCTGCATGGCTTGGGTAATGAAAAGGGCCATTAAATCGGCTTGATCCGGAATGAAATAAGCGTTTTCGTCGGGCAGGCAGGCCACCACGACATCGACGTTAAGCTGTGTAACGCCTTTTATCGTCGCCGCCTCTTGGATAAAAAAACGGCTCAGGGTCTTGGCATCGATCATCGACCCGGCATGGCACGTTTCCAGCATCAGCACGATCTGCCGGCCGCTGAGTTCTTCCAGCCAGCGGGCAAGTGCCTCATCGGAGATTAATTGTTTCCGCATCCTGGCCTCCTCTTCCTCTTGGCTTTTGAAGTCAGAGCCGATATCGTTGTCGTAAGTCGTAATCAGGCCGTCGCGGCCGTCGGGCTTCGTGCCGTCGAGATTCTTGATAGTCAGACCGTGGCCGCAGTAAAAAATGAATACCGTATCGCCCGGCTGGGTGACGCTGGGCAGCCATTTCACGATCGCTTCCTCGATGTTTGCCCGGGTGGCCTGCTCGCCGACGATGGTTTTGGCGTTCCTGGCCTCGACTCCTCCGCGTTCGACAAACGCCTTGGCCAGGAGTTCCGCACCAAGACGAGCCGTTTCTTCCGGCTTGCACGTTTTTTCATCCTGATATTTATTCACACCGATGAACAGCCCTGCGCAGGACCGCTTTGCGCTGCGGAGGCGGCGTTTCTTTTGCCGCGGTGTGGATCACTACGCGGTGCTCGGTCCAGGAGGTGGAATCTTTCGACAATCGCTCTTTGAGCTTCTCGATCACTTCGGCGGAAACGATCGGCGCCCGGCCGGTTTTTTGCACCAAACCATCCAGTTCCTCCAGTGGCTTAAGCGATGCGATTACCTGGAGCACTTCGCTCCCAAACGGCGGCCCGACGCGAAAGCGGAAATCCTGCCCCGGAGGCGGTATTAACACCGATTCCTTAGCCGCAATGCGATTCTCGCGCCGAGCCTCGTTGGGAAACAGTAGCAGGCTCTTTCCGTCGGCCTGGTGATAAATCAAATAAAGATGCGCCTCCCGTTCCGCGGTGAATTCGGCAGCAAGTTTTTCACCTTCCTGGTAATTTAGGTCCTGATGATCCACTTTCACGCCGACCAGAAACGACGGCTGGCTGTTAAACAGGACCGCGCCGGGAAAATCAATGGGCGACTGCTCCTGAGTAGCGGCAGCAGGTTTTTGTTGTTCCGGTTTTTCATCCGGTTTTTCTGAGGGTTTTTCAGTGGGGTTTTCCGATGGTTTTTCTGAGGGCTTTTCCGCTGGTTTTTCTCCTTGTTTAGGCTCCTCGGCAGGGCTCGGAGTAAAAATACCAAGCAGGAAAAAAGACACACAAAAAAGCAAGCATCCGCAAACAAGATGGAGACGGCACATGGTATACGGCTCCTGTTGAAAAATGACAATCGGAGGGCTTTATCCCCTCCATTTTGCCTAAATATCACCTTTCTGAATTACGTTGTCAAGAATCAGGAACATTTGTTATTCATATCCATCCAACGAAACATCAGAATTCTAGTCATCTATTTCGGAATTGCTTTCTAATATTACAAGCCGATTAGATTGAAGTTGTGGATGAAAAATCGAAAAATATTTAAACAACGAAAAAATAAACAATGTTTCCATGCCATGCATTTCCTAATCATGAAGGCGATTCGGATCGCTTTTGAAATGAGCCTTTTAGGCGGTGCAACGCAATAGGCGCCGCGCTAAATGGCGGCGTAGATAAGGCCGCATAATTTCTGGGCAATCCCTTGCGGTTTGTTGAATTACCGCCTTCGGCTGCCCTACGCGGATTGGCAATCTGCCTTTTTGCCGGTTGCCGCACCAAGAATTCCGTATAGAAAAAGGAAAAAGGCGAAAATCATTAGATTATGGCGCCTGCGGCGGCACAGCATCCCAAATTCTTAAGATGGAATCCATGCCGCCAGAGGCGATGCGCACTCCATCAGGAGTGAATGCAACGCTGTTGACCCATGATGCGTTTCCCTTGAGCGTGAGAATTTCCGCGCCAGTTGCGGCGTCCCAAATTTTCAGGGTCTTGTCTCCGCTGCCCGAGACGATTCGTTTTCCGTCGGGACTGAACGCCACGCTAAAAACTGGATCATAATGTCCATGGAGAGTGTGGATTTCGGTGCCATGCGAAGCATCCCAAATTTTAAGAGTTCTATCCCCGCTTCCGGAAACGATGCGTGTTCCGTCGGGACTGAAGGCCACACTATAAACTGGGTCGTTGTGTCCCATAAGGGTAAAGATTTCCGCACCAGTGGTTATATCCCAGATTTTAATCTTGCTGTCCCTATCGCCGGAAACAATACGCAGGCCGTCCGGGCTGAAGGCTACACAAGTAATGGCATTGCCGTGTCCATTGAGGGTTCGAACTTCCTCCCCTGTCATCGCGTTCCAAATCTTCAGCTTTTTATCGCCGCCGCCGGAAATGACAGACTTGCCGTCCGGACTGAATGCCACGCTGTTCACTCCGTACTGATGTCCTTGCAGTATTCGGATTTCACGGCCGGTGGCCGCGTCCCAGATCCTGGCGGTATTATCTCGACTCGCTGAGACGACGCGCGTACCGTCGGGGCTAAATGCGGCGGAAGTAATGACGTTGTCATGTCCATTAAGGGTCAGGAATTCCGCGCCTGTCATCACGTCCCAAATCTTGAGCGTATCATCTCCACTGCCCGAGACAATAAACTTGCTATCCGGGCTAAAGGCCACACACTGCACTGCCTCGCCATGACCTTGAAAAGTGCGAATTTCCGAGCCCGGCGTTATATCCCGAATTTTGAGCATGTTATCCTTGCCGCCAGAAAGAATGCGTTTCCCATCAGGACTGAAAGCTACACATGTAATGGCATTGGTATATTCCTTTATACTAATTATTTCCTCAGCGCTCGTTACATCCCAAATCTTCAATGTTCTGTCGGCACTGCCAGTGATTAGATGTGTGCCATCAGGACTAAAGGCCACGCTATGAACCGATTCGTTATGTCCTTTGAGAGTCCGGGGTTCCTTTCCGGTTGCCGAGTCCCAGAGTTTTATGGTTCTATCGTCGCTGGCGGAGGCTATTAGCTTTCCATCCTGGCTTATAGCCAGGGAATTAACCGCCTCGGTGTGGCCTTCAAGGGTCTGAATTTCCGTGCCTGTCGTTGCGTCCCAAATCTTGAGTTTATCGTCGCCGCCGCCGGAGACGATATACCTTCCGTCCGGACTGTATGCCACGCAGCGAACAGCCTCGGCATGACCATCGATGGTCCGAATCTCATCGCCAGTCGCCGCGTCCCAAATCTTGACGGCGCCATCATCACTGCCGGAGACGACGCGCATGCCGTCGGCATTAAAAGCCACGCAGAGCACCGCCGAGGCATGTCCTTTAAGAGTACGAATTTCTGTGCCCGTTTCCGTATTCCAAATCTTGATCAGATTGTCCCCATTTCCGGACACAACAAGCTTGCCGTTTGGACTATAAGCGACACTGGTGACCCAAAATTTGTGTCCCTTCAGGGTATAAAGTTCAACACCCGTTGCGGCATCCCAAATTTTCAGCGTGTTATCTCCGCTGCCGGAGACGATTTGCTTGCCGTCGGGGCTGAAGGCCGCGCTGGTAACCCAGGCGTTATGTCCGATTAACCGAATCAGCCGTTTTTTGACCGTCGTCCACAAGTAATAGTATTCCCAACTGCGCAGGTCTTCCGGTGTTGCATCCAGAAGTTGTTCCGCGCGGATAAAGTCGCCATCTTGGATTTCTCTTTGGGCGAGGTTTACTAGCAGGACATATTGCGCTGGCGCGTGCGGAGAAATTGTTCCACGGCGCGAGCCTTTTCTTTTTCGGCTATTTTGGTTGCGGCTTCCGCGTCTGCCGCGTTTCGCTTGGCTATAATTGCAAAATATGTAGATGCCGTGACACCCACGAACAGCAAAAGCACGATCATTGTGCTAATACCGATTGTTAAGCGATATTTGCCAACAAACTTGCGCACCTGGTACCAGCCGCCTGGCGGACCAGCCTGTAATGGCTCTTTTTTGAGATATCGCTGGATGTCATCAGCTAACCCGAGGGCAGTAGGATAACGCCTAGTCCGATCTTTTTCCAAAGTCTTCATTACGATCCAATCGAGTTCCTGCCGCAACAGGCGGCAAAGGCTTTGTGGATCGTTGCGGCGTTTTTTGGCACGCTGGCATGAACTATCGTCAGTTGCGGATGCTTTGGCGCTCGGTTTCGGCGGTTCCACTTCACGGATAATACGGCGAATCTCGTCGAAACCGGCATGACGCATTGTATGACGTTCGAATGGCAACATCCCCGTTAACAATTCGTAGAGCATCACTCCCAAGGAGTAAATGTCGCTACGAGTGTCGATGTCCAGGCTAGTCATCTCAGCTTGCTCGGGACTCATATACTCTGGTGTGCCAATGAGCTGTCCTTGTTCGGTAAAAATGGTTTTTTCCGTAAGCGGCTGGGCAATGGCCTTGGCTACACCGAAATCGATAATTTTGGGCACTGGTTGATTGTCAACCACTGTGACCAGCACGTTGGATGGTTTCAGATCTCGGTGGATGATCCCTTTTTGATGGGCATGTTGAACGGCATGGCATACCGGAATGAAAAGAAGCAAACGTTCTTCTAAGGAGAGCCGGTGGCGGTCGCTGTACGCCGTAAGCGACTCGCCATGGACCAATTCCATGGCAAAATATGACCGGCCAGTTTCCGTCATACCCACATCATAAACACGGGCGATATTCGAGTGGTCCATCATTGCCAAGGCCTGGCGCTCAGCATCAAACCTCGCCAACACTTGAGCTGTATCCATCCCCGCTTTTATGATCTTTAGCGCTACGCGGCGGCGGACGGTTTTTCCTGTTCGGCAAGGTACACCACGCCGAAACCGCCTTCCCCCAAAATCGAGAGCAATTTATACGGTCCGACCGTGGAGCCGAGTTTTTCCGATGTGGGGTCGGTAATAAATGCGTCTGTTTCTTTTTCGGAAAGCAGATCAGGGTTATCCCGCAATATTGGCCACTCGGCGATATACTCATGGAAACTTTTCGGTCTGCCCGCTTTCCGACGACACTCACGATCTACAGCTATTAGTCGAGCCAAAATGATGGGGAATTCGGGGTCGTCCGGCAGGCAGGGAAGAAACTGAGCTAATTCAGGTTCTGGAGAAGTTTTCCAAGCAACTTCCAACTTTTCGAGAGCCTGATCAAGTTTTGCCCACTGCCTATCATCCCAGGAAGTCATGGATTTTCTCACCTTGTTCTGTAACACATCCCGGATGTAATTTAGAAGCCGACTCATGGCATGGACTCTTCAGACAAAAGACCTTCCATTCGCTGGCGGATACGACCAAGTTTTGTGCGGATCACGGCTCTGGTGCAATTAAATTTTTGCGCGATTTCCTCTAGCGTAAAGCCTTCTAACCGCATAAAGAAAATCTCCGCATACGGCGCATCTAATCCTTTCAAGGCCTGTTCCATCACGTCGATTAAATGAGCTGCTTCGGCGGGTGAAGGATCGGCTGCCGGAAAAAACATTTGGCTATTCATCGTTTGCTCACGACTGGGATTGCGTTTATCAGCGCGATTCCGCTCGATGTGTTTAAGGATTTTATGCCGGGTAATGGTTTCCAGCAGTTTCCACAAAGCCCCTGAAGAGTCTACATGGAATTGCCTTTCTTGAATTCCTCTAAAAAAAGTGCACATGGCCGATTGCACAATGTCTTCCGGGTCTTCGCGCCGGGCCAAACGATCACCCATCTCGCGGTACACCAAAGCGATTAATTGCTGCCGATATCGGCGGTTGATTGATGAGGCCGCCGTGGAATGCCCGGCTTGCAGTCGTTGAGGCAGCATGCTATCATCACGAGTAGGACACATTTTCTACTTCCGCCTCACTGGAATAAGGTCCCATACTCTTGATTGATTCTAACCATTTCACATAGGAGGGATCAATCTGCTGCTTCAATTCTAATCCCTAATTATTTGTTCAACAAGGACTTGGACATTGCTGCGAGATATTCATCGGCAGCACAATGATGTTTTAAGTTATGTGATTTTTTCATTGCCTATGACACTGAAACTGAAAATTTCGCAAATTCCTTCGCCGCTATTGGGAAAAAATCAGCTTGCGGAGGTAAAAACGCCCAAACGCTTAGGGTCTAAAGTCCATTAACCAGAGAACTTATTAACAAACACCTAATTGAAGGAAAGTCAGCCATGGTGGAACAAAAGGAGAAACCGGAAAAGCCGGAATCGCCACCAGCTGTGCCGGGTCCTTGGAGTAGAATGCTAGCGTAAATATCACCGAGGAATTGGCCTCGCTAGGGGAATTAAAGTGCTCTTTCCAGCGGCCTGCCCACAACGCCGCGAACTTCTCGCCTGAGCGCCGCTGCCGGGAGGCTAGACAGATGATCTCGTCGTCATCAAGATTCACATGTCCGTTGCCACCGTGTGAAGGTAGTGTTGGTATGACCGATATATCATCGTCTGTGCCAAAGATTTCGCGGTAGAGGGCGTTTAATGCGTCATGCCGTTCCTCTACTACGGCCGATGCTTCTGGCAAGCGAAGTCCAGTGAGCGTGAAGAACCGGTCGCGATCGTAGATTTCAACCTCACCATCGTGGTAGGCTTTGCGGCAGCGATTACCCGGCTTGCATCCTTTCAGAAAAACCTTCACACCGCAGCTGGATGGACTGATTTCTGTATAGCTATCCATCTGGTTGACAATTGACTTAGCCCAAGGCTTCAGTTGGCCGTTATCCGAAGAAATGCTGTCGTCCAGATCGACACCACAGAATGGATCATCCACTGTAAAAACGAAGCCAACACCGGCAAGCTTTAGATCATTGCGGCAGGCCTGGATAGCCTGCTCGAAGGCGCCCATGTACTTGGATCTGTCGATGATGCCGCTCCTCCTGTATTCGGATCTAAAGGTACCTTGGTGAGTTGTCCTTTTCGTATTAACTCACGCCAAACAACCCACTGCTTGTGTTCGCATAGTTCTTGAGGAATGTTTTCAACTTGAAACTTTTCTGTGGTGGTTGTGGAACTCATGGTTGAGTTTGCCCAAGTCTGGCTTGCCTGGTGAGGTCGGGTTAATTGTTTAAGAGACTAGATTCCTGCCGCCGCAAGATGTTTTTCCGCCGCCTCTATCTGCTTAAGCCGCTGTGCCGTCAATCGCGTCGGCACCAGGATCGGAGCGCGGCCTGATTCGGCCTGGGCGGTCAAGGCGTCAAAAAATCTTTGGAGGGCTTCGCGGGACGTGCATTTTGTCGCGCCTATCTGGGTGAATTCCAGGCGGACGCCTCGCACACCAATTTGACACCACCGATAAATACAGCTTAAGTGTACTGGCCGACCAGCACGGCGGTGTGGCAGCGAGCGGGCTGCCTCTGTGAGAGTGATAATAGATTCGTTATTTGTGTCAATCATTTTCTACCTTTTGCATAAGTGGAGTAATGTTTGCCACTATGCAATATGGTAGAACATACATAATGATCTATCTAACGACACAAAGTGATTTCACTAGATCACTTTTTTTAGATTTAGTCGAAAGCCTTTTCCTGCTGCAGATTCGACTATTGATCTTACTTCTTTGGGCATGGAAGCAACGATACGGCTGGGCTGATTGACCACAGCATGACCGTTGATCCATTCGCCGTTAGCCTCAACCAATTTTTCCATAAAAAATGCGGCTTTGTTAGATATAGCGTAGGCGCTGCCGTCAATCGTGACCTGTGGGGGGGTCTGTTTTACAACTACTCTACTTGGTGGGATTTTTTCATTCTCAACTCCCACGGGGCAATCTTTTTGGTCTTCCGACGGGATTATGTCAATAGCTGATTGTATGCGCATTTTGAGACTGAAAATCGCGTCCCACAGATTATCAGCAGATAAGACATTCGGATCATAAGCATCATTGCGAAAATCAGCAAAACATTTTTCCGTGAAGTCTAAAGAATCGTTAATTTGTTTGATTATTTGCGGATATTCAATGCTCAATCGCATCATCGCGTCTTTGGCAAAGCGATCAGGTCGAAAAATCCAAGAGGTAAGTTTTGTGGTGGCTTGATCTCTTTTTAGAGGTAAATCGAGCTTTGTTATCCATTCTTGAAGATGAGGAATATTTTTATTATTCGTTTTGCTATCCGTTTTTTCACCCTTGCCTGCATAGATTCGAGTGTACAAGTCCGTTTCCATTGAGCTTAGAACTAACTTTGCACGTTCCAGTGTGGCGAAGAGGATTGATTGATCGGGTATCCTTGTTGCGTTATGGTCCTCATGCCAAGCAGTAACCGCTGTGTATATCTCATGTAGTGGCGTGGGGTCTAATTTCGAATAATACGATGTTATTTGACCAGAAAGATAAATTGTTTTTTCCAGGAAGTGTCTTGGGGCTGATCCCCATCCACGTTGGGGGTTGCCTTTATACTTGCGGCGTTCTTCAGCCGCATCCCGCCAACCATCAATATCATTTACCTCTTCTATCGCGGTTTGGTCCCAATCCGCAATAACTTCCAGTAAACGATTAGGATCAATTTTTATACAAAGAGCTATACATAATTCATCATCCTTTCGGCCGGGTGGCCAGCCGGATGTAAGGCGATGATGTTTCCCTACAACCGGCCGACCTGTGCGGGAGCGACCCGCAACCCGGCGACACTTTGATATTAACCTATTTGTCTAGCAACTTCGACTGCTTTTTCGGTGTCACGTTCGGCATAGATTTGCGTCACGTCGGCCTTGGCGTGGCCTAAAACAATCTGCGCGGCTTCCAGGCCCGAATTGCCTTCGAATATCTGTTGCAGCAGTGTGGTGCAACTGGTTGGGATGCCAATTAGACAACAGGACTGGTTTCTCGATACCCATTTCCTCAGCCTCTTTCAAGATCTGCTTATTGACCTTTTCGATACCACGTTTGATCGCCCGAGTGTAACTACTCCGATCATAGAACGCTTTGGGAACTCGTTTGGGCCTGGGCCTCCGGCGATTCCATTGAGAAGGCTGTACTCTGGTTTTGCGGCGCGATCGCATTATCTCATGTCGTTGCCGCTCACTTTCAACTGGTTGGAAACAATGAGCCTGGGCGTCTCTAAGCAGGTAAGGGATTAGCACCTGCTGGGCCTTCTTGCCGATAAAAATAATTCGCTCTCGGCCAAAATGTTCTGTCTTGTGTGACTCGGGCCGGTATTCCCAAATTTCCTCGTCTCGATCCACGTCGCATGGCCGTAGTTGGCAAATTTCTCCCGGGCGCGCGGCGGTCAATCGTTGCAACCGCACCATATCGGCAACTACGCGAGGAAGGTACGGCAGGGTACTTTCGACTACTTGGTCGGCCACGGGGAGTATGGGTTTGGTTTCCGGGGCCTCCGTCCTTCCACGTCTTAGCCCTTCGACAGTGCGGAGAGCATGATAAACGCCGCCGGGAATGATCTCTGCCGCCGCCGCCCACTTGAACATGCGTGTGATGATTGGCACAAGTTTATTGATGTATACCCGGCTGTGACCGGCGTGGATAAGGGTTTGCCGGATAGCCTTCAACTTCAAGGGGCCGAAGTTGACGGCGGGGGTAAGCCCGTAGATTTCACGAACCTTCCGTAGCATTAGGCGGATATGATCCTGCCAGCCAGAAGGCTTTCCGTTCTTGACATAATAAGCTTGGACAAATTCCCAATAAGCGGCGGCCAACTCCGTTATGGTAATCTGCGATTCGGTCTTGAGCGCCGGCAGCGCAGTGGGCCTTACTGCCAGTTCGGCAATGAAGGCAGCGTATCGTTCCTTGCTTTTTTGGCTGTTCCACTTACCAAGATAGTGGCGGCGGCCTTTGATTTGTATAAAAGCTTGGTCAGTGCCTTTGTGATGCCGGTACTTTGGCACTGCGGAAACGGTCGTTATAGACATGCAGTACGTCCTTTCAGTCACGGGGGTAGTGACTACCCCTTTTCGCCTTGACTTACAGGCCGCACTGCCGACCGTCGGAAGGTATTTTAACTATAAATTCGGCAAAGATTTAGAAAAAGTGGCGGGGACAGGATTTGAACCTGTGACCTCGAGGTTATGAGCCTCGCGAGCTACCGGACTGCTCCACCCCGCGTCATATATCTTTTTATCTCAAATAATAGCAAATCATATAACCGAGTCTTGTAGTTTATCACATTCCCTGTACATGTCGAGGGCCATGCCTAATCTATTTGCGAAAGTCATGGATGTTGCCAATTTCCCCGAACGAGGGGGCGAATAGGTGCTTATTTGGGCCCGTACTAGTTTTTTTGTCAGTGCCCAGGTGGCACGGCCATCTTGGCCGTGTCTCTCACGGGCTGGAAGCCCGTGCCACCGTTTCTTCACGGGCTGGAAGCCCGTGCCACCGTCTCTTCACGGTCTGGTAGCCCGTGACACCAACTGACACAAATTTCTTACAAGCCCCATATTTGCCGCATGGCTTCGTAGGCCGCCACTCCCACGCTCACGGCCAGATTTAAACTGCGCACGTGCCCGTGTATGGGAATTCGCAGGCAGCGATCCGCATTTTCGGCCAGAATAGCTGGCGGCAGGCCCCGCGTCTCACTGCCAAAGACCAACACGTCGCCGTCGCTGTAGCGGACCTTGGTATAAATTGTCTCGGCAGTTTTTGTGAAAAGCCACGGACGGAATTGGGAAAATTGCCGAACCAGCGCCGCCCAATCGTTGACCACCTTGTAATCGAGATGTTCCCAATAATCCAAGCCCGCCCGATGCAAATGCCGATCGTCGAGCCGAAACCCCAGCGGTCTGACCAGCCAGAGCTTGGCCTCCAAGGCCACGCAGGTCCGCCCCACGTTGCCGGCGTTATGGTGAATTTCGGGCTCGAAAAGGACTATGTTTAACAATTTGGCAGATGATTCTCGGTTTTTGATTGTTTCGAAGCTGTCAGCACTCAGTCGTCAGCCTTCAGATATCTGTTATCAGTTTGAAAATATATCGTGGCTGACCGCTGGGGGCTGAAAGCTGATAGCTAAGACAATTCATCCCTCTTCCTTTACATTACTCCTTTCATGGTTTCCAATCCAAGCGGTTCGCGGCTGGCAAAGGCTTCGCCGAATTTTGCACCGATCGACCAGCCCCAAACCGCCGCCTGGTCGCGGAGTTGGTCCAGGAAGGTGGGCGATTCTTGGGGCCGGCCTTCGATGAACTGGCTGCGATAGCAACTGATGGCCGCCAGCTTCCGCTCCCAAAAATCGCTGATATCGAGCACGAAAGCGGGTTGCGGGATCAATCGCAGGTGGAAGCAGTAGTAATAGAAAATCCGCTCTGGATAATGCGGTTGGCCAGGCAGGTCGGTCTTGGTCAATTTCGACCAGAATCGGGCGGCCTCGACAAGCTGCGTGGCTGCAACGTGGTCCGGGTGGGCATCGATCCAATATGGGGCGAAGATCCATCGCGGCCGTGTCTCGCGGAACACGCCGGCCAGTTTTGCCCGGGCCGGGATCGTGGCCTCCAAGCTACGATTCGGAAGCCCCAAATTTTCCCGCCAATCCAACAACAAGATCTCAGTGGCGGCTTGGGTTTCGCGGACTCGGATTTCGGCAGTTCCAAAAGGCGTGGGCTCGCCCGAGGTCAAATCCAAAACCCCAAGGCGAAGCCCTTCAGATTTCATCTTGAGTATGGCGCCGCCCATTCCAAGTTCCGCATCATCCGGATGGGGGGCGACTACCAAAACGTCCAATTCGACGTCTGACATGGAACAAAGACTCCGTTAAAGGTTGAAAATGATGAACGATGGAAAAATATAACCCATTGAAAATAAATAAGTTACAGGGGTTGGACAAATGGGATCTTACGGAAAAAGGTTGAGTGCAACCGGGATCATTATAATCTATTGTAACAATCGTAATTGGACTGGACACGGGCTGGGATTTTTGTGAAAATCCCGCCTCTTTTCCAGATACTTCTCTTTAATTATATTCTGTCATGTTCCGAACCATTAACGATTATGGCCGCAGGTGCCGGCTTGCATGCCTGGGCGGAATTATGGCTGCAATGTTTTGCCTGGGTTCTTCGGGTTGTGCGAGTTGGAATCTTCGCGGCGACGGTTGGCAGGACGATTCGCTTTCCTCGTCCATTCGAAAGGCACGGCCGCCGGCAAGAGAATCTGAGTTCTGGACCTTCAGCAATAAAGCCCGGCAAATCGAAGCCGATTGCGGCTCGCAATAAGCGATATACCGATCGTTGCTGCGCTGCTACTCCATCTTAGCCTTATTCAAATGTATCTCCCCGCTCTCGACGCCGTGTGGGTGTAGGGATTAAACTACTGTCCCTGCGTATAGACATTTTCGTTTTCAACGGAGTTAAAGATCATGGCCAGCGACATGGAACAAATTTACGAGCAGGTTTGCAATTACGCCCGGCAAACGGCCTTGATCGCCTCCATCGAGTCGGCCCTGGGCTGGGACGAGCACGTCAATCTGCCGGCGTCGGCGGGCGAATATCGAGCCGAGCAGATTACTTACCTGGTCGGCCTCATTCATCAACGCTGGATCGAAAAACAGTTCGGCGATTGGCTGGAAGCCCTGGCGGCCGGCCCTTTGGCGGCCGATGAAACCGCCGATGCGGCCATTAATATTAGCCGCCTGAAACGGCAACGCGATAAAAAAGTCCGGCTTCCCCAATCGCTCGTCGAAGAATTGACGCGGACCGCGGTTCTTGGCCAACTGGCCTGGCAGGAGGCCCGTGCAAAAAGCGATTTCGCCATGTTCCGGCCGTATTTGGAGAAAATGATTGCCTTGAAACGCCAGCAGGCCGAAGCCTTGGGTTATGAAGCCCATCCTTACGATGCTCTTTTGGACGAATACGAGCCCGACACCCTGACGGCCGACGTCGCCCGCGTGCTTGCCGGCCTGCGCGACGAGTTGGTGCCCATGGCGACTTCGATTCAACTCAGCACGCGGCTTCCGCGCACGGACATTCTTAAGCGGGATTTTCCCGTGGAAACGCAAAAAACCTTCGCCCGGCAGGCCGCCGAGTCGATCGGTTACGATTTCAACCGCGGCCGGTTGGACTTGTCGGTGCACCCGTTCACCACCGGTCTTGGCCCGCACGATTGCCGCATCACCACGCGCTACGACGGCGGTTTTTTCAACGCGGCTTTCTTCGCCGTCATGCACGAGGCCGGCCATGGCCTGTACGAGCAGGGCCTGACGGCGGAACACTACGGCCTGCCCCTGGGCGAAACGGTTTCGCTGGGGATCCACGAATCGCAATCGCGGCTGTGGGAAAACCTGGTCGGACGGAGCCGGGCGTTTTGGGAGTATTTTTTCCCCAAGGCCAAGTCGCTATTTCCCCTGGCATTGGAATTTGTTTCACTCGACGAGTTTTATTTTGCCATAAACGAAGTATGTCCGTCTTTGATCCGCGTGGAGGCCGATGAAGTAACCTACAACCTCCACATCCTGATCCGTTTCGAGTTGGAACTTGCCCTGATCAAAGGCGATCTTCGAGTGGCCGATCTGCCCGGTGCATGGAACGAAAAATATCAAAAATACCTGGGCCTCAGCCCGCCCGATGACGCCCAGGGCGTGTTGCAGGACGTGCACTGGAGCAGGGGACTTATCGGCTATTTTCCCACCTATGCCCTGGGCAATCTCTATGCCGCGCAATTTTTCGCCCAGGCCAAGAGCGAACTTTGCGACTTGGATGCCATGTTCCGACGCGGCGATTTTCAGCCCCTGCGCCAATGGCTGCGGGAAAAGATCCACAGCCAAGGACATCGCCACACAGCCGCCGAACTGGTCCAGCGCATAACCGGCAGGCCGCTTATGCACGAACCGCTCATGAGCCATTTGCAGGAGAAATTCTATACACTCTACGGCATTAATTTGTAATTTCACGCTCATCAAGTCGATACCGCAAGGTATAATTGCCAGTTAGAGCGGATGTGATGTCATGCTGAAAATCGAGGAACCTCCATGCCCACAATCTCCACGTGCCCGCGCTGCTCGCAGATGGTGGCAGTTCCTCCGGATTTGGACGCTGCTACCCTGGTTCGTTGCCCCTTATGCGGCGCCGAATATCCACTTGGCGCGGCCATGGACCTAATCCCTCCGGAACTGACGCCTGTGGAGACGGGTCATCAGGAAATGCCGCCCGAAACGGTTCCTCCAAAAATGGCCCTTCCCAGAACCGCCACTGAAGAGACGAACATTGTCCCGCCTCCGATAATACCTTCTTTTTTAATGCAGCACGCCACGGCGGAAGAGGGCGAAGAAGGCTCGCATTCAAGTTTTGCCGCAGACGCAAGCGAAGAAACCGCCGAAACCTCGGACAGCCCGCTCGATGAGGAAGTGTACAATCTGATTGCCAAACACACGCAAAAAACCGGGGAGAAATCCCCTAATTCAGCGGAATCGCAGTCCGCGGCGAACCGACCGCAGCGTAAAACAAAAAGCGAACTGCGAATCTTCCTGGAAATCATTTTCGGCGGCATACTGGGGCTGGCGATCACTTACATTGCCCTGGCCTGGATCATGGGGTCGAAATTTCCCCTGCCCAGCCCGCCAAAGGCCCTAAAACCCGTGTTGCGTTTCGTCCTGCCCGATAGAATTTGGCCCGAAAAACAATAATCCGATGAATTCAATCATTGCGATAAGGGATTTGAAAAATTTATCCAATCATATTTAGCCCCCGGTCATATTTAGCCCCCGGTGAACACACCGGGGGCTTTGGTTGAATCTTTATGCCGCATCAGTCTAGTAAGAAACTAAAACCGCTTGCGGTTTCGCGCTGCCCATCGGTGACTAGTGGTCCATCGATAGTTACAATATCTCATAATTGTATGACTATGAACTGAAAACTGATTACTGATAAATGATAACGAGATCACTATGCACGTGGAAATCGGCAAAACAATCCTGGAACTTAAGCAGGGCGACATCACACTTCAAGAGGTGGACGCCATTGTCAACGCGGCCAACAGCCGTCTTGCAGGCGGTGGCGGCGTGGACGGCGCGATCCATCGCCGCGGTGGTCCCACTATCATGGCCGAAACCGATAAGCGATACCCCCAAGGCTGCCCCACCGGCTCGGCTGTCATATCCACGGCGGGCAATCTTCCGGCCAAGTACGTGATCCATGCCGTTGGCCCGGTGTGGTCCGGCGGCGGGCGCGGCGAGAGCGAACTGCTGGGCTCGGCGCATCGCCGCTGCCTGGAACTGGCCGTGGAACACGACTGCCGCAGCATCGCCTTTCCCGCCCTAAGCACCGGCGCCTACCGCTACCCCATCGACCAGGCCGCGCATACGGCCATTTCCACGGCCATCGATTTTCTTAAAGAACACGGAAGACCGGAATTAGTGCGTTTTATGCTTTTTGACTCCGTCGCCTATAAAGCCTTTGCCGCTGAGTTGGAAAAACTTAGAGCAAAGTAGGATTTTCCAATCGCATGTTCATTATGCGCACTAAGCCGTAAGCGGTTTCATTCTGCTGTATTTCCTACAGCCTCTAGCCTAAAGCCTACAGCCTCACGAATAAAATTCCCACTCTCCCGCGGCTTCGAAGGCGTTTTCGATGTGCTCGATTTGGGGTTTCTTTTGGCCGTCGGGCCATGTGATGGCGATGACGTCGAAGCGGGCGGAATAATCCAGCAAGTGGTGCCGCTTGAGAAATGTGACCGCCAGCTTTGTGAGCCTGCGCTGCTTGGCCGCGTCCACGGCCTCGGCCGGATGGCCGGCGTCCGCGGATGCGCGGGTTTTGACCTCGGCGAAAACGATCGTCTTGCCCCGATAGGCGACGATATCCAATTC
This sequence comes from Pirellulales bacterium, assembly GCA_963838495.1. GTDB lineage: Bacteria > Planctomycetota > Planctomycetia > Pirellulales > Thermoguttaceae > JBEKIK01. The sequence continues at coordinate 277,851 of CAWIRC010000004.1, read as the reverse complement.
GTCGCGGCGTTTCAGGCGGTCGCCCAGGGCGATGATTTTATAGCCGTGTTTTCGCAGATATTTGGCCGCCGCTGCCTCGCCCCGCTGCCCCAAGGTTCGTTTGGGAAATGCTCGTCGAAACCATGCAGAAATTAATTCCCGCACGATACATTTCCTTCAAAAAAATCATCAACACGGAGGCACGGAGGACACGGAGAAAGCTTTCAGCAATCAGCTATCAGTTTTATTGCACCTAATTTTGCGGATTTTCCTCATTCATCCCTAATCCTTCATCCCTCATCCTTAGTCGCTCTCTGTGTCTCCGCGTTGAAAAGACGTTATTCTTCGCTTTTTTCGGCCTCTCCGCGGCGTTCGCGGAGCCGGACGCTCTTGCCGCTCCGCTCCCGCAAGTAATAAAGCTTTGCCCGGCGGACAACGCCGGAGCGTTTCACCTCGATCTTGGCGATCCGCGGCGAGTGCAAGGGGAACTTGCGTTCCACGCCTTCGCCCTGCACGATCCGTCTTACGGTGAACATTTCCCTTGAGCCGGAGCCGCTGCGGGCGATCACCGTGCCGGAGAAGATTTGAATCCGTTCCTTGTCGCCCTCCAGGATGCGGCAGTGTACGTCAACCGTGTCGCCGATGTCGAAATCGAACTTTTCTTCCTTGAGGCTGCCTTTTTCGACCAGTGATAGAATCTTTTCGCTCATTTTAGTTCCTTTCGATATCGCTCCGGCGATCGACAGCGGCTGTGCGTCGCCGTTTAAATCAATTCTTATAGTTTAATGCGCGACCGAGCATCCGACCATACTATGATCGGTGCCCGCCGCGACTTTATGTCAATAAATCTTCCCTGCGTTCTTGTGTCCTCATCCGGCTGTTTTCTTCGCGCCAGCGGGCGATTTCCTCGTGATTACCGCTTATCAACACTTCGGGCGCCGCAAGTCCGCGATATTCCCGGGGCCGAGTGTATTCGGCGCACTCCAGCCACCGCCTTTGGCCCGAAAACGAATCGCTGGCAGTGCTGTCTTCGTCGCCCAGCACGCCGGGCACCAGTCGGATTATCGCGTCTATAATCACCATGGCGGCGACCTCTCCGCCGTTAAGCACGTAGTCGCCGATGGATATCTCCTCCGGTTTTAAAATGGTCCTTATTCGTTCGTCAAAACCTTCGTACCGCCCGCACAACAATAAAATCCGCTCCTCGCGGGCCAGGCGTTCCACGGCCGGCTGATCCAGACGCCGCCCTTGCGGCGTGAGCATGACCAGGCGCCCCGGCTGGCCGGCCATGGCCTGCACGGCTTCCACGCATTCCACCACCGGCTCGACCTTCATTACCATGCCCGGCCCGCCCCCGAAGGGCCGATCGTCCACGGTGTTGTGTTTTCCTTTGGACCAATCGCGGATGTTGTGCAAGTGCACATCCACCAAACCCGCCTGTATGGCCTTGTTCAACAAACTTTGACCCAAATAGCCTGGAAAAATTTCCGGAAACAAGGTCAAGACGTCAAAACGCATGGTTATTCATTGTCTTCCGCTGCGGCGGCTTCAGCGCGAATTTCTTCGGCATCGGAGCGACGCGAGGGTTGAGCCTCGGCTTCCGCTTTCTTCGGTTTCGGGGCCCTGGGCATGGGCGGCGGCTCCGGGCGGCGCCGCTCTTGGGCCAACCGCTCCAGGGCTGCCTGCTGGGCGGCCAGGTGCGTGCCGGACTCACCGTATTTCTTAATTAGCACCCTCACCTTGCCCGACGGGGTTGCCCCCACGCCCAGCCAATACTTGATCCGCTCTTTGTTCAATATCGCCCGGGCGTCGGTATCCGGGATCAAGGGATCGTAGGTGCCCAGTTGTTCCAGCACCCGACCGTCGCGCAGGGCGCGAATATCCATGGCACAAATCCGATAGTAAGGGCGATGCTTGCGCCCATCTGCTTCATCCGAATGCGTACAGCCACTCTAATCTCCTCGTAAATGCGATAAAACCCCCGGAGCAAGCCCCGGGCCAAAACTATATATTATTCATTTAATTCTGACTACTGTCCACTGCCCACTGCCCCTTGCACACCAACCACTATCCACTATCCACTTTTTTTATCTATTTTTTTCTCGCCTCGCGTTTTTTACGCCTTTCTTCCCGTTCGCGTTCTTTTTTCAATTTGGCCTTTTCCTGGGAGGTCAATCGCTTGCCGGTGCCGATTTTCGCCTTTGCCAGCTTTGCCCCGGGATTGAGCATGCCGCCTTGGGTAAGCTGTTGCATGGTCTTCATCTTATCGCGCATGCCCATGGTTGACATCCGCTTCATCATGTCGGCCATGGCATCGAACTGCTTTACCAGTTCGTTTACCTGGTGCGGCTCGACTCCTGCCCCGGCGGCAATGCGTCGTCGTCGGCTGGGATCGATGATTTTCGAGGGATTGGCCCGTTCGGCAGGGGTCATGGAGTCGATTATCCCCCCCAAACGCCGCATGTCGCCCTCGGCATCCACGTCGCCCATCATTTGGGCCATTCCGCCCATGCCGGGAATCATGCTCATTATCTTGTTGATCGGACCGAGTTTTTTGGTCTGCCCCAACATGTTTTTGAAGTCGTCCAGGGTGAATTGGCCTTTGCGTAGCCGGGCTTCCTGCCTGGCCATTTCCTCCTGGTCGATCTTTTGTTGCGCCTGTTCGACCAGCGTTACCACGTCGCCCATGCCCAGGATCCGGCCGGCCATGCGATCGGGATGGAATTCTTCCAAGGCGTCGAGATGCTCGCCCGTGCCGATGAACTTGATGGGCACGCCGGTAACGGCCTTGACCGACAACGCCGCCCCGCCCCGGGCGTCGCCGTCGAGCTTGGTCATGATCACCCCGTCCAGCTCCAGGGCCTCGTTAAAGGCCTTGGCGCTGTGGACCGCGTCCTGGCCGGTCATGGCGTCAACCACCAGAAAGACCTGGTCCGGCCCAACGCGGCGGTCGATCTGCGAAAGCTCGTTCATCAACTCCTCGTCGATGTGCAACCGGCCGGCCGTGTCCAGGATCAGCACGTTGGCTTCCATCTGCTTGGCCTGGCGCACCGCCGCCTGACACAGGGCCACCGGATTGGGGGCGGAAGGATCGGCATATACCGGCAACCCGAGTTGTTGGCCCAGAACCTGCAACTGCTCGACTGCGGCCGGACGCTGTAAGTCGGCAGCCACTAGAAGGGGTTGGCGGCCGCGCTGCTTTATCAGCCTGCCCAATTTGCCGCATGTAGTGGTTTTGCCGGATCCTTGCAGCCCGCATAGCATAAGCACGCTCACGTCGCCGCGCATGTGCAGGGTGTGATCCACTGGCCCCATCAAATTCACAAGTTCCTGGTGAACGATGTAAACGAGTTGCTTGGTAGGATCGATTGATTTCAGCACCCGCTCGCCCACGGCTTGTTCGCCCACGCGATCTATGAAATCCTTGGCCACCGACAGGCTAACGTCGGCTTCGAGCAACGCCCGCTCGACCAGTTTCAGTCCTTCGTGCATGTTCGATGCACTGAGCGAGCCTCTCCCGCGCAAGGCCCTCAGTGCGGAACTCATGCTTTCCTGTAATGCTTCGAACATGGCAATTCTTTAGGAAACAGCCGAATATTCGGCAATAACGCTGAAAATGTAACCCCGAGTCGAGCAGACGGCATGCTGGTTCTATAAATCGGCCCATCCCGTCCAGAGCGCGTAATCCCACATAGTAATCAATTTCCAGCCGTTTTGACAAGGATCATATCGCAACCAGATGAAAAAGACGCGCCGGACGTGCGATTTTTACATTGCCTACCACCAGTTATTACTAGTTTTTTCCCCCACAAAATTAGACTGGACTAATCGGGTGGGGAAAGCCTATAGTTCAGTGAAGGGGGGCGGGAATTGTTTTTAAGGAGCAATCCGGCAGTTCCATTACTCCCATCCCAAAGACTCGAACGCAGAACCGAGCGGAATCGGTTTATTTTAAAGCTGTCTTCCGGATCGAATCTCTGGCTTGGTCGAGTTCGCCCCCCTGAATATTAAAAACTTGGGGCAAAGTTGACACGTTAGTTAAAAAAACCTAGATTTCCGCAGAGAACGGCCGCAGCCCGCTCCAATTGAAGATAAAAGCAAAAATCAATATACCAAAGTACGTCATTGCATTGTATATTTCCTTTATAGCTGATTTTTAGTCATTTTTTTCTAGGTATTCAACTCTAAAACCATTGCATACTAAATAATTCCCCAAAATTCATAGCGAAGGATGCCCCCACATGAATCGTAAAACAGGATTGCTTTTGACGTTGATCGCATTGACCGCCTCGCCCCTGCTCGGCCAGGACTGGGCCAAGAAAATGTTTAAGGATACCGAGCACGATTTCGGCACCTGCGCCCGCAATGCCAGGGCCGAATACGAGTTTGTCTTCGAAAACCTGTACATGGAAGACGTGCACGTGACCGGCGTGCGGACAAGTTGCGGGTGCACCACCCCCAGCGTGATAAATTCCACCATCAAAACCTATGATAAAGGCGCGATTCTCGCCCATTTCAATACCGATAAGTTCTCCGGACAACGGGGAGCCACGCTCACCGTGACCATCGACAAGCCCTTTTACGCCGAAGTGCAATTGCACGTAAAAGGCTATATCCGCAGCGACGTTGACATCAAGCCGGGCAGCGTGCAACTAGGCGACGTAGATCAAGGCACGCCCGTGGATCAAAAGGTCAGCGTCAACTTCGGCTCCAGCAGCGAGTGGCGCATCGTGGGCGTAAAATCCGACAATCCCTTCATTAAGGCCCAAGCTGTCGAAACCGGCCGGGGCAACGGGCAAACCGCCTACGAGCTAAAAGTGCACCTCGATCCCAAGGCCCCCGTGGGCTATATAAACGACTATTTGATGCTGGTTATAAACGACGACCGGGGAACCCAAATTCCCGTCCTGGTCGAGGGCCGCGTGGACGCCGGCATCACCGTCAGCCCCGCCGCACTATTCTTGGGCGTGGTGCAACCGGGCCAGAAGGTCACCAAGCCGTTGATCGTAAAAAGCAAAAAACCGTTTACAATCAAGTCGATCAACTGCGATGAAAAGTCCTTCGAATTCGACACCTCAGCCGAACAAACCCCAAAAACGCTGCACGTAATTCCTGTTACTTTCGTGGCCGGCACAGAAATGGGCAAGGTCGTAAAAACCATCAGGATCGAGACCGACCAGGGTAAATACACCCCCGAACTCTCGGCCTATGCCGTAGTGGCCAAACAATAGCCGCGTTTTGCATATTCGACTCTCTCAACAGGACGACGATTCATCCGTCGTCCTGTTTTTTTATTTGCCGATTGGCGAGCAGCCGGCGGCATCTAGATGAGATGGCGAGCGGCCGGCGTCAGCCGGCTGAGAGTGTGTCTGAAATAGAGAAAAATAGTCCCCTCTCCCTTTGGGAGAGGGTTAGGGTGAGGGAGGTTCATGTCGCAACCTACTTATTTTCTCACGATTTTAACTTCCAGCCCTCACCTCAGGCCCCTCTCCCAAAGGGCGAGGGGAGAATTTAAAGCGTCAGCCGGCTGAGACCATTTCCACCGCCGCCGGTTTTTGCCGGCTCTTTATCGCCCGGCGAAATAACAATGCTACCGAGAACAGCCACACAACCGCGCTGAGAATAAATTTCCATTTCCCCGGCTCCGGCTGCAAAACAGTTACATCAACCATGTCCGGAGCGGATTCATCAAATTGACCGAGATTTTCAAAATCCCTCACTTCGCCGGCAAGGAGTTTTTCCCATGTAGAATAAGGCATTTTTGCAGGCAAACATCGAACCGACCCATCGGCAAACAATACATTGATAACGCCAGGATGGGCCGTCGAAATTCTCAATCCTTTGCCGGTTTTTAATCCTTCCAGCGCTTCCTCCACGGTCAAATCTCGCGGTTCAGCCCAATGCACGCCCGAGTCTACTACTTCCACTGCCATGACAGTGTGTGATCCGCGGTCGGGCAAATCCGACCGCTTGACCGGTCCGTCTTTCCGCCAGGCCGTGCCCGGGCCGATCACGGCCATATAATTCGTGGTTGGGTCCGATTCAAAACGGGGAACGCTCGGACAAATATAAATCGAACGCGGAAACTGATCCAACAATTTCAGGTTATAAGGGCTGTTCCAAAGTTCATCTTTCTTTAGCCGTTTATAAATGTTGTCATATTCCATCATTGGCAAGACCTCCACGCGCCAACTGAATAAAGGCTTGCCATCCTTGTCACAGACATTTGCCCATGGAAAACAGCCGTTTCTTTCGTGATAAGTCCACAGTGCAAGTCCTATTTGCTTTAAATGGCCTAAACATTGCGCCGGCGCGCCGCCTCACGGGCAGAACCCATAGATGAGAGCAACACCGGGGTTATTACTCCGATAAACATGATGAGAATAGCCCATACGATCCCGTCCTGCAATTTTTTAGAGCGATTAAGGCACAAAGATGCAAATGATAGAACCAGGACAGCATATATTCCCACCGGCCCAAAAAGTGCCAGCGAGGCCGCCACCATGAAAATCACCAAAAACAGTGTTGATAATTGAAATTGCATCTGAAAATACTTTTCAATTCATCGGACTGCGGCAAATCTATACAAAATGTCACTTTCTATTTTCATCACGAAAGGTCGAACTTGCGAAAGTACGAAATATGTCCTTCCGTTTTGCTTTTCGTGTTTTCGATCTTTCGTCCTTTCGCGGTTATAAATTGCCATTAAATCACCTATCTTCGCGTTTTCCAATATATGTAGAACGGGATGCCGGAGAGCATCAGCGCTATTCCAGTTACCGTTGACCACGGGGCGCCTTGGGCAACGTATATCAAAAACGCCAGCGAGATCGCCAGGTACACGGCCGGAGTTACCGGATAGCCCCAGCAGCGATATGGGCGCGTGAGGTCCGGCCGGCTGATGCGCAGCTTGTACACCGCGGCTATCGTCAGCGCCCGAAAAGCACCGCCATGAACATGGTGTAGGTGAGCAGGTCGGAATAGGAGCCGGTGAGCGTCAGAAGCATCGACCAGATGCCCTGGTAAAGAAGCGCCGTGCCGGGCGTTCTGGTTTTCGGATGCAGGTCCGCGCACCGGCGAAAGAACAGCCCTTCGCGGGCCATGGCGTAGGAGACCCTTGCCCCGCCAAGGATCATGCCGTTAATGCAGCCGAACGTGGATATGAGAATGGCGACGATCACCAGCGTCCAGCCGACGTTGCCGAAAAGCACCTCGGCCACCTGCTGGGCCACGCGGTTTTCCTTGATGCCGGCAATCTGCTCGATCGGCAGCACCGCCAGGTAAGCCAGATTCGTAAGCACGTATAAAAACATCACCAGAATGGTTCCCAGCAGCATCGACCGCGGCAGCGTGCGATCGGTGTCTCGCACCTCCTCGGCCACGAAGGCCACGGTATACCAGGCGTCGTAGGCGAACAGGGCCTTCGAGAACGCCACGGCCATCGCCGCCAGCAGGCCCATCTGCAAGGCCTCTTGTCCCTTAATCGGACTGATCAACGGGAAAAAGTGCGAGGTGTCGCGGATGTGGCTCAGTCCGGCCGCGATCAGGGCCAAAAGCGCAGCCACCTTCAGCACCGTGAACAGGTTTTGCACAAATGCCCCCTGGCGCACGCCCCACACGTTTATACCGGTCAAAAAGGCGATTACCGCGCAAGCCACCAACTGGGCCGAATTGAGATGAATCGCGAGCAAAAACGATGGCAAATGGGCCTGCCAGGCCAGGGGCAATAGTTTTCCGATGGACACGACCGCCAGCACGTTAGCCTCGCCGAGTTGCGGTATGAACGAGCCCAGATATTTGGCAAATGCGATGCCCACGGCCGCGATGGTGCCGGTCTGGATGACGAGGAATTGCCCCCAGCCGAAGAGGAAGGCCCAGAAATCGCCGAAGGCCTCGCGGAGATAAACGTACTGCCCGCCGGAATGCGGAAACATGGCCGCCAGTTCCGAGCAGGCGATGGCCCCCAGCACGGTGAACACCCCGCCTATGATCCACAGTCCGATGAGGATCCCGGGCGTCATCACGTAGTCGGCCATGATCGAAAGGCCAAAGAATATGGCCGAGCCGATCATCGAGCCGGCCACGATGGTTGTGGCGTCGAAAAGTCCCAAATACCGCCGAAGTTTATGCTGCTCCTCCATGCAGCCAATATAAAACAAACAGGGGCGGCAGTACAACTGCAATGATGAAGGTTCAGCCATAGGATATGTGTAGAGCACGTACCCTGCCATTCCTATTTAGCCCCCGGTGATTACTCCGGGGGCCTGGGCCGCCGCTTCCGGCCGCCGCCGACTTTTTATCGCCCGACGGAAAAGCAAGGCAATCGAGAGCATCCATAGGGCAAAAATTAGAAGAGCGAGACATTTTTTCACGTCAGTCGGGAAACTATTGCCCGGTTGATCCTCAGACTCAAGATGCGCCAACTGAGACGGCGAGGTATCGGCATCTTCCTCGATGCTGTCGAAGTCTTTTACTTTTCCCGCAAGGATTTTTTCCCATGTCGAGATAAGGAATTTTTTCGGTACCGAGCGAACGCTGCCGTCCGCAAACAAAATGTTAATTACTGAGGAGTGGTTCGACGATACATGAAGGCCTTTTCCAGTTTTCATTCCTTCCAGGGCTTGTTCGACTGTCAGATCTCGTGGTTCTGCCCAATGCACGCCGGAGTCAACAGATTCGACGACCATGACGGTATGGGAGCCACTGTCGGGCAAATCGGATAAACTCACCGGCCCATCTTCATGCCATGCCGTGCCAGGACCAATGATGGCTATGTAACTCGTGGATAAATCATTTTCATTATTATCAACTGGGCAGGTAAGCTCGGGCAACCTCTGGTTTAATACCTTGGCATTGTGCGGGCTGTTCCAAGGTTCATCTTTTTTTACCATATCATAAAGGGCGCCGTACTCCAACGTCGGTAAAATCTCAACCCGCCAACTTAATAATGGTTTACCATTATCATCATGCGTACTTGCGTCGGGAAAGTGTCCATATTTGTCGTGATAGTCATGCAATGCAAGACCTATTTGCTTGAGATTATTGATGCATATGGCACGCGTGGGAACACCCTGCGATTCCAGGATAGGCAAGATTAATCCAGGGCATATGATTCCGAATAATACGAGAAAGAACACACATGCATGTCGGGTTGATGGATTCCCAATGCCATGAAGGCAAAGTGCGATGGCAAGTATCACCACATCCAACCAGATGGCCATCCCCCAGCCCCTAGGCGCAAGGAGGGCCAGTGGAATTGCAACCGTGAAAAAGATCAGGAACAACGTTGATAAGTGGAATTGCATAAGGAAAACCCCCTCAATTCATCGGATTGTGTAAAAGAAGCACAAAAAATTAAAACGATCCAACGTTTTTCACCACGAAAAATCGAAATGGCGAAAGCACGAAATACATTCTATCAATTTCTTTTCGTGATTTCGATCTTTCGGCATTTCGTGATTAAAGGAATAATCACTTTTCATCAAAGCCACTTCGAAGGGTGTCGGACACAGATAAACAATATAAAACAAGAAGGGGCGGCAGTTCAACTGCCGCCCCTGCGATGTTTTTTAATCTCTAGCCCCTAGCCCCTAATCTCTAGCCCCTCTTTTTTTACATATTCGCGATCTTCTCCATCAAATCGACGCTGCGGCAGGAGTAGCCCCATTCGTTGTCGTACCAGGACAGCACTTTTAGCATGGTGTCGCCCATCACAGTGGTCCAATCGCCGACAAATACCGAACTGGCCGTTTCGCCGATGACGTCGCTGGAGACCAGCGGATCGGTCGAGTATTTGAGAATGCCTTTTAGCGGCCCGGCGGCGGCTTCTTTCATGGCGGCGTTGACTGCGTCCTTTGTCACAGGCTTGGCCATTTCGCAGGTCAGGTCCACGCAACTTCCGGTGCAAACCGGGACGCGGAGGGAGATGCCGGTCATCTTGCCTTTTAATGCCGGAATGACTATCCCTACGGCCTTGGCCGCGCCGGTCGAGGTGGGAATGATGTTTAAACTCGCCGCCCGGGCCCGATACGGGTCTTTGTGCGGCATGTCCAGCACCCGTTGGTCGTTGGTAAAGGCGTGCACGGTTGTCATCAGGCCCCTGACTATCCCGAATTTCTCTTGCAACACCTTGGCTACGGGCGCCAAGCAGTTAGTGGTGCAACTGGCGTTGGAGATGAACTTGTGCTCGGGCTTGAGCTGATCGTCGTTTACGCCCAGCACGCAGGTCAGGTCGGGCTCGTCCTTGGCCGGTGCGCTTAGTACCACTTTCTTGGCCCCGGCGTCGATGTGGCTGGCATAGCCGGCCTTTCCGCCGCCGCCCCGCGAGGTAAATATTCCGGTGCTTTCCAGCACGATCTCCGCGCCCAGTTCCTTCCACGGCAGCGTGGCCGGGTCCTTGATGGCCATGGCCTTGATTTTCTTGCCGTCCACGATCAAATTCTGGTCGTCGTATTCCACCTTGCCTGCGAACTGGCGATGGGTGCTGTCGTATTTCAGAAGAGTAGCCAGGGTTTTATTGTCGGTAATGTCATTTATACCGACTACTTCAAAGTTCTTTCTTTGTGCCATGATCCGAAAGACCAGGCGTCCAATCCGGCCGAAGCCGTTAATACCAACGCGAATTGCCACAACTCGTCTCCTTGTCTAAAAAAGGTCCTCCCCCTATGTCGGGGGCATTATTTTCCACGTTGGACCAGCAGTTGAACTACTGGTCCAACACAACATATATTCCTCGTTGGGGCGGCAGTTTAACTGCCGCCCCAACACAATGAAGTCAATTTTCTATCCGGACATTATCCGATACGGTAGGCATGTAAAGAATTGGGGATTATACTAGATCACTATTAACCCGACAACTCGTGCGGCGAGCGGTTCACTTGTCAAACCAATCTTCTCCACCCCAGTGGCAACTCCCACGCGGCGTACCCCGCGGCGTGTGGGAATACACCCGGTCCGATCATATTGCCCGGGAATACGACGAATATTTCGCCCTGAACCGGCTTTTCGAGTTCGACGAGCAGGTATTGGCACGGCATTTTCGTCGGCCGGGATTGGTTGTCGATCTTGGCGCCGGCACCGGCAGGGCGCTAATCGGACTGGCCAGGCGGGGATTCCGCGGCGTTGCCGTCGATCTGTCGCCGCACATGCTCCGCATCGTGACCCAAAAAGCAAGCCTGGAAAAACTGGATATCCAGGGCATCCAGGCGAACTTGGTGGAACTGGATTGCCTGGCCGACCTATCGGCCGACTACGTGATTTGCCTCTTCAGCACACTGGGAATGATTCGCGGCCGGGAATATCGCCAACGGGTGTTAGATCACGCGCGGCGCATATTAAAACCCGGCGGGCTGTTTGTCATCCACGTGCACAATTTCTTGTACAACCTTTTCGATCCCCTGGGCCGGCGCTGGCTTGTTCAGCATGCGTGCGAAAAACTCCGCCACGGCGATATGCAATGGGGCGACAAATTCTTCCACTTCCACGGCATCGCCCAGATGTTCCTGCACACCTTCACACAAGGCGAATTGCGCAAGGCCCTAAAGCTCGCCGGCTTTAAATTCCGCGAATGGATCCCGCTAGACGCCGACCGCCAGCGCCCGCTTAGGCACCCCTGGTTTTTCGGCCGTTTCCGCGCCAACGGCTGGATCGCGGTGTGCGAATGAAAGACATTTATCGCGGCAGAGCGATGTAGCAGGCATACTCCGTGTGCCGTCGCGTCGGTTGGCGTTCCGCAAGAATTATTTTTCCCCTGCCTGGGTTCCCCAAGGGTTGGACCAGTCGCCCCAGTGGTCGAGATACAAGCGGAAAGCGGGCACGTCGCCGGCCTTGGATTCCAGCCAGGCCTTGGTTTGGGCGATTATCTGCTGTTCGGCGGCAAGTTCCAGTTGACCCAGTAGGACGCGGGTGCGGAGGAAAACGAAATAAGTGTCCAGCACGTCGCAGCGGCAATAGTCGTTGATCTCGGCCAGGCGGCCGGCGTCGAACATATCTTGGACCATGTCGCCCTGGACGTCCATTTTGCCGGGCTTGCCCAGCAAATTGGCGGCCAGGTTCAGCCCGCCGGTCATCCACGTGGAGCCGAAATTGGTAAGCAATTCGCACAAATCGATATGTGCGGCGATATTATAGCGGCTCCGCGGTTGGTCGAAGGACTTGCCCGTGCTTTGAAACCAGCCCGGCACGCTTATGCCGTAACGGAAGGCGGCCAGTTCCAAGAGCGGCAGGTCGAAACCGCGGCCGTTGAAACTGACCAGCGTGGGACGGCGATACTTTTCCCAGCCCCGCCAAAAATTTTCCGTAATAACGTGCGGGCGGAACTGCGGTTCGTCCAGCACGACCACGTCTTCCAGGCGGAAATCGGCCGAGACCTTGCCCACGGCCACCGAAATCGGCAACTGGAAGCTGTAGGGGATGAAATCGCTCTCGTATTTTTGCATCAGTTCGTCCCGATAGCGCCGCACCGCCTCGGCCGGTGAAAGCGACTGCCCGGCATAGCGCAGCTTGGCAACCAATTCGGCGTCGGCGACGCTTTCGGTATCGAAGACCAGGTAACGGATCGTGGAAGGCATGATGAAAGGGGCTAGGGACTAGAGATTAGAGTTTTTGTTTGAAATTTGTACACTATTTACGAGCATGTTTTTTATTGCAAATTGGCAATTGCAAATTTCAAATTGCAAATTGAACAATCTAAATCACTTGCACGATTTTTCGCAATACTCCGTACTTCGTACTTTTTACTAAAAACTGACAACCTATATCAAAAGAAAATGCTCCCGACTCCTTTATTCCTTTACTATTCTTTTTTGTCCCTCTTATTCCTTCCTGTCCCCTGGATCCGAATCCCCTTCTAAGTAGGTAAAACTCGGGTACATGCCGAACAGAATCGTGGCACCGGTCCCACAGTATTCGATATGGAGACGCAAATTTGTGTCGGTGCTAAGTTTCTCTAATACTCTCCTACGCGACAAGGGCCTATCGGTGGAGAACGACAGCCGATACGTTGATTTATGCGGTGAACGGCAAATGACGCCATAATCCGCATGGAGGCGGTCACATAGCTCAGATAAAGATAAATTATCGTATGCAATGGGGCCGACCTCGACATCGAGTTCCTTCATGGGCAGAAATGCACAAACCACCAGAACAATGCAAACTGTGAAGACTGTCACGACATCGCGTCGCCACCCAAACATACGCACCCTGATGGCAAGCACAATCAGCAACACAATGCTCAAAACGGGAATAACCAAAGGAACGATGGGAATCACGCTCAGAGTCAGCCCCAGAGCAATTCCGACAACTATCTTAATGATGTTGCGCCACATGGTCCACTTAGTGTTACTTTGAAGGTGGATAAAGGATAAAGGGATCGGGAGGCTTATTTATTGATTGTAAAGTGCTAAACCGCAAGACCCGCTCCCCGACCAACCTTCGGTCGGTGCCCGGTCGCGGCTAAACGAATGAAAATATCCAATAAAATTGGTTATTTGATTTCATGACATTAATTCATCCCTCATCCTTCTTTTTTCCGCCCCACGCAGACCAGGCACATGTCGTCGCTTTGCTGGCGGCTGCCTACGAAAGAGCGGACGTCGTCGAGGATCCGCCGACCGAGCATGGCCACGCTGTCGGAGTCCGCGGCCAGTCGGGTCATCAGGCGTTGGTGCGTATACAGTTCGTCGCCGGCGTTCATGGCCTCGGTTATGCCGTCGGTGTAGAGGATCAGAGAATCACCGGGCTGCAAGGGTATGGAGCATTGTTCATAAGTCGTTTGAGGATCGACCCCAAGGGGCAGATGCGAGAATTCTTCGCCTACCGGTTGGATGGAATCTTTACTCCGATGCAAAAGCGGAGGCATATGGCCGGCGTTGACGATCGTGGCCTGATGGGCAACCGGATCGAGCACGGCCAATACAAGGGTGACGAAACGGTCTTCCCAACCGCTGCCGCAGAACACGCGGTTGAGTTTGGTAACGGCGTCGGCGGGCACGGGCTCGCTGGCCAGGCAATAGCGGGCTTCGGCCGAGAGCTTGGCCATCAAGAGCGAGGCCGAAATGCCTTTGCCCGACACGTCGCCCAGGACCACGGCCAGCCGTTGGCCGGGTAGTTGCACGTAGTCGAAATAGTCGCCGCCCAGGGCATGGGCCGATTCGTAAAACTCGAAAAAGTCGTAGCCGGGCAGGTTTGGCGATTCGGCGGGCAGGAAACCCCGTTGCACTTCATGGGCCACGGCCAATTCCCGCTTGATGGCCTGTTCGCGCAGGGCGGTTTCGTGCAGTTGGGCGTTTTCCACGGCGAAAGCCGCCTGGCAGGCCACGCTGGCCAATACATCCAGGTCTTCGCGGTTGAAACGGTTCCGCGCGTCCAGGGTGTCGATCTGGATCACGCCCAGGGCGCTGCCTTCGCCGGTTATAAGCGGGGCGCACATCATCGAGCGGATGCGGAAGTCGACGATGCTCTCGGACATCTCGAAGCGCTGGTCCGTGGCCGCGTCGGCCGAGAGGACAGCTTGCTTCAAGGCCATCACGCTGTTGACTATGGTGCGGCTGATTTTGACGCTTTGCGTGTCTTCGGAGCGCCGATACTTGATTGCCTTGGGCGCGAGCCGGCCGGATTGCGGGTCCAAAAGAATGATAAATCCCCGGTCGGCCTGGATAAAAATCTTGAATAGGCTGTCGAGGATTTTTGGCAGCACGTCGCCCAGTCCGATCGCCCGGCCCAGGTTGCGGCTGATTTCCAGGAGGGCCTTGAGCTTGGCCTCGGTGTTGACCTGCAAGCGCATGCCGGTGGAGCCGTCCGACACGTCCAATTGCGACATGACCGTGGAGCCGGAGGCGATTTCCTCATCGTTGACGATGGTGGCGCTTTGCCCGGACTCGGTCTTTGAACTGGTGGAAGGCGTGTCGGCTGGTTCGGGCGGGGCAGCGCGAAAGGCAAACGTCAATTCGCAGATGCCGATCTCGTCGTTTTCCTTGAGCAGTTGCCGGGCGGTCAACAACCGGCCATTTACGTACGTGCCGTTGCGGCTGTGCAGGTCCTCGATATAGAAATCGCCCTGGCTGTTGATGATCCGCGCGTGCTGGCGGCTGACCGAGCCGGATTCCAAGACGATGTCGCAGCCCGGATGCCGACCCAGCACGGTCACCGGGCCGTCCAAGGAAAAGGTCTGCCCGGGGGTTGGCCCCTGCAAGACGAGGAGAATTGGCATTTTTTAGTCTTCAGTTAACAGTTGTCGGTTTACAGTTAACAGTATTCAGTTATCAGTTTTAAGTAAATCTATACGGGAAGTAAATTCCTTTTTGGCTTTCAGCTTTCAGCGATCAGCTTTCAGCCTGCAGGCGGTCGATTGCTGGCTGCGGATGGCTTTCTTAGCTGTATAATATTCAGCGGTAAGCTCCAGGCGATTCTAGATGTAAAGTATGAAAAGCTCAACTGGTGGGCATCCGCAAGGCATCCGCCCTTGACGAAGATGTGGTAGAAATCTAGGCTTAGGAGGTGAATGAGGCGTTTTTCCCGCCCATATAGGGGGAAAGGTAAGGTGAATCCCTTTCGGAGCACGTCATTCTTAACGAAGCGAAGAATCCATAAATCGAAGATTACTGGGGAATGGTGTAACGGCAGCACGACTGACTCTGGATCAGTTAGTCAAGGTTCGAATCCTTGTTCCCCAGCTTTTCTAACAGCGGCATTGGGCGGTTCTTACTTTTGGAGATAATTTTTATCATTGTCGGGCGCTTGCGGCAGCAAGCCCGGGACAAGCGCGGCGGTGGGGCAGTCCACGGTTCCACTTAACAAGTCAATGACGGCAGGAATTATGTTAATTAACGATGGGTATTCTAAAGCCTAACGCTGCCTCGTTCGGTTCTGCCCATCAGATACAGCCTTATGTATCTGCCTTGCTGTTTATTTACTGCATGAGGTTTTTTATTTGGGCGAAATAAACGCCCGGAATTGCGACTGGGTGAGCAAGCAATTGTGCAGCCGTTTTCTAATTTCATACCCCCCTTTCTCCCTCTTTCTGGGCGATTGATTCTAAACATCTTTATGGTAGGTTAATTATATTATTTATTTTCAATGCAAGGGCATCAAGCCCGGAGGCATCGTTTTTTGGCCCTGTGATATTTTTGCGGATTGTTCGCAAAACATTATTAACAGGGCATTCTTGTTGATAAGCCTTTCGTGAAAGGCTTTTCCTTGATTTCTTTTTACGTGCGATGCCGTGCGCAGCGTTATCGAGAATTAACCCTTTCCAATTTCCAATAATCCAATTAACCAATCATCCGTTTACACACGCAGTTTCACAGGAGGAAAACCATGAATATTCGCACTCTGACTCTAATTCTGGCAGTTGTCGTGATGAATGCCAGCATGTCTTCGGCTGTCACAATTGACTTGGTTCCCGTGGGCGATCCGGGAAACGTAGCCGACACGACGGGCTACGGTGCGGTGTCGTATAACTATCAGATGGGTAAGTACGATGTGACCAATGCGCAGTATGCAGAGTTTCTTACTGCCAAGGCGTCCAGCAGCGATCCCTACGGTCTGTGGATCAGCGACATGAGTAGCAGCCCCGAGGGTGGCATCAACCGTTCGGGCACCGGACCGTATACTTATACTGTAAAGCCGGGGCAAGGAAACCAACCGGTGATTGGCGTGACCTGGTTCGATACACTCCGCTTTGCGAACTGGCTCAACAACGGGCGGGGCAATAGCGACACGGAATCCGGATCCTACACACTTCTGGGCGGGACTCCTACGCCATCAAATGCTGCCACGATTACCCGCAACGTAGGCGCTAAGTGGATTCTTCCTTCGGAGGACGAGTGGTACAAGGCAGCGTATTACAAGGGTGGCAATACAAACGCCGGTTATTGGACCTATCCGACGAAGAGCAATACGCCCCCGACGTGGGTGCTCAGTACGGCGGCGGGGCCGAACGGCGGCACCAACTCGGCGAACTTCTACTATGGAGCGAGCGGCTTTGCGGTGACGGGCTCGCCGATCTTCAATTCGAGCCAAAATTACTTGACTGACGTGGGGTCATACCCTGAATCGCTCAGCGCTTATGGGACGCTCGATCAGGGCGGTGATGTTTGGCAGTGGAATGAGGCGTTAATAGAGAATTCAGGCTATACTTACCGTGGTTTTCGAGGCGGGTCTTGGTTGGGCTACGGCTACTACACCTTCTTCCCCAGCTGGCTGGCCTCCTCGAACCGCAACTACAACGACCCGACGTTCGGTAGCAACGATAGAGGGTTCCGCGTGGCATGTGTTCCTGAGCCCGGTAGCCTCATCCTCCTTGGCATCAGTGCCATCAGCCTGCTTGCCTATGCTTGGCGGCGGCGGAATTTCACGGATTACTTCCGGAACTCTTTATTAAGTTTAATTGGCTGCTTGCGGCAGCAAGCCTGGCACTAGTGCGGCGGTGGGGTCGCGGGGGGTGTTGCCGTGGACCAGGAGGCCTTGATCGCCGACGAAAAAGGTGTGGAAATCGTCCACAATCAGGTTGTAGGCGAACTCGGCGGGCAGTTGGTCGGCCTCGGCCTGCTTATCGATACTCTCGACCTTTATCCTGCTGGAAAGTGTTACTGAAAGTTAATGGAACGCTTATCCCAGCAGCCTTTCCAGCAGGCGGGGGAGCGACACGTAGGCGAATCGCGTGACGTGGTCGGAAGTGGAAAAGGGGATATAGAGGTGATCGTCGTGGATCATCGCACCGCAGGTGTATACCACGTTGGGCACGTACCCATCGCGCTCTTTTTCATTGGCGGTTATGAGCGGCTCGTTGAGCTGTCCGATGACTTTTATGGGATCTTTGAGGTCCAGGAGCATGGCGCCGATGCAATAGGTCCGCATCGGCCCCACGCCATGAGTAAGTAGCAGCCAGCCGGCTGGCGTTTCCAGGGGCGAGCCGCAATTGCCGATCTGCACGAATTCCCAGGAGTATTTGGGCGTTTGCAGCAGTTCGGCGGTTTCCCAGAAGTGGACGATGTCGGAATACATGATATAGAGATTTTCGCCGTCCACGCGCGAGCACATGGCGTAATGGCCGTTGATGCGGCGGGGGAAGAGGGCCAAGCCTTTATTCTGGGCCCGGGCGCCGTTTAATGTGTGGATGCCGATGCGGAGGAAGTCGGTCGTATCCATGAGTTGCGGCAGCAGCCGGTAGCCGTCGAAGGTGGTGTAGGTGCCGAAAAAGGTGGTCGAGCCGTCGTCGTCCGTGAAATTCACCATGCGCAGGTCCTCGATGCCGTAGCGTTCGTCGCTCGATTGGGGAAATATGACCACCTCGGCCGCCTCGGCGTCTTTGGACAGCTCCAATTGATAATTCGACCTGGCCAGCAACAAGATGCTGTTTCGGGTTTGCTCGAACACCGGTTTTTCAGGCGCGGTTTCGGAAGCGACCGCAAGGGTGTGTTCCAGTTGGGTGATGGTGAAATAATCGCCCAGGAGGTTCATTACAGAATTGACAGCCGTTTCGTCCACTGCCATCTCCCGGAGTTTTTGCTGGAAAAGATGTTTTTCGTACTGGTTGTCGGGCGAGATGCGCACGCGGTGCGAATAGCGGCTGGGCGGGCCCATGGTGATCTTGCGATCGGCATTGATGATCCCCTCGCGGAACACGATAGAGGAAACATGCCCTTCGCCGGTGGCGCAAAAACTCATGATGAAGCCGACCGCGCCCTGGGGAAGATTCCACTGGTTGCGGTGCTTGACGATGGAGGGATTGAAAAGCGCGGCCGACTCGATGGAGTATTCGGCGGTGAAATAGGAGCCGATCAACAAGCGCTTGTTGGGCGAAATGCCGTTGGTTTCGCCGACCAGGGCGGCGGCGGCTTGATAATGCTCGTCAAAGACGGCGGTAATCTGCTTGTGGCGGCCCTGGAATTTTTTCAACACCTGATCCAAAACCCGATCCACCTCGGCATCGGATAGCCCGGCCACGCGCTCGATGATCTTTCGGACGCGGGCTTCGCCGCCGGGATCGAAGCGCCGCGTGATCACGCGGCGAATGTCGTTCTCAAACCGGATCGGCAAGCGATGAACCTTCAAGGAATTATGACCGGCATACTTTTTCATGGTTGCCATGGTAATATTATACAAGAAACCGTGTTTGACGGGTTATTGCCCCCCATGATAGGAGGGTGGCCTATTGCCACTTAGACATTTATATTATAGTATCATTATTGAATAAAGTGGACTTAAAGACGATAGCTACTTCGTTTTCATGCCAATTCAGAAGGATTGGCTTGTTTATAGCATAGTTGTTAAAGGGATTGCGACGTTACTGCCATCTTTATTTATATTAACATGTCGGTTTTGCTTGGAATAAGAAAACTTGACGACCAAAAACGTCGAGAATGGCTGAAAGAATCAGGAAATCCAAGTAAAGCGTGGTTTTTAGTGAGTTAAAGGCCTGAATAAAGAAATTCACACCTTTTTCCTTGTAGGTTTCATACAGGCCGGGAAAAATCAGCGCAAGGTGCCGCATCTTTTGGCTGCCGCCCGCTTAATTTGGTGGGTTAGCGAAATGGTTTACGTTTCTTTTAGCAGGAGGATACTATCATGAAAAGAATAGCCATCGTGGGCAATTATCTGCCCCGGATATGCGGTATTGCCACTTTCACCACCGATCTGTGCGAATCGCTGGCCGCGGAATTTCCGGATGCGACTTTTTTCGCGGTGCCCGTGAACGACACCGAGGCGGGCTACAACTATCCGTCCCGGGTCCGCTTCGAACTGCGGCAGAACGATTTGGCCTCGTATCGGCAGGCGGCCGACTTTTTGAACATCAACAAAGTCAACCTGGTTTGCTTGCAGCACGAGTTCGGCATTTATGGCGGGCCTGAGGGAAGCCACGTCCTTTCGCTGCTTCGCGACCTGCGTTCTCCGGTAATCACCACCTTGCACACCATTCCCGCCCAGCCAAATCCGATCCAACGCGAGGTGCTGTCGGAGATCGCGGAGCGCTCGGAGCGGGTAATATCGATGAGCGACAAGGGGATCGAATTCCTGCACGAGCGGTACGGCATTTCTCCGGAAAAGGTGGTTTTCATACCGCACGGCATATATGACATGCCGTTTACGGACCCGAATTTTTTCAAGGACCATTTTGGCGTGGAAGGGAAATTCGTAATTTTGACTTTCGGACTGTTGGGCCGGAGCAAGGGCATCGAGAACGTGATCCAGGCCCTGCCCGAGATCCTCAAGCGCTGCCCCAACGCGGTTTACATGGTTGTGGGGGCCACGCACCCGCACGTTGTCAAATCCGAGGGCGAATCCTATAGAATTTCCTTGCAGTTGATGGCCAGGAAATTAGGGGTTGAGCAAAATGTCATCTTCCACAATCGTTTCGTGAGCCAGGAAGAAATGATTGAAGCCATCGGCACGGCCGATCTTTATGTAACGCCGTATCTGAACAAAGAGCAAATCACATCCGGAACGCTGGCTTATGCCTTGGGGGCGGGAAAGGCGGTCATCTCCACTCCTTATTGGCACGCCGAAGAATTATTGGCCGAAGGCAAAGGGATCATCGTCCCATTCGGCGATCCAAAAGCAGTGGCCGACGCCGTCATTGATCTGGTTGGAGACGAAACCCGGCGGCATGCCATGCGCAAGCAAGCCTACCTCATGGGCAGAAACATGATCTGGCCGGTGGTGGCCAGGGAGTATATGAAAACCTTCGAGGGGGCATGGCAGGAGCGGGCGGCCCTGCCGCGCGTGGTTTACAACGCAAAGACGCTTGCCGACGGCCAGATCGAACTGCCGCCGTTCAACCTCACGCATCTTCATCGGCTGACCGACGACGTGGGCATCTTTCAACATGCCATAGGAACGGTGCCAAACTATTCCGAAGGTTACACCACCGATGATAACGCGAGGGGATTGATTTTCGCCATCCTCTTGGAAGAACTGGGCAAGGAAGGCCTGCGCCAACTCAACGGTCTGGCCACGCGTTGCCTGGCGTTTCTGTGGCATGCCTATAACAATCAAAACGGCCATTTCCGCAACTTCATGGGCTACGACCGCCGCTGGCTCGAGGAGAAAGGTTCGCCGGACAGTCACGCCCGGGCATTGTGGGGATTGGCAACCGTGCTGGGCCGGTCGCGGCATGAAGGGCTGCGCCGTGCTGCGGCGCGGCTGTTCGAGCGGACGCTGTCGACTGCGCGGGAGTTCACCACCGATCTTCGCTCGATAGCCTTTACACTGATTGCCTTGCACACGTATTTGCGTCAATTTCCCGGCGATCGGGCAGCACAAGAAATGCGGGCTACGCTTGCCGAGCGCCTGTACGAGGCCCATGAAAAAACAGTTTCGCCGGATTGGAACTGGTTCGAAAATCAACTGACATACGCCAATGCCTCGCTGCCGCACGCTCTTTTACTTGCCGGCCAGGGGATGCAGCAAAAGGCCATGGAAGCTGCCGGGTTGGAAACCCTGGAATGGCTGATCGCGGAACAAACCTCGAGCGAAGGCCATTTTATTCCCATCGGCAACCATGGATTTTATCCGCGGGGCGGGAACCGGGCACGCTTCGATCAGCAGCCCATCGAGGCCCATGCCACAATCTCCGCATGCATCGACGCCTTCCACCTTACCGGCCAGGCGTGGTGGAAATACGAGGCCATCAGGGCCTTTGAATGGTTCCTGGGCCGCAACGACGTGGGCGCGGCCCTGTATGATTCGCTCACCGGCGGATGCTGCGACGGGCTGTCGACCGAAGGGCCCAGCGCAAATCAGGGGGCCGAATCGACGCTGGTCTTCCTGCTCGCCCTGGCCGAACTGCGGCTCTTGGAATACATCATCCCGGCCGGGCGGGAAAAGACATTGGTCGACGCTCAAAAACTCACGCCAAAAATGCAAAAAACAGAGCGGGAATTATCGGAGATAACAACGTAATATTCATTTAGCCCCCGGTGAATACACCGGGGGCTTTGATTGCAATTTCGCCTACTGAATTCCCATCCAGGTTTGCGCCATGAATCATCAGCAGGAGCGGGACGTCCTTTTCAAGCGTCATCCGGCCAATCCGCTTCTAAGCGCCCGGCATTGGCCTTACGTGGTGAACACGATTTTTAACACAGGGGCCGTGCGATTGGCCGACGGCGCGGTACTTTTGCTTTGCAGGGTGGAAGACCGCCGCGGGGTGTCGCATTTGTCCGCCGCGCGGTCAATAAACGGCGTCAACGGCTGGATCATCGATCCCGAGCCCACGCTCTTGCCCGACCCGCAAAAATATCCCGAGGAAACCTGGGGCATCGAAGACCCGCGGATCACATATCTTGCCGACATCAATAAATATGCCGTTGTTTACACGTCGTATTCGCCGGGCGGGCCGGGCGTGTCTTTGGCTTTGACCGAGGATTTCCGCACATTCGAGCGATACGGTCAGATCATGCCGCCCGAGGACAAGGATGCGGCGCTGTTCCCCAAGCAAATTGGCGGGCATTGGGCACTCATCCATCGACCGGTCAGCCCGATGGGCGCGCACATCTGGATCTCATATTCGCCAGACCTGAGGCATTGGGGGAGCCACAAGCTGATAATCCGCGCCCGGCGCGGATCGTGGTGGGATTCAGGAAGGATCGGGCTGAGCGTGCCGCCCATCGAGACTCCGGCCGGCTGGCTGCTCATATATCACGGCGTGAAAGAAACCGTCTCCGGGAAACTGTATCGCCTGGGGCTGGCGCTTCTCAACCGGGATACGCCGGAGATCTGCCTGCGGCGCGGCGACGCCTGGGTCTTCGGCCCCGACGCAGACTACGAGCGCTTCGGCGACGTGGGCAACGTGGTCTTCCCCTGCGGATACGTCCTGGAGCCCGACGGCGACACGCTCCGCCTCTATTACGGCGCCGCCGACACCTGCATCGCCCTGGCCACCGGCAGCGTCAAGCAAATGCTCGAGTGGCTTGAAGAGCACGGCAAAGACGTGAACGCCGGGCTGGAGTGATAATCTTGTACCGACTGGGTTTTTATATTGACTTAAGTATTTTGATGTTGTAATATATTACAATAATCATGAGCGCAAAACGAACTCATCGAAAGATCAAACGTTCGCCGGAAGAAATGCGGCGATTGGAAAAAATTCGCAAGCGATTCAAAGATGAACGGCCCGGACTGCATGACCTGCTATCCAGCGGAGATGCAACCGAAGTTGTATCGCAGGGTGAATATATGGACCTTCTGACGATGCTTTCGGAATTGAAAAAATACCGCAAGCGGAAAGCGATGAGCCTGGCGGACGTAGGCAAGCGATGCGGCATGGACCGGGCGGCAATCAGCCGCCTTGAAAACGGCGTGTACGTCAATCCTACTGTCGATACTCTATACCGCTACGCCCAGGCGGTTGGCGCCGATATAGGTTTCAGCGTCCGAATGTCTTGATATGGGTATTGCACTGAATTATTTACGCCTTAATCCGCATCCGTAAATCATGGAAAGCAATTCTGAAGACATAAGCAATCACCGCGGGCCTTGGCAGTTTACTCTAAGGTCTTTGATGATAGGCGTAACTGTTATCTGCATAATTCTTAATTTTGGTTCTTGGCTGGGGCTGCGCGGCTACATTGGTTCTCTGTTTGCGGTTGTTTTAGGCATACTCGCGTTTGCCGTATATAAACGTCGCAAGATAGTGGCTATCCTCTGTGCTGTTTTACTGGCCGGATCAGTTTTGTATTACTATTACGGCTACTGGACAGTAGCAAAGGATGTTTGTCTGACATGCGGCAAACAAAAAATCATTATATTAATCGGAGGCGTGAACGCTAATAGTATTGAATGTTATTCAGAAGAACAAGAAACTTATCTCTACAATTGGTATCAAAAAATAGGACTTAAAAATCATAATCATCGATGGCGTGCACTTTGGGCAGATGAACAACGTTGGGGTGGCGAAGTAGCGTGTTATGATAACCTTCCGCCCTTCACTCTTGCCGGGCTACTTCATGATATCTCAGAAAAGGTAGACAAGGCGACTTTCGAAAATTTATTGAAAGATTATCGGAAAAAAGATATGAATCCTGCAACAGTCTCAGAACTCTATGACAGATGCGAACAAATTCTCTCAAGCGAGAATTGATAACCAGTTATAAAGTTGTTATCAATTGTCGATTTGGCGAACGGTGACTCAAGTAAATAGATTGGATTGCGTAGCTCGGGAAAGAAGTAATTGCTGAGCCGGATTGATCCAAAGAGTGATTCAATTATTACCTACATTGCTACCGTACAAACACTATTACGGCTTCAACTCATCGCGGTAGGGTTTGTTTTGCTTGAAAAACTCCATCTCGTCATACAATTCTTTTTTGTCTTTTTCGGATGTGTTTTTGTCGGCCTCGGCCATTTTGATGGCCTTCGCCTGCCACTCGCGGGCGGTTTCAAAATCCTTGTTTTCCGCGTATGCGGCGGCCAGGGCGTTGATATAGCCCCAGTCTTTACCTAGATTGAGTTGGTAGCCCTTGTTGGCGTTTTCAAAGGCCTTTTTTGCGTCGCGATATTTTTCATCCGGGCAAGTCGCCTGCAGCCATCCAAGTCTCAGATATGCTACTGCCAAATTAGGATCGAGTTTTATGGCTTGATTGTAATCGGCCAGGGCCTTGTCGTATTCGCCTTTTCTTTTCCATGCACGGCCGCGATCGCTGTAGGCGACGGCGTTTTTGGGTAGTAGACTCAGGGCCTTATTGTAGTCGGCAATGGCCTTGTCGTATTCGCTTTTTTCAGTCCAGCGCCGCCGCGACCGATGTATCCCCAGGCAAGTTTGGGATCCAGCCGCAGGACCTGATCGTATTCGGCTATGGCCTTGTCGTATTCGCCCTTGCCGCTTAAGGCGTCGCCGCGATATTTATAGGCCAAGTTGTTATTAGGATCCAGTTTAAGAACCTGTTCGCCCACGGCAATGGCCTTGTCGAACTCGCCTTTGGCGTTTAGGGCGTCCATCCGCATGGGATAGGCGGAATAGTGCTTGGGATCCAGTTGCAGGGCCTTGTCGGCGTCGGCCAGGGCCTTGTCGTTCTCGCCTTTGTTGAGCCAATCGTAGCCGCGATTTATATAGGCGCTTACATAACTGGGATCAAGGCGAATTGCCTGGTTGAAATCGGCGATGGCCTTGTCGTACTCGCCCTTATCGCTCCAGATCAAGGCGCGGTTGTTGTATATTATTGGGTTGTTGGGTTCCAGGTGCGCGGCCTGGTTGTAATCGGCGATGGCCTTGTCATATTCGCCTTTGGCCTGCCAGGCGTCGCCGCGGTGGCCGTAAAGAACCGACGCATTGGGATCAAGCCGCAAGGCCTGATCGTAGTCGGCGATGGCCTTGTCGTACTCGCCTCTCGAGTTCCAGGCCAGGCCGCGCTCATTATACAGGGACGCGTCACCGGGTTCCAGGCGAATGGCCTGGTCGAGATCGGCGATTGCCTTGTCGTATTCGCCTTTCTTTTGCCGGGCCTGGTTGCGGAAGGCATAGGCGTTGGAGGAATTGGGATCGATCCGCAGGGCTTCATCGCAGTCGGCGATGGCCTTGTCAAGCTCGCCTTTTTGGATCCAGGCGCCGCCGCGATTGCCGAGAGCCATGGCGTTTTTGGGATTCAGGCGGATGGCTTCGTTGTAGTCGGCGATGGCCTTGTCATACTCGCCCTTGGCACCCCAGGCGTTGCCGCGATCATTATAAGTGGCTGAATAGTGGGGATCAAGTCGGATGGACTCGTTGAGATCGGCGATTGCCTTGTCGAATTCGCCTTTGACGTTCCAAAAGTCGCCGCGGTTGTGATAAGCGTCGGCGTACTTCGGATCCAAGCGCACGGCTTGATCGAAATCGGCCAAGGCTTTATCGGCTTCTTTCTTTTTTTCCCAGACCAGGCCGCGGTTGTTGTAGGCGGCGGCGTACTTCGGATCAAGGCGAATTGCCTGGTTGTAATCGGAAATCGCCTTGTCATTTTCGTCCTTGGCATCCCAGACCAGGCCGCGGTTGTTGTACAGCACGGCGACGCCGGGTTGCAGGCGAATGGCCTGGTCGCAATCGGCGATGGCCTTGTTATACTCGCCTTTCTTATGCCAGACCAGGCCGCGGTCGTTGTAGGCGGATGAAAAGCGGGGATTCAACCGCAGGGCCTGATTGTAGTCGGCGATGGCTTTGTCGTACTCGCCCTTGGCGTCCCAGGCCAGGCCGCGGTCGTCGTATAGTACGGCGACGCCGGGTTCCAAGCGAATGGCCCGGTCTAAATCGGCGATGGCCTTGTCGAAGTCGCCTTTCTTTTTCCAGGCCATGGCGCGGAAGGTATAGGCGTTGGCGGAATTAGGATCAATCCGCAGGGCCTCGCCGCAGTCGGCGATGGCCTTGTCGTACTCGCCCTTGTGGATCCAGGTGCCGCCGCGATTGCCGAGTGCCGTGGAGTTATCGGGTTTCAGGCGGATGGCCTCGTCGTAGTCGGCGATGGCCTTGTCGTACTCGCCCTTGGCGTCCCAGGCGTTGCCGCGGCCGTTATAGGCGGCTGAATACCCGGGTTTGAGTCGAAGGGCCTCGTTGAGATCGCCCATGGCCTTGTCGGAATCTTTTTTTCTTGCCAGGCATGGCCGCGGAAGATATAGGCGTCGGCGAAATTGGGATCGATCCGCAGGGCCTCGTTGCAGTCGGCGATGCCCTTGTCAATCTCGCCTTCGAAGATCCAGGCGCTGCCGCGATTGCTGCGAGCCGAGGCGTTTTTGGGATCGAGGCTCAAGGCCTGGTCGTAGTCGGCAATCGCCTTGTCGTACTCGCCTTTGGATCTCCGGGCGTTGCCGCGGTTGACATATCCCCAGGTAAGCTTGGGATCCAGGCGCAGGGCTTGATCGTAGTCGGCTATGGCCTTGTCCAGATCGCCTTTGTCGGACCAAACGTCGCCGCGATATTTAAAGGCGAAGGCATTGTTGGGATCGAGCTTTAGAACTTGATCCGCCACGGCCATGGCCTCGTCGCGCTTACCTAAGTTATTCAAGGCGCACATGCGCAGGGGATAGGCGGCATAGAGTTTGGGATTTATTTCCAGGGCCTTGTCGGCGTCGGCCAGGGCCTTGTCGTTGTCGCCTTTGCCGATCCAGGCATAGCCGCGACTCACATAAGCCATGGCATAATTGGGATCGAGGCTTATGGCCTGATTTAAATCGGTCAGGGCCTTGTCGTACTCGCCTTTATCGACCAAGGCATAGCCGCGGCCGGCATAGGCGGCTGAATAACGGGAATTGAGTTGCAAGGCTTGGTTAAAGTCATTAATAGCCTTGTCGGATTCGTACTTGGCGTTCCAGATATTGCCGCGGTTGACATATCCCCAGGTAAGCTTGGGATCCAGGCGCAGGGCTTGATCGTAGTCGGCCATGGCCTTGTCCAAGTCGCCTTTGTCGGACCATACGTCGCCGCGGTATTTGTAAGCCAGGGCATTGTTGGGATCGAGCTTTAGAACTTGATCTGCCACCGCCATGGCCTCGTCGCGCTTACCTAAGTTATTCAAGGCGCACACGCGCAGCGCCTGGGCGGCATAGAGTTTGGGATTTATTTCCAGGGCCTTGTCGATATCGGCCAGGGCTTTGTCGTTGTCGCCTTTGCCGATCCAGGCATAGCCGCGGTTGCGGTAATAGACCGCGGAGCCGGGTGCCAGGCGAATGGCTTGGTCGTAATTGGCGATGGCCTTGTCGTACTCGCCCTTGTCGGTTAGTTCCGCGCCCTGGTCGTTGTAATAACCGGCGTCTTGGCCCTTTAGATTGGCGAATAAGGCGAGAAAGACCAAGGGAAAAAACGCCGCCGGATTGAGGATCAGACGTTGCATGGTTGGACTCCTATTATTGATCCTGATCCTAAATTAAGGCCCATAGAGATTCAATAGTGGATATGGCTTCAATGGGGGGGTGTAAATTGCTGATAAAATGCCATTAGACCCCGGGAAAATGCCTTTGGCTGCCTGATGTAGTCGCGATGCGAAAAGGCAGTTCCGATTTTAGCGAATAGATTGGGCAAAATGGCGTTTAAGACATTTGACCGGGTTTGCGATAAGGTAGATTTCCATAGCCATAATAAAAATGTAGACAGGAGAATATCCATGAGCGACGAAGCAAAGAACAATCAAGCCGAGCAACCGGCCGCGGCCGCGACTGGAGCGGAAAAAAACGATGTGGAGAAGTGCGAATGCCCGGAGGTCCATTTGGCGGCCGAGGCGGTGCGCCTGGCGAAGATGGAACTGGAAAAGGCGGAGAAATTCTACGAGGATGTCCGCCGCCAGGCCGCCGATAAAATCAAGGCCGTCCGCGAGACCACCGTGGGAGATATTATCGACCGGATGCTGGTGACGGCAAAAAGGCATCCCGGCCCAAGCCTGATTATCAGCGCCGCATTGGGTTTTTGCCTGGGCCGCTGGTTTCAAAGGCTTTTTAGGAAAAGATAATGTAAAGCAGTCAGCGATCAGTAATCAGCAATTAGCGCATTCACGCAGATCAGTACAGGCTGATAGCTGATACCTGAAAGCTGACAGCTCGTAACAACTGAAAACTGATTACTGACAACTGATAACGATGAGAAACTCCGATATTGAACAGCGGAAGCGCGAGCTTCGCATGCGGATCGGTCGGATGCGGCGGCGGATCGACAATCATTTACATGCCGTCGGGCGGGAAGGACGCCGGCTGGCGTCGTGGCGGCAGTATGTGACTCGATATCCGAGCTATGCGCTGTTGGCTGCCTTTGGCGTTGGCCTGGCGGCCTCGGGCGGGTTTTGGCGCGGGCCCATGCTGCGACGCTTAGGGCGACGAGCGCTGCGCAACACAGCCCAGCGGGCCGGACGGCGCCTGTGGCAGGAAATCCAAGACGTCTGGACAAAAGCAGGAGCCAAGCCATGAATTCGCCCGATCGCCCCCTGCTGGCCGACCTAAAGGCCGAGCTTCGCGCCCTGACGGCCGACGCGAGCGAGATGCTGCGCTTGCGCTGGGAGCTTGCCCGGCTGGAAATCCAGGCCGATCTGTCGCACTTAAAACGCCTGGCGGTTATCTGGACCGCAGCGGCTATAATGGCTTTAACTTCATTGCCGCTTCTGGCTGTTTTTGCGGCCGAATCGCTGGACGGCCGGCTGGGAATCGCCCGGCGAGGATGGCTCTTGATCTTTGCCCTGACCCTACTTTTCACGGCCTGTGTTTGTTTTTATCTTGGCCGGGCTTGGTTCCGCCGCCGTTTTGTGGGCCTGAAACAGACGCTGGAGGAGTTGCGCGAGGATGTGGAATGGATTAGAGAAACAAAATGTATGAAAAACATAAAGGGATAATTATATGAGCTGAGAAATTTCAAATTTTGAACAAGAAAACATTCGAACTGGTTATCAAGTTGCAGTAGATCTCTACGCACATGTCGGTGATGAAGTTTGGGCAAGATATAATGCAATGTTGGTTGCCCATACAATTTTTATCTTAATTATCGGGAAATCAGCAATTGCAAACAATATTAAAGCACCTTTTATTACGATTCTATTATCAATTTTAGGTGCTATGATTTGTATCTTTTGGCTCATAATGACAAAACGTTGTGGGGACTACCAAAATTATTTTCTGAAATCTGCTCGTGAATTGGAGGAAAATTATCTCTCTGATTCGATAAAGACGGTGTCGCGTGGTGCAAAATTTGCAGAAGGCAAAAAAGTTAATATAAAACTTAAAAAAAGCAAAACATCTTCTCGTATGTGCTTTTGGTCACGCATGATGAAAGCAAATGATGCGGCATGTTATGTAATTGCTCTATTCATTGCTGTTTATATATTTTTTGTTTCTTACATTATCTATATCTATCAAAGGGACTGGTTTTTAATCTACATCATTGCACTCATTGCCATATTTGTTGCCTTCGAATGTTACTGGTTACATCATCATTTCACCAACCAGCAAGAAACGCTCTAAAATCTCCGCGAGGAACTAGAGAGGGTGAAGGAAGGTGCGAGGGGTAAGGGATGAAGGATGAATTAATGCAATCGCTTGCAGTTTCCCGATAACCGCCGCACATTTTTTTATGAGAGAACTCCGGGCACAAGTGCCCGGGCTATTGATTCCTGGAAAAGTATTGTCATTAGCCGGCGGTCAACGACCGCCGGAAAACAGGTTTCTCTCAATGTTTGATAAAGACATTACTTTTCTCGCTTCCAATAAACCAACTAATCTCTAATCCCTAATCTCTAATCCCTTATCCCTTTTATACGTATGCGCAATCCATGCCCAGGCGGGTTTTCAGTTCATCGAACTGGCCGGCGTAGGCGTCGCTGGAGGAGTGGACGTGCTCGGCCTCGGTAATGAATTTCATCTGATCGTTGCACTGGACGTCGTTTGTTTGCAGAATTTCTTCGAACTCGCCCAGGTTCTCTCCGTAGACGATCAGCAGTTTATGCTCGTCGAATTGGATTTCTTGCGGGATGCCGGGATTGAGGACGGCCAGGCCCGTGCACCCGTCGTTCATTAGCAGGTCTTCGTACTCCCAGAGGATGCTTTTCAGGACGGGTAAATCGATGTGTTCGCGATACAGATCGCTGTGTCCGTGTTTGTCGCGGTTGTGGCTGGTTTCCAGGACGGCGTTGACGGTAAATCCCAAGGGATCCATAAGATCCAAAAAAACGTCAAATAGTTTTTCATTGGAAACGGCGGCCATCAATACCGGCACGTTCGTGCGGTTCTGTTCGTCGTGATAGGAGTCGTGGCGGTAGCCTTGGGCGGGCACGACCTGGAGGTCATAGGACGGGCGTATGGCGTCGGTAAGCGAGTAGTTGCCGTACCGGGACACGCCCAGGTGAGCTTCCAACTCCTCCTCGCTGAGGCGTTCAAAGCTGCTGGTGCCCACGGGCATAGCGCCCTCGCGGAAAACATTGCGGAAAAATCTTTTCAAAAATCCCATGAATGCTCTCTGCTTCGATAGTCAACGATGCTTGGACTAGGGGATTGGACTGAACCGCAGCCGGGAGCCCTCTTCTGAACAGTAGGTTATGCTTAGGGGCATTGGGGTAATCGGCCTTTTGTGAAACGAACTGCCAGGGAACCTGGCCCACTACAGTCTGAACAATCCGCACCTACGCCATAACCGGTCGGGCTTGTGTTTACGCATTGCCTCATGTAATAAAATGTTCAACAAGCCTGGGCGGCCATGCGCGGCTCGATAGGGAAGTTTAGCACCGGAAAAATTGCGAGGTCGCTTGTTTGTGACCTTCCGCGGGCAGATTAAGACACTGTGGAGTGCAGTTCTTCGGTTGGCGAAAAGTTTGGCAGCGGTAGCCGACCGGACGTGCAGTCGTTAAACTTACAATAGAATGCAAAGGTGAGCATTTAGCATGGATAACGATCTAAGGGATAGGATTTTTACCTATGTTGAGAAGGAAATTATTGGTTACGCGTTTGTTTTTACTGTTTGTGTCGTCAAAAGCGGCCTTATTTGCCGGGGCCTGCATTTTGACGGCGCTTGCCGGCTGTTCGGCTTCAAAATCGGCTCCGGAGGGATCCGCCGCCCCGCCTAGCGGCGCGGTCAAATCGGCCGATACTCTGGACCGGGAGGATTGGGAATTGTGTTTTGTCCAAGGCGTCCGCGTCGGTTATGTGCAAACCGCTTATTATCGGACTTTGGAGGCGGGCAAACCCGCCTTGCGCATCGAGGGCGACATGCAAATTGCCATTAACCGTAACGGCGAGAAATTAGAACAACACCTGCACTGCACAAGCGTCGAAACACCCGACGGACGGTTGCTCCGCTTCAAAAACGAAATGCCGATGGGCGCCGAAAAGTTGATCATAACCGGCCGGGTGATCAATAATCGCTTGCACGTGGAAACCGCTTCGCCGGGCAAGAAAATACCGGCCGTTATCGATTGGTCGCCCGAGTACGGCGGGCTTTTCGCTGTGGAACAATCGCTGCTTGGCAAACCCATGCAGCCCGGCGAACACCGCACTTTGCACGCCCTGACCGACGTCTCCAGTCAACTGGCCACGATTGAATTGTTGGCCCGCGACTGGGAACAAACGCCGCTTTTACACGGCAGTTACCAGTTGTTGCGGATCGATGTCGCCGCGATCTTTCCCGATGGAAATAAATTGGAACAAACCTTTTGGACTGATCGAACCGGCGACAAACTCAAAACCAGCAGCGCGGCCATGGCCATGGAAACTTATCGCTCTACTAAGGAGGAGGCGCTGCAAGAAACCGAAGCGGCACGTCTCGACGTCGGGCTGAGTACAATCGTCAAGCTGGAAAAACCCCTGCCAGACGCGCACGATGCGAAACACATTGTGTATCGCGTGCGCCTGGAGGGCGGCGATCCGGCGGCCGTATTCGTCACAGGATCGACGCAAAAGGTTAAATCGCTCGACGCCAATACGGCGGAAGTGACGGTATATGCGATTCGGCCGGATCAGCCGGGCAATGCCGATGCCCCTGCCGATCCGCCCACCGCGGCCGACCAGGAGCCGAACAATTGGGTCCAAAGCGACAATCCGAAAATCATTGCCTTGGCCAATGAGGCGGCGAGCGAGCAGTCCGATCCTTGGAAAGCGGCGCTTAAGCTGGAGCAATTCGTTCACGACTTTATAAATCGCAAGGATTTTTCACAGGCCTTTGCCTCTGCCGCCGAAGTGGCCGAAACACGCGAGGGCGATTGCACCGAACACGCCGCGCTCTTGGCCGCGCTGTGCCGCGCCCGCGGCATACCTGCCCGGGTGGCCATCGGACTGGTTTACGTGCCGCACGACCAAGGTTTCGGTTATCACATGTGGACGGAAGTATTCATAAAAAACAAGTCCCCTCTCTCTTTGGGAGAGGGCCAGGATGAGGGCAGGTGGATTCCCATCGACGCCACGCTGGCCAAAGGCGGCATTGGGGCCGGCCATCTACAACTGGCCCACAGCAGTCTCAAAGGGGCATCGGCCTACGGCAGCTTTTTGCCGGTGGTGCAAGTCGTGGGAAGGCTGAAGATCGAAGTAGTGCAAGTGGAGTAATGTTTTGGTTATGCCGAATTATGGCATAATCCGCGGCTTCTAAGAATTTGCGTCAGTGGGATGTGGCACGGGCTTCCAGCCCGTGAAAACACGGCCAAAGATGGCCGTGCCACACGAGCAATGGCGTAAATTATCCTTACAGCCGCCTAAACCGCGGGTGCTTTTGAAGGCTTTAAGTTCGTAAATAATCCTGATTTTATAGCCTGTCGTAATTGAACAATCCCCTTGGAATTCGCGTAATATAGGTATTTAGGGTTGTATGGGCAATTGCCTCTACTTGGAACATTCATTGCTTTTCTACCTAAGTCCAAGCTAATCTTGAATATATAGTCATAAGGGGGTAAACAGAATGATAGAAGGGCGATAATCTGAAATATAATGCTTATTTTCGCCCATTATTATGTAGTGTAGTTATGACAATTCCCTGTTGAGAGCCTTCTGATATTTCCCCATCCACTTTATCCATACTGGAAATGCTTGGTTATTTGAATGAGTACTGAACAACCGTTAGATCCGCAATTGATCGAACAAACCAAGCAGCAGATACGCTCGCTGGTAGGGGAAATTTCTCAACTGACTAAGTCGGCGATCTCGCCCGAGGAGTTTTACGGAGAATTTTTAACCCGCGTGGTATCGGCCTTGGCCGCAGTGGGCGGAGTAGTATGGACCGCCAACCAGGACGGGCAATTGGCCCTGCAATATCAAATCAACTTGCAGGAGACCCATCTCCGCGAGAGCGAGGAGGCCCAGGCCCAGCACAGCCGGCTGCTTTATAAGGTTTTTTCCAGCGGCGAGGGCATACTGGCGCCTCCGCATTCCGGCGCCGAAGACGGCGAGCAGGCCGGGAATCCCACCGATTTCCTCTTGGTTTTCGGATTGTTGAAAACCGACCTGGAAACCGTGGGCGTAGTGGAAATAATTCAGCGCAGCGATGCGGCCCTAAGCGCGCAAAAGGGATATTTGCGCTTCCTTGGGCAGATGTGTGAATTGGCCGCTGATTTCTTGAAAAGCCATCAACTGCGTCACTTTTCCGACCGGCAAATGCTTTGGACCCAATTGGAGGATTTCACCCGCATGGTCCACGCCTCGCTCGATCCGCGGGAAACGGCCTACACCATAGCCAACGAAGGCCGGCGCCTGATCGAGTGCGACCGCTTAAGCGTGGCCATTCGCAAGGGCAAGCGCTGCAAGATCGAGGCCATAAGCGGCCAGGATGTATTCGACAAGCGCTCGAACGTGGTGCGTTTGCTGGGCCGCCTGGCCACGGCGGTAACCGCCACTGGTGACGCGGTTTGGTACTCGGGGGACACCCAGGATTTGGCCCCGCAAGTGGAAAAGGCGGTGGAAGAATACGTGGACGAAGCGCATTCCAAGTCCGTGGCCATTTTGCCCTTGAAGCGCCTGGGCCCGCCCGAGGAGGAAGATCCGGCCAAGCGCGAAAAACCCCCGCAACCCATCGGTGCCTTGATAGTCGAACAGATCGAAGACAGCCGCATTCCGGCGAGCATGGTTCAGCGGGTCGAGGTAGTCTCGAAGCACAGTTCCACGGCCCTGGCCAACGCCATGGAGCACCAGAACCTGTTTTTAATGCCGCTTTGGCGGATGTTGGGTAAAACCCGCTGGGTGCTGCAAGCCAGGACGCTGCCGAAAACGATTTCCATAAGCGCCGCCGTGCTGGCTGTAATATTGTTTTTCTCCCTTTATCTCGCAAAATTCGATATGGAATCCAAAGGCACGCTCGAGCCCGTCGATCGCCGCGACGTTTATGTCCAGACTGAAAACAGCGTGGTGGACGACCTGAAAGTCGATCACGGCGACGCGGTCGAGGCCGATCAGTTGCTGGTTCAACTCCGCAGCACGAAATTGGCAAACGATACGACTGCCGTTCAAGGCGAGTTGTCGAGTACTAAAAAGGCGATTATCTCTAAAAGACGCGACCTGCAAGATGAATTCAAATTGAGTCCCGAGGTCCGCGGCCGACTGCACGGCGAAATCGCCGAGTTAGGGGAAAAACGAGACAGCCTGGAATTACAATTGGACTTGTGCCAAAAAAGCGAGAAGGAGTTGTCCATCAAAAGTCCCATCAAGGGCGTGGTAAGCACGTGGGACCTCAAGAACCGCCTTCCTAACGGCCGGCCAGTGCAGCGCGGCTCGATTTTGATGCGGGTGGTCGATCCCAGCGGACCGTGGCAGTTGGAACTGCGCATGCCCGAAAACCGCATGGGCCACATCGCCGAGGAGCAAAAGAAACTGTACGACAAGGCGCGGGAGAATTTGCGGAAACTCCTTAAAGAACAATTGCTTGCTAAACAACCAAAAACACCGCCCGAGGAAAGCGGCAAGCCGGCCGAAAATGAACAATCCGCGGCAAATCTTCCTCAAGCGGCAGGTGATCAAACGGAGAAGACGGCTGAAACGGCAGAGCCTCCCGTGAAAACCGCGGACAACCCCGATGAACAAGCCGCCAAACCGGCTGAAGGCGAGCAACCGCCTCAACAAGTAACAGAAACTCCCCTGGATAAACCCGCCGAAACCGCTCAACCCGCCGCGAATACCCCGGAAACCCCCGAAGAGCAGATCAATAAAACGGTCGAAGAGGAATTGGCAAAAGTTCCCGACCAAGAGCTTTATGCCAAACAGGTGTCGGTGCTTAACGAAATGTATCATGAAAGTCTGGGTGAAATCCTGAAGAGCCTGCCGGACGGGGAAGCGAAGGACAAGCTCGCCGAGATTCTTAAGGAAAAATCTTACGACAAGGTGCGAGAGCTGACAAAGGCGTTTGCAGCCGAGTCGGCCGACGCGGATTTATCGGCCCGCTTGGCCGCTCTGCCCAGCCGGGAACCGGAAGAAGACCATTTGCGGGTGTCGTACATTCTCGCCACCGAACCCGGCAAAACCCGATATGGGACGGTCAAGGAAATCGAAACCAGCGCGGATGTGCGGGGCGACGAGGGCAACACGGTCCTGATCAAGGTGGCCATCAACAAGGAAGATTTGCCCGACTTGCGCCCGGCGCCACGGTAACGGCCAAGGTCAATTGCGGACGCCGCGCACTGGGATACGTGCTCTTGGACGATCTGATATCGTTCATCCAGACGCGAATTATTTTCCGGTATTTTTAAAATCGGCACGAGGGAACGGAGAACACGTAAGAATAAAGGAAAATCAAGATCGGATATATGTGGAATGCATGTAAAGACGCGACCAGCGGTCGCGGTTGTGAAAGACCAAGAATTTACCATCTACTCGGCGCGACCGATAGTCGCGGATGTATGGGTAAATAATCCTTTGTGAGAAAGTGATTGCCATGTCCATTTCGGCGATGTTGTTTGGTTTGTTATGCGTCGTGGCGGCGCAGCCCGGCGGCACTTTGCCCAGCTCGGTTACGCTGAAAGACTGCGTGGTGAGTTTGGAGGAAGAGGCGGAGGTTTCCGCCCAGGAACCGGGTATGCTGCTGAAATTGCCGGTCAAGGAAGGCCAGCAAGTGAAAAAGGGCGAATGGCTGGCGACGATCGACGATCTTTTGGCTCTTAGAGATCAAGACGTGGCAAAATACAAGCTGGATGTCGCCGAAGAGCAGGCCAGAAGCAAGATCAACGTGGAATACACGACGGCGGCCGCGAAAGTGGCCGAGGCCGTGTATCTTGGCGACGTGGATGCGAACAACAAAGTTCCCAACGCCGTGCCAAAGGCCGTGGTCCGCCAGCATTTGCTCGAACAGAGGGCGGCGGATTTGTCCATCGAAAAAGCGGAAATGGAACTCCGCATCGCCGGCTTACAGGCCAAAGTAAGCGAAGCCGAACTGGCCCAGGCCACGGAAAAGGTCGAACACCGCCGGATTAAATCCCCCTTGTCCGGACAAATTCAAAAAATCAACCGCCGCGTGGGTGAATGGTTGCAGGCCGGCGAGCCGGTTATGCACGTGGTGCAAGTAAGCCAATTGCGGGTGCAGGGAACCTTGAAGATTTCCGAATTGGCCCCCGAGGAAGTGATGGGCCGGCCCGTGACCGTGAGCGTGGTGTTCGCCCGGGGTCGCGTGGAATCCTTCAAAGGCGACATCGTTTTCGTCGATCCCATGGTCGAAGCCGACGGACAATACCTGGTCCGGGCATTGATCAAGAATCGGGAAGAAAACGGGCAATGGCTGCTCCGGCCGGGCATGGACGCGGAAATGACGATCCAACTTAAATAAATGCAGAAGTAAGAATGCAGAATGCAGAAGTAAGGGTGACGCGGAAATAAAGAACTTATTCGTTCTTCATTCTGCATTTTTCATTCTGCCTTTCACCAATGGTAACTCTTCACGATAGTTTGTTGTCCAGTTCGGCCCGGCGCTTAGCATCCGCAAGCGCCCGGATCTGGTAGCGCGCCGGCAGCACTACCTGGGCCGAACCTACTGGGTGGTGAAGGATCCCGTGGGCTTGCAGTACTTCCGCTTCCAGGAAGAAGAATACGCCATATTGCAAATGCTCGACGGCACGATCAGCATGGACGAAATCAAGGAGCGGTTTGAAGACGATTTTCCTCCCCAGAAAATCACCCTCGACGAGTTGCAGCAGTTCCTGGGCATGCTTCATCGCAGCGGGCTGGTGGTGGCCGATGTGACCGGCCAAGGCAGGCAACTCCGCATCCGTCGCGACAAGCGCAAACGCCAGGAGTGGCTGCAAACCCTGGGCAACATCCTTTGCATCCGCTTCAAGGGTTTCGATCCGGAGCGGCTGTTGAATTTTTTGTATCCTTATTTTCGCTGGTTTTTCTCCGTTCCGGCGGTGGTGTTTTGCCTGTTCTTGTCCTTTTCGGCGCTGCTTTTAGTATTGTCGGAGTTCGAGATATTTCGCGCAAAACTGCCCGAGTTCCGCCAGTTTTTCAACATGCATAACGCCTTTTTGTTGGCGATTACCTTGGCCGTGACAAAGATCTTCCACGAGTTCGGCCACGGCCTGGCATGCAAGCACTTCGGCGGCGAATGCCACGAAATAGGCATCATGATACTGGTGCTCACGCCCTGCTTGTATTGCAACGTGTCGGATTCCTGGATGCTGCCCAACAAGTGGCACCGCGCGATGATTGGGGCTGCCGGCATATACGTGGAATTGATGATCGCCTCGATTTGCACGTTTTTGTGGTGGTTTTCCGTACCCGGCTTGTTGAACAGCCTGTGCCTAAACGCGATGTTCATCTGCTCGGTGAGCACGGTGCTTTTCAACGGCAATCCGCTGTTGCGTTACGACGGTTACTACATTCTTTCCGACTTGACCGAAATACCGAACCTGCGTCAGAAAGCCACCACGATTCTCAGCCGCAAATTGGGCGAGTGGTGCCTGGGCATGGAAATGAGCGAAGATCCGTTCCTGCCCGAGTCCAACCAAATTTTCTTCGCCTTGTATTCGATCGCGGCGGCGGCCTACCGCTGGGTTATCGCCTTTTCGATCTGCTGGTTTTTATACAAATTATTCGAGTCGTATCATTTGAAGTTCGTGGGCCAGTTGGTGGTGGTGGCTTCGCTGTGGGCATTGTTTTTCACGCCGCTGTACCAATTGGGAAAATTCTTTTACGTGCCCGGGAGGCTTGATAAAGTGAAAAAACCTCAAATGTATGCCACGCTTAGCATATTGGCGGCCGTCGTGTTGGTCGTGTTTTTTTTGCCCTTGCCGCACAGCGTGCTTGCGCCTTTTGAAATCCAGGCCCGCGATGCCGCATCGAAGTTCATCGAAGTGCCAGGCAGGCTGGCCTCAATCGACGTCAAGCCCGGCCAGTGGATCGAAAAGGGAACGCAACTCTGCCAGTTGCAAAACATCGATCTGGAACAGGAAATCGAAAGACTTACCATGAAAGAAAAACAATATCGCAGCCAGTTGGACAGCCTGCACCGGCAAGGATTGGAAAATCGGCATGCCGGGGACGAGATTCCCACAACCCAGGAAGCCCTAAAGGCCGTGCAGAAAGAACTGCGGGGAAAAAAGGCCGATTTCCAGCACCTATGTTTGACCGCCCCAATCGACGGCACGGTCCTGCCTCCGCCCCTGAAACCTCGTCGTGAAGATCCAGACGGGCAATTGCCCGCTTGGTCGGGAAATCCACTAGAAAAAGAAAATCTCGGAGCTTACCTGCTTGAAAATGAAATGTTTTGCCAAATCGGCGATCCCCGTAAATTGGAGGCCGTGGTCGTAATTGACCAGGCCGATCGGAATCTGGTCCATACCGGCCAACGTGTGGACATAAAAATCTTTGAGCTGCCACACGATACCTTTACAAGTAAAGTGGCCGAGATCGCCGAGTCGGAATTGAAAGCCAGTCCCCAAAGGCTGTCTAACAAGGCAGGAGGTGAATTGGCCACCAAAACCGATCCCCACAGCGGCGTGGAACGCCCGGTAAGCACGTCCTATCAGGCCCGGGTGCCCCTGGACGACGAGACAGGCCTGATGCGCCTGGGACTCCGCGGCACCGCCCGGATACATACCGATTGGATTCCCCTGGGCACGCGCTTTTGGCGGTTCCTCAGCCATACATTCAATTTCAAACTGTAGGCAGTAGACCGGAGGCTTTAGGCCGGAGGATATAATACCGTTTGCTATTGCGCAACACCCGCTGTACGCTTGCCAAGATCGAAGTTCTGAAAACTGAAAACTGTTAACTGATAACTGAAAACTGTTATCCATGACCAAGCTGGCCTACCTCGACTGTGGTTGCGGCATAAGCGGCGATATGACGCTCGGCGCGTTGGTCGATGCGGGCGTGAAAATCGAGGCCCTTAATCAGATCATAGGCTCCCTGGGGCTGCCCGACTGCCGGCTGGTAGCCGAGGAAGTCAAGCGGCAGGGATTTCGGGCGACGCAAGTCAGCGTGCAGTATCCGCCCGAGCACGAGCATCGTCATTTACGGCAGATTTTTGCGATGATCGACGCCGGCCGCTTGACGGAGCGGCAAAAAAACGCGGCCCGGCTGATTTTCACCCGCCTGGCCGAGGCCGAGGCCAAGGTTCACGGCGTGTCTATCGACAAAATCCATTTTCATGAGGTGGGTGCGGCCGATGCCATTGCCGACGTGGTCGGAGCAGTGGCCGGCTTCGACCTTTTGGGCGTGGAGCGGATTACGGCTTCGCCGGTGCCGACCGGTTGGGGTACGATCAAAATGGCCCATGGCCAAAGCAGCATCCCGGCGCCTGCCACGGCCGAACTGCTCAAGGGCATTCCCCTGGCCGAATCGGACGTCCAGGGCGAATTGACCACGCCCACCGGGGCGGCGATTTTGTCCGTGCTGGCCGAGGATTTCGGGCCCGTTCCTCCCATGATTCCCCGGCGGATCGGCTGCGGGGCGGGCGGCAACGATTGGCCGCAGCGACCCAATATCCTGCGAATTATCCTGGGCGATTCGGATGCTCCGGATGATAACGTCCAAGCCGATCAAATATGCCGCTTGGAAACCAATCTTGACGACGCCAGCGGCGAATCGATTGGCTACTCGATCGAGCGGCTTTGGGACGCCGGGGCCTTGGACGTTTACACCACGGCCATCAACATGAAAAAAAACCGGCCGGGAGTGCTGCTTAGCGTGTTGTGCCGGCCTTCCGAGGCCGACCGCTTGGAAGAAATTATCTTCCGCGAGACTTCCACCCTGGGAGTGCGCCGGTCGCGGGTAGATCGGCACATTTTAGCGCGGGAGTCGCACGCCGTGGATACGATTTGGGGTTCCATCGAGGGAAAAATCGCCCGGCTGGGCGGAGACTTTCTGCGTTTCACCCCCGAGTTCGACGCCTGCAGCCGCATCGCGCACGAGCACAACCTGCCGCTGGGCAAGGTGTACGAAGCGGCGCAAAACGCATTTGACCCTGCAAAAATAGCAAAAAAATAATGGGGCGGATAATTTCTTGCCCGCCGCTTGTTTTTACGCAAAGGCGGCACACGGAATGTCCCTGCTACATACGGGAATATTCCGTCTGCGGCGTAAATACCGGATCATGGCGTGGAAAGATACGCATCCAGCGCGGCCAGCATCTGACACGTGCCACTGGGAAACTGCCGCATAAAGGCGGCGCCTGCCTTCAATGTGTCATAAACGGTTTTGCGATATTCCTCGCATTTGCACAGCCGTGACAAGCGCAGAAACAGCGTCGCGGCCAGGCCGTTGCCGCTGGGTGCGGAGCCGTCGATAAAATCCTTTTTCCGCGCGATAAGAGGCTCGTGATCCGAAGGCGTATAGAAAAAACCGCCGTTTTCCGTATCGGCAAACCTCTCCAGTAACTCCTCGGCTAATTCCATGGCCGATTTCAGCCAAGGCCCTTCGGCGGTTTCATGGAGCGCGACCAGGGCGTTTCCCAATGCGGCGTAATCGTCGAGATAGGCGTTGTACTTCACCTGCCCGTTGCGGGCGCAGTGCATCAGCCGGCCGGGTTCGGCGCGGAGCCGGTCAAGTATGAAAGAGGCGGCCTTGGCGGCGGCGCGGGTAAAACGATATTCGCCCAGCGCGGAGCCGGCCTGGGCCAGGGCCTCGATCATCAAGCCGTTCCAAGCCACCATGATTTTTTCGTCCCGGGCCGGGTGTTTCCTTTTTCCCGCGCGGAAAAGAGTTTTCTCCGCGCCTCGGCCAATTCGTTTTTCAATTTTGCGGGATCGCGGCCCAGAATCTTGGCCTCCAGTTCCAGGGGCCTGGAAAGGTTGAGGACGTTTTGTCCCTCGAAATTGCCGGTCTCGTTCACGTCATAGATTCGGCAGAACGCGGCGGCGGTTTCGGGCCCCAACACGTTCCTGATCTCGGCCGGGGACCAAACATAGAATATTCCCTCCCGGCCTTCGCTGTCGGCGTCTTGGGCGCTAAAAAATCCGCCTTTAGGCGCGGCCATCTCCCGAAGCACGTAATCCAGGGTTTCCCTAACCACTTCTCCATACACTTCGTTTCCCGTCGCCTGCCAGGCCTTCAAATAGCACATGCCGAGCAACGCGTTGTCGTAAAGCATTTTTTCGAAGTGCGGCACGATCCAGCGGGCGTCTACGCTGTAGCGGTGGAATCCGCCGCCCAGTTGATCGTAGATCCCGCCCATGGCCATGCGATCCAGCGTGGTGATAACCACGTGCAGTAGTTCATCGTCGGCGGCGTGCGACCAGCGGCTTAGAAGGAAATTAAGCGCCATGGGCTGGGGGAATTTCGGCGCCCGACCGAAACCGCCGTATTGCGGATCGAAGGAATGCACGAACTCGGCTTCGGCCGCCTCCAGCACGCGATCGTCCAATTCCGCCGCTACGTGGGTGTTTTCGCCGAAATTGTTTTCCCGCAGAATGCCGGTAACTTTGGCGGCCTGGTCCAGCACTTCGCCCCGGTGTTTTTCCCAAACATCGGCAACCGCCTGCAATATCAGGTCAAAGCCCGGCGCATTATATGTATGATGCGCGGGCCAGTATGTTCCGCCGAAAAACGGCTGCCCCTGGGGAGTGAGAAACACCGACAGCGGCCATCCGCCCCGCCCTGTCATAAGTTGCACGGCCTCCATGTAAATCTGGTCCAAATCCGGCCGCTCCTCCCGGTCCACTTTGATGCTCACGAAATGCTCGTTAAGCAAGTCTGCGATCCGCCGGTCTTCAAAACTTTCATGGGCCATCACGTGGCACCAATGACAGGAAGAATATCCGATGGACAAAAAAATGGGCGCCTGCCGGGCGCGGGCAAGCGCCAACGTTTCCGCATTCCAGGGGCGCCAGTCCACCGGATTCCCGGCGTGCTGCAATAAATACTGGCTGATCTCGCCGGCAAGTTGATTGGGCATAAGGGCTAGAAACCAGGGCCAGAGTTTTCGTTACATAAAATGAACGTGTTTTTTATTTGCATGATATTTAGCCCCTGGTGATTACACCGGGGGCAGGGATTGTATAACCATCCGATAAATTCTATACACTGACGGAAAATCGGCCCCCGGCACGCTTGCTATGCCCTGCATTGATGAAAAGACACTTGGGCATGATGCCGCAAGTTTATGCCGGAGATTTTAATTCGCCATTCAAACCGCATGTTCCCGGCCTGGGAATGTGCCGGAACGGACTTCATCGCGGTATTGGGCAACGGCCTGGGCGATGGTGGTTTTCAAGTCGGCGTAGGCTTTGACGTGCCGCGGCACGCGCCCGGCAGTCAGCCCCAAGAGATCGTGAAAGACGAGGATTTGCCCGTCGCACCCTGCCCCGGAACCGATCCCTATGGTGGGAATTTTAAGCGTTTTGGTGACCCGCGCGGCGGTCTCGGCCGGTATGCACTCCAGCACGATGGCAAACGCCCCGGCTTCCTCGGCTGCCCGGGCGTCGGCCAGGAGTTGCTTTTCATCGCGTTGGGCCCGATATCCGCCCATGCGGTGGATGTTTTGCGGGCGCAAACCGCAATGGGCCATTACCGGTATTCCCGCCGCGACCAGGGCCTTGATTACCTCGGCTTGTTCGGCGCCGCTTTCCAGTTTTACCGCCTGGCAACGCGTTTCCTTTAAGATCCGGCCGGCGCTCTCAACGGCCTTGTATGCGCCCAGGTGGAATGTGGGAAAGGGCATGTCGACAACCGTCAAGGCGTGCCGCACCGCACGGCCCACCATTTCGGCATGATAAATCATTTGGTCCAGGGTGACGGGCAAGGTGTTGCAGTGTCCCTGGACGACCATCGCCAGGGTGTCGCCCACCAAAATGCCTTCCACGCCCGCAGCATCGACCAGTTCGGCCATGGCGTAATCGTAGGCTGTGAGCATAGTGATCTTTTGCCCGGCCGACTTCAGGGCCATAAAACTTGGAACGGTAATTCGGCTACTTTCGGCAGACATCATTTTCTCCAGAAATTCATTGTAAAAATCCAACGCTCCCATTTCCAGGGGCCATATTGTACTGGAAAAAAACATCCAAATGCAAAAACAAAGAGTATATCTTATACGTTGGGACGTAAATTGTGATTGCCTCGTCGATGGCATTCAAAGGGGGGTGCTGCTTGAGGCATCAGGTATTTTTCCTCGAATAAAACCGTTGCAGGCCGAAACCTGACGGGCCTTTAGCGGACTGCTATGATGGGTATTTGGCGGTATTTTGCCCGCTGTTCATGTCTTTTTTGCGAATAAAATGGATCATTCGCTTCCAGTTTTTCTCATTACGGCTTTTTTAAAGGAATATAATGATCTACCCCTCATTTACTATACTCACCCCCACCGTGAAACAAAATCCTGATGATATCCAACATTTTCACAATTTTTACCCCCTATTTGCACATATTTTGTGGAAATATCAGGAGCCGGCGCCAATTTTGTTTCATAGGCCGCATTGACGAAACGTGGATAATCAGGTATACACTAGTATAGTCTTTCCGCGTCTTGGGGAATAACTTGGTGATTGCCCCAATTTTCCGGGCGCCATGCGGTTGGCATGGTCGGCGGAAATGGGCTCATCGCCTTGTAGCCCGTGATAAAAATGGGATTGTTCCCTTGGCCGGGAGTTGTCGTCCGATGTCGAACCATGCCAAGGACAATTTGCAGCGTTTAATAGCGGCGGCTGGAATGTCGATCAGCCAGGTCGCCGGGCAGACCGGTCTGGATAAGCGCACCATTCGCGGCATCTTAAAAGGCGCCAAAAAATCTCACGCCCGTACCTTGCATCGCCTGGCTGAGGGCCTGGGAATATCGGTGGACGAACTGTTCATCGATCCCGCACAGTTGCTCTATCGCTCGTTCG
Source organism: Pirellulales bacterium (assembly GCA_963838495.1). GTDB lineage: Bacteria > Planctomycetota > Planctomycetia > Pirellulales > Thermoguttaceae > JBEKIK01. Next base: position 233,227 of record CAWIRC010000004.1, on the reverse strand, counting down.
ACCGCCTGACCAATCCCATGGTCGAAGAAGTGCTAGAAAATCATCGCGAGTTATTCCACGGCTGGACCCAAGCCGATTTCGACGAGCTAAACAGCCGGGTCGGTCTGGGCGGACCCCTTACCATGGAAGGGGCGGTTACGGCCGTCCGGCTTATGAACCGAAAACGCGAACTGCACGGAAAACTGGACGTACTCCTGGAAAGCAGCCAATCGGAAGTCGCCGGTGAAATTCTCGACGTGCTTTACGAAAAAATCGCCATAAAGCCGAACTCGCCCCCGTCTCAGCATGGAAATGGATAGATAAATCGGTTATTATTGTTTTCCATGACCGATTCCCAATGGCTTGATCTGCTGAAGGTTATCGACGGCGTTTTGCTCGATCCCATCCCGGCCGGGCTGATCATCGACAGCCCCTGGCTCCCTGCCTGGGCCGGCATTTCCATAATGGACTATTTTACCGATGACCGCCTGTGGCTGGAGGCCAATTTGAAAGCCGTTCGGCAGTTCGAGCGGATCATGTTTCTACCCGGGTTCTGGTTGGAATACGGCATGTGTACCGAGCCCTCGGCCTTCGGAGCCAAGTGCATCTGGTATGAAAATGAATTTCCCAACGTGGGCAAAATTCTGCATCGCTACGAAGATATTCACAACCTCGTAAAGCCCAACTGCACAAGCGACGGCCTGCTGCCCTTCGTCATCAAGCGCTTGCGGCGGAACCGCGCGGCAATCGAACGGTCCGGCCATCGTATCCGGTTCGCCGTGTCGCGCGGGCCGATGAACATCTCCACCTATCTGCTGGGCCATACCGAACTGCTCTTGGGCGTAAAAATCCAGCCCGAAGAAATCCACGAACTACTCTCGTTGGTGACCGACTTCATAGTCGATTGGCTTGTGTACCAGGCGGAGTGTTTCGACTCGATCGCCGGCATCTTCATCCTCGACGACTTGATCGGTTTCCTGGGCGAGAAGGATTTCCAGGAATTCGCCCTGCCGTATTTAAAAAAAATCTTCACCTGCCTCGACGTCCCGGTGCGGATGCTGCACAACGACGCCGCCGGACTGATCACCGCCCGTTATCTGGCGGAAATGGGCGTAAACTTATTTAATTTTTCCTTTAAGCACAGTTTAAGCGAGATTCGCCGTCTTGCGGGCGAATCGGTGGTGTTTTTAGGCAACATCCCGCCTCGTGACGTGATGGCCCAAGGCTCGCCGGAGGACGTCCGCCACAGCGTGATCGACGCCCTGGCTTCAATCGGCGACAAGCGGCGGCTGATCCTTTCCTGCGGCGGCGGCATGCCCCCGCAAGCCCCCACCGCCAATGTGCAGGAGTTTATCGATACAATCCAAAACTCAGAGCTTCATCAATGAACGATTCCATGTCTTCTTCCGGCATTGCCGACGGTCCCCAGCGGCGCGGCTCCTGGTGTTACGAATTGAGCCGCTATCAATGGTTCGTCTTGACCGTCTGCACGCTGGGCTGGGTCTTCGACACCATGGGTCAACAACTCTTCAACGTCGCGCGGCTGCGGGCAGTGACAGGACTTTTGCCCGACAATCCCAAAGTGGATCTGTACGCCGGAATCGTGACTTCAATTATGCTCATCGGTTGGGCCACCGGCGGAATCATCTTCGGAATACTCGGCGATAAGATCGGCCGGGCGCGGACCATGGTCATGACCATTCTCATCTATTCCATATTCACCGGCATAAGCGGTTTTGCACGCAACTATTGGGATTTTATTCTATATCGTTTCCTGTGCGGACTGGGCATCGGCGGACAGTTTTCCGTGGGCGTGGCCCTGGTGGCCGAATACATGCCCAGCCACGTCAGGCCGCAGGCCCTGGCCTTTCTCCAGGCTATGGCAAATCTGGGCAACGTGACCGCCGGCCTGATCGGCATGGGTTTCAGCCACCTGGAAAAGATTAGTGCGATCTCACTTGGGTCGTCGTGGCGCTGGACGCTGGCCATCGGGGCGTTGCCGGCTTTTTTGGCGATTCCCGTGTTCCGCAGCCTGAAAGAACCGGAAAGCTGGCAAAAAGCGGTAGCCGATGGCGTAAAAAGAAAAAAGGCCGGTTCCTTGAAAGAACTTTTCGGCAACCCGCGCTGGCGGAAAAACACCATCATCGGCATGATACTGGCCTCCACGGGCGTGATCGGGCTCTGGGGAATAGGCTTTTTCAGCGTCGACCTGACTCAAACCGTGTTCCGCAAAACCTATGAAAATGAAGAACGTAAAAATGGCGAGGCCGAAAAAGATCGTCAGTTCCTTTCGCTGCTTATCGCATCTCCATTACTGACCGGCGAATCACTCGATAAAATCCAGCCAAAATTCCTGCTGGGTGAAAAGCCCGGCTCGAAAGATACTCAACAAGTTTTCGCGGCAATCCTTGCCCTGCGAAAAAACGGCGATGAAATATCTGAAAATTCCATCATTACCTTTATCGAGAACAATAGCCCCCTGCCGGATAATGAAACCGACCGGCGCCGGGAGCGCATACAGGCCTTTTTAACTCCGCCCGCCGAAAAATCGAGCATGGATATTTCGCAACATGCCAAGAGAATATTCGACCGGGAGCAAAAACTCAAGGGACTCGCCGGCGCCTGGGCCGGTTGGACTTCGATCTTGTTCAATATCGGCGGATTTTGCGGGGCGTACGCCTTCAGTTATATCACCGGCGGACTGGGGCGACGCTGGGCCTTTGTCGTTTCGTTCCTCATGGCCGGAGTGAGCACCGCGATCGCCTTCCTTTATATGAACAACGCCATCGACGTGCTTTGGATGACGCCGCTGATGGGCGGGAGCATTTTCCTGATCTTCGGCGGTTACGCCATCTACTTCCCCGAATTGTACCCCACCCGGCTGCGCAGCACCGGCACCTCGTTCTGCTACAACATCGGCCGATACGTAGCTGCCATCGGCCCTTTGACCATAGGCTTGCTGAGCAGTAAAGTTTTTGTAAATTATCCTGAACCGATGCGCTACGCCGGCGCGACCATGTGCGCGATATTCCTAGTGGGACTGATCGCCCTGCCCTTCGCCCCGGAAACCAAGGACCAGCCCCTGCCGGAATAAAGTGGACAGGATTCGGAGTTCAGTTTAAGCTGAATTGCATATTGTGAATACAATGTACCCTCTTTCATAGAAAGATGGGAACTTTATCAATCCGCCGTCAATGAAACATCTATCAGGAAATCTTCTGTTTGCCTTGGTTTTATCCGTTGCGGCAATCTCCCCTTCTTTTTCCGCTGAAAAAGACGCCCTGGATTGGACCGCCTGGCGTAACCTGCCGGTTTTCGAGGGCGGGCGGATAATGCCCCTCGATACATTCGCCCGAAACACTGTTGAAGCCATTTGCGGCCGCACGAATCCCGCGCTGTGCCTGGCTGACGCCTTGCCCGGCGACGCCGATGCCCCTGAATACGCCGAGGCTAAAAAACTGTTTCCCGGCGATGCCCCGCGGAAATTCTCGCCCGAGGAATTGCTTTTTAGCTGGCTGGTCGAGCCGGAAAAATGGGAACAGACGCCTTTCCTGGTCGCCGAGCACAAACAATTGCGCCAGGAGGTGCTTGGCCTGCCGTTGTTCGACATACAAGGCCGGCGCTTGCGTTATGCGTCGCTAAGACAAGTGGAAAACTCCGCCGAACTCGGCCGGCGCTGGGCGGAGTTGCAGGTTCGAGCGGAAAACGAAGGCGCGAAATTCAATCTCCGCGGCGTAGACAAGCGGGTGAAAGAACTGATCGAGGCCTACGACCGCTATCGCAATCTGACGTACAATCCCCAATCCGGCCGGGAAATGCCGCGGCGTTTCACAGCCCGGCTGATAAAGGCCGCCGATGCCTGGAAAAAGCTCGCCGGAGAATTGCGCCAGTCCGGCGCTCTTAAACAGGACGATCCGAACAGTTCGTTGATCGAAAAGCTCAACGAATCGCTTATGCGGCTTATTGCCCAGGTTCATGACGAAGAGTTTTCCCTGGAAAAGTCCGAGCCGGCCGCGGCGTCGTTCCACCAGGCCGCCGAACAATTGGGCGGCGAATTGATGAAAAAAGACGATAAAATCCTGGCCGCCCTGGCCGCCGATTTGATGCATCAGGCCGACCAGATGCACCTTGCCTTGTACGACGACGGCGGCCAACTGCGCCTGGTTCCCGCCCTGGATGCCGGCGCGCTTGAGGAAAACCGCACGCCCGACGACGACGCCCAGCCATGGCTCGGCCTGCAAGCCCTGCTTACCGCTCCCGATAGTTTGCTGCATTCTTATCCGCAAGCCGGCCTGCAAGAGGTCCGCCGCTCGTTTGCCGATCCTGGCCGCAGCGTACAAGGATCGCGGCGATCCCAAACGCTCGGAAAAATTCCAGGCGGCCATGAATGAATTCACCGCGGCCTTGCGTCGCCTCGGCGCCGAGGTAGAGCCGCTTCGCCGCCGCCTGCCGGTCGTGCATCGTGACGAAAACCTGCTTGCCTCGACCGCTTATCCGCCCGAAGGTTTTGGCGGGTTGGAGGTTTTTTATAATTCCCTCGATCCGTTTCTCTGGTCCTGGTTGTTAAGCCTTTTTGCACTTGTTTTTTTGGCCGTGGCCGTGGGAGTTTTTCGCAAGCCGCTGTTTTGGATTGGAATCGGCGTGCTTGCGGCCGCTCAAGCAATCACGCTTTTCGGATTCGGCCTGCGCGGGTACATAACCGGGTTGGTCCCCTTAACCGGCATGTTCGAAACCACCGTTTTCGTGGCCCTGTGCGTGGCCGTGCTGGGGCTTTGGTTCACGCTCTTGCCGATCGTGTGGCCGGGCTGGCAACTTGCCTGGCGACTGACCTCTTTGCCTGTGGGCTTGAAATTTTCTTTACATCGGCAAAAAAACAAGGCAACTTCTGCCGCTCAAGTCGAATCTGCCCCGTTGCCGCCGTCCGGTGGCTGAATTTAATTGTCCGCGCCGGATTGACTTATTGGCTATTTATAAAACTGGTGATTTTTCCCGGCAAACCCGGAATCGGATACTTCAACCTGCTGCCTAAAACCAACTTGGGCGAATCGTTTCCCACAGTCGCCAGTCTTATGGTTTGGATCGCAGGCTGGTGCGTGCTGCTTGTCGGCCTGTATTATTTGCCACGCCTTTTCCCCGCGTTGGCGATGGGCCTGTTTCACGATCCCCTACGACGATGATTCCGCCAAGACCGGCGGGAATTTCTGGCTCAAGTTCTCGATCGCAAGGCATTTGCCCTGGCCGGCGCGGCTGTGTGTTTTTTAGCGGCCTTGGTGGCCTATTTCGCCCCGCCCGAAATAATGCACAAAGGCCTGGAATCGCCCACGACCTATACTCCGCGATAATTTCTGGCTCTTTGTCCACGTGCTGACGATCACGGCCAGCTACGGGGCCGGGGCATTGGCCTGGGGATTGGGCAATGTCTCCTTGGGATATTATCTTTTCGGACGTTATCGCGACGCCGATTCGCCGTCCTTGTTGCCGGCCGACGATTATCAGCCGGCCGATGCCGAGTCGGCCCCGCCCGGCAGATTCGTTCGCTCTGGCATAGCCAGCTCCACTTATCACACTGGCAAAGCCAGTGCCACACTGCCGCCGGAAATCTGCGCCGTCTTGGCCGGTTTTATCTATAAAGCCACGCAAGTGGCCGTGCTCCTGCTTGGCGGCAGGCACGATCCTCGGCGCGCTTTGGGCCGACGTGGCCTGGGGGCGGTTTTGGGGTTGGGACGCCAAGGAAGTCTGGGCCCTGGTGTCGCTGCTGGTCTACATGGTCGTCTTGCACGGCCGATATGCGGGCTGGTCCGGCAATTTCGGCCTGGCAGTCGGTTCCGTGCTCGGCGCCACCGCGATCCTGATGGCCTGGTACGGCGTGAATTTCTTCCTCGGCAGCGGATTGCATTCTTACGCCTCCGGCGCAGGCGGACAATGGGAAGTGGGCACGGCGGTGTTCATCAACTGGATCTTCATCCTAGCCGCCACCATCCGCTACCGACTGGAAACCACCACTGCTGCACAAAGTATTTCGCCATGAAAAATCTAGTTCAATTAATTGCGAATACCTATATTCGATAGTATTAATTTCATTCTCGCCGCAATCGCAATTGACCGGAAGGCACCGTTGCCTCGCGGGTTTGCGGGGCGACTGCTTGGGGCATGGGCAGATGGGCGACCAGCCAATCGGTCTGGTCTGTTGCGGGCACTTGGACCATGCTTTCTGGCACTAGGGTTTGAATCATCGCTGCCGCCGGTTTAAATTGGGACTCGGACGCGGCGAGCAACAGGCCGCCTCTGGCCGAGGAGCATTGACCTTGAATTTGCAAGCCCCGGGCATCCATGAACAGGTTCATCTCCATGCGATCGTAAGCCACCAGGTCGCCCAGCAGATCGAGGTCGGTTCCACTTGTAAGCTGCAAATGCCTGACTGCCGAGAGCAAGAGCGAGCGGCTGATGATGCCCGGCCCGGCAGTTATCGTCCCCGAGGCTTCTTCCAGCTGGCCGTGTTTGAATCCGGCGGTTTTGATCGTCACGTCGGCCGTGCCGCTTAATTTGTGTGGAAAATGATCGCTTACCAGGCGGTCCAAATCGACGCCCAAAAGTTGTCCGGTCGCCTCGCCGGACCAATTGCCGGCGGCCTGAGATCCGGAATCCTGTTTCGCCCAGATAGAGCCGTGGAACCGGCACCGAGAGCCAAGTCCGCCCAACTCGGGCAAACCGGCGGCAAGCAATTCGCAAGGCAGGCAGCCGTCGCCGGTAGACAATTCGTATCCGGTTGACGGCGGACTGGTTTGGCGGTTGCGAACCACGCGGATTTTTGCCGGCTCAGCCATGTCCATACCCGGAATGCGAAACGTGACTATGGCCTGCACGCCGCCGGGCAGATTATCGAAAATTCCCTCCACGCCGGTAAAGGTTTGTGAATCGGGCCCGGCACAAGGTTAATTCGCCTGGCCGAAACGCGGAGGTCCACGGCCGGGCGCCCCGTTTGGCCCTGCATGGCCCGCTGCAAAAGGCCGCCCAACTGCCGTAGCCCTGCGGTTTCGATCTCCGGCTGCCAAGCCAGCATTTCGAGCATCGGTTTGCATCCGCCTTGTTCGTCGGCGATTGTCTTCCATCGAACTTCCAGCAGCCGGCAGCGCAACAGGCATCGATTAGTTTCAGGATCAGCCAGTTCAAAACCTTCGTACAACACCGTGCCGGGTCGCAGGTTTTTCATCCCGCCCAGGCGGACTTCGAGCCCCAGTTGCCGGCCCAGGCACGTAGCCTCGTTTTGAGCCGCCCAGGGCGAATGCCGCATCGCGCACCAGGCGGCCGCTCCAAGGACGGGCGCTATGCAGAACAGGAGGAATCCCGCCAGGCAAATCCGCCGCCGCGTTTTATCGTGCAATCGGAACATCCTTGTTCGCCTTCATTATAAAACAACACGGAGACACGGAGGACACGGAGAAAACTGAAATAAGTTAATTTACTCGACGCAATATACCATCTTTTAGTAAAGGGACATTAAAATTGATTAATAATCCAACCGGCATGTTGCTCAATTTTAAATATGTAATTAGTTGGGCCTCATGAATAGGCAAAATCTTTTCGATAGACTTCAATTCAAGAACAACGGTATTTCCCACAAGTATATCGATGCGATAACCGCAATCCAATTTGATTTTCTTATAACAAACGGGCAAAGGAACTTGCCGTTGAAAAGGTAAATTTCGAGTGCTTAATTCATGGCACAAACATTCTTCATACGCCGATTCCATCAAGCCGGGGCCCAGTTCTTTATGAACTTCAATCGCAGCGCCAATAATGGATTCCGTCAGATTTTCATGTTTTAGCAATCCCATTATTTCCTTCCTTGGCATAGGGATAGCAAATTATTAATATTTCCGTTCTCCTCCGTGTTCTCCGTGTCTCCGTGTTGTTTTATTTATTTTTCGCGGATAATTTTTTTCTCGCCAATTCGTGGAAAAGACTGTATCGTGCCTGCATTTCTTCCAGGCTGTCGCCGCCGAATTTGTCGACCATCGCCCGGGCGATCTCGAAGGCCACCACGTTTTCCAGGATGCAACTGGCTGCGGCAACGGCGCAAAGATCGCTCCGCTCGTAGGAGGCCGCCTCTGGCTTTAAGGTTTTGAGATTTACCGATTCCAGCGGCTGGCCCAGCGTGCTGATGGGCTTTTTCGCCGCCCGGATTACAATCGGCTGCGAATTGCTCATGCCTGCTTCCAATCCGCCGGCATTGTTCGTGGGCCGGGTGAATCCCAGGGTGGGCGTGCCGGCCTGGTTGGGATCGTAATGTATCGGGTCGTGCACTTCCGAGCCCGGGCGCGCGCCATGCCGAATCCCAGGCCGATCTCCACGCCCTTGATGGCCTGGGTGGCCATTATCGCCTGGCTCAGCCGGCCGTCGAGTTTCAGGTCCCATTGCGCGTGCGAGCCCAGGCCGAACGGCACGCCCTCAACTCGGACTTCGATCACGCCACCCAGCGTGTTGCCTGCGCTGCGCATCTGGTCGATCAAGGCCTTGACTTCGGCGTCTTGATCCGGATTGAGCGAATACAACTCGCTGCTATCGCGCAGTGCCCGTTGCTCTTCCAGGGTGCCCGGCTTGCTGCGGATGACAATCGGTCCTACTTCGATTACATACCCGAAGACCGTTATCCCAAACGGAGTCAATAATTGTTTGGCCAATGCCCCGACGGCGACCCGGGCCGTGGTCTCCCGGGCGCTTGCCCGCTCCAGGATCGCCCGGATGGAACTAAGATACTTGATCGAACCGCTCAGATCGCCGTGTCCTGGCCTAGGGCGATCCAGGTCATCCATGCGGTCGATTTTGTAGTCTTTATTGGGCACCATCAGTGCGATGGGACTGCCCAGGGTAATGCCCCGCCATATTCCGCTAAGCACGTCGACATGATCGCTTTCCAGGTGTTGTCGACCGCCGCGTCCATACCCTCCTTGGCGGCGGCGGAGTTCGGCGTTGATTAAATCCGTGTTTAATTGCACCCCGGCCGGAAAGCCATCTACGATAGCCACCAATGCTTTACCATGTGATTCGCCGGCGGTTAGATATCGTAACATATTACTTGATATGGAGTTGTGTTAAATGATAAATGTCGGCTTTTAGGCTGTTCGTTAGGAATTTTACCTATACTTACCCTTGCGGATAGGGCGATTTTTAGCCGAATACCAGGAGAAATTATAGCATATTCCGCTGCTTGAAGTCTACGGATTGTTCATGGACATCATGCATCGAACTGAATGTTTCAGCATTAAATTCTATCTAGCTTGATCTTATCCAACTGGCCGTAGATTGTTTTATTGGGATTGTTTTACCCCATTTTACGCAATTGCAATGCATGGATTTTGAACTTTTCCGATTGCCTTGAAATGCCATGCTGGGGGTTTCAGCAAAAATTATCCGGCACTGTTGGCATTGTTTACCTGGCATTCCGTAGATTAAAAATAACACTTTGAACATATTTAACCGAATATGCCGCCCTTTCCGAGACGATGCTTTTTAACGAGTAGACCGATTCGGTATATTACCCTGGAAAGGAGTCTGGTATGAAACTCTTCCGAATATGCTTTTTTCTTTATTAGTGGCCGGCTATGCCACAATAGCGTTGGGGCAATATGGATTGTATGGCTCTCCAGACCCAATTCAAATGCCGCAGCAAACGCCGGTTCGCAGCAAACACCGCATGGTCCCATCAAGCAGTTATACGTCCCCTTCAGCCGGTTATACCGCACCACCGAGCTACATGGCACAAAGGTCCATTCAGCCTTCATATCAACCATCCATGCAACCGTCCATGCAGCCATCTATGCAGCCATATTCGGTTCAGCAAACGCCAATATCTACGGCTCAGCCCGTACAATCGTATGCTAGTCAACCTACGCCTGCATACCCGTCTGCATATACGGCCCAACAAGTGCAGCCTACAAAGCCTGTTGCCACGTATAGTCAAATGGGACCGCAATATAGCACGACTGCATATTCCCTCCCACGTATTATACAGCCGCTTCCGATCAGGTCGGGCCGGCCCAGCCCTCAATGTGCAACCGGTAATGACCGTCCCGGCGGGCGTGCCTGTTCAGCAATCGGCCGCTGTAATGCAGGCGCCAGCCCCGCAAAAGCCCCTTGAACCGACACCTGCGCCTGGCGTTCCACAGACTCCCGGCGTGATGAACCAGATGCTTGCCGAACAAGGACAATGCTCTTCGGTCGGCGGCGGCTCTTGCGATGGTTACGGGCCTTACGCTGGCCAATGCGGCGTATATAGGCCGTATACGAATCACTACGAGCAATCGGCCTGCGGCTATGTTTCGACTCATGCACCGAGGCCTCGCTGTGGTACGGATCGATTAACCGGCACTGGTAATGACCCGCGACCGGCCCAACAAGGTATACATTACTTATGAAACCGGAAACTTGCCGCACAACGATTATCCGGTCGATGAGTTCAGTTGGCAATGGGGCGGTGAAGTCCGCGTTGGCCGGCGATTCTGCTGCTGCAATAATTGTTGCAATAACTGTTGTAATGCCGGATTTTGGGCGTTGGAAGCCTCGTATTGGACTTTGGGCAATATGGATAGTTTTGTTTCTCATACAAGCCCCCCTAGTCCCACAAACCCTTACGGCACGGTTGGCGAGCCATTGCGGATCAGCGATATTCAATTTGGCGGCACGCCGGGCACAACTTGGTTCGACAACGCCTCCGAACATCGACTGTGGCGCAGGGATGAAGTCCACAACGTGGAAATCAATGTAGTCCGCGGCCAATGGTGCTATGGGCAGGACTCGCCCTGGGACCTGGGATGGTCGATGGGAGTGCGTTATTTCCGCTTCCAAGAATCATGGCGCTTAGGTTCGTTGGCAGGGCCGCAGGTTCCCGATCCATTGAACCCGGTTTATCACTACTGGGGTGAAGCGGGCGGATTGTACGAGGCCTACCTCAGCGACGGAATAACCAACAATCTGGTTGGTCCCCAACTCGGCTTCGAGCTCGGCTATTGCATAGGCAATAACTTCCGCTTCTTCATGGCGCCGAAAGTGGGTATTTATGACAACCACATCACAAACAACTTCCAGGCCTATTTGGGCAACGGCAGCATAGCCACCACCGGTACAAGCGGCGTGCCGGGAACGTATCCGGTCAACTCCTCGACCGACACGATATCCTTCCTGACTCAAATAGACGTGGGATTGGATTGGAAATTCGCCCGGCAGTGGAGCGCGCAGATCGGATATCGCGTGGTGGCGGTCTCCAGCATAGGGCTGGCCGACGCGCAAATTCCCTTTTACATCGTGGACATTCCCGCCATTGCCGAAATCGACAAAAACAGCGACTTGATCCTGCACGGAGGATTTGTTTCGATCGCCTACAATTTCTGATGGCTTGAAAGACCGGGACCCAAAGTCCATATTCAGCCCCCGGTGAGCGCACCGGGTGTCGTACTGAGTCCGTGAACCTATCCTTTGTTCACTTTCCGGCAAAGGGATTGGAAGTCGGGATCCTGGCGGATAGGGTTGAAATCGGGTTCATCGTCGATCAAGCGGCGGTAGTCCGGCGCGGCCGACAACGTTTGCGAGAGATAGCGCAATGCACGATTCTTGTTGCCAGCCAGGCTGAAATAGCAAGCCAGATTGTAGCGCAAAAGCGGCTCACCCGGTTCGATTGCCAGGGCTTGCTCCAGGGTATTGATGGCCAAATCGAGGCGGCCGGTTCGCTTGTAACACCATCCAAGCGCCAAAAGCACTTGGATGTTGTTGGTAGCCATTTCGGCCGCGAGGCGCAAAGGCTTTATGGCTTCTTCGAAACGCTTGAGCGATCGCAACGATTCACCCAGGATGAACAAACCATTGGCATCCAGTGCGGACTGGTCTCCCAGCCGCGAGAGAGTGGAAATCGCCTGTTGGGCCATGCCCAACTCAAGGTATCCCGCGGCCTCGTTTTCGAGCTTGCCGCGGCGGATGTAATTTCGGGCGTTCACGGCGAGTGCACTCCATTGGAAGGCTGCATTGTCAATTATCGGAAACTTGCCCTTGGGAGGCTGCTTGTTTTCGATTAATTCCAATGCCGAATATAGCCCTTTTCATGCCAATACCAAAATCTTTTTGGCCCTTCCATATCATTTTACGCATAACATCAGTAAAACCCAAAACTATGATCAAACTTTGGCAGCAACTATTGAAATTACAGGCTTTAACGTAAAAAAATCGAGTTCACTTGCCAGGTGGACATTCGGGAAGTGCATGATTTTTAAGGTTTTACAAACATGCAAAGCTTTTTTTCCGTTAACAAAACGAGCCGTGCGGGCGGCTCCTTTGCCTTCCAATGTTAGGACCCGGCTGCGCGGCTCTATGTTCGTGGCAGAGCATATTTTTACGTTTGCCCGGGGTTTTACGTTGCCGAAGCTGTGACCTCGTTGTAACGGTCTACTAGCGATTTTGCCGGCGTGGCAAGCTTCATTAACGGGGCAAACTGGTCGAATTCCTGGTCGACTTGGCTCAATAACTCGATTATCGTCGGGCTATTGCCTGGATTTATTTTTTCGTAATAGGATTCTAATTGCTGGCATTCCGTCCACCCCGGGTCGGAGACGGTGGGTAAAAAGGCCGACATGGTTACGGCCGCCTTTTCCGGTGCTTCAGAAGCGTCCTCGAGGATTTTTTCAATTGCGGTGTGGTTTTCTATCAAGTTGGCGAAATCCTCGGGAAGATTCCAGTGCCGGGCCATCATGCCCCCTGCTTGAGCGTGGTTCCAACCGAAAACCTGGTTTTCCATAGAAGAGAGACGGATCTGGCCATGCTTCCGCGATTCCAATAATTTCACATAGATTTGCGGCGATTCCTTGGCCAAGATCGGTACTGCCATGTCCTGTAGCAGGGCGGCGGCAAATGCATCTTCGCCCTCCTTAATGCCCAGGATTTTAGCCAGCTTCCTGGCAAATAATGCCCGGCGAAGGGAATCTTGCCACAGGCTTTTCAAATCGAAGGGCCCGCATTTAGGATTTGCCATCAAGCTGAACACCGCGCTCCAAAGAACGAAATTTTTGATGGTGCGAATGCCGACCAGGGTGATAGCCATTTTGACGCTTGAAATCTCCCGGGCAAAGCCGAAATAGGAAGAATTCACAAATCGCAAAACCTGTCCGGCCAACCCCGGATCGACCTCGATGGGAATAGCAAATTCGCTGGGGCCATTCATGGTATCCTGTGATAGTTCTAATATCCGAATTGCACTTTGGGGAAGTCCGGGCAGTTGGGCCATGGACAAAATCTTTTTCAGTTCCAGTTTAAGTGTCGATGCATTAGCCATGATATTTATACACCCCGTAAAAAAGGGTCTGAGAAAGGTTGCATTTGACTTACGTCCATTACTACCACCTCCCTGTTTTTATATCTGCCCGAAGAAATTCCATGCACACATACTAAATGTAGGATATGGTTTATGGCTCGGCAAACACCTATCTTGAGGCGGAAAAAACGAAGATTGTACCCACTTTTGCCGGTCAACTTCTACGGCGCGTTGTAAATGTGCAACACGGCTTCGAGAAAAATGATGTCCGCATGCCACACCGCGGTCCGCTGATACCCTTGCCCAGGCTAGTTAATCGCTTATGAGGCAATCGGTTGCGAACGGTTCCGCCATCTTGTATCGCCCTCGGCTTGAAAATTGCCTTAATTTGCCGTGTTTGATCGTTTTCTTCCAACTTCCCAGTGCCTGATGGCCGTGGAATCAATGCCGTAGAACCGAATTATAAGGGCAATGCCGTGCAACGGATCGGCTGGATATTAGCGATATTATTGGCCCTTGGCTGGGTGGCCAGCGAAATTCCCGTGCCAAATGCCTCCTCAAACGATCGGCCCAGGACCGAAACAGATTGGCGGCGAACCGTCGACGGCTGGGAAAACACCGGCCAGTGGATATTTTACTCTTTTACTTCCCGCCCCACTTTGCACCCGTTTTATTTCGGCATGATGCAATGTGCCGTTGCCGCCTGGATTGGTTTTTTTTGTTATGCGGCAAAGAACGTTTTTGTGCCTAATTCCAGCCGCCTGCCGGGAAATAAGAATAAAGCCTCTTGCGATAAAAACCAAATCTAAAGCCGGCTGATAATCCACTGTGCCTCAGCGTTGTACCCCATACCCATCACTCTGTATTTATCACTCTGTCTTTTCCTTCCATCTCTTGTTCCTCGACGTGTCCGGTTACGACCCAGGTTTTTCCTTCCTTGCGCAATTCGACGATAAATCTCGAACCGTAATTGCTATAGGGTATTTCTCCCTGCCTGTCGCGATAGGAGACATGCCCGAAAAAAGCAGCCTTGGCCGTCATCGGGCTGGTCAGCCGGTTGATGGTTATATTCAGCCTGTAAAACCGGGCGGATTGCACTTCGATTCGCCCCATGGCCCAGGCCGCCCGATTGCGCGTCTTTACGGCGCCGGGCGAAATGTAGCTCAGCACGCGATTGAGATCGTTGGCCTCCAAGGCGGATGTGATTCCGTCCAGGGTCATTTCAATCCGCTCGTTCTCGGTGACCACCACCCGCTCTATTATCACGCCCAGCACGGTCAAGGCCAGCGTGCCGATCATTGCCCAAAGGATCGCCCCCCGGCCGGTGCGAAACAGCGCGATGCCCAAGACGGCTTCGACAACAATGCCGATGAATATGATCCGCAGCGGGTTTTCAAATAAAATATTCATAAAAAATCAACTCAGGGCTTATTCTCAATCAGCCTGTAACTCACAAAGGCGAATTTCTTTCCGTCCGGCGACCATGAAGGAACATTAATCGTGCCTTGGCCTCCAAAAAGATGCGTCAAGATTTTGGGTTCGCCGCCCGCGGCCGGCATTATCCTCAGCACTACCTCTTGATTTGCCGGATGCCCTTTGACCGACTTGTCATAAGACAGAAACACGATCCGCTTGCCGTCGGGCGAAACGTGAGGAAACCAATCGGCATAATCGTCGTCGAATGTGACCTGCTCCTGCTGTTGGCCGTTCGGCAGCATCCGCCAGATTTTCATCAATCCCGTGCGCTCGGAATTGAAGTAGATATACTTGCCGTCGGGCGAATATTCCGGCCCGTCGTCCAAGCCGGGGGCGATCGGTCAAGCGGGTTTCCTGCGAGCCGTCGACGTTAATGGTGTAAATGTCGAATTCCTGATTCCGCTGGGCGCAATACGCCAGTTTTTTGCCGTCCGGCGACCAGCCGTGCCAATATGAAGGACCCAGCGTTGTGACAAGTCTCGGTCTTCCGCCTTCGCTGGGGACGATATAGATTAAGGAACCTCGATCGACCGTGTTGTTGCTCAGCGCGATCCATTTGCCGTCGGGCGAAAAGCCATGATCGTTATTGCATTGATTTGCCTCGCCCGTGGGGATCAAACTCGGAGTGCCTCCTTTAACCGGAATGGAATATAATTTCCCCGCGCTGTTATAAAGCAACGCATCGCCGCTGGGAAACCAATTTGGGGCTTCGATGTGCTGTTTTGCGCGGCAGACGATCTGCCGCCGGCCGGTTTCGATGTCTATTGTTTCCAAGCGTGCTTTCCAGAATTTGCGAACTATCCGGGATCACGCCGTGGTTTTCCAGATGAACGCTGGAGAAAATGGCGGTTTCTGTTTTCGTCCGCATCGTGCGAACAGACGGCAAGGCCGGCGAATATCGGGTCTTGAAGGTGCAATGTTTTGCTGCAAACCGGACTAAAAGTGCCGTTTTTTCCCGCCGCCGATAAAGTGAAAAGATCGCCATTTCGTCTCAACATTATGACCGCCGGATCCTTGAACGGGCGCCTGAATTTCTTGAGTCGTACCCCCGCTTTGTTCGCGATATTGCAGCGATACCAGTCCGTTGCCGTGAACAACGGCGTCGATATATGCCGAGTCCGCATCCAGGCTTTGGCGAATCATCAAACCCGCTTTTCGATGTTCGTGTCCGCCCGCGCCGGCCCAGGCAATGGCCGCCGATAGCTTTTGGTCGCCCGATGTTTTGCGCCACAGGAAATGAAAAGCGTCCTCGCCGGCCCACATGTTTTCGCCGCTGCCGGTGATAGTGTATTGCTTGGTTTTGGCGTCGAATTGAGCATCGCCTTTGAGTTTTACCGTTCCAATGTCGGTTTGAGCCGTCGAAATCGCCGATCTTTTCTTCCGCCGATGCAAATAATAGGGCAATCGAGAGCATAAAAAATATCGCCGCCTTCATGTTTATTTCCCTTTTTATCTTCCTTGTTAATTCCGATAATCCCCGTCCATTAGATTATCTCTCCTATCTAGTCAAGGGCTCGATGCATCCCGGCCCGTCGTTCGTGGCTTTATTTACCAGTGTACCGACCGGGTATGCCTCCATCTCCTCGCTGGAAAAAGGAGCCAGCAACGATGCGATTGTATCCATATTTTCCACTGCCGTGTCAAGCCAAATTTCGTAAGCACTCCGGCGCCAGGATCACGGGCATGCGGTCGTGGAGCGGGCGGACCAGATCGCTCGCTTCAGTGGTGATTATCGTGCACGATTCGATCGCCGATGGTCCGGTCCTTCCCAACTTATCCCACAAACCGGCAAAGGCAAAAGGCCTGTCGTCGCGGAAATGGATGAAATACGGCTGCTTTGCGGCCCGTCGCCTGCCATTCGTAAAATCCATCGGCCGCAATCAGGCATCGACGCCGCGCAAGGCGGCGCGGAATGCCGGCTTTTCGGCCAGCGATTCGGCCCGGGCGTTGATCATCCGGTTGCCGATTGCCGCATCCTTGGCCCAACTGGGGATCAGCCCCCAACGCAACAACACCATTTCGCGTTCATTTTTTTCTCCCGCCGGGCTTCAGTCGCACGACCGGCACCGGCTGACTGGGCGCAATGTTATAGCGGGGCCTTAACACCGGCAGCGGCATATCGACGATGCCGAAATACTCGGCCAGTATTTCAGCGTTTCGAGCGCGTAAGGAAAATCGTCCGCACATGACTTGACTGGCAAGAATGTCTGATTTCTTGGTCTTCCGCCTTTGCTACTTTAAAAAATGCTTTTTCCTTTTACAATCAAGCAATGATTTCTTTGCCGTCCCTGCCCGGAGTCTCTTGCACGTATCGCGGCACTGCATAGCCGGGAAGCCTTGCTCGCAAGTCCAGCGATCAGCGCTTTTCCCTTGGCAATCGGCACCTCGAAATGGGCCGCGCCGGCCACCGGGATCCAATTGATGCAAATAATATGGAATTACGCGGAGATCGGCCAGGCGTTCGTATAGTTCCGCCAGAACCTCTAAATCATCGTTTACTCCGGCCAGCAACACCCCTTGGCTAAGCACCGGTATCCCGGCCTCGACCAACCGGCCTAATCCGGCGGCTACTTCAGTGTCGATCTCGGCCGGATGATTTACATGGACCACCATGATGGTGGTTAATCTCGTTTCCATAATCCAAGAAATCAAATCATCACATATCCGTTGCGGAATTACGATTGGCATTCTGGTGTGAATACGCAGCCGTCTGAGATGCGGTATTTGTGCGAACTTTTCCGCTATTTTGGCAAGGATTTCATCAGACAGCATCAGAGGGTCGCCGCCGCTAAGAATCAACTCGTGGATCGACGGTTCCGCATTTATGCGGCGAAATGCCATATCCCACTTTGATGGGGATTGGAGGGCATTATCAAATAAAAAATGCCGCCGAAAACAAAAGCGGCAATGGACGGCACACTTTGGAGTTGCTAGGATCAAGATTCTGTTTTGGTATTTCCAGAGCAGGCCTGGACCGCAAAGGGCGGAACTTTCGCCCAGCGGATCAGGGGTATATCCGGGCGAAGGACTGAGTTCTGCCTCGCGCGGCAGTACCTGCAAAAGCAACGGATCGCCGACGTCTTGGCTTCGAATTCGGGCGAGATACGGCCGCGGCACAAGGATCGGCATTCCGTCCGCGGCCCGCACGGCTGCCTCCGCTGTGGAAGAGGGCAACCCCACTAGACGGCATAGTTCGGCCGGATCGCGCACGGCATGGGCCAGTTCCTTTTGCCACGCGGTCGATCCCGGCCGCATATCCAGATAATCTATTGGGGATGCTATACTTGCCATAGTTCAACGGCTGGCCTTGCGGGGAATCGTAATTCGGATATAGTTCAAATCGTACCATAACCAACCCTAATGAGAAAGCAAAACGGGAACAACAATTGTGGCCAGTTATAACACCAGCGAGTTTCGCAAGGGCCTGAAGGTCCAAATCGACGGCGATCCGTATCTAATGATCGAGTGCAATTTCGTTAAGCCCGGCAAAGGGCAGGCGCTATATAAGTGCAAGCTGCGGAACCTGTTGCGCGGAACGGTCCTGGACCGCACGTATAAAAGCGGCGACAGCCTTGATGCCGCCGAAATCGATGAAATCCAGGCCCAGTTTCTTTACCGGCAAGCCGATCATTTCGTATTCATGGACAATGAGTCCTACGAGCAATACGAACTTTCGGCCGAGCAGGTCAGCGACAACTGGAAATATCTTAAAGAAGGTATGATTTGCAGCATAATTCTCCATAACAATCAACCCATCAGCATAACGCCGCCCAACCACGTGGTGCTGCGGGTGGAATATTGCGAGCCGGGCGCCAAGGGCAATACCGCCACCAACGTTACCAAGCCCTGCAAGATGGACACCGGCGCCGAGTTTCCTTGCCCGGCCTTTGTCGAGATGGGCGACATGGTTAAGATCGACACCCGCACCGGATCGTACATCGAACGCGTGAAAGAATGATCGATGATTTTCTACCCACGGCCTCTTGGGAGAATCTGCGGCTGAGGGCCGATTTGCTGCGTCGTCTGCGCGATTTTTTTCATGCGCAGGGATTTCTTGAAGTCGAAACCCCCATTCTCTCCGCCGACACGGTGGTCGATCGGCACTTGGACCCCTTTCATGTCGAAATATCACCCTCCGCGGAAAAGCCGCCCCATCGCATGTGGCTGCAAACCTCGCCCGAACTGGCCATGAAACGCCTGCTTGCCGCCGATGCAAAGGCCATTTACCAGATATCCCGGGTCTTTCGGCAAAGTGAACTTGGACGCTTGCACAATCCCGAGTTCACGATGGTCGAATGGTATCGCGCGGGCGATGGCATGGCCGAAGGAATGCAATTCCTTAGCGACCTGGCCGAGGCGATGCTCGGGCGGGACCGGCACGGCAAGTCAGCTACCGCGAAGCATTTATAGAATATGCCGGGATTGATCCGTTTTCCTCAGATACGGCCGCCTTGATGGCGGCCGCCAGGAAGAAGGGCATCCAGGCGCCGGCCAGCCTTAAAAGCGATGACCGCGACGGCTGGCTCGATTTGCTATTGGTCGAATGTGTGCAACTGCACTTGGGCCTTGACCGTCCACTGATCTTATATGATTATCCGGCCTCTCAAGCAATGCTAAGCCGCATTCGAGATGGCGACCCGCCCGTGGCCGAACGCTTCGAGTTATACGTTTCAGGCATCGAATTGGCCAATGGATACAACGAACTTTTGGATCCCGAGGAATTGATGCGGCGAAATCGCGAAAACAACCGGTTCCGTTTGGCAGAATGCAAAGCGGCTCTGCCCGAGCAAAGCCGGCTTTTGGCGGCCATGCGGTCGGGCCTGCCGCCCGCGGTGGGCGTGGCCCTGGGTTTTGACCGCATGGTGATGCTCGTGGCCGGGGCAAAAAACCTGGCCGAGGTGATTGCCTTCCCCTTTGATCGGGCGTAAATGCCCAATTGCCCAACCACCTCTGTTTGACATAGAATAATTGTTCCAATGATCTGAACCCTGAACCCTGACCGCTGAACCCTATCCTATGCCCAACGCCTTTGATCCATATCGAGATGCCCTGGTAATCGAACACACAACGATTTGGCCCGACTCCCTGGAGAATGCTCCATCCGACCCGGCCGAGCGGGAGCGGATCGAGAAAATTTTGCACACCAATCCCGCTCAAGCCGCCGAGTTGGCGTATATCCGGCTGCACACTGGCTTTTGCAGGCAGATTACCGTTGCCGCCGAGGATTTGGAACGTCTGAAAAAAAGTTAAAATTCAAAGTTGGGGCGGCAGTTAAACTGCCGCCCCAACGAGAGTTTTTCGTCCGGAAAAAAAATATTAGGTTTTCTTTAAGGTTGTTTCATGTCATCTGCAGCCCAAACCGTGCGTGTGAATCTTGCCGAGCGGAGTTATGACATAGTGATTGGCGCCGGGAATCTTGCCGAGTTGGGCAAGTTTGTAACCGCGCGGGCGGGCGACCCATGCCGTGGTGATCACCGACGACAACGTGCAGGATTTGCACGCAATCAAGGCCACCGAAAGCCTGGTCAACGAGGGAATCGACACCGATTTGATATCCATCAAGCCCGGCGAGCCGAGCAAATCGGTCGAACTGGCTTCCGGATTGTGGCAAGGTTTTTTAGAGCTGGGCACTGACCGCAAGAGTATCGTCCTTGCAGTAGGCGGGGGCGTGGTAGGCGATCTGGCCGGATTTGTCGCCGCCACTTACGCCCGGGGCCTGCGCTTCTTTCAGGTCGCGACTTCCCTGGTTGCACAGGTCGATAGTGCAGTGGGCGGCAAGGTTGGCATAAACCTGCCTGAGGCGAAAAACATGGTGGGTAGTTTTTATCAACCAACCGGCGTGTTTATCGACGCCGCCACCTTGGAAACGCTGCCCGAAAAAGAATATCGCTCGGGCCTGGCCGAAGTCGTCAAGTACGGCGTGATCCTGGACGCCGGGTTTTTCGAATTTCTCGAGGCCCATGCGGCGGAAATCAACCAAAAAAATCCACAAGTGCTGGTCGATGTCATCGCCCGCTGCTGCCGATTGAAGGCCGGCATCGTGGAAAAGGACGAATTCGAGGAAAGCGGACTGCGGGCAGTGCTGAATTATGGCCACACCTTCGGCCATGCCTTCGAGTCGCTCGCCGGATACGGCAACCTGCTGCACGGCGAGGCGGTGGCCATGGGCATGTGCTGCGCCGCCAGGCTGGCTAAAATCCTGGACCGGGTTGATAAAAAGTTCGTCGATCGGCAGCGCAATCTGTTGGAAACTTTGCAACTGCCGGTAAAGGCGCCCCCGCTTGATCCGGAAAGAATCCTCTCCGCCATGATGCACGACAAGAAAGTCCAGCACGGCAAACTCCGCTTTGTCCTGCCCAGCCGCCTGGGGAGCGTGGAACTGGTCGAGGACGTTCGCCCCGACGACGTCCGCACGGTGCTGGAAGGGTAAATTTCCACAGGAGAAATAGAAGTGTCTTTTCTTGACGTATAATAGCTTTGAAGCTAAAATTGTTGTTGGTAATCAATATGAATATTACTTTAAGGTGTCGCTCATGGAACAATCAATGCCCTTTGGTGAAGTGTTAGAAGCGGTTGGCAGACTATCTCTGGATGAACAACAAGTTCTATTGGATGTAATTTCCCATAGGCTGGTCGAATTATCTCGTAAATTTATGGCTTTGGATATTCAGGAGGCACGCAAGGAATTTGCCGAAAATCTTTGCAAGCCCGCAACTACACAACAAATCATGGATGAGATTATATCGTGAGCAGGGTGTTATTACGATCCAATGCTTTCATCCGCGCAGCAAAACGGCTGATTAAAAAGAACTCTAAATCCGCCGAGCAGTTGCAAATATCTTTGACCTTGCTCAAGGAGGATCCATTCCATCCAAGTCTTAAAACACATAAGCTCAAGGGTGATTTTGAAGGATCATGGGCTTGTAGTGTTGGATATGATTTGAGAATTATCTTTGAGTTTGTACAATACGAAGGGCAGGAGGCCATTCTTTTGCTAACTGCGGGTACCCACGATGAAGTCTATTAAACCCCAATAGGCTTATTCTCACTGGGCAGCGTTCCAATCATCATCACCAGGGTGGGCGAGAGGACGTAATCATAGCCAGCCAGCCAGCGCAAGATGCCGATTCGCCCCAGCACGCCCAGGGTCTTTGCCACCATGCCCCGCAAGTAATGCCCTTGGCGGCGGTGCCATTTCGAGCCGAAACTGATAAGTCCCAGTTCCTTGTCAAGCGGCTTGAATTCGCCCGTCCTGGAAGTCGTCGCCGCGCCTTCTTGCAATTCGAAATGCAATCGGGGGAATAAAATCTTTATACCCTCGTGCGTAAATCGCCAATAATCGGACGGGTAGGCGTGAAACTGAAATGCAAAAGGCACGCTGACGCAGATTTTTCCGCCAGGCGAGAGGAGTTGCGTGAGATTTTCGGCCATGACAAACGGCTGCGCGCAGTGTTCCAGGACCGAAAGGCAAAAGATCGTGCCGAATCGCCGGCCGTCCAGCCGGTTATCGATTTCGGCAAACGGCAGGGTAAGATCCAAGACCACGTCCACGCCGGGCCCGAGTTCGATATCCGCCCCCACATATTCCCCCTGTCCGCGAAACACGCTTCGCAAATCCTGCGTATCGCCGTAGTCTTTTGATCCCACCTCCAAATACGGAGCAGATAATTCCGAGGCGTGCCGCTTGACAAAAAGCAGTTGGTTTATGCTACCCATGATGGCTATCTATACCAGTAAAGAATCTCTGTGACAAGCCAGATCCGTTGTTTTACGAGTCTTAAATATGCAGGTGATTATCCTCCCCGCTATGCAGACATGCCATCTGGATATATACTGCCACCGGTCAAGGAAATTTCTGTTTGGTCCGGCAGGCGCCATCGGGCACCGATGCGAAGCATTGGTCGGCATGGTCGCGGCCGGTGAAAGCATCTTGCTGACGGTGACCGAAATGGGAAGTCCAGATGTGGAACCCGCCGATCAAGACTTGCTTGACATGCTGCGTCTGTCATTGATTTCCGGCGTTGGTCCGCGGACTCGGATGGCTCTTTTGGAGCGATTCGGCTCGTCGGCCGCCGTTCTTGCGGCCGCGCCCAGCGAGCTACGCGCGGTAAAAGGCATTGGGCCGAAAATGCTGGATAAAATCCGCAATGCCGATCACGATGTCGATGTCAACTCGGTCATGGAATTTTGCCGCCAAAAGGGCATTGACATCCTTACCGAATCGCATCCCGATTATCCCCGCGCCCTGCGAGAGATCTATGATCCGCCCGGCGTGCTCTTTGTCCGCGGCGGTCTCAAGCCGCAAGACGCCCTGGCCATAGGGATAGTCGGCACCCGCCACGCCACGCAGTACGGACTTCGCCAGGCCGAGCGCTTAGCCGGCAGCCTGGCTCGGGCGGGCTTGACGATCATAAGCGGTCTGGCCCGGGGCATCGACGCCGCCGCCCATCGGGGAGCATTGGCCGCCGGGGGCAGGACCATTGCCGTGCTGGCCGGCGGGGTGGCGAACATCTATCCGCCCGAACACGCGGCACTGGCCGATGAAATCGTCGCCCACGGCGCGCTTGTAAGCGAAGCCCCGCCCCATGCCGAGCCGCTATCCGGGACTTTTCCCCAGCGCAACCGGCTGATTAGCGGGATGTCGCTGGGAGTGATTATCATCGAGGCCGCAGACCGCAGCGGAGCGCTGATAACCGCCCGTCATGCCATGGAACAAGGGCGCGAGGTGTTTGCCCTGCCCGGCAACGTCGATAGCCGCACGTCGCGGGGCTGCCACCGGCTGATCCGCGACGGGGCGAAACTGGTCGAATTGGCCGAGGACGTGCTGGAAGAACTCGGCCCGCTGGTGGAATCGGCCACCCGCCAGAACGGCCAGGAAATCCATCACCCGGCGGAATTGCTTTTGAACGAAGTCGAGCAGCAAGTGCTGGAGGCTATTGCGGGCGAACCCACGTCGATCGACCAGGTAGCGGCCCAAAGCGGACTGCCCATGCCGCAAGTCCTGTCCACAATAAGCGTGCTGGAAAGTCGCCGTTTGATCCGCCGCCTGAGCGGCACAACGGTAATGAGATTGTAAAGCCGAAACCCCTGGCCGCGGATATATCGGCAGTTGGATTTATCACGCATTTTCTTGGACAAATCCTCATTACTTGTAGCTTAGAAAAATTTTGGTACCATTATTCCATTAGAAAAATCGCTCATGCCCTGCCTTTGACATCATGGAGGAACGTTGCCGTGTCGATCCCAACGGACGAACTTTACAACGAAGATTGCATTGCCGGGCTGAAAAAACTCGCCGGCGGCACGGTCGATTTGGCCTTTGCCGATCCACCGTTTAACATTGGCTATGAGTACGATGAGTATCACGACACTCTGGAAAGCGAAAAATACCTGGACTGGAGCCGTAAGTGGCTAAGCGAGGTGATCCGAGTGCTAAAGCCAAATGGCACTTTTTGGCTGGCTATCGGCGACGAATACGCGGCTGAGCTTAAGGTCATTCTTACAAGAGAATTGAAAATGCACTGCCGCAGTTGGGTTGTTTGGTATTATACTTTCGGCGTGAACTGCAAGGCAAATTTCAGCCGTTCGCACACGCACCTGTTTTACATGGTCAAGGATCCGAAGTCGTTTACGTTCAATGCTGAATCGCCGGCCTTGCGAGTGCCATCCGCCCGGCAACTGGTTTATGGTGACAAGCGGGCGAATCCCAAGGGTCGCCTGCCCGACAACACCTGGATCATCCGCCCCCAGGACGCGCCCGAGGCTTTTACGCCCATCGAAGACACGTGGTATTACGCCCGGGTGTGCGGCACGTTCAAGGAGCGGACGGGCTGGCACACCTGCCAAATGCCCGAGCGATTGCTGGGGCGGATCATCGAAGCCACGAGCAACCCGGGCGGATTGGTGCTTGATCCTTTCGCCGGCAGCGGGACGACCTTGGCGGTGGCGAAAAAATTGGGCCGGCATTATTTGGGCTACGAAATTTCCAAGCAGTACGCCCGGCAAACCAAGAAACGCTTAAAGGCGATCAAAGTCGATGATCCGCTCGAAGGTGTGGCCGATCCGGTGGTCAGCGTGCCCAGCACCGACAAAGGACGGCGCTTGGATACAGTCGGTAAAACAAAAAAAGTTTTGCACAAGAGAAAATCAAAGCCCGCCGTTCTGTTTGATATAGATTAGATTGTAATTAAGCCAGGCCTTCACCCCCGGGTACCCTCTGGGTGCCTCTCTCAAATAGAGAGGGGAGATATTTTATGAAATTCGCCGTCTGCAACGAAACCTTCCGGGATTGGCCGTTGGAAAAGGCATTTGATTTCGCCGCCGATTGCGGTTATTCGGGTGTGGAGATCGCGCCTTTTACACTGGCGGAGAAGGCAAATGAAATTACTTCCCGGCAACGGGCGGAAGTTCGCCGCCTGGCCGACCGGGCCGGGCTGGAAATAGTCGGCCTGCACTGGCTCTTGGCCAAGACCGAGGGCCTGCATCTGACAAGCCCCGGCGCCGAAGTACGACGTAAAACCGCCGCTTATCTGGCCGATCTTGCCCGGCTGTGTTTTGATCTGGGTGGCCGGCTGATGGTTTTTGGCTCTCCTAAACAACGCTGTCTTTTACCGGGCGTCACGCGTGAAGTGGCAATGGATTATGCCGCCGAGGTTTTCGGACAGGTTCTTCCCATATTGGAAGAAACCGACGTGA
Source organism: Pirellulales bacterium (assembly GCA_963838495.1). GTDB lineage: Bacteria > Planctomycetota > Planctomycetia > Pirellulales > Thermoguttaceae > JBEKIK01. The sequence goes on along the minus strand of CAWIRC010000004.1, from coordinate 207,783 downwards.
CGGTCGCCTTGGAGCCGTTAGGGCCGGAGGAAACCGACTTTTTACAGACCGCGGCGGAGACGGCCGAACTGATCGAGCGGATCGGTTCGCCCCATGTCCGTTTGCACCTGGACTGCAAGGCGATGGCCACCGAACAGATTCCGATTCCGGAGATAATCACCCAAAACGCCGCCTTGCTGGCCCATATCCACGCCAACGATCCCAACCGCCAAGGTCCGGGCTTCGGCCGCCTGGACTTTTTGCCCATTCTGGAAGCCCTGGGCAAAATCGATTATCGCGGCTGGGTCTCAGTTGAAGTCTTCGATTTTGCCCCAGGCATCGAACGCCTCGCCCGTGACAGCATAGCATACTTGCAACAGTGCCTGGAGAGGTTGGCGCATGAGAGTTAAAAAGTGAGGTACGAATGTTAGAAGGGGCGGAACATCGGTTTATCATCATTTAACACTCGCTTTTGTCGCAGCTTCAGGATCGATTTCTTGCAATGCCCTCGTAGCTATTTCTCGGAAATCCGAATCATTTTCTTCCATCGCTTTCAGCAAGACTGGAACGGTTGACTTGGCTTTGCTGCCAAATCTGCCAAGGGCGTAAACGGCATTGATGCGAGTTGAACGGTTTTGGTCTTGGAGGTTATTGGCTAAAACCGGAACTACGATGTCTGGTTCTTTACCGATTTGTCCCAATGAAAATGTGGCAAAACCACGAATGGAACTGTCGCTATCTTTGGTACACTTAATAAGTGCAGGAATTGCGCTTTGTGCTTTTGCCCCGAATAGTCCAAGGACTCTGGCTGCGCTTTCTCTGGCACACGCGTTCTTGTTTGCGAGTGATTCAATTAACAGGGGTATGGATTCGTCCCCAATCCCACCAAGTGCAATTGCGGCAGTATAACTGGTTTGTTTGTCATCAAGCAGTGCAACTAGTTTAGGCGCGGCACTTTTGGCCGCCGATCCGAGAATCGTAAATGCATGAGTTGCAAGCCAACGCCGTTTTATGGCCTCACCAGAATAATAGTTCTTCGGCATTTCATCTCCATGGGTTACTTCCTTGGCACTCAATTCCTGTAAGAGCCAGGGTATTGCATTCTCCCCAATCTTGCGTACTGCCTTTTCAGCGCGTAATTGCATCTGCGGATCACCATCATATTCAGGCCGGGGTATGCTCCTTTCGTATTCATCCAACCATTCGCTCAGATGCTTTCCTTCATATATCGGTTCAGGCGCGAGAACGGCGTCTGCGGGGATGCAATCTACCTTCATGGCATCAAAACGAAGAGTGCGATGATTAGACTTTTTTTCATTTTATTTTTTTCCGCGAACGGGATATAGATTTTGAGTTAACCTTTGCTTTTTTCATTCTTCTGTCCACCAAAGGATTCCGGCATGTGCGTTCAGATTTCTGCAATGCTTTGACCATCGATTTTAAATCGTATTTATGTTGCCTGGCAAAATCGTCGCGATTGCGCCAAACTTCTTGCAGTATTTCATTCTTCATAATTTCCAATCTCCATGATTTCCAAGGGAGAACAAATCTCCGGACAATTATACCCTTTCGAATAACAGATTTCCCGTATTAAGGGTTTTGTGGCGGGATTGTCGATATGTCGGCAATTCCACGTCAGAAGAAAATCTACGGCATGCACGGACGCTACGGCAATGTGCAATCCATCCGCTCCGGCCCTTTGTGGCAAAGCACTTTTTGGAGTAGAGCGTTAGCCAGATCATAAACTTCGTTAGTAATTCGGAGTTCGGATATGCCGCGCAAAAAATCGAGTCGCTTTTTAGCTAGAAGTGGATCGCCCTGTCTTGCTTCATATAGCACCAATTCAGACGTGAATAAATTAGAAGCTGTTTCAATACCTGTTGGGGCGGTAGTTGTACTGCCGCCCCGGTGGTTGAAAACCGGGGTTGGCGGCACTACTAGCATTCCAACGCCGCCGGTTTTGAAACAGCCTCTTATATAAATCTCGCGAGAATTCCCACCATTGAACTGTGATCTGCTGGCAGGCTGCCGTGACCAAGTTAGAACTCGGCCATGCCGCTAAATAACTGATCACGGATGTTTCGATATAGCAACTACGCTTTTTTTCATATATACTAATATATATCCTTTTCAATCCCATGCAAAGCCGAATATTTAAACGTAATCTAATTCAATCTAACGATAATTCTTGTCGTCAACCTCGTTTCAGGTCGATTCCGTCTTTAAATACTCCCAGCGTGACGATGGCGAAGGTGAATACGCTTTGTGCCAGATTCCAGGTGCCCGCCAAAGGCCTTATCGGGATCGGACAAAGTGATATGGGCATGAACGCGGCCGTCGATCACGTAACCGTTCATGTTTGTAATGTCGGCCGGACCGTCGGAATTTTTCACGTAAATGTTTTTCGACGGAAAGGTCACGTTGCTGACCGCATGGAAATGATAACTGCGTGACCGATCCGATTCCTGATATGATCACGGCGTTGCGGATGTTGTGCTCTTTTACCATCCGCTCCAGGCCGGCGAGCAGATCGGTTTGGTATTTGAACCGCAGCACGACGATCCGCTCGAACTGCCCGCCGATCGCGTACACGTCCGGCACGGTGTCGCTGTTCGGTTTTGAATCTTCCGCCGGCATAGCGGGGCTGGTCTTTTCGGTGCGGGTGGTTTGGGCCGTTACCGTGCCGGCGATCGAAAGAAAGAGCAAGACATTGAATTAGTGTGCGCATGGAATTTCTCCTTGTTTGGCTGGACAATTAGATTAGGGGTTTATGAGACGCTTTTTTAACAATTAATGGAGACTTATTTTACTATTTCCTCCCAAACTGCCATTTTGGCAGTAATAATATTTTATTTGCCACCGAATCAGACTTGCACCATACTGAAGTGTAACGGATGGCAAAAGTTTCAAAATCATCCCTGCCTGGAAAATAAGACGCCGGATTGGGCTTATCATCGGCAACTATCTCTAAAATGAAGCCAGGGGAAGGTCTTCTGTAAATTCACAAATGTACACTACGGGTAATTTTATATCCGTTTGTGCCGAATAGGCATGGGAAATGCGTTATAGTAAAATGCTTTTCTGAGGCCAATTGTGTAAATAAGTGCCCTTTAAGGGGTTATTTCTACACTTTTCCCTTGTAATCGGGTAAATTAAAGGGCGTAGAATTAGGTTAAGGGCCGTTGGCCAAAGAAAAACCGAGTTTTTCCCTGGCCGGCGCGAACCCTTTTCTACATGGAATCGTAACTATGCTTAACGGCACGATTGAACACCTTAAGCCGCGTGCCAACGGCTCTGAAGCCTTGATAGACCGGACCGACGAAGAACTGTTGTTGGATTATCGATCCCGATCGGACCGGCCGGCGTTCGAGGAGTTGGTGCGGCGATATGAGAAGGAGCTTTACGGTTATTTACGCCACTACCTCGGCGACGCGGAAATGGCCGAGGACGTGTTTCAACAGACGTTCCTCCAGGTTCATCTAAAATGCGATCAATTCGAGGAAGGGCGCAAAGTGCGGCCGTGGTTGTATACGGTGGCCACGAATCAAGCCATCGACTACCAGCGCCGCAACCGGCGGCATAAAATAATCAGCCTCGACCGCCGCCTGCAAAGCGATATTGAAGGAGAAATGGGAAGTTTGGTCGAATTGCTCGACGGCGCCGAAGCGGGGCCGAGTGAAGAGGCCGAAGCCGCCGAGCAATACGGCCAGTTGCGCAACGCCATCGACGATTTGCCCGAACAAACCAGGCAAGTGGTGTTGTTGGTTTATTTCAAGGGACTAAAATACCGCGAAGCCGCCGAAGTTCTGGGTATACCCGTGGGGACGGTGAAAAGCCGGCTCCACGCCGCCGTGCAAAAGCTGAGCGAAAAATTTAGTCATATAAAATTGTCAAAATGATGTAAAAAGGGAAAAAGGGATGGTTTCTATTTCTCTTGAAAAAGAAGACAATCCCCAGAAAATAAATACGAAAATCGGGCCAGTCCCCGGGAAATAAAGCTGGTATGATCGATTCCGAGCGAGAACAACTACTTGGCCATCTACTAGGCGCTCTGGATGAAGACGAGCAGGCGACTCTGGATGAATCATTGCAGATCAATCCCGAGTATCGCCAGGAACTGGCCCTCATGCGGCGGCGATTGGAGCCGTTGGCGGCATTGCGGGTAAATTACAACCCGCCGGCCGGACTGGCCGAGCGAACCTGCCGGTTTGTGGCCGAGCATATCGCCAGTCCTGCCACGGCGATATCAAAATCTAAAAGGCTCAGTCCCGAGGTCGCTCCGCCCAGTTGGGTCGGGCGGATGACAAAGTTGGACATTGCCATGGCCGCCACCGTTCTATTGGCGGCCGTGTCATTGATCTTTCCGGCAGTTGCCAACAGCCGTTTCTCCGCCCGCCGCGCCGCTTGCCAGGACAATTTGCGCGAGTTGGGCTCCGCATTGACGAAATACAGCCAGGCCAACGGCGGCTTTTTTCCCGCGGTTCCTGCGCAGGGTAAATTGGCGACGGCCGGCATTTACGCCCCGGTGCTTATGCAGAACAATCTTATAACCGACGTCAGCCGCCTTGTTTGCCCCGATTCCAATCTGGCGGCCGGCGCAACAGTTTCAGCATTCCAACTTATCGCGAGTTGGAGCTGGCCCCGAGTTCCAAGGTTGTTGATTTGCGTCCCACGCTGGGCGGCAGTTACGGTTACAATCTCGGCTATACCCGCGACGGTTCGTACTATTCTACGAAAAACCTGTACCGCGACAACTTTGCCATAATGTCCGATTCGCCCAGCGATCGGCCCGATCATCAGAGCCGGAATCACGGCGGTTGGGGTCAAAACGTGCTGTTCGAAAACGGCAGCGTGAAATTCCTTACCCAGTCCAAACCGGATGGATCCCACGACGATATCTTTACCAACGACGCCGGCCAGGTGGCGGCGGGCTTGCAGCAGAACGATTCGGTAGTCGGCTCAAGCCAGGCGGCCCCAATTATTTACGTGAATCGACCAAAACCCTGAAACCGACTTCACAGCACCCGAATATCTTACTTAAAACTGAATACTGAAAACTGAGAACTGTAATTAAGACAGGCATGGACGCCTGTCCTCCTTAACCCACAAATTGTTGCTCCACCTCCTTCCAAAGCCGTGGCGTAATTTCCACCACTTATCAGCAGAGGTAACCTGATAAGATGTGGAATGTAAGCCGCGGCTTTTTCATTGTATTAGGCCCACTCCTTATTGTATTAGGCACGCTCCGTGTGCCGTATTTGACGATTGTAATTCTTTAAATCGGTCTGCTGTCTGGGCAATCTGCATCGTCCGGAGGCGACGACCGGCAAGCCGCCCTGCCCTTTTTGCCGATCAAAGATAATAGTTTTTTGTCCTGGTTTTGTCTCATGTTTAAGAAGACTGTTTTTATCGGAATTTTGTTGGCGGCGGCATTCAGCGGGCCGGTTACCATGTTCCGCGCCTCCGATTTCTGGCGCGATTTGCACCTGGGTTCGTCGGGCGATAAAACATCGGCAACGTCCCCGGCAACGGCCAGTGCGAACGCGGTCATAAAGCCCGGTGACAAGTCGGCCGATCCGTCTGCCCAGCCATCGAGAACGACCGAATTGTCGGTGGAAGGTTCGCCTACGCCGGCCTTGGCCGAGGTCTTGCGTTTCGACGTCTCGCCGGCCTGGGTGTTGCAGCGCTGGCCGCGGGTATCGACCGATCTGGCCGTGCTGCAACTGCATGGATACCGCGTGCCTCTGGTCACGGGCACGAAACCAAACGACGTGGCCGGGTCGCTGACGTATTATTTCAACCCTTCCCAGCAGGTCGAACAGATCACCTTGCGCGGCACTACCGGCGATCCCCGGGCGCTTATCTCCTTTTTGAACGAGCGCTACGGCTATGTCCGCCGCCCTTGCAACGATCCCAGCCGACTGATCTACGAAACGGTCAATTCCGGCGGCAAAAAAACCGGCGCCATGATCATTCAATCCGCCCCCGTGGTCCGCGCCGACCTGCCGTATCAACGCTACGCATTAGATCTGACCATCGAGCGGCCGATGTAGGGCTCAGTATTTGGGATTAAGAGTTTAGTGTTCCGAGAAATTTGCCAGATACTTCTCTTGCACAACGCTAACGGTTTGGAACGGCCAACCAATTTTCGATTTGCGTATTTGTGTTATTACGAAGAATTGCGAAACTGCAAGCGGTTTTATTAATCCTTCATCTTTCATCTCTAAATTTAATCCCTCTTCCTTCGCATTGGTCTCCACCAACGTCGCGGGACTGCGCTTTGACATGGGGCTGGAAAAGCCCTGAATGAAGCCCTAAAGTTTGACATGGCGCTTCGATTTTGATACAATGTAGCTCCAAATGAGAGAAATCTTTTTTCGGATGAGGATTATGCTATGGACATCGGGCTTTGGAAAATTCGATGTTTATTTGCCCGTTTTGCGGAAAGAACGATAACGATACCATGGAAGATGATCGCGGCGAAGCCGGCCGCCATTGCCGCGGTGATGTTGTTCGCGGCGGTGGTCATGCCGAGCATTGCCTGCGGGACGGTCACGTACAACATCGGCGGAACCTGGGACACCGAAGACAGGCGGAACGCCGCTGCCGCTGCTATGCAAGCCGTGTGCGACAACATAAATTCATACGGTGACCTAGGTACTTATAACATTTACGTTTACTATAATTCCGGCATTCCGACCGCGCAGTCCTCTTACTTGGACAGCATCGGTTTCGGCGGGACTTGGCCCGCTGAACGGGTCGCACAGCATGAGGCCAACCACTATTTCGGCACCGGCACATACTCCGCTTGGACCACACTTATGATCGAAGGCCGGTGGAACGGAACGGCGGCGACCGCGCTAATGCAGCAGTTTTACGGGATTGGGTCCCGCCTTTTCGGCGACAATAACTCCAACCCCATACATTTCTGGCCATACGGATTGAACTACGACAGCGAATCCGCCGACATGGAGCGCAGTGTGGCCATGATGTACGCTTTGCGCACCGACATGGGCCTCGCCGCAACCGTCTATAATTCAACTGCCACGACGGTGTCGTTGACGGCGAGCGACGCCGTTGGCACATCGAGTTTCAACGGCTCGACAGGCTGGAGTGACTTGTTCTTCGCGCATTCCGGCGCCAACTACTACACCGGCAACTACGCGATCCGCACGCCTGGAGGCTCGACGTACAGTTTCAACTTTGGCGGCGATTCGCTTACGATCAACAACTCGGGCGATTCCAGCCAAGGCCTTTTTTTCAAGGGATCGGGATCGACCGGCGTTATATCCTTCAAGAATCTTATCTTTAACGGAGGAACTACGCATCATTACAGCGGCGCTTCCGACGTCTTTCAGCTTGGGGGAAAGGTGACGATCGCATCCTCGGCAACCTTCAACTCCGAGCAAGGCAACACCAACATCCTCGCGGACGCGACCGGCAGCGGAACGCTTAATATCGGAGCAACCAACACTTTCTATGTAAGGCTGTATTCGTCCAGGAACACATTCACCGGGAATATAAACGTCGCCGGCCGCTTTGAACTGGCCAACGGAGCGAACCAGAAGTTCGCCATCGGCGCCAACGGCGTGAACAACGCCATCACCGGCTCAAGCGCAACACAGGTGCTGCTTAACGGCGTATTCAATCTCGATATGACCAACGCCGTCACGAACATCGGCAACTCTTGGACGCTGGTGACCGCCGCCAACACGACGTACGGCTCGACCTTCGGTGTCAGTGGGTTCGCGAAAATCAGCGGAATATGGCATGATTATCTCAACGGTTTGACCTATTCCGAGTCGACCAATGCGTTGACGGTCGTTGCCAAGTCGTCCACCACCGCCTGGAACGGCAATTCCTCGGCCAACTGGGCCGGCAGTGCGAATTGGAACTCCGCGCAGCCCGCCAACGGCGACGCACTGGTCTTCGACGCGGCGGGTTCCTCGGGCACCAGCCTGACCGACGACCTAATGACGCCCAGCACGTACGCCGTGTCGGGTCTCACGTTCACATCCGCCGCGCCTGCCTATACGATCAGCGCCGGTACGGCGGGCACAAACGGCTTTACGCTCGCCGGATCGCTTATCAACAGCGGCACCAACCTGCAGACCGTCAACGACAACATCTCACTGCCGAGGTGTGCACGAGCACGCCGCGGCACGACGAATACGCAAACGATCAAGACCACTGCGGGCGGCGGCAATATAACAATCGGCGGCAATATAAGCGGCATAGGCGGCATCGACAAAACGGGCGCAGGCACGTTGACCCTGTCGGGCACTAATACCTACACGGGCAGCACGGTGGTCGATGCCGGCACACTTTTTTTGTCAGGCACGCTGACCGGCGGCAGTCCTCTGAGGGTCAACAGCGGCGGAACGCTCCAATTGTCGGGCCAGGTAAGTTCCAGCAGCGCTTTGACGGTCGGCGGCGGGACATTCACCTACTCGTATCCGGCCGCCACGACGCAGACGCTTGCAGGTTTGACCGTCAATGCCGGCGCCTCCACTATAAACAACGCCAGTTCCGGCACGCTCGCCTTGGGCGCCGTCACGCGCAACTCCGGCGGTACGGTCAATTTTGCAGCGACGACCGGGAACATTACGACTACCGCCTCCAACACCAACGGCATCCTTGGCCCATGGGCCTTCGTCGGCTCGGGCGCAAACACACTCTATGCCTACAGCAATAGCGGCGTTATTGCAGGCTATACCGGTGCTACCCTTGAAAGCGACATCGGTGTTTTCGGCGGTATTCCAGCGGGCGACACCAGTACAGTCAACTATCGGGTCACGGCCTCCGGTATCTTCAATGCGATGGGGAGTACTCGCAGTGTCAATACAATCAACTATGCCGCCGTTAGCGGTGCCGCCACACAACCGGGAGCCAACAATACGGTTTTGACAATCAACGGACTGATGAACACCGGCGCGGGGACTCTGACAATCGGCGGTTCACCCAAGATTTTCATCACTATCGGGTCCAATCTGGATCTGGTGGTCGCCACGATGACTGGCGACGTCATCATTAATAACAATATCGAGGATAACGGCACCAGCTCCGGCACCGGCTCCAGCACCATCTACGGCATCTCAAGCGCCCTGACCAAGGTCGGCGCCGGCAAACTGACCCTCAACGGCGCAAATACCTATACCGGCATCACTACGATCGGCGCCGGAACGCTGCAAATCGGCAGCGGCTCGACCGGTGCATCCATCGTCAGTTCGGTTGTCAATGACTATGGCGCGTTGGTTTTCAACCACTCCGGATCTCTCACTTACGCCGGCGCCATCTCCGGCAGCGGAACGTTGACCAAGACCGGCGCTGGCAATCTGATCCTGAGCGGGTCGAACGGCTTTACCGGTACGACTACAATCAGCGGGGGCACGCTCACCATCGGCAACGGCACGAGCGGCGAGTCATTTGCCAGTTCGGCCATCAACAACGGCGTCGCGCTGGTTTTCAACCACGCCGATTCCCTCGCCTATGCCGGAAATATCTCCGGGAACGGAACGCTGGCTAAGAATGGCTCCGGCAATCTGATCCTGAGCGGATCGAACGGCTTTACCGGCACGACTACAATCAGCAGTGGCACGCTTACCATCGGCAACGGCACGAGCGGCGAATCATTTGCCAGCCCATCCATCAATAACTACGTCGCGCTGGTTTTCAACCATGCCGATTCCCTCACTTACGCTGGCGCTATCTCCGGCAGTGGAACGCTTACAAAGAATGGAACCGGTTCACTCACGCTTCAGGGCAACAATTCTTACACCGGCTCGACAAACATCAACCATGGCCAATTGATTCTCGACGGCGGCGACCTGGCCGACGTTTCCACTGTAAACGTCGCCGACGGGGCATCGCTATCGGTCATAAGCGGCACGCCTGTCTTGGGCGACGTTGCCGGACAAGGCTCGACTTCCATTAGCGGCTCCGGCACGGTGCTTACCGCAAGCAGCCTCAATCAATCCACTCTCACCCTCGGCCCCGGGGCAACGCTGGTTATTGCGCCAATTCCCGGCGGGCCGCTTGCCGCCGGCGATATCCAAAGCGTTCCAGAGCCCCAGACGTTCGTTATGCTCCTGATTGCCTTGGCCGCGGCGGCAATCGTGAGAACACGGTCAAGGTAAAGCGGCGGCCGAAAACATAGAATATGTTCGGCGCCCATCGCTCTATTCGCCCATAGACTGTGAAACCGCAAGCGGTTTCATCCAGCATTCATCAATCATCCTTCATCATTTTTTACTCGCTGCCGTCGCCGCGGAGCTTGGGTTTGGCGTCGGGCGGGGGCGGCTCGAACTCAAAGGATTTCCAGACCATGGGCCGGCGGAGATATGGCTCGATCCTTAGCACCACCTCGCCGTTGTGGAAGATCCGCACCGTGCCGTTGGTCTGGCTCACGGTGACGGCCACGGCATTGGTGGCCTTGGAGATGGCGGCGGCGGCCCAGTGCCGGGCGCCCAGGCCTTTTGAGAGAGTTACGTCGGCCGCGGAACAATCGAGGTACCGGCAGGCGGCCTCGACCACGCCATCGGACGAAACGATGATCGCCCCGTCCATTTGGGCGATTTCCTTGATGCCCTCGCGAACCCGGGGATCGTCCAGGTTGCGTTCCTTGCGGCTGTAGCCCCGCACCGGGTCGAAACCGGTTGGCCGGCTGCAATTAAGGACCTTTCGGGCGTCGCCCACGACGAACAGGGTGCCCACAGGCTTGCCCTCGCGTCCTTCGCGCCCGATTTCCACGGCCAGATCGACCACGATTTTAAGCGTATCCAGCGGGACGCGGGTTTCCAGTTGGCGAAGGTCGCGGCCGGTCAAGCGGTTTAAGTGTTCGTCCAGGTTAATCAGGCTGAGGGAATCGATGCTATCGGCGTCGAATCCGGAATAAAGCGTAATCACGCTGGAGCCGGGCGCGAGCAGATCATCGGCCACGGCCTCCAGGACCGATTGCGTAAGCCGTTCGTATATAGTGCTTTCAGGCATATTCAGCCGCAGCGTTGCCAGGCCTGTTTCCTTGGCCCCTTCGAGCTGCTCGGCGGTATCGGCGGCCACGATGACCTTTGCATTGCCGGCCATGCCTTTCAGGCGGGACCATTCGGCCGGCCCGTCCAAGAGCAGAATGATGGCATCGACGCCGGCCATGGCCGTCATTTTGACGGCCAGCGAGAACAATCCCCTGAATTGATCGGTGAATCGTAGCGAGTGCATGGTCTGGCCGCCTGGGGTGGTTTCGGTGTCCTCTTGGGTACGCGGATACCGGGTCATAGCGCGTCCTTCTCGGTGCAGCGAGTGCAAACGTCTTTCCGCAGCGGCCATATCGATATCTCCCTCGGCTTCGTCATGGCGCTCGCAAGACCGTCTGGCCGAATCGTTCTCATCGGCAACGACCAGTCGCAACTGGTCCGACGGTTCCCGATCCAACATAATACTACGGTTTTTAGCGATTTTGAGCAACTGCAAAGCGTACATAATCTGGGGATTCTATTAGGAATGGATGCCAAGGGGTAATTTCAATGTCCGATCCTGGAACTTAAATCGGCAATTTCAACGATATGGTTCATGGTTGAGTAAAAAACGCGGGGGAAATGCCGAAAAACGTCTAAAATATTTTTTTCAGGCGATCGGCCATGGATGTGGGTTGAGCCTGCAAAGGGTGTCCATCCTTTACGTATTGCCGCCAACTATCGACGTTATTTCCCAGATCCTGCCCCGTTATTTCTTTAAGCGACAAAACAGCACGGTATTGCATGGCCGGATCGGGGTCGGCCAAAGCGTCGCCCAGTGCGGTCACTGCCTTTTGATCCTTGATTTTTCCCAGCGCCCTGGCCGAGGCCAAACGGACGTCCGGGCTTACATCGCTGCTAAGCATGGGGGCCAGCAGTTCGGCGGCTTGGGCGTTTCCGCGTTTGCCCCAGGCCTCGCAGGCGGCGATGCGGACATCGGCATCGGGGTCGCTGAGCGCCGCTTTCAACACCGGATCGGAGGCCGGGTCTGGATAATCGCCCAAAGTACGGATGATTTCGGCTCTAATCAGGGCATCGGTCTCGATGCGAATGGCCGTAATCAACTGCTGGACCACGTGATGCCCGGTTTCCTGGTCGGTCTTGGCGGCCTCGGAGGACATTTTTTTCAGTCGGGTAATTTTTGCCGACGGAGTTACCACCCCGGGCAAATCATCGCTCCTTGGCCCTTGAAACGGCACCCAGGCGGGCATATCGGCGCAACCCGATAGCAGCAGGGCCGTAATGCCCAAGAAAATAGTCTGTAATTGTCTGCCGACAGCATTCATCAGTGGCAGCCGTTCCGTTTTCATAAAGTCCACGTGCGATTGCAGTACAGAAAAGCCAAACGGGACGGGACTATACCATCGTCGCTAATTTAGGCCAAGATGAATCATTCCAGGAATTGCGTTAAAATGGGCGGATTAAGATACTGGGAAAACCCCCCCAACGGTAAATTCAAAAACATGCAACGAATGGCCCTCATTGACCAATAGGCCCGCTTTTTAGGCGAAGAAACTTTAGCGGCCCGCTAATCCTTGCTTCCCCCGTGCGCCATGGTTCGCTATGCTAGATGTGTTGAAACCGCTTGCGGTTTCGCAAGGTCCGCTAATAACTGAAAACTGACAACTGATAACTCATATATCCGGAGATATATCATGGGCATTCGATTGGAAGTCATCCAGTTCTTCGATAAGGAGAACAAATCGCTGGTCGAACGAATTCCGCCCGATGGATCGGCCGACATCAAGATCGGGGCGCAACTGATCGTCCAGGAAAACCAGGAGGCGGTATTTTTCCGCGGCGGCAAGGCCCTCGACGTGTTCGGGCCGGGCAGGCATACCTTGGTTACGGCCAATGTGCCCATCCTTACCCGGCTGCTGACCATTCCCTGGGAACAATCGCCATTCCAAGCCCAGGTCTATTTCATCGGCAAGCAGACGTTCCTGGATCAAAAATGGGGCACGATGCAGCCGATCTCGTTCCGAGATCAGGATTTCGGCATGGTCCGGCTGCGGGGGTTTGGGAAATATTCGTTCCGCGTAAAAGATTCCTCGCTTTTGGTTAATACCTTGGTCGGCACACAGGGGAAATACACCACCGACGCGGCGACCTCGTTTTTCCGCGATTTGATCGTCTCCCGCCTGGCCGATATTTTAGGGGCCTTGAAAAGCGGGGTCCTGGACCTGCCGGGCCATTACGACGAACTCGCCGGCCAAACTAAAATTAAGGTCACCCAGGAATTCGACAAATACGGCCTGGAATTGGTCGACTTTTTCATCAACGCCATCACTCCGCCCGAGGAGGTGCAAAAGGCCATCGACGCCCGCAGCTCCATGGGCGCGGTGGGCGATCTGAACGCGTTTCTCAAGTTCCAAGCCGCCAACAGCATGGCCAAAATGGCCGAGCAAAGCGGCGGCGGAGCCGGGCTGGGACAGGGCGCATTGGGCATGGGCATGGGGGCGGGTTTCGGCATGATGATGCCGGGCTTGATCCGAGAGGCCATGGCCGGCGGCGGCGTTTCCACCGCTGGACCGGCCCCTGCACAAGCGGGCGCTGCCGGCGCCACCGCTGGAATGGCAGTGGGACCAAATTTCGCCAACCTGCAAGCCGCCGTGGCCGATCCCAAAGCCGTGGTGCGCACCGTGGCCACAGCCGCCGGATATAAAATCGAAGAATCCGGCGACAGTATGCAAATTACCATCCCTGTCGGCCCCCTGCGTAAACAACGCGTGACCGTCGATTTCGGCCAAAAAGACGCAGAAGGCAACGCGATCGTCAATTACTGGTCCGTTTGCGGGCCGTTTTTGGAAAAAAACGCCGCCGCCTTGCTGCAATACAATACCTCCACCATTCACGGAGCCTTTGCCGTTAAAGACATCGCAGGCAAGCAAATGGTCGTGCTCCAAACCAACCAGCCGGCCGATACGATCAGCGCCTTGGAAGTAAGCAAAGTGCTAGCCGCCATCGCCTGGCAGGCCGACCAGGTCGAGCAAAAACTCCTCGGCACGGACGAGAACTAAGGATCATATTTAGCCCGGTGAATACACCGGGGGTTTTGGTCGCGGCTTTATCTCGCACTATAACTATAAATAAGTGTTAATGCCCGCGGTTTCGCAATTCATTAAACTTTTAGTTTCCATAATTGATTTACCAGAAACTCCGGTCGCAAGCGACCGGGCTAAACTGTGGATGCACGCACTTTTTCTCTTCTTTGGAACACTTTGCTTCTTTCCGGGACGGTGTGCGCTATAAGCGTGCCGTTGGGAACGCTGCTGGCCTGGCTGCTTTGGCGCACGGATTTGCCTGGCCGGAAGTTTTTCTTGGCTCTTTTGGGCGTGATGATCTTTGTGCCCTTGTATTTGCAGGCCGGGGCCTGGCAGGCGGGGTTCGGCGACCAGGGCTGGTTCACCTTGGCGGCACACACCTCGGCATGGCTTGCGGGCTGGCGCGGGGCGATCTGGATCCACAGCATGGCGGCCCTGCCTTGGGTCGTGGGCATTGTGGGCATAGGATTCAAGTTGATCGAGCCGGAACTGGAAGAGCAGGCATTGCTGGACGGGTCGGCAAGGCAGGTTTTTTTCCGGGTTTCACTGCGCGGGCGCTGCCGGCAGTGGGCATGGCCGCTGTCTGGACGGCGGTTATAACGGCCGGCGAAATGACCGTGACCGACCTGTTCAGCATCCGCACGTATGCCGAGGAAGTTTACACCCAGGCCGCCGCCACGGCCTCGGAATTGGATGCCGCATCGCCCTCGATCATGCTGGGCGTGACGCTTACGGCATTGCTTATAATCGGTGCTTGGGTGCTGTGCTTCGGTCTGTCGCCCGGCGCAGGCCGCTCGGTTTGCGGCGAAGTTGGACCTTTAGACTGGGCCGATGGAAATACCTTTATCTTTTAGCGGCGATATTGTTGTTTTTGCTCTTGGTGGGCGTGCCTTTGGGAAGCCTGATGTACAAGGCCGGAGTCGTGGTGACACAAAGTGAAGCCGGGCGGATTCGATCTTTTTCCCCAAGCAAGTGCCTGCAAATGATTTGCGCCGCGCCCGGCAATTTTCGCCGTGAATTGGGCTGGTCCTTTTTGATCGGCATGTTATCGGCCACGGCCGCGGTACTAACGGCGGTTCCGTTGGCTTGGAGTGCAGAAGAAGCATTCCACAAAGCGCGACCGACCAATCTTCGATTGGTGCCCGTCGCGGCTTTATGAGCAATATGCATTTTGCAATTTGCAATTTTAAATTTGCAATAATAATATCAATCATTGCTGTGCTCCTGGCCCTGCCCGGGCCGATCCTTGGCATCGTCATCATCCGCCTGTTGAACCGGCCGGAGGTGCCGGGACTGGTTTGGCTGTACGATCATTCGATTCTCGCCCCGTGGCTGGCGGTTTATCTGCGCAGCCTGCCGATTGCCACTCTGATAATGTGGCACGCATTGCAGACCGTGCCCAAGGAATTATTGGAAAGCGCGATGATCGACGGCGCCGGGCCGATTACGCGTTTGTGGCGGATCGCCTTGCCCATGCGTTGGCCGGCGGCGGCCGTGGCCTGGCTGGCGGCCTTGGCGATATCGTTGGGCGATTTGGCGGCCGGCATTCTTGTCGTGCCGCCCGGAGTGACGACCCTTTCCATCCGCATCTTCGGCCTTTTGCACTATGGCGTGGAGGACCAGGTGGCCGGCATCTGCCTGGCGATGATTCTCATATTCGCCGCTTTGGCCTGGGCGGCATTTCACATGGCGCCCCGAATTATTTGCACGAAATAACCGGAAAAATCGGGAGAATCATAATGGTTCACAACGGCACACGGAGTGTGCCTGCTACATTACGCTGACGGCACACGGAGTGTGCCTTCTACTTTTCGGAGTGTGCCTGCTAGGTTATTTATGTATAATGAATAGATGAGAGCAATGAATATCTGCTGGACTTTACTTGGTTTGATTATTTTTCTTGGCTGGACTGCCGCAGCCCAGGGCATGGATCAAATTACTTTCCGGCACAAGGGCCGGGAGATGACTGAGAGCGGGCGGGTATTGATAACGGCCGAAGACGGCGGGCTGTTGCTCTTGGGCCGGGACGGCGTGATCTGGGCCATACAGCCGGACGAGTTGGTCAAGCGCACCAGCGACGACGAGCCTTTCGAGCCCTTTTCGCGTGATGAAATGGCCAAGCGCCTGCTGGCCGATTTGCCCAAGACGTTCGAGGTCTTGAACACCAGGCATTACCTGATTTGTTACGACACGACCAGGGCCTATGCCCAGTGGTGCGGATTGCTTTTCGAGCGGCTGTACATGGCCTTTACGAATTATTGGTCGCAGGCGCCGCGGGGTTTCGAGCTTGACAAGCCGGAGTTTCCGCTGGTAGCGATTATTTTTGCCGACAAGCAGGCGTACTTGAAATATTCCCGGCCCGACTTGGGCGAGGCTGGCGAATCGATCGTCGGCTATTTCAACCTGGAAACCAACCGCATGACGATGTACGATTTGACCGGGACGGCCTTGGCCGGCCGGCCTTCGGTGAGCCTGAGCACGGCGCGCAGATCAGCCAAATCCTGGCCCAGCCCGACGCCCTGCAAACCGTCTCGACCATCGTGCATGAAGCGACTCATCAGATCGCTTTTAATTGCGGGCTGCACACCCGGTTGAGCGATTGTCCGGTGTGGTTCAGCGAAGGGATCGCGATGTATTTCGAAACGCCAGACCTGAACGGCAAAAAGGAAGGCTGGAGCGGGATTGGGGTCGTGAACCGGGTGCGCCTGGAACGATTCCAGGATTATCTCGCCCGCCGGCCACCCGATTCGCTGCAAACGCTCATTGCAAGCGACAAGCGCCTGCATGAGGTGAAACAAAGCCTGGACGCGTACGCCGAGGCCTGGGCGTTGACGTATTTTCTCATCAGGCAACATCCCAAGGAATATATCTCTTATCTCAGGATGCTTTCCCAGAAAAAGCCCCTGCTCCGCGATTCGCCCGAGACCCGGCTGAAAGAATTTCAAGAGGCCTTCGGCGGTATCAAAAAGCTGGACACCGAGTTCCTGCGCTACATGAATCGTGTGCGCTAAGTTTTACGATCGTCCATCGGGCGGGATCTATTTACGGCGAGCCAGAACAACGTCGATATCCCGATACGATCCTATTATCTTGATTTCACCGATGCGTGAATCCCGGGCCAGCGTTTCAGTGATCGGTTCGTGATAAAAGGTGATCTCGGACGTAAAAGTGGGGACATTGTTGTAAGCCTCGATGATCAGCATATCCCGGCAGGCATCGACCAGGCGGCGGACGTGATCCAGGTAGTCGTCGCGATCGGAAATGTGGATTAGCACGCACCCGCAAAGGACTAGATCGTAAGTCTTTCCTTCGACTGCCGTTATTTTCCCGGTTATAAAAGACCAATCCGGGCGTTTGCTCCGGGCAATCGAAATGGCTTGGGCGCTGATGTCCAGGCCGGTGTAGTGCTTTGCATCGGCCCCGGCCATGACTTCCAAATCGCCGCAGCCAACGTCCAATCTCCTTTTCGGCGAACTGCGAGACAAGCGGATAAAGCAGCTCTTTTCGATAGGCCAGGGCATCTCCGCGCGAACCCAAGCCGGAGCCGAGGTCCGGGTGCCGGGCGTATCGATAATCCCAAAACGTGAGGATGTCGTATTGATCGTGCCGGTATCGGCGGATAACGTCGTTGACTTTATTAATGGCCACATCCACGCCCGCTTTTCCCACAGGCAGCAGAAAACCGCTTTGATCCATGCGCCGGTGATAATGCAGCACTAGCGGCTCGATCGCATCGGAAGTTGAATAGCTCTCCGGCGACAGGTGCGTGGGAAAGTTAAGCTCATCGGGCAAGGGCTGAAAAGGAAGGCCGAGTTCGAGCATGGCAAAACAAAAGCCGATTTGATCCGAGTGCTTCAGGTACGGTCCGAGCAAATCGCCCCTTTCCAAGGCGAACCGCGCCCACCTGGTCCAGGCCTCGGCCAGTTTTTCAAACCACTGCGCGGGAATAATATACAGGCCCCTGTTGCAATTGGTCTCGAAGGTTTTTCCCCGGTTAAAAGACGTTTTGACTTTTCGCGGCCTGGCCGGCAATCCCGTGGCCGCATACAGGCTTTTAAGCGCGGCCAGCGGCGGGTTGGGAACGTCGACGACCTTGGCGCGAATGGCATCGACATTAATCCACGGCCGGATGTCGCCGGCCACGGCGAGGTCGGTATCGCACAGCACCGTGCAACCGGCGTTCCGCAATTCGGGACAATCAAGTTGCATGAGCTTATTGCAATAAGCGGCCTCGCCCGGTTCCGAAGGGCTCGATGGTGCGAACTGCAATTCCGAAGCGATCCAGCGTGCCGCGGTATGCCCGATCTTTGTCGCCAATTAGATGAACCACGATCTCTTCGGAACGGGCCGAGCGACTGGCGATGAGCGTCCTTAACCAGTTCAAGGCCTGCATTTTGAAGAGCGGATTGTCGTCGATCACACAGGAGAACCGAACCGATTCCATGGCCGCTTTAATTTTATCCTTAAAATACGCGGTAGATTGAGATGCATGCACTAATGACAATTTATTTCGCCGGGGAGCGTTTTAGGGTGAATTCCCTTGCCGGGGCCGATTCATCTTCCCCGCCAAAGCCCTTGATTTTCATTTTGATTTCGTCGCCGGAGATTTTGCAATCGTGGCCTATGATGGTGCCGCCCACGTCAACGTCGAAGGAGAACTCGTCGCCCTTGACCTTGCCGTTGGTGATTTCAATTTCACCCATGGGCGATTCGACCTTGCCGGTGAGCTTGTCGCCATCGACCTTGAAGGTGAAAGTGAGTTCCACTGTTTCGCCGTTTGGCGTATCGAATTTGCACAGCCAGCGGCCGTTGACGTCGACCGCGCGGGAAAGGGTGAACTCCCTTTCGCCCATCGGCCCTTTGGATTTCATCTTGATTTTGCCGTCTGAAAGCTTGCCCTGGTAATCGATGGTGCTGTCGCCGATTTCGACGTTAAAGGCGAGTTCATCGCCTTTCAGCTTGCCTTCCTTGATCTCCAACTCGCCCCTGGGCGACTGGACCGTGCCGGACAGTTTATCGCCATCTACCTTGAAGGTAAAAGTCAGTTTCATTTCCTGGCCGTCTTGGCGGGTGATTTTCCCTTCCCACTTGCCGGCAAGTTTCGATTTGCTTTCATCTTTCTTGGCATCTTTGGCCTTTTCATCAGCGGCTTTCTGGGCGGCAGGCGCCGTTTTATCCTGATCATTTTTTTCCTGAGCGTTAAGCAAACCGGAGCCGGCAAAACAAAATACCAAAGCGGTTATTAGTGCGAATCGCTTCATTACATCGTCCTTTCCTTTATTGAGGTTGCGCTATTTTTTGACTTATTGAATTATATTCATACATTGGCACTGGGGGTATTATCTAAGGTGACGCTATATGTTGTCAATATAGGTAAAAAAATAGGAAGGCGCGTTGCGAAACCGCGATTGATTTTTATCGGATAAATGAGCGGAAGTTTTGTTAGATTGCCTTAGCCGGCGGCCAGATGGCGTTCTACGAGGCGGATGGCCTCGTCCACTGCCCAGACCCGCTCGGCCACGTCGATCGATCGCCCGCAGGCCACCCAGCGGTCCACGCGTTTTTGCGCGGAGACCACGGTGCTGTGGCTGCGGCGTCCGAAATAGCGGCCGATTTCGCTTAATGCCGCCCTGGTATGCTTGCGGGCCAGCCACATGGCCAGCATGCGCGGATGGCTGATGGTTTTCGATTTGTCGTCGGCCTGCAGGCTTTGCGGATCCAGGCCGAAGGTCTGGCAGACGGCTTTTTCGATGTCGCCCAGGTGGACCGCGCGGGTGCTGTTGTGAATCATCTCGCGCAGGGCCTCTTCGGCCATGGCCTGGGTAATGGGTTTGCCCATGGCCTCGCTTGTGGCTTGCAAGCGGCACAGGGCGCCGGAGAGTTCGCGGGCGTGGTTGATCAACCTGGAGGCGACATATTCCTGGACCCCGGCCGGGAGGTGCAATTTCATTTGCCGGGCCAGTTGGGCCACTATGCCCAGGCGAGTCGCGTAGTCCGGCTTTTCGACGCGGCATACCATCCCGCTGGCCATGCGGGTGGTAAGCTCCGGTCCCAATTCGGCCAGTTCGGCGGGCGAGCGGTCGGCGGCGAAGACCAGTTGCCGCCGTTCGCGCATGAGCGTGTCGATAGTATGCAGCAGCTCGATCTGGGTGGCGCGTTTGCCCACGAAAAACTGCAGGTCGTCGATGATAAGCAGTCCTACGCCCCGGTATTTGCGGCGAAAGCTGGGCAATCCGCTGCCGCGCAGGGCCTCGAGAAAATGGCTGGTGAATTGCTCGGCCGAAAGATACACGGCCGACAGATTGCGGGAGCTTTTTCGGGCGGCGCTCCAAATGCCTTCCAGCAAATGGGTTTTGCCCACGCTGGTCGGTCCGAAAAATAACAAGGGGCTGAACTGGCCCATTTGGCGAACGACCATTTCGGCCGAGGTCAGCGCCAGGCGGTTGCATTGGCCGGGCACGAAACTTTCCAGCGCGGAGAATCTGCGCCCGGATTGAGCGGCGGCCGGTTCGGGCTTTTTGGAGGGGGGATTCTCCTGGTGCGGCGCCATGGGGATGATCGCCGGCCCCGGCCCCGAGGCAAATGCCGTGGAAAAGTGGTTTTTGCCGTTCGCGGAATCCGACATCGGTCGATCCTTATTGTCTGCCGCGTTGGATTCGATGTGGAAGTCGATCGGCGGACAATGTCCCAACACTTCGATGCAGGCTTCCTCGATTTGGCGGCGGAAATTGCCGGATATCCAATCGCGGAAACATTGGTTGGGCGCCACAATCCGCAGCGACCGGCCGTCATAGCCGATGCGCGTGCTGGCGCCAAACCACAAATCAAAGCGTTTTTGTCCGACCTTGTCGCCCAGTGACTTGCACAAAGCCGACACGATCTCCATATCGTCCCTGGTCACTTCCTATTCGTCCCTAGCGCGCGATATCTTCCAGCCGTCCGCAAATAAATCTGTCTTAGATTTCCAAATTAGTAGGACGACTTTCAAAGTCGTCCTACCACAATAATGACGTCGGAGATAATGGCGCTTTCTGCAACGGCAGACGCCGCCTTGGTTTCTTTGTTTTGTAACACGCGGAAGACTGATTCTAACCTTGCTAGCAACGATGTCAAAGCCCCCCCGAGTCTCCGGGCGAAATTTTTTTTCTCGCCTGGCCCCCCAGGGGGAATCGCCGGAAAAAACCGCCTTGCTAGCAAAAAATTTTACATTTCTAATCCCGGATTTGCATCCCCTTGATCGTGGAAAAACTGTTTAAGCCAAGCATGCCAAGCGCCTGGCGAAAAGGTGATCAATAAGCTGAAGGTATTTCCATTTATAGACTTGCCGCCTGCAAAGAAATGGCAATCGACAAAGCCGGGTTTGGAAATATCAACAAAACCGCATGATTCCCATGCGGAGCGTAGGAACAAGGGTATTTTCAGTGTCTTTTTTGCACGGCTCGTCGAGCGCACCACAATCTATAGCGGGCGGTGCGTTTCTCGCACCCTATGAAATTGCCGGATTATCCGGAAAAAATATGATAATAAACCCGGCGGCGATCCCAAGTGCGAAATCCTACCGACGCGTACATGTCAATTGCCGGACGATTGCAGGCGTTGACTGCCAATACCAACCTGGACCGGCCCGCTTGCCGGGCGATCCATTGGGCACGGCGGGCGATGTCCGCGCCCCAATGTCGCCCCCGATCGGCGGGAATTACTCCCATATAAACCAGTTCCATGTTCTCATATTTGGGATGATCGGTCAGCAATAAACAACCCACGTCGCGATTTTCATGACGCACGATCAGCCATCGGTCGGATGAAAATTCCCCGGTTGCTCGATAACCCTCCAGCACGTCGTCCAATTGACGCACATGATTTAGTATTGGGCAATCGAGCGTGTCTTGGTAAGTGGCGTCTACAACTTGTGCCAAGCGATTGTGATTTTGAGAATTGTAGACCTCGAACTGCAAGGGCGAGGGCAAGTGAGCGCGGGGAAAATCATCTTCTGGGCAGACCAGGTAAAGCAAGTCGGTTAGATAATCGAACCCCCCCTGGCATAAAGTTTTTTCCTCTTCCGCGGTGACTGCCTCCAACAAGATTTGTGCCATGCGAACCGGGCATTGATCAAGCCATTCGACCACGGCCTGCAATAGGCCAACCGCTGTAGGCGGGGCTTCATTGCGATCCAAACGAGGCAACCAAACTTGGGCATATTTGCCGGGCTGAATTTGCGAAAAAATGGAACCCACCAACTTGCCGCCCCGGTAAGCCCCAAATAAACCATCCCTGGCACCAGCGGCGGTTGGCGATGCCGATGAAATCTCGTCGATTTGCCGGATGCAATCCTCATGTGACAAATAGCCGAATGCCAACTCCAGGGCCGCGGATCGGCCCTCGGGCGAAACCGGACAAATTTGCAGGGTTTGAGAATTATCGTTGGCCATGGCGGAAGAATAACTTAAATCAAGGGCTAATGTTAGTCAACTTTCGCTAAAAAACTGGTATAATTGGCATAAGTGAAGGAAAACGGCAAAGGGGGAAAAGGAGGCTGGAAAATGAGATTGAACTGTTCCGCCATTCTCAGGTTTATGGTTTTGGTGATTTTGAGTTTTGTCTTGGCAGGCATTGTCTTGGCCCAGACGACTTTAGATCGCCTGGAGCAGCAAATCCGCCAGCGGGTCAGTCCTTCGCAAGGAGGAACTTCCGTCTACCGTACTCCGCCCACTCCGTCGGCATACCCCGCTCAGTCGTCCCCGCCCGAGCCGTCTCCGGACAATATATCGATAGCGAATAATTCCATGCCGGTTTATCTCGGCATTATGGCGGATGATCGAAGGGATCGGGGCCGCGGGGTGCGGATTGCCGACGTGCGACCCGGCGGCCCGGCCGAGAAGGCTGGATTGCGAAAACAGGACCTGGTTACTTCTGTGGAGGGCATCCGCGTGCGGCAATTGAGCGACCTGACCGAAATTCTCGGCGTTTACCAGCCGGCCGACGTTGTGGAGTTCGACATTATTCGCGAGGGCGAACCGCTAAAAATCAAAGTAACGCTTGGCCGACCGCCCACCATGCCTGCCGCGGGTCAAACGGCCGAAGTGATCCCTCTGCCACCGCCCGAGCCGATTTTGCCCGTGCCCGGTCCTGCAAAAACAACTCCTTCCCCCGGCAAGGCAATCCCTACGCCGGCCAAGACAATCCCTCCACCCGCCAACGATTACTCCTCAAGCGATAGTGAGACCATCGAAAAGCTGCAAAATCGGATTGCCGAATTGGAACGCCAAGTGGCCGAGTTGAAACAGGCCTTGTCCGAAGCGCAGAAAAAGAATAAATGATCTTTTATTTCAGGACTTTTTCTATCACTTGCCGCGGGGCGCCGATATCGAGCACGTGCAGTCGGCCGATGTATTTTTCCGCACCGGGGGCAAAAAAGCCAGTTTTGGCGGCCACAAAAGTGCAGGTCTCGGATGCGCGGATTGTATGTTTGGCAGCAAGGCCGGTGTCGCAATCCAGGCCGCTGGGCAAGTCAACTGCCAGCTTGGGGGCTGGGGCCGCATTTAATTGATCTATCACCGCATCCAGGGGCGCTCTGGGTTCGCCATGGGCCCCAGTGCCCAGCAGGGCGTTGACGATCCATGCGGCATCGGCCAACAATGCGGCCAGGCGATCAGGATCATGCCGGCTGCCGAAAATTTCAATGGGCACTGCGGTTTTTTTTAGGATATTGAAGTTTGTCTCCGCGTCGCCGCTCAATTCGGCCGGCTCGGCCCAAAGCAGCACCCGCACCGCATGGCCGCGGAGGTCCAGATGCCGGGCGATGACCAGTCCGTCGCCGGCGTTGTTGCCTTTGCCGCAGCAGATGACCACCGGTCCGGCGATTCCCAGCCCGCATAGCACGTCGGCCACGCCCCGGCCGGCATTTTCCATCAAAACCAGGCCGGAAAGGCCGAATTCATCCTGCGCCAGCCGGTCCACGCGGCGCGATTGCTCGCGAGATAATGTTGGCTGATTCATGGGGTTTAATCGTTTAGGTTAAGTTTAATCGTGTTTTATGCGCATGTTTTATATTGCAAATTGGACATTGCAAATTTCAAATTGCAAATTGAACTAAGATAAAAGATTAAGTTCAATGCAAAACAAAATATTTAAGCGTTGTCCAAATTTGCACTTTGATATATTCCTTTTTGGACTTTCGCCGACTTGCATTTTCGTGATAAATTATAGCATTGCTATCAAGTTAATCCATTATCCTCGTTCCCACGGTCCTCCGTGGGAACGCATTATACAACGATCGGCATCGGTTGCAAAAGACGCAGAGCGTCAAGAAAACAGGTTCCCACGCGGAGCGTGGGAACCAGAAACGTGGAGCGTGGGAACCAGAATCTTCCATCAGTTTTATCTACGAGGAAATGCCATGCGACGTGCAATTGTATTTTTGGTTTGCTTTTGCATCTTATTTGCTTCGGGATGCGATAATCTGTTTTCATCACGCCCGTTGCCGCCCATCGTGGTCCGCTTTTCGCCCCGGGGCGGTTGCACTGAGGCGATCGTCAGGGAAATCGATGCCGCGCGGTCGAGCATCCTGATCCAGGCATACAGTTTCACGTCCGTGCCGATCGCCAAGGCTGTTGTCGGCGCTTACAAACGCGGCGTGCACGTGGAAGTTATTCTGGACCGCAGCCAAAAGACCGAGAAATACTCGGAGGCCGACTTCTTGCGCGACGCCGGCATTCCGGTGCTTATCGACAGCCAGCACGCCATCGCCCACAACAAAGTAATGATTATCGACGGGCAGGTTGTGATTACCGGGTCGTTCAATTTCACCAAGCAGGCCGAACAGAGCAATGCGGAAAACCTGCTCGTAATTCGCGACAAAATCCTTGCCGACCAATATGCCGCCAACTGGAAACTGCACGCCGATCATTCGCAGGAATATATGGGAAGAGAAGCGGAATGACGGGCAATCGGCGGCGGTTTTTGTTCACGGCTTACAATTCGATCACCGCGGCCACTAGTTTATAGCAGAGTTCCGGTTTGCCATATTCCCTGAATTCTTTGGGCTCGGTAAGGCTCACGGTCAGCAGGCAATCGGGCTTGATTCTTTGTTTCTTGTTCAGCTTCAAAGTGGCTTCCGGATCGGTTATGTTCAGACAATACGCCGGCCCGGCAGGGTCCGGAGAAAACCTTACCTGCCAGCGGATCGGCATGCGCGGGTCGGGCTCAAAGGTCACATTTGCGGCACGAACCAGTTCCAGGGAGGTCCATTTCTCGGCAGGCAGGCATTCCAAATCTGACGGCTTTACGGTTTTGCCCGGGCCGTGGAGGACGTTTTTTCCCTTGCTGCAATATTTCAGGACGTCGGCGGCGACGGCCCGGCCTGCCAGTGCCAATTCCAGTTTTGCATCTGCCGGTTTTCGCATTGAAAGTGCGTGGTAAAGGCCGGCGGGTCGAGATCAAGTTCTAAAATGTCCAGGGGCGTGAACAGGCGGCCGCCCAAGAGGGTTTTTTCTTCCGGGATCGCTCCTCCTCGCGGCGGCAGTGGGCGAACCCACAGGCCTGTATCGACGTCGATGCCCGCGACGCATCGGCCGCCGTCTCTGCGCGAGTTTGCCAGGCAGATCAACCGTGTCATATGCCCCTTTCGCAACTACAGGTGAACGATGGTCACGTTTTCCCAAGCATCTCTGAGATATTCGGCGGCCAGGCGTCGGTGACAGTGTTCCGCCGTCGGCTCGCTGCAAAGCAGGCATGCGCGATCAAAATCTTCGGGTTTAAATTTTTCAGCGGGCCGGCGATCATTGATTAAACGCCGATACCGGATTTCATACTCATTCCAATCGATGCGTTTTTTCTTAAAGTCGTCAAGAATTTCTTTTGTCGGCACAAGATCGGGCTCGTGCATGTATTCGATGTCGGCGATGGTGCGCAAGAAATATTCCAGATTGCGCCGCTTGGTGAAACCCGCCAACTGCGAGGAGTTGTTTAAGCGGATATCGACCACCCGCCGCACGCCGGATATTTTTAACGCCTCAAAAAAATCCTTGGCCGTTTTTCCGGCGAAACCGATCGTGAACAGCGTGATCGCCGGCGATTGATTCGTGACTGCGGCATCGGTGCTCATTGCGGCATCTCCTGATAATCGGACCGATAGGCGATCTCCCGCCCGCGCTCCTCGTATGCGCGGCGGATAATTTCTTCTTCGCTCAAGTCGGGTTCAAACAAAGTTCGCTCGATGCCCATTTTTTTTACAAGGCGTTTTTCGGCATCTACGTGATCTTCCAGGCCGCCATCGGCCAAAATGTGCTGGATTTTCAGCCCGGAATCACGCAGTTGGCGGCAGATAAGAATCGACCGGTGGCAATCCAGGGGTTCCTTTTCGCGCACATTAAGGCCAGGCGGGAGGTTGAAGCGAGTTGGCGCAGCCGTGAAAGGCCTTCATTAAAGGCCGGCATTTCGGCAATCTTTTCGTAGATCGCCACACCGTTCTGGTAGCATTCCTGTTCTTCGCGCCGTGCGCCCAGTTCGCGGCCTAAAAAAATGTATTCTATGCCGGCGGCTTTAAGTGCGTCGGCAATGTACTCGCGGTTGAAATGCTCTAGCCGGCCGTAGGGGTGCGAGCGGACATCGGCCAGGATTGCGATATTATACTGCTTCAACAAGTCTAAAAAACAATCGAGCGAATGATTGGAATGGCCAATGGTAAAGATGGCCGGTTTTTCGTTAGTCAATATATTATCTTTCACTGCCCTCACCCCCTGTTCCTCTCCGGGCACCAACGGGCACCATCGGGCACCACGGCGAAGCCGTGGTCGGCATGGTCGGTTGGTCGGGAGAGGGGAGAAATCAGTTTTTTCCGGCGTATAGTTCGGCGAATTCCAGGGCCCAGTTGACGATCATCTCGGCGAAGCTGGTCGGATCGGCCTCGGGCAAACGGTGATACTGGGAACGGTTAAAGACTTCACGGTTTAGGATTGTGGCCTTGCAGATTAGCTCCAACACCTGTGACTCGGAGAACGGGCGGATGACCATTTCCAGCCGGCTGTAGGCGGTTGACCTGCCGGATGGGCCGAGGCGCAGGTCGTCGCGGCTTATGGCCCCGCCCCAGCCTCGTTCGTCCACGATGTCTTCAAAAATGAAGCCCGGGAACTGATCGGCCACGTTTTTCAAGCAGCGTTCGATGCGTTCGGAGAGTTCCAGGCGATACTGGGTGTGGAGGCGTTGGAGTTCTTTTTCGTTTACTATGCGGTCGCGTTCGGCCTGCGTCCGGGCCGCACTGGCCCGTTGACCGCGTTCGATCGCCTTTTGCAGCCGTTGTTGAAATTCCATGATAGACAATTTAGAAGTCAGAATGCAGAAAGTAGAACGGCCTTAGTACGCAGGCGTAAACGCCTGTGCTAGAGCAAAATGATCTTACGTGTCATGTTCCGGTTCGGCGTTTTGCAGGGAGGTTTGTTCGCCCGGAAAGTTTGTTTCGCCAACCGGCGCTTCGCTCTGGGCTTGTTCATCCACGATTGGCACTTCCCCCGTTGAATCGGAGGGCTGGCTGGCGGCTGGCGGGGTTTGGGGCAAGGCGGGCGGGTGTTCGTCTTTGGGTTGGGCGGGTTGATCGGCGGGTTTTTGCGTTTCTTCCTGCTGCTTGTTTTTTTGTTCGTAAAATTGCATCAGGTCGCCGAAGGTCCGCATGGGCTCCTTGCCTTCCTTCATGGCTTCGGTGATTGGTATGAAGGGTTTTGGCCTGGATTTGGGCGGATGTTGCACGTGCTGCCTGGGGCGGGAAGACTTACCGCGGCGCTGGTTGTAGTGCCCTTCGGCGGTTTGTTGGCCTTCGGCGCGTGGGGGCCTGTCGCCCCTGGGCGGCCTGTCGGCCCGTGGCGGCCGGTTCTGTTGTCCCCGGTCGTTGCGGGAGGATCTATCGCGGGTTTGAGGCCTTTGTCCGGCCCGGCCCTCGGGTTTGGCTGTTTGCGATTTTGTTCCATCTTCGTTTGCGGTTTCGGCTGGGGCCCCTTCGGGTTTTGCGCTGCGCGGGGGTTTATGGCTGTGCCGCGGCGGCCGGGGACGCTCGGTGCCGGGCTGGACCATGGTCAACGACACCCGCCGCCGCTCCTTGTCAACGGCAAGGACCCAAACCTTGACCACGTCGCCCACTGTGACCACCTCGTGCGGGTCGCGGATGAAACGATCGGCCATGTGGCTGACGTGCACCAGCCCGCTGTCGTGCATGCCGATATCGACAAAGCAGCCGAAATCGACCACGTTCAGCACTGTGCCGGTCAATTCCATGCCGTCCGATAGATCCTCGAGCTTGAGCACGCCGTGTTTGAAGACGGGAGGGGGCAGGTCTTCGCGCGGATCGCGGCCGGGCCGGGCAAGTTGTGCCAGGATGTCTTTCAAGCCGAGCGTGCCCACATCCAATTCCTTGGCCAGGGCTTCCAAATCAACGGTAGTTACCCGCTGGGCCAGGTCGGCGGTGGCGGTTTTGTCGGTCAAATCGTTGGGCGTGCATTGCAGGCGCTCCAATACGCGATTGGTCACCGGATAACTTTCGGGATGGATCCAGGTGGCGTCCAGGGGATTGTCGCCGGCGGGGATTTTCAAGAAACCCGCGGCCTGCACGAAGGTGGCTTCGCCCAAGCCCGGCACCTGCCGCAATTGCTCGCGATTTACAAACGGCCCGTGCTCGCGGCGAAATTCGTACAGGCGGTGGGCGGTCAATTGGTTCAATCCGGAAACGTATCGCAATAGTGCCGGGCTGGCGGTGTTCACGTTGACGCCCACGAAATTCACGCAGGATTCGACCACGTCGTCCAACGAGGCCCGCAAATGCTTGGCTTTTACGTCGTGCTGGTAAAGACCGACGCCGATATTGGCGGGATCGATTTTGACCAGTTCGCTCAAGGGGTCCTGCAGCCGGCGCCCGATGGAAATGGCCCCGCGCAGGGTGGCGTCGTAATTGGGAAATTCCTCGCGGCCCAGACGGCTGGTGGAATAGACGCTGGCCCCGGCCTCGTTGACGATCACATAGGCCGTGCCTTGTTCTTTCAGATCGCCGCCCAGCGCCTCGGAAACGAATTTTTCGGCCTCGCGGCAGGCCGTCCCGTTGCCAATGGCCACCACGGTGAGTTGGTGTTTTTTCACCAGTTCGACTACCTTTTGCCGGGCGTCTTCGCGGTGTTCGGGCTTGCCGATGAGGTAGATCACGGCGTGTTCCAGGAGGTTGCCGAACTGGTCCAGGGCTGCCAGTTTACAGCCGCTCTTGTAACCGGGATCCAAGGCCAAGATCCGATGGTTGTGCACGGGCGGATGCAAGAGCAGATTGCGCAGATTTTTAGCGAACACTCCCACGGCGTGGGTTTCTGCCCGGTCGGTCAATTCCCGGCGGGCCTCGCGCTCCAGGCTGGCGAGGATCAGGCGCGACAGGGAGTCGCGTGCGCAGCCGCGCAGATATTCGGCGTGCGGATGATTGGGCGGAACCAGCAGTTCCTCCATGGCGTTGACCATGGCCTGCAGGTTGGTTTCGATCTTCACCCGCAGGACCCTGGCCCGCTCGCCCCGATTGATGGCCAATACGCGGTGCGGGGGAATCCTCCGGATTTCCTCGCGGTAATCGAAATAATCGCGGAAGGATTTAATCCGCTTTTCTTCCAGTTTTTTCTTTTTCTGTTCCCGCTGGGCCGCTTGAAGTTGCTTGGCCTTTTGCCGGGCAAGCTGTTTGCGCTGGGCGGGCGTAAGCGCCGGACCTTGCTGGTCGGCGGTCGTGGCCGTTGGCAGGACCGATCCCGCGGGCGCTCCGGGCGGAGATATGATCAAACTCGCCTCTGAGGTGGAATCCGGTTGCGAAACCGCGAGCGGTTCTGAAAAATCTACATTGACGGGATGTTCCAGGGAAACAAGCGAATCCACCGCGGTGACTACCTCGTTGGCCGCCGCCACTGCGACCGACGGGATTGAGGCATCGGGCGTTGTTGCATGTATGGACGAAACCGCATCCGGGGCCGAGGCGGCATCGGCCGGCGTAAGCGGGGCCGGCGCCGGCGCGGTTGCCGAATCGGCGGTATGCACCGCTTGATTCAAGGGTGCGGCTTCTATGGACGAAGATTGGAAATGACGCTCCCCCGGGATTGTGGACAATCCAGATTGGGCGGATACTATCGGTTCGATGCCCGGCTCTCCAGGCAAAGGTTCGGTCACGGCCGAATGCACTGCGCCGGGCGGATGCTGGATGGGCGAGGCAATTGTGGTAACCGCAGCCGCGGCGGCACGCTCCGATTTCTCGGTTTTTTCCGGGGCGCTCTTGGGTTCGGGCGCGATGCGCGAGGTGACGATTACGCCTGTGCGTTGCATGATCTCCCGCAGCCGCTGGCGCAATTCGGCCTGCTCGCTGAACATTTCGGCAATTATGTGACCTGCGCCAGAAGGGCGTCGGCGGCGGTGGGGACCTGCCGATCGGTGTTGGCGTAGTCTTTCGCCCGCGCGTCCAAGTCGGCGCAAAGCGGATTGGCTTCGAGAATTTCCTGGGCAAGACCTTCCAGGCCGCGGTTGCGGGCGTTGGTGGCCAGGGTTTGCTTCTTGGGCTTATAGGGAAGATACAGGTCTTCCAAACGTTTTGTAGTGGTTGCCGACAGGATCTGCTTGGAGAGTTTTTCCGTGAGCTTTCCCTGCGACTCGATGGAGCGCAAAATGGTCTGCTTGCGCTCGGCCAAAAGACGCATTTTTGCCAGCCGGTCCTGAATTTGCCGAACCTGTTCCTCGTCCAACCCTCCGGTTTGATCCTTGCGATATCGGGTGATAAAAGGAACGGTATTACCCTCATCCAATAACTCCACGGTTGCTTGTATCTGCCGCAGTGGAATTTCCAAACCGCGAGCTACCTGGCGCAAATCGATTGTTACCATGCTGGCCATATGCAGTCCACATTGTTGGAGGCATGCGGCGATTTTTCAAAAACGGAACCTGGACTCATGGGAATATTCCCAGTTGCCGGCAATTTTAAGGATAGACCCCCATTAGGAGCCGTACCCCCAGAGTGGAGCCGTCTTTGACAAGAAATCCCGAAATGTCTCGCTTGTCTCGAAAAACCGTATTTTGATGATGATCGGTTTTCCATGTACCATCGCGCCAACACCGTTGGCGTGCAAAAACGGCATTTTCCTCCAAAAAGATCAAATCCGCAAGACACCTCCTGCCGATATAACGCGAACAGACAGGGTGGGCATCCCATGTAAGGAACCTGTGAAATGAACGCATGCCATCTCCGTGTATATTATGGTCCGCCGGAGGAATCTGCCCAGAATAATGCCGTTGATACCCAACGCGAGACTGTTACAGTCCCCCTAATGGAAGTTATGCCGCTGCTGAACGACGCCCTCCAGTCGCAGCGCACTTGGCTTAGAGATTTTGCAAACGATGAAGTAACAATATCCATGGATCTTTACGAAGTCCTCCTAGCTTACCAACATTATCGCCGCCCTTCTGCCTGATTTTCAGCTAGAATTCGCTAAGATTTTAAACTTTACCTATTTTATTCAGCCCGGTTCTCAGCACCCCGGGCTGATTCGCTTTCTTGAGACAATAAATAAACCATAAATTGCATAGATCCGGCTCGGACCAAAGTTGTTAAATTGGAGAATATGCGATATAAATTAAGTAGAGGATTAGTGTTAGGAAAAGTGCTTTAGGTCAAGTGTAGAGAGTTCTGGTAATTAGTGTGAACGAAGAAATATCAAATAATCAAAATTTACCGGTCAAGGGTGAAAAAAATCACCCCGGCGTCCAGGCCTTGAACGATGCCGCCTTCGCGTCGCAACGGGTGGCCGAATTGATCCAGCGGATTAAGGAATCGACCGAAAAGCTTGCCACCGATCATCCCAGCCGCGGCGATTTGAAAATTCTTAGTCGCACGCTCAAGGAATTGCGGTACGCCTTCAAGGTGTTTGCGCCATATCGCCGCATGCGCAAGGTGACCGTATTTGGCTCGGCCCGCACCGAGGCCGACAAGCCCGCCTATCGGCAGGCCGTGTCTTTTGGCCATGCGATATCCAAGCAAGGTTGGTTTGTCATCACCGGGGCATCCAGCGGAATTATGGAGGCCGCGCACGTGGGCTCGGGCCGCGATCACGCCATGGGCCTGAATATCTTGTTGCCCTTCGAGCAAATGGCCAATTCGGTCATTGCCGGCGATCCGAAGCTCGTGCACATGAAGTATTTTTTCACGCGGAAATTGATGTTCGTCAAAGAGACCGACGCCATTTGCCTGTTGCCCGGCGGTTTCGGCACGCTGGACGAGGGTTTGGAGGTGCTCACGCTTTTGCAGACGGGCAAACGCGACATGATGCCCATGGTCCTGTTGGACGAGCCGGGCGGCGATTATTGGACCGGTTTTCAGGAGTTTGTCGATAAAAGGCTCTTGGGCCGTGGAATGATCAGCGAGGAGGATCTTTCTCTCTATAAAATCACCGACAACGCCGAAGAAGCGGTGTCCGAGATCCTGCGATTTTACCGCGTCTATCACAGCATGCGTTACGTGAGGGCGAACCTGGTGATGCGGCTTCACAGCCGGCTCAATGACGCCTTTTTGGAGTCGATCAATGCGAATTTCGCCGATATTCTTGTGGAAGGCCGTTTCCAAGTCGGCAAGGCCCTGCCCGAGGAACACGACGACCCCGAACTGGTCGATCTACCGCGCCTGGTGTTCCAATTCAACCGCCGCAATTACGGGCGCCTGCGGCAGTTGATCGATTGCATCAATGCCAATGGGGAGTAATAGACACTCTTCTCTTATGTGTAGCCGCAAGCCAACGGTGAGCGGACTCGCACGTATGGCGGCATCTACCCCTCCATGGAAATAGGCCAATTCATCGGGCAAAAAACCGGTGCATTCTATCTTTCCACCGCCTCGACAGGCTTTTATTATAGTGTTACAATATTGGGAAATGTATTATCATAAAACATAAGGCCATTTTTCTGAAACTATAAGCGGTCGTTAAATGCACATTTACGAAGGAATATTATCGTGTTCGGCACACGGGCAGGAATTGCTTGCCGCCGGAGCATTAATGGCGGCGGCGGGCACGGCCATCGGCCTGCGCAGGCTGGGACCCGAACGGGTACCCCAGGCGGGATTGCTTAGCGCCGCGTTTTTCGTGGCTTCGCTCGTTCAAGTCCCTGTTGGTCCAAGTTCGGTGCATCTGGTCTTAAGCGGCTTGTTGGGATTGGTCCTGGGTTGGGCGGCCTTTCCCGCCGTTTTGATAGCCTTGACTTTGCAGGCGGCGTTTTTCTCCATCGGCGGAATTACCACGCTGGGCTTGAACACGGTGATCATGGCCCTGCCGGCGGTCGTCTGCCATTTCCTGTTTCGCCGCGCCGCGGCCGTCGATAGCGAGTGGCTGGTATTTGGGGCGGGTTTTGCCGCCGGGGCATGCGCCGTGATCCTTGGCGCGCTGATTACTACTGGCGCCTTGATCGTGGCGGGCAAGGAATTTTCCGCCTTGGCGCCTTTAATTCTGGCCGTGCACCTGCCCTCGGCCGCGGTCGAAGGCCTGGTAACCGGAAGCGTTGTGGTGTTTATCAGAAAAGTCCGGCCCGAACTGCTCGATGCCCCGCGCCTGGCACCCGCTTATGAAGCTGGAACGCAAAATGCCGAAGGATGAGAGATAAGGGATGATTATTCGGGTGAAACCGCTCGCGGTTTAGCGATTACAACCGTAGAACGATCAATGGATAAATTTCCATGAAAAAGCGCAACAATTTGCAATTTGCAATTTACAATTTACAATTTGCAATCTTTTTTTTGATTTTGCTTTCCCCTTCACCCGTCTTAGCTCATAGCATGGAGGTTTTTGCCACGGTCGAAGGCAAAACCATCCAAGGCAGGGCGAATTTTCACGACGGCACCCCGGCCAGGAACGCAGACGTCAAGGCCTTTGACCCGGCGGGCGAAGAAATCGGCCGGACCAAGACCGACGAGCAGGGAAAGTTCAGCCTGGAAGCCCGATTTCGCTGCGACCATCGCCTGCTGGTCGATACCAACGACGGCCACGGAGTCGAATACACGATTTTAGCCAAATCCCTGCCGGCCGATTTGCCGTCGCGAGGTCGATCAGATGCAACTGCGGATCAAGTGCATGCGGATGCTGGAGTCGATCAGGAACATACGCAGGAATCCGCGCTTTTAAAAGATATTCATGACGACGTCGACGCCCTGCAAGATCAACTCCATCGGTGCCAGTATAGCATGCAAGCTCAACTCGATCAGTACGAGCATCGCATTCGCTTCCGCGACATCCTGGGCGGCATCGGCTTTATCGTGGGGCTTGCCGGAGCGGCTTATGGATTTTACTACCGGGGATTGTTGCGTGAAAGCCAGCGACCGCGAGAATAAATCCCCGGAGAGATTTTCTAAAGCATTGAAAATCAAAGCAAGATTTTCATTTGTTCAATTTGCAGTTTGAAATTCGCATTTAACAACTTGCAATCATGAGTACGTAGGCAAAATGCGCTCAAATATCAACGCAAAGAATTTAATCCAACCTGCCGGGGTTGCCGGTCGCTTTGGCGACATCAGGCGAATCGATCCCCGCGCAGGATCGTGATCGCGGTCGTGTTTTCGTTGCTTACGGCCGAGGTCCGCAGTTTTACCGCCTTGGGCACGGCCTTGGCGGCTGCCTTGTTGGCCGGAGTGTTTTCCGGATTCTCGGCGGCAACACTAGCCAAACGGCTGCTGCCGCTTAATGTCTTAATGCTGTTTTTGGCGATCTTTTTGCCGCTTTCCGTGTCAGGTGGACCTGTTGCAGAGGTCGGTCCTTTGTGCTTTTCGCAACAAGGGCTGCTCCTGGCCGCCAAGATCGCTCTTAAAGGAAACGCCATAGTCCTGGCAATCCTGATTCTAGTAGGCACAATGGAGGTAAATACACTTGGACATGCCCTGAGCCATCTCAGAGCGCCCAGGAGTTTGTCGATCTTGTTTTTATTCACAGTGCGATATTTGGAGGTTCTCGACGGTGAATACCTGCGTTTGCGAGGGGCGATGAAGGTGCGTTGTTTTCGGCCGCGGATGGACCTCCATACCTATCGCAGCCTGGGGAACCTCTTGGGCATGATCTTGGTCCGCGGCTACGACCGTTCGGAGCGGATCATGGCCGCCATGCGCTGCCGCGGTTTTCGGGGCCGTTTTTACCTGCTCGACCATTTCAGTTTTCATTACCGCGACCTGATCTTTTGTTTTGTTTCGGTCATGATTCTATTAACAATGCTAGCGGCGGAGTTCCTATGACCGAAGCTTTGATCAGCCTGAGCGGCGTGGAATTTTCTTATGCGCCGGACGGCCGGTGCTCTGCGGCTGCGATTTTCGCCTCGAACCTGGCCAGCGCGTGGCCTTGACTGGAAAGAACGGCAGCGGCAAGACAACCCTGTTGCACTTGATAGTGGGCCTGGTGCGGCCCGGCGCCGGGAGTATCGAAATCTTCGGCAAGGAAAGGCGGGAAGAGGCCGATTTTCTCGAAGTCCGGCGGCGGATCGGGCTTTTGTTCCAAGACTCCGACGACCAGCTATTCTGCCCTACCGTGGCCGAAGACGTGGCCTTCGGGCCGTTAAATCTCGGATTCAGCCGGGAAGAAGTGCGGACAATTGTTGCACAAACACTGGCTGATCTGGGATTGGCCGGTTATGAAAATCGCATCACGTATCAGCTTTCCAGCGGCGAAAAACGCCTTGCGGCCCTGGCCACGGTGCTGGCCATGCAGCCCGAGGTGCTGCTCTTGGATGAGCCGACCAACTCCCTGGATGAACAATCCGTAGGGCGCTTGCAGGAAATCCTCCAAAAGCTGCCGCAAACGATTATTCTCGTATCGCACAATCGAAAATTACGCGAGCAACTGACCGATTGCACCTTGATGCTTTGCCAGGGGCGTTTAGAAATGGTATAAAAAGCAAATGCGAGTTATAAATCCGTCCCATTTCCGCTCCCATTCTTAACACGGCGCCATAGTAGACAAAGGGCGCCGATTGCCACTAGCGCGATTGAACTTGGCTCGGGCAGGGGCGTTAGCAGAAAGGCGCGGCCATGGCCGTTGATATTGCCGGCGCCTGTTATTTGACCTTGATCGTTGATGCCGTTGGCCGACACTAGCGTCCAGCCCGAACCGGCCGGGATCTGATTGTTCAGATCGGTCATGACGCCTTGGTCATAGACATAGGCATGTTCATTTTCCACGCTCCCGGTCTGCGAATAACAACCCACAACTTGGCCGTTGTTGTTCATGCCAAAGGCATAGCTATATCCCGCCGCCGATCCCATAGTGCCCAGGTCGGTTGCTTGACCGTTGCTGTAAACGAAGGCATGGGTTTTGGAACTGTTGGTTGTGTAAGAACCGAAGATTTGTCCGTTGTCGGTGATCCCGTAGGGGAATCCTCCAGTTCCGCCAAACGTACCCAAATCTGTCATTTGTCCGCTGCTGCAACGAAATCCATGGCATATGACGTCACCGGTGATAGTGGAGAATCCGACAATTTGTCCGCTGGCGTTTATTCCGTTGGCTTTGCTATAATGTCCGCCGCTCAAACAGCCCAGGTCGTACATATGTCCGCCGATGTAGTAAAAGGCATGAGTAGTGTAATTACCGCTCATCTCGGAATAGCCGACCACGACGCCGCTATTGTTCACACTCATGGCCGTGCTATTTGAACCGCCCAGGGTGCCCAGGTTAATCATCTGCCCGTTGTTGTATAGGAAGGCGTGCTGTATGGAGTCTCCGGCAAGGTAGGAATATCCTACGACTTTTCCGTCAGGAGATATGCCGGATGCGTAGCTTTTTGTGCCGCCTAGTGTGCCCAAATCTATCATCTGCCGATTAGTACACAGAAATGCGTGTTGGGCGGAGGTGGCATTTATATTGGACCACCCAACTACTTGCTCGTTGGCGTTGATTCCTTCGGCATGACTGTTGTTTCCTCCAATAACGCCTAAATCAACGACATTATACTGGACTGCCGCCGAGGCGATTTGCGCTGTATTCAGAATCACCACCGCGGCACAAATAATGGTTAATAGTAAGGTTGTCTTCTTTGCTGACATTGTTTAATGGTTCCTTTGCATGGTTGTTTCTTCCGGATTGTTAGCATTGTTTACTGCGCACGCTGCTCTTAGCCCAACTCCACAACAGACACATTCCGCCGATGCTTGTCATCTCGATCGTACTAGGTTCGGGCACGGTCAGCGAAAAAACCACCCCCTGGTTATGGCTGCCGCCCAGTCGGGTCATTCCGTAGAGAGTTGAGTCGGAGAGGAGCGGCGAACCCCACGGTTTAGCCCCATCGGCGCCGCCGGTGAAGCTGTGAAGGAGTTCGAAGTCCGTGCCATCGATGTTCATTTGAAATACTGTTCCAAGACCGCTGCTGCCTCCTTCAGAAGTCATTCCATAGAGCGTTGAGCCGTACTGGATCAGTGAACCATACGGTTGCCGTCCGTTGTTGCTGCCGCCTTTGAAGCTGTGCAAGACTTTGTAATCCGTGCCATCCATGTTAATCCGAAACAGCGTGCCGCCAACGCCGGTTTCCAGGGAACTTGTCATCCCGTAGAGGGCGGAGCCCGACGATATTAGTGTTCCAAAATATGGCGAATCCCCGTCGTTGCTGCCGCCAGTAAAACTGTGAAGGAGTTGGAAGCCCGTGCCGTCGGTATTGACCTTATAGATCGTGCCAAGACCGCCGCTGCCGCCCGCATAAGTTGTCCCGTAAAAGCAGGAGCCGGACTGCAACAGCGCGGAACGCGGCCACTTTCCATCCGTGCTGCCTCCTGCAAAACTGTACAACAGTTGGAAGCCCGAGCCATCCGGATTGATCTTGAAGAGTGCGCCGTTTCCACCGGCGCCTCCGGAGGAAGTTGTTCCGTATAAGGCCGATCCAGACAGGATCAGCGAGTTATACGGCCTAGATCCGTCGCTGCCGCTGAAAGAACGCAGCACTTGAAAATCGGAGCCGTCGGCGCCGATCCGGAAGAGTGTGCCGTCATAGCTCGTCAAATCAGAACTGGCCATCCCATAGAGGGTCGAGCCGGAAAGCAACAGCGAGCCAAACGGCGCCGAACCGTCGCTGCCGGCGGAGACAAAACTCCTGAGCCGTTGGAAACCCGTGTTGTCGGTGTTGATCTTGAAGATTGTGCCATTTCCATAGCTTCCGCCGAGCAGAGTCATACCATAAAGAGTCGAGCCTGACTGGATCAATGATCCCAGCGGACATGACCCGTCGTTAGCGCCGCCGGCGAAGTTGTGAAGGATGGCATAATCGGCCGCCGAGGCAAATTGCGAGGTGCTCAAGACGAAAACCACGGCATAAAGAATCACAAAGTCTGGAGATATTTTCTTCGGCGACATTTTTCGGGCCCTTTCAAGGTTGTCGATTGACGATTTCTAGTTTTTCACGGCTTTTAGAACGAGATCGAGATCTTCGGCTATGGCCGAATATTCCGATCTGACAGGGACCAGAACCTTGGCCGTGTGGGCCTTTTGTCTGGAGAGATCGCCAAGGATGTTCACATAGGAACCAGAACCCGTCTCGGCGATTGCGGGTGCGAGCAACGCTGCAATTCGGTCGTATCGAGCCGCCGCTGATTGCAGGTGTGACCGGGCGGCGGGAGGAAAGTCGGGAACAATTCGCCGCAAATAGCGGGCGGCGGTCGCGCATGCGCTTTGCGCGGTTATGATATTAATACTCGCGGCACACTGATGTATTGCAGAGGCTTGATGCAGGCTCATCTGGCATAGGGAACAAGGACAAAAGCCCGGAATTTCCGACATCGCCTTGATCCAGAGATCCATGGCTTTCAGGCCGTATGCGGATTTTGCGATGGATTGGAATTGTCCCTGACCGCGAATGCGAGAAATGACCGCCTCGAGTGTGTCGATATCGGCATCGTGGGGCGTAAGCGTCACGGCGGCTGGTGCGAGCGACCAAATACCGATGGGCCGCGTCAGCGGATTGTCCTGTCGGCCGTTCAGTGTGGCGCCAAGAATTGTGCCATTAGATTGCACATCGGTGATGATTCCGGCCCAGGGTAAGTCATCCTGCCACCCGCCGCCGACGAGGACGACATTGCCGGCCTGCATTTCTTGGTTGATGATCGGGATAATAACGCGGCGATACGCGGCCTCGTCGTCGGATGAACCGGATCGATCAAGTTTTTTGGCAACCAGGCCGTATCGCCCGCATAATGTGTGAATCGCCTTATCGCTAAGGAATGCCCGGATATGCCAATAGGACCTGCTCTCCTGTCCAGCGTCTTCAATAGCTGGGCAAAAAGCGTTGCTCGACAGGGCATAAACGGTTTCGTAATCGGCGTCTCGCCCAAATAACTTCGCCGCCGCTTGGAAGGCAAGGGAAAAAGAGTCTTGCGCATAGCCGTCGCCTTTTAGAGCAAGTTTGGAAAGGTATGGTCTGGGTGTGAACTTAAATGTCGATGCGGGAGTCTCCTTGCGATGAAGCGATAGTGAAAAGTTATACGTGAGAACTGCGCCAACAATCACAACGGCGGCAACGGCGGCGATGATCTTGCCCTTGGCGATCAGAATCGCGGTGATCGAGGCGGACGCGGCGATTTTTGTCGGCCCGGCCATCGCCATTTTCGCCAGCGAAGCGGAAAGCCGCGCCGGCACCGCCGCCGAGGCGTTTTTAACTATCATCGTCGATAGCGCGGCGCTGCCGCATACCACACCGGCGTTTTTCAGGTGTTCCCGCAGCCTTTCAATGCCTTCTTGTATTCGCCTTGATACGGTGGCTTGGCCGATGTGGAGGTTTTCGGCTATCTGAACTTGCGAGCGGCCGAGTAGGAAGTGCTGGACCAAAGGTTCCCGGAATTCGTCGGGAAGTTTGGCTAATGCGGCATCGACCAGAGGTGTGATCTGGTTCCAAGTGGATTCACCGGCGGTTTTAGAGGGTGTAAAAGCCCGGATTTCGCGACGTTGACGCTTGACTTCATTGCGAGATATGTACATAGATCGGTTTAAGGCAACCCGATGGAGCCAAGCAGGGAGCGAGCCGCGTATGGAAGAGGCTTGACTGGCAAGGGTGAGAAAACAGTCCTGGGTTATGTCCTCGGCAGTGCTGGCGTTCCCGGTGACACGGCAAGCAACAGAGAAAACCAAAGCCGTATATCGCTGAACGAGCAGGGCAAACGCCTCGGCATCGCGTGAACGGGCATAACGAATCAGTAGAGCTTGATCATCAGACATGGCACGTCCCGGTTAGACGAAAACAGGCGTCTCTAACATATAGAGATGATCTGTGAATAAATTATCCAAGAAAAAGGATCAAGAAGATGAATTAATCCTGCCGCAGGCCATTTATACCCCAGTTTCGGGGGGATTCTGCAGTGAAAAGAGATTAGTCACTGCGCAAAAAGGACTCGGTTATCAGTCTTGTTTATTGGAGGCCGGCTTATTTGGATCGGATAGGAAAGCTTTCACACTGACCCAATAGATATCTTCGTCTTCTTCTCCTTTTGAATCATCGCAACGAGAGAAGAACAGGTACTTGTAATCCGGCGACAAGTAAGGGCCCGCCTCGTTCCCTGATGTATTGATGGTCGGACCCAGGTTTTTTGGACTAGTCCAGCCGCCTTTGCCGTCGGCAAAACTGATATACAGATCAGACTTTCCGAAGCCTCCATCGCGAGTGGATGACCAAATAAAATAATCTTCATTGGGTCCGGGCACGGGACCGCAATCGAAGCCCGAGGTATTCAATTCGCGAAGGTTTATGGGTTCTTTAAACTGCCCGTCTGCAAACCGTGCAAACCACAGATCACATTTGTTTTTACCGTCGGGACGCCATGAACAGAACCATAGGTTCCCAAGGCTGGAGATATGACAACCCCACTCGCCGTGAGCTGGACTAATCGGCTCGGGCAATGGCTTCGGTTGGGACCATTCCAGTTTGGCCCCCGATGCGGACATGTATCGTTCGGTCTTCCAAATTCCACCGCTTCTGCTGAAATACATGGATAGATCATTGTCCGCAAGGCACGGTGAGAGGGATGCATTATCTGAAAACGAGGCCGCCGGCACGGGCTGCGTCCAGCGTCCATTCTGATAGAGCGTGACCGCGATCTTGTGGACCGTCCATTTTGGATTCCGAACGGTAAAATAACATTCCCGCATGTCCTTTGAAAAGCAAATGTCGTGCTCATATTGCTTGGGAAGACTGATGAATCCCGGTGCAAAGACCTTGGGCACGAGACCCGGCGGTTTCTGACCCAAGTATGGAGCGGGGGCCTTATTTTCAGCGGCTAGGGCCGGCAAAGCCATGAACAGGACCATCAAAAACGTCAATGCTATCCATCGAGTTTTACACATGCTCTTTTCCATCATGTTAGACCTCTGACATAGTATATCACAACTTGTTGTGCCGCGATATTGCTGCGCCGTGAAAGCGTCGGATTCCGGCCAATCCCAGCAACATCGCAGCAAGTGCTAATTGAATCGCCGTTGCCGGTTCTGGCACGTAAAAAGGGTTCGCCACCCAATAAATATCGCCCTGCACCCCATTGTAGCGAGCGAAGAACAGATATCTTCCATCAGGGGAAAGCGATGGGGCATACTCATCGCCGGAAGTGTTGTATCCTGCACCGAGAGAGTCCATGTTGAAGGGTGTAGTCCAGCCTCCATTTCCATTGTTATAACTTACGTAGAGGTCCGTTGCGCCATGCCCGCCGGAACGTTGCGACGCGAAGATGAGATATTGCCCATAGGGATCGACGCACGGCTCATAGTCGTGAGCATCAGAGTTCACGATCGCGCCTAGATTCTCGGCCTGTAACATCTGGCCAGGCATTTGGCGTATGCGCCATATATCCATGCCGCCCCGCCCGCCGGGACGGTCAGAGGTAATATAAGCGGTGCCATCGGCTGTTTCCGAGTAAGAGAAGTCCGTATAGCCGGTATAGTTATAGTTGATTGGAGAAGAGAGGAGTTGTGCATCGCTCCATCCCTGTTCAGTGCGCTGGACTACCCAGATATGGTTTGGCTCTGCCCCAACGCGATCGAAGTAGAGCTTGTTTCCATCCAACGAAAACGAGGGCAGGGCGACAGAATGACCTACCGATAATTCCGCGTCCACTTGATCCGTCCATACGTTGTTTACGCACTTCGTATAATAAATTTGGGATGAGCCGTTGCTGCCCGACACCGTGAAGCAACACTCGTTGCCATCCGTGGAAAAGGCGATACCGCCTTCCATTCGATTGGCAAGGGAAAGTATTCCGGGGGCAAATATCTGAGGTGCTGTACCCGGCGGCGTTTGGCCGAAGTACGGTCCAGTCGCCGACTTGGCGGTCGTTGCGAAAACGGCTCCGGCCAGTAACATCGTGGCCAGGCACACTGATTTACTCATCGTTGCAAAATGAATCTTGCCAATCATTCTTCAGGTTCCTTTTCATTGTTGATTTTTCATGGCTGTTAAGGTTTCAGATTCGCAATGGCAAGTTCGAGATCTTGGGCAATGCCGAAATACTCGGATTTGACCGGTGTTAAAACATTGGCCACATGGGCTTTTTGTTTGGAAAGGTCGCCGAGGATGTTGCTGTAGGAACCGGGACCGGTATCGGCAATCGCAGGAGCCAAAAGCGTGACAATGCGGTCATAGCGGGCGGCGGCGGACTGTAGGTGAGACTGAACTGTAGGCGGGAAGTCGGGAGCGATCCGGCGGAGATAGCGGGCGGCCGCGGTCAAGGCGTTTACATAAGCGCAGGTCCAATATTGCTTATTTTTGACCCTTTCGGCACATCCCAAGCAAAAGTTGGGCGTTTCGGACATTTCCCTAATCCAGGCATCCATTGCTTTCAAGCCATAGACGGATTTCGACGCGGCCTGAAAAGGCGACTGACCGCGGATGCGAGCCACTGCCCAACGGATCGTGGCAATATCGGAATCGTGGGGCGTAAGCGTCACGGCGGCGGGCGCGAGCGACCAAATACCGATGGGCCGCTTTAGCGGATTATCCTGTCGGTCGTTCAGCGCGGCGCCGAAAATTGCGCCGTTGTCTTGCGCGTCGGTGATTATTCCTTCCCAAGGCTCGCATTCCTTCCATCCTCCACCAACGAGGACGACGTTGCCGGCCTCCATTTCTTGGTTGATAATCGGGATAATATCATGGCGATACGCGGCCTCGTCGCCGGATGATGGGGATTGATCAAGTTTCTTGGCAACGAGGCCGTATCGCGCGCATAATGTGTTAATCGCTTTATCGCCCAGCCGTGTCTGGATATGCCAATAAGACCTGCCACCCTGGACGGCGTCTTCGATAGCGGGGCAAAAGGCGTTGGTCGAGAGGGCGTAAATGGTGTCGTAATCGGCACTGCGCCCCAGCACCTTCACCGCCGCTTGAAAGGCCAGGGAAAAGGAGTCTTGTGCATAGCCGTCGCCTTTTAGTTCGAGCCTGGAAAGATATGCCCTGGGAGTAAAGGCCGCGGTGGACGACCCTTCGTGATGAAGCGACGGCAGCGACTGATATGTCAGAACCGCTCCAACCGCTAAGACGGCGACGATAGCCGCGATCGGTTTCATGTTGGCCAGCAAAACCGCAGAAGTGGAGGCGGTGGCGGCAACCGCCGTAGGGCCGGCCAACGCCATTTTTACCAGCGAGGATGCAAGTCGAGTAGGCACGGCCGCCGACGCGTTTCTCGACAAGGTCGCCGACAATGCCGCCGCGCCGCAAGTCACGCCCGCCTGTTTCAGCTGCGCCCGAAGCCGCTCGATGCCCTCTTGAATCCGCCTGCATACGGTGGCATTGCTGACGTGCAGGTTTTCCGCGATTTGGGTTTGCGTCTGGTCCAGAAAAAAATGCCGAATCAGCGGCTCCCGGAGATCGTCCGGAAGCTGCGAAAGCGACATGTCAACCAAGGGCGCAATCCGGCTCCAAACATGTTCGTACTCGAATTCAGGCAACTGGGAAGCTTGGGTTTCGTGCCGTCGGCGCCTGGCCTCATCGCGAGTGACGTTCAGCGAAAGATTCAGTGCAACCCGATGCAGCCAGGCGGGAAGCGAACCCTTGATGGAGGCTGCCTGGCGGGCAAGCGCGAAAAAACAGTCCTGCGTAACGTCCTCGGCCGTGGTTCTATTGCCCGTTACACGACAAGCGATGGAATAAACCAGCGTCGAATATCGCCTAACGAGCTGTTTGAACGCGTCGGCATCGCGCGAAGTCGCGTATTGCAGTAAAAGTGCTTGGTCGTTAGGCATATCGTGCGTCCAATAGACAAAATCACGCTCCTACTATATATATAGTCGCGCTTAGGAGGTGATTTTTTCACGAAATAATCGTGAAAAGCCTAAATAACGCCGCTCACGCCCACGACGCCCCACCCGCCAGGGTGCTATTGATTCCGATGTGGTTCATGACTCGGATTCTACCACAAACACGGCTGTTCCAGCCGCGTTTGCGGTATTTTTGGCCGTGGGAAACGTGCATTGCGTGCCTGGGACACAATACATGTGCCCCGGCAAAAGATGCCGCCCGGCCGCAGTCACGCACTCAAACGCTTCTGCGAATACGTTGGATTCCAACCAACCCTAGAAATATCGCGGCAAGGCCAAGCTGAACGAGCATTGCCGGTTCCGGGACCAAAACGACGCGGAAGGCCTCGGCCTGCCCGGAAGGATTTGTGCCCTGGCCCACGATGACGTTGCCGTCGGCCGAGATGCCGTAGGCAATTTGCAGATCCCATCCGGTCAGATTCAGGCCGTATTCGGTTTGCAGTACGGTCTGCAGATT
Source organism: Pirellulales bacterium (assembly GCA_963838495.1). Taxonomy (GTDB): domain Bacteria; phylum Planctomycetota; class Planctomycetia; order Pirellulales; family Thermoguttaceae; genus JBEKIK01. Next base: position 163,013 of record CAWIRC010000004.1, on the reverse strand, counting down.
CCGCATACCGTGTGCAGCGTCCCAGATGAAGGCATCAAATTGCCAGGTGACATTGGAATAGCTGACGCCGACAATCGTTGAGCCGTAATTAGACGCATCCAGCGCATGCGTGGTGTTCATGCCAGGCAGACATCCGATGTTCACCATGCCGGTGCTTTGCGTCCAGCGAAAGGCGTGCACGTCGCCACTGGTGCCGACAATGACTGAACCATCGGGAGAAATATCGTCGGACCAGCTATCATTACTGTCTCCGGGCAGGAAGCCTAAACCCTGCAGTCCGCCGCTTTGCGTCCAGCGGAAGGCCTGCTCGCTGGTAAAATTGGCTAAGGAGCTTCCACCGACGACCACCGAACCGTCGCCGGATACCGAAAGGGAACGGCTCATCGTTTTACCGGATAGATAACCCAAGCCCACGGTGCCGGTGCTTGCCGTCCAGCGATAGGCCTGGTTGCCGCTGGTGCCTGCCACCACGGAACCGTCGGCCGAAACGCCGCTGGCATCGGATGATGTTGCTCCGCTAAGACTGGGAATGATTTGTATACCGCCGGCTTGCGTCCAGCGGAAGGCCTTGTTGTCGCCGCTGGCGACAATCGTGGAACCGTCCGCCGAAATCCTGCTGGCCGAACTATTTGTGAAGCTGCCCAGACTCACCATGCCGGTGCTTTGCGTCCAGCGGAACGCCTGCTGGCCCGAGGCTGTCGTGCCGTAACCTATGACAACCGATCCATCGTTTGAGACATCCAATGCACAACTGGAAAAGTTTCCGCCCGAGAAATCGCCTAATCTTTGGAACGTTGCCGTTGCCGCCATGCTCGAAGAGGCGGCCAAAACATGGATACACAGTGCTGCTAGACAAATCTTGCGGTTCATACTTCAAGCTCCTTATCATGGTTGATTTTAAACGGTTGTTAAGGCTTCAGATTAGCAATGGCAAGTTCTATATCTTGGGCAATAGCGGAGTACTCGTTTCTTATTGGTATAAGAACCTTGGCCGCGTGCGTTTTTTGTCTGGAAAGGTCGCCGAGTATGTTCATGTATGAATCGGGACCGGTTTGGGCAAGCACAGGGGCAAGCAATACGGTGATGCGGTCGTAGCGGGCCGCGGCCGATTGGAGGTGTGATTGGGCTTCGGGCGGAAAATCGGCGGCGATTCGGCGCAAGTAACGTGCGGCGACCGTGGAAGCGTTTTGCGCGGACAAGGTGTTTAAATAAGCGCAGTTCCAAGTTTTATCCCGTATATTCCCGCTGCCTTTCATGCATTCCGGACAAAAGCCCGGCGTTTCGGACATTTCCCTTATCCAGGCATCCATTGCGTTCAGGCCATAGGCGGATTGCGGCGTGGGCATAAACGGCGACTGACTGCGGATGCGGGCCACTGCCCAACGGAGCGTGGCGATATCGGCATCGTGTGGCGTGAGTGTGGCAATAGCGGGCGCCAGCGAGTAAATAACTTGGGGCCAAGTCATCAAATTGTCTTGTCGTCCGTTCAGTGTGGCGCCGAAGATAATGCCCTCGGATTGCACATTGGTGATGATTCCCGCACAAGGACAAAAATCATCGCTAATCTGCCATATGCCGGCAATAAGGACGACATTGCCGGCATCCATTTCTTGGTCGATGACCGGAGCAATAGCCAGGCGATACGCGGCCTCGTCGCCGGTTAATCCGGGACGATCTATGCTTTTGGCAACCAGTCCGTATCGCGCGCATAATGTGTTAATCGCTTTATCGCCCAACCATGCCTGTTTGTGCCAATTGGCTTTGTAGTCCCGAGAGGTTACGTCAATGGCCGGGCAAAAGGCGTTGGTCGATAGCGCATAAATGGATTCGTAATCTGCGTCACGTCCGAGGACCTTCGCCGCCGCTTGAAAGGCCAACGAAAAAGAGTCTTGCGTATAGCCGTTGCCTTTGAGGACGAGGTTCGAGAGATATGGTCGCGGAGTATAGTTGGAGGCCGATTGAGGCACTGCCTTGGGATGAAATGATTGTGCATAGCGGTATGTGAGAACAGCGCCGGCAAAAATTATGGCGGCAACGGCGGCGATAAGCTTGGCCTTGGCGATCAAAATCGTGGCAATCGAGGCGGTCGTGACAATTTTGGTCGGCCCGGCCATGGCCATTTTCGTCAGCGAAGCCGTAAGTCTCTCCGGAACTGCCGCCGAGGCGTTTTTGGCCAAAGCCGACGTGAGCCCGGCAACGCCGCAAACCACTCCGGTTTGCTTTAAGTGCCCACGGAGCTTTTCGATGCCCTCTTGAATTCGCCGGGAAACGGTGGCCTGGCCGATATGCAGATCTTCAGCGATTTGATCTTGCGTTCGGTTGAGTAGAAAATGTTGGACCAGTGGTTCTCGAAGATCATTGGAAAGTTTGGCCAAGGCGGCGTCGACTTGCGGCATGATCTGGTCCCATGTCGCTTCGTCTACCGGGTTGGAAGACGGCGATTTCCGGACTTCATGGCGAAGGCGCGTGGCGTCGTTGCGGGAGACATCGAGGGAACGATTCAGGGCCACACGATGAAGCCAGGCAGGCAGCGATCCGCGAATCGAGGCCGCTTGGCGGGCGAGTTTGAGAAAACAGTCTTGCGAAATGTCCTCGGCTGTGGCGGCGTTGCCAGTCACACGACAGGCCACGGAAAAAACCAATGTAGAGTATCGCCGGACCAGTTGGGCAAAGGCCCCCGCGTCGCGTGAGTTGGCATAGCGAAGAAGTAGGACTTCGTCGTCAGACATATAAAATCCAAGGTGTAATAACGAGCCTCTATATATAAATGGACGCGAGTGGGGATAAAATTATCCAGGAACTTGGCTGAGCATCTCGCATGGATCTGCTCCAAATCTTCACTACCCATGCCGCTATAACGTGCATGTAAAAGTTAGTTTTACTAGAATACCCGATGTTATTTAAAGATACGATTAAACCCATTTGCCTTACTTAAAATCACCATTTGCACAATTAATGTGCAGATAAAAACTTTCATGCCAAATCGTGTAGAAATAGATTATTGGCGATAAGATCATCATTTTAAACAAGTTACGTCATGATGATTAGAGAAATTAATACCATAGCGGCATCCCCTTTGCAAAGTAGCTAGGGATAAAATTGCCGTATGCTCGCTTGCGGCCTGGTAACAGAGACCGTTGCGGCTTTATCCATTCCAAGTCAACACTATAGGTTTGTTTTCCTATGAAAGGAGAAAAAATAGTGACTCCGAAAGAAGTTTTAGCGTTGTGCCGCGAAAAGGACGTCAAATCGGTGGATTTGCGTTTTATGGATTTCCCCGGGCTGTGGCAGCATTTCACCATACCCGTCGACAAGCTCGACGAAGACGTTTTTGAAGACGGCGTTGGGTTTGACGGTTCTAGCATCCGCGGCTGGCAGGCGATCAACGAAAGCGACATGCTCGTGGTCCCCCAGCCCGAGACCGCTACGATCGACCCATTTTGCGTGATCCCCACGTTATCGATGATTTGCAACATACAGGATCCCATCACGCGCGAAGATTATACTCGCGATCCCCGCAACGTGGCCCGCAAATCGGTGAACTATTTAAAGAGCACGGGCATAGGCGACACCTGTTACATGGGCCCGGAGTGCGAGTTTTTCATTTTTGACGACGTCCGTTACGAACAAAGCACAAATTGCGGCTTTTATTTTATCGACAGCATCGAAGGCCAATGGAACCGCGGGCGCGAGGAAAAACCGAACCTGGGATATAAGCTCCGCTATAAAGAGGGCTACTTCCCGGTGCCGCCGGCCGATCAATTAATGGACATCCGCAACGAAATGATGCAGACGATGATCGAATGCGGGCTTAGCATCGAGGCGCAGCATCACGAGGTCGGCACCGCCGGCCAGGCCGAAATCGACCTGAAATTCGATTCCCTGGTGAACATCGCCGACAAGGTGATGATGTATAAGTACATCACCAAGAACGTGGCCAAAAAATACAACAAGACGGTTACGTTCATGCCCAAGCCGCTTTTTGGCGACAATGGTTCCGGCATGCACACCCACACCTCGATCTGGAAGGGCAACGAAAATCTGTTCGCCGGAAGCGGATACGCCGGACTGAGCGACATGGCCATCTACGCCATCGGCGGATTGCTGAAACACGCCCCGTCCATCCTGGCCTTCAGTTGCCCCACGACCAACAGTTACAAGCGGTTGGTGCCGGGCTACGAAGCGCCGGTCAACCTGGCCTATTCGCAGCGCAACCGTTCGGCCGCGGTTCGGATTCCGATGTACAGCCCGAATCCCAAGGCCAAGCGTCTGGAGTTCCGCTGCCCGGACCCGAGCTGCAATCCGTACCTGTCTTTTGCGGCGATCCTTATGGCCGCGCTCGATGGTATTCAGAACAAGATCGATCCGGGCGAGCCGTTGGACAAAGACATTTACGACCTGGAGCCGGAAGAATTGGCGAAAGTGCCCCACACGCCGGGCTCGCTGGATGCTGCACTTCAGGCTTTGGCCGCCGATCACGAGTTCCTACTCCGCGGCGACGTATTCACCCCCGACGTGATCGAAACATGGATAAAATACAAACAGGTCAACGAAGTCGAGGCCATGCAGCTCCGCCCGCATCCCTACGAGTTCTGCCTGTACTATGATATGTAAGGGATTAGAGATTTAGGATTAGAGATTAGGGCAGAAACACGTTGCCAAGATTTAGCCCCCGGTGAAAACATCGGGGGCTTTTTTTACAGTATGAAACTATTCCAAGCATGGTCAAAACACGACCGACCAACCTTCGGTTGACGCCTGTCGCGGTTCTACATATCGAACAAGCGTGATCGACCAATCATCTTTTGGTGTCCATCACGGCTTTACAGAATCTCGATTCCTGATTTTTGAGCCGGAATCTTTTGCCTAGTTTGCCCAATCGGCCGAATGCGATTTTTTAGATTTATTGTTAGTTCAATTAACCGAAGAAATACAAGTAGAGACAATATATTAGGCTTAGATTTATAGGCCTGCTGCGCCTTTTAAAAAATAGATAAAAAGGAGCTTACCCATGCGATGGATCGGTTGGGCTTGCGCTCTTAGTCTTTTATTGGTGATTCATGCGGGAATTATTTACGCCGCATGTCCGACCTGCGGCGGAAACGACATGGCGAGCTATCGGGCGTATGGCGGGCCGGCGTGCTATTCGCCGCCGGGATATTGCTTGCAATGGGGGTGCTGCGAATGCCCGCCCTCGGCCTGCGACAACGCCTGGGACGGGTATTGCGAGGAAAAGGCCAAATGGCAGGCGTTTTTCACGCGAGTGGGCACGCCCCGGGTATATTGTCATGGATGTCCTACAATGCTCCCGGGCGAGACATGTTCCACTGCTCCAACAGATCAACCCTCTACAGAAACGCAGCCCAAGTCCGTGGCCAAGTCGGTCGTTTTGCCCAACTCGCATCCTCCGCTCATGATGCCAAGCAAGGCGACATCGAAATCCGACAGCCAGTGGTTTCGCTAAGAAACTATCCGAAAAGTCCCCTCTCCCGACCAACCTTCGGTCGGTGCCCGGAGAGGATTGGGGTGAGGGCAAAATGTCGGCAAGTCCTTTTAATGCACCCGTTGCCCGGGTTTAGCGCCGTTGTCTGGTGAAAGGAGATAGATTTCTTTTTCACCTCCGCCGGCGGCCACGATCATGCCTTCGCTTGTGCCGAATTTCATTTTCCGCGGGGCCAGATTCGCCGCGCAAATCACCAGCCGGCCTACAAGATCTTCCGGCTTATACACGCCCTTGATCCCGGCAAACACGGTGCGGCGATGATCGCCGCCCAGGGTGAGCACAAGTTTCAGCAGCTTTTGCGCGCCCGGCACGTCTTCGGCTTCCAAAACGCGGGCGACGCGTAGATCGACTTTGACGAACTCGTCGAAAGTGATTTCTGTAGCCAGAGGCTCGGCCTGCAAAGGCTGGTCACCGTCTCCTGTCGCGGAATCAGCCCCGGCGGAGGAATTTTGCAGGGCTGGATTTTCTTCCGTGTTTTCACTGCTGGCGGCCAACATCGCCTCCACTCGCTTGCGGTCCACGCGCTGCATCAGGTGTTCGAAGCGGCCGATGCGCTTGCCTAACAGCGGATTTTGAGATTGTTCCCAAGCCACAATCGGATCGCCCAGCAATTCGCCGGTCCGCCGGGCAAGCTGCGGAAGCACCGGGGTCATGTAAACGGCCAATTGGCGGAAAAGGTTGATCCCGATTGTGCACACGTCGCGAAGTTCGTCGCTCTTATCCGCTTCTTTGCGTAGATTCCAAGGTGCGCGCCGTTCGACGAATTGATTTGCCCGGTCGCCGATGGCCAGGATAATGCGCATGGCCTTGGCAAAATCGCCGGACTCGTAGGCCTCGGCAATAGCCTCGCCCTCGGCGGCGGCCTGGGTGAACAATCCGCCGTCGTCGGGATACACGGCCGAGAGCCCGGTCTCTTCGGCGAACCGCGCCGTGCGGCTGCCGAGATTGACGATGTTGCCCACCATGTCGGAGTTGACCTTGGCGGCGAACTCGTCGAAATTCAAATCCAGATCGTCCACCCGGGAGGTCAGTTTCGATGCGTAATAATAGCGCAGATAAGCGGGATCGAGATATTCCAGGTAAGTCGAGGCGCGGATGAACGTGCCCTTGCTTTTCGACATCTTTTCGCCATTTACCGTCAAAAAGCCGTGGATGTGCACCTTGTTCGGCAGGCTGAAATTGGCCGTTTTCAGCATCGCCGGCCAGAAAAGCGTGTGAAAATAAGTGATGTCCTTGCCGATGAAATGATGAATTTCCGTTTCAGCACTCCGCCACCAATCGTCGAGTTTTTCTCCACGCTTTTTGCACCACTCGTGGCTCGATCCGATGTAACCTATCGGTGCGTCGAACCACACGTACCAGTAATTGCCCGGACTGTCGGGAATCTCGAAGCCGAAATATGGTGCGGGGCGGGAAATGTCCCAATCATGCAAAGGCTCGTTAAGGAAGTGGCCGGCAAGGTAATTGGAAACCTCGCTCTGCAGGCATCCGCTTTTTTGCGTCCATTCCTCTAAAAAAGCGTGGAGTTTATCGATGTTGATGAACAGGTGCTTTGCCGTGCGCGGCTCGGGCGTGGCCCCTGAAAGCGTGCTAACCGGGTCGATCAGGTCGGTGGGATTGTAATGTGCGCCGCACTTGTCGCAACTGTCGCCGTACTGCTCGGGCGATTTGCACTTGGGACAAGTCCCCTTGACGAAGCGATCGGCCAGAAAAGTGCCGGCCATAAGGTCGTATAGCTGCGATACTTTCCGCTCGCTCACTAGCCCGGCCTTGCGGATGGCGGACCAGATTTCTTCACACAGAGCCCGGTTTTCCGGCGAATGCGTGCTGCCGTAGTTGTCGAATTCGATGTCGAATCCCGTGAAATCGCGGATATGGGCCTCGCGCATGCTGGCGATAAGCTCTTCCTCGCGTATGCCCTCTTGCTTGGCCCGGATCATTATCGCGGTGCCGTGGGTGTCGTCCGCGCAGATATATATGCAGTGCCGGCCGCGGAGCTTTTGAAACCGGACCCAAATGTCGGTTTGCAGGTACTCTACCAGATGCCCGATGTGGATGTGGCCGTTGGCATAAGGCAGAGCGCTGGTAACCAGGATGTTTCGCATATAAAATTTATCTCCGCGGGAAATGCGGCCGCGGCCGAGAGAAAGAAAAAACAACGGATCGGCTCAATCGCTGCGATTTCCGTCAGTATTGTATGATTATTAACACGTTACATTGTAATCGACACTTAGAACTCCGACGAGGTCGGCTGGAGAAATAATTGGGAAAAAAGTCCTCTTTTATAATAAAACATTAACAAGATTTTTTTCCCAGAATGTGGAAAATTTGATTGTATATCAGAAAAACTTATTCGCCCCCCGATCTGGGAGGTTGGGTTTGTGTGCCATCTCGATTAACACCCAAATCCAGGCTATCATTGACCATGAAATAAGAATCGTTCCGGAATTCCATTCTCTTTCTGACACGATTGGCGGTTTTCACCGATTGTGGAAAGCTTATAAAAGTATGTGTTGCGAGCCATAGATAACACGCGACATCAATTTGACATTAGGAAACTTGCTCATGGTAAGCCGTGTCGGTCGAGAAACATTTTCGGAGATTGTGCGGCGGATACGTGCGGTCGCCATCCCGCAAAAGAATGTGCTTTTCGGCAGCCGTGCGCGGGGCGACCATCGTCCGGATAGCGACATAGACATTTTGGTCATCGAAGATTCTCCATTGCCGCGACACCGCCGCTCGATCCCTTGTATACCGCGTTGGCTGATTTGTCGCTCAACGTGGATACGGAGGTTGTCGTCTACACGCCCGCCGAAGTCGAAGAGTGGCGCGGTGCCGGCGGAGCGTTCGTCACCACCGCCTTGCGTGAAGGAACGGTTTTGTATGAAGGATGATCAAGACGTTGCACTCGGATGGCTGCGCAAGGCGGATAGCGATTAGGCAAACGCCGAGTTGTGTCTGGCGGCGGAAAAGTCGCTTGATACGGCCTGTTTTCATTGTCAACAAGCGGCGGAAAAATCGCTGAAAGCCTATCTCATCGCTAACAAAGTCGAATTTCCATTTATTCACGATCTGAAGCGGCTGTTGGATGTCTGTTCGCAACTCGATTCCGCGTTTGATGCCTTTACGCCTGATGCGCTGCGTCTGACGCCCTATGCCGTGGCCATACGTTATGATGACGCCTTTTGGCCGTACCTGGAGGAAGTTCAAGAGGCATTACATTCGTCACGCGCGATCCGCCGCTTTGTCCAAGAGCGGTTTTCATAAATGAAGATTTGTCCCTTGGGCCGATATGGAAATCGCGGCGACTCTTTCCTTTTAGTACAGCATTTTGTTTTTCTCCTGTTTGTTAAAACATCAAACTTATATAAGATACGGACGAATAGAAAAACGCTTTCTAAAAGTCGATTTGTAAGATAATGATAGATAATGAGTTAAGGTGTGAATAAAAATTTAGAATTATTTAGAGATGCCGACATTTTATCGTCATAGGAACTTGATTTTAATATTTATTCATCGTAATGCGTTGGAACGGTTGTCCTTTCAGCGGGAGGATGTTACAATAGGCAGTATTAGTTTTCTCACTCCTTAAGATTTAAGCAGAGGCAGCGTAGCGCCTGGGCATCATATTTCTGATCATATCAGAACGGTCCAGTGTGCGCTCTTTAAGGTGGCTCGTTTGCTGCGGGCCAATTTTCCACAGTTTATCCGGCAGGGATTTCCTGTCTATCTGATATTTTACTTGAAGCGAGGATACTGCTAGTCATGTGGCTTAAAATAAAACGGATGGTTTTGGCGGCGGCAATGGCGGCGGCATTAGATGTCGGGCTACTCGCTGGCCGACCCGCCTTAGCCATCACTTATATGGCGATCGATCTGACCCCAAGCGGATTTATTCAGTCTAGGGGCGATTTTGCCAGCGGTACAGTGTATGTAGGAAGTGGTACTACGGATAATAAATATTGGCAACCAATACTTTGGAATGATTATTCCGGCAATTATTCAATTTTGGGAAATGACAAGGCTACTATTGTTAATTCCATGCAAAATTGTGGTTCACAGCAAGTTGGTTTTGGCTCTCTATGGAATGGTACTGCTGATAGTAGAGTCTATTTAACAGACCCTAATAGTTTTTTTTCCGCTGTCACCGGCACTAATGGAACACAACAGGTTGGTTATCTTGGCCCCTACTATCGTGCTACTCTTTGGAACGGTAGTTCTGGCAATTACATCGATTTGCATCCGAATGGATATTTGGAATCGCGATCTTTTGGAATTAGTGGAAGTCAGGCATTCGGTTATGCATCCACCGCAGATCCTTACCATCCTTGGCACGCTATGATCTGGGATGTAAATACAAATACAAGTGATGATTTAAATCCTGACGGATTTGATTGTTCTGAAATCCTCGGATCGAATGGGGTTCAGCAGGTCGGGACCGCTTGGAACTTTAATGATCTGCAATCTCATGCAATACTATGGAGTGGCAGGAAGGACAACGTAATTGACTTGACGCCTGCGGGGTTTACCACTTGTTTTGCTAACGGAATCAATGGCACGCAGCAGGTTGGCTATGGTCATGGTCCAGCAACAAATAACAATGAGCATGCCTTATTGTGGAATGGAACCGTCGATGGTTATATCGATTTGCAGCAGTTCTTACCAAATGATTTCACGCAATCCGCGGCCAATACAATTGACGCTGAAGGCAATATCATAGGGACTGCGTATTACGCTTCTGGACAAAGTCGAGCTATTCTCTGGGTTCCCGTTTCCGAACCCTCCACCTTTATTCTTCTCGGTATCGGTATGATCGGGCTGATCAGTTACACATGGTGGAAACGATAATAAGATTATATCGTACTTTCACTATTTGATCGGAACTGTGAGAGATTTAGGGACTATTTTTTTAGACGTTCCTTTGTGACAACATTTTGTCCGTACGAGATTTACATTGCTGTCCACAGGAAATACAGTGCGGACAATATGAGGACAAAAAATGCCTAACGCTAATAGCGTTAGACGTTGATGCAATACATCAAGCAATAAACGGTTAAAGGTAGCCGAGGCCGGACTCGAACCGGCACGCCCAGTTACGGGCACGGGATTTTAAATCCCGAGCGTCTGCCATTCCGCCACTCGGCCGAAATCGTTATGCTCTAATAGTTTGTGGCAAATTCTTGCCGTTGTCAAGACCTCTAATTTGTCCCGCGCAACCATCACGCAAAACTCGGCGTTGAACTGATTATAACATCACGGATGGCCCTATCGCGGTACTGTTGTACGCACGACGCACAATAGATTCGTCCTGCACTGGTCACAAAAGAGAGAGTTGAGAGAAATCCCACCGAATTCACCACACGACACGCAAGTCTTTGCCATGCCGCACCCTTTTTTTGGGTGTTTGGAGATCAGATCAACTACCAAAGCATAGCCTATCCCTGTTAAGAAAAAAATCATTCCAGGTGATGTATTTTATCATGGTTTTTTCTCCGAAACTCGATTGGCCTGCTTTGGTTGAATCTTGTCCAGCAGACTGGAAGCGCCGAAGGCGATCCTAAGTTTCCAATTCGAGCGGGCCTTCTTGTCGTGTATGAGACTCACAGCCCTTGTCATACCATTATTAAGCTCATCAAACGTACTGAAGATACGGTGGCCATAGAGTTGCTCGCCGTCCTGCGAAGTTTCGTGCATGAGCATTATGAAATCATTGATGCAATCACATGTAGGCCCAACGAATCCGTCTATTTCCTTTTCGGACCAACTCGTTCCCTGAACAATGCCGCCGGTTGTGGCAATCAGCTTCTTGATCTCATTAAACGAAGCGTCGAACTGCTCCTTGCTGCCCATTGACAGCTTTGTTCGGAATTCTTGGATATGGTTCTGAGAGATCTGTAGGCATTTGGACTTGGTATTATTCTCGACAACAGCCCCGGCAATAACAAGCATTGTCACAATTATTGGCACTGCACACATAATCGGGTGACGATCTACAAAGCCCAGCATGAGATAACCTCCCTAGAATGATGTAAAAAATTACATATCAAATATTGGTTAATTTCAATTTTTTTATTTCGAGACCTTATCCGGCGACATGAATTCTACTAGTTCGAACGTGTACTCGTCAAAATTCAGCTTTTTCACGATGCCCACGCCGCGAGCAAGCCAAACCGCGCGTTCCACGGGCGGACTGTCCGATATTTTATGGAACACTGTCACCCACCTGACTTTCATGCAGTCTGTAAACGTGCCGGCGGGCACGGTTACGGTCTCCGGCCCGGTGACCTGATAAAAGAGCCATGAAGTGTTCCGCTGTAATTTCGTGGTAACATTGCCTTGGTCATCTTTAAGAGTACTTGTAAGGAGCGGCACCGCCCGGGAGGGTGTAATTCCATCGAGATCAAGCATTCCGGCGATAGGAACGGTGTATAAATCGTCTCCCCGCATGAAATAGAATCCCACGCCCAAACCATTCATTATAAATAAGGGAATCTCTTTGCGGTCCTTGTCATAGTTGACAAAGTAGAAGCCTTTCAGGCCGTTGTGCTCGTAAGCTTTGATTATGGTATATATCATGTCTCCATTTTTACCCTGATACGCATAGGCCCAACCTTCTTGCAATGGAAAATAGTCTCGTACTTTTCGTTCGGTTGTATTCTGGTCTGTTTGATCCCCACAGAAACCAACCGATGCGACGGCGAGTGCAAGAGCAAACACATAACCCTTCAAAATACTCATGAGAACTTCCTTTGCGCGGAGAGTCATTACAAACCTAGCACGCGGACATGGTTCCACTATAAACCCCTATCTGGAGGCCAACGCTGTTTAAGTTTTCTAACAATATACTTTCCTGGATTATTCCGGTAGTAATGATTTTATGGATAGAATAATTTATAACAGTTTGTAGCGGTGGCAATCATGTGATTTGGCATTGAAAGAGGAACTCAGCATTTAGGCCCTTAACTTCCAGGCAGCCATTACATCGACCGGCGGTCGCCATTGCGAATTTTCTTACGGGCAGGGATTTGATTGACCTGACAAATATTACCAGCCTCTTGAAAGTCGCCCTGGACGTGGCATGGGAACATATCAAACTTGCCTTTCAACCCGCTCAGGCTGCTCTATAAGAAAACCGGCTTCCAGCATTGCCTATATTTGCATCGCACAGGATTGCTTTATATGCGATTACAGTGGATGTCTACAGCAAGAAATAGAGTAACAGACCAATAAAATAATATGGCAATAGCCATGATACTAGTGCAGCAGGTTGGCGGTTTCGGCGGTTCATCGCCACGTTCAGCCATTACCATTACTATTGCCGTTGGAAAACCCAATCCAGATGCAATGCTGATTTCCAGAGATTCATCATGGTCGGTCATGTATGGCTTTCTTACTTTCTTTATTGTTTTTCCGCGCAACCGCGCGCAAGAACAACAACAAAATGCAACGACTTGCGACAGGCAGTAACCAAGGATGCCAAGTCACAAGTCGTTGTTGTTTCTATAATTGCCGAAATTGCAAGAATTTACGGCAATACGAAAGGACGATTTTAAATCCCGAGCGTCTGCCATTCCGCCACTCGGCCGCGAACCAGGCCCCCGATGGTTCACCGCGGGCCTTTATATTGGGGCAGCAATTTATCTGCTGCCCCAGCATAATAATGGTTCAAATAGGGTATTCAACACTATTCTCCGTTTGTTGGATTTTATCCCTTATTATTCCCCACCGCCAGGACTCGATTTATGGCGTTGAGGAAGGCCTTTGCGCTGGCCTCGACGCTGTCGGTCGATACGCCGCGCCCGCGGTAGACTTGTCCCCCGTGTTCGATCTGGACCATCACCTCGCCTTGGGCGTCTTTTCCCACGGTAACGCTGTGCACGGAGAAATCCTTGCAGACCACCGACATGCCGGTGAGCTGCTCGATGGCCAGAAAGATGGCGTCGATCGGTCCGTCGCCGGAGGCCACGGTGGCGGTGACTTTTTCGTCGCCGTGTCGCAGCCGGAGCGTGACTTCCGGCACCTGCCCGGTTCCGCAAACCACCTTGTAGGAATCCAGCGTCCATTTTTCCTCGATGGCGTGGATTTGCTGTTCCACGAGCGAGGCGATGTCGGCGTCGTAAATCTCTTTCTTCTTATCGGCCAGGTTTTTGAAGGCCATGAAGACCGTGTCGAGCTGTTCGCCGGTAAGATTATATCCCAGGGCCTTGGCCCGATCGGCTAGTGCCGCCCGGCCGCTGTGCTTGCCCAGCACCAGGTCGGTCATGGACAGTCCGACGTCCTCCGGGTGCATGATTTCATAGGTGGTGCGTTCCTTGAGCATGCCGTCCTGGTGTATGCCGGCCTCGTGGGCAAAGGCGTTCTGGCCCACGATGGCCTTGTTGCGCTGCACCTGGATGCCGGTGATATTTGCCACCAGCCTGCTGATGGGCACAAGGCGCCGGGTGACAATTTGTGTTGACGCATGATAATAGTCGTGCCTGGTCCTCAGTGCCATGACGATTTCTTCCAGCGAGCAGTTGCCGGCCCGTTCGCCCAGGCCGTTGATGGTGCACTCGACCTGCCCTGCCCCGGCCTCGACCGCGGCCAGGCTGTTGGCCACCGCCAGGCCAAGGTCGTTGTGGCAATGGACGCTGATAACGGCCTTGTCGATGTTAGGCACCCGGTTGCGAAGGTCGGCTATTGCCTCGCCCATTTGTTTTGGGGTGGTGTACCCCACGGTGTCGGGAATGTTGACGGTCGTGGCGCCGGCGTCTATGGCGGCTTCGACCACCTGGCAGAGGAAATCCGGTTCGGTGCGCAGCGCGTCTTCGGGCGAATATTCGATATTCGGGCAATAACCCTTGGCCCTTTTCACGCCTGCCACGGCGTTGCGAATGATTTCCTCCTTGCTCATGCGAAGTTTATGTTCGCGATGTACGGGACTTGTGGCCAGGAACACGTGGATCCGCGGTTCTTGCGCGTGGCGAACGGCTTCCCAGGCCCGGTCGATGTCGGCCTCGCGGCAGCGGGCCAGCCCGCAAATCACCGAGCCGCGCACCGAGCGGGCAATCTCGCGCACGGCCTCAAAATCGCCGGGCGAGGCAATGGGGAAACCGGCCTCGATCACGTCTACGCCCAAGTCGACCAAGGCCTGGGCGACTTCCATCTTTTCAGCCAGGTTCATGCTTGCCCCAGGCGATTGCTCGCCGTCGCGGAGCGTGGTGTCGAAAATTACAATATGCCGGGATTTAGCAGATGTATTATCAGTCATGAGTGTAGTATCCTTTTTTCGAGAGTAAAGTTTCGGTTACGCTGATCAATTTGTCCAGTGTCTCCGTCTTCGCCGCTTCAAAATCGGCGATGGCAAAGACATTAAATCTCGTGCCGACCATTGGCCGGCCCGGGCAACACCAACCATACCCTCGATGGCCCGTAATGCCGCATTATCATGACGAAAGTTTGCATGTTATGAAACCCGATCAATAAAAAACCTCAAGACCTTATCGGCCTTGAGGTTTTCGTTGTGCTAGCTGTGTAAGCAGGTACGCAGCCTAAGGCCGACGTCTGGCAAGTGCCAGCAATAACAACGGCAATAGGCTTAACATCGTACCCATAATATTTCCTATTCCTCTAATTTCGACTTGCATTAGGAACATCTTAAATGTACATGACATTATGCGGGCGGGTCAAGTTCAGGACCCCTGGGTAGTTATTTTTTTCAAATAGGCATGATAAATCCCCGGCTGGGACGTCCGGGGAAGGTAAAGGCAAAATGTCGGGCGAACATCTTGATTTTTGCAGTGATTCTCCCTCCCCCCCTTCTGCCGAAGCACCCAACCGGCGTTTTATCGGCGTCCATTTTGTCTGTTGTGACGTGTACATAAGGATTTACGTCAACCAGAGCGAAACGGCCTATGAGGGTCGTTGCCCGAAATGCTGCCGGCCGGTAAAAATTCGCATCGGACGGGCGGAACATCTTGCCGGTTTTTCAAGGCATATTGAGTCAAATACCCAATTCGGGTATGCTTTGCGGCCCTTATTTATGAAGTAGGTTGCGTGAAACGCTCCGTGAAAACGCTATGCGCCGATCCAGGCGGTGCGTTCCATGTACCCTACAAAAAAACACGGACGGCACACGGATCGTGCCTGCTACGTTGTATGGATTACGAGGTTGAAAACTTTACGCGGCGCTGCTCGGCAACCGGCAAGGAATTCGCGCCTGGCCAGTGGTACTATTCCGTGCTGGTGTCCGAAGGGGCCGAACTGAAACGTTACGATTATTCGATCGATGCCTGGCAAGGTCCGCCGGCCGGGGCCATCGGGTATTGGAAATCCCAGGTGCCGGACAAGGCAAATCGCGGGAAATATTGGGCCCCCAACGATGTCATCCTCCATTTTTTCGATGAACTGGTCCAGCAGTCCGATAAACAGGACATGCGCTACGTGCTGACGCTGCTTTTGATCCGCCGCCGCGTGTTCAGGTTGGAAGATCAAAAACGCGATCAGCAGGGCAACGAGGTGTTGACGGTTTATTGTCCGCGCCGCGACCAAACATATACAGTTTTGGCAGTCCCGCCCAAACAATCGCGAATCGATGAAATTCAGCAGCAGTTAACGGCGCTCTTGGTATAAGAGATGAAAAATGTCTGAAATGATTCCATACAAAGAAAGATCATACATTGGTTTACTCGGAACAAAACATGTTATTCTTGCAATGATATTGATTTTTGTCCTGACAATAATTGGCTGTGGTATGTTCCCTGTGGCGCAATATCCACCCGCTAAACAGCCTTTGTTTGATGAGCCGGCAAAGAGATTGGATTTTTGATCTCCAAGTTGAATATAGATAAAAAATCGTAAAATGCACATGAATCAACGTCGCATATCGCTGTTTCTGGTGGCCGGGTTATTTACCCTGGGCGGTGTTGGTTGCGTAAATGTGTTTCGTCCGCAGCAGCCGCCTTTGCCACGGGCGTTGCCGCCTTCGCCTACCGTCGAGCAGTTGATTCAAGTGGTAAACCGAAATAGCTCTCAGATCCAGAATTTTTACGCCGGACATGCCACTTTATCCGGACAGGGCATTCCTTCGCTTTCTACCAGGATCGCCTTTTGGCGGCCGAGATTTTTCCGCCTTATCGCCTCGGACCTGACCGGAGCGGAGATCGACGTGGGCTCGAATCCTGATTTTTTTTGGTATTGGATCCGCCGCGCCCAGCCGCCGGCGATTTATTTTTGCCGGCACGATCAATTCGCAACCAGTCCGGCAAGGCATTCCATTCCGGTCCAGCCTGACTGGCTCATCGAGGCCCTGGGCGTAAACGAAATCAATCCAGCATTGCCCCAGCAAGGCCCTTTCCCCTTGCAAGGCGACCGCCTGGAACTTCGCACCGTCCGGGAAACACCCGACGGGCCGGTCACCAAGGTCACCATTTTCGACGCGGCCCAAGGCTGGATCCTGGAACAGCATATACTCAACGCCAAGGGTGTTCCAATGGCCAGCGCGATAGCCAGCCAGCACCGCCGTGATCCGCTTTCCGGGCTGGTGATGCCCGGCGTGGTGGTCGTCAATTGCCCATCGGCCCAGTTTTCCATCCGCATCGATTTGGGGCTCGTGGAAATCAACCGCATGGCCGGCAACACGGCCGAACTCTGGAAGATGCCGCAAATCACCAATACTCCGGCGGTTAATCTTGCCGATCCGAACTTCCGACCGTTGGCATCACAACAGCCTGCTGTCATGTCTCCTCCACCGGGCCGGTAACAGATAAATACCGGTAATAGGCCCGGTGTAAAAAATGGGAATTTGCGGGCTTCTGGTTAAAAGGAAAAAGTGATTTTGCGATTTGTCAAACAGGATAAACTGCGCAAATTCAGCCATTCAGGCATACTTTTAACGGTCTTGCCGGATTTTCCAAAGATTCGTGTTGTAACAGGCCGACCAATACCCTCAGACAGGTGTTATGCGCAGATAGTTTTTGCGCGGCATGTCTGTAAGTAACTCCATTTTGCCAGTTTTAACATAGAATACAGTCCATGCTCTTGCCCGACTGGTGCGTTATCCCAGTCCAGGTTCGAGCAGAAGTGAGGGGGGATGCCATGAGGGTTTCTCTATTAGCGTTGTTAGTGATTGCCATGGCCATTACAGGCTGCCATGTGCCCTGCAAGCAAAACCTACCGCCGGCCGAGATGCTGATGCATCCCGGACCAGGAGTTGACGGACCAGGCCCCGGGGTGATGATGTATCAACCGGGCATACCCATCCCGCAAATATCATCACAGATGGCTTTTATTGGTCCTGAAGGCATGTCGGTCACCTGGGACGTGGTCGCTCCGGGACAATTCGATTCAGAGCCGCTTATATGTCCGGCCCGCTATAATTTCCCGCAAGGGGCGATTTATCAGCTTAAAATTTCCAACATCCCGGGCCGGCCCGGCGTGGAACTATATCCCACACTGGAAGTTGGACCTGCCATGCCGCGTTCCGAAGCCTTCCTGGCTCACAATGCCATTCCCATACAAATCACCGAGGAGGACTTCGACCAGGTGCTTAGCGGCAATTTCGTAACCAAGGTGATTTACCTGCCCGATCCCGAGTTCCAGGAACTTGCCGTTGCCGGCGTGGAAACCTTGGTCAGCACGCGGCTCGATCCGGGCGTGGATCCGATCGTCGAGGCCGATCGCCGGGGAGCGATTTTGGCGATTGTCCGCATAGGCAACAAGGATTTGCAGCTTCCGGCGCCCGCGAATGTGCAGGGAGGCGACGTGCAGCAGGTTTCGTATTCATGCCCATGCCCGACAATGCCCAGCTCTTTGGTCCCCGGCGGACAAATGCCGGGCGGATCGGTGCCCATGGGCATGGCCGTCGGCGGTCCGAATACTATGCCCAACAGCAATTACATCTCCGGCGTGACCATGCCGCAGTACGGGATGCCGATGTGTGGGACGCCTATTGGACTTCCCGGCCCGCCCCACGTGCCTTTGGGAGTGCCCGCCGGATTGCAAAAGAATACGATTGTCAACCACACGCGCGTGCACTTGCCCAAGCCGACCGAGGCCGTTCGCATCGACGTGAAGCAAAAGCCCGGTTACAGTTATCCGAAGCCGGTAGATCACGTGCGGATCGTGGAACGGGACGAAGTGCCGCCGGGGTTGTATCGCCCATCGTCCTGCGACCGTCACGAAATGACATGCGATCCATGTGTCGGCGGATCGTGCCCGGTCTCGTACGGCGAATCCGGTCCATGCCCCGATCAAGACCCGGAAGACTGATCCGCGATGAATTGATAGTCCGTTAAGTTCGATCAATTTAAAATCCAGGCATTCGTGCCGGGTAATTGAAAGCCAGAAAAACAGTGCGGGATTTTGTGTAAAGCAACAATTCAAGCCCACGGGTTGCAACCCGTGGGCTTAATTATGTCGCTTTTCCGGAATCTCGAAATACTTTTCTAAAAAATCTCGTTCAAAATGGTTCAGATTTTAGAATGCTGAACCCGGAACCCCGAATCCTGAGCCTCTCCATGCAACGAGTTGCCGGCAGAGTCGCCCTGATGCTTTTTGGGACCTTGGGTCTGGCCGCGATATTGCGCGCCCAGCAACCACCGGTTCATTACTGGCATCAAGGCGCGATGCCGCCGGGAGCGATTGGGAGTAGGCAACTCATGCGTGGAGGGCCGTTGCCGGGGTTTTTCCAGCCGGTCGAGATCAAGGCCCCGTGCGGGGCCTTGATTTCGCTGGCCGCCGAGGGCCAATTCGACCAGCCACAGCAAGGCTCGCGTAAAGTCGGACTGCTGATTGGCTCGGTTTACCGGCTCAGAGTGACCGGCATCCCGCTGGCCGCCGGTTTGGAGGTCTTCCCCACCGTTGAAATCATCGACCGCACTTATCCTCCCATAGGCATGGAACTTCGTTTTCCCATACCCATCGAACTTAGCGAGAAAGATCTCCGCCTGGCCTTGGAGGGGAAATTCGTCACCAGGGTGATCTACATGGAAGATCCGCGCAATGCGTTGCCGGCACGTGAAAATCCGCAGGCGCAGGAATGGTTCGAAACCAAGCCTGGCGAGGATCCGCTGGCCGTTGCCGACGCCCTGGGCCGGCCGGTGGCCATTTTGCGCCTCGGCGGCCGATTGCCGGCGGATTCGCAGAGTCCCGATCCGAGTTTCCTGTTTGGCTGCCCGCAGTTTGTTTGCTATCCTTCCGCGGTACAAAAAACGGCTGAAAAGGAAGGTCCGCGGCTTGTATCCGCGAATTTGTCCGCAAATGACAATAATTCAGGGGTAAAAATATTGCCCCCGCCGGGTAAAGGCAAGGCGGTGCAGGTTTCCGCCGTAAGTGATTGCCCCATAGCACAGCTAGAAGATATCCAGCAAGGGCCGCCTTTGCCGGTGGCTGCGTATCTGCCCTGGACGCCGCCGGGCATAAGACCGCCGTGGCCTGAAGACGAATGGCTCCGCGACGGCGGCGATTGCGGCGTGCCTGTGGGAGTGTCGGATGGGCCCGCCGGACTGCAAATGGAAGACACCGTGGCAGTTTACGACACCCTCGACGGCCGAACGCTTGTAACTCCCAGCAATGACGTGTACATATACAGCCCCCGCTTCGCCGCCGTCCGCCAGGTGGTGGGCCTGGTATTAAACGAGCAACGGGACAGGTCTTCGGACGTTCGATTGAACACCTCGTTGGCCGCTCCCACCGTGATCCAAAAAGTAGGCGCAGCCAAGCAACAAGTCCAACTCGGCGATGAAATCTCTGCCCGGCCGGCACATGCCTTCCGCATGAAACAGGGCGACGGTGCGTTGTCCAGCGAGATCGGGCCGCGCGGCTTCCAAAACTTCTTTAAACCGTATGAAAATATCTCGATCATTCGCAACGGCACATACGTTAATTCCGAAATGCTGATTTTGGCGCGCGGCCGCCAGGCGGCGGTTGCCTGGTCGCATGAGCAGGCGGTGCAAATCATTCTTGATCTCAAAGGCGCGATGGCCGCCGTCCAGGATGAACAGGCCGGCACGGTTTTCACTGTAACCGAGCCGCCGGGAAATCCCAAACTGCGGATCGTCAAGCTGGCCTCCACGCCTTACGCCTTGCCCGGCGAAGAAGTGTGGTTCACCCTCCGCTTCGACAACGTAGGCAACCAGACCATCGGCAACGTGACGATCATCGACAGCCTGACCACGCGCCTGGAATTCGTTGAACAGAGCGCCCAGTGCAGCCGGGAAGCTCAATTCACGACCGAGCCCAACGAGGGCGGATCGCTGGTGGTCCGCTGCGAACTGGCCAAGCCGCTGGAAGTCGGCCGGGGCGGCGTAATCCGCTTCTGCTGCCGCGTACGATAGAGTAACTCTGTGTGCCACTGCTTGCTTGCAAGCAGTGCCGGTAAAAGTGCCATATTCTTCGTGTATCTCGCGTCCACGGTCCCCCGTGGGAACGAAAACTCTATTCCGGCTATTGTAATCGCTGCCTTTTTGTCTCGTTCCCACGGTCCTCTGTGGGAACGCACTACGCCGCCTCTTGTCACGACTACATATTCCAGGGATAATATTGTTCATATCCCGATTCAAGGAGCGATTGCCATGCTTTCCGACACTCATCCCGATGCCGAACGAGTGCAAATTGAGCTTATTCGCAAGAAGACGATATCCCAACGTTTTGCAATGGTACGATCGTTGACCGCTTTCACAATCGACCTGTCTCGCCGTGCAATTACCAAGGCCAATTCCAATCTCGATGAGGATGAAGTTAGGCTAAAATACATTGAACTGTTTTACGGGGAAGATCTTGCCAAGAGGGTCGCGGATTATTTAGCAAAACGATGAAAACCATTCCTGCCGATGCATTGGCCGCCATGATGCCCGTTATCGCCGAATTCGAGCGATTGGGGATCGAATATTACGTGGGCGGGTCCATTGCGAGCTCATTGTTCGGGGTCGGTCGCTCGACCCTCGATGTGGATATTGTTGCTGCTTTAGCTGAAACCAAAGTCGATGCACTTGTGCAGCGTCTTCATGCCATATATTACATTGACGCCAACATGATACGTGAGGCAATTCACCGCCGATCATGCTTCAATCTGGTGCATCTGACAACGTCGTATAAAATCGACGTTTTCATATTGAAAGACCGCGAATTCGACCGTCAAAGCATGACCCGCCGTCGCAGCGAGACACTGTATGACGAAGATAAGTCATATCAGATTAATTTGAGTTCTCCTGAAGATATTCTATTGGCCAAACTCGAATGGTACCGCCTGGGCGACGAAATTTCCGATAAGCAATGGAACGATATTCTCGGGATACTAAAAGTGCAAGGAGGTGCACTTGACCGAGCATATTTAGAAAAATGGGCGGCGGAATTGGGAGTAATCGACCTTCTTGAGAGGGCTTTGAACGAGGCAATGAAAGCTGAATAAAGTCTATTCACCTACTACTTACCATCTACCATGAACCGTAATTGGCTTGCCGACCGCACGCGATTGTTCGACGCCTCGGGGATCCGCAAGGTTTTTGACCTGGGGGCGAAGCTGAAAAATCCGATAAACCTATCCATCGGGCAGCCCGATTTCGAGCCGCCAGAGGAAGTCCGCCGGGCGGCAATCGAGGCCATTGAAAACCGCAAGAACGGCTATTCCGTAACGCAAGGCATTCCGCAGCTTCGCGAAAAACTGCTCGCCAAGGTGAAGGACGAATATCATCATGGCGACCGGGACTTGTTCGTCACCTCGGGCACAAGCGGCGGGCTGATGCTGGCGCTTTTGGTGCTTATCAATCCCGGCGACGAGGTGTTTATATTCGATCCCTACTTCGTCATGTACGAGGCGCTGGTAAAAGTCGTGGGCGGGAAGGTCGTCATCATCGATACCTATCCCGACTTCAAGATCGATCTTAATCGCGTGGCCGACGCCATCACGCCGCGGACAAAAATGATCATTTTCAACAGCCCGGCAAATCCGACCGGGGCCGTGGCAGACGAAAAAACCGTGCGCGGGCTGGCCCAACTGGCGGCCGAGCGGAACGTGCTGCTTTTAAGCGACGAAATCTATCGGGCGTTTTGCTACGACGGCCCGTTTGTCTCCCCGGCCAAATACAACGAGCAAACGCTTGTAATCGACGGTTTCAGCAAGACCTACGGCATGCCCGGCTGGCGCATGGGTTTCGCCCACGGCCCGTCGGCCATAATCCAGGAGATGATCAAGCTCCAGCAGTTCAGTTTTGTATGCGCCCCCCATCCGCTACAATGGGCCGGCGTGGCCGCCATGGACGTGGACATGAGCCAAGAGATGGCGAATTACCGGCGAAAGCGCGACATGATCGTCGCCGGCCTGGCCAATGATTACGAACTGGTCGCCCCCGGCGGCGCCTTTTACGCCTTCCCAAAACTCCCCTGGGGCACGGGCATGGAGTTCGTCGCCCGGGCCATCGAAGAATATCAACTCCTGATTATCCCCGGCAGCGTATTCAGCGGCCGCGACACCCACTTCCGCATCTCCTACGCCGCCCCGGACGAGGTAATCGAGCGTGGGATCGACGCTCTAAAGAAGTTGGCCGAGGGATAAAATAATCCGGCGAAGAAAGCAATGTCTTGTTTATTTTTTCGCGGTTAAATATGCAATCCAACTGGTTATCAGAGTTATCATGCCCATGCTAGTAAGTATTGCAATTAAAAGGATTATTTGTCTAAAGTCGCGTTTTGTGCCTATTAGAATTATGCATCCAAGCGCAATGGCTATTATTGACGTAACTATAATTTCCGCCGGTTCCTTATAGTCGAACAAATATTTCATTGTCCCAAACACAAGTGCGACCATTGCCGTGGCCAACAGCAATCGGGCCAGACTGAACTGGATCCGTTGCGGTTGAACTTTATCCGACTGACTCTTAGCCACTTTATTCGAAGTGATAAATTGATTGGGCCATAAATAGCCCATTAGACCAAATAGCAAAGAAGTAGATACAATCACAGATAAGTCTAAGACCCAGGAGGTAGTGTTGGCAATGAAAAGGAACCCGATTAGGGCGCCAATTATGGCGCCGTTGATCATGCCGCGGATTTTAAAAGCAATCGGTTTCATCTGATGACCGGTGCCTGTGATCCATGCTATAGCGACGACATGCATTTTAACAAAACCGCTGGCGTTTTCAGCAGGGGCTACAATGCTAAGCAGATTGCGCGACCTCTGGTCGCGGCTTTGCAGGGATTTGTTGGGACAAAAACAAAGCCCCGGGTGTATTCACCGGGGGCTAAATGTTGAAGGAATCGCGCGACTGAAAATGGCGGCTTTATCGCCCTCACCCTAACCCTCTCCCAAAGGGAGAGGGGACGCAGTCTCATTACGCCGATTTGGCTTCGGCGCGCATGGGCAGCACGGGCTGGCGGCCGCGGACATTGTCGTCGTTGATTAGATATTGCGTGCCGGTGGGTTGATCGGGCAACTCGTACATGATTTCGAGCATGATCTCTTCCACGATCGAGCGCAGGGCACGGGCGCCGGTGTCTTTTTCTATGGCACGCTGGGCGATGGCCTTAAGCGCGGTTTCGGTAAAGCCAAGCTCGGCGTTTTCCATGGCGAACAGGGCTTGAAACTGCTTGACCAGGGCGTTCTTGGGCTCGGTCAAGACGCGAATCATGGCGTCCTCGTCCAGCGGTCTGAGGGCCGAGACCACGGGCAGACGGCCGATCAGCTCGGGGATCATTCCGTATTCCAGGATGTCGTCCGACGTGACTTGCTGCAACAGGTCGCCCAGTTCCAGTTGGTCGCGGCTCACGCCCTCTTGCGTGAAGCCGATGGTTCGTTTTCCCATCCGCCGGGCGATGATGTCTTCCAGGCCCACGAACGTGCCGCCGCAGATGAACAGGATGTTCGAGGTGTCCATCTGGATGTATTGCTGCTCGGGATGTTTTCGCCCACCCTGGGGCGGCACGTTGGCGATTGTGCCTTCGAGCATTTTCAAGAGGGCCTGCTGCACGCCTTCGCCCGACACGTCGCGGGTGATGGATACGTTCTGGCTGGTCTTGCCGATCTTGTCGATCTCGTCGATGTAGAGCACGCCGCGTTGGGCCGATTCGAGGTCGAAATCGGCGGCGTGCAAAAGTTTCAGGAGCAGGTTTTCCACGTCTTCGCCCACGTAGCCGGCTTCGGTCAGCGTGGTGGCGTCGCCGATGGCGAAGGGAACGTCGAGGATCCGGGCCAGGGTTTGGGCCAGCAGGGTCTTGCCCGAGCCGGTCGGTCCGATCAAGAGGATGTTCGACTTGTCGATTTCCACGTCCGAGCCGGAGGTGCCGTGGATCAGGCGCTTGTAGTGGCTGTGCACGGCGACGGCGAGGATTTTTTTGGCGTGTTCCTGGCCGATGACGTACTGATCGAGTTGCGAAACGATCTGCCGCGGCGTGGGAATCTTGGTGAACAGTTGCTTGTTGGTGCCGCGGCGGCGGCGTTCTTGTTCGAGGATCGATTGGCAAAGATCGATGCACTCGCCGCAGATGTAAACATCGCCCGGACCTTCCACCAGCGGGCCGACGTCGCGATAGCTTTTGCGGCAAAAGGAGCAAAAGGCGTTCTTTTTAACGGGACCGCCTCCGCGCCGACCGGTGGTGAAATCTCGACCTGTAGGCATTACAATTTCCTTTCAGCTCCCGCCAAGGCGTCTCAGTTGGGGCGACAGTTAAACTATCGCCCCAACTTTTTTAAAGTGCTGTATTCCAATTATAAAGCAGGTTTCGGCAGGGTGGCTTACTATTTTAAAAGTTTGCCCGGATGATCATGTCGGTTCCGTATAAATTCAGCCCATAGGGCCAAAATGCCCTTCATCTATCATCCGAGCCGTCAAAGCTGCTCTTTCAAGTATTACGTTTGTACAGTAGTTATGGTTTTTGCTATTACAGGGCTTGTATCCGTTCAAGCCGTTAGAACTGCGCAAATCTACCGCTGCGGCGAGGTTGGCGCCGTTTAGCTAACCTCTTTCGCTGTTATCGTTTAACTCTTTTTGGAGTAGTTCCGCCAACGCAGTTTTAATAGTTCGGAATTCCGCGTCGGTTAGCACACCCCGGGAGTGCATTTCACGAAATTTTGAGAGTAATTCACTGGCTCGTGGTTCGCGTTGTAGGGTCTTGGCACGGATTTTCAAGATAAAATAGGCTGCAATAGCAACCATTATCGCCAACAAAGCGAAGGATATTACAAATTGCTCCGGCTCAAATGCCCGTAACTGGTCCCAGGTCACGATGGGTGATGACCCCCAAAACTCTAAAATGGTGATATTTCTTTTATTATCTTCATAACTCGTTATAAGTCTAGCAATTAATTCCAGCCGGGTTGTGATGATTATCAGGATTTTCCCTAAATCCCCATCAGATTAACTAGTAATAAAGCAACAATGATAATTTCAATTATGGAAACATCCATTAGGGTGGTACATGCACTCGCAAGCTGCTTTTCCACTTAGCATCAAGTGTGCAAGCGTTTATTCTGCTGCATGTTAACCTAGATTCCCGGAATTAGCCATTTAAGTCCTGCGACCGTTATCTCCGATACGATCATTGGGGGATTGTGTACCGCAAGCATATGCTTATCCCTCGCATTTGGGGTAGAAAGTTATAATCATCGGCCATCGGGGGAAACTCTCCATGTGGCTTGGAACTCTTGCTACTTGTTTAGCCATAATTGCGACTGATGCTGAATCGCAAAGTGGCCCGCCTGTAAACTCGTCGGCCTTGCCCGTGCCCATTACCACCCGCCAAACGCTTTTTTCAATTCCTTTCAGCGTGGATCAACCGGCCGATCCGGCGCGGCAACCGGCAGAGGTGCAATTATTGGTTTCGCACGACAACGGCGCCCACTGGCAGCTATACGCCCGGGTGCAATCCAATCAGAAGCAGATCCCCTTCCGCACGGCCACAGACGGCGAATATTGGTTTGCAATCCGCACCGTGGATCGGGCCGGAAAGCTCCATCCCGAAACCATACCCGGCCCCGGATTGCGGGTCATCGTCGATACCACGCCCCCGCGCATGCAACTTACCGCGCAAAGCGGCCAGGCAGGTCAGATCAACGTTCAATGGCAGATCGATGAACTGCATCCCAAGCCCGATAGCCTTTCGCTGCAATATCGGTCGTTGCCCAAGGGGCCTTGGCAAACTGTAGCCGTGGGCGAGAAGAATTCCCGCGTTGCGGAGGGCGAGCAAAGCGGCGAGGTTTCCTGGTGGCCGCCCACCGACGCCCGCGAGATCCAAATCCGCACGGAAGTGAGCGATCTGGCCGGCAATAAATCAGTCAGCCATGCCCAGGTAAAGATTGATCCCGTCGCGGCCGCAAAATCGGGCCTTGCCATGGCCGGCGACGGCAAAGCCGATGCTTCGCAAAAGCCTTCAGCCGGAACCGCCGGCAGTGCGGGAAGCGCTGGGAAGACCGACCGCCTTGCAAACCGTTCTAACATTATCGACCCGCCGTCTGCGACGCCGCTGGCGTTGAATCCGCCAGTGGGCAACCGATATCAAACCCCCGGCGATACGCCGAGCGATCCCGAACTGCGCCTGCTCCCGCCGGGCGAACGGCCAAAAATGATCAATACGCGACTTTTCGAGTTGGATTACGACCTCGAATCGGTCGGGCCCTCGGGCGTCAGCCGCGTTGAACTGGGGGGCACCCGCGACGGCGGCCGCACCTGGCGGATGTACGCCGTGGACGACGACAACAAAAGCCCAATCTCCGTCTCCGTGGACGAGGAGGGCATTTATGGTTTCCGCATCGTGGCCACAAGCGGCGCCGGCCTGAGCCAAGAACGGCCGAAATCCGGCGACCTGCCCTCGATCTGGGTCGGCGTCGATCTGACAAAGCCCATTGCCCGCATCATCTCGGCCGAACTGGGCAAGGGCAAGGACGACGGCCAATTGATTATCACATGGGAGGCCGCAGACAAAATGCTTGCCGACCGGCCCATCACGCTCGCATTCAGCCAGAATCCCAATGGGCCGTGGACCACCATCGCCACCGGCCTGGAAAACACCGGCCGCTACACGTGGACCATCGACAGCCGCGTGCCGCCGCTCATCTATCTCCGCCTGGAAGTCCGCGACGAGGCCGGCAATCTCTCCGTCGATCAGCGCAAGGAGCCCATTGCCCTGGATCAAACCCGCCCCACCGCCAAAATCCGCGAAGTGCGGCCGATGGCGAAGTCCGCTACGGCGCGGTAAAATGATCTCGGATGGGAAATGAAACTCGGGTGGCATGCCCACGCTTGCGTGGGCATGCTTTGGGGTTGGGATTAAAGTATGGCGCAAGATCATAGAAAAAAGTGCAAGCGTTATGACGTGGAGGGTGATTCACATCATTTGACTTTTTCATGTTTTCATGGTCAGCCCTTGTTTACCAAGGAGCGTTCTTGCCTTTGGATGCTCGATGCGCTTAAGTTTGGTAAGCTGCAAGGTAAGTTTGATCTATGGGCATACGTGATCATGCCCGAGCATGTACATGTGGTTCTTCTACCTCATATTGGAGTGAAAATATCGCAGATTCTCAGTACTCTGAAGCAATCCGTGGCAAAACGTGCAATCATTTGGCTCCAGGAAAACAGCCCCGAATTTCTTTTGAAACTGGAAGACAGACAGCCTAACGGTTACCGTTCACATCGTTTCTGGCAACGTGGAGGTGGCTATGATCGAAATCTCCGTAGT
This sequence comes from Pirellulales bacterium, assembly GCA_963838495.1. Classification (GTDB taxonomy): domain Bacteria; phylum Planctomycetota; class Planctomycetia; order Pirellulales; family Thermoguttaceae; genus JBEKIK01. The sequence goes on along the minus strand of CAWIRC010000004.1, from coordinate 134,866 downwards.
GTGGCAGACATCTACGAGAAAATCGAATATATTCACAACAATCCGGTTCGTCGCGGATTGGTTCAACATGCCTGCGATTGGCCGTGGTCGAGTTGTCGGACATGGGAAAAAGGCGGCGAAGAACCGATTGCCATTGACCGGGAATCGTTGCCCATGTTGTTGACTACGGAATAATTCCCATCCCCAAACTCATGCCCACGCAAGCGTGGGCATGCCACCCGTCCACCGCCAAAATCCGCGAAGTCCGCCCGGTGGCGAAAAGCGGTGTGGGTCGGTAAAATGTTGTGAGTTTCATTTCTTCATTAGTACAGTGGTCTATTAATTGATTCAGGTACCGATATGTTTTCGCTAAAACGTAGTTATAAATGGTGTCGCAATAGAATCGATGATTTACAGAAGACTGTGCGAACCGATGAAGCGTTTGTACTCACCATGTTCTTTGTTGAGAAAATAATTAGAAGAACCCTGCTTCAACTCATTATTCGAACTGGTCGCTCAAAGACAGATGCGGTTGAAAGTGTAAAAAAACTCATGGGTATTTGGGCTGTAAAGAAAGCATGGAAGAATTATGATCCTAAGAATCGTGATCTCGAAATAGTAATCGGACAACCCAACTGGGAAACAATTAAAGGCTCCGCGTGCCTAAGAAATGTTTTGATTCACGGGTCAGGAAATGAAGATCAGAGATTATATAAAAGAAAGCTTCCCGCCTTAATCCAAACACTTGACGACATTTCCGGTATATTTTCACGTGAGTATCATTATTCGGGTTGGAAGGGAATGAAAGATAATGCGGGCAATTTAGTTTAGGGGGCAAAAGAGCTAAGATTGCTTTCCTGCTTTATAAGTCTTCCTTATCGCCGTAACAGCAGTGACCAGAATTACCGAAAGGTGACGATGCGGCGGCGACCGAAATGCTTTAACGTCAGTAGATCGTCATCGCTGGTGATGATGTAGTCGGCATTTCCGGTTTTTGGCCATTTGCGAAATCTTCAAAACTCCTCCCAACTTCTTATTTCCCACCAACTTAGCCGGAAAAATTGCTATTGTGCCGACGTCTGATTTTGTGTATAAGCCCTCCTTATTATTGATTTTATTCTGTGGGGGCTCTATTAATTTGGGGCTTATAGATTTATCCAAATTAATAAAAGGTTCGAATCATGGAATATTTAAATCTCAAAAGTATCGAGGTAATATCGGCCGAAACCTTTCAGAACCAACGCCCCTATCCTTATGTCAACATCCAAAACACGTTAACTCCGCAAGGTTTTCAACGACTCCGCGAAACCCTGCCCGATGTTTCTACATTTACCACCAAGATCGGACACACGCGGGCCTATGGGCAGGGCAGCCATGACAGATGCATCTTGCATTATCGGCCGGGCGTCGAAGTGGCCGATCCCTGGCGGGAGTTCATCGACGAGCTTCACGGAAAATCGTACGACGATTTTTTGCGGCGGATGTTCGGCCTGTCGCGGCGCAAGCAGTTGATCTTCACCATGGAATGGTATTATGCCTGGCAAGGGTGCTGCGTGACGCCCCACTGCGACGCCGCCCGCAAACTCGCCACGCACATCTTTTACTTCAACACCAAGGACGATTGGGCGGACAACTGGGGCGGCAATATTCTCATCCTCGACGACGAGGGCCGTTGCAAGACGCATTCCGGGCCGAGCTTCGAGGAGCTTCGCACGGCCGCTTCGTTCGATCCGCGCGAAAACGCCAGCCTGCTTTTCAAACGCACGGCGCATTCCTGGCATGGGGTGCTGCCCTTGCAAGCGCCGCCGGGGCAGTTGCGGAAACTGTTTATCATTACGGTCAATTTGCCGACTTGGCAGGTCCTGTTCCGCCGGCTGCGCGGCAAGGATCCCGACGGCTATTCGATAAAAGCCAAGGCCGCGTAGCATCTGCCCAGAGTCGCCGGGAGTAAATCAGCATGATCATGTGCACAATCGGCGAGGAATGTCGTGAATTAATCGGCTTTTCTGCCGTGAATTTCGCCGATGTCTGCCACATCCACGCGGTTGCCGAGCCCGGCGCGGATCGACGTTCAGCCAACAGGCCGAAGACGCCCTGCGAACAATCGCGGATGTGTTCCAGGACGCGGGGCGGGCATCAATAGTTCATCAAGCGGTGTTCGTTCGACGGCCGGGAGAGAATCGGCCAATGCCGTCGGCTGATGCACGATTTTTACGGCCGGCGGTTGCCCGCCACAAGTTATATTCCCCAGCCTCCTTGCAGCGGGAACATGTTGTCGATCCAGGCCTTCGGGATTAGGCCGATCAACGCGGACTTGGAGATCGAGCACATAAGCGAACAACTGGCCGTCGTGCGCCACGGCGGCATGGCTTGGACCTATTGCACGCCGCTTATGGCATCCCCGCGGGCCGATAGTGCATACATTGACTCCGCCCATGCATTGGACCGGATCAGATCGCTATTGGGCGAAACCGGTGCTCGAGTTGACCAAATCATTCGCACATGGTTCTATCTGGGTGGGATCATTGCCAACGAATGTTTCACGCCGCGCTACAAAGAATTCAATCGCGCCCGGGAGGATTTTTATGAGCCCATTCAATTTCTAGCTCATCGCGTTCCAAAAAATCATGAGCGGCCGATTTATCCGGCGAGCACGTGCATTGGGGCGGAAGGGCGGGATTTGACGGCCTGCGCCATCGCGTTGACTACCGAGCGAAACGACATCTTTACCGTGCCATTGGAAAATCCCCGTCAAACCGCGGCGTATAAATATGGGGCTGGGCATGGCCTGGGAAGTCCGAAATTCTCGCGGGCAATGGCGTTGTCTTGCGGAGAGTCGGCAATGATTTTCGTTTCCGGAACGGCCAGCATCAAGGACGCAGAAACCCGGCACATAGGAGACGTGAGTGCGCAGACTCATGAAACCCTGGCCAATATAGAAACCTTGATATCAGAGGATAATCTCCACAATCACGGTTTGCCCGGACTGGGCGCCTCTTTGCGGGACTTTGGCACGGCCAGGGTATACGTCAAGCGGCAAGAGGATTACGGCATAGTGCGGGAGATATGTCAAAAAAGAATGGGCGATATTCCCACAATTTTTACGACGGCCGACATCTGCCGCCGGGAACTGCTGGTGGAGATCGAAGGAATCGTCTTTTCTAAAAAATCAGCGAATCAGTCCAAGAAGACGAGCGTGCCCCGGCCGCACTTCTTTTTGCCGATTGGCTATCCGGATAGCGCTAAGTGACGCTGCCGGCCCTAGATTGAATGATCGCTGCGTATTTTTTTAATGTCTCGCAGCAGCGACCTGCAAAGGATTCACATCGGCCAATACCCCCTGCCGCGCGGATAGTTTATAATACCTTTCATGATGCGGTCTCAAAGTTGAATTCCGGGTATTTTTTCCAGGAATATCTATGCGTTGGCGAAATTTGCAGTCGGTCGTTCGATGCATGGCGGCCTTGTCAGTATTGTTGGCGCTCTCGATCGCCTCTTGCGAGGCGGAGGTCCCGCAGGGAATCGTTGTTATGGGCTGGGACGGGGCAGCGCGAGACAACGTCAAGCGTCTGCTGGCCGACGGCGATTTGCCCAACCTGGCGGCCCTCATCAAGGACGGGACCCTGGTTGACATCGACATTATCACCGGGGCGACCGAGACAGCGCCCGGTTTCGCACAAATTCTCACCGGGTACATGCCTGATACAATAGGCGTTCGCACGGACAAGATTTACCAGTCCATCCCGCGCGGTTATACGATCTTTGAGCGGCTGAAAAAATTCTTCAGTCCGCGTAACATCCAAACCGTGGCGATCATCGCCAAAACGAGTTATTATCTCAGCGAGGATCGCCCGTTCAAAATTCCCTATGACGAGTGGCGGGAAATACAAATCCAAAAAAAGAAACTCGATGAAAACAAGCCCGGCCCGGACGAACTGCAAGGCGGCGTGATCGTCGAGGAAAATGGCGAGAAATATGTCCAGATGCGGGGCGGCCCGTACCTTAACGCCAAAGATTGCATTGATTTGTTTGTCAACGGCCTGATTCTGAATGAGAAAGTGGGGGCGGCGACCATTGATCAGTTAGAAAAGTGCAAGGACAAGCGTTTCTTTATTTTCGTCCATTTTATTCAACCGGATAAAAACGGCCATAAATTCGGCGAAAACTCGCAGGAATATTCGGACGGCATAAAATCGGACGATCTTTGGACCGGCAAGATCGTTAACAAGCTGAAGGATTTAGATATTTATGACAAAACTCTGGTTTATGTAACCGCCGATCATGGTTTTGACGTCGGGAAAAAGAGCCACCATTACGCTCCCTATGTTTTCTTGGCTACAAACGACAAGAAAGTCTGTCGCAATGGGCGCGGGAAGACCTGGCGCCGACGGTGCTGAAGCGTTTTGGGCTGGACCTGTCGCGGCTCGAGCCACCCCTGGACGGCATTCCCTTGGACGAGCCCGCCCCGGAGCGCAAGGCCCCGGCCAAGATACTGAGCCCGACGGTTACGCGGGCACTTCAAGAATTACAGGCCGAGGCGGAGGAGGCGGGGGCGGCAAAATGACAACGTCCAGCCGACAAGGCGGGGAATAAGCTTTACATCAGCGACCAGCAGCGGATCGAGGCCTCGAGATTGTTGGTGAATTTTTTCAATCCGGCAGCCTGTGTGGACATTAGCCGGGCTTGCGCGGCGGCCGAGTCGCGGAGTTGGATCACCAGATTATCGACTGAAGTTATATTATCGGTATTGTCGGTTTTTTTGCGAGTGTTTTCGCAAGTTCGGGCCAGAATATCCTCAAAACTAGAAATATAACGGGCGTAATTGAAATGATCGTTAAAGCGGCGGCTGGCGCTTAGCCCCATCTGCACCCGCTTCGACGGAGACTCGATAAGTTCGCCGATCGCTCCGGCCAATGCGGCGGGATTATTCACGGGCACAAGCCGGCCCGTCACGCCGTCCTCGATCAGTTCCTCGCAACCGCCGCTTCGGGTGGCGACGACCGGGATGCCGGCGGCCATGGCCTCCAACACCGCCAGCGGCAAGGGATCGGCAAGCGAAGGCATAACCAGCATGTCCGATGCCGATAAAACGCTGGGCACGTCGTTTCGATTGCCCAGGATGCGGAACGAATCGCGGATCCCGTGTTTTTTGATCTTGGCGAGCGCCTCGCGCCCTTTTCCGCCATCGGGGCCGGCCAGCGCGAATATCGCCTTTGGAAACCTTTTTAACACGAGCGGCGCGCTCTCCACGAAATCGAGAACGCCCTTGCGCTCCGATAAAATTCCCACGAAAGTAACGACTGGAATATGCGGAGGAAGATCAAATACGATTTTCTTTGGTTGATCCATCGAAACAGGCTTGATCTCAGGCAATCCTGTGTGCACGACGTGCAATTTCTCTTGATTTGCATAAGGATCGAACTGCCTTTTTACGGCATGGGAGACCGTAACTATGCCGGCCGACAAGTCATCCATAACTCCATAAAGGCGTTCCAGCGGCATAAATGAGCGGAGCACCGGATCGTCGGCGAGCATTTCGTGCACGTACCACAGGTGCGGAATGCCGCAATATCGCGATGCTAATGCGCCCTCGACAAATGCGCAAGTGTTGCTCAAAACCAGGTCAAAACGTTCTTTGCGCATGATCTGCACGATTTTGGCCACCCTTTCGGCCAACCCTTCGGCGAAGGCGCGATATCGCGGCCAGCGCCCAACCCACCAGCGGATAGCGGACAAATGCGCGGGGATATCGAGTTCTTCCATGAGTTTGCGCAGGTTTCGCTGATGCAAGCGATGGATGAGCGGTCTTGGGGGCAGCATGACCGTAAGATCGAATTTTTCCCGGTCGAGCCCTTTCAATAAGTAATACAAGCATCGCTCTGCGCCGCCGAAATGCGGCGAATGCGAAATAAAAAGCACTTTTGGCCGTAAAGATTTCAAAATATCCCCTCCATATTAACCCTCTACTTCGAATCTTCCTAATCGAACCGCAGCAACACCATTTTCAGCCAAATCTTGAAACGGCGCCTTGCGTGCCTTAAGTCAAACATCTTCGCCGTGAAAACTTCCTTTGATTTTCTTATTGCCCATCGACATATCCGCAGCGGGCGAGGCCACAGAACCAAAGGATTTCGTTTTGCCCGAACTAGGAGACTCGTTACCCGGGCAAGTGTTCTGACCGCCATAAATTCCCAAGACGTCATGGCCACGGCACGGCAATCCATCTCGGCGAATTTCTGATTTATCCGCGACAGTTCCACGCGGTCGGCCGGTCCCATCCAGTATTCGCATTGGTTGCAGAGCCAGTCCAATTCGATGTAGGATTCAAAGTCGTTGACGCTCTCGTTCCATCCGGCCGCGGACCTTTCAAAGCGTTCAAGCGTTGCTTCCAGTTCAAGGCGGAGCCGGCGAAAAAACATAACTTGCGATTCCGGGAAATTGCCTTCCCGGGCCTGAAAATCCCATTGATCCAGCCCGCTCAAGTACATTACGGCCCTGGCCGCCGCGGGGGCGTTGGGCATCGCCCGCACTTGCTGGCGCTCGACCGTTTTTGTTATAAATTCCATCATATCTAATCGCTCACCAGGACCCGAACATGGTCATTCTGCAAACCGTTGCCAGCCAGGCCAAAGCCCGGCTTGCCTGAGATATGCTTCCTTGTCTCCAAAAGGTTTTTTTGAGTTTTTTCCAATCGCCCAAGCGCAGGGGATTGAAATGCCCGGCGCCTAGTTCAAATGAGTTGCCCGCGCTGAAGTCTGCGGCATGACCGAAGTTCCGGATGATGCCGCGGACCTCCTTTTTTCGAGGTAGGCACACAAAACGCGCGGCCGTGGCAAGAACAAAGGGCTTTATCTGTTGGGAACCGTACCCTGTCGAGCGGATGACTTCCAGGTATCGCCCGGCAAAGTCGAGTATGCCCTGCTGCAACACCGCAAGTTGGGGATTGTCGCGGATTTCGCAATCCCGATCGGCCTTTCCGGATTGTTTGAAAATCGGACGGATGGTATTGTTGTCGGCCCTGCGGTAGCCCAAGGCGGTGCCGTGCGGGGCACGGGCGGCCTCCTCGTAGATTTCCAGGAATTCCATGGGCAGGCGCTCGTTGACCGAATAGTTCCGGTAGTCGTAAAGCAGGCCCTCGGCGAATGATGGAGAATAATCCAGGAGATGCAGTCCTCTGCGCCGGCCTAAATAGAATCCGAATAGTTGCGGGAAATCCTGGCGCTGGCCAAAGGCATTTACAAGGTTGAACTGGATGCTACCTTCCCAGCCCACGTTAACGAGCCCGACTTTGCGGTTCCGCCCCCAGAATCCGCACTGCGCAAGGTAGGCTTCGAGTTTTGCCGCGGCCGAGCGCTGAAGCGGGGCGACCGCGCTTTGAACGCGGTTGTCCGAAAGAAATTTAACCAGGCGCGGCTCGTCGGTCCTGCGAATCGGCTCGTCCAGTCCTATGCCGTACTCGGCCGCGATGGCGGCGAACGGTTCTTGCGGCAGGCCGTAAGTGCTCAACACCATGCCCAGCCCGCCGCGTTTGGACTTCTCCGCGCACAACTCCACCTCGCGCGGCGAAAGCCGCTGGATAGAAGCCAGGGACGTCGAATGCCGGGAAAAGTAAGCGTAAACCGTGCCAGGCCGCTGTTCGTGGGTAAGCAGGCCTTGCGAAAATTGATCGTAAATCTTCTTGAAAATAAATCCTTCCCGGGCCGCAAACAATAATTGCTGTATGCCGTACTGGCGGACCTGCTCGATCAGCCGGTGCATGGCGACTGCAAAGACCGGGCCGAGAAACTGGCTGCCGTAACGAAAGAAAAAATTGTTTTGCAGTAGATGGGGCCTGATCTCCTCGCACAACGCCAGCGCGAATTTGCCCTTGGAGAAGTCGTTGCCCGCCGCCATATGATGAAGCTTGAGCAGGCGCTGCTTGCGATCCCGGGAGTCAGGCGGAGCGAAGTGGATCGCATTCAGCCCGACTGACAAGGCCGCCGCAAAATCGCTTTCGGCATTGTCACCGACGTGCACGGTGCGCCGCGGATCGACGCCTTCCGAATCGATCCAGTGCCGGAACAGCCGGCCCGTGCCCTTGCAAACTTTCAAATCCCCGGATACGTACAGCGGCACTTCGCTGGCGGGCAAGCCGTTCGCGGACAAAAGATCGCGGATCTGGCCGGCGGAAAGGTACATGTCGGTGGATAAAATAACCCGCTTGTTCTTTTGCAAAAGCGCGGTGAACAGGGCGGCCAATTCAAGTTGCGGCGCCAGCACCTGACGCTCGAACTGTAATTCCTGCTCGACGAAGGCATCGACAATTTGAGCTTTTTGGCATGCCGATATAGTGGTTCCCGCACAGTCGGAGACAAGTTCCTCGGCCAATTCCGCGAAACTGTATTCGGCATCGAAGCCCTGTCCCACGGCCAGCCGGCGAAGCCGAGTTTCAATCGTGTTACGCCGTGTCAGGACATCATCGGGCTGAAAGGGGAAGCCCAAAGATTGCAGATATTTCGAGAGGAAAGCCGCGGATTGCTCCTTGACCAGATCGGGAGGCTCAAGGCGGCGCTCCAACAAAGTATCGAATACGTCGAAGGATATCAGATCGAACCGGTCAAGGTTATTCAAGATGAATTCGCGAAGCCTGGCCGGCGAGCGGATGGTCATTCTTATTTGCCTTGGCCTGCGATGTTTTTTTATGCCGCGGAAATGGGAAAGCAATCGGTTGATGCCGTGCGGCGGCCTGTGACCGAGCGGATTTATTTCCCAGGTCGATTGACTGATCGGTCTTATAGAATGGCCCCGTAACATTAATCCCTTTTTCCTGTAACTGCTGTATTCCAAGAATCAAAGTTGATTCAATTCCTAGTGAATACGCCGGCTTCGACGGTGCCGATGCGTCATTAATGTCGGCAGGAAATTGGGTAAAGTTTGAGGATAATAATGAGTTTAACGCCTTTACGAAAAATAGAAGAGGATAGGGAAGATGGGGAATTTGCAATGCAGGCTGAAAAGATCATTCTAACTAGCGCCTTTATTGCTTTTTCTATGCGAATAATACGCGAATAACGTCGGGCTTAAACGAACCAGCTTATTTAGACTAATTGTCCAACTGCATTAGCGCCGTAGAATCAATTGGGGAGTGGAATTGGGCATAAATACACTTCAACATATGAATCAACATGAAAATAGTCTCCTTTTTAATAAGTGAGCTTCCTATGAAACCCTTTGCGATTTCACTAACGGCGGTTGTGGCAATGACGCTTTGCCATCCTCAAATAACGGCCGCCCAGTGGACTCAATACGGCACCATAACGCAAGGCATTTTCGGCACCCGCGAAATAGGCAGGCCGCTTGTGGCAGGCAGTCCAGTGACGGGCATATTTGGCCCTCGCGCAGTCGGGCAACCGTTGGTTATGTCAAGTGCCTTTGCCAATAATATCCAATTTAATCCCAGTGGATTCCTAACGTATCACAACCAATTCAATGGCTACCCGGTTACAACTCCTTATTCTGTCTTTTCAGCGCAGGCAACCGGCTATGCTCCCAATTACTCAATCACGCCTGATATGAATAACTGGATGATTGATAACGGATTCGCCCCTACAACAAATATTACGCCAGTCGTCGGGCCGGCCGGGCAAACATATCCTGCAAATCCCGGCCTCGCGCCGGTCAATGCAATTCCGGGCGCAGTACCGGCGGGTACGACGCCTGGAAGCGCTCAACAAAACACAACGGGGATCGGCCCCGGCGCCGAGCAGCAAAATGCTAATCCTGGCACCGCGCCGGCGGCTACTGCAAATGTCACTCCGCAGCGAGGCAGGTTCCATACAGCCTCGGTTTTATCCGCGAATCCGCAACCATATTCCCTTTCGCCTGAATTGTCCGATCGCCTAACGTCAATAGCGCGCACCAGGGGCATGCTCGTGGGCAAGGGCATCAACGTTTACTTGGGCGATAATGTCGCTTTATTGCAGGGTACGGCTCGCACGCCCAACGATCGAAACACCCTGGCAAATGTCCTCAGTCTCGAGCCCGGCGTGGGGCATATCGATAATCGGTTGCTAGTGAGAGCTAACGGAGAATAACTCCGGATAATACAACAGGCGGCCAAGGTTGACATGAGGGGATTCCCTATGCGTTAAATTTCTAAATTCTCTTTTTTGCAAAAAATCTATTGCAACAATTCTCGCCGCCGGGGATAAAACTTGTCTTCATTTCTCGTCTGAATAAAATTTTTTAGTTAACGTCTTTGTACCGCATCGGCGCGTCCTGTTGTACCGATGGGCAACATAAGCCGTTTTTACAAATTGCTGATTCAGATGAGAGGAGGGTTTTATGAGATGTTTCACGATGTCAGTTGCATTATTGCTTGCCCTGCTTGCCTTTGGCACGGCACAAACATTGGGAAAAGACCCGGGCGAAAACAAAGGCAAAGGCCAATCGTTTGGGCAGCAGAGCAGCGGGCAGCAGAACTTCGTAAAGCAGGGCAATAACCAGAATTTTTCCGGCAATGCCGGTATCAATCCCGGATCAGGCAATAACCAGGGCAAATCCGGCAACAGTGCGATGCAAATGCAGCATCTTTATAATGCCAACAACAAGCCCCCTTTTGCCGGCGACAACAAGGAAAGCCACGAAGACTGGCGCTATCGCTGGGATAATGGCCGCTGGTGGTTCTGGGGCCCAGGGAACCGATGGTCCTGGTGGAATAGCGGCCGGTGGTACAATTATTATTACACCGGACAACCGGTTTTGGAAAATTTCTCCGGCGGTCCGATTAAAATCGTGAATCCGGCCAAGAGCGGAGTCACGCTAAACTATTTGCTCAACGGCGCCGCCTATTCGATTCCGCCGGGCTATAGCCAGGACTTACAGGAAGATCGAGCCTGGGTGATCCAGTTCAGCCGCGGGCCAAACTTGGATCAGGCGAGATATGGATTGCAGACGGGTGTGTATACGTTTGCCCGTACCGATCATGGTTGGGAGTTGTATCGCAGCGATTTTCCCCAAGCAACCGCTCCATCGCCGCCGACCGCGGCGCCTACGAATCCGCCGGCAATTCCGGTGAATCCGCCGACTGCGCCCGTGAATCCTCCCTCGCAATGAAATGAATGCAACGCAGGACTAGACGGCAAATTAAGCCGAGCCCACGGGTTGCAACCCGTGGGCTTGTTGGTTTTTTTGTGTTGAGATAGCAGTTGAGCTGTCGCCCCAAAATGGGGCCGCCGCAACCTGGATTCTTTAAGACTGGAATTTTTTCCCTGTCAGGCGCTGGTAGGCTTCGATGTATTTTTCCCGGGTTTTGGCCACAATATCATCCGGCAACGCGGGTGGAGGACTGTTCTTGTCCCACGTGGTTGTCGAAAGCCAATCGCGCACAAATTGCTTGTCGAAGGATGGCTGGCTGTGCCCGGGTATGTATTCATCGGCTGGCCAGAAACGGGAACTGTCCGGTGTGAGGGCCTCGTCGATCAGCAATAATTCGTCGCCCACGAGGCCGAACTCGAATTTCGTGTCGGCGATGATTATCCCCCGCTCCAAGGCATAGGCCGAGCCGCGTTTAAAAACATCGATGCTGCGCCGGCGGAGTTCTTCTGCCAAATCGCGGCCGGCAATTTCGACCATCCGATCGAAGGAGATGTTTTCGTCGTGTCCGGCCGAGGCCTTGGTCGCAGGCGTGAAAATGGGCTCGTCCAGGCGCGAGCTTTCGACCAGTCCGGCAGGCAAGGCGATGCCGCATACAGTGCCCCTTTGGCGATATTCGCTCCAGCCCGATCCGGCCAGATATCCGCGCACCACGCATTCGATGGGCACGACCTCGGTCTTGCGGCAAAGCGTGGTGCGGCCGGCCAGAATCCGGCGGTCGATACCCGGTGGCAGATCCATTCGCTCCACATCAGTGCTTATAAGGTGGTTGGGCACTCCCAGACGGTCGAACCAAAATGCTGAAATCTGCGTAAGCACGCGGCCCTTGTCCGGAATGCCGGTGGGCAGCACCCAATCGAATGCGCTCAGCCGGTCGGTGCTTACCAGCAGGAGCCGGTCGCCGAGATCGTAAACGTCGCGGACCTTGCCGCGGCGGACTGGCAATCCGGGAATAGTCGTTTCGCGAATTACGGTAGTGATCATAGTGGTTAGTGGATAGTGGTTAGCGCCTAGTGGTTAAAATATCATGCATTGTCGTGGTTGAGGCGGCAGTTAAACTGCCGCCCCAACATATATATGTTTAGCCGCGACCGGGCAGCAACGGGCACCATGCGGAGCACGGTCGGTTGGTCGGGAGCGGTTCAGTCGGTCAAAAAATATACCCGCAAATGTTGTTTTTGCCCAGCGGGTGCGGGAGTCTTGAAGATATCAAAAAAATTCGTTAAATTGGAGAAGATATCTATTTCTTATTAAGGAAAAAATACTGGAAATCTTATATTCATGGGCTTGATGCGATTTCAAATTCATTCGCCTGAGCGCATCACGGACGAAATGGTCCGGCAGGCCTATTTATCGGGGATCGACCGGGTAGCCTGGCCCGTTCGCACGACTTTTACAGGCGGGTTGCTGGAGATGCACCGGTCGGTTTCCGAATCGGCGAACTTGCATTTCCCCTGGCCGTTGGAGGGGGTCGGGCAAATGACCTTCAGCACGGCCAGCCTGATGGAACAAGAAAATCCTTATCTCTTGCCCCTGGAACTTGCCCGGGGTACGGTGAGCCAACTCGCCGATCAGCTTTTCGAATGGAAATCCATAGGGCTTATAGTCCCCGACGAGTTAAGCGAGTTGGTTTCGGAGACCATTCGGCAGATGGCCGCGGCGGCGATGGCGCAGGACGATCCGGCGGCATCGACAACATTGGCCGAAAAGGTGCTCCATACCGCATCCCAGGCCGCCAACCAGTTGGCGGCAGCTTATGTCGAGCAGGCATTGGCCATCCGTCGCCGCAACGAGGGTAATCTGGGATGTTTTTTGGGGGCCGATCTGGGCACCGGCAAACTGGATAATTACACCACTCGGCATTTTCTCTTGGCCTTTAACGCGGCTAACATTCCGATTCGCTGGAGGGATGTGGAAGCAGTTGAGGGCCGTTACGATTGGAGCATTCCGGACAAGCAGATCGAGTGGTGCCGCTCGAACAATTTGCATATAAGCGCGGGCCCGCTTTTGCCCTTCGACGCCGCCGCTTTGCCCGATTGGCTCGCTTTATGGGAAGGCGACATGGATAATCTTTTGGTCTTTTTCGCGGATTATATCCGCACCGTAGTCGAGCGATATCGCGGCAAGGTCGATATGTGGCTCTGCGCCGCCCAAGTGAACACCGGCCAAGTTCTCTCGCTCTCGGAAGAAGACAAGATGCAACTGACTGCCGCTGCAATCGATATCGTTCGCACCCGCGATACTGAAACAGCGGCGGTCGTATCCTTTGATCAGCCCTGGGCCGAGTACACCGCCGAGAGCGAAGTGGATTTTCCGCCCCTGCACTTTGCCGACGCCTTGATCCGCTCCGACCTGGGCTTGACCGGCGTGATGCTGGAAATCAACGCCGGATATTATCCTGGCGGCACGTTGCCCCGCAATCCCCTGGAGTTCAGCCGGCAATTGGACGCCTGGAGCATGTGGGGCCTGCCCGTGTGGCTGTCGATCTCCGCGCCAGCCTGTGCGACGCCGATCCCATGGCCAATCGCGAGGTGAAACTCCCGCCAGGCGCCTGGACGCCGCGGGCCCAACAAGCCTGGGTCGCCCGTTACGTGCCTTTAATGCTGGCAAAGGGCTTTGTGCAAGGTGTGATCTGGAACCAATTGCACGACAGCCGCCCGCACAACTTCCCCTACGGCGGCCTGTTCGACCTGCGCCGCCGGGCAAAATCCGCGCTGCGCACCGTGGCGGCGCTAAGGAAGGCGATTCTGAAATAGGTCTCTTGTATTTCAACTCGTCGCCGCCGTTTTGTGTGCCGTATTAGCCGCGGAGCGGCGATATAGTGTAGCCAGGGGCGTAAGCCCCTGGGGGAAGATTACACAATTTATGTAAGCCCCGAAGGGGCGGCATCGAGCATACGGCATGAATCCAATGTCACCCCTGCGGGGCTCTTGTGGTTCTGCGATAGACTGCCGTGGCCCAGGGGCTGACGCCCCTGGCTACATTACCCCGGCCCTCCGGGCCTGCTGGCTTTTGTCCATTGGTTAATGAGTTGGGGAACAAGTGGCGATTTTTCCAGGATCCACCGGTGGAGTTTTTTGGGCACTAAATCGCGATTTTTACACGCTTTGGCTATTGGTGAATCTCATCTTTTTTGGGGTCAAAATCGCGATTTTTCCACATTCAGGGATCGCTCTTGCTCCTTTGTCTTTTTTAAATCTGGTTTCCAAGGAACATTATTGGGACGGAGCGATGAGCGTAGCAGATTGGAGATTGGATTTCAAGAGAAAGAATTGGCCACACCGCGATGTATGGCCAAAGCACTGGCAGAGCCAGTGGAACGCGGCGATATTCTGATGGTTATATATCTTCTTATTTGTGAGATGTTCAATTATTTGGAAGATAGGGCCTAAATATAACAATTTGATGGACTTTGTCATTGAAAAACCATATCAAAATCCCTTTTGACGACCATTCGAGCTTCTTGGCATTACTACCTTCCTCTACTGTCGAGTTAGGTTCGCCATACGCTGCTATTGCTTGTTTTAGCGATGATCCTATTTCTATGCCTGCTGTAGTCTTCCCTCTGAATCCTACATCAAATCGAAGCTCATGAGCACCTCCTGTATCATCCATCAAACAGTGGATAAAATATCTCTTCTTCCATTGAAGCCATCTATCTTCTGGACTTGGATCTGGTTTTCCAAATGTTTTAACCAGTTCCTCTCTTGTAGCTCCAACGCAAAATTGCTTCCATCCAACGCCTTCTACAATTTCATTAGATATTTTCTTGTTATCCGTATCATCCAAAGATACCTTCTTGTTGTTCGTACCTTCCAGTAGTCTCTTTTTTTCCTCCCGGACGGCCAATGCCTCATCCAGTCTGGATTCCTGGGTATATTTTTGCATCAGACCATCCAAGTCATGGATATACTGTTCCTTCAATCTAGCTGCTTTTTGAGCGGCTTCAGACTCAATTTGCTTCAAGTCCTTTCTGTACTGAGCTTGAAGCTTATATAATTCTGTTTTATCAATCTTGTCTTCCGTGTAGGCGATCGACGCTATAAACACCTGGATAAATGTAGCTATTAGAAAGGTTATCTTGTGCATGATGTTGATCTCCTGCAATACGGTAGATAAGCACAGACATGAAAGACTGCCTCTATCACTCAGTACATGAGTATAACGAGTTCTTTTCTGAAAGCAATAGGTGAAGTCACGTGGTATGATAGCCATACGTGAGGGGAAAAAGGGGTCAGAACTATTTTCTATTGATAGTATTAGGAAAACGCGCTGAATTCATCATTATGTGCCGATCTTTGCGGTTGATATATAATAGATTAGTGTATAAATCAATATAACCCGCGGATGACCGAGCCCGAGAAAGGCTAAAAGAAATGAAAAAATAGTTCTGCCACTTTTTTTCGCTCACCTGAAAGGAGAAACAATGCAAAAGCGCAAACTTGGAAAAAGCAATTTGGAAGTCTCGGCTCTTGGGCTTGGCTGCATGGGGATGAGTTTTTCTTACGGCCCGCCCAAAGACAAGCAGGAGATGACCTCTCTGCTCCGGGCCGCCGTCCAGCGCGGCATCACGTTCTTCGACACGGCCGAGGTCTACGGCCCGTTCTTGAACGAAGAACTTGTAGGTGAAGCGCTGGCTCCATTCCGCGGGCAAGTGGTGATCGCCACCAAATTCGGGTTCGACCTGAGTCCTGATTTCGATCCCCGCGGGATGAAGGGTGCGCCGGGACTGAATAGCCGGCCTGAGCACATTAAACAGGCCGTCGAGGGCTCGCTCAAGCGACTCAAGGTCGAGACAATCGACCTGCTTTATCAGCATCGGGTTGACCCGGACGTGCCGATCGAAGACGTGGCAGGCGCGGTAAAGGAGTTGATCGAGCAGGGTAAGGTCAAGCACTTCGGCCTTTCCGAAGCAGGGGTGCAAACGATCCGTCGCGCACACGCGGTCCAGCCGGTTACTGCGCTCGAGAGCGAATACTCGCTGTGGACGAGAACCCCTGAGAGGGAAGTTATACCGACTCTTGAGGAACTCGGAATTGGCCTGGTGCCGTACAGCCCTTTGGGCAAGGGCTTTCTCACGGGTAAGATCGACGAAAACGCGAAGTTCGACAGCTCCGACTTCCGCAGCACTCTCCCTCGCTTCACACCGGAGGCTCTCAAGGCGAATCAGGCTCTGGTTAATATGCTTAACAGCATCGCACAGCGGAAGAAGGCGACACCTGCTCAGATCGCGCTTGCGTGGCTGCTGGCCCAGAAGCCGTGGATTGTTCCAATTCCGGGCACCACGAAGATGCATCGCTTGGATGAGAATATCGGAGCAGTTGCAGTCGAACTTACGTCCGACGATCTCCGTGAGATCGATAGCGCCGCCTCCAAGATCACGGTGCAAGGGGCTCGGTACCCCGAAAAGCTGGAGCGAATGACCGGTCGCTGAGCGGCAAACCCTCGATTACGCCACAAAAGACCAAAGATGACCAAAGGGATCGGGAGTCATTCCGTTAGTATCTCTTTTTTTGCAGCGCCGGGCAATGTTTGCGGCGGATCTGATACAAGACCATCGATGATTTTGATGGGCAACGACTCTATGCGCACTTTGGCGGACTCCAATCCTTCGCGGGTGGCTTTTAGTTTGATCGTACCCGGGGTGAGTGTGGAGCGGATGAAGACGCGGTTAATTCCGCACTCGGTCGAGAGGTATTTGTTGTTTGTCGAGCCGGGGATGCCGCTGTTGTAGCCGCCGCGCCAGATGGCGGGGCCGGTTAGATCGAAATCCACGCGGGACTCGTCGGTCGGGCAGCGCCGGCCTTGGGCGTCTGTGACCTCGAAGTCGATAAAGGCCACGTCCGACCCGTCGGCCAAAAGACCCTTGGGTCCGGTGTGGGCGGTGAGTTTCAGGGCCTTGGGCTCGCCAGCGGTTGTGAGTTCATGCTCGCAAACAATTTTGCCGTCATTAGCGGCCGTCCTCACCCCCGGGTACCCTCTGGGTGACTCTCCCAAAGGGAGAGGGGAGGAATTGTCGGACGCCCTCACCCCCTGCCCCTCTCCCAAAGGGAGAGGGGAGGTTCTATTCGAGCCCAACGGCCCCTGCCCCTCTCCCGCAAGCGGGCGATGGGAGTGATTGATCTTGATCCCCACGGCCTTGGTAGTGCCCGGCTCGAAGGCGATGTCTTTGAAGGCGTAGATGTAGCCGTTTGTCGGCTCGGTGACCTTGCCCTTTGACGCGCCGTTTACGAAAAGTTCGACCGCGTCGAGGTGGTTGCCGGCCACATACATGGTTTTTTTCGTGCCGGCCGGATATGTCCAGTGGCCGATGATGTGGATGTCGGGCTCGTCGTTCTGCATGACGCGGTGCAGGAAATAGGCCTGCTTGGGCAGGCGGACGGCGTCGACCTTGCCGCTGGTGCGGCAGACCTCGGAGCTGGCCTGGCGGCCGTGCTGGTTGCTGTCGGCGAAGATGATCGAGGCGTAGCCCGACCATTTCGACCGGCTGGGATCGGTGTTGGTGATGATCTGCGAATAGTAATCGTGGTAACGACCGGCGGCGGCCAGGCAAAAGGTTTCCGAGTTCCAGTGGTAAGTATCGTCCGGCCCGGGCTTGAAGCCAAAATGCGGGGGCGAATAATCGTCCCAGAACCGGCGGGCGGCCTCGTCGCGAAAGTCCTCGGTCTCGATAATCGGGGCCAAATCGCGGCGCTCCTGGCTGAACGCGCGGAACATGTCAGTGGGTTTTTTCAATGCGTCGGTCTCTGGGGCCTGACCGATCATGACCTCGAAAAACTCGGCGATGTTGGTGGTCCCTTTGTCGGTCAATGTGCGGCAGCCCATCACCCTGCCGCCGTTGGGATCAAGCTCCTTGCGCAACTCGACCATTTGCCGCATGTGCGCGGGACTGACGCCGTTGTTGCCCGCCTCCCAGAAGAGGATGCTGGGGTTGTTGCGATAATATATAATCGTGTCGCGCATGACATCGACGCGCTGCTCCCATTGCCGGCCTTCGGCGTCCTTTTCCTTGTCGCCGGCCGGGCAGATTTGGACGATGCCGAAGCGGTCGCATGCCCGGACGTTCTGCGGCTTGGGCGCGATGTGCATCCAGCGGATGTAATTGCCGTTGCCGGCGCGGATAAGTTCAATGTTATAATCATGCATCCAATCGGGATAAGCCCCGCCGACCGCTGCCCATTCGTCAACGGAGCGCTGGGCGTAACCTTTCAGATAAACGAACCGGTCGTTGATGTATACGCTGCCCTTGCCCGCCCCGCCCCGGAACGAGGTTTTGCGGAACCCGGTCTGAATCTTGTTCACGTCCACCACTTTGCCGTCGACGCTCAAGATGGAATAGACGTCGTAAAGATATGGATCGTTGGGACTCCACCAGCGTGCGCCGGCAAGTTGGCCGCCGGCCTTAAGCACGGCGGTTTCGCCGTCGACCATGTCGTAGGTATCGCCTTTGAGCACTGCTCGGGCTATACCGTCCGCGTCAACCACCATCGCGGAAAATTCGACCGCCTGCTGGCCGCCCGATTCGTTGCGGACCTGCGATTCGACGTTGATCGTAGCCGTTTTTGCCGGAATATCGAAATCGTCGGCATAAATGTACGTGCCCAGGGTCTTCAAGTTCTCATAAAGCGGAAAGGTCTGATAGGTTTTGCCGGTCAGATGCAGCCAGACGTTGCGGTTCAGCCCGCCGTAGTTGGGATTGAAATCCTTGCTTTCCCACTGGAAGACCGTGCCTGAGGATTCTTCCTTGTAGTTCATGACGTTTGTGACAAAAACAGTGAGCACATTTTCCTTGTCACCGAAAAAAACCGCGTCGGTAATGTCTATGCCGCAGGGCGTGACGCCGTTTTCATAAATGCCCACGGGCTTGCCGTTGACAAAGAAGCGGCCTGCCTGGCGCATGCCTTCGAACTCGATGAAGACCTTCCGGCCCTCGGCTTCGGCGGGGAGCCTGAAATGCTTGCGGTAGCAGGCCGGGCCGGTGTACAGGGTTTTTTCGCCGCTACGGCCGCCGATGATCTCGTCGAAGCTATCTTCGTCGTTGTATGTGTGGGGCGTGCTTACGGTGGCCCATTTCGAATCGTCGAAATCCGGTTTTTCAGCGCCGGGGGCGTCCTGCTTGATGAATTTCCACGCGGCGTTGAAATTGTAGGTGATCCGCGGCGAAGCGGGTGGGGCGTACTTGTCTTCGGCCGGCAATAAACCGCAATAAAAGATGGATAGGCAAAAAACTATTCCAAAAAACACAGACGGCAATCGGTTCATATCATGGCATGTGCAAAACATCGGAGCATACTTTAAAATACTTGCAAATAACAACCACTTGGAGGCGGGTAGAACGCTATTTTTCAGATTATCAGTCTGCCCGGTTGAAGTCAACTCGACGCTAAGACGCCGGGGAATCGATTAGATGGGCAATGGCTATTGCATCGTTCCGGCGGGCGGCAGAGATTGTTTATAGTCCTGGACGCCGAATCCGGGGCCCTGAAAATCGTATCCCGGTCCCTGGGGCCCGAAAGCCGGCCCCTGCATTTGCATGTTATAGCCCAGCTCGTTGCAGTTGTAGAGCAGGTGCCCGATGATCCGCTGTTCAAGCACGGGGTCGCGGCCCTTGGGGATCCAGCATTCGCCGGGGGGATTTGGGGCGGCGGGATTGACCACGCGGGTAAAGGAACTGTCGTAGCGGAACGTGGCGGCGCCGGCGGCGGCGTGTTCGGGCCTGGGCAAATCTTCCAACTCCTTGAACACGGCGACTTCGACCATGTGCCCGCCCTTGCAGTGCCGCACAAGCACCACGGCATTGCGACGCATGGTTTGCAGGGTGTTTTCTATGCGCTCGTATTCGCCGGCCGTATCGCGGCGCCAGGGTTCCAAGATCGTGGGGCTAACCTCGTAAAAAGTATCTATCCGCCCGTCATTAAAATTACCGTCGCCGATCTGCCGCACGGGTTCTTCGTGCGCGATCTTGAAATAGTCGCTGATCACGTCGGCCACGGCCTCCCAGGCGCACTGCGGATCGGGTATGGGGATAAACACGGGATTGGGATAGACCGGGACGGCCTGTTCGATGGGAATCAATTCCGGCGGAGGCGGCGGCGACCATTCGGGCACCGTGCAGCCAGATAATACCAAAAACAACAATAATATCGTTGCCGATATTTTGCGCATTGCGATTTAGGTTTAAAAAAAGTTCGCGGCCCAAAGCGCAGGACACCCGGGCTAAAAGATAAGCACATCAGCAGATTGTCAAAAAAAGCGGCGGTAGTTTCCCCAAAACCGCCTTGTAGAACAAGATCAGAAATGGTCTTTGAGACAATGATTGATCTTGTGAGATTGCGTAAAATAAGCGTATTTGGGAATTTGGGAAGAGCCCTTTTAGAGCAAAATTCAAGAGTGTGGCGGATACATACTGCTATTGAATTCACCGGGAGCGACCATGCCGACCAACGCGACTATGCTTCACATGGTGCCCCGTCGTTGCCCGATGGTGCCCCCCGGGCTAAACGAACGCTACATCTAACATACGGCACACGGAGTGTGCCTGCTACAGTGTGAATGCTACGATTGGCGCCACTTATCGCGATAAAACCTTTAACGGCCTGCGCATGGGCGGGCGGCGTCGGCCGGTGGAGCCGTTTTCGCCCAACAGGCGTTGGGCCTTGACCAGATCGTTGACCTTGATCACGGCCCACACGCCCCCTTTGGCTTTTTTGCCGTAATTAAAGGAGCAGTAGGCGTAGTCGATGTTTAGATGTTCGCCGGCCAGGCGTTCGCAGATCTTGCGGAATCCGCCCGGCTGGTTGGGGATGTCGGCCAACAGGACTTCGGTCGTTTCAAAGTGAATGTTAATTTTATTCAATACGCTGGTAGCAGCATGCAAGTCCTCGGGCACGAAGCGTACCGTGCCCCGATTTCCAGAATCCATGACCGTCAGGGCCTTGAAATTCACTTTTTCCTTGGCAAGGGCTGTTAGCATGTCAGCTAAACGTCCGGGTTTGTTCACCAGAGAGACCGAAAGTTGCTTGGCCGTTTGCATGGCGTTCCTTCCTTTCGCGATGAAATTAAGATGTAAAAACTCCGCCAGATTTGCGGACGAGATACTACATAAACATCCTATCAAGCGGACAGATAGGGTCAAATCCCCTGATAAAAGTAAGTGGTTTTACAAGATTGGGACAGTTTGTCTAAATTGCCCATATAACCCGACCGGTGGGGAATACCCCGTCATCTCCTTCACTTCAACAACTTTAGTACATTCCTTTGCCTATGGCTGAAAAAAATCCGTGATTGCAAAAGAAATCCACGGGTTTGGGAACTATTTATTTATCAAAAACGTCTTAATCCTGACAGGAATCTCATGCGGATCGTATTTGACAAACTTGTTACCGTTTTACCGCTTAAGAATGGTTATCATGGGATTTAGTTGAAGGACATGTTCCCGTGTTGCGGCGTGGAAGGAATCGCATATACCGATCGCGGTTTTTTTATGATGCGCGGCCGACCAACCTTCGGTTGGTGCCCGTCGCGGCTTTATGTAGAAGGAGAATCGAAAATGTCCCGCATAATGATTTGTTTTATGGCACTGGCGATAATCGCCATGCCTGCAATCGCAAGTGCGCAGGGAATTTTGGTAGTGACTGATCCGGACCAGCAGATTCGCCTGCCCCGGCCGATCATCATTTTACCGCCGGGGCCCTGGCCGCCTCCGCATCCAGTTCCCATGCTGCGGCCCAGTCCGCCGGTGAGTTACAAAATAAAGGAATTGGATGTCAATGCCCGGCTTGTGGATCAGGTGGCGCAGGTACAGGTTTCGCAGACGTTTGTCAACAGTGGGAGCCTGCCCATGGAGGTGGCATTTGTTTTCCCATTGCCTTACGACGGCGCAGTGGAGCAGATGACGCTGATGATCGACGGCAAAGAGTATCCGGCAAAATTACTGGACGCCGCCGAGGCCCGGCGGATGTACGAAGAGATAGTCCGCAAGAATCGCGACCCGGCGCTGTTGGAGTGGATGGGCACGGGCATGTTCAAGACCAGCGTGTTTCCGGTTCCGGCCGGGGCCAGCCGCACGGTATCGCTGCGATATTCGCAGCTTTGCCGGAAGCAGGAGGGCCTGACAGACTTCCTATTTCCGTTGAGCACGGCCAAATATACTTCCGAGGCCGTGGAAAAGGTCGATATTCGCATGACGATCGAGAGCCAGGAGGAGATCAAGAATGTTTACAGCCCCAGCCATGCCGTAGAGATCAAGCGGCCGGACCAGCAGCATGCCACCATTGTTTATTCCAGCAAGAACGAGGTGCCATCCTCTGATTTTCGCTTGTTTTATGACGTGGGCAAGGAGAAAATCGCCGCCCGGGTGTTAAGCTATCGGCCGGAAAAAGAAAAAGAGGGATTTTTCCTGCTCTTGGCCAGCCCGGAAATAAAAATCGACGTCGGCGGCAAGGGCGAGAGCGACAAACCTTTAGGGAAAACCGTGATTTTCGTGATCGACCGTTCGGGCAGCATGAGCGGGAAGAAAATCGAGCAAGTGCAGGCCGCCCTCAAATATGTGCTGAACAATTTGCACGAGGGCGATTTGTTCAACGTCATCGCCTACGACGACCGCATCGAAAGCTTTCGCCCGGAACTGCAGCGCTTCGATGAAGAGACCCGCAAGGCGGCGCAGGGCTTTGTAGCTGGGCTTTATGCGGGCGGGAGCACGAACATCGACGCCGCGCTTAAGACCGCGCTGGGACAGATTCAAGACGCCAAGCGGCCGAGTTACATTGTCTTTCTGACCGACGGCCTGCCCACCGCGGGCGAGATGAACGAGATGAAGATCGTAGAGAATTCCAGGCAGGAGAACAAATATCACGCCCGGATTTTCGCCTTTGGAGTGGGCTATGACGTGAATTCCCGACTCTTGGACAAGATTGTGCGCGAGAATTTCGGCCAGAGCGAGTTCGTGCGTCCCAACGAGGACATCGAGGATCGGGTGAGCCGGCTCTACAACCGCCTGGAATCGCCGGTGATGACGGGCGTGAAAATACAATTCGTTTTCGACGAATTGAAAACCGAGGAAGGCAGCCCGGTGAATCGGGTCTATCCGAAGGACGAGATGGATCTGTTCGCCGGAGAGCAGTTGGTGCTGGTGGGCAGATACAAGAAGCCCGGGGCGGCAAAAGTGATCGTTCAAGGCATGATCGGCCAGAAAGAGCAAAAGTTCGATTTTCCGGCTTCGCTTGCGGACAAAAGCGGCGACGAGAGTTTCGCCTTTATCGAAAAACTCTGGGCTGTCCGCCGTGTGGGCGAGATCCTCGACGAATTGGACCTGAAAGGTAAAAACGACGAATTGGTAAAGGAACTGGTCGAGCTGGCCACCCGCCACGGGATTCTTACGCCATATACCTCGTTCATGGCCAATGAGAACGTAAATCTGCACGACGTTGCCGGCAATGTTAATTGGGCCACCCGACGCTTGGGGGCATTGGACGAATCTAAGGGAAGCACAGGATTTGCTCAACGAAAAATGAAAAGCAGCCTGCAATATGCCGCGCAGGCGCCGGCGAGTGCAAGCGGAAGGACCCTTGGTTCACCGCCCCAGGAATTGGACAGTTTGAGCACCATGCCCGCCTTTCAGGGCGGCGGCGGGGCTTACGGCGGAGACGTAAGAAAGGAATTGGCCGACGTGGCGCAAAACATCCACTACGTGGGCAACCGGACTTTTTACCAGCGCTCCGGCGCTGGATCGATTCGCTCGTGAGCAGCGAGCAGGAGGCCAACGCCAAACGAATCAAGCAGTTCAGCGACGAATACTTTGAGCTTGCCCGGCGCTATGGTCGCACACTTTCGCAATACATGGTCTTCGACGAGCCGGTGCTGTTGAACCTGGAAAATCAAGCGTATCTGATCGAACCATGAAACCCAGTTGACCACGACCCCTTGCTGCCGGTAGAATTGCCGCTTTATTGAGTCTCGGATTGTTAATATCACGTTGGGACGGGAGTTGTACTCCCGTCCCTGCCGACAAAATGGGGGCGACAGTGCAACTGTCGCCCCAACACAATGTGATTTTAACAATATGAGAGCCAATAGCTTGACACGACGTCCACTTCGGCAGTAAGAGCGATGGCAGAACTTAAGATTCACTGCGTAACAACGCGCCGGCAAAAAAAGCAGTTTTTGGAATTTCCCTGGGTCTTGTATAAGGGCGATCCCAATTGGATCCCGCCGCTGCGTTCCAATCAGAAAGAATTGGTGGGTTATGTACGCCATCCATTTTACGAAAGGAATTCGGCGCAAACATTTATTGCCACGCGCGGCGGCGAGGTATGCGGGCGGATCGCGGCCATACTGAACCACGGCCACAACGTGCATTACAACGAGCGCCGGGGTTTTTTCGGTTTTTTCGATTGCCGCGACGACCAGGAGGCTGCCGCCGGTCTTTTCGACGCCGTGAGGCGGTGGTTCGCCGAGCAAGGGATCTACAAACTCCGCGGGCCGACCAATCCTTCGCTGAATTACGAATTGGGCCTTTTGATAGAAGGTTTCGATTCGCCGCCCACCTTCATGATGACCTATAATCCGCCGTATTATGAGCGGCTCATGGAGAATTACGGGTTTCGCAAGACGCAAGATCTTTTTGCCTTCTGGGGGCATATCGATATGCTCCCGGACATTGCCGCCAAACTGAAGCCCATCGCCGACCAAATCATCGAGCGTTACCACGTGAAGATGCGCTCGCTGGACAGATCGAGATTCAAGGAAGACGTGAGAATGTTCCTCTCGCTTTACAATCGCTCGCTGGCAAATACCTGGGGATTCGTGCCCATGACGCCCGGCGAAGTGGACCACATGGCCGAAGGACTGCGATTCCTCATCGTGCCGGAAATGACGGTTGCGGCCGAAATTGACGGCCTGGTGGTGGGCGCGGCCTTTGGACTGCCGGACTATAATCCGCGCATCAAGGAGATCGACGGCCGGCTTTTCCCCTTTGGTTTTTTTCATCTTCTGCGCAACAGGCAGGCCATAAAAAAGATCCGCCTTATAAGCACCAATGTCATTCCCGAGTATCAGCGCTACGGCCTGGGATTGGTGCTCATGCAAGGGCTGGTACCCAAGGCCATGGAGTGGGGGCTGCAAGAGGCCGAATTTTCCTGGGTCTTGGAATCGAATTCGCTGTCATATGGAGCCCTGAAAAAAGGCGGGGCGAAAATCAGCAAAACCTACAGGGTCTACGATTACGACGCGCAACCGATCGCCGTTGGGGATTCAGCGTTCAGGGTTCAGGGTTCAGAGATTCCGGCCGCCGGAGGGTTGGAAATCCGCGAAGTTCGCGGCAAGCGCGATTTGGACGACTTTATTCGTATTCCCTGGCGAATTTACAGGGATGATCTGCATTGGGTTCCGCCCTTGATGATCGATGTCAAGGAATTTCTCGATCGCCGGAAACATCCTTTCTACTTGCACGGCGACGCCGCCCAATTCCTTGCATCGCGCGGCGGGCAACCCGTGGGCCGAATACTCGCGAGCGACGATCCCCGCTACAACCAAAGCCGCGGCGGCAACGTAGGCTGCTTCGGGATGTTCGAATGCGCCGACGACCGGCAGGCGGCTCATGCCCTGCTCGATGCCGCCGCCGCATGGCTCCGCGCCCGGGGACGCTCCGAGATCAGGGGGCCCATCGACTATTCAACCAATTATCCCTGCGGGTTGCTGATCGACGGTTTCGAAACTCCGCCGCGGGTGATGATGAATCACAATCCCATATACTACGCCGGGCTGTTGGAGTCCTGGGGCCTAGCCAAGGCCGTCGATCTATACGCCTGGTGGTTCGAAGCGAACAAAGACCTGCTCCAGCGTTGGGGGCCGCGCGTGGAACGAATTACCAAGCGCACAGGCGTTCGCATCCGCGGTTTCGACAACAAAGATTTTGAAGGCGACGTGGCGCGATGCAGGGAGGTTTATAATGCCGCTATGGGCGATGCATGGGGATTCGTCAAGCTGAGCGACGCAGAGTTTCACTATCTAGCCCTGCGGCTGCGCAAGATCGCCCAAGAAGAACAAGTGTTGCTGGCTGAAGTGGACGGCAAACCGGTCGGTTTATCCGTTACTTTGCCCGACATTAACGAAGCGATTCGGCCTTTGCAGGGCCGCCTGACGACCTGGGGTCTGCCCCTGGGGTTGATGCGACTGATGCGGAGGATGAAAAAGATCGCCACTGCCCGCGTGGTCATTCTCGACGTGCTCAAAGGCTATCGCCGCCGCGGAGTCGCCGAGGCCCTTATCCTGCGCACGCTCGATCATGGAATAAATGCGCTTCATTATAGCGGCGCGGAGTTGGGTTGGACCCACGAAGACAACGCCCTTATCAACCGAACTATCGAATCGGTGAGCGGCCGGCGCTACAAAACGTACCGAATATATCAGAAGGAAATTGGAAATTAACTGAACTGATAAGGTTTCTCAAACGTAATGCCAAGGTAACCGCCCAGCTTTAAGCAATTATTCCGGGATGATCAAATGCCGAAATCTTTCATAAAAACGCAATTTGCCATTGTTTTTGCGTTTTTCACATTTTGCATGATGACCGCTCCGGCTGTGGCGGGCGGCGGCCCGGAGAACGTGCTTTTGGTGGTAAATCCCAATAGCCCGGATTCGCTCACAATTGCCAATCATTATATTTACCTTCGCCATATTTCCCCCGGCAACGTGTTTTACCTGCCTTGGAGCCCGACCGCTGAATCGGCGTCGATCGATGATTTTCGCTCCCAGATCCTAAATCCGATCGTGGAGGCCATTCGTTCGCGCCGCTTGACTGCGCAGATCGATTACGTGGTTTATTCCAGCGATTTTCCCTGGGAGATTAAACTTGACAGCGACGTGCAGAAGTTCGAGAGTCCCGTATCCGTATCCGACAACGCCGAGAAAGATTTTCTTCATGAATCGTTGCCCGGACGCCGGGTTATGCCCAAGCAGATAACGCCGGTCGGCTCGCTCAGCGGCCTGACCTATCTTTGGCAATCGGTGCTCAAGGGCGAAATGGATTATTTGGATCTCCGATCCAATCGTTACACGCGCCTGCCCGAGGACCAACGAAAAAACATGCCCACCCTTGGTTTCCGCAGCGCTTGGCAATTCGGGCCGCATGGCGAACTGGTCGAATCTCAAGGTAAAACTTACCTCCTATCCATGGTCCTGGGCGTAACGTACGGCCGGGGCAACACGGTTGAGGAGATTCTGCGATATCTCAAACGCAGCGCCGGAGCGGACGGCGACCATCCCCGCGGGACCATCTACTTTGTCAAGAACGAGGACGTCCGTTCCCGCGTCCGCGACGCCTTGTTCCCCGAAGCGGTGAAAAAACTCGAAGAGCTGGGCGTAAATGCGCAAATCATCAAGGGGACCGTGCCCATAAACAAAATTGACGTCCAAGGCGTGGTGATGGGCGTGGCCGATTTCGACTGGAAAGCGTCGGGCAGCACGATATTGCCCGGGGCCATCTGCGACAATTTCACCAGTTTCGGCGGCATAATGACTAAAGAGATGCCGCAAACCCCTTTAAGCGAGTTTCTCCGCTACGGAGCGGCCGGGGCCTGCGGCACGGTCACCGAACCTTACGCGGTTTTGCAGAAGTTCCCCCTGCCCATGATCCAGGTTCACTACGCACGGGGTTGCAGTCTTGCCGAAGCGTTTTATCAATCAGTCGCTACCCCGTATCAACTTTTTATTGTCGGCGATCCGCTGTGCCAGCCCTGGGCCGACATACCCAAGGTAAAATTTTCGGGTGCAGCTGCGAACTATCTAGTCAGGGGAACGTTGAATTTATCTCCCGTGGCTACCACGCCGTCGGGCCGGGAAATCGATCATTTTGAACTATTCGTCAACGGTTCCCGCGCCGGAATATGTAAACCGGGCGGGACCTTGAAGCTGGACACCGGGCTCTTGCCCGACGGATATCACGAATTGCGAGTCGTGGCCGTTGAGAGCGGCTTGATCCAATCTCAAGGCCGCGTCATCTTGTCGGTCATCACCGACAATCACGACCGAAAAATCGATGTCAAAGTCGTATCCCAGGGCACAATCCGGCCCGATAATCCCTTGGTTATCGAGGCCGATTCACCGGGCTCGATCGGCATCAGCGTCGTGCAAAACAGCCGCATAGTGGGCCGCTTGGCCGGTGAAAAAGGACAAATAAAAATCGAAGCCGACCAGCTCGGCGCCGGACCCGTGCGCCTGCAAACCGTGGGTCTGGGGCGGGGCGATCCCAGCACCCACGTCATGGCATTCCCCATTGACGTAACTGTTGAAACGGCGGATAAAAAAACTCCGGCCCCTAGCCCGTAACGTGACCCTTGGCCGCGACCAGAGCCTCCGGTGTATTCACCGGGGGCTAAATAGCGTACGAAATACTTTACTTAATGCCCGCAATATGCACTCAAATCTCTAATAAAGATTCTAATCTCTAATCCTCAATTCCAAATCTTGAACTTGCCATGCACGAACGTTTCATGCGACTTGCCTTGGAACAGGCTGAACAGGCGTTGCGGGAAGATGAAGTGCCCATAGGAGCGGTCATTGTGCACCAGGAGCGGGTGATTGCCGCGGCGCACAACCAACGGGAAGGGCTACGCGATCCCACCGCCCATGCCGAAATGATCGCCATCACCCAGGCGGCCCAGTCCCTGCGCTCCTGGAGGCTCGAGGGATGCGCGCTTTACGTCACCCTGGAACCGTGCCCGATGTGCGCGGGCGCGATCCTCCAAGCCCGCATCCCCCTGCTTGTTTACGGGACCGCCGATCCCAAGGCCGGAGCGGTCCATTCTCTTTATCGCATGCTCGACGATGCCCGTATGAATCACCGCTGTCAGACCGTAAGTAATATCCTGGCCGAACCTTGCGCGGAGATTCTCGGCCGCTTCTTCCAGGCCCAACGCCGGCTGGGAAAAAAATAGCATTGTGGCGATCTCGTATGTATCAGGCACACTCCGTGTGCCTGATACATTTTCATCTGGAAAAAAAGCGGAAAAATTCTTCGGGGGGAATTGTCTTTCCGCATGTAAAGGTTAAAATTTGGAAAAGTCTGTTCAATGTATTCTAAAGTTTCTCGATCCCGGGAGTATATCCATGTCTCTCTCGGTTTCGCGTAAAGATGCGGTCTATGGACCGGCCATAGGCAATGGGCAAGAGGTTTCGCTTATATCACATGCGCCCTTGCCGCCTATTGGTGAAGAAATCCGGACTACGGCGCGCTTACCCAAAAAATCGGCGGATTCCAAGCCTTGCAGTTCGGCTCTCGAACGCCGGCTTTGCCGGGGAATGCTTAAAAGCATGGGCGATCCGCCGATCGGCCTGATCTTGTGGGACGGCGAAGAAATCGCGGCAACCGATGCGCGATTGGTTGCCCGGGTGATTATCCGCGACCGGCCCACCCTGCGCCGCCTGATTCTTGATCCCGAATTTCAATTTGGCGAGGCCTACAGCCAACGGCATCTGGAAGTGGAAGGCGACTTGGGCCGCCTGCTGGAAACCATATACCGTGCGCGGCTGCATGCGGGCAGGGCTCAAAATCCGCTGAGTAAATTATTGTCGCGGCTCCTGTATACCCGGCGGCCAAATTCCATTGCCGGCGCGGGAAAACATCCATCGGCATTACGACGTCGGCAACGACTTTTATCAGCTCTGGCTCGATCCGCAAATGATCTACAGTTGCGCGTATTTTGCCCGGGACGACATGCCACTGGCCGAAGCCCAACTGGCCAAGATGAATTACGTGTGCCGCAAATTATGCCTCAGGCCGGGCGAGACCGTCCTCGACGTGGGCGGCGGCTGGGGCGGCATGGCCATGCACATGGCCCGGCATTACGGAGTCACGGTCAAGGCGTTTAACATTTCCAGGCCGCAAATCGAGTTCGCCCGGCGCCGCGCCCAGGCCGAAGGGCTCGACGACAGCGTGGAATTCATCGAAGACGATTACCGCAACATCTCCGGGCGCTTCGACGCACTGGTTTCCCTGGGCATGCTGGAGCACGTGGGCCGGAAACACTATCGCGATTTCGGGCGCATGGCCGACCGCTGCCTAGCCCCGCACGGGCGCGGGCTGATTCAGACTATTGCCCAAGATCGGCCCAGACGGACCAATCCCTGGATTCAGCGGCGGATTTTTCCCGGCGGCCATGCCCCTACGCTCCGCGAAATGACCGACCTTATCGAACCCTTCGGCTTTTCCATGCTGGACCTGGAAAATCTCCGCTCCCACTATGCTAAAACACTGGGGCATTGGCTGAAGCGCTTTGAGGCCTCGGCCGGAGTGGTGGAAAAGATGTTCGACGACAAATTCGTCCGCATGTGGCGGCTGTATCTTTCCGGTTCCTGGGCGGCATTTGCCAGCGGGTCGCTGCAATTGTTCCAGTTCCTTTTCGCCCGCCCAGGGTTGGATGCGATTCCCAAGACGCGAGCGCATCTTTACTCGATTTAGCCCCCTGTGGACACATTAGAGGGTTTGATTGCACCTCCATATTGGCGGGTGGTGGAATGTAATTGCAGATTATTGCAAGGCATTCTATAATATATATATGTCTTCAGACTCACCCACAGCGGCGAAAGAATCCGCCGGTTTTTGCGGAAGTGTGCCGAAACAGTAACCGGCATCCTGAGGCTCGTCTTCACTTGGAACGTGAAGGATACCCTGATTGCCTGCAGGGACTATTTCCACGAGACCGGGCAGTGGTATCTGGGCAGTGCGGCGTTTCACGCCTTGGCGCTCATTATTCTGGCCTTGATATCGATGGCGACTACCAACGTGGTTGTGGGCACGAGCGATACGGCGCCTTTGTTTAGCGCCACGGAGAGCACGGAGATGAGCCCGCCGCCGGCATTTACGCGATTCGAGGTCGGCGATGCCCCCTTGGAACCCACCGAGTTGAACACCGAAACACTGAGCATGTTCGAGGCCAAGCCCATCGCCTCGCAAACGGCGATTTATTACGACGATTCGCCGGAGTTTGTCGAAGCCGGCGGTGGATCGTCGAGCGATCTTAGAGGGCCGCAACTGGGCGGCCTGGGCGGATTCAGCGTAAAAGACCTGCCCGGCCCCGCCGGAAAAGGCGGCGTGGGCGTGGGGTCCGGTTTGGGCGACAAGCCGGGCGTGGGCGGGCAAGGCGAAGGTTTTGGATTTCGCGGCAAAGGACACCGTGAAGCAATTGCAGGCGCATTCGGCGGGACCAAGGCCTCCGAACGGGCCGTGGGCGCCGCGCTCAACTGGCTCCATCGCCACCAAACCTCCTTCGGCAAATGGAGCCTGGATTTCAGGCATCAGTGCAAAAACGGCACTTGCTCCGGGCCAGGGGTCATCCATTCGGACGAGGCCGCCACGGCCATGGCCCTGCTGCCTTTTTTGGCCGCCGGGCAAACCCAAAAATCCAAAGGACCGTACCAGCAGACAATTTCCAAGGGATTGACCTGGCTTATTAAAGAACAGACGCCCGAGGGCAGCCTGGCGGGCGGCTCCGAGCAACCCATGTACGCCCATGGGCTGGCAACATTGGTCCTGTGCGAAGCCTATGGCATGACACATGACGAGCACATCGGCACGGCCGCGCAAAGGCGGTGGCCTTCATCATACATGCTCAAAATCCGTCCACGGGCGGCTGGCGGTATTATCCTTATTACGTCAAACCCGATATCGGCGATACATCTGTCACCGGCTGGCAGGTGATGGCCCTGAAAAGCGCAATTGGCGGGTATTGCCGTGGATTCGTTTATCTTCGACAACGCGAAAAAATGGTTCCATGCAGTGGCCAAGGGCGACCACATGGGCCTGTATTCCTATCAGCCATACGACCAGGTGACTCCCACCAGGACCGCCATAGGCATGTTGTGCACGCAATATTTCGGCGTCGATCCGAAGTCGGCGGCCATGATCGAAGGCAAGCAATACCTGCTGGAAAACCTGCCCGACGAAGAGGTAATGCGGAACTCGTATTACTGGTATTACGCCACGTTGGCCATGCACAATTTCGGCGGTCCGCAGTGGGACGCCTGGAACCGCAAAATGCGCCGGGTGCTGATCCAAAGCCAGGAAAAAGAAGGCTGCGCAACGGGGAGTTGGGATCCGGTCGAGCCCAGTTTCGACGTGTGGGGCGAAAAAGGCGGGCGGCTGATGACCACCGCCTTCAACACCCTCACGCTGGAAGTTTATTACCGTTATCTGCCCATCTTCCAGACCGACTCGCTGCTGCCCAATCCCCCGCCAAAGCCCAAGGATTTGGATCAAGATAAAAACGGCGATAAAGCCGACACGGGCGGGGAAAAAATCGAAAAAGAACAGGACAAAGACGAAGTCTTGTAGAATCGCCGTCGTGGGCAAGGAATGTTGCGTTGGAAGTTTAGTCCGGGGCGCCGTGCGCAGCATGGCTGCTCTTGGATTTTTCTCTCAGGCTAAAACCCTCACGCCGATCAACTTTTCCAGACGGTTGAACAAAATGCCGCGACGATTCTTCCTGCGATCCGCAAAAGGCCAAAAGCGTCTTGGCCAGGTACCAGCGCAATGAAAACAGCGGGTTCAGTATACCGGGCTCGAAGCCGCCTTCTCCTAGGAAGTTGAACAAATGCACCGTGCTGTCGTTGACCAGGCGGAGATTTACCGAAAAGCAGTCCTTGGTATCGCCGGTCAGGCCCAGGCTGGTAAACACTCCCCAGTCTTCATACTTGTAATCGATTGCCTGGATATGCTCGAAAGGAATTGTCTTGGCGCTCTTGAAAAACCAGAACAAACGCCGGCTGATAACGACTACTTTCCGCCGGGCGTCCACGGTCACCTGCCGGTAGATCAAAGTCAGCGACAAGAGCCACCCGGCAAGCGACGTTGAGGCGAACAATTCGTCGCCCTCGTCTTTGATCTTGGGACATATCGCCAGGAATCGGCTGCGGTACAACATGCCGTGCAATATGATAACCAGCAGCATCGCTGCAAGAACGATGCCCAGCAATTGCAGGGGATGCATGCCCAGTAGGTTTGTCAGCCAATTGCGTCCCATTGTTCCACCCCGATTATGTAGTAAGCACACTCCGTTTGCCGCTTGGGAGATTTTCGACGTAAACGTGTTCGGATACAAGGCGCGCGGCATGCGGCTGGTGCATTGCACGCCAAAGATATCATAGACGGCACACGAAGTGTGCCTGCTACAAAAAAATGTCTGCTAGATTATAGCAGCGATTATTCTTTTTTCCTATCGGGGAGCGTTATTTTTATATTCCGAAAGGCCACCGGGCCGTGGTCGCCTTGAAACATGAGAGGGCCTTCGGCGAATTCTTTGCCGGTCAATCCGCCGGGCGTGGGGCCTTTCATTTCCACGTTCTCCTGGATCGTTTGCCCGTTAAGAGTTACCTTTATGAACCGGGCGTTGGCGGTTTTTTCGCCGTTTTCAAAGCGTGGGGCCTGGAACTCGACGGCCAGGCTCTGCCATTGGCCCGGGGCCTTGGCCGCGTTCAGCTTGGGTGCGGCTGCTTCGTAGATCGCCCCCAAATCGCTCGGGGTCATCTCTTTTTTCCCGAAGCTGTCGAGTATCTGGATTTCGTATTCGCCCATAAAGTACACGCCGGAATTCGAGTCCTTGGGAATCAAGAATTCCAGGTCGATCGTGCAATCGCCGAATTTCACCACGGTGTAAATATCCACGCTCGGCGCCTCGCGGTTGATAAGCTCGCCGGGCTGGTCGCCGGGCATGGAGACGATCAGCCCTTGCGGATTTTGCGGATCGACGAGCGCCGCGCCCACGGTCCATTTGCTCCGTTCCCGGGGTTGCTTCAAGATCCAACCTTCCAGATTCTTGCCGTTAAAGGGTCCGATAATCTCCCGGACAGGTTCCGCGGCCTTGGCGGGTTTTTCCTCGGGCCGGGAGGGAGTTTCGGAAGGCTGTTGGGCGGGCTTTTCCTCGGCGGAAGTTTTTTCCTGGGGAGCGGCCTTTTTCTCTTCTGGTTTGCCGCCGGCCTCTTCCGAAAGCAATTCCCGGTATGGATTATGCGCTTTATAGGTCGCCAGTTCCTTTTTGAAATCCTCGGCATGTTCCGGGGGGCCGACTTCGGCGGATTTTTCCGACCACTTGATGGCACTGTCGAAGTCGCCGGTTTCGGCGTAGGCCGCGGCTAGCGTACTGAGGATATGCGCCTGCTTGTAGTCTGTCAGTTCGCAGGCTTCGGTGGCCAATTTAACCGCCCGCTTCCCGTCGCGGAGTTTTTCGTCGGGCGAAGTGGCCAGTACCCAGGCGAAATTGTTCAAAAGCCCGGAGTCCTTGGAGTAGTCTTTGTCTTTGATGGCCTTTTCATAATCGGCCTCCGCCTCGGCCTGCCGGCCGATGTTCAGGTACGCATCGCCGCGGGCGTAGAGGACCGCGGGTAAGTCAGGATGCTCTTTCAGATAATCGCCGTAAACTTCCGCCGCCTTGTCCGATTTTTTTTGCCTGACGAAAATCGCGCCGGTTTGCAGAACTATTTCCGGGTTTTTCGGCTCGAGTTTTCGGGCCTTTTCCAATTGAGCGAGGGCCTCGTCGTTATTGCCGGTGTAGGCCAGAATCGTGGCGTAATTCCGTATGTCCGAGACGGAATCGGGATGTTCTTTAAGATAGTCTTTGTAGATCTCGAGCGCCTTGTCCGGTTGTTTTTGCTTGAGATAAATCAAGCTCTTTTGCAAGGTGATATCGGAATTGTCCGGTTCGATTTTCCTGGCCTTTTCCAATTGCGCCAAGGCCTCGTCGTCTTTGCCGGCGTCGGCCAGAATAGCGGCGTAATTTCGTATGGCCATTATGTCCTTGGGATTTAGTTGGACGGCGTCCCTTGCATCCGCGGCCGCCTTTTCCTTGTCGCCTTTTTCCAGGTAGAGCAAAGATCGCAGTTTGAGCAATCTGGCATTGCTCGGATCGCGGACGATTGCCTTATTCAGATCCTCCATCGCGTCGTCGAACTTCTTTTGCTCGTGATGAATTTGCATTTTATTCAGCCAAAGTTCGCTGGAATTAGGGGCCAGTTTCTGGACCTTGTCCAGCACGGCCAAGGCTTCGTCGTATTTTTTCAAATGCGCAGGATCAAGTATTTTTTTTCATAAGCCAGGATGTTTTCAGGTTGCAGATCGATGACCTTGTTCAGATCGTTTAACGCCTCGTCGTACTTTTCCAATCCGGCTAAAACTATGCCCCTTGCCAGAATGACGTTGGGATCGTTGGGCGCCAATTGCACAGCCTCGTTGAGATCGGGCAGGCTCTTTTCCGGATTCTTTTCCATCTCGGCGCGAATATAAGCGCTTCCGATCGCAGATGGGGGTCGTCCCCCGAAAATTCCAGGGCCTGATTGACGGCCTCTTTGGCCCGCTTTTCATCGCCGTCGGGGAGCAAATTCAATTGGGCTATTAAAATCAGGGCTTGCGGTTGCTTTGGCTCCAGTTTTATGGATTTATTCAGGTCGGAAAGGGCGAACTGCCTGAAATTCAACCAGCGCTGATCGGTTCGGTAGATTTTTTGGACCGTTGCCGTTACCACCGTTGCCCTCTGCACCAGGGTCGCGGCCAGGAGTTTGTTGGCGAACTCGGTGTTCGGTTTATCCAGTCCTTTTTCCAGCGCGCTTTCGGTGAGGCGGATGACTTCGCCCCAATCGGTTATGGTGGTGGCCGACAATTTCGCCTCAGTGGCCTTGTCCAGGTCTTCTTGCCCGTCGCCGTCGGCCCGGAACTGAGGACGCGAAAAATGCCAGCGCGATAATCGCGGCCGGTAATATTTTTTGATAACTGAACGACATCGTGAAACCTCCAAAATCCGTCGAAAATAAAATTCCTTGAATTAGTGCCGGGAATAAAAAACCGGTTCGGCGTCAAATATCCCGGAATCGACAAATGAATGATATACCAAGTGGACTGTATCCGGCAACCGCGGCGAATCATTTTTTCTTGGCCTGCTTTGCCGTTTTCGCCTTTTCCTGGGGATTGTCCGCATTGGCGGGTTTGACTTCGGGCACTTCGGGCGGCTTGAGTTTGGCAGGCTCATCGGCCGGCTTGGACTCCGGTTTTTGCGAAACCTGGCTGCTGTCGATCAACATGTAGCCGGCCCAAAAAAACGGATGTTCGGCCTTGGGCGGTTCGTCGGTCGCGGCGTGCTTGACGCGAGGTTCGGCCTCCAGGTTCAACTGGGAGTTTTTTTCCAGGAGCACGGAGCGTTGCCAGGCTTCGGCCGGGGAAACGTGCGGCAACTCCTGGGCGAATTCCCGCACCAGGTCCAAGCTGGATTGCCCGCCCGTGCGCCAGCGGCTAAGCAGGATTGTCCGCGCCCCGCAAGACATCAATCCGCAGGCCGAAAGGAACACTTCATCGCCCGGCGCTGCGCGGGGGTTTTTTCATGGCGTCCTCGGCGGCGGTGTGAAAGCCGGGCAGGATGATCTGCTCCGGTCGCCCCAGGGCAGCGCCATCCAATCGGCCAGGGCGCCGCCCGACTTGCTCCGCTCCATCGGCGCCGGAGTCCAGCCGTAGGGATCTTGATCGTTTATCGTCAGATCGTCGAGCACTATCAGGCGATCGAAAAACACCTTGTAATCGGCAATCGGGCCGGGCGGCGGGGGATTTAAAGCCACCGTGCCGGGAAGCGCGGATGCCAGCCGCTCGAGAAACGCCTTTGACGCCGATCCGTCCTCGTGGGAAAAGAGCTTGCCCAGCAATACCGCCGTCTTGCCGGCCGGTTTCATGCGGCGGGGCTGCGTGGACGTGGCCAGCGATATGGTCGGCGCGTAAAGAATGCGAAACCGCGAAATCAAGGGCTGCAATTCGCCCTTTACGGTCACTTGCAAGGCCTCGAAGGGTAAATACCAGATAACGCCGTCGGGCACGATTATCAGTTCCTCGAAACGCGTGGAGAAATCGGCCCGCGAGCCTTTCAACAAGGCGTCCAGGGTTTTCACGGCCGACTGTTTCCATTTTGCTTCATCCAAATCCTTCAGCGTCAGTTCGTGATTCTGCTGATACTGCTCCATGTCGTGGAGAAAATCCTTGACCTGTTTCCCCATCGACTGTGACGAAGCGACCTCCCAGGAGCTGTATTCGGAACCGCCCAGCAACACCGCGTATAGCCGGTGACTTGTCGCAAAAAAAGCCAGTATTGCATGGCCCTTGGGCAAGGACTTCTTGATTTCGGAGATGCTTTTTTGTGGGGGGAAAATCATCGCCGCCGGCTCGCGCCTGAGCGCGATCTCGCGGAGCATCAATTCCTCTTGCCCGCTGAGCAAAGATAGTTCACCCAAGGCTTTTGATTGCTCTTTGCGCACGGTCTGATCCTCGGTCGTCAAGGGCATGTCGGCCAGTTTGGCGCGAACTGCCCGGGCCTGCTCGGCTAGGCGGGCGTACTGCGGCCAGCGCGTTAAGATATCTTGGCGCTGCAACAACGATTGCTGATCGAGCAATTCGGCGGGGGCGTCGAGGATCCAGCGCAACGATTCCAACCGCCCACCCATTTCCAGGGAAGTGAAAAAACGGTGCCGCCGCACACGGTCGGATATCTCCCAGGCCGTCTCATATTCTTTCTGGCTCCAGGCGATTTCGAACCAGTGTTCCAGCGGCGCGGGATGCGGCATGACCAGCGCGGCCATCGTTTCCATGGGATCGATCAGCCAATCGGCCGGCAAGGGATCGCGGAGAAGTTGGTTATAATAATCCATGGCCTGTGCGCCGGAGGCCTCGCCGCTGGTATAAAGAGCGTCGGCCAGGGCGATCTGGAACAGGCGGAAGGAGCTTAGCTTCATGAAATTCATCGCCGCTTGGAAATCGGCCTGCCCTTTTTGCATGTTTTTCTGCTGGAACCATAATCCCGCGCTCAGATAACTGAGTCGCCCGCCCAGCCGGGCCATCATCGACTTGCGCTGGCCGATAACCATGCGTGCGTCGTCGAGCATGACGCTTGCATCCTTGGTTTGTTCCAAAACGGTGTAGTTTTCTGCCGCCGAGAGGGCCAGCGATGCCCGCAACTGACGCAGATCCTTGACCTTGGCCCATTGGAGCGCCGCTTGAAGGGGAGCGTAAAAACCCTTGCGGTTCGTTATCAGGTGCGTGATGGCGGCATAGCGGAAGGCCTCTTCCAGCACGCCGTAATCGGAATAATCGGCCGCCGAGAACGTCGCCTCTTCAAACGATTGCAAGGCCGCCGGGTATTCGCCGCGGGCAAGCGAGAGCTTTCCCATTTCCAGAAGCGCGATGCAGGTTAAGGGACTATCGAATTCGCCCGCCACCATCACCGCTCGCTGGAGGCTGGGCAGGGCTTGGTTTTCCTTGCCTGCCGCAATGAAGGCCAAGCCCCGTTCCAGGTCGGCCCATGACTCGGACCAGTGGTTTGGCGAGGTGATCTGGCGGCTAAACACGCCAGCCACTCTATTTGTCAGGGGATCGTTTTTGCTTATCGGCCCTAATATTTCCGCGTATCGGCGGATGGCCAGCGTAGTGCAACGGATAATTTCCTGCGGCTGGATGGGATATTGCACCGCTTGCTGCACAACGCCCCCTTGTTGCAGATATGTCTGCGTATTATTAACCTGCCCTTGTATGATCAACATATTCGAAGGATAAGAACCCAAAACCGAATGCCGGTGCGCTGCGCCAGGGATACGGCCTGTGCTGGCCGGCCGCGCGAATCTGGGGAAATTGCACGCGGATCATCCAATCCGGGAAAACAACCGCAAGCTCCAATGCCAATTTGTAATGATCCAGGGCCTTGTCGAGCATGCCCATCTGATAAAAGCATTCGCCGATCATCGTCTCGTAACAGATCGAGTCGATCCAGCGCGATTGGCCGGCCTTGATGCAACTCCGGGCCTCGGATTGGAACCCTTCCAACGCATTTTTGTAATCGCCCGCGTAAAACTCGCGGAAGATGGCAAAATATGTCGGGCTTGGGGCGGAGCGTTCGGCAATCTGGGCCCAAACGGGCGAACATGCCCCCAATAATCCGCTGAACATTAGAATCAGGGCGAGAATCTGCCGCTTGAATTTCATCAGGACCACGCCGGCCCGCTCGTTTCGACTATACATGCCTGATATGCCTGTTCAGAATCATAGGCCGGATATAAACCGGGCAAAAATCGGGTCAATGTCAATAAGTTCTATAATACTACTATATTACGGCGAAATCTAATAGCTAAATCCTTTTAAGGAAAGTGAGTGCTGGCTTGCAGGCGAGTGATTTTTAACCCAATTCCGCCCCTTCAGATTACGCCCTTAGCCCATCTGGCATTAGCGTTAAAGTCGCTCACCTTTTTTTGACGATAACGATGACACCGATTGGATCGGCATGAGCGATTTTGTGTTTAGAAACAACTGGGAAGAATGGATAATATAGCTAATTTCCCGAAGATTCCACGGAGGTGGCTAATGGAGGGTAATAATAATCGGCCTTGTTCATGGCGGGCCTTATTGTTTTGCTTGGGCGCACTCGTGGCCATTGGCGTGACCGGCTGCCAGATCGATGCCGGCGGCCAGACCCTGCCCAGCCCTTATTACCTGACGGATGACGTGCAGTACTTCCCCACCGGACCGAAGATGAAACTCCAGCGGGAAGCGGATGCCATGAAGGCGGCCAATCCGGTGCCGACTGCGGCTTATCCTTCTCCGCCCCCGCCCCCGCCGCCTGCGGCTCAACCGTGATCGTATAAACCATTCGCCGTCGATAACTCGGGGGGACGGCGCCCGGCGTTGCTGGCGTCCAAGGCGCAATTGGCCGCCTCGGCTCGTTTGCCTTGGTCGTCAGCAGCCTCCGGGGATAAAACGTTTACGGTTTGACGATTTTCTTGCACTCGTTCAATTTGCAATTTGAAATTTGTGATTTTCAATTTGCACTAAAAAACCCATGCCCGAACTCGAACTTTCGCCGGCCGTCCAACAATGGGTCAACGTGGTTTTGATCTGGGTGGGGTTCATTACTCTTTCGGGACTCTTAGCCATGCTGATTCTGCCAATGCGGCAATCCCATCCGCTGGGAATGCTTCTTTTGGGATCGCTTGGCAGTCTGATCGGACTCTTCAGCCTATCCTGGGCCCTGCAAGGCCGGCAATTCAATCCCATCAGCCCCGTAGGTTTTATCGCCGCCACCGCCGCCGCCGTTCTGCTCTTGATCCTCTACCGCGCCGGCTCGGCGTGCTTCGTCAAAAAAGAAGAGTGAAGAATGCACTGCTGTTGCGGGTGATCCCGAAGACCGTTGACGCGGCGTGGAATTACGGTGCAAACCCCCGGTGTGTTCACCGGGGGCTAAATAAGCCGCGGTTTAAGAAAAGCGTTAATTCTTGCTGCCCGGTTCTTTGTCGAGCCAGTTTTTCAATTCTTCCTTGAATTGCGGCTTGAAGATGCAGCTTATGTGGCCGGCGCCGTCGATGATTTTTACCGGCCAGTCCGGGCGGATTTTTTCGAGAGGCGCCACATAAAGTCGTCTAACCGGATCGCGGTCGCCGACAATGACTATGGTCGGAATCTTGATGGCCTTGACCTCGTCCTCTTTTACGGCAAGCTGCCCAAGGCTGCGGATGCAGGCTGCGGGAGTCCGCGCACCCTCCCGCTCGGGCAAGTTATTCCAAAACTCGGCCAGGGGGCTGCCCTCCCGCTCCCAGCCCATGCCGCCTAAGGTCATCGACCGGACGCGATCAGGATGCATAGTTGCCAGTTTCATTGCGATCATGCCGCCCATGGAATAGCCGACCACATGGGCCTTCTTGATCTTGAGGTGATCTAAAAGGCGAAGGACGTCCTCGGCCATTTCCACGCCATAAGACCCTTCGGCTTCGGGCTTGCCCGAGTGTCCGTGCCCGCGGGCGTCCATGGCAATTACCTGGTGGTTTTCGGCAAGGGTTTTAATTATACCGGGTAGGCGCCAATTCGTATCGGCGCTGGCGTTAAGCCCGTGGATAAGGACAACCGGCTCGCCCTTGCCCTCGACGGTGTATTGGATCGAGACGCCTTTGGAGTCGAATGTTTGAGGTCCAATTTTATCGATGCCGAATGTTCGACAAGGTGCCAGCAAAATTAACAATAGACCAAAGGCTGCCGGCGGTTTCATAATTATCAAAACTTGATGGCGCCGTTGCCGCTAACTTAGGAGGTTGGTGAAGAAGGCGAACTAATTGGCGCGATCTCTACGTCGGTTACTAAAAACAGGTCGATTATGTTTGAAGAATCGTTCGGTTGATAGACGGTCACGATCCGGCCGCTTGGTGCGAAGGCTATAAATTCCCGATGAACAACCGGTATCTGACGGCCGTCCGCCAAGTGCATGACGAATGGTTGAAAAGGCTGCGCATCGTAAAGTTCTCGAATTCTTTCCATGGTCATGTTATCAATCTTTATAACTTCGGATCAATACTTGAAAAACGTATTTTAGAGACATCGTACGAGAATATCAATATATTGATAAAGAACATTTACGGATTGGCCTTGGCCTCGGGCAGCGGCGGCTCTTCGGTGCGCGGCGCTTGGGGGCGACGGTCGTACCCGGGACGATCATCGGGCTGGGCGAGTTCGATTCCACCAGTTCTTTGAGTTCGGCGGTGTCGATGGTTTCCTTTTCGATCAGCCGATCGGCCATGGCTACCAGCGCCCTGCGCTGGTCTCCAGCACGTGGCGGACTTTTTCCAGCGACTGGTTGACGATTTTGCGGATTTCCTCGTCGATTTCCCGGGCGGTTTGTTCGCTGTGGCTGCGGTCGCGGGAAATATCGTCCACCCCCATCAAAAACTGCGAACGGTGGTTCTCCCGATAGGTGATCCGTCCCAACGGGCTCATGCCGTAATCCATGACCATGCTGCGGGCGATTTCCGTTGCCCGTTCCAGGTCGTTCTGCGCCGGTCGATATGTCGTTGTAGATCATTTCCTCGGCCACGGTTCCGGCCAAGAGCACTTGAATTTTCGATTCCAATTCGCTTTGGGTTTGCAGGAAGCGGTCGCCTTCGGGCCGGTGCATGGTGTAGCCCAGCGTGCCCAGGCCGCGGGGAATGATGGAAACCTTGTGCACGGGATCGGTGTTGGGCAGGCTGTAGGCCAAAAGTGCGTGGCCGCTTTCGTGATATGCCACGCGTTGTTTTTCGTCGGCGTGCATGACGCGTTGGCGTTTTTCCAATCCGGCGATGACCCGCTCCACGCCTTCGTTGAACTCATCCATGGTCACGGTGGTTTTGTTGGCCCGGGCGGCTAAAAGGGCGGCTTCGTTGACCAGGTTGGCCAGATCGGCGCCGACAAGGCCGGGCGTGATT
Source organism: Pirellulales bacterium (assembly GCA_963838495.1). Classification (GTDB taxonomy): domain Bacteria; phylum Planctomycetota; class Planctomycetia; order Pirellulales; family Thermoguttaceae; genus JBEKIK01. The sequence continues at coordinate 92,521 of CAWIRC010000004.1, read as the reverse complement.
TTGGCCACTTCCTTGAGGTCCACCGCCGGATCGAGCTTTACCTTGCTGACGTGGACCTTTAATATCGCTTCACGGCCGCGGACGTCGGGTCGATCGACAAGCACGTGGCGGTCGAAACGTCCCGGGCGGCAACAGGGCCGGATCAAGGGTTTCCGGCCGGTTGGTGGCGGCCATGACGATCACGCCGCTGTTGGAGCTGAAACCGTCCATCTCGACCAGCAAGGCGTTAAGGGTTTGCTCGCGTTCGTCGTGTCCGCCCACAATGCTCGTACCGCGGGTCTTGCCCAGGGCGTCGAGTTCGTCGATGAACACGATGCAAGGGGCCTTGGCCTGGGCCTGCTGGAACATGTCGCGGACGCGTGCGGCGCCAACGCCCACGAACATCTCCACGAAATCCGAGCCGGAGAGGCTGAAAAACGGCACCCCCGCCTCGCCGGCGATGGCCTTGGCCAAAAGGGTTTTGCCGGTCCCCGGCGGACCGACCAGGAGCACGCCCTTGGGGATTCTGCCGCCTAAGACCTGGTATTTATCGGGCGACTTGAGAAAATCGACCACTTCGCGGAGTTCTTCCACGGCCTCGTCAATGCCGGCCACGTCGTTGAAGGTGATTCCGATGTCCTCCTGGGCGTAGAGCTTGCCGCGACTGCGCCGAAGGCCATGGCCGAGCCCGCTCCGCCAAGTTTGCGCATCATGAAAACAAACAGGCCCACGATCAAGAGCATGAACAAGATCATGGGCACCAGGTTGTGCCAGCCGCTGGGCGCCTTTTCGGCGCGGACGTTGGTAAAGCCTTTTTGCTTGAGCAATTGAAACAAGGCGTTGTTGTCGTTTTCCAATCCCAGCCGGGCGGTGTGAAAGAAGACGTTGTCTTCCGGAGCGGTCGCTGCGGTTGGGGTTTAACGGTTTCTTTTGTAATTGTGCCCGTAATTTCCTGGGGGCCGATGCGTAGATTATCTAGATTCGAATAGCGGAAAACTATTTCTTTGCCCTTTGCGTTTTCGGAGGGGCTGATCTCGATGGCGGCCCGGGGATTTATCTGCGGCGCCCCTTGCTCGATCAGTTTCCAAAGATCCATGTACGGGATTTCCACCTGGTTGTCGGCGGTCATGTAATTGACAAAAAAGAGCGTCCCTATGCCCAATAAAATCAGATACCAGAAGACATTTCCACCTAGTGGAGGGGTTCTGCGCTCGAACAGTGGTCGTTCCGGCCGTTTTGGTTCTGGTGTTTTTTCGTCCATAAGAGTAAACGTGGTATAAAGTGATGGATGGGTTGGCTTGCAGGGCCGCACCAAACCGCATAATATTCCGACCTTTTAATTATACCCAAAAAACCTGGTGCCATGGAAAATAGTGCCGTAATAAGGCGGGGCAGCGGTTCAACTCCCGCCCCAATAATAAGTTAGGTATCGATCAATGCGGTTGTGAACGCGGTTGCCGCTATAAGAAGATGGTTTTACAATGGAACGATTATCTTTTTCCAGAATGAACAAAACCATGCCCCACCACCCAACCCGCATTGCCGTGCTAGGCTCGACCGGAAGCATCGGTCGCAGCACATTGGAGGTGGTTGCGGGTTCGGAGGGTATGATTTGCGCAATTGCCTTAAGCGCACACGGGAATACATCGCTACTGTTGCAACAAGCCGGCGATTTCCGGCCCCGTTGGATCGTGGTGACCGATCCCAGGGCGGCCGATGCGCAGGATTGGTCAAGTTTGCCGGGCGGCGTGAAGTTGTTGGTCGGCCCGGATTCGGTCGCCCGGATAGTCGCCGATCCCGAGGTTGACATTGTCGTATCGGCAATAGTGGGCAGCGCCGGATTGCGCGGCACCTGGGCGGCGTTGGAGGCGGGCAAAACCGTGGCCTTGGCCAATAAAGAAAGCCTGGTGGTGGGCGAGCCGCTGGTTACTAAACTTGCCAGGGAAAAAAACGCCCGGCTTTTGCCGGTCGATTCCGAACACAGCGCTGTATTCCAGGCCTTGCAGGCGGGGCGGCGCGAGGAAGTCCGCCGCGTAATCCTCACCGCCAGCGGCGGCCCGTTCAGAAATTTTACGCCCGAACAACTGTCGCGCGTGACCGTTGCCGACGCGTTGGATCATCCCACCTGGGCGATGGGGCCGAAAATAACGATTGATTCGGCCACGCTGATGAATAAGGCCCTGGAAATAATCGAGGCCCGCTGGCTTTTCGACCTCCGGCCCGAGCAAATCGGCATAATGATACATCCCCAATCGATGGTGCATTCGATGGTAGAATACAATGATGGGTCTGTTATCGCGCAGATGAGCCTGCCGGACATGAAACTGCCCATCCAGTATGCCCTGACCTGGCCCGATCGCCGCGACGGGGTGGCCGCCAAAATGGATTGGAACCGAACCATGGACCTGCGTTTTGAACCGCCCGATTTCGAGCGTTTTCAGGCATTGCGCCTGGGACTGGAGGTGGCCAAGGCGGGCGGCACGGCCGGGGCGGTCCTGAACGGGGCCAACGAAGCGGCCGTCGCGGCCTTTCTCGAAGGCCGCCTGGGCTTTAACGAAATAGTTCCCACCTGTCAAAGAATTTTAGAAAACCATAATTTCGAATCCAGGCCCGACCTGGACCATGTCATCCGCATGGATCAATGGGCCCGGCAGGAGGTTTTGCATTGTTGTCACTCATAGGAACAATCCTGGTTGTAGCCGTGGCCCTGGGTTTCGTGATCTTCGTTCACGAGTTGGGTCATTTCATCGTGGCCAAGCTCTGCGGGGTGAAGTGCGAAAAATTCTACCTGGGTTTCGACATCGGCGGCTGGAAACTTTTCAAGTTCAAGCGCGGCGAAACCGAGTACGGCATCGGGGTATTGCCCCTGGGCGGATACGTGAAGATGCTGGGCCAGGAAGATAATCCTGCGCGGTTGAGAGAGGAAATTGAAAGGGCGAAATTGCAGCGAGAACGACAACCGCCTGTAAAAAAACCAGAAAATCAGAATGGGGCCGAAGATGTCCGGGCCTTAAGCGACGCCGACCTGGCTTCGATGGAAAACGCGCTTTACGATCCGCGTAGTTATCTGGCCAAAAGCGTACCCAAGCGGATGGCGATTATCTCGGCGGGTGTGATAATGAACGTGGTCTTTACCTTTTTCACGGCCCTCGGGGCTTATTACATCGGCGTTAAGCAGGTCCGCTGCGGCGTGGGAGACCTGATTCCTGGCGACGCGGCATGGCGTGCCGGATTCAGGTCCGGCGACCAAATCGTAGAAATTGCCGGGGAAAAAGTCGATCGCTTTCAAGACCTGCAAAAATACGTGGCGGTGGGCGATATTGAAAACGGCGTGACAATGGTCCTAAAACGCCCCGGAGTAAAAGAACCGCTGAGGTTCCTGCTTCATCCAGACCGCACGCGCGGCTTGCCCACCATAGGTATCTGGGTACCTTATAGCACTACCTTGATGGGCGAAGATCCGGTGTGGCCCGGTTCGGCGGCGTCGCGGGCAAAGCCGGCGTTAAAGGGCGGCGACCGGATCGTTATGATCGACGGTGTGAAAACCGACAACTTCCAGCAAATCATGGCTGGCCTGGCCGAACATCCGGATAAGCCCCTGCAGGTGACCGTCGAATGCAAAGTGCCGGTCGAAGGAAGGAAAGGCAACGAACTGGAGACCTCCAAACTGGTAGACGTCACCGTGCCGCCCCAGCCCATACACACACTGGGATTGTTAATGGCCATGGGCGAGATCGCGGCCATCCAGGACGGCTCTCCGGCGGACGGGAAAATCAAAGTCGGCGATAAAATTATAAAAATCGACGGCCGGCCGATAGACGACCCAATGCGGCTGCCCAATGAATTGCGCTTGCGAGCGGGCGAGACGATTACCTTGACTGTCGAGCGCGACGGATCGCCGATTGACGTTCCGGTTACACTACGTCGCGTCGATTGGTTCGAGGAACCCGCAAGGAAAAATAATCCTGTTTCCATTCCCGAGTTGGGCGTCGCCTATCGCGTGCTCAACCGCGTGGATGGAGTGATTCCCGGCAGTCCGGCCGAGAAGGCCGGAATCCAGCCGGGCGAAATTATCAAACAGGCAATCATTTCCCTTCCGGAAAAAGGCGAGGATAAGGAAAAAGATGAGGATCGGGCTAAGGAAAAAAACATCCAATCGAAAATTACTCTTGATTTTGTTGATAATCCCTACAACTGGCCCCGCTTTTTTTATGATTTGCAAAAAGTCGATCGGCGCAGTCCGGTGAACCTGGAGTTCGATAACGGCCGGAATATAAAAATTCACATGGTAGACGCACCCGGCTGGTTCAATCCGGACAGGGGATTTAGGCTTGAACCTGAAGCCTCGGTAGTAAAGGCCCAATCCTTTGCCCAGGCCGTAAAATTGGGCACCGACGAAACTTGGGAATCTTTGACACTGGTTGTGCGGATCCTCAGGAAACTGGGCACGCAGGTGCCGGTTGAGGAATTAAGCGGTCCGATTTCCATCGCCGAGTTTGCCGGACGAGCGGCCCAACAGGGCCCGGCAAGCTTGTTTTTGTTTCTCTCTTTCCTGAGTGCAAACCTGGCCGTATTGAATCTCTTGCCCATTCCCGTCCTGGACGGCGGGCATCTGATCTTCCTGGCCTACGAAGGAATCCGCGGCAAGCCGGCCGATGAAAGGGTGCAGGTCGGGCTTTCCTTATTGGGATTGGCGTTCCTCGTCGGATTAATGATTTATGTAACAAAAAACGATATTGTCAGGTTGTTTTTCAAATAGTATGTCGCTGAAAAAGGAAATTGTGATTACCGGTGCCGGGGTGGTAAGCCCCATCGGCATCGGCCAGGAGGCGTTTTGGGCCTCGCTCATAGAAGGCCGCAGCGGCGTGCGCAAATTGACGGTCTGCGCCGATCCCGATCTGGTTCCCTTCGGCGGCGAGGTCATCGATTTTGATCCTAAAAACTACGTTCGCCAGCGGAAAAGCCTGAAGGTGATGAGCCGCGACATTCAGTTAGCATTTGCGGCGGCGGAAATGGCTTGCACCCAGGCCCGGCATCACGAGAACCCGATCAACCCGGAACGGCTGGGCATCGTTTTTGGCGACGACATGATTCCCTGCGAGCTTTCTGAACTAGTGCCAGCCTATCGCAGTTGCATAATCGACGGGTGTTTCGATTATAAACGTTGGGGCGAGGCGTCGATGGCCGAAATCTTTCCGCTCTGGATGCTCAAATACCTGCCCAACATGCCCGCCTGCCACATCGGCATTGCCCAGGACGCCCGCGGCCCGAACAACACCCTTACCCTGGGTGACGTTTCCAGCCTGTCGGCGGCGACCGAGGCTGTAAGGGTCATCGAGCGCGGGGCGGCCGACGCCATGATCGTCGGCGGGGCGGGTTCCAGGATCCATCCCACCATGTTGTTTCGCGGCGGATTGTTCGAGTTGTCGCGGCGCAGCGACGATCCGGCCGGCGCTTCCCGCCCGTTCGACGCCACTCGCGACGGCATGGTCAACGGCGAAGGGGCCGGTGCGTTCGTATTCGAGGGCGCGGAACATGCCCGCGCCCGCGGCGCCGCGCCGCTGGCCCGAATCCTCGGATACTGCGCGGCATTCGAACCCGCCGCCAACGGCCGGTCTTTGCAAGGCGTCGCCATACGGCAGGCCATCAGGGAGCGCTCCGCGATGCCGAAATTTCACCGGCCGACATCGGTTGCGTAATCGCCCATGGAGTCAGCACCGTCCGCGACGACCAGCGCGAGGCGCTGGCCATTAACGAAGTCCTGGGAGAGGTGGCCGTGACCGCGCCGAAAAGCTGTTTCGGCCACCTGGGTGCGGGATCGGGGGCAGTGGATATGGCCGCCGGCGTCTTGGTCTTGAAACACCGGCGTGTGCCGCCGACCCTGAATTACCTCTTGCCCGATCCGCAATGTCCGGTCCGCGTAATACACGGCAGCCCCCAAGCCCTGGAACAACCCGCCGTGATGATCCTTAGCCACACCCAACATGGCCAGGCCGTGGCCCTGGTCCTGGGAGCCGCGTGATCGCTCCAACGCAGTGATTCATAATTGACCCGAAAACCGCAGTTAGAGTGCCACTGGCTTTGTTAGTGTTTGTTAGAGTGCCACTGGCTTTGCCAGTGCTCGCCTATGATTGTGATCCCGAAAACCGCTTGCGGTTTCGCGAATATGTCCCTAGATTACGCATCATTCGCCGTCGAATTAAGACGTCTCCATCGTGCGTTGGCCGTTTTGGAACCGGCGGCCGCGTCGATCGGGCTGCCCGCGCCGGAGCAAGAGGAATGGCGCCAACTCTTGACGGGCAAGCTTCTGCCGCAACTCGAACTGCCCCCGCTTCTGATCGTGGCCATTATCGGCGGCACCAACATCGGCAAGTCGGTTATCTTCAACCATCTGGCCGGTGAAAACGCGTCGGCAGCCACGCCCCTGGCCGCAGGCACAAAACACCCGGTGTGCCTGGTCCCGCCCGATTTGTGCGATCAGGTCCTGCTCGAGCGATTGTTCGAGCCCTTTGAGTTGCATCCCTGGCATTCGCCCGACGATCCATTAAGCGACAGTGAAGAAAACCTGTTGTATTGGCGCCCGGGCCCGCGCATGCCGCCTCGACTGTTGCTGATTGACACTCCGGACGTTGATTCCGACGTGCCCATGAACTCATCCCGCGCTAGGGCCATACGCCAGGTCGCCGACGTGCTCCTCGCGGTTCTTACCCAACAAAAATACAACGACGCAGCGGTAAAACAGTTTTTCCGCGCGGCCACCCAGGCCGATAAGCCAATCATCGTCCTATTTAACCAATGCGACCTGGCGGCCGACGCCGATTATTGGCCGCAATGGCTGTCAACATTCCGGGACCAAATTTCAAAAACCGGGACAGGTTCCGAACTCCCCTCTCCCTATGGGAGAGGCACCCGGAGGGTACCCGGGGGTGAGGGCGTGTCTCCCTTTGGGCGAGGCACCCGGAGGGTACCCGGGGGTGAGGGCGCATCTACTCCACTTTCCATAATTCCTGAATCTCAAATCCCGAACCCTGAACCGGGTAAGGGCGATTTGAAATCGGCCCTACGAGAGCCGGCTTCCGATTCTAGTTCCGCCTTTGAGGCCGATTTGAAATCGGCCCTACCGGCGCCGGATTCTGATTCTAGTTTTGCCGCCGAACTGGTTTACATCGCCCCCTACGACCGCCGCGCTGCCGAAGGGCTCAGTCTGCCCTTTTATTGCGTGGGCAAGGATGGCACTGATCCAATCGGCCGGCCCGTCGAACTCCGCGACGAACTGGCGGCTCTCAGGTTCGACACCATCAAGATCCGCACCTTTCGCGGGGCGATGCGCCGCGTGCTCGATCCCGGCGACGGCCTGCCCGCGTACTTGAACCGCATCCGCGGGGCGGCCGGAGAGTTCGCCTCGGCGGCAAAAATCCTTTCCGCCCAGGAAATGGCCCGGGTGGATTGGCCCATGCTGCCCTCGGGCGTGCTGGTCCAGGAAATTCGCAACTGGTGGGACGCCAATCGCCAGGCGTGGTCCAGGCGGATCCACGGGTTTTATCGCTCACTGGGCCGGGGCGTTACCTGGCCGATCCGGGCCGCGTGGTCGGCCGTTTCCGGACCGAACCTCGATCCCCTGCTTTACTTCCAATATCAGGAACGCTCGGCCATAGTCGCGGCGGTGGGTAAACTGCTCGACGAGTTGGATCGGCTCTCACAAATCGGCAACGACACCCTGCGACCCCGTTTATTAAAGCTCCTGGGCGGGCATGCCCGGGCCGAACTCCTCGACCGGGTCCAAGCGGCCCATGAACAACTGCCCGCCGTGGACGAGCACTATCGCGAATTTCTCTGTGGTGAGTTGGACAAGTGGAAGCAGGAGAATCCCCGCGTGGTCCGCTTTTTGCAATCCTTCGACCACATTGCCGCATTGGCCCGGCCTGCCATCAGCATCGGGCTTTTCTTTACTGGCCTGCACTTTGCGGGCGACTTGGCCGGTCAGGCGGCCGTGCACGCCGCCGGACACACCGCCAGCCAGATCGCCACCGAGGCGGCCATTACCGGCGGCATCGCCGGCGGCGGCGAGGCCCTGGTCTCGACCACCAGCGAAGGCGTAAGCCAGGCCGCCGCCCGATTGTTCCTCCGCCTCCAATCCCGCTACGCCCAACAGCGCGCCGGCTGGCTGGCCGCATGGCTGGAAAGCGAATTATTAGGCGGCCTCCTGGCCGAACTCCGCCAAGGGGCCGAAGTGCCAAAAACGCAGGCCTTCCTCAATGTGGAAAAGCTTTTGGAAGGATTAAAAATTATCGGTCAATGATCACTCAGGCCGGGGCGGTATGAATTCAGCCAGTCTTCGATTCGCTTGGCCATGTCCGTCTCGCCCTTGGATCGGGCCAGTTCCAAGCCCTTTTTGCGCGATGTCAATGGCCTCGGCCGACTGGTGATTTTCCGCGTAGATCATTGCCAAATGCAAGTAGGCGAGGGTGTAGCCGGGTTCGTGCTCCAGCGCCTGCCGGTAATGATCGATGGCCTCGGAAAGCCGGCCGGACTTGGCCAAGGCCTGGCCAAGGTTGACATGTCCGAGAATGAAATTCGGGTTAAGCTCCAGGGCACGCCGGTAGTGTTCGATCGCTTGTTGATATTGATCGATCGATTGCAGGGCGTTGCCCAGGTTGTTGTGGGCTTCGAACGAATCGGGATTGAGCCGCAGTGCTTTTTCATAGTATTCGATGGCCTGGCGGATCTCCGTGGTTTTGCCGAGGATGACGCCCATGTTGACGTAAGACTGGGAAAAATCCGGATCAAGAGATATCGCCGCCTTGTATTGTTCGATTGCTTGTTGGTTTTGGCCCATGGATTGATAAGCGTTGCCCAGGGTATTGCGGGCTTCGACCGAATCCGGATCGAGGCTGATAGCCAGCCGGCACAGATCTATCGCTTCCTGAAATCGGCCTGTTTCGACCATTGCGCTAGCGAGGTTTATATAGGCCTCGGTGTAGTCGGATTTCAATTTTATGGCTTGTCTATATTGTTCGATTGCCTCCTCGGCCCGGCCTGTTTTTAACAGGGCAATCCCCAGGTTGTTATAGGCTTTGGCATGAACCGGATTAAGTTTTATTACCCGGCGGCAATATTCGATCGCATCCTGGGGCCGGCCTGATTCGATTAGTTCGCTGCTTAAATTATTAAAGGCCATCCAACAATTCGGATTTTTTTGCAGTATGGCGTTGTAGAGCGTGAAGGGATCGCGGAACAGCCCGCTTTGCAGCCATGACAGAAAGGCGAAGGTTCCGATCACGGCGACGGCAATGGATAGCGGCAGCCATGGCAGCGATTCCCGCATCCTCGTGCGCCAGACGCTCCAGGACGCCGCCGCCAGGCAGATTATTCCGATTATGGCAATGTGCTGATAACGGTCGGCCACCAGCGAATATCGCATGAAGCCCACGTCGACAAAGCCCATTACCGGCAGCAATGCCACGCAGAAAAATCCCCAGGAAAAGAGGAGCGGACGGCCCCAGCCCGTTCTGTATCGCCAGAGTATTGCCGTAACGATCAAGGCCGCCGACAGCGGCAGCCACCACAGGGGATTTCCGGCACTGATGCGCCACTGCGGATAGACAAAGGCTAAATCCACCGGCAACAGCGCCTTATAGAGGTAGAACCAGACAACGCTTCCGGACTCCAGCAGGCGTTGTGTCAGGCCGGCGATGCGAATCGGTTCTGCATTGCCGTGCGTTTGGAACCACATATTGACCGCGGCCAGGATCAGGGCAATTGCGAAAAACGGCGTTGCCTCAACCAGGTCCCGCCTTGTCAAAGGACGCAGCCACCAAATAATTCCCAACAACAGTGCAGGCAAAATGGCAGCCGATCCCTTGCCAAGCATTGCCAAGAGGAATGCGGCCAGGCTTAACCAGTAATAGGATGAAGGATGAGGGATGAAGGATGAAGGATGAAGGAAGTGGTTTACGATTTCGCGAGGGGGCCCGCTAGGTGATCGGGGACCGTTAGGGTGGTCGCCCGCGGCACTGTCTTGAGATACCACAAGATCGAGAACAGGAAGAACAGCATGGCCGTCAGGTTTTTCCGCTGCGCGATCCAGGCCGCCGATTCCACGTTCACCGGGTGCAAGGCGAATATGAGGGCGGCCAGAAACGCGCCGGGAATGGATAATTTCCGCAAAATCAGCCAAACCATGAGGGATTCGGCGACGTGCAATATCAGGTTGGTGACGTGATACCCGGCCGGGTGCATCTTCCACAGCCGCCACTCGAGCCAGAAAGAGGTGTTGGTCACCGGCCAAAAGTCCATCGATTCATTGGAAGACCAAATCCGGTAAAGGCCGTCCGCGGCTTTTATTAACTTGTTTTCTGTCACAAGAGTATCATCGTCCAGGACAAAACCACCGTTTAAGGCTGGGCTATAAGCGATGAAAACAGCGGCGATGATCAGCAACGTTCCCGCCCAAATTATAGATGGCAACGCCGCCGGGGCTTCGGCCACATACCCAGCCTGTGAATCACGTTGATCGGATGATTTTTTATGATTAGACATCCGCGGGCCGAATCAAAAAGTAAACAACTACAATTTCAGCGCATTTTACAATATTTTGATCCCTGCGGCCCGATTGTACCTGGAAGATTGCCGTAACTGACGCATTTTCAATATGTTACGACCGAGAATAAGAACGTGCCATCCCAAACGAAGGTCCTGGAATCCTAAAGCCGGATTCCTTGTGCCAGCGCATGCAAGAAAACGCGGACGCGTCAGGCGTACGGACGAGCGGCGTGCCCGAGCACGCGATAAGGGCCCTGGAACCAACCAGCCGGCCCGAATTATTGCTCATCGTCCAAGTACGGCTGACGCGCCGCTGGGAGAATGAAACGAAGTTACCAACCTTTTCTCGAGGCCTTGCTCCTCTCTAATGGGTTAATGCGGCAAACGTGCCGCAGGCGTGGCGTAATGCCGTCAATACCGTTTATCTATCAAAAGACCTGGCAAAGCATCCGGCATTCAGGGCCGGATCGCTCCCGGCGGCGACCAGTTGCACGCCGAGAAAAATGGACGCCGGGTCTTGATAGGTCCGATGTAAAAACCTCCTTTCACGATGCTGCCGGGTGATATTTGATCGTTCAAGATGACAGGTTTCGCTTTGACATGAAGACTTTTGTTTACCCCCGACTGCTGCCCTGCAAATGGGAGCATGTTTCTCATGAAGGCGGTCTGGGCCGTAGCGGGTACGGCGGCAAGGCCTGATAATCGGCCAGGCCGGCCCGTTGATCCTGCTGTTGAAGATCCAACCGCCGCCGACGCTTAAGGGCACTCAGTTGTTCTCCGAGTGCCCCGTAGATGGGGCCGGATCGCGGCAAGTTCATGCTCCGCGCATATAACCAGACGGAGCGCATCGGTCCAATGCAACGAATCATCCCGAAGACTTCTGAAACATCCAGGAAGCGGACAACGTATCGCTCTGCATAGGGCGATAAGAATGCGTTGTCATGTCCCTGTACTTTTTTTATACACGATGGATTTATGAAGTCAAAAGAAAGATTCAAGAAACAAAAACATTTCGCCGAAATGGCGTGCCAACCGCCTATACATCCGCTAACATTGCGCGATTTTATCCGGCCGGAAGAGTTTGTCAGGAACGGAACTCGTTAAATAATATTTGCTAAATCCCCAGCGGTTTCTTACCGTTCATCATTCATCATTCCGCATTCAGTATGCACTTTCGTCTACGATCTGGCCGTCGGCCCTGTTGCCCAGGCAAGAGAAAACAGCGGGATCCACGTCATAACTGACCGGCCTTAGCGAGCCGTCGCAAAAGACAAAATTACAATTATTGGCGTGAACGCTGCCGAACAGCAAAGGATCAGAGTATCCCCGACAATCGCGCATGGGAGGCGAAAACGCCGAACGAAAATTATCGTTGTTAAATCCCGTATAAAGGCTTTCGTTGTCGTAGAATTCAAGGCCGGTAAGATAATGGTCGGGATTAAGCCACTTTTCGCCGAGCATAATCGTCCGCGTCGTGCCGTCGCGGACCTGATCGGGGATAATCGCGCTCTGTTCGAAACTGATGCCGCTGCAGTTGGCGGGATCTTTGTTGTGTTGTTTGTGGGCGCTTACCCAAAATGACGGGGTATCTCCTTGGATCAGAGTTTCGGGGCCGTGAAAAATCTCGTCGAAACTCTGATCGCCGCAATTTATCGCGTAATCGCCGCGGGCGGCAAAATTGTCGTCGGGGTTGTTCTCGGCGGCGTTGTAGGCCACGAACGTGCCATCGGTCTGTTTAGCAAAGAGGATGTTCGGCCGCCGGCTGGGGCAATTCGCGATGTCCAAGGTCGTTTTGGTCATGGCGTTGGCCCCCGCCTTTTGCTTGTCGGTAATATTGTATTGATCACCGTCCTGGGGTAGATTATAGGTGTTTTTTCCCTCAATATAAGGCAAGATGTTGTAATACCATCCGCCGGGTTGCCGTTTACCGGTGCCGCGATCCGGATCGCCGACCCACCACCATCCCCAACCGCCGGTAGGGTATTGCTGATAGACGCTTACGTGCTGCAATACGCCCAGGCTCAATTGTTTGAGATTATTCGCGCATTGCAGCCGGCGGGCGTTTTCCCGCACGGCTTGCACAGCCGGCAGAAGCAAGGCGATCATTATTCCGATTATCGCCAGGACGACTAGTAATTCGACAATCGTAAAGGCGTGGCGCGGGCCGGGATTGTTCATGCCCTTGACCTTTCGATTTAACCGGTAAAACGGCGGGCGATGAGCGTGATGTTCTGGCCCCCGAAGCCGAAACTGTTGGTCAGTGCGACGTTGCAGGGCAACTGCCGGGCGACGTTGGGAACATAGTCCAGGTCGCAGTCCGGATCGGGGGTTTCGTAATTGGTGGTGGGTGGGACCACGTTGTCGCGGATGGCCAGGAGGCAGAAGATAAGTTCGGTGACTCCGGCCGCGGCGATCAAGTGGCCGATCATGCTCTTGGTGCTGGATACGGGAATTTTGTAGGCCCGTTGGCCAAAGACTTTTTTGATGGCCAAGGTTTCAACTTTATCGTTGACGTTGGTGCTGGTGCCGTGGGCATTGATGTAGTCGATTTTGTCGGTGTCCAACTTGGCGTCGTCCAGGGCCATCTTGATGCAGGTGATGGCGCCGCGGCCTTCGGGATGGGTGTCGGTGATGCGGAAGGCGTCGGCCGTGGACCCGTATCCCACGATCTCGCCGTATATATGCGCGCCGCGGGCCTTGGCCGTTTCCAAGGATTCTAAAACCACCATTCCTGCGCCTTCGCCCAGCACAAAGCCGTCGCGGTTGCGGTCGAATGGCCGAGAGGCCTTGGCGGGTTCGTTGTTGTGGGTGCTTAAGGCCGTAAGCAGATTAAAACCGGTCACTCCGAAGGGGTGGATCATGGTATGCGTGCCGCCGGAGAGCATGACGTCGGCTTCGCCGCGGCGGATGATTTCCACGGCTTCACCTATGGCCTGGCTGCTGGCCGCGCAGGCAGTCAGGCAATTGATGTTCGGCCCCTGGGCGCCGAACAGGCTGGCCAGGTGTCCGGCCGGCATGTTGGGTTCTTGTTCCAGTTCGGCGATGGGGTGAAGCGTTTCCAGGCCAGCGCGGGTGAAGCGCACGATGTCGAATTCACCTCCGCCCGCCAGGCCGGCCACCATCATCTGCGTGAAACGGTGGAAGTCCTGTTGGCCTTCGCCGGAACCGAGGTACACGCCGAAGCGAGCTGGATCGATGCGCGAGACGTCCAGGGCGGAATCGGCCATGGCTTTTTTTGCCGCCCCAACGGCGAAATGAGTGTGCCGGCCCTGATATTTCCAGTCCTGGGGATTTTCACCCACGTCGGATAGATCCCAATTGCGCACCTCGGCGGAAATCTTGGTGGGAAAATTGCTGGCGTCGAAAAGGGTGGTGTAGCCTATGCCGGACTGGCCGGCCAATAATCGCCGCCACACAGTTTCCATGTCGGCGCCCAAGGGGGTGACACAACCGATCCCGGTAACCACAACGCGTCGTCGCATGAAGCAGCGTCCTTAAATAGCGGAATGAGGGAGGAAATTTGTTGTACAATCGATATTATGCAAGTTATTACATTATTGTACAGCAAGATAATTATTTTTTATATAGATTCTATTTGATCCCCTCATCCTTCATTTTCTGCCCTTGATCTTAATTTTCTTTGTCCCTATTTTGGGCCTCTTTCACGGCATCCAGAAGTTTGGTAGGCGGGACCAAACGGCTGCCGTCGGGCGCGTGCCCGACGTCGAAAGCCCCCAACAGACGCATCATGCGGAGAAACGTTTCCGGCTCGAACAGGCTCCCCATGCGCGGGTCGTTGAGGTGGGCGAAGACGATTTCAGCTTCGGCGTGCAGAATTTCGCCCTTGTAACTGGTGGCCGACACCATGGCCCCCTCGTCCTTGATGTATTCCAGCGTGGTTGTGTATACAAGCGTGTCGCCGGGTACGGCGTCGCAATAAAAGCGGGCCTTGGGAATTTTGGCCAAAACCACTTTTTCGCTGAATTGGTTGTGTTCGCAAACCAGCAGCCCGCCGGTCTGCGCCATCCCCTCGATTACCAGCGAGTTGGGAATCATGGGGTAAAAAGAAAAATGGTCGTGCAAGTGCTCCTCGGCCAAGGAAATGCACTTGAGGGCCTTGGCGTATCGCCCGCTCTCGAACTCGATGAACCTGTCGATCCAATACCAGCGCATTTAATCGGTAACTCCCACTTTGCTTTCCACAAAACGGCACATGTCGGACACCTTCAATAAGTTGCCGAAATCCTGGACAAGGGGATTTTTCGAGAAATCGTCGAGATTAGCGAAGGGCATGCGCTTGCGGAGCTCGGCCAGGCCGGTTTCGGTGACCTTGCCGTCCTGGACGTATTTCGAATTGGTGAGAATGTCTTCCGGAAACAGCTCGCCGCGGGGAATTTTGATGTCAAAGGCCTTTTCCAAGCGGAATACGATGTCCAAAAAGTCGATCGACTCTGCCCCTAAATCGCCCACCAGCGTGGCTTCCGGGGTAACGTCTTCCTCGTCAACGCCCAAGGCATCGATCAGGGCAGTGCGGATTTTATCGAAAACTTCATCCTTTGTCGGCATGTCACTCAACCTCCAAGCTAACTAGAAGAAACAAGGAACCGGAATGGATAACCTGCTTTTATCGCTGAAAACTAAGATTAAACCTCATTATCCAATATGTTTTATCGCTTTTCAGGATAAATATGCAATAAGAAAATCCATATTTACCGGTAAAATATAACAATTACACCGGTTAACCGCTACACCGTGACGGTTATTATCGCGGCGCAAGTTTCAGCGTTTTTTCAATGCATGGCTACGTTTGTCTATATGTATTAAAAGGTATAGTATCATAATTGTTGATATTTTGCCGGGCGGTTATATACAATCGCGTCCTCATTTTATGCATTGCGATTTGCGTTAATATCCTCCCAGGCTCAATCCCCCGTCGACGCGAATGATTTGTCCGGTAATGTATGAGGCCTCGTCGCTGGCCAGGAAAGCGACAACAGCGGCGACCTCTTCGGCCTTGCCGATGCGCTTCAGCGGGATGATTTTCTTGATCTGATCGCCCGCCACGCCGCGGACGACCTGGCTCATGTCGGTTTCGATCATTCCCGGCGCGACGGCGTTGACGCGGATGTTCCGCAGCCGCCAGTTCCTTGGCCATGGCGCGTGTCAGGCCGTCGATGCCGCCTTTGCTGGCGGCGTAGTTCACCTGTCCGCGCGAGGCGAATTCGGACGCCGTGCTGGAAAGATTGACTATGCTGCCGCTGCGTTGCATCATCATGGGCTGGGTTATCGCGTGGCAGTAGTTATAAGTGCCGCCCAAGTTGGTCTCGATTACGTTTTGCCACTGTTCTTTGGTCATCGCGCCCAACAGGCCGTCGGAGACGATTCCGGCCGAGTTGACCAGCACGTCGATCTTCTGCCATTGCTCGATCAACTGGTCGACGATTTGTGTGCGCGGCCCAGGTCGCGGACGTCGGCCTGCAAGGCCTGCACTTCGCCGGGCGAAGACTGGAGCTGGGAAACCAGGCTCTGGGCGGCTTCTTGGTTGCTTTGGTACACGAAAGCCACCTTGGCGCCCTCGGCCGAGAGCCGGGCAACGCAGGCGCGGCCGATGCCGCGGCTTCCGCCCGTTACCAATGCTGTTTTACCCTCGAATCGCATCTGTTCTATATCCGCAATATGCCGTTATTTCCGAAAAAATGACAATAATTTCCCGCTTATTATTACCGGCAATATTGCCCGGGACAAGGAAAATTATGGATGCTGATTTATTTTGCGTGCGCCTTTTTACATGGTTGATACCGCCGGCACGTCCACGCGCGGCTGATACAGCAAGGCGAACTGGTTCCGCAATCCCTTTATAATTTGCCGGTCATTCCATTCGTACCAAGGCCGGGTATCGGCCAGGTTATATTGCATAAGCGTGATTCGGGCGCTGACGATTATCCGGCCGTCAACCATCCCGTGAGCCTTGAGTTTTGTTTCCGATTCTGCGGATTTGAGGATTTCGGAGTTCACCAGCAACGTTTGGCCGGGCTCGAGAAACTGGCCGAATTTTACGTTGGCCGCCTCTTTCAAGACCACGATGCTGTGGCTGAAATCCTCGTTATATCGAACCAGCCACGCGGAGGCTTGAGTCATGGCCTCGAGCATTAGTACGCCCGGCATCACGGGAAAGTGAGGAAAATGATCAGCCAAATATTCTTCCGACATTGCCAAGGTTTTTACTGCCGTGATTCTTACATCTGGCTCTATTTCGACAATCCGATCGATGAGCGAAAAACGCATGAGATTATTTATATTTGAAAGTTGACTAGGTAGGGCAGCGCTGAGATAGCTTTAATGTCTGCCTGCACCCGGGGCTACATCGGGTACAAGAGCAAAGACCCGCGTACTTCCGCGCTGATCAATCCTTAACACTAGTTTTAATCCCCGCAACCAATTACCTCGCCCTAAAACAACCCAGATTTTTAAATATAACGATAGGGAGCCAAATCTACAACGGCCCCCTCCGCCGCCAATAAAAATTCTTTAACTACTTGATATGAAAGAGATTAGCAATATCAAATCGAATTTACCTACATTAATTTATTGAATTCCCATTTGAAAAACCTGCCAATCTGACAGTTAAAGGATCAAATTATTGGCATGTCGATTTGGCGTAACCTCTTATTTGACAATAATTAACGTCGATCTATAGGTTTCTCGGCACGGACTTTGCTCTTAAATTATTCCGGGTTCGGCGTGCAATCCAAACAAGAAATACATTACCTGCAAATTGGGTAGAAAATTGGGGATGAGATGCAGGGTGAGGTTTCAAAATTCAGACTGTTGCCAAAGGAGAAATGACAATGCAAATTTACGTTAATCCACTGCGACAACTGCGCAGAGAGATGGACCATTTGCTGGGCGATATTTTCGGGCCGACTTTTGAGGGATTATCGCCCGTAGCAGTGCGCGGACAACCGGCCCTGAACCTATGGGATCAAGGCGAGGAATTAGTGGCGGAAATGGAATTGCCCGGCGTAAAGAGCCAACATATCGACGTATCGGTCGCCGGCGACGAACTGACCATCAAGGTGGAACGCCCCGACGTTTCTGAGGAAGGCGTGACTTATCATCGCCGCGAGCGGCCGACAGGCGCCTTTACCAGGGCCTTGTCGCTGCCGTGTGCGGTAGATGCCGATCGCGTCAAAGCCGAGTTGGACAAGGGCGTATTAACGCTGAGGTTGCCCAAGACCGAAGCCGCCAAGCCGCGGAAAATCGACGTGGCCTCGGCGTAAACATTTGGCCCGTAATGTTGGGACGGCAGTTTAACTGCCGTCCCAACATTGGACATTTGGCCCCGGGTGAATACGCCCAGGGTAGATCGAGCTTAGTAACCGACTATGCTAATGGCAAAATGATAAATAAATTTGAGAGAAAGGAAAATAATATGGCTGCAAAAAAAATTGTTGCTAAACCAGAAAGCAAAGCAGACGCCTCTGAACATACGCGCAGCGGACGTTTTTACCACCCCAACGTGGATATTTTGGAGCGGGCCGACGAGTTGCTGCTCTTGGCCGACCTGCCGGGCGAAAAGCGACCAGATAGACATCAATTTCGAGAAAGGGACGCTGACGCTTCATGCGCCTGTGCCCGCACGGCAAAGCGAGGATCAACTTTATCTGGTCCATGAATACGGCGTGGGCGACTATTATCGCACTTTCAACGTGAGCGAGTCGATCGACGCCGGCCGGATTTCAGCCGAATACGGCGACGGGGTATTGACCCTCCATCTGCCCAAGGCAGAATCGATCAAACCGCGAAAAATCAGCGTCAACGCAACCTGAATGGATATAATTTATTTGGAAGCGGTCTTGGACGCCCCTTACGGCTTTGCACCGCTAATCCAAAACCGATAAATAAAATCTGACAACTCCTGAAAGGAGGAAAAAACCATGAGTCTTATACCTTGGAGAACCAAACAGAACGATGGATTGCCGGCGGAATCCACTCCGCTGGCCACCCTGCGCAACGAAATGGACCGGCTTTTCGATTCGTTCATCCGCGAGCCCTTCGGGATGCTCGATTGGCCGGCGTTCATGGGCGGCGAAAAATGGTGGCCCGCCATCGACGTGGCCGAGTCGGACAAGGAAGTGACCGTGCGGGCGGAAATACCGGGCATCGATCCCAAAGAATTGGATGTCACGGTAACCGGCAGCCAACTGGTCATCAGTGGCGAAAAAAAGGAGTCCACCGAGAAAAAAGACAAGGGCTTTTATCACAGCGAAGCCCGCTACGGCTCATTCCGCCGCGTGATTCCCCTGCCGGACGGCGTAGATTCGGAGCACGTGGACGCCAATTATGCCAACGGCATATTGACGCTGAAACTGCGAAAAACCCCCGCCGCCGCGGCGAAAAAAATCGAAATTAAAACGAAAGAATGAAGATGTATCTTTTGTGTTGATTCCAGGCCCACGGGTGCTGTGCCCGTGGGCTTTTTTATTTGTTGCTGAAGGCAGCGATTTCTAATTCATCCTTGTTTCCGATCACAAAGAGTTTTTCCTTTTTGAGCACGGCGCAGAGAAAATGATTCTTGGCGGCAATTTTTTTGGCGAACTCCTGCGAGGTATAAACATTGGCGTTTATAGGCCTGCCTAATTGCTCCTCGACCGACTCCAACACCGGACTTAATTTAGAAAGACTTAATGATCCTATCACTATCAGATCAATATCGCTAGAGGCGCCTTCCAATGCTTTTGCCACCGATCCATAAACAAAAGACGTGTCGATCTGAGAAGCAAACGGTAAAAGCGCTTCCCGCAGAATATCGATAAGCCCCACTGTTTTAACGATTAAGCCCTGCAGATCGCCGAGAAAAGGACTATTCGAATCCGCCTGATAATAAACCCTATTTCCGTCCTTTTTTCGGCGTAAAATGCCCGCTGACGCCAAATCGGCCAATGGTTTTTGCAAACTTGACGGAGTCCGTTTCAAATATTTTGCCAAATCGCTTAAATACCACCAACGTTGCGGTTGTAGAATGGTAGCCGCCAACAATCCCTGGGTGGTTTTCGAAATCAAAGCGTCGATCGGGCTGGATTTACGCATATATAGTAAGAATATACGTAAAATACGTAAATGTCAAATTGGTTTATCCGAAATTATAATAGTGGAGTTCTAAAAAACGCCTGATAAGTGCAAATCAATAATACTATGCACACCCAAGATATTGCTTAATATACTGGATTATTCTCCAATTCTCCGTTAAATTAACTTTTTAACCACTTCGTTAAATAGGAGCCCATCACATGCCATGCCGAGGCGTTCGCGGGGCAACGACCTGCGAGGAAAATACGTCGGAGTCGATTTTAAAGGCCACGCGGGAGCTTTTAGCGCTGATGATCCGCCAAAACGGCATTCAGGCCGAAGACGTGGCAAGCGCGATTTTCTCGACCACCCGGGATTTGGACGCCGAATTTCCCGCCCTGGCCGCCCGGCAGTTGGGTTGGTGGGACGCGGCTCTAATGTGCATAAACGAGCTGGACGTGCCAGGCTCGCTAAGGCGGTGCATTCGTATTTTGCTGCATTGGAACACCGATAAACCTGCTGACAAGATTGTCCACGTGTATATAAAAGAGGCAGCCAAACTCCGTCCTGATCGT
The DNA here is from genome assembly GCA_963838495.1 of Pirellulales bacterium. GTDB lineage: Bacteria > Planctomycetota > Planctomycetia > Pirellulales > Thermoguttaceae > JBEKIK01. Next base: position 72,356 of record CAWIRC010000004.1, on the reverse strand, counting down.
TCCAAAATCCCCCCTATAGACTGGGTAGAATTGGAAAAATGGATAAAAGACCATCTGGACGAAACCGCAAAGCCTGCTCAAAGGTGACGGGGCAAGTTGAATTAGGGTAGAGTATCAGAGCGGGCAGTGAATAGGAGTAATCACACCATAATTCTAGTCCTATACCCTTGGCCCGCTCCGGTATTTGCCCTCGTTGACAAGCTGATCTAACTTATTTACAGTAAATGCGTTGGGGATTTTGTATTTAGATTATACTTATTAACGGAAAAATTATAGTGGCTGACAAGGCATGGAGTGGAGTTTTTAGCGAGGCGACGGATCGCCGGGTCGAGCAGTTTACTGAAAGCGTGAGCTTTGACCGTCGATTGTATGCCCATGATATATCCGCGTCTATTGCACACGCTCAAATGCTTGCCAAAGTCGGGCTGCTGAGCCCAGACGAGTGCCAACAAATTAGGCAGGCATTGGAGCAAATTCGCACGGAAATTGAGCAAGGCAAATTCCCCTTCCGCAGCGAACTGGAAGACATCCATCTGCACATTGAGCGGGCGTTGATTGACCGGCTGGGCGACGCGGGCCGAAAACTGCATACTGCTCGCAGCCGGAACGACCAGGTTTCCACCGATCTGAGACTTTGGGTGCGGGAGGCGATAGGCAAGATAGACCAGTGCCTGATCGACGTCCAAAAGGCCTTCCTCGGGCGTTGCGATCGGGATACGGGGATAATTCTGCCGGGCTATACCCATATGCGCCGGGCGCAGCCGGTTCTGGCCGCGCATTATTGGCTGGCATATTGCGAAAAATTCGAGCGCGATCGGCAGCGACTGGCCGATTGCCGGAAACGTGTAAATATCCTCACCTTGGGCACTGCCGCCCTGGCCGGCACCAGTTTACCCATTGATCGGGAAGAAGTTGCCCGGCTATTGGGTTTTGACGCCGTGGCCAACAACAGCCTGGACGCCTCGAGCGATCGCGATTTCGTGCTGGAATTCGTATTCGACTTGGCGCTTATCGCCGGGCATCTGAGCGCTTGGGCCGAAGAGTGGATCATTTGGTCCACCGTGGAATTCGATTTTCTGAAACTGCCGCAGGCGTTTTGCACCGGTTCGTCGATCATGCCGCAGAAGATCAATCCGGACGTTTTGGAATTGATCCGCGGCAAAACCGCCCGGGTGGTCGGCGATTTGCAGACGCTATTGGTGCTGATAAAGGGTCTACCCTTAGGCTACAACCGCGATTTGCAGGAGGACAAGCCGCCGTTGTTTGACGCCTTTGATACGGTCCATGCTTCATTGTCGCTGGCGTCGCCGCTAATTGAAGGGGCGGAATTGAACCGGGCCGCGATAGCCGAAAGTTTGGATCGGGGATATCTAGATGCCACGGCCTTGATGGAATATCTGATTTGCCGCGGCATTGCCCAGCGCACAGCACACAAATTGGTGGGTGGATTGGTAGCCCGTGCCATGGAGCGCGGTGTAAGCCTCTCGGATTTACCGCTTAGCGAATTTCAAGCGGCCGATCCTAAATTGGATAAAAGCGTGTACGGGGTTCTTGGCGTGGAAAAGGCCGTAGCGGCCATGGCAAGCAGCGGTTCGACGAACCCGGGACTTGTCGCGGAACAAGTTCAACGTTGGAAAGATAACCTCGGGATTTCGTAATGAGACACGTTTATACAACTTCACTAGGCCCTCACCCCCGGGTACCCTTTGGGTGCCTCTCCCAAAGGGAGAGGGGAGAAATTTGTAAAAGTCCAGATAAGAATTAATTGGCGTTTAGCCCGGGCATTTGTGCCCGGTGTTTATGACATGATTGCACAAAATCGATTCGTAATTGTATTAATTGTCATATTGCTTGCGGCGTCGCCGGGCGTTTTTTCACAAGCCCAGTCGCCCAATCCCAAGCCGCCCGACGCCAAACCCCAAGATTCGGCCCAGGCAAAAAACAAGGCAAATGACGTGGCCGCGGATAAATCCGAACAAGAACCGGCAATGCCGGATGATCCGGCGGCGGCCGCGATATTGGAGACAAAACCTTCCACGCCGGGCGAGTGCATTCGGGCGGCCAAGATTCTTTCCGATCTGAAGCAGCCCGATTTGGCAAAGCGGTTTTTGCAAAAGGTAATCGACGCCAAACTCGATTCCGCGGTGTTGGCGAAATTGGCTGAAGAGTTTGGGACGGAAACCTTTATTCAACTCAGTGCCCGTCGATCTTCATCCCCAATCGCAGCAATTGGCCGATGCGATATTGGCTGCCCAAAACGCCGCGCTTCAGAATCCCCAACATATCGGCCAACTGATAAAACAACTGCAAGATCCTTCAGCCGAAAAACGGAGCGAGGCGTTCGCCGGTTTGATGGAAGCCCGCGGCGCGGCCGTTGCTGCGATGATCGAGGCCTTGGCCGATCCTGCCCGGGCCGCCGAACATCTTTCCATTCGCACCGCCTTGGCGGCGATGGGTCGCCAGGCCGCGGAGGCGTTGTCGGCGGTTATAGATCAGGCCGATGCGGAACTGGAGATTCAGGCCATCGGGATATTGGGCGCGATGAAGGATCCGGCCCTGCAATTGTATTTGTTTCAGCCGTATTTTTCGCAAAATGGCGATCCCAGGGTGCGTGCCGCGGCCGGCGCCGCCCTGAGGAAGTTGGGCGGGGCGTTGCCCACCAAGGATCAGGCGGTGCGTTTGCTGACCGAGAATGCAAAAAAATATTTCGATCGCCGGCAGATTTTGCCCGGCGTGATAGATGACAAAGCCGAGGTGTGGCGTTGGGACGGAGAGCGGCGGCGATGCGCGTCCGAGCGGATCCCGGCGGGCGGTGCCGCTAGGGCCTTGGCCGCCCGGCTTAGCCGATATGCCTTTCAGATCGCCCCTGAAAACGCCCAGGCCGAGCAATTGTATATAGCGGCCATGCTCGAGGAGGCGGCATATCGAACAGGCCTGCCGAACCGGCTCGACGACAACGATGCCGCGGTGATTGAAGCGAAAAAACTGGGCCCCAAGGCGATTGAAGCGGCGATGGGTTACGCGTTGGCCGAGGGTCATCCGGCTGCGGCTACCGCGGCTGCGCAAATTTTGGGCCGGATCGGCAATGCGGAAGAGTTGCTTTACGGCGGCGCAAAACCCGGCCCGCTGGCCTTGGCCCTGCAAAATCCAGACCGGCGATTGCGGATTTCGGCGGCCCGGGCAATCGCGGCGCTTAAGCCGAAGCGGCCCTTTGCGGGATCGAGTTACATGCTGCAAACGCTGGGATTTTTCGCCTCGTCCTCCGGCATGCACCGCGCACTTCTGGCCGGCGCCAACGTGGAAGATCTTCGCAAAATGGTGCCGGCATTGACTGCCGCCGGTTATCAATCCGATACTGCCGTAAACGGCCGTGACGCCATGCGGATGGCGGTTTCATGCCCGGATTACGAACTGGCGCTCGTTCGACGCGGGCATCGATCAGCCGCCGGTGAACCTTCTTTTACAGCAACTCCGCCACGACGCCCGCAGCGCCGATCTGCGCGTGGGACTTATCGCCCGGGAGGGTTTTGCCGAAAGGGCGGAACACGTCGTGGAAGGCGATCCCCTGGCAAGGGCCTTTGCCAGGCCGCACGAAGACGCCTCGGTTGCCTGGCAGTTGCAGCAATTGGCCGAGCTAAGGCCGGAGGAATTTGTGGGCTTCGACGAGCGCCAGTGCCAAGCCGGCGAGGCCTTGGAATTGCTGGCCGAATTAGGGCGCGATTCGGGAAAATTGTACGATATGCACCAGGCCGAACGGCTCGTTTTGACCGCGCTTGATACGCCTTCGCTTAGTGAAAAAGCGATTGCCGTGCTTTCGGTAATCAACTCCCCCGAAGCGCAACGAGCATTGGTCGCGACGGCCGGCCAAATTGCACAGCCTTTGGAGATTCGCCAGGCGGCGGCGTCGGCATTCCGTCAAAACCTGCAAGCCCACGGCATACTTTTAAACACCGAAGAAATAAAAAAACAGTATCAGCAATATAATGAAGCCAAGGATCAGGATGCGGCCTCTCAAAAAATCCTGGGATTTATCCTGGATTGTTTGGAAGCCCCTGCAAAAACTGAAAACCGATAACTGATAAATGAAAACTGATAACTGATAACGCATGAGCCGCATATTGCCTTCATTCGACGCCAGCGATACGGGACCGCCGATACCCGGGCTGATCGGCTCCGGGCCGGCAATGCAGAAGGTATATCAACTCACCCGGCAAGTGGCCCAATCCAACGCATCCGTGTTGCTCTTGGGCGAGACGGGCACGGGCAAGGAATTGATCGCCAAGGCCATTCACCGGCTCAGTCCGCGGGGCAGCGGCCCGTTCGTGCGCGTGAACTGCGGGGCATTGGCGGAAAATCTTTTAGAGTCCGAGCTTTTCGGCCACGTCCGCGGGGCGTTTACAGGGGCGATCGACAACCGCACCGGACGCTTCGAAGCCGCACATACGGGCACGGTTTTTTTGGATGAAATCAACTCCACTACGCCCAAGCTCCAGGTGAAACTGCTCCGCGTATTGCAGGAATACGAGTTCGAGCGCGTGGGCGACACGCAAACCATCCGCGTCGATACGCGCGTCATAGCGGCCAGCAACCGCGATTTGCTGGAAGAGATCGATGCCGGGCGGTTCCGCGAGGACCTTTATTACCGGCTCAACGTGGTGACCATCTATTTGCCGCCGCTGCGCGAACGCCGCGAAGACATCCCGCTTCTCTGTGGGTCATTTTTTGAAAATCTACAACGAGCGGAACCTGCGGCACGTGCCTCACGTGGAACCGAGGGCCATGGAAGCCCTGGTTAATTACGACTGGCCCGGCAACGTCCGCGAACTGCAAAACTACGTGGAACGGGCGGTGGTTTTGGCCCCGGGCGACGAATTGACCGTCGATCTTCTGCCCGAGGCCGTACTGGGCCAGAAACCGCGGCGCATCGGACGCCTGCGCACTGCCGACATGGCCACCTTGGCCGCGGAGCTGATCGAGCAGGGCATTTCATCCGGCGGCCCGAACGCCGATAATCTCCATGCCGCGATCGTCAACCGCGTGGAGCGGGAACTCATCGCCCAGGTCATGGCCGATTGCGAAAATGTCCAAACCAAGGCCGCCGACCGCCTGGGCATAAACCGCAACACCCTGCGGAAAAAAGTCAGCCAATATAAGTTGGAAAAATAGTTCGTCATGGATCTATCCCGCGTGGGCATAATTTGTTTCGCCGCCAGTTACGCCATTGTGCTGGTTATGGAGCTCTCGCGACTGTTGTTTCGCAGCGGGATTCGCGGAGCGTTCATGCTGGCTTGGGCGGGGGCCGGGCTCTTCGCCCACACGGTGTACCTGTATTACCGCGCAGTGAACACCACGGGCGTGCCGCTTTCGAGCTGGCAGGATTGGTACCTGGTGGCTGCCTGGGCTTTGATGGTCGTGTATCTGTACCTGCTCGGTTTTCACCCCCGGACTTCGATCGGCCTTTTTCTCCTGCCCATAGTGCTGGGGCTTATTGCGATAGCGGCATTTGCGGCTTCTCCCGCGCCTTTTGCCCGCGAACCGGCCTCGAAGGTTTGGGGCGCAATCCATGGGGCGGCGCTGGCCGCGACGGTGGTGTCGATGCTCGTCGGATTCGCCGCCGGGGTAATGTATCTTTGGCAGACGCGGCGCTTAAAGCGCAAACTGCCCGTGGACCGAGGCCTGCGCCTGCCCAGCCTGGAATGGCTCCAGTGGATCAATCAGCGGGCGACAATCATTGCCCTGATTATGCTGGGGATCGGCGTTTTGGGAGGCATGGTTCTCAATTCCATCGATCATCGGCCGAAGCAGGACCGCCTCCCTTTATATGATCCCCTGGTGATTAGCACACTGGCGATTTTTTTCTGGCTTTCGGCGGCCGTTGTGATAAGCCAACTTTACAGGCCCGCCCGGCAAGGACGAAAGGTGGTTTACCTGACCATCATCAGTTTCGTGTTTCTCGTGGCCGCGCTGGCCGTGGGAATGTCGCTGGAAACCCGGCACGGCGGCAGGCGAGACATTGAAAGGCCAAATGTGCAAGAGCAGGACCGTGGGGAAAAAGGACGAGAGATTAGGAACGATAGATAAGAGACGGACTCGGACGAAACCGATTGCGGTTTCGCGATAGAATCTGTGAACTGTGAACTGATAACTGTTAACTGAAAACTGTCATGCTCCAGGTCGTCGGCTGCAGCCATCACAATACGGCCATCGAAATGCGGGAGAAGCTGGCCTTCAGTCCGGCCCAAACCCGCGAGGCCCTGGACCGCTGGCGCCGCGTTTTCCCGCGGACCGAGGCCGTGCTGCTTTCAACCTGCAATCGAGTGGAAATTTACTCGGCCGGCGAAGCTAACGCGGAACCGTCGCTGGAACAGGCGGCCTCGTTTCTGGCCGAGTTTCACGGCCTTGACGCCGGGCCGATAATCCAATACCTGTATCTGCATGCCGACGAGGCAGCGGTGCGGCATTTGTTCAACGTGGCTTCCAGCCTGGACAGCATGGTGGTGGGCGAACCGCAAATACTCGGGCAGGTGAAAGAGGCCTACCAGGCGGCCGTGCTTGAGGAAAGCGCCGGGCCCATGCTGCACACGATGTTTCAGGCGGCGTTGCGCGTGGCGCGGCGCGTGGCCAGCGAAACGGCCCTGCACCAGCGCCGGGTAAGCGTGCCCAGCGTGGCCGTGGCCGATTTCGGCCGGCAAATCTTCGAGCGCTTCGACGACAAGCACGTGGTCGTAATTGGCGCCGGCGAAATGGCCGCCGAAACCCTCCGCTACCTGCGCGAAGAGGGTGCGCATCAAATCACCGTGGTGAATCGCAGTTACGAGCGGGCGAGCGAACTGGCCCCGCTCTGGCACGGAAGGGCCGTTGCCTGGGATCAGCTTCACGAGGCGCTGGCCACAGCCGACTTGATCGTCAGCACGACGGGGTCCGAGCAACCGATTGTGAAATTGGCCGATTTTGGGCGGATAGAGCGGGCGCGTTTTGGCCGGCCGCTTTTTATTCTCGATTTGGGCGTACCCCGCGATTTCGAGCCGGACATCGGCCTGTGCCCGGACGTTTACCTGTATTCAATCGACGATTTGCAGGAGGCCTGCCGGCGAAATAAGACGCTGCGCAACAAGGAATTGCCCCATGCCTTGCGGATTATCGACCAGGAAACCGTCTCGTTCATGGCTCAATGGCGCCACCGCGCGGTCGCTCCGGTGATCGCACAGCTCCGCCGCGGCTGGCAAAGGCCGATGGAGGACGAACTTGCGCGCCTGATGGACAAATTGCCCGACTTGGACGACCGCGCCCGGGACGAAATCCGCCAATCGTTCAATCGGCTGGTCAACAAGCTTTTACACCCGCCGCTGGAATCGCTCCGCGACGAATCCAGCCGCGGCGTGCCGCGCATGCTCCTAGAGGCCCTGGTCAAGCTTTTCAAGTTGAAAGATTGATGGGTGTTGATCTTGGCCTTATAATCAAGGTAATCTTATTCTGCGATTTACTGGTCTAAAAAACCAAACCTTGATTGTTTTCGAAATGAGTTTCACATGAAAACTTGTTCAACTTTTGTTGAATATCTTGTTCTTGCCAGCCTGATCATCTTGAACGCGGATAAGGGCGGACTTGCCCAGGACATCCCAGGATCGTCGCTCAGTGCGACAACACCCTTAAAACCAATTCAAAATGTCATTCCCTATGCAGCCAAACCGTTGCCGTTGTCCGATGTGCGTCTAACAGGCGAGCCGCTCAAAAATGCCCAGGATTTGGACGCCAAGTACCTGCTCGACCTGAATCCCGACCGCATGTTGGCCTTCTTGCGCAAGCGCGCAGGCCTGGAGCCCGAGGCCGAGGGTTACGGCGGCTGGGACGGCGGACGCGGCAAGCAGCTCACCGGACATATCTGCGGCCATTACCTTTCGGCCGTGAGCCTGATGTACGCCGCCACCGGCGATGCCCGATATAAAGATCGGGCCGACTACATCGTCAACCAGCTTAAGGTAATTCAAGACAAGCAGGGCGATGGTTACATTGGGGCCATTACCGACGACAAGGGCACCGACGGCAAGATACTTTTCAACCAGATGGCACATGGCGATATCCGCTCCGGCGGCTTTGATCTCAACGGGCTGTGGTCGCCCTGGTACGTCGAGCACAAAATCTTCGCCGGGCTTAGGGACGCCTATCGCTACACAGGCAATCCGCTGGCCCTGGAAGTGGAAATCAAGTTCGCCGCCTGGGCCGCGACAACATTGGCTAACTTAAATGACGCTCAGATTCAACGCATGCTGGGCACTGAATTTGGCGGCATGAACGAGGTAGCGGCCGACCTCTACGCCGATAACGGCGATAAGCTTTGGCTGACGCTTTCCGGCAAATTTGAGCACCGGGCAATCGTCGTACCGCTCGCCCGGGCCGAAGACATCCTCGCCGGAAAACACGGCAACACGCTCGTGCCCAAGATGCTCGGCGAGTTGATGCGATACATTTACTCGGGCAACGAAACGGACGGCAGGGCAGCCATGTTCTTCTGGGACCGTGTGGCACTGCATCACAGCTTTGCCACCGGAGGCCACGGCCGCAACGAATACTTCGGCCGGCCCGACAAGCTCAGCCACATGATCGAGGGCCGCACCTGCGAGTCCTGCAACGTGTACAACATGCTCAAAATGACGCGGGCGCTCTTCTCTATCCGGCCGGAAATCCGCTACGCCGATTTTCACGAGCGGGCCCTGTTCAACCACATCCTCGGCTCCATCGATCCGACGGACGGCTGGACTTGTTACATGGTCCCCGTGGGCCAGGGCGTCCAGCGCGAGTACGAGCGGAACATGCTCGACGGCGGATTCACCTGCTGCGTGGGAACGGGCATGGAAAGCCACGCCCTCCACGGCTACGGCCTGTACTACGAATTGGGGGACAAACTTTGGGTAAATATTTATGCTCCATCCACCGCCCAATGGAAGTCGGCGGGCGTGAATCTGGCGATGGATACCGACTTTCCCGAAGGCGAAACGGCAACCTTGAAACTCTCCATGCAATCGCCAAGGCAACTTACCCTGGCTTGCGCCGCCCGTATTGGGCCGGAGATGGTTTCAGCGTAAAGGTTAATGGCGAAGCGATTGGCAAGCTGCCCCCGCCGGACTCTTACGTCGAGATTAAGCGATTATGGAAAGACGGCGACACGATCGCCTTGGTATTACCCAAAACTCTGCGTCTCGAGCCCCTGCCCGACAACCTGCGGCGAGTTGCATTGATGTGGGGTCCGCTGGTCCTGGCCGGCGACCTGGGCACGGCCCAATTCGGCGGCGGTAGAAGAGGCCGAGGCGCAGCGCTACTTCTGGAGCTAATCAACCGACTGTGCCCGTGTTCCTCGCAGCCGATAAGCCCGTGGCCGATTGGCTAAAACCCATTGCCGACAAGCCGGGCGAGTTCCGCACCGACGGCGTAGGCCGGGATAGGGATGTCGATTTCATGCCCTTTTACCGCCTGCATCGCCACGCCTACGGCGTTTATTGGGACCTGTTCACGCCGCAGGAATGGGAGCAAAAATCCAACGCCTACGCCGCCGAACAGGAAAAACAGCGCAAACTAAAAGAAGCCACCGTGGCACTTGTTCAACCCGGCGAAATGCAGCCGGAAACCGATTTCAATTTCCAGGGCGAGGATGCCAAGCTGGTTCGGGCGATGGACCGTGCGGGCCGGCGCGGGTCAAAATGGTTCTCCTTCGACGTGCCCGTGGAACAAGACCATCCCATGACGCTGATCGTCACCTACAACAGCGGCGAACGAAAATTGTGCACGTTCGATATTTTAGCAAATGATAAGAAGTTGGGAGCGGAAACCATCGAGCCGATCACCCCCGAACAAGACGCCCGTTTCTTCGATGTGGAGTACAAAATTCCCCCTGAAACAATCGCCGGCAAAACAAATGCGACGATCCGTTTCCAGGCCACCGGCGGCAACGAAATCGCCGCCGTCTGCGCACTGCGCATGATCCGCGCCGACGCGGAGCGATAGAATAAAAAGTGCAAAATATCTTTTATTTCCGCATGTCGAAGATATTGGGGGCCATGGTATAATTACTTTTAGATCCTATCCTAAAAGTTCCCTCTCCCTCTGGGAGAGGGCTAGGGTGAGGGCTGAATTCAGATAGCGTTACAGGCTTTTAGTGGAAGACATAAAAAAACTTTCGGAACGGCGAATGAAATGAATGCGGACACAGTTCGAGAATGGTTGAATCGGCAGCCGTTTGAGCCGTTCGAGTTGCGGCTATCCAACGGCGAGATTTATCAGGTCAGGCACCCGGAAAATATCGCCATTGGCAAAAACAGAATAGCAGTCGTTGATCCCGGAGCAGATCGGTTTGTTCACATTGCATTGGTTCACATCAACATCATTGAAGCCCTGCAAACGGCTTAATTCCCGCGTCCTAATTTGGGAAGTCCAAAAAACCGTTCAAAGGATGTAAATAATTAGACTTATCCACTTTTTCTCTCTTTTTTCTCTTTGACTCACTTGTAGGATCAGAGAGTGATTCTTATACTAATGGAATTGGAAATTTATCCAATCAAGAAGTGCAGGAGCCATCTCGCTCTGTCTTGGAGAATAATTTTATGCCTCGCTATTGGGTAATTGCTCCCGTCGAATCGAAGCCATCAGAACTTTTTGACAAGGTTTGGCAATTTGATATTGCCAACAACCTAATTTCCATTGGTTGGAGTAAGCTTGGTGATGTTTCAAAAATGAGCCGGGAGGATATTTATGATGTTGTAGGTACCACATACCCCGATAAACCCTCAGGAACGAAGGGCCTCTATGCCAACATGATTTGGTCGTTCTATCATGAGATTACACCGGGCGACTTCGTTATCGCTAGAAGAGGCCGCAAGACTCTTGTAGCAGTTGGCAAAGTGATCCAACCCGCGACCTACTCTCCAGGGAAAAACCCCGCTCATTTGCACCCCAGTTACCTAGATGTAGTATGGCAGGAAAAGCCCCGCGACAAAGTTTTTCCCAGCGTCGTATTCCCAATGCAGACTCTCGCCGAGATTTCTGAGGTTCAGTTCCATAACTTTTTAGAAGGCTCGGGCATAATTGTTAATACGGAATCTAATGAAGGAATCGAAGATCCAAATGCCTTTGTCCTGGAGAAGTACCTTGAGGACTTCATTGTCAGTAACTTCGATATGATTTTCAAAGGAAAGCTAAAAATATATGGAGATTCAGAAGAGGACGATGGTCAGCAGTATGCTACCGACATAGGTTCGATTGACATTCTGGCATTTGAACCCAAATCAAATTCCTTCGTCGTTATTGAACTCAAAAAGGGTCGCCCATCTGATCAAGTGGTTGGTCAGATTCTTCGTTACATGGGGTGGGTAAAGAATAACCTCTGCAAAGACGGTCAAGCAGTGAAGGGACTTGTGATATGCCGTGATCCTGATCCTAAACTTTCCTATGCGCTCGAAATGACGAACAATATCGATGTTCGATACTACAGTGTTTCATTCAAACTAAAAGATACTCCCTAATTACACATTCAATTCGACAGTTAAAAAGTATTCGCTTCTATCACTCTTCCAACCTCGGGATCGTCACCCATTTACGTTTTTTCCACGATTCGTGTCCCGCTTCGGCCAGTTGGACGCCTTTGGCGCCTTCCAGCAACGTCCAGCGGAAGGGCTCGTCCTTGACCACGTGGCGGAGGAAAAGTTCCCACTCGATTTTAAAGGCGTTTTCGTAGTCCTGTTGCGAGGGGATTTGCTGCCAGCCGGCGTAAAAATCTATCGGGCTGTCAACGTCCGGGTTCCAGGTGGGCCGCGGCGTGTCGGCGTACGATTGTGCCCAGCAGTGGCGCAGGCCGGCGACTGCGCTGCCCTTTGTGCCGTTGACTTGAAGCACCAGAAGATCGTCGCGGCGCACGCGAAAACACCAACCGGCATCGATATGCGCGATTATCCCGCCGGCGAGTTCAAAGGTGGAATATGCCGCGTCGTCGGCCGTGCAGTTGTAGGGCTTGCCGTTTTCGTCCCAGCGTTTGTCGATGTGGTGGGCGCCCAGGCATGATACCGCCTGCACCTCGCCGAACAGATTATCGAGCATGTAGCGGAAGTGGCAGAGCATGTCGATGATGATTCCGCCGCCGTCCTGCTTGCGATAGTTCCACGACGGGCGTTGGGCAGGCACGGTGTCGCCCTCGAAGACCCAATAGCCGAACTCGCCGCGGACGGAAAGAATCCGGCCGAAGAATCCGCTGTCGATCAGGTGTTTCAGTTTCAACAAGCCGAACAGCCAGAGTTTGTCCTGCACCACGCCGTTTTTCACGCCCGCCGCCTTGGCAAGTTTGTACAGTTCCAGGGCGTCGGCGGTGGTGGTTGCCGTAGGTTTTTCGCAATACACGTGCTTGCCGGCGGCAATTGCCTTTTTCATCGCCTCCACGCGGCAGTCGGTGGTCTGGGCGTCGAAATAAATCGTGTCGTTCGGGTCGGCCAGGGCCTTGTCAATATCGGTGGTCCAGCGGGCAACTCCGGACATGGCCGCCAGCCGCTCCAATTTGGCCGGATTGCGCCCCAACAGGATCGGATTGGGCATGATGACCTCGGACTCGCCGATTTTCAGCCCGCCTTGCTGGATAATGGCCACGATCGAACGCATGAGGTGCTGGTTGGTGCCCATTCGCCCGGTCACGCCGTTCATGATGATGCCGATGTTGTGCGTGCGTATGCTCATTGGTATCCTTGCTCTGTTTTGCCCCGTAGGGGCAATTGATGATAGCCCAGCACTTTTAGTGCTGTGGTATTGGGTCTATTGCATTTCTCCATCGTCCCGTAGGGACGATTGAAAACCGTTGGCGTGATCTCGGCCGTCCCTACGGGACGGGAAGGAATGATCGGTAGCTCTCCTACCCAGCGATTAATCGCTGGGCTAATATCAAGCGACCCTCCGGGTCGGATTGCAGACATATGTTTGTACCATCTAATATCAAACGACCCTCTGTGTCGATTTACTGACGACATTAGACGACCTTCCAAGTTTATTTATTCATGGTTGATTGAAATCATCATTAGCCTTCATGTTTTTCGATGCATTGCGGGCAGGCACCGGGCGGAAGCGGCGGGACGTCCACGCCGGCCACCGGCAGCGTGCCGCTTAGCTCCTGTTTCCAGTGGGCCACGTCGCCGGCCGGGCCGTAGCAGTAGATCATCCGCAAGGGCGTATCGCCGATGTTGGTAAGCTGGTGGAACACGCCGGGCGGGATGTAAACCGCCTGGCCGGTGGTGACCACTTGCCGCTCGCCGCCCAAACACATCTCGCCCGTGCCTTCCACGACAAAATACACCTCTTCCTGAGCTTGATTGTGCCAGGGCACCTGCCCGCCGCGCGGATCGAGCACGACGTTTCCGATGCTGAAATTCGCAGCTTGGATGGGCGATGCCCCGCCCACCAAATTCTGCATCCGCCGCCTGGCCGGATAGCGGCGGCCTTCGATATTGTTCAGGTCGGCGATGATCATGTTTTTTCCCTGTGATTTTCACAAAAAGGTCAGACATCTTGTAGATCAGGCTGTGCCTGACATTGGATTGTAATTTAACGTCAGGATTGTACTGCGTGAAGATAGGGCTTAAAAAGTATTAGAGAAAAGCCCTCACCCTAACCCTCTCCCGAAGGGAGAGGGAATATCAAAAAAGTTTCCCGGCGGGAGAGGGGACATCGGAATAATTTCCCGGCGGGAGAGGGGATGTTGGAGAAATTTCACGGAGGAAAAGGGGATAGCGATTAATCCTCTACCGGTGAATTTCCGTGGCAGGTGCCCATGGATTCGATTGGGACGTTGGCCAGGTCGTTCATGAAGCTTAGGAGTCTTTTCGCGCGGATGGGATGTTGCAGGGCTCTTACGGCCTTGGTTTCGATCTGGCGGACGCGTTCGCGAGTGACGGAGAATATCTTGCCCACCTCTTCCAAAGTATATGAATAACCGTCGGCCAGGCCGAAACGCAGGCGAATGATTTCCCGTTCGCGATAGTCCAGGGCGTCGAGCACCTCGGCGATGCGGGCTTTCAAGGATTCGTGGTTGAGTCCTTGCAGGGGATCGTCCTCGCGGTGATCTTCGAGGAATTCGCCGAAGTACGTATCGTCGTGCTCGCCCACGGGCTGGTCGAGCGATAGCGGTTGCCGGGCCATGCGCAGGATATTTATGGTTTCGTCCAGCGAAAGACCGGCCTGGCTTGCTGCTTGTTCGAGCGTGGGCTCGGTGCCGTTTTGCTGAATCAAGAAGCGTGTGGCGTTTCGCACCTTACTCATGTTTTCAAGCATGTGCACCGGCATGCGGATGGTCCTGGATTGGTCGGCTATCGCCCGGGTGATTGCCTGGCGGATCCACCAGGTGGCGTAAGTGGAGAATTTGTACCCTCTGGCGTGTTCGAACTTGTCCACTGCCCGCATCAGTCCGGTGTTGCCCTCTTGGATGAGGTCCAAAAAGCTCATGCCGCGGTTTCGATAGCGCTTGGCTATGGAGACCACCAGGCGCAGGTTGCCGGCCGAAAGGTATCGCTTGGCGGTTTCATATTTTTTGTGCAACACGGCTATGCGGTCCAGCCTGCGGCGGAGCGTGGCCGGACTTTCCAGGGTCAATCGCATGAGGTAACACAGTTCCTTGCGGAGTTCCTGGGCCCTGGCGGCGTCGTCGGACGCGAGGCATGGTTCGGCCAACTGTTTCTTGATGCCGTCCATGCGCTGGGAGATCTGGCGAAGCTTATCCAGCATGGGCTGCAGGCGTTGGGTCCGCAGCCCGAGTTCTTCCACCAGTCGGACGGCCTTTACCCGGCGCTCGAGCATCCGGCGCCATGCTTCGCGGCGTTTTTTTCGGGGATTATAGTCATGGATGGCCAGGGAGAAATCGCGGCGATTTTGGACGAGCAGATGATGGAGAGTGAACAAATTGGCGCGAGCACCTTTAAGAGCCGCCTTTTCTCGCGGATGTTGATCACCGATACTTCAATGGTCCGATCGAGCCGCACCTTGTTGTCGCGGATGCATTCCAACAAGCTTACCGCCGCCTGGAGGACGTAATCGTTGGCCAGCATGCATTGACGGAATCGCCTGCGGCTCGTTTCGATCCGCTTGGCGGCGGCCAGTTCCTCTCTGGGCTTGAGCAAGGGGATCTCGCCCATCTGCATCAGATAAATGCGCACCGGATCGTCGATCTGATCGTCTTCGCCGGTGGCTTCATCGGCATGATCGATCTCTTCATCCTCGTCAAGATCGACGTCGGCGGGAGATTCGGAAACGGCTGATTCCTCTTCAGTCAATACTTCCTCCGTCGGCGGCAACTCGTCGCGGTACTCCGCCTGGACGCCGGTGCGATGGGGGGATTTTCTGCCTTGCGTTGACTTGTGGTGGTTTTGTTTGGGCATGGAGATAGTCTATTTGTCACGTGACGACCAAATTGCTCAATGAAACGCGAGAGATTGTTGAGCACGTCAAGTGCCAATGTGCCTATTGAGAGATGCCGTTGATGCAAGATGTTGTCTTGCATGAACTTGCCATGATTGTTCCGCCTCTATTCCGATTGTTCCGCTTTGCTTTGTGGGAAATTTGCTTCAACAACGGCGAAAGTGCGTGGCGAATTGTCATCATGCCCAAAAAAGAGATTGGGAAGATTTTGCCGATATTGCCGGATTTGAGACCTATAAGGCGATCGACAATTGAGGATTATTTTCGTCATAAGATGCCAGGGATTTTCCATATATGTCGATAATTTTCAATGTGTGGAGCTAGATGAAATATATGTGTGAGGGGCAGTCATGCCCCTGACGTATTTTGCGACACCATTTACGTCACGGGGAACACAACATGGGCGTGCGGTTACATAGTGTGCCACTATGCTCCGTCTTTTTGCTAGTGGTTGTCTTTTTGATTCCGACATACGGCCAGGGCACGGCTGGGGGCGAACAAGGTCCGGCAAGCGCACAAGACAGCGTCAGTTCCGCGGGAGTTGACGCCGGCAGCCTGGACAAACTGCTTGACATGGCTGAAAAAGACGTGGGCCAGCTTTCCAACGTGAATGTGTCGGGACATACCGGATCGCCTTCGCTCGATCAGCCTGTAAGCACTGCGGAACGCCAGGAAAGCACGGTTGGCAAGACCCCGGCGGCCGTGTTCGTTATTACCAACGAGATGATCCGCCGCAGCGGCGTGCAAACCATTCCCGACGCCTTGCGCATGGTCCCCGGCATACAGGTTGGCCAGATATCTTCGGATGAATGGGCGGTTAGCGCACGAGGCTTCAATTCCCAGTATTCCAACCTCCTCTTGGTTCAAATCGATGGGCGAACAGTGTATGATCTTTTCTTCGGAGGGGTTATCTGGGACGTGCAGGACCTCATTCTCGAAGACGTGGATAGGATCGAAGTCATCCGCGGGCCGGGCGCTACGATATGGGGCTCAAATGCCGTAAACGGCGTGATCAACATCATCACAAAAAAAGCGCAAGATACCCAAGGGATCCTGGCCCAAGGCGGCGCAGGATCGCATGAACTCGGATACACAAATGCCCGCGTCGGCGGCCAAATCAACCAGGATTTATACTACCGTTTTTACGGCAGGTGGTTCGATCGCGGTCCCGAATTTCTCCCCGACGGCGGCACAGGGCCCGACGCCTGGCACCAGGGCCGCGGCGGCTTCCGCATGGATTACGACGCCAGCCGGCGCGACGCCATGATGCTCGAAGGCGATTATTATGACGGCAAATCCGTAAGCGTGTTGCCGAATCAAATCCCCACTTTCCCCTTTTCCGTGCCCAGCAACGACATCCATGTCACCGGCGAGAATATTTTGTACCGCTGGAAACACACCGTTGACGAGGATTCGGATTGGACGTTCCAGACCTATTATTATCGGACCGAGCGGCACTACCTCGATCCCGCTTACCGCTTGGACACCAACCTTGTGGACTTTGATTATCAGAACCGATTTCCCTTGGGCCAGCGGCACGAGGTCATTTGGGGTTGCGGTTACCGGTTCTGGGACGATTCATTCACGAATACGGACCCTTCCTCGGCCTTTTTTGTGACCGTTAATCCGCCGGGCCGTTTCGACGATTATTACAGTTATTTCGTGCAGGACCAGATCACCTTGGAGGAAGACCGCTGGTTTTTGATCGGGGGCTCGAAATTCGAGCACGATCCTTATACGAATTTTGAATATCAGCCCACAGTGCGGCTTTTGTGGACTCCCACCAAGCGGCATTCAATCTGGGCGGCGATCTCCAGGGCGGTCCACATTCCCACCGAGCAGACCGCCGATGCGCAAACAACCTTGCCGCCGGTCGGTTTGACTCCATTCCCTCCTGTACGTTTTTCCCCAGGTCGTCGGCAATCCCGGGTTGCAATCCGAAGATTTGCTGGCTTACGAGTTGGGCGTGCGCGTGCAGGCCACGGAACGTTTTTCCTGGGATTTGGCGATGTTTTACAACCAGTACGAAAATATTTTCGCTTTTGCCCCAGCGGGAATTGTCATCGATCCGCCTTATATATTCGCGCAGGAGCAATATCAAAACGGCGCGGCCGGCCAAACCTACGGCGTAGAATTGGCGACAAATTATAATGTCAACGAACAATGGCGCTTGCAATGCGCCTATACTTATACGCGATTGTTCCTGCACCTGGCCCCGGGCATGCTTGGCACTGCCGATGATCCCGGAGATACGCCCTGCAACCAGGTCTACATGCAGTCGTCCTGGAATATTGGAAATAATTGGCAGTTCGACCTTATCGGGCGTTATGTGGACGCTCTATTCCCCTACAACATGCAAACAATTCCCAGTTACATTGCCATGGATACGCGTTTGTCATGGCACAGCGGGAAAAACTTCGAGGTATCCGTGGTGGGGCGAAATCTGACGCGGGGGGAATATTATGAATTCAGTCCCTTGGTCGGCTCCACAGCTTATAAAGTAGGACCTGAAGTTTATGGCCAACTTACTTGGAGATATTGATCTCTTCCATTGATTTGTTGGAAGAATGAAAAATGATAAACGAGAAATCCGGATTAAGGGCAGGCGGATGGATTGTTATTGGCTTTCTGCTTGTTTCTTGCATAAATAATCGAGCGACTGGGCAAAATTCCGCGCCTGCCACTCAGGTAGCCGGTTCTCAAACCGCACCTGCCGATCAACAAGGCGTAGACGCTGGAAGTCTCGATAAGCTGCTCGACATGGCCGAGAAAGACGTGGGCCAGCTTTCCAACGTGAATGTAACCGGCCATACGGGATCGCCCTCCTTGGACCAGCCGGTAAGCACCGCGGAACGCCAGGAAAGCACGGTGGGCAAAACCCCGGCGGCCGTATTCGTGATTACCAACGAGATGATTCGCCGCTCCGGCGCACAGAACATTCCCGACCTCTTGCGGATGGTACCCGGCATGGATGTAGCCCAGATTTTTTCCAATCAATGGGCCATAACCGCCCGGGGCTTCAATTCCCAGTATTCCCACATGCTGTTGGTGCAGATCGATGGCCGCACCGTTTATGATCTTACTTTCGGTGGAGTGTTTTGGGACGTACAAGACCTCATATTGGAGGACGTGGAACGGATCGAGGTGATCCGCGGTCCAGGCGCGACAATCTGGGGCCTCAATGCGGTCAACGGCGTGATCAACATCATTACCAAGAAGGCACAAGATACACAAGGGGTTTTGCTCCAAGGAGGAGCGGGTACCATGGAACGCGGTTTCACCAATGCCCGGACCGGCGGGCAGCTTGGTGAAGACATGTACTATCGCGTCTATGGCCGGTGGTTCGAACGCGGCCAGACGCTCGATCCATTCGGCGGCATGGAAAACGACGAATGGAGGCAGGGCCGATGCGGTTTCCGCTCGGATTACAATGCCAGCCGGTCCGATGCAATGACCTTGCAGGGCGATTATTACAACGGCTATAGCAATGATGCGTTGTCCGTTCCGATTCTAGATCCACCGTATATGCAAGCAGTCGGCAGCACGCATGTGACGGGCGAAAACATTATTTATCGCTGGAAACATACCAAGGACGAGGAGCGTGATTGGACCTTCCAGGCTTACTTTGATCGGACTGAACGCCATCCGCCGAGTGTTTACATCGGCATGGATCGCGACCTTTTTGACCTGGACTTTCAGCATCGTTTTCCCCTGGGCGATCGAAACGGCGTCATCTGGGGCGTTGAATATAGGTTTACGCGGGATTCCATGCAAAATTCATTCGCCCAGTCCGATTTTCCGCCGAGCCGTTTCGATCATTATTATGATTTTTTCGCTCAAGATCAAATCACTTTGGTTGAAGACAAGTTGTTTTTCATCGCTGGCTCGAAATTCGATTACAATCCTTACACAAATTTCGAATATCAGCCGACCGGGCGAATTTTGTGGACGCCCACCCAGCGACAGTCGATTTGGGCCTCGGTGTCTCGAGCGGTGCACGTGCCGGACAGAAATAGCGTGGATGGCGTGAACAATATAGCTTTTTTGGGGTTGATGCCTGATCCATTCGATCCATCGCGCATGGATCCCGGTTATTTTACCTTGCTGGGCAATCCGCATTTCTTGTCGGAGGATTTGTTGGCTTGGGAATTGGGCGTCCGCACGCAAGCCACCGAGCAATTCTCTTGGGATCTGGCCTTGTTCTTCAATCAATACAGCCAACTTCAAGCCACTGTGCCGCTGGGTATTATATATGTTCCGGGTCCGGTGCCCTATTACTCTTTTGCAGCTCAAGGTGTAAACGCCCAATACGGGGAAACTTACGGCGCGGAATTGGCGGCGAATTATACTGTCAACGAACGCTGGCGCCTGCAGTTGGCCTATACCTACCTGCGCATGTTTTTGCGCCGCTCCAGATGTAATGCAACTCTTCAATCCGGGTGATTCGCCCTGTAATCAAGTTTATCTGCAATCTTCCTGGGATTTGGGCGAGCATTGGCAATTCGATTTAATCGGGCGTTATGTTGATAGTTTGTCTATTTATCAGTATGTCACCGCACCCAGTTATATTGCCTTGGACTCCAGACTGGCCTGGCACAAGAATAAGAATTTCGAGTTCGCCGTCGCGGGGCGCAATCTGACTCGGGGATATTATACCGAGTTTGCCGGCGGATCCCTGGTTGGTCCGGAAGTATATGCTGAAATCACGTGGAAATACTAATTAATTGACAAGGAACAAAATGTAAAGAATGGACAAAAAGTTTACGCACGGCCAAACGGCACGTTAATACCGCGAAGCCGGAGCTGCAAAAGCAGTGCGAATGGCATTTATCCGTGTAGCCTGTCGGCCCTGAAATAAACCACATAATCCAACTTTTTCATCTTACATAACCTACTTAATGCAAAGAGACGTAAAATCATCATTTTTTACAAGTGTGGATACTGTTTTCGCACCGGTGACAAGCCGGGTTGCATGTAGAGCGGATTTTGAAGTGCTCGGCCAAATTGCGAGGCACTATTGAATATATGTCGAGTTAATTAGATGGATAAATCTTTGCGGCACAAGACAACCAGATCAGAAATATCAAGTTATAAATATAATAATGTGAATCGCCTTATGGCCTGTTTTTATCACAAAGTCGTATTGGTGTTTTACGCTGTCTTGTCGGCGTTCCGCATAAAACCGAAGTTGAAAGCCGTGGTGCATTATATTCCCGGTCTTGTGGGATTTTGGGCGGCGGGGATGATATTTTTCGCCGTTTCGCCCGCGATTGTACGGGGGCAATCGCCTGAAACTCCCGACGCCGTAAATCCCCAGTACGAGTACAACGTCAAAGCCGCTTTTCTTTACAGTTTTGGGCGCTATGTCGAATGGCCCCAAGACACATTTGAAGACCGCTCAAGCCCGTTTATCCTGGGTGTTTGCGGCGAAGATCCCTTTGGGCAGGTTTTGGATCGCATTGCCCAGTCCAAAACGATCCAGGGGCACCGCATTGTGATTCGCAGGATGGCCACGATCGGGGAGTTGCAGCCTTGCCATATATTATTCGTCTCCCGCTCGATTCCTTTCCCCCAGCAAATTGAAATTATCAATAAGATGCACGGCAAACCGACGCTGCTGGTGGGCGAATCGCCGGGATTTGCCGAGCACGGAGGCGGAATCAACTTTTTCCTGGAGGGCGGCACCGTGCGCTTTGAGATAAACTTGGAGGCCGTCAGACAAAAGAAACTTATAATCGATGCAAAATTACTCAACCTGGCCAAAAAAGTGCCGGAAACAGGTTCAGGGCAAGGGAAGAATCCCAATGGAACATGAACGGTTTATCGATTTGCAACTCAAGTATGTAAATTCATTACATTCCATAGGGAAAGCAGTATAGGTTTTTTGCACATCGGTAAAACAAGCGCATAATCAACGCCGGACGGATGTATGCTGAAGTTCCGCGACTTGTCGATACGAACTAAACTGGTCTTGCTGGGCATGTTTTCGGCCAGCGTGGCCCTGTTGTTGTCGTGCATTGGTTTTGCGGTCAATGACATCAATATGATGCGCAGCTCCGCGGTGCAAGGACTCAGCACCCAAGCCCGCATGCTGGCGTTCAACAGCACGGCCGTACTGAGTTTTAGAGATGCCCCCGCGGCGCAACTATTGCTGAAATCTTTAAAGTCGCAGCCGACCATTGAATTCGCCTGTTTGTACGATGGGTTGGGGAAGGTGCTGGCCACGTATCTGAAAGAGGACGTCCCCAAAATCGAACCACCCGCTCCCCGCGCCGGCGGATTTGAATTCACCGACAGCGGCACCTTGGAGATGTTCCAAAAAGTGCAAGACGGCGAAGAATTCGTGGGAACCTTGTATCTCCGTGAAAATGTGCTGTTTTTACGCCGGCAATTGTACGATTACGTGAAAATCGCGGCTTTTATGATGCTGTGCTCCTTGCTGGCGTCCGGGCTCTTGGCCACAAGGTTGCAACGGGCCGTGTCAAAGCCCATCCTGGCATTGGCGCGAACCGCCGTGGATATCACCACTGCCGGCGATTATTCGATTCGCGTAACGCAGCAGTCTGCGCGACGAGTTGGGCACTCTTTACGACGCCTTTAATAAGATGTTGGAGCAGGTGGAAACATATGAAAAACAGTTGTTGGGCGCCGAAAACGTTTTGGAAGAAAAAGTTCTTGAGCGCACCGCGCAACTGCGCACGGAAATCGCCGAAAAAGAGCGCGCCCAGTCCGAACTTCAGCGCGCCAAGGACGCCGCCGAAGCGGCCACCCGCTCGAAAAGCGAGTTCCTGGCCAACATGAGCCATGAAATCCGCACTCCCATCACGGCCATTCTCGGCTTCGTGGAAGTCCTGGTCGAAGAACAACAAGGGGACTGGGGCAAAGAAGAACTGGCCACCATCCAACGAAACGGCGAGCACCTCCTGGCAATCATCAACGACATTCTCGACATTTCCAAGATCGAAGCCCGGCGCATGTCCGTGGAACGAATCCCCTGCTCGCCTCTGCAGGTGGTTGCCGACGTGAATTCGCTGATGAACGTGCGGGCCTCGGCAAAGGGCCTGGTCTTGCGCGTTGAATTCCATACCTCCATTCCCGAAACCATCCAAACCGATCCCACCAGGGTCCGGCAAATCCTGATCAACCTCATCGGCAATGCCATAAAATTCACCGATATCGGTGAAATCAAGTTGGTTGTGTCGTTCCTGCCGGGCGACCGGCCTGTGATGCAGTTCGACGTGGTCGACATGGGCATCGGCATGACCGAACAGGAATCGCAAAACCTGTTCCAGCAATTCTCCCAGGCCGAAACCTCCACGGCGCGGCGCTTCGGCGGCACCGGCTTGGGGCTCGTCATCAGCAAACGCCTTGCCGAAATGCTTGGCGGCGACGTAACATTGGTGCAGTCACAGCCGGGGATAGGAAGCCAATTCCGCGTGACCATTGCCACCGGATCGGTTGAAGGCGTCGGAATGGTGGAGATGCCCAATTTGCTCACTTTCCAGGAAAGCGCCAGGCAAGGGGTGATCGGGCCGAAAGTAACGCCTTCCGTCTTGTTGCCCGGCCGGATCTTGCTGGCCGAAGACGGCCCCGACAACCAGCGATTAATCGCCCATATTCTCAAAAAAGCCGGCGCTGAAGTGGCGACAGTCGATAACGGCAAAAAGGCCGTAGACGCCGTTAGAGAGGCCGTCAAAGCCGGAGAGCCCTTCGATCTTATCCTCATGGACATGCAGATGCCGGTTATGGACGGTTATGAAGCCACCATGGCCCTGCGCGAACAGGGTTACACCGGATGGATAGTGGCACTGACCGCCCACGCCATGGCCAGCGATCGCCAAAAATGCCTCAATGCCGGTTGCAACGATTACACGACCAAACCCATTCAGCGCAAGGAATTCTTCGCCACCTTGGCCAAATACATCGGCGAAGACAAGCCGGCAATCCACAAATAGGAAAGCCGCGTGCAGGAAGGCCGCACATTGGAAGGCCGCAAATGGGAAAAAAGGTTTCCTCCCCCGACCAACCCTTGGTCGGTGCCCGGAGAGGGCTAGGATGAGGGCTGCCCGGCCCATCACATATATAACTTTTTCCAGTCCCAATTCATTCCGCCGGCGCACGGGCCAGGCGCTTAAGCGCGTCAAGAATAGCCAGCACGTCTTTCATTGCGATCTCTTTCCAACCGGCGAGTTTGTGGGCGACGATGGCCAATTTGAAGAGTTCGACCGCTTCCTGTAAATCCGCAGGCATTGCAGGCAAATTTTCAAACGGTCGGAACTGCGCCGTAGTTTCCGTGCCGGATGCCGAAAAATCAGGGCGCGGGCGGCGCCGCTTTCCATAGCCGCCGGCTGGGACGAGCTTCTCGCGCTTGCCCCGATATCATGGACTATGCCGAGTGTTTCATTGATGCTTTCGGGCAATGAACGATCGCCGAGCGGATCATCGTCTTCTACCGCCTCGCTTAAAAGGATCTCGCATTCCTTGGGCTTTAGTTCCTCGGGGGCGCCGAGCGCTTCCCAGCGCGAGCGGCGCATTCGGCGATTGACCAGCCGTTTTGCACCGCACCTTCCAGCCACATTTCCGCGTCCGGCCAATCCAAGGCCGTGTAAAAATGGCTCCAATACAACCCGGGATACTTTTCAGACACGTCGGCGAATCGCTCGTACACGCGGCGCAGCCGGCCCACGTGTTGCGGCGTCACCCCGCCAACCTGTCGGGCCCAGCCTTCATCCGTCGAGTTGGCCAGGGGCGCCTCGGCCTGCTGCATGGCTGCGCCAATCGGCGATGATTCGTCCTTTTTCCCAATTCGTGGTGCTTACCAGGCGGTTCCACCGGCCGACGTATTCCATCGACGTTTCCATTGTCGAAGAAGATAGTTCCGCTTCCGATGCAGAATCGTGGATCATAATTCACATCTTTATTATTTAGCCCCCGATGAACACACCGGGGGCTGGTGTTGACTTTCAGACCGCGTTAAGCCGATGCAAATCATAAAACATTCGTAGGCTGGGTTAAGCATTCTATTTTCCTCGGCTGCGGGAAAACAGAACCTTATCCCAGCCTACGACCTTAACGTGGGTGACCGCCGAATATTGTAGCAGATTCCAAAATTTAGACGATAAGAGATCCCATCGGCTGCCGATCGATGCCGTTAAAATACATGAAAATCGGCCGGATTATGGCACATCCCCTCCATAAGAACTATGCCGGACGTCGGACCACGGACAGTGGAAAAAATGTCGATAGATTTTTTTCTTTTGGAAACATCAAGTGGCGCGTTTTTGCACTCTCACGGCGTGTTTCCCGGCAATCGCATATCTGATAACATGCCCTACCGTTTTATGGCTTGGGTGGATTCGCATCGGCTGCCGGAGTGTTGAAACGCGCGGCGTCGGCCGGGGCGTTTTTATCGGCGTCTTTTCCGGTATTTTTTCCTTCCATCACCTGAAACACGAACAACACCCGTTCCATCCGCGCCGCGCCGGCCGATGCGGAGGGCTGAATCGGGAAACTAAGATCAAGCGGACCCGCGGGTTTGGCATTGCCCGATTGTCCAGCAATTATTGCGCCGTAATCTATCGTACCTGGCAATCCCTTTTGGCCGGTATCTGCAAGTTTTTGTTGTTGCACTTCAGTTTCATCGCCGGACGCTTTTGCGTTATCCCCGTAGAAAGATTGTATGCGCCGGGCGCGGCCTAACGACTCATGTGTTGATGCGGATGCACTGCCCTTGGTCTGGGATTGAAAACGATCTTTCGCCGGTACGACGGTTTGAGCGGCATAAGCCGGCGCTTTACTGCCGGTCTCGGCAATTTCGCCGCGGGTAATGGTTCCATCAACGGCTTTTTGCAGCCGGGAGTCTCTTGTCGCCGGTGTGATAGATACGTCTTTAAAGGCCTCGGTCTGGGCCGATAGCCCTTTTAGCATGGCTTCGACCTGCGCGGGCGAGGCCTCCACATACACAATCTCCACATTTTCGTTCAATGATAATCCCAGCCGGTCGGTTTCGGCGCCTCTTACTCCTCCCATTCCACTCGCTCTTTCCGGCTTGTTCGCCGCCCGATCGTTTTTTGCCTCCGAAAGCGAGCGGAGCTTGTCCATTTCCATCGTTTTTTCTGCGACCGGATTTTCCCTTCCACTCCAAGCGACGCCGTTGTCGGCGAGAATCTTGTCAAAGGCGTGGTCTTTCAAGGCCTCCGGCGTAATCCGGCAGTGCACTACAAGCAACTCGCCGGCAGGTGCGGCCGAGGATTTTTCGCCATCGGCGGGTTTTTCCTGGGCGGGAGGCGCGGCCGGCTGGATGTGCGAAAA
The DNA here is from genome assembly GCA_963838495.1 of Pirellulales bacterium. Classification (GTDB taxonomy): domain Bacteria; phylum Planctomycetota; class Planctomycetia; order Pirellulales; family Thermoguttaceae; genus JBEKIK01. The sequence goes on along the minus strand of CAWIRC010000004.1, from coordinate 46,610 downwards.
CGATGTGCCTGCTTTTGCGGTTTCCTCTGGCGGGGCTCTGTAAAGCTTGGATTGGCCCCCAAATGCAATGCCGGACGACGGACTCGAAGCCGGCGCAGGACTTTGTTCTTCTTGCATCGGTTGTTTTGCCGTCGCCTTAAACGCCGCCGTAGGCATGTCCTCGCCCGCGAATTTCTCGTCTTTTGTTGTGCCTCGATTTACAGCCTTCTTTTTCGCCAGATCGGTTCTATTTTGTGCGGCGCCTTCCGGCGCGGTCGCAAACTTGCCTTCTTCCTGTTCTTCCACGACTTCTAATCGCGGTAGATCATTTATCTTACGCGCCGCTTCGCCGGCCTTTCCCGCGACCGTGGTTTCATCAAGCGCTTTTGCCTGCTTTTCGGCCGGCGCAACTTCTGATGACACGGATGTATCGGATCGGCCACTGCGAGTTATTTGCACGTTGGGCGATCGCTTCATCTCGACCGTGGCAGGTGCAGGCGCCGAGAGCAACTCGCCGGGCTCTTGTGGGGCTTGCGTTTCTTCCGGCTTGGCGGCCATGGCGATGTTTCGTTCCTTGTTTCCCGGCGCCGGGCCGTTCCGATCGGCGTTTTGGCCCGGATAATACACTATAAGCAATACGGCCACGGCGGCGATTACTATTTCCCAAACCCACACGCGGGGATTTTTTAGCCGGCGGAGTATTGTGGAATAAACCGGGACGGGCTGCGGCGCGGACGCTGCCCCAGTTTTTTCCGGCGTGGCATTTTCACCCGGCTCGGTCAACATGCGGCGCTGTGCGATCCGCAGCACGCTTTCGCTTAAGTCCTCGCCCAATTTTTGCCGGGGCAGCGATTTTAAGTCCGTGCTCAGCGAGCGCAGTTCTTCCAGCAGCTTCCTGGCGGCGGGCTTCGCGGCCAGCAAATGTTCCGCTTGTGCACGCTCCTCCGCGCTCAATTCGCCGTCAAGATACGCGCTCAGCAGTTCGCTTTCCCGAAAATCGTCTATCATTGTACAAGCTCGAATTTACAATAAACCTCGTTACCAGCCCCTAATCTCTAATCTCTAATCTCTCTTCTCTAATCTCTATTCTCTCTTTCAACTCCTCCCGCAATTGCATCCTTGCCCGGTGCAGGCGGCTCCGCACCGTGCCGATGGGCAGGTCCAGGATGTCGGCGATGTCATCGTATCCGCAGCCCTCGATTTCCCGCAGCACCAGGATCCTGCGATGCTCGTCGCTTAGTTGCTTAAGCGCGTGCCGGACCTGGCGGCAGCGTTCCTGCTGTTCGAGTTGTTCCACTGGCCCGTTGCCATTATCCATTGGTTCCATCCCTAGTTGATCGCGGTTGCGGTCGAGCGAGCCCATCGGCCGGCGTTTCCGCCGCCAGCCTGCGCTGATGTTAAAGGCGATGCGGTATAACCAGGTATAAAATGCGCTTGAGCCGCGGAACGATTCCAGCTTGACGAACGCCTGCACAAAGGCCTCTTGCACGATGTCCCGGGCGTCCTCGCGGTTGCCGGCCAGGTGCGAAATAGTGTTAAAAAGCCGGTCCTGGTACTTTTCGACCAGCTTTCCAAAGGCTTCTGTTTGCCCGCTCAGTGTCTCGGCGATCAAATCAGCGTCTTCGCTCACGTCAGGCTCGTTATATTAGATGTTCCAGCTTGCCGGTAAGTTCCTCTGTTCTCCCCTCTCCCACCGGGAGAGGGGGCGGGGGTGAGGGCTTCAATTTAATATACACATTATCCCCCATTTCCCCGTTATCCTCCAGTCCAGTGTAAAGGATTCAGGATTCAGGGTTCAGGATTGAGGATTCAGGGTTCAGGATTCAGCACGTATCTCCCCTCGCCGGGCACCAACCAAAGGTTGGTCGGGAGAGGCACCCAAAGGGTACCCGGGGGTGAGGGCTTTTCGCCTCCTGTCTCCAATCTATAATCTACTTGCCATATAATTGCATTTTATTTTTTTAAAAAATACCTAATTCTATTCCCCGGAGTTGAATATGATTCTCGATAGCATTCAGAATCGTGCTTTTTATCAACGGCTAGGATCAGGCATCGCCGAGGCCTTGGAGTATTTGGCAACAACCGATTTTTCAAAGATGCCTAATGGCAAGTACGAACTTGATAGCCAGAATATGTTTGCCATTGTCCAGCGTTACCAGCCAAAACCGCTCGGTGAAATCGTTTGGGAATCGCACCTCAAATACATTGACGTGCAATATCTGGCCCAAGGAACCGAGCGGATGGGCTACGCGCCGCTCAGCGACCTCGTGCCCTTAAAAACCCCCTACGATCCCGATCGCGATGCCGCCTTTTATGACGCCAAAGGCGATTTTTTCACAATCTCGCCAGGCAGTTTCGTAATCTTCGCCCCTAATGACATCCACGCGCCAGGCTTGAAAGTAGATTCTCCAAATGCCGGAGACGATGTTCTAAAGGTCGTTGTAAAATGCCTCGTGAAACAGGAATGAGGGGACAGGGTTCAGTGTTCGGGGTTCAGAATTTTATAAATTCGTTGATAACGAATAAGATACATTGTTCGTTTAGCCCGGTCGCTAGCGACTGGTGTAATCCGGTCCGACATTCGCGGTTCCGCCCATATCTCCCCTCTCCCTTTGGGAGAGGGGCCGGGGGTGAGGGCGCCTATAACCTATAGCCTCCCGCACTTTGTTAACCCCTCGCCTCGCCCCATTGATCTGTATCTGCAGCGGGGTAAAATACAGATTATTGAGAAACATTTTTTGGAATGGATGGAATCTACCATAATAAACTCGCCATCTTCGCTTACTGAATGGCACAACCATGCTCTTTAAGGACATCGAGAAACTCGACAATGGTGCCCGCTTCCTCAATGCCGATCTTCACATTCACTCTTTCAACGGTTCCGCCGAAGTAAAAGACAGCGCCATGATGCCGGAGGCAATTGTAGATTCTGCTGTTAATCAGGGCTTGAGCGTCATTGCGATCACGGACCATAACTCAAATAATAATGTCCAGCGGGCGATCAACCACGCTCAGGAGCATCATGCCGGGCAAATTCTGGTCCTGCCGGGTGTTGAAGTTACCACAGCCCATGGCCACCTTCTCGCCTATTTCGCACCAGAACGTACAGCCGACCTTGCGAAGTTCTTATTGCGGCTCGACCTGATCGGTAAAATGGGTGATGACAACACCCGGACCGCCAAGTCGATGGCCGACACGATTGCTGAGGCAGAAAAGCTTGGGGGAATCTGCATTGCTGCCCACATCGACCGCGAAAAGACCGGCTTCGATATGTTCACACCCGGCTTCCAGAACTGGAAGAAGGATATCATCACCAGCCCTGGCCTTTACGGCTTGGAATGCGATAAGGTGGATACCCTGCTTTGGTATTCCGACCACGATGAGATCGGGTCCGCAGGAGTCGAGCGCAAGAAGATGCTTACTGCCCGTCAGTTGGTGGATGGGCTAAAGGCACGCCATCATCTTGCCCATGTTCAGTGTTCCGACGCTCACTCGATGAAGAACTTTGAAAACCGGGATCCAAGCAAACCGTGGACGCGCATCAAGCTCGCGGCACTTACCTTTAATGCTGTGCGCGTTGCGTTGGTCGATCCAACGGCCCGCGTGCGAGCCTGCGCTTCCATTCCCCGCTCCATCCCGCGAATTCGCGGCGTGGCAATGACAGGCGGCTTCCTCCATGAGGAAACAATCCACTTCAGCGACAACCTCAATTGCTTAATCGGTGGACGCGGTACGGGTAAGTCTACCGCGATCCGCGCTATTGCCTACGCATTCGGCCTGAATGACGAATTCGGGGATTGCGATAACTGCCCAGATTCCGTCACCGTGTTCTGCGAGGATGCGAACGGAGTTCTCTACCGCTATGTTCGGACCCGTGGTGGTGACATTGAAGTGAAGGCCAAGGAGGATGCTTCGGTCATCGACGTGCCAATCGATGCATTCCGCATTGAGTATTTCGGGCAGGGTGAGCTTGCCAAGGTCGCCGAAGACCCTCTTAAGAATCCACAACTATTTCAGGAGTTCCTGGATCGTCACATCAAGCTGCGAGACCTCATTGAAACCGAGGAATCGCTTGTGACAAGCCTACGAGAGAATGCCGGACGCTTGAACCCCCTCGAAGGTGCCTTCGGGCAACTGACGGCGAAGAAGAAGTTGCTAGAGGAGATCGAGACAAAGCTGAAGATTGCTGAGGAGGGAAACCTGCGGGAGGTCGTTGGAACGCAGAGCAAACTTGCTTCGGAAAAGGCTGTCCGCGAAGCCATCGAGACCATTGCGATCGAATATACCAAAGGATGGAACCTATCGGGCATTCAACGCAGCTTCGATAAGATTCTGACGACGGCTGGCACCTGCACGGAGGACGAGGCTTCCAAGAGAACAATGGAAGCGATGAAGGCGGCGCTCGTCGCTAGTAATGCGGCGGTGAAACAGAAGGAACTGGAATTGAACGCCCTGCTGAAGTCGTGCATAATGAACTTACTAAACTGGCTGGGGAACTAAAGGTCAGCCATTGGCGCATGAGTGGTGAAGTGGCGACAAAGCTTGCCGACTTAAAAGCGCGTGGACTTGCCACGGACATTCCCGGTCTGGAATCGTTATTGCGCCAGAAAACGTCAGTTGCAAAAGAGATTGCTGCGGTCGAGCAGCGTACCGACGAGCGAAAACAGTGCTGGGAGCAACGCACGAAGTTTCGCACGGAATTAAGGGACGTTCGAGAAAAGATGACCGAGCGGCGGAAATCGCAACTCAAGGGCATCAACGCCAATCTTGGCGTGACGATTAAGGATTACACTGTGTTCGTGAAATACGACGACGCGGGAATCACTGCGGAGTTCGAGGAGTTCATGCAGGAGAAGATGCATGGAACCTATCTTCAGGACAATGTTATCGAGAACGTGTGTAGCCGCATCACGCCGTCAGAGCTTGCCGACTTGGTTCTGGCCCGCAACCACCAGAAGATTACGATGACGGCCAAGGTTTCGACCGAATGGGCCGAAAAGATCGTCGAAAAGCTTTTCTATTGGGCACCTCTGTTTGAGCTTCAATCGCTAGCGAAGCCGCCGAAACCGATCATCACGGTTCGCACCAAGTCCACGCCACCCAAAGAAATTCCGGTGTTTCAGCTTTCGGACGGGCAACGTCACACGATCCTGTTGACCATTGCCATGCTGGCCGAGTCAAACGTGCCGTTGGTGATTGACCAACCGGAAGACGACCTAGACAATGCCTTCATCTTCTCAAGCATCGTTGCAACGTTGCGTGCGATCAAAGAGAAGCGTCAAGTGATTCTCGTCACCCATAATGCCAACATCGCCGTGCTGGGTGATTCCGAACTGATCCTTCCTATGTTCCGAGAAAATGATTGCGGCAAAGCCAAGGATCGAGGATCAATCGACACAGAAGCGACCAAGATTTGCGTGCAGAACATCCTTGAGGGCGGACCTGAAGCGTTCCTACGTCGAAAAGAAATCTACGGATACTGATTCACATGGTGCTGATCTGAACTCGTCAGGCAGAGGCGCACCAGTGGCGACATGTAGATCTGTGGCATAGTTGCCTAAGGTGGGCAACGGATTGCGGTCGGTGTCCGCTTGCATGCATCGGTGCCCGGCGATGCGATATTGGATAGCAAAATGTCCTGATCCCCTGAACCCTGAACCCTTTTCCCTAGAAATTGTGCCAATCAATTTGCTACAATTCAACCAAATTGTTTACACCCTTGAAAAACAGCGACAAATCCCCGTCCTCTAACCGCAAACCCACAACCCTAAATTACTAACTACGCAACACCCCCATTTTGAGACGCTCTAAGTTACGATTTCTACGTCTGCCATAACATCTAAACCGGCCGCTATTTCGGCCATGCGCGAGCGACGTAAAAACGGAACACTTTAAAAAGGCGTCCCGCGAATTGACGCTTGAATACAATGTACAAGGAGTGAAATTTCTCTCGTTACCGCATAAGAGCGCGGGAACCAAAAGAATTCTGAACCCTGAACCCCGATTCCTGCCCCCTCACCCCCGGCCCCTCTCCCAAAGGGCGAGGGGAGATTACTGAACCCCGAACCCTGAACCCTCAATATGGACGCCATTGAAGCCATTTTTACACGCCGCAGCATTCGCAAATATTTGGACAAGCCGGTGCCGGAAGAGCTTGTGCAAAAGATTTTGGCGGCGGCCATGCAGGCCCCAAGTGCCAGGAACCAGCAGCCCTGGCAGTTTGTGGTGATCGACGACCGGGCCACGCTGGCCAAGATCCCGGAGTTCATGCCCAACGCCGCCATGGTTGCCCATGCCCCGCTGGCGATATTGGTTTGCGGCGATTTGGAACTGGAAACATCGCCGGGCTACTGGTTGCTGGATTGTGCGGCGGCCACACAGAATATGTTGCTTGCCGCTCATTCGCTTGGCCTGGGCGCGGTGTGGTGCGGCACTTATCCCAGGGAATTGCGCATGAAAGGGCTTAAACAGTTACTCGGGCTGCCGGATATGGTGGTAGCGCATAGCCTGGTGGCGATCGGTTACGCGGCCGAGCAGGCAAAGGCTATCGATCGATTCCGAACGGATCGAATCCGCCGCAATCACTGGTAAGCGGGGAAAGGATGAGGGATGAGGGATGAGGGATGAAAAAGGCGGGGGGGGAAATACATAAAATTATTGATTTCGCAACAATTTATGAAAACAATAGAACTCTGGGGAAATTCGGCTCGTAAATAGCGGCACGTGAGCAAAAAGAGGCTTTTATTGTTTTTTGAGTCTCAGATTGCCAAAGTCACGTTGGGACGGGAGTTGTACTCCCGTCCCGATAGGCAAAACAGGGGCGACAGTACAACTGTCGCCCCAACTCAATGCGACGTTAATAGTCTGAGACTCAATGGCCGGGATCAATCAAACTCTTATTTCACAAGGGGACCGTGTCATGCTTGCACACTTCTTTGTCCATAGGGCGGGTTTCTTGTTCGTGTTGATTGCAGGCGTAGGATGCGCCGGGGCGAGTTTCGCCGCGGAAGATGATGCCGAAGGATGGTCAAAAAAGCCCGTGGCTCAAATACCCAGGGAATTGGCGATGCGCCCCTTGCCGACCTATCGGATCGAGCCGCCCGACATTATTCAAATCGAGGTTACCAGCGCCAAGGCCGGCCGGGGCGAAGAACCTCAGCCCTCGAAAAAACCCGACGAGGCAAAACCTTCCGCCGGCGCCGGAATCGAATCCGGCAGTTCCAGCCTGAATGTGACTGGCGCAACCATATTCAATTCCCGTCCGGTCAACACTAAAATATGGTCAGGAAGCGTCAGTCCAACCATAAATGGCACAGGCACGCCGGCCGAAAATAAATCCGGAACTGGCATTATCAACGCGACCATAGTTGGAACAGACACGCCGGCTGATAATAAATCTCGTGATGGCAGCCGGTATTTAGGATATTCAGGAACGCCGGCCAAAAGTATCACCCCCAGCCCAAATCTGACTGTTTCTTCAGACACGCCGGCCGAAATTGTTGAATTTAACCCAGGCGGCACTACGGTTACTTCCAGAATTTGGACCGGTAGCGGCGGAGAACCACTGAACAATGTCAACTCCGGAACGGTGACTATTAGTGGCGGAGAATCACTAAATAAGGTTGGCACCGGAACCTTGACCCTTAACGCCGCCAACACCTATACCGGCACTACCACCGTTACCGATCGCGAGATGCGCTGGTACCAACCGGGGATGCAGTCCTTAGTGCTTGCCAATGCAACTCCATCCATCGATAGTGTGACATTTACAAGAACCCCTCGCGGAATCAGCGGTGCCGGGCTGGGCAGCGGCCAATACCTGGTTGGGCCGGACGGCACCATCAATATGCACCAGTACGGCACGGTCCAGGTGGCGGGCATGACGGTCGCGGAGGCAAAGGCGGCCTTGGAAAAACACTTGTCGAAATATATGGAATCGCCCGAGGTCTGGGTCAACGTGCTGGGATACAATAGCAAGGTGTTTTACGTCGTCACCGACGGGGCCGGATCCGGCGACAACGTGCGGCGGATTCCCATCTGCGGCAATGAAACAGTCCTGGACGCATTAGCCTCAATAGGCGGGTTGTCGCAATTTTCGAGCAAGAAAAATTTGGCTTTCAAGGCCGTCGGCCGAAAATCCCAGGAAAGGCACGATCCTAAATATCGATTACGCAGCCATCACCCAGCGCGGGGCGACCGAAACCAACTATCAAATCATGCCCGGCGACCGGATTTTCATCGCCCCGGACAGTGCAATAGCCATAAACACCAAGCTCGGCAAGGTAACGGCTCCGATGGAGCGGGTGATGGGCTTAATTGGGCTGGGGTCTTCCACGATCCGCAGCGTAAAAAGCCTCTTTAGTGAAGATAAAGATCATCGAGGGCCTGATGAGTACGAGTGGTAAAACCTGCTCGTTTTAAGTCAACTCTTGGAAAACCGCAAAGCCCCCGGTGTGTTCAGCGGGGGCTAAATATTGAGCAAAAATCAGCGGGATAACCAGCGGTATAAATTCTTCTTTTCCCAGGCCCTGGCGCGGCCCCTTGAAGAGCGGCAATTTCTCATGGTATGATTAAGAAATTTTAGACATCGCCTTAACCCTTTCGGGGTAAAAGCGAATTCCCGCGCTATTCTCAGGACAACCATATATCAAAGGATTGAAATCACGTGCCGCGCCGCAACGACATTCACAAGATCTTGCTGATTGGCTCCGGCCCGATCATCATCGGCCAGGCCTGCGAATTCGACTATTCCGGCACCCAGGCCTGCAAGGCCCTGCGGGAAGAGGGTTATGAGGTGGTGCTCGTGAATTCCAACCCTGCCACCATCATGACCGATCCGGAAATGGCCGACCGCACTTATATCGAGCCTTTAACCTGGGAAATCGTGGCCAAGGTGATCGAGCGGGAGCGGCCCGACGTTCTGCTGCCCACCCTCGGCGGCCAGACCGGGTTGAACCTGGCCATGGACCTGGTGCGGCACGGGGTTTTGGAAAAATTCGGCGTGGGATTGATCGGGGCCTCGGCTGCTGCCATCGAAAAGGCCGAGTCGCGCGAACAGTTCAAAACGGCCATGGAGCGGATCGGGCTGGAGGTTCCGTGCGGGGAGACGGTCGGCTCTTTGCGCAAGGCGCGAAAGGTGGCGGGCGAGATCGGCCTGCCCTGCGTGGTCCGCCCCAGTTTCACCCTCGGCGGCACCGGCTCGAGCATAGCCTACAACCGCGAGGAGTTCGACGACCTGGTGCAGTTCGGGCTCGATCTTTCGCCCATCCACCAGGTGCTCTTGGAGGAATCGGTCCTCGGCTGGAAAGAATACGAAATGGAGGTCATGCGCGACGCCGACGACAACGTGGTCATCATCTGCTCGATCGAAAATTTCGATCCCATGGGCGTGCATACGGGCGATTCCATCACCGTGGCCCCTGCCCAGACGCTCACCGACAAGGAATATCAGCGGATGCGGGACGCCTCGCTGGCCGTGATCCGCGAGATTGGCGTGGACACCGGCGGGTCGAACATCCAATTCGCCATCCATCCCAAGAACGGGCGGATGGTCGTAATCGAGATGAATCCGCGCGTGAGCCGCTCGAGCGCCCTGGCGTCGAAGGCCACGGGCTTTCCCATTGCCAAGATCGCCGCCAAGCTGGCCGTGGGATATCGCCTGCACGAACTGCCCAACGACATCACCCGCGAGACGATGGCCTGTTTCGAGCCTACGATCGACTACGTGGTGGTGAAGGTGCCGCGGTTCGCCTTTGAAAAATTTCCCGAGGCCGACGCCAAGCTCACCACCCAAATGAAAAGCGTGGGCGAGACGATGGCCATCGGGCGGACGTTCAAGGAGGCCTTTCAAAAGGCCCTGCGCGGGCTGGAGGTGGGCAGTTTCGGCCTCGGCTGCGATGGCAAGGACCTTTGGGGCACACACGAGCAGCCGGGCATCGACGAAGTTCGCTCCAAGCTGGCCGTGCCCGGCGACCAGCGGGTTTGGTGCCTGCGTTACGCCATGAAATACGGCATGTCGATCGAGGAGATTTACGACCTGACCGGGATCGATCCCTGGTTCTTGGAAAATCTCAAAGAGATTGTGGACATGGAAGAAGCTCTGCGCCGCCTCGGCGGTTTGAACAACGTGGACGACGCCCTGCTCCGCCGGGCAAAGCAGTCCGGGTTTTCCGACCGCCAATTGGCCGTGATCTGGAACACAACTGAGATGGACGTCCGCCGGCATCGCAAATCGCGGGGGATCGTGGTCACGTTCAAATCGGTCGATACCTGCGCGGCGGAGTTCGAGGCCTACACGCCCTATTATTATTCCACCTACGAAGACGAAGACGAAACCCCGCCGAAAAAACCGGACAAGCGGCGGGTGGTGATCCTCGGCGGCGGGCCAAACCGCATCGGGCAGGGCATCGAGTTCGATTACTGCTGCTGCCACGCTAGTTTCGCGCTAAAAGAACTGGGCATCGAATCGATCATGGTCAATTCCAATCCGGAAACCGTGTCAACCGATTACGACACCAGCGACCTCTTGTTTTTCGAGCCGCTTACGACCGAAGACGTGCTGAATATTTGCGACCGGGTCCAGCCGGACGGCGTGATCGTGCAGTTCGGCGGGCAAACTCCTCTGAATTTGGCCCGGGCGCTGTCGAATGCCGGAGTGCCCATAATTGGCACCAGCGTCGATACGATCGAGGACGCCGAAGACCGGGAAAAATTCGCCAATTTGCTCCGCCGCTTGGGATTGAAGCAGCCGGCCAACGGGATCGCGCGGAACATGGCCCAGGCAAGGGTGGAAGTGGCGAAGATCGGATTCCCGGTTCTGGTCCGGCCCAGTTTCGTGCTCGGCGGCCGGGCGATGGAGATCTGCTACGACAACGCCCAGTTCGAGCGTTTCGTGGCCGCGGCATTCGTGGTCGCCCAGGGACAGCCGGTTTTGATCGATCGATTTTTGGAAGACGCCATCGAAATGGACGTAGACGCCATAGCAGACGGGGAACAAGTACTGGTGGCGGGCATCATGGAGCACATCGAAGAGGCGGGCATCCACTCGGGCGATTCCGCCTGCGTCCTTCCGCCCCACACGCTGGGTAAGCATGTGATCGAGGAAATACACGAGGCCACTTGCGCCATGGCCCGATATCTGCAAGTCAAGGGGCTGATGAACGTGCAGTACGCCGTGAAGCGCGAGGAAGGCCGGCAAAACGTGTATGTGCTGGAAGTTAACCCCCGGGCAAGCCGTACCGTTCCGTTCGTGTCGAAGGCCACCGGCATGCCCCTGGCCAAGGCGGCGGCCAAGGTGATGGTGGGCGTTTCGCTGGCCGAACAGGGATATACGAGTGAGCCCGTGCCCAAACGGTTTTCGGTCAAGGAGGCGGTGTTCCCCTTCGTGAAATTCGCGGGCGTGGACATCGTGCTCGGCCCGGAAATGAAATCCACCGGCGAGGTGATGGGCATAAGCGAGCACTTTCCCATCGCCTTTGCCAAAAGCCAATTGGCGGCCGGCACAGTGTTGCCCATGAAAGGAAAGGTATTTATCAGCGTGGCCGACCGGGCAAAAGAACACATCCCCGAATTGGCCAAGATGCTCGAGCAGATGGGTTACGAACTGATCGCCACCCGAGGCACCGCTATTTGCCTGGAACAAGCGGGCGTGAAAGTCCAGGCGATCAAAAAAATCCAGGAGGGGCATCCCAACGTCATCGATTTCATGATCGACGGCGATTTGCAGCTTGTGATGAACACCCCGCGCGGCAAAGGCGCGCGAACGACGAAGGCCGCATCCGTGCCGCGGCCGTTTCGCACGGCGTCTCCTGCATCACCACCATCCAAGCCGCCGACGCCGCGGTTCGCGCCATGCTCGCGCTACGCAGCGAAGACATGGAAGTGGAGGCGGTGCAGGATAGATTTCCGCAGTATGCAAAAGTTCATGTGTGAAGAAGCACTCAGTTCTGAGTAACAATCGTCTAGCCGTTTTCTTAACTCTCGGAATTACCGGCATAAATCATAATGCTAGCATCGGTTTTCGCATGACGTGTAAGGGTTTAGGGCCGGGAAAAAATCGGCCTTGACGCGGCGTGGGAAATGTCCTATTCTCGCCGCCTCAAGGAATCATTATCGCTGCTTTAGGCGGCGATAGAACGTGATTGGTTAGAGAATATCTGATCCACTGTGGATGGGTCCGCATCTGGGCAATCTCGCGACGACGAGATGCCTGCGGACCGCGAAGCTCACGGCCGCAACATGGAAGTTCGCGGCCTGCTTCGGATACATTTCGGTGCACCCAACGCTGCACTGGCTAAAGCCGGTGGCACCCGTTGCGGAGCGTCCAATCGCTCCCGGAAGAAGCCGAGTCCTTTGCCCCCCTGGGACACACGCTTTCCGGGGGCATTTTTTTTGGAGTTGGGGATTAGAGAATAGGAAGCAGGAGATTGCAAATTGAACAAAGGTGAAGACGATTACAATGGCGTTTGTGCCGGATCGCTTTGCAATTTGCATTTTGCAATTTGCAATAGATTCTGATGCGGCATACGACTACGGGCGACATTATTGCCGTATTCTGCCGCGGTCAAGAAACTGCTCCATGCCGTGCGTTTTGGCGATTACGGTCACGCCTTTTTCGGTGACGATAAAGCCGCGGGCGATATCCAATTCCACGTCGAAGCCGATTTCGGCATGGGGCGGGATGTGCACGCCCTTGTCGATGATTGCCCGGCGGATTTTGGCGTATCGGCCCACGTCCACGCCTTCGAATAAAATGGAATCTTCCACGCGGGAATAGCTGTTGATGCGCGAGTCGAATCCGACGATGGAGCGTTCCACCTGCCCGCCGGAAATGATCGAGCCCTGGCAGACCAGGCTGTCGCGTGCCTCGCCGCACCGGCCGGAGGGCCCTTTTTCGGCGAACACGAATTTGGGCGGGGGCAGGTTGGGCTGGTAGGTCCGCACCGGCCAATCGCGGTCGTACATGTTCAATTGCGGATCGACCGAGACCAGGTCCAAGTTGGCTTCGTAGTAGGCGTCCAGGGTGCCGACGTCGCGCCAATAGGCCTCGGTTTTCCGATTTTCATCCATGAATGGATAGGCGAAAACACGGAAGTTATTGATGACCGAGGGGATGATGTCGCGGCCGAAATCGTGGTGGCTGGAATGGCGCGTGGCGTCCAGGCATAGATGTTCAAATAGGAATCGGGCGGTGAAAACGTATATGCCCATCGAGGCCATGGCATATTCAGGCTCGCCCGGAATGGATTTAGGCTCAACGGGTTTTTCCTCGAAACCGGTCACGTGGCTGTCGGTGTCGATTTGCACCACGCCGAACTGCGTGGCGGCCGAGGCCACCGGCACCCGCAACGTGCCCACGGTGACGTCGGCCTTGTTTTGCACGTGAAAATCCAAGAGCCGGGCGTAATTCATTTTATAAATATGGTCGCCGGCCAGGATGATGATGTATTTTGGCCGTTCTTTTTCGATGGTGTAGATGTTTTGATACACGGCGTCGGCGGTTCCCTGGTACCAATGTTCGTCGATGCGTTGTTGCGGGGGCACGACGTCGATAAACTCGCCCAATTCCCGGCATAAGTAGGACTGCCAGCCGAGGTTGATGTGGCGGTCCAGGCTCATGGCCTTGTATTGCGTGAGCAGGAGAATTTTGCGAATTCCGCTGTTTAGACAGTTGGACAAGGTGAAATCGATGATGCGATAAGCCCCGCCGAAAGGCACGGCGGGTTTTGCCCGATCGCGAGTCAGCGGTTCCAATCGTGATCCTTTTCCTCCGGCTAAAATAACCGCCAACACATCCTTCATGAGGAATTGCTGTTTCATAACCGGATCCAGAAGCAAAGACGGCGATGTAATAATGATGATTTTACCCGTTTATTTAGGATTTATTTCCAAGGAAAAACTGGCCAAATCGCCTCGACAGCCAATAAAATCGATGGAATCAATAGGATTGAATGAATCACTACAAACGTTACATATATTCCCAATAACGCATATTCTCTATATTTACATCGACAGCTTGCTTATTTTATCTTCTTATTTTTACATTATTTAATTGCATAATGCATGAATTATACGCGTTTTTGATATTTTTTACAGCTAAATTTCGTTTTAAACGGGATTATACACCGATTCCGTCACATCATAAAATAGCAGGAGGTTTTGATAATAACTCCGCATTCCAGACCGTTTTAATTGAGTATCTGCCGGTACGTTTCCAGGTAGCCGGAGATCATCTTAATGGGAGGGAATTCCGAGCGGGCAAGCTCATAAGCGGCTTTAGATAGACGCTGGGAAAGGGTGAGATCTTCAAAGAGTTGATAGGCGTGCCGGGCAAATCCGGCCCGGTCGCCTATGGGCACAAGATAGCCGGTCTGCCGATTCAGCACAAGATCGCGCGTGCCTGGGGCATCGCAGGCCACAACCGGGACGCCGGCGGCCATGGCTTCCAGAATGGCGCTGGACTGGTCTTCATAAGGGCTGGTGGACCAGAAGAGGTCGAAATGTGGCATAAGCCGGCCAAGATCCCCATGCGGACCTAGAAAATGCACAAATTCGGCGATGCGGACCTGATCGCGGAAGCGGCGAAGTTGTTCACGGTGCGGGCCGTCGCCAATTATAAGCAGATGCACGTCCTTGCGAGCGACTTTCAGCAGGTCGGCGGCCCAAATCGCGTCCTTCAAGCGGTTTCGCAATAAAAGTTCGCCCACCCAGCCGATCAACCGGCTTTTTTCCGGCAGGCCCAACTCGGCCAGCAATTGCCGCCTGGTGGTTGTAGCAGGCCGCGGCGGCTCCACGCCCCTGGGGATAACATGAAATTTTTCGGCCGGCAGACCTTTCTGTATATAGAAATCGCGTACTGCGGAACTGTTGGCGGTCATTCGCCGCAATATTTGCCGATATAACGGTCAACCAACAGGCGAGGGCCACTTTTAAACGGATCGACACAGCCGTAGCTTGCTACAAACCGAGTTACGCCCGTTGCCTTGGCCGCTGCCAAGGCATAAAGATTGGCATTGGGCGTCCAGGCATGGATCAGATTGGGTTGGAAGCGGTCAATAAGGTGTTTTAGTTTCCAAAGGCTTCGGGGATCGTATATCCATCGTCTTGAGACGATAGTGACCGGGACTGAGGTTGAACAGAGCCCCGGCAAGATGCCGGCGGCATCTCCGTTATGGCGCCCATCGATGTCGCCAAGAATGCAAATCTGCATGTCAAAATCGTCTCGCGGCATTCCTTGTGCCATAAGCCCGAGTTGTTTTCCCGCACTTGAATTATGGGGCGGGCCAAGGATGTGAAGGATGCGGGATTTCATTTTTTATCCTTCATGTCCGAGGATTCGAGGATGGCGACATATGGTAAGTTGCGATACAAGTCGAGGTAGTCCAAACCGTAGCCGACCACAAACTCGTTGGGGATATCGAAGCCCACGAAATCGGGCTTCAGTTCCACTTTGCATTGGCCTGTTTTGCGGAGCAGCACCGCTGTGCGGATGCTGGTTGGATTAAGCTCGTCGATTTGCGGGATAAGTTCCCAAAGCGTGTTGCCGGTATCGAAGATGTCGTCGATCAACAGCACGTCGCGGCTCTGTATGTTGCTGGAAAGCAAATCGGCGTTTATCACCAACGGCCCGGGCCGGGTGCCGTTGCGATAGCTGCGTGCCTGTACCAATTCGACTCGCAGCGGTGTTTTCAACAATCTGATCAAATCGGCCAGCAAGACTACGCTGCCGATAAGCACGCCCACGATTGTCAAAGGTTTTCCTTGATAATGGGCTTGAATTTTTTCGGCCAATTGCACTATGCCCGCTTTGAGTTGATCTTCGGTGAGCAGTGTTTTCATTTGGTGATCCTGGATAATATTTGGTGAAACTCTCCCGGCACGGCGCCGGGGCAAAACGACTAATTTTCGCGGCAGGCTATTTTAATTTAAATCGCCGGGTAATCCCAGGTCGAATTGATGCGTTAAAAACGGCTTAATACGAGTTCAGTTTTCCCGGATTGATGTCCATGGAGCCCGCGTCGATTATGTTTATCGCGCCGGTTTTAAGGTTATATCGGAATTTCCGAGCGGTTGTTTTGGAATACGGGGCTCCTGGCTGAAGTTGCCTGTACAATTCGGCGTAAGTTCGGCCGTCGCCTTCGAGGGTCAACAGGTTTTTGGCCTCGTCATAGGCTATGCGTTGTCCGCGGGCAGTGAACACGCCGTCGCCACCTTCCACCACGGCATTTCCGGAGGCCTCGACTTCCGTGCTTTGTCCATTTCCCGCGGGCGACGGCACCTGGTTAAACTTCAATTGATTACAATGCAATAAGAAGCCTTTAGGCCCCAATTTCTCCTGTTTTTGGGGATCGATCATGGCCGACCAATCGAAGACCGGCGCATAGGCGGCGCGGATTTGATCCTTGAAAATCAATTCACCCTGATAGGTTCTGCCGGAGAGCAAGCCTGGAAAGCTCCCCGTGATGGATTCCTGAAAGCGGACATGCAGGCAATAAAGCTGATTGTTCATCTGGCCCGGATTGGGCGGGGTATCATTGGCGGCAGGGGCTCCGGGCACGCCGGGGACTTGGTTTTGTTTGCGGTCGATGGAATTGACGAAGACCCTGTTAAGCCATCCTGGTCCGCCCGCTGTTAGCGCGCCGTTTTGCAGGTTGACCGCCAGGTCGGCCGCTTGCATGCGATCGTAGGACAGGGGTTGCCGCCGGTCGTCGAGGGAATGGTTTTCCAAATACACCCCGCCGTGGCAGCGGAGTTCCTCGACTCCGTTATCGTTTTGATCTTGATTTTGCAGATTGGGATCGGAAAAGCTGATGGGACGCTTGAGTTTGGCTTCCAAAAACGCGGTTTGCAGGCGAAATTGCGGCGCAGCGGCGGAGACAGATTCCTCGAATTTCGCCGTCGTGCCGTCGAATTCCATGCCTTTTTGCCAGTCGATGAGCAACTTGCCGGACATATTATTCGGCTGTCCGGGTGCGAGCGATAGTCCGAATGTATTGCCGTGAAGGGGGAAATCCATGCGTCCCGGGCCTTCGATCCACAGGTGATTCGTGGCGCGATTCAGATTGATGTTCGAGCCTGTCAAGCCCAAGCCACGGGCTTCGCAATGTGCCGGCCGCCCCGTGACGTTCACCACGGGATTTTGGGAAAAGAGATTTGTGCCGTGCAGGCGGTCGCCTTGGATAAGGGTCGATGGTTCACCCGCGACTGCGGTTTGTATTTCTTCCAGGCGGACACCGTCACGGATCTCGATTTCGGCGACGTCCTCGATCTGTTGATTATTCAATTTCATGCGCGCCTGGAGGCTGCCGCCGGCGATTTTAAAATGTTGCCGATCGGCGTCAGGCCGTGCAGGACCGGCCTGGCTTTGAATGCCCAACGAGTCCGGCGAGGATGACGTAGCGTGGTTTGCAGCGGTATTTTGCTCGAACCAGATTTCCAACTGCCGCTCCAGGACGGCGGATAATCGAGGGGAGTCGATAGTTACCTGGTTTTGGGCCTTCATGTACTCGGGCGTCAAATCGGATTGGCCGGCGGGACTGCCCGATGGCATTTGCTTTAGCCAGAATAGGATTTCCCCAGCGGCCAGGTTTCCAAAGCCTGGATAGTTTAACATCGCTCCGTCGGCGAATGAGATTATATAATATCGCTCTTTTGGTTCCATGTGCAATTCGCCGTTCCAGCGTGCTTCTATGCGGTTCTGCGGATTGTCGTCCATTTGTCCGCGCAACAAGCCCGGGCCCTGAGCCGCCGCGCGGCCAAGGTAGTTTCCCTCCAGCGATTGATATTGCAGGCTGCGGGCGCGGATTTCGTTTGGTCCTTGGATGAGATAGACTTCCTGACTGCCGTCCAGTGAGATCAGCTTGGTTTTGACGTTGTACTCCAACCGCTCGCCCTGGCCGACAAGGTTTTTCGCGGGGGCGTTGATTGTGACCGGATGCCCGCGGGCCTCGATCCGCTCGGGTTCCAGGTTGGATGCGTTACCGTCATCGGCTTTGGAATCGCCGCGGGGGACGAAGTAGATGGAAAGCAAATCGGATTGAATCTGGTCCGAAGGACCATTGGAATTTACCTGGGAAACTACGACATGATCGGCAAAAGTCGCCACGCCTTTAACCTTATTGAAGACAAAGGCGCCGCGGCAAGAGATGTCCAGGGGCTGGTTGCCGACGTCGGCCGGAGATATGAAGCCCTTGGTCTGATTGGGATTTGGAGTGGTTGGGGCCTGTGCGGGTTGGGCCGATTCCAGATGCAGACCGTTAACGTGCCGCAATTCGAATGTTTCGATGTCGGAAACGTTCGGCGCGTTCGGATCGCGAGCGGCCTTGGATGGGTCGGCAAGCAGTTTGATGTGCATGTCGCTGCCGCTTCCTGAATTTCTGCCCCAGGTGAAATCGACGCGGTTGGGGGTCCAGACTTCCTTTTCGTTCAATTGGACTTCGCTGGTTCTGATCATGAGGTCGTCTTCGGGGCCGGGCGATTTTCCCTGGCTGCTGATGGTGATCTTGCCCTTTAACGTTCCCCCTACCAGTCGGCTGATCTTGAAGTTGCTAAGATCGATGGGCTTTTCGAATTTCAGTATCGCGCCGTCCGCGGCTTGGAGGATGATCGATTGGCGCAGGCGCTGGGCCTCGTCGTCGGCAGACCCGTCCCATAAGAAAACCATGGTGAAGGGCGGTTCCAGTTTCACGCGGCCATCGTCGAGGTTTTTGTAGTTTTCGAGCAGCAATATGACCTTGTCGTTTTCCAGGATTTTCGATTTTTTCAGATCCATAGAGCCCGGCGGAAACAGCTTTTCCAACTGTGCTATTCGTTGATCGTTTCCGGTGTCCGCCATGCCGCCATTGGCGATTGTTGCGGAAGGCCCCGCTATGCTGGGCTCGATCAGCGGCACCGCCAGCCGCGCATAAATCAAGTAAGCCGTCAGTACGACGGCAAGACTTACGGCGGAGTGGAGCAAGCGAGGCATGGCGGGGAGGGTATTAATTCCGGTGTTATACGTGTTTTAATATTGCAGACTGAACAATTGCA
This sequence comes from Pirellulales bacterium, assembly GCA_963838495.1. GTDB lineage: Bacteria > Planctomycetota > Planctomycetia > Pirellulales > Thermoguttaceae > JBEKIK01. Next base: position 27,605 of record CAWIRC010000004.1, on the reverse strand, counting down.
AATGTCAAATTACGGATTGAATGGCGGTCAAGATTAAAAATGCGGCGAACATGACGGCATTTCGTCCTTGTTCAATTCAAGATTTTAAATTTGAAATTTACAATTTGTAATATGTTTTGATTGCGATTAAAGGCTTGCCTAAAGTTTGGCAATGGAATTCTATTTTTTATCCCCCATTGTTTAGATACGCTTGGACCAGGTGGTCCCAGCGGCGTTGGGATTTGAGGATTAATTCGATGGTTTCGCGGACTGCGCCCTTTCCGCCGCCTTGGGCGGTGACATAATGGGAGGCCTTGCGCAGCTCTTCGCATGCGTCGGCTACGGCCACGCCCAGACCGGCGTCGCGGACGGCGCACAGGTCCGGCAGATCGTCGCCGATGTAACAGGCTTGATCCGCAGCGAGCTGCAACTCGGCGAGGATTTGCCGCATTGCGGTTTGCTTGTTTTCGGCGCCTTGCCGGACGATGTCGATGCCCAATTCGGCGACGCGGAGCTTGACGATCTGCGAGCTGCGCAGGGTGATCAAGCCAAATCGGTATCCCGCCTTCCGCCATAAATAGATTCCCATGCCGTCGCGGACGTGGAAACGCTTGGTTTCTACGCCTTGGTTGTCGATTATGATGCGGCCGTCGGTCAGCACGCCGTCGAACGTCGGAAAGGATCAGGCGGATGGGTTGGCAGCGATCAACCAGGTTCATTTGCTTGTATCGAATTTAACTCCCGGCGATTACACCGGGATTTATAACGGAGGTTTTTTCGGCAAACAAATTCAATTCAATGCCCGCTTGTTATCCAGCGTTACATATCCGATTTATCGTCGGGTTCGGTCACCAGGCGTAAAGAAATCGAGGGCGTTGTTTCATCGGAGAGCGATTTGGGCGTCGGAGTTTGCGGCGCAGGCGGTTCCTTTGGCAGCAGCGCGACCACGTCGGTGATGTCGATCAGCCCTACGGGTTTGTCCGCGGCGTCGACCACGGGCAATTCGCTGATTTTTCTCTCCGCCATGACGGCCACGGCGTCGGTCATCATGGAACCGGCCTGGACGCGGAGCGGATTGGGAGTCATAACATTGCGGATCGGGCCGTCCAGGTCTTTGTCGCGGCGCTGTTCAAAAAGCCTGGCTAGGTCGCTATCGGTGAATATGCCCGAGAGTACGCCTTGGGCATCGACCAGCATGGTGGCGCCTGTGCGCCGGCCGGGTTTGCCCACGCGAATCAGCACTTCACGCACTGTTTGGTCGTCCGATGCCAGACGGCAATTCTGCAAGGGCCGCATGTGATCGTCTACCTTGCTGAGTTTATTTCCCAGGCTGCCGCCGGGATGGAATCGGGCGAAGTCTTCGCGGCCGAAATGCCGCATCCGGCTGGCTACCAGCGCCAGGGCGTCGCCGATGGCCAGCATTGCCGTGGTGCTGGTGGTCGGGGCGAGCCCCAGTGCACAGGCCTCTTGCAAGTTGCCCAACTCGATGGTCACCGTGGCCGCCTGGCCCAGGGTGCTGGTGCGCTGCGATGGTGATGGCCAGAATTGGCAGGCCCAACTCGCCCAGCGATGGCAGCAGGCGGACGATCTCTTCGGTCTCGCCGCTTTGAGAAAGGATCAGCACCACGTCGTCGCGATGGATGCGGCCCAAATCGCCGTGCACGGCCTCGGCCGGATGCAGCCAGTGACTGGGCGTCCCGGTCGATGCCAACGTGGCCATAATTTTTTGCCCAATCACTCCGGCCTTGCCAATGCCGGTAACGATTACGTTTCCCCGGCATTGATGGAGCAATTTTACGGCATGGCAAAAACCGCTGTCCAAGCGGTTGGCCAACTGGGCAAGGGCCCGGCTTTCGATTTGGATGATCTGCCGAGCGTATCCGAGTTGTTCAAAGGGACTTAGATTCCCCGATAGGGCATGTGCTTCCGTGCTCATAATCTCGTCATCCTTGACTGAGAATACAATATTATTGAAAGTATGTGGGCTAATTGTACCCCTGAAAACGAGATGGGGCAATGAATGTTTTTGTTTAAAATAAGTATTATGGGTGAATTGGGTTGTGGCTGAAACCTTATTTTCATGACACCGTCCTCCCTGGCAGCAAAAAAAAGCTACAATAGAATTAAATATCCCTGTAAAAATTGGAAGATTTTAAAAGGAGCTTTAAAAGACCATGATTGTCACTACCAAACAACTTTTTCAACATGCCTACGGCAAATACGCCGTAGGGGCATATAACATCAATAACCTGGAACAGACTGTGGGGTTGTTTCGGGGTAATTTGGGCAAGGTAAAGAAGAACGATGAGCCGGTCAATGGGGCTAAAAGTGCCCCGTTCATAATCCAGATTTCCCGCGGCGCCAGGGAATATAGCGATAAGCGTTTTCTGGAGGCGATGATCCGTACCGCCGACCAGGTGTTTCCCGAGGCGATTTTTGCCGTGCACCTTGATCATGGCACCGAAGAAGTGTGCTACGATTGCATCCAGAGCGGATTTTACAGTTCGGTGATGATCGACGCCTCGCACGAAGAGTTCCAAAAGAACATAGAGACCACCAAGCGCGTGGTAGATCGGGCGCATGCCAAGGGCATAGTGGTCGAGGCCGAGTTGGGTCAGCTCGGCGGCGTGGAAGAAGACGTCGTAGGCAGCGTCAAGCTGACCGATCCCGCCCAGGCCGCCGAATTCATCGAAAAAACCGGCTGCGACTCGCTGGCCGTGGCCATCGGCACCTCGCACGGGGCGTTCAAATTCTCCGGCAAGCAGAGCCTGCATTTCGACGTGCTGGAAAAGATCCAAAAAGTCGTTCCCAAAAACTTCCCGTTAGTGATGCACGGTTCGAGCAGCGTGCCCAAGGAGTGGGTCGACCGGATCAACGCCGCCGGCGGGAAATTTGAAGAACGCCAGCGGCGTGGATGAAAATCAATATCTTCCCGCCGCCAAGATGGGCGTTTGCAAGGTGAATATCGACACCGACGGCCGGCTGGTATGGTGCGCCATCCACCGGGAATCGTTCCGCGACGACCCGGCGAATTTCGATCTTCGCCCGCCGGGAAAATTATTCATGGCCGCCTACGCCGAATACATCGCGCATAAGAACGGCAAATTGGGATCCGCCGGACAACTCCCGGAAGTATGCAAGGCGATTTCTTGCGGGAAGAAATAGACAAAGAGCCGTCGGTCGGGGCGTATTTAGTCCCCGGGTGAATACGCCGGGGGCCGGCAAACCCAATCAAGCTAATTTTCCATATTTTCAGGGCTAGGGCCTGAAAAATGTCTTTTCCCCTTGGGTTCGAACCACTTGATGGTTTAGTTCGCCCAGTTGGAAATCGTAGTAGTGAAGGCTTAGCGGTGAGGTTGTAGGCGGTTCCTTGTCTTCTTTGGCGACCACCAGGGCCGCGTTTTTCTGCCATTCGGAACGGAATTCGATAATTGGTATGCGGATATTACCGCGAATGGGATCGGCCACGTACACCCAGTCGCAGTCCATGCCGCGATAGACGACGAAGTGGTCGTATTTATTGTGGCTTAGGCCCACGATCAAAGGGACTTTGGACTGGGAGAGGCTCTGTATAGTCAGGGTGCCGATGGTGGAGAGATATCCCATTTCCACGCAGGCGCGGCGGATGTCGCTGATGGCCAGGCCCTTTTTGACGCGATCTTTCATTTCCTCGGGGGTGAGGATTTTAGCGATAACCAGGAGGATTTGATCTTCGGTTACGTTATCGCCCCAATAATAAACGAGTATGGTGGCCAATGCGGCCGCCCCACAGGAATAGTCTCGCTTTTGCGTGACGATATGATCTACTCGGATCTGTTTCCAGGAGCAGGGGTATTTTTCGAAAATATGATCCGGATCGCGGACGGGCGATAAAGCCTGTGCGGCGGCGCCGGATGGAATCGCGATAAGCGCAGGCTGTCATAATGCCAGTGAGCACCAGACTGGGAAATTTCATACGCATCATGAATTGTCGCCGGTTTATTGCGGAAATGTCGGTTTTTTATGCTTGATTTCAGAAGGTCCAAGTGATGCCAACTTGCGCGTTGGCGGCGTCATCGGTCATCCCGATCATCGCATAGGGTTCGATAATCCGCTTGCAAGGTCGGTTGATGGTGACCGCGAAGCGCAAATAAAGCGGTTCAAGGGTCGTGCCTTCCACGAAGCGGTTATCGACGCTGGCTTCGGTAATGTAGTAGCCGATGAAGGCAGTGCTTAAAGTAATTCGTTCGTTGACGGCAAAACCGGTTCCGAGCTGGTAATTGTATTGGTCGCCGGGTTTGGCGGGAATGCCGGAAATCTCTTTGGTAAAAAAGTGCCGGCTGCCAAAGCCGTAGAAGACGACAACCGGATCGTAGGTGTGAATGATCAAGACGTTCCAGAAACCGGCCCAAAAGCCTTGTCCGAGAGTAGTTCCCGGGGATTCTACTATGCTTATGAAGCCCAGAGTCCGGCCGGTGGGCGCGGTAAACCCGAAGGTAGCGAGCACGTCGGGGCAACAGCTTTTGCCGTCGCTTTTTTGCAGGAGGATGGTCGCCCCGGCATTTGTGTCGCCCATGCCGCCGTTGTTGAAGAATTCATCGGCTCCCGAAATAGAAATTTCCTCGCCCGCCCAACCGACCAATGTGTTGGCAAATAATTGCACGCGATCGGACCAACCGTAGCGGATCGCCAAGGGCATATATATCAGGCGCTGGCGGTCGTGGCCTTCGACCGCTTGGTCAGGTAACACGATATTGGGGAAAGTGGTATCGAAGTGTACGTAAGTAAATCCAATGTCCCATTGCCATTCGCAGGGTTTCAATAAGACGGATTGTTGGCGGAGAAAGTCGAGGTGGGTGTCGGGCGGGGCTTCGCCCAGCTTTTGGTCGGATGGATTGGCAGGCGTAGTGGTGGGCGGGGTGGTTGGAGCGGCGTTTTCGGGCTGTGGCGCCGGGCCCTCGATCGAAGGCGGCTGCGGCAATGGCTGCGCTTGTTGGACCTGCCCGGATTGTTTGTTATTATCTTTTTTATTGTCGGGATCCATCGTTCCAAATTGACTTGCCTGGCCAGCCATTGCCATCTGAGCCATTGGAACCGGGGCATCTTGCGGGTTGATCGATAATGATACCGGCTGGACTTCGACAAACGCAGGAACCTGCTGAAACGCTGTTCCATCAGCCGGCTTGGCTATTCCCGCCGGCATCTCCCGTTGGGCGACAAATTGATCGGCCGGTTTGGGTGTTGAGGACCATATCGCCTGTTCGGCAACGCTCTGAGTGTCAAGCTTGGAGACTGCCGGCGATGCGGCACGTTGTGTGATAACCTGAGGGGCCGGCTTGGGCAATGAATTCGAAATTGCAGAGTTAAACGATTGCGTTGTGGGCGATGAAGTTGGGGCGGGCATGTCAATCGTTATGCGGCCAAGCGATGGCTTCGGTTCTTGGATTGCGCGTGCCATATTCTTCGATTCCGAAGTCTCTGGAGATGATGCAGGTCTGGAAGCTATGAGCGGTTTCGGAAATTGACTGCGGAGAATATTGTTAACGCTCGTCGCGGATGGAGTTTGAGCGTTCGTGATCGATGTTGTCTGAGTTTTTTCCGTGGGATTGGCCTTTTTTTCTTTACCTTGGATGGTGTGGAAGGCCTGGGGCGGAGAAAAATTTTCAATGGAAGAATTAATGTTTAGTATCACCTTGGGAACTGTGGGTTGGGCGTCAATGTCTGAAATCGAATCATCAAGCGGAGTTTTGTCTTTGATGTTGATGGAAATGCGGCTAGTTTGGAATTGTTTGATGGAAATAGTAGCGCTGGACGGCGGATTTTGCGGCTCCTCGCCGCACTTGCCGATTTCAGCGACAATAATAATTATGCTAACAATCGCGGAAAGCTGGTATAAACACCGATGTGCGGAGCTCGCAGGGTAAAAAACACCCGGGGTGAGCGGTGTTGAAGTTTTTGACATCTTGTTTTCCTTCCGGCCCCTCTGCAAGTGCCTTGCGATTCAATTACGGAGGATAATCTGGTTATAGAATAGATGAAGAAATTAAGGTTATACGGGATTTATCGGAGTAAAACTATTGTGCCTTAAAGTTCATGTGATCTAGTGAAAATGCTGAAGTAACCGATTTCTTCGATGGTTATAGATACAAGCGGAATAAGTGACACATTTTAACTTTTTCAGTTGCGAGTTCGGGATGTTTATCACGAGTGCAACCTGCAATTTGCAGGAAAATCCCCGCATAAACGGCCAGTTGCTACGCGTACAATCAAAACGCAATTCCATGGTGCAAAACGAGTTAAGCCCGCTCGATTTTCAATAGTTTTGGCAAAAAGTTAGATTAATCCGTTTGTAACGATTATTTCAAGAATTACTTATGAATACATTATTTCGATAACCTTGATTTTTAATGTAAATCCTTATTTTCTTATTTTGCCACTTAATGGGATTGTTGCGCCTGTACTACGAAAACCCAAAAGAATAATTTCATCGCTTATGTCGAGTCGATGCACGATTCGGACAGTACGGCATGGAAGCGTGGGGTAACCGGTGCCTAATTGCACTAGGACGAATCCACTACTGGTCTGCAGTGTAATTTAATTTGCCGAGGTAACAATTTAACTCGCTCATGGAGGAACTTATCATGCGAGGACACTTCACTTTTTCTAGAACAGTTCTGATTCTGGCCGTTTTATGGATGGCGATGGGCGTTCCGGCAGGGGCTTTAGCCGTGGAGCCGACGTCCGATTCACCCCAGGTTGTCATGCCGGAGCCGGCAATCACCGCGAATTTGACGAATTATTCCCCATATTATGAAACAGCCGACACCAAGCCGATCGACGAAAAAGCCCCCGCCAAGGATGCCGCTCCTGCCGTGCAAGTAAACGCCGGCCAGGGTTGCGGATGTTGCTCAAATAGTTGCTGCCCTTGCGGAAACTGGATCTTGGACATTGAAGCTCCGTGGCTGTCTCCCCAAGCGCAAGATCGACCCCTCGCAGGGTATCGCATTGTAGACGGGGACACGATTGTTTCCGATGATCACGGCGGCGTGGTAGGCGGGTTGTTCATCACCCCGCGGATTGCGTTGGGATATCAAGGCGAGTGCTGGGGTGTCCAGGCTCGTTATTGGAGGATGAACGAAAACAGCAGGTCGCTTGTCCCGTCCACAGAAACCGATTTAACGGGAAATACCGTCGATAATCTATTCAAGGCTGAGACTGTTGATATAGAAGGGACTCGCCTGTTTTGTTGGGGTGACACAACGAATCAATTGGCATTCGGTGTCCGATATGCACAGTTGGAACAGGCCACGAACCTGAGTGTGGTCCGTGAGACTGGCGCCGGGCCAACCCTGCAAGTTTTCAGCGGCAATGCCTTTTCACGCAACGAGTTCAGCGGCATTGGCCCGACGCTCGGCTTGATGGGCTACAAGCCCTTGCCATGCCGCAATTTCAGTCTGTTCTACAACGTTAGGGGTTCACTTTTGTGGGACGATGGGGCCGTTAATGAGGTGCAGACCAGGGCCAGCAATTTGGGAAGCGGGGCATCAGCCGATTATGCAAGATCGCAAGCCAACGCCACGATGTTCATCGGCGAGATCCAACTCGGTACGCAATGGAACTTCCAGCTTTGCCATAACTGTGCGGACGCGTTTGTTCGCCTGGCCATCGAGTACCAGTACTGGACCACGTCCGATACCGGATTCGTCCTCTCCGACTCCTATGCGCCGGATCCTTTGTACACGGATAATTACGGCCATGCCACAGCGAGTTCAGGCGCAACAGATGTGAATTTGATCGGTTTCACGGTGGCCACAGGCTTTACTTGGTAGCAAAGAAGTCATTGACCACTGGCTCGCTTTCAAAAACTTAGGCGAAAAAACAAACGGCACAACGGTTTAAAAACCGTTGTGCCGTTCTTTGCCTTTCTATAAGAAATACCCCATGCCTATCGGCATGGGGCATTTCGAAAATACTGCCTAAAATCTGCGAAGTTACGCGACTAGTGCGGTCCAGCGTTAAAACGCGCAACTGGTCACAATTACCTTGCAGACGCTTTGGAGCAAACGAAAGCGCTTACTGTAATGACCGGACAACCTTCAATGCACAATGAAGTGGTGGCAAATCCCGTCCCTTGGGCGCATTTGGTCCCCGTGGCGTTATATCCGGCGTTTGAAACAGGTCCGCATAACAGTGCAACCTGGGCATTGCCAGAAACATTAACAGTGTTTTTGGTGAAACAAAAACCCATGCCGCGAACAGCCTGGCCTTGAGCATCGCTCATGGCGGACATGCCCGAGAGGCCCAGTTTGGCCAATTGATTATGGGACAGATTGCCCTGATCGGCTAAAACCGGCGCGGCGAAAATCACTAAAACGGCGAGTGTCATCAACAGGTATTTCATGATCAAACTCCTCAACTATAAGGTTAAACAAACATAAAAATAATGTTACACCACATTACTTTGTCATAATTCGCATGAAGATTGGACCGCGTATCTCATACGAATCATGTGATTTCCACAGTTTCTTGATTTAAGATTATCCATATTAGTACTTGGAATTTACGATCCATGTAATTCGCAACTCAAATCGTTCGCTAAATTAGACAAATCTTGATAAAACGCATTTGTTTTGTTTATACGAACAATTGCATTTAGATTCAGTGGAGCACTGCAATGGCGCGGCCAGATGAAGATGAGACAGCTACTAAACAACCACCGGAAACTAGTGCTACGCAAGACGCCGAAGAGCCGACGGCAAGCTGTCCGCCGGTAGCGCTAAAGCCACTGACAGCGCTGCTTCCTAAAAGAACAGCTACACTTCTCCCGGACACAAAGACACATCCCATGCCTCGAACGGATGTGCCTTGCAGATCATTCATGACGCTCATGCCCGAAAGTCCCATTTTCGCCAACTGTTGTCGGGACAGGTTTCCTTGATCGGCTAATACTGGGGCAGAGAAAATCAATAAAACGGCGAGAGTCATCAACAGGTACTTCATGACTAAATCTCCTCAGAAATAGATTGCTTAGAAAAACAGAGTGAGAACAAACCGCACAGGTAATCCGATACACTTCCCCCGCTTCACATAACAAACGTGAACCGCACAGGTATTAAAATAAGTGAAGTTGCGAAATTGTATTAATCCTGAAATGTCCGGTCAAGAATTTTTAACAGTTTGTAAGTAAGGATTGTTCAATTATGTGCATTACGGAGCTAAACTTAGTGTGTAAGTATCAATCAATGAAGAAGTTGCGTCGATCATGTTTTTTATAGTTGGCAATGCACTTTTGCCAGCTGGACACTTTTGCAAATAAAATGGGATGACTGGGAATAATAACTCGATGTTTTTTTACATGAAAAGTTTGCGAATAAATGAAAAAATAGGCTATATGCACAGTTTCGAATAAACCTCATTGATATGCCGGTTGTGTAAACTTTCTCACTTTTTATTCCTGGGCAGGACGGGAAATGTATTCTCCCCATCTTTCTAACGTGTATTGCCCAACCAGAAATGAATATATGAGACTGGGTAAACATTTCCGATTTTGGCGCTGAACCAACACACCGGCGGGCTATTCGATCGTTAACTCATGCCCCGCCGATACGCCAAACGACGTCTTTAAGCGACTCCTGAAATCTTGGGCCGGGGAACGATCGTGGTGGAGAAGCATGGCCGTGGATTAGACATTAACCAAGGCGCAAACTATGACGGTCGTATCATAACGGTAATATAGAGAAGACATTTTACTTGTTTTTGAGATTGTCACATTATCTCGACTTTCCGCCGAATCAAATAAAAAGACCTGGCGCGATAATTACTGTCTTTAGGTTAAGGAGGACAAATCATGGAGACTTTTGTGCGACGTGTACTGCTTTTGTCGGCAGTCGTCATTTTAGTATGCCAGATAGGTCTTGCCCAGGCTGGCAGCATTTACTATGTATCCGCGGATAAGAGCGAAGGGACGGCCGCAGCCAGCGATCAGAAAACTGCGACTGTCTCACAACCCCCCTGCGTCGAAAATTCAATTTGCCCGCAGAATTGCACGACCGAGAACGGGTGTTGCTGCTGCTGTTGTGCCTGCCGCTGGTGGTACGTTGACTATGAAATCCAGCGGATGTTTGGCTACACAGCTCGACAGTTTGGTTCATGGCCCACCGGTGAGCAAGGTCTCGCCGCTCCTTATGCCCCGGAGAGTAAGCTCGACTATTCCTTGAACTCAACGTGGACGGGTATTAAGGTGGGAGTCCAGAGTTGCCAATGGGACGTCCACCTCGAATGGTTGGTGCCCATGGCCCAGCACATCGATGGCGGCATATACGACTACGACTGGAACATTGACACTCCAAGAAACAATGCCACCCGGCTGGATAGCCTATCACATTCTGCAACACGATGGAATGACGGACAGCAACTCAACTTGGAAGCGGACTATAAATATTCCGATTGCATTCTGGGCATGCCGATTGAAGTTTGGCCTTTGGCCGGTTTCCGGTGGGAGCGATTAGACATGACAGCCTACGGCACTGTACAACTCGTCCCGCCCGATGGACCGTTCGCAAACCAGGGCGACATAGGCACTGAAAACCAACAATTTTACACAGGTTTTATCGGTTTTCAACTGCGCAGATGCATTGAGCGGGAATGCCGCCCGCCGATCAATTTGATGTTCCAATTTGATTGGGGTGCAACCGGCGGCTATAGTGTCGATGAACATCTCGATTACTATTATCGCTATGGTTATCACCGTTACAAAATGGATAGCACGGGCGGAGACACAATACATTTAGCCCTATGTGCCGATGTCCCTCTTAACTGCCATTGGGATCTTGGCTTAAAGGCTGATTACTATCGTATCCGCACCACTGGTACTGAGAGACTGCTCGTTGTACAAGGTGATCAAATACTTGCCGATGGATCTAATAGCAACGGCGTGTTGGTCAAGTCCGAGCAGACCGACATCACGGTGTACCTGCAATACATTTTCTAAATTGCGACAAGTACGATTTTTTACCTAACGACCCTTGGGGCGGCAGCCAAAAACTGCCGCCCCTCGGCGTTTATATGGCCTGTCTCCGATTTACTGAGAAAATGGTTTTCGATTTATGCTCTTGACGCCTTCGATGGACAGCCTTGCCAATAAGTAGCCGAATCCGGGACCGGCCAATAACGTAGCGGCCGGAATAAACGTTACCGCCCCTTCCTTGTCAAGTCTTGGATTGCCGAACATCCGGTTCGGGCCGCTCGCGGTGGCAACCAGGACGATTTCTATGGCGAAATCGATTTTTGGCGCTTCATTTTGATCGCCGCGCCATTTTTCCCAGAGATTTTGCCGGGCTTTTTCATCGGCGATGTAGCCTTTGTCCGGTGCTAAATTGCGCAGCGACGCGTCCCGCACTATGCCCGACCAAGATTCGGGCATTTTTGAATTTTTGTCATCGGTTTGAGTTGGTGCCATGAGAATTTGACTCGCTATACTAAAGGAATTAAACATCATTAAAACAGGCGTTTTTGGGTGGGGCGGCCAAGCAGATGGGCGTCGAAATCCGCTTCGAGCAGGCGTTCTACGAAACTTTCCGGGCCGTGCGTGCAATAAACCACCCGGGGCGCGACGCGGCTTACGGCCTCGAGCAGTTCATCGTAATCGGCATGATCGGTAAGCGGAATGGCGTGATCTACCCCGAACCGGTATTTCGCCCGCGGATCGAGGGCCCAGCCCGTTGCCGCGAAACTGACTTGCCTGCCCGATTGGTGCACCCAGCCCATGCCGGGCGGAATGATCAAAGCCCAGCCCTGCGGAACCTGGCCGGTGAAAAGCTCGAAACCGCCCAATGATACCCCGAACTCTTCATATATCCGGCTGACCGCGAAGATTTTGCGATGCTGCAGCACGGGAATGCCGGCGGAAGTCAGTATCCGCGTTACTTCCTGGGCCTTGCCCAGAATATATGCCTGGATGACCGGCAAGGAGCCGTCGTCGAGGGCCTGCCGGACCAAAGTGACAAGTTGTTCGATTGCCGTTTTGCGCGGCGGCATTCGATATTGCGGCGTGCCGTAGGTGCTTTCGATCACCAGGATATCGGCGCGGGGCAATTCGGCGGGTTCGACCGTGGCCGACCGGCCAAGTTTGAAATCCCCGGTATAAAGCAGCGTTTGATCGCCGTCCTCCGCCAAGAGCATGGCCGAACCCAGGCAATGCCCCGCCGGATAAGCGGTTAATTTCAGCCCGCCCCAGTCGATCGTCTGCCGGTACGGCATGGTCAAGGTGGGGTGCGGGCCGAGCCGCAACTGGTATAGCGCCGCGGTAGCAGGGGTGCAAAGGGCCAGCTCGTGCCGGGCGATGTGATCGCTGTGGGCATGGGAAATGAATGCCCGCGGCTGCCGGCGGCGAAAATCGATCGCCAGCCGGGCCTTGCTCAGCACAAGACCGTTATCCCAATAAAACATCGCAGTGTAATAGGCACACTCCAGGTGCCGTTTGTGGCGTTTTTTAGATGAGGTTATTCACCGACCGGGCGAAGGGCGGCACTGAAGTGCGCCTGCTACAAATTATAATGGATGCTCCATCCGCAAGCGACCGCAAAATGATTTATTCGTGGGCGGCGGCGACGAACGAGCGGGAGGGGGTGGGCAGGCCGGCTTCGCGCCATACTTTATCCAGCGACTCGCTGGTCATTTTTACGATTGTGTCCCGGCGCCGTGATGGGAACACCGTTCGGCAGGGTTTTACCGTGACCGGCCCGTCGTATCCTATCTCGGCCAGGTATGAAAGAATCGCGGAGACGCCGATCCGGCCGTTTTGAGCGTCGGGCAAAAGGCGGGATTTTTCGTCCAACTCCGCCAACGGCGTCTGCGCCGGCAATTCCGCAATCTGCACCGCCACGATCTGGCGATGCGGAATCTTGCGGATCGATTCCAGCGAACCGCCGCTGGCGAATATATCACATACGTCCAGCAAAAGCCCCGCATTTGCCGAGTCGATCATGTTTAAAAGCAGGGTCAGGGCGTCGAGATCGTGGATGAATTGGAATGCCTGGTTGCGGCGCAGATATTCGGCGGCCTGGAATCCAAGGGCCAGGTTGATATCCACCGACCTCAACACCGCGGCGATTTCCTGGAAACGCCGGCGATGAAACTCGAAGTTCTCGTGATACGGCCGCTTGTCGCCGGCCGGACTCAGTACGGTAAAACACCGGTTGCAGCCTACGGCCGCGGCCGCGTCGGCATATTCCTGGAGCTTTTTCAAATCCTTGCGGAAGGTCTCTTCGTCGGTATCGTAGTCGATGGGCAATTGGAAAGTGCCGATGCGAATTCTTGCGCTGTCGATAAGGCGCCGGGCATAGGGCAGGCCTTTCAGCCTCACCCGGGCGGCAAAATCAGCTATGTTCAGATCTATTCCTGTAAAGCCATAGGTCAGGGCCAGCTCGATAACCTCGCTTTGGTGTCCTGATAAGCCAAGCAGCGAAGGATTAAAGTTCTTAAACATGAAAAACTCCAATAGCTAAAAATACTGTCTTATACCCAGTCGGATTGGGTTCGACAAATGGTGAATCCAGCCATTTTGCCATAGATGCCATTATTTTGAAAAGGGGGGTGAAAGCAAAATAATTATGCTGCAAATGATGTTTCTTTCAAATTATGAAAACTGGGGCAAATAGATGTTCGATCCAATTCACTCCGGAATATGTCCTGCGGCATATTGTTTTACTAGCGCGGAAAGCTCTTTTACCACGTCGCTATATTCCGGGTCATTGACGAGATTTGTGTTCTCAGTGGGGTCCTTTTCAGGATCGATAAGCATGGCCCCTGCCCCGCGACCGTAATATTCGGCATATTTCCAGCGCCCCGTGCGGACCATGACGCCGGTAAAATGGATGCCGTCCTCACTCCATATAGAGTAAGCGGGGTAATCCCAAGGGGCCGACGGATCGTTAAGCAGCGGAACCAGGCTCCGCCCTTCCAGCCCTGCGGGCTGTTGGAGCCCGCACAACTCGGCCAAAGTGGGATATAGGTCGATCATCTGCACAATGCGCGGGCAAGCCTTCCCGTTGCCCTTTGCCCGCGGGTCGCAGATGAAAAATGGAATCCGGCTCCCCTGTTCCCACAGCGAACCGGCTTTGGACCATTTGCCTTTTTCGCCGAGTTGATATCCGTTGTCGCCCCAGAAGACGACGATCGTTTTTTCGCGCAGGCCCAGTTCATCCAGGGCGGCCAGCACGCGGCCCACGTTCCAATCGGTAAACGCCGTTGCGGCCAGATAAGCACGGATCATCTGCCGGGCTTCCTCGGGCTTTGCCTCGCGGTTGATAAAAAGGTCGGCGTTCTTCGGACGAATCGAGCCCGCCGGAAAACCGGGCGGCACCGTCGGACGAGGGGCAAAATCGGCCGGCAACGGTATCTTGTCCAAGTCCCACTGGTCATAGAATTTCTGCGGCGCCTCCGGCGGACTGTGCGGCTTCACCAGTCCGAAGCCGATGAAGAACGGTTCGTCCTTGTGATCGCGGAGATATTTTATCGTCCTGTCGGCCGTCCTGTAGTCGCCGTGGGTTTCGCCCATCCCTTTCAGCACTACCCACCGGTTCCGATCGCTGCTCTTTTGTGAGACCCGGCCCACCGCCCGGAGGCGGCGCGGCTTCGTCGCCTTCGCCTTCTTCGCCGCGTGCGCCGCGCGAGTCCCTGCCTGCGCCGGCGTTGGCTGGGGCCGGGGCCGGCTGGCCGGCAAGGGTGCGAACCTGCCCGCCCTCGGTCCAGGCGTCGGTGTCGTCGATGCCGCCGTGGAATATCTTGCCGGCATGAGCGGTAAAATAACCGTTGGCCTTGAAATACTTCGGCAGGCTGACAAAATCGGGATGGGCCTCGCCGAACCACGTGCGGTTGCCAATTACTCCGGTCGTGGCGGGCGTCCGCCCGGTAAGCATCGAACTCCGCGATGGATTGCAGAGCGGAAACTGGCAATATGCGTGATCAAATCGCACACCAGATGCGGCCAGCCGGTCCAGATTCGGCGTCTTGGCCATCGGCGCTCCCATAACATCCCAACTCGCAGCGCAGGTCGTCGGAAATGATAAGAAGCACGTTCATCTTCTCAGCCGCGCGTGCCTGGTTGATGAGAAATATCAGCACAGCGATAGTGTATGCAAGGACTTTCATGGCTAAATCCCAGTGAATTTCATTAATAAACGCCTATGAATTTGGCCAGTTTTCGACTATACTTCACAAGGATGCGCCCCCTTTTTATCTTAGGCATATTATGCTTATAATATTATTAAGAATCGATGGCAAGGCGTTAAGTCTTTTCTGACATTGAATGATTACCACAGAAAACTGAATACTGATAACTGAAAACTCAAAAACTGGGGGCGAATTGGATTCGACCGGACAGGTTGAAGTGCGGGCGGCGTGCCGTGGTTGGTCAGCAGGCCACGATAAAAGCCGACCACCTAATTAATTGCCGAGTCTCCACTCGCAATGGCTGCCTAAATAAAGGCAACCCCGGCTGAGGGCCTCCGCCGGAGAGGTCCGACTGCTGGTCACAAATTCCGGATCGTCCCGGGTCAACGTTGGGTACGCCCGGGATTAAAAAAGTGCCCGGCTAGCCGTTTAAAAACCCCGTCGGTTGGGGATTAAGCGGCGAAGGCTTAAATCATCCGACTACGCGCGTAGAAACCAGCATGGAAATGTCGCGGGACGCGGGTTCGATTCCCGCCGCCTCCACCTTGACACTTGTACAGTGTCGCATGCCCTCGCAATTCTCGGCAATTGCGGGGGTTTTGTTTTTCTGTTGCGACACCTTGCAACCCATTCCATGCACTTGCTGCGCCGGATTCTGCACCGCGCCGGATGCCCTATGAAAATCGGCGTCAGTCACTTGGACATAGTGCCGTGCCGCTATAGATACCGTGTTGCCAATCCACTTGCACACCGTGGTGATTGGATACTCCCGGGCCAGGTCGCTTTCACAGCTTGCCCGTAGGGCATGGAATAATCGGGGCCAAGCTTCCAATCCCGCTCTCTTGACGATTTTCTCAAACGTAGTCCGCAGATTACAATTTACCCAACCGCGTGGGCCGTGTGCTGCCGGTAGGTACATATCCTCTGGGATCACATTGGTTTGTCCCTCTCGGGCCATAGTCCAAGCTTCCTCCAGATATGGCCGCAACCGGGCAAACATCGGGATAACCCGCTGCCCTTGTCCGTGTCCTTCGGTTTTGGGCGACATAACGGTTATCGAACCACGTTCCCAATCCAGGCCGACTAGTTTTAGGCTCAAGGTTTCCGAAGGGCATCGAAGGCCGCCATATCGAGACAGGGCAATGATGGTTCGCCATATCCAATTGGGTGCCGCGTCGATCAGTTTTTTGGTTTCCTCCACGCTAATGTATTGCTGTCGTTTTCTCGGGTCGCCGCCCTTATGTGATATGCCTTCAAAGGGATTGCGTTCGATCCATCCACGGCGCACACCATAGCTAAACATTTGCCGGGCGAATTGGAGCCTTTTGCCTACCGTTGTCGCTGCTAGCTTTTCATCAACGAGCCATTGACGGAAACCCTCGGCCTCTGGCCGTCCAATAGTGCGTAATTGCCGATCTTCGCCAAAATGTTCCTTTAGACACCGGGCTACTTGTCCCCAAACGACCAGCGTTGCGGGTTTGGCATGGGGATTAGCCGCCGAAAAGGCATCCAACAGCCCGGCTAGCATTATCGCCTTGCGTGGTTCCACCAAGCCCACGTTAGACAGCTTTTGGTGAAGATCATCGCCGATTCCGGTCAGCCAAGAGGCAAGATTATTGTCAACCGGGACATTCAGCCATTTAGCGGCAATAAGCTGTTCTACGCGCCGCTTGATTGTCTCTGCGTCTCTTTGTGGCACTTTTCCGAGACGAATCGCTTTTCTTGATCCATCTTGGGCAACGAACAAAATCCGCCGCTGTCCGCCGGGGTCTCTTGATATAGACGCCATGGTTTACTTGCCTTTCTTCTTTCGGGACTTGCCGACAACAATCCGTAGTCCCAGGTATTTTCCGAGTTTATCCATCATTTCGCACGATACACCACGCTCGCAATTCAGGAAACGAGACAAAGCCGTTTTGTCCACGTCTGCCTCGCGGGAAATTTGGCCCAATGTTAAGCCGGCGTCCCGCACAATCTTGCGTAATTGGTCGGTCAGTTGTAGAGTTTTTCTTTTCATGGTAGTAAGTGTATAATCATGTTGACTTATTGTCAACAATAATTCTTTCGCGAAATGCCAGTATTTTTCGCAATTTTATTTTACCCACTTTAACTTTCCTTTCAACTGAATGGCTACCTTGTAAGTGTTGATTAAACGAACGACATTACGACCTTGCCGAATTCAATGCAACTAGCGCAATACTAGAGGGCAGATTTCTTGCCCGCAGTTTCTTCACCCGTTCCAACAATAGTAAGGCCGCCGTGGGTGGATCGCAATTCTTACACCTCCAAACTCCTATCCGTTATACATTGGGCAAGGCGGGGGCGGGTCAATTGCATCATCCCAAACCGCCGTGTCGGCAGAGTTGGGCCTCGGGATCGGGAACAAGGGAAAATCATTATCTGCTGTATCCGCGCTGATCGTCGCCTCTGTCTCGGGCATCATCGCTTCCGAGACCGTCGTCGTACCGTTGCCGAATATCTTTGCCAGGTCATACACTTTACACCTATCATCTTTCTAGTGGAAACCTGGAAACAAGAACTAACCTTTTATGCCTCATAACGTTCCGTTTCCAGGTGCCATTCTGGAAACAATCTGGAAATAGGGAACCAAAACCAATTGTGTTCTGTTTCCAGATTGTTTTCAAAACCAGGGTTGGAAACCCAACCTACTATCCCATTTCGAGTTATCGCTTGTGTCCATGCTTCCAACCCAAAATCAGGAACATATGTCTTCGACCGGGGGCAATACCGCCGCCGCGTCGGGATCGGGGGCGATTGCTGGATAGTCGCCATTGGGCCGCCCTGTTGCCGTGCTGCGATTCCACCTTATCCACCATACCGGCTTCGTGAAGCTCAGCCAGCCATGCATAGACCGATGATTTAGACCGACTTTCCTTCCGCTTCGCGTCGGGGGTCGTAAAGACTTCTTCCGGGCCAAACCATTCCCGCAAACGCTCGAGGAATCGCATCGCTGGTTCGGATATCCGGCCGCCCAACTGCCGCGCCATCGGCAGCCCAAGCAGGTGCCGCGCCAACTGATAATCGTCGGCAGTCGCCAACAGTCGGCCATCGCTGTTTATCTGCCGCTGCCGCTGGTGTAAAAGTGCCGACGCTTGAATCATCGAAACCACTTGCGGATACGCTCTACGCGCCTCCACGCGATAGCTGCCCATCGCTTCAGCCAATATCTCAGCGTAGGGGACCAGCACAGTATGGGGTTGGAGCATCCGTTGCAGCGCGTGGTGTCGGTCGATGATTCGTTGCCGATCAATCGTCGCGCCATGGGCGTACACGCCCGCCAGGGTCGCTAGGATGCGGCGTGTTTGCTCGGGCCGTTCATCGGAAGTCAACAGGATACACCGATTCGCGTCTTCGTTAAACAGCTGCGTCAACGTCGTTGTTTCGATGTAGGCTATCGGGCCATCCTGTTCGACCAAGACTGTTTGTAATTGGCCGTCTGTCTTGATCGGTAATAGCTTGCTCAACCTCTTTTCGGAAATCATTTCGCGCAATGCCCGTGCTCGCTTCTGCTGTAACATCATTTTCCAGCCGGCTACGCTCGCCTGCCACGATGAATCTGTTAACCAGGCTTCCCGGTTCCATGTAGAACAGTGATTGCGGAGTCAATTGCGAGGCGACAATAACCGCCTCGGGAGGGAACAAGCTTGCTGTCTTCCGAATCACGTAAGACTTGCCCGAAGATGATGGACCTTGCACGATCGCCGCCAATGGTTCAGGCAGTAACCGCGATGTACCAACAAGGTACACCGTCGCCGCAAGTTTCTGTTCGCCGGCCACGCCCAACAGTCCAATATCCTTCACAACGCTCTGTATTAGGTTGGGCGCGTTCAACATTGCTTTGGCTTCGGCGCGTGCCGCCTTGGGCATCTTTTCCAAGAGCGCTGCCGGGTCGGGCTTTCCCACCGACTCTGCTGCGGTCTCGGGCTTGATTGCCAGGTCGGCCGCCAATTGTAGCAACTTGGATTCCACCACCTGCCGATCAATTCCATCGCGGCCTTTACAAACCTTAGCGACAAAATCCAATCGCGCCTTGCTCTTGCTAATGTTCAAGTTTTCGACATGGATAACTTCGTCGGCAATCTTCGCCATCAATGTGCCGCAGCCGTTGCGGCCGCTGCGAACAAAATCAATCAGCAGTCCATTTCTTTTTTCCTTTTTCACGATGCCTTCCCTTTCTAGTGCAAATCGAAATCCGTAACTTCCGAACCGGAGCAGCAGTAATTGCTGCTCGTACTTCGGCCGTCGTTGCTCCGTATTGTTTCCATTGCCTTGCATCTTTAACGCCAGTTGGGGGCGAGATGATCCGTACCGCTTTGCAGTAAGATACTAAAACGGCTGCCAGATTCTCCGCTCCGCGCTGCCCTGGCGTGTCGGCGTCGGCAACTATGACCACATTAGGCGGCTTCACTTTTTGAATAAAATAAACAATCAACTTTGTGCCGCCAGAACACGAAGGCCGACCAATCGCTAAAAAATTTAAGTCGAGCAATGCCGCTGTATCAGTCGGACCTTCACAAATTAGAAGTGGTACATAATTGCCAATGTCTTTGGGAATGAACAGCCCTTCCCGGCCGCCTTTGACGCTTAGCTTCTCGCCGCCGGGTAATCGCAATCGGATTCCCAACACGTTGCCGCCGGCGTTTTGCATCGGGAAAGCCCACGCCCGATGTTTTCCCGACCAGCCGATGCCCAACCGCGTTAAACTCTCGGCACTTAACCCAAGGGAATGTGCCAGTCTGTCGAGGGCCTCGGGCTTCACCGTTTGCTGATAGTCTGCCGCCAATTTGGAGAAGTCGGTTGTTTTCTCCGCGCCTATCCGCGCCGCGCTCAATTCGATTTTGCGGACACGGGGCGACCATGTTGGGCCATCATTACGCAGGTGGTGCAACCAGCCCGCTTCTCCGCAGCGCTTGAACGATTCGATCCGGCGCAGATAACTGCCTCGGGTGAATTCTCTGAACCGGCAAACATACACCAATCAGCTTTGCCGCAGATTGGGCACGGCCACCGCTTATTGACCCTTTGCCAGGTTGAGGACGGCCTACTCATCGCTGCACCCTCCATTATCCCCGCCACTTTGCTTCATAATCCACTGGCGCAGGGCCTCGGGTGAATAGAGGCAACGATTGCCTATTCTGACCGCTGGAATTGGTCCCCGGGGCTGTGTGAGTCCCCAGAGTGTACGAGGGCAGATTGAGAGGGTACTTGCTGCTTCGTTTGCACTCAGTAACAGCTTAGAGTTAGTATCAACCCATTGATTTTCATCCATTTTGCTATACTCACTTTCGTAATGGGAAGTTTTATTCAGCTCAGCCCACACTTTTTGTTCAATGACCAGCTATAGTCCTTTTCTTCTTTTCTGACGTACGTAATGTCGCTTTACCGTTATTCGACGTACACTGTCACCGGACCCATCTCCCGTCTGGCCGGTTGACCAGGAAAGTCTCAAGGCAGTAGCGTGCCTCCCTCATATAGAATTGACTCCTGAGCCCCAGAAATGCGAGGATCTTCCGAGGTGGCCCCCAGGCCGTCCAATCCCGTCGGCACACAACATCGGGGCTCGGGGCACGCCTGTACCCCGTGTATAAACCGATACTTGGCCCCTGCCTCCAAGAGTTTGGCCCGTCGCTCTGGGCTCAGCCGGCGGCATCGGCGGGGGCGCATCAGCTTGGGCACCGCCGCGAAGTCGCTCACGTCGAAAAGGATGGTCACGCCGTCGCTACCATCTTGCCAGAGAGTAACGCTGGGCAGGGCGGCCAGCTTTCGGGCAATGGGGCCGGCTTTGTTTGTTACTGCGGCCAACATCGATCCGCCCCACGGGCAGATATGACCGGCCCGGCATGGGATAATCTTTAGCCAGGGATCATCCACTCGGGCATGAGGGCCGTATTGAGTAAAGTAGCTTTCCTCATATTCAACCCGAAACTGACGGCCGAACTGTTCCGCTAGGTCGATGCACTCCTTGCCTTCGCAGTGAAAAGGTGTTACCCTAGATTTCGACATTACGTCACCTCCTCTTGACACACTGAGTTGAGAGAGATCGGATCACAGAAACGGGCAGCCGGACTAGGGCCGCTCGTTTTATTGTGGGATTCAGCGGCGCATCTGCACCGCGACAAGTCAATCAACATTCGAGCCAAGACGGGGACCACATTGCCGGGCTGGGCTTTGGGATCGACATGGTACTCAACCACACTATCGAGGGCATCGGTGGGGCAAGGATCGGACGGCGAGGCAGGCGCTATCATGAGGTGGCTCTCCTCGTTTTTGTTGAATCAGCTGTTCGTGCCTGGGTTTCCTCCTGCTCCAACTTTCGTTTCAATTCACTACGGATGATTCCTGCACTGGCAGAATCGGTACCGACGGAAACTTCGGTCGCCCTGAGCATAGCCCGAAGATCATCAACCGAGTAATCGCAAAGTCTGGTCGCCATGTCCCAAAGAATACACGGGGCGACGTATGCCGTATTGTAGAAGCCCGTCTGTTGGAAAAAACGGGCTACAAGAGCCCCCGGAAAATATGGAGGAAGGCGGCGTTAGACTTTTTTCTGTTGGACGTTTGCTGCCCGTTTTCGTCCAGCGAGCCGAGACTTCAGAGACTCGATTACTGACATGACGGCCGATTCGTTGTACAGGTACTTGGGCTGGTTCCTAGCCGGGTTGGTAACCTCGATATACCCCGCGTCATGCGCATACCGCCAACAGTCAAGGCGCTTTCGCAATGCCCCGGCATCGACACCGTGCTTGTCAGCCAGCTCGCGGGGACTCCACTTTACGCTGCTTGGCCACAGCTGGCCGTCGGCCTGGAACTGCTCGGTAAGCTCCCGCAACTTTGCTTCGGCCCATGTATGTAGTTCGTCCGCGTAGTGATATGCCTTGTTCGCTTGTTCAAACGGCCCTTCGTTTCCCTTGGCTCTGGAATACCAGAGTAGCCACCGCCACGCCTCCCACGCTCCACCCTCAACGGGAAGCTTGCCACCGTAATGCTTCTGTACTTCCACAACAGCGTTGTGGATGGGATGCCCCTGGTTGATCGGTTCGGGAATCACCGGTTCATCCGGTACGCTCGTCTCCCGATCCTCAGTATACGTCTTGATCGCAGCAATAAGCCGCTGTAGGGCTTCGAGTTTTTCTGACATGACTTCGCCTTTCGTTATGCGGGTCGGCCCCGACCGGTCAGGGTAAAAGGTGATTAACTTCCCGAACCGGCCCGAACCGCTTTATTCTCCGGTTTGCAACCCGACACAATCCTCCCGATGACCTTACAGTTTAACCGTCTCCATGCGGCATATACAACCCGAAAGTGGTCAGGTGGTGGCTGCGGTGGTCTCACCATGAAACAAAAGAAATACCGTTCGAGGAGCGCGGGCGGTAAAAAAACCACCCATCTTGCACCAGTATACGGTGATGAAGAGTTGCTTGTTACAATAAGGTAGTCCATAGATAGGTTTCGAACCAGATTTCATTCCCACCAGAAAGGGGACTTGATTGGAATCCGAAAACCCTATCGTTTCACGAGTTTTCAGATCTTTGAAAGATGAGATGGCAATTTGGGTTTGCCGTGGGAAGAGGCTAGCAACATTGCATAACATTGAGGTGAGAATATCAGATTTGGAACGTATCTTGACACCCGGCGGCAATGCGCTAAATTGATGGGAGCGGTATCCGTACCGTGCAGGAACTCCTTGGGCACAAGGATGTGCGCACAACGTGTAGTGTTAGGTGGAGCTAATAGACAAAGGAGATGGTATGAATTAATTTCTCTGAGGCGGTAGACTCTGGAAAATGGAAGTTTTCCGGAGTAGACGGGTCACAGGCTGTATTGGTTATTTGAGGCAAAGACCTCGTAAAGGAGATTGGTCAGACCTGTGGCCGAAGCGCCACCGTGAGGCCCGAAAGGCGACCTCGAATAGGAGAATGGTGACCGCCGCAGAGCTTGTCTACTCCACCTCGTTTTTTAACCATTTCTTTGAGGAGGAGTAGTGATGACTCGGTTTATTGGAGTGGATTTGCATCGGAATTGTTTTACGGCATGTGTGATCGCGGAAAACGGGAGGGAATACACGAGCGAGTATCGGCTAACGCAGTTACCTCTGTTTTTGCGGAGGCTGCGGCAGACGGATGAATTGGCGGTGGAAGTTACGGGAAACACACGATTATTTTACGACGCCGTGATTTCCCATGCGGCTCGGGTGGTAGTTGTGAATCCCAGCCAGTTTCGCCTGATCCGCCAATCGCTGAAGAAAACCGATCGCCACGACGCCCGGACGTTGGCGTTTTACCCGTCGAAGGGAATGTTGCCGGAGGTACGGATGAAAGACAAGTTGCACGCCCAAATCGCCAGCCTGACGCAGACGCGCGACACGTTAGTGAAGCAGCGGACGGCCTTGAAGAACAAGGTCAACAACATCCTCTCCGCGCACGGCATAAACCTGCCGAAAGAGGCAATTAGCGGCGAAAAGGCGTTCCAGGAGATACTGGGCATGAAATTCGATCCATTGGTGGAGGTGGAGTTGCGAGTGATCGTGGGCCGGATTCGCGGCCTTAGAGAGAGCATTGCCCAATTGGACAAGACCATTAAAAGCGAGGGATCGAAGCTGGAAGGCCACGCAAACCTGAAAAGCATCAAGGGGATCGGCGACCTTGAGGCGACGATTCTCCTTTCGGTCATCGGCGATGTCAGGAACTTTGAGCATGTAGGAAAGCTGGCCGCTTATTTTGGGATCGTGCCGCGGGTGAACAACTCGAACGAAACCGAACATTCGGGCAGAATCACCAAACGAGGTACGAAACTGGGCCGCACTGCGTTGGTACAGTGTTCCTTGATTGCTATGCGGTACAGTCCTTACCTGGCAAGGTTCTACCACAAGATCCAGGCCCGCCGTGGGACCGGCAAGGCAATCATCGCACTGGCAAAAAAGTTTCTAGGAGTGATTTACCATACTTTAAAAAATGGTTGGGTCTTTGAGGACTTCCCCAACTTCGTGCTGAAAAGGGCATGAATGAGGCGGCTCAAATGACTTATCGACAGCCTATCTACTTGTAGTGAAAAGAGTTGCGTTTACAAAATCAATGTTTTAGGAGTAGACAACAATCATAGGAGAAATCAATGAGAACAAACGTGGGTTTGTGGATTGACCATAGGAAGGCTGTTATCGTCGCTGTTACAGACAAAGGGGAAGAGATAGGACTGATAATATCGAAGGTTGAAAAACAGCACCGCCGTTCTGGTGATTCATCTTATAAGGGTCCCCATGAACCACAGCAAGTACCGGCAGAGGATAGCCTCCAGAGAGCGTTTACGGGACATCTCAACATTTACTACGATGCGGTAATTGCGTCTATTCGTGATGCAGAATCTATTCTGATATTTGGTCCTGGTGAGGCAAAGGGCGAACTGAAACAACGTCTTGAAAGAAACAACCTCGGTGGACGTATCGGAGGTATTGAAACAGTTGACAAGATGACGGATCGTCAGATTGCGGCGAAAGTTCGACAGCACTTTCCAAAATAGCGTTCGGCAATAGGATCGACATGGAACCACCTAACAAGGTGCTACAGCGGACGCGGACAAGCCGCACTGCTGAGGAGAACCACAATCATGGCAAGAAGGAAGCACAGCACACCAGGCGAGAGGGTCGGACTGAAGCTCAGTGCGACCGAACGAGAACTTATCCCGGACAAACAAAGAGGAAAACCATACAAATGACCGACTTCTTAATACACCATATTCAATATGTCACCCTGCCTCCACACCCCGACAGAAGCACCCCCGATAATCTGTTTCAACTGCTTGATAGCCTGGACGTGTTTGAGAGGGATAGGATGCTCGTATGGATGTACCTTGCGTTCCTCGAACCCCCTGAAACGCAGGAAACAGAGACAGAGGAAGAAAAGATTGAACTGCGCTACAATAGGTTTGAGGAAAAGTTTCGTCACGCTGCTAAAGATCTGTTCGAACCGTTCCTAGTCCATGCAACCGTCAGCTATACCCTGGCTTGCCTTCGGGAGTGTGGTGATAAGGCAGGTCTAGATGCTCTGTATCATAAATGTCAATCCGCACTCAAGTTGCTTCGCAGGCGAATTGCAGAGGGAACGTTGTTGCCCGACACAGGAGAATCTATGATTCGGAACTTGGAGGAACACATCAACAATCTGCCTGCGGAGGTGGAACTTGCTCGGCAGGGATACGAAACGTTTTGCGAGAAGGTGGTAAAGGAACTGCTACCCTGAGCCGCCTCTGTTAGCGCATTTATCGTCAGCGGGACTGGTTCCCGAAAAACGAGAGCCCGTCAAGGCGGCGGGCTCTCGCTCGGCCGATGCAGGAAGCACCTTGTATTGAAGGTTGCAGCGCCTCATCCCTGAGACCCGAGCCGCCAGCACGGTGCACGCTCATGCGCTAGTCCTGCTACTCCCCGTACCTGGTCGAATCTCCATTGCCGCCCCATGGGATCGGCAAGATCAACGCGCTATCTCGGGCGGCAAACCTCTTGTCTGGGGACGCGGGATTCGTTGCCCCAGAAATCGGCAATCCGAGCAATTGAAGTCCGAAATGCCCCGGGATCTCTGGCCTTGCTCACAAAGGCGTTTGCCCCCGCATCGAGACAATTCGCTGCGGCAGCGTCGTCGTCGGAGCAACTGAGCATGACTACGGGAGTCAAATACAAAAACGGGTCGGTGCGAATCTTCAAGAGAAGGTCCAGACCCGTCATTCGCGGCAGATACATGTCAAGGAGGATAAGGTCAAACGGTGAGGCAGCCGGGCGTTGGCCCCCGTCCATGCCGAGCGATTCCGCGGCGAGTTCGCCCGTCTGGGCAACGGCCACGTCTATTGGCCTCGGTAGGCGGCACTTCGAGAACGCCCCGCAAATCAGCTTGGCATGCCCCGGGTCGTCCTCAACCAACAGGACTTCGAATGGCTTCTTGCCCGAAGGCCACCCGTCCTCGCGGGCCTGCAATTCCAGGCTAGCCTGACCTTTGGGAAGCAACTCCGCGCAATACAGGTATGGCCGCCGGCGCTTCCACCCCCACTCTGACCTGATTCTTGTTTATCCCAAGAATCGTGACTCGGATGTTCGCTCCAATATGGATCGAACTATCCCGCTTGCGAGATAGAACCAACATGGCTATTCCTCCGTGACAATCGACCCCGAAACAAGCCACGGTGCGACATCTGGATTCATTCTCCAACTCAGGGAGGCCACCCCTGAGCTAATGCTCGTTCTGAGGTCTGGGTCCTCGGCGATCCGACTGTGGAAACTCGTCAGCCTGTTGCGGATTCCGCCATACTCTGAAGCAGGCTAACAGAGAAAGCAAGTCCAGTGCAAGGGCAATTCTTGGCAGAATCCGTGCATGCGATGACAGCAAAGCCGGCATTGCTAGCTTTGGCCCGTCGTCCGTGGTGTTTGGCGGTGCTCAAGGAAAGGTTTTACCTGCTGCAGGGCCGCGGCGAATGCTTCGCACCCGGCAGCCTTGACGACATAACAACTACAATGCAGGCTCTTGCACGTTTTGATTTCGTGCGGATTGTCGGTAGTGCTCAGTATAACGACCGGCATCCGCCGCAGTTGCTCGTCTTGCCTGATCCGTCGAAGGACTGAAATCCCGTTGACCTTGGGCATGCGCAGATCCAGAAGGAGGAGATAGTGGACGTCCGCCTCGCGTGAAGGTCCCTGGCCGGTGCCGAAGAGGAAGTCTACCGTTTCCTGTCCATCCCTGAATCGAATGATCTCGTTGTTCACGCCGACCTCTCGCAGAGCCATTCGGGTCAGTGTCGCGTGCCCGTCGTCGTCTTCGGCCTGCAGGATCACGGTGTCTTCTTTCATAGTCGGACCTCGGTTTCAGATTGTCGATGGAGTTTGGAGCCCGCGGAATCGGGCAACGGTGCAGGGGGTAGCGAAACAAAGAACTTGCTGCCCTGGTTGGGCGTCGATTCCAAGTGGATCTTTCCGCCCTGCCGGTCAAGAGATCGTCGTACGATGGTCAGGCCCAATCCTTGTCCACCACCTCGATCCGGGTTGAGGCGATAGAAGAGCCCGAAAATCGCGTTCTGGTGTTCCGCATCGATCCCGATGCCATTGTCTTCCACGCAGTAGACCACCTCGTTTCGCTTCTGGTGTGCATACACTCGGATGACCCCGGGTCTGCTCGGGTCAAGATACTTCAGTGCATTATCGAGCAGGTTGGAGAAGACCTGGCCGAGTTGGGTGGCGTCTCCGCGGCACGGCGGTAAGGCGTTCACTTGCAAGCCCGCCCCTGCCTGCTCGACGGAGAAACTCCATCGACTTGACGATCTCGGCCACCATCTGGTTCATGTCGAGTTGTTCGATCGTCAGGGCAGCGCTGCCGATTCGCGAGACGTTCAGCAGTCCCGCAAGCAGTGCATCCATCTTGCTCGAACCGGCGCGGATGTACCCAAGCGACTCCGGGATCTCCTGGTCCAACAGCGGCAGAAGT
>CAWIRC010000003.1:0-253689 GCA_963838495.1 Pirellulales bacterium | reverse complement strand
CCTTCAAAATCCATACGCTCGCTTCACTGCCATGCAATTTCGCTAGCCTCTTGCCACGGCAAACCCAAATTGCCATCTCATCTTTCAAAGATCCGAGAACTCGTGAAACGACAGGGTTTTCGGATTCCAATCAAGCCCGCTTTCTGGTGGGAATGAAATCTGGTTCGCAACCTATCTATGGACTACCTTATGGTAACTAGCAACACTTCCTCACTGTATGCTGGTGCAAGATGGATGGTTTTTGCCGCCTGCACTTCTGGAAGGGTGTTTCTTTTGTTTTATGGTGTGACCACCGCAGCCACCTCCTGACCACTTTTAGGTTGGATATGCCGCAGAAAAGCTGGTAAACTGTAAGGCTCCCCGACAAGGACTCGAACCTTGGACAAAGCGGTTAACAGCCGCTTGCTCTACCAACTGAGCTATCGGGGAAGGTAGTTTTTTCAGTTTAATTAGGGTTTGGGGCTTTGACAAGTGGTTCTTCGTAAAGACTCTCTCTTTTACGGTTCTCTTAACTGCTTTCGCACAAGGGACTTATTGATTTTGAGTCTCATTCGATTGGTGAAAAATCGATCCCAACCCGTAGCACAACTGCGACTGCCGGGTTAACAGTCAAGAGATTTTGGCTGTTAACCCAGAGACTTTTTTAGCAGATGTCCGAAACTTCGACTGGCTGGTTAACACAAAGCGCGAGCCCGCGAGCGCTGCGATCTGGTAGGAGAGCGAGTCTACGCATTCTGTTGATCGTGCAGACAATACGCCCAGGACCTTTGCCAGATGGTTGAGTGATGAAAATGGGTTTCGGTATAAGAGAACAGCTAAGCCAGGCCGGCCACGCACGCCTGAGGAAATACGGGAATTGGTGATC
Organism: Pirellulales bacterium; assembly: GCA_963838495.1. Taxonomy (GTDB): domain Bacteria; phylum Planctomycetota; class Planctomycetia; order Pirellulales; family Thermoguttaceae; genus JBEKIK01. Next base: position 252,824 of record CAWIRC010000003.1, on the reverse strand, counting down.
CAGATGGCGAAGGATAATGACTGGGGATTGGGACGCATCCTTGGTGAACTCAAGAAGCTGGGCATCCGTAAAATCTGCAAAACAACCGTATGCAACATCCTTCTGAAACATGGCTTTGATCCGGGGTCAAAACGCGGCGGCGTCACCTGGCACGAATTCGTAAAACATCATATCAAAATCCTCTGGGCCAACGACTTCTTTACCAAAACGGGCTGGACCTTGCGCGGGCCGGTGATCTTTTACGTTCTATTTTCATTCACGTCCACACGCGCAGGATTCATATTGACGGCATGACGCCAAATCCGGTTCATGTATACCTTCCGGCTCGACGAATGAATTATAGATAAAGGCCCATTATCACGAGGAAATATATGTCAAAGACGCTATTGTCACCAAAAGTTCAGGATGTTTTAGAACGGCTGCATACACAGGCCGACGCCAACGATGATGAAATTATCCAACGGGTTTTCAGTTCTCCCGCTTCAGAGTCGGCCACGGCTCAACAGAAGGCTGTTCTGCTGAAGGATGCCCTATTGCCGGTATCCAGAGATGTTGGAATATTTTTTTATGAGTTGGTGCGTTCCACCGCCGCCAAACGTGTCGTTGAGTTTGGCACATCGTTTGGCATTTCGACGATCTACTTTGCCGCCGCCTTGCGTGACAACGGTGGTGGGCTTGTTATCGGTTCAGAACTTGAGCCGAGTAAAGTAACCAAGGCCAACCGGCATCTTGCCGAGGCTGGTCTTTCTGAATACGCCGAAATTCGCACTGGTGATGCGAGAGAGACGTTGCGGAACACGGGCGGCGCCATCGACCTGTTGTTCCTTGACGGCTGGAAAGAGCTTTACCTGGATGTGCTGAATATGACGTCGGCCGGTCTCAAGCCCGGATCGGTTGTTCTGGCCGACGATGTTGCCCTGTTCCCCGCGCTTATGGCTGGGTATTTGGACTTTATGCGTGATCCGGCAAACGGATTTATATCGGTTTATCTTCCGTTGGACGACGGGCTTGAATATTCAGTCAAGTGTTAGCAACCAATTCCGCTGCGACAGTGCTCGGGCGTCGGACGATGTCTTGACATGCGCGCGAAACAAGCCTGCCGCCCGAGGGTTCTCTCCCATCAATTGCCCAAGCCGCTCGGCGACCGCAAGCGGCTGTTGACGTTGCCTTTCACACGCGGCCGCGATCCGCTGCAATCCCTCTTCGATCCACAGATCATTTGTCTCGACCATTTCCTGAAACGACGTGACGCTTCAGGCAAGGAGATTACACCTTAAAATGGAGTTACATCCGCGGTATATCCCGCCTCATGACTCTTCTGCAAATGCCGCTGTTCGCGGAAGAAGCAGACGCCGGTGAGCAGGACGGAACAGGCATCGGCGACAGGCATGGCGGCCCAGACGCCTTCCAACTTGAAAAAACCAGGCAGTATCAGCAGGGCCGGGATGTAAAACAGCACTTGCCGCGAAAGGCTCAAGAGCATCGATATTTTCGGCTTGCCGACCGCTTGGAAATAGCCGACACTGATGACTTGAAAGCCCACGATCGGCAGCATAATCATGGAGATTCGCATGGCATGCGCACCATATAAGACCATTTCGCCATGTTTCGGATCGAAGAGGCGGAAAATATGAGTGGGGAAGAACATCGCCAGGGCCAGTCCCGGCAGTGTGCCCGCCACAGCGAAAAGGTTTGCCGTGAGGAGAGTACGTTTCACCCGATCGAACTTTCCCGCACCGTAATTATAGCCGATGATGGGTTGCACACCCTGGTTCAGGCCGAAGATAGGCATGAGGCTCCACAACGCAAAGACATAAATGACGCCGGTGATCGCGATCGTCAAACTGCCGTCGAAACCATGAAGTTCGCCGTAGCGGTATAGCTGATGGTACATAACGGCCTGCACGCCGCAGGCCGTGAATTGCAGAGTGAAAAGAGGCGAACCGATGGCGAGTATTTCTCGGCACAAGCGCAAATCGAGCCGCATTTGAGCGAGTCGCAACCGGAGCAGACTTTTTCCGCCGATGAAGTACCATACTACGCATGCCAGGGACACCGCTTGGGCACACACGGTGGCCAACGCTGCGCCGCGCATTCCCCAGCCGAAGCCGGGCATGGTCCAGCCGTGTGGAAGCGGCATCCAACCCGGCTCGAAAATAAATACCGGCGCGAGCATGACGTTCGTCGCGACGCCGAAGAGGAGCGAGAACATCGCCTGATGGGGATTGCCTTCGGCGCGGATTGCGGCGTTGAGCCCGACGAAAACGATTTGAAATACCGTACCTGCAAGGATGATCCGCATGTAATCATGCGCGTAGTTCAGGCGCTGGCCCGGGCTCCGAGGATGAACAAGATCGGATCGAGAAGAACGAGGCCGACAACGGTGATGAACAAGGAGGCGACTACCAGCATTGCGGTGGAATTACCCAGCACTTGCTGAGCTTCGGCGCGTTTTTGCTCGCCGAGCCGGATCGAAATGAGCGCACCGCCGCCGAAACCGACCAACCTGCCTAAGGCGATCAGAATCATCATGAAGGGGAAGCAGACGGTAATGCCGGCGATGGCGTCGTCGCCCATTGCCCGGCCCACGAGGATGCGGTCAATGAGAATGTAGAACGCCTGCGACATCATGCCTACGATGGCCGGCAGAGAAAATTGCCAAAGGAGCCGAGCGATACCGCTTTGGCCCAACCGCTCGGAACGGGCGATGCCTGCGAAAAACGGAATATCAACAGCAGTGGATGAACTCGACATTTTTTGTCTTTTTCGTGAAACGGTCTCTACTTTGCAGGTTTTGGCTATGTTTTCAAGACCAAAGACCTAAGCGGCGGCAGTTTGACCTGCAACGGCTGCAGAGCCACCAACAACGACGAGACCGTGGGGGAGTTTAGCGCTCAAATCGGGCCAGAACAACATTACGACGACGCGGCGGGAGGTATGTCGTACTCTCTCTCTATCTTCTCTTCGTCCGAGGGCCTGATGTTCACATCATCCGTGAATTTCTTGCCGTGAGATGGTTCCTCCATTCAGTTCCTTGCCAATCCTCCGTATGCCAGCGAGGGCGCGATCATCAGCGGCTACGCCTTTTGCAAAAAGGCCGATTTCGCCACCTGTAGGACAAGTCAACAGCCGAACGGACAATACATGGCCGCCATCGGCCAGTATACTGGTTATATCATCGATCCGACGGCGGCGACTTCCGCCTTCGACCTGAAACCTAACGCCTCTTTCAGCGTCACTCTCGCGAAAGTCATCAACTCGCTTATCCAGACAAATAGCTGTTGAGTTATGATCAATTCGCCTTATTCCTTAACGTTCAATTCCGGCGGGCTTATTGCCAACACCAAGGGTAGCATCACCGGCAGGGTCTCGCTCGCTGGTTCTGCGGCGGAGAGTTGTTGCCAAAGTGAAGCTACATTATTCCACCATATGTTGGAGGCACTCTATTCTGCCCTGTGCCGGCGGTATTCCATGTTTGTACCGATCCAGCCGATAGAATGGACCGCTGGGTTTGTGCTCATGTGTCTCGAGGTCGCCCGCACCTCCGATGCGCAATTCCGCGATCATCTGGGCCAGGCCTACAACGGAATTTGCTTCCATTTTCTGGAGGATATTTGCCCGGATGCGATTCAATGTGCGCGGGCTGATGTTGAGCGCGCCGACGATAGCCTTGTTCGGCAGCCCCTCGAGGACCATTGCCATGACTTCACGTTCACGTGCGTCCAGCCGGTCGAAGCGGGCTTGCCGCGTAGTGTGCTGTTCTCGGACAAATTGTACGCGTCGGTTTTGCTCCAACGCGCTGCGGACTGTTTCGGACAACTCATCAAAATTACAAGGCTTTTCCATCACCGAGTACGCGCCGTTCTTCAGCGCCTGCACAGTGATCCGCACGTTGACGTAGGCGCTGATGAAGATCACCGGCAGCGTGGGATCCAGATCCGCGAGCCGACACAGCAACTCCAGGCCATTCATTCCGCGCAAGCGAAAGTTGACGAGGACGCAACCCCATCGCGGCGGAACATACTGGAGCAGAAATTGCTCGGCGGAACTAAACTGCTCGCATCGTAGTCCTATGGTCCGTCCCAGGACGGCTGCGTGTTCTCGGCATTCCAACGAATCGTCAATGATGAACAGGGTTGAATCATATGTCTCCATAAAGATCACATATCTCCATAAAGATCACATGCCTGAATGAACAAGAATAAGATGCGTGAAAAGCCGCAAATTGAGCCTCACGTTTACTACTGCATAATCAAAAATTCCCTCTGAAGTTAACTTGTATCTCTCCCCGACACACTTGCGGCATTATACACGACAGGTTTCCTGTTGTTTAGCCCTCTTTGCGGAATGTCGCCTGCATAAGGGTTCTACCTTTAATGGGAAATACGAAATGGCGGTTTGACGCCACGCAATTGATCCGCCGTACCACTAATCAACGTGGACCTGATGCCAGAGTTGTGGGGTTTCCATGCAAGTATTTCAGCGGCTGAGGCAGACGACGGTCGCCTCCAGGCTCGCGATGAGCGTGAAAGGAGGAAGGCCGATGAGTGAGCAGAAGTGGCGGAGGTGGGCGACCAAGAAGAAACTGCGGATAGTGTTGACATGCCTTCAGCCGGGAGCAAAAGAATGCCGGATGGGCTGAGAGGGAGCGGATATTATTTGCATAAATGCATTTGCACTACTAGAAGGGGATTATACGCTCGGCCAGAATGAGTTAGCATGATGGGGGTGAGAGTCAAGCAAGGCGAACAACCTCCGCTCCGCCTGTGCCTGGCGAAAGAGCAAATGGGAAAGGCCAAGGTTTCCCTGCTGACAAGCATCTTAGATGACCAGAAGCTCACCCTTCCGCAGATTATCGAGTTTTACAAGCTGCGATGGGGAATCGAAGCCGAGTTCCGTGGTCTGAAGCAGACCCTCGAGCGGGCGTACTTGCGCTGCCGCAATACCCAATGATTGTTAGTGGAACTCAACCGGTCGCTTATGGCCATGGCGGTCGCCGAGTTGTTCGCACTGCGAGGACAACTGGCGGCGAGACCGTCAAGAGATCGGCGTCGCGAGCCTCCGGAGCCAATCAGGTGCAGTCTTGCGAATACAATCCGTGCCCCCGATAGCATTTCCCGTGCAAACACCAATCTGCCGACACTGCTTCGCCAAGCTCTGACGGACAATTACCGGTGCAATAAGCCCAAAGGCGCTCGGTATCGCCCACCCAATCCCGATAAGAAGCCACTAGCTGCACCACAAGTGTGCGAAATTGCCCTCCGAAAAAAGAAAACAACTGCAAAAATGCCTAGAACTGGTTTCCAAAACTGGTGAAACTTGAGAAACACCACAACAGCTTGGTGTTTGTCGCGTGCAGTACTACTACAGGTAGCTTGGGTTGTGAAACCAATTCCCAGAAAAACTAGCCGCTTAAATAGTTCACGGCGTTGCCCGATGGGGTTGAGTTAGGCATCCTATTGCCCCCAGCACTCACAATGTTTCCGGCTCGCCTGGTCCGGGTAAGTTTTCCGGATCGGCGATCGTCGTCATTAGGCCGCGAGGTGCGGGACCTGATATGCCACCCAGACCAGACGGAGCCCCACCAGGGCGAGGGCGACCGCCAATGCCCGGACGATCAAGGTGCCGCGAAGTCGGGGAGACAGGATCGCGCCGAGCTGCGCGCCGATGACCATCCCCACTGCTAGCACGATCGTTCTCTGAATCCCGCCGTGCTCGAACCCGCCCGTCCCGATGTGTATGAGCGTAGCAGTAAGGGCCATGATAGCCAGCATGAAGTGGGAGGTTGCCGTGGCGATATGCACGGGGAAATTCAGGAGGAGGATAAGCACGGGGACGTGGATGATCCCGCCGCCGATGCCCAGCAGGCTGGACATGAATCCAATGAAGAAGCTCAACGCCAGTCCTAGCGGAAGATTGAAGGAGAAGTCGTAGGTTTCGCCGCTGGAGTCGACCAGGACGCGTCGAAATTGGCGTGGAGACGCAACTTTTTTGGGGCGAGAGCCTGGAGCGGGGCGCACGTAAATGAAGATGGCGGCAATAATCAGCACGATGCCCAGCATGGCATCGAAGGTGCCGCGTTTCACGTAGTTCGTAGCCAGCGTGCCGAGAACGGCCCCCGGCACCGTTGTAATGGAGAACAACAGGCCGGACCAGTAGTCGAACCTTTTTCGCACTGGCATAAGTGATTGACCCGGACAGGCAGTTGAAGAATACGACCGCAAGGGAAATGCTCGTGATCGTCTCCGGGCGCGCGTCCGGATACATGAGGAGGAGGATGGGGACGAGGATGAAGGCGCCGCCCGCCCCCACAAGAGTGCCGTATGCGCCCAGGATGAAACCAAGGGGCACGAACCAATGGTATTGTTCCACTTTATTGCTCCTTTGCGTCTTTCAATCGGTTGCCGGCCGATTCCTCATCCGCCCCGTGGTCTTGCCCCGGAGATTCGCCAGGGCCCGTTTTGTCCGAATAGCCTATTTACTTATCGGAGGTTGGCACGTCATGTCCAGAGCAAATTTAAGCTTTGACTCACTCAAGAATGCGCTGGGGTTGAAAAATGAAAAACACGGACATGCGGATTCTCATTGGAGTTGCATCAACCGGACTCCAGGCCGGATACCAACTATCATAGACGCCAACTGGACGGCAATGCTGTTCACATCTATTGACCTGCCCCCATTCACCTGGGTAGACTACTCGCCACTTGAAAAGGGGAAGCGGGACCTTGCACTCGAAACCATCAAGTGAGGAACCTAACCATGATCGGAAGACCGGCTGTTTTCTGGATGATGGGCGTTCTCTGGTTGTCGGACACGGCGATTGGGGCAGATCAGCCGCAACTAACGTGCTACCGGTATACCGGCACGGAGATGTCCGCACCTGCTCGAATCGTGCTGTACTCTACCGATGCGGAGTCTGCCAACGCCGCGGGCGAGGCCGCAATGGCCAGGATTCATCAACTCACCAGCATTTTCAGTGACTACGACCCCGAGAGCGAAACGGGACAGTTATGCGCGACCGCAGGGCAAGGAAAAAGTGTGCCTGTCAGTGAGGAATTGTGGAACGTGCTTGTCAAGGCCGACGCCCTGGCAAATCAGTCCAACGGGGCATTTGACGTGACCGTCGGACCGGTCGTCAAGCTTTGGCGGCAGGCACGCAACACAGGGCAACTACCATCTCCTGAGCGCTCTTCTGAGGGCCTGAAGCTGGTCGGGCACAACCTCGTCCGTTTCGATCCCCAGAACCACAGCGTGGAGTTGTTGAAGCCCGGCATGCAGCTCGATTTCGGCGGGATTGCCAAGGGTTATGCCGTTGACGAGGCATTAGCGGTTCTCCGCCAACACGGATTTACCCATGCGATGGTCGTCCTTGGAGGTGAAATCGGCCTGGGCGACCCGCCTCCCGACAAGCCGGGTTGGTTGATAGGCATCGCCCCCTTGGATTTGGACGGGCCACCGAAGCACCGCCTTTGTCTGTCCCGAATATCTGTTTCCACGTCGGGTGATTCGTGGCAGTACGTCGAAATCGACGGCCGGCGCTTCTCGCACGTCATCGATCCGCGCACCGGCATGGCACTCACCGATCATAGCAGCGTGACGATCATCGCTCCGAACGGCATCACGGCCGACGGCATGGCAAAGGTCGTTAGTGTGCTAGGACCGGAAAAGGGCCTGAATCTGGTTGACCGGAAACCCGGCATAGCGGCGCTGATCGTGCGCGCTCTCGAGGGAAAACCTCAAACCCTCCAATCGCGTGAGTGGGAACGGTTCTCTGCCGCTCCACTGCCAGAAAAATAGAGCCGGCTTCGTTTTCATCCGCCTCCAGGGCGGCCCCGCTTCTTACACACCGTAGCCAACTCCGAGGTGCAGGGGAGAGCCCTAGGAACCTGCTTCTTAGATCAAAAAAATTTCGCGGAAGCTCTTTTTCTATCTCGGAGCGCCGTGGTTCTTAACCAGCTTATACCGCATTCTTCAACTGGCGTTCAAACGCCATTATCAAGTTAATCAAGCTAGCAGATGTGACGATAGTAACCACTGATACGGCCATGTTGGATACTATACAGACATAAGGCTTTCGTTTCTCTCCGGTTGATCCTGTGTGGGCAGTGAGTGAGGACCTGTTCCAAAACAACACAAAACTTCCGAAGTCTTCAAGACTTCGGAAGTTTTGGGACAGACTCAGAAGGGTGGGTATTCTGGGGAGCCTACCTTAACGACTGCCGCGGATACAACTATCTGTAAACACCCAGTTCTGTCACTAAGTACACCCGCAAAATGATTTAAGTTCGATCCTTAGCGATTTGCCCTGCGAAAATCGGGCATTTTCCCTAGGGAAGACTGCCTAAATCATTTTGCGGGGCTACTAATTCAGATGATGGGGACTTGCAGAGACGAAATATAAGGGAAAAGTTATGAACAAATTGATTGTCGGTCTCGTTATGCTGTGCCTTGCAGCATGGGGACTAGTGGTCTGGTGGCCAACCTTTGGCACGGTTATGAGAGGCTTAGTGCCGTTCTGTTTGCTGGTGTTCAGCTTGGTGAACATATCATCGGGCCTGCGCCAACTACGAACGAAGGAAGAGTAGCCCCGGAATCCATGCGTTTTTGTCGGTCCTCGGCTGCGTATCGCCTGGAATTTGCGAGGCGAAACGCATCCGAGATTTAGTATTTATAGTATGGGATAAGTTATAAGGCCGAGGCTTCGGCGTTCTTTCCAAAAGGGGAACCTTGATGAACGAAACGCCTTTTTGTGAAAAGAAGCTTAAGCCATGGATCATTCTCCTGGTCCTGTTGGCTGTCGGTGCGTTGGGTTATTCATTTTGGTCGGCGGTGGCATGTGGCAGATTGCGGATGTCCGGTTACCGCTTAAGTCTGGGGGCGGCAAAATCGCCCACGGAGCGCCAGATCATGGGCGGGCAGCTCATGGGGCAACGGGCTGCGCCGCCCCCTAATTTTCAACTTCCCGCCCCTGCGACACAGATGGCCAACCCCGGGGCCCAACTGGCCACACCAACCAACGTCAATCCCCAGGACTCGCCGTGGTCGGCAGCAGCGACGGCATTCCCGAACCAGTTGGACGCCGTCACCATGCCGACGCCCATGGGCGGCATCAAGTTCATCGGTGGAATCCAGGCGAGCGGCCAAGATGCGGGCTCGATCACCAACTTCAATTGGGCGGCAGACGTCATCCGTCCATGCGTCGTGGAAATCAACGCGGTTCGCCCTTCACCGGTCCCGACGCCAGTGGCCGACCCGAGCGCTGCCCGCTTCATCGATCCCTTTGATGGAGTTCCAGACAAGGTCATCGGTCAGTTGGCCTTTGAGAGCGTCGGGTCAGGCTTGATCGTGGACTCGTCCGGGTACGTGGTGACGAACCATCATGTCGTGGCAGGAGCCAGCGCGATTGCCATCACTCGCTTTCAACAGGCAGGCGGACAGTATTACGCCCAAATCGTCGCCTTCGACCCCAGAAAAGACCTGGCATTACTTAAAATCGTGGGCGACGGGCCTTTTCCGGCGGCCACACTGGCCGATTCAAGCCGGGTTGAGGTGGGAGATCCGGTGCTAGCGGTGGGCAACCCCTTCGGTTTCGGAAACACTGTCACCGCCGGAATCATCAGCGGAAAACGCAATTCTCTCCTGATCAACGGGATCGATTTCAACGGCCTGTTGCAGACCGACGCCCCGATCAACAAAGGCTCCAGCGGCGGACCTTTGGTCAACATGAACGGGGAAGTGGTGGGGTTAAACACCGCGATTTATGCACCTACCGGGGTCTTCAGCGGAATGGGCTTTGCCATTCCGAGCAACCGGGTGGGGGCATTTGTGCGTGCGCCATTAAGAATGCCTCCCTCACCGTCGCCATGCAAAGACCCGTTGACACCGGTGGGGTGTGGCTGGGATTGGGAGTAATCGATATGACGCCGGATATGGCAGCCAAGCTCTACTATCCCCACGCTGGCGGCATCTACGTCAGCAGCGTGGTGCTCGACTCGCCGGCTGACGACGCCGAGCTAACGCGGGGGGACATCATTACCGCAGTGTCGGGCGAGCCCATGCAAGACAGCGCGTCTTTGCAGAACGTGATAGCCCGCTTAAGGCTGGGACAAACGATCAGCGTAACCATTTGGCGGGGCGGAAAAACGGAAACCCTGAAACTCACGACCAGAGCCGGTCAGAAAATAGGAGGGTGACTCATGGAAATCCTAGGGATCAAGCGACTTTCTTACGGCGCGACTTTCGCTGCTGTCGTTATCCTCATCCTGTTGATCGCGGGTGCGATGTTCTTCGCCGATAAGGTTGACGGTTTTATCGACAACTGGAACGCCAAAACGACTCAGGCGATGGAAATGCGAGGCAGTTGGCTGGGGATGAGACTGGCCTCCTTGGACAGTCCTACTGCACAGCGATTGGGCATTCCGGCGTCCGCGAAGGGAGTGCTGATTGCTGAAATCGAAGATAGGAACGGTTGGCGGGGCGCCAAGCCGGGGCCATGGAAGGCGACGTGATTGTGGCGGTGGCCGGCCAAAACGTGCGAAATCTCAGCGACATGTACGATGTGAGCCGCTACGTTGAGGTGACGGGGGTCGTGACGATGGACATCCGGCGTTGGGGGCAAGTCATGACGTTGGTCCTGCCCGCGCTGCAAGCTCAACCGGCAATGATCCAGGGAGCCAATGCCGCTGGAGCACAGCCGGTTGCCTGGATTCAGGGACCCCAGGGTGCACAGTTCTATTGTCCCAGGATCACGGGAGCCAATGCCACTGCGATACAGCCGGTTGCCTGGCCTTCGCAAGCCATGCCTGGCGCACAGTTCTGCTGCCCTTACCACAATCGTGTCTGGTCGCAAAACGAAGTTTATCCCCAGTTTCGTTGTCCCATATGCAATTGCCCGCTGAACAGGGTGCGCTGACATGAGACGCTACTTGGAAGTTTTGCTACTGATCGTTCCGCTACCGCTGATATTGTATGCCATTGCCGGTGGTGGAATCGGGGACGCCGCCTGGCTCGGCATGAAGGTGGACGCCCTGCACAGGGCCGACGCGGCGCGGCTGAGAGTTCCCGCCAATGCCGGCCAGGTCGTCGTGGTGGCGGTCGACCGTCGGCGCTGTCGTCGGGAGTGATTGTGGGCGACTTGATATTGGGAATCAACGGTCAAAACGTACAATCGGTGGATGATTTTCTCAAGGCGGCCCGGTCCAGTGATGACCACGCGGGATGCAAACGGGCAGTTGCCGGACGTGGTTCTTACCTTGAATCGTCTGGGGCGGACAGTGGTCGTCACCGTGCCTTCGGAATGGGTCGAGGCGAGTATACGAAACGCGTACTTGGGCCTGGGCAAATAACGCCCAATAGATAAGGAATGGATGTTCATGGAATCGAACAAAGAAGTGAACAGTTGGCTGATCATTCTGTTGGTTCTGCTGACGGCCCTACTGACAAGTTGGGCCATGTTGAAGTACAAGCCCAGCCAGGACTGGAATGGTACTGCCTATTATTATCCGCCCCAGCAATTCGCCGAGAACCTTTCGCCGGGGGTCGCCGCCCTGCGAGAAGGCTGGCAAAACCTGCAGGGCGGCTGGCAATTCGCGGGCGGCGCCACGGCGAGCCCCGTGAGCAATTCCGGTGCGGCTATGGTGGGCCCGGTCATCAATGCCGGTGCAGTTGCTCCGCATGCGGACCGCGGCGCTTGCACGAACTGCCATATGGTGGTCGGCAGCAGACAACAACAGATCCCGCCCATCGGTTCGACTGCGCATGGGTCATGAGTACCGGGGAGTCTGCACCAATTGCCACCGGCTGCCGGATCCGGGCAGGATCATTCTCCCGCCCTACGTCACGCCGGCTGAAGTTGCCGTGGCCGCGGTGAGGCCGACGGTCGCTTTCCCTACGACGACGCCTGCCAAGGTGGCCACTGAAGGAGAGTGGCTTGGGCTGGAAGTGACGCCGATCACTCCACTGACGGCGCGTCAATACGGAATTCCCGAAAGAATCCAAGGGCTGGTCGTGGCCGAGGCGGAAGCCCAGGCGGCTACGGCCGGCATCAGGGCGGGAGATATGCTCCTATCGATAAACGGGATGCCGATCGCCCAGATGACCGATTTCTTCCAGGCCACGCGAACGGGACTATGACCCAAGGGGTCGTGGAAATCGTCCGCCAAGGCCAAAGACTGTCGATAGACCTTGCTCAAACGACCACCCAGGCCTTGCTCCAGGCGCCAAATACGGCCAACAGCGTCCTTCCGGCGGGCGGTCGGGCCGCCATGTATCCGCCTCAAGGCTATGCTCCTGTGGCGCCGGCAAATACGGACGCGTGGGGCGGCGGACAGTGGGACGGTGGACAGGGCGTTGGCGCCGCTGGAGGAGGAGGATTCGGTCCAGGAACATGTTGGAGACAGTTTTAACCAGGTGTCTCAGCGGAGGAAAAAAAGCCCATGAGTAAATTAGTTATAGCCATGTTGGCGACCATCCTGATCGTGGTCTTTGCCATATGCAATTCCCATCACGTGGACGTGAATTTTCCTGTAGGCAAGCTGGAGATCCGCTTGATTTTCTTGCTCTCGATCAGCTTCCTCATCGGAATGACGGTTCCTGTTTTCCACCGACTGTTTCGCGGTATGAATGAGAAGAAACGAAAGGAACGGGAAGCTGAATTGGAGCAAGTGATTGAGCGCATCAATAAAGATATTACTTCATAGAGATTCCGCAATGAATTTCAAAAGGACAAGATATGCTGAGCAAACTTTTGGGAGTGGTTGCTGCCGGCGTTTTCGTAGGAGCCGCTGCGCTGGAGATCCTTGGACTCCTGTCTCGCCCTCGCTGCCCAGGCAAGCGACGGGCGAAGGCTCAAAAAGCGCCCCCCAAACGCAATCAGACCGCGCCGCAGGTTGAAGGTTGAACGCCATGGCTGAAATCGCCCTTCCCCAGGTCGGCACCAAACGCTGTGACGGCTGCGGCATGCGCTTCTCCGTGCTCAACTTGTTTGTCAACCTGTTTCTGGGCATTATCAAGGGCGTCGTCGGATTCGTCTCCGGCAGCCACGCGCTTAAGGCCGGCGTCCTATATTCCATCAACGACGTGCTTACAGCGATCATCGTGATCGTGGGCCTGAAGGCCGGCACGCGCCCGGCTGACGACGAACACGCCTATGGCCATGGCAAGGCCGAGTTCATCGCCATTGCCGTGATGAGCATTGTGATGGTGGCCGGCGTGTTCTTCGTCGTTTACTATTCGGTGATCGATATCCTTCGCGGACTGACGGAAGCGCCTCACGTTTCCGCTCTTTTCGTGGCCATATTATGCTTTGTAGCCGGCGAACTGCTGGCCCGCATGGGTTTCTGTTCAGCCAAGCATTCGAATGGTTCAGTAGCGTTGAAATCCAGCGCGAAGCACGATCGGGCCGATGCCCTGTCTTCGTTCGCGGTGGTGGTGGGAGTGGGAGGCGCCTGCTGGGCATGCACATATTGGACCCGATGGTCGCCATCTTTGAAACGATACACGTCTGCATCCTATGCGGGGAGTTCTTTGGCAAATCGATCAAAGGACTCATGGATTCTTCCCTGACCGCCGGGGAACTGGAGCGTATTTCCGCGGCCAGCGGCCGGGTGCCTGGAGTGTCTCGGGTAGTGCTGCTCCGGACCAGGCACATGGGGGCCATGTCCAACGTGGATCTCGTGGTGGACGTTCCCGGGGAGGTGAAGGTGGAACAGGCGCACAAGATCGTTCAGCAGGTGAGAGCCAGCGTCTGTAAAGCTTTGGGACGCGCCGTTGTAACCAATGTGAAATTTCAGGCCGAGCAAAAGCCTGATCTCATCAAACCGACTCACCGTGTTGTAGAAAGCCATGCCTGACCAACGTTGTATACACTGCGGCCACCAGACGCCCTGGATTTGCCTTGCCGGCAACAGCGGCATTGCGATCGTGCAGATCCTGGTGGGTATCTTGGGAGGGACGCCGCCCTGTTGGCCGACGGCTTTCATACCTTCACCGACGTGATCGGCAGCAGCGTGATTATCGCCTCGCGCAAGGTAGCCGGCGAACCGGCCGACGGATGTCATCCCTACGGGCACGGCAAAGCGGAGTTCATCGGCTCGACCTTCATTTACGCGGTGCTCCTTTGCCTGGCCTGCGTTATTCTCCAACGGAGTTTATTCGCGATCCTCGAGGGGCGGTTGGAAGCTCCGCAATTCGTGACTCTGCTGGGCTCGGCAGTGTCGGTCGCAGGCAACAGCCTCATGTATTTCCTGGGCGCCTGCTCGGGCAGGAAGAACAACTCGCCGGCAATCCTGGCCAATGCCTTCGAGAACCGGGCGGACGCCCTGTCTGCGGCCGCGGTCGTTATCGGCATCGCCGCCGCGATATTCATCAACCCTATCTGGGATCCGATCGCCGCCATGATCGTGGGTATGATCATCCTTGTGAACTGCCTGGGGGAATTGAAAAAATCATTGTCGGGACTCATGGATCGGGCATTGCCAACCGAAGTCGTTGATCGCATCAGGCGCGTTGCCCTGGTTCAGGAGGGGGTTGTCGGGGTGGAATTCGTCAAGACCAGACAAACCGGCAGCGACTATTGGGTGGACCTGGGTATCCTGGTCCGCGATAACCTGGACGTGGCTTGCTCGGACAAGATCGCGGCGACGGTTCGGAACGAATTGATGAGACGCAGCGAGAGGTTCCGGCAGGTGGAAGTCTATGTCGCGCCTTGCCGCAGGAAGGACAAGCCGCATGCTTTGGCCTCGCTGCTTAGAACAGGAAAAAAACAGGCTACGGAAGTAAGCTAATATCATTATTATTGCATTATCACAAAGACAATAAGGAGGTCGAACTATGACTAATGCCACTATCAAAGACAGCCAAACGACTGAAGGCCTTGGCAAGGCCGACAGCAATGTTTCGCACGCCACCCATTTTCGCTTTGGGCTGGCCACCGTCCTGCACTTGACGGGTCGGGTAGCGGATCGGGTTCTATCCGCGTACGATGGTCTCTTGTCGATGGACGAAAAGGAGACCGCGAAAATCTACTTGGACATGGGGGCCGACTTGGCCCGCAAGGGAAACAGCGACGACGCCCTGGCGGCCCTGCGAAAAACGCTGGATCTGCAGCCGAACAACGGCGACGCATGGTTTTACCTGGGGATGGTACTTTCGAACCGGCACGAACCGCAAGAGGCTGTGAAGGCCTTCAAGAAGGCTATGTCCCTGGGCAAGGATAGCCCGAAACTGCGATCTCGATTGGCCGAGGCCTTCGCCGATGCAGGAGAATACCAGGCCGCGGCAAAAGAACTCCAGTGTGCGGTGGAACTGGATCCTCTCTCGGCGGAGTCGTATTTCCGTCTCGGTGTGGCCCTGGACAACCTCGAGAAGTACGAGGAGGCGGTCGCGGCCTTTGAGAAGGCCATCGATCTTTCGCCCAGGGAAGCAGCCTATTACCAAAGTCTCGGCTTTACCATGGAAAGCCTCAAGCGGCACGAGGAGGCGGTATCATGTTTTAAACGGGCTGTGGAGTTGGAGCGTCGAGGACAGACGGCGAAGTGATTACCATGGATACATCAAAAATAATGGATACGCTCTACCCCGGCGCATCGGCGGCCAGGCCCCATGTCGCCCGCGCCTTGCGTCTCTTGTCCAATAAGTTCCGTGCGAAGAAGGATTGCCAGAAAAAGCCCAAGAAGAAGTGGCTCACGTATCTTATCGTTGCATCTGTGGCCTTGTTAATATGGATGCTCATCCACCTGTATTACTACAACGCTCTGGTGGAATTGGAGTCCGACGTGAAAACAAATTGGGCCCACGTGGAGGCCCAGCTTCAGCGGCGGAATCATATCCAGCAGAATCTCACGCGGATCGTGACCGCCTACTCGAAGTACGAAAGGGAAACTCTCACGTCACTGATCGAGATGCGCACCGGGGCGATCGGCGACGGGGAGGCCAAGCCGGCCAAGCCAACCAAGCCGGCCGAGGCAAACCAGCAGTATTCTTGCTCTCCGGTCAAGCTGACCGATCCGGGAATTGCCAAAATGCTCCCCGACATACGGCTCATCGCCGAGCAGTATCCCGAACTCAAGCTTGCCCAGAATCTCCAGCAGGTCTCCGCATCCATCATCGATACGGAAAAGCAGATCGCCGATCAGATCATCGCCTACAACAAAGCGGTAAATTCCTACACGACCGTGCTCGAGCAATTCCCCAGCAACATAGTCGGCGCGACCTTCGGTTTCAAGAAGTATGAGCTCTATCAGCCGGACAAGGAGCTATTGAAGTTTACGCCGGTGCAATACTGAGCGTTCGAACGGAGAGAAGGTGGAAGGATGACTGACAAGGCCAAAGAAATATTGATGATATGCCTTCTGGCGGGACTTCCTGTGCTTGTCGTGGGCTTGGGACTGGCCACCAGTTCCGCAAGTCTCTCGGAAAGCACCGTCGCCTGCCTTCCCATCGATCCAGTACAGACGCCGGTTTCCGTAATGCAGACGCCGGTTTCCGTAATGCAGACGCCGGTTCCTGTAATGCAGACGCCGGCTCCGGCGATGCAGACGCTGGTGGGCTCGATACGGCAGGATCCGCTGATCGCCGTCAATCAGGTGATCCCGCAGGGCCTTCAGAGGCTGTGCCCGCCCCAGGCGACCGCGGCTGCCTTTGTTCCGAGTCTCCCGGAGCCGCCTTCCCTATCAAAGATACTTCCCTTCCAAGAGGCCCATTGGCAGGGAATTGAGGTGGTTCCTTCGACCGCTAACTTGAAGCGACTCTTGAAGATTACCTCCGATGCCAAAGGCGTTATCACTGACGAGACCACCTGGCCGGCGGACTCGCAAGGCTTCCAGGCGGGCGACCTGATCACTTCCGTTGGGGAGGTTCCCACGCCCACGCTGGAAGACTTCATTCAGGCAACGGCCAGGGTCCGTGACCGGCGCCGGACGGAGATTCAGCTTCTGCGCCAAAACAAAGAGTATAGCATCGTCCTCAGGGCGATGCAGCAGCGGCTGGGAACGGCCAATGGCGAAACAGCTCAGACGATTAAAGCGGGAAGCCGCTCGCCGCACGGCTACCTGGGGGCCTGCACCAACTGTCATCACATCGGCTCAACGGGTCAACTCGCCGTGGACCAGGGCGACCTTCTCAGCAGAGCAGCTCCGCCCATCCGTGCCGGCCAGTCGGCGCCGCATCGCAATCGAGGGGAATGCACCGCCTGTCATGCGATCGTTCCATGATCCGCGATCCGCCCTGTCGATGGCGTCCATACGCCACTATGTGAACACGGATCCGCGCCGATTATGATCGTTCCATGATCCGTCCTGTCGATGGCGTCCATGCGCCACTCCGTGAGCGCAGATCCGTGCCGATGTGGAATTGTGTCCATACCGGCATATTTATCTTATTTAGTCTTTTTGCGCTGTTCATTTGAACCCACATGCCGGCCACGGCATTTAACGATCCTACACAATATTATTTTAAGGAGCGTTTAAAGGCGAGACGATGCCAATGATGAGACAAAGACCCTCGCTGAGAAATTGGCGTCCCTCACGGTTTCCTTTGTAGATTGTTGATCGCCATTTCCTCAACATTTGAGGGGTAGGGCGCGACAAATCGGAGAAGTATGATGACCGAGAAAAAAGATGTGGATTTGCTGTTCGATGTCGAGAATACCGAGTCTTGGTTGATCTCCTTGTCCCGGGACCTGGGCAAGACACTCAAACGAGGCAAGAACGGAATCGACTTATTTGTTGATGCGGCCGGCAGCGCATTCAATACGGCGATAACCACCACCAAAAAAATTGTCAAGCTCCCCAGAAAAACCCATGATGCAAGCCCGATCGAGGAACGATTGCTTGAGGAACTCGGCTCCAGAATTGCGGAATGCCCCAGCGACGATTGCTCGTCGCTAAAAGACGACTTAGAGTTCTGGAAGTTGGTGCAACAGTTGCACGCCATCAAAAAGGGCGGCAAGGCAGCCGCTGAAGTCCATCCCCCCGAAATGAATACCGTTTGATCTTTCCCGTTTTGTCCGAAGATGAGACATGACTGAGCTACGAGCACTGGAAACGACACGCCGCAGACCCTACGCATTGACCCGGCAGGCCAACGACGGATTCCTGTTTATCGTTCAATCCACGGGAAGGACACTGGGCGATTTGTCATCCAGTACAGTGAAAGGCACTTTGAAAGTCTGGCAGGCGTTGACAGGGAGTAGAGAAAAGAGCGTGCAGCAGCCGCCGAAACCCTCGGACGCCCCGCCACGGCAACTCGATGAGAAAACGGAGCCGGCGGCGCCGACGCATCCTTATCCTTTTCTCCCCGACTTGGAGGCATTGTTGACGGGACACTCGCCTCGGGACGCCGAACAGGCGGCTGTGTTGCGCAGGTGCTTCGATGATCTGCTGCTCGGCTCTGAAGAGGCGGGCGAGGCAGCGCTGAAAATTCTAGTAGGCCTGGGACAGTCTGTCGAACCATTGCTGATCGCTTGCCTGCCCACAGACTCCCCTCGGGTGGCTAAGATCGCACTTGAGGGACTTAGTCGAATCGGTTCACAGCGGCTTGTGGGCTGCATATCCGACGTACTCGATTCATCCGATCCCGAACTGCGGATGGTCGCACTCCGCGCAGCAGTCGGGCTGCCGCATGACCGGCAGATGCAACGATTGCTCGAACGGGGATTACGGGATCCCGACGCCAATGTGAAACGACGCGCACTCTCTTACGTTGGCTGGTTCGACTCCTACTGGGCCATAACGGAGGTTATGCGGCTCTGCAACGACAAGACGCCGGATGTGCAAGAGGCGGCCTTGAAAACCCTGTTGACCCAGAGGCCGTCCGAGGCCAAGAGCATTCTGCGCTGGGCCGCCGTCCTGCTCAGGAAGGAAACGGATCAAGGAACCTTGCCGGAGAAGAACGAGAACCCGATACGAGACGCCTCCAACGCTAGTTAGTAGATATATAACGAACTCACGAAAGATGGACATGAAATGGCATTCACCTCAAGCATTGGCCGACTACGCCGACGCCGGATTTCGCTTTGGCGTTCGTTGCGCGGCAAGGATCATGGGTGATCTGCCATCGAATCTGGGCTATGGGATCTCGAAAATCGGAAGGGTATTGACCTGTAGAAGAAGGAAGAAGGTCATGCAACAAGTTGAACTCACAAAAGACGCGCCGGCGCGGCAAGATGCGAGCTCGAAGGCTGCCGGGGGCATCCCGGAAAGTGAAGCCGTTTGCGGACAAACCACAACATTGGTAACAGGCGCCCCATGCGCATGCGGTCAGACCGCGGCACAGCCGCCTACGCCATGCCATGAAACACGGCAAGAGGAATCGCCGCGTCCTTCCTTGGACGTCGAGGCATTGCTGGAGGAACACCTCCCTCAGGACAAAGTCAAGGCGATTGTATTGCGGAAGGCCTTGGGCGACCTGCTGCACGGTACGGAAGCGACCCGCAATAGCGCGATCGAGACATTGGCCGGCCAGGGCGAGATTTCAGGACCGCTGCTGGTCGCTTGTCTGCGAGAAAATTCTCTGGAGGTCATCGATAGCGCGTTCGAGGGCCTTCGTCAAATCGGTTGGGATTGTCCCCCGGGCCTCATATCCGACATGCTCGGCTCATCGAAAGCCGAACTGCGGATCATCGCGTTGCGTGCGGCTCAGCAGTTGACGGATGAGCAACAGCGGCCGTTGCTCGAACGGGGATTACGGGACCCCAATGCCCGAGTCCGACGCCGCGCGATTTCCTACGTCTCCTGGCACAATTCGTCTTGGGCCGTCGCGGAGATCATGCGGCTTTCCGATGACCCGGAACCGGATGTAAAGTGGGCGGCCCTGGAAGCCCTGGTGGCGCTAAGTCCCTCTGACGGATGCGAGCATCTGAAACTGATGATGCCTTCGCTGGCCCCAACATATCAGCGCCAGGCCGCCGCATTGCTTGCACATAATTCAACGGACAATTGCTCTGGGGCGCAAGTTCCAGATCAACTCGCGGCCCAGGGACCTCCCACTAAACGGTCCCGGAAGAAGCGATAACGATATCATCCTCCCACGGGGAATAATACTTACTGGCAATTCGAATATTCACGAAAATAAAAGGAAAAAGGACTATGGGAAAGACTATCTTGTTGGCTTTTGGCGGCATCTTCATCGGGGCTCTGGCGATGGAAATCCTCAACCGGACGAAGCCGGGCCTGACCAAGGCGATCGAGCAAAAAGCGAAGCACGCCGCAGACAGCTTCGCCAAGGGATTCAATGAGGGCTGGGGCGACAAGGACGCCGAAACAGAACCTGCGCAGTCTGAGGCGGCGCCAACTTGATCCACTATGGCGTCGTCAATTCCGACGGCGCCTGTAGACAACGTAAATATTCAATAACAGAAACATGATATTAGGAGAGCATTAAGATGGATGCAGTCTTCATCGTAGCTCTTGTTTTCGGAGTGGTATCCTCGGTTATCGCCCATAACAAGGGACGCAATAGCCTGGGGTGGTTTATCGCCGGTTTGCTCGTTGGTCCCTTTGCACTGGTGGTGGCGTCCTTGCCGCCCGTAGTTCGGGAGGGCCAGTTCAAAAAGTGTCCCCGTTGTGCGGAAATCATTCGGGCAGAAGCCACTCGTTGCCGCCATTGTGCGGTGGAGTTTTAATGAGTTCCACCTTGGTTGATAAAGGGGAAGGTGAGAATAACCCAGGAATTTCCGGTACTTTACGATGTTTAGTGTTCAATATAAGGGTACGGGAATCAATAGGAGGTTAATTATGGAACTAAGTACTGAGAACAGCGAGTCTTGCGGTTCCGGCACAGAGCAAGAACTGGTTGCAGAATCGCCTGCCTGCCAGGGGAGCACCTTCGCATCGATCGAATTCCCAGGCGATGCTGAAAAGGAGTTCAAGAACCTCATGTCCATGATCGCTGATATCGAACGGGAAATCGGACATAACAGGAATTTGAGGTGTGCCCTTCAGGAAGAGGTGACAACGCACCGCACCAGGCACCAGGAAGTCGAGACCTTGCTGACAGTCCGCCTGCGGGAGTTGGAGCGTAACCAGAAGGATCTAACTTCGCTTCATTCCGAAAACGAACAACTGACCACGGAACTGACCTCTTCTCAAGAAGAACGAGGTGAGGGGATCAAGGAAATCAACAGACTGAAGAGCGATTTGGAAAAGAAGAAGCAGGAAATGCAAATCCTTGAGGAAAACCGCTCGAACCTGGAGGAGACCCTCAAGGTGGTCAAGCTTGCGGCAGAGGCCAAAGAGAGGGAGTTGCACGAGAGCATCAGGCAATTGAACCATGATCGTGAGAAACTGGAGGAGCGCCTTAAACAGAAGACTCAGGAGGCGTCCCGAGAGCATGCCTTGGTTGAAGATCTAAAGCGGGAAAATCAGCAACTGGAGATCGAGGTGACCAGTCTACGGAAAACTCGCGTCAGCTTCAAGAACATTTACGATAGTTTGAAAAATGTCCACCAAATGTGCAACTCTCCCCCTTCCGATCCGCCCCAGCCTCAAGTGGATTCATGACAGACTAGCTGTGCGGCAGATACGCCAGCGCGAAACATGAGAATGATCCGTTATGCCCCCAAGCTTCAGTTCCAGAGCAGGAAGGTTTACCGACCGTGAGTTGTGCAGACAAGACAATAGCGATTCTCGGCAACGTGGGCGTGGGGAAGACGACCTTGTGTGGGCACCTGTGTAAGGGTTCTCGGCGGTCCCACGCAGTTTCTTGTTGCAGAACGGAGTTTGTCGAGGCATCGCTTGATGGCCGTGCGAGGCTTGGAAACTCGAAAAGCCAGAGGCGTACTTTTTCATGGCGCAGACTCCATTGGACAAGGACACAATCAATCGATGCTCCCCCGGGCCCGGAGTCCGGCTCTGAAACGGATTGCCGGTCGGCTAACACCCTCGTCACCCTCGTAGATGCCGACGGCGCCGTATGCCTTTTTTCCAAAGGCGGGGAAAAATCTACCGCGCGGAATCTGCTCTTGGCCGGCGCGGCGGATGCGCTGGTTGTGATGGCCGACGCGAAGAACCTCCGCCGCTCGCTGGCCCTTTTTCTCCA
This sequence comes from Pirellulales bacterium, assembly GCA_963838495.1. GTDB lineage: Bacteria > Planctomycetota > Planctomycetia > Pirellulales > Thermoguttaceae > JBEKIK01. The sequence continues at coordinate 230,789 of CAWIRC010000003.1, read as the reverse complement.
GATTTGCGAGTTTCAACTGCCGACCGTGTTGGTCTTGAACATGATCGACGAAGCGCAACGGCTCGGCCTGCAGATAGATCTTCAGCGATTGGCGGCGGCGGCAACCGTGAAGACGGAGCCGCTCGAGGCCGGCGAAGGCCGCATCGCCGAGAAGATGGCGGCCCTTATCGGCCAAGCCCAAATCCCTTCTGTCCGGGTTCGTTATCCGGAGCAAGTGGAGAAAGCGCTCCGTGCCCTCGCCGAACTGTTGAGCGATGCCCCCATTACACCAAGAGCGTTTGGCCTTCTGCTGCTGGCCGGCAATCTCCAGGCGAGGCAGATGCTCGAAAGCGAGTTCGATGCTGAGACCGCCGGCAAAGCGCGAGACGTGGTGCACGAGGCGGAGCAGGTATTTCGCGTTCCGTTGTACACGGTGATTACCAGCGCGGTCTACGCTACGGCGGAGTGCATCGCAGAACAGGTCACGATCTACCGGGCTGTGCCTGGTGCGGACCTGTTGCAGCGGTTCGGCCATTACGCCTCTCATCCGCTGTTTGGTGTGCCTATCGCCTTGTTGGTAATACTTGCCGGATACTACTGGGTCGGCGTGCTGGGTGCGACCGTCGTGGTCGATTACCTGCGTGCCAATCTATTTGACGCCCTGCTGTTGCCGGCTTGCGACTGGCTGCTGGGCAACCTGCCTTGGACATTTGTACGAGACGCTTTCCTGGACCCCAACTTCGGGTTGATTCGCACGGGTTTGTTCCTGGCGCTGGGCATCGTTCTTCCCGTTCTGTTCTTCTTCTACACCTTCTTCGGTCTGCTCGAGAACTCGGGGTATCTGCCGCGGCTTTCAGCGCTTTTGGATCGCGCCTTGCGGCGTATTGGGCTCACCGGCCAAGGGGTCCTGCCTCTGGTGTTCGGATTTTCCTGCATCACGACGGCCATTCTCAGTACCCGCACGCTAAGAACCAACAAGGAACGCCTGATCGCCAGCTTCCTCTTGCTGTCGGGCTTTCCATGCGCGCCGATGCTGGCCGTTATGGTGTTGATCCTAAGAACGCTTCCCTGGACGGCGACTGCGGTCTTGTGTGGTGTGCTCCTCGCCCAGGTCTTGATCACCGGCATCCTGGCCAATGCAATTGTTCCCGGTAGAGGTTCGGATTTCATTTTAGAGCTCTCCCCGATTCGCGTGCCGCGGCTCTGGGGCGTGCTGAGCCGGGCATGGCGGCAGAGTTGGGAGTTCTTAAAAGAAGCGTTGCCGGCCTTTATGGCAGCTTCTTTCTTGATCTTTATCCTCAATAGAATGGGCGGACTAGCCGCCCTGGAACAGCTCTCTCGCCCCGTGCTCAAAGGCGTACTCGGCCTGCCCGACCAATCCGTGCAGGTATTCATGAAGACCTTGATACGGCGAGAGAACGGAGCCGCCGAACTCACCTTGGTGCGGGATCACTTTACGTCGCTGCAGTTGGTGGTCACGTTGTTTGTCATGACCGTCATGCTGCCCTGCACCAATTCAGCCGTTGTGCTGCTAAAAGAACAAGGAGTGAAGACTGGCGTCGTGTTGCTGCTGATCATCGCTTTATACGCGGTAGTGGCGGGGGCCGGATTGTATTGGAGCTGCCATGCCCTTGGCATTACGTTCCAATGACCCGCATGGCTCATTGTAGAGAAAGGAAAAAAGCGTGAATCACAAGTACGATGAGATCCTCGAATCGATCTGGGTCGTTTCCGAGTCAGGTATCGCGACCATGGAGACGATTCGAGGACGTTGTCCCGACGAATTTTCGGAGGCGGATCTCTCGCGCCTGGACGAACTGGGGTATCTTACCCACAACGAGCACGAGTTGTTCTTAACCCAAAAGGGCAAGCACAAGGCGCGTACCCTGGTTCGCTGTCATCGCCTGGCCGAGTCGCTGCTCTACACGGTGTTCGACCTGGACTGGCAGCAACGCGAGTCGTTGGCCTGCCAGGCGGAGCATACCCTGGTTCCCGAGTTGGCCGACGGAATTTGCACCCTCTTGGGACATCCCAGCGAATGCCCCGACGGCAAACCGATTCCGCCGGGAGTCTGCTGTGTTACACGGCAAGAGAAGGTCGGCCGACAGGTGATTCCTCTTTCCGAGTTGGAAGTCGGTTCCAAGGCCCGAATTCTGTTTGTCAAGCCGAAGGACTGCGATCGATTACACGAGATCACCATCGTCGGGCTGACCCCCGGAGTGGTCGTCACGCTGTATCAGCGATCCCCTACTTGTTGCCTGCGTTTCGACGGAACGGAGTTGGCCGTGGACCATTGCGTTGCCCAGGACCTGTTCGTCTGCCCAATCAGCAAGGATCACGATGCCGCCTAGCTCCCTCCTCCCGCGACATCGCCAGTAACTCCACCAGAACCATGGGCTCGACCGATTCCGCCTCGCCGTCGGCCGGCGCGTCGGTATATAGCGCGGCCGCGAAATCCGCGGCTGTCCGACGACTCATTATTGTGTTTGTCCAGCACCGTCTACCATTTCATTAGCTTGGACGGGTGTGAGATAGGATTTGGGTTAGAATGTCCATATATTCTTTCGCTTTATTATTACTACGAACTGCCGATGAGGACGCCGGCTAAAAATACGAGTACGCCGCCAACAACCACTTGGAACACGCTGGAAGTGAAAGAACTCTCCATATAGCGATTGCGAATCCAGGCAATGACTATCAATTCGACTGCGACAATTGTAGAGGCCAGGGCCGTAGCGATCCAGAAGTGCGGTATCAGGTAGGGCAGCGCGTGGCCGATCCCGCCCAACAAGGTCATTATGCCGCAGATTAAGCCGCGCATATATGGATGTCCGCGACCAGTAAGGCTGCCGTCGTCGGAGAGCGACTCGGCGAAGCCCATGCTGATGCCCGCCCCAACCGAGGCCGCCAAGCCCACGAGAAACGTGGGCCAACTCTCGCGGGTGGCGAATGCCGCGGCAAACAGAGGTGCGAGCGTTGACACCGACCCATCCATCAGCCCCACCAGTCCCGGCTGAATCACTTGCAGCACGAATAGTTCACGGGCGGTTTCAGCTTCCGCCTGCTGTTCGCTTTCAGGTTGTTGGGCCGGATCGAACTGGCTGGAAAGAACCTCGTGCCGCCGCTCGGCCTCGGCCAGATCGCCCAACAGTTTGCGCAGCTCCGCGTCCGTCGTAAGCTGGGCCGCCCGTGAATAAAATCGTTGCGTTTCCAACTCCATCAAGGCCACTTGTCGGCGGACGCGCTTGACATCCCAGGGACGCACCGATTGCACAGGATCGCGCCTCACGAAACCACGCACGTCCTGCCGACGCAATAACGGAATATCCTCGCCATACCTGCGGCGGAACAATTCCACCAGCCGGTGTCGGTGCGTATCTTCTTCCTTGCGCATGGCATCTAACTTTTCAGCCGCCTTGGGATAATTCGGCCGTAGTATGCGGGCGAACTCCTGGAGCAGCCGGGCATCCTCTTCTTCAAGAGAAACCGCCAGCGCCAACACTTCTGCCGCCGATAGGTCCTTGAATCTGCGTTTCATTAGAAATACCTTTACTACAAATAAGCGATTGCAATTCCGTTTCAGGGCGTGTTTACCCTCCATGGTAATAGTTCACAAGTTTGGAAGAAAGCATACGCGATTTTTGAGAGGTTGTCATTAGGAGGGGTGAGGCGGTAAGCCCAAATTCCTGGTGATCCCGCTCACTGCTGTCCCTGCTTCCGCCTGCCGCAGGGCAAAGGTAATCTGCTCCTCCGTAAATCGCTTCTGCTTCATGCCAATGTTCTTCCTTTGAAAGGTGTATTTTAACTAAAAATCCCACCTTCCGCACGGACCAAGAATCGGGGAGACCGTCAGCCAAGAGGCAGATTCTTCCGTGCCAAACTAGATCCCCGGTTCCCGAACTTCAACTTGGGAACCGCGGTTCGTTTCTCGGCTTGACCCGAAAGAAGGGTCGCTCTCGACGATTCCCAGCAGCCGCGAACCGGGCATTTTCTCGCCGTTGAGGTTCGACGGTCTCGGCGTTGGCTCGTTCTTCATGCTGAAGAATCTCTTGGTTGTAGCTCCAACTTGTAGAGTATCGCGGTAGGAATACATACCGAGGAAGGCTGATCCGATAAGAGGAAACGCGATCTTCGTGGCTCGCAGGGTCAAATTGCTGCCTATCCTCAGAGACAACTTTTCGACGATATTGCAATATGTTCTTTCAGATAGTTTCCGGACAATATATCTCTCTCCAGATTTCGTGATTGCTTCACCAACCAGATGAGAAACAGAATGTCTGAAGAGAAAGAACAGCATCTGTTCGCGATCCAGTCGATTCCGTTCTCCATAAGCCGAAGCAATGTCCGAAACCATTTGGCTTTGTATTTTCCAGACGCCGGTCAGATCAGGCATTAACGTAATCAGCCCGAGTGGTCCAGTCGGAAGCGACAAGGCTGCCGAGAGCAGCCCCGCTTTCTTGCACGATCTTCTGATGATCTTGTCACTGGCCTTGTCCGGATCACTGGCTTCCGGCTCATGCGAGTCCGGAATTTCAGCCAGAGTCCGAAATATGGCACGCAGTAAGACACGCTCTGGCATTGTTTCACCAACCTTCCAGTCTCAAGACGCACCACCGGAAAATCTTACCCGCCTCGCCGGGCGACGTTCAGGAAGTTTCCTCTCGCTCAGCGAGACGACTACATGCTAGTTTTCAGACAATTGAGGCTTCTGCAAACCACCCCTCATTTCCCCATTGTAACTTCTTTGGTGGCTCGTGTCAAGTGACCGGAACAGTCGTTGTCTGCCAAGTTCACCAGGGAATTTTGCGCAATCCTGGAAACTGACGGCATAAAATTCACTCCCATTCCGCTGCTTAGTCCGAATCCTCCCCGACCAGGACCCGAACCTTGGACTTAGCGGTCAACAGCCGCTTGCTCTACCAACTGAGCTATCGGGGAAGGTAGTTTTTTCAGTTTAATTAGGGTTTGGGGCTTTGACAAGTGGTTCTTCGTAAAGACTCTCTCTTTTACGGTTCTCTTAACTGCTTTCGCACAAGGGACTTATTGATTTTGAGTCTCATTCGATTGGTGAAAAATCGATCCCAACCCGTAGCACAACTGCGACTGCCGGGTTAACAGTCAAGAGATTTTGGCTGTTAACCCAGAGACTTTTTTAGCAGGCGTTCGAAACTACGGCCGGCTGGATAACACAAAGCGCGAGCCCGCGAGCGCTGCGATCTGGTAGGAGAGCAAGTCTGCACATTCTGTTGATTGCGCAGGCATTCCAGAGAAAAAGCCATCCTAATTATGTACCTTATGGCGATATGGCAGTTCTACTGTGGGCAATGGGTCAGTTTCAAACTTTTATGTGCGATTTGGGTATGTGACTTCGGGCAGCAAGCCAATCATTTCTTCGATTGGCCATTTATGATCGGTAACACCTACTTTCATAACCGGTGTGCTTTTGATGGTTTGGTGAATCCGCACGAAGCTATGATACATGGCCGTTATAGCAAACGGGACGATTGTTGACAGCATTGCTTGCCGAGCTTAGATTAATCGTCCAGATAAGGCCGATAAGAATTTATAAGTCGAATCACATCAAGTGGACTAGGTGAGGTCCAAAAGGCATGTTCTTACTTGCACTCATTTGAATTTTTCGAATCGCGGGAGAACGATCGGATGAAAACGCCAGTTGCATTGATCTCATTGTTATTTATTCTTTATGTTCAATTATGCTTTTCGCAGGAGCCGCGGCCCGAAGATGAATCCAAGCCGGCAACATCCAATGTACCGGGGCAGCAGTACCCGCGTATCGATTCCGAGTTGCGAGGCGAGTTTCGCGTCAGCGCGCCGAATGCCCGGAAGGTGCAGGTGAGCATAGGCGCGACGTACGACATGATCAAGGACGACAAGGGCGTGTGGACCGTAACGACAAAACCGCTTGTGCCGGGATTTCACTATTATTACTTGATCATCGACGGCGTGATGGTATCTGATCCGGCGAGCGAAGGTTTTTTCGGCGTGGCCAAGATGAGCAGCGGCATCGAGGTGCCCGAGAAAGGCGTGGATTATTACGGCGCCAAGGACGTACCCCACGGCGAGGTGAGGTCGAGAGTGTATTATTCCAAGACAACCGGGGCATGGCGGCGATGTTTCGTTTACACTCCGCCCGATTACGACACCAATCCCGGCGCCCGCTATCCGGTGCTTTATTTGCAGCACGGCTGGGGCGAGGACGAACGGGGCTGGCCGGTGCAGGGGCGAGTCAACTTCATCTTGGACAATCTCATAGCGGCCGGCAAGACAAAAGCGATGATAATCGTCATGGATAACGGCAGCGCAGGCATGTTTAGGCCGGGATCCAGGGGACGATCGACCGGATTGAGCGGTTCAGAGCCGCGGCCCGCCGCCTCGGATGCGCAGGCGCCCAGACCGGCCGACCGGCCCGGCGGGCGCGGTGGACCGGATATGTCGAATGTTTTCGAGAGAGTGGTCATTAATGACTTGATTCCGATGATAGATTCCACATACCGTACAATTGCTGATCGTGAACATCGCGCCATAGCCGGGCTATCGATGGGCGGAATGCAGGCGTTCAATATTGCCCTGAACAATCTCGACAAGTTCGTCTACATCGGCGGGTTCAGCGGAGGGGGCGGCGGTTTCGGCGGCCGATTGACGTGAAAACCGTGCATAACGGAGTCATGGCCGACGCCGAGGCCTTCAATAAAAAGGTCCGCGTCGTTTGGCTGAGCGTCGGGACGGCCGAAGGCGAACGCTTTTACAACAGCATAAAAGGCTATCGCGATGCCTTGGAGAACGCCGGAATAAAGACGATTTTCTACGAATCGCCCGGCACCGCGCACGAGTGGCAGACCTGGCGCAGGAGCCTTTATGGATTCGCGCAGCTTTTATTCAAAGACGGCGTGACGACCTTCGAGGCCCCTCCGGTTTATGAAAAACCGCCCGAGGCAAAATCATCTGCGGCGGAGCAATCCGCCGATCAAGCGGCCGGAAAACCGGCGGAGCAACCGGCAAGGCGGGGACCCATGTTTTTCGGGCCGATCAAGCTGGGGCCGGACGACGAACCGGCTTTCGACGATCCGCCCGCCGGTTTCAACACGAAACGCGACGGCATAGAACGCGGCAAATTGGAAATGATTGAATACGACTCGAAGACCGTGGGCACGCGGCGAAAAATGCTCGTTTACACGCCGCCCGGCTACTCCGCTGATAAAAAATATCCGGTTCTTTATCTTCTTCACGGCATCGGAGGCGACGAAACGGAATGGAAGCGATTTACCTCGGTCGATGTGATTCTAGACAACCTTTTGGCCGACAAGAAAGATCGAACCGATGATTGTGGTCATGCCCAACGGTCGGCGCAACCCAACGACCGCGCCGAGGGCAACGTTTTTGCGCAAACAAAGGCCTTCGAGGATTTCGAGCAAGACCTGCTTAAGGACGTTATTCCCGCGATCGAGTCGCGCTACTCGGCCGTAGCCGATCGCGAGCACCGCGCCTTGGCCGGACTTTCGATGGGCGGCGGGCAGGCGCTTAATTTCGGCCTGGCACATCTCGACACTTTCGCCTGGATCGGCGGATTTTCATCGGCGCCGAACACCAAGCCCCCGGCGCAACTGCTGCCCGATCCGGCGGCCGCGAAACAAAAAATCAAGCTGCTCTGGCTCGCGTGCGGCAACAAGGACGGACTGATCGCCATCGGCCAAGGCGTTCACCAATACCTCAAAGAGAACGGCGTCCCGCATGTATGGCATGTCGATTCCAATGGGCATGACGGGCCGGAATGGGCCAACAACTTGTATTTATTCGCCCAGCGGATATTTCGATAATCGAATTCGGCCGCCGCGTTTTTTCAAGAGTTCAGGAGACGATTTTTTCACGGGGCGCGTCGCTGCGGTCTCTTTCCAGGATCACGTGATTTCCTTTGGGATCGAAGGAGACGCGGGACATGAAGGCTCGCATTAAGAGGACGCCCCTACCGCCGGGTTTATCGAGGAAGGCGTCGTCGGTGGGATCGGGGAGCGATTCGGGGACGAAGCCCGGGCCTTCGTCGGTGATTTCCACGTGCAAGCGGCGGGGCGAGAGCCGGCAGACGAAATGGACTTTTTTACGCAGGTCTTCACCGTTGCCGTGAACAATGGCGTTGATCAGCGCCTCGTAAACGGCGAGATGCACGCAGAAGATGTCGCGATGAGTCCAGTGTTGGAGCTCCAATTCCCTCAGCATTTCCTCGAGGATGCGGCGGCCGGTTCGGGTATCGCTGGGAAATTTATTATCGCACTGCCAGATCCATGGCTCATCGGGCGCGGGCATAGAAAGGGAATGGATTTCGGGGTTCAGGGTTCGGGGTGATGCACTTTCCACAACCCGGGATTAATTAATGGAAGGCCGCAAGGGCGTCGGCTTCGTCTTCTTTGATGTCAAACAGCCGGTTCAGCTTGGTGATGGCGAAGACCTCAAAAATTTCGGGACGGATATTGGACAGTTTAAGCGAGCCCCCATGGGCCTTGACCCTTTTATCGAGCGTGATCAGTTTGCCCAGGGCGGCGCTGGACAGGAATTCCACGGTGGAAAAATTCAAAAGCAACTTGCCGCGGCGGTCTTTTTCCACGAGGTGGAACATTTCCTGACCCAGTTCCTGGATGTTCACGTCCTCCACGATTTTATGATCGCGAAACCGGACCACGGTGACGTCGCCGACTTCGCTGACTTCCAGCCGTCGATATGCGTTCATGCTTGGAACTCCGATGCCAGGCAAATTAGGTGAAAGAAATTACCAGCATTTATCATAGGGATTCCCGGTGGGGTGTCAAGCAGCGGTGGGGCTTGGCCGCCGTTATGCCGAGAATGTTGACCGGGGACGATAGCTGAAGGGCGACTGCGGCGGGGAAATGCGGATTTCACGGACACAAGCAGGCAACAATGCGGAGGGACGTCATTGGGCGGCAGCGGACGAGCGGATCGGCGATTTCAATTCCGCCCGGTTAACAAAGAGGAAATTCTCGCCGCGGTATTCTGATATCGTGCCCGAAACGATCCATTCCAGTCGCTTGTCATTTTCGGCGATGGCTTGGTCCACCCGTTCCAAATTGCGGTTTTCCAGGGCGATGAAAGTGCGTTTGTCATCGGCCGAGACAAAGGCCAGTCGATTGCCGGATGCCTGGAAATAGCCGGCCTGATTGTCGATTTTCCCCCCCTCGCGAAGGCCTGGCATTTTATTATTGTCTTGGAATTTGTCCGCGGTGTCATAGGCATAGCCCGGCACGCCTGTTTCGAGGATTGTTTTGCCGGTGTTGGACATGGCGGCCGAGCGGGTCCAGGCCAAGGTCACTCCGAAGAGGATAGCCGCCGCGCATAGTAGACCGGCCATGGGGGCCCGATCCAAGGCCGTCAGAAGTTGAGGGAACCATTGTTTTACCAGATTGACCGACATGGCTTTACCCTCCTTTTTCGGGGGTCAGGGTTCAGAACTTGAAATTTGGGGGTTGTATGTAAAAAATAAATTCCGGAACCCAACCACTTCACCCCTAGACCTTCTCGGAGATCAGAGTCGCCGGGTAAAAAGAAAGTTTTGCAAGACGGCGGATATTGAATGTTTCCAAAATAGCGATGGCGGAGAAGATGACGGTGACAGGGATGATATGAAAAAATCAGCCGACCAGAATCAGGGGCGGCACATTTTTTTACATTTCGTTGATAAAATACAACCGGATAATGCCGGCCAAGATGGCTATTTTTAGGGGTTTGCTCCATAACTCGTTACCCTATAAGGATATTAACCTTAAGCCCGCGCAGACCATTTTTTCGGGCACGTAGTTTGCCCTATAAACCTTTGTCATTTAAGATCCGCAACGTTGTAATCCGGCTTTTCGATGCACGCAACTTGTTCCATTCGCCGCATACTGGTTTACCTAGTTATCTTGCTGCCCGCACTAGCGATAGGGCCTTTGGGCAACTTGTCAATGGCTCAGCAACCCGGCGATGACGCACAAGGCGATATTGTCGTGCATATGCTTAGCGGGCGCACCATGACCGCCAAGATCGACGGCCGAACCGACGCGAGCCAACTCTGGTTGCGATGGGAGAGCCCCGGGGCCGAGGTGCTGCGGCCTATCCAGTGGCAGTGCGTGGCGGCAGCGGAGATAAACGGCCAGAAAATTTCCGGCAGGGAGTTTCTCGACATGGTGGAGCAAATTCGCCGTGATGTTCCGGCCCAGGTGGACTCGGCGCCAACGAGCCGGTCCATTGTCATGTTGGGAACGCCCGGGGGCAATGCATCAAAATCGTCTTTGGCTCTTGATAATGAGCGGGAATCGAAGGCGCAGAGGGTGCAATGGTTGGATATCGAAGCGGTTCCAGCCAGGTGGGACGAATACTGCGATATCGACGGCATGTCGATCTCGATCGCACCCAAGGACACATACGGGCGGGTGGTTCCAGTTCGCGGCACCCTGGACGTCGATCTGATTGCCGAGCACGCGGGAGTAGTTCGGCCGCCGTATCCGTTCAGCCGCATCGCTCACTGGTCGCGGGTGGTGCGTCCCGAGGATTTCGGGCCGTACGGAGCGGTTTTTAAGCTGCCCTTTCAAGATTTAAACCCGGAATTTGACGATCATCTCGGCCCGCACGGGGCGATTCACGCGACATTAAGCGTGCCGGGGCAGGACACATTCGAGGCCACGGCCGACGCCCGCATCCGTCCCTATAGTCTGATCCGCGACCGGCTCATGCAAACCACCGGGCGGCGATTCTTCCCGGAAGAGACGATCGGACCGCCCTGGGAAAAGCACTAGAGTAAGCAGTAGATGGTAGATAGTAGATGGTTGTTGGTGGACGGTAATTGATTATTGATTAAGGGACGCCGGCGGTAATAATTAATAATGTCAAGCGGTTTTTGATTATCTCATTGGTGCGGCAATTGCACTGCCGTACCCTACCGGGGGCGACAGTACAACTATCGCCCCAACAAGGATGTCAAGCAGCTTTTGATTATCTCGTTGGTGCGGCAGTTGCACTGCCGTACCCTACCGGGGGCGACAGTACAACTATCGCCCCAACAAGGATGTCAAGCAGCTTTTGATTGCAGATCGATCGATTTGGGAGAACAACAAGTGACAGGCAGACAAAAAGGGCGGCCGACCAAATGGGTTTCGGCATCGGTGGGGCAAGCGCTCCAGGTCGGAAAGCCGGGAATTACCTTTGAAGTTTGGGAAAAGTGGAAGAAAAAGCGCAAAAAACTGGGAACGTTAACGGTAAGCGTGGGCGGGCTGCGCTGGTGGCCGCATAAGGCGCCAAAGCCCCGGCAAAAAAGTTGGCGGCGAATGGCGGAGTGGTTCGATGCGGATTAGCCCTTGTCCTGACCCTTTCTCAAGGGGAGTTGGGACTTTTGGATTAGGCTCGTAAATGTTTACGTGCCGGGTTTTTTCATGCCCCAACTATGAAGAATCAGCACGCTGCCGATAGATAGCAGCGACCAGCCCAGCCACTCGGGAGGATTCCAGATTTTTTGGACCGGCGGGTTGTCGCTTTGGAGCAAGGCCGGCGTGGCGGCGTTGACCGAGGCCACGGGATGGTTTGTGCGTTCGGCCAGGAGCTGGGAGAATTTGCCGTTTAACTGGAATGTTTCGACCATATTGAATTCCAATCCCAAGAGGAGCAGGACCAATCCGGCAAAGAACCACTGGTTTCGCGTAATGTCCATCATCGCGCCGCTCCAATTCCGCAGAGATCGCCGGCGTGCCGCCGGGACTGCATTCTTGATATCGAAAAGCCCGCCCCGCCGACTTCATACCGCCCTTTTTGGTAGCGTTTATAACGGAATTCCCCGGGCAAATGATCCGTTTTTGAGGCTTGCGCCGCCTTGTGCGATTTCAACGGCCGCGTAAAAAAATGGCGAAAAGCCTGTTGTAACTGCCCGATCTCGGCTATCGCGAACTTGCCCGCTGATGCAGTGCCGAGGCCTTTTTCAGCAGGTCGTTGTACTTATCGACCATTTCCGGCCCGCTGAGGTTGGGGCTTAAGATCAAGGTGGATTTCAGGAGTTGTTCGGCTTGTTTTGCCTTTTCGGCGGCCTGGGATTTATCCTTGGCATCCGCGGCCTGACCGTATAGACAGTCGGCGAGGTTGTAGGTCGCCTCGAAGTATTCGGGCGGTTTTTTCGCCATACCTTGAAGCGTGTTGCGGAGCCTGGCCCAATGATCGACCGCCTGTTGGTAATGGGAATGATCGATTTGCGCCCAGGACTGCAAGATGCGGCCTTGGGTCAAGAGCAGGTCCAAAGCGCGGGGATTGGCCAAGACGATTTGCGAGATTTGCTTGTAGGCCTGCTCGTAATCGCCGGTCTTGGCCAGAAGGTTGACGAGCTGTGCCCGCACCCGCATCAGGGCCTTTCCTCCGGACTTGGCATAGGCGGGGTCTTTTTCGGCCCGCTCGGCCACGCGGAGATATGTTTCCCGGGCGACGTCGGGCAGGCCGGCCTCCATGCACATGTCGGCAAAATAAACCGAGGCGGAAATGGACAGCTCCTTGCGCGACGACATTTTAACCAGTAATTTATCCATCAAATCGGTGATGGATTTGAGTTTTGCGCGGGCTTGCCCGGCGGCCGAAGAATTTGCATCGCCCGCGACTGCCGCCTCGGCCAGTTTGCGTTTGTCGTTGAGCATTTTCAGGACTTCGACCAGTGCCAGGTTGACGTTTTGGGCGTCGGGCCCCCAGTCGGCCAAGAGCATGCCGATTTCGGCGGCCTTTTCCGGATTGTCCAGCGCCAGTTGCGCCCGGACCTGCGCCTGCATAGATGCGGACGACGACATTGTCGATTTCCTCGGGTTTGGAGGCCGTGACCGTGTTGACCAGGGGCTGCAACAAGGCCGCCGCCCCTTCGGCATCGCCCAGGTTGAGCTTGATTTCGCCCAGCAGCAATTGGGTCTCGACGAGCGTCCTGGAGGGCGGTTCGCCGGGCTGGATTTTTTTCTCTTGCAGGCGCAAGGCGGTGTTCAGATTCTTCTCGGCATGTTCCAGGTCGGCGTCCATTTGCCCCTTGTTTCTGGCATTTTCGGGTTTTTCCTTTTCCGCAAGCCAGCGGCGAAAATATGTCTCCGCGGCCAGAAGCAGGGCGTTCGGGTACCGCTCCGAGCGGGGATCGATCTTTTCGAATCCGGCCAGGGCCTCGTCGATCTTGCCCTGCACCAGGTCGGCTTGGGCGAGCATCATGCGTGCGTCGTCGGCCTCGGGCTTGTCCGGCCAGGCATCCTCGGCAAGGGAGGCATATTTCCTCAGTCGCTCCAGGGCCGCCGTTTTTTTGCCCTCCGGCGCGGCGGCAAACAAATTCAACGCCGCGGAAACGGCCAGCGAACCAGCCATCGGCGCGCCCGGACTCTCCTTGTAATCCTTGAAGATCTTATCGGTGATACTCAGGCAATCCTCCCATTTTCCCGCGATCAATTGGCCGCGGGCCTGCATGTAAAGTGCGTTGACCAGGGCGTCGGTCGCCTGTTTGCGTAATGAATCGCTGGTTTTATCTTTATCCGCCAGTTTCAGGGCCAGCGTATACTTTGCCGCCGCCTGGGACCACTGCTGGTCGATTACGGCGGCCTCGCCCAAGGCCATGGCTTCCTCGAACGACTGGGGCATGGAGGTTTTATCGCTGGACTTGACGTATTGGCGCTTCAATAACACGGCCTCTTGCTGGTACGAACTCCGCACCTTGCCAATCTCGGCCAGCAGACCCATGGCGCTTGTGATGAGCTTGCTCTTTTCCGCGCCCGAGGCGTTTTCAGCGGCCTCGAGTTTGGCCTTGGCCAGGTCCAAAGCAATTGCCTGGAAGCCTTCGGTCTGGTTGGATTGCGTCTTGCGGTATTGCTCCAGCCACTCGCCGGCCTCATCGGCGAATTGTTTAGGCGCTGTTTGGCCAGGATTTGCAGGCGGAAGTGTTCCACTTGGGCGAAGAGCGATTGCATGGCCGGATCTGGCTGGGGCTGGCCGGGTTCCGGGGCGTTGGCAAGCACCTCGTCGTAAATGTCCAAGGCGGTTTCCCGATCGCCCAGTTCTTCCGTCGCTTTGCCGTGCCACATGTGAGCAAGCAGGCCGACTTTTTCCATGCGATTGGCTTGGAAGAGGGCGTCGAAGGCGTTGGCCGCGGCCTGCAAAGATTGTTTGCGATCCGGGCTTTCAGGATCATAAGTCTGGGCGAGGTAATAATCGATCAGTGCGTCCTGGAATCGGTAATTCAAAATGTTTGTCTTAAGCTCCTGCTGCCGGGCCAAGATGTCGCGATCGGCCTTTTTTTGCGGCCGCTTGGGCGCGGGCTGCATGGCGTCCAATTCGGCTTGATACTTTTCCGCGGCCTGTTTGTACCTGGTGCGGGCCTCGCGCAAGGCGGTTTGGGCGTCGCTGAAAAGCTGCGTCTTTTGCTTTTTATCGCCGCTGGATTGCGCCAGCGCAGATCTTTCAAGGCCTTTTCCATGGAAAAATCGGCCCAGATGGCCCGGGCCTCGGATGCCTGGGGATGGTCGGGCTTTTCCTGAAGGAACTTGGCCAGGTGTTTTTCCGCTTCGCGCATTATCGATTCCGAATCCTCGGCGTTATACGCGCTCCCGGCGGCGGAGCGCAAAGACTTGCCCATTTCCAGGTCCCAGACGTCGCGAAGTTCCTTAGGCAAGTCGTTGTTCCGCTTGAGCATGTTGAGATAATCCACGGCCATGTCGCCGTAGCCTTGATCCTGGAGGGCGTGAAGAAAGGCCATGGGCCGCACCTCGCCCGCCCTCGCCGGCCGAAAATATCCGCCGGCAAGGAAAAAACTGACGATAAGCAATAAGCGAACGAGTTTCATGATGCGGTATATATATTTATTGATTCTGTCCGGGTAAATCATTATCATTTGCCGATTCATCTGTTTCATGCGGCTCGACATTTGCCAGCCAGTCTTCTACCGATTTGCCGCCGGGTTTAGCTTGTATTTTTGGCGTCTGGAACAAGCGGCGCCGGCCTCCGCTTAAAAGCAGTCCCCATCTTATTATCAGGAAAATCACAAATCCCGCCAGCAAAAATAAGGCCCAAGACCAGTCCGACGGTTTGGCCTGTAGTCTTCCGGTCGGTGCGCAGATCAACCGCCCTACGAACAAGGGCGCCTGCAATGGCGAGGCACGGGGCTTGGCCCCAGCTTCCAGGTATCCCTGCATTTTGAAAAAATACCCGACCATTGTGGCCTGCTCGTCCACGTCCGAGCCGATGGGCATCCCCTTGGGCAGGTCCAAAACCACGCCCACGTAAGGCCAAGACCTGGACTCCGCGGTCCATCCCCATACTTCGTAAAGCGTGCGGTCGTTGTACTCGTATTTGAGAATGCGGCGGAGATTCAAGTCGAATTCAAACAATTGCCCGCGATACTTTTCCGGAGACTGATAAAACTGCGTATACACCGGGTCCTTTTTCGCCCGCCGCCGCATCTGGGCGATCGTCTGGTTCGATACCCACTGGAGCAGCCGGTCATAAGCATGATTCTCCATACTGGGTATGCCTAATGTTCCGTCGGCCACGGCCTGGAATTCTTCTGCGGCGGCTTCCCGCTCTTCGGGATCCAGGTCCGTGGGGCCGGCGGGCAATGGCGCCGCTTCCTTTGCATTTTTCTTTTCATTTTGGCCCGGCGCAGGTTCGTTCGATTCAACCGGTTTGCTTGGTTCCGGTGGTTTTAACGCTTCCTCGACATTCTTTTTGTTCTCACTATTTTGTTTAACATTATTCTGAGCCGGATTATGCTCGCTTCCTGTCGCCGCCGGAGAATTTTGCGGATTGCCTGCCCCGGCGCCATTGGTCAGCCAGGTCCAGGTGTTCGGATCGCTTGCGCGGACGATCAACAAAAGGATCACTCCCAGCATGACCACCATGGTCATAAGCCGCATGAATTCATTGCCGTGGAAAAAACTCCGCGGCTGGTTCGTTTGGCGGGGAAACATTCTTCATGCCTCTATCCTATTATAACTTTAACTCGGTCGATAAATTGCCCGGCCTTCATCCCTCATCCTTCATCCTTTACCCTTGCGGCACTTCCACAAAGCTGAGTTTGGAGAGTTTTTGGCCGTTGGGCAATTTCAGGTGCGTGCAAATGTCGATCACTTTCATCAATTCTTCGTAACGCAGTGTGCTGCCGACTTGGATGATCACTTGCTCGAAGGAGTTTTCCGGATCGGCAAAAATCTGCTCAAGCCGCGTTTCCAGGGCGGCAAGCCTGGCGTCCGCGCTGGAACCGGGCACGCCGCTTTCGCCCACGCCCAAAGAGCCGATTCCGCCCGATTTATCGGCAAAAACGCTGATCGTCAGCGTATCCACGCCCTTGGCCGGATTGGTGTTGGTGATATCCGAGCCCACCGGCTCCGTGCCCTTCGTGACCGGTTGCGGCGGGGGTAGGCGCAGGGAAATCTGCCCTTCGATCGGCGCCGGCCGGAACGTGAGTATGAAAAACGTAAGCAACTGAAAGGCCATGTCCAGCATGGAGGCCATGTTCAGCTCCACATCGGCTTGCGGTCGTTGATAGCGGCGGCTCATTTATAAGATCACAGTTTTCAGTTTTCAGTTGACAGTAATTATCTATTGACCAACGGTGATAAGTTTTTTTACTTTTATATGGGTAATAAATCGCAAATATGTGATCTTTCATCCCTCATTCTTCGTCTTTTTGTTCAGCGCCATCAGTGCGAACCTGCGATAGCCGTTGTCCTGGCAGGCCTTGATCACGCGGTTGAGCAGCGTGAAGGGCGTATCGGCGTCGGCCCGGATGACCACCATCGACGGCAGTTCGTCGCCGTATTTCAAGTCCGGATGCGTCCTCCGCGCCCAAAGCAGCGTGGCCTGGGCCTCGCCGGCTATGTAACTTTCGATGTCCTTGGGGATTCCATACACGATCAAATCGCCTTCCTTGGTGACGTTCAGAATCAGCAGGTCTTCCGTGCCCTTGGTGTCCACGGGCCGGGCCGATCCTACGATCGGCAACCTCAGGCTCAGGTCCAGCGAGGCCGACTTGAAATTTATGACCAGCATGAAAAAGGTGATCAACTGGAACACCATGTCCAAGATGGGCGTGAGGTTCGGCTCGGCCTTCGTCTTTTGCATTAGCGATGCGGACATGGATGCAACAATCGCATAAAACCGCGACTGACCGATCTTCGATTGGCGCCCGTCGCGGTCCGATGCGCGACCGACCAAACTTCGTTTGGCACCCGTCGCGGCTTTATATACATGGATTTTTTACTCTTTTAGCGACGACGCATCGGCCGGGGCGGGCTTTTTGGCCCGCGCCGCGTGGGAAAACTGCCGCAGGAAATGATCGGCCGCCACCGCCGTCGTCACCGATATGTGCGACACGCGGTTGCGGAACAGGGCGAAAAAGTAAATGGCGGGCACGGCCAGTCCCACGCCCTCGAACGTCAAGACCAGGGAGGTGGAAATTCCGCCCGCCACCTCGCTGGCCTTCATTTGCACGTCGCTGCGGGCGATGACGCTGAAGCTTTCGATCATTCCCATCAAAGTGCCCAACAGCCCGATCATCGGCCCCAGCGTGCCCAGCACGGCCAACATGCTGATTTTCTTTTCCATTTCCACGGTCATCGAGTCGCCTACCCGCTCCATCGATTCGCGGGCCTCGGCCAGTCCGTTGGGCAATTCGGAAATGCCCGTGGTCAAAAGCCGGCTGAAAAACGAATCGTCACCCTTGACGATATCGAAGACGCCCTTGAAATCGCGCTGTTGCAGGCCGCTCTTCGCATTGCCCCAGGATTTCCATGGGCATGGCCATCGACATCCGCAGCTCGAAAAACAGCCGTGCCACCGTGCTGACGAAATAAATCGACAGAAGCAGGATCACCAACCCGATGAATCCAGACGATTTCACGATGAAAGAGAACCACGACATCGGTTCTTTCTGCTGGACCGACGGATTTTCCTCGGCAGACCTGGACGCGGCGGGCTTTTTCTCCTCGTCCGCCCCCCAGGACGGGCGCGGGACCATGCTCGCCGCCAGGGCGGCCCATAACAACACAAAGACCAGTAAAAGCCGGGTCCGCTTGCGCTCGTTGCGCCATTGATATTCCATTACATACTCCTCTATTATCCGCTCCGAAACATTGTATTATTCCACGGATGGAAAAACAGGTCAATGTTCTGTTATATATACCCTTTTTCACCCTGCGTTGTTTAGGGAAAAGGGGCTGTTAAAAACGGCCGTTTATGACGATTGCAACGGCCGCAGCGGAGGCCCGCTATTTGGGATTTGGGCCTGTTCGTTTCCAAGGCCAGCGCGGCGGGGCAAAAATAAACGCCAGAAGCACGGCCAGGCCAAACAAATAATAAAAAATCGCCAGCGTGCTTTGGGGAACGTTCCAAAACAAGATGCCGTGCAAAAGCCGACCTATAAATGTCCCCTCGAGAACCGTTTCGCCGGCCCTTTCGCGGAGTTGATCCTCCCAATCGGTAAGCGGGCAGCTAACGCCCAAGATCGTCTTTTCCACCACAATGGCGATCATCGCCAGGTGAACAGTGCGGAAGTAGAAATTCCGCACCCACCGCCACTTGAGCACTATCCCCAGCACAATGGCCGCCATTGCGATCACTATGAATCCCACCAGGGCAAGGTGGACGGCCACCACTATGTCGGCAAAGATGCGATACATAAGCATAAAAATGCGGAATGATGAATAATGAATGCTGAATTCAAACATGTAAAGCCGCGACGGGCACCATCGGGCACCATCGGGCACCGCGGCGCAGCCGTGGTCGGCATGGTCGGATGGTCGGTCGCGGTTGTGATTCGTTTAGCCGCGACCGGGCACCATGCCTTGCATGGTCGGGGAGCGAGCGAATTCCCGGAACGCCGCCGGCAAAAAATCCAGCAAATCGCGGGCAATCAGCGAAACTTCGCCTTTTTCTTTTGCGGCCAGGTCGCCGGCCAGGCCGTGCAGGTGGGCGCCGAGTTGCGCGGCGGCAAATGGATCGAGATGCTGGCACAGAAGGGCGGTTATCAGCCCGGTCAATATATCGCCCGAGCCGCCGGTGGCCATGCCTGGATTGCCCGTGGTGTTTATCGCACTTCGTTTTCCATCGGTTATGAGCGTGCGATGCCCTTTGAGCAGGACCACCACTCCGCACCGGGCGGCCAGATCGACCGCCGCTTGCTGGCGCTGGTCGCCTTCCAGTTTTTTGCCTATCAGTCGGGCGAACTCGCCGGGATGGGGCGTTAAAACCCTTGGCCCGCCGGGCTGGGCCAGAAGTTCAGGCTGAGTTGACAATGCATTTAGGGCATCGGCATCCACGACCATGGGCTTGGCGATTTCGTGATATAGCCGGCCGACTAATTGATTAAGCTCATCCGAGTGCCCCAGTCCTGGCCCAAGGGCCAAGACCGAGGCCATCGCAGCGTGTTCGATAATCTGCGGAAGCGCCGCCAGAGCGATTCTGCCCGCCGTATCGCAGTGCAAAGGCACGGTCATGTATGAGGGCTCAAAGGATGCGATGGTGTCCAGGCAGGCATCAGGCACGGCAAGCCTGACCAATCCGGCCCCGCCCCTAAGTGCCGCCATTCCGGCCAGCCCAGCCGCCCCGCTCATCCCCCGCGACCCGCCGATAGTAAGCGCAGTCCCGAAATCCCCCTTATGCGCATCCGCCTTTCGCGGCGGCAGCTTCGGCAGCGGTTCGTTTGTGGAATTTGCCATAGGAAATCAACACTTTGTATCTAGTTCCCACACTCCAGCTTGGGAAATAGAACCATACAAAAGTCTCTCCAGGTAGATTGTATTACGCCCAAGCTGTGCAAAGGCTGGCCATTTCCATAGGAATGGGATGAAATTCTTCACCTTGGCAGGGTCTAAAATTGTCCGGCCAGTAAGAACGCATTCGACATAACACCCTTTGTTGTAGCGGAGCATCGAGATTGAGTTGATCCACTATAAGATCAATACTCTCAGGATCGCAGTTGCTTAACAGTTGCAAGGTATCGCGTGCGAGATATCGAGGAACATATCCGATCAACGTCCGTTCAATAAAGGTTCTCACCGCCACAGCATAGGGATCATCTTGATCTGCCGGATCAGGCATTAAAGACAATTGCTCTTCCTGTTGTAAGCGACTGATGCGTTTCTGAGAGTCATCTGGTAAGCACAGAATTCTGTGAAGAAAAAACTTATTATGATAATATCCATGCTGGTCTGGGACTGGGCAGGGAAACACTTCAAGAGAGTCGGTTTGACGAATTCCCTCTGTAATACCCAAAATGGCGATTGGATTGGGTAGATGGCCTGAACCGAACCCTCCCCAACGAAGGTAATCTTCATACTCAGGTCTGGTTTTTGACAACAAGCGATTTGCAAATAATGGAAATAATTCTTCCGACACATACATCTGATTCAAGTCTTCCATCGAAAGAAATGGTTGGAAGCCAGGGAATTTCAACGCGCCGATAGTATAGCAGAATCGGTATAGTTTACCGTCGTAATGAAGCATACCGACTGGCCCCCACATTCCGTGGTTATTATCCCCCGATCTCCATGCTACAAAAAGAGTGTTCATAATTTCTCGAATTCCTGCAACAAGCGATTTTGATTCACTACGGTCTTGTCGAACTATTCATGCGTTCAGTACGTAAAACAAGGAGGAACCTAACAACACAAACGTCATGAAAGGAGTTTCGACATGGCCGGGACACGCAAAGGTACGTATAAAATAACAAATTGGAGAAAATACAACGAGTCTCTCGTTAAGCGGGGGTCGATTACCTTCTGGTTTAACGAGGACACGATTGACAAATGGCATCACAACAATGCGAAACCCAAGGTTGGACACCCTTTTGTCTTCAGCGATACGGCAATCGAGTGTATGCTCGTTTTGCGAGAGCTTTTTCAATTGCCCTATCGCCAAACGGAAGGATTGGGAAAATCGCTTGCCGAACTGATGGAAGTAATCATTGATATACCGGATTATACGTCGTTGGCCAAGCGAGCAGCGAAAATGGCTATATTGCTGGAAGTTAGAAAACATACCGGCCCGATCGACGTGGTTGTAGACAGCACCGGGCTTAAGGTTTTCGGCGAAGGCGAATGGAAAATGCGTAAGCATGGCAAAACGAAACGTCGTTTCTGGCGAAAGTTGCATTTGGCGATCAATCCGGATACGCATGAGATCGTGGCGGAAACCATGACGGAAAATAGTTGCGATGACGCCGGCCAAACGGACAACCTGTTGGATCAAGTCCACTCGCCGGTTGAAAAATTGTATGGCGACGGAGCTTACGATCAACGAAAGGTTTACAGAACGTTGAAAAAACGCGGGATAAAGGCAATCATCCCGCCGCGACGCAACGCGAAGATTTCGCGACACGGAAATTCTCGTGGCCGTCCTCTGGCACGGGACTTGGCGATTCGAGAAATCCGCCGCCACGGCCGCAGGCACTGGAAAGAGCGAGTCGGCTACCATCGCCGCAGCCTTTCGGAAACAGCCATGTATCGAATGAAATGTTGCTTCGGCGACCATTTGAAAAACCGTTTGATTCAAAATCAAAAAACAGAAACACGACTAAGATCTAAAATCCTTAACAAATACACCCACCTCGGACTTCCTTTGTTCGAGTGGAATTAGTCAACAAGACCATTCACTACTAGTAATTCTAGCGTAAAACGTTTGGCAATTCCAGTCATACGATTATCAGGCACTTCATCGATTATACCCTCAATAGCATTCCTCTCAATTATTGCTAAACGCTTAAGCCAATCTTGAGCTGCTTGCGGGGCATGACTAGCAAATTTCCAAAAAGCATCAAATGTTCCTAGTGGTCGTGTATCGGTTTTTTGGTTGTAAAATGCGGATTTTGCTCGTTGGGAAAAATAATTTATAGTGCGGTTTCGGTCCTTTGTGTTTAAACGTTCGCTTCTTTCCTCGTCCGAGAGATTCCTGCCCAAAGCTGCACCGTGATCAAAAGTGGGAGCCAGTTGTTTTATTTCGTCCTGTAATGCTCCCCAATTCTCATGATGCCGATCCTGATTTGCAGTCCATGCATCAAGCATCACATATCCGACAAATACATCCAATGCCGTTTTTATGCCACCCGGGGTATTGATCATCCAGCAATCATTGGGTCTTACAAGTTGCTTAAGAACCTCGCATACTGCATCCACTGTGTGTTCACGTACTCTATACCTGGTTTTTTCGGGATAATCTGGATCTGATTTCAAAAGCAATTGGTTTCCCAATACGAGATGAGGCGGCTGTGTAGCAAAATTGTCACAAACTACCCCACGATTAATGTATGTGTTTCCATCATATAACTCGGCAAGTTCATAGTGAACATGCGGTATTCCCAGAATTTCGCATAGGTGGCAGGCGATCTTCTCTGCCCAATCTTCACCGGTATCCCGTTCTTCAACTTTAAAAAGCGTCTGCAAGAACCAAGACTTTGGTTTGGTTCCCAAAGGTTCAATTGCCGTGCGATTGTTTATGTCAAAACGGCGAATAGAATACATTGCATACTTTGTATTAGTACCTATGAAGCTATACTAGGCGTACAGTACACCTGAATGCTCCACGATAAGCACGTTCTCGCCGAAATCTTCGGCGTCTTCTTCGATCGGCTTGGCCGCGGTCGTCGAGTTCCACGTCGGCCTCGGCGGTGCGTTTCTTGGCCACTTCGAGGAGTTGGTCGTAGAGCTTGTCGCGGTCGGCGTCGTTGATGCGGCTGACGGCCGTGGCCACCTCGCCCACGTAGCGGAGGAACAGGTTGCGCCGCTCGCCTTCGTGGCGCACTCGCAGCCGGCGGCGGAGGAACATGCCCAGCTTGCGGCCGACCGCCTGCAAGGCCAGCCGCAGTTCCTTCTGAATCTCGGGATACGAGGCGATGGCCTCCTTCGACTCGTTGGTGAACGGCACCCAGACGCTGGCCATGTGGACCATCACGGTGACCGGCCCGCTGGGCAGCGAGCCGCGCGACTGGCTCAGGCCGTAGGCCCGCCAGTTGGTCGCCATCACGGTTTGCGTGATCGCGCAGGCCCCGGCCTGGAATTGCAGCGGCACGCGGTTGGCATAGCGCAGCACGTTCATCGACTGGCCTTCGCTGAGGTTGACGTTTTGCAGGGCCTGGTGCAAGCGGTCGATGTCGGCCGGCTTGAGCCGGCCGGGCGAGACGCGCGTGCCGACGTTGGCCTCGGCGAGGATCTTGTCGGCCGCGTCGGCGCCGAGGCCCTGGAAGGTGGTGATGAGGAACTGGCGCAGCGTGCGGGCGTCGCTCTCTTCGAGCAGTTCGGCCAGCGCTTCGCGCGACACGCGGTGCGCCGACGACGCCGCCGCCGTAGGCCAGCCCGACCTCGATCTGGAACGGGTTGCCGCGATAGACGGCCGGGCGGCCGCGTGGCGGCGGCGTAGAACTCGCCCGGCACCACCTGCCGCAAGCCCTTGAGGATCAACTCCTCGCCGATCGGCGCGATGCAATCGGTCGCCGGGGCGGGAATCTTCGTCTGCTGGATCGCCTGATAGAGCAGGTCGGCCTCGTGGCGGCCGATCTTCTTCGGGTTCGCCCGGGTGCTGATCTTCGCCGCCGTCGCACATCCGCCGCGCCACGTCCGGGCTGACCCGCGAAAACGAGTGGACCAGGAACTGCGCGATCGTCGGCGCCTTGGTCTCCTTGAGCATCGCCACCAGCCGGCCCAACTCCACGCCGTACGGGTGCGGCTTGATCTCCTTCGGCTCGGGCGGAAGCTGCTCGGTCACCCGCGCGTAGTCTTTCTGGTTGTCGTCGGGATCGGTGTAATGGATCGCCACGTGCGGATTGGCGATGGCGGTCTGTTCGAGATAATCGTCGACGCTGCCGCGGCCGCGCTGGTAGCGGGCCTCCAGCTCGATGGTGACCCGCGTGCCGTGGTCCGATGTCGATCCACTCGATGCCGTGCTTCTCGATCGGCTTTGTCGCCCGGCATCGTTGGGCGGGATCTCGACCCCCTCGCCCCGGCCGTTGAGGATTTCCGGCAGGTTGCGCTTGGTGTCGATCTGGATTTCGTAGTAATGGGCCGGATCGCGGCTGGAGACCTTCGACATGATCTTGACCGGCTTGCCGGTGGTCAACAGGCCGTGCATGCCGGCCGCGCTGATGCCGATGCCCTGCTGGCCGCGGCTCATCCGCAGGCGGTGGAACTTCGAGCCGTAGAGCAGCTTGCCGAAGATCAGGGGGATTTGTCTTCTTGAGGATGCCCGGCCCGTTGTCCTGCACGCCGACCTTGTAGCGGTCCGGGCCGAGTGCGTTGGATGTGGACCCAGATTTCGGGCAGGATGCCGGCCTCTTCGCAGGCGTCCAGGGCGTTGTCGACCGCCTCCTTGACGGTGGTCAAGCAGGGCCTTGCGGGGGTTGTCGAAACCCAGCAAGTGGCGGTTCTTGGCGAAAAACTCGCTGACGGAGATGTCGCGCTGGCTGGCGGCCATCGATTGGGCGGTTGCCCGGCGTTTCGGTCTCATAATCCTGGCGCCATTGCCGTTGGAATTATTTGTCTGGCCGGATGTATCTATAATTCGGGGTTTTATTGATTTCAAGACGGAATCCAGAGGCACTTTTGCAGCTCCCTCAAATGGGTTATTATATGGTCTTCAAAACAGGATGGCAAGTGTATAACTTTGCGGATTATAACGATTGTAATATGAACCGCCCACACGTCTTTCCTTGCCTTTTCCGCAAATTGCGCCTCTTCGCTTTATCCCGCAAATAAAGATTCACCCGCAATACCGTTGCAAGCCGAGATTTTAGAATGTTGAAAGCGGAATTACGAATGATGAATTCTGTAACAAACCGCGTTTTTTCATGGCGACGCTCCAAAATACAGTCAGTAAACTGACCACCCCTGATAAGTCCCGAATTCTGAATCCCGAACCTTTACCCCGAACCCTATTCCGCAGGAGTCCGATAATGATGCGCGGCAATTTATGCTTGATAATAATTTTCTTTTCTTTGCTTCTGATTTTTGGCTGCAATAACATCGCAGCCGGGCGGGAAAGCGCGCCGGGCGATGTGTTTTACAACTTTTACGTTCCGCCGGTGGGCGATCAAAGCGTGGGTGCGGAATTATATCCCTGCCCCAGGCCGGCGCCGCCTCTTGTGGGCTGGACTTACATCACTTACCAGCCGCTCATGCCTCACGAATTCCTGTATCACCATCACCGCACTTACATGTATTATCACTCCGACGCCGGACGAACGATAACAAGTGTTTCGTGGCGTTGAGCGATGTTTGAAAACGTGTTGCGCAGGTCTTTTATTGTAAATTGACTCTTGCAAATTTCGAACTGTAAATTAAACGAAGGTAAGTAAACCATGAGATACATATTCACCATTGTTGTGGCGTCGCTGGCGTGTGCGGCGGCGGCCGATCAAGCCCTGGCTGGTTGCTGCTATGGCACAGCCAAGGGCCGGATGGCTTATTACTCGTCGATGAATTATCCCTGGCACGGCGATTATTACGACGCCGCCTGGGGCATGCCCGTGGCGTTGGTAGTGCCGCCCACGGCCGAGAACCAGCACAAGATGGGCTGGGGGGTGGGCAATTCCCGCGTGGTGCCCATCGAGCATCAATTCAGTCGCGATTATCCCGGCCCGGGCATTTTCAACCGAGGTTGGTTTAAGCCCACTCCGCCCTGGCCCAGCGACACCGATCAATTCGGCGTTTATTACGTCCGCGGCCCGTGGTAAACGGCGGATTTTGTCCGTTTTCGATTTTGTCATCTTGATTTGACTATAAAGCCCCGGGTGTGTTCACCCGGGGCTTAATTTTTTAAGAGGGATGTTTTTTATTAGAGAGGACTTATTTTTTACGTCGGCAAGAGCAGCCGAACAAGCCGGCAGCGCCCAAGATCAACAAAATGATGGTCAACGGTTCAGGCACGGGAGTAATTTTGCAACCTGTTGGTCCGCCAGGGATCGGTTTAATCGTGACTGTAGATCCGGCTCCGATTGTCAGCGTGCAGGTAGAGATGGAACCGACCGACAAGTGTGCCGGATTAACTCCGTTTCCCACGGTTGTAGTGCCGCTGACTAAGACGCTTCCCGCGTCGGCGGAGCCGTCGATTGTAAACGTTCCTTGAGTCACCGGTCCGGAGCTGCCGACCAGCAGTGTGGTGCCGAGGCCGACATAGGTGCTTCCCGTGCCGCTGATTGTGGCCACGTCTTTGGTGCCTTGGGTGATATTAAAGGTGGCGTTGTTGAGGATGTTTAAATGCAGGCTGGGCGTGGCCGTATCCGTGAACGGATCGCCGCTGCCGCCGGCATTGACTATGCCGTTGGATATTTTTAAAGTGTCGGTGGTGGAGTCAATGATGACCGGCGCGCCTTTTTCGCGGTTGAATTCCACTGTGCCCAGTCCGATTTTTTCCAGCGTTCCCCGCCAGCTAGTCGTGCCGGTGCCCTGGATTTTCCAAGTATCCGCCGCAGGAGCGACTAGCCAATCCTTACTGTAGTTTTCGGCGTCGATTTGCGGCTTGCCCGAGGCCGACTGCTCATTGATAATAAGGTTGCCGTTAAGGGCGGCTTCGGTCCTGCCGTTAAAGATGCCGCCGTTGAGCTTGAGTGTGAATTCGGTTTCTTGCGGCAGTATGTTTTTGGAATCGCGGGTGGTGAGAATGACCATGCCTCCGCGGAGGTCGAGCGTGCCCGTGCCGCGCGAATCGCCGCCCGGCGGCGCGTCTTCCTCCGGTTCATGTTGGTAATCGGCTGCCATGCGGAGGTGGAAGAGATTTTCCGTCGGATCGCCGTCGCTGTTATCGTCCACCGCTTCGAAGATTACCGTGCCCATGAAAATCATGGGCCCGACGGCCGAGACGCGGAACAGGGCGTTGTCATGCACTTTGATGATGCTTTGCGTGCCCTGGAAGGAGTTCAGTCCGAAGAAGCCGTAGGTCAAAAATGAACCGCCGTAGGTGTAGTCGTCGTGGAAGTTGAAGCTGTTGGGCGGGGACGGTGGCGAGCGAATCTCGAGGTTCCCCCCGTTGCAGACGATGTAGCCGTTGCTGCGGTCCGGGCGCCGAATGTTGTGTTATCCGGTGTGGTGACCACATAAGGCAATTGGTTTGTGCTGACCCAGCCGCCGGTGAGTTTCAGGCCCCAGTGATTGCTATAGGTGTTGATGTAAGGGTATTGCTTTTCGGTTCCCGACGGGGACAGGTAGTCGAGGTACAACGTACCCGAGCCGGTCTTTTCCAGTGGCGTAATAGTGGTATACATTCTCGACGACCCAAGGGCCGGGCGGCCGTCGATCAACCCGGTGAACGTCGCGATATAGTTGCCGTCCACTTGGATCACGCTACCGTTGCACAGAGTGGTCATGCGGCTCATGCCGATGTTGGTGTCGGGCGTGTCCCTGGTAATGAACCTAAGGCAGTTCGTGAAGGTGGCTGTGTCGGTGACGTGCAGCACGCCGCCGTTGGCGATCAGTATCGGGCCGCCCACCGGATTGCTTGGATCACCGGCGACCTGGCGGGCAGCGCTGACCGTCAATTCGCCGCCGATGATCGCCGTTCCGCCGGTATAAGTATTGTTGATCGTGAGGTCGGTGGACAGGTCCAGGGTGCTGTAAATGCCGCTTTTGACCAATGCCACGGGCGTTGAACCCCAGTCGGTGATAGTACAACCCATAGTCATTTTGCCTTGGCTGTATTCGCCGCCCAGATGCAGAATATTCGTGGGCACGGAATACTCGGAGCCGCCGTATTTTTCGCTCCACCATAGATAAGAATTCAGCGGCATGCCATACGTGCCCACGTCGGCGGCGATGGAGTTGATGACTTTGTTTCCGGTCCAACCTACTGCCCCGCCATCAAGCGCAACCATGCCGAGCGGGAAGCCGTAGGTGGCGCTCGGGTCGAGAAGCAGTTGCCCCGGTCCCTCGAAGCTGAAGTAGGTGCCGGCGGCAACCTGGGTGGTAGGTTTGGGTCTAATGTACGTGCCGTCGAAGTCGGTGCAGGTTGTATTGACGGACACCATGGGAGTGACTTCCAACGCCATGCGGCTCGTCGGTTGCAGTGTGCCGGCGTAGATCATCGTTGGCCCGCTAAACCAGTTGGGCGATGGGGGATCGAGAATCACCCTGCCGGGCAGCAAGAAACCGGTCGTGGCCATTTCCACCCCGACCGGCTCGTCGAGTTTGCTGTGGATTGTCAGCGTACCGCCGCCTCCGCCGAGTAAGTACCAAACTAGGCCATTGGCCGCGGGTTGGGCCCAGATCGGGCCGCTTATGGATCCGCCGCTGCGGCTGCTGGAGCCTAAGCGTAGCTTGCGTATGCTTTGATCGATGGGGAATACCAAATTGCCCGTGTAGTTCGAGGCATCGATATCCAATGCCCCTGAACTGCCGGGCAATGCTCCAAAAATCGATATTCCGCTCGGCAGCCCGCTGTTCCAGCCGATGCCCAATCCCGCATTCGGGTATATGGTGATCGGGGTTCCGAGCGGGCCTACGGATCGGGCAGTCGCGAATCGCAATACGCCTTCCATGATCTCTTTGTTGCCGGTGCTGGTAAGGAGATTGTCTCCGTCGATTTCCAGGACGCCGGGGCCGTATTTGTTCAGAGTTCGTCCGCTGTCGTCAAGCCCCACGTTGTTGCTGTCTCCCAGGAAGCGGGCCTCGTTCATCGATATGTTCATATCGTTTACGCCGCCGAGGTAGCGGTTTCCGGCCCGGCCGGCGGTGAAATTCCCGTTATAAACGTACACGTTCTTGGCATTGGGCGACGCGGTGCCCAGGATCAGCCGTTTGCCCGTGATAATGTATTCGTTGTTGGTGCGCAGATACTGCGAATTGCTGCCAAAGGCGATGGCCGAAACGTCGTTGGGATTGGTGGAAGGATTGTCTAAAACCACATTGCCGATGCTCATTACCTGGCCTGTACCAGTGGCTACATCGCTGGTTTGATAGCTGCGATCGGCGTGGATTACCGGACAGTTCATTCCGAAGAGTCCGCCCGAAACGGAAGTGATCGTATTATCGTAAATCGAATCGTTCAGTGCCAGCAGACTTACAGCCGCCAGATCGCCCGAAAGCACGATCGGGGCGGTGTCCAGTCGCCCGTCGTCGGCCAGTTTAAGCGCCGTGCCCCAGCGGACATTGCTGGTCCCGCTATTTATAAAAACCGTCCCGTGGAAGTTCGTATTGTCGGCCGTGATCCACAGCGAGTTGCCCTGGAAGTCGTTGCTGCTGGCCGTGCTCTGAAGCGTGATGTTGTACGTCGGGCTGTTGGCGGTGATCTGGCCGGAGAGCATCAATGACGAATCGTTGTTCGTGCCCATTCTGATATCCAGGTTATCGTTCAGAACCAAATCCGCCTTAATCTCCCGCCCCGCCGTGAAGTAATCGCACCCGTAAGTATGTCTTACGCCCTCGCCCGTGGAGATTGTAGGCAATAGTCCCAGGCCGGGGCTGTTCATGGTCAACGAGAAGCTCGGACCATTAATGACGGTAGTTGTGAAATTCTGGAAATCCATTTCTCCGGCCGATCTGGAGGCGTTCAGGTTGATCACGCCGTCGCCGACGATGCCGAATGTGTTGATGTCAGTCGAGCCTGGCACCCCGGAAGGGGACCAGTTGCCGCCATTGAACCAACTCCGAGGAGATCCGATGTCCGCCGCGCCGGTCCAAGTAGCGGCGCGAAGATTGGTGCACGTCATTCCCCAAAAAATAAATATGCAACAAACGATAATCAACCCTTGCGATATTCGCCGATCCTGCCCTTTGAAGTACAACAAGACCCTGTAAATAATTGGAATTGACATAGATAGTCTCTCCGGAGTTGAATTGTTGAAAAGGGATACAAAAGATTGGTGGCAAGTTAAATCTATGGATGCAAAAACGGATTTTTTAGGCTGAATGCATGTAAAAAAATACATAAGAGACCGGCATTCTAGCATGCCCCCCTTATTTGTCAATAACCCATAGCCAGAAAAGGAATAGCCGTTTTTTTGCCATGAACCTACTTTGGAAATTAATTATGCGGAGCGATGACCGATGAAAATCCTGGTTCTCAACGGCAGTCCGCGAAAACATGGGACGGTGGCCTCGCTTTTGCGCGCCGTGGCCGATGGCTTGGACAAGAAACATCAGGTCGATTGGATCGACGTTTACGATCTCAGGATGGAGCCCTGCATTGCCTGCATGAGATGCCGGCCGGACGGCGAGTGTTGCCTTAAAGAAGACGACGCCCACAGGGTTGGACGGATGATCCGCGCGGCGGACGGCCTTGTAATCGGCACTCCGACGCATTGGGGTAATATGTCCGCGCAGTTGAAATTGCTGTTCGATCGCAACGTCCCGGCGTTTTTCGGCCAGCGATCCAGCGGGCTTCCCATCCCGCGTCACAAGGGCCGGCCCGCGGTTATCGTCACCGCATGCACATGGCCTTGGCCATTGAATTTCCTCCTGGCCGAAAGCCGGGGCGCGATCCGGGCGGTGCGAAAAGTGCTTTCATACGGCGGGTATAAAATTCTCGGCACTCTTGTCAAGCCGGGAACCCATCACAAACCGGAAATGTCCGCCGGGCTCTTGAAAAAAGCCAAAAGTCTCGGCGCCCGGTTTTAGGCATAAAATGCAGCAATTATAATTTAGTGCGGTTACATCTTGGATCAGGCGAAGTCCTTTGCTGCACCGCTAATTCGCGGGGGTGAGGTTCTTGACAAAACCCGCTTTATTGGCCACAATAGGTTCATTAATAAGAGTAGGGGAGATACATCTTACTTTATGGTGCTCTCTCGGCGTGCGCTTTGATTTTAAATGCTTAAGTGGAACTATATTGTCTTGAGAGGGTGCCGGCCATGCTTCAAAACCGTCGAATCGGATTGTTGTTTTGCCTTTTGACTGCGGCAATGCTGCTCAGCATTGCCCAGCCCGCGCTGGGGGCCGTATATCAATGGGAATGGATCGATCAGAGCGATCACAGCCAGGGCAGAAAACAAAGCACTACATTGTGCCCGGATGGCCAGTGGGCAACCCCGGAACCCAACGCATATTTTCCGGCAGGCGACTTCACACAGGCGTATCTGATCGGCACGGATCTGACCGGTGCACAGTGCTGGGGGACGAACTTCACTGAGGCGGATTTCAGCCTGGCTAATCTCACTAATGCAAGCTTTATGTACGGCACGCTTGCAAATGCGACCTTTACCGACGCCGTGGTGCAAGGAACTGATTTCACCGGCACGACCATCCTAGGATTCACATCCTCGCAACTTTACTCCACGGCCAGCTATAAGTCGAGGAACCTGGCGGGGATCAATTTAAGCTGGAACGACCTGAGCGGCTGGGACTTTAGCAGCCAAAACCTTATCGGCGCATCATTGGAATGCGCCGTGCTCACCAATACGAATCTGAATGACGCGATCATAAATGGAACGAATCTTGGCGGCGCCGTATCCAGGGGATTCACCGCCTCGCAGCTCTATTCCACGGCAAGCTATAAGGCAGCAGATCTTCAGGGCGTGAAATTCGACGGCAATAGTCTGAACAGTTGGAATCTTTCCGGCCAAAACCTCTCCAACGCATCGCTTTATTATACCGACCTGACCAATACGGACTTTCACCAGGCGAATCTGACCAATGCCAATTTTTTGTATGCCACATTGATAGGCACAAACCTGACTGACGCCGTGGTGCGAGGAACAAATTTCAGCAGTACTGTCATGTGGGGATTCTCATCTGCGCAGCTTTATTCCACGGCCAGCTATAAGGCGAAAGACCTCACGGGGATCAATCTAAGTTTCAATGACCTGAGCTTCTGGAACTTCGCCGGCCAAAACCTTGCCGGCGCGTTGTTCAGCGGGTCGCGTCTCACGGGGGCGAGTTTTTACAACGCCCAAGTGCAGGGAACCGACTTCAGCGACACAACTTCTTCCGGCGGATTTAATTACGCGCAGCTTTACTCCACGGCAAGCTATAAGGCAAATAATCTATCGGGGATCGGCCTGGGTTACAATAGCCTCGTCGGCTGGGACTTCACCGATAAAAACCTTAGCAACGCATCCTTTAATTCATCAACACTGGCATTCGCAGACTTTACCAATGCCATAGTACGGGGCACGGATTTCAGCAACACCACCTGGTATGGTTTTGGCGACGATCAGCTTTATTCCACGGCAAGCTATGGGGCAAAGGATCTAACGGGGATCAAATTAGGCTACAACGATCTGACCGGTTGGAACTTTTCAAACCAAAACCTTACCAATGCGTCGTTTTGTTCGGCCACTTTGACCGACGCAATCCTCACCGACGCAATCATAAAAGGGGCCGATTTTTCGCGCATCAATAGCTGGTTCTATGTGGGAATGTTGCCCGAGCAGATTTATTCCACGGCAAGCTACAAGGCGAAGGATTTAACCGGCGTTATATTCGATTACAACGATTTGACGGGCTGGAACTTCGCCGGCCAAAATCTTACCGGCGCGTCTTTCCGCGATACCACGCTGACCAATGCCGACCTGCACCAGGCAAATCTCACCAACGTAACCTTCGATTCCAACACCAATCTAAGTTTGGCAAACCTGAGCCAGGCAAATCTCACCAACGCGAATTTATCCGGCGTCTATTTCTATCAGACGAACCTTGCCCAAGCGACCCTCAACGGCGCCGACCTAAGCGGCGCCTGGTTCTACGGGGCGATATTGGACCAGGCCCAACTGATCGGAACCAATCTCCGCTCGGCAAACCTTCAATCGGCAAGCCTGGCAAACGTGAATCTTTGTCAGGCAAATCTCACGCAGGCAAATCTTGCCTCGAGCATTCTTGCCGGGCGAACCTGACTGACGCCGTAATAAACCAGGCGAATTTATCCGATATAACGTTTGGCGGATTTTCTCCTCCCCAACTGTATTCCACGGCAAACTATAAAGCAAAGAGTCTATCCAATATAAATTTCTCCAACGATGATTTTTCCAGCTGGAACCTCGCCGATCAAGACCTCAGCGACGTGAATTTTTCCTACGCCAAACTGACTGGCACAAACCTCGCCCGATCCAATCTAACCAGGGTAAATTTTAATTGCTCTGTCCTGGCGGGTGCGGATATGACCGACGCCCTCATCCAAGGAGCTAATTTCAGCGAGTTATCTTCATCGGGATTGACTCCCGCTCAAATTTATTCCACCGCGAGCTATAAAGCTCATGATCTGTCCGGAATCAATCTTTCCCTCAACGAATTTGCGGGCTTGAATCTTGCCAATCAAAACCTTACTGGCGCGTCATTTTTCATTTCTCGTTTACCCGGAGCGAACCTGAGCGGAGCAAATCTCACCAGCGCCGACTTCAAAGCGGCCGTGCTCGTGGGCGCTAATTTCGAACAAGCGAACCTTACGGGCACACTGTTCTATGGAGCCGATCTCTCGTACGCAAACCTAAGCCGAACAAATTCCGTCAACTTGAACTTCAATTACGTCGCGCTTACCGGCGCGAACTTGTCCCAGGTGAACGCCAGCCAATCCACATTCAATTACGCCGATTTGACCGGAGCGGACCTGAGCCGGGCAAATCTGTCAAACACGAATTTATATCAAACTTGGCTGGTGAGGGCCAATCTCAATCAGGCCAACCTGGCCGGCGCAATCGGCACGGGGGCCGTGTTTGTCGGCGCAAACCTGAGCCAGGCCGATCTCAGCGGCTCGCAGTTTTATCAAGCGTATTTTTACGGGGCCGACCTTAGCGGGGCGAATCTTACGAACTCCAATTTCGCCTCCACCTGGATGGTAGGCGCGGACTTGCATTCGGCCAATCTATCGAACGCGTACTTTTATAATGCCGCGCTGGCGGGGCCGACTTGCACCAGGCAAATCTTGCAAATTCATATTTCTATTACGCCAATTTGGCAAGCGCGAATCTCGGCGGGGCGGATTTTACGGGGGCGAATTTTACGGCATCCGTGCTCGCCGGAGCGAACCTGGCGGACGCCATTGTAAAAAATGCAAATTTCTCGGCCGTAACAGGATTGGCGTCCTGGCAGCTTTATTCCACAGCTAGCTATAAAAACAAAGATCTTTCCGGGATCAATCTTGCGTATAACGCCATGCCCGGCTGGAATTTCAGCGGACAAAATCTGTCCGGCGCAACTTTTTGTGCGGCCAATTTGAGCGGCGCAAACTTCATGCAAGCCGGCATCGACTGGGTGAATTTCTCCGGCGCCGATTTGACGGCGCAAAATTCCAGCAAGCCTCCATCACCAATTCCTATTTCTATGGCGCACTGTTGATAAATGTCGATCTCAGCCGCATGGACCTGAGAAACAACAACTTTCATTCGGCCTCGCTGACCGGCGCGAATCTCACAGACGCCCTGATACAAGGCGCGGATTTCAGCTGCGATTCATATTCGAGCGACAACGGCTTAAACGCCGCTCAACTCTATTCCACCGCCAGCTACAAGGCCCACGACCTGACGGGCACCAGGCTGGATAATAAAGATCTCAGCGGATGGATCTTCGCCAATCAAAATCTCAGCGGTGCGTCTTTTTACAACTGTATGCTCTCGGGCGCTGATTTTACCGGCGCCATGGTGCCAGGGGCGAGTTTTGCCTACACCACATTCGGCGGATTTACGGCCGATCAACTTTATTCCACGGCCAGCTACAAAGCACTTGATCTTCCGGGCATCGATCTGAGCGGCAACGACCTGACGGGCTGGAACCTGGCGAATCAAAACCTCGCCGGCGCGGCTTTTAACGGTTCCACGCTGGCCAACGCCAATCTGGCGCATACGAACCTCTCGGGCGCCTCATTCCAGGCAGTTTTAATTACGCAAACCGACTTGAGCCACGCAAATCTTGGCAACACGGCGTTCCAATACGCCGCACTGACCGATACGAACCTTGCCCAGGCGAATCTGGTGAACGCGAACTTCACGAACGCAGTTTTGCTTCGCACCGATCTTACCGAAGCCAATCTTGCCGGAGCATGTTATTACTACGCTCAATTAACGAATGCGAATCTTGCCGGGGCCTGCCTTGCCGATGCAAATTTCTACATTGCCCGGTTAACTGATTCGAATTTTACGCAGGCCGACCTCACAGGCGCGTATTTCACTTCAGCTCATAATTTACGCGTCAACTTCAACATGGCGAACCTCACCAATGCGGATTGTTACAATTCCACGTCGGAGAATTCGGACTTTACGCATGCAAATTTATCCCGTGCCAATTTCGATTACGCCTATTTCATAGCCTCCAGCCTAAGAGAAGCCGATCTTAGCAATGCAAGTTTTTACGGCGCCTACATTTCAGCCACACCCTGGCCCTATCATTCTTCCGTGGATAAAGTCGATCTTACGCACGCCAATCTTTCCAACTCGATATTCTCCGGCGCCCATCTGTACGATGCGGACCTCACGCAAGCCGAAGGCCCTAACGTGCAATTCGGATGGGCTATGATTACGCGCTCGAAATTCAACGTTGCCAGCATGCCTAATGCGATTTTTTCCAACGCCAAAATAACCGATACCGACTTCACGCAAGCCAATCTCGCCGGCGCGGATTTCACCTGGGCGAATCTTGCGGGCGTAAGCTTCCATCAAGCGAACCTCGCAGGCGCGAATTTTTCTTACGCCTCTTTATCAGGCACGGATTTCACGCAAGCCAATTTATCTAACGCAAATTTATCGGCTGCGCAACTTCCGTCGTCAAACCTCGCGCAGGCAAATCTTTCCAATGCAAACCTGTTTGTCGCCAATATGCAGTACTCGTCATTTGTGGGGGCAAACCTCCGGCAGGCGAATCTTAATTGTACGCACCTGGAATACGCCGATCTGACAAATGCCGACCTCACGGGAGCTTACATGTGGGTCGCATTCATCACTTCCGCCAAGTTTACGGGCGCAAACCTGAGCCAGACGAATCTATATTGGGTAAATTTATCCTCCAGTGATCTGACGGGCGCGAACTTCAGCGACGCCCTGGTCAATGGCGCAGGTTTGGCGTACGCCGCGTGGCACGGTTTTACGCCCGAGCAGCTTTATTCCACGGCCAGTTACAAGACAAAAGACCTCACCATGATTTCCCTTGGCAACAACAACCTGTCCGGATGGAACTTTGCCGACCAAAAACTTGTCTACTCAGACTTTGATAGCGCCAATCTGAGCGGCGCGGATTTCAGCGGCGCCGATTTGCGCGAGGCAACGGGATTGAATCTTTCGGGAGCAATCGCCGCGAATACAATACTGCCGGACGGTTCCATCCAAGGGCTCGATCTTTCAGGCGGACGAAAGCTCATCGTGCGAGATTATATGGACGAAATATACAAGTACGTTTGGATGCCCGCCAATTACCCGTTACCCATCGTAGTGCAAAACAACATGAGCATGGGCACGAACGGCAGGCTGCAAATGGTTCTGGATCAATATTTCTGGTATCCGAAAATATCTTTCGCGCCGTCCATTCCGGTTTCGCTGGGCGGCACGCTGAATTTGACTTTCGTCGACGGCGTGGACATCAGGAGTCAACTCGGCAGAACGATTGCTTTGTTCGATTGGTCGGGCGTCAACCCGACGGGCGCATTCAGCGTGTCAAGCGATTATGAATGGGACGTATCGAAGTTGTACAGCAGCGGCGAAGTGACTTTGCTTGCCCCGCATCGTGCCAACACCTCATGGACCGGCGCCAAGAATAACAAGTGGAACGACCCGGCCAATTGGTCCGGGGGCATTCCCGGTTCCGGATCGGTCATCAAGTTCGACGCCGCCAATCCGGCGCATCAACCGATAATCCAGAATATTTCCGGCATATTGCCTTTGCAGGGAATTATCTTTTCCACAGGCGCCGGAGAGCACATGCTCGGCGGGACGACTTTACGACTCCAAGGCGATATGCCTGTCGTTACCTGCGCTTCGGACAACGACCAATACATCACAAATCCGCTCGAGCTTTCCTCGAGCACCGTCTTTTTAGTGTTAGGTGCAGGTGAGCTTGGAATCGGCGGTGAGATCAGCGGAAACGGTTCGCTCACAAAACTGGGACCGGGAAAAATGGTCCTGGAAAACAGCGCTACGCACCTAGGCGATACTTTGATCCAAGACGGCGTTTTGGCCCTCGACACCACCGGACAGATCGAAAATTCAAATATTGTAAACGATGCGACTCTGCAAATCCTGGACGGAATCCACGCGGTCGGTTCCATCTCCGGCGGCGGCACGACTGAAATCGACTCCGGCTCCTTGACGGTAGGTTCCTTCGCTCAGGACATTCTATGCTTGGTCCAGGTGCTACATTAACCATAGCCGCATTGCCCGGCGGACCAATGGGCGTCAACCTAAAACCCGTGCCCGAGCCCTCGACAATCGGACTTTTATCCGTTAGCATTATCAGCCTGCTTGTCTGCGGATTTTATACTCGCAAACGGCTTTGAAAAGCGGATTGATTGGGCCCTGTGAAATCGCAACGTATGTGTTAATTGCTATCCTTGGTTCGTGGCTCAATATCATCATCCGATTCGGACTTGTCCTCCGAAGGCGGCAGAGTTGACACATTAGCCGCTTCATATTCGGCAAGTTCTTCGTGTATCCGGGAAATCATTTTACGGATACTGGCGGCTGTTAGGCCTTTGAAATCAGTTCCTTTCTCAGTTTCAATTCGTTCAAGCCAACGAGTTAGATGTTCAATTTCCTCGCGAGCCTTCTGATATTCGATTTCCGATGAAATCATAACATTACCTCGATCAAACCCTTGCGCCGACCAGATGCCTTGCGTGTTCGGCTGAAAAACTCAAACCATCCCCACCAGTCTTCTTCGTCTTCCGCGGCAAACAGTTCCTTCGGATCGCGATTGAGGAACATTTTTTCTAGTTTGAGTGCCTCGACATTCCTAGTCCGAAGCTGATTACGAAAGTCTTTAGGCAATAGAACAACGGCGTCTACATCACCAGGCTTGTCTTTAGCAGTTACAAAGCTTCCGTCCAGAAGAAGACGCTTTGCATTCACGGCCCTTGCCAAGCTGATCCAATCGTTGACCCTTTTTAGTAGTTTCTCGCGATGAGCGTATAATCCAAACCATCGCGTGACTTCGGCATCGGTACAGGTTTGTATAGGAGATATATACCCTTCCTTGTCAAAAACCGGCCCTGCTGCTGATTGAATGAGTCTCTTTAAGCGTTTGGCAACCTGATCTACTGCCTTATCCCAATCAAGTCCGTCAAGAATATAATGAGGAACTAGAGCCTCGAACTCTTTTTCTAATTCCGCCTGTAGCTCGACATATCGTCTATCATCTCGAAAGTCTATATCCTGTGAATAGGACATTGGTTATCAGGCAGCCTTACTAGATCGGAGCTGATAATTGTTAATGGCCTGTTCGATCAGTTGAGGAAGATCGGAGCAATCTGCTCCAAAGAATTCTGTCACCGCATTATTAATATCTTCCGGAGTAATCTTAACTGATGCTCGATTAGCCGCAATTGATCGAGCGTGGTCTTCAATACACCGTTCGAGAACCCCTCCAACTAAAATTACAAGACACCGAGATTCATGAGTGAGCTTAGGGCGTTCCATCATATCCTCCGTGATTACTGAAAATAAAATGGGTTCTAGCGGCAATATTGTATTAAACGCCAATAAAGTAACTCTTGGGAGGAGTGGGGTCAACGGCAAAAGCAAAAATGAATCGGCGGTCATTCTTATGCCCCGCCCCATACCAGCAACGCTAGCATGACCTAAAAAAACCGCTCTTTGCGATTTCACGCCGATATTGTAAATTTCGCCTATCCCTCAATCTTATACGGCAATGCATTTGTTTTTGTCGTTTTGGCATTGCGGGCCGGGGGCAGACGAACGCAAGTTCGTCGGGTAAGGGGCTGGCGAAACCAAAGCGTAAACCGAGACCACCGGCGATAATTTTAATATGTTTCAGTGAATGCCGGCACAACGTCGGACGGCAAGGATGCGACCGACGGTTACCTGACTTTTAATAAGAAAGGCGACAAAAGAGCATGGAAGCTCGCATAATACGGGCCGTCGCATTGTCGGCCGCGCTCCTGGTTTCGATGGGCGCCCGGCACCGCAGTGCCAATTTCATCGTGGAAACCCCCGACCCTAATCTGGCCGCGCAAATCGCCCAGGCCGCCGAAAAATACCGCCACGACCTGGCCATCGAGTGGTTGGGGCAGCCCATGCCCAACTGGTCTCAGCCTTGTCCCATGACGGTCAACGTGGGGCCGAACCTGGGCGCGGGCGGGGCCACCACCTTTGTTTTCGATCACGGCGAGGTGTTCGGCTGGAGAATGACCATCCAAGGCTCGCCGCAGCGCGTGCTGGATTCGGTGCTGCCGCACGAGATCACGCACATGATCTACGCCAGCCACTTTCGCCAGCCCTTGCCGCGCTGGGCCGACGAAGGCGGAGCAACCACCGTGGAAAATATCGCCGAACGAACGAAATATCAGCGCATGCTCGATCAATTCCTGCACACCGGCCGGGGCATCGCCTTCGGCCGCATGTTCGCCATGACGGAATATCCGCCCGATGTCATGCCGCTTTATGCGCAATGTTACTCTGTGGCGGAATATCTCATAGAAATCGGCGGACGGCGCAAGTACATCGAATTTCTCGACGACGGGCTGAAAAGCAAGGATTGGTCGGGCGCTGTGGCGCGGAACTACGGCATAGGCGACTTGGGCCGGCTGCAAAATTCCTGGCTGGCCTGGGTAAAACAAGGCTCTCCGCCGCTTGCGCCGGATATCCAACCCGCGGGCGCGTCGCCCGAAATGCTCGCTGTAAACAACGGCACACGGAGCGTGCCTGCTACGTTGCAAGATCCCGTAGCAGCGCGAGCGCAGCCAAATCCAACTTATGGGCAAACTACGGCGAATCCGAATCAGCCTTTGGCCATGATTCCCCTTGGCCAATTGGTGCCGGTGCCTGCCTCGCTCTTTGAAACCGCCGGGAACAATCGGGGCGGAGTGCGCCTGGCATCGGCCACGGCGGCTTCTTCTTCCGGGTGGAAAACGGCCGGCGCCCGGCAGCCGATGCAAGCCGCCACTGTGCGAGTTCCCTCCGGGCGGTCTGACGCAACGGCCTTGCCGCCGCCGGATTCCTCTCCGCCGCCCCAGGCCGATCCATTCCAATACCAATCGGCCGTCGCCCGTCCCCAGGATGCCGAGCAGCCGAGACAGGTTATTTTAGAATGGAGCGCCAGATAGAACGAGAGACGACGATGGAAGCGAAGTAAGAAGCGAGAAGATGGAGAGTGGCAATTAATGAATCAAGCCGCCTGTAGTTTCGCGGCGTACATCGTTCACTTCTGAACATATATAGATTTCCATCCTTTAATTTGTTTTTCCCGCCCGGTTCGCATCCAACCACTGTTCTATTTCCTTGACATATTCTTTCTTTCCTTTTGCTCGGGTAATGCTCAAAGCCTTTTGTGCCATGAGTACGGCATCGGCGGGCCGACCCGTTTTGGCGTAGGCCAGGGCCAGATTGAAATAGGCCTCGATGTAATCCGGTTGAAACAGCAGGGCTTGCCGGAATTGCTCCGCGGCCTCCTGCGGCCGGTCGATTTGCATAAGCGCAATGCCCTGGCTGTATAGAACCTGGGGTTGATTGGGCATCAGGCGCAGGCTCTCGCGGTAATGCGCGATTGCCTTTTGCGGTTGTTTGTCCTGAACCAGGGCATTGCCCAGATTGTATTGAACCTCGGGGAAATCGGGTTTAAGACTGAGGGCCTTTTGGAAATACTCGATTGCATCCCGCATTTGGCCTTTGCCATACACGAGGTTGCCCAGGTTATTGTAGACCTCGGGGAAATAGGGTTTTATTTTCAATGCTTGTTTATAATGTTGGATGGCTTCCTGGGGCCGGCCTGTCTGAGCCAATATGACGCCCAGGTTGTTGTGGGCCGGGGCATGGTTGGGATTGAGCGACAAGGCCCGCTCCAGATGTTCGATCGCCTCACCTATTTTGCCTGTTTCGAAAAGCGGGTTTCCCAGGTTGCTTTCCGCATCGGCAAAGCGGGGATTCAAGAGCAGCGCCCGGCGATAATATTCGATGGCCAGTTGCGGCCGGCCAGCGTCTTTCAGGGCGAGTCCCATGTTGTTTTGCACCATCCAACAATCCGGATTTTTTTGCAACGTGTCCTGATACAAGGTGATTGCATGGCGATATAAATCGGTTTGCCGCCATGTCAATAACATTAGAGCCGCCACTGCCAATGGCGCTATGGCGACAGCCGCCCAATGCGATCGGCCTTGCGCATGCCTTTGCCACGCGCTCCAGGCCGCCGCCGCCAGTGCGACTGGTCCGATAATGGCGATATGCTGGTAATGGTCGGCAACCAGGGAGAAGCGCATGAAGCCCACGTCGATAAAGCCCAGAACGGGCGCCAGCGCAACGCAGATCCATGCCCAGGCAAACAAAATTGTCCGGCTCCAGGTACCTCGAAGTCGCCACAGCGCGGCGGTAACGATCAGCGCCGCGAAAAGCGGCAGCCACCACAGCGGATTGCCGGTTTTGATGTGCCATAGCGGATAAACAAAGGCCAAATCGAGCGGCAGCACCGCCTTGTAAAGGTAAAACCATATCGCCCCGCCGGCGCCAAGCAGGCGTTCCGTGAAACCGGCGTCCCGGGCCACTGCTTCCGTCCCATGCGTTTGGAACCACAAGTTCACGATGGTCAGCAAAGCGGCGACCGCAAAAAACGGCGCGATGAGCAATAAATCCTTCCATGTCAATGGACGCCTCCACCAGACTATCACCAGCAGCAGGACGGGCAAGACGGCCACCGACCCTTTTCCCAGCATCGCCCCGACGAACGCCGCAAGACTAAACCAATAAAGGGATGAAGGATGAGGGATGAAGGATGAAGGATGAATGACACCGCTTGTGGTATCGCGACTGGCACTCTCTAGGCGACCTGGCGCCGTCTTGCTGGCCGCACATTGCATTCCTTTGATATACCATAAGGTCAACAACAGAAAAAACAACAGCGCCATCGTGTTTTTCCGCTGCGTGATCCAAGCGACCGATGCCACGTTGACCGGATGCACGGCGAAGACGAGCGCCGCCAGAAATGCGCCGGGAACCGCCAGCTTCCGCAATATAACCCAAATCAGCAATGATTCGGCGGTATGCAAAATCAAGTTCGTGATGTGATAGCCGGCCGGTCGCATTCCCCATTGCCGCCATTCGATCCATAAAGAGGAATTGGTCGCCGGCCAGTAGTCGGTCGCCAAAGCGGAACACCAGAAGCGGTACAGGCCGCCCGAGTCTCTGATCAGCTCGTTTTCGGTGAGCAGCCTGTTGTCGTCCAATATGAATCCGCCGTTCGTGGCGGGTGAATAAACAAGCAGTACGGCGGCGGCGATCAGCGCCGCTCCCACTAGCACACGAAGGTACAACGCCCGCTGCACAGGCGTTCGCGATCCGGCCTTGAGAGGATGTTTATCGGAAGCTTTCTTGCCTTTGGACATGGAGGGATTATAAAGTCTCGGATCCAAGCGGATAGATTTAGTGGCTCTAACAAAATCTCCCCTATGATTTTAATCAAATCTGCGGGTGGATTGGTGCTTTATTTAATCGGCGCGGCGGATGCGAAGGGCGATGTAGGGTTTGCCCGGCAGCTTTACAGTCGCCTGCCCTTCGGCGCGAACGCGATTGCGGTTGATGGGCACGGCCTTGAATACGCCGTCGACGGGCGTAATGGTCATGTTCCAGGTATCCAGGACTTCTACGCGGAATTGTTCTCCATTTGTAATCTTCATGGCGGGCAATTCGAAAGGCCACTCTTCGGGCCGTTCGCGGCCGAAATAAATCAGGTAGTATTCGCCGGCCTTGCCTGCAATATGGGGATCCTGCCACTTGTCGATCGGTTCCAGCCCTTCGGGCGTACCCGTTTCAAGAACTTTTTTGAGGAACTCGATTCGCGGCGGGCTTTGTCCGTGAAGCACTCCCCCCTTGGACCACCAGATGACGTCGTGGGGATCGGAATACGTTTCGCCATGGCCGACGTAAGTCCCCGCGATAGTGCCCTGCCAGAAGCGGTGCACCATTTCCTCGGCCGAGAGATTTCCCCAACGCTGCTCGATATTTCCCTCGTATTTCACCTCGTCAAAGACGATCGGCTTGCGATACACGTCGCGATAAAGCACCGCCCGGCCGAAATCCTCGACGGCCGAGCCGTTTTGGATGCTGGCATGCGTAACCCACGGCAGGGTGTGATTATATATAAGGGCGCCGTTGTGGATCGAGAGCAGGTGACTGTACGGATCGCTCTGGCGCACGATTTGGAAAAAACGATCCCAGTCGGCCTCCGTTTTCGTCTTTATGAAGTCGTACTCGTTGGCCAGCGACCACCAGACGTTGCGGTATGCGGCCAGTCGGGCGACGATATAGCGCAGGTATCGGTCATCGGCAGCCGGGCCCATGCGGTCGAACCCCCAATGCCCTTTGTCATAAGGATGAAAGAGAATCAAGTCGGCCTCGATTCCCAGATCTCGCAGTTGGCCGACTCGTTTTTCCAGGTGCTGGAAAAACTTTGGATTGAAGCGCTCGAAATCCCATTTGTTCGGCGGCGTGCCCTCGAACGGATAATAGACCGGCTCGTTCTTGTTATAAGCGTAGTTCTTCGGGAAATACACACATCCGCAGCTTGTTGAATGGCGCGGCGGCCAGGGTCTTTAGCGTCTGCTCTTCCAAGGCGTCGCCCTGATGAGTCCAGGCGTACGAGGTCGTGCCGATTTGTTTAAACGGCGTGCCGTCGGCGTAGGCGAAGTGAAATGTATTGGCCACCCGCACCGGACCGTGATTCTTGGGCGAAGGCTTGATGACGTTCAGCGCGCCGCTTCGGCCGTCCAATTCGGCGCGGTTGCTTTTCGTCTCGTAATGCCATTGGCCCGTTTGATCGGGCATGAAGCGGAGACGATATACGCCGTCGCCGTCGTAAAAACCGGTGACTTCTTTGCTCACGTCACCCATGGTGAATCGCGCCGAGAAGGTTACGTCCACAAAGGGATTGCCGTCGGCTGGGCCGTTCAAGGCGACCTCGAAGATATCCCACTGCTCGACCGGCGCCGCTTGTTCCGCCCGCAGGCACGGAAACTGCGCCGCCACGATGACAATACCGAGATGAATAAACAACCGTCGAATTTTTATCAAGGATAGTTTCATGGAATACTCAATGTAGATTGATCAATGTCTGTCATCTATCAGTATGCGTACTGGGCAATGAATTTTCCAGCCCTCGTCACTTGTCGTTCATACTTCATCCCTCGATCACGGTATCGGCGAGATGATGTGATTTAAAACCAGCCACCAGCGGGTGCAGTGGAAGAAGACGGGGGCGGCGAAGCAGATGGAGTCGATGCGGTCGAGCAGTCCGCCGTGGCCTTCGACCAGTGTGCCGTAATCTTTTACCCCCCGGTCGCGCTTGATGGCCGACATGGTCAGGCCGCCGGCAAAGCCCATTATCGAGATCAGCCCCGACATAACGCCGGCCATCCACCAATTGGCCCCTTGGAAGGGCGTGGACCACCAGAGCATGGCCCCGATCAGAGTGACGCTGGCGGTGCCGCCCAGCAGGCCTTCCCAGGTGCGGCTGGGATTTATCGCCGGGACGATCACGTGCCGGCTGGAAATCTGCGCCCAGAGGTATTGCAGGGCGTCGCTGAGTTGCACCATTAGCACGAAAAAGAACAACAACCTGGTGCGGGCCCCGGGACTGAGGATCTCTTGGTTGGTGGTCAACTCATCGCGGGCCGCCTCGCTTGTAAATTCGGCCCTTTGCTCGAGTGAATGATTGGCTTGCGGCGTGGGATGCAGAGTCAATAGCGCCGGCGTGTAACTCAGGCAGT
Organism: Pirellulales bacterium; assembly: GCA_963838495.1. Taxonomy (GTDB): domain Bacteria; phylum Planctomycetota; class Planctomycetia; order Pirellulales; family Thermoguttaceae; genus JBEKIK01. Next base: position 186,005 of record CAWIRC010000003.1, on the reverse strand, counting down.
AAACGCAGATCAAAAGCCCGACCTGAATCTTTGCCGTCCGTTCCAGGAAGCGCTTGTGATCGCCGGCCAAGGCGATGGCCACCGGAATGATAAGAAATCCATATACTGGAATGACCACGCTATACAACCCATATCGCTCAATTCCCACCAAAACGTACTGCAGGGGAGTGAATATAAAGAACACGAAGAACAGAGTGCGGTGATCGCCCAGCCTGGTAGGCGTAAGGGTGATGAATTCCCTCAGGGCCCAGAAGGAAATCAGCCCGAACAATACGATCGTGGCGGTGGGCCCGATGTAGAAGGCGGCCACCAGCACGGAAAACAAGATCCACCATGCCCGCACGCGGAGTTGGAAGGTCTCGATGATGGCGGCATCCAGCCCGCTGTCGGGCCGGTGCTTGAGGATTTGCACCATCGCCGTGACGGCGCTTAGGAGCACCAAGACCGCGCTAACCAGACCTATGGTTCGACCGTCGTCAAACACTGCTTTACGCCTCTTTCAATCGCTTATTCTCGTTCCCATGGTCCTCCGTGGGAACGAATTATGCTTCTTTCAATCGCTTGACCGCTTCGCGGGTGCGGGCTAAAAATTCGGTTTTCGGTTCGCCGGCTTCGAGCCACATCGGCGGGCCAAAAGTAATACAGGTCAGCATCGGCACGGGCAATACTTCGCCGCGGGGCAGGATGCGGTTCATGTTGTCAATGTGCACCGGTATCAATTCCAAGTCCGGGCGCTTTTTGCACAGGTAATACAGCCCGCTCTTGAACTCGCCGATTTCTCGGCCGTCGCTCCGCCCGCCCTCCGGAAACACGATCAGCGAGTACTGCTGCCCGATTTCACGGATCATCATGTCCACCGGGCTTTGATGGACTTTGATCTCGGTGCGGTCGATCAGTATGGCGTTGAACAATTTCGTGGCAAACCAGCGGCGAATCGGGCCTGCCATCCAGTAATCTTTAGCCGCCACCGGCCGGGTAATCGCCCTCACGGCTTGCGGCAGCGAGGACCAAATCACTATCGAATCCAGGTGGCTGGTATGATTGGCAAAATATACCCGCTGACAGGTGTCCGGCTGGGAATCGATCCAGCGGGTGCTGGCCCCGCTGAGGAGCCGGGCCAATAAGGCCAAAAAATCCCTGGTCAAATTCGTGTCCATAACTCCGCCGCCTATCAATTGCACATGGTAACCTGCATTGTCAAACCAGCCAATACCCCTTTTGTAGGTTAGAATAAAGAAAAGATTGATCAGTAGACAGTGGATAGTGGACAGTGGACGGTAGGCAATAAGGATTTTAGCCGCGACCTGATGGCCATTAATCTTATGTTGGGACGGGAGTTGTACTCCCGTCCCTGGCGGCAGATCAGGAGCGACAGTGCAACTATCGCTCCAACGAAATTTATTAATTGAATTATAAATAAATCTTTGAAAACTACTTTTGGTTCCGCACTTCCCGCTGTCCGCTGTCCACTGCCCACTGTCCACTGCCCACTGCCCACTGCCCACGGCCCACGGCCTTCTTTTCGTAAAGACCGGCAATCAAATCCTCGTATCCCTTGACCATCCGATCAACCGACCAATGGGCTATAACGTGTTCTCGCCCGGCACGTCCCAGCATGGCGGCGTGGTCGGGATGGCAGAGCAGGTCCAGAGTCCGCCGGGCAAGTTCATAGGCGTCGCCGGGAGGCACTAGGTACCCGGTCCGGCCGTCCAGCACTGTTTCGGCCAGCGATCCGACGCAGGTGGCCACAACCGGTTTTTCACAGGCCATGGCCTCTAATATCGACGCCGGATTGGCCTCCATCTGCGAAGTAAGCAATACCACGTCCACGAGCGAGAGCACCTCGGGCACGTCCGAGCGGGCGCCTGTGAAACGCACCGCTTCGTTTAAACCCAATTCCCGGGCGAACCGTTCCAGTTCGGCGCGGCGCGGGCCGTCGCCTACGACCAGAAATCTCACCGCCGGTAGGGCATCGTGAACCAGCTTGGCCGCCTGTAAAAATAACTCGTGGTTTTTTTCCGGCCGCAACGCGGCTACTATGCCTGCTACGGGCGAATCACTCGGCAGGCAAAATTCCCGCTGTAAAGAAGCGATTGGCCAGCGGGGATGGAATTTTTCCACGTCCACGCCGTTGGGTATGACCCGCACCTTTGCCGCCGGGCAGCCTTCTTTTTCCGCCAAGTACCGTCCCTGTGTTTCGGCCACGCCGATAAATGTGTCGGTAATTGGCGCCAACAGTCGATTTAGAAATTCCACGCGGTCGGGCATGCCGGTGGAATGCAAGGCCGAACATATTACCGGCACGCCGGCCAGGCGGCCCGCCAGTCGCCCCCAAAACATCTTGTCGCCGGCCCCGATCGTCACCACGGCGTCGATTCGTCTTTCGCGGAGCAGTCTTTTTAGACGCCACAATACGGCAAAATCGTACTTATGCTTAAGCAGCCCGGCGTGGACAGGAATCTCCTCGGCCAGCGATTCTCCCAAGACGTCGGGATATTTCAGGCAACATAATTCGGGCTCGAAGCGGGATCGGTCCAAGCGGCGGATCAATTCCACCAGCAAGGTCTCCATCCCGCCCACGGGCATGCTGGTAATGACGAACATCAGCCTAAGCGGACCACGGTCGGCAAGCGGCGGTATGCGGCGACGGCGAAAAATATCCATACTTAAATATGGCATTGAAAATGCCCTTGCCCAAGGTGCGATTATGACGGTTGCAGCGGATGAAAAGATTCTTGCACAAAAACCGCTTGCGGTCGAGCGATACACTAAGAGCTTCTAACAGAATGAAATGAAACGGGATTTTGTGTGCCACTTCTTGGTCACAAGCAGTGTTTTTTCGCTGTTTTTGACGGCACTGCTTGCAAGCAAGCAGTGGCACACGTCATTTTGTTAGACGCACTAATAAGAAAAGCCATTATTTGGCAAAGGGATCGGCCGGTTCGGGACCTTTATTTTCGGCGGGCTTATTGTCCGGCGATCCAGCCGCTTTGCCGCCTGCGCTGCCGGCCTTTTTCAAGAGCGTGCCCAGAATGCTCTTGCCCGTCGGTTTGCTTTCCGGCGTCGTTGTTTCTTCAGCGGCGGGCTTTTTTTCCTCGGTCGATTTAGCGGCGAAAGGATCTTCGGGCGCAGATTCCGCCCCGGGCTCTACTCCTGGGCCGGCTTTTTTCTCCAGGGCTTTTTTCTCTAAGCCGGGAGCGCCGGCAGGGTTGGCTTTCGTTTCAGCGGCTGCTTCCGGAGCGGTTGCTTCGGCCGGCGGGGTTGGTATGGTTTCAGCGGATTCACCGGCCTGAGCGGCAGCACCCTCGGTGGCCTGCTGCTGCAATACCCGGGCCTCTTCGCGTTTGAGGGCCTCGTAGCGGGCTTTGCGGATTTTTTCCGACTCCCGGTACGCGGCTATCCGCGCCTGAACTCGATAAGCTTCCAGCAGTTGCCGTTCGGGCCCTGGATGCGTTCCAGCGCCCGACCACGTTGTAGTATTTGTTGACGTCCCGGCTTTCCAAATCGGCCCCTTTGCGGAAGTCCATTTCGGCCTCACCGGTGCGGCCGAGTTTCAGATATGCCAGGCCGCGGAAATAATACACCCGCGGATCACGGCTGCCTGAGGCAATGGCGGCGGTCAATTGATTGAATGCCTGGGCGTAATCTCCGGAAAAATATTCGTGAACGCCCTTGTCGTAGAGTTGCAGCAACACGGCCTCTTGCGCGTGGGCCGCACCCGCCCATAGACATGCCAGCCCTGCGACCAACAAAACTACTATGCGAAACATATCCACTGACTCCTGATTGATAATAAGGGGGGCTCATCAAGCTGGATTATCCCCGATCCAGACATTCAATCCGTGTTCTATTCGATCCTAATTAGTTTGCGTGTAAATATCAAGCAATCAACATGCTTACTTGCTATACTTTATGCAGATTCTGCATCTATCCACCTTTTTTACAAGGGAATAGTTGCATTACGGGAAATTTTCTACATTTTTGTCAAATGGCTTTGTTTTTACCCACCCGGATAGGGGTATTCGATCTCCTTGACGTCACTTGTTTAACCTATCTATACTTAAGAAAGCAAAAGGTGCGGAGGATAGGTTAGAAAGTAGGATGGCGTTTATGGACGGCGGTCCGAACCCGCTTTTTTAGCCCGTTATGCCGCTCAAATCATAAATCTGCCATAAATAACCCCCTTAACAGTGGGACTTGATCTATGAATCGAATTCTACTCACGTCGATGTGGTTATCGATAGCGCTAGTTTTGTTTTGCCGGCCATTGACGGCTGCGGAAGACAAACAACCCGCCGATCAAGCGTTAAATGCGAAAGAAACACCAGATAAACCGGCGGATCCACAGCCCCTGGACGCACAAGCCGCGAAAAAAACTGCCAACTCGCCCTTGGCCCCGGGCGTGATGATCTCCATCGACACGGATCAGGACGTGGGCGAAACCGTTTCACGCCACGACGTGGTGGAGCTCTTGGCGACCGACAAGAATTATAGCTGGGCCAAGGACATAGATTTCCGCCACGAAGTATGGGCCCTGCAGTTCAAGTTCAAACCCGTGCGCATGATCTATGTCGATGTGCCCCAGCCCACCGGAATGATGCAGCGCAAGCTGATCTGGTACATGATTTATTCGGTTACCAACACGGGCAAAGTCATGGTGCCTGTAAAAGACGCCCCGCTGTCTTATGAAAACCAACTTGCCGACAAACAAAAGGTTTACGAAATCAAGCACGTCGATAAGCCCATCCATTTTATCCCTGAATTCCTGTTGGAAGGCCGCAATCGGTTAAATGAAAAAGATAAAGACGCGTTCACCAAACCATATCCGGATCGGGTAATTCCGGTTGCCGACGCGGCTATTCAACTAAGGGAAGGCTATGGGCAGAAAATTCTCACCTCCGTGGAAATGAATCGGGAGATCCCGGTCGGGCAAACGGTGTGGGGCGTGGCTACCTGGGAGGATATTGATCCAAAGATCGTGCAGTTTTCGATTTATGTCACCGGCCTGACTAACGCTTATAAGTGGACAGATACCCCTGGGGAGTATAAGGCAGGCGATGCCATCGGTACGGGCAGGAAATTATTGCGAAAGACCCTTAAACTCAATTTCTGGCGGCCCGGCGACGAATATTACGAGGCCGAAAGCGAAATCCGCTACGGCGTGCCCGGCAGGGTTGACTATGAGTGGGTTTATCGGTAAAAAGAAGGTTTCTTACCTAGTAAATACCGCAATATCGTGGTTTAGCCCGGGCACTTGTGCCCGGGATTTTCAGTTTTGCACCAGTTGCAAATAACTGAATTCTGAACCCCGAACCCTGAACCCTTAAGGTAATTATCATGGCACATAAAAAAGGCCAAGGTTCCAGCCGGAACGGGCGCGATTCCAACGGCCAGCGCCGCGGCGTAAAACGATTCGGCGGACAATACGTTCAGGCCGGCAGCATCATTGTTCGGCAGTTAGGCACTGTTTTTCATCCCGGCAAAGGCGTTGGCAGGGGAAACGATTACACGCTTTTCGCCCTGGTCGATGGCTATGTAAAATACGACCGCGGCGGCAGCCGCGTCCAAGTGCTCGAAGCCCCCTAAAATGTTCAGCAGGCATGATTCAATTTGCAGTTTGAAATTTACTATTTTCAATTTGCAATATAAACGCGTGCGTGCCAAACTCTCTTAAACCTTAAACAAAGACCAATCCCTCCCGTGTCCGCTATCATCCTAGACGGAAAAGCCCTGGCCGAACAGATTCGCGCGGAAGTCGCCCAAGACGCGGCCGCGTTTATAAAAGCAACGGGCTTAAAGCCCTGCCTGGCCGCCGTGCTCGTCGGCGAAAACCCTGCCAGCCAGACTTACGTCCGCAACAAGCAAAAAGCCTGTGAAAAGGCCGGCATGACAAGCGTCCTTCACGCTCTAAAGACGGAAACCACGAGCGACGAACTCCTGGCGCTGGTCAACCGGCTGAACGGCGATCCTAAAGTCCACGGCATCCTGGTCCAACTCCCCTTGCCCAAACAAATCGACGAATACAAAGTGCTTGAGGCCATCGATCCTTTAAAAGACGTTGACGCACTGAATCCGACGAACGTGGGCCGAATAGTACAAGGCCGGGCAAGGTTCCTCCCCTGCACACCCCAGGGCATACATCAGTTGCTCATCCGCAACGACATCCCAATCGCCGGGGCCAACGCGGTGGTGCTGGGACGCAGCGACATCGTGGGCAAGCCCATGGCCATAATGCTCATGCAGCGCAGCCCCACGGCCGACGCCACCGTGACCATCTGCCACAGCCGCACCAAAAATCTCCCCGAAATCTGCCGCGCGGCCGACATCCTTATCGTGGCCATCGGCAAGGCCAAATTCGTCACCGCCGACATGGTCAAACCCGGGGCAACGGTGATCGACGTGGGCATTAACCGCACCGAGGCCGGCCTGGTGGGCGACGTGGATTTCGAATCGGTCAAGGAAGTCGCCGGCCACATTTCACCCGTGCCCGGCGGCGTAGGGCCGCTAACGATCGCCATGCTCTTGAAAAACACGCTTTTAGCGGCGAAATTGCAGGCCCAATCGCCGGCCAGTAAACCCAAACACGAGCGGCCGGCGCCAAAACCCCAACCATCGCCGCAAAAAAAGATACCCTATACCTAATACCCATTTAGCCCCCGGTGAATACACCGGGGGTTTTCCCAAAACGCGCCACTGCCAATGCAATTCCCGCCAAAGTTAAGTGTGGGAGATAACGCGCATTGGGGCCGAGCAGGTCGGCGACTGGGGCGGCGGCGCCGCCGGTGAGGAAGATTTGGGGGCGGGCGGATTGATCGCGGCCCAATTGTTCTATTAGCTGCCGGATCGCGCCCACGGTGCCCCAGAACAGGCCGGATTGCATGGCGGTTTCGGTTGAGGCGCCCAAGGCCGGCGGGGGCTCGCTTAATTCCGAGACATCCACAAGCGGCAAAAGATCGGTGAATTCGTGGAGGGCTCGGGCCGAGATTTGTAGGCCCGGCAGGATCGACCCGCCGCAAAAAGCACCGTCGGCGGCAACCAGATCGACGGTGATAGCCGTGCCCACGTCAACGATCACCGCGGAGCGGCCGGGTTCGCGCAAGCGGTTGACGGCCACGGCATCGACCAGCCGATCGATGCCCACCATGTCCGGGCGCTCCAATCTCACTTCCAGCGGGAGGTCGGCGGCGGAGAGCAGTGTCAAGGAGTCGTGCGGCCGTCGCTTGCGGAGCCAATCGATAAGCCTGGACGCGCCAGGACGATTGACGCTGGCCAAGTGCCAACTCAATTTCTTGGCCGCCAATGCATCCAGCCACGATCCTATACAATCCAGTTCCGGCTCATCGCCGTCGAGCGGCAGCACGCAGGGGTTCGGGCAGGGCGTCGCCCGACAGCGGGCCGAACGCGCCGATTTTCATCCGCGCGTTGCCAATATCGACGGCCAGGAATAATTGAGTCATGATTGCAAGTAATCAGCAATGTTTGTGAAATTCATCTACAGTCAATCCCGCTTCTTTGATGATGCCGGCCAAAGTCCAACGATTGACAGGATTATGGCGGGGAATGGTGACGATGGATTTCCCATCGGTCATGACGATATGTTTGCCTTGTCGCAGAATGCGATAGCCCAATTTTTCAAATACTTTCACAACACGCAAATGAGGCATGCTGGGAATATCAACCAACTGCCACCTCCACTTCGCGTACTTCTTTTCCCGCAGTCAAATCTTCGACTGCCGCCAAATATTCCGATATTGCGCTGCGAATGTTTTCCAAAGCTTCTTCTTCTGTCGCTCCTTGGCTCCAACAGCCGCGCAGTGCCGGGCAATTAACGGTATAACCATCTTCATTTTTGCTTATAACGACTTTGTATCGCATAATTCTCTCCTGTTGAACATTTCATGTTTATCTTCTATTTATATTCTCTCTTAGGAAATGAGATATTTCAAGGGCTTTACCATGCCGGCGGTTCACCTTGTAATTGTTTGGCGATCGCGGCAACCAGTTCGTTCAAGCCCTGCCCGGTGACGGCGGAGATCAAGAGCACTTGGCGGCCGAGTTCGCCGGCCAGTTTTTTCCGGACGTCGTCCGCGCCCGGCAGGTCGGCCTTGGTGACGGCCACTATTTCCACGCGTCGGCCGAGATCGGCATTGTACTTTTCCAGTTCCGCGCGGATGGCATGATAGTTGGCCGCCGGGTCGGTGCCGTCGCCTGGCGTTGGTTCGACCAGGTGAACGAGGATGCCGGCCCGTTCCACGTGGCGGAGAAATTCGTGGCCCAGGCCCGCGCCTTGCGAAGCCCCTTCGATCAGGCCGGGGATGTCGGCCATGATGAAGGAGCGATCGATATCGATCTGCACCTGGCCCAAATAGGGATGCTTGGTCGTAAACGGATAGGCCGCGATCTCTGGCCGGGCGCGGGAGAGACGGCTAAGAAGCGTGCTTTTGCCGGCGTTGGGTTTGCCGATCAGGCCCACGTCGGCGATGACCTTTAGTTCCAGGCGGAGAGTGCGGGCCTCGCCCGGATCGCCGGGCGTATGCTGGCGTGGGGCGCGATTAGTGGCCGATTTGAAGCGTACGTTTCCCTTGCCGCCTTTGCCGCCTTGGGCCGCGGTTACCCGATCGCCGGGCGCGGCCAGGTCTTTGATTACGTGCCCATGCTCGGCGTCGCGGACAACGGTGCCCGGCGGGACTTGGATCACGAGATCGCCGGCCGATGCCCCGTGGCAGTTCGCGCCGCCGCCGGGCTGGCCGTTCTTGGCCTTCCAGAGTTTTGCATGGGCCAAGGCGGTGAGGCTGTCAACGCCCTCTTGGGCCAGGAGGATCACGCTGCCGCCGTCGCCGCCGTCGCCGCCGTCTGGTCCGCCGCGGGGCACGAATTTTTCCCGGCGGAAACTGACGCACCCGTCACCCCCTTTGCCCGCCTCGACGCGGATTTCCACTTCATCGACAAACGTCATTGCATTCGATTCTTAAAACTTTTCCTTTCAAAGCATTATAAAACGGTGAGGATCGACGGTTTTTCATTTTTTGGCGGGTTCTTGGGCTTTGTCGCATATCCCCGGTACGGTGCGATATTGACTGCGGGAGAGGCGTTGTATTATGCTTTGCAAAGTATTTACTTCATAAAGACACTCGTCGGACAAGCGCAAATAACATGAACCCGTGACATCCAGCAGCAGCGGGATGTCCGCCGGCGTGGCGGCGTTTAACACGTGCCGATCTTCCACCCATTCATACTTCCCGCCCGTGATCCGGTTTCGATGTTTCCAATCTGCGGCGGCATCCAACAATTCGGCGTGGGTCAGTTTTTTATCGCCGCTTTTCATGCGATATTTATCTTCGCCGAGTTCAATTATCGATTTGATTGTTTTTGTTTTTTTGGCGCTTGTTTTTTCGGCGTATTTTTCATAAGTCAGATTTAGCGGCTCAAAAATGGATTTCACCGCTTTCCGGCTGGTATTGCGGCGTTTTTCATCTTTTTCATCGCTGCCGAAACGTTCAAGGGCCTCTATCCCTTCAATTGTGGGCAGATGCTTTAAACATGCAATGACTTCATTGCCCAGTCGGTCGTCCGGCGTGGATAATAAAGGAATGAGATGAGCGGCGGCGCGTGTGTCGCCGTATTCATACAGGGCAAACGCGAAAAGGAAAAGATCATCCGTGTTTTTTCCATTTAAGCCTGAAACGAGAAAATCGAAATCCCGCGGGTGGCCAAACCGCCCAAGGGCCGCAATGGCGCAATTTCGGGCCTCCCCGGAGGAATCGCGGGCAAGTGATCGGATTTTATCAAGCGACTGTAAATCCATGTCATCTCCCAAGAGGCAGATCGCAGATGCAACGGCCGTATCGTCTTTGGAATTTTGCAAAACTTCGCCGAGCGCGGGCACGCCTTTCGATCCATACGCTCCCCATATGAATTCATGTGATAAAGGCCAGGTGATTTTTAGATAATGTTGCGGTATAAATACTTCGCCTTTCTTATCCCGTAATAAGGCGATCAGCATGGGCAAAACTCGCGGGTCTTGAGTGCGAGCCGCTTCAAAAGCCGTAAAAAAGAGATAGTTGTAATTCAGACTGAGATCGATATCGCCAGACCATAGTGATGCAATGGTTTGGGCCTCGTCAACTTTGCCTATTTGCCAAAGGACTGCCGCCGCGCCAAGTTTGAAAAAATCATCTTTTTCTTTCAATTTTTCGATGTTTTTTAACTCTTCCTTGAGTGCGGCCGCACCCTCGGGCCCGGAATCTATCAATGTCTTCCAAGACTTATCCAATTTTTCCGCTTGTTCTTTTTCTTCTTTCTCTGTTATTTTACTGGGATCAATCTTGCGCATTGACTGTACGGCCGATCGAATTTCAGGTGAAAACTTCGAGTCGATGCCGTCAGCATAGCCAATCTGGCATCCAATGATTACCGCGATTAAGGCAATATATCGCAACATGATTAAATCCTTTAATTTAAGGCCTCTTTATACACGATGCCCGATTTTCTCGCCGGGCAGGGCCAATTGCCGGCGCAATTGATTCACTTGTTCCTCGATCGGGTCAAGATCGCGGCGGAACTGGATTGCCCCGCGGCACTGGGTTTCCAAACCCGCGAACAATCCCGACGCGGTCGCAGGCGATCGCCACGCGACTGCCAGCCGATCGATTTCCCTGCCGAGTCCCCGGCGCAAGCGGCGTGTCAGGGCGAATATCAGCAAAAAACACCACAGCAAGAGCCAGAAAGCGGCGATGAGATAAAAATCCAATCCCAGCGCGGGCCTTGGGTTCGGCCCCAGCCAGGAATCGTAAAAAAAATCTTTTCCCAGGCGAAACAGCAATCCGGCGATCATTGCGCAAAACAGCACTTCGTAACAGAGGCGTGTAAACCAGCCGGCGTGACGCGCCGCCAGAGAGGCGACAAGCGATTGCAGGTCGGCCGAGGCCCGGGCGATGAAATTCGCGCCCGCCGCTTGGGATTCGGCGTTTATGGCGGGCGGGGCCGCCGCGCGGCGATCCAGTCCGGCTTCGGTCGCGTAACCTTCCAGGATCAGGCCGGCCTTGCGAATTTCGGCATCATCCCAAAACCCCGCCACTGCACGATCAAGGCCTTGCTCGGCCTGGCGGGCAAGCCGTCGCTTGCGCCAGGCCTGAATCCCGCCAAGCGATCCCCACAAGGCGATCTGGGCGGGTGTGCGGGCACGCAACATTAGCGCGCCCATGGCCCAATTGCCCAATCCCTGATATATCCGCAAGACCAGGGCAAAAGGGCTTATGCCCCAGCGCGAGGCCGTGTCGGAGAGCAATTTGTTCTCCCAAGATCGGCGGCTTGTGAGCAGTTCGGCGCGCATTTGCTTGGCCAAGAGCGAAGCCAGCGTGCCGCGCTGCTGCTGGATGGAATGCATGGTTTGCTCGACCATAGGCATTGCCTCGTCCAGGCGATTTCCGCATGTGGAAAGCGTATCGGAGAGCAGATCGAGAAAATTTGCCCGGCGGATGCGCTTGCCCGCTGCCCCGGCCAGTTCGTGCGATATAAGATCTACCAGTTGGGCGAATTCGCCGCGGGGCTGGCGATTTTCTTTGGCGTCGGCCAATGCCGATAAGGAATCGACGAAAAAGATATGCCCGGGACTGTATTGATGGGCCAGCACCTGCCGCCAGTCGTCGCGGATGTCGTCATCGAGATCGGCATGGGTTTGCACAAAGACCAATCTTGCCCCGGCGGCGGCGGCCGCCAATTCCTCGGCCACCCGGGCGCTGCGATATTTTTGCTGCGTGGCGGTGACTAAAAGCACGTCGCAATGGGGCAATATTTTCCGCAGCCGGGCGAGGTTGCTGTCGGTTTCCCGGCTTTGATCCTCGCGCGGCTGCAGTTCCGTCGTGTCCGGATCGGGACAATCGACCAGCACCAGATCGCGGAGCACGGGCAGATCTCGAATGATTAATTCCACCGTGCGGGGATCGATGCCCAGCATTTCCGGCGTGACGCCAGCCCGCAAGATGAGCGTGGGCCTGGTGGTGGTGGGTCGCTCGCGCCCGGTTTCAACCGCATCCGCGCCTAAAAGCGCGTTGATCAGGGCGCTTTTTCCCGTTCCTGTACCGCCCAGCAGGGCCACGACCAAAGGCGCTTCCCAGCGCACGCGCATGGTTTCGATGCGCTGCTCGAGCCGGCGGACCATAGCCCGGCAGGTTTCGGCCGGCCGCCAATGGGCGCGGCGGCGGCCCAGCGATCCAGACGCGCAAGCAGGGCATCGAGCTCGGAAAGCAGTTCCAATTGGGCCAGTTCGTCGTCGGGCATGAAAAAAACTCGCTACGGATCCTCGGAGCACTCGGAGTAACAATAAAAGGAATTATAGATATTTACCGATCGGGGGCAAAGTGTGCAGGGGAGGAAAAAACGCCGTACAATTTGGTGGAAAATGTTAAAGCCCACGGTTTGCTAGCCGTGGGCTTGTTGGCATTTTTCCCCGGTTTTTTCCACGCGGCGCCTTGATCTGGGCGACGCCGTGGAGACAAAACTTGCGTATTAGAACCTGATTTCAGCGCCCACGTTCAAGCCTTGGGCCCAGAAATTCGTCTGCCGCGCCAAAAATTGCGGGAAGGGTAGAGCATCGGCCTGGGGAGGCGCCGAATTGCGCGTATCGATGTTTCGGTCGATCTGTTCGCCCGCCCGCATCACCGGCGCCCAATAGATGAGATTATAACCTACAAATACCCTTGCCCGGCAGGTAAGCTGATAACCCGTCTCCACCCCGAATTGCGGAATCACCACGAATTGGTCGCGGTTATGGACACCGGAGTTCGGGTCCACGGCGTAAATTCCCACCGGGTAAGTTATCGTTGTTTGTCCATTGTTGAATGTGGTCGTGCCATTGATGGTGACAGTCTCGTGATTATTGCCCATTGCCATCTTGGCCAGGAATTCCAAAGACCATCGTCCCCGGCGCAATTCGGTGTCTAACCCTATTTCAGTGCCGTTGAACTCGTTGCGAGCCATAAAACTATCGGTGATCTGGTTCGTTGAACCGAGAAAAGCAAGGTCTTCGTGAATGGCCAGGTTGTCACCCAACAAATAATGGCGGTAGCCGATGAGCAAATCGGTTCGGCAGTAATTTAAACAGCACGGGTTGCAACATGCGTCGCATCCGGCGTCGCAAGTATCCTGGCAACATTCTCCGCAGCTATTGCAGCAGAGATTGTAGCGTAATGTCATGCCGACGGATTCGAAATAATCATTCCCCTCGACGCTTACCGTGCCCGTTACTATACTCGGATAGGCGACTGGTTGGGAATTTTCGGCGTTGGTCCCCACATCGAAAAACGGTCTGGAGACGATCGGGCTCCCGTTTGAGGTTTGTGAAAAATTGATCGACTTGCCGCCTAGGGTTAACCAATCGGCTTCCAATCCCCAGCGGTGGCAGCAGTCCAGCCATCCACCAAAGGTGATCCGCACTCCTGCGCGTGCATCGTCGTAAACAGTCGAGTCGCCGTAAACAATTGTGGTGCCCGGCTGCCCTATAGCGCCAGCTTGGCCCAGAGGGAGAGAGGCATTGGTGCTGTTGGTCACAAGCGGCGGCAAATTCTCGCCGCTGGTCCACCACATCATCCAATCGCCGCGGAACCAGAAGCGGCCCGGCGGGCTGCACAAGGGCACGCCGTCACAGGTGCAGCCATTGTCTTCGCATTGCTCCGAGACAAGATCGGCGCTTTCAGCGGCGGGAGCCTCGGCCTTTTCAGTCGCGGCCGGCGTGGGAATCTCTTCTGCATCTGTATCACCGGAAGCCGGAGCGGCGGCAAATGAATATGCGGCGGCTAATATTAATAATAATCCAACAAAAACCACCCCTAAAAATAAGTTCTTGGCTCGTGTGGCGGCCATAATCAATCCCCCCTTAGTGGATATCATAAAGCTTGACGGTTACATCGGCTCTGAGGAAAGTAACGAATACTCCTCAATTACGGAATCGGCTGATTATGCCGGTAGAATTAACTTTGAATAAAAGTCTTAAAATACCGGTAACATAAATTACACAAATTAGATAATGTTTGCGGGCTACCTGTTTGTGTTCCACAGTTAAACATTTTCGCTTTTACCCATTTTGCCGCTTGCCCAATTACTTAATTGAGCTTTAAAATACATGGTTTTCTCCCAACCAATGTAAAGCCTAGTAAAAATGGTGGCGACAGATATCCTCATCGAGGGTGCCCGGGAACATAATCTCCGAGACGTGAGTTTGATCCTGCCGCGAAACCGGTTGATTTGTTTTACCGGTGTGAGCGGTTCAGGAAAGAGTTCCTTGGCCTTTGATACACTTTATGCCGAAGGCCAGCGGCGCTATGTGGAGAGTCTATCCAGCTTCGCCCGCCAGTTTTTAGGCCAGATGCCCAAGCCCGACGTGGATCGCATTGCAGGCTTAAGCCCGTCCATCTCCATTTCGCAGAAAACGGCCGGGCAAAGTCCGCGATCGACGGTGGGCACGATTACCGAGATCCACGACTATCTCCGTGTATTATATGCCCGTGTGGGTCGCGGATATTGCCCGCAATGCGGGCGTCCCATCACGGCCCAAACCCGTGAGCAAATTCTCGATCACATTGGGGCATTGCCCGGCGGCGCGAAATTCCTCGTACTTGCGCCCTTGATCCGCCAACAAAAAGGCGAATACCGCGACCTGTTCGAGGACCTGCAAAAACAGGGTTTTGTCCGCGCCCGGGTTGACGGCCGGGTGGTCCGCCTGAGCGACGATTTGCACCTGGAGAGACAAATGCGGCACGACATCGAGGTGGTTGTGGATCGGCTGGTCTCGGGCCCCAAAATCCGCCCCCGCCTGGCCGAAGCAGTGGAACTGGCCCTGCGACTGGGCGACGGCAATATCATCGTTGCTATGGATGACGCGGAAATTGGTGGCACGCAAATACGTTTAGCCCGGGCACTTGTGCCCGGTGAAACCGCCACTGGCAGGGCCAGCGGCACGCAACCGAAAGAGGGTTCAGGGTTCAGGATTCATCAGGGTTCAAGTAATCCGTTTAGCCGCGAGCCAACGGCGAGCGCGAAACCGCAAGCGGTTTTATCCGACATTTCCCTTTCCGCCCACTATGCCTGCACGCACTGCCATTTGAGTTTCGAGCCGCCCAGCCCGCAGATGTTCAGCTTCAACAATCCCCAGGGGATGTGCCGGGAGTGCGGCGGACTGGGGCACATCTACACCTTTGATCCGGAAAAACTCATACCCGATCCCACACGATCATTTCAACAGGGCTGCATCGAGCTGGCCGGCAAATGGCGGGAGATGGGGCGCTGGCGCAGGCACATCTATCGCGGCGTGGCGGATTTTTTGGAGCGCAAGCATGGCCTGCCGAGCGGGGCGGTCTTGGAAACCGCCTGGGAAGAACTCGACCCGGCCGTACAGGCGCGCACTGCTCTGGGGCACCGGAGAAAATCACATTACATTCACCTGGCGGAGCGGGCCGTCGGGCTACAAATGGGGCGGCAAATTCGAGGGCATCATCCCAAAACTCCTCGACCAGTACCGCACCACAAAAAGCCGCATGCAGTGCCGCCAGTTGGAAAAGTACATGCGCATCCTGGGCTGCACGGCCTGCAACGGGCAAAGGCTCAATCCACAGGCCAGTTGCGTAACGCTCACCACCCGGTCGCTCATGTTTCGGGACAAGCTGGAGCGCACGCTGCCCGAGGTCTGCGCTGCCGGTGACTGAAGCCGAGGAGTTTTTCTCCGAATTGGAATTGGACGCCACCGGCCAGACAATCGCCGCCGAGGCGCTGAAGGAGATCCGCGGCCGCCTGCAATTCCTCAAGAATGTGGGGCTCGATTATCTCACGCTCGACCGCACCGCCCCCACGCTTTCCGGCGGCGAAATGCAGCGCATCCGCCTGGCAGGGCAGATCGGCTGCGGCCTGGTGGGCGTGCTTTATATCCTTGACGAGCCGTCGATCGGTCTGCACCCCCGCGACAACGGCCGCCTGCTTGGCACCCTGGGCAGCCTCCGCGACCAGGGCAACACGGTCGTCGTGGTCGAGCACGACGAAGACACGATGTGCGCAGCCGATCACATCATCGATTTCGGCCCTGGGCCGGGCGTTCGCGGCGGGCAGATCGTGGCCACAGGCCCGTTTCGGCAGATTGCCGCCAACCCTGCCAGCGTGACCGGGCAATATCTTTCCGGCCGTCGGCGGATTGAAATACCCGCCAGCCGCCGCCCATTAAATGGGAAAAAACTCGTTGTCCGCAACGCCACGCACAATAATCTCCAGGACATCGACATCGAAATTCCCCTGGGTGTTTTCGTGTGCGTGACCGGCGTGTCGGGTTCGGGGAAAAGTTCACTGGTCAACGACATTTTGGTCGAGGCACTGCGCCGCGACTTGAATCATGGCATCGGCAATCCCGGCGCACCGGCGAATCGACGGCCTGGAACACCTCGACCGCATGATCGCCATCGACCAATCGCCCATCGGTCGCACGCCGCGGAGCAATCCGGCCACGTATATCAAGGTTTTCGACGAAATCCGCAGGCTTTACGCGCAACTGCCCGAGGCCAAGGCCCGGGGTTACAAGCCCGGCCGCTTCAGTTTCAACGTTCACGGCGGGCGGTGCCAGGCCTGCGACGGCAACGGCAGCAACCGCCTGGAAATGGATTTTTTGGCCGACATCTGGGTCACCTGCCCCGTGTGCGAAGGGCACCGTTTCAACCGCGAGACGCTGCAAATCCGTTTCAAGGGGAAATCGATCTCCGAAGTCCTGGAAATGGACATCCAGGAGGCGCTTGCGCATTTCGAGAACATCCCGCACATCGCCCACAAGCTGCAAACCATGCACGACGTGGGCCTGGACTACATGAAACTCGGCCAGCCCTCCCCTACCCTGTCCGGAGGCGAGGCCCAGCGCATAAAACTCGCCCGCGAACTGGTGAAAAAAAGCACCGGGCGGACGCTGTATCTGCTCGACGAGCCTACGACCGGCCTGCATTTCGCCGACATCGAACTTTTGCTGAAAGTCTTGCACGGGTTTGTAGAGGCCGGCAATACCGTGCTTGTGGTAGAGCACAATCTGGAAGTCGTGAAAACCGCCGACTGGATCATCGACCTCGGCCCGGAAGGCGGCAAACAGGGCGGGCTGATCGTCGCCGAAGGCACTCCCGAGCAGGTCGCCAAAAACAAAAATTCTTACACCGGCCAAGTGCTGCGGCATGTGTTTAGTGAACACCGTTTAGCCCGGGAGGGCACCATGCGCAGCATGGACGCTCCCGGTGAAAAGGCCGTCGATAATCAACCGCGCCTGGCCACGGCCATCAAAGTCCGCGGCGCCAAACAGCACAATCTCAAGAACATCGACGTCGATATTCCCCGCGATCGGCTGACCGTGTGTTGCGGGCCAAGCGGATCGGGGAAAAGCTCGCTGGCCATGGACACCATTTACGCCGAGGGCCAGCGCCGTTATGTGGAAAGCCTAAGTGCTTACGCCCGGCAGTTCATCGGCCAGATGCAAAAACCCAGGCTGGATCACATCGAGGGTCTGTCGCCGGCTATAGCCATCGAGCAGAAGCACAGCGGGCATACGCCGCGGAGCACGGTGGGCACGGTGACCGAAATCTACGATTACCTGCGGATTCTCATGTCCCGGCTGGGCGTGCCGCATTGCCCGGCTTGCGACCTGCCCGTGGGCACGCAATCGGCCGACGAGATCATCGCCAAGATCATGGATCACCCACCCGGCACGAAGATTTACATTATGGCCCCCTGGGAAGTCCACGTGGGCGAGAATTACGACGGCATTTGGGAGGAAATGCGACGGCTGGGCTATGTCCGGGTGCGCGTGGACGGGCAGACTTATCCGCTCGACAATCCGCCGGCCATCGACCGCCGGCGCAAGCACAATGTGGAGGTGGTGATCGACCGCCTCAGCATTCGGCCCGACGCCCGTTCGCGCATTGCCGGCAGCATGGAAAACGCTTTGTCTTTGGGCAAGGGTGTGATGCACGTGGCTTATCCGCGCGAGGATCAGCCCGAGGCCGCCTGGCCCGCAACAGTGCATAGTCAGCATTTTGCCTGCGAGCGATGCGGGCGGAGTTTCGAGCCGCTTTCGCCGCACAACTTCTCCTTTAACAGCCCGCTGGGTTGGTGTCCGGGGTGCGAAGGATTGGGTGTGCAGACCGGCACGAATCCGTCAATGCTGCTGAGCGACCCCAAGCTTTCGCTTGTCCAAGGCGCGGTTGCCCTTTGGCCCGACGTGCGCGGGCCGCTGTTTGCCATGATGTTGGAATCGTTTTGCCGAGCCACCGGAATTCCGCCGGACGTGCCCTTTGAGCAACTAGGCGGCAAGCACCGCCGGTTGATCATGCAAGGCATGGGCGAGCAGTGGTTCGATGTCAGGGTTCAGGGTTCAGGGTTCAGGGTTCAGGACTCGGGAAAAAAACGTTTAGCCCGGGAGTTGCCCAGTTTCCGCTTCCAGTACAAGGGCCTTTATCCGGCATTGGAAGAGGCCAGCCGGGTGTCGCCGTCTTTGCGTACGAGGTTGGAGCACCTGGTTGACGAGGTTGAATGCAGTGTTTGCGGAGGCAGCCGACTCCGCGACGATGCCGCCGCCATGCGGCTCCACGGCCGCACGATCGATGAGCTCTGCCGGCTGCCACTGGGCCGGCTGCTGGATGATTTCAAATCCTGGAACCCAAGCGAGACCGAGCGGAAAGTGGCCGGCGAAGTTGCCCGAGAGATCAGCAACCGCCTGCAATTTCTGGTTGACGTGGGCTTGGAATATCTCACGCTCGCCCGGCCTGCGCCAACCCTTTCCGGCGGCGAAATGCAGCGCATCCGCCTGGCCGCCCAGGTGGGCAGCGGATTGTGCGGCGTGCTGTACGTGCTCGACGAACCGACGATCGGGCTGCATCCGCGCGACAACCGGCGCCTGCTCGACGCGCTCGAAGAAACTCCGCGACCTGGGAAACACGCTCCTGGTCGTCGAACACGACCGCGAAGTGGTTCTAAACGCCGATGAGTTGCTCGATTTTGGTCCCGGCGCAGGCCGAGGCGGCGGGCAGATCGTGGCCCAAGGTTCGCCGGAACAGGTGTCGCGCCGCCGCGGCTCGGTTACAGGCCCATATCTATCGGGCAAAAAGGCGATCCCGGTGCCGACCAACCGCCGGTTGCCGTCGGCCGCCTTAAGCCCACGGGTTGCAACCCGTGGGCTTAACGCTTCTTTTTCTCCGGGGAAAAACGGCTGCCTCGAAATCATCGGCGCGAGGCACAATAATCTTAAGAGCATCAATGTGCGGATTCCGTTGGGGGCATTTACCGTGGTCACGGGCGTAAGCGGCTCGGGCAAGAGTTCGTTGGTGGAGGACGTGCTCTATCAATCGCTCGCCCGCACATTGCACCGGGCAAAGACATTTCCCGGCGCCCACGACGCCATCCGCGGGATCGAACAAATAAACAAGGTGATCCGCGTGGATCAGCAGCCGCTGGGCCAGACGCCGGCCTCGAATCCGGCCACTTTCACCGGGGTGTTCGACCAGATACGCTCGCTCTACGCCCAATTGCCCGAGGCCAAGCTGCGCGGATATACCCCGCGGCGCTTCAGCTTCAACGTGCCGGGCGGGCGGTGCGAAAAATGCGAAGGCAACGGGCAACTCCGCATCGAGATGCACTTTTTGCCCGACGTTTGGGTCGAATGCGACACCTGCCATGGCCGGCGCTACAATCCCGAAACGCTGGCCGTCACGTATCACGGCCGGTCGATATCCGACGTGCTCGACATGTCGTGCGCCGAGGCGGTGGAGTTGTTCAAGAACATCCCCAAGATCCGCCGCGTATTGCGGACGCTCTGCGACGTGGGCTTGGACTACCTCACGCTTGGACAATCCGCGCCGACCCTATCCGGCGGCGAAGCCCAGCGCGTAAAACTGGCTGCCGAACTATCCCGGCCCGACACCGGCCAGACATTGTATATCCTCGACGAACCGACAACCGGCCTGCACTTCGACGACCTGGCGAAACTGCTTGATGTGCTCAATCGCCTTGTCGATCTGGGCAATACCGTATTGGTCATTGAGCACAATCTCGACGTGATCAAGTCGGCCGATTGGGTGATCGACATGGGCCCCGAGGCCGGCGACCAGGGCGGTTACATCAGCGCCGCCGGCACGCCCGAGGATATTGTGGAATATGCCGCGAAACGGGGTTCAGGGTTCGGGGTTCAGGGATCAGTGTTTAGCAGCGAGCCGAAGGCGAGCGCGCACAAAGGCGGCACTAGCGGCCAAGCCGTCAGTGGCACCCAAATATTGTTCCGTTCCTATACCGGCGAGGTTTTGGCCCCCGTCCTTGCCGCCGGACCGTTTCAGAAAAGGAAGATTTTCGACTTTGACGCCGAAACGGCCGACAGGCCGGGCGACCGCGACATCACCGAGGTGGGGCGCGAGGCCAAAATGCCATGGGAAATCGACGGCCGGCACTGGCACACCGTCGATCGCGTGGGGCGCACGGGCAATCCCTGCCGCTGGGACGGGCGAATCCTCGCTGAGGTCATCGACCGCATCCAGCAGCACGCCAAGCTGTTTGGCGAGACTGACTGGAACTCGCGATCGGTGGTGGAGATAAGCGGGCAAAAAAAATCGGAGGGCTGGTTTTTCCACGCCATCACCGGTGAAGAATGGCTTTTGAAAATGAAATTCCGCACAACGCGGAGTACATTCAGGCAGGAAGACCTTGTACAAAAACTCGATCTCAAGCCTCTAAACGACATGCCCGACCTGCCGCTCTACGGCACCGAGCCGCGGGTAAAATGCCGGAACCTCCGCGGCCCTTGGCAGGAAATCGAACTTCGCGTTCATTCTTACGACGAGATCAACCGCCCGGAGTTCTGGGGCTTTGTGGATCGCGCGGTGCAAGGTTTCGCGCGATTTACCAAGCGTGTGGAGCAGCACGGCGACATCCTCCAGCCCTGGAAGCAACTTGGACGTAAGTGGCATTTTTCACGCAAAGGCTTTCCGCTGGGCAAAGAGGTCGTTTGGAGCGAAAAAGTCCTGGAAAAACTGATCGACCTTTTGACGGCCACCGCTTCCGCGGCCGAAGTTCTGTGGAGCAACAAGCAAGTCGTGCCGATCTTCGTGCCCGGGCAAAAAGAACCCTGGGCGGCCGTGCAAACCAAAAAACTCGACGCCGTTTATCTGCATCTCATCGGCCCCAAGAATCGCTTTACGCTGGGACAGATCACCGACCTGGGCCGGGAATCCTGGGTCGAAGGCAACAGGCCGAATTACGATGTCCTGCACCTGAAATTCAGCACAATTGCCGATCTTTCCCGCGGCGACCTGCCGGGCTTCCTGAAAAAACACCTCAAAGTCGTGCGTGGAAAATAGAATGGACTACATACTATTTGCCAGGTAAGATATACTTAAAGAGGCGAATTTTTTAAACCGCCGTCGTTGGAGCAAAGAATCATGACACATTTGTTGGCCCAGGCATTCCAGAAAGCGTCGCAACTGCCCGAACACATCCAAGACGAACTCGCTAACGAATTGCTGGAGGAGATCGAGTGGGAAAGCCGTTGGGACAAGACCATTGCCGATTCACCAGACAAGATCGATCTATTGGCCCAAAAGGCTCTCGATGAATATCGTTCCGGAAAAACCAAGGAAATGGGGTTCGACGAGCTTTGAAATCTCACCTGACCGGCGATTTCCGCGATTGTTTCCATAAATTGCCTGAACGAGTCCGGCGTCTCGCTCGAAAAAATTATGTATTATGGAAAAACAATCCATATCATCCAAGTCTTCAATTCAAACTGGTTGGGAAAAAACTGCCTGCCTATGGAATACGAGTCGGCATAGGTTGGCGGGCGCTGGGGGTCAAACAAGACAATACGATAATTTGGTTTTGGATCGGATCTCATGAGGATTATAATAAGCTATTAGCGAGATTATGATCAGAATCCAAATGTCAGAGTCATTAATTCCAAAACGTTTTCTATTCCGCTTTTCGCTGCCCTGTCTTTATCGCGAGCGACTATGGACGCCCGAGCGGGGAGCGGGCTTGGAAGAGCGATTCCGCCTGGCGAATTTCGGCGAGTTGGAGGGCCGGTCCCCCTTCGCCGAAGTCCGGGCCGCCTGGAACGAGTCGGGGCTTGGGTTTTCAGTTCACGTAACCGGCAAGCGGCAAGCGCCTTGGTGCCGCGGGCAAGCCCGAGGATTCCGACTGCTTCCAGGTATGGATCGACACCCGCGACGTGCACAACGTGCACCGCGCAAGCCGTTATTGCCATCGCCTGATCTTTCTCCCTGCCGGAGCGGGCGATAAATTCGACGAACCCATGGCCCAGTGCCTGCCGATCAACAGGGCCAAGGAACATCCCCGGCCGATACTGCCCAAGCAACTCAGCGTCATAAGTAAACTGCGAAAGGACGGTTATCTGCTGGAAGTCAACATTCCAGGCGACGTGCTTACGGGTTTCGATTCGCAGGAACATCCGCGATTGGGTTTTACCTATGCCGTGATCGACCGCGAACTGGGCGAACAAACCCTCAACGTCGGCAGCCCCCTGCCCTACCAGGAAGATCCAAGCCTGTGGGCCACGCTGGAATTAGTGAAGAGCGATGAGTGAGGTAAAAAAGTGGACAGTGGGCAGTGGACAGTGGGCAGTATTTTAATTGCTTATAGTTTCAATTATAGCTAGCGTCTGGCCGACATTGACGACCTCATCGTCGGCCGCCAGCTTTTCCACGACGATCCCATCGGCGCCGGCGGGCAGATCGACCGTCACACCGCCGCAAAGCACCTCCACGACCGGGTCATTTTCCGAAACGCGAGCCCCTTGTTTGACCAACCAGGAACTCACTGTGATCGGCTGATCGTCGATGCCCAAATCCGGCAATGAAAGTTCATATCGCGGCATGATAATTAAAACGTTCATCGTAGGACGATTTTTAAAATCGTCCTACAAAATCATTTTTCCCGCATGGTAACTCGAGCGGACGAACGGCCCGCTGGCCACTTGGGTAAAGCCCATTTGCCGGGCGGCGTTGCCGAGATCGTCGAATTCCTCCGGCGTCAGGTACCGCGCTACCGGCATCTGAGCGGGCGATGGCTGCAGGTATTGGCCGAGCGTGAGCATGCGGCAGCCGGCATCCAAGAGATCGGCAAGAGTATCGAACAATTCTTCCACGGTTTCGCCCAATCCCAGCATCAAGCCGGTTTTGAGTTGGATTTTTGGGTTCATCCGCCCTATGCGGCGAAACATATCCAGGGTCCAGCGATAATCGGCTTTTCGGCCGCGGACTTCGGCGAACAAGCGCGGAATGGTTTCGGTATTGTGGTTGTAGACCTCCGGCGCGGCCTCGATGAGCCGATCGACCGCCGCCGCGTTGCCGGCGAAGTCGGAGGGCAGCGCCTCGACCGTGGCCGTGGTCGCCCGGCGGATCTCGGCGATGGTTTGAACGAAGTGCCCTGCGCCGCCGTCCGGCAGGTCGTCGCGGGTCACGCAAGTCACGACCACGTGTTTAAGCCCCAGTGTTTTTGCCGCCTCGGCCACGCGCCGCGGCTCGTCGGCGTTGACCGGCCCTGGTCTTCCCTTTTTCACGCTGCAAAAACGGCAGCCGCGCGTGCAAATATCGCCGAGGATCATGAACGTGGCAGTTTTTTCGGCATAGCATTCCATGCGGTTCGGGCATCGCGCATGCTCGCAAACGGTATGCAGCCCCAAACGACCGATGAGCTTCGCCGTGAAATGGCCGGCATCGCCCTTGGGCAGGTTCCGCTTCAGCCAGCGCGGAAGAGGCACAAATTCTGATGATGAATGCGAAATTGGGGAAGACATTTCTTACTTCGCCTAGTTCTAAAGTTATTCAATTAGCAATTTGCATTTTCCAATTTGCAATCCAACGATCATTTTTCAATCGGCGATATCGACCGCAGCAGCGGATGGCCCGTGAACATGTGATACCGGTCGCAGCCGAACGCCTCGCTCAGGTGCTTAAGCAGTGTTGCCCGTACCGTGGTCATTCTAACCGTTCGCGGCGATCGGCCGACATGGAGCTCATGCGGGTATGCTCCAGGGTATCGGACTCGACCACGCGGAACAGTCCCAGGGGCGGATCGACGTTCAAATACGCGCCGTAGTATGTGACCCAATTTCGCACGGCCGCGCCTATGGCGGCTAATTGCCCGGTGCGTGCCCAGATGCCGTGCCTGCCGGGCCGGATATGCCCGCGGATGCCCAGGTCGTCGAGGGTTTCAATAATTCCCACTTGAAGCCGTTCCAAAAAATCGCCGACTGTAAATCCATGCCAGGCAAGCGGCAGGAGGGGATAAATGGCCAATTGCCCGGGGCAGTGCAACAGGCATCCGCCGCCGCGGTTGGCGTAAAGCACCTCGATTTCCCGGCTTTTCAGCACCCGGCTGTCGCGGATCACGTCGCCCGGCGACCCGCCCCGGCCAATGGTGATGATTTCCGGATGCTCGCACAGTAAAAGTGTGATCCGTCCGTCGCCGCGATTGCCGATTTCCCCGATCAGCCGCCGCTGAAGTTCCAAGCACCTCGCCAGTGGCATGCGATCGAGAAAAAACGCCTCCATTGCGGGGGCCAATGAATCGAAATTGTTCGTTTCCTGGAGCACGATGGAACTTGAGTTTATCCCTCAAACCGGGTAAAAGATAGGGGTGGGAAAGTGGTTAGTGGTTAGTGGACAGTGGTTAGTGGATAGCCGGCGGTCAACGACCGCCGGGATGAACGTAAATTCTGCCGGCGGCTGTTAGCCGCCAGCTATCGCGTATCATATATAGTGGATCATATATCGTGGCCAAGCAAAAAGGGAAAAAAACAGATCAAGACTCGAACCAGCGCACCATCGCCCAGAATCGCAAGGCCCATCATAATTTCCTGGTCATCGATACCCTGGAATGCGGCCTGGTCCTGGTCGGCAGCGAAGTAAAGAGCATGGCGCGGGCCGGGTTTCGCTCGAGGAGGCCTACGCCCGGGTAAAGGAAAACGAGGTCTGGCTCATCGGCTGCGACATCCCCGAGTACACCCAGGCCAACCAATTCAACCACCAGCCCAAGCGCCCGCGAAAACTGCTTATGCACCGCCGCGAGATCAAGTGCTTCGCCGCGTTGGCATTCCAAAAGGGCCTGACACTGGTGCCGCTGAAGATGTTTTTCAAAGAAGGCCGGGCAAAGGTGCTTTTGGGCCTGTGCAAGGGCAAGCAAAAACACGACAAACGCGAGGCCATGAAAAAAGCCGAGGTCCAACGCGAAATGCGGCGGCAAATCTACCGGCGGCGATAAGGCCCTACAGTCGTAAAACGCCTGGGCTAGAGAAAAATATTGTTTCTACAATGAATCCCGACTAATGTGGGGTACGGCGCTGGATTTTCATCATAAAGGTCTTTCCTATTCATGCCCGACTAATGTATCTTTTTACAAACCAACGTATCATCCATACCGTATATTAGATGGAGTATTGTCACTTTATCACTAATACATCCCCATCATGCCTGAAATTTTGCATCTACGAAATGTCAAAAAGACCTTCCGGCAGCCGGACGGATCGGAACTGCACATCCTCGACGTGCCCGAATTCATTGTTTCCGAGGGCGAGCAGGTGATCCTGGTCGGGCCCAGCGGGTGCGGCAAGACCACGCTCTTGCACGTGATTGCCGGGATCAGCCGGCCGGACTCCGGCAAGGTCCGCATCGACGACTTCGACATCACGCTGATGAGCGAGGCCGAGTGCGACCGGTTTCGGGCGGAGCGGATCGGGTACGTGTTCCAGACGTTCAATCTTCTGCCCGCGTTCACGGCCCTGGAAAACGTGCTTTTGGCCATGCGTTTCGCCCGCGGCAGGCCGAATAAGGCCCGGGCAAGACAGTTGCTCGAGCGCGTGGGCCTGGGCCACCGCATGACCCACCGGCCAAAAATGCTGTCGGTGGGCGAACAGCAGCGGGTGGCGGTCGCCCGGCGCTGGCCAACCGGCCCAAGCTGCTCTTGGCCGACGAACCCACGGCCAACGTCGATTCCGGCCATCAACAGCAGATCCTGGACTTGATCCGCGAGACCTGCGCCGAGGAAAACGTGGCCATCGTCATGGTTACCCACAGCCAGGACGTGGCAAGTCAATTCAAACGAGTAAATAAGCTTGAAGAATTCAACCTGGCGGGCAAAAAATAGCCGTTAGCTGACGGCTGATATCCGAAACAAGAACTGAAAACTGACAACTGATAACTGAAAACTTAACAATGAGTCTCTGGAAAATAGCTTGGCGAAGCATCAGGCAGCGGACGTTGGCCTCGGGGCTGACGGCCTTTTCGATGGGCATGGGGGTGGCCTTGGTGGTCACGGTGCTGGTGATCCACAGCGTAATCAGCCAATCGTTCCGCCGCGGGGCGCAGGGTTATGATTTAATTATCGGCGCAAAAGGCAGCCCTTTGCAGTTGGTGTTAAACACGGTTTTTCATCTGAGCCAGCCGCTGGAAAACATTCCTTACAGTTATTATCAGGAGTTTGTCGAGGGTCGTTTTGCCCCGGCGGTGGAGGCCGCCATCCCGATTTGCACCGGCCACGATTACAAGGGCTATCCGGCCGTGGCCACCATCCCCGAGTATTTCGAAAAGCTAACCTACCTGGAAGACAAAAAATACAGCTTTGCCGAGGGCCAGAATTTCGATCAGGAGAATTATTGGGACGCGGTGCTGGGCGACGTCGTTGCCCGGCGCACGGGCCTGAAACTGGGCGACACCTTCTCGCCCGTGGCCCAGGCCGTCGAGGCCGGCGAAAAACACCACCACCACGAATTCAAGGTGGTGGGCATTCTGGATCATACCGGCACGCCCAACGACAGGGCGATCTTCATGAACATCGAGGGTTTTTGGCGCGAGCCGGCGCATATGAAAAGCCAGCCGTCCGGAGCGGCTTTTCTAAGCGGCAAAAGCGGGGCGACGGCCGGCAATGCGGCCGAAGAGGCCGAGGATCACGATCACGAGGCCGATCAGCCCTTGAAAAAAGAGATATCCGCCATACTGGTTTGCGCCCAACATAGACAGAATTTATGGATGACCCTGGACAGCGTGGTAAACAAAGAGCACGTGGCTCAAGCGGTTCATCCCACGCTGGAGATCGAAAGGCTCTTCGACAGCATTATCGGAAACATCCAGTTGCTGCTTTTGGTACTGGCGGTTTTGGTAGTGGTCGTGGCCGGCATCGGCATCATGGTCAGCATGTACAACTCCATGAGCGACCGCCGACACGACATCGCCATAATGCGGGCCCTGGGCGCAAGCCGTTATACCGTTATGTCCATTATCCTCATGGAATCCATCCTGCTCTCGCTCGGCGGCGGGGCGCTGGGACTTTTGATCGGCCACAGCTTGATCGGCAGCATGAGCACGACCATCGCCGACCAGACCGGCGTGATCGTCAAGCCCTGGGACTTCCAAACCATCGAATTGATCCTTATCCCGGGCCTGATCGTGCTTGCCACGCTGGTCGGCTACCTGCCGGCAATGTACGCCTATAAAACCGACGTGGTGAAATCGCTTATGGCGGGAACATAGGAAATGCAGAATGGTGAATTATGAATGATGAATGCTGAATTACTCGGAAAAACCACTTGCGGTTTCGCGACCCATGCCAGCCATCAAATGACTGTAAACTGATTACTGAAAACTGAAAACTCCAATCTCTCAATGCACGTCCAAGAAGCCGTAATTGATGAATCGTTTGAAGCGGCCGGGGCCGCGCCTGTCCGCTACAGGTCGTTCAGCGCCACGGCGATTACCAGCCTGGTTTTCAGCGTTCTTTCGATTCTCACGATTTTCGGCTGGGTTTTTTGGGCCATTCCGATTCTTTCCATCTACCTGGCCGTAAGGGCTCTTAAACAGATTCGCTACGCCTCGGAGGAGTACACGGGGGAGGCGTTCGCCCGGGCGGGAATCGCCGTGGCCGTGGTGCTTTGGCTCACGGGCATGTATATGCATCATTACATTCAACAGCACAGCGTTCCATCGGGATACAAGCCCATCAGCTTCGATTATCTCCAGCCCAATGCGGATCAGGCCGGCGAGCTGATTCCGCCCGCCGCTTTCGAATTGGAACCCACCGACACCAATCCCGACAAACGAGTGTTCATCAAGGAGGGTTACATTTATCCCGGCCGCCGGAGCGTGAACATCAAGGAATTCATTCTAGTGCCCACCCTTGGACATTGCCAATTTTGCACCCCGCAACTCAGATCGACGGACATGATCAACGTAAAACTCTCGGGCGACCTGAGCGTGGATTATACGTTCCGGCCTATCAAGGTCGGCGGCAAGTTGCACATCGATCGCGCAGGCCGTAAATCCCTTGGGCGGCCTGCCCTATCAGCTCGACGCCGATTACGTGCAGGAATAGCGGGCGGTGGTCGGTGGGCAGTGTTGGCGGGACGACTTTTAAAGTCGTCCTACGGGCGGTGGACGGTGCAAAACCGCAAGCGTTTTTTCCCAGTAATTCAGCATTCATCATGCAAAATTCATCATTTTAAATTCAACCTTCACCATTTATCCCTCGTCTTTTTTATCTCTCTTTCCCGAATTAAGGCATTCCGATATAATCAGTGGCGTATGTCCGATTACATCATTCGTTATGGGGTTATGCGATTCCTGGGGGTGTTTTCCGCCCCGGCGGGCCAATCGTTCCGGCGAGGTCTGAAAGTCATTACCCGAACCGAGCGCGGGCTGGAGGCCGGCGAAATACTCTCCGAGGCCACGCCTGAAGTTCTAGGGCGGCTCAGCGATCCTCCCACCGGGCAAATCCTGCGCATGATGACCCAGAAGACGCCAATGAACTGGCCCGCATCGAAAAGCACACCGCTGAAGAATTGGCCGTCTGCCAGCGACACATCGACCAACTGGAATTGAAAATGCAACTGGTCGATTTGGAGCGAATTTTCGGCGGCGAGCGGATCGTGGTTTATTACTTGGCCGACAACCGCGTGGATTTCCGAGAACTGGTGCGGCTCCTGGCGGGCGAGTTTCAAACCCGCATCGAAATGCGGCAGATCGGGGTTCGCGACGAGGCCAAGCTCCTGGCCGATTACGGCGATTGCGGTTGCCCGGTGTGCTGCAACACCCACCTGGTGGAGATGCCCCCGGTTTCCATGCGCATGGCCAAGCTGCAAAAGGCCACCCTGGACCCGACAAAGATCTCCGGCCGATGCGGGCGTTTGAAGTGCTGCCTGCGCTACGAATTCGACACTTATGAAGACCTGCAAAAGCGATTCCCGCCGCTGGGGTCGGTCGTCATCACATCCGAGGGCCGGGGAAAAGTAATCGGGCAGGAAATCCTCGGCGGCCAGCTCCAGGTGCTCTGCGACGATCACCGCCGCGTGTCCGTGCCCTTTGATCAAGTCGAACTCGATAAAGATGCGCCCCCGGTACCCGTGGAAGCGGAACCCAAGGAGCCCGAACTGGACGAAGACCAGCAAGTGGAATGAAAGCCGATTCTATCACCAAATAGGTTGGGGCGGCAGTTAAACTGCCGCACCAACAAAAGCGGAGAATTGATGGTTGTCAGCAATCATCATTCATCATTCATAATTCAACATTTATACCATGCTCGATCCTTCCGATTCCTTTGTGGCGTTGCTTCAGGAGGACCGGCGATTCAAGCCGGAGGCCTACATTTTCATTTTCGAGGCCCTCAACTACGCCCAAAACGTGCTGGGCATGGGGGCTGAAAAGCCCGGCGAATTTGCTTCCCCCGCCGCCGGGGCCAACAAACCCGAAGAAACCCCCGAGCGGCACGTAACCGGGCAAGAGCTTTGCGAGGCCATACGTCAATACGCCTTGCACCAATACGGTTACATGGCAAAAACCGTGCTCAACAGTTGGGGCCTGCACAATACAGGCGATTTCGGGGAAGTGGTATTCAACCTGATCCGCATCGGAAAAATGAGAAAAACTCCCTCCGACACGCGGGTCGATTTCAACGATCTGTACGATTTCGACGCCGCCTTCCGCGGCGATTTTCGCATCACTCCGCCGGAATAAACAGCTCCCAGGCGTGAAACGCCTGGGCTAGAGAAAAATAGAGTCAGTCAAGTCTGCGAAACATAGCAGAGCGAATAATGTCCAAGCGCCGCCGTCATAGATCGCGTTTAGGGGATAAGTCCAAGTCGGATGGCATAAGCGTTTCGGATCATCCGGCGTCCGCGGAACCAAAACGGCCGGATAAAAACTTGGCGGGCAGCGACGCCGATATTCAACAATCCACGAAGCCCGCAACTTGGCAAAAGATCCTTCTCGCCGTTGTGGTGGCATTGGAAATCGCCTGGATTATTTTTCTGGTTGTCCTGGCAGTCATAAGATGATCGGTCTACCATGCTTACGTCGGCCGCACTGGGGTTGTTGCTGAGCCTTGTTTCGCAAAATGAAACGGATCGAGCCGCCCCGCCGGAGCGTCCGATTTTCGGGCGCCCAGCGAAGAAAATGTTCCTGCCGCCGCTTCCCCGGCATCGTCCGGCGATACTTTTCTTGAGACCGGCAATATTTGCCCCGAATCTTTCATCAACGACGCCCGGCTGGCCGACGTTTGCTTTATCGACGATCAGTTCGGCTGGGCTATAGGCGATCGGGGCGCAATCTGGCATACCGAGGACGGCGGCAGGCAATGGCGCTTGCAGCCCTGCGGAGTGAATTGCTCGCTGCAGTCGGTATGTTTTCTGAGCCGAAAAACGGGTTGGGCGGCGGGCGGATTTGCCCTACCTTATTCGCACACCGGGGGCGGGGTGCTGCTTTCGACCCGCGACGGCGGCCAGACTTGGACCGGCAATTCCCGCCTCATGCTGCCCGAACTCAAAAAAATCTTATTTACCGATCCCCGGCATGGCTGGGCGATCGGTTTTCCCTCGGCCATGTACCGCTCCGGGGTGTTCGCCACCGACGACGGCGGCCGAAATTGGCGGCCCATGTTCGGGTCGGGCGATTCAAGGTGGCAAAGCGGTGATTTCCTCAATGCTTCGGCCGGGGCGCTGGCCGGTTGTTACGCGACGGTGGCGACGGCCGGCCGGGGTGGAATCGAGCCTTTTAGCATTAACGAATCCGGCCTGCAAAATATCCGCCAATTGCGCCTTGTGCCACCTGTTTTCGGGTGGCTGGTTGGCGACGGCGGGCTGGTAATGCTCAGCGGAAATTCCGGGGCCGCGTGGCATGCGCCCGCGGGCAATTTTCCCGCGCAAACCGCCCGGAATTTCGACTTTGCCGCCCTGGCCGTGCGCGGCGCCAAGGCCTGGATGGCGGGAACGCCCGGCACGCGGGTCTTTTTCACGCCCGACGCCGGCGCTTCCTGGGCTTCCTTTTCCACCGGCATTTCCATCCCGCTTTCGGCGATGACTTTCGTTGATGACGAACATGGCTGGGCCGTGGGGGCCCTGGGAACCATATTGGCCACCAGCGACGGCGGACGCACTTGGCAACGGCAACGATTGGGCGGTACCCGGGCGGCGGTCCTCGCTCTTTTCGCCCAGGCCGGCGACGTCCCGCTGGAATTGCTCGCCAGGCTCGCGGGCAACGACGGATATTTAAGCGCGGTCGAAGTCCTTACGCGGCGCGACATAGAAGTTCGTCCCGACGACGACGTGCCCCTGGCCGAACGATTGCACCAGGCGGTTGTATCCGTGGGCGGCAGCTATGCCGACGTTGCCTGGCAATTCCCCCTGCGCCAAAGCGGAGTGCAACTCACCGCCGCACATTATTGCAGGGCAGGCTCGAAATCCATCCCGCATTCCGGCGACGAAGATGCGAATAAATATGCCCTGGATTCCGAGGCCCTTGAAGAACATATCGTGCGGCAATTGCGTCTTTGGCGCCCCGACCTGGTTATAACCAACAATACGAATTCCGGCGATGTGGATCAACTCGGTCCGATCATCGGCAAGGCTGTTTTGCAGGCCGTGGACAAGGCCGCCGATCCTAAATGTTATCCGGGGCAGATTGCCGATGGGGGTTTGAGCCCCTGGCAAGCAAAGAAGGTATGCACACCCGTGGAGTCGAGCGGGCATGGTTTGATGGATTTATCGGCGTCGCAATTTTCGGCCAGGCTGGGCCGGTCCCTGGCCGAGGCCGCCGCCGAACCCCGCGGGCTGATTGCCGATCGCTTTTGCCCTTCGCCTGTATCGCTGGAATTCAGCACCTTGGCCGACCGCGCCCCTGACACTCAGCAGTCGCGCGACCTGATGGCCGGCCTGGCGCAAACGCCGGGCGAGGAAGGCCGCCGAGAATTAACCCAAGCGCCCCTGGAAAATATCGACGCCCTTAAGCGCATGGCCCTGAAACAACGAAATGCGCAGGCCATCCTGGAGCAGGCCCAGCGCAATCCCGCCGCTGAAGCCAGCATCTTGGCCCAAAGCGGCGAATTGATCCGCGAGTTGGACGACAATGCCGCCGCCCGAATACTTTATCGCATTGCCGATCAATATCACCGCGGCGGGCGCTGGGCATCGGCCGCCCAGTCATATACCATGCTTGCCGACCTGTATCCGCGCCATCCCTTGGCCAGGCAGGCGTTGATCTGGCTGGTTCAATACTATGCAAGCGGCGAAATCGCCTGGCAGGAGCAGTCGGCCCGGCAAGCGGCCATGGGCCAAACATCCGCGTCCGTGCTCGATGCGGCGGAACTACAAGACCGTTTGGCCCGCGCCGCCACCTTGGGCAAGCAGATCGAGCGGACCTGCCCCGAACTGTTCGCCGAGCCCGAGTTGAGGTTTCCCCTGGCCGCGGCCTGGAGAAATCAAGGATCGCCCAAGCCGGCCGAACAATTCTACCTCCTTCAAACCCGCGGCGCCGATCAAAACGCATGGTCGGCCTGCGCCCAAGGTGAATTATGGCTGGCCGATCCTAAGAACAAGCAATCCAAGCCCGTGCAAAAATGCTGGAAGGCCGCAAGCAGGCCCAAATTGGACGGGCGCCTGGACGACGCGATTTGGCAAAAGATGGAGACCGTGCCGCTAAAAAGCGGGCTAAAGGACGACGACGATTGGCCTGCTGTGGCGGCTTTTGCTTATGACGACGAGTTTTTTTATATTGCCGTAACTTGCCGGCGGGCCCCGGGGGTGAAATACGAGCCTGCTGAAACGCCCCGGCCGCACGACGCCGATCTAACGGCCCAGGATCACGTGGACGTCCTCGTTGACATCGACCGCGATTTCGCCACATATTACCGATTTTCCTTCGATTACCGCGGCTTTACGTCCGATTCCCTGTGGGGCTCTGCGGCCTGGAACCCAACGTGGTTCGTGGCCGCCGACTTGACCGACGAGGCCTGGACCGTGGAGGCGGCCATTACCTTGAATCAGATCACCGGCCGCCGCCCGCCACCTGCCGGCGCCGATGGGGAAATCAAGGGTAAAGTGTCGGCGCCGTTTGTTAAATCCCGCGACGTATGGGCATTGGGCGTGCAGCGGACCATCCCCGGCGTGGGTTTTCAATCCTGGTCCGTTCCCGCCTCCACCCAAGTGGCGCCCAAGGGATTCGGCTACCTGATTTTCGAGTGACGCTTGACAACCGCACTCAATTGGTGCGACAATTTGCTTGGCATTTAATCAGTTGAATCAAACCTTTCCACCTCGGGGTCGAAATGATGAATCTCATGAGACAACACAGGTTAATAATGATAGGCGCCCTGCTGAATTTGGTTTTTTTGGGGGGATGCGGCACCGGCGATTATGAAAAACTGTTGGATAAGCGGATCAACGATTTAAGGACGGGCTCCAAGTTCAACATTTTGTCGTCTCCTATCGAGGTGCCTGGCACGCAAGTCTCGCTTCGCGTTCCGAAGAAAGAAAGTTCCAACATAAATGCCTTTGAAGGCCAATTATCCGGGGGTTTTGAAAGCCCGCCCTTGCAGGAAAGCGCCTCGCCCGACGGCAAGCCGTACGATCCCCGGCGATTGAAACCCAACGTGGTGGATTTGCCGGATTTGAAGCTTACTTTTGAGGGATTCGTTGAGGATTCGAAACATGGCAAACAGTCGTATTATCTCTATGTCGCCGTAAATACCCGCGCATCCAGGGGAAATATTCCCAAATCTATGCAGGCCGATCTAGGCTCGAAAATAAGTAACGCCACGCCGCTGACCGAACTAAAAGGCACAACGCCCGAGGGCGGAGATGTCATTTGGCAAATGTGCCAGGCTACGGGAAATCAGCCGTTTTACTACATCAATCCCCAGCCCGGCGAAGAAGGCCGATTCGCCCAGTTAAGAGGAACCATCCAGATGCTCTTCCTTGAGGAGAACGAGACCATGGTAATGCTGATTTGGCGCTACCCGGCAGGATTGGATTTAAAAAACTGGATTGAATTGGTAGCCGGTTGCGTGAAGGTAAAACCCAAAACCCCGGCCCCGGGCGGCGAATAAACTTGTTCTTCCGCTCCAAAGTTAAACATGTTCCCACGCTCCTGCGTGGGAACAACCGGAAACCACTTGCGGCTTCGCAATATATGTCATTTCCCCGCGCGCAAATAGCCTGCGCTGGATTGGAAGTACCTTCGCCGCCGCAGTTTGATCGTTTCCCGGTCTTCTTTTTGCTGGGCCTTTAGATCGGCCAGCGTGGCCAGGCAAAATCTGCAGCCCACCACTTCCAGATGAAAGGCGATGTAGTCGGCCAATTTCTCGGGCAAAGCCTGCAACAAAAAACTGCCCAATTGATCTTTCGAGGGGCAACTGAGGCGATGACCGCGCCAGATCTCGCCCACGGAATGCAGGCCCGCGTTTCGCCTGGCATGAATCGAACTCAGCCGTCCTATCATGGTGCGGTCTTCCCGCAGCACCCGTTCAATGGCGACCATCTCTTCGGCGGGCAGGGCCTCGTCAAGATAAGCCTCCAAATCGGATTGTCTGATTTCGGCGCTCATGCCCTTCAAGATACCATATAAAGCCCGCGAATACCACTATGCCCGGGAAGATTATTGCCGCTGCGCGGTTTTGACCGCGCCCACCGGCAAATTCACAAACCAGGTTTTCTCGGCGCGAAGGATATAGAACGTCACCGGGTTGAAGCTGGCGAAGTCGGGCCGGTTGAGAATATACGTCACGTTATCCAAAGAAACCGTTTCCCAGATGTGCATGCCCACCAGTATATCGCCCGGCCGGATGCCCTGACCGGCTGCCGGACTGTTGGGGCGCACGGCGGTGATTTTCAATCCTCCGCTGTAGCGGGGCTGATGGACTGCGCGGAATTCATCGGCCGGAATGGGCTTCAATTCCAGGCCCAGCGCCTCCCAAACCGGTCCTGACGGGGATTTTTGCAGGTCCGGTTGCGACCCCAGCGTGATGCGTCTGGCCATCGATTCGCCCGAGCGGCTGAGGACAAAAGAGATTTTTTCTCCCGGCTTGCGATCCAAAAGGGCGCGTTGCAGATCCAATGCCCGATGCATATCCGCGCCCTCAAGGCCGATGATCACGTCGCCGGGTTTGATGCCGGCCTCGGCCGCGGGACTATTTTTTTCCACCGATTCCACAATAATTCCCTTGGAGGCCGGGCCTGAAATATCGCCCCCTGTTACCAGCCCGTGCCAAACCTTGCTGGAAGACGCGAACATCGACGCCGCCGCCGATACGGCCTTGTCCGCCGGGATGGCAAATCCGATCCCTTGCGCCGGCCCGCACCGCTACATTAATCCCGATCATCTCGCCGTCGATGTTCAAAAGCGGCCCCCCGGAATTGCCCGGATTGATGCTCGCGTCGGTCTGGATCAGGTCGTCGTAATACTGGGCCTCGTTGACCTGCACCGAGCGATGCAACGCGCTGATGATGCCCCGCGTGACCGTGTGTTCATATCCGAAGGCGTTGCCCACGGCGATCACGGTCTCCCCGGTCATCAAGTCCGATGAGGTGCCGATGTTTACAACGGGAATTTCCTGCTTGGGGTCGATTTTTATTATAGCCAGGTCGGTTTCCGGGTCCCGGGCAAAGAGCCTGGCAATGTATCGCTCTCCGCCGGCCAGGGTAACTTGAATGTCGCGGACTCCGTCCACGACGTGATAATTAGTAATGATATATCCGCGCGGATCGATCACCACGCCGGTCCCCATGCCGTTGACCCTGCGGGCGGTTTCCGCACCCTGGGCCTGCCCGGCGGTTGCCGCCACTGTTTTTTCCCCGCGGATGTTGACCACCGACTCGCGCGCGCCATCGACGGCCTTTACAATCGGGCTATTTCTAAGATCCGAGGCGGAGGCGATATGAAACCAGGCGGCCGACAGAATGATTGCCGCCGCACCCAACGCGGTCCTGCCGGGGAATGATGACGTCGGGCGTGCTGTTCGATGGAGCATGGGGCGTCTATCGTAGCTGGTATCTGTTTGACCGCGGGCTTTGCCTGTAGGCTGCCGCGCCGGACAACCCAAGCGCGGGCTTATCCATCCCACGCCATCGCAAGCGTACTTGTGGTTCATCGGTTCCTTACAATCCGTGCCTTGATTACTGGAAATACAACCGGAAAAAGCTGCCTATACCGCCAGGCATCAAATTGCGTAATTTAAGAATGATGGGAAAGATAGTCCTGGATGCCGATCTTTACCCACAGGGTTGCTATCGAGTTACCCGTTCCGAAGGCCTGGGCGGAAGCTGGGCCTCGATCAGTTGCTCAGGCTTTTTTTCCGGCGGCGATGAGAATATCCAACTCTTCTGCTCCTGTGACGCATTTACCTGCTTGGCAGGAGCGGGTCTTGAATTTTCTACGTTGGATGGATTTGGAGGCGGAGGAATTTCCTCCGGCAAGGGCGCCTTGGGCGGCGACTTTTTTTCCGGCACGGAAGACTCTTGCCCCTTTGGCTTTGGTATCTGTTCATAAGCAACCGGCTGCATCGAGCCTTCTCTGGGACTGAATACCGGCTGCGTGGGCACCGGGGCAAATCTGGCAATTACAGGCTCCCGCGGTTTTTCCTCTGCGCCCGGCCCTTTAAACCGCCCCAGGCGTTCGCAATTGGCACAAATACCCAGCCGGCCGCATCTTCCCATCAGCCTGGCAAAAGGCGAAGGTTTTAGTGTGTCGAGTTCTTGAGGATTGGCTTCATTGAGGACCACGCCTTCCTCACAGCCCCCCGCTGCGCAAGACGGCTCTCTTGGAATTGCTGCAGTGCATCCCTCGTTACATTCAGTGGCCGCTCCACAGAGACATGGCATCCGCTTGAATTCCAGCGACCAGCAACACGGCTGCAACACCCAACCATGTCCGGTCCTGCAACATGTGCAACCCGCGCCGCTGGGCAAAAGAGCGCCCAAGATGATAATCAATTCGCAGATTCCCCACCTAGGCCTATACACGGCAAATCCCCCAATACGCAAGACATTGTGACAGTAATCCGCTTGTGGTTCCGCGATAAAAAATCAACAACCTGGAAGAAGCCCCTATGGATGAATCGGCGCGTAATAATCGGAAAATTAGGAATAATTGGAAAAGTTTACCCAATTTCACTTTGGAGTAGAAAATGCAACATCCTTGTAACAAACAACTTATGAAAACACTGTTGTGGAAGACGCCTTCTTTTTGCCAGTGATGCCAGGCCAAATGTGCCTCAAAATTACAGTCTAGGGCCTACTTTTCCTATTGAAAAAAGATTGCTTTGTGTTATCCTGAATACTACCATATTTACTCAACCCCCCCAAATAATCATCGAGGCAGCTTTAACGTACCTAGTTTCCGTGCTCGCCATCCAAGGCGCTTGTTAAGGGCGCTCTATTAGCCTAGGTACCTTCCCATGTGCTTAACCCAATGCCTCTTAGCCTGCGCGAGGAGTCGGCGGTTCGGTTTTTTTACCTTATATTTTCGAGTTCCGTAATTCCTGAACTATTAGTCAATAGGACCTAAAAGATGTGCAAGTTTTTCAACCTGATGATGAGTGTTTTACTCATTTCGATCATTGGAAATGCCGCATTTGCCACACAGATCACCGGCAATCCAGCGGCGGACGGATGGATCTATAACGGAAATGCCCTGACCAACGGCCTTTACGTGCGCGGAAACGCAAACTACGCCTATGACGCCTACTGCACTGCGATCATCGTCGAGAGCGGATCTAATTTGGCCATCGACGACGGCGCCAATTCATGGCTGGTGGGCGACTCGGTACTCGGGTCGGGCGGACACTTCGCCGACATCACCGCGGCACAGGCCGGCTGGACCGCCTTCACCGGAAATGCCGTCAATCTCTTACTCGGCGGCGCCGATATGGGCGAGGACGTCAAACTACAGGCCAAATTCAGCACATCTTCCGGAAATTTCTCGCCCAGCACCATTGCACCGGACGCCGGCAACGGTTTGGGCAGCCTCGGCTCAAACGGCGGAAACGGCGCGGTCCAAGTCCGCACCTCGGGCTGGTTTTACGCGGCCGACTGGAGCGCAAAGTCCGGCGCACTGCAACTTCTCGACAAGCCCGAACATATCATCCGCAACGGCACATCAACCCCGGACGCGGATGTTGCCCGGCTGATGTGGATCTGGGACCCTGTCAACCAGTGCGTCAACACATGGGAAATCCTCCTTAACGTATCTCTGATGGATCGACTCGATCCAACCTTTACCGACGGTACCCCCGCCCCGGGAAATCCGATCCTCATGACCGTGCAAAACCGCGACAGCGACTATACCGATTGCCTGGTGAACGTTCCCGAGCCTGGCACGCTGGTGCTGCTGGTCATGGCCGGCCTGGGCGCACTGGCCTCCGCCAGGCGTCGCCGCCAAAACTGAATTTTGCCGCGAAACCTGAATCTTACAAAGTCCCGCCGGGCAGCCTGCGCGGGACCTTTTTATGCACCCTACAGAATTTGCAGCCTTTTCACTGCTGCAACGAATACAGAATTACATTCAGGCCGATCCTGGCGGCGTCGTCGCGGGTGTAGCCCTGGCATTCCAGCGAATCCAGCTTTTCCAATGCGCAACTGACGTCATAAGGCGAAAAGATCACGCCCCAGCGATCGCCGAATTTGATACCTTCCAATTCGGGCGGGACCTTTTTCAGCGCGGCCGACAAAGGAGCTTTAGCTCCGCGGTTCTGCGGATCGCGGCGGGTGACGATCTTCAGGTCGAAGCCGCCGTATTTTGTGCTTAAGAGCGGATCGTCCGCCGGTATCCGCTCCAATTTGTTTTGCGGAAAAATGGCGGCCATTTCCCGCCGGAACGAATCGGTAAACGCCTGGCTGGCGCAAATCGAATCGGCAAAGACCATTCCCCCGCGCTCGATGTATTTTTTCAATTGCTCCCGCTCCGGATCGGTAAAGTGGAAGGCATTGCGGCCCTGCATGAATACTAGATGATAATCGAACAGGGCCTCGTCGGTGAGGTTGAGCAGTTCTTCCCGGGCGGTGGCGCGGATTTTCAACTCCCGGCCGGCCAAGTCCAGGAGGTTTACAAGCGCCCCGGCGCGGTGTTGCAGCCGCCCGGATGGCGAATCTTGGCGATATACAATCGCCCGCGCTCGGCCTGATCGCCGGGCCGGCGTTCGGGCTGGGTCATGAAATACTCTTCTTTTCCCCGCAGTTCGCGATTCGTGGCATAGGCCAAGACGTTGATGCCCAGGGCCAGGGCGGCGTCGATCTGCGCCTGCACCGGGGGTTTGATTGGTTGTCCCCGGCCGCTGCGGGCAAGCTCCCACAGGCAGGAAAGCGAAGGCCTGGGATTGTCCGGCGGATCCTGCGGCGCATAAACCACGCTCGTGCGGCAGCCGAAATCGATTCCCAAAAGCGGGCGCAATTGCTCGGGCGAAATGATCTCCTCGGCGTGCCAGATGGGATGCTCCGGCTCCAGCAAGCGGAGCCGATATTCCGGCTCGGGAAAGACCCGCGACATAAGATCGCGGAAGCCCTTGTCAAAGCCGGTATCGCCGCAATAGGCCTCGGCAAAAAGGAAACCGCCGCGGTCCAGATAATCGCGGAGTTTTTGCACTACTTCGTCGCGTGTGGCCGCATCGTAGGGCAAAGGGCTTGTACTGCCGCATAAAAACAAGACCGGGGCTTGCAGTAAATCCTCCACGCCGGCCAGGCGCAAATCGACCACCTGCCAGGTAAGGTCTTTTTTCCACCGCGACTCGATGAACCGCGTGAGATTGTTCACGTCGTGGCGATGTTGGTTCCAATCTTCGTCGGGCGGGTGTTTGAGCTTGCTTATCAGAACCGGCCAGCGGCCCTTGGAAAGAAATAGCAAGGCGAAACTGGTGCCCACCAATCGGCCTTCTTCGGCCAGGGCGGTGCCGCTCCAAAAGCCCGACAACTTGTCTTGATGATCGGTGAGGAATTTTGCTCCTTCGCGATACCAATCCGACTTGCCTATGAACCTCCGCGCCGTGAGCCGCCCTGCCCGTTCCAGGCCGTAAAGGTAGTAAAGCTGCCATAATCCGCCGGGATAGTTGGGATTGCGGCTGACGGAGAAATTCGCGCCCAGCCAATTCAAGGCCCGTTCCACGCCCTTGTCCGATTCGCTTTCGCCTTTGACGCAACATTGAATTTTCTCGCCCGTGACTTTGGTGTCGGGCGGTTCGATTCTATCGGCCGTGATCACCAGCGAGGTTATGCCCGCGCAAGTCATGCTTCCCGTGCCTGGAACGTTCTTGTAATAACCCCAGGAACCGTCGGGATTCTGGCAGTCTTCCCAATACGCCCGGGCCAGGCGCCAGGTTTTGTCGCTTACCTGCACGCCCACGCGTTCGGCCTCGCTCAGGGCCAACAGCGCGAATTGGCTGTTCGAGTTGTCGCCGCTGCCTTGCGGATATGACCAGGCGCCTTTACGCGCCCCTTCCACGATTTGTGTGCTTTCCAGCCATTTCACGTTGCGGTTTATGAGCAGCATATCGTTTTGCGGTTCGGCCCGGGCAAAAACCATGGTCTGCAACGAAGTGACGTACGTCTTTTCCGGCTTGAACTTGCGCAGATATGCCAGGGCCCGTTGCATCTGCGGATCACTGGGCTCGACGCCGGCGTTTAGCAGGGCCAAAGTACACAGGGCGCTGATGCCCCCCGGTTGGGCCATGTACTCGTCCCAGGAGCCGTCGATTTTCTGCTGCTGCCTGAGATAGGCGATGCCTTTATCGATCGATTCCCGTACCGCTTCGGCGGTGATATCGCCCTGGGCCTCCTGCGCAATCGCTACATTCCGCCCAACCAAAACGGCCAAGTACACGAAAACCGGCAATATCCAAGGCAAAATGCGTTTCACAATCCCATTCCTAAAACAACCCGCTTGAATATCATAAGTATCTTAGAATTAAAAAGTTAGGTAGGCAACTCCCTTTACAAGCCCGGGTATTTTGGTGGTAATATTATAGAATAGTAGACAGCAGCCTAATGCGCAAGCGAGGGCAGGCGGATATTCCTCGCGCGCGTTTTTAATTAATTTCCTTTGTTTGCGATTCGGGCTGATGAAAACTCGCAATAATGCGTATTGGTTTTGTTCAATTTGCAATTTGAAATTTGCAATTGCTCAATTTGCAATAGAAATTTACCTGAAAAAGGAACCCTCCCTTGTCCTCCGTTAAACCGCGAAGTCTTGGCGACGTATTGCAAGAGTTCTCTCACCATCGCAAGCTGATGCAGGAAGAGCTGCAAAAGGTGATCGTCGGGCAGGACGAGGTGATCGAGCAGATCTTCGCCGCCGTCTTCACCCGCGGACATTGCCTCTTGGTCGGCGTGCCCGGGCTGGCAAAAACTTTGATGGTCAGCACCTTGGCACGGATCCTCGACATCCAATTCAAGCGCATTCAATTCACGCCCGACCTGATGCCTTCCGACATCACCGGCACAAACGTTTTGGAAGAGGACGACCAAGGCCATCGGAATTTTCGCTTTGTCGCCGGGCCGATTTTTACAAATATTCTTTTGGCCGACGAGATCAACCGCACGCCGCCCAAAACCCAGGCTGCGTTACTACAGGCCATGCAGGAGCGCGAAGTCACGGTGGGCCAGCAGACATATCCGCTGCCCGATCCGTTTTTCACTATCGCCACGCAAAATCCGATCGAGCAGGAAGGCACTTATCCCCTGCCCGAGGCCCAGTTGGACCGCTTCATGTTCAACATCAAGGTCGATTATCCCTCGCCCGACGAAGAGGAGCGGATCCTGGCCACCACCACCCGCGGCGAAAAGACCGAGGTGCAAAAAGTCCTCTCCGGTAAGGCGATAATCAACCTGCAAAACCTGGTGGGCAAGGTGGCCGTGAGCGAATACATCGTGCAATACGTCGCCCGTCTGGTCCGCGCCACCCGGCCCAAGGATGAAACCGCCCCGGTGTTTATCAAGGACCTTGTCGATTGGGGCGCGGGTCCCCGGGCGGGACAATTCTTGATCCACGCCGGCAAGGCCCTGGCAGCCATGGACGGCCGCTTCTCGGTAGCCATTGAGGATGTGCAAAAGATCGTCATTCCCGTGCTCCGCCACCGCATCAGCACCAATTTCCAGGCCCAGGCCGAAGGCATGACCAACGAAGACATAATCCACCGCCTCATAAACGAAATTCCCCCGCCGATGATACCGAAGTATGAAAAATAGGGGCTTGAGATTAGAGATTAGAGATTAGAGATTAGAGATTGAGATCAGAGATTAGATGGGGCGATCACTCCTAAAAAACGGGATTGAAGAGTTTCAAAAAGAACATATTTATTTAAAACCTTTTTTAGGAGGCACACATATGGGAGTCAATAGTTACCAGGGACTAAAAGTATGGCAGTTAGGAATGGATTTGGCAAAAGAGATTTATAAATTCGCAAAAAATCTTCCCAAAGAGGAACTATATGGTTTAACAAGTCAAATTAGAAGAGCCGTTGTGTCTATTCCAGCTAATATCGCTGAAGGCCATGCCCGAGATTCAACAAAAGAATTTATTCGACATATTTCTATAGCACAAGGTTCCTTGGCAGAATTGGAAACCCATCTCCTATTAGCGGTTTCTTTGGAGTACTGCGCGAGAATAAAAATCGAGCCCACACTAAAACGTTGTTCTGACGAGAGCAAAATGCTTTCAAGTCTTCGCCGCGCCTTAAAGGTAAAATCTTCACGTCTCAAACCAAACTCCAAACGCTGATCCCTAATCTCTAGCCCCTAATCTCGAATCTCTATCCCCATGTCCACCGCCGAACGATATTTGCG
Source organism: Pirellulales bacterium (assembly GCA_963838495.1). Classification (GTDB taxonomy): domain Bacteria; phylum Planctomycetota; class Planctomycetia; order Pirellulales; family Thermoguttaceae; genus JBEKIK01. The sequence continues at coordinate 142,912 of CAWIRC010000003.1, read as the reverse complement.
ACCCGAGGTGATCAACCAGATCAAGCGGCTGGACCTGCGGGCGCAGTTCATCGTGAAGGGATTTTTGCAGGGGCTGCACGCCAGCCCGTTCCATGGTTTTTCGGTCGAGTTCTCCGAGCATCGCAAGTACACGCCCGGCGACGATCCGAAGGACATCGACTGGCTGGTCTACGCCAAGACGGACAAGTATTACGTGAAAAAGTTCGAGGCCGAGACGAACATCACCGGCTACCTGGTCATGGACCTCAGCCGCTCGATGGGCTACACCTATCGGCAGGAGCTGACCAAGTTCGATTACGCCATCTGCCTGGCCGCCGCCTTGTGCTACCTGATGATCCACCAGCAGGACCCGGTGGGACTTTTGACATTCGACAAAAAAATCTGCCACAGCCTGCGTCCCAAGGCCCGGCGCACGCACCTGGGCGACGTGCTTTCGCTTTTGGCGAATCTCCGCCCGGAAGGCGAAACCGACATCGCCCACAGCCTGGTCCAGGTGGCGGCCATGCTCCGCCACGCCAGTTTGGTGATGATTTTTTCCGATCTTTTGGCCGATCCCGCCCCGGTCATGGAATCGCTCTACCGCCTGCGCCACGGCGGGCACGACGTGATCCTGTTCCATGTCCTGGACGAGGCCGAGGTGAATTTCCCCTTCTCCGGCATGGTCGAACTTGAAGATCCCGAAAACCAAAACCGACTCTCGCTCGACGCCGACGGTTTCCGAGCCGACTATATCGCCGAGTTGGACTCATTTCGCGATACCTACCGCCGCGAATGCTTCCAAGCCGGCGTGGATTACGTGCCCTTGGACACCAGCATGCAGTTCGACCGCGCACTAACCGAATACTTGGCCAATCGCGCTGCGAGGGGTTAAGGAGGGTTCAGGGTTCGGGGTTCAGGGTTCAGCATTTGAAAATAGAGATTAATGACAAAATTAAGGATTAGATAAATGACCGATTTTATGTGGGTGGAAGATTTGAATGTTTATCAGAAGCTATGCCAATTGCATATCGAGGTATGCGATCTGGCCAGTAATTGGCCGAAAGAGGAAAAATACGAATTAGCAGGTCAAATCCGCCGTTCATCCAATAGCGCTCCGGCTAATCTCGCGGAAAAACATAGTGACAGACATATTCGAAACAAAATAGAAGGAGCCAATCGAGCACGTGGCGAAGCTCTGGAAACAATTCACCACCTTTATATTGCAAAGTTGAAAAGTTACATCGACGACACAACCTATAACAACTTTCGTAATCGTTATTTGGAATGTGTGCGAATGCTAAACGGATTAGAAAGAACATTGGAACAACAATTAGATGAATCCAGCCGCCACTGGCGAATAGAAAACGAGAAACCGTAACTACTTAAAGATCGTACCATTCACGTCAGGTAATCATAAAAATGCTGAACCCTGAACCCCGAACCCTGAACCCTTTCTGATGACTTTTCTCAACGTCTCGCTGCTTGCCGGAACTGCGCTGATCGCCGTGCCGATCATTTTGCACCTGATCATGCGCCGCAAGCCGACGTTGTTTGAATTTCCGGCGCTTAGATTCGTGCAGCAAAGGCATGATACCAACCAGCGTAAATTGAATCTGCGGCACATATTGCTGCTGCTTTTGCGAGTGGGAATAATCGCGCTGTTGGCATTCGCCCTGGCCCGGCCCAGCGTGCAGTTCGGCGGGTCGTTGGGCAGCCAGGAGGCGCCGGTCGCCGCGGAATTGGTCTTCGACGCCGCCCCGCGGATGGAATATCTTCGCGAAAATCAAACCCGGCTCCAGGCGGCCAAGGAAATGGGCCTCTGGCTTTTGGCCCAACTGCCGCAGGAAAGCGAAATCGCCGTGCTCGATACCCGCCAGGGCTCAGGCGCGTTCCAGGCCGACCGCTCGGCGGCCCGGCACAGCATCGAACGCCTGGAAACCGTGCCCAACTCGCAGCCGCTGATATATGCCGTTGATGAAGCTTTGCGATTGCTGAAGGAATCTTCCCTGGCGCGGAAGGAAATGTATATATTCACGGATTTTTCCCGTGCAGCATGGCCGCTGGCCACAGCGTCGCAGTTGCAGGAGGGCCTGAAAAAACTACCGGGCGTGGGAATCTACGTCATCGACGTGGGCGTGAGCAGTCCGGTCGATTATGCCCTCGGCGAGCCGCGCCTCTCGGCCGAAGTGCTCTCGAACCGCAGCCCGCTCACCATCCAGACCGAACTATCTTGCCTGGGCGCCTCGGACGAGCGAGCCGTGGAGTTATACCTTATCGACGCGGACGGCAAACCGCAAAAACGCAGCGCCGAAACCGTCCAGGTTGCACCGGGCGAGGCGCAGCAAGTCGAGTTCAGCCTGGCTGCGCTTGGGCTGGGCGTGCATCAAGGCTTTATGCGGATCGTGGGCCAGGACGCGCTGGCGGCCGATGACACGCGGTTTTTTTCAGTTGAAGTGAAGCCGCCCTGGCGGATTTTGATAGCCGCCCCAAAATCCGCCGATAGTTATTCGCTGTTTCTTACCGAGGCCCTGGCCCCATCGGTATTTCGCAAGCGCGGGCAGGCCCGCTTCGACTGCGATATAGTCGATCTGGAAAATTTAACCAAGAAAAATCTGGCCGATTACGCGGCTATTTTTCTCCTTGATCCCACGCCCTTGGAACCGGCGGTGTGGCAAAAACTTACCGATTATGCGGCAGACGGGCACGGCGTGGCGATATTCCTCGGCCGCAACGCCCAGCCCATCGATTCCTTCAACACCCCGCAGGCCCAGGAGATATTGCCGGGCAATTTGCTGCGTCAGGCCCGCCGCCCGGAAGGCGACTTGTTCCTTGCGCCCCGCGATTTGCAGCATCCCATCCTGGCGCCGTTCCGGGCACAGAGTGGATCGGTCCCATGGAACCGCTCGCCGGTTTTTCGCTATTGGGAGCTGGACAAGTTGCATTCCGGCGTGGGCGTTGTGATGCCTTTTTCAGACGGCCGGCCGGCGGTGCTCGAACGCCCTATCGGCTCGGGCCGCGCACTGACGATTACCACGCCGGTTTCAGATCGTCCCAACCAGAATCCCTGGAATTTGCTGCCCGTGAGCGACGAGTCCTGGCCGTTTTTGATACTCGTCAACCAGATGGCATCGTACCTTGCCGGCGGCGCCAGCGAGCAACTGAACTACTTCTCCGGACAAACCGCCGTGCTGCAATTGGATCCTGAAACGCAGCGCCACAACTACCTGCTTACAGGCCGACCGGGCAACGCGGCAGTCCCGCTCTCGGCCGATCCGCAACGCCATCGCCTGCTGATCACGGCCGCTGAACAGCCGGGCAATTACCGCGTGCAATCGGGCGGGAGCGAGACCGGCTTCGACCGCGGCTTGAGCATAAATCTGGCCCCCGAGCAGACCCAACTCGAACGCCTGGATCAAAAAGAGCTCACCCAAATTTTCGCCCCTGATAAAATACGCATCGCCCAAACCAAAAAACAAATCGACCGCGACGTGAGCATGGGCCGGGTAGGCCGCGAATTGTTCCCACCGCTGATCCTAGCCGTGGCCCTGTTCCTGGCCCTGGAATCGCTGCTGGCCAACCGCTTTTACCGCAGCGCGGAAAGATGAATATTTATAATTGGTTTATGTTTTATCGATCGATATCTAGAACCAATTGCTCTTTATAAATCCCACAAGATGGAGTACAATATTAATCGTTGGGAGAAATGTAATTTTGGAGTAAATAACATGAACTGGCGAGATCGAATCACAGTTGATCCGGCGATTTGCCATGGGCAAGCGTGCATAAAGGGCACGCGCATCATGGTTTCAGTCGTGTTGGATAATCTTGTAAATGGAATTGAGTTAAACGATTTGCTTAAAAGCTACCCATCACTGACCGCTGAAGATGTCAATGCAGCTCTGGCTTACGCCGCCGAACTTGCCCGGGAGCGCATAGTCCATTTGCCTGCTGGTGCCATCTAATGCTCAAGTTTAAAGTCAACGAGAATCTGCCTGTTGAAGCCGTTGAATTGCTGAATAAAGCAGATCATGATGCTATATCTGTCTTCGATCAACATTTAGAAGGACGCCCTGATTCATATGTAATCTCAATATGCCAACGGGAAGGCCGGGCCATTCTAACGCTTGATCTTGACTTCGGTGACATCCGCGCTTATCCACCGACCGATTATTCTGGTATAATTGTTTTGAGATTGACCCGGCAGGATAAATCATTTGTACTGTCAGTTATCCAGCGTATTTTGCCTTTGCTGGAACAAGAACCTCTTTCAGGAAAACTATGGATCGTGGATGAATCATCTGTCCGAGTTCGCAGGTGAATTTTATGGTTGGCCAGTCAATTATCGATTCCGATACAGTTGATGATTCAGTTTCGACTGCAAACGCGACTTTTCCAGCCGAGTTTGCCTCCCTTTTAGGCCATGGTAAATGTGCATCAACAACCTAGAACTCAATAAAAGTGTTCCGCCTTTCCTTTTACCCCATCGCCGACAGCTACTTGCTCGTAATCGCAATTGCGGTTGCGCTCTTGGCGCTTTTGACCTTTATCCCAGGCAAGGAAAGGCTTTCCGGTTGGCGGCGCTTGTATTTGGCCGGTTTGCGATTGGGCGTGATCGTGCTGGCGGTGTTTGCCATGCTGCGGCCCACGCTCATTTACACGGAGGTGAAAAAACAATCGGCCACGCTGGTCGTGCTGGCCGATCGATCGCGGAGCATGTCTGTCCCGGATGCGTTGGCCGGCAAGACCCGCTGGGAGGTTTTGTGCAAGGCCCTGGCCGACGCCCAGAGCGCGCTGGCCAAACTGGCCCGCGATTTCGAGCTTAAGGCCTATGCCTTTGACGCCGAGGCCCATCCGCTTACGGTGGAGAAGGGCGAAATCAGCCTGCCCGACGAGCCGGAAGGACGCCAGACCGCCATTGGATCATCGCTCGACGACGTCCTGCGCCAAGAGGCCGGCAAGCGCCTTTTGGGCGTGATCCTTTTAAGCGACGGGGCGCAGCGTGCATACGCCCCGCGCAATCTCGCGCCGCAAACCGCCGCTATGAGGCTAAAACACTTGGGCTTTCCGCTTTTCACCGTGCCCATCGGCCAGTCGCGCGGGCTGGGGCAGGCCCAAGACGTGGCCGTAAAGGACCTGGTCGTCAATCCGTCGGTGTTCGTGAAAAACGAACTGGCCATTAGCGGGCAAGTCAGAATCGACGGTTACGTCAATCGCGATATTCCTGTGCAGGTGTTGTTCGAGACCGCGCCTGGCAAAATGGAAATCGTGGCCGAGCAAACCGTCAAGGCCGACACGGACGGCCAACTGATTCCCGTCCAATTTACTTATGTCCCAAAAACACCGGGCGAATTCAAGATTACTTTGGCGGTCCCGGACCAGCCCGGCGAACTGGTAACCACCAACAATCAGCTCAGCACGTTTGTCAATGTGCTTGCCGGCGGCCTGAACGTACTGTACATCGAGGGCGGATTCCGCGTGGAACAAAAATTCATCCGCCGCGCGCTCGACTCTTCCCCCGACGTGAACGTCGATTTCATCCGCATCGATCCCCGCGATCCCGCGAACCGGCCGGTCGATCTGGCCGAGCGCCTTAAATCGGGCAAGTATGACGTGTATATCCTCGGCGACGTGGATTCCTCGGCCTTCAGGGGCGACGAACTGAATTCGCTGGCCCAGGCGGTCGAGCGCGGCGCGGGCCTGATCATGCTGGGCGGTTTTCACAGCTTCGGCGCGGGCGGATATGCGTCAACTCCGCTCGACAAACTCCTGCCCGTAACTATGGATCGCTTCGACCGGCAGAACCCCGACGAGCCGGTCCGCAGCGACCTGCAATTGCCCGGCCCATTGCCCATGCGACCAACGGCCCTGGGCCTGATGCACTTTGCCCTGCGCCTGGCGGCCGATCGGGCGAAGAACGAAGCCCTGTGGTCGGAACTTCCGCCTTTGGACGGGGCGTACAAGTTCCGCGGCCTTTCGCCCGGTGCTGTTGTTTTGGCTGATTCAGGATCGAATGTGCCGCTTCTGGTCGCGCATCAATACGGCGACGGCCGGGTGATGGCCTTTGCCGGCGATTCCACCTGGCACTGGTGGATGCGGGGATTCGAATCGGCCCACAAACGCTTCTGGCGGCAAATCATTCTCTGGCTGGCAAAAAAAGATCAGGCCGAAGAAGGCGCCGTTTGGGTAAAACTCGCCCAGCGCCGCCTGGCGCCGTCCGAACGCGTGGAATTCACCGTCGGCGCAGGATCCGAGCGGCGAGCCGATTAAAGACGCGGAATTCAAGGCCGAGATAGTCCTGCCCGACGGTTCGCGCCGGCCGTTGAACCTCACCCATCAAGACGGCCAGGTTGCCGGTACGTTCCGCGATACGCAAACTGCCGGCGATTATGCGGTCGAAGTAAAAGCCTACAAAAAGGGGTCAGAACTATTTTCTCCCGAAAATCCAAAAACTCCCTCTAATTCGAAAGAAAATAATTCCGACCCCTTTTTGCTGGGCACTGCCCGGGCCAGGTTTCTCGTGTTTCAACAAGACCTGGAGTTGGACAACGCCGCGGCCGACTCGGCAACTATGGAAAGCCTTGCCGCCATGACCGGCGGTCAATCGCTGGCCCCGGAACAACTCCCCGATTTAATAAAACGCCTCATGGTACAGACCTCAGCCCTGGAAATCCAACAAGAGACCAAGAAAACCTTCTGGGACTCCTGGCCCTTCTTCCTGATGATAGTCACGCTGTTGAGCCTAGACTGGTATCTGCGGAAAAAATGGGGATTGGTGTAAAAAGATGAGGATGGGTGGATAAATTCTCTCCCCTCGCCGGGCACCGACCGAAGGTTGGTCGGGAGAGGGGCCAGTGGTGAGGGCGGAGTTTAAATGATCACATGATTACCAAAACCAGCTTTCTGCCCATTTATGGGCGTTTCCACTCCAAGCGGTAATAGGCCCGCATTGTCTTTTTATGCCGGGTTGGATGGAATATCACGATTCCCCGCCTTACATGTTACCGGATCGGCATCTACCGATACGGTTTTCTCCACTGTTGGTGAGGTTTTTTCCGTCGGCGGCGCGATTTGTTCCGTTATTGGTCTTTGAACCGGTATTGTTTTTTGGACTGCTTTGGCCTGCACCTGCAAATGGTCCATCACGCGGCGGACCCCGTCGATGCTGCGGACGGCATGCATCGCGGCGATCCGCTGGTGCTCGTACTGGATCGTGCCCGTCAGCGTCACGTCGCCTTTCCGCGCGGTCACGGCAATACGGCACGGCGACTGCATGCCGCGGTTGCTCAACTGCCGAGTGACTTTCTGGATAATAGTTTCGTCCGACACCTTGTTCATGATCGTTCTCCCGAAAATAACGTTTTTAGAAAACAGCAGGGCGTATTCGGAAGGGGAATCGACCGCGTCGCTGAGAAGAGGTCAGTGAGAGTGGAGGCTAGGCCTTCCGCCGTTATTATACCCTTGCCTGCCGGGAATGGATAGCCCCAAGGAGGCGTAAATATTAAAATTAGTTTTAGAGTTACGACGGCTCAAAGTACCAATGAATCACGGCCAAAATCAGATTTCACGCCCATTTATACGCATTTGCGCCTTCGGCAGTTGCAGATCCGGCATTGATGCCGGATTAACAATTTATCCTCTTAATTCCCGCAAGCGTTCAAGAATTTGCGGTTCTTCTTTCAATTCCGCAAGCGGGCGAAGCTGCCGATCGACGTAATCCCAATCAATGCGATTGCCTTGGCGGATGATAATTCCTTCGATGTCGGCCCAATCGCGTGCTCGGTCGGCAAAGGCCTTTAATATAATCAGATCTTCGGCCGAACAGGTTAGCAGTGAGAGTTTTGGCAGATACTCGAACTGTGTGGCCCGGGAGACGACCGACGCCTCAAAGGGCAGACCGCCCAGGGCGATATCGATTCCTATGCCCGATGCCGATTTGAGTAGAAGCACGCGATTTTGCAGAGCGAACTGGCATGCGTTTTCGATCCTGGCCGGAAACTGGCGCAGCAACGTCTCGATATAAGTTTTCTCCCCGCCGAATCCCGTTAGCAGTGTGAGATCGACATCCTGGGTAACTCGCGGCTCGCCCCATCGTTGTAGCGCCAGGCCGCCGATGAAACAGAATTTCCATTTCTGCCCCTGGCAAAGATTTTGCACCGCCGCCGCTACTTGAAAGAGTTCGTTCATTTTCTTAATAATTTAAACCAGGCCTGTTGTTCCACCAGCCCGGAAGTAGGTGCGGGCGTAAAGTGCAAGAGGCACGATTCGAAGGCCCCGGCCAGGTTAATGAGCGCCGTTTGGGTGTCGATTTCCCGAAGTTCCCTCCGCCTGATCGCGGCAAGTTCCGGTGCAGCCTTTTTCCAGGTTTCGACCCAGCGTTTCATGTCGTGTGTTGAATCGTCTTGCATAACATAATTATAACATATTCTCTTTACTGCCGTACGTGCAGCTTAAGGGACGGGAATGTCCGGCCCGCCTGGTTTACAGGTTAATTTTGCCGGGACTCTCAAGTTTGATATTTGTGCCCGGTGTACCGGCGTTTCATTGCAGTTCCAGCATCACCACCGATTTCGGCGGCAAGGTAATGCGCAGGTTCTCGCCTTCGATCTGCGCGTTGGTGAATGGCTCGGGATGCACGGCGTTTGGCGCATTGAAAGTATTGTGGGCGTTCATTTCCGCCGCGGTCAGAATCCGGCCTGTTACGGTCTTGGGTTCGATGCCGGAGAGCTTGCAGGCGACGGCGACCGGCTCGCGGGGATTTGTGTTTACAAGCGACAGGTGCACCGCCTGTGATTTCGCGTCGCGAGTGGCCGATGCGCTTACGGCCGGAATTTTATTCGAGCCTGATATATAATCGGGCGATTGCAATTCGATCGGCAGGAAAGTGCCGCCCTGATGGACCTTGTACATCTCGAACACGTAGTAGGTAGGCGTCAAGAGCATCTTTTCCTTTTGCGTCAAGATCACGGCTTGCAGGACGTTGATCAACTGTGCGATGTTGGCCATGGCCACCCGGTCGGCGTGCTTCTGGAAGATGTGCAGGTTCAAAGCGGCAACGACGGCGTCTCTGAGTGTGCTTTGCTGGTATAGAAAACCCGGATTAGTGCCGGGCTCGACGTCGTACCAAAGGCCCCACTCGTCGACCACCAGGCCCACGCGTTTTTGCGGGTCGTACTTGTCCATGATTTCTGAATGTTTAGTGATGAGGTTGTCCATTTCCAGAGTGCGGCGGAGGGTGGCGTGCCAGCGGGCCTCGTCGAACTCGGTGGCCGAGCCCTTGTTTTGCCAATTTCCGGTGGGCACGGTGTAATAATGCAGCGAGAGGCCGTTCATTTGTTTGCCCACCGCCTTTTTCATCAGCACTTCGGTCCAGTTGTAATTCGCGTCGCTGGCTCCGCAGGCGATGCGGTCAATTCTTCCGGCGGGATTGCCGGGATAATCCTTGACGAAGGTGTTGTAGCGGCGGAACTGGTCGGCATAGAATTCGGGCGTCATGTTGCCGCCGCAGCCCCAGGATTCGTTGCCCACGCCGAAGTATTTCAGTTTCCACGGTTTATCGCGGCCGTTTTGGCGGCGGAGATTGGCCAAGGGCGAATCGGCGTCGGAGGTCATGTATTCCACCCACTGCATCATTTCCTCGACGCTGCCGGAGCCCACGTTGCCGCAAACGTAAGGCTCGGCGCCGATCTGCTCGCAGAAGTCCATGAACTCGTGCGTGCCGAAGTGGTTGTTTTCCACCACTCCGCCCCAGTGGGTGTTGATGATCTTGGGGCGTTTCTCGCGCAGCCGATGCCGTCCTTCCAGTGATATTCATCGGCGAAGCACCCGCCGGGCCAGCGGAGCACGGGAATATTAATGGCTTTAAGCGCGGCCACGACGTCGTTGCGGATGCCGCGGGTGTTGGGTATGGGCGAATCCCCGCCCACCCAGATGCCCTCGTAAATGCAGCGGCCGAGGTGTTCGGAAAAATGGCCGTAGATGTTGCGGTTGACGACGGGTCCGGGCTTATCGACGTAAAGGGTCATCGCGGCCGACGGCTTTTCCTCCGCCGACCCACGCCGACCATCGCTTTGCGATGGTGCCTGGCCGGTGCCCGCGGCATCCTGGGCCAAACTGCTCGAGGCGAATATGCAGAGCAAAGCGAACAAGACTCCATACATAGATAATAATTTGAGATTTTTCATGACAGAACTCGAATAAAGGGGTTTTGGAGATGCGGGTTCTTTACGTTTGGCGACAAACGGGATTTATAAGTAAGTTGTTAAAGGATAAACTCAACCAGTTTTGAATAGATGACAGAGGAGAGGAATTATAGTTTGCGCATGTATGCGCGCCAAGGATATTCTCTGAAATTACGCAAAATTGGAAATATACCTGCTTAAATTTGAATTGGCGGCAGGACCAGTTGCTTCAGATAAACCTTCCGACTAATTCGACAACCAGTCCCAAGCCCGCAGGGCATGGCGGTATAATGAGCGGCCCATGTTTTCTTCGGCGAATTCAGGGCGTCGATCGGCCTCGGCCAGTTCGACCGCCAAATCGGCCGTGACTTGGGCGATTTTCCTCATCCCGGGGTAATCCAAGGTGTTTGCCTGGTCGCTGGGCCGATGCATGTCGCCCCAGCCGCCGCCAGTCATGAAAAAAACCGCCGGGATGCCGCGCGAATAAAATCCCGTGTGATCGCTGACCGGATAAACCCACGACCATTCGTCCAACTTGAGATTTTCCCGCTTCACGATCTTGTTGATTCTTTCGGAGAGCATCGAGGAAGTTGACGCGCCCATTGTCAGAAGCGTATCGTCTTCCATGCGGCCGACCACGTCCAAGTTGATCATGGCGATTGTTTTGTCCAGTGGCACGGCCGGGTGATTCAGGTAATGAAAGCTGCCCAGCAGGCCCAATTCCTCGCCGCTGAAGGCGACGAACAGGATGCGCCGGGGCAATTTTTTCCCGCGGTGTGCGATTATGTCGGCAGTTTCCAGCATTGTGGCCACGCCCGAGGCGTTGTCGTTGGCCCCGTGATACACGACGGTTTGGCCGCCGGCGGTTTTCCGCTCGCCGAGATGGTCGTAATGGGCGCCGATCAGGATGGTTTCCTCGGCCAAGGGCCCCCGGCCTTCGAGCACGCCCATGACGTTCTTCAGTTCGACGGACCGCTCGTCGCGCATTGCCGGGCGCTCGGGCGATTCGTTAAGAGAAGATAATTCGCCGATTTTCACGAATAATGAATGTATTGCATCGCCGACAAAGGAGAATACATTCAATTGAATGGCATTGCCATCTTCGATTTCGCTGTCTCCATTGCCCGGCCGCGCGTAAAAAAACTGGTACGGACTTCCCTGGAAAAAATCGGTCTTCAATCCCATCTTGCCCATTCGTTTGGCAATGTAATCCGCCGCCCTGTCGATTCCTTGGGTGCGCGGTCCCCTTCCCTGCAACTCGTCCGAGGCCAGGTACTCCACCGCCTGCCTGAGGCTGGTCTCGATGACCGCTTCATCCCGGCTTTTTTGTTGACCCGGTTCGTCGGCGAATATCGGCGTGATAAAAAACGAAATCGCCAGCGCGAAGGCAAGCATTCCCCTCTTCCTTTGAGATAAGGTTAGAGCGAGTGCGGGATGATCGTGAGTTTGCATGCCGCAATTATAACGGATCGACTGAGATACTACGATATATGATCCAAAGCCGACATTGACTTGCCAATCCTAGTTCGCTAAAGTATTGCCCCTGTAAATATTTGAGCGGATACTCTGCCAGGGATCATGTCATGGTCGCTACGCTTACGCAGCACAAGTCGGAACTAGAATCTACGGCCAGTTATTGGCGCCAACTGCCCCCTCGCATGAGGATATTGTGCATTACCACCCGGCAAAAAACCGGGGCGCGGCTGATCGAGGCCCTTTCGGCCGACAGCACCGTGCACGTGGAATTGGAACAGGCCCTGGGCACTGCCGCCGGAATGGCCAGGCTCCGCGACGAGGTTTTCGACGCCGTGTTGGTCACGCATTTGCCAGGCGAACTCGACGCCCTGGATCTTGTCGAAGGCTATCGGGCGGGCGGGGCCGAAGAGCCGATCCTCATCCTCGGCACACAAAGCGAGCAGGAATTGGCCGCCCCGTGTTACGAGGTCGGGGCCGACGCCTACATCTCGGTAAACGCCGCCACCACGCGAAACCTGACTTGGGTCATTGCCCGGGCGATCCAGCGCCATGAACTGCTGCGCGAAAACCACCGCCTCAACCTCAATGAGCAAACCCGGCTGCAACGCGAACGCGACGAGGCCGAGCGGCTGCTAAAAGAGCAACGCGCGGTGATCGGCGATATCGAGGCCCTCCGCTCGGGATCATACGAAAGCGATGTCGAGCCGGTTTTGCCCGCCGAACTTTATACTTACTGCCGCGAACTGCTGCGGACCTATGTAATCATGGGCTCGGGCAACCTGGGCGACGAGCTGAAACGCCTGGCCGAACTTTTGGTCAACGCCGGACTCTCCGCCCGGCAAACCATGCAGCTGCATCTCAAGGTCCTGGAAGAACTGCTCCACGGCCTGGGCGCCCGCAGCACCCGCCACGTCATGACCCGTGCCGATCTCCTTATTCTGGAAGTAATGGTCCACCTTGCCGAAGGCTACCAGCGCCGCTACGAGGAGCGAGTTAATCCGCTGGAACAACTATTATTGCCGGGCTTTTAACAAATGCTGAATGATGAATGCTGAATGATGAGTTGCGCACGCTCGCTCTGGTTCTACGCCCATTTATGGGTGTTGTTCTCCTTAGGCGATCTTAGCCCCGGCCTTCAGGCCGGGGTGAATAACAATCGACAACACTTCCCTGTCAATCCCGTTCACGGGACTCCTGCCCAATTCAAATCGGTAGAAATCCTCGCCTGCTGCATTTTCACCGCGTGTGTGCCACCGGCTCCGCCAGTGCCTTGCTTGCCGTGGCCGATCTTAGCCCCGGCCTTTCAGGCCGGGGTGAATAATCACCGAGAACACTCTCCTATCAGTTCCGTTTACGTGACTCCTGCTCACGAAAAAAAACGCAAGCCTATTTATTCATTGATCCGCACGATCCCTATCTAGGTTATCAGGGTTTGCATAGATACTACAGCTGGGCAACACTGCCTTGAGGTTCATTACGCCCGCATGTGTAACTTTGGAATCTAATATATCTAAGTCAGTGAGTTAACTAAGTCCTTTAAGGTGCACTAATCCGGCGTCGGTTATATTCTCACAGATAAGGGTAAGTCTTTTGAGTTGAGTTAATCCTTCGAGATGCTGTAATCCTGCATCAGTTATCTTAGCTTTAGCGATGATGAGATATTCGATTTTAATTAATCCCTTGAGGTGTACCCATCCGGCATCGGTGATATTGGTGTTATAGAGAGAGAGTTTCTGGAGTCGGGTTAGCCCCTCTAGATATTCCATTCCGGCATCGGTGATATTGGGACCGTTAATCTGGAGTGTTTGGAGTTGCTTTAGTCCCTTGAGATGCGCCAAGCCTGCATTGCCGATTTCTATATCGCCAAGATTGAGGCTCCGAAGTTGTGTAAGCCCTTTGATGTGGACCAGCCCTGCCTCGGTGACATTGGTTTTCCACAGGTTCAGATTCTGTAAATCAACGAGCCCACCGATTTGTTCCAAGCCATGATCCGTCACCCGCAGTCCGTTAAGACTCACAGCTACGATATCGCTGAAGAAATCATCGCCAAGGAGTTGCTGTAGCCAAATTGGTTCGGGTGGCCCTGCATTATGACGTTGCTGTAGCCAAATTGGTTCGGCTGGCCCTTCATTCTGTATCGCCCCAATCTGATAGTCATATCCCGCCTCGCCACCCATATTCTTAATAGCCTCGACTGCCTCCCTCTGCCGCTTTGCCTGTTCCATTTTCACAGCAAACCAACTGCAAGTCACGGCAAACAGCGTCACGAAAATCAGCAGCGCCCGCAGGCTGTATTGAAACCAGCGGCGTTTGGGTTTTGCCGGAGTAGGTCTGTCTGCAGTGACGAAATCGTGATCTCCCATATCACATCCCCATAGAACATCCCATTATATCAAATGCCATATCCTTAAGCATTGCCCAATCAGCCTATGCCGGAGCACTATTCGGTCATGTTTTCATCGATTATTTAGCGCATTCAAGAGCCTGATCTTCCTTGAAATCCATTATATTGTCTCGATTTGTGTTGATTAGCGGAAATTAGTGTTCCCGAAACATTCTTGAAAAAAATCATTTTTCCACTAGAAATTGTGCCAGTCGATCTTGTAAAATTAGTCCCGCCTGGGATAGTAAAAACATCAAAAACCCGGCATTTGGATAGCCAAAACCCCGGCGGCAAACGTGGAAAAATCGCGATTTTGACCCCAAAAATTTCTCGTTTATCCGTACTGATTGCCAACCTCTAATCCCTAATCCCCGATCACTTCTCTATGTCCGACAATCAAACAACCGTTGCGGAGCTTAAGCGGCTTATCAATGATTTCGTTGACCGCCGCGATTGGCATCAATTTCACTCGCCGAAGAATTTGGTCATGTCGCTGGCCATCGAGGCCGCCGAACTGATGGAACATTTCCAATGGATCTCGGCCGACGAATCGCGCCGCATTGCAACTCAGCCGGATCAATTGGAACAGGTTGCCGATGAATTGGCCGACGTTTGTTGCTACGTGCTGGCCATGGCCAACGAGTTGAAGCTTGATCTTTCCACGGCGGTGCGGCGAAAAATGGCCAAAAACGAGGAAAAATATCCGGTCCAGGAATTCCGCGGCCGGGCAAAATAGACCTACACACCGGACGCACAATGTATTAAACTGTGCAATGTCGTAGTTGTTATTTATTGCAAATTTTAAATTGGACAACAGCGAAACACCTTAGTTTGTAGCTGACCTTGACATTATCTTTGTTCATTTTGCAATTTGAAATTTGCAATTTTCAATTTGCAATATAAAACAGCAGCGCAAAACACGCTATCACCCTAAAAAAGATTCTTAAATACCGTTTGGAGCCTTCAAATGTCGCGGGGAACGGTCGGCCGGCCGATGGAAATCCTGATGGTGGAAGACGACCTCGAGGACGCGAGTCTGACGATCGAGGCCCTGCGCAGCGGCGGGGTGCCCTGCCGCATCAGCCTGGTGTGCGACGGCGAAGAGGCCTTGGAGTTTCTTTTCCAGCAGGGCAAGTTTCGCCGCGCCCCGAGGCCCGACTTGATCCTGCTCGATCTGCAATTGCCCAAGGTTAACGGCCGCGAGGTGTTGTTGAAGGTCAAGGGGGACGAAAAGCTCAAGCAGATCCCGGTCGTGGTTCTTACCGCTTCATTATCGCACCTGAAAATCCTGCAAGAGGAGAATCTGAGCGTGGAAAGCTACCTGAACAAACCCATCGACCTGGCGGAGTTCAGCCGCGTGGTCAAATCCCTGCGAAAATTCATGCTCGCCGACGTGCTCCTGCCGCAGTGAGGTATACTGTATCCAGGGTTCAGAGGTCAGGGTTCAGAGGATTGAAGTGATAGGAGTAAAATATGAAAACTCAAGCTCCTTGTAGCGATTGTGGCGGCGAGCGCAATCACGAAGTGTTATTTACCACAACAACGCACTGGTCGGATGATGATTGCTCAATGCATGGAAGTGACAAGTACGAAATGTTAAAGTGTGGGGGATGTGACCGTGTAATTTTAAGACATACTTCGTCCACCTCATATGAGCAGGATACAACTGTGCGGTTCTACCCACCCCCTATAATCCGTAAGCAACCAGTATGGCCTTTGAGTTTTTACTTGAATCCCGGAACTGCGTTTGCCCGGCGATTGCTGAATGAGATTTATATCTGCATTCAAAACGGCAGCAAAATGACAGCCACTATGGGTGTGCGTGCATTGCTGGAGCATGTAATGATCGACTCGGTTGGCGATCATGGCAGATTTTCGGATAACCTTAAAGAATTCACTGCAAAGGGATTTGTTTCAGAAAAGCAACGTACAACTCTGGATGCAGTACTTGAAGCAGGTCACGCAACAATACATCGCTCATATCAACCGTCGGATAAAGATCTTCAGACATGTGTTGATATTGCAGAGAGTGTGCTCAAGTCTGTCTATGTACATCCAAATATGGCAGACCTTTTGTCAAAAAGAGTACCAAAAAGAAAATGAAAGAATGTCCATGCGATCTATTAAACTTTAGAAAAGATGAACCTTATTAAAGCATAGGATGGATCGTGCGCAACGAGTCCAATCAATTCCCATTGAAAATTTCTTATAAAACGCAGTTGCAGCGCCCGATGCTCTTTTGCAAGCCGAGTGATGCGAACATTTCTTCATCTTCCAAGCACAGGCCGATCTCCAGGTCGGGCCGCTCCCGCCGGATACACTCGATCAGGCGATTGTAAACTTCCGCGCGGGTCGAGCGATTGAAGCGAAGCCGCCCGTCGTTCGATTTGCCTGGTCCGTGATCGAGCAGTGATGAGATGACGTTTTTTTTACCTAATTTGAGTTCCATCAATCGTTGGGCTTGCGGATAGGAGCAGATCGAGCCGAGCGTGATTCGGGACAATGGGACGGATTTGAGCAATGTCAAAATAAAGCGGCTGTATATCTCCCGCCAATCGGCAAGAGGGATAATTGGCATGATGACCGCTCGCACCGGATAGCCGACCCGTGCACATTGCCGCATAGCCTCGATTCGATCGGCGACATTAGGGGTATTTGCTTCGAAAGCATTCGCTATCTCGGGCGCGTTGAGTGTCCAGGTAAGAATCGTCCGCCCTGCATGATCCAGGTTCAGCATGTTTTCTACGTTGCTGCTCTTTGATAAAATAATCATGCGTGCAAATGGATGACGAGCGAAAAACGGGATCATCTTTTTTGAATAACCGCTCAATGGTTCCAACGCCAGTCCGTCTTGAAGTTTTCCCAAATAAAAAGCCGTCGGCGCGGCAAGTTGGTTTGAAATTCGATCCACTTGCGCAAGGATTTCCTGCAGGTTGAGAAATATTTTCACCGTCGGCGAAAACCATACACCCGGCGTGCCCGCCAAATAGCAGTAACGGCAACCATAAGGGCAAAATCCATACGGTGAAAGATGCCAATAGTTAGGGCAGGCGTTGCCTTGCTCGCTGCTGAAACGCACCGCGCTGTTGTGTTCGCCCAATATGAGCGTTTGCTTGCCTTTTTCATGTAATCGCAATGGATCGGATTCGCGTAGATCGACTCGATTATGGGGCGCGTCAAAGGCCTCGATAACTTCCGCCTCCGGGTAAGCCTCGCAAATCTTTTTGACGAATCGCCTGCGGGCTTCCGTGCGATCGCTTCCCTTGGCCAGCACGATCCTGGCAGGCCGGAATAGCGGCACAGGCCGGGGGAGATAATCATTAGGTAATCCATCCGCCACGAACATCGGAGCGTTCCCATCTTGTCAGATTGCAACACAACCGCACCGATATATGAACTTGCGTATACTATAGCAAACTGTTTCTATTCGTTCAAGATGGGGATCCGGTCAGTATGAGAGCGATATAAGGGAACCTTTGCAGATGACTTTGCAGTCTATAAGTTCCTGCCCAAATATGAATTATTGGACTTGTTTCGCTGTCCGCCGGATGGTACGCGAATGGTTAGCAGCCTGACTTGAAATTGCGCTATTGCGCCTCCGTAAAGTCATGCAATTTCCTGAAACAGCCGCCACTTGCGATTCGGGGCTTTTGGTAGCAAACGGTTGCAAATGGCGGCATTTTGCGCTTGTATGTCGGTTGCCCGCGCGGAAGTTAATCGAGTTAGATGATCGAACGATGGCGAAGAGTGTGCAACACGGTAAGGCCTCATTGTGCTCTAAGCAATCGGTCCCCAGTCCCGAAAGTCGCTCCGCGGTGGTTTCATAACTGGGGGCAGGTCAGTCATTTAGGCTTGCCCGCAATAAGGCCCTGGAATTAGAGATTGGTAAAAATTGCCTATCGGATGCTAGATGTATAAGGAGTTCTAACAAAACTTTATATCCATTGATAAACGCCCTCACCCCTAGCCCCTCTCCCAAAGGGAGAGGGGAGGTTTTGTTCTAATTCTCAATCGTAAATCGAGGCTTATTGGAGAAAACGAATTCCTTAATTATTTATACTTAGCTCGACTTTTGCCCTTTTTAACAACTGAAAACTGTGCCATTTTCCGTAGTTTTCACACTTTATCACGGAGGTTTTGAAAACCCCCGCATATCCCGGGGTGTTTCAAAAGTAGAAAAATCCCCATTTTCCCGAGGTTTTCCAATTATTGCTAGCACGAAAAAGGGCAAAAGTCGAGCTTAGAGCCTATCCAAAAACTATTAACTCCATTTATTAATTAATGACTGGACTTTTGCAAACTGTTGTTTGGTCTTGTCAAAATGGGTAAAATTGCGTTTAATTCGGTGGTGTTTGGGATGGCACTTCACAACCAAGGATGGTGCAGTCATGCCAGGGATCATCGAGTTTCCTCAAGTCGTTCGGGACGCTATGGAGCAGTTCGGAGATTTGTTTGCCAACGAACCGCAGCGAAGGCATTTCGCGGAGTATCTTACAGGACTGATGATTGCGGAGCGGAAGTCGGTCCTGGGGATCAATCGGGAGTTTGCCCAGACCACCGACCAATCCTGCCTCAACAAATTCTTGACCGAAGTGGATTGGGACGCGGAAACCCTCAACCAACGGCGGTTGGAATGGTTGCAGCGGGATTCCAGCACTCAATATACGGACCGCGGGGTCATTGCCATCGACAACGTGCTGATCGACCACGACGGAAAGTACATCAAAGACGCAGGATGGTTCTGGGATCACGCCGATCAGCGAAACAAAATCGCCCACGATTATCTGTTCGCCAACTACGTGTGCTCCAGCGGGAAGCACTATCCCCTGGAATTCCGCCGCTTCCGCAAGCGGGAGCAATGCGAGGCCACCGGAGAGAAATTCTTCGATCATACCAAGCTCTGTTGCCAATTGGTCGATTGGGTATGCGAGCGGGAAATTCCCGGGGACTTCACTTTCGACAGCTATTTCACCAACGCGGAGATACTGAACCACATTCATTCCAAGAGGGACCGTTTCGACCGGCCTCGCGGCTATGTCGGCGACTTGAAGTTCAATCGCAAGGTCGAATGGAAGGGCAAAGTGATCCGCGCCGACGAACTCGCCGCCGAGATCGATCCCGAAACCCGCAAATCGTTCCATCGCGGACGAGAGCAACAATGGCATTTCACCGTTTGCTTGCATATACCCGGAGTCAACCACAAGGTACGGATCGTAATTATTTGGGACAACAAACGAGACAAACAACCCTGCAAGATTTTGATAACCAACCGTGTCGCCTGGGACGTGGTGCGGATTCTCTTGGTTTACAAATATCGCTGGACAGGAACGGAGACCTTTCATCGGGACGGAAAGCAGGAGTTGGGCATGGGAGATTGTCAGCTGCGCGACGGCCAAGGCCAGACCCGGCACATGTACTTGGTCATGCTGGCGTACACTCTGCTCATGGATCAACTCGGGCCGAACCGTGCGAAAACATGGGCCCTCCGCAAACTGACGACCATCGGCGAAGCCTGTCGGGCGGTAATGCGCGAAACCATGCGATCCACCATCGCCTGGGTGATCGAACAAGTCACCGATTATTCCTACGGTCTTGACCATATCACATTACGGTTGGGTTTGACCTAATTTGCAAAAGTCCAGTAATGAATTAAAAATGGATAATGATCAGCGATTCCGCCCTCACCCTAGCCCTCTCCCGGAGGGAGAGGGGACTTTTAGGATAGGCTCTTACGCTTAACAGTACACACGGGCAAAAAGTGAATGTTCATAACAAAATCCTAACATTGCCATCACTCTTTTCTAACATTCACGGTTTAGGATTCTTTAGAAAGTAAGTAAATATTTGGGAACAGTCATTTTGTTCTTAAATCTCTAAATTTCTATGTCTTTTAAGGAGAAAAGGCAATGAGCCCGTTAAAGTTTGTTCGATTCAGTTCGTTTTGGAGTTTGATGCTGATTATCGCTTCAACGACCGACCTGTGGGGCGCAGACGCCGGGATTGACGCCAAGGTGAAAGAATATGAAAAGGTGTCGGGAATTTCCGGCAATCTAAACAGCGTCGGGTCGGACACGTTGAATAACTTAATGACGTATTGGGGTGAAGCGTTCCAAAAGGAATATCCCAACGTGAAGGTGCAGATAAAGGGCGAGGGTTCGGCGACCGCTCCGCCGGCATTGACCGAAGGCACGGCACAACTAGGGCCTATGTCTCGGGCCATGAAAGACACCGAACTGGAAGCTTTTGAAAAGAAACACGGTTTTAAGCCCACACGGATCAGCGTGGCGCTCGATTGCCTCGCGGTATTTGTTCATAAAGACAATCCGATAAAGGGACTTACCCTGCAACAAGTTGACGGCATCTTTTCGCAAACTCGTAAAAGCGGGAACGCAGAGATCACAAAATGGGGGCAAGTGGGACTGGGTGGAGCGTGGGAAAATCTGCCGATCAGTCTCTACGGGCGAAATTCCGTGAGCGGCACGTATGCTTTTTTCAAAGAACATGCGCTTTTCAAAGGCGATTATAAAGATACCGTCAAGGAGCAGCCCGGTTCGGCCGCAGTTGTCAATGGCGTGGCAAACGACAAGGGAGCCGTGGGCTATTCCGGCATCGGATACAGGACGGCCGATGTCCGCGCCATTCCGCTGGCAACGAAATCCGATTCGCCGTTTGTCGAGCCCACGTTTGAAAACGCACTGGCAGGAAAATATGCCTTGGGTCGAGCGCTGTATATCTATGTAGCGAAGAAACCACATGAGCCGCTGCCGCCGCATATCAGGGAGTTTTTGAAATTCGCGCTTTCCAAAGAAGGGCAAGAGATCGTCGTTAAAGACGGTTTCGGCCCTTTGCCAGCGAAATTGATAGATGAGCAACTCGACATTCTGGAGCAATAATTCGCGTCAATTTTAACAATTTCAAAGCAACGGCCATCCGCCCTGCCCACTGGACGCATAGTGCGGTGGGCAGGATCGGCAAATTGGCGGTCAAAAAAAGAGCGAGCTTATAGGCTGCCGTGCAAACGATCAACAAATCTTTGATCCGCAAGGTAAAACGACACGATAAAATCGCACGATGGGTGATTACTCTCTGCGGGATCGCAATTATTGCCAGCGTAGTTGCCATCATGCTATCGATAGTATCCGTTGCATTGCCTTTATTCCGCGGTGCAAAGGCGGAACTTCGGGCAGAAACGACGCTTTCCAAGGGATTGTTGGAAAAAGAGGTGATGTCGCTAGGCGTGGATTTTGTCGAACTTGCCCAGCGCGGGGGCTATGACTCACTCACCGCTTATACATTGACCAAGGACGGGAGATTCACTTTTATAGATTTTCCCGATAATCGTGACTACAAGATATTGGGACAGGAGAAAGTCGCGCCTCCCCAGGGATCAAACGCCGAAACACTGAGTTTCGTGGAGCGATCGGCGAATTCCATGTACTCCTTGCTTTGGTCCGACGGATCGATTTCTTTGGTTGAAGTCGAACTTAGTCCCCGTTTTGATGAAATTGGGCATAGGAGCGTACAACATGAACTTCACGCACGGGCTGAACTGCTCAGTGAAGGAGACGTCATTCCGACAAAAGCCTTGGTTCGCCGATGCGAGGAAGGAACAACGACATTTGTGAAACTCCTGCCGGGCAACAAGATTTCCATTACGCGGAAGACAGTCTCAGAAAACCTTCTCGGCGAAAATGAAAGCAAAACCTCTCAATTGGCGATCGAGGCAGGCATTCCAGGACCGATAAGCGCGTTGACCATGGACCGAACGGGCAAGACGCTCTATGCAGGCACTACGAACGGCTGCCTTATGCGTTGGGAGATAAGCGAAGACGGCAGCATCGGCTATTCAGAAGTTGTGCGCGCCTTCCGCGATGACCGCGCTATAACATCTCTGGCGATGGTATTTGGAGACGTGTCGCTGGCAGTAGGCGATGATAGAGGCGACGTTACGACATGGTTCGAGATACGCAATGAAACCTCCAGGAAACTCCGCCTTATACACCGGCTGGCCAAACACGATAAAACAATTGCCGATATTTTGCCGTCAGGCCGTGATAAATCACTTCTTACCCTCGATTTGGATGGAACTGTGAATTTGGATTATACCACGAGCGAGAAGCATCTGCTTACGATGCCCAATCGCGAGCCGCTATCCAAGATAGCCTACGCCCCTCGGGGCAACGCCGTAATCGGACTCGATAATCAGAACCGCCTTACGGTTTGGAAAATCGATTGTCCGCATCCGGAGATCAGCTTGGGAGCGCTGTTCGGCAAATTGCATTACGAGGGTTACAACGAGCCGGGATACAAATGGCAAACGACCGGCGATGAACCTAAATTCAGCCTGGTGCCGATCATTTTCGGCACCGTAAAATCGACGCTGTATGCCATGTTTTTCGCCGTGCCTTTAGCGCTGTTTGCTGCGATTTATGTAAGCCATTTCACCACGCCGGGCTTCAAACGCGCCATCAAGCCGATTGTGGAGATCATGGCGGCGGCGCCTTCGGTGGTGATCGGTTTTCTGATTCTTCTTTGGTTAGCGCCGCTTATGGGAAAATGGCTCCTGGCGGTTTTTATTGGCATGGCGACGCTGCCCATTACATTCATTGTTTTTATGATCTTTTGGCAGCAGGCGCGGAAATCCGATTGGTTTAGACGCCTGGAACAAGGATACGAGTTCCTGGTGTTGATGCCTATTATCGTAATTGGGGTCTTGTTGGCGATGTGGGTGGCACATCCTTTGCAGGAGCTGCTCTTTCAAGGCGACTTTAAACAATGGATTTTTAATGTCACACAGAAACCCTATGATCCGCTGAACAGCCTGGTAGTGGCCTTTGGATTGGGATTTGCCATCATACCCATCATTTTTTCCATTGCCGAAGACGCGCTATCGAGCATTCCGCACAATCTCACAGCGGCCTCGCTGGTGATGGGGGCAAGCCGTTGGCAAACGCTGTGGCACATCATTTTACCTTCCGCCAGCCCGGGAATATTTGCCGCAGTAATGATCGGCTTTGGCCGGGCGGTCGGCGAAACGATGATTGTGTTTATGGCAACCGGCAACACGCCGATCCTGGATATGAGTCCTTTTAATGGTTTTCGCACTTTATCGGCGAATATCGCCGTGGAAATTACCGAAGCCCCGGTGGGCGGAACACTCTATCGCGTATTGTTTTTATGTGCCGTACTGCTGTTTCTACTAACATTTCTGCTGAACACGCTGGCCGAACTGGTCCGCCAACATCTACGCAAACGTTACGGCCGCTATTAAACCAAGGCCGGCGTTCCAGTAGATTTTGGCGGCAGGGCGAGCCACTGGTTTGGGCAACCGGCAGCGCCCTGGCCCTGACGCTGTTGCTGACTTTCGCCTTGCTGGCAGTCGTATTGTGGAATGGTCTGGGCGTTTTTTGGCCGCACCCCGTGGCCGAGGTCGAGTTGGCCGATGGCAGTAAACACCTCGGCGAGGAACTTCAAACGGAAACTAATCCCGACACGGGGAATGAAAGCGTCAAGTTCAAGGTGGGCAATATGGAAGACGGTCCGGCCTTTCGCTGGATCGAAGCAAAAACAATCCGGGCAAAAACCTATCCGAAAAACGCAATCGTTCTCGAGCGGTTGACAAACATGAATTATTACGGCTTTTTACAGAATATTATTCTCCCCTCTCCGGGCACCGACCGAAGGTTGGTCGGGAGAGGGGGCGGGGGTGAGGGCATCATTAACGCTAACAGCGATTCTGCCCTCACCCTAACCCTCTCCGGGCACCAACCGAAGGTTGGTCGGGAGAGGGAACAAAATATATCCATAGAACAACTTGCTGCTGCCATTACAGCCACTCGGAACAAATTCGAGCGAGAAGTAGTGCCGCTGCAAGCTGAGCAGGCGGCTTTGTCCAGTGAACTGAAAAACCACGTGAAATACGAAATATTACGAATCAATTACCAGCGGAATCATCTTCCAGCCGACGGCAATTCCGAAAACTCCCCTCAGGCAAACCGACTCGCCGAGCAGATCGCCGAACTTCAAACCAAAGAAGAACAATTGAAAAGGGAGTCCGACCGAATCGGCGCTGAGATCGAAAAACGCAAAGCGGCCGTGCGCGCCAATGCGGCAATCTTTAGCGACGCCTCGGGCCGCGAAAAAAAGATCGCGCTTATGGATATTGTTCGCTTTTACTGTCCAAACCAGATGGGAATAACGGAAAAGATGGGGCATTATTTCGCAAAAATATGGGAGTTGCTTTTCACCGATCCACGCGAGTCGAACCAGGACGGCGGATTGTTTCCCGCCATCTTCGGCACGGTTTTGATGGTCTTTCTGATGGCCGTAAGTTGTTTTCCTCTAGGAGTGCTGGCGGGCATCTACTTGGGGGAGTATGCAAAAGAAGGATTTTTAGTGCGCCTGGTGCGCGTGGCCGTGAATAACCTTGCCGGCATCCCCTCGATTGTTTACGGGATATTTGGATTGGGATTTTTCATTTACCTGGTGGGAGGCAATTTGGACCGTTGGTTTTTTCCCGAGAGGATCGATGCCGGCGAACCGGTATTTGGCCAAGGTTGCATCATCTGGGCCAGTTTGACATTGGGTTTATTGACGATTCCTGTTGTGATCGTATCGACCGAGGAGGCACTTCGAACGATTCCCAGGGGAATTCGCGAGGGTTCCTATGCCTTGGGATCAACCAAGTTTCAGACGCTCGTTCGCGTGCTCTTGCCAATGGCATCGCCGGGGATGATGACCGGATTCATTCTGGCGATGGCCCGGGCCGCCGGCGAAGTAGCCCCGCTAATGATTACAGGCGCGGTGAAAAACGCCCCGGTACCTTTTGACGGATCGTTCCCCTTTCTTCACTTGGATCGGCAATTCATGCACCTGGGTTTTCACATCCTGGATATTAGCTGCAAATCACCGAACGTAGAAGCCACCAAACCGATGGTTTATGCGACAACTCTGCTATTGCTTATGATCGTGCTGAGCTTGAGCAGTTTTGCGATTTATCTGAGGAACCGCATGAGGACGCGATATCAGTTGAAAACCATGTAAATAATTTTGTCCCCTCTACCTTTGGGAGAGGGTTAGGGTCTTAGGTTAAGATTTGAACGCAATATGCGCACATGTTTTTTTATTGCAAATTGTCAATTGCAAAATGCAAATTGCAAATTGAACAACATCAAACACTTGCGCCAATTTGCAATTTGCAATGTACGATTTGCAATCATTTTTTGATCGCGGCGGGTAACAACCGAAGGTTGGTCGGCCGCGCTAGGGTGAGGGTGTTTGGATGAAAAACGACTTGCCAAGTTTACACGGCTTCACTAGGCCCTCACCCCCTGCCCCTCTCCCAAAGGGAGAGGGGAGAAATTTGCAAAACTCCAGATCAGAATGACATGCTCAAGACTATCAATAGACATGCTCAAGACTATCAATAGACATGCTCAAGACTATCAATAGACATGCTCAAGACTATCAATAAAAGACTTCCCATGAATCTTACGCCCCGGCCGGTGGCCCGACAAAATGAAGGAGCATCGCCTGCCGAGAGCGATGTTTCCAAACATTCCATAAATGCACCGACTTTGGCGGTATCCGATCCGATCATTTGTGCCAATCAAGTCTGCTTATATTATGGTAAAACCGAGGCGCTTAAGGATATTACTATAGATTTTCCCAGGCATGAAGTAACCGCGCTTATCGGTCCATCGGGTTGCGGCAAATCAACTCTGCTTCGTTGCCTTAATAGAATGAACGACTTGATCGATGACGTGAGAACAACGGGACGGATCGAATTTGACGGGCAGGACATCAACGACAAGGCAATAGACGTAATCGAACTTCGCCGCCGTGTGGGAATGGTGTTTCAGAAGCCCACGCCGTTCCCAAAATCCATCTACGAGAATGTCGCATACGGTTTGCGGATCGCCGGAGTGCGGCAGAGAAATATACTTGACGAAGTTGTGGAAAAAAGCCTGCGCCGCGCCGCCTTGTGGGATGAAGTGAAAGACCGCCTGCATGATTCGGCCCTGGGGCTTTCCGGCGGCCAGCATCAGAGGCTTTGCATTGCCCGGGCCATTGCGGTCAATCCCGAGATCATTCTCATGGACGAGCCTTGTTCGGCATTGGACCCGCGGTCCACTACGAGAATCGAAGACCTTATTGGCCAATTGCGGAGCGAATACACTATTATCATCGTCACGCACAATATGCAACAGGCCGCAAGAGTTTCGGATTGGACGGCCTTTATTTATGAGGGAGCGCTTATAGAGTTCGGCCCGACCGATAAGTTATTTACCAAGCCCGAGCGGAAAGAAACAGAGGACTATATCACGGGCCGCTTTGGTTGAGATCGATTCAATTTGCGCGACCAATGTCGCCGAGGACGTGATTTACATGACCGAAGGCAGGATTGTACGCCATACTGATATGAACCAAGCCAAACAAATCTCATAAACAGGGCTATTACATTGTCATCATATAAAATGTTAGAATTAGATATGAAACCTCGTAAACTCGAACTGCCGGTAGCAAAAATGACACGTGAAAAAATACTGGTCATCGAAGACGAAGAAGAAATTCGCGAGCTTGTGGGATACAATCTCATCAAGCAAGGATACCAGGCCATTTTGGCCGGTACGGCCGAGGAAGGGCTGAAAAAAATCCGCACGGATGTGCCGGATTTGATCGTTTTGGACCTTATGCTGCCGGGCATGGACGGCTTGGAAGTCTGCCGCAATCTGAAACGCGACATGGCCACGCAATCCATTCCCATAATCATGCTCACGGCAAAAGGCGAAGAGACTGACATTGTGGCCGGACTGGAACTCGGGGCCGACGATTATATTACCAAGCCATTCAGCCCTCGCGTGTTACTCGCCAGGATTCGGGCCATATTGCGGAGGAAAACGGCGATCATTGTTGACGACAATGCCACCGTGCGGGTGCAAAACATAGTAATCCACCCCGGCCGGCACGAGGTTTTGGTGGATGATGAGCCGGTGGAACTGACGGCCACCGAATTTCGCGTTCTTCACGTGTTGGCGCAGCGACCCGGCTGGGTTTTTACCCGCTATCAAATTGCCAATCTTGTACATGGCGGAGACTATATTGTCACAGACCGATCGATCGACGTGCAAATCGTCGGACTGCGCAAGAAGCTGGGCTCGGCAGGCGATCAGATTGAGACTATTCGTGGCGTAGGATACCGATTAAAGGAATGACAATGGGCAAGAAACGGCTGCTTTGGCAACTTTATCCCGCGTATCTGCTGATTATGCTGATCTCGCTCACGGCGGTCGCTTTATATGCTTCTTCGGCACTGAAGAAATTCGACCTCGAACAGACAAAAGCCGGTTTGGAAGCCAGGGCGCTTTTGATCGAAGATTTGTTCATAACGAAAATGGCGCAGGTCCGAATTTCTAGAGATCGATGGGCTTTGTAAAGAACTCGGCCAAAAGGCTTCTACTCGAATCACCGTGATTCTTCCGGACGGCAAGGTCGTGGGAGACTCGGACGATTTGCCGGAAAAGATGGACAACCACGCAGACCGTCCCGAAGTGGCCGATGCCTTGGCGGGCCGCACCGGTTCATCCCAACGTTATAGTTATACTCTAAAAGAAACGAGGATGTATGTAGCCGTGCCGCTAAAGGCAAGCACTAATGCACTCCCCTCTCCCGACCAACCTTTGGTCGGTGCCCGGAGAGGCACCCAAAGGGTACCCGGGGGTGAGGGCGGCGACAAGGCCACCAATGCCCTCACCCTCTCCCTCTCCCAAAGGGAGAGGGGACAAACTGGCAAGATCATTGGTGTGCTTAGGATATCGATTTCGATGAGCGTGGTCGATCGGGCCGTTAGCGCAATTCAGTTTCGCATTGCGATAGGCGGTTTTGCGATTGCCATTCTCATGGCTTTGGTGAGCTTATGGATTTCACGCCGGATCACCAGGCCCTTGGAACATTTGCGCATACGGCGCGAGACGCTTTGCCCTAGGCAACCTGACGCATAAATTACCGCTTACAGGTTCACAAGAAATCAGTGATCTTGCCGAAGCACTGAACCAAATGGCCGCCGAAGTTGATGCGAAAATACACGACATTGTTGAGCAGCGAAACGAACGCGAGGCTATTCTCGCAAGCATGGTCGAGGGCGTGTTGGCCGTGGACACGGAAGAACGACTGATACGTCTGAATAAAACAGCCGCCCGTTTGGTTGGCATCGATCCCGAACGGGCACAGGGGCGGATGCTGCAAGAAGTCGTTAGAAACCGCGAACTTCAACAACTGGTGGCCGATGTGCTCGCCGCGCAAAAGCCCAAGGAGGATGAAATCCTGTTGCACGACAACGGAAGCGGCGAGCGTTATCTGCACGCCCACGGCACAATTTTAAACGACTCACAGAATAAAGTGGCCGGAGTGCTGGTGGTGTTGCACGAAGTGACGCGCTTGAAAAAGCTGGAAAAAGTCCGCCGCGATTTCGTCGCCAATGTATCGCACGAACTCCGCACGCCCGTGACTTCAATCAAAGGATTCGTGGAAACGCTTCTGGACGGCGCCATGAACAATCCCCAAGAATTGCAGCGATTCCTGCAAATCGTGGCGACTCAAACCGACCGGCTGAACGCCATCATCGAGGATTTGCTGACGCTGTCGCGCATCGAACAAGAAACGGAAAAAGCGGAAATCGCACTTACTCCAGGTTCCATAAAAAGCGTATTGGAAGCAGCGATCGAAGTGTGCCGCATGAAAGCCTCGGGCAAAGACATACATATAGAATTAAGTTGCCAGGAGGATATCCAAGCGCCCATCAATTCGCCATTGCTGGAACAAGCCATAATAAATCTTCTTGACAACGCCATAAAGTATAGTTTCCAGAATCAAACCATCCATCTATCGGCAAACTGCGGGAACAATGAGGTCGTGATTCAAGTCCGCGACCAGGGTTGCGGGATCGGCCGTGAACATCTGCCCAGAATCTTCGAGCGATTCTATCGAGTCGATAAAGCTCGCAGCCGAAAACTCGGCGGCACCGGGCTGGGATTGGCAATCGTCAAGCACATCGCCCAAGCGCACAAAGGCCGGGCAAGCGTGGAAAGCGCTCTCGGCGAGGGAAGCGCATTTTTCATCCACCTGCCGCTTGGTTCCCCGGAATTGATCGAGGAATAACCTTCTCGTCTTTTAACAAAAATTTATTCCGGTTCTCATCATTTTCAAATATATATGGGCGATAATTCCAACGGCTATTCCTATAAACGCACATTCCCGCGCTGAGGACGGGCGTAAGGCCTCAAACAAAAAGCAAACAGAGCTTTATTGGAAAAAGCACCTGCCGCTCATGAAACTCTAATAATGCCTTGGACAATATGAGAGGCGTTTTAAGGAATAAGTGTCACTTTTTACAGGAGAATTGAAATGAGAGCAATGCGAGAGAATGGAAACTTTCGGGCCGCGGCCCGTGGACGACGCGGCTTCACGCTCGTTGAATTGTTGGTGGTGATTGCCATCATCGGAGTGCTTATGGCTATGTTGCTTCCCGCGGTGCAATCCGCGCGAAAGTGCGCGGCGATCCTCTTGCGCCGGCAACTTGCGGCAAATCGGTTTGGGAATATTAAACTACGAAACGGCCCACAAAATGCTGCCCCCGGGCGGCGAGGGAACCAGGTATTCAAGCACTGGGGCCTTGACCACCTTTATCGACGCCAGAGTCGGTAGAGCGTGGGAATTCCCCGGCGAACCAAGACTCTCCCCGTTCGCCATGATCCTCCCTTTCGCCGATAAAATGCAGCTCTTCCAAACAATGGATTCCACCAAATCCTACCGCGGTTCGTACAAAAACATGCTTGCCGGAACGGAGCAAATCCCCATCTATATCTGCCCGTCCGATCCTTGGTCGCAAATTCAGTACAAAAACACCGTCTTCACCCAGACCGGAAATGTCAGCGGAAATTCGGACACCGCCGCCACGCTTGACACGGGAGTAGACGGCCCCACCGACTTCGGCAAATTGGATTACTTCTGCACGGTTTACACAGACATCAACGCCGATGAAGGCGACTCGGCCAATTACGGCCTGAGAAACACCGGATATAAGACCTTAAACGGCGCCGCCACTACGCAGTGGAATCGGTGCGATGGCGCCATGGCGTGCCCGTCGGCCCCTCTCTCGGCCATTTCTGACGGCACAAGCTGCACCCTCTTTTGCATGGAAGACGTGGGGCGAAACCATCCTTCGCTGTTGTATAAAACAAAGTCGAAATATTCCGCCGATACAACCATCATGTGCACCGCCGGCCAGGCCGACGCCACCCAACTGACAACCGACAATGCCGGCAGCGGCGGCGGCGGCAATTGCGGCGTGTATCGCTGGATTGATCCAGACGCGGGCGGCAGCGGCATCTCAGGACCCCCCAACGCCACCACTGGTTTTACGCATTATGTAAACAACAATGCCTATCCCATGGGCGGATCGCCCGGAGGTGAATGGACCAATAACAATTGCGGACTGAACGACGAACCGTTCAGTTTCCATCCCGGCGGCTGCAATTCGGTCTTTGCCGACGGCAGCGTCCACTTCCTGCCCGAATCCATGCCCCCAAAGATTATGCGAGCCTTGGTATCCCGGGCCGAAGGCGACGAGGTTACCAAGCTACCCGAGTAACAAATCATCCCTTACCAGTCGGGACAACAGTTGATTTGTGTAGGTTAGGGCGGCAGTTAAACTGCCGCCCCCAACAATACAGCGACGTTTCAAAAGCGTGTTTGAAATACATCATACTCCTTGAATTGGAAATCCGGACCTCACAATACCCGTTTTCGACCGGCGACTTATTCTCCGGTTAAACATACAAAGAGGTTTCCGATCCATTAGCGGGAAGCCGAGCAAACTTGTCTGGTGTCCAGGAGCATATTGAAATTACACCTGGATCTTATTCTTACACGCCCTTTGGCCGCCTTGGAGGTCTCCACTCTCCAAGGCGGCTTTCCATTCCGTCATCTATGAATCGTAAATTGTCGTTAAACTCTTCCCTTGCACTAACCGCCACATGTTCAGGCGACTTATGCCATCCGGTGGCACAAATCTTTCGCACCGGTTGCGTGTGTCGTGCAAAAAGCCCCTTGACGGGAAAAACGAGATAGCACAAACTGTTATCGCATAAGCACTTTCGGAGGGTACGCGAATGGTTAGCAGCCTGACTCGAAAGGGTAAAATGGGCAAATTGTGAAATATGCAATTTCCTCGAGAAAACGCGATAAATTCTTACATTTCAAAGGCTTCGGCAAATTTTTCATTGCTTCCGTTAAGCCCCGAAAAGCCCCCTCTACGGGCTTAAACGGGCGTCAATGACGCCCGTTGAGCATCTGGTTCGGATCTGCTGTCCACAGACGAAAAAATACGACTGGATTTGCTCTCGTCAATTGCCTTGCAAATTTTTCATCTCTCTTAAACTCTTAAAAGGCGAGCCATTCATCGACACTGCGGCAAAGCGGCTTCGCATCGTCATTGTGCTGGTTTTCTCTCAACGAGGTAGACAGCAGCCCCGCGCCTTTTCGCCTGGTCGGTCAAATCAGTGACAGACAGGTCGCCCAAGTCGAATTGCTTGAAGTGACGTTCGAGATGATATGGCAACAAATCTGCGTCCTCAATTACAAGTTGGTTCGCCATTGTCAGCAACTGAGCGATGAGAGAACGACCGCTCGGCAGCACGAGGACATCATCGTCGAATACACGAAGTGGTGCGTAAACGGTGTCCTCACTAGCAGACAACCTGCCGCCCATGACAATATGAATTGCCTTGAAGTAGTCCGACGTGGAGAACTGTCGAAACATCCAGCCATTCTTGAAGGTGAACCGTCCGATCCCATGTTGTATTTTACCAAGCCTATTTTCCTCAATCATTTCCGCCGGACGCAGTACCTGGGAATCGAGGGGATCGCACGTTGTGTTCTGGCCGATCAGTGCATTTGCCTCGTGATATGACATTTTCTCGATGGAAAAGCGACTGAAAAGATTACATGCCCTCAGCAATAGCGCAACATCGAAACGCATTTGCGGTTTGTCGGCGTTGTTGTCCACCCAGTCGAACAAGCTCTCCCGGCGGAACACCACGTTGCCAAAGACTTTGGGATTCCGATAGAAGACATTGGCGATTGAGTTGCTCCCCCGAACCACATCAACCAATGTCAAGTCGAACGATTTCCGGTGCGCGGCAAATGCTTTTCTGCATAACGTCATTGTTATTTTGGCAGAACCGCACGCCATGTCCAGCAAGTGAAGCCGGCCAGATGCAGAGCGAGCGACCAACGGGGCAAATACACCCTCAAATAGCGATTGGCTTCGTTCCCGAATCCACGGGTCGCTTCTTGGTGTAAGGCATGCGAATAACTGGCCAATGAGCGCATGACTCAATGGGCGATTGCAGACCTCTGTCGGCGGATAGACGAATAGCTGGATTCCGTCGGTCCGCATCAGCGGAATACGTCTGTAGTGCCAATAAAGAGCGTCTGCTCCAGGCAAATTCCCGCATGGGCATATCAGCGGCAGGTACTTGGGGTTCTCTGGCGCGTGGGGTCTTGCCAGTTTACTCAGCAGATATACGGGGTGTCTTGCGCTGACTATGGCCGCAGCCGAGCCACCGCAGTCCCCGGACACACGAATTGTCTCAAAGCCGACAACCTTCCTCAGTACAGAGAGCAGCGTTCTGGCCGCAAGCATGGCGATCCAGACATGTGCGGAGCAACAGGAAATATGCGCGGACAAAGTCACGCCGCAGGTTACCTGCAAAATTCCCAGCGATCAGAGCGGTCCAAGCTGCCTTCAGTTGTGCGATTTCTCTCGCCAAGGGACCGCAGTGCCCCCAATACTCATCCCAGGTCGCACTGGTAACGCGAATTCGGCGGCCTGAGGTCACGTCGAGAGACGTTATGAGTCGCGTTTCCCTCAATGCATTCCGCAGCAAGCGCTGGTTGTACCTTTGTATGTGATCCACGTTGCGACCTTTCTGCGCGGCTGCTACGGTTGGAACAGTCCCAATTGGCTGCCCCCGCGGACCGCAGGCGGCCAGCGGCCCGAAATGTGGCAAGAGCCACTGGAGATGTCCGGGTTCTTGCAGGCACAGACGAGGACCTCCAGGCCGTAACGGTGTGCGATGGATTTCAGACGCTCCATGATCTCAAGACGCGCCGAAGCCGGAAGCGCTAGCACCCGGCTGTTGCCCGCATGGATCGCCAGAGGCTCGCCGCCGGCGAAGCAGTCCAACATCCTATTGAGCATCAGCTTGTCCTCGATGTGCCGCCGCAGCGATCCGATCACTGCTGGCCGGAGAAAGAGGACGCTGGCGGCAATCTTGCGCACGCCGATGCGGGCCAATGCCGCGCAGAGCGGCTCCAGGCAGTCCGCACCGTCGGTCACGCCGGGCAAAATCGGGTCGAGCCTCGCCTCGACCGGGACGTGTGCGCCGATCAGCTCGGCCGCTTGCGCGAGCCGGACCTCCGGCGTCGCCGCGCAGGGTTCAAACGCGGCGGCGGTTCCTGGATCAAGCGTAATCAGCCCGATCCGCCCCTGGACCAGTGGTGCATGGGCGGCCAACAGGTTGCGGTGCCGCTCGGGAATCCGCCCCTTGGTGACGAAGGCCACGCCAATCTCCGACTCCAAGAGAAACCTGAACACGTCATAAGCCATTTCCAGGACCTCGGGAATCGGCTGGAAAGGATCGCTCGACGGACTGAAATACACCGTGGCGGGCTTCTTGCGTTTGCGGCGCAACTCCTCCCGCAGCTTGGCAAGCGTATTCGTGTAAAATCTGACCTTGCCTTCGCCAGGGTGCGTCAGGTAGCCGCGGGCGTAACAGTAGCGGCACTCGTGGGCGCAGCCTGCCGTCAGGTTGACCGTCGGAACGTGTGCCAGGCAGGCCAGGCTGGAGGGCGTGAGCACCGCCGATTTTCGCTCTACATGGATCACTTGAGTCATGGTGCTCAACCCCGATGCGGTGGGAAAATGGTGATGTATACAAATGACCATGTTAGCCTTTCCCGGCGCTCACTTCAAGGGGAGTTCTTGGCCACTACAAAATAGATGCAAAGTAGCGTTTACATGTTGCGGCTAAAGTTTCTATGAATTAGTGCGTCGGTTATGTGGCCCATCCTGGTTCTACCGACGGTTTGTAAAATACAAAAGTTGATAGGACTTGCAAGTCACACAGGACTTGACATCCTTGTCATGTAACCGATAATAGGTGAGATGAAAAATATGGCGACCGCAATTCAGACTTTAACGATAGCAGGACAACGATTTGTCGTTATACCGGAAAATCAATATCACCAATTGCTCGGTGAGAACAGGGAACTCCAGTTGCCGGAAGCAGATGCACAGGGGAATTATCCGGCTGTGGAGTCGGCTCGAATTGTCTTGGCTCGCCAACTCATTCGTCAACGGTGCGCTGCCGGCTTGACGCAAAGCGATTTGGCGAAGCGGTCTGGGGTGCGAGTGGAAACACTAAGCCGTCTGGAACATGGCAAGCATAGTCCCAACGTCGCCACTGTGGATAAAATAGTCCGTGTATTGGAACGTGCGGAAGGAAAGCGGAAGAAGACCAAATAAAACTGGGCTATCTTTAAAATAGCAAGGAGGAGGAGAGCGGGGCTGCGTTTGAGCGTTGCGTCAAAAATTCCATCAATTCCAGCTGTTGACGAATCATCGGTTTTAAATGATTGACGCGGTTACGCATTCTGCTACGATACAAGCACGGCTCGATTAGAGAGAGTTGTAGTATCTCGGCAGGTGACCCCCATGGACCAAAAAGACGCTCTTGTCCATAATCGTTCCTCGCCTGAGGCCAAAATTGCTCTTTTTCATTCGCTTTTTCGTCGGCGCGAGGATATCTATGCACGGCGCTTCGAGAGCCGCAAAACCGGCAAATCAGGCTATCAACCTGCTTGTGCCAACCAATGGATTTCGGGCTTGTGTGAAAAGCCAAGGATCAAATGCGCCGAATGTCCGCACCGCCGTTTCCTTCCTGTCACCGATAGAGTGATTCAATGGCATTTGACAGGGCAAGACGACGATGGTCGGGATTTTGTCATGGGTGTGTACCCGATGCTTCAGGACGAGACATGTTTTTTTCTGGCAGCAGATTTCGATAAGATGCATTGGCAGGAAGATGCAAAAGCCATCTTGGAAACCTGCCACCGCATGAACCTGACGGCCGCACTGGAGCGTTCCCGCTCCGGCAATGGCGGGCATATATCGTTGTTCTTCGGGAAGGCCATCTTCTCTGCGTTTTCCACGTCGGTGTCCATTATGGACTGACACGGCGACGGATTTCTTTTGCAACGCTTCGGAATAATTCTTCAATTTCTTTGAATGCAGTATCGTTCTCATCGTCCAAATTATGTCGCTCTGTGGCTACCCAATCCGGATTCGCCCCCCTCGTAACACTTTCAGAAAGGGATTGCTTCTCTCCAGTATTGGAAATAACCTTACGGGCAATACTTAGAATCTTCCTTGCGGGATCGAAAACAGATGTACTCATGAACGGCTCACCCTTAGACACAGACGCTTGGTACGCGTTGAATAGTTCAATGGTGTTTTTGTCGTGGCGCACAACACTCGTATCAGTCAATTTCTCAACAAGCTGACCAATTGCGCGCGCAATTCGAACAGTTTATCCCACAAATCACTGTATAAGCTGTACTCTTTTTCCAAACGGATTCGGTGATCGAAAAGCCTCTTCGCCGATATGCGGTCCTGAATAACCTTCCCAAACCATCCCAGGAACGCCCCAAACAGGAACCATACAATTTCGATTGGATCTTTGAGCATCATAAACCTCACTTATACCTCCAGCAGTTTACTACAATCCTAATATCTAAGACAATCTTAGCCCTCAGCGCGTGACACGTCAATCGATTGCAATAAAGTGTTTTAGGCGGTTCGGATACCGTCGGCTTGAGACGTTGCCGGAAACCGCCGGTCAGTTCCGTCTTAATGCCGAACTACCCATTCCTTTTGATGGATGGGGGCAAATGGAAGTCGATCTGCTCTGTGCCGAGGCACGCGTGGCAGTCGAACTCGACGGCTCGCAGCATTTGGCTAATACGGACGCCTACCGTCGCGACCGGCGCAAAGACCTGCTATTGCAGGAAAACGGCTATTTCGTACTGCGGTTCCTTGCCGAGGATGTGGGCAAGCACCTCGACGTAGTGCTTGATGCAATCTTGCGAACGTTGTCACGCCGTCTGGAAAAAAAGACTCGCTGAGAAACCTTAACAATGGCAAAATAATTTTGGCAATTTTGTGGCCATCATACCTGAGCATTTACATGGTGCTTAAGGTGTCGTAATCAAATTAGTTTTGCAGGCTTTGGCGGGAATCGAATGTCGGCTGCATAAGTTCAAGAACGGTCTGAGTACGAGTTCCGCGGCAACGCTCTCGGGAAGCCGCCAGGAACCGCCATGAAAAACGAGCGGTTTCTCCGTCGAAAGGTGCTGGTATACTCGGTTCATCCGCTCCATAACAGGCGGCAGATTGCCCTGCTTGCGTCGCGTGATCTTGGCCACGGAATAGATGATGTGCCTTGAAGACAGTTCTCGACTGAATTTGACCAAACCTTCCAAGTCGATTATCGACTGAACGTCAGGCAAATCGAAATCCGCCATGGTCTTGCCACCGCCCAATGGATCACGCGGGAATAACGGATCGATTCGTAAAAAGACTGGGAGACCTTCTTTCGCCAGCAGTCGCAGAGCTTCCATACGACTCTCGACGCTCGGAGCAGCCGGATCGAGCAATCGCCGGTGCTCGTCGTTGTAGAACGCCAATGAACACTCCAATCGCAAAGGCGG
Source organism: Pirellulales bacterium (assembly GCA_963838495.1). Lineage (GTDB taxonomy): Bacteria > Planctomycetota > Planctomycetia > Pirellulales > Thermoguttaceae > JBEKIK01. The sequence continues at coordinate 106,066 of CAWIRC010000003.1, read as the reverse complement.
ATATCCTTTTTCGTAAAACAAAGCATGTCGAGGGTGATCCGGTGGTAACTCGTTCAGCCGATTGAGCGCCTTAATATATCTGTCATCCATCAGCAAAGCCGGGTTCTTGGTCAATAGAGTTATAGTTGTAAAGCGATTTCGATGTTCGGCCAGCCTTTCCAACACAAACAGTGTATGGCGATGCTCTTGCTCCAAGGGTTGAAGCGGATCGGTGCTATTCGATAGATGCACGGGCGCGGGCGGGACATTGTAAGCATCCAACGCCTCCAAGTCTTTGCACAAGTCATGACGGAAACGATTTTTGCAGTTGGGCTGGGCCGTGACATAACCCATGGCGTAGCAGTATTGGCACTCGTGTTCACAGCCCGTATACACGTTGATCGAGTAGCGATGCCCTGACGGAAATTCCCGCTGATCGGCAAAAGGACAGTACCACTTGATAACGCGAGGGCGGGTAACCTCCAGTACGTCCTTTTCCGAAGTGTGTGGCAGGAAATATAGCGCCACGGCCGCTCGATCGGCCTCGCTAAGATTATCGAAAACCGGGCTGTACTTCGGGTGAACCTGTCGTGCAAGCGATAGGCCCTTATCGATGTCATGCGTCGAAAGACTCTCTTTGGCAAACATGAAGCGACTTGTGTACATAGCGTAACCTATCCAACTCGGATCACCTTGACGCCGCCGCGCGAGAGGACTTCACCCGTGACGCCTTGACGATCGCATGAAGGGCTTCCTCCCTTGAGATAAGCCCGTTTCGCGCCTACGATCTCAGCAATTTCCAAAGCGTAGCGTGCACCGTCGATGTGGAACCGTGTTACGTCTTCTCCGGTTTCTGGAGCGATGATCTGCAACCCCTCATCAAGAACCTGATTGCCCGTGCCGTGGATCATCTCGCTTGTCCTTGGCGTCGGCATCCCGCCAAGTTGCTCGGGATAGATCGGAACCAGTACATATTTCCTCTGCAACCGCTTGATAAGTTCTTCTCGCTTCTTTGGCCTGCGCCCGTGCCAACGACAGGGAATACCCAGCAGGCACGCACTGACCAAGACGGGTTCGACACGCTTACCGGCATAGAAGAGACCGCTTTGTCTTTGGTCGGTTTTACAAGTCATGTTATTATCCTTCCACTATTACTCTGCGCAGAACCGATGGCGCCATCCTATACAAAACGTTAGTCGCAGGCATCATGTGCTGGTCATACAGGATGGGAACATTAAAACCAAAGGTTTTAATGCTATTGGCCACTGCATCGACAGCGTCATCATTGATGCGAGGGTTCTTGTCCCACGGTTTGAGTTCATCAATAGATACAGGTCTAACTTCCATGAGATACCTCCTAAATTTCTCAAAGTACACCAGTTACAACTCCGGTACTTTCCTCCAAGCCTAGTGCCCCATCAGCCATGAATATCAGACTGCTCCCATCTTGTAGGAATACCATAAAACCTTGCTGGTATATGAACTAATGTATACAATAACCGACTATTCCGGCTCGTTCAAGCCTCCTTTTTTGGCCCCCCCTTTACTAGGCGCGATGGTTATTGCCCAATTACTAATCAAGCTTGGTTGTCGGATAATAGATCAGACTGCTAAACCAGTCGGCATTCCAATAAGATGCTTCACTGAGGAGTGCCCATCGGAGATATCTTGGGAGAAAAATACTCGCAACCTCTTGCGTTAAAGCAAGTTTGGAATACACGTTTGCATGACTTTGCAACTAAAGAATTCCTGATAAAATATCTTTTTGCTGGAGTTATTGAAACGCTTAATGTTGTTTAGCGGGCGTCAAAAGCCGGGCGTCAGGCGTCAAGAAAGGCGTCAGTGGCAAAAAGACTGTTTTCCAACCTCTTTTTTAACGACACAACTCATTAAGTGACAATAACTTACAATGTTTCCGGAGGGTATGCGAATGGTTAGCGGCCTGACTCGAAATCAGGTGCCCCGAAAGGGGTTGAGGGTTCGACTCCCTTGCCCTCCGCTCAAGCCTAACTCGAAACCCCGCAAACACTTGCGGGGTTGTTTTATTTCTTGGGCAGGCTGATTCTGGCGGGAGAAATGGCTTTTATATAGCCAATTTTCAGTCATTTTGGGAGTTCCCACACAAAACACCCAGGCGTACGGCAAATGACAATCTCGAATGGATTTATAGAATGCGGAATGCACAGGGCTAGACATTGGCCGACGACAGAAAACGTGCGTGCGCCCTATAACGGGTCTTCTCCCCAATTGCCACAACAAATTTATCAGCGGCTGCGGCGGATCTATGGACAAAAATCGGCTTGAATAAACTGGCCAATCCCGTGTAGTATACGCAGGTTCAATAGTTGGGCTGAATCCATGATCAAGGTAATCCGTGCAGAGCGAAAATCGGCGGTACTTACGCCGTCCAGCTTGGCCTGCCTGGCCCACGTTCCGACGGTCAACCTAACGGCAGGCTGCGCACACTAGTGCCTGTATTGCTAGCCGGCATTGTTCTAGGGTAGCATTTCTAATGTTGGGAACGGTCAACATCGCCTGGGCACGAATGTTTCGATTCCCGGAATATGAGACTTCGCGAGATCGAATCGTATTTTTCAGCGGCGTGGCCGCCGTGTTGATCGCGGGACTGGGCACGGTCATACCGAACATTCTGAATTACCTTGGGGACTTGCGGTTCGTAGCAGCGGCAGTCATTCTGTTGGGACTCGGTTTACTCTGGCACAGCGGGGTAATGCGGCGTGTGAGCCACCTCACCTACTATGTCACCTATCACGGATTGGAAGGCCCCCGGCCCAGCGGTTCGTTATCCATCCAAAATTTTAAGGCACATTTACGCTGACTGACCTCCGGCTGGTTTTGTGATGTTCAACTTATGCGGCAGAATGTCTATTCCATGAAAATTGGATATTTTTGCCCTTATTTTACCCCTTCTTAACCGGAACACCGCTTCCTTATAAACCTGTTGGAACTTGGCAGCCAATCGAATATCGTTAAAATTCTATGAAATAATGCCTTTAGTGTTTCTTGGCCGATTGCGTTAATTTATCAAATCCGTCCACTCGCAGCATCCATGAAAGCCACAGGCGAAAGCCGAATTTTGACGATTAATAGCGGCTCTTCCAGCCTTAAGTTTTCCCTATATCATATGGGGCAAACAGAGGCGCTGGAACTATCCGGCAACATTGAACGGATCGGCCTTCGCGGCAGCCACTTTCATATCCGTAACGCTCAAGGCGAGACGTTGATCGAAGCGGATCGAGACATAGCGGATCATGACGCCGCGTTCAAGATGTTGATGGAATGGTTGCACAGTCGGTTCCCGGATCAGGTCTTGGACGCCGTGGGCCATCGCATAGTACATGGGGGTACAGTTTACAGCCAACCGCATCTAATCACTCCCGAACTGGAGGCAGCCCTTAAAGAGATAATTCGATTGGCTCCCGATCATCTGCCTCACGAATTGAAAGCCATTCGGGCAGTGGAGCGATACTATCCCGATTTGAAACAGGTCGCCTGCTTTGACACCGCATTCCACCGTCAGATGCCGGAACTGGCGCAGCGATTTCCTCTGCCGCGGAGCCTTTGGCACGAAGGAGTTCTCCGCTACGGCTTTCACGGCCTATCTTACGAATACATCATGGAGAAACTCGGAGAAGTGGCCGGAGTGGAGGCGGCTCATGGCCGGGTGATTGTCGCACATCTCGGCAATGGCGCCAGCATGGCCGCCATAAAAAATGGAAACAGCGTTGACACAACCATGGGGCTTACGCCGGCGGGCGGATTGATAATGGGCACGCGATCGGGCGACCTCGATCCAGGCGTCCTTTTATACCTTCTTGAAGAAAAACAGCGCAGCCCGTCCACCGTGGATTACCTGGTAAACCAGCGATCGGGGCTAATGGGCATATCGGGCAGCAGTTCCGACATGCGCGACTTGCTCGGCCGGGAGGCAAGCGATCCGCAGGCAATGCAGGCAGTGGACATGTTTTGCTATCAGGCCAGGAAATACCTTGGGTCGATGGCCGCCGCTCTGGGCGGACTGGATACGCTGGTCTTTACCGCCGGAATTGGCGCGTATTCCCCCGCCATCCGCAGACGGATTTGTCAAGGGATGGAATTCATGGGGATTGAAGTCGAAACCGACCGCAACGAGGCCAATGCCGATGTAATCAGCCGCGATGGCGGTCCGGTTACAATCCGTGTCATGAAAACAGACGAGGAATTGATGATCGCCCGTCACACCCGCAACCTGCTTCAAGCCGATTCAGTACGGGCGCGAGGTGTATGCAAAGATCCGGCCATGTAGCCGTGCTGCGGTAGTTGTTGCACCCTTTTTTAAAAGGAGACCGTGTCATGGATCAGCCTCTTTCCGCCGACCTCGTCCGAAAGATCGATGCATATTGGCGGGCGGCCAACTATTTGTCCGTGGGCCAAATCTATTTATACGACAATCCTCTCCTAAAGGAACCTCTGCTGCACAGCCACATCAAGCCAAGGTTGCTGGGACACTGGGGCACTACGCCGGGCTTGAACTTCATCTATGTCCATCTCAACCGCGTCATAAAACAGTACGATTTGAACGTGATTTATATAACCGGGCCCGGGCATGGCGCCCCGGGAATCGTCGCCAACACGTACCTGGAGGGAACTTACAGCGAAATATATCCGAACGTCTCCCAGGACGAGAAGGGTATGAAACGCCTGTTTACCCAATTTTCCTTTCCGGGAGGCATTCCCAGTCATGCCGCGCCGGAGACGCCGGGCTCGATCCACGAAGGCGGGGAACTCGGATACTCTTTGTCGCATGCCTTTGGCGCTGCGCTCGACAATCCCGATCTACTTGCAGTTTGTGTTGTCGGCGACGGCGAGGCTGAAACCGGCCCCTTGGCCACCAGTTGGCACTCGAACAAATTCCTTAATCCGATTAATGACGGGGCGGTATTGCCCATATTGCACTTAAACGGATACAAAATCGCAGGCCCGACAGTTCTCGCAAGGATCAGTCATGAGGAATTGGACGATCTGTTTCGCGGATTGGGATACACGCCATATTTTGTCGAAGGCGACCAGCCCGAGCAAATGCACCAGTTGATGGCAGCAACGCTAGACAAGATAGTCGCCGAGATCAAACAGATTCAAAGCGCGGCTCGCGGCAGTGGAAATCCGCAGCGACCCCGCTGGCCGATGATAATCTTAAGAACACCAAAAGGCTGGACCGGGCCTAAGGAAGTGGATGGTCTGCCAATAGAAGGGACATTCCGGCGCATCAAGTGCCAATGGGCGAGATGGATCGGCCCGAGCACGTTAAACTCTTGGAACGTTGGATGAAGAGTTATCGCCCGGAGGAACTCTTTGATGCCGGCGGAAATTTGCTGCCCGAGTTGGCGGATTTGGCTCCCAAAGCCGAGCGCCGCATGAGCGCTAATCTACATGCCAATGGAGGTCTACTGCTGAAGGATCTGCATTTGCCGGATTTTCGCGACTATGCCGTGGATGTGTCTGCGCCGGGCACGGTTAAGGCGGAAGCAACTCGAGTCCAAGGGCAGTTTATCCGCGACGTGATGAAGCTCAACGCAGAGAGCAGGAATTTTCGCGTATTCAGTCCCGACGAGACGAATTCCAACCGCTGGAACGCCGTATTTGAAGACACCAATAGACAGTTTGAGGGCGAGATCATTCCCATCGACGACCACATTAAAGCCGACGGCCGTGTAATGGAGATGCTCAGCGAGCACCAGTGCCAGGGATGGCTGGAGGGATATTTATTGACCGGCCGGCACGGATTCTTCTCGTGTTACGAGGCGTTCATCCACATTGTCGATTCCATGTTCAATCAGCACGCCAAGTGGCTGAAAACCATCCGCCAAATTCCCTGGCGACGGCCGATCGCCTCGTTGAATTACTTGCTGACCTCGCATGTATGGCGGCAGGACCACAACGGCTTCAGCCACCAAGATCCCGGGTTCATCGACCACGTGGTAAACAAAAAAGCGGAGGTGATTCGAGTTTACCTCCCGCCGGACGCCAATACCTTGCTGAGCGTGACGGACCACTGCCTGCGGAGCCGGAACTATGTCAACGTCATTGTCGCCGGTAAACAACCGGAACTCCAATGGCTGAATATCGACCAGGCGATAATGCACTGCACGGCGGGCATCGGCATCTGGGAGTGGGCCAGCAACGACAAGGGGTGCGAACCCGACGTGGTCATGGCATGCTGCGGCGACATTCCCACCCTGGAAACTTTGGCCGCGGTGGATCTTCTGCATAAACGGCTCCCCGACCTCAAAATCCGGGTAATCAATGTGGTGGATTTGATGAAGTTGCAGCCTTCAACCGAACACCCTCACGGCCTAACCGATGCGGATTTTGACGCCCTTTTCACCCCCAACAGGCCAATCATATTCGCCTTCCATGGCTATCCCTGGCTTATTCATCGGCTCACTTATCGCCGCACCAATCACAAGAATCTACATGTACGGGGCTACAAGGAGGAAGGAACAACTACTACGCCGTTCGACATGGTTGTTCTAAACGACTTGGATCGCTTTCATTTGGTGGGAGACGTGATTGATCGTGTTGCGGAACTGGGCTCCAAGGCCGCTTACGTCAAACAAGAGATTCGCGACAAGCTGATCGAACACAAGCAATATATAACAAAGCACGGCGAAGATATGCCTGAGATCCGCGACTGGAAATGGTCGGCAAGTATTAAGCCTTGCACAAAAGGAGAACAGAAATGAACCGGCATGTTGTTCCTTTGGGTCGAATCATGGGCATTTCAATCGGTTTGGATTACTCATGGTTCCTGATTTTCGCGCTCCTCACCTGGACGCTTGCCGTGGGTTATCAGCACGCTTCAGGAGTTTGAAAGGTAACGAAGATGCTTTAATTCCGTGATGATTTCAAGAAATGAGGAAAGACAATAAATATGCGAGCGCCACCAATAAAAAGCACATACCTCCCGTTTCCGGCTGAAGTAGAAGGCGTCGATTCCCTTATAGAACTCGCTCTGGATATGCGCTGGTCATGGAATCATTTTGCCGATGAAATTTGGAGACAACTTGATCCCACTCTATGGGACCTTACGCACAATCCCTGGGTTGTCCTGCAAACTGTTTCGCGAGATCAACTTGCCGCGTGCTGGCCGATCCTGCCTTTTGCGAAAAAGTGGAATCGCTTGTCGAAGCCAAGCGTCAAGCGGCGGAGTCGCCTGCATGGTTTCAGCAGAGTCATCCGCAGAACCCACTCACCTGCGTCGCATATTTCAGCATGGAATTCATGCTAAGCGAAGCGCTTCCTATTTATTCTGGCGGCCTGGGCAACGTGGCGGGCGACCAGCTTAAAGCCGCCAGTGACCTGGGCGTGCCGGTGATTGGCCTGGGGTTGCTATACCAGCAAGGCTATTTTCGCCAGGTGATCGACAAAAACGGATCTCAACAAGCCCTGTTCCCGTTCAACGATCCAGTTCAGTTGCCGATCACCCCTTTACGCCAACCAAACGGGGAGTGGCTGCGGTTGGAGATCGTGCTGCCCGGTTATTCGGTTTGGCTCAGGGCCTGGCAGGTGCAGGTCGGCAGAACAAAGTTGTTATTGTTGGACAGTAATGACGCGGCCAACTTTCCGGCACATCGGGGAATTACCAGCGAGTTGTATGGCGGCGGCGCGGAATTGCGCTCAAACAAGAACTACTGCTGGGGATCGGCGGATGGCGCCTGCTGCGCGCATTGGGCATCCAGCCGGAAATCTGCCATTTAAATGAAGGACATGCGGCCTTCGCCGTGCTGGAACGCGCCCGTACGTTCATGGAAGATACAAAACAACCCTTTGAAGTCGCAATGGCCGTCACGAGAGCCGGCAACCTGTTCACAACGCATACGGCAGTGCCGGCCGGCTTTGACTGTTTTGCTCCAGACCTGATCGAGCAATACCTTGGCTACTACGCGCGAAACAAGCTGGGAATCACCGTCCATGACTTGCTGGCCCTGGGCCGCCGGAACCCGAACGACTCGTCGGAGAGTTTCAATATGGCGTATCTGGCGATCCGCGGCAGCGGATCGGTCAACGGCGTAAGTCGTCTGCACGGAAAAGTCAGCCGGCGCATCTTCGAATCGCTCTTTCCGCATTGGCCGGAGGATGAAGTGCCTGTCGGACATGTGACCAATGGAGTCCACATGCCAAGTTGGGATTCTGAGGCCGCCGACAGTCTGTGGATGGAGTCATGCGGAAAAGGCCGCTGGCTGGGAGCCATGGAGAGTCTGGAACAAGACATTCGGCAGGTCTCGGACGCCAGGCTCTGGCAGTTTCGCGCCGCCGCCCGCAAATCGCTCGTTGAATTTGCCCGCCGGCGATTGTCGCAGCAACTGGCGGCGTCGGGGGCAAGCGCCGATGAGATTGATGCCGCCGCTCATCTTTTCGACTGCGATATTCTGACGTTAGGCTTTGCGCGGCGCTTCGCCACTTACAAAAGGCCTAACCTGTTGCTGCACGATCCGGCCCGTCTGCTGCGGCTGCTCGGCGATCCACGGCGTCCGGCGCAACTTATCATTGCCGGAAAGGCACACCCGGACGATCGGCCCGGGCAGGCCATGATCAAACAGTGGATCGATTTTATACGGTGTCCCGAAGTGCGCCGCCACATTATATTTCTTAGCGACTACGACATGCTCTTGACCGAGAATTTGGTGCAGGGGGTGGATGTTTGGATAAACACGCCGCGGCGCCCTTGGGAGGCTTGCGGAACAAGCGGCATGAAGGTGCTGGTCAACGGAGGCATCAACCTGTCGGAGTTGGACGGCTGGTGGGCCGAAGCTTATTCGCCTGAAGTGGGCTGGCGCTGGGCGACGGTGAAGAGCACGGAGACGATCCGGCTTGGGACGCCGCGGAGGCCGAGGCGCTCTACGATCTGCTCGAAAAGGAGGTAATTCCAGAGTTCTACACCCGCGACGAGAATGGCATTCCCGCCGCCTGGGTTGCACGAATGCGTGAAAGCATGGCCCGGTTATCGCCGCTTTATTCCGCCAATCGCACGGAGCGTGAATACACCGACGAGCATTACATTCCCGCCGCCGCAGCGTATAAAAATCGAGCCGCCGATAAATGCGCCGGGGCAAGCAGATCGTCCACTGGCGGAATACCCTGAGACAAAAATGGGGGACGATACGTTTCGGTGAAATCACGGTAGAGACGGATGGGGATCGACACAAATTTGACGTTCAGGTCTACCTCGATGATCTTGATCCCAGTGCGGTACGAGTCGAACTTTATGCCGACGGGATCGATGGAGAGCGTCCTGTACGTCAGGAAATGACGCGCATACGGCCCTTGGTGGGAGCGACCGGCGGCTATAACTATCATGCAACAGTGCCTTCCACGCGCCCGGCGAGGGATTATACGGCAAGAATCATACCGCAGTGCGCCGCTGCGGCGGTTCCCTTGGAGTGCGACTGTATCCTCTGGCAACGATAAGGCGATCCAGTTGGCGCCCGGCTTAAAAGACGCGGTCCACAAAAAAACGCCGATTTGAAGTTGTATTTATGATTCTCGACTTGATATAATAGGCCCTGAATTTCAACTAAGCTCTTGTTCGAAAGGAAAATCGATATGCGAATCTTCATGGCTTGTGCCGCTGTTTTGACCTTGATCGCCGGGCATGCCTCGGCGCAGGAGGGCGAGCGGAAAGACTCAGTTACCGACACGACCGTCATCAACCTTTGCGGGGCCCGCCTGGCGAAGATGTTTGCCCAATGCGGAACGCCGATAGACCTGCGGGTAAAGCGCGGCGAAAAGCCCGAAGAAGACGAAGTTCTTTGCAATTACGGAACCTACGCTTTCAGGGTCCGCGACAAGCAGGTCCGGACTTGCTTTTTGTGGATAGATTGGAAAGGGACAATCAAGGGAATCAAGATCGGCGACACCCGTGAAGACGTGGTGAAAGTCCTGGGCAAACCCTATATAATCGAAAAAAACAAGGATGGCGTGATCACCGACTACGGATATGAATTGAAAGAGCTGGACGCCGATTTTTTCGCGAACTTCGACAAGGACGGCAAGGTGTGGCGGGTGGAAATCTCGCTGAAATAGCGGACTGCCGGCCGGCGTTTCTCGCGAACCCGCCACGCGATGCGTGGGCGGCCTGACGCCAGTCGAGGTGCGCACCGTTTAAGCAGGCACTGCTTCTGCGAAGCGGCGCCGCACAGCGACAATCCGATAATCCGGTATCATTTCTGGTACGGCAATGGTTGGGCGGCCGACTGCTGGCGGGGAAGCCACACGGCCATCTGGCCCGGCCCGCGATTCGCCCAGGCGTAATAGGGAATGGCGATCATATCGACTTTCTCTTTGTCGATTTTGTGTTCCTCGGTCCATTGCAAACTCAGAGCCTCGCCTTTAAGGATTTCCACGCCGCCGAGCAAGTCCGGTCGAAACTCGGCTGATATGGCGGCCTCGTCGGGTAGGAGGAGGTTGAGCACGTGGCCGTCTTTCACGTCGGGCCACTCGACGCAATACACCAGCAAGGCGCTGGAGGGCGACTTTGCCCGCGTCGTCGGCGACCTTGTCGTTGGCTAAAATCCGCCGCACAGGCATGGGCAGGTTCAGTTCGATTTCGTCGCCGCTCTGCCAGGATTTCGCCATCGGCACATAACCTTCATTTGTATGGAGGGTAGGAATCACCCTTGTAACTCCGTCCGTTTTCACTTTTATCGTCGCCGGCTCCTTTGCCTTGTCCATGAACTTGTATAAGTCGCCGGGCACTGCTTCATCGCATGCCCAGCCGGGAATGCGCAAGCTTATTGTGAAGGGACCCGGCTTGTCGGGCTCGACTTTTATCTTAACGGACCCATCCCAAGGGTAGCGGGTTTCCTGGGTGATCTTCACGGTGCGGCCGTCGTCCAGTTTTACGTCGGCCGTGCCCGCGGCGTAGAGATTAACGTAGATTTCGTTGCGGCACTGGGCGTAAACATAACCGGGCACCGAGGCCAGGAAGCGCGTCATGTTGCCGGGGCAGCAGGCGCAGCCGAACCACGGGCTGCGCTGTGCCGGCCGTTGGATTCCAAGGGATTGGGGTAGAAGAACAGTTTGCCGTCGAGCGATACACCCGATAGTAGGCCGTTATAAAGGGTGCGTTCCATCACGTCTATGTATTTGGCGTCGCCGTGCAGGAGGAAGAGGCGCAGGTTCCAATAGTCGTTGGCTATTGCGGCGCAGGTTTCGCAATAGGCGCTTAGGTTTGGCAATTGGTAATCGGCGCCGAAGGCCTCGCCCTTTCCCAGGGCTCCGATGCCGCCGGTGATGTAGAGTTTCTTGGTGACCACGTTTTCCCAGATTGCATCGATGGCGCTTAGGTAACGCAGGTCGCCGGTCATGGCGGCGACGTCGGCCATTCCGCTGTACAGGTATCCGGCCCGCACGGCATGTCCCACGGCCTGGGTCTGATCGACCGGCTTGACATGCGACTGGTGATACTGGTCGCCGCCTGGTCCGCGGACATCGAGGAAGAATTTGGCCTGGTCAAGGTATCGCCGGTCGCCGGTGGCGCGGTAGAGTTTTACCAGGCCCATTTCCACGATTTCGTGGCCGGGCCAGATGTGGAGTTTATCAGGGCCGAAGGTTTCGCAGAGCAGATCGGCCTCTTTTATGGCGATATTTAAAAGATTCCGCTGGCCGGTGGCCTGGAAATGGGCGGCGGCCGCCTCGAATAGGTGGCCGGCGTTGTAAAGTTCGTGGCTCTGCTCGGGGTCGCGCAGCCAGCGCTTGGGGCCGGACCAGGAGTGCGGGTGCTCAGGGTCGATGGTGCGGGCGGTGTAAAGGTACCCGTCCGGCTCCTGGGCCGCGCCGATCTTGGCGATCAGGTCGTCGAGGTATTCCTTCATTTTGGGATCGGGCTTGACGGCCAGGGCGTAAGAGGCGCCTTCCAAGACCTTGTAGGGGTCGGTATCGTCGAAGGGCAATGCCGGCGGCTGCTTGTTTTTTAATTCATCGCCTCGCAGGGCCGCGGCCGCGCAGTCAGAAGTTGTCCATGCGCCCCGATTTTTCGCACTGCTCGAAGGCGAAGGGGATGGTCACCGTGCGGTTGATCTCGATGCGCGGGGCCCAAAAAACGTCGTTTAAATGCACGGCCGTGAATGGCACGGGCTTGATGGGGTAGTCCTGCACGGGCTGCGTGTTTTTCTCGTTCGCATCGTCGGGTTTTACGGGTTTTCTCGCGGCTTGCTCGGCCGTTTTCGCCGCCGGACCCATTCGGACCAGAACCACGCCGTGGCGGGCCACGTTTGCGGTAAACTGATTGTCAAACGCGCCGAGGTCTTTTTGACGCCACAGATCGCGGACCATCAGTCTGCCGGAAAGGTCCAAGTCGGAAAAATTCACGGTGATGGTTTTTTCCGATTCGCCGCGGTTAAAAAGTCCCACGGCCAAGGAACCGTCTTCCAGGGGTTTTGCCCAGATTTCAAGTTTATCGGCCTGTATTACCCGCCGGGCTTGTTTGCCCAGTGGGTCTTGATTGACATCCAGGACTTCATCGTTCGTCAGCAAGTTGAGCGTGAAGTCGTCGAGTTGAGTCATGTCGCAGCCGATAAGAAGCGGAGAGCAGAGCAGGCACCACAGGCTGATGTGGGTGTATTGCTCGTTGGGCGTGAGTTTGGTGGGGTGAAGTTTTCCCCAGCCTACTTTTCCCACCACCAGCATGTCGGGGTCGTTCCAGTGTCCCGGTGCGGCATATTGTTCGTGTCCGGCCTGGGAGAAGCCAATTTTTGACATGCTGGACCAGGTGTCGGTGATGTCGCCGGTGGTGCGCCAGGAATTGCCGCCGACTTCGCGCCCCATTTCCAGACGTCGCCCATGCCGTATTGGCAGAGGCTGAAAACGATGTCGCGATGAACGCCGGCGAGCGCCTCGCGCATAACCTGGTATGGCTTTTTCATTGCGGGCAGATCCGGATTTTTGCCGGCGATCTTGCCGTACGAGCACCAGTCGTACTTCAAATAATCGAAGCCCCATTGGGCATAGCGCTGGGCGTCCTTTTCCTCGAACTTGTAGCTGGCCGTGAAGCCTGCGCAGGTCAGCGGTCCGGGGGAGGAATATATCCCGGCCTTTAATCCCTTGGCGTGGATGTAATCGCAGAGGGCCTTCATGTCCGGAAATTTCTTATTGGTGTTGATCATCCCGTTTTCGTCGCGCGGCTGGCCTTGCAGATTGGGATCGTTGCTGCCCGGTTTGATTTCCCAGCAGTCGTCGATATTGATGTAAGTCCAGCCGTGGTCGACGAGGCCGCTTTGGACCATGGCGTCGGCGGCGGAGCGGACCTTGGCGTCGTCCACCTCGTGGGCGAAACAATTCCAACTGTTCCAGCCCATCGGCGGCGTGAGGGCGATTGTCTCGCCGCAGACGATTTTGAACTTCCGCTGTGCCCGGCCCAGTGAATTCTCGACGCGCAGAGTGACTATGTACTGCCCGGATTTTTGCAGTTCGCCGGTGATCCGGCCGGTTTGCGGATCGAGCATCAGACCTTCGGGCAGGTCATCGGCGGCGAAGGTCATGGGGCGGAGGCCGGTCGCGGCGATGGCGTACATAAACGGCGCAGCGGGCCGGACGCCGAACAGTTTGGCCCCGTTTATCCGCGGCGTGGACGGAGGCTTTGGGGTGAGAATAACCGGGCTCTCGGCCGGTTGGCCAATGACTTCAGGGCGCTGGGCGGCGTATTCGATCTTTGCGTCGGCCCAGTCGGCATGATCGTAGCTGATCCCGTCGCCGGCGTCGTTAACCAAAAGCAGCAATTTTTTGAATCCCTTCAGGTTTACATCCACCATTTTGGGCATTTGACCGGACGTCATTATCCCGCTTTTCCAAAGTTCGCGGTTGTCGGCCAGTACGCGGAACTCGACGCTGCCCTGGGATTCTCCCACTTCGTCGTCCACGCCTACGTAGGCGGTGAAGCGTTGGGCGTCGCCTTTTAAGTCGATCGAGAAAGTGCTTTCGGCATGGGTGCCCAGCCCGTGCTCGAATTTTTTCCCACCGACGGAAAGCGGATGTCTTTCCACTGATTGATCGACTTGAGGCTCTCCCCAGTCTTGATCGACCTTGCTTATGTCGAGCGAACCGAGCAAAACGGTTTCCGCTGCAAGGGCGTGCGCGGAAAACAACGATCCTGCAAAAATCGCGCTTATCAATGCCGAAAACAAGCATTTACCGTGGCCTAGAGCCATGACCTGTTACTCCGGAAAAAGGGGTTGAAGACATATATCAACATTGTGCGGTTTCCCCGCGACTTTTGCAACAAGCTGCAATCCATGGCCGATGGTTTTAACAGTTAATCGAGCGAAAAGCCTCGGTCTAAAAGAAATTTATAAATTTACAGTTCACAAGTACGTAATAGTTCAATTCCCACTTCGCAATTTCCAATATTTGATCTCCTGATGATAAAACCGCGGGCATTTATCGTGGCCTTATTGCGTCATGCAATGATCAGCGAATGATACAAGTCGGAAAAATTCATGACCGGCATGTCAACATTTACCTTGTCGACTGCTAAATTATGGAGGAGTCGATAACCTGGAGCGTCCTTGTCGGAGCCGCCGGGCTTGGATCTAAGCACTTTCCTGTCGCTGCGTTTTTCACAAAGAGGAGACGCCCGTTATGAAACGCCGCTTGCCAGTTTGTCTCGTGGTTTTGATTCAACTCGCCTTAACGCATTATCCGGTACAAGCCCAGGCGCCCGCCGCAGGAGGCGCTGCGTCGATGACCATCCAGGTGGATAAGCCCGGCATAAAGGTGAGTCCCTTGCTTTATGGCATATTTTTCGAGGAGATCAACCATGCCGGCGACGGCGGATTGTACGCCGAACTGGTGCAAAACCGCTCTTTCGAAAATTCGGATAAGCCCGATTGCTGGACGTTGGTAACCGAGGGTTCGGGCAAGGGCGAGATGGCCATCGACACTGAAAATCCGACCGGCGAAAACAATCCCCGCTCGCTGCGCTTGAAAATGGAGGTGGACGGAGACGGCAAGGTCGGCGTGGCGAACGACGGTTACTGGGGCATATCGGTGGTGAAGGGCATGGATTACGATTTGTCGCTGGCGCTTCGCGCGGACAAGGGGTTTGAAGGTCCGGTCGGCGCGGCTTTGGTGAGCACCGATCTAAAGACGGTCTACGCCCGGGCACAAATCGATAAAGTCGATTCGCGGTGGAAAACTTACAAGCTCACATTGACGCCCAAGGCCACCGATCCCAAGGCGCGGCTGGTGATTGGCGCATGGCAGTCTGGCGCACTGTGGATGGACATGGTATCGCTTTTCCCCAGGAAAACTTTCAAGGACCGGCCCAACGGCATGCGATTGGACCTGGCGACGATGCTGGAAAGTCTTCACCCTTCGTTCTTGCGATTTCCCGGCGGATGCTGGGTTGAAGGCGAGACATTGGGCACGGCCATGCGCTGGAAACGGACAATCGGCGAGCCGGCCCAGCGTCGCAACCAGTGGAACTTGTGGCAATACTATTCCACTAACGGCCTGGGGTTCCATGAATATCTTCAAATTTGCGAGGATCTCAGAGCGGAGCCGTTGTTCGTGGTCAACTGCGGCATGTCGCACCAGGAGCAGCGGGCGTCGGTGCAGCCGAAAACCACGGAGGGCGTCGAAGAATACGTGCAAGACGCCCTGGATGCCATCGAATACGCCACCGGACCAGCAAACAGCAAATGGGGTGGGCTAAGGGCGAAAGCCGGACATCCGGCGCCGTTTTCACTGAAGTACATGGAAATAGGCAACGAAAACGGGGGGCCGGCATACAACGACCGTTACGCCATGTTCTACGACGCCATAAAGGCCAAGTATCCGCGAATGAACTTGATCGCCGACCAGTGGCAGGGCTTGCCCAGTTCCCGGCCCGTGGAAATCGTGGACGAACATTATTACAACGCTCCCGAGTTCTTTTTCAGCAACGCCAATAAATACGATGCTTATGACCGCAAAGGCTACAAAGTTTACGTGGGCGAATACGCAGTGACCAAAAACACCGGGCTTGGCAGTCTTAGGGGAGCGATAGGGGAAGCGGCCTTCATGACCGGCTTGGAGCGCAATTCCGACGTGGTGGTGATGGCATCTTATGCCCCGCTTTTTGTAAACGTCAACGACAGGCGCTGGAATCCAGACTTGATACAGTTCGACGGTTCCCGCGCCTGCGGCACGCCGTCATACTACGTGCAGCAGATGTTCAGCCAAAACCGCGGCGACGCGATCTTGCCGGTCAACATTCAATACCCTTCCCGGCCGGTCGAGGAGAGTCACGGCGGCATTGGTTTGGGGACGTGGGCGACCCAGGCGGAATTCAAGGACATAAAAGTCACAAAAGGCGAGCAGACGCTTTTTGCCGGCGATTTTTCCAAAGGCAGCGAGGGCTGGAACATGGTGCGCGGCCAGTGGAGCGTCAAGGATGGCGCATTGCAGCAAACATCTGCGGAAAACGATTGTCTTGCCACGGCCGGCGATCCGTCCTGGAAAAATTATACTTTGACTTTGAAAGCCCGCAAACTCGGCGGAAATGAAGGATTCTTCATAATTTTCAACGTTCAAGACGAGTACGAAATGATGCTGTGGAACCTGGGCGGGTGGAACAATACCAAACACGTTCTTGACCACCGATTCCCCGGCGGAAACGTGCTCCTGGGCAATGAGGTTCCCGGCCGGATCGAGACTGACCGCTGGTACGACATTCGGATTGAAGTCACTGCCGGCAAGGTGCGTTGCTATCTCGATGGCAAATTGATGCACGACATCAATTATCCGTCCTCGCAGATATTGTTTTCAGTCGCTGGTTTAAACGAAGGGGCGGATGAAGTGATTCTGAAGGTGGTCAACGCGGCCCGCGCCGACCAGGAGACAGACATCCGCCTTGAGGGCGTGGATCATGTCCAGCCTTCAGCCACGGCGATTGTGCTAAGTTCGGAAAAACCCAGCGATGAAAACACCCTCTCGGACCCCACAAAAGTAGTGCCGATAACCCGTCAGATTCCGAACGCCGCCAAAGAGTTCAAATACACATTCCCGGCCGAATCGGTTACCGTACTGCGACTGAAAATCGAGTAGTTGCACAACGGTAGGAGGTTCTTCTATCCACCGGTCATATTGCGCACATAATCTGCAAGAAAAAAACTTTTTGGGAACTAATTAAGCTATTTGGGGGATATCATAACTCGGTTCGGTGCAATGCCTATTTATACAATCCATATAATGGCTGACCTGCCTGGAAACGGGTGGGGCAGGAGACAAAAATATCCATCATGGGACATAAATAGACATAAGTTTTTCCGAAATAAAATGTTGCGTATTTTTTAATAATAATTACAATGAGGAATGTAAGCTTTAATCTTAAAAAAGGAGAGTTACATATAGCCGCGCTCAACCGTCGGCCCTCAAACAAGTCGGTTGTTGTGATAATTTTTCCACTGCGATCGTTGTTTAGGCGCTGTCGCGATTTTGGTTACATACTGATACAGCAACTTAGGAGTAATTTTTTCACTGGTGTAAAATTTAATCGCAATTCCACTGGAAATGAAGTTGAGATAGAAAAGCTAAAGAGCTGTCGGTAACCTTTTCCCGGAAGGATAACGGCAATTATTTTGGTTTGGCCTTGGCTTTTATAGTCGGTGGGAGTAGTGGTGAGGCTGATGAGCTATATTATGCGCCAGCGGTTATAAACCGTTGGACGTGCCAGTTTTTATTTGAATGCCGTAAATAGCCGGCGTTCATCTTTTGTTTTACTCGCTGGCACTTGGTGGATAATAAAAACCATCGGTTTCATGCAAACCTTGCCGGCTGGATTCATGGGAAACGAAGGCCCATGCTTTGGTTTTTAAAAAACGAATAAGCCCAGCCGCCAAATAATAAATCATTACGTTTGTTTAACAGCCGATTAGAGTGTTTTCTTTAGTATATCCGGCATATTTTTTTGACAGGAGTTACCTCATGAGTCCGACTAAACAAATCAGTCGTGATAGTCAGATGTTTAATTTCGATTCTAAATTGGTCGTTCGAGCAATGCGGTTCATGCTTACGGCCGCGATTGTTTTGGCGCTGGCCTATCCGGCCTCGGCGGCTGCCGTATCATGGACCCGCACAAGCGCCAGTGGCGTGGGCTATTGGAGTAATACTGGCAACTGGAGCACGGGTTCTGTTCCCGGCAACACTGATGACGTGACTTTTGGGAACTCGGGAACGCAAGTATATAGTGGTCCTCCTCCCACAATTACCAATGTAGTGGACCATAGCATTACGATCAAATCTCTGATCTATGCTCCAACGCTCAACGCTCAATGCACAGATGTCGCCCCCAGCATTCTGATGAAGATTTCAGGCGCGGCTACTCCTCCTTCGACCTGGGGCGTAGACGGCAGTTCTTCGTTATGGGCATGCGCCTCCGCCTCCGGCGCAAATGACACTTCATTGA
This sequence comes from Pirellulales bacterium, assembly GCA_963838495.1. GTDB lineage: Bacteria > Planctomycetota > Planctomycetia > Pirellulales > Thermoguttaceae > JBEKIK01. The sequence goes on along the minus strand of CAWIRC010000003.1, from coordinate 87,645 downwards.
CCCTATTCACGGGCGGCGGTCAAATGGACATTTCCAGCTCCACGAGCGGGAACACCGGCGGCGACATTGTAGTCAACCAGGTCAACCCAACCGCCGGAACGCACAACTCGGTACTCGATCTGTCGGGACTTTCTTCCTTTAATGCCAACGTGGACCAGATATTAATCTCTTTTACAGGGACTACAGACACCTCCATGGTGGATCGCCCCAACGGCACAATGTACCTTGCCCAGACGAACACAATTACATTGAACAACACCAACTCGTACACTAATTCCGGCAATAGCTTTGTCATCAACACTATCGAGGGGGGATTGATACTCGGATTCGCAGGCAACCATGCGACGGGCCAAACGACTTTTCTTTACCTAGGCCAGACAAATACGATAAACGTGCAGAACGTATATGTTGCCGGGCGAAGGCAAACCGCCGTCATGCGGTTCAATCCTGCTTATAGCGGCACCAGTCCTACTTTAAAGATGCGCGGCATTGACGGGACCAGCCGCGTGACGCAAATATCCATTGGCGACAACACGGGTAATGGAACTGGCGCCACTAATATCGCCGATGGGACAATGGATTTAACGGGCGGCATCGCGGACATCCAGGTCTCAACCCTCGTAATGGGCACCTCGACCTGTTCCACTACTACTAATGCATCATACGGCGGCAGAGGAACATTAACTTTCAACGGCGGCACCGTCGATGCAACCAGCATCATTCTTGGTAACATGACTGTAGACTTAAATACTAATAGAACCGGCACTGGTAGCGCAGATCAGGGCACCCTTAATGTCAACGGCACGGCAAATCTAATAGTAGGCACCGGCGGCATAAAACTGGGAAAAGGGCCTACGCCTTCGGGAGGCATGACGGCTGGAATTTCGACCGGCACGCTGAATATCAGGGGCACCGCAACCGTGACCCTTGGTGCAAACATTCTGGCAGGCGGCATCCCTCAAAGTCCATCTATCGGCAGCTACTCCAATATTTCCATGACCGGCGGCACTCTCAACATGCAGGGCAACTACATCGGATACGACGGCAGCACGATTATTCCCATAACCAACTTTACCGTCAGCGGTGGAAGCATCACCAATTTGGGCGGCCTTTACGTCACCAATTTCAGAGTCAATAACAACTACACGCTTAATTCCGAACCGCTGACGATTACCAACACGGGTTACTACAACGGCACCATCGACATGCGGAACTCCGCCACAAACACCTTCAACGTCAGCAATCTGACATTGCCTGCCGGTGTGACTTACTATACGGAATTCTCCAGCAGCGGCGCTGGCAACGACCAGGTCGCCGCAACCGATCTTTACCTGAACGGCGGCACTAACTATGTGAGTGTCTCCCCGCTGGGTACTTCCTTTTCTACCGGCACCTACCACGTGATTACCTATACAACCAAGCACAACTCTGGGGGAGCCGTCACTTGGATAACAAATAACACGACCAGAAATAAAATTAATGACCCCGTTGATAACGGCTCGGGCAGTATTGATATCACTATCGCCACTGCCGTTCCGGGGAACACCTTAACGTGGGCCGGGACCGCGGGCACTACGGCGATCTGGGATTGGGCTACGACCTCCAACTGGACGAGCGGATCCCCTCCCGGCGCGGACAAATATTACGACCTCGACGCCTTGAACTTTACCGGTGGTACACCCGGAACAGCGACCACTGTCAATATCAACAACACTATTACCGGCGCGGTGGCCGGGTTTTATCCCAGTTCGATCACGGTAAATTCCGACAACGATTATGTTATAGCCGCCAACTCCACCGCCGGGATCAATCGGATCAGCGGCACCACCACCCTCTTAAAGCAAGGTACAGGGACATTGACGATTAACATGTCCAACGACTACTCGGGCACGACGACTGTCTCAGGGGGCAAACTTAGGCTCGGCCCTGACGGGGCGCTGGGCAGCAGCCCGTTGGTCATCAACGGGGGCACGGACGTGTCCCCAGGCGGCACGCTTGATATAAACCACGGCACATTAGGGGGTAGAAGCGTAACCGTCAGCGGCGTAGGCGCGGGCGGCCTAGGCGTAATCGTGAATAATTCCACCAGCACATATACCGGTACTATCACCAGCCACACGGCCGATCTTCCCAGCATCACGCTGAGCGGTGACGCCACGTTCGGCGGCACTTGCACGACCAGTACCAATAATTCCGGTTTGCCCAGTTCTACAGCCGGCCGCTGGGAGATGTACAACGCGGACAATCCGCCTAGCATTTCCACGAGCGGAAATGCATATAACTTGACCAAGGTCGGCAACAATTTAATCGTCTTGTATAACACCAACGTTGACACTGTTTTGGCCAACGTCAATTTAAAAGCAGGCATTTTGCGCTTGGAAGGATCAACCAATTTGGGCAACCCGGCGGGAACCGTCACCGTAGACGGCACGGGTATCGGCCAGACGGGTAATAGTACAGATGCAGGCTTGTTCGGCACGGTTTTGGAGTTAGACTGTTTAACCACACCCCTAAACAAGAATATCACGCTTAAAAACAACGGCGCTATATATGTCGTTCTAAACCCCGGCGATTCCACCGGCGCGAACACGGTCGTTGGGCCGATAGCCGTAGAAAGCACCGGAGGCGTAATAAACGCCGGCGGCGTGCGGACCGATCTCGACACGACCTACAGGACCCCCGCTGCGAGAATGTATCTTAACGGCGCGATCACCGAACCGAGCGGGGCTGTCTTGACCAAGCTCGGGCCCGGCAGCATTACCCTAGGGGGCTCCAGCTCCTTTGCGGGCACCATTAACCACAAGGATGGAACTTTAATTGTCAACAATTATATGGCGGGTTCGTTGACGATGTTTAACAATCCCACACAGGGCACCACCACTACTTTGACCGGGACGGGCACGGTGGCGCTGCCGGCTCAACTAGCACGGTCACCGACGCATCCGGCGTGCTCATCGCTCCGGGAGCAACCGCTGCTGCCGGAGATGTGGGCACTCTTACCATGAACAATCTTGCGCTGAGCGGGGGCGGCCAGATCAATTACGACCTGGCAACCACAGGCGGAAGCGACTTGATAAACCTGGTCGCCAGCAGCGGCGCCGGCGGCAACCTGACGCTTACCGGGACCACCAATATTAATGTAGCCAATATAAGTACTTTGGCGAGCAACCCCAGTTATCGCCTGATGAATGTCGGCGGAACTATAACCGGCACCACGAATCAACTAAATCTCTTGAACGTACCCGGATTCACACGGCGGACCTTCAACATCACCTTTAACACTGGTACCGCTCCCAAACAGGTCAACTTGAGCGTGATAGGCTCGAACGGAAACCTGACCTGGGTAGGCGGATCTTCATCAACTTCTCGGGACGTCTTCGACTCGGGGAATAAAATATGGAGCGGCTCTGAGCCGGATAATTATTTTTATAACTTCGATGACGTCACCTTCAATGACAACTCCAGCTACAACACCGTAAATATTGCCCCTGACGACGGAACACACGGCTTCGTGACGCCGTCCTCGATTACCGTCGAAAACAACACGAAGAATTATACTTTCGCCGGGTTCAAGATCACCGGCATCACCGGGCTGTACAAGACCGGTACCGGAACTCTAACCCTGGTCAATGCCGGCAGCGATTTCACCGGCGCGATCACCATCAACAACGGCGTATTGCAAATCGGCGACGGCCCGGGCAACAACTATGGAAGCTTGGGCACGGGCGCGATTTCCAATAGCGGCCAATTGGTTTTCTACCAGAACGGTTCCACCAGAACAACGTTATCCAATGCAATATCCGGGACGGGCAGCCTGGAGCAAAAAGGAACCAACACCCTTACAGTTTCCGGGTCGAACAACTACAGCGGCGTGACTCTGATTACCTCAGGCACGCTGCAACCCGGAAACAACGCCGCCTTGGGCACCACGGTCGGCGGCACCACGATCTCCAGCGGCGCCACCCTGGATATAAACAACCGAAATCTGGCGCTGAGCCGGTTACCGTCCAAGGCGCGGGCGTAAACGACGCAGGCGCTATCGTCAATAATAACACCGAGTCCTCCGCTACTCCCCTAAATGCCTTGCGATTCATCACCCTAGTCGGCGATACGACTTTCGGTGGCCAGTCCACGATAGCTTCCAATGCCAATTATCCTGGTGCGCCCAACGCCGGCCGCTGGGATATGACGGGGTCCACGGCCACGCTCGCTCAAGTGAGCACCGGCGGAAATGCCTACAAACTTACAAAAGTAGGCAACAATCAGATATCGTTCGTGGGCGTGCAGATCGATTCGGCCCTGGGCGACGTTGATATTAAGCAGGGTATTATAAACCTGCAGCAGGGCACCAACGGATTGGGCAACCCGGCTAATAAAGTTACCGTCGAATCCGGAGGGATCTTGAATTTATACAGTTTAGCCGCCGCGTTGGACAAGGAGGTCCATCTGCAAGGCGGCATGCTTTATGCCCAAAGCAACTCGCAGGCCACCGACAACACCCTTAGCGGTGCTGTCTATGTCATTAACCAATCCGGTCAAGGCAGCACGATTAACACCGGCGGTTCGAGGGATGATATCGCCAATTACTCCGCCGCCAGCTACACCGGTGTGGTTATGACCATCAATGGCGCGATCCAAAACGACAGCGGCGGCAGCAGTTCGGATACCTTAACAAAGCTGGGGCCGGGCACGGCGATCTTCAATGGCGTCAACACGTTTAACGGCACCTTGAATCACAATGACGGAACAGTGGTCATCTCCAACTCCTGGGCCGGCCCAATTGTCATGGGCTACTCCTCCAGCCCCGTACCTCCCACCCTGTCCGGCACAGGCACGATAAGCGGCGCGGTTTCCGACAATTATAGAACCAACATTGCTCCGGCGCTAATACGAACACCGGATCGGTCGGCGTTCTTACCTTTACCGGTGGGCTCACGCTTGGGTATAACGGCGAGGGCACGATCACTCTGGATCTGTCTAACAATCCGTCCAGTGGAAACGACCTGATAAATGTAACCGGCGGGGGGCTGACCCTATGGGGAACCACCGCCGTCGCCGTCAATATTGTCGGTGGTTATTTGCAAGGCAGCACCGGCGGCACTCACTACCAGTTGATCCATTACAACTCAATCAGCGAAAATTCGCCTAGTTGGGCAATACCGCTGATCGACTCGCGGCAAGGCTACGCCGTGGCTAAAAACCCGGCAACCAACTCCATCGACCTGGTGGTGACCGGCACCGTGGGCAACCTGACCTGGATAGGAGGGACGAACACCAACGCCTGGGACGTCAAATCAACCGCAAACTGGAACAATCCCGGCCCGCCCGCGGTTAATCCAGATGTGTTCTACATCACCGACATGGTCACCTTTGACAATTCCTCGGCGAACACTACCGTGAATATTGCTTCCACGGGCGTGTCTCCGGGCGCGATCACCGTAGACAACAACACCAGCCATAATTACACTTTAGCCGGTGGACCAATAAGCGGCGGCACCACGCTGACAAAATCGGGCTCGGGCAGCTTGACCCTTAACTCATCTAACAGTTACACCGGCACCACAGCGATCAGCGGCGGTTCAATTATCCTCGGCAACGACAGCGCCCTGGGCAGCTCATCCGCCGCGCTGACAATCGGCAATGGAGCCACCCTGGACCTCAACGTCCATCAGCTTTATGCCAAACCCATCACCGTGCAAGGCGCGGGCGTGAGCAGCAACGGCGCGATCGTCAATAACAATACGGTTAACGCGCCGCTCGTTACTCAATACGATGTGAGCAATGTCACCTTAAGCGGTAATACGACGATTGGAGGCAAGTCCACGACCGTCACCACCAATTCCGGTTTGCCCGGCAGTGAATTTATAGGTCGTTGGGCCCTGCGGGCATCATCCGGAAACCCCACCCTGAACACGGGTGGAAACGCCTACACCCTTACCAAGGTCGGCAACAACCAGATCATGTTGGTGAACGCCAACGTTGATACCGCGCTGGGCAGCGTCGATGTCAACGAGGGCGTATTAAGCCTGCAAGGCACAACCACGCTCGGCAATGCGGGCACGGTTACGGTGGACGGAACCGCCCTGGGCCAGAACTCCGGCGGGTCGATTTTGCAGATGAACGTTCTCACCACGGCTTTGACCAAGAACGTCGCGCTTCTACATGGCGGCCAGCTCTACGCCTTGTCGAATTCCGCCAGCACCGATAATACGGTTTCCGGAGCGGTTTCCCTTGGCAGCGGCGGCGGGCAATTCAACGCCGGCGGCGCACGCGACGACTATGCCGCGAATCCCCTCGCGATAATGACCGTGAGCGGAAGTATCGGCAGCACGGGCGGGGGCGGCCTGACATGCCCCGGTCCCGGCACCGTGATCATTACCAGCTCTACTGTCAACTACAGCGGCAACACCACAGTCAACTCTGGTACGCTGCAGATTAATAGTGTAGCCGGCTCGACTGTTGCCCTGCACGCAGTCTCCGGCACCGGTACGCTTAATATCGGCAACGGCACGGCTATGCCCTCCGTAACCGCCGATTCCGTCAGGGTAAACACCTTGACGATAGGCGCGGGGGCCACCTTGAGAATTAATCCTCTCGCGGGCGGCCCGCAACCCGCGGCTGCAGGAGGAATTTCTCCTGTACCGGAGCCGGCCACTTGGGCAATGCTCATGCTGGCCGCCATGGGGCTGGGAATTTACTGGCGCCGCAGCCGGTAAGACCATAAGTTGAAAAACATGATTGGGGTGACGGTTATTCCGTCACCCCTTTTTGTTTATATGAATATGCGAACAAATCGCGTCTTTACGCGTTTCAAGAACACTGATTCTCGCTAATTATGGACGGATCGTTTCCACTTTGTGCCGGAGGAGCTGTCGGTCAGGAGGATGCCCATTGTCTGGAGTTCTTGGCGCAGGGCGTCGGCTTTGGGGAAATCTTTTTTGCGGCGGGCGGCGTTGCGGGCTTCGACTAGCTTGGAAATTCTTTCGTCGGATTCGGCGGGGCGGAAATCGATGACATCCAGGACCTTATTTACCTGGCGCATGAAATCGAGGATCTGGCGGGCCTGGTCGGCGTCGAGTTCGCCGCCGTTAAGCAGGCGGTTGACCATGCGGATGAAGGCGAAGAGCCGGCCCAGGGCCTTGGGCATGTTCAAGTCGTTGTCCAGAGACTCTTGCCAGGCGGCGCGGGTGGCAAACAGGGCCTGGCCGACTTCCGGACTCTGCCGGCCGCCGGCAACGCTGTTCAACCGGGCGACAAACTCGTTCAGCCGGGCGACGCAATTCGCCGCCCGCTGGAGTTCGACGGCGGAGTAGTTCAGCACGGTGCGATAATGCGCGGCCAAGAGCCAGTAGCGGACTGCCGGGCCGATGAAGCCTTGCTCCAGGAGTTCGGCCAGGGTTAGATCGTTGCCGGCGGCGCGGCTTACTTTTTTCCCCTCGGCCATGACCACTTCGCAGTGCATCCAGAGCTTGGCAAAGGGTTTGTCTTGCAGGCCGCGGGCGATGGCGATCTCGTTGTCGCCGTGGGGAAAGGTGAGGTCGGTGCTGGCGGTGTGGATGTCCAGCGGCTGGCCCAGGCAACCGACGGCCATGCAGGCGCACTCGACGTGCCAGCCCGGCCTCGCGTTGCCCCAGGGAGTGGGCCAGAATATGCCGGCCTTGAGTTCGGCCAGCGTGGGGCGCTTGAAAAGGGCGAAATCGCCGGGATTGTCCTTTTCGTAATAGTCGTAGTTGGTCGATGAAGCCGAGCTGCATCCGCTTGGGCTCGATGCCGGAAAGCCGCCCGTAATCGGGAAAGCTGTTGATGCGGAAGTAGACGGAGCGGAGTTTTTCGTAGGCCAGGCCCTTTTCCAGCAGTGCGCGGGTTTGTTCGACCATGTCGGCGACGTGTTCGCTGGCCTTGGGGTAGTGCTGCGCCCGCTTGACGCGGAGTGTATCCAGGCTTTCGAAGAAGATCTTTTCCCAGTGGGCGGTGAAAGCGCGGAGATTTTTTCCGCTTTTGAGGCACTCGCGCACTGTGCGGTCGTCGATGTCGCCCAGGTTCATGGCGTGCTTTACCTGGTAGCCGCGATATTCTAGATAGCGGCGGAGGACGTCGGAAAAGACCAGCCGGCGGCAGAGGCCCAGGTCGGGAGGTCCGTCCAGGCTCGGGCCGCAGGAATAAATGGTGACTTTTCCTGGCGAGACAGGCTCCAACTTTTCCATTTGTCCGGAAAGGGTGTTGTGGAAGCGAAGCGGCTCGGGCACGGTATCGGAGACGAAAAGCGAGGTGGAAAGATAGCGTTCGCCGCCGTCGGGCAAAAGGGCGACGACCGTGCCCTTGCCCAGGGTGCGGGCCTCGTCCAGGGCCACCTTCATGGCGGCGCCTGCGCTCATACCTACAAAAATTCCCTCTTCACGCGCGAGTCGGCGGGCGGTTTCGTAGGCCGAATCGTCGTTGACGTGGACGATGTCGTGCAATTCCTCGGGCTTGAAAATGCCCGGCACGTAGCTTTCCTTCATGTTTTTGAGGCCCTGGATTTTGTGGCCTTTGAAGGGCTCGACGCCGACCACGCGCACGGCCGGATTCAGGTCGCGCAGCGCCCGGGTTATGCCCATCAGCGTCCCGGTGGTGCCCATGGCAAGGACGACGACGTTGACTTTTCCGCCGGTGGCCTGCCAGATTTCCTTGCCGGTGCCGTCGTAATGCGCCTTCCAGTTGGCCTCGTTGTTGAACTGGTTGACGAGGACGTATTTTGCCGGCTCGTCGCGGGCCAGGCGATAGGCCTCTTCGATTGCGCCGTCGGTGCCGCGGTAACCGGGGGTTAAAAGGATTTGGGCGCCGTAGGCCTTGAGAATCCGCTTGCGTTCCTCGCTGGCCGATTCACTCATGGTGACCAGTAGCTGGTAGCCCTTGACCGCGCAAACCATGGCCAGCCCGATGGCCGTGTTGCCGGAACTGGCCTCCAGCACGATTTTGCCGGGAATCAGTTCGCCCGTGGCCTCGGCCTGCTCGATCATCCTTAAGGCAATGCGGTCCTTTACCGATCCGCCCGGATTGAGCACTTCGAGCTTAGCCAGAACCTCGACGCCGGCAACCGGATTCATGCGGTTGATGCGCACGAGCGGGGTGTTTCCAACCAGTTCGAGAACGGAATTGACTTTGCACGGTACCATGAAAATTCCTTTTGCAGCGATTCACGCGTAGCGTGTTTGGGAATGGTGCGTTTCACGCACCCTACAGGCATGAGCCGCAAGCGATAAGTAGAACAAAAAGGAATTTTTAAGTCAAGATTCGTTATGTTTGTAACGCGGGATAAAGATACATGCAAAACCCCCGGTGTATTCACCGGGGGCTAAATATGAGATTATGAGGGAATAGATCATCAAAACACGATTGTTTCATCGGGGGCGATGAAAACGAGCATCGAGCGCCCTTCAAGCGACACTCGGCCATTAGGCGGAGGCGGCGGGCCGTCCAGTAAAGGATAGATGTCGGCCGGGCTTTCGGCGGCGGTGTCGATGAACTTCCGCCAGGCGATTCGTCCCACGGAGGCGGGAATAATAAACTCTTGCGGGTCGATCCCGGCGTTGAACATCATCAACAGGTGATGATTCTCCGGTGAGAGCGGATTTTCCCGCAGCGCGGCGGCCAGCAGACAAATCAAGGTGCTTTCCTCGTCCGTCCAATCGACCGTGTCTCCGGCGGCACTCGACCAGGTGACGTCGGGAAATCCGCTGGGAAGCGGGGGCTCGCCGTAGAGGAAATTCGTGCGGCGCACGCTAGGTTCGGCGCGGCGAAAGGCGATCAGCGCCTGGCAGAACCGCCACAGGGCCTGGTTTTTTTCGAGCAGCGACCAATTGAACCAGGAAACGGCGTTGTCCTGGCAATATGCGTTGTTGTTTCCGCCCTGGGTCCGGCGGCACTCGTCGCCGTAAAGGATCATGGGCACGCCTTGGCTGAGCATGAGCGTGGCCAGCATGTTTTTGATTTGCCGCGTGCGGATATTTTCAACGCCCGTGCGCCGGGTGGGGCCTTCGACGCCGCAATTGCAACTGAAATTATTGGTTTCGCCGTCGCGGTTGCCTTCGCCGTTGGCCTCATTGTGTTTTTCGTTGTAGCTTACCAGGTCGTTCAGCGTAAAGCCGTCGTGCGAGGTGATGAAATTGATGCTGTGGTACGGTTTTCGGCCGCTGGACTGGTAAAGATCGCTGGAACCGGCCAGGCGCGTGGCCAGAGGTCCGACCATATTTTCGTCGCCGCGCCAGAAGCGGCGGACGTCGTCGCGGTACCGTCCGTTCCATTCGGCCCAGCGCATGCTGCCGAAGGTGCCTACCTGGTAAGCGCCCGAGGCGTCCCAGGCCTCGGCGATGATTTTCGTATCGGCCAAAAGCGGGTCTTCGCCGATGGATTCCACCACCGGCGGATTGGGGATCAGTTCGCCGTTGCGGTCGCGGCTTAAAATGGAAGCCAGGTCGAAACGGAAGCCGTCCACGTGGCAGTTGTGCACCCAGTAGCGGAGGCAATGGAATATCAATTCGCGGACTATGGGGTGGTTGCCGTTAAGGGTGTTGCCGCAGCCGGAATAATTGCGATAGGTTCGTCCCCCGTTTTCCAGCATGTAATAAACACGATTCTCCAATCCCTTGAAGCTCAGCGTGGGCCCGTATTCATTGCCCTCGGCGGTGTGGTTGAAAACCACGTCCAGGATCACTTCGATGCCCGCCTGGTGCAGGGCCCGGACCATTTCCTTGAATTCCCGCACCTGGCAACCCGGCTCCGGGCCAACGGCATAACCGCGATGCGGTGCGAAAAGCGCCAAGGGATCGTAACCCCAATAATTCGGGCGCTGCTGTTTGTGGCCGAAGCAATCGATGTCGGGCGAGAATTCATGCACCGGCATGAGTTCCACGGCGGTCACGCCGAGGGATTGCAAGTACGATATCTTTTCGATTATTCCCAGGTATGTTCCAGGATGATCCGCGCCGCTTGTGCGCGAGCAGGTAAAACCGCGGACGTGCATTTCATAAATAACCGTCTCCGGCAAGGAGCGGCGCAAGTGCCTGTCGCCCTGCCAGTCGAACTCGTCGCTAATGACCACGCATTTGGGCGGCCGGATCAGGCCGTCGTCGGCCGGCAAAAAATCGCCAGCCAGGGCCTTGGCATAAGGATCGATCAGGCGGGCATTGGGATCAAAGCGAATTCCTTTATCGGGTTCGTTGGGGCCATCGGCTTGATAATGATAAAGCTGACCGGGTCCTACGCCCGGAACAAAGATGCTCCAGATATCGCCCCAGCGATTTAAATCGGGGTCGAAATCGATGCTTTGGCTAGGCTCGCGGCTTGAGACATGGTCGTATAAAAGCACCCGCATGGCCGTTGCGCGGCGGGAAAAGACCACGAATTGCACCCCCCCATCGTGTACAATGGCACCATAAGGAAGTGGGTGTGCAAACTTCAATACTGCGGGACGTTCAAACATTGTACTTAGCCCGGTGCCATATCCTGGAGCCATCCCTACTTGGCAAGCATACCATTGGTTTACGTCAATCGACATGCTAAACCTGATGTAAATATAGTTTAAGTCTGTAGGGCAAGGTGAAAGGCCGAGAAAAAAGCCCTCCATCCGTTGCGTTCAACTATTTTTCGGTTGTTGCACGGGAGGGGCTGAAAAATGCCTTTCGCACCCTTGTTATCGGCATCGTCAGCAGATGCCATGAAATTAGCGAGTTTTCATGAAGAAACTAGTATGACAGTGTTATAACGATATACCTCTTATGTTTATACTAGTTGCGGCTGTATTCAACTCGACTCTGCTATGGTAGGGACGAATATCAAGCAAGTGCCTAGGCCCGTTTCTTGCTTTCGATTTGGGCTGATGTGAGCTTCGGGATTGGAATGACTTGCCCGGTTTAGGCCAACTTGATCAACGCGCATTGCGTGGAAGGGAATTGCACGGGCCGTTCCAGTTTGTCGCGCAGGAAGTCCTGGAAGGCCTTTTTTACTCCCGCCAAGATGGAGTAATCGTGCGACAATATGACCCCGCCCGTAATCAGCCGCGGATAAAAATACTCCAGGCCCGCCAAAGTGCTCTCGTATAAATCCACGTCGAGGTGCACGAAGGAGAACCGGCGTTCGGGCAGCGTCTTGGCCGATTCGGGGAAAAGCCCGGGGTAGAAATAGACGTTCTTATAATCTTTCAAGTATTGTTGCACAGATTCGAGCGAGCAGAGATACTGCTTTACGCGATGCACGCCCTTGTCGGCAGTGCTGCTTTGCGGCATGCCGCCGAAGGTGTCGAAGAGGTGCAGTTCGGCGTCGCCCTTTGCCTCGCACAGCAGCTTGGCCGAGACGCCCTGGAACACGCCGACCTCGGCCATCGCTCCGGGCAGGTGGCTGTAGGCCTTGCAAAATGAATACACCGTGTAGGATTCGTAGGCGAATTGCAGCGACTGGCGCTCGCGGCGGACTTTTTTTAACAACCGCACGACCTCGGGCTCCTTGTGCAGTCCCAATAAGAAGATTTGCACCCGGGAAAGAGTGTTTATATATGTGCGCTCCAAAAATCCGCCGCCGACCAGTCTTTGCAGCTTGGGATTGTGTGTGAATTTCGCCATGTTCGCCGATCTCCATGAAGGCGGCCCATAATATGCGGCCGATAATAGTATGTTTCCTAAAAGATTAAGTAGGGGCTCCCGTCCCTCGTTTTGTCAGAGGAGATTATCCATTTTTTCGCCATTTTGGCAAGCACACCGTGATCCGTTTATTGTGTAGCAGGCACGCTTCGTGTGCCGTTGCCGCCTCTATTTTGTCAGGGGCTATTATCGGATTCTTCCTTGAGAATTGCCTCGGGATGGAATACGGCGTGGCAATCGTTGCAGCTTTTGGCGAGTTTTTGCATGGCTTCGGTAGCGGCGGGCTCGTTGCCGGCGTGGATGGCGGCGTTGGCCGCCCCGGCGGCATCGCGCATGGCGGCGGAAAATCGGTACCACTCGTTTATCTCTTGGGGATTTTTCGCCGCGCTGGTGTCGGCCATCGAACCTTGGGCGATTGCGGCGATGGCCGCGGTGTAGCCCGCCGTCTCCGCGGCCTTGGTTTTGAACTTTGCCCCCTTTATGTTTCGTTTCAGCTTGGTGTTGATATTGGGGACTTGCTTCATCAGGTCTGGCAAGGAGGCCACCTTTTCCCACTTCAATTTTTCCTGGCTTGCGATCTTGCCGTCGGCGGCCGCCTTGACTGCGTCGAAGGCCTTTTTGGCCGATTGATAATCGCCGGCTGCGGCAAGCCCCTGGGCGGCCTTGATCAACGCGGCGGCCCGGGTCTTGTACTGGTTGTCTTCGTCGTCGAGCCCCAGGCAAAGCGCGATCACCGCCAGCGTGTTCGTGCACCTGCCGATCTTGGCTTCCGAATCTTTGTACTCATCTTCGCTTGCCAGCGTGGAATCGATTTCCTTGATGTAATCCTGCAATTGACCGGCCAGGTCCTTGGCGGGGGCGAAAGAAGACAGTTTTGGGGCCTTGGGCGGCGCTGGCGCATCGGCATCTTCCTTTTTTTCGGCCCCGCCCGCCAGCGCAAGCATACAAACTGCCGCCAATATCCATGCGGCAGCAATTCCCCAGCCCGGACACGTGAAAATTGATCGGCCAACTCTTGTTCTCATAACGGCGATTAAACTCCTCGGTAGGATGAAAATAAAGAACCACTGCTGCGGGCGCCATGTCCGCGCTTGCGCGGACATACTACGGTTTTATGTGATGTTTTAGCTTTTTGCGTGAATAAGAATCATCAGGCCCGGAGGGCCGGATTAATGTAGCCAGGGGCGTCAGCCCCTGGGGCAAGGCAATTATTAAAAACTGCGAAAGCCCCGAAGGGGCGACATTTGTTCTTTGCCGCGTCCGATGTCGCCCCTCCGGGGCTTGCATGGATAATACAACCTTTCCCCAGGGGCTGACGCCCCTGGCTACAATACGTCGCCGCTTCGCGGCTAAATTACGAGATCACTCCAAATGTCTAAAAAATTTGCGGTATTTATAAACTCCCGACATGACCACGATAAGCTTAGCATATTGCCTTAGTTTTGCCTACACGTCTTCCAATTTGACGTCTTTGCCCGACTTGATGCTGTTTCCGGCCTTCTCGATCCGCCGCAGAAATCTTGGATCATTTTCCAGGCGATAATCGAACCAGTCGTCTTCCGTTTCAAATCCGATCAACACCCCGGCGGGCTTGCCGTGACGTGTAATAATAACTTCCTCGTTTTCCGCAATGTGCAAATATTTCGAAAGATCGTCTTTTACTTCCGATAGAGCCATTTTTTTCATAGCTTTATTCATATATGAAATAAATTAACTAAAATAATAACCGCAAAGAAGACTATTATACAAAAGACGGTAACTATCAACACGCGTTCCAACCAGTCGGGCAAAATTGGACCTGGTATAGGAACTCTTGCGCGGCGTTGAAAGATTAGAGCAATGGGAAACAGAACGCAGAGCCCAAGGATAAAACACGCCGATAGTATCCAAACTGCTAAGCTGCCGCCATTGGTTGACATGAATTGTTTCTCGGTCATTGCAAGATGATCTCTTACGATCTTGCATATCCATAAGCCGATAAATCCGATAGCGGTGAACAAGCCGCTACTTATTCCAACTATTCTATAAAGTGGGCATCGGGTGTTCATAACGCATATGAAAGTCTAATTCGGACTAAAAAAGTTTTTCAAGACTTCTAGCATAAGTTTTTACGTTGGAAAATGTCAAGAAGAATTACCGCAGCCTTTCCAATTCGCAGGCCGTGCATTAAAATACGGAGGTTTTACCTGTCCAAGAAAAGCCCTCACCCTAGCCCTCTCCCAAAGGGAGAGGGGACTGATTATTATTAACAAATGGCCAAAGCGACTTATAAGGATGCGGGAGTTGATCTGGATGTTTACCGCCAGGCGATGGCGAGGCTGCCGGGGCTTTTGACGCGGACGTTCACGCCCAGGGTTATACCGCTGGAGGGTGGGTTTGCCGGGCTGTTCCAACTCGATTTTGAAAATAAGCTTTTTGCCCGAAAGTACAAGCAGCCGGTGCTTGTCTCCTGCACCGACGGCGTGGGGACCAAGCTGAAAGTGGCCGGGGCCATGGGCGTGCACAATACGGTGGGCATCGACCTGGTGGCCATGAGCGTAAACGACGCCCTGTGCTGCGGGGCCGAGCCTTTGTTCTTCCTGGATTACGTGGCCATGCCTAAGGACGATCCGGACCTGCTGGAGCAGCTTGTAGAAGGCATCACGGCGGGCTGCATCCAAAGCGATTGCGCGCTTTTAGGCGGCGAGACCGCCATCCTGCCCGACATGTACGCCCCCGGCGATTACGACCTGGCCGGGTTCTGCGTGGGCGTGGTGGACAAGAAAAACATAATTGACGGCAAGGCCATCGAACCCGGCGACGTGGTGCTGGGCGTGGCGTCGACGGGCTTGCATTCCAACGGGTACAGCCTGGCGCGGAAAATTGTTTTCGACATCGCCGGGCTTTCGATAAACGATCACGTGGAGGAACTGGGGCGAGCCGTGGGCCAAGCGCTGCTGGAGCCGACGAAAATCTACGCCCGGCCGGTGCGGCAAATTCTGAATTACTACACGGTCAAGAACATCGTGCACGGCATCGCTCACATCACGGGCGGCGGATTGTGCGAGAACCTGGAGCGGATCGTGCCCGAAGGCGTGCAGGTGATAATCGAGCGCGGCAGTTGGCCGGCGCCGCCGATTTTTTCATGGCTTCAGCGCTTGGGCGAGGTGGATCAGGCCGAGATGGACCAGGTGTTCAACATGGGCATCGGCTTGGTGTTGGCAGTCGCGCCGTTTTATGCCGACAGCATACGCCAGCAATTAAAGCGGTCGAAGCTGAAAAGCTGGGCCATAGGGCGTGTGGAAAAAGGCCCGCGGGGCGTCGTTTGGGGGAAATGAGGGATTGGGGATTGGGGATTAGGGATTAGAGATTGTGGAGGAAGGATGAAAGTAAAAACCCCCCCGGTGTAATCACCGGGGGTTAAATTTTTTATAGCGTTAAACGTTATTATAGCGCTGAACCCTGAATCTCTAGCTCAGAAGCTTTTTTCGACGCTCCGGCATCATTCAATGCCTTTAACAAATCTTGCTTGCCGTACCAGCCGCGGAAAACAATGGGATCGTTGGACAGATTGGCCGGAAAAATGGCCAAGGTGGGCACCTGCCGGGCGCCCAGCAGGTCAAGCATGGCCGTGACTTGGGGATCTTCGTGGGTCCAGTCGGCCTTCATTAAAACTATATCGTTTTGAAGAACGGTTTGCCGCACGGCATCGGTATTAAGAATGGTTGCCTCCAGGGTTTTGCAGGTGGCGCA
Source organism: Pirellulales bacterium (assembly GCA_963838495.1). GTDB lineage: Bacteria > Planctomycetota > Planctomycetia > Pirellulales > Thermoguttaceae > JBEKIK01. The sequence goes on along the minus strand of CAWIRC010000003.1, from coordinate 71,299 downwards.
CCAATCGGCGGTGAAATCGACGACGATGGTTTTCGGCCCACCGGAGTTGTTAATCGGCTGCAATATGCCCGCGTCCCGGACCAATGTAAAACCTTGGCGTTGAAGATCTTCCCAATGTCGTTGGACGCAGCGCTGGTAAGATTCGTTCAAGCGGCCGTTCATCACGTCGTAGAGCCCGCCCCAGTTTATACGTCCGCCGCTAAGGCCGCTCAGTCCGGGAAACATGAAGATCCAAATCACGGCGACGAAAATGCCGGCTTGCGCCGAGGCACGAAATCGGGCGCTTGGCTCGGCGTATAACGGGGTGCGGCCTATCCACCAGCATCCCGCCCAAAAGGCCATCAGCAGGCCGATGGTGGGCACGACGTACGGCCATTCTAAAAATGTAAAAATATAAACCACTGTGGCCATCAAAACAAAGCCCATGATGTGCTTGAAGGTATCCATCCAGGCGCCGGGCTTTGGTAGAAAGCGGATCAGTTCGGGAAATGCGCCGATCAAGAGATAAGGGCTGGCCATGCCCAACCCCACGCTGGCGAAAACCAGGAAGGTGATCTGCGGCGGCTGGCTTACCGCCCAAAACAAGGCGGAGGCCATGAAAGGTCCGGTGCAGGGGGTGGCCAGGATGGTCGTCACGACGCCCTTGGCAAAGGCGCCGGACAGTCCTTCGCGCTGGGCCAGATCGGCTGTTTTTCCGCTGCCGATAAAACCGGGTATGGGAATCTCCCACACGCCCAAAAAGCTGAGCCCCATTACAAACACCACGGCCGCCATGGCTACGTTAAAGGCCGGGAACATGAAAAGTTGTCCCCAGCCCAGTTTGTTAAAAGCGGCCAGCGCGGCGAGGAGCAGGAAGACCGAGATCAGCCCGGCCGAATACCACACATTCAACATAAAGGCGTGTAAGCGGTTTTTTCCCGATTGCTCGACGAAGGAGATGATTTTCAATCCGATTACCGGCAACACGCAGGGCATCAAATTCAGAATAATGCCGCCGAGAAAGCCCAGCAGCATTTCCCGCCATAAGCTTGTGAATTGCAGGCGGCTTTGAATATTATGTTTGAGAATTTGCTCGTCGAACATTGGTCCGGCGAATTGTTTGAACGATGGCGTTGAAAATGGAAGCCATTCCAATCCCTTTTTTTCGGATTGTTCGACTGCCGGTATGGGGGATAGTGTTTGTTTAGGCAATTCATTTTGAGATGCCGGAATTTGAATCGTACCTCCCCCAGGCAAAGACGGCTTAGACACTGAAAGCATTTTGATTTGCTCCGGCGACAAATCAATGCCGCGGCCGAGAACGGCGCTGAACGGCACATCACGCGGCGGCAGGCAGGCATTGGCGTCGCAAGGCTGCACCGTCACCTTTCCCTCGATCCTCAGCGAGGCCGGGTCAACGCCGGGGGAAAATTCCAAGGGAGCGAACCAGGTTACCGATCCGGAATGACTTTCGATCGGCAAATCGCCGAAGGCGTCGGGTTCTTTTTCCTTTTTCGGCGGCGGCTGCGATTGGAACTCGCCGGCCAGCCGATATTGCGGTGACGGGACCAGATCAATTTTCGTGCGGATCGGCCCTCCCGGCTCCTGGGTGATGGAATAAATGTGCCAGCCCTGTTTGATATCGGCGGTGATGAACAACATGGCTAGCCTGTTGCCGGCGGGCGGGGTGAAGCGGGCATCCAGTTTGACAATGTCTTTAGCGTCGGCGCCTGCGCCGAAGAATCCTCCGCCTTGATTGCCCTCGAACAAACCCGATTGCGCCGAAACAGGCGACGGCAACCACAAAACACATGCCGTTGCCAAACCCAGAATCCATTTCTTAAAAATCGCGTTCATGTATCCGATAGCCCTTGTCGTAAATTTAAAAAAAAGTTATTGCCTAAAATAGTTACCCATTTACAAGAAGTATTATATACGACGAATACCGGTTATAATAGATCTATTATCAACTGCATAGGACGGCATTTGTATCAAGCTGTCCAGGCACATTCAGGTTATCCGAAACAGCAAGGCTAAGTAATATGAGAATAATATTGATAGGAAACATTATGGCAACGCTGTGTCTTCTCTCGGTCGGTTTATCTCCGGGTTTCGCCGAAGAGGCCGACGCCAGGCTCAACGCTTTTTTTAAACAATATCTGGAGGAAACATTTAAACTGCGGCCGTTGGACGCCACCAGGCTGGGCGAGCACCGTTACGACAATCTGCTGGACGATATTTCACCGCAAGCCCGAAAAAACTGGGTCGAACATGGCGCAAAACATTGGCAGAACTGCCCAGGCAGGTGGATTACGACAATCTGTCGCGGGACGGAAAGATCGACTTTGAAATATTTCAACTTCATCTCAAGTCGTTCATTTGGAACGCGGAGAATATTCGGCCGTTCGAGTTGGATCCCCGTACGTACAACGCTTATATTAACGACAGCGTATACGTTCCGCTCACGCAGTCCACGCTGCCCAAGGAAACCAACATAACGAACTCGATCGCCCGCATGAAGCTCATTCCCGAGGCGATTGCCGAGGCCCGGCGGAGCCTGCAAAATCCGCCGGCGGCAGTTACCGAAACCGCGATCAAGCAGAACCTGGGGGCGATCGGTTTTTATGAGCGGGATATCTTTCAACTGGCCGGCGAAACGCCGCAAATCGACGCCTTGAAAGCAGCCGCACAACCGCTCGTGGGAACCTTAAAGCAATACCAGCAATTTCTGGAAAAAGACCTGCTGCCGCGTGCGCATGGCGAGTGGCGGTTGGGAAGGGAGAAATTCGCGGAAAAGCTGCGGCTCGATCTGGAGGCCGACGTGACGCCCGAGCAGGTCCTGGCCGAGGCCGAGTCGGAGTTTACGCGCGTCGAGCGCGACATGTATCTTATCGCCAGGCAGCTTTGGAGCCGTTACTTCCCGCAGCAGGCGCTGCCGCCGGACGACGCCGAGGGCCGCCGCTTTTGCATCGAACAAGTGCTGGAGAAGATCGGCCTGGAACACGGCAAGCCGGAAGACCTTGTGCCGAACGCCCGGGCGAACGTGCAGAAGATCAAGACGTTCATTGCGGGGCATGATATTGTTCGCCTGCCCGAGCCCGACAATTGCCAGGTCGTGGAGATGCCGGAATTCAAGCGCGGCAATTCGACGGCCTATTGCGAGCCGGCCCCGCCCTTGGATCCCAAGGCGGTAAGTTTTTACGCGGTCAGCCCTCCGCCCAAGGATTGGGACGCCAAGCGCGTGGAAACCTTGCTGGAGGAATACAACTCACACATGATGCAGATTCTGACAATTCACGAGGCTTATCCCGGCCATTTTGTGCAATTGGAGTATGCCCATAGGAATCCATCGCTTGTGCGCCGGGTGTTGGAATCGGGGGTGTATGTCGAAGGCTGGGCGGTTTACACCGAGCAGATGATGCTCGACCAGGGCTACGGCGACGGGAGCCTGGCCCTGCGTTTGACACAGCAGAAGTTCTATCTCCGCGCGGTGGCCAACGCCATTTTAGACTATAAAATGCACTGCACCGAGATGACCGACGACGAGGCCCTGAAATTCCTGGTCAACGGCGCGTATCAGTCCGAGGGCGAAGCGAGGCTGAAGATCATCCGCTCCAAGCAAAGTTCCTGCCAGCTTTCCACGTATTTCATAGGCCGAACGGCGATGTACCGCCTGCGCCAGCAAATCGAGCGGGAGATGGGCGATAAATTCGACCTGGGGCGGTACCACGAAGCGGTACTGGCCCCGGCCTCGGTGCCGGTCAAGTATCTGCCTGAATTGGTGCGCGAGCGGTTGAGCAGAGCGCGATAAATATACGCAATCATGATAGGACCTATGTGACCGATGAGTCTTATAAGTCCTATTGGTCACATAAGTCCTATTCTGCCGGTATCCCGGGGTTAAACAACCAGACCGAGAATAACTTCCATGAAAAGACACGCATTATCAATTTACGCGTTGGCAATTCTGGTTTTTCTGAATTTATGCGCATCATCTCCGGCCCAAGGCACGAAGGCCGATTACGAGCGGGCCAACGGCTTGCGAAAAGTTACAACCAACAAGGTTTTCAAGAACCGGGTAACGCCCAACTGGTACGGCGACAATGCCCGATTCTGGTATCGCAACGAATGGGGCGGGGGCGAGTGTGAATTCATTTTAGTCGACGCAGTAAAGGGCACGCGCGAACCGGCCTTTGACCACGAAAAAATGGCAAAAGCGCTGGGCAAGGCGCTGGAGAAGGAAGTTGACGCCCAGAGGCTGCCCATCGACACGTTGGAATACAATGAAGACGCGAGCGCCGTATTCGTGCACAATGCGGGCAAGATCTGGCGATGCGATTTGCAAACTTACGAGCTGCGCGAGGCAAAAGACGGGGAAAAACCCACACGCCCGTCCGAGCCGCGGAGATTTCCACGGCGAAGCGGGCCGGCCGGGGAAGAAACCTCGCTGACATTTATCAACCAGACCAAGACCGAGGTGGAAATCTTCTGGCTCGACGAGGAAGGCAGGCGACATTCGTACGGCAAAATCAAGCCGGGCGATAAACTGGTGCAACATACCTACGCGGGGCACGTGTGGCTGGCGGCCGATCCGCAGGGAAAAACACTGGGCATATTCCAGGCCGAGGAACAGGCGGGCTCGGCGGTAATAGACGACAATCAAAAGATTCCCGATCCGCCCGAGGGGCGCCGCTACCGCGGTCCCAGGTCGGAAAGCGCCACGTCGCCCGACGGCCAGTGGGCGGCCTTTTTCAAGGATCACAATGTATATCTGCGCGACGCCGAATCGCACGAAGAGACTGAACTAAGCGACGACGGGAACCCGGAAGACGAATATTCCGGGGAGTTATATTGGTCGCCCGATTCAAAAAAACTGGTTGTCCTGCGGACTAAAAAAGGCGACGAGCACAAGGTCTATTACGTCGAATCTTCGCCCAAGGACCAGGTTCAGCCCAAGCTGCATTCGTACGATTACCTGAAGCCGGGCGATAAAATCCCCTTTTCCAAGCCGCAATTATTCGACGTGGCCGGCCGGAAGCACATTCCCATAAGCGATGAATTGTTCCCCAATCCATGGAGCGTGAGCGACGTGCATTGGGATCCCGATTCCAGCCGCTTCATGTTCCACCACAATCAGCGCGGCCACCAAGTGATGCGGGTGCTTGCCGCCGACGCAGCCACGGGCAAAGTGCAAACCGTGGTCGAGGAACAGAGCCCCACGTTTATCGATTATTCCGGCAAACAATTTCTGCGGTATCTCGATGAGAGCGGCGAGATCATCTGCATGTCCGAACGAGACGGGTGGAATCACCTTTATCTCTACGACGCCAAGACCGGCGACGTGAAAAACCAGATCACCAAGGGAGAGTGGGTCGTTCGCAGCGTGGAAAAGGTGGACCCGGAAAAACGGCAAATATACTTCTATGCCGGGGGCATTCGGCCCGGGCAGGATCCGTATTACATCCATTACTGCCGGGTGAATTTCGACGGCACGGGCCTGACCATGCTCACCGAGGGCGACGGGACGCACACGATTAAATTCTCGCCCGATCGGAGATTTTTCATCGATACATTCTCGCGCATCGACATGCCGCCGGTAAATGAACTTCGCCGCATGGAAGACGGCTCTTTGGTCTGCAAATTGGAAGAGGCCGACTGGAGCGAATTGCTCAAGACCGGATGGAAGATCCCGGAGCGGTTCGTGGCCAAGGGCCGCGACGGCGCGACCGATATTTACGGGGTGATCTATCGGCCCACGATTTTCGATCCATCGAGAAAATATCCGGTTATCGAGCTGATTTACGCCGGACCGCAGGGAGCTTTTGTGCCCAAGGCTTTCAGCCCCCTGCATTCGCCGCAGATATTGGCCGAGTTGGGATTCATCCTGGTGCAGAGCGACGGGATGGGCACGTCGAACCGCTCGAAGAAGTTTCACGACGTTTGTTGGAAGAATCTAGCCGATTCCGGATTTCCCGATCACATACTGTGGATCAAGACCGCGGCGGAGAAATATCCTTATATGGACTTAAGCCGCGTAGGCATTTACGGAGGGTCGGCGGGCGGGCAAAGTTCGACCCGGGCGCTTATCGACCACGGCGATTTTTACAAAGTCGCCGTTTCCGATTGCGGCTGCCACGACAACCGCATGGATAAGATCTGGTGGAACGAGCAGTGGATGGGCTGGCCCGTCGGCCCGGAATACGAGGCGCAGTCGAATGTGACCGGCGCCGCCAAGATTCAAGGTAAACTCATGCTCTGCGTGGGCGAAATGGACGAAAACGTGGACCCCGCCTCGACGATGCAGGTGGTCAACGCCCTGATCAAGGCCGACAAGGATTTTGAGCTCTTGATATTCCCGGGCCGGGGGCACGGCTCGGCCGAATCGCCCTACGGCCAGCGCCGCCGCCAGGACTTTTTCGTGCGCAACCTGCTGGGCGTTGAGCCGCGGCAGGAATGAAGAATGCAGAATGCAGAATGCAGAATGATGAAGGATGAGGGATGAAGGATGAGGGATGAATTGTGGCAGAAAAACCGTGTGCGGTTTTGCGATGACCGTAGGACGACTTTGAAAGTCGTCCTACCAACACTGCCCACTGATCACTGACAACTTATAACGGACAACTGATAACCGACTCATGAAAGCATCGGCCCAACCGCGCGGACTGTACGTGCTGTTCTTCACCGAGATGTGGGAGCGGTTCAGCTATTACGGCATGCGGGCGCTGCTGGTGCTTTACATGGTGGCACTAGTGGAAAAAGGCGGGCTGGGCTTAAACGACAAAACGGCGACGGCCATTTACGGACTATACGTAGCGGGTGTTTACATGGCGGCCCTGCCCGGCGGGTGGATCGCCGACCGTTTGTTGGGCGCAAGGCGGACGGTATGGTGGGGCGGGATTCTGATCGCTCTCGGGCAATTCACTTTGATCGTGCCTAGGGACAATACTTTTTTTCTCGGGTTGCTGATAATAATCCTAGGCACGGGCATGCTTAAACCCAACATCAGCGCCATGGTCGGGCGGCTCTATCCCGAGGGCGGCGGACGACGCGACGCCGGCTTTACAATCTTCTACATGGGCATCAACCTCGGCGCGATGATCGGACCGCTCGTTTGCGGCTACTTTGCCAAACAAATCGACTGGCACTATGGATTCGCCGCCGCCGGAGTAGGCATGGTCTTTGGGTTGATCCAATATCGCATTTTTGCGCCTATTCTAGGAGACGCCGGCAAACGGCTCGATCCTGCCCGGCCAACCGGACGCAATGACTGGCTGCTTTTGGGCTCAGGATTGGCGGTTTTAACGGGAGTCATAGTCCTGGTTTTGACTGGGATAGTAAAAATCGATCCATTATGGTTGGCGGAAAGAACAAGTTATGTCATTATCTCGATGGCTGTGTTGTATTTCGCTTACGTGTTTCTTTTCGGCAAACTGGACGGGGTCGAAAAGAAAAGGGTCGCCGTAATAGCGGTGCTCTTTATTACCTCGGCCGTGTTTTTTGCGGGGTACGAACAGGCCGGATCGACTTTAAACCTGTTTGCCGAACGACACACCAATCGAGACATGGGTTTTATGAATTACGAGGTGCCGGCAAGCTGGTTTCAATCGATTCCTCCCGCTTTTGTTCTTATTCTGGCGCCTTTGGCGGCAGGGCTATGGGTGTATTTGGCGCGGCGGCAAAAAGACCCATCCATACCCGTGAAATTCAGCCTTGGGTTGCTGTTTTTAAGCTTGGGATTTGCGATTATGGCATGGGCGGCGGTGTATGTGGCGGAGGGCGAGAAAGTCCTGCCGACCTGGCTTATCGCCACTTATTTTTTACATACCGTGGGCGAGCTTTGCCTTAGCCCGGTGGGCTTGAGTTCGGTAACAAAACTAGCCCCGCAGCGGCTTGTGGGGCAGATGATGGGCATTTGGTTTTTGGCCACCTCGTTGGGAAACCTCTGCGCCGGATTGATAGCAGGGGCATTTTCCGAAGAGTCGGTCCCTCAAATGCCTGGCCGGTTCCTGCTGATCGTTCTGATCACGTCCGCGGCGGGAATAGCGCATGCTCGTTTTGACAAAGCCCATCAAGAAGCTGATGCCCGGGGTGCAATAAGGGCAAAACGGCTTTTTCCGGCGGTCGTTGGGTGCCGGGTTATGGCGGAACTTGGGTCGGTGTAGCGCAGTCAATATCACCGGGAGCAAGCTCCCGGGCTAAACCGGGCGATCAGGCCTGGGCGTTGGCGATCATTTTTTGCCAGATTTCCCGCTGCTCGATCATCGCGGCCAGGCGGTCTTTGGGATTTGTGCGGCATTCCAGCATGATCCAGCCCGGGTAATCGATTTTCACAAACAGATTGATGAGTTCCTGATAGGGATAGTTGCCGACGTTCAGTTCCCGCACGTGCGCGGTATCGGCCAGGCGGTCTTTTACCAGGTTGAAGTTGTATTCCAGGCCGCCGCCGCGGAGATCTTCGTCGTTGCAATTCCAGCATACTCCTACGTTTTTTTCGGTCGCTATATCCATGATTTGCTTGATGGTGGGCAATTCGGCGCAGGAGCCGTGGACTTCCAGGCGGATCGACTGCCCGTAATCGGCGGCGAATTTGCCCAGTTCATTTAGCGACGTTCCGATTTGCTCGATGGTTTTTTCGCGGGGCACATCGGGATGAAAATCGTTGGGCTTGACTTTTACGCCGCTGCCGCCGCAGTCGTGGCTGAGCACGACGAAAGACTTGGCCTTTTCCATGGATTGGGCGAGCTTGGCCGGGTCGGGACTATCGAAGCACTCGTTGGTGCCCAACCCGACAAAGATCACCGGGCTGTCGGCGAACCGTTTCCGCACATCTTTTCTTTCAGCGGCGCCGAGAGCGGGCTCGACGCCGTGTTTATGCCCAGTGCGCAATTCGACGCCGAGGACTTGGGCTTTTTCGCAGTTGGCCAGGAGCGTGGGCAAGTCCCAGTCTTGCCCCCAGCGAAACGTGACCAGCCCGATTTTCATTTTCGAGCCCGGTTTTTCAGCGGCGAACAACAATGAATCGCTCAGCGGCCCGGCGGCCAGGGCCAGGGCGCCAAGTCCGAGTGATTGCTTTAAAAATTTTCGGCGGGAGGAGCATTTCATGGCGATGGGATTCCCTGGGGTGAAACCTTGATATCAACCAGTATATCAAGGATAAGGCTTTTTATGAAGGGAACCTGCGCCGACCGGATGCGATGCATTCCATACGTCGCAATTTCGATAATAACCAACCGGCGGCGGTTACAGCACTTCGATTCCGTTTACAAGCCTTTCGCCGTGCGAAAGATTCATGGCGACGTGCTGGGCCAATTGCTTGCAGTAGTAGCTGTCGCAGCGGCCTTTGAGCACGACCGAGTCGTTATCGACCACGACGCGCAGGTTGCGGACGCCGTGTCCCGTCTCTTGTTGCACTGCCCGTTCAATCGAGGCGGCCAACTCTTCGGCTTCTTCCAAGGTTTCCGGCAGATAATCGCGGAACGTGCGCAAGGCCAATCCGGCCGAGGCGGGCTGATCTTCCATGGCTTTCTCCTCGATCGCCGCAAGCAATCCCTTCAAGCGGCGTCAGCAGAAACGCCCAGGAACTTCCGTGTTCCAACGTATGTACGCCATCCAGGTTCGTTCCGCGCGTCTGCGTTTAATTTTGGCTGGAGGACGGATTTTTCAATTCGCCAATAAGGAATACGAATCCGTCCTACAACTCATTCGGCCAATTCCACTTCAATCGAATTGGTCACTTCAATTCCTTTGCAGACCGAACGGACAACCTCCTGTGCTAATTGCTTGTGGTAAAAGCTGGAAACGTTGCCGGATATAAATAGCGTGCCATCACGTTGCTCGACCTGTAATTCGTGCAATTCGAAGAACGGGCTGTTTGCCAATGCCGCCTGGGCCCGCGCATGTAATTCGTTAATCGCTGTCGCAGTCATCCAATTCAAGCTCCTCACGCCGATTCCGCGCCCGCTTTTGCGTGCGCTCACGCCGCTGCTTTTTTCAGCCAGCCGTCGTACAAAACAGTCAGACGATAATTACGTTCCGGCCCGACTGAGACGCCTGCCAACTGATCCCCAACGGCGATCAACCTTGTCACACGGAGCTTTACAACCTATTCCGGGATCAAAGTTGCGATTGTCCCACGACTCATAATTTAGCTCCAAAAATCAATTAAAGTCAACCCCACAAAGAGCATATTCTCTATTTCCTGATAAATTCATGTGGGTGAGCCTTTTGGGTCTCTGCCTGCTTTGCCAATTTGATTTAACAGGCCTTGGTTTTCCTCTAAAGCTAATTGTGGGGCAAAAGTGGTTGGTGAGACTTGGTTTGTACAAGGGGAAATGCTATTAAAATGCTGGTAATTAAGGCAAATTAGAGGGACATTGCCCGCCTTGAGACAAGAGGCCGCAATATGTTCACGCTAGCGTGGACATGGCATCGCCTATGCGGGCGTGGATATGTTACGGAGATTTAACATTCTTGCCCGGCCGGCAAGCGGTCCAGGATATTTTTGGATCTTAGGTATGCTAGCACTTCCTCGGCCAATATCTCCGCCGGTTTGGCGCCGGCGTCCAGGACAAGCTCAGGTTTAAGCGGCGGTTCATAGGGATCATCAATGCCCGTGAATCCCTTGACTTCCCCCAGTCGGGCCTTTTTATAAAGTCCTTTGGGATCCCTGGCTTCGCATACTTCCAGGGGGGCATCGACAAAGATTTCGATAAAATCGCCCTTTGGCAACGATGCCCGCACCCGATCTCGATCCACTCGATATGGACTGATAAAGGCGGTGATGGCGATAATCCCCGCATCGCTGAAAAGTTTGGCCACGGCGCCGATGCGGCGGATGTTTTCCTCCCGGTCCTGGGCCGAAAAGCCCAGCCCGAACCGCTTGGCATACTCTTCTCCGTGCTGCCCTTTGAGCATCCCTGGGCCGGCGTTCAGGCCGTGCCGGATGTTATCGCCGTCAAGGACGAAACTATGTAAGCCAAAACTATGCAGTTTGTGGTCGAGCAGGTTGGCCACGGTGCTTTTGCCGCAAGCGCTCAGGCCTGTAAACCAAATCACGCATCCCCTGTGGCGGTTGAGTTTTTCCCGCTCTTCCCGCGTTACCGCATGATCGTGCCAATGTACTTGAACATGATGATCTGTCATAAAAGATCCTTCGCTTGGTTTAAATTATCGGGCGTTTTGCCTAGTAGTCGGCCAAAGCTAACTTTGTGAATATGTTGGGGCGATAGTTGCACTGTCGCCCCGGGATGGCAGTGCAACTGCCATCCCAACATTCACAATTTAAGTATTGGCCGACTACTAGTTGTGCTCGGATTGGCTCGCCGGATGCCTCCAATGGGTAGTAACATTCATTCCATCAATAGGAGACTGGGCAATAGACGATTTTTAGTCCGCGGGATGCAACCCCTTGGTTTTGGTAGGATTTCCGTGTCGAAAAAGCTCATCATTCTAATACCTAAACCCTGAACCCTAATATGTAAAACCGCGCATGATACGTTGACATTGAGTTTTCTGCAATAGTCGTAAACCTCAGTAAAATCATCAATAAGCATGATTATTCATGCCCGGGTGGGGTCGCGTCAACAAATTCGAGCCGATATAATATTAGTGTTCCACAATCATACGGGTATTTTTAAAACAAACGGGTTAGTATGAGCCAGATCGAAACGGTTGTTGCACGTTCGTCGCTGTCGCCGATGCCGGTTGGGCGTTCGGTTGAAAACCTTTATGAAAAATGTACAGCCTTGGCGCGAAATTTGTGGTGGAGTTGGCATACGGAAGTGATTAATCTTTTTCGCGATCTCGACCCCATCCGTTGGCGGCAACTGGACCATAATCCAATTGCCTTGCTCTCCGAATTCACCCCTGAACGCCTGGAAATGCGGGCGGCCGAACTGGTGCTTTACAGCCGCATAAATCAGGCTTATCGCCGGCTGAAAGAATATATATCCGTAACGCCGCGCTGGGGCAGGACTCACGCCGGGGTGTTGGGATCGAAGCCGGTGGCCTATTTTTCCCTGGAGTTCGGCGTGCACGAGTCGGTGCCGGTATATTCCGGCGGCCTGGGCGTGCTTTCGGGCGACCACATAAAAAGCGCCAGCGGTCTGGGCGTGCCGCTGGTGGCCATCGGACTTTTTTACGATCAAGGCTATTTCAAGCAGCATCTGGACATAAACGGCTGGCAGCACGAGGAATACATCGATACAAAAGTCGAGAATCTGCCCATGGAACCGGCCATGGGCACCGACGGCAAGCCGATCACGATTCGCATCGACACCCGCACCGGCCGGCTGCTGGCTAAGGTGTGGCTGATGCGCGTGGGGCGGGTGAATTTGTATCTTTTGGATTGCGACGTGCCCAGCAATTCGCCCGAGGACCGCGAACTTACCGCCAGGCTCTACGGCGGCGACAACCGCACCCGCATCCGCCAGGAAATGGTGGCCGGGGTGGGCGGCGTGCGGGCCTTGAGGGCCTTGGGCATCAGCCCCGGCGTTTATCATCTTAACGAAGGGCACAGCGCGTTCGCCACCATCGAAGCCATCCGCGAGCGGATGAAAGACGACGGCATGAGTTTCGACACTGCCTTGCGCGACGTGGCCCAGCATACGGTGTTTACCACTCATACGCCCGTGCCGGCCGGCCACGACCGCTTCGACAAGAATCTTATGGAAGAACACCTTGGCCCCCTGCGCGACGAATTGGGCGTTTCGCTGGACCAACTCATGGGACTGGGGCGCGTGGAACCCCAGAACGACCACGAATCGTTCTGCATGACGGTGCTGGGCTTGAAACTATCCAGGCGGGCAAACGCCGTAAGCAACCTGCACGGGCACGTCACCCGGCGGATGTGGGCCCATCTCTGGCCCTGGCACGTGGAAGAGGAAATACCCATCGGGCATATTACCAACGGCGTGCACATTCAAAGCTGGCTGGCTGGCGGTATGCAACAGTTGTACGACCGTTATTTCCCCGCCACTTGGATGGAACGCATGGGCGAGCCCGAGGTTTGGCAGATGATCCACGACGTCGATCCCGGCGAGCTTTGGGAAACGCACTACGCCCTGAAAAATCTGCTTTTGGCCTTTGTCCGGCGGCGGGTGAGCCGGCAGTGCCGGCGGCGCGGCGAAAGCGACGAGGCGGTCGAGGCGGCGCGGAACATCCTCGATCCCAACATTCTTACCTTCGGCTTTGCCCGGCGATTCGCCACCTACAAGCGGGCCGCCATGATTCTTACCGACATGGATTGGCTGGCAAAGGTCGTCAACGACCCGGAACGGCCGATCCAAATCATCTTTTCCGGCAAGGCCCATCCGGCCGACGACCCCGGAAAACAACTCATTCAGCGCATCGCCAACCTGCGGCACGATCCCCGCTTTGCCGGGCGCATCGCCTTTGTCGAAGATTACGACATTAATGTGTGCCGGCACTTGATCCAGGGCGTAGACGTGTGGCTGAACAATCCACGCCGGCCCTTGGAAGCCTCCGGCACCAGCGGGCAAAAAGCCGTGCTCAACGGGGCCTTGAACCTGTCCGTCCTCGACGGCTGGTGGGCCGAGGCCTACGACGGCTCGAACGGCTTCGCCATAGGCAAGGGAACCCATCACGCCGACGAGAAGATTACCGATTCGCGAGATTGCGCTGATTTGCAGCGGGTGCTGATTAAAGAAGTTATCCCCTTATATTACGATCGTGACGTGGACGGCCTGCCCCGGGCCTGGATCAAGCGGATGATGAACTCCATCAGCTCTCTGGCCTGGCGATTCAGCGCCGACCGCATGGTGGCCGACTACGTCCGCCAAGCTTACCTGCACGCCTCCGGCGGCCTGAGCTGCGATATGAACGTGAAGTAAGGGAACGATGAGGGATGAGAGATGAAGGATGATGGATGAATAGCTTCGGGAAACCGCTTGCGGTTTCGCGGTGACCGTAGGACGACTTTGAAAGTCGTCCTACTAACACTGCCCACTATCCACTGCCCACCATGAAAATCTTTGTTCTTATCGGCCATCAGCACCAGGGAAGTTTTTGCCACGCCATTGCCGCCGTAGCGGTGGAGGAGCTCAAAGCGGCCGGCCATTCGATTATTTATCACGATCTGTACGCGGAAAAATTCGATCCCATTTTGCCGCATGAAGAAATTCTTTCCAATGGTGAACTCGATCCGGTTGTTAAGCGGCACTGCGAAGAAATCGTGGCGGCCGACGGTTATGTGATCGTGCATCCGAACTGGTGGGCCATGCCTCCGGCGATACTCAAAGGCTGGCTCGACCGGGTGTTTCGCCAGGGCGTGACCTATGAATTCACTGCCCAGGGCGTAAACGGGCTTCTAAAAGGCCGCAAGGCCGTGGTCTTCACCACCTCGAACACCCCGCGCGAAGATGAACTGCGTATATTCGGCGATCCCCTGGAAAACCTCTGGAAGACCTGCGTCTTCGGGTTCTGCGGCGTAGAAGATTTTTACCGCCGCAATTTTGAATCGATAATCTTGAGCACGCCCGAGCAACGCACCGATTGGCTAAACGAGGTCCGCCAAATCGTCCGTCGGCGCTTTGCTTAGGGAATCGAGAATCGGGGATCGTAAATTCAAGCCCACGGGTTGCAACCCCTGGGCTTATGCGTTAAAGTGCGCAGAGTACTTTCTATTAGGGAGCACATTATGAGAACCGTTGTTGCATTACTTGTTTTTGCCATTGCTATTGCCGCCTGGGGAGCGGGCAAAGCCATTTTATCGCAAGAAAACGATCCTTTGGCGAAACAAATCATTCAAATGGAACGGGACGCACTGGAAAGATGGAATAAAGGCGATCCATCTGGTTTTATTGATATGTTCTCGGAGGACGTGGTTTATTTTGATCCAACACTCGATCGACGCCTAGACAGAAAAGAAAATCTGACCAAGCTATATGAGTCCATCCGTGGAAAAATCCATGCCGACAAATACGAAATGCCAAATGCCAAGGTGCAGGCGGTGAAAGATATGGCGGTTCTTACGTTTAACCTGATTTCCGTAGAAAAGGGGAAAGAATATCGCTGGAATTGCACCGAGGTATATGCCCTTGAAAAAGACGGAAAATGGCGAATTATCCAGTCGCACTGGTCGCCGACGAAACCTGATAAGAAATAAAATTATAATGTCCGAGGAAAAACATGACGCCAAACCTCTGGCCGGCCAGACGGTGATGATAACCCGGCCGGGCGGGGATGACGATGCGCTCGGCAGGCAATTGGGCGAGTTGGGGGCCCGGGTGTTGCATCAGCCGGTGATTCGCATTTCCGATCCGCCGGACTGGGGCCCGGTCGATAATGCTTTAGATCGCTTGGCCGAATTTGATTGGATTGTTTTTTTAAGTGCCAATGGGGTGCGATATTTTCTTGGGCGGTTGGATGCCATTGGCGGCGATTTTGACCAGTTGCGCCGGGCGAAACTGGCGGCGATTGGCCCGGCCACTTCGGACGCGCTTTTTCGGCGTCGCCTGCTTGCCGACGTGATTCCGCCCGAGTTCCGCGCGGAATCGCTGGCCGAATCGCTCTCCGGGCAGGCGTCGGGCAAACGGTTTTTACTGATTCGCGCCAGCCGGGGACGGGAAATCCTGGCGGAACAATTGACATCGGCCGGGGCAATCGTGGAGCAGGTCGTCGCTTATACAAGCAGCGACGTGGACCAAGCCGATCCTGATATTGTTACAAAACTTGCAGCCGGAAGCATTGATTGGATCACAGTAACCAGTTCTTCGATTGCCCGGGCGCTTGTAAATCTTTTCGGCGATAAATTGCGGCACAGCAAACTAGCAAGCATTAGCCCGGTGACTTCGACAACCCTGCGCAAACTGGGTTACGAACCGGCCGCTGAAGCGGAGCAATACACGATGCCCGGCTTGGTGCAATCTATCCGACGGGCAGTGAATTAGTACCTGCCGACTTATCATTCTCGCCGCTATCGATTTTCTCGGCGGCGGTCGCCATATTTACATAAGTTTTACTTTTTGTACACGTTATATACATCGTTTTGTGAGCATAGGACAGGAGAATTACTTTTAGAGAGGCTTATTCTTAATCGATGATATGCGCTCGTCAGACTTGCTTCATAACAAAAATATTTGCCGAAAGGAACAGTATATATATGGAAACGTTAACTAGTGCAACAATTGCTTCGGCACAAACCGATGTTATGCCGGTTGCCAATCAAACCAGGGTGGAGCCGAATCCTTGGTTGCCAGATCGTAAGCATCGCTGGGCAAACGGATTGGATTGGCCGGCCGTATTGTGGATAGGCGTAGTGCATGTTTGCGCACTGGCTGCGCCGTTTTTCTTCACCTGGAAGGCATTGGGGATATTTTTATTGCTGTCCTGGATCACCGGCGGGCTGGGCATTTGTTTGGGCTATCACCGGCTGTTGGCGCACGGGAGTTTCCAGACGTACCGTTTCTTTCGAAGGTTGATCGCCCTTTGCGGCGCATTGGCAGGCGAAGGTCCGCCGATTACCTGGGTGGCCGTGCATCGCAAACACCATCTCAACAGCGATGCCGAAGGCGATCCACATTCGCCGCACGACGGGGCCTGGTGGAGCCACGTGCTTTGGCTCTTTCCCCGCCCCCGCGATCCCGACTGGCAAGAGATGATGCACTTGTATGGACGAGACTTGTCGCAAGACGGCTTTATGCGATTGCTGGACAAGACGTATCTGCTCTGGCACTTCGCCTTGGGAGCGGCGCTTCTTTTCGCCGGCTGGATTGGTTGGAATTTTTATATCGGGATGTCGTTTTTGTTATGGGGAGTTTTCTTGCGCTGGTGTGGGTGATGCACGTCACGTGGCTGGTAAATTCCGCCTCGCATATTTGGGGCTATAAAAATTATGAGATCGACGACAACAGCCGCAATCTGTGGTGGGTAGGGCTACTGGCTTACGGAGAAGGCTGGCACAACAACCATCATGCATTTCCCAGCAGTGCCCGGCATGGTCATCGTTGGTGGGAAATCGACGTGACGTATATGGAGATCCGGTTGCTGGAGCGTTTGGGATTGGCCTGGCATGTGATTCGCAAGCGGAAAGCATTATGAAGTGAATAGCGGCAAAAGTCTGTGAATTCGGGGTGGGTTGTTTCCGGTTTTCAGACCGATATAATAGTATTACAAAGAGAAAAAGATAGTAGATATGAGGTAATATCCTCCCCCCTGAAATTTATTGGGAAAAAAAACATTTAAAAGATTTATTGGACGTTGACACCCATTTCGGGTCCTGATAGAGTCAAGGTTTCGCCAATTTGGGCGAAGGTATAACCCTATAAAGATCAACAGGGGTCAGGTTCCCTTAAGGCTGTGTATGGCAAGCCCTTGGAACGCGACCCCTGTCGATCTGACAGCGAGATTAAGGCTTTAAAAAAAGCCTCCGGTTAATTCGCCGGGGGCTAAATAAGGCATAATTTCGGCGATCTTTGACAATTTGGTTGTGGTAATGAAGTGGCATCTTAAATTTTGATCCGCGAAGGGTGCTTTTGTAAGACGATTTTTAAAATCGTCCTATTTTACATCCCAAGCGGTTCCGAGGCACTTAGATGACCTTTGATAGGAGTCTGTGGATTCATATCAAGGGTCGAAGAGCAATCGTTACATGGAATCGAATGCACGATTCCGATAGCGAACCCATGAATCGGCTTCAGACTAGTAAGACGACTTTGAAAGTCGTCCTACGAAAATGGAGCGTTGGATTCATGTGGCCAAGCTACTAAGGGCGCACGGGGGATGTCTTGGCGTCAGGAGGCTTAGAAGGGCGTGGAAGACTGCGAAAAGCCCGGTGAAGTTGTCAAACGAGCGTTGATCCCGGGATACCCGAACTGACATGCACTGAATCCATAGGTGCATGTGGCAAACACGGTGAACTGAAACATCTAAGTAACCGTGGGAAAAGAAAGAAAACTCGATTTCCCCAGTAGTGGCGAGCGAAAAGGAAAGAGCCTAAACTGCGGAGGTTTTCCTCTGCGGGGTTGTAGGGCCTCTCACATGAGAGTTACCAAACTATCAATTAGCAGAACCGTCTGGAAAGTCGGACCATAGAGGGTGACAGTCCCGTAAGCGGCAATTGTATAGTCTCTCGAGAGGTACCTGAGTAGGTCGGGCCACGTGGAATCCCGATTGAATCTGCGGGGACCATCCCGCAAGGCTAAATACTCCCTGACGACCGATAGTGAACTCAGTAGGGCGACTGAAAGATGGGAAGAACCCCTGCTAGGGGAGGATACTGAACCTGAAACCGTGTGCCTACAAGCGGTCGGAGCACTATGGCGGATTTATCCGCAAAGTGTGACGGCGTGCCTTTTGCATAATGATCCGGCGAGTTACCGTCTGCGGCTTTGGTTAAGGTCTTAAGGACCGGAGCCATAGGGAAACCGAGTCTGAATAGGGCGACAATGTCGTTGGCGGTGGACGCGAATCTGCGTGAACTACCCATGAGCAGGTTGAACCGCGGGTTATACCGCGTGGAGGACCGAACCCACTTGGGTTGAAAACCGAGGGGATGACTTGTGGGGAGGAGTGAAAGTCTCATCAAACGCAGGGATAGCTCGTTCTCTCCGAAATATTTTTAGGAATAGCCTTGAGCCACTACGCACCGGGGGTAGAGATACTGAATCGGTTTAGGGGTCTTCCCAGACTGCCTTGCTGAACCAAACTCCGAATACCGGTGCGACTATCTCAGGAGTCAGTCTCTGGGGGATAAGCTCCAGGGTCGAGAGGGAAACAACCCAGATCATCTGCTAAGGTCCCGAAGTCGGGCTTAGTCACTAAGGAAGTTGAATTGCAGTGACAGCCAGGATGTTGGCTTAGAAGCAGCCACCATTTAAAAAGTGCGTAACAGCTTACTGGCCAAGCAGTTCTGCGCCGATAATGAACGGGAGTAAGCCCGGCACCGAAGCAGTGGACTCGCAAGAGTGGTAGGAGAGCGCTGAAGATCAGACACGAGTCGTACCGAAAGGAGCGATGTTGGGGTCTTCAGGTGCTTATGCCGGAATGAGTAACGATAAAACAGGTGAGAATCCTGTTCGCCGAAAGCCTAAGGTTTCCTGGGGAAGGTAATTCCGCCCAGGGTTAGCCGGTACCTTAGTCGAGGCCGAAAGGCGTAGACGATGGACAGCAGGTCAACATTCCTGCGCCGCCCAAGTGGAGCGATGGAGGGACGGCGTTTAGCGGGTGAGGGGACGGTTAGAAATGTCCCTCGCCTGGCAGCGAGGCCGCCGCAGGCAAATCCGCGGCAACCGGCCTTTAAGCCGGGACAAAGGCGATTATGTTCCGATAGTCATCCAAAGGACGTCCAAGAAAATCTTCTCAGCTTTGAAACTTGGCGACCGTACTAAAACTGACACAGGTAGGCGAGACGAGTAGTCTAAGGCGCTCGGGAGAACACTGGTTAAGGAACTCTGCAAAATGACCCCGTAAGTTCGCAATAAGGGGTACCGTCGGGGGTTAACGCTCCTGGCGGTCACAGTAAATCGGCTTCAGCGACTGTTTATCAAAAACACAGGACTCTGCTAACACGCAAGTGGATGTATAGAGTCTGACGCCTGCCCGGTGCCGGTAGGTTAAGGAAGAAGGTTAGTCCGCCGCAAGGCGGGCGAAGCTTGCGACCGAAGCCCCGGTAAACGGCGGCCGTAACTATGACGGTCCTAAGGTAGCGAAGTTCCTTGTCGGGCAAGTTCCGACCTGCATGAATGGCGTAACGACTGAAGCACTGTCTCAACCAGTGACCCGGTGAAATTGTAGCCGTGGTGAAGATGCCACGTTCCCGCAGCGAGACGGAAAGACCCCGTGAACCTTTACTGTAGGCTGGTATTGGGCTGTGATATGTTCTGTGTAGGATAGGTGGGAGGCGTTGAAGCCGGTGCGCCAGCATCGGTGGAGCCAACCTTGAAATACCACCCTGGGCATATTTTAGTTCTAACTCTGATTCCCGTATATCCGGGCAGAGGACATTTCCAGTTGGGCAGTTTGACTGGGGCGGTCTCCTCCAAAATTGTAACGGAGGAGTCCAAAGGTACCCTCAGCCTGGTTGGCAATCAGGCGCTGAGCGCAAAGGTAGAAAGGGTGCTTAACTGCGAGACGTATATGTCGAGCAGATACGAAAGTAGGGCTTAGTGATCCGGTGGTCCCGTATGGAAGGGCCATCGCTCATCAGATAAAAGGTACTCCGGGGATAACAGGCTTATCGCTCCCGAGCGTCCATAGCGGCGGAGCGGTTTGGCACCTCGATGTCGGCTCATCACATCCTGGGGGTGGAGAAGCTCCCAAGGGTTTGGCTGTTCGCCAATGAAAGTGGTACGTGAGCTGGGTTCAGACCGTCGTGAGACAGGTCGGTCCCTATCTGCTGTGGGCGCACGAAACTTGCGGAGGTTCTTCTTTAGTACGAGAGGATTTAGAAGGACGTTCCTCTGGTGTTCCAGTTGTCGCGCTAGCGGCACGGCTGGGTAGCTATGAACGGAAAGGATAAACGCTGAAAGCATATAAGCGTGAAGCCCTCTCCAAGATCAGGTTTCGTCGCGGAGTAATCCGCAAAAGTCCCCTGGAAGACTACCAGGTTGATAGGCCGGATGTGTACGCGCAGTAATGCGTTTAGCTAACCGGTACTAACGGACGAACGCTTGGCCGCATGTATCCAACGCTCCTAAGAGCTGGAAAAAAAGTTTAGGAAGTCACTTCTTACCACGCCATTTTAGCTATCAGCATTCAGCTCTCAGCTTTCAGCCAGAAAAACTTGTTTGGCTGACGGCTGATGGCTGACGGCTGACAGCTTTTTAGCGGTCCGCCCCTTTACGATTGGGGCCTCCGCTCCTTTCCGGTGACGATTTTCGAAAGGCCACACCCGTTCCCATTCCGAACACGGTAGTTAAGCTTTCGGAGCCGATGGTAGTGCCAAAAGCGCGAGAGTAGGTGTCGCCGGATTTTTTTATTTCTTGCCGTAAAGTTATCAGTTCACGGTAAACAGTTTACATTTCGCCTTTCCACATTATAACTATTGCATTATGCATTGATTCTTGCCTGCCATCCATAGTCAGCTCTAATTCCACCTTCCATCCTCTGCCTTTATCGCTTTTTTCACAGTTTTACAGCAAAACCTCATTAACGTTTATAATGGTGTGAATAGTTTTCGGTATAATCCAAAAACTTATCGCGGGTATATTAACTTGATTAAGCATGGCCCAATTCATGCGAGGCCGTTTTTTTCAAGGGTAATAAAAAATGCTGAAAAACTGCAGAAAAAGCATTGTTTTTTGGGTATTGGCAGGGTTTGGACTCGGACTTCCGATGGCAAGTCGGGCTGGAGTTGAGGAATTTCGGCATGTTGCTATCCGCATCCAAATAGTGGATGAATCCAATCGACCGGTGGAAGGTTGTTCGCTTAAGGTCTACTCTGATGACTGGCCGCTGGCTTACCCGCATGATGATTTCGTTAAGAGCGATGCTGGCGGCAACGCAAGCCTGAGAATACCCAAGGGACGTTGGATAATAGTGGCTGGTGGGGGCGGGATCTACAATAGCCCTGTTAGCGGCCGAGGGCTCTTTCTAGTCAAGACTGTAAATATCGATTCCGACACGACCGTGCAACTGCGACCGATTCCGTCGCAGTCAATGACGGTTTCTTTTTGGAATCGGACTAACGTTGCAGCCGAACTGGATTCCATCTATGCCTCGCCTGCCGCGTTGGTGCCGAATTGTCTCATGCCGGAAATTGGCGCTACATCAAAAGGAACTTGCCGCATAAGCTCGAATGTTACCGAGGAGATCGCATTGTTCCTGGTTAGACGTCCTGCCGAAAGACAGGAAGGTTATTTCTTGTTCGCACCCAAGTTTAATCCGCGAGCGAAGTTGGAATGTAGAGCCAGCCAAATGAGCCTGTCGCACATCGAATTCGATAGTCTCGGCCCCGACGATCGCCCAGGTCCTATTGAATGGCAGCTTTGGTTTCCCGAACAAGACCTGGAGCGCCGTTTCGGTCATACTTCCTTCATGATCCGCGGACGAGGGGAAGCATACCTGAATGTGCCGTTTGTAAACTATGTATTTTGGGTGCATTTTCCGAAGCCCGATGTTTGGCACTACGAGTCATACCCGCGAGGGCTCGATTTGAGAAAAAACCAGACTGTAAGTTTGAAGGCGGGAGGAAGATTGTCAGCCCAGCTTCAGATTCTGGGGCGCAGCGCCCTCGGCCGGACTCAGTTTCTCTTGGACCCAGTTATCGATGCCCACGACAATAGGATTTTCTGGTACTTTCCCGAGGGCTCAAAGATCAGCATTCCGATAACCGTGTCCGCCGAGAAAAACGGTCCCCAGATTTACTCGACCACTTTTGATCGGCATCAGAATCCTGGTTTTCAAGTCGATCGAGATCTGCCGCAGGGAGCTTGGTTCCGTGTCGAATGGCCGTTAGGACCATGGGGAGACACTCAGGTCGTTGAAGGCGTTTTGGATGATCCGAAGCTTCAATACCAATTTGACACCGTAACCACGACCCATTTCACAATCCACTCTCCTCGGGGCCATCAAAAGCGAACGGCTGAATTGTCGCGGCGTTTGGAGGAGGTTTTTTCGATCTACGCCGATTGGATCGGCCGCGAACCGCCCTTGACCGAGGCGAAACATTTTTACATCGAACCGGCGGGATTGTGGGCGAGCGACAAAGGACAGGAACTTTTCCAACACGGTTTCATTTCGTGGCACCCACGAGACCCGGCATCGCTGCAATGGGAAGGATGCATGCTGCATGAGATCGGACATCGCATCCAATTGGAGCACTTTCGGGTCGGCGATCAAGTGCTTCATCCGACGGGCGAAAGCACAGAAGCGATTTCCGATCTGCTAAGATCATTGGCAATTGATAAGCTGCATGGCGAGCGGGCGGGACAGTTTATACGCAGATGGAATACGCAGCAGTTCTTCGACAATCTTCAGCATCCGGACACGATGAAACGTGAGCGGGTTAATGTCCGATTTGTAATCGAATCTTATCTCCCGAAGCGATTTGGCTCGGACATTACCCGAGGTTTCTTGAGAGGCTGGGCCCAATCTTGGCTGATACTAAAAGAAGCGGGGTATATCGAAGATGAGGCGGTTGCAGCATTCTATTCAACTCTAGCCGGAGAGAACTTGTGGTGGCTGTTCGAATTATGTGGCTACCAAGGGTCTGAAGAACATGTAATGGCGGCCATGGCCAAGTTAACGCACTCACAGAGGGTGAAAAAAAGTGAGTAAAAGAAAAGATGCTATTAGTGGCATGAACTATTAAAACAGACTCACCATCTGCTTACCGCTTTCGTTGATGGCTGGTATGTAGTAGGTAGTTACTCACTATCCACTCCCCACTTAGAAATATAGTGCGTCGATCCTAACCGGTCGCCGCACTCCTTTCCGGTGACGATTTTCGAAAGGCCACACCCGTTCCCACTGGGAACACGGTAGTTAAGCTTTCGGAGCCGATTGCCAGTGCCAAAAGCGCGAGAGTAGGTGTCGCCGGATTTTTTGTTTCTTGGCCCTATTGTCGCCTCTCCCGAGCAACCTTCGGTCGGTACCCGAAGAGGTCGGGTGAAGTAAAGATCAGACTTTACATTTTTCCGTCTGACTTCTTCGGCTTGATGGTTATCAGCGCCACAAGTTTTATGTCTTTTGGCAAGGCTTCGATCATATTGTACCAGCCGTCGCTTTTGCCTTGCCATCCAAAATTGGCATGCGCGTAGAAAATCCCATCCTTGACGACGTAACCGTCTATTACGACGGCATGCCCCGAACCGTTCTCGTTGCTGTAGTAAAAGCCCAACGGTCTTTTAAGATCTATTTCTTGTTTGATAACTGGGTAAAAGCCGTCTTTTTCGAGGAACACGTCGAGAGAGATAGTATTGAATTTTTTCAATCGGCAATCGTAGATGCAATTGAAATGCTCTTCGACCTGGGATTTGTGCTGGTCTTCGCATTTAATATATTGATCGGTTCCGAAATCCTTTTTGATGGCCGTGGCCACGAGGTACATGTACTTCGCAGTTTCATCATTTGTTTCATTCTTTTTTGAATCATTTAACTTTTCAACAAATGAATCCCATTTGAAATGATATTTTGAAAAGTCCTCTTCGATACTATATCCTTTGCCGCATTTATAATTGACGATTCCGTAAGGAGTCAGTCTGTGATAATAGAGTACCTGCGCGATTGCTACCGAATGGCAGCCTAGCGACTGGTTATCGGGCGTGAATTTGTTAAAAGGATCCCCACCTCCCCATTCGGTTTTTAACAAATATTCGCCCGTAATGTCTTGTCTTGGTTTTTGGGCGTATATAAAAGTCGGTGTAATAAAGATCGAAAGGGCTACAATTGCCCGAATTAATGTTGTCATAATGATTCCCTCAAAAAGATACCAAAAAGATTGCAAATATAAAAATCTCAAGCGTCTTGTTTGTATGCGACATATAAGCGTAATTCGTCGGAAATAGAAAAATATTGGAATTTTTTTGTGCCGGACGCCACTTTACGCCGAGTGCTAATGCTGGCTTGCCCAGCAGTACATCCAGCGCACTGAAACCAAAACACCCAGGTCTTAATCGATCGCCGCACTCCTTTCCGGTGACGATTTTCGAAATACCACATCCGTTCCCACTGGGAACACGGTAGTTAAGCTTTCGGAGCCGATTGCTAGTGCCAAAAGCGCAAGAGTAGGTGTCGCCGGATTTTTTTCTTGTAATTTAGCGGTCGGCTTTCAGCGATCAGCATTCAGTACTTCGTACTTCGTACTTCGTACATTGTTTACTGTTCACAGTTTACTGTAAACAGTTTTCAATTTCATGAGACATGCGCTTCGGCCATGAAAACCCGGCTGTCATTCTGAACGCAGCATAACTCTGAGTGCTGAAGCGTTATTCAGAGTTCTAAAGCGTCATTCTGAGCAAAGCGCGTGCCACTGGCTCTGCCAGTGCAGTGTGAGGTTGGTATTCAAGGATTGGAGTGCAACAAAATGACTGGCTTAATTTCAAACAAAAAATTAATCGGGAAAATTGAGGAATCCGGCCTAGGAAAAGTCAAAGAAGTGAATTGAAAATCACTGCTGGACAAGCCAGAAGTGGCACCCGGCGGCTGGCACTACAACTTAAAATTGATTATCAAAAAAGGTTAACGGCGTAAAGTGGCACCCGGCGGAAACTGGACTATGGTACTTAGCCAAACTGTAGAAAGTGATACTGCAGACTTATTCACCCCTGGCCACACATACAACTCGACTGTCGAGCACCGCAACGAGAACAAACTGGCTCCCCAATTCCTGATCCACTAGACCTATAAAAATATGAATAGTAAGAAGGATAACAATAGCGGATAATCACATCAATAATCAATGAGAAGAAACAGGATATGCCAAACCCAATCAGCAACGTCCACCAGTAAGATATCTTAAAAACATAGCAGCACCCAACGCCAACAGTACACGGTAGAACAAGTAGAATAAAGAGACCGAGGAACGGGAGCAAGCCGGGTTCTGACCAGGGAGGGGAGTTGGATTTCGGTTTCTCAGGAGTTTTGTCAGATTCCATGATGTTACCTTTTCGAAAACAGGAATATCGCGAAAGAACCTTCGAACAAGCACACCAAGAACTACCCCAAGATAGCAAAAATCTCATCATCCAGCAATCCCCACCTAATGAGAGTGGAGGCTGCACTCGCCTGGGTGTCACTGCTTGCTTGCCCAGCAGTGTTGTTGTGATGTGCTAATCGTTTGAAGATTATCAACTAAATGGTGACATTGCTGTGCTTGTGTTGCCGTGTTTTTTCGTTCTTTTATGATCTATTTTTTCGAGGCTTGATTATTTAATTGCGCAACTGAGCCCAAGTGCGTGTCGGTTCCGCGGTTGGCCAGGTCACTGCCCCCATTTGTTCACGGATGCGAGACAGCGTTTTAGCGCGAATCTCGGCTGCTTCATTCATTAAAAACTTCCCTACAAGTGTGCGCAGGTCTTTTTGCGATTGCTTGGCAATCCAATCTTTTATTGTATCGCCGATATCGGATGCTTTGCCCAGCGGCGGCGACCGCTTTGCGGCTGCCGCGAGAAATTTTTTGTCCAGTTCGTAGAATTCAGCCAACGCCTTTAGTTCTCGCGTCAACTTCCCCAATCCAGCCGGCACGGGCGGCTCCATCGACTTCTCGTCGTAGTTGCATGCCAGCCAGGCAATGTAAAGAGGCCGCAAATCGCCGTTGATCAATAAGTTGCGGATCGGAACGAGTTTATGGAGCAATGTGTCAACGTCAAAAATCTCTTCTTCGTATGTTCCCGCATCTGCCTCCGGGTAAATATCCAGAATGCCGCCTTTACCTTTTTTGTCGGCGATCCATTCCACGCAATCGTCGACCTGGAATTTGTTGGACATGCGGCGATCGCACGGAAGTCCGCTTGGCAAGCGAATCATCAATCGCCGGATGCCGAAGTTGGCATAATGCAAATGGATATCGAATCCGCGCCGCAACATTTCTTTTGCATTGCCGTGAAAGTCGCCGAAAGTGTACTCGTTCGTGAACTCCCACTCGGTAATCTCGGCCCGAGTTGACTGACGGCGCATGAAAGCCAACTGTTTATCATTTAACGGCTTGTCAATCGCCAGGAAATGGATGAATTGGTATTCGCTCATCGGACTTGCCCTCACTGCAATAGCTTCGTAACGCAATGGTAATTGCCAATTCTCATTTCTGGGTAGGTATGCTACAATATAATGAGCAAAAGTAAAGGGAGCATATTTATGGGCTTAACCGTTCTTGAAATCAATGTGGGTAATCCGGCCAAACCCAAGATTACGCAGCCAGTGGAATTCCTTATCGATTCCGGGACGATTTATTCCGTTGTGCCCGCATCGATTTTGAAAAAGTTGGGCATTAAACCAATTTCGGAACAATCTTTCCGCCTGGCCGACGGATCGAAAATCACACGCAAGAAAGGCGGGGCTTTTTTCAAGTACAAAGATCAAGTTGGAGTGGCTGACGTGATCTTCGGCGAAAAGGGCGACCATACGCTTTTAGGCGCGTTCACCCTGGAAGCACTGGGCCTGGCGCTGGACCCGCTAAAACGCGAACTAAAACCCCTGCCCATGATTTTAGCCTGAAACCGCCTATTCGCCGATCTGTTGGGCCAGGTACAACTGCGCACCCATCTGTGCGATCTGGTCCTGCTGTTCCTCGAGCCAGTTGACGTGACGATCTTCGTCGTTGAGGATCGATTCCAAAATGTCCCGGGTGGCGGCGTCGTTGGCCTGGTCGGCTATGTGGATGGCCTCGTTGTACAAGCGGACGGCGTTGTGTTCCGACTCCAGGTCCGATTGAAATTGCTTGGGCACTTCCTGGCCGATGTGGATCGGATTGAGCTTGCTGACCGTGGGGGCGCCTTCAAGAAAAATTATTCGCTCGATGAGTTTTTCCGCGTGTTTCATTTCCTGCTTGGCCCGGTTTTCGATGGCCTCGTGCAGGCGGTCGTAGCCCCAGTTTGCGCACATCTCAGCGTGGACCACGTATTGATTGATGGCCGTAAGTTCCTCGGCCAATAACTGATCGAGCTTTTTAATAACTTCGGCATTACCTTTCATTCGGATCTCCTTTTAAAAGACGCCCGGCGCCGACGGCCGCAATAATAGCGATAACCAAGGATTCATACGATTTTCCATTTCTACGTCATTTTACCGCATAGGGAAAGGGGGGGCTTCTTGAACAAGGGCCGGTAACATCTGCCGACTTTTTTTCTTTAAGCTAATCTATTTTTAAACATTTTTGAATACTGACTACGAAATGTCGAAAGCGCGAAATCGGGAATGAATTGACTAAAACCGACGTATTTCCGTTCTTATGAGTTTTCGCATTAAATAAATGCGATGTGTGCTCCAGGCGCCGCAGTGGCAAAGCCAGCGGCACGCGAGCGGCTGACGTTTTTGTTACAATCGATACGGATCCCTGAATTATGAAAGCCGCTTAAATCACTTTCCATCCAGGCTGGAAATCACTTTATCGAAAACCGGTTTCAGGGTTTCCCACTGGTCGGCCGGGCACTGGCAGACGATGCGGACTCGCTTGTTATCGAGCATGCCGGTCGCCCGGTATCCGCGGAATTCGGTGCCGAAGGCGGATGAGCCGGTAAACTCGGATTTCAATCCGTCGCCCAATTTCATTTGCACCCGCACCGGTTTTTCCTCCTTGACGGCCCTTTCATCGGTGAATTGTTTTGTTTCCAGCCAGTGGGCTTTGTCCGCGGCCTTCCCGGAATCAAAAGACCCCAGCCTGGTCGAGGGAACTTGGCCGGTTACGGCGATCTGGCTCAGCAGCACGCGCGTGGCCAGATCGGAATCCACTTCGATCTGGGCGCTGCCGGAGGAGAACTTGGCCCAGGAATAATCCTTCTGGCCTCCGCCATCGGCAGACCATCCGTCCGGATATTGGATTGTAAAGACATTCAGCTCGTCGGTGAACGTGCTGTAGGAAGAGGGCACTATGGCCTTGCCGCCGCAGCCGCCGACGGCAATCGCCAAACACCATGCCGCCCGGTACAACCAAATTTGGGAAGTTTTTTTCATAGTAGTCTCCTTTGATTAAATTAGGATTGTTAACAAAACCTTTATAAATGCCCTCACCCCCTGCCCTTCTCCCGACCATACTCCGTTCGGTGCCCGGAGAGGGGAGGTTTTGTGGAGCCCCTTATTTTATTTTTAAGTGTTTGATGTTCATCATGGCAGGCTTCATTTTAGTAAATTCTGATTTGACTGACGAGCAAGCCCGGATCGAGCAGGGAAAGGCGAAGTTTTACCGGTCCTTCATTATCGAGATTATAGGTAGATTTGCCAACCGCGTAACCACGGATAACATTTTTATTCCATTGGGGTGTTTCGGCGGCGGAGTGGACGTTCACGATTGTGGGCGGGCCGTCCCCGATGGATATGGCGTAGTGCAGGCCGCGGCCTTCGTGGATTCGTTCGGTGGGGGTGCAAATTACTTCGATGATTCGTTGTCCTGCCGGAAGTTTTACTTCATATTCGGCAAACGGGGCTTGGGCGACATTGTCGTCCGATATGCTGGGGGTTGTGAAAGGAAGCAGTGTGATGCTTGAACCGCTTACGCCAAGGCCATCAATCAATCGGATGTTCGGCTCCCCTTTTGCGCCCTCACCCCCTGCCCCTCTCCCGACCAAACTTCGTTCGGTGCCCGGAGAGGGGAGATTTAGATCGGCGGCATTGATAACGGCCAGCGGCGAATCCTGCCGAAAAGCTTCCTTAACCGCAGCGCCCTCACCCCCGGCCCCTCTCCCAGAAGGAGAGGGGAGTATGGCATTGGACGATTCGGAAACCTGGGGCATGCGGAACACCGGCCGGTTGCGCGGTTTCCAATCCATCATCTTGTTCCATTTTCCGCCGGCCGTTTCCTGGTTGTAGACTTTAGTGAGCCTCTGGATTTCGGAAAAAGCGAATTGCGCCTTTTTCGCATACTCGCCGGCCGAGTCGCCCCCGCTCGATTTCGGATCGTTGCTCATCGCGGCGTAAATGAATTTCTCGTTCATGCGGCATGCGCAGAGCGTGGGATACAAAATCAATTCAAAATAGGCGTCTTTGAGCCGGTCGGGCATTTTTTGGGCAAGCTCGGTCGCTTCGGCGGCGATCTTTTGGTACGCCTTCAAGCGGTTTTGGGCCTC
Source organism: Pirellulales bacterium (assembly GCA_963838495.1). GTDB lineage: Bacteria > Planctomycetota > Planctomycetia > Pirellulales > Thermoguttaceae > JBEKIK01. The sequence continues at coordinate 41,645 of CAWIRC010000003.1, read as the reverse complement.
ATCGCGGGTGAAGGTGATTAGATCCAGATGCTCGGGCTTGCCGGTTTGAGCCAGGCGATAGTACTCGCTTTTTATTTTCGCGATGGGCCGGGCAAAATCCGGCCCGAAGGTCTCGGCGGCCCAGTGCTCGATATACTGATGGGCCTTTTCCGGCGGCCATTGCTTTACATCCCAGGCCAAATCCATGGCGAATTGGAGCTCGGCCTCGGCGGGCTTCAGGTCGCCGACGTTGAATACCCACAGCCGGTCGGCGCCGAACTCGTATGCTTTTGTCATCTCATAAGAGATCAGTTCCGGCGATATCGAAGAAAGCCATAGATAATCGCTCGGCGCGCCGTAGTAGGAGAGGTGATAATACACGCCGCTACGGCCGGAGCGGAGTTGCTCCTGGGGAGTCGATAGTTGGCGGATATAGCCGTGGTTGTCGTCGGCCCAGACGATGGTCACGTCGTCGGGCAAATCGATGCCCTTCTGATACAAGAGTAAAACCTCCTTGTATGGACAAAAGATCTGCGGGATCTGCTCGATGGGTTTTTGCAGCCTGGAGGCCAGAATTTTCCGCTGGTCGGCTATGACTTTGTTGAGTAGTTCGATTTTTTGCTTATCATCTTTTGGGCCGGGCATATCCGAATCGTGAATCCCCCGCATTCCCATGGTGTAGACCGATTCGTACCCGGCCGACTCGGCCGCGCGGTCGTCCCAGTAGCGGTAAATTTCTTCTTCGTTGGTGTCGTAGCGCCACGCACCCGGCGCCTTGCCATACTCGTTCTTGAAGTTATGGCTCCATTCGTTGACGTTGTTCCGCAGCATGGGTTCGCAGTGGCTCGATCCGACCACGATGGCGTAGCGGTCGGCGACTATCGGATTATCCTTGTAATAATAAAAGGCCTTGGTGCAGGAGTGCATGGCCGGCCAGATGAAATTGGCCTTTAGGCGCAAGAGCAGTTCGAATATTTTCGCGTAAGTTTTCGGCCCGATGTCCTTGACGTCGGCGTCCATGTTTGCGGCTGCCCAGGGTTTTAGTCCCCAGTCTTCGTCGTTGAGGAATATTCCCCGGTATTTGACCGAGGGCGGCCCGGAGACCATCATGCGGGGACCGATGAAAAGGCTTTCGCGTTTTTCCGGCTGCACGTCGGCCCACCAATACCAGGGCGAAACGCCGATTCGCTTTGATAGTTCGAAAACGCCGAAGGCCGCGCCCCGGGGATCGCCGCCGGCAATGACCAGCGCCCGCTCGACGCCTTTAAGCGGCTGGTCCACCGCGGCGATGAGGAACGTCTCCCATTTTCCCTGAATCCGGTGGGCGGGAATTTTTTTTGCTTTGCACAATTCCTTGATAAAGCGGGATTTTTCCATGCTCCCAATAATGACGGCCAGCTTTGGAAGTTTTTCGCCGTTGGTGCAAATGTCCGGTTCAGCGCCGGTGACAAGGGCGATGTCCTTAACCAGTGCCTCGGCCGCGATTTTTACTACCGAAGCGTCGGCGGCATCGAAAAGGATTACAGCGCTCTCGCCGTTGTGAACCAGAGGGAAAGAATTTGCCGTCGGCTGCATTTCTACAACGAAATTGTTTTCATCGGCCGCCAAGGCGTAAATCGGGAGGAAATCGATAATAAAAAGGCTCGTCAGCAGAGCCCGGATAGTTAGAGTTTTCATCGTTTTTGCTTTTGCCAAGGAACGGTTTTTAAAGAGATGGTTGCATATATAGGCTGGGCTGTGGCTCAAAAGCGGGCGTTTTTAAAGATACGGCCAAAGTATAATAATACCAACTGCGATGCCCAAAATACAACCTCCGATAATCTCCGGCGACGAATGCCGGGCAAGAGACGCGCGAGACCACCCTGGCAACGGCCGGTTTTTGCAGCGCCTGGCCAATATATCGGAAGTGGAGTGCAAGCCGTTTTATCCTGACGGCGGTCATTGACCGTTTTAGAAACAATCCGGCGCATTTAAGAAGTTGAATAATGAAGCGACATTTTGCCCTCTGCTATCACTCTCCTGACCAACCGTCCATGCCGACCAGGGCCTAGCCGCGGCGCCCGATGGTACAAGAAAAAGGGGCTTTCTGAATAATTCGAAAGGCCTGGTTGAAGTTGGCTTTATTCCGACCGCTTAATGGAGGGGTCCCCGGTGCGCGTATAATAATTCGACTGCCGTAATCGATAGCTACAAAATAATTAAATATGTTTGCTGTTCACTAAGTTTCATAATAAGACGAGCATTTTGAGTGTATTATTGGTATATGCATGGGGTAATGCATAAAATACAAAAAACGAATCTTTAAGGAACCGAGTTGATAAAACATGGGTATCGTCGGATTCCTGATCCTGCTGCTTGTGGCCGGAATATGCGGCGCAATCGCCCAGTCGATCGTGGGGTATTCTCACCGCGGCTGCCTGGTGTGCATTGTGCTGGGTTTTATCGGGGCGCTGTTTGGATCATGGTTGGCAGGGTTAATAGGCCTGCCCGAACCGTTCATGCTGCAAATCGGCGGCAAAAACTTTCCGGTTCTTTGGTCGATCATCGGCGCCGCGTTGTTTGTGGGGGTTTTGAATCTTCTCGCCCACGGACGTCGAGCTCCATGATTTTACGCAAACAGATGATAATCATGGGCCATTTCTCATAATGATAATATGGGATAACTTGGCAACCGCGATAACATATGCCGGTTATTCCACCCAAATCCTAGATCGGCTTAGGGTAATCTATTGAGCCTCACATAACTTAATTCCGACATAATTGATAGGATCGGAAGACTCAAAATCGGCGATCGATTGGTAAAGCGAATCTTAATCAACTCCGGGTCAAAAAAACCTGCAACTTAGCTTGTGCAAAGGATTGCCGATATGCTTTGGAAGCGCTCTTTGCCCGGCCTTTTTTTACTGATTTGTGCGGTTTCGGTGTTGAGTGCAGCCGGTGTTGAGGCGCAGAACGCATTGTCGATATCTATTCCGGTCCAGACGATGCCTGAAGCCGTCGCGCAGCAAAGGCCGGATATTTCCCCAGTTCAATCGCCCGTCCGCAGCCCGTTACTGTGCCACCGTTGCAACAGCCGCCGTTGGGCGTAGAAGTTGCTTATCCGGGGCTATCCTTGTCGCAGTTGGAACAGATTGCACTTAATCGCAATCCCACTCTATGCCAGGCGGCAATGAGGATCCGGGCCGCTAACGGCCAATTTGAGCAAGCGGGGCTTTATCCGAATCCAGTGGCCGGTTATTCCAGCGAAGAGATGGGCACCATCGGCACGGCGGGCAAGCAAGGGGCATTTGTGAGCCAGGAAGTCGTAACGGCGGGAAAATTGAAACTCAACCGCGCCGTCGCCTCTCAAGAGATCAGGCAAGCCCAATGGGCCTGGCAATCGCAAATCTTGAGGGTGCTCAACGACGTTCACTCGGCTTATTACGAGGTGCTCTATGCCCAGCAGACAATTGATATCAACGAGCAGTTGGTGCGCATCGGCGACGAGAATTTGAAGACGGCGGAGAATTTGTTTGCCGCCAAGGAAGTGAGCCGGGTAGACGTGTTGCAAGCCGGCGTGGAGGCCGATGCCGCCCGGATCCAGCTTGAAAACGCCCGCAACCGGCATCAAGGGGCGTGGCGGCAACTGACGGCCGTCCTGGGGGCGTCGGAAATGGAGCCTGCAGTCCTGGTCGGTCGACTGGAAGACAACCCGCCGCAGCTTGACGCGAACTCATCCTTGCAGCAAGTATTGTCTGCCAGCCCGCAGTTGGCCGAGGCCCGCGCCGGCCTGGATCGGGCCCGATGCAACCTCGACCGGCAATACGCCGAGCGCACGCCGAACGTGAACCTCCGCACCGCGGTGCATTACAACAACGAGATCGGGGAGAACATCGCCGCCGTGGAAGTGGGCGTGCCATTGCCGATTTTCAACCGCAATCAGGGCAACATCGCCAAGGCCCAGGCGCAGTTGACAGCCGCCCAATATGAGGTCGGCCGGATGGAACTGGAACTGCGGCAGAAATTCGCCTCGATCTTCGAGCAATATTCCAACGCCCGGCAGCAGGCGCAAAAGTACGCCGAACGCATCCTGCCCAACTCGGCCAAGACCCTGGATTTGATCCGGGCCGGTTATCAACAAGGGGAATTCAACTATCAGGCCCTGCTCATTTCCCAGCGCACTTATTTTCAGGCGAATTTGTCCTATCTGGAAAGCCTGCGTCAACTGCGTTTAAGCGCCGTGACCCTGGAGGGCCTGCTGCTCTCGGGCGGATTGCAATCGGCCCAGGATTCGAAGGCAAACGGCGGCTGAAAACGCCGGGAAGATGAAATTCTTACACGCCGGGAATGATTATTCTGGCGGTTTTTATTCCTCTGGCGGATAGATCGCGATTCTAGTATATTGCTTGATTCCGTAAAAAAGATAAGTGTGACAATAATTACATCGGTAATTGTAAATTCTCCGAATCATGCCCATTCTTCCCACGTCAATCCTGCCGAAAAACATCCTTGCCATTATTAAGCGGCAGGCGAACCAGGTTCAGGCCTCGCCGTTAGTGTTCGAGGTTGCGCAAAAGGCTCCGGCGGAAGTTCTGGGCAAACTTAAAACTGACGAAAATGGCTTAAATCCGGAGGAAGCCCAGGAGCGGCTGGAGAAATACGGGCCGAACGTGATCGCCCAGGAACAGCGGCTGGGGCGGCTGAGGCTTTTGGGCCATGCCTGCATGAATCCGCTGGTCATCCTCCTGCTCGTGCTGGCCGCCGTGTCGTTCCTGTTGGCCGACGATCCGCGGGCCGGAACCGTGATGCTGATAATGGTGTTTCTTGGCGTATCGCTGCGATTCGTGCAGGAGGCCAGGGCCGACGACGCCGCCGCGAAACTCAAGGCCATGATCAGCGTGACGGCGACGGTGGTGCGCGGCGGGGCGGCAAGCGAATTGCCCCTGGGGCAGCTTGTTCCCGGCGACATAATCCGGCTGGCGGCCGGCGACATGATTCCCGCCGACATCCGCATTCTTTCCTGCAAGGACTTGTTCGTAATTCAATCGAGCTTGACCGGCGAATCGTTTCCCGTGGAAAAATTCGATTACCCCGAAACCGGCCCCGTGAAATCCCTCTTGGATTTGAAAAACGTTTGTTTTCTGGGCACCAGCGTGGAGAGCGGCGCGGCCACGGGGGTGGTCGTCGAAACCGGGCTGAAAACCTATCTCGGCGGCATGGCCAGTTCGATCATCGGGCAGGAAGTGGCCACCAGTTTCGACAAGGGCGTGGGAAAATTCACCTGGCTGATGATCTACTTCATGCTGGTCATGGTGCCGCTGGTTTTCCTTATCAATGGCCTGACGAAACACGATTGGATGAACGCCTTCTTTTTCGCCCTGGCCGTAGCCGTGGGCATGACGCCCGAAATGCTGCCCATGATCGTTACGGTCTGCCTGTCCAAGGGCGCGATCGCCATGTCGCGGAAAAAAGTGATCGTAAAACGCTTAAACGCCATCCAGAACCTCGGCGCCATGGACATCCTCTGCGCCGACAAGACCGGCACGCTCACCTTGGACCGGGTGATTCTGGAACGGCACTGCGACGTGGTCCGCAAGGAAGACGACGAGGTGCTGGAATTGGCGTTCCTTAACAGCCATTTTCAGACGGGGCTCAGGAACGTGCTGGATCGGGCGATCCTTGACCACACCGAGGTCATCGAGGCCGCCGCCTTGCAAACCTATCGCAAAGTCGATGAAATTCCCTTCGATTTTTCCCGCAAATTGATGTCCGTGGTCGTGGCGACAACAGCGGGCGCCCCCGCCTGATCTGCAAAGGCGCCCGGAGTCGGTCTTTCAGCGCTGCACGCAATTCGAGCTGGAAGGAAAACTCTATCCCATCGATCCGCTACTGATTCAAGATCTGAAAGAGGAATACGACGACCTGAGCTCCGACGGTTTTCGCGTGCTGGCCATCGCTTATAAGGATTTGGAACACAAGCCGGCCTACTCCAAGGACGACGAAAGCAATTTGGTGCTAAAGGGCTACGTGGCGTTTCTCGATCCGCCCAAGCAAACCGCCTCGCCGGCCGTGCTTGCCTTGCGCGACCACGGCGTGACCGTGAAAATCCTCACCGGCGACAACGAACTGGTGAGCCGAAAGATCTGCCAGGAAGTGGGCCTATCGACAGAGGAGGTGCTCTTGGGCTCGCAGGTCGAGGTCATGACTGACGCCCAACTGGCCGATGCCGCCGAAAACACCGTGCTCTTTGCCCGCCTCTCGCCCATGGACAAGCAGCGGATCATCAAGGCCCTGCAAAGCAAAAGGCATGTAGTGGGATTCATGGGCGACGGGATCAACGATTCGCCCGCGCTAAGGTCCGCCGACGTGGGCGTGTCCGTCGATACGGCCGTCGATATCGCCAAGGAAGCCGCCGACGTGATCCTCCTGGAAAAAAGCCTGATGGTCATGGAAGAAGGCGTGCTCGAAGGGCGAAAGGTCTATGCCAACATCCTCAAATACATCCGCATGGGCGCCAGTTCCAATTTCGGCAACATGTTCAGCGTGATGGGGGCCAGCGCGTTTCTGCCGTTTTTGCCCATGAAGCCCATGCAAATTTTGACAAACACCCTGCTCTACGATTTTTCGCAGGTCCCAATTCCAGCCGACGACGTGGATCCGGAACAGATCGCGAAACCGAGGCCGTGGCAGATGGGCGAGATCGCCAAGTTTATTCTCTTCATCGGGCCGTGCAGCTCGATTTTCGATTACACCACTTATTTCATGATGCTTTACCTTTTTAACTCCTGGAACAATGCGTCTTTGTTTCAGACCGGCTGGTTCATCGAATCGCTGCTCACGCAAACGCTGATCATCCACATCATCCGCACCAACCGTATTCCTTTCATCCAAAGCCGGGCAAGTTGGCCGGTGATAACCATGTCATTGATCGTGATGATCGTGGGCATGTGGCTGCCCTTCTCGCCCATCGGCGGCTGGCTGTTCTTTACCAATAAAGTGCCCCCGCTCTATTGGCCGCTTTTGGTGCTGACGCTGGCTTGCTACGTGCTTTTGACCCAATTTGTGAAAATGTGGCTCATCCGCCGCGGCTGGATTTGATTGGGATTGGTTTCGATCATTCTTTGGGGTTGCAAGATGGGAGCCAAGGCTACCAGTCTTTCGGCCGCAGTCGAAAGGCGCTATTTTTCAACCACGTGCTTCCCGAGGAAGTCTCGCATCAGCCTGGCGATCTCGTCACCATTGGTTTCCAGGGCGAAGTGGCCGGCGTCGAGCAGGTGGTATTCCAGCGTCTTCAAGTCGCGCTTATAGGGCTCGGCTCCGGCAGCCGGGAAGATCTTATCGTTCTTCCCCCACGCTATTAGCATCGGCGGTTGGTGTTTGCGAAAGTAATCCTGCCACTTCGGATACAACGGCGGATTGCTACCATAGCTCAGGAACAGATCGAGTTGGATCTCGTCGTTTCCCTTGCGGTCCAACAGGAACTGATCTTCTGCCGCTCCGTCCGGGCTGACGAGTTCCGGGTCTTTGACCCCGTCCGTATACTGCCACCTGGTGGCTTCGTATGTGAGCAGCTTGCGAATGGCGTCGCGTTTCTCTTTGCTCTTTGGTTCCTTCCAGTATTCTTTAATCGGTTTCCAGAAGTCGTTGTCGAGTCCCTCGTCGTAGGCGTTGCCGTTTTGGACCACGATGGCGGTGATCCGCTCCGGGTGCTTGACTGCCAAACGGTAGCCGACCGGTGCGCCGTAGTCCTGTACGTAAATGGCATACCGCGTCAGCCCGAGTTTCTCGGTGAACTCATCGATCACCTTTGCCAGGTTGTCGAAGGTGTAAGAAAACTTGTCGTGCGGCGGCATCGAACTATGGCCGTAGCCAGGATAGTCCGGTGCGACCAAATGGTACTGATCGGCCAGCTTGGGGATCAGATTGCGGAACATCTGCGAGCTGGTCGGAAATCCGTGAAGCAGCAGCACCGTCGGGGTGTCCTTCGATCCGGCCTCGCGGTAGAAGATTTCCAGTTCGCCGACCTTAACGGTCTTGTAGCGCACGGTCGCCGATTGTCGAGCAATTACCGAGTTGGCCGGGCCAAGCGGCAACGTGGTGGATGCGAACGGTGATGGAGCCAAAGTAGCGTTCGTCGTATGGGTCATGATTATTTCTCCAAATAGAAACAATGGGTGTTGAAAGTTCGAAGTTACTTGACGTCAGGGATGCCGGGGTGGTCCGTCGGTCGAGGACCGGGAGCGGACCAGAAAAACTTGCGATCGGTTTCGAGTATGGGAACGTCATTGATGCTGGCTTCGCGGCGTCGCATCAGGCCGCGCTGGTCGAATTCCCACAGTTCATTGCCATAGCTGCGGTACCAGCGCCCGGCGTCGTCGTGCCACTCGTACTGGAATCGCACGCCGATGCGGTTGTCGGTGAATGCCCACAGAGCCTTTACGAGCCGGTAATCGAGTTCCCGAGCCCATTTGCCGATGAGGAATGTCCGAATCTGGTCACGGCCGATGATGAACTCACTGCGGTTTCGCCAGGCGGAGTCCTCGGTGTAGGCCAGGGCAACACGGTCTGGATCGCGCGAGTTCCACGCGTCCTCGGCCAATCGCACCTTGAGCGTGGCCGTCTCAAACGTGAACGGCGGGGCAATCACCATGGGCGGCTTTTCCATCAGCAAGTCCGTACTCATCGTTCCGACTCCTTTTGCATTCACAAATATAGTTAACTCAGCCGTCTGTTTTGCACCATGAGCCGATCGTCTACCTCATGGCTTTCACGGTGTCATCCGTCGACAGGACGGCATTCGCTAAAAACCCGTAGTTGACAATCGCCGCCTTGTAACCGTCGCCCAACTCGGGGTGCCGGGGACCAGCAGTCGCATCCTTCACCACTGCGATCTCGAAACCTTGCTCGAGCAATTCGCGCAAGTGGCTCTCGACACAGAGATTTGCCAGCATTCCCGCAAGGATGACTTTAGCGATGTGGCGTTTGCGCAGTTGTAGGACGAGGTCGTTGGTTTGAGGTCCCCACACTTTGTGTGGACTGACCACGACAGTCTTGCCGTCCTCGATGTATGGCTTATAGCGCTCAAGCCAGTCGGCCCCGGAGCCGGAGAATCCATTTATACTTAGCGGATCAGGGCGAAAGAATTCTTTGTCATCCAGCATCATCTGCTCGACTGCGCCGCCAAACTTCCACGCCTGGTCGTGAGGATAAAGGTAGTGAGGGGAGATGAAGAGTGCGAAGTCTAGTTCTTTCGCGGCTTTGAAGAGTCGTTCGATGTTTTCGATTGTATTGTTTTCCTTGACGCTCTCGCCGACCATGCCCCATGAGACGCCCTTCTCACTCAAGACGTCATTCTGTGGGTCGATGATGACTATCGCGGTATCGCTCTTGTTGAATGTCATGGCTCTTCTCGATCCGGTAATTAATTGTTCGGCGTGTCGCTGGGTCAATTCAACCCCCGTTTGGTATGTCCCGTAGAAGTCTATCCACAGCGCCGATTGCCCGTTTGCGAACAGAGCGCACTGGCCCCGGCAACCTGGGTAAGGGCCGGGGTCTCGGCATCGGAGGGGAAGGCTACCTGGCAGAGTTGATATTTAAATCAATCAAATGAAATTAATCGAAGTGTTCGTCTCCGCCTCTTGACGTGGGCATTAGGCCGGTGAGGCCGGGCGAGCGTGACATGCCGGGACTGGTCTGCCAGTTGTCCACAGGCGGCTTTTCCGGTTGGAACGGCGGCAGCGCGAATAAGAAGTGCGCCGCTAAGGCGTTGACGAATGGTTCGTACAAGACGCGCAGGTCTCTAATCGCCGCCGCCACTGCGGGCCCATCGCGAACTTAAACCCCGCCGCGCGGAGCGATTCCCTTAGCCGGGCGAATTTTTCGTCAGGCAGCCGGTCCGTCTGCGGCGGCAAGGGCGGCCTTTGAAACACAAGCGCCAGGTCAACCGCCGCGTGCCGGGCCATTGCAAAGGTCAGCCGGGCCAGATAGCCATCCGGCCCTTCCACGCCTGCTATCAGCAGCGATGACGTGTCGAGGATGGCCGTGAGCGCGCCGACCCACGACTGGTTTTCGTGTTGCGAACGGTAGTAGCTGAGGACTGGAAACGAGAGGTGACTCTCGAGCAGGTCGGCCGCCCATCGCTCCCACTCGACCAGGAAGGGACCCGGCCCGGCCGAATTCCGGCCCTCGGCCAGCCGCCTAAGCAGTTCGGCGGCGCTGGGCGGCGACCCGGCCCTAGCATCGAGCAGAGCAATGGCGATCTCGCGCCGCGAAAAGGCCTGATAAAGCACCGGTAGATAGCTGATGATGACCGCCAGGAACATAAAACCCATGCCGGCCTCGGCGACGCTGAGCATCCGGCCTAACGCACTAGTGGCCACCACGTCGCCGTAGCCGAGTGTGAAGAACGTGCTGCCGCTGAAGTACAGGTAAGCGTCGAAGCCCGCGTTTCCCGCGGACATCGCGGTGCCAAGCGACCAGTGCATTAGCGCAAAGCCTGTAATGAGTCCAGCGGCCCATATCACCACCAGCACGAACAAGGACAAAGGCCCGAAGGCGCTCAAGAATCCCGTGCGCCACGGCCCGGCAGGAAAGAGCCTCGCCGCCGTCCGCCCGATCATCCAGGATATGCGATAAAACTGGCGAGCCAGCCGGTAGCCATGCCGGACGCGGCGAGGCAGGAGCACCACCTCGAAAGCGTCGATCAGCACGACAATGATCAGTGCCGCGGCGGCAACCACCCCGACCCACATTTTGGTCTTTCCCTCCATCTCGACCGCCGCGCTCCGCGCAGGGCCAAGCACGCGCACCAGGTAATTGCGCATCAGACTTTCTATATACTATTATAGCGGGGTCGAAAAGTCTTCCGTGCCAATAATCTCATGTGACATGTAGAACCGGGGTATTTGAATTCCCGGACAATCTCGTCGCCTGAGGCTGTGTTATGGCTCCTTGGTCAGCAGCGCCACGGGGAAATCGGAAAGAGCATCGGCCAGGAAGACGGCCGAGTCCTTCGTCGAACAGACCTGCCCGGTGAACAGATTCTTTAGCGGCGACGGCCCCGAATCGCCGGCAAGGACTCGCGTGTCTTCCCAAACTTCCGGGCCTAGAGGCGGCGGGGGAAGCGGGGCATTTTCAGGCAGCGGTGTGAGCTTAGCGATTAAACGCGGGGCGATTACGACGGCCGCCTGGCGGGGCGAGCCTGATGGCGGCGGATATTCCCATGCGAATGCGCAGACGTATATTGCCCGCGAGCCTTGAACTTCCAAGGGGATATATTTTCCTAGTTGAAAAAGCTCGGCATGTAGGCGGCGGAATTGTAGGACCCGCCAGGTGACGAAGAGTTTGAGCATGGGGTCGCGGGAATTTTCGGCAAGGCGCCGGGCCAAAGCGAGCAAGGACGGGGCGTCTTCCAGGTTGTATTTTTGCAATTGATCCAGCAATTCCCGGCGGAGTGCGAAATCGACAGGCCGCCGGTTGTCCGGATCGACGAGGCTGAAGTCCCATAGTTCCTGGCCCTGATAGATGTCGGGCACGCCGGGCGAGGTCAATTTTAGCAGCGCTTGCGAGAGCGCGGTGTACAGTCCCCAGTTTACGATTTGTTTATGGAAGCGGCGGAATTCGGCCAGGAAGCGGTTCTTTCCCCGGCCGCTAAGGGCCGCGGCCACGAACTCGCGCACGGCGGCGTCGTATTCCGGGACGGGATTGATCCAACTCGTCTGTAGTTTCGCCTCGCGGGTGGCCTTTTCCATGTAAATTTGCATCCGCTGGGTAAGTTGGCCGAGGGCCTCGGCGTCGGGCTCAGCAAGCGGCCAGATGCCCGATTAAAGTCTGGTAGAAAAGATATTCATCGTTGCGGCTGGGTGCGGGCTGGCCGCCGGTTTCGCGGCGATGCCGGCGATTCAAGCGCGCCCAGCGGTTCACGGCCTTTCGCCACAAGTGCGGGATTTCGGAAAGCACGTTTATCCTCGCCCGCACGTCTTCGCTACGCTTGGTGTCGTGCGTGGTGGTGGCGATGAGCGACCGCGGCCATTGTGCCCGCCGGGCAAGGTTCTGGCTGTGGAATTCCTCGACGGTGGCGGCGCCCCTGGCCGGATCTCCGCCCACTTCGTTGAGCGAAGCCAAGGGAAAGTAGCGGTAAAAGGCGGTGTCCTCGACGCCTTTTGCCATAACCGGACTGGTTACTTGCTGGAAGCGGCCCACAAACAGCGCCCGCTCGCTGCGTCCGGCCTCGTCCAATCCGGGAGGAGATTCGAGGAGGAGCACGTCGCGAATAAAGTAGAAGACCGCGGCGTCGGTGGCCGGGTTGCGGCGCTTGGCTTGCGCCGCCGCCCGGTGTATGAATTGCCTGTCGCGGTCGGAGACGTCCCCTTCGCGGATGTAAGTGCGGTAAACGGGAAAGCAGGTCAGGATTTCGCGGAGCGCGATCCGCAGCGTATTGAGCGTGAAGTCACGCGAGCGCCGGTGCCGTTCTGAAATAAGATTCAGCCGGTGGGCGAGCAATTGCAGGTCGCTGGACATGGCGGTGCGGAGGATCAACATTTTTGATTGGTGCGCCGCTTCCTGGAAGTTTAGCCGCTGGTCGATGAAACGGCCGTACAACTTGACCAGTTCCCGCAACCCGAACCCGTCGACGAACAGGCCATTTACCGAATTCAGGAAATCGTAACCTGTGGTTCCTTCGGTGAGCCACTGCTGCGGGAGCGGCTCCTCGGGCCCGAGGATTTTTTCCACCACCGCGAAAAGCGGAGTTGTCCTCAAACCTTGGGCCCTCACCCCGCTGCCCCTCTCCCGACCAACCTTCGGTCGGTGCCCGGAGAGGGGAGAACGTGGAATCCGAAACCGCCGGAGTGCGGTCAAGCAGGGCCAGCGCGTTGTCGAGGAATGCGGGTTCCACGTCGCTCCAATTGGGCGGTGCTTCGGATTTGGACTCGTTGCCGTTGCTGTCTTGACCGGTAACAATGGCTTGCGCATGCGTGGACGATTCTATCATTTGCCTGTAAGCGATTTTCCCCAGGGCGCGGAGGTAGTTCCATTGCAAGCGGCGGAGATATTCCATGGGGTCGTACAACCCGTCGATGTGATCTATGCGCAGACCGGCCGCGTCGCCGCATACGAGCAAGTCGAAGGCCAACTTGTGGCTTTCCTGGAAGATTCTGGGATCCTCGGTGCAAACCGCCGCCAAATCGTTGATGTCGAAGAAGCGACGGTAATTGATTTCGTCGGCCGCCGCCTTCCAGTGCGAGAGCCTGTACACCTGGGCGTCGAGGAGCTTGTCCAGTTCGTCGAAAGTTCGCGGATCATCCGGGGTTCCGTTGAAATCCCGCACGTTTTGGCGGATGAAATCGGCGATTTCCAGGGAACGCTCGACAAGGCGCCGCAGGCGATCCTTGACGACCTCTTTTTCCCGTTGCCGCTCGGTCACGCGGTCCGTTTCGGTTTCTGTGCGTTCGGGCAGGTGTTCCAAGGCGGTCACGATGCTTTCCAGTTCGCGCAGGTCTTTGGACTCGGCCGGCAGGTTTGCCTTGAACTCTTCCATGCGGCGCGCCAGGATTAGGCGGTATGTGCGTGGATCCAGCGGAAAAAGAGTTTGATAATATCGGATGAAAAAGGCGCCCTCGGAATACTCCAATTTCAATTCTCCGCGTTCGAGGACTTGCCCGTATTGATCGCCCAGCACCGGCAAAAGTATCCTGTCGTGCAATTGTTCCTTGACGGGGCGCCAATCAATATCGAAATAGGCGGCGAAGGGCGAACTGGGGCCGTTTTCCAAGACGTCGGTCCACCAGCGGTTTTCCACCGGAACGGCGCTCATGTGATTGGGCACGATATCGATGATTTGCCCCATCTTGCGGGCAGATAAGGCCTCGACAAGGGGCCGGTATTGCTCTTCGCCGCCTAGTTCCGGATTCAATTGCCCGTAATCCACTATGGCATAAGCATTCGAGCCCCCGGATTGAGTTTTAAAATATGGAGAGGCGTAAATGTGGCTGATGCCCAGTTCGTCGAGGTAAGGCACTATGGCCGCCGCGTCGCGGAATGTCATTCGATCCTTGGCAAACTGAAGGCGATACGTAGCCAGGGGGCTACAGTGGCGTTCTCCGACCATCTTCGCCACTTCGCCCGCAACGACTCGGCCCCAATCGGAAATAGTGTTCATTGCGTTGATTGGCTCCTGCTTAGAATCAACATTTCATAAGGAAGCAAGCGATCCAGAGATTGGTTTTCCTCTCGGCCTCCGCCATAACGCGTGTCTTCGGTCGATAGCAATACACGTTGCCCGGCAAGTTCCAGCGGCGGTAAAACGGCGATTTTATCGGATAGATTGGCCGCGGCCAGCAGTCCGTCGTCGCCGCCGCGTTCCAATAGCAATACGGCGGACAGGCCGGCTCGATCGCCGGAATCGGGATCGATTAAGCGGGCGTTTGTATGTCGCTGATCGCGCAAGGCGGGCCACTCGCGCCGGGCGGCCAAGAGGTCTTGATAAAGCCGCCTGTGTTTCGCCTGCGCGGATCCCTCCGGCCATGACCATGCGAGCTTGGCCGAGAGGAAGGTTTCCGGGCTTTGCGGATCGGGGATTTCCAACGACCAATTGAATCGCAGGGTGGCGAATTCCTCGCGCCGCCCGCGCCTCACCGCTTCGATAAGCCTTGGATCGCTGAACGAACAGAAAAATGGAAACGGCCGCCTTTCGCCGTATTCCTCGCCCATGAACAGCAAGGGCACGCACGGCGAGAGCATCAACAAACCGCATGCCAAGCGCTGCGCGGCCGGAGAAAGGATGCCGCCTAAACGGTCGCCTTCGGCGCGGTTTCCCACCTGGTCGTGATTCTGCACGCACACGACGAATCGCGTTCGATCGATTGAATCCACCTTGCTGCCGTGGCGGCGCTTGCGAAACGGGCTGTAACAGCCGTCGTACACGAACACCTGGTTGAATGCCTTTACCAGGTCCTCTGCCCGGCCAAAATCCTGGTAGTAGCCGTCTTGCTCGCCGGTCAAAAGCGCGTGCACGCTGTGGTGGAAATCGTCGCTCCAAACACCGTCCAGTCCGTACCCGCCCTGCTCCGGGGAATTGATCAAGCGGACGTCGTTCTGGTTGGTTTCGGCGATGACGTGTACGATCCTGCCTTGCGAATCGGCGACATGTTTGACCGCCGCCTTGATATCGGCAAGGATGTGGCGGGCCGAAAAGTCGTAGATCGTCTGCACCGCGTCCAGGCGCAGGCCGTCGACGTGGAAATCGCGGACCCACGCGCAGGCGTTGTCGATGACGAATTGCCGCACGGCGTCGCTCTGCGGCCCGTCGTAATTTATGGCTTTTCCCCAGGGAGTATGGTAGCGATCGGTGAAATACGGCCCGAACTTGGCGAAATAATTTCCCTCCGGTCCGACGTGGTTGTAGACCACGTCCAAGATCACCGCCAGGCCGATTTGGTGCGCGGCGTCGACGAGGCGTTGGAAGGCTTGCGGCCCGCCGTAACTGTTTTGCACCGCGTAAGGATGAACTCCGTCGTAGCCCCAGTTTCGCTCTCCGGAAAATTGTGCCACGGGCATGATTTCGATGGCCGTTACACCCAGCGAGGATAATTGCTGAAGGCGCGGAATGACCGCCTCAAACGTGCCTTCCGGCGTGAACGTGCCCACGTGCAGTTCGTAGATCACCAGTTCTTCAGCCGAAACGCCGCGCCATTCTATGTCCGTCCAATCGTAAGATTCGGGAAAGTATAAAGCGGATGGGCGATTCACCCCATCGGGTTGCCAGCGCGAGGCGGGATCGGGATATTCCTGACCGTCGCCCAATTTCAGCGCGTATCGTAGCTTTTCGCTCATCTCCCGCCCCTCGTATACGAAATATCCATAGCCTTCGGGCGTCATTGCCGCTTCCTTGCGGCCTTCGGGTAGATAAAAAACCAATGACACCTTGTCCGACAGGGGCGCCCACACGCGCCAGCAAACGTTTCCGCCGATTTGGCGCAATGCTCCCTGCGGCTTGTGCTCCGGTTCTTTGGGCATTTGCCATCCCCGTCAAAAAACGATCACTTCTGCGAATTGCCTACTTAATATAATTATTTAGGTGATATTTTTTGTGACAAGCCGTTCTAATAGAAAATCGTGACTCGGAAAAGAATGTCGTTTTGGAAATTATGATTCGAGTCAAGCATACGGGATTGCAACCCGTGGGCCTGAAACTACATTCACTATTCACTATGAGAGAACTCTATAACCCATTGCCATGGATGCCATTGAGCCATTTTGCCTGTATGAATGCAGCCTGATCCGCCGCGCCACCGGGCGAGTATGTGTGAATTTGCGCGATTTGTTGGATGCGATTTACACCGTGCCCGACGGCGTCCTGGAACACCACATGATGCGCTGCGCATTGGAGGATCATTTCGAACTCCATGAATTTCCCAACGATCTGGCCCGCTGGTGCTGGGACGCGCTCGGAGATCATGTATTAGGCGAACAACTGGGGCTGGTCGATCCTTACCAGCAACCGTCCACCGAGGCGTTGCGCGGCGTATTGGTTAACGCCATCGAGGATCAGGCTCTGGGACTTGGAGCGGGCGCCGTGGTGCCGGGCGGGAATGGAACTGCACTTGGTCGACTCGCGGCTTGATAGCTTACGACACGGGCGAGCGCATTTTCTCGCCGGCGGCACTGCTTGAAGCAATCGAGCGCATGCCTTTGCGGTCGCTATTCTACCATGTTCACGATGCGCGGCGGCGCATCGCCAGGGACGAACCGACGATTTCTCCTTGTGGCTGGAAAGCAACGGCGCGGACGCCGCGCTGGTGACAAAAATCCGGGCCATCGACTTTTATTTCCTGAATCTTACCCAACTCCGCGAGGCGCTGGTCGAAGCCTTTCGGCAGCACCGGGAAGAAGCCCCCTCTATAGCAAAAACCGCACCATGAAACTGCTGGATCGATACGAAGAGATCGTGGGCCATCAGGAAATGGAGCACCTGCGCAGATTGGCCGGCCGATTGGCGGGCAAGAGCATAGTCCACGTCAATTCCGCGCGCACGGCGGAGGAGTGGCTGAAATCCTGGGCTGGATGATCCCCTTGATGCAGGAACTGGGGATCAACGCCAGTTGGGAGGTGATTGCCGGATCGCCGGAATTCTATCGGGTCACCAAGAGTTTTCACAACGGGTTGCAGGGCCAGCCCGTAACGCTGAAAAAAAGCGATTTCGACCTGCATTACGAGGTGAATCGAGAAAATGCCAAGCGATTGAACCTGCAGGCCGACGTTGTATTTGTGCACGATCCCCAGCCGATTTATCTGCCTCATTTTACCCCGCCGGGCCAGGTGGGGCGCTGGATTTGGCGCTGCCACATCGACGCTTCGCATCCCAACCGGCCCGTTTGGAAATACCTGGAGCGGGCGATTTCGCATTACGACGCGGCGGTTTTCTCCATGGCAGCTTTCACGCGACCCTTGTCTTGCCCGATGTTCCTTATCATGCCTTCGATCGATCCTCTTTCCGAGAAAAATTGTCCGGTTCCCGAGGCCGAGCGCTTGGAGACATTGGCCCGATTGGGAATCGATCCCGAACGACCGCTCTTATTGCAAGTCTCGCGTTTCGACCGCTTCAAGGACCCCTTGGGCGTGATCGATGCGTATCGGCTCTTGAAACCATATTACCCGGATTTGCAATTTGTATTGGCTGGGGGACCGGCCGACGACGATCCCGAAGGAGCGGCTGTCCTAAGCGAGGTGATCGAACGGTCGGAAGGCGACGAAAATCTGATCGTACTCATGCTTCCGCCTGACGCCCACCGCACCATAAATATCTTGCAGCGCTCCGCGACTGTGGTCCTGCAAAAGTCCTTGAAAGAAGGTTTTGGGCTCACCGTGACCGAAGCCCTGTGGAAGTGCAAGCCGGTAATCGGCGGGGCCTGCGGCGGCATTACCTTGCAGGTCCACGACTATCAGACCGGTTTCCTGGTGCATTCGCCGGCCGGCGCCGCATACCGCATCCGCTACCTTCTCCGCTATGTCGATAAGCGTCAGCGCATGGGACGTACCGGGCACGATTTCGTGCGCCAGCATTTTTTACTGACGCGAAATCTCCGCGACTATCTGACCATGCTCCTTTGTCTCGATCACCCCGGATCAGGCGTGATCGTAGTCTGAGAAGGGTTTTCTTGGAACATCGCCCAATGCTGTTCCAAGTTAAAATATCGGCGGCATTTTGATCTGCGA
Organism: Pirellulales bacterium; assembly: GCA_963838495.1. Taxonomy (GTDB): domain Bacteria; phylum Planctomycetota; class Planctomycetia; order Pirellulales; family Thermoguttaceae; genus JBEKIK01. The sequence continues at coordinate 23,474 of CAWIRC010000003.1, read as the reverse complement.
GCCATTAAATCGGGGGAACACGAGCAAATCACGGTAAAAATCTTGCCCGCCAAAGACGTGCGGCCGCTATCCGGCGCAGACAGCGGCCGCGTAAAAGAGCGGGAGACGGGATTCGGACCCGCGACGTCCAGCTTGGGAAGCTAGCACTCTACCACTGAGTTACTCCCGCGCAAAAAAGATAACGCTTGTTTAACCTTTTAAACCGATTGACATCACCTCATTTAAAACGATGATAAGATCACCTTTCGACGATCTTATTTCAATCGTGGAAAATACCGAAGCCTGCTTCCTTTTAAATGCGTTTTTTAAGTCTAGTTTGTGCAAGAAACAGTGTCAATAGGCGGGCATTTTGTCCCCTTTTTGTGCACATGTTTATTAAAGGTCGATTGGCAGGCGACAATAATATTATGGTTAGAAAACTGAGTCCGGCACTTGACAATACATAAATCCCATAGATAATGTGCGATATGGGCTAATAAGCCCTAATTCTGCCCTGTCGGTTTCCCTGCCCCAGCCGACGGGGCTTTTTTTATTTTTGCCGATATGGAGAGATTTTCGGAAAAAGATCACCGAAAAAAGTTTCCATTCTTGCTGGCGTAGATGAAGCTTAAGCAATGTCAACGTAATCGACACGCATGTCGAGAATATCGACACGATGCATGTTGCTTTTTGCTGTCTCTAGCGGCGCAACTTCTGAAATTACAATGGATTTGTTCTCCAACTCCGGTCCTATTGTATTAGGCATGAATTTTGCCCTTGGTAATAACGGAGGCTCAAAATAGCAAGGATGTTGCGCCTTAATTTTCTTTATTTCAGTCCGAGACGCCACCCGGTTGACAAAGGAACTCGAACAAAACCTCATATAAACCCTTTCCCAAAGGTAAAGGGGAGGTTTTCTGAACAGGAGTATAAAAAATTGCACTCTGAACACGATAACAGCCGTGGCGGACGCATATCGCGTCGCCGATTCAACGCCGCCTGCCAATTTGCGTTTGCATCTTGCGTCTGGTTGGCAACCGGCATGTATGGTTTTTCGGCCGATGAACCGGGGAGGCCGTCAATATTCGGCGCCGATCCCCAGAAGTTTCAGAGCTCGGTCGATCGGGCGATCGAATACCTCAAATCACACGGTCAGACCGAAGACGGTTCGTTCAGCAGCCGGGCCGGTGTGGGGATAACCGCGCTCGTTACGACCGGGGTCTTGCGGCACGGACGCAGCCCCGGCGACCCATTGGTTGCCAAAAGTTTGAAATACTTGGAAGGCTCAGTTCAGCCCGATGGAGGCATCTATGCCGAAAACGGAATGTTGCCAAACTACGAAACCTGCATGTCTGTCATGTGTCTGACCGAGGCCAACAAGGATCACCGTTACAACGGCGTGATTCGCAACGCGGAGGCCTTCATCAAGCAGAGCCAATGGTCAGAGGCGGCGGGAAAAGATCCCACTGATTTATCATACGGCGGCACGGGCTACGGCAAGGACTCGCGGCCCGACCTCTCGAACACGGCCTATTTTATCGATGCCCTGAAGGCTTGCGGCAACGGCGCCGACGATCCGGCGATACAAAAGGCCCTGCAGTTCGTTTCCCGCTGCCAGAACCTGGAAACCGAGCACAACACCACTCCCTTTGCCGCGAAAAATCCGGACGGGGGTTTTTATTACACCTGCGTTGCCGGCGGGGGCAGCCCGGCGGGCAAGACCGACAACGGCGGGCTAAGGAGTTATGGGTCAATGACTTACAGTGGCTTGAAAAGCATGATATACGCGGGCCTGAAGCCCGGCGATCCGCGCGTCAAGGCCGCCCTGCAGTGGATCCGGAAAAACTATGACGTGAAAAACAATCCCGGCTTGGGCCAGGCCGGACTTTACTATTACTACAATGTTTTCGCCAAATCCTTGGATGTTCTGGGCTCTGATCAGTTAGAAGATGAGGCCGGGAAAAAACACGATTGGCGCCGCGAACTCGCCGAGGAGCTTTTTGCCCGGCAAAAGGAAGACGGCACCTGGATCAACGATAACACGAAGTGGATGGAGGGCGATCCGAATTTGGCCACCGGGTTGGCCTTGATGGCCCTTTCCTATTGCCGACCCATAGTGGGCGAATCGTCGCTCGCGGGGCAATCAGACGCGGGTAAGTGAGATCGGAAGCGGCAATCATTGGAGGAACGGCAAGGATGCGGTTGAGGGAGGAATATGAATTGGCTCGTTTCCGGTTAAATCCGGTGCCGGCAAAAGACGGCCGCGGGGCTTTCACCTTGGTCGAACTGCTGGTGGTGATAGCGATAATCGGCATATTGATCAGTCTTTTGCTGCCGGCGATTCAGATGGCCCGCGAATGCGCCAGGCGCATGCAATGCACGAACAATCTCAAGCAAATAGGCTTGGGGATGCAAAATTACATGGGTGCGCGGGTATATTTTCCCAATGCCGGCTGGACCGGTCCCAGTTATCCCGAGGATTATTCGCCCCTGGCCCAAATGCTGCCGTTCTATGAGGAGAAAAGTCTTAATAATCTGATTGATTTCAAGATCGACATAGGGCATCCGGGCAAAGTTGATCTTCCGGTAGCACTTCGGCCTGCCGCGGCGACGGCGGTTTCCATTTTTTTATGTCCCAGCGATCCCGAGAATGCGCTCCATGATTTAACGCTTGTAAAGGAGGCTGTCACCTATGCCGGCAGCAATTACGCCATGAACGGCGGGACCGGATTGGCCGGCACCAGCACCATGCCCGGCCATCCGGGCCAGTCGAACGACGGCCTTTGCTGGGTGGGCGCGAAACTGAAGCCGAAAGACATTCGCGACGGCACATCTCACACCCTGGCCTTTACCGAATCCTTGCGCGGTCCGGGCGGCACGCTGGACAAGTCCCAGGTGCCGAACATGCAAATCTATCGCGCCATGCCCTGCTCGACGGCCCTGGCCGACGCGGCCGAAGCGGGCGGGCCGGACGTCCTGCTGCCCAGCGTAACCGGCTGGGACGGCAACCGGCTGACTGTTTGGTTGCGCGGTTGTTCGCCTAACGGCCCGGTCATGACCGGCCGTTTTACTCCCAAGTGTCAACTTCCGGACTTGACGACCGGATCGGCCAAACTTTGCGCCGCCCGGAGCCGCCATCCCACTGGCGTGAACGCCCTGCACTGCGACGGCAGCGTGCGGTTCGCAGCCGAGTCGATCGACGAGACGGTGTGGCACGCCATTTGGACCCGATCCGGAGGCGAAATGGTCGGCCTTCCAAACGATTGAGCATATTAGAGACCACATCACGTTTATGAATTTGTTGAATGTCAGGTAATGAATGTCGCTTTCATGGTTTAGCCGCAAGCGGGCACCGACCGAAGGTTGGTCGGCGAGCGTGTATATATGTTTTACATGATATTTATCAACTGAGACAAAACAGCCCTCACCCTAACCCTCTCCCAAAGGGAGAGGGGACTTTTGGGATATGCTCTTATTATAAAGGAACATAAATTGAACGATTCAACAGCATCCGCGTTGCCGCCGCTTGTGGCCCAGCAGGCGATCAAGAGATTCCGGCAGGGCGATGAAATAATAGAGGCCTTGAAAAACGTTTCGCTGACTGTAACGCGCGGCGAGTTTGTAGCCGTGATGGGCGCAAGCGGATCGGGCAAGAGCACATTGCTGCACGTGATGGCCGGACTGACCAAGCCCGACGAGGGGCGCATATTGGTTGACGGGCAAGATCTATCGTCCATGTCCGACCGGCGTTTGACGTTTTTCCGCCGCCGGCACATCGGGCTGGTGTTCCAGGCGTTTAATTTAATTTCGACTCTTACGGCCGAGGATAATATTCTGCTGCCGCTTTTGGCCGCCGGGCGAAAACACTCGGGCAACGGCCAACTCGATAAACTTCTCGCCCGGCTCGATCTGGCCGGGCGCCGCCGCCATCGCCCGGACGCGCTAAGCGGGGGCGAACAGCAGCGCGTGGCCATCGCCCGCGCCCTGGTGACCGACCCGTCTATAATCCTGGCCGACGAGCCGACCGGCAGCCTGGATTCCGTAAGCGGGCAGAACATCTGCCGGCTGTTACAGGAATTGTGCCGGGAGCAAAAGCGGACCATCGTGGTGGTGACGCACGAGCCGACCGTGGCCATTTGGGCCCAGCGGATCGTGGTGCTCAAGGACGGGCGGATTCTGACGGAATTTAAAACCGCGGAATATCCCGACTTGCTCTCGTTGGCGGCTCATTATCAAGACATCGTGGGCGCGGCTGTCCAGGCGGAGGCGAAGGCATGAAAATCATCTGCAAGATGGTCTTGGCACAGGTTTGGCGTCATCCGGCCCGAATGATCCTGACCGCGCTGGCCATTGTCGCCGCGGCCTGCGTGGTGATTTGGGTGGTGAGCGGATACGACGCCTTGGTCGGGCAATTCGGCAGTTTCGCCTCCGATTACCTGGGCCGGTACGACCTGATCGTCCTTCCCGATGTAAAGGGCATCAGCGAGATCCCCCGCTTATCGGCCGAGTTGATCGAGACGCTTGGCCGCGATGCCGAGGTGGCGGAACTTAATCCCGTCATGCAAGCGCGGGCGAGAATCACGAATCCCAACCTGCCGCCGGAAGAACAAATGCCGTTCGGTCCAGGCGCTGCGCCGGGGCCGGCGGGCGGCGCACAAGGAGGCTCTTTGGTCCGCGGAACCGGTCGCCAGGGCGGAGGTTTCTTGCCCGGCGGCGGACAATTGGGCGGAGGCGGACAACCGGGTGGCGGTCCTGGACGGGGCGGCATGCGCCCGGGAATGATGATGGGCCGAATGCCCGCACTTGTGGGCACGAAGGCCGTTTTGCCTCCATATAAAATGCTCAAAGGCGATTGGATCGATCCCAATTTGCCCGATCGGATGGAGGGCGTGTTGAGCGCAAATTCGGCCGAGGCCCTGAAGGCGAACATCGGCGATGAACTGTCGGTGGAAACCCGCTCGGGCGAATTTCGCGTGAAAATCATCGGCATCATAAATCAAGCCGCGCAGATGCCCGCACTGGGTCCGCGCGGCTCCAGTCCCGGACCGATGCGCGGCCCGGCCATGGCCGCCTTGTACGTACCCATGGCATTGGCGGAAAAGATCAGCGGGACGCCGGGACAAGTAAGTTTCTTGAACGTGGTGCTCAAGGAAGGCGTAGATGCGGAGAAATTCGCCAAAAAATGGTTGCAGAGGTTGGCCGAATCCAAGCCGCCTGCAATATTGGCCAATCTCAAGGACGTAAAATCGGGCATGGAAGAGGGATTTTCGGCCCAAAATGCGAAAAGACAGGCCTACTCGGCCACGGGATTGTCTTTGTTGGCCTCGCTGTTCATCATTTTCACGACCTTGAGCATGGGCGTAAACGAACGCATCCGCCAGATGGCCATGATGCGCGCGGTGGCCATGACCCGCGGGCAAGTGGCCAGTCTTATAATTGCCGAAAGCCTGGTGTTGGCCTTATTAGGTTGGCTGGGCGGATTGGCGGCGGGCTGGGGGCTGCTCGAGATAATGACCCGCGTTAAACCGGAATTATTTATTAACGGGGCGTCGTTGGGGCTGTGGTGCGTCGTGCTTTCGGGGATCTGTGCGTTCGGCGGTGCGCTGGCGGCGTCGATTCTGCCGGCATGGCGAGCGACGCGGGTCTCGCCCCTGGAGGCCATGTCGCCGCCCTCGTTACGCCGCTTGTCGCACTGGCCGGTTGCTACAGTGATAGCGGGCCTGGTTTTGATCGCCGTCAATCCCCTGCTGGTTTTCGTATTGCCGGTTTCGGACAGTGCCCGGTATGCAGTTTATACCGCCGTAGGATGCAGCAGCATGGCGTTAGGATTTGTGCTGTTTGCGCCCTGGCCATAGTGGCGGCGGAGAAATTTTTCGGCCCGGCGATTGCCGCGATAATGGGCGTGGAACAGCGATTACTAAAAACCCAATTGTCGAGCAATCTATGGCGGACGGTTGGGACCACCGTGGCGCTGAGCATTGGATTGGGGCTGTTCGTGGCCATGCAAACCTGGGGCTACACCATGCTCGGACCGTTTGTGCCCGGCGATTGGGTGCCCGACGCGCTGGTTTCGCTTCAATTGGGCGGATTGCCGGACGCGGAAATCGAAAACGTGCGGCATATAAAGGGAGTGATTGCCGATCAATGCCTGCCCCTGGCGGTGGAACAGCCGCGCTTGGCCGAAGACATTACAAAGAGCCAGGAACAATCCTCGGTCACCAGGCAGGACAATGTTATCATGATCGGATTAGATCCTCAGGCCGGTTTGGGCGGCAAAAATCCGCTCTTGAATCTGCAATTCAGCGAAGGCGATCGCGATGACGCCGTAACGAAATTAAAACAAGGCCGATGGTGCATAGTGCCCGATCATTTTTCCTGGGCCACCGGATTGCACGTGGGCGACTGCTTCAAAGTCCTGCCGCCGGAAAAACCGGACAAGCCGGTGGAGTACAAGATAGCCGGCGTGGTATCCTTGCCCGGCTGGCACTGGATGACGAAATTTTCCGGCCTGCGCAAGCGGAGCGGGCGCTCGGCGGCCATGGTTTTTGCCTTGTACGACGATGTTAAGAACGATTTTCAACTGAAAAGAGTCAATTTTTTCTGGATGAACCTGGAAAAGAATGCGCCGAACGTCATCGAGCGTTCGCCGGCCTCGGACGGGAGTTTTTACACCGTGGTGAAAAATCCGGCACTCGATTCCGTGGGCCAGGCTCTGCAAGCAATCGCCGATAAATACCTGGGCGAAGCGCAACCGGTAAACGACCAGGGCACATGGACCATGGCGGCGAAAATGTTCGGGTCGTCAGCCAGGATCACGACGGCCAATGAAATCCGCGGACGAATCGGCAACCGGGCCGACGGCATGATCTGGGGCATGTGCCAATTGCCGCTAATTACCCTATTGGTCACCTCGATCGGCGTGATTAATGCCGTTATGGCCTCGGCGGGCACGGCGCTGGGAAATGGGCGTAATGCGGGCTATGGGCATTACCCGATTCGGTCTTATGCGCCTGATCCTGGCCGAGGCCCTGCTCATCGGACTGGTGGCCTGCTTGCTGAGCTTCGCCTTTGGGGTGATGGCGGGCTGGTGCGGAACGGGGATATCGCGATATGTAAGCTTTTTCGGCGGGATGGCAGCCCCGCTGGTCGTGCCATGGCTGAAACTGGTTTATGGTTTTGCAGCCACGTTGGTTTTATGTATGGCCGCGGCCCTGTGGCCGGCTTTTTCTACGGGATGTACCGAGCCGCTCAGGCTCCTGCAGGTCGGACGAACATCTATGTGACTTAACTTTCTTATTGATTAATGGCACATTCAGTGCTATTTGGCTGGGCCTACCATGCCGTAAAGAGAGTTCTCTGGCTGAGATGTCTATCGAAGCGGGGTGCATACCTGCCACCCACATAAGTGTTCCTTTATCTACGCCGTTAGAGTTATTTTTTGTTACAACAGCCGTTAAAAAGTTAAAATTTGCGTGAAATACCAAATAAATTGTTGACTTTTGCGCCATTTTTTGTCACAATGTGGTTCGCATCTCGGCCGGAGTGTTTCCGGTCAGTCACCCCATTCGGGAAACATTGGATCGTTATACTGAACCAAGATAAGGGGAGCCTACTCATGAGCCAGACTAAACTGAATGCTGTTGTTTGCCGCTTTATTTCCTCTGTTCTACATTCAATTATTCGACACGCATGGTTTATGCAGGCAGTCGCGATCGTTTTGGTAATGGCCTTGCCGGCCTTGGGGGTAGTCGATAGCTGGACTGCCGGCGGCGCTGGCACCAATCTATGGTGGTCAAATGCAAGCAATTGGAGCGGTGGAGTTCCTGGCACCTCAAGTGACGTGTTATTCAGCGGCTCTGCCAGTTCCAGCGGCTCTCCTCCCGTAACGACTTATAGTGGCGGAACAAGCGCAGGTGCAGTCACCAACGAAGTGACATTCAATAAGACAATTAATACTTTAACGTTCAGCCAGATGGATGGAGGCACCAGCGCCGCCATTCTTGCATGCTATCATAACGTCAAGATCGACCCTGGCGTAACGCTGAAGATTTTAGGCAGTTACACATATTCCGATACCGCCGCGTATGGCGTTCCGGGCCCCTGGTCCTTTTATGCAGGCAATACCATTACGACAACGACCCAACGAAACTTAAAAACTAGCACCTATTTTACCGGGGGCGGTTCGCTCGACATTTCGGACGCCAGTGGCCATAACACCGGCGGCGACATAGAAATCCGCCAACTTGCAAACAACGCCTCGGGCTACTACGGCTATCAGACGGCTTATGTCGATCTTACCGGTCTGAGTTCTTTTAACGCCAACGTTGATCAATTGCTGATAGGATATTCGGGTACAAACAATACCAATTACCAGCGGGCGACGGGCACGCTGTACCTTGCCCAGAATAACGTTCTCACGCTGAATAACACCTCGATAGGCCTGGCCATCAGCTATGACCCGACCAATGGGAATATGAATTCCAATAGTGTTTACATGTTCTCGACCCTTTACTTGGGCCAAACGAATGTTATTGCCGTAGACAACGTGTGGATCGGAGCGGCAAAAGGGGGCGGTGCGTTGGCGTTCAATACCGCCCAGTTTCCCAATGCCAGCCTGTACTTGCGCGGCGTGAATCCGACCGGCGGGAGCAACGCGCTCATTCCGACGGGCACCATCACCGTCGCCGATGGTTCTCAATCCGGCAGCAGTCCAAGCCGCGGGGTCATGGACTTGACCGGCGGCCACGTGGATATTTTGGCATCCCAGATAATTGTGGGCCGTGACACAACCGGATCCAACACCAATGCCCGCACAATCACTGGGTCCCTCGTTTTCGATAACGGAAACATAGTAGTGACTCCATTAGCAGGATCCTCGACATTACAAGCCATGGAAATCGCCCATCATTCGAATACCTCTCCAACTGTTAATGCAAATATGGTATGCCAAGGCACGGTTACTGTAGGCAGCAATGCCCATCTTACCGTGAACGGCGAGATGGAGATGGCTTACATGATTTACGGGACGGCTTCCAATGGCACGACGGGCAGCGCCACCGCCATCTTGAACATCAACGGCGGAACGGTCACTATGGGAGGCAATATCGACAAAGGCACCATGACCACCTCCGCCACCACTTATAGCACCGCCACGATCAACATCAACGGCGGGACTCTGGACATGGGGGGCCATGATATCGGCAATACAGCAGGTACGGTTCCCATCGACACCTTCACCATGCACGGTGGAACCCTCCTTAATATGCACAATATCACGGTCACCAATTTCACTGCCGCCGGCAATGTGTCCATGGGAAGCGGAAATTTAACGATCGGCAGCGGAGGGAAAATCGACCTGCGCGACAACGCGGCCCAGACCATAAGCGGCACTAACCTTTCGCTTTTAGGCAACTCGTCTCTGTATTTCGAATTATCGAGCAATCCTTCCACGCTGCCCTACGACCAAATCAATTTGACCAACTCGTTTACGCTTGCCTCGGGCAACTTGAACCTGGTGGTCTCCAGCTTGGGCAGCGGTTTTGGCAGTGGCACTTATACGTTGATGACGTATGCAGCACCCGGCCCGTCCGTCACCCCGACTTTTGTCAATACCACCCGATGCGCAATGACTCCAACTCTCGGTAGTACCGCGCTTACGCTCGCCGTAACCTATAATGCCGGGCATGACCTTACATGGAGCACCGGTGCCTCGGGATCATGGGATATAAGCCAATATGGTAGTACAAGTTATGGTACAAAAAACTGGAACAGCAACTCTGACCAGTACTACGACAACGACACGGTGAACTTTACAGATGCAGGATCAGGTTCAACGTACACCATCCAACTTTCCAATGCTCTTACCGGCAACGGCATGGTTCCCGGCACGCACACTGTTGGAGGATTAACCGGGATAGGGGTAAATGTCAATTCCGGCAACAATTACACGTTCACTGCTCTAGCTGCTACTACCGACAGGATCAGTGGCTCCGCCGGACTATTGAAAGACGGCAGCGGAACTCTGCAACTTAACCTGCCCAGCGATGATTACACGGGCACAACCTACCTTAACGGGGGCAAAATCGTACTCTGCGATCGCTCCATCAGCGCTACTGCCACTCCCCTGGGCAGTGCATCCGCTCCGCTTATAATTGCCAACAATGCCATGTTGGACCTTAATACCCAGCAGCTTTACGCCAAGCCGATCACCGTCCAAGGCTCGGGCATAGGTGGCTATGGTGCGATTGTCAACAATAACACTACGACCAATCCCGGTGCTACCCAATACGACGTAAGCAATTTGACGTTGGCCGACAATACGACCATCGGCGGCGCCTCAACCACCAGCACCCTCAATGCCGGCTTGCCTGGAGGTCAATATGCAGGACGTTGGTCTATGCGTGCGCAAACCGGATCGCCTACCCTGAGCACCAGCGGGAATAATTACAGTCTCACCAAAACCGGCAATAACCAGATCATGCTCGTCAATGTCCCCGCTGACACCGCCCTGGGCGACATCAAGGTCAACGAGGGCGTTTTAAGCCTGCAAGGCACAACCACGCTCGGCGACGCGAACTACAGGATCACGGTTGATGGCCTTGGCGCCAACGCCCTCGGCCTCGACCCCAACCAGACTGCCGGCGGCTCCATCTTGCAGTTTTACAACCTGTCCACGCCGATCAGCAAGCATGTCACGCTTAAAAACAACGGCCAGCTTTACGCCTTGTATAGCGGCACCGCTAACGACAACACCGTAGCTGGAGACGTGCTTATCGACAGTACCGGCGGCATTATCAACGCCGGCGGCACGCGGGCTGACTATCCCAGCAACACACCACAACCCGGTGTGTCTGGCACCACCGTTCCTAATCCCACCATGATCATCAGCGGCACGATCAGCGGATCCGGCCCGTTGACTAAGGCCGGGCCGGGCACGGTTACCATCTCGAACCCCTCCAATAGCTACAACGGAACGACGACGTTCAATGACGGCACATTGATTGTCACCGGTGTGCTGAACGGCAGTATGAATATTATCCCCCTCGATTCCAGCGCCTCAATTCCAACCTTCACCACCCCGACGCTGGCCGGCACCGGTACGCTCGGCGGCGGAGGCGGCACGATCACAGTAGGCGGCTCAAGCGTTTGTGCCTTTAACGCTACTATCGCACCCGGTCCCGACGCCGCACCCGGGTCGGTGGGTACACTCGCCGTGAACAACCTCACATTCAATACCTCGAGCCCGACTTATGGCGGCGCGATCAATTTCGACCTTGCGTCCAGTCCGGGGGGCAGCAACGACAAATTGAACGTCAACGGCAACTTAGCGTTCAACTCAAGTTCCAGCGGAACCCCGACAAAAACCACCATCGCGATCAATGAAGTGGGCGGCCAGGGTTCGATTTCCGGCACCTATAACCTGATCAGCTATACCGGCAGCCATAGTTGGACATTAGGCACGATAAGCACGTATTTAAAACTCACCGGCGTAGCAGTCAGCTCGCGGTGCGCACCTACACTTTGGATGATAGCACCCTGAACCAGATTAACCTTGCCGTGAGCGGAAATCCCGCTGGTCTGACATGGGTGGGCAATGTATCAAGCAACTGGGATGTCTTCAATGTCCCGAATACCACCTGGAACAACGGCAGTTCTGCCGATATATTTTATAACCTTGACACCGTCAGCTTTACCGACAGCGGCAGCGGCGCCAACCCGACGATAAATGTCTCTGACGCAACGCTCGGTTATGTGCAGCCGGGCTCGATTATCGTAAGCGCCGGGAAGAATTATACCTTCAACGGTTCGAGCAAGATCACGGGCGCTACCGGCCTGACCAAGCAAGGAACCGGCACGTTAATCCTGAACAATCAAGGAAACGATTTCAGCGGCCCGATCCAGATTGACAACGGCGTTTTGCAAATCGGCGACGGCTCGACGCCCAGTACCAGTATTGGGACTGGAACGATTACGAACAATGCACAGTTGGTCTTTAACCAGATTGAGAACCACACAGTATCCCAAGCAATCCACGGATCAGGAAGCGTGGAGCAGCGGGGGAGTTCCTCAGTGCTCACCCTATCCGGCGGCAATGACTATGACGGCGCCACGCTGGTCACCGCAGGTTTTTTGCAGGCCGGCAACAGCGCGTGCGCTGGGCAGCACGGTGGGCGGCACGACTATCTCCAACGGGGCCACCCTGGACATCAACAACCAGAATCTGGGCAATGAGCAGATTACCGTCCAGGGCTCAGGCGTAAGCGGTTTTGGCGCGATTGTCAACAACACTACCACCACCAGCACCGCTCCCCAACAGGCCCTGAAATTCGTCACCCTGAACGGCAACACCACCTTCGGCGGCACAAGCAGCGCCGGGGTGGCAAACTCCGGCCGTTGGGATATCCGCGGAACCACCTCGTCCATGTCCTCCCTGCTCACCGGCGGACAGGCATATAACCTCACCAAAACCGGCAATAACCAGGTCTCGCTCGTGGCCACTACCGTAGATCCCGCCCTGGCTGACGTCCTCGTTAACCAGGGCATTCTCGAACTCGAACTGAATTCCACTTTGGGCGATGCCACTCATAACGTGACTGTTGACGGCAACGGGCACGCCCGGGACCTTGGATATCGCCACCCTCCAGTTCTACCAACTGTCCACTCCTCTTACCAAGCCGATCGTGCTCCAAAGCGGCGGCTCTCTCTACGCCAAAAGCAACAACGCAGCCACCGACAACACGATTTCAAGCACCGTGTATATTGCCGCCAATACGAGCGGCATACTCAACGCCGGGGGCGCAAGGACGGATATAGCGACTGAGATTCCCGGCACAACCATGACCTTAAACGGCCCGCTTCAATGCGGCAACAACAGCTCTAACGTGTACAAATTGGGGCCGGGCACGGTAATCCTGGCTAATGCCACGAACTCGTTTAACGGCATTATGAATCTCAATGGCGGCACGTTGGTCGTAAACGGCTCCTTCGCCGGTTCGATAGTTATGAATCAAGATACCAGCAGCACTGTAAGAACCACGCTGAGCGGAATCGGCCCCATTGCCGGCGCGGTTCAGGATGGGGCAAATACGATCATCTCCCCGGGCCAATCGATCGGCACGCTGAGTTTAGGGAACAGTCTCATGCTCGGTGCAGCGGGCCAGGGACAGTTAAATATGGACATGGCCAGCAGCCCCTCCGGAGCAAGCGACCTTATCGATCTGACAAGCTCCTCCAACGGCAACCTGTCTCTGTACACGACGGGGCTGCAAATCAATGCGGTCAGCGGTTTTATGGGGCTGGGCCGCTATCACCTCATCCATTATGCAGGATCGCTGTCCGCGGGCTCCGCCTCTAGCCTGGTAGTCACGAGCGCGCCGGTTAACACGCGCCAGACTTATACACCGGATGGTTCCGTCGCGCACTACATCGACTTGGTGGTCGGCGGTATTGCCCCGGCCAACTTGACGTGGGTGGGAGGCGGCTCAAACGCCTGGGACGTCGTATCCACGTCAGACTGGTACAATAACAGCTCGGCGCCTCCGGGATCGGATATGTTCTACAACGCCGACAGTGTAACCTTTGACGATACCAAGAGCCCGCCGGCCACCACCGTGAATCTCAATACCACCGTGATTCCGGGCTTGGTCACAGTCACTGGCGGACGTGATTACACTATCACGGGTTCGGGCAATATAAGCGGAGGCACGGCGCTGACTAAGTCGGGCACCTGCACCTTGACCATCAATACCTCCAACGATTACACCGGCCAGACAAGTATTACCGCCGGCAAAATCATTGCCGGATCGAACACGGCCCTGGGCTCTGGCACGACGGGAACCAGCATCAACGGAGGCACGCTGGATCTCAATGGCATGAATCTCCAGAACGAAGCGATCACCGTGCAAGGCGCAGGTGTGGGCAGCAATGGGGCGATTGTCAACAATTCCGGCATCACTCACAATAGCGATGCCACCGCGCTCGCCTTGAACCAGGTTACCCTTGCCAACGACACCACGTTCGGCGGCACCTCTTCGGGCGGCGGAGGTTCCGACGACGGCCGTTGGGACATCGGCGGGACAAGCGCCGCACTCAGCACCGGCGGCAATGCATATAGCCTGACGAAGACCGGCAATGTGAGAATCAATCTTGCGTCGGTCGCCGTTGACACGCACCTGCTCAATTTTGTTATCAACCAGGGCACCCTGAGATTTGAAGGCAACACCACATTTGGCGATCCGAGTGGACAGGCGCAGATCGCTGCCGCCGGAAGACTCCAATTATTTGCGGAAAACAACGCATTCGATAAATCAATCGTGTCCAACGGTGGCACAATTTCGGCTTCGAGCGACAATACCACCTCGCAGAACATTATTACCGGCACCGTCGCCATCAATAGCACCACCACCGTAGATGCCCAAAACAGCGGTGGCAGCTTGACGTTCCAGAATACGCTGAGCGGGACCGGCGGATTGACCAAGACCGGCCCCGGCACCGTGTTCATTGCGGGCGCGCCGGCCTACGGCGGCGATACAGCCGTAAATGATGGAACCCTGCAAATAAATACCGTTGGTTCGCCTGTGGTGCACAATGTCACCGGCAGCACAGGTACGCTCGGTGTCGGCGACGGAACAAACACCACCAACCTCACGGCCACCTCGATAAGCATCGGGACCTTGAATATTGGCGCGAATTCCACGGTAAGGATTGCTCCGCTTGCGGGCGGACCCCAACCTGCGGCCGCCGGGCCGATCAGTCCGGTGCCTGAGCCGGCCACCTGGGCAATGCTCATGCTGGCCGCCATGGGATTGGGCATTTATTGGCGCCGCAACCGATAGATTGTTTAAAACTCATTTCAACAACCCCGCCACCGACCCGCCCTGAAAAAGCGGCGGGTCGAGGGCGGGGCGTTTGTTTCTTTAAAATTCGCATCCTGATGAAACGGCTCGCTTGGAACGCAGCAGTTGTGATTTTCGGGATTGGGCTTTTCTCCTTGGAGGCTCAAGCGGCAACCTATTATATCGCCCCTTCCGGCGGCAGCGATACGTCCGGCGGCGGAACCATTGGGCAACCCTTTGCCACATTCGCCTATGCCTTCGGCCGGATGCAGCCGGGCGATATGCTTTACGTCCGCGGCGGCACTTACAACCTCTCTAGCACCATCTCCATCGGTTTCAGCAAAAACGGCACCGCGGTGTCGCCTTACAGCATCATGGCCTACAATAGCGAGTCGCCGGTCCTCGATTTTTCCGCCGAGTCCAGCGGCGCCCGCGGCTTCCAGCTCAACGGCAGCTACTGGAATATCAAGGGCCTTACCATCCAAAACGCCAAGGACAACGGCATCCATATCCAGGGTTCCAACAACGTAATTAATCAGCTTCGCCTCACCGGCAACCAGGATTCAGGACTGCAAATCTCCGGATCGGACACGCATCATCCCTCGAATAACCTGATCCTCAACACCGATTCCTTTGCCAATTACGATCCCGCGAACCATGGTGAAAATGCCGATGGATTTGCCGTCAAATTCAGGGATATCGGCCAGGGGAACCTGTTCAGCGGCGATAGGTGCTGGGGAAATTCTGACGACGGCTTTGATTTCTGGGAAGCGCGTTATGGAGTGACCGTGGTCAACTGTTGGTCCTTCAAAAACGGCTTCAACAATTTCGGCGATTCAAATTTCCAAGGCGATGGGAACGGACTGAAGCTCGGGCACGACAGCGGCACTCATCTGATCCAAAATGTCCTCGCCTGGGGGAATCGTTTAAACGGCATCGACGTGAACGGAAACGCCACCGGCATAGAATTGCCCGATGATCCCATCACTCATGGCGTGACCGTGGAGAACGTAACCGGCTGGAACAACGGCGCCGGCGGCAACGGCTATAATTTCAACTTCGACGAGTCGTTTCCCCACGTGGTTAGAAACAATCTCGAGTTGGCCGGCGGCAATGGGGCGGCAAATATTTATTCGGGCGTTGTAAATGACCATAACTCCTGGAATGGCTTGACGGCCTCGACCAGCGATTTCATGTCGCTCGACGATACGATTGCCACCGGGCCGAGGCAGGCCGATGGAAGTCTGCCCACGAGTTCTTTCCTTAAACTTGCACGCGGCAGCAAGATGATCGACGCGGGTGTGAATGTGGGCTTGCCCTATAACGGCTCGGCGCCGGATTTGGGCGCCTTCGAGACTACGCCCTACATTTTGAATGGTCCGGCGCCACCAACACACTCTGGAACGTCAAGGCAACCGCAAACTGGTATAATACCAACACGTCGGCTTCCGACTTATTCTACCAAGCGGACGCCGTCAGGTTTAGCGATACGTATAACGGCGTTAACGCCCCACTGACCACGGCAGTTTTTCTGATTACGACCGTAACCCCCTCTTCATTTGTTTTTGACGCCTCGACTCTATCATACACCATCAGCGGCACGGGAAAAATCTCCGGCGGCACGTCTCTGGTCAAAAGCGGCGCCGGCACGCTTACGATCTCCACCGCCAACGATTACACCGGCGGCACGATCATCAACGGCGGAGTCATTTCCGTCAGTGCAAATTCCAACCTGGGGACAAGCACAGGGCTGGTGACTATCGACAAGACCGGCTCTGCGCAAGCGGTGCTGCGGAGCACCGTCTCTTTTACGATGGCCAATACGCGGCCCCTGCAAATAGGTCCCGGCGGCGGCGCCATCGAAGTCCTGGGATCGTCCAATATACTTACCCTAAGCCCGCTTTCTACCACGACCGTTGCGTTTAACGGCCCCTTGGCGGTCCAAGGCGACGGCGCCGCTACCGTCAATCTATCGGGCTCTCCGCAGTCGGGGCGAACGCCTCGCTGAGCGTCTCCGCGGCTTCTAAGCTGAACGTCGGCGGAACGGCCGATCCTTTCTCCGGCGGTTCCATTCACATGAACGTAGTTAACGACGGCAACTTTAATATCACAAACGGCGCAAAGCAGGTGGGAACTCTCTCCGGCAACGGCGCCACTGTACTGTCCGCCGGAACGAGTTTGATTGCCTCCTCAGTGGCGCAAAACATCGTGACTATAGGCAGCGGGTCCACACTGACCATCGCGGCAATCCCGGGCGGCCCACGGCGGGCACGCCGATCAGTCCGGTGCCTGAGCCGGCCACCTGGGCAATGCTCTTGCTGGCCGCCATGGGATTGGGCATTTATTGGCGCCGCAACCGGTAGTTTGTTTAAAACTCATTTCGACAACCCCGCCACCGACCCGCCCTGAAAAAGCGGCGGGTCGAGGGCGGGGCGTTTGTTTCTTTAAAATTCGCATCCTGATGAAACGGTTTGCTTGGACCGCAGCGGTTGTAATTTTCGGGATTGGGCTTTTCTCCTTGGAGGCTCAAGCGGCGACCTATTATATCGCCCCTTCCGGCGGCAGCGATACATCCGGCAGCGGAACCATTGGGCAACCCTTTGCCACATTCGCCTATGCCCTCGGCCAGATGCAGCCGGGCGATATGCTTTACGTCCGCGGCGGCACTTACAACCTTGCAAGCGCTATCTCCATAAGCAGCAGCAAAAACGGCACCGCGGTGTCGCCTTACAGCATCATGGCCTACAATAGCGAGTCGCCGGTCCTCGATTTTTCCACCGAGACCAGCGGCTACGGCATCGGGCTTAACGGCAGTTACTGGAATATCAAGGGACTTACCGTCCAGAACGCCAAGAACAACGGCGTCCATATCATGGGTTCCAATAACGTAATTAATCAGCTTCGCCTGACCGGCAACCAGGATTCGGGACTGCAAATCTCCGGATCGGGTTCCGCGTATCCCTCGAATAACCTGATTCTAAACACCGATTCCTTTGCCAATTACGATCCCGCGAACCATGGTCAAAATGCCGACGGATTTGCCGCCAAAGCCAGGAATCTCGGCCAGGGGAACGTGTTCAGCGGCGATAGGTCGTGGGGAAACTCGGACGACGGCTTTGATTTCTGGAAAGGGGGTTGCGGCGTGACCGTGACAAACTGTTGGTCCTTCAAAAACGGCTTCAACAATTTCGGCGATACGGCATGGGCCGGCAATGGAGACGGGCTGAAGCTCGGACACGACAGCGGCACTCATCTGATCCAAAATGTCCTCGCCTGGGGGAATCGCCTGGACGGCGTCGATGTGAACGGAAACGCCACCGCAATAGAATTGCCCAGTGAACCCATCACTCATGGCGTGACCGTGGAGAACGTAACCGCCTGGAACAACGGCGCCGGCGGCAACGGCTATAATTTCTGCTTCGACGAGTCGTTTCCCCACGTCGTTAGAAATAATCTCGAGTTAGCCGGCGGCAAAGGGGCCGCAAATATTTATTCGGGCGTTGTAAATGACCATAACTCCTGGAATGGCTTGACGGCCTCGGCCAGCGATTTCATGTCGCTCGACGATACGATTGCCACCGGGCCGAGGCAGGCCGATGGAAGTCTGCCCACGAGTTCTTTCCTGAAACTTGCACGCGGCAGCAAGATGATCGACGCGGGCGTGGACGTGGGTTTGCCCTATAACGGCTCGGCGCCGGATTTCGGCGCCTACGAGACTACGCCCTACATTTTGACTTGGTCAAGCGCCGCCAACGGACTCTGGAACGTCAAGGCAACGGCAAACTGGTATAATACCAACACGTCGGCTTCCGACTTGTTCTACCAAGCGGACGCCGTCAGGTTCAGCGATACGTATAACGGCGTTGACGCCCCATTGACCACGGCAGTTTTTCTGATTACGACCGTAACCCCCTCTTCATTTGTTTTTGACGCCTCGACTCTATCATACACCATCAGCGGCACGGGAAAAATCTCCGGCGGCACGTCTCTGGTCAAAAGCGGCACCGGCACGCTTACGATATCCACCGCCAACGATTACACCGGCGGCACGATCATCAACGGCGGAGTCATTTCCGTCAGTGCAAATTCCAACCTGGGGACAAGCGCAGGGCTGGTGACTATCGACAAGACCGGCTCTGCGCAAGCGGTGCTGCGGAGCACCGTCTCTTTTACGATGGCCAATACGCGGCCCCTGCAAATAGGTCCCGGCGGCGGCGCCATCGAAGTCCTGGGATCGTCCAATATACTGACCCTAAGCCCGCTTTCTACCACGACCGTTGCGTTTAACGGTCCCTTGGCGGTCCAAGGCGACGGCGCGCTTACCGTCAATCTATCGGGCGCTCCCGCAGTCGGGGCGAACGCCTCGCTGAGCGTCTCCGCGGCTTCTAAGCTGAACGTCGGCGGAACGGCCGATCCTTTCTCCGGCGGTTCCATTCACATGAACGTAGTTAACGACGGCAACTTTAATATCACAAACGGCGCAAAGCAGGTGGGAACTCTCTCCGGCAACGGTGCCACTGTACTGTCCGCCGGAACGAGTTTGATTGCCTCCTCAGTGGCGCAAAACATCGTGACTATAGGCAGCGGGTCCACACTGACCATCGCGGCAATCCCGGGCCGAACCGGCCTCGGGCACGGATTCGTTGACAGCCGTCCCCGAACCATCCTCCTGGACGATGCTTGTCATTCTTATTGCCGTGGGCCTGAAAATCTTCCTGCGCCGCAGTCGATAGCAATTTGTGAGAAGTTTATTCAGTTTCCGGCGGCTCACTCCTGGATTTATTGCTCAAAATCCGACTCCGGCCGGCTCTTCCGCCGCTTTCGTGATCTTAGCGGATGCCGTGCCGTATTTGGCGGCGATTTTTTCCAAAAGCGGATTGCGGAACGGGTACCAGAGGCATACCGGGATGACCCCGATCCGCCGGTTTTCCACGTCTTCATAGGCGAAGACAGCCTTGCAATTCTCCATCCGCGCCGCGTCTACCGCGTTCTGCTCCTCGAACGGCAACACTGCGATTCGGAGCATCGGCACCTCTCGGCGGCGTTTGGCGATCTGCTTGCTGAACCGCTTGGAAAGCTTGCGGACCAGCAGTTTCCATCCCATCCTAAGCAGGCCCAGCAAACGGTCGCCTCCGGCAAGACGACGGAAGTTGACCGTCTTCAAAAGCCACGGGCCCACGGTCGCCACGATCAGAAACTGCCCGCGCAATCGCTGCCAGGATTTTTTGGGATCTAAGCGGTTTAGTTTTGCATCGATCTTCTTGATTAATCCGATCAACTCTACGACCGCCTTGCCGAACGGTCTGTTTAGATAGTAATTTATGCCGCGGTATCTCTGGCCGTCGGAAATAAGAAAGGAAAACGATTCGCAGTTTGGATGCACGCCGGCCAGGAGCAGCACTTCCGAATGCGGATTGTCGCGAAAGAAGGAGCGGGGTTTTCGCAACCAGTATGACAATCCGGCGGGGATAAATTCGGCTCCGCCGCCCGGAACCGCCCGCTCGACCATCTTTTCCACGTCTTCCATCGTGGTGCGCCCCTCGGATTGGAAATTGCCCTCCTCCCAATCTTGCGCCAAAGGGATGATCCCCAAGTCCGAAATCAGATCCCGGTTGTTGTGGCAGTATTGAATCAGGTCCGCCATGCTTTTGTCGTTGATGCCCTTGGCTGCGCAGGAGATGATCGTGATCCTTCGTTTGCAGTGTTTTTTCAGGTTTTGCAGGCCCTTGAGCTTTATTTCGCAGACCCGCGGATTGTTGCGCAAGCGGGCATAGACCCCGGGCGTAAGGCCGTCCAGCGAGAATCGCAAGCCGATCCTCGCCTCGCAAAGCCGCTTGCAGTATTCCTCGTCGGCGAAGCGCAGGCCGTTGGTCGTCAAGTGGCATTCAAGCCCATTCTCGTAGGCGATTTTGTAGATCTCCAGCAGGTCATCGCGAACCGTTGGTTCGCCGCCGAAAAGCTGAAGCACGGGCTTGGGGTGAATTTTCGCGATCTCCGCGAAGACGTGCTCGAAGTATTCCAGCGGCGGGTTGAAGTCGAAACCCATGCCGCGAAGCTTGGCTATGCAAATCGGGCAATGCATGTTGCAGCGGTTGGTGATGTCCACAAAAACCACGTTCGGCTTGTGGTCTTTCCGGCAGCGATCGCAGTTCAGAGAACATGCCGCCGGCTCCGTCGGAACGCCGCCCCACATGTCCCGCTTGGCCTGCCACATGCCTGCGTCCGAACTCACCTGCCATTTGTTCGATCCGCAAGTCGGGCAATCCTTGCGTATCCAGACTTCTCCGTCCAAGAACAAGAAATGCGGGGACAGGGGCGCGACAGTCATTGCACAGGGCGATGGTTGACATTGGCACCGTTTTTGATCCTCACTGCGGTTCTGCAAATTTAAAAGTATTCCGATATACATCCAGTGCGGCTGGTTATTAGATGAAATAATCTCTTTTTGTCCAATACCATTTTCGATATTTAATGATCTTCAATTCCGGACCTATTGGCCGGTCCGGAGCGACTACCCAAAATAGGATTTATTGAAAGTCGGCGTGGTTGAGGCTGCATCCTAACTTCATAATATGGCGGGACTTACGACAAGGGAATGGAATTGAGATTGAATCGCCGGCGTGTGGATCATTTTTTCCCCTGATAATTAGAAAAATCCAACTTCAAGAAAAGAGAAACCCGCCCCTTGCGAAGCGGGTTTCCCCTTAAAACCGCAGCTCATTTTTGCATGTTGAACCGCAACAGCGCGCATATCATCTTTGCGGGCAAAATCATTAGATAGCATCTCCGCGCAAAAACGACGCTGCAGAATTAATCGACAAGTATCTATGGATAAGACGGTATGTCAACCTTGGTTATGCTGTCCGTCGCAGTTGACAAACCCTTGAAGGCGGCGTATCGGCCTTCAATCGCAAATCATTTTTTCCTTCCGCCTTTATTTTATTTATCGCTGCAAACCGGTCAAGGATTTTGTCAAAATATTTTTCCTGCGGCCGATTCCCTGCATGCATGATAAGCGGTTATTTCTTCTGGAATGCGTTTCGGATCAACTCCGGCTCGAACGGTCCGGGCACTTTTCCTTCCGCGGCATAAACGTACACCGCAGCCAGGAGAATAGTGCTCAGGGTTGAGGAGATCAGGGAGATTGCGATGATGATGATAACCGCGGCGGCCAGGGCCATCCCGCCCAGAATGGCGTGCCCGCCCGCCAAACCGTAAAATCCCAGGGCCGACGCGATGACCAAAGGAATCAATGCCACAAGAAAGACCACGAAGAAA
Organism: Pirellulales bacterium; assembly: GCA_963838495.1. Lineage (GTDB taxonomy): Bacteria > Planctomycetota > Planctomycetia > Pirellulales > Thermoguttaceae > JBEKIK01. The sequence goes on along the minus strand of CAWIRC010000003.1, from coordinate 1,383 downwards.
ATCAACCCTACGCTCAGGTGTGCGCTACGCCTCGCCCCAGGTTTTTTTCAAAAGGGCGGTCGAGCGTTTGACCGCTTGGATCGGGCCGGCCTTTTCCACCACGAGCACCGGCACCACCAGGTATGTGACGATTGCCCAGGCCATTCCCAACAGCCCGGAAACCAGTTGCCCGACCTTCTCCGATCTGGACTCGATAATCCTCAGCACCAATCCGACAGTGGCGCTTACCAGGGCCCAGCCGGCGATCTGCGGCGCACGCACGAGGGCGACCTGCATACCGAAACTGATCGACGGCGTGCCCCCGCGGAATCGATGAACCACGCAGGCAACCAGCGCCGAATTGAAAAACACGATCACGAAGTAATTGATGAAATAAAAAACAAACATAAGCGCGTAGGAAACCGCGTCGTTGGGCACGCGCCCGTCTTCCATCAGCGCCTGGAACTGCGGCGTGCCCCACAAGGGGATCGCAAAACTGGCAAGTACGATCATGCACGCGATACCGCTTAACAGCGGAAACACGATCAACCGCTTCTCGTCTTTCAGCACCCGGAAACTCTGCATCGCTGTGGCCCTGGGAATGGCGGTCGACCCCTGCGTGGACACCCGGCAGGAGGCTGCGCTCGCTCATCCCCTCGCGCAGCTGGTCGTTGAGGGGCATCTTCGTGTCGTTCGCGAACTCCCGGCCGATCCGCCCGCCGAGCATCTTCCGCTTGGCCAGAGGCGCGGTGATGGCGGCCGCGCGGACGAGCGTAGTGGCCGGTGGCGGCGAAAGCGAGCCGCCAGAACCGGACCATGCCTGCGAGGACTGCGATACCGAGAACCAATAAATTCCTCATCGACTCTCCCGCTTTGGCGTTGTTGCCCGCCCGGCGCCGGGCAGCCCGCGGCGTTTGAGGTGGCAGTAGAAGTATGCATGTTGTGAACGACAAGCGAAAGCTCTTCCGTCCGTTGACAGCGCGCACGGCGGTCGGCATACACTGGGTGTACCACCATGAACGACGCGGCCATCCTGCTCCGAGCGCTCGATTTTGCCGCCGACCGGCACCGCAACCAGCGGCGCAAGGATTCGGGCGGTTCGCCCTATATCAACCACCTCATCACCGTGGCGGACCTCATCGCCGACACGGGAGGAGTCGCTGACCCCCTCGTGCTGACGGCCGCGGTGTTGCACGACGCCGTCGAGGACGTCGACGTCACCCCCGCCGAGATCGAGGCGCGTTTCGGATCCGAGGTGCGCGCCATCGTCGAGGAAGTGACCGACGACAAGGCGCTGGCGAAGATCGAGCGGAAGCGGCTGCAGGTCGAGCATGCCCCGGGCCTGTCATCGCGGGCGAAGCTCGTGAAGCTCGCGGACAAGATAGCCAACGTGCGCGACGTCAT
>CAWIRC010000002.1:0-803708 GCA_963838495.1 Pirellulales bacterium | reverse complement strand
GAAACACAAATCTTATATTTCATATGGGAATAGCTTTCGATTTCAGACTTTTTTGATAAATTTTTTTTATTAGCCATTTTATAACTTCCCTTAAATCAATTTTAAAAAAATAAGGTAAATTCATAATACCTAATAAAAATCTTAAAATCAACTTGAACATCTACAACATCTGTTGATAAGTTACTGCTATTTATTAAACAAAATGCATACAATTTAAATATTTAAATTGTATTAAAACCGCCCTTTAAGAACGCGAAATAATTAAATAAATAAGCCAAAAAATCGCGGTTTAATAGCAACCTTTTTAATATTGGATATAACGGTGGATGTAAAAGAATTAGGTTAAAAATTAAAACTAAAGATATGGATTTTGACACGCTTTTCTATTTTTAGATCAAATTATTGACCTGTGGATAACTTTCTTAAAAAGAACTTGAATTTGGTATGCACAATTATTCAACAATTACTAAACAACTTATCAACAAAATTTAAACAGATTAAAATTTCTAAATTTATAAATTTTTTATACCCCCTTTTATCAACTTTTATGATACTATGTGCGATAAACAGCATGATGATAATATCTGGAATAATGTCTATAAATTTCATCTATCTTCTCATTAAAGAATCGGCTAGGTGCATCGACTACATATATTAAACGCATCAACTATATATAGTTGTACTACACTTAAATTTTAATGGCGGTAACTTAATAAAATCTTTCTTCTTTAATAAGCACTGCGGAATCTTTCTAATTCTTTGAGAATGTTTTTCTAAATAAAAATTACTAAAACTATATAAATCGTTTTGGGTTAAAAAAACAATTTGATTTGAATTTTAAATTTTTTATTATAAATGATTAAAAATTAAATTGCATAAAACTATAAAAAATTAGATAAAAAAGAATCGGTGTTCTAAAAACTAATCGCGATTTGCAGATTTTTCAAAAAATTATGGCTAAAAATAAGAAAATTAAAAAGTCCGGCCATCATAAAAGCCGGGAACGAATTTTAGCCATGGTAGCCACCTCTGCGGCTTATAAAAAATACTAAAAATTGATCAGATAGAATCTATTGGGCTTTTTTCAGGATTATTTTCTGGATTATTTTGCGGAAGCTTATTTAAAATTTCTTTACGTTCCATATTTTCCATTTTTCTAATAGGTAAAATTACATACGGCACATCAGAAAGTGATGAAATTATATTTTCCGAATGATTAATCTTATTATTCTGCACTTCGATACCAGTCGATGATTTGTATTGAGCCAATTCTTTTAGGATTTTTTCCTCGAGATCATTATTAACAACATTAACGGCATTTTCTTTTGCGGCATTCTCTTTTGCGGCATTCTTCGCATTATTTAGTTTATTTTTTAGAATATCTGTTTTTGGCGGCTTTCTTACGGCAGTATTTTTCGCGCTTATATTAATAAGCGTAGAGTCTTCTTTAGAACGTAAAATCCTTGTTAAAAATTTATTTGATAACTTATTTCTAATTGCCGGATGGTTTGGGTCGGCAAAGTTTTTAATATATTCAATCATTAAATCATTGGTTGTAACATAATAATTGCCGAGTTTTTTCCCTTTTAATTTGCCCTGCCTAATCATAAGGCCAAGATGGTCGCGGGTATAACCATAAAGTTGGGCAGCAGTTTTAAGAGATAAATATTTATTTGAATCGATATCGCTCATAAATTACCTGAATTACCTAATAAAATGATTTTTGTCTTAATTAATTAATATCTCGATAAAATCGCTAAATCATCAAAAAATTTGTTATCGCGATTGCGATATGGCATATAGTGTATATTATACCAAAAAATAAAAACTCCGCATCTATGATGGTTGTGGATAACGTCGCTATTTATCTAAAAGGTAACTTCTAGTTGACGCTTTACCACCCCAATCGAACCCAGTGAACGAATGGTGAAATTGGGAAAATTACCACTGACCGTTGCTGAAATCTGAGCGCCGTTAGACATGACCGGCATTGCTGCCGATCCTCCCTGCCTAATTTGATAAAGTTCCCATTCAATTCCTGAATCGGCAGCGTAAATTGCCGCCGTTGAATCGTTAATATCGCTCGAAAGCTTTGATTGTACAGCAACGATGCTTGCAATAAACAAAGCAATTAACATTACAATTGATAAAATAATTACCGTAAAAAGAAGGGCAAAACCATTATGTTTTCGATTGTGTTTCATTAAACGTTTCATCATATTTTTTTTAGCTCTGAAGAGATCTCTCACTAATCGTTGTTTGGACTCTAAGATTGCCAGTCTGATTGCCAACACGGCTGGTGGCGCCAATTGTAATAGTAATACGCGGCTCTAGTCCATCACCAGCTGCCTGACCTGTTAAATAAAAATTCAAATAATCAATTATTACTTCGGTGCCGCTTACGGTCATGTAAGTTGATCCCCCATCCGACGATTTTTCAATCGCATTATTATTTAAACGATAAACGATTGATTCTCCATTGGCATTCGTAAAAGAAAGAAGATTGCCGCTAGTATTAAAATTCTTACCGGTCCTTATCTCTCTAGCCATCGACTCGGTAGCGAATCGAATATTATCTTCGACATTACGAAGGGCGGTAATGCGGCGCTAGCTCATAAGTGCTAATACCAAAATACCGGAAACCATACCTATAACTAAGCCGAAAATGCCAAGGGCAACTATCAGTTCAATAAGAGTTAAACCGGATTCTTTATTGATTTTTTTAAATTTTTTCATTTTTATTTCCAATTAAAAAGATGGTCTTCGATAACGCTGGTATATGTTATTTTCTCCTCTGCCATGTAACGGTCGAAATGACTTGCATTTCATAACCATTGGGCAAATTGACAATAGAAACTTTTCTTTTATGTGGAGTAGATGGGCCGGCAATATAATTATACAAACCGGTGCTGGAATTAAGTTGAACAGATTACTGTCGTTATAAAACGGATTGCATTACTGAGCGATTGTTTCCCAAAGCCGCCATGTCGTTCCGAACGGCAGCGAAGTATTTTCCACAATACCACTTTTCCAAGACGGGAGTTTCGATTTATCAGGTCTCGCGCGGCGATTGGGTATCCCCAAACATAAAGGAGAAGAAAATGCGACGGGAAATTATGGATCTGCTCAAGTCTCCGAACGAATCCTTCCGGGTCCGGGGTTGGAAGGATTTGCTTAATGATTGTGTGGAAAACCAGTACGTGGTGAGCAAAAACGACTTTCTGTTTTTGGCAAGCGTGCTGCGTGAGGAAGACAACGACGACGTGTACCGCTACGGCAACCTCGCCTTGGTGCAATTGGTGGTATTGCATTTGCCGGAGGAGCCGGCTGGAGTTCCCCTGGTGGAATGGTTGAAGGACTGGGTCTGGAATCCGTTTCATGCGATGTCCGCGGTACTGGGGACGACGGAGGACCAGAGCCCGCGTGACGGTACGGCGCTAATTGAATTGGCGCGGCATCTCCCGCGGGTGGAGTTTCCGAATACGGAAATCGTGCAGGTTCCGTTGAATCAGCCCGAGTGGCAAGCGGCGTTTTTCCAGCAGAAATTCGAGGCGATCTGCCTGGTGGGGCGGATGGGTCTTTTTGGGACCGATGCGATGCGACTTTGGATATGCAAACACACCCGCTTCAGTTTTCTTACCAACTCGCGGCCCGCCAATCTCCCGCCGCAGGCATTGGACGAAGAATATCATTGCATTGTCGAGCAATCGAAAGGCCAGCCTACGGAGTACTATCGGACCAGCGACGACAAGGACGGCATGCGCACCGACTACGCGCTGGTGCAGCGCTACGTTGTGGAATATGGGGGGAAGCAGTTGGTGGTAGTGTATTTGGCGGGCAACACGGCACTGGGCACATTGGGCGCGGCACTTTGGGCGGCCTTGCAGATGCACACCTCGTTCGGATCGAACGATACCCCCATCCCTTGCCCGCCCAATGTTTCGCAGAACACCACCGTAGAAGCGCTTTTGGAGGTGCGGGAAAACATCAGCAAGCCAGTCTGGAATCCCCTGGTCAGGCTTCTCAAGTTGACCACGGCCGACGCCATCTGGTCGGGAACCACCGGCAAATGGCATATGGACATCACTCTGCGATGCGAGAACGGCGATCCGCGGAATTCCATCGGCATATTGTTCGGCAGTGAGGAGGAGCCCATGAACAAGGGCAAGCAGATGTTCCGGCTTCTGGCGTCGGTGTGCCTGCTCGCCCGGCAGAATCCCGACGGGCACATCGACCTTGACGAGCTGGCCAGGGACGAATGGATTTGGGACGGCAAGAAGGTTGAACGAGAGGTGGGTCCGGGACAAGTTGCGCAACTCAAATTCGCGCACAAGAAACTGCAAGACCTGCTGGTGGTTGAATCGGCTGTGCACTTGTATGCCAATGTAATGATCGAGAACGTGCCGTGCGTGGCGGTCGGCGTGGAGCTGCCTGCGCAAGAGACGCAGAAAGGGCGATGAAGGAGCGGGTCAAGGCCCGCCAAAGCCGCGATAATTCCCGGCTTAGGGACAAATCAGGCGAAAATTGCGGCCGTCTCGCTCCTCAAGGCGGACCTTTGCTTTTGGGCGAGCGGCAAACTATTGAAGACCCGGAAGTTGTACACGACCGATCCTTTAGATTTACAGGAGTCATCATGCCTCGATCGGCGAACCTATCCATTGAACTGTTGCGGACGTTTTTACTCCTTATCGAGGGCAATGGCAACGCCACCCGGACGGCGGACTTGCTTGGCATCAACCAGCCGAGCATGTCCAAGCGGCTGAGCCGGCTTCAGTTCCCGGGAAAGACGCTGGAACAGCCGTGGTTGTTCCGCGCCGGGAAGACATGGCGGCCTACCGAAGAAGGCAAGCGCGTGTTGCCGGCGATCCGCGATTTGCTAGTCCGGTACAAGCAGTTGCGGACCTTTGCAGCCAACGATGAATCGGATTGGATTGGGGTGCGATTCGCTTGCGGTCGGCAGGCGGCCACGAGGTTCGTGCGCCGCGCGGCCCGCCGCTTCTGGAAGGAACATCCGGGGACACATCTGCGGGTGTCGATGTTGCCTGGTCCTGCGCGGGTGGAAGGGGTAGCCAATGGATCGCTGGATCTGGCCACGGTGGCCTACGACGAGTTGGGGATTCGCGAGATGGCGCGGCGGGAATTGCACATCGAGACGTTATTCAAGGATCGCCTGACGCTGGTGTGCCACCCGCGTTCGCGTTGGGCCAAGGGGTTCAAGAAGCTGCCGAAGTTCAGGGTGGGGCCTAAGGCCCTGGCCGGGTTTCCGCTGCTCTTGCCCGCGGCCGAAGCCGGTGTCCGCGCGATGTTCGACAACGTGTTGCGCAACTGCGGAATACTGGACCAGTTGGACATCAGGCTGGAGGTATCGAGTTGGACGGCGATTATGGCCTACTCGGGCGACGGGCTGGGCGTAGGGCTGGTAAGCGAATCGGCCGTGCCCAAACCCACGAAGATGATGGTGCGCTATCTTGATCCGGCGGTGATTCCGCCGTTCCGCGCGGGTCATCTGCCGTCGTGCCGCCGACGAGCCGGGCCGGCTCGACTTGAGCCCCGAAGCCTATATCTTTTACAGGGCTTTGAAGCACGCCGCCAAGCGGCGGTGGGAGTAACCGGTGAAGGGCAGGTTTTGCCTCCGATAGATTGAAATGTGTCTTTTCTTCCCTTTCTCAGGGGTCGCTTGCGTTTTATCGTTCCGGCCTGTTAGAATGGTTTCGATTCTGGGTGGCGTCGCCTTATATCTATGGCTAATGGATCGCATACATGTTCTTCGTCATCCCCTACGGCACAGATGCGCCGATTTATCATTGGCCGATCACGACGGTATTTATCATCGCCGTGAATTGCGTGGTTTTTGTCCTGGAAGTGACTTATCCCGAGCAGGCCAAGGAATTTATTTTAGTTTTCGGTCAGGGCATTCACCCGATGCAGTGGATCACGTCGAATTTTATGCACATAGGGATCATGCACCTTGCCGGCAACATGTTCGCCTTGTGGGCGTTCGGCCTGGTAATCGAAGGGAAACTTGGCTGGTTCAGGACGCTGGCGCTATACCTGTGCATGGGTGCCCTTGGATCGGCGATCGTGCAATATATGATGCTGGGGTCGCAGGAGGGCGGCGGGGGATTGGGGGCCTCGGGGGTGATTTACGGCCTGATGGCCATGAGCCTGATTTGGGCACCGGAAAATAAAATACGATGCTACCTGGTCGTAATCTTTTGGATCATCCGCACGGTCGATTTTGAAATCAGCATCATGGCAATGGTCGGGGTGATGCTCTTGCTTCAGATCACCCTGCAATTTTTCATAGGCATACAAATTTCCAGCGCGGCGATGCATATAATCGGGGCCATGATTGGATTTGCCGTGGCCATGGCGATGCTCAAGGCGCGGTGGGTGGATTGCGAGAATTGGGACGCCTTTTCGGTGTGGTCGGGGCGGAACACGTCGGCCGGCGATCAAGCGCAGGTCCAGGAGCAGTACGAGGCGGCCCGGCAACGAAAAGAAGAGGACCAGCGGGTGCTGCGGGAATCGGCGCTAAAGGAAATTCGCGAGATCATTCAAAGCGGTCAGGCGCCGTTGGCTCTTAAGGCCCACCAGCGCATGTCCCGGCAGTTGCCGGACTGGATCCTGCCGGAGCAGGACTTGTTCAATCTGATCCTGGCCTTGCACAAAAGCAAGCTCTGGGTCGAATCGGTTCCGGTGATGGCGGAATATGTCGAGAAATATCCACAAAATTCCGCCCTGGTGCGGCTGAAGCTGCGCAGATTCTTACTACCGTCGAGAACCGTCCGGCCCAGGCGTTACGAGTGATGGCCAAGATCGACGCGGCGGCGCTGGACGCGAGGCAGGGGGAAATTCTGGAGAAACTGCGGGCAAAGGCCGAGCAGATGCACATGCAAGATCCTTACGAAATCGTGGAAGAGTGGTGATTAAATATGCTTAAATCTTTTTTCTAGGGCTGTTTATGACTTACGATCCGCTGGATTCGCAAAGCGATCCGTTCAGGCCGCCGGAGGCGCCGGTGGAAGTCAGTTGCCTGCACTGCGGCCGGCAGTACGACAGTTATTTGATCGAGTGGCGCGTGGAGACGTCGGCCGACGGCTCGCTGCACGGATTTTGGTGTTGTCCCACGCCGGGCTGCGACGGGCGCGGATTCGGCTTCGACATCCTGCCCACCGATCCGAACTATCAGGATGAGCGCGGCGGTTGGTTTCACGACGAGGGCGAGGAGGAAGATGATGAAGCCGGATGGGACGGGCCCGGCGAGTTGGATTGCGACACCGACGCTTTGCAGCCGCCCGAATCGGGCAACGGCCGCGGCGATATGGGGAAAACCGGCCCGAGCGAGGAAGACATCCCATTCTAGCGCCACGGAGTCGCGGAGATCAGAGAGGTCGAAAAACAACGACATTTCAAGCCGGTTTTTCGCAGCGAAGTTCGTGAAGAGCAGGAAGATAGGTAGAGTTGCATTTTCCCCTGCCCTTTTGCTATACTTCTTTTAGACTGTCCGTGCAAAATAAGAGATGGATTATGCCCACGCTCCTCAAACTTGAGTGTAAACGCAAATGATTGCCAAGGAATTCCTTAACGCCGTGGCCAATGGAGAAGCCGACGTGGTTCAGCTTCTCCTGGATATCCTCAACGAAACCAAAACGCCTTACTGCCTCGTCGGCGGGCTGGCGGTCAATGCCTATGTCGAGCCGGTAGTCAGCCTCGATCTTGACATAGTGGTTGTGGCCGAAAATCTCCAAGAAATTTGCCGTCAGGCCGAAATACGAGGATTCAGTTCCGAGAATTTTCCTCACAGTGTAAATCTGAACAATCCCCGCTCGGATCTGCGGATTCAAATTCAAACCGACCGGCGTTATCAAGATTTCATCGCCAAAGCGGAAAAGAAAAGCGTATTGGGTTATGAAATGTTCGTCGCCCGCAAGGAAGACGTATTGCGAGGCAAACTCTGGGCCTATCAAGACGAAACACGCCGAAAAAGCAAACGCCAAAAAGACCTCGCCGACATCCTCCGACTCCTCGAAACCTATCCCGATCTGAAAACCCTCCTGCCGGAATCGCTGCGGAAAGAAATAGAATGAAATTGCAGGGGATTAAGTAAGATGTCCCCGGAATTGACGGAATTCGGATTAACGTTTCCCAATGTACGCCGATCGCGAACTCTGAATCCCAATCCATGAGAGGCTATTGGATCTCATAAAATTAATGTCGCGGAGAGCACGCAAAAAAACCGCTCCCCGACCATGCTAAGCATGGTGCCCGGTCGCGGCTAAACAGAACTACGACATTTGTTTCCTGACATGCAATAAACTAGAGCTGCATACTAAAAAAATCAGTAATAGGGGCAGATGCGGCAGAGTGGATTTGTTCCTGATGCGCTGGTTTTACGGAACTGCTGGAAAGGCTCGCCGCGCCAGATGGCGTTGAACTCTTGTTGAAAGATGTTGCCCATGATTGCCCCCTTGTCGGAGCCGAAGACGGCGCAGCACGGGGCGACGTCGCCGTTTGCGCGGATGAAGACATACTCCCACGGTTGCATGCAGCGGGGCATGAACTTCAAGAGCGATGCGGCGCGGTGGAGGAAAAATTGGATGTTCAATGCAAGGCCGCGGGCCAGGTCGAACAATTCTTCCTGGCGCAGCGTGGCAAGCTCGGCCGGGGAGGGGCATAAAGCGGCCCCAACGTCGTCCACGGGAATGGGCTGCAAGACGTAGACGCTGTCGAAGCCCAAGTTGGCGGCCATGCGGATGATATCTTTTATTTCTTTAAGATTTCCCTTGCTGAGGACTACGTTAATCCCGATGTTCAGCGCCCGGCCGCGTTGCTGTTTGGCCGCGGTCAAGAGTGCATGGACTGACTTTTTCCAGTTCTCGAAGTTCGCCCCGACGCGAAGATTTTCGAACGTCGCTTTTTCCGCGCCGTCGCAGGAAATGCTGATGGCGCGGATATTGGGCCGAGCGAGGATGGCCTGGGTCGCGGGGGGCGTGAGCAAGGTTCCATTGGTGAAGAATTCGCACTGGATATTTCGTTCGGCGAGGATATCGACCAGTGAGAAGAATCGCGGATTGATCAAGGGTTCGCCGATTCCGCTTAAGAGCACTCTTTTCGGAGACCAAGGCAGGCAGTCCAGGATGCGGCGGAAATCTTCCTCGGCAAGATGTTGCCCCGCATTTTTTTCCCGCGAATGCGAACAAGACGGGCATCGCAAGTTGCATTTACTGGTGGCCTCGATTTGTATCGTGATGGGGAACCGCCGGGGACGTTCCGGGGCTATAAATTTCACCCTTATTTTCAGAGGGGCGCGCTTCCAGGAATCCAAGCGGAGGAGCTTTGCAAATGCAAAATTCAGCTTTCTCTTGAGATTGGCGATCATGTCCTGTTTCAACGTATTTGACACAACGGCCCAACTATTGAGTCCTAGATGGCTAATGAGCGTTTTGTTGGGGTTGCAGTTGTACTACAACCCCTTTCCAGGTGCGGCAGTACAACTGCCGCACCAACTCCGGTTCTTTGACTACCTAGGACTCAATAAAAGCGGCGATTGCACACTGGTGAAGGGTATTATGGGCTGTCCAGGCCGGGGAACCGGCCGGTAAATGTGTATTTCGCCCCAAAATATTATAGGTTGCGGATTACCAAGTGGTGAAAAAATGGGCGCTGCAGCCAGGCACGGGGCGCTACAGCCATGCCGGCACAAAAAAGATAATCTGCGCAAATTGAGTCGTTTTCGGCGACAAAAACTGCCCTGGACAGTGCCCGGTTATTTTGCGAGACTCCCGCCTCGATCAAACGCCCGGTCGCAGTTGCCCGGGATGCGCTGGTTTGTGTTTATACGCTTATCACAAAGGATGAGGATCATGATCCGGAGAGTGGGACGAGTTTTGGCGGCGGTTTTGGTAATGCAGATGCTTCTGGCGGGATCGGCGGCGTGCAAGGCGGCGTCGCTTTTGAGGCCGATCTATTCAGTGACAAATGCGGTGACGAAGACGACGAAAAAGGTGGCTAAAACATCGGTCGCGACTGTGAAAACGGTCGTAGCGGTTCCGCAAAAGGTCGTCAGCAAGGTAGGCAAGACGATCACGGGCAAGAAATAAGGCAAATGCGAATGCGGCGGCGTTTTCTTATGCGCCGCCCCAATTTTCTTTTCAATGCATTATCGGCGGCGGCAATAAATGCGGAGTCCCACGGCCGCCAGGAAGAGCATCGCCCAGGCGGAAGGTTCCGGGACGGGGGTCAAGGGCAGGGGATCGGCGAGCGGTCCGCCGGGGAGTGGGGCAATGGTGACCGTGGAGCCGGTGCCAATGGTCAGCGTGCCCTGGGCGATGGAATTGGCCGTCAACTGGCCGTAATAAACGTCGGTTGAGCCGGTGCCGCTGATATCTCCAACGGTGTAAGCCAGATTGTAAAACGTCAATGTGCTGTTCGGCGCGGTCTGAAAATCCAGGTTTGGATCATTCACGGCGGTGGTATTAAAATCCAGGGGGCCGTCTTCGACATCGATGAGCGAGAGTGCGCCGGGATTGATTCCGCCTTTTATAGACAAGCGTCCGGAGTCGGATTTAGTGAGAGTTCCGCCGGTGCCTGATATTGCTCCGGAGACAACAAGGTTGCCCATTCTGCCGGAATATTTAGCCACAGCGATGTTCCCGGAACCGGTGCAGGAGGCGGCGCCGATCGTCAAGGTATAACCGGCGAGAGAGAGGGCCAAGTCGGATTCGCCCGAGACATTAAGCCCCGCTCCATTGCCCAGAGAGAGGTTGCCCAGGGTAATGTTGCGCTGGGAGAGTTTGACGCTGCCGGTCACTCCCGGGGCGACGAAGAGGTTGTTCGTATAAGTGGTCGAGCCTGCCGAGGCGAGCGCCGTGTAGGAAAAATTTTCTATGGTTTGTTTGACATTCCAATCGCCGGTGCCGCCGGTGAAGCCGATATAGGCGGTATCGCCCAGGGCGCTCTCTTAATAAGCCAAAGTTGCCCATATAACAGCCGCCCAGGAGATTGGCGCCATCGTAGATCAAATAAGAAAACGTTTGGTTTTGGTCATAAGATATTGTGATATCCAGAGGGACGGGATTGGTTGGAGAATAGTTCCATCCCGGCAGATCTAGATAAAAGCCTCCGCCGCCGTTGAAGTCGATGAAGAATCCTTTTTTATAGATGCTGAGTTCGGCGGCGAAGCTGGGGAGAATCGGCTGGCTGCCGCTTCGGTAGCCGAGATTTCCGCCGGCGTCGCCCACGGCGCCGGCGCCGCGCAGATCGTTTTCCAGGACAAAGGTGATTCCGTCGGCCGGGCCGGCGGTGGTCGAAGTCGAGGGCGTGTAACGGAAAGACGCGCTAAAGCCCATCAGGCTCACGCGTTTATTATAGATAACGCTGCGGCCCTCCTGGTTGTCGGCGGTGGTGATGGTCAGCACGTCGTTGGTTACCGAAGAGGCGGGCGCGGAGCCGGTGTCGCGCCTGTTAAAGGTCCAGCCCGTGCCGTTTCCGCCGAATCCGGTAACGCTGGCCACGGCATTGGCGTCCGATCCGAGGGAGAGGATGCCGTTGCCGTTGAAGGTAACATCTCCCGGGAGGGAGGCCGGTTGTGCGGCGATAAGTTTTCCGTTTTCGATAAAGGTGCCGCCGCCGTAGGAGTTGTGCCCGGAGATGCGCGTGTTGCCGTCGCCGCGCTGGAGGATCGACCCTGAAGCGCCGGAGATGGAACAAGTGGTAATGGCGTCGGAGTGATTGTTGAAGACTAGGGACGTGGAGTTGTTAAGCGTGACGGGCGAGCTGAGGACTCCGCCCGAGGCACTATCGCCGATCTGCAGCTTGCCGGCGCCGACTTGAATTCCGCCGAAGTTGGTTGCACTGCCCGTAAGGGTAAGTGTGCCCGTGCCGTTTTTCGTCAAGGTCAAGGCGGGAGGGGCGGTCGGATCGCCGATGGTATTATCTCGAATCCGGCCGGCAAAGGTGTAGTCGGAATTACCTGCGAGGGCAAGTGTGGCGGAATTAACCGGGTAGGCAATTGAATTTTCGGTGTTTTCGATGAATGCCCGGCCGGTGAGATCGGAAACGCTGGATACGGTTTCGTTGTTGCCGTTGAGCCTGAAGAAGCCGTATCTATTCGAGGTGTTTTTGAAAGTGATGTTGGCGGCATCGGGAATTTGGTTGGGCTGGATGAGCATTAACACGCCGCGGCTCGAGCCGGTATCGCTGCCGATGGTGATGTCGGTGGAGTTAAAGGCATTCGCGCCGGTGACGTTCAATTCCAAGCGTTCGCGGACGATGTTGATCGGGCCGGAGAAGGACTTGGTCGATGTGCCTCGCAACTGGACTGCGCCGGAATATGACATGGGATCGGCACTGCTGTCGGAATTCAGGAACAAGGAATTCGAGCCGATTAGATTGCCGTCGATGAAAAGCTTGCCATTAACTTGGCTGGAGGAGATGTGTCCCATTTGCACGCCGTCTCCGGCGGCGGTAATTGTGCCGGTGTAGGAGGTGTCGGCGTTTTGCACGCTTAGATACCGCGCCGCCAAGATCACCGGACGTGCCGTTGAGGGTGATGTTGTTGGCGATGGAATAGGAATTGATCGCGCCTTCGGTGTCGGAACTGAGAATGCCGCCGGCACTGACGGTGACCGGGTTGGCGATGTTTCCCAGGGCCAGGGAGTTTCGGATTTGGATTTGACCGGCGAGGATATTGACGGGGCCGGTGAAGGCGGAGTTGTTGGCGGTGAGGATTGCCTGGCCGGTGCCGGTTTTTTCGAGCACGCCGTTTCCGGAGATGGCGCCCCTTATGAACCAGGCGTAGGAGTTGTAGTTCAGTTCCAGCGTATTGGATGGTTTGACTGAATTGTCGATGGTAATCGTGCTTTGATATTGGGTGTCCTTGATTACCAGCCTGCCGCCGGAGCCGAAGATGGTCGAGCCGATGAAATTGGCGTTGCCTTGGATGGTCAGTTTTCCGTTGCCGATGTGCTTAAGAAGGTTTGACGTGCCGGTGTTTTGAATGCCTCCGGCATAGACGTAGTCATCGGAGCGGTCGAAGAACAATGTGGCGTTATTAAGGACGATGGGGCCGAGGACCGAGCCCGAGGTGCCGTTGTTTCCGAGTTGCAGGGTTCCGCCGCTTAAGGTGGTGCTACCCAAAAAAGATGAATCACCGGTGAGGATTAATTTTTTGGGGCCGATTTTTGCAACGCCGCCGTTTCCGGAGATGGCGCCGGAGTAAGTTGCGTCGGCCTGGTCGTTAATGGTAAGGGTTCCGATATACTGGACGTCACCGCCGCCGGAGAGCGTGCCGATGGTTTCGTTGTTGTTGGCGAGGTTCAACACGGCGTTGGTTGCGATTGTGACGGCGGAAACATCAGGGATGGCGTTGGTGTTGCCTGCGCCTTGAATTAGAATTGTGCCTGCGTTGATATGGGTGGGGCCGGAATAGGTATTGTTTCCGCCGAGCACCAAAATGCCGGAGCCGGACTTGTTGATGCCTTTTGCGCCTTTGCCGCCGTCGGCGATGTTGCCGGCAATAAGCAGCATGTCACTCACGATATTTGTGGAAATGTTGGCGTCGCAGTTGAGGGCGATGTTAGCCAGGATATTGTGCTGTCCGTTGACTGAAATGGCGGCCGGAGCGGCGGTCCACGTGTTGTCTGGGGGTTGTGTTGGATTTAGATTATCGAGTGTGAGTGTCTTGCCGTTGCTGCTTTTGATAGTGGTCTGGAAAAGGGACGGCAAGAAAGTCATTTCTCCGACGGTGCAGTCCTCGTCGATCATGTCAACGTCGTAGTTTGCGCCGAAGCCTGGAAAAACAATGATGGCGCCCGGGCTGCTGGGCACGGTGATGACGCTGCCCGCCGGGCCGGCGACGTTCACTTGCCAATTGGAAGGCGCGCTTCATTTTGTAGTGCAAGGCCGTACAAGCCGGTCCAGGTGTAAGTGGGCCGGCTAGTCAGTCCCCACAGGTAAATGCTCGCCTCCCAACGAACCGGATCGATGGGATCGTTGGGATCTAACGCTTGGACGGCCACCAATTGGCCGGTGGTTGACCAGTTATCCTGACAAACGAACCAATTGCCATTGGCGTTTTCGATATACCCGACGCCCACGACCGCATGGGGGTCACATGTTTTATCCCAAGCATAGGTTTCGACAGGATGCTGGTGGGACGGATCGAGCGGATCGATATACATATCCGCCCCTTTGGCCCAGGTGGCGATCCAGTGATTGAAGGCGAGTTCGACGGGCCGGCCGGCGTCGATTTCGGTCTTGTAATTGGCCCACATATTCGTAGCGCCGCCGCAAAAGTCTGAAAAGGCAATGGTGTTGGGATATGCCTTTTTGACGATGTTTGTGCCCGGACCGGGGTTGCCCGGCGGGTATTCGTTGTCGGTCCAGTAGGATGCCGCGTAAGACATAAGTCCGGAGCCTATTTTCAGCGAATCAGTGCCTCCTTGTCCGATCGGCGGAATTCCCGGCGGGAAAGTGGGCGGCAAGGTGGTGCGCCAGGCCTGCGTATCCATGAACCACCCCATCTCTATCGAGCCGTCGTGCCACAGGCCCTGTTGCCACGTGCCGAGCGTTCCCGGCGTGGCCGTTGGAAATGGAGGTGAGTTGGGATTATCGGTATAGAAATTTTTCCCGTCGGCAATTCCTGCGCAGTCCCACTTGGTTCCCGTTATATAATACCGGATTTTTTTCCCAATAACCCATTATGTTTGCGCCCGAGGTAGGTCCGCACCAATTGGGATAAGTGAGGATGCGTTGGCCGTAGGGGTCAGTATAAGGGATAAAAACACCGAAGGCGTCAAAATATCCATCGGCGGGCTGGTTCCAATCGGGGACGTTAAACATGCAATTGCCCGGATCGGCCAGGATCAGGGGTAGAGGATGCATCAGAAAGACGACAAGCAGTGCGGGGATGAGGGGCGAGCGTTTCATTTTGTACCCTCCTTTTTGGCGATGAGTTGGAGATTTTGGATATCTAAGTGCAAAGAACCCGGAACTGGTGTATTGGAGCGTGGATCATCATTTCGTTAAATAATTGATTTCATGCGGTTGCGGCTGTATATACCTTTTTCATTGGGTGTAACAAAATCAATAGGCACGGCGGCGGAAAATCTTTAGTCCCACGGCTGCCAGCAAGAGCATTGCCCAGGCGGAAGGTTCCGGGACGGGGGTAAAGGGCAGGGGATCGGCGAGCGGTCCGCCGGGTAGGGCGGCAATGGTCAGCGTGGAACCGGGACCCAATGTTAATGTTCCTTGAGCGAGGGAATTCACGGTCAAATTACCGTTGCCAATCACTTCCGTAGTCCCAGTGCCAGATATATTCGTAACCGTATGCGTGCCGCCGTTGACTTGGAATGTAGCGAGCAGATCCGTGGATATTCCGGAGCTCGAGGCGATCTGGCCCGTGGAAGCCAACTCAAGCACGCCGTCGCTGACCGTGGTAGAGCCGGTATAGTAGTTTGAACCGCGAAGGATCTGGGTGCCGGCGCCAATTTTGGCGAGTGACAAAAGTGGATAAGAACTGGTGGAACCGATAATGGAACCCGAGAAGTCGCCATTGGCGTCTGCATTGCCGAGGGTGAGCGTTCTATCGGTGCTGGTATCGCCTTTTTCCAGAGTTCCGCCGCCTGCGGGTCCATCGTTCAGCCCGTTGATGTTGGTGTTGTGATGGTACAAATTGAGCGTGGCGCCGGAGTTGAGGTTTACATTACCCTTGCCTAATCCGTAGGGGAGCATGTTGTATGTTGACGCTCCGCCGGTTACGTCTCCCAACCACAACTGGCCTGCAAGGATATTCGTATCACCGCTATAGGTCTTTGCCGAACCGACATCGAACCAGAATCGTCCGGGACCTTCCTTAGTAAAGGAGAGCTTGTCGAGGCCGTTATCGGTAATAGCGCCCATGAGGCCGTTTTGCGAGCCACCGCCGCCGTAGGATTCGTTGTAGACAGTGAGGGTGCGGTTTCCATTGCCGCTGGTCACAACATTGCCCGACCAGGAGAATCCACGTGTATTTGACGTGCCCGTGGATCGCAGGGCACCTCCATTTTCTGTGACGGTGAAGCCGCGATCTATAATGGCGTTGGCGCGCAGGCCGTCGTACAGGAGCGTGCCGCCGTCGAGGACCAGATTGGCGGGATCGTTTGTAGAGGCGCCTATGCCGCTGGGAGCGCCGCCGTTGGCCAAGGTTGTGGTAGCAATAGAACCGCCCGAGATAATTGTCTTGCCGGTGTAAGTATTGCCACCACAAAGGGTCAGCATTCCGAGTCCTTTTTTAGTCAATCCGCCGGTGGAGTTATTGCCGCCGTTAAGGGTAACCGCGCCGAGGGTGGCCGCACTAT
Organism: Pirellulales bacterium; assembly: GCA_963838495.1. GTDB lineage: Bacteria > Planctomycetota > Planctomycetia > Pirellulales > Thermoguttaceae > JBEKIK01. The sequence continues at coordinate 787,368 of CAWIRC010000002.1, read as the reverse complement.
CATATCCGCCGCCGAGTAGTTCGACGGTTGATTGCATCGCCGGCGGCATAATCGACGCCGGGATTAGTGATGGTAATGCCTGTTACCGCGCCGCCGGCGACATCGGCCACGGCCGTTGCGCCTTTGCCGTTGCCGTTGGTGGTGATTTTCACGACCGGAGTGCCCATATAGCCCGATCCGCCGTTATCGACGGCGATGTTTTGCAGTCCTTTGCCCGTGGGCGCTGCCAGGACCTGATTGATCGTGACGTCGTTGCCGTCGGTGTTGATCACTGCGCCGCCGTTCCAGACATAGACGCCGTCTACATTATCTGAGGAAGTCGGCGTTTCTGGCGGCGTCGGTTTTTGCCTTAAATTCACCGCCGTTGAGATTTATAATTGCGGTTCCCAGATTGGTGCCGGCGCCGTTCGACACGCCTTTTGTGGCCAGGGTGCCGCCGTTGAGGTTAATTACGCCGAGGCTGTTGGCGTTGTTCGGGGCAATGTACAAATCTCCGGCCACGTCGACCATGCCCGTGCCGCTTATATTCAACGACGCCGACGCCGGCATTTGCCGACGGTCAAGCCGTAGCGGGGTTGGTTACAGTGAACGAGCCGCCGCTGATGTTGTACACGCCGTAACTTCCGGCGTGGTTTCCGATTTCACACCATCCGCCGGTTGAGTTCGCGCCGCCGTCTGATTAAACGCGCCGTAGCCGTAATTGCCCGACGTGGAGAGAGTTTACAAACGAGAGGGTGCTTGCGCTGCCGGAGAGATTATATGCGCCCCAGGCATTGGTGGGATTGGGCTCACCGGGAAGCGTCGGATCGGCTCCGCCGATAATGTTTGTAAGAGCTGTACGTTTGTGTTGAAGTCCACGGTTCCGCCGGTTTGGGTTATCACGCCGTTGGAATTCTGTCTTCTGCCGACGATACATGACGCCGGCGCTCAGCTGCGGCAGTGTCTTGAATTGTCAAATTGCCGTTGCCGAAGTCGCCGATGTTGAAATCGCACGAACCGCCTGACTGTGTCAACTTGGCATGTTCTTGATGGTCATTGTGCCGCTGCCATTCAGCCCAGGCAGAGCCAATCGCTCATGTTGAACTGGGAATTGTCCTGAAGGGTTATGGTGGCGTTGGAGCCCGACGATTCGCCAAGGAAGCAAAACGACGAAGATGTCAACGACTGCTCCGTTATTCAGAGTCAAACTCGGGGCGGCGTTGTAGCCGGCTACTCCGGCGTCAAAACCCATGGACATGTTCTGGCAATTAATAATTCCGCCGTTCATGACCAAGGCGGAAGCCAGGCCGGTAACGCCGTTTCCACGACCGATCGAAAGCCAGGTGCCCACGTTTACCGTGCCGCTGTTGACCGTCAGGTTAACCGCATTTGCCGTGGTATCGCCCACGACCAATTCGCCGTTTTGGACATTGTATTGCGTTGTGTAGTCGTTGCCTTCGATAATCACCGAGCCGTTTTGAATAACATAACTTAAATCCGAGCCTCCGGTGGCGATCGTACTGTTTACTCCCGCGGCAGCGTTATATTTGAGCGTGCCGGAACCTTGTTTATAAAAATGCACGTGATTTATGACCTGCCCGCCAAGCGAAACTGTTCCCGCGCCGGGCGTGTTGAGGGCCGCGGAGGCCGCCGAAAATTGGGTCGTGCCGTTGAAGGCAAGGTCTAGCGGGGTGTCGATCGTGACATTATCGCCCATGCGTTAGGCCGCGATCGGTGCCGGCGATATCTTCTCCGATGTAACGCAACGTGGTGCCGGTTCCGAGTATTAAATTGACGGAAGCCGAGCGGCCGATGGAACTATTCGCTCCGGCGTTGGCGATAGTGTTGATCTCAAGGATTCCGCCCTCGACGTCAGTCTGTCCGGTGTAAAAATTTAAAGCGGTGAGGGTGAGTGTGCCGTTGCCGGTCTTGGTTATGCCTTTGGCGCCATTGTTCCCGTCGAAGATAAAACTGTTTATAGACAGATGGTCTATGCTGTTGACGACCGTGATATTAACGTTGCTGTTCAGGACAACGGCCAGAGCCCAGTTATCGCCGGCAGAGATATTGTGCGAACCGGAGACGGTTATTGTGGCCACGTTATTTCCGTTATTTCCATTATCCAGAATCAGGCCGGCCGTAAAAGGGAGCCATTCGGTGCTCAGGATGGTGGTAGGGGTGTTGGGAGCAAATATAATATGCCCCACTGATATCGGGAGACCATCGATGTTATTGGGGATGTTGACCACGCTGTGGTCGGCCGGCTGATTGCCGAAGGTCACAGTCACGCCCGTGCCATCGGGCATAAAGCCGGTAGGCACGACGTTGGGATCATTCCAGTTTATCCAGTTGGCGTTCGCGCCCCACTGAGTCTCAGAACCAACAGTGCCGCCGACCCAGATATATCCTTGCGGCGTAGGCCACAGGTAGTCGCTCTGAATCCAGTCGCTGCGCGTTCCGTCGAATGCCGCCGGTACCGCTACGTATCTGGGAGTGGAAGACCAGTTGTCCTGACAAATAAAAAATTCTTTGAAGTCAAAGACACTGGGATCAGGGTCATAATACCCGACTCCCACCACAGAATGGCCCATACCTCCACCTGCCATCCAATCATTATAAGTCACGACATCTTGGCCCTTGATGGGCGACCATGCGGGAGTATTCTGGCCCGGTGGCGAGATCGATCCAGGTATCAAAGGAGAGTTCGGCCGGATGACCGGAGTTGATTTCGGTTACATAGATGTCCCACATATGCGGGATAGTATCGTTAGCTTGTGTTTGCTCGCCCACTATGGCATTTGGGAAGGCTGTTTTGACGATTCCCGTTCCATTCGGCGGATTTGCTTCATGCCAGCCGGCTTTGGCATAATCCTCAAGTCCAGACCCGATTTTAGCGAACTGTGTGCCGGTAGGCACCCACGGCGGAGGCTGTTGCGGTGGGAAAGGACCATTATGAAGTTTCCACTTATCCGTATCCATATACCAACCCAACTCAAGGTTGCCGTCGTGCCAAAGCCCTTGATGCCATGTGTTGGGCGTTGCAGGATTGGCTGGACTATTGTTGGTAGGCCAATTATTTAAATTACTAAATCCATCGGCCAGTCCGATGCAACCTTTTACATCTTCCCAGTAACCCATGATGTTAGCGCCGGCAGTGGGTGAACACCATTCCGGGTATCCGACAATTGGATTGCCGTTCGTGTCTGTATATTGGTGGTAATTGCCGTCGCTGTCCCAATATCCGTCAGCAGGCTGGTTCCAGTCCGGCACGTTGAGGATCAGATTGTTCGATGCAGCCGCCCGGACGCTGGGAGCCAGGCAAAGAAGAAATAAGCAAAAAAGCGCTGCAACAACAATGGCGCGTTTCATTTTTCGCACTCCTTTTGATGATAAGATGAGATTTGCGTTTTGCGATAAAAAAACGAACACCAAAGCCAGCCGCTAGAGATGGGAACAAGATCTATGAGATTGAACCCTTCAAAAGGGTTATTAGCGCCATTATTTGAGTTTATTTTCTTTATGTTTTTAACATTGTCAATAACCATTACCCCCTCATAATATGTATGTAATGGATAGAAAATAAAAAATCCCAAGGCTAGTCATAAAAACACATTGCAACATGGAGTGACGGGGTAAGCAGGCTGAAAAAAACGGCCGCAGCACAAGCAGGGAGGACACTGCCTGCATGAAACGTATCTTAAGACCGATAATTGCCGGGCGTCTTGCCTTTAAAAGGTGTTTTTGGCATCATGTTCATGGGAAAAAACTCTTTTTCAAGCATTCCTAACCATAGGAGGAGGACAATTCCATGGCGGAAATAGAAATCGGCAAGGTGACGCATTATTTCAGCAAGATCGGGGTGATGGCGATCACTATCGCTCAGGATAAGCTTTGCGTGGGCGACACCATCCACGTCAAAGGCCACACCAGCGACTTTACGCAAAAGGTCGATTCCATGCAGATCGACAACCAGACGGTCGCCGAGGCGGGAGTGGGCCAGTCGGTGGGCATGCGCGTGGCCCAACACGCCCGGCAGCACGACCAGGTATATAAGGTTGTAGATTAACCGTCGCCGTAAAGCGAAAGTCGCTGGCTGAAGGCTGAAGAGAAAACACAGACGCAGGTTCAGTGCCGCGGATATATATCTCTAAACATAGAACGGCGGGTTAATGCGCATATTCCTCTTATTATTTTCAGCCCGGATTTAGACGATCCATCTGTGCCGCGGGCTGAGACGAGACGCGGGCAAATTCAACGGGGGCGGCGGTGGAAATTTTACGGCCACCCCAATTTTAACATCCGGGTTTATTGGCTGTAGATTACCCGCTTATCCCTAGAATGAGAATTCGAAGCCGCCCGTTGCTCCCTGATAAAAGACCGTGGAGTTCATATCGAGGGGGACTCCCAGGCCCGGCGCAGAGCTCATGGCTACGCCGTCGAGCCAAAGCAGTTCGTATCCGGCCCTTACGGCAAAGCGCCGGGTGACCTGGTAGCGGGCCTGCAAGCCCAGTTCGCCGATAAAGTCGGCGTGGGTGCCGGAAACGGAATAATGAATTGAGGGGATTTGTTCTATTATTGGGGTGGTCATTGCCGTTTGATGCGCATGGTTGCCGTAGATGCCGGCCTTGCACAGTCCCTCGATGGAAAAGCAGCCGCGCTGCCAAAGGCGCGCATCGGCTCCGACCTGGAAACCGTAGAGATCGTTCCTGGTTTGTTTATCAAACACATATTCTTCCGCGAACTCGTCCTGGTACTGGGCCCAGCGGAATCCGGCCAGCAAGGTTAGATCGCACAAAGGATTCCAGCGGGCGTTTAATTCGACGTTGTAAAGCCTGGAAGCCCAACCGTATGAAACAACTTGTTGATCGACGGGCTGGCCGACGATGGGATTTCCGTCATCCAGAATGTTTGGTTCTGTAGTTACAACGCCGGACTCGCCGTTGACGCTAAAAAACAAGATCTCGTAGTCGCAGCACTGGGTTTGTCGGATCAAGCTGATTCGCGGCCCGACTTCCATTTCCCTGCCGATAAGATCACCGGTGTCGGTTTTATTTCCGACCCTTTCCAGGGCCATGACGTCGGCCGTGACCGTCCAGAAGGGACAGCAGCACGATTGGCAGCAGTTTAGTTCCGCGTAAGCGGCATTATCCCCGTTTTTCGACTGATCGACGATTGAACCCGGGGGAATCGATTCTTTATTTTCATTATCGCTTGCAAAAAGGCGTAATGCCTAGGTTTCGTCGCTGTCCGAGGCATTGGCATGACTTATCGCCAAAGCAAATAAAGAGTGCATAGGATTAATCCGAGGGCTTTGTAAGGCATTTTGTCATATCTCTTTGAAGAATGATTCGCATTTTCAATACTGGGGTCGAAAAAAGGGAAATATTAGAAGCTATATTCAAGTCCTGCCGTGGCCCCGTGATAAAACACGGTGGCATTGCTATCGATGCCGTTCATATTGGCATATTGCGCCGGGGCTAGGGCAACGCCGTCAAGCCAAAGGAGTTCGTATCCGGCCCTAAGCGCAAGGCGTTGGGAAAGCTGGTAGCGGGCCTGGAGGCCCAGTTCGCCGATAAAGGCGGTGTGATTTGTGGAAGCGGAGAATAACTCCGGCTGGTTGCCTACTGCCGAAAACGAAGACTGTTCGGCGTGGTTGCCGTAGATGCCCACCTTGCCCAGGGAATTGATGGAAAAACAGCCGCACTGCCAAAGCATTGCATCGGCGCCGACTTGGGCTCCGTAAAGATTATTGACGGTCTTTACATCGCCGACCAGCAGGTATTCGGAATCCAAAATGCGTCCCGCGGAAAAATCTTCGCGGAGTTCGGCCCAGCGGAATCCGGCCAGCAAGGTCACCTGGCAACAAGGATTCCATCGCACATTCAGTTCGACGTTATAGAGCCTGGAACTCCAATCGAACAACAAGGGAGAGGCGGGATTGAGGGACTGGGGTATAAATCGGGCATCGGACCAGCCGTCGATTCCAAAATACAAAACCTCGTAGTCGTAGCACTGGGTTTTGCGGATCAAGCTGAGGCGCAGGTCCGGCGGCGAAGGGAAAGGAGAAGTCGTTGCTATTGAGCCTGTCGGCGGCGTCATCAATATGATCATCTTGATCTTCCAAGGGGCCGAGAATTGTCGTGGATTTGTTGCCGATACGGTCCAGGATCATGGCGTCGGCCGTGACCGTCCAGCGCGGACAACAACACGATTGACAGCAGTCCAGGTCGCCGTAAACGGCATTTTCGCCGTTCTTCGTTTGATCGGCGACCGAACCCGGGGGAATCACTTCGGTATTTTCAGCATCGTTTGCAAACAGGCGTAATGTCTGGGTATTATCGTAGTCCGAGGCAAAGGAGCAGCTTATTGCCCAGAGAAAAAACGTGCATGAGATAAGCCCCAAAGCTTTGTAAGTCATGTTCGATATACCTCCTTGAAGAAAGATTCGCAAAAAGGCTATTTTGTTTTTCTGCCCTTCTAGTACACCGCCACATCTAAATTTGTGAATATAGTATAAATCCCGCTCCCCTACGGGTCGCGGCTAAACATCCATGTAACTCACAATTTTAGCAGTGGTTACATATACTAGGGCCGTTACGAGGAATCGAAGACTGAGACTCCAGCCTGGACGCCGGGAATCGTCCGATTCCTTATTTCAGTCAGCGATCCGCACGAAAATGGGAGGGCATGTACGTTTAAGGCAGGGAGGGGTGAAGGCATAAGCGGCGGGGTGTTCCTTTGAGCTTACATCGGCCTGATAAACGTTAGAATTGATAAAAAAGGCATAAATGTAATTACCCACAATACTGGCAGGTTGAGCAAATCCGGATAATTTTGCCTGGCTGGAGAATAGATTGGATAACGTAGTTTGAGTTTGCGGGCTTGGCTTCAATTCCAGGCGTTACAGATTACCAAAGCGGAGAGATGAGCGTGATTGCAATAGAAAAGGGGCGGCGGTTGATGGTTTCAAGCGCCGCCCCTGGAATTTAAGAGCTTCTAACAGAATGAAATGAAACGGGATTTTGTGTGCCACTGCTTGGTCACAAGCAGTGTTTTTTCGCTGTTTTTGACGGCACTGCTTGCAAGCAAGCAGTGGCACACGTCATTTTGTTAGACACTCTAATTGTCGGTTCCGGCCCCTGGGAAAGATCCAGGAAATGTCAGAAGGTGTATTCAAATCCTGCCGTGGCTCCGTGATAAAACACGCCGGAGTTGGCATTGATGCCGATATCGCCCGTGATAATGTTGGTTTCGTCGATTTGTCCCGGGGCCAAGGCAAGGCCTTGGAGCCAGATGGCCTCGTAACCGGCCCTGAGGACAAGCCCCTTGGTGACTTGATATTTGCACTGCACGCCGACTTCGCCCAGGAAGGCGGTGTGATTGGTCGAGGCGATGAACGGACCTTCCGCAGCCGCTATGGTCGCTTGTTCGGCGTGATTGCCGAAGATGCCGGCTTTTACCAGGCCGTCGATCGAGAAGCAGCAGCAATCGAGGATTAATCCGTCGGCGCCGATCTGGAAGCCATAGAGGTTGTTTATGGTGTTTGTGTTCCAGTCGTTATAGAAGATGGGCGGGGTCACTCCCTCATACAATCTGCCCCAATCCAGGTTTTCGCGCAGTTCCAGGTAACGGAATCCGGCCAGCATAGTCAGGCGGCAAAGGGGATTCCAGCGGACGTTGAATTCGGCGTTATAGAGTTTTGAAGCATATTCAGTTTGTATTGTTTCGCCTTGATTGAGGAATATAAGGGGGCCTGGGGCGGTTAAGTACAATATATTGTCATCGTGCAAAACCTGTCTGGTGCTGCTCCAGCCGTCGATCTGAAAATAGAGCAACTCCAAGTCGTAGCAGCAACCGCGGCGAATCAAACCTACCCTGGGGCCGCCGAAAAAGCCTTGCTGAAAGTCTTCGGCGTTGAGCACTTCGGCGCCGGTGTTATATGTAGTGCGGGTCGGCGTTGATCGAACGAGCGTTCGGTCGACGCTGCCGGCGCGGTCGAGGATGATGAAATCGGCCGATGCCGTCCAGCAGGCACGGCAACATCGCTGGCAGCAGTCTGGGTTGCAGCAGCCCGGATTGCAGCAGTCGATGCCCGGCGGCTGATCCATCGGCATCACGGAAAACGTGGGCGGCGATTCTTCCGCGTCGCCGGTGATCAAGCGATAAGCGGCCGGGTCGTTATGCCCCTGAGCCATGGCGAAACTTGTCGCCAACACCAAGATGGCACATGTGAGCGTTGCAAAAACTTTGCGAGAATTCATCATTTTCCCTCCTTGTAGGATGATGATTTTCCAATCATGGGTCTTTATAAACGGCGGCAAAGCACGGGAATCAAAGGGTGTATAGTTGATCGCAGTGGCGCGTATACATCCGATTCCTTAATGCCTGCCAAGATTCGGGCAAATTTCTATTTGATAACTGGATGCAGAGGTATTGCTGATTGCGGGATGACTCCTAAAAATTTACATCGGTCCTACAATCCTTAAAATTCATAAAATAGGCACAATCGGATTTTTCGATAGAGCTTCATCTGTCGGCAATACATTGTGGTGGCCGAAATGGAGATAGGGCGGGCAAATTGGCCGGACTTTATGGGCCGGTTCTTTGTGGGCCAAAAGGATTTGGCCGATAAATTTGACGCTTTTTACCCAGCCTGCGGAATCGATATATCCGGAAAATAGGGGCTGTCTTTTTGGGGTGCCGGGATGAGTAATTGCAAAAGGCTTGCAATAAGAAGCTGTTTCAAAACCGGTGGCGTTGGAATGCTGTAGTGCCACCAACCTCCGGTTTTCCGCCGCCGGGGCGGCAGTACAACTACCGCCCCAACAGGTATTGAAATAGCTTCTAAGTCTAATTTCCCCCAGGCTGGCTGACAGAACTTGGTGATTTTTCCAGCCAAGGGGGCGAAGACGCCATATCGGCCGTAGGGACGGGTTCCTTAATGTCGGAGATGCTGAGTTTTAGATTGGTGATGATTACGCCCGAGACAACGCGGTTTCCCAAGGTCTGGTCAACGCGCTCGCGAATCTGCCGTTTGAGGTCGTTTAAGGAGGGATCGTCGAAATCTCCGCTGTGTGCTTGACGGAGCAAGAACTCGATTTCCTCTTGCACCCGATATTTGTGGGAAGCCAGCCGAGTCCTGGCGATGCGGTCGAGACCTTCAAGAGCGGTGATGTATAAGGAGAAATCGGCGGTCGCGATGCGGCTTCCCGCCGTTTTATCGGCCATGAATTTGAAATTACCCAGGCCGATTTCCGGGCTGAGCTCGGTTGGGGCCGCCGTGTTGCCGGCTTTATAATATGCCCAACCGATACCGTGAATGACGAGGGTGGTTACCAGCAGAAAGGCCAGCCAATACTGCATTGTTTTGCCGAAGAAGGAAGCGATTCCTGACTTGCCGGCCGACGTTTGTTCGGTTTTTGTTTCCTCGGAATCGGGTTCTTCGGGACGGTTGGTTTGGTTGGTCACGGCAGCAACTCCGGGATTTTTTTAGAAATTTTGCGCCAGGGTGTAAAACGATACGGCCCAGGAGGATAAGCGGCCTACCCCCCATTGGGCTGCACATTTTTCCTTTTAAGTTTAGCTTGTAAACAGGCGGGGCGGGCAAGAAAAAAATAGGGGGCCTCGAACGCGCCACATTCCACAGCGGCGGGATAAAAGGTAAGGGCAAGTTAACCTTTTATCTACATTAACGTCGGAGGCCCCACGGGCCAGTCTAATCTAATTATGTGTAAATTTCTCATTTACACATTTGTTAAGACTACAATTGTTGTGCCAAATTTAAGACAATGGAGAAAAGTGTCTTGATTCTAAAGCGCAACTTTTTATATGATAAGCAGTTATGAGAACAATTTCGCGGGAAATTGTATGGCGTTCCTTTAAAAGTCACTAATTATTTAATGTATTATTTTGCCACACTTTTATCGTTTTACGCTACAAGTTTTTCTTGTTTAATATATTATACCTCCTAGGGAAGTTAAAAGCCAATTATTTCCAACCCGCCATCATTACTAATTAGACGTGTTTTTAAATTCATCTTTATCACAAGCCTCGAAAGCCAGCCGGGTTTTGGTCCTGCATAACCCCAAGGCCGGCGCAAGAGATACTCATGATGATGTAAAACGCCTGGCGGAATTACTGCAGCGGCAACGATTCGATGTGGAAATATTCACCGACCTGGACCTGGCAACCGAGCGCGCAAACACCTTGGCCGACGATGGGCAACTGCGAGCGCTGGTAGGCGTTGGGGGAGACGGCACCGCCGCGGAACTGGCAAACCGCACAAAAGAGGGCACGACACTGGCGTTATATCCCACGGGCAATGAAAACCTGTTGGCGCGTTATTTCCACTTCCAGGCAATCCCGGAACACCTGGCGGAAACAATCGCCCATGGATCGCTGATTCACATCGACGCCGGCAAGGCGGAGGGTAGAATATTCCTGCTTATGGCCAGTTGCGGGCTGGATGCCGAGGTGGTTAAAAGCGTTCATGGGCGGAGGACGGGACACATGAGTTCCCGCCATTATTTCAAACCGCTTTGGGATGTCATGCGTACGTATAAATATCCGGAACTAAGGGTATACTGTGACGAGGGATTGGATAGCGGAGAAGACGCACCGCTGTTTCGGGCTCATTGGTTGTCTGTATTTAATCTGCCGTGTTACGGCGGCGGACTGAAGATTGCGCCCATGCCCTGGGAAACGACGGTCAATTAGACCTGTGCGGATTTTGCCGGGGAGGTTTTTGGCGTTCATTAGGATACATGGGCGCGATATACCTTCGGCATCACCGGCGGAAAAGGGATTGGATTACGCAGCGAATAAAGCGTGTTCGCATCGTTTCCGACGTTCCCGTGCATTACCAGCTTGACGGCGATCCGGGCGGCATGTTGCCGCTTAATATCGAAGTCCTGCCGAGGCGATTGAGTTTGCTGGTTCCCAAAAAACCAGAAGGATACTAATAAAAAAACGCGATGAAGCCCCCGGTGTGTTCACCGGGGGCGATTGAATCATTGGATAATGATTGTCGTATGAATACGCACAGGCGCCTCGCCGTTGGCTCGCGGCTAAACTATAATAACCTACCTGATATTCAATGAATGAATTCACCGGCAATTTTTTATTATAATTCCGGCAATTTTTTATTATAATTATTGAATACTGAATCCTATTTTCATGCCATCTAATCCGGTAATAATTGGGTCCTTAAGTTGCGGTCGCGGCCAGCGGTTGATGGTCATAGCCGGGCCGTGCGTATTGGAAGACAGGGCAATGGCGTTGTCGATTGCCCAACGTTTGCAGCATATCGCCGGGGAATTGGCGGCGCCGCTGGTTTTCAAGGCCTCGTTCGACAAGGCGAATCGCACCAGCGTGACATCATATCGGGGGCCGGGCTTCAAAGCCGGGCTGGGCATATTGGCGGAAGTGAAGGAAGCCACGGGATTGCCGGTCACGACCGACATACACGAGCCGTCGCAGGCGGCGGCGGTGGGCGAGGTGTGCGATTTGATCCAGATTCCCGCCTTTCTTGCCAGGCAGACCGATTTGCTTTTGGCGGCTGCGGCGACGGGGCGGCCGGTGCACGTGAAAAAGGGGCAGTTTTTGGCCCCCTGGGACATGAAACACGTGGTGGAAAAGCTGCAATCGGGCGGGTGCTCGAATATTCTTTTGGGCGAGCGGGGGACTTTTTTCGGCTACGGCCGATTGGTCAACGACATGCGTTCGATACCGCAGATGCAGGCCCTAGGCGCGCCGGTGATATTCGACGCCACTCACAGCGTTCAAGAGCCGGGAGGATTGGGGGCCGCGACAGGCGGCAATCGGGCGATGGTGGAGCCCTTGGCTCGCGCGGCGGTGGCCGTGGGTGCGGACGGATTGTTTTTCGAGACTCATCCCGCCCCGGACTCGGCGCCCAGCGACGGCCCGAACATGATTCCGCTGGATCAATTTCCCGCTTTGCTCAGGCGGCTTTTGGCCCTGCGTCAAGCGGTGGAGAAACTGACATGAAGAAACTGGTATTTTTGCTGTCGCTGCTTTTGATTGCGGGATGCGACGGTTGCCGCAAGCGGGCAACGGCGCCCGGCGGGCAGGGTTCCCAATTGCAGCAGTCCGATCCCAAGTGGCAAGAGGAATTGCTGACCTACGCCGTCGAGAATTTGAACCAGATGGAGAAATACCAAACGCAGGAGACCTTTTTCGGCATTGTCAGGCAGATTTACTCCTTGCAACGCTCCGCCGCCGATCAAGATAAAAAGGAAGAAGCCGATGCGTTGGCGGCAGGCTGGCCAGAGACCGAAATATTCAATCAGATCCTAGATCGCTTGAATCAATGGGTTCGTTTTCAGCCGCCGCCCGGCGATTGGAAGCCGGATCCGCTCGTGGAAACCTTGCCCGAGGCGCTTGGGGAACTGCCGGAGGTGAAGGGCATAGGGGGCATGGAATTCTCGGCCTACGACGGCTACTGCTTGATGGAGGCTTCTTATCTTCGCGACGCCGCGCTATGGGTGCGGGGCGACACGCTGGACGATTTAGCGCGGGCGAAAAACCTTTTTGCCTGGACGATCCGCAATATTCAACTGGAAATGGAGGGGGAGAACAGGGTGCCCTTGTTTCCCTGGGAATCGCTGTTTTTTGGGCGGGGCACGGCCATGGAACGGGCCTGGGTGTTCATCCTGCTGGCGCGGCAACAGGGTTTGGAGGCGGCGGTTTTGGGCATAGGCGAGCCTGAGGGCGCGCCGTGCGCGGCCGGGGAAAAAATGCCTTGGAGACAATGGTGCGTCGCCGTGCTCGTGGATGGCAACGCCTATCTGTTCGATCCGTTTTTGGGCATTCCGATACCGGCGAAGGATGGCATTCGGCGCGACGCCCAAGGCCGGCTGGAAATTCAGCCCGCCGCGCTGGCCGAGATTTTAGCCGACCCCTCGTTGCTAAAGCGGCTGGACGTCGATTCCAAGAAGACGTATCCGGTCAAGCCGTCCGATTTGGGAAAATTGGTGGCGTTGGTGGAGGCCTCGCCCGGTGAGCTGTCATATCGGATGAAGCTGATCGAGTCGCACCTGGCAGGCAAGCAAAAAATGGTTTTGACGGCGGCGGCCAACGAGCAGGCGGGGCGATGGAAATCGGTTTCCGGGATCGCGGGCGCGGAACTATGGCGGATGCCGTATGAAACCATTCAGCAGCGGCGGCAACTTTCTGTGCAGGGCGTATCCAGCCAATTGGGAGAATTCATGCGGTTTTACGCGCTTCCCAACGCGCCGTTGGCCAAGGGTCGATGGCTGCAAATCAAGGGCCAATTATCCGGCCAAGAGGGCGCGACCGGGTTTTTTCAGTCGGCCCGGCCCTCGTACGAGGAGCTGGGCGCCTTGCGGCAACTTTCCCCGAACCAGGACCTGGACAAGATAAAACAAGACCTGGCCAAGAAAAAGACCGACTTGATCAAGTCGAACAACGATCCGACGGCCGCACCTTCGCCTTTTTTACAGAGCCAAAAACAAGAGTTGGACGAGATTATAGCGGACGTCGATCTTGCCAAGATGTTAAAAAAATTGGAGGAGGAATACGCCGGCCTCCTTATCAAGGCGCGGAAGTTCAAATCGGAAGAGGAGGAAAAGAGCGTCGCGGCCGCATTACAGGGCCAGGCCGTGCAAATATTGTTGACCAATATTGTTTATGGCAAAGAAGACGCGACTTATTGGTTGGGCCTGATGGCCTTCGACCGCGGCAATTACAGCGCGGGAGAAGATTATTTCTCGAAACGGATTTTGGAGAAAACGCCCAACAGTCCCTGGCGGCACGGGGCGCTTTTTAATTTGGCCCAAACCGCGGAGGCCGCCGGCCAGATCGAACGCGCGGCGATGATCTATCAGTCCGATGCGGAGGCCCCCGACGCCTACGGCCGGCTATTGCGTGCCCGCTGGTTGTTGGAAAAAGACGGGCGGTAAGATGCTTTTTTCTTAAATGGCAGGCGGCCGGCTAATCCTATGGAACCGCCGTTACTCACACCACCTAAAGGTATGGAAAACATGTGTTTCCTACGCTTGTATGTCTTTTTATCTAATGTTAAGCTTATATGTTTATAGTTCTTTACCGTAGCAGTTAATGGGGAAATAATTTATTACAAAGGGAGACAATAAGTTTCCGATTTTGACGCCGAATTTTGGGGTTTCAGTCCATGAAAGAAAAAATACATCCAAAATACATGGTGACCAAGGTTACATGCGGGTGCGGCAATTCGTTTGTCACGCGGAGCACGATGCCGGAGTTGAAGGTCGATATTTGCAACGTTTGCCATCCGTTTTACACGGGCAAGTTGAAGTACGTTGACACTGCGGGGCGGATCGAGAAATTCCAGAAGAAATTCGCCTCCACCGGTTACACCAGCCTGAATCGCGGCAAAAAGGCGGCCGAGGCCGAACCCGCCCAGTCGTAGATGCTTTATAATGAATGATGCAACCATATTTTGTTTGCGTTACATGGAATTTGTTAATTAACTTATTCATCATTCGGCATTAAGCATTCATCCTTTCTCATGTCTAATCCGCTCGAAGAGAAGCTTGTTCGTTTCGAGGAGTTGGAAAGGCAGCTTGTCGATCCGGAAGTGCTGGCCAATCCCGCGCGGCTTTCGGCGGTGGCCAGGGAGCACGGGTCGCTGGCCAAGCTGGCCAACAAGTACCGCCAATTCAAAAAGCTTAACGTGCAGATTCGCGAGGCCATGGAAATGATTGAGGGCGGCGATCCGGATATGCGCGAACTGGCCGAGGCCGAATTGCCCAAGCTCAAGGCGGAGCGGGAAGGCTACTGGAACGAGCTTTTGGATTCGACCATCGGCGGCGAGGACGCCAACCGCAAGCGCTGCATTTTGGAGATTCGCGCCGGCACCGGCGGCGAGGAGGCCGCGCTTTTCGCCCGCGATCTGTACGAAATGTACCGCCACTACGCCGAGGACAACCGCTGGAAGGTGGAGATCCTGGACATGAGCCCCACGGAACTGGGCGGGTTCAAGGAAATCATTCTCGGGCTGGAAGGCGAAGGGGTTTATAGAAAATTGCAGTTCGAGAGCGGGGGGCACCGCGTGCAGCGGGTGCCGGAGACCGAGGCCAAGGGCCGCATCCACACCTCGGCCGCCACCGTGGCCGTGCTGGCCGAACCCGAGGACGTGGAAATCGAACTTAGGCCCGACGACTACCGCAAGGACATCTTTCACGCCAGCGGCCCCGGCGGGCAGCACGTCAACAAAACCGCCTCGGCCATCCGCCTGACGCACTACGAAACCGGGATCGTGGTCTCTTGCCAGGACGAAAAAAGCCAGCACAAGAACCTGGCCAAGGCCCTGCGCGTGCTCAAGACCAGGCTGTATGAACAGAAACGCGAGGCCGAGCACAAAAAACGGGCGGACGAGCGGAAGACCAAGATCGGCTCGGGCGACCGCAGCCAGCGGATCCGCACTTACAACTTTCCCGAAAACCGCATCACCGACCACCGCATCGGGCTGACGCTCTACAAACTCGACAACATCATGACCGGCAACCTGCACCCGGTGATCGACGCCCTGACGGAATACGAACGACAGGAGCAGCGGCAATTGTTCGGAACGGTCGATTGATTGCAAAGTTGTCAGTTATAAGTTTTCAGTTATCACTGGACTTTTGCAAATTAGGTCAAACCCAACCGTAATGTGATATGGTCAAGACCGTAGGAATAATCGGTGACTTGTTCGATCACCCAGGCGATGGTGGATCGCATGGTTTCGCGCATTACCGCCCGACAGGCTTCGCCGATGGTCGTCAGTTTGCGGAGGGCCCATGTTTTCGCACGGTTCGGCCCGAGTTGATCCATGAGCAGAGTGTACGCCAGCATGACCAAGTACATGTGCCGGGTCTGGCCTTGGCCGTCGCGCAGCTGACAATCTCCCATGCCCAACTCCTGCTTTCCGTCCCGATGAAAGGTCTCCGTTCCTGTCCAGCGATATTTGTAAACCAAGAGAATCCGCACCACGTCCCAGGCGACACGGTTGGTTATCAAAATCTTGCAGGGTTGTTTGTCTCGTTTGTTGTCCCAAATAATTACGATCCGTACCTTGTGGTTGACTCCGGGTATATGCAAGCAAACGGTGAAATGCCATTGTTGCTCTCGTCCGCGATGGAACGATTTGCGGGTTTCGGGATCGATCTCGGCGGCGAGTTCGTCGGCGCGGATCACTTTGCCCTTCCATTCGACCTTGCGATTGAACTTCAAGTCGCCGACATAGCCGCGAGGCCGGTCGAAACGGTCCCTCTTGGAATGAATGTGGTTCAGTATCTCCGCGTTGGTGAAATAGCTGTCGAAAGTGAAGTCCCCGGGAATTTCCCGCTCGCATACCCAATCGACCAATTGGCAACAGAGCTTGGTATGATCGAAGAATTTCTCTCCGGTGGCCTCGCATTGCTCCCGCTTGCGGAAGCGGCGGAATTCCAGGGGATAGTGCTTCCCGCTGGAGCACACGTAGTTGGCGAACAGATAATCGTGGGCGATTTTGTTTCGCTGATCGGCGTGATCCCAGAACCATCCTGCGTCTTTGATGTACTTTCCGTCGTGGTCGATCAGCACGTTGTCGATGGCAATGACCCCGCGGTCCGTATATTGAGTGCTGGAATCCCGCTGCAACCATTCCAACCGCCGTTGGTTGAGGGTTTCCGCGTCCCAATCCACTTCGGTCAAGAATTTGTTGAGGCAGGATTGGTCGGTGGTCTGGGCAAACTCCCGATTGATCCCCAGGACCGACTTCCGCTCCGCAATCATCAGTCCTGTAAGATACTCCGCGAAATGCCTTCGCTGCGGTTCGTTGGCAAACAAATCTCCGAACTGCTCCATAGCGTCCCGAACGACTTGAGGAAACTCGATGATCCCTGGCATGACTGCACCATCCTTGGTTGTGAAGTGCCATCCCAAACACCACCGAATTAAACGCAATTTTACCCATTTTGACAAGACCAAACAACAGTTTGCAAAAGTCCAGTTATCAGTAAAAAGTGCCGGAAATGTATCGCGAAACCGCAAGCGGTTTGATGGGAGAAATTCATCCTTCATCCTTCATCCTTCATCTTTCATCCTTCATCCCTCATCCTTATGTCTTCATCTGCCCCGTGGACCATTGGCCGGCTGCTTGAGTGGACGGCCGAGTATTTGAAGTCTCACGGGTCGGAAAGTCCGCGGTTGGACGCGGAGGTTTTGCTGGCCAAATCGCTGGGATGCCGGCGGATCGAGCTTTATACGGCCTTTGATAATGAACCAAGCGAAGTGGTGCGGGCGGAGTTCCGGGAGCTTGTGCGCCGCCGGGCTGAGGGCGCGCGGTGGCGTATCTGGTGGGGCATCGGGAGTTTTATTCGCTCGATTTTCGCGTTACGCCCGACGTGCTGATTCCGCGGCCGGAAACGGAATTGTTGGTGATCGCGCTTTTGGATTTGGCCAAAACGCGGCCGGTGGGGGGGAAAATGACGGTTGCCGACGTGGGCACGGGGAGCGGAATCATAGCCGTGTGCGCGGCCAAACATCTGCCCGGCAGTTATGTCACCTCCATAGATTCCAGTCCGGCGGCATTGGAAGTGGCCCGATCCAATGCCGAAAAGCATGGCGTGCTGGAGCGGATCGAGTTTGTCGAAAGCGATCTGTTGGCCGGCGTTGCGGCGGAGAAAAAATTCGATTTTATTTTGAGCAATCCGCCTTATGTTGCCGAGGGTGAATTGGACGCCCTACGGCCGGAGGTGAGAAATTTCGAGCCGCGATCCTCGCTTGTGGCCGGCCCGCGCGGCACGGAGGTGATCGAGAGACTTATTCCCCAATCGGCCGAGCGGCTGGCGCCCGGCGGATATCTCATCATGGAAATCAGCCCGATGATTTACGAGAGGACGCTTGCCCTGTTTGCAGCCGAGCCGCGATTCGAGCCGGCGGCGACTATCAAAGACCTTGCCCGGTTGCCGCGGGTAGTGCAAGCACGGAAAACATAGAAAATTTCTTGCATGTCGCCGGGCCTGGCAAGAGAAAACAAGAGGGGACATCATTTGTCAGAAATCAGAGATGTCCTCTTTTCATTCCTCTTTTCATTCCGTGGAGCTGCAAATCTTTTAAGCATTTGGTTCGATGACGACGGCGGTGCCGTAGCAGAGGACTTCGGTGGCGGAGACTTTGGCGGCGACTTCGGAGGCGTCGTAGCGGAGTCCGATTACGGCGTTGGCGCCGACGTCGCGGGCGTGTTGGATCATAAGATCGTAGGCCTGCTGGCGGGTCTGTTCGCACATTTCGGTATAGGCCCCGATGCGGCCGCCGACGATGCTTTTCAGCCCGCCGATAATCCCCTGGGAAATAGTCGGCGCGCGGACGATGATGCCGCGGACTATGCCCTTGTATTCGACGATCTTATAACCTTCTATGTTGAATGTGGTGGTTACGGCGAAGTGCATGGAAGACTCCAAATTTCTAGAACGTTGCGGGCGATAATTCGAAATAACTAAATCCGAATGACGAATGTCGAAAGAATATTTAAGTCCGAATGACGAAAGAATTCCTAAGCCAGAATGTCTAAGGATCTCGAGCAAAACCTTATATTCATTTAAAAATGCCCTCACCCCTAGCCCCTCTCCCAAAGGGAGAGGGGACTATTTGTTTTTGCAAGTCCAGGACACGCACTAATGCATAAAAAATCTTATTTTGTCATTAGTGCTTTGGCATTCTTTAGTCATTCGTACTTCGTCATTTGACATTCTTTAGTCATTCATGCTTCGTCATTTGGCATTCTTTAGTCATTCGTGCTTCGTCATTTGGCATTTTTTCCTTTATACACGTGTTGCATGAGCACGTTTTTCTTGGATGTCACCGGGCCGGGATTGGCGTCGGTTTTCAGGATCGTGGCCATCATGTTCATTTTGGCGTCGGCGTCGTCGGCATAGTGGACCAGGAGGCTTTCGGGGGTCATGGGCGGTTTTGGCGAGCCCCATTCGGGCAGGCGCTGGTGGGCCACGATGACGTGCTCGAGGCGGAGGAGTGTGTCGGGGTCGATCTTTGCTTCGGCGGCGGCCTCGCGGAGGATGTCGCGCCCCAGGAGCATGTGGCCGATGAGGGCCCCTTCGGCCGAATACGCGGCGCCTTCCGGGCGGCAATCGTACTCGCGCAATTTGCCGACGTCGTGGAGGACGGCCCCGGCCACGACTAAATCCTTGTTTAGCGGCGGTTCCATATCGGGATAATATTCGGCGTACTTATCGGCGAGATACACGCAGGTTCGGGCGACGCTGAGTGTGTGTTCCAGCAGCCCTCCGACAAAGGCATGGTGGTTGTGCCTAGCGGCGGGGAAGGTCATGATCTGGGCGCGATATTTGGTGAGGATGGATTCGACCAATTTGCGCAAATTGGGTTGAGCGATTCGCTTCTCGACGATGGCGGTCAACTCGTCGAACATCTCCTGGGGATCGAAGCGCGATTGCGGCTGGCAGGCATTGGGATCGAAGCCTTCGGCGGCGTCGGCATCGACGACTTCGCGTATTTTTCGGATTTCCAACTGTGGTCCGAAATTCGTTTCGCGATATACCGCCCGGACTTTGTAAAAAACGCCGGGCGACCATTGAGGCGCGGCACTCGGCGGCCCAAGGCGAGTCGTTCCAGATGGGAAAACTGACCTCGCGCCTGTGCCCGCGAAAGGTGACTTTGAAATAGGGCTTACCATTCTTGGCGGTAAGTTCTTCCTTGGCGGCAAGGAGCACGAACATGTCGGCCTCTTGGCCGACGGCGATTTCGTCGAGCGAAACGAGGGGGACGGCGCGGGTGGACATGGGGGTGGAGTTATCAGTTATCGGTTTTCAGTTATCAGTATGAAACTGCAAGCGATTTCATGGGCCGGATAATAAACGGTAAAGTTTATGAATTTTACAAGATCAGCGGCCGGGAGGGCAGGGGAGGGGGTGGTTGAGAGGGCGGCGGCAAATCTTTTGAAGATTGCCTAATCTGCTATCCGAAAGGAAGCAAGGAAGGTCGTATATTACAAGTAATTCTCCCGGAGCAAGCTCCGGGGCTAAACGATAAACATAAAAAACATGGCCATTTTTCGAAGAAAAATGTCGCCGCCTAAGCCTCCGTCGGCCGAGAGCATGGCGCGGTCGTGGGTGGATTCGTTCACCGCGTATACGGCGGGGAATGTCACCTGGCGGAGAACACGGTGGCCGCTTATGGGCGAGACATGGAGCGATTTCTGGAGTGGCTCTGCGGGCCGGAGCGTGCAAAGGCTGACGATTCGCGAGTTGGCCGATTACGCGGGTGGCTTAGCAAGAAAAAGCTTGCCCCGGCAAGCATTGCCCGGCACCTGGTTTCGCTTAAGGTTTTTTTCCGCTACTTGCAGTTGGAGGGCGTGGTCGTTCGACAATATCGCGGAACTTTTGGGCAGTCAAAAATTGTGGCAGCGGGTGCCCAAGGTCTTAAGCCCGGAACAGGTGAACCGCTTGTTCGAGTGCCGGGGCAAGGCGATCCATATCTGGCGGCGCGACCGGGCGCTTTTGGAACTATTGTATGCCACGGGGTGCCGGGCGTCGGAACTATCGCACCTGAAACTTCGCGACTTGCATCTTGACGAGGGTTATTGCATCTGCCGGGGCAAAGGCGACAAGGAGCGGATGGTGCCGCTGGGCGGCCGGGCGATCGAGGCGCTGAAGGCGTACCTGGAACAGGAGCGGGGGAAACTGGCGGGCAAACGCGGTCGCGGCGGCGGAGTGGGCTCTTTTGAGTTATCGTGGCCGGCGCCTGCGGAGGGAGCGGATCTGGGAATTGGTCAAGCAATATGCGCAGCGGGCGGGCATGCCGGCGGAAATCGGCCCGCACACGCTGCGGCACTGTTTTGCCACGCACATGCTGGCTGGTGGCGCAGATTTGCGGCAGGTGCAGGAGATGCTGGGGCACGCCAGCATAGCGACGACGCAGATTTACGCCCACGTCGATGCGACGCGGCTGAAGGCGGTGCACAAGGAGTTCCATCCGCGGGCGTGAAAAGTTCTTTGCCACCCGTGTATTCACCGGCAAATCCCCGGTTGGATCACAATCAAAACCCCCGGTGTATTCACCGGGGGCTAAATAATTACGGGAGGCTAAATAGTGCTTTCAGGACGCCGTCATATTGATTATTATTCGGCTTTTTGGGCCCAGGTGCTGTTTTTGTATTGTTGTTCCAGGGTTTGCCGTGCGCGGGCGGCGCGATCGGTTTTATGGAGATCGTCCCAGAGTTTGGCCAAGTAATAGAGGGCCTCGGCATGTGCATCGGGGGGCGTAGGGTAAAGCAAGTTGACGTGCAGAAAGGCGAGGACGGCTTCTTTTGTTTTTCCTTGTTGGCGCAGGGCGTTTCCCAAGACGTTATATGCGCGGGCCATGTCGGCGGCGTCTTCCGGATCGGCTTTATCGAGAAAGGAATTGACGAGTGCTATGGCCTGGTCGTTTTTATTCAGTGCCACAAGTGCGGCGGCCTTTCCCAGCGTGGCGGAGCGGCGTTGGGCCTGGGACAGGGGGTCATCGGCCGGATTGGCGAGGACATTTTCAAAGGCGTCGAGGGCTTGGGAGTTTTTTCCGTTGGCCAGAAGCGCGTGGCCGATGGCCGCGCCCGCCCGCATCTGGTAATCGGGCCAGGGGGCTTTTGCGAGTTTTGCGTAATATTCTTGGGCCTGTGCGAAGGAGCGGTTGGCGGCGAGGAGGTCGCCCACCACTTGGCAGGCTTGAAAATAATGATAGCTGTCGGGATAATTTTTGATGAAGGCGGTCATCAATCTTCCGGCGTCGGCGATCTTCACTTCCCCGTCGATGGCCAAATGGGCGTTTGACAAGGCGGTGTAGAAGTCGAGGTCCTCGCGTAATTCTTTGCGGGAGATGGAATCGGTTTTGAGATGAGAAAGCAAGTTCAAGGCCTCTTCGTAACGCCCGGCGAGAATATTGTTTTTAGCGTTTTTCAAGGGGGCGGGCTCTTCGCCGTAATAAATCACGTCGATCTGATTGACGGGAATTTCTTTGTGCTCGGAATTGGCGCCCTGCGTGATCTCGACTTTAAGGGGGCTGGAACTGACGATTTTGCACAAAATGCTGCCGGTCTTGGTCTTGATCGAGTCCAGGGCGGGGGAGGCCGAAACCGCGGCCAACCACGCGCAGGCCGCCATAGATAAATATTTTTTGATCACCAGAGATTCCTTGAGGATTGATTTTGTCAAGTCAGCCTATACAAATAAGGGGGATATTTTTTTAATTCTATTTGAATAATATTATTTTTTAAAACCGGCAACAAGTTGCCTCTGGCGTTGACAGGTACCGGGAGCTGAGGTAAAGTATCGTTCCCACGCCTTTGTGTAGGATTTCCGGTAGTGATCAAAAACGCTAGACAGTTATCATTTCTTATCATACCCAATCATCCCACTGGAATAAGGCCGCAAAAAATGCCTCGGATCCATCATTCCGACTTTACGGGCAAATTTACTGGCAAAAAAAACATTGTCGAACCGACGTTTGAGCACCAGCCGGCCCTATTTTGCCCAGCTTCCCAGGATACGGTACATTCCCTTTTTGCTCCTTTACATTACGAGCGTGGGTATGCCTATCCTCTGATCGTGTGGCTCCACGGACCTGGCAATGATGAGCGGCAGTTGCTCCGCATCATGCCCTTGGTGAGCATGAGAAACTACGTGGCGGTTGCTCCCCGGGGCGTAAGGATGAAAGAGACGGGGTGTAACGAGAAGGAAGGTTATGGCTGGCCAAACACTTACGAACAAATTCCGGAGATGGAACAACACATATTTGGTGCAATCAAGGCAGCGTCTAGTAAACTGCATATTTCTGAAAAGAGGATTTTTTTAGCCGGCTTTGACAGCGGGGGAACGATGGCTTTTAGAGTAGCACTAAGCCACCCGCAGCATTTTGCGGGGATTATTTCTCTGTGCGGAGCGCTTCCTATAGGCGGGACGCCGCTAGGGAATCTGACTTTAGCCCGCAAATTGCCCATTTTCCTCTCAGTTGGCCGCTACAGTAGCCGATACCCAGCCGGCAAGGTCTGCGAGAATCTTCGCCTTATGCATACTGCCGGGATGTCGGTATCGTTGCGCCAATATCCATGCGGGCATGAACTTATGCATCAGATGCTCAACGACATTGACCGTTGGATAATCGAGCAAATCACATCCGACGAGTCGGTGCCGACAGCCTCCAGAGCATGGCCCTGCGAGACAGAATAGTGGCGGCAATATCGACGCTGTCAATGCATTCGCTGCATTTGGTCTATTTTCAGCCAGCGGGCATGGTCAAACGTGGATTGACAGCTTAAAGGGTTTTCTGGTACAAACTGCCCGCTTTTTTCCAGCTTTTCAACCTGTTGAAGACCTGCGCACCGTTCTGGCGCGGGGTTTGAGCAGGCGCCTGAATACGGATTGCGCATATGCCATCCAAAGATCTTGCAGATCAAGACTCCGCCGCCGTGGAGACACAGGTTTCCGACGCGACGGAAACGACCGCCGAGACCGGGCGGGGTTTTTCCGCCTGGATGAAGGCGCATCGTTTAAAAACCCTGTCGGCAATAGGCGGAGGGGCGTGTTTGCTCATTGCGGCGGCAGTTGCAGGCTGGTTGTTCTTTGCGGCGCACAACAGCCGGCCGGCCGAGGATTTAGTGAGCATGGATCATATTCTCGGGGCGTTGGACCGCCGCGAATTTGCCAAAGTGCAAACACTGGCCAAGCGGGCGGAAGAGCAAGGCGCTATGGCGGCCGAAGAACTTGGCGGGCCGGCATTCGCTCTGGGGGCGGCGGCGGCGTACGAGGCCGAGAACTCGCCGGGCAAAGATCGCGCCGGGCTTTTCATGCTGGCGTCGAGATATTTGGAAGAGGCGAACAATCGCGGATTTCCGGCCAATCGCCGCGGCGAAGGCCTTTATCTTTTAGGCAAGAGTTTGTACGAGAGCGGCCAGATTCAGGCCAGCCGTCCGGTATTGTTATCGGCCTTGAAGGTCTCGCCGCAATATCGCGCTGAAATACGCGCACTTTTGGCCGGGGCATATCTCAGCGACGCGCCGCCGAAGTTCGAGCAGGCTTTGGAGCAAAACACCTTGTTATTATCGGAGAAAAATTTATCGGAAGCAAAGCGGCAGGAGGCCATGCTCGCGCGATCGCAAATTCTTTTGGGGCTGGGTAAAACAGAGGAGTGCAACGCGGTATTGGATCAGATACCGGGCGGGGCGAAAAATCCGGCGGCGGCGGTGGAGCGGGGCCGGGTGTTGATGTACGAAGCCCAGGCATTGAGGAAAAAGACGCCGCCCTCGGAGGATGATCAACAAAAGGCGGGGGAAAAGCTTCAAGAGGCGATCCAAACGCTGCGTTATGCGCAGGGATTAGACGCGGTGAGAGGCAAAGCCGCCGGGGAGGCGATGTATATGACGGGGATGTGCCAATTGGAATCGGGGGACGACCGCGCGGCATTGGAACAATTCGTGCGAACGTTCAATTCGTTTGCCGACGCGCCCGTAGGCCTGGCCGCCGCCTTCCAAGCGGCCGAACTCTATCGCCGGCTGGGCCATGACGTGGAAGCGATGGGCGAATATCGGCGTGTGCTTGCGGGCGTTTCCGACCCGGCAACGTACAAGAATCCTTGGATTTCATTGGAGCAGTTGAAATCGGGCATTTTGGCGGCATACCAGCATTACCTCGGCGCCCAGAAGTTCGAATTTGCCCTGCAAATTACCCGCATGATGCGACCCTTGTTCCCTGTCGATCAGGCGTTGTTATTGCAAGCCGAGGCGTACGGCCTGTGGGGCCAGGTGCTCTTGAACCAGGCCGACAAGGGGCCGCGCAACAAGGCGGAAACCATTCGCCGCCTGGGCCGCGAGCATTTTCGCCGCGCCGGCGGGTGTTACGCCAAACTGGCGAAGAAGCTGCCCGCCAACAAAAAATTCAGCGATCAATTATGGAACGGCGCTACGGCGTACATGCAGGGGCAGGATTATGCAAGCGCCGCGCAGATGTTCCGGGAGTATCTGAAGAACGAGGCCGAGCGCCGCCATCCCCAGGCCTTGGTGCAGTTGGGCGAAGCGCTGCTGGCGACGGGACAATTGGACAAGGCCCTGGAAATGCTCAAGGAATGCGTCGATTTGTATCCGCGCGACGCGGCCGCGTGCCGGGCGCGGCTGTTGGCCGCCCGGGCGTATGAGGAAAAAGACGACTGGCGGGAAGCGGAGAACATTTTGTCGGATAATCTGCACGGCGATTATCTCACGCCGGAGAGCAAGGAATGGCGCGATTCGCTGTTGGCGCTGGGGGAATTGCTCAACGAACAGGGGAGGTACGGCGAAGCGGTCCTCCGCTTGGAAGAGTACGTCAAGCGATATCCGGATTTGCCCGACGCCGTCCGAGCCCGTTATCTGGCGGCGAACTGCTGTTATAAAATGGCCGCCGAAATCGGGGATAAACTCAAGAACAATGCGGCGGGGGAAGCCGGCGCCATGCAGGCCAAACAAATCCAGGAGTTGTACGGCAAGGCTTTGGAGCAATACAAGGCGGTTGAGGAGGCGCTGGCCAAAGATCGCGGCGCCGAGGAACTTAGTCCGCAGGACAAGGCGATTTTGCGCAATTGCTTTTTTGCCGCGGGAAACGTGCTTTTCGCCCAAGGCGATTACGAAGCGGCGGTGAAGGCTTATTCCGCGGCCGTGATTCGTTATCAGAATTGTCCGGAAGTACTCGAGGCATACGTGCAGATGGCCGGTGCATATCGCAAGTTGAAAAAGCCCGGGGACGCGAAAAACGCCCTGGAGCAGGCCAAGTTCGCGCTGGGACGGATGAAACCGGACGCGGCATTTGAAAGCGCCACGAACTACAGCCGCAAACAATGGGCCCAGCGCCTGGATTTGTTGAGCAGTATGTGAATAGAGATTGGAGATTAGAGATTGGAGATTAGTAATTGGAGGGGGATTGGTGATGTGATAATGAAAAATGAGGGATGAAACCACATAAGGTTTCGCGATGCCGACAACTGACGGCTGAAGATGGATAGCTGATGACTGAGAAGATTAACGATACCGAGATATTGAAAGATTTGATCCGCGTCAGGCGCGAGTGCCTGATGCAATTGCGCGACATGGGTCGCAAGCAACTGGCGTTGATAGAAGAGGGAAACATGACGTCGCTGATGGAGGTTTTGGCGTCCAAGCAGCGGCCTTTGGTTACATTGCAAAGGATCGAGCGGGCGCTGGATCCTTTCCGCAACCAGGATCCGCAGGAGAGGGTTTGGCGATCGGCCGGCGACAGGGAGCAATGCGTTGAGCAACTCAAACAGTGCGAAAACCTTTTGGCCGAGATCGTGAGCCAGGAGAAAAGTAGCGAAGCGGCCCTGATCCGCCGGCGGGATGAAGCGGCGGCTCGGCTTCAAGGAGCGCATTTGGCCGGGCACGCCCGCCAGGCGTATCTGCCGCAGGCCCACATGCCATTGCCGAATTTAGATCTCTTTTCGGAGAAGTAACATTGCAAATTTCAAATTGCAAATTGGACAATGAGAAAACAATGATTACCGACGTAATATTAGCAATTTACTATGACTGAAAGCGCCTTATCATCTAGACCGCCGCCTTTGAGCCCGGCCGACTTGGGAACCGTATTGTCGGCCTGGGAGGAGACCACGCTGCGCCTGGAACAGACGCACAGGGCCTTGCGCGAGGAAGTGAAACGGCTGACCGACGAGTTGGAAATAAAAAATCGGGAGCTGGCGCGAAAAAACCGGCTGGCCGATCTTGGGCAGATGGCGTCGCACGTGGCCCACGAGGTGCGGAACAACCTGGTGCCGGTCACGTTATACCTGAGTTTGCTGCGGCGGCGTGTTATTGGCGAGGCGGAGAATCTGGCTCTTTTAGACAAGATATCGGGGGGATTTACGGCCCTGGACGCCACGGTCAACGACCTGTTGCACTTTACTGCCGAGCGCGACCCGCACTTGAAAACTTTTAAACTGAAAAAACTGATGGAAGACGTATGCGTGTCGCTTTCGCCGCAATTCGAGGCGCAGGGGATCAAGACTAAACTTGATATTTCCCCGGCCCTGAAGATCACGGCCGACCGCGACATGTTGCGGCGTGTGGCGTTGAACCTGCTTTTAAACGCCGTGGACGCCATGCCCGAGGGCGGCGCGATAAACGTCAAGGGAGTGGAGCGGGAGGATTGCATGGAGCTGAGTATATCGGACAGCGGTCCCGGGCTTTCGGACGAGGTGCGGAGGCGGGTGTTCGAGCCGTTTTTCACGACCAAGCCTGGGGGGACGGGTCTGGGACTGGCCATTGTTTACCGCATTGCGGAGGTGCATCGCGGGACGGTGACGGCCGGCAACGCCGGCGGGGGCGGGGCAGTTTTCAGTTTGCGATTTCCCCATGCCAAGGTTATGGAGGCTGCCGCATGAAAACCATTGCATTTAACGCGAACGAGCCCTGCGATCGGCCCGGGCGGGTGCTGATCGTGGACGATCACCGCCAGGCCCGTGAGTCCATGGCCCACGCCTTGCGATCGGCCGGTCACGAGGCGGTATGCTGTTCAAGCGCGCCGGAGCGCTTCAGGCATTGGAGCGCGAGGAGTTCGATTGCATCCTGACCGATTTGCAGATGCCCGGCATGAACGGGGTGGAGTTCATCATTCAACTCGAGCAGCGGCGCTTGAGCGTGGCGACGGTAATGGTCACCGCGTACGCCACGGTGGCCACGGCGGTGGAGGCCATGCGGCACGGGGCGTTTGATTACATCGAGAAACCATTTGACGCGGATCAACTGGAGCGGCTGGTATGCCAGGCCATCCGCCACAGCCGGCTGATAAGACAAAATCACAGCGGGGCGGATCGTGGAACCCAATGCGAGCGGCCGGAGATGATCGGTTCCAGCCCGCAGATGAAGATGCTGCGGGAGCGGATTGCCCAGATCGCCCCCACGCCGGAAACGGTGCTGATAACGGGCGAGAGCGGGACTGGCAAGGAACTGGTGGCGCGGGCGATACACGCGGCCAGCGAGCGGCGCGACAAGGAACTGGTGAGTTTGAATTGCCCGGTGCTCTCGGCTCAATTGATGGAGAGCGAGCTTTTCGGCCATGAAAAGGGGGCGTTTACGGGGGCGGACGGCCAGCGGATCGGGCGTTTCGAATCGGCGCACGGCGGCACGCTCATGCTGGACGAGATCAGCGAGATCGACCTGCGCTTGCAGGCCAAGCTGCTCAGGGTGCTGCAGGAGCGAAATTTCGAGCGCGTGGGATCGTCGCAAACGATTCACGTGGACGTGCGTGTGCTGGCCACGACGAACCGCGATCTGGAAGCGGAGGTATCGGCCGGGCGGTTCCGCGAGGATTTATATTTTCGCCTGGCGGTGGTGCCATTGCACGTGCCGCCCTTGCGCGAGCGGCGGGAAGACATTCCCCTTTTGGTCGATCATTTCTTCACCCGCTGCGCCGTGCGCTGGGCGCTATCCGTGTTCGCTGGAGGCGTCGGCCGAGCAGTTGCTTTTGGATTACCATTGGCCGGGCAACGTGCGGGAGCTGGAAAACATCGTCACCCGGGCGAGCGTGCTGCACGCCGGGCGGCCCATCGCCGCCGCCGACTTGCACCGCTGGTTGATCGCCGGAGCGGATGAAACTCAAGAGGAAAACATGCCCGTGGGAATCAGCCTCGAGGAGATGGAGCGCAAGCTGATCGAAGCCACGCTGGAAAAATTCGGCGGGCACCGGGCGAAAACGGCCCAGGCCTTGGGCATCGGACTGCGGACCCTATCGGGCAAATTGCGGCAATACGGGTATGCGCCGCGCGAGAAGCCGTTTTTGAAGGCAGGATGAGAACAGGCAAAAATTGCCGATATCGAGGGGCAAAAATTGCCGGTTACGAATGCAAGAATAAATAAGGACAGGTTTAGCCGGCGGAGCAGTTGTAGAGAAGTTCATTGGATTTTAGCGAGGAAAATAAGTCACCCCAGCAAGTTAGGTAATGTCGCCGATTGGCCGAGATGCCCAATCGGGCAAGTTTCGGCCGGATAGGCATGCAGATTGCATAAAATATGGTGCATGAGACGCACCATGGTAAATAGGATGAAAAAAACGTGAAAGGCGGATGAGATGATCGCGAGCTTGTTCGATGCGACAACTATTCCGGTGCTCCAGGAAGTGGTGGATTTCAGCCAGGCCAGGCACACCGTGCTGGCGGGCAACATCGCCAATATGGACACGCCGGGATACAAGGTCCGCGATCTTTCGGTGGCGGATTTTCAAACGCGATTGCAGGAAGCCATCACGCTAAGGCATCAGCCGGCATCGTCAATGGAAGGGATTTCGCCGGGCGAAATCGGGATTCGCGGCTCGGAGCCGATGGCCGAAATCGCCAAAAACTCCAAGACCATCCTGCACCACGACCAGAACAACGTGGGCATCGAATCGCAAGTCACGGAGATGGTCAAAAACCAGATACAACACAACCTGGCATTGTCGATCATGGTCGATCAATTCCACTTGCTGGAAGCGGCCATTTCAGAGAAGGTGTAGCGTTACAAATTAGAAACAAACAGAAGAATCCATGATTTATGAAAAGAAAATGAGGGATACATATAAGCCCTCACCCTAAACCTCTCCCAAAGGGAGAGGGGACTGATATTTTACTCTCCCAAAGAGATGGGACTAACAATTTGAGACCATGAGGGAAAATTTTTAAAAAAAAGCGCGTGGCCGCCAGGGGCAGTTTAGAGGCGGGATTTTGGGGCAATTAGTTACCTGAAACCACACCCTAACCCCTGGATGTAAAACATGCTACCGGCATTGGACATAAGCAGCAGCGCATTAGTTGCCCAGCGTATAAGGATGAACGCGATATCGAGCAACCTGGCGAACATATCGACCACGCATAACGAGGCCGGCGAAACGGCGCCGTACCAGCCGCGGTTCGTGATATTCCAAAGCGATCCGAGCGTGGGTAGGAACGGGGCGCCCGGGGTGAAAGTGGCCTCGGTTGAGACCGCCAAACTCGAGCCCCGGCTGAAATACGAGCCCGGAAATCCCGACGCCGTCAAGAGCGGGCCGAACGCCGGGTACGTGGCCTATCCGAACATCGACATGGTGAGTGAAATTACCGATTCCATGGAAGCCGCCCGGGCCTACGAAGCCAACCTGGGCACGATGGAAATCACCAAAGACCTGGAACAGCAATCGTTAAGAATAATCGCCTGAGCGACACGTTAAGAGCCTATCCAAAAACTCTCAACTCCATTATTGGTAGTGAATTAACAATGGATAACGATCGGCAATTCCGCCCTCACCCTAGCCCTCTCCCGGAGGGAGAGGGGACTTTTAGGATAGACTCTAAACCATTTTGAGTTAAACCCATGAATCCCATACAGAACATATCGTCGCCGCTTGTGCTCTCGCCGGGCACCTTGACGGGCAATAAAGCCGCCGAAGGCTCAGACTCGTTCAAGAACTACCTGCTGGACTCGATCCAGCAGGTAAACGATATGCAACAGCAGGCGGATTCGGCCGTGGAGAAATTCGCCACCGGCGGAGACGTGAGCACCGCCGAGGTGCTCACGGCCGTGCAAAAGGCGGACCTGGCGTTCAAAATGATGCTCCAGGTGCGCAACAAGCTGGTGGCGGCATACGAAGAAATAGAAGCGATTCGGG
Organism: Pirellulales bacterium; assembly: GCA_963838495.1. Classification (GTDB taxonomy): domain Bacteria; phylum Planctomycetota; class Planctomycetia; order Pirellulales; family Thermoguttaceae; genus JBEKIK01. Next base: position 756,742 of record CAWIRC010000002.1, on the reverse strand, counting down.
TATAGCGGATTAATGATGAGGGATCAGAGATGAGGGATGAGAGAAGGAAAGAGACAAAGAAGAAAGGGCATATATCGCCGGTCAATTTGCAATTAGAGTTTATCCCAAAACATAAAAATACAATGATGACAAGAGGTTATAGTAATATATTCTCGGCAATTCAACCCTCACCCTAGCCCTCTCCCAAAGGGAGAGGGGACTTATGGGAAAAGCAATTATTAAAAAAATAAAAGGGTCCACGGATGGATTTTCTCAATAAGGCATTTACGCAGTTGGCCGATTTGTTTCGCTCGATGACGCCCGGGGCGCGGCTCACGGCCGGGTTGTTGCTGGTGGTGGTGATCGTCAGCCTGGGGTATTTGTTTACGCACGACATATCCGGTCCGAGCGTGGATTTGATGCATGGGGTGCCGATCCCGCCGGGGCAGATGTCGGCCATGGTGGCGGCCATCGGCAAGGCGAAACTTGCGGATTACAAGATCGACGGAGACCAGATCAAGGTGCCGCGGGGGAGGGAGGCGGTGTACATGAACGCCCTGGCCGAGGCCAAGGTCTTGCCGGCCGATTTCAGCACGGTAATGGACGACGAACTGGGCAACGGCAGCATCTTCGATACCGAGAAGGACAGGGAACAGCGCCGGAAAAACTTGAAAGAAAGGAAACTCGGCCTGTTTATCAGCATCATGCCCGGCATCGAACGGGCGAACGTGGTTTACGACTGCGACACCAAATGGGGATTGAACAGGGAAAAGATCAATACGGCATCGGTGGCGGTCAAACCGATCGGGTCGGAGAAATTGGACGCGGGCAAGGTTTCCACGATCCGCCATTATGTGGCGAGCGCATTCGCCGGGCTTAAGCCTGAAGACGTAACAGTTTCCGACCTGAACGGGCGGACGTGGTACGGGAACTCGGAAAACGGGGGCGGGGCGGACGATAATCTGTACGTGTCGCTGAAAAAGACCTACGAGCAGGACCTGAGAGCCAAGATTCTCGACGCCTTGTCGTATATTCCCAACGTCACCGTGGAATCGACCGTGACCTTGGACAAGGAGAAATTCAGCCAGAGCCATGAGGTGAAACACGATCCGAAGACCACAGTGGTGCGGCAGTTGGATTCGAGTACGACGCGCTCGCAGGAAAGCGGCGGGTCGTCCGGCCGGCCGGGTCTTGCGGGTCAACAACCGAATACCGCGATTGCACTGGGGGCCGGCGGCGGAGGTAATTCGAAAGAGGAAGAAGACGTGAGCAAAAGCGAGGCAATCAGCGTGACCTCGGGAACGGAAAAGCAAAGCGAAACGGTTGGGCTGACTCCCAAATTGGCAAAAGTCGCGGTGGGGATTCCCGTGAGTTACTTCAAGAGAGTGTGGCTGGAGCGGAATCCGCCGGTCGAAGGCAAGGAATCGAAAGGGCCGGATCAGGCCGCATTGGATCAGATTCGGACCGAGGTGTCGGCGATGGTTCAGAAGCACGTGGCGCCGCTGTTGCCGCTCGCCGAGGGAGTGGCCGATCCCACGGAATATGTCACCGTATCGACGTTTCAGGACATACCGGGGAAGGAGATTCCCGGGCCCAGCTCCGCGCAATCGGCCCTGGCATGGCTGGGTGAATATTGGAGCATGCTGGGGATGATCGGAGTCGCACTTATCAGCTTGTTGATGCTGCGGTCGCTGGTGCGATCGGCTCCGCCCATGGCCGAGGCCCGGGCGATGCCGAGGATAGCGGCAACGGCGGCGGATGAAGAAGAGAAGTCCGAGCCCGCCGCTGCGGCGGCGAGCAAGATGCGACTGAAGCGTTTTACGAGCGGGCCGTCGCTGATCGACGAACTTTCGGACATGGTGAAAGAAGATCCCGATACGGCCGCAAATGTACTTCGCGGCTGGATCAGCAGTACAAGTTGAAAAGGAAGCGTTAACGGAGCAGGCGCACGCCGCTTGCCAAGCGTGAAGGCGGAAAGAGAATTATGGAAGCAATCTCGCAAGACTTGTCGAGCGCGGGGATTCGCAAGGCGGCCATATTGGTGGCTTGTCTTGACAGGGCGGCGGCCGACGCGGTTTTGGAACAGCTTGGACCGGCCGATGCCCAGCGCGTGCGCCAGGCGGTGGTTGTGCTGGAAGATGTTCCGGACAACGAACAGCGGCTGGTGGTTGACGAGTTTTTCCGGCTTGGTCCGCGGGCGGCGGCCGGAGAATCCACGGGAGTGGAACTTAGGGGACGGCTGGCCGAGGAAATCGGTTATGCGCCAAGCGCGACGACGGCCAAGCGGGCGGCGGGGGGCGGGCAGCGATCGGCGCCCTTTGTGCGTCTGCGCGAAACCGAGGACGAAAAACTTGCCCGGCTGTTGGCCGGCGAACGACCGCAGACGATTGCGCTCGTGTTGTCGCACCTTTCGGCCCGGCAGGCCGGCGGCGTGCTTGCCCGCCTGCAAGCGAATTTACAGACGGAGGTGGTGCGGCGGCTGGTCGACCTGGAAGAGACCGACGCGGCCGTGCTGGAAGAAGTTGAACAGGCATTGGAGAGCAGGCTTTTGCGTCAGGTGCCCATGCAGCGGCGGCGAGTGGCCGGACTGCAGGCGATAGGCGGGATATTAGAGGCCTCGGACGGCGAAGTCCGCCTGCAAATCCTGGACAATCTGGCGGCGCACGATGGGACGTTGGCCGAGAGGCTCAGCCCGCCGCCGATGGAATTCGGGGAACTGGCCGAATTGGACGACGGGACGCTGGAGGAGGTTTTTCGCGCGGCCGAGCCGCAATGGATCATGCCGGCGCTATTGGGGGCTTCGCAGGAGATAAGCGAGCGGGTATTGAATATCCTGCCGCGGGGCCAGTCGGCGTTGCTGCGGCGCAAACTTCAGCAGCCCGGCCCGTTCCGGCTGAGCGACGTTGAGACCGCCCGGCAAAAAATCGCCGAAGTTGCGGCGAGGGTCGCGTATGCGAGAGGAAAAATTGAATTAGGAGCCGTGTGAAAGAACAGCCCCGGCGCGTATATCGTGGGTTGAAAAGAAGAAAATGTTACCTGGCCCCCCGGTGTATTCAGCGGGGGTTAAATAAGTCGAATGCAAAATCCTATGTTGACCATCATCCGAGCCTCCGATCATAACAGCACAACGCACGGCGTGGCATTCAATTTTGAAGACATGTCGGTACAGGCGGATCGATATTTAGGCAAGATCCGGGGCGAGGCGGCGCGGATTGTGGTCAAGGCCCAGCAGGAGGCCGAGGCCATACGCAAGAATGCGGAAGCGCAAGGGCGGCAGGCGGCGATCGAGGCCGTGGAGGAGATAGTGCGGAAGCAATTGAGCACCGTGATTCCGGCGCTTACGCAGGCGTCGCAAAAGATCGAGGACGCCAGGCACGCATGGCTCGCGCACTGGGAGTCGGGCACGGTGCACCTGGCGGCGGCGATAGCCAAGCGACTCATTCGCCGGGAGCTGGAGAAGCAGCCGGAAATTTCGCTGACCTTGATACGCGACGCCTTGGAACTGGCGGCCGGCAATACGCGGCTGCGCATCCTTTTGAATCCGCAGGATTTTCAATCGCTGGGCAATCAGGCACGGCGGTTGGTCGAAGAGATGTCGCCGCGCGTTGAAGCCGAGATCACGGCCGACGCGGGCGTCACTCCCGGCGGCTGCCGGGTAGAAACCCAGTTCGGCGTTATCGATCAACAGTTTGAGGCCCAATTGCAGCGTATCGAGGAAGAGCTGAAATAGGGACGAGAGATAAGGGATGAGAGATGAGGGATGAAAATGATGAGTGATGAATAAACCATTTAGAGCTTCTAACAGAATGAAATGAAACGGGATTTTGTGTGCCACTGCTTGGTCACAAGCAGTGTTTTTTCGCTGTTTTTGACGGCACTGCTTGCAAGCAAGCAGTGGCACACGTCATTTTGTTAGACGCTCTTAAACCGTTTGCGATTTCGCGCTAACCACTAAACACTGACCACTGACCACTAGTTATGCTCGACATTGAAGAACAACTTGAAGGCGTGATGCCTGCGGCGCTTATGGGCACGGTGGCGCGGACGGTGGGCATGACGGTGGCGGCGGCGGGATTTCCAGCGCCGGTGGGGGCCCTGGCCGAGATCCAGCGCGAGACCGGGGGGCCGCTTTTGGCCGAGGTGATCGGGTTTCGCGACGAGTTGACCCTGCTTTACCCTTTCAGCGATTCGAACGGCGTGCGGCACGGGAATCGGGTGCGGCTGGCCCGGACGGCGCGGTGGTTGCGCGTGGGTCCGGAGCTGTTGGGGCGTGTGATCGACGCCCAAGGCAGCGCGGTGGACGGCAAGCCTCAACCGGTGCTCAACGAGCGAACGTCGTTCATGCGGCGTCCGCCGCATCCTTGCGACAGGCCGCGAATTTGCGAGCCGCTTACCACGGGAGTGCGATCGATCGACGGGCTGGTGACCTGCGGCAAGGGGCAGAGGATGGGGATTTTCGCGGGGTCCGGGGTGGGGAAGAGCGTGCTGTTGGGGATGATGGCCCGATACACGGCGGCCGACGTGAACGTGATTGCCTTGATCGGGGAGCGGGGCCGGGAAGTGAACGAATTCCTGGAGCGCGACCTGGGTCCGACGGGGTTGGCCAAGAGCGTGGTGGTGGTGGCCACGAGCAACGAGCCGCCCTTGCTGCGCACGCAGGCGGCATACACGGCGATGGCGGCGGCGGAATATTTTCGGGACCAGGGGAAAGACGTTTTGCTGTTGATGGATTCGTTGACGCGTTTTGCATTTGCGCAGCGGGAGATCGGGCTGGCGGCCGGTGAGCCGCCGGCGACGCGCGGATACCCGCCATCGGTATTCGCGGTGCTGCCGAAGTTTGTGGAGCGAGCGGGTCGGAGCCCGCTGGGGAGCATCACGGCGTTTTTCGCGGTTTTGGTGGAGGCTGACGATCCCAACGAGCCGATAAGCGACGCGGTGCGGGGCCTTTTGGACGGTCACACCTGGCTTTCCCGCCGCCTGGCGTCGAAGAGTCATTACCCGGCCGTGGACGTGCTGGAAAGCCTGAGCCGTTTGATGATCGAAGTCGCCGACGAGGAGCATCTGCAGGCGGCGACGGCGGTGCGGGAATTGCTGGCGGCATACCGCGAGCACGAGGACCTGATTTCCATCGGCGCCTATCGCCGGGGAAGCAACAAGCTGGTGGACGCCGCCGTGGAAATGCAAGACGAGTTGAGCCGCTTTTTGCGGCAGACCGTGCAGCAATCATCGAGCATCAAGGACGCGCGGGCCAAATTGATACAGTTGCACAAACAAATCACGACCCGGCTTGCCGCCCAGCCGCAGAAGTAAGAACGGATATTATTGGAATAAAACATGGCGCGATTCAAGTTTCGCATGGCAATGTTGTTGAAGCTCCGGGAGGCCGCCCGCGACGAGCAGCGCGCCGAGTTGGCGCAGGCCTATCGGGCGGATGACGTGCTTGCGGAGAACTTGAAAGAGGTGGAAGCCGAGATGAAGGCCCTTGAAGCACAATGCCGCAAGGCGGCCGGGCCGGGCGCGATCGACCTGGACACGCTGATCGAAGCCCAGCGATACGAAATCGTGTTGAAACTGCAACAGCGCCACTTGAACGAACAGCGGGGCAAGTTGGCCGCCGAAATCGAGCGGAGGCGGGTGGCCCTGCTGGCGGCAAACCGGGAAGTGCGCGTTTTGGAGAAACTGCGCCAGCGCCAACTCGAACAACACAACCAGGCGGAAAACCGCTTGGATGTAAAACGTTTGGATGAAGTCGCCAGGCTCCAGGCCATGGCTGCGGAGGAAGTCGCATGATCAAACGCTTGCTGAGCGCGGCAGTGACGATGCTGGCGTATGCCTGCGTGGGCACCGTCATTTCCCAGGCCATAATACTGGCATACCTGATTTCCACTTGGAATATCGACGGCCAACGGTGGCTGAACATTATTGCCGCCGCACAGGGCATACAGCCGGCGAGAGGCGCGGAGGCGCCGGCGAAGAGCGAACAGGAAAAAGCCGCCGAACAGCCCTCTTTGGATCAAATCCTGGAGGCCCGGGCACTTAAGTATCGCAACCTCGAACTCCGCGAACAGGAACTGCGCAGCAGCCTTTCGCAGTTGCAACAGGAGCAGACGAGGCTGGCCGAGGAGAAAAAGAGTTACAAGCAACTGCGGGACGAATTCGAGGCCCAACTGGCTTCGATGCGCGAGGGGGCGACGGCCTCGGGCAAGGAAGAAGTGCGCACCACGCTGGAAAACCTGAAGCCCAAGCAGGCCAAGGCATTGATCCTGGAGATGTTGAACGACAAGGAGATCGACGACGCGGTGACGTTGCTTTCGCCCATGCCGGACGCCAAGCGCGCCAAGATTTTGGGAGAATTCAAGACGGACGAAGAAATGGAGAAGCTGGGCGAAGTCCTGCGGCGGATCCGGGCGGGGATGCCCTCGGCCGGCATGCAGGAAAACACCCGCAAACAACTGGAACAATTGAAAACCTCGCAGTTATGACCCATTATGTTGGGGCGGCAGTTTAACTGCCACCCCAACGCCACAACAGAAAGAACAACCATGTCAGTCATCGAACTAAGTCAATTCATCGCCTTGCCGCTTTTGGACATAATCCCGGTCGAGCCGGGCTCGGGCGGCACAAACGTCGTATCCAGGGGTTCGTTTGACGATTACTTGCAGCGGGCGCAAAGTTCTACCACCGGCGCGGGCGATAGCGCCGCAAGCGACTCTTCAAGAGATGCGGGACAGGCGCAGCTTTCGCGGGCCGGTGAATCCCGATCCAGGGCGGCGCCGCAGCCGCGCCCGAAAAAAATGGAGACGATAACGACACTATCCACGGCAAGGAACCTGCCGGGAACGCCAACCTTCCAGCGCCGGATAGCCGGGCGGCGGCGGACAAAAACAAGCCGGCAGAACAAGACCAGATCAGATCTTCAACCAATAAGAAGGAAAAAGACGGCAAAAAGGACAAAGGCGACGACAGCGATTCCGCCCCGGTTGAGAACGATCAAAACAATCGACTTAACGTGGGAATAAGCGCCGGCGCCGGTAATGAAAAAACTGGTATGCAACTGGAAGGCGACGCCTTGTCGATAAAAGCGGAACCCGAGGGGGCTTCGAATTCGATTTGTGCCGCAGCCAAGGACGCCGAGACAAAAAAGGCGGCCGATGCAGGCTCGCTTGTCAAGGCGGAAACGTTGGCCAGCGGCGCGATGCAGGCTGCCGCGCCACAGGGTAAGGACGCGACTATTTCCGCATCCGGGAAAAAGAAAGAATTGGAAAAGACCGGCCTGGAGGGAGGCAAAAACGCCGGAAACCCGGCGGAGACGCAGGTGATTGAGAGCGCGTTGGACACCGGAAAAAAGAGGATTTCCACGGCCAGGACATGGAAAGGCAGTTACGCATCGGCGCGAGATGCAAGGGAAGGCCGCCGATCAAAATGAAAAAGCGCCGCCGCCGGCCGGCCGTACGGCTGATGCGGCAGTTTTGCCGGGTGCGGTGCAGGACACATCTGCCGGAGCCGCGGCACTAAATTCCGCCGTTTTACTGGCGGAGGCAAATCTGCCTTTTATGCCGACAATGCCGGTGAAGGACAAAATCGATCAGCCCACGAGCGGCAGGCCCGTCAACATTGTATCCGGCAATAAGCCCGGCGATGGCGCGATAGCCCTGCAACGTCTTGGACAATCGGGAAGCAGAACGACGGCGTCCCAGCAGGGCAATGTGGATGAGGCCGGATCGGATTTCAGCAGCGAGCGATTTGTGCAAAGGGTGGAGCGGGCTTTTGCGGCGATGAGCGATCGCGGGGGGACGGTGCGTTTAAGACTAAGCCCGCCGGAGCTTGGCTCGTTGCGGGTGGAAATCAGCGTGAACAAGGGCGTGATGAAGGCCCGGGTGGAAGCGGAGACCAAGGAGGCGAAGAACTTGCTTTTGGAGAACCTGCCCGCCCTGCGGGACCGCCTTGCCCAGCAAAACATCGAAATCCAGAAATTCGACGTGGATTTGCGGGAGCAGTCGTTGGGCGGGACGCCGCAGCAAACGGCCGATCAGGCGGGGACGGGATCGGGCGGGGGCAATTACCGCGACTCGCGCCCGCAAACCCCGGAAAGCAACGCCGCAGGGGCAACGACGGCGACCTTGAATCTTTTTAAACACGATGGGCAATTGAACGTGATTGTATGAAAAAGTCATAGGAGAAGCGGGCAAAAGGAATTCAGGAACCATAAGATAAAACCTTATATCCGTTTGAAAAATGCCCTCACCCCTAACCCCTCTCCCAAAGGGAGAGGGGAGGCATGTTAAAAAAACCAACCAAGCCATTAAGGAATTACGCACATGAGCACTTCATCCGTATCGTCCGCCACCAGCACAACAGGTTGACAATCCACTTCCGCCGATCCCCTTGAATCGGTGAGCATGAATGATTTTCTCAAATTACTGGTTACGGAGTTGGAGAATCAGGATCCCTTGAATCCCATGGACGACACACAGATTCTACAGCAGGTCAGCCAGATCAAGGCCATTGAATCCAACCAGCGACTGTCCGACACCCTTACATCGATGCAGACGCAACAAAACCTGGTGGCGGCCAGCACCATGCTGCAAAAGACCGTAACCGGCATGGCCGACAGCGGCCAAACGGTGACCGGGAAGGTGGATAAGGTGACGGTTGACAGCACGGGCGTAAAGGTGTGCGTGGGCAGCGACACCATAAGTTTGACAAACATTAGCGAAGTCGATCCAAATTCGTGAGAAATTCAACAAGCAACATAAAGTCGCGTCCGGAAATGACGAAGTTTTGCCGGTCGCGCTCGAATAATCAGGAGATATAAAATGGGTCTTGCATCGGCATTAAGCACGGCATTGACCGGTCTGACCGGATCGGAAACGACAATCGACGTGGTGGGCAACAACCTGGCGAACTCGAACACGGTGGGTTTCAAGTCATCCACGGCCACGTTTGCCACGCAATTTTTGCAGACCTACAGTTTGGGTTCCGGCCCTTCAGCCAACTACGGCGGCACTAATCCGCGGCAAATCGGATTAGGCACCATGGTTTCCTCCATCGAGACCAATTTTTCCGAAGGCACGATATCGAACACTTCACTTTCCTCGGACATGGCCATCCAGGGCAATGGTTTCTTTATTATTCGAGCCATGGACGGCAGCAATGCCTATACCCGCGACGGCGAATTCGTGTTGAATTCCCAGAACCAATTGGTCACCCCCGGCGGCAACATGGTATTGGGTTACACGGTTGACAACAACTTCAATATTCAGAAGGCCGCGTTGAGCCCGCTTACCATTCCTTTTGGGATGAAAATGGTGGCCCAGGCGACACAAAGCGTCACGCTAAGCGGCACTCTGCCGCCCACAGGCGACATCGCCGACACCGCCGGGGTCATAGACACCGAGACTCTCGGCGACGACACAAAAACTCATCCGGGCGCCACCACCGCCGCGGCCACTAACGCCGCGGGCGTGGGCACGGTCAGCGCAAGCGACGGCGGCACCGGCACGGGCAGCATACAAGCCGGCAGCTACTCCTACAAACTGGTTTATTCCAAGGTGGACGGCAGCGACCCTTACTCGGAAAGCGTGCCGTCGGCCAGTGGCGTTGCGGCCACGGTGGCCGCCGACACCAGTTCACTGGTTATCCACAATTTGTTTTCCATAAAATCCGCCGCCACAACCGCGGGGTATCAATATATCAATATTTATCGCGCCCCCGTGGTGGGCGGAACCGCGGGCACATACGCATATATCGACTCGGTTGATACCAATAACATAGCAGATGCAAGTTATACATTTACGGACACGGCGGCGGCGGGGGGAAGCGATTTAGACAGCGATATGCTTTCGGGCACTTATGGATACTATATCTCTTTTTTCAATTCTACAAACAGCAGAACTTCGAATCCCGTGGCCATAACCGACTCCAGCGGTTCAACGTCCATCTCGGCCACGGACCAGCGCATCGAAATCACTCTCCCGCCGGCGGAAACCACCTCGGGCGATTGGGACTCCTGGGCCATTTACCGGAATGTCCCAAGCATCGATAAAAATACCTTCCATCTAGTAAACACGGTAAACTTCGGCGGCGGCGTCACTTCCTACATCGATAGCTCTTCAGACGACAGCATCAAGGGGAACGGCACACTGAGCATGATTGGAACGGGGTCCGAGATCTCGGACACAACATTGCTCACCGACGTAATCAAATACGACAGCGCCACGTCGTCCTATAAACACGTTTTCACCGCCGGCGCGTTGAATATCAGCGACAAGAAAGGGACCGAGGATTTGAGCAATACTTTTAACATCGCCGCGGGCTCGACCGTGGGCGATTTGCTGACTTTCCTCACCCAATCTTTGGGCATTCAGTCGGGCGGGGGCATTCCCGTTTCCAAAAATGTCGCCGACCCGAGCAGCCCCTACACTCCCGGTGCGCAATTAATCGACGGTAAAATCACGGTCGTCGGCAACAACGGCGTGGATAACGACATCAGCATCAGCGGGCTTACGTCCGGAACGGCGAAGAACACGGTCAACTTGCCATTTTCCCCGGTCCAGAGCGGCGTGGGACAAAGCGCCGCGACCGGCTTTATAGCTTACGATTCCTTGGGCATGCCCTGCAAGGTTAACCTGACCGCGGTCCTGGAAAGCACCGACAGCATGACCACCACGTACCGCTGGTTCGCCGATTCGACCGACAATCAAACCACCGGTTCCGCCCAGGTCGCCGTGGGAACGGGGCTCATCAAGTTCGACGGCAGCGGCAATCTCATCTCCGTAATACCGGACACTATATCCATCAATCGTGATAATGTGGCCTCGGTGAAACCGTTGAAATTCAATTTGGATTTGAATAATGTTTCCGGTCTGGCGGCGAACATTAGCTTACAGTATAAAACACAAGACGGTTCACCTCCCGGAACGCTGTCCAGTTACGCCATCAACAGCAACGGGCTAATCACCGGCGTTTTCAGCAACAGCGCCAGACGCGATCTCGGCCAGATCATGCTGGCGAATTTCGCGAATCCCAACGGTCTCGTGCAACTCGGCGGCAACCTGTATGCCCCGGGCATGAATTCGGGAAATCCAATAATCGGCGGTCCCGGCGAAAACGGCATCGGCTCGGTCGTGTCCGGGGCGATAGAATTGTCCAACGCCGACGTGGGAGGAAACCTCATCGATCTGATTCTGGCTTCCACGATGTATAGATCCAATACGAAAGTAATCACCACGGTGCAGACCATGCTCGATACCTTGCTGCAATTGGGGCGATAAAATATTGGCATGTGGAGGCGGGCGGTTAAACCGCCGGCCCAACATGGAGCAGGCATAGATTATTGGGGGGCGGGCGGTTTGTCGCCGCCGGCGACCATTCGGCCGGAGCATAATTGGCCTTGATCGGGGGAGCATACAAAGCTATCATCATCAGTCTTTTTTAGCCGGTTTCCCGGAAAAAAGCGGGCAATGAAGAAATATGCAAGCGATAAAGCAGGAAAATCCGTTAGAAACGCGCAGGCAAACAAAGCGCCGGTTGAGACGCAGCGACAAAAAATAACGTAAATTTTCACGAGGCGATCCTATTAGTGCATTTATGAAAACTGAGGTCCCCATTGTTGCGCCGGGAGGCTGTCCGGGATTTTTTGGCGCCGGGCAGGAATGGTTGGCGGCAATGGGCCGGACCCTTTCGGAAATCATTTACGGTTAAAAGCCATGGCTCAAGAACCATCTACCCCCAACGAAAAACCCCAGGCCGAGGAGCAAACTTCGGCCCCGGCGGCAAAGAAGAGCCCGATCGGCAAAACCAAAATTTTGTTTTTTGTATTGTTGGTAGTGGTGGTGGAATGCGGGATAGCGTATTGGTACCTGCCGCGAACCGTGGAAACAGCCGCGTTGGCCGGCTCCGCCATCGAGACCAAGGTGGAAAACAAAACCGCGTCCAAGCAAGAGTCGGAAAAGGATCAGAACAGCCAGATAGAGGTGGATTTAGGCGAGTTCAACGTGACCGCCTACCAGCCCGTCTCGAACACCACTTTGCGCATCGATTTCCACCTGTATGGAACCGTTACCGCCGCGGATCAGAAATTATTCATGACCCGCCTGGAAGAAAACCTGCACCGTTTCCGCGAACAAGTCATCGAAACGATCCGCGCGGCGGAGATCACGGATTTGACCGACGCGGGCTTGGGACTGGTAAAACGCAAAATCATGGACAAAACCAACCGCATGTTGGGCAAACAACTGCTGCAAGCCATCATTTTCAGCGACTTTTCCTTTATCGAACAATAATTGTAAGACGACATTTGAAGTCGTCCTCCCATCTAAAAACAAATCAGGAACGGATTCCCATGGCTGACGAAAAAGTTTTAGGTCAGGATGACATTGAAAAGCTATTAAGCCAACAGTCCTCTGCGGCGGCGCCGGCGGCAAAACCGGCCGCAGCGGCGGACGCGTCACCGGTTGAGGACGGAGAGGATTCCAAATCCAAGGAGGGCGGGGAGGCGTGGACGCTCCGCTTCCCGATCCGCTGCCCGGCGAAGGAAGCATGGCCGAAAAAGACATTGAATTCATCTTAAACCAGGCGGAGAAGGCCTTGGAGTCGATCAATTCCCCGGGCGGCGGCGTTTTGCCCCAGGGTGTCTCGGCCTTTCGCCTGCAAGATCTCGACGGCGCACCCGCCAGCACGGAAACGGCCACGCTGGATTTGGTCCGGGACGTGGAATTGAACCTGAAGATCGAACTGGGGCGCACGCACATGTATCTGGAAGACGTGCTGAAGCTCCGCAAGGGATCGGTAGTCACCCTGGACAAAATGGCCGGCGACCCGGTTGACATTTACGTGAACGGGCGTCTGATCGCCCGGGGCGAAGTGCTCGTGCTTAACGACAATTTTTGCATTCGCGTGGCCGAGTTGATAACCGGCGCGAATATGTTTAATTGAGACGATGCGCGCGGCATTTGTTTTGTGCGATCGACGGCGCGTTGCATCGGCGCAGCGCGCCGAAAGCGGTTTTTTGAAATATTATTTTGATAAGATATGTAAAAGCGGCCTGCCGCAGAATAGCCCTTATCGTTATCGGTTCGTTCTGATATCCAACTTCAATAATAAAACCAGCAAGGATGGGCACGGATGCCTTCGGTTGCCAGAGCGACGAGTTTGGTTTTTCTATTACTCCTGCCCGGGAATCTTCCTGCGCAGGCATCGCATGCGGCGGAAAATCCGGCGGCCGAGGACGAATTCGACGCGCGTCCTGATTTGTTGAAGCCGGCGCCCGGTCCCGTGCGTATAGCTCCGCCTCTGGCGTCGGCCGATAAGATCGCCGGCGCTACGGCCGGCGGCAAGGGGGCGTCCGCGTCTTCAATATCGCCGAGGCGGGGAGCGGGGATTCCGCTTTCGCCGCCGGGCGGCGCCGATTCGCGTGATGTCATTAAAAGGCCCAACGGGCTGCCGTCGATGGCCGCGGTAGTGGGCGGATTAGCGGCGGTGTTGGGCGTATTTTTGCTGATCGCCTGGTTGATACGCCGCACTGCGCCGCAGGGTCTTACGCGACTGCCCAACGAGGCCTTTGAAGTGCTGGGTCGCGCCCCGCTGGCCGGGCGGCAGAACGTGCATCTTTTGCGCTGCGGCAACAAGCTGCTTTTGGTCTCGATAACACCGGCGGGGACGGAAACGCTTACGGAGATCACCGATTCCCAAGAGGTCGACCGCCTGGCCGGATTATGCCGCCAGGCCGGTCCGCACAGTTCCACGGCGGCGTTCCGGCAGATTTTCGAACAACTGGCCCCGCGTCGCGCCAACCGGGCGGCCTTTTTGCAGGGCGAATATGCGGATTACGATCTTTCGGGAGCCGAAGCGCCGGAGGCGATGGATTGGGAGCATCACAATGCCTGAAACGAAACGCCGCGGTAAAAGTTTGCCTTGGAAAATCATTGCAAAATGCAAAATGCAAAATGCAAAATGCGAATTGCTCGGAAAGCCGCGACTGTCGGTTGCGCCGGATGCAAGTGTTACGTCCATAAAAGATAACGCATCGGCAAAAAAAACGAAAAGGTCAAAATCGCCCTGGAGGTCGGGGAGGGCGCTGGCGTATTTGGCCTTGGTTCTGGTGTGTTTTTCTTTCCTTGGTTCGGCCGGGCGCAAGAGACGGGCAATCAGCCGCTTTCAATGAAGCTGCCGGACGGGCTTTCGGGAGGACCGAAACAGTGGACCAGCCCGGAGGGGCTCAGTTCCACGATCCAGGTGATGTTGCTTTTGACGGTGCTCAGCCTGGCGCCGGCGATATTATTGATGACCACGTGTTTTGTGCGGATGGTGGTGGTGCTGAGTTTGCTGCGGCAGGCGATCGGCACGCAGCAGCTTCCGCCCAGCCAGGTGATCACGACCTTTTCGCTGTTTCTCACGTTTTTGATCATGGCGCCGGTGTGGAAGCAGGTTTATAACGAGTCGATAGTGCCATATACGGAGCGGCGGATAACGCTGGAAGAGGCGTGGAAGTCGGGCGTTGCCCCGGTGCGGCGGTTCATGAGCCAGCAGATCGAGCGGACGAAGAATTCCGAGGACATATATCTTTTCATGAATTACCTGCCCGACCAGCCGGCGCCGAAAAGTTACGACGACGTTCCGCTGGTGGTGCTGCTGCCGGCCTTCATGCTCAGCGAGTTGAAGACCGCGTTTTTAATCGGTTTCCAGATCTACCTGCCGTTTTTGATCCTGGACATGGTGGTGTCGAGCGTGCTGGTATCGATGGGCATGCTGATGCTGCCGCCGGTTTTGATTTCCCTGCCCTTCAAGCTGCTTTTGTTCGTGCTGGTCGACGGCTGGCACCTGGTGGTGGGAATGTTGATGGAGAGTTTCCAGCCGTTTACATGAGCAAACAGTAATCAGCAATCAGCTTTCAGCTATCAGCATAACAATTTGATGCGATTTTTTTCTGACTGCTGATTGCTGAAAGCCGAATGCTATAACAATTTACCCTTCAATTATTTATGGATTCACAAACAGCTATTGACATTGGGCGCGAGGCGATTTGGAACATGCTTATGATCGGCACCGGTTTTGGTAGCGGGAATGGCCGTGGGTCTGCTGATCGGGTTGTTGCAGGCCCTTACCCAGATCCAGGAGCAGACTGTGGCGTTTGTGCCCAAGCTGATCGCCATGGTGCTGGTGTTAAGCCTGGCGCTGCCCTGGCTTATCGCCCGCATGGTGCAGTATTCGCACGAATTGATCGCGGGGATCCCGGGCAGGTTCTAGAGAATGATGGACAATGGATGTAGTAAATCAATTCAACTTGGACAAGTTCATCGTGTTTACCCTGGTTTTGACGCGGGTGAGCGGATTGACGATCACCGCGCCGATTTACGGTTCCACGGATGCTCCGATGCGCGTGCGAGCGTTGTTGTCTTTGGCCCTGGCCGTTCTGATTATGCCCTCGCAATGGAGCGCATCCGCGCCGGACCCCGGCAACCTGCTGAATTACCTGGTTATCATCGGCGGCGAATTGATAGTGGGAATGAGTTTGGGATTGGGGATCATGCTGCTGGTGCGGGGCATGGAACTGGGGGGCGAGATAATCGGGTACGTGGGCGGCTTGATGATAGCCGAGGCCTATGATCCGAGTTCGGACGCGAACACGCCCATTCTTTCCAGGCTGTTTGTGCTGGTTAGCTTGACCGTTTTCGTATGCATCGGCGGGCACAGGCTGGTGATGGCGGGGTTGCTGGATACGTTTCAGACGATTCCGCCCGGCAGCGGAGTATTTTCCCGGCCGATCGCCGAGGCGTTAGTGACCTTGATGGCGCAGAGTTTTTCGCTGGCCATCCGCGTGGCCGCCCCGGCTGCGATAGCATTGCTGCTGGCGATGCTTGTTTTGGGATTAATCGGCCGCACCGTTCCGCAGTTGAACATATTGATGGTGGGATTTGGGCTGAACTCGCTTTTGATTTTCGGGGCCTTGGCTTTGACTTTAGGCGGGGTGGTATGGACATTCCGGGGGCAGATCGAGCCGGCGTTGGAAACCATGCTCAATGCCCTGAACACGCCGCTGAGAACGGGGTGGTTGTCGTGATTTTTAACTTTTCGGCAGATTGGAAACAGTGACCAGAAGCACAAGCGAGGGATCAGAATCAAAGAATAGTATAACCCATGCTCGCGCTTTGGGCCAATATCAGCCCCGCGAAACCGCAAGCGGT
This sequence comes from Pirellulales bacterium, assembly GCA_963838495.1. GTDB lineage: Bacteria > Planctomycetota > Planctomycetia > Pirellulales > Thermoguttaceae > JBEKIK01. The sequence goes on along the minus strand of CAWIRC010000002.1, from coordinate 740,579 downwards.
TTTCTAGATTATTCATCATTCAGAAATCATCATTCATTATTCATAGTTTATGCCCGAACAAAGCGGCGACAAAACGCAAGAACCTACGCCACATCGGCGGCAGCAGGCCCGCGAGCAGGGCCAGGTTGCCAGGAGCCAGGATTTAGGATCGGCGTTGTTGTTGTTGGCCGGCTTGTTGACATTGCTGATGATGGGCCCGTCGATGGTGGAATTTTTCGGGGGATTTGCCGCGAAGCAGTTGGGGCATGACGCCTGGCTATCGGCCGACTTGGATTTTGCCGTGGGGCAGTGGACATCAACCGTAGCGATGCTGGCCAAATATCTTTTGCCCATTTTAGGGCTGGTGATGTTGGCCGGGATCGGATCGAACCTGATGCAAGTGGGTTTTTTGTTTCTGCCGGAGAAAGTCGCGTTTGATCTAAGCCGCATCGATCCGCTTACGGGTTTGGGGCGGATTTTTTCGCTTTCCAACGGCGTGCATTTGCTGTTTGGGATTTTCAAGATCGCCGTGATTGCGGGCGTGGCCTATTTAAGCGTTTGGAACGAGCGGGAAAGGATACTGGGGATGAGCGGGTTGAGTGCGGCTCAAATCGGCGTGTTAACCTTGCAGATTCTGCTTTGGACGGCGTTGAAAATCGCCGGGGCGCTGGTGGTTCTGGCCTTGCTCGATTACGGCTTCCAATGGTGGAAGCACGAACAGGACTTGAAGATGACCCCGCAAGAGATTCGCGAGGAATTGAAAAACCTGGAGGGCAATCCGCAGATTGTCGCCAGGCGGAGGCACGTGCAAAGGCAATTGGCTTTAAACCGCATTTCCACGGCCGTTCCCAAGGCCGACGTGGTGATCACAAATCCCACCGAATTGGCCGTTGCCATTCAATATGAAGCGGAGACCATGGCGGCGCCCATCGTAGTGGCCAAAGGGGCGGGCGTAATCGCCGTGCGGATTCGCAACCTGGCTTTGGAACACGGCATTCCAATTGTGGAAAAGAAACCCTTGGCGCAAGCCCTGTACCGCGAAGTGGATATCGATCATCCGATCCCTCAGGACAAATACGCGGCCGTGGCCGAGGTGCTGGCTTACGTCTATCAGCTCAAGGGCAAGGCGATTCCATCCGTAGCGAAGAGATAAACATAGTCTCGGTCGTACCGCTAATTTGGGTGGTTTTTTTCTCTTGCGAATCGCTATAATTCTTATGTCTTCTTGTGATGATTAGCCTAAGTTATCTGATTGCAAGAGTTTGCCAAATCGGATAAGTTTTCCCAGCCTACTTGATTTCTGTGCTATTATTTGTAAGCTACAGAGTTTGTAGCAGTAAAAACTTTGTTTTATCCTCTTTTTAAAAAGGGAGCGAGAAACTCATGAGTTGACAAAGTTTGAAAAAAGTATTGTTAGGGACAGTGGTTATGTTACTACTTTTGACCGCTGTCGGTACCGCTAACGCCTGCTGGTGGGGATGCGGCCGAGGTTGTTACGGTTGTGGATGGGGATGTGGATCGTGTTGGAATTGCGGAGGCTGGTATGGATGCGGCCGTGCGTGCCGCTGGGGTTGCGGCTACGGCTGCGGGTGTGGAGGATGTTATTCCGGCTGCTACAGCGGCTGTTATTCCTGCGGCTATGCGACTTATAGTTGCTGCAATGGAGTTACGGCTACATGCTGTGGGAACACAACAACCGCCCCTGCCGCTCCGACCGTGCCCACGCCGGCAAAGAAGCCGATGATGGAAGGCCCCACGCCGCCTGAGCCCGGTAGCGCTACCGAGCCGGCTCCTGCTATGCCCGGCGCTACGCCGACGCCATCCACCGAACCGTCCACCATGTCGTCTCCGACACCGGAGACAAGCGGCGTGGTAACGGTATGGGTGCCATACGACGCCAAGGTCACGATCAACGGCCTGGCTACTCGGAGCGTTGGCAGCCGTCGCCAGTTTGTTTCCTACGGTCTGAAACCCGGCTTCAGCTACAAGTACGACATTCACGCGCAAGTGGTTCGCGACGGGAAACTGGTCGAAGACACCAAGACGGTAACTTTAAGCGCCGGTGAGAATACCGCCGTGGCTTTTGGTTTCAACCCGAAACCGACCGAAGCAGTGGCTTCCGCCAACTAAAATGGAATGAATATAACCTTGGCCCAAGGGCCAAGGGGCGTGGACAAAAGATAATTTGTTCAAAAACCCCCGCGACGGGCTCCGCCTTTCGCGGGGGTTTTGTTGTTTACATGGAGTTGTGATTTTCCACCAATCATGGCATAATAAATTACTTATACATTCTGAATTAACGATATATTGAATCATGCCCAGGGGATGCAACCCGTGGGCTTAGAAAACCATTCGTCACCCTGTTTTATAACAATAAGGAGATTGCCCGTGTTCGATTGTGTCGCGGTTGTAGGCGCCACCGGCGCAGTAGGGACGATTATTCGTGAATTGCTGGAAGATCATCGTTTTCCGTGCGAGCGGATCAAGTTTGTGGCGTCGGCCCGATCGGCGGGCAGAAAGCTGCCCTATGCCGGGCGTGAGATCACGGTGGAGGCGCTGGACGGACCGGTTTTCGACGACGTGGACCTGGTCATAAGCAGCACTCCGGACGAAGTGGCGCGGGATTTTATTCCTGACGCGGTGCGCCGCGGCTGCGTGGTGATAGACGAGAGCGGTTACTGGCGCATGGACCCCGGGGTGCCCCTGGTCATTCCTGAGGTCAATCCGCACGCGGTGCTCAGGCACAAGGGGATCATATCCAGCCCGAACTGCTCGACCACGCAAATGGTCCAGGCCCTGAAGCCCTTGCACGACGCGGCAGTGGTGCGGCGGGTTGTAGTCAGCACGTATCAGGCCACCAGCGGGGCGGGCCTGGTGGGTAGCCGCGACCTGGACGGCGGGACTCGGGCCCTGTTGGCCGGGCAAGATTATAAATACGAGTGCTTCCCGCATCCCATCGCCTTTAACTGCATTCCGCAGATCGGCTCGCCCAAGCACAAGGGGTACACGTCCGAGGAAATGAAGATGGTTTACGAGACGCGGAAGATGCTGGAGGACGAGAGCATACAAATTTGCCCGACCTGCGTGCGGGTGCCGGTTTCGAACTGCCACAGCGAGAGTATTCTGGTTGAAACCGAGCGAAAAGTGAGCGTTGAAGAAGCCCGCAAGCTGTTTGCCGCCACTCCCGGCCTGGTGGTGATGGACGACCTGGAGCACAAAGTCTATCCCATGCCCATCAACTGCGATCGGCGCGACGAGACGTTCATCGGGCGGATCCGGGAGGATATTTCCTGCCCCAACGGCCTGGCGTTCTGGTGCGTGAGCGACAACCTGCGCAAGGGCGCCGCCACCAATGCCGTGCAGATCGCCGAATTGCTGGTAAAACTCGGCAAAGATAATGTCGCGGTAGGCAAAGGGAAGTAAAAACTCATTTTGCCTTCGTTGATTATTTACCCCCGGCAAATATTTAGCCCCCTGTGAACACACCGGGGGCCCGGCTCGATCCAAGGCTGATCGCCGATCGCTGAAACCAATGCGCACATTCAAGCTCCTTGTATCGTACGACGGCACGAATTATTCCGGGTGGCAGGCCCAAAACGGGCAGCGATCGGTCCAGGAGACCATCGAGGCCGCCATCGCCAAGGTCACCGGGCAGAATGTGCGCATACTTGCCAGCGGCCGGGCCGACTCCGGCGTGCACGCGCTGGGGCAAGTGGCGAGCGTTCGACTGGAGACCAGGCTGGCGCCCGAGGTTTTGCAAAGGGCGTTAAACGCCGTCCTGCCCGGCGACATCGCGGTGCTCGAGGCCGCCGAGACGCAGGACGGTTTTCACCCCACGCACAAGGCCGTGCGCAAGCGCTACCGGTACCTGATTCACGACGGGCCGGTGCGGGACGTATTCCGCCGCCGGTATTGCTGGCATTTCAATCAAGGCCGCTTGGATCATGAGTCCATGCAGCGTGCCGCGGCCCCGCTTGCAGGCAGGCACGATTTCAGCAGTTTCGAAGCCTCGGGTTCACGGTCCAAAAACAGAGTGCGCACGATTTTTGAAATTTCCGTAGAGCGGGGCAGGGGGGATGAGCAGGATTGGATCACCGTCGAAGTGGAAGCCGACGGATTTTTGTATAACATGGTCCGCGCGATAGTGGGCACGCTGGTGGAGGTAGGCCGGGGTGCAAAATCCGAAACGTGGCCTGCCGAAGTCCTGCGGGCGGCCGACCGGCGCCTGGCCGGCCCAACCGCGCCGCCGCAAGGCCTGTTTCTGGTCAAGGTGGATTACTGAGACTTCGCGAATAATTATTGCAAATTTCAAATTGCAAATTGAACAGGGCAAGAAATTGCGTCGTTTTGCGTGATATTTATTGAGTCTCAGATTGTTAATATTACGTTGGGACGGGAGTTGTACTCCCGTCCCTGCCGGCAAAATGGGGGCGACAGTACAACTGTCGCCCCAACTTGAATTATTTACATGATATTTGGTCGCTGAGCCGGGTGGTTCTAAAGGCAGGTTTCCCGGTTATAATAAATACCGGACAAAGGCAATAGCCGGAGCAACGTTATGAGACGCTTCAGGAATTTACAATTTGCAATTTGCAATTTGCAATTTGCAATCGTTTCGGGATTGCTGTTTTTATTGTGTTTTCCCGCGCCGGCCATGGCGCAGGCCCGGCCGGGGCGGTCGCTCGACGACGAATTGCTTAAAAATCTCAAGGCCCAATCCAAAAGCCAGATCGAGCGGGAACTATTCGGTCCCGATGAGAAAAAAGACAAACCACAAGCCGGGGCGGGGCAGGGGGGTGATGATCTGAACCGGCGGCTGCGACAGGAACTGGGGGCTGCGGCCGAAAAAGAAAACGATAATCCGCTCTTGAACATCGCCCAAAACATGTCGCAAGTCCACGAGCGGATATCGCAATCAGACGCGGGCCCGGCCACGCTCAACCTGCAAAAGCAGATCGTCGCCGATTTGGATCTGCTGATCAACCAGGCATGCAAGTCGGCCGGGCAGTGTTCGTCAGGCGCCTGCAATGCCAAACAATCGGCGAGAAAAACGTCCGCTTCGTGCAGCAAGCCCGGGGCCAAGGCCGGTCAGAAACCAGGCAACAAGCCGGCCGGGGCGCGCGGCACGAAGCAGCCCGGCGGGGAGGCGGACAAGGCCGACATGGACGAAATGCGATCGCTGATCGACAATCTGTGGGGCGAGTTGCCCGCGCACGTCCGCGAGCAGATGCTGCAATCGCCCATGGAGGATTTCATTCCCAAGTACCATGATCTCATCGAGGATTATTTCCGCGATTTATCGAACGAGAAAAAAAGCGGGGAGTGAAGAGAGAAGGATGAGGGATGAAGGATGAATGCAGGAAGCAAAATGCAGAATGCAGAATGCAAAATGCAGAATGACGAATGGTGAATGCAGCAATGAAACCACCTTGTCCATCTAGTCCATATCGTCTATTCCGTCCATTAGATTTGCCGCTCGCCACCCGCTGTCCGCTGCCCGCTGTTGGCCGTTTCTTTTCTGTGGTATGCGTGTTTTTTCTCATTTTTGCCGCATGTACCGCCGAGGGGCAAGAGCCCGAGCAGGAAAAGGCGGGGGCGAAGTGGATTACTCCGGCGGCCGAAAAATCGATCGCCCAGGGCCTGCGCTGGCTGGCCGAGCGGCAGCATGATGACGGCTCGCTGGGCAACGGGCCTGGGCGGGGCAATGTGGCGGTTTGCGGGCTGGCCGGCATGGCGTTCATCTCGGGCGGGAGCACGCCCGGGCGCGGGCCTTACGGCGAGCAGGTAAGCAAGTGCGTAGATTTCATTTTAGCCAACGCCAAGCCCAGCGGATTCCTCAACGGGCCGGACACGGCCACGCACGGGCCGATGTATGGGCACGGATTCGCCGCCATGTTCCTGGCCGAATGTCAGGGCATGTCGTCGCGCCCCGAGCTGCGAGACGCCCTTGACAAGGCCGTGAAACTGATCGCCAACACGCAAAACAACGACGGCGGCTGGCGATATTTTCCCCAACGCGCGGACGCCGACATTTCGGTGACCGCGTGCCAGATGATGGCCTTGCGCGCGGCCAGGAACGCGGGCATTTTTGTGTCGCGGGAGGTGATCGAGCGATCGATCAGCTATGTGAAGCGGAGCCAGAACCCGGACGGCGGGTTCATGTACATGATCCAAGGCGGGGAGAGCGGGTTTCCCCGTTCGGCCGCGGCGGTGGCGGCATTGTACAGCGCGGGAATTTACGAGGGCCCGGAAATCGCCAAGGGCCTGGATTACCTGATGGAATTCATTCCGGCCGAAGGGGGCGTGCGCCGGGAGAATTATTATTATTACGCCCATTATTACGCGGGGCAGGCCATGTGGCAGGCGGGTGGAAAACGTTTTGCCCGCTGGTTCCCCGCGGTGCGCGACGACCTTGTGGCCAAACAACAGGAAGACGGTTCCTGGATCGCCCCGGCCGAGGGAAACGAGTGCGCCACGGCGATGGCTTGCATAGTTTTGCAAATACCGAACAATTATTTGCCGATTTTCCAGCGGTAAAAATCATTTATAGAATCTCAGGAAAACAATGTCGTCAAGCGAATCAGAGCCGGGGCGTGTCGCCCCGGCAATTCCGGGCCGATACGGCCCGGCTCCGACGATAAATACGACATTTTTAGCAAATCGAAGAATATGAAATTACCCGGTATGCTAAATGGAAAACCAAACAATGCCCGCAATTTGCAGTTTGCAATTTGCAATTTGCAATTTGCAGTCGTTTTCTTATTATTGATTTTATCTTTACTTTCGGCGAGATTTTCATATGCCGCCGCCCCCGTGGTTGTGCCAGTTGACGGCCGGGCGTTTTCCGGGGACTTGACGTCGATCGATGCCAACGGGCGGATCGCATTCCAAGGCGCCGGCCAAAGACGGGAGCTGTTTCTCGGCGATTTGGCGGCCTGGGGCGCATGTCCGGAAGTGAAGCGGGCCCCGGTCCTGGTCCTGGCCGACGGCGGTCTATTGGCGGCCGACGTGCTGGCCTCGGATAAAGAAATCATGGCGGCCGATTCGGAACTTTTCGGGCGGGTGAAAATCCCCTGGGACCGGCTGGCAGGCGTAGTTTTCCGGCTACCCCCGGCCTGGAAAGACCGCGATGCGCTTGTCGATCGGATCGCCCGGGCGGAAGGCGAGTCGGACCGGATGTTGCTGGACAACGGCGACGAACTGTCCGGACTTCTGGAAAAGATCGGAGAGGACTCCGTGCGGCTGAAGACCAACGCCGGGGAGGTGGAGGTGGAACTAGATCGCGTGGCGACGATCGTTTTCAATCCGGCGCTGAGGGGCAAGACGTCCGGGGATGATGCCTGGGCATGGTTGGGTTTTAGCGACGGCAGCCTGGTAAGGGCGACAAGCGTGCGTATGGATTCTTCGGCCTTGCAGCTTACGGTTTTCGGACAGACGTGGACGGCCGCGCCTAGGCGCCTGGTTTTTCTTCAGCCCATTTCCGGCCGGGCGGTTTATCTTTCCGATCTTAAGCCCGGCGAGTACAGATTTGTGCCTTATCTAGACCTGACCTGGCCCTACCGCCTGGACCGGAGCGTTACGGGCACACGGCTCCGCGCCGGCGGGGTTTTATATCTTAAGGGCATCGGCATGCACAGCGCGGCCTGCTTGGCTTACAACTTGGATCAGCCATATAAGCGTTTTCAGGCCGAGTTGGCCGTTGACGATACGGCGGGCGGCGGAGGCAGCGTGCGATTTCGCGTGTTTGTCGACGGCGAGGAGAAATTCACCAGCGAAACCATCCGCGGCGGCATGAAGCCCGTGCCGATAAACGTCGATCTGGGCGAGGCAAGGCAACTCGACCTGGTCGTGGACTACGCCGATCGGGCCGACGTGCTGGATCGCGCCGATTGGCTCAGTGCGAGGCTGGTAAAGTAAGGAATTGGAGATTAGAGATTAGAGATTGGAGATTAGAGATTGGAGATTAGAGATTAGAGATGAGGGATGAAAGCAGAGGCTGGAGGCTGGAGGCTGGAGGTCGGAGTGATGAATACCGATTACTGACAACTGAAAACTGATAATTGAAAACTCCTCATGCAATTCACGCTGCAATCATTGATGATCTCGTTTATCGCAGTGGCCGCGGCCATCGGCGCCTTTGGGCCGTGGGGAATCGCCGTTGCCCTGGCGTGCATCTTTTTGGCGGCTTGCATTCAAAAGACGAGATTGATGGGCAGCGCCGGTTTGGCCGTTGGCTTGGTTTTTCTTGTTGCATTGGTATTATTTCTTGCATTAAAGCCCAGAATTGCCGCAACGGGAGTGGAAGGTTGCTTGAATAATCTTAAACAAATCGCAGCGGCGATTCATGAATATGAAATTAAGAACGGCTCTTTTCCGCCGGCGTACGTGGCCGGCCCGGACGGCAAACCCTGGCACAGTTGGCGGGTGCTGATCCTGCCGTATCTGGATCGAAAGGATCTTTTTGACGCCTACAATTTCAAGGAGCCTTGGAACGGGCCGAACAACAGCAAGCTCATGCCGAAAATGCCCGGCGTTTTTCATTGCCCCAGTGACGCAAGCGGCAAGGCCACGACAAACTACCTGGCCGTGGTGGGGCCGGAAACGGTGTGGCCGGGCGGGAAGTCAATTTCCAAGTTCGATATATTTGGCAGGTCGTCGCAAACCATCTTGCTGGTTGAAAGGGCCGATTCGGACGTGAATTGGATGGAACCGCGCAATCTAAGCTTTAAGCAGGTTTGCAAAGACGATCCTTCCACCGATCCGGACTTGTTTGCCGCGCATAAGCGCAAGGGAGGGCTGCGATACAAATGGGCCGGCTGGTCCAACGTGGCCTTTGTCAACGGCAATGCGAAAAGCATTTCGTCGAATTTTTTGAGCGAGAATTCCAAGGCCATGCTTACCCGACACAGCGGAGAATGGGTGGACATCAACCGGGATAAAGGCCCGCTTTACGACCCGAATTATATTGATCTGCCCTCTTTTGCCGAATGGTCTAAGATAATCAATACAGTAATATTCGCCATTTCGGTCTCCGCACTCGCATTCCGGCCGCGGAGGAGAAAAAAGCCGGCCGCCGTCCAAGAGGAATAACAAGAACTGAAAACTGTGTTACTTTTTAGCCATGTGCAGTGATGCATTTTAGCCGCGAAGCGGCGACGTATTGTAGCCAGGGGCGTAAGTCCCTGGGGAAAGGTTGAAATATCCGCACTAGCCCCGCAGGGGCGACATCGGACGCGCGGAAAAGATCAGATGTCGCCCCTCCGGGGCTTTCGCAGTTGTTATAAAGAATGCCCTGTCCCAGGGGCTGTCGCCCCTGGCTACACTAACCCGGCCCTCCGGGCCTGATAATTCTAATGCACTGCAAATGGCTAAAATGTCGCAAAACTGTAAACCGACAACCGAAAACAAAAAACATTTTATGGAGCCATTATCATGATCATCGCCTGCGTCCACGTGCATGTTAAGCCGGAAAATCGCGAGGCGTTTATCGCCGCAAGTTTGGAAAACGCCCGAAATACGATCCGGGAACCGGGCAATTTGCGGTTTGACGTGCTCCATCAGGCCGACGACCCGACCGGTTCATGCTTTACGAAGTTTATCGCGACGATGCCGGGGCCAAGGCCCACAAGGCCACGGCCCATTACGCCCGCTGGGCCGAAACGGTGAAAGACTGGATGGCCGAGCAACGCTACAGCGTGAAATACGCGCCGCTGTTTCCGGAGAACGAGAAAATGTGGAACACCATAAAATAGAGTGGAATTCAAAGTGAAGATTGGATCATCAGTTTTCAAATTATACTTGCAGCAAGAGGGTCCTGTATGCAATTGAAAGGAAAAGCATTACATATCTCTGGAAATCATAAAATCGAAATTCTAGAACGTTAGATTGGCATCAATATTAATTCCTACGCCCCTCAATTCTTTGACAACCTCTGCTTTCCATGCTCCTCTATCATCTAAACGTATATAAATAACGCCAGATAAATCAGTTGGGATTTCTATGTCTCCTTTTGTGATACCGCACACGTGTTCACGTCCCAATTTCCCAATAAAATAGCCAAATTCAAATACAACATTCTGTCTTGCTCGATCATGTAGAGCAGCTCTTCCTTTTGCTGCTCCGTAGTCATCTGGAGTGAGCAGGGCAATTGCATATGAAACATTTATTGCGTGATCTTCAAATTTCTCAATAATAGTGCGGCCCAGATTTGCCTTTTCATGGAGAATTATTGGATTTAATCCAAGTTTTGTTATGAATCTAGCCAATATGTTTTTTGTACTATGGTCATGGCCATGGATAATGAATATGTTTGTAGTCTTAATCTTGGTGGGAATAGGATCAATTTGATTCGAAACCACATTCTCGTCCCAATACTCTTTAATTTCATCAATCATCGATTGAAGAATTGTCTGCGCGGATCTCAATCCATCGATATATGATTCTTGAAAAACATGATCAGGGGTGTTTGCGTAGTATATCAGGGGTGAGTAAATGATATTGCTGAAGTCTCTAGCGTTACGAGAATTCCTACCAAATATTTTCTCAATAGTAATATGTGTATCCCTTTGCCATTTATTAAAATTTTGTGAATCATATTTTTGATGCATGAGTGGCTCAATTTTATTCAAAGCTACTTGGAGTCTCTCTATTGATTTTTCTTTATTAGCTTTTTTCATGTGAAACCCCTAATGTAGGTCGTAGTCGTATTCGGCCAGGTTCGACTATAGCCAGATGTCCGGGAAATTGCGAGATTATTTCAGGATAGTTGAGAAATGCAACAACAAGCCGCAGAATGAACTCGCGGTCAACTTTTTCGGGCAGGCCCAAAACGACTATTCCGGCATAATCCTGGGGCGGATAGTCTCGGATATCTGCGAAGTCGAAATCGCCGGTAAGCAAACATAGTCCGTTTGTCTTGGCGTAGGCGGCAATTTTTTCGTCGGGAGCGTGCCAAGACCTACATCGCGCACATCGCGGGCACTATGTCCGTTTAAGCGGATGACTTCCGCCGTGGGCCGCGGCAAATCGGCATCGACAAGGAATTCCATCGTCGTTGCTCAAGTAGGCAGAGGATGATGTTGTTCCAAGTTAACTAATTCCGCCGCGTAGTCGAGTGCCGCGCGGACGTCTTCCGGCGAGAGGTCGAAATCTCTTTCCGTATCCTCGAAACTCATGCCTCCGGCCAGATATCCAACAATCCGCGCAACAGGTACGCGAGTGCCTCGGATTATCGGCTTGCCATGACATATTTTCGGATCAATGACAATTCGCTCATTCATAATCGATCCCCGTTAAACGGTCCCGCCGTAAGTATTACATTATACATTTTATTTCTTTTGTTGTCATGCCGGTCCCTTTGCATTTTACACTATTGTACTCTTTTTGACTCTTATCCTTCAACCTTCATCCTTTTCAGCGGCCCAATTTTCCAGCATTTGGAATTGCTGCTCGAAGCGGTGTTCGGTCACGCCGTAGGGGCTTTTGAAAAAGCTGGCTAGGAAGGGCATTTGCCCGACGTGGCCGCGGCGATGGGCCAGTTCGGTGAAGCGGACCATGTCCAGGACCAGGGGGGCGGCCAGGACGGAGTCGGAGGCCTGCCAGATGAATTGCAGGGTCATGGGCACGCCCAGGAAACCGGCGAAATGGATGTGGTCCCAGGCGGTTTTCCAATCGCCCAGGTCGGCGAGATATTCGATGGAGACCAGCGTGTTGGGCTTGTAGCCGAGGATTTCGGTTAAAAGCCGGTCTTTATTGGCTTTTTTTCCGGACTTATTGGCGGGGTCGTTGAGGACTTGCCCGTCCATGTTGCCGAAGATGTTGTGGCCGACCCAACTGAGGACCTGGAGATTTCGCCGGGCGTACATGGGTGCGAGCACGCTTTTTAGCAGCGTCTCGCCGGTCTTGCCGTCGCAGCCGTAGTGGCGGGTGTTGGAGCGGCGGGCAAATTCGTCGAACGGCCGGGCAGCCGGCGCCCAACGAGGGAGTGAAGTTGAGGAAGGAATGGCCCGCCCCCAACGCGGCAATGGCATAGAGCGAACTTGCCCGCAAGGGGCAGTTTTGGGGATCGTCGAGCGTGCGTTCCAGATCGGCCCAGGCTGCGGGCAGCGATTGCGGCGACACGGGCGGCTCGGTTAACGCGAGATAAAAAACGACCAAGTGTGCGAGATTGTTGTCGCGGACAAAATCGGCCATGTCGCGGCGGAGCCGGTCGATGGTTTCGCGGGGCGATTCCGGGCCGGGCAAATCGGCGTCGGCCAGGGCGGAGATTGCGGGGCCGGCGTTGAAAATCGTTCCCGGGCGGATGCGGCATCGATCTGGTCTAGTTCCGGGCGGCATTGTTCGATAAGTTCCGGGGTGACGATTCGGTTTTCCATGGCCAGGCGAAGGACTTCATCGGCCAGGGTTGCCCGGCGGATTTCGTGCCCGGCGACAATGAATTGCTCCCAATCGGAAAGTCCGATATTCTGGAATTGCGGCAGATGGGTGACAAGTCCGGCTGGTCGGATGAGATTTTTTTTCAGGGCCGCCAATCCCACGATTGCGGTACACGCAACCCCGCCCTTGACGCCAACGAGCCATATGCCGATCTTTGGATTTGCCATGGTGTTTTTGTGAAAAAATGGTCGAGCGCCTTGGAAACTAATCCGCACGCCACTATGATTGTCGGTCGCGCAATGCGATACGTCAAGGAGAGAGATTAGAGATTTAGAGATAAGAGATTAGAGATGTAAAGCCGCGACCAGTGGTCGCGTTAGGAGACCGAACATGACGCCCAAAATTTCCCGCATTATTCAAGCGCTGGAGCCCTCGGCCACGCTGGCCATGGCGGCAAAGGCCAAGGAACTGAAAGCGGCCGGCCGCAAGGTGTACGACCTGAGCGTGGGCGAGCCGGATTTTACCACGCCGGAGCACATCTGCCAGGCGGCAGTGGCGGCGATGAAGGCCGGCCACACCCATTACACGGTGGCCAGCGGCATTCCGGAGTTGAAAAAGGCCGTGGCCGATCAATACAAGGCGGTGCACGGATTGGAATATGCGCCCGCCCAGGTGGTCGTGGCCAACGGGGCCAAGCACGCCATCCACAACGTGTTTACGGTTATTTTAGATCCCGGCGACGAGGTGATTATTCCCGCGCCGTATTGGGTGAGTTATGCGGAACTTGTAAAGCTTACCGGGGCTGTGCCGGTGATTGTCGATACGCCGCAGGAGAACAACTTCAAGATCACGCCGGAGATGGTTCGCAAGGCGGTTACGAAAAATACAAGGGCATCTTGATTTGCAGTCCGTCGAATCCCACTGGCAGCATGTATTCGCCGGATGAGCTGGGCGCGCTGGCCGACGTGGCCATTGAAAAAAATCTGCTTGTCGTTTCCGACGAGATTTACGAGCGGCTGATTTACGGCGGGCACAAGTTCGCCAGCTTTGCCACGGTTCGGCCGAGCTTGCAGGAGCGGACGATACTCATTAACGGCGTGAGTAAGACCTACGCCATGACCGGCTGGCGGATCGGCTGGAGCATTGCGCCTTTGAACGTGTCGAAGGCCATCGCCGACCTGCAGAGCCAGGAGACCAGCAATCCGTGCAGCATAAGCCAATACGCCGCGCTCATCGCGCTCACCGGGCCGCAGGATTGCGTGGCGTCGATGTGCGCCGAATTCGCCAGGCGGAGGGAATTTGTCCGGGCCAGGATCGCGAAGATTCCCGGCGTGAGTTGCTCGGAGATCGCCGGGGCGTTTCATGCCTTTATCAACATCAAAAAGCATCTTGGACGCGCTTATAACGGCGTGAAAATCGAGAATTCCAGCCAGTGGTGCCTGGAGTTACTGGATAAGAAAGGCGTGGCCACGGTGATGGGCTCGGCCTTCGGCGCCGAAAGCTACGCCAGATTGTCATTCGCCGCCAGCATGTCAAACCTGGAGGCGGCGCTGGATTTGATCGAGGAGTTCGTGAAATAACCAGTGGGCAGTGGGCAGTTCGTTTAGCCGCAAACCGAAAGGGAACGTACCAGATGCTAAAAAAATCACAAGGCCAGAAAAAATATCAGGCATAACCTGCTATGCTAGGTTATTGGCCATATTATAATATTAGAAATTTAAATCCTCAATTTGTTATTTACTTAAGTGTTTTAACTTCAAAATACTCTCAACTAATATTGCTATCCGACATTTTTGCCCAAAATTCATCAAGTATATTCTTTTCAACTACAACTTGCCGTATACTCCTTCGATCATCAATTGGAACAAGTTCTAATTCTTCGGATTTTGGATTATTAACATCCCAAAATACTTCCTGATGTGGCTCACTTCTTGTGCCTTTAAATGATGCGTATGTCCCATAATCCATTGTTACAAGACTATATCTTTCTCCTGGTAAATGAGGGCGAGACCATTCAACATTTAATGGATGAAGAATGCGTGCACTGAAAAGGCGTTCCAGAATAGGATGATTAATACTTTGATAGGGTATCATGAATGTCCGTGATTTCTTTTCTTTTATAATCGAGTTTACTAAGTGATCGAGAAAATCTTCTAGCGGTTTTTCTGAAGATATATTGGAATATTTGTCACTACGATATAAATCTATTGCTGCCGTATGAACTTCTTCTAATCCAATCTTTTGATGAGAAGTCTGTTGCCTATATTTGGTATATGCTTTGCCAAAAAGTACCAAAAAATCCCTTGCATTACCCTCAGATGCCCGACATAATTCAGAAAGAACGCGATGTTGTGTGAATAACTGATTATTAATGATGTCTAATTTATCATCTGTTCCAATATTGAAATCAGCATCATACTCAAGAGCTAAATGATTGTATAATACTTCTGCAAAAAAGCTCTCGACAAAATTTTCATCTTGATCCCAAACAAAAAAACGATCCATATATATATCAGTAAATATATCTGCTGATCGTTCGATCCCAATTATTTGATCCTGAATCCTTTTATTCAATTTGTAAGTATAATCTACAACGCCAACTTTTACCGTGACTTTTGCATTTGCAAACATAGATCGCTTTAAAAATTCTGCGAAATAAGGTTGAGCACTCTGAGGGATTTGTGCCCATTCATCAATTAACAAGATTAGACGTTCTGCATGTATTTTATTGAGGAATTGAGTTGTTAATCTAGTAATTTCAGAATATTCAAATGTTTCAGTCTCAGACTTGGGTATTGCACAATCTGCAAATTTAATTAAAATTCCTTCGAGTACATTATGCAGATCAGGTTCCGGTATTTCTATTAAAGCAGCATCTTCAAGTAAGTCATCAACTATGTGGGATAATAATTTTGAAAAAAACCGAATACCAATGTTTTTTGGTGAACCTTCAACACCAATACCACTACCAAATGTAGTACAATCAATATAGTGGCATAGTATGCCTTCCTGATTTTTTTTCCCCAAAAAGGCTTTTAAGGTGTGTGTTTTTCCTACACCACGTCTGCCAAAGATTAATTGATTCTGATTTGTGTCTAATTCATTTAAAACCCTATTTGGAACAAAGCATTTGACAAGTTTTTCATCGTAAAGTTGACGTTCCGCTCGTCTTTCTGTATTAATTACAGCTTTTTTGAATTTGTCTGATCTTAAATCGAAAATAACCATATAATTTTGCCTTTAATTGCTTGTTTCCAATGAAGGTTTTCAAAACAATTATATTCTATAAATTATTTTATTTGGCTAATTTAGATTGACGTCGGCTTGAAAGCGGACCTTCATAGATCAGCCATCTTTATTTGGCGGCGGGCTTCGGCCAATTTTCGAGAGAATTCCTCATCGGCGCACGGGTGCCACTGCTGGCTTATCCAGCAGTGTATCTCAAACCAATATCCACTGCCCACTATTTTATTTCTTTTTTACTTTTTCTTTAATTGCCGTGCCTTCGTGATGGCGGGCTTTTTCGCGGGCGGCTTTTTCGGCTTCGCGGTTTTTGCGGCTCCGCTCGGCGGAAAGGACCTGGCGCAGCAGGGCGGAAAGGTCGTCGTAAGAATGGTCGCAGGGAGGGCCGGGGCTGTATTGCATCACGGCGTGCTGGATCTTCCGCGAGAGGGCGAGAAGGGTGGAGGAGACGGTGCCGAATTCCTTGCCCAGGATGACCACGCCGCGCCGTCCGTTGCTGTCGGGCTTGCGGGAGAAGGTCCGGCTGGCGACGGCCAGGAAGGTGACCGCCGAATCGAGCGTGTGCAAGGTGAGCATGCGGTGCACGAGTTCGTGGCGCTCGTCGCGGTAGTCGTCCATGTTGCCGTTGGTGATAATGTGCAGGCCCGGGGTGATTTCCATGACTTCGATCTGGTTTCCGCCGTAGACCACGGCGGCGAACTTGGCGTCGGCGCAGACGTAATTCGCGCCGGCGTACATGCCGGTGGCCAATTCATCGGCGGCGTATTCGCTGGCCTCGCGGGCGGTGCGGAGTTCGAGCAATTCGCGGCAAAGCAGGCCACGGGAACGGGGCTCCAGGGGCACGTGTTTTTTTGGACGATTCAACACGGCGCAGAACAAGCCGTGCTGGTTCACGCCCAGCCAGGTGCCGTTGGCCTTGCGGTCAATGCCGCAGACCACCCTGGGCGAACCCGGCTGAATTTTGGGGTATTGCGTGGGCCGGTCAAAGCGTTCTTCCCGATTGGCGGCGACCAGGATGGGCGTGCCCCGGACAGCACGGTAATAGATGGCCATTGTACACATAGAAAAACAAGTACTTCTTAGTCTTATGGAATAGAAGTTGCTTAAATAACCAAGATAACCGATGAAATACGCACATTGCACCCCCCGAGTTATGTATTTGGGATTTTTTTTATAAATCATGCCCACTTTCGATTGTGAAAAGCAATTAGTAAGGTAGTGAACATCATGAATAAAAATGGCGCTGCATTGTGAGTTAAGACTGCTGTTTTATAGGGTATTTACACCTATAATTTGTGAAAAGTTTTATAGATATTAAATACCCTCCAAAACTGCTAATTTCGCGTAACGACTAACGATGCCGGCCTACAATAAGATCAAGAGTTAATTGCCCCTTGCCTTTGGAATCCGAAAAAAGCATAAAACTTTGGTTCCAAAAAACTTGGAAAGCCATTATGCAAAACGACGGCATCCCACCCGAAGGAGTGATTAATCCTGTGAATAGTTCTAGAATCGGGAGATTGATGGGCATTCAAATTCTTGCCATTGGCAGCAGCGTGCCGGAAAACTGCATTCATAACGATGATCTGGCCCTCTTGGGTTATGATGCCCAGTGGATATTGCAGCGCACCGGCATTGCCCAGCGGCGACACGCCCCGCCGGAAATGGCCACCAGCGACCTGGCGATTGAAGCGTCAAGGCGATGCATCGACGAGTCCGGCGTCGACCCCGGCGACATAGACCTGGTGCTTTTAGGCACATACACGCCCGACATGCTGTTGCCGGCCACGGCCTCGACGGTGCAGGACAAGCTCGGGCTTTGCGCGGCGGCGATGGATATTCAGGCGGCTTGCGCCAGTTTCATTTTTGCCATGATTACGGGCGCGCAGTACGTGGCAACCGGTTGCAGCCGATTGGCCTTGGTGATCGGGGCCGACTGCACGTCGCGGGTATTGAATCCGGCGGATAAGCAGACGTATCCTTTGTTCGGCGACGCTGCCGGTGCGGTGCTCCTGGCGCACGGCGACGAGAAGCAAGGCCTGCTGGCATACGCAGTGGGATCGGATGGATCGGGGGCGGACTTGCTCAACCGGCCGGTGGGCGGATCGCGCCGGCCCTTCTCCACCTCGGCCGAAAACGACGCGGACCAATACATGCGCATGGAAGGCCGGCAGGTTTTTAAATGGTCGGTAAAGATGCTTCGGGAAACCACCGAAGATGTCCTGCAACGAGCAGGCATGAAGGTTGAGGATTTGGACCTGGTGATTTTCCACCAGGCAAACAAGCGAATCATCGATTCGGCCGTTGCCGACTTGGGGCTGGATTCCGACAAGGTCTTCTGCAACTTGGAGCGATACGGCAACACCTCGTCGGCCAGCATTCCCTTGGCCTTGGACGAGGCGTACCGCGCGGGCCGCGTCCGCCGCGGCGATTGTATTCTACTGAGCGGCTTCGGAGCAGGATTGGCCTGGGGCACCGTGCTTTTGCGCTGGTGAAAAATATCATTCATCATTCATAATTTAGCATTAATCATTTTTATGAAACGTCTTCCACCTCGCAGCAAAGTCAAAGCGTCCGACACTTGGGATTTGAACAGTTTGTTTTCCGGCGACCGGGCTTGGGAGCAGGCTTTTTTGGCCTGGGAAAAGCGGGTTGACGGTTATTCGCAATTTCAGGGCAAGCTGGCCGGAAGCGCCGCGACGCTGGCCGAATGCCTGCGGTTCGACGAGGAGTTCGACCGCTCGGGCGAGCGGCTGGGGACTTACGCCTTTTTGAAAACCGCAGAGGACACCGCCGATAGCAAATATCAAAGGATGCAGGGCAGGTACATGCACGCCGTGAGCCGGGCGGCCGAGGCGGCAAGCTACATCCGGCCGGAGATCCTGGCCATTCCCGCGGCAAAGATGAAGCGGTTCATGGCCGAGCCTTGCCTGGAGCGGTACCGGTTGCTTTTGGAGCGGCTTTTGCGGTTCAGGCCGCATACGCTGGGCAAAAAAGAGGAGCACCTGCTGGCTCTGCAAACCGAGATGTCGCAGGCGGCATCGCAGATCTTCCGCCAGCTTACGGACGCCGATTTGAAATTCGGCGCGATTTGCAACGACAAGGGCCGACTGATCGAGCTCAGCCACGGCACGTTCAGCGCGCTTTTGCACTCGCCGCGGCGAGGCGTGCGCAAGGCGGCGTTTCACCAGTATTATCGCGTGTTTGCCGAGCATAAAAACGCGTTGGCGGCCTCGCTGGCGGCATCGGTCGAGCGCGATATCTATTACGCCCGGGCAAGGAATTATCCCAGCGCGTTGGAGGCGGCCTTGTTCCCGGATCGCGTGCCGGCGGCGGTGTATGACAACTTGATCGACTCGGTGCATCGCCATCTGCCGGCCGTGCATCGTTATTACGATCTCAGGCGGCGGAAGATGCGGCTTAGCGACATCCATCATTACGACACCTATGTGCCGATACTGGCCGATTTGCAGACGCGGCGGAATTGGAACCAGGCCGTGCGGACGGTGATTGCCGCTTTGGAGCCGTTGGGCGGCGAATACTATGGTACGTTGGAAAAAGGACTTGCAGGCCGCTGGTGCGATAAATATGAAAACCGCGGCAAGCAGAGCGGGGCATTTAGCAGCGGATCGTTCGACGGCGATCCGTACATCCTCATGAACTATCAGCCCGACGTGCTGGACCACGTTTTTACCCTTGCCCACGAGGCTGGGCATTCGATGCACAGCCTGCTTTCGGCGAAAAATCAGCCGTATGTTTATTATCAATATGTGATCTTCGTGGCCGAGGTGGCCAGCACGTTTAACGAGCAGCTTCTGAGCCGGCATCTGCTCGATCGGGCACGCGATGATCGGGAGAGGGCGTTTTTGATCAATCGCCAGATCGACGCCATGCGCGGCACGATCATCCGGCAGACGATGTTCGCCGAGTTCGAGAAGATTGCGCATCAGTTCGGTGGAATCGGGCGAGCCGTTGACGCTGGATAAATGCCGGGAGATCTACCGCGGCTTGCTTGAGCAATATTTTGGGCCGGATTTTGCGATCGACGACGAATTGAGCCTGGAATGTTTGCGGATACCGCATTTTTATCGGGCGTTTTACGTCTACAAATACGCCACCGGCATGTCCGCCGCCATCGCCCTGGCCGAGCGCGTGCTTACAGGCGGCAAAAAAGAGCTTGATGCCTATCTCAACTTCCTCAAAGGCGGCTGCTCGAAAGACCCGCTCGATTTATTGCGCGACGCCGGCGTGGACATGGAACGACCGCAAGCCGTGGATACGGCACTAACCCAATTCGGCAAGCTAGTGGAAGAACTCGACGACTTGCTATAAGAAAATAATGAGATTGCAGCCATGATTTACGGCCATTAGCCTCGATGATAGAATGAATGCCTTGGGAGGCAAACAAATGGTTCGAAAATCTCATTCCAAAGAATCAATCATTCAAATTCTTCAAAACCTTGCAAAGAGGATGAACAAGGAAAGTCTGACCAAACAGGATGTAAAACACGAACTTCCGCTTTCCTCAGTAAATTATCATTTTGGATCTCTCGGCAATGCTTTGGAAGCGGCAGGTCTTAAAAGAAGATTACCTGGAGAAAACTTGAAAGAACATCTGAATGTATTATCTGAGGATGATTTATTTCTTTCAATTCTTGAAGTGGAGAGAAATCTTGGTCATGAACCCGGGAACAATGAGTATATTAGTTCAGGGAAATATTCGAATCGACCATTCAAAAAACGATTTGGAAAATGGCCTGATGTACTTGCCCATTACCGCAAATGGAAGACCAGCAAAGGGCCAGAATTAGTGGATATGAAAGTCGAAGACAATCAAGCAACTAAAGACGAAATGAGTATCAATCCGCTTAATACTGAATCAAAACATATCACTTTAGCCAGGAGCAGTGGCAATCCAGCCCAACTTTATGGGGAGCCAATTGATTTTCGAGGACTCCGGCATGCCCCGATTAATGAGCAAGGCGTTGTATATCTCTTTGGAATGGTAAGCCGGGAGTTAGGATTCTATATCGAGGCGATTCAGCAAGGTTTTCCGGATTGTGAAGGAAAATATCTTTACGATGCCAAGAAAAATCTATGGGCGAAAGCCAGGATAGAATTCGAGTTCAAGGCATCAAATTTTCAAGAACACGGACACGACCCAAACCAATGCGACTTTATCGTATGCTGGATTAATGACTGGAAGGACTGTCCAATAACAGTAATCGAACTGAAAAAAGAAATCCTGAAACTTCCGCACTAACTACATTCAAGAAATCGTTTGCGGGATGCTTTTTCCCGATGCTTCGGCATAGAGCACATCGGGGCAGAAATCTACGCCATTGGGCCAGACTATTGTTTTGGCTTCCGGATCGACTTTTACCTGTCGAAAATAGTTTTCATCGTGCAATGGTTCAAATACGCCGCCGTGGCCGACTATCCATTTGCTTAAATCCACGGGCGCGCAAAGGCCGTCGGAAAAGGTCAATTCTACGGTGTAATTATTCAGTGGTTTTACACTAACAATTCTTGGGAACATTTTATTGCTCCATTCAGGAAACTATTTCCATATTATCGCAATGGGGATATCTTTTGCGGCTGTCGGTCGGTGTGTAAACGATCCCAGTTATCCATTAATTCTTTATCATGTTGAACCGCCCATTCAATTGCCAAAGCCAATGCCCTTGGCGGTAAATATCCGCTAAGCTTCACTATCTGGGTCAATTCCTATTTCAACTTCGTCATCGCCATAAAAAGCATGAAAATGCGGTGGTGCATGATCGTTGAAATACATCCGAATAATTATACCGAAAAAACGGCTTATTTCCGGCATGATTTATCCTTTTCGCTTGTCTCTTTTATTCTAACATATAAGACACATCGAACATAGGCGTGATTATTCATTACAGCGGTTTGACCGCTGTTACCCATAAGAATGGCTTGCCGGCGTCGTCTTGGCGGATTTCGTATTGCAGTCCGGCGGGGAAGAGCATTCGATCCAGGGCCTTGTTGTAGGTTGTCTGCTGGCGGGGAAAGGAGACCTTGGCAATGGCCGGATCGATCTTGTATTTGGCCAGGGCGGCGCGATCGTAGAGGACGGGGGTTTTCAGGCGCTTGCCGATGGTTTCCAGGACCGTGGCGGCGGGGATGTTTTGCACGTTTATGGGGAGAAACTCGAACAGGCCGGGCAGGACTTCGGGCGGCGGGTTTTGCGGCGGGCGGCCGACGGGCCAATATTCCTTGATGTTGGATTCCGCTTTGCACACGGAATATTTTATCTGATTGCCCGCGGCTTGCGGCGCGAAACAATAACCGGCCGCACGCAAGAGGCAGGCCAGGGCGGTGCCGGCACTTAGATTGCTGAGTTCGTCATCGACTTTATCGTCGGCTAGGGCCAGGAGAAATTTTGAAGTTTCTTCCCGCCCAGCCCTCACCCCCGGGTACCCTTTGGGTGCCTCTCCCGAAACGGGAGAGGGGAGAAGGATGTTTTCAAAGCGGAGAGGGAAGGACAATTTTTTGGTGATTTTTTCGACGGCGTCGCGGCGGGCCATGCCGGCGGTGGAAAAACCGACCGGGGCGGACAGGTCTTTTTTTACCCGATCGAATTGATCCACAGTCAAACCGAAGGCCGTGAGTTTGGGGCGTTTGTCGGGCGGGCCGTTTTGGGCCAGGTCGTCGAGCCACGCAGCGAGCCGCTTGACCTCGCTGCGCTTGAACCGCGCGCCGGGCAGCAGAAGTTCATCGCGGGAAAGCACCTGGCCGGTGACGACATAGAGCGGGTGGTCGGGCTCGCCTTGGACATCGATGCCCACCTTGTCGGCCGGGGTTGCTAAGCGGAATCGCGCAGTTTTTGATTCCGGATGCGGCCAGGGCTTGTCCCCAGTCCTGAAAGATCATGGCCGTGCCCTGGGCGCTGTTAATCAAATCAAGGCGCACTTGTCCGGCGGCCTCGGTTCTAGCCGAATCGGCTGCCGATACAACTATCAAAAGCACCGTGAATATTTGAAAACGGTGAAAGTTCATCTGCGTATTGGGATTTAAGACTAGGCAGAGCGGGCTGTGTCGGAGTGGTTGCTTATTGGTTAAGCTGGACTGACCGGACCGACACGGTCCGGCTCTGATATCTTTTGATATTTTCTGATAATTACAATCAATAATGCCTTGTCGAGTGAATCTAGGGTAATTATAGCATGTATGACGACATGGTGTTTTACGGTTCAAATGAGAGACATCAGAAATTTAGCGGTAATCAGCGCTGCCAATGACCGTGGCTTTACAAAATATATAAATTTGTCAAAATAACAGACGGAAGTTGGCGGTTTATAAACGCAAAGGAATTAGTCATGTCGCGACCGGTAACGATGTTCACGGGCCAATGGGCCGATTTGCCCTTGGCCGATTTGGCCCGCAAGTGCAAGGGATTTGGCTACGACGGCCTGGAATTGGCCTGCTGGGGCGATCACTTCGAGGTGCAAAAAGCCCTGGAAGACAGCGGCTATTGTAAAAAAAAGCGGGAGCTATTGGAAAAGAGCAACATGCAGGTGTTTGCCATCAGCGCCCACCTGGTCGGGCAGGCCGTGCTGGACAGGATCGACGGGCGGCACAAGGCCATATTGCCCGATTACGTGTGGGGCAACGGCGAACCGGCTGGGGTCAATGCGAGGGCGGCCGAGGAACTGAAAAACACGGCCCGGGCGGCGCAGAAGCTGGGCGTGGAAACGGTCAACGGATTTACCGGATCGAGCATTTGGCATTTGGTGTACTGTTTTCCGCCGGTGCCGCAGGAGATGATCGACGAGGGGTACAAGCTTTTTGCCGAGCGGTTCAATCCGATCCTGGACGTATTCGGCGAGTGCGGCGTGCGATTTGCCCTGGAAGTGCATCCCACGGAGATCGCCTTTGACCTGCATTCGGCCCGGCGGGCGTTGGAGGCCGTGGACCGGCGCGAGGAATTCGGCTTTAATTTCGATCCCAGCCACTTGCAATGGCAGGGCGTCGATCCGGTGGAGTTCATCCGCGCTTTTTCCGACCGGATTTATCACGTGCACTTGAAAGACGCGATCGTGATGCTGGACGGGCGGAGCGGGATACTTTCGAGCCACTTGAACTTCGGCGATCCGCGGCGGGGGTGGGATTTCCGCTCGCTGGGCCGGGGCGGGGTGAATTTCGAGGAGATCATCCGGGCATTGAACCAGATCGGTTATGCCGGTCCGCTCTCGGTGGAATGGGAAGACAGCGGCATGGACCGCGACCAGGGGGCGAAAGAGGCCTGCGATTTCGTGAAGAAACTGGATTTCGAGCCCAGCCGCGTGGCATTCGACGCGGCGTTCGACAAGCAATAGGGTTCAGGGTTCAGAGGTCAGGGGTCAGGATTTAGGATTCGTGATCCGGTCTGATGGCGGAATTTTTAATAGCCGTCTTTTCTTTGAAAATATCGGCATTCAGGGCGTTTTTGCATATTGTGCGGATTGCATGGTACAATATATTAAAGAATGCCCGGTGCAAGCACCGGGGCTATCAAGTCTCAGGAAATGAACATCACGTCAATAACCGGTGGCTAACAGCCGCCGGTGGGATTCGGGCATTTTCCGGCGGTCGTTGACCGCCGGCTAATGATATTAGTCTTTATAAACGGAACAGAATCACAGGTGTTTTCGGCAGTCGCAGCGGCGATCTATTTGGTTTATGTCTGTCTCCAGCGAATTACATTTTGCCTGTTGGCGATCGCAAGTTTGGCGGCGTTGACGGCGTCTGCGCCGAGTTGTCGCGCCGCGGAAGATGAGCAGCGGCGGGCGGCGCAGAGTTTGCGGGCCAAATATGCCGACGAGTTGAAGCAGTTGGCCGCCTGGTGCGAGGAAAAAGGCTTAACGCAGGAGGCCGGTCGGACTTTGGCGGTGCTTGGTCCGCACGATCCGATGAAGTTTTACCTGCCGATTTTGCCCATAGACGCGGGCCCAGCCAAGCTGCCCGAGGGCGCATCAAAGGACGCGGTGGAGTGGGACGCCAGGCTCAGCAAGTTGCGGCGCAACGAGGCCGAGGCGCTTTACGATTTGGCCAAGCGCATGGTGCGAAAGGGCCACGCGGAATTGGCCATGGACCTTGTTTTGGACGCGATTCGGGCCAATCCGGACAGTGAAGCCCTGCGGCGCATGTTTGGATATCAGAAGTATCAAAACCAATGGCGCACGATATACGAGGTGAAAAAATATCACGCCGGCATGGTGTGGAACGAGAAGTTCGGCTGGCTGCCCAAGGCAAACGTGCGGCGCTACGAGGACGGGCAGCGGTATTATCAAGGCAAGTGGATCACCGCGGCCGAGGACGCCCAGCGACACGCCGACATCAATTCCGGCTGGGTCATCGAGACCGAACATTACACCATTCGCACCAACCACAGCATCGAGGCAGGCGTGGCGTTGGGATCGAAACTCGAGGACTTGTATCACCTTTGGGAGCAGATGTTTATCCGCTATTTTGCCAATGACGCGGAAATAATAGAACTTTTTGAGGGCCGGGCCAAGGTGCAGCACTCCGTGCCCACGCAGTTGAAGGTGATCTGCTTCCGCGACCGCGACTCCTACATCCAGGGGCTTCAGGCGCTGATGCCCAAGGTGGGAATTTCGGTGGGTGCGTATCTGGATACGGCGCGGACGGCCTTTTTCTTCGCCGGCGACGGCAGCGAAGACCGGACCATCTATCACGAGGCCACGCACCAGTTGTTCCACGAATCGCGCAAGGTTTCGCCCAACGTGGGTCGCAAGGGCAACTTCTGGGTCATCGAGGGCATAGCCATGTACATGGAATCGCTGAAAAAAGAGAAGGGCTATTACGTGCTGGGCGGTTTCGACGACCAGCGGATGGTCGCCGCCCGATACAGGCTGCTCCACGACCACTTTTACGTGCCCCTGGAGCAATTGACCGGCTACGGCATGGAAAAGCTGCAAAACGACCCGAACATCGCCACATTGTACAGCCAATCGGCGGGCCTGGCGCACTTCCTGATTTTTTACGACCACGCCAGATACCGCGAGGACCTGGTGTCATATTTGATAGCGATCTACACGGGGCGTGACGGCCCGGACACGCTTGCCAGTCTTACCGGCGCCATACGCCGAATTGGACAAGCAGTATGGGGAATTCATGGAAAAGGGCGGGGAGTAGTGGGTAGTGGGCGGTAGGCAGTGAAAAAACCAGCGTCGCCATATCCCAGACTGCCATGTTTTTTTATTGCAAATTGAGCAATTGCAAAATGCAAATTGCAAATTGAACAGAGATAAAAAACAGCGCGAAACCGCAAGCGGTTTCATCCGCCCCATCCCTCATCTCTCATCCCTCATCTCTCATCCCTTTACTTATCTTCCACCATTTTAGCCAGGCGGACCACGTGATTTCGCACGGCTTCCAGGTCGGGATTGAGCCTTAGTGCGCGGCGGAAGCATTCCAGGGCGGAGACCGGATTTTCCAATTCCAGATAAGCCTGGCCCATGCATGTGGCGGCGATGAAATGATAGGGATTTATTTCCAGGCACTCGTGGCAGTCGCGGATGGCGTCGGCCAGGCGGCCCAGGGCGCGATGGGCCACTGCCCGCTGATACCAGGCCTCGGCGAACCAGGGGCAGCGTTCGATGAGTTTGGCGGCGTGCTGGATGACGTCCTTGAATTGCTGGGCTGCATTGAGGCGGATGATTTCCGCCAATTCGCGGCGTTCCGCTTCGCCGCCCATCCGCGTCCAAAGGGAACGGATGCCGTTTTCGGCCAGGGTGCGGACGGTGCGGTCGTCGTCCAGAAGCGCCCGGCCCATGGTGTGATTGCTTTGGTAATCGCCCAAAAAGCCCAAGGCCAGCACGGCCGCGCGGCGGACTTCGCGGAATTGGTGCCGCGCCAGGCGCTGCAAGGTGCCCTGGGAATAACGCGCGGAAACCTGGCCGATATAGCCGGCGGAGTCCTGGTTGTCCAGGTACTTCTCGTACAAATCCAATAAATGAGGGCTTCGAATCGGATCGTTGTCCACGACTGGGTCTCCGGCCAAGACTGCCGAGTGCGGGAAACGCGGTTGACGAATCTTACATGGGAAAAAATGCGCGTTTTCCGGCTCGACGAATGTCGGCTTGGCACATCTTCGATTGTAATCGAGATCCATGAAAAACGCCAATAAAAAACCGCAAACTTTCGATTAAGGACATCGATCCCTGCGGAATTGCCGTGAAATAGCCTTGTTCAAGCGGCATTTGCACTGCCGGGCCCCGGCACAAATTTTGCGGCATAAATTGCGCAATGATGCAAAAAACGCTTGCCGGCGGGTGGGGATATGCCAAACCGGTTTGCCGAAAGCGGTTATATTTGCCTTGCCGATTTGCGGCCGGATTTTTCCCCGGCCCTTCCGTGCCAAGCCCCGGGCAGGGTAAAATCAAGGCTACGGGATCGATAAGCTAAGGTAATCGGCGGCATGAAGTTCCATCACAGGACGTCCCACGCTGGGACAGCAGTTTAACTGCTCTTCCAGCACGGCGATTTCAATGAAAGTCATCATCCGCATATCGGTAATCGTGATTATATTTTGGGGAACACTATCCCCAAGATCATGGGGTGCGGGCGGATGGTCCACCGGAGTGGGGCTGCAAAAAAAACTCGATGAACCGGTGGATATAATCCTGGCCGAAAGTCCTTTGCGCCAGGCCTTGGAAAATTGGGCACGAAATAAAAATGTGGCGGTGCTGCTTGACAGGCGGATAGACCCGGGTCGGAAAATAGAAATCTCCCTAAGCCGGACCCCCCTTAGAGACGTGTTGGAAGTAATCGCCCAAAAATGCGATATGGGATTTACGATGGTCGGGCCGGTGGCTTATTTTGCGCCGAGCGAGACGGCACGAAAGGTGCGCACGCTGGCGGCGCTCAGCAGGGAAGATGTTCGCCGCCTGTCGCCGGCCGCGGCGAAAAAGTTTTTAGAGCAAAAATCAATGGCTTGGGACGATCTGTCTACGCCGCGGGAATTGTTGGAAAAACTGGGCAGAGAAGGCGGCATCCAGATCGCCGGATTGGAGCAGATTCCCCATGACCTGTGGGCCGGCGCCGATCTGCCGCCTTTGGACATGATCGAACGGCTGACGTTGATTGCGGGACAATATGATTTGACGTTTCAGGTTTCCGCCGACGGCAAGGGAATCAGGCTTGTGCCGGCGCCGGAGCGCGTGGAGATGGTGCGGACATATCCGGCCGGCCGGCAGGCGGATGAGACCGCCAAGAACATCGCGTCGCTGGCGCCGCGGGCCAGGGTTGAAGTCCAAGGCGAGAGGATCGTGGTGGCGGGCACGGTCGAGGACCATGAGCGCATATCCGCCCCGCATCGCACGGCCGAACGCGGCACGGCTAAAGCGGCGGAAGAGGATTTGGCCTACAAGCGATTCACGCTCACCGTGGAAGAGCAGCCGGTCGGTCCGCTGCTGGAACAACTTGCCCACCAATTGAACCTGGAATTGAAGATCGACGCTAGGGCGTTGGAGCAGGCCGGGGTGACACTCGAGCGGCGGGTTTCATTCAGCGTTAAAGATGCGACCGTGGATGAATTGTTGCAGGCCGCGCTGAAGCAGACCGGTTTGAAGTTCGTGCGCAAGGGAAATGTCGTGGCGATCGAACCGTCCGAGGAGAAATAAATTGTCCAAGTTCGCGGTTCTCAATATTATTTGCTCCTTTATTCTATTTGCCGGCTGCTCCTGGACCGCCCCGCCGCAGTTTGGCTTGAATACCGAGGGGCGCGATCCGCGGTCGATCGGTCGCCAACAGGCCGCGGCGATTATGGATATGCTGGAAAAACTTTTTGGCACGCCCGACGAGCCGGCCGTGCCTGGGGGCGTTGATCTAGATCTGAATTTGCTGAAAATGGCGGCCGGGCCCATCGGCAGCGACGAGGACGACCGGCCATGGGGACTGTATCGCAAGCATTGCACGGCCTGCCACGGGCTGTCGGGCGACGGGGCCGGGGCGAACGCCGCCGATCTGGATCCTTATCCCCGCGATTTTCGCAACGGGGTGTTCAAATATGCTTCCACCGCCGGCGGGGCAAAACCGCTGAGGGAAGATTTATCGCGCACGCTGCGAAACGGCATTCCCGGCACGGCCATGCCGTCGATGGCCAAATTGCCGGGCGGGCAGATTGAATCGCTCGTGGAATATGTGAAGTATTTGAGCATTCGCGGCCAGACCGAGTTGTATCTTATGCAACTTGTGGTGGACGAACATGCGGAGTTGCCCATGGAGAGCGGGAAAGTTTTTAAGGAGGGCGTGGAACCGGCGGGGGAGTCCTGGGACCTGGCTGCCGAGATGGCGATTGTTCCGCCGCCTGCGCCGCGGGCGGATACTTTTGAGGAATTATCGGTTTCCATCGACCGCGGCCGGGAACTTTTTCGCACCATGTGGGCACAGTGTTATTTGTGCCACGGCCGGACCGGAAAAGGCGACGGTCAGCGAACCGATCTTTGCGACGATTGGAACAAGCGGAAAACAGCGGACGCGACCGGGCAGGGGGAAGAATTCGAAGCGCGATTTCAAATGCCTTATCAGCCGCTGCGGGCCCGCAACCTGAGCGAGGGCATATTTCACGGGGGCGACCGGCCGATCGACATTTACTGGCGGATTGCGGCAGGTATAAAGGGCACGCCCATGCCCGGCGCGGGTCCGGCCCCGGGGCGCAAGGGACGCTCTCGGCCGAGGATATATGGCACGTCGTCAATTACATTCGCTCGTTAAGCAAGGAGGGTTCAGGGTTCGGGGTTCAGGGTTCAGCATTTAATAGATGAGTCGTATTCATTGTTTTGGCCCCGGAGGTTGCCCCGGGCGTGTTTGTTGGCTACAAAATGCCTAATCAGTACCATGCATAAACAATGGACCATTTTTTTGATGAAGCTGATTTTTGCAGCCGGCTTTATCGTTGTTTGTCGGCCGGTTATGGCCCAATTACTGGCGCCTGCGCCCGGCACGCGGTTCGAGCTGGCCGAGGGCGTGGAGATCGATCGCGCCGAAGGCGCTGTGCAGGCTCAATTGGAGCGGGTAAAGGCATTCCTGGCCGACCGGAAATGGGACGAGGCGGTGGATACGCTTTGCCAGTTGATGGAAAATCCAGAAGGGAAATTGCTGGGGGTGACTGAAAATCGCTTTGTGGGACTACGGGAGTATTGCCAGATGCAGATTGCCGCGCTGCCGCCCGAGGCGCTGAAAGATATATCGCTCCCGAGTCGATCCGCAGGCGCGCAAATGGTACGAGGAGGGCGTTGCCAATCACGATCCGCGGCCGCTTAGAAAAGTGGTGGAGCGGGCCTTTGCCGGCAGTTGGGGCGACAATGCCCTTTTGGCCCTGGGCGACATGGCGTTGGAGTCGGGCGATTACACCGGCGCTCGCTGGCATTGGGAGCGGATCGTTCCCCATCCGCCGCCTGCCGGGCAGGCGCCGAGATGGCTGGGATATCCGGACAGCCGCATCGATCTGGCAGCGGTCCGGCGCGGCTGGTCTTGACTTCGATCCTGGATGGTTACACGGACAGGGCGCGGGAAGAACTCGAGCAGTTTGCCAGTCTGCACGGCGAAGCCCGGGGCCGGCTGGGCGGAGTGGAGGTGAAATATGCCGAGGCCCTGCGGGCATTATTGGCGGAAAGCGCGTCCTGGCCGCCTCTGCCGCAGAATTCAGACTGGCCGACCTTTGCCGGATCGCCGGCGCGGAATGCCGCTTATCCGCAGAAGATCGACGTCGGCAAAGCGGCTTGGCGCGTGGCGCTGCCGCAGGTTGCAATGCCGGCTCCGTTGAGTACCACTGCCGGGCAAGCCGGTGCCGGCCTGAGGTTGATCGCGGCGCACGGCATCCGCTCAGTTATCATCCGGTGATTGTGGGCGACCTGGTTTTAGTCAACACGGGCAGGGAAATAATGGCCCTGCGATTAAGCACGGGCAAGCCGGTTTGGGGCCATAGTACGCCGGCCATTTTCCGCGACCAATTCGACAATGCATTGGGTGCCACTGCTGGCATGTCCAATGGTGCCGCCGACGTCGGCCTGCCGCCGGGCACGCAGGGCACGCCGCGTTTTACGTTGACTGTTTTTGACAACAAAGTCTACGCCCTAATGGGTTCGGGCATCACCAGCCTGCCGCAAGGGCAGTCGACCGATGTTCGGCCGGGCTACCTGGTGTGCCTGGACCTGGCTGCCGAAGGGCGATTATTGTGGAAAATCGCGCCGGAGGAAGGCTGGGTATTCGACGGTTCGCCGCTGGCCGACAGCACAGGGGTGTACGTGGCCATGCGGAGGCTTGACATTCGACCGCGGGCTTATGCGGCGTGTTTCGACGCCCAATCGGGCCGGCTCCGCTGGCGGCAATTCGTCGCCAGCGCGGAAACGCCGGCGCGAGGCATGTTCTACCAGGTAACGCACGATTTGCTTACGCTGGCGGGAGATTCGATTTATTTCAACACCAACCTGGGCGCGGCGGCGGCGATCAATATCGACGACGGGCATTTGCAATGGGTGAGCCTGTATCCGCGCAGCGCCAGGGCGATTGGGCTTCGCCGGCGGCGCATTGGCAGCGGGACTTGAATCCCTGCCTGTATCATCAGGGCATGCTTTTTGTCGCCCCGGCCGACAGTCCGCGGATTTTCGCCTTCGACGCCCAAACCGGCATGATGCTTTGGCAGAGCGGCGACCAGGCGGAATATGCCCTCGATCTATTGGGTGCAACCGATGATTATCTCATCGCCGGGGGAAGCAAACTGTATTGGATCGGACTGAAGGACGAGGACCGCGGCCGGATCAAACGCATCTGGCCGGAAGGCAACGACAAGCCCGGCTTCGGTCGAGGTATAATAGCCGGCGGGCTGATCCTTTGGCCCACAAGAGAACAGATTTTGACGTTCGATTTGAAAACCGCCCAGCCCCTGAAGGCAATCGATCTTTTGCCCCGCGACGCCGAGGGCGGGAACCTGACGGCGACCGATCGCGGGCTGCTCGTGGCAACCGGCAGGGAACTGATCGCGTTGGGCAAAACAACCAATCCGCCACAGGAAAAACCACAAGAACTTGCATCTAAAGGTAGCTATAATCCATAATTCGGCGTCACATTTAATGTAAATATTATTGCAAATTGAAAATTGAAAATTGCAAATTTCAAAATGAACAATGTGAACATTTCCATTTTTATGGTCTGAATTATTTTCACTATGTTTGGTAATATTAAAGCTGTTTGCAGTCCTAAAAGGACTGTAGTTCACCCAGACCAGGGCATCGCCCTGGTGATGGGGGATTAAATGTGAAGCAAATTGTCGGCCCAACGGGCCAATGATTATGATAGTGTGGCGATGCGAATGATTGGCCCGTTGGGCCGTATGGGATTTGTGCGTCTCCCCGGACCACAGGGCGTTGTCCTGGGCTGGGTGAACAAAGGGCCTTCGGCCCAATTGTAAACAACATTGTTACTGCATATGGTTAAAATGTTATTGGTCTAAATTATTTTTTTATGTTTGCCCAATTTGCAATATAAAACACACGAGAAAATCGTAAATCTAAACCCCTATTAAACACTATTATCCCATGAACGCTAAAGACGACGTACAGGCCGTTGCGGAACTGAACGAGGCGTACCGCTTGATCACCCAGCAGTTGGGCAGGGTGATCGTGGGTCAGCAGCAGGTGATCGAAGAACTGCTGGTGGCGATGTTCGCCCGGGGTCATTGTCTCTTGGTGGGCGTGCCGGGCCTGGCCAAGACGCTTTTGATTCGCACGCTGGCGGGGGCGTTGTCGCTGGAGTTCCGCCGCATCCAGTTCACGCCCGACCTGATGCCCTCGGACATAACCGGCACGGAAGTGATCCAGGAGGACAAGCTCTCCGGCGTGCGGGAGCTGCGGTTCTTGCAGGGGCCGATTTTCGGCAACGTGATTTTGGCCGATGAAATCAACCGCACGCCGCCGAAGACACAAGCCGCGCTGTTGGAGGCGATGCAGGAGTATCAGATCACCATCGGCGGCAAACGCCACCCGCTCGATCAGCCGTTTTTCGTGCTGGCCACGCAAAACCCGATCGAGCAGGAGGGAACTTATCCGCTGCCGGAGGCGCAACTCGACCGGTTCATGTTCAATACCTTTGTCGATTATCCCGACGTGGAGGAGGAATTCGACATCGTGAAGCGGACAACGACCGACATAACTGCCACGGTCACGCCGACGCTCACTGGCAGTCGGATATTGGAGTTGCAGAAGATTGTGCGGCGGGTGCCGGCCGCCGACCACGTGGTTCGCTATGCCTTGAAGCTTGCCCGGCTCACCCGGCCGCACAAGGGCGAGGCCCCGGATTTCATCCGCGAGTACGTGAACTGGGGCGCGGGCCCGCGGGCCAGCCAGTACATGGTCTTGGGCGCGAAGGCCAGGGCGGTTTTAAACGGCCGGTTTTACGCGGGCGTGGGCGACATCCGCACGGTGGCCTTCCCGGTGCTGCGCCATCGAATCATGACGAATTTCAACGCCGAGGCGGAGGGGATCAAGCCGGACGACATCATCCGGAGGCTCTTGGACACGGTCCCGGCCGACGGTGAGGCCGACGAGGGCAAATTTCCCGCCGTATTCCGCTCGGTGGACAAGTAACACATGTTAATTACAACACGGAGGCACGGAGAACACGGAGGGCAAGAAGGATGAGGGATCAGGGATGAGGGATGAAGGCAGAATGCAAAATGCAGAAGGATGAATGATGAATAGTGAACAAGCGATGAAACCGCAATGTCCATATCGTCCAGAACGACTATACCGTCCATAGTCCATATTTCCCGCTATCTAAAAAAACTGAAAACTGAAAACTGACAACTGACAACCGAAAACCGATAGATGAAGGTCTCTCCGTGTCCTCCGTGCCTCCGTGTTGAATAATCTAATGGATAATTCAGAAAAGCAAAAAATCCTTGATCCGCAGATGCTGGCGAAGTTGCAGGGGCTGCAACTTCGCGCAAGGCTGATAGTGGAGGGATACGTGTCGGGGGTTCACCGCAGCCCGTTCCACGGATTCTCGATCGAGTTCGCCGAGCACCGCGAATATGTGCCCGGCGACGATCTGCGCTATCTGGATTGGAAGGTATTTGGGCGGACAGACAAGTTTTATCTGAAGCAATTCGAGGAAGAGACCAACCTGATTTGCTATCTGCTTTTGGACGCCAGCGAGAGCATGGCATATAAAAGCGACGCCGCACCGATGTCCAAGTTGGAATACGCCCAGAGCGCGGCGGCGGCATTGTCTTACTTGATCCTCAACCAGCAGGACAGCGTGGGCCTGGTCACCTTCGACGATGAGATCAGGGCCCTGGTCCGGCCGGGCGGCAATCCGTCGCACCTTAAGGAGCTGTTGCAGGTCATGGAAACCCCGGCGGGGAGGCGAAAGACCGCCGCCGGCCCCATTTTTCACGACCTGGCCGAGCGCTTCAAAAAACGCGGAATTGTCGTGATCCTGAGCGATCTTTTCGACGACGTGGAGGCGCTTTTAGCCGGGCTGAAACACTTCCGCCACCGCCGGCACGAAGTGATCGTAATGCACGTGCTCGATCCGGCGGAGTTGGATTTTCCCTTTGAGCGGGCCACGCTTTTCCGCGGCCTGGAGCAATTGCCCGAGGCGCTGGTCGAGCCCCGCGCGATCCGCAAGGCGTACCTGGCTGAATTGAATAATTTCATCCGGCGGATAAAAAAGGGCTGCCGCCAGCACCAGATCGATTACGTGCCCATGAGGACCGATCAATCTATGGAAGTGGCGCTGTTGACGTATTTGGCGTCGCGGAGATAGCAGGATGAGGGATGAATGCAGAATGATAAATGATGAATTCGCGTTGGGGCGACAGTTGTACTGTTGCCCCTATTTTGCCGGCAGGGACGGGAGTACAACTCCCATCCCAACGTGAAGTTCGCTCCGGGAGCAAGCTCCCGGGCTAAACGAAGACTACGACAAACTACTCAATACTAACCATTAATCGCTGTCCACTGCCTATTAAAATGCCCCTGCTGCCGCCGATATTTGGTTTTGGCTTTTTCAACCTGCCCATGCTGGGCTGGCTGGGGGCGGCGGCCGCGCCGATATTGATCCATCTTTGGGCCAGGCGGCATTTTCGGCAGACGCCCTGGGCGGCGATGGAGTATCTGCTTGCGGCCATCAGGCGGCACACGCGGAGGATGTACTTCGAGCAGTGGTTGCTGCTGTTGATTCGCACGGCGATAATCGTGCTCGTGGTTCTGGCCGCGGCAGGGCCGTATTGGCAGCGGTCGGGCCTGGCAGCAGGCGGCGGTGGAACCGTGCACCGGATGCTGGTCGTGGACGGGTCGATGTCGATGGATTTCAAGCCCACCGACCAGAGCCGCTTTGAAAAGGCCAAGCAACTGGCCGGCCGGATTGTGGAAGGCAGTGCGCAGGGCGACGTTTTCACGCTGGTACTGATGTCTTCGCCGCCGCGGGTGGTCGTAGACAAGCCGGCGCTGGAACATGCGGAAATAATTCGCGAGATCGAGGCCTTGGAGCCCGCGCATACGCCGGCCGACCTGCCCGGGACGCTGGGAGCGATCGAGCAACTTCTGTCCAAGACGCGGCGAGAAAATCCGCGCATAAGCCGGCATGAGATATATTTTATCACCGATTTGCAGCGGGTAAGCTGGTCGCCGAAACTGGGTCAGACCGCGCTGGCCGAATTCCGCCGCCGCATCGCCGCATTGGCCGACGCGGCCGAGATCGCGATTCTGGACGTGGGCCAACCGGAGGCCGAGAACCTGGCGGTAACGGCCTTCGGCCCAAGCGATGCGGTGGCGATTGTCGGCAGTGACATTAATTTTGCGGCGCGGATCAAGAATTTCGGCCGCCAGGCCCGCACGCGCCAGATGGTGGAACTGCTGGTCGAGGAGCGGCGGATAGAGCAGAAGTTCGTCGACGTGCCGGCCGGGGCGGAGGTTTCCTTGAGCTTTGCCCATCGTTTTGAGACGCCGGGCGAGCATGCCCTGGAGGTTCGCGCTCCCGGCGACGCCTTGGAGGAAGACAATCACCGTTTTCTGGCGGTCAACGTTCGCGAGGAGATTCGCGTTTTGTGCATCGACGGGCGGCCATCGGGCCGGGCATTCAGCGGCGCGGCCGATTACCTGGCCGAGGCGTTGGCGCCGCAAGGCGACGGCGCGCGGCAGGCCGCGATCAAGCCGGAGGTCGCCGCCGAATCGGCGCTGGTCGAGCGGGAACTGGCGCGCTACGATTGCGTATTCATCTGCAACGTCGCCCAATTCACCCCGCACGAAGTCCGGCTGCTACATAATTATCTGCAAGGGGGGGGCAATGTGGCGTTCTTTCTCGGCGACCAGGTTCTGCCGGAAAGGTACAACAGCGAATTGGGCGATAAAGGGGACAGTCCCATTTTCGTTGACACGAAAATTGGGACAGTCCCCGACAAGGGTGCGGAGGGCAGGGCAGGGGAGGGGCGGATTTTGCCGGCCCGGGTGGGAGAATTGATCGAGCGGCCGCAAATGCGGCTCGATCCGCTGGGGTATAAGCACCCGATTCTCCAGGCCTTTCGCGGTCGGGGCGAAACCGGGCTGATTACCGCGCCGGTTTTCAAGTATTTCAAGCTGCAAGTGCTGGAAAATTCATCCGCCCGGGTAATTCTGGCCACGGAGAGCGGCGATCCTTTGGCAGTGGAAGAGAAGATCGGTCGGGGGCGGGTGATATTGGCGGCCACATCGGCCGACACGTCTTGGACGGCCATGCCCCTCTGGCCCGGCTACTTGCCGCTGGTGCAAGAGATTCTGTCGTTTTGCCTGGGCGGCAATGCCAAAGAGCATAATTTTGAAGTGGGCGACTTGATTGCCGTGCCCGCGCCTTCGGCCTGGGCCGACGTGCCCGTTACAATGCAAATGCCGGACGGGCGAACTCAACCGGCGCAGTGTCGAAACCAGGGCGGAACGAACCTATTGGAATTCGCCGGGGCGAACCAGAGCGGCATATACACGGCCCGGTTGGGCCCGCCTATCGACGCCGGTTTGCGTTTCGCTGTCAACGTGGACACGGTGGAAAGCGACCTGGCGCAGCTTCCGCCCGACGAACTGCGATCGGACGTGTGGCCGGGCGTAGGGTTTCTGCACCAGACGGCCTGGCAAGGGGCCGGGCGGGCGGCCATCGGCACATCCCTTGCCGAAACGGGCCTGCAAGTTGAATTATTGTACGCGGTTTTAGGTTTATTGTTTTTGGAAACTTTTTTGGCCTGGCGATTCGGATATCACGCGGCATGAACGGCATATTGAGCATATTTTGGATCAGTTTATCCGCATGTTGGAATGGCATTTTATCCACATGTTGGAACGGCAGTTCAACTGCCGTTCCAACTGGAAGTTTGATTGCCTTTTGCCGAGCTGGATCGAGCGATGGTTGGGCCTGGAAACGGCTTCCGGCGAGGGAACGGCCTGGAACTTGCAATACAATTGGCCCTGGCCTTCCTGGATCACATTGCTGGCGGCCGTGCTGGCGGCGATGTTTGTGGTATGGATTTATTTGCGTGAGGGCCGGCAGAGCGGGCGGGGTTATCGCCTTGCGCTGGCCGGGGTGCGGCTTTCGCTTGTGGCCTTGGCGCTTGTGACGATTGCCCAGTTGGCGCTTGTGGTGAAGCGCACCGGACTGCCTTTCGTGGCGCTGCTTGTGGACGATTCCGAGAGCATGACGATTGCCGATCGGTACGAGGGCAAGATGCAAAAGGAGTTGGAAGAGCGGGTAAAAAAGGCATTGTCCCAAGACGCCGAGGTCACACGCTGGAACCTGCTTTGTGCGCTGCTTTGCGAGCGGGACGCCGCGATGCTGAGGGAATTGGGCGGCCAATACAAGTTGCGGGTATATTTTCTCACCGGGGTGCGCCTGAGCCGCGGGCAGGATGCGGAAGGG
Organism: Pirellulales bacterium; assembly: GCA_963838495.1. Lineage (GTDB taxonomy): Bacteria > Planctomycetota > Planctomycetia > Pirellulales > Thermoguttaceae > JBEKIK01. The sequence continues at coordinate 703,073 of CAWIRC010000002.1, read as the reverse complement.
GCGGCAGAAGAGATCAAGTCGGTAAAACCCACGGGCGAGGCCAGCCGGATCGGGGCGGCCGTGCGCGACGTTCTCGACGATCTACGCGGGGCGGTGCCGGCGGGGATCGTGATCTTCAGCGACGGCATCAATACGGAGGGGCCGTCGCTGGCCGACGCGGCCGCTTATTCGCAGCGTCGCGGGGCGCCGCTTTTTTGCGTGGGTTTGGGCAGCAGCCGGCCGATGCGGGATTTGTCGCTTTCTGATCTCGTGGTGGACGACGTGGTTTTCGTGGACGACGCGGTCAATTTCGAGTGCAAACTGAGCGCCGCCGGATTCCAGGGGGGCAAGGCCGCGGTCGTGCTGCGCGAAAAAGGCAAGAGCGACGTGCTGGCAAAGACCGAAGTCACCTTGGGCCAGGACGATCAAACGCAGACCGTGAGGCTGGTGTATCGGCCCACCGAGGCCGGGCGATTCGAATACGAGGTCGAAGTGGAGCCGCAGGAGGGCGAACTGCAAACGGAAAACAACCGCCTCATGCGAACCGTCCAGGTGCGCAAGGAGAAACTCCGCGTGCTTTTGGCCCAGTCCGGCCCAAGTTTTGAATTCCGCTACTTGCGGAACGTCCTGGAGCGTGACGACACGATCGAGTTGCATACCGTGCTTCAGGAATCCGACCTGGAACACGCCGAGCAGGACAAGGCGGCGCTCAGGATGTTTCCGGAGCGGCGCGAGGATCTGTTCGCCTACGACGTGATCATTCTGGGCGACTTGAACCCGGCGTTTTTGAGCGCGTCGACCATGCAAAGCCTGGCGGCGTTCGTGGACCAGCCGGGCAAGGGCGGGGCGCTGGTGCTGATCGCGGGACCAAAGTACATGCCGCTGGCTTATCGCGATACGCCGCTGGCGCGGCTGATGCCGATTAATCCGGCCGGGGTGCGGTTGCCCGATCCGAATCGGCCCGTTACCGAGGGCTTCGAGCTTAGGCCCACCGATCTGGGCCTGGCCGCGCCGGCGCATGCAACTGGGCGATTCGCCGGCCGAGACGCAGGCCATCTGGCAAAACCTGCCGGACTTGTATTGGTATGCCGAGGCGGAGGAGCTGAAGCCGGGCGCCCGGGTGCTGGCCGAACATCCCACGCGGACCACGCGCGACGGCCGGCCGCTGCCCATATTCGTGATGCAATACGTGGGCGCGGGCAAGGTGCTCTTGCACGCCAGCGACGAAACCTGGCGCTGGCGGTGGCGGGTGGGCGACTTGTATTTCGCCCGCTACTGGGTACAAACGATTCGTTACCTGAGCCGGTCGAAACTGTCCGAGGGCGGCCGCGACGTCACGCTTACAACGGACCGCCAGCAGTACTCCGAGGGCGAGGCGGTGCACGTCCGCGTGCGGTTCGCAGACGAGCGGCTTGCCCCGGCCGAAGACAACGGCGTAACAGTAATGGTCGAGCAGCCGGGTCGGCAGACCGAGCGCTTGCAGTTGCAGCGGTCATCGCTGGGGCGGGGGATTTTTGAGGGCGAATTGAGCCGGCCGGCGCCGGGCGGTTATCATGCCTGGATCGCCGCGCCCGGAGTAGAAGGACGCGCACCGGCGGTCGATTTCACCGTATCTCCGCCGCCGGGCGAGTTCGCCCAGGTACGCATGGACGACGCGGCCATGCGCGAGGCCGCTAAAGCGAGCGGCGGGCGGTACTACGATTTTCAGACGGCCGGCAATTTGCTCCGCGATCTGCCGCCGGGCCGGCAAGTGCCCGTGGAAACATTGCCTCCCATACCGCTGTGGAACAAATGGCCGTTTTTGCTTGTGTTCCTGGTGTTACTGGTTGGCGAATGGCTATTGAGAAAGCGTGGAGGCATGGTGTAAAATGATTTAAAGATTAAAAAGACATATTTTGAATGGTATGTCAGGTTTTTACAAATGGCGAAAAGATATAAAGTTAGAGATATATTGAAACTTCTTCAAAAAGACGGTTGGATATTATTACGCAGTAAAGGAAGTCATCGACAATTTGCGCATTCGAACAAATCCGGAGTGGTTACTGTCTCGTTTCATTCCGGCAATGACGATCTTCATCCAAAAACAGTTGCTTGCATATTAAGGCAGGCGGGATTGTCTGCCAGGAGATAAAATCATGAAAAAGAAAACAATTTCAGTGCCGATTGTGATTTTAAAAACCAACACGGGTTACAATGCGTTTAGTCCGTTGGTAGACGGTTGCATTGCCACGGCAAAAACGGTGGATACAGCAATCAAGAGAATAAAGGAAGCATTGGAGTTCCATTTGGAAGGTGAAATCCTATTGAACAACCGTAAAAAAAATGTTCAAGCTACTTTAAAGAGTGTTTTTGAGGATTACGGCACGGATGCTTTATATGGTTCCATCAATGTAGTTAGTGGTTGACGAAACGACTACATGCCCCATCCGCTTGAAGACAAGCTTGCCGATTTGCGGCGCCGCGTGCGGCGGCTGGCGATAATCCGCGGCCTTAGCGCGATCCTAAGCAGCGCGCTGGCGGCGGCTATTTTTCTGGGGTTGATGGATTATATATTGCGGTTTCAAGACCGCGGGGTGAGGATGATCGTTTCGCTGGGCTTTCTGGGGGCGGTGGGCTGGGCGTTTTACCGGTTTTTTTACCTGCCGGCGGTTGTCCATTTAAGAAATGACTACCTGGCGGTCAAGCTGCAGCGGCGTTTTCCCGGCTTGGATGACCGGTTGCTCAGCGCGGTGGAGTTTATCGCCCAGGACGAAGGCGATGCGACGGCAGGTTCTCCGGTCCTGCGCCGAACGGTGATTGCACAAGCCACGGCCGAGACGGCGGAGATGGACTTCAACCAGGCCGTCAACCAGCGGCCCGTGGTCCGCGCCGTGGTGGTTTCGATAATTATTTTCATAGTTGGTTTAATGTTGGCCGTGCTCGATCCGGGCGTGGCGCGAACGGCCCTTGCCCGGCTTATAAATCCGCTGGGCAGCGCGGCCTGGCCGCAAAAAAACCATCTTGAAATCCGCAATCCGGTGGAGCGCGTGGGCCGGGGGCAGGCATTCGAGGTCGAGGCGGTGGATAGCGCGGCCGTTCCGCTGCCGGCCGAGGTTTACATACATTATCGCTTTACCGGCGGCGACGGCCGAATGGCGGAAGAAACCGCGCTTATGCACCAGGTGGGCAACGCAGCGGTTGCCCGGCGGGAAAACGTGGTGCGATCGTTCTCATACCGCGTCGAAGGCGGCGACGACCGCTCCATGCCTTGGCGTCTGGTGGAGGTAGTCGAGCGGCCGGCAATCGAGTCGCTTTCCATCCGTTTGCTCCCGCCGCCATACACGGGCTGGCCCGAGGAAAAGGCGGAGAACAACATCCGGGCCCTGGCCGGCACGCGATTGGAGATCGAAGCGAAGGCCACGAAACCGCTGGAAAGCGCCGCGCTGTGCCTGGAGGAGGGGCGGGAATTTCCCGGCCGGCTAAGCGGCGACGGGCTGAGGATCGCCTTTTCCGACGCCGCGCTGGTGGTGGATAAATCCGGATCGTATTGGTTCCGCCTCAAGGATCGCCAGGGCCTTGAAGGCGGGCAGGACGATCGTTGGGAGATCGCGGCCGTGGCCGATTCGCCGCCCAGCGTGAGCATCGAGCAGCCGGCCGCCAATATATACGTCACGGTGCAGGCGGACGTGCCGCTAAAGATCACGGCCAAGGACGACCTGGCGATTCGCGACGTGGCGTTGGCGTTCAGCGTCAAGGCTGGCGGCGGAAATGCAGTGCAGGCCGGAAACGTCCCGACGGCATCATCCGCCGAGCAGATTGTGCCGCTTTACACCGGTCCGCAACAAGCGCCTCCGCAAACCATGGGCGGATCATCGCGTTCGGTCGCAACCGGGGAGAGCCGGGTCGTGGAATATCTTTGGCAGTTGGAACCCCTGCCCTGCGCCGGGATGCAGGTCGTTTTGCAGGCGGCGGCCGACGATTATTTGCCGCAATCCGCGCGGAGCGAACCGCGGCGTTTGATTGTTGTTACGCCCCGCGAGATCGAAGACCGCATTGCCGGGCGGCAGGCCCTGCTTTCGGCCGAACTGGAGCGGGCGCTAAAAATGCAGCGTGCGGGGCGCGGGCAAGTAGATGCCGTGGAAATCCGCCTGGCCGAGACAAAACGGCTGGAGCAACCCGACCTGGACCAGCTCCGCGCGGCGGAACTCGGCCAGAGGCAGGTGGACGCGGTTTTGACGGGCGAAGGCGAAGGGGTTCCATCGCATGTTTTAGCCATGCTGGCCGATTTGGAAAACAATCGCATCGACAATCCGGATTTGAAACAGCGCCTGGAATCGGTGCTGGACGAAATCGATCGGCTGAAGCGAGATCACTTGCCCGTTATCGAGCGCGAATTGACGCGGGCAGTTAAATCGGCCGAGATCGGGTTGGGCGAGAAGCCCGCCGGCGCCGATGCCGGCGCGGATGTTGCCGCGGCCTTGGACGGTGCGGGGAAAAATCAGGAGCAGGTCGTTTCATCCCTGGAAAAATTGATCGGGCAATTATCGCAGTGGAACGGCAGCCTGCGTTTCCAGCGAGATTTGAACCAGTTGTTGCGTGAACAGGAAGAAACTGTCCGGCAAACGGCGGAAACCGGCCGGCACACAATCGGCCGTGAGCCGAGCAACCTGCCGCCTGCGGAGGCCGCCGAGTTGAAGATCCTGGCATCCCGGCAGTTCGATCATGCGCGAACTCTCGATCGCATCCTTCAGGACATGGATCGATCCGAGCCGGAACTGCAAAGGACCGATCCCCCGGCGGCAAAAATAGTCGCCATTGCCCTGGAACAGGCCGGGCGGATGGGCATCGGCGGACAAATGCGGGCCTGCGGCGAGAGCCTGCGGCAAAACCAGATCGGACAAGCGGTCGAATTGCAAGCCGACATCATCGAGAACCTGCGGCAGATCATCGATATTCTCATCCACCAGAGCACGCGGCAATCCCCAGCCGAACAACTTTCGCAATTGGAAAAGGCGGTAAAATATCTGCGGGAGCGGCAGGAGAAGATCCGCAATGAAACGGGGCAAATGGAACAAGCGCGGCAGGCGCAAGGCCAGTTCACCCGGGCGCAATCGGCGGCGGTTCTGGACCTGGCCCGCTTGCAGCGCTCACTGCAAATCGACGCCATGCACCTGGGCGAGCAGCTCGGCGAGGCCGTTGTTTATTCCACGGCCATTGACGGCGCCAGCCGGGAGATGGACGAGGCCGCCGGATTTCTGGACCGGCTTTTGACCGGGGTGGAGACGCAACAAGCCCAGCAAAACGCCATCCGCCGGCTGGAGCTGGTTTTGGAGGCATTAAAGCCCGAGGCGCCGCAAAATCAGCCGAACCAGCCGGCCGGCGCCGAAAATAAGGCGCAGGCAAACGCCAATCAGGCGGCTAATCAACCGCAAAACACTGTAAAACTATCTGAGCTCAAAATGTTGAAAATTATGCAGGAGGACATCAATCGCCGCACCGCCGCTTTGACCGAGTCGATCGGCCCTGAAGGACGGGCCAACGACCGGCAGCGCAAGGAGTATGAACAGCTTGCCGCGGAACAGGTGCGCTTGGCGGAGTTGATTTTGAAAATGATGAGGGAGAAATAAGGATGAAGGATGAAGGATGAGGGATGAGGGATGAGGGATGAATGATGAAGGGAATTAATTGGGTTTTATGAATGCACAATAGCTATATTATTTTTGCATTTTAATTCATTTGTTGATCGTTTATATTTTCCATTTGATGGTTGTTTTGATTTTGCATTATGGCAAGGATTGCATCGTGGTATTTTATCAATAGATTGCTGATAAGATCGCCGCGGAAATAAATATTGGATTCGTAAAGACATAAACAACCTTTAAAGAATAAATATCCGCTTAAAAAACCTAGAACTAAGCCCAGAGCAAAACCTAATCTAATAGCATCGAGTTGCGCTTGATTAGGATTGGGTTGGGCAGGTGGTGCTGGGATATCCCTGACCACATGAATTGTAAAAATTAGAAAAACCACACCCAAAACGATAAAACACAAGGCGGCAAGAAAATAAAAAGCAGCGCCCCAGCGACCCCATTTTTGCAGATATTGAACTCGCTTCCTTGCGTGACCGATGCATTTTTCTTCTCTTTCAGATAATGTGGCGGATTTCAGCATGAAGTCACCATCCTTTATTTGTCGCAAAGGGCAGGGCAGGGGGCCGCAGCTTTTTTTCACATCAATAGCCGCATTTTATTCCTTACCGAAGTGCCGCACAAGCCGCTTGGGGGGTGGAAAGAGCGGTTGCCCAAGCGGCGGCAAAGGGCTAAACTGTACTGAATTATGATGTTTTGAAGACAAGCGGCCATCGGGCCTAACCCCCATAAAGTGGGGCGAATTTAAATTCTTCTTACATTTTCCAGAAATCAAAGTAGGACGAATTTCAAATTCGTCCTACAATTCGCGGCATTAGTGCGAGAAGTTTCCCAGTGGCAAAGGCAACACCAGGTTATCTTGGTCCGTATCGGCTGTTGAACGTGGTGCACACGGGCCAGAACTGCTGCATTTGGCAGGCCTACGACGACGCCAACGACCGGATAGTGGGCATTAAAACATTATTGGACAAATTCGTTAAGGACCGGGAGCAAGTTCGTTTTCTTCGTTGGGAGTACGCGGTTGGCCGGACCTTGAGACACCAGTGGATAATCGAGATGTTTTCGCTTGGCACAGATCGCGGCACGCCTTACTTGGTAGCGGAATGGTTTTCGGCGCCGAACATGAAGCAGAGGCTTAACGCCGGCATGGAAAAAATCTCCTATATGCTGCCGAAGGTCGTGGAGCGCTCGGCGGAGGCCTTGGGATACCTCCACAAAATGGGCTGGGTGCATCGCGACGTCAAGCCGGACAATTTTTTGGTCAGTGACGAAGGAGGAGTCAAACTGATCGACTTTGCCTTGGCGCGGAAGCAGAAATCGCGGCTTGTGAGATTTTTTTCCAGGGGAAACAAAGTGCAAGGGACGCGGAGCTACATGGCGCCCGAGCAGATACGCGGCAAGGCTCAGGATCCGCGCTCGGACGTATACAGTTTCGGCTGCGTGTTGCACGAATTGCTGGCGGGCAAGCCGCCGTTTACGGGGGTAAGTTCCAACGAGCTGTTGATGAAGCACCTGCGGGTGCCGCCGCCGCCGCTGGAGGCTTTCAACAGCAATGTAACGGCGGAGTTTGCCCAATTGGTCCGCAGGTGCATGTCCAAGAACCCGGCGGCCAGGCCGAGTTCGATGGAGGATTTTTTGGGCGAGTTCCGCATGCTGCGGATATACAAGAATCCGCCCAAGCCGCCGGAAATTAAGAATTAAAAATGAAGAATGCAGAATGAAGAATGCGGAATTATGAATGATTAAATCCTGAACTCTGACCACTGAACCCTGAAACCTTACATGGCAGGAAGCGAATACCACCTGGCGTTTGAGCGGCCGATCTACGAGTTGGAGGATCGGCTTTCGAAGCTCGAGGCAAAGACGGAGCAGACACCCGAGGTCCGCGCCGAGATCCGGCGTTTGCGCCGGGAGCGGGTGGACCTGATAAAACAGATCTACAATAATTTGAAGCCTTGGGAGCAGGTCGAGGTTGCCCGGCATCCGGAGCGGCCCATGACGGCCGATTACATCGAGTTGATCTTCGAGGAATTCGTGGAGCTGCACGGCGACCGGTGTTTTGGCGACGACCGGGCCATCCGCACGGGCTTTGCCAAATTGGACACGTTTAAAGTGATGATTGCCGGTCATCAAAAGGGCAAGAGCCTGAAGGAACGGAGCCTGTGCAATTACGGGTACGCCCATCCGGAAGGGTATCGCAAGTCGATCGGCAAGATGCGCCTGGCGGCCAAGTTCCACATGCCTATAATCTGCTTTATCGACACCGGCGGGGCATATCCGGGCATAGGGGCCGAGGAGCGGGGACAGGCGCAAGTCATCGCCAATTCGATGTTCGAGATGGCGAGGCTGCCGACGCCGATAATTTGCGTGGTTATCGGAGAGGGGGGGTCCGGCGGGGCGCTGGGCATCGGCGTGGGCGACCGTGTGGCCATGCTGGAACACGCCTATTATTCGGTTATCAGCCCGGAAGGCTGCGCTGGCATACTTTGGAAGAGCCACGCCTTCAAAGAACAGGCCGCCGAGGCCTTGAAAATGACCGCCAAGGACCTGCTTGGCCTGGGCGTTATCGACGAGATCATTCACGAGCCGCTGGGCGGGGCGCATCGCGATCACCACCTAATGGCCAACCGCCTGAAAATCTACCTCCGCAACACCCTGCGGGAATTGACCGCGATTCCCGGGGAAAAATTAATGGAGGATAGATACCAAAAGTTCCGCCGCATGGGTATATTTATCGAAGGAAACATGGGCTCCGCGGCAGGCGGCACGGGCGTGTTGTCTGCGCTTGAACAAGAAGGCAACCAGTCCGCCGCGCAGCCCTCCGGCGGAACTCGCGCAGTCAAGCCGCCGCACCGGCAGACGGAAACGGCGGCGCCGGAAAGAGATAGTTCGGAATTATATTAACCATAATTGTTTTACCGCGGCCATGAGCCGCAAAAGGAAATTGTATATGAGCTCTGACCAATCGCAACAAGCCCCGTCCGGCGGCGGAAAAACCGGCCGGAGAGTAAGCAAAGTGTCAGTAATCGTCTGGGTTGCAGTCCTACTTGTCGTCGGCGTTGTTTTGTTCGTGTGTTTTACAGAGCGCGGGCAAGTGATGATGGGCAACATAGAAAACCAGGGCCTTTGGAATTGGCTCTTTGGCGAGGGCGATGAGAAAGCCGAGAGCGAAGCCATCGTTGAATTGGAAAAATGCGGGGTCAGGGTGATTAAAGAGACCGGCAAAGGAGTGACCTCCATCGATTTCAGCAATTGTCTAAAACCCAGCGACGAGACCATGAAACAGATCGCTAAACTCTGCCAGTTATCGACGGCGATTTTTTTAAATGCCGAAATCAATGACGATCAACTCGGTTATCTAAAAAACCTGAGGCATCTAAACAACCTGTTGATCAATGGAACTCCGATCACCGACGCCGGCCTGGCGCAGCTGGCCACCTTGCCGGCCCTCCAAACCTTGCACGCCTATAACACCAAAATTTCGGATAAGGGAATGGAAGCACTCGCTAAAATCCCCACTCTTACTATTTTGAACATATCCGGCACCGACGTATCCGACCAGGGGATTAAGCAAATTTCGCACCTGCCCAATCTTAATTGGCTCTTGATTCAGGACACCAAGGTGACGGATGCAGGATTGGCCGAGCTTTCATCTTTGCCCGAGTTAAAGCGCGTCTCGTTCAGCAAGGACATGAAAATTAGCGAAGCGGGCGTGCAAAATCTCAAGAAGAAGTTTCCCAGAATTCAAGTGGATATAAACAAGCCGGCAGCGCGTGTTGAAAAACCATCCGTCGATGCAAATGCCAAGCCGGCGGAAGAAAGCGAAAAATAGGACTCAAACGGCCGGAGGGCCGAAAAACGGCCTCTCTCCAACGTCCGATAATGTTTCTTATGTTCGGTCGGGGAGACGATTTTTCCCGGGAATATAGCGGTTTTTCCGCTGCTTGAATTATGCAAATCGCAAAATAATCGCGTTATTTCAGCAAGACATTTTGCCCTGGAAAAGTACGGATTGCGGATGGAATCTTGTTGCCGGGGAGATCATGGGGCATACCTGGTATAGTGCTTGGGATCATGGCGCCGGCTGTAGATATGCCGTTAAAACGGAGACAAATTCCGGCGATTGCCGCTACCGCCCCCCCTGCTCCGAGGCGGGTTTTTCGGGCTCCGCAGGCTGCTTGGCCTGGGCGCCCAGCGACTCCAGCTTTTGGTCGATGCGGCGGCCCAGATCTTCGATTTTTTGTCCTGCCTGGTCTAGTTTCTGCTCCACCAGCCGGCCGCTGTTTTTGAAATCTTCCTGCCCGATGTTTTTGTTCTCCCCTTGCGGCGCTTGGGCGTCGGGTTCGAGTTTCTGGTCCAATTCGTCGATGTATTTACCAATTACGGCGCGGATGTCCTGGGGCAAAATGGGATTGGCCTTTTGCGTAAGACGCGCAATGGCATAACCGGAATATGATTTTAAGACCATTTGCCGGAGCGGCTCGTAAAGCGTCACGGCGAAAAACGTGATCACTACGCAGAAAAGCACGCCTTTAGCCAGTCCGAACAAGGCCCCCATCTGATGGTCGAACTCGCGGAGCTTTACGCGGTCCACGATCCCGGAAACCATCTTGAAAAGCAGCCAGATCGCCAAGGAAGTGATAATGTAGAGCACCAGCATGGCGAAAAAGCGATGCCACGGTTCCGTCGCGTTGAAATACTGGGCCAAAGGGGCGCTAAAATGAATGGCCACGGCGGCACTGACCAGCACCGAGGCCAGGGCGGCAATTTGCCAAATCATGCCCTTCCATGCGCCCCAGATCGTGGCGCCCAACAAAACTACCAACATTACGATGTCGTATGTTTGAAATGCCGAGTTCATGGCAAGGGCTCGGGGTTTGGGGGGTCCAGGATTCAGTGGTGAAAGGGGTCGGAAGTATACCGAAAACGGGCAAATCGGCGAATAGCACTACATAGACCAAAGTTCTAGGCACTGAACCCTAAGCCTAAACATTCTGAAAAAAATGTCATCTTGCCCTGAAAGGGATATGTTTGGTAATATCTTGACCCGGCATGAGAAATTGAATAACATAGGTTGCCTAGGATATTTGGAGCACTTGCCCCAATTGCTTTGAAAAGGATGCAAAAAGGATGCACATGAAAACCGATCAGCCAGTCAATCCCCCGGAACAGTCACCTGGAGGTTATAAAGACCGGCCCTGGATTCCACGGTTTTGGGACGGGATGAACACGTCGGGGTGGCTTAGATTGTTGGCTCGCAATCATTTTGCCATTACCCCGCGCCGCATAGGGATGGCAATAATTGTATTTATAGTCAGTATCATCAATTTCTTTTTTTGGGCCATTGAAGCGATTATATTCGGGCGGCGGATCAAGTGCACCGCTTTGAAAGACGATCCCATTTTTGTGATCGGACATTGGCGATCGGGCACGACGTTGCTGCACGAATTATTGGTGCTCGACCGCAGGCACACGTTTCCCGACACTTATGCTTGTTTCGCGCCCAATCATTTTTTGGTTTCCGCCTGGTTGTTCAAGCCATTGGTAAAATATTTGTTGCCTTCGCGCCGACCAACGGACAACATGCTTGCCGGTTGGGACCGGCCGCAGGAGGACGAATTTGCCTTATGCAACATGGGCGTGCCGTCGCCGTACCTGACCTTTGTATTTTCGAACCATCCGCCGCAATACCCGGAGTACCTGGACCTGGAAGGAGTGCCTGCCAAGGCGCTGAATCGCTGGAAAAGCAAGTTGTTGTGGTTTCTCCAGTGCCTGACGCTCTGCAATCCCAAGCGGATCGTGCTCAAATCGCCGCCGCACACCTGCCGCCTGAAAGTTTTATTGGAGCTTTTTCCCAAGGCCAAGTTCGTGCACATCGTCCGCGATCCTTACGTGATTTTCCCTTCCACGATCAATCTCTGGAAGCGTTTATATCGCGACGAGGGCCTGCAAATGCCGAAGTATGCGGGTTTGGAGGAGTACGTATTTCACACCTTCGAGCGGATGTACAAGGTTTTCGAGCGCGATCGGCGTTTGATGGCCCCCGGCCAATTGTGCGAGGTGCGTTACGAAGATTTCATTTCACGTCCCATAGAACAAATGAGACGGATTTACGAAGAACTGGAATTGGGCGATTTCGAGGCGGTCAGCCCGGTGATCGAGACCTATATGGAGGGCCAGAAGGACTACAAGACCAACCGCTACCAGCTCTCGAGTGAGAACCGCGCCGCAATCGGGCGCCGTTGGGAAAAATACCTGGTTCAGTACGGGTATCAGGGTCCCCAACCGGCGAAAATCTCTGAAAAATCCGTGGTGCAGGCGACATCTTAGCTTCGTCAGAAAAGCAATTTAGAGCGTCTAACAAAAAGATGTGTGCCACTGCTTGCTTGCAAGCAGTGCCGTCAAAAACAGCGAAAAAACACTGCTTGTGACCAAGCAGTGGCACACAAAATCCCGTTTCATTTCATTTTGTTAGAAGCTCTTAAAATGGGCCAAGCAATCATACCGATTGTTGCCGCAGATCGGCGGCGGATGGCACTTGCCGCGGTTTGATTATTCGTTGCTTTTTAGTGCGAAGTTTAAGATAGTGAAAAGGATGCATATTGCCATTGAATTCACCGGGAGCAAGCTCCCGGGATAAACGGACGCTACATCATCCTATATTGGTATGATTTAAAAATGGATAATGATCGGCAATTCCGCCCTCACCCTAGCCCTCTCCCGGAGGGAGAGGGGACTATTAGGATTGGCTTTTATTTTGCCGCTTTCAATTGGATATCGTCGAAGGCGACATCGCCCACCGCGCCGAGCAAACCGATGCAGACGATGGCTTCGCGGGTGCGGGGCGGGACATCCAGGCGTTTTTCTTCGCGCCGCCAGTCGAAGGTGCCGGCCCAGGGACCGACTATACCCGTGCCCTCCATCGCCCGATTTTCGTTGTAAAAGATGATCGCCAGTTTTGGCGAGTCGTCGGGCTTTGGTCCGCGGCGGATATCTTTTCCGCGTACGTAGAAGGAGACGTCAAGGGCCTTGACTTTCCGCCCGTCCAAGGCAAAGCCCTGCAGGGCTTGGCTGCCCCTGCCCGGTTCGGCGTTGCTGAAGAGTGCATAGCGTCCGCCTTCGGGTGCTTGTTTATCGTCGATTATTTTCATTTGCCGCTGGTAGTGCCAGACGGCGGCCTCGGGCGGATCGCCAATGGTTTGCTCGAAGCCGCCGTTTTCGATTGCCGGCCTGGCGGGATCGGGATGCACCTTGCGCTGGGACTCGGCTCGGCCGGTCATGGGCACGAAGAGCGTGGGCTTAAGGGCCTCGGTTTCCAGCTTGCCGCCGGTTTTTTTCAGCAGATACAGGGATTGCTGGTAGCGTTCGCCCATGGGAATGACCATCCGGCCGCCCTCCTTGAGCTGTTCGGCCAGGGCCGGTGGCACGTTCTCGGGCGAACAGGTGACGATGATCTTGTCGAAGGGGGCGTGCTCGGGCCAGCCCTGATACCCGTCGCCGATCTTCACGTGCACGTTGTCATAATGCAGGCGTTCCAGGGTTTTCATGGCCTTGCGCCCAGGGGCTCGACGATCTCGATTGTATACACCTCGCGGACCAAGGGGCTTAATACTGCCGCCTGGTATCCCGAGCCGGTGCCGATTTCCAGCACCTTGTCGTCGGGCTGGGGATCCAGGGTCTCGGTCATGTAGGCCACGATAAAAGGCGGGGAGATGGTCTGCCCTTCGCCGATGGGCAAGGCCATGTCGAGATAGGCGTTTTTGCGTTCGTTGAGGGGGACGAACTCGTGCCGGGGCGTGCGGCGCATGACGTCGATTACCCGCGGATTCTTTACGCCGGCATCGACGATTTCGCGGTCAACCATTTTGTTCCGAGCGGCATCGAGTTCCTGGCGGCTCTGCGCATGGAGCAGAACGGGGAAGAAGCAACTACCCAGCAGGAAGAATATAAGGGCCGTGGCAATGAAATATTTTTTATTCATGGTTTTATATGATGCGTTTCACGCACCCTACAAAGATTATACTTGATTTAACGCTGGGGCACAAACGGGCGGTGCTGTTTTTCACGGCGAATTTCTGCCATAATCGTTATTATGCTCAAAGAAGACCTGAAAAAGTGGATTGTCGAGGGCCTGCTTCCCCTGATTCAGACGCCCGGCCAATACATCGGCGGGGAATGGAACGCGGTGTGCAAGGACCATCGCACCGTGGACGGCGCGCTGTGCCTGGCCTTTCCCGACGCCTACTCGATCGGCATGAGCCATCACGGCCTGCAAGTTTTATACGCGGCGATGAACCGCCGCAATTGGGCCTGCGAGCGTGCGTTTGCGCCGCTGGCCGACATGGAGGATTTGCTGCGCGGCACGGGCTGCCGCTTTACAGCCTGGAATCGTTCACTCCGCTAAAGCAGTTCGACGTGCTGGGCTTTTCCCTGCAATACGACCTTTCCTACGGCAACGTGCTGACGATGCTCGATCTGGGCGGCATTCCCCTGGCCGCGGAGGAAAGGACGGCGGATCATCCGCTGGTCATTGCCGGGGGGCCGTGTGCGTTCAATCCGGAGCCGATGGCTCGTTTCATCGACCTGTTCGTGATCGGCGACGGCGAAGAGAGCCTGCCGGCGGTCTCGGACGAGTGGCTGCGATTGAAACGTTCCGCAGGCGGCCGCGAATCGATGCTCTTGGAGATGGCCAAGCGGTTTCCTTTCGTGTATGCGCCGCGGTTTTATCGGCCGGAACTGAATTCCGAGGGCAGGACCATTGCGGTGCGGCCCGTGCGCGGAGACCTGCCGGAGCAAATCCAGCCGGCGACGGTCGATTTGGAGTCGGTTCCCCTGCCCACCGCCCCGGTGGTGCCGCACGTGGAGTGCGTGCAGGAGCGGATCACGATTGAAATAATGCGGGGGTGTCCGGGCAAGTGCCGCTTCTGCCAGAGCACGACGACCAAGCGTCCGCTTCGGTTTCGCAGCGTGGAAACCATAGTCCGGGCGGCCTTGGAGACGTATCGCAACACGGGATACAATGAAATTTCACTATTGTCGCTTTCCAGCAGCGATTATCCGCAATTCGACGAACTTGTGCGGCGATTGCGAGAGGTTTTCGGTCCTCTGGGCGTGAGCATATCGCTGCCCAGCCTGCGGATCAACGAGGAACTGCGGGCCGTAAGCGATTTGATCGGCACAGAGCGGCATTCCGGACTGACGCTTGCGCCCGAGGCCGCGTTGGACGACATGCGGAGACAGGTGGCCAAGCCGATTTCGAACGATGACCTTTACGCCGGGTGTCAAAGGGCCTTTGAGCAGGGATTTCAGCGGGTGAAGCTGTACTTTATGTGCGGGCTGCCGGGCGAAAGGCAAATTGACCTGGACGGGATCATCGACATGTCTGAGCACATAGCCCTGCTGGGCAAAGAAGCGACCGGGCGGTTTCCCACGGTGGTGGCCAACGTGTCGAACTTTGTGCCTAAGCCGCACACGCCCTTTCAATGGCATGCCATGCAAAGGCGGGAATATTTTTACGAGGCGCATAGGATGCTGCACCGTTGCAAGCGGCTGGGCGCGGTGAAATTGAAGTACCACGACGTGGAAACGAGTCTTTTGGAAGGCGTGCTGTGCCGGGGTGATCGCCAGGTGGGTAAGGCCATCGAAGCGGCCTGGCGGAGCGGGGCGAGATTCGACGCCTGGGCCGAGCGGCTCGATCCCGGTTTGTGGTGGCGGGCGCTGGCCGGGGCGGGCGTGGACGTGGAACAAACGCTGCACCTCCCCTGCCCTGCCGGCGCTCCCCTGCCCTGGGACCACATCGGCATTTGCCAGGGCCGGCCGTACCTGGAACGGGAATACAACGAATCGCTCAACCAACTCAAGAAAATACATGCAAATCATATTTAGCCCCAGGTGAATACACCGGGGGTAAGAGTTTTATGGGTGTTGAGGGGTTGAATTTTATTGCAAATTGTCAATTGCAAATTTCAAATTGCAAATTGAGCGAAAATAGCGAGGTAATCAGTGTAGGCGGCTTGTGTATTGTCAAAAGCCCATCATTTTGTAAAGTATTATTTTGATAATAAGGCATCGATTCATTGAGGGACCAATTGCATGGCGCGTAAACATTCGAGACGCATGATTAATCAGTCCGTATCTGCTTCCATCAGCGGGACATGGACGGCATCCAAGACGCTAATGGCGGTTGCGATTGGGTTATATGTGTTGACGCGGTTTTACCTGTTGTTTTACGCCCGCCCGTTGGTTTCGGACGTTGGCATGTATCGCAATTACGCCATCAAGGCCGTGGACTTAAAGCAAACGCCGTACACGGAAGAGTTCGTGGTTCCATATCCTCCGCTGGCTTTCTGGACTGCGTGTGCGCCGCGGTATTTGGACGACCGGCGTATCACAAATCCCCAAGATGCCCAGCAGGTGATCCCGATAATATTCGATTACGACCGCGGATTTCGGGGCCTGATGTTCATGTGCGACCTGGCGTCGTTTGTGATGTTTTTGTTGATTCTCCGCAAGCGGCGCGCGGAGATGGCGGGCTGGGCGGCGATGCTTTATGTGATTACGACGACGATCCTGGGCAACTTGCTTTTCGACCGGCTGGACGTGGCCTTGCTGATGTTTATGATGTTGGGCGCGTACTGCTGGACGCGGACGTCCGAACAATCGCGGCGGTCAATTGCCTGGGCGATGTTGTCTTACGCGATAATAGGGCTGGGCATCAGTTTCAAGATAATTCCGGTCCTTTGCGTTCCTTTTTTCCTGCTGGCCGATTATCACGCCCCGCGCCGGTTCATTCGATTGGGCTTGGCGCTGGCGGTGCTGGCCGCGACGATCAGCGCCGTTTTTAATACAATGGGCGGCGACCGGTCCCAGTGTGTTCGAGATATTCAAGTTTCATGCCGAGCGGGAAGTGCACCTGGAATCGCTGTATTCTTCGTTGATGTCGATTGCTTCGATCTTCGGGGCGAAGATTAACATTTCCTTCTCGCACGGGGCTTATAACCTGTCCGGAGATTTCTCCGGGGCGATGAAGATATTGTTGACGATTTTGCTTTTGGGATTTTTGGGCGGCGAGGGTCTTTGGGCCCTTACGCGCTGGTCGCGTTATAATCGTCAAGAGGCCTATCGCATGGCCTGCTATGCGGTTTCCGGCTCGGTGATTTTGGTCAACGTGCTTTCGCCGCAGTATTTTATCTGGGCCATACCGCTAGTGCTGCTTTTGGCAGCGGAGATATTTCCAGAAGGGTATGCCCGGCCCTTGATTCTGGCAGGTTTATTGGTAGTGGTGGCCGTGACCACGAGTTGGGTTTTTCCGTATAATTTCTTTACCAGCCCGGAGCATCCAAATGCCCTGATACCGGAGAACGCGCTGAAAGGTTGCCCAGCCTCCTCAATCGTTTGCCGCTTTCGTTCTTGGTCTGCGGAATTTCACCTATCTGGGCGTGGCGATCTGGCTGGGAGCGATGTTGTATAAACGCATAGATGCAAGGGAAAACTTTTCAAAATCTCAAGAGGCATTAAAGACAAGCCAGCAGGCCGGGCCTTAGCCGGCGTCCGAGTTTCGTCGAGAAACGCCGATTCATGTCCAAGCTAAAAAAATCCTCGAATATTTAGCGCTTATCCCAAAATATAAAAATACAATAACGGCAAGAAGTTATAACAATGAATTCTCGGCGATTCAGCCCTCACCCTAACCCTCTCCCGACCAACCATCGGTCGGTGCCCGGAGAGGGGACTTTTGAGACAGGCTCTTATGCTTCCGGGACGTTGTCAAAAATTTCTGTCGCGTCGGCGTTGCCTTTTTACGTGCCGGCGGGAGTAGGGCTGATAGTGCTGGCCGTCTTGTTTGTTTACTCTCCGGCGATTAATGGGGAATTTTTATGGGACGACGAGGCGCTTGTGGTGAACAACCACCTCTTGAGAATGCCAAACGGCCTTTACGGATTCTGGTGCACCACGGCGCCGCCCGATTACTGGCCGCTTACCAATACCACGTTCTGGATGGAGTGGCGGCTGTGGGAGATGAATTCGACGGGCTACCACGTTTCCAATCTGATATTGCACATCGTGGAGGCCGTGTTGATTTGGATCGTACTGAGAAGATTGTCCATTCCCGGGGCTTTTTTGGCGGCCGTGGTCTTTGCCGTCCATCCGGTCAACGTGGAATCGGTCGCCTGGATTGCGCAGCGGAAAAACACGTTGGCGATGTTGTTTTTTTTGCTGTCGATTTTGTGGTACTTCCGTTGCATTGAAAGCGCTCCCCGACCAACCTTCGGCCGGTGCCCGGTCGCGGCTAAACAGGCTGCCATTCAACACTCGGAGTCGAGCTTTTCATCCTTCATCCTTCATCCTTCATCCTTTAACATTTTCTACTGGCTGAGCCTGGGGGCTTTTTTATTGTCGATGCTCAGCAAGGGAACGATGGCGTTCTTGCCGGCGCTGCTTTTGGGGATCGCGTGGTGGGTGCGCCCTTTGACGCGCCGGGATTGGATGCTAAGCGTGCCCTTTTTTCTGGTCGCCGCGGCGCTGTCGGGCGTGAACGTGTATTTCCAAACCTTTATCGCCAATGCCGGCGTCATCCGCAGCGCCGATTTTACAGAGCGCCTGCTGGGCGCCGGGGCGGTGATCTGGTTCTATCTATCCAAGGCGCTGCTGCCGGTCAATCTGCTTTTCATTTATCCGCAATGGCGGATCGAGGCCGCCGATTGGCTCTGGTGGCTGCCGCTTTTGGCCGCCATCGCGGTTACGGCGGTTCTGTGGCGGTATAGAACGGCATGGGCCCGAGCGGTTTTGTTTGCCTGGGGTTTTTTCTGCCTGGCCCTGGCGCCGGTGATGGGTTTTACGGATGTGGGCTTTATGAGAATCTCGTTGGTGTCAGACCATTACCAGCACGTTGCCCTGATCGGCGTGATCGCCCTGGCGGCGGCCATGTGGAGCGTGTGGCGCGGCCGGACGCGCGGCACGGCGCGTGCAGCCCTAGTTGCCGCGACGCTGGGGGTCTGCGCTCTTGCATTTTTAGCGCACTGGCAAAGCGGGCTCTACAGCGATCCCGTCACGCTGTACCGGGCGATTCTGGACAAAAACCCGGAATGTTGGGTGGCCTGCGACAATCTGGGTGAAATTCTTCTCAATTCCGGGCAGACCCAGGATGCGATAATTCTCCTCGAACGGGCGCTGGCCGTTAAGCCGGACTGCGCCGATGCGCACCGCAACCTGGGCGACGCGCTCGTCAAGACACAACGGCTTGAGGAGGCAATCGATCATTTCAAACAGGCGTTACGGTTTGAAGCCGACAACTCCCTGATTCATAATGACTTTGGCAATGCGCTTGTCAAAGCCGGTCTGCGGCAGGAGGCGATCGAACAATACCAGCAGGCCTTGCGGATTGAACCGACTTATATCGACGCGTATCACAATTTGGCGCTGTTGTATGCGGAGCTGCGCCGGCCGGCCGAGGCCATGGCTACCGCCCAGAAGGCGCTTGAGGTGGCCCAATCCGTCGGCCAAACCGCCCTGGCCAAGGA
Source organism: Pirellulales bacterium (assembly GCA_963838495.1). Classification (GTDB taxonomy): domain Bacteria; phylum Planctomycetota; class Planctomycetia; order Pirellulales; family Thermoguttaceae; genus JBEKIK01. The sequence continues at coordinate 683,947 of CAWIRC010000002.1, read as the reverse complement.
CATCGAAAATTGGATGAACACGTACCGCGCAGGTTTGTCGAGAGCGCCGGGATGCGCCGCCCGATGCGAAATAGCTTGGGTGCCATGCCCACGCTTGCCGTGGGCATGTTTTTTCGAGGATTTCGCCGCATGGCCACGCAAACGGGGCCATGGCACCCGCCCCGATTCGGAATAGCAATCCGTTTATTGAATCTCAGATTGTTAAAATCACGTTGGGACGGGAGTTGTACTCCCGTCCCTGGCAGCAAAATAGGGGCAACAGTGCAACTGTCGCCCCAACGTAAGAATTCCGCATTATTTCCGCATTATTTCTCGCGCCGCCCTTTTTCATTGTTCTCAGAGCGTGTCCTGAAATGAAAAATACTGTCCCCTCTCCCTTTGGGAGAGGGTTAGGGTGAGGGCGGTTTTTTATGAGAAAACAACCTATTTCTGAAATGCTTGCCATCCCTACCCTCACCCCCTGCCCCTCTCCCAAAGGGAGAGGGGAGAATTTCGGGACTTGCTCTCAGGCGGTGATGCCTTTGGTGAGGGCCATGAAGGCGGTTTCCAGGTTGATTTCGTCTTCTTTGAAGAGTTTCAGTTTGTAGCCGGCCTGGACAAGGATGGCGGCCAGATCGCTGTAGTCGGCGACGTTTTCCTTGAGTGTGACGAAGATTTTGCCTTCGCGGATATCGACGCTTTCCACCAGATCGCTCTGGCCCAGCAATTTGGCGGCACTTTCCCGGTCGCCGATGACTTCGACGGCCAGCAGCGTGCGCTGGCGGACTTGCTTCATGACGTCGGAGACGTTGGCGTTGACGAGGAGCACGCCGCGTTCGATGATGCCGACCTTGTTGCAGATATCGGCCAGTTCGGGGAGGATGTGACTGGAGACCATGATGGTTTTGCCCATTTTGCGGAGTTCTTTGAGGAGTCCGCGGATTTCGATTCGGGCGCGGGGGTCCAGGCCGGAGGCGGGCTCGTCGAGCAAGAGGACCTTGGGGTCGTGGAGGAGCACGCGGGCCAGGCCGAGGCGCTGGGTCATGCCGCGGGAAAGGCTGGTGACAAAGGCCTCGCGCTTATAGCCCAGGTCGACGAGGTCCAGGACCTCGTTGCAAATTTGCCGGCGCTTGGGGCCTTTAATGCGGTAGGCGGCGGCGAAGAATTCCAGGTACTCGATGACCTTCATGTCGTCGTACACGCCGAAGAAGTCGGGCATGTAGCCGATCAGGCGGCGGATGTCCTTGGGATGGGTATATATTGAATAGCCGCATACGGTGGCTTCGCCCCAGGTGGGCTGGAGCAAGGTGGCGAGGATGCGCATGGTGGTGGTCTTGCCCGATCCGTTGGGGCCGATGTAGCCGAACAAATCGCCTTCGGCCAACTCCAGGTTAAGGTTGTTGATGGCGTGCAAATCGCCGTAGACTTTTGTGAGGTCTTGAGTTTTGATCATGGATGGGGTGCTTCGCGTTTTACGGGAAAAACGAAACGATACAAGGTAATATGAGTATCGGCCGGGCCGGCAAGCGGTTTGTCATTTCTAAGCAGCGTGGCGCCGTGATATTTTTCCAGGGATTGATCGGGGCCTTGTGCGGATAAAATGGCCCTGCCGGTTTTCAAGAGATCGGAGAGATCGACAAATGATTGATATTCGTTATCCATTTTGGTGTAGCTTTGGCCGTCGATGGCGTTATAAAACATCATATAGCGCAAAATGTAGGCGGGATCGGTGTTTTCGGGTTCGTAGGGGGTGATTTCCTGCCGATATTTTTCCTCGAAGACGGCTTTTTTCCCGGTGAGCAAGGTTTTCAATTCGCTACGTTTGGCGTTTTGGTCCAATAGGGCGGCCTGGCCCGGCGCCAGGGTGCCCAATTCGTAGGCCCAGCGGTCGTAGGCCAAGACGCAGTTTTTCAGGGGAAAATCGAGGGTGTTGGTGATCGAACCGGCAAGCGATTGGTCCTCGTCGGACAGGTCGGCCTGGGGAAAGCCGCGGGTGGAGGCGGACCAGCGCCCGGTGAAGCTTTTCGTGGACCAGACTTGGATGGGCACGCCCAGCATGGCGTGGAGATCGGGTGCGAAGCTGTAATGTTCGGGCCAGAGGGTGGGATTTGCGCCGCGGGGGTTCATGCCGCCGAGCGCCCCGCCCTGCAATCCCAGCCAGGCGAACCAGGATTGCGGATTCGCATCCGGCCGGCCGTCGGTCAAAAGCGGCTGGAGGGAGAGGTTGAAGGATTCCATGCGCGGGCTGAAGATATTGAGCCAGGTCGCGCCGCGGAGGAAACCGGAGGCCGCGTCCACGTCAACCAGATCGGCCTGGTTCACGCGGAGCTGGTCGCCCTTCAAATGATAAGCCAGCATGTACGCCGCGCCGCTTATGGCCAGGACAATTATGGGGAAGCTGAGCCATGTCCATTCCATGCGGCGGACGAGTTTACGGAGGAAAAAGTAATCGCCCGGCCCGATTAGGATGATATAAAAAATGATCAAAAGCGCAATAAGGGAAAAGGGGATGGTGCGCACGCCGGTGAACACGTCCAGGGCACTGCGGAGCTGGCCGGAAAGGTCGTTGTACCTGTTGTGCATGAATGCGGCGTTGGCGGGCTGTTCTTCGCTGCGGGCGGCGGGCAGGTCGAGCAATTTCGCCATGAGCAAGGGCCGATCGCTCCACTTGGCCAGCGGACCCCGGTCCGGGTCGGCGGCCAGGAAAACGATCTGGCCCAAGCCGTGCGGGGTGCGGATCACCAGGGGCAGATCGGCTTCGCGTGCTTCGACAACGCCCTGGATATCGGCCAGTTTGGCGGCCTGAAGGGCCGATTTACCGTCTTGACCTTTAGGCACTGCGGCCGTAGAGCCGCAGTAGATTTCCAATGCCCCGGTTTGCTTGAGGGCGACGATTTTTTCCAGATGGCCGGGGGCGAATCGTTTTAGCGCCGAGCCCGAAGCCAGCACCTCGTCGGCCTGCGAGCCCACGCACAAGAGCAGGCGCCCGCCCATGCGAATCCACTGGTCCAAGGCGTCCAGGCGTGCGCTCTCGGGCAGGAGTTTGCGATAGAGCTCGGGCTGACTCGTGGATAAAACTACGGCACTTACGCCTTCGTATCCGTACCAGGCGGTTGGTAATTGGGCGACGTCGTCGATCCGGGCCACGGTCAGCAGATGTTCATTGTCCATTCCCTTCAGGCGGGGAATTTCTTCCATTCCCGTTGTATTCGACCCGACGCTTACGACCAGCATTTGGGCTTCCAGGGGATATATGAAATGATCCACGTCGGCTTTATAGGACGGCTCCAGGAATTTGCGGGCGACTACCTGCCCATCGACTATGTATTCCACTTTCATTTCGCCCATCACTTGTCCGATGCGGGCGTAAAGCAGCACGGACGTCTGGCGGCCGGGCAAGACCTGGCAGGGTTTGTTGGGGGGCGTGAAGACCTGGCTGGGAATGCCGTCGCCGTCGGGCACGGTCATGGTGAGCGTGCCGGACAGGGATTCGTCGCCACCTGAGAGCGTAATTTCCACCGGGGTCCACAAGCCGACCTTAGAGCGGTCGCCGATGCCTACCCGCACGCCCACGATTTCAGGCGGCTTAATGCTTTCGGCTTGAGCCGTTTCGGCGGGGAAAAAAGTTATTAGTAAAATAATAAAAAGGATGAGAGATGAGGGATGAGGGATGAGAGATGAAGGATGAAGGATGAAGGCAAGAGGCCGGAGGCGGGAGGTCGGAGGCCTGGAGGGCGAAAACTGATAACTGAAAACTGATAACTGAAAACTGATCATGGTTTTCCCGCATCGGGGCAGGTGCAGACGAAGCGGCCGCAGCCCGGGCAGCCGGATCCGTATTTTCGCGTTACGGCATCGGCGAGATCGACCCCGACCACGTTGGCGATGGTCGTGAGCCATGCCAACACGTCGGCGAATTCCGTAGCACGCTGGTCATGGGTGCCGTTTCTGAGCGCGGAGGCCAATTCGCCCACTTCCTCCATGAGCCACATAAAGGTCCCTTCCACGCCCCTGGCGATGTCTTTCTCCAGGTACATCCGCCGGATGAGCGACTGGAAATCGGCCAGGGTCAGGGCCTGGGATGCCAAGAGCGATGGGGGGGCGTGGGGTTGGGTTGGATCGTCTTGAGGCATATATATGCGTGATCATCGGGTTGAGATTTATTTATATTAACTTATCGCACTTTCCGGGTTTACACAATCCTTCCCCATTTGACAGAAAAAGCGATCTCGCCTAATATATCTTGGAAATCGTGGATTATTTCCGCCCTTTAACGCGGTCATACGACTGCAAGCAAACCCCCGGTGTAATCACCGGGGGCTAAATAAACGCCATGAAACCTACGATCACTTACGAGGATTTTGCGAAACTCGATCTGCGCATAGCCACGGTGCTGGCCGCGCGGGAACATCCCAACGCCGACAAGCTGATGCTGCTTACGATTAAAGTCGGGGAGGAAGAAAAGCAGATCGTGGCCGGCATCCGGGCGTATTACCAGCCGCAAGACCTGGTGGGGCGGCAAATCGTGGTGGTCAACAATCTTCAGGAGGTCGTGCTTCGCGGCGAGGAGTCGCGGGGCATGCTCTTGGCCGCCAGCGACACGCAAGGCGTGGTGCTTTTGCGCCCCGACCGCGAGTGCGAATCCGGGGCGATGGTGAAATAAACTTGAATTCAAGGGTATATAGAAATTCAGGCTATAATCAGTTTGCTACTTCGGCTCGTAAAAGAACCTGTCCCCCCACTTTTTTGTGGTTGACAAATTGCAAACGATCTGTACAATTCGAACTATCCTGGCTGTAAGCCAACAAAGCAACTTTGCGTAGATTGGCTATTTGAATGCCGTAAGACGTGCTTTTTTAAGGGGAGCAACCCGAACACAGGGAGTATTATGAAAAAACACTTTGGTTAAATTTGTGGTTTATCTTATCTTAAATTTACAATTAATTCAGATTGAAATAGCAAGCCGAGGGATTTGTATCGCGCAAAATATACGCCTGGAAAAGTCTCGTCCGGCAGGTTGCTAAACAGATGAATAAACCACCAGGATGGTTTGATTGTCAAGGAAGCTTTTTTTCCCTTTTTAGTGTAAACAATTTGTGAGGTAGCGTACCTGTTGACATCTTAATCTTTTGCCAGTCTGAAAGGACACTCTTATGCGAACTAATCCTCTAAAGCTTCTGGGAATCCTTCCAACGTTCGGTCCAATAGCACACGTCATCGGCTGGAGTACAAATATCGGCAACCGCCAAGGGCGTTGTGCTATCAAAAGCATTGTTATAGTAGCGTCTTTGACAGCGCTGGCGGTTCTAAGCCCCTATGCATCCGGGAGTATCATCGCCGTGGATCACTACGATACCGGCTGGGGCTATGATCAATCCATGTCTTGGACGATCAAGGGTGTAGAGGCCGCCGGCGGCGAAACGTGGATTCAAGCAATGCCTTTCGTTGTGCCGGCAACAGGGGAGTTGGAGGTGTGGCTAACGCTGGCCTGGCAAACAGGGGCCAGAAACGCCACGGTGGAAATCAGACCGGATGCCGGCGCGCGCACCGGGGCTTGGTGCACCGTCTGGAGCATACTTTTTCTCTGATTCGGATTTGCCTTCGATGAGCGATCCGTACCCCTTGACGCCAATTCACTTCACGACCGGGTTTGAGGTGGCCGCGGGGCAGACATATCTGGGTCAAAGTCATGCCTAACCACGACACGGGTGAGGCTGACGATGCGGTCATACTCTGGTACTGGAACAAGCTCGGTGATAAGGATCTGCGCGGTGACAGCAAGCTCATCGGGGCCGTGGACCGTCTACTCGGATCAGACGCAGTCTGTATTTCGCGTGGACGTAGTGCCCGAGCCGGCGACCTTATCGCTACTGGTCATTGGCGGTTTGTGTATGGCGTGGCGACTGGCAAGTCGTCGGGTACGGGGTACCTGACCTACAAATCCGGGGCGACGGTGAAATAAAAAGGGATTATTCCAGCAGCCATTCGACCACTTGCACGAGGCCGTTTTCGTCGTGTGAGGGGGCGACGCGGTCGGCGGCGGCTTTTACCTCGGGCAGGGCGTTGCCCATGGCGATGCCCAGGCCCGCGGCGCGGATCATGGGGATGTCGTTTACGTCGTCGCCAACGGCGCAGATGGCGGCCTCGTCGATTCCCAAGCTTTCGGCCAGGCGTTTTACGCCGGACCACTTGCTTACGCCGGCGGGTGCGATCTCCACGAGGAAGCCTTGATAACGCGGGCTGCGCAGGACGTGTGTGCAAATCCGGCCGGAGAGCGAGCCGTGCAGGATTTGCTCCATGATGAGCATTTGGTCCTTAGTGCCCATGGTGAACACGAGAAACACCTCCGGGGGCGGATCGTTTATGAGGTTGGGCCAAATCCGCCCGTCGTTGGGATTCAGATCGAGATATTCCTGCAATTCCGGCGTTTTGACCTTGGTGCGGGCAAGGTAGAAGTCGAAACCTTCGGCGAAGGTATCGGCGCAGATGAGCGGATCGAAGCCACCCTGGTCGATGAGCCTTAAAATCTGGCGGAGCGTTTGGGGATCGAAGGTGGATTTGTGCAAAGTCTGATGGTCTTTTTTGGGGTCCTTGATAAGTGCCCCGCTGGCGGTTATCAGGGGCACATCGATGCCCAGCGGCTCGACGAGGTGGAGTGTGCGGCTGTAGCGTTCAACCGGTGGCCAGCACGACCTGGATGCCGGCTTTGCCCGCCCTGATGAGGGCCTCTTGGGTGTCGGGGGTCAGTTCGTCGCGGCTGTTGAGCAGCGTGCCGTCGATGTCGATGGCCAGGAGGCGGTAAGTAGTGGATTGAGTCGGGGTGGTTGTCATTTTTTTAGTTCACGGTTGTCGGAAGCGAGTGGTTGGTGAAGCGCGGGCGAAGAATGGCGGGACGTGAATAATAGACACCGCGAAACCGCAAGCGGTTGCAATAGTATATTCATCATTCTGAATTTATCTTTCATAATTCATCTATTATTTATTTTCCTTTCACCTGAGGATGGCGTTCATATTCTTTTTATATGCTTCGACGCCGGGCTGGCCGTAGGGATTTATGCCTGTGAGCCTTCCTTCGGCCGCGGTGGCGACCATAAGCATCTGGAAGAGCTGTCCGAGGGAGACCTCATCCAAATGGGGCAGGTGGATGGAGGCGGTGCGGCGGTAATCCTCGGCGTAGGCCTGGTTTGTGCCCTGGATAGCGGCGCCGAGGATATCGGGCAGGGTTTTGCCAGCCAGATCGTTGAGTTTGTCTTGGTCGAGTTTCGATTTTTGCACCGTGATTACGCGGCGTTGGGGATTATCGACGATGAGGTTGGTGATCAGTTTGTCGCGGCGGCCTTGTTGATGCTGCTGGCCGCGGGAATGGAGGTCGCGGGTATTGACCACTGTCAGGGGAGTTGCACCTCTTCCGTTTTTGCCCAAACTTTCGGAGAGCAACTGATCGTACCACAATCCCACGGCTTCCAGGCCTTTTCCCCATGTCGAGAGCACGCGGATGGTTGCCCCGCGCATGGTTTCCATGAGGTGCGAAATGCCGGCATAGGCCAGGACGGGATTTTCCAGCGGCGGGGCAGTGCGGCCGCGGAGGTTCATTGCCGCCGCTCCTTCCAAGAGCCGCACCACGTCAAGACCCAAGATGGCGGCAGGCAGCAGTCCCACGGCGGTGAAAATTGAATATCGCCCGCCCACGCCGTCGGGAATGGGGAAGACATGCGGGCAGCCCAGGGCCTTGGCCAGGTCCTGGAGCCTGCCCTTTTCGCCGGTCACGGGCACGATTCGCCTGCGGAATTTTTCCTCGTCGCCTTTGCAGGATTTGCGGAGGGCCTCGAGGAACACGCGGAAGGCCACGGCGGGCTCCAGTGTGCCGCCGCTTTTGCTGATGGGCACGATGGCCCAGTCGTCGTCGCCTTCGACAAGGTCCAAAAGCCCTTCGACGGCGTCGTTATCGACATTATTGCCTTCGAAATAAATTCTGGGCCGGCCGCCGCGACGCTTGCGCAGCAACTCGTTGTGATAGGGGTGGCAGCAGGCCTCCATCAGCGCCCGGGCGCCCATGTACGATCCGCCGATCCCCAGCACGACTACCCGATCCACTTCCTTGGCCAACCGGTCGGCTACGGTGACGATACGATCCAGCGATTTTCGATCTTTTTCCAGGAATTGCTCGGGCAGAGAGTAGAATCCAACGTCGAAGGGCTGTTTTTCCGGCGGGACCGCTTCGCCTTTATCGTACAGATCGAGGTTCCAGAGCATTTCGCGGTGCACGGCTTCCAGGCGGGGAATCAAGTGTTTCAAATCGGCTTTCAGCAGACCGGTCTGTTGGGCAAACTGCGGATCTTTATCCGAGGCGATCAGGCCCGAATAATCGTAAGTGATCGGCGGTATGGGGTTTGTGTTCATGGTCTTGCCTTCCCGGGATTTTTTGATACTAATGGGAAATTCTATCCCCAGGGGAAAATAATGAAAGTAGGCCGGATATTCTTCTCCGGCACAAAACCAGAAAAGGAGCCTAAATATGGATATCCAATCGCTTGTCAGCGAACTAAAGCTGAAAAACGACAATAAAATCGTGATGCTGGTGGCCGACGGCCTGGGGGGGCTGCCGATCGAGCCCGGCGGACCGACCGAATTGGAGGCCGCCAAAACCCCCAATCTCGACGCTCTGGCCAAACAAGGCGTGCAAGGCTTGTCGATCCCCATCGCCCCGGGCATAACCCCGGGCAGCGGGCCCGGGCACCTCGGGCTTTTCGGCTACGATCCGGTTAAATACCTGATCGGGCGCGGCGCTCTGGAGGCCACAGGCGTGGGCTTCAAACTGGGGCCCAAGGACGTGGCCGTGCGCTGCAACTTCTGCACGCTGGACGCTGAGGGCAACATCACCGACCGGCGGGCAGGCCGAATTCCCACCGAGGAAAGCGGGCCGCTGGCCATCAAACTCCGCCAGGTAAAGATTCCCAAGGCCGAGGTCTTTGTCGAGCCGGTCAAGGAGCACCGCTTCTGCGTGATCTTCCGCGGCGAAGGGCTGGGCGGAAACCTGTCCGACACCGATCCGCAAAAGACCGGGGTTCCGCCGCTCGAGCCAGTTGCCGCCGATCTGAAAAACCAACGCACAGCCGAGGTGGCTCGGCAGTTCATCGCCCAGGCCCGGGCGATACTTATCGACCAGCCCAAGGCGAACGGGTTGACGATGCGGGGTTTTTCGGCCGCCCCGCACATTCCCACTTATGAAGAAGTATACGGCTTGAAACCCGCCGCCATCGCGGTTTACCCGATGTACAAGGGTCTGGCCCAGTTGGTTGGCATGGAGATCGTCGGCCAGCCCAACACGCTGGCCGAGGAGATCGACGTTTTGGAACAGGCCTGGCAGGATTATGATTTCTTTTTTGTGCACTTCAAATACACCGACAGCCGCGGCGAGGACGGGAATTTTCCGGAAAAGGTGAAGATGATCGAGCAGTTCGACGCGATTGTGCCGCGGGTGATGAAACTCAAGCCCAAGGTGCTTGTGGTTACCGGCGACCACAGCACGCCCGCGCGGCTGGCCAGCCACAGTTGGCATCCGGTGCCCACGCTGCTGGTATCAGACACCTGCCGCCCCGATGGCCAGCAGGCATTTGGCGAACGCAACGCACTCGCTGGCGGCCTGGGCCAATTCGAAGCCGTGTATCTCATGCCCTTGGCGCTGGCACACGCGGAAAAACTGGGCAAGTTCGGGGCGTGAAAAGCGGGCAGAGGACAGTGTTCAGTGAACAGTGAGATGTGGGAATTTGCTGCCCTTTTTTTATTCCCCATTTATTATTTCCAATGCCGCTTGAACCAACAACCCATCCGGGTCTAGCGGCTCGGTTACGATCCAATCTATGCCGGGATATTCACGGCGGAAGGTTTCAACCTTATCGCGGATCATGTCGTAATAGCGGCCTTTAAGCAGGAGGTGGGGCTGGATTATGATTCGCTTATAAGGCAATGAGGCTGATTGCTTTAGAACGTCGGGCAATTTCGGCTCGCCCAATACGGCGAAACAGGGTTCGACGCGGGCGACCGGGGTCAATTCAACTCGCCGGGCGGCGAATTGGATCAACTCCTGAATCGCCTCCGGTTCTGGGCTGCCATGGGCGGCGATGATTAAGAGAGTTTCTTCCGGGGGAATTTCCTTTTTTCCCTCCAATGCCTGCCAAAAACGCAAGGCCGAAAGCTCCACGACGCGCTGATGCCCTCCGACATGCGATTTCAGACTGATTTTAATCCTGTCGCCTTTTTTGACCTCTGAACCCTGAAACTCAAATGCTGAACCCTGAACCCTGAACCCTGAACCCTTGTTATATTGCACCGCCGCTTCTTCAATCGCAACTGGTATGTCATCCGATGTGTGGCCAAACGCCGAAAGGAACATCGGCACCGCTGCTATGTGTGATGCGCCATGTTTGGCCAATTGGGCGATGGCCTCGGCGATCGTCGGCCGGGCGAATTCCAAAAAAGCGCATTCCACGGGCATCTCCGGCAGCAAGCGGCGAACGTGCTCGGCAATTTGCAGGAACGCCGCCGTGCCCGACGCCTCGCGCGTGCCATGGCCGATCAGCAAGACGCCGTTGTATTTTTCAGTCATGATTGTCGCCGGTTTAAGCATGCACTCCGGCCGCGACCATGCTCACGCATGGTGCCCACCGGGCTTCAATGTTGGGGCAGCAGTTAAACTGCTGCCCCAACATATATAGACTAAACAGAATGCTATTTTCGTGGTAGAATTGTAACATAATTATAGTGTTCCGCGCAGACTCCCCTGCCCTGCCCTGACATGGAATAAATAGCAGCCAAAGCCCCCGGTGTTTCACCGGGGGCTAAATGTGTGACATAAAATCAAGCAGCAGCAAAGCATAACCCAGATGAGCGATTTCCCCGAGATTTTTCGATTGCGGCAGCGATTCGACGCGGCGTGCGTAAATGACGTGCCGGCTGAAGTGCGGCGCAGTCTTGCCGCCTTGAATTTGGGCGAAAAAGTGCGGCCGGGCCAGAGCGTGGCCATTACCGCCGGCAGCCGGGGGATCGCAAATATCGCCGAAATCACCCGGGCGATTGTCGATCATTTCAAGAATCTTGGCGCAAAGCCTTTTATCGTGCCGGCCATGGGCAGCCACGGCGGCGGAACCGCCCAAGGACAGAAGGAAGTCATCGAATCATACGGCATTACCGAGGATTCTGTCGGTTGCCCGATCCATTCCAGCCTGGAAACAGTCGAGGTGTGCCGGTTCGGCGACGGCTTTCCAGTGCACTTCGACCGCCTGGCGTACGATGCCGATCAAGTGGTGGTCGTAAACCGCGTCAAGCCGCACTCGGGTTTTCACGGCCCGATAGAAAGCGGGCTGATGAAAATGCTACTCATCGGGCTGGGCAATTGCGAAGGGGCCAAAGTGTATCACCGCGCGATTCTCGATTACAGCTTTGAGCACATCATCCGCAACGTGGCGGAAAAAATCATCATCTCCTGTTCGATCCTGGCCGGCGTGGCCATCGTGGAAAACGCCTATGACAAGACGACCCTCGTGGAAGCCGTAAGGCCACAGGATTTTGAAACGCGAGAAAAGGAGCTTTTGGTCCTGGCCAAAAAACTCATGCCGCGGCTGCCTTTTGGGGCGGTGGACGTGCTTCTGATCGACCGCATGGGCAAGGACATAAGCGGCGTGGGGTTCGATCCGAACGTGGTGGGCCGTAAGTTCAACGACCACAAGGCCGTGGAAGGCGAACTGCCCAAGGTGAAAAGAATCTGCCTCAGGAGCCTTACTCCGGCGTCGCACGGCAACGCCACCGGCATGGGCATGGCCGAATTCTGCAAGACGGAATTTTTGCATGAGGCCGATCCGGCGGCCACGCGGCTAAACTGCCTGGTCTCGGGCCACGTATCGGCGGCCATGCCGCCTTTGGATTTTCCAACCGACAGGGAAATGCTGGACGCGGCGCTTGGCACAATCGGACTGGTCGAGCGGTCGAGGGCCAAGCTGATTTGGATCGCCGACACGCTGCATCTGGACGAGGTGGAATGTTCGGCCGTCTATCTGGAAGAAGTGCAAGGCCGGAAGGATTTGGAAATTCTCAGCGATCTCCGAGAATTGCCTTTTGACGCAGCCGGGAATCTCCCCGACATTATATTGAAATAATAACTAATCACTGGAGTTTTGCAATTTTTTATTCTTTGTCCCCTCTCCCACTGGGAGAGGGTTAGGGTGAGGGCGTTTGTATAAAAAATGACTTGCCAAGTTTGCACAACTTCACTATGCCCTCACCCCCTGCCCCTCTCCCAAAGGGCGAGGGGAAAAATTTGTGAAACTCCAGTAATCACAAAAACACGAAAAGACGAAAGCACGAAATAATAAAACATCAAAACAGTTTTTTCGCGTTTTCGTCCTTTCGTGGTGAGAAAATTACATGGATATAAATTCTGCAATAAAACACGTTGCCTCCGGCCGGGATCTATCCATGCAGGACATGGAATCGGTGATGGACCGGATCATGGGCGGGTTGTGCGGGGAGGAGCAGATCGCCGGGCTTTTAAGGGTATTGCATAATAAGGGCGAAACCGTGGAGGAGGTGGCCGGGGCGGCGGCGGCCATGCGCAGGCAGATGACGCCCATTCGTTCGCGTCGCGCGGGATTGCTCGATACCTGCGGCACGGGCGGGGACGGGTCGAAGACATTCAACATCAGCACCGCCGCCGCGCTGGTGGTGGCCGCGGCGGGCGTGAGCGTGGCCAAACATGGCAACCGCGGCATGACCAGCCGCTCAGGTTCGGCCGACGTGCTGGCCGCGCTGGGCGTGAACATCGAGGCAGATGTGGCCTGCGTCGAGGCCTGCCTGGACGAGTTGGGCATCTGCTTTTGCTTTGCGCCGCTTTTGCACAAGGCCATGAAGCACGTAGCGCCTGTCCGTAAGAAGCTGGGCACGCCCACGGTGTTCAACATTCTCGGGCCGCTGGTGAATCCGGCCTCCGCGCCGTTTCAACTGTTGGGCGTAGGCCGTGCCGCTTTGCAGCCGCTTATGGCCGAGGCACTGTTGCTTTTAGGGACAAAACGGGCGGTGATCGTTCACGGGGCCGACGGCTTGGACGAAGTCTCGCTGGCCGGGCCGACGCACGTCATCGAGGCATCGGGCGGGATTTTGCGGCATTTCGATTGGTCGCCCGCGGATTTCGGCCTGGAATCGGCTGGTTTGGAAACAATGTTAGTCAGTGGTCCGGAAGAAATGCCGAGATGATACGTCAAATTCTCGACAACCGCCCCGGCCCGCCGCGGGACATCGTCATAGCCAACGCCGCCGCCGCATTATGGACCGCCGGGCGCGATCCATCCCCAAAAAAATGCGCTCAAATCGCCGCCGATACCCTCTCCACCGGCGCCGCCCGGGAATTGCTTGCCCGCTTGATCGAACGAACGCAGGTGCGCTAAGCAGTTTCAGGTTTATCAGCTTTTCCAAGCGACAGTCTAAGGGCGTCGAGTAGACTAAAGTACATGACAAGAAAAACAATAATGGCAACTATCGCTACCAAGTACATTAAAGCTAGAGACATCAAAAAGGAAATCAAATTAATCGCCGAATAAATCAGAAAGACAACTAGGACAGTTTTACTGCGGGCAGCCAGATCGTTCCGGCCTATATATTCAGAAAGTTTCTTTATAAAGATCAGAAACAACAAAAAACCGATAAAAGGACAAATGCCAATGACATAAAAAACAATAGGGGGAAATGCCGTGGGTGCAATGATATAAACAATCGAATTCATTATGCTAATCAGACTAAGAACAATGGACCAGGCCAAAAATCCCTTGGCGCCGGATTCGGCAGGTACGGCAAGACAGAAATATGGTCCAACGACGAAGAGTAAACTATCCATTAGGATGTACAAGACTGATATAGTGACCTTAATCCCATTTGATTCATAATACTTAGTGACCATGAATAGAGCACTGCCGAAACTAAATGCTAATATACCGATCACACTGATCACAATAGTAAGGGTTATCAACGATAATCCCAATTTGGTTTTCTTCAACGACGGAGAGTCGCTTTGTGCCCATTGAACGCCAGGGGCTAGAGTTGTTTCTGTAAGAGGAGAAATTTGGGGATTCAAAGGATCTGCCATAAGGAACCTCCCAAACCTGCACTAAAAGAAGCGTCTTAAATTCCGCGCACCTCATGATAGCAGGAAGATCCTAAAACGTCAATCGAACAACCACCCCGCTCACCGACCGACATTAAGATGGTGCCCGATTGTAGGCAAACAAATAATGATATTACCGTCGTCGGTGACGGGATTTTCCTGGGCCGGATTTCTTTGCCTTCGCCAAATCCATATCTTGCTTTCCCTGCTTCATCTCTTTTGTTTTCTTCGCGCTCTTCATGTCCTTAACCGATTTCTTCCGCTCGACCAGGCGGAAGTCGAGTTCGCGGCGCTCCATGTCCACCCGCGCGACGGCGACTTTTAGCACGTCGCCCAGGCGGTAGGAGTTGCCCGCGCGGCTGCCGGCCAGGGTGTGGTTGGCGCGGTCGAAGCGGTAATGATCGTCGGTGAGCGTATCGACGTGCACCAGTCCTTCGGCGGGCAGCTCCAGGCCCTCGACGAAAAGGCCAAAACTTTCTACGCCGGTCACCACGGCGTCCATTTCCAGGTCGATGCGCCCGCTCAGATAGCTTAGCAGTTTGAGTTTGGTGAGTTCACGTTCGGCGGCCTCGGCCCGTTGCTCGCGGTCGGAGCAATGTTGGCCGAGTATGACCAGGTCGTCCACGTCGTTGCGGATTTTTTTGCCCGTCAAAAGCGCTTCGACGAGCCGGTGCACGGTCAGGTCGGGATAGCGGCGGATGGGCGAGGTGAAGTGGCAGTAGCAGTCGCTGGCCAGGGCGTAATGGCCCTCTTCCATGGGGCTGTAAACGGCGCGTTGCAGCGAACGTAGGAGGGCGAAATTCACGGCGTGCTGGTCGGGCCGGCCGGCGGACATATTCAAAAGCCGTTGCAGTTCAAAGCGGCTTTCCAGGCTGGCCACGTCGTAGCCCAGTTCCTTGACGAACTCGGTGAGTGCCTTGAGTTTCCTGGGGCTGGGCGATTGGTGGATGCGGCGGAGGAAGCGGATGTCCTTGTCGCGAAGCCGCTCGGCCACGGCCTCGTTGGCGGCGAGCATGAATTCCTCGATGATCTGGTGGCTTTCGGTGTTTTCGACGACGTGCGCCCCGGCCACGCGTCCGCTTTTATCAAGGTCGATTTTCACCTCGGGCAACGTGAGTTCCAAGGCGCCGTTGCGCATGCGGCATGCGCGGAGGATGCGGGCAAGTTCGCGCATCAGGCCTAAAAGCGAGAAGACTTTTGGGCCCAGTTTTTTCCGCCAGGCCTGGGGATCGCTTAAGAATCCGTTGACCTGCTCGTAGGTCAGCCGCTTGGCGCTTTTGATGGCCGAGGAGTGCAGTTCGGTGGAGGTTCTTATTCCCTCGGCGGTGAATTCCATGATGGCCGACTTGGTGTAGCGCACTTTGCCCGGCTGGAGGCTGGCCAGGCTGTTGGAGATTGTCTCGGGGAGCATGGGGATGACTCGGTCGGGCAGGTAGATGCTGGTTGCGCGCCCTCGGGCCTCGCGGTCGAGCGCGGTTTTGGGGCGGACGAAATGGGTCACGTCGGCGATGTGCACGCCCAGGCGCCAGTTGCCGTCGTCGGTGTGTTTGAGCGAGATCGCGTCGTCGAAATCGCGGGCGTCCTCGGGATCGATGGTTATTACCACTTCGCCGGTAAGATCCAGGCGGGCGGCGGGGATCGACTCGTCGAACTTGTCGGCTTCCGTGCGGGCCTCTTCCAGGGCGTCGCGGGGGAAGGCGTCGGGCAGGTCGAACTCGCGGAGGATGGAGAGCGTATCCACGCCCGGCTTGCCGGCCGGGCCCAGGACCTCGGTAATCACGCCTTCTCCGTCGTGAATGGGCGAGGGGAAGCGGACCATGTCGAAGACTACCTTGTCGTCGGTGCGGGCGTTTTTGCGCCCGGGTCGCCGACGTAGATGGGCTGGGCGAACAACGTGCCGTCGACTTGCACGTAGCCTGCGCCGCGGGACTCGAAATACGTGCCCACGAACTGGTGCGTCTCGCGATCGATGATCTCGACGATTTCGCCGCGCAGGCCCGGCTCGCCCGGGCGGCGCTTCAAAAGCTGCACGAGCACCGTGTCGCCGGTCGAGGCGTCGGCGGCCCGATCGGCCGGGATGTAAATGTCCGTTTTTTCCCGTTCTTCGGAAGTCGCGCCGTGAGGGCGGACGAATCCGAACCCCTTTTTCGTGCGCTGGAACACGCCGGTGATCCGGCCCGAGCGATTCTTCAGGCCCGGGGACGGTCCCGATTTTTGCCCGGCAAAAATGGGACTTTCCCCTTCTTCGCGCTTGAGGCCCATTACCAGGTGATTGGAGCCGTACTGCAATCGGCCGTGGTGCACGAGGCGTTTGACCGCCCGTTTAACGTCGGCGACCTGATCCTCCGACACATGCAGTTGCTTGGCGATTGCCCGGGGTTTCATGGGGCGATATTCCGGGCGGGCGATAAAGTTCAAGACGGCTTGTTCGAGTTCGGATTGGTTCATTTTTTACTTTCAAAAGCGTTTATTTAGATGGAAACATTTAGCCCAGGATGATTAAATCTGATGATTTCTTCCACATCCGTCACATGGAGACGGTTGAAGTTCGGCTGGTTTCATTCGGTCGTCCCTACGGGACTTGACGGATAGTAAAGCGTTATTGTATCCCAGCAGTGAACTGCTGGGCTAATGTCAACTGCCCCTCCGGGGCAACATTGAACCGGGACAAACATTAAAGCTGGGCTGATATCAAATACCAGCATAGGACAGCGAGGGAACCAGGGCGATAAATAATTATAGCTTGGCATGTCGAATTATTCAGCGCGGGTTAATCGCAAAATGTTGTCGCGGAGTTCGGCTTGGACGTTGCCGGGGAAGGTTTGCTTGGTTGCGGCGGCGGGCGGTGCGGGCGACTTTTCGGAAAGCATGCGGGCAAGTTGGTTCCATTGTACAAAGCCCATGGCCCGCATGGGCCAGGATTGGCGGCGCCAGACGAGCACAAGGAGTTCGCGCAATAGATATTGGGGTTGGCCGGCCAAGGCGGCGGCGTTAATTTCCACGATGTTTTGGTTTTTATGCAGTACCACTCGATCATGAAGTTGATCAACAAGGCCGTCGATCACGTTTTTTACGTCGGCGGACAGTGCGCCGAGGCGGAGGAGCGAATCGGAAACGCCCCGGTTATAATGCCGCTTGAGCAGGGGCAGGAGTTCGTGGCGGATGCGGTTTCGGGTGAAGCGGCGGTCGGCATTGCTGGTATCGTCGCGGAATGGCTGGCCAATATCGCGGAGATATTCTTCCACTTCGCTGCGGCGGACGCCGATAAGCGTGCGGAGGAGCGTGGCGTGTCCCAAGCGCCGCGAGCGGGACATGCCGGCCAGGCCGGCGATGCCAGTGCCGCGAATAATGCGGTGCAAAATGGTTTCGGCCTGGTCGTCGGCTGTATGGGCGGTGAGGACGAAGCGAGCGCCAATCGGCCGGCGGTTTGTTTGAGAAATTCATAACGCGCCCGGCGTGCGGCGGGTTCGATGCCTTCGCCCGCGTCTGCGGCCAACTGCGCCACGTCGCCGGAACCGGTTTCGCAGGATAAGCCGAGCTGATTGCACAAGGCGAGGACGAATCGCTGGTCGTCGTCGGCCTGAGCGCGGAGTTTATGATTAAAGTGGGCTACGCAGAGCCGGCCTGCGCCGCCGGTTTTCAGGGCGGCTACGGCGCGAAGCAGTGCAACGCTGTCGGCCCCGCCGGAGACTGCTACAAGCACGGTCAAATCCAGCCACTCGTCGGGCGGCCATAGAACGGCCAAACGTGTTTCGAAGGGATGCAAGGGCATGGATTAGGGTTCAGGGTTCGGGGTTCAGGATTTTTAATTAATCATTTCCGGTCAGAGGTCAGTGGACAGTGGGCGGTGGGCAGCGATAATCGGGATAGAGATTTACTTTGAATATTATAAAAACAGCGGGGGCAAGTATCAGGACTAAGCCGCCCCGCCCCCTCTATATGGTTATTTGGTCGGCAGAGTCGGTTTATCCAGCGGGCTTACACAGATTATCTCAACCGGTTGGCATTCATACTAGTTGCAGTTTCTTAAGACTCTGATAAGATTAGAAAGAGTAATGTTATATTCGCGGCCGGACCATTACCTATGGGTTTTTTGCTCAATAGGGGGGTTTGGCGAACGCGGAACGAAAATAAGTAAAAATTTAGTTCGAGCGCCTTTGGTCGTCCTTGAGGGTGATCGAAGTCTGAAATGCTTAGAGGAAGAGAAATTTTGACGAAGTTTGTTTTTGGCAGCAAGAACCGCCCAACTTCAAGGTTCATGCAACCATGCACCTGATAATGATACTCATCCGGTGGTTGGTGGGATTTTTTAGCGGCGTGCGAGCCGTCGCCGAGAGTGTTTGGTCGTGCGCACGAGGCGAGACGGGAACGATCGGTTTCCTTCGTGATTCGATGCGTCCTGGACTAAATCGCTGCGGCAGCGGTGGAACGATAGTCAGCCTTATAATGCCAGAATTAAAGTTCAGTGGATTATCGGGCCGGCGCCCGGCCCTTGCCTTTATACCACTCCATGGCTGCGGCCGTTTGCGTGTAAGTCCTTATCAGCCGGATTATTCTGTGGTGGAAACTGCGCATATTTCTTCAAAACTCCCTCCTCCCTGGCCCCAAGCTTGGGGTTAAACGGTGCGCGTTAGACTTTCGATTCTTCGCAGTTCGGCCGCTGATGGTCTATGGACAAGCTGGGGAAAGAACATTTCCTTTGCAGTCGAGGGATCACGGCGCTCGGCGGATGAATTGCAGAAAGTATATCCATGATAACGCCCATTCAGTTAGTGTTCATAGTGCTATTCGGCGTGCCGGCCGTATTTTTGATGGCCTTTTTCCTGATCCGGCTTTTGGACCGGCTGCGGCGCAGGGACGCGGAATCGGAGGCCCGGGAGATCAGTCCGCAAGGCCCAGCAGGACGTGGAGAACCTCCGCCGCGAGTCCGAGTTGGAGATCAAGGAATTGGCCTTGCAGCAGCAGGCCGAGAGCGAAAAAGAGCTCCGCCGCCTGCGGGGCGAACTTCACGAACGCGAACGACTGCTGGACAAGCGCCAGGACACCCTGGAAGAACAGGCCGAAGAACTGCGCAAGCAGGAAAAAATGGTGGAAGGCACGCAGCGCAAGCTGACCGAGCGCATCCAGGACGCCAACCGCCGCAAGGAGGAGCTGACCAAGCTGCTCGACTTGCAGCGGCAAACCCTGCACGAACTCAGCGGCTTAAACCAGGAAGAAGCCACCAAGCGGTTGTTGGAAATCCTGGACCAGCAATTGCAGCAGGAAACCGGGGCGGTCATCCTCCGCCACGAAAAGATGCTGGCGGAAATTTGCGAGGAGAAGTCGCGGGAAATCCTCTTGTCGACCATCCAGCGCTACGCCGCCGTGCACACCGCCGAGACCACGACCAGCACGGTGGGCATTCCCAACGACGAGATGAAAGGCCGAATCATCGGCCGCGAAGGGCGGAACATCCGCTCCTTCGAGAAGGCCACGGGCGTGGACGTGATCATCGACGATACGCCGGGCGTGGTGATCGTCAGCGCCTTCGACATGATCCGCCGCGAGGTCGCCCGAATGTCGCTGGAAAAACTGATCGCCGACGGGCGGATCCACCCGGCGCGGATCGAGGAGATCGTAGTGGGCACGCAGCGGGAACTGGAACAACACATCCAAAAGCTGGGCGAGCAGGCCTGCCAGGAGACCGAAATCCACGGCCTGCACGAGCGGCTGGTGAACCTGCTGGGGCGTTTGCATTTCCGCACCAGCTACAGCCAGAACGTGCTGCGGCATTCGGTGGAGGTGGCCTTTATCGCCGGGATGCTGGCCGAGGAAATGGGGCTGGACGGCAAACTCGCCCGGCGCTGCGGCCTGCTGCACGACATCGGCAAGGCGGCCGACCACGAGGCCGAGGGCGGGCATCCGAAAATCGGCGGCGACCTTTTGAAGCGCTACGGCGAACCGCCCGAGGTAATTCACGCGGCACTCGGCCACCACGACGACCTGAGGATCGAGAATCCGTATACGGTGCTGGTGGCGGCGGCCGACGCCTGCAGTGCATCGCGTCCCGGGGCGCGGCGGGAAACGCTGGAACGCTACGTGAAGCGGATGGAGGAGCTGGAATCGATCGCCACGAAATTCTCCGGCGTGGAACAGGCCTATGCCATCCAGGCCGGGCGCGAACTGCGGGTCCTGGTCAGCGCAAAAGACACCACCGACGAATCGGCCGCCAAAATCTGCCACGACATCGTGCAGGCCTTCGAGCAGCAACTCACCTATCCCGGCGAGATCAAGGTGACCGTGCTCCGCGAAACCAGGCACGTGGAGATGGCCAGGTAAGGAAATGCGGAATTCAGAATGCAGAATGATGAATTATAAACCGCTTGCGGCTTTCACGATGAAAAACTGTGAACTGAAAACTGACTACTGAAAACGTACTTCCGTGCGAATACTTTTTATCGGCGACATCGTGGGAAAACCCGGGCGGCAGATCTGCATGCGGGTTATCCGGCCTTTGCGCGGCCGAAGGGCTCGATATGGTCGTGGCCAACGCGGAAAACGCGGCGGGCGGGTCCGGATTGACTCCGGAAATATATCAAGAGCTTATAACCGCCGGCATCGACGGGATCACGATGGGCGATCACGTGTATCGGCGCAAGGAGATTTTCCCCTTGCTGCAAACGGAGCGGCGGATCGTGCGCCCGGGGAATTACCCCGCCTCGGCCCCGGGCCGGGACTTGGCCGTGCTGCATACTCGGCAACAAGTGGACGTGGCCATATTCACGTTGCTGGGGCGGGTGTTCATGCCTCCGGTGGACTGCCCTTTTCAAGCCGCCGAGCGGATACTGGGTTCCTTGCCGCCCGATGTCCGCGTGATATTGCTGGATTTTCACGCCGAGGCCACCAGCGACAAGCAATTGATGGGCCGCTTGCTCGACGGGCGTGTGAGCGCGGTGCTGGGCACCCACACCCACGTGGCCACGGCCGACGAGCAGATCCTTCCCCGCGGCACGGCGTTTCAGTGCGACGTGGGCATGACCGGGCCGTTCGAGAGCATCCTTGGCCGGCGGATCGACAAAGTGATGGAGACCGCCCGCACCTTTCGCCCCACGCATTTTGAAGTGGCCGCAAAAGACCTCCGCCTGCAGGGCTCGATCATCGACGTTGATCCGCAAACCGGGCGAGCGACCGCCATTCGCCGCATTTCCATAACTGAAACCGACGCAAAAAAGTTGGAAGAATAAACACGTACATCTAAATGATGTTGATTTAGAAAAACTGAATGTTATATTAATAATAGCGGGTTTAAAAATATCGATTATTTTGGCAGTATACTCTTTTTTCTTATTTGCTTTTCCCATGACTACTAAACAAGCCGTCCTTGAAATGATTGAACGATTGCCGGAAGACATATCCGTCGAAGACATCATGGCGGAATTGTATTTTCGTCAAAAGGTGGATGAAGGTTTGCGTCAACTGGATGCGGGCGAAGGCATCGAACACGAGGAAGTGATTCGAAGATGGAATAGGCGTTTTAACTGCAATTTTGAATAGATTTCAATAGTTCCCGCGAAACCGCAAGCGGTTTTTATTTAATATCTCCTTTTTCACCCCCTCCTCCCTGTTTTTCTTTATTTGTGCATATTAACTGTAGATTTTCACTCTGGTAAACTAGGGAAATTCGTATTGCGGGGGAATGGGTTTCCGGCTATCATTTGGCCCCACATGATCGTACACAGGCGTGGCAGAATACCATCAGAACCAGCGAAAGGAGATTTCCGGCCAGCTTAGAGTGGTGCTGGGCGCGATTGGATTGGGCCTGGTTTTTTTATTGGCGGTGGCAGCGGTGCTGAAGCCGAGCTCATTTTTGATCGGGACGCACCAGCAATTGGGGCTGCCGCCTTGTTCTTTTCTGGTGTTATTCGGAATTCCATGTCCGACGTGCGGCATGACGACCGCCTGGACCTTGCTGATGCATGGAGAGCTTATGAGGGCCTTGCGGGCGAACTGCGGCGGGGTGTTGCTGGCGGTGCTGGCGATGGTCGCCGCTCCGTGGTCGATGATTTCCGCAGTCCGCGGCCGGTGGCTGATGTGGAAGCCCAACGGCACGGCTGTGGGATGGGTGTCGGCGGTGATTTTGGCGATAACGCTTGTCCAGTGGGGATTTCGCCTTTTTGTTAAATAATGAATTCCGCCAAATTCGGGGAATTCGCCGTTTTGACCGGAAAGAATTTCACCATTTTCAGCATTACGAGGTAGTACGATGGATCGTCCCTCTATTCGATTTGCGGCCGTAGGGGCCGTTTTGGTTGCGGTCGCGGCCTTGTCCTTTTCCGGCGGATGTCAGAGCGCGCTGACCACGGCCCTGTACCTGATCAAAGGCACCGACGTAGATCCCGATTATCCCGGACTGAAGGGCAAAAAGGTGGCGGTGGTCTGCCGCCCGATCACCGAACTGAGTTACGCCAATTCCGGCGTGAGCCGGGACCTTGTGCAGCAGATGAGCAAGCTGCTTAATGAGCGGGTTCCGAGGATCAAGGTCGTGGACGCGCAAAAGGTGAACAAGTGGTGCGACGAGAACGCGTGGGAGGAATATGTGGAGGTGGGCAAGGCCCTGAAGGCCGACGTGGTGGTGGGGGTGGAACTGGAAAAGTTCAGCATATACCAGGCGCAGACGCTGTATCAAGGCAAGGCCAACGCGATAGTTCGCGTATACGACTGCAAAGACGGGGGCAAGGTGCTTTTTGAAAAGATTTTGCCGCAGGTGTTATACCCGCCGAACACGTTCATACAGACGTCGGACGTGCAGGAGACGGAATTTCGCCGGGAGTTCGTGGGCGTGCTGGCCGATCAGATCGCGCGGCATTTTTACAGTCACGATCCTTATGCGGACCTGGGCCAGGACAATTCGGCCCTTCGATGAGACGGGGCCGCTTAGTATCATGAGGTGGTGCGATGGACATGGATCGATCATCTATTCGATTTACGGTCGCAGCGGCCGTGTTGGTCGTGGCGGCGGGCTTATTGTTTTCCGGCGGCTGCCGCAGCGCAATCGCAACCGCGATGTACATATTCAGAGGCGACGACGTGGAGCCCGAATACAAGGGATTAAAAGGCAAAAAGGTGGCGGTGGTCTGCCGTCCGCCCGCCGACTTGAATTATGCCAATTCCGGCGTGAGCCGGGACCTTGTGCAGCAGATGAGCAAGCTGCTTAATGAGCGGGTTCCGAGGATCAAGGTCGTGGACGCGCAAAAGGTGAACAAGTGGTGCGACGAGAACACGTGGGAGGAATATGTGGAGGTGGGCAAGGCCCTGAAGGCCGACGTGGTGGTGGGGGTGGAACTGGAAAAGTTCAGCATTCACCAGGCGCAGACGCTGTATCAAGGCAAGGCCAACGCGATAGTACGCGTTTACGACTGCAAAGACGGGGGCAAGGTGCTTTTTGAAAAGATTTTGCCGCAGGTGTTATACCCGCCGAACACGTTCATACAGACGTCGGACGTGCAGGAGACAGAATTTCGCCGGGAGTTCGTGGGCGTGCTGGCCGATCAGATCGCGCGGCATTTTTACAGTCACGATCCTTATGCGGACCTGGGCCAGGACAATTCGGCCCTTCGATGACGGTCGTATGGTGCGGAGTCCCCTACCCCGCCCGCGGCGGGTGCTTGTCGCTCTATCGACAGATCTTGGAAAGTTGACTCCGCGGGAAAGCGTATTTAACATAAAGGAGTAGGGCAAATCCTTTGCCATAGAGCGCATCTAATTTAAGTGTAGCGTTTTGGGTGCCATGCCCACGCTTATCGTGGGCATGTTTTCCGGAGAAAAATGCCCCATGGCCACGCGAGCGTGGCCATGGCACCCGCTACACCGAACTGGAAAATGCTCTAGAGCGTTCCATTTTTGCCATGGATATGAATTTATGAGCACAACAACAATGCCACGACGCCGCAGCCGGACGGTTGGAAAAGAATCAATGCGGCGGCGCTCTTTGTCGGTTTATTATTCTGCGGGGTTTTTTCATCAAGGCTGATAGCCGCCGGGGACAACAAGCCCGCGCAGAAATCGGCCGCTGGGGCCAAGATCGCCGAGTCGGAATTGTCCAAGCCGGAAGAGATAACTTTGCCGACCGCCGACAACGTGCAAATAAAGGCGACCTACTATCGGGGCGGCAACGGCAAGGAATCGATACCGGTGCTTTTATTGCATGGATACGGGGCCAAGCACGATCGCACGGATTATACCAAGGATTTCGCGCCGTTTCTCCAGTCCAAAGGTTACGCGGTGGTGGTGCCGATCTGCGCGGCCACGGCGACAGCAAGCGGCTGAGAACCATTCGCGGCAAGGACGAGACGCTGGACGCGGCCGCGTATCGCCCGGCCAATTCAACTTGATGGTCACGCAGGATTTGACGGCCGTCAAGGATTTTCTTTGGGACAAAAACAACGCGGGCGAATTGAACCTGGACAAATTGTGCGTGGTGGGGGCGGAAATGGGGGCTTCGATCGCCATGGAATTCGCCTGGTACGACGCCGTGGGATACAATCAAGGGACGCCCGAATACGGCTCGTTGAAACTCGGCAAGTTCGTGAAGGCCCTGGTGTTGCTCTCGCCGGAGACTTCCTTCAAAGGGATTTCCATACGCCACGCCGCGCAGAATTCCTACGTACGGAACGATATCTCCGTGCTGATCCTGGTGGGCAAGGACGACGACAAGGCGCTGAAGGAAGCGATGCGGGTCAATTCGATTTTTGAACGCGAGCGGCCCAAGCCCGATCCCGAGAAAAAGGCCGATCAACTGAATCTTTTCTTCACCCCCCAGGAAACCAAGCTGCAAGGCGCCAATCTGTTGACCGATAAAAAGGTGGAGGAAAGCATTCTTGCTTTTTTGAATCTTCGCCTGGTAAAGAACGACGCGGCGAAAACCTGGTTGTGGAAAGAACGCAAACTGCCGCATCAATAAGGGATTGGGGATTGGTGATTAGGGATTAGAGAGTGCGGTTGTCATTTTGCGGCGTTGCGGGCGGGGATTTTCAATTCCACGCCGATGGGCAGTAATTCGGGGTCGGTGAGCACGTCCCGGTTGGCTTGAAAAATCTCGCCGGCTCGAAGGGCAGAGCCCAAATATCTGGCGGCCAAGTCCTGCAATGTGTCGCCGTTGACGATTTTGTGGGTTTGCGGTTCGTCGGCTGGTCGGGCCACGGCGGGCATCATGTCCATGGGCATGCCCCAACGCGCCGTGTTCGCCGGGGAGTAAGCCGGCCAGCGCGGCGGCGAACTTGGCCCAGGTTGCTGGGGACCGAGCGGCAAAAGAACCGTCGGACCTTGCAGCGACGAGGCGAGCGAGGATTTTTGCGCCTCCGACGTGAGGGAGGCAAGCGATTGTTCCCGGGAAAGGGAGGGCGGCAGTTGCTTTTGATGCTGCATGCTAAGCGGGGCATTCAACTCGGCCACCGCCCCGGCAGGCATGGATAAAACCGGCCGAAACACAATGGCAATAAACACGCAGCCAATAAAGATGCTGATCGTGAGCGCCACTCTGACCGCCGGATCGTTCATAAATCGACCCAACTTTATGCTTAGCTGTAGTAAAATCCCTGACCTCCTTGCAGGGCACCCCCGCGGTATAGGTACGAACGACGCCCAAGGCCGCTGCTTTCCGACCTCCGCACCGTTCCTTAAATAATATCGGGGCCAAGCCGGGGGCGTGTTCAAAGAACCGGCGCCAACTTGCCTTGTTAAGGCGGTAGATGGTATGCTCCTGCCGACTCTGGCGAACTTGCGGCGGTGCGATCGCGAAGACCTTGTCGGCATTGCGGAATATGGTAATTAAAAGGAATATTTTGCCGAGGGAAAAACTTTTCAAAAAGTCGGAACTCACGCAAGCCAAAAGTTGGTTGGTAGCGGGTGCCATGGCCACGCATGCGCGGCCATGCGGTGAAACTCTCGGGATAACATGCCCACGACCAGCGTGGGCATGCCACCCAACCTTATGAAATAGGCGAATATTCGGGCAGTTCCAGGGTTTTGCTTTCAAGGCCCAGTCTGGCGAGTGCGTAATAGAGCGCGAAACCCACGATGAACGCGGACAGGGGCGGGATGGGAATAATGCCGCGATAATCGGCCAGGGCTGGAATCCAGCCGGCTACCAGATTGAACGCGCCTATGGCAAAGCCTATGATCCAAGAGATCCAGCCCGCCGGATTCAGTCCGGCCCTGGGACCGGCCCATTTTCGTCCGGCGAGCAAATAATCGGCGGCCATCGCGCCGCATACGGGGCCGAATGAAGCGCCGATAAGATTGAACATGCCGATGGCGTTGCCGGCCCAGCCGGTTACGGCCAGCAGTATGGCCGCAAGTGCGCCGATGCCGCAAGATATGAAGGGATTGACTTTTGGCAAAGTGGTTTTAAAGCTGTTGGCCGCTATGAAGGAAGAGAAGCAGGCGGGTGGAAAAGCGGCTATCGCCAGGAGATACCAAAGCACGGCGGCCGATTTTTCGCCCACGATGCCGGACATGAGGGCGGTGGTTTGCACGGCGGCTGGATCGGCGGCCTTGCCTAGCCCGTGAACGCCCGCGACGATCAACAAGGAAAGTCCGCCGGCATAGACGATCGCGCCGGCGATTCCCGCCAAGCCGCCGAGTTGCACGTCTTTGGCGTTGCGGCTGTTCATGCCGAAATCGCAGCCGGCGGCCCCGGCCGTGGCGAAAAATCCGACCACGTAGGTGCATAACAGGGCAATCACGCCGCTAATTGGCAGGGGTTGCCGGGGATAAAGTTTCACCGCCTCGCCCGCGGAGTCCTTGACGTCAACGGCAACTTTGAGACTTGCATCGACAAGCGATTGAGGATTGAATTTTCCTACGCCGCCGATGGTGCAAACAGCAAGAATGATCAAGATGACAAAGGGGATCAGTGGCAGGAAGGTGGCCACTTTGGCCACGTATTTAATGCCTTTCAGCCCTAAAAAGGCGGCTGCGAGCGACCAGACGACCGCCACCAGGGCATGGGGAAGCGTGCCGGCCCCGTAATGAAAAGGGGCGCAAAGCAGAATGCCGGCGAAAAAGGCGTTCACCGCAAGCCAGCCGAATTGCAAAAGGCCCATCAAAAAACCGGGCATCAAAAAACCGCCCTTAACGCCGTATGTCGAGGTCCCCACTATATAAAGCGGCAGGCCGGTTTTCATGCCCAGCAATCCGGGAACCAGATAAAACAGGAAATGACAGATCAAAGCGGCGATGATCAACCCTAAAAAGGCATATCCCAATCCGCAGGCCAAGGTTCCGCCTGCAAACAGGCTATAAGGTTTGTCCGCGTCAAGGGCGCTGCCCATCGGCACCTGGTGCCAGAAGACGAACCAGAGCATTATGCCGGCGTAAGTGGGGGCGGTATTTTTATACCATGGGGCGCGATTGGCCTGGGGAACACTTTGGGCCGAGGCCACGTAAGCGGGCAAAGAAGACATGGTTTTTCTCCTGAATAAGAGCCCATCAAAAAACCCATAACTCAATTATTGGTACTGAATTAAAAAATGGATAATGATCGGCAAAATCCGCCCTCACCCTAGCCCTCTCCCGGAGGGAGAGGGGACTTTTAGGATAATCTCAAAACCTTTTTGAGCCATTTTGACAGCATTGCTATCTAGTGGTGATGTCCAAAAGTATATCCGCTAAGCGATTCATGTAAATATTTTTCACCCGATTTGGTAAAAAAAGCATCTTGACCTTAAATGCCTTACCAGGGTACCATATTTCGCCCATTTTGTGTCAATGGGGAGAAGGCATCGCTTCTTTTTTACATTATATATCTCCAAATTTTTTATTATCGAATGAGTTGAAAACTGTAAACTGAAAACCGAAAACTTTTAAAACCATGGAGGGTATCTGCTTATCGTTGGTCGATTGATCAACTTCTGCTGGTTTTTCTTCAAGTGGGGACTGGTCGCTTGCGTCATCGGGATTGTGGCGGCTGCGCCTTATTTTTACCGTCGGGTAGATGAAGAGATACGCCGCTCGATCGAGGCGCGAATTGCCCGGCATTACCCCGGCTTGAAGGTGATCGTGGGTTCCGCCGAATTGATTTCGGGCCAGGGCATCAGGGTCCGCGATCTTTCCATCCTGGAACCCGGGGCGGAAGGACCGTGCCGAATTGCTTTGCGTGGAGGAGATGTTCCTTTCCTGCCAGACGGACGTGAAGGAGCTGATTTGCCGGGAGCCGGTGGTTGCCCATATAACTCTTCGGCGGCCGACGGTTCGGGTGGCGCGGCGCCTGGACGGCACATGGGGGGCGGCCAGGCTTTTTCCGCCGCCGCGATTCGGCGACCAATCGCCGGAGGTGTCGATCGAGAACGGCGCCGTTGAAATATTCGATCCCTTGAAACCCCGCGCCGGGACGATGATTTTGCGGGATTTGAGCATGATTGTAAGTCCAGCTGCGGTTGTCTTATCGGATGCGGGCGCGGCAGGCAAGCGGAACGTGCAAGGGATGCTTTCGGGCGAGAATTTACGCCGCGTGGAATTCCACGGTACGATCGACGCCACGAATCCGGGTTTTTCCATAAGCGGCGAGGTGGAAGGCTTGCAGGTATCGCCCGAACTTTACGATTCCCTTCCCGGCCCGATAACCGATAAATTCACGATGCTGAGGGCGCTGCGGGCGGAGGGGCAAATGAGCTTCAGCCTGGCTTACGAGTCGAAAGCCGAGGCGTGCTCAGGTTTCAGGTGGCGGGCCAATTGACGGGCGGCCGGATCGATGAACAGATTCTTCCCCTGCCCCATTCGCTGACCGACATACAGATCAAGTTCACCGCGGACAATGGCGGGGTGGTGATCGACAAGCTTTCCGCCCGCTCGAACCAGGCCACGATTAAGATGTCGCTGAGGCACGCGGGCTTTGAGGCCAAGGGTCCCATGTGGCTTACAGCGGAAATCAAGCAATTGGAACTGGACCGCCAGTTGCTGGGCGTTTTGCCCGAGGCCTTGCAGGAACAATGGCAAAAGTACCGGCCCGTCGGGGTGATCGACGCCGATTTGACGCTGGAATTCGACGGCCGGACATGGCGTCCGGAAACTTCGGAGGCGTCGATAAGCTTTTCGGACATGTCGTTTACGCATTACAAATTTCCCTATCGCGTGGAGCACGGCAAAGGATCTTTGGAGCTGAAGAACGACCTTGTGACTTTGAATGTCGTGGCCTACAGCGGCAGCCAGCCGGTGCGGATGAAGGCCGAGGTGCGCAGGCCGCTTAACGGGCCGAGCGGCTGGTTCGAGGCCAGGGGCGAAGAGATCCAGATAGACAAAGACATCGTCAAGGCCCTGCCCGAGAAGCCGCGCGAGGTGGCCCAGTCGCTCAATCCGCGCGGGACGGTGAATTTTGAATATAGCTGCCGGCGCGACGCTCCTGACCAGCCCTTGCATCATCACCTCCGCCTGGAGGCGAACGGTTGCACGATCCGCTACAGCAAGTTTCCCTATCCGATAAACAACGTTCGCGGCCAATTGGAAATGATCGACCATTCCTGGTGGTTCAGAAACTTGCAGGGCATGAACGATTCCGCGCAAATCGCGGGCGAAGGGGATCTCACGCCGTCGCTTCAGGGGAACAAGTTCACATTGAACCTTGCGGCGAAAAACGTGCCCCTGGACAAGGAACTCCACGATGCCCTGCCGCTGACCATTCAGCAGGCTTGGAACGACCTGAAACCGCAAGGCATGGTCGATCTTCAGGCGCAGATTTGTTATTTATCGGAACAAAAGCAACTCAGCCTGGGCGTGCGCGTGGAGCCGAAAACCGAAACCGCTTCCATCGAACCGGTGCATTTCCCCTATCGCATGGATAAGCTCCAAGGCGCGATCTTGTATCGCGACGGGCACGTAACCTTGCAGCAGTTCAAGGCCGAACACGGCAACGTAACGATCCGCAGCGAGGGTTACTGCGATTTTCTGCCCGACGGCGGCTGGGACATGTACCTGGCGGGGCTGACGGTGGACCGGCTGCAACCGGACCGCGACCTGATTCTCGCCCTGCCGGAAGGCTTGAAAAAGGCCGTTTTGACGCTTAATCCCACGGGCCGGCCCGTAGATCTCTGCGGCAATCTGGAACTCGTGCACGACGGCCGGCCGGGCATGCCCTTGCGCTGCCAGTGGGACGACGTGCGGATCAACATTTTTCAAACCGTGGTGCAGTGCGGAGTGAGATTGGAGAATATTTTCGGGACCGTGACGCTTTCGGGACAATCGGACGGGCAAAGATGCCTATGCCGCGGCGAACTGAACCTGGAGTCGCTCAATTACAAGGATTGCCAGTTCAAGAATATGATGGGGCCGATCCTGATCGACGACCAGCGGGTGCTGTTGGGGAGCCTGGTGGACAAGTCGGCGGACGGCTCGCCGATAATGAACGCCGACGGCACGCCGCGCACGCCGCGTTCGATTTCGGCGAACCTGTTCGGCGGCACGATATACGGCGACGGGCAGGTGAGCCTGGGCGCGGAGCCCCGCTACCACCTTGCCGCCGTCCTTGCCCATGCCGACCTGGCCCGCATGGCGCCGAAGTCATGGAGCCCAGGCCGCGTCTGCAAGGCAAGATCATGGCCAACATCGAATTGCACGGCGCGGGCGCGAGCCGCAACGCAATGTCCGGGCGGGGATCGCTAGCGCTTTCCGACGCGGACATCTATGAATTGCCGGTGATGATTTCGCTCTTAAAGATTCTCAGCATCCGCGCCCGACCGCAATGCCTTCAGCACGGCCTCGATGGATTACCGCATCGAGGGCGAGCACATATATCTGGACCGCATCGATTTTAACGGCGACGCCATCAGCCTGCGGGGCAAGGGCGAAATGGATTTTCAATCGAACGTGAAACTGAACTTTTCCACCCGCGTAGGCCAGGCCGAGTTGGACCTGCCGGTGGTCAAGCAGATCTTCCGCGGGGCCAGCGAACAGTTCCTGCAAATATATGTGGGCGGCACATTGCAAAACCCCGATATCCGCAAGGAGGCATTCCCGGCCGTCAACCAGGCGCTGCAACAATTGCAGGGCGGCCGGCAGGAGTGAAAGTGAAAAGTGGGCAGTGGACAGCAAACAGTGGATAGTGTGAACCGGTTAATTCAATGTTGGGGCAGAAGGGTTTATTGAATCTCAGGAAAATAATTTTGTAAAACAAGTCAGAGCCGGGGCGTGTCGCCCCGGCATTTCCGGGCCGACACGGCCCGGCTCCGATGAAAAAATGCGACATTACTTATCTGACAATCAATTAGCCCCGGAGCTTGCTCCGGGAGGATTTTCAAAAATCCGGTTATTTTCTTGGGCCTATGACCTATAATTAAAGGGAAGTGGACGGCGGGCGAAAATGGGAGATTGATTTCTCATGAGCAGCGTGGGCCCTTTAGGCGGAGTGAACGTAAGCGCGGCGGGCACGCCCCTGGCTCAGACCAAGAGTTCGGACGTTGAACGCGCCGGCCAGGACGTAGGCGCACAGCACCGCACGGCGGTCTACGAGAAAAAGGCCGAGGCGGCGGCGGGCATCGGCGAAACCGACGGCGAAGACCACCAGACCGACGAGCGCGACGCCGACGGCCGGCGGCCCTGGGAATTCGCTGCCAAAAATCCGAATTCCGTCGATGATCCATCCAAGCAACCGCCCAAAAGCCGCGACACAACCGGCGAAAGCGGCAATCTGCTCGATCTGACAGGATAACGGGCTGAGGGATCAGGGATGAGGCGGTTGCCCTCGTGCCGGTTTTTTTCTAAAATAATATCTTATCGGTTGTCATAGGTTCATACGGGATTACGCCCATGCGATTCACCAAAATGCACGGCGCCGGCAACGACTACGTGTATGTAAATTGTTTTGAAGAGTCTTATCCGGCCGATGCCGCGGAGTTGCGCGCGCAAGGTATCCGACCGGCACTACGGTATAGGCGGCGACGGGTTGATTTTAATCTGCCCCAGCCAAACGGCCGATGCCCGGATGCGGATGTTCAACGCCGACGGGTCCGAGGCGGAGATGTGCGGCAACGGCGTGCGCTGCGTGGCCAAGTACGTTTACGACCACGGCATCTGCCGGCGCTCGCCGCTTAGGATCGAAACCGGCCGGGGCGTTTTATGTTTGGAATTGGAAATTTCCGATGGGCTGGTGCGCCGTGTTCGCGTGGACATGGGCGAGCCGATCCTCGAGCCGGAGCGAATCCCCACCACTCTTGCCGGCAAATCGTCCGGCGATCCCGTGATCGACGCACCGTTGAAAATCGGAGGAGAGGTCCTTAAAGTAACCTGCGTTTCCATGGGCAATCCGCACTGCGTGGCTTTTGTGAAGGAGCCGACGGACCTGTGGGTGCTGGGGATCGGGCCGCGGGTGGAAGTCGATTCGCATTTTCCCAAGCGCACGAACGCCGAGTTCGTCCAGGTCCTCTCGCCCGGCGAGGTGCGGATGCGGGTTTGGGAGCGGGGGTCGGGCGAAACCCTGGCTTGCGGCACCGGGGCCTGCGCGGTTTGCGTGGCCGGCGCGCTTACGGGCCGCACCGGGCGTAACATCGTCGCCCATCTGCCCGGCGGAGATTTGGAACTCCAGTGGAACCAATCAGACAATCACGTGTACATGAGCGGTGAAGCGGTGGAGGTTTTTTCCGGCCAGTGGAATGAAGAAAAATGATGAATTCAGAATGCAGAATGATGAATTGAGAAAGGATAAATGAAACCGCTTACGGTTTCGCGATGCGCGATTTTTGAATTTCTACCTGAGCCCTGACTTCTGACCCCTGTACCCGATCACTTCCATGAAACTCACCAGTCCGCTTTTGAACAAAATCGTAGGCCTTTTGGGGTCGGCCGCCGTGCGGAACTGGATGAGCACGTTGGACTACAAGGTTGCCTATTACGACCGGTCGATCGATCCGGTGTTTCCCGAGTGCAGCGGGAAAAAAATTTACATCTTCTGGCACGAGTACATTCTTTTTCCGCTTTATCTGCGCGGACATTGCAACATGGCTATGCTCTTAAGCAGGCACCGCGACGCGGAAATTCTTTCCTACGCCGCTTATTACCTGGGATTCGAGTTTGTCCGCGGCTCGACTAATCGCGGCGGAGTGGCGGCCGTCCGCGAAATGCTGGAAATAAGCCGGCGGATGAACCTGACCATCACGCCGGACGGCCCGCGCGGCCCGCGGCGGAAGATGGCCCCGGGCTCGATCTACCTGGCCTCCAAACTCGGCCTGCCGCTGGTGGTGATGGGTTGCGGATACGACCGGCCTTGGCGGGTGAGAAGCGCCTGGGACCAATTCGCCATTCCCCGCCCATTTTCCCGCGCCCGGGCCATTCCCAGCGGCGAAATTTTTATACCCGCCGGCCTGGATCGCAAGGGAATAGAATATTTCCGCCAAAAGATCGAGAACCTATTAAATCGACTGACGCTTGAAGCGGAAACCTGGGCCGAATCGGGCACGCGGAAGATCGGCCAGATGAATGTCGAGCGCCGCGGGCGCCGCTGGTTAAATAAGACCATGCCCTGGACAAAAAAACAATAACAACTATATTGAATTCTCTCGTCAAACCGGCAATAAAGGCATTGGGGTTTATGGGAGCAGGTGACCATGAAGCTGAAATTCTGGACAGGAGGCGGCAAGAATTATGGGAAGGCCCTGCGCGAGCGATATAATGCTGAGCGCAAACAATTGCGGGCCCGGCTCAAGCAATGCACCGATCCCGATGAGCGGCGAGTCTTGAGCGAAGAAATTGAGAAGCTGAAAAAGGATTTTCAATATCGGTTGCGCTCCATCGGTCATTCGTTGTTTTGAGTAATAAGATGCTTCATCTTGATTTTTCCGACGATCTTGTTCCCGCGCGGCCGCTTTCGGTTTGGGAACTTACCGTGCAGGTAAAGGACCTGGTGGAGGCGGCGTTTCCGGGGGTTTGGGTGACGGGCGAAATATCGAACTTTTCCCGTCCGCAGTCGGGGCATTGCTATTTGACGCTCAAGGACGAGCGGGCGCAGCTCAGGGCGGCGATGTGGCGGCCGGTGGCGTCGCGTGTCCGCTTCGACATGCACGACGGGCTGGAAGTGATTTGCAAAGGCCGGCTGGAAGTTTATGCCCCGCGCGGCAGTTATCAACTGATTATCGAAGAGATCGAACCCAAGGGCATGGGGGCGTTGGAACTGGCGCTTAGGCAACTGCGGGAGAAGCTGGCCAGGGAAGGGCTTTTCGATCCTGCCCGCAAGCGTCCCCTGCCCTCTTTTGTGCGGCAGATAGCCGTGGTCACAAGTCCGACCGGGGCGGCGATTCGCGATTTTCTGCAGGTGCTTGCCCGGCGTTGGCGCGGTGCGGACGTGCTCATTGCGCCGGCTCGCGTACAGGGCGAAGGGGCGGCCGAGGAAATCGCGGCCGCCATTGCTACGCTCAATCAGCTTGCCCGACCCATCGATTGCCTGGTGGTCACGCGCGGGGGCGGGAGCCTGGAAGACCTTTGGGCATTTAACGAGGAAATCGTGGTTCGGGCGATTGCCGCCTCGCGGATACCGGTCATCTCGGCCGTGGGACATGAAATCGACGTGACGCTTTCCGACCTGGCCGCCGATCTGCGGGCGCTAACGCCCAGCGAGGCGGCGGAACTGGTGGCCCCGGCCGCGGAGGAACTTTCGGCCGGACTCGGGCAGATTCAAAAACGATTGACGGCGGCATTGCGGTCCCGCGCTTGCGGCCCGAACGCGCCTGGACGCAATTAAGCGGCACCATGCCTTTCGCCGTCCGTTCCAGCTTATCTACGATCTTACGCGGCAGGTGGATGAATTAAGTGAGCACGCGCACCGTTCGATCCGCCGCCTGCTGGAACTTGCCCGGCATAAGAACGAGGCCTTCGCATCGCGGCTGGAGTCGCTCAGCCCCTTGGCCGTGTTGGGTCGTGGCTACAGCATAACCGAGCGCATATCCGACGGCCGGGTGATTCGCGCCGCCGGAGAGTTAAGCCCCGGCGAGCAAGTTTCCACCCGCTTCGCTCATGGGAGTTCAATAAGTCGCGTGGAGGAAATTGAAGAATAACCGAGGAATAAAATGGACGCTAATGGAAAACACACTGGTCGAGCATTGAGTAAAATTGCGATCCTGCAGGGAGTTGCAATGATTTTTCTCGCGTTTTTTGCCGGAGTCGTATGTCCCCGGATCGCAGGCATGGTCCAGGATCCGGAAAATCCGGCATCATGGCAGGCTTCGTTATTGTTTGGTTTAAGGTGGCATTGGACATTGCCCGTCGGCATCGTGCTCGCTGTTTTAACCGGTTGGATTTCCAGCAGACTTAAAGAGACGGCGAGAGCGGTCTTTGGTTTACTTATAAGCTTGGCTTTGCTTGCCTTTGCCGTGTTTTTGACGTGGTTGATGTTGTCGATGTAAAATATTTTTAAATGAGTTCAGATCATGGAAATATCGGTCATAAAATTAGAAAGGAAAATATGAAACTAAAAGATCTTATTGCGCCGATTTTGGTCATTGCCCTGGGCGTTACCTGGCTGTTGAACATCCTGGAAATAATGCCGGGCGTGGACTGGATTTGGACCGTGGGGCTGGCGGCGGTGGGCATAATTACACTGCTGCTGGGCGGCGTCAACAAATTAACAGTCGTTGTCGGCCCGTTCTTGATGATCGGATCGGTCTGCTCGCTGCTGCGCCAGATGGGTAAACTGCCGATCGATCAAGAGGTGCCGATACTGACCATCATCCTCGGCGTGCTGATGCTCTTAGTGCAAATTCTTAATCTCCCCATGCCGGAGTCGTTCAAGTTGACGAGTGACGAAAACCGCCGGCCGTTCAAACGAACAGAATGAAAGTGAATCATTCGATCATAAAATTACGCCCGGGAAATGTAGGCCGCGTTGCGGGTATCGACCTTGATGGTTTCGCCTTGGGAGAGGTATTCGGGCACTTGGACGACGAGTCCGGTTTCGAGTTTGGCGGGTTTTGTGCGTGCGGTGGCGGAGGCGCCTTTGATGCCCGGGTCGCACTCCACGACTTTTAGCTCCACGGTGAGGGGGAGTTGGATGCCCACGCACTGGTCGTTGTAGATCAAGGCCATCACGCCCTCGAGGTTTTCGGTAAGATAATTTAATTCTTCTTGCAGGTCGGCCTTGGGCAGGGCGTAATCGTTGTAGTCTTCCTGGTCGAGGAAATGCACTTCGGCGGGGTCGGAATACATGTATTTCACGGGGCGCTTGGCAAAATCGGCCTCGGGGAGTGAATCAGGGCCTTTAAGCGTGATGTTGACTTTCTGCTTGGTGATGAGGTTTCGGGCCTTGAATTTATAGAGCGTGGCCGCCCCGCGCGGATGGGCTTTGCACGTTGATGGTCTCGATCATGCAGGGTGCGCCGTTGTAGTTTACGATGTGTCCGCGTTTGATGTCTTTGGCCAGCATGGGTAGTTTTTAGTTGTCAGTTTACAGTTTTCAGTTATTTGGCAGTGGGCGTTGGACGGTGGTCAGCGCGAAACCGCAAGCGGTTTCATTGGAAAATTCAACATTCAGCATTCATCATTCTGCATTATCTAAGATCGTGCCGGACTGGGGGTCGACGGCGACGCCGCCGGTGAGTTTGGCCAGCGTTTCCAGGACGATTAAAAGCGCGCTGGGATCGAGCATTTCGTCGTCTTCCTCGTCGGAGGTTTCGCCGATGCGTTCGAAGTGCAGGACGTCGAAGCGGCCGTTGTAGGAGAGGAGTTTTTGCTCCGGTATTTCGGCGCCGGTGTCGCCGGCTGATTTTTTCAGGTCTGCGACCAGGGCGGCGGCCTGTTCGCGCACCTCGTCGCCGCTGGTAAAGCAGATATCCAGCGCGGCGTAGTCTTCGGGGGAGATTATCGTTAGCGATTCGATGCGCTCGTGCTCGTCGGCGCTAAGGTTTTTCAGTTCGTAGCGGCTGTTGAGGTCCTGGATGCTTTTGGCCACGGATTGCAATTTGGGCCGTTTTTTGGCGTCGAAGAGCACAAAATACGTCTCGCGCCAGCGGTAATTATGGTCTTCGAAAGTGGACATGATATGTAAGTCAACAGTTTTCGGTTGTCGGTTTTCAGCGGGACTGGGAACGGTTTTTTTAGTGTTATTCAACTTTTATTTATATTCAACCAGGCCCCCGGTGTAATCACCGGGGGCTAAATAAGAGCATGTAAAAATTAGTATGTAATATGAGGATCTAAATAGTAGCTCCAATTTTTTAATCTTTAATTCCTAATTCGATGGATCGTTCGGTGGCGGCTTTGACGGCGGCGATGAGCGTGGCCCTGACTGCGCCTTGCTCCAAGACTTGCAGGCCGGCGATAGTTGTTCCGCCCGGGCTGGCGACGCGGTCCTTGAGCACGGCCGGATGCTCGCCGGTGGAAAGCACCATGTTGACGGCGCCGCGGATGGTTTCGGCGGCCAAGGAGGAGGCGATATGGCGGGGCAGGCCCATGCGCACGCCGGCGTCGCTTAGGGCCTCGATAATCATATAGACAAACGCGGGGCCGGAGCCGGACAGGCCGGTTACGGCGTCGAGCAGTTTTTCTTCGACCTGCCAGGCGGTGCCCACGGCTTCCAGGAGTTTGCCCACCAGTTCGCCGTCTTCCGGGGTGGCTAGTTCGCCGAGGCAATATCCGCAGGCTCCTTCGCCTATGAGGCAGGGAGTGTTGGGCATTACCCGGACCAGGCGCACGGACTGGCCCAGCCAGCCGGCCAGGCGTGCCAGGCGCACGCCGGCGGCGATAGAGACAACGAGCGTGGCGGCGGGGATTTTGCCGGCCAGCTCAGTGGCGACGGCGGCCATGTATTGCGGCTTGACCGCCAGAAACAGCACGTCCGATTTTCCGGCGACGGCGACGTTGTCCTCGATGGCCTGGCCGCCGGTGGCCTGAGCGAATTTTGTGCGGGCGGTTTCGCTGGGATCTGCCGCGAGGAGAGTCGCGCCCTTTGTCAGCCCTGCGCGGACGAACCCCTGCCCAAGCGCCATGGCCATATTTCCGGCGCCGATAAATCCGATACGCTGTTTCAACATTGTGCGGCCGCCAATAGAAAGGGTCTATATAAAAACTTTTCCCA
Organism: Pirellulales bacterium; assembly: GCA_963838495.1. GTDB lineage: Bacteria > Planctomycetota > Planctomycetia > Pirellulales > Thermoguttaceae > JBEKIK01. Next base: position 645,794 of record CAWIRC010000002.1, on the reverse strand, counting down.
TAATAATTGGAAACATAAAAACTGACAATGGGCCGGCGTACTCGATACTCCCATCCCCCCCATAAACAGTGTTATGGGGTAGTTTCGAATAGATGTGCATAAATTGGGCAGAATACGCAAGACCAGCACGTTTTTTTCGCGAAAAAAAGACCTGGACAGATGCGAATTTTTTTGGGACACTTCCGCCACAAATCCAACATAAAAATCTTTTCCACGGTTCTGATCCCGAAGTTATAGGCACTCCGGCCAAATTGCCGGGCGGCCGGTTTTTTGATTATTGGATCTTGTCAAAAAGCAAATCGAAGAGGTTCGTCATGATCATTCGAATTGCCCGCATTTTCATGCTGGTTTTGGCGTTTAGTTTTCTGGTGGGCGATCGACCGGCACCAGGCGACGAATCGTCCGCGCCGATGTTGTCGCCCGACGGCCAGAGCAACGCGAAAAAAAATCCGCTTATACAAAAGAAGCCCCAACCCTCGGTGCTGAGCAAAGTGGCCACGGGCACGAAGAAATTTTTCAGTAATGTAGGCGACGCATTGTCAATGAAAAAATCGCCGTCCCAAAAGACGGTCACGCCCACCAATCCCTACTTCAAGCCAGCCAAGGAAGAGTCGAAACCGTCCTGGTTCTCCTCGATGTTTCACAAGGAAGAGACCAAGAAACAGACCAGTCCCAGCGATTGGATAAACCAGCAGCGTTTGGATTAGCAACATCGCTCACCTTGGAGCATGCGCATGATTGCTGCTTACGAGCAAGGCAAAATGTTTAGCAGTTGTAGAACAAGGACTTTATTGGCGGCGTCAGGGTTGGCGGCTTGTTTGTGCCTATCTCATGCAGGTTGCAGTTTATTGCCTGCGGCAGTGCGCAACATTCCGGCCAGGGTCGGATTAAGATCGAAGCAGGCCGAGTTGCGCGACAGGGTCCAGGACGACAAGTTTCCCACGGCTAAAGAAGCGGGATTGCAATAAGGCCCTAATAGAGCCTTTAGGCATAGACAAGTTTTCGACCTTTTGGCTGGGGAATTGGGTCGTTGAATTCTTTTGCCGTTTGAATCCATAAATCTATGGCGGCTTTAATATTCCCCAACGCTTGCTCGTGACTTGTTCCATGGGCCATGCATCCCGGCAGTTCAGGGACTTCGGCAATAAAAGCGCCGTCGTCGGAACTCCAATATATGATGATTTCGTATTTATCCATCACTTTATCTCTCCCAACTTGTATTTCAAAATTACCTGCCGCACTTGGCGTACTTGAAATGGTTTTGCCTTATTATTGTCTTTTTGTAGGTTTATTTTCTCTTCAACACCTGCTTTTCGAAAAACGTGATGGCTCCCTTTAATGCGTTATTTAAAAACCCAGATGTATCAATAGAGCACAAAGATCAATAAAGTGAATATTCGCATCGGCCTTGCCACAAAGTATCTGGGGTATTAGTTTTTCAAGATTACCCATTACACTATACTAGTTAAGTTTTTCTATTATTGCAACTTCATCTGACAACCCGATTATATGTAGAAATTTCAAAATTAAGCTGTTCATGCACCTAATATTTTACCTTCCCGGAAACGTTTTAACATAATATTCCGCCTTTTAGGGCATACTTGGCCAAAGATGCATTATATGTCATAATATCTCCGTGCTGCTAAACGTTTGTTATGGAACTTGATATTGAATTATTTCATCGATGTCGCCCAATCCATTGCGAAATATTCCCTCGGTCGGCGAGTTGTTGGACGCCCCGCCTTTAAAGGCGCTGGTCGAGAGGATCAGCCGCAACGCCGTGGTGGGCGCGGTGCGCAGGCGCTGGACGAAATGCGCGTGGAAGTGCAGACCGCCGCGGCGGAGATGACGCTGCCCAACGTTCCGGACCTGGCCGAGCGGATCGCCCGGCGGATCATGGAAGGCGAAACGCCTTTGCTGCGTCCGGTGATAAACGCCACCGGCATTCTTTTGCACACCGGGCTGGGGCGTTCTCCGCTGGCCGACGAAGCGATAGCCGAGATGACCTCCGTAGCCCGGGATTATGCCAGCGTGGAAATGGACTTGCCCACCGGCCGGCGCTCGCACCGCACTTTGGCCGTGGAAGGCCTGCTTAGGGAACTGACCGGGGCTGAAGCGGCGACGGCGGTGAACAACAACGCCGGGGCAACCATGCTTACGCTGGCCGCCCTGGCCGCCGGGCGGGAGGTGATCGTGTCGCGCGGTCAATTGATCGAGATCGGCGGCAGCTTTCGTCTGCCTGAAGTGATGGCAGCCAGCGGCGCGGTGCTCCGCGAGGTGGGCTCGACCAACAAGACCCATCTTTCCGACTATGTTCGGGCAATCGGCGAGCAGACCGCCGCCTTGCTCCTGGTTCATCCCAGCAATTTCGTGGTGGTGGGCTTTACCGAAAGCGTGGAACTGCCGGAGTTGGTCGAACTGGGACGGAAACACAAGCTGCCGGTGATCCACGACATCGGCTCCGGGGCGATGGTAGATTTCGACCGCTTCGGTTTCCGCGGCGAACCTGTGGCGAGCGAAAGCATCCGCGCGGGTGCGGACGTGGTGCTCTTTAGCGGCGACAAACTTTTCGGCGGCCCGCAATGCGGGATAATCGCCGGGCGAAAATCGCTCTTGGAAAAAATCGAACGGCATCCGTTGGCCCGGGCGCTTAGGGTCGATAAGATCACACTGGCCGCCCTGGCCGCCACGCTGCGTCTTTACCGCGATGCGGAAAAGGCCCGGCTGGCTGTGCCGCTATTGCGACTCTTAACTACGTCCGAGGAAAATCTCAAAAACCGTGCCGAGCGATTGGCCCCGCAAATGGCGGCGCTTAAGACCTTGATCGCTTCGGCCGAGGCGATATGCGACGTTACTTATCTTGGCGGCGGATCGATCCCAACCCAGCAGTTGAAAACCTGGTGCGTGGCGCTTAAGCCGGCGTCGTGGTCGGTAGACCGGCTGGCCGCGGCGTTGCGGACCGGTGTGCCTGCGGTTGTGGGCCGGGTGCGCGAAGACCGGCTGCTCTTGGATCTGCGCAGCGTGTTCCCCCGCCAAGACATCGAGATGCTCTCGGCCTTGGAAGCCTTGAGTAAACCGTGACGGACCGCAAAAATCTTTGACATCAGCATAAGGGCTTAAAAATGTGCCTTATCCAATGCAGCAGGCACACTCCGTGTACCGTTCGATGTAGGCGGCGTACATCGCGTGTTGTTCCGGCACGAAGGAGGAACAGCCTGCTACTCGGCCGCTTTGCGGAAATGAAAAGCGCGTTGATCGTGGCAATGATTGCATGTTTCCTGGTGAGTTGCGCCGGGCCCAGGAAACGCCCCCTCCCCAGCAACTCCATCCCTGGGGTAAGTTCGAGCCCGGGGCCTGGAAACTGGTGCGCGTGGTTACAGAAAACTTCAGCGAACAAGGCGCAGCCGCCGGGACAAGCACCAGCGACTGCAAAACCACGTTGCTCGACAACGACGACGACGGCGTAACCCTGGAAATGCGGGTTTATGTGGAAATGGCCGGAAGGCGTATCGACGGCGAACCGCAAATCATCAAACAGAATTATTACGGCGAACAACAATCGCCGGGGCTGAAAATCAAAGAGCCCGCCGCCGGCCAGGTGAAGATCGAAGAGCGGATCTTTCCCTGCCAGGTGCGCCAGATCGAATCGCCCAATGCCGGCGGCAAAACTATCGCCACGATTTATTATTCCGCCGCGGTGCCGCCATACGTCTTGAAACGCGAGAGCGTGACCAGCGACGCCGATGGCAAAAACATCGGCGAAACCAGCGTTATGGTCCAGGCCCTGGACATGCCCTGCAAAATATCGGGCCTGTTGCACGGCGCGGCCTATGTAAAGACCGTGCAAAAGACCGCCAAGGGCACGATCTGCACGCTGGCGGCCATTTGTCCTGAAATACCCGGCGGCATCGTCAGCCATACCTCCAAGGAACTCGACGCCAATGGCCGCCTAGTCCGCCGCAGCACTTTGGAACTTGTCGATTTCAGCACCGAGCCTGAAAAAGATCGCAGCGGCGCCTTCGGCGCAAACGCTCGCAGAGATATCGGGGGAATTAACTTTGGAACTCGAACGATCCCACCCTCGCCGGGCACCGACGGGCACCATGCGGAGCATGGTCGGTTGGTCGTGGGAAAGGGGCCGAGGGTGATGGTCTCCAGATATTGTTAGAAGTCCTTAGATAAAGAATGAAGGATTGGAATTGAGCGGGCGTAGGCCTTGAATTTGTCCAGGACGACGGCCACGATGTTGGTCACCAGGGCCGCGGGTGGCACTAAAAGTACGAGCATTTCTCCGAGAAATGCGAAGGGGGACCGTCATCCGGGCTGCAGAATCATCATTATCGCAACTACTAGCCAGGGCACTAGAGATAGCCCCAGCCCGATTTTGCCGAGCGTCGCTCTTTTGTCGTTCTGTATCGGCACGGCATCTGTCATAAAGAAATCCCGCACAAATATGGGTAAAGCAAACGGCTGTCAACCTGCGGCATTTTAGCATACGGCCGGGGAGGCGGCAATTGATATTTCCCGACTTGTGTATATGATACAAAATGATTATTGCCTGCTGTACAGAGCATAAACATTAATTCTCTTAGCCCTCACCCTAACCCTCTCCCAAAGGGAGAGGGGACTTGAGAGATAATGAGGAGCGGATGATGAAAATCCTCAAAACTTTTTTTGCCAGCCGGTGCCGGCGGCGACGGTTCTTATCCGGCTGATCGTGGGCTGCGTGTTTTTATCAGAGGGCGTGCAGAAGTTTATTTTTTCCGAGGCCCTTGGGGCGGGAAGGTTCGTCAAGATCGGGATTCCATATCCTGAGGTCATGGCCCCGTTTGTGGGCGTGTTTGAGATCGCCTGCGGGGGCCTGATTATACTTGGGCTTTTAACGCGGCTGGCGGCGATACCCATGATCATCAACATTTCAGTCGCCATCATATCCACCAAGATTCCCATCTTGTTGGGACATGGTTATTGGATATTTAATTTGCCCAAGGTCGGCCAATATGGATTTTGGGGCATGGCGCATGAAGCCCGGGTCGATTTCGCCATGCTTTTAGGGGCGATATTTCTGCTGATCGTCGGGGCGGGATCGATATCGCTGGACGCCATGTTTTTTCGCCTTCCCGATAAACCGCAGACATGAACAATTGCATTCAATCCGCGTCGGCGCCGCAAGCCGGGGAAAAGGCCGGCCTTTTGGAATTGGCGCTGGTTTTTCTGCGATTGGGCACGACGGCCTTTGGCGGGCCGGCCGCACACATCGCCTTCATGGAGGATGAATTTGTCCGCCGACGGCGCTGGATTAGCCGGGAAAAATTTCTTGACCTTTTGGGCGTGGTCAACTTGTTGCCCGGCCCGAATTCCACGGAAATGGCCATCCACATCGGGTATTTACGCGCCGGGTGGCGGGGACTGGCGATTGCCGGAACCTGTTTCATTCTGCCGGCAATGATCATGGTCATGGCCATTGCCTGGGCCTATGTCCGCTATGGCAGCCTACCCCAGGCAGCGGGCTTGCTGTATGGCATAAAACCGGTGGTGATAGTGATTGTCGCCCGGGCGCTTTGGGGATTGGGCCGCACGGCCTTGAAAACCAGGTTTCTTTCCCTGCTCGGAGTTTTGATCGTGATTGCCGGTTTTTTGGGGGCGGATCCGTTGGCCCTTTTACTGATTGCCGGGGCCGCGGCAGGCATCCGCCGGGGATTGATGCGGCGGAAAAAGGGGACGGAGCCAGTTAAGCAAAATGACCTGACCAACGCGCCGTCGGCGTCCGATGCTGCACACAAGTTGGACCAGTCCCCAATTCCATTAAGATCGATCTTGCTGATGCTTGTATTTGTTTTCGGCATCCTGGGCTTGATCGCGATGAGCAAGAATCTGGGCGGTTCGGCCGAAACGCCGTTTTCGCTGCATTCGCTTTTTTTATATTTTTTCAAAGTGGGTTCCGTGCTTTATGGGAGCGGGTATGTGCTGCTTGCCTTTTTGCAGGCCGACCTGGTCAGTCGCTGGCACTGGCTTTCGACCGGCCAACTTTTGGATGCAACCGCCGTCGGGCAGGTCACGCCCGGACCGGTATTCACGACCGCGACGTTTATCGGATATCTTTTGGGCGGTTGGCAGGGGGCGCTTGTAGCCACGGCTGGAATTTTTCTGCCGGCCTTTGTGTTTATCGCACTGTTAGGTCCGATAACCGCGCGGGTGCGGGAATCGCCGCTGGCCAACGCGTTTCTCGACGGCGTGATCGTGGCCTCTTTGGGACTGATGGCCGTGGTGACTTGGAACCTGGGCCGGGCGGCGATCGTGGACCTTGCGACCATTCTCTTGGCCCTTGTGGGCGGGATATTGCATGTTCGTTATCGTGTAAATTCGGCATGGCTCATACTGGGCGGGGCAATTGTCGGCATCTTGATATACTCGATTTAGTCCGCTGGATAACGAAGTCACGGCTCCGCCTGCATTGTTTATTCTGCCCATATTGTGCATTTGTCAGATATTTCACTCATTTTGCCATTGACCAAAACGGTGGGGTATTTATAAAATCCGCCTGCGTTTGGGCTTAAGACGCGGTAAAGTCTTCCTAAAACTTGTCTTTTCAGCAGGATATTTTGTCTAATTCGTAAACCCGATAAAAAACGAATAATCAATCAGGTGCTGTAGTTCGATTCTATTAATTACAGTATTCGACTTTTCGCATATTGAAATTTTCCTCAGGGATGAGGGCGCCCGACTCGGGCGGATGACAAGGAGGTCGTGGGCCGAAGGGATTTCTTCTCGCCCCATTGTAAAGGACGATAATTTTATGCGTATTTCCAGATCACAATGCGCTTTGGCGCTGGCAATGACGATAGGAATTTCAGGCTGCTACAGTGGGGGCAAATGGTCGATGCCCAACCTGGCATTTTGGAAGAGCAATCCATTCAGTTCTTCCAATTCTTCGACAGCCAGCACGTATCCGCCCCCGGCCAGCGTTCCGTCAAAACCGTCCGCATTGGCGGCGAACAATTCATCCGGGGCCACGAGCATAGCGCCTGCTTATCAAAGCCCCGCAACTGCCGCGACACCCGGCGGCGCCGCGGCGCCGCAATATTCTTATCCTGCGACTGCAACCACTGCCGCCACGGCCAGGACGCCAAATTATCTGGCCTCGACGCCCAACGGTTCGGTCGCTCCGCCGGCTTACACCGCCAGCGCGACTAACTCCGTGACTTCCAACGCATCTCTGACGCCGCAACAAGGTCCTTATGGAACAACGGGATACACCGACGCGTTAGCGGGCAGGCAACAAGCTCCTTTCGCATCGACGGGGAGCGCTCCCGCGAGTGCGGGCAATTCCGTAAACGGCTATCCTTCCACGGCTTATAATAATAGTTATCCCAATAGCGGTTATTCCAATCCGGTTCGCCCGCCGCTACCATCTGGCACAAATCCGGCCGGCGTCGCCGGTGATCGTTACAATTCTCCGGGCGCCGACCGATACGGCAGTTCCAGCGATCGATACGGCAGCATTCCGGACCGCAGTACTAGTGCCGATCGGTATGGTTCGAGCGGCGACCGTTACGGCGCAGCGCGATCGATATTCGCCGTCCGGCAATGTTGCAACCGGCAGCGCTTCGACAATGCCTGCATCCGCGACGAGCTACGGCAGCAGCGCGGATAGATATCCATCGACCGGCGGTGTTGCAACCGGCAGCGCTCCGACAACGCCCGCAACCACGCCCAACTATGGCAACACGGTTCAGAGTATATCGCCGCCCGCAAATTACAACCGATCTACCACCCCGGCTGCGACGGCACCAGTTACAGCCGATAATCGCTATGGCGATACGCGCTCGGCGGACGGCTCTTCCTATGTTCCTAATACTTCCGGTGCGTCGGCGGTATACGGCGGCAGCGCTTCGGCGACCGGTATGCGCCGACATCCGATCCAACCGCCGCCAGTCGTTATACGCCGCCCAGCACAACGCCGGACAGTTCCAAGCCGGCGGGCAACAACGGATTTGGCAGCAGCTCCAGTTTTCCGCCCGGCAATTCAACCGCCACGCCTTCGGGCCCGACCAGCCCTTATGTTCCGCCGAGCACATCTCAGCCGGCGGGAAGTTCGAACGATGCCAGCGGATATCGGCCGGGGAGCGTGACCACGTACACTCCGGGCAAATCCGGGACCACGACCGGCGGAATTGCCACTACTCCGGACGCCACTTCATCATACGGCGTAGCTCCGGCCAGTTACGAGCGATAGGCGCGTGCAGGCTCGAAAATTGTGTCAAGAGCCCGGCCGGCTTAATGCTTCCGAGTCAATCGGTCTGCAAAGATTTCCAATTTTTCAATCAAGGATGGCCGTCTCTACCCGTCCGGCCGGTTGTGGTATGATTGGGGTAATGGGAATTCAGTAAAGATCCCCGATTTTGGAGAGCGGCGTTGTTCGTGGGACCGGTGTTTCAGCGCGAGGTTGTGATTGCACCCAGGCGGATGCGGCTTTATATTGCGCGAACCGCCTACGTGGCCGTGCTGTTGATGCTGATCTTTACGGCATGGCTGGTGCTTTACGGGACGCAAAAGGTGCAGGACATCGGGGACCTGGCCCGGTTTGGGGCGATTTTGTTCCAGATTTTGGCCCCATTGCAATTGGTGTGGGCGGCCTTTTTTTCGGCCCTCCTGGCCGCGGCGGCAGTGGCGCATGAAAAAGACCGGCGCACGCTCGTGCTCCTGCTTTTGACCAATCTTTCCAACGGCGAATTGGTGCTGGGGAAACTTTTGGCCAGCGTCTTGAACGTGCTGGTTATGCTCGCCGCGGCGGTTCCCCTGTTCATGGCGGCGGCCCTGCTGGGCGGCATCTCCTACGGGCAGATCGCCTGGGCTTTTGCCGTCACCTTGTCCAGCGTGTTGGCCTGCGGAAGTTTGGGATCGGTTTTGGCCCTGTGGCGGGAAAAGACCTTTCAGGCCCTGGCCCTCACCGTGCTGCTGCTGGTGCTGTGGGTGGCCGGTTGGGAGATCGTGGCCGCCGGGGCGTTTGGAGACAATATCGGCGGCATTCCCTGCCAGGTTTTGGCCTCCGGCATGAGCCCGTGGCGGGCGATTCTCGAAGCCGTCCAACCCTACATCCGAGAGCAGCCCGCTTTGGGCGCGCTGGGCAGTTCCATCAATTTGTATCTGCTTTCCTCGCTGGGCATCGCAGTTTTGCTGAATGCAGTCGCCATCGGCATGGTGCGGGTGTGGAATCCGTCGCGGGAATATGCGCCTGCTCCGCCCGAGGATGACGCACTGCGGCAAAAAAGCATCTTCCAGAGCAAAATCGAAGCCGATCAAGGTGCGGCCAATATGAGTCGCCCTCACCCTAGCCCTCTCCGGGCACCAACCGAAGGTTGGTCGGTAGAGGGGACTAAATTCCTCGCGCGTACTCGGCCGGTATGGGACAATCCCATAATCTGGCGCGAAATACGCACCTGGGCGTACGGGCGGAGGATTTTAATCATCCGCCTGGCGTACCTGCTGCTGTTTGCCCTGGCCGCCGGCAGCTTGTATTGGATGGCCCGGCAAGGACAAGCCGCCTATGCGTCGCACGCGGCCTTGACTCTGGGCCCGCTGTTTCTGCTGAGCCTGATTCTGGTCAATGCCCAGGCCGTCACCTCGCTAACGAGCGAGCGGGATGTGCGGGCGCTGGACCTGCTTTTAGTCACCGATTTAACGCCCAAGGAAATCGTTTTCGGCAAACTGGGCGGAGTTTTATACAACTCCAAGGAAATGATCCTCCTGCCGCTTTTATTGTGCTTGTATTTGCGTTTGAGCGATGCAATCGGCCTGGAAAACACCATCTTTTTAATGCTCGGCCTGATCGTGCTCTATGTTTTCGTGGCGGTTTTGGGGATCCATGCCGGAATAACCTATGCCAACTCGGGCAGCGCAATCGCCGCCAGCCTGGGCACCGTCTTCTTTCTCACCGTGGGTGTGGCCGCCTGCATGAGAATCATGCTGGCCTTCAGCGGATCGTTCCAGGCCCAATTCGTGCCGTTCTTCGCATACATGGTCCTGGGCGGCGTGGGCCTGTACGTGGTCCTCGGCTTGCGAAACCCGTCCACGGCCATCGGCGTGGCCTCCTTCCTCTGCCCCTTTGCCACGTTCTACGCCATCACCAGCTACCTGCTGGGCGCCACGCTGGCCGTGTTCCTCTCCATGGTCGCCGCCTACGGATTCACCACCGCCGCCATGCTCGTGCCGGCGATCTACGAATTCGACGTTGCCACCGGCCGAACCACGATCGAAGAATAGGGTTCAGGGTTCAGGGTTCGGGATTCAGGGTTCGGGTTTATCGGCAGGGGGTTAGGAATTGTTTCCGGGATACGGAGAAAAATTTTTTTGGTCTTTGGGGGCGGGGGTTAAGGGATTGGAAAATAAGGGGTTATGGTGCCGGTTTTTTGGGCATTTTAGTGCTGCGAAAGAAAGCAGCGGGTTTTGTAGGAGGGCGATATACTCAAGTGATTTGTGGGTTAAGGAGTTGGGATTTTTCCTCAGTGAGTTTTTGAAAATGAATTATTTCATAAAAGTCGAAAATTGATGATTTAGTCGAACACAACAAGGGGGGCGGAGTGAAGTGGTTGCGTGATAAAGAGATATGAAAAGTGATAGGGGTAAATACACTATAAAAAAGTTACAAGTTGGAAATGCAATTGTTGGTCAGTTTTGGTGTTTTTGGTCGTTTTTGGCGGTTTTTGTGTGAAATGGATTTTCGTGAAAAAGGGGAATTGTTGGATGATGGAGGGTTTTCAGGGGGGAATAGGTTAGTGTTTGGTGGTAAGTGGTTTAGTGTTTCAGCCCAAATGGCACAATGATCAAGGTAGGGTGACAGTTTCCTCCAGTTTCATCACCATGAGAGGGAAGGAGGAAGTGCGATGAGCGAGAAAAAGCGTCGGGATCTGGACGTTGCGATCTCGATTACAATGGAAACGTGCTTTCCAATTACCTCTGCCACAACGGGAAGATGGGATTTTGATTGACGAGTCGGCATTTTCGGACTTTTTCTTTCCGATGATAATTCTGAATGAGACAATAGTGTCCAAGTTGCGGAATTCGAAGGTTAATTGGGACGGCTTACGCAGTCGATGTTAGCGCTGCAGTGCCGCGTCCGATTTCCTTCGGATCGCCTCCGTCCGTTCGGCATATCACGCCAGCGCTATCCGACGATTTCAGACGGAATCTCGCGGGAACCGCTAACTGCTCAAGCGGACTCGAAACGCTTGACGGACAGGAACGTTCGTCTACAATGCACCGTCAGCAGCGATGGCCATAGCCCGCCACGCCGGCCGGAATACCAACGGATCCTCGCCGGTGATAGGCCGGCCGGGGTGATTACGACTTCGACTACTGGCACAGGAGCGGATTCAGGGAACGCACATGGAACGTGGCAAGGTAGCACAACACACGGCACTGGAGTACAGGAAGCGCGTTTGCCGCGCCATGGACTACATTAGCCGAAATCTGGACCGGGATCTCTCTCTGCAAGAGATTGCCCGGGCGGCTCCTTTCTCCGAGTTTCACTTCCACAGGATCTTCAAGGCTGCGGTTGGTGAAACGGTCGCCGGGTTCACACGGAGGCTTCGTTTGGAGCGGGCTGCAAACCGGCTTGTAGCCAGTTCTCGTGACGATATCACCAAGATCGCAGTGGATTGCGGCTTTTCCAGCTCCCAGAATTTTGCCAAGGCTTTCCGTCAACACTTCGGCGTGACGCCCACGGCTTATCGCAATAGCAAGAAGGGAAACAAAGCTGGCAAGAGAGAAAACGCATTGTCGCTCCAGGCGATGTACAATTCTGATATTCCACTGATTGGTCCAGTGAACAACGAAAGGAGGAACGCAATGAATGGGGAAGTCAGAGAGATGCCGGAGTATCATGTGGCCTATGTACGGAAGATGGGACCTTACGGCAAAGAGACTTTCAAACAAGCGTTCGGCGAGTTGAGGGCATGGGCGGCCCCGCGAGGCTATCTGGGGACGGGTGTGATGCTTGGAGTTTACTGGGACAATCCGGAAGTCACCCCGCCCGACCGATGCCGTGTCGATGCGTGCGTAAGCGTTCCCATCGGGACGGTCCCCGACAGGCCAGTCGCCGTCCAGACCATCAGCGGCGGCCCATACGGCGTGTGTCATTTCGAGGTGGAGATGGATTGCGACAGTTTTCAGCAGGCATGGGAGAATGCGTTCGGGTGGCTTGTTGACGGCGGATATGAATGTGACGACAAGCCATGCTACGAACTGTACCAGCAGAGTGCTGCGGACCATCCCGAAGGCACATTTGTATTCGATATCTGTATACCCTTGAAACGTGTGAGCTGAACAGCATCCCGGACCGGTGGTCGCGCAATGGCTTGTGGAAAAATATGGTCCGTCCCTCTAGTAATCCTAGTATCCCTAATCAGAAAGGTTGTTCTAACCAGAAAGGAGTGTTCCATGCTTCGCCAGATCACCTTCTCACTGCTCGCCGTCGCAACTGCCGCTTCCATCGCCTTTGCCGGCGAGGAACCCAAGCCCGCTGCCAAAGTGCCCGATCCGCCGTTCATCATCAGCCAGGTGCGCATCCAGGACTCCAAGGGCTTCGACTACTTCTACGTTTCCGGCTCGGCCAAGATGGAGCAGATGCCCATAGTCATGGGCCAACTCATGGGCAAGCTTGAAGCGGCGATAAAAGAGGGCAAGGTCGTGGACATTGGCGGGCCGGTGGCCATCTACACGATGACCAAGCCCGATGCGCCGATTTCGATCCAGGTTGGCGCGCCCACCGAGGGCGAGGCCAAGCCCGTCGGCGATGCCAAAGTGCGCAAGTCGAAGGCAAGCGCACGGCGTCGCTGATCTATGTTGGCCCGTTGACGAGCATTGCTCAGGCCTACCAGGCGCTGGAGAAAGCAATCAAGGACAAGGGCTTGACGGCCGGTGGTGAACGGCGCGAGTTCTATCTCTACTGGGAAGGCAAGGATTCGGCCAACAACGTCTACATGCTGCAGGCGACGGTGAAGGAGTAACCGATTATTTCCAACAGAGGTCGCTGGTATTCTTCGGAAGGGGGACTGCGCGGCAGTGCCCGGCTCCGTGCCCAGGCAATGCGGCTGTGGAACTTGGGAGGAAGGTGGGCGTCACACCGACGAATCTCCGTCACTTCGTTTTCACTTTCCATTGACAGGCCGTCTGCGGACGGATAATATAAGTCATGATTGTCGGCATCAGCACGGTCGTGAGTTCTCGTATCGCGGGAGACGGGCGTGGCTACAGAAGATTCCTTTCGATTTACGTTGCTTGTCGTGGCATTCATTCAGTCTGTCGCGAGCCTCTACTATATGTGGAGAGCGAAGGCAGGAGCCACCATCTTCCGTCGCCGTGACGAGGGCATCCCGCTTTCCGTCGTACTAGGCTCGTTCTACTTCGGTTACTGCGCCAGTGTTGTGACCTACTTGACCGAACCGACATGGATGGCGTGGTCCGCCGTCGATTTGCCCGCCTTGGTGAGATGGGGCGGCGCGGTGATCGTCCTGTTTGGAGCGATATTGGCTACTTGGAGCCTTAAGAGCCTGGGCAGAAACTTCGCGTTTGCCGTTGTACCCAAGCAACAGCACACCTTGGTCACGACCGGGCCGTATCGGTGGGTGCGACACCCGCTGTACAGCACCTTTCTCGTCGAAGCAATGGGCATAAGTTTGTTTATGTCGAATTGGTTTGTTGCAACAATGGCTGGATTCCTGTGGGCGCTGGCCGTGTTTCGCACATGGCAGGAGGAGGAGAAGCTGATCGAGCGATATGGCGACGAGTATCGGCAATATATGAATCGAGTGGGGCGGTTTTTCCCCAGGTTGCACCAATCGTTAAGGGGTTGAACGGCTACGTTTGGCAAGAGCGAGCGGAGGATCAGGATGAGAGAGTACGAGATTGTCGACACCAATGCGGACAACATCGGCGGTTGTGGCATCTGCCGCTACAAGAGCGGCAAGAACGAAGGACGTCGTCGCAAGTTGGATTGGCTCAAGAAGCGCTACGCGGAAGGCTTGAGGTTCAAGGTGCTCCGCTCACGCGAATTCGGTGATATCGGGATGATCGAGTATGCCCCTGGCAGTCATGCGTGGAGACCCGTCGAGGCGGAGGGTTACCTTGTCATCCATTGCTTGATGGTCAATAGCAAGCACAAGGGGAAAGGACTCGGGCTCTCTTGCTGGATAGTTGTCTCGGGGACGCGAAGAAGAGCAAGTGCCGAGGGGTCGCAGTTGTCACCAGTTCAGACAGCTTCATGGCCGGAAGCGATTTGTTCATCAAGGCGGGTTTTGTCTCGGTGGAGATCAGCCCTCCCTACGAGCTGCTCGTCAAGAAGTTCAAGAAGGGAGCCCCTGATCCTCGTTTCATCGTCGACAGGGAGCGAGTATTGAAGAGGTACAAAAAGGGCCTCACGATCCTGGCTGCCGATCAGTGCCCTATGGTTCCAAAGTGTGTGAAGGATATTGCGGAGGCGTCCCGAGCCCTGGGGCTGAAGACGAAAGTGGTTCGCGTCAGGAGCCAAGCAGTCAAGGGAGCTTCCAACGCCCTATGGCGTGTTCAGCATTATCTACGATGGAAGGCTGATTGCCGAGCGTCCGGTCAGCGGAACGAGATTCACGAACATCATGCTCAAGCGGGGGACACAAAGGGGTATGCCGATTGGCGTCCGGTCGGCGCAAGGAGATTCACGAACATCATGAGTAAGCTGGCATAAGGAGTGCATGGACATCGAGATGTTCGGACAACTTCTGCCAGAACAAGCCAATGCACCCGATTCTGCTACCACCTACGGCTTCGCAGGAGCGGTGACCGGCACGTTACCTGTCACATCAACTCATACCTAATCTCGGACACGCCATCAAAGGACCCCTTTTACGGAACGGATTTGGCGGTTCCGACAAACGGCGCCTCGAAGGATTATGGGACCGAAGGGAGCTCGCCGGGACCAGATGTGCCAGTAGGGCCCAATCGATCGAAGATTCTTGACACTGGGCGCTTGCCCGCTCCATTGAGGTTATTGACTGATTATACGCAGCAGAAAAATGAAGAGGTATTGGAAACTGGAGCATCGTTGAGCCGGCCTCTCTAACCACGCGCGAACCAAGGAATTGCATATGACTAGAGCGCATCCAACTTTAGCGTAGCGGGTGCCATGGCCACGCTTGCGTGGCCATGCGGTGAAATTCTCGGGAAAACATGCCCACGACCAGCGTGGGCATGCCACCCAACACGCTACACTTATCCGAGAAGCGCTATAGCGGCTGCCACCCTGTAGCCTTAGCCGTGGCGGAGACATTTGACAGCGAATCACGTGTTGCCGGGTGCACGCCTGACCTACCCCCGACTACCCCTCTGCCCAAAATACTACCCGTTTTCTTCGCAAAACACGGTGTGTGCAAAGGCTTATAATTGGCCTTGTTTTGGTATAAAGTTTATTTATGTTATGGCTTACAGATAGTTTGGAAGGCGAGCAGATGCAACTTTATAACATCGAGGTCGCAAGTTCAAATCCTGTTCCCGCCACTTTTGCTAAATCCTTGCCGAATTGTCACCTATATTACCCGCCGGCGGTCGGCAGTGCGGCTCGTTTAACACGCGAAAAACCGGTAGACTACCGGATTCAGGAAAAAAGAGGCCGCAGGGATGCAAAATCTCGGCAACCTCGATCCCATCTTATTGTTACTACAAGCCAACAGGACGCCAACCTTTTAATTAAACACAAGTTGCTTATTTGCGGCGGAATCGCGTTAAGATTCCTGCCATAAGCATGCCGGTGAGTAAAGCCAGGATTGTCGCCGGCTCGGGCACATTATACGGGGTATATATGCCCGGATTGCCGATATCGCCGGTTCCGCCGGCCTTATAAGATCCATAAACGTCTGCGGGAGACGAAAGGACGGCGTTTACGGATTGGTTCAGGCCTAAATACTCCCATGGGATGTTTGCGCTCACACCAGAAGTTGAAGGCGTGGTGCCATATGTCAGTCGGTCAATCAGTGTGCCGAGGTTGTCATAAAGATTGATCTCATCGCCGTTGCCAAGATTGTCAGAACCGCCATAAGTGACCACCTTGACCGTTGAAGACAAACCCCAATACGACCGGAATCCCGCGGCGTCATTGCCATCGCAGGCGATCGCGCTTTCACCCGGCTGCACGGTGCCGAAAGCGCTTAAGGAATGCGTACCGCTGACCTGATGGCTGTCGTCCTCAGACCATCCAGCCATATTGACGTCTGTAGTGCCGACGTTTGTGAATTCGATATATTCGGCCGGCCCCGCGCCAGGTTTATACATCCACTCGGTGATTCGCATCTGCGCTTGGGCGGCGGACGCGATAAACAATATGACGCACGTTGAAAAAAAGATTCGTTTCATGGATCTCGCTCCTTTACATAAGATGTAAAAAAATCACATATCAGAAAAACGCTGTATCGGCAAAATCGCTTTATGGGCGATAGTATGGGATTGGCGAAAAGAAGATATCCAAGGGCGGTCAAAGGCCATTGGAAGAACTAGAAGTCAATCGCCGGAAAAAACGCTGCCTCTTAATAGCAAACAAGTCGGCATCTCAGTTTTTCTATCAGGGCATTTCCCAAAATGCCTTCGTCCGAAAATCGCCGGGCAATGCATGCCTATCAGTTTAACTATATACTATTTTAATGTCAATCTACGCGGGCTGTTTATTTCCCTGCCGAATCCAGCTCTAAAGACCTGTCCATGGGTGAAGGCAAAGGAATTTAGTTGCGCGATTGCCCTTACATTCCGCATTTTGCGGGACGGGCAAGTAAGCTGCTTTAGGCGGGTGCAAAACATGCCGCAAAGGAGAACCATAATTCTGCTTACGGCATTTTCCCCTTTGGTGCATGAGTTCAAGGGTCTCATAGTTGATTAGAAAGCGCCGGTTAAGCCCCAGTAGGACTATTATTGGAAATGATTTAAAACAAAAAAAAGTTGCAATTATGTATTATTTTTATTAACATGATTAGATCGATCAATCGAGCATAGCCGGCAGATAAGAAAAAACTTGTCCGCGAGGGCAAACAAAAGATTAGATGATTATAAGCGCAGTCATACACATAACGCCCCTCCTTTGCCGCAGTGCACTGCATCCACGGAGGTAATCATGTTTCGTTATTTCAGGAAACACCAAGGGTTGAAATCGGGGGCATCTTTCCGGCGGAAAAGGAAATCGCCGCTTTCCTCCCGCAGCCGCAACGGCCGCCATTCAGAGCATATTCGGCTGAATATCGAAACCCTCGAACATCGCTGGATGCTCAGCAACGGTCCGATAGTAATTAATGAACTCAATGTCGATCCGGACGTCAAAACCGAGCCGGTCGAGTACATCGAGTTGTACAACGCCGGCGCTTCAACGGTGAATCTATCGGGTTGGAGCTTTACCAAGGGCGTGGATTATACCTTTCCCAGCGGCACCCAATTACAAGCCAACCATTACCTTGTGGTCTCGGAAAATCCGACTAGCGTGTACAACAAGTACGGCGTCTCCTCGCTGGGGCCCTTCTCCGGCAAATTGAGCAACGAGGGCGAAACCGTAACGCTTTGCGATTCCTCCGGAGCGGTCCAGGACGAAGTTACCTACGGTCTGGGATTCCCCTGGCCCACAGTGGGCGACAGTCCGGGCAACTCCATGGAACTGATCAATCCTTCGTTGGACAACAATCTTGGCGGGAGTTGGCGTTCTTCGCAAGCCATAGCCGAGACTCGGCAGCAGATCTTTGCTCTGAACTCGCAATGGAAGTATTTCAAAGGCACGACCGAACCGTCGACGCCATACACCTCCGGTCAATGGCGGCAAATAGGATTTACCGAAAATAGCTCATGGCTAACCGGTCAAGGAGCCGTCGGTTACAGCAGCGACGTTGACGAACAGGGATGGATCAAAACATCGCTCAGCGACATGAACGGCAATTATACTTCGCTGTACTTCCGCAAGACATTCGACGTGCCGAACCTTTCCACGCTCACTTCGCTGCTGCTGGAAACACGGTATGACGACGGCATCAATGTATGGATCAACGGTCAGCGCGTGGCCTACGCCAATGTTTCCGGAGAAAATCTGGCGTACACGGCCACGGCTTCCTCGGCCATCGAGTGCGACGAACTCGTCCCATTTACAATTACCAATATCAATAGCTTGCTTAATTCCACCGGCAATGTCATCGCGGTGCAACTGCTGAACTCTTCCAAGTCCAGCAGCAGCGACGCATTTTTCGACTGCCAGTTAACCGCCATTTATGGCGCCCGCGGCGGACCGTCGCCAGGAGCTATAAACACGGTATACGCCGCCAATGCCCCGCCGCAAATCCGCCAGGTGGACAATTCACCCCATCAGCCCGTGGCCGGACAAAACGTCGCCGTCACCGCCAAAATTACCGATCCCGACGGCGTGGCAAGCGTTCAGCTTAAATACCAGTTGGTCGCTGCGGGCGATTACATCGCCATCAACGACGCCCGCTATACCACTAATTGGACCTCCGTGAGCATGTACGACGACGGCACCAATGGCGACGTTACCGCTGGCGACGGCGTGTACACGGCGGTTTTGGCAGGCTCGTTGCAAACTAACCGCCTCCTGGTCCGCTACCGCATTTCTGCCACGGATTCGCTTGGGGCTTCGATTACAGTCCCTTATGCCGACGACCCGCAGCCCAATTTCGCTTATTACGTATATAACGGGATACCGGATTGGACCGCGGCCATCGCAGCCGGGCGTTACCGCAAATGTAACTTATCCTTCCACGTTGTTGGATAATCTCCCGGCCTTGCAACTGCTTACCACGAAAACCGCACATGACGACTCTCAACATATTCCCAACTCCACGACGGCGGCTTATACGGGCAATGATTATCTGTGGTACGGCACGCTTATTTATAACGGCGTGATCTACGACGATATTTCCTATCGCGCCCGCGGCGGAGTATGGCGTTATGCCATGGGCAAAAACATGTGGAAGTTCGATTTCAACCGCGGACACGAGTTTCAAGCCCTTGATAATTACGGCCAACCTTACGGCGTGACCTGGAAAAAGCTGAACTTAAGCGCCATCATCCAGCAGGGCGATTATTGGCACCGCGGCGAGCAAGGCTTGTTCGAATCGGTGGGATTCGAGCTTTTCAATCTCGCCGGCGTCCCGGCCGAAAACACGAGTTTCGTGCAACTCCGCATCGTGGAAATCGCCAGCGAAAGCGGGGCAAATCAGTACAGCACCGATTTCCAGGGAATGTACCTGATGGTGGAACAGCCCGACGGGAACTTCCTCGACGAGCACGGCCTGCCCGACGGCAACTTCTACAAAATGGAAGGCGGCACCGGCACGTCCAACAACCAGGGGCCTACACAAGTCAGCGACGGATCGGACCTGGCCAGCTTCCTAAACACTTATAATACCACCACGCCCACCGATCAATGGTGGAGCACAAACCTCGACCTCGGCGAGTACTACAGCTACCGCTCGATCGTGGAAGCCATTCACCAATACGACATCGGCAGCGGCAAAAACTACTTCTATTACCATAATCCCGACACAAACCAATGGGAGGTCATACCCTGGGATTTGGACCTTACCTGGGCCAATAACATGTACGGCGACGGCAATGAACCGTTTAAAAGCCGGGTGCTTGCCGCCTCGCGCACCACTTTCAATCAGGATTACCGCAATCGCATGCGCGAAATCCGCGACCTGCTTTACAATCCCGAGCAGACCGGGATGTTGATCGACGAAATGGCCTCTTTCATCTATACTGCGGGCCAGCTCTCTTATGTCGACGCCGATTGCGCCATGTGGGACTACAATCCGATTATGACTTCGTCCTATGTCAATTCAAGCAAGGCCGGCGTGGGGCTGTATTACTCCGGCGGAGCGGGCGACTTGCCTTCGAACAATTTCGCGGGCATGATCCAGTTGATGAAAAATTACGTCAGCTCACGCGGGGCTTGGATCGACAGCACCATACTAACCGACAACGCACAAATCCCCGGTCAAACCCACGGCGACTTACGTGGGTCCGTCGGGTTATCCATCTTGACCAGCTTTCTTTTACCGCTTCGGCATATTCCAGTCCGGTGGGCTCGGCAGCGGCGGCCATGGAATGGCGGATCGCCAAGGTCACCGATACCAGCAGCCCAAGTTACGATCCCAGCAAGCCACGGGACTATGAAATCAACCGCGCTCTGGGAAAGCGGCGAAATGCCCGTCTCCACCAGCCCCGTCAGCGTTCCCGGCAACTATTTGCAGGTCGGGGCAACGTATCGCGTGCGTGTCCGCTTCAAGGACGCCGCCGGGCGCTGGAGCCACTGGTCCGATCCAGTACAGTTGGTCGCGGCCGCGCCGG
This sequence comes from Pirellulales bacterium, assembly GCA_963838495.1. Lineage (GTDB taxonomy): Bacteria > Planctomycetota > Planctomycetia > Pirellulales > Thermoguttaceae > JBEKIK01. Next base: position 625,436 of record CAWIRC010000002.1, on the reverse strand, counting down.
TGGGCGCCTTGCAGAATTATTTGCGGATTACCGAGATCATGTACAATCCGCCCGACCCCACGGCGGCCGAAATCGCGGCGGGTTATACCGACAACAATAGTTTCGAATACGTCGAATTGGCTAATACCGGCAGCACGGACTTACAGCTTTCCGGGGTAAAGTTCACTCAGGGCGTGACCTTCACCTTCGGCAGCGACTACTTTGACGCCGGGCCAACGCATATTGGTCGTCAAGGACGCTGCCGCCTTCGCCTTCCGCTACGGAACCGGCTACAACATCGCCGGCACTTACTCCGGCAAGTTCGATAACAGTGGAGAGCTGGTTCGTCTGGAGAATGCCTCCGGCGTAATCCAGGAATTCACCTACGGCGACAGCGGGCCATGGCCGGGCCGGGCCGACGGCAAGGGAAGTTCGCTGGAAGCTATCGACACAGCCGGCAATTACAACGATCCCGACAACTGGCGTTCCAGCAGCGAATACGGCGGATCGCCGGGGCGAGCCGGCACTGGACCGATCACGAGCGTGATAGTCAACGAAGTTCTCAGCCATGCCGACAGCCCGCTTTCACAGGCCATCGAACTTTACAATCCCACTGATACGGCCGTAAACATAAGCGGCTGGTATATAAGCAACACAAGCGACGACTACAAGAAGTATCGCATCGCCGACGGCACCGTGCTTGCGCAGCACCAATATCTCGTTGTGACCGAGGAGCAGTTCGGCTCGTATTTCAGCCTTTCCTCCACGGCCGGCGACGTATGGCTGCTCGAAGCCGATACCAGCGGCAAATTGCTTGCTTTTGCCGATCACGCCGAGTTCTGGGCGGCCATAAACGGCGAACCGTTCGGGCGCTGGCCGAATGGCACGGGCGTGTTGTATCCGTTGCTCAACCGCACTTTCGGCCAGGCCAACGACAGCGGCGGCAATGGACCTCGGATCGGGCCGCTGCTGATCACCGAAGTGATGTACAATCCCAATATCAGCGCCGGCCAGAACGCCGACGATTACGAGTACGTCGAAATCTTCAATCCCACCGCCGCGGCCGTGGACCTGTTGAATTGGAAGCTCGACGGCGGAGTGGATTTCACATTCGCCTCGGGTACGAGCATTGCCGCCAAGTCTACGCTTTTGGTCCTGCCCTTTAATCCCACCGATCCGCTTAACGACAGCAAGCTGGCGAGTTTCAAGACTAAATACGGCATCGGCTCGTCCCTGACGCTGGTGGGCGGATTTAGCGGCCACCTGGCCAACGAGGGCGACACCGTCGATCTTCTCAATGCCGGCGGCGTGCTGGAAGACGAGATCGATTACGACGACGCGTCGCCCTGGCCCACCGCGGCCGACGGCGGCGGCAGTTCCTTGCAGCGGCTTACTACCGACTCCTGGGGCGATGACTCCGCAAGCTGGATCGGCGCCGCGCCGCGCCAGGCTCAGCCATGATGATCGCCTTTGCCGGAGACTGGAGCGGGTCGGGCCTGACATTGAAAATAGATTCCAGCGACGGCCTTCTGCACCTCTATCAAAGCGGTACGACGACCAATGTGGTGCCGCCCTGCGTTCCGGCGGGCATTACGAGCGTCAACATTATCGGCCGCGACAACATCGACGACGTGCTGACCATAGATTTCAGCAACGGCAATCCGATCCCGGCCGGCGGCGTGAACTTTGAGGGCGGCAATCCCGGCGGCGGCAACGGAAATTCACTTGTCATTATTGGATCATCAAGCAGCGACAGCGCCGTGTTGTCCTCCGCAGAAATTGCCCTTGCCGGCTCAGCCCGCATTGCTTACAGCAACGCCACCTTCTTCAGCTTCCTTTTGGGTGACGGCGACAGCCTGCTCATTAACGACAATGCAACGTTGAAAATCAAGCAGGACAACGCCATCTCGGCCGGGACAAATGTCACAATCGACGATGGCACGTTGGACTTGAACGGCAAGACAGACACCATCGGCGATCTACTGCTTGAGAGCGGCAGTGTCATCAATGGCACGCTTTATGCCGATTCATACAATATTGAAAGCGGCGCAGTCAGCGCTAATATCGTGGGACCGGGCGGCTTGCAGAAGACCACCGGCAGCAGGCCACCACCGGGGCTATAAGTGCGCCGAACGTAACGATTAATGGCGGTCAACTTACGGCGACCTCGGTCAGCACCGGCACATTGACCCTCAAAGCGGGCGCTACGCTGACCATAGCCCCACTGCCCGGGGGGCCGCAAGCCGCTGGCGATATAGAGGAACTCCCAACGGCCGCAATTGTTCCTTCTGCCAATACGCAAACAATACCCGGCACCTCAGCCGCACAAGAGGCGACCGCCAATTTGGATTCGGAGGTTTCTTCGACCAACACTGAAACTGTCGCGACGCCATCGTCAGCCGATACCGCAGCTCTTGCAGCACCGACTACTGCACTGATGGAAACAACGACCGCAACGCTAAATGCAGGGTCAATTACAGAATTGACTGAGACGACGACTGTAACGTCGATTTCGGCGTCCAGCAATTCAGCGGCTGCATGTGAGTTTGCAGATACTGCCGCTAGTGCGACCGTCGAAGCCACAGCCGCGCCTATAATGCACCTTGCCGTGGCGCCTTCAGCCTTACTTAGAGTGGATTCCATTCCATCTCGACAGATTGACGTCGTTATAAAACACGACCTGCCGCAATCGCCTGTTTATTCTTGGGCCAACTTTATCGCATTGCCCGGGACCGTAGAAAACCCTTGGGATAATTCCTTGTCTGGGATGTGGATAAAAGAAGCAAAAACCATGGACTTCGCTTCATTCCACGATGAATTGCCTTTGCGCACGGCCTTAATCCAAAAAAACTCATATTCACCGGCTGCAATTAACCGGCCAGCCCACTACGCAGCTTTGCAAACGATAATGCATAATCCAAATCAGAATGATATCGAAGCATGTTTTGACATAATTCGACATACCGAACTTGGAAAACAATACAAACAGTTACATAAGGCAGTCGATACTATTCTGTCAGAGGAGGAGAATATACTTCCGATCCTGGAATAGTGATTGGCATTGAACAAAACGCATTAGCAAGTTTTCGTAGATCCTGCTGCATCTTTTAAAAAACGGCTGGCACCAATATAAGTTTATTATATCTCGACTACTCGTAATAATACGTGAGAATCTTATTAAACGACCGAATTTTGATCGTTGTGCATGGGTCCGCCAGATTGGTGGAATACAGGTAGCGTTAATATAGCGGAAAGCCAACTTGGACCTCGGCAATATTGGGCGCCTCTTCCTCTCGTATCGCTCTCCAATACGAATTGTATGATTCACATAGCGGCGGCCCAACATTTCGAGACTTTATTCGCGACATCCTTTCCAAAGAGACCCGCCTGACATAAAATGGATAGTCTATAGTAAGACCGATGCTTATTAAAGGTTCAGCGGTGCTCCAGCCGCCGCGGTCCACGTCGCCTTGCGTACGATGATTTACATCAAGGAGATTACCAGCTTCAGTAAGCGGGCCGAATTGTTCGTGGACAGCATTGGATACCCGACTGTACCGATACAGGCGAGCAAGGCGCATGAATGGCTCACTTGGCAATATACTCTTTACCAGCCCGCTCCGCTCATGTTTCAAAAATAATTCTCTTGTTCCAAAAATAAAAAGGAGTACCGCCATGAAGACCGTTTTAAACCGTTTCGCTTTACTTCCTTTGTTGTTATGCCAACTCGCTTTGGCACAGGCCGAGCCGCCCCAACCTGCACAGACAACGACCGAATCCAGTGCGGTATCTCCCGCGCCTGCCGCGAAGACTCTGCGGATAAAGGCCGGTCAGTCCACGCCGTTTACGGATTCGAGCGGCCAGGTCTGGTTGGCGGAGCAGGGTTTCGAGGGAGGCGAAACGACTGATCGCGATCCGTCAACAAAGATCGCGGGCACCAAGGATCCTGGCTTGTTCCTAAGCGAGCACTATTCGATGGATTCCTTTTCCTGCAAGCTGCCCAATGGCAAGTATATTGCGAAACTCTACTTTGCGGAGACGTTCGAGGGGATTACCGGTCCCGGCGAGCGAGTGTTTTCTTTCAATGTACAGGGACATGAATTCAAGGATTTCGATATTTGGAAAAAGGCCGGCGGCCCTAATCGCGCTTACATCGAAACCGTGCCGGTGGAAGTGACCAAGGGAGAATTCCGCATTATTTTTACGAGCCAGGTCGAGAATCCGGAGATCAACGCGATCGAAATAATTCCGCAAACGACGGCCGAATCGAGCATCGGCGCCTCCGCGCCTGCAACGCCCGTTCTGCAAATTGACGCGGGCAAAGTCACGGGCACAGTCAGCCCCACGTTGTACGGGTTGATGACCGAGGAAATCAATTTTTCCTACGAAGGCGGACTTTACGCCGAACTGATGCGCAATCGCACGTTCAAAGAAAATGCGCAGAGTCCGGTTTTCTGGAATGCGGTCGGCGACACGAGCATCGCGCTTGACAAGAACCAGCCCCTTAACGCCGCGTTGAACGTGAGCTTGAAAATGGACACGAGCAAGGCGTCGAAGGCTTCGCCTGTCGGGATCGCAAACGGAGGCTACTGGGGCATTCCAGTCCGCCCGAACACGGCCTATCGCGCCTCGTTTTATGCTCGCGGGGAACATTTTTCCGGCCCGCTGACGGTTTCCCTGGAAAGCACAAATGGCGGAAAAGTTTTGGCGAGCGCCGTCGTTCCCAATATTTCTGATGAGTGGAAAAAATTCGACGTGACGCTGACCACTGGAAACGTGGACACGTCTAAGGACAACCGTTTGGTCATTTCAACGGATCAGCCCGGAGAGCAAGGCGCGGTTTACTTCCAAAACGTCTCACTGTTTCCGCCCACGTACAACAATCGACCGAACGGCACACGTCCGGACATCATGCAATTGCTGGCGGACATGCGGCCGAAGTTTTTGCGTTTTCCCGGCGGCAATTATCTGGAAGGCAACACCATCGCCGAACGTTTTAACTGGAAGGAAACAGTCGGCGACGTTTCAGAGCGCCCGGACACCGCAGTCCGTGGGGCTATTGGTCCACCGACGGCTTCGGATTGCTGGAGTTCTTGGAATGGTGCGAAGATTTGCGTATGGAGCCGGTGCTGGGAGTCTATGCGGGTTATTCTTTGCGTGGGCAGTGCGCCGAGCCGGGCCCAAATCTGGAACCCTACGTGCAGGAGGCGTTGGAGGAAATCGAGTATGTCATTGGCGATGCAAATACGAAATGGGGCGCACAGCGCGCGAAGGACGGGTATCCCGCGCCGTTCCCCCTGCGCTACGTCGAAATCGGCAACGAGGATTTCTTCGACCGCAGCGGAAGTTACGATGCACGTTTCGCGCAGTTCTACGACGCCATCAAGGCAAGATATCCGAAGCTCCGAATCATCGCCACCACGAAAGTCCAGTCGCGCGTGCCGGATTTGTTGGATGAACATTACTACCGTTCGCGGGAAGATATGCAGCTACACGCGCTTGATTACGACAAGTATTCGCGCACGAATAATACGAAGATATTTTGCGGCGAATGGGCCACGCGCGTCGGTTCGCCCACGCCCAATATGGCCGGGGCGCTCGGCGACGCGGCATGGATGACCGGCATGGAACGCAATTCGGACGTCGTTGTGTTGTCCTGCTATGCCCCGCTTTTCGTCAACGTCAGCCAGCTTACCGGGCCAGGTCGTTCGATGCAATGGAGCACGGATTTGATTGGTTATGACGCGTTGGCCAGCTACGGCTCGCCGGCGTATTATGCCCAAAAGATGTTCAGCACGATGGTAGGCGACGAGATTCTCGCAACCAGTTCGCAAAACATCCCGACGCGCGAGTGGCAGCCGAAGGCGTCGCGCGGCGTGACTCCTCCGCCGCAACAAATCCGGCAGATTTTCTTCAGTGCCACGCGCGACAGCAGGAGCGGCGTCATTTATCTAAAGGTAGTGAACGCAACCGAGGCCGCACAGCGCATCAATATTCAAATCGACGGCGCCAAGGAGATCGCCCCCGACGGCGAAGCGGTGTCATTGACGGCAAGCGGACTGGCTGACACGAATTCCCTGGAACAACCTCAAAGAATTGTTCCTCGCGCGGAAAAAGCGGACAACTTGAGCGCCAATTTTACGCGCGAATTTCCGCCGTATAGCATCATGGTTTTAAAAATCAAAACAAAATGATGCTTGCGGACCTGAAAAACGTGGAAGCGTGAAAACCAATGCCATTCATCCTGCTGAAAAACCATATCCAGCTAGAATGGGTGTATTGAACCAAGTTGACGGCATAAGAATGTGGGCGGCTTGCTTGCAGTTTACTAATATCAAAGGCTCTGCTTGCCTGCGGAGCTGTGACAGACGTTGAAGCTCAAGGGCGCCCCGCAATTGTCTCTTGCCAAAGGCCGTGGGCATAGAGAGATTGTCAAGTTGTTGATAAGGGGGCAATTGGATCAAGCTAACAACAATCTGAAACCAGCGCCCTGTGTCGCCGCGATCTTCTATGACAGGTTAGCTGCTCACGCCGGTAGCATCGACAAATGCGTTTCCCAATAAACGTATGGCCGAGATGAGACGCATTGGAAAACGACCATATTATGGAACAGCCTGAAAGATGGAGACCGGGATGATTTATTTCATTGGAAAAAGGTTCAAAGTCTGGGTATAGAAATCAGGGATTGGAGGAACGCTGATTTTCGCTTATTGGCGCTAATAAAAAAGTTAACAGGGGACAGGGGACAGTGGGCAGGGAACAGGGGACGGGGGACAGGGAACGGTGGATTGTGGACGATATGGATGGTATGGATGGTATGGAGGGAGGCGGATTGAACGGGGGTGCGGGAGTACGCAGTAAACGAGTACGGAGTTGGGAGGGGTGTAGAGTAGCGGGTGAGATGGCGAGGGCGATGGCGTGCCCTTTCAGGGCTTTGGGTGTCGTCGGGGAACGCGCACCCAGGGCTGCGCCGCGCTCCGCCCTGGGCTATCATAGTACGCTGCTTCGCGGCTTGCGGATCCTGAACATTGGAGGCAGGCAGGAATTTTTGGCCGCCTGAACGCATCGGGCCGATGCGGATCGGCTCTGAGAATTTTGAACTCTGAAAGCAGACAAGAATGGCCGGCCTGGTGAATGCACCGGGCCGACACGGCCCGGCTCTGAGAAATCAGGATTCTGAGAAATCAGGATTCTGAATCATGCCCCTGAACGCTTTAGCGGGTGTAGCCCAGGGATTTGATTACGCCCAGCATTTCCTCGTAGGTGATGAAGCGGCGGCGGTGGAAGAGCTTGTAGGAATCGATTGCCCTGGCCAATTCGGCGGCCTCGGGGGAGAGCTCTTCGTGGGAATTGCTGAACTGGCGTCGTTCGCAGATGGGCGAGTCGCCGGTGGCTGTGGGACTGCGTCGGTCTACAAACACCTGGGGCGGGGTTTGTGCAACCGGCGTTTCCATAATCTGGGTCATGTTCGCGATCTCCGGGATATTTGCCTAATATCTGCTCTAAGTTGCCTCAATCAATTCTAGCGTGTAAAAACGCCCCTGAGGGGATATTTTGCGGGTGAAAAACCGCCGGCGGGTTACAAGGAGCGGGCCTGATTAGATGTAGCGATTATGCCGATTTTACAGGATGAGATTCAGCGCATAAGTTTTTGTTGATCGGGGGAGCGGCGGGCCAGTTCGATGCGGTTTAGGAGATCGCGGCTGGGTTGGTGTTTGGGATCGAGGGAGAGGGCTTGCTCGGCGGCGGCGAGGGCCTGGTCTTGGTTGCCGGCCAGGAGTTCGGCCTCGGCGAGGTGGAAGAGGATTTCGGGGGTGGGTTTGTCGCGGATCAAGGCGGCGGAGAAACAATCCACGGCGTCGCCGGGGCGGCCCAGGGCGGAGTAGGCCAAGCCGGTCAGGTACAGGACTTGCTGAGGTTCTTCGCCTGGTGCATAGGAATCGGCCAGGACTTGCAGGGTTTGGAGTGCCCGTTCGGGCTGGTCCAGTTGGCGGTATAATTCGGCGACTTCGATGAGGATTTTTCTATCGCCGGGGTCATAGCCCAATGCGCGGAGATAATCGGCCAGTGCCTGTCTTGGCTGTCCCGAGGCCCGCATGGCCCTGCCGCGAACCGCCCAGGCGGAGGCGAATTTGGGATCGAGGTCCAGGGCCTGTTGCACGCTTTGTCCGGCGGCATCGGCGTGACCGGCGGCCAAATACATTTCGGCCAGGCGGGTCCAGAAGGCGGCATCGTCGCAGCCGGCGTGGGCGACGGCTTCCATTTGGGCGATGGCTTCGGCTTGCGAACCGTGGATCCAAAGAGTTTCGGCGTAATTGCGGCGAGCTTCGGGATCGGAGGGGCAGGCTTTGACGGCCTTTGCCAGGAGGGACTCGGCTTGCTGTTGCTGGCCGCGTTCCATGGCGGTCACGCCTTGGCGGGAGAGGTTGCGGCATTCGGCCAAGTCCTTTGAGACCGGGCCGTCGCGGCCGGGCAAACGGCAGCCTGCTAGCAGCGCCAGCAGGGCGGATAAGCAGACAAATCGGCCGATTTGGGGCATTATAAGGATCATTTTTTTAAAAAAAGGGGATGAGGCACACTATCAAAACGGGGCATTTGCCGCCATGCCGATTTCGGCGAATTGGGAGTATTCCCCCTCGGAGCCTTGAGTGATACGATGTTTAAGAGTTAGGAGTTGCCCGAACTTGTATATGTAAGAATAGGGCGGGACAAAAGAAGTGCATACTAGTATTTGTTTTTTACGGTTTGCGTAAGTCATAAACAAATTGCCCTCACCCTAGCCCTCTCCCGAAGGGAGAGGGGACTAATTGCCCTCACCCTAGCCCTCTCCCGAAGGGAGAGGGGACTAATTACCATCACCCTAGCCCTCACCCGACCAATGCATGCATTGGTGCCCGGAGAGGGGATGGATTTTTTCCATACCTGTGCAATTTCAAAGGCCTAACCTTTGTTTTTTGTATCCTGATAATTGGACGCTTGATGAGGACAACATATCGGGCGACCAAACGGTGACGGTTTATAGTCCTGGGGGAGGGTTTTGGTCGGTAGCAGTGCATAATGGTTCGGTTGAGCCCTTGAATTTGGCAAACGCGGCCCTTGAGGCGATGCAAAAGGAATACAAAGATTTAGAGGTTCAAGAGGTTGATGAGACGATAGCGGGCCGGAAGCTGTGGGGTTATGACCTGAATTTTTTTCTTTTCGATTTTACCAATACTGCCCAGATTCGCAGTTTGAAATACAATCGGTCGATATATACCATATTTTGCCAGGCGGAAGACCGGGAATTCGAACAAATTGAGCGTGTTTTTCAGGCGATGACTATCAGCCTTCTAAATGGGCTGAAAGAATTGCGTCACCGGGATTAGACATATTTGGAAAAGCGTGGCAACCAAATGCAATGACAATGCGTAGTGTCGATTGCAAGAGACAAGGTATATGCCTTGTCGTGCTTTGCATCATTGCCGGCAGAGCTTTGCAAGGAATGCAAAAAAACATGCGAATTGCCGTGAATCTTAGGTAAAGCTGCAGAGATTGCAGCCTGAGAATCCCTACGGGAATAAGGCCGTATTTTCACGGTTTAAGGGCCTGGTTGATAGGAAGCACTGTCAGCCAGGCCCTTAGTTTTTGGCCCGCATAAGCCGGATATTTGCCTTTTTTTGATATAATTATTACGATCAGGATTTGTGAGCTATATTTTTCAGGACGCCTGTATCATTTATTTGGCTTATATCGCCGGGTGGAAAAAACGGTGCGTTACAATTGGGAGTGGCCCCTTGAGCGATGAGATAAGGGTTCGTTATAATCATTCTGGGCTGAGTTGATTGCCCAGCCAGCAAGTTACCCATTTTATGAGAGGTAGCAATATGGCAACAGCATCTTCTGTATCGAGCACTACGGAAATTGGCGCAACTGCGGGCGTAGTGTGGAAACTATTGTCCGAGAATGGTCCGATGGACCAGAGCAAACTGGTAAAAGCGGTCGGCGAATCGCGCGACGCAGTGATGCAGGCTATTGGTTGGCTTGCCAGAGAAGACAAGCTGATCATTGAAGACAACGGCCGGAAACGCATGATCTCGCTGCGTTAGCAGCGGGCCGTTGCGGATTCGTAAAAAAAGGACTGAACGGGCCAGTAGGAGCGGTTAACCTTCCGGCACTTGGCGGGGGGAATGATTAATCTATTGAAGCGCCTCCTGTAGGTTTGAGGTTTTTTAAAAACTCTAACAAAGGTGGACAGGATCGATTTGTACGAAGGCACCGGTCACCGGCCGGCAGGGGGCCATGGGAAACATGGTCGGGGCGTATAGTCGGATTGGTCGAGCGGCTAGGGCAAGCCGAACCTGTTCTTTTGGTGTTATTATAAGAAGGCCTGGACAACCCAGAGCAAGCCGACCGGCAAGGCCGGGTCGGTTTTTTTACTTCGTCTACAAGAATATCGAGAAGGCCATCGATCATTTAATCCACCCAAAGCGTATAGTTGGTAAGTTCGCAATTAATCGGGCATATCCCACCCTAAAAAGGGTGGGACGCAGGGGCGGGGTCTTTTCGGGAATGCCAAATCTTGCGGAAACAGCAGGTCAAAGAGGGGTTAAATATTACTGGAGATTTAAAGGGCCTTGCCAAGGTTAGTTTTCCATCGTAGTCTAAAAAAGACCGGTTTATTTGGTTTGATTCGGCCTGTGGCCGGATGTTTATAAAATTTCGTTAAGAAAGGGTGTTGAAGCATGAAATTGTTATCTTATCGCACGGCATCGGCAATAGTATTGGTAATTGCCGGTTTGGCATTCGGGTCTCAATATGCGGCAGCGGATCAGGTGCCGGTTGGGGAATCGGGCATTGGTGGAGAAAAGCAGCCGCAGATGCAGGAGCTTACAGACGCCTTGGCGCGTTTTAAGGATCGAGATCTGGAGGGCACATTGAAATCACTTGAAGCGGCGGTGAAAAAGAATCCGGATTTACCGCCGGTGTACGTGCTTCTGGCCCAGATATACGGTGCGGCGAACGTGCAGCAAGGCGTATTGCAGTCGCTGGAGACGGGAATACAAAAAACTCCGGACGATCCCGAGGCTTATGTGCTATTGGCTCAACTCGCCTTGCGCGACGGGCGGATAACCGAGGCCGAATTGCTTTTGAACAAGGCCAACGGGCTATTGCCCAAGCTTGACAAGAATCCCAAACGAAAGGACATATTATCGCCGGCGGTAATCAGCGGACTGGCACAGGTTTATCAAGCCCGCGAAGACTGGGCCACAGCTAGAAAATATTTGGAGCAGTGGCTGAAATTGACACCCAAAAACGCGGATGCATTACGGCAACTCGCATCAGTGCTCTTTAAGCAGAAAGACGTAGACGGAGCACTGGCCAAGCTGAAAGAGGCCAAGGCAATCGATGAAAAGACTTTGACGCCGGAAACGGTCATAGCCATTTATTATCAACGATCGGGCGACAAGGATAACGCGAAGAAGTGGATGGCCTCGGCATTGAAGGTGGCGGCGGATGATTTGAACACTCAATTGGTGGCTGCGCAGTTGGCGATGGAAAACGGGCAACTCGAAGAGGCTCAAAACCGGGCTGTTGCGGCCTTGCGGATTAACCCTACTTCCCAGGACGCCAAGAAGATGCGCGGCCTGGTGGCATTGTTCCAGAAGGATTACAAGGCTGCGGAAATAAACTTTGAATCGGCGCATCTTAAAGAGCCCAACGATTTTGCGGCCAAGAACAATCTTGCCCTGGCGCTGGCGGAACAAAAAGACGAATCGAAGAAGCGGAGCGCACTTGGATATGCCTCGGACAACATGCAGCAATATCAAAAGACGACCAATGCAGTAGAGGCAGCTTCCACATTGGGCTGGGTTTTATACAAGATGAATCAGCTAGACGATGCGGATAAATACTTGCAATCGGCGATATCCGGTTCAGCAGGAAATCCATCTCCGGACACGGCCTATTACGCGGCCGTGGTGGCCAGCGAAAAGAACCGCAAAGAGGAGGCCAAGACGCTTCTGAAATACTCCCTGAAAAGCACCGCTCCGTTTACGATGAAGCAAGAGGCCGCGGCTTTGCTGGAACAACTCAACAAGCAATAAAAAATATTTGAGAAAGCCCGGCAACCAAAAGGGCGGCGGTTTTTCCGCCGCCCTTTTTTGTTTACGGGGAATGTGGGTGGGGATGTGGTAGAGCCAGGGTTGGCAAACGCAGGGTCAAAACGGTTGGGGTGTTAATATATTACCCAGTTATCCAATATTATCTATATTACCGACTTGTTTTCCATAATTTAAAGCATCTGGGCAAAGTTTGCGGGTTCTTATCCCGATAAGAAATACATGTCTGAAATTGCACAAAACGCGGTTGATAAAGAGCCGGAGATCAAGCAGGCGGATGTGCCTGGAGAGGCATCATCGCAATCGGCCGTTTCTTCGGAGCAGGCGAATCTTGAGGCAGAAACCGCTATGCAGCCGATTGCCGATGTGCCCGGCAAAACCGGCAAGCGGGAGTTTCCTCCTTACACGCGGAGCTTGTTGCGAGTGCGGGTTCCGGTGGTGGTCACCTTGGCGGAGAAGAAGCAGACGCTTGGGCGGATTCTGGAGATCGGTCCGGGCCAGATTCTGCAATTCGAGAAGGCATGCGAAGAGGTGCTCGACCTGGAGGTGAGCAATTGCAAGATAGCCGAGGGGGAGGCGATAAAAGTGGGGGACAAATTCGGGCTGCGGATTATGTCCATTGTTCCGCCCGAGGAACGCTTCGTACCCGTGAGACCTGCGAACCAGTCGTAGAAACTGGGCAGTGAAATGTCCAATTCTCGATATTCAATGCAGGCTGGAGCGATTTTCAGAGCATAGTTCGAGATGACGTAGCGAGGTATTTTGCCGTTAAATTCACCGGGAGCGACCATGCTAGGCATGGCGCCTCCCGGACTAACGGGCGCTGCATCATTCTAAGCACTGCTTTTAGAGCTTATCCCAAAACATAAAAACACAATGATGACAAGAGGTTTTCACAATAATATTCTCGGCAATTCAGCCCTCACCCTAGAGCGCATCTAATATAAGTGTAGCGGGTGCCATGGCCACGCTGGCGTGGCCATGTGCCGATTTTCATGGGAAAACATGCTCACGACAAGCGTGAGCATGGCACCCAAAACGCTATAGTTAAAATTGAAACGCTCTAGCCCTCTCCCAAAGGGAGAGGGGACTTTTGGGATAAGCTCTAAATATATGTGGCGTGCAATGAAAATTCTCAGCCGGCTGACGGAAGGCCGCTCGCCTGTAATTCAGCATTGCAATTGCGTGAAAAAAGCACCAGTTAAAAAAATCTGCAAGGCCCCCGGTGTGTTCACCGGGGGCTAAAGAGATCGAAATTGCAATCTCTATATCACGTAATCTGCGATAAAGATTTTCACGTCGCGCGGGGTGAGGAAGACCTGGCTTCCGGCGCGGATTCCCAGATTACGGAATCGTTCTTGGGATAGTTCGACGGCCAGGCTTTCGCCCGATTCGGCCACGAGTTGGAGGCGTGCGTTTGGGCCGGCGGAATGCACGCGGGAGACGGTGGCGCGGATGTTGATCTGTCCGTTGGCTTGGGTGTTTACCTCGAATTCGTGGGGGCGGATAAAGACCTTGACCGGCTGATTGGGCAATTGGGCGTGTCGGGGCGAATCGAGTGCGAGGTTGGAGAAGAGGACTTTGCCGTCTTCCATCCGGCCGCCGAAAAGATTCACATGGCCGAGAAAGTTCATGACGAACTCGGTGCGGGGATTGTGGAAGACTTCGTCTGGGCGCCGATTTGTTCGATGCGTCCTTCGTTCATGACGACCACGCGGTCGGCCAATTCGAGGGCTTCTTCCTGGTCATGTGTGACGAAGACGCTGGTGACGTGGATTTCGTCGTGGAGGCGGCGTAGCCAGCGGCGGAGTTCCTGGCGGACCTTGGCGTCGAGAGCGCCGAAAGGCTCATCGAGGAGCAGGACTTTGGGCTGGATGGCCAGCGCGCGAGCGAGTGCCACGCGTTGCCGCTGCCCGCCGGAGAGCTGGTGGGGGTAGCGGTTGGCAAAGGTCTCGAGTTGCACGAGCTGGAGCAATTGATCGACGCGTTGGCGGATCAGGCTTTTGACTGCCCTCAGGCGTTTGGGTCTTACGCGCAAGCCGAAGGCGACGTTGTCGAAGACGGTCATGTGTCGGAAGAGGGCATAGTGTTGGAAAACGAAACCGACTTCGCGGTCGCCGGCGCGGCGGGAGGCGACGTTTTCCTCGTGGAAGAGGATGGGGCCGCTGCCGCGGTCCGGGCGTTCCAGGCCGGCGATGATACGCAGGAGGGTGGTCTTTCCGGAGCCGGAGGGGCCCAGCAGGGCGACGAGTTCGCCGGTGGCCACGGTGAGGCTGACGTCATCGAGGGCGACGAAGGAACCGAAGGTTTTGGAGATATTGCGGGCTTCGATGCTCAAGGGTCAATCTCCGATGTAAACTTGGGCTTGGGCGGTTTTACGGCCTGCGCCCCTCCATTCCAAGAGTGATTTCAAAACCAGGGTCACGAGGGCCAACAATGCCAGAAGCGAGGCCAGGGAAAACGCCGCGGCAATGTTATACTCATTATACAAGACCTCGACTTGCAAGGGCATGGTGTTTGTTTCGCCGCGGATGTGACCGGAGACGACGGAGACGGCGCCGAACTCGCCCATGGTACGGGCGTTGCAAAGGATGACGCCGTAGAGCAGTCCCCACTTGATATTAGGGAGGGTCACGCGGCGGAAGATTTGCCAGCCGCCGGCGCCCAGGACGCGGGCGGCTTCCTCTTCCTCGGCGCCCTGCGACTGCATGAGGGGGATTAGTTCGCGGGCGACAAAGGGAAAAGTCACGAACAACGTGGCCAGAATAATTCCGGAGACGGAGAAAATGATTTGAACGTTATGGGCCTGAAGCCAGGGGCCGAGCCATCCCTGCCGGCCGAACAATAAAACAAAGACCAGCCCGGCAATTACCGGCGAGACGCTGTAGGGCAGGTCGATCAAACTGATCAAAATGCTTTTACCTATGAATTCGAACTTGCTGATGGCCCAGGCGGCCGAGACGCCGAAAATCGTGTTGATGGGCACGACGATCACGGCCACGAACAAGGTGAGGCGAATGGCGGCCAGGGCGTCGGAGTCGGAAAGCGAGGCCAGATACAGGCGCCAACCTTTTTCAAAGGCCTGGGCAAAGACCGCCATCAGCGGCACAAGCAGAAAAAGGGAAAGGAACAAGAGCGTCAGGCCTATGAGCAGCAAGCGGACCCATAACGGTTCCATCACCGCCGAACCGGGGTGGATTTTTGCGCTAACGGGAAAGTTTTTGGCGACGGTTGCGGACATGTGGATTAACGGTTATCAGTTTTCAGTTGACACAAAGCAATCAGCTTTCAGCGATCAGCCTTCAGCCCTAAGTTTGAATTTGTTGCGCCTGACTGCTGATTGCTGATGGCTAACGGCTGTTACTATTCATCCTTCATCTTTCATCCCTCATCCTTCAGTTCCTATGCGGTGTATCGCCTGCTCCACCATTGCACGAGGTTAATAAACAGCAGGACGGCGAAGGAGGCGACAAGGGTGACAACGGCGATGGCCGCGGCTTGGGCGTAATTGTATTCTTCCAACTTGGTAACGATCAGCAGCGGGGTGATTTCGGTTTTCATGGGCAAATTGCCGGAGATGAAAATTACCGAGCCATATTCGCCCAAGGCCCGGGCAAAGGCCAGGGCGAAGCCGGTCAAGAGGGCGGGCATAATCATGGGCAGAATGACCTTGATAAACGTTTGCCAGCGGCTTGCGCCCAGGCTGGCGGCGGCTTCTTCCACGCCGGTTTCCAAATCTTCCAAGGCCGGCTGCAAGGTGCGGACCACGAAGGGCAGGCCGATAAAAGTGAGGGCCACAATTACGCCCAGCGGGGTGTAAGCGACTTTGATTCCCAGCGGTTTGAGTAAATGGCCGATCCAGCCATTTTGCGAGTAGATCATGGTCAAGGCGATTCCGGAGACGGCGGTGGGCATGGCAAAGGGCAGATCGACCAGGGCATCGATGATCCTTTTGCCGGGAAAAGAATAACGCACCAGGACCCAGGCTACGATGAGGCCGAAGACCGCATTTATGAAGGCCCCTATAAAAGACGCCCCGAAAGTCAAGCGATAAGAGGCCACGACACGTGGATCGCTCACGGTTTTCCAAAATACCGGCCAACTTAAAGTCGCCGACTTGAGAAACAGGCCGCTGAGCGGGATGAGCACGATAAGGCTTAAATAAAGCAGCGTGAAACCCATGGTCAGGCCGAAGCCGGGCAAGACGCTTTGTTGTTTTAACTGGATTCGCATGGCTTACCCCTTAAAGGACCCAAAATTCCAATCCTTGTAATGGATGTCGGGATATACGCTTAAATCCACGGTAAAAAACACCGGGAGCAAGCTCCCGGGCTAAAATTTTAAGGCGACATTAAAATTACCTTGGACTTAATAAAGGATCGGAAATTCAATGCTATATAGATGTATGAATCTCGAATCCCCGGCGTCGCAGCCCGGATATTTTATCCAATCCACAATCCTTCCAAGCGGACCTGGAATTGACCCCCATTACGGCTGAGGTAATTGATCAGGCCGCTATGGCGCCATTGCAACATGCACATGCGGGGCTGGAAAAAGTACCTCATGCCGATGCGGAGTTCGCAGCGGGTTTCTTTGACCAGACCCTCGTAGCCTTCGGCGATGTAGTATCCCAGATCTTTGTAGCCTTTTGCCCGGGGACCCAAGGGGCCGGTCACGCACCAGACGATCACTCCGGTGCGATGGTCTACTTCCATGGTGACGCCGCAGTGCGTGATGGGGCAGCCGCAGGACATGCCCAGCGGGCGGCCGATAAGAATGTCGCCCACCTGGATGTTCATTTCTTTTGTCAACTGCGGATTGTGGGGGAGGATGATTTCCCTGGGTCCGGGCTCCTCGGGAAAGTGTTCGAGGTAGAAATCGAATTCCCGGCCCAAATGGTCGAGCCAATCGGGCTTTTGCGGTTGGCTCCTTGGGCCGCCGGGCGTGCATGTCCGAATTCCGCAAGTGCTGAATTGTTCCTCGCCCGCACATGCGCCGCAGCTTGCGACCTGGTTGCCGCCGGCGCCGGCGGCGAAGACCGGCAAGCGGCCGGTGGATTCCCCAATCCCGTCAACTCGTCGGGCGGCGGGGCCTGTGCTTGCAAACGGCTGATTCGTATGATCATCCGCCTTTGTCGAAGACTCTGACCGGGCGCGGTTTTTCGACAGATGAATGCAGCGCCGAATCATTTCCGGCGCGGATGACAATCGCTCCTGGAATTCATCGCAGGTGCGATACCCGCATAAACCGCAGTTCAGACCCGGAAGTTGAACATCTGATATTTCCGTCATGCCAATCTCCATATTATAAAAAATGTGGTTATCAACTTGCCTTTGCAAGGCTATTTATCGATTGCAGGGAACTTACCGCGCGGGGAAGCACTTCCAGCAATCGCGCCGCCTCTTCAAAGGTGTTAAAGCGCCCCAGGCTGATCCGCAACGAGCCCCTGGCCCGTAGCGCGTTGAATCCCAAGGCCTCCAACACATGCGAAGGCTCCCCGGCGTGCAAGGCGCTGCACGCGCTGCCCGAGGAAATGGCTATCCCGGCCGCGTCCAACTCCAACAGCAGGCGGATCGCCTCGCCCTCCACTGCGGCGAAACCCAGGCAAATGTTGCCCGGCAGCCGCCGATACCGATCGCCGATCAGATAAGCGTTGGGGATAAGTTCCGTAACCGAATCGATAATGTATTCGCGGATTTTCACCAATCGCGCCGCCTCGTCGGCCATTTCGTTGCGGGCGATTTCCGCGGCCGCGCCCAGGCCGACAATGCCGGCGACGTTTTCCGTGCCGGAGCGGAGTCCTGATTCCTGGCCGCCGCCTTCCAAAAAGGGGGCCAATTCCACGCCGCCGCGCACGTACAGGGTCCCGACCCCTTTTGGCCCGTGCAGTTTGTGCGCGGAGAGTGAGAGCATATCGATCGGCTGACTGCGCATGTCAAATGGTATCTTCCCGGCGGCTTGCACCGCGTCGGTGTGAAACAAAGCGCCGTGCCTGCGGGCGATCTCAGCCAGATCAGTCACTAACTGAAGCGTTCCAATGACATTGTTGGCCGCCATGATCGAAACCAGTCGAGTCTCCGGAGTCAACGCCCGGCTAAGAGTTTCCGGATCCACGATCCCGTCTTCGTCGACGGGCAAGAGCGTAAGTGATGCGCCTTCTCGCTGCAATCGCCGGCAACAAGCCAACACCGCCGGGTGTTCGATTGAACTGGCGATCAAATGGGCGCCGCGAAATCCGTTGGCCGTCAAGGCGCC
Organism: Pirellulales bacterium; assembly: GCA_963838495.1. Taxonomy (GTDB): domain Bacteria; phylum Planctomycetota; class Planctomycetia; order Pirellulales; family Thermoguttaceae; genus JBEKIK01. The sequence goes on along the minus strand of CAWIRC010000002.1, from coordinate 607,104 downwards.
GCGGATCGCCATTGCATCGGCTTCGGTGCCGCTGGAGGTAAAAACGATTTCGTTCGGCTCCGCGCCGAGCAATTCGGCCACTTGAGACCTGGCCCGATCGACGGCGGCGCGGGCTTCCCGCCCTTCCCAGTGCAAGCTGGAAGGATTGCCCCAGCAATATTGCAGATACGGCTGCATCGCGTTAAAAACTCGGGGGTCCATGGGCGTTGTGGCCGCATTATCAAAGTAAATTCGCTGGGTCATGCTATTCACCGCGGTAAAAGGTTTGGCTTTCCAGTGCCCGGACGACGCCGAAGTGTGCCTGCCAGCCGATTTCTTTTTTGCCGACGCAGATGGTGCAGGTGCCGACGGGCGGATTGCCGCGGAGGTAAAGCGAGCCATCGACGTCGGGGGTTTCCAACATGCGGGTCACGAGGGGATCGATGCCGATGCCGTGCAGGGCGTTGACCTCGCGGACCAGGACGTCGGGGGCCACTTCCTGGATGCGTGCGCGGAAGACCTCGCGTTCGGCCTGGGAGACGCGGTCGATTTTGGTGACCACGGCGATGTCGGCCAGGGAGAGCATGGGCCCGACCTTAAGCGGCAGGTTCATGCCGCTGGTGGCTTCGAGGACGATCATGCCCAGGCCGCCGTTGACGTAGGGTGCGCAGCGGAGGCAGAGGCCGGCGGTTTCGACCAGGAGGACGTCGGAGTGGTTTTGCCCGGCCCAGCGCATGGCGTCGCCGAGGATCATGACGTGGCAGTGGTCCGGGCAGAGTTCGCCGGTGTAGACTTTTTTTGCGGGGATGTTGAATTCCTGGGCCAGCAATTCGTCTTCGTCGGCGTATTGGACGTCGAGTTTTACGAAGGCCACCTTGTGCCCGGCGCGGAGGAGCTTGCGTGTCATGTGTCGGAGGACGGAGGTTTTGCCTGTTGTGGCCGGGCCGTGCAAATGGCGAGTTTCATATAACCTCCAGCAATTCGTGTGCGCTTAGGCGCTGGCCGTGGCGGAGCTTGTCGCGGAGGTCGGAGAGGGCGTCGTCGAGCCGGTTGACGCGGATGGAGACGGTGCGTTCATCGTCGCTGGTGGAAAGGACGTTTACGATGGAGCCGCCGCGCATGACGATGCGGAAGTCGGACAGCAGTGCGATGCGGGGGTCATGTGTGACGAAGATGAAAATTTTTCGCCGCATGCGGAGCAGTTGGACGGCCTTGGTGCGATGGATGCCGGCGTTTTCCACTTCATCGAGGAGCACGACGGGGGTGCTGCAAATCACGGTGGCGTCGGCGATGAGCAAGGCCCGGGTCTGGCCGCCGGAAAGCTCGGTCATGCGGTTATCGATGTCGATGGGTTCGCCTGTCAATTGGTTGGCGAAATCGATGGCTTCGGCGACCATCTGCCCGGTCTGGCCGTTCGAGGAACGAACGCGGCAATGGGTGCTGAGGAAGTCGCGCACGGGCATGTCGGAGAGGAAGGTGGTGTGCTGGGTGATAAGTGCGATGGGGTTGCGGGCCGGATTGCAGCGGAATTCGGCGGGTGCGGGTGCGCCGTCGATTAAAACGCGGCGGCCGCTGGGGGTGTCGCCGTCGGCGAAAAGCTCGATGTCGTTGATGAAGGTGGTTTTGCCGGAGCCGGTGGGACCGACGATGCTAACGACCTGGCCCATATTAAGATCGATGCGGTTGAATGGTTCTTTTTTTCCGTCCCTGCCTTGACCGCTGAAAATTGAAATCGTTTCAATCATGGAATGTTCCTTTACGAAGATTTGTATGGTTTATATTTTGAAAGTCGCTTGATTTTTTTCCATGTATTATTGTGATAAGGTCAGGTAGGACCCGCCCTCACCCCCTGCCCCTCTCCCAAAGGGAGAGGGGAGGATGTTGTTATGGTTTATAGATTTGATCGAAGACGCCTCCGTCGTCGAAGTGTTCGGCCTGGGCTTTTTGCCATCCGCCGAATACGTCATTGATGGTAAAAAGGTTGACCTTGGCAAAACGTTTTACCAGATCGACTGGAACGTCAGCGGCACTGCGGGGCCGGTAATAATGCTTGGCCGCCAGCGTTTGCCCGGTGGGCGAATACAGGAATTGCAGATAGGCTTCGGCCACCTTGCGCGTGCCGTGCTTATCGGCCACTTTATCGACGAGGGAAACGGAAGGTTCGGCCAAGATGCTCAGCGGCGGACAAACGATTTCCAACTTGTCCGGGCCTAATTCATTTACCGATAAATACGCTTCATTTTCCCAGGCCAGCAAAACATCGCCGATTTCGCGTTGCACGAAGGTCATGGTTGCGCCACGGGCGCCGGTATCCAGCACCGGCACGTGCTGGAAAAGTTCTTTAACGAATTTTTTGGCCTCGTTGTGGGCCTTGGCGACATCCGCGGCCGCTTTGGGGTCTTTTAGTTTGTCGAAACCGCCCAGTTCGCGCTTTAGTATGTAACCCCAGGCGGCGAGGTAGTTCCAGCGGGCTCCGCCCGACGTCTTTGGATTGGGCGTGATTACTTCCATGCCCGGCTTGATCAGGTCGTTCCAATCTTTGATGCCCTTGGGATTTCCCTTGCGTACCAAAAACACGATCGTTGACGTGTAGGGAGCGCTGTTATTGGGCAAACGTGTCTGCCAATTTTTTGGTAATAAACCGGCCTGTTTCTCGATAGCGTCTACATCGTAGGCCAGTGCCAGAGTAACGACATCGGCCTCCAGACCGCCGATTACCAACCGCGCCTGGCTACCAGATCCGCCGTGGGACTGCTTGATATTCACGGTTTGCCCGGTTTTCCTCAGCCAGGAGTCTTTAAAGGCGTTGTTAAAATCGCGATAGAACTCGCGAGTAGGATCATATGAGACGTTCAACAACTCAATGGTTGTGCCCGAGATTTGCGCTTCCTGCTGGGCGTGCAATCTTAAGGCACAAGCGCAAAAAAAGACCAAGGCAAAGCAGCCGAGGGCCAATGAAGAACGAGGCCATGTTTTTGCATAATCCATTTAAGGGCTCCTTATCTAAGTTGACTTGGTTCACCATATTGATATCGGCAAGTTTTGTGCCGGGGAAATGAAGTGTTGTTTTATCGAGGAATTCAACATATCTGCCAATGATGATCACAATGTTGATGTATTTTTATGGTAAAATTCTATTAAATACGACAGTTTAGTCTTTGATATTTGGTATAATATCTTTGAAATATGACGGCAAATAATTTGATTTTGTGTTCAAATGTAGTGGGAATGAGTATTACATGGAAGATTTTCAAAGCGTTCTTTTAAGCGTATGGCGCGAGGCGTGCCGGCATATTGAAATCGCCGAATCCACGGCGAACATAGCCGCCATGCTGGTCCAGAGGATGCCGCTGGAACAGGTTTTGGTAAGGCGATTGGATGTCGAGCGATCGAGTTTGGAAACGGTGGCCGTGGGCTTGGGCGCTGCCGGAACCGGGCTTCCCCATGTGCGGACCGTGTGCTCCGCCGATCAGATGGACCGCCTTTTGAACTGGTATGGCAGAGGAGAGATAATCCGCATTGGTCCAGGTGCGGCAAATGCGATGCAGTGGGAATTTCTTTTGCCCAGTGGTTTCCAGGGCGACATCTTGGTTGGCCCATTGGGCAAGGTCCAGGCGTCATCGGGAATTTTGGCATTTTGCGCCCATCCGCGTCGGTCATTTAGTGCGGGGCATGTGGAGTTGGTAGAGCGGCTGCTGGAGCCGTTTTCAATAGTGTTGGAAAACGATCTACGGCTCAGGGAGATGGCCGCACTGCGCGAGGCTGCCGAGGCCGATAAACGATCGCTTTTGACCAAGCTTGGGCGGAAAGAGGTGGGCGACACGATAGTCGGGGCCGACGCGGGTTTGCGTGCGGTGATGGAGCGGGTGGAGTTAGTGGCGCCATTGGACGCGCCGGTGTTGATATTCGGCGAGACCGGGACGGGGAAGGAATTGATTGCCCGCTCGATTCACGCCCGATCGCGGCGGGCGTCGGGGCCGTTCGACCGAGTGAACTGCGGTGCCATTCCGGCGGAGCTGATCGATTCGCAGCTTTTTGGGCACGAGCGCGGGGCGTTCACCGGGGCTGTGGAGAGTCGGCGGGGCTGGTTTGAACGAGCAAACGGGGGCACGTTGTTTTTGGACGAGATCGGCGAGTTGCCCTTGGCGGCGCAGGTTCGCATGTTGCGGATTTTGCAGGACGGGTGGATGGAGCGCGTGGGCGGGGAGGAGGCGATCCACGTGGACGTGCGGATCGTGGCGGCGACGCATCGGGATTTGGCGGCGATGGTGGCGGATGGGCGGTTCCGCGAGGATTTGTGGTATCGGATAGCGGTGTTTCCCATCGTGTTGCCGACGCTGCGGGAGCGGCGGGAGGACATTGCCCGGCTGGCTGCGCATTTTGCGCGGCGGGCAGCCACGCGTTTTGGGTTGGCGCCGGTTTCGCCATCCAGTCAGGACATGGAATTATTGGCGGCATATTCATGGCCGGGGAACGTCCGCGAGCTGGCGGCGGTGATTGATCGGGCGGCGATTCTTGGGGAGGGCAAGACGCTGGAAGTGGGCAAGGCATTGGGCGTGGGCGGGGAGCGGTCGATGCCCGCCGCCGAGGTGCAAAAGACGAAATCGCAGTCCCCTGCCCTGCCCGCCGGGATCGAGCCGCTAAACGCAACGATGCGGCGGCACATTGAAAAGGCATTGGCGCAGACGAAGGGTCGCATCGAAGGGCCGCACGGGGCCGCGGTGTTGCTGGAGATCAATCCGCACACGCTTAGGGCCAAGATGCGGAAACTGGGCATCGATTGGAAGCGTTACAGACAGGGGAAGAAATGAAATCAGAAAATTTTTTTGACACTAATTTCCACTAAGGAACTCTAACAATATCCAATACATATTTGACAATGCCCTCACCCCCTGCCCCTCTCCCAAAGGGAGAGGGGAGGATATGTTAGAGTTCTAAATAAAAATTACTGCAAACGGGCCAAGCGATCTATTATTTTATATAAAGAAATTTTTTCTTTTTTGCCCGCATCTTTTTCGCATTTGTCGCATGTTTTCTTGAAATTCAACGCGCAACATCTGACCAGGATTCGTAATTCTTTAATCTCATTCGACTTACAAATCCGAAGAATTCGGGCGCGTATAATCGAATAGAGAGAAGTAGCGGAACAGAGTAGTTTCCGAGTGGTTTGAGCGAGTCCACTGGTTGAAAATCGCTTAGAATTGTTAGCGGAGGACTGATTATGTCTACCGTAGAAAAGGAAAGCGGCGAGCTGCACGGCGGTTCGCCCGACGTGCGCGGAACAGAAAGGAGGACCGAGCGGGAGAAGTGGATGCGAGGATTTGAACCGTGGTCGCCGGAATACGAGAGGCGGGTATCGATGGAAGTAGTGACGAGCGGTTCGATGATCGGGGCGACTGGGGGATTCGCAGCGATAGTGCTGGGAATACTCAGCCTGGTAAACATCTTGCCCTTGCACCTGGTTTCGATAGCGACCTTGGTCATCGGCGTAGCGTTGTTGTTCGAGGGCGGGACCGTGGCCTTCCGATATTGGAGGCTGCCGGCGGAGATCAGCACCGGCCGGTGGGCCTCGATGGAACTGGCCGGCGGGATGATCGCCGAGTTTTTGGCCGGGATTACTGGGGTGGTTTTGGGGATCCTGGCGATACTGGGATTTATTCCCTTGCTTTTGGCCACCGTATCCGTCTTGGTATTCGGCACCGCGCTGGTTTTGGGATCAGGACTGACCTCGCGGTTGGAGGACCTGGAATACGGGATCGAGTTGGAGGAGTCGAAGCGGACGTATTACCGCCGCAACCGGCTGGGCAAGTTTACCGCGGTGAGCGTGCAAATCGTTTTCGGCCTTGGGGCGATAGTGTTGGGGATACTTGCTTTAACTGGCATCCACGCCCTGATGTTGACGGCGATAGCGTTTTTGGTTTTGGGCTTTTCGGCCCTTTTAAGCGGGAGCGCAATAAGCAACAGGATCATGCATCTTTTGCATCGCTGCTAATGCAAGGAAGTAAAAAAGAGTGACGAGCGAGGGGCGATAGATGTGCAAAAGATCGCGCATTGTTCGCCGCTTTTTGCGTATAAGCGGGTATGGGGCACCGGAATTCGACGCACCAAGCGAGAGCAAGCGCGAGCGATGATTTTTTTAGAATCAAGCGGGGGCAAGGGCGACCGATGGTCGCGGCTTTACATGGGTTTCGCTCTCACCCCCTCTCCCCTCTCCCATTGCCCTCACCCCCTGCCCCTCTCCCCTCTCCCATTGCCCTCACCCCCTGCCCCTCTCCCAAAGGGAGAGGGGAGAAGTGTGTTATGGAGTAACAGGGGGTCCGCCGATGCTGTAATAGGTGAAGCCGGCTTCTCGCATGCGTTGGGGATTGTAGATATTTCGGCCGTCGAAGATGATTTTCTGGCGCATGAGCTTGCCCATTTCCTCGAAGTCGGGATGCACGAATTGCTTCCATTCGGTCATGATGGCCAGTGCGTCGGCGCCGATCAGGGCATCGTCGCGTCGTTCGCAATAGACTAATTTTTCGCCGTACACCTGGCGGACGTTGTCCATGGCCACGGGATCGTGGACGCGGAGTTTTGCGCCGCGGGCGAGGAGGCGGTCGATGAGTGCCAGCGATGGGGCTTCGCGGATGTCGTCGGTGCCGGGTTTGAAGGCCAGCCCCCAGACGGCGATGGCCTTGTTTGCCAATTTGCCTTCGAAGTGGCGTTCGATTTTATCGGCGAGAATTTTTTTCTGTGCCTGGTTTACGGAGTGTACGGCATCGAGGATGCGGGGATCGACGCCTTGCTCACGGGCGGCGGCGGTCAGGGCGAGGACGTCCTTGGGAAAGCAGCTTCCGCCGAAGCCCACGCCGGGAAAGAGAAAGGCGAAGCCGATGCGGTTGTCGAAGCCCATGCCGCGGCGGACTTCGTTTATATCGGCGCCCGAGCGCTCGCAGATATTGGCCATTTCGTTGATGAAACTGATTTTGGTGGCCAAGAGGGCGTTGGCGGCGTACTTGGTCATTTCGGCGCTTTCGGGCGACATGACGAGCAGCGGTTTTTCAGTGCGGAGATAGGGCTGGTAGAGGTCCCTGAGGATTTCGGCGACATAGGAGCGGCGGGCGCCGATGACGACGCGGTCGGGTTTCATGAAATCCTCGATGGCGGTGCCTTCCTTGAGAAACTCGGGATTGCTGGCCACGTTGACGTCGCGTCCGGTAAGTTCTTTCAGACGTGTGGCGATTTTGGCGTTTGTGCCCATGGGGGCGGTGCTCTTGCAGACGACGATGCAGTCTTTAGTCAAGTGTGCCGCGATGCCTTCCACGACCGCCCAGAGCGCGGCCAGGTTGACGGTGCCGTCTTCGGACGCTGGGGTGCCGACGGCCAGAAAGACGATTTGCGCCTTGGCAGCGGCGGCCGCCTGATCGGTGGTGAAGTGGAGCCGGCCGGCGCTGACGTTTCGGGCGACGAGTTCGGCCAGGCCCGGTTCGTAGATGGGGATGTGGCCGCGGTTGAGGAGGTCGATTTTTTTGCGGTCGCAATCGACGCATACAACGTTGTTGCCTGTTTCGGCCATACAAGTGCCGGTGACCAGACCCACGTAACCCGTGCCGATGACAACGATTTTCATTTTAGTGATTCCTGTAAACAGTCGGAAGCGGCATTTAAATCCGTTATTTCCTGTTCGAAGGGGTGGCTGTTTTGCCAGCCTATTTTACCTGTTCGGCGATAATGTTCCAGGCGGCGGATGGCGATTTCGCAAAACAGGGGGTCGAGGTCGGCGGTAAAGCACCGCCTATTGATGATCTCGGCCGCCAGGAGCGTAGTGCCGGAATGGGCGAAAAGATCGAGCACGGCGTCGCCGGGGCTGGAACTTGCGCGGATGATGCGATCGATGGACTTGAGGGGTTTTTGGGCGTAGCATCCGGAGACGTTTTCTTGCATGCGGTAAAAGACTTGCTGGACGTTGACCCAGACGTTTCCGGCGCGGATAGTTTGGGCCTTGCCGCGCTGGAGATTTTCCGTAAGCGCGCCGGCGACTTTTTTATAATAGCCGCGTAGGATTTTGGGTATGGCGGTGTATTCGGCATCGACGTTGAAGACGGGCCGGCCCTTGACGTAGTAGAGCAGTTCCTGGCGGACGGCCATCCAATTTTTTTGCGTGCCGTAACCGCGCTGGTTGCGCATGGTGATGAAGCTGCGCGGAGAAAAGGGCTCGTCGCGCATCATGATGATGAAGTCGGCCAGTGGCTGGAAGCCGTCGTTCTGATCGGCGCCGATCCAGACGTAGAGCGATGCGTCGCGGGCCAGGACGGCGTTTGTAGAGCGGATCCAGTGCCTGCACCAATCGATATATTCTTTGATGGCGCGGACCTTGAAGGCGGCCAGGTTGTAAGGCGGGTCTTGAATGGCCAGGGTGGTCGATTTTCTTGCAGCAGTCGGCAAACGGCGTCGGAATCGGCGGCATCCAGGCAGCCGACGGCGTGCCGGCGGAGGGGATCGCGCCAGATATCGCCGGGCTGGAGGCGGCAATAGGGCAGAAGTCGCACCCTGAGTTGGGAATCGTCGTCGAGCCGGGGCAAAGGGCAGTTTTTCATGATGGCGGCGCCCCCGTTGCAAGCGCCGGGGAATGATGATATTTACATATATGTCAGGTGTGGCTTTGAAAAACTCCGGGAGCAAGCTCCCGGGCTAAACGTTTCTACCCTTCTTTTTCGCCGTTTTCTACCTTTGGCACGCGTTTGACGGCGACGAGTTTGTCGTCTTCGTCGAGGCTCATGATTCTCACGCCCTGGGTGTTGCGGCCGATGATGCTGATATCGGCGGCGGGGATGCGCTGGATTTTACCGCGGGCGGTGATCATGAACAGTTCGTCTTCGTCGCGGACGGAGACGATGCCGATTGCGGGGCCGTTGCGCTCGGTGGTTTTTACGTCGCGGAGTCCTTTGCCGCCGCGGCGCTGGGTGCGATAGCAATGGGCGGAGGTGAGTTCTTCTTCTTCGCCTTCGGCGGCTTCCTCGCCTTCCATTTCAGGCTGCTCGACTTCGTGTTCGGACATATCTTCATCCGTTTCGGTTTCCTCCGCGGCAGCGGCGCCTTCCTGGGCCACATTGATTTCCAGATTAGGTCCGAAGGGCGTGCGTTTGCCGTAGCCGTTGGCGCAGGCTGTAAGGAGCGTGGCCTCGGGATCGGCGACGACCATGCCCACGACCGAGTCGGCGGCGGTGAGCTTGATGCCTTTTACGCCGGAGGAGTTGCGGCCCATGGGCCGGGCGTCGGATTGTTTGAAGCGGATGGCCATGCCCTTGGCAGTGGCCAGTACGAGTTCGTCGCCGGGCTTGGCCACGACGACATCGACGAGTTCGTCGCCTTCGCGGAGTTTGATGGCGATGATGCCTGTTTTCCAGGGGCGGCTGTAGGCGGCGAGGGGCGTTTTTTTGACCAATCCACGCGCGGTGGCCATGACCAGGTAATGATCGGGGAGGTTGAAATCCTTGACGGCCCGGCAATCGGCGATCTGTTCGCCCTCGGAGAGGTTAAGCAGGTTGACGACGGCCCGGCCGCGGCTGTCGCGGGCGAGCTGGGGCAGGTCGTAGACCTTTCGCCAATAGACCTTGCCCATGTTGGTGAAGAAGAGGAGGTAGGCGTGCGTGCTGGCGACGAAGAGGTGTTGGACGGGGTCTTCCTCTTCGGTTTTTGCGCCTGTGAGTCCTTTGCCGCCGCGGTGCTGGGCGCGGTAGGCAGAAACGGGCGTGCGCTTAACGTAGCCGTTGGAGGTGATGGAGACGACCATGATCTCTTCTTCGATCAGGTCTTCGAGATTGATATCGCCGATTTCCTCGCCGCTGATTTCGGTGCGGCGGGGTTCGGCGTGCTTTCGTTTGAGTTCACGGAGTTCCTCGCGGATGAGCTCGAGGATGTTTTTGCGGTCGGAGAGGATGCGGTTGTACTCGGCGATTTCGGCGAGCAAGGCGCGGTGTTCATCGGCGAGCTTGTTTTGCTCGAGATTGACCAGTTGGCCGAGGGTCATTTTGAGGATGGCGTCGGCCTGGACCGGGGTCAAGGTGTAGTTTTCGCTTTCGCCGCGCTCGGCGACGAAGACGGCGAAACCTTCGTCGCCCAGGGCCAGGCGGAGCATGGCGGAGGGGGTTTGAATTTGCATCAGGCGCCCTTTGGCCTCGACCTGGGTGGCGGAAGAGCGGATGACGCGGATGACTTCGTCGATGTTGGCGTGGGCCAAGAGCAGGCCTTCGACGGTGTGCTTGCGCTGCCTTGCCCGGAAGAGCAGGAATTGGGTGCGGCGGCGGATAACGGTTTCGCGGTGCCGCAAGAACTCTTCCAGTAATTCCTTGATGGAAAGGACGCGGGGCTTGCCGTTGACCAGTGCCAGGAAGATGATGGAAAAGCTGTCTTGGAGGGGGGTGAATTGATAGAGCTGGTTGAGGACGATTTCGGGGTCGGCGTCGCGTTTCAGATCGAGGACCAGTCGAACCGGCTCGTCGAGGTCGCTTTCGTTGCGGCAGCCGGAGATGCCGGCAATTTTTCCTTCATTGACGGCGTCGGCGATGCGTTCTTCGATCCTGTCGCGGGATTGCTGGAATGGGATCTCGCTTACGACGATGCGGAAGCGGTTATTATGCTCCTCGATGGCCGCCCGTGCACGGAGCACGATTGTGCTCCGGCCGGTATAATATCCGCGGCGGATGCCGGCCCTGCCGCAGACCACGCCGCCGGTGGGAAAATCGGGACCGGGCACGATCTCCAACAATTCGTCGATGGAGACGTCGGGTTCGTCGATGAGCGTTATGAGTGCGTCGCAGATTTCGCCGAGGTTGTGGGGCGGGATGGAGGTGGCCATGCCCACGGCGATGCCGTTGGAGCCGTTCACGAGGAGGTTGGGGAATTTCGAGGGCAGGACGACGGGTTCCATGCGCCGCTCGTCGTAGGTGGGGATGAAATCGACGGTGTCGAGTTTTAAATCTTCGAGCATCAGCGCGGCGATGGGGGAAAGGCGGGCCTCGGTGTATCGCATGGCCGCGGGCGGCAGGCCGGCGATGGAGCCGAAATTTCCCTGCTTGTTGACGAGCACGTAGCGCATGTTCCATTCCTGGGCCATGCGGACCAGGGTGGGATAGATGACGACTTCGCCGTGCGGGTGATAATTGCCGCTGGTATCGCCGGAGATTTTCGCGCATTTTACGCGGCCTGCGCCGGGGCCGAGGTTTAGATCGTTCATGGCCACGAGGATGCGGCGCTGGGAGGGCTTTAGACCGTCGCGGACATCGGGCAAGGCGCGGCTGACAATGACGCTCATGGCGTAGGTCAAATAACTGCCCTTGAGTTCCTCCTCGATAGGCATTTCCAGCAGCCGGCCCATGGGATTGCCGTCGCCGTCGCCGGGTGGCGGTTGGGGTGGAGGGATGTTTTCTGGTCCCGGCTGATCGGGGGGAAGATTCGTATCGTTGGACAACGCAGGCCCTTTCGGCAGGATTAAGCATCAACTCGATTTCAACAAGATTGTAAATATAGCGATTCGAGCCTATTTCCACAATGGCCGGACGGGAAGTTATTGTTGACGCAAGTCTTTTATTGGCAAGAGGTTATGTCGGCGTTCATGCGGGAGATTTTTTGTCTTTTTAAAATGCCTGGAAGGCGATGAAAATTGGCCGCAAAATTAGCTTTAAAACAGCATATTTGCGGATTGTTTTCATGGAGATAATAAGGGGCAATTTCCGGTTTAATGTCGCCCTTTCAGGGCTTTGAAATTACGAATTGCCCATTACCGGTGGCTTGCGCCACCGGCTACACACCTAAGCCCCTCCGGGGCTGATAATATGGAAATGAAGGGGCTATAGCAAAATTCAAGAAGATGTGGCGAGGCATATTGCGTATTATATTCGCCGGGAGCAAGCTCCCGGGCTAAACGGGCGCCGCCGGGAGCAAGCTCCCGGGCGAAACGGCGGCTAAACCATGAGGCGGCCGTTAGCGCGCCCTTTCAGGGCTTGAGAGTTTTGATGCGATCCGCTGACCCAGGGCTGCGCTGCTCCGCCCTGGGCTATCGTAGTCCGCCGCGTTGCGGCTGTGCTGATACATCGCTTCGCGGCTATTAATCGTAGTCCGCCGCGTTGCGGCTGTGCTGATACATCGCTTCGCGGCTATTAATCGTAGTCCGCCGCGTTGCGGCTGTGCTGATACATCGCTTCGCGGCTATTAATCGTAGTCCGCCGCGTTGCGGCTGTGCTGATACATCGCTTCGCGGCTATTAATCGTAGTCCGCCGCGTTGCGGCTGTGCTGATACATCGCTTCGCGGCTATTAATCGTAGTCCGCCGCGTTGCGGCTGTGCTGATACATCGCTTCGCGGCTATTAATCGTAGTCCGCCGCGTTGCGGCTGTGCTGATACATCGCTTCGCGGCTATTAATCGTAGTCCGCCGCGTTGCGGCTGTGCTGATACATCGCTTCGCGGCTATTAATCGTAGTCCGCCGCGTTGCGGCTGTACTGATACATCGCTTCGCGGCTATTAAACGGAGGTAGCGGGGGAAATGGTCATTCGTAGCGGAGGGATTCGATGGGATCAAGGCGGCTGGCTTTTCGGGCGGGATAGTAGCCGAAAAACATGCCCACCGAGGCCGCGAAACCCAGGGAGACGAAGATGGCATTAATGGAGATAGTCAAAGGCCAGCGTGTGCCGGAGAGAAAGAGGTTGACGACGTAGGTGGCGGCCACGGAGGTGAGAATTCCGAAGATGACGCCGATTACTCCGCCCAACAAGGATAGGACGACGGCTTCGAGGAGGAACTGGCGGAGGATATCGCGGGAGCGGGCGCCGACGGCGAGGCGGATGCCGATTTCGCGGGTGCGTTCGGTCACGGAGACGAGCATGATGTTCATGATGCCCACCCCGCCGACAACGAGGGACACGCTGGCCACGGAGCCCAAGAGGAGGGTCATAACCATGGTGATGATATTCAGGACGCGGGCGACTTCGGAGGTGTTGCGGACGGTGAAGTCGTCTTCGTTTCCCGGGCGGATGTGGTGGCGCTGGCGCAAGAGGTTGGTGACTTCTTCTTCGGTCTGTTTCATCTGGTCGGTCCAGCGGGCGGAGACGAAGATGCAATCGACGTTATTGAAATTGCTGCCGCTGACTTTTTTCTTGATGGTGGTGAAGGGGGCCAGGACGATGTTGTCCTGGTCTTGGCCGAAGAGGTTGGCCCCTTTGGGCTCCAAGAGTCCGATGACGCGGAAGGGGATTTTTTTAATGCGGATCGTGGCACCGACGCAGTCCATGCCGGGAAAGAGGTTTTCGGCCACGGTTTGGCCGATGATGCAGACTTTGGAGGCGGTGTGGACGTCGGCGGCGGAGAAGAATTCGCCGCGTTCGACCTGCTGGTTGCGGATGGTCAAATAAGTTTCGTTGACGCCCATGATCGAGTCCGGGGCCCAGTTGAGGTTTCCGGCCACGACTTGGGCCTTTGCGCTGACTTCGGGCGAGGCGGCCAGGACGGTGGGGCACTCGGCGGCCAAGGCGTCGGCGTCGGATGCCAGGAGCGTGGTGAAGGTCCCGGAAGGAAGGCGCATGCCTCCGCCGGTATAGCTGCCGGGCAGAATGAAGAGCACGTTGGTGCCCAGACTTTCGAATTGGTCGTTGACCATCTTGCCGGCGGATTGGCTGATTGAAACCAGCAAGATCACCGCGCCCACGCCGATGACGATCCCCAGCACCGTCAGACCGGCGCGGGTTTTGTTTTTCAACAGCGACCGCAGGGAGACTCGCAATATGACGTGGAGATTCATAGACGGAAGCCCTAGCGTGGCCTACAATCGCCAGTAAATGATTGCAAAATGCATAATGCAAATTGCAGAATGTAAATTGCAAAATGCAAATTTTGGATTGGCATAATATGATTTCTGATTCAAACTTGCGTGATAATTGATGGATTTTAAAACGCGAAACCGCAAGCGGTTTCAGGAGTGTAAATGTATGAATATTATGGTAAAGTGGCCCTCACCCCCTGCCCTTCTCCCAAAGGGAGAGGGGAGTAATATCCTTTCCTCTTTTCCAAAGGGAGAGGTGGAAAATATATTATGGCGATTTGGCGGCGTCGGATTGGAGGCCGATTACGACTTCTTGTCCTTCGCGTAAATTGTCGGAGAGCACTTCGGTGGAATTTTTATCGGTCAAGCCGGTTTCGATTTTGACCGCGGCGAGCAGTTCTCCGTCGGGGGCCCAGACGTAGCGGCGGTTGAGGTTCTCCTGCGGCAGAGATTTATCTGCCTTGGCTGCGGCGGCGATTGGGGCCGCGCCGGTGATGATCGCCCGGTCGCTCTGGCGGACTTGTTCCGGCCTGGGATAAAACCTCAAGGCGGCGTTGGGGATGGTGGTGACCGCGGCGTGGACCTCGATTTGGAAGATCAGGTTGGCGGTCATGCCGGGGAGGAGCTTTATTTGCGGGTTGGGCGATTCGACCACGACCGTGTAGGTTACCACGTTTTGAATGGTGGTGGGATTGAGCCGGACCTGGAATATTTTTCCCTGGAAGGAGTCTTTGGGATAGGCGTCCACGGTAAAGTTGACGGGTTGGCCGCGGGACTGGGCGTCGCGGATGAGCCCGATGTCGGCCTCGTTAACGGAGGCATAGACATAGACCTTTTTCTCCAAGTCGGGTGCGACGACGAAGAGAACCGGCGTTTGGAACTGTGCGGCGACGGTTTGGCCGGCGTTGACTTTGCGGTCGATGACGATGCCGTCCACGGGCGAGCGGATGGTGGTGTAGGAGAGATTGGTTTCGGCCATATCGAGGGTGGCCTTGTTTTGCTCGACGGTGGCCTTGGCGACCTCCACGTTTGCGGCGGCCATTTCGTAATTGGCCTTGGCGAGGTCGAAGTCGCTGTCGGCGATGCCCTTTATGGGGCGGGCGGCGCCGGGGATGTCGGTGATTTTGTAAAGTTCCTTTGCGCGTTTATAATCCCGCTCGGTTTGATTGAACTTTGCCTTGAACTGATCGAGGTCGGCAATGGAGTGATCGAGTGCGGCCTTGGCCTGCCGGCATTGGGCCTTGTAGACCTGGGGATCGATCTGGGCGAGGATTTGGTCTTTTTTCACCAGGTCGTTGAAGTTGACGAGGACTTTTTGAATTGGTCCGGAGGCGTAGGAGCCGACCTGCACGCTGAGGACGGGCTGTACGGTGCCATTGGAGTTGACGGTGAGGGTTATGTCGCCGCGTTTGACGGGTGCGGTGCGGAACTTGCCGTTGGCGGCGCCGTTTCGAGAGTTATGGAAACGGGTGTAGCCGGCGGCGCCTGCGCCCGCTATGACAACCAGGGCGATGAGCCAAAGTAGAGGACGTTTCATGCCGCTTTTTTCTCCTGGTCGTGGAGGGCTTCGATGGCTTGAGATAATTCGTTGGAGTCGCAAATGACTTGCCCGTCGTGGATGACGACAATGCGGCGGGCGTTTTTGGCCACTTCTTGATCGTGGGTAACGAGGATAATGGTAATGCGGTCATCCTGGTTGAGTTGGCGGAAGAGGTCCATGACTTCGCGGCTGGTGTGGGAGTCGAGGTTTCCGGTGGGCTCGTCGGCCAGGAGGATGGCGGGGTGGTTGGCCAGAGCGCGGGCGATGGCGACGCGTTGCTGCTGGCCGCCGGAGAGTTGCGAGGGATGGTGGTCCATGCGCGATTCGAGGCCGACTTTTTTCAGGAGTTTGCGGACGCGATCGCGGCGCTCGCGGCTCTTGAGGCGGATGGAGTACAAAAGGGGGAGTTCCACGTTTTCCAGGGCGCTGGAGCGGGCGAGGAGATTGAAGTTCTGGAAGACGAAGCCGATTTTTTGATTGCGGAGGCGTGCCGCGCTGGTCGCCCGACATATCGACGACTTCCTGTCCTTCGAGCAGGTAGCTGCCGCTGGTGGGATGATCGAGGCAGCCGAGGGTATTCATGAGCGTGGTTTTACCGGAGCCGGATGGGCCCATGAGGGCCACGTATTCGCCGCGTTCGATGTCCAGAGAGACGTCGCACAAGGCATTGACCTGGACTTCGCCGAGGGAGTATATTTTTCGGATGTCGCGCAACTGGATCAAGGGCATATCGAATTCCCCATTGCCTTTCCCGTTCAAATCAAGGACGTGTTCATGAGTTTGGGTTTGTAATAGCGGCGGATGGCGTTTTCCTTCAGACCCATGCCGCGGAGGGTGAACAGGACCGCTTGTTCTTGGAGTTTTTTTTGCGACGCTCGGTAGTTGATGACGGGTTTCGCCTGCAATAGATTAATCATGATCATCCCGGCGAGGTGATGGGCGAACCAGCCTCCCAATTTGGCGATATCGCCACCATCGGCGGCGTCGCCGGCGGCGATAGCCGCTTTAAGGCACTGTTCGACTTTAAGGACCCAATGCAGCGGTCCTTGTTTAAAGGCGAAACGGGCGAAATCGCCTTCGTCCATTACGCTGCGGAGCATCAAATGGATCATGGCCTGAACGTCGTCGTTGGAAAACCGCTGGTCGAATAGTTGCGAGAACAGGTAATGGACGAGGAAGACCAGATTTTGCGTGGAAGGGTGCATCGCCTGCAGGCGTTTGATGATTTCCGCCCGCTCTTTTCCGAAACACGACTGTTGGATGGCGGAAAAGATGGCTTTTTTGCTGGGGAAGTGTTTATAGAGGAGGGCCTCGGAGACACCGGCGGCCTTGGCCAATTCGCGGGTGGTGGTGCCGTGGAATCCTTTTTCGACGAAGACTTTGCGTACGGCCTTGAGGATCTCGGCCCGGCGTTGGGGGCCGGATAATTTTCCGCTTGATTTCATGGGAGGCCTTTCAATTAGCAGACGCTAGTTAGTGTATACTTACTTACCGAATAAGTCAACGGCGATACGTCTTCTGTTTTTGCACGATTACCTGTATATTTTCGGGCGCAGAGGCGTAAAAACAGGCCATTTGCAGCATGGGCCGCCGCGTTTGGACGCGGGGAAATAAAATGCCATTCCTTTGACGCTCAACACACTCTGGACGGCACACGGAGTGTGCCTGCTACTTTGGGGGATTTTGGGCGTGGTCGATGGGGAATTGGGGGGAATCGATACGGGCGGTTTTCAGATAGGCCTCGATCTTTGCCACGACTTCGGGGTTTTGGGCGGCGAGGTTGTTTTTTTCGCCGATGTCGTCGGGCAATTTGTAGAGTTCCAATGGGCCGCCGGGCTTGTGGCGCACGGCCTTCCAGGGGCCCCATTGGACCGCTTGCTCGAAGCCGTGCTCGTAGAATTCCCAGTATAGGAATCGTTCGGGCATTTGCTTTGCCTGGCCTAAAAAGAGCGGGGCGACGTCGATGCCGTCGATGTTCGACGGGACCGCGGCGCCGGCGAGACCGGCCAGCATGGGCATGTAATCGGCGAAATAAAACGGGGCATCGTTTGTGGCGCCGGCGGGGATGTGATTGGGCCAGCAGGCCAGAGCGGGCTCGCGGATGCCGCCTTCATACATGTCGCGTTTGTAGCCCTGCAAAGGACCGTGGGAATCGAAGAACTCGGCCACGCGGGTCAATTCGGCGGTGGGGCGCGAGCGGGGACCGTTGTCGGAGGTGAAGATGACCAGCGTATTGTCGGCGATCTTGAGTTCGCGGAGCAGATCCCTGATTTTGCCCACGGCGCCGTCCAGGCGAGTTACCATGGCGGCGTAGATTTTCTCCGAGTTATCCCAGGGCTCGTTGGCGTAGGGTTCCAGGTCGGGAGGGGCGACCAGCGGGTCGTGCGGGGCGGAACAGCAGAAATAGAGGAAGAACGGGCGGTCCTTGTTATTGCGGATGAAGTCGGCGGCGTAGCCGGTGTAAAGGTCGGTTTCGTAGGCGCCCTTTTCTCCGTTTTCGTTGCCGGGGACGTCGATGACCTGGCGATTGATCACCGAGCGGGCCGGGTAATAGGCGGGATCGTGGGTGCCGGGCTCGGTCAAGAGCCAGCCGTAGAATTCGTCGAATCCGCGGTCCAGGGGCGAGGCCTTGCGATCGTAACCTTCGAGGTGCCATTTGCCGACGAGGCAGGTGCGATACCCGGTCTTTTGCAGGACGTTGCCGAGTGTTATGTCCTGGTCGGTGAGGTTCATGCGGCGGCTGTTGCCTTGAAGGATTCCGCCGGCAAAGCAATTGTTGCCGCGGACGCGGGTGTGGCCGGTGTTCTGGCCGGTCATCAAGACGCTGCGCGAGGGTGGCGCAAACCGTTGAGCCGGCATAAGCTTGGGTGAAGCGGATGCCGTTGACGGCCATGCGGTCGATGGAGGGGGTTTTGATTTTAGACTGGCCGTAGCAGCCCACGTCGCCGTAGCCCAGGTCGTCGGCGAGGATGAAGACGATGTTGGGTCTTTGGGGGAGGGCGGGATTTTGATCACCCGCCGCGACTGCCAGGATTCCAGTTAAGCATGAAAAAAACACTGAGGTTGCGGCAAGAATGAGAGGTCGCATAAATATAGTCGTTATTATTAAGAGCTTCTAACAGAATGAAATGAAACGGGATTTTGTGTGCCACTGCTTGGTCACAAGCAGTGTTTTTTCGCTGTTTTTGACGGCACTGCTTGCAAGCAAGCAGTGGCACACGTCATTTTGTTAGACGCTCTAAAAAGGGTTCAAGGCTTTTTTTTGTTTTTCGTCTATATTTTTTTGCCATTGTTCGGCATGTTGATGGATACTATCCAGGATAGCATCTCGCCTTTGTTTGTTTTTTTCACCGATTAATTTTTGTTGGATGTTTTTGAACTCGCTGGCAATTTGTTTTTTTAAATCGGTTTCTACGTTTTTCAATTCCGATTCGGTACGATTCACATCGTCGATCAACAATTTGGCGTCTTCATCATTCGCGGCAGCCTCGAAGGAGTCGAAACTTTTAATCAAATTATTGTCGCTGCAAAGATGGACAGCGAGGTATTTATCGTGGTTTATTTCAAAGAGAATTTTCAACGAATTATTATTGAAATAGCAACAAAAACCGTTGCGGAGGTTTTTTTCATATTGGCACCAATAGAGGCGGTCGCCGTTTACATTCCACATTTTTAATATGCCGTTGCGTTTGCCGTCCTTATAATTGGCGTAAATTTGCGGAAGATTTTTGTCGTAAAAGGCCAAGAGAACGCCGTCCGGTTTGCCTTTATCCTGCTCGCTAATGGCGTGGGAGGTGTTGGGAGAACCGAGGATGACGATTTGGCCCATATAGGTACCGTCTTTTAGCAATTTATTAAATTGGTTTTGTAGATTCTTTTCGGCCGATTTCAAATCGACATCGAAGTACTGGCTGTTGAATGTCTTGCCGGAGGGCAGATTGAGGGTTATGGCATTTGTTGACGAGCCCAGGGAATAATCGGGATTGAATTTAGCCGGCGGATTTTTTTTAGCAATCGGCGAAGGCGGATTTGGATAATTATCCATGGCCAATTTACCTGGAGGTTGACGGGGAGAGGAATTTACCGTGGCCGGCAATGGTTTGGCGATTTCGGGGGCGGGGGTTTCAGATTTTTGTAAAGGCGTATCTGTCGCCGTCTTTTCATGAATAAGATCGGATTTTAACTCAATTTTTTTCGCGGGAGGAAAACCTTCCCCCTGATCCTTAGCGGTGACATTCTTATTATCCGCGAGCGAATCGTTATCGGCATAAGAAGATGTCTTAGGCGATGTTTCGGCGATTGTTTGTTGCGCAGGTTTGTCGGAGTCGGCGGATTGCGTTTGGGGAACTGGATTAGAAGCGTTTTCGTCGAGGTAAATCCCCGCTTGTCGATTTTCTTCGGTGTCTTTGGCCAGTAAAGCCGATTTGTCATCGGGCCTCTCGAATAAGTACCTGGCTGCAAAAAGGACGATTATAAGTACGGTAGCTCCAATTCCAATATAAAGGGACCAGATATTTTTGCGGCCTTTGTAAGTTTTTTTCCCACCGGAATGTGTAGTATTTGGCTGTGCACTTGCGGCGGGCAAGCGGCGGCGTCCGGCAATCGAGGTCGGCTGCAATGGCAGAGGCGGGGGCGATGGGGGTTGGAGGGGGATGGAAAGATCGGGCGGCCCTTGAGCGGAAGCGATCGTCCCCAGTTTCTGCTTGATGGCGACATCGTAGGCCGCTTTTTTCTCACGGTCGAGAAGGCATCCTTTAGCGGCCGCGATTTCATTGAGCATTTTTTGCGAGATTGCGGAATGTTGGCCCAATTGATATTTCCTTACGTGGGCCATCTGGCGTTCGGCGGCGTCGCGGATGACTTCGGGATCATCCTCGAAAAGATCGATGCCGAGCAAGCGGTAATGATGGGGAGGCTGATCCTTGGGTTTGATGCTCAACCAGAGGTGATAAGGATCGAAAGCTTCGGACACGTGCTTTATCCTTTACTGCCGTAATTAGACGTAAGAGGATTATACACCTTCTGATCCGGCCGTCAACTGGATAATTGGGCAGGATTTCAGGGGCATCATGTTTTACCAATATGCTGTAGCAGTTGCTGGATTTCCTGAATATCGCGTTCCGTATCGGGCGGATGCAAACCGGCTTTAAAGCATTCGCGGCCCAAAACCAGGTGGGCAAAGTCGGCGCGTGTTTGCATCTCGCGGAGCTTGGCGCCGGTCTGGGCCAAGAGCGCATCCAGACTAATTACCTGGGAACGGTTGACCGCGGCCTGCCGGGCAGACTGCGTTTCTTTTAGACGAGTTTTCAGTTGGGTGCATTCGGCGGCGGCCTGCAATGCCGCCTTCTGACTATTGGAAAGAGCTACGGGGACAGTGAACCCCGCCGCTATTCCGCCTAATTTCATATATAATTCGTCAAGGCGTTTCCGCACTCTTTCGGGATCGTTCGGGTTCAGCGCCGAGGCAGGCGGTGCAGGGGTTTTCAAGGTTTCGCCTGGTTGTTTTAGGAGTATCCTGCGCCAAGTATCCAGGTTTTCGAGACAGCCTGCATGATCGCGTTTAATCTCCACATGAGCTGATTGACGGATGGCGGGGACTCGGGCAGATACGGAAATCCTGCCATTGGCGGCATAGCTATATTCCACTTCGACCGAAGTGCCTTGCGGCAGGCCGGAGGGCAGATCGCGAACCACGCATTCGCCCAAGGAGATACATTCCTCGGGCCTGTGGCTTTCGCCTTCGACCACGGTGACGAAAATAGCGCGTTGATTTGCCCAGGCGGTGCGGAAATTTCGGACAGCGCGGCAAGGCAGAGGGGTATTTTTGGGGATAAGGACCGCATTGGTTATTACTTTTGTTTGCTTGTGGATGCCTACCACGCCCAAGCTATGCGAGCTGACATTGATGAGTTTACAGGTTAATTTCTCCGGGGCCAAGTCTTGTTGCAACAGCATTCCGGCGTAGATTGCGGCCCCGTGGGCGACGGCTTCGTCGGGCGACTGGGAGCAGTCCGGTTCTTTGGCGGAAATGCGGCGCAGCATGTCGCGGACCATAGGCATCCTGCTCGATCCACCCACCAACAGGATCCGGTCGATATCGCTCCAGTTGACGCCGGCCTGTTTTACCAGGAGCGAAGCGGTTGTTTCAGTGCGGTCGAGCAAGTCGCGCGTCAACTCTTGAAACTGATCGCGGGTGATTTCCATGCGCATGCGAAGGCCCGCGTGGTAACACAAAACGTTGGTCTTGGTGCGTTCCGAGAGCGAATGTTTGGCTTCCTGGGCATCGAGCCATAATTGGGTGGCGTCCTGCGGATCGCTGCGCGGATCCACGCCATGGGCGGCGAGGAATCTTTCGGCAATATGATCGACGAGGCGCTGGTCGAAGTCCTTACCGCCGAGAAGGACGTCGCCATCGGTTGCCAGGGCCTGGAATTGCGTGCCTTCGATGCGCAGCAAGGTTACGTCGAAAGTTCCGCCCCCCAAGTCGTACACCAGAACGAGCTGGGATTTATTTATATTTTGTGTATCGCGGTTGAGCAGCCCGCAATGATAGCCGTAGGCCACGGCCGCCGCGGTGGGTTCGTTGATGATGTCCAGGACCTGCAAACCGGCGATTTGCCCGGCGTCTTGGGTTGCCTTGCGGCGGGTTTCATCGAAGAAGGCGGGCACGGTTATGACCGCTTTACTAATTTGCCCCAAGCGCTGCTGGGCGTCCTTTTTCAGCCGTTCTAAGACGAAGGCGCTGAGAACCTCCGGCGGAACGCTGAGGTCGCGGATCTTGTGGCGGAAGGCCTTACCGCCCATGTCGCGTTTAAAACATTCCGCGAACCGATCGGGGGCGAGAGCCGCATTTTTGATCGCTTCCTTGCCGACCACAATCGCGTCGTCGTCGCAAAATATCGCGCTGGGCGTAAGCAGGTCGCCCCAACTGTTGGGCACTGTAGTCGGCCGACCCGAGGCGTCAAGAAAAGCCACCAGGGAGTAAGTCGTACCCAGATCGATCCCGACGGGCGGTTGCTTTTCAGGCGATGAGTTGGGAGCGCTATCCGTCATTGTTCATCTTTTGGCTCGGAGTTGGATTTGCGGGGGTTCGGGGCGACCCAAATCTTTTCGTATTTTTGCATTAATCCCAAAGCAATCATTTCCGGATTTATAACCGGGGCCAGGTGAAGTTCTTTCATCCCCTCGGGTTGGATCGTTGCCCCGTATATTGCCACTATTTTAGCCTGGTCATTCAAGACAGGGCCGCCAAAGGCGTCTTTAAACATATTTCCGGTTATTTGCAGCAAGCGGGGATGGGAGGGGAGATCCGGCGGCGCGGCGGTGATGACGAAAATTTTGCCTTGCGTAATCCCCGGATGGAAGTCCTCGAATTCCTTCATATTTTCGGAACCACAAAAATACACACAAGTTTTGGCCGACAATTTGCCTGTCTCTTTGAGAGAGGCCAATTCTTCGGCAGAAGCCAACTCAACTGTCTCGGGCAACTCTTCAGCCACCGTTAGTAAAGCAAAATCGTAGTAAATCCAATTTGTCGGCTTGTCTTCCAACGTTGTATAAACGGCGTGAACATAAACATCCTCAACGGCGATCTGCGTGTGGTTTTCCGGATTTACAGCCCATATTTTGAATCCTTTATCGGGGTTTTGCCGCTTTTCATAGAGGTCGGAGGCTTCGCGGGCGCTGGTCAGCAAGGCATGCTTCCCGACTGCACAGCAAACCGCCATTGGCCAGAAATGGCCGGCCTTCTCGACTTGTATTAAAAACACGGCGTCTTTTATTTGCTTAAGAATTCGCTCCTCGGTGGAAGGCTCTTTAAGGGGGGGCGGGGATGAAGGCGTAGTCTCACCGCGCGTTAAATTGTTTTTCCCGCCTTCATTTACGGGCGGTGTTGCATTTTTCTGAGCGTCCTGGGGAACAGTCACGGTAACGGATACCGTTGTGGGCGCCGTTGGTGGTCCTGATCCTCGGATTAAAAGAGCCAACACGCCGCTTAAAAGGGCCAATACGGCACAGAACCCAAGTCCCGCAGCGACCCATAATATCCAACGCTCCCTTGTCGCCGGCCTGGACGTATTTCGTTCGACGTAAGCCAGAACCGCGGTTGACGATACCGGTGCAGGAGGAGGCGCGGACGACAGGTGATCTAATTTTGTGCATGGCGTCAGCATTGGGATTTCTTGGAGCGATGGGCTTTGATTCGTGTGTGAGGTTATAGCCGGGATAATCGCGCCTATAGTCGCAGGAGAATCGTCCGGGTAAGGGATGTCAGGGGATAATTCCCGCGGTGCGCCGGATATAACTTGCTGATCGGTCGGCCGCAGAGGCGGGTTGATGCGTTGCGGGGCGGCGCTTGCCACGATATTAAGCATAAAATCCGGACCATTTTCGGACATCCTGATGACATCATTCGATCGAATTCGCGCGGGACAGGCGGCCGCTTTCTGATTGATGACAATGGGGCCGGCGGTGTGGACCATGTACCAGCCGTCTTCCATGAGGCGAAACGAAGCGGAACGGTTTTCAGTGCACGCGTCCCTGCGGGGATCGAAAAAAACATCGCATCCGGGATCGGTCCCGGCGCGAAAGTTTGTCGCGTCCAAGAGCAGGCGCTCACCTTGACGAGAACCGGAAAGAATGATAATTTCCACCGCCATTTCGTGATGACAAGTCCTGTAAATAAAAAGCTAATTATTTCTTTGCCGGCGAACCGCCGCCCTCTTTTTTCTCCGGCGCCAGCTTGAGGTAAAGTTCTCGCATGTCCGTGAAAAGGCTGTGATATACGCCCTCGCCTCCTGGTTGAGGCCGATCGAACATTAGTCCCCTTTTACTCATATGTTGCAACAAACCCAGCAAGGTCTCTCCATTGAAAATCGAGGAACCTTTGAATATCGAATCGTCGTTGGTCGTTACTGCGCGATTGACTTGCACGAGAGTAGATTGTAAAAAGCCCTTGGCCGAATTGTATTCCAAAAAGACCGCCGGCTCCATGCGTTTCTCTTCCGGATAGGCGGTTTCCAAGGCGGCCCACAATTGAATCACGCTTTTGCGCAATTGCTCGCCGTTTTCGGGGCTGGCCCGGCCTTTTTCTTGAATTTCCTTGATGAGGGCCTCGCGAGAGAGTTCGTAATTATTTCTCTCGGCTTGGAATTGCGATCCGCGAAGTGCATATGGCCAAGGCATTTTGAGTATTTCGCCGTTGCCGAGAGTGAACACCAGCTTGCTGTTGCCCGGACCGCCGTCGGTCACAAAAATTTGTTTGAGTTGATCTTTGGTAAGTTGGGAATCCAACGGTTCAAGATCCCCCGGGCTCATGTATTGTACAAAATACAATGCCTGCAACATGTAGTTCAATTCGGCGGTCACATCGCCTTTAAGAGTATCGATGAAATATTGATCGATTCGTTGCGCCATCACTTCTTTCAGTTTTTTTTGCATTTCCAGATGTGATTCATATTCCAGGGGATTTAACTTGTGGCGCCACTCCTTGTTCAACTCTTGCCGCTTGAAATAGGCGTTAACGTAGTTCACGGAGTTCTGGATTTCCAGGGCCACGGCTTCGGCGTTGATTTTTCTGGCAATGGCCGCCGATTCCAGGAAGGCCCCTTGCGCCGCAATGTACTTTGCTTCAGCCTCGACCGCGAATGAATACCGTGTGCCGCCGGCGGCGGGAGGAAGAAATATTTGTCCCTGCGGCTGGGTATCTTGGGCATAAATCATCCATGACCAGGAAATCGTCAGGTATAAGCAAGCCATACATCGTACCGCTATTGATATATGCATTGTCCGTCGCATCGATTCCCCCAGTCTCTATCTAGGATAGAATGAGTGATATACCGCGATTTGCCCATTTGACTTTGACAGGCAAGCAGAGAGCGAATACATCAGCTTTTTTTAATGGTTGATAAGACTTTCTTATGCATTTCCATTAAGAAATTAAGTATAAAAATCAGAGATAACATTTGCAATAGGGGGGTAAAGATTAAAACGACGAGACATAGGAAAATACGGGGAATAAGTGGGATCGCGGGCATACTCTGCAAGCCAAGCGGCTTGATTGTTTTGTTTCAGCGGTAAAACAAGGAATACCATATTAATGCCAACGATAAAGTCAGGAAGACCAATAACGATAAAACTACGAAATTGGTCAACCAGCGGTTGTTTGAAAACTGGGGTTTTATTGCCTTGGCATCGGCAGTTTGGGCGGCGCTTTCCTGGGGCTTTGTAATTATCTTACGATCGCGCGGACGTTGAGGCACTAAACGAACGTGCTCATCTTTACGCGGTACGTTTATTTCGTGCAACTCGTCGATTAATTCGGCCACCGATTGCTGCCGATCCAGGGGGTTTTTGGCCATCATCCGACGGAAGAGGCACTCCAGCGATCCGGGGACATCGCTGCGCACGGCCCTAAGCGAAGGGACGGGCTGCTCGCGGTGGGCCAGAATTTTTTTGGCCATAGTATCGCCTCCGAAAGGCGGTCGGCCAATGAGCAAATAATACAGGGTGCAGCCCAGGCAATAGATATCGGAGCGGGGGCTGGCCAAATTCGGGTCCAGGGCCTGTTCAGGCGACATATATTCGAGCGTGCCCATGATGTGGCCATTGTTATCCGAACTTTCATTTGTTTCGTTTGGTTCGAATTCAGACGAGGCCACGTTTTCATTGATATGAGCCAGGCCCATGTCGAGAATCTTGATGTTTCCCTGTTTATCCAGAAGCAAGTTGGAAGGCTTGATGTCGCGATGGATGATGCCCTTGCCGTGTGCATATTCAAGACCGTGAGCGGCCTGCATGAGGTAATTAACCGCGTCGGCCACTGTTAAGGGTCCATTTTGCGTGACCAGGGAACCGAGGTCCTGGCCGTCGATGAATTCCATAACCAGGAAATGCGTGCCATTGGCTTCATCCGCGTCGTGAGCCATGACGATATTGGGGTGTGAGAGTTTTGCCGCCGCCCGCGCTTCGCGTTGGAAGCATTTAATGGCCCAGGGCGATTTTGTGGCATTTCTAGGGAGTATTTTTAATGCCACTACCCGGTCCATGCGCAGGTGCCTGGCCATGTAAACGCGGGCCATTCCGCCATGGCCGAGCTGGTCAAGAATCACATAATTGCCTATTAACAGGCCGTGGGTTTTTCCTTGGTAGAGCGCGTTTACTTGAAACCTGGTCAGCATTCCCTGGTTGCACATCAGATCAGCGAGTTGTTCAGCAGTTTGCGGGCGTGCGGATTCGGGCAATGATTCGAGATAAGACCGGCATTCATTTTCGTTCATTATAGCGCTATCAATCAAACGCTGGATAAATACCTCTAAGCTCGGGACTTCCTTGTCCTTGTCGCCATTCTTGCCGGGCGGCGGAGAACGAGAGTCTTCGCCATCAACCACCGACAATTGCCAGGGATGGGCGGAGATAGTCAACATTACGTCACATTTATTACAGCGCACATTCTTTCCATGAAGATTTTTAACCAGTCGAAGAATGTTGTTGCATTGCGGGCAATTAAGTTTTGTGGGTTTTTCGATTTTATGGGAAGAACGTGAGGGAATGGGCAAAGACTTCCCGCACTCCGGGCACGGTTTTGACATGCCCGCCTCTTTTCGAGAAGCATAAATTACGCAACGGCAATTTGGGCATGCAATACTGATCGCCATTGGTTTATCTCAGGAGTAAATGACTGCTAACACCCCCACAGCAATGACTGCCGCTACATTCATTTATGAACATTGCCACAAGCATTTTTGCGCCAGGGGGCGCTATGCTCACGGTGAAAATTGATCGCTGATTCAATTTGCCGAACGTGTCTTACCTAATATTTCTGGAATACAGATGCCTAGACTTTGCCCATTAAACGAGCGATTAGGTACCCGCCTGCATCATAAGTCGTCATTCTAATTAACTAGACGAAAACTTGTCAATGGGGGGTAGAGAATATTAAAAGGGCGGACAAAAACAAAGTCATGAATATAGAAAAGAGGAATCTCGATCTTAGATTCCCAATAAGACGATTTTAAAGGCCGCCTTTTGCCATTAGTGCGATAAAAAACGCAAACGAAATCCCCGATGTGTTTACTGAGGGCTAAAAAATGCGGGATAGAGACTAAACGGGGAATCCGGAAAGCAATGCATCGAAAGAAGTGCGGATCATTGATACGGGCGGGCCGGCCTTGAGCTCGAAGTTGTAGTTTTGCATGTGCAGGTAGAGGAAGAGGATGGCGACGAGTATCGCCAGGAGTGCGATCACGAGTAGGACGGTGTACAGGTCGGCCCGGGGTTTGCGGAATGGTCCGCCGGGTGTGTTACTCGATTTTGCTGGCGACACGGTCACCTTTCTGGACTTCGCTTTGCTGGAAAGAGGGGAGGATTTTGCAGACCGACTTGTCAGGGGCGGTTTTCAGGACTTCGATGCGGCCGACGTATTTATTTCCGGTGGGAGCGACGCGATAGATGTCGAGGGTATGGCCTTTTCGCAGTCCGGAATCGGAGCCGATGGTGATTTCGGCCAGGCCGCCGCCGAGGACGGCGTTGACCAGTCCTTCCACGCGTGGCGGAGAGCCGGAGATATCGGTATTTTCGCTGAGATCGAAGTGGCGGAGGACTTCGCGGGCCTTGGCCAGGTCGGCGGAGAGTGTGGTATTGCGATTTTTGAGTTCGGTCATTTCGTTGAGCATCTGGTGCATTTCGTCGGTGATTTTGACGACTTCCCTGAAATGGGCGTCGCGGTCGGCCAGGGCTTTTTCGGCCTCGGAGCGAAGGCTCTCGACCTCGCCGCGGAAGACGGCCGATTCCTTTTGGGTGGCTTGCATGGCGGCCACGGCCTTGCGTTGGGAATCGTCGGCCTCCTTGATGGACTGCTCGAGTTTCTTGATCAGGTCCTTCATGAGGGAGTTTTCGTTTTCCAGCTTGGTGAGGGCCTGGACCTTGGCCTCGAGTTCCCTGGTTTTTTCCTCATTGAGTTTATCCAACTGGTCTTTTAGTTCCTGGTTCCTTTTTTGTTCATCTTCGTATTTGAATTTCAAGCCCAGGGGTTTGGCCGCGGTGACCTTGTCCGACGGATTCATGACCATATTGCGCCAGTTGGTGTGGGTGGCGTACACGGCCAGGACCATGGTCATGAAAATGATGCTGAGGATGAAGATGACAACCGTCAAAATTTTACCGATGAGGTTCATGCCGGACCTTTCACTCGGGCTTGTTTATCAAGGCCTTTTATAGAGCGATTCTGTCGAAGGGGCATCTGTTGGATGATTTACCCGCATCTTTTATCTTTTTAGTATAACTTCGCCTATTTTCGCATGTCAACCAGAAGCCCCATAACCCGGATAATTTGGGGTGTCCAGAGAAATTCACTGGTGTATTAGGCCATAATTCCGGAAATATCGGAAAAGTGAAAATAAGCGACACGGGCTTACCCCCATATAGAGTAGGTGAAATTTAGCGATGTGTGGCAATCGCAGTAGTGTTACAGCCCTGGTCAGAGGCCGGGATTGTGGGTAGACATGCGACTTATCATTATCGCTCAGCGGGACCGAAGGTCGCGGCTTTGCAAGATATTGCCGGGCGGGAGCGACGGTCACGGATTTACAGGATATTACCGGGCGCGATCGGCGGTCGCGGCTTTATGGAATTTTTTTTCCAAGCGATTCCACAGACCATAGGCGGCGATGGCGCAGCAGGCGGCGAGGCAGACGCCGGCGGGCCAATCGCCGTAATAAAGAAACCAGCTTTTGCGGTGATCGATGCGGACATTGGCCAAGAGCGTGGCGGTTTCGCGGCGTGGTCCTTTTTCGATGATCCGGCCGTCGGCGTCGATCGAGGCGGAAAAGCCGGTGTTTGCGGCGATCAAAAACGGCTTGCGGAATTCCACCGCCCGGAATACGCCGCAGGCCAGATGCAGGTCCAGTTCGCTGGAGCCCCAAAACCAGCCGTCGTTGGTGAGGTTTACGAGCAGGTCGGGTTCTTGGCCCTCGGATTGCAGGGTAATTATCTGCCCGCGGATTACATGCGGCAAAACGCTTTCATAACAGATGTTCGGGGCTATAAGGACATCACGTTTAACGGCACTGGTGGCGGAGCCAGCGGCACTCTCGTTGGAGCCAGTGGCACCGGCAGGGACTTTAAACACGGCGGGCTTAGTGCCGGGGGCAGTGCCAATGGTGAGCGGCGTGAGGTTGTAGAGCCAAGTCAGGTAATCGGCAAAGGGGATGTACTCGCCGAACATGACAAGATGCATTTTGTCGTAACGGCCCAACAATTCGCCATGATCCGAGATATAAGCCGCTGAATTGAATACTGCTTGTCCGCGGGCGGTAAAATGATACGAGGTGAGTCCGATGAGCAGGGGCGAATCGAGCAATTCGGCGGTTTTGATAAGGCATTGGCTGGATCGGTCGCACCAGGTTTTCAGGTTTTTCAGGGCTTCTTCGAGAGAGACGTGTTCTTCCTGCAGGCGGGGATCTTTTGTGCCTGCGTCGGCGTCAGAGGTAATAAGTGGATATTGAAAAACTCCTTCCGGCCAGACGATCAAATCCAATTTTCCATATTTATCGATTGCCTGCCGGGAAAGATCGACACACTGGGAATGAATAGTTTCATGGAGGTTTTCGCCGCCGTCCATAGTGGTGTCGATCGAGCTTTGGATGAGCGCGATTCTCGCCCCGGGGGCGGTTTCGTTGTTGACGGTGCGGGCGTAGCCGTAAATCGTCACGGCGGCCAATAGCGCGGCGGCGGGCAGAAGCGGCCAAAGCGCGCGGGGCTTGCCATCACAGGGTAATATTCGGGCAAAACATGCCGCTATGAACATCACCAGGAAACTGACGCCGTAGGCGCCGGCAAGGTCGCTGATTTGGATGAGTAGCACCCAGCGATATTGGGTATGGGCGAGGCTGGCCATGGTCATGCCGGTCAGCAGATGCGCGCGGGCGAGTTCCAGGCCGGTCCAGACCACGGGCGCGGCCAAAATGACGGGGATGCGGAGCTGATCGACGGCGATTCGGCCCAGGGCGATGAACAATGGAATATAAAAGGCAAAATAAAATGAAAGAGCCACCCAGCCGAAGGCGGTGGCCCAATAAGGCAGGCGGAGCCAGTGCAGCACGGCCAGCCAAAAGGCGAAACCGGCGAGCCAAAGGATAAGATACGGGCGCGGTCCGTCCAGTTTTTCCCGGCGTATCAAAAGCACCCAAGGCACGGGTGCGAACCAGGCCAGGGGCCAGAGATCGAGGGGTGGAAAGGCCGCCCAAAGCAGAACGGCACCCAGAAAGGCATATTTTGCGGTCGTGGTTCTAATGGAGTCCGAAATCATGAAACACTTTTATCATCCACGAAGTTCACGAAGATCACTAAAATAATAATAAAGAATCAAAATATGGAAAAAAGTGAAAAATATAGCAAATATTAAATAAGTATTTCCCGTAACACAAGAATTATTTGCTAATGAAAATCTTCGTGCCTTTAGTGTTCTTTGGGGATATTTTTTAGCAGATGAATCTTTTCCATTCTAATTTGCCTACACTTCCGAAGTTTATTAACAATCCGACGCGTTTTCCGCTTGCTTTAAGATAGTTTATGACTTGCGAATCTTCTTTCCCGGAAAGTTGATCCAAGGCTTTGATTTCTACGATGATTTCTTGAAGGCATAAAAAATCGGGATTATATTTCTTCTCTAAAACCCGACCTTTGTAGACGATGTTCAATTCAGGCTGTGATTGAAAAAGAATATGACATCCCTGCAATTCAATTTCCATCGCCTCCTGATATACTGCCTCAAGAAATCCACTTCCTAATTCACGATGCACCTCAATTGCGGCGCCGACAATCGCATAAACTTCCTCTTTGAATAATAACTCCGTCATTTTTCCGTTGCCCCTTTTAGGTTTTAATTTATATGTTTATTTAAATTATTTTGTGTCCTTTGTGTCCTTCGTGGAGGAGATTTTTATTGCCCGACCTTCAGGAAGCGTTCCAGGATGGTGGAGCCGCAGTCGGTGAGGAAGCTTTCGGGATGGAATTGGACGCCGAAGAGGGGGAATTTTTTGTGTCGGACGCCCATTATTTCCCTGGTTCCGTCGGGGGCGTCGCTCCAGGCGTTGACGATGAACTCGTCGGGGAGGGTGCCGGGCTGGATTACCAGGCTGTGATAGCGGGTGGCGGTGAAGGGGTTGGGCAGGTCGCGGAGCAGGCCATGATTATCGTGATGGATTTGGTCGGTTTTGCCGTGCATCAGGCGGGCGCAGCGGACGATCTTGGCGCCGAAGGCCTGGCCGATGGACTGGTGTCCCAGGCACACGCCCAAGAGCGGGATGTGCGGGGCAAAGCGCTTGACACAGGATAGCGAAATTCCGGCCTCGTCGGGGGTGCAAGGGCCGGGGGAGATGATCAGATGCGTGGGCCGGCGGGCTTCGATTTCGTCCAAGGTGATTTTGTCGTTGCGGTAGACCTCGAGGTCGAGGGAGGGATCGATTTCGCCCAGGCGTTGGACCAGGTTGTAGGTGAAGGAATCATAATTATCAACAAGCAATATCATATTATGGAATGCCTCCGATTTTCTTTGAATGACGATTATATAGACCTTTTCAGTGTTGGACCTATGGATCAATCGTTAAATTTTATCAAACCGTTTGAGTTTAAGCCATGTCCGATTGTTCATTGGATAGGAGATAAAATAGAAATACGCAGAAGTAAAGCTATGTCAGTTCCACTAAATTGGGCAAGTTGTTCGGATATTAAAAAAGATGAGGAGTGAAATGGGGGAGAATATACCCTTAAAACCGGCAAGGTTTTACTGCTTTCCGCCATCGGAAATCTTTGCGCAATGGGAGTAGTAAACCGTTTACTGGAAATACGTTGCGTTCGCTCAAGGCCGCTTATTCGGCCAGCCGATACGGTATTCTGACCCAAGACAATTCACGCGTTGTCGTGTAGATGCGCGTTGAGGGTGCGTCAGGCAACCGGATCGGGTATGAATCTCGAGCCAAGGAGTGGCTCGACGGCCCTGTGCAGTACACCGTATGAACTGTGGGATTCGACTCGAACTTCCCTCCTACAACCTCGCAGACCCACTAGAGTCGATTTTCCCTTGTGGCAGGAGCACCTTCTGCCATGAGGTAGTGCCCAGAGAGATTTGGGTTAGAGGTAGCTAGTAAGGGAATTCAGCATCCTCAGTTCAATGTAAAGGAGTTGTTGCTCAATGAAAAGCAAGACGATTTTTGGAGCGCTCCTGGTGAGCGTTGCCCTATGCAGCCAAGGGTTCGGTCTCGAGCTCCTTGATAGGCTGTTAGGGATGAACAATTGCGGTGGCTGCGGCGAGTGCAATGCCTGCTGTGCCAAGGTCGCCTGCTGTGAAAAGGCCTGCTGCCCGGAACCATGCTGCTGTGCAAAGGCATGCTGCGCTCCGGCCTGCTGCCAAAAGGCCTGCTGTGCGGCACCATGCTGCGAAAAGGCATGCTGCGCCGGCCTGCTGTGAAAAATGCTGCTGCTGTGCAACCCCAGTCCGCGATTTGTTTTGCGGAATAAGAGACCTGTTTGAATGCGGCTGCGAATGCGGCTGCGGTTGCAACACTGGCTGCTGCGAAAAGGCTTGCTGCGCTCCGGCCTGCTGCGAAAAGGCTTGCTGCGCTCCGGCCTGCTGCAAAAAGGCCTGCTGCGCTCCGGCCTGCTGCGAGAAGGCCTGCTGCGCTCCGGCCTGCTGCGAGAAGGCCTGCTGCGCCAAGGCCTGCTGCGCTCCGGCCTGCTGCGAGAAGTGCTGCTGCGCCAAGGCTTGCTGCGCTCCGGCCTGCTGCGAGAAGTGCGGCTGCTGCGAGAAGGCATGCTGTGCCAAGGCTTGCTGCGCTCCGGCGTGTTGCGAGAGCTGCTGCTGCAAGCAATGCTGCCATCCGGTGATGGACTTTGTTAATTCGCTATTCTGCTGCAAATGCTGCTGCAAGACCGAGTGCTGCGCTCCGGCCTGTGGCTGCGGCTGCGGCTGCGGCTGCAATTGCGGCGGTGCGGCTCCGGCCAATGCACCGGAGACTGCTCCGGCGAAGGCCCCGGCCGGCGGCGAAACAGCCCCGTTGCCCAAGGCTCCAAAAGCCGATCCCTCGGCTTCGATTAACCGCGGTTTGTATCAGACCAGCCGCAGTATTGTCCGCGATTAACGCGAACGTTTGAAAATAAGATAAATCAGCAGGTCTGTCCGGGTTTGATCCCGGGCAGGCCTGTTTTTTTTGAGTAGGTAGTATGTGGCAGGTAGTAGATGGTTGTATAATGGTTGCGTCGTTTACCGCATACCATCTACCACATACCGTCTACACACAAATGCGACCTGCATGGCACGACAGCCCGATGATGTGCGCGCGCGGTGCGAGAGAACCGATGGGACGCCCATTTGGTTGATGCGCCAGGCCGGCCGCTACATGGGGGAATACCGGGCGATTCGCCGGCGGGTTCCATTTTTGGCGTTGTGCAAGAATTCCGATATGTGTGCCGAGATCGCGATTGGCGCGGTGCGGCGGCTCAAGGTGGATGCGGCGATACTGTTTTCCGACCTGCTTTTGATCCTGGAGCCGATGGGGATGGGGCTTCAATTCGGGGCATCGGAAGGGCCATTGCTTGGCAATCCCATTCGGACGCCCGCTGAAGTGGATCGCCTGCTGGAATTGGAGGACGCGGAGGCATTGCAGTTTGTGATGGATGCGGTGGGGAAGACGCGGGCGGGGATGCCGGAGTCGCTGCCGCTTATAGGATTTGCCGGTGCGCCTTTTACCTTGGCCGCTTAC
Organism: Pirellulales bacterium; assembly: GCA_963838495.1. GTDB lineage: Bacteria > Planctomycetota > Planctomycetia > Pirellulales > Thermoguttaceae > JBEKIK01. Next base: position 573,031 of record CAWIRC010000002.1, on the reverse strand, counting down.
GCGGTGGAAGGCGAACCGAGCCGCGATTATCGTTTGACCAAAGGTTTCATGTACAGCGACGCGGGGGCGTGGAATGCGCTTATGGGCCGTCTTGCTCGGGCGGCGGGGATTTATTTAAAGGCGCAGATAGCGGCCGGGGCGCAACTGGTGCAGTTGTTTGACAGTTGGGCCGGTTGCCTGGGCGTGGACGATTATTGCCGTTACGCGTTAGCACACACTCGGGCGGTGATTGAATGCATTCCGCCCGAGACGCCGGTAATTTATTTTTACACGGGCAATCCGGCCTTGTTGCCGCATATCAAGGAGATGGCTGGAAAGAGAAGAAATCTGGTTGTGGGCATTGATTGGCGGATGCGATTGGACGACGCCTGGGGGGCGATCGGATACGACACGGGCATTCAGGGCAATCTCGATCCGGCGGTGCTTTTGAGCAGTCCGGACGAAATACGCCGGTGGGCCGGGCAGATCCTCGATCAGGCGGGGGGCCGGCCGGGGCATATTTTCAATCTCGGCCACGGCGTGCTGCCGCAAACGCCGGTGGAAAACGCCATCGCGTTGATCGATGCCGTGCACGAATTGAGCCGTCGCTGAATTATATGTCATTCTGAGTGCAACGAAGAATCTTCTGAGCTTTCAGCCATCAGCAGTCAGCTATAAGTTGCTAGATCGCATCCAGGATAAGTGTAACGTGTTGGGCGCCATGCCCACGCTTGTCGCGGGCATGTTTTACCGAGAATTTGCCGCATGGCCACGCAAGCGTGGCCATGGCACCCGCTACGCTAAAGTTGGATGCGCTCTAGATCGCATCCGGGATAAGTGTAACGTGTTGGGCGCCATGCCCACGCTTGTCGCGGGCATGTTTTACCGAGAATTTGCCGCATGGCCACGCAAGCGTGGCCATGGCACCCGCTACACTGAAGTTAGATGCGCTCTAAGCGGTATCAGATAAGTTTGTAGCGATTCATACGATCAATATATGAGCCGAAAAGTATATATGTGCTACAGACTTATATAAGACCACATAGCCTCTTATAATGAGATCCTTTGCAACGCTCAGGATGACGATAGAATTGTTGGGGTGGCAGTATAAATACCACCAAAATTGGATATCCAAAAAATTAAGCCCGCAAATTGCCGATCTGCGGGCTTTTTTTAATTTATCATCGACGACGAATCCAGATTGCCCCCAGCGCGGTCAATCCGCCCAAGGCCAGCAGCGTCAGCGTGCCCGGCTCGGGAACAGGTTCAAAGTCATAGGTGGTCGTCCCACCCGCGGTGCCAATTGTGAAGTTGTTGACGTTAGCGTCGAAAATATCTTCCGAGCTGGCAAAGCCCGAAGCGATGCGGATGCCACCCCTTCCCCCTCCGGCAACATCATTAATGATCGTGGCATCTGGCTCATCGGCCAGATACGCGGCGAGGGTGATGGCGTTAGATCCTGGCCCCGCTAAATTGTCCGAATACCACATACCATTCAGCGCATCCCAGGTTTGCCACATGTTGAGTGCAGTACCGGGTTGCGGATTTGGATTGCCATTACCGGCACCCGCGCTACTGTAGTCGGGCTCAAACCACAAGCGGTCGTCTCTCACGCCATCGCCATCGGTGTCCAGATAGATCGTCAAATAAGGAACCTGCTGGCCATTCCATGATGTTGCGTATGTGCTATAGTCCAGCGAAGTAAGAGCGTCAATGCGAGTTCCGGCCCATGAGGAATTGCGCAATTGTGCACTTTGAGAGCCATCCGAGCCCGTATTAAAATGCGCGCTGCCACTTCCCAATGGTGGTGTGGCGGGACCGTTTACCATGTCAGCTACGGCATCCCCGGCGCCGTAATTGACATCTGGATCAGTTATGAGGAACGCCCAGCCGTCCATCGAACTGGGAGTGACAATCACGTCTGCGTGTGCAAGGCTACAGATCGCCAGAATCATCGCCACCATACTGAACACTAAAATCATTTTGAGACTGATCGTTTTTGCTGTAGTTTTCATTTTGTACCTTCTGGTTTTGGAAAGGTAGAAAGTAAATATTCTCCCTTGCCGGTGTGAAAAAACTTTGCTAAAAAACCAACATCTAAAAACTCTCGACTTTTTGCCGGGCTGAGCCTGGCGCACACAGTTTCTTGTCATCGATTAAATAGGATTTCCCCGGTGACCCGCGATCAATGTTTCGCTGCCTCCTCAGGTGTTGCGGGCGAAAATCGCCGTGAGTGTGTGGTTATCTAATAGTAATATCAAAATGTCTGCAAGAAATATTTATTTGTGTAGTTTTTTATGTCTGCCGCTGACGAACAAATTGCTGAAAGTCAAACCGGCGGTTTCATAATTAGTGTTGTAGCCGGGCGTGCCTCCATAACTACAGCAACCGGAAGTGCAGGCGTCCGCCCAGCCGTCTCCGGCCGCACCCTTCCCGACCAGCGACCCGGCGGTTCCGCCGTAATCAAATCCTTCATAAAGAACATTCGATGCATTTGCGCTGGCGCATGTCAGCGGAAATACAAGAATTGAAATGAAGTCCATAACTAAATTCGCATTTTGTCGTGAAAAGTTTCTTAGCATGATAGCGATATCTTTTTTAAAAATTTGATATGGCTCTTTTATCGTCGCTGCGTCAAAACTGGTTTTGTTACGCCCGGATGGCAGAGGTCGTGTATCAAGGGAGGCAAATTCCCGGAAACACATTTTTTTGAGTTTATCTGCAAAGCCTGATAATCCTCTTTTCAGGTATATACCCCTATCATTCTGATCTTGGAAAATCTCGCTGCTACACGCAATGTGCATGAACTGCGCATGAAGTAAAATTCGTAAAAACACGGCGCCAAAACAGAACGGCGTCGGCATGTCGGGCTCTCCCCAAGGCGATAGTAAAAAAAGTGTGTGTTTGGTTTCCGCCGGGTGTTTACGCCGCCCGGCGAGTGGAATTTCTTGCGGCCAGGTTTCGGCCGGCCCAAAATTCTTCCGCTTCGGCTTGATCCTTGAGTTGTTTGCGCTGTTCCTCCAGATTCACTTGTGTTTCAGGGGAAGACTCGATATCCGGTCCGTCGATAACGCTGAGTTGCGGAATAGGTCCACGAATTTTTGGCAGATTGTGTTTCATAAATAATCCTTTCTTGCTCAGACTGCCTGTTAGCAATCAAAAATCCCCGTTGATCCTCTGTAGCCGTAAACGTTTGCACCGATCCCTCGAAGTCCCAGATGAGTTGGCCGAACAGCCGTGATCTATGACAAAAAATACATCCTGAATGATTGCATATACCAACTCATCTAATCCGTAAATCATGCTCGGTGCGAGGATTCGAATTCCAAGTTGACCGGCAATAACAAGTCGTTCCTCGTTTCACACGGCTTCGTGCATGTGAAGAATAATCCTGGTTGTTTAAGCCGCGAGCCGGCGGCGGCGGCTTTCTTTCATGCCCGCGATTTTCACGGGCAATGCCGCGGAGCCGAGCGAGTGCCGATAGCTTTTCTGGCGTTGCACGGCCCGGCGTCGGGCCGAGTCGGGAACCCCGTCATGGTGTTCCAAGCGCAGTTCCAGCTCCAGGTCAATCGCTTCACTCAGGCTCAGCAATTCTTCGTCGCTGAGTTGCCGCAGCCGATCCAGAATTGCAGTCATTAGCTACCTCCTTTCAATTCATGAAAAACATTTGTGGTGTAAAAAAAACAGGCGGGCGGCACACGGAGTGCGCCTGCCGGGTAATCAAGCAGCCGCACGACGACGTGCGCGCTGTTCGGTTGTTTCCTCGGGCAGTATTTCCATCGGTTTTTTTGCAATGAGCGGCGGGGGCGATGAAGCCCCGGGCGCTCCAGGCTCCCCGTCGTCTTGGGTCAGGGGGAAGAGCCAATATTGTCTGATTTTTTTTCGCCGCCACCATTGAGCTATTCCAGCCGCGATGAGGATCAGGCCGAGCGTTCCGCCGGCGAGCACGATCAGCAGATAGTGTTCGAAGGGGAAGTCGGAGTTTTCATTTGCAGCCTGGGAATTGCCGGTGAGGCCGGGATTTCCCGGGAGGGAATGGGATATATCGGCGGACAAAAGGCCGTCATTTTCGGCGTTATCCTTGGGGGAGAAGTTTACGCCGTATTGTATTTGGCCGTGAAGCGCGTCTGCGCCGTAGGGGTCGTCGAGGCTTGGAACGAGGGGCGACTGGTTGGCGTCGGAGGTTGCGGGGGTATTTTTCGCCCAAGCCATGGGCGCAACGTTTGCGAGGTGAAATGCGGCGGCGAATAGAGCCGCCAATAGCCAACAGCGGCCGATGATTTTGGCCAGACCTTCCATTGCACGGTCCTTCATTTTTAAGATTGTTTTATAATTCGAGGCAACATATGCCGGAAAAACGGGCGGTTTACGTTTGCAGGAAGCGGGCCGCTCTTTTTTCTTCGCGATCAGGCCGCATGGCGGCGCTTACGGGGTTCTTTCAGGCCGGTTACGCGAACGGGCGGCGCCGAGGAGCCTGTGGATCGGCGATAACTCTGGTCGCGTAAAACGGCCCTTCGCCGGGCGGATTCGGGGACATCGTCCAGCCGCTCCTCGCGGCGATCCAATTCCAGGTCGATGGCTTCGCTAAGTGCCTGTAGTTCTTCGTTGTTCAGGTTGTTGAGTTTTTTTATGATTGCTTTCATGGCGACGTTTGTCCTTGGGTTGGGTTTTTCAATCTGATTAATGTTACTTGAATAAATGGTGCCGATTATTTTCTTCTAAGCCGGGGTGTTACATCGCGGCATCCGCGGGCCGACACGGCCCGGCTCCGATTCGTTATGTGACAATTTTCATTTAAAATTCAACGATCTAGCCGGCATTCGGCCTGTAATAGACAATTTTGTTTTCCGCATAAATACCCACGTCTGGGAGGATTTTCTTCTTCCTTTGGCGCGGGAGAAACCGCTTGCTTCCAGGGGAATGAGCGTGGGAAACTTGTATTCCAAGAATTCCTCCCATTCTTGCATGCTCATGGGACCCAAGAGCAAGGGGGCTCCAAACGTGCGGATCATCAATTCCAATTCTTCGTGGGTTTTTTCGGTGTAAACCGCGACCGAATCCGAGGTCAGGACGCTGATGGATTGCAAAAACGCATCGGCGCCTTGAGCGGGATCGGCGGTGGCGTCGATCACGGCCAATTCTGCGCGGCGGGCCGATTTGCGAATATTGGGAAGGGATCGTTCGAAAGAAGCCCATGCCCGGCATCCTCCGTGCCCTTCGGCCCAATTGTAAATTTGGTTCGCCAGCAGACGGCCGGGATAAAAGAGCACGATCCCGGACGCGGCTTGCGCTAATTGGTTTGTTCACTTTTTCTTCCCCTTATGATTTATGCCCATACCTCGCCCTTGCCTTGGGGAAAGGTAACGACATACTGCGATGCCGTAAGATTGCAAGCCTTGTGCCCAATTCCGGCGGGAGAGAAATTTGCGCGTCAAGTTGCAGTGACAGCGGCGGTTAGAGCGAATGCGCCGGATCAGGATAAAGCGACAATTTTAATATTGTGGTTTCAAAGCGCGGCATCCCCCGGCTGCAAAGCGCGACCGTGATGAGGGATGAAGGATGAGGGATTAATGAAGAATGAAGAATGAAGAATGAAGAATGAAGAATGAAGAAGGGCAAAGGGCGGATTTAGAATGGAGAACCGGGAGAGAAATGGTTCAGAGCGGTGAAAGCCGAAGAGAGGCGGCTATTTCAGGCCGTGGCGCTTGAGCTTTCGCGACAGGGTAGCGCGGTGAACGTGCAGGAGGCGGGCCGCCTTGCGCTGGTTGAAATCGGTCCGGTCCATGGCCTGTTCGATTGCGCAGCGTTCCAGTTGGCGCAAGGACATGCCGTCGATGGGCAATTTTTCCTGTTTTTTATCGGACTCCAGGAGTAACGCCTCGACCAGGACTTCGGCATCCAAGCCGGTGGCATAAAGGCGTTCGACCCAGGCCGCCAATTCGCGGACGTTTCCCGGCCAGGGATAGCCGGCCAGCAAACTGCGTACGGCCGGGGAAATAAGAATCTCGATCTTTTTGTAATGCCGGGCATAATGAGCGGCGAAGTGGTCGAGCAAGAGGGGTATATCCTCGGCCCGCTGGCGGAGGGGAGGGACGACGACGCGGACGATGTTCAAGCGGAAATAGAGGTCCTGGCGGAACTTTGCCTGGTCCACAAGTTCGCGCAGATTTCGGTTAGTGCCGGCGATAAAGCGGGTGTTAACCTTGATGGGGATGGGCTTTCCGACGGGCATGACCTCTTGCTCTTGAATAACGCGGAGCAATTTGGGTTGGAGATTGAGGGGGATTTCGCCGACTTCGTCGAGGAAGAGGGTACCTTCGTGGGCGGTGCGGACCAGGCCCAGGGTACTTTGCTCGGCGCCGGTGAAGGCCCCGCGGACGTGTCCGAAAAACTGGCTTTCGAACAGGGATCCGCTGATGCCCGCGCAATTAACGGGGATAAAAGGTTTGTCTTTACGGGGGCTTTTAGCACAGAGGCGGCGTGCGATTAATTCTTTTCCGGTGCCGCTTTCGCCTTCGATGAGAACGCAACAATCGCTGAGGGCGACTTTGTCGATGAGCTTGACGACGTCGCACAAGACCTGAGATGCGCCGACAATGTTTGGAACGCCGAGTTCCGGTCTAGTAGTCAAAGTCATGGCGCAAACACTCCTGACCGTTAGGGATTGCTCCCATTAGGCCTTGGCGTTCGGCTAGTTCGTACACGAGTGATTCGACAAGGCACTGAACCTGGTCACACTCTCACAGTGCGAATGCACAATCCACTTAGATAAGTGACAACAGCGGCCGATCCTTTTCCACCGTCGAAATGTCCTAAGTGCCCGAAACCTCGTGACGAACCCGCTGCTCGCTGCCTCCGTATTGCTAAATGAGTAAGTTGTAGTGAAAAATTGGTAAATCCATACTCAATTCACATAATTTGCCAAATAGCCCAAGGATTATCAAGCCCCCTAAGCTACTTGACTAGGGTTTGACATAATGTCTTCCTACCATTCCAACTTAATAACTTTTAGCGATTTGTCAAGCAGTACGGATTAAAGTAATAAAAAGAGATCGGGGATTCATGCGGACCAATCGGGGGGTGGGGGTTTAAAACCGATATTGTCGCAAGAGATTATGTGCTAAATAGTTATTTCGTTTACTCGATCCACCCTCCGCCAAGAAGCCTGTCATTTTGATAAAAAACCGCGGCCTGGCCGGGGGCAATGGCATAACAGGGTTTATCGAAGCGAACCCGAACTCGATCCCCCGCAGAGACCTCCACGGTGGCCGGATATGATCTGCTGCGATAACGGATCTTTACCTGGCAGGGGAAGGGATGGCCTAAAAAGTCATCATTCACCAGCCAATTGGCCTGGACGGCGGTCAGTTCGCCGCGAGCCAATTCCTCGCGGTCGCCGATAACGATTTGCCGGGTATCGGGATCGATGCGAATAACGTACCTTGGTTGGCCGAAAGCCAGTTGGAGGCCCTTTCGCTGGCCGATGGTAAACTGCTCCAAGCCGCCATGCCTGCCAACTACATTTCCATCCGCGGTGACGATTTCGCCCGAGGTGTCTACATAGTCTTTGCGTCTGCGGATAAAGGCGGCGTGGTCTTGGTTGGGGATGAAGCAGATTTCCTGGCTGTCGGGTTTATGGGCCACGCGGAGCCCCAAGTCGGCGGCAATGCGGCGGATATCCTCTTTTCGGCGGTCGCCGAGGGGAAATAACAAGCGGCCCAAGAGCCCGCGCTTAATGCCGAAGAGCACATAGGACTGGTCTTTTGCCTCGTCCCTGCCGCGGCAAAGGGTGATTTCGCCGTCCTTCAGGCGTTCCAGCCGTGCGTAATGGCCGGTGGCAACATAGTCCGCCCCCACGCTGTCGGCATATTGGAAAAGTTTCCCGAACTTAAGCCAGGTATTGCAGACGATGCAGGGATTAGGCGTTCGGCCGGCCGTATATTGCGATACGAAGTAATCGACGATGCGGGCGAATTCCGGCTGGAAATTCAGCACGTAAAAGGGGAGACCCAACGTGTCGGCCACGCGGCGTGCGTCGGCGGCGTCGGATGCGCTGCAACAGCCTTGTTTCCGCCGAGGGGCGGGACCGGCCGGGCAGGCCGTTTCCGGGGCCAGTCCGTGGCGCATGAATACGCCGAGGACTTCGTGCCCCTTTTCCCGGAGCAGCCATGCCGCCACGCTGCTATCCACTCCGCCGGACATGGCTAAAACTACGCGGGACATAAGATTAAGAGATTGTGAATGCGAGCTTTAAACCTGGGCATTTCTACCTGGAATTGACATAAAACCGAAAAACGAATATGTGATACCATTATATGTAAACTATTATATTCATTAGAATGATTATTACCCTCAATCGCAAGACAACAGCATTAGCCTGTTCTGGGGTTGTCTCGTCGGCTATCAATCTGTATTATGAAATGGGTGATTTGATATCAGAAATAGGATTTTATGAAATTACTTGTTACGCTAGAACATGATGAAACGGGCATGGTTGTGGCTGAGTGTCCGGCAATCCCTGGTTGCATATCACAAGGCAAAACAGAGGATGAAGCCCTGGAAAACATACGGGAGGCCATCCAGGTTTGCTTGGAAGCCCGGGCGGCCAATGGAATGCCTTTAACAGTGGCTATACGTGAGGTCGAGGTAGCTCTGTAATGCCTAAACTTCCAGTAGTTTCCGGGGCAGAGGCGGTCAAAGCATTAGAACGCGCCGGTTGGCGAAAAGATCGGCAAAGAGGCAGTCATGTTGTGATGCTTAAGCGAGGAGCAATTGCCAGCTTATCGATACCGTTACATCGAGAATTGGCTCCTGGAACTTTGAGGTCATTATTAAGGGCGGCAGGCATGAATGTAGATGAATTTCTTAAGTTACTTTAATTTTATTTAATAATAATATTTTATGGAACGCGAACTGATCGATCGGGCGGAAAACATCAAGCATCGCATTTTGCAATTGCGAGACTCTCTTTGACTTCGAGGGCCGGCAGTCGAAAGTCCGGGCGATCGAAGAGCAGTTTGCTGCGCCCGACTTCTGGAACAATCAGGAAAAGGCCCAAGAGACCATTGGGCAGTTGAAGGCCCTCAAGGCGGTGTTAAAGCCCCTGGAGGAATTGATAAAGGCTGGGGACGATCTTTCCGCGCTTATGGAAATGGCCGAGGAGGACGAGGGGCTGTCGGCCGAGGTTCTCGGCGAACTGAAGCGGGTGGAAGCGGCGCTGGAGGCGCTGGAGACGAAGGCCCTTTTGGACGGCCCTTTTGATTCGAACGCGGCCTTGCTTACGGTCTATGCCCGGGACGGCGGGACCGACGCCAACGATTGGGCGGAAATGCTTTTGCGGATGTATCTTAACTGGGCGAAGGGCAACGAGTATCAGACGGAGTTGCTCGACCGGCAGGACAACGAGCAGGCCGGGATCAACAGCGCGACGATCGCGGTGCGCGGGCCGATGGCCTACGGATATCTGAAGGGCGAGAGCGGGATCCACCGCCTGGTGCGCATCAGCCCGTACAACGCCGAGGGCAAGCGGCAGACGAGTTTCGCCGCCATCGACGTTGCACCCGAGGTTTCAGATCAGATCAATATCGACATTCGCGACGAGGACGTGCGCGAGGACGTTTTTCGGGCGAGCGGGGCGGGCGGGCAGCACGTGAACAAAACTTCCAGCGCAATCCGGCTGACGCACCTGCCCACCGGGATAGTGGTGCAGTGCCAGAACGAGCGGAGCCAGCACAAGAACCGGGCGATAGCCATGAAAATGCTTCGGGCACGGCTCGCGCACGTGGAGGAGGAAAAGCGCGAGGCGGAGCAGGCCGCCAAATACTCGCACAAGCCCAAGGTGGGCTTCGGCTCGCAGATCCGCAGCTATTTTCTGCATCCGGAGCAGCGGATAAAAGACGCGCGGGCCGGATATTCGGAGAGCAACTTCCACGACGTGCTGGACGGGCACATCCAGGGTTTTTTGGAGGCGTATCTCCGCTACTGCAAAACCCAGGAAAAATAGCCCTTTGCCTCGATGAGCGGCGGGTGTAGACTATTAGGGATTAGAGATTTGAGATTAGAGATTAGAGATTTGAGATTTGAGATTTGGGGTGATTTAAAACTGATTACTAAAAACTGACAACTGAATACTTCAAATGACGAGCGAAGAACTTGACAGGCTGAAAGAGACCTACACCGGGCGGACGGTTATGATCGAGGCGTTGCGTCCGGAATTGATGCGTTGGGCGAACGTGCCGGGGCGGGTGATAACGTTTAATTGCAACGGCCGGGCTTTGGTCCAATTCGAGGGAGCGGACCAGGCCTTTTATGACATCGACCCGGAGTATCTTAATTTGGAGCAAAACCCATGAGTTCAAACTATTCGGACCCAAGAGCCTTGGACGCCACATTTCCCGGGCCGGAGCAAAAACCCCGCGGCTGGTGGTCGCGCAACTGGAAATGGTTCATACCGACGATTTTATTATGTCTAATACTGATGTGCGGGGGTTGTTTGGTCGGATTCGCGGCTTTGTTTATAACCGGATTAAGGCACATGGAGCCTTATGTAATAACAATGGATAAAATTCAAGAGGACAAGGAGGCTCAAGAGGCCTTTGGCCAACCCATCAAGGACGATTCCTGGTTTCCGGTAATAACACCTGATGGCAATAATTTTGATATCCGTTGGGACTTATCCGGACCGAAGGGCAAAGGCAAGGCGCATGTCAAAGCCCGAATGACAGGCGGCAATCAATGGGAAATCAATAAAATTGACGTTATTTTGCCTGATGGCAAAGAGATCCATCCGCAAATAGAAGGCGGCAACGAACCCCCGCCTTTTAAACCGCAAGGCGCGGCTGAAGGCGGAAAGAAAGAGGAAGCCGGTCCCCCGCCAGATCTGAATCCGAAGATTCCCACGCCGGAAGGAAGCGAGCCGCAAAAATAGGGTGCATGAAATGCGCCCTACTTTACAGTTCATTTTGCACATCTACGAATTTACTCCCGGAGCAAGCTCTGGGGCTAAACATAAAATCTTTATTTCACTTCCAGCATTCGCTTCAGCGCTTCGAGGGCCCAGCGGGCGGTTTCGGGGGGGACTTCGATAAGGTTTACCGGCGTGCCGGCGGCGAGATTTTCCAGGGCCCAGCACAGATGGGCGAGGTCGATCATGGACATGGTCGGGCAGGTGCAGGCCAGGGTGGAAAGGACGTGGATCTCCTGTTCGGGATGCTCGCGTTTGAGGCGGTTGACCAGGTGCAGCTCGGTGCCGATGGCCCATTTTGTGCCGGGCGGGGCTTCTTCGACCGCGCGGATGATGCGGCCGGTCGAGCCCACCGCGTCGGCCATGTCGACGACTTGCATGGAGCACTCGGGATGGACGAGGATTTTAATGCCCGGGTATTTTTGGCGGAAATAATCGACGTGCTTGGGCAGGAAGCGCTGGTGGATGCTGCAATCGCCTTGCCAGAGGATGACGCGGCTTTGGCGGATGGTCTGGGGCGAGTTGCCGCCCAGTCCGTCGGCGTTTGGATCCCAGAGCGGCATTTTTTCTAAGGGAATGCCCATGGCCTTGGCTGTGTTGCGGCCCAGGTGCTGGTCAGGGAAGAAGAGGCGCGGGAGCGGTGGGCAAAGGCCCAATCCAGGGCTGCGCGGGCATTGGCCGAGGTGCAGACGATGCCGCCGTGTCGGCCGCAAAAGGCCTTTATTTCGGCGGTGGAATTGACGTACGTGATCGGCATGAGGTCGTTCGTATCGATCACTTCGGCAAGGCGGCGCCAGCACTCTTCGACCTGATGGATGTTGGCCATGTCGGCCAGGGAGCAACCGGCGGCGAGGTCCGGGAGGATGACGCTTACGCGCTGTCCGCCGCGGGCGACCAGGCGCTCGGGTCGGTTGGCGAGGATGTCGGCGGTTTCGGCCATGAAGTGCACGCCGCAAAAGGCGATGGCCCGGCACTCGTCGTGCGAGGCCGCCAGGGAGGCGAGTTGATAACTGTCGCCCCTGAGGTCGCTCAGGGCGATCACGTCGTCTTGCTGGTAGTGGTGGCCGAGGATCAGCAGGCGCGGGCCCAAGGAGCGGCGGACTTGCTGGATGCGATTAACGAGGGCGTGGTTTTCCAGGGACTGATAGGAGGTGAGATCGCAGGCGGGCGGAGTGGATTTGTCGGGCATGGAAGACATTGTTTATCCTCTTGGGAACTGAAACGCCCTCACCCTCGGCCCCTCTCCCAAAGGGAGAGGGGATGATTTTGTTATAGCCCTCACCCCCTGCCCCTCTCCCAAAGGGAGAGGGGATGATTTTGTTATAGCCCTCACCCTCGGCCGCTCTCCCGACCAAACTTTGTTTGGTGCCCGGAGAGGGGATGATTTTGTTATAGCCCTCACCCCCGGCCGCTCTCCCGACCAAACTTTGTATGGTGCCCGGAGAGGGGAGGATTTGTTATAGTTCTTCACTCAGTATATTTCCTACGAGGCGGGAAAGACAGGGCGAATTACCGTCGATTTTCCGGTTCTTTATCATTCCCATTTATGATTTGGACGTCGATAATTTTATCTTTGGCCGGGCCGTCGGCGCTGGGACGGGAGATATAATCCGGATTTGAGAGATGGGGGAACATGTTTGCAAACAGCGATTTGATAAGGAATTTCAGCAGCCGTTTTCCCGCAGGTGAAATCAAGAGCAGGGCCAAAAGATCGGTCAGCAGGCCGGGAAATATGAAGAGCACACCGGCCGCCAGGCGGGCGGCCGCGCCAGGAGAAAGACATCGGCCGACATCGCTCCGGCGGCCGCCGTGTTCTGGGCCTTTTTCAAATAGCTGCGCAGACCATCGTTCAGCAGCCAGGCGCCGACGATGGCGCTTAGGAAAACAAAACTCAGCATGAACGGCCAGGAGGTGTAATGAACCATCACTCCCAGAAGGACCAGGTCTGTGATTGCAATCAAGACGCACAATAATTTTATTTGCTGGAACATAATGGTATTTTATTGGGATGCGAAGAGAAGCGGAATAGAGATGAAATTGTAAAAAACAACAAAAAAGCCCGCGGGTCGGAACCTGCGGGCTTGGATGTTGGAAATGCGGGTGGTTTGGGGGATGGTTATTTTACTTTGGAGTCTTTGAGTTTGGCGGCCATTTCCTGGAATTGGTCGGCCTTTTCGACGGCGCCCAGAGTGCGGTGCATGGTGGAGACATTGTTGTAAGGGACGATGAGCTCGGATCGTTCGGCGGCGCCTTGCTTGACGGCCTGTTCGATCAGCGAGATGCCGTGTTGCGTAAGTTCGAGGGCTTTGTCGCGTTGTTTGGTTTCCCAGTAGGAGACGCCCATGCTGACGAAGGTTTCGCCTTCGTGGCCCAAGTCGGCTTCGGACTCGGGCGGGATGGGCTTCATGAGGAGCGGAGCGGCCTTGTCGAACCAGACTACGGCCTCTTCGTGATTCTTGTCGCGGATGGCGTGAATGGCGCCAATGCGGAAGTACAGCCGGCCGAGGACGTAGGCGGTGGCAAGGGTTTGTTTGCGCTGGTTTGCATTTTCCAGGTATTCAGCGGCGGATTGGGCGTATTTCAAGGCCGAGGCATGGTCGGCGCGGAGTTGGTAGATTTGCACGGCGTCGTAAAGGGCCATACCCAGGTCCCATTGATATTGGGCTTTGCGGATAGTGTCGGGGGTGGATTCGATCAAGGCGTTTCCGTGGGCGAGGGCCTGTTGGATCAAGGGTTTGGGATCGGTTTTGCCGCGCAGTCCGACGCAGGCGGTAAGCGCCCGGGTGTAGACGCGGAATTGATTTTCCTCGGAGGCGCCTTCATTTTGGACCAGATCGTCGGCGAAGGCGGCGGCACGTTCGAGCCATTTACCAACGGCCACTTCTTTGTCTTTCCAATCGCCCCAGGCGATGTCGTGCGCGGCGCCCAGATGTGCGTTGACGAGGACTTCCTTGGCGGTGAGTCGGATGGCCGGATGGGGATCGTTGGCGGCGGCATCAGCGGCCTGGACGGCCTTGGTATGGTATATGATGGCCTTTCGATAATCGGGTTTTGGCCCTGAAGCGGCAAGATCGCCAAGCAGACAGAGGGCGCGGGCTTGGAGGTGGGAGCGGTTGGCGCAGATATCCAGGGCTTGTTGGGCTTCTTTGACGGCGTCGGCGGTGTTTCCCATTTGGCCGAGGATTTGGGCCCTGGTGAGTCGATAGCGGGGATTTTCCGGTTCGAGGCGGATGGATTTTGCGGCGGCCTCGTCGGCCTTTTCCAATTGGTCGCCGGCCATGAGCACGCGGCTTAAGAGCCAGTTTGCCCGGGCGTTTTTCGGCTGGAGGTTCAATGCCTGCTCCAAATCGCTCAGACAGAGGTCGTAGCGGGTTTCCATTTCGGTTTCGGCCCGGAGGACGAAGGGTTCGGCATTGAGCGGTTCGAGGATTATGTGGACGACTTTCATGGAAGGTTTGGATTTATCCGGGCCGGGTTCAAAGGCGAAGAGCACGCCCCGTTCGGGATACACCTGGCCGAGGATTTCGCCCATCTCGTTGGAAACGAGCACGGGTTTAACCGAGGCCATGTCCAAGAGTTGGGCGATTTTGTCGGCGGGGAAGGGTTTGTCAAAGCGGATGACGATGGAAGAGACTTTTTCCTTCTGATAGCCGATTTCCACGCGGTCGAAGGGCGCGATGGAATAGAGCTGCGTCATGAGGGCGTTTTGTTTGAAAATTTCCTTTGGCGGTCCCCAGAGTTTTTCCACTTCGTCGATAGTGGTGGTACCCGGGATCACGCCCTTGAAACTGGCCGCCTCCAACGCCACCGGTCCGGCTTCGTCGGAATTGGGCACGGGCTTGAGTTCGCCGTCATCGGCGGGCGCGGCGGAGTGGTCTTGGGCAACGGACTGGATATCGGTGGATTTTTCTTTGGTTTCAAAGATACTTTTATCCGGCGCATTTTCTTTCGAGGCCGGCGATTCCGATTCCTGTTTCTGCTGCTGGCCGGTAGATTGATCTTTTACTTTTAATGTATTCGACACACCGGCAGAGGTTTTTGAATTATCGTCACCCTGGGCCCGCAGGGCAGCATGGACAAACAGGATGAGAATGGCGGCCGATAATGCGACCAGTTCGAGCCGCTTAACAGATTTAAACCGCATTTTGAGATTCTCCTTGAACTCGGCCGAGCGAATCGGATTTTTTCATAAGTAAAGTGCAGCTTTAAATATCCGATGCAGGCATGCCCCATAAAACAAGTAGTAATGGCTTTTCCCGGAACCGGACTATAAATTTGCCAGACGAGAAAAACAAAATTATGTTCCCGCGCCGGAAAAGTTGGGGGAGTGTACCCATGCCTGGCAAATAAAGTCCATACGAAAAAGGCAATTTTGCTATAACGCCGTGCAAGAGTGGGGGGAAAATGGATTGGGATGCCGCTGTTTTTCAATTTTTAACGGCTAGAGTGGCGGAAACGGGTCAAAATGCGTAATATAGGCAGATTTTTACGAAGAATAATAGCCTATTGAATAACAATCAACTCAATTATGGGTAATGAATTAAAAAATGGATAATGATTGGCAATTCAGCCCTCACCCTAACCCTCTCCCAAAGGGAAGAGGGGATTTTGAAGAGGGCGCTTTTGTGGGACTGAAACACGACCTGGCTAGACAATATTCTCTAAAACCTTGGCAAAACTTTCAATTTGTTCGCTCTGTTCCGAGGTGAAGGTCACGGCGGCACCGGGCGGCGGGGGATTGGGGACCAAGCGCGTGGCGATTTTCTGGATGAGATTATGGATGCCGGTACCGGTCAGTGCGCTTATGCGATGGCCGTGGGGGCGATTGTCTTCGGCGGATTTAAGATCAACTTTGTTGTGAACCACGAGGGCATTTGGAAGACTTTCCGCCAGGGCCTGATCGGCCGCCGACCAGGTTGAAGCGAGATCGAAGACGAGGATCACCAGATCGGCGATTTTGATTTGCTGCCGGGCCAGATCAGCGCCGGCCTTTTCGATGCCTACGGCTTTGTCATGCAGGCCGGCGGTGTCGCAGAGCTCGACGGGCCAGCCGTCGATGGCCGTGGTAGTTGTGACCGCGTCGCGGGTAGTGCCCGGCGCGTGATGCACAATCGAGCGCTGGAAACCGAGGACGGCGTTTATGAGGCTGCTTTTACCGGCGTTGGGCGGGCCGGCCACGACCACGCGCCAGGGTTTTGTGAGGTGCATTCCCAAAGGGATGTAAGCCGAGAGCGAATCGAGCCTGGACTTGGCCGCGGGAAAATTATTTTTTTCGATGTCTTGCTTGATTGCGTCGAATGCGCGGCGTAAGGCGCCGTGATACTGGTCCAGCAATATGCCGGCGGTGCGTTGGGTAGGGGCGTCGGCCAGGGCGGCCAAGGCCGCGGCGGCGATCGGATCGGCTTGCGACTGGGAAATCCACTCCCGCCATGGGACGATCCGGCAGCCGCGTTTTTGCAGGGTTTCCTGGATCATGGCGGCGGCCGCGTATCCGCCATGGCAATGCAGTTCGATTGAATGCGGACTTTGCCGCCTGAGAACGACTTCTTCGCCATTTTTTCCGTTGAAATGCAGAAGCGCCAGGCGAGCGCGGGGAAGGTCAGCCGACGGCCGGCCGGATTTTGTGCAGAGTAGAGTTTGGACCAAGTCCTCGGCCCCGGGGCCTTCGACCAAGATGCAGGCTACCGCCCCGCGTCCCTGGGGAGTAAGTTGAACAACGCGCAATGAAGAAGAATCAGAAATCACGTTCTTAATTTTAATCCATGTTGACATACCAGCAAGCTCCAACCCCTGGTATTTGGATACAGTTGCTGGTATGTTCAATACATGGGCTACCTGATAGGGACCGACGAAGCGGGATACGGGCCGAATTTGGGGCCGCTGGTGATATCGGCCTCGGTTTGGCGTGCGCCGGACGACGTCGGCGGGGAGGATCTTTTCGGCCGGCTGGGGCACGTGATCGCCGGATCGCTCAAGCAGGCGGGGGAATTTCCGCAGCCGTGCATGGTGGTGGCCGATTCGAAAACGCTTTACAACTCCGGCGGCGATCTGCGGCACTTGGAGCGCGGGCTGTGGGCGGCGTGGGCGGTTTTGGGGCAAAGGCCCTGCACTTGGCTCGACGTGTGGAACGCGCTGGCGGCCCGCGCGGCGGATGAATTTTCCATAAGCCCGTGGTTTGACGGGTACGATGCGCCGGTCCCAGTTGATGCCATGGCCGGCGATTGGCCCGCACACGTCTCGCGGCTGCGCCAGGCGCTCTTGTCGGCGGGTGTAGAATTGGTTGCACTCGAGAGCCGGGCGGTGTTTCCGCGGGAGTTCAACCGGCTGCTGGAAAAATACGGGTCGAAAGGCTCGTTGTTGTCGCATCTTACGCTGGAGTTGATTGAATGTGTGATGCGGCCGCTTGAGGACGTGCCGGTCTCGGTGGTGTGCGACAAGCACGGCGGGCGGAATTGTTACGGGCCGCTGTTGATGGAGCATTTTCCCGACTGCATAATCGAAATCCACGGCGAGAGCCGGCGGCAAAGCGTGTATCGCTTTGGGCCGGAAGAGCGGCGGATGGAATTTTGCTTCCGCGCAAACGGCGAGCAATGCCTGCCGGCGGCAATGGCCTCGATGGCGTCGAAATACCTGCGCGAACTGGCGATGCGGCCGTTCAACGAGTTTTGGTGCACGCGGGTGCCCGGTCTTGCGCCCACGGCCGGTTATCCGCAGGACGCGGTGCGTTTTAAAGCGGCTATTGGCCCGGCGCAACGCGAATTGGGGATTGATGACGATATGATATGGCGTGTGAAATGAGATTTTTAGCAATCAGCTTTCAGCAGTCAGCAATCAGTTTTCAGCAGTCAGCAGTCAGCAACGAGGTTTTTGGGCTGATAGCTGATGGCTGATCGCTAACAGCTCAATAAAATTTTTAAATCACAAACCAATGGATACGACACATGGACCTTTACATAATTCGTCATGCATGGGCGGGACAATACGGCGATCCGAACTGGCCGGACGATACGCAACGGCCTTTGACCAAAAAGGGGCGGAAGCGGTTTGCCGCGATGGCGGCGGTTTTGAGCCGGTGCGGCATGGCGCCGTCGCTTATCGCCGCCAGCCCGATGGTTCGCTGCCGGGAGACGGCGGAGATTCTGGCCGGGGCTTTGATCGAGCGGCCGGGGGTGATCGAGCGTGATGAACTTCTTCCGCACGGCGACTTGGAGAGTTTGCTTAAATGGACGGCCCAGCAGGCGAGCGATCATTCCGAGATTGCCTGGGTGGGGCATGCCCCGGACGTCGGCCAACTGACCGCGGCGCTTATTGGGCAGGCGAACGCCGCGATTCGCTTTGCCAAGGGGGCGGTGGCGGCATTGCGTTTCGCCGGAGCGGTGGAGATCGGCGGGGCCGAACTCCGCTGGCTGGCCACGGCCCGGCTGCTGGAGTGTTAGACTAATGGAGCGCTTTTGTTCTTCATACCTTGCAGATGGGTTGCCGATACCTTTCTTTGAACGTAAACTAACATGGAGATGTGAATAATTTACAGCACAGAAAGCACGACGTTTATTGTTGCAATAGATCGGTTTTTAACACCCCCCAAATATCGCCATGCCGCCTGAAGAAGAACAACTTTACCAGGAGCACATTCTCGATCATTACGAGGACCCGTTTCATCGCGGGAAATGTCCGAGGTGCACGCACGCGCATGAAGACGACAATCCGCTGTGCGGGGACGTGATCCGCATGGAGTTGCAGATCGACGACAAGGGGACGATGAAGGAGATTTATTTCAACGGGGACGGGTGCTGCATCAGCCAGGCGGCGGCTTCGATGCTGGCCGAGAAATTCAACAGCCATCACGTGGACGAGGTGAAGAAATTCACGGCCAACGACATGCTCCAGCTCTTCGGGGCCAGGCTTACGCCCAACAGGCAAAAGTGCTGCCTGCTTTCCTGGCGGGTATTGCAGGCGGCGATTTACGCGCCGGTGGATCGCAGATCGCTGCCGGTGGTTAAGAAAGGATGAGGGATGAGAGATTAGAGATTAGGGATTAGAGATTAGAGATTAGAGATTAGAGATTAGGGATGAGAGATTAGAGATTAGGGATGAGAGATTAGAGATTAGGGATTAGAGATTAGAGATTAGAGATTAGGGATTAGTTTAGACGGGCTAGGGGTTAAGGGCTAGAGATCGGGATGAGAGATGAGGGCAAAATTTCAAAGTACGGAGTACGGGAGTACGGAGTAAAAATACGCATCAAGTATGCAATTGACCCTTGTTCAATTTGCAATTTGCATTTTACAATTTGCAATAAAAAAATGGCCGACAAACTCTTATCATGTCGAAAATATAATTCATGACCACTGTTATAAATCCTCTCGCACTCGATCCAAATCTTTACCGGCCGGATTTTCCCATTCTGGGGCGGCTGGTGCACGGCGACCGGCCGCTGGTTTACCTGGACAACGCCGCCACCACGCAGCGGCCGCGGCAGGTCATCCGGGCGATAGTGGACGCTTACGAGAATCACTATGCCAACGTGCAGCGGGGCATTCACCAGTTGGCGCAGGAGGCCGACGACCTTTATGCCGTGCGCGGGAGAAGGTGCGGGCGTTTATCAATGCCGCCGCCGTCGAGGAAATAATTTTCACATACGGAACAACCAGTTCGATAAACACCGTGGCCCGGAGTTGGGGCGACGCAAATATCCGCGCCGGCGACGAAATTTTGCTTACGGAAATGGAGCATCATTCGAACCTCGTGCCCTGGCAGCAATTGGCGGAAAGGACGGGCGCGGTCTTGCGACATGTGCCGCTTACCGACGATGGGCTGCTGAGGCTCGAGACCTTGGATCGGCTTTTGAGCAAGCGGACGAAGCTGGTGGCGGTAAGCGCGCTGTCGAACGTGCTGGGCACGATCAATCCGGTGGGGGAGATCGTGCGCCGGCGCATGAAGCGGGGGCGGTCGTGTTGGTGGACGGGGCGCAGAGCGTGCCGCATCAAAGAACGGACGTAGCGGCGTTGGATTGCGACTTTCTGGCCTTTAGCGGGCACAAGATGCTTGGGCCGTCGGGGATCGGCGTGCTGTACGGCAAGCGGGAGCTGTTGGAGGCGATGCCGCCCATGCTGGGCGGGGGCGGGATGATCAGGCACGTGGAGTTGGAGAGTTTCACGCCCGGCGATTTGCCGAATAGATTCGAGGCCGGCACGCCGCCGATTGTGCCCGCCATCGCCCTGGGCGCGGCCATTGATTATCTCAGCGCCATCGGCATGGAGGCGATCCAGCGGCACGATCGCTTGTTGACCGCACGTGCGCACGAGGTGCTTGGGGCCATATCTGGGATGAGAATAATCGGCCCGGCGCCGGAGCACAAAGGCGGGCTGGTTAGTTTTGTGATGGATGGGATCCATGCCCACGACGTGGCACAACTTCTGGATCGCGAGGGTATTGCCATTCGGGCGGGGCATCATTGCACGATGCCCTTGCATAAGCGATTTGGCGTTACAGCCACTGCCCGGGCGAGTTTTTATTTATATAACACGCTTGATGAAATCGATAAACTTGGCCCGGCCCTGGAGCAAACAAAGCGAATATTCCATCGGCGCAAACCGGCATAGGATGGGATATCATAACTTGGGAGTTCCAAGATTCTTGCATTGTAAAGAATGGGGTGTATGTTTTTAATTATGGGCGATGCTTTTCCCCAAAACGAGGTATTGGATATAATTGTTTTATTCCTTATAACATGCCTTGTTTAATGCGTAACCTGATGTCGGATCTCGACTTCTAATGCTGGAATTTTACATGGATGGATGATATTATAAAGGTTGAGACTTTTCGCAACCATCAGGAAGGAGGCCGCGTAATCTGCGGGCATGAATACATCGACGGTAGACTCATTTCTTGATCTGGTGCGGCGCAGCGGATTGGTTGAAAAGGACCAACTTAACGCTGTCATGGCCGACGTTAAAGAGCAGGCGGGGGGATCGCTGCCGGCTGAGGCTGACGTTGTCGCCAAAAAGCTTGTGGAGGCGGGACTTTTGACGCACTGGCAATGCGAGAACCTGCTTGAAGGCCGGCACAAGGGTTTTTTCCTGGGCAAATACAAGCTGCTGGATCATTTGGGAACGGGCGGGATGAGCAGCGTGTACCTGGCCGAGCACGTGCTCATGCAGCGGCGGGTGGCGATCAAGGTTTTGCCCAAGCATCGGGTAGAGGATTCGTCTTATCTTGCGCGATTTCACCGCGAGGCCCAGGCGGCCGCGGCCTTGGATCACCGCAACATCGTGCGGGCGTACGACGTGGACAACGACGGCAACATCCACTACCTGGTGATGGAGTACGTAGAGGGGCGTGATTTGCAGCAGATGGTCAAAAGCGACGGGCCGTTGGATTATCAAACCGTTGCCGACTTTATCCGCCAGGCGGCCGACGGGCTGGCGCACGCGCACAAAGCGGGACTGATCCATCGCGACGTGAAGCCGGCCAACCTGCTGGTGGATCAGAAAAAAGTGGTCAAGGTGCTGGACTTGGGCCTGGCCCGATTCACGGCCGACGAGAACGCCTCGCTGACGGTGGCCTACGACGAGAACGTACTGGGCACGGCGGATTATTTGGCGCCGGAGCAGGCCCTGGACAGCCACGGAGTGGACGGCCGGGCAGACATCTACAGCCTGGGTTGCTCGATGTATTTTCTGTTGACGGGTCATCCGCCGTTTCCGGACGGCACGCTGCCGCAGAGGCTGATGATGCACCAGAAGCAGCCTCCGCCGGGCGTGCTGAAGGATCGGCCGGACGCGCCCCAGGATCTGATCGACATATGCTTGAAGATGATGGCCAAGAAGCCGGACCAGCGTTACCAGTCGATGGGCGAGGCATCGCAGGCGTTGGCCGATTGGCTGGCGGCGAAGGGCAAAAAGGCCGACTCACCCAGCGGCAGCGGCAGCACGTTGAAATTGGGGCAGCAAGTCGGCGGTGCATCGGATACACGTGCGCCCAGAGCGCCCCACACCGGCCCGGTGGTAAAGCCTGCGCCCAAGGGGCGGCCGAGGCGCAGGAGAAGGCGAGCGTCCGCGGGGCGCGGCGCCGGTGCGGGATGGGAATCAGGCCAGGGGGGAAGCCGTTTTGAATCCGAATCAGCCGGCCGTCAAAGGCGCGTCGGCGGGCAGTCGCCCGGCGGGCGCAGAAAAATCAGATTCCGGCATTGGCAAGAAAAAGGCGCCCGTTGTTAAACCCCTTAGCGAGGATTTGCCGTCGTTGAATCTGGATTTCGATCTGAGCAAGCTGCCCGTAAACCCGGCGACGAGCCAACCGCTGCCGTCCAAATTTCACTATTCCAGTTCGAAACGGCGGCGTAAAGGCATGCCGGTTTGGGGCTGGCTTCTTATCGCGGGCGGGGCGGCGCTGTTGATTATTCTGCTGTTCGCGTGGCTGGCGCTGCGGTAAGCTCTTGGATCACCGAGAATGCACAGAGGGTATCCTATTATTGCGGTACCTATATGCAACCAATGCACCCGATGTATTATATGAAGGCTAAAAAGATGCGCTCAATACCGCGTTGAGGCTGCCGGAGCGGAAGCCTACCAGATCGAGGGAGATGTAATGATGGATTAAGATTGGCGATGCACGGTTGTCTGTCCATAATCGCCTTCAAGCAAGCCACGGAAGGATAAATCTTCATCCAGGTCGGGCCAATGAAGTCCGAAAGGAGATACTTCAATATTGTTAAGTTGCTGTGGAGTGCCATTTGCAAGACGCGGATTCCCGGCAATGGGAAAACGAATTTCCACGCCGCTCCGCATGATGAGTTCAATATGACCATCTTTATAAATAGCCGATTTAAGAGTATCAACCAAGGTGCTCATGCCATTTCTCCAAGATCAACTGCCGATGTTCCTCGGCAAGGTGTTGGGCTTGTGAAAGCTCGCCAATTTTCATGTTTTGAGACTCACGCAATTCTATGATTTCCTCCACGTCAAAAACGGCTTCACCATCGCCATGCCTCACGTGAACATGAATTGGGCGATGCTCGTTGCTATAGAAGAAAAACCTATAACCGTCTTTTTCGAATACTTTTGGCATCCCCGCTCCTCATTATAAATATATCATTTTAGCCGGCCGGCATCTTGAATCAATACCGCGTTGAGGCTGCCGGAGCGGAAGCCTTCGAGGTCGAGGGAGACGTATTTGAAGCCGAGGGATTTGAAATGTTCGATCAACTCGCGGCGGAATTGGGGATCGGAGAAACGCGGCAGGGCGTCCGGGGTGACTTCGATGCGGGCCACGTCGCCGCGGTGATAACGCACGCGGAGCGGCTTGAATCCGCGCTGTTTTAGAAAATCCTCGGCTTGCTCGATCATTGCCAGGCGCTCGGGGGTGACCGGCTCGCCGTAGGCGATGCGGCTGCTCAGACAGGGCGCGGCGGGCTTGTCCCAGGCGGGCAATTGCCAGTATTCGGCCAAGGCGTGGATTTCGGGCTTGGTAAAACCGCATTCGGCCAAGGGGCTTTTCACTTTCTGCTCATCGGCTGCGCGAACCGGGGCGGTAATCGCCGCGGTCGTCCTGGTTGCTGCCATCGGCCACTACGGCCACGTTTAAGCGTCGCGCCAATTCTTCTATGCGGGTGAAAAGCTCGGTTTTGCAGTGGTAGCAGCGGTCGGGATTGTTGGCCTGGTAGGCGGGCAGGGACAATTCGCCGGTTTCGATCAGTTCGTGTCGGATGCCGATGAGCTGGGCGAGCGATTTTGCATCATCCAATTCGCTTGCGGCAAGGGCTGGGCTTAAGCCGGTGACCGCCACGGCCCGATCGCCGAGGGCCAGTTGCGCGGCCTTGGCCAGCACGGTGCTGTCCAATCCGCCGGAAAAGGCCACGGCGCAAGTGCCGAAAGTTTTCAGCAGTTCGATGAGGCGGTCGCGCTTGGCGGCGATTTCGGGTGCGAGTTCGGGCATGGAGTTAAGCTTTCAGCAGTCAGCTATCAGCAGTCAGTTATTAGCAGTTGCGTTCATCTATCAAATTTCAGGCTGACCGCTGATAGCTGATTGCTTTTAAATTCATCATTCATTATTCCGCATTCAACATTCCAAAAAAAGATCCTCCACCGCAATGCCGTGGCGATGCTCATTTGTGAACCCGTTAATGGTAAAATCGGGCGGCCTGGACACCGGGTTGTGTGATCCGTTGCCGGCCGGAGCCGGTCAGCGGCTATACACGCGGCCAGTGTCTTTAAATCAGGCGCCCAACGGGCATTAAATATCGGCTCACCAAAATAATTGCACCGTCAGCACGAGCATGGTAGAGGACCAGTTAAATTATCTTATCATCTTTCCATGTTTGGGGCAAGGCGTGGAAGAAGGGTTCGGGGTTCAGGGTTCAGGGTTCAGGATTGGGAATTTTGTTAAAAAATCGTATGCTTTTTTAGCGGCATGGGGCGCGTCGCGGCTGTGACGGTTGAGTTCCACGTACAAACCGCCGGGGTAACCCGATTCGGTGAGGGCTTTAATCACCGGGGGAAAATCGATTTCGCCTTCGCCGAACATTAGATGTTCGTGGAGGCCGGTTTTCATGTCCTCGACGTGCACGTTGACTAAAATTTTAGACCAGCGGCGGATTGCGTTCGCGATTGGCGTTTCGCCTTGGCAGTGGAGATGCCCGACGTCGAGCGTCAGGCGGAGGCCGGGCATAGGGTTGTGTTTTAACAGATTTTCGAATTTTTCCATTGAATCGACGATCATGTCCGGCTCGGGCTCGAAGGCGACGACGACCCCCTGTGGGGCCGCGTAATCGAGGACTTTGCACAGGCCTTGTGCAAGACGTTTTACGGCATCGCCGGGGGAGGCGCCGTCGCGGACTGTGCCCGACCAAAGTGAAACGCAATCGGAGCCCAGTTCCACGGCCAGGTTGACGGCGTACTTGTAGAATTCGATTCGCCGGCGCGGGTCGGGCGAAATCAATGTTGGCTCGTGCTTTGTGCGGGGATCGAGGAGGAAGCGGGCGCCGGTTTCGATCACGGAGCGCAGCCCAAGGTCTTCCAGCAATTTTTTCAAGCGGGCGATATTCCGTCGGGTTGCATTTTCGCGGGGCCAAAGCGGGCCATGATCGATGGTTATGGCCACGCCGCGGTAGCCGATCTCGGCCAACATTTCGACCGCCTGGAAGAGATCGTGATGCGCCATGCCGTTGGTGTTGTAGCCGAGAAACATATTAGGGATTAGAGATTAGAGATTAGGGGTTAGGGATTAGAGGTTAGGGGTTACGTTAATTCGATCCATTTTCCGAAATACATGGCCGGCAAGAGCAAGATCAAGATCATGAGGGACGAAAAGACGCCGCGGACGGCGAAACAGGCGGCGGCGTCGAGGATAATCAGGGAAAGGATGCTTTGTGCCACGGCGGCTTGAACTTGGGCGGGAGTGGGCGCGATGATCGCCCGCACGCATCGCCAGCCGATGAACATTCCCAAGATCAAGATCAGCAGCGGCCATCGCTGGGGTTCGGCCTCGAGGAGCGGAGTGAGCCGGGCGGTTTCGATCCAGTGAGGCAAGGTGCTTAAAAGGGCGATGCCGGAGAGCATGACAAGCGTGGAAAGCGACAATTGCAGCCTGGAGGAGCGGATGTTTTCGGTTTTGGCGAACCAGGTGACGCCGGCGATGTACAGGCCGACGGAGGCGGCGACGACCCAATGTTCGGCGGTGAATGGGGTGGCTGCCGCGCTCATGCCCAAGAGCACGTTGAACATGCGGCAGGCGCCGATCAGGAGCGGGCCGATGGGGGTGAATTTCAGTCCGGCGTCATAAATCAGGATGCTTGTAAGCAGAATAATCGCTATAGCGGCCGGCATTATATGGCGGATGACAAAAGCCGCCGCAGAGCCCAGTGCGGCTCCGGCAAATAATAATCCGCATCCGAAGATCAGGGCCGCGCGGGGCGAGATGCGGCCGGAGGGCAAGGGGCGGTCGGGACGCTCGCGGGAGTCGAGTTCCAGGTCGAAGAGGTCGTTTAGGACCACGCCCGCAAGATATAAGAGACTCGATGAGGCCAGCAAAAGGGCCAGGAGGCAATAATCGAGGGTTCCGGTCAGATCGCGGACGAACAGGAAACCCATCGCCACGTCGGCCATGGAGGTGAAGACGTTGGGCAGGCGCATGAGCTCGAAATAGTCGCGGAGCGAGGAGCGATCGGGCGGATTTGGATTGTTTATTTCATTTTTCATCCTTCAGCCCTCACCCCCTGCCCCTCTCCCATAGGGAGAGGGGAAATATTTATGAAGCTCCTCTCCCAAAGGGCGAGGGGAGATTTTTCATTATATCTTCCAAAAAAGTCTTGGCTTCGCGGCCGGCGGCGTCGGGATTGTCGATGTAGGGATAGAGTTCGACGGTGATCCAGCCGTTGTAGCCGGTTTTGACAATTTCGCCCACGACGGCGGGAAAGTCAATTGCCCCGCGGCCGGGGACCAGGTGTTCGTGGCGGCGGGAGGCGGCGATGTCTTCGATATGATAGTGCTTGGTGTGCGGGGCCATGGGGGCGATCCAGTTTTGCGGGTCCTGGCCCACGCAAAATGCGTGGCCGACGTCGAAGTTCAATCCCACCCAGGGCGAATCCAGGCGGTCGGCGAATTCCAGATACTGCTCGAATGTTTCGATGAGAAGACCGGGCTCGGGCTCGATCAACAGGAAAATCTCGAGGTCTTCGGCCAATTCAACGCAGGGCATTATGCCGTCGTAGAAGACGTCGGCGGCCGCGCGGCGTGATTGGTTCTGGTCGAGCGGCCCGCCGGGCTCGGTTTGCATGGACGGGGCTTGAAGCTCCTTGGCAAGGCGCAAGACCCGCTTGGTGTGCTCGCGGCGGACGGCGCGATAGTCGCGGTCGGGCTCGATCCAGGATGGATGCCAATACGGATTGCGGGGATCGGCGATGGCGTTTAGCATGAATCCGTTGACGTTGGATATGGCCAGATTGTGGCGTTCGATGCAATCGCGGATCGCCCGAATCTTGTCGGGCGAGAGATCGGGCGGCCAGGCATGGGGCGCGTCGGCGAGCAATTCCAGGCCCTGGTAACCAAGATCGGCGATTCGGGCGATGGTTTCCTCGACGGGGAACTTCATGTACGCGTTGGAGCTGTAGGCAAGACGCATTTTTTAAATTGGGCAGTGGGCAGTTTACAGCAGATAAAAATGTTTTTGTTTAGGAGTTCCGATAAATCTTCCAGAGAATTTAAAAACACCCTCACCCCCAACCCCTCTCCCAAAGGGAGAGGGGAGGATTTTGTTTAAACAATTTTGTGTTTATTTTCTAACAGTGCTTCCAATAGTTTTGCGATCATGTCTTCGGTATGTGCGGAGGTGAGGCTGATGCGGAGGCAGGCTTCGCCCTCGGGCACGGTGGGCGGTCGGATGGCGGGGACATACAATCCTTTTTCCCGCAGCGCCGCCGATAGGGCGAGTGCCCGGGACGGTTCGCCCGCGATAATGGGGATGATCTGGCTTGCCGAGCGGCCGATGTTCCAGCCTTGATCGGCCAGGTGGGCGCGGAGGTTTACCGCGCGGGCAAGCAGCTCCACTCGCCTCTGTGGTTCGGCGGCGACGATGTCCAGGGCGGCAATTGCGGCGGCGGCGTTTGCGGCCGGCATGGCCGTGGAAAAAATATAAGGGCGGGCGCGATTTACCAGCCACTCGATGAGCGAGCGGTTGCCGGCGACGAATCCGCCCACGCATCCCAGGGCCTTACTGAGGGTTCCCACGCGGACGTGTACTTGGTTTTCCAGATTAAGATGCTCCGTGACTCCCCTGCCCTGCCGCCCGAACACGCCGGTGGCATGTGCTTCGTTAACGAGTAGCATGGCATTGAATCGCCGGGCGAGATCGGCCAGTTCCACGAGCGGTGCCAAATCGCCGTCCATGCTGAAAAGCCCATCGGTCACGATCAGCCGGCGGCGGGCGCCGGACCATGCTCCGCTTGGCGCCCGATCGCGATCGGCGGAGGTTTTGGAGAGCAGATGTTCGAGGGTTTGGCAATCGGCATGTGGAAAGGTGCGGACGTCGGCGTGGGAGAGGCGGCAGCCGTCGATGAGGCTGGCGTGATTTTTGCGGTCGGTGAAGACCACGTCGCCGACGGCGACCAAGGAGGCGACGGTGCCGGCGTTGGCGGCGAAACCGGAGGTGAATATTAATGCCGCCTCTACGCCTTCGAACTTGGCGATTCGCTGTTCGAGGCGGCGGTGGAGTTCGTCGTGCCCGGTCAGGAGCGGACTGGCGCCGCTTCCCCAGCCAAATTCGTGCAAAGCGGCCTGTGCGGCGGCGGTTAGACGGGGATCGGAGGCGAGGTTGAGATAATCGTTGGAGCCGAAATTGTCGGTCTCTTGTCCGTCGAGGACGATGCATGCAGATTGGGCGCTTTGGCGGGTTGACAAGCGGCGACGCAGCCCCCGCTGTTGGAGGACGCCGAGCTGTTCGTCTATCCAGTCCAGAGCCCGATGCGTATTATTCATAGGCGTGTATCGTTTTTATGAAGCGGGCGTCCGGCCTGCTTAAAAAGGCTGGTGAATATATAAACATGCGTAAAAAGGGATAGGTGCAGCCGGGACGGCCGCATCACAATAACCTATTATAGAATAACCAGTTGCAACGCAAATCCACAAGAGTACCGCAAGATAGTTTATTTAGTGGAAACCACTATTATGGCTATGATCGAGCCCAATCCTAGCCAAAGGGATGATGTATTATCCGGCGACAGTTTGCCGGCGGGCGTTATCGATTGGTCGCGTGTCTTGGCCGAGCACGATCGATGGTTGCGGACGGTGGTTTTTGCGCGATTGGGCGAGCCACAGGCCGTGGATGAAGTAATGCAGGAGGTGTCGTATGCGGCGGTGCGGCAAAAGGCGCCGATAAACGATCCCAAGAAAGTCGCCGCCTGGTTGTATCGCCTGGCAGTGACGCAGACGCTGCTGTATCGCCGCAAGGCGGGGCGGCAGCGAAAGTTGATCGACCGCTTTGCACGTCGCAACCATCCCAGAGAACAAGACAACCGCCAGGCCGATCCTTTGACATGGTTGATTTCGGAGGAGCGGCGAGAAAAGATTCGCCTGGCCATGAAGCGACTGGCGCGCCGAGACGCGGAGATTTTACTTTTAAAATACACCGAAGATTGGAGTTACCGAGAATTGGCGGAGCGATTGGGGATAAGTGAAAGCGCGGTGGAGGCGCGGTTGCATCGTGCCCGCGGGCGGCTGCGAAGCGAACTGGCCGTGCTGGACGTGGTGGAGGCGGACGTGTGAAAAAGGATGAAGGATGAGGGATGAAGGATGAGTGATGGGCAATCGGCGTTCACTTTGAGCGGTTACCCGCAACGAGTCCTCATGTTGATAGCCTCAGATTGATTGCCGGAAGGTTGTAACTGAGAAATGAAAACCGTTAACTGTAAACTGTCAATTTTGAACTGTTGACCTTGATCATGGAACCTATACGACCCACTTCTGAAATGTTCGACCTTTTGGCGGACGGCGAATTAAGCGAATCGCAGCGGGCGGAACTGCTTAGTTCGCTGGACCAGGAGCCGGACGGCTGGCGGCGCTGCGCATTGTCTTTTTTGGAGGCGCAGTGCTGGAAAAAAGAGTTGGGCGGGCTTAGGCAACGGGTATCGGCAGGTGAAGGTCCGGTTTCAGCCAAGGTTGTTCCGAGCGTGCGGCCTGTGAAGCGGCGTTCGTCGCCTTTTGGGACTGCGGGCACGCTGGCGGCCATGGCGGCGACTTTTTTGATGGCTTTAAGCGCGGGCATAATGTGGCAACACTGGGGCAATAGGCCGGGCAACCTTATCGGCGCCGCCGGCTCCAACCAAATTGCAGGCAATGTAAGGGGGAATCCGAAAACGACTTCAGGGCGCAAGACGCGGTCGCCCAAGGGGGATTGCAATGGGTGCGGTTATCGCCGGCCGGGTCGCAAGGGTCGGGCGAATCGATCCGGTTGCCGGCCGTGGAGCGCGATCACATCGATCAACAATGGCTCGAAAGTCTGCCGTCGCCCATTCCCCAGAGCGTAGTGCAGGCCCTGGAACGCAGCGGCTACCAAGTGCAAACGGGGCAGGAGTTGATGCCCATGCCGCTTAAAGACGGGCGACAACTGGTGGTGCCGGTGGATAAAGTTCAGCTTCAGTACGTGGGGAACCGGACATATTAAGGAGCTTTATACAAAACCATATATGCATATATAGATGCCCTCACCCCTAGCCCCTCTCCCAAAGGGAGAGGGGAGATTTTGTCAGGGCCCCTAAATGGATTTGCTAAATGAATGTGTATTTTGCTTCGGATTTTGCTTCGGAAACATATTTGAGAAATAAAATATATCGAAAGGAGCGCGTTATGAGAAAAGTTTTTTGGCTTGGCTCGATGGCCTTGATGATGTTGATTCCTTTTACGATTTCAGTACGGGCGGCGGATGACGAGGCGCAGGGCAGCGCCTTTGGGCGGGGAAAAGGCGCTGCCCGATCGGATGCCCGAGTATTGGCTGGGGATCGAGTTGCGGCCTGACGAAAAGGGGATTGTGGTGCAGCAGGTTGTGCCCGACAGTCCCGCGGCCAAGGCCGGCGTAGCCCCGAACGACGTGATACTGAAGGCCGACGATAAAAAGGTCTCCGAGATGTCCGACGTAATAAAAGCCGTGGAGGCGGCAAAAGACAAAGAGATGAAACTGGAAGTGATGCGGGACGGCAAGCCAATGACAATCGCAGTCACGCCTGCCAAGCGTCCGGAGGAAGCCCGCTTTTTGCCGCGGGGCGATTTTGAGGCATTTCGCAAGTGGTTAGAGCAGTTGCCGCAAGGGGGCGGGGGCGGGGGCGGATTTGGGCAGGGCCCGATGCAATTCAGGTTCATGCGACCCGGGGTGATACTGCCACACGGTGCGCCGATACATCCGCCGCTTCCGGGAAATATGTCGATTACAATCACCAAGACCGGAGACAAGCCGGCCGAGATCGTGGTGAAGCAGGGCGATGAGAAATGGGAGGTTACGGAAAAAGACCTGGACAAGCTGCCGGAGAAAGTCCGCCCGTTCGTGGAGCGGATGCTGGGCATGGCGGGCGGCGCCGGGGCGATGTTCTGGGTACCCGAAATTGCTCCGTTTTCGCCGCCGGAGCCCGGGCGCCCGGGAATGTGCCGCCCGGGAACAACTTAGAAAGGCGGATTGAAAGGCGCTGGAGGAAATGAGGCAGCACATTGACAGGCTGGAGAACGAATTGCACATGCGGCATCCGGAGGCAAAACCGCCCGAGCCGCCACCTGCTCAGCCGGAAAAAAACAAAGAGGAACCGCAGGGGAAGACCGCATTATAGGCGGAAGCTCGCGGGCGCTATTGAGACTCATATAAGTAATGTCATCAGTCGGCGGTCAACAACCGCCGGAAAATGCCCTAATTCCTCCCGGCGGCTGTTAGCCGCCGGCTATTTTATGCAACATTCATTAGCTGACGCTCAATAAATATCACCAACGGATACTTATGGGACGGCGCCGACAAAGGGCGTCGTCCCATTTTTCATAGGGTATCATGTTTTTAAGTTTTTGAAAAATCTGATAAAATGAATGTGTTCTTGGACCTTGGATTTTGACTATTTACTGAGGCGGTTTAGAGCCACGGACAAAGCCCCCGGTGTATTGCTAAATATCGGGGGCAAAATATGAGGTGGAAGAAAACGCAATTAAACCGTCAATAAAGAATTTCGTTTAAACCGCTGATAAACATTTTATGTCACTGCCACTTCGCACGCCGCCGATTGCGGAAAACTGGGACTGCCATGGCTGCGGCATCTGCTGCCGGGGAGCGGTGGTGGTTCTGAACGAGGGCGATCTGGAACGGATCCGCGGACAGGGCTGGGAAAATGATCCTGACTTTCGCGGGAAAAAAATCCTGGTGCGCGTGGGATTGTTGGACAGGCGTTATCGACTGGCGCAGGGCAAGGACGGGCGGTGCGTGTTCCAGGACGACGACAAGCTATGCCGCATCCACAAGCGGTTTGGTTACGAGGCCAAGCCGCACGTTTGCCGGATGGCGCCATTGCAAGTGGTGCCCTTGGAAAAGGCGGCCTATGTAACGCTGCGGCGATATTGTCCGTCGGCGGCAGCGGACAAGGGGCGGAGCGTGCGGGAGCAATTGGACGAACTGGGCGAATTGCTCAGGCGGAGCGGCGAGGCGCCCATGCCCTCGCGCCCGCCCGCGCTGAGGCCAAGATGTCATCGCCCTTGGAAAGACGCGGAGGCACTCAGCGGCAGCTTGTCGCGGCTGATTACGGACAGGCGTTTTCCACTTGTTCGGCGGGTGGTACACGGCCTGAAATTATGCGATTTGCTCAATACATGCAATTTACGGCAATTCAAGGCCCAGCGGCTGGTGGAATTGCTGACGATGTTGGACAAACCGGCAATCGAGGACGGCGCATCGCTGTTTAACAATCGCGTTGGTCCATCGAGGCAGGCGGGCAAACTGTTCCGGCAGACGATTTTGGAATATCTGCGTTTGCATCCTGATTATGCGGGCGAATATACCTGGCGGGAGCGCTGGCGGTTGATTTCGGCGGCCTTGAGGTTCGGCCGGGGCAAAGGGGCGATACCGCAATTGCATCTGCCTTTTCCCGCGGCCACGTTCGAGTCGCAGGAGCGATCGCTGGGACACCTGGGCGAAGCGGTGCTTAAACCTCTTAACGCGTATTTTGAAACGGCGGTGGCATCCTGGCGCTATGCGATGCTGAGGCGATCGGGCTGGTCGATAGTGGAGAGTTTTTGGGACCTGGGGCTGGCCTACTCGGTGGGGATGTGGGTTTTGCGCCTGGCTTGCACGGGTCGGGAAGCGGGCGAGGAAGACGTGATCCGAGCGGTGATGATGCTGGACCGCGGGCAGACGCATGGGCCGCTGGGCGGATACCGGCATCGGCTGCGGGTGCGGGCCTTGGCGCACAACGATCAGTTGGCCCGGCTGGCGGTTTGGTACGCGCGGTAAGAGGCGGCGCGATCATGACCCCCCGTGTATTCACGGGGGGCTAAATAGGGATATGGGGGCTGAATAGGGATTTGCGCGGCGCGACGGGGATGATGACCCGCGTTATAGCAAGGACAAAATAGCATCTACTTCGGCCAAAACTTCATCGACGGCTTTTTCGGACTGCTTGGAATGTTTTCCGGCGTGGAGATATTCGGCGATGTCCAGATCCTTTTCAGGGCCGGCGCTGGTCCAAGGGGAATTTTGCGTCACCGTCTGTAATGCCGCAAGCAGGGCTTGCCGGCTGTTGAGGTCCGAGATTGCGGAATGTTTTTGAGACTTGCTCGCTGGCAATGGCAACGCGGCCGGCGATGAATCCGGCAACATTGTACCTGCAAGGTTTCCAGTTCCGGGGGCAAGAGATTGTTCCAGTCCGGATTGGAAGAAGTTGTGCGACAGCTTCGAATCGGGCGGGAGATAAATCGGCGATTGGGGGAGTGGGCGATGGGAATCGGCATCGATTCTTATAGCGGGGGTAGATTTCGCCAAAATCAGGGGCGAGGCCGCATCGGCTGTAATTTCCAGAGGGGTGGCAACCGCGGCAAGGGCGGAATTTGATAGATCATCCGGCGACGCTGGGGCCGGCGCCGCCTGGCTCGATACCGCCGCCGGCGATGCGAGATCCGCGCCGGACGCAACCGGTTCCGGAGTGAGGGTTGCAGGGGTCGTTGATGATGATTCATTAGTGACGGGGGCGGTTAGTTCCGCGATGGAGTCGTCCTTCTCCGGCTGCGATAGATCGTTGTCGGCGACAGGAGTCAAAGTGTCGTTTGCCGCAGTCGGGCCGCCGGGAAGCGGGGCGATGGTCAGCGTAGCGCCAGGGCCGATGGTCAATGTGATGGTTTGGATTGCATTTACTACGGCATTGGCATTCGATAGCATTACGACCGTCGATGCTTGATAGGCGTTGCCTTGGAATTGATACCCGCTGCCGGAGACGGTGATCGTACCGAATACGGTCGTGGATGAATAATCGTTGTAGTTTATCAATTGGGCTGCGCCTGCGGGGAAGATCAAATTGTCGCCGGGATCGGGGGCTATGTTATCGACCCAGTTTTCCTTGGTCGTCCATAGATTATTAACCAGGCTGCCGCCGTCCCAGGTATGTGTAGGCGTATAAATGGAGACGTTCTGGAAGGAGGAGACGTCGAGTTGGTTGTTGTCGGAGGTGGTGACCGCCAGGCCGAATTCAAGAGTGGCGTTCATGGCGATGACGGCGGTGCCGACCGGGGTCCAGTTAGTGCCGTCGGCGGAGTAGTAGGCGGTGAAGGTGTCACCGCTGCGGGTGAGGCGGACCCAGTATGGGCTCCAGACGCCGGGATTGGTGCTGATGGCGGTCGAGCCGCCGGTGGCGGAGCGGTACTGGAAGAAGGCGCCGTTCGCGGAACTGGAACTGATGGCCAAAAACACGTTGGCGGCGCCTGGGTCGAGGCCGTTGCGGATCATCACGCCGGCCTTGGCATTATGGTTGGAGGGGCTGTCGCTGGGCACGCCCATGACCTCTGCCGTGATGGTGCTGTCGCCGGTAAGGCTGATGTAAGTGAAGCGGAAGGCGTCGGCTGTGCCGGAGACGCCTGCGCCGCCGCCGATAAGTTCCCAAGTGCCGTCGGAGGGCGAGCCGGCCGAGCCGGTGGAGCCGGGCGAGCCGATGTCCTGGGTGTTCCAGCCGTCGGGCAGATAGGTTTGCGGGGTGTGGATGTCGGCATAGAGGATGCCGCGGCCGTTGGCGCCCACGTACAGCCGGCCGTAGACGCGCTCATCGCCTTGGATGACAGTCACCGCGCCGTATTGGTGGGAGAGGTCGGAGATCTGGACCCAAGTAGCGCCCTGGTCGTCGGAGCGGAAGAAGCCGTTTTGTCCGCCGACGGTGCCGCCGATGAAGATGGAGGGATAGCTGCCGGGCGTTGGGCCCATGCCGATGCCGACCTGGTTGGCGACGGTGACGGTGGTGCTATTAACTCGAGTCCAGGTTGCGCCGCTGTCGGTCGATCGCCACAATCCATAGCTGCTGCCGCGGGAGATAAAAAGATTGCCCTCGTAACCGGGCAGCGGGCGGATCCAAGTCGAGCCGCTGACGTTGGAGGTGGACTGCGTGCTCCAGGTGACGCCGCCGTTGGTGCTGATGTAGAAGGTGCTGCCGGAATAGGCGTAGAACTTGTTGGCGTTGACGCGGTCGGAGACGATCACGGCGGTATTAGGCGGTACCGTACCAGTGCCGAGAGTCCAGGACGTGCCGTTGTTGGTTGAATAATACACGCCGAAATTGGGAACCGCCCAGACTATGTGAGTTCCGTCGGCGGAGATGGCGATGTTGCCGGCGCTAAAGGACGACGACGATTGGAAGCGGTATGAGAAGTTGGTCCAAGTGGCGCCGCCGTTGGTGGAAAAAGAGCCGCGCGATTTGTAGAGGGACTGGGAGGAAATGTACTCGGAATCGCCGATGCGCACCATGATATTGGGATTGTTCTCGGCGAAGTCGATGTCGCGATCGGAGCCGTAGCTCGGGCTGAACTGTCCCGCGGCGGGGGAGACCGAGAAATCGACGTGGCGGAACCCATCGCGGTCGCCGATGGCGCTCAGCAGATTTGCCGATCCCGAGGGTGGGCTTATCAACTCGAGCGCGGCGCTCTGTTCGAACCCGTCGTCGAAGAACGTCCAGGTGGGCGTTGTCGCCGTCAGATTCGTGGTCCGGTAAAGCCCGTACCCCGTGTTGAAAATGGCGACGTTGTCGTCATAAGGATCGATCTCCAGGTCGGTGAGCCAGTGTATGGTTTGGCTGCTGGCGTAAGGGGCCGAGGAGTCGTCGCGGTGGGCGTTCGGGTTCAGTGCAGTCCAAGAGCTGCCGCCGTTGGTGGAACAGTAGATATTGCAGGGCCAATTGTTCTGGGCCGAAGTATAAATGACCTTCGAGTTCGTCGGATCGATGGCGATGGCCGCGAAGATGCCCGAACCTATCGAAGGCGTGATAACGGTCCACGTGGGACTGGCTGAATACGGATCAGCAACCTTGTACACGACCCCGCCGGTGTCGGAACTGGAAAGCGGGCCGGCCTGGCTGCCGTAGGTGACGTACATCACGCTGCCGTCGGCGCTGAGCTCCGCGCATAAGGGGAAATTTGCCACCGAAGGCTGGTTGGGGACAGCTTCCCAGGTCGTGCCGCCGTTGCTGGTGCGAAAGAGCTTGGCATTGCTGGTGGCGGCCGTGTTGACGCCGACATAGATCCGAGGTGTGGCGGAGCCTGGGGTGCCGCTGGCTTTGTCAAAAATGACAAAGGGCAATCCCACGCCGTTGGCTGCCGAGTAGTTCCAGTTCCATACGTCGCCGTAAGTGGTGAAGCTGAAGACCTGGTTCCATGAGGCGGCATAGTCGGTGCTTTTCCAGAGGCCGCGTTGGGTGGTGTTCCAGTCGCGAGCGCCGTAGAAGATGATGCTGGGCAGGTTTGGGTCAACGGCCATGCGTTCACCCAGCCCGCGTCCCCAGCCGTTGCCGTCCACGGCGATGCCGCTGACATTGGTGCGAAGCCAAGTGCGTCCGCCGTCGGTGGATCGCAACACGGTGGCGGCGCTTCCGTAGGTTCCGGCGACCATGTAGACGCGGTTGGCGTTGGTGGGATCGACCGCGATGCTCTCGGCGCCGTTGTTGCAGTCGGAATCGGTGTACTGGAGCCAATCGGTCATGGGCATCCACTTGCTAAGCGACTGGTCCCAGCGGTAGGCGCCGCCCATGTCGGTGTGGATGTAGACCGTATTTGGAGCGGCGGGATTATAAACGATGCCGTCGATGAAACCGTCGCCCTTGATGGTGACGCTGTTCCAGTCGTAAGCCTGGGAGACGACGCTCAATAACATTCGAGGCTCGAGCTCCTCGAACCGATATCGGCATGTTTTGGTCAGTCTTTTTTTTGCAGACTTTTTTTTCAGCCTGGTTTTCTTTATCAACATCCAAGGTGAATTAGTCATAATATAACAGTCTTTGCGATTTAATTATTCTGTAAAGTCATGTTTACACTTTGACTCCGTCCCAGGAGTCATCCTGAAAGCAACGAAGGATTCCGGCGGCGTCGATATTTTGCCAGCTTTCGCTTTTTTTAACCAGATTATTCGCTCCGCTCAGAATGACGTATATCCGTTAGACATATATCTGTTGCCTGTATGACGCATATTCGCGATCCATTTCTTTTTTTAGTTGATAAAGACTGAGGGCAAGATTTCAATACTCGTGATTAACGTAAGGACTTAAGCCACAATAGAAAAAATAGATGGCAACGACTGATTGAGGCCGGTATCTTGCCGAGATACACACAAACCCAGTTTCCATGATACACAATAAACGCAAAATTGCAAAATAATTTCAAGATTGCACCCATCAAAGGATCACATGAAACAGCCCGTTTTAGTCATTTTTCGAGCAGAATGGAGGGAAAAGGATTTTTCCCCACGATAAGATGGCAGTCCTCCAGGCAAGGACGGGGGCTTAGGGACGGCACTTCAGCCTATGGAGGGTTCGAAAGCAGCGGGCCAAATGCGATGCCTAAAATGGCCTTTTCCACCGCCGTGCGCAAGCGAGGAGGATTACGAGCGTCGGGGTGCATAAAAGGATGAGCGTGGAGGGCTCGGGCACTGGGGAGAGATTATCGCTTGAAGCCAAAGGGCCGCCGGGCAAGGCGGCGATGATCAGCGTGGCGCCGGCGCCGATAGTAATGGTATTTTGGGAGATGGAGTTGGCCGTCAAATTGCCGGAAACGAGGTTAAGCGTGCCCGTGCCGCCGATGGTTCCCAAGGCATGGGAGCCGGCGTCGATTTGCAGCGTGGCGCCATCTGCGGTGGAGAGCGGCGAACTGGCGGAGATCTGCCCGGCGGAAGTCAATTCCAGTATGCCGCCGTTGATTTGTGTTGCCCCGGTGTAGGAGTTCGAGGCGCCGAGGGTAAGGATGCCGGAGCCGGTTTTGGTCAGGGCATGGGCGCCGCCCGATTCGCTGATTTGGCCCTGTATATTCAGGCTGCTGTCCGAGGCCGCGTTCAGGGTTACATCGCTGTGCATCTCCACCGGGGCGGTTATTGAGTGGTTGCCGGCCAAGACGGTGACAGTGGCGGCGGAAGAGCCTTGATTTGCCAGAATCAGCGTACTGGAGGGGATGGAAGTGCCCGGGCTGATGGTGTAGCTGTCGCCTGAGTTGTTATTGAAGGTGAGGCTGCTTAAGGTGCGGTTGCCGTCGAGCGTCAAAACAGCGGAAGCGGCGGCGATCGAGTTGCCCAGGGTGGCGATATCGCCCAGACTTTTTGGCGCACGGTTCAAATTCCAGTTGGTTCCGGCGCTCCAACTGCCGCCGCCGGCCAAGTTCCAAGTTGCATTAACTTGAGCAATGGGCGTGAGCAGGTACGTGTAAATGGTCCGGAAAGGTATGCTGACGCTGAAATTATTGCCGAGGCCCGAGACAGAAGATGGGGACAATGTGCTATCTCCGTTTGTGGAAAATCGCGTGCCGTTGGCGGTTAAGGTATCGCCGGTGATTGAAACGTTTACGGTGGCGTTTCCACTGGTGTTGGTATTTATGATCATGACGGCCACGGTGCCGTCGGCCTGGAGTGCGGCGTGCGCCCTAATGCCGTTGTCGTCCGACGAGGCGGCGACAATATCATCTCCGGGTTTTTCCATTTTGCTGACCGACTGAATGCCGAAGTAGGCGAAATTCGGCGTGTTTGAATCGGAAAGAAAACTGCCGCTGTGCAACTCCAACCAGTCTACATTAGTCACGCCGTTTTCGAGAAAAGTGGCGTACATATCAGCGGCAAAAAGCCCGTCGGCTCGCTCGTTGGTTCCGGCGCCGTCGGTCTCGGTGACAAAGATCTGGGTATTGACGCCGTGATCAGTCCTATATGTGTAGAACAAATCGCGAAGTCCCGCGTTGGCACCGGTATCAACGCTGGAAGTCGAGCCGTTAAGCATTTGTGGAATTTTAATACGGGGCATGGCCAAGATGCTGCCGTTGTCCGTGCCGCTGTTGTTATTGCCGCTGGGATACCAGTGTACAATGCCGAAATCGATGTTATTGGCGCATTGAGCCAGCACTTGATCGTTCCAATGTTGTCCGTTGTAGCCATCCCAGCTATAGTCGTCCGGCGGAGTGCTCAGCACTGCGCCGACCTTGACGGTCGGGTCTACGGTTTTTATGGCCGCCACGTACGCGTTGACGTCCTGACCATATCTAGCGGGTGAGAGAGCTGGATTGCCAGCGCGATTGGTGCCATCGTACGGGACATTGTAATTCAACGCATAGCCGTTGCCGCCGCCGTAATAGCCGGTACCGAAACATTCGTTGCCGACTTCCCAGTACTTGATACCAACGGGATTGAGTCGATTGATGCGAAGGAAGTTGTAGCCATCGTCAACCGGCAACGGGTTGGAACTGCGGAGCGAGGCCCAGTAATCTACGTCTTGCCAGTTGTTGCCTAAGGCATCAATACCGATAACCGTGTGGTTGCCCACTGTGCCGTTGGCATAGGCCACCCAGGCCGCGGCCTCCATCGGCTGACCGCCGGCGCTGGGAACTACGAGCTTAGTGTGTCCGGCGTCCCATGACAAAGCGGAACCATAATTGAGTGTGATGACCGTTTGTGAATTAGTAGCGTCGAGGAGTTTCACGAAATCGCCGAAATCCGTCTTGGTGCCGACCCATCCATAATTATCCGCTTGTCCCCACCAAGGTGAAAGGCCGTGGCCGACAGGTCCGCCATCATAGTAACAGCGCGTAGTGGAAAAATGATATACGTCGGCATAGCCGCCGCCCGAATAGCGCAACGTGGTAACACCCGCGGCGTCGAGAAGACCGTTTAATTGGTTGTATGGCGAACCAATGTACTGCAAACTGTTGTCATAAACCGACGTGTGAATACCTATGCCTTCTAAGGGCATTATAGCCGTGGTTTGCCCGGCGTTGACCGTTACGTTCGCAGCCATCGCCGACGCGGATGGGCCGAATGCGGCGAGAAACGCGCAAACGCATATAAACGCGCTTCGTTTGAAGACGAACGCCCTGCGGGCAAAAATGAAAATGAATTTTAATCCCAAAAAGAGAACCAGAGGCGTTGCTCCGCTCATTTTAATCCAAGCTTTCCCCTTGCCGCGAAAAAGTAGTTAAAGCCTTACCATGATGGATTGATCCAATTCACAATATACAAAAAACGGCGCAAATTTGCAAAACGATTTTAAAATCCATACTATCGATGGATCATCGGAGATAGCCATAATGGTCATTTTATTCAGTTATGATGCTGTGAACTGTGGTCAATGCCTTCGTTTTTCCGTTTTCCAACCAGGGATAAGAACCGGACGATTCGGTCATAACCCATTGACACGCTTAAGGAAGATTTAATGGGATAGAAGGCCATTTGAATTTGAGACCGACAATGTTCTATAAAGACTGCAAACCACCTCTAATGGTTAAGAATTATGAGTAAGAAGATGGGTATGGATACTGGATCAGTAGTTCTAATTCCTTAGTGCTAGTCAGTTTTTTTAATTGCACAAATTCTTTTCTTAAGGTGAGAATTGGAGTTTTAGAATTGGTTATTGGGCAGCCACAGGCTTCACAAGTCTCCCATTTTGCCGAATTTTACATTATAAGGGACTTATTCTCGATTTTTCCGGCAAGGTTTTCCTTTCTTACTCAACTAGCGTGACCGGCGTGACCGATATTATCGTCACAACCGGTATAAGGAGGCTCCGCGCGGGAGCGTCCCGGCGTCTGGTCCTTTGGGCGCATATCGAGGTGGGAACATACTATGTTGCTAAACCGTACATTTTTGTATGTGGCCGCGGGTTTATTGATGTTGCTGACGTGTGCTCCGGCAATGGGGCAAGGCACGCTGGAAGGGATGCAAATATTCGCCCCTGCCGACGTCAGTTCATATGGCAGGGGTCCACAGCCCAACGAAGGATTCTTTTTCACATACGATGCCCTTTATTGGACATTTTCACCGCCGCGGGTGACAACGATAGGCAACGCGGCTCTTCCCACGCGGACAGTGATTGGGGCTATTCCAACCGGCGCCAACGTGAATGACTACATAATAGTGCAGCACAACACGCTCGATACGGGAAGTCTGGTAAGTGAATTTGATCTTGGCAATCGGATTGAATTCGGGCGGATATGCGACAATCGAGGATGGATGGTGAGCATATTCCAGTTTATGGAATTTGCCCAGGACATAACGGCACACAACGTGGACATGACATTTGAAACTCCGGATTATAATCTAAATATTAATGCGTTAACTGGTTGGATTGATACCGTCGGAGGCACGCTTACGAGCGACGTACAAGGCGTGGACGGTTTGCCGGTGACGTTTACGAACGTGCTGGCGCGACAAATCAATTCGGCGTGGGGTATCGAGGCGGATTACGTTGGCCGTCCGAGCAATTGCACAACGGGGGTTTTTGGGAATGGTATATTGGGCCGCGGTACATTGAATTCGACGACGGTTTCCAGGTCAACGCCCAGGGTGGAATTCTGGATGCCAGCCAATGGACTACGGATGCCCAAAATCACATTATAGCCGGGCAGATTGGCGGTCGGTGGTGGAAGAAGCTAGGGCGCTGGATGCTTTCCACGGAAGGCCGCGGCCTGGCGGGCTTGAATTGCCAAAACGTGCATCAATTCGGATTCATAGCCTCGAATTTAACGCCGGGCGGCGTAGGGGTGCCGATCATGTTTGGGCCATCCGAGGTGGACCATAATGAGTTTATACGCACATTTACCCCGGGTCTGGAATTGCGTATAGAGGCGCGTTACCAGTTCACCCGCTCGGTGAGCTTTCGGGCAGGTTGGAACGCCTTGTGGTTGAACAACGTGGCCCGGGGATCGAATATGATCAATTACACGCTTGACCCAGAACACACGATTTTGGGCATTCTCCGCGATCACAATAAAGACAACGTGATCATGAACGGCTTGCAGATCGGTATCGACATCAACCGATAATTGCCCGCGCTGGCTAAAAACACGGGCAAGATGCCTGCGCCGCTCGTTTTTGCTCGCTAAACTCAGCCGATACGCGCTCGCCGACCAACCGACCATGATGCGCATGGTGCCCGCTCGCGGCTATTGAATCTCAGGAAATCAAAGTCGCATACAAACGCGGGGACACGCGCACCGTTGGCTCGCGGCTAAACAATGATGGCGACATTTATTAGCAGACATTCAATAAATGGGCGCTATATCATCCTAAACACTGCACTAGCGGAAACTACAATTTACGCCGAAATTGAAAGTCGCTTTTTACAGTTTGAGAAATTAAGACGCGGGTGAACAACTGGGGGAGCGATGCAAATATGCGGGATTTATTTTTTCCAATTCTTCGCCCAGTACCTCCGCGGTGTAGCCGAGTTCTTCGGGAGTATGGCGGGAGGTGATAAAGAAGCGGAGCCGGGAGGCGCTTTCCTCGACGGCGGGGTGAAGGATGGGCATGACGTTCACTCCCCGGGCGAGCATGGTCCGGGAAAGCATGAGGCAGTGCTGGGAATTGCCCAGTATAACGGGAATTATGGGGGAATTCTTGCTGGTGCCGGTGTTCAACCCGCGCTGTTTGCAGAGATTCAGGAAGAGGGCCGAATTTTCGTGCAGGCGGACAAGGCGCTGGGGCTCTTTAATGAGCAATTGGATGGAGGCCAAGGCGGCGGCGGCGGCCGGGGGAGTAATGCCCGCAGCGAACACGAAGCCGGGCGTGGTGTAGCGGAGATAATCGATCAGGGCTTTGCTACCGGCGATATATCCGCCGCTACTTCCGAAGGACTTGCTTAGTGTACCCATCCAGACATCGAGGTCATGGCGGTTGACGGCGAAGTATTCGCCGATGCCCCGGCCGGTCTCCCCGAGCACGCCCATGGAATGGGCTTCATCGACCATGAGCAAGGCCTGGTGGCGTTTTTTGATTTCGATGAAATTGGGCAGATCGGGGATGTCGCCGTCCATGCTGTAGACGCCTTCGACGACGATGAGCACGCGGCGATACTCATGGCGGAATTGGGTGAGGAGGCGATCGGCCTCTTGCCAATCGTTGTGTGCAAAAGGCCGGCGTCTGGCGCCGGAAAGGATGGCTCCTTCGATGATGCTGTTGTGGGCCAGTGCGTCGTGGAGGATCAGGTCGCCGGGTCCGAAAAGGTGCCCGATCACGGTTTCATTGGTGGCATGACCGCCGGAGAGGGCCAGGGCGTCTTCGGTTCCCAAGAAATCGGCGATTGTATTTTCCAGTTCCACGTGGATTGTTTTTTGGCCGGAGACGAGGCGGCTGGCGGAGACGCTGGTGCCGAAGCGGTCGATGGCCTGTTTGGCGGCGGCGGAAACGGCGGGGTCGCCGGACATGCAGAGGTAGTTATAGCTAGCGAAACTGATGACGTCCCTGCCATCGATGAGGGCGCGATTGTTGGTAATTCCCTGGTGCACGGAAAAGAACGGATTTCCCAGACCGGCGTGGTCCATGAGGTCCAGATTTTGGCGGAGCTTGAGATACTCGGGGAATTCCTCGACGCGGTAGAATGAGGGTGGGATTTGGAAATCGGCGGGGCGGGCGGTTTTTTCCCGGGGTTCGCTGCCCAGGTACTTGATCACGGCCGCGACCACCTGGCGGGTGGTTTCCATTTCGGGGAGGACTTCTTCGGGGAACCGGCCGCCGAAGCACTCTTCCAAGGAGGCTACGATCTCCATCCGCTCCAGGGAATCCATGCCGGTTTCCACGATGGGGGAATCGAGGGTCATACCTTCGAGCACGATCGCGGGCCACGCGGAAGATTTCTTCGAGGACGATTTGCGTAACGCGTTTTTCGACGGCGCCGAGTTTTCCATTTTTTGAGGCCGCCAACATAAAAGCGGGAATGGCCGGAGGTTTAGCGGATTCCGCGGCGGGTGTTTTCACGGTTTCCGCTTCGCCGCCCTGGTCAAGGACGTGGCCGGCAGTATCGCTTTTTTCATCGCCGGCCGCGTTCCAGCGGGCGACCTCGCTTAAAGTACCGGCCGTATAGGCGTTGCGGCAGGCATGGCGCTGGATCTTGCCGCTGGAGGTTTTGGATATGCTGCCGGCCTTGATGAGCACGATGGCGTCGAGGGCCAACTCGTGTTCGGCGGAGACGGCGCGGCGGATGGCATCGAAAACGGCGGCCCAGTTGCCTTGCTTGCGGCGTTCGATTTCCTGGACGGCGACTAATTGCTCTTTACCATGCACTTCGACTGTAAAAACGGCGCCGCAATCGGGGCGGAGCCGAGGATGGCTTCGCTGTATGGTGCGTTCGATGTCCTGGGGATGATAATTCACTCCGTGCACGATGATCAAATCTTTTACGCGCCCGGTGACGAACAACTCCCCGTCGAGCAAAAACCCCAGATCACCGGTGCGGAGGAAAGGTCCTTGGCTGGTGCCTTTTAATCGGGCCTTGAAGGTGGCCTTGGTGGCCTGGGGCTGCT
This sequence comes from Pirellulales bacterium, assembly GCA_963838495.1. Taxonomy (GTDB): domain Bacteria; phylum Planctomycetota; class Planctomycetia; order Pirellulales; family Thermoguttaceae; genus JBEKIK01. The sequence goes on along the minus strand of CAWIRC010000002.1, from coordinate 528,634 downwards.
GCCAATAGCCTTGTGCGACGCTGGGGCCTTGGACCCAGATTTCGCCGATCCGGCCGGGAGGGCAGGCGGTCATGGTTTCGGGATCGGCGATGACGATTTTCTGGTCGGGCAGGTTCTGGCCGCATCCGACCAAAGTTTTCGCGCCCTCGGCTTGGGGATCGGCGTCAACGACCTGGCCGCGAGCCAGTGCGGCGGCGTCAAAGCTCCGAAGCACGGGCGGCTCGTACGTATATCCGCCGGATACGATGAGGGTGGCCTCGGCCAGTCCGAAACAGGGATAAAAGGCCTCGCGGCTGAATCCGCAAGGCTCGAAGGCGTCGCAAAAGGCCTCGATGGTATCGGCATGGACCGGCTCGGCGCCGTTGAAGGCCACTTTCCAGCAGCTTAGGTCCAGGGTTTTGCGTTGTTCGGGGGTGATTTTTCGGACGCAGAGGTCGTAGGCGAAATTCGGCCCGCCGCTGGTCGAGGCGCTGAAGCGTGAAATCGCCGAGAGCCAGCGGTATGGTTTTTGCAAAAAACTCATGGGCGACATCAAGACGTTGGGCCGGCCGATGTACAAGGGCTGGAGGATTCCGCCGATAAGTCCCATGTCGTGGTAACTGGGGAGCCAAAATACGCCCTTGCCTGAGCGGGTGTGCTCGAAGGCGTGGGCGATAAGCGCCGAGTTGTGCACCAGATTGGCATGATTGAGCACGACGCCCTTGGGAGTGCCGGTCGAGCCGGAGGTATATTGTAGAAAGGCAAGGGTATCGCCGTGGACGTCGGGCATGTCCCATTTTTCTTCCATGTCAGCCGGGACGCGGCAGGTGGCCAGCCAGGTCAGACTTTTCAGGTGCGGGGTCTCGTCGATCAGGGGCATGACGCGGCTGAGGACGGCGTCGGTGGTCAAGGCGACTTTGGCATCGGCGTCGTCGGCGATGGCCTGGATCCGCTCCAGGGAGCGATTGCGGCGCGGGGGATATACGGGCACGGCGACCACCCCTCCATATAAACAACCAAAAAAGGCGGCAATGAACTCCAAGCCGGGCGGATACAAGAGCAATGCCCGCTCGCCCACCAGGTCCTGGGTCTCGAGCCAGGCGCCGATGGCCCGGGCCTGGCGGTCCAATTCGGCATAAGTGAGGTGGATTTGTTCGTTCTCGCCGTCAACCAGATACGTGAAGGCGATATTGTCGGACTGGCATCGCGCACGGTGGCGGAGGAGTTCCACCAGGTTTGTCGGTCCAAAGAACGTACCAGGCAAGTGATCCAGATGCACGGCGAATACACTCCCATGCGCATTTATAAAGGGTTCAATCTCGGCCCATTTTATTTATTTATCGGCTAATAGGCAACCAAACCCGACTAATGGGTTAAAGGCATTGATAAAATGGCATTGGTTTTTACGGCGGACTATGGTCAATAGAGTCAATCTCTGGTAAGCTTACCTATAATCTCATCGGTAAATCGGATGTGAATAGACTGGTAGATGTTGAGAAAGTTTGGAGTTTACTTGACCTCATATCATTAGTCAGTTACATTGTCACATTTGAGGCCGGGAAATGCGGGGAAAGGATATGCCATGATTCGGGTGGTTTGTCCAAGCTGTGGCAGTAGACTTACTGCCAAGGATAAGCATGCCGGGGCGACCAAGCCTTGCCCGAAATGCGGTCAGCCGATATTTGTCCCTGTTCCGGAAGGGGTGGAATCCCTGCCATCGGTGTCAGTGGATGAGCCACATCCCGCCCGGCACGGCCTGGTGGGCAACAAGCAGCGTCTGCAAACGCACTTTTTGGATCGGCTGAACCGGCACTATCGTTATTGGGTCTGCGATTCCGCGCATGTCATAGCCACGTGGGCCAACGACGGCAAGAGCTGGCAGCTTAAAACTAACGCGGGCATGGTGAGCGCCGCACGGAATCGCGAAAAAGTGCCCTGCGAGGGGAATGTCGTGCTTGTGGAATTAAAAATGGAGACCCCGGCGGAGGGCATGAAACTCAAGGGGATCACGGTTTATAAACTACCGTTGCGCTGGGCTTTGCCCACAATCGCCGAGGGCGACGACGCCATTTGCGCAAGATCTGCGGTTACGGGACGCTGTCGAAGGAAGTCAAGGGCGTGATTCGCCTGGCGCTGAAAGAACATTTCATGTACGAAATCTGGGAAGGGGCGACAAAGGTCCTGGAATTTCTCAACAGCCCGGACGCCCACACGCACAGCGTGGAAAATTCATAGGCGGCCAACGTTTATTGAGACCCGGTGCATGCGCCGGGGGTTTTGATTGTGTTTATAAAAAAGGACATATTATGGGTTTTGTCACTGTGGATGTTGAATTAGCCAATCCCAGGGAGCCGGGATTGAAACCGTTAACGGTGCAGGCCAAGGTCGATACTGGGGCAATGACGCTTTGCATACCCGAACACGTGGCGGTGCAACTCGATTTGAAAGAAATCGAAAAACGCGAGGTAAGCACGGCTGATGAACGCTCCCGCATAGTTCCTTATGTCGGTCCGGTGCAAATTCGTTTTCAAAACCGCACTTGTTTTACCGGCGCCCTGGTGATCGGCGAATCGGTTCTTTTAGGGGCGGTGCCAATGGAAGACATGGACCTTGTGGTTTCCCCTTCTCGGCGGACTGTCATTGTAAATCCTCAAAGTCCCAACATCCCCTCCGCGGTTGTGAAATAGGATGATATTTCATCAGCATTGCAACCGCATAATTCTGCAACTAATCGATCAATTTTGCTTTCTATCTTGGGGCACATATTTTGATGTGCCATTTGGCTGCAATATGCTAATTCCTGGTGCAAGGCGTTTAAAGGATCGAAGCGGCGGAGGTACAGATATTCCAGCATATTTGGCGTGCCGAAACTTTTACCGCCCTGAACGCTGTGGGCTTGAACCAGGTAGTTTACTAGCGAACTATTAAGCACTGCGCAGAGATAATGGGCTTCGTCGCGCGAATCGCAGGCGATCAAAACGCAGGTTTCCTGGGGGATGAGGGGCCGGGGGCCCAAAATCGGGTCATCGACACATGAGACCACTGCCGCATTCATGCGGCGGTCCATTCGCCGCCAGACGACTTTAATTGGGGCAGTCGTGTAAGGGCCGACGTTGTACATTGAATAGAATGGGCGGCCGTGTTGATAGCGGCGGTAGGCCGCGCGGGCACACAAATGACTTTCAAAACGTTTCAAATATTCCAAAGTCCGCGGATATTTTTCCCGCATCGATGTTTCATCAATGCCGGTGCGAGTGGAGCAATCCTGGGCCAGGAGAATATATAAATCCGGTCGAGCGGAATAACGGGCGACATTGCGCCAACGCAAAAGCGGATAGAGCAAATCCGGTTCGATGACTGTTTCTATGCTATCCACGTCGGTTTTGGCTTTTTTGATAAAATTTCGCACACGAACGCTGCCGTTGGCACGGCCCAGCAATTCCAACCAATAAACGCCGTTGGCCCCGCCGGTATTGGCGCCGAGGTGGGCGATGTAATCGGACGGGCCGATTAGTTCCTCCATTTTTAGGGAAAGACCTTGCGGCTGTAAAAGCCAAGGCGATGCAGGATTTTTTGGGTCAATGGGCCGGGCAAGGAAACGAGATGCAATAAGGTTTTGGCTGCCCTCACCCTGACCCTCTCCCAAAGGGAGAGGGGATATTGGATTGCCCTTACCCTGGCCCTCTCCGGGCACCGACGGGCACCATGCGGAGCATGGTCGGTTGGTCGGGAGAGGGGACATACGCCACTTAAAATACGGGACCGGGTATTCGGTGGCGGGGCCCTTTTCGAGCACAATCGCGCTGGTCCAATTCGCGGCATCTTCGAACGGCCGTGCGGCGGTAAGGTCGTCGACGCGGATGATCTTGAGGAACTCGCCTTGACTGCCGAGGCGAAAGCGGCGGAAGCCGTCGCCCGCGCCTTTGGTCTGGAAGAGGGTTTGGGTGATGACAAAGCCCAGCCGGCCCCCGGATTTCAGATGCCGATCGGCGACGGCGTAGAGCATGAGCATGGACAGGTCTTTTTTGCCGCCGCCGTGCCGGGCCTGGTTGCCGGAGAGCGAAAACAGGCCGTAATGTTCCCAAAGCGGCTTGGTGGCTTGGCGGTAATCGGCCGGCAGGTTGTCCCAGGCGATCCAGGGCGGGTTGCCGACGACAAGGTCGAACTGCCGGCGGCCCAAGGCTTCGTGCGGGGGCTGATCCAGGATCGAATCGCCGAGATAAATTGGGATTTGCGACAGATCAACCGGCTCAGTCGAATCAAGCGGCGGCAGCAGGTCGTGGATGGCGATCAGGTAGTTTGCCCGGGCGGTCATCACGGCCAGGGGATTGAGGTCGATGCCGGCGACGTGGGAAAGAATATGCCTGCACAGATCGGCCTTTGATGAATCGTCCCATGGGCCGGGGCGAGATGAGAGCCGGGCCGCGCGAATCCGCCGGATGGCGGTTAAGAGGAAAGTGCCGGACCCGCACGCCGGGTCCAGCAATCGCTGGTTTGATCCGCCGTCATATTTCACTTGATCGAGGACGTGGCGGGCGAGCCAGTCGGGCGTGTAGTATTCGCCCAAGCGGTGGCGAAGGGGGCGGGGAAAGAGCTCTTGATACAAGGCCTTTAGTAAATCGCCGCTTGAAGATGGATCGCATTCGGCCTGCGAAAGATGTGACGAAGCCGTATTTTCTGCAACATGCGGGGGTGAATATTTTTGCATGGCGGGCGATAATTGTTTTAGCACGCCGGAGAGTTCGGCATCACCGGCCCATAAGTCCGAGGAGAACGGCTGTTCGGACAAATCGATCTTTTCCAGCCGGGGAAAGCGCCTTATCAGCAACTGCAATAGCATTGCATAATAAGTTTGCAGGGCGAAAAAGAACGCATCGGGCCTGAAATTTTCGCAGAGCGCGCCCATCTTACGAGCGCAGGCGTGCAATGCCTTTTCCAGCCGCTGTGGATCGGTACCTAGAATCCTACCGAAGCGACGTTTCCAATCGGCCAGAGCGGGATGACCTGCCTCGAGGATGTCCGATAGTTTGGCAACGCACTGCTTTGCAATTGCCGAACGGGGGCCGAAATCCTGGGCAAGGTAGTGCGGCGAGAGTGATTTAGAAACATCCGTGCCCGGTATTAAATTGATGATCGTTTCCATTGGCGATCATTATTGTGATTATTCCGCCGCCGGCAAGTATGGTTAATGAATGTAGCAGGTACAGGGAGTGTGACTGCCACTTATACGGCACACGGAGTGTGCCTACTACTTAAAAAAAATGCCGCACCCTAACTCCTGTCAAGGTGCGGCTGCTACCGGGGGGGAGCAAGTAAATGCATCCGATTGATCGCCGCGCCACACACAACGCGTCGTATCAGGGATGCAAATAACCGTCAAATTTTTTTGACGGTATGTTCTTTATTAAAGCCCGCGCCAAAGATTATTGCCAATTGATAATCCCTGAACGCAAACAACAAACCCATACATATAGATTATTCTCGGCGGGGCATTAATGTCAAGAAATACTGTAGATAACCTCTTATGCGCTCTAAGATTGCTGTTGATTAAAGCAATTAGGACACATAGGCAATAAAACACCAAGAATGTTTAATGCCATGATAATGTTTGTATTGTTTTGATCCTGTGACAAGGGCGAGAAACAGGAAAAAGGAAGCGGGGGCGGTTGGTTATGGCCGCTGTTACGAAGGGGGAATTCAAATCCAATCCAGGCCGGTTTCGCGTTTGATGCGGGATTCGAATTCGCCCAGCAGACCGCCGATTACGTCCCAGCGGTCGGCGCGGCGGAGTTCGATGTCGCCTTGGCGATTGATGCGGAGGACGCTTTCGTCGGTAACGCCCAACTGGGCCAGTTCGTTGGGGTGCAGTTCGTCATCGCGGAGAACGCGCGATAACGATTTCCCCGACATTTCGATGAATTTCATAACTGAACCCATAGGTAATTCAGGTAATTAATGGCTGGAATAAATGGAAATCAGGGGATACTTTAATACTAATTAGCGAGGTGGGCGGAGTCAAATGCCGGGTTCTGGCGGCACTTCGCGACTGAGTGCGATAATTGTATCCACGTCCAACTGTTCCGCCCGCAGGGAGGGATCGAGTTTAAGGCGTTTAAGAATATCATCCGCGGCGGTTTTGTCGAGGCGGTCGGCGGCGGCCAATAAAAACTGGGTGCGGAGGAATTTGCGGCGATGCCGGAACAGGGCCTTGATAAAATCGTGGAAGGATTCCCGGTCGCCGATCCGCCGGCGGAGCCGCTCGTCGAAGATAATCCGCATGAAGGCCGAAGAGACTTTTGGCCTGGGCCAGAATACCGAAGGGGGAAGTACCCTTAAAATTTCCGCCTGGCACTGACTTTGAATCCAGATGCTCAGGGCGCCGTAATCCTTTGTGCCCGGCGAGGCGATGATTCGCTGGGCCAATTCCTTCTGGATGGTGGCCACCATCATTTCCGGCGGGCGATCCAGGGCCAAGAGATTTCCCAGGATGGGCGTGGCGATGTTGTAAGGGAGATTGGCGACCATTTTCAGTCGCCGCTTTGGCGCGGCGTCGAGCTGAGAAGCGACGGCTTTAAGCACTTGGGGATCGATGCGATTTTTGCCGGCAAGCGCATCCATCTCGAGCATGACGACGTTGGGCAGGGCGTGCAACTGCTCGCCGGCGAGTTGGAACATCCGCCGGTCGGACTCGACGGTGACTACTGCGGCGGCCTTGGCGGCTAGAAGCGCGGTCAGGGAGCCGGTGCCGGTGCCGATTTCCAGCACCACGTCGTCGGCGGACAAATCGGCGGCATTGGCCAGTATGCCCAGCAGGTTCAGATCTACGAGGAAATTCTGCCCGAGGTTTGTCCGCGGCCTGATGCCGGCCTCTTCGAAGCGGCGCATCAAAAAGGACAAAGTTTGTCTGGTAGTGGGATCGGCGGACATATTGAAGGATGAGGGATGAAGGATGAAAAAACGATGAATTTTGAATGCTGAATTGGGAATTTAACAATAAAACCACTTGCGGTTTCGCGATGGATATCAAAACCGATTTGCCTGAGAACCGCAAACCCCCGGTGTGTTCACCGGGGGCTAAATTTTGCATTGAAAACTGATTACCGACAACTGACAACTGACAACTTAAAACTTATCCCAATTATGGGCCTCGAAAAGGCGTTGCACGTATTTGGCGAGGATGTCGGTTTCGAGGTTGACCTTGCCGCCCACGGTCAATGGTCCCAGCGTGGTGACGGCCAAGGTGTAGGGAATAAGGGCTACGCTGAAGCGATTTTGTTCGCTTTCGACGATCGTGAGGCTGACGCCGTTGACGGCGATCGAGCCTTTGGAGGCCATTTGCAGGGAGAGATTGCGGGGCACGGAGAACCAGAAGGTGGACCAATCGCCTTGATCGATTCGCTCGACAAGTTCGCCGGTGCCGTCGATGTGTCCGGATACGAAATGTCCGCCCAACCGGCCGTGGACGGCCAGGGCTCGCTCCAGATTGACGCGGCTTCCGGGTTTTAGCTCGCCGAGATTGGTGCGGGCAAGGGTTTCGGGGCCGGCCTGAAAAGCGAACGTGTCGCCGTTTTGTTCCACGACCGTAAGGCAGCAGCCGTTTACGCAAATGCTGTCGGCAACTTTTGTGTCGGCCGCGATCCTGGGTTCGCGGACGATAATGCGGCAGCCGGGCGGCTCGACGCGCAATTCGGCCACGGTTCCCAAGGCTTCGACAATTCCGGAAAACATGAATGGACGCCCTTAAAGTTTATTATAAACACGGAGGCACGGAGAGCACGGGGTTATAAGTTGGCTATCAGCAATCAGCTTTCAGCTATCAACTCCCCTATCTGATAGCTGATCGCTGAGAGCTGACGGCTAATGCAATTCATCCTTCATCATTCATCATTCAGAAGAGCGATTCCTCTTCCTCTTGGCGGCGGTGCATAATTTTTGCCCAGGCCATTCGCACGGGACCGTAAAAAACGAAGGCGCTGCAAATGATGGGCAAGGAGTAGTTGCGGATGGCCATAATGGCGACGAAGGCGAAGATCACGCCGACTACATGTCCGAAACTACGCTGGCCGCGGAATATCTGGTTTACGACGTGCGGATAAGGGACCCGCGAGACCATGAGCAAGGCCAGCAAAATGCCGTAAAACGGCAAGATATTTTGCAATACGGTGTCGATTTCATGGGCGAATTTCAGGGGGTTGGTTACGTCGCGGAGGCTGTAGAACATGATTGCGAATCCGGCGATCGCCAGGGCAGCCGCCGGGCTGGGCAGGCCGTTGAAGCGCAGGTGCTCGTCGTCGTCGCTGACCTCGACGTTGAATCGCGCCAGCGCAAGGCGGCGCAGGCGGCATAGGAAGCGGCGATCACCCAAACCGCCTGAGAGTGCAAATATGTAAATCGCGGACACATTTTAACCAGCAAAAAACCCGGGGCAACGCCGAAGGTGATCACGTCGCAAAGGCTGTCCAATTGGGCGCCGAAATCGCTGGCCGTGCGCGAGAGGCGAGCGACATAGCCGTCCAAGCCGTCGAAAATCATAGCCAGAAAGATCAGCCACCCGCTAATCATCACATTTGTCGTGTCCTCGAATTTCCAGGCGTTCCAATCGATCGGATCGGGCTTGTCCACGCGAGCGGCGACCACTATTGCGAAGAACCCGCAATAGAGGTTGCCCAAGGTGAGCAAGGTGGGGAAAACGGATACCGTTCGGATGGGACGCATGTTAGGGGACAGGGTTCAAGGTTTAGTGGTCAGGGTACCGGTGTTGATTATCATAGGGGTGGCGGTTTGTTGTCAACTTTTTTACCGGGATTTAAAAATTTGAAGAGTTAAGTATACATGCTTTATGACAGAACACAAAGGCGTCCGATGTCAAGATATTTCTTTCAATTTTCCCTCGTCCAATTCGAATCGCCGGGACATTAGGGCCGCCAGACGCTCGCTGTGGGTAACCAAGATAAGCATCATTTGCTCCTGCTCGTGCAGGTCCAAGAGCAAGCGGCCGATCCGCTGGGCGGTGGTGCGGTCGAGGTTGCCGGTTGGTTCGTCGGCCAGGAGGAGTGCGGGCCGGTTGATAAGCGCCCGGGCGATGGCCACCCGCTGGCGCTCGCCGCCGGAAAGTTCGGCCGGGCGATACTCCGAGCGGTCGGTCAAGCCCACGCGATCGATTAGCACCCGGGCGCGGTCCACGGCTTCGGCCGTAGTTTTTCCCTTGGCGACCGTGGGCACCAACACGTTTTCCAGCACGGAGCATTGCGGCAAGAGGTAATGATCCTGAAACACGAAACCGATTTGCCGGTTGCGAAACTCGGCCAGGGCGGGTTCGTCCAGGCCGGCGGGGTCCTGGCCTTCGAGCACAACACGGCCGGCAGTGGGTTTTTCCAGGGAGCCGATGATGCTTAGGAGCGTGCTTTTGCCAGACCCACTGGGCCCGACGATCGCCGCGTTTTGCCCGGCGTCCAACTGCAATGAAATCCCGCGCAACACTTCGAGCGGCTCGCCGCGAGTGGGATATTGCTTGGTAACGTTATCGACGATCAATGCGGGCATGGGAATAATTCAACATTCAGCATTCATAATTCAGCATTCATCACTTTTTTATACCACTCGATCATTCGCCGTGCCATAGCATCGGCATTGTAGCGTTCGCGGACGATTTGTTGAGCCTTGCGGCCGCACTGGGCGGCGAAATCGGGGTTTCGGATCATTTGTTTTAGGGCATCGGCCAAGGCTTGGGGATTTCCGGGCTGGAAAAGCAGGCCCCCGCCGGTTTGTTCGATCAGTTCCGGAAATGTTCCGTGGCCGGGCAACACCGCCGGCAGGCCGTTGGCCCAGGCTTCCAGTGCATAAAATCCCTTGCTCTCGCGGTAGACCGTGGGGACGCTGAACAGGTCGAGGGATTGCAAGAAGGCGATTTTTTTCGATCGATCCAATTCGCCGAGATATTCGAACCGGTCCCTTAAATTCCAAATTCCCAGTTGATGGGTGATTTTGTTTAGATAAGGGCGCTCGGCATCATCCAAATAACCCGCCGCACGGAGCCTGACCGCGGGCAGGCTGGGATCATCGGCCAGGATTTTGAAGGCCTGGGCAAGCAGATGCAGGCCTTTATCCGGGCAGACGCGTGCCAGGAATCCGATGGTGATGGGCTGTTTTGCGGCAGAATTATCCTTCCGAGCGGCGCCGTGTCCATCCAAGTTTATTCCCGGCGGGATGACCTCGATCCGCTCGTGCGGCACCGACAGATAATCGGCCATGAAATCGGCGAAATAATTGTTCATGGCCACGAAGGCCGGCAATTCGGCCGCCCGGTGGCGGAGCAGGAGCCGGGCGGAAGAATAATACGGCTCGGATAGTTTTTCCAGAAAGATGTCCTCGCCCGAGAGGGTGCACACCACGGGGACGCCCAAGCGGCGGTGGATTTCTCGGGCCGTGCCCATAAGCATCGCGTTATTCAGATGCACTATGTCCGGATGGATGTCATTTTCGAGCCAGCGGACCAGTTTTAGCACTTCCTTGCGCTGGCGGCCTTCCTCGCCCTGGAGCATGGAGACCGTCATTGCGCCAAGATGCTCGGGCCTGACGCTGGCGCTTCGCCGGGCGGCCCAGCGGAGCAGTTCGGGCGAATCGAAGAGTCGATCGAGAAACCAGGGCGTGCGGCGGAAGAGGGCGAAGTGCTCTTGCAGATAAACGTTAATTCCGCCGAAGGCTACATGATCGATGCTTACATTTTTTTCATCGGTGCGGATGGGCGTGTACATGGGGGCGAGGATTGCGTCTTCGCCCAAGCGTTGCATGGCGGCAGCCAAGGCGTTGCCGTACAAACAACTGCCGCAATACATCCCTCCTGCGCCGGCGACAAGGTGAATGATTTTCATAAGGGTGAAGGAGGGAGGATGAGGGATTAGGTATGATGGATGAAAAAATGTTGAATTTTGAATGATGAATATTGAATAAACAACTGAAACTTCATGCGGTTTCACATTATCCACAAATTGATGTTAACTGAAAACTGATTACTGAAAACTATGATCCAAGATATTTTAATAAACCTTCTGCGGCCGAATAACCGCTCCGCACCGCCCCTTCCATGGTACCGGGCCAGGCGGTGGCGGTCCAGTCGCCGGCGAAAGATAAAATGGGGATTGAGGTTTTTTGCGGCGGCCGAAGCCGATCCACGCCCGGCTGCAAGGAAATTACTGCACGGGGAATCGTCACCACTCGCCAGTGCAACAAACTTGCCTGCCGGGCCTGGGGAAATGCGGCGTGCAAATCAGCCAGGACTATTTTCAGCAATTCTTCTTTTTCGCATTCAACCAGGCGATGCGAGGCGCTTATGACAACCTGACAATATGAGTTGGTATTAAAAATCCACTGGCTCAGCTTTCCCACCAGTGCCGCGTAGGGCAGCGGAGCGATCGGCCGATCGAACCACAAATGCACGGCGGTGATCGCAGCCGAAGGGATTTGTTTTAGCGTGTCCAATTTCAAGGGGAAATTCGCAGGCGAAGCGGAAAAGAGATAAGGCGTCTCGAACCAGGGCACAGCGACAATCGCGGCATGGAAATTTTGCACGGTTCCATCGTACAGATGCACCGCCACGCCGCCTTTTTCCTGGATGGATATTTCCTGCACCCTTGCGCCGCGATGGATTGTTACGCCCTGGCATTCCAGCCAGGCGGGCACGCGATGGTCGAAGATTTCGGCAAGGGGAACATGCGGAATTATCAATTCATAACCTTGGCGGGACGAGCAAAAACCGTCGGCAAATACTTTTTTAGCTGCCGCCAGGGAGGCGTAATCCACGGTTTCGCTAAGTGCGCTTATGAGCACGACCGACCAAAATTTTTTTATGACCGATTCCGCTTGTCTCTGCCGCCGCAGCCATGAGCCGATAGTTTCAGACTGATTTTCTGGAGATGTTTTTGAATCGAATTAATTTTTTTAGTGTGCGGACGATACTCAAAGATTCCCGCCAGGTAAGATATTTTAGCCGCAAGAGCCCGGGCAAGAGGTGCAGGGGCGGGGGCAACCAGGCGGCGGCGATGTCGGATCGGCTGCCGTCGGGGCCGATGAAATGCAGGGTTTTGTGGCGTTGGAAGCAATCTTCCACGCCGGTGCGCTTGCAAAAGTCGATGAAGCTCGTGCAGCAGCCCATGGCCACGTGTTGGCACTGGTCGATAATTTGCCCGTTCCAGGGCTCCACGAGCGAGGCTGCGCGGCCGCCCAGGCGGTTGCTTTGCTCGAAGAGATCGACCTGCAAACCGTGCTCGCCAAGCACGGCCGCGGCGGTCATTCCGGCCAGCCCGCCGCCGATAATGGCCACTGATTTGGAAGAGCGGGCAGTGTTTGTCGCGGTTTCGGGCTGCAACTCGGCCAGCGGCAGCGTGTCGGTAGTAATGCCCTTGGATTGCGGGGCCGAAAGCGGCATTTCTTTTTCATTCATGGTGCACCGTTTGCCGCTGTGTGAGTCTTTTTTTCCGCCATGAACGAAGGGAAAAGCGTCCAATAAAGGAAAAGCGCGAGCCGATTGAATTTGCCAATCCTGATGGGCCGGGCAAAGACATCGCCCGGGCGGCGGGCGATTTTTTCCAAAAGACGGCGATACACGGCTGTCATCAGGCCGAATATCCGCCGGCCGTCGCGGTTGAGGAAATCGAAGAGATTGGCGCCTTGCTGATAGAATTGCCTTGCCCGATCTATTTCCAATTCCATCAGTCGGCAAAAGGCATTATTTACGACGCCATTTTTCAATTCTTCCGTGGTGTAGCCGCAACTGTGCAAATCTTCCAGGGGGAGGTAGACGCGGTCGGCGGCGGCATCGGCCTTGAGATCGCGGAGGATGTTGGTAAGTTGCAGGGCGACGCCCGCCTGCCGGGCGGGCTTCAGTGCGGCGTCGGCCTGCGGGGTTCCTTGTCCGCGGAATCCCCAAACGTGGATGCAGGCCAGTCCCACGGCCGAGGCCACGCGCAGGCAATATTCCTTGAGTTCGTCGAAGGTCTGGTAGCGGCGGCGGTCCAAATCCATTTCCACGCCGTCGAGAACGGCATACAAACAATCCGCGGGAATATGATATTTTTCCACGGTATCGACCAGGGCCGGCAACAAGATTTCCGCAGATGCCATGGACTGGCCATTTAGGAACTCTGACAAAACTCTTTTATTGCTTGCAAACGCCCTCACCCCTAGCCCCTCTCCCAAAGGGAGAGGGGAGGTTTTGTTAGAGTCCCTTATAACCGGTTTCATGGACATTGGGCCGAGATCAAGAGAGGAAGGAGAGATTCCGGCCAGGGCGTTTTCCAGCATGGTGCGCCAGTTGTGCAATTGTTCCTTTTGCCGGCCGATCTCGGTGTTGAATCCCCTGCCCTGCCCGGTCGGCGCAGCGTCGACCAGATCGTCGGTATGGCGCATAAAGGCATAAAGGGCGTACATGGCTTGCCGCTTTTGATGGGGCAAGAGAAAAAAGCCCAGGTAAAAATTCGAGCCGGACCGGCGGCTTAGGCGGCGGCAAAGGGCATAACTGGCGTCGATAATCTTGCGGGATACGTTCATTTACGCCGTACTCCTGGCACGATCTTGTGAGTGCTGCCTTGGCCCCCGGTGTAATCACCGGGGGCTAAATAAAGTTGGAACGCATCGGCCCCCGGTGTAATCATTGGTGGCTAAAAAATTCGGATGGCATCAAAAATAATTTGGGATGTATATCATAGTATATGCAGCCGCAGTCGGCACTGGAAAAAGAGCCGTATTTTTTGCATTTTAGAGAGCCTGGGGCGCCGGGTCCAGACATCGAAGTTTTGGCGGCGGATGGCCTGCAATATGGCCAGGCCCCCTTCGATGAATAGTGCCGTGTCGAGTTTTAATTCCTTGGGCATTAATTTTATCAGCGGCGATCCGGCATGAAAAAAATTTTCCGCATGTTCGACTTCGGCGCTCATAAGGCGGCGGAAGGCTTCGTTGGGTTCGCGCCGGGCGAACATGTCCTCGGTATATCCGAAGCGGCGGCAATCGCATTGGGGCAGATAAATCCGGCCGCGATCCCAGTCGCCGGCGACGTCCTGGCAAAAGTTGGCCAGTTGCAGGCCGGTGCAGATCGAATCGGCCAGTTCCACACGCTGGCCGGAATGGCATTCGCATAAATACAAAACCAAACGGCCCACGGGATTGGCCGAGCGGCGGCAGTAATCCAATAAATCTTCGGCCGTCTCGTAACGGCTAACGCGTTGATCCTGCCTGAAGGCTGAAAGCAAATCGAGGAAAGGATCAATGGGGAAATTGAATTTTCGGATGGTTTTGGCCAGTGCGACAAAAACCGGATGCACGGCTTTGCCGCTGTAGCAGTCGCGAAGTTGCGTTTCCCACCAATCGAGCAGGGCAAGGCGGTGCTCTCGATCGCCTGTTTCATCGGCCAGGTCGTCGGCCCAGCGGCAATAGGCATAGACGTTGTAAAAGTGCTGGCGGAGCGGACGGGGGAGCAACCAGCTTGCCACGGTGAAGTTTTCGTAATGACGTTTTGCCAACGTCCGGCAATAGCGCTGGGCTTGCGGCAAACTCAAGGGCGAGCAATGCCGGGCATGGGGTCCGAAGAGTTTAAAATCGCGTGAAAACATTTCTTTATTTAGTCACCGGTTCCGGCCTCTGGCCCCGAGCCCTAGGCCCCTGGTATTATGATATTTACGAAGGGACGAGGGAACCATGCATATAATCCTGGCTAATTCACGGGGATTTTGCGCGGGCGTAAATATGGCCATCGAGAGCCTGGACCTGGCGATACAGGCGTTCGGGACGCCGATTTACGTGTATCATGAGATAGTGCACAACCGGTGGGTAGTGGAGTACTTTCGGAATCGAGGGGCTGTATTTGTTGACGATTTATCCCAAGTCCCCCATGGTTCCCATCTTCTATATTCCGCCCATGGTGTCCCGCCTGATATTCGTAGGCAGGCCGCCCAGCAAGGGCTGATCGCCATCGACGCCACATGTCCTTTGGTGACAAAAGTGCACACCGAGGCCGTTCGTTTTGCTCGAGAAGGATACGTTATTATATTGATTGGTCATGCGGGCCACGACGAGGTAGTGGGGACGATGGGCGAGGCCCCGGACTCGATAATATTGATTCAAAAACCGGAGGACGTGGACGGTCTGGATTTGGCCGGCGCGGACAAGATCGCGTACTTGACGCAGACAACATTGTCGGTTGACGACGCCTCCGCGGTGATCGGCCGGCTGAAGGAGCGATTTCCGCATATTGTCGGGCCGGCGCGGGCGGATATTTGTTATGCCACGCAACATCGTCAAGAGGCCGTGAAGGTGTTGGCACGAAAGGCGGACAAGGTGATCGTAGTGGGGAGCTGCAACAGTTCGAATTCTCAGCGATTGGCCGAGATGGCCCGATCGCAAGGCGTTCCGGCATATCTGATCGACGGGCCTGAAGACATAGATCTGAACTGGTTTGCGGGCGGGGAAACGGTGGCCGTAACTGCCGGGGCCAGCGCCCCTGAGGCCGTGGTGCAGCGGTGCGTAGCCCTGCTTAAAGAACGATTCAATGCGACAATGGAAACTCTGGACACGAAAGAGGAAAAAATTCACTTTGCCCTGCCGGAACCCTTAAGGGGATTGAAAAAAGCGGATAGCGGGTAGCGGAAGTTTTTTACAATATTCTGATATGATTTATTGGGTATATTCAAAGCCTCCGGTGTGTTCACCGGGGGCTAAATTAATATTCAACTTGTATGCGAAATGATTGAAACGCGAGTGTAGTAAAAAAATATTTTTCCGCCGCCATGAGTGTTTTCCGCCTGATTATCGCCGCATTTTTTCATCACTGGCGGATGAATCTGGCGGTGGCGGCAGGGGCGGCGGTGGGCGCGGCGGTTCTGACCGGGGCATTGCTGGTGGGCGACTCGATGCGGGGCAGTCTCAGGCATCTGGCTTTGGATAGGCTGGGGAATATCGACGAGGCGCTGGTTGCCGATCATTTTTTCCGAGCACAATTGGCCGATGAATTAGCAGGGCAAGATCGTCAAGATGACAACGGCGAGGTGATATCACGTGCCGTAGCGGCGATCGTGCTTTCGGCGAGCATGGAAAATCCCGCCGGAAGCGGGCCGTTGCGTGCGAACCGCGTGCAGCTTATCGGCTGTGAAGAGCGGTTTTGGCAGTTGGGCGCCGGTTCGACTACTGCGCCGCGGCTTGGGCCGCGGGAAATTGCGATTAACCGTCCTTTGGCCGAAAAGCTGGCGGTGAAACCGGGCGATGAAATAATTTTGCGGTTAGCGCGTGCGGGCGCGATTCCCGCCGACAGCGCATTGGGTCGAAAACGCGACACGGTGCAGAATTTCCGCCTTACGGTAAGCGGCATTATTCCGGGCGAGGGGCTTGGGCGGTTCGGCCTCAGATCGACGCAGCACGAGCCGCTTGATGCCTATGTTGCACTTGGGTGGTTGCAGGAACGGTTGGGGCGGCCCGGGTTGGTGAACGCGATTTTTGTCCAATTGCAAAACGCCGGGCGAGGGGCATCGTCGGCGTCGGTTTCCGCGGTGCAGGACTTGCTTCGCCCGAAAATGGCCGATCTTGGTTTGAATGTTGAAAAGACTCCGCTGGGCTACGTAAACATTACATCCGATCGGATGATCTTGGAGCCGGGCGCGGAACAGGAAATACTGAAGGCACTAAGAAACTCTACCGCCCTCACCCCCGGCCCCTCTCCCAAAGGGAGAGGGGAGAAAATTGTCGTCCAGCCCGATTTTGTTATCCAGCCGGCTTTTACATACTTGGCCAACACTATTGCCGATGGATCATCGGGCGATTCCAACCGACGGGAAATCCCTTATTCCACTATCACGGCCATTGATTTTGCCGGACGATCGCCGCTGGGGCCGTTTTTATCGATCGACGGCAAACCGTTGCCGGCGCTTAGGGACGACGAAATCGCCCTGAACTCGTGGGCGGCCGACGACCTGGGCGCCAAACCCGGCGACCGGATTTCCGTGACTTATTTTGAAGCGGAGAGCGCTGGGGGCCAAATCCGGGAGGCCACAAAATCTTACCGCCTGGCGGCCGTGGTGCAACCGGCCGGCGCGGCCGACGATCGGAGATTGACTCCCGCAGTCAAAGGCATGACCGACGAAGCGACGATGGCCGAGTGGGATCCGCCGTTTCCGTTCGATGTGCGGCGGGTCCGGCCTAGGGACGAAAAATATTGGGACCGGTACGGGGCTACGCCCAAGGCGTTTGTGTCGCTGGCCGCGGGACGGAGTTTGTGGGGGAGCCGCTTTGGAAACACCACGTCGCTTCGCGTTGGACTGCCTGCCGGCATGGGGTTGGAAGATTTTGAGAAACGATTATCGGGCTTGAATCCAGAGGTTTTCGGCCTGGTTTTTCAGCCGGTCAAGCGACAGGCATTAGCGGCAGCCGCAGGGACAACGCCCTTTAACGTGCTGTTTTTGGCGTTCAGTTTTTTCATTATCGCCGCGGCGGCCATGTTGGTGCTGCTTTTGTTCCGCCTGGGCGTGGAACAGCGGGCCCGTGAGATCGGCATACTTCTGGCCCTTGGACTGAAGCGCGGGCAGGTGCGGCGAATACTGCTGGGCGAAGGTTTTTTGACTGCCTTGGCGGGCGGCATTTTGGGCCTGCCGCTGGGGATGGCTTATGCCGTGCTTATGATCCTGGGGCTGCGGACCTGGTGGCTGGCCGCCATTGTTACCCCGTTTTTGCAGTTGTATATAACACCGCTTAGTCTCATTATTGGATTTGCAAGCGGAATCCTACTGGCCATGGGGGCAATTGTTTTTTCGGTCCGTGGCGTTACCCGCGTTGAACCGCGAAGGCTGCTGGCGGGGCAAACTTCCACGGATCGCGCTATGGCGACAGGTAAATTGTCGCGCCGGGCCGTCTGGAGCGAAATAGTTTTATTATTGCTGGTGGTTGCGACAGTTTTGCTTTTGACGCTGGGAGGATTGAGGGAGGATTATCAAGCGGCGGCTTTTTTCGGCGGCGGGGCCGTTGTGCTCGTCGCATTGCTGGGTATGGTCTGGATCAGGCTTCGATCCGGGCGGACCGGGCCGGCCGTGGCCGTGGGCGGAGGGAATCTGCCGCGCATGGCCTTGCGCAATGCAGCGCGAAACGCCGGGCGGAGCGCGCTTAGCGTATCGCTTGTGGGGGCCGCCTGTTTTTTGATCGCTGCCGTGAGCGCATTCCGCCTTGATGCTTCGCGGCAGGCGACCGCGCCGGCGAGCGGCAACGGCGGGTTCAGCCTGGCGGCCGAGAGCGACCAGCCGATCTATCAGAATCTCGACATTCCCGAGGGCCGGGCGGATTTGGGTTTTTCCGCCGAAGATGAAAAACAATTTGCCGGGGTGCGGGCCTACGGCTTGCGGGTGAAATCGGGCGACGACGCCAGTTGCCTGAACCTGTACCGGCCGCGGCAGCCGCGCTTGTTGGGTGTGCCACAGGGATTTATCGAGCGCGGCGGTTTTGACTGGGCCGACGCCCCGCCGAGATGTGAAAATCCCTGGAAGCTATTGCAACAAGATCTTGGACATGACACAGACGGCGTGCCTGCGGTGCCGGTGATTCTGGAAAAAAACACGGCCAATTATGCACTTAATTTGTGGCAAGGGCCGGGCGAAATTTTGGAGATTTCCGATGCACAGGGCAAAAAAATCCGCCTCAAAGTGGTGGCCTTGCTGGCGAACAGCATCTTTCAGGGCGATCTGCTCTTGGATGAAGCGACCTTGCTTAAATATTTTCCCGAGGTGAGCGGGTGTCGTTTCTTTTTGTTCGATACACCGCTTGATAAAACAAAAACGGTGCAAGTCGTTTTGGAAGGGGCGCTTGGCGATTACGGATTTACGGCCGAGACTACTGCCCAGCGCCTGGGCGCGTTTCTGGCGGTGCAAAACACGTATCTTTCCACGTTCCAGAGCCTGGGCGGGCTGGGGCTGCTTTTGGGCACGCTGGGGCTTGGGGCCGTGCAACTTAGGAACGTTTTCGAGCGCAGAGGCGAGTTGGCGCTGTTGCGGGCGGCCGGTTTCCGCCGCGCAGACTTGCCGGATTGGTGCTTTTGGAGAATCTGGTTTTGCTTTTGGCCGGGCTGGGGTGCGGGATCATTGCCGCGTTGGTGGCCATACTTCCACATTTAATTACACACGACGCCTCGATTCCCTGGCTCTGGCTGGCGGTGACGCTGGCATTAGTCTTGATTGTTGGGTTGCTTTCGGGGTTGATTGCCTGTGCCCGTGTGTTAAGGGCGCCGCTCTTGGCAGCGTTGAGGGAGGAGCGGTAGTTGTTACTTCAACAGAGTAATAAATCCGGCTTGTTCGAAATGATGGTCTCCGGTTAACGCCTCGGTAATTTGCTCTTCCGACATGACAACAAATGAGATGCAATCAGTTAGAGACCATTCTTTATCTGGCCGGGAATGATATAGTTCTACCCCTTTCTCGAAAGTTTCTGAGTTAGCCGGCACTATCAAATTTGATTTGTTAACCTCAAAGTCTTCAATAAGGCGATGAAATACCTGCCGGCGCGGTGTGTGGGCCAGTCCATCAGCCACTTCCGTAAGTACCCAAGCAGTTGTTACAAGAGGTCCCCGATTTTGCCTACCGAAATCGATTGCCTTGGAGTGGGCAGCATCATGCGGATTGAGGATTGCAAAGAAGAAGTACGAGTCGGCGAAAATCCGATTCATCGCTTTGGCGCTCCATGCAAATAATGGTCATGCTGCTGGGCCATGTCGGGCGGCAGATCGGGTACAGTACCGATAATGTCACCAAACTGTTCGGCCAGAGTCGGCCCCTCGACCGCGAGTTTTTCGCCCCGGGCAATTGGCTCGATGCGAACCTCGGTGCCCTCAGGCAATTCCGCCCCCTCCGCGATTACCACTACTCCCTTTTTCACAATACCGCGATAAACCATGTTTTTTTCCTCCTCTAGTAAATCTTAATATTTCGCGGGCTATTCCCGGCAATTATGCAAATGGCCATTCACCGAATATATTTCACCATATAACCGTTGGGCACACAATGCAACCCCAGAAACTATACAGGCTGACAGGATGTGTCGAAAACATCAGTTGGTGGGTAGTGGGCGGTTGACTATGGGCGATGTATAATCAACGAAATATACTGCTGGACAAACCACTGTTGTGGTGCATAAACAGAGAATACATATTCTTAATGTGGAAATCTAGTATGGAATGGTTGACATTTTGGACATCTCTGTTAACAAGCCTTGGAGGCACAGGAGTTTTATTCTTTCTAATTATGTGGTTTGGCAAGAAATGGATAGGTATCCGAATAGAGGAATCAGTAAGGCATGAATACGCATCAAAATATTTTTCTATGAGTGGAATATTCCTGAGTATCATTTCTTAGATAAAGAAATTGAAATAAAACGACAACATCTCCATAAAATTGTTGGTGAGTATATAGAATATATTGGAAGAAATACCTGGACCTTGGATAGCCATAGAGAATTTTCATCAGTTCCAAAGGAATGGAGAGATGAAAACCCAGAAAGATACGAAGAAACAGTCAAAATACTTCATGACTTTGCCGAAAAAATTGTTGAAGCTCACAAGGATCTAATACTGACAGCTCGAAATAGATTAAAGTGTTAAGAATTGTCAGTATACTTTGCCAGTTTTCATCGTGGATATGAGCGATAGAAGTAAAATATCCAATGGGCACGCAAGCGTGGCCATGGTACACGGCGAATCAGGACGTCCCAAGAGATGGTTCAACGGGCTAAAGCCCCGCACGCCGTGAAGGGCCGTGAACGACTCTAAATTGGAAAAAATATCTGCACATTTGCCAACCCGGCATAAAATGCCGGGCCTGAGACCGCCTGCGGCGGACAAGGGCCGTGAACGGCCCTCATGTTAGAACCCTCATGTACGGCCCTCATGTTCGAATCGTCGTGAACGGGCATCATATTCGAATTGTGCTGCGTGCGTGCAAGCACGCACCCTACAGATACAATCCATCATAGGTGCATTTCATGCACCCTACAGCCTTATTTTCCACGGGCAGGGCCGAACCATTCTATGTGGCGGCGGGGACAGAAGATAAGGTTGTGCTGAGGCAGTAGGGCTTAAGCCATTGGGCTTTGGCGGCCAGTTCGGCCGGGTCGGTTCCTTGGGGCATGAGCATTACGCGGGCGCGATCGATTTGAGGCATTGCGGCCAGATATTCTTCCGCTTCGGCGCAGTCGGCGGGGGTGTCGATGACGAATTTTATTTGGTAATCATATTCGGAGATCAGGCGGTTTAGGACCTGGGGTTGATGGCGGTTGGCGTCGTGGCGATGGGGCCAGCGGGAATCTAAGGATGAAGGATGAAGGATGAAGGATGAAGGGAGTGAAGGGTGAGCGGTGGGCGGTGGGCAGTGGGCGGTGGACTTTTCACTGCTGGACAAGCCAGCAGTGGCACACGCAGTGGTGCGCGGGGTGGAATTGGAGAGTTTTGGGCTGATGGACATGAGATTGCAGGCTACGGGCAGGTAGAGGGTGCCGGAGGTCTCGATGGTGATGTGCCAGCCGGCGTTGCGCAAGGCCGTGGCGAGGGGGATCAACTCGGCGAAGAGCATGGGCTCACCGCCGGTGAGGACGATGTGGGAGGGAGGAGGGATGAAGGTGAAGGATGAATGCGGTGGGCAATGGGCGGTGGGCGGTGGGTGGATGAGAAGTGCTGAACCCTGAACTCTGAACCCTGAACCTTGTCCTCCGAATGCTGATACTCATTATCGCTGACCTGTGTGGGCTGTCGGCTTACAATTTGCACTTGATCGAGGATTTCATCGACGGAAAGGTCTTCGCCATCGGGCGACCAGGATGCGTAAGGTGTATCGCAATACGCGCAGCGAAGGTTGCAGCCGCTGGCGCGGACGAAGACGCTGTCCGTGCCGCTGAGCCGGCCTTCGCCTTGCAGGGAACGAAAAATCTCGGCGATGCGCATGGGATTTAAGTTTACAGTTATCAGTTTTCAGTTGTCAGTTTTCGGTTCTCAGCGGCGGGTTGTTCAAGACTGGGCAATGAATTGCCCAGCCCTTTCTGTCCCTTATCTCTCATCCCTTATCTCTCATCCCTTATCTCTCATCCCTCATCTCACATACCTTCCTCCTGATATTTCAGCGGGTCTTTCAGGCCGGCCTCTTGGAAACCTTTGCGTCTAAGCAGGCAGGCGTCGCAGCGTGCCGCAGGCGATGCCTTGGGGGTTGGGATCATAGCAGGAATGCGTCAGTCCGTAGTCGACGCCCAGTTCAATGCCGCGGCTGATGATTTGGGCCTTTGTCAGTTCGATGAGCGGGGTGTGGATGTTGAAGTTCAATCGGCCTTCCACGCCGGCCTTGGTGGCCAGGTTGGCCAGGTTCCGGAAGGCGGCGATGAACTCGGCCGCGGCAGTCGGGATACCCGCTGTAGTCGACGGCGTTCACGCCGATGAAGATGTCGGCCGCGCCGACGACTTCGGCGTAGGCCAAGGCCAGCGACAAGAAGACCGTGTTCCGGGCGGGCACGTAGGTGACGGGGATGCCGTGGGCCATTTCGGCGGGCGGGCGATCCTTGGGCACGGGGATCGAGGCGGTAAGCGCGCTGCCGCCGAATTGGGCCAGATCGACCTTGACTTGGGCATGATGTTTTACGCCCAGGCTTTGGGCCACGCGCCGGGCGGCATCGAGTTCGAAGCGATGGCGCTGGCCGTAATCGACGGTGAGGGCGTACAGGTCGAAGCCTTGTTGCAGGGCGATGGCAGCGGCGGTGGCCGAGTCGAGGCCCCCGGAAAGCAGAATTACGGCCGGGGTGGTCATTTTCAGGGGTTCGGGGTTCAGGGGTCAGGGGTCAGAATTTTAGTATGTAGTGCTGAGTACGGGGTGCAGAGCGGATTTCGGCCTCTTTTCCCGCGGGTCTGTATATTTTATCATTACATAAACGATTGCCCAAGGAAAGGAGACGAGAAGTGGAGAAAGCATCGAGAGATATTTTGGAGACGTTCGAGAATCAATATCCGGGCCGGGATTACATAATACATATTGTATGCTCGGAGTTTACGTCGGTATGCCCGAGGACGGGCCAGCCGGACTACGGGACGATAACGATAGACTACACGCCGGGATCGAAGTGCGTGGAATTGAAGAGTTTGAAGATGTATTTACAGCAGTATCGGAACATGGGGATTTTTTACGAGACGGCGGCCAACCGGATTTTGGACGACCTGGTTGCGGTAATAGAACCGCGGAAGATGACGTTGACCGCCGCCTTCAACGCCCGGGGCGGGATTACGACGACGGTAACGGCGAGTTTTTCAAAGGATGAGGGATGAAGGATGAAGGATGAGGGATGAAAAAAAAGATTTCGGCAAAACGCCCTCACCCCTTGCCCCTCTCCCAAAGGGAGAGGGGAGCTATTTGCATATATGATAATAACCGAGAATTGGAAATGTCGAGTGTACCGCGGGTGATAATTTCCGGATTTGCGGACGAGGCGGCCGAGGGCAAGGAGGCGGTGGAGCAGTTTGCCGTTTTTGCCGCATTGGGTTTGCGGTATTACAGCATCAGGTTTATCGACGTGGGATCGGGCATCAAGAATGTGATGCAGCTCGAGGCGGGGGAGATTAAAAAGATCCGGGGCCTGCAAGATGAATACGGGTTGAAGGTATCTTCGATCGGTTCTCCCATCGGCAAGGTGAAAATAAAAGACGTCGAAGACGGGACAAAGAACGTCTACGTGCCATTTAAAAGATATCTCGGCGGCGAGGTGCGAAGGGCCTGCCGGTTGGCCCATGCCTTTGAGACGAAGCTGATCCGCGGATTTTCGTTTTATCATCCCAGGGGATCCGATGCGCGGGATTATGTTTCGCAGGCGGCGGACCAATTGGGCCAGATTGCGGAGGTGTGCGGCAGGGCCGATTTGATATTCGGGTTGGAGGTGGAGGCGAACTTGATCGGATCGACGGGGGCGCTTTTGGCCGAGATTTACCGGCAGGTCGATCATCCGGCCCTGGCGCTGGTGTTCGACGCGGGGAACGTTGTCACTCAGGGATATTCGGAGGAGGAAGTTTATCAGCAATACCTGGCCATGAAACCCGGGCTAGGCTGGATGCACATCAAGGATTACCGGCATCCGGGAGCGGTGAAAAGAGCGGGGCAAGTGGATGAAGAGGCCTTGAGCCACTTTGTTCCGGCCGACGTGGGACAGGGCGGGCACGAGAGGATTCTTGGCGATTTTGCCGGGATTTTGCCGGGGCTGGAAAAGAAGCTTCGCCGCCGCGGAGTGCCGGGGGTATTTTTGGAACTGGAACCGCATTTAAAAGGCGGGGGGCAATTCGGCGGCAGAAGCGGGCCGGACGGGATGGGCGCGGCCCTGCGGGGGTTGTGCCGGGTGCTGGATAATGCGGGGATTGCCTATCACCTGCGCGATTTTGCCGATGTAAAGGCCGCTAAAACTTACATGCAATAAAGTTGTCGTATTGAAATTCGAGCGCATTTTCTACGCCCGCTCTTTTATTGCAAATTGACAATTGCAAATTTCAAAATGCAAATTGAACGAATAAAGTTTGTGATGCTTTCGCAAGTCAAATTCAGGGGAAGTTTCACCGGCCGCAAGCGGCCGGGCTAAACGGACGCTACAGCATCCTGAACCCTGCTCTAAAGCTTGCGGCGATTTGCATTTTGCGATTTGCGATAATTTGGATACGGGCGCAGGCCGCGCAAAGAATTTTTTTCAAAGACCATCCAAAGGCAACGGTTTCATATTTCCTTAAACAGTAATTGGGGCAGCCCCCTGCATTTCCTACATATTCTTAAAAAAGCGATAATTATCGGAGGCGTCGCTTGCATGGGAGGATTGCACCGACTTGATATCCTCGGGCGGCGATTCGGGGTAAGTGGGCAGATCTTGGGCGGCTACGGTGGAGTTTGGATTCCGGGGGGCGGGCGTTTTTTCCTCCTCTTTTTTGGAATGGGACGCCGATATCGAATCGATGTTGCTCGACCCGGAGACGAGCAATTGGACGGTCAGCAGGACATATTGGACGCCCCAGATGACGGCCACTACGAAACTCATCATTGCCGAGAAAAAGGTGAGGCTGTTTGTAAACCACAAATTCCAGACAACGAGGAGTCCTATGCCGGTCAGCCCGCCTATCAGGGCCACCGCCAATTTTGAATACATGGAGTGGATTGTTTGGCGGCGGGAATGGGTGCCCAGAGCGTTTTGGGCCGAGTATATGGCCAGGTTGCGCAACAGCGTGATGTCGGCGTGTTTTTCCGGGGCCACGGTATGAGGGAGCAGTTCCGCGGGCTCGCGGCGTTGGTCCGTGGCCGGAGCGGGTTCGGGCTGAGGCGCGGGGGTGATTTCCAGCGGCAAGGGCGGCTCGTCCCGTCGTTTGGGAGTCGTGGGGGAGGTATTGGTTGGGCCGAGGTCCGGGTCGCTTTGGGTGCTGCGAATTCGCTGCATAAGGCGGACCATGTAATCGTTGACCGATTCTTCTTCGTGCGCGGCGTCATGCTGGGAATAAGAAGGCGACTCGGTCTCATCGGCAGCGGAGGCTTCCATCTCGCACGGCTCGGCGATCTCATGATTCGGGCGTTGAAGGGCATCGCCGGAATCGGGCGGGGACCGATCGGATTGGGGGGGCAAAAGGTTTTCAGTGTGCGGCGTTCCAGGTGATGAGGAAAGTGCTTTGTCCGGCTCGCGCTGGGCGAGTTCGTCTTCGCGAAGCTCGAGTTCATGCTGTCGCCGGGCAAGATGCCGTTGCCAGTCTTCTTTTTCGGCGTGGAGCAGGGCTTGCTGGGATTCCAGTTGGGCGGTTTTTCGTTGCACTGTTTCTTCGCGGGAGGCGAGGTTTTGCTCCCGGGCGGCGCGGGATTCATCCCAGTGGTTGCGATCGGCATCCAATTGATTGCGGAGGGATTGCAATTCGGCCAGTTTTGATTTCAATTCCAAATGATTTGAATCCAAATCTGCCGCGCGAGATTGGAGGGTGTCCGACTGCGATTGGAGTTCGGCCGATTTATTTTGCAGATCGGCCGAATATTTTCCGAGATCAGCCGTTTGGGCATCGAGTTGGGCGGAGCGTGCGGCGAGTTCCGCCGCCTGGTCTTGGAGCTGGGCGGCGCTGGCATCGAGTTGGGCGGAGCGTGCGGCGAGTTCCGCCGCCTGGTCTTGGAGCTGGGCGGCGTTGGCATCGAGTTGGGCGGAGCGGGCATCCAGTTCGGCGGCGCGATTGTTGTTTTCGACGATTTGCGAGGCCAGGCCGGCGGCTTGATCGGCGAGTTCCGTGTTTTTCGCTTCAAAGGCGGCCGATTGGGCTTCGAGTCGAGATTTTCGGGTTTCGAGATCGGCTGCCAATGCGTCCAATGCGGCCGTTCGCTGATTTAGTTGCCGTTCCCTATCCTGGAGATTTTGTTGCGAGAGTTTCTTGTTCGGCCTGCCATTGTCGTTGATGCAAAGCGAAGGATTGGCGCTGGGAGTCCAGCTCATCGGATTGGGTTTTGAGGCGTGCGAGTTGTTCCTCTTCGGCGGCGGCCCTGCGCAGGGATTCTTCTGAGAACAGTGCGTTATGCGATTCTTCCCATTGGCGGCGCTCATTGTGGAATTTATTTTGTTCGGCAGCCAACTCGGCGGCGGCATCTTCAATTTGTTTCGTCCGCTTATGGAGAGATTCTTCGTCTTGGCGGCGCTCATTGTGGAATTTATTTTGTTCGGCAGCCAACTCGGCGGCGGCATCTTCAATTTGTTTTGCCCGCTTATGGAGAGATTCTTC
Organism: Pirellulales bacterium; assembly: GCA_963838495.1. Classification (GTDB taxonomy): domain Bacteria; phylum Planctomycetota; class Planctomycetia; order Pirellulales; family Thermoguttaceae; genus JBEKIK01. The sequence goes on along the minus strand of CAWIRC010000002.1, from coordinate 501,900 downwards.
GTCTTGGCGGATTTGCCGCCTAAGCGCGTTGAGTCGTTGGGATTCCAGTTGGAGATCACTGCCTGGTTGGGGTGATGAAGGACATTGTTCATATTGATAAGGATAAGGCGCATCGGCGTCGGGCGACTGGGCGGCGAATTCGCCGGTTTCGACGATCTCGAATTCCAGAGAACCGATGCTTAACCGGTCGCCGGGGGACAGTGGGGCTTCGGAGAATGAGCGGCCATTAAGGCGGGTGTCGGGCGACCAGCGGCGAATGACTGTGCCATTAGGACCGCGAAGGATCAAGCAATGCAAGTGACTGATGCCATGGCCGTGCAATCTGAGGGTGCAATTCGGCCCTGAACCAATAGTGCATTTGGACGATCTTAGGCGCAGCACTTGGCCATTATGGCTTGTCCCATGAATTCGGAGCACCAGATCGCTCAGGGATGAATGCAAAACACCGGCGTCAACAGTGCCTGTGGCCATTTTTTGATCCTTAAATTTTATTCAATGCAGGAAATATCGGCGGACACCCTGCCAATAGTGTTACATCTATTGGTGGATGAAGTACATAAGGTCCCACCTGGATTTAGCTTACGGCAAGGCGGCGGTCAAAATGGGAATGATGGCAAAGGAGAGTAAAGAGAGTTTAGAGAAAAACGGCTGTATATCTTTGACGGATTTGACGATTATCGGATAGCGACTTTTGATGCGGCAAAAAGAGAGTGGATTTAGAAAGTTTAGATGTTATTTTTCATGGATTTGAGTGTCTTGTTGAGCGAAAAGCGTCTACCCATGGAGACGGGGTAGGGATGCGTCGCAAAGATGCTTCTTAAGTCGTTGGAAAATAACGATTTATAGTGATTTGGCATTCAGACTTTCAAGGAAATATAAAAAAGTTTTTTTAGTCCGCACAAGGGCAATATTCGTAGTATGATTTGGTTGCTACTGTTCAGTGGCATTTCAAAGAAAAAGTCTGGGTAGCGCCAGTCTCCTAACCCAGCATTAGAAACCGAGAGGAGAGTTCGACAACGGCTTGTCTGAAGGGGGGCAACCTTCAGTGCGGCCAGGATCGGACACAGAGGTGAAGTCCTATGAGCCGCAAAGACGCGATATTGACATTGCGCCAGATCCTGATGAAGCGACGCGACGCGTTGCGTAAAGCTCTGGCCGGGGACCTGAGTTTGTTGAGGGAACTGAATGCGCAGGCCTCGGGCGACATGGTTGACGCCGCCCTGGATTCGGTCCAGGATGAAATCAGTTCCCAGCTAGCCGAGGTGGAAAGCCGCGAACTTGCCCGCATCGAGTACGCCCTGGAGCGGATGCGCGAGGGCCAGTTCGGCATTTGCGAGGGTTGCGGGACCGGTATTCCCATGGCCCGATTGCATGCCCTGCCCTATGCCACGTACTGCATAAAATGCCAGCGGGAGATGGAACGCCAGGGGGCCGCGTCTTCTTCGGAAGTCGATTGGAGCCGATTGCTGGACGTTCCCGGCAACGATGCGGAATTGTCGATCAGCGACATCGAACTCGATGTCTCATGATTTTGGGTTCCGCGGGAAACTACCAAGGTTGGATGAAGGGGATAAGCGTAAAAAATTGGGGGCGGATTGGGGCATTTTATCGAAAATCGGGCGGTAATTCTCGGAAAAGAGAAATCAAGTTGCGGTAGTTAAATCAAGCCAAGCCCATGGGTTGCAACCCGTGGGCTTAATTTACATAGAGAGTCTAAGGCTCCAGAGTGGGGGCATGGAGGATAAGGGCTTGCATTGGGTTTCGTTCCCCCCGGCGGAAGATATTTTGGGGCTCTCCCCCCAATTGCCGGGCATCTGATATACTTGTTTATATATATTATCATATGAAACAGAACTATACGCAGGCGATGGCGTTTATTTATGCAAAGGATTTTATTTTAAAAGGATTGGAGTACTTGGCGGCATGAAGGGCCTACAGAGTAATACCCATTTTTTTGCCGAAATCCTAGTGATCGTTTAATATAAGGGGATACTGGGCAAGCCTTGAACAAGATAATCGAGACATGCGACGATTCATGCATTTTCACAGGTTAACGCGTATTTTTGCATTTCTGGCGGCCGCTTTATTCTCCACGGTTTTCGCCGCGAGGCTGGCGGCCCAAAATACTGTGCCGGCATCGCTGGAGCACGCCAAGTCCCTAACGCCGGAAAGGCAGGCCGAGCTCAGGCAGGAACTCGAGCGGCACCTGACGGCGATCGACGCCCAAGCGGCGGTGATGAAAACCGTGGCCAAGCTGGTCGGGCCCTCGGTGGTGTTTATCGAATCGCAGCACGGGCCGGACGCCAGCCGCAGGCATATAATTCAGGAGGACGGCTCCGGGGTGATTATCAAATGGAAGGAGAAATTCTACGTTCTGACCAATCGGCACGTGGTGCACGACACGCCGCTTGGGGCGATCAAGATCGACCTGGCCGACGGGCGGCGGATTTCGCCCGATAAGGTTTTGAGCGACGAGGAGTCGGATGTTGCGGTATTGGCGGTTTCGGCGTCGGAGATGGTTTCCGCCCCGCTGGGCGACAGCGACAGGCTGGAGATCGGGGACTTTGTCATGGCCATGGGCAGTCCGTTCGGGCTGAACCAGTCGTTTACGCACGGGATCATCAGCGGCAAAGGGCGGCGGAATTTGCGCTTGGGCGAAAGCAACTCCAAAAGCGGCGAAACCAATTTTAGAAATCAGGATTTTTTGCAGACCGACGCGGCCATAAATCCCGGCAACAGCGGGGGACCGCTGGTAAACTTGCGCGGGGAGATCATCGGCATCAACACGGCGATTGCCAGCAGTTCGGGCTTGAGCGAGGGATGCGGATTCGCCATACCGATGAACATGTTCATGTTTTCGGCCAGGCAGCTTATCGAAACGGGCAAGGTGACGCGGGGGTACATCGGGGTGAAGCTGAACTCGCGGTTTGGACCGGAAATGGCGGCCGACGCCGGGTTGCCGCGGTTGATGGGCGCCAAGGTTATCGAGATTACGTCGAAAACACCCGCCGAGTCGGCGAAGCTCCTGCCCGGCGACATCATCCTGGAATTCAATCATATTCCGATCGAGGACGACGGGCAGTTGGTAAACGTGGTGAGCATGACCGAGGTGGGGACGAGCGTGCCGCTGCTTATCTTCCGCAACCGGCAGGCGCAGAGCGTGGAGGTCGAGATCCACGATCGGGCGAAATATCCGCAGTAGGCGGTTAACAGTTTACAGTTTTCTGTTCTTTGCCGGTCTTGGGAACCGGCCACTCCCCTGCCCTGCTGCCTCAATCACTTGTCTGGGGCACCAGGAAGAAATGGCCGTTATTATATATTTCAAAGATATCAGCCGGGCCGAGATGAAAACGGAGTTCGCCAAAGGGTGTGCTGGGATCCTCCTGGTAAACCCAATAACGCGCATCTAACCTTAGCTCAGAGGACAACGCTACATGGATGTTCGGGCTGGTGCTCCAAATAACGGGCTTGTCGTTAACGGCCGACAGTAATTCAAAATCCATGCCCGTACCTGGCAAGGGCACTTTCACGCCGTGGGGATAATAACGATATGCTTCGCCATACGGATCATTGGGCAACTGTGTTAAATATGGTCCGACCAGCTCGTCGAGCGATTTCGGGTAGTCGCCGTGTTCGAGTTTCCAGGCCTGCAAGGCCAAGATGATGAGGGTCGCGCGGCGGTGGTTTTCCAGGTTGGCGAATTCCCTGACGAGGTTCATACCTTGCATAGCGTGGTGCAACGGCGGCACCCAGAATTCCTGAAGCAACGCATATTCGGATTCCCTGAAATAACCAGGATAATAATTCCGGGGATAACGGCTGTCTTCAGGCGGGACATAGATTCGCCGGTTCGTCCTGGCCGCCATCTCTGCATCATCTATGCATTTGAGGTCATTGCGGGTAAGAGTGGTGTTCAAGAGCCTGAGCGCCGGGCGCGTTCCCAGGGCAGGTGAAGCCAGAGCTTGGTCATGGCGGGGATGTTTTCTTTAGGAAAACCCTTGAAATAATCGAGGAGCATTTGCCGATCGGAGAGATAATCGAACTTCACCTTCGCTGCGCCCGCCGGCATGTCGGCCGTGATTTTTTCCAATTCACCGATGGCTTTCTTGATTCTTTCGGGGCTCTGACCGCTGTGAGCCCCCCACGTAAGCAAATGATAGTAAACGTGAAGTTCCAGCGTATCTGCGCCGCCAGAACCACTAAGTCCGTTATAACATTTAACACCGCTATGCAATTGCTTGGAAATACGGACTATGGACAAGTATTGCTCGATGGCGTCATCGAGTTTTCCCTCGGATTCCAATATCTGTGCGTTAAGGGAGAGTAATTCCGCCATCTGTAAGACTTTCCATGCGTCGTTCATGGGGTTGGAGGGGTCGTCGATAAGAGAAGAAGGCGTAAATACAAATTGCGCACCCTTGCTGGCTTTGACCAAGAGCGGAATTACTTCTTGATTGGCATTAACCCACTTAACTTCTGCCGGCGATGGTTTCCAAGGTTTTGGATGAGTCTGATCTTCATTAACCAGCGTTTCATAATTTTCAGCGGTTGATTCTTTGGGACTCGGGGGAGGAGAGTATTTTTTCTCGGCCTGCAAATAGAGGTCGAGCGTGGCTTGTTCTTCAGGTGTAAGCGGGCGGAGAAATGTCTTGGTATCGAAGCCGGGATCGACAGCCGGAATCTGGTATGCGCGATAAAGCGGCAGGGCGGTAAAAAGCGCGGCGAAGGCCAGGGCCAGGGTCAATCCGGGCCGGCGCAACCGCGCCATCCGCTGCGCTCCGCGAGCCAGTCGGGCGCGCGGAGCCAGGTTGCCAGCAGGAGGACCAGGGGTATTGGGGCCACGGACCAGAGCCAACTTATGCCCAATGTCCACATAAAGGCGGCCCACCAGCAGAGGATGCCCGTGATGACCAGGCTGAACACGGCTGCCAGCACTCCGGAGCGGAAGAACATGGAACAAAACTGTCCCACGCAAATACTGAGTACAATGTAGCCGTATAAATTCACTATGGCAAAGAATGCTTCATGCAACGTCGGTTGCAATGCGTACGCCCTCCATAGATATAAATACATGGCGATGAAAAAGAGTGCGAGTGCCGCGAACGCACAGACGATGACAATCGTCCAGGGCCACAATCGGCTCAGCCAGATTAGTCTTGGATTGATGCCGCGGTCGGCAAGAAAATGGAAGTTCTTTTGCCGCTGGTCGGCGAGAAAGGTGAACGATCCGGCCAGCGGAGGCAAGGCCAGGGCCGAGAGTGCGCCGACAGCGATAAAAGCCGACGCCCACTCGTTTCGCGGATCATGTTTTAACCAAAGCTTGACGCAGGCAAAAAACAGCAGCGGCGCCAACATCGCCGCGATCACCAGCAGTACCCAGGACGATTGCCGCCAGTGTTGCCAGGTAAGCCGCCCGAGCATGGACCAGGAATTGCCGTGCGACATATATTCCGTAAGCGTTTCGGGCTTGGCCGATACTTTCAACTTGGGCAGAGATTTTACGCGAGGGATTGGATAAGGGTTTTCGCGAAACCACCTGCGGCCCAGCCAGATGTTGACGATGGCCGGCAAAACGGTCAAACCCGCGAATATGGCTATGGGACAAAATAGGATCATGGGAAAAGTGGTGTCGATGAAGTACAGGTAAGTGGATTGCGATCTTTCGGGAATCAGAAACGGACCCATGGATGCGACGAGCACGCTAACGATGGCCGCCAGCAAAGGGCGTTTTAGAATCAGCGAAAAAAATACGCCCCAGACTATGTAAAGCCAAATTACCTCTCCGGTTAAAATACAGATGTTCAATTTATTGGTTCCGGGCATCTGCCCGCACCCCATGATAAACGCTAAAAGACATAACGGGACAATCATGGCCAGGGTGCTTAGAAAGGCGAAGGCAATTTTGCTCCAAAAAAACCGCGATGCGGTGACAGGCAGCGATCGCTGGAACTGGTAAGTCCCGGCGTCGTGCTCGGCGGCGAACATCGTCGATGCGCAGCCCAGCGCGTAAAAGACCGGCAGGCATAATGCGGTATAAAGAAGCCCTTTTGCGCGATCCGTAGGATTGGCGTTGAATTCCCATATCAAGAACAACAGCATGGCGCCGAGCAGGGCCAAAGAGATCCAGAATGATCGCTGGAGGCGGTATTCTTTCCACATCAGTGCGCAAAAGATAGTGCGGTTCATAATTCGCATATCCTGATATTTAGAGCCTATCCCAAAACATAAAAAAACAATAATGGCAAGAAGTAATAACAATATATTCTCGGCAATTCAGCCCTCACCCTAACCCTCTCCCAAAGGGAGAGGGGACTTTAGGGATAGGCTCTTAATATTTGTTCAATTTGCAATTTGCAATTTGCATTTTTCAATTTGCAATAAGAATTCTTGTTCCTACGCTCCTGTTTCATGCGGTCTGCATGTATGCCACGAATATTTCCTCCAGGTTTGTGGAATCGACATCCAAGGCGCGGACGTTTTCGTGATTTTTGAGCACGGCCAGTTGGTCGTCGCCTAGGCCCCGGGCGATGAGTTGCCATTGGCGCTGCTTGAGGCGGCGGCTTAAGATTTCGCCGCGGAGCTGGGGGAGGTCCATGGCGCCGTCTTTCATGGTTATGGTCAGCTTGCGGATTTGCGATTTCAGATCATCGAGGCGTTCGACGAGAATCAGTTTGCCCTTGCGGAGAATGGCCACTAAGTCGGCCACGCGCTCGACCTCGGCGATTTGATGGCTGGACAGGAAGACTGTTTTGCCGGTGGCGGCCCGATCGACCATGCTTTCCAAAAATTCGCGGCGGACCATGGCGTCGAGTCCGGAGGTGGGTTCGTCGAGGATGAGCAACTCCGGCTGGTTGGCCAAGGCCAGCGAGAGAAGCACCTTGGCACGCATGCCTTTGGATAATTGTGAAATCTTCTTTTTGCCGGGTAGGGCGAAACCGGCGGTGAGGCGGGCATACTCGGGGAGGAAGGCTTCGCCGTAAAAACCGGCGGTGAACCAACCGATTTCATCGACCGTCATCCACTCGTACAGGGTGGGGCGCTCGGGGACGTAGCCCACGCTGCGGCGGATTTGGAGTCCTTGCTTGTCGGAGGGCAGGAGCAGTACCTCGGCCTGACCGGAGTTGGCGTCGGCCAGCCCGAGCATGATGCGGATGGCCGTGGTCTTGCCGGCGCCGTTTTCGCCCAGAAGGGCGAAGACGACGCCTGAGGGGACTTCAAAGGAGACGTTGTCAAGGGCCGTTTCCGCGCCGAAACGTTTGCTGACATTTTTGAGTCGGATGATGGGGTCCATGTTCGTGCCTTTCTATTTTTGGCCGCCGGCTATCAGCGATCAGCTTTCAGCTTTCGGGTTTTTGGCATTGTTTATCTCCATCGCTAAACCGCAAGCGGTTTGGCGGGTTTTGGCCGGCTGACGGCCGGGACTTACTTTTTTTCATGCTTAGCGGCGGATAATTCTCGTTCCACAAGTGCGCGGAGATCGTCGGGGTCGAGTCGGCTTTGCACGGCTTCGGACAGTACCTGCGTGAGGCGGGATCTAATGAGTTCGACGCGCTGTTTGCGGCAGCGCTCGGCTGCGCCTGGGGCGACAGCCAGGCCGGTGCCGCGAACCGGCTGGAGCACGCCTTCGGTTTGCAATTGGCGGAAGGCCCGGGCGACGGTGTTTGGATTTATGGCCAATTCGCGGGCGATTTCACGGACGGAAGGGACCAGTTCGCCTTCTTTAAAATCCTCGCCGGCGACGGCGAATTTCACCTGACGGACAACTTGTTCGTAGATGGGCAGGCCGTTATGGAAGTCGATTTGGAGGAACATAAACCGCTCACTGTAATAGTTATATAGTACAGTATACGCATTCTGTAAATGATGTCAAGGGGAAAGATTGAAATTTATTGGTGACAATCGAGAAGATATCCAGAAAGTGTCATAGTGATTACACTACTGGTTGTGTTTTAGCCGAGAGTTATCAGTACGATTACACAATATAAAGGAGCCATAAAACATGAAGGGGTCCATGAGCTGGGTAAGATTATAAAATTATAATGTTAGAGGTACGTAGAAAATGGTGGGGCAGTTAATGGGGAATTATTAAGCGGCACACGGAGTGTGCCTGGAACAATTGGGAGTAAATGGCCGTGACGTCACAGCAGATCGAACAGGCGCGTTATTTTTTGAAGGATATGATCCGGCAGACATTAGATATTTCGCAGACGGATCAGAGTCGCGGCTTGGAACCGCCGCCGCTGGAGAAGCCGTATGCGGCGGAGGCAAGGCGGATCAATTTGGCGCCGCCGGGGAAGTGGAAGGACATTGCCGGTGTGGATTTGGAGACGGCCATTCACAATCGGCAGAGCCGGCGGCTGTTTCGCGAAGAGCCGATTAGGCTGGACGAGCTGTCGTTTCTGCTTTGGGCCACGCAGGGGGTGCGGCGAACGCATGATCGCAGGGTGGCCTTTCGCATGGTTCCATCGGCCGGGGCGCGGCACTCGTTTGAGACTTATATTGCCGCCATAGAGGTCACGGGATTGGAAAAGGGGATTTACCGCTACTTACCCTTTGAGCATCAATTGCTTTTTGAATTTCAGGAAAAGCAGCTCGAGCAAAAACTTGTCGAAGCCACGTTGGGTCAGAGTTTTGTGGGGCAGGCGCCTTTGGTATTCATGTGGGCCGCCATTCCCGCGCGGATGGAATGGCGTTACGGCCTGGCCGCCCATAAGCTGATTGCGTTGGACGCCGGGCACGTATGCCAGAATCTCTATCTGGCGTGCGAGGCGATACATGCGGGGTGTTGCGCGGTGGCGGCTTATCATCAGCAGTTGTGCGATCAACTTTTGCGATTGGACGGCAAGGATGAGTTTGTAATCTACTTGGCGCCTGCTGGTAAAATTTGAGGGAAAAGCGGGTTTATCGGGATAAGCGGGTTTTTCCGGTTGCGGGGAGGGCGTTTATCTTTTAGTCCACGCTTCCAATTTCTTTTTTTAAAAATCTTTGCGCAACCGGCCGGGCAAAATGGATCGGCTGGGGTTGAATATTTGGCCGATGCTCCCCTGCCCCGCCGAAATCAGTCGATGAGGGAGGATGAATATAGGGGCGTGGAACGAGGAGGAGTAAGATTGGCGGCGCGGCCCGAAAAAAGTGGAAAACTGTAAAACCATAAAACATTTTGATCAACTATGAAAGCGATACGGTTTTTTTACACATTGAGTTTATGGGCGGGATGCACGGCATGGGCTTGCACATCGCTGGCAGGGACTGGCAAAGACGGCGCCGCAGAGGATTCGGTGAAGCCGGCGTTGACAAGCGGTTCGGGCGGGCGTGAATACTTGGTGAAGTGGGAAGAACTGCAATGGTTCGACGCGGGGCGGGGCCGCCAGGTGCCGGTGAAGATTTATTATCCGGGGGTTGGCGAGGGGCCGTTTCCGGTGGTGCTTTTTTCGCATGGACTGGGGCGATCGCGTGAAGATTGCGCATATTTGGGGGCACACTGGGCCGGGCAGGGATATGTTTCGATATATGTGGAGCATTTAGGCAGCGACGAAGCGGTGTGGCGGGGCAAGATGCAGCGTAAGAAACATCTGAAAGAGGCCTACGAGAATCCGGCTACGATGTGGAATCGCCCGCAGGACATGCGGTTTGCGCTGGATCGACTCGAGCAACTAAAAAGCGAGGGCGATCCCTTGGCGGCGCGATTGGATTTTACGCGTGTGGGCGCGGCGGGGTACGACCTGGGCGCCGAAACGGTATTGGCCCTGGCCGGCCAGGTGCTGTCAAATGGGATGATCTTCGCGGATAATCGCATTCGGGCGGTGATTGCCATGAGCCCTCCTGTTATTATGGGACAGGTGCCCTTGGATGTGGCCTACAAGGACATACACGCGCCATGTTTGTATATAACCGGTTCGGAAGACAACGGGATCATCGGCACGACAAAGGCCTATCAGCGGCGGATACCATACGACAACAGCTTCGGCGCGGACGAGTACTTGGCGGTTTTTTTCGGGGGGGATCATTTAATGTACGCCGGCCCGCTCAGGCCACGGGATTCCGGGAAGGACACCCAGTTTCAGCCCTATATCCGGGCCGCGTGCACGCTTTTTTGGGACGCTTATCTCCAAGGAAAGCCTGAATCGATAGCCGCGCTTCGCGGGTCGGGCTTAAACGCGATCTTGGGTTCCACGGCCTCGGTGGAGAAAAAGCTCGAAGCGGACAAAGTGGCTAATTAGCGCTATATTCAAGATGGTGCAGTGAGGCATACTTTCGTTTAATTCACTGATTGCGATCACTGTACGCACCGCCCTCCCCGGCTATTGATTGGATAAGTGATGTCGAATTATTCGGCGGATCCGGGCCGTATCGGGTGCGGAAATGCCGGGGCGACGCACCCCGGCTCCGATTTGCTTTATGATATTGTTTTTAGAATCAGTAAGCGCGTGCCACAACAATATCGTCTACTATGAATCGGCGCTCCACATCCCCTCCCCGGGATGAGCGCCTAAACATCCCCGGGAAAGTCGGCAGCCCTTGAAATGACGAGGTAAGATTGTAAAGTAGAAGAAACCTGTAACGACTTGGCGGAGGAAACATGAAAGAAACCGGGCAATCCTCCAATCAACTCTTAGAAGAACTACTGCTGTTGCGGAAGCGATCCGCGACCTCGGAGGCGGCGGGAGAATCGGAGCGGGAAACCGAGAAAAAATTCCGGGCCATCCTGGACCACACATACCAGTTCATCGGCCTGATGCTGCCTGATGGAACGCTCGTGGAGGCCAACCGGACGGCATTGGTATTTGCGGGGATCGAAGAGACCGATGTATTGGGTAAGCCATTTTGGGAGACGCCCTGGTGGACGCATTCCCCGGAGATGCAGGAGAAGCTAAAGGCGGGCGTTGAGGAGGCTGTCCGAGGGAATTTTGTGCGTTTTGAGGCGAGCCATAGGGCAGCGGACGGGACGCTCCACTATATCGACTTCTCGCTCAAGCCCATATTGGATAAAGAAGGCAAGGTGATATTCTTAGTCCCCGAGGGGCGGGACATCACCGACCTGAAGGCGGCCGAGGAAATGTTGCGTCAGAACCGGGACGAGCTGCAGGCGATTTATGGCGGGATGGTTGACGGCGTCTTGATCGCGGATGAAAAAACGACGCGGTTTATGCGAGCGAACTCAGCGATGTGCCGCATGTTGAAATACACGGATGATGAACTGCTCTCTATGTCCGTCAAGGACATCCACCCAGCGGAAGAATTGGCCGCGGTTTTGGCTGGATTTCACGCCTTTTCGGAAGGGCGGATACAGATTTACGAGGACTGCCCGCTTCTGTGCAAAGACGGCGGCGTGTTCTACGCGGACATTACCGTGAATCGGATTACGTATCATGATCGCCGCTGCTTGGTGGGTTTTTTTCGGGACACAACCGAACGCAAGCGCACCCGGGAGATTCTGGAGCGGGAGCGGCGTGCCCTTCAACACATGCTCCGCGCCAGCGATCACGAACGCCAGCTTATCGCCTATGACATTCACGACGGGCTTGCACAACAGATTGCCGGCGCCTTGATACAGTTGGAAGTTTTTGAGCACCAGAAGGAGCAGATGCCGAAGCAGGCCGCGGAGGCCTTTCAAGCGGGTATGACCATGGTGCGGCAGAGCCATTTCGAGGCCAGAAGACTGATCAACGGGGTGAGGCCGCCGATATTGGACGAGTCGGGCATAGTGGCGGCCATCGCCCATCTCGTGCATGAGCCGCGGGGACGAAAAGAACCAGAAATCGAGTTTCGCAGCAAGGTGCAATTCGACCGCCTGGAAGGCATCGAGGAGAATGCCGTCTACCGCATTGTTCAGGAGGGGGTGACCAATGCCTGCAACCACAGCAAGAGCAAGAGGGTACGGGTGAGTCTATTGCAGCATGGCGACCATGTGCGGCTCGAAATTCGAGATTGGGGCATTGGATTCAACCCCAGGGTAATGCCGGAGAAGCGGTTTGGGCTTATGGGCATCCGGGAGCGAGTGCGAATTTTGGGAGGAAAGTGCAGGATTCGAAGCAAGCCGGGCAATGGGACGAGCATTGTGGTCGATTTGCCAATTTTGGAAAGGAAGGCGATGGAATAGAAGGCGATGCGGCGGGGCGCCGTTACATAAACGGTCGGGAATGCGTAAACGACACGGTATGTGCAGGCGAGCGCGGAGATGGCGGCCGCGCAATGAAATCCCCGGTGTGTTCACCGGAGGCTAAATGATGGAATTATTTTACTTTAAGGACGGCGACTTCGCGAGCGTCGTCCTTATCCGCACAGTAAGCTATCCACAAGGTTCCGTCTTTATCGTAGGCTGCGGAGGGGAAGCGGGGATTGCCGGCTGAGAGGATCGTTTTTGGCGCGGCCCAACGGTTTTTTTTGTTGTCCCATTGGGAATGCATCAGAAGCCATTGATCCTTGGGGCCGAGTTCGGCCCAGACCAGCGACAATTCGCCCTTTGGGCCGGCGGCCAGGGACGGGGTGCAGACGTTATTGTGCATGCCGCTTACGTTTTCGCCCACGTCGGAGTGTTCGTCTTGGTCAAGGTCCTGGATGCTTGCGGCGATTATTTTTGGTTTGTTGGCGCCGCGGTTCAGGACAGCGCTTTCCCATGCGCAGACTACTTTTCCGTCCGGGCCGACGACGATGGCGGGGCGGGTGTTGACATGCGGGCCGGAAACGGGCCTGGCGCGATTAAGTTTCGGACCCGGCTCGAGTGTGCGGAGGAAGATGCTGGGTTCTTGGGGGACCTGCGAGTAGCCATGATTTTCGGGCACGTGGTGGAAATCCCATGACCAGCCGATTACCACCCCGTTTCCAAAAGGGGCTATGACCGGATCGGTATGGTCGTCGGCGGGGAGGATGTCCTCGGGGCTGATGTGGATTTCGTCGGACCAACGATTCCCGTTCAGGTATCGGGCGTAGACTTCCTTGTCGCGGGAGCGGCCGAAGATCCATTCCCACTGGTAATAGGTGATCCAGATCCGGCCGTTGGAGTCGAGTGCCATGCGGGCGTGCATTGTGCCGTTTTTGGGGAGGGAACGCGTGACTTGGGGGTGAGTTTTTTGGGGCGAAGATTCGGCCGCACATACGGCGAAAATATTGTATTGGGGACCGGCGGCATTGCTGGTCCAGCTTACCCAGGGCCGATTTTGTTTATCGACGAGGACCGCGGCGTCGAATTCATCGGCATCGGTGGCGGCGATGGGCTGGTCGGGGAGCCATTTTTGACCGTCGAAAACGCGGAGGTAGACGTCCTGCGTGCCGGCGCGATTGGTGGTGAAGGCCAGGTACATTTTTCCGTCATCCGCGCAGGCCAGGGAGGGAAAGCGGTCGGATGGGCGGAGTTTTTCGGTTTCGCCTGAGCGTTTCAGAGTTTCCGGCATGTAAGAGACGCCTTCGCGCCGGACGGTTTCGACTGGGGATTGTTGGGGGAGGATGGATTCGATGCGGCCGGTCAAATCCTGCAAGTTGCCCATGTTCGTGCGGAAGACGACATTGCCTTCGGCATCGACCAACATGATAAAAGGCCAGCCGTCGCTGTTGTAGCGGATTTCGAATTCCCTGCTGGGATCGAGCAATTGGACGTAGGGCAGGCGGTAGTGTTTTTGGAATTCCCAGGCGGGGAGTTCGTTGTCGTAGGTGACGCTGCGAATGACCTGCAGGCCTCGTTTGCGGTATTTTTCTTCCAGAAGCCGCAAGTCATCGGCATGTCCCTGGCACCCGCCGCACCAGCAGGCGCCGGTGGAGATGAGCACGGGTGCGCCGCGATAATCGGCGGAATGAACTTCGCGGCCGTAGGCGTCGAAGAGTTTGAATTCCAGGGGCAAGACTTTATCGTAGTCGGATTCAGAGGCGTTTTTCTTGCCGGCCGAGGCGGCCTTGGCGGGCGATTTCAGATCGGGGAGTTTGCAGACGCCGGTTTCGGGATCGCAGACGGTCGAGTCTGGAGAATCTGAATTATCGGCTTGTTTCGAGGCGGGCGGATTTCCCGCGGATTTGTTTTTGCCCGGATCATTGGCCATGCGAATGTAATGGCGGTCATTTTCGTCCTGTTTTTCGGGATTGCTCAATTCGATCAGTTCCGGAGTATTTCCCCATGCGATTTTTTGTGCGGAGATTGGGATTTTTCCGCCTTGTTTATCGCACCAGGATTTCCAGGCGGCGACATCGTGTCCGAAGTTTTCACCGGTGAGGCGGACCAGCGAAATTTGAGCCCAGAGGCGGGTATCGGAATTATAATGATAGGTGAGGTGGACGAGTTTGGGGATCGCACTTTGATCGCCGATTATGCCCAAGGCGCGAACGGCCTCGCAACGATCGGCATTGTCTTTGACGGTGCGATCGGCGGCGATTTTCAGCAATCCCGGGACGGTCTTTTTGTCGCCTACGGCGGCCAGGGCTTGGATGGCCTGTATTCTATCGTTTTCTTCTTTGCTTGCGAGCTGTTTGAGCCATTGCGATTTGGCGGAGGCTTTTTCCTTTGGGTTTAATTTTTCCCACCATGATTTGTCCATGAGTCGGGGGAAGGTTTGTTCGCTCCAGTTGCGGAATCCCCGTTGCACATCGTTGAGCTTGGCGTCGCGGGGGAAGTCCCGGTCAAGGGCCGAGGATTCCCAGGCGGTGAACTCTAGGGCGTCGGCGGCCTGAATGACGGCGAGGTTCGTCGCCAGATAAGCCGCTGATCCACAAAATAACACGGCAAAAAACACATGCCGTCGCTGAACCATGATTATTTCTCCTAAACCGCGGGGCGGATTGTCAAATACTAAAAATCGAGTTGCATAAAGACTACAAAGTCATTTCGGCGAAATTTTTCAGGATTCGGAGGCCGGCGGATTGGCTTTTTTCGGGGTGGAACTGGGTGGCGAAGACGTTTTTGCGCCAGACCATGGAGCAGAACTCTCCGCCATAGTCGGTGTCGGCGGCGACGATGCCCGGGTCTTGGGGGACAACATAATAAGAGTGCACGAAATAGAAATGAGTGCCTTCGGCGATGCCGTCTAAGATCGGTGGGCGGCGGCGGATGATCAACTGGTTCCATCCCATGTGAGGGATGGAGTAGCCCTTTGGGAGTTGAAAGCGGACGACTTCGCCGGTGAAGACGCCGAAACCTTGGTGTTCGCCGTTTTCGTAACTGGTATCGAACAACAATTGCAGGCCGAGGCAGATGCCGAGGAATGGTTTTCCGCCGTGTATGGCGGAGAGGACGGGATCGACGAGGTTTTTGCGGCGGAGTTCTTTAATGGCGTCTTCGAAGGCCCCCACGCCGGGCAGGACGATTTTATCGGCGGCGGCGACTTCGGCGGGTTCGCTGGTAACGATTGCCTTGTGGCCGACTTTTTCGAAGCCTTTTTGCACGCTGCGGAGATTGCCCATGCCGTAGTCGATGATGGCGATCATGGTAGGGGTTGGGTGTTAGGGATTAGGGGCTAGGGGCAACGTTCCCACGGAGGACCGTGGGAACGAGGAAATATAAAAATTCATTATTATATAGCCTACCAAAAGAGACAGTTTTCGGGGAAGATAGGGTTCGGAAAAATCCCGTGTTTTTTTGCCAGGAGGAGGGGCGAATTATGAATCGGCAGCGGCTTTTGGAGCGTTTTTTGCGTTACGTGCGGATCGACACCACTGCCCAGGCCGACGCGGAGGTTTATCCCAGTACGCCGGGGCAAATGGAGCTGGGGCGGCTGCTTTTGGGCGAACTAAAGGGCATGGGGCTTACGGACGCCGAGCAGGACCGGCATGGGATCGTGCTGGCCACGGTTCCACCCACTGCCGGTTATGCAGCGCCGGTGATTGCCTTTTGCTCACACTTGGATACTTCGCCGGAGACGCCGGGCAAGGATATCCGCCCGCAGGTGATCGAGAAATATTCCGGGGGCGATATAACGCTGCCGGGCGATGCGGGGCGTGTGATCCGTGCGGCAGAGAATCCGGAACTGGAGGCATTGGCGGGGCGGACGATAATCACCTCGGACGGCACGACGCTTCTAGGGGCGGACGACAAGGCGGGGGTGGCGATTATCATGGAAACGGCCGAGTGGCTTATGGAGCATAAGGAAATTTGCCACGGAGCGATTCGGATATGCTTTACCTGCGACGAGGAGATCGGGCGGGGCGTGGAGAAGTTAGATTTGGGCGAGATCGGGGCGGCGGTTTGTTACACGATCGACGGGCACGCGGCGGGTGAGATAGACGTGGAGACTTTTTCGGCCGACCTGGCCACGGTTGCAATTCACGGGGTGAACATTCATCCTTCGATAGCAAAGGGGCGGATGCTGAACGCGGTGCGTGCCGCCGGGGCATTTATCGAGCGTTTGCCGCGGGATCGATTGGCGCCCGAGGCAAGCGACGGCCGGCAGGGATTTTTGCATCCTTACGAGATTGGCGGGGGCGTGGCCGAAGCGAGGTTGAAAATCCTGCTCCGCGATTTTGACGCCGCTCAACTATCGGCGCAGGCGGAGTTGTTGGATCGAGCGGCGCGTGAAGTGATGCGGGAGTTTCCCGGGGCCAAGATCGAGATCGACATCCAGCGGCAGTATCGCAACATGGCCGAGGGGCTGGCCCGGGAGCCGCGGGCGGCGGGTTACGCCGAGGAGGCACTGAGGAGGTTAGGCCGCACGGCCAAGCGGACCATTGTGCGGGGCGGGACGGACGGCTCGCGACTGACGGAGCTGGGCCTGCCCACGCCGAATTTGTCCTGCGGGGGATACAATCCGCATTCGCCCCTGGAATGGGCCTGCCTGGAGGAGATGATGGAATCGGTCCAGTGGCTGATATCGCTGGCCGAGGTATGGGCGGAGAAATGCCGAATGCCTAAACAGGAATGACAGAAGAAAACTACTGCATCAAATGCCGAATGCCGAAGCACGAATGACAAAGGAGCTCTAACAAAACCTTATATCTATCGATCAATGTCCTCACCCCTAGCCCCTCTGCCAAAGGGAGAGGGGAGGTTTTGTTAGATCTCCTAGGGAATGTCGAAGCCGAAATGACTGTCTCATTTATTCAAGAGGGCCAATGACGGCTGCGGTAAATCGTACTGTGTGCTTGGTTCGTCCTGATGTTGGTAGGCGATGCGGTCGATTTCGTCCAGGATGGAGAGGAAGAGCGTCAACAGGTACGGATCGAAGTGCGTGTCTTCGCCTTCCCGCATGATGGCCAACACTTCATGGTCGGGGAGTGCCGGACGATACACGCGGTCGTGGGTGATGGCGTCGTAGACGTTGACGATGGCCACGATGCGGGCGGACTCGGGGATGTTCTCGCCGGCCAGGCCGTAGGGATAGCCTTTTCCGTCCCAGCGTTCGTGGTGATTCAGGGCGATTTCCTTGGCCATGCGGAGCATGGGTTCCTCTGAGCCGCTGAGTATTCTGGCGCCGATGACGGTATGTAATTTCATGACTTCGAATTCTTCGGGCGTGAGTTTGCCGGGTTTGCGGAGTACGGCGTCGGGGGTGCCGATTTTTCCCACGTCGTGCATGGGGGCGGCCAAGCGGATGCGATCGGCTTCGGGCGTAGACCAGCCGGCCGCCTTTGCCAAGGCCTCGCTGAAAAGTCCGGTGCGGCGTATGTGCATGCCGGTTTCCTCGTCGCGCCACAGCGAAGCAGAGATCAGGTGGTGGATGGTTTCCTCCTGTGCATGGCGGATAACCACGGTTTGTTCGCGGACCTTTTCTTCGAGCCGTTCGGCGTATTCGCGTTTGGCGGCAATGAGGGCCTTGTGCTGCTCGATTTGCCGGGCCCGGGTTTCGGCCAGGCATTGGATATTCGCGCTGCGATCCGCGCTGATGCGCAGATAGGCGGCCAACATTGCGGTGAAGATCAATCCACTGCTGAGGACGATCCATGGCCAGCGGGTTTTCCGGGCGGCGATAAACGCGGGTGTGGGCGTGCACTCGAGCGTCCAGCGATAACCTTCCAGGTCCAAATCGGTGGTATATTTCCAGTCCGTTGGGCGGCGAAGAACGCTTCGATCCTCGGGTTTTCCGGGGCTTTCCCTGGTGCGAGAGGCATGGAAAAAAGCGATGCCTTTGCCGTCGGGCGAGGCGGCATCGCGGAGACACACATCGATGCCCTGCGGTTGGAGTTTGCCCAGTGCCCATTCAAGCACATTGCCGGGCTTGAACACCCCCAACACAAATCCCAGAAGATTGTTGCGGCGCTGCTCGACAGTATCCGTCGGGGAATCGGTGCGATAAACGGGCAGAGCTACGAAGAAGCCGTGCTGGGCCGGGTCCTCGACAAAAGATATGCGTCCGCTGGCAACGGTTTGGCCGGAGTCGCGGGCGAGGCGCAGCGCTTCGAATCGCGTGGGTTCGGAGGCGAGGTCGAATCCGAGAACGGCATTACAGGCATTCGGTTCAATGAACGTGATGGGAAAATATTCTTCTCGCCGCGCGGCGGGCACGGGTCGCCCTTGTTCGTCCTGCTGGGCGATGCGGAAATCCGCGATTCCATAGCGGCGGAGGGCGGCCTCATACTCGGCCCGCCGGGAATCTGGAACGCGAGGAATCCATTCTACGTCCTGAATGCCTTCGGCGTGGGAAAAGAAAGGCAATAGGAGTTCGTGGTACTTGCCGCGATCCATAAGCGCTATATCGGCGCGGGGGATTTCGCGGGAGGGACCGGAATCCGTTGAAATTTCCCGGGCAAGTGTGGAGCGAATCAGGTCCAATGTGTTCAGCCGGGTCTCGAAGACCTGCTTAACGGCCGTAGATCGGTCCGCGGCTGCGCGGGTGAATTCTTCCTTTATTTCGCGGAATTCCCAGTAACGGGTCAAAACGCAGGTCGCCAGCGACAGCGCCGCGCCTATGAACAGGGCCAGGACCACTGGAAGATAATTTTTCCGCGGCATGGGCTGAACAAAAATCTGCGATGGTTCTGGAGAATCCATGTAAAAAAATATAGGTTGGATTACACTGTTTGGAGTCGATTTTTCGGCGTTATGTCGTTAGGGCTGCGTAACTTTCGATCAGGAGTGTGATAATCCCTACTTATGGCAGGGGGGTTTTTGGCGTATTTGTGTCGTTGCCGTCGGACTAATCAAATCAAAAATCGGTGGTACAATGGTATAATCCTTTGTTTATCAGTCATGTTTTTCCGGTGTCGATTCCATGCCATTGATAACATTTCGCGTAATAGACGGGGCGGATCGGGGCGCGAATTTGCCGACGTGCCAACGCCGCTGACGATCGGACGTGAAGAGGGCAATCCCGTCCAACTGAACGACGAGCGGGTGAGCCGGTATCATCTGAAGATCCAGGAGGACCAGAACAAGGTCGTGCTGGCCGACCTGGAGAGCACCAACGGTACGAAGGTCAACGGCGAGAGCGTGCAACTCTGGATTCTGCGCCCCGGCGACGTTATTTCGGTGGGGCGAAGCGTGCTGGTGTACGGGTCGCGCGAGGAGATTGCCCGGCGATTGGCTTCGCTGCGCGGGGCGGATATCGCCCAAGGCGTGACCATGCCCACCGAAGACCTGGAGGACGAAGGCAGCTCGTATTCCCTGGACTATGAATTGAACTTGGGCGACGACCCGGACGCCTTGGCCTTGCTGCACACTTTGATGCCGCCGGAATTGCCCTCCTCGCTCAGTCCGGGGCAGATAGCGCAACTGGCCGAGGTGCTGCAATACATTCACATGCGGATCCGCGGGCTGATCGAGTCGGTGCAGACGAAGGAGAAGAGCGAGCGGGTGACGCTCGACGCCCGGCAATGGCAAAACCTTATCGATTTGCAGGACCGGCTGGCGAATTATTTACGCGCGATCGGGGAGCCGTTTTGATCGGGCGGTAGGCAGGAGACCGGAGGTTCGAGCAGCGCGTGAATGGCTTTTAAATTGGGGAGTGAAAGAGTACGGGGTACGAAAGTACGGAGTTGGGGCGGGGGCAATGAGCGTTTCGGGGTGGGTTTCACGCGCCCTACGAATTCTGTGAGCCAAAAATTGCTTTGACGGTGAGTTTCACACATTCAATGGCATCCAATGAATCTGCGAACAATAAAAACGGCATAACGGTGCGTTTCGCGCACCCTTCGAGGGCGGCGTTTATTTCAGCGTTGGATCACAACGCGGGAGCCGATGGAGAGGATGCCGTAGAGGTCGTCGATGTCGCGGTCGCCGAGGCAGATGTTTCCGCGGTTGTCGTCGCGGCCGATGTTTTGGGGATCGACGGTGCCGTGCAGGCCGATGTTGCTTGAAAGTCCGATCCAGAATTTGCCGAAGGGGTTGCGGGGATCGCCGCCGGGTACGGTAATGCCGTCCGGACTGCGATATGGGGGATTCGTGTTTTTCTCGCGGACGATATACGTGCCTTCCAGCTTGGGCTGGTCGCAGCCGATGCCGATGGGGAAACGGCCGGCGTAGCGGCCTTCGACCATGAGCGTTAGTTCGTGTTTGTCGAGGTGAATTAGGGCGTTGAACGGGCCGCGGATGACCTTCAGTTCATGGCCGGGCTCCAGCGGCACATTCTCGCGGATGCCGTTGATGCGGGCCAAGAGCAAAGGGGGCACATTATACCTGTCGGCAATCTGGTCCAGGGTGTCGCCCGGGCGGACAAGGTAGGGCTGCTCAGTAAAATGTTGGCGGGAATAGATCACAGTGCCGGCCAATTGATCGAGGAGTTCGGTGAGTTGCCGGGCCTGGGCCGGTGGCAGATCGGGGTTGTCGTACAAGGAGCTTAGGGCGAGGTGGGCTTCGGGGAGTCGGCCTTCGTCCAATTTTTTTTGCACGGCTTGCATGAATTCGGCGAACTTGCTTTGGATCATGCCGTCCGGTGGAGTCGCGGCGGGTGAAGACGGGGCAGTATTAGGCGAGAGATAAGTCGCCGGGGGCGATTGAGCGGTTTTGGCGTTGCTTAGGAGAGTCGGGGCGGGAGTGGTGGATGATGTGTTCGGCTGAGCATTTGATGTATTGGATTGGGCTGGGGGATTCAGCAGCGTCATGCTTGAGCCGTTCGGCGAGGGGTTGTTGGCAGATTGATTGCCGGATGATGAACTGCTTGGGCTGAGGAGTGGAGACGAACTTGAGGATAAAGGCGGGGCAGCGGAAGGGCTGAGCAAGGTTGCCGGAGGATTTGCCGGTTACGTTTGACATTGTGCTAGCCGATTGCGGCGGGTAGGAATTCAATCCGGGTATCTGAACCGTGGGCGGAGGGGAAATTGCCTGGGAATCGGCCGGGGCGGTCTCCGGTTTTTGTCCCATGTACATATAGGTGTAGTATCCGGCCGCGGCAAGCAGGGCCATGAGCACCAAGGTCTTCATTGAGTTCATGTTCGTCCTCCTTGACGAACTTTTTTTGAAAGATAATCAGAAAAGTCGGGAGATCATACGAAATCCGGGCGAATAATGCCATGCCGAAATAAGGGGAGAGAATAGCATTTTGCCGGCGACATTTGTTTTATTGCAAATTGAAAATTGCAAATTTCAAATTGCAAATTGAGCAAAGACGAGAACTTGCGGCGTTTATAGCAATTGGAGGATAATAATCCTAGGTCATGGCAGCATTGCTAGCATCGCGCGAGCCGGCAGCCAATTGTTTGCGGGAACGCCAGGTTTGGATGATAATCACGATGCCGCCGAGGAAACCGACAAGATAACTGGCGTTATGGGCCCAAAGATCGGTGATGAAAGCGACGTGCTTGTCCGCGGGGACGCGAGTCGCCAAGGGCCCGATGAGAAAAACAATTCCTGCGCCGGCCAATAATCTGCCGATAAGGCCGGCCACAAGGGCGGAGGCGGCCATGATTGCCAATAGTATGGCTACCGGGTGGATGAAAGATTTAGCGTCCCTTTTGGGCCGGTTTCCCAGGCGGGCGACAAGGGCCAATGGCACGCCGAGCAAAAAACCAACCCACCAGGTTGCCAAAATGCCCCAGGCGATTGCAAGCACGGTCGGATTGTCGGTGCCGAATATATTGGGATGCCCAATGGTGAAGTATTCGATACATATTCGGGCGGTCACCTGGTCGTGGAGGATGCCGTACAAGATCGCGGCGTCGATGCAAAGGAGAACGATCGCACAGAACTGCATATAAGGTCCTTAATCTGGTGAAACTACACCGCGAAACCGCAAGCGGTTTCAATGTTTATCAGTTATCCCTTGGCGGCTCATATGAAAGCGCTCGCCGTTGGCTCGCGGCTAAACGAAGCCGTTGGCTCGCGGCTAAACAAGATTATCTCCCATCACACATCGTTCATCCCTTATCCCTTATCTTTCTCTTTCTTTCCTTCGCGGAGTTTGGCGCAGGATTTTTTCCAGGCGCTCTTGCAGTTCGCGTTCGAAGCCGCGATCGGTGGGGCGGTAGTATTCGCGGTCTATGCCGAGGTAGTCCTGCGCGGCGATGGCATCGGGCGAGTCGTGGGCGTATTGATAATCCTGGCCGTGACCTAGCCGCTTTGCGCCGGCGTAGTGCGAGTCGCGGAGATGGACTGGTACGGGGAGCAGGCGGCCTTCGCGGACGTCGGAGCGGGCCTGGCCTATGCCCATGGTGGCGGCGTTCGACTTTGCGCGCAGGCCAGGTATGTAACGGCCTGGGCGAGATTGAGTTGGCACTCGGGCAGGCCGACCAGTTCGCAGGCGTGTGCGGCGGCCACGGCCAGGGGGAGCGCGGCGGGATCGGCGTTGCCGACGTCTTCGCTGGCGAGGATCACGAGTCGCCGGGCGAGGAAGCGGACGTCTTCGCCGCCTTCGAGCATGCGGGCCAGCCAGTACAAGGCGGCGTCGGGATCGCTGCCGCGGATGCTTTTGATAAGTGCGCTGATGGCATCGTAATGTGCGTCGCCCTGGCGGTCGTACTCGATGGCCTTGCGCTGGACCGATTCCTCGGCGAGTTGGCGGGTGACGTCGATCGGTCCGGGGCCGGCGGAGAGTACGCCGACTTCCAGGGCGGAGAGTGCGCGGCGTGCGTCGCCGTCGGAGGTTTCGGCAAGGAAATCGAGGGCGTCGGGGTGGATGTGGATTTGATATTTCCCCAGGCCGCGATCTTTATCGGCGACGGCGCGGAGGAGCAGAGTCTTGATGTCGTCGTTGGAAAGAGGCTGGAATTGGAAGATGCGGGAGCGGCTCACCAACGGGCTGTTGACGGTGAAAAAGGGATTTTCGGTGGTTGCGCCACGAGGATCACGGTGCCGTTTTCGACGTCGGGCAGGAGGACATCTTGCTGGGCCTTGTTGAAGCGGTGGATTTCGTCGACGAACAGGAGCGTGCGCTTGCCCTCGGCGGAGAGGCGGTCGTAGGCGGCGGCGAGGATTTCGCGGAGTTCTTTTACGCCGGAGGCGACGGCGGAGATTTGCTGGAATTGGCTGCGGCTTTCACGGGCCAGGAGCCGGGCGAGGGTGGTTTTTCCCGTGCCCGGCGGGCCGTAAAAGATGACCGAACCGAGCCGGTCGGCGGCGAGCAGGCGGCGGAGGAGTTTTCCCTCGCCGAGAAAGTGGCGCTGGCCGACGAACTCCTCCAGCGTGGCCGGGCGCATGCGGGCGGCGAGGGGCTGGGCTTCGAGGCGGTTGGCCGATTCGCTTTCTTCGAATAGCGACATTATGTGTATACCCCTATCATCATTGCGCACTGTTCAACTTTTTTATAGCCTCTTTAGCCTCGTTGCTAACGGATATCTCTTTGTCTTTTGCCAAAGCCTCTAACGCTGGAACCTCCTCTGGTGTACCTATCCTGCCCAAGACGAACGCTACTTCTCGCCTGATGTCTTTATCTTGATCTGTTGCCGCCTTCGCGAGAGCATGCGGGCCCTTTTCCGAGTCACCATTGCAAACATCAATAGCTGTTACTGCGTTACGCTGGTATTTTATCGGAAGGCTTTTGTTGTTTAATGCATCGATCCATTTCTGCAGCAAATATTCATCCTTTTTAAGATTTTGAAGTAACGCAAAGTGCGCACATTCTGCGGAAGATTGTGCGCTACCTGACTGGACAGCAAAGAGTCTATCTGTTACTTCATTATTTTTCATTTTAGCCAGGAATTCTGCTGCTTTTTCTTGTACGACCTGCTCATACTTCGTTGAATCAGCGACTATGGAAAACAGTCTGTTTATGGTTTTATTACTGCCATAACAATATAATGCATTGACTACACTCATCTGTTCCTTTATATCGCCTGAATCGGCATTCTGGATGATGATGTCTTCATAATCCGGATCCTTGGATTTGCCCATTCCTAACAACATTCCCTTTTTAATATCACCATTATACTTATTAACCATATTTAAAACTATTTCTTTAGCCTTTTTTAAGGAGTTAAGTCCTAAGCCTTCCGCAATATATCTACAGATTTCCCCCTTCTCATTCTTCTCTTCTAGTTTTTTAGTCAGATAATCCAATGTTTCATCATCAGCATGCATTGCCAATACATAGCCGGCTCGCTCTCGTGTGAGGTCATTTTCGTCTTTACTGTCCAATATCGTGTGTAATACTCTTATGACGGCACTGTCTAGGTGAAGGCATCTATGGATCATTAATTGCTCTAGAACATTATCTCGTACCATCTCACTTTCTGAATTGTCCTTCAAAATATTGGCATACACTCTAAAGAGTTCTGGATCATCCACCTCGCCTAAACTGTCGAGTAGAGCGCACTTGATGGCGCTGTCTTCATTCTTGTCTGACAATATCTCTACAAATGATTCTCTCATCGAAGGCTGAAACGCTTCTCTAAAAACACAGACTGCGAGCCAACGTTTAGAGGGATTCGCACTTTTATCGATAAGTATTTTATGCAATTCGTCAAATGCAGGTTCCCCAATCGCGGCTAACGCCTGGGTCACTTGATACATGGGAGTGACGAAGGCATTAAATCCAAATAAATAGGGATTGAAATCGTTACTCAATTCATAAAGATTTGAGACTTCAGGAAAATGTTCTGGCCTAAGATATTCTTGGCCAGAAGAAAGTTGTATTAGAAATGGGATCGCGGGTACCGCACGTTTACCGAGCAATTCCAATCTTTTAGCACCTACTACCTGTAAAACAGGGTCATCCGATAAAGTCATCTTGATGTATCTGGCAATATCAGATGGAGTGTTGCTTGGTATATCCTTCTCGGTTAGCTTTCGTGATACATGCGAATGAGGCATTAATAGGTAAGACGCAAAAACACAGCATATTAGGATTAACACCATTATGAAGAATTTGCCTTGCGACAATTTCATACGTCACCTCGTAAATCAAACCAAGCGCCCATTATTCACATAATAGAGGACTCTGACAAAACCCTCACCCCCGGCCCCTCTCCGGGCACCGACCGAAGGTTAGTCGGGAGAGGGGAGTATCTATTCCGGTTCCAATGGGCCGCCCTGGGGGAGCAGTTCCATGAGCGGGCACTGGCTGCATTTGGGATTTTTCTTCAGGCAGTAATGTTTGCCGGCATACACCAGCAGGGCATGATATTCATTATACAATTGCGGGTCCTCGGGGAGGGAGGACTGGATAAAATCCTGGATTTGATGGTAATCGGAGTCATAATCGATCCAGCCGTGGCGGGCGAAGATGCGATGGGTGTAGGCGTTGACGACGAAGACGGGCATTTGGCCGGCGTAGAGCAGGATGGAGTCGGCGGTTTCCGGGCCGATGCCTTTTACCGATAAAAGTTGCTCGCGCAGGGTGGCCAGATCGGTGCGGAACATGGCTTCCAGCGAGCCGTTGTAGCGATTGATGATAAACTCCAAGAGGCTTTGCAGGCGGCGGGCCTTGAGGCGAAAATAGCCTGCCGGGCGGAGCAGCTCTTCAAGTTCCTCGACCGGCACGTTATAAAGGGCGTGTGGGTCCAAGAGATCGGCCTGGCGGAGGTTGCGGATGGCTTTTTCCACGTTTTTCCAACTGGTATTTTGGGTGAGGATAGCGCCGACCATCATTTCGAAGCCCAAATCGCCCGGCCACCAGTGTTGCGGGCCAAAGGCCTTTAGCAATCGATCGAAGACTTGGAGCATTGTGCGGGGCATGGGAGGGGTCAGGGTGCAGGGTTCAGAGGTCAGGGTTCAGAGTTAGGACGTATTTTGCCTGCATATTTTTATTGCAAATTGGCAATTGCAAATGGTCTTGTCGAACTATTCATGCGTTCAGTACGTAAAACAAGGAGGAACCTAACAACACAAACGTCATGAAAGGAGTTTCGACATGGCCGGGACACGCAAAGGTACGTATAAAATAACAAATTGGAGAAAATACAACGAGTCTCTCGTTAAGCGGGGGTCGATTACCTTCTGGTTTAACGAGGACACGATTGACAAATGGCATCACAACAATGCGAAACCCAAGGTTGGACACCCTTTTGTCTTCAGCGATACGGCAATCGAGTGTATGCTCGTTTTGCGAGAGCTTTTTCAATTGCCCTATCGCCAAACGGAAGGATTGGGAAAATCGCTTGCCGAACTGATGGAAGTAATCATTGATATACCGGATTATACGTCGTTGGCCAAGCGAGCAGCGAAAATGGCTATATTGCTGGAAGTTAGAAAACATACCGGCCCGATCGACGTGGTTGTAGACAGCACCGGGCTTAAGGTTTTCGGCGAAGGCGAATGGAAAATGCGTAAGCATGGCAAAACGAAACGTCGTTTCTGGCGAAAGTTGCATTTGGCGATCAATCCGGATACGCATGAGATCGTGGCGGAAACCATGACGGAAAATAGTTGCGATGACGCCGGCCAAACGGACAACCTGTTGGATCAAGTCCACTCGCCGGTTGAAAAATTGTATGGCGACGGAGCTTACGATCAACGAAAGGTTTACAGAACGTTGAAAAAACGCGGGATAAAGGCAATCATCCCGCCGCGACGCAACGCGAAGATTTCGCGACACGGAAATTCTCGTGGCCGTCCTCTGGCACGGGACTTGGCGATTCGAGAAATCCGCCGCCACGGCCGCAGGCACTGGAAAGAGCGAGTCGGCTACCATCGCCGCAGCCTTTCGGAAACAGCCATGTATCGAATGAAATGTTGCTTCGGCGACCATTTGAAAAACCGTTTGATTCAAAATCAAAAAACAGAAACACGACTAAGATCTAAAATCCTTAACAAATACACCCACCTCGGACTTCCTTTGTTCGAGTGGAATTAGTCAACAAGACCATTGCAAATCGCAAATTGAACAAGTACAAGCAATTGCGAAAATTTGCATTATACAATTCACGGTTTGCAATTTACAAAAATTTGGACGCGGCCGTGAGCCGCGCTAAGGACCTTCGGGTTAGGATGGGAAAACAAAATTATGAATTTTACAAAACCTTATAGCCATAGATAAACGCCCTCACCCCCTACCCCTCTCCCAAAGGGCGAGGGGAGATTTTGTCTTAGCATAAAGATCAATTTAGCGGTTCTTGGGCGATTTGCAATTTGCAATTTGCAATTTACAATTTGAAATGGTTCGGTTCCAATTAAATCAAACGCTTTTATGATTCCTGAGAATGTCGGATAAAGAAATTCACAATCGATTATACGCCAAGGCGGAGAACTACTGGGTGCAGTCGCGGCGTCCGGTGGTGAGCCTTGTTTTTATTGCACCGCTTATGGCGATTTACGAGGGGGGCGTGATGCTGTGGGGCGTGCAAAACGGTGCGGACGCCTGGATGCGGCAATTTTTGGACATTTTGGGTTTTAGCCAGCATTTGCTTTTGCCGCTATTGACGGTATGCATTTTGCTTGGATGGCATTATTTGACCCATGAGCCGTGGCGATTTTCGCCTGGGGTGCTGACGCCCATGGTGGTGGAGTGTGTGTTGTTGGCAATATGTCTGCAAGCGGTCTTGGTTTTTCAGGGGACATTGCTGTTGGGAATGGATGATCGGGGGGAGCCGGGCATTGCCGGTAAAATGGTGGGATATTTGGGGGCTGGGATATATGAAGAACTGCTGTTTCGCTTGATACTGCTTTCGGCGACGGTGTGGCTGATCCGGGCGCTTTTGGGCCGCGGAAAAGTGGAGCATGGTGCTTGCAGTGCTTGTAAGCAGCATGATATTCGCGGCCGCCCATTATGTGGGCCATGCGGGCGATGTTTTTCGCTGGTTCAGTTTTTTATTTCGTTTTCTGGCGGGCGTTTATTTCTCTATCTTGTTTATATATCGGGGCTTTGGCATAGCGGCAGGCGCGCATGCCGCTTACGACATTATGGCGATATTGTTTTTAAAAAGCTATTAGCAGGCCGCCGGGTGTCGGCGATCGGCCGTCAGACAGATACAGAAGCAAGAATAAGGATTGATAAAAGATTACTAATTGCATTCATTACAACAGCATTACGTTTTTTTCTTGGGCATGTAATTTGCTGTTTTTTCATTTCTTTTTTTTGCATTGATAAAACTGATTGCGCGGAACAAGTCTTTTGATTTTTGTCAAGTGGATTTTAAGCGGGAAATATTTTTCCGGTAAAGCGCCCTTTATTCGAGGGGCATTTTCCAATTATAATTAGATTAGTAGCTGCCGAGAGTCGAGCGTCTTGCCCGCGCTTGCAGCCGGCACGTTTATTGGAAAATTAAATGGACGAGGAGTTTCCGCGGTGCTTACCGTACGACCAAAAATCGCCGAGTTGGTATTTCAGCTCTACGGTCGGCCCTTGCATCCGGAACTTTTTGAAATACATTGTTCGCGCACTGTGGAGCGCGGGGAGTATCAGGCCAAGATCGAGATCACCAGCGCCGGTCACGTGGTAACGTGGCGTTACGGGCGGTTCACGCTGACGGAAGTGGCCGCGTCGGCCCGGCATCCTTTGCCCAAACACCGCAGGCTGATGTCGTACGGGCTGCGCGGGCACAGGAGCGAGCGTTTGAAATGCCAGGGCGGGGCGTGTTACCAGATGAGTTTTCTGCTGGAGCCGGCCAGACCCGAGGTTTTTTGGAATTTCCAGCAGGAGCTGCTTGAAGACGGGCTGCGGCAGGGCATGCTGCACCGTTTCGATTCCAGCGGGCGAATAGCGCTGGGGGCGGTGAGCTACATCAACATTGAAACCCGGGCCAGGCACATGCTGGTGCAGGCTTTTCACACCTTTCCCGACGACTTGGCGATTGTAAAAAGCCAGTCGCTGTTTGAATTGCCGTGAGAAAGGTTTTCGGTTTTCGGTAATCGGTTTACAGTTCCGATCCGACTGCTGTCGCCGCTAACTAATGAATTCCGCGGCTCCCAGTTCGTGATATACCGATTGCACGACGTCGGCATTGATTTGCGGGAGATTTGCCCCGGCGCCGGCGATGAGCGACAAGTCGGCGAGTTGGGCGGCGCGGCGGGGTGTGCCGTGTGCAAGCTCGTGCAAGCAGTCGATGGCCGACTGGGAAAAGAGCGGGCGCGGGCTCCGGATTGTGCAAGTGACGAGTTGAGGAAATTCGCGGTGCCGGCCCGGTCCCAAGGCTCCAGGTCGATGCGCAGTTCGGCCAGTTCGAGGAGGCGGTCGCCCAGGCGTCGAATGTTTTCTCCGCGCACGGCAAGGATCAACGTCAGGCGCGATTGATTCGACGG
This sequence comes from Pirellulales bacterium, assembly GCA_963838495.1. Lineage (GTDB taxonomy): Bacteria > Planctomycetota > Planctomycetia > Pirellulales > Thermoguttaceae > JBEKIK01. The sequence continues at coordinate 472,442 of CAWIRC010000002.1, read as the reverse complement.
ATCGCAGCAGGCGAGCCGGGCCACTTGGGCAAGCACCCGGTCGTCGGCGCAGTCGGCGTCGTCAAGGAGGATGACGGTTTCCAGTTTTTGATAATGGAATTCGGCGAGCCGGTCGGCAATCGCCCGCCACAGGGCGAGAGGCGATGCGGAGGGCTCGAAATTCAATTTCAGACCGGCCGCCAGGAGAAAAAGGAATTCGCCGGGCTCGAGGCCCAAAAGTCCGATCTTAACCACGGGCCGGCCGCGGCGGCGAAGTTGCTGGGTAAAGACATCCAAGAGCAACGATTTGCCGCTGCCAGAGGCCCCAAGCAACAATCCCAGACGGCGATGATTATCGGTGAGGAACTGCAAGCGGGCGAGGGCCTCTTCGTGCGTGGGGCTTTGATGCAAAAATTGCATGGCCGAATCGCCTTGAAACGGCGATTCCCGTAAATCCCAGTGTGATTGGTACATCGGACTTCGGCCTCCTTTAGCTGTTTATCTAATTCCCCTATGTTTTGGATAACCGGGGGAGTATGGGAAAAATAGACAGCATAACAAATATTTAACAATTTAGTTCTTCCCGTATCATTTCTGTATTCGGTACAATCGGATAAGGAACTTGATGCGTAAGTTACGTTAAGCCCATGGGTTGCAACCCATGGGCTTGCCCACTGCCCACTGTCCACCAACCATTGTCCACTGCCTGCTACAATGCCCGATCGTTATTATGTAGAAACCCCGATTACCGGCGAGCAAGTGACTCTAAGCGGAGCGGAGGCGCATCATCTTATTAATGTGATGCGGGCGCGCCGGGGGACAAAGGTGATTTTGTTCGACGGCGGCGGGTGCGAGTTTCCGGCCAGGGTGGAGCGGATGGGGCGTAACGGGGTTGATCTTAGCGTGCTTGGGCGGGAGGAGGTGGATAGGGAATTGCCATTTGGCTTGACACTTGGCGTGGCGTTGCCCAAGGGGGAGCGGCAGAAATGGCTGGTGGAAAAGGCGGTGGAATTGGGCGTCGGCCGGGTAGTGCCGCTCAGGACGCAGCGGGCGGTGGCCCAGCCGGTTCAGCAGGCTCTTGAACGTTTGCGGCGGACGGTTATCGAGGCCTCGAAACAATGCAGGCGGAACCGGCTGATGGAAATCGCCGAGCCGCTTGAGTTTTCCGAATACATCGACGCGACGCAGGGAAAGCCGTGGCGCTTGCTTGCGCATCTGCGGGTGGAAGACGCGATAGGGGGCGTGCAACGCAGCGACAATGCCGATAAGATGGTGCATTTCATGAACCCTACGGAATCGGATGAGATGCCGGCGGAGGTTTATTTGGCGGTCGGGCCGGAGGGTGGATTCACCGACGATGAAGCGGCGCTGGCCGCGAAAGCGGGTTGGCAGATCGTGGACCTGGGACGGCGCACGCTGCGGATCGAAACCGCGGCGGTGTTCATGGTTGCCATGATCACGATTGCCTATCACGCATCATAGCACAGGCGGCTGGCTGGGGAGTTGGCCTTCGTGGCGGGTGAGGGCGTACATGTCGCGGATGAGTTGGGCGTCGCAGGGGCGCTGGGGGACGTTTCGGCGGGCGAACATGCGGGCTTGGGCGGTGATCATCACGTCGGGCGGGGCCTCGGTCACCTGGCCGAATGAGCGGGCATAGTTGGAGAAGCTGGGCACGTTGGTGGTGACCAATCCGTAGAGCATCGAGCAGACGCCGATGGTTTTGCCGGTGAAGATGCCGGTGTTGATGGCGGTTTTGGCGTAATCGCCGATAATGCAGCCGAGGAGTTGCATGCCGGTGTCAACTTTTTGGCCGCGGTATTCCATGCTTACCGTGCCGTAGGTGTTTTTCAGGTCGGAGTTTGAGGTGCCTGCGCCGAGGTTGATCCAGGAGCCCAAATAGCTGTGGCCGAGGAAGCCGTGGTGCTGCTTGTTGGTCAGGGGTTCGATGATGGAGGCCTCGACTTCGCCGCCGATTTTGCAGGTGTGTCCGAGGGTGACGAAGTCCTTTAGGGCGGCGTGTTCGTTGACGCGGGAGCGCGGGCCGACGTGGACCGGACCGCTGAGATAGCAGAAGGGCCCTACGGCGGAGTCTTTTTCCAAGACGACCGGCCCGTTGGCGGCATCGACCACGCAGTATTGTCCCAGACTTGCGCCGGAGGCGGCGAACAGGCCGTCGGCAATCTCTTGGTACTCGCCGCGGGAAATCCGGTCGGCGAGGTTTTCTTCGAGGATTTGCATGTTCCAGCGGATCAGTTCGTGGGGATATTCCAAAAGAGGCAAATCAAGATCGACAGCGGGGAGTTGCAGTTCTTCGATCCAGGCGGAGAGGTTAGCGGGGGCGTCGTCGCTTGGCGGCAGCGAGTGTTCGGGTCCGAGGAGTATGGCGGCGACGCTATTGCCAGAGCGTACAATTGCCGGCCGGCCAGAGGTGATGAGTTTCTTCAGGCGATCGATGACGCTTCAGCGCCGGGATTAGCCGGGCGTTGAGCAGCAATGTCGGCTGCGGCTGCGTTTCGAGCGGAGCGAAGAGTTCGGGGGAATCGGCGGACAGGACGGCGTGCAAATGGGGGCGGACAATCGCCCGCAGGCCGTCGCCTAAGCGGGCCGCCAGGTCCACGAGCCGATAACTTCCGCAGGTTACCTGGAACGCCGGGCGTCCCAAGGTAACCGGATAAAGCTGTTCAACAATTTCGTCTTCGAACAGAATAACGTGCATATTAAACTATGGACCAAGAAAACGGCGCGGCGGGTCAACTGGGATTAAAATAACAAGTTTAACAGTCATTAGAGGCAACCGCCATTGGTGCGAAACTGGGGGATAAATGAAAAAGTCGTCCTATACAATCGCAACGGAGGCGGTGGTCGAGATTTAGCCTGTTTACCGGGGCGACACGCCCCGGCTCTGATTTCTTACGCGAGATGGGAGCTTTCGGAAAGCTCCTAATTCTATCCTATAATTGCTTGTTGAAATAGTGCTAACCCCGAGTGTATCTTCAATAGGATTCGCAGGTTATGTCCATGTTGCGTCGAAGTTACGCCTTGTTATGCCTGTTATTAGCGATTTTTTTGGGGGGATGCAGCCAGGCGCCGCCGCTTGCGCCGCCGCCTGTGCCGAAGGTTACGGTGAGCAGGCCGATTGCCCGCGAGGTTAGCGATTATGAGGATTTTACCGGACGGACCGACGCGATCAGCACGGTTGACATCCGGCGCGGGTAAGCGGCTACCTGGTCAAGGTGAACTTCAAGGACGGCGACATCGTCAAGGAAGGCGATCTGCTCTACCAGATCGATCCCCGGCCGTTCCAGGCGGACCTGGATCAGGCCAATGGGCAGTGGTGGAGCAGCTGGAGGCGGAGAAGAAGCTGTTGGACATCCAGGTGGATCGCTACACGAAGCTTGCCGAGAAGGGGGCCGGCAGCCAACAGGACCTCGACCAGTACGTGGCCCAGCAGGCGGAGAACATCGGCGCGATGAAGGCGGCCCAGGCCCAAGTCGAGCACGGCCAATTGAACCTCGAGTTCACCCGCATCACCGCGCCGATTGACGGGCAAGATCAGCCGCACGTTGCTGACGCCGGGAACCTGGTCAACGCCGACACGCACGCTGCTGACCACGATCATGTCGATCGATCCGATGTACGCCTACTTCAACATCGAGGAGCCGACGGTGCTGCGGCTCCAGAAGATGATCCGCGAGGGGATCGATTGCAACGCATAGCGTCGACAGATGTGTCGAGGTCCAGATGGGGCTGGCCGACGACGTGGAGCGGCAAGTTCCCGCTTGCACGGGCACGCTCGACTTCGTCAACAACACGGTCGATCCGCAGACCGGCACGCATCCTGGTCCGGGGCATGTTTCGACAATCCGTACAAGCCTCGCGAGTCGCCGCCGATGCTGACGCCGGGCCTGTTCGTGCGGGTCCGCCTGCGGATGAGCCTGCCGCATCAAGGTGCTGCTGGTCACGCGAGCGGGCGATCGGCACCGACCAGGGACAGAAGTTCGTCTACGTCGTCGACAAGGACAACAAGGTCGCCTATCGCCGGGTGAAGCTGGGGATGGTGTTCGACGGCCTGCAAGCGATCGAAGAGGGGCTGAAAGCCGGCGACCGGGTGGTGGTCAACGGGCTTCAGCGGATCCGGCCGGGGATGCGAGGTGCAAGCCGACGAGGTCGACATGCGGACCTTGGCCGGACCTGGGGCGGCGAAGCAGGGAGAACACGCGGCCGCCGGAAATGAAACCGGCCGACAATAAGACGGCGGATGATGTCGCCAAGGCGGATGACGAAATCTGCCGAAAACAAAGCCCGCCGATGCCAAGCCGCCGGCCGACCCAGATGCCCTGATCGCTGACAGGTGGCATCCATGATCTCCCGCTTCTTCATCGACCGGCCGATCTTCGCCGCGGTGCTGTCGATCGTCATCGTGCTGGCCGGGGCGGTGGCGATACCGTCGCTGCCGATCGCCCAGTATCCCGACATCACGCCGCCGACGGTGCAGGTGTCGTGCTCTTATCCCGGGGCCAACGCCCAGGTGGTGGCCGACACCGTGGCCGCGCCGATCGAGCAGCAGGTCAACGGCGTGGAGAACATGCTCTACATGTCGTCGCAGTGCACCAACGACGGCGCCTACGTGCTGACGGTGACGTTCGAGCTGGGCACCGACTCTGAAGATCGCCCTGGTGCAGGTGCAGAACCGCGTGCAGTTGGCCATGCCGCAGTTGCCCGACCAGGTGCAGCAGCAGGGCGTCAACATCAAGAAGAAGACGCCCAGCATCCTGATGGCGGTCAACCTCTTCTCGCCCGACGGCCGCTACGACACCTTGTACCTGTCGAACTACGCCATGCTCCACGTCCGCGACGAGCTGCTGCGCCTGCCGGGCGTGAGCGACGTGACCTTCCTGGGCGAGCGGGACTACAGCATCCGGGTCTGGCTCGATCCGGAGAAGCTGGCCGCTCGGAACATGACCGCCAACGACGTGGTGCACGGCGGTCCAGGAGCAGAACAACCAGGTGGTGGCCGGGCAGCTCGGCCAGCCGCCTACGGCGGCCGGGCAGGATTTCCAGCCGACCTTTACCGCCCTGGGCCGGCTGGTCGAGCCGGAACAGTTCGGCGAGATCGTCGTCAAGACCGGCTTGCCGGCGCCGGGCAGCACGGACGCGCCGGTGGTGCGGCTCCGCGACGTGGCCCGGATCGAGCTCGGCGCCCAGCAATACGACCAGGCGTGCCTGTATGGACGGGCATGCCGTCGGTCGGCCTGGCCGTCTTCCAGACGCCCACGGCCAACGCGCTCGATACCGGCCGACGGCATCCGCAAAAAGATGGAGGAGCTGAAGCAGAGTTTTCCCGAGGGGCTCGACTACCAGTATCGACTACGACACCACGCCGTTCATCCGCGAGTCGATCGTGCGAGGTGCTCAAGACGCTCCGCGACGCCATGATCCTGGTGGCCATCGTGGTGCTGGTGTTCCTGCAGAACTGGCGGGCGACGATCATTCCGCTGGTCGCCGTGCCGGTGGCCATCGTGGGCACGTTCGCCGTGATGGCGGCGCATGGGCTTCAGCCTGAACAACCTCTCGCTGTTCGGCCTGGTGCTGGCCATCGGCATCGTGGTGGACGACGCGATCGTGGTGGTGGAGAACGTGGAGCGGTGGCTGGCCGCAGGGCTTGCCGCCGCGAGAGGCGGCGATCAAGGCCATGGAAGAAGTGACCGGCCCGGTGATCGCCGTGGCGCTGGTGCTGTGCGCGGTGTTCGTGCCTTGCGCGTTCATCAGCGGCATCACGGGGCAGTTTTTCCGGCAGTTCGCCTTGACGATCGCCGTCTCGACGGTGATCTCGGCCTTCAACTCGCTGACGCTCAGTCCGGCGCTGGCCGCGCTGCTGCTGAAGCCGCACGGCATCGAAGCGACGCGCTGCCGACGGCGGTCTGCACGGCCGCTGCTCGGATCCGGGCATTGACTGCTCGTGGCTGGTTTTTCACAGCCTGTTCAACTGGGGGTTTCGACTGATCGACCGACCTGTACACGCGGATGGTGGGGCTGCTGCTGCGCGGCAGCTTGATCGTGCTGCTGGTTTACGGCGGGCTTGCTGGTGTTGACCTGGTGGGGCTTCACGCGGATGCCCGCCGGCTTCATTCCCGAGCAGGACAAGGGCTATCTGCTGGTGAACGTGCAGTTGCCCGACGGGGCGTCGGTGCAGCGCACGCAGGAGGTGATCGCCCAGCTCGACGAGCTCGCCCGATCGATGCCCGGCGTGGCGCACACGCTGGCGGTGTCGGGCCAGTCGATTCTGTTGCAGGCCAACGCGCCGAATTTCGGTTCGATGTTCGTGCATTCTCAAGCCGTTCGACGAGCGGCACGACCGCGCGCTGCACGACAAGGCGATCGCCGCCCGGCTGCGGAGGCTGTGCTACGAGAAATTCCCGGAGGCGGTGGTGGGCGTGTTCGGCGCCCCGCCGGTGGACGGCCTGGGCACGGCCGGCGGCTTCAAGCTCATGGTCGAGGACCGCGGCGATCGCTGGGCCGGCAGTCGCTGCAACAGATGACCGACACTCTGATCGAGCGCGGCAACCGCCAGCCGGGCCTGGTCGGGCTGTTCACCCTGTTCCGCTCGAACACGCCGCAGTTGTACGTGGACATCGACCGCACCAAGGTCAAATCGCTGGGCGTGAGCGTCAGCGACGTGTTCAACACGCTGCAGGTCTACATGGGCTCGCTGTACGTGAACAACTTCAACGAGTTCGGCCGCTCCTGGCAGGTCAATCTCCAGGCCGACGGGCCGTTCCGCAACCGCGTCGAGGAGGTCGGGCAAGCTCAAGGTCCGCAACCGCGAGCGGCGAAATGGTCCCGCTTGAACACCGCTGGCCGAACATCACGCGACGTGCCCGGCCCGGTGATGATCACCCGCTACAACATGTATCCGGCCGCGCCGATCAACGGCAACGTGGCCCCCGGCACCAGTTCCGGCCAGGCGATCGACTGATGCAACAGCCTGGCCGAGCGGGAACTGCCGGACACGCATGGCCTGCCGAGTGGACCGAGCTGACCTTGATGCAGAATCCTGGCCGGCAACACGGCCGATGTACGTGTTTCGTGCTGGCCGTGGTGCTGGTGTTTCTGGTGCTGGCCGCCCAGTACGAAAGCTGGTCGCTGCCGCTGGCGGTGATCCTGGTGGTGCCGATGTGCCTGCTGTGCTCGATCGCCGGCGTGGCCCTGGCGCGGATGGACATCAACATCTTCACGCAGATCGGCTTCGTGGTGCTGGTGGGCCTGGCCAGCAAGAACGCGATCTTGATCGTGGAGTTCGCCAAGCAGCAGCGGGAGGCGGGCATGGCGCGGCGCGAGGCGACGCTGGAGGCCTGCCGGCTGCGGCTGCGGCCGATCATGATGACCTCGTTCGCGTTTATCCTGGGCGTGGTGCCGCTGGTGATCGCCGAAGGGGCCGGGGCGGAGATGCGGCGCACGCTGGGCACGGCCGTCTTCAGCGGCATGCTGGGCGTGACGCTGTTCGGCATCTTCCTCACGCCGGTGTTCTTCTACGTGATCGATTGGCTGAGCCAGCGCGGAGTATGCATGGCGGACGAGTCACGAGCACGTTCGGAGCGGTCGCGAGTGCTGATGCCCTACGCGTGCGAGTACTGCCGCGATCCGCGACTCTCAGGCGACATGCCGCACGATCCGACCGTGCGACACGACCTGATCGACCCCGACCCTAACCACTGACCCTCGACTACCGTGCTCTCCCGCTTCTTCATCCACCGTCCGATCTTCGCCGCGGTGCTGTCGATCGTCATCACGCTGGCCGGCGCGCTTGGCGGTGTTCATGCTGCCGATCGCCCAGTATCCCGACATCACGCCGCCCACGGTGCAGGTGACGGCCAGCTATCCGGGGGCCAACGCCCAACTGGTGCTCGACACGGTGGCCGCGCCGATCGAGCAGCAGGTCAACGGCGTGGAGAACATGCTCTACATGTCGTCGCAGTGCACCAACGACGGCGCCTACACGCTGACGGTCACCTTCGAGCTGGGCACCGACCTGAACATCGCCCAGGTGCTGGTGCAGAACCGCGTGCAGTTGGCCATGCCGGTGATCCCCGACATCGTGCAGCAGCAGGGCGTGGCGGTGAAGAAGAAATCGCCCAGCATCATGATGATCGTCAACCTGGTCTCGACAAAAGGACGACGCAGGGCCGCTATCTGCGCGACGATCTCTACCTGTCGAACTACGCCACGATCCAGATCAAGGACGAACTGCTGCGGCTGCCCGGCGTGGGCGACGTGACCTTCCTGGGCCAGCGCGACTACAGCATGCGGGCCTGGCTCGATCCCGGAGAAGCTGGCCACCCGCAACATGACGCGCCGACGACGTGGTCAACGCCCTGAACGAGCAGAACATCCAGGTGGCCGCCGGCCAGATCGGCCAGCAGCCGGTGCCGCCGGGCCAGAACTTCCAGTTGACCATGAGCACGCTGGGCCGGCTGGTCGATGCCGGAGCAGTTCGGCGACATCATCCTGAAGACCGGCCAGGCGGGCCGGCAAGAGCCAGGACGCCACGGTGGTCCGGCTCCGCGACGTGGCCCGGCTCGAACTCGGCGCCCAGCAATACGACCAGTCGTGCACGCTGGACACCGAGCCGTCGGTGGCCCTGTCGATCTACCAATTGCCCGGCTCCAACGCCATCAAAACCGCCAAGGCGGTCTACGCCAAGATGGAGGAGCTGAAGGCGCGCGTTTCCCGAGGGCGTCGAGTACAAGATCGTCTACGACACCACGCCGTTCATCCAGCGAGTCGATCATCGAGGTGCTCAAGACGCTCCGCGACGCGTGATCCTGGTGGCCCTCGTGGTGCTGGTGTTCCTGCAGAACTGGCGGGCGACGATCATCCCGCTGGTCGCCGTGCCCGTGGCCATCGTCGGCACGTTCGCCGTGATGGCCGGCATGGGCTTCAGCCTGAACAACCTGTCGCTGTTCGGCCTGGTGCTGGCCATCGGCATCGTGGTGGACGACGCGATCGTGGTGGTGGAGAACGTCGAGCGGTGGCTGGCCGCAGGGGCTTGCCGCCGCGCGAGGCGGCCGTCAAGGCCATGGACGAAGTGACCGGCCCGGTGATCGCGGTGGCGCTGGTGCTCTGCGCGGTGTTCGTGCCGTGCGCGTTCATCAGCGGGATCACGGGCCAGTTCTTCCGGCAGTTCGCCTTGACGATCGCCGTTTCGACGGTGATCTCGGCGTTCAACTCGCTGACGCTCAGCCCGGCGCTGGCGGCGTTGCTCTTGAAGCCGCACGGGGCGAAGCGCGACCCGCTCGACCGTGGTCTTGGACGCGGCTGTTCGGCTGGTTCTTCAAGCTGTTCAACTGGGGCTTCAGCCAGTTCGACGAGCCTCTATACGCCGGGCGGTGGGCGTGCTGCTGCGCACGCAGTGTGATCGTGCTGCTGGTCTACGGCGGGCTGCTGTACCTGACCTATTGGGGATTCACGCTGCGTGCCCGACGGGCTTCATTCCCGAGCAGGACAAGGGCTATCTGCTGGTGAACGTGCAGTTGCCCGACGGGGCGTCGGTGCGAGCGCACGCAAGAGGTGATGCGAGCGGATCGAGCGGATGGCCCGGGAGACGCCGGGCGTGGCGCACACGGTGGGCATTTCGGGCCAGTCGCTGCTGCTGGGGGCGAACGCCCCGAACTTCGGCTCGATGTACGTGATGCTCGAGGAGTTCGACAAGCGGCGCGGCGCAGCGCTCAGACGGCCGACGCCATCGCCGCCAGGCTGCGCGAGCGATGCCAGGAGGAGATGCGCGAGGCCGCTGGTATCGATCTTCGGCGCCCCGCCGGTCGACGGGCTGGGCAACGCCGGCGGCTTCAAGCTTGATGGTCGAGGACCGCGGCAACCTCGGCCTCGGCGAACTCCAGACGGCCGCCGACCGGATCGTCGCCAAGGGCAACGACACGCCCGGGCTGGAAGGCGTGTTCACCAGCCTCCGGGCCGACACGCCCTGGCTCTACCTGGACATCGACCGCTCAAGGCGAAGTCGATGGGCGTGTCGCTGAGCGACGTCTTCGACACGCTGCAGGTCTACATGGGCTCGCTCTACGTGAACAACTTCAACGAGTTCGGCCGCTCCTGGCAGGTCAACGTGCAGGCCGACGCCCGCTTCCGCCACTCGATCGACGACGTCCGGCAACTGAAGGTCCGCAACGACTCCGGGCCAGATGGTGCCGCTGGGCACGCTGGCCGGGGTCCGCGACATCAGCGGCCCGGTGATGGTCGTCGCGCTACAACATGTATCCGGCCGCGGCCATCAACGGCAACGTGGCCCCGGGCACCAGCTCCGGGCGAGGCGATCGGACTGATGGAAAAGGTGGCCGAGGCAGGAGCTGCCCCGCGGCGATGCGGCTCGAGTGGACCGAGCTGACGCTGATGCAGATCCTGGCCGGCAACACGGCCATGTACGTGTTTCGCCCTGGCCGTGGTGCTGGTGTTCCTGGTGCTGGCCGCGCAGTACGAAAGCTGGTCGCTGCCGCTGGCGGTGATCCTGGTGGTGCCGATGTGCCTGCTGTGCTCGATCGCCGGGGTGGCGCTGGCGCGGATGGACGTCAACATCTTCACGCAGATCGGCTTCGTGGTGCTGGTGGGGCTGGCCAGCAAGAACGCCATTCTTGATCGTGGAGTTTGCCAAGCAGCAGCGGGAGGCGGGCAAGGCGCGGCGGGAGGCCACGCTGGAGGCCTGCCGGCTGCGGCTGCGGCCGATCATGATGACCTCGTTCGCGTTCATCTTGGGCGTGGTGCCGCTGGTGATCGCGGAGGGGGCCGGGGCGGAGATGCGGCGCACGCTGGGCACGGCCGTCTTCAGCGGCATGCTCGGCGTGACGCTGTTCGGCATCTTCCTCACGCCGGTGTTCTTCTACGTCATCGATTGGCTAAGCAGGAGGAAGAATAAAAAACTATCGGAAAACGACAACGCTATATCGCTGCATACATAGAATTTGGATAATTCAGCAACATTTCGCCCTCACCCTAACCCTCTCCCAAAGGGAGAGGGGACTTTTCGTATAATTTCCTATTTGCCACTGCTGGTTTCGGTGGTCAGGGCATATCCGGCCAGTGCGGCCTTAAGCGCCAGGCACTCGTGCTCGAGGGCATCGACGGCCTGGCGTGCGTCGGCCGGATCGCCGCCGGTTGTTTTGCAGAATCGCTCCACGCGGAGGGCGGCCTCCTTGGCGGGATGGGCTCCGAGATAGACCACCGTTCCCTTGATGTGATGTCCGAGGCGGCCGACTTCGACGAGGTCGCCTTTTTCCAATGCCGCCCGCATTTGCAGGAAGAGGCTGTCCACTTCGTCGAAGAAGTACTGGATCATTTGCCGCACCATGTCGTTGCTGTTGAAGCAGTGGGAGAGCGCTCTCTTCGGGATTGAAAACAGGGGCGGCGCCGGCGGTGAAGTTTGCGGCGAAATGGGCATCGCGCCGGCAGGTTCCATTTTGGGCGCAATGCCGCAGGAGAGACTCTCCACCAGTCCGATCATCTCTTGGGCGTTAAAGGGCTTGGATAGATAGCCGTCCATACCGGCGGCGAGGCAGCGTTCCCGGTCGCCTTTCATCACGTGGGCCGTCATGGCGATGATCGGCACTCTGCAATCCGCTTTGGATTTCCCGCTTGCGGATGGCGGCCGTGGCTTCCAAGCCGTTCATTCCGGGCATTTGCACGTCCATGAGGATCACTTCGTAGCGGTTCCGCTCGGTCAAGTGGATTGCCTGCTGGCCATCCCCGGCGATCTCAACGATATGGCCGCGATCCTGCAAGATGTAGGTCGCCAATTTCTGGTTGGCGGGATTGTCTTCGACCAACAGGATGCGCAGTTGTGGCGCAAGTGGCGGCGGGGAGGGCGGCGGGAGTCTCGAAGTCGGGTGGCAGTTCCCTGGCCAAAGGCAGGTGGACGGTGAAGTAGAACGTGCTTCCCTTGCCCAGTTCGCTTTCGACCCAGATGCGTCCGCCCATCAGCTCCACGAGGCTTTTTGAGATGGATAGCCCGAGGCCCGTGCCGCCGAAACGCCGGGTCATGGAGGCGTCGGCTTGGGAAAAGGGCTGGAAAAGACGCTCCAGGCCGGAGGGCGGGATGCCGATGCCTGTGTCGCGGACTGCGAATCGAGGTCCACGGTTTCGTCCGCCCTCACCCCTTGCCCCTCTCCCAAAGGGAGAGGGGAGATTTTTTCCGCCCTCACCCCCGGGTACCCTCTGGCGCCTCTCCGCGAGCGGGCGAGGGGAGACGCGGAGGCTAATTTCAACTTCGCCGCGTTCGGTGAACTTGATGGCATTGCCGGCGAGGTTGAGCAGTATTTGCTGGAGGCGGAGGCGGTCGCCGATGACGGCGTCGGGGATTTGATCGGGCATGCGGCAGTAGAAGGCCAGGCCTTTTTCGCTTGCCCGCACGGAAAGCACGCTCGTAAGGTGATCCAACATCCGCCGCAGGCTGAAGGGGGCGGATTCGAGTTCCAATTTTCCCGATTCGATTTTTGCGGAGTCGAGGAGGCCGTCGAGGAGTGTCAAGAGTAGGTCGGCGGAGCCCTTGGCGGTTTTCAGACAATCCTTGACGGTGGCATCAGCGGCCTTTGGCAGGGCCACGTCGATCATGCCGAGGATGGCGTTCATGGGTGTGCGGAGTTCGTGGCTGATGTTGGCGAGGAACTGGCTTTTGGCCTCGTTGGCGGCCTCGGCGGCGGCCTTGGCCTGGATGAGGGCCTCCTCGGCCCGCTTGCGATCGGTGATGTCGATATGATGCCATAACCTTCCAAAGGGTTTCCCGCCCAAGTCGATGGGGATGAAATCGCGAAGGCAGGTGCGGCCGCCGCAGAGGGCGACTTCTTCGCCTATAACGGGTCGTGCCCGGGCGACCATTTCACGGATGCGGATAATCGCCTCCTCGGGTTGTTCATAACTGTTTTTGACCTTATCAATTATGTCGTTTGAAGTGAGTCCGATGAGGTCTTTGGCAGGACCTTTGAGATTGAAAAGATCGCAGAACGACTGGTTGGCGAATTCAACCTTTCCTTCATTATTGACGAGAATGATGCTGCCATACATGCTGGAAAGGGTGGTGTAGAATCTTTGCACGCTGGCGTGCAGAGATTCTTCGGCCCGTTTGCGATCGGTGATGTCGCGAGAGATGCCGATGACGCCGATTATGTCGCCTTTTGCGTTGCGCCACGGTGCCTTGATGGAAAGAAACGTTCGCCTGCCCTCGGGCGCGTCGGCGATTTCCTCGAAGGCCTGGGGCCGGCCGGACTCCAAGATGCGGCGGTCGTTGTCGAGGATCGCGCGGCCAATTTCGGGGTTGGCGTAGAGATCCGAGTCTGTTTTTCCCAGGGCTTGCTCGGCTGTTTTGCCGACGATCCGCAGCACGGCGGGGTTGGCCATCAGCCACCGGCTTTGGCGGTCCTTGACATAGATGGCGTCGGGCGAGTTGTCGGTAACGGCCCGCATCAAATCCTGGCTTTGGCGCAGTTCCTCGGTTCGTTCGGCCACGCGTTTTTCCAGATTTTCGTTTAATTCCTGGATTGCCGCTTCAGCCAGGCGCCATTGGGTGATGTCGATTCCCATTTCCATGATCATGGGGGAGCCGTCGGCGTCGGTGAAGGGGAAGTCGTGAATGTCGTAGTTGCGGCCGTCGGGCCCGGTCCACTGCCAATGATGGGGGGCGTTGGTTTCGAAGACCTTGAACGTTTCGCAGTTCTCGCAAGGTTCGCTGCGATTGAATAGATATTCGAAGCAGCGTTTGCCGTTGGACTTTCCGAATCGTTCCTCGAAAAAGCGGTTGGCAAAGGGCACGTGATAATCGGGCGACAAGAGGACCACGTAAGCGGGGAGCATGTCGAGCACGCTGTTGAAACGAATGCGTTCGGCTTGGAGGGCTTCGGCCACCTTGCGGCGTGCCTCGCTTTCGCGCAAGGCCTCCTCGGCTCGCTTTCGATCGGTGATGTTGCAGACGGTCGTGTGGCGGGTGGAGCTACCGGGGGACACGGGGCGGCCGTGGGCTTCGACGGTGATGCGAGTGCCGTTTTTCAGGAGCATGGCATGTTCGATGATCGATTCGCGGTTTTCGCGGATATTTGCCATTACGCGCTGGCGGTCATCGGGGGCGATGAGGTCGGCGATGGGCATGCCTTTCAGCTCGGCCGGCGATAGGCCGGCCATGCGGGCGAACTGCTCGTTGCAATCCACTATCCGCCCGTCTTTGCTTTCGATGATCCCTTCGAAGGTGGCGGCGGCGAAGGCGGCCAGCCGGGCCTCGCTGGCTTGCGCCTTGATTTGTGCGACGCGGATGGTGTGAAGTATGCAACATATGAAAACGCCAATTATCGCGGCCACGCCAAACCTGATCAGCGTGGTCGCCTCGAACATCGTGGGGAGTGATCCGACGATAAAGACTTCGACCGCGACGTCACCCAACAAGACGGAGAGCAATCCCGGCCCGATTCCCAGGAGCAAGGTGTTAATAACCACCGCGATAAGGGCGAAGTTGTAGGCGACGAGGGTTCCCATCCAGGGAATCACGGCCCAGCGCAAGGCGGTAGCCGCGGCTACGACGAGGACAGCCAAGGAGTAGCGCCAGAGCGGAGGAAGCGACAACAGGCGCCGCGGCGTGAAAAACTGCAACAGACGATCGTCCCAAAGGTCAAGACGGCGCTGCCGGGCCAGCGTGGGCAGACTGTTTGCGGAATTCCGACCCCATTTTTCTCGATTATCTTTTTGACGGTTGCCGGAATCAGGCGGGAGACTTGAAAGATCTTCTGATTGTGCGTTTTCCACGGGCCCGGAGAAATTTATTCCAGGGTCATGGGACTCGGGCTGCGCCTGCTGGAAATCGCCATCCATAAATGCTTTCCTTGGAGATTGTTGCACTCGCTAAGATGCAGCCGATGAACTCCTTTTCCCGAGAATAGGTAGTTTTCGATAGTGATCCCTGGAAATCGTATTTTAGCAGAATTCTGCGGGCGCAACTATCTGATTATTCTTAATCCAACAACAATCTCTATAAATCCCGCCGGGAACCGTTTTTGCTACGATTTTCTCTTTTTACGATTTGCATAAGTGCTTACTGGGAAGGGAGATACCTATTTAGAGTACGTTTCTGTGGATTAAAAAACAAAGCAGCATTCCCGCATTGATTTTGGCCGAATAAAAAAACGCATAACGAGGCGAATAAATTCCTCGTTATGCGTTCTGATTTATACATTAGGCTGGCAACGATCTCTGATAAACGTCGGATCGCAATAATAATTTGGAGCAGCGGGTTAACTGCCGCTGCGAATGCATGCCGCGGGCCTAGGCCGCGCCGTTTCCGTTCATGACTTCCACGGCTTGGGCACGGTAAGCGTCCATGACGTAGGGGATGCGGCTGATTTTTGCCGCTTCCTCGGTGAGCGTGCACAGGTCGTCGCGGGATATGCAGGAGGTATTGAAGCGCCGTGCGCCGGCCATCAACTGCTGGAGACCGACGCGAAGTTTCTGCACGAAGCTGAAAAGCGCGATTGCTCCCAGGGGCATGGAGTCGGTGTCCTTGCCGTACTTGGCCTTTACTCTTCGTAGCAAACGAAGAGTTCTTCCTTGGAATTGCCGAAGGGCTTGATTTCCTTGGGGAGTTTGTTGGTTTTCAGCCACTCGTCGAAGTTTTTGCCGACCATGCCGGGGATCATCAGTGCCCGGCCCATGCACACGGCCTTGGTATGGGGAGCGCCCATAGCCAGGACTTTGAAGATGTGGTCTTCGGTGGAGAAGCCGCCGGCCATGGCGATATCGGGGATGAAGGCGCCTTTTTTCCGCAGCATTGCGACCAATTCGTTGGTCATGCACTGGAGATAAAAGGTGGGAATGCCCCATTCGACCATCATGCGCCAGGGGCTCATGCCGGTGCCGCCGTCCGGCGCCGTCGATGGTCAACAAATAGATCTTGGCGCCTTGGCCCCATTTCAGTTCCATGGTGGCGACGCCAAGCTCGCCGACTACATATTCGGCCAAGACGCTATTCCATCGTGAAATTTTGGGATGCCTGGCTAGGCGTTTTAGCGCAGTGCCGGAACTACGAGCAGGTAAACATCGCGCCGCTAAAATAAAAAATACGGCTGCTGCTCATTTCATAATGGTCATTTTGTAGAAGACTATATAAATGGGCAGTCACGCCTCACCCCGGCGAAACTACTCATTATATGGCAGTAGAGAACGTGTTTTGTTTCTCTATTTCCGATCATTTATTGTGAAGTCTTGTTAAAACAGACCACGCGTTGCGCGAGGTTATCGGACAGCAATTGTATACTTTCCTCATTAAAGGAAGGCGGTTTTATGTCGATCACGCGTATTACATGCGACCAGTCCTCTGCCTCCGGCATCAAGGTCGAGAGTTGGTTGGGCGACTGCTCGAAAAAGGACTGATTCCAATAGTTCTCTTGGCGTTGGGGAAACAAGGCCAGATAGAGGATATCCATCTCAACAATATCATTAAAAAAATGCGTTCCCAGTGAGACGTCTGGAATCAGGTCGTCGCGCATGGCGACGATTTCGCAGAGGACGGAAATATTATCGATTTCGGCAAAGACGACAGGCACACCCAGCGACGGCGTGGAAGTTCCCCATCGTCCCGGGACCGAGCAGCATGATATTCCGCGGTTTAGAATCGTCGATGTGGAGGAGCTTGCCTATCAGTCGCGCCACTGAGTATTTATCTTGGATGGGGAGAATTCCATAAGACGCGGGAGAGACGTATACGAAACGGTCGATATTCAAAGCGCGGCCTGTACCGATCACGGCACCATGCGCATCGAGGAGCAGATTTTCGCGTGACGTGAATTGGGGCAATTCAACCATAGCCTCACTTGAGGCGACTTGCAAGGGCCGGCACTGAACCAGGTTGATCTTGAAGTTGTCGGGCGAGGAAAAGTTGGCTGTGAATTCGACATCAACCGGATATTCATACGCCTTGTGGAGCGTATCGAGCATCAGCCGCATATCCGCGACAAAAAACGTTTGCGAGAGCATGTGATCGAAAGTCAATGTGGCATCGGGAGCGGTAGCCGCGGAAGATCCCGGCGGCAGCGCGGCGCCGCCTCCGGTCGCTGTAGTGACGATGGGTAAGGGCAAATCGGTGCTTACCCGCACAACATCGCGAAAGTCTTTGGACACTAGTTGATTAGAGGCCATATCCAGCACGTCAACCTTGCGTTGCGAGTATTGCCGCATTTTGTCGAAATCACCTTCCGGGCGGAGTTGGGGGGTATTCAAGGCGACGACTCGCGTATAATCGTCGTCTGAGCGGTTCACGGCGCGGGTTCCCAGGCCGAAGACCAGGCGCAACACTCCCGCCCGGGGATCGATGTTTTTATTCCATACATAGGGATTCAAGGAGAGACCTACGCCGGCCGCATGGGGATAAAACAGGCCGCCGCTCCATTGCCCCGATACACGTTGGACTAAAATGGACATTTGCTCGTCGCGGTCGAGCAATTTCCGCTGGGCGCGATAGAGCAAGGCCTTTTCGCTCATCGAACTGGCGTATATGGCTTTTACGGCGGAGATGAAATCTTGCAGCCGTTTTTCGTGAGGGCCTTGATTGGCGCAAAACTCGCTCTCATACTTTCCGGAGAATGCGTTGCCGTAATTATCTTCCAACAGACTGCTGGAGCGAACGATGATGGGCGACTGGCCGAAATAATCCAGCATTTCGGCGAATTCTTTAACAATATAATCGGGAAAGACGCCGAGCAGGATTCGCCGGCGCGCCTCGTCAACTTCGTTGAGAAACGTGCGGGGGTCCTGTTGTTTTTGCCGCAGCCACCAGCAGCCGTTTTCGACCAGGAAGGAATAAAACACGTCAGAGCCGATGAAGAAGGAATCATGGGCTTCCAGAATGTCGTTCCAGTAGGGATCGGACTTGGACAAGATGGCTCTGGCCAAGAGCATGCCCAATGATTTTCCTCCGATCAATCCGGTGCCGATCATGCGCCTCCAGATGGCCAGCACGTCGGCCAGAGTGAAATAGTTTGCGATGAGTTGCAGGACGCGCTGGTCGCGGGAGATGATCATTTGGAGCAAGCTGGGCAGCACTTTGTCCGCTTCTTCGGGAGGCTGGTGTCCGCGCTGTATTTCCTCCCAAAGCTCCTCGGCTTGCAAAAAACTGCGGTTCCATCTACCCAATCGGAATCGCACCGATTCCAGCCCCGCCCAGGGCAAGGACGTCAAGATTTCGGCGATTATAGCGCTCTGGGTCACGGGTTTAAAGTCATCGCCCTGCCACACATGCAGCATGTACATAGTAGGCGAGTACCGGTGCTGGACTTTCAAGGGATGAATGTACAACAATCCGCGGTGGCTGTAGACGTCGACAAGAATTTGCGTGGTCATCGCAATGGGGCGCGTGGCATGGAAGCTATGTCCGTTCCTGAGCAAGGGGAAATAGGCCATTGCCTGGCGATCGAGCACGTAAGGGCAGGTCAGCATAAAAAAATTGCCGAGCATACGATCGCTGAACCAGGCGTCAGCCAGGGTGGATAAGCAATCGAATACGAAATATGCGCCCGCCCCCGCCTCATGAATCACGGAATGAATCTCTTTTATAAATTGCTCGAATCCTTTATAAGTATTCAACTTTTTTACAGTTATGCCCAGTTCCTCTGGAACCAGAGGCGGATGATCGGCAAACCGAAAATAGACCACTTTTCTTCCCTGCCTGAGGGCATGTTGGCAAAAAGGCACCGCAAAGGGGGCAAAGTCATCAAGGGAATCGACTTGCCAGACGAGATTGTCTCCGGGAATAAGGCCTTTAAAGACCTGGTCCAAGCCCGGAAGCCCAGTACTTAGTTGAGTGTCAAGCATAATTCACAGCATATAACATGTCAGACTGTGATATAAAAAGTCCTCCGGTGGATGCGGAGATGTGCAACGCAACCACCGGTGACTCGCGAGGAAATTTCAGAGAATTAATCAAACAATACCTTGTTGGAGCATGGCATCGGCCACTTTTATGAATCCGGCTCGATTGGCGCCTTGCACATAATTGATATAAGAACCGTTTTTGCCGTATTTCACGCAATTTTCATGGATCGAATGCATGATCTGGCTCAACCGGTTGTCAACTTCTTCCCGGGGCCAGTTCATAACTCCGGCATTTTGGGTCATTTCCAAGCCGGAAACGGCCACGCCTCCGGCGTTCGCCGCCTTTCCCGGTCCGTATAGGATTTTCGCATTCAGGAAAACATCCACGCCTTTTGGAGTAGTGGGCATGTTCGCCCCTTCCGAGACACAGATGCAACCGTTGGACACAAGCGCCTCGGCGTCCGCTTTGTCAATCTCATTTTGAGTAGCGCTGGGAAAAGCCAGGTCGCAGGGCACATTCCAGGGTTTCTTGCGGGCAAGAAACTTGGCCTTTTTGTATTGCTCGGCATACTCGGCAATGCGGCCGCGGCGGTTGTTTTTAAGATCCATCACCCAAGCAAGTTTTTCGGCGTTGATGCCGTCTTCATCCACAATAGTGCCGTCGGAATCGGATAAGGTAAGAACCTTCACGCCGTATTCGAGTAGTTTTTCGATCGTGTGCTGAGCGACATTTCCCGAGCCGGAAACGACGGCCTTTTTCCCAGCCAATTCCAACCCGCGTGTTGACAACATGTTTTTGGCGAAATATACCGCGCCGTAACCGGTCGCTTCAGGACGAATTAGTGAACCGCCGTAGCACATACCCTTGCCGGTAAGCACGCCGCAAAAGCGATTCGCGATCTTCTTGTATTGGCCGAAGAGGTAGCCGATCTCGCGCCCGCCAACTCCGATGTCACCGGCCGGAACGTCGGTATCGGGCCCTATGTGCCGATACAACTCGTTCATAAACGATTGGCAGAAGCACATTACTTCATTGTCGCTCTTTCCCTTGGGATCGAAATCTGATCCGCCTTTTGCGCCGCCCATGGAAAGCGTAGTCAAGCTGTTTTTCAACACCTGCTCGAAGGCCAGGAATTTCAGCACGCCGAGATTGACCGTGGGATGCAAGCGAATTCCGCCCTTGTAAGGCCCGATTGCGCTGTTCATTTGTACTCGATAACCGCGGTTTATCTGTATTTCACCCTGATCATCGACCCATGGAACGCGGAACATGATTACCCTCTCGGGCTCGGTCATGCGTTCGAGAATCTTGTACTTGCGGTAAGCGCGATTAGCTTCAACCACAGGCATCACGGTCTCGACTACCTCGCGCACCGCTTGATGGAATTCCAATTCGCCTGGATTGCGTGTGACAAGATTATTCATGAATTCATCAATCTGCGAGGAACAGTCGGGCGATGTTGAATAATCGACGGCATCACAAGTAATTTGTGACATGAATTTCTCCTTGAATTATTTAACGGGTATTAAAGATGTGACATGGTTGTATTGCATCTCCACCGATATCGAAGATTACCAGGCGCATGGAGGCCTTCCATCTCGACATGTCCTTGCCCTTGCCGGTCAGGGGCAAATGAGATATTTAAATCATCACAGGAGCGGTAGAGTATCGGCAATTCGTTGCCGATGTAACGGGTTGGTAGTATACTAAATAGGAGAGCTAAATGGAAGCGGCATGGGAGATTAAGGCTTTTTTTCGTCCTAAGGGGCAAAGGAAAATTGCTCTAAAAACGGCAATTTTGCCGCATTTGTACCGATTTCAGTTTTACATTTCGCATGGATATGGTAAAATTGCCGAATAAAGTTTTTGCCTGAAATTTGCTCGCACATTTGGAAAAAAGTGCCTGCCGGAGCGTAAGTCAGGGCATGGTGAAAAAATTCTCACGCGTGCATATTTGGAGGCTTTATTTCGAGTTTGAAGGCGAAGCAATGTCTTGTTAAAAAGGTTCCCACGCCGGAGCGTGAGAAACAAGAGGAAGATGAGAAATGCCGTCGGGTACGGATAAAAAAGAACGAAATCGCGCGGCCATCCTTGGGGCGCTCAACAAGATCGGCGCACCCGCACATTCGGTGACTTTGACGCAATTCCTGTCGGCCGCGGGGCATAATCTAAGCGAGCGAGCCGTGCCGCTATATCTTGCCGAACTCGACGCGGAAGGCCTGACCGCGCCTCGCGGCAAGCGGCGGATGATCACGGAAAAAGGGCTTAACGAACTCCGCGCAGTGCATGCCTTCAGCCGCGTGGGGTACTTGTCCGCGAAAATCGACCAGATGGCCTACAGCATGACTTTCGACATGGACAAGCGCACGGGCCTGGTGGTTGTAAACATGTCGCTGGTGGATCCCAGGCAACTGGCGGCCTGCGTGGACGACGTGTGCAAAGTGTTTGCCAGAAAGTACGCCATGGGCAGCCTGTTGGCGCTGCTTCCGCCTGGAGAAACTTTGGGCGAATGGACCATTCCCGCCGACAAATTGGGATTCTGCACGGTTTGCTCGATCACGCTCAACGGAGTGCTGATGAAGCACGGTGTGCCGACTACATCCAGGTTTGGCGGGCTTTTGGAATTGCGGGACGGGCAGCCGACCAGATTTGTGGAGATGATCCATTATGACGGCACAAGCATAGATCCCCTGGAGGTGTTCATCCGCAGCGGGATGACCAATTATCGCGGGGCGATAAAGGACGGCAATGGTTTGATTGGGGCCGGTTTTCGCGAGATGCCCGAGAATTGCCGCGATTTGACGGTGAAGTTGGCCGGGCGCGTGTCGGCCATAGGATTGGGCGGATTCATGACGATAGGATGGCCCGACCAGCCAGTGCTCGGATTACCAGTGACCCCCGGGCGCATCGGCGTGGTGGTGATCGGCGGATTGAATCCGATTTCAGTACTGGAAGAACACGGATACAGGGTGTACTCGCGGGCATTGGCGGGCCTGCTGGATTACAAACGCCTGTTTCATTTTGAAGAATTACCCAAGGCCTTGGGACAATATCTGTGACACGCATTAATTTGGCTGATTTTCTTCTCTAGTAAACCGCCACGGCTAATTTTGTGAATCAGTTGGGGCGATAGTTGTACTGTCGCCCTGGGCTGGCAGTACAACTGCCAGCCCAACATCCACATATTTAATTGTGCCGTGTACTAGGGGGCAGAATCCTTAAAGGGGGCGGATTCATTTGTCGGCGCCAAAAAAGCCGATATACAGGTAATAAGGGACTAAATACGTGCAATTGGCCTTCATAATTTAGGGGCACTTGGCTCAAAAAATGGAGCAGATTCTGTGATTAAGAAGGCCATTTCCAAGGCGATTTGCACATTTTTGGCAGCTTGCTGCCTGCTTGTCATGCCTTTGGTCAATTTGCGAGCAACGGAAAACTCGGCGCGTTTGGAAAAGTCACGTTTATCGGAGGAGCCGATGGCGTTTTGGAATTGCCCCATCCTGACTCGTCTGATGACGTGGCCGGAAAAGGAAAAAAACGAGGATGGGAAAGGGGAGGAGAAGCAGGTAGAAAAAGAGAACGGTGAAAAGGATAATGGCGGGGGCGAAGAAGAAGAGGAGAAAGAAAAGCCGTTGGAAAGCGATCGGCCGGACTTTACCGACAGCAGCGCCACGGTCGGTTACAGGCGGCTGCAAATCGAGAGCGGGTATAAATTCACCCAGGCCGTTGACGGCGATCCGGGGCACGATGCCCATGATTTGCCGGAACTTTTGGTGCGTTACGGGGTGGCCGAACGGCTGGAGCTGCGCGTGGCCTGGGACGAGGGGATGGTGTTCGAGCGTTTTACGGATCGGCACACAGGGCGGATTGTGGGCGAGGACGGGAGCACCGACATGGAGATAGGGTTCAAGTATGCATTGAGCCAACAGGACAAATGTCGGCCTCAATCGGCGCTTCTGGTTATGGTTTCGGCGCCGGTGGGATCCCCGGAGCTGAGCAGCAGGCAGGTTAACGCCGCGGTCAGCTATCTTTACAGTTGGGAGATCACGAAAAAGCTGTCGCTGAATTGCAGCAGCGGGAGTTGGTGGACCGCCGAGTCGGGCGACCGATTTTCGCAGTTTCTGCAGGCCATGTGCGTGGAGTATGAACTGACGGAGAAGCTGCACATGTTCAACGAGTGGGCCGGATTCCTCCGCCGCGATTTTGATGACAACCGCCCGGCATTTTATTACGACGCCGGATTTACGTACCTGGTGACGCCGAACTTCCAGTTGGATTGGTCGGCGGGGGTGGGGCTTAGCGAGGCGGCGGACGGTTTTTTCACCGGTTGCGGATTGACGATCAGGAGATGAAGATAAGGATTGGATTTTTAAACATTCCGGCGGCTGTTAGCCGCCGGCTATTTCGCGCGGTATTAACTTTTCGATTACCGGTTATATATCAGGCCAGGAGGCCGTTTAATTCCTGGCGGATTTGCCGTTCGATGGCGGATTTGAAGAGCATTATCGCCAGGGGCAGGCGTACATCTAGTATCACGCTGGCGTCTTCGACTTGCACGGTGCCGGTGACGCCCATGCCCATGGCCTTGAAGGCGAAGTAAAAGGTGTGATCGGTCCAGTTTTCGTTCAGGTTGTCGACATGGGAGCCGTAGCGATCGCGTACGGTGATGAATTTTTCTTTCAATCGCCTTGTGGCCTCTTCCCGGCTCAGGCTGTGCGACGTTTCCATGGTAAATCGCGGCATAAAACATCATTCCTTTGAGATCTAAACAGATCATGCACGACATGGAACAAAGATATTCGATTGAGACGATTTAGTCAATATTTGGATCGGCATTTTCAATGCATTATTCTTGTTGAACAAAAGCGATGCCGGCCAGCGTCAACGGGCAGGCTAACATTAATAAAGCCAGGAGCATCCAATCCATCCACGAATTCCAGATAACACTTTTTTCAGTCATGAAACTCCACACGCCGACAACAGTGATAAAAATGGCTGCCATAACATAGCCAAATATCCATGATTTACGCGAGAAGGCCAGAACGGGAGTCAAATATATGATTCCCAAAACAAAGTTTGCCATACCCCATATGCGAAGATTCACAGAACTAACAGATCCGTCTGGACCTAAACCCGCGAATCCAAGGAAGGCTCCAAAAAAAAGCTGGCCCAGGCCGATGATACATGTTATGACGTACAAACCGAATCCGATGGTCTTTATAAGCATATCATTCTTATACCAGAGGATTATACAGACTAATTTATTGTCATCAAATCGGTTAAAATTCAAACACATTCCACATTAACTGTATTTTGAAGACCACGGCGGAGTCGGAGAGCTTTTCTTTTACCGGCTCGATGGTCAGTGCGTCATCGTCCTGCGACCAGCGGATATTTTCGTCGGCGCCGAGCAATTGGACGCTGGCAATGCGTTTATCTAGGAGCTTCGATTGTTTGCCCAGGGACTTGATCTTAAGGGATTGCGTGGGCTGTTCCATGACGATGGCGTAGAGTGCATCGTCTTTTTGGGTGAAGCGGACGTCCTGGGCGGTGAAGGGCTTGCCCTTGCCTTCGTTGAAGCCTTGATTGCTTAAAGGCGGGGCCGATTCGATGGCCGGGCCTTCGCCGAATATTTTCCAGGGCCGGGTGGCGAAGATGCACTGGCGGTTCACGTCCATCCAAGCGGCGATGTCCTCGACGATTTTTAACTCTTCGGAGTCGATGGTGCCGTCGGCGCGAACGGGGATGCTGAGGAGCAGGTTGCCGTTTTTGCTGACGATGTCGGAGAGCATCTGGATCACCGTTTTAGCTGTTTTATAGCGATGCCTTTCGAAGATCGCCTGGTCGTAATGCCAGCCGCCGATGCAGGTATCGGTTTGCCAGACGAAGGGTTCGATGCGGTTGCTCTGTCCGCGTTCGATGTCCCAGACCATGCATTTGCGCTGTTGTTGGTCGAGGATTTTGGCGTTTAGGACGGCTTCGAGGTTTCCGCCGTGCCAGAGCATGTTGCTGTTGTAGAAGTGGGCGGCGATGCGGAGTCCGGCGTCGCTTACGGGCCAGAGGGGCAAGGCGGTGTCGTCGAAATAGACGAGGTCGGAGTGATATTTATTGATCAGGTCCACGGTGCGGTTATAGAATTTTTCGCAGTATGCGGCATTGGGAATGCTGCAACCTTTGTTCGGGTCCCAGCCCCAGAGGTCGTGGGTTTTGCTGGTTTTGCTGGGCGTGTGGTTTTGGGCGTAGAGATCTTGGGGGTCGAGGCCGTCCCACCACTGGCCGTTGCCGTCGGCCTTGGTGAGATTGCCGTCGTAGGGCACGCCGGCGAAAGGCCCTGTTTTGTCCGATCCTTGTGCGACTTCATACCAGGTCCAGGCGTGAGAGGCGTGCAGGCTGACGCCGAAGCGGAGGCCTTGGTTGCGGGCGGCCTTGGCCCAGGCGGCGATGAGGTCTTTTTTGGGGCCGATATTGACGGAGTTCCAGGGCTGATATTTGCTATCGAAATTGTCGAAGTTGTCGTGATGGTTGGCCAGGGCGATGAAATATTGGGCCCCTGCCCTTTTGTAAAGGGCCATGAGTTTGTCGGGGTCCCAGTTTTCGGCCTTCCAGAGGTTGATTACGTCTTTGAAGCCGAATTTTGAGGGATGGCCGTAATTTTCGCGGTGGAATTTGGCCTGCCGCTCGGTCTCGATATACATTTTTCTGGCGTACCAATCGCCCTGCTCGGGCTGGCACTGCGCGACCCAATGCGCCCAGATGCCGAACTTGGCGTCGCGAAACCACTGGGGCGCCTGGTATTGGCTTAAGGACTCCCATGTGGGTTCGAATTTGCCGGTTTGCATGGGCTCGGCGTCGGGTCCGATGAGTACCGTGGGCTTATCGTCATCGCCCAGGGCGGGTGCGGCTAGGGCCGAAAGGAAAATTAGGAGTATAAAAGAAGGACCAATCGTTTTTATGATTGTTGTGGCTTGCACGGGAACGCACGGGGGGGAAATGGCCTTGGATTGGGTAAAAACGCGGTTGTAAGAATATTATACTGCATGTCGTTCCCGCGCTCAATGCACGGGCTGTTCAATCGCGTTGCAGGAGTTATTTATTGAGCGCATGGCCCAGGCGTTTTTCGACCCTAGAGAGTCTTGATTTCAATTCCCCGGCGTAGCCTTTGCGATAATCGAGTTTCATGGCGCATTCGACGCGATTACAATCGGAGGCCAGTTCCTCGACGCATCGCTTAACCACGCCGAGGACCTGGTCCAGATCGCCTTCGATCGTGGTGCCCATGGCGTGGCACTGGTATTCCAGGCCGCTTTGCTCGACGATTTTCAGGCAGCGGGCCACGTAATCGCCGACGCTTTCGTTTTTGCCCAGCGGGAAGACGCTGAATTCTACAAGGACCACGGCGGAACTCCTTTGCAATAAGAAATATTTAATTTTTAGCAAAGAAATAATAAGAGGCTATCCCAAAACATAAAACTCCAAACACATAAAGAAAGTAGAATTACGAATTCACGACAATTCAGCCCTCACCCTAACCCTCTCGCAAAGGGAGAGGGGACTTTTGGGATAGGCTTTAAATCTATTTCATCATCGGGCCGAGTTTTACAGCGGGGAATCGAGGCCGGATGTTATCATTATACGCAGGCCGTCCAAAATCCGCGTGCAATAGCGGAGGGCCCGGTCGATTCGTTGGGTTTGCGCCGTGTCGTTTTGCTGTTTTATGAGCCACTGTTTGGGCGACATTTTGAGGATTCCGCTTTTATAATCGCGTTCATCCTGGCGGAGTGTGCGCTGGCGCTGTTCGGCGGCGGTTTTCAGGTGCATGAAAAAAACGTCGATCCGCTCGAAGGCCTCCTGGTATTTTCCCGTGCGGAATTCGTGATCGCGGACGAAACCGATGCCGTCGGCGCTGGGCAAGAGGCCGGTTAACTGGGCGGCGGTTTGGAGTTGGGTAAACGAGCCTGTGTCGATAATATGCGAGACAAGGTCTTTCTGTTGGTCAATAGCGTCGTGGGCAACGCTTGCCTGGGTTTCCTGGGAAACTTGGGCGGCGGGATGGGCAGGCTGGGCAGCGGCTGCAATCGGTTTCTTGGGTACATCCGGCTGCAATTTGGCCATTTTTTCCAGTTGATGGACCAGTCCGTCAAAGCGCGCGAGCACGTCTTTTATCTTGGCCTGCTTGTCGCGGAATTTTTGGATTTCTTTTTTTCCGCCGCCGGCCTTTTCGGGTTCTTGTTTGAGGACTTGCAAGTGCATGCGGCGGTAGAGTTCGCCTGTTTCCCGCACCGACCTGAAAGCCTGGGGGTAATTCTTTTCTTGGAACGCCGATTTCGCGTCGTTGAGGCCATTGGCGTAAAGGGCGCCGCGGATGAGGACGTAAAGATTATCCATTTCCTCGACGATAGCGACGGGGGATTTGAGCGGCTCCGCGGGGGGCGAAGATTTCCCCTTGTCTTTTTCTTCAGAATGGAAAAAGGGTAAAAATCCCATGTTTCGGGCTTGGCTTAACTATATCGGTTTAAATCAGGCTTGACATTTTCCGGGGTTTCGTCGCTATCGACGTCGAACCAATCCTTTTTGAACTCGATGCGAGCGCCTTGGCGGGCGGCCATGTTGGTCACCAGCGCGATCACGGCGTCGCCTAGTGCCACCTTGGGCGGGCAGCGGGGCTGGTTTTCCGGGTCGCGATTGCGGACGCACCAGGCCCAGTGCTCAAGTTCCTCGGTGTAGCCGCGTTCGGCGGGCAGGTGCCGAGTGCGCCGATGGCGGCCGATTCGGGATCGCCGGCGTCGTCGATTGCAGGGCCGGGCGGGACTTGTTCTTGGCGTCTTTGCCCGGTGACAACCTTTGTTTTGCCGTCGGTCTCGCCGGTCTTGAAGAGCATGGCTTCCTTCTCGGTCTCCAGCAAGCAGCGTGCCTTCGGTGCCGAAGACGGTTTCGCCGTAGCCGCCGAAGCCGTTGCCGTTGATCGAGGCGTATTGCACGCCGATCTTCTTTTTCGCGGCCTGCGGGTCGTTGGCGTCGTAGCCGGGGGCGGGAAACTCGAAAACGCAAAACACGTGGTCTTCCACGTCGCGATCGGGCGGGAAGAGCGGGCGGCTGCCGGCGGCGGAGACGTTCAGCGGATCTGCTTCTGCCCGCCGTGCACGGCGGCGATGAAGATGCTCGCCGCGTCGAGTTGGTGGCTGCCCAATTCGGCCATCAGCCCGCCGCCGGTGCGGTCCCACAGCCGCCAGCGGATCAGCTCCTCGATGGCCGGGCGGTCGTAGATCGCCTTGCCCTACGGCGTCCTTGAGTTCCAGGTCTTCGTAGCCGTACTTCTTCGCATTTACCACGGCGTCTTCGATCTGGGCCTTGACCTGGGCGACCCGCTTCTCCCAATCGGCCGCCGACTTTACTGTTTTCTTTTTTCAATTGATCGAGTTTTTTCGTCCAATCGCGGAGATTTCGTTCCAGCTCGCCGGCCAGGGGGTCGTCGGGCTTGGCGGCCTTGGGCATGGGCTGCTGCCAACTGTCGTTGCCGGGCAGGTTGCCGCGGTGCCATTGGGCGCGGATGTAGTGCAGCTCGCCCAACAGCCCCTGGCGGATCATCTCCACGGCGTTGTCGTAGAGGATGTTGTAGTGCCGCTGGTGGCCGGTGGCCAGGAGCAGGCCGGTCTGCTTGGCGACGCGGGCCATTTCCTTGCACTCGTGGACGCTGTGGGCCATCAGTTTCTCGGTGATCACGTGCAGGCCGGCCTTCATGGCGGCGATTGCCGCCGGGGCGTGCAGGTGCAGGGGCAAGGCGATGATCACCGCCTCGATGCCGTCCTGCTTGGCGTTTTCGATCAATTCCTCGTACGGGCCGTAGACCTTGACGTTCTTTCGGGCCTCGTCCTCGGTCTTCCAGCCGTAGACGCTCATCAGGCCGGGGCGGACTTTGCGGGCGTTGTCGCTGTAATAGTCGCCGTGGAACGCCCGCCAGACGTTGTAGGGCCGGATGTCGGCGATGGACTTGACGGCGATGAACTTGGGATTGATCGCCCCGATCAGCACGCTTCCTTCGTCGCCGGTGCCGATCACGCCCACGCGGACCGGCTCGTCGAGCGATTTGCCGTAGCCGAAGTACAACGCGCCCAGGCCGTTGCCGGAGGCGACGTCGTTATCGATGGTTTTTTTGAGCAAATCGCGGCGGATGGGCTTGCTGCCTACGGCGGCGTTGAAATTTTCCTTGCCGATTGCTCGTTGCTCGGGAGTCAGGTACATTTTAGTGGATAGTGGTTAGTGGTCAGTGGACAGTGGGGAGTGATTTTTCATTTACAGTATTTTTCCCTAGCCCAGGCGTTTACGCCTGGGTGAGAATTCTATAATCTTTTTTTCATCCAGCCCCTTAAGGGGCGGCTATAGGCGTTGATAAAGGAATCCCGTAAACGGGATTGACATTAAAAAATGTAGGCGACTTTCCGACCCAGGCGTAAACGCCTGGGCTAGAGAAAGGCGGCATTTATAATTTTCCGACCAGGCGTAAACGCCTGGGCTAGAGAAAGGCGATAGTCACTGGGCATTCTTCATGTGTCATTCTGGATTTTGAATTTTTGATTCTTCATTTAAATTTGTCATTTATAGCGGTTCAGATTGGGGGCGATATCTTCGGGGGTATCGTCGTTATCGATGGCGAACCACTCTTCCTTGAATTGGATGGGCCGGCCTTCGCGGGCGGAGATGTTTGCCGCATGGACGATTGCCGCGTCGCACAGGGCCACCGCGGGATGGCAGCGGGGCTTGTTTTCGGGGGCCGGATTGCGGATGCACCAGGCCCAGTGTTCGATTTCTTCTTTGTAGCCGCGATTTGCGTCCGTGTCGGCGGCGGCCTTGGCGGCGGTCGCGTCGGTGTAGTCGCTGGCTTGGGTGTCGAGTACGGCGGGCTTGCCGGCGGAGATGGAGATGTTGACGGCGGCCGTAGGATCGGGAACGATGCTTAAGGCCCGTTCGCGTTCTAAAATGCAGTGTTCGCTTTGTGCCGTAGACGATTTCGCCGTATCCGCCGAAGTCGTTGCCGTTGACGGCGGCGTATTGGACGCCGATTTTATTTTGGTTTTTCATGGGTGTCCTTGGGATCGTAGCCCGGCGCCGGGAATTCCAGGATGCAGTAGACGTGATCGTCGGCTTCGCGGTCGGGCGGGAACAGATGGCCGGCCGGCCGAGGCGGCGATGGCAAGCGGATATTGTTTGTTGCCGTCGTGGGCCGCGGCGACGTATAGACCGGCCGCGTCGAGCTGATGGCTGCCCAATTCGGCCATCAAGCCTGCCGCCGGTGCGATCCCACAAGCGCCAGCGGATCAACTTCCTCGATGGGCGGGGCCTCGTATATGACTTTGCCCGAGGCGTCTTTGATCTGGTGGCTTTGATAACCGTATTTTTCGGCGGCGACCATTTTATCTGGCGATTTGATGCTTGAGTTGGTCGATTTTCAGCAGCCAGACTTCGATATCCCGGCCGGCGGCCTTTTCCAGTTCTTTTTGCCAGTTTTGCAGTCTTTTCAACAGTTCGTCGCCGTGGGGATCGTTCGGCTTTACGTCTGGGCGGAAGGGGCGGCTGCCAGGAATCGTTGCCGGGCATGTTTCCCCGATGCCACTGTGCGCGGATGTAATGCACCTCGCCCAGGAGCCCTTGCCGGATCGCGTCCACGGCATTGGCGTAGAGGATGTTGTAGTGGCGTTGATGGCCGATGGCCAAGATCAGACCGGTCTGCTTGGCGACGCGGGCCATTTCCTTGCACTCGTGGACGCTGTGGGCCATGAGTTTTTCGGTGAAGCACGTGCAAGCCGGCCTTCATGGCGGCGATGGCGGCCTCGGCGTGCAGATGCAAGGGCAAGGCGATGATCACGGCCTCCAGGCCGTCGGCCTTGGCATTTTCGATCAGTCCCAGGTAACCGCCGTAGACCGGACGTGTTTGCGGGCTTGGTTTTCGTTTTTCCAGCCGTATTTTGCCGCGAGCCCGGGCTTGAGCTTCAGGGCGGCCTGGGAGTAATGATCGCCGTTAAAGGCCAGCCAGATGCTGTAAGGGCGGATGTCGGCGATGGATTTCACCTCTACGAAGGCGGGATTGATCGCGCCGAGGAGCACGCCGCATTGGTCGCCTGTGCCGATGACGCCCACGCGGACGGGGCGCCGAGCGATTTTTCGTAACCGAAATAGAAGGCCCCCAAACCTCCGCCCACGACAACTCCCGCGGCCAGAGTGCCTTTGAGGAAATCGCGGCGGGAGAAATCGCCGGCGGGTTTTTGCGGTTGCGGGGCGGGTATTTTATTTGGGGGAAGCTTGGGCGTCATGTAAATAGATTCCGCGAAAGTAAATAAAGACTGATCAAGCCCACGGGTTGCAACCCGTGGGCTTAGCGACTTTTGTTACGGGTAATTTAGGGCGTATAACAAAATGACGTATGCCACGACCAACCTTCGGTCGGTGCCTTGCTTGCAAGCAGTGCCGTCAAAAACAGCGAAAAAACACTGCTTGTGACCAAGCAGTGGCACACAAAGTCCCGTTTCATTTCATTCTGTTAGAAGCTCTTAGTTGATATTGGGGTTTCCTTTTTTACAAGCCGGTTTGGTACGACAACGGCGCCGAAAGAAGTCGAGGCCGCCCCAGCGGCCTGCGCCTGAGGCGGCGATCAGCAGCAAGGCGACCATTTCGATGAAATCCTTGTTAATCAGGAGCGCGTGGCCGACGATGGGCGGGTCGGGCGGATAAATGGTGGGCCAGGCGGGCTGGGTCATGACCACGAAGCACATAAACAGCGCGCCGCCCAAGGCCGCGGGCCGGGTGAAGAGTCCGAGGATCAGGCAGAGGCCGATGGCTGTAAGGGCGTAGGTGACGGCGAAGTTGATCTGCTCAATGCGGTCCCACTGCCAGAATTTCCAATTGGCGGGCATGGCGGCGATTTTTTCCCGCTGTTTTTCGTCCATCGATTCGTATAGGGCTTTTTTATAGGAGGCTTCCTGGGCTTCGATTTCCTTGATCCAGAGGTTGGCCTGGGCGCGTAGTTCCATCATGCGGTCCCAGCGGCGCTGCTTTTGGAATGGGGCGTCCTGGCCGGCCTCGGGATTTTGCTGGAAGCGGTCGAGCGCGGCGAAATAGGCCTCGATGCCTTCCAGATTGGCGGCGAGATAGGCCTCCAGGGATTTTTTGAATTGGAGATAGGTTTTTTCGGCCTGGGAATCGAATTTTTGCAGTGCCCTGGCGGCGGCCTGATCGGTTTCGTCCCGTGGTTTGAGATAATTCACCAGGTCCTGGCGGTACTGGTTCCAGCGGGCGGCGATGGGGTCGGAGTTGACGCGTTTTTTACCGTTATCATCCTTGACGATGTGCAGTCGTTGGCGCCCGTCGATGTCGGGGATCAAGGCGTAAAAAAAACCAGCCAGGGGCCCTTTGGCCTGGCTGAGAAAGGGTTCGGCGGTGAACTGGTCGCGATGTATGATCTTGCACAGGCCTTCGTAGAGGAAATGGCAGCCCAGACACAAGCGCAGCACCACCAGCGCCAAAACAGCCGTCAGGCCGATGGAGAATTTATTGACGCGTTTGTTTCCGTTCAGGGTACACCTCCTAATCCGGGGCGGGCGCCACGACCAACCTGCGGTCGGTGCCCGCTTGTCCAACCGTGTTTGCACACTACCGGGCAAGCCGGCAGTGGTGCCCAGCGGCCGCGAATATTGCAAATTGACAATTGCAAATTGCAAATTTCAAATTGGACAACACTGGAACTTGTATTTTATCCGCTAAAATATTACTCTGCCAGGATGTAAAATTAGTGGATTACCAACCCCACCACTGGTAGCGGGGGTTTCTATGTGGGGGCAGCAGTTCAACTGCTGCCCCAGCATAATGTCCATTAGCTTACATTAGGGATAAAATACCGCCATGCGCATTGTTCTTTGTTATCCTGTGGAAGCCAAACACATCGCACAGGTCGCCGCAGCCATGCCTGGGGCCGAGATCGTGGACGCGGGGCAGGAGCACGTGGCCGAGGAGCTTTTTGCGGCCGACATCTTTTGCGGACATGCCAAAGTGCCGGTGGATTGGGACGGGGTGGTGCGCCAGGGCCGACTGCGATGGATTCAATCCTCGGCGGCGGGGATGGATCACTGCCTAGTGCCGTCGGTGATCGCGTCGGAGATAGTTGTCACGAGCGCGTCTGGGGTGTTGGCCGATCAGGTTGCAGAGCACACCATAGCCTTGATAACGGCATGGACGCGTAGTTTGCCAGCGTATTTCCGAGCGCAGCAGAAAAGGGAATTCATCCGCCGGCCGACCAGGGATTTGACCCGGGGCACGGTAGGCATCGTGGGAATGGGCGGGAACGGGCGGCGACTGGTGGAGGTGTTGGCGCCTTTTAAAACCAGGATTCTGGCCACGGACTTGTTCCCGATCGACAAGCCGGAGAAGGTGGAAGCGATTTGGCCGGCCGAGCGATTGGGCGACCTGCTTCCGCTGGTGGATTTTCTGATATTATCTTTGCCGCTTTATGCAGAAACCAGAAATATGTTGGACACCGCAGCAATGGCAAAGATGAAACGTGGGTCGCTTTTGGTCAACATGGCCCGGGGGCCTTTGGTGGTACACGACGACCTGGTGGCGGCCCTGGAGAGCGGCCACTTGGCCGGGGCGGTAATGGATGTTACCGAGCCGGAGCCGTTGCCGGCTACCAGCAGGCTATGGGACATGCCTAATGTGATTATTACTCCGCACGTGGGCGGTCAGGCGGCATGGCGAATCGATAGGATGACGGATTTGTTCTGCCAGAACCTGGTTCGCTGGCAAAGCGGCGAGCCGCTGATTAATTATTTATCGGACAAGCATCTGGGCTTTCCTATCCGCGGGATTGGATACCCTATTTGGTGAAAAACAATCAAAGTGTAATTTCAGAATAGCCCCAACCGCCTATGCTAAAGCGAATCTGCCTGTGGTTGTTGCGATGGCGTTATCCGGTCATGCTCGTCGGCCTGGGGTTGATCCTAGCGATGCCTTCGTTATGGACCGGCTTGCTGGCCGATGATTTCTCGATGTGGTCTATCACGACCAAGGGCCAAATGGGCGATGGCGCACCCTCCAATCCTTGGGACTTGTTCGTCTGGCTGGACGGCGATCCGCAGCGCACGCGAAATCTGGTCGAGTCCGGCTATATGCCTTGGTGGATCGATCTCCAGTGCCGCGCGGCCCTCTGGCGACCGTTATCGTCAGCCACTCATGTATTCGACTACCGTCTCTGGCCGCAATACCCCTGGCTGATGCACGTACAAAGCCTGCTATGGTTTGCCATTCTGATCTGGTCTGCCGCAGTGCTGTACCGCCGG
Organism: Pirellulales bacterium; assembly: GCA_963838495.1. GTDB lineage: Bacteria > Planctomycetota > Planctomycetia > Pirellulales > Thermoguttaceae > JBEKIK01. Next base: position 438,293 of record CAWIRC010000002.1, on the reverse strand, counting down.
CTGATAGGCGCACGCACGCACTGTGGATCGCGGCATTGGCGGCATTGCTGTTCACTTTAGATGACGCCCACGTGCTTTCAGCCGGCTGGGTGGCCGACCGGAACACGTTGCTATCGGGAGTCTTCGGTGTTGTGACGTTAATTGCCCATGACCGCTGGCGCCGCGACGGCTGGCGTGCCGGCAGATTTCTAGGTCCTCTGTTATTGGCAATCGGCCTAATGGCCAAGGAATCGGTGGCATCTACCGGTGGATACTTGTTGGCCTATGCCCTATTGCTCGATATCGCACCGCGGCGCAGCCGGTTGTTATCGCTGTTGCCGTATGTCGTTGTCGGACTGGTCTGGTACGTCATATATATAACGTGCGGCTACGGCATCTCCGGATTAGATGTTTATAGTGATCCCGCCCACAATCCGGTTGGGTATTTACATCACTTGGTGCGCTACGGGCCGATCCTATTGCTGGCGCAATGGGGACTGCCGCCGTCCGACATCAGCATTGCATGGTCGCCTTGGGCATTTCAGATCCATTGGCTTTGGGCCTTACTGTTCCTGGCGCTGGTGGCCGTGATGCTTTGGCCGCTGGTCGTGCGCGACGCGATGGCGCGGTTCTGGACACTAGGTATGCTATTTTCGATCCTGCCTGTGTCCGTCGCTCTGCCGATGGATCGGCACCTGATGTTGGTCGGACTGGGGGGAATGGGTCTTTTGGCTCAATTTCTGGGTGGGCTGAAGGAGCGGTCTTTTTGGCTGCCACTATCCACCCTATGGCGCTGGCCGGCACGCGTTTTCGCTGGCCTGATGGTGGCTATTCACGTGGTGATTGCGCCGGCAATTTTCGTCTTTACAATCTTCGCGATAAAGTCCTTGGGACCGGCGATTACTTCGCTCCTGTACACGTTTCCCGATGATCCGCAGTTGGCCAATCAGAACCTGGTGATTGTCAATCCGAAGTCGTTTCTGGGAGAAGGCTACATAAGATTAGTGCGCAATTACGAGGGAAGGCCGTTTTCGCATAAGTGCCTGTACCTGACAAATTCCAGTGTTTCGGCGAGCATCACTCGGACCGATGAGCGGACGCTCGTAGTTCGAGTTCGAGGCGGGTATCTTCCGCCGCCAGGCCAATGGCCGGAAGGCACTAATCCGCCGGTAATATCGCCGCAATACGCCAGGCAGATTGTCGACCGGTTCTTCCGCAGCGAAGACAATCCCTTGAGATTGGACCAGATCATCAATCTGAGCTTTGTGGACATTGAGATCTCCGAACTGACGGCCGACGGCCGACCTGCGGCGATACGTTTTAGGTTTCGCGTGCCGCTGGATGATCCATCGTTTCGCTGGCTTCAGGTAGGTTCCCAAGGCTATGAACCGTTCAATCTGCCATCAATTGGACAGACAGTGGAAATAGGATCGCAGTGATCTCATTGGAATTTGGTATGATGTAACAACCGGATTTAAAGGGAGTTACGGCGTTCGTCCATTCATTATTAGCTTAACAATGGACAATTGATGATTTCAGATGTTTGATCCCCCACTAATTGTGTATTCGGCCAAAATTTCCTCTAGTAAACCGGGATTGGAAAAGTTAAAATGGGGTGAGTTTACATGGCCAGTTTTCTCTCCTGACAAGCGAGTTTGGACGTTCAATCTCGTTTCCTGGCAGAGCGGGCAATAGGCTTGGAGGCCTGATAGACCCGCCCTGCGTGCCAATTTCAATTCCTCAACTAAAGGTGTCTCATGTGCAGCACGACGTTTCTCGAGGGAAGCGCCACCAGGACCTGGGGCGGGCATCAGGTTACTCGATGTCCAGACGAACTATTGACCCGATACCGCGGCATCCTAGATGAACAGCGCCTGAGTTGGACCCAACATCACAGGCTGATGAACTTGTTGGGGTCCGGGGGTCAGGGCGTTGTGTACTTGACCGAGCGCCGCGGCACGGACGGTTTCACCCTGCCGGTTGCGCTTAAAATATTTTCTCCGGAACGATATGAAGACGAGCGGGCTTACGACGAGGCCATGGGGCGGATGGCGCAGGTGGCGGGCCGGGTATCGCAAATCCAACAGGACAACCTGCTGGACGTGCACAATTGGGTGGAGCGGGACCGGATCCGCATGATGGAGATGGAATGGGTAGATGGATTCGACCTTGCCCGGCTCCTGACCCGCAAGATGCTGGAGCAGGTGCATCATCGGGTAAGCAACAAGCGATGGGATTACATCAATCGGGTGATCGTGACCGAGGGGCCGATCCAGCCGCGGCTGAAACCGGGGATCGCCATGGCGGTGGTCCGCGATTGCCTGGCAGCCCTGGCGGCGCTGCACCGCGAAGACATCGTGCACGGCGATTTAAAGCCTTCGAACATCATGCTCAAGCGTACGGGCAATGCCAAGATCGTGGATTTGGGCTCCGCAATCGACCTGAAGCAAGCGCCCTCGCGGCGGACGTGCACCCCCACTTATGCCGCTCCGGAGGTTCTGGAAGGCGGCGACTGCACGCCGCGTTCGGACCTGGCCAGCCTGGGGTACGTACTGATCGAGATGCTTTCCGGGGCGCCGCACGTTTTCGGGGCTGACGAATTTTCGCGACCTGTTGGAGGCCAAGCGATTTCTGGCGCAGCGTCTGCCGCACATTCTGCCGGAAGAGATCGTGCGCAACGATTTGCTGATGAATTTTTGCCGCGGGCTGGTTGCGCCCGATCCCATGCGGCGTTTTCCCAGCGCCGAGGCCGCCGATTTGGTGAAGGAGGGAGCCGCCAGTTTTCACAGGCAGCTCATCAAGGTCGATTTGGCCAGCGAGTACGACAATGAAATTCGCCTGTGGTTGGAAGAAATTAAAGAACTGGATTAAGCCCGGCGCGGCGAGGCCGGAACAAACCGTGGTTTGCGTGTGCGGGATGCACCGCAGCGGGACTTCCATGGTCTCGCAACTCATAAGCCGCTTGGGCGTTTACATGGGCCCGGAAAAGGTCCTCAGGGTGTTTGCGGCGGACAATCGCGACGGTTTTTGGGAGGACGACGGGTTTGTCGGGCTGAACGACGAGATATTGCGGCATTTTTCCGGGGCTTGGGATGCGCCGCCTTTGGTTGAACAGGGCTGGGAAAGGTCGCGCGATCTATTGTCAATTCGCCGCAAGGCAAAAAAACTTCTTCGCAAGCGGAGGGGTTTTGGAGTTTGGGGGTGGAAAGACCCGCGGACTTCGCTCACGCTTCCTTTTTGGAAAAGGTTGATACCCGGCTTAAGAATAATCGTTTGTCTGCGCCATCCCGGGGAGGTGGCGCAATCGTTGAAGCGGCGGAACCAGATGCCGATTTCCGCCGGGCTGGAGCTTTGGCGGGTGTATCAGTCCAGTCTGCTTGCGGCCACGACGCCGGCCGAGCGGATAATAACACATTACGATTCGCATTTTGCCGATCCGGCGGTGGAGATCGCGCGGATCGGGGATTTTCTGGGCCTGACGCAATCCCCTGCCCTGCACGAAGGACTATCGGGCACCTGTAAAGAACATTTGCGCAACAATCGCTGGGAAGACGGCTCGCCCGACGCCGCATTGCCCAGGCCGATTGCCGATTTGTATTTTCAGTTGTGCGAACAAGCCGGACCTGTTTTCCGCAAAACAGAAGCTCCGGTTTTAACAGGCTGAGCAGTTGTTTGTGGTGCGGCTGCGGGCGCCGTCGCGAAGCCATGGTCGGCCGCATAATGCAGGCGAGACGCCTGCATCACAAATTATTTTTTATTCGCCGTTGAGTGCATTCGCTCATGAGCCAAGCCGCGATTATTGTTTTGTCGTACAATTCGTTGGAAGAGACGACGAAACCCTGCCTGGAGAGCATTTTCGCCGCGCAAAACTCTTGCGACTTCGAGGTTTTGGTCGTGGACAACGCCTCCACGGACAATACCCGGGAGTATCTGCGAGAATTGCAGGCGCGGCACGTGAATCTCAAGCTCGTTTTCAATACCGAAAACAAGGGCTTTGCCGGCGGGAACAACGTTGGAATCCGCGCGGCCGAGGCCGATTTCTATGTGCTCTTAAACAGCGACACGCGGGTCACGGATCATTGGCTGGACAAGATGCTGGCCTTTGCCGCCGCGCACGAGGAGGTGGGCTTGCTGGGACCGGTCTCCAACACGGTGGGCAACGAGCAGGTGATATATCTGCCTGCCGGGGAACCGGAGTCGGTGATTCAGGCCGGGCGCCAATATGCCTCGCGGCATGAAAACAGTTGGTTTTACACCGCCTTGCTGGGTTTTTTCTGCGTGATGATCCGCAAAGAGGTTTTTCAGAAGATCGGCCTTCTGGACGAGAATTTTGGGCTGGGATTTTTCGAGGACGACGATTTTTGCGTGCGGGCGGGCGATCAGGGCTTCAAGCTGGCCTGCCTGGAAGGCGTTTTTATCTATCACAAGGGCAGCGCCAGCTTCGGCCGCTGGGACGCCAGCGAACTTTTCCGCAAGAACCGCCGCTATTTCGAGGAAAAAAACGGCCGCAAGTGGCGGACTTCCTTCCGCATCGGCGCGTTCCTCGATCTTCTCGATTCCGCCATTTCCCGCGCATCTCAAACGTCTCCGGAGCTGACTATCGAATGGATTGCAAACCGCTTGAAAATCATGCGGGCGTTTGACCTGGAATGCTTCGACCATCCCATCAGCGTGGATGCCGCCAATCCGAGCGTGGAAAACGTCGAAAATCAGAAACTGGAAATACGAATCCTCCGGGAAGCAGTCCGCGATCTGAAAGAAGAATCACAGAACCAGCGATTAACAATCGCCCAACAAGAAGCCCGCTACCAGGAACTAATAAATCGTCTTGATTGGCGGCTGCTGATGCGAATCAATCGCTTGCCGGGCGTGGCGACCATGAAAAGATTGCTCGGCCCATTCGCGCACGATTTTTGAAATTGGATCGGTAGGACGGATTGATATTGAGACGTTCCTTGACTATTTTACCGATACTGGTATTGTGTCCCCGGAATTTCCCCCGGAATTTCCGGAATTTGCCCCATGGGAGTGAAAAAGGAATGAGTGAAAAAGGAGTCAATACAATTTTCTATTAACAGATTTGATAATTCCATCTCCCTGCCTGCCCAAAACGGTTAAAAAATGAAAGATAAATAGTTCTGACCCCTTTTTTGATCTTTTGATCCCTTTTTTGATCTATATGGCTTGATGAAGCGCCGCAGAGCATACAATGCCGGCCCTGTGCATTGGCCGGCTGAGTGTAATCATAGGATCTCAATTTTGCGTCGAAAGCTCGCGATCTGTTTCCTTCCGAACGCGATTCGAGCAAGCGCACGGGAAGCATCAAGTTCCTCGGTTAAGAGGTTACGTACATAGAGCACGTCTTTTGACTGCAACGGATGAACGATCGCAAGTATGTAATCGAACCCCTCTCCTAAGCGGAGAACACGACCAGGAATACATGAGAACCCACCAAGTATAAGTCCGTAACGTACGTATGGATACACTGCCCTTATCCGCCTTGCTTTCTCGCTGTAAACGATCGCGTCATGCGTAGTTACGTGGTTATACTTGACCTCTGCGATGACCCTGGGAATGACCGGGTTTGCGTACGAGGAGCCAGGGTTCTCATAAATGAGAAAGTCTTGCTCAAAGCCCTTGCCCCTTCCCCGAATCGGCTCACCTTCCTCATCCACGCCCATCCGCACTCGGCCATCGTCGTCGATAGTGAGGTTGTAGAGAATGCTTTTATGAGTTGCCACCACGCAGTCGCCTAGCTGTAAGTTCAGTTCTTGAACAAGGTCAGCTATGAACTCCCGCTCATTCATACCAGGTGTCCCCTATAATCCTTCCGGCACGATCAATCTCGTCGCTCGGGTGCCACTGCTGGCTTGCCCAGCAGTGATCGCTTTGGCAGGTCACTAGCCGGCCCATATGCATTCATTCTAATCGATCATCTCCACAAAAACATCCTTCGTTGTGTTTGCGAAAATGCCCAAAGATTCCTCTTGAAACTAGGCCAACTACCTCCTTACAATCGACGCCGCTCCCTATGCCGTCGCTCTTATCAGCGCCGATTAGCGGAGATTAGTGTACCGAAAAAACCCACGTAAAAACCCCTACCACGCAACACCCCTCCATTGAGCCCATCGAAGTTCCGTTCACACCACTTTCCACAACTCCAAAACCCAACACCGTTTCCGCCCCGCAACAAAACCCTAAAAATGCAACACATCAAAAAGGCGTCCCGCAAAATCCCGGTAAGAAAGGGGGCAGAACTATTCTATGTTCACAGCGCAAGGTAAGGGAATCTACAGTGCGATACGGCGGCCTTCTTGGTGGCTGCGGCGGGCTTCGCGGACTATGTATAGGGCGCGGTAGGCGTCTTCCAGGTCGGTGGTTTGGCGGACCAGGCTGGTAACGGCCCGATAGAATTGGGTGAGCATTTGCTCGCCGATGGGGCGTTCGCTGTCGAGCGATTCCACGTGCCGGCCGGCTTCGTCGAACCAGACCAGCGTGGCGGGCAGATCGACGAAGGCGACGCCGTTCGCGCAGGAGATCTGCATGTATGCCAATGGGCGGTAAGTGATGGCCTCCTGCCACTCGGCGGGGATGTAGCGGCCGCAGCTTATTTGGGCCACCGGGCCGGAGCCGGGATGAGCGGGCTCGGAAAAATCCAGGCTCATCATCTGGTAGTCGTCGTCGGGGGCATTGCAGCCGGTTCGATGCATCAGCCCCGTAACCATGCTCGGTTTTTGGTCGATCACGTAGCAGCACCAATCGACCAGTTCGACCAGGTGCCGGGCGGCGAAATGCTCGGGCGGGCGAACGGGCAGGCAATGGCCGGTGGGCTGGGCGGCCGAACGCTGATGGCAGAACACCAGGCGCGGCATGCCCAAGCGGGTGGCGATCAGTTCCTTAAGGCGGATGGTGGCCGGGGAGTGGCGGCGGGGAAATTCGGCCATGAAGGCGATGCCCGATTCGACCACCCGGTTTTTGACCAATTCGGCTTCCTCGAATTCCAGGTCCAATCCGGCGGCGCAGTAGACGGCCTTGCCGGATTCGCAGGCGGCCAGGATGGGCAAGGCCCCGTACCACTGGGGCGAGAGGAGGAGCACGGCGTCGATATCTTCGCGCATGGCAAGGGAGCGATACCCGTCCACGGCATTGGCATTGAATTCGGCGGCGACTTGTTCGGCCCTATGGGCGACCTGGTCGCAGACGGCGTGGACCTCGAAGCGGTCGGACATTGTGCGCAGTGCGGGGGCGTGTCGGGTTTGCCACACGTCGCCCAAGCCCACCAAGCCGATGCGAAGCTTCATAACGCCTCATATTGAAAAAAATATTATAAACAATTATTTATTGTTTATTTTTATGATTATAAATTTTGGGGATAATTAATTATATCGTCTTGAATTTGGAATACACAATCGGATGTTTGCCGAACTTCCTTAAAAAACGGGACTTACGTCGCGTGATCTGAAAAGACGCTTGAATAAGATGGTTATTTGCATCCCGGCCAGATGTCTATGGAAGGCGGTCAATTGGCGGGGTAAGAAAATTATCCAAATTATCCAGGCGTTAAATTTCCCTGCGCCCCCCTTGTCAATTTTTTTGACCCAGGTACATTCTCCGTAACCTCGCGTGGGTAAGAAATTCCATTATGGTGTCCGTATCCCAGCCAAAAGCCTTAATTAGTTAACGAACGCCAGACGCCTTACCCGCCAAACATCCTACCTTGAAAGATAAGAAAAGGAGACCATTACAATGACACTAACACTCTGCGCTGCGCTTGTGCAAACTGTCTTGCTGGCCTCGCCCGGGACCGATAGTGCCGAGAGTTACGCCGAAGCCCGACGCGAAATTGCCGAAACCGGCAAACCGATGATGGTCATGGTCAGCACCGATTGGTGCGGACCGTGCCAGTCGATGAAAAGAAACGTATTGCCCAAATTACGGGAGCGGGGATTGTTCAAGAGAGTGGCCTTTGCCCAGGTTAACGCCGACAGGGACAGCGAACTGGCCAAGGAACTCACGGGCGGCGGTCCGGTCCCTCAATTGGTGATGTATCGCAGGACCGGGCGGGGCTGGATCCGGCGGAAGCTTGTGGGCGGCCAGTCCGTGGAGAAAGTGGAGCAGTTTATTAAAGAAGAGCTGGCCTATGATGAGGGAGACCACAATTCCGACAAAACCATCATCGACAGGGATTCCAGTTCGGCGGATTCGGGGGTGGAACTTCCCGAGTCGCCGGCCAAATCGTCTGATACGCAACACGGATAGGATAAAGGGGCAGGGTAAGTTGACAATGGATCACTGAGAGCGGATAGTGGGCAGTGGACAGTGGGCGGTGGGCAGATCGTTATAAAAAACTATGGCGGATTTAAAAATATAGTTGGGGCGGCAGTTAAACTGCCGCCCCCTTCTTTTTTTGGGGGCGGGCTTGGAACTCATGCCTGGGCGCGATTTTCGCCGGATTTTGCGATAAATGGCGCTACTATAACGACGCGTGATTTTTGCGATATTTTTTGGGGATTTCTTGGGCATGTTTACATTCGAGAATCAATATGGAATTTCACGTTCGTTTTCAGTAAAATGGGTTCAACGATTTGCGGGCCCCGGCAAGAGCGATAATTTCGTGGAGGTGGACCAACGAACGCCGGGGTAGTTTTTATCAACGCAAATTCTCGGCTTTTGTTTTGCAGACCGATGCCACCTTTTTAAGAGGGTTCAAAACATGCGGTTATTCTTGTCAGTTGTCCTGGGAATGTTGTTGTTGGCGTCCGGCTGTTCAACCAGCGACGATGCGGCCCAGAAACTGATGGAGCAACAAAAAATCAACCAGGATACGCTGCAACACAATCAAGAGACGCTGGAAAAGATCAGTGAAAAAGAAAACGAGATAGCCGCGAGGGAGAAAAAGATTCGAGAGGCCCTGAACGCGATAGAATCGCAGAAGAAAGAGCTGGCCAAGAAAGAGGCCGAAGTGAAGAAACTCATCGAGGAGGAAAAAACATTAACCGCCGATATAAAAGAGAAAAATGAGAATGCTGAAAGATATGCGGAGCTTGTGCAAAAACGGACTTCCTTCTTGAACGACCTGGCCACGGACTGGGCCAAGGCCGCACTTAGCGCTCCGCACATGCCCGGCGAATTGGACGCGGAACTGGAAAAGGAACTGGATGCGGCCATATCTCAGAATAAAAGCAATGCCGAAGTGCGGGCGATATATGAAAAATATTACGAGATGGCGCGGACTATCTGGTATAACAACATACAGCTATCTTTGCAGCAAAACGACGTGATGCATATAAAGCCGGACGAGGAATTTGAAAACACCGCCAGGCAGTTGGCGGAAAGATTCGTAAAGACGAACACCAGCCAGGATGATTTCGAGGTGATCGAGAAAAGCTATCAGAAAATAGCGGCGGAGAAAAAGGACAAATCGGCCAAATAAAAGGGAATTGACAGGAGAACAATACGCATGGGCCTTCGACTTGCCTGGCAGTGGGACGAATTTCAACAAGTGGGGACCGATTATTCCGATGGGGCGGAAGTGGAAAGATACGAGCGGCGGATGGGCGAGTTCCGCGACCTGGCCGCGGAGGACGCGGCGATATTGGCGGAGCTTGCCTTGACGGGCAATTCGCGGATTTTGGAGATCGGCACCGGCACGGGTCATTTTGCGATAGCGGCGGCAAAGGCGGGGCATCGGGTGACCGCCTTGGACGTGTCGCCGGCGATGCTGAGGTATGCCCAAGGCCGGGCGGAGTCGGAAGGGGTGAGCGGGATCGAGTTTTGCCGGGCCGGTTTTTTGACTTTTTCGTCCGCTCCCTGGGCGTATGATGCGGCGGTATCGGTGGCCGTGCTGCACCATCTGCCGGATTTGTGGAAGGCGTTCGCTTTGGAAAACGTACGACGGGCGCTAAAGCCTGGCGGGCTTTTTCTTTTGAACGACATAGTGTTTTCATGGGAGGGACAAAGTCCTGCGCCGAATTTCGAGACTTTCATAAACGCCATGCCCGAGTCCTTGCGCGAGGGGGCCGTCGGACACGTGGCCAAGGAATACAGCACACTCACGTGGATCATGGAAGGGCTGCTTAAGGCGCGGGATTTGAAATCGTGCGCATCGTCGCCGAGCATGCGCCGATGATACAGTATCTTGCCAGAGCGGGCGGATAACCGGGGTACTGGATTTGTAGGGTTCGGGGTTCAGGGTTCAGGGTTCAGGTTTTTCATCAGGGGGTTGGGAATTGTTTCCGGGATACGAAGAAAAGCGAAATTACGTCTTGGGGGGCCGGGGTTAAGGGGTTGGAAAATAAGGGGTTATGGTGCCGTTTTTTTAGGCATTTTGGTGCTGTGAAAGAAAGCAGCGGGTTTTATGGTGTGGCGATATGCGCAAGTTATTGAGAGGTTAGGGAGTTGGAATTTTTCCTCATGAGGTTTTTGAAAATGAATTATTTCAGAAAAGTCGAAAATTGATGATTTTGTCGAACACAACAAGGGGGGCGGAGTTAAGTGATTGTGGGATAATCAGATATGAAAAGCTATAGGTGTAAATACGCTAGAAAAAAGTTACGAGGTTGAATTGGAATAGTTCTTCATTTTGGCAGTTTTTGGAATTTTTTCCACGAAGTTCACGAAGGACACGGAGGTTATTTAAATGCAGAATGACGAATGATTGGAGGATAAGAGATTGGGGGTGATGTTGGGCATAGGTTTAATTAGCTTAGCGATCGGCAGTGACAGGATGGTTATAACTGGACTTTTGCAAACTGTTGTTTGGTCTTGTCAAAATGGGTAAAATTGCGTTTAATTCGGTGGTGTTTGGGATGGCACTTCACAACCAAGGATGGTGCAGTCATGCCAGGGATCATCGAGTTTCCTCAAGTCGTTCGGGACGCTATGGAGCAGTTCGGAGATTTGTTTGCCAACGAACCGCAGCGAAGGCATTTCGCGGAGTATCTTACAGGACTGATGATTGCGGAGCGGAAGTCGGTCCTGGGGATCAATCGGGAGTTTGCCCAGACCACCGACCAATCCTGCCTCAACAAATTCTTGACCGAAGTGGATTGGGACGCGGAAACCCTCAACCAACGGCGGTTGGAATGGTTGCAGCGGGATTCCAGCACTCAATATACGGACCGCGGGGTCATTGCCATCGACAACGTGCTGATCGACCACGACGGAAAGTACATCAAAGACGCAGGATGGTTCTGGGATCACGCCGATCAGCGAAACAAAATCGCCCACGATTATCTGTTCGCCAACTACGTGTGCTCCAGCGGGAAGCACTATCCCCTGGAATTCCGCCGCTTCCGCAAGCGGGAGCAATGCGAGGCCACCGGAGAGAAATTCTTCGATCATACCAAGCTCTGTTGCCAATTGGTCGATTGGGTATGCGAGCGGGAAATTCCCGGGGACTTCACTTTCGACAGCTATTTCACCAACGCGGAGATACTGAACCACATTCATTCCAAGAGGGACCGTTTCGACCGGCCTCGCGGCTATGTCGGCGACTTGAAGTTCAATCGCAAGGTCGAATGGAAGGGCAAAGTGATCCGCGCCGACGAACTCGCCGCCGAGATCGATCCCGAAACCCGCAAATCGTTCCATCGCGGACGAGAGCAACAATGGCATTTCACCGTTTGCTTGCATATACCCGGAGTCAACCACAAGGTACGGATCGTAATTATTTGGGACAACAAACGAGACAAACAACCCTGCAAGATTTTGATAACCAACCGTGTCGCCTGGGACGTGGTGCGGATTCTCTTGGTTTACAAATATCGCTGGACAGGAACGGAGACCTTTCATCGGGACGGAAAGCAGGAGTTGGGCATGGGAGATTGTCAGCTGCGCGACGGCCAAGGCCAGACCCGGCACATGTACTTGGTCATGCTGGCGTACACTCTGCTCATGGATCAACTCGGGCCGAACCGTGCGAAAACATGGGCCCTCCGCAAACTGACGACCATCGGCGAAGCCTGTCGGGCGGTAATGCGCGAAACCATGCGATCCACCATCGCCTGGGTGATCGAACAAGTCACCGATTATTCCTACGGTCTTGACCATATCACATTACGGTTGGGTTTGACCTAATTTGCAAAAGTCCAGTTATAAGTATAACGCAATGGCGACATGATGGAAAAAGGGTATATAGGAAGAAAAATTGCCTCATATTCTTTCCTGACGATGGGTTTACGATATTTTGAATTATGAGATGACAGATTGGGTTTCTTATGTTGAAATTTATGACGAATTGATAACGTTGACCAAGCTATTCAACAATCGAACCATTTTCGGTAGTCAGGTTCATCCACGAGTTGACCAGCTTGGCGACGGCAATCTACAGTCCGTCATGATCTATGACGCTCTGCCGAATGGCCGGTCTTCGCTCGGGCACCACTACTGTTAGGGGGGGCAGTGTCACTGCCACCTGTGAGATTTTGGCGAATCCACGATCCTGTCTACTGACATTTCCCGTTCGGCTTTGACATATTGGTAGAGACGGTTAACCGCTACGCGAGGACTGACATGGTCGATTGGGATGTCCTTGTTCGCGAACATTGGACGATGGTTTTTGGCACAGCATGGCATATTCTCGGTCACGCCGAGGATGCCGAGGATGTTGTGCAGGAGGTCTTCACTGAAGCACACCAACGGTCCAACGGGACGCCGGTGCTATCGTGGGGAGCCATGCTGCGGAGGATAGCGATCTGTAGATCACTCAATGCGTTGCATCGTCGCCGGGCCGTGAAATCCTTGGATTCTGCCCGGCTTACGGCGAACGGGGGCGATCCTGCCGCGATTGCCATCAGCAATGAACTGGAGACTCGACTTCGAGAGGCTCTCGCAGAACTCCCGCCGCGTGAGGCGGAAGTGTTTTGTTTGCGATACTTCGAGAAACTTTCCTATCGCGAGATTAGTGAAGCGCTGGGCATTTCCGCCACAGCAACGTCGACAGCCTTATCGCAGGCAAGGTCACGATTGCAAAGCCTGTTAACCGAACGAAACCCATGAGGTGTGTCATGAACGAAATAGACCTTGATGCTTCCCCTAGTTCCGATGAGCTGCAAGGCGTGTTAAGTAATGCCGTAGACGCAGTTCTTGCTGCCCCGCCACCGCGGGCCGACATCGACGCCTGGCGCAAGCGATACCCTTCGGCACTCGCGTGGCTCAATCCGCCACCCAATCACGTTCTGTCCCAAAGGAGAAGGCACCTGCGACGCATCATTCTCGTCGCGGCGACAACGGCCGCCGCAGTCTGCGCTTGGCTGGGCACCTCGCTTTTTCATCCAGCGGTGACGGAGCCAGGGGCGGCAGCATTTGCGGCAACTTTTGAGTTTATCGCCAACCAAATTGAAAACGCTCCAACCATCACCTGGACAAGCATCGAGTACTTGCACGCTACAAGTCGAGACGGCAAGGCAACATGGCTCGTTAAGAATCCGACGTTTTACACCTACCGATCGCCCGGGCTAACCCGATCGGTAGGGAGAGACGGGTGGAGGGCTGGACCGGCTCAATCGTACGAAATCGTAGCGATCACGGACGGAGTTCGCGGTCGCTCTATCGAGTTGTATCCGAAAGAGAATCGGGCCACCATCACGAATCGAGACCCCATACCTGCCAGCCATTTCAATGGCGAACCGTTCGGGCAATCCTTGAAGATTCTGCGGGGAGGCAATCTTGAATGGGTTGAGCGACTGACGCTGAGCACCGGAAATGTGGTAAACATTTTTCGCAGCACGGTGCGTGATGAAAACAACAATCGCTATCGGAGCCAAGACTTCTGGATTGATGCAAAGAGTAAGCGCTTAGTCGCGATCAATTTCAACGGCCATGACGGCGAATTCTACAATCCGGAGAAGGACCCCATCGGCAACAATCCGGTCGGAAAGGATCCGGACCCGCGCAGATGGTCGTCAATGGGCACGATGTTGCGCGACATTGTGTTCGACGCCAAAGTGGACGACTCGCTCTTCAGTTTGGAGGTGCCCGAAGGGTACAGTGTGAAACACGAGACCGCGTCCCATGTCACGGAACAAGAAATGCTTGATTACCTTAGAGCGTTCATCGAATTCAACGACCGTGCGTTTCCCGACGAGGCGTTTCCGGCTTACTACAAACTTGACAAGGTAAATGCTGCCCTAGGTAAGCCGGCTAGCCAACAGACAGCTATCGAGAAGAAGTACATAGCTATGGATTATCGCTATTCGCCGATGGGCACCCCGTTCGATTTCTTCCGGGCAAGGTTCAGTGTAACGAACGACTTTGTGGAGGACAGCTTCCGCTACCTTGGCAAAGGCGTCAAACTCGGCGAGAAGGACCGAATCGTGTGTTGGTACAAGTTGAAAGACGCCAAGGATGCAAACACGTATCGAGTGGTCTACGGCGACTTGAGCGTCAAGGACGTGGCAGCGAAAGACCTGCCGCTGCCGGTCGGGCCGTGACATTGGGGTGTTCCTTCCCATCAACTCAAACCTATTGCGAGACGCGTCGAAAAACCACCAATTCTTGAGGTAGCGAGTGGCAAAGCTCGACGGTACTCATATGCGGGGGACATGCGTATGGTATAGGGCAATGTTCACTTTGGTGTAGCGTATGGTGTTCGAATAATTTTCACCGGCCGCAAGCGGCCGGGCTAAACGGGCGCTGCATCATCCTGAACACTGCTTTGGTCTCGGACATGGGCTTGAGCGTATCATCGCAGTTGTATCTCATGGATGCGTGCTACGACAGGGATATTCATAGCGTATTTTACTTGGATTGTTTTTGAGCCTCGCCTGTCATGGGGACGAACTTGACGGGGGCGACCGCTTCGCGGCGGATGGTGCCATCCGGCAACTTTTCCAACAACAGAAGTTCTTGGAAGTAGCGGCCAACAGGAATCACCATTCGACCTCCGACGGCGAGTTGTTCGACCAGGGCCTGGGGAACATGGTCGGGGGCGGCGGTCACCAGGATCACGTCGAACGGCGCGTGTTCCGGCCAGCCCTGATAGCCATCGCCGCAACGGACTGTGACGTTCTTGTAGCCCATGTCGGCCAGCCGCTTACGGGCGGCATCGGCCAGGGGCTGGATGATCTCAATGCTGAAAACCTGCTTACACAGTTCTGCGAGCACGGTCGCCTGGTAGCCCGAGCCTGTGCCGATCTCCAGTGCGCGATTTTCCGGCGCGGGGTGAACCACCTGGGTCATCAAGGCAACGATGTACGGTTGGGAGATTGTCTGCCCGTGACCGATCGGCAAGGGCCCATCCGCATAGGCCAGGTTTTGATAGTCATGGGGCACAAAACGCTGCCGGGGAACGCGGCCCATGACCTCCAAGACGTTGTGATCACTGATGTCGCGACCCTGGAGTTGCTCCTCGACCATTCGCCGCCGAGCCTCCTCGAAGAATGATTGCTCGTTTTCGCCCGAGCGAGGCGTACTTGGCGACGAGACGGCCGGCGATGAGGCCGGTGCAGATTTTCAGGGCGGAGAGAACGGAACAATACGATCATGCCAATAATCACGCACAGGGCGGCACTCACAGGAAGCAGCCCCGCTAAGACAGTTTTGTTCGTTATCAATCTTTGCATTATTCAGTCTTGCCTCGGCCACCCGCACATATTTAATTTTACCATACGCACCTTCCCTTTGTTATTGGAAGATATGGACGATATGGACAGTATGGACGGTATGGACGGAGGGCGGCTGGTACGGGCTGCGGGAGTACGCAGTACACGAGAACGGAGTTGGGGGGATGTAGAATGGCGGGTGAGATGGCAAGGACGATGGTGCGCGCCCTTTCAGGGCTTTGGGTGTCGGCGGGGAACGCTTACCCAGGGCTGCGCTGCGCTCCGCCCTGGGCTAACATAGTGCGCCGCTTCGCGGCTTGCGGATACTGAACATTGGAGGCAGCTCACTTACCCAGGGCTGCGCTGCGCTCCGCCCTGGGCTAACATAGTGCGCCGCTTCGCGGCTTGCGGATACTGAACATTGGAGGCAGCTCACTTACCCAGGGCTGCGCTGCGTCCGCCCTGGGCTATCATAGTGCGCCGCTTCGCGGCTTGCGGATACTGAACATTGGAGGCAGACAAGAATGATTGGCTGCCGAAACACTGAGTCCTCCGGGCCGACACGGCCCGGCTCTGAAAAGCTTGAAACCTAGGCGGGCAGGAATGTTTGGCTGTCCTCACCCTAGCCCTCTCCCGACCAACGCTTTGCATTGGTACCCGGAGAGGGGACTTTGGGGATAAACTATAAGCTGCTCGTTCACATAGATGAAATTGGCCGTTTTACCGTTTGGGTAGTTGATCGGTTATGGCTGCCAGAGCCATGGCCGGAAAATCTTGCGCAGTCACCCTCAGTTTACTTTTTCTGTCCCCTTCGGTTCACTTCGATTGACTACGGCTGCCTGCGAGCATGGAAGCCAATGCGGGAATTGTCCGAAATATACCGATAATAGCGATTGGGGGATAATCGCTATGAGCGACGTCATCGATAATGATTTCGATGCACCGGGATTCAGCATTAAGACAGGTTATTACCTGGCCAGTGCGAGCAATTTTGCTTATGAAAAAGACGTCGGCGGCTGGGCTGAAACACTTGGCTTAGGCAAGCGGATCAGGTTTTTTACTTGCGGCCATTTTCACGGCTACGTGGGGATTTTGGAAGAGATCGTTCTTTTGGCTTTTCGCGGCACGCAAAGTGTCGCCGATTGTTTGACCGACGTGGAAACGGCGCTTGTGTCGCGGCCCTCGTATCCGGGCCGGGTGCATAGCGGTTTTGCCAAGGCGGTCGAGGAGGTGTTGCCGACCGTCGAGAAACTGCTGCCGTCTCCGTCAGGAAGCGAGTCGCTCTGGATAACGGGGCACAGCCTTGGGGCGCAATGGCCACGCTGGCCTCGGTCCGATTGGCCGACGCGGGATATGCCGTGCGCGGCGTATATACGTATGGTTCGCCTCGGGTAGGCGATCGAATTTTTCGGGATTTCTACCATTTGCCCAATTATCGTTTTGTGTGCGGCAACGACCTGGTGCCTCACCTTCCATTCCTCTGGTGCTATAAGCACGTAGGACACCCGAAACTCCTGGATCATCAAGGAAAACTCATTGAAGAAAAAGCCGCATGGGAGGCAAAGAAACGGTGCTTGCCGCGCATGCAAAACGGGTGCAGTGCAGGCACCGCCGCAAGATCGAAGCCCATCGGGAGAACAGCGAACATGGCTGGTTGGCCGACCATCATCTGAGCAGATATCTGGAAGCCATCGGCAAGATCGTAGTTCGGATATTGCATAGTAGACATGTGGGCCGGCCGAGCCGTAGACCGTGCACAGTACCGATATACGCGCATGGAGTTGACGCGGCTTCGCCTGGAGTTCCACCGCCCGCGCTGAAGATTGGCCGTCACAAAAAGATGACGATATCGGAGGCCGAGTTTATCGCGGCGCTTTCCAACCAGCCGAAAGACAAATCATGGCTAACGGCAAGATCATCGGTTAATGGATCAGCGCTGATGACTGGCTCGTCAGCGAAAAAGCACGATAAAGCCGCAGCATGAAAGCTTATCCAAAACCATCAGCTCCATTATTGGCAATGAATTAAAAAATGGATAATAATCGGTAATACCGCCCTCACCCTAGCCCTCTCCCAAAGGGAGAGGGGACTTTTAGGATTAGGTTCTAAATGCCACCTGTTGCCATAGAATGATTGGCAAGTCGCCGAAAACAGCCGTTCTCCCCTTCATGGAGGCGGGCATGTGCTTTTCATGCGAACGAGAACGGCGGACGGGCTTCGCAAATCGGCGTATACACTAGACAGCGGGGGGGCGCGATGGAAAGATGGATTGCAAAGCGAGCCCGGGGTTGGTCCCAGGTTCGTTGCGAATGGTAAATGTCGGTGTAACATTTGCAGCAGGAGCATGCGATGAGATTATCAATGCCGGGCTTTTTGTACGTATTCACGTTTATTTCCGGGATTGCATGGGGCATGGTTGCCGTTGCTCGTGCCGATGACACGGCGCCTGTTTATAAACGGTCTGATGCGAAGGCCGAAAAGCGCGCGGAGGACCTGCTCGGGCGGATGACACTAGGGGAAAAGTTGCGGCAAATATGCGGATTCTGGCCAACCGATGAATCCAAACTTCGCGGCTGACGCCGAATCCTATGCACAGGAATTCTGCCGTGAGAATCTATCGGAGGGCGCAGGCACGATCGGACCTCTCAATTTGTCGTTGGCAGATGACGTTCTGTTCCGGAACACGATCCAGGGATTTTTGCGGGAAAAGACCCGGCTGGGCATTCCGGTGATCTTCCACGACGAGGGCTGCCACGGGGTAATGAAAGACGAGGCGACCAGTTTTCCCATGCCCATAGGGATCGCCTGCTCTTGGGACGAGGAGTTGATAGAAAAAATATACGACATAGTGGGAAGGGAGATGCGAACCCGGGGAGGGCAGCAAGCGCTAACTCCGATTTTGGACGTGGCGCGAGATCCGCGATGGGGCCGGATCGAAGAGACCATGGGCGAAGATCCTTTTCTGAACGCCAGGCTGGGGGCGGCGATGGTGCGGGGTTTTCAAGGAGGCGGAAGCGGAGAGGTGGACGGGAGGCATGTCATGTGCACGCTGAAGCATTTCGTGGGGCACGGCACGCCTGAAGGCGGATTGAACCAGAGTCCGGCGGTGTGCGGAATGAGAGAACTGCGAGAAGTGCATTTAGCTCCTTTTGAATATGTGATCAAGACAGCGCATCCGGCGGCTCTTATGCCGTCGTACAATGAAGTTGACGGGGTGCCGTCGCACGCCAATCGCTGGCTGCTCAGGGACGTGTTGCGCGGGGAATTCGGTTTTATCGGTCTTATTGTATCGGATTACAACGGGATCAACCGGCTGCGATCGTCGCAGCACATAGCGGCGGACATCGCCGCGGCGGGCAAGCTGGCTTTGGAAGCCGGGGTGCAAATGGAGATGCCCAATCCTTCCGCATTCCCGAAGCTGGAAAAAATGGTGCAGTCGGGAGTTGTCGAGGAAAAGCAGATCGACGAAGCGGTGCGAGCGGTGCTTTTGGCGAAATTCAAGCTTGGGCTGTTTGAGGATCCATTTGTCGATGTGGAAAAAGGCACGTGAAAATCTGCATCGCCCGGAAAGCCGCCAACTGGCGATCAAGGCGGCGCGGGAATCGATAGTGATGTTGAAGAACGAAGGCGGGATAATGCCCATTTCGCCGGAAAAATATGGGAGAATCGCGGTGATCGGACCTAACGCCGATATCGTTCGGCTGGGCGGTTACAGCGGCACGCCCCTGGAGACCGTTTCCATATTGGAAGGCATACGCAAAAAGGCGGCCGGCCGGGCCGAAGTGCTCTTTGCCCGGGGATGCGTGGTGGTCAAGAACGAAAAGCGCAATGCGTTCGCGAACTGGAAATACGTGAACGAGGTGGAACTGGCGACGCTGGAAGAGAACCGCCCGCTGATAGACGAAGCCCGGCGCACGGCGGCGAAGGCCGATTTGGTGGTGCTGGTCTTAGGCGACAACGAATGCACATGCCGCGAGGCGTGGGCGCCGAACCATCTGGGCGATCGCTCCGCATTGGATTTGCCCGGTTCGCAAATGGACCTGGCGAGGGCGGTGCTGGAAGAAGGCAAGCCGGTGGTGTTGTACCTGATGAACGGCCGGCCTTTGCTCGTGGGGGAATTGAAAGGGCGGGTGAAGGCGATATTCGAAGGCTGGTACATGGGGCAAGAGACGGGCACGGCGGCGGCGGAGATTTTGTTCGGCGAGGTGTCGCCTTCCGGAAAACTCACGGTCAGCATTCCTAAGACGGTGGGACAATTGCCTTGCTACTACGCGAAAAAATCCGGGGCCGGCGATTTCAATTACCTGTTCGGCGACGAGAAACCGGAGTATCCCTTTGGCTTCGGGCTGAGCTACACGACGTTTTCCTATGGAGGCCTGCGGGCCGCCGACGAGTCGATTCGCGCCGACGGCTCGACCACCGTGAGCGTCGACGTAACGAACACGGGGAGCATGGTCGGCGATGAAATAGTGCAACTATATATTCGCCAGGAAACGGCGTCGGTCACGCGGCCGGTGAAACAACTGATGGGATTTTGCCGCGTGCGTTTGGAGCCGGGGGAAAAGAAGACGGTGACCTTCCCGCTGGATGGCGCATCGCTGGCCATATATGACATCAACATGCATCGGCGCACGGAACCGGGCGCATATCGCGTTATGGCGGGGCCGTCCTCAAGCGAGCTTTCGAGCATCCGCATAAACGTGAAGGACTGAGGTTGGCCCCTGATTCAGCGCGATACGATGAGCAGTCGCGCCATTTATTCATAGGTTTAGTGAAGCGACTTACAAAACAACAGGATTTCTGAGAGTCCATCGGAGACCGCCGCGCGGGTAGACGCCGGGCGTGGCGTGGGCGACGGGGAAGTTGTACAATGATATGTCCTCGATGCACTGGGGCGGCATTGGGGGGCGGCTCGTTGGGTATATGGTCCGGCAACATGAATGGCCGAAATGAAATCTCCGTTTATGAAAGTCCTTTGCGCTTCGATGAGAATCGCATTCGCGCGGCCGCGGTTTATTGCAGCGACGGGCGATTTGGGGAGCATGTGGACGATTTCCTAAAAAACGCCCTGAAGCTTCCGCGATATGATCGGCTCGCGGTTCCGGGAGGCGCCGCCTGCCTTGCCGGTCACCTTTTCGCCTACCGCGAAGAATGGGGCCTGGTAGAGCAACTGCATTTCCTAATCAGGGCTCATGCACTGGAGCGCCTTGTATTGATTGCACACCAGGATTGTGCATTCTACAGCGAGCATATGCGAGTGTCGTCGGTGCCATTGGAAACACGGCAGCGGGAAGACTTGCAGACCGCCGCCGGGAGAATCCGTTCGTTTGCGCCCGGCCTGTTGGTGGAAATATTTTTTGCCAGGAAGCACTTGGATGGGACGATTCGATTTGAATCTTTGGCAGAGTAGTTATCGAACGAAGGTAATTGTTCAATAAAATATGGCCACTCGTGGGCGGCAGAGATCGCTTGATCATGCGCCGCGGCAGGGGCTTGGGGAACATAATCGATCATGGGGAGGCTTAGATCCCATCCAAAAACCCTCAACTCCATTATTGATTATGAATCATAAAAATGGATAATGATCGGCAAATTCGCCCTCACCCTAGCCCTCTCCCGGAAGGAGAGGGGACTTTTACTTGATAGTTTGCCGGGAGTTTTTTTGACAGTCATGTGGTTTGATTGGCGAGGGGCTCTTGATCGGCGGCGGGCTGATCTTCCCAAAATGCGGGGACCATTTGCACGGCGTCCTGGATTTTATCGCGGATAACAAAGGGTGGTTCGCGGAAGCAGTTCAAGGAGAGCGAATATTTTTGCGCTTTGAAGGTGCTTAGCTTGAGATAACCGCCGAGATTGCCCGAGTATCGCGATACGGAGCCGTATTCCTTGACTTGCACGACGGTCCAGACGGCTATTTTATCCCAGGGGAGTTCGAAGGAGGTGATATTGGATTTCAATGCGAATTTGGTCACATCCAATCCATCGGGCACGCGAATGCAGAGTCCGCCGGGGCCGGCGCGGAAATAATAATTGCCCGACAGCAAGTCTCCGATGCAAGATATGCCGCCGGCTAAAAAGAGATACGCGAGAAACGCCAATCCGGCGGCGCCGGCGTACTTTGACCAGGCATATTTGCGGTGCAGACGCAAGACTTCGGTGGTGACCTGGCCGAAGAACTTGGGCAAATAGTCCGCGAACAATTTGGGGTTCCAGAAATACAGGCCGCATAGGGCAAGGCATAGAGCCAGAGCGAGGCCCAGCAGCGCCGTTATCATTATTTTGCGCGGCGACCAATCGGCGACGTCGAACACAGGACCGACGGATGACGGATGGGCGTAGTATGGATTCATTACAATCATTCGCGGTCTCCTTCAGTCAGGATTATCTTGTTCGTGGACCATTATTGAAAGTTTAGCATTCTGAAGGGGAATTGGCGGCGGATTATTTCAAGGTTAATGAATTTTCCGGCTCTGCGGGAACGCTGATTTACACTGATTTACGCAGATCGGCGCTGATGAGGAATGGAACGCGAAACCGCGAGCGGTTTTTTGGTTGGGTGCGCGGCAACGCGAAAATTGCGAGAGTGCGGGGTACGGGAGCATGGAGTTGGGGATGGGGAGTGAAAAAAGATATGGTTCGGGAGCACGGGATTGTGGAGGGCGGAGTTGGATTGCCGCGGGCCAATTCAGGACACTTGTTATTTCTTGGAAAACAGTTAGGATAAAGGGCATGGCGGCAGAAATGCCATGTGTGTGATAAATACTTGTGAAATGAACGTGTTTTATCGCATCTTTTTCTTAAAGCCATGCTCGTGGTGCAAGAGGTGATTTCATGGCGCGGCGGATAGCATTTGGGGCGTGTCTATTGAGTGTTTTTTGTCTGCTTTGGGTATCGAAATGCGCGGGCGATGAAGAGCCCGGGGCCGGCGACAATAAATCATCCAAATTGGACGCGTTTTCGCAGCAGGCGATGAAGCTTTGGCGACGGGACATCGAGGCGTATCGCAGAACCACAAAAGATCCCCAGGCGATCCGTGCGGAGGCGGAGGAGTTTATGCGGACGGTGCAGCTTGGGATGTTGCCGCACCCGCGCGGGCTGAGCCCCGCGAAGACGGCGGCAATGGGGAAGAAACTATTCGAGCAAGGATGTCAGGATCCGCTGGTGAAGACGTATTACGGGAGGGCGATTTGCAGCGACCAAGGTAGTTTTTACGCCCGGCAAATTATAATCGAGGCGTTGAACGAGTGGACGCATTCCGGATATCCCGGAGAATACATGAGGGTGGGGGTGTTCACTCTGTATGGACAAGCGAAAGACTACATGCCGCTGTTGCCGGCGGCCCAGTTGCGCAAAGTGGCGGCGACGTTGGCCTCGGAGCGGGCGGGCGACCAGACGATCGACCCCGAAATGCGGCGGGTCGTATACTATGAACTTTCGCCATTAGTGAAAAATTCCGCCGGAGAGGATTGGGAAGGATCGATATTGATATCGGAGGCTTGCGGCGACCAGGAGAAGATCGATCCGTGGGTGCTCAACATGGTAACTGGCGATTCGTACGTGGTAAAGGGATGGCATCATCGCGGGGGCGATTGGGCTTATAAAGTCACGCCTGAAGGCTTCAGGCTGTTTCATGATAATCTTCAAAGGGCGGCCGAGCATTTCAACGAGGCGATGAAGCTTCATCCGGATTATCCCGAGGCGGCCGTGGCGATGATTCCATTGGCGATGGCTGGAGAGAGCTATCGGACGTCGCAGGAGTGGTTTGACCAGGCGGTGGCGGCCGAGTTCGATTACATGCCGGCGTATGATCGTTTAAAAGCGGCGCTGTTGCCGTGGTGGGGCGGGAGCCATGAGGAGATGTACGATTTTGCCTGCCGGTGTGCGGACAGCAAGCGTTACGACACGAATGTGCCTTACATGTTCTTGAATATTGTAAACAGCATAGATAAGGAATTGGATTACAACGGAGAGGTTTGGCTTAGGGAAGGCGTGTACGAACGAGTGAAAGAGGTGTTGGAGGGAATGGCCGGGGACGCTTCACGCAGCGGCGGCGAGGCCTTGCACCCATCAAGGTCGAGCGTCATGAGCGTGCACGCGGCTATTGCCGAGCGGACTGAAAAATATGCGGACGCCCGGCGCTTGCTGGATGAATTAGGGGAGCGATTCGACCGAGAGATCTTCGATAATTGGTGTGCGAATCCCGAGATGGTGCTTGCATGCATCTACGTGAATACCGGAAAGGGCGCCGAGGACTTCAAGAAGGCGTACAAGCTTCTCGACGATGCGCCAAAGCCGCTGGCGGATAAAGCGCTTGAGGAAGCGATAAGCCTTAATGAAAAGGCCCTTGCCGCGGACGAGAACGAGTATTCGAAGGATTTTTACAGGAGCAGGATCGAGGAGCTGAAGAATTGCCTTGTTTTTAATTCCGGGGAATGGTTTGAGAAGGGATTCAATCCCAAGTTTCTTTTATGGTTTATGAAGGATGGGATATGGTCGGCCGAAAATGAGCACTCCGCGGTCGGGCATGCTAAACAACCCTCGTCCTGCATTTCGATTAAGCCTGTATATATTCCACAATTTCCGCTTGAAATCGAATTCGAGGTGGAGGTGACGGTTACTAGAAAATATCCCATCATTCTTGGATTGTTCATTCCCGAGAAACGCCTGACGGACGAATATAGGACCATTTTCAGCCAGTTCTATATCCGCAGCATCGACAATCAGGCGGGCATAGAAATAGGCGAGAAGGCAAAGACGGTTCCTTGCGAATTGAAACAAGTGAATCGGCTTCGGGTGCAACTTGCCGATGGTTTTGCGGCCCTTTACGTAAACGACAAATTTTGCCTCGATTACAAGGATGCGGCTTTCCATCCTCAGAACACGTTCAATCTTGGTTGTTATAAATATTTGTATCCCAACGTTCCGATCCGCATAAGCAACGTGAGGATGCACAAATGGGCGCCGGCCAAGAAAGAAACGTCAGCGACAAGCGAAGCCAAAGAAAACAAGGAAGAAACGCCGGATGAAAAAGGCGAGGCGAAGCATGGAGATGAGGGATGATTTTAATGCAGAATGCAGAATGATGAATGCAGAATGATGAATGATGATTGGCTGGGGATGAGGGAGGTAGATATACGGGGTGCGAAATACGAGAGTATGGAGGGGTGAAGGGTGGGGAGTGGTTATCGTGCAGGCGCAAGCGGTTTTGAGAGTTTGGATCGCAAAGGCGGGATGTTTTAATCAGGTTTCGTTATTGTTGTCGCCGAGTCCGAAGCGGCGGATTTTGCGGTCGAGGGTGGAGCGTTCGATGCCGAGGATGGAGGCGGTTTTGCTTTTGTTCCAGTTGGTGTGTTCGAGGGTGTTGAGGATATGATGTCGTTCGACGTCGTCCATGGAGAGGGGGACGAAGTGATCGGGTGCGAGGGAGATATCGGTGTCGCCGGCGGTGGGGAGTTTAGTGAGCAGTAGGTCTTCTTCGCCGATTTCCTGTCCGCGGCAGAGGACTACGGCGCGTTCGACGACGTTTTTCAGTTCGCGGACGTTGCCGGGCCACTGGTAGCTGAGTAGTTTCGCCTTGGCCTGTTCGGTAAAGCCTTTGATTTTGCGGCCGGTTTCGCTGTTGAAGTGTTGGAGGAAGTAATCGGCCAGAAGGGGGATGTCCTCGGTGCGTTTGCGGAGTGCGGGGACGAGGATTTCGAGGACGCGGAGGCGGAAGAAGAGGTCGCGTCGGAAGCGGCCGTCGGCGATGTCTTTTTCCAGATCGCGGTTGGTGGCGGCGATCACCCGGACGTCGGCGGTGATGGGTTTGCTGCCGCCGACGCGTTCGAAGGGGTGTCCTTCGAGGACGCGGAGGAATTTTGCCTGGATGCTGGGCGACATTTCGCCGATTTCGTCGAGCATGAGGGTGCCTTTGTGGGCGGCCTCGAATTTTCCGATTTTTCGTTCGGTAGCGCCGGTGAAGGCGCCGCGTTCGTGTCCGAAGAGTTCGGAGGCGAGAAGTTCGGCGGATAGGGCGGCGCAGTTGAGGCAGACGAAGACGTTGTCGCGGCGCGGGGAGTTGAAGTGCACTGCGCGGGCGACGAGTTCCTTGCCCACGCCGCTTTCGCCGCGTATCAGCACGGTGGCGTTGGAGGCGGCGGCGCGGCCGATTTCCTCGGTGACCTGGCGGATGACGGCGGCTGCGGCCGATGATTTCGCTGCGGACGCCGAGGCGTTCGCGGAGCTGGACGTTTTCGGTGCGGACCTGGGTGAGATTTTCGGCCAGTTCCTGGCGGCGGTTGAGGTTTTCCAGTGCCACGGCGAGGGTGTCGGCCACGGCGAGGGTGTATTCGAGATCGTCGGGGTCGGGTGTAAGTTCGGCGCTGGTGGAGTAGAGGTGGATGACGCCGAACATTTTCCGGCCGCGGCGGATGGGGCGCAGATGACGCTGGTGGCGAGGATTTCGCCCTGGCTGTCGCGGTTGCCCAGTGTGCTGTCGCCCATGACGTTACGTGCCATGACGGCCTCGCCTTCGCGCATGACGGTGGAGGCGAGGAAGTTGGAGACGCGGTGATACTTGTGCTGGGAGGTGCTGCGGGCGGCGACGATTTCGACGTCCTCGCCCTTGGGCTCGCCTTGGAAGTCGCGGGGTACCAGAAGCACGGCGCCGGAGTCGGTGGTGGTGCCTTCGGCCAAACCTTTGAGTGCCATTTCGGCGAGGGAAGAGACGTCGGGGGCCTTGGCCAGCTCGAAGGCCAGGCGGCAGAGCTTGGCTGCTGCGCGGCCGATCTTGGAGACGCCGGTTTCTTCTTCCTCGCCGGGGATGAGGAACTTGGTTTGCACGCGGCGATGGGTGATGGTTGTAGGCTCGCCGGTGGTGAGCACGCTGGAGGCCTCTTCGGAGAGTTCTTCGATGGGGGCGGTGTCGGGGGAGACGCGGCGGACGAGAGAACTGGAGTCGGAAAAGGCGTCGGAGAGCTTGTGCACAAAAACCAATTGCGTGTGGCCGATGCGGATGACGTCGCCGGGCTTTAGGGACCAGTCGCCGACGACCATTTCGTTGCCCACGATAGTGCCGTTGCGGGAGTCGAGGTCGCGGAGTGTCCACTGGCCGCCGGACATGAAGACTTCGACGTGCATGCGGGAGCAGCGTTCGTCCTTGATAACGATCTGGTTGGTCGGTGCGCGGCCGATGATGACCGACTGTCCGGGCACGAGCCGAAAGACATCGCTCCACTTGCTTCCTTCACGGATGACCAGATAGGCTAACTGCGACACACGAATTGCCCCCTCTATGGAGGATAGATTGTAAAAGGTCCTGGCGCGTTTCGCGCACCCTACGGGGATATTAACATTGTAGCAAAATTGCACACTCTAATTCTAAATTACCCACGTTAGGCCGCTGAATGCAATATGCAAAAGGCATAGATATGAAAAAAGTTATGGAATAAGGGTCTATGGCTTTAAGAGACTATAGCAAAACGTGAAAAATAGCGCCTGAATTTGTGCTGGGGGGGATAATATTTGGGAAATCACGGTGTTTTTGCCCTCACCCTAGCCATCTCCCGGAGGGAGAGGGGACTTTGGGGAAGTGTGTTTATCCCACGGCCTCGCCATCTAGTGGAGGGGGAGGGGACTATTGGGGAAGGCTTTAAAACTAAATGAGCATTACCCCCCGTTTTGTTTTGTCAGCGCTGCATCTTGCGGGTTTTTCTTGCAATTTTTTCATAAGGGGATTAGGCTATAAGATCATATATATGATGTAGGATTTTATACATTCAAGGGCCGCCAAGGATCGTAATACGCCCGTTTGATTTGCGCCGGAAATTCTTTTTTGTCAGCGACTTCTATAATATAAAAACCTTGAATACAGATGGGAGCGATCAAATGATTTGCCGAAGTTTTTTGGCCTGTCGGTTAATTTGTGGGGTTGTTGCAGTCCTGGCGATGGTTGGTTTTTTATTACCCGCCGTAAGCATGGGACAAGGAAGCACGACTGGCTCGACAGTTAATGTCACTAATAATACTACGGCCGGCACGGGCCTAAACGGATTGGCGATTCCCTACAGGCCGGTGGGCGGCGTGTCGATAGACGCGAAGGGTGTGCTGGAGAACGTGCAGACCGACGCCTTGGGACAATTGGCCAAGCTTCGCTCTGAGGCCCTGCAAAAGGCGCCGGAGGGGATGAATGTATTTAGCGATTCGCGCAAGGTGTCGCTGAGGCGGTTGGAGGCGGCGATCGAGGAGTCGGTGAAAACGGGCAAGGCGCTGCCGGACGAGATGCGTTACCTGGCCGGTTTGCAGCAGATTCGATACGTGTTCGTTTATCCGGAGGAGAAGGACATTGTCCTGGTGGGGCCGGGCGAGGGATGGAAGGTGGACGCGCGGGGCAACATGGTGGGTATTAAAACAGGCAGGCCGGTGATGCTGTTGGACGATCTTCTGGTTGCCCTGCGGAGGCGCTCAAGGTGCGGCGCAAGGCGGGATCACTTGTTCGATCAATCCCACGGCCGAAGGGATTGCCCGGTTTCAAAGATTCATGAACAGCAAGCCATCGATACAAAAGGCGTCGGCCCAACTTGCGGATGTGATGGGGATGCAGGAGATAACGGTGGAGGGCGTGCCGGGTACGAGCCATTTTGCCCAGGTGCTGGTGGCGGCCGACTACCGCATGAAATGTTTGGGGATGAATTTGCAGCCGGCGCCCAAGGGCGTGAATTTACCGAGTTATTTGCAGATGGTGCCGTCCAGTTCGGCGGTAGTGGGCACGCCGCGGTGGTGGATGGAGCCAAGGTATGAGCCGCTGCTTCGCGATCGGGAGGGATTGGCCTGGGAGTTGAACGGGGCGAGCGTGCGAACGCTGACCGAAGACAGCTTCTACAATTCCAGCGGGCAGCGCCGCAGTACAAATAAACCCAATCCAGTGGCGGAAAAATGGGCGGAGAACATGACCGATCAGTTCGCTGCCCTGGCCTTGGCGGAACCGGTATTCGGCGAGTTGCGGAACTGCATGGAACTGGCGATAGTGGGGGCCTTGATCGTGAAAGAAAGGCTGCCTGAGAAGGCGGGATATAGTTTGCCCGTGCTTATGACCTCGACTGATTTGCAACCGGCCGAGTACAACGCACCCAAGCAGGTTCCCAGCTACACGAGTGTGCTGCCGAAGGGACAGAGGTACATAGTGACTGTATCGGGCGGGGTGGCGATTAATTCCTGGATCATCGCGGACAACACGAAAGAGAGCGACTCGGCCGCGCCGTTCGGGCCAAGGCTGCGCCTACGAACGATTCGAAATGGTGGTGGAACTGAGGGCAATTCCAGCGCCATTTATATTCCGCTTTGGGCGGCGGTTGATGAACTGCCGCCCAAGGTTTTTTTATGGGCTCTTACAATCCGCACTGCATATTTAAAAAGCCCTCACCCCCGGCCCCTCTCCCAAAGGGAGAGGGGACTTTTTATAGGAATGCTCCCAAAGGGAGAGGGGACTTTTTATAGGAATGCTCCCAAAGGGAGAGGGGAGATGGCGCTGGGCCGCCGAGGTTTCTCTAAGGGAGATATTCCCAGGTCTGCCATAGATGCTTCATGGGCGGATTTGCCCCGCGGAACTGCCAATTCCAGGATTGTGCGACCAGGAGCGTAAAGAGCATCCTTGCCGAGTAAACCGGGTGCTGCATGGCGAAGGGCAGCATTCGCGACCATTGGGCGGCGCTGGAGAGCGAGCGCCTTCCGTGCTCGAGCCAGTATTCCGAGGTGAGGCGATAGTCTTCGGTGGCGTCGCGCTCGTGGAGGAGTTTGAAATAAGGTTGGGCGGAGCGCTCGAGTTGGCCGGGCAAGGGGTAATAGCCGCCGTAGCCGCGCTCCAACAAAGCGTAATGGAATTTGTCGGAGAACCAGGGAAAGGACCAGGGGCTTTTCATCGCGTCGCGGGGCTCGACGCGCAACCGGCCGAAGTGAATGGTGGTGGTCATTAGTTTGCGGCTCTTGGATAGCGGGTCGATGAGGCGGTGGCAGATGGCGAAAAACTCGCGGTAGATCTCGTCTGCGCGGCCTTTGCGGGCGTCGGCGGGGAGGACGAAGTGCTCGATCGAGCCGTTGGCAACGATGGCGTCGAAGCGGGCGTTGCAATCCGCAGGGATGTCGCGATAGTCGAGGCGGCGGACGTCGAGGCCTCTTTGCTTGCAGAAGCGGGTTTGCGGGCGGGAGATGGTAACGCCCGTGGCGGCGGCTTGGCGGCGCCGAGCTTCGTCCAAGAGGGTTCCGTTGCCGCAGCCGACGTCGAGGATCCGCGAACCTTTGCGGCAGTCGATTTCGTCGAGGAGATAACAAATCTGGTTGCGCTGGGCCTGCTCATAAGAGAGCGAGGGGTCGCCGTTATAAAATCCTTCGGTGTAGTCCAAGACGCCGGCCTGGCGGAACATGCGGTCGAGAAAGTCGTAACAATCGATGGTTGGGGAATAGGCTTGAGGAAGCATTTTTCCCATATTTTCCCAAAAAGCGATTAAATTGTTGCTGAAAAAAACGATCAGTCAAACACGATGAATTGCTTCGGACCTGTGGAGAAGAATCCCAAGATTATCCCGCAACCAGAAAAATCATTTGTCTTTCGGACCGGGATATTCATCGCTGCCTCTAGGTATGCCGTAGGATAGAATACCAATCGCATTAAGTACATCTTAAAAATAATATGCAACGGTGTCAAGTTTGGGGGGTAATTTGGCGTATTGGTGTATAACGCCCTCTGAAGAGGGCTATAGGGAAAAGGGGAGAAGGGGTGGTTGTGTTTGGCGTCCCAGGCGTGAACGCCTGGGCTAGAGAAAAGTAATGAAAAAGATCCGTAAATGTGAACGCCTGGGCTAGAGAAAAGATGCCGAGATCCGGGCCGGAGAGAGAATGCAAACGCCTGGGCTAGGGAAAAGGCGCGAAAGTACGAGAGTACGGAGAGCGAGAGTACGAAGTACGAGAATACGGAGAGCGAGAGGGCGGAGAGCGAGAGGGCGGAGAGCGAGGAAGCGGAGGGCGCGAGGGCGGAGAGCGAGTGAACGGAGCGCGGGGAGGAAGGGGTTTGGAATCGCGAAACCGCAAGCGGTTTTTTAGGTTGAAAATGGATGGTTTAAGAGCTTATCCCAAAACGTAAAAAAAACAATAACGGCAAAAAGTTATAACAATGAGTTCTCGGCGATTCAGCCCTCACCCTAGCCCCTCTCCCAAAGGGAGAGGGGAGGTTTTGTTAGAGCCCCTAAATTTCTTCTTCCAGGTCTTCGGCGTAGCCGGGTGGGAAGGGGTTTATGGAATCGAGGGATTGGTTGTCTTTGAAGGCGTTTTGTTTTGCGGCTTCTTCTTTTAAGGCGTCTACGGCTTGGGGCTTTGCAGCGGATTCGGACGCGGATAATTCCTGCTGCATCCACTTTTCGAGTTCGGATTGGCCGCCGAATTGACGGACCCAGTATGCCACGTCTTCGGCCAGGAGCGGGACTGGGGGCGCTCGGGGGCGGCGGGCTGGGATTCGCGGCGTGCAAGGCGCTTTTGCACCAGGAGGTTGTACCAGACGTCGGAGTTGACGGGCTTGGCCTTGCGCCGCCGGGCGGCCCGCTGCAGGCGGTGATCGCTGGATACGACGGTGAGCCGTTTTGGCGAGGAATTTTGGGCGATGAGTTCTTCGATGAGGCAATCGGCGTCGGGCCAGCGGGAGGCGAATTGGACGGTGATTCCGCGGTGATTGATGATGCTTTTTGCGCCCCAGGGGGCCTCCTTGGCGTCGAAGACGACGGTGGTTTTGGCGATTTCGCCGGGCGTGAGCGATTCGGCGAGGAAATTGAGAAGCGCGAGGCGGGAGAGTTCCAAGGAATTGGGTCCCCTGCCCTGCCCCAGGATGCCGGCCGTGTAGAGCAGGTTGTAACCGTCGATGATTATCATGTGAATGCAGAATTTAGAATGCAGAATGCAGAATGATGGATGCAGAATGATGGATGCAGAATGATGGATGTTAATTCCGCTTGAATTTTACGCGGCCGGAGACGATTACGGTGTCGGCCCGGCCGGTTAGTTCCCAGCCGATGAAGGGGGAGTTGGCGCTTTTGGAGCGGAACTCGGCCGGATCGACTTTCCAGCGGACGAGGGGTTGATGATGGTCACGTCGGCGTCGGCGCCTATGGCCAGGGTGCCTTTGTTGATGCCGAGGATGCGGGCGGGGTTGACGGTCATTTTTTGGATGGCGGCGGACCAATCGAGGTGGCCGGGGTTTATGAGTTTGGTGATCACCAATCCGAGTGCGGTTTCCAGGCCGACCACTCCGAATGGGGCCTGGTCGAGTTCCTGCATTTTCTTTTCCTTGGCGTGGGGGGCGTGGTCGGTGGCGATGACGTCGATGGTGCCGTCGGCCAGGCCGGCGACCACCGCTTCGACGTGTTCCTTGCCGCGCAAGGGCGGGTTCATCTTGAAATTGGAATCGAACGTGCGGAGGCATTCGTCGGAAAGTGTGAAGTGATGCGGGGTGGCCTCGGTGGTGACGCGGACGCCGCGGCGCTTGGCGCGGCGGACGACGTCGACGCTGCCGGCGGTGGAGACGTGCATGAGGTGGAAGCGTCCGCCGGTGGCCTCGGCCAGTGCGATGTCGCGGCTGGCCATGACGTCCTCGGCGGCGGCGGGCATGCCTGAGAGGCCGAGGATGAGCGAGGTGAGGCCTTCGTGCATGACGCAGTGCTCGGTGAGCTCGCGGATTTCGGGATGGTTGAGGACCGGCTTGTCGAACATGAGGCAGTATTCGAAGGCGCGGCGCATGAGTTCGGGATTGTAGATGGGCGAGCCGTCGTCGGAAAAGGCGACTGCGCCGGCCTTGACCAGTTGGCCGATTTCGGCGAGTTCCTTGCCTTCGCGGTTTTTGCTGACGCAGGCGACGACAAAGACGTTGCAGTTGTCGGCCTGGGCGGCCTGGTGGCGGATGAAATCGACCACGCCCTGGCTGTCGATGGTAGGTTCGGTGTTGGGCATGCAGGCGATGGAAGTGAAGCCCCCGGCCAGTGCGGCGGCGGTGCCGGTCTCGATGGTTTCGTCTTCCTCGCGGCCGGGCTCGCGGAGGTGGACGTGCATGTCGATGAGCCCCGGGCAGACGATTTTGCCGGAGGCGTCGATGATGGTCTGCTCGCCGCCAGGCTGGACGTCGAAGGCGGCCACTCGGCCGTTGACGATAAGGAGATTGGCGATGCGGTCCATTTTTTGGGAGGGATCGACGACGCGGCCGTTTTGGATGAGAAGACTGGCCATTGCAGTGGTTAGTGGTTAGTGGTCGGTGGACAGTGGTTAGTGGTCAGTGGACATCATTTGCTACCCAGCAGGAGCCAGAGGACGGCCATGCGGACGGCCACGCCGTTGGTGACTTGTTCGAGGATGGCGGACTGTGTGCCGTCGGCCACGTCCGGGGTGACTTCCACGCCGCGGTTGATGGGGCCCGGGGCGAGGATGAGGATGTCGGGCTTGGCCTTGGCCAGGCGCTCGCGATTCATGGCATAGAGGTGTGCGTATTCGCGGACGGAGGGGAACGGCCGGGTGTATTGGCGCTCGAACTGGATGCGGAGCAGGTTGAGGACGTCGACGCGGGGGAGGATGGCGTCGAGACTGTAGGAATATTCCACGCCCAGTTCGGCCCAGCGGGGCGAGACCAGGGTGGAGGGTCCGCAGACGATGACGTGTGCGCCGAGTTTTTTGAGTCCCCAGATGTTGGAGCGGGCGGTGCGGCTGTGGGCGATGTCGCCGACCAGTGCCACGGTCAGGCCCTCGATTTTTCCGCGGCGCTGACGGATGGTCATGATGTCGAGGAGTCCCTGGGTGGGATGCTCGTGCGCGCCGTCGCCGGCGTTGATCACTGAGCAGCGGAGGTTTTGGGCCAGCAGTTGGGGCGTGCCGGGGGTGCGGTGACGGACGATGACGGCGTTGACGCCCATGGCCTCGATGTTTTTGGCGGTGTCGACGAGGGTTTCGCCCTTTGAGAGGCTGCTGGTGGAGGCGGAGAAATCGACCGTGTCGGCGCCGAGCCTGCGGGCGGCCAGCGAGAAACTGGTGCGTGTGCGGGTGGAATTTTCGAAGAACAAGGTGACGCAGGTTTTGCCGACGAGCAAGGGGAGGTGTTTTTGCTCCTGGGCGAGAATGTGTTTGAATGCGGCCGCTTTATCAAGAATGAGGAAGATTTCGTCGGCCGAAAGTTCTTCCAGGCCCAGCAGGTGGCGGCGGGTCCACCAGGTCGGGATGGGCCCGAGTTCGATTGTGTCGGTAGCCATGAGTAACGGCCCAAATTGGGGTTTTGATACTGGTGATTCTACCAAGCCGGGGAAATGCTGCAAGCAGTTGGAATATGATATAATCGGGTGGCGTGAGACGGCGATTTATGGCTGCCGGAAAAGTCATGGGAAACCACGGGCGGCTGTTAGCCGCCGGCTATTTAATACGGTTTTTTTACCTACGGTTAGGCGCCGGGTATTTAACGAGGTGTTTTTACCCGAAGGTAGATGATCGATATGCGGTTTTGCGACTGCGATTTATGAGCAATAAACCTAACGAAAGCGTGAGAATTCTGCTTGTGGCGGAGCGGGCGGAGAAAATCCGGCAGTGGGCGGAGATGCTGCGGCCGATGGCGGCGTGTGTTTGGTGCGACTCGGGCTCGATTGCGGAAGATCAGCAGGCGGATGTGGTGGTTGCGGACGGGACCCCCGTTTGCGAGGGGGACGCGGGCGTGATCCGCATCGCCTCGGACGCTGCGGCGGACGTTAATTTGCCGGACGACACAAGCGCCGGGAGTTGCAGTTAGCGTGCCGGCTGCTGGCGGAGGTTGTGCGGCTTAGGCGGAGGGAGCGGGCGATAAGCGAGGTGCGGCGGCGGTTGTACAACGACGCTTTTAGCGATCCTTTGACCGGATTGTCCAATCGCCGGGCATGGGATAAGGCGCTGCGGGAGCGGCTGAAAGCGGCGAGCGATTCGCGGCGGCTTTGTTTGGCCATATTCGACCTGGATCATTTCAAGCAGATCAACGACGCGTTTGGTCACGCGGCGGGCGACGAGGTTTTAAAGGCGGTTGCCTCGGGCATTTGCGAGCAGTTGCGGCAGGACGATTTTGTGGCCCGGATCGGCGGGGATGAATTCGGGCTGCTGATATGGGTTTCCGATCTTGGCATTGCCGAGACGGTGGTGGAACGGGTGCGGGGCGCGTTGCCGGAGCGATTGACGGCGATGGGCGTACGGCGTGTGACGGCCAGCGCGGGGATTGCGGGGGTGGATTCAGCAGGTTCGCATGGTGGACCGGGGGAGCTTTTTGCCCGGGCTGATGAGGCGCTGCGGCGGGCTAAGCAAGAGGGGCGGGATCGGATGTGCACGTTTATTGCAAATTGAAAATTGCAAATTTCAAACTGCAAATTGGACAGTTGCAAGAAGTTGCATCTGGTTTAAAAAGAGATTTGATAAAACCTTATATTTATTGATAAACGCCCTCACCCCTTGCCCCTCTCCCAAAGGGAGAGGGGAGGTATGTCAGAGCCCCTAAAAAATTCTTTTCACGAATGTGCAAGTGGTTAAATCATCGCGAAGCCGCAAGCGGCTTGATGACAACAGCACACGGAGTGTGCCTGCTACGTTGAACTGGCGCGCCAGCGGGCGTTGAAGAGTTCGACGATGGAGAAGAGCATGCCCAGGTTCAGGATTCCATAGAACGCGAGGTAGCCGAAGAAGACGGTCCAATTGGCCACGACGGTGGTATCGGTGAAGTGCAAGGGCAGGCTGAAGGCGGCGGCAAAGGGGCTGGTGAAGGTGAGCTTGCCGACCCAGAGGGTGAAGGGGGAATCGGGGAATTTCAGGCGGGCGAAAGCTTCCACTGCCAAGGGGGCGGCATACAAAATCATAATTGCGACGTAAGCGGACATCATTGCCGTGGTGGTCTTGCGCATGAGCACGGAACAGAACATGGCCAGGGTGGTGGTCGTCAGGCAGCTCATGATAACGACGGCCATGTAGCCGAGCATGGAAAAGGTGTCGCGCCAATATGTTCCCGGCGGGAGGATCCAGGCCAGAAGCAGGGGCCAGGCGACAAAGGCGGTAAGGACCAGGGAGACGCGGAGGCTGGAGAGCATTTTGCCCCAGAGGATTTCCCAGGGGGAGAGGGTGGTGGTGAGGAGGAGTTCCATGGTTTGGCGTTCGCGTTCGCTGGTGACGCTGCCGGCGGCGAAGACCGGTCCGACCAGCACGTTGAAGAGCATTACGTAGGAGGCGTACCAGGGGATGAGTTTAGGCTCGACGAAACAAAAGGCGGCCATGAGCGGCAGGGCGAGGAACATGCTCAACTGGATCACCAGCCGGAGCATGAGGGTGCCCTGGCCGAACAGCTCGCTGCGCATTTCCTTGTCGTATACGGGATTGAGGTCGTCTTTCATCACGCCGGTGCGTTTGGGCGGGGCGAAGAGCTTGTCGGGGAACTGGTTGGAGCGGATGATCATGCCGACGGCGGTTTTTTGCTCCACGTCGGGATCGACGACCTCCTTGGCTTCGGCGCCGACGTCGGGCGGGTGGAGGAGTCGGCGGCTGGTCTTGTAAAAGAGCACCGCGCAAACGGCGATGCAACAAGCAGGGAAAAAAGTCGTCATGAGCATGAGCCGAAATGCGGCGGCCTCTTGGAAGGCGCGGTAAAGCAACACGCCCAGGATGACCATGGGCAAGATAATCAGGTAGGAGACGACCAGGGCCGCCAAGGTACGGGTGAAATAGCTGCTGGCGGTAAGGCAGATCATGCCGAAGGTGATGACCGACATGGCCATGGCCAGGTAGGTGGCCATGACTTCGTAAGGCGAGACGCCGCCCAGGGGCAGACAAAGCATTACTATGGGCAGTGATGCGATGACGAGCACGGCGAGGTGGCAGAGCGCGGCGGCGAGTTTGCCCGTGACTATGGCCTGGGGCTGCATGGGGCTGGCCAGGAGCATTTCGTAGGTTTGGCGTTCTTTTTCGCCGGTGATGGAACCGGCGGCGAAACTGGGGACCATAAGCGACATGAGCACGTATTGGCCGAGGAAAAACCAGTTGACCAACTGCCTGGCTTCCTCGGGCGATTGGGTCAGATCCATGCGCTGCTCCCTGGGCCAGGCGAAGAAGACCACGGCGCCGAGGAGGGCCACATAGACGAAGAGGAGCAGGAAGGCCCGCTTCATTCGCAGGTTGACCAGGAGTTCGCGTTGGAGGACGGGGTTTTCGATCAGGTACATGAGGGAAATGACGAATTACGAATGATGAATGATGAATGGCACAAATTTATTGCAAATTGCAAATTGTAAATTGCAAATTTCAAAATGAACGAGAATAAGGAACTCTAACAGAACCTCATCTTTATTCCGAAACGCCCTCACCCCCGGGTACCCGCTGGGTGCCTCTCCCAAAGGGAGAGGGGAGAAATTTGCAATTTGCCGTAGTTCAATTTGCAATTTGCAAATTGCAATTGTTCGATTTGCAATGATATGTAACATTTTTATAAACGCAGTTGGATCTTATTTTTTAATATCATGTTTTTCCATTATATCACTCCGCGCTTGCCGACCATTCTTCGTATGGCGCCCGTCGGTGCCCGCTTTCGGCTAAACGATCTCATTTCCGATCTCTAATCTCCAATCTCCAATCTCTAATCTCTAATCACTTCTTATGCGACGGCGCCTTTGGTGACCATCATGAAGACATCTTCGAGCGAGGGTTCTTTGTCGGCGAAGGAGCACATGCGGACACCGGCGGCGACGAGTTTTTCCAAGAGGGCGGCGACGTGCTTGTCGTCGGCGGCCATTTCCACGGTGGCGAAATGGTTTTCGATCTGCACGTCGCGGGTTTCGGGCATGGAGCGGATGATGGAGATGCCGGTTTCCATGTTCGTGAGGAAGTGAATTTTTACGATGCGGTTTCGGCGGATGTGCTTGTAGACTTCTTCCATGGGGCCGCTCATCAGCAGCCGTCCGCGTTCGATGATGCCGATTGAGGTGCAGCAGTCGGCAAGCTCGGTGAGGATATGGCTGGAGATGAGGATGGTTTTGCCCATCTGTCGGAGTTCCTTGAATAGGGCCTTGATTTCGATTCTTGCCCGGGGGTCGAGGCCGCTGGTGGGCTCGTCGAGGATGAGGACGGGCGGGTCGTGGACAAGTGTTTTGGCCAGGCAGAGGCGTTGTTTCATGCCGCGGGAAAGGCTGTTGACGTAGGATTCGCGTTTTCCGCCGAGGTCGAGCAGATCGAGGACGTCGCCGATGACCTGTTTGCGGCGGGCGCGGGGGATTTGGTAGGCGAGGGCGAAGAAATCGAGGAATTCCCAGACGCTGCATGCCGTCGTAGACGCCGAAGTTATCGGGCATGTAGCCGATGCTGCGGCGGACGCCCATGGGATCTTTGCTGACGCGATGGCCGTTGACGATGCCGTCGCCGGCGGTGGCCTTAAGGAGCGTGGAGAGGAAGCGGATGGTGGTGCTTTTGCCCGCCCCATTAGGTCCGATGAAGCCGAACATTTCGCCGGGCTGAATTTTCAGATTCAGGTTGTTGACCGCGATCAGTTCGCCGTAATGCTTGGTGAAATTGATGAGTTCGATCATTGATAGGGGCTAGTGGCTAGGGGCTGGGGGCTGGTTTTTATATAGCAAAATGCAAATTGCAAATTGCAAAATGAGCAAGGGCAAAGGATCGAGTATGCATATTACGATGTTTGTTGAAGATCATTAGTTTGACGATTTATAGGTGATTAGTGGCTAGTTGTCATATTACAAATTGAACTGATTTTGGGGCGACAGTTCAACTGTCGCCCCAACGGATATGGTTCGCGACCAATGGTCGCGGCTTTTCAGGTTTATAAATTATTGGGGGTGTTGGCGTCGGGGTGGGGCGGATTGTCGAGGACATAATTGAGGTGGGCGAGGACCAATGCGGCGGAGCGGGATTGGGGTGCGGCGGGCTTGATATTCAAGCCGGGCAAGGGTGTATTGATCCAGGCCAGGAGTTTGACATCGCCGGGGTGCATATTTTCGAGTTTTTCGGCGAGGTCGAGCAATTGGCGGAGGTTCAATTCGCCATTCAGCTCGGCGGGGTTCATTGCGGCGGTCAAGGGCGACTGGTTGCGTTCGTCGGGCCAGAGCCGGCCGCCGGATTGAGTGGAGGAGCGGCTGACCCAGTCCAGTGATCTGATGGCGTCGGGTTCGAGTTTGCCCACCCAGGCGACTTGGAGGTTTCCGGATTCGAGTTTTTTGATGAGTCCGACGCCTTGCAAGGTGAGGCGTGTTTTGTTGGCGATTTCCCATTGGCCGCTTTTGTTTTGCGCGAGGGCGAGTTTGCCGCCGAGGTCGAACATTTCCTCGCTGTGCATCAGTGCGGTGGAATTGGAGGGGACGGGCAGGCCTTCGAGATTGGCCTGGTCGGAGCGGGTGTAGCGGAGGTTGCGGGGTTGCCGGCCGGGTGACAACGTAAAAAGACTTCTTTCCGAGACCGAGGGAAAGGGGAGGACCTGGGCCCCGCTGTCGTCGAAGTGGAAATCGTAGGGGGTGGAGAGGGAGGTGTAGAGGGCGTTATAGCGGGTAAGATGGCCGCGGGTGTGCTCGCCTTGGATTTCCAGGACGGCGATTTCGGTGCGGGCACGGACAAAGCCGATGTCCAATTGGGCCAGTTTGATGACCAGGAGGGTGGAGACAATGGCGACGACGGGAGCGGCGATCCATGCCCATTCCACGCGGTCGAAGGTATGAAAAATGCTCCAATTAAAGGGCACGAGCACGATTAAATAAATGAAGAGGAAGAGGAATATGAAGGTGCGATCGGGGATTTGGACCTGAGCGGCGTTGAGCAGCGATAGGCGGGCGGCATCGGCAATGGGGCTAAAGTCGTTCCAGGCGGCGACGCCTGGTCCGGGCGGCGGCGGAGGGCCGAAGTCCATGGGATAATTATCGGGCGAATTATACGGGTTGCCGCCGACGGTTGCGGGCGGTTCGACATCCTTGGGGAGGTCCGGGGAGTAATCTTCCAATTTCAGGCCTGCGTCGCGGGTAAAGAAGCGGAGGTTAGTGACGCGGGCGGCATCGAGGCGTTCGTGGCCGTCGGTCCAGGCGACTTTGAGCCTGGCTTCCTGGTCCTGGGCAAAGCGGCGCGGGGGCCGGCCGAGGAGGAAGGCGTTGAAGAATTCGTCGGCGCCGGGCCAGTCGGCCAGTTCGCGGTCGCCGAGGCGAAAGGCGGAGGCCACGATCCGCCCCCTGCCCACGCGGCGCTCGACCAAGAGGTTGCCGGATTGGGGCACGAACTGGGCTTGGGGATGTTTTAGGAGTTGGATGCCGGACCAAGGTCTTACCGGGGCGAGCTTGCGGACGGTCTTGGCGGCGAAGGCGTTGATTTCGGCGAGTTCGTCGGGGCCGATTTTTCGTTCGCCGGCGGAGGAGGCGGGTAGATAGGGCTCGAGGAAACTGCCTTTCAGGGCGTCGAGCGTGTCGGGTCCGCTAAGGATAAGTTGCCCGCCCCAATGCAACCAATCGACAAAGGCCTGCTGGACGTCGGTATCCAGGGCGGAAGGCGCGGCGTCGTCCCAGAGGACATAGGCAATGCCGGTCCACAATAGGACATGGGCGGGCAATTGGGCGCGGCGGTCGGTCCTGATTTGAGTGACGCGGTAATATGGTTGTATGCGGTTGTCGATGTCCTTGACGTTAAAGGGTTTTACGGAGTGGAGATTATTCAAGAAGCCGTATTGTTCGGGCACGCGGGCCAGGATGATGAAGTGATATTGGTAAGAAGGCATGTCGCGGAGGATGGTGTTTGGCGGTTCGAGGACGGTGCCGCCGCCCCTGGAGGCATTCAGCCGGCAGGACATGTAGGCCTTGGAAGGATTGGAGGCGTTGGGCGGGACATAAAATACGGAATCGAATATTTTGGCCTGGCCTTTGGGCAGGGCGGCCTGCCTGGCGATGGTCAAGTAATAAGGAGTGGCGGGCAAGGGAAGCGGCGGTCCTTTGACATCGGTGGCCTGGATTTCCATCTCACCGACGAAATCGGCTTCGTTTGCCTGGACGTTTTCCCAAGAGACGCCGGTCCAATGGCCGGGTTTGTACAATCTTTCGGCGGAATCGCGATCGTCGAGTTCTTCAGGGGTGGAAGAAGTGCCGGAGGATTTTCCGGCGCCTGATTTTGCCGCTAAAGAAGCACCGCCGGCGGGCTGGGTGACGAGGCGTTTGGACTCGAATGGTTTTTTTGGTTCTTCTTTTTTCTTGGCGGCGTCTTTTTCCAGGTCTTCGAGGGTTTTAGTGGGGGCCTTTCGGCAACCGCCGCAGCCCGACGTGCCGGAGGCGAGCGCGAGGATCAACCCCAGGCACACAAGCGCGAAGGGCGGGCCGATGCATTTGTTTCCTGCCGAGATAGATTCCCCCAATTTCAGCCATCGCGTGCCAATCCTCCTATATATGAGTTTAGCGGTTTGTCGCGAACTGGGAAAGATGGGGGGATTTAAAATGATGAATGAGGAATGATGAATGATGAATGAAGCGGCAGAATTGTAGGCAGTTCAGTCATATTTATGAAAAATTGGAGAATGAACCACCGAGCCTGTTTTCATGCAATCATTGCGAAACCGCAAGCGGTTTTTGGAGATTGGGGCGAAACCGCAAGCGGTTTTTGGAATTGGGGTGGGAGCGCAGGCGGTTTTTTTGGGATGATGGCGAAACCGCAAGCGGTTACAAGGTTTATTCAGAATTCATCATTCAGAAATCATTCACCGGCGTGCTGTTCGGCGAATTCGATGGCCTTCAGCAGGCCCTTGGCTTTATTGAGGGTTTCGTTCCATTCGTTTTCGGGGACGCTGTCGGCGACGATGCCTGCGCCGGCCTGGACGTAGGCGACGTTGTCGTGGATGACGATGGTGCGCAGGGCGATGCAGGTATCCATGTTTCCGTTGAAATCGACGTAGCCCACGGCGCCGGCGTATGGCCCGCGGCGGCAGGGTTCGATTTCGTCGATGATTTCCATTGCCCGGACCTTGGCGCGCCGGAGACGGTGCCTGCGGGCAGACAAGCCTGGAGCGCGTCGAAGGCGCTTTTATCGGGGGCCAGCCGGCCGCTGACGTTGGAGGTGATGTGCATGACGTGACTGTAGCGTTCGATGGTCATGACGTCGGCGAGTTGGACGGAGCGGAACTGGGAGACGCGGCCGACGTCGTTACGGCCCAGATCGACGAGCATGACGTGTTCAGCCCTTTCCTTTGGGTCGGCGAGGAGTTCCTCGGCCAGGCGGGCGTCTTCTTCCTCGTTTGCGCCGCGGCGGCGTGTGCCGGCCAAGGGGCGGACGGTGACCTCGCGATCGACCACGCGGACCATGACCTCGGGCGAGCTGCCGACGAGAGTGACGCTGGGCGTGCGGAGGTAAAACATGAAGGGGCTGGGATTGATTACGCGGAGTGCGCGGTAGATTTCGAAGGGATGGGCGTGAATGGGCAGTTGCAGGCGCTGGCTGGGAACCACCTGGAAGATATCGCCGGCGCGGATGTATTCCACGCATTTTCGCACGGCGTCT
Organism: Pirellulales bacterium; assembly: GCA_963838495.1. Lineage (GTDB taxonomy): Bacteria > Planctomycetota > Planctomycetia > Pirellulales > Thermoguttaceae > JBEKIK01. The sequence continues at coordinate 396,261 of CAWIRC010000002.1, read as the reverse complement.
TCAAAATCCTGCTTGGTGAAATTGGACTTGTATGGGATGTTCACCTCGCCGGCGACGCGGATGTCGACGGGGCGGAGATCGCAGGGCCTGGTGGATAGCTCGTCCACGAGGCGGTCGATGCGGCGGCAGGCGCCTTGATAGGCATTGGCCAGATCGGCGCCGGGCTTATCGACCTTGGCCATGGCGACGACGTCGATGCTTTTGGTGACGTTGTCGAAAACGACCATCTGGTCATAGAAGGCGAAGGCCAGGTCGGGGACCTGGCGATCGTCCGGGGGGACATGGGGCAGATGCTCGCTGTAGCGGACGGTGTCGTATCCGGCGTAACCGACCGCTCCGCTATAGAAAGGAGGCAACTCGGGCAGATGCACGGCGCGGATGGCCTCGACGCGGCTGCGCAATTCTTCCAACGGGTTTGCGCACTCGAACTGCTTGGTGACGAGAGTGGGAATGCCGCCGGCCGAAATGCCGGTGTAGGCATTGGTGGTGACGCGATTGCCATAGGCCTCGATTTCGAAGAAGGGCTCGGTGGCCAGAAAGCTATAGCGGCCGACTTTTTCGCCGCCCACCACGCTTTCAAGGAGGCAGGCGCAGCGCCCGGCGTCGAGTTTGTGAAAGGCGGAGACGGGCGTGAGGGCGTCGCTCAGCAATCGGCGATAGACCGGGACCAATTGCACGCCTTGGGCATGGCGTTTAAATGTCTCGAAGTCGGGATAATATTGGGAAGGCGAGGGTTTCATAGATTAAACTGTCAGATATTGAAAGGGCTCTCAAGTGAATTTCATACAATTCTTATAAAATGATAGCTTACCAATCTTGCTTATTCTCGGCAATCGACTTATCCAGATCACTTAAAGCCCGAAAGCGATGATTTTCGCTTGCCTTGACACAGGGGGGGCTGCTGATAAAATCCATGTAGGGTGCATGAAACGCACCTTTATATATAATATTAAGGTAGGCGCGTGCAACGCATCAATTACATGAAAGAGGGCGGTGCGTTTCACGCACCTTAAGGAAAGAGCATAAAACAGGCGGTGCGTTTCACGCACCCTACCAATTATTAGGCGCAGAAGCATGAAATGTCAACAATGCGAAAAGCCGGCGACGTTCCACATTACCGAACTTACCGGCGGGAAGCCGCAGGAATTGCATTTGTGCGAAGATCACGCCCGGCAGTACCTGACATCCTCGGCCGGCGAGCCCACGGCGACCGGAAGCATGGCCGCCATGCTGGCGCACCAGATGGCCGTGGGTCAGACGGCGGAAGAGTTGGCGCACCTGGACCAGCAGTCATGCCCGGTGTGCGGGATTACATTTTATGAATTCCGCAGCCAGGGGCGATTGGGCTGCCCGCACGATTACGTGTGTTTTCAGACGCAACTCGAGCCGCTGATAATGAACATCCACGGCGAGTCGGCGCACGTGGGCAAGCACCCGCGACGACCGGTGGTGGGCAGCGAAAGGCGGACGCAATTGATCCGTCTACGGCGGTCGTTGAAAGAAGCGATCGATGACGAGAACTACGAGTTGGCATCCAAGCTGCGGGACGAGATCCGGCAGACGGAAAAGGAACAAGCGGAATAATAAAGTTAACAGTTATCAGTTTTCAGTTATCGGTTTACAGTTTAAGCAATCGAGTTGGGGCAGCAGTTAAACTGCTGCCCCAACTAAAAGCTCCAACATAAAAGCCCCGGGGATTGATCCGGGAGGTTTTTCAGAAAAGCAACGGGTGAAAAAGCAGTGGAACTGAACGATTTGACGCAAAGCACGGGCGAGTGGCTGCGCGGGGACGGTCCGGAGTCGGACATTGTCATCAGCAGCCGGATGCGCCTGGCGCGGAACCTGGCCGATTACCCGTTCATGAACCGCGCCACGCCGCAGGACCGGCTGAATATCGAAAAAACCCTGCACGATCGAATCTTCGAGGTCGTGGCGCAGAACGAGATCTTGTACTTCGACATGGAAGGGCTGGAAAAGGTGGATCGGCAGTTTCTGGTGGAGCGGCACCTGGTGAGCCGCGAGCACGCCGAGGGGCAAGGCGCCAGGGCCGTAGTGATCGACACCCGGGAAAAATACAGCCTGATGATCAACGAGGAAGACCACCTGCGGATGCAAGTCATGCAGAGCGGGCTGAACCTGCAAAACGTGTGGGAGCAGATCAACCGCCTGGACGACCTGATCGAGGAAAAGGTGACATACGCCTTTCACGATCGGCTGGGGTACCTTACGGCCTGCCCGACGAACGTGGGCACGGGCCTGCGGGTAAGCGTGATGCTGCACCTGCCGGCGTTGGTCATCACGCGGCAGATTGAAAAGGTGTTTCGCAGCCTGCAAAAGATCAGCCTGGCGGTGCGGGGGCTGTACGGCGAAGGATCGCAGGCGATGGGCGATTTCTACCAGATCTCGAACCAGATCACGCTGGGGCGGTTCGAGACCGATCTTATTCAGCAGGTGGGCGACATCGTGCCGGTGATTATAGATTACGAACGGCAGGCGCGGGAATTTTTGATCAAGGAGAGCCACGAAAACCTGCACGACCGGGTGAGCCGGGCCTTCGGCATTTTGCGCACGGCGCAAACCATCAGCTCCGAGGAGACCATGCATTTGCTTTCGAGCGTGCGGATGGGCGTGAATTTGGGGTTGATCCGCGACGTGGGCATCCCGGCGGTGAACGAACTTTTCTTGCGCACGCAGCCGGCACATCTGCAAAAACTGACCGGTGGGGAACTGGATTCGACCGACAGGAACATCGAGCGGGCGCGGTACCTGCGGCGGTATCTGAACAAGGAAGAGGGCGGCAAGGGGCCGGAGGCGAATTGAGGAACAGGGGACAGAGGGCGGCAGACAGGGGAGAGGAGGCAGGGAACAGGGGACGGTGGATAATCTGCATCATCATCCATTCATACTTTTCTTTAGTCCAGGCATTGATGCCTGTGGTTAAAAGCGGTCTTTTCATCATCATTTTTTCTTTTAGCCCAGTTTATGGGGCGCGATCGGACTAGAAATGGACGGCCCTAAAGGGCCTTTTGGGAAAAGGAAACAAGAGCGGGGCATCCCCGATCCGCAGGCGTGAACGCATTGGGCTAGGGAAAAGATGTGAAAGTACGGAGTACGGGGTACGGAGTTCGAGGGTACGGAGAGAAAAAGGGTGGGGAGTATGGCGGGATTGGAGGTGTGTTTCACACACCCTACGGCACCAGGCGGGAATGCCTGGGCTACAGAAAAGTGGAAACATTATCGGTCGGCGCGGGGCATTTTGGAATTGTGTTCCCACGTAGGAGCGTGGGAACAAGGAAAAAAGGGCCTTTTGGGAACAGGGAACAAGAGCGGGGCATCCCCGATCCGCAGGCGTGAACGCGCGGGCTAGGGAAAAGACGTGAAAGTACGGAGTAGGGGGGTACGGAGTTAGAGGGTACGGAGAGAAAAAGGGTGGGGAGTATGGCGGGATTGGAGGTGCGATTCACGCACCCTACTGGACTGGCATAGCCAGTGGCACACGGAGGAGCCAGTGGCACACGGAGGAGCCGGCGTCACACCGGGGGTTAGTCGATTTTCCAGGGCGTCATCAGGCGATACACGTATACGGCGTCCAAGTCCTCGTTTAAAAGTTTGGGCGGACCAAAGACCTCCATAAGATCTCCGGGCGGGTCAAATCGTTCCAGTAGACGGGCAATGTTTCGACGAGTTTATAAACAGCGCCTTGCGACTGCAATTCCTTTATTCTACCTTCGACTGCAATCCTGTAAGGGCCGAAAACGACGAAGTAATCGGGCGGAATCCGGCCAAAAAAATGAATCAGCGGCAACTTGGCAAACTGCTCCTCGGGCGGATATCGTAAATGCCAGGCGTATACCGGATGGGGCGCGTAATACATCAGTGCACATTCCATGGAATCGGGCAGCACCCCGATGCTTTGCCCCTTGCCCACGTTTTCCTTGATCCATTGGCCGGCGACATCTATCGATGTTGTCCGCGCAGTAAATAGTTCATTGACAAATTGCACGGGCCTGGATCGCCATTTATCGATTGAAAATGGAAAGTTCAAAATATTGGTGCCGAACAGCAAAACCACAGCCGGCAGGGCGAACAACAAATATCGCCGCGTTAAGGAGGCAATGACAAGCGAAGACAGCCCGATGCACAGGGGAATCATGGAGGAAAGATAGCGGACATCGGCGTTTTGCTGAATCATCGTACCTATGCGTTGCGGAGTAAAAATCACGATAACGATGGTGTAAACAACAAGGGCCGCAAATCCGCGCAGCAGCCAAACGTTCCGCGTCCAAAAATAGACAATAGGCGTGGCCAAAATGACGAAACCCATACAGAATTCACAGTTGTTCAGGTCCCTGAAATACCACCAAAACAAGGTAATCTTATCTTGCAATACGCTCTGGCCGGAAAGGTCTTGAATAATTTTGTACGTGTATGGATTGTAGATCGAGAATGTAACAAGTCCGATAAAAAATTGAGGGACCAGGAGCAACAACCACTGGCCGGTCGTCAGCCTGTATTGCCGCCGGCCGAAGAGCAGGTAATCGCAACCTAAAACGACATACAATCCCGCATAAGAGAGGTAATGCGTCCACATCAATAGTAGGGAGGCTAATAGCAGCCATAAAATGCCGCTTGTTCGACCGTTCCAATTCAAATACAGGTAAACAATTGCAATCGACAACAACATGGCCAGCGAATAGTACCTGCATTGGCGGCAAAACAGGAAAAGCTCAACATTGCATAGCAGCACGATTGAGGTCACGATCCAAAAGGCCGCCGACAGCCGGCTGCGGACCATCCAGTACAAGATGAGGGCTATGCTCAGCAGCCCGCAGAAGGCAAAGGGGAAGCGGGGCCAAAAAGTGCCTTCGCCGCTGGCGCCGACGAAGGGAGCGGCAAGATACAGACTGGCCGGCGGCATGTAGCGGTAGTGCAGATTTTTCAACTGCGAGCCTGCGCTAAACGCGCATATATTGTGATCGATCACGGTTATGGTGTCGCCGGTACGGGCAATCCCCCTTGCGTAGAGTGCGGTCTCGGCCTCGTCGGACCAAAGCGGATAATGTCCCAGCCGAAAGAAAAGGAGAAAACACGACAGGCCCATAACGACCGCGCAGAGCGGAATCCAAAGGCGAGGGCCAGCCGCCGCGCAGGCCGGAGGACGGCCGGGTGTCTCGCCGGCGCCGGTTTTTATAGTGGCAGGAGCAGTTGGATTCAATTGCCGCGCGTGGTTGTCGTTTTTTTGGCGCAGTTTTTTGAAGTTCTTTTCTTTAGCCATTATTTCCGTACCACCAATTTGCCGCGAACCGCCTTGACCACGCAGCCGGGCAGAAACCGTCCCAGCTCTTCATCATCGCACACCGAGGCGATTTGTTTTATGAGCGAGCTGGAGACGTGTGCCAGTTCGCCGTCGGCGATCATGAACAGGGTTTCCACGTCTGGGGCGAGGCGGCGGTTGGCCATCATCATGGTCAATTCGGCGTGGATGTCGCTTATGGGGCGGACGCCGCGGACCATGATTATTGCGCCGCAGCTTTTGACGAATTCCACGGCCAGCCCGGAAAAGGTGCGGATTTCGATATTATTGAGGTGGGCGGTGGATTCGCGGATGAGGGCCTGGCGCTCCTCGGGCGTAAAGAGCGTGTTTTTTTCCACGTTTATCCCCACGCCCACGATGAGCTTGTCGAAGAGCCGGCTTGCGCGCTCCATGACGTTGAGATGTCCCAGGGTGATGGGGTCGAAAGAGCCGGGGTAAACGGCGATGTGCAGGTTTTGGTTGGACATGCGGCAGCCTTTTGCTTTTTATTGCAAAATGCAAAATGCAAATTGCAAATTTAAAATTTAACAACAGGAGACTGTGTTTATTTTCTACATTGGTTATACACCATGGAACCGCAAGCGATATGATTAATTAATGATTCTTGCTAAACAACTCCGGGAGCAAGCTCCCGGGCTAAACTTGATTCATCATATTCCGCGAAATCCTAAGCGGTTCGTTCAACTTGTAATTTTAAATTTGCAATTTGCAATTTGCAATAAGATCAATCGTGAAAAAGTTAGGTGATTTTTATATGTTCTATGCAATTGCGGCTATGAGGCGATCCAGGTCGGAGTGGTTGTTGTAGGCGTGGGGGCTGATCCTCAGGCGGCCTGCGCGGCAGGCGAGGATCACGCCTTTTTCGAGGCAGGCGCGGCGGACGGTTTCGGAGTCGCGGCCTGGGAGTTCAAAGAGCACGATGCCGCTTTTGTGGTCTTCGCGGGCGCGGTCGCTGAGGATGAGCGCTCCCAGTTCTTGCAGGCGCCGGCAGGCCAGGTCGGTAATTTCGAGGACGCGGGCGGCGCGGGCCTGGGGGGGAAATTGGGAGAGGAGTTCCAGGCTGGCGCCGAGTGCGATCAGCCCGGCGGTGTTTCGCGAGCCGCCTTCATAGCGTTGGGCGGAGTTTTTGAGATCATAGTCGATGCGGGTGAAATCGTGGGCGTGTTTTACGCTGTTCCAGCCCACGCCCACGGGGCGGAGCAGATCGAGATGTTCGCGGCGGAGGAAGAACAGTCCTGCGCCTTCGGGTCCGAGCATCCATTTATGCCCGTCGGCGGAAAGGAAGTTGACGCCGGATTGTTTCACGTCGATGGGGAATACGCCCAGTCCCTGGATGGCATCGACGAACAAGAGGGCGCCGATGCGATGTGCGGCCTGGGCCAGTTCGGCCAGGTCGTGCCGCCAGCCGTGGGAATAGCAAACCCAGCTAATGGTGATGACGCGGGTGCGGCTGTCGCAGGCGGCCATGAGGCGGTCGAGGTCGAGTTTGCAGGCTTCGGTTTGGACGCGGCGTGTTTCCACGCCCCTATCGGCCAGGCGGAGCCAGGGATATTGGTTCGAGGGGAATTCGTCGGCGCGGGTAACGACGTTGTCGCCTGGGCGCCAGGGATAACCTTCGGCCACGATATTTATGCCGGCGGTGGTGTTGGCGACCAGGGCGATTTCGTCTGTATCGGCGTTGATCATGGCGGCCGCCCGGCGGCGGAGATCTTCGATCTGCTTGGACCAGGCGGGATAAAAGGCGGCGCCGTTTGCGGCGGTGTCGTCGTTGAAGCGGGCGAGGGCCTGATGTGCATCACCAGTTAGGGGGGAAACAGCGGCATGATTGAGATATGCCCAGCGTCGCGAGACGGGCATGCGGCTGCGGAGATGTTGCCAGTTGGCCGCCGGGGAGGCGTCATTTAACGGGGCGGTGGAATAGGCGTCCATTATAATATATCCACTCCTTGCATGTTTTTTATTGCAGATTGGCGATAGTGAATTTCAAAATGCAAATTGAACGATCAAAAGGACTTGCGCGGCCGGATGCCGGATGCTAATATGGTAGTGGTGAAGTAAAGGCGATCTAATTATACTAGAGGACAGGAGCCCGGAGACCAGTAGGGGTGGAAATCCGCTATTGGCACGGTGGCCTAGATGACCCATTGTTTGTGAGCTTGATGTGTAAAGATTGGATCCGAGAAGAAAACCGCACCATATGAGCCGGGGATAGATTTCATGGCCAAAGCCTTGTGTATTTTCGGACTGATTGTGGGGGGTTTATTTTTGCTAATGTTCGGGCTGGATTTAGCGATTGGATATCCATTCAACGGCGCCAATAAAATATTGATGGATGTACCAATGGTACTTTGTTCAATTGCGTTAGGATATTTGAGTTGGACAAGTCTGCGGGAGCAAATTTGACCCATACGAGGGCGGGGCGGTATTGCTTGACATGTAATTGTAAAAGCCATGGCTACAGAAGGACATCATGAAAGCGCCAAGAAGGGCGGCCGCGCGGAGCTGACGCCGGCCAAGCGTGCCGCGCTTGGAGCGGCTATTCGAGGCCGCGCAAAAAAAGGCGTCGGGACTGAAGCCGAATTACGATTACGCCTCGGAATTGTACGGGCAATGCGTTTTGGGGAATCCGGGGAACGAGGTTTATGTCAAGGCTTACATCGAGAATCTACAGAAAAAGTACAACAACAACCGGAGCGGGGCGGCGCTGGCGCAATTACGAGAGCTGGGCGCCGCAGCGCGGTGAAAAAGGCCCTGGCGGAACAGAATTGGGATGAGGTTATAAAGAACGGCTTGAAGGTGCTGACGGTAAATCCCTGGGACATGCACGCCTTGACGGCCATGGCGCAGGCGGCGAGGAAGTCGGGCGATTTCGAGTGTGAAATGTGCTATTTGAAGACCGCGCTTGCGGCCCATCCCAAGGATCCGACGGTGAACCGGCTATGCGCAATTGCCGCCACCGAGCGGCAGCTTTTGGACCAGGCCATTTATTGCTGGCACAAGGTGGAAGAGGCCCATCCGAACGACGAGGAAGCCAAGCGGGCGATATCCATGCTGCAAAGCGAGCGGATGAGAAAGGGGGGATTCAGCGTGCAGACCGAGGAAGAAGAACATACCACGACCTCATCGAAAACCAATGTACAGGCCGCGTATCAGCAGCCGGAACAGAACGCTGAAAAGCAGTTAATGGCCGAGATTGCCAAGGATCCCAAGCAGCTTTCGCCTTATTACGAACTTGCGCAGTTTTACACGCGGGAAGACCGCTTTGACAGGGCCGAGGAAATTCTGGGCCAGGCCTTCGATGCATCGGGGGGTAATGCGGACGTGCTGGAAAGATGGGAAGACGCGCAGTTGCGGACCTTCAGGCATAAGATCATCAACACCCCAGATGCCGAGAAGAAAAAGGCCTTGCAAGAGGAGTATTATCACAAGGAATTGGATTATTTTAAGAGGCGATGCGAAAGATATCCCCACAATATATTTTTCCGGTACGACCTGGGCCTGCGCTACATGTACACCAGGCAATACAACGAGGCGATACGGGAGTTGCAATTATCGCGCAACGAACCCCGCCGCAAGGGGATCAGCATATTGGCGTTGGGCAAGTGTTTTCAACAGATCGATCAATTGCGGATGGCCTTGAATCATTACATTTTAGCGGCCGAGGAGATACCCGATCGGGACGTAGCCAATAGGAAGGAGGCCCTGCGTCTGGCCGGGAAAGCCGCGATAAAATTGGGTGAGATAGAGGCGGCCGAGAAACAACTTTCTACGCTGGCGGCAATGGATTTTTCTTACAAAGACGTGGCGGCACTGCTGGACAAAGTGCGGGCAATGCGGGAGAATCAGATGGCTGTGGAAGAGAAAACCGAGAGGCCCGCTGCGGACAAGCCCGGTTCTGAAGCCGCACAGGAAGACGAACACGCCGGGTAAGAGCACTCTTTTAATAAATGCATTATATTGGGAGTGTGAGCCCGATCGAAATATATTTAGGAGTCCTGGAAAAACCTTCTGAACGAATAGAACACCCTCACCCCCTGCCCCTCTCCCAAAGGGAGAGGGGAGTTTTTGTGATAGATGCCTCTTTCCCGAAGGGAGAGGGGAGTTTTTGTGATAGATGCCTCTTTCCCGACCGAACTTCGTTCGGTGCCTGGAGAGGGGAGTTTTTTAAGTTTACGTCCACTCAACGCACTTTCATTTTACTTAATAAATTATGCCAACTACAAAAAGCGCCCTGAAGCGGCTGCATCAAAGCCGGGAGAATCGGGAAAGGAACCGTTCGGTAAAGAGATCCATACGCACACAATGCCGGAAGGTTGAAGAGGCCTTGCGAGCGGGCAAGGTGGCTGAGGCGGAAGAAGAGTTCCGGGATGCGGCCAAACAGCTCGATCGAGCGGGCACGCGGCGGACCATTCATCCCAATGCCGCCGCCCGGACCAAGTCGCGGCTTTCGGTGAAAATCAAAAAGATGAAGAAGAAGTAGCGGGTGAATTTTTCAGATTGTGAAGGCAACAATTTCTTTTTCGCCGGGAGATTATGAGGGCGGGAGTTGCTGCGGGTTTTCAGGCCCTCACCCCCTGCCCCTCTCCCGACCAAACTTCGTTTGGTGCCCGGAGAGGGGAGCAATTGAAGAGCCCTCACCCCCTGCCCCTCTCCCGACCAAACTTCGTTTGGTGCCCGGAGAGGGGAGAAGGATGTAGTCAATCGAACAGCACGTCGGGGGCGTTGAAAACGGGTCCTTCCACGCAGGTACGGCGATAGTCCCAGCCTCCTTTGCCGTCGCGGATTTTTGCCGCGCAGCTAAAGCAGATGCCCATGCCGCAGGCCATGGGTGTTTCCAGGGACACCTGGCAGGGAAGGCTTAGGCGCTGGGCGATCTTGGCGGCGGTTTTGAGCATCGGTTCCGGGCCGCAGCAGACCAGTCGGCAAGGATTGGGGGAGGATTTTACGGCCGGTTCGATCAATTCGGTAACCAATCCGCGATGGCCGAGCGAGCCGTCGTCGGTGCTGAGGCGTAGATCCACGCCGAGGCGCTGGAAATCATCGGCGGCGGCTAGATATTCGGCCGCTCGCACGCCGTAGCAGAGCGTGACTTTTTTTGCGCGGAACGCTGCGGGGCGGATCGCCGTAACGATGGAGACCGAGATATTCGCGGGCCAGGGCCAAAAAGGGCGTTTGGCCGATGCCGCCGGCGACCATAAGCAGGTGTTCGGTTTGCTCGACGGGGAAGCCATTGCCCAGGGGGCCCCAGATTTCGAGTTTTGCTTCCGGTTCGAGTCCGGCCAGGCGGCGGGTCATTTTGCCGACGACCAGATAAACGATATCCAAACCGTCCGGGTTTGCGTTGGCGTCGTCCACGACATCGTAAAGCGCAAGCGGCCGGCCAAGGAGCGGATCGTTGCACCCGGCGAGTCGGATCATGATGAATTGGCCGGGGAAAATGCGGCGGGCGATGGGCGGGCAGGAAAATCGGATGCGATAGGTATCGTGCGCCAGCCGGACGTTTTCCCTCACCAGCGTTTCGCCCCGCCATGCTCGATCGGCGTAAAAGTGTTGATCCATTTGCTCGTTCAAGAATTAGTCTTTGGGATCGCATATAGATATGCCGCGTTGACGTAAGTATTACTAGAGGTGCTACCGGAAACCAATGGATTTGATATCGTTTCATTCGGGGGATAATCTTTTTTTAACGATTTAATAACTGCGTCTTCCGGGCTTACCAGTTGGATACGTTCCGACAACATTGTCCATTTTGTATCATGTTTACTTAATATGTCATTAAGTTTTTTATATGCGGAAAGCGGTCCTTCTTCATCATAAAGTCGTGTCGCTATAACAAGACGCCATTTAGCGTATTCATCCGAGGAATACAGCCATAGTGCATAATGAATCGGAAAATCGGATTTTTTTAAAACCGAGAGGATTTCTTCCCCGATTTTAATATCAGATTCTACCAGTGTCGTTTTATTCATTTCAGCACTCCTTTGGTCTCGTCCGCGATGGCCATATAAAGATCTCGTGCACTTTGCTGCGAGACGCATTTGTAACGACTATTTTCATCCCAGTCCTTGATCGTTGACCAGTAATCCCTAAAAACCGTATCTGTTTTAATTTCTTTATCGAAATCGCTTTTTAGGCCGCTCGATTCCATCAGATTTTCAAGATCATGCGTATAACTTTTCTTTACCTGTTTCAGGTCTGGAAGATCAAATTCTTTAGTTTTCTTTGCTATGCAAGCCTTCAAAGCGCACTCAACAATATAACCACATAAATAATACGCTCCGTCGAATTTTTCCGCGTCCAGCAGCACTTTGGCTTCGTGTAATCTGAGTTCGGCAAGTTTTATAAAATCAGATCGGTTCATGCTACAGGCAACATCATAAAGTTACACAAACAATTCACCTTTACTCCCCCATATTATTTTACCACTTATTATTAATAGATTGCAAGCGTGGATGGTCTTGTCGAACTATTCATGCGTTCAGTACGTAAAACAAGGAGGAACCTAACAACACAAACGTCATGAAAGGAGTTTCGACATGGCCGGGACACGCAAAGGTACGTATAAAATAACAAATTGGAGAAAATACAACGAGTCTCTCGTTAAGCGGGGGTCGATTACCTTCTGGTTTAACGAGGACACGATTGACAAATGGCATCACAACAATGCGAAACCCAAGGTTGGACACCCTTTTGTCTTCAGCGATACGGCAATCGAGTGTATGCTCGTTTTGCGAGAGCTTTTTCAATTGCCCTATCGCCAAACGGAAGGATTGGGAAAATCGCTTGCCGAACTGATGGAAGTAATCATTGATATACCGGATTATACGTCGTTGGCCAAGCGAGCAGCGAAAATGGCTATATTGCTGGAAGTTAGAAAACATACCGGCCCGATCGACGTGGTTGTAGACAGCACCGGGCTTAAGGTTTTCGGCGAAGGCGAATGGAAAATGCGTAAGCATGGCAAAACGAAACGTCGTTTCTGGCGAAAGTTGCATTTGGCGATCAATCCGGATACGCATGAGATCGTGGCGGAAACCATGACGGAAAATAGTTGCGATGACGCCGGCCAAACGGACAACCTGTTGGATCAAGTCCACTCGCCGGTTGAAAAATTGTATGGCGACGGAGCTTACGATCAACGAAAGGTTTACAGAACGTTGAAAAAACGCGGGATAAAGGCAATCATCCCGCCGCGACGCAACGCGAAGATTTCGCGACACGGAAATTCTCGTGGCCGTCCTCTGGCACGGGACTTGGCGATTCGAGAAATCCGCCGCCACGGCCGCAGGCACTGGAAAGAGCGAGTCGGCTACCATCGCCGCAGCCTTTCGGAAACAGCCATGTATCGAATGAAATGTTGCTTCGGCGACCATTTGAAAAACCGTTTGATTCAAAATCAAAAAACAGAAACACGACTAAGATCTAAAATCCTTAACAAATACACCCACCTCGGACTTCCTTTGTTCGAGTGGAATTAGTCAACAAGACCAGCGTGGATAATAAACGCAATTTATTTTTCTTTTGTTTCTTTCCACAAGGCGGCGACTTCTTCGCGCGAGAGCGGACGGGAGGCGCCGGGCGGGAGGTTTCCGAGGCGGACGGGGCCGACGTCGGTGCGGATCAGTCGCATGACTTTATGGCCCAGGCGGGCGAGGATGCGGCGGATTTCGCGGTTCTGTCCTTCGCGGAGCACGAGTTCCAAGACTGTGCTTCCCTTGTGATGGGATAGGATGCGGACGTCATCGACCCGGGCCAGGCCTTCGGCCAGGTGCACGCCGCGGCGGAGTTTCAGGAGCACGTCGCGATCCGGCCGGCCGGCTACTTGCACGCGATATGTTTTTCGCACGCCGTAGCGGGGGTGGGTGAGGCGGTTGGCCAATTCGCCGTCGTTGGTCACCAGGATCAGGCCTTCGCTGTTGAGGTCCAAGCGGCCGATGGCAAAGAGACGGAGGTGGGTTTGGGGCAAAAGGTCGATTACGCGCGGTCGGCCGCGTGGATCGCGGTTGGTGGAGAGCACGCCGGGTGGTTTGTGAACGGCGTAATAATGCAGCCTGGGCCTGGGCAGCAATTGGCCGTCCACGCGGATTTCCTGGCAGGCCGGATCGGCACGGGCGCCGAGTTCGGTCACCACGCGGCGATCGACTTGCACCCGGCCGGCGGTGATAAGTTGCTCGCACTGTCGGCGGCTTCCGAGGCCTGCGGCGGCCAGGATTTTTTGCAGGCGCTGCGGCGCGGCGGGAGCGGGAGGACAGCGCGGTTTTTGATGCCCGGTGGATTTCTTGTGCGGGTTTAGATAGGGTTGTTTGCCAGGCATGATGGATTACGGGGCGGGGTGGGATTATAGATTATCACATAAGCATTTTCGCTCAATAGTTCCTGGCGGAGGTGCTCAATGTCGCCCTTTCAGGGCTTTCAAATTTTTAAATATACCCTTTACCGGCGGCTGATGCCGCCGGCTATATTCCTAAGCCCCGCTGGGGCAAAACGCTGCAACGCCTTATCTAAAACTCAGGTCAACAGAGCATCAGAGACACAAGCGATCTTACCGTATTTGCCCGGAGTGCGACAGGAGGAGAACAATTGGATATGAATGGGATTACATGCCTGGTTGGGGGCACTGATTGCCGATTTGCCAGCGAGCGCGGGCGGGTTCGGGGATGGGATTTTCGTAATCCCTGGGGCGGACCCCGACCATGGCGGGCCCCATTTCATTTTCGGGGTAGGGATCGAAGCGGACGGCCTGATTTTGTTGGGCCTTTGCCGAGCCTGGGTGGGCCAGACTTGGGGCGGAGGTGCTTTGGCATCCGGCAAGGCATAGAATAAACAAGACCAAGAGGCCGAGGGCAGGAATCTTGTTCATTTGTTTTCTCCATGCCGGATAAAGGTGGGGGATTATACGCTTAGAGGCCCTGGACAAGAAGATTAAAACAATGTGCTTATGCAAAGGGGATCGACCACCGGAGGCCGGATTTATAAGTCTAATTGGCGCAATAAGTTAGCGTGTTAATTTGCAGCGGATTTGCGCAACATGCCGGATTTTTTGGAAAAAGCGGGAGAATCAGGTATGGATTTCCCGTTTGGTCTGTTCATAGGTGGCAACTTTGTTGCGGCCTGCGACTTTGGCGGCATACAAGGCTTCGTCGGCGTGCTGGATGAGCGTTTCAGGAGCGGCTACATCCGTGGTTTCGGCGATTCCGAAACTGGCCGTGGCACGTACGTCTTCGCCATTTATGGGGATGGCGATTTTTTCGATAACCCGCCGGCAGCGTTCGGCCAGGCAGCATGCTTTAGAGGAAGTTTCTTGGGGGACGATGACAGCGAATTCCTCACCACCGTAGCGGGCCGGGGTGTTGACGTTGCGGCACTGTTTTGCAAAGACATTGGCGATTTGCTTGAGCAATTGATCGCCTACGAGGTGGCCGTAGGTGTCGTTTACTTTTTTGAAATGATCTACATCGGCCATGATGAATGAGAAGGTTTGGCCGTGTCTTTGCATGCGGGTCCATTCCTGCTGCAGGCGTTCCATCAGCGCCCGGCGGTTGGGCAGGCCGGTGAGCGGGTCGATGTGTGCGTGTTCGATAAGGAGGTCTTGGAGGTTTTTGCTGCGGAGGGCGGCACGGACGCGGGCCTGGAGTTCAAAGGCGTCGAAGGGTTTAGTGATGTAATCCACGCCGCCGAGATCGAGGCCTTTGATTTTGTCTTCTGGGCTGACGAAACCGGAGAGGAAGAGGACGGGAATCATGCAGAGATCCGGGTCGGCCTTAAGTGCGCGGCAGACATCGAAGCCGGACATATCGGGCATATCGACGTCGAGGAGGATGAGGTCAGGCATTTCCAGTTTGGCGATTTTCAGGCCGGCCGCACCGCTTTCCGCGCAAAAGATATCTTCGCATTCTTTTTTCAGCCGGCTTTTGGCGATCAGGAGTTCATCGGGGTTGTCATCTATGATAAGAATTTTCATGGTAGAACTGCTCCGGGGGGATTGTAAATACGAGATCCCTTTTCGATGGCCTGGCACAACAATGCGAGATTATGCAAAGTTTTGCCGGCCGACTCCAGGTCTTGGATTTTGGCGGCGTCTTCCAATTTTTTGGCCGCGTGGGACAACATGGGGAATCCATAATTTCCTCCCGATCCTTTCAATTTATGCGCCAGGCGATGGAGATCCGCGAATTGGGCATTTCCCAGGGCCGTGCGCATTTCATCGACTTGGGCGGCGAGGCGATTGACGTACCCGCCGAGGATGGGCATGATGTCGGGATCATCGGCGTAGAGGGAAATGATTTCATTTTCATTGCCGGGGGGAATTTTTTTAATATTGGGGGAGAAGTCGGCCGATTCGGGGATGACTTTTCCGGCGTGCCAGGCGATGGTGCGCAACATTTGCATATTGTCGATCGGTTTACCGAGGTGGTCGTTGCAGCCGGCGGCGAGGCAGCGCTCGCGGTCGTCGGACATGACGTTTGCGGTCAAGGCCAGGATGGGGCGGTCATAGCCCCGGCTGCGCAGGAGGCGCGTGGCCTCGTAGCCGTCCATGTCGGGCATGTTGAGGTCCATGAGTATGACGTCGAAGGATTCATTTAGGGCTTTTTCCACGGCGATGCGGCCGTTTTCGGCGATAGCGACCTTTGCTCCGGCCCTGGACAGGGTGATTTTGATAAGTTCCTGGTTGTCGAAATTGTCTTCGGCGAGGAGGATTTTCAGACCGGAAAGATTCTGGGAGTCATGGGGGTAATTATTCGGTCCGGGATCTTCGATGATTTCCTGGGGTTTTTGAAAGATTTTGACTCCCATTAGATCGCCCGCGGGGATGATGATGGTGAAGGTGCTTCCGCCGCCGCGTACGCTTTTGACGGCAAGTTCGCCTTCCAGCAATTCGAGGATGTGCTTGGAGATGGCCAGTCCCAGGCCGGTGCCGCCGTATTTTTGCGATGTGGCCGCGTCGCCTTGGTTGAAGGGTTGAAAGAGATGTGAGAGGAATTCTTCGGAGATGCCGATGCCGGTGTCGGCGACGTCGATTTTGACGGCGGGGCGGTTGTCGCGCCAGTGGGGGAGGAAATGGACTTTGATGCGGACTTGGCCGTTTTCGGTGAATTTAACGGCGTTTCCCACGATGTTCACGATAGCCTGGCGCAGGCGGTTGGCGTCGATGAGGATGGTTTCGGGGAGTTCGGTCATATATTCGACGGAGAGCATGTCGCCGCGGAGTTCGGCGCGTGGGCGCATCATGCCCGCCACTTCGGCCAGCATAGAGACCAGATTGCAGCGCTGGATGTTGAGGGTAATTTTTCCGGCTTCGATTTTGGAGAGGTCGAGGATATCGTTGATGAGGAGGAGCAGTTTTTCTCCGTTTCGGCGGATAACCATGAGGTAATTGTTCCTGGCGCTGGAGTCGATTTTGGGGTCCATGAGGAGGTCGTTGTAGCCGAGGATGGCGGCCATGGGTGTGCGCATTTCATGGCTCATGGTGGCGAGGAACCTGCTTTTGGCCTTGTTGGCGGCTTCGGCCTGGCGGCGTGCCTCGACGAGTTCGGAGACATCGATAACGTTGAGCAAGACTCCGTCGTATTTGCCGTCGCGATAGATGGGCTGCATGCGGAGGATGACTTCTTTGTCGCCGAGGGGTCGTTGAATCACGAAAGGGCTGGGAACGATTTCTTTT
This sequence comes from Pirellulales bacterium, assembly GCA_963838495.1. Taxonomy (GTDB): domain Bacteria; phylum Planctomycetota; class Planctomycetia; order Pirellulales; family Thermoguttaceae; genus JBEKIK01. The sequence continues at coordinate 379,285 of CAWIRC010000002.1, read as the reverse complement.
CGGAACTTTTCGATGCGGGAAAGGATTTTATTCAGTTGTTCGAGGGGATGGAAATCCTCGATATGTTTACCGATGATTTCTTTGCGCGTTTTTCCCAGGAATTGACACAAGTAATTGTTTATTTCAATGATTGTATTGTCGGCGTTGGCGAAGACGACGCCTTCTTCCATGGCGGAAATCATGGCCGAGAGTTTGGCGTTTTCCCGCTGGGAAAGCTCCTCGGCGATCATGCGGTCGATGATTTCGCACTTTAGTTTTTGATTTGTGGCGGCCAAGATGGCTGCGAGATGGGCGGTTTTTTCGTTGCGAACGGCGATGGAGAGGAGATAGGAGGCCAGCAGCGCGGAGAGCAGCAAACCCCCTAACCCAACCACCCAAGGCTGCCATGTAATTTTTGCGGAAATGAACTCGGGCGAGGGAAGGCAAACAACAGTCCAATTTTGTTCGGCGATAAGAAGCGTATCTGAATAACTCATACTTGCTTGTCGAATTATTTTTTCCACATCGACTGTATGATAATCGGTGCCGTGCATTCGAGATGGATGATAGAATATGATCCCGGCTTTGGACACGGTCAGGCCTTCAAATATGTATATATCGATGCCCGCGGGCATCAAGGTTTTAAAGCTTTCCTCCACCATTCCGCCGATGAGCACTGTTCCCACGGCGAATCCCTGCAAGTATTTTCGCCGGTCTTCGACGCTGTCATGGGGAGCTTTCTGTTTGTAGACGGGAAGAAAAACCCACAATTCGGGTTGCCGGTTTTTTTCACCGGGCAAAATAATTTCCGGCGTGGATGCCAATTTTCCCGTATTGCAGGCCTTGTGCATGGCCTCCAGACAGACTGGAACCGAAGCCAGATCATATCCGATGGAAGAGGCAAACTTTTCTTGCGGTACGATGTAATAAATCGGGTAGAATTCTTCCCGTGCGGGGGCTTCGAGCAGGTCGCCGTCACGGGCTTCCAGGATTTTGAAATCCGGCATTCCATTCAATTTGGCATCGTTTTTAAATGCGGCTTCTTGCGGCAGTGTTACCAGAGGCACCCACTGCAAGGAGCTCATGCTGGAATTATTTTCGATTAATTGGCCCGCAAAAGAAGCGAATTCATGCGGCTCGACCGTATCGGAGCTGTCGTAGAACGTTACGACCGACTTAAGCGCCTGATAGTCGATGTCCAGAATCTTTTTTAAGGCCATGAACCGATTGTGGCTGGCCCGCTCGAACTCCCGATGAGCGCGCTCGAACTCCCAGTGCTTATACTGGAAGAATGTGATTAAGGAGATCAGCAGTCCAGCGGCGAGCACGGCTGCGGCGACGCCGAACTGCCATTTCAATCCTTTTTTCCATTTATTGTAGATTCCGCCCAGCGCCGAAGCGAAGTTCATCGAGCTGCCCCTTTATCCCGAATATTTTAGTGCGCCCGTGTTTTGCGCGGATGTCGAGCCTGCGGCACATTATGCCAAGGAAGCATCGAAAAATCGACGACGTGCAATTTTTTATTTTCACGAGCGCAATCATTGGATAATATAAATCTAGCATTTAGCATGGGGGCCGCCGGACAGGTTTCTCGCGGCACTAGAAAAGGAGATATTGCCGTTATAAAGGAATTGGCGGGCCTGTATGGGCGGCATAATCGCTACAGGCGGTGTAATTAATCGGGGAGAAAGGCATCCAGGGCGAGTGCGGTTTTTTGCGGCGTTAAGTTTAGGGGGCCGAGGCGGGCGGGGATCAGGGCGGCGTCGCCGCGGGAGATGGGCGCCGGGGCGGGATCGCCATCGAGGAGCAGGGAGCCTTCGAGGACGATAATGATATGGCAGCGTTCGTCGCCGCCGATTTTGATTGGGGCGTGGAGGTCGAGTTTATCGAGGAGGAACTTTTCGCAGACCACGAGGCGGCTTGCCCCGCGGCTGTCGGGGGAGTGTGCCGGTTGCGGATCGACGGGTCCCATCTGGAAATTGACCGCGTTTAAAGCCTGCTCGACGTGCAAGGGGCGGGGTTTGCCGTCGGGTCCGAGGCGGTTCCAGTCGAAGAGGCGGAAGGTGGTGTCGCTGGATTGCTGGATCTCGGCCACGAGCAGGCCTGCGCCTAAAGAGTGGACCGTGCCAGCGGGGAGAAAGACGCAATCGCCCGGTTGCGGATGGAAGGAGTGCAGGCAATCGGCGCAGCGACCCTGGTGAAGTGCGTGTTCCAGCACGGGGCGGTCAACGCCCGGTTTCAGCCCGGCATAGATCAGGCTCTCTGGTTGGGTTTCCAAGACGATCCAGGCTTCGGATTTGCCTGAATCCGGGGGATGGAGTCTGGCGGCCTGTGCGTCGTTGGGATGGACCTGCACGGAGAGGGTTTGGCGGGCGTCGAGGAACTTGGCGATGAGCGGGAAGCGGGGTTGGGGATAGTGGCGGCCGAGGAGTTCCCGGCCCTGGCGAGCGACCAACTCGCCCAGCGCGGCGCCGGCCAAGGGGCCCCAGCGAACAAGGCTTTGATTGTTGCCGTGGTCGGCGATTTCCCAACTTTCGGCGAAGTTTTCGCCGGGCGCAGATGCCTGCCCAGGGAGGTCTCGAATTTCCGGCCACCCCAGAGATATTGTTTGTAGAGCGGATGAAAACGGAGTGGATAAAGCATGATAATTGGTTGTCATTGTTTATGGGAGATTATGATGATACTATAGATATTATGCGCAAGCAATACGATGAAGACCTGTTTGCCGACAGCACCATGACCTTCGGGGAGCACCTCGAGGAGTTGCGGATGCGATTATGGAGGGCCATTTTGGGTTTGATGGCGGGGATCATAATCGGCATGATTTTGGGCGGGCAAGTGGTGAACTTGATACAACGGCCATTGACCAGCGCGTTGTCGAAGCATTACCAGAGAGACACGGAGGCGAAGATCGCGGCGCTCGGGGGGCAAAGCGGCGAGAACGGGGAGAAAGAGGAAAAGATCCTGGAGGCCGCCAAATCCAAAGGCATGATCGCCGAAGACGTGTACATCGATGCAGGAGAGCTGGAGGCGCAACTGAAAACGGCTTATCCGCAGGAGATTGCGAAAATTCAGGCGCAGAAAGAGCCGGGCCAGGGGCAGGAAAAGGGGTTGATTCACGTTTTGCTGTGGCGTAAATCGGCCGACGATCCGCGGGTGCATCTTAAGAGTTTCAGCGTTTGGGAGGGTTTTGGGATATATGTAAAGGCGGCGATCCTGGTGGGGCTGCTAATATCCAGCCCCTGGATTTTTTACCAGATTTGGATTTTCGTGGCGGCGGGGCTTTACCCGCACGAGAAAAAATACGTTCACCTTTATCTGCCGATCAGCATAGGGCTGTTTTTTTTGGGGGCTTGCGTGGCCTTTTCATTCGTGTTCGAGCCGGTGTTGAATTTTCTATTCAGCGTGAACAATTGGCTGGGGATCGAGCTCGATCCGCGGATCAGCGAGTGGATCGGCTTTGCCTTGATTTTGCCGGTGGGATTCGGGATAGGATTTCAATTGCCGCTGGTGATGTATTTTTTGGAGCGGACGGGGATAGTGACCACGGGGATGTTCAGCAAGCACTGGAAGATAGCGGTCTTGATTATTTGGATCGCGGCCACGATGCTGACGCCGCCCGACCCGTTCAGCCAATTTTTCCTAGGGATACCGCTGACTTTTTTGTATTTTTTCGGCATATTTCTGTGCAAGTACATACCGCGGCGGAGAATGAAGAGTGCAGAATGAAGAAGGCAGAAAGCAAAATGACGAAAGAGTGGGGTGAAAGATGACTAGATGATTGGATGATTAGGGTTGGGCAATTTATGGCCCGGTTTTGAAGGATGAACTGAGGACTGAAAACCGAGAACTGAAAACTGTTTTAGGAAGCGGTTGGGGTATTGCGGCGTGGGATTTAGATGGCTTCGCCGCCGCGTTCGCCGGTGCGGATGCGGATGCAATCTTCGAGCGGGAGGACGAAGATTTTTCCGTCGCCGATTTCGCCGCTGGGTCCGGTGCGTCCGCCTTTCATGAGGGCGTCGATGGTGGGTTCGAGGAATTCTTCATTCACGGCGATCATGAGTTGGACTTTGCGCAAGAGGTTGACGGAGAATTCGTGGCCGCGATAGGCCTCGGTATGGCCGCGTTGGCGTCCGAAGCCTTGGACGTCCATGACAGTGAGGCGGAAGACTTCGACGTCGGCCAGTGCGGCCTTGACGGCTTCGAGGCGATGGGGTTGGATGACGGCGATAATGAGTTTCATGGGTACGAATCCTTGCCGAGGGGGATCGGGTCGGTTTTAGGATTATTAATGATAGCGTGAATTTTTCCGGTATTCAAGGGCCGAAAAAAAAGGCCCCGGCGGATGGTTGCCGGGGCCTTTTTTATAACTCTAAGCACGGTCACGGAGGAAGTGAGTGAAGAAGGATCATTTAGAAACTATCTGAAAACGTATTTTTATATATACTCCATTAAATCAGCCCTCACCCTCACCCTAACCCTCTCCCAAAGGGAGAGGGGACTATTTGGATAGTATCTTAGAACTGGATGATGCCGTCGCAGGCGATGGTGAATTGGCTGTTTTTGCTATTGTCGTCAAACAGGGGAATTCCTGATCCGCCGTACCAGTCCCAGCGAACTTCGGGACGGAGTCGGAAATTGGGATTGGGGATCCAGTTCAGCCCCAGGGTGATGGCCTGGACCGCGCCGGCATCGCCGGAGGGCAAGGGGAGTGGATTTCCAGCGGGGAGACCGCCGAAGCGGAGGCCGCCCAGTTTGGTGCCCTGGTCGTCGTTGAACAGGTCGTAGCGGAAGCCCGCCTTCCAGCAGTCGTTGATGGTGTAGAACAGGTATTGTGTGAAGCTCCAGTAGTCGGCCGTGTTGCCGAGGAGATTGTAGTCTTGCTGCCAGCCGGCGTCCCATTGGGAAACGGACTGCCACTTTTTGTTGAAATTGTAAGTCAAGTAGGTGCTGAACTCGGTGCGCGGGGCGTAAACGGCCGGATCGGCTGTCGTCGGATCGAGGCAGCCGGTCATAATGGCGAAATTCAAGGCATATTTCTGATCCTTCGGCGTCCAGGCAAAGCCGGTGATGACGCCAAATGAATCGACGAGTCCGTCGGTTTCGTCCTGGCCGTTCACTCCGCCGACGTAGAGGCTGAGTTCATCGGATTTTTTATAAGTGAGCAGGCCGCCGCTGTGCGTGGTGGGTTCGGCGTAACGCAGGGTGTAATTCATGGAATAGAAGAAGTTGCTGATGGCCATCATGGATTCGTAGCCGAGGATGGTATAGAAGTGGCCGATTTTGAGGTCGAATTTATCGTAACCGATGTCAATATAGGCCTGGGGCATGGCCAGGCCGTAATCGATGCCGGCGTTCCACTTGGGCGAGCCGTCGGGATTGGTTTCAAGGCCCAGGGATTCGGAGTAGATGTAGTCGGTGCCGTAGAGCAGATCGACGCGGGCGCCGATGTCCCAGGGGTGGCATTCGTCGATTTTCAGCGGGCGTTCCATGACCATGTAAAGCTGATTGAACTGGAACTCGTTTCGATCGTTGGGTGCGAGGGTGCCGTTGTAGCGTGAGGGTGGAAAGTCGGGATTGATGGTTCCTCCGCCGTCGAGCCAGCCGGTAATGTTTACCTTGGTGCAGCCGAGTTGTCCGATGAGGCGGTGGGGTTCGGGGGCCTTTTCTTCCTCCTCGGAAGATGACTCGTCTTTTTTCTCCTCCGCGGCGGGGGCGGCTTCGGCCTTGTTCTCTGTTTCAGCGGAGGCGCTGGGAGGTGGCGGCGGAGTGTCGCTGGAGGCGAAATTCATATTGTTATATTGAGAGGATTGACGGGAATCAGATGCTATTGGAGCTTGGGCAAAGGCTGTGGAAACAAGGATGCAGGCCAATACGCCGCAGGCAATCAAAAGTTTCATAGTCCGCATGGTTTGATACTCCTAAAGGGAAAACAGGTTCTTGCGGAGGCAAGAATACATGGTGTGGGAGATAAAAGCCCCGCTGATCCGCAATCGGGACGGCAAGGCTACAAACGTACCTCACCAGCATTAGTTTCCTATCGGAAGGTCATATAAACGCGAATTATGAGAAAATGCGCAAAACAAGAGCGAATGGAAAAACCAGATAACCGGTAAGGGAAACTTTACCAATTGGGAAGATCCTTACGGGAGAAAAAAGGCGTTTTTTTGCGTCCATTGCGGTTAAAAGTAATGCTAAAACGCGTATTAGTTTCATTAATGGATATTTCTGTACGTAAAGATTTGCGGTTTAACTGAAACCGGCAAGGGCGTTGAACGATAATATCAGTCAGGTGGATATCATTCTTTCATGTCTTCGAAGAGGGCGTCTACGAAGGGTTCGGCCTGGAAAAGGGCGAGGTCTTCGGCCTTTTCGCCCACGCCGACGTACTTGACCGGCAGCCCGACCTGCTTGCGGATGGCGACAACGACGCCGCCCTTGGCGGTGCCGTCGAGCTTGGCCAGGATGAGGCCGGTGCAATTGACGGCGTCGGTGAAATGTTTTGCCTGGCTGATGCCGTTCTGGCCGGTGGTGGCGTCGAGGACGAGGAGGACCTCGTGCGGTGCGTCGGGGATCTGCTTGCCGAGGACGCGATGGATTTTGCTTAGTTGCTGCATGAGCCCTTGCTGGGTTTGCAGGCGTCCGGCGGTGTCGACGATGCAAACGTCGGCATTGGAATCGATGGCGCGGGCGACGGTGCGATGCGCCACGCTGGCGGGATCGCTGCCGGGAGGGCCGGTTGTGATTTCGCAGTTGAGGCGGTCGGCCCAAACGGTCAACTGGGCTACGGCTGCCGCGCGAAAGGTGTCGGCGGCGCCTAGGATCACTTTTTTCCATCGGCGAGGAACATGTGCGCCAGCTTGGCGATGGAGGTGGTTTTACCGCAGCCGTTCACCCCGGCGACCATGATGACGGTGGGGCCGGAAGGGGCGAAACGGACGGGTTCGGCGGGCTGGTCGAGGAGGGTTTTGAGCTTTTGCTTGATGAGTTCCAGGATGGAATCCATATCGACCATGCGATTATGATAATTTGTGCGAATTTCATCCACCAATTCCTGCGCGGCGACCACGCCCATGTCGGTCTTGATGAGCGTTTCGAAGAGGTCTTGCAGAAAGGAGTCGTCGACCAGTCGGCCCGCGCCTTTGAAGATGTCGCGGATGTCGGTGTTGAGGAGTTGGGCGGTTTTTCGCAGGCCTTGTTTGAATTTGTCGAGGAAACCCATTTTTTCGGTTCACAGTTTACAGTTGTCGGTTTACAGTTTACCAATAATGCCGGTTATGGCGAAACCGCAAGCGGTTTTTTGTTCGGCTGTTTGCCATTTATATCTCATCGCTGAGCTTTTCACTTTCATTTTTCTTCATGTGCATTAATTTGTCGAGTATGCCGTTGACGAACTGGGCGGATTGGGCGGAGCCGAAGCGTTTGGCCAGTTCCACGGCTTCGTCGACGGCCACGCGATCCGGGGTATCGGTGTGCAGGATTTCGAAGGCGCCCAGGCGGAGGATGTTTCGGTCGGTGGCGGCCATGCGTTTCAGGCTCCAATTTTCGGCCGCTTGCTCGATTAGTTTATCCATTTCCCGTTGGCGGTTGCGGACGCCGGATACAAGGCTGCGGGAGAATTCGACCAGTTCTTCGGAACGCAATCGTTTTTTGATCATTTCGTCGCTTAGGGCGGGATTGGAGTGCGGGTTCAGGTCGTCCTGGTACAGCACCTGGAAGGCTACTTGTCGTGCTCGACTGCGACGAGACATTTTTAAATTATGAATGATGAAGGATGAATGATGAATTGTGAATGGCGGGCGGCGGGCTGTCTATTGAGTCTCAGATAGTTAATATCACGTTGGGACGGAGATCGTTGCGGAAATTGGGGCACAGTACAACTGTCGCCCCAACGCAATGTGAGTTTGGCAATCTGAGAGTCGATAGCCGTGAGTGGACATTATGCAATTTACGCTATACATGACGGGTTATCTTAATTCTTTTCGCAATTGGGCCAATAGATCGACCATTTCCAAGGCGGCCACTGCGCAGTCGACGCCCTTATTGCCGACTGCGCTTATCGGCCTGGTCCTTGCCGGACGTGGCGGCGTGGCCGCCGGAGCGGGCTATGGCCTGTTCCAGGGTATTGCAGGTGAGCACGCCGAAGAGGACGGGCAGGCCGTAGTGCACGCCGATTTCGGCCAGGGCGTTGCTTACGGCGCGGTTGATGTGCTGGTCGTGGGTGGTTTCGCCGCGGATGACCGCGCCCAGGCAGATTACGGCGGCGTACCGGCCGCTGGCCGCCAGTTCACCGGCCACGGTGGGGATTTCGAAGGCGCCGGGGACCCAGGCCACGTCGATGCGTTCGTCGGCGACGCCGTGCGACACAAGGGTACTTACCGCGCCGTCCAGGAGCCGGGAGGTGATGGACTGGTTGAAGCGGGAGACAACGATGGCGAAGCGGCCGTCGGGGACGGTTGTTTTTCCCTCGAAGATTTTGACCATGGCAGTGAGTGCTGCGAAAGCGCGAAAAAGGCTGGCGGGGTGTTTACCGGGGGGTAAATAAGGCGGATGGGACTAATGGGACCAATGGGACCAATGTGATCGCTAGGACTTCATATTCATGCTCATGAGGAATTCGGCGTTGCTTTTTGTTTTTTGCAGGCGGGAAACGAGGAGTTCCATGGCGTCGGGCGGATTCATGTCGTTTAAGCACGCGGCGGAGGATGCAGATGCGGCGGTGTTCTTCGGGATCGAGGAGCATTTCCTCCCTGCGGGTGCCGGAGCGGTTGATGTCGATGGCGGGCCAGATGCGGCGATCGACGAGTTTGCGGTCGAGGAAGATTTCCAGGTTGCCGGTGCCCTTGAATTCCTCGAAAATCACTTCGTCCATGCGGCAGCCGGTTTCTACCAGCGCGGTGGCCGATGATGGTGAGCGAGCCGCCTTCCTCGACCTTGCGGGCGGAGCCGAAGAAACGCTTGGGGCGCTGCAGGGCGTTGGCGTCGACGCCGCCGGAGAGGAGTTTGCCGGAGTTGGGGCACTCGGCGTTCCAGGCGCGGGCGTAGCGGGTGATCGAGTCCAGGAAGATCAGCACGTCGCGGCCGTATTCGACCATGCGTTTGGCCTTTTCCAGGACCATTTCGGCGACCTGGATGTGGCGGGCGGAATTTTCGTCGAAGGTGGAACTAATGACTTCGCAGTTGGGGCCCTTAACCTGGCGTTCCATGTCGGTGACTTCTTCCGGCCGCTCGTCGATAAGGAGCATGAAGACGTAAAGGTCGGGATAATTTTTAAGGGCGGCCTTGGCCATTTTTTGCATGAGGATTGTTTTGCCGGCCCTGGGCGGGCTGACGATAAGTCCGCGCTGGCCGAAGCCGACGGGCACGATCATGTCGACCACGCGCATTTCGATTTCGTCGACAGTGGTTTCCATGCGGATCCGCGCGTCGGGGTGCAGCGGCGTGAGGTCGTCGAAGAAAACCTTCGAGGAAAGGACGTTGGGGTCTTCCCAGTTGATGGCCTCGACGCGGAGCAAGGCGAAATAGCGTTCGTTTTCCTTGGGCGGGCGGATCTGGCCGGAGACCCAGGCCCCGGTTTTCAGGCCGAAGCGGCGGATTTGGGAGGGTGAAACGTAGATGTCGTCGGGGCAGGAAAGGTAGTGGTAGTCGGGGCTGCGGAGGAAGCCGAAGCCGTCGGGGAGGATTTCCAGGGTGCCTTCGCCGTACATCAGGCCGTTGAGTTTCACCCGCTCCTTGAGGATTTTGAAGATGAGGTCCTGTTTTTTAATGCCGGCGTAATCGGAGAGATTTTCCTTGCGGGCTTCCTCGATCAGTTCGGCCATGGACATCCGCTGCAACTCGACGATGTGGGTATCGCCGGACTGCTTGATCTGCTCGTACTTGGCGTGGATATCGACGCGGCCGGCGTCCATGTCTGCGGCGATTTCCTCGGCCAGGGAGAGGGGATCGTCTTCGTCGTCGAGGTGATAATCGTTGTAGTTTTTTTCTTTGGTGGGGGCGAGCGGGATCGGCGCCGGCTCGGGTTTGTGGTCGGAGAGATTGTTCTCCGGCGATTTTAAATCTTGTTCCGTGGACATGAGATTGCGACTCCTGAAATGAAACATGTGCCGGTGCACTGAAGGCGCCGGCGGGGGGTAATTAGCTTAGTTTACAGGATGAAAAAAAGGAATGCAAGAGAGTGTAGGCGGGAATTTCGAGGGGGACAACGTGAATTTCAGCGGGACGGACAATATCGACACTAACGGCGGGTTAACGCTAGCGGAAAATACGATTCAGGGCGGGATTCAGCGGATAAGGGCTGGCCACAAACGCCGGACTTGCGTTTGCGTTTGATCCGGAGAACCGGAATTGTCTATTATCAAATCGGCACGTTTGCGTTTTAAATCCAGGGATTCCTGGGCGTCCTCACGTGCGGTAAAATCCTCCTTTCTCCACCCCCGGGCCAGGGCGCGATTTAATCGCGTCTGGGCGGGGGCGTCAACAAAAATCAGTTTATGGCAGAGTTTATCCAAGCCGGCCTCGGCCAGGAGCGGGGCGTCGATCACCGCCGCCTCAACTTCCGAGGCGGCCAAGGCAGCCAGTTCTTCCTTTATTATTCTAATAATATCGGCGTGAGTCAACTGTTCGAGAAATTTGCGGTTTTGCGGGCCGTGGGGCGGGGCGCGAAGACGATCTGGGCCAGTCGGGCGCGGTCGATATGGCCGTCCGGGCCGAAGACCGCATCGCCAAAGTGGCGGCGAGCGGCGGCCTCGATTTCCGGCCGGCGCAGGACCTCATGGCCGATATCGTCGGCGTTTAAAACCTTTGCCCCACAGGCGGCCAATTGCTGGGCCACCATGCTTTTGCCGCCGGCGATGCCGCCCAGTAGACCGATGACTTTCATGGGGGAGTTTTCGGTTAACAGTTAACAGTTATCAGTTGATTAAGGAATTCTAACAAAGCCTTATCCTTTTATAAACGCCCTCACCCCCGGGTACCCTTTGGGTGCCTCTCCCAAAGGGAGAGGGAAGGTTTTCTAAGTGGATCGCGAAACCGCGAGCGGTTTCGTTCATCACCCGGCATTCATCATTCATCATTACATTTTTTCGGCGTCGGCCCAGGTTGGGCCGGACTTGAGATCGACTTTCAAAGGGACTTTCAAATTCCACACGCCGGCCATTTCTTGGGAAACCAGGGCAGCCAGGGCGGGAAGGTTTTGGGAGGGAACTTCGAAGATCAATTCATCGTGGATTTGCAACAACATCCTTGCCTGTAGGTTCTCGCTTTTCAGGCGCCGGTCAATGGCGATCATGGCCAGCTTAATGAGGTCGGCCGCGGAGCCTTGGATGACCGTGTTGATGGCGGTGCGTTCGGCGAGGTTCCTTTGCCGGCCGGCGTTGGGGCGAACACCTTTGATCGCGCGGCGCCGGCCAAGGATGGTTTTAACATATCCATTTTTGACGCATTCCGCCAGTATTTGCTGGAGGAATTGTTCGATACCGGGATACCCCTCGAAATAGTCATCGATGAATTTTTGCGCGGCATCCTGTTCGATGCCCAGGGCCCGGCTTAGCCCGAAGGCGCTTTGCCCGTAGATAACGCCGAAATTCACGGCCTTGGCCTGGCGGCGCATTTCCGGGGTGACTTGGTCGAGGGGGACGTTGTTCACCTGGCCGGCCACGCGGGCGTGGATGTCTTCGTCGCGGGCAAAGGCCTGGCATAGGCTCTCATCGGCGCAGAAGTGGGCCAGGATTCGGAGTTCGATTTGCGAATAATCGGCTGCCAGCAGGGTCCAGCCGGGCTGGCCGGGGATAAAGGCGGAGCGGATTTCGCGGCCGATATCGCTGCGGACGGGGATGTTTTGCAGGTTGGGGTCGGAGGAACTCAAGCGGCCCGTGGCGGCCACCACCTGGTTGAACGAGGCGTGGACACGGCCGGTTTGCGGATGCACGAGGGCGGGCAAGGCGTTGACATAAGTGCTTTTCAGTTTTGCGTACAGGCGATATTCCAGGAGTTTTGCCGGCAAGGGATGCAGTCGGGCCAACTGTTCCAAGACTTCGGCGTCGGTGCTGGGGCCGGTTTTCGGGGTTTTTTTGACGACCGGCAATTTCAGTTCGGTAAAAAGCACCTCTTGCAACTGCTTGGGCGAGGCGATGTTGAATGCGCGGCCGGCTATGGCGTAGATTTCCGCTTCCAATTCTTCGAGGCGTCGGCCGTACTGCCGGCTTAGCTCGGCCAGGCGGGCGACATCCACCTTGACGCCCCACCACTCCATCTCGGCCAGCACGCCGACAAGCGGCAGTTCAACCTTTGCGAAAAGATCGGTGAGTTGATGCTCTTTGAGTTTTTTGTCCAGGATGGGCTTGAGGCGGACGGGGAGCAAGGCGTCTTCGCCGGCGTAATCGGCCACCTGGCGCGTGGGGACCTCGTCCATGCGTTTTTGATTTTTGCCCGATCCGATCAGTTCGCTGATTTTGATGGTGGAGTGGCCGAGATAATCGAGTGCCAGGTCGTCGAGGTTGTGGTTTCGCTGGCCGGCCTCGAGGAGATAGCTGGCCAGCATGGTGTCGAAGGCGGCGCCGGACAGGTTAATGCCTGCGCCGCGGAGGACGATGATGTCGTACTTCAAGTTCTGGCCGGTCTTTTCGAGGGTCGGGTCTTCGAGGATGGGGCGAAGTGCGCCGAGTGTGGCGTTTAAATCCAGATGCTGCTCGCCGGGCGGGGAGCGGACGGGGAGATACCAGGCCTGGTTTTCGTCCCAGGAAAAGGAGAGGCCGACCAATTCGGCCCAGCGGGGCATGATGTTCGTGGTTTCGGTGTCGAGCGAGAAGGATTTTTGTTTTTTCAGTTCGGCCAGGAAGGAGTCGAAGGCCTCCGTCGTATCGACAAGGTGATACGTGGGCGGAGGATAATGTGGCACGTCGCTGGGCGCCGGGCCGGCGGGCGGGTGAGGACTGGGGCGGGTGTATTCCGGGCGGGCTTCGTCTAGCGGTATTTCTTTTTGGAACAATTCTCCGCCGGCGAGCGATTTGGTGAGGGCGTCGATTTTCATAACCAGGCTGCGGAAGCCGAACTCGCGGAAGAGGGCCAGAGCGGCGGCGCGATTAATTTGGCCGGCCGGCATGTCCCAGGGAATCGCCACCGGAACGTGGGCGTCGAGGCGGACCAGATCGCGGCTGAGGATGGCCTGGTCGCGGAATTTGGCAAGATTTTCCTTGCGTTTAGCGCCGGGCACATGGGCGGCGTGGTCGAGCACGGACTCGAGCGTGCCGTATTGTTCCAGGAGTTGGCGGGCGAATTTTGGGCCGATCATGGGCACGCCGGGGACGTTGTTGACCGAGTCGCCCACCAGGGCCTGGTAATCGACGACTTGCTCGGGCGTAATACCCCAATCTTCCATGAGCGCGGCGCGTTCGAGGAATGTGTTTTTGCGGATGTTGAAGAGTTTTACGCGGTCGGTAATCAGTTGGCGGCAGTCTTTATCGCTCGTGACCAGGATGCACTGGCCGCCAAGTTCATCGGTCGAGCGGGCGACGGTGGCGAGGATGTCGTCGGCTTCGAAGCCTTCGATGCCCAGGGCCGGAATGCCCATGACCGCCAGCACGCGGCGGATGGAGGCGATTTGGGGGATCAGCTCGGCGTCCATTTCGGGTCGCTGGATTTTGTACTGGTCGTACATGGCGTGGCGAAAGGTCTTGCCCGGCATGTCGAAGGCGCAGAACAAATAGTCGGGCTTTTTTTCTTCGATGAGAAAGAGCAAATCGCGGGTGAAGCCGAAGACCGCTCCGACGGGCTCGCCGCTGGGGCTGCTCATCTCGGGCAGGGCGTGGAAGACCTGGTGGATGAGGGAATGGCCGTCGATTACCCAGACGGACTTGCCGGACAGGGAGGGTTCAGGGTTCAGGGTTCGGGGTTCAGGATTCGGTTGAGTGGCACTGGCAGAGGCAGTGGGACCCGACGGCAAGGATGAAGGATGAAGGATGAAGGATGAGGGTTCAGGGTTCAGGGTTCGGGGTTCAGGATTCGGTTGAGTGGCACTGGCAGAGGCAGTGGGACCCGGGGGATTTTCATTGCCGGGCGGGGGAATGTCGTCATCAGGGCCGAAACCGGGCAACGACGATTGGCGCGGATGATCGGGCATGAGGAATTCCTCGTTTATTGTATGTCAGAAAAATGTCGGGATTTCTTCTCGGAGCCGGGCCGTGTCGGCCCGGGGCTGCCGGGGCGACACGCCCCGGCTCTGATCTGACTGCGTGATCTTATTATGACCCGGAGGGTCATTTGATCTTAGCCCAGCGATAGATTGCTGGGTAGATATGGCATCACGAAATTCCACTTCCGTCTCATAGGGACGGTTGAATCTGTGCTTTCAGCGATGATTTACAGGGATTATAATCAATTCCGCCGTATGCCATAAAAAATTATACAACACTGATCCATGTCGCAGCCCGCCGACAATCCGTCCAAGATTACGCACAATCGCTGGCAATTCAGCCTGCGGGGGTTGCTTATTTTCACGGTGAGCATGGCGATTGGGGCGGCGGTGTCGCAGTGCAATATTCATAGTTGGATAGGATTATCTTCGGCGGATGAGAGCGTTATTCGCATGAGCTTTAGCGGCGCTTTAATCGCAATCTTGGTTTTTTGGATGAGCCTGGGCATAATCTATCAAATCTGCGATTTAAGATCCGCGATTATTTTATATCCCACTTTAAATGCAGATCAGCGCTGCGGTTTGTACATTGAATTATTCTGGCGAGTGGCAGCTTTGGCGTTAATTATTATATATTCGGTAATATCTTTTTTGCTGGATCGGAAAAATATTACATTTGCCGATTGGGATTTTTGGTTTCCGGAAGGAACCGCCAGATTGTGCGTAGTGCTAATGCCCATGATCATTCTTGTTGGCAGTGTTCCTCGCGGCCTCCCGAAAACAAGGTCGAAATTGTACGCGATCTTAGAGCCGATTGCATATATCATGGCGGCATTGTTCTTTTTTGAAAGATGCTTCGACGATACACTTATCCCTTACTTAGTGCACATCGCAACGATTGGGATCAATAATGCTCAACCTCTAAAATATAGTGCGGTCAATCCGCAACTGTACAACTATTACGCATCGGTCTTCTTCTGGTGGTCTATTTTGTCGCTTTTGATTGTAATAGCCAACTATGTGATGTTAAGGAGCTTTGCAAATCAATGGAAATTAGGCTCTAAACGTCGATTGTTTTGGTTAAGCTTTTTAGTAGTGGGAATAATGGCTGGATATGCTTTTGTAATTTGGACGACACGATACGGATTATATAAGTTGTCGCCGTTTTTCGCTGAAACCTGGGGCAACTCGCCATGGCAATGTTGGGCCGCGTCTGCGTTATTAATGGTTATCTTGACAACACTGATTACTTATAAAATGTCTGTCCGATTAGAGCCTGCAGTTGAAGAATCCCTTATTATCTGGTGGAAAAGTTTTGATAAATACTATCACGAGAAACAATGGATATTGATTTTGTTGGCAATCTCGATTATTTGGTTTCATTATGAGACTTATTTCGCCCTACAAGGTTCTATGCGGAAAATGTATGCCTCTATGGGGCTTACGATGCCGGCATTTACACTGCGTGAATTAATAGAATCATGGTTTAATAATCCGGCTGATTACTTGTTTTTATGTCTAGTAATATTATCGTTACATCGCGCGTTCATCAGGCGCAAAGTTAATATTCTAAGCATCCGGCGCCTGCCGGAGTTCAATCTCAATAAATTCATCGTGGTTTGGATCACATCTGCGGGTGTCATTATATCAGGTGCGATAGTGATAGTCTGGATGAGTTTTGCATTGTGGTTCAATCCCTGGTTTCGTGGGAGATGGCCGTAATGGATTAAGTGAGACAGGAGGCCCGTGAACGGGCCTGACAAGCTGACGTCGAATTAGGGGTCTTTCGACCCGGCGTAAACGCCGGGCCTAATACCGCATGACGCTCAAGGGCCGTAAACGGCCCTGGGCAGTTTCGCAGTGGCAAAGCCAGTGGCACACTTGCTCTCTCCAAAAGTGAAAGTGCTCGGTGGGGCTCGCTGCGATCGGCCCACCATACTGCGCTCGACCCACTCTACTGTCTATTCTTGCCCTCACCCTGACCCTCTCCCATAGGGAGAGGGGAGATTATTGTTCGCCATCTCCCAAAGGGAGAGGGAATTTTTGGATGGATCATTCCCTCACCCTGACCCTCTCCCATAGGGAGAGGGGAGATTATTGTTCGCCATCTCCCAAAGGGAGAGGGAATTTTTGGATGGATCATTATTCGGTGCTTTTGGGGGAGAGTTTTATGGATTTGAGGTTCATCACCGCTTCTTTGGAGATGGAGTTGGGGCGGACGGAGAGGGTTAGCCGGCCGGGGGCGGAGAGGTTCAGCGTGCCGATTTTGCGAGTTACGAATTTACCCCAATCGCCGGTGGCTTCGACTTTGCCGCTTACTTTTTCCTTGCCCACCTGTACTGTGTACTTGCTGCCGGCTTGATCGTCGGGGGAGGCAAAGGAGACATCGACGTCGTATTTGCCGGGTGTTTTGAGGACGAAATCCCAACTGATCCAATCTTTTTTATTGTCCCAGTAGCCGATATTGTCGCGCTGGTCGCCTTTTTCATAGCGGATGTTGGTTCCATGAACGTCGGCCTCGAGCGCGGGGAGGGTGATCGTGCCGTCTGGGGCTTGGGCGATGGGCTGGGGCTGTTGGACGTCGGGCGGACCTTCGATTACCAGGACCACGACGGAGGCGATGGGGTCGGGGGCCTCAGGGGGCAGATCGACAAACACGCCTTTTTCGTTGGCGCGGGTGGACAAGGGATTTTGATCCTTGTCGGCGAGGAGGTAGGCCTTCGTGACTTTATTTTTAAGACCTGGTACGGCAAGTTCGCCATCGGGCCAGAAAAAGACTTCGAGGAAGAGCTTGCCCGGTTTTTGCGTGCAGCGGCCCCAGGGGAGGCGTTTAAAGGGGCTGGCGGCGGTGCCGTAGATGGCTTGGGAGTTTACGGCCATCCATTGGCCGATGGCCTTGAGGCGTTCGACGATTTCCGGGGGGATCTCGCCATCGGCGGTTGGTCCGACGTTCAGCAGGTAATTGCCGCCCTTGCTGGCGATGTCGATGAGATTTCGCACGAGCGTTTCGGGGGATTTCCAGTTTTTGTCGTAGCTTTTGTATCCCCAGGTGTCGTTGATGGTCATGCAGGTTTCCCAATCGCGGCCGTCGGGATAGCCTGTGGCGGGGATGGTCTGTTCCGGGGTTTCGGTATCGCCTTTGTAACCGCCGCCGAGACGGTTGTTCCAAATGATGCCGGGCTGGAGTTTGAGGAGCGGCAGGAGCATGTCGGCGCGCTCTTTGGTCATATCGACTGGGGTGTCCCACCAGAGGACGGCGATGGGGCCGTAGTTGGAGAGGATTTCTTTAACCTGTGGGACGGCGACGTTGCGGAGATAATCGTCCATGCTGCCGTCCTGTGCGGGGTCCCAATGTCCGCCTTTTGCCGCCCCGCCGGGATTGTTCCAATCCTGTGCCTGGGAGTAATAGAAGCCGAGTTTGATGCCGTATTTTTTGCAGGCTTCGGCCAAGGGCTTTAACAAGTCTTTTCCGTAAGGCGTGGCTTCAACTACGTTCCAGTCGCTGGCCTTGGATTCGAAGAGGGCGAAGCCGTCGTGGTGTTTGCTGGTGATGACGATGTATTTCATGCCTGCTTGCTTGGCGAGGCTGACCCACTGGTCTGGGTCGTATTTGACGGGATTGAACTGGTTGGCGAACTCGCGGTACTCGGGCATGGGGATTTTGCCGTTGTTCATGATCCACTCGCCGAGTCCGGGGATTTGCTTACCGTTGTAGGTGCCGGCGGGGACCGCATATACGCCCCAGTGGATGAACATGCCGAAGCGTGCATCGCGCCACCAGGCCATGCGCTGGTCGCGTTGGGTTTGGGTTTCCTGAGGCGAGGCGGAGTTTTCCGGTTCGGCTGCCAGGGAATCCCCCGCTGAAAAGGCGAGGCTTGCAAGACAGAAAAAACCGAGCAATCGGCCGTAGAGACGCGGGAAAAGCATGATTTACTCCTAGAAGTGAAAGATTTTTCAGATAAAGTGTTATGTCACATTTTTACACAGAAGGTCGGCCGGAGCAAGCACTTACCCCGCTATAAAGTGCAGTGCACCCCGTAATAAAGGGGCACAGAGTCAGCCAAAACCTGATGAGATTCGGGATTCGACATCCATTTCAACGATAAAGATCGGTTTATTAGTTTTGTTTGCAGTCGGGAAATTCTAAGTCCGTGCCGGCGTAGGTCATTTCGTTGACACTGTATAGCAGCCCGATTAGAATCAAATCTAGGTATTTCGGGCGAAAAGGTTCGATATCCAGTTTTTCACGGCGGCCTTAATTGCCGTCGGGGAATCGAGTACTTACCAATATGAAAATTTGTGTTTCTGACAATATCGGCCCTGGGCCGGGGTCCGATGCGGAGTAAGAGAATTATGGCACGAGAAAATCAAGATTTACAGATTGCACTTATCGTTTCGGTGATGCTGACGATCATCCTGGGCGTGGCCACGTTTTTATGTTACCGGAAATACACGGACACGGAAAAGAGCCTTCAGGCGGCGTTGGCCGAGGGCGCGAAGAAATCGAGCGAGGCCGACAAGGCCAGGGACGAGTCGGGCAAGCTGAAAAAGGACATCATCGGCGTGCCGGATACGGAACGGGTCGAGGAACTTTCGAGCCAGTTCGCCGAAGACATGAAGAAATACGGGGGCGCGTATTCGCAGGAATCGCAGTTTTACCGCCCGCTGGTGGAAAAAATGTACCAGACCATCCAGGACAAGAACAAGGAATTGGTGGAGACCAAGGACGAGAACCAGCGGTTGAAGGACAACTATGAAAAGCGCGAGGCCAGCAAGGACGCGCAGATAAAAGAGTTCACAGACAAGTTTAACGGCATAGCCCAGGATCGGGATATGATGAGGGAAACCTTTAAGAAAGAGAGCACTCAACTTACCGAGGACGAGAACAAGATCAGGGAGCAGCTCAAGACCGCGCAAAAGGACGCCGCGACGGAGAAAGCGACCTTGGAAGAGTATAACAAGGGCGCCAAAGCCCAACTTGATAAGACCAAGGAATTGGCTAGAAACCTGCGGCAGGAAATCACCTCTATAACGGGTCAAACCATGGATCATCCGGACGGCACAATTTCCCGGGTAAATCAGCGGAATGGGACGGTATGGGTGGACATCGGCAAGGCGGACAAGCTCAATCCATTGGTCACCTTTGCCGTGTATCCGGCGGAGGTATCGGACCTGGGCAAGGGGGTAAAAAAGGCGAGCATCGAAGTGACGCAGATTCTGGGCGATCACCTGGCCGAGGCCCGCATATTGGACGACAAGATAGCCGATCCGATCGTGCCCGGGGATAAAATCCATACGCCGATATGGAGTCCTGGGGACAAGCGGCATTTTGCCTTGGCGGGATTCATGGACATCAACAGGGAAGGGAAAAACGACCTGGCATTGTTGCGGAATTTGATCACCATGAGCGGCGGAGTGGTGGATTGCGACGTGGACGAGAAGGGGAACGTCAGCGGGGAAATAACGATGCAAACCCGTTATCTGGTTTTGGGGGACAAGCCCAGCGAAAAAGGAGACCCCGCCGGATTGCAGGCCTATTCCAAGATCAGGGGCGAGGCGGAGAGCCTGGGGATTCAGAAAATATCGCTAGGGGACCTCCTGGAGCGGATGGGGTACAAGCCGCAAGCGCACCTGGTGAACTTCGGCATGGGTGCGAATCCGAACGACTTTCGAGCCAAGCCCGAAGGCGGGGTGAGCCGCGTTTCCTCGGGCAACGTGAGCGAGATTTACAAACCGCGCGAGCCGCCGCGCGGCGGCTCGGGCGGGGCTTATTGACGGGCAAACGGCCCGGGAAAAGAAGCGTTGCGGCGAGGTTTGGGTGCTTTTGCGCGCGTGCTTATTCATCGCAAATTGACAATTGCAAATTTCAAATTGCAAATTGAACGAATGTAAGAACTTGCACAAGTTGCATTTGCAATTTACGATTCTTGCACAATTGGCCGGTGCAAAGTTTTTCAATAATGCGGGTAAATTCCGCTTCGGGAAACTCTTTCCCCCTGACTGGTCAAGGCAATACGCGGCGCGTTAGAATATGGAGCGGTATAAGTAGCAGGCACACTCCGTGTGCCTGCTACATTCAGACCTGCTGCATTCAGGCCTGCTTCATTTAAACGAGTCATATTGCCAATTGGAAAGGAAAATTTATGATTCCGACTTTTCATCTCAGCGAGGTTATTGCGCGTCACCTGCGGCTTCAGAGTGGTTTGCATATCTTTTTGGCCATGGCGGCGATAGTGCTTGTCCAGGCTTTTTTTCCTGGCAATGCGAATGCAAAGGATCAGGGCCGGGAGCGACTGTCTTTTAACGCCGATTGGAGGTTTACCAAGGACGATCCGCAGGGCGCCGAAGGCAAACTGGCATACGCGGAAATAAAAGACCGGGTTACGCAGACGGGTAATTCTTTTTTGAAGGAGCCGCCGCAGGGCGCCAAGCCCGAGGGCGATGAGCCGGGCGCGGATGTGTCGTACACAAAGCCGGACTTTGAGGACGGGGCATGGCGGAAGTTGGACCTGCCGCACGACTGGGCGATAGAAGGGCCGTTCAAGCAGGAATATGACAGCGACACGGGCAAGCTGCCCTGTTGGGGCGTGGGCTGGTACCGCAAGCATTTTAACATTCCCGCGGAAGATCAGGGCCGGAAGATATTTCTCGATATGGACGGGGCGATGTCCTATGCGACTGTTTGGTTGAATGGACGTTTTGTGGGCGGATGGCCGTATGGATATTCTTCATTCCGTCTGGAATTGACTCCGTATATGAAGTACGGCGGCGAAAACGTGTTGGCCATCAGGCTGGACAATCCGCCCAAATCCTCGCGGTGGTATCCGGGCTCGGGAATTTATCGCAACGTATGGCTGGAAAAGACGTCGCCCATTCATTCGAGCCTGTGGGGCACGTACATTAGCACGCCGGAAGTGAGCAAAGACTCCGCTACCGTGAACGTAAAAACGACCGTCGATAATCAATCCGCAACAGATGCAACGGTGGTTGTAAGGACGACTATATGCGACGCCGATGGACAGAATGCGGCCGGGGGCGTTTCCAAGCCGTCAACGCTTTCGATTCCGGCCGGCAAGAGCGCCTCGTGCGAAAACGCTTTCACTGTTCACAATCCCAAACTATGGGACCTTAAAAACCCTCAACTTTACAGCGCCTCCATCTCGATCGAGCAAAACGGCAAGGTTGTGGACTGTTATACGAAGACGTTCGGCATTCGCACCGTTAAATTCGATCCCGACAAGGGCTTTTTCCTAAATGGCGAGCACGTGAAGCTCAACGGCGTCTGCGATCACCATGACATGGGGGCCCTGGGCACGTCGATAAACGCGCGGGCGCTGGAACGGCAGATTGAAATCCTCAAGGAGATGGGGTGCAACGCCATACGCACCAGCCACAATCCGCCCGCGCCGGAGTTGCTCGATCTTTGCGACCGCATGGGCATGGTGGTGATGGACGAGGCCTTCGACACCTGGACGCGCACCAAGAAGAAGAATGACTATGGGAACTTATTCGCCGATTGGCACGAAAAAGACCTGCGGACCCTGATCCGCCGGGACCGCAACCATCCCTGCGTGGTTATCTGGAGCACTGGAAATGAAATCGGCGAACAAGACTTGAAAAAAGACGGGGCAAAAATATCAGAGCAACTGAGAGATATGGTTCACGAAGAGGATCCGACCCGCCTGGTGACGGCCAATTGCAACAATCAAGCCGCGGGCTTCAACGGATTTCAAAAGACGCTGGACGTGATAGGTTTCAGTTACAAGCCGCATTTGTACGCGAAATTCCATGAGAGCAGCCCGGCGATTCCGTTTGCGGGGAGCGAGACGGCGTCGTGCGTCAGTTCGCGAGGGGAATATTTCTTCCCGGTGAGCGACAATAAAGACAACGGCAAGGCCGATTTCCAGGTGAGTTCATACGATCTGTACGCGCCGCCTTGGGCGACTCCGCCGGCAACGGAGTTCAAAGGGCAGGATGAGAATCCCGGCGTTGCGGGGGAATTTGTTTGGACCGGTTTTGATTACCTGGGCGAGCCCACGCCTTACAGCAGAGACACGACCAACCTGTTGAACTTCAGCGATGCGGAAGAGAAGGCGAAGATGGCCCAGGAGTTGGAGAAGCTGGGGAAGATTACGGTGCCGTCGCGGAGTTCGTATTTTGGGATCGTGGACCTGGCGGGATTCAAGAAGGACCGTTTTTACATATACCAGGCGCGGTGGCGGCCGGAACTGCCCATGGTACACATCCTGCCGCATTGGAACTGGCCGGAGCGAGTCGGACAGGTTACGCCGGTGCATGTTTATACTTCCGGCGACGAGGCGGAGTTGTTCCTTAACGGCAAGTCGCTGGGGAAGAAGAAAAAAGGGCAATACGAATATCGCTTGCGCTGGGACGACGTGACATACGAGCCCGGCGAACTTAGGGCGGTGGCATATAAGGATGGCAAGCCTTGGGCCGAGGCAGTCACGCGGACCACCGGTCCGGCGGCAAAGCTGGTATTGCAGCCCGACCGCAGCGAACTGCGGGCGGACGGGACGGATTTATCGTATGTCACGGTTTCGGTGACGGACAAGGACGGGCAGGTTGTGCCGCGTTCGAAAAATCGGATTAAATTTGAAATCAAAGGGCCGGGTGAGATAGCGGCGGTGGATAACGGCGACGCCACGTGTCACGAGTCGTTCCAGTCGAAAGAATATAACGCCTTTAACGGGTTGTGCCTGGTGATCATTCGCTCGAAGGCTGGGAAGGCAGGAGCGATAACGCTCGAGGCCCAATCCGACGGACTGGAAGGCGCGGCCACGGGGATAATGACCAATCCGGGGAATTATCCGGTTGGCGTGCCGGGTGTTTTACCTATAAGTTATCCGGATCGTTTAAAAATAGAGCCTGCCAGATGAAGAATCAGGGGAAGTCTAGACATGGATGATTACGTTGGGGGCCGCGTGAAAGAGAGGAGCCCCGTGAACGGGGCTGACAGAGAGATATACACGGAATCTTCCAGACCCGGGCGTGAACGCCTGGGCTAGAGAAAAGATGATTTGTTTATGAAATCGTTTTGCTTGTCGTTTTTCATGGTGGCGGTTGCGGCGGGCGGATTCGTTTTCGCGGCCAGGCGGGGCGGGGATGAAGAGGGCGGCAAAACGGCGGCAAAGCCGTTGTTTCGCGATCCGGTTTACGACGGGGCGGCCGATCCCACGCTGTGCTACAACCGGCAGGAGCACAAGTGGTTTATGTTTTACACCAACCGCCGGGCGACTCTGCCGCGTGCCAAGGGAGTCTCGTGGGTGCACGGCACGAGGATCGGGATAGCGGAGTCGAGCGACGGCGGGGCGACGTGGAAATACCGGGGCACGGCGGAGATCGACTACGGCAAGGAGGATTACACGCATTGGGCGCCCGAGGTGCTTTATCACGGCGACATCTATCACATGTATCTATCGGTAGTGCCGGGCACATTCGACGATTGGAACGCCCCGCGGAGCATAATTCATCTGACCAGCGGCGACATGCTGAAATGGAAATACGAGTCGGAGTTGAAATTGGCCTCGGACCGGGTGATCGACGCCTGCGTTTTCCAACTGCCGGACGGCACGTGGCGGCTGTGGTATAAAAACGAGCGGGACGGCAGCCACATTTATTACGCCGACAGCCCGGACCTTTACAACTGGACCGACCAAGGGCCGGCCATAACGGATCAGCACGGCGAAGGGCCCAATGTTTTCCAATGGAAGGACCGTTACTGGATGATTACGGACGTGTGGCAGGGACTGGCGGTTTACAAGTCGGACGATTGCCTGAAATGGACGCGGCAGAAGGAAAACCTGCTTGCGGAGCCGGGGCAGAATGCCACGGACAGGTCGAAGGGCCAACATGCAGACGTGGTGGTAAGCGGCGATCGGGCGTTTATTTTTTATTTTACGCATCAGGGGGGAAAGGATGTTGCGCCCGGCGATCCTTATTCCGGCCGGCGCACGGTGATCCAGGTGGGCGAACTCAGGTGTCAGGACGGCCGGCTGATATGCGAGCGGGACAAGCCGACTCGCGTTTTTCTGTTGGACCCAGAACAATAAACGAAGATATTTGTCCTTAAAGGACGTTTGAAATTAGCCCAGCGATTTATCGCCGGGTAAGATAAGAGACAATTACCCCTTTTGTCCCGTAAGGACGATTGAAAAAGGCGATAAATATCACAGTCGGTCGTCCCTACGGGACTTAACCTACCTTTATACCCTATCTACCCAGCAGTGAACTGCTGGGCTAATATCAAAAGTCCCTATGGGACGAGACACATTCACAAATCACTACGGGACGAGACACATTCACAAATCGGTGAAACGCTAAAACACAAAGAAGTTAAGGGATTTATGATGACTAACGCTTCCTGTTTCAAGATTATTTTATGTTTTTCCTTCAGTATTCTTTCTGCCGCAAGTTCGCCGGCACAGCCGCTGCCGAAATTCGCGGCCAAGGACGGGCGGTACGTGTTTCTCGTCGACGGCAGGCCGTTTATCGCATTGGGAGCGCAGGTGCATAATTCCAGCGGCTGGGCCGCGACCATGGAGGAAGACTGGCCGCAGCTCGAGGCCCTGCACGTGAACACCGTGGAAGTGCCTGTGTATTGGCAGGCGGTGGAGCCGCAACCGGGAAAGTTCGATTTCGAGGAACTAGATCGCATCATCGAGGGGGCGCGCTTGAGGAAACTCCGCTTGATTTTGTTGTGGTTCGGGACCTGGAAGAACGGGATGATGAATTATGCGCCGGAATGGATCAAGACGGATCCGGAAAAATATCCGCGGGTGGTCGGGCCCAACGGCAAGGGCATACTTGTGCTTTCGCCGCACAGCAAGGCCAACCTTGACGCCGACCGGCGCGGGTTTAAAGCCCTGATGTTGCATCTTAAACAGTTCGACGGCACAAAGCAGACCGTGATCATGGTGCAGGTGGAGAACGAATCCGGCTCGCTGGGCTCGGTCAGGGACTATTCCGAGGAGGCCAACCGGTTATTTGCCGCGGCCGTGCCGGATGAGCTGGCGAAGGCCTTGAAGCGCGAACCGGGCACGTGGAAAGAGGTATTTGGTCGGGATGCCGAAGAATTTTTTTCCGCTTATTCGGTGGCGACTTATATAAACGAGGTGGCGAAGTCGGGCAAGTCGGCTTATAACCTGCCCATGTACGTAAACGCCTGGCTGCGCGGGGAGCGGACCCTGGAGCGGCCGGGCGACACGTATCCCAGCGGCGGCCCGACGTATAACGTGCTGGACATCTGGAAGGCGGTCACGCCCGATATCAACTTGATCGCTCCGGATATATATCATTCGGACTTTGTCGCCTTTCGAAGAGATTGCAATTATTATCGGAGGCCGGACAATCCGCTGTTCATTCCCGAGACGGGCGGCGGCACGGTGAACGCCCGATATCTTTTTTACGCCCTGGCCGACGGGGCATTGGGTTTTTCTCCATTTGGCGTGGACGAATTGGACGGGAGCCGCAAGTTGCGCCGGAATTGAGCGCCATGGCCATGAATTACCAGTTGCTCGCTCCGGCCATACCCGCTCTGGCCGAATTGCAGGCGGGGGGAAAATTGCACTCGGCAGTGGCCGAACACTTAAAGAACAGCGACCTGGTGCGATTGGAGCGATATGACGCGCAAGTGGATTTCCACATACCGCGTGGCTGGGCGACGCCGGGACAGACCAACGTGCCGGCGAATGCCAATGAACTTACGGGCCGGACGCTGATAGGCGAGTTATCTTCGGACGAACTGCTGGTTTTGGGTTTTGACTCGCGGGTGCGGTTTCTCGCCCACGATCCCGAGAAAAAAGCCGCAATTTATGTTCGCGTGGAAGAAGGGCAGTTCGATTCGGGCGTGTGGAAAATGAAACGCCTGTGGAACGGCGACGAAATCGACTTCGGCCTGCGCTTGCCTCCGCAAGGCACGGTACTCAAAGTAAAACTCATGCCGGGATATATGCGCCACGGGGAATTTATCGACGGGGCGTTTTAAAAGGGATTAGCGATTAGAGATTAGGGATTGGGGATTGGAGATTATGCCTTATGATAATCTTAGGGGAACGACTGGCGTTTGTTTTCTTTTTTCTATCGGCGATTTTGACCTGCGGGGCGCTTGCCTCAGAGGAAAAGGCCTCACCGGGCGAACGGCCGGTTTTTCTTGACTGGGCCTTGAAGCCGCCGATGGGGTGGAACAGTTGGGACTGTTTCGCCACCACGGTGACCGAGGCTCAGGCCAAGGCGCAGGCCGATTTCATGGCTGAAAAACTTGCCGCCCACGGGTGGCAATACATTGTCGTCGATATTCAATGGTACGAGCCGAACGCCAAGAGCTATGAATATCGCAAGAACGCCAGGCTGGTGATGGACAAGTTCGGGCGGCTGCTGCCGGCGGTGAACCGATTTCCATCGGCGGCCGACGGGGCGGGCTTCAAGCCGTTGGGGGGTTATATCCACGGCAAGAATTTAAAGTTCGGCGTGCACTTGCTGCGGGGCGTTCCGCGCCAGGCGGTCGAGGAAAACACGCCCATAAAGGATACGCCCTACCACGCGGCGGACATCGCGGACAAAGGAGACATTTGCCCCTGGAACGGCGACATGTACGGGGTGGACATGAGCAGGCCCGGGGCCCAGGAATATTACAATTCGGTTTTCGATCTGTTCGCCGAGTGGGGAGTGGATTTCGTGAAGGTGGACGACATCAGCCGGCCTTACCAACGGCACCGGGCGGAGATCGAGGCGGTGCGCAAGGCGATAGATCGAACGGGGCGGCGGATGGTTTTGAGCCTGTCGCCGGGCGAGACCGCGCTAACGGCCGCGGATCACGTGGTCAGGCAGGCGAACATGTGGCGGATAAGCGACGATTTTTGGGACAACTGGCCGGCGGTTTTGGAGCAGTTTGGGCGGCTGGATAAATGGAGCAAATTCATTGGTCCCGGGCACTGGCCCGACGCGGATATGCTTCCGCTTGGGATCGTGGGCCAAGGTCGGCGGACGAAATTGACTCCCGATGAACAACGGACGGTGATGACGCTGTGGTGCGCGGCCCGGTCGCCGCTGATCTTCGGCGGGGACATGACAAAGATGGACGATTTCACGCTTTCGCTTTTGACGAACGACGAGGTGATCGCGGTGGATCAGCAGAGCAGTGCGAACCGGCAACTATTCAGGGGCGAGGGGCTGGCGGCGTGGGTGGCCGACGTGCCGGGATCGGCCGATAAATACGTGGCGGTGTTCAACACCCGCGATAAACCCGGGACGGAGGACGCCGGCGCCGGGGTGAAGGTGGCGGTGAAACTCGCGGAGTTGGGCCAAAGCGGCGCGTGCCGGATTCGCGATTTGTGGAAAAAGGCCGATATCGGGGAATTCAAGGAAGAATTCGCGCCGCAGATTAACTGGCACGGGGCGGGGCTTTACCGGGTATCGGGGAGATGATCGTTTGATAATTCAACACGGAGGCACGGAGGACAGGGAGAGATAGATAAGAAAGTGGAGAGAAGAATGCGTTTAGGCATTTAGGAGTTCCAACAACGCCTTATGTCCATTGATAAACGCCCTCACCCCTAGCCCCTCTCCCGACCAAACTTCGTTTGGTGCCCGGAGAGGGGAAGTTTTGTTAGAGGCACTCAATTGAGAAAGGGAGATAGTATGCGTTACGTTGCTTGTTTAACGGTTGCGATTGCATCCTTATTATCATCATTATCGATTGCCGGGGTTTCGGCGGCGGAGGAGGCGGCGAAGATCCGCCTGAACACGATCGGGTATTTGCCGGGCAAGGAAAAAAAGGCGTCGATTGCGGCCGAGTGCTCTGTGTTCGCTGTCGTGCGACGTCAAGGATAACAAAAAAGTTTTTGAAGGCACGGCAGCCGGGCCGGTTTTAAACGCCGACACCAAGGAGCGGCTTTACACGGCGGATTTTTCCGCGCTTCGGGAGCCGGGCGAATATGTTTTGGAGGTTTCCGGAGTGGGAAAGTCGGCGCCGTTTCGCGTGGCGGGCGATTTATATAACCGGCCGTTTTACACAGTCATGCGGGGCATGTACCTGTGGCGCTGCGGCACGGCGGTAAAGGGCACGCACAACGGCAGCACCTTCAGCCACGAGGCCTGTCACCTGGAAGACGCCTGGCTGGACGCGGTCAGCGGCGAGCACGAGCGCAAGGACGGCACTAAAGGCTGGCACGACGCCGGGGATTACAATAAATACACGGTCAATGCCGGCGTGACGCTAGGCTGCCTGTTCCGGGCATGGGAGGATTTCGGGGCGAAAATTCAAAAGATCGGTCTGGACATTCCGGAGTCGGGGGGCAAGCTGCCCGACTTTCTGGCGGAGATGAAATGGGAAATGGATTGGCTGCTGACGATGCAGGCGACGGACGGTTCGGCGTATCACAAGTTAACGACCAGGCAATTCGGCGGATTCATCTTGCCGGAGAAGGAAACGGCGCCGCGATTTTTCACGCCCTGGGGCAGCACGGCTACGGCGGATTTCACGGCGATGACGGCCATGGCGGCCCGGGAGTTCCGGCCTTACGATGCCGCTTACGCCGAGCGCTGCCTGCAAGCGGCCAGGAAGAGCTACGAATTCCTCAAGGCAAATCCGGAGTATCACGAGGCGGATCAAAAGGGTTTTAGCACGGGGCCTTATGAATGGCCGGACTCGGACGCCCGGCTGTGGGCCGCCGCGGAACTTTGGGAGACCACGGGCGATGCGGACGTGCTTGCCGACCTGAAAGCCCGCATAAAATCGTGTGATGCAAAGTTCGACGTCAATTGGGATTGGGGGGAAGTGAAAAACCTGGGGCTGTTTACATACCTGTTTTCCAAGCGAGAAGGACGCGATCAGGACCTGCTTGCCAAGGTGCGCGAGAATCTTCTGTCGAACGCCGATGAAATAGTCAAAACCCGCAACGCCCACGGTTACGGGCGGCCTTTGGGGACATTATATTATTGGGGATGCAACGGCGGAGTGGCGCGGCAAACGCTGAATCTTTGCGCGGCTTATCACATGGAGCCGAAAGGGGAATATCTGGAGACGGCGCTGGACGCCATAAATCATCTGTTTGGGCGGAACTATTATGGGCGATCGTTTGTCACCGGGCTGGGCGACCGGCCGCCCATGCACCCGCACGACCGACGCTCCGGAGGCGACGACGTGGTCGATCCCTGGCCGGGATATCTGGTGGGAGGTTCGCACCCGGGAGCGATGAATTGGCACGACGTGCAAGAGGATTACCGCACGAACGAAATCGCCATCAACTGGAACGGCGCGTTGATTTATGCATTGGCGGCGTTTATTGAATCGGGGAAATGATCAGGAGTATTTTTATAATCAGAACCGAGGCGCGTCGTTCCGACATTTCCGGGCCGACACGGCCCGGCTCCGAGGGGAAGAGAAAGAAAAGGTATTAATGAAACGATTTGTCACCACGCATCTGCCGCTGTTGCTTATATTTGCTGTTTTGTTTTCCCCGTTGCGGGCGGCGGAAAATTACAAGAACTTCAAGGTGGCGGTATACGTCCGGGCGCAGGAAGTCGAGGAGATGAAAAATCTCGAGTGGCTTGCGGAGCGGTGGAGCGCGCTGGAAAAACAAGTGCATGTGGACAAGGTTTATCTGGAGACCTTTCGCGACCGGCTCATGCCCGGGGAAGAGGCCGTTTCCAAAGCAAAGCAGTTTTTCGGCGGCAAGGGCATAAAAACCGCGGGGGGGATTGCCACGGTGAGAAACGAACGCAACCATTTTCAATCCTTCTGCTACAGCATGCGCGGAAGACCGGCAAAAACTCAAGGAGATCGTGGAATTCACCGCCCGGCATTTTGACGAAATCATTATTGGACGATTTTTTCTTCACCAGTTGCAAGTGCGAATCGTGCATCAAGGCCAAGGGCGATAAGATCCTGGACGCAGTTCCGCCTGGCGCAGATGGAGGAAGTCTGCCCGCAACCTTGTGATCAAGCCGGCCAAGGCAGTCAATCCCAAGGTGAAGCTGGTCATCAAGTATCCGAATTGGTACGAGCATTACCAGGGCCTGGGCTATAACCTGGAGGCGGAGCCGAAACTTTTCGACGGCATCTACACCGGCACCGAAACCCGCGACCCGGTTTACACGCAGCAGCACTTGCAACAGTATCAAAGCTATTTGATCATGCGGTATCTGGAGAACGTGAAACCGGGCGGCGGGCAACGCGAAGCGTTGGTCGGCGGGGCTGGGTCGATCCCTTCAGCCGGCAATACCTGGATCGCTATGCCGAGCAACTCTGGCTGACGCTGTTTGCCAAGACTCCGGAAATCACGCTTTTCAGCTTCGGCCAGTTGATCGAGCCGGTGCCGCCGGGACGACGGCACTTCCATGCCGGAGACCATGGTGGGCCGGACGGCCGGATACGTCTTCGATCAGGCCGACGGATTTTTGGGCAAGCTCGGCAAACCGCTGGGAGTGATGAGCTACAAGCCGTACCATTCCAGCGGCGAGGATTTTCTGCACAACTACATCGGCATGGTGGGGATTCCCATCGAACTTACGCCCGAATTTCCGGCCGGGGCAAAGATGATTTTCCTCACCGAGTCGGCGAAGTTCGATGCGGCGATCGTGGAAAAAATCAAGGGGCAATTGACGGCCGGCAAAGATGTGGTCGATCACCTCCGGGCTGCTTAAGGCTCTTGAAGGCAAGGGCATCGAAGACATTGTGGAACTCCGCGTCGGGGAGCAGGAAAGTTCTTACGCGGGAATTCTGGCGGAGGACGAACGTTTACCGCGCGGAAAGGGAAATTCTCTTGCCGCAGATCGAATACTTCACCAACGACGCCTGGGATCTGCTTTCCTGCATGTCGCAGGGCAACGGATACCCGCTGCTGCTGGAGGCCGATTATGGCAAGGGCGTATTGTACGTGCTGGCCATACCCGACAATTTTGCCGATCTTTATGCCTTGCCGGCCGAGGCGCTGACGATAATCAAGGAAGTCATAACGCGGGACCTGCCGTTGCGAATCGAAGGCCCCAGCGGCGTGAGCCTGTTTGTTTACGACAACAACACGTTTATCGTGGAATCGTTTTTGCCGCATGCGGTGGAGGTGAAAATTGTCGTTGAGAGGCGGATCACGGGTCTGAATGATCTATTGGGCGGGCGGGGATTTGGCGGGCCGGCGGGCGGGGCATGAGCGGCCAAGCAAGAGGCGACAAGATTGTTTTCGAGACTTTTATCGCCCCGCATTCATACCGCGTTTTTTCGGCTGAAAAAGGGCAATGAAGCCGCGAGCAAGCCATCGATGTGTTTATCTGGGGCTAAGGAGCCTATCCAAAAACTATCAACTCCAATTGATAACGAATTAAAAACAAATAATCATCGACAATTCCGCCCTCACCCTAGCCCTCTCCCGGAGGGAGAAGGAACTTTTGGGATAGGCTCTAAATAAGATTCGTAAAATGCGATCGCGTTAATTCCATTGTAGTACAATGAGCGAGACGGCCTGGCGAGGTAAAGCAAAGTGGAGGGCGGATTTGCCGTTTTCGACGGTTATGGTTGCGGGGGCGTCGATTTGGGATAGTTTGCCGGCGGATTCGAGTTGGGCGTATTGTTCGGGGGTGGGATTTTGCGGAGAGCCCATTTGCCGCCAGGCGGTAAACGCGTTGCCGTGGTTTTCGTCGATGCGATAGTGGGCGAGTCGGACGGCGCCATTCGCAATGGGCAGGCCGGATATGGCGAGATCCACGGCGGCGTCGGGGCCGGGAAGATCGTCGTCGTGATAATGCCAAATAAGGATGCCAAGTTTTTTATCTTCCATTGCGGCCAGCGCGGATACATCGGGCGCGGCGCGGACGCCGCTTTTGATAATGTTTTCCAGCGGGACTTCGGCGGAACTTTGCACTCTCAGGCGATTGCCGTCCATGCGGCTGAGCATGCGGAAGACGTTCAGGACCGGCAGATCGAGGCCATTTGACGCAAGCACACGGAACCCGGCGAAATAGGGCTGGTTTTCGAACTCGAAGGCCCAGGTCAGGGCGCCTTGGAGGTTCACGCCGTGTTTTTCGGCCAGGTCGTACTTGCGGGCGAAGCTGGCGGCGGAGTAGCTGGAATACATCGTGCCGTTGCGGTATCCGAGTTGCGGGCCCTGGCAGGCGGCGCAGCCGTCGGGATCGGATTCGCCGATGACGATGGGCATTGCTTTAAGCTCGGGATAGGACGCAATAACGGCGAAACCCTGGTCGATGCCGCTTAATTGTGCGGCGATGCCCATTTGCACGTGTCCGCCGACGAAGCGGGGCTGGCCCTTGGCGTGAAAGGAAACGAAATCCAGGGGCGTACCGATTTTTCCGGTGGCATAATTCACGCCGCGGAGGCAATGTTCGATAAAGGCCCGCAGATATTTTGGATCGGAGCCGGCCATGTCGGGTCCGCCCACGCGGACGTTGGGCACTGCGCGGCGGACGGCATCCACGGCGAAATCGTGGAGCTTGAAGAAATCTTCCCGGCTGCCGCGCCAGTAGCCGATATTGGCTTCGTTCCAGACCTCCCAGTACCAGCGTTCGACTTCGTCCTGGCCGAATTTTTCGCGGCAATGTTTGGCCCACTGATAGACCAACTCGGCCCATTTTGCGTAATCCTTGGGCGGATAAGACCAGCCGGTGTAGATCTCGTCGTATTTGGCGGTGGGTGTCCAGCGGTGCTGATAGGGCTCGGGATGGATGGAAAGGGCCTTGGGCATGAAGCCGATTTCGACGTAGGGCCTGAGGCCGTGGTTGAGGTAGGCGTCGAAGATGCGGTCGAGGATGGTCCAGTCGTAGACCGCCCTGCCCTCTTGGTCCTCGGTGTAGGCGTTGGTGCTGCCCCATTTCAAGGCTGGCGTGCCGTCGCCGGAGGTGAGGAGGTTGTGGGCGCGGAAGAAAATCCCCTCTCCCTTTGGGAGAGGGTTAGGGTGAGGGGAGATTGATCTTGTCATTGCATCGCCCTCACCCCCGACCCCTCTCCCAAAGGGAGAGGGGAGAATGGTCGCGCCGCCCTCACCCCCGACCCCTCTCCCAAAGGGAGAGGGGAGAATGGTCGCGCCGCCCTCACCCCCGGGTACCCTCTGGGTGCCTCTCCCAATGCCCTCACCCCCGGGTACCCTCTGGGTGCCTCTCCCAAAGGGCGAGGGGAGATTGTTGGAATGCTCTTCGAGTTGGCCGAGTTCGGCGAGGAGTTTTTTGCCGTCTTTCATGTAGGCGTAATTGGGCTCATCGCAGCCGAAGAAGCGCCAGATGGGGCGGAGTTGGCCTTTGGATTGGGCGGCATCAACGCTTATGGTTACGGGAAAGGCGGAGCCGGGATTGACGTCGGCCGGTTGGGGTGCATCGCCGGCCAGAAGGACGAGAGCTCGAAACACGCCTGAGATGAACGTCGGAACCAGGATTATCCGCGCGGGGGTATTGCCCATGAAGCGTTTCCACTACGGTTTATAATAGATGGCATAATCGGTAATCGCGAAACCGCAAGCGGTTTAACGGGCAGGAATGACGTGTTACGCTGCTCATTGCGGTTTCCAGGCATCTTGGCCGGCGAGGACATTTTCGACGGTGTATGTTTTCGCCTCGTCGTTGGTGAGTTGTTTGGACCATGGAACACGGGCCTCGGGGTTTGCACCCGGGCCGGTGTTTTTGTATTCCGAGTAGCGGGCGGTTTTTTCGCGGGCCGGATCGCGCCAGTTGTTCCATCCGGCGGGCTCGATGGCGTCGGGCATATCGGTGCCGAGGAAGGCCACGGCGGCGTAGGGGCGCCAGGGCCGGCCGAGGTAGGTTTTTTTCATTTCCGGTTCGGCGGTGATTATGCAATTGGAGAAGACGAAGCCGAAGGGTTGATCCTGGGGCGTGGAGGCGGCGGTGATGTAGCCTTTAGCGCGGCAGTGGATAAGGCATTTGTCGAAAAAGGCGGCGGCGGCGCCGAAGATGAAATCCACGTGTCCGGCGATGTAGCAATCGTTGAAGTAGTGCCGGCCGGCGTTTAAGAGGACGGTGTCCTGCCAGCCGAGGAAGCGGCAGTGTTTATAGACGCCGCGGTCGGCGATTGTGTGCAGGGCCAGGGCCTGGCTGCCCACGCCGAAGCTGTTTTCGAAGGTGATGTTCTCGGCCTGGAAATCGTGGGCGGATATCATGGCGGAGGAGGTTTTGAAGGTTCCGATGGGTCTTCCGTCGGGGCCGGGCAATCTGGCATTGAGGTTGCCGGTCAGAACGGTTGTGTCCCAATCTTCGCCCACGAGATGAATGAAGGGCTTGTCGGCGGGGATTGCGAGCGGTCCCATGTAAATGCCGGATTTAACGAAGATGACCCAGGGTTTGGTTCGCCCGGCAGGTGCGGCGTCGATGGCCTCCTGCACGGTTTTGAACTGGGCCGAGGCGGCCGGAGAATAGCCGGGTGCGGCGACAACGGCGTCGGGGTTTTGGATTTGATTATTGATATCGGTTTGGATATCGGCGGGGGCGTGTTTGAGCCATTTTTCCTGCCACTTGGCGTAGTTTTCGGCCACGGAGATGCCGTCCGGGACGTACCAGCGGTAATAGAGGCGTCGTTCGGGTTCGATTTCGGCGAGGTTGAATTTTTTCACTCCGTCGCGGCCGGAGAAGATGGGGCGGTTGGTTTCGATGTCGTAGAAGCGGCGCCCAGAGGGGCGGGGCGTCCTTGTCTTCGATGATTTTTCTATCGCCGTCCTCCCAGGTTTGGCGGATGCCGGTGATTTTCGAGGCCTCGTACCACTGGGCGCCGCATTTAACCGCGCGGATGATTTCGGGACTGGGATTATCGAGGCTCATGAGGAATTGCAAGATGCCGTCACTTTCGGCGCCGCTTAAGGAGGCGAGTTCGTAAGTGCGGCCGTGCTGGGGCCTGAGATCCTTTTCGTCGTGCTGGGCGCACCAGATGGTGAGCTTGCCGTTGACGACGATCTGGCATTTCAAAATACATTGGATGCCTTTTTGGAAGCTCTGCTTTATGGGGGCCACGCGTTGGGAATCGAGGAAATCGAAGTCGTGGGAGTAGAGGACGTCGCGCAAGAGCATCATGATGCGGGCCATGGCGTCGTCGTTGAAGGTGATGAAGCGGTGATACTGCTGGTTGGGCGGATAGGACTGGGGCCAGCCGCCGGTCGGGTACTGGGCCTTGAGGATGACGTCCAGGCCTTTGTTCACCGCGTCGAGGCAGCGCTGGTCCTTGGTGAGGCGGTAGGCGCGGGAGAGGAAGCGGATTTCGGGGGTGGTGGCGCCGTTGTCGAAGGTGCCGCGGAGTTCTTTAATATCGCCGGTGAAGGGTTTGGCGGTGTTGTCTTGATTTTTGACCCAGGCGCCTTCGGCGTCCTGCCATGAGAGGACGTTGGCGATGATTTCCTGGGCTTTGTCGGAGGTGAACCAGTCATCGGGTTTTTGGGCGTAGAAGCGCCAGGGGGCGATGGGGGCGGCGTGGGCTGTAATCGCGGCGGCAAGGAAGACAAGGGCCGGGATGAATAGGCGCAGGATTTGGAAGGGCATAAAACGGCTGCCGACACGGTCATTAATCATGATAAATGCTCCAATGAGGTTTAGGCAGGTCACTTGTGCCCGGCGATTTTGCGATTATTAACCGGCTGCAAGCAGCCGGGCTAAACGAAAGTCGTGTTTCCGATACGGGATAAAGGGCTTTGTGTTGGGGCGACAGTTGTACTGTCGCCCCTATTTTGCCGGCGAGGACGGGAGTACAACTCCCGTCCCAACGTAATATTAGCAATCTGATACTCAATAAACGGAAGTCATGTTGCTGGTACGGAGGCAAGCGGTTATTGGGGTTTTGCTGCTTCGGCGGTTTTCTGGTCTTTCATTATGATTGGTTCGCCTTTGTTGACGGTTATGACGAGGCCGGCGAAATCGACGTCTTTGATGTTTTGGACTTCGAGGCCTTTTTGGGCGGAGATTTTACAGTTTTCGAATTTTACGTCGCGGATGGGGCTGTCTGGGAGTCCGAACATAATGCCGGCGTTTTTGGCGTCGCCCGTGATGTTTTCGAGCTTAACGTTGCGGATGACAACCAGTACCGGGGACGGGGGATTATTGGCGTTTGAGCCTCCATAGAGGAGGTTGAACTCGAAGGCCTTGCGTACATCGTGCATTTGGATGTTTTTATAGATGATGTTTTCCACGACTCCGCCGCGACTGGCGGTGGACTTCAGTCGGACGGGCGCCCAGTTGTCGTCGTCGGCGGTGCAGTCGCGGACTTCGACGTTGCGGATGGAGCCGGAGGTTTCGCTGCCGATGGCCACGCCGCCGTGTCCGTATCCCCAGCGGCATTTTTCGACGGTGATATTCTCGCAGGGTCGGTTGACGCGGCGTCCTTCGGCGTCGCGGCCGGCCTTGAGCGAGATGCAATCGTCGTTGGAAACGATGTCGCAATTGGAGATGAGCACGTTGCGGCAGGAATCGACGTCGATGCCGTCGGAATTGGGGATGGCGTTGGGTGTACCGTGCTCGGCCCGGCTTTTGAGGTTCTGGATGGCCACGTCTTCGCAGTAAAGGACGTGGAGTCCCCAACTGGCCGGGTTGAGGAGGGTGAGGCCGGTGATGCGGACTTTATGGCAGTTTTGGAAACAGATCAGTTTTGGGCGGCCGGGCGGAGGGACTGGGACCTTGGAGCCGGGCGGGATGCCTTTGGCGGCGTTTTCTTCGTTAAATAGTCGGACCCACTCTTCGCCGGAGCCGTCGATTGTGCCCTCGCCGGTAAGTTCCACGCCGGTCAGATCGAGGGCGTTTAGGAGTGCGGCTCTTCGCTGGATTTCCGCGCCTTCCCAGCGGGTTTTCACGAGCTGGTAGTCGTTGGGGCTGGTGGTTCCCTTAAGTGCGCCGTCTTTTTCGATTTGGAGATTGACGCCTTGTTTAAGGAAGATCGAGCCGGTGAGAAAGGTTCCCTTGGGCACGACGAGCAGGCCGCCGCCTTCGGCCGAGGCGCGGTCGATGAGGGTTTGTATGGCTTGGGTGTTGAGGGTTTTGCCGTCGGCCAGAGCGCCGTTATCGGTGATCACGTAGCGTTTTGCCGGCTGGGCGGCGTCGTCAGCGGCGAAAAATGTGCCGGCATAGATGATCAGAATTCCCAGGAACAAGAATATGGTTTTGCGTTTCGACATGATTAATCCTTTCGCAGAACTCTGGTTGACATTGGAGGATATAAGTGGATGTTGCGTTTCGCAACTCCGGGAGCGACCATGCTTCGCATGGTGCCTCCCGGGGCTAAACTTCGGCACATTGCTATTGCTGTTTTTCCGTTTCCGGTTTACCGCCTTTCCAGATGACGGGATCGCCTTGCTCGACGGTCAGCTCGAGGCCGGAGAGATCGATGTTCTTTACGTTATCTATGGTGAGGCCTTTTTGGGCGGAGATTTTGCAGTTTTCGAAGGTTACGTTTTCGATGGGGCTGTCTTTCAGCCCGTGCATGATTCCCGCGGTTTTGACGGCGCCGGTGACGTTGATGATTTTCACGTTTCGGACCACGGTGAGGGTTTTGGCGGGCGGGGGCAGCGGGGGCATCGGCCGCCAGTCCATGTTGAAGGTCAGCGCGTTGCGGGTATTTTTGAGCACGATGTCGCGGTAGACGATGTTTTCCACGACTCCGCCGCGGCTGGGCTGGGACTTGAAGCGGATGGGCTCCCAGTTGTCGTCTTCGGCGGTGCAGTCGCGGACTTCGACGTTGCGGATTCCGCCGGTGACTTCCGAGCCCATGGCCACGCCGCCATGGCCGTAGCCGAAGCGGCATTTTTCGATTATGATGTTTTCCGAGGGGCGGTTGACGCGTGCGCCGTCGGCGTCCTTGCCGGCCTTGATGGAGATGCAGTCGTCGTTGACGTCGATATCGCATTTGGAGATGAGCACGTTGCGGCTGGAATCGGGATCGATGCCGTCGGAGCTGGGGATGTCGTGGCGGGCGCGGATGTTGATATTTTTCACCACCACGTCGTCGCAGTAAAGGATGTGCAGGCACCATAACGCCTGGTTGAGCAAATGAAGATCGGCGATGCGGACCTTGCGGCAGTTCTGGAAGCAGACCAGGCGCGGCCGCGGCGGCAGAGTGGGAGTAAAACCACCGGATCGCCCGGCGCCCTGCGATTGCTGCCGCTGCTGCCTGTATCGATCGATCCACTGGTCGCCGGAGCCGTCGATCGTGCCTTCGCCGGCAACTTCCACGCCGGTCATGTCGATGGCGTTTAGAAGCGCGGCGGGAAATTCGCGTTCGACGCCTTCCCAGCGGGTTTGAATCACGGGGTAATCTTCGGCGTTGACGGAGCCTTTGAGCACGCCGTCTTTCTCGATTTGGAGATTGACGCCTTGCTTAAGGAAGATCGAGCCGGTGAGAAAAATTCCCTGGGGCACGACGATCATGCCACCGCCGTCGGCGGCGCAGCGATCGATAAGGTCCTGGATTGCTTTTGTGTTGAGGGTTTTGCCGTCGCCCACGGCGCCGTGTCGGGAGATTACATAACGCTTTGCCTCAGGAGCGGCGTCATCCGCGCTCCATGCCATCTCCGGGAGGAAAAGCAAAGGGGCAATAAGGGCGAAAAGCGATTTGGAGCGGATCATTCAATTCAATCCTTTTAGAGTACGAAGTACGGGGTGCGGAGTATGGGCATAGGATACGGAATGCGGAGTGATTTTGTATTATAACTGAAGTTTTGCAAAATGGAGAATCAAAGTCCCCTCTCCCAAAGGGAGAGGGGAGAAATTTGCAAAACTCCAGTTAATTGTTGATTTCGGCGGGATTGATTTGCCATTTTATTTTGCCTGGCAGCGGATCGTTTTTCAATGTGAAACCTTTTTCGGAGGCCTCCAGGGCGAGTTTTTTCAGATCGCCGTCGGGCAGTGCGAACAAACCGGCGGCGGGCGACTGGTCGGTGCTGAAGACGCGGAGTTCGATGTTGCTCCAATCCATGTCGGCGGTGCTTTGGGCCAGTTGGATGTGGGGGATGACGGAGTGATCTTTGACCAGGAGCACGATGGGTATTGTACCGGCGTCGATGTGCCGCCACCTCCCACCTGCATATACTTTACCGGTCTGATAGTCGATCCATTTGCCGGGCGGGAGATAGACATTGCGGCCGCTTATGTTTTCTTCCAAGAGCGGGGCGAGCAAAAGATCTTCGCCGAAGAGATACTGATCTTCGACTAGCCATGCATTGGGATCGTCGGGGTATTCGATCAACAATGCCCGCAACATGGGCAGGCCGCGCTGTGCAGTCCTTGGCCTGGGCGTAGACGTAGGGCATGAGGCGATATTTGAGATCGTCGATGCGGCGGAAGTCGTTTTCGAAGGTCTCGCCGAATTCCCAGGGTTCGCGGGGCGAAATGCCGTGGCAGCGGGTGTGTGAGGTGAGCATTCCGAAGGCTGCCCAGCGGCGATACAGGTCTTCACTCGGTCGATTGACGAAGCCGCCGATGTCGTGGCTCCAGAAGGAGAAGCCGCACAGACCGATGGACAGCCCGCCGCGCAGCGTGGCGGCCATGCCGGAGTCGGTGTTTTCGGCGTCGCCGCCCCAGTGCACGGGATAGCGTTGGGAGCCGGCCCAGGCGCTTCGGGCCCAGATGATGTTTTCGCCGGTGATTTGCTTTGTGACGTCGGCCACGGTTTTGTTGTATCTAAGGGGATAGAGGTTGTGTTCGTAAAAACCGGTGCGGCCGGAGGCGAACAATCCGTCGGCCGGGGCGGCCTCGCCGAAATCGACCTTGATCGCGCCTACGCCCATGCGGAGCAGATTGGCGATTTTTTCCTGGTACCAGGCCACGGCGGCGGGATTGGAGAAATCGAGCACCGCATCCTCGTAGGGCAGGCCGCCCTTGTTGTTGCGGACGAAAAGGCCTTTTTCGACGATCTCGGGGAAGAGCCTGTTCTTGGGGACGAAATAGGGGAGCTGCCAGAGCGATATGTGGAAGCCGTCTTTTTTCAGATCGGCGATCATTTTTTGCGGGTTCTTGAAGCGCGAGGTGGAGAACTGGTAGTCGCAGCGCCAGTCGGTCTCGAACCAGCCGGTGTCGAGGTGGATCACGTCGCTGGGAATGCGGTCCTTGCGCAGATGGGCGGCGATCTGGCGGACCTGGTCCTCGTTATCGTATGTGCAGCGGCTCATCCACAGGCCGAAGGACCAGAGCGGGGGCATGGGCGGCTTGCCTGTAAGGGCGGTGTAGGAGTCGAGAATCTCTTTTGGCGAGCCGAAGAAGAAGAACAGGTCCAGTTCGTCGTCGCCGAGCATGAGGGAGTTTACGCCGCTGAAATACGAGCCGAAATCGCAGGTTATGGGCGAGGAGGTGTGCATGAATACGCCGTAGCCGCGGCTGGACATGAAGAAGGGGACGGGCTTGTACATGCCCTGGTTCTGGACTCCATTGGCGTCGTCGGTCCAGAGCACGATTTTTTGGCCGCGTTTATCGAGGCGGGTGAAGGATTCGCCGCAGCCGAATATTTTCTCGCCCGGGGATAGCGAAAACACGGCGGCCACGCTGCGCGAATAATCGGCCGCGCGGCGGACAAAGGAGAAGGGCAACATGGGAGTGAAGGTGGTGCCGTTGTCGGAGCGGTGGTTTGTCTTGGTGAGGAGGCGGCCGGCGGCGTCGCGGAATTCGATGTGCCAGGGGTTTTCAAACAAGGTCAGCGAGCCGCAGACGTTGGAGTAACGATGGCCGGCGGCGATTTTTTCGTATTTCCAGGAATTATCTCTGGGCGCCTTGCCATAGGCGAGCATGAGCGAGGGTTTTTCCGGCTTCACGTCCAAACCGGTTTTGGCGCGGATCCGCACCGTGTTGGGCGAAACGAACTCGAGCGAAAACGGGAGGGTGGGATTGGCTTCGTATTCATTGCCGGGGAATTCGTTTGGTTGGGTCGGCTGGATTACCGCCAAAAAATTGTCGAATGCCTGGCGGGTGAAATATTGGGCCCTTTGCCAGGTGATTTTTCCGGTTGCGGCGGCGGGATCGAAATCCGAGAGCTTGTCGGCCAGGTAATAGAGGTTGGTGAAGTCGCGGAAGTCCGGGCTTATGTCCACGGGCTCGTTTAAGAGCGGCCCGGAACCGCCCGCGCACATGCCGGGCACGGGCAGAGTGAAAAAAATCAATGCTGCGAGATAAATTACCGGCAAGGGCAGGACATTGCGAATCATTACCAATTCCTCGACTTTAGGAGTTCTAACAGAACCTTAAATTCATTGATAAACGCCCTCACCCCTTGCCCCTCTCCCAAAGGGAGAGGGGAAGTTTCTTAGTTTGAACGATATCAACCGCGCAAATATGAAACGAATAACAACTATTATAATGATGGGGCCGCCCCCTGCCAATGAGCCTGGCAAGGGCAAGGGCTTTTTCATGGCGGAGGGGAAAGTTCCGGAGGATAAATCGAGCCCGAGGGTTGCAACCCGCGGGCCGGTAGAGTTATTTGATGCGGATTAAGAGATTAGAGAGTATCTCAGATGTATGTAGCGTACACTGTTTGTCCTCAGCCGGCTGACGCCGGCCGCTGGCCTAATATTCAACGTTACACTATCATGAGAAACGCACTAATAAAATAGAGTTTGCCTAGAGGATGTGAGAAAAGGGCGTTTTGCCGGGGAGGATCGGGGAAGGATCAAACCTGCGGGTCGTTGGGGACGTTGGAGAAGGGCGGCAAAGGCGGCGGGAAAGCCGATGACTGCCAGGGCGGTATATCCAACTGCGGGGCGGTGTTCAAGGTCGGCAACGCGGCCCCTACCGGCTCGATCGGCTCGGGCTGGCCGGCCTGTTCTTTATCGATAGATTTAAGACTTTCGCCCAGCTCGACAAAAAGGCGATCGCGGAGGTTAATCAGATCCCTTGCCCGTTGGCGCAGTGCCGCGGGCAGACCGTGGCTTGCAAACCACTGTGGTTCCAAGAACAGGCGGGCAGGTTCGTCCAATTGCTCCAAGTGCGCCAGCGCCAGAGTAGCCATGCTGGCTGCATTTGAGTTTATGTGCGCGGCACAAATCCAAGAACAAACCCCAGGGGCTTGCATGACCTACCTGACGCTTCCAGGACTTGACGACCTGGGAGAGGAACAAGATCAGCGCCGCGATGCCGACAAGAATCAGCAATCCATAAAAGACCTGTTCCATACCATCCCGGGCTTGCGTGGCGCGGAATGTGCGGAACAGATCTTGCATCCGATCTTGCTGGGCCAAGGGGAACAAATTGTAAAAGTGGGA
Organism: Pirellulales bacterium; assembly: GCA_963838495.1. Classification (GTDB taxonomy): domain Bacteria; phylum Planctomycetota; class Planctomycetia; order Pirellulales; family Thermoguttaceae; genus JBEKIK01. Next base: position 336,988 of record CAWIRC010000002.1, on the reverse strand, counting down.
AGACATGTCGTATATTTTGGCATTACCCTAAGCCTCTCCCGGTTCATGCGTTGCATTGGCGCCTGGAGAGGGGACATTTGACGTTAACTCATTAAGACTTTTTTGCGCGGCTTCCCGGACGGGGAGACTGCGGTCGCGTGCGGCTGTTTCCAGGGCCGAACGCACGGCCGGGGAGCGGCAACCGGCCAGGGCGAGGGCGGCTTCGACCCGCAGGGCTTCGTCCTCGTCCCGCAGCAGTCCGACGAGGGCGTCCTCGACCAGGCAGGCGACATCCATGGCTTGCACGATTTGCAGTCCGCGCAGCGCCTGAACCGGGAGGGGGCTTGCAGTTCCTCGAGCAGAAGTGGGATGGAATGCTGATCGATTTTTTTCACGATTGCCGCTGTGGTTTTGCGGGCCTCACCGTCGAGCATTTCAAAGGTGCCTAAAAAGCGGGCGAAGGAAAACTCGCAAAGTGCTGTGCGGGCGGCCTGCCGGACTACGAGGTGGGGGCTGTCGAGCAAGACCACGAGACGCTGCAGAGTTCCGTGAATACCGCGGCGGCGGAGGTGTGGGAGGACGTTGGCCTGGACTTGCGGGTCGCTATCGCCCAAGGCCTTAAGGGCGAGAACATTGGCGTCGGCGCCGTTGAAGGCGGCCAATGCGCGAGCGGCTTCGCGCCGACCGCCCGGTTTGCCTCGTTGCAAGATGTATTCGATAATGTAGAAAACCCGTGGCCGGGGGACACCGGACGACATCACAAAAAAAACGAGGCTTCGCTGGTCGGCGTCGTCGAGGTTGTGAATGATGTTCTTGATGTTTGGCAGCCATGCGAGGTTGATGATTTGCTTTAGATTTTGCAGCAAGGCGGTTGAAGGGTTGCGGTTGACCTTGAATAAAAAGTTGCGGATGAACTTCATATCGCAGCGATTGGCGGCCACGCCCAGCACTGGGGAAGCGCCTGGGGATCGTCGAAAAAATCGAGCAGCAAGCGCATGATTCCCTCGTGCGGACTCCTGGACAGAACGTCGATGAGCACCAAATAACTTACATGGTGGGGGTTCTTCAAGATCAGGTTGATAAGGGCGTTATCGGATTTTGCCAGCATCAGGAAGGCCTCGATTACCTCCTGGCGCCTATGCTTTCCGAATCGCTCGACCGAGGTTTCCAGAGAGGAGAGCATGTGCTGTTGAAACCATTGCGGATCGCGGCGGGGGCTGGATTCATCGCCGCGTGCAAGCAGATCGTAGAGCTGGGACGTCAATTGCATCATGGAATCGGCGGCCCTGTCGGCCTTTGATTGATGGCGATCTTCCAGGATGATCAAAAGCGTGGGGATCAGATTGAAATCGCCGAACATTACCGCGGCCGTGCAGGCGTTTGCATACTGGGTGTCATCCGATACGAGCATGGCTTCGCGCATGGCGGCGGTGAGGCACCCGGAGTGCTGGTGTATGATGTATTTCCAGCGCTCTGAGAGATGGGGAACGCGGCGGATAATTTCATCCTGACCCGATGGATTGCTCCGGCTCAGAAGGGCCGTCAATGCCCCTTCCTGGATAGTCGGATTGGAGGAATCCAGCGCAGGGAGGAGTATGCGGACCGCCGATTGGTTATCCGTTTTGGCCAATACGCCGAATGTGGTTGCCAAACCGACCATGACAGGAGAATTCTGCATATTAAGTCTCTTTTTTTAGAATCGGGCTGTAAAAACACAAAACTTCATAACAAACCACAATCTTCGCTGTTTTTGCCAATACTCTCCATTTTACATATTCGTTGATGTCTGCCGAGATTAACAGTTTTGCCGCCATCTTCTTTAAAAATGCAATCAGGCAGCTTCTTGATTTTCAATGGAAACGTATTCAAATTGAGCTAATTCATTTCAGGCGCTGTAAAAAGTTGCACTTTAAGGCCTTTGTAAAGAGGAAAGACTATGCCCGCTTCACCTGCCGCAGGGAAAATACTAGATCGGGAATTTTTGGAGATACGCTCGAAATTGATCGACCTGGGCGCCTTGTTGGACCGCGTTGGTCGGGGGCCGGGCGTGGCGGCGGGGGATCAGCGGATGGACAAGATCGGCCGGGCCCTGGAAATACTTGCCGGGGGCACGCCCGACCGCGCCGAACAGATTCAAATTGTTTTTTCACTGCCGTACGATGAGCATTGGCGAAGATGATTTTCGTTGACATGCCGGCCAAAATTTATTGGCTGATATGTTGTGGCGGCAGTTCAACTACGACCGCAAGATTAGAAACACTGCGAATTTATTTAGCCCTCCGTGAATGCGCGGGGATTAATCGATTACGGAGAAATTATCTCATGTATTTTATCGATCCGCACATTCATTTTGCCTCGCGGACCACCGAGGACATGCAACTGATGGCGCAAATGGATTGCGTGGCGGTTGGTGAGCCGGCGTTTTGGATGGGATTCGACCGCTCCGGCGCTGACAGTTTCTATGATTACTTCCGGCAGTTGACCGAGTGGGAGCCGCGGCGTGCGGGGAAGTATGGGATTCGCCACTATGCATGGCTGGGAGTGAACTCGAAGGAGGCCGAAGACGTAGCGTTCGCCCGGGAGGTGATGGCGATTTTGCCGGAGTTTCTCGACAAGCCCAACGTGCTGGGCATGGGCGAGATCGGGCTGAACAAGTGCACGAAAAACGAGGTGGCCACGCTGGAGGCGCTGTGGACCTGGCCATGACACGGAAGGAGCAAATGCTTTTCCACACACCGCACCTGGAAGAAAAGTACAGGGGCACGCGGATGATTTTGGATTTGCTGGGGAGCGATTCCCGCGTGGACCGTACCCGCGTGTGCATCGATCACTGCGAGGAGCACACGATCCGCATGGTTTTGGATGCAGGCTATTGGGCGGGCATTACCTTGTATCCGGTCACCAAGGCCACGCCGCAGCGGGCCGCAGACATGGTGGAGATTATCGGGCCGGAGAGGATATTGGTGAATTCATCGGCCGACTGGGACCCTTCCGATCCGCTGGCGGTGCCCAAGTTCATGGCGGTGATGCGGGGCCGGGGGCACGGGGAGGCGCTGATCCGGCAGATTGTTTATGAAAATCCTCTGAAATTTTTCAGTCAATCGCGAAATTTCACATTCACGGCGCCGGAATGATTGGAGCAAAATTCAAGATGATGCAGCGAGTTATACTGCATGTTAAATTCATCGGGAGCGACCATGCCGACCAACGCTACGCGTCGGTGCCCGATGGTGCCCCCCGGGCTAAACAGACGCTAAACCAACCTAAGCACTGCTCTAAGACATATCAATACCGAAGTGTTTCATGACGATGCCGAAGACGTCGGTGTCGGCCACGGGGGGGCCGGGGAACATGACGGGCTCGGAGGCCAGGATCACGCTTCGATGCGATCGATCGACGGCCGGGGCGCCGTGCGATCCCTTGACCAGCCGTGCGTCGAGCGGAATGCTTTTTGAGGCGGGGTCGAAAAAAAGTTCCACCGGATCGTAGCCGGGCTTGCGGTGGATATCGACGGTGCGGGCGAAAGGCGGGGCGCGGTCGTCGGCCAGCCACCAGTAGTAGGCCTGCCAGCTTTCGGGCGTGGAAATCAGGATCACTTCGCCGGAACGGGGGTGATCGAGGGCGTAGCGGATGCGCTCTGGTCCGACGAGCACTTCGGCGATGCCGGGTTGGTTTTGGAAAAGTTTTGCGGCTTGCCGGGCGGTTTCTTCGCTGCCGTCGTTGATATAGATGTGCGACAACTGGTGATCGGCCATGGCGAAGGCCCGGCTGGCGGCGAGGTCGATGCGTTCGCCGTCGTCTTCTTCTCGCACGGCCAGGAGCCCGGCCTGACGGAGCAGGCGGTTGGGATAAACGACGTGATTGACTTTATTGATTACGTATTCACCGGCTGCGATCCAGAGCAGATCTTCGTCGTAGGCCACGTTCAGGTCGATTTCGAGTTTGCCGATCACGGCATCGAGTTCGTCGAGCGCGGCGTCGGCGGCCGCGCTGTCGGGACCGGTGCGCTGGGCGGCGTAGTCCAGGTGCGGGAGATAAATGTAGAAGAATTTAGGCTGCCATTGGCGGGCGGCAAAGGCGGCGGAGGCGGCGATCCAGCGGGTGGATTTTATGTTGGCCGCCGGTCCCCAAAAATGTTGCAGGGGGAAATCGCCCAAGGTTTCGCGCAACTGCCCGTAGAGTTCCAGCGGCCGAGTGTAGCACCAGAGCGACTCGGTGCCGTCGGGATTGTGGATGGGAGCGGGCGTGCAGACGTAGTCGGCCTCGCAGCCCTTGGCGTGCATGGGAAACCACACGGCCGTGGTGAGCGTGTCTTCGTGGTGAGAGAGCAGGTCCCAGATCTGCGGGCGGTCGATGCACTCGTTGGGCGAGGTCCACATTTCCACCTGGCGGCGGTCGCGCCAATAAAAGCCGTTGGCCACCACGCCGTGCACGTTGGGCAGGCGGCCGGTGGTCATGCTGGCCTGAACCGGGCAGGTGAGGCAAGGAAAGCTGGGGGCGAATTCGGCGATTTCGCCGGCTGACATAAGCCGCCGAAAATTGGGCATGATCGCCACGTCTTTTTCGCGCAGGCCGGGGATGGAGAGGAGGATGAGTGATTTGGGCATTTTTTAAAGTGGACAGTGGGCAGTGGGCAGTGGACAGTGGGCAGAGCTATGTGGATGATATGATATTTTTACCGTTTGCAGTAGGTGGGCGAGTAATTAAGGTGGATGTTTATAAGTTATCAGATTCAAGTACGGGGTACGGAGTACGAAGTACGGAGTATTCATTCCGCACGCTTTCAATTTTTTCAACTACTGGCACTGCGATAGCTCCAGAGGGCCAATTTGAAAATCAATCGGGCGACCACCAGGCTCATGAAGGTGACGAAGACGGTGAAAATCGGCAGCAGCCAGTCTTGGAAAGTTTGCGGGCTTAGCGAGCGGATGAGCAGTCGGGCGGGGACGTTGACCACGACCAGGACGGGCACGATGAAGGTAAAGGCGTGGCGGAGCGGCGTGCCCCAGCGGCCTTGATAAATTTCCATGGGGTAGCGGGAAAACATGGTCACGGAGAACCAGAAGTCGAGGAGTGTGAGGTTTCGGCCCAGCCACACGCTGGTGGCGGCCATGGCGACCATGAGGCTGTAGTAGATAGCCACTCCGCAGGCGATGTAGACCGGGTAGAGGGCGATTTCCCACGGCCGGGGAAAATAGCCCATTTTCAGGAGCGAATAGGCCAGCAAGAGCAGGCCCAGGAAAAAATTGCCGATGGCCGACCAATCGGTTTTGGTGAGCGAGACCAGGAATTGGGTATCTATTGGTTTTAAGAGGGCGAAATCGAGCGAGCCGGTGCGCACGAGTTCGCTCAGTTCGTCCATGTTCATCATGAAGAACATTTCCACGACGCTGTTTACCAGAAGCGAGGTGGCGATGAATATGAAGAAGGGATATTTCGTCCAGCCGGTGCTGACGCCGATTTCCGGGGTGAAATTGAAAATAAGTATGTAAAAGACCAGGTTCATCAGCATCCAGGCCGTCCAGGTGACGAGGTCGATGATGAAATTCATGCGAAACGACATATCGCGCACCAGCGAGTTGCGGGTGAGGGTCAGGAATACACGGATGTAGGATTTCATGGGGGAGTTTTCAGTTATCAGTTTTCAGTTTTTTTAAAAATCATAATTCATCACTCATCATTCATCATTTTTTCATCTCTCATCCTTTTCAGCCTCCGTAGCCGCTGTAGCGTTTGGCGCCGTAATGGAAGGCCAGGCGGCTGACGGCGAAGAAGAGGAGCAACCAAAAAAGTTGCACGCATAGTCCTTTCACCAGGGCCGAGCCTTGGATTTTGCCCAGAAACACGGCGGTGGGAAAATACGCCAGGTATGGGAAGGGAGTGAGCTTTACTATTGTTCGCATGGCGCCGGGCAACATGTCGAGGGGGAACATGTGGCCGGAGAAAAAGAAACTAAAGAGCATGTAGACAAAAAGCAAGGAACTGACTTCCAGGAACCAGAAGCCGATCATGCCCAGGGAGGCCTCGAGAAAAAAGCCAAGGAGGAAACACATTAACAACGACGCGAAGAAGGCCAGGAGCGTGGGGGCGTCGGGCCAGCCGGGGAAAAAACTGCGGCAGAGGAAAAACACGAGGGCGAAGGGGGCGACCGCCACGCCGTAGTAGACGATCTTGTGAGCCAGGCGGTAAAGGAGCAGGAAGCCGAGCATGTCGATGGGTTGGATGAGGTATTTTTTCACGACGCCGGTGCGGATGTCGCGCGCGATGCCCGAGGCCAGGCCCGGCATGCTGGAAAATGCGCGGCCGACCATCACGAGGAGGTAATAGGCGACCATGTCGTGATAGGAATAGCCCACGATCTCGCGGCTATCCTTGCCCGAGGCTTGCACGGCTTCGAAAATCGCGCCCCACAAAAAAATCTGCGTAATGATAGGGGCGAAGCGCATGAGCGTGCCCAGCGCAAAGTCGCCGCGATAAACCAGCCGCTCCTCGATGCTGATGCGGAGAATTATCCACCATTTGGCATAAGGATGAAGGATGAAGGATGAAGGATGGATGGTCATCGGGTGTTATCCTTTTTGCGGGTCGTTTCACTCACGCGGGCGGTGAATCACATAAAAGGATGGGGGATGAAGGAAGAATTGTTCAAAATTAAAGATGTTCTTGATTCTCAATTCGTGATTTACAGTACGTGGTACGAAGTATGGGGTACGGAGCGTTTTTGATTCGATTCGTCTTTTAACCGTTATTCCTCATTCTGTTTATATATGGTCGGGCCATAAATTGCCTACTTTATGACTGGGCAATGAATTGCCCAGCCCTATCTGTTCACTGCCCACTGCCCACTTCATCCTTCATCCTTTGACTTGTGAAGACTTCGGCGATAACTTCTTCCAGGGGCGGGTCTTCGACGCTGACGTCGGCAATGGCGTGGGCGGCGAGGAGATTGCCGAGCACGTCGGGGACTTTTGCCCGAGCGACGCGGAGTTTGATTTTCGGCGGTTCGATGGAAAGCACCTCGCCGTACCGCTCGAATCCACGGGGCGGTTCGCCGTTGGCAAGCTCCAAGGAGATGACCTTGTGGGTGCTGAACCGATCGACGATGCCGCTGAGCGATCCGTCGTAGATGATTTTTCCCATGGCGATGATCACTACGCGGCGGCAGAGTGCGGCCACGTCTTTCATATAATGGCTGGTAAGGAGGATGGTGACCTTGCGGCGCTCTTGGTACTCGCGCAAGAATACTTGGATGGTGTGTTGGGCGACGACGTCCAGGCCGATGGTGGGTTCGTCGAGGAAGAGGACCTCGGGCGAGTGCAAAAGGGCGGCGATGAGTTCCATTTTCATGCGTTCGCCCAGTGACAGTTCGCGGACGGGCTGGGAGAGCAATTTTACGACGCCCAGCAATTCGCCGAGTTCGCCCAGGGTGCGCTCGAAGGTTTGCGGCTCGATGCGGTAGATGTGCTGGTGTAGACGGAAGGACTCGGCGGCGGGCAGGTCCCACCAGAGTTGGTTTTTCTGGCCCATCACCAGGGCGAAGCGGCGGCGGTAGGCGTTTTCGCGGCGCCAGGGGACAAAGCCCAAGACGCGGGCGGTTCCGGCGGTGGGCGTGATTACGCCGGAGAGCAATTTGAGGGTGGTGGTTTTGCCGGCTCCGTTTGGGCCGAGGAAGGCCACGAATTCGCCCTGCTCGACGGCAAGATCGATGCCGCGCACTGCCTCGACATGGCGATATTCGCGGCTGAAGAGCCCGGTTAAGGCGGCGCCTAAACCTTCTTTTTTTTGATAGATGCGATAGGACTTTGCCAGCGAGTTTATTTCGATTGTGGACATTACTCAGTTATTATAGATGCCTACCGGAGTGGGGGGAAGAAGGTGGAAAATGCTGAATGATAAGTGATGAATGATGAATTATTTGCGGGTAACCGCTTGCGGTATGGCGATATGGCGGCTGTGTTACGCCTTTTTTTCTTCGTGCTTTTTGAGTATAATCCCCCGCGAAAACAGGCTACATGTATTCTTTTAGAGGAGGACTTGCCACGGACGGGATGCGAATTGGAATCGGGCACGATACACATCGGTTGCAGCCGGGCGGACCGCTTCGCCTGGGCGGGGTGGATATTCCCCACGACCGGGAATTGCTGGGTTTCAGCGACGCCGACGTGCTTTTGCACGCCATTACGGACGCCCTTCTGGGCGCGGCGGCCTTGGGCGACATCGGGCAGATGTTTCCGGACACCGATCCAACGAACCGGGGGCGGGATTCGGCCGAGATGCTGTGCGCGGCACTTAAGGCCGTAGCGGCAGTGGGCTGGAAGATCGCCAACTTGGACTGCATCGTGTTTGCCCAGCGGCCGAAACTTTTGCCCCACAAACAGAGCATCCGCGAAAGTGTGGCCGAAATCCTCGGCGTCGATCCGGAGCGAGTGGGGCTGCAGGCCAAGTCGGGGGACAAGGTCGGGCCGGTGGGGCGGGAAGAAGCGATATCGGCGCAGTGCGTGGTTTTACTGGAGCCGATTGCCGAGGAATAGGGATTGCAAATTGAAAATTGAAAATTGCAAAATGCAAATTGCAAATTGAACAAAATATTTTTTCTGAAAACTGACAATTGAAAACCGACGTTATTGGGGAATTGGCATTGTAAATCCCTGATGATTCAACCGCTCCCCTGCGGGTCGCGGCTAAACGGAATGAAAAAATGCTTAAAATAAATGTTTGAATTCCTGGAGACCATAAACTGAAAACCGATAACTGAAAACTATGCCATGATTCACGTCTATAACACACTCAGCAAAACCAAGGAACCTTTCGAGCCGGTGACGGCGGGCAAGGTGGGGATTTATCTTTGCGGGCCGACGGTTTACAAGCCCAGCCACATCGGGCACATGGTGGGGCCGGTGATTTTCGATGCCATCAAGCGATACCTGGTGTATTCGGGATATAAAGTCACGTGGGTGGTGAACATCACCGACGTGGACGACAAACTCATCAACGAATCGAACGCCCGGGGCGTGGCCATGTCGCAACTGGCGGCCGAGATGACGGCCGATTACATGAACAACATCCAGGCCTTGGGCGTGGATACGATTGATCATTTTCCCCGCTGCACGGCGAGCATGGGCGAGATCATAAAATTCACTCAGGAGCTGATCGACAAGGGCTTTGCTTATGAAGCCCGGGGCGACGTGTATTTTGAGGTGGGCAAGGACCCGGATTACGGCAAGCTGAGCAACCGGCGGATCGAGGCCATGCAAGGCGACGGGGGCGGGTCGGCGGAGCGGAAGCGGGCGAGCGCGGATTTCGCCCTTTGGAAGTCGGCCAAGCCGGGCGAACCGTCCTGGGACAGCCCATGGGGTAAGGGGCGGCCGGGGTGGCACATCGAATGCTCGGCCATGAGCCGGGGCCTGTTGGGTGAGACTTTTGATATCCACGGCGGCGGGCTGGACCTGGTTTTTCCGCATCACGAGAACGAAATCGCACAGAGCGAGTGCTGCCATGGCAAAGCGATGGCCAAATACTGGATGCACAACGGACTGATGCAGGCCTCGGACGAGGTGGGCAAGGTGGGCGGGCGGCAGACGCGGGCGGTGGAAGGCGATCTGGCTTCGCAAGACGCGGGAAAGATAAGCAAGTCGCGGGGGTCGCAGCCGTTTCGAGAACTCTTGAAGCAATTTTCGCCGGAGACGATTCGGTTCTTCCTGCTCTCGACGCATTATCGGCGGCCGATCGACTACAGCGAGGCGCGGCTGCGGGAAGTGGAGACCGGGATGGACGCCTTTTATCGCTTTTTCAAGCGGTATGAGCTTGTCGGCGGGGAAAGTTTTTATGAACTTCCGGCGGCGGCAACACGGGCGGCTGGGGATTTCGATTCGGGATCGGACGGGCTTTTGCAGGCGGCGGCAGAGCATCGCAAGCGGTTCCTGGAGGCAATGGACGACGATTTCAACACCGGCGGGGGCATTGCCACGCTGTTCGATCTGGTTCGCCTGCTGAATAAATTCGTGGATGATGAGAAACTCGAGGGGCCGGGCAAAAAAGACCCTGCCCAGCTGAAGTCCTTAAAACAAGGGACGGTGGTTTTGCGTGAATTGGCAGCCGCACTGGGGCTGTTCCGCAGGCCGCCGCAGGAAAAAGCGTCCAGCGATGACGAAGTGCTGGGCAAGTTGATGGACTTGCTCATCGAACTTCGCAACGAGGCCCGAAAGAAAAAGGATTTTGCCACGGCGGACCGGATTCGCAACGGGCTGACTTCCATCGGCGTTACGCTGGAGGATCGGCCCGGGGGGACGCAGTGGAGTTTGAAGTAAATGCAGAATGCAGAATGAAGAATGCAGAATAACTGAAAACTTATGGAACCGCTTGCGGTTTCGCAATGAATGACAAAAACGCCACACTTCGCATACTCGGCATTGATCCGGGATTGAATATTACCGGGTACGGGGTGTTGGAGTGCGGGGAGGGGTCGCCGCGGATTTGCGAGGCGGGGGTGGTGAGGGGGAAGAGCAGGCGGTCGCTTACGGCCCGGCTGGTGGAAATCCACGACGGCGTGGCCGATGTGATTGCGGCGCTTAAGCCCGGGGTGATGGCGCTGGAGGAATTGTATTCGCATTACAAGCGGCCGCGGACGGCGATCCTGATGGGTCATGCCCGGGGCGTTATATGCCTGGCGGCGGCGGAGGCGGGCATTTCGGTGGTGCATTATTCAGCGACGCAGATAAAAAAGATTCTCACGGGCGCGGGTCGGGCATCGAAATCGCAGGTGCAGCGTGCGATCCAGCGGGAACTGGCGCTGCCTTCGATTCCGGACCCGCCGGACGTGGCCGATGCACTGGCGGTGGCGTTGTGCCATTATTATTTGAAGGATAAATTGCAGGTATTGAAGAAGTGAACAGTTAACAGTTTACGGTTTATAGTTCCGTATTTTGATTCCGTTTTTTCTTTAAAACCAGTTTGTAAGAGATCATCACTTGATCACCAAGATCACCGGGCAATTGATTGCATTGCATGATGACGTGCTGACGCTGCGGATCGGGGCGTTCGAGTACGCGATACTGGTGCCGGAGTTCAACCGGCGGCGGCTGCAAAGCGAGATCGACCAGGAGATCAGCCTGCACACGATCGATTACCTGGAGGGGAATCCGATGCAGGGGCGGATGACGCCGCGGCTGATAGGATTTTTAAGCGAAGTGGAGCGTGAATTTTTCGAGCTCTTCTGCTCGGTGGACGGGGTGGGGGTGAAAAAGGCGCTCTGCGCGATGGTCCGTCCGGTAAAAGAGGTGGCCACGGCCATCGAGGAGCAGGACGCGAAATCGCTTTCGGCGCTGCCGGGAATCGGGGCGGCCATGGCCGAGCGGATCATCGCCAAACTGCGGCGCAAGGTGCCGAAATTCGCGCTGATGGTCGCCGGGGATGAGCGGAGGGAGGCAGAGGTGGAGCCGGACGTGGTTTCGGAAACTTACGACGTGCTGCGGAGCCTGGGTCACAGCGAGAGCGAGGCTCGAAAGCTGATCGATGCCGCGCTTCTGGCAAAGAAGAAATTCAAGGACGTGCAGAGCTTGATCGAGGCGATTTATCTGCAGAGCCACAAGTAGAAAAGGATGAAGGATGAGGGATGAAGGATAGACGATTTTCTGATATAGTTAAATTTTAAAAAGCCCTCACCCCCTGCCCCTCTCCCAAAGGTAGAGGGGACAAAGAATCAAAAATTGCAAAACTCCAGTTAATAAAACTCCGTAACAGCTATGTCTCGCGAACCGATTTTGAAAAACACGGCGGCGGAAAAGGACGAGGACCGGGCGCTGCGTCCGAAGCGGATGCGGGAGATGGTCGGTCAGCGGGAGGTTTACGCGCGGATCGAGATCGCGGTGGACGCGGCGTCGAAGCGGGGCGAGCCGCTGGGGCACATACTTTTCGACGGGCCGCCGGGGCTGGGCAAAACCACATTTGCCACCTGCATTCCCCGGGAATTGGGCGTGGGCATCCAGATTGCCAGCGGGGCGACTTTGGCGGCGCCGAAGGACCTAATCCCGTATCTTACGAATGCCGAGGAGCGCTCGGTATTGTTCATCGACGAGATTCACCGGCTGCCCAAGGCAGTGGAGGAATTTTTGTATCCGGCGATGGAGGATTTTCGCATCGATTTGACCCTCGGCGAGGGCGTGAACGCGCGGACGCTGAACATGCCGCTTAAGCCGTTCACGCTGATCGGGGCGACGACGCGGACTGGTTTGTTGTCAGCGCCGCTTCGCGACCGCTTTCACATGCGGGAGCATTTGGATTTTTACACGGTGGACGAGCTGGCCGAGATCGTGCGGCGCAACGCCAGGAAGCTGCGGGTGGAAATTGTGGAGGCGGCGGCGAAAGAAATCGCCTCGCGGAGCCGGGGCACTCCGCGGGTGTCCAACAATCGGCTGCGCTGGGTGCGGGATTACGCGCAGAGCAAGGCCGACGGGCGGATCACGCTGGCCGTTGCCCGGGACGCGCTCGAGATGCAGGGCATCGACACTATGGGCTTGGATCCCCAGGACCGGAAATATTTGGAGACTATTGCCCGGGTTTTCGGCGGGGGCCCGGTGGGCGTGGAGGCGGTGGCGCACACGATGAATCTGACGACGGACACGCTGATCGACGAGGTGGAGCCGTATTTATTGCGATCGGAATTGGTAATCCGCACGCCGCGGGGCCGGAAACTGACACAACTGGCTTGCGATCATCTGGGGCTTGCGCCGCCGGCGGATTCGAATGAGGGTGCGGAGGCGGGGCAAAAACGTCTTTTCGAGTAAGTTTACTGTGTCACTAAAATGTTCGGCCCTTAGTTTTCTTGGTTACTGTAGTGGCCGGTCTTTATTGCTGGCTGTGCTAGCAATCTTTAGTAAAGATTAATGATTGCTTGGGCAAAGGCGGTTTCGAGCGGCGGGATAAATAAAATTCGGGGATTTTTTCGTTGGGGGGTTGCCGGCGGGAAGCGGGACAATAATATTAAAAATGGAATAATTATGGTGGAACTTTTCTGTACTTATCGCGTACATTGTGGGAAAGGAGGAATAGGATGCTAGCCATATCGCCCGGTTGGGAGTTGTACGTGGAGCGCGGCCCTGATTGGCTAATCGTGAAGATCCAGAGCATGGAGGCAAGCGGGGAGAATCCTCCCTTGGCCGAGTTGATCTGGGGCTTGATGCAGCAGCATTTGACGCATCGACTTGTGCTGGAATTGGATGAGGTTCCGGCGCTGAACAGCTTCTTGATCGAGCAATTGAAACAATTGTACCGGAAGATTTACGAGCACGAGGGGGTAATGAGGCTGTGCGGACTTTCGGCCTATAATCGGCGTGTGCTGCACGCCAGCCGCTTGGACGAACGATTCCAGCCGTATCACGATCGGCAAGAGGCGGTATTGGGATACACGCGGCCGAGCCAGCCCAGGTGAGAACTTAGTTTTGGGTATCAGCTTCTCTAGTTGGAAAACTTATCGTTTGCGAAAGTGTCCATCTAAAGGGATGTGTGAGATGAGGGGTTGACGTGTGGCGCGTTTCCCTGCACCCTACGGCTTGGTGCGTTTCACGCACCCTAGGGCTAAAAGATTTGCACTAGGTCCAGGCGACTTCCAATTCATTGGTAATTTCGGCCACACCCTCGATATGGCGGAGGGCCTCTTGGGCCATTTGCTTTTGGAAGTAGGTGTTGACTACGCCGCGGAGGGTAACTCGACCTTGCTGGGTCTCAAATCTTAAGTTGCGGCGAGTAAGATATGGGTTTTGTTCCAGGGCGGTGAGGACTCGATCGTCCAAAGGCATCATGTCGATCATGATTGGTACCAGCAGCTTTGATTACATTAACGGTGAGTGATAATTGGAATTTTTATCGAGGGGTATTGATTTTCAACAATTCATCGACAATTTGCGTTCTTTTCGTAAGACCTAATGCCTAAAGAAGATGTGAGGTTTTAGGGCGAAGGTGGGATTGTGTAGTTTCTAATGGCTATGCCCCTTCAGGATTGAATCAGAACTCTTCCTTTCTCATGGGTCGCTTAAATAGGGGGTTTTGATTTATCCTGGCGTTCGAACTCTTTGTTGAAACCGTAGCTTAAAAAAAGGCGGGGTGGTAAAAAGTGATAGAAAAAAACAAAAAAAGGCGGGCAAGTAATCGCCCGCCTCTTGTTGGGGTGGTGTGTAGATGTTTGATATGGAGTTCAGTTTTTTCGTATAATAATGGCTTTTCTTTACCCCCCCAGCCATGCGGGGACATCGCCGGCGGGCGGCAGTTTAACGATCCAGGCGTTTGCAACCTCTTGCAGGGCTAGGACTTCGGCTAAGGCTTCGGCCGGAGGCGGGGAGTCCAGGCTGAGGATACCCACGGCTTCGCCGCCTGGTTTTTCGCTTGCCCGGCCTACCGACATCTGGGCGATATTGATCCTGTGGGTCCCGAAAATGTTCCCCACCTTGCCGATGACCCCGGGCTGGTCTTTGTGCATTAAAATCAACAGAACGCCGTCTAAATAACTCTCCAGGCGGCAGTTGCCTTTTTGCACCAGCCTGGGCATGTTTTTACCAAAGAGGGTACCGGAGGCGATGGAGGTTTTTTGCTCCGATTCCACTTGGGCGGTGATCATGGAGCTGAAGTCGCCGATATCGGTGTTTCGTTCCTCGACGACTTCGATACCCCGTTCCCGCAGGAGGACCTCGGCATTGACGATGTTGACGCTGGATTCCATGGCGTGTTCCATGAGTCCGGCGGCAAAGGCGGCGGTGAGGAGGCGGGTGTCTTTGCGGGCGACTTCGCCTTTGTAGCTCAGGCGGCAGGTGTTGGGCGGGTTGTGGTCTACCTGGGCGAGGAGCAGGCCCAGGCGCCAGGCCACGTTCAAGTATCCTTTAAGCTCGCTGAGGGTTTTGGGATCGAGCGTGGACATATTGACGGATTGCTTGATAGCGCCGGTGGCGAAGAAGTCGATGAGCAATTCGGCGGCCTCGACGGCGACGTTGGTTTGTGCTTCTTCGGTGCTGGCGCCCAGGTGCGGGGTGCAAAGGACGCCGGTCATACCGAAGAGCGGGCTTTTTGTGCAAGGTTCTTCGGGATAGACATCCAGGGCCACGCCGGCGATTTGCCCGCTTTTGAGTCCTTCGACCAGTGCGGCTTCATCGAAGATGCCGCCGCGGGCGCAATTGATCAGCCTGGCGCCTTTTTTCATCATGGCGATTTCCTTGTGGCTGATGAGATTTTTCGTTTCGTTGTTCAGCGGTGTGTGAACGGTAAGGTAATCGACCAAGGGGAGCATGTCGCGGGCGGATTGCACGGTTTCCACGCCGAGTTCCTTGGCCCTGGCCGCGGGGAGGAAGGGGTCGTAGCCGAGGATCCGCATTTCCAAGGCCTTGGCGCGGGCGGCGACGGCCTGGCCGATGCGCCCCAGTCCGATGATGCCCAGGGTTTTTCCGGCCAATTGGGCGCCCATGAATTTTTTCCGGTCCCAGCGGCCTTCGATAAGAGACTGGTAGGCGGGGGCGGTGTTGCGAGACATGCCGAACATGAGGGCCAGGGTTTGCTCGGCGGTGGAGACGGTGTTGCCGCCCGGGGTGTTCATGACCACGATGCCGTGGCGGGTGGCGGCTTTGACGTCGATGTTGTCCACGCCGACGCCGGCTCGGGCGATGGCCCTAAGGCGGGTATTGCCCTCCATGGCTTCGGCGGTGATTTTCACGCCGCTGCGGCAGATGGCGCCGTCGAACTCCAGGAGTGTCTTGCGGAGTTCCTCGCCTTTTAGTCCGGTTTTTACAACCACTTCCAAATTGCCGGCCGACTCCAGCAATTTCAAGCCGTCCTGCGAAAGGTCGTCCAATACTATGATCCTTGCCATGATTTTCCCTTGTTATGGAGTTAGAAATGTAATGCCTTTAAAACGTTTAAAAATGATGACTTTATTGGCGGTTTATAGCCGGCCAATCATCACCCGATTATGATATTTCCAAGACCGCGTAGGATTATCACAGGTTCGCCAATTAACGGGCAAACCGCCGTTAAAAGGCGAAGCAAGCCAATAGCTTAACAATTACCCGGCGTTAATCAAGTGCACGAAAACCTGCCCGAACCACTGCCTGCATCCGCGAAATCGGCAGTGCCGTCACCAAATCAAAGATTCCCGACCTGTTTAGTTCCCCCGTTTAGTTCCCTTTAGTTCCCTAGAAAAGTAGTCAGAAAAGTAGAATGGCAGCTTTATCCTTTCCTTATCCTTCTCTATTTACATACATACTTTACTTGCTTCTGGATCGCATACTACGATAGAGCGGGCAAGAAATCGTGACAAATAATCCTCCCGATACAATATTCAGAAGAATTGATGGCTCAGGAATAGGGGTTAGGAGAAAAGCATGTATTTCGTTATCGGAATTCCTTCCACTCCCCACAATTTGGCCGTTGTCATTGATCGCGCAGGCATTAGCCAATAGCCAGCCGGAAGATTGATCGATTAGGTCGTTTAGATTTTCAGTTCCTGTGTCGCTTTGCCATATAAAAGCGCCTATTCCGTCGGCACTTCCCACTATCTGCCCTTTATTGTTTATGCTAGAGGCAAAACTGTTGCCGGAGGAGCTAATATTGAGATCCTGCATCCCTGTATCGCTTTGCCAAAGAAAAACATGGAATGCGCCGCTGCTGGTTATTAGTCTTCCAACGACCTGTTCATTGTCATTTATTGCATACGCTTCGCTAGATGGTCCTGAAACAACGCCCAGGTCCTTAATGCCGGTTTGATTTTGCCAGATAAAGGCGTGGAAATTACCGTCACTAGTATTATAACTGCCCACAATCTCCCCTTTACTGTTAATTCCGTATGCCCCGCTGCCTATGTTCTCAAATCCGTCAATGACTCTCATCCCTGTATCGCTTTGCCATATAAAAGCGCGACTTTCTCCGTCACTGGTTTGAGATGCTCCCACGATCTGTCCGCTATCGTTTATACCCCAAGCGTGACTGTGAGTTCCACCCAACGTACCGAGATCTCTAACTTTATTGCCGCTTTGCCATAGAGCAGCGTGCCAAGACAATTCGCCGTCAGTATAAGACCCTCCAACCGCCTGTCCGATGTCATTGATTGCGGCTGCATAGCTGCTCGCGCCTCCTATAGTGCCAAGGTCTTGCATGCCTGAACCTTCCTGCCACTGGAAAGCATGACCGTTACCATTGTCGAAACAAGCCCCGCCTGCAATTTGTCCATTATTGCTGACACTGTTGGCGCAGCCTGAATAACTGTTTACACCGCCTGGCGCGCCTAGGTCTATTATAGTATACTGAACACTTGCGTACAAATTTCCAAGATTTAAGGCCAACATCAATGCGAATTCAATTAAATTTGCAATAAATCTCATCATGCGAATTCTCCTCTGAAGGAACACCAGCATCTTTTCGGAGCCTGCGTATCCGAAATCAAGCCGGGACTCCGAATCAACTACAATATTTATTGAATATTAGCGAAATACGTTAATTTAACCAATATCATATTTTGCTAGATTTCCTAGAATCCATCACTGTCATCTTACTTGACAACCGTTATCTAATATAGTTGCATAAGCAGTCTGTCGTACTATAGGTCGTTTCCATGTCCTAGCCAGGGATAGCATTTTTGCTTTACCGCATAGAAAAAAGGGTTTTCCATGAACTCAGCAATTCGTTTGTGGCACAACTTGTTAGGTTTTTCTTCTGAGATTTGCAGGAAGAAGAGTAAGAGAACGGTTTCCCGACCCGAACGCTCGTTGCGCATCGAGCCGCTAGAAATGCGGCAAATGCTGAGCGTCCTTTATTGGGATCCAGACGGAAATGAATACGGTAACAATACCTCTACTGGAGCTGGCTTGGGCGGAAGCAGTGGCAGTAATCATTATTGGCAAAGCGGAACTGGGGCTTATTGGTATGACCCAACAAAGCCACAAGGTTCAAGAGAGGTAATTTGGAGCAATGGAAATGATGCAGTATTTATGGGCAAGTCATATGGAAATGACGTACATGTTTCCGTAAACGGCACAGTAAGCGTCAACTCGGTCTCCTTTAGAACAGCCCCGATTAACAACGCGAATAATTATATTGTAGCGCCGACTGATACAAATGCTAATATATACATCAGCGCAGCTAATACAAGTTTCGAAGCGGAGTACTACACCTATCAAATGTCCGCTACGATCTCCTGCCCTATCACGGGAAGCGGCGGCTTGAAAAAGACGGGCGGAGGCTCTTTAACGTTAACTGCTGCGAATACCTATAGCGGCAATACGAGCATTGGCGATTCTTCCATCGGAGGAGGTTATCTGTGTTTAGATGGTGGGAATAATCGGCTACCTTCGACTGTAGTCACTGTATGGGGGAATGGCGGATTCTTTAATCTTCTGGGGAATTCCCAAGAGGCCTCGGCAGTTCATCTTTATGGTGGCACAATCGGTTATGGAACTCTTGCATCGCATACCGATTTTGATTTCCAAAGCGGTACTCTTCAAACTATGACGCTGAATAACGCTAGCGGCTATACGGTTGGCATGAATAAAACATCCTCCGGCACATTGAATATTGATGGATTAACGGCATCTTATACGGGAGCCACAGCTATCAATGCGGGTTCTGTAATATTTGACTACACTATCTGCACAGTACCGTTGACGACAACCGTGCAAGTGGCGGACTTAGCTACATTGCAAGTATCGACTCAGCTTGAGATAGATAGTCTATCGACGAATTATTACAGTATCATCGCCTTAAATGACATGCTAACCATAAATAACAGCGCCGGCTGCATTATCGGCGGCAACATTACCGGATCGGGCTTTTTGATCAAAAATGGAAACGGCACATTGAGTCTTACGAAATCAAATACCAGCTACACCGGCGAAAAGACTATAAATGGCGGATTAGTTCAGATCGGTAATGCCAATGCCCTGGGCACAGGCGCATTGGTTATAAATGGCGGCACGCTTGATCTCAACGGCAAGTCTATTACAGTTAATAACCTTAGCGGATCAGGTGGGACGATCACGGATAATTCTACAAGTTCGGGATCGACTATGCTCACCATAAACATGACGGGAGGAAGTGGTAATTTTTCTGGCGCCATAACAAATCCGGCATATCAATACAGGACATTGGCTGTAACAAAGACGGGAGCTGGAACCTTGAACTTGCTTGGATTGAGCACCTTCATGGGCGGTACAATGCTTAATGGCGGAGCAATAGTTCTTTATACCGACAACGCTTTGTATTCCGGGGGAAATTTTACGATATCCGGTTCTTCCTCAATATTGAATTTAAATGGTCATAGCCTGACTATTGGCTCTATATCCGGTTCCGGCTCTATTCTCCTTGGAACCGGAACCTTAACGGTGCAAAGCGGTATATACTCCGGCATTATAAACGGCTACGGGGCAATAACGAAAACAGGCTCCGGTACGCTGAGGCTCACCGGCAATAGCGCCTTGTATGCCGGCAGTGCAGACATTCAAGGCGGAACGCTGGAGCTCTATGGTTCCGGGGCTCTTGCGAGTTCAAACAATGTGAACATATCGAACGGCAGCACGCTATTGGTTACCGGCAGTTCAAGCGGTCTAGGCTCGATCAGCGGGGTCAGCAATTCCACTCTCCACGTGGCAAACAAAGAAGATGGCGCTCACGGCCAATTAACTGTTGCTTCACTCAGTATATCGACCTGTACCATTGATGCGGGTTGCATGCTAGCGATCAGGCCCTTGCCCGGCGGTCCTCAGCCAACAGGCGTCATAGGCGTTACCTCGGCGAACTCGAATGGAGTGTATGTAATGGGAGATACAATATCAGTCGATGTGACATTCGACGCAAATGTGAACGTCACGGGCACACCCGTATTGCGCCTCGACACTGGCGAAAACGAAGCATGCGCAACTTACTCAAGCGGCAGCGGGACTTCAACGCTTAGATTCACATATACGGTCCAGGTTGGCGACAACACGTCTGATTTGGATTACTACGATAGTTGGGCATTATTGTTTAATGGTGGTACGATTAAAGATGATAGCCAAAGCGATGTTTATTGGGAACTTGCTGCGCCTGGCCAAACTGGCTCGTTAAGTGCGGCCAAAGACATTACCCTTCAGACGCCGTACTTGACCGTAAGCGGCGGGTCATCGGTAGCCGAGGGAAAGCCGTATACGCTTCAGTTGTCCGCCGCAAATCTCGGCTCGCATTCAATCGATACTTGGGAAATCGACTGGGGGGATGGAAATACTGACACTTATGTCAATAACCCATCGCAGGTGAACCATACTTACGCCGATGACGGGTATTATGTCATCACTAGCAGTGCAATTTTAGATGATGAAACATATATGGCGGGCGGGCAGTCAGGAAGTAAGGCCGTAAACGTGATAAATATTGCACCGTATCTGAGTATTCGCGGTAGTTCATCGACAACGGCTAATTCGCCTTATACTTTGTACTTGTCTTCCAGCGATCCAGGCGACGATACCATCGACAGTTGGGAAATCGACTGGGGCGATGGGAATGTGGAAACCATTTCCGGCAATCCCTCTAGTGTGCAGCATTATTATGAAAATGTCGGCAACTATTCCATTAGCGCCACTGCGACTGATGAGGACGGCACTTATGCAACCGGCGGGACGGCAGGCGGGGCACTCGATCCCACTTTCGGCAACGGCGGGATAGTGATAACAGGCTTTGATCACAACGCTTACGCCTATTCAGTGGCTACGCAATCGGATGGATGCATAATTGTGGCGGGAACCGTGGACGATGCGGATGAGAATACGACGGATTTTGCCTTGGCCCGTTATTACAGCGACGGCACGCTAGATACGGATTTCGGCAACGGCGGCACAGTGACCACCAACTTCTCGTATGATGAGGAGAATGGTAATTCGAGCGATTATGCCTGTGCGGCGGCTGTCCAATCGGACGGCAAGATCGTGGTTGCGGGATCCTCAGACGGCGATTTTGCCTTGGCCCGTTACAACGCCGATGGCAGCCTGGATACGGGTTTCGGCAACGGCGGCATGGTTACCACGGATTTTAGCGGTCAGGAAGATAAAGCCTACACGATGGCAATCCAGTCGGACGGAAAAATTGTCCTTGCCGGCAGAAGCAACGGATGGTATTTCGTTTTGGCCCGATATAACGCAGACGGCAGCCTGGACGCCAATTTTGGCAGCGGGGGCAAAGTAATCACGCAATTTGAGGCCGGCGGCGCTGATGCCGAGTCGCTCACCATCCAGTCAAACGGGAAGATTGTCGTTGCCGGTAGAATTTGCAACGGCTGCTATTTTGCCGTGGCCCGCTACAATACAGATGGCAGCCTGGACTCCACGTTTGGCGACGACGGCATGGTAACCACGGAATTTGCCGGCGCCGCGTATGCGGCGGCAGTCCAATCGGATGGAAAGATCGTGGTGGCCGGATACACGGCGAACGGCATCGCTTTTGCCTTGGTCCGCTACAATGCCGATGGCAGCCTGGACACAAGTTTTGGCAGCGACGGAAAAGTACAAACAAATTTCGGTGGAACTGACTTTGCTTATGCACTGGCGATCCAGGCGGACGGAAAGATTATCGCAGCGGGCTTTAGACATACTGGTAACCCCTCTAATTATGACTTTGCCTTGGCCCGTTACAACGCCGACGGCAGCCTGGACACTACATTTGACGGCGACGGCACAGTGACGACGAATCTCGGAGGGTTGGATATTGCCCGTTCCATGGTCTTGCAGTCCGACGGCAGGATTGTTGTTGCGGGATACGCAATGAATGACTTTGCCGTGGCTAGGTATTTCCCGGGGATTGTCAACGTTACGGTCACGGTATCTGTATAGTGGATTAAATCGCTCGGGAACCAACAATGCAATCCTCCGCCTCTCTTGGTGGATGCGGCGGACTTGTTGAACGATATATAGAGATTTTTAAGCGGGTCGGAATTCTTTGTTTAGTGTGTAAGACAGCCAAAACTATTTTGCATTGCTCTTCAAAATATTAATAGGGCCGCGGGAGCGTGTTAACAATTGTTCGGATCCACTTTTTTCTTTCACCCTTCCCTGCTCCAGGGCAGGCTCGCCCAGATTCTGTCGGTGAGGGTTTGGGGCAAAGGGGGGACGCGGGCCAGATGGCGGCAGGCGGTGCGGGCTAGGGCTCCTATTTTTCGGATGGAGCAAATAAACTCGGCCGCACCGGCTTCGAGCATGAACCATTTATAGGGGGCGAGATCGCGATCGGCCGCCACGGCAAAGCGAAAAGAGGGAAACTCCATTTGCCAGTCGCGGATAAACCCCAATATTTTCTCGATATTTTTTTTGTTGAGTTCCAGGACAATAAATGAGGCGGGAGATTCGCCAAGCAGGGTTCCGCAATCGCCGAGGGTTCGGGTTTCCCAGACGCGAATGCCGGTTTCGGCCAGTTCGCGGCGCAAGGCAATGGCCCAGCGTGCGGTGCGTTCGCAGGCCAGAAGTCGGCCGGTTTTCGCTGTATAAGGCGATGTCGGCATGGAGTTTTTGCGTTGAATTGCCAGCGGATTTGCGCGTGGTTTTTTTTATTGCAAATTGTCAATTGCAAATTTCAAATTGCAAAATGAACGAATATAAGAAGATGCGGCAGGTTGCATTTTTCAAATGAATTTGGGCGGCGTACAATTTTCTGCCTGCTTGAATAATAATTGATGGCAATTCTTCGCGAAACCGCAAGCGGTTGCGGATGTTTGTTCAGCACACATCATTCGGAATTCATTATTTCCTTAGTCCCTGGCGCCGATTTCCCAATACACGCCATCCAACCAGGTGCGCCACATTTCGTATTTTGGATTATTGAGTTTCAAGGCGAGCAAGGGATTTCGCTTGGGTCGAGCGGGTCGGCGGACCAATTTCATGCGTGCTTCGTGGGGTGTGCGTCCGCCTTTTTGGATATTGCAATCCAGACAGGCGCAGACCACGTTTTCCCAGGAGGTTTCGCCGCCGCGGCTGCGGGGTATGATGTGATCCAGGCTGAGTTGATGGGCGGGATAGTGCCTGCCGCAGTATTGGCAGGTGTGTTCGTCGCGGGCCAGTACGTTGCGGCGGTTAAGATGCAAATGCTGCTTGGGCAGGCGGTCGTAGATCAGCAGGCGGATGACGCGGGGGACCTGAATTTCGAAACCGACCGAGCGGATCCAATCATCGTGCGGTTGTTTGTAATCGGCGCGCAATTCGCTTATTTCCTGCCAGGTTTGGAAGGAATAATTGGCGAACTGTCCTTCCTCGAGATGAATTACTTCGGCAATTTCGCGAAAGAGGAGGCAAAA
The DNA here is from genome assembly GCA_963838495.1 of Pirellulales bacterium. Classification (GTDB taxonomy): domain Bacteria; phylum Planctomycetota; class Planctomycetia; order Pirellulales; family Thermoguttaceae; genus JBEKIK01. The sequence continues at coordinate 313,731 of CAWIRC010000002.1, read as the reverse complement.
TGCGCGGCGGACATTTACGATGTGCACGGCCATGTAAAGGCGATTGAGGACCAGCACGCTGGAGCTTAACGCCCCTCCGGACGGGGCGTGCGGGATGGCATGCGCAGTATGCGCGGTTCTGCCGGGACTATGAGTCCGCCTATGGTGATCGTGGATGGTTTGCAGCCTTTGCACGTATGTTTTCCCTTAGCGAGACGATATTATCGGGCGGCCTAGGGGATTATTAACCAAACTTATTTCCAGGTTATTATCCGCGGAAAAAGCGGCGTAAAAAAATCGCCGCGTCATCCGGCAATTAAGATTATCATTGATTTTAACGCAATTTCGCCCGAGTTGCCAGATGGACAAAGAATGTCTTGCAGAATTACCGAAAACAGGGGGTTTTTGATATTGCGTGCCAAACCCGCCGAAATTATTGAAAATTTTTTGGCGGGCCCATACAAGTAGCAATTAATTTTTTTCCGAGGTTGAAATAAAAGGCGATACTGAAAAACCGGGGGAATTTTTCGCCCGGTCATCTTGCCAGACCTTAATGCTTGGCATTAGGATATGAATATGGAAGCGAACGGGAGCATGTGCAAAAATGGACCTAGGCACGGGCCGATTTCATGAGGGAGCGGGAAATGATCCGGTATTCATGCGATCTATGCAAGCGAGAGCTTGATTCCGAAGTCGATCTGCGCTATGTCGTGAAAATCGAAGTTTACGCCGCCTTTGATCCTACCGCCGCCAGCGAAGACGAAAACGACCGCGACCATCTCCAGGAGATTCAAGACATTCTGGAATCGCTGGAAGACGCCGACGACGACCTGATCGGCAACGACGTATACCAGCAACTGCGATTCGATCTTTGCCCGGAATGCCGTAAAAAATTTCTGCAAAATCCGCTGGGGCGGGAGACGGCAAAGGCCTTTGGGTTCAGCTCGAACTAGCATGGATGGCATTAAACGGCGATCAAATCAATTACACTAGCCCGACGCGCAAGCGAGGGCGACCGATCTAAGCAATTTATTGTCCTCACTTTCGATTCTTTTTTCCATTGCTTGCGCTATGGGCTGATGTGTGATATATAGGCGTGAAAAAGCGGTAAAAAAACACAAACGCAAAAAAATGTCCGACGCGCAAGCGAGGGCAATAAAAAAATTCCGATGGGATTTGGAAACTCAAAAACACGGCCAAACGAACCGTCGATGCCCGATCCCCTGGCGTTCTTCCTTACATGGACCACATACGGAACATGGCTTCCCGGCGATGAGCGGGGATGGATTTGCAAGGGCAAGGGAATACAGTTGCCTGATCCGGAGAAGGAAAATAAGGCCAGACAACGAATGACCGATCCGCCATGCATTCTTGACGAGCAACAGCGCTTGATTGTGGAGCGGACCGTCGCGGAACATTGCAAAATCCGCGGCTGGCAATTATATGCGGTCAATTGCCGAACGAAGCACGTTCACGTGGTCGTCTCGGCCAATCGCGAACCTGAAGACATGAGGGACCAGTTTAAAGCGTGGTGTACGAGAAGATTAAAAGAGGATGATCAATCCCAGAATCGAGCTGTTCGCAAAAAATGGTGGACTGAGCGGGGTAGTCAACTTTACATTGGTGATGAGGAAAGCCTGGAAGATGCAATCCGCTACGTACTCGATTGCCAATAACACCAGCTAGAAGCGTGAGCGAGGGCAAACCAACCCCACACTAGCCCGCAGCGCTAGCAAGGGCGATGCCAAAATTATCTTAATTGTTACATTTACCGGCAATGCCACGTGATCATCTTTTTGATTGGCCGCTAAATTACTTGATTACCCTCGCTTACTTTCTTTGTCGCCTTCGCCTTTCAGTTGCCCTCGCTTACTTTCTTTGTCGCCTTCGCCTTTCAGTTGCCCTCGCTTGCACTTCGGGCTAGTGTGATTTGGCCTATCCAAATATTTTATCCCCGTAAAAACCGATCGCACTAGTAGCACAGTGGGGGAATTGACTAGAGTGGTGTAATTCTGTAGGCTATTGACTGTTCCGATTGATCGATTCGTACATTCCGAAGCAGGTCGGCAGGCCAAGGCGTCGTAAATCGTCTCGTCTTTGCAACCCGAAAGACCTTCGGCGAGCACCGTGTCCACGTCATGGCTTTCCGCGGTCAACATGCCGACCAATCGGATGTCAAAGTTTTCATCCAATTTCAGCTTCACGATCGGTCTGCCTCGACGGGGATGGGGATAATCCGTTCGCGCGTCATCTCGGCGGCAAAGGCCAAGGCCGCGCGGATATCTTCAGTTTGTAGTTGCGGGTAGGCGGCCAGTATTTCCTCCTCGGGCGTTCCTTCGGCCAGATTATCCACGATCAGCGATACCCAGATGCGCGTGCCGCGAATACAAGGCTTGCCGAAACACACCCGCGGATCGATTGATATGCGTTTCAAAAGATCATTGCGAGTTGTCATGGGATTTACCTCTGAAGTGTTGCGTTAATAGTATTTTTTCCACGTGACCGTTGTAAACCATAACATCTTCCAAACGCATGCCTTGCTATTGTCATTATATCATATTCGAGAAACAAGTTGAAGTATGGGGGATTGAGAGCATCTGGCAAATGCTGATGCATGAAAACGCGACCGTTGCCGTATAAAATTGGGTGTAGTCGAACGGAGTGTTACGGCGCTGGAGGAGTGGATTCATCCGGAGGTGATGCAGTGCCGGGATTCTGCGGGGCGGAGAGGTAGGCGTTCAGCCAATTTTCGATTTGCTTTGCCAGTGCGGTTTGGCCTTGATTGCGGGCGATTTGCAGGGCTTCCTCGGCGGCGGCCACGGCCTCGGCTGAGCGGCCTGCCCGGGCATAGGCGGATATTAAATACACGCGGGCGGCGTTGTCGTCGGGTGCGAGCCGCACGGCTTGCTTGTAATGTTCGATCGACTCCGTCAGTCGGCCTGCTTTGCCCAGAGCGATGGATAGGTTGATGCGGGCCTCGAAGAAGCCAGGTTTGAGTTTAATGGCCTGCATGAAATGGGTGATTGCCTCCGGTAGTCGGCCTGCCTTGCCAAGGGTGACGCCTAAATCGTTGTAGGCCTCGGGGTAATTAGGTTTGTGCCGCAGGGCTTGCTGGAAATGTACGATTGCCTCCTGCAGTTGGCCTGTTTTGAGAAATACTTCAGCCAGGTTGTTATGGATAATCCAACATTCTGGATTTTTTTCCAGCGTTTCCCGGTACAGAGTAACCTGGTCACAATAGAGCCCACTTTGCCGCCAAGTCAGAAATGTGAGAACTCCCACTGCAACGAAGACCACAACGCTCGCGATCCAGCGCAGGCCGCCCCTCGACCGCTGATGCCATGCGCTGAAACCCGCCGCTGCCAGTGCAATCACACCAATGAGCGCAATGTGCTGATAATGGTCCGCCACAAGCGAGAACCGCATGAAGCCCACGTCTGTAAAGCCCATCACCGGCGCTAGTGCCACGCCGAAAAATCCCCATGTAAACAAAAACGGCCGACTCCAGCCCGTCCGATACCACCACAACACTACAGTAAGGGCCAACGCCGCCAATAGCGGCAACCACCACAGCAGATTGCCAACTTCGATGTGCCACTGCGGATAGACAAAGGCCAGGTCGACCGGCAAAAGCGCCTTGTAAAGGTAGAACCATACCACGCCGCCAGCCCCCAGCAGGCGCTCTGCAAAACCGGCAATCCGTGATTCTCTTCCTGAACCGTGCGTTTGAAACCACACGTTTACTCCCGCCAGCACCATGGCAACCAGGAAAAACGGCGCGGTACGCACCAGGTCCAATTTCGTCAGAGGGCGCAGCCACCACACGATCCCCAGCAGCAGCACCGGCAAGACCACCACTGATCCCTTGCCGAGCATTGCCAACACGAGCGCAGCCAGGCTTAGCCAGTACCAACGGCCTTCTCCAGGCCGATACAGACGATTTTGTAGCGGCGGCCCGCCTGCGGCGGGCATCTCCGCCTTAAGATACCAGAGAATCGATAACAGGAAGAACATCATCGACAAAGTATTTTTCCGCTGCGCAATCCAGGCGACCGACTCCACATTCACCGGATGTACAGCGAAGATCACCACTGCCAAGAATGCCCAGGGAATGGACATCTTCCGCAAGACGAGCCAAATCAGCAACGCCTCTGCAATGTGCAAGATCAGGTTGGTGACATGGTATCCGGTTGAGTTCATCTCCCAAAACCGCCACTCGATCCAGAACGAGGTATTGGTCACCGGCCAGTAGTCTTGCGCTTCAGCAGTACAATAAAATCGATACAGTCCGTCGGAGGCCTTGACGAGTTTGTTTTCCGTCAGAAGATCATGGTCGTCCCAGATGAATCCGCCACTTATGGAAGGAAGGTAGATGATGAAAACGGCGCCGATGATTAGCGCTACTCCTCCCCACAGGCAAAGTGGCAGCGTCGGTGAGATAGAGGTTCCCGTCCGGGTCTGGGGAGCATGCTTATTTGAAGATTTCTTGCGCTTGGACATCCGCGTGCCAAGTTAAAAAGCGTTGAAGTGTTTTATCTTGTGTTTATTTTACCGTATTTTATGTCAGATCACACTTGTAACAGCCAACAAAATCCTCTTTGTTTCTTTTTCATAACGGATAAACCTAAGGTTTTGGGGCAGCTGATTTGGAAGGGGGCTGTGCGTCCGGGAGGACCGACAACCCGGCGCGGTAGGAGTTCAGCCAATCTTCGATTTGCTTTGCCAATGCCGTTTGGCCTTGATTGCGGGCGATTTCCAGGGCTTCCTCGGCGGCGGCCACGGCCTCGGCCGAGCGGCCTGCCCGGGCATAGGCGGATATTAAATTCACGCGGGCGGCGTTGTCGTCGGGCTTAATGCGCAAGGCTTGCCGGTAATGATCGATCGCTTCATCGATGCTGCCGGTCCGCACCAATGCGTTGCCGAGGTTGACGTGCGCCTGGGCATAGTCGGGCGAGAGGGCCAGGGCCTGTTGAAATTGCTCGATGGCCTGGGCCTGCCGGCCGGCATGAACCAACACATTTCCCAGTTTGTAATGGGTTTGGGGGTTGCGGGGATCAAGTCGCAGGGCCTTGTTGTAGTAATCAATGGCTTCTTCGGGCCGGCCGGTCAATGCCAATGCATTGAGGAGATTGTCGTGCGCTTCGGGGTAATCGCCTTGGAGGCGGAGGGCCTCTTGGTATTGTTCGATGGCTTCTTTGGGGCGGCCGATACGCACCAGGGCGTTGCCGAGATTGTTGTGTGCCTCGGGATAGTTTTCTTTCAAGCGGAGGGCTTTATTGTAATGATCGATGGCTTCCGGCAGATTGTCGGCGCGGGCCAAATTCACGCCCAAGTTGTTGTGCGCCATCCAGCACTCGGGGTTTAAGGCCAGGGTGGATTGATACAATGTGAGATTGTCGTGGTAGATGCCGCTTTGCCGCCAGGTGAGAAGGGCAAGAGCGGCCGCGGCCGCCAGGGCCACGGCCAGCGTGGGGCGCGCAGGGGGACATGATTTTGTGTTTGCCACGTGCCCAAGCCCGCCGCAGCCAGGGCGATCAGGCCGATGATTGCGATGTGCTGATAGTGGTCGGCCACGAGCGAGTATTGCATGAAGCCCACGTCCACAAAACCCATCACGGGGACCAGGGCCACGCAGAAAAAGCCCCAGGCGAACAAGAGCGGCCGGGTCCAGGTTTTTCTATAGAGCCACAAAAAGGCGGTGAGGGCCAGTGCGGCCAAGAGCGGCAGCCAAGAGAGAGATTTGCCGGCGTTGACGTGCCACTGCGGGTAAACGAAGGCCAGATCGAGCGGCAGGAGGGCCTTGTAGAGATAAAACCAGACGACGGCCCCTCCGCCGGCAAGACGATCGGCGAGACCGGCGTTGCGAATAACGACTTCGGTGCCGCGGGTTTGGAACCACACGTTTACGGCGGTGAGTGCGGCGGCGACGGCGAAGAAGGGCAATGTCCATAATAAATCCCGCCTTGTCAAAGGACGCAACCACAAGACGATTCCCAAAACGAGCGCCGGCAAGACGGCGGTCGATCCCTTGCCGAGCATGGCCAGTACAAAGGCCGCCAGGCTCAGGCAGTACCAGGTTCTAAAGGATGAAGGATGAAGGATGAAGGATGAATGATGAGAGATGAGGGATGAGGGATGAGGGATTTGTTTGTCTGTGAGCGGGCTTTTTGCGGAGAATGGCGCGGCAGCGAGTTGGGCGAATTTCAGATACCACAGGATCGAGAGGAGGAAGAAGAGCATGGCCGCCATGTTTCTCCGCTGCGCGATCCAGGCCACCGACTCGACGTTTACCGGGTGCAGGGCGAAGATCAATGCGGCCCAAAAGGCGCCGGGGATGGATAACTTCCGCAAGATGATCCAGATGAGCAATGCCTCGGCCACGTGCAAGATCAGATTGGTGGCGTGATAACCGGCGGGACTGATTTGCCACAACCGCCACTCGATCCAATTTGTTGTGTAGGAGACGGGGTAGAATTCGGGGGCTTCGGCGGTGCACCAGAATCGCAGCAGGCCGTCGGGGGCAGTAATAATGGGGTTGTTGGTTAAAAAGAGATTGTCGTCGAGTACGAACTCGCCTGTCACGCAGGGGAGATAAGCGATGAAGACGGCGAAGGCTATCAACATCGCTCCGGCCGGCGCAGAGAGCGTGAAGACGCCGGATTGGGCATGGGGTACGGGAGTATTTAAGGATTTATTGCGTTTGATCATGCATGGACCGCCGGGCGCCAAGGCCTTTAGGGACCGCTTGGGGGCCTGTTTTATTCATTTTATCTTGATTCCGCCGGGGATTAAAGAAGAGATTGGCTTTTTAAAGGCTTGCAATGGCTGCTTGAGAATAAATTCGGCCGTTGTTAAAATGGCGGGTTTACATAATAGTTTTTCGACATAAAGGAACATTCAGGTGAGCGGTAAGAACACGTTGCGGATTGCGGTGATCGGCGGAGACGGGACAGGGCCGGAGGTTGCGGCCGAAGGAGTGAAGGTGCTGAGGGCAGTTGCCCGGTTGGAAGGTTTTCAACTGGAGACCAAGGATTACGACCTGGGCGGAGAGCGGTATTTGAAGACTGGGGAGATTTTGCCGCCGGCGGTGCTGGAGGAGTTACGGACGTTTCCGGCGATTCTTTTGGGGGCGGTGGGGCATCCGGACGTGGCCCCGGGGATTTTGGAGAAAGGGCTGCTTTTGGAATTGCGATTCAAGTTTGATCAGTATATCAATCTCCGCCCGGTGAAGTTGTATCCGGGTGTGGAAACGCCCTTGGCGGGCAAGAAGCCGGAGGACATCGATTTTGTGGTGGTTCGCGAGAACACCGAAGACATGTATGCGGGGGTGGGCGGGTTTTTGAAAAAGGGCACGCCCGACGAGGTCGCACTGCAAACGGCCGTGTACACGCGCAAGGGCTGCGAGCGGTGCATCCGCTGGGCATTCAACTTCACCCGCAAGCGAAACAAGCGAAAGCGGTTGACGCTGGTGGCCAAGACCAACGTACTCACCTTCGGGCACGATCTTTGGTGGCGGACGTTCCAGGACGTGGCCAAGGAATTTCCCGACGTCCAGACGGATTACAACCACGTGGACGCCTGCTGCATGTGGATGATCAAAAATCCGGAATATTATGACGTGATCGTGACCACGAACATGTTCGGAGACATCATCACCGACCTGGCCGGCATATTGCAAGGCGGGATGGGCGTGGCGGCGGGCGGGAACATCAATCCGGAGCCCGGCGGGACGAGCATGTTCGAGCCCATGGGCGGGAGCGCGCCGAAATACACGGGCAAGAACGTGATCAATCCGATAGCCACGATAAGCGCCGCGGCCATGCTTCTTGAGCACAGTGGATACGAGAGCGCGGCCGCGAGGGTGATGAAGGCGATACAAATCGTCACGGGCACGAAGATGAAGAGCCAGGCGGCGGGGAAGATGGGTTACGGGACAAGAGAAATCGGCGATCTGGTTTGCGATGCGCTGTAGAAAAGGGAAGAATAAATGAACTGCGTCCCCTTTTTTTATCAACCGACGCAATTTCTCCCTTCAATTAAACAAGGGGAAAGACGGATTCAATGCAGATCATACTCTCCTTCCATGCCGTTGCGGCCTTTTGTGGTTTCTTACTGGCATATTACCTCTTGCAGGGCTTTAGAGGAGACATTTTTACATCGCATCATGCCTGACGGATGCGTGGATATTATTTTTAATCTTGCCGCTTCGGATTCAAAATCCGGCGCAATAATTTCCGGCCCGGCCACAAGGCATTTTTCCACGCCTCTGGACGGGAAAGTCGATATATTGGGCGTATGTTTCCGCCCGGGGGCCTTCCCTGAATTATTCGGCATGCCGGCGTACGAACTGACTGACAAGATAATTCCTTTAGACGATTGTACCAATACGATTGCGCAACTTTATTGAAGCGATTTTTTCCGAAGGGCGGATCGAAAAACAAATCGCCCTGATCGAACGCCACCTGAGCGAACGTCGGCGGAGAAAACACCCCGAAGATCCTCGCGTAGCGGCAGCCCTTGCCGCAATTATCGAGGCGGGCGGAACTGTTTGCGTCTCGAACCTGGCCCGACGCGTTCATGCCAGCCCGCGAAACCTGTTAAGATTGTTCGACAGTTACATCGGCCTTGCTCCCAAAATGTTTTCCCGCATCGTTCGATTTCAAACGCTGCTGCGGGCATTGAAGTACGGTCGGAATCAAAAACATCTACCGGCGGCGCTAAAAGCCGGCTACTTCGATCAAGCCCACCTGATACACGAATTTCGAGCACTTGCCGGACAATCACCGAGCCAATTGCTTTTGGCGGGATACGGGTAAAAATGTCCGATTTATACAATACCGCTTCCTTGGCGCGTGGTATTCTTACGATAAAGGTTTATAGGAGTCCGTTTGTGAATAGATCGCACTTGTTTTTACTGATAGCCCTGTGGATGGTATCGATCGCGGGTTGCGGCACAAGCCCAATCTCGCATGAAAAGGAAGCCAATCGCATGTTTACCAAGCTTACGCCAAATTTAATGGTCCCGGACGTTAACAAAACCGTGGAGTATTACCACGATGTACTGGGTTTCGACTTTATCATGGGCGTGCCGCCCGACTCTCAAGAGATTGCCAGTAAATTTGACGCCGCAAAACCGCTGGCATTTGCCTTTGTTCAACGTGACAACGTGCAATTAATGTTACAATCGCAGGAGAGTTTCGTGTCGGAAATATCAGCGGCACGAGGTAAAGCCGTGGGAGCGACGGCGACGTTTTACGTCGAGGTGTCCGACGCCCAAGAATTGTACAATAAAATTCAAGACCGGGCGACGATTATTTCCCGGCCTCACGGCACTTTTTACGGTAAAGAAGAATTCAGCATCCAGGACTGCAACGGCTATATCTTTTGCTTTGCCGGCGATCTGAAAAAAAAGAAGCCTTGAACCAGATGATTGTCTAGGCTGTGTTGATAGGCATACCCTGGAGCAGAGATTGGGATGGAGTAGCGTTCGTTTAGCCCGGGAGTTTGCTCACGGTGACTTTTCCGCAAATATGTTAAGCTACAACATCTTGAACTTCGCTCTAAAAACGTAAAGTATAGTCCCGTTTTTGCTCACGGGAAAATTGGGACATTCATATAAAAAACAGCCCCGGGCGGACAGGACCCGGGGCTTATTGTTGCAGTCTGATTTTTAATCCTGCGTGTGTTCACGGCAGGCTAAACGCAGGGCGGTTTAAGATAATTGAATTATCAACCGCGTTGTCGATAGCGTCCGCCGCCGCCGCCGCCGCCGCCGCGGCGTGGTCGGTCGGGTTTGGGGCGGGCTTCGTTTACGGTGATTGCCCGGCCGCTGATTTCCTTGAGGTTCAGGGCTCTAATGGCCTCGGTGGCCTGGTTGCCGTCGGGCATTTCGACGAAGGCGAAACCGCGCGGGCGTCCAGTTTCGCGATCCTTGATGATGCTCACGTTGGAGACCGTGCCGAACTCGCCGAAGACCTGGCGGAGTTCGTCTTCGGTGGCCTCTTGGGCCAGATTGCCAACATATATGCTTGTCATAGACAAAATCCTTAATTATAAAAAGTTGATGGGTTTATTGTTGGGGGGGCAGTATAACCGCCGCTCCAGCCTTCTAGATTTTAATTATCATTCAAGCCGGTTTAACCTTTTCCGCGCGGGGGCCTTTTGGTCCGCGCCCTTCTTCGTAGATCACTGCCTGTCCGATGCGCAGCGCCTCGATACTTGTTCCTTCCACCGCGCTATGGTGAAAGAATAATTCGCCTCGTTCTCCTTCGAGGAATCCAAAACCTTTGTCAGCGATCAGCTTTTTGATCGTCCCTTGCGGCATAACGCCACTCCTTATGAAAATGTGAAAAACGCACTAAGGCCGGCATTTCTTCACCCAGAGCCCCTTCTCGTTAATGAAGAGCGTGGCCAAACGGTAGAGGGAGAAAATCAACCGCAATTGGAGATCGGCCCCTGCACCGGCAGGCTGCCGTTACGCTAATCGACGGGTGACCAGAACGAGAGCACATAAAATCGGGGCTCACATCGATTCTCACCACTATGCTAAAGTATAGCAGGCCCGCTGGGAAAATGAAATGGGGGTATTTTCAAGAGGTGTGGGGAATACTAAATTCCGGAAAACACGTTCGATATTCAAAAACGTAACTATATACGGGCAAAGGCCTTGAGTTGTCGCTTAGTTTCTGTAAAAATTGCAACGATACACACTTTTTATGGACGGCACAGGGGGTGTGTTTGGCATATTAGCCCAAAATAAGACTTTTTTATTTGGAAATCACACGTGAGCGACGCATCAGCATTAAAGAATCTCAACGATCCCATTGCTCGTCACATGCGCGGCGGTTTTGCCAGCCTGCTGGACGATCAGAGCGTGGGCGAGGCATTGGAGATGGTGCGCCGGCAGCCGCCGGAGGGTAGGATCATATATTTTTACGTTTTGGACAGGGATGGTCGATTGCGGGGGGTTGTGCCCACGCGGCGATTGTTGCTCAATCCGCCGGAGAAAGCGGTGGCCGAGATCATGGTTCGGGAGGTGATCGCGGTGCCGGAGACGGCCACGGTGTTGGAGGCCTGCGAATTTTTTGTGATGCACCGATTTCTGGCCTTTCCGGTGGTGGATGCCCAGCGGCGGATGGTGGGGGTAATCGATGTGGAGTTGTACACGGCGGAGTTGGGGGACATCGATCGCAGGGAGCGTTACGACGAGCTGTTCCAACTGATCGGGGTGCATCTTAGCGCGGCATATGAGGGTACGCCGCTTTCGGCTTTTCGGAACCGCTTTCCCTGGCTTATATGCAACGTTGTTGGGGGAATTTTGGCGGCTTTTATAGCGGGTTTGTTCCAGGGCGAGTTGCAGCGCGTGGCGGCCTTGGCGCTGTTTATACCGGTGGTGCTGGCGGTGGCGGAGAGCATCAGCATACAGTCGCTGAGCCTGACACTGCAACTGCTGCGGGGGCGGCGGCTGACGCTGAGAACGCTGTTTGGGAAGGTTCGCACCGAGATGGCGACGGGTTTGTTGTTGGGCCTTGGCGCCGGGATCGTGGTGTCGTTGGCGGCGTGGCTGTGGCTGGGAGAGGGAAAAGTGGTGTTGGCGTTGCTGGGCGGGATGGCCGGGGGGGCGACGTGTTCGGCGGCCATGGGGGTGGCGATGCCCATTATGCTGCGGCTATTCCGCCGCGATCCGCAAGTGGCGGCCGGCCCGATAGCCCTGGCCGTAACCGACATGATTACGCTTTTGATTTATTTGAATTTTGCCCGGTGGTTATGGCAAGCCTGAACGGTGAATCTTGAGCTCTTCTTCGAAGCGTCCGGAGCAGAACCAGGCCAGGCGGCCCAAGAGACGGAAATAGACCATTAGCAGAAACGGCAGAAGAAGAGAGGCGTACAGCAACTGCGAATTAATACCGGCAAAGGGAATGATGCGCAACAAATACACGAAGGTCTCGCCGATCAACAAGGTGAGGAGATAGAACAGGACCCAGGCGTGCCAGGCGTAGTACAGGCTTTTCCAGACGGGTTTTGAATATGGAGTGGCGGCCGATTTACGTTCCAAGGCCGACATCAGGAAGAGGGGGAAGAGGAAGATTTCGGAGAACAGATAGATGGGCACTTTCAGCGCGGGGCGGACGGGCAAAACAAACAGCAGGACAATCGCGGGCGCCGCGCCGTAAAAGAGATTGGCCGCCAGGTAAATGGCTTCTTGGAGCCATTCGGTGAACCAGCCCAATTGCTGATCGTTGAATTTATCTATGCCCTCGGCAGTCTCGTGTATTATTGTCATACAAACGGCTGAGGCCACTAATAGAGCAAACACACCGATTATTATAGAAAGGCTTGTCAAGATCATGCTGGCGATCCATTTATCGGCGATTTCCATGCCGCCGGAGAAGCCGGCAAGGTATATGGCTATCTGCACCCCTGCTTCGGCTGCGCCTGCAAGCAACAGCAGGATTAAATACCAGAGGCGGGGCCCGGCGGTAAAGGGGAAAAGGAAAGTGCTTTTCAGGAAGAGCCCCGGGGGAGGCGTGGCCATGGGGCGCCAGGTGGCCTTTTCCTGCACCAAGGCATTATCATCCTGCTGTTGGGAAAGTCTTGATTTTAGCGCGGGTGAAGACGGGGCCGTCGCCGTTGCGTCGCCCGGTGTGGATTGCAATCCGTATCCTTCCATGTGATTTACCTCTAGATTTTCTTTGTCTTGCGAGGTTTGCGGGATCAGCCTGCTGGAGACGACGAATTCGATGTCGCAATGCGGGCATTTTTCCTTGGTTCCAAAGGAAACGGCCGGCAGGGTGATCAGACGTTTGCAATATGGGCAGACGATTTGATTTGGCGGAGGTGTTTCTTCAGTCACGATTCCCCCCTTAATTTTTATAGATAATGTTGTTTATTGTTTTATTTTTGCGCATATAAGGAAGACTTTTTATCCTGGCAGTCTTTGCCTTTGCTTTTATAGGTACTGGGCGGAGTAAATTAAAACATGAATTGATTTTACAAGTTTGTCGTTTGAAATTGAAGTGTTATTAAGCCCCCCTATTTTACGTAGCAAAGAGGGAAAAAATCATATTTTCCGCAGACAATATCCTTGAAAAACCTGTTTATTTTGTTAGACTGGAGCGTGTTGGAATAGCTAGAAATATTATGTCCAAAACTCTATTCCTAAGTATATAAGTCCTTACTCGACATTGTCGTTTGGACGATGGCGATGCGGAGTGATTGTTTTTTTATGAGGCAGCGAGAGTTGGCGTTTTAACAGTACAACATGCCTCAGTAGGTTTTTTTCATTCTACTAGGTCTTGATCTAAAACTTCAACTAGTCTATTGATCTTCAGGGCCCTGCCCGTCCGGCGGCGAGAAATCGCTTGTCGAAATTAAAAAGAAAAAGATGCTTCTATTTTAGAGTTTTTGCAGCGATAAGAGTTTGAAACAGATTAGAGCAGCCTGGTTTTTAAATCTTCCTCCATTCTATGTATTTGTTTTAGAAAGGGTAATGGTTATGTCGCACAAGCTAGAAGGTTCGGGCGTCAATTACAGTATCGAAAGACTGTTAGTGACAACTTTTCGTATTACTTTGTTGACCATATTAGTCGTGGGCCTAACGGCCGGTCAATTGCGGGCCGTTTCCACTTGGCATTGGGCGAGCGACGCTGACAACACGTGGAGCACTGTCAGCGCGTGGACCGAGAACTTAGGATATCCCAACGTGGCAACCGATGTCGCTAATTTCAACGGCCTCGATATTGCCTCCGACCGCACGGTCACGCTGGATGTAGCGCCCACGGTTGGCGCGATGGTTTTCGGCGATTTAAATCCCACGGATACTCCGGCGGGTTGGACCATTACCGGTTCAAATACCTTGACCTTGGACAACGGAGCATCCCCGCCGGCGACGATCACGGTCAATGCGCTGGGCAACATAGCCAACCCCAAGGGCGTCACTATCAGCGCACCTGTAACAGTGACTAATGGTTTAACGAAGTCCGGGGACGGCGCATTGACTCTTTCCAACACCGTTGGTCTTACGGCGGGCGACATTAGCGCTTTCAGCGGGCTCGATGACTATTTCCGGCGGTCTTACCATTACTACGGGCAACATTAATGTCAATGGCGGCACATTGACTCTTTCCACCTTAAATAGCATTCAAACTACGAGCAACGTCAATCTGTCTTCCGGCAAATTATGCGTAAATAACGCCGGCGCGCTAGGATCCGCAGCCCTGATTATCACCGGCGGCACGCTTGACAACACCAGCACCGGCGTGGTAGCGATTTCAGACACCACCCAGCAGCAATGGAACGGCGACTTTAACTTTGCGGGCACGCAAAATCTAACCATGGGCAACGTAACCCTTGGCAACAACCGTCAAGTCACGGTCAATAACGGCACCCTTGCCGTCGGCGTGATTTCCCAAGCATCAGCAGGATATGGTTTGACCAAGCTAGGCTCAGGCACCCTGCTCCTCACGGGCTCTGCAAGTTACACCGGCGATACGTACATTAACGGTGGGACGCTCGACATTCAAAATGGCAGCACCGGCAACAACAACGCGCTTAACTCCACGCATGAAATTCACTGGAACAACGGCGGCACTCTTAATATTCGCGGGCACAGCAACGCCGTTGCGATCTCAGGCCCTATATTCGATGTCCCCACCGGGCAAAGCGGCACGATTTATTGCAGCGATTCTCCCAGCATTGTTCCCGGCGGCTTCACCAGCGGACAGGGTACTCTGACTTTAAATACGGCAGCCGGCAAAACGGTTACGCTGGGCGACGGCGACGCAGCTCACCCCGAACATACCACAAACTGGGCTCAGTTCACCGGTACGCTGCAATTAAGGAACACTGGAGCGACCGGCACCACGTTCCGCACATATACTCACACCGGGACAGTTAACACGTTTAATTCTACAATAGCTCTTGATATCGGGCTTTATTGCAGCTTTGCGGCAAGAGACAGCAACTTCACTACTTATTTAGGTTCTTTGGCAGGCGGCGATTCCACTTCCTATTTAACTACATCAAGCAGTTCGAACAACACATACATAATCGGCGGCTTGGGTAGCAACACGGTTTATGGCGGAAACATCAACTCCAGCCTCGTGATAACAAAAGTCGGGGGTGGAAACCTTACGCTGGCCGGGAGCAATACCTATACCGGCGCCACGACAATCCAAGCCGGCACGCTGCAGATCGGCAACGGCGGTACAACCGGCGACCTGGGAGGCAACACACCAGGCACCAACGCGACCAGCGGGGTAACGATTTGGGGCGGCGCCACGCTGGCATTCAGCCGCAGCACCTCCCTGGCGGTCGCGGTTCCCATTTCCGGCGGCGGCACCAACGGCACAGGCACGATTGCCGTCAATGGCGGGACCATTTACTTGAACAATTCCTCGGTGGCCGTTCCCATCACCGTCGCCAACCTGGCAGTCCTGGGCGGATCGGGAACGCTGACTCAGGCCGTTACCGTGAACTCGGGTGGCTCCATCGAAAACGGCCAGGCCAGCGTGGGCGCCCTTCACGTAGGGAGCCTGAACTTCCTGGGCACGACTGATCACTCGGCCAATATTAACTTCAACACAAGTTCCGGCTCGGTTAGCACTCTGACCGTGCTAAATTCCGGCACCAACGTTATTACTCATGGAATAAACTCAGTCTACATCAACATCCTGGGGACACCTGTAAACAACGGCACCTATGATTTGATCAACTATGGCGGCACTGCCGGGGGTACGATCACGTCTTTCGGCGATTTTAAACTGGGAACAACACCCTCCAGCGGCATACGCGCCAAAACTTATACCCTGGTCAACAATCCCAACGAAATCGATTTGAGCGTTGTGGGCACGGACAACAATACGACCTGGACGGGATTGGTGAACAGTAATTGGGACAATACCGGGAATAATAACTGGATATTCAATGCGCCGCCCAACAATCCGACGCAATTTGTCATCGGCGACAACGTGACTTTTGGCAACGGCGGCCCAAGGGGCGTTACAATTGCCGACGACGTTTCGCCCGCCAGCGTGACGTTCACCAACACGGCCGGCAACGATTTAACCTTCACTGCAAATACCCATGGTGCCCCGGCAGTAGATTATGCCATCGCAAACGGGGCGGTGCTGCACAAGGCCAGCGGGGCGGGCAAGGTGACCATCAGCAACAACAACACCTATACCGGGGCCACGACGATCAACGAGGGCACGATTTCGATTGGCTCGGACGGTGCCACCGCCGGGGTAGATCACGCCCCATTGGGGCTAGTTCCCGCAAGCGCCACCGCTGGTAACGTCGTCATAAACGGCGGGGCGCTTAACGCCTCGGCCTCGTTCACACTGCATGCCAACCGCGGAGTGGCCTTGGGGCCGCCGACCTCCGGGACCGGCTCGGGCACGATCGACGTGGACAACGGCTTTGAATTGGTAGTGGCCGGAGTGGTTGCCAACAACGGAAACGACATCATCGGTTTCGGGATCGGCGGCCTGAACAAGACCGGCTCGGGCACCCTCACCCTGAACTCCGCCAACACCTTCAGCGGCACCACTACAATTCCGGCCGGCGTGCTTAAGCTCGGCAATGTGAATGCCTTGCAAAACAGCACGCTCAACTACAATTACCCGGCTGGAACGGGCGGCACGATCAGCTTCAGCACACTCACCACTTCCCACAGCATCTCCGGCAGCGGCGGCAGCACCCTCGTGGCCGTCACGATGGCGGGATTGACCGGGTCGCAAGATTTGGACCTGCAAGGCCAGTACGTGGCGATCGGCAACGGGAATGTCAACAGCACCTATTCCGGCAGTTTGACCGGAGGCGGCTCGCTGGTAAAAGTCGGCTCCAACAACACCGGCACATTTACGATAAACGGCGGCACAAGCAATTATAGCGGCGAAACGTGGATCGAATGGGGGAACCTGGTTGTCGCCAGCACCGCCCAGTTAACCACCTACAATGCCCTGCACCTTGCCTCTTGGGGCACCATCAGCGGCGGAACGACCAATGAAGCGAACCTGACTTTCATGGACATGCCCAGGGCAATTTTTCGACAATGGAAATCGGGTCTAACACCCGAAACGGCGGTAATGTCACCATCCAAAACACCGCCAGTGTGACCTTCACCTCAACCTTTGACCTCAACAATGAGCAGCTTGGCTCTACCATCGCCACAAACAACGTCATCACATTGCTGAACAGCAGCACGCTCACGGTCGGGCAATTCACCAAAACCCGGACTGATGCCAACAAGCTTGCCACCTTGAATTTCAACGGCGGCACGCTCAAGCAATATGGCAGCCCCGGCGTCTTACTGCCGGCCGACTCGTCCACCTTTACGGGCGTGACCTGCAACGTGCAGACCAACGGGGCGAAGGTTGACGTCACCGGCTACCCCAATGTCGAAATCGATCACGCCTTGGTGCACGACAGCGCCTTGGGCGCCGCGGCCGACGGCGGGTTGACCGTGATCGGGGCCGGCGGATCAGACAAATTAATCATCGAGGGCAACAACACCTACACCGGTCCCACTGTAGTTAACAACTGCATCTTGCAAATAGGCAATTTGACCTCGGGCGGCGGGACGCTGGGCACCGGCGCGGTCACCCTCACCAACACTACCAGCTTACTCTACTTAGACCGCACTGACAATTACGTTTTACCCAATGCCATCGGCGGTTTGGGCAGCCTGGACCAAGAGGGTTTTGGCACGGTGACCTTAACATTACCCAACACCTACAGTGGGCCCACAACCGTCGGGTCGGGGACATTGATACTCACGGGGGCTCAATCCACGAGCGGGGTCAGCGTAAGCTCCGGGGCCGGCTTCGGCGGCGGAACGAGCGTCAGCGCCCTGAACCTCAGCAACGGCGCCATCCTAGTCCCCAGCGATGGAACAAACCTGGCGACCATCACCGTCACCAACAACAATGGCATAATCAACGGCGGCAACGTGACCGTTACCCCGGGGAATCTGGGGGCCGTTGCCTACTCGCTCGGTTTCCACAAGGTGTTGGCTTATACCGGCGCACATCGGCGCCGGCTACACACCATCGTTGCCCTTGCGTGTCGTTGGCAGCATTGACTACAACCACGACGCCAACGCCGTCGACCTTAATATCACGGCGGTAAAGTATCCACTCTGGCGCGGCACCAACAACAATGGCAGCGGGGCCGCCGATTGGGACGGCCTCGGCACTCTAAACTGGGTGGAGTACTCGACCGGGGTTGCCACGAGTTACCAGGATTTTACCGACTTCGTGTATTTTGACGACTCGGTGGGGGCGGGCATTAAAAACGTGAACCTTGTGGGAACGCTGCAGCCCATGCAGGTCAGCGTGAACAACGACTCTAAGACCTATACGTTCAGCGGTACGGGCACAATCAGCGGCAGCACGGCCTTAATCAAGGCCGGCCCCGGCACGCTGAACATTACAAACACGGGCAACACTTACACCGGCGGCACCAATATAAGCCAGGGAACGTTGGCGTTCGGCACGGGCTCGTTGCCCATCGTAAGTTCCACCAACACGGCTTCCATTATCATGAACGGGGGAACACTTAAATGGTACGGAACCAATACCGATGACGTTTCCGACCGGTTGAGTTTCGTATCCGGGCAGACCGCCACCTTGGATTTAAACGGCAACACCGTGACCTTGGCCAGCGCGATGGGCTTCGGCTCGACTTCGCCGATGGTTTTGACGGGGTCGGGCAATGTGACTCTGACTGGCAGCAGCACGTTCACCGGCGATCTGACGGTCAACAACGGGACGCTGAACGCCAACTTAGCC
The DNA here is from genome assembly GCA_963838495.1 of Pirellulales bacterium. Lineage (GTDB taxonomy): Bacteria > Planctomycetota > Planctomycetia > Pirellulales > Thermoguttaceae > JBEKIK01. The sequence goes on along the minus strand of CAWIRC010000002.1, from coordinate 294,961 downwards.
AATAATCAACCATCCCCCGGTTTAGGCTTAAGTGCGTTGGGCAATCCGATAGTCAGTCATAATGTCAACATCAATAGCGGCGCCACGCTGAATTTTGTTTCCTCCTATACTATGGGCATGCCGGCACGACTCCGCTGATGGCGTTAGTGATCAACAACGGCGGCTTGGTTACCAACACCGCCGGCACATTCAATCCCTTGGGCCCGGTGACGCTCAACGGCGGAACGCTGACCAACACGGGCGGCGTTGACATAAACCACCAGGCTTTCTTCCTTAAAGGCTCCGTGACGGTAGGAGGCTCTTCGTCTTTGGCTTCGACCATTTCCGGCAGCGGGAGTTTCGCCGGAGTCCAACTCTCGGCGCCCACCACATTCAACGTCTCCGATGTTACCGGGAACCCCAACGTCGATCTGACAGTCTCGGCGGTTTTGGCGGACGGATCAGCCAGTCAAACGCCTTACCCGGCCGCTTCTTTGACCAAGAGTGGCTTGGGGACAATGACCGTCAGCGTAAATACCACCTACACCGGCAACACTTATGTTAACGGCGGCGTTTTAAACATGTTGGACCTTAACACCCCGACTTCTAATGTTAACGTTTCCAGCGGGACATTGAACGTCAGATCCCTTGACTGCGGAACTCTGACACTCGGGGCCGGGACCACGGTGACCATTGCCCCTCTGGTTGGCGGTCCGCAGCCTGCGGCGGGCTTTGGCTCGATAACTCCGGTTCCGGAGCCGTCGACGTGGGCGATGCTCATGCTGGCCGCCATGGGACTGGGAATTTACTGGCGACGCAGCCGGTAAGCAAAAATACGCTGGATTAAAATTATTGGGCCGGCAGTTTGACTGCCGGCCCAATTTATTTTTGCAGATTTGTAAATTGCAAATTGGCATAATAGATCGAGATGCAATTGCATATATGCCCTCACCCCCTGCCCCTCTCCCAAAGGGAGAGGGGAGAAAATATAGAGGCCCTCACCCTCTGCCCCTCTCCCGACCAAACTTCGTTCGGTGCCCGGAGAGGGGAGAAAATATAGAGGCCCTCACCCTCTGCCCCTCTCTCGACCAAACTTCGTTCGGTGCCCGGAGAGGGGAGAAAATATAGAGGCCCTCACCCCCAGCCCCTCTCCCGACCAAACTTGGTTCGGTGCCCGGAGAGGGGAGAAAATATAGAGGCCCTTCCCCCTCTGCCCTTTTCCCGACGAAACTAGGTTCGGTGCCCGGAGAGGGGGGAGAATAGAAAGACTGTCACCCTCGGGCAACTGCGGGCGTCTTTTCCGACCAAACGGGCATGCTTTGTGATTATAGACATGCTTTGCGAATATATTTGCATGGCGCCCTGTCGGTCGGCGCCCGGAGAGGAGAGAAATAGGAGCGACTATTGTCGAGTTACTTCCATGCCCATGGCCGTGACATATTGGCGCCAGAGTTCTTTGCCCGGTTGGGCAATTGTATGGCAAACGCGCTGGACTAAATGGTCCAAGGCCGGCCAATCCAGGGATTCGAAGCGGAAGGTCAAGGCGGAGTCGGCGGCGGAAGGGCGGACAAGGAACCAGCCGCCGGGCGTGTCGATGCGCATGCCGTCGAAGACCTGCTGGTGGAAAGAGGACCATTCCTGGCGGATATTTTCCATGATTCGGGCTTGCGACTGGAGAGTGGCGGGGATCTGTAATTCGGGAGTTATGTACATGGGTGGACATTCCCAGCGCCATTGGGCGAGGGTCTTTTCGCTTTGGGAGAGGAAGGCGATCAACCTGCAGGCGGCATAAAATCCGTCGTCGCAGCCTTGCATATCGCGGAAGTAATAATGCCCGCCGAGTTCGGCGCCGAACAGCGCGTTGGCGGCGGACATTCGTTTGAGGAGGAATGCCTGGCCGTTGCGTTCGGGGATGGGTTCCGCGCCGAGTTGTTTTGCCCGTTGGCCGATGTGATCGGAAAAGCTCAGGCCACATACGAAGCGTTCGTTGCGCATGGCTTTGCCGAGAGTTTCCATAAGGATCCAGGCGGTTTCTTCGTCGGTGAGAGTCATGCCTTGATTATCGACCAATGCGAGCTGGACACCGTCGCCGCCGAAGGCCAGGCCCAGATGCGCCCGTTCGCGATAAACGGCGTCGCAGAGGTCGTTGAGATGTTGCCAGCGGGAGCAGTCGGGCGTTTGGCCGTCGAAGTCGGGAAGGGGCGAGTCGTTGATGGCGGTAATCAGGCATTGGGGAAAAATGGCGTGCAGATAGCGGCGGGCCTTGCCGGACCAACTGCCGTGCATGGGATCGATCACCAGGTGGAGTTGAGCGCCCATGGCGTCCACCCAAGTTTCCTGGAGGTTGGCCACGTAGTCGAAGGAGATGTCGATAGTTCTGGGTTCGCTGTGGGGGCGGTCTGGGGGACTGCGGGTGGGATTTTCGGCGGCGACTTGCAGGGCATAGACGTCGTCGGGCATGGGGGGACGATTTCCGATCATCCATTTCAGGCCGTTGATATTGGCCACTTCGTGCGAACCGGTGACTATGGCACAACCGTCGGCGTTTAAGCGGTGCCGGGCATAGCAGATCATGGGGGTGGGGATTTGTCCCAGGTTCACGACGTCCGAACCGGCCTGGCATAGGCCCTCGACCAGGGCGTCGAGGAACTTGGGCGTGGACCCCCGGGTGTCTCCGCCAACCACGAATTTGGCGTTTGGCGCCAGTTCCGAGCCCAGGGAGCGGCCCCAGCAGCGGTAAAGGTCGGCATTGAGTTCCCGGGCCGCATCGCCGTGGATGCCGCAAGGTTTGTAAATACTCACAAGCGCACTCCCTATCGCACGGCCCCCCCATAAAACATGCCAATAGATCATAGAAATAATAGCAGGGAATCGGCGAAAGTAAAATTTTATCAAGGGGCTCGAACAAGAACGTTTGCTTTCATAAGAATTTGCCAGCAAAGAGACTAAATGATGGGCAGATTATGCCCTCACCCTAACCCTCTCCCGAAGGGAGAGGGGAGATTATGTCAGGGTCCCACTGTTTTTTGGGGTAGAAGATCAATAATCATTAATTCCGGGCGGCAGGAAAAACGGACCCTGGGGGCGTAGCCGCGTTCCATGCCGACACCTCGTGAAACCAGCAATTTTCCGCCGTCGGAGAGGATCGTAAGTCCGGCCGCCCAAGTGTGCGGGACCCGGGAAATGGTGATTAACGGACCGATGAGCGGCAGCCGGACTTGTCCGCCGTGGGTGTGCCCTGCTATGAGCAGATCGGCCTCGACGCGGCCCAGCGCGAAATCAGGGGCATGTCCCAGCACTAGATGAAACTTGCCCGGATGGGGATTTTTCATGACTGAGGCGGTGTTAAAAGAATCGGAGAGTCCGAGACAGGTCAGGCTGATGGGGCCGAGATCGAAGGACTTGCGGAGGTTGACGCATGTGACGCCCGAATCGGCGAAGATATCCGGCCAGGCGGGCGGATCGACGTTGCCCTGCACGGCAAATACCCCGCAAGGCGCGGCAAAGCGGATTTCGAGCAAGAAGTCATGGAGTTGCCGGCCGAGGGCCGGATACCGTTCATAAGGGGTCTGAATATAATCGCCGGCAAGGAGGATGAGATCGGGCTTTTCCTGCATTACGCGGCGCAAGGCCGCTTGTTCGTAATCGCCGAAATTATCGGTTTGCAGGTCGGCAAGGACCGCTATTCGCAAGGGGGTGGTAATTTTGGGGTCGGCAATTTGCCGATAAGTGACCTCGAGCCAAAAAGGCTCAACCAGAAAGACAAAGTAAGCCAGGACCGGCAAGCCGGCCGCGCAGAGGACGGATGAAACCGCCGTTTTTTTTCTTTCCGGCCAAACTATAAGGGCGAATCCCGCCGATAACACGAACCCGTGCAGAAAAACAAGATAACAACCCAACCGGCAGAGATCGAAACGATCTTTGGCGAAAAAGGCGGCAACGAGCATCTCGGCCAAGATTGCCACTGTTACAACCAGGCACCAGGAGGGCGCCGATTTCGACTGGCTTACGCGGAACAATGCCACAAGATCGATGGCCAGGACGATGAGATTATAAAGAATGGTCACGATTGCTATATTAACGAAGTTGTGGATTTGTAATGCATTGTTGCCCAGCATTATAATCGAAGGCAAAGGCAATTTCTTGTCTTAGGCGTTTTTTTTCCGGGGTGCTTGCACAAATTTGCGGCGGAGAGGAAAATGCCCCTTTTTGGCAAATCGGGGCTATTTTATATTTAGCCCGCGGTGAAAGGGCGGCGGTTGAGAAAGGGAAATTATATGAACGGAATTCCTGTTTTGATGGTCGAGGGCGATTGCATAGCGCGGGCATGGGAAAACGCCTTGTTGGAGTTGTTCCGCTCGGGCTGCGAGGTGAAGACCCAATACGACAAGCCCGACGATCCGCCCAGCCGAGACGCCACGATGATTATCACGGTGCTCGATCCATTGGCCGAGCCCATGATTCACCGCGATTTTCCCGGCGGTTTCGAGGAGCTGGAAGAATACGCGATGGAAGTCTGCGAGGGGATAAAAGACCATTGCGTCCGCGATCCCGACGATCCCAACGACACGCGCTGGGAATACACATATCACCAGCGCCTGTTCGGCTACGGGGTGCCGACGCTTGAGCCCATCGACCAGATCGAGCGGATATGCCGGAAGCTGGCAGAGACATCGCATACGCGGCGTGCGCAGGCGATTACGTGGAAGGTTTGGGAAGACGGGGCCTGCTACGATCCGGCCTGCCTGCAAAGCATTTGGTGCCGGATCACCGCTGAGGGCGGCGGTCGGTTTTGAGCATGAACGTCCGCTTCCGCTCGAACGACGCCTACAAGGCGGCCTTCATGAACATGTTTGCGCTGGTGCGGCTGCAGGCGAAGATCGCCGCGCGGATAAGCGAGTTGACCGGCAAGCCCTTGGGCCTGGGCCGATACTGCCACATGGCCGACAGTTTTCACATTTACGGCTCGAACCTTAGCGAGTTTCAGGCCCGATTTTTGGGGGCAGTCGAAAAACGCACCTTCCCGCAGCGGACCATGCGCTACGCGGACGTGCGGGACATAATGGAGGCCGCCCGGCCGCAAATCCTGGAAAAAGCCAGGAAGATGGCGCGTAAATGAACAGCGGGCGGTGGACGGTGGGCAGCTCGCCGCCAACTTTTAAGGAGTTTTAAGAAAACCTTATATCTATCGATAAACGCCCTCACCCCTAGCCCCTCTCCCAAAGGGAGAGGGGAGGTTTTCTTGGAGCCCCCAAAAACAATTATCGCGAAGCCGCAAGCGGTTTTGTGCTGCACTCGTCTCTCATTCATTATCCTTGGCGTTTCATTCCTTGCCGTTTTTTTGCGACCAATGAAACAGCGATGGAAACGCCCAGCAGGACGGCGATAATCGCCAGTTTGCCCCAGGTGGGAAGGAAATACCCGCCAGGCGGCTGGAAGCAGTATTCGGCGATCATGCTGAGGCCGACGAATGCCAATATTGCGCTTAGGCCGTAGTGCAAATATTCGAACATTTCCATCATCCCTGCCAGCAGAAAGTAGAGCGCTCTAAGGCCGAGGATGGCGAAGATATTGGAGGTATAGACGATGAATACGTCCTGGCTGATTCCGAAGATGGCCGGCACGCTGTTGACGGCAAAGAGGACGTCGGTGCTTTCGACCACCAGGAGCACAAGGAACAGGGGAGTGAAGCACCATCGCCCGCCCTGGCGGACGAAGAAGGCGTGGCCGTGCCGGCGGTGGTCGCCCTGGGCGACGTTGAAGAAGCGGCGAGCCAAGCGGAGGAGGAGATTTTTTTCGGGATCGACATCGCTTTCCGATTGCAGGCTTAATTTTAATGCGGTATACAGCAGAAACAGCCCGAACAGCGGGAGCACCCAATCGAAGCGTTTAATCAATGCGCTGCCCAGGACGACAAACAACAGGCGCAAGGCTATGGCCCCCAAAATTCCCCAGAACAGCACGCGATATTGATATTTCAGGGGGATGTTGAAGAAGCGGAAGATGACGGCGAAGACAAAGACGTTGTCCATGGAGAGTGCCCATTCCACGACATATCCGGCGAGGAAGTCCAGGGCCGGCTGATGTCCCGGCTTGGGGACCGGCCACAATTTGTCCTGCCAGCACCAGATAAAGAGGTTAAAGAGCAACGCCAGAGAGCACCAAAAAAGGGTCCAGAGGGCCGATTCACGGAGCGACGGTGCGCGGTCGCGGCGGTGAAAAAGCAGCAGGTCCAGCGCCAATAGAGCCGCCACCAATGTCCCAAAGGCAATCCAAGGCCACAACATGTGAGCAGGCAAATTCCTTATCTCCCAAATTTCCGGCTTTATCATAAAACATACTCCCGCTTGCGGCAATGTCCAAGGGAACGATCATTTATCTTGCGCGTATTTTCGGCTGGCTTTTGATCTGAGTTAAAATTGGAATATACTGTACTAAGAGGCGAAAAATGTCCTATTGGCCGTCGAAACGCACGTTGCTTGTGATTTTATTGTTCGCGGTGGCAGTATGGCTTTACATATCTTTTCCGCCCTGGCAAAAGGTTTTTGAAGGGCTGAGGAAAAACGGCCCGCTGTGCATAATTACGGGGTCTTTTTTGCGCCGGTTGGCACTGGGCGGGATGATGATATTGTTTATTCTTGCCGCGGCCTTAATTATATATTTTTTGATCGCTTTGTGGATAAATAAACTTCATAAAGCGCGGATGTCCAAGTCCGTTCCCAGCATACCGCTCAGCCCGGAGGAGGATGAATTATATACCGCAGTGTTGAGGCCAAAACTTCCGGAATCCAATTTACGGCGATATTATTATCGGCTTGGAGCGCTGTTGTTGTGCGTTTTGATCGTGGGGGCGGGATCGAATTTGTTTTTCATGAAGCTGAAACAGGCAAGGCGGCAATGCCAAGCCGCTAAAGAGATTCTGAACATAGGCGGTAAGGTTGCATACGATGAACAAGGCGATGTAACACCCGATGCATTGCCTTGGCTGCGAAAACTGCTGGGCAATGATTTTTTCGATAACGTGACAAGTGCGGCATTTCCCGCGGCGGCGGCCGACGGCGATCTGGCCTGCCTGGAAAACTTGCCTAAGGTAGATACTTTGGACGTAAGCGGAACCGGCGTAAGCAACGCCGGGCTGGCAAGCCTGGAAGGATTGAGGCAATTGGTTTTTCTCAAGTTGGATCAAACGAAGATATCCGACGCCGGGCTGGAACACCTCAAAGGTTTGTCCAATCTTCAGGAACTGTCGCTGGAAAATACCCGTATCACCGACGACGGCCTGGCGTATCTTGCAAAACTATCCAAGCTTCAGGTCCTAGTCCTCGATCAAACTCCTGTTACCGATGCCGGGCTGGCGCAATTGAAAGAATTAAAACAATTGCACACCTTAAGCCTGCAAGGGACGCGGGTCGGCAACGACTGCTTGAATTACCTGGCCGCCTTACCCCATCTGCAAGAACTGGACATTTCGAAAACCGCGATCACCAGCGCCGGTCTCTGGCGTCTTAAGGAGATACCGCGGCTGCGATCCTTGACCTTGGGCGGATTTCTGATTACCGACGACGACTTGGAATGCATCAAGGACTTGCCCTATCTCGAATCCTTGAGCCTAATTCATACACTCAATTCCGACGCCGGACTGGCGCATCTGAAGGGCCTGATGAACCTGGAAACACTCAAACTCAGAGACACCAAGGTATCCGATAAGGGAATTCTAGAGCTTCAAGAGGCGTCGCCGAATTTGAAGATTACCAAGTGAGGATTATTCGGATCCCGACTTTTTGTTACAGAAAGGAAAAAGGGGCTGCATACAAACGCAACCCCTTAATTCATAGCATGTTGCGCAAGCGAGGGCGACGGGAATCGAACCCGCAACCACCGGATCGACAGTCCGGTACTCTAACCAATTGAGCTACGCCCCCAAATCTTTATTTCATATGGGCTTACGTCGATTTTTTATTTTCTTTGTTTCACCCCTTTACGGTTGTTTAGCGGTAGGGTTGTGGTCTAAGGATTGTACTAGTTTGGCACTCATTGCGGCGATCCAACAAGTGCCAGACGCCACCAGAAATAATAATATATTCTCGAGGCAACGCGGTAGGACAAATTCTATCAAATCCGTTACCCATGGTAAACGGGTAAAGCTCGAAATGCCGTGGCCTGATTTCCCATTTTATGCACACAATGTGGGAAAATGGGCTGAAAAAATCCGCGGCAGGAGTGTCTTTTTCGGGCGATGGAGGGTCCCAGGATGGGCGATGACCGAGTATCCGAAGCAAAAGGAGGACCTTTATGCGGGCGAACACCGGGAGGCAAGCACGGCATGGCAACCATTGGTCGCGAGCGCGTCAAATTCATGGCAAAACCCGCCGGTGGCAAGCGAGCGGGCTAAACATACACTACATTATCCTCAGCTTTGATTTATTTAGCGCCGGTTTTTCATTTCACTGGGATTTTCAGCAGGGTTCGCAGTTCGACGGGGCCGATCAATCCCGACGGCAAGAGGAGCGAGTCCTTGTGCCAGTGTTTCCAGGTTGTGAACGTGACGCGGGCCGACGAGGGGCGGGGCGTACCGTTCAGCAACCAATCGGGCCAGCCTTTCAGAAAAAGGCCGCTCCACTGGCAGTCGTCGGGTTGCTGCTCATCACCGATGAGCCGATTGGGCCAGAGGTTGGTTACTCGCACTTCCAGTTCGTTGTCGCCCGCCTTGGCTGCGCGGGTGATATCAATGCGGAAGGGCGATTTCCAAAGGATTCCCAAATCTTGGCCATTGAGCCGAACCTCGGCGATCTCCTTAACTATTCCCAGGTCGAGCAGCAGCGTGCGATCCGAGGCGAAGCAGGTCGCCGGAATGACGATTGTTTTACGATATGTCGCCGTGCCGGAGAAATACTTGATTCCGTCCTCGGCGTGTTGCGGCCAGGAGATCAAGCGCTCGAAAGTCGCTTGGGCGGGTGCGCCGCGGCCGGCCGGGAAGGCCAAGTCCCAAGGGCCGGTTATTTCCACGGGCTGGGGAAGGGATTCGACGGCGGCGACCTTTTCGGCGCCCGAGGCGGTGGTGAAAACGTAGCGGACGGGGGTTGCGGCGATGAGGTTAAGCTGTCCATCGTCGAGCGACAAGCGCGGCGCGGGCGGAGACAGGCTTTGGAGATCTTCGGGCAATTGCAATTCCTCACCTTCACTGAACATGGATGATCGAGCGACTCCATCGACCGCGTATTCGATCCGCAATTCTTTGGGCTATTTGGCGCGAGATCGCCGGTGAGATCGTTGGACACCGTGATTTGCAGCATTCCGTCCTTGATCATGTCTTGAAGTTTGGCGGTGACATCGGCCTGGGCTCCGTTGGGCTTACTGAATACGCCGTAAATCGCATGTCGAATCTCCAACTTAGGCTTATTGCGGATTGGAACATCGCCGCCCTGGCGGGTGATTTTCACGATTGGATCGCCCGGCGCAGGGGCTGCCTGGCGGAAGACGACAAAAACGGAACCGGCCTGCTCCAGGTCCAGGGTAACGATGGTGCGGCCGTCCTCGACGCGCCACATCGGCGAGGGCCGGATGGAACCAGTTTCCGCATCCCACAGTTCGGGCAGGCGGCCGGCGACGCGGAAGGCGCATTCCAGCGACCGGGGCGATCGTTTCTGGTTGGAGACGAAGTAGATGTCCGCCGGCTCGGCCACGCGGTGAATGAAAGCGGGCGGGGATTCGGTGTTCAGGGCCGCGAAATCTGGTTTTACGCCCAGCGATGCCAGAACATCCTCGATCTTGGCGCCGGAGAAGACGCGTCCTTTGCCAAATGCATGTTCAGCCGGAAGAAGTGCCCCAGACCTCGTCGGCGATCCTGCCCACCTCGGCATCGCAGGCCGGATACCCGGACAAGCTCGGGGATTTTTGGGGTTTAGGCCCGATGACGACCGCGCCGGCCTGGACCAAATCGCGAACTTTGCGAGCCAGGGCCGGAGTCATCCAGGAGGTTTCCGGCAGAACCAACACGCGGTAGCAGCCGCCGTTGGGAGTGGTAATAAGCCCATCTTTAACCGTCAAAGTCATAATCAAGTCGGTGCCGACGGCATCGTAGTCGTATCCTTTGGCCTTGAGATCCTGACGAAATACGTTGCCATTGGGCGACGCTTCGCCGGCGAAGAACAAGACATCGGCCGCTGAGCGTCCTTGCTGCAAAAGGTATTGCGACCGGGCGATATAATCGATCCAGGCGCGGGACTGTTCCCACCAGGTATTGAAGCGTCCGAAATGGGTGCCCCATTGGCCCATGGTCATGCCTGGGGCTTTGTCCATCCAGGGCTGATGAGCGTAGGTGTGAAAGATGAAGCGGTTTATGCCTTGGCACCAGACCGAGTCGCCCTGCATTTTGAGCGAGCCGGGATGTTGCAGCCATTTTCCGTTAGTGGGTCTAGCGGTGAAAGATTCGGCACCGATAATGCGGATGCCGTGCGTATGGCCGACGGAAGCCGCGAGCTTTATGGAGTTCGACACGCCGCCGGAGTGCGCCGACCCAGAATTCGCCCATGACAATATCGGCCTTGGCGCCGACCTGGAGGCACTCGAAGGGACCTTCGTAAGGCTCGACGGAGAATTTCAGCCCATGTTTGTGGCACAGATCGGCGAAGTAACCGAAATAATTTTCGGCGAAAAGATCGCCGATGGTGCGGCGGAAATCCCAGAGAAAGCGTTCGGTTATCTCGCCGCCGTCAACATAGCGGCCGCTAAGCACCGGCAGGAAAGGGATAGGGTCGTAGCCGCGGCGCTTGATGAACTCGTCGCGGAAGCGGGGCGACCAGTTATTATTGCCCACCTCGTAGCTGTCGATGAGGCAGTTGTTCACCGATTTGCCCGCCAGGGGGCCGAGGATTTTGAGAATCGGCTCCACGCCGCCGGCCCAGTGGGCATCGAGGGCCTCGCGGCTGAGTTTGTCGCACTCCAAGCCGGTCCCGGATTTTGGCGCCGGATGATTGGTCTTGCCAGTCGGGGTGCGGCCGATCCGCAGGATGGTCCAATCGCCCTGGGGAACGTCCCAGGCAAGCCGGCCGTCGGGTCCGAGGCGGGAACTCAGGTCGACGATGCGATCGCGCGGAACCACCGCCTCGGCCGGAATTACCTTGGAATCGGGCTCTAGGCCGTAACGGAATTCGCGGCCGGCGGCAAGGGTTTTAGGATTCGATTTATCTATCTGAACGTTCTGCGAAGGAGTAGGAAAGGCGAGGACGGCGATATCGCGGTAGTAGCCTTCCTTGGTTTCGGGCTGGGTGAGAATGGCGTCGAAGCGGTCCGGCCCCTTCGCCTGCGTCTGGCTTGTGACCACCGTTTGCATGCCATGCTCGGGCGTGATCCACGGTCCGCCGCTGCTTGTCCAGCCGGGGCAGTTGTGGTAGCACAATTCGAGGCCCAGCCGATCGGCCTCGGCCGCGGCGTGGCGGATAAGATCCAGCCACTGGGGACTGAGGATGGCAACCGGGCCATCGGGAATGTGTTCGGAGACGTTGAAAATCTGAGCGCCGCCGATGCCGACGCGTTTCATGGCTTCCAGATCGGCGGTGATGCCTTCCTTGGTGATGTTGCCGTTCATCCAATGCCACCAGGTGTGCGGCCGGGCCGAGTCGGGCGGAGCGGCAAAACCTTGAGCCAGTTCGCCGGCCGGTTCGGCCGCGAATGCACTGGAGAACGCAACGGCCAAAAAACAAGAGCAAAAAATTGCGGCAAGCGTACGGTTCATCGTATTATCCGCGAGTTTTAACGTGCACATATTCGCTCCTTTCGAGTTTGGTCTTTACAGCCAGTTTAATTGGGCAAACCGAGCTTTTTTCCTTCCTGTAATTTAGCGGACTGAGGCCCGGTGTCAACATATCTTCATTTAATAAGCCGCCTGGGGAGAATTTTCCGAAGGCCAGCGTTTTTCCGGTCCCAGATTCATTGTCGGCCATTTGACGGGGTCGTCGAGGCGTCATTCAAATGAGGGTCCTTTGCTGGAGCTCCGAAAAAAGGGCTGAGCTACCGGGATGTCGGTCTTGCATTCCCCGGTTGCGCTATCAATGCAGCGATACCCGATGGGCGGAAGTAAATGCAATTATTCGGCGGTGTTCTCGGGTCAGTGAAGGCCGCCCGCGATGTACAGCGACTCGCCAGTGACCCATGCCGAGTCGGCTGAGGCCAGAAAAACGGCGGCGGGCGCTATGTCCTGCGGCTGGCCGATGCGGCCCAGGGGCGTTTGGGCAACTATCTGTTTGCGGAAATCGCTTTCGATTATGCCGGCGGAGATGGTGCCTTCGGTTTCGACCATGCCGGGATTGATGGAATTGACTCGTATGTTGCGGGGACCGAGTTCCTTGGCCAGGGACTTGGTGACGGCGTCAACGGCGGCCTTAGTCGCGCTATAAACGGAGGCGGCGGGCGGGGTTTCGGTAGCGGCCACTGAAGAGATGTTGATAATGCTGCCTCCATCCGGGCCGAAATGCTTGACCGCCTCTTGCGAGGCGAAGATCAAGCCGAGCACGTTGAGGTTGAAATGCTTGTGGAAATGTTCGGCGGTAATCTTTTCGAGGGCGCAAATTCATAGATTCCGGCGTTGTTAACAAGTATGTCCAGCCTGCCGAAGGTTTTTTCGGTCACGTCGAAGAGGCGTTCGACATCGGCCTTATCGGCGACGTTGGCGTGCACGGCCAGGGCATTGCCGCCCTTGTTTATGATCTCGGTCACGACGCGTTCGGCCCCTTCTTTGCTGGATGCATAATTGACCACCACCGAAGCCCCTTCGTCGGCCAGGAATTTAGCGATGGCCGCCCCGATTCCCTTCGACGCCCCGGTAACCACTGCAACTTTGCCCGTCAGTTTCTTTGCAGACATGATAGAATTTTCCTTTCGATTTTGTTTTCAGGGAAAGAATCGCTTGCGACAATACGATCCATATAAATTCTATGGGCGTGGATTAATAAAAGACAATCATTTATCGCAATTAAATGAAGCGGCAAAAAGATGAACAGTCAAAGCCGTTTAAAAAAACATAGGGAAATTTCCGAGGGCGCTAGTGCTCGATAAAATCGCAGAGCGGCGGCCGGCTAAAGGCTGGCAAACAGATCCTCCAAGCCTTCGGCGGTCGGATGAGCGAAGATCGCCGCGCACAACAAGGTGTTGGGAATTCAAGCCATCGTGGCGGCCCGTCTTCGCCGACCACTTAGCAGATAGATCTCCGAGCGCACGTCGGTCAGCGGGTCACCTGCCGAGTCAATGCCGTCTACGCGCGGGACGGGGTCGAAGATGATCTTCCGCCGCTCCGGGGCCAACTCGTCCACGCGATCCGTTATGGTGATTGCGCCGAATTCCATCTCCGGCCGGCTATCCGGCCAGACAATGGTGGAATCGGTTACGTCATCGCCGGCCTCGGCCAATTGCACAATGACGCGGAACCCTATCGGGCCCTTGGCCAGCCGCTCGGACATCTCGGCGGCAAGGAAGTCAGTCGTCTTCTTAGCCGCTTGTTCGGCAGTCAAGACTTCTATCCCGGCCTGGGGACGGATCTGGAAACGGCCAAACCGACTCTGATTGGCCGAGTTTGTGAACTTGAAGGCGGTAACGGCGAAGTACGCCTGCCGTGCGTAACTAGTGGGGATGGGTTTAGGCGCCTCGACGAAGGCCTTTGCCGCCGGGTGGGCGGCCAGGAATGCCGCGATGGGCGGCGGGTTCGGACTGCCCGGCCCGCTGGCAATCGCTGCGCGGAGAAATTCGAGGAATTCCTCACCGGTCCGGGCCGGAAAACCGTTGTGCGAATGGGCAATGATGTCGGTGTGGATGTGTTCGGCCAGGTGGAAGCGGACGGCGATGCCTTGCGGGCTGGCCGCTATCGGATCGTTGTCGGCGGCGGTCGGCAATCCCGCCGTTCCGGAGAACCGCACAGTGACCGGGGTGGACGGCCGAGCGGCGTGCGAAGCGCGAGTAAGTTTTGCTGCGCCGGGCGAGGGGGTGAAAGTGCCCGAATACATTACACCCTTGGCGTGAACCGGCCGAAAACCGGGATGTACTCCCCCGGCCATTTTATCGAGGGCATCGAGCAGATCGGCGGCGAGTTTGGGCGGCATGAGAGAAATCTCCTTATAGTTAACAAGGTATAGCGTGCGGTATAAGTCAGGCGATTAGAGTTTTAGAAACTCTAACAAAAACTTATATCCATTTCTAAACGCCCTCACCCCCTGCCCCTCTCCCAAAGGGAGAGGGGAGGTTTTGTTAGAGTTCCTTAAATATTTAATCTTCTGGAATGGCAGATTGTCCGGTTAATGCCCGGTGGCGAGCACAACGCGAAATCGCGCCTTACCGTCGATCATGTGCTGGTAGGCTTCGGCCGCGCACTCCAGGGGAAAGACTTCGGTCATCGGGCGCACGCCGGCCAGCGCGCTGAAAGCGAGGGTATCCTGGGAATCCATTGAAGTACCGCTGGGCCAGCCTGCGATGGAACGGCGTCCGATGATTAGTGGGAGTGCACTTATTTGCAATGGTTCGGACGCGACGCCGAGGATGATGAATTTCCCGTCAACGCCCAGCCCGCCCAGCGCCGCGCTCATTGCCTGAGCGTTGGTGGCCGTGGCGAGGATGACTTTGGCGCCGCCCAATTTGATTAGTTCGGCGGCCGGGTCGGTGGTGCGGGTGTCGATGTAATGCCGGGCGCCGAGTTTCCGCGCGAGCGGTTCCTTGTCGCTGCCGCGGGCGATGGCGACGGTTTTAAATCCCATTTTCGCGGCGAATTGGACGGCCAGATGGCCCAGCCCGCCCACGCCCAAGACGGCCACCATTTCGCCGGGTCGTGCGCCGCTATTGCGCAGGGAGTTGAAGGTGGTGACGCCGGCGACACGTCGGCGACGGCATCCACGGCGGAAACCCCCTGGGGAATCGCGGCCAAGGCGGCGGCGGGGGCGATCATGTAGTCGGCGTAACCGCCGTCAAAGGTGATGCCGGATATTTGCGGCGCGATCTGGCAAGTGACAAAATCGCCGCGGCGGCAGGATTCGCAGTATCCGCAATGCCCGCCGTACCAGCCCACGCCGACCCGTTGCCCCGTTTTCCACCCGGCTACTTTTGTGCCGAGCGCATCAATGGTTCCGGCAACCTCATGCCCCGGCACGCGGGGATACTGCAGCCCGGGCCAAGCGCCTTCCACAATTAGTGAATCACTGTGGCAGATGCCGCAGGCCTGAACTTTAATGCGTACTTCCCCTTCGCCGGGCTCGGGAACCGGGCGTTCCACGAGTTCAAAGGGCCTTTTTGGACCGGGGACTTGCACAACTCGCATCGTAGACATGCTGAATTTTTATGAGCCAGATCACAACCGGCCATCGGGTAAATCCTGATGCTTCAATTAAACGTGCTTCGTCGGCAAACCGGGCCGCTGCGGCCGAGCTTGCCCGGCTTTTGGGCCCGGGGAGATGCGCATTAACGACCTGGCAGGCAATAGTTTCGGCAGTTTGGTGTTCCGATCGATTGAGCTTTGCTCCCAAAATCAATGGATAAGAGCGTCTAACAAAATGACGTGTGCCACGACCAACCTTCGGTCGGTGCCCTGCTTGCAAGCAGTGCCGTCAAAAACAGCGAAAAAACACTGCTTGTGACCAAGCAGTGGCACACAAAATCCCGTTTCATTTCATTCTGTTAGAAGCTCTAAGTTATGCCATTCGTTTTTTTGCCCGCATTAAGGGATGGCCGCATGTTATGCGGGGCATGATTCCCCCCGTTATTTTCGCGGCTGCGATCTGCAATTCCCGGGTTTTTTTCCTGTAATTTGCGGGAAGATAGCTCCCCTTGCTGCGGATGGATATAAAATATCCTAGAGGGGCAAAAACTGTTGCGATCTGGCTTAAAGCCTCTTGACGATATATGATTTTGAGCATGAGAACCGTGCTACATAATATTATAGGCACTCTTGTATTGGCGGGAAACGTGATTATCGCGGGTGGATATACTCTTTGCGCGGCCGAGGTTCCGCCCTCGACGTCCCCGGCCGCCAAGACCACGGGCGAAGAA
The DNA here is from genome assembly GCA_963838495.1 of Pirellulales bacterium. GTDB lineage: Bacteria > Planctomycetota > Planctomycetia > Pirellulales > Thermoguttaceae > JBEKIK01. The sequence continues at coordinate 278,959 of CAWIRC010000002.1, read as the reverse complement.
GTTAAAAAAGGCAATCCGGGCGAGCAGGCTCAGGATAGCGTCCAACAGGCGGAGATCGACAAATTGATCGAGCAGTTGGGCGACAAGGATTATTACGTGCGGCAGCGTGCGCAGAACGAGTTGGCGCGGATGAGTTTTGAGGCCTTCGACGCGCTTCGCGCCGCGACGACGAACGACGATTTGGAAATCGCCGCGCGGGCGAAATATCTTTTGCGATTGATGCGGGTGGAATGGACCAGCAAAAACGATCCGCCGGGAGTGAAGGCTTTATTGAAAGATTACGAGCGGCTGCCGGAGGAATCGCGCCAGGAGCGGATGCACGCCTTGGCCTTCATGCCGGAGGGCAAGGGGCTAATGGCCCTGTGCCGGTTGATACGATTCGAGAAATCGGGCGTACTTTCGAAGACGGGCGTAACCGAGTTGTTGAAATCGCCTTTGGGGCGGGATCCGCCCAAGGGCCCCCGTGGCGAGGCGATCCACAAGCTGTTTGAAAAGAGCTGGCGGACGTCGGGCGCCTGGATGCTGGCCTGGCTCAAGTTGGCCGAGGACCCGCAGTCGATAACGCAATGGAACGAGCCGATCCAAACCGAGATCTCGCTTTTGCAGCGCTTGCCGGGAGAAACGAACCGGGAGATCGTGGCGGCTTTGATCCGTTTCCAGGCCACCTGGTTGAAGAAACAGGACCGAACCCAAGAGGCCATAGCAGCCATGCGGCGGCTGATCGATTTGGAAGACAAAGGCGACTTGGAAACGCTGTCGGAGTTGATCGATTGGCTGGTGGAACAAAAGGCCTGGAGTTTAGTGGACGAATTGGCGGGGCGTTACACCTCGCGCTTTGAAAACGAGCCCATCCTGCTGTACATCCTGGCCCAGGCTGAAAAAGAGCAAGGCGAGGCCGCCAAGGCGGAAGAGACGGCGCACCGTGCGTTCGGGCTGAATGCGGGGCGCAAGGATATGAACGTGCTGAGCCGTTACCTGCCGCTGGATTTACTGAACCTGTACAGCGATGCGGGCGTGGGGCGCGAGGAGATGAAATTGCTGAACCGATACGTGATCGCGGACAGACTCATGCAGCGGGGGCTGTTCGATTGGGCGAAGCGGGAGATGGAATACGTGATTGCCCAGGGCCGCCCCACGGACGTCACCACGATCAACGTGCAATGGGACCTTTCGGAGATGTTGCACGACCAAGGCGAAGACATGGCGGCGGCCAACGTGCTGGACGGGATGCTGAAGACAGTGGACGCCAAGACGTACGTCGCCCTGCCCGGCCGCATTGCTGCGGCCCTGCAACACGTTTACTTGTTTCGCAGAAAGCCGCCGGAAAAGATCATCGAGCGGACAATTGCCGAGGTCCGGGCGAGAAAATATTACTTGGAATCATGCCACTGGGAGAGCACCGGCGAACAGGCCAAACGCCGCGAATGCCTGATAAGCGCCCTGGACCTGGACCCCAGCGACATAGACGTGCTTATAGCCTGCTACCGCCTGCCCGACCAAACCACGGAATACCGGAAAAAACTCATGGAGCTGATGCACCAGGCGACCGAGGACATTCGGGTGGAGATCGCCGTGGGGCCGGACAATTTCAAGTACTACAATCAATTCGCCTGGCTTATAGCGAACAGCGAGGGAGACCTGGACGAGGCCTTGAAATACTCGCAAAAATCATTGGAACTTTATCCTGAAAACGGCGACTTGTACGATACTTTGGCGTACGTGTACTATGCCAAGGGCGACTATGAGAACGCGGTCAAGAATCAACAGCACGCGGCCGAGTTGTCACCCCATGGCGGCCAGATCGCCAAACATTTGGAGTTGTTCAAAAAGGCCAGGGATGAACATAAGAAGTAGGGATTAGAGATTAGAGATTAGAGATTAGGGATTCGTGGGTGAAGAGGGTTGGGCAGTTTGCCCATTCGCATTTTTATAATGGATGGATTGGACAACAATCGGTATGAACAATTGTACGATCAACGGGGCGCGATTAGCGTTTGTCAACAGCGGCACGGGGGCGGCGATTTTGCTGGTGCACGGATTTCCCCTGGACCACACGATGTGGGAGGGGCAGATCGAAGGGCTTTCGGCCCGGCGGCGCGTGATCGCGCCGGACTTGCGCGGTTTCGGCCAAAGCGGGGTGAGCGAAGGCATTGTGGAAATGGGGCAATTTGCCGACGATCTGGCGGCGCTGCTCGATTTTTTAGGAATCGGCGATACGGTATTGTGCGGATTGTCGATGGGCGGATACATCGCCCTGGAATTCTGGCGCCGGCATGGCAAGCGTTTGCGAGGGTTGATCCTTTGCGACAGCCGGGCGGTGTGCGACACGCCGGAGGCCGCAGCAAATCGCGCAGGTTTTAGCGGAAAAGGTCCTTAGTGAAGGGTCGCATACGGTGGCTGACGCCATGATTCCCAGGCTTTTCGCCCCGAGACTCTGGAAAAGCGGCCGGATTTGGTGGAAAAGATAAGGCAAGTAATAAAGGGCAACGATCCGCGCGGGATTGCCGCGGCCTCGTTAGGCATGGCGCGGCGGTCGGATTTTACAAGCGAGCTATCCCGCATACGCTGCCCGACGATGCTTATAGTTGGCGAGAGCGACGCGATCAGCCCGGCGGCTGAAATGCAGGCGATGGCGAGGTCAATTCCGGGAGCGGAGTTAAAAATAATTGCGCAGGGCCGGGCACATGTCGCCGTTGGAGCAGCCCGCGGCGGTGAATGCGGCAATCGAGCATTTTCTTGGACGAAATCGAATGTAATTTGGGATTTACTCCAGAAAGGCCCTCACCCCCTGCCCCTCTCCCGATGCCCTCACCCCCTGCCCCTCTCCCAAAGGGAGAGGGGAGATTTTGTTAGAGCCTTTTAAAACAGGGGTTTTTTACCCAGTTTCCGGCGGATGGGCACGAATTGGCCGGAGTGCATGAGCCAATGGTTCCCCAAGATAGTAAGCACGGAGGCCACGGTGGGGGCGTACTCGCGCATTTCTTCGGGGCCGGGCTGATCGAGGGCGGTTTCCGGGGTGGCGTCGATGGCCTTCAGGCTGGCTTCCTTCATTTGTTCGGCCAAGGCGAGGTATTCCGCCTTGGGGGCGAATTGTTTTGGATCGTCGGACGCGGAAGTTTCGGCTGTGTAGGCCTTGGCAAAACCGGCCGGCAAAGCGGGCGGCGGATGTCCGAGCGCTTTGAGCATCTCATGCGTGCTTAAGATCATGTGCCCCATTTGCCAGGCAATATGATTGCTGCCCGGCACCGAGCGGACAAAGAGATCGGCGTCTGACAAATCGCCGACGTAGGATTTTGTCACCAAGTGGCCGAATTCCACGACTTCTCGGAGGATATTTTTTGCGGTCATTGTGTAAGCTCCTGGGGAAAAATATTGAAACTCGAAGATCGGTTGTGGATTATAACAGTTTCTTCTTTTTTGGGGAGAGGCGGGGGTGAAAGCGATAGGCGGCCCTCACCCCTGCCCCTCTCCCAAAGGGAGAGGGGAGGATATTGGAGAAATTTTAGACATATATTAGGGCCGCCCTGCGGCGTTTGGATTTGTTGTAGGATTCCAGGGCCTTGGCAGTGGGGAGGATTTTGAATTTTATGGAGCGGAGGTCGAGGAAGCGGCGGGCGTCTTCGGGCAGTTCTATTTCTTCGCATTTGGCAGCGCCGACGAAAAGAATTTCCGGCCCGCCCTTACACACTAATTCCAGTTCGGCGGCCGTGAGCTTATGGGGCGGAGCCGGGGCGTTCCGGGTGATATTGGCGCGTTTTTTCGTTTTGCCGTTGACGGTTATGTAAATATCGGTTTCGAACATTTCATCGTCCACGGTAATCGCGCCTTCCTTGGACTGGTTGATTTGCGGATAGGCGGGCCTGAGGCGGAAACGTTTTTTAAACGGGTTGCGCCCGGCCTTGAGGCGTGCCGCGGCCACGGCGCCGAGCAGAACGGCGTCGTCGCCCAGGGCGGAGAGCAGAATTCCGCCGCCCTGGCGTGCGCCAGGGAGGGGATCTTCGCCCACGATGCGCTGGACGAGCGGCATGACATAGTCTGCGCAGGCTTCGATCATGCCGCCGCCGAGCACGATGACATCGGGATCGATGAGGTGTCGGGCGTTCAGGCAGGCGTAGCCGAGGACTTCCGCCGCGCGGCGGACGGCCTCGGAAGCCAATTCGTCGGAGGCATCGAGTGCCTTGCGGATGATGCCGGAGCGAATGATGGACAAATCGCCGCCGGCCAGATCGGCGATGAGGCTTTTGCGGCCCGCCGCGATGGCCTCGCGGATGAATCGTTCGACGGCGGTGCGGCTGGCGAGCGCTTCGAGGCAACCCAGGTTTCCGCAGCCGCATTTTGGGCCGCCTATTTGCATGATTATGTGCCCGATTTCACCGGCGGTTTCGCGGCGTCCGCGCCAGAGTTTGCGGCGGATGACCAAACCGCTGCCGATGCCTGTGCCGACGCAAATGTAGAGGGTGCTTTTGGATTTTCGCGCCGAGCCCAGCCAGGTTTCGCCCAGCGCGCCGAGGTTTCCGTCGTTGCCGAGGGTGACGGGGACGTTCAGGCGCTGCTGCAAGAGCGGGCCCAAGGAGACGCCGCCGAGACACAAGTTCGGCGTGACCGCCACGTAACCTTTTTTGGGATCGACCACGCCGGGCACGGCGATGCCTACGGCCGCCAGGTCGGCGCAGTCGATGCCGGCTTTTTGCATAATGTCTTGGATGGTTTTTTCGACGGCGGCCACAACCAGGTCGGGATTGTCGTCGCGGGGAGTGGGCGTTTTCTCGCTGCGGAGAATCAGCCCGGACTCGTCGACCAGGGCGGCGAAGATATTGGTGCCGCCGATATCCATGGCGATGTACAGGCGATCCGATGCGGCCGATTTTTTTGCCGGCTTCATTTGCATTCCTCCCGCTTAGGGACAGGATTTTGCCAGAGTTGGACGTTGGAATTGTACCAGGCAAGGGAGGTGAATTCCAGTATCGCCCTTATTGTTTTGGCGAAGGAGAATTCGGCAACGAAAACCCCCGGTGTATTCACCGGGGGCTAAATGAATTCAGCGGGGTATAAAAATGAAGCGTGCGAAATGCATTCAAGCCGGGTTGGCAGGACATTTCGATCTTTTTCTTAGGGCGGCGAAGAGCATGGGCAGCGCGGCAATGCCAAGCAGCGTCAAGGCGTTTGGTTCCGGGACCGGCACCATAGTGGTTTGATCTGTAATTGGTAGAAAGCCCTCATCCAGTCCGGAATCGAGACCCGGCAAGGGCGCAATTACGACTACCGCTCCGGGGCCCAGGGTCAGCGTGCCCACGTTTACGGAAGTGGCGGTCAATGCCGTGCCGGCGCCGTTAACCTCCAGCGTGCCTGCGCCGGAAATAGTGGTGAGGGTAGTGCTTTGCTTGTTATTGATTTTCAAGACGCCGGCGTTGATGGTAGTGGCGCCGGTATAAGTAACCGCGCCGTCCAGTTCCAGGATGCCGGAACCTTGTTTTGTGAGGCCGCCGAGACCGGAGTTGCCTATGGAGTTGGCCATGGTGATGTTGTTGGTTTGGGTGTCGAGGGTGGCTCCGCCGGCCTGGAAGGTCATGGTTTTAGTGGAGGGATCGAAGACGGCGTTGAACTGCAAACCGCCGCCGTTGAAATTGAGGGCGGTGCCGTTGCCCAGGTTGTTTAGAGCGGCGGCCTTGATCAAACCGCCGTTGAAATTAACCGCACCGGTAAAGGAGTTTGAGCCGGTGAGGGTCAACGTGTTAGAACCCAGTTTAGTAATACCCAGGCTTCCTGTGATAGTGCTGCCATAGGAGAAGTTCCCGCTCGTGGTGTCGATGGCGAGGAAAGAGCCGGGGTTGAAGGTGGCATCGGCGCGCAGGGTGTCGATGTCGGCGGCGGCCCATTCACCCGAGGCGGCGCCTGCGCGAACGGCCAGGGTTGCGGCGGAGTTTACCGTCACCTTGCCCGGCGCGTTGTATCCCGGCAAAGCAGTTGGATTGAGGGCCTTCAACGTGCCGGCGCCGACCAGGGTGTTGCCGGCATAGGAATTGGAGCCGGTAAGGGTCAAGGTATTGGTGCCGAGCTTTGTAAGACCCATGATCCCTGCGAAGGCACTGGCATAGGTGAAATCGCCGTCCGTGGTGTCGATGCCGAGGAAAGAGCCGGAATTGAAGGTGGCATCGGCACGCAGGGTGTCGATGTCAGAGGCGAGCCATTCGCCCGAGGCGGCGCGGCGCGAACGGCCAGCGTTGCGGCGGAATTTACCGTTACTTTACCCAGAGTGTTGTATCCGGGGAGCGAGGCGGTTTTGCCGACATCGAGTGTGCCGGCGCTCACCAGGGTATTGCCGGTGTAAGTATTTGAGCCAGTAATTGTAAATGTGCCCGAACCCGTTTTTGTCAGTAAGCCTCCGGTGGCGCTTGTGATGGCGCCGTCAAAGGTGGTCGAGGTGCCGTCTCCGGTGGTCAACTTGCCGCCGCCGAGTTTTATTTCGGTTCCGGCCACGCCTGCCAGGGAGGCGATAGTCTGCGAATTTCCACTGGTGTCAATTATAGCGCCGCTGGCGGTAATACTGACGGCCGTGGTGGCGGGCAGAGTGACAACCGTACTCGAGGAACCGAGTATGAGAAAGCCGCCGTTGACGACCGTGGGGCCCTGATAACTTGGTGACGCCATAAGGGTAAGGATGCCCAGGCCTTGTTTTGTGAGCCCGCCTGCGCCGCCGTTGCCTATGGCCTTGGTTAAAGTGACGTTGTTGGCCTGTGTGTCGAGCGTGGCCCCTCCGGCCTGGAAGGACATGGTGCGGACCGAGGGGTCGTAGGCTGCGTCGAACTGCAAACCGCCGCCGTTGAAATTGAGGGCGGTGCCGTTGCCCAGGTTGTTTAGAGCGGCGGCCTTGATCAAGCCGCCGTTGAAATTAACCGCACCCGTAAAGGAGTTTGAAGCGGTGAGGGTCAAGGTGTTTACGCCCAGTTTAGTGATACCCAGGCTTCCTGTGATAGCGCTGCCATAGGAGAAGTTCCCGCCGGTGGTGTCGATGCCGAGGAAAGAGCCGGAGTTGAATGTGGCGTCAGTTCGCAGGGTGTCGATGTCGGCGGCGACCCATTCGCCCGAGGCGGCGCCTGCGCGAACGGCCAGGGTTGCGGCGGAGTTTACCGTTACTTTACCCAGAGTGTTGTATCCCGGGAGCGAGGCGGTTTTGCCGACGTCGAGAATGCCGGCGTTTACGGTTGTGTTGCCGGTGTAAAAATTGGAGCCTGATAGCGTCAGGTTGTTAGCGCCAAGTTTTATAAAGCTTATGCTGCCGCCGATATTGCTGTCGTAAGCGAAATTTCCGCTTGTGGTGTCGATGCCCAGGGTTGAGCCGGAGTTGAAAGTGGCGTCAGTTCGCAGGGTGTCGATGTCGGCGGCGGCCCATTCGCCCGAGGCGGCCCCTGCGCGAACGGCCAATGTAGCGGCGGAGTATACCGTTACTTTGCCCGTGGTGTTATACCCTGGCAAAGCCGTCGTATTGTTTACCGACAAAGTGCCGTTGTTTACCGTAGTGGTTCCGGTGTAGGAATTGGAGCCTGAGAAGGTCAAGATGTTAGTGCCGAGTTTTATCAAGTTTAGGCTGCTGCCGATATTGCTGGCGTAGGCGAAATTGCCGCTGGTGGTGTCGATGCCCAGGGTGGAGCCGGAGTTAAAGACGGCATTGGTTCGCAATGCGTCGATATCGGCGGCGGCCCATTCGCCCGAGGCGGCCCCGGCGCGGACGGCCAGGGTAGCGCCGGAGTTTACCGTGATCTTTCCAGACGCGTTGTATCCCGGCAAAGCCGTAGCCTTGACGACGGACAGCGTGCCGTTGCTTATGGATGTATTTCCGGTGTAAGTATTAATACCCTTGAGAATAAGGGTGCCCGATCCGATTTTAGTCAGACCGCCGGTTCCACTGTTGCCGATAGCATTGGCCAAAGTGATGGTTTTGTCTTGGGTATCGAGGGTGGCGCCTCCGGCCAGGAAGTTCATGGTTCGGACGGATGGATCGTAAACGCTGCCGAACTGCAAGCCTCCGCCGTTGAAATCCAACTCGGTGCCGGCGCCGAGGTTGCTTAAGGTTGGGGCATTTATCAAGCCGCCGCTGAAGATCACGGGACCGGTGAAGGTATTGGAGCCGGTGAGTGTGAGGGTATTGGCGCCCAACTTGTTAAAGCCTTGTGATTCACCGAGGGCGGTGCCGTAGTTGAAATTGCCGCCGGTGGTATCGATACCCAGATAACTGTAAACAGTGGGACCAGAGCGATTATCGTAATAGAAGGTGGCGTTTGTATTCAAGGCGTCGATGTCTGCGGAGGCCCATTCGCCGGATGCGGCCCCAGCTCTGACGGCCAGCGTGGCACCTGGATCGACCGATATTTTACCGGTGGCATTGTATCCTGGGAGCGAGGCAGTTTTTCCGGCGATAAGCGTGCCGGCTGTAACTACGGTATTGCCCGTGTAGGCATTATTTCCCGCAAGGAGCAAGGAATTATTGCCTAGTTTGACGAAGTTCAGGCTTCCGGACAAAGTACCGCCCGAGGCGCCGTAGGTAAAATTGCCGTCGCTGGTGTTGATGCCCAGGTAAGAGTCGCTGGGGAAGACGACGGTGCTTTGCAGGGTGTTGATTTCCGACTCGGCCCATTGGCCCGAAGCGGCCCCGGCCTTGACGAATAGCGCCGCTCCTGAACTTATAGTGACCTTTCCCGAGGTATTGTATCCGGGCAGGGAGGCGGCCTTGGCGACGGTCAACGAGCCGCTGGTAACGAGCGTATTGCCGGTATAGGAATTTGAGCCGGAGAGCGTGAGGCTGCCCGAGTCGGTAATGCCCAAGCTTGCGGCGCCGCTGATGTTGCCGGATACGGTCAGGCTTCCATTGACGTCGAAAATAGTATTGTTGTTGATGATCAGCGAGGCGCTGATAGTATGATTGCCCAGCACGTTTACCAGGGAAGTTTTACCGTTGTTATCTATGGTGAGCGACTTGGCGCCGGTGCTTTGAATGGTGGTGCTGGAAAAGGGAGTGAAGTATATGTTGCCGACGGTGCGGCCGGCGGAGATCATGTCAATAACATTGTTTGTCGAGGATTGGCTGCCGATGTTAACATTGGCGCCCTTGCCGTCGGGGATGGTAGAGCCGTTCCAATTGGCCGCGGCGCCCCAGTCGGTGGTCGAAGGAGAAGCGCCGCCTTTCCAGGCGGTGGTGGAGATGACGGTAGTGCTTAAGACCTGGACGAAAATGGGATTTAGATGATTCGGGTCGTTGACTTCATCGTAGGCTACGGGAACTTCGGCGAAAGGCCCGTTCTGAGGGTCGCTGGGATAATATAGGGGATTGAAGTTTTTGGTTTGCAAGCCGGCCACGGCGTCAACGAGTTCCATGCCCTCGCCGGCCACGTGCCCGAAGACCGTAAAACCGCCGTTTTGGTTATCCAAATTGGAGGAGTTGTTGGCGAGGTTAACGAACCACTGACTGGTGGCGCTGTTGGGGTCGGTGCCAAGTTTGGCCATGGCGACGGTGCCGCGGAGATTGGACCGGGAAGAACTGAATTCGTTTTGAATTGGGGGATTGGTGGGGATTGGATCAATCCCAGTGATGTGATTGCTGCTATTGACGTCTAACTTGAATCCCCCGCTTTGAATTACAAAGTCGGGCACGTCGCGATGGATGATCGTGCCGTTGTAGGCGTTTGAATTGGCATAGTTGAGGAAATTGGCCACCGTGATGGGGGCTTCATTGTCGAAGAGCTGGATTTGATAGCCGCTGATCTGGTCGCCGAATATCCCTGTCGTATAGCCGTTGAGATTGACTTGGATCACGGTGTCGGCTTGAAGGGCACAGACCAAAAAGCTTAAAGTTAAAAAAGCGACGAAGAGGCGCGTAAAAAGAGCGGGCACGTTAAACATGGTTGGTTCCTATTGAAAAAGCGGCACGTGCAAAAAACATGGGTTGCCAAGAAATTATAAACAGCTTCCCCGACTGAACTTACGATTATAAGCCTATATTTTCGATTATAATTAGTATGAGAACGCAGTCAACGATTTTGGCGTTTTGGCCTGTAATTCGCCTAAAAAAAGCGGAATTTCATGCGTATAATGGGCCAAAACGCGAATCCTGCCCCCCACACAGCGGCTTTTTTCAGTCAGAAGAAAATTCCCGGGGTAATCCATCCGGGGGCCAATTCAGAATGACGGGGGCGGGATGTAAAAACTACTTCACGACTATGCCTTTCAGGCCTTCCTCAGCGGGCGGATATTGGGGGTCCATGTTTGCCAATGTTTTGCACAAGATGCGGCTGATGGTAAGATTGCGAAACCATTTCCGATTGGCGGGCACAATGTACCAGGGCGCGTGTTCCGTGTTGCAGTGCGAAAGCGCGGCCTCGTAGGCCTTTTGATATTGATTCCAATAGTGGCGTTCGTCGAGGTCGGCGCGGCTGAATTTCCAGAGTTTGTCGAGATCGTCGAGACGGGACTGCAAACGGTTGCGCTGTTCGTCCTTGCCGATGTGGAGGAAGACTTTGATGATCGTGGTGCCGCCGTTGACGAGCATTTTTTCGAAAAGATTGATGCGATCGTAACGGGACTCCCATTCTTTCTTGGGGGCCAAATTATGCACGCGCACCACAAGCACGTCTTCGTAATGCGAGCGGTTGAAGATGCCGATGTTTCCCTTGCGGGGCACTGCGCGGGCGATCCGCCAGAGGAAATCGTGGTTTAGTTCCTCGATGCTGGGCTGCTTGAAGGAGGTGACCTGGCAGCTTTGCGGATTGAAACCGCGCATGACGTGGCGGATGGTTCCGTCTTTGCCGGCGGTGTCCATGCCCTGGAGGACCAGAAGCAGCGAGCGGCGGTTTTCGGCGTATAGCCGGTAACCCAACTCGGAAAGGCACTTTATGTTTTTTTCCAGTTCATCCTGGGCTTTTTTCTTGTTTTTGATGCCGCCGGCGCAATCGGGATCGAAATCCTGGAGGGAGATTTTTTTGCCTGGCTTGACAGTGAGCGGTTGGTGCATGATTGCAGCCCTCGGATGCATGGTGGGGTTTATCAATCATAGCATAAAATAACGGTCAATTGCTCATTGGTTTTATATAAAAGGGGCCTGAAGTTGGGGTGGCAGTTTAACTGCCGCCCCAACATAATTTAACTGCCGCCCCAACATAGGGAATAATTAGCCGGGGCATTTTGTGCCCGGAGTGATTTGGATAGAATTGTAAAGATGGAAGACCATGGATTTCAGATTCTTTACGAGCAAGGTCCATGCCTGGCGGTGAACAAGCCTTCCGGTGTTTTGACGCAGGCGCCGCCGGGCATCGATAGCCTGGAGCAGCGGATAAAGAACTTTATTTTTAAGCGCGGGCACCCTTATGAGACGGTGTACCTGGGGATTCCGCACCGGCTGGACCGCCCGGCCTCGGGGGCGATGGTGTTTTGCACCAAGCGGCGAGCGGCCCGGCGACTGGCGGAGCAGTTTGAAGAGCGGGTGGTGAATAAAATATATTGGGCCTGCGTGGAAGGGCAAGTCGAGGCTGAGGAAGGCACTTGGGAGGATTATATTCTCAAGGTTCCGGGCAAGGCGCAGGCCGAGGTTGTCGGGGCGGGGATTGCCCAATCGCGGCAGGCGGTGCTACATTATCGGGTTTTAGGCGTCGGTGCATGGGGATCGTGGCTGGAGATTCGCCTGGAAACGGGGCGGACGCACCAGGTGCGCGTGCAGGCCGCCTCGCGGGGCCATCCCCTGTTGGGCGACGCCCAGTACGGATCGGAAATCCCCTTTGGCCGCCAATACGAGGACCTTCGGCTGCGGGCCATAGCATTGCACGCGCACTTGCTGGAATTCAAACATCCCATGTCGAAGGAAATGGTTTCCATAACCGCTCCGGTTGATGAAAACTGGAGAAAAATCGTAGAATGAACACGGACAATCCCCAAAATAAGCAGAGTTATTTACATGCACGATCCATTTAATTCCCGAGATACGTTTGACTCCGGCGCCGGGCCGGCGGTGATATATCGTTTGAGCCGGCTGGAGGAGGCGGGTTTGGCGCGCTGGCCGCCCTGCCCTATTCGATCCGCGTGCTGCTGGAAGCGGTGCTTAGGAATTGCGACGGTTACGAGGTGAGCGAAAGCGACGTAAAAAACCTGGCCTCCTGGAACCCGCAAAAGCCGGGGGGCGCGGAAGTGCCGCTGAAGCCCGCCCGGGTGGTGCTGCAGGATTTTACCGGCGTGCCGGCGGTGGTCGATCTGGCGGCCATGCGCAACGCCATGCAGCGGCTGGGGGGCGATCCGCGAAAGATCAATCCGCTAATACCCATCGACCTGGTGATCGATCATTCGGTGCAGGTGGATCGGTTCGGCTCGGCCGACGCACTGGCGGAAAACGTGAAATATGAGTTCCAACGCAACCGCGAGCGCTACGAATTCCTGCGCTGGGGGCAAAAGGCGTTCAGGAACTTCCGCGTGGTGCCGCCGGCCGTGGGGATCGTGCATCAAGTGAACCTCGAGTACCTGGCCAAATGCGTGTTCTTGCGGGAAGAGGGCGGGGAACGGGTGGCGCTGCCGGATACGCTGGTCGGCACCGACAGCCACACCACGATGATCAACGGCCTGGGGGTCTTGGGCTGGGGCGTGGGCGGGATCGAGGCGGAGGCGGTCATGCTCGGCCAGCCGCTTTATATGCTTGCGCCCGAGGTGGTGGGTTTTGAACTTACAGGCGAACTTCCACCCGGCACCACGGCCACCGATTTGGTGCTTACCATCACGCAGATATTGCGATCGGAAGGCGTGGTGGAGAAGTTTGTGGAATTTTTCGGACCGGCAACGGCGGGGATGAAAGTGGCGGAGCGGGCGTTGATCGCCAACATGTCGCCGGAGTACGGGGCGACGATGGCGTACTTCCCCATCGACCAGCGGACGCTGGATTATCTGCGCGAAACGGGGCGAAGCGACGCGGAAGTAGAGCTGGTCGAGCGCTACACGAAAGAGCAACAATTGTTCCGCCGGGCCGATGAGCCGCCGCCCGCTTATTCCAAGGTTTTAAAACTTGATCTAGGCACAATCGAGCCCAGCCTGGCGGGTCCAAAGCGACCGCAGGACCGCGTGGCGCTGAGGACGCGAAGCAGGCGTTTCGGGCTGCATTATCGGCGCCGGTGAAGGAGCGGGGGTTCGCCTTGACGGCGGAAGGGATCGGCAAGACGGCCGCCTTCGACGGCGATAGACTTTCCCACGGCGCCGTGGTCATCGCCGCCATTACGAGTTGCACGAACACCAGCAATCCGAGCGTGATGCTGGCCGCCGGGCTTTTGGCGAAAAAGGCCGTGGAAAAGGGGCTAAGAGTAAAATCGCACGTCAAGACCAGCCTTGCGCCGGGGAGCCGAGTAGTGACCGATTACCTGGAAGAGACCGGATTGGACAAGGCGTTGGATCAATTGGGATTTCAGACCGTGGGCTATGGTTGCACGACTTGCATCGGCAACAGCGGGCCCGCTGCCCGACGCCGTGGCCAAGGCGGTGAGCGAGGCAAACCTGGTGGCCGCCGCCGTCTTAAGCGGCAACCGCAACTTCGAGGGCCGGATCAATCCTTTGGTCAAAGCCAACTACCTGGCCAGCCCGCCCATGGTCGTGGCTTATGCGTTGGCCGGGACCATCGACATAGACCTGACAACAGAGCCGTTGGGCATAGGCAGCGACGGCAAGAGCGTATTTTGCGCGACATTTGGCCCACACAGGCTGAAATCGAGGCGGTGTTGGCGCACGCCGTGACGCCGGAGATGTTCCGCAGGCAATACGCCAATATATTCCAGGCCAACGAGACCTGGAACGCGCTGCCGGTGGCGGAGAGCGAACTGTTCCCCTGGGAGGAAACGAGCACGTACATCCAAGAGCCGCCGTTTTTGCTGGATTTATCGCTCGAAGCGAAACCCATTCAGCCGATTCTTAATGCCCGGGTTTTGGCGGTATTGGGCGATTCGGTGACCACGGATCACATTTCGCCGGCGGGATTTATCGCGGCCAAGAGCCCGGCGGGGAAATATCTGATCGAGCGTGGGGTCTCGCCTGTCGATTTCAACAGTTACGGATCCAGGCGGGGAAACGACCGGGTGATGACGCGCGGGACATTCGCCAATATCCGCATTCATAATTTTCTCGCTCCCGGCACCGAGGGCGGGGTGACCCGGCACTTGCCCGAGGGCGAGGTGACGCCGATTTATGACGCCGCCATGAAGTACAAGGCCGAGGGCGTGCCGCTCATAATTCTTGCCGGGGCGGAATACGGGTCCGGGTCGAGCCGGGATTGGGCGGCCAAGGGCACGCATTTGCTGGGGGTGCGGGCGGTCATCGCGGCCAGTTTCGAGCGGATACACCGCAGCAACCTGGTGGGCATGGGGGTTTTGCCCATGCAATTCGCGGCGGGCATGAGCTGGGAAAAACTTGGATTAAGCGGCGAAGAGACCTTCCAAATTCCCGATCTTGACGACCGGATACAGCCCCGCTGTGAATTAATTTCGTGCGCATTGCCCCGGACGGATCGGTCAAGGAATTTCCAGTTTTGGTCCGCATCGACACGCCCGTGGAACTGGATTATTACCGCAACGGCGGGATACTGCAAACCGTGTTGCACAAACTGGCGCAATCGTAACGTGTCAATAAATAGCTCATGTCCAGACGCAATAAAAATTTTAACGAACACGATTCACCGCTCCGCTTGGCAGCCTTTATCGCGTCGGCATTGCCCCTTGGTACGCTAGTTGGAGTTGGAATAATCGTTGCCGCGGCTTTTCTGGCTTACTTGCCTTCTTTAAACGGCGGGTTTATTTGGGACGACAAGGAGCTGTATCTGACGCAAAATCCGCTTATCAAGGCGGCGGACGGTTTGTTTCGATTTTGGTGCACCGCCGAAGCTTGGGATTACTATCCTATAAGCAATTCGTCTCTCTGGATCGAGTGGCGGCTGTGGGAAATGCACCCGATGGGCTACCGGCTGACAAACTTGATATTGCACATTGCCGAGGCGCTTTTGATCTGGAACATTTTGCGGAAGCTGTGCATTCCCGGCGGATTTTTGGCGGGCATTATTTTTGCTTTGCATCCGGTGAACGTGGAATCGGTGGCCTGGATTTCGCAGCGGAAAGACATGCTGGCGGTGCTGTTCTTCCTGCTGTCGATTCTATGGTATCTGAAGGTGCAGAAAGCATCGGGCAATGGGCATCGTGAAACCGAAAGCGATTTCATTCATCCTTCATCCTTCATCCTTCATCCTTTATCTCTTAACGCCTGGTACTGGCTGAGCCTGGCGGGATTTGTGTCGGCCATGCTCGGCAAGGGATCGGCCGTTGTGTTGCCGGTTTTTTTGTTGGGAATAATTTGGCGGCTGCGGAGGGTGACGAGGCATGATCTTATGCGTATCGGGCCTTTTTTCGGCGTTGCCGTAATGTTGAGCGCCGTGAACGTCTGGTTCCAGCGGCACGGTTCGGGGGAAGTAATTCGCAGCGCGGATTTTACCGAGCGTTTGCTGGGCGCGGGCGGAGTGGTGTGGTTTTATCTATATAAGGCGGTACTGCCTATCAATTTGCTTTTTATTTATCCGCAGTGGCGAATCGAGGCGGGTAATCTGGCGTGGTGGCTGCCTTTGGCGGCTTTTGTGTTTGTCACGATTTTTCTTTGGCTATATAGGAAAAGCTGGGGCCGGGGGATTTTTGTGGCCTGGGTGTTTTTCTGCGCGGCATTGGTCCCGGCCATGGGTTTTACGGACATATTTTTCATGCGGTATTCGCTGGCGGCGGATCATTATCAGCATATCGCGATTATTCCCGTAATCGCATTGCTGGCGGCCGGTTTCGGCTTGTGGCATAGCAGGTTGCGCGGCGCGGCGCATCGGGCGGCAACCGAATTGGCAGTCGTGGCCGCGGTAATTCTGGCGGTTCTGACATTCCTGCAAAGTTCGCAATATTCCGACGAAATCACGCTCTACACCGCCACCTTGAGAAAAAATCCGAGTTCCTGGATGCTGCACAACAACCTGGGCAACCTCCTATGGCAAGAGGGCAGAGTGGACGAGGCGCTGGCTGAGTTCGAGGAATCTTTGAAACTCAATCCCAATTATCCGCAGGTCCACGACAGCCTCGGGGCCGCATTGTTGCATACGGATCGCCGCCAAGAGGGCATCGAACATATCAGAGAGGCCTTGAAACTCAAGCCGACTGACTCCGAGGCGCACTATCTACTGGGCAACGTGGCCTTGGAAGAAGGCCGGCTTGAGGAGGCGATCGATTATTACCGGCAGGCATTGTCGGCCAGGCCGGATTTTCCAGACGCGCTAAACAATCTGGGATTGGCCTTGGTCCGGGCCGGCCGGCCCGGGGAAGCCATTGAAAGTTATCAAGCGGCCTTGAAGATCGATCCCGGGCTTTTTGCGATCGAGTCGAATCTGGGCAATGCTTACGTAAAGGCGGGTGAATTAGTCCCGGCGATTGAACACTTTGAAAGGGCCATGAAACTGGCCCGGGCGCAGGGGGAGAATAACTTGGCCGAGCGGATAGAAAAGTTATTGAATATGTATCGCGGGGAATTGCCGCAAATGAAAAAGCCCGATAAAGGAGATAATGAAGAAAAAAAAGTCCGTTAATGTCGCCCTTTCAGGGCTTGATAGAGCGATTTTGACTTATTCCAGGGACTGCGTCCCTGGCTACACGACCAAGCCCCTCCGGGGCAAAAGAAAGATGGGGCAAAAGAAAGATAAATAAACAAGACGAGGGTTTTTTATTCAGCGGGCGTACCAGGCCAGGAGTCTTGTCAGTTCGCCCAGGCGGTTTAAGAACGCGACCCGCCGGCGGTGGCGGGGGCCAAGGAGCCAGTCGCAGCCCAGGCCGCGGTCGATGGTCTGCAGGACTTTGACGACGTCGTCGAAGGCGGGTTTTCTGCTGCCGCAGGTCAGGCGTAAAAGCCACATGGCTGCGGCATGGGAAATTGCCATGGTGAGAAATCCGTCCACGAGCGTCCAACTGGCATCGCCCAGGAGCAGATATTGTTTTGCGGCGGCGGCCTTTTCATAAAATCGGGCGAGCGGGCGGATGACGTCTTGCGGTATTTCTCCGATTGGTTGTTCCAGTGCGGCAAAGGTGGCGGGGGGAAAATTTTCGCCGGCAAATTTCAGCGCGCCCTTGCCCCTGGCAAAGGCCGCCGCCTGGCGGACGATCCGCCAGCGCTCGGCCCACGTGGCCCGGGCATGATAATCGGGGTGGAGACGAAGGTATTCGAACAAGATTTGCCGGAACAGGAGCCTGGCGACCATTTCCGGACGGCGGGGCTGCCGGAATATTTCTCCGTTTCGTTCTTCCGAGGCCGCGGCGCGCGCCAGTTCATCGAGCAACGGCGCCAATTCATTGCCGCCGATTTTATCGAGTCCGCTCCGCTGGAGCAGATTGCAGAACTCAATTCCGTTGGCCAATCTCCGCGCGATTGTGTAGCGCTCGTCGTGCGTGAGCCGATCCAGGCAGTCGGCGACCAGAAGCAAATCCTTCCAGGGGCGCGAGCAGCCGGGGAATATGGCGGGGAGCTTGATGGGGCGGAGCGCGAGTTCGCCTTCCTCGGCCAGATGGGCGATGTAGTTAAGGTGCTCTTCCAGGGGGCGGCCCTTGTCGGCGGCGGCCGACGGGCAGTACTGGCGCAAGGTGACAAAGGCGAAATCTTCCAAGGGCACGAGTTGAAAGGGGAACAAGCGGCAGACAAGGGGTTTTGCCGATTCGCCCAAGTCGCGGTGTATGCGGCAGAGGTTGTCGTCGGTCAAAAAGATGCACGAGCCGTCGGGGCGTTTGCCCAGTTGATGATATTTCCGCAGCCAGCCGTGCTTGGTGACGATGGGCAGGCCCTGAAAATCGGGGTGATCTTCCCATTTTTGCTGGCGGAGCTTTTTCAAATCCGCTTCGCTGAGCTTGAACTTCGTGCTGCGGCAGCAAAAACCGCAACTGTGGCAGTCCCAGCGTTCGACAATCGGAAGCGTGCGGATGGGGAGTGTCATAATGGCATTATATAAAGAAATTCCGAACCGGATGCAATAAATCGTCTTTGGAAGGACTTAGTATCGCCACGAGATCGCCTTTTTCATCGACAGCGGCCATTTCCGCAGAATCCGCTTTTTCAAGGGGTTCTAACAAAACGCTGCTTGCGCCTACAAATTCCCTCACCCCTAGCCCCTCTCCCAAAGGTAGAGGGGAGGTTTTATTAGAGCCTTCGATTTGTTTTTTGATTGATTGACCGCGATGGATGGAAGCGATTTCCGGGGGCGAAAGCACCAGGCGCGGCAAATGATCGACCGCATGGATCATGGGCAAAAGGCGAGTGCATAAATTATCCTTAGTCAGCTTGCCGGGGTCCAGCGATTCCTCCAGAGTGAACTTTCCGATCGCCGTGCGTACCAGGGCGGACATTACAGCCGAGGTGCCCAGCGATTCGGCGAGGTCGCGGCCCAGGGAGCGGATGTACGTTCCGCCGCCGCAATCGATTTCCAAGACCAACTGTGGATATTGGTATGAACGCATCGTTATGCGATAGATTTTTACCGGCCGGGGCTGCAATTGAACAGTTTCTCCCTTGCGAGCCAACTTATACGCTCGGCGGCCGTTGATTTTGAGCGCGGAAAACGCCGGGGGCCGTTGGAGAATATCGCCCTCGAGTTTTTTCGCCGCGGCTTGGATTTCTGACAATGTGGGTACGGGCGGATGGGGCAGGTCGACAACCTCGCCTTCGACGTCCTCGGTATTGCTTTGCCGGCCCAAGATAAACGAGCCTACGTAGGACTTCGGCATCCGCTGCACGTACTCGATCAATCTTGTAGCAGGCCCCACGCATACCACGAGCACGCCGGTAGCCAGGGGATCGAGCGTGCCCGCGTGTCCTATCCTGGCGGGGCGGATGAGGCGCTTGATTAAGTCCACGGCCTGTCGCGAGGTTATGCCGGCGGGTTTGTTTATGTTTAAAATTCCCGATAACGCCATAAACTATATTGTACACCTTGAGATCAGAATCCTGAACCCTAAAAAGCCGACCCTACCTATGGCGGTCCGAATGGCTCTGATATAATATGAGAATATCGAACAACCTGGAACTTTTCACATGCAAATCGAACGGCTTGGACCTTATCAGATCGTGGGTAAGCTCGGGCGCGGCGGGATGGGGACGGTTTTCGAGGGCGTGAACCTGGAAACCGGCGAGCCCGCGGCGGTCAAACTGCTGTCGGCGGCGCTGGCCGAGGAAGAAGGGTTTCGCGGCCGGTTCGAGGCCGAGATCGAGACGCTGCGGAAACTCAACCATCCGAACATCGTAAGGCTTTTCGGATTCGGCGAGGATGACACTCGGCTGTTCTACGCCATGGAGCTGATCGACGGCAACAGCCTGGAGGAAGAACTTGGTCGCGGGCGGCGGTTCGATTGGCGGGAGGTGGTGCGGATGGTCATCGAAATCTGCCGCGCACTGCGCCATGCCCACGACCGCGGGGTGATCCATCGCGACCTGAAGCCGGGCAATTTGCTTTTGACCACAGGCGGGCAGGTAAAGCTTTCCGATTTCGGCATCGCCCGGCTGTTCGGCAATACGCGGATAACCAGCGCCGGGTCGGTGCTGGGGACGGCGGAATACATGTCGCCGGAGCAGGCGGCGGGAAAACCGGTGGATCAGCGGAGCGATTTGTACAGCCTGGGGGCGGTGATGTACGTGCTTTTGGCGCGTTGTCCGGTATTTCGGGGCAATTCGCTGGGCGAAGTGATATATAAACAGCAGTACGAGCGCCTGAGCCGCTGCGCCGGCACAACGACGAAGTTCCCGAGGAACTGGAGCGGATCATCATGCAGTTGCTGGATAAAGATCCTGCCCGGCGCATTCCCAACGCCAGCATTTTGGGTCGGTGCCTGGAGGCGATGCAACACGCCATGCCCATGCCGGCCGCGACGATCGAGGCCGACGCCTTGTATTATGAATTCGAGCCGGGCGCGGGCGATGCGCCTGCTGGGGATGCCGCTTCCGCTGCAAAGCCGGCGGCGGAAAATGGCGCGGGGCAAGTTGCGGAGTTGCCCGATACGCAGGCATTCACGCCTTCTTCCCAAAGCCCTGCCGCTCCTTCTGTTTTACCGCCTGTGCCTGATCTTCCCGAAACCGTAGCTACCGTGGCCTTGCCTCCGCAATTAAACACCAGCGCGGCCGCCGCGGCGGATACGAAAAGCACCGGGCATTTCGTGCCGGTCAGCCGGGAGGAACTGGGCAAGCAGGAATTCGAGGGAGCGAAGCCCGCCATTATCTCGTTGCCCACCTGGATGCTGGTTGGGGGACTGCTGCTGGTGGGTTTTGGGGTGTGGTATTTTTTGCAGCCGCCCAGTAAAAATACACTTTACAACCGCATTGCCGCCCGCACGGAAAATGAAAAGATAGACTCCATAATCCAGGCCGAAGACGATATCCGTGAGTTTTTGGATGTGTATCCAGACGATCACCGGGCGTCGAAGCTGCGAAAATATCAGCGGGAGATCGAACTCGAGCGGTTGCAACGCAGGTTCGATCTGCTGGATAGAGGCTTGGCGCCCGCCGAAAACCTGCTGCCCGTCGAACGGATGTATTTGGAAGCACTGGGGTACCAGCACTTTAGCAGCGAGCGCTCTATGGCCAAGCTGCAGGCCTTGCTGGAACTGTATGGAGATGCATCGGAGACGGCCGGGCCGACGGGCGATTGCCTGACGCTCGCCCGCCGCCGCCTGGAGAAATTGAAAGGCAGCGTCGAGGAAATCGCGCCGGAGCAACTCGATGTGATCCAGAAGCACCTGGACGAGGCCGACGGCCTGCTGGCGGACGATCCCAAGTGCGCCGAGGGCATGTATCGGGCCACGATAGAACTTTACTCGGACAAGCCGTGGGCGGCGCCGGCCGTGCGCCGTGCCCAGGCCGTACTGGATAAAATTAAAAAAAATCCGTAAACACGTTGGCTTGGGGTCATTTTTTGTCCAGTTTGCAATTTGCGATTTGCAATTTACAATGGTCTTGTTGACTAATTCCACTCGAACAAAGGAAGTCCGAGGTGGGTGTATTTGTTAAGGATTTTAGATCTTAGTCGTGTTTCTGTTTTTTGATTTTGAATCAAACGGTTTTTCAAATGGTCGCCGAAGCAACATTTCATTCGATACATGGCTGTTTCCGAAAGGCTGCGGCGATGGTAGCCGACTCGCTCTTTCCAGTGCCTGCGGCCGTGGCGGCGGATTTCTCGAATCGCCAAGTCCCGTGCCAGAGGACGGCCACGAGAATTTCCGTGTCGCGAAATCTTCGCGTTGCGTCGCGGCGGGATGATTGCCTTTATCCCGCGTTTTTTCAACGTTCTGTAAACCTTTCGTTGATCGTAAGCTCCGTCGCCATACAATTTTTCAACCGGCGAGTGGACTTGATCCAACAGGTTGTCCGTTTGGCCGGCGTCATCGCAACTATTTTCCGTCATGGTTTCCGCCACGATCTCATGCGTATCCGGATTGATCGCCAAATGCAACTTTCGCCAGAAACGACGTTTCGTTTTGCCATGCTTACGCATTTTCCATTCGCCTTCGCCGAAAACCTTAAGCCCGGTGCTGTCTACAACCACGTCGATCGGGCCGGTATGTTTTCTAACTTCCAGCAATATAGCCATTTTCGCTGCTCGCTTGGCCAACGACGTATAATCCGGTATATCAATGATTACTTCCATCAGTTCGGCAAGCGATTTTCCCAATCCTTCCGTTTGGCGATAGGGCAATTGAAAAAGCTCTCGCAAAACGAGCATACACTCGATTGCCGTATCGCTGAAGACAAAAGGGTGTCCAACCTTGGGTTTCGCATTGTTGTGATGCCATTTGTCAATCGTGTCCTCGTTAAACCAGAAGGTAATCGACCCCCGCTTAACGAGAGACTCGTTGTATTTTCTCCAATTTGTTATTTTATACGTACCTTTGCGTGTCCCGGCCATGTCGAAACTCCTTTCATGACGTTTGTGTTGTTAGGTTCCTCCTTGTTTTACGTACTGAACGCATGAATAGTTCGACAAGACCATTTGCAATTTGCAATAAATCATTTTACCGCCAAAAGCCATATCAGGGAGCATCTGACAATGACCGATATACCCGCTTTTCCCACCACGCGTCTTCGCCGCCTCCGCTATAATCCCGCCGTGCGGGAGTTGGTGAAGGAGAGCCGGATCACGCCGGCCGACCTGGTGCTGCCTTTGTTTATCCGACCTGGGCGGGCGGTGAAGCGGGAGATCGCGGCCATGCCCGGCAATTTCCAGATCTCGCCGGACATGCTCGCCGATGAAGTTTCGCAGGCCGTGGAATTGGGCTTGGGGGGGATCATCCTTTTCGGCATCCCGGAGAAAAAGGACGCCACTGGCGCCGACGCCCTTTCCGACGCGGGAATTATTCCGCAGGCCATCCGTGTGGCGAAACAGGCGTCCCGCGATTTCCTCATCATCACCGACGTCTGCTTTTGCGAATACACCGACCACGGCCATTGCGGGCCGGTCACCCAGGCCACCGGCCGGCACGACGTGGACAACGACGCCGCGCTCGAGCTGATTGCCCGGCAGGCGCTGGTCCACGCCCGGGCGGGCGCGGACGTGGTAGCGCCGTCGGGGATGATGGACGGGATGGTGGGGGCGATCCGCCGTGCGCTGGACTCGGGGGGATTTTCGCACCTGCCGATTATGAGTTATGCCGCCAAGTACGCCAGCGGGTTTTACGGTCCGTTCCGCGAGGCCGCCGAGAGTGCGCCGCAGTTCGGCGACCGGCGTGGATATCAGATGGATCCTGCCGCGGGGGCCGGCCAGGCGCTCAGGGAGATCGAACTGGACCTGGCCGAAGGGGCGGACATCGTGATGGTCAAGCCTGCGCTGGCTTATCTCGACATCATTCGCCAGGTCAAAGACCGCTTTCCCGGCGTACCTTTGGCCGCATACAACGTATCGGGCGAATTCAGCATGGTAAAGGCCGCGGCAGCCAAGGGCTGGCTGGACGAGCAGGCGGTCGCCATGGAAACGCTGACGGCCATCCGCCGCGCGGGTGCGAGCATCATTCTTACATATTGGGCCAAAGACGCCGCCCGCTGGCTGGCATCGTGAATAATCCATTTCCCTTTGGGAAAGGATTTTACATAGAATTTTATAGAAATTGTTATTATAGGGATAAGGATAATGAGCCATGCAAATCTGCCTGAGCCTCTTCCATCGGGCGGGCAAATGCTGATTTATCGTGATGGATCGCTTAATCTCCAAGTGCGGCTGGATGGCCAGACTGTGTGGCTTACGCAGGCGGGCATGGCGGAATTGTTTCAGACCACGGTGCCCAACATTAACATCCATATTCGTAACATCTTGGAAGAAAAAGAGTTAGACTGGACTTTTGCAAATTAGGTCAAACCCAACCGTAATGTGATATGGTCAAGACCGTAGGAATAATCGGTGACTTGTTCGATCACCCAGGCGATGGTGGATCGCATGGTTTCGCGCATTACCGCCCGACAGGCTTCGCCGATGGTCGTCAGTTTGCGGAGGGCCCATGTTTTCGCACGGTTCGGCCCGAGTTGATCCATGAGCAGAGTGTACGCCAGCATGACCAAGTACATGTGCCGGGTCTGGCCTTGGCCGTCGCGCAGCTGACAATCTCCCATGCCCAACTCCTGCTTTCCGTCCCGATGAAAGGTCTCCGTTCCTGTCCAGCGATATTTGTAAACCAAGAGAATCCGCACCACGTCCCAGGCGACACGGTTGGTTATCAAAATCTTGCAGGGTTGTTTGTCTCGTTTGTTGTCCCAAATAATTACGATCCGTACCTTGTGGTTGACTCCGGGTATATGCAAGCAAACGGTGAAATGCCATTGTTGCTCTCGTCCGCGATGGAACGATTTGCGGGTTTCGGGATCGATCTCGGCGGCGAGTTCGTCGGCGCGGATCACTTTGCCCTTCCATTCGACCTTGCGATTGAACTTCAAGTCGCCGACATAGCCGCGAGGCCGGTCGAAACGGTCCCTCTTGGAATGAATGTGGTTCAGTATCTCCGCGTTGGTGAAATAGCTGTCGAAAGTGAAGTCCCCGGGAATTTCCCGCTCGCATACCCAATCGACCAATTGGCAACAGAGCTTGGTATGATCGAAGAATTTCTCTCCGGTGGCCTCGCATTGCTCCCGCTTGCGGAAGCGGCGGAATTCCAGGGGATAGTGCTTCCCGCTGGAGCACACGTAGTTGGCGAACAGATAATCGTGGGCGATTTTGTTTCGCTGATCGGCGTGATCCCAGAACCATCCTGCGTCTTTGATGTACTTTCCGTCGTGGTCGATCAGCACGTTGTCGATGGCAATGACCCCGCGGTCCGTATATTGAGTGCTGGAATCCCGCTGCAACCATTCCAACCGCCGTTGGTTGAGGGTTTCCGCGTCCCAATCCACTTCGGTCAAGAATTTGTTGAGGCAGGATTGGTCGGTGGTCTGGGCAAACTCCCGATTGATCCCCAGGACCGACTTCCGCTCCGCAATCATCAGTCCTGTAAGATACTCCGCGAAATGCCTTCGCTGCGGTTCGTTGGCAAACAAATCTCCGAACTGCTCCATAGCGTCCCGAACGACTTGAGGAAACTCGATGATCCCTGGCATGACTGCACCATCCTTGGTTGTGAAGTGCCATCCCAAACACCACCGAATTAAACGCAATTTTACCCATTTTGACAAGACCAAACAACAGTTTGCAAAAGTCCAGTTAGAGCAAGAATCAGTTATTAAGGAATACTTAATAACTGCCGCAGATAACAAGAACTACCGGACGAAACATTACAATCTTGACATGATTCTGGCCGTGGGCTACCGGGTTCGTTCGCCGCGCGGGATGCAATTCCAACTATTTATTCTTTATATGCTAGGCTTGTAATGAGCTCTAGTGGGCGAAAAAGACCGCATTGCAAAGATGCGATGACGGATATGGTTTAAGCGCTTTTTCCCTGAATTATCCGGAGGCAGAAAAAATGGCGACTATTACTTGGAAAGAATTTTACTCGGTGGGCGATCCGTCGATCGACGCCCAGCACCAGCAGATTGTGGGCATTATAAATGACTTATTCGACGCCATGGAAAAGAAGTCGGCGCAGGAAGTGGTCAAGCCCATCCTGGATCGTTTGGTTAAATACACATTCGAGCATTTCAAGCACGAAGAGGAAGTGATGGCTGCGGCGGAATACCCGGACCTTGTCGAGCACAAGGCCTTGCACGACAAGATTCGGCAAAAAACATTAGATCTGCAAGAAAACGCCGATTTTGTCACCGGGCACAATCTGCTCGCCTTTTTGAAGGATTGGTGGCTGGGGCACATCCAAACCGAGGACAAGAAATACGCGCCGTACCTGGAGTTTTCAGGGACTCATAGTCATTAAGTTCCAGGCTGATTTCCGGAAGGCGCCGCCTGGTTTATCGGCCCGAAAAGCAGGGCCATGAGGTCTTTTGTGCCCCAGGCGGTGGGGTTTACCAGGACTTCGCCGGCCTCGAAACCGGCGGCCATGCCTTGCTGGACGGCGAAGGCGCGGAAACGCTCCAATGCGTTGCTTTTCTCCGGCGGGAACTGGGTCTTGTAGCAGGCGATAGCCTTAAGCTTGGTTTCCAGCGTGTCGGAGATGTCGATCACAATTCCGTTGGCCTCCATGGGCGCGAAGTGGCGAAAGGCAAGCGACGTGCACAAGTGCCGGGCGATTGAATGCACCGGCAGGCCGTCGAAGTATTGATCCCACTTCGTGAGCCTGGAATAGAACACGGCGGCCTCGGTAATGAGCGAGGCCTGGTAATGGTCGGGCGAGGCCATGGGCGTTTTTCCGCCCAGCCCGATGACCAACTTCGGCCGGTATTTGCGGAACTCCTTGGCCAGGGCCACTCGGGCCTCGAAGCAGTCGAAAAGCCGGCGGTTGGGCAGGTCGAGGGTTACGCGTATCGCCGCGCCGAGGATCGCGGCGGCCTGCCGGGCCTCGGCCAGGCGGACTTCAGGCCCGGGCGAAAGCGGCGTGGGCTCGCCGTCCGTGAGATCGATCATGCCCACACGGTATCCCTGGCGGACGAGCTTGGCGATGGTGCCGCCACAGGTGATTTCCAGGTCGTCGGGATGTGCGCCGACGGCTATTACGTCGAGTTGTTCATAAGACATATAATTTGGATATACATATTTGCGGGCAACGAATTGCATATTTAGCCCCCGGTGAACACACCGGGGGCTCGTTTGCGACTTTATCCACCGTTGGATTTTACGAATGACGGCCGCAAATGGCAACCCGGGCAGATCGTTGAACGGCGCCGGGCATTGTGGTAAAATCGGCATTCGCCGTTATGGCATGGGAAGAAAACGCAATCCTGGCCCCCGGTGTATTCACCGGGGGCTAAATAAGTCTTTTTTTGCTGTTGGAGGAGCAATCATGCGAAAAGAAAATCTTTTTTTAATGGCTTTGCTTTTAGTTTTCTCGTCACGCTCAGCGGTGTTTAGCGGGGATGGGCAGATCATCGCGCCGGGGGCGAAGTTGGAAAAACTGGCCGATGGATTTGAATTTACCGAGGGGCCGGCCTGCGACGCCGAGGGGAACGTGTTTTTCACCGACCAGCCCAACAACCGCATTTTGAAGTGGAGCGTGGACGGGAAGCTATCGACGTTCATGGAGCCCAGCGGGCACTCCAACGGCATGTGCTTCGACAGGCAGGGCAATCTCTGGGCCTGTGCCGACGACAAAAACGAACTGTGGCGCATCGGTCCCGACAAAAAAATAACCGTGGTGGTGAAAGACTACGAGGGAAAAAGGCTGAACGGGCCGAACGACGTGTGGATCCGGGCGGACGGGGGCGTGTATTTCACCGATCCAATTTACATCAGGACGTATTGGCCGAAAGAACCCGTGGAGCGGGCGAAAGAGGCCGTGTATTTTCTTTCGCCGGACGGAAAAAAACTCGGCTGCGTGGCCGACGACCTGAAAAAGCCCAACGGGCTGATCGGCACGCCGGACGATAAGATTTTGTATCTTACCGACATCGGCGCCGGGGTTACATATCAATACGACATCCAGGGCGACGGCACGCTAAAAAATAAAAAATTCTTTTGCCAGTTGGGCTCCGACGGCATGACCATCGACGACCGGGGGAACGTTTATCTCAGCGGCAGGGGCCCGGAGCCGAACGGAACGGGCGTGACGGTGTTCGATAAGACCGGCAAACAAATCGAACACATCGACGTGCCCGAGCGGTGGACCGCCAACGTGTGCTTCGGCGGCAAGGACCGGCAAACGCTATTCATAACGGCCTCGAAAGGGCTTTACGGATTGCGGATGAATGTAAAGGGCGTGGGCAGCCAGTGAAGATTAAATCGATCATCTAGAGCGTTTCAATTTTAA
This sequence comes from Pirellulales bacterium, assembly GCA_963838495.1. Classification (GTDB taxonomy): domain Bacteria; phylum Planctomycetota; class Planctomycetia; order Pirellulales; family Thermoguttaceae; genus JBEKIK01. Next base: position 251,573 of record CAWIRC010000002.1, on the reverse strand, counting down.
CTATAGCGTTTTGGGTGCCATGCCCACGCTTGTCGTGAGCATGTTTTCCCATGAAAATCGGCACATGGCCACGCCAGCGTGGCCATGGCACCCGCTACACTTATATTAGATGCGCTCTAGCCCCCGGTGAATACACCGGGGGCCTGACAAATGTCGTGACACGCCATACGCATCAATACGTCAATCCGTATCCGAAGGGAAAGAGCGCATTCTCCGGGCGAGCATCGCCGGCGTGAACCGGAATCTGGTCCATGTTCTTCGGCCATGTAAACGATAGCTTGCCCGTAGGCCTGTAATCGCCGAAGAGCACGTCGGCCACGCCCTGGCCCTCCGTGCCGGGAAGCCAGGCCGCCAGAATCGCATCGGCCTTTTCCAGCACGTCACCCAATATTATCGGCCGGCCGGAAATTATGATTACGACCACCGGAATGCCGGCCTTTTTCATGTTGTCGACGGCCTCAACGTCGGCTTTGTCCAGCGTCAAATCGCCGCGGTCGCCCGTGCCTTCGGCATACGGTCTTTCGCCGATTACGACCACGCCCGCATCTGCGCCTTTGGCGCCTGATCCGTCCGGCGAATAACTCATTTCGGCGGTTCGTACCATTGTGTTGCGGATGGCCGAGAGGATGCTGGTTCCGCCGGGGACGGAATTGCCGCTGCGGCCCTCCCAGGTGATCGTCCAGCCGCCGCACTGATTGCCCAGATTGTCGGCGCTCTTTCCGCCCACGTGGATGCGTGCGGTTTTCGAGAGCGGTAGGACGTTCGAGTTATTCTTCAGCAGCACGATCGACTCGCGAACCGCCTGCCGGGCAACCGCCCGATGCGCTTCGGAGCCGATTGACTCGAAGAGCTTGCGGTCGGCGAGAAAAGAGCGGTTTTTATCCATCAGTCCCAGGGCGAATTTCACCCGCAGGATGCGTGTAACCGCGTCGTCGATCCGCGAGATGGGCACCGCGCCCTCCTCGACCAGTTCCTTGAGGTACTTTGAAAACTCCCTGTAGTTATCCGGCACCATCCCCATATCCATGCCCGCGTTTATCGAAATCTTCACGGCCGTTTTATAGTCAGGATCGACCTGGTTGATGGCCTGCCAATCGGAGATCAAAAAACCTTCAAAGCCCAACTCCTGTTTGAGAATTTCCGTGAGCAGGCGGTGGCTGGCCGAGCATTTCACCCCGTTCCAACTGCTGTAAGAGGGCATAATAGTGCCGACGCCGGCCTTTATGGCGGCGATGTACGGTGGCAGGAACAAGCGGCGGAGGGTTTGTTCGTCAACCTTTGTATCGCCCTGGTCGAGGCGGACCCCTGCCCTGCCCCGCGCTACCGCCGTTGTGCCGCCGTCGCCGACATAATGCTTGGCGCATGCCAGGACAGAAAGAGAATCGTCGCTCAAGTTCGATCCCTGAAACCCGCGAACCGCCGCAGCACCCAGCACGGCAACCAGGCTGGGATCTTCTGAGAACCCTTCATAAGTCCGTCCCCATCGTTCGTCGCGGGGAACGGTCACGCAAGGAGCGAACGTCCACTGAATGCCGGAAGCCCGCACTTCCTCGGCGGTAATGCGCGCGATTCTTTCGACCAGTTCCGGATCGCGGGTGCAGCCCAGGCCGATGTTGTGGGGGAATATCACCGCCCCGATGACGTTATTGTGCCCGTGCACGGCGTCGATGCCGTAGAGGATCGGTATGCCCAGCCTGGTTGTAAGGGCCTGTTGTTGGCAGCGGTCGTAGAGGTCGGCCCAGGCCGTGAGGCTGTTGCCAGCCGCAGGATCGGAGTTGCCACCGCTTAGAACCGAGCCGATATAGTATTTAGCGATGTCGGCCGGCTCTTTCAAACGCTCTTGATCGGCCTGCGTCATCTGCCCGATCTTCTCGTCGAGCGTCATCCGCGCGAGCAACTCCTTGACTTGCGGATCGTGGGACGAGAGAGTCCTTGGTTTCGATTGTTCGGAAAATTGAAGAATTCGTTGGTCTCCTTGATATGAGACGATTTTGTCAGGATTGGCGGTCGATTCCACGCCGGTGCCGTGGTCTTTTCCCACCACCACCATGTTAAAAACGCGATCCTTCAACATGCCGGGGAACGAGCCCTTGCGTTCTCCGATCGTTAGTCGACGGGTGGCGTCGTTCCAGTGAAAGGCGATTGTCGCATAGACGCCTTTTTCATAATTATAATTGTCGTTTTCGTCTTCATATAAGGTGAAGTCCCCGTCCGCGCCGGGATAGATCCGCAGTTCAATGGGGTCGGCCGGTTTTTCGGCGGCGTATTGGAGGGCCGGGCCCATAGGGATGATCGAGCCGGCGCGGACCATGAGGGGAATTTTATCGATGGGGGCGTCGGCGGGAATGGTTTGGCCGCCGGGCAAAGCCGCGCCGGTCCAAAATCGATCCACCGGGTATCGGCGGGCAGATAGACCGGCCTGGTTCTCGGTCTGGGCTGGACGATTTTTTCGCGGGCAAAAATCTCCGGCGTTTTCCAGAATAACTGCGCCCGGAAGGCGCCTAGGGCCGAATTGGCGGTCTCGAAGGCGAAATCGTACTCCTTGCCGGCCTGGAGTTCGACGGGAACGGTGTAGAACTCCACCGACCAGTAGTTGCAGGGCAGTTCCTTACCGTCGAGAAAAATCCGTTTCGGGCCGAAACTTTTCATGTGGAAGCGGTGCGTGCCGGTTTGGGTGGGAATCAGCTTGCCTTCAAAGCGGACCGAAAATTTGGGGTCTTTAATGTATTCGGGCCAGCCGGTGTACCAGAAAAGGTTTATGTCAGGCTCGACCTCCTCGTGGCAGAGGTTTTTCCACTGGTCGTCGCTGTAGAACTTGGCCGTCAGGCCGGGCCGGCCGTCCTTGGTGCGGAAGTGCTCGGGGGTGATGAGCACGCTGTTCTCAGGCGGCCGGTGCAGCATGTACTGGGTTACGGGGCAGACCATCATCGCCGGGCCGAACATGAACTGGTCGTCGATTGAGTAGGTGTTCTTGTCGCCGGCAAAATCCATGGGCAACCCGCGCATGATGGTGTAGCCCTGGTCGGTGACCTGCCAGGCGAGGGAATAGATGTAAGGCAGGAGTCGATAGCGGAGGTTGTCGAATTTGGCGAGCACCCCGCTGAAGTCGCCGAACTCCCAGATTTCCCGCGGGGTTTCGGAGCCGTGGGCGCGGAAGATGGGGCAAAACGCGCCGAACTGGAACATGCGGGTATAGAATTCCTGGTAGGCGGGGTCCTTGCCGCCGTTGGAGAAAACGCCCTCGTAGCTGCCGATATTGAACGCGCCGATGTCGAAGGTCCAATAGGGGATGCCGGCCATGCAGTGATTCAGCCCGGCGGCGATTTGTTTTTTATAAACATCCCAGTTTGCGCCGATGTCGCCGGACCAGGTAGTGGCGGCCGCCCGCTGCTGGCCGGCAAATGTCGAGCGGGTGAGGATGTAGACGCGTTTTTTGTCGTTTTCCTGGCGGAGGTTTTTATAAAGGGCGTCGGTCATGGCCAGGGAATATGGGTTGAGATATCGGGCCCATGAGCCGAGATGATTCACGCCGATGCGTTTCATCTCGTATTCCTCGGCTTCTTTTGTCAGGGCGTTTATGACGTCGGGCTCGGTGGAGTCGATCCACCAGCCGTCGATGCCCTTTGAGTACAGGCCGGAGTTGAGATATTTCCAGTACAGGTCGTTGGCCTTGGGATTGTAGGCGTCGTAGTATTTGAAGCCGGCCCAGCCGAAGGGCGGATACAAGAATCCGTTGTGGTCCATTTCCTTGAAGACTTCGGTGTTCGGTCCCAGACCGGGCCAGATGGAGATCATGAGGTGGAAATGCATGTCGTGCAGGAGATCGACCATTTCCTTGGGATTGGGATACTTGGACTCGTCGAAGACCATGCCGCCCCAGTTCTTGTTGCCGCCCCAGTAATTCCAGTCCTGGATGATGTTGTCGATGGGGATTTGGCGTTTGCGGTATTCGCGGGCGATGTTCAGGAGTTCTTCGCGGGTCTTGTAGTGTTCCTTACTTTGCCAGTAGCCGTAGGCCCATCTGCCGTACATGGGGGCCGCTCCGGTGAGGGTCCGATAACCCGCGATGACCTGATCCATGCTTGGGCCGTAGATGAAATAGTAATCGATGTTGTCGGCAACCTCGGACCAGAGCGACATTTTTTCATTATCGTCTTTGAAAATGGTCTTGGAATAGTTGTCCCAGAGGATGCCGTAGTCGGCGGTTGAAACGAGAAAGGGCGTGACGGCGTCGGTATTGGCCTGCACAAGCTTCACCGTGCGGCCGCGATAATTCATGTAGCCGTATTGGTGCTGGCCCAGGCCGTAGACAGCTTCGTCGGGGGTGAGAACGAAATCCTGCTGGATGGTGCACGCTTTTTCTTCGTGCTCAATTTTAACCGGCGTGATGGCCGCGCTGCCCTTTTCCTTTAGAATAACTCGATTGTCGGCGTTAAAGAATTCGATTGTGGCCGCCGTCTTGGATAGTTGGATCGATATTTTTCCGGAACTGAGAATTACATTATCGGCGTTGTCCTTGACATGGATGTCGAGCGTTGGCAGGTCTTTTTCGATCACGACCAGGCTCAGTTTTTCCGGTGTGCCCCCGGGCAGCCACTTAAGGACACGGACCGTGTTGTCGGCGTAGAATTGCACCTTTACATTCAGCCCGGCGGCGTTTAGCTCAACGCCGTTTTTGATTCTTTGGATTTGCGATTGCGATTGTTCAGCCTGGCAGGGAGCGGACAAGTGCAACAAGAACATTGCGCACAAGAACAGGTTTAGCCCGGTCGCTTGCGGCCGGGGGAAAAACCTGTCGGAGCCGGGCCGTGTCGGCCCGGAAATACCGGGGCGACACGCCCCGGCTCTGATTTGTTTTACGGCATTATTGTTCTGAGATTCAATAAACGAGTGGAATCGCATATCCATCACCACATGTAAAACACTCACCCCATAATCACAGTCACTTCATGAATTTTACCGTCTTCGAACAGCGGAAGCACGTTTCCGCAGATTTTTTCATCTACCAGGATTTCCTTGACGCCTTTCGACACGTGCTTGGGGTTCTTGACGTTGATATTATACGTGGCGTTTCTGAATTTTCTTTGCACCGTGAAGCCGTTCCATTTTTTGGGGATGCAGGGATCTATGAGCAGGCCGTCGAACTGGGCGCGGATGCCGAAGATCCATTGCGTGGCGGTCCAGTAGGTCCAGGCGGCGGTGCCTGTAAGCCAGGAGTTTTTGGCTTCGCCGTGGGTGGGGGCGTCTTTGCCGGCGACCATCTGCGGGAACACGTACGGCTCGCAGCGGTGCAGATGGCCGATTTTTTCGCGGGCCGAGGGATTGATGCGGTTGTAATAATCGAAGGCCCGGTCGCCGTTGCCGAGGATCGTCTCGGCGATGATGATCCAGGGATTGTTGTGGCAGAAGATGCCGGCGTTTTCCTTGTAGCCGGGCGGGTAGGAGGAGATTTCGCCCAGGTGGAGGTAGTATTTCGAGTAAGCCGGCTGCTGGAGCACTATGCCGTGGGGGGTGGCGAGGTGTTTGTACACGGAATCGAGGGCCTCCCGGGCCTTGCCGTCTTGTAGTCCGACGCCGGCCATGACGCACATGCCCTGCGATTCGATGAAGATCTTTCCTTCGTCGCACTGTTTCGAGCCGACGGGGCGGCCGAAGTCGTCGTAAGCGCGGATGAACCATTGGCCGTCCCAGCCGTGCTCGTAGATGGTATTTTCCATTTTGGCGGCCTCGGCCAGGCAGCGTTCGGCCTCGTCGTTCAGGTTGCGCTTCCTGGCAATCGTGGCCAGCTCCTTGGCGGCCAGCACGAACAAGCCGGCGATGAAAACCGACTCGGCCACTTTGCCGTCCTTGTTGGTCGTGGTCTGGAAGGACTGGCCGGGCGAGTCGGAAAAGCAGTTGAGGTTCAGGCAGTCGTTCCAGTCGGCGCGGCCTATAAGCGGGAGACCGTGGGGGCCGAGCCGCTCCAGGGTATAGTTGAAACTGCGGCGGAGATGCTCGTAAAGGGGCTGCTCGCTGCCGGGTTCGTTTTCGAACTGCACCTGCTCGTCGAGGATGCCCCAGTCCCCGGTTTCCTTGATATAGGCGGCCACGCCGAGGATGAGCCAGTGCGGGTCGTCGTTGAAACCGGAGCCGATGTCGTTATTTCCGCGTTTTGTAAGGGGCTGATATTGGTGGAACGCGCCGCCGCTTTTCAATTGCGTGGCGGCCAGGTCCAAAATCCGTTCTCGTGCGCGGGCGGGGACCATGTGCACGAATCCCAAGAGGTCCTGGTTGGAATCGCGGAACCCCAGGCCGCGGCCGATGCCCGACTCGTAAAACGAGGCCGAGCGCGAGACGTTGAAGGTGGCCATGCACTGGTACGCGTTCCAGATGTTGACGATGCGGTTGGCGTGCAGGTCGGGCGATTTCACCTGGTAGATGTTAAGCAGGCCGTCCCAGTATTCGGCCAGTTTTTGCAAGGCGGCCTCTACGTTTTCGGCGTCGAGATATTTGGTAATAAGCGGCTTGACTGTGCGTTTGTTGATGGTTTGGGAATCGGGGGGATTGAATTTTTCGCTTACCGGATTTTCCTGGTAGCCCAGGATGAAGATGATTTCCTTGGTTTGGCCGGGCTTGAGGTTCAGTTTTACGTGATGCGAACCGATGGGGGCCCAGCCGTGGGCAACGGAATTGAACGACCTGCCGCGCTCGACTGCGGCGGGATTTTTCCAACCGCGGTAAGGGCCGAGGAAGACGTCGCGCTGGGTGTCGAACCCGGCCAATTTTGCCGAGCAGGCGAAATATGCGAAATGGTCGCGGCGTTCGCGGTATTCGGTCTTGTGATATATGACGCCGTTTTCGATTTCGACCTGGCCGATGCTGAAATTGCGCTGGAAGTTGGTGGCGTCGTCCTGTGCGTCCCAGAGGCAAAATTCGATGCTGGAAAACAGGGAGAGTTTGGCGGGCTTGCGGCGGCGATTGGTCACCCGCAGCCGCCAGATTTCCAAATTCTCGCCCAGGGGGACGAAATAGCAGGTCTCGGCCTCGATGCGCTCGCAGGTCGAGCTGATTGTGGTGTAGCCCAGGCCGTGGCGGCACTCGTAGTTTTGCAGATCGCTCTTAGTGGGTTGCCAGGATGGGGACCAGAATCGGCCGCTTTGGTTGTCGCGGATGTAGATGTATCGGCCGCCGAAATCGAAGGGCGCGTTGTTGTAGCGGTAGCGGGTGAGCCGGCGCATGCGTGCGTCGCGGTAAAAGGAGTAGCCCCCGGCGGTGTTGGAGATGATGCCGAAATAGGCCTCGCAGCCGAGGTAGTTGATCCAGGGCAAGGGAGTTTGCGGGGTGGTGATGACGTACTGGCGTTTTTTGTCGTCGAAATGGCCGTAACGCATGAGAAGTGAATTTCTCCTGGCCCCCGGTGTATTCACCGGGGGCTAAATAAGTTTATGAATTAATAAGTTTATGGCTAAATAAGTTTATGGTTTCAAATCTTCCGTAGCCACAGCGGCGCCGGGTCCGGCGGAATCGGGGTGGTGGAAGGGAGCGAGGAGGGTAACGATTATGGAAGGCACAGCGGCAATCAGGACGATGATGAAAAACCATTGATAACCGACCCATTCTTGAATCTTGCCGCTGATCATCCCAGTGAACATCATGCAAGCGCCATAAGCGCGGTGGCGATAGTGTAGTGGGCGGTTTTATACGGCCCGGGCGCGATTTGCTGCATCATGTAGATCATGTGTCCCACGCAGCCGATTCCCCAGCAGAGCTTTTCGAACGTTACAACTGCGCCGATGAGATATAAATTAGTCGGCAACAGTTGGCTGAGGATGAGGAAAGTGACGTTGGGAACGTTCAGGCAGAGGCACAAGATTAAGAGTGATTTTTTCAATCCCGCCCGCGATACAAACCAGCCGCCGAGGATGGAGCCGACGATAAACGCGGCGAAACCTATGGTGCCGTTAATGGTGCCGAGCATTTCATTGCTGAGCCCTAGTCCGCCCTTTACACGCTCGTCGATCATGAACAGCGGGCCTATTTTATCGATCAAGCCAAAGCCGGTGCGATAGAAAAACGCAAAAGCGATCATCAGCCAGACGTCTTTTTTCTGGAAGAAGGTGAGGAAGGCGTGGCCAAAGGTGCCCATCGCGTCGGCGAAACTTTTGGGAGCGTCGAGTGCCTTGGCGCCAGGCGGCAGAATGCGGGTGTGATATGCCCCGGCAAAGAGCAGCAATCCGGCGATAATCAGCATGATTGACATCCATGATTTGTTCCAGTTCCATGGATTTTGACGCTTCAGAAAATCATCCGGATATGCGTCCTCGAGCAGCAGGCGATTGAGATGCGACAGTCTGTCTCCCTGTAGCTCTTCCGATAATAGAGCGGCCGTCTCGGGCCTTAATGTAATATTCTGGAATCGCTCTTTATCGTATATGCACGGCCCTTCGACGATTCTGTTGAGCCATTGCAGCAAAATCGCGTCCTTTTGCGGTGCGTCGGGTTTTTCAGAGTCGTTGTGTTTATCCTTGTTTTCTTGAGCGAACTTTTCAAATTTGTCGGACAAGAAGGCCGAAACAGGATCTTTCTTCTCTTGCACTTTCTCCATGAAAGCGGATGGACTGGTGATTTCGCGCATTGAAAATGAGGAATAACCTTCATGCAGCACGCCGGTGAAATAGATCAGCGGCCCCGCGGCAAGCAGTGCGCCCGCGTTCCAGCACATGCTTTGAAAGCCCGTGTACTTCGCCTGATCCCTGGGAACCAGCGTCGTCACATACACGCCGTCCGAGCCGATGTCTTGCGTTGCGCCCAGAATTGCCGAGGCTGCCAGGAGCAACAAGACGGGCGCAATCCAGGTCATTCCCGGCAGCAGCAGGGCGAATGCCACGCCCACCATGCTCACCGTCAGGCAGAACTGCATCAGCACGACGAAGAACTTCTTTGTCTTATAGAGTTCCAGGAGCGGGGCCCAGATGAATTTGAACGTGTACGGAAAGCCCAAGATGCTGGACCAGAAGGCGGCCTGGGCGTTGTCCATGCCCATGTTTTTGAACATCACGTTGGCGACGCTGCCCACGGCGACGTAGATCAGGCCCATGGCGAGATAGCTGGATGGGACCCAGAGAAAAGGATTGCGGTAGGCGGGTTTGGATTCATACATGGGTGCGGGGACTCCGTTTTTGAATCGAGAAACACAAGGGCCCGATGCAAAAGCCGATTTCGGCGGGCAGTTTCCGTAAACAAACGATAATTCCCGGCGATGCGGATTGCAAGTCCGGGGAGTCTACGGGTATTATCCCCCCCGCTTTCTGCGGGCAAATTCGTATTGAGTAGATATGCGATACGGACTATAAAATGCCCCTCGATCAGCCCGATTGCTTGGGGATTTCTATTGGTTGCAAGCAACGGGGCTATTGACACTCAGATTGCCAAAATCACATCGCGTTGGGGCGACAGTTGTACTGTCGCCCCCATTTTGCTGTCGGGGACGGGAGTACAACTCCCGTCCCAACGTGATATTAAAAATCTGAGATTTCAATAAACGGGTGCATGGATGTCGATGCGAAAAACAATATATTGCCCTTCTCCAACGGGGCTTTTGGTTGCGGTGCACAAGATACTCGGCGGAACAGACCGCCAGGTCTTGGGCGCTTGGGCGATTTGGGCCGCTTTGACCTTGGCGGCCTTCGGCTTTGTCGCCATATACGGCCTGCCTTTTCCATTTGGACGAGATGAATGGCTTTGGATGGGCCAGGCAACAGGCGACGAACCGGTAACGCTCGCGTGGCTATGGTCGCAACACAACGAGCACCGCATGTTCCTGCCGCGATTGATATACCTGGGACTTGGGGCGTTGACCGGGTTTGAGTTCCGCGCCGGGTGCTTTTTCAACGTGTTTATGCTGAGCGGGCTGTCGCTGACAATGATGCAGGCGGCGCGGGCGGTGCGGGGGCGGACCAGGCTTTGCGACGCCTTTTTTCCGCTGGTGCTGCTCAATTGGGGGCAATTCGACAATCTGATTTGGGGCTTTCAGTTGAACTTCGTCACCTCGGCCGTTCTGGAAGGGGCGGTCCTGATGATCGTTCTTCGCTGCGGAAGCCAAATTACCTTGAGATCGGCAGTGCTTCTGACAGTTTGTCTCGTTTTGCTGGGGCTGTGCGGTTCGTACGGTTTGGTATTCCTGCCGCCGATGGCGTGTTGGTTGTTGTATGCCTCGGCCTGCAAGTGGAAAAGCGGCTCGCCGGGGGGCAAAAAAGAGGCCTTGACGATATTTGCCTGCGCGGCGATGGTTGCCGCGCTGGTAGGATTTTATTTGCACGGCCTGGGGGCCAGTCCGGGTTATATGGGGGTTTACGCATCGCTCAGCACGGGCGTGGAGTTCCTCAGTTTCGGCATCGGACCGGCGGCCAAGGAAATCTGGCCCCTCTCCGGATTTCTAATTATTTTGGTTTGCGCAATCATCATTCGGAAGTGCCTGACGGTTTTCCGCACCCAGCCTGCCCAGCGCTTGCGGGCAATGGGTTTTTTGCTGTTTTTTGCGGGGATTATCGTATTGGCGGCGGCGATCGGTTATGGGCGGGCGCATATAGGATCGATGGGCGGTTACGAAACGCGGTACATCACCTTGTCCGCGATTGTTTTGCCGCTTGTGTTTTTTTTGTATGAGGCGCATGGCAGCCCTGCGCAAAAATTCCATGTTCCGCGAATTCTATTTGCAATGATGAGCGGACTTTTAATTGTAAATACGCAAAAAGGGATTAGTTACACTGAAAACATCTGGAAGAACCTGGTGAAATTCGAGCGGGACATGCGGGAGGGCATACCGGCCGAGTCGATGGGCGTGCGTTACGCCGACCAGTGGCCGAGCGGGATGGGAGAGATGATTTCGACCCGGCTTGTGTGGTTGCAAAGAGCGCGGATCGGGCTGTATCGCTCCCCGGCGTCTCCAGACGCTCGGGCGATACGGGTGGAAGGGATGTGCCGGCAAGAATCGGCGAGGGGAAAGATCGAACCGATCCGGCTTGCAGCGGGGCAATCTTTCGCCCAGGCCTTCTCGGTCGAGGAAGACGGCGAAATTTGCCGCATCGACGTGCAGATTCAAATCGGCCGAGAAGCCCGGGGGCTTAAACGCCTGGATTGGACGGTCTTTGAAATCGCCGCGGACGGAATGCGAAATCTTATAGATAAGAATTGGATTGATCCGGCCAGGGATGACGGAGATGGTTACGTTACGATTCCGCTCAGAACGTATATGCCCGCAAGGGGCGGCGGTTTCTGTTGGAATTGTCGATTCCTTGCGATGCAGCACCCGGGTTTTTTGTGGAAATTCCCTTGTATAAGGCCGCCGATGAGGGGGAAATACGGCTGGTCAACTACGAAACTCCCAGCGAACCGGCGTCCGAATCGGTTGAAGAGGGCGGGACGATGCGGGGATATGTGTACTTGAAAAATCCCGGCCCATAGATCCCGCTGCTTGCCCGGCGGCTCAAGGAATAGGTTCGCGGCCGGAGAATGAATGTGAAATATTCCTGATTCCAGGCTTAAAGCGTCTGGTCTGGAGGAGAGAGAAGGGCATTTGCCCTTTGCATTATCTATTTCGGGCGTAGGTGCGGTATTTGGCGGGGGTCATGGCGAAAGCCTTGTGAAAGACGACGGCCAAATAGCTTGTGCTGTTGTAGCCTGCCGCTTCGGCGACTTTAGGCAGTGGCAGGTCGGTTTCCAGGAGCAGTTTTTTAGCTCGTTCCAGATGAGCTTGTTGGATTTTTTCATTCATTGATTTGCCGATTGCGCGGCGGAAGCGGATTTCCAGAGTGCGCCGGGAGATACCCAGGGCATTGACGATGTCATTTACCTGGATGGCACGGCCCGCATTTTCGTGAATGAATCGCAGGGCATGCGCCACTTCAAGGTCTTCGAGGGCCACCACGTCGGTTGATCTGCGAGCGACTACTTGCAGGGGTTCGACGATGATGCGCTCGGGGGGCTCCGCCCGGCCGGACATGAGGCGGTCGAGCAAGGCCGCCGCTTCGAACCCGCCGTGCTCGGCGTTGAGGACCACGGAGGAGAGGGCGGGATTGGCGAGTTCGCACAAGATGGAGTCGTTATCCACGCCGATGACGGCCACTTCTTCAGGGACGCTGAGATTGGCGGCGCGGCAGGCTTCGAGTACATCCCTGCCGCGGTCGTCGTTGCAGGCCATAAGGCCGATGGGTTTCGGCAGGGTGCGGAGCCACTCGGCCATGAATTTTTGTTCGCGGCCCCATTCCCGGTCGTGTTTGTTTTTGGGGGGCTCGTAAATATGGTTTTTGAAGCCGGCTTGAGTGATGTGTTTGATGAAGCTGTCGCGGCGGCGTTTGGACCAGATGCGGTCGGCGATGCCTACAAAGGCGTAATTGCGGAACCCCCTTTCCATGAGGTGAATCGCGGCCAGTTGAGCGGCATGGTAGGAGTCTGTGTATAGTTCGCAAATTTGCGAGAGGGGATTGCCGGGGGCGAGATGTTTTTCGGAAAGGTCCAAGGCCACCACGGGCAAGCCGGTGGCGAGGATGGCATCGGCGACTTTTTGGGTTTCGATCCTGGCGATAATGCCAGTGCCGCCCCAATGTTTCATTTCCGGCAAGGCCTGTTCAAAATCGCCCGGCGTAACATAAAACGCCCATGGTCCGTGGAGCCGTGCATAACTCACAATACCGCGCAATACCCCTCGGCCATATTCCCGGGAAGTTTCGATCAGCAAGGCAACTTTGCGAATACCGTCCATAATAATATAAATCCATGGAATTTCATGTTGAACATACGCGAATGAGACTGATTTCCAATTATCGCATATATTCTTTTTAATTTCGGGCATCAATCAGGCAAGTAGTCTCATCTACGCATTATTTAAAGATTATTACAAAATATAGGAAATATCAAGATTGTTATTGCGAAAATAGTTGACTTAAGGAGTCGTAATTTAAGCCAAAAACAATTATAATTGGACCATTTATTATACTAAAAACGCGCGGGATTTTAAAAAGGGGGGCCGAGCCTGTACCACTCTTATGGGTGGGACGGGACGGATCGGTTGAAAAAAACGGCCTGTTTGCCGGGCGTTGACAACATAGGCATGGGTGATGGGATGGTAATCGCACCGCCGTCAACTGTGCACTGATCTTAACGGCCGCATGATTTGCCTTCCCACTGCGAAGGGACACAAAATCACCTAGGAACATTAACAAGCCCAAGTATTCATAGACGCCTTCGCCCTCCCCCGACCAAACTGCGTTTGGTGCCCGGGGAGGGGAGGTTCTGTTAGAGCCCTTATTTTTTGAAATTTTGTATTTCCGGCAGGAGGACTGTTGAAACTCCGCATCACAATTGTTTTAATATGAGAGATTGTCGATCAAACTCTATTGGTTGTGAAAAGTGAAACCGGCTCCAGCCCGAATTCTTTCAAATTCCGAGTGAATGAGATATCCAAAGCGCCTGTCCCATTTTTCACAATCCCGGACCTAAATGGAGTCCATGCGGAGCGATTAGAAAGGCACATTCATTCTGTTAATTACATTCAAAACAATGCAACATCTTGAAACGGGTTCATTTCATGGCTAAACGCGGGAAACGAAAGTATGCAATCGGGGTGGATTACGGAACAAACAGCGTGCGTGCATTACTGGTCAACACGGCCGACGGCGGGGAAGTCGCTTCCTGCGTGTATGGATATCCCAGCGGCGAGGCGGGCATTCTGCTGGATTCAAAGGATCCCAACCTGGCGCGGCAAAATCCGGCGGATTATATCGAGGGTTTTTATCATTCGGTTCGCCGCGTGATGTCAGCCGCCAAAAAGCTACGGGGCTTTTCAGGGGAAGACGTGATCGGGATCGGGGTGGACACCACCGGCTCGACGCCGATACCGGTGGATTTTCAAGGGGCGCCTTTGGCCTTAAGGCCGGAGTTCCGCAAAGACCTGGCCGCCCATGCCTGGTTGTGGAAAGATCACACGGGCCATGCCGAGGCGGCGGAGATCACGGAGAAGGCCGCGCGGTCGGGAGAGGGTTATCTGGCCAAGTGCGGCGGGACATACAGCAGCGAATGGTACTGGTCTAAAATCCTGCACTGCAAGCGGACGGCGCCCAAGGTTTTTGCGGCGGCGTATTCCTGGGTGGAGTTGGCCGATTTTGTTCCGGGATTTATTACCGGCAATGTTGATCCGCACACGATGCCGCGGGGCATTTGCGCGGCCGGGCACAAGGCCATGTACAACGACGCGTGGGGAGGACTGCCGAGCAAAAGTTTCCTGGCGCAACTCGATCCGGCGCTGGCCGATCTTCGCGACCGTTACGCGGCGCGGGCGGTTACATCGGATCAATTGGCGGGTAAATTGACGGCCATGGCGGCGCGGAAGACCGGCCTGCCGGAAGGGGTGCCGGTGGCCGTGGGGGCATTTGACGCGCCACATGGGCGCAGTGGGGGCGGGGATAAAGCCGGGCACTTTGGTAAAGATCATCGGCACCAGCACGTGCGACATGATGGTGGCGCCGCAGGACGGTGCCTTGCCCGACATTCCCGGCCTGTGCGGCATAGTGCCGGGCTCGATTATTCCGGGGATGTTCGGACTGGAGGCGGGGCAATCGGCCGTTGGGGACATTTTCAATTGGTTTGTGAAATACCTTTGCCCATCGCAATACACCGCCAAGGGCGATCCGCACGCCAATCTCAGCCGCGAGGCCGAAAAACTCCTGCCCGGCGAGTCGGGGCTTCTGGCCCTGGACTGGAACAACGGCAACCGCACGATCCTGGTCGATCCGTTGCTGGTGGGGCTGCTGGTGGGACAGACCTTGCACACCACGGCGGCGGAGATCTACCGGGCGTTGGTTGAGGCCACGGCGTTTGGGGCCCTCAGGATCATCAACCGTTTCGAGGAATATGGGGTGGCGGTGAATGAAGTGGTGAACTGCGGGGGGATTGCCGAGAAGAATCCCTTTGTGATGCAGATTTATGCCGACGTGTGCAACCGGCCCATGAAGATCAGCCGGTCGCCGCAGACGTGCGCCTTGGGGGCGGCCATTTTCGGCGCGGTAGTGGGCGGGGCGTATAAGACCACGGAGCAGGCGCAGCGAAAGATGACGGGGGTCAAGGAAACCGTATTCCGGCCCAATAAAGCCGCCGCTAGAACCTATGCCGACCTGTATCAGCTTTACCTGACGCTGCACGACGCCTTTGGAACCAAAGGTTATGAAGGCAAGTTATTCCACGTGATGAAAGACCTGATAAATATCCGACACAGGGTGCGAAAAACGGACTAATATTTAGCCCCCGGTGAGTACACCGGGGGTTTGTTACCGGTGAATACACCGGGGGTTAAATTCCAGTGAACACACCGACGTCTTGCATTCATTTACCCACCCACGAATGAACATCGACGAACTTCGCGAAAAAGTGTGCCAAATCAACAGGCTCCTTCCGGCCACGGGACTGGTGAGCATGCACTCGGGCAATGCCAGCGGATTGGACCGGCAGTGCGGGCGCCTGGTTGTCAAGCCCTCGGGCATGGATTACGATAAGCTTACACCCGAGTGCCTTGTGGAGGTGGAACTGGACAGCGGCGAGGTAATCGGATTCGGGACTTCGCCCCAGCGTGGATTTGCCGCATCACCTTTATTTATACCGGAACATGCCCGAGATAGGCGCGGTCATTCATACTCACAGCAATTACGCGACTGCATTTGCGGCTGTGGGCAAGCCGATTCCGCTTTGCCTGACGGCGATTGCCGACGAGTTCGGGCAGGAAATTCCCTGTGCGCCGTATATCGACAACGAGGGCGACCACATAGGCGAGGCAATCGTGAAATATCGCGGGCGGGCCCCGGCCATCTTGCTGGGCAATCACGGGGTGTTTGCTTGGGGCGCACAGTCCGGAGGCGGCGTAAAGGCGGCGGTAATGGTGGAAGACGTGGCTAAAACCGTGCATTTGGCGATGCAAATCGGCCGGCCCCGCGAGATCCCTCCCCATGAAGCCGAAAAATGGTATAAACGATATCATGAACGATACGGACAAAAATAGCGCAAAAGTTAAAAATGAAAACCGAAAACTGAAAACCATATTCAAAGGGACCACTCATGACCTTGTTGAAAAAAGACATTACATTGGGATTCATACCCGCCAATCGCGGATTTTTTAGCGCCGAACTGGCCGCCTCAATGCGCCAACAGACCATCGATGCCATGCAAAAGCTGGGCGTCAAGGTAGTAGTTCCGAGCGCGGAGCAAACCAAGGTCGGGTGCGTGGAGAATCGGAAGGAGGCGGAGATTTGCGCGGACCTGTTCCGGCGGAACAACGTGCAGGGGATCGTGATCGGGGCGGTAAATTTCGGCGACGAGACATCGGCGGCCTGGGCGGTTCGCAAAGCCGGCTTGGGCGTGCCGATCATGATTTTCGGTTGCCAGGAAGAAGAAGTATTGACTATGAAGACCCGGCGCCGCGATGCCTTCTGCGGGCTGCTTTCCATTGGCGAGGTCCTGCGCCAGACCGGGGCCAAATACAGCGTTGGGCAGCGTCCGATTTGCTTTCCTTCCGACGCCTCGTTTTCCAAGGACATCGACTGGTTCATGCGGGTATGCCGGGTAGTGCAGGGCGTGAAAAACGCCCGATACGGGCAAGTGGGCACCCGCCCCGACAACTTTTGGACTTGCCGCTTCAATGAAAAACAACTGCAACTCGTCGGCCCGACCACAGTTGTGCTCGATCTGAGCGAGGCCATCGCCGGGGCGAACAAATACCGCGACGACGACCCGAAGGTGCACGAAATCGTGAAACAAATCAATCTTTATGCCGACACCTCGGCGGTCAAGCCCGGCCAGCCTGGTGCGCAGCGCCAAGCTGGAGTTGTTCCTGCGCAGATGGCGGGACGAGCAGGACCTGGACGCCATGGCAATTCAATGCTGGACCTCGATCCAGGCGAATTACGGGGTATGCAGTTGCACGACCATGAGCCGGCTGGGCGACGAGGGCGTGCCCTGCGCGTGCGAATCGGACATTCTCGGTACGCTTTCGATGCACGCCTGCATGTTGGCCTCTGGCACACCGGCCGGACTGGCCGACTGGAACAACCTGCACAACAGCGACGATGAACTGGCCAACATTTGGCACTGCGGGGTATTCCCCAAGTCGTTTGCCAAGACGCCGATAAAGCTGGGTGTGCAGGAGATAATCGCCTCCAGCGGCGCGGCAAAGTACGAAGACTCGGAAGGCACGGTGGAGTTTATCGCCAAACCCTCGCCGTTGACGCTGTGCCGCGCCACTCAAGAGCCCGGAAGGGCAGTGGAAAGTCGCCATCGCCCAGGGACGGATCGAAGACAACCCGGCGGTGACCTTCGGCGGCTACGGCTGGTGCCGGATTCCCAACTTGCAGCGTCTGTATCGCGACGTGCTGGTGCGATATTTCCCGCATCACGTGGCGATAACCCAGGAGCACGTGGGCAACGTGCTTTGGGAGGCATTTGGCAATTACCTGGGTATGGAGGTATACCACGCCACGCAAGACACGCCGGGGTTATATACGCCGCGTTTGCCGTTTTAATTGATAATGGAAACGTTTATCTAGAGTCAGAATTAAGTTGCATAAAATAGCTGGCTGCTAACAACCGCCGGAGGGGATTCGGATTTTTTTCCGGCGGTCGTTGACCGCCGGCTACTTATATTCAAATAGCCCGGTCGCTTGCGAGCGGTGGAAAATGCGAATAAAAACCCATGCAGTCCGTGCTGCTGGATAAACATATTTTCCGGATACACGGCCCGGAGCTTTTCATCATAACATACAGGGAAGTCTTATGAACAGTTTCATGCCTTTTTTTGCCGTTGACAATGTGCCTGCCGCGTCTGCGCACGCCTTGGAACTCTGGGATTGGGTGACGCTGGGAATTTATTTCTGCATTCTTTTGGGAGTGGCCTGGTGGGTGGTCAGCCGGGCGAAAAGAACCGCTACTGATTACTTCCTGGCGGGGAGGAATTTGGGTTGGTGGGTCATCGGGGCTTCGATTTTCTGCTCGAATATCGGTTCGGAGCACATCGTCGGTTTGGCCGGCTCGGGGGCAAAAGACGGGGTAGCAATGGCGCATTACGAATTCCATGCCTGGTGTCTTTTGGTGTTGGCCTGGGTATTCGTGCCGTTTTACGCCAGGTCGATGGTCTTTACGATGCCGGAATTCTTGGAAAAACGATTTTCTGCAAGTTCGCGTTATGTTCTGTCTCTCGTGTCGATCGTCACTTTTATCGTATCGAAGATTGCAGTTGGCATATTTGCCGGGGGACTGGTGTTCAGCATCCTATTGCCGGGCATGCGAATAGATTGGGGTAATATCCATATAGATAGTTTTTGGATCGGTTCGGTGCTGGTGATCGTATTGACCGGTTTGTACACAATGCTTGGCGGCATGAGGGCGGTGGCTTATAACGACTCGGTACAGGCGATCGTGTTGATCATCGGTTCGGTCACACTTACGGTCTACGGGCTGATAAAGCTGGGCGGCTGGACGGAACTGCGCAACATCTGCGGATCGGAAATGTTCAACCTGTGGAAGCCGCTTATTCCGCCGGGGCAGGAGGGCACGTGGGCCCCGATTATAGAAAAAAATGCCGCGGGGGAAATCGTGAAACAAGCCTGGTATTTCAACAGTTATTTCCCCTGGTTGGGCATGGCGATATGCGCTCCGGTGATCGGGCTTTGGTATTGGTGCACGGATCAATACATCATCCAGCGGGCGTTGGGCGCCCCGAACCAGACGATTGCCCGCCGCGGCAGCATCTGCGCTGGCTTCCTGAAACTGACTCCGGTGTATTTGTTCATTATTCCGGGCATGATCTGCTATGCCTTGGCTTTAAGCGGGAAGGTGCCGGGTTTACAGTATATGATCGACGCCCACACCGGGAAACTCGTGCCCTTGATCGATCCCGTAACGCATAAGGCCATTCCCACAGCCGTGCAAGGGGCCTTTCCCATGATGGTCAAGGAGCTATTGCCGGCGGGTTTGCGCGGGATAGTGGTGGCGGGGTTGCTATCGGCATTGATGGGATCGCTGGCCGGGGTGTTCAACGCCTGCTCGACGCTGTTTACGGTCGATTTTTATGAAAAAATCCGCCCCAGGGCATCGCAGACCGAGATTGTTCGTATGGGCCGTATCGCCACGTTTGTCATGGTACTAATCGCCATTGCTTGGATTCCAGTTGTAAAGGGTGCTACAAGCTTGTACGAATACCTGCAATCCATCCAAGGTTATTTGGCGCCGCCAATTTTCGTGGTCTTCTTCTTCGGCGTGTTTTTCAAACGGCTTAATGCCAAGGGTTGCCTTTGGGCGATGATTGTCGGATTTATCCTTGGGCTTTTCCGCATGCTTGTCGATACGCCCGTCACATTAGGACTGGATAAATTCCCAGATTGGGTCGGCAACATGTATACCGAAGGCTCTTTCCTCTGGATTATAAATCACATCTTTTTCCAATACTTCAGCGTGCTGATTACCATCGTATCGATCGTGGTGATGATCGTGGTCAGTTATATTACCAAGAAGCCCAGCTACGAGCATATTCAGGGTCTGACCTACGGCACGGCCACTGCGGAAGACAAGCGCGTTACCCACGAAAGCTGGCATCCCATCGACTTGGTGACATCGGCCTTCATCCTGGTTTGCATCATAGGTGCGTATCTCTACTTCACGGGAGTTCCGTCTCTGGTGCAGAGATGGTTTGGCTGGTGAAAAGAGCCAAATCTGGATAAAAGCCGCTAAGTTGGGACGGCAGTTGAACTGCCGTCCCAGCAATTGCGGTAATTTCCGCTTGAAACCGCTTGCGGTTTCGCGATCTGCTTGCACAGCTCGCGACTACCGCCGCTCTCCCGCGGCTATTCTTAAGACCGTCACCGACCAAGGTTTGAAAGTGAATTTGAATTCCGGCCCGACGCCTTCGAGGATTGTAGTTGCGGGTGCGACTTTTTTGGGCTCGGCAAAGGAGTTTTCGTCGGTGAGATTCGCCCCGGTGAGGACGGTAACGTCGGCCTTGCCGGCGATTGATTCGGCCCCTTTCAGTTGCACGGCGGTTTGCACGGGCTCGGCCGCGGAATTCACGACTTTGATGATCAACTCGCCGGATCTTTCGTCCCGGCTGGCCGTGGCGTAGAGGCCGGGTTTTTTGGAGTCGGCCGGTTCGCCGCTTATGCTGACCGGCAGCAAGACGTCGCCGCGGTTGCGGCTGAAAATCTGCTGCACGTAATAGGAGGGCGTGCCGTAGACATTCAGCGTGTCGCACCAGATCAAGTCGGGGGTCCATTGCCAGGCGTCGGCGTTAGAGAAAAGCGGGGCGTATGAGGACATTACAACCACGTCGGCGTTGCGCTCCAGTCCGGTCATGAAGGCGGCTTCCGATAGCGCACACTCCCAATTGTTGCGGTTGTCCGGCCTGGCGATGCCGACCGACTGGGCCGCGTATTCACCCATGAAGACTTTCGGCCCGTTGCGGTCGTACTTGTCGAAGCGGCCGGCGTTGTTAAAGAACCAGGCCGGGTTGGCGTAATTATGCTCGTCGACGATGTCGGCCTTTAGTTCGCGGAGCTTCTGCCATGCCAGATCGAAGTTCGGGCCGTCGGGTCCGGGACCGGCGCTGGAGACGAGCTTGATTTCCGGGTATTTTGCCTTTATCGCCTTGGCGAACGGTTCGTAGCGCTCGAAATACTGGGGTCCCCACTGTTCGTTGCCGACGCCGAGCAGTTTCATGTTGAACGGCTGGGGGTGGCCCATTTCGGCGCCGTTTGCCCCACTCGCTTGTGGCCGGGCCGTTGGCGAACTCGATCAGATCCAGGGCGTCCTGGATGTAGGGTCCCAACTGGTCCAGGGGGACCAACTCGCTGGAATTGAACTGGCAGGCCATGCCGCAGTTGAGTATCGGCAGCGGTTCGGCGCCGATATCCTCGCAGAGCTGGAAAAACTCAAAAAACCCCAGGCCGAAGGATTGAAAATAGTCGGGCGTGAGCCGGTGGCGGAATTCGTTGTTCCAGCGGTTGACAATCAGCTTCCGCTGGGCAGGTTCGCCGATGGTGTTTTTCCACTGGTAACGCTCGTCCAGCCATCGGCCCTCGACGATGCACCCGCCCGGGAAGCGTACGAAACCGGGCTTCAACTCGGCGAGCATCTCGACCATGTCGGCCCGCAGCCCGCCGGGCCGGTTTTTCCAGGTTTTTACTGGGGACAGGGAGACCATGTCGAAGTCGATTGCCGCCCCCTGCCCTTCGATGAAGATGTTGAGCCTGGCTTTAGGTTCGGTGGCCGCGGCGTGCAGGGTGGCGGAGTATTTTTTCCAATTTTTGGTGAAGCCGGCGAGTTGCGCCTCGGCCAATTTGCGGCCGTCAGGGGAGGCCAGCTCGATCCTCAATGTCGGGCGCCTTCGACCGCGCGGATCTGGGCTGAAAAGGCATAGTCCTCGCCTTTGCGGATGCCCATGCCGCGAAAGCCCTCGTTGCTGATCATGCTGCCCTTGCAGTCCGGATAGACCTTCACGCGGAGGTAATGCGGATTGGCCGGGTTGAATGGATCGCTGTCGTGGATTTCCGCTAAGCTTGCCCGATTGCCTGTTGCAACGTTGCTCCAGCCGAGCATGGGGGCGGGAAACTCGAAGGAGCGATTTTTCACCAGTTCGGCATATAGGCCGCCGTCGGCGCCGAAGTTTATGTCCTCGAAGAACACGCCCCACATGGTTGGGCTGATCCGGGCGCCGGGCCGGTCAGCCTGGACGGTTATGGTCGCGGTCGGCTCGGCGCCGCGCAAATAGATCGGCGACAATATCAACAACAACGAAAAAGCCGCGATGGTTCGGATTGAGGAACCGGTCATGAAGTTGTCTCCTTATCCAAATGTGCACATAATACTATCCCCGTTATTTTAAGTCATCACTTATGACCTATAAAATAACTGATTTCCCGGCAATCTACAATCTATATGACCCGATCGACGAGTTCCTCGGCTGCGGGCCGGTCAACGAGGAAAATGCCCAAAAGGGTAAGGATCACGCCCGTCAGCAGCCATAGATTGGGCGATTCTTGGAAGATAAGGATGCCGGCCACGGCGGCCATGGCCACCTGCGAGGCGCTGAGCGCGTTGGCGTGAACCACGGTGGTCAAATACAGGCCCTTGGTGAATCCTATGAAACCCAGGAGGTTGAAAATTCCCGCTGCAATGAGCCAGGTGAGTTGCTCTCCGGAGGTGGCCAGCAGGCCGTCCCAGCCCAGGCGGTGGATGCTGATGGGTCCCAGGGTTATGGTGCCGATGCCGGTAATGATGAACATCAGGGTGCTTTGCTGCGCGGCGGCGTTCATGGTGTGGCGGATGGCGATGCTCAGGAGGGCATAAGCTATTCCGGCTATGCCGGCGACGGCCACGGCCACGACAACCGGCAAGTTATTGGAAGCCGGGCCGGATTGAGCCGTCATTGTACCCGCCGACTCCGCGCCCAGACTGAGCAAGACAATGGAAAGGAGGAGCAAAGCGATGGCGAGCATGGAGCGGGGCGTTACCTTTTCGCCCAACATGATTCGTCCGAAAATGGCGCCGCCAATGATCATCGTTCCGAAGACGGCGGGAACCGTCACGGCCAGGCCCACGATTCCCACCGACCATTGCCAGCCCAGGTTGCCCAGCAACTGATCGGCCAGCCCGGCGAGCAGCAGGATAAATAATATTTTAAGCGGCGGAAGCACTCGCAGGCCGCGGACCGCCCGATAAATCAGGCAGGGTCCGATGACCAGCACGGTGATTGATTCTTTCACGCAAACGGCCCAGCCGGGATCGCAATCGAGCGCGGCGACTTGTCGCATGCAGATGCTGCTTATCGTGTAGAAAACGGCGGCAGCGGCGCAATAGACGGTCCCAAGAGGGGAGATGCGATTTTTAGATGTGGATGTCATGCATACTGCTTATTGAATGATATAGGAATAATATTGTATATTATGCTAATTATAAACACACGGCGATAGAACCGATATGGCCGCCTTGACTTTACAAAACCTGGGCAAAATCTTTGCCGGAAAGATCCGGGCTTTGGACGATCTTTGCTTGGAGGCGGCCGACGGGGATCGGGTGGTTTTGGCCGGGCCGTCGGGCTCGGGGAAGACCACCGCGCTGAGGCTTATAGCCGGTTTGGAAAATCCCAGTGAAGGCAGGATTTATATTGACGGGCGGATAGTGAACGATCTTCCTCCGCAACGGCGCGACGTGGCCATGGTTTTCCAGCATCAGTCGCTTTATCCGCATTTGAATGTTTACGGCAATTTGGCGTTCGGCTTGAAAATGCGGGGCTTGAACAAGGCTGAAATACAACGCCGCGTGGCCGAGGCCGCCGCCGTGCTGGGGATTAGCGATCTATTGAAGCGCAAGACTTGGGAGCTTTCGGGCGGGCAGGCGCAGCGCGTGGCCCTGGGCCGGGCAATGGTGCGGCGGCCCAAAATTTTTCTCCTCGACGAGCCTCTTTCCCATCTCGATGCCCCCTTGCGCGAGCAGATGCGGCGGGAGATCGTACGCCTGCATGAAGAATGCCTGCGGGCCACGATGATCTACGTCACGCACGATCAGGCCGAGGCCATGACCGTCGGCCGGCGGATCGTGGTGCTTAAGGAGGGGAAGGTTCAGCAGGTCGGCGACCCGGACACTCTTTATCGCCGCCCGGCCAACCGGTTCGTGGCGTCCCAGATGGGCAGCCCGGCGATGAATTTTTTTCCCGGGCGGATCGAATGCAGCGGCGAAGGATTGATATTTCGGTTTGAATGCAACAAGGAGATTATTTGGCCGGTTTCCTCACGGTGGAAAACCGCTTTGCAACATTACAGCGGGAAAGAAATAGTTTTGGGCGTCCGGCCCGAGCATCTTCAATTAGAACAATCCGCAGTGAGTGAAGATTCTCTCAAGATTCCGGCCGTGGTCGAGGCCGTGGAATCGCTGGGGGCGGAATCGCATTTACACCTTTGCTCTGGAAACATGCACTTTATCTGCCGCGCGAAATCGAACCACGGCGACAAAGCTGGAAATTCAATAATTCCGGCGGCAAATCCGGATTGCTTGTATTTCTTTGATTCCCGCTCTGGTGAGGCCATAGACTAATGCAAAGTTCGAGATAATGCAGCGCAGTAATTGAGGATGCCCTGCTCTAAAGGGGATGCGAAGAGCGATGCGGGTATTGGAAGGTGATCGCGAAACCGCAAGCGGTTTTATTCATCGCTTAGCCGGCTTATGCCTGCTGCTCGCCGTTTGTCAGTTTACCGTGGGGTCGTCGGGGATGTTTTTGACGTGGAGCATGGATTGCATGATTGAGCGGCCGATGAGGCGGGAGGCGGTGACCCAGAGTTCGCTGCTGTCGAAGAACACGAGTTCGGGCGTGGAAGGGGTGGTGAGCCAGGCGCCTTGCTCGAGCTCGGAGTCGAGCTGTCCCGGTCCCCAGCCGGAATGACCGATGAATATTTTCAAAATTGGTTCCGGGCGCATCACCAGGGCATCGAGATTTTGTTTGGAGGCGGAGAAGAAGAGGCCGGGGATTATTTGCACCTCGCCGAGTGAGTCCTGGCTGTGCACGGCCATGAGCGGGCCGGGCACCGGCCCGCCCAAGTAGACGGGCTGGGTGTTGGTGCAGGGCCCGCCGCCCACCTCGCGCCAGAGATCTTGCACGCTTTTGCCGATGGGGCGATTTACCACCACGCCCAGGGCGCCCTCGTCGGTATGCTGCACGAGCAGGACCACGGTTCTGGCGAAATTCGGGTCCAGCAGGCTCTGCGAGGCAACCAGCAAATGTCCGGCCAGGGATGCCATAAAAAAATTCCTAGCGGGTTCCCACGCGGAGCGTAGGGACCAGGGATTATCAACAGCACACGGAGCGTGCCTGCTACATATTCTAACGGCACACGGAGTGTGCCTGATACGTTTAAACCAGGAAATATCAACGGCACGCGGAGCGTGCCTGCTACGTCGGGGGCGAAGCTTACATTCGCGACAACTGTTCGGCCTGGCGGCGGAACCTGTGCGCTTGATTTTTCAAGGTTTTTTGTCTGGGCTTGCTTTTGCAAACTTTGATCAACCGCTCGCACTTTTGGGCGAGGGCCAATTTAGTCTGGACCAATTTGGCGGCATCTGTTTTTTTGCTCACAAAGAATCTCCACGAATTGACGGGCATACAGGATATGGATGAATTGTCCAATTATAGCAATTACATTTATCTCGCCAAGGATCGCCGCATGCATCCACCTTGTGGGTGGGTGGTTTTTGGTTTTTCCATGAATTAGAATTGTGAATAGGAAAGACACAATGCACGCTCTTGTGCAAGCGACGAAAAAACGTTGCAAGCGGGAGCGACAAAGTGCCGATATTCCTGGTGAATATCGATCGATGGAATCGAGCCTCTCGCCTGGTATTCCGACGGAGGTGCCAACCCATTAGCGTGAGCCGAGATCCTTGAAGGCTAGTGCAGTAGCACGCGCGATCTTCGCTCGTCTCGCAGCGACGCATCCAGTCGCAATCGGCGAGAGGTTTGATTCCAATACGGCAAAAAATTCAGGTTATTGCTTGGCCTCGCTAAACCGCAGCGAATCGACCAGTTCCAGGTCGGCCTTGCCGAGGCGTTCCGCGTATTTTTCTTCAAACGTAAATACGCAGGAGGCCTGGCGGCCCTGGCGGTCGGCAATGTGGTAATAGTTCCAGACGATCGGCAGGTCCGAGGCGGTTCCGCGCACTACGACCCGCAGCACGCGATGGTTCGCCTTGTTGACAGACTGGCCGGCCTCGACGAACTCTTTGAAACTATCGCCCAGGGCGTACTTGATATCCTCTTGGAATTTTTCCAGGGATACGAATTTATCGGGATCGCCCGGGGACAAAGCCGAAACGTTGCACTGGGCGATGAGGTCTCCCCGTTCGACTCTGCGGAGGACGGCCGAGGCCTGTCCCTTTTGATCGCGGATGACGTACCAATTGCGGTCGTAGGCGATTTCCCAGCCGCCTTCTTTTGAGGTGTGCGAAAGCCGTGTTAATTCCGGGGCGGGGCGGAGGTGAAGATCGTTCAAGCCGGCTTCATCGAAATGGCTGGATTTCTCGAGGGGAACAATGAGCACCTGCAACTGCGCCGCCACGTCGAGCCCATCGGAAACCGGGCTGGCCTGGCGCCGCTCCCTGACCACCATTCCCAGCCAATCCACGCACTTGCGCCCTAGATCGTAACGATAGCGGGCCTTGAGTTCGATAGCAGAGGTTACGCCCTCGGACGCGCCTGATACAGTGCCTTTCATCTCGAAGCGGGCCACCTTGTCGGTAATTTCCTTCAATTCGCATTTAACGTCCGATTGCCCCACCTCGTCGAGGCCTAAGAGTTGGGTCATCAACTCCTGGGACGGCTGCCATGCATCGCCCACGGCCACGGGCTTATCGGGCAGAAAACGATCTAAAAGCAGGCTGTTGCCGTGTACGTCGATCAGGTCCAGTTCTTTTTTTGTCAGGCAGCCGCTTGGAGAAAACAGCAGCGACTTTTGCGATGAAATCTGCGCGGCAATCAAGTTCCGCTCGGGACGCAGAACGAGGTTGAATCCATGCTCGCCGACCTGCTCAGCGGCCTCGGCCCGGTTGTAATAGCGGAGGTAACTGGAAAGGCCTTGGGGGCTGGTGGAGACTTGGAGGGTTTTTTCTTCATAGTCCAGATTGCACTGGACGCTTAATTTTTCCCGATGCTCTTTTTTGTCTACGATGTCGATCACCTCGCCGCCGACCTTCCACTCGACTTTGACGCGGTCGATCTGGCCAGGCTGGCGGCCGATTGGAAAGGTGTACTTGGCTTTGTCCGAGGCCTTGGCTCGCTCGGGCGTATCGCTTCGCTTGGCTGTTTGCAACGGTCGTGCGGCCGGACTTGATCCGTGTTGCGCCATAGCAATGGCCGAGAGACAGAAGAAGGCCGCGCAAGAACATGTTGCTGAAAGTTTCATATTCATGTTTCCTTACCCAGAGCCTGATAATACAGAGATTCTTGATCGGTAGTCTGAACTCTAGATCGGTAGTCTAATGAACAATGCCTGAATTTCCTATGGAGAAATTTGAACTTGGGGGTTCTTCATTGAATAGGGAATTTCATTCGGGCCATAATGGCTTAGAAACCAACCTAGAAGTTTTATTTCGAGGTTAATAGTTGATAAAAGCCCTTGGGATTAGGTTGACTTGTCAAGATAGGAAAAATCCCGATGGAGATGGATTGGGGGAAATAAACAAGCATCAGGAAAATACTTATATTCAAACTAAATTAAGAATGTAGAATTTTGCTTTAACAACGAATTTCCAATATGAACAGCGAACTTTTATTGAGCATTTAAGCACTGTAATACGTATAAATTATCAGTTTTCCTTGGAACCCAGCGGTTAATAAAAAAAGCACGTTAAGTAGAGAACGGATGTTTTAGAATTTAAATAGGAGAATATAAAAGCATTATTTATGGACTGATTTTGGAAGGGAGCGGCGCACCATACTAATGTGGGGTAAAGGGTTAATGGCGTGATATTTTTAACAGAATAATCTGTTAAAATTCGGTTAATCGAGTATACTGGCGATTGAGGGGAGTAATTGCTGTCGGCATAAGAAGGCCGGCAGAATGCACTATTAAGTCCCATCCGGCGTAAGGACGTGCCGGCGTGCAGCAAGGGGCTATAAAAAAGGAGATTGGGATCATGCACACGAATTACTTTAACCCGGCCATTCGACAATTACGAGATCAGCAGGTTCGTTTTGCGCCCCGCGAGAAAAAAATCGAGCAGGTGGCCCAGGCAGAAAAGCTGTTGGACGAACTGGATCCCAAGCGGACCTATACCTACGAGTATGTATGTTACCGAGTGACTAATTTCCGGCCGGATTCCTATCCGGACCTGAAGCTTAGCGGCAAGGAGGCGTGGCACGACCTGCGTTTATTTGTGGAAGACGTATCCGACGCCGCCAATGTATCGGCCGATTCGGCGGGGGAAAGGGTATTGACGGTGGATCGTCTGGCCCAGGAATTCAACGTATCGACAAAGACTATTTCCCGTTGGCGGCGCCACGGGCTGGTGAGCCGGCGGTTCGTGATGGACGGGCGGAAAAGAGTAGGATTTTTGCAGAGTTCGGTGGATCGTTTTGTGGAGCACAACCAGGAACGGGTGCGGCGCGGATCGATGTTCAGCCAATTGAGCGAAGAGGAGCGGACATCGATTATCGAGCGTGCCCGGCGGCTGGCCCGGGCAGGGGCCTGCCCGGCAGACGTTACCAAACGTCTGGCCGAGAAGATGAACCGCAGCGCCGAGACTATCCGCTACACGTTGAAACAATTCGACCGCGATCATCCGGACCTGGCGGTATTTCCCGAGAATCACGGTCCGCTGGGGATGGATACGAAGCGGAAGATCTACCAGCAATATCACCGCGGGGAAACGGTGGATCAGTTGGCCAAGCGATTTTGCCGCACGCGGACCAGCATTTACCGGATCATAGCCGAGATGCGTGCGCGGCGGATCATGGAGCTGCCCTTGGATTATATACCCAATCCCGGTTATCTTCGCATCAAGTCGCAAAAGGTGGAGCAGCGGGTATTGGGTCCCATACCGCCCAGCGAGCAGGCGGCGAAAAAGCCGCGCCTGCCCAGCGGTTTGCCGCCGTATTTGGCGAGTTTGTACGAAGTGCCGCTTTTAAGCCGCCGTCAAGAGGCGCACCTGTTCAGGAAGATGAACTACCTGAAGTTCAAGGCGAGCAGGTTACGGGCCAAGCTCGATGCGGAACGGCCCAAAAGCACGCTGATGGAGCACATCGAGCGGATTTACGACGAGGCCGTGGCCACGAAGAACCAGATCGTGCGGGCGAACTTGCGGCTGGTGGTATCGATTGCCAAGCGGCACGTGGGCCCGGCGGAAAACTTTTTCGAGCTTGTAAGCGACGGGAACATGTCGCTGATGCGGGCGGCGGAAAAGTTCGATTATGCGCGGGGCAACAAGTTCAGCACATACGCCAGTTGGGCGATCATGAAGAATTTCGCCCGCACAATTCCCAACGAGCACCGCTATCACGACCGCTTCCGCAGCAGCCAGTCTGAGATGTTTGCCGCGGCCGAGGACGAGCGCACGGACCAGGTGGAGATCGAATCTACCCAGATGCAGCGCGAGGCGCAGATCGGAAAGATTCTCGACTGCCTGGACGAGCGGGAGCAAAAGATCATCGTCCGCCGCTTCGGGTTGAAACGCGGGGAGGAACCGCTCACGCTCAAGCAGGTGGGAGTGGAATTGGGCGTTACCAAGGAACGGATCCGGCAGATCGAAGCCCGGGCGCTGAGCAAATTGCGAAAGGCCGTGGAAGAGGAGAAAATCGAATACCCGGGATAGCGGCTAGTAAGTGGACAGTAGGCAGTGGGCAGTGGACAGTAAAAATCGCAGTGGATCAGAACTCGTTCCCATGCTCCGGCATGGGAACGTTTTTTTATGGTCTTGTGCAACACAGCTTTCGATAAGAAAGAGATTTTGCAGGTGGTTGGCAGTGGGTGGTGGGGGACGGGGTTAGAAGGATGAAGTATGAAGGATGAAAAAGTGGGTAATGGGAGGTGGACGGTCGGTCGGGATTTTTTAGGGGTTTGAAGGCGTGTCGGCGGCGGGCGCGGGAGAGGGGGGGGTTTCCGGACGGAGCCATTGGGCCAGATCGGGCGCGGCGATTTTGATTTCCTCGACGGCCAGGTCGCAGATGCGGCTGGCGCCGAAGGCGTTTAAGTGCGTGTCGTCGTTTTTGCCTTTGGGTAGGGAGGCGAATTCGCCCGGCTCGATCCACATGTAGAGTTTTTTGGATTGTTCGGGGCCCAATTGTTTGAGCAGTTCAGTGCTGCGGCGCTGGAGATCGAGCAAGGGGACCTTCCCTTCGGCGGCGACCTGGCGGACGGCCGCGGGATAGTCGCCGTGGGTGTCGCGCGTTGGGACTGGTCGGTGAATGCCCGGCGTGCAATCGGCGTGGCCAAGATGGGCCTGCCATGTTTTTCGCGGACCTCTTGAACGTAGCGTTCGAGATTATGTTTGAACGAGCCGAAGGGTTCGGTATATTGCTTGGGTTTTTCCTTTTTCTCGTCGTTGTGGCCGAACTGGATAATGACATAGTCGCCGGGCCGGAGTCCGTCGAGCACCGGTTGCCATCGGCCCTCGTCGCGAAAGCTTTTTGAACTGCGGCCGTTTACGGCGAGGTTTACCACATGGACGGAGTCAATAAAATAGAGTGGAAACAATTGCCCCCAACCGCGTTCAGGTTGGGCGGGCGTTAACGGCTTGTCGGCCATTGTAGAATCGCCGATCATGAAAATGGCAAGTTTGTGCGGGGTCTGGGATTGACCGGCAAGGGGCGCGGCCGGATCGTCGGCCGCGATTGAACAGGCAACGATTGTCAAGACGTAAAACCAGAAGCTCAAAATCAGACGCATTGCCGTAGATAATCAATGTTTATCTGGGTTCATGGAGAATTATTGAGTTTGAGTATTTTAATCTATTTTCTCACTGCCGGACAAGTTGGCGGATCATGGTTGGATACGTGTAGCACGAAACATATTGGAACATGGTGGGTTGCGCGAACTGCACCATATACGATACAAAACAACTTGTTGTTGGAAAAAATATTTTGTACGTAACGCAGCATCTATAATGGCATTCGCTCCGCGCACCCTACAAATCGACGGTTGCGTTAGTGTCTGCGTCGGGAAGGTATAGGGCGTGAAACAATCACTACTTTTTGGGGGGTCGATTGGATAAGATTGTTAGTTGAGGGAGAAATTTGGCTGAAAAAGACGTTCTTTTGGGTGGTTTCGGATGGGATTTTTAATTTTTGGCAATGGGTATAGCTTTTTTCTAAATCAGTCGCCTTGCGTGGTTTTGGGGGTTGGTTATATTAAGAGGTTCGCGTGCTAAGACTCGACCGGCTAGCGTAGCTCAACCGGCAGAGCAGTTGATTTGTAATCAACAGGTTGTGGGTTCAAGTCCCTCCGCTAGCTCGTACCGGAAACCCCTGTGATAAAGCCCGGCAAGTTGCATGTATTTTACCCGCGCTAAAGAGTGCGGGAATTTTATTGGTAAAGGGGAAAGTAAGTGAATGGAGGAGGGGGGTTTCCCGAGCGGTCAAAGGGGTCAGACTGTAAATCTGATGGCAATGCCTTCGAAGGTTCAAATCCTTCACCCCCCATTGTGAAAGACGGATGGTGAAATTCAAATTAGGATTGTCAACATGGAGTGAGGAATTTCGGCATTAGTCGTATGAGACGTGTCCTTCGCCCCATGCGGGTGTAGCTCAACGGTAGAGCCATAGCCTTCCAAGCTATTTACGAGGGTTCGACTCCCTTCACCCGCTTTGGCGGGCAAGGGATTAAGCAGGTCGAGACCGTAGAGAATATAAAGGAGATCAAAGCACTGAATGCCGTTGCCAACGGCGGACCTGAAAACAACGGGGGCTCGAACAACCACGCGGGCTGCTGTAGCTCAGTCGGTAGAGCGCGTCCTTGGTAAGGACGAGGTCAAGGGTTCGAATCCCCTCAGCAGCTTTTTGTTGGCCGGTGGAAAGACAGAGCGGGACGGATAATAGATTCGTTTTCCGAACTGGAAGTATTCCATCGACCGGTTTATTGTATTTAAACTACCCGCTTGATCCAACGCAGGGAGAAAGTAAAAGACATGGCCAAGGAAGTATTTACACGCAGCAAGCCGCACGTCAATGTCGGCACGATAGGCCACATTGACCACGGCAAAACCACGTTGACGGGCGCCATTTTGGCGGTCCAGAGCCGAAAAGGCCTCGCAAAGTTCAAGTCATACGGCGATATCGCCAAAGGCGGTACGGTTCGCGACGAATACAAGACACTCACAATCGCGGTGGCGCACGTGGAGTACGAAACGGAGAAGCGCCATTATGCTCATATTGATTGCCCAGGCCATGCCGACTTCATCAAGAACATGATCACCGGCGCCGCCCAGATGGACGGGGCGATACTGGTGGTTTCGGCGGCGGACGGGCCCATGCCGCAGACCCGCGAGCACGTACTTTTGGCCCGCCAGGTGAACGTGCCGGCCTTGGTTGTGTTTCTCAACAAGATCGACCTGGTGGACGATCCGGAGCTGCTGGAACTGGTGGAGCTGGAGCTACGGGAATTGTTGACGCACTACGGATTCCCCGGCGACGAGATACCGATTATTCGCGGCGACGCGTTGTCGGCATACAAAACCCCCGAGGATGCGGCGGCCATCAAGTGCATTGGCGAATTGATGGATGCCATCGACGCTTACATACCCCAACCGCAGCGCGAGGTCGACAAGCCGTTCCTCATGGCGGTGGAAGACGTATTTTCCATAGAAGGCCGGGGGACGGTGGCCACCGGGCGCGTGGAGCGGGGGCTGATCAAGGTTGGGGAAGAGGTGGAGATCGTGGGTTTTGCCCCGGAATCGCGGAAGACGGTGGTCACGGGCGTGGAAATGTTCAATAAGACGCTGGACCAGGGCCAGGCGGGCGACAACGTGGGCTGCCTGTTGCGCGGGATCAAGCGCGAGGAAGTCGAGCGGGGGCAGGTGCTGGCCAAGCCCGGTTCGATTACGCCGCACACCGATTTCGAGGCCGAGGTGTACGTCTTGTCAAAGGAGGAAGGCGGCCGTCACACCCCGTTTTTTAGCGGATACCGGCCCCAGTTCTATTTCCGCACCACGGACGTG
This sequence comes from Pirellulales bacterium, assembly GCA_963838495.1. GTDB lineage: Bacteria > Planctomycetota > Planctomycetia > Pirellulales > Thermoguttaceae > JBEKIK01. The sequence continues at coordinate 218,873 of CAWIRC010000002.1, read as the reverse complement.
ACGGGAACGGCCAACCTGCTGGGCGGCGCGGAGATGTGCATGCCCGGCGACAACGTCAAACTTAAAGTCGAGCTGATCTCCCCAATCGCCATGGATGCCAACGTGCGGTTCGCTATTCGTGAAGGCGGCCGGACGGTGGGTTCGGGCGTAGTGACCAAGGTCATCAAATAAAATGCGTTGTTGGGACAACAGTTGAACTGTTGTCCCAACGTTTAAGCTAGTTTCACGGCCAAGACCCCGAAGGACCATGCAGGGGTGTAGCTCAATTGGTAGAGCACTGGTCTCCAAAACCAGCGGTTGGGAGTTCGAGCCCCCCCGCCCCTGCCATTTTGGAGAGTAAAAGGGTTCAGGGTTCAGGATTCAGGGTTCAGTAAATGAATCTTGAAATTCTTCCCTGGATCCGCCCTTCCAAACCTAAAACAGATTAAATTAGCGAACTAGAAACAATAATCCTGAATTCCAAACCAAAAGTCCTGAACGCCGGAGCCTAAAGCCAATAATTATGGGCGCGATTTTTCAAGAACTACTTACCATCGGCATTTACAAGCGGAGCCAAGGGCGGATCACCAGGCAGGTGACTTTTGCCGCGCTGGTGCTGGCCGTTACGGTGGGCTTTTACCGCCTTTCCCAAACACTGCACGGCAGCATGGGCGATCAGGTTTTCGGGATGGCATATTGGCTTCCCGGGGTTTTGTGTCTGCTGGGCTGGTGGGTGTCGTTCCGGGTGGTGAACATGCCGAATTTCACGGACTTTTTGATTGCCGTGGAGGCGGAAATGAATAAGGTTTCGTGGCCTACCCGCGGCGAGTTGTTTCGCGCCTCCATGGTGGTCTTGATATGCATTATTGTATTGGCCCTTATCCTTTTCGCCTACGATATAATTTGGCAGTCGTTTTTCAGGTGGTTGAGCATATTGTAGGAACGGGAATGCATACGTGAGCGACGAGCCGAACAATCCGATCTCTGAGCCGGCGGGAATATCGCAAGATGTTGCGTATACCGTTGATCCGGCCGAGTTGGCGGCAGAGGCTGAGGGTATGCCTGTACGGCCTGAGCCGGCCGCGCCGGTCGAGCCTGCGCCTGTCCTGCCGGAGGCGGCGGCGCCTCAGGCCGAAGCTCCGGCTACAGATACGCCGGTTGCCGAGACGCCGATTGCAGAAGCGCCGGTTGTCGAAGCGCCGGTTGCAGAAGTGCATGAGCCCGCTTTGCCGGCGGAGGCCCAGGCGGCGCCGGTTGAGCCTGAAAAACCCCAGGAACCGAAATCCGATAAAATGGAGTGGTATATCCTCAAGGTGCAAAGCAACCGTGAGGAGTCGATCCGCGAAGGCCTGCTGCGGCGCGTGGCGATCGCCGGGCTGGATCGGTATTTCGGCGACGTGATCGTGCCCACGGAAAAAGTCACCGAATTCAAGGGTGGAAAAAAACGCGTTATCAAGCGGAAGCTGTACCCGGGCTACCTGGTGGTGCACATGGAGATAAACGACGACACCTGGTTTTTGGTCCGCGAGACGCCGGGGATCGGGGATTTTACGGGAGCGGCGGGCCGGCCATCGGTAATGCTGCCGCACGAGGTGGAGCGGATCGTGGCCAAGGCCGAGGAAAAGAGCGAAAAGGCCCCGAAGCTGAAGATCGGTTTTTCCGAGGGCGAACGGGTGAAAATCAAGGAAGGCACGTTCGAAAACTTCGAAGGCGAAGTGGAAAGCATCGATCAGACCAACGGGCAGGTTACGGTTATGATCAACATTTTCGGGCGGAGCACGCCGGTTACGTTGGAATATTGGCAGATCGAGGCGTTGTAGAAAAGGGATTGGGGATTAGTGATTAGAGATTAGATGATTCAGGAGTTTAGCCCCGGCACATGTGCCGGGTATGTAGATTAAAAAAGCAACGTTTAGCCGCGACCCGAAGGGGAGCGCGAAGACAGTGTGAATCATGGCAAAACAATTGGTTGGAGAAGTGAAGTTTCAGGTGCCTGGCGGGCAGGCTACGCCGGCGCCGCCGGTGGGCACGTCGTTGGGGCGGTTCGGCATCAACCTGGGTCAATTCGTGCAGCAGTTCAACGAGCGGACCAAGGACGCCGGGGGCATGCCCATTCCGGTAGTGGTGAAAGTATACAACGACAAGACGTTTGAGTTTGTGACCAAGAGCCCGCCGGCTGCCGCGTTGTTGAAAAAGGCGGCGGGCATTGCCAAGGGTTCCGGAGTGCCCAACAAGGAGAAAATGGGCAAGGTGACGGTCGCGCAGGTGGATGAGATCTGCCGCACGAAGATGGCGGACCTGAACGCCCGGGACATCGAACACGCGCGGAACATCGTGCTGGGGACCGCACGGAGCATGGGGTTGGAAGTGGAGGGTTAGTTAAGAGGTTTGGGATTGGTTTCGGGGACTGGATCACTAAAGTGACCAGCCCTGGAAGCATAAGATCAATAAATAAAGTGACCAGCCCTGGAAGCATAAGATCAATAAATAAAGTGACCAGCCCTGGAAGCATAAGATCAATAAATAAAGTGACCAGCCCTGGAAGCATAAGATCAATAAATAAAATGACCAGCCCTGGAAGCATAAGATCAATAAATAAAGTGACCAGCCCTGAGAGGCAAGGGATCAATAAATAAAGCGACCAGCGCTGGGAGACATTGGATCGATCGTAAAAGCGACCGGCGCTGGGGAGAGAATAAAAGATGCCGAAAACGAGAAAAGGACCGAAGCGGATGGCGGCGATGCTGGAGAAATCGCCGGGCAAGAAACCTTTGCCCCTGAAAGAGGCCGTGCAGTTGTTGAAGACATACAACACGACGAAATTCGATCAGACGGTGGAGATCGCCATCCGTTTGGGGATCGATCCCAAGCAGGCCGAGCAGGCGGTGCGGGGCTCGATCGTGCTGCCCAACGGGATCGGCAAGTCGCTGCGGGTGATCGTTTTCGCCAAGGGCGACAAGGTGGACGAGGCCAAGGCGGCCGGGGCCGAAGAGGTGGGCGGGGCCGAACTGGCGGAAAAAATCAAAGGCGGCTGGATCGAATTCGACGTGTGCATCGCCGCCCCGGACATGATGGGCGTGGTCGGACCGCTGGGCAAAATATTGGGGCCGCGGGGATTGATGCCGTCGCCGCGGGCCGGGACGGTGTCGCCGGACGTGGGCAAGGTGATCAAGGAATACAAGGCGGGCAAGGTGGAGTTTCGCAACGACACGGGCGGAAACATCCACGCTATAGTGGGGAAATTGAGTTTTGACATCGAAAAACTGGCCGAGAACGTATCGGCATTTATAAATTACGTGGTCAATTTGAAACCGACCGCCGTGAAGGGACAATACATCAAGACCATCGCCCTAAGCGCCACGATGAGCCCCAGCGTGCGCATACAAGCGGCGTAAAGGAGGGCGGGCAATTTTGTCTACCGTAAGGAACAAGGATTTACAAAAGAACCGTTAACCGAGTGTTGGAAACGAAATAAGACAGTTATCGACGATTTCGCCCTCACCCTAGCCCTCTCCCAAAGGGAGAGGGGATTTAAATATGAGCAAGTACGTTAAGAACCTGATAGCCGAGAACCTTCGCGAACGTTTGAAAGGCGTAAGCGACGCCCTGCTGGTGAACATGGTGGGGATGTCGGTCAACGCCAACAACCGCCTGCGCGGGGAATTGGCCGATAAAAAAGTGAACGTGATCGTGGTGAAAAACAGCCTGGCGGCCCGGGCCACGTCGGGCACGCCGCTGGCGCCGATGTTCGAGGGGCTGAGCGGGACGTCGGCCATTTGCTGGGGCAGCGACGACATAGTGAGCCTGGCCAAGGAAGTTACCCGGCTGGTAAAGGACGAAAAGAACAAGCCTTTCGAGGCCCGCGGCGGCGTGATGGACGGGCAGCACCTCTCGGCCGATCAGGTTGCCCAAGTCGCCACCTGGCCCAGCCGCTTGGAACAGTTGTCGATACTTATGGGTCAGATCCTCAGCCCTGGGGCGAACCTGGTCAGCCAGTTGAAAAGCGTGGGCGGGGAGTTGGCGAGCCAGATTGAACAGAAGGGCGAGGGAGCGGAGGCAGCAGAGGCGGCGAGTTGAACGCGTTTAGCCCCGGCACTTGTGCCGGGTGTGATTTAGAACCAAAAACTCCGGGTGCGTACCCGGATAAAAAAATAATAATTAACCAGTTATAGCAACACGTCGGGACCGGTTGCCCGCAGCATCCTGTCGCGACTCCAAGGTGAGAAAGGACCGAGATTGTCATGGCGACAGACACAGCAGCACGCCAATATTCAGCGACGACCCTGGATTTGGGCGAAAAGATCGTGGGATTAACCCTGAAAGAGGCCAAAGAGTTAAGCGACTATTTGTCCGAAGTGCACGGGATCAAGCCGGCGGCGGGCGGCGCGGTAATGATGGCGGCGCCGGCGGCGGGCGGGGAGAGCGGGCCGGTTAAAGCGGCGGAAAAGACCGAGTTCGACGTTATCTTGGAAGGATACGGCGAGAAGAAGATCGGCGTGATCAAGGTTGTGCGCGCGGCCACTGCCTGGGGCTGAAGGAAGCCAAGGAACTGGTCGAGGGCTTGCCCGCCAAGATCAAGGAAGGGATCTCGAAAGAAGACGCCGAGAAGCTAAAGAAGGAACTGGAAGAGGCGGGCGGGACTGTTTCCATCAAATAAAAAAATTTGGGACGGGGCTAATCCGTCCGAATCGATCAAATAAGGCCAGGTCGGAACAAGAAAATTGTCCGCCTGGATCAGGTAAGTAAAAGGCGGATAAAAGATCCGCATCATAGGACTTGGACGAGTAGAGCGGCTAATGTGTTTGAGTCCCTCCCTACCCCGGGGAGGGTGGGCTTTGGCGCAGTCGAAATCCGGCAGATTAGCGTGATGGTTAAATTTTGCCGTTTTGCCCTTATGTTAAACCCGATATACTCTGATTTTAAGCGGAGATTCGCGGTAGGCGCTGGGGGTATGCGAAAATTTCTCCCGTCTATTGGGGAGGATATAAGTCATAGTATGACACATGCGGTTACTGATATTGCCCCTAAATTATTTCCTATCCCACCCAAACATGCGAACATTGGCGCCAATATATCCGTATTAGTTAGTTCCGAGGCGGAAAACCGGTCATTTCTTACCTACCTTTTTAGTTCTATGACGGGCACGTGTTTTTGCACTCAAGATTCAATTTATTTAGGAGGGTGATATTCTATGGCGACCACAGCTCAACGACGTCTCCAACCCAAGGAAATCCGTCGCTTCGGCAGCCGCCGGGCCCCTCATTTCATTCCCGATTTGACGCAGATTCAGACTTCCAGTTACCAGGCATTTCTGCAACACGACGTACCCTGGCAAAAGCGGAAGGACCAGGGGATCGAGGGCGTTTTGCGGGAGATTTTTCCCACGGAGAGTTACGACAAGACGCTGCGTCTGGAATATATCCGCTACGAGTTGGGCAAGCCGCGTTACGAGCCCGACGAATGCCGCCAGTTGCGTCTCACCTACGGCCGCCCCTTTAAGGTCTGGCTGCGGTTGACCAAGGAGCAGCCCATCGAGGAGGAGGTATACCTGGGCGACATACCGATCATGCTTGGCGGCGGGGAGTTTATCATCAACGGTGCGGAGCGGGTGGTGGTGAACCAGTTGCACCGCAGCCCGGGGGTGGATTTTGTCGCCGACATGGAGGCTACGGGCGAGCGGCGGATGCACTCCTGCCGGATCATTCCCGAGCGGGGCAGTTGGATCGAGCTGAACATTACCCGCAAGGAGAGCTTGGCGGTGAGGATCGACCAGAGCGGCAAGTTTTCGATCATGACGCTCCTCAGGGCGATGGATCAGAAATACTCGGAGGACGCCAACCTGCTAAGGGCTTTTTATCCGGCCCAGACCGAGAAGATCGTGGACGGGCGGAGCGTGGTAAAGATCGAGGGCAAGCTGGCCGTGGGCGACGTGGTGTATCCGCACGACAGCCCCAGGGCGGGCGAAATCCTGGTGGAGTGCGGCCAGAAAATCACCAAAAACGCGGCCGAACAGATTTGCACCTCGGGGCTGACCAGCATAGAGGTAATGGAAGACCCGAAGAATCCCTTGCTTTTAAACGCTCTATCCGACGACGCCACTGCCAGCCACGAGGAGGCCCTGCTTAGAATTTACCAGCGGCTGCGTCCGGGCAATCCGCCGCAGTTGGAAAAGGCCAAGTCGCTGTTCCACGAGAAATTTTACGACACGAACCGTTATCGGCTGGGGCGGGTGGGCCGTTTCCGTATCAATCGCAAACTTGGATTGAACATACCCGAATCGGAGATGACACTCCGGCCCGACGATCTTATCGCGGCCATAAAATACCTGATGAAACTGCGGAACGGGGAGGCGGATGCGGAGATCGACGATATCGACCACTTGGGCAACCGGCGGCTTAGGACCATCGAAGAGTTGGCCTGCGACGAGTTGCGCAAGGGCTTTCTCAAACTCCGCCGCACGGTGCAGGAGCGGATGAGCCTGAAGGACATCGCCGACATGACGCCGCGGACGCTGGTCAATCCGAAGAGCATTTCCGCGGCGATCGAGTATTTTTTCGGGCGCGGGGAACTGTCGCAGGTGGTGGATCAGACCAACCCGCTTTCGATGCTTACGCACGAGCGGAGGCTTTCGGCCCTGGGCCCGGGCGGATTGAACCGCAAGCGGGCCGGGTTCGAGGTTCGCGACGTGCATATTTCGCACTACGGGCGGATCTGCCCGATCGAAACCCCCGAAGGCACGAACATCGGGCTGATATCCTCTTTGGCGATTTATGCCGGGGTGGACGATTACGGGTTTTTGGTCACTCCTTATCAGAAAGTGGTCAAGGGGCAGTTGACCGACCAGATTGAATGGCTGCGGGCGGACCAGGAGCACGAGGCGATTCTGGCGCCGGCGGACGCGAAGATCGAGAACGGACGGCTGGCCGGGGAGACGATCGTCGCCCGGCACCACGGCGACTTTCATCTCCTGCCGATCGATCAGGTGCAGTACATGGACGTGGCCCCGTCGCAGATGGTGGGCGTATCGGCGGGCTTGATTCCTTTTTTGGAGCACGACGACGCGAACCGGGCCTTGATGGGCTCGAATATGCAGCGCCAGGCTGTGCCGCTTTTAATTACGGAGCCGCCCTTGGTGGCCACGGGGTTGGAGGTCGAGGCCGCCCAAAACTCCAGCATGTTGGTGCGCGCAGTGCGCAAGGGCGTAATCACCAAGGTCGACGCCGAGCACATCGAGATCGGCCCGGACGTGTACAAGCTGCGCAAGTTCGTGGGCCTGAACGAGCGGACCTGCCAGAATCAGAAGCCCATTGTGGCCGTGGGCGACAAGATCGAAAAAGGGCAGGTAATCGCCGACGGGGCGGGCACGTACAAGGGCGAACTGGCCCTGGGCCGGAACGTGCTGGTGGCCTTCATGGCCTGGGACGGATTCAACTTCGAGGACGCGATCATCATTTCCGAGGAGCTCGTGGAGGGCGACGTGTACACGTCGATCCACATAGAGGAGTTCGACATCGAGATCCGCGAGACAAAGCTGGGGCGCGAGGAATTCACCCGCGACATTCCCAACGTGAGCGAAAAGCAACTCCGCAACCTGGACGAGAACGGCATAGTGCGGGTGGGGACTTTTGTGCACCCGGGCGACATTTTGGTGGGCAAGGTTTCGCCCAAGTCGAAGACCGAGCTGACGCCCGAGGAAAAACTGTTGCACGCGATTTTCGGCCGGGCGGGCGAAGACGTGAAAAACGATTCGCTGGAGGTTCCGTCCGGGGTGGAAGGGATAGTGATATCCACGCAGAAATTCTCGCGGCGGATGAGCCTTAACGAGGATGAGCGGAAGAAGTTTGAAAACGACCTGAAAGAGGCGGAGGCCCAAGGGAACGCCCGCATTGCGGCCGCGTTCGGCGAGTTGGTGGCGCAGATCGAGGAAGTCCTCAAGAAAAGCTAACCGACGAGGAGGGCAACCACCTGGTCGAGGGCCAGGAGCACCGGTACGTGGCCGAACAGGCGCACCAGTTCAACATCGATATACTGGACATTCGCAGCCCGCAGCGCAGGGCGGAAGTGGAAAGGATTTACAAGACTTATTGGCCTGCGGTGGAGGTGGCCATCGACGCCCGGGACCGGCAGCTCAATTCCATGAAGCGCGGCGACGAGCTACGTTCGGGGGTATTGCAGATGGTCAAGGTCTACATCGCGGCCAAGCGTGTGATATCGGTGGGCGATAAAATGGCCGGTCGCCACGGGAACAAGGGCGTGATCGCCAAGATCCTGCCCAAGGAAGACATGCCCTACATGGCCGACGGCACGCCGATGCAAATCATGCTCAATCCGCTGGGCGTGCCCAGCCGAATGAACGTGGGCCAGATTTTGGAGACGCACCTGGGCTGGGCGGCGGCCGCGTTGGGATTCCAGGCGATCACCCCGATTTTCGACGGGGCGGACGAAGCCGCCATCCGAAAATGCCTGCAAGAGGCCCGATTGCCCGAAACCGGAAAATGCCAACTCTACGACGGCCGCACCGGCGAACGCTTCGAACAGCAATCCACGGTGGGGCAAATCTACATGATGAAACTGCACCACCTGGTGGACGACAAGGTTCATGCCCGGTCCACCGGCCCGTACTCGCTGATAACCCAGCAGCCGCTGGGCGGGAAGGCGCGGTTCGGCGGCCAGAGGTTCGGCGAAATGGAAGTCTGGGCCCTGGAGGCGTACGGAGCGGCATATATCCTCCAGGAGCTGTTGACGGTAAAGAGCGACGACGTGGAAGGCCGCACCAAGATCTACGAGGCCATGGTCAAGGGCGAAAACACGCTGGAGGCGGGCACGCCGGCCAGCTTCGACGTGCTGACAAACGAAATCCGCGGATTGGCGCTTAACATGCAATTGGAAAAAGCAAGGGTGTAAATTAGGGATTGGGGATTAGAGATTAGAGATTAGTTCATAGAGCGGAACGATAAACGAGAACTAAGAACCGAACTGAAAAACAACCTCCTAACCACAAGGAGTCATAACAGTGAGTGTCGGCGAAACTACATACGACCGTATAAACGATTACGCCTCGGTGAAGATCAGCCTTGCCCGGCCGCACGACATTCGTAGCTGGTCGTTCGGCGAGGTGAAGAAGCCGGAGACGATCAACTACCGCACGTACCGTCCGGAAAAGGACGGGCTGTTCTGCGAGCGGATTTTCGGCCCGGAAAAGGACTGGGAATGCTCCTGCGGCAAATATCGGGGCATGAAATACAAGGGCATGATCTGCGACCGCTGCGGGGTGAAGATCACGCACAGCCGTGTGCGGCGGAAGCGGATGGGGCACATCGAACTGGCCGCCCCGGTGGTGCACATCTGGTTTTTCAAGGCCATGCCCAGCCGGCTGGGAGCGCTTCTGAACATGAAGACCACGAGCCTGGAAAAGGTGATTTATTTCCAGGACTACGTAGTCACCAAATCCATCGACACTCCGCTTAAGGTGCAGCAGCTTTTGACGGAAGAGGAGTACCGGGCGGCCCGGCGCAGTATCCGGAAGGGTCGTTCGAGGCGGACATGGGGGCGGAGGCGGTCCGCAAACTGTTGGTCGAGTTGGACCTGGTCAAGCTTTCCGCCGAATTGCGGGTGGAACTGATCGAGACCAATTCCAAGCAGAAGAAGAAAGACTTGATCAACCGCTTGAAGATCGTGGAGGCGATCCGCGATTCGGACAACCGCCCGGAATGGATGGTCCTGGACGTGATACCGGTTATCCCGCCGGATCTACGTCCGCTGGTGCTATTGGATTCGGGCAATTTTGCCACCAGCGACTTGAACGATCTTTACCGGCGGATCATCAACCGCAACAACCGGCTGAAGAAACTGGTCAACTTAAACGCGCCGGAGGTGATCATCCGCAACGAGAAGCGGATGCTGCAGCAATCGGTGGACGCGCTTTTCGACAACAACCGCTGCAAGCGCCCGGTGCTGGGGTCGAGCAACCGGCCGCTGAAATCGCTGACCGACATGATCAAGGGCAAGCAGGGGCGGTTCCGGGAGAACCTGCTGGGCAAGCGGGTGGACTATTCGGCGCGGAGCGTGATCGTGGTTGGCCCGTCGCTGCGGTTGCACCAGTGCGGACTGCCCAAGAAGATCGCCTTGGAACTGTACCAGCCGTTCATCATCCGCCGGCTGAAGGAACTGGGGCATGCGGATACGATCAAGAGCGCGAAAAAGATGCTGGAGCGCAAAGACGAGGAGGTTTGGGACATATTGGAAGAAGTGATCCAGAACCATCCCGTGCTCCTCAACCGGGCCCCAACGCTGCACCGCATGGGCATCCAGGCCTTTGAGCCGGTGCTGGTGGAAGGCAACGCGATCAAGCTGCATCCGCTGGTGTGCAAGGGATTCAACGCGGACTTTGACGGCGACCAGATGGCGGTGCATTTGCCGTTGTCGATCGAGGCGCAGGTGGAGGCGCACACGCTGTTGATGTCGATTCACAACATATTCAGCCCGGCCAACGGGGCGCCGATCATCAGCCCATCGCAGGACGTGGTGATGGGCTGCTACTACATCACTTCCAGCCTGCCGGCGTGCAGGGGCGACGGGATGACGTTTTCCTCGCCTGATGAGGTGCAAATGGCCTATGCGCAGGGCGTGGTGGATACCCATGCCGCCATCACCGTGCGCCTGCCTTCCGATCGCAAGGTGAAAGGCGACCGCGGCACCAGGCCCAATAACAAGGTGCAGACCACGGTGGGGCGCGTGATATTCAACGCCATGCTGCCGGCGGGGATGCCTTTTTACAACACCCCGCTGCGTTCCTCGGACCTGGCCGGTGTGATTTCGGACTGCTACGAGATCCTGGGGCGGCGGAGGACGATCGACCTTTTGGACCAGATGAACCGGCTGGGATTCCGGCAGAGCACGCTGAGCGGGCTGAGTTTCGCCACCGACGACCTGATCACGCCGCCGAACAAGTCGAAGATCATCCTGAACGCCGAAAAGGACGTTTTCAAGAGCCTGAAACTTTACCAGCGGGGCATAATCACCGAGGGCGAGCGCTACAACAAGGTGCTCGACGCCTGGACACACGCCCGCGAGCAAATCACCACCGAAATGATGGAGCAGTTGGAAAACGACCACCGCTACGAGAACTACGTGAACCCGATTTTCCTCATGGCCCATTCCGGCGCCCGCGGGGGCGTGGAACAAATCCGCCAGTTGGCCGGGATGCGGGGCTTGATGGCCAAGCCCTCGGGCAAGATCATCGAGACGCCGATCAAGGCGAATTTCCGCGAGGGGCTGACGGTGCTGGAATACTTCAGCTCCACTCACGGGGCGCGCAAGGGACTGGCCGATACGGCCTTGAAGACGGCCGACTCGGGTTATCTGACCCGCAAGCTGGCCGACGTGGCCCAGAACGTGGTGGTCACGATACCGGATTGCGGCACGACCCAGGGCATTACCAAGGGCGTAATTTACCGGGGGGAAAAGGTGGAGGTGAGCCTCGTCGATTCCATTCGCGGGCGCGTGAGCCGGACGAATATAGTCAATCCCATCACCGACGAAGTGATCGTGCGGGAAAACGACCTGATTACCACTGAAATTGCCCGGAAAATCGAGGCCCTGGGCCTGGAAAAAATCCAGGTCCGCAGCCCCATGACCTGCGACGCAACCCTGGGCGTATGCCAGTGCTGTTATGGCATGGACCTATCGACGGGGAGCCTGGTGGAGAAGGGGATGGCGGTGGGAATCATCGGGGCGCAGAGCATCGGCGAGCCCGGCACGCAGTTGACGATGCGGACGTTCCACATCGGCGGGACGGCGGCCCGGGCGGTCGAAGAGAGCGAGATCCGCGCAAGAAAAGCGGCGTGGTGCAATTCACGCGGATGAAAGTCGTGCGCAACGACGAGGGCAAGCAAGTGGTTTTGACCCGCAACGGGGAAATCCTGATTCTCGATCCCAAGGGGCGGGAACTGGAGAAATACGAAGTGCCGGCGGGGGCGTTTTTGTTCATCGACGAGAACCAGGAAGTGGAATCGGGGGCCCTGCTCTGCCAATGGGACCCGCACAGCATCCCCATACTCGCCGAAGTGAGCGGCAAAGTCCGCTTCGAAGACGTGATTGAAGGCGAGACCATGCACCTGGAAAAAGACCCATCCGGCCACGTTCGCGTGCTGGTCATGGAGCACAAGGGCGACCTGCACCCGCAGATCGTGCTGGAAGACGACTCGGGCAAAATTCTGGACTTTTACTACCTGCCGGAAAAGGCCCACATCGAAGTGCAGGAGGGCAAAATGGTATCGGCCGGGACGCTTTTGGCCAAGACGCCGCGCGAGGTGTCGGGCACGCAGGACATCACGGGCGGCCTGCCGCGGGTGACGGAAATTTTCGAGGCCCGCAAGCCCAAGGACCCGGCGGTGATCGCCGAGATCGACGGCACGGTGGAGATCCTCGGCGAGAAACGGCGGGGCAAGCGGACCATCGTAGTGCGGAGCGAAAGCGGCATCGAGCGCGAACACCTGGTTTCGCACGGCAAGCACTTGCGCGTGCACACCGGGTCGTTCGTTCGTGCGGGCGAGGCGCTGGTGGACGGGCCGCTGGTGCCCCACGACATCCTCCGCATCTCCGGCGAAGAGGCCGTGCAGCAATACCTGGTCCGCGAAATCCAGAACGTGTACCGCAGCCAGCGGGTGGAAATCAACGACAAGCACATCGAAATCATCGTCTCGCAGATGCTGCGCAAGCTGCGGGTGGAATCGGTGGGCGACACGGGGTTGCTGCCGGGCTCGGTAATGGACAAGTTCGAGTTTCGGGCGGTCAACAAGGAATTGGGCAAGTGCGTGAAGATTACCGAAAAAGGCGACAGCAGCTTCGAGGCGGGATCGCTGGTGCCCGCGGCCGAGTTCGAGCAGACCAACACGCAAATCGAGGCCATCGGCGGCGAGTTGACCAAGGCCGCCAAACCCAAAATGGCCACCGCCAGCACGCAGCTTTTGGGCATCACCAAGGCGGCGGTGCAAAGTTCGAGCTTCATTTCGGCGGCGAGTTTCCAGGAGACCACCAAGGTGCTGACCGAAGCGGCGTTGGCCGGCAAGATCGACAACCTGGTGGGCCTGAAGGAAAACGTGATCCTGGGGCACCTTATTCCCGCCGGCACTGGCTTCCGCACCTACCAGGAGGGCGAAGTCAGGATCCGTCCGCAGGCTTTGGAGGGCCTGGTGCCCGAGAAAGAGGACGTCCTGGCGCGGCACTTCCCCTTGCTCGACGGCGGGGCGTCGGAGGAGGAAAAAGAGATCGCCCAGGCCGAGGCCGAAGCCGGCCCGGTTCCGCTGCCCGAGGATATCGAAGAGGAGGAAGAGCAGCCATCCAAGTCGGCCATCAGCCCGCTGGACAGATTTTTCATTGACGATGACCTGGCGGACGAGGAATAGGCCGCTATCCCCCATTGACAATCATTATTATTCCGGCAAAATAAAGGATTCTTGAAAAATAAGAGCACCGAATCGCAATAATTCGAGAAAAAAACGATGCCCACTATAAATCAATTAGTAGCCAAGCCCCGGCGTCAGCCGCGGAAGTTCAGCAAGGCCCCGGTGTTGGACAAGTGCCCACAAAAACGGGGGGTTTGTTTGCAGGTCAAGACGATGACCCCCAAGAAGCCCAACTCGGCCCTGCGCAAGATCACGCGCGTGAGGCTGTCCAACGGCAAGGAAGTCACGGTTTACATCCCGGGCGAAGGGCACACGTTGCAGGAGCACTCGATTGTGCTGGTGCGCGGCGGGCGGGTGCGGGACTTGCCCGGGGTGCGCTACCAGGTGGTCCGCGGCTCGCTGGATACGCTGGGCGTGGAAGGGCGAAAACAGTCGCGCAGCCGTTATGGAGCGAAGAAATCATAAGTCAATGGACTAGAGGCTAGGGACTAGTCCCTAATCTCTAGCCCCCAGCCTCTTAAAAGAACAATGGGACGCCAAACCGCCAGTAAAAAGATGCTTGCCCCTGATCCGAAGTTCGGGTCCGTGCTTGCCGGAAAGTTCGTCAACTCGATGATGTGGAGCGGCAAGAAGAGCGTGGCCTTGAACGTCTTTTACGACGCCCTCGATGAGATCGCCGAAAAAGTGAAGGACGCCCAGCCGATCGACGTATTCACCCAGGCCGTGGAAAACGTGAAGCCCAACATCGAGGTGCGGTCGAAGCGCGTAGGCGGTGCGTCGTACCAGGTCCCCATGCAGGTGAACAAGAATCGCCAGCTTTCGCTGGCCATCCGCTGGATACTTCAATCGTGCCGGGAGAAAAAGGGCCGGCCCATGCACGAGAAACTGGCGGCGGAACTTTTGGCGGCCTACAACCGCGAAGGGGCCGCCATGACCAAGCGGGAAAACGTGCACCGCATGGCCGAGGCCAACAAGGCGTTCGCCCACTTCGCCTGGTAAGAATATACCCTATCCCCTGCCGCGCCGGCGTCCCCCTTGCCGGCGCGGCTTTTTTTGCGCTAAAGGGGATTGCAGTTTGCAGAAGTAAGATTGATGATCAAACAGATGGAGCGCGATTACAGTTGAAAGGACGATCATGTCGGATGTCCCCCAATCCCGGAAGATCGACAAGTTCTGGCAATGCCTAAAATCTAGCGGTCTGCTAAGCGATGATGAGGTTAGTAACGCCCGTAATGAATTTGTGCGCGACGCTCAAAAAGTATTGGTGGATGACGATCTTCTTGCGTTCTGCGATTACCTTGTCAAAACGGAGCGGCTGACAGTCTGGCAGTCTGTCATGCTGCTCGATGGGAAATACAAAGGCTTCTATCTCGATCATTATAAGATTTTAGATCACGTCGGGATGGCGGGAAATCGTCTCTGCTATCTCGCGGAAGACACTAAGAATAAGCGTCGCGTGCGATTGTATGTAATCCCTGGACAAAAGGGAGAAGTGAGTTATCAGGTTGAGGGCATTTAAACCGTTTAGAATGCTTTCCCCAATTTGCAATTTGCATTTTGCAATTTTCAATTTGCAATATTTTTGATAATATTCGGCCATGTCAAACGATCTTCACAGCCTCCGCAACATCGGCGTGATCGCGCATATCGATGCCGGCAAGACGACCGTCACCGAGCGGATGCTGTTCCTGAGCGGATTCAGCCATCGCGTGGGCGAGGTGGACAAGGGCACAACGGTGACCGATTACGATCCCGAGGAGCAGGAGCGGGGGATAACGATCAACTCGGCCTGCGTAAGATTCGATTGGGAGGTGAAGACGATCCGGCCCGGGGACATCGCCAGCCCCAAGGTTCAAGTCAACCTGATCGACACGCCCGGGCACGTTGATTTTACGGCCGAGGTGGAGCGGAGCCTGCGGGTCTTGGACGGCGGGGTGGTGGTTTTCAGCGCCCGGGAGGGCGTGGAGGCCCAGAGCGAGACGGTCTGGCACCAGGCCGACAAGTATCGGGTGCCGCGCCTGGCGTTTATCAACAAGATGGACCGGGAAGGGGCGGATTTTTTCGGCACGCTGGAGGAAATCCGCACGCGGCTGGATTGCAAGCCCATTCCGCTCAATTTGCCCATCGGCGCCGGCCCGCCGCATGTGAAAGAGGCTTTCCGCGGCTTGATCGACCTGGTGGCCATGCAGGCGCTCTATTTCTCCGACGACCGCAAGGACGCCGTGATCACTCCGGGCGAAATTCCCGCCGAACTTCACGACGAGGCCGAACTTTGGCACGCGCAGATGCTAGACCAGCTTTCGCTTTACAGCGACGAGTTGACCGAGTTGATGCTGGCCGGACGGGCGGCGCCTGCTTCGCTTCTGCACAAGGTGATCCGCAACGCGACCTTGCACGGCATGATTGTGCCGGTGCTTTGCGGGTCTGCTTTGGACGGGATTGGGGTACAGCCGATTTTGGACGCCGTGGCCGCATATTTGCCCAGCCCGGCCGATATCCCGCCGGTGGAAGGCGTAAACCCGAAAAAAAACAACGCGAAGATTACCCGCAAGCCCGACCCGGAGGAGCCGTTTTGCGGCCTGGTCTTCAAGATTCAATCCGACCGGCACGGCGATTTGCACTACCTGCGGGTTTATTCCGGCCGGCTGAAGGCCAACTCACGGGTGCTGAATGCCGGCAAGGATAAAAAGGAAAACGTCCCGCAATTGTGGCGGATCCAGGCCGACCACCGCTCGCAGGTAGATGAGGTCACAGCCGGCGACATCATCGGCATCATCGGGCTGAAACATTCCGTAACGGGCGACACGCTTTGCGATCCCCACGAACCGATCGTGCTGGAGCCGATCGCATTTCCGGAGACAGTTATCTCTATGGCCATCGAGCCGGAGACCTCGACGGAACGCAAAAAGCTGGCCGACGTCTTGGATATGATGAAGCGGCAGGATCCCACCTTCCGGGCACGCGAGAACGAGGAGACCGGGCAGACGCTCATCTCCGGCATGGGCGAGTTGCATTTGGAAGTGATCAAGCACCGGCTCTTGCGAGATTTCAAGCTCGACGTCCGCGTGCACAAGCCGCGGGTGAGCTACCGGGAGACCATCGAGAAGGCCGTGGAAGTCGCCGGGCAGTGCCATCGCAACGTGGGCGGGCAAATGCTCTCGGCAAAAATACACATCCGCATGGAGCCTTTTCCCAAGGTTCTGAAACCTGTGACCGTGGTGGTGGCCGCGGGCGTCGAGCTGCCTCCGGAATATCTAAAGGCCGTGATCGAAGTCTTAAGCGAACAGGGCGCGGGCGGCGGGCTTTTGGGATTCCCGCTGATGCATGTGAAAATCACCGTGCTTTCCGGCGAAAAACACGAGACCGAGTCCAATGAACTGGCGTTCCGCTATGCTGCGGCGGATGCATTTATTAACGCCTTACGCGAGGCTGGCATCGTGCTCCTGGAACCGATCATGCGCCTGGAGGTGACCACGCCCGAGGAAAACCTCGGCGAGATCACCGGCGACCTGCAGCAGCGGCGTGCAACGATCGTGCGCACGCACGTGCGCGGGAAAAACACGGTGATCGAGGCCCATGCCCCGCTGGCCAATCTTTTCGGCTACTCATCGGCCATGCGCGGGTTGAGCCAAGGCCGGGCCACGTGCACCATGGAGCCGCACTCATACGGGCCGGCGCGGCGGATGTGCTGCAAAGTTTCATGTAGGTATTATTGCAAATTGAAAATTGCAAAATGCAAATTGCAAATTTAACAAACACAAGGCGTTTGGAATATATAAAAGACCAGGTAACATTCGCTGCAGAAAGGACATGAAATGGAACCAATGATCAAATGCGGCAAACATCTGGCGGAGCATGCCAACCTCTCCGGTTCGCAGTTCCACGATGTCAACCTTGCCGGGGCCGATTTTAACGATGTGAACTTGAGCGGGGCAAGGTTTCACAACATCAATATGAGTGACATCAGTCTTACGGCGGCGCAGATCGGCGGGGCCAGGTTCAAGCACATCGGCCCCCCGCCGGATAAAGACGGGCGTCAGGAGCGGCAGCGGCCGGTTACTTTCGAGGAAATGATGCTTTGCGACAGCACGTTTAGAAAAGTGGACCTATCGAACGTCCGCATCACCGACTGCAACCTCGATGGCATGACAATCGACGGCATGCTCATATCCGATATGATTGAAGCATATTCGAAACAAGATAAATGAGTCCCACAACATGCGCGTCGTCAAGTTCTGTAATAAATCGCATAATCCGTTATTCTCGGAATGTATGATTCAGATTTGTACGGTATATTACTATAAATCAACAGACAATGACTTTATCCGTGATGTTGACGAAGGCCTGATAAGCCGTGTTTTTCACCCACCTACGCCCGCAGTCTTTACGGGCAACGACGTCGGAAGGATGACGGGGCTCCCGATCACTGGCACAGGAATAATACGCGTTGCTGGTAGGGCAATCCGCACTACGAGACATATTCCTAATGCTTATGTCTTCTGCATGAGCCACCTAGATGCGCCAACACTAGAGCATGCTGCTTTCTTTGGATATGACTCTTGGTACATTATTAAAGACGCGGGTGCCTTCTGTGCTTTGGTTGCCCATGAGATAATGCGTCAACTTGCTGCGCCAGATATTATTGCTTTTCATGGAGAGGTGTCGTATCAGGAGAATAAGGAGGTAACGTATTCCGCATTATCAGACTACTTCCGAGGACATCATATTATCGATCCGCGTTTCTACCTAATGAAACGAGAGAGGCCGCGAGAAAATGTTCTCAAGATGTATGCCCTTGAGCGGGAATATAGGTTCGTTTTCATACCAGTCGGAAAAGACAGGAGGCTGATACCATTGAAGAAGGATAAGATCTATTTAGAGTCAGAGTGCATTTTGTCCTCAATTGCCGATACAAACCGACCATGAATAGCAAATATGGGCGACATTTTGCCTTGTTACACATATTTGCCGGGTGCCGTTGCTGGCTTATGCCGGAGTGCCGTGAGAATGTTGCTTACCGGCATCTTCCACTGCCCATTATTCACTTCCCGCTGCCCACCAATCCTCTGAACCTTGAACCCCAAACACTGAACCCTTTTCCGGTGGCCAATTTTTGCCCTGGCAATCGCCTTCGCGATTTGCTACGCTTGTACCGATAGTTTTTTGCGTTGATACTTCGCGTGCTTCGCGCTCTTCGTGGTTGAAGACAAACGGCGATCGGCCCGGCGAAACGTGGAAAAATCGCAATTTTGGCCCCAACAAATCACGGGCTTGTGTTCCTTGGATCGGTCGCAAAAAACAAAGTCTCCGGGATGCCAATCGTGGAAAATTTGCATTTTGTTCCCCAACTAATTAGTGTTCCCAAAGTGGTTTTTAACATCGGCGGTAACAAATATCGGTTGGACGTAAAGATCAATTACGCGTATCAAGTAGTCTACATACGCTTCATCGGCACGCACAAGGATTACGCTCAAGTTGACGCGGGAGAAGTGTAATGAAACCAAAACTTATAAAAACGCGAAAAGAATACAAAGAGGCGCTAAAACGCATCGAGAAACTGATGGATGCAAGGCCGCACACCGCGCAGGGGGATGAATTGGAGCTTTTGGCCGCCCTGGTGGATATTTACGAGCGCCGGCACGAGCCTATTCCTCCGCCCGATCCGGTGGATGCCATCCGGTTTCGCATGGAACAGGAGGGATTAAAGCCAAGGGACTTGATTTCTTTGATCGGCAGCCGCAGCCGAGTGAGCGAGATTCTTTCCGGCCGCCGCTGCTTGACGTTGAAAATGATCAGGAACTTACATCGAGTTTTGGGCATTCCCGCCGAATCTCTTTTGGGCGGTGTGGAAGTAATGTCTTGAAATACTGCTTTAAGCAATACAACGATCATGCCCGGAAAAAACATGTTCGCGGCGGAGTTCCAGGCGGAATAAACCTCTTTTTCGCACCGGGGATAGGGCGGATTCCGATGCGGTCATAACGGCCGTTGCTATGATGAGCGTTCTAGCGATTCTTGCGGATTACGGCCTTGTGTCGGCCTCATTAAATTCTTTCCGGCAAAGGAGTTCTGCGCACCGATACCCTGCATAGGTTTATGTTAAGCAAAGGATTGCGCCAACGGGAATTTGCAAATGTTTTGTTTGGGATCGGACTTAAGGATTCACTGCCATGGCCAAAGATACCTATCGCGTGGTTACCCGCGGCGCGGACGGACAGATTCGCATTCGTGACTATGATAATCAAGAGGCATTGCTTAAGCGTCACACGCAAATCGGCGTGGACGATTGCAGCACCGATCTGGGACTGCGCGGGCTGCCGGTATTCCGGGGCCTGGTTGGGCCCATGCCCGAGGGAAAAAACATCATCCGCTACGAATCGCCCGAGGTATTTGAAACGCTGACCAAGGATTGGAGCTCGGCCAAGGCGTCGCGGCGACGCCGATCGCGGACTCACCCGCCGCACACTCTGGGCGCACCAACAAACGACGCCGAGGAGATGTATTCCATCGGCTCGAACATCGATCCCGACGTGCTGGAAGGGATTAGTTAAGGCTTAATAGTGGAACACTGATCTCCACTAATCTACGCTAATATTCTTAAAAGCTTCTAATATCGATTCTAATTTGAAACTGCGCGACTTACAGCCCGAAGGGCTCGAAGAAGATAGCCCAGAGTTGCCGCAAAAGTGGCTACTCTGGGGACCAAGGCCAAGCGACACCTCCAACCCTGTAAGGGTTGTGAAATTCTCCGAGACCCCGTTGGGGTTTTGGGTGTTGGAGTTTCCCTTATCCCAAGGTAGCCGCTCGGCGGCAACCTTGGGCTCTCTTATTTATGGCCCCTTGGGCCGTAAAAGAGGCAACCGTGCCGTTAATGAGACCTGAAAAACACCGCTGGGAAGCCGGCAGCGGCGTAAGATTTGGACTTTCGTCTTTGTTCGCGGCTTCAAAGAATTTTGACTATCGCGTGGATGGAGTAGTCGCGGTCGTGGCCGAGCCGTAGCGAGGCGGGTCTTGGTTCAATCGGGCGATGCCGCCGACCTGCCCGCCGCCAATGATTGAAGGGGGATTTGCAGGATAGGCTTGTGCCGGATATGCGACAGCCTGCCCAACACACGGAATGGAATTGGCGACAGGCACGCGGCTCACGACCACCTCTTGGGAGACCATTTTCTGCGTGGCCACGGGCACTTGGAGCTGCTGGGTCTCGGGGACAAGTTTCCGGCAGGTGACGGGGAGCTTTACCACTTCGGTTCGCTGTTGCCAGGAAGTATGCGGAACCCAGCGGGTTTCCAAGTAAGGATCAACGAATGGATTCCAACGGCCGACCCAATATGTTTCGGGCTGGTAGGTCGTAAGCGGGCACCAATAGACCTGGGCGACGTCCTTGGTCTCGGTGTAGAGTTGTTCTTTATAGACGGTGCGGGTGGTTTGCTGCATGGTGGTTTCGCAAACGGGGCGTTGGACCGTTCGCGTGGTTTCGCAATAGGTCACGCCGTTTACCTGGTAATATCGCACCTGGTCCGCGGCGGCGGGAGAGGCGAAAAAGATTGCCGCAACTACCGGGACCGCAAGTATATGACGAACCATTATCATTGCCGCTTCTCCCGACCTTCCATGTTTTCCTAAAGGACAAGAAAATGCCTGCGGGAACGCATCACTTCTTATTATCGGAATTTCCGGCACAAGCGGATTAGATTAAAGTAGATTCATGTGGGAGGAAGTGATGATTCGCCGCGAAACCGCGAGCGGTTTTTTATCTTTCATCCCTTATCGCTTATCCCTTATCCTTACTTTGGCCGGATGTGCAGTGCGCAGCAACCCTCGCCGCCGGGCTGATAGGTGTCGGCGTGAAAGGCGAAGCCGGCGGCCTCGAACGTGCCGTAGTCGATCCGGGAGGCGATGCGGCAGAGGAGCGCGACTTCTTCTTCGGACAAGCCTGCTTCTTTCCAGGCGTCGCGCAACGGGCAGGCGTGAAATTTGATGTCTACAGCGGCGGGGTCGGAGCGGACCAATTCCGGCTGGAACATGCGACCGTCGTCGGCAAGGCCGCCAATAAAGGCCTTTTGCAGGCCGGGCAGGTCCTTGGGGGCGAATCGGGCGTATTTTTCCCGGCCTTTTTCCGCACCGCGGCGATAAATCGCGCGGCCGAGAATTTCCTCCGCGCTTGGGCCCAAATTCAGAGCGCAATTCATCGTAAACCAGATAATAGATCATTGCCCGATTCTTGTAGGAATCGTAAAGCTGGTGGCGAAGCGTTTCTTCCGACATGGGAACACCTGGGGTCTTTGTTTGGGCTCTAAGGCCGGATTGGGACGGCGGCAACAACGTAATAATTATAGCGCTCAGGCGGGCGGCGTCGAGGGGCTATGTACCGTGCCGGGGCGTAAGCAAAACAAGCGATTCGGGCGCAGGCGATGGCCGCGGCTTTATGGGAATTATTCCCGGTTTGAGGAGTGAGGGCGGATTGCGGTGTGATTGGAGCTGGATTTGTCGGACGGGGCGAAAACCACCATCTGGTCGGTGGCCAGGAAACGCTGCTGCCGGGCGAGTTCGCGGAACCGGCCGGGGTGTTTGCCATCGACTTCCGCTTGGTATTTATCCAGGGTGATCACATAGGCCTGCGGGGCTTGATCGAGAAACTGCTGCAATTGTTCCGGGTTGTCGCAGCATTGGACGGGATGCCCGGCGTAATAAACCATGCTTTGGCGGAAGAAACGGTAAGCGCAGATGGGGGCGGTATCGGCGCCGTCACCGTGGATGAGGGCCAAGAGACGCTTGGCATTCTGATGCCGATCGACCCGCTGTGCCGCGAAGGCGAACATGGCCGTAAGGAAAATCACCGCGGTGCAGGCGAAGACCGTGGCCACTTGCCGGAGATGACGGCGCTTGGCGTAATATAAACACAAGCAACCGCCGGCAATCAGGATCAGTCCGACCAGGCCGATCAGTTCTTCGCCGGGAAGAACGAACCGCGCGGCAATGGGGACGGCGACGATTATGGCCAGTCCCACAGCTATCAGCGTTATCCAGGCGTTTTTCATCCAACCGGGTCCGACGCGGGCGGGCTCGGCGATCCAGGCTTCCAAAAAGCAGGCGGTTAGCAGGGCCAGGGCGGGATAAACGGGCAGAACGTAATGCGGCAGTTTCGTGTTGCATATAGACCAGAAGACGAAGAAAACGAAGAACCAGCAGGACAAGAGCACGTAGGCGTCGCGGCGCGGATCGCGGTCGCGGATGCGGCGCACAGTCTCGATTATCGTGGGGCCGAGAAATACCGACCAGGGAAAGAATCCGACCAGAAGATAAGGGACATGCAGCCAGAACGGGCCGCTGTGGCCGAGAATGGGCTGCATGAAGGGGCGGAAGTTGAATTTGGCGAAGAATTGCTGGAGCCATAATCCGTCGGTGCGGAGTCCGACCAGGATGTACCAGGGCAGCGCCACGGCCAGGATCACGGCCGCGCCGGTTAGGGGACGGAGTTGCCAGAGACTTTTTAAAAAGTTCGCTGGGCGGAAGGTGCGAAGGATGGAAAGGCATTTGGCCTTCCAGCCGACCATGCCGGACGAAGCCATTGTTTGATTTATTTCACGGCGGGAATTAACGATCATCAAAAATAGGCCAAGCGAGGCCATGGGGAGGAGGAATCCGACCGGGCCCTTGGCCAAGATCGCCGCGCCGAGGCAGGCATACAAAATGAAGAAGAGGACAGATTGGGCTAGAGAATTATTGCAAAATGCAAAATGCAAATTGCAAAATGCAAATTGTGGGGGGAGTTGTGAAACGTCATTTGCGAAAACCGAAGCCTGAATGCCTATGCCTGAATCTTTTTTCCTGAAAATTGCCACAAAACAAAGCAGGGCGAGGGTGGAAACGAAGACCAGGGCGGAATCGACGGTGGCGGCGCGGGCCGAAACGGTGAAAATTATCGACGATGCGGCGATCAAGCCGCCCCACAAACCGACCCTGGGACTAAAGAGCAGGCGACCCAAATGGTACGTGACAATGGCCGTGCCCACGCCCAAAAGCGCGGAAAAGAAGCGGGCGGCGAATTCGCTTTGCCCGAAAATCTCGAAACCGGCGATCATGAGCCAAAACATAAGCGGGGGCTTTTCGGGGAACATGCGGCCGTTGAACATCGGCACTACCCAGTCGCCGCGATGGAGCATCTCGCGGGCGATGGACGCATAGAGCGTCTCGTCTTCGTCCCACAGCGAGGCGGAGCCGAGGCAGGAGAAAAAAATGATCGCCGCCGCTGCAATAATCCAAATTTGATAACGGGTATTTTGAGTCATGGACTGGTATGCCGCTGTCTGGGAGGGGTGGTTTGAACTTATTGATTGATTTGGCAATCCGAATTGTTTTGTTTTATGAAGGCAATCGACCTTGACAGAAATTCAGACGCAGTCTAAGGAATTCTGTAACATCCACCAACGGCATTTTCCCGGGGAAAATCGGCTAGATACGGCAAAGGGGAAATTTGTGCAAACTGCGGAAGTTGACAAGGCCTGGGATTCTATCCGCTCGCCCCTGCCTCGTTCGATTATTGATCCGATTTCAGATGCGCCTACAAAATCCCATGCCGGAAAACAAATATATTGGCTGGCGGCGCCGCTATTGTTGGTTTTTGCCGGATTTTTGGCGTTGACGGTCGATTGCCCATTGGGCCGCTGGTGCGTGGAGAAGAATTGTCCCGCCTGGCTGGAAAATCTCTTTTCCACGATGGAACCCTTTGGCAATGGCATAGGGGTGGCCATGATCGGGATAACGATTTTTTGCCTTGATCCGCGGCGGCGGTGGGCCTTGCCCAGGATTTTGGGCTGCGCCTATTCGGCCGGACTGGCGGCGAACGGGCTGAAATTGCTGGTTGCCCGATTCCGGCCGCATTCCTTTGACTTTCACGGCGGGGTGCTGCAAAGTTTCGGCGAATGGTTTCCCATGTTCAGCGCAGGGAGCGTGGGGCAGAGTTTTCCATCGGGGCACACAACAACTGCGGTGGCCTTGGCCGCGGCCCTGGCCTGGCTTTACCCGCGAGGTTGGATTCTGTTTCCAGCATTGGCCGTGATGGTCGGTTGCAACCGCGTCGAATCGGGGGCACATTTCCTCAGCGACGTGTTTTGGGGCGCGGCGCTGGGCAGTTTCATAGCACTGGGCTTCCTCAGAATCGGAAAATTTCCCCGCTGGTTGGACAGTTTGGAAAGAAAGATGAGAGGGGAAGATTTAGGGATGGAGGATGGAGGATAAAGAAATCGTTTGCGGTTTCGCGATAATAATTGTATCAATAAAACCCCCGATGTGATCATCGGGTATTAAGAGCTTATCCCAAAACGTAAAAATACAATAACTGCAAGAAGTTAAAACAATGCATTCTCGGCGATTCAGCCCTCACCCTAGCCCTCTCCCAAAGGGAGAGGGAACTTTTGAGATAGGCTTTAAATAAAGATTCTATTTGCCGGCGGCGATTTCGTACAATCTATAACGACCGACCGTTTTGTATGACAGTCCGGCGAGTTCGGCATAACGGAAGGCTTGATCGGCGCGGTGCTCGGGCAGTGCAATGATCGTGCCGGGGGGAACATCGGAGGGCTGATCGTAAAAGATCATTCCTATTTGCTTTTCTTTCAGTCCCGCGCAGGGCAGGATCGAGATAAAACACGAGCGAACCCAGGCGTTCTTCGGCCACCAGCAGACGGACAGGGATTTGGCCGCCGTGGTTGAAATACCGGGCCAGATGCCGGGCGGTTAAATTTTCGGCCACAATCGGCATGATCAATGTGAGAGCCACGACGAATTGCAGGGCGGTGGTCAGCGAGGACGCGGCCAGCATAGCGGGCCATCGCTGTCTCTTCAAGAAAATAAGCGGAATTAGGGCGGCCAATCCGGCCAGGCATGCGCACAACCAAGCGGGCCATGGGATAGCGATTGCAAAAACCTTGTGCACGACGAAAACCGCCAGGGGCAAGACGATCGGCCCGCTTATTGAGGAGATAAAAAAGGTTCGGGCCAGCCGGCGTCTGGCTTTGTCTACCAGCGTTCCGTCGAGGAGCCTTGTCCAGCCGACTGCCGCCAAGACCGCGACGGCAGGGAAGATCGGCCAGATATAAGTTGCCAGTTTAGAATGTGCCATTGAAAGCAGGATCGTACAGGCGATCAGCCAACAAAACAAAAGCGTCATAGCGCCGTTGGAGGGTTTCTGGTTTTTGCGGGCCAGTAGATCGCTTATGGTTACCGGCAGGTAACCGATCCAGGGCAGGCCGCCGCCCAGAAGAATCGGGAGATAATACCACCAAGGCGCCTCGCCATGCAATTGCGTGGGCGTGGCAAATCCGAGGATATGGCGTTGGATAAAATAGTAATGTAGAAAACCGGGGTTTTCGATCTCCGCGGCAATGAACCATGGCGAGGCCGCAAACGCGGCTATGACAACCGCCGCCAGCAGGCGCAAACAAGCCACCGCAGAGCAGCGCCGGGCAACGAGCAGATAGCAGCCGTAAGCCGTTATGACCAGGGCGATGCCGATCAGTCCCTTTATAAGTACAGTCAAGCCCAATAGAACGCCGGTTGCCAGGACGCAGGCGAGATGGCATCCGCTGGCAGATGGCTTGCAGGCGGTGGCGGCGGATTTTGATCCGGCCCGGTGCGATTCCCAAAGGAAAAGGAAGGCCAGATTTATGCAGGGGATAAGTGCCACGTCGTGGGAAGCGGCTTGGGCCAGTGCGGTGGGCAGAATCATGGTGCCGTAAAAAATGCCCGACAACCAGCCGGCTGTGGATCCGAACATGCGCCGGCCGATCAGGCCGGTGGTAATTGCTCCCAGCAGTCCGAAGATAAGTCCGGGCAGGCGGACGGCGGCCTCGTTCATGCCGAATGTTCGCAGCGATAGGGCCTGGCACCAGAAATAAAAGATGGGCTTGTCGAAGAACGGCTCGCCGAGGAAGTGCGGGGTTAGCCAATCGCCCCGCTCGACCATTTCCTGGGCGATGGAGGCGTGCAGCCCCTCGTCCGGATCGAGCAGGGGAAAATAGACCGACAAGGGGAAAACGAAGATTATGGCCGCCAGCAGCGCCGCCAGTGCAATCAGCCATTGGTTATCGGTTAATAAAACCGCTTGCGGTTTCGGGCTATCCACTATCCACAGTTCGCTGTTCACTGCTCGACGGCCCTCATCCCCGGGTACCTTCTGGGTGCCTCTCCCGACCAAACTCCGTTCGGTGCCCGGAGAGGGGAGAAAATTGCAAAACTCCATTTACTTAGCTCGACTTTTGCCCTTTTTAACAACTGAAAACTGTGCCATTTTCCGTAGTTTTCACACTTTATCACGGAGGTTTTAAAAACCCCCGCATATCCCGGGGTGTTTCAAAAGTAGAAAAATCCCCATTTTCCCGAGGTTTTCCAATTATTGCTAGCACGAAAAAGGGCAAAAGTCGAGCTTAGAGCTTCTAACAGAATGAAATGAAACGGGATTTTATGTGCCACTGCTTGGTCACAAGCAGTGTTTTTTCGCTGTTTTTGACAGCACTGCTTGCAAGCAAGCAGTGGCACACGTCATTTTGTTAGACGCTCTTATTCAATTTTCGGCAGATGGCGTCGGCCATTTCGCGGGTGCCCACGGCCGTAGGATCGTTGCGGTCGGCCTTCATGTCGTAGGTCACGTGCTTGCCTTCGGCGATGACGTCGGCGACGGCGGACTCCAGGCGGTCGGCGGCGGCAGTTTCGTTCAAGTGCCGCAGCATGAGCATGGCCGAAAGCACCAGGGCCGTGGGATTTACTTTGTTCAGGCCCTTATACTTTGGTGCGCTGCCGTGTGTGGCCTCGAAGATGGCGCAATCCTTGCCGATGTTCGCCCCGGGGGCCACACCAAGGCCGCCCACCAATCCGGCGGCGAGGTCGGAGAGGATGTCGCCGTAGAGGTTGGGCAGCACGATCACGTCGTAGAGTTCGGGTTTTTGCACCAGTTGCATGCACATGTTGTTGACGATGCGGTCTTCGAACTGGATCGCGGGAAACTCGGTTGCGACCTTGCTGGCGACGGATAAAAACAGGCCGTCGGTGAATTTCATGATGTTGGCCTTGTGCACGGCGGTGACTTTTTTGCGGTTATTTTGGCGTGCATATTCAAAGGCGAAGCGGACGATTCGTTCGGTTCCCGAGACACTAAGGGGCTTGATAGAGATGCCGGTTTCCCGGGTGCCAGTTTTGATGCGGCGGTCGGGCGAGACCTTGTTTATATAATCGATCAATTCGGCGGTGGCGGGCTTGCCGGCCTCGAATTCCACGCCGGCGTAAAGGTCCTCGGTGTTCTCGCGGACGAGCACGAGGTCCAAGTTCTCGTCGCTCAAGTAACTGCGGACGCCGTGATAGTATTTGCAGGGACGGAGGCAGGCGTAGAGATCGAATTCATGGCGCAGATGCACGTTGATGCTGCGAAAGCCGGTGCCCACCGGGGTGGTGATGGGGGCCTTAAGAGCGCAGCGCGTGCGGCGGATGCTGGAGAGGGTTTCCTCGGGCAAAGGGGTGCCCAGGGTTTGCATCACGTCCACGCCGGCCTGCTGAACGTCCCAATTTATCTTCACGCCGGTGGAATCCACGCATCGCCGGGCAGCCTCGGCCAGTTCGGGACCTGTTCCGTCGCCCAAAATCAATGTAACATCATGTGCCATAAGTAATTCCGACTGCAAAGGGTGTTAAAAAGTAAATAAGCAAGCACCAAGGTAACAGATGATTGGCCCATGGTCAATTAACAAGCGATGGTTAACGTCCCCTAATAATCAGGGATATTAGCGAGATAAGATGTTTTTTGGAATCCCGCCGCCGCGGATTGCATCTATAATGGAGGAGGGTGGTGCAATAAAATTTCAGTTCGGAACTAATCCCATGTCAGGTGGAACGATAACCCCCCCACTACCGCAGGAATCGCCGAATCCGGCCGAGGAGCCGATTGTTTTGCAACAATCGCCGCAGGCGGTGATGATCGAGGACCGGATATACAAAACGCGGCGGCAGGTGAAAGGGGTGGATGTGATTGCCGGGCTGCTGACCATAATGGTGGGCTCGCTTGTGTATCTTTTTGCGGCTGCGCTGGCCGACCATTGGCTTGTAAGCGGCGGATTGGGATTTTGGTGGCGGTTTTTGCTATGGGCGATTTTGATCTTTGTCGTGGGGTCGTACTTTGTCAAATCGCTATGGCCGGCTTTGGTATCAAGCATCAATCCGGTATTTGCGGCGCGGACCATCGAGGAGAGCAAGCCGACGTTGAAAAACAGCCTGATAAACTTTCTTTTGCTTAGGGGCCGGCGAACCGACCTGGCGCCGGTGATTTACCAGGCCCTGGAGCAGCGGGCGGCCGCGGATTTGAGAGGCGTGCGGATCGAAACGGCGGTGGATCGCCGGCCGGTTTTGCGGCTTAGTTATTTGCTGTTGGCGGTGGTGGGCGTAATCTGCCTGTACTTGGCGCTATCGCCGAAGAGCCCATTGATTTCGGCCCAGCGCGTACTTTGGCCGTGGACGGACCTGCGAGCGCCGACCCGGGTGACGGTCGAGAACGTCGAGCCGGGAAATACGGTTGCTTTTCTGGGCGAATTCGTGGCGGTTTCGGCGGACGTGAAGGGGCTCAACCAGGACGAACCCGTGCTTTTGCATTACAGCACGGCCGACGGCGAGATGCTTGATCAGACGGCGCCGATGATCGAGGAGAACCGGGCATACCGCCGCCAGGCCAGATTGCCGCCCGACGCCCGCGGATTGCAGCAAGATTATAGTTATTTCATCACCGCGGGCGATTTCAAAACGGCGACATATACAATCCGAACACAAATTCCGCCGCTGATAACCGTGGACAAGGTGGATTATCATTATCCGCCCTACACGGGCATTCCCGACAGGTCAGCGGAGCGGCAAGGCGACCTACGGGCGATCGAAGGCACGGAAATCACCGTCCACGCCACGGCCAACCAGGCGATCGACCGGGCGGAAATCGATTTTTCCGGGGCGGGCGCGCGGCATACGGATGGACGTCCAGGATCGCGCGGCCACTGGCAGGTTTACGCTGCGGATGCTGCCCGGCGAGCCCACGCGGCCGGAGCACGATTTTTATCAGATCAGCTTCACCGATAAGAGCCATCGCAAGAACCCGCATCCCATCCGGTACAACATCGAGGTTTTGCGGGATTTGCCGCCGGAGGTGCAGATCATCGAGCCGCAAAAGGACGAGACGGGCGTGGCCCTGGACGGGAGGCTGGAAATCCGCATTCGGGCCGAGGACCCGGATTTCGGCCTGCGGCGTGCGGCGATTTGCGCGGAGTTGGGAAAACAGGAATTGAAAATCCCGCCCCTTTTAGATGCGCGTCCGCCCGAAAAGGCCATAAACGGCCAGTTCCAGGCCAAGTATGATTTCGAGCCGAAGAGATTCAATCTCAAACCCGGCGACCGCGTGGCGTATTGGGCCGAGGCGGAGGACAACAAGGAACCGTTGCCCAATCTCAGCGCCAGCGGCAGCCAGTGGATCGTGGTTCTGCCGCCTGAAAATCCGCAGGCCCAAGACGGCCGGCAGCCGCGCCCTGCCCAACGTCCCGGCGGTAAGTCCGATAAAGCCAATCCGGATCGGCAAAACGCCAACCAACAAGAAAACGAGCAGCCTCAAGCCGGCCAACAGCAAGGCGAACAACAATCGCAAAATCAGACGGAAAACAAAACAGGCGAAAAGGGCGGGAAAAGCGATAAGGGCGGGAAGGGCGATCAGGGCGAAAAAGGCCAGAACGAAGAAAAAGGCAAGAATGAAGAAACGGTGCAAACGGCGAGAAGGGCCAGAACGGCGAACAATCGAAACAAGGGTCACAAGCTGATTCGAAACAATCTGCAGGCAACCAATCGCAATCCGCCAACCAATCGCAATCCGCCAACCAAGGCGATTCATCGCAAAGCGGCCAGAGCGGCGAAAAGTCGGCCGCTTCCGAGTCCGGCCGGAATCAGCAGCAATCGCAGGGCAATCAATCGGGCAGCCAGTCCGGTAAGGCCCAGCAGCCCATCGATCCCAGCTCCAATCCCGGCGACGCCATCCAGGAAATCTTGAATCATCGACAGGGGGAACAACAAAAACAGCAACAATCTCAGTCTCAAAACCCGGAGCAGAACAGTCCGCAGCAATCCGGCCAGCAACAATCCGGTCAGCAACAGCCCGGGCAGCAACAATCCGGACAGCAACAGCCCGGCCAAGAGCAAAGTGCGGGCAACCAGTCGGCAAATCTGCGGCAGCAGGACAATCAGCAGCCGGGCAAACAATCGTCCGGTAATCAGCCTGCCGGCAATAAACAAAGCGGAGGGCAACAGTCTGAAAAAAATCAAGCGAACAATCCGCAGCCGGGCGGGACACAACAAGCCCAAGGCAACAAATCGCCGACAGATCAAAATGCCGCCGGCCAACAACAAGGCGAAAAACAACCGGCCGGAACTTTGCAACCTTCCGGTGAAAAACAATCCGGCGAAAAGGCGGCGGGCGGCGACCAATCTGCCGGTTCCAAGCAGCCCGGCGAAAACAAGCCTGGTGAAAACAAGCCAGGCGAAAATGAATCGGCCGGCAATTTGCCTTCCGGCGGCCAACAGCCCGGCGAAAAACAATTGTCACCTGAAGAAAAATCATCCGGCGATAAGAAACAGCCTGGCGAGGCAAAACTTTCCGGCAGCAAACAAGGCAACGAGCGGCCTTCGGCGGAAAAACAACAACCCGGAGGCAAAGAGAGCGAAAAACAGCCTGGTGGGCAGAAATCCGGCGGCCAGGATCAGTTAAGCAATCAGCCGCAAACGCCCGGGGCCGGGCAGGGATCGGAGCAGCCCAAACCCAGCCTGGAGGCGCAAGGCGCGAATCAGCCCAGGGCAAGCCAGACCGGTCAACAAGGCCAAGGCCAAAAAAACAAATCCGAGGAGGGCCAATCGCCCAGCATCTCGCCCAAGCAGTCCAAATCCGAGGGCGAATCGTCGGGCGATCGTTCGGGCGGCGGTCAGCAGGGCGGCGGGCAGGAGGCCCAGCAGCCCGGGCCGGGCACGCCCGGTTCGCAGACGCCGGCCAATGAAGGCGGCTCGAAGAGCGAAGAGCAAGGTCCGGGCGAAGTTGGCGCCAAGCCTGGCGATCAAACGCAATCGTCCAAACCTTCCGGCGGTGCGGAAAAACAACCGGCGCCCGAGGGTACGAAAGGCCAAAATCAGCCCGGGCAAAAGGGTTCAGGATCCGAGCAGAGGCAATCGGCCGGCAGTTCCAGCGGAGAAGCGGAGCAAAAACCATCCGAAGGCGGACAGGCCGGCGACCAATTGGGCAAGGTGAATACGGCGGGCGGCCAGGGAAATCCCGGGGTGGGCGGGCAACAGGGCGCGCAGAACGACATCCTTCCCGAGCAGGAATCGCAACAGGCCGGTGCAGACGAGGCCAATTTGGATTACGCCCGCAAGCAAACCGAACTGGCCCTGGAACACCTGCAAGACCAGTTGGCCAAGGACAAGCCGGATTTGCTGGAAAAACTGGGTTGGACCCGCCAACAGGCGCAGCAATTTCTAGATCGCTGGCGGCAGCTTCGCCAGGCGGCCGGGGAAAAAGGGCCGCGCGGGGAGGCGGCAAAAAGACAATTCGATGATGCGCTGAAAAGTCTGGGCCTGCGGCCGGGTACGACATATCTCAAGCACGGCGGCACAAAACCCGACCAGATTCAAGACCTGCGCGATTCGGGCCGCTTTGCCCCGCCGCCCGATTGGGCCGAACAATTCCGCGAATACACCCGCGGCGTGGCGAATCAAGGGAAAGAGGCGGCGGGTAAGGAACAGGGGACGGGGAACTAGGGGCTAGAGATTAGAGATTCGAGATTAGGGGTGGGCAGTTTACTGTCCAGTTCATGCCGGTCTCTTTGCTTTTAACGACCGCCGATCTATATTGAAGTAATCAACTCTTTATTATCCATTTCCATTGTGCGGGTGCGTTTATGGTGGAAATCAAAGCACCTTTGCCTGAATCTTCGCCGCCCTGCCGCCCATGGTATCGGTTGCATCTATCGACGTGGATTGTGCTCTTTTTCACGGTGTGAATTAAATTCGATAATAGCGTGGATATACAAGATAACGAATCGCGACCACCGGTCGCGGTTTGGTTGCTGCCAAATAGCGATCCAGAAATTAAAGTTTTAGCCCGGGCACTTGTACCTGGTGCCGATTTGTCCGCGGTCCGTTTAGCCGCGATCCACAGTCGGAAAATGATGAACAAGGCGTGATACTACCCGGCTAATCAATTACCCGGATAATATACTGATCTTTATCCGGAATAGAACTCTTTATCCGATATCCCGTATTCCTCGGTAAGAATGGAAGTGCCGGCGAATTGCCTCGATTACGGGTATTGGTTTTTCTTGGCCTTCGTTGTGGCATTTTGTCGGGTAGGTTACGCGCCGTCCATCAACATATCCGACGAACATTCGTTCCGAGCCTTTTCCGCGTAACTTATCCTCGGCAATTCCATATTGCTTTAATCACTTTCGCAGTTCGCGATATTATAAGGGTTTCTTCATTAGTTGACGGTTTTATATGAGAACGGCCTCGCGGGCCTCGAAACTCTCAACCGGTGCGGAAGGCTTCTTTTTGACGGGACGATCTTTTGCCCTGGAGAACATGGCCCAGATTTCCGGCGGCGCGGCGGAAAACGCGGACCTTAAATCCTGGTTTTTAATCGCCGTCTTGATTTGGATGGAACACAGATCGATCAAGTCCTGCAAAGCCGCTTCCGGGGTATCGCCTTCGGCGACCAAATCCAACTCCAAAGAATGAGCTATCCACCATTTTCCATGCGGATATACGACCGCCCGCAACGGAATGCGACAATCCGCCTTTTTACTGTGATTGTTTTTTTTCATTTGTCATCCATATAAAACAAGAAATTGGCACACTTGCTCTAGCACGGTCTACGGCCGCAATCAAACAGCGCGACCACTGGTCGCGGCTTTACATAAGTATTATATCACATTAAAAAGCTACTGCAAATCCAGCCCTGTCATGTACTCGTCCAGGGACTTGCGCTTGGCGGATTCGTTGTTGACCAGGGTCGCGATTTTGCCGCGGAGGGATTCGATTTCGGCCTCCTGGTCGCTGAACTTCTTGACGTAGTTTTTGTATACGTCGCTGTTGCGGTCGAGTTGGGCCATGTTCTGGCGGATGCGGGTCTGGTCGTCGCCGATCTCGCGGATGCGCTGTTCGAGTTGCTGGCGGTCGGCGGCGAGCTGGGCGAGTTCGGCCTTGCGGCGGACGATCTCGCGCAGGGCGTCCTTGACCTTCTCGCTTACCACTTTTGCGCTCAGGTAGAATTTGATCGCGCCGTCGTCGAGGCTGGTTAGCGCAATATGCTGGGCGTCGGTGCGTTCTTCTTCCACGGTTAACGTGGCGGGCTCGCCGGGCTTGGCCTCGACTGCGAAGCGGTAGAGATCGCGGGTTTTTTCCGCCGGCTTTTCGGGCTTGACCAGTTTCCACGAGGCATCGAGCGGATATTCGACGAGGACCTTCTTTTCGGCCTTGCCGGAATTCTTTATCGTGTACTCTTGCTCGCGGACGTACTTGCGGGTGGCGATCATCGTGCCCTTCATGATCCGCACGCTGAGCAGTTCTTCCGGCCGGGGCTTGCTCTGCGGGGCGACTTCGGTGTCCAGGTCCACGGCGTAGCTGATGAGGCGCTGGGCGCCGGGCGGGAGGTCCTCGATTTTGGCGTCGCCGGCGTAACTGCCGCCGTCGAAGACCGTGATCGGGCCCTGCATAAGGTGCAAGCCGGTGGTGTTTGTAAACTGCAATCCGGCCAGCGGGTGCTTGGCGAGGACGTTTTGATTATAGATGGAGAGTTTTTCGCCCTTCACGTCGGCGGTGACGATGGGCAGCATGGCCGACTGCTGGCGGGGCAGGCTGACGGGCGTGTCGATTTTGTATTGGAAGAGGCTGCCCAACTCGGCGGCCTGGGCCAGGGATTGCACGCCGCGGCCTTGGATAGTGGCTAGCTCCGACTCTCCGAGCCTGACGGCCAGGTTCTCCGCAGGGGCAGCCGGCTGTGTCATCGGCACGCCAAAGCCCATGCCTCCTGTGGCCTTGGCTTTTCTATTAGCTCCGGCGGCCGATGGATATCTTTCCCTGGCTAGTTCGGCTAGCTGTCTTCCTGCTTGGAACAATTGCTCTTTATTTGCCAGGTCCTGCCCGTAGGATTGCGGGCGGAGCGAGGCGAAAAGGTCCAACTGCACTTCCGGGCGGGGGAGGTATAAGGGTTGATAGAGGTCCATGGTGAACGAGACGGGCCGGCCGGAGACGAGCGAGAGGTTGACGTTGTTCCAGTCTTCGTCGGAGGTGTTTTCCACGATGGCCCAGCCTTGGAGGAGCGGTTTTTCGTCGGATTTGTCGTCGCCGAGGACGAGGCGGTAGGTGGTCTTCCACACCGGCGATTCTTGGATGTAGCCGACTTGGACGCGGCGCTGGCCCTTGCCGAGGAAGCTGAGCTCGACGGATTTTTTATCGGTGGCATGGGCGGAGGCCAAGAGGGCCAGGGCCTTGCGCAGTTCGGCGTCGAGTTTTTCGTTGGTCAGTTTGAGCGTGCTGATGGTGTCCATGGGCACGGCGCGGAGGCCGGCGTCGGTGAGCAGATTGAGGACGTCGATGTCGATGGTGGTGTTTTCGCCGATTTGTTTTTTACGGGTTTCGACGCCCAGTATTAGGCCGGCGAGTTTGTTGGGGGCTTCGAGTTC
Source organism: Pirellulales bacterium (assembly GCA_963838495.1). Classification (GTDB taxonomy): domain Bacteria; phylum Planctomycetota; class Planctomycetia; order Pirellulales; family Thermoguttaceae; genus JBEKIK01. The sequence continues at coordinate 183,748 of CAWIRC010000002.1, read as the reverse complement.
CACGCGTTCGCCGCGGACCTGATCCAAGAGTTCTGCGAGGGTTGGATTTTCGGTGAGATCGACAGAAAAGGTTTTCAGCGTTTTGGTGATGGGGTCTTTGGAGCCGTAATTGACGGTGGAGATTTGCCCGCCGTCGAGGTCCTGCACCACCATGCTTTTTAGGAGGTCGTTGATCTGCTCGGTTTTGAACTTCATTTCAACGGTGGCATTGCCGTCGATCTTGCCGGCGTGCTCGAAAAAGCCGACCCCGGAGTTGAACAGGACCACGCGCTTAAGGGGCAGATTGACGTTTTGGGAATCATCGGCCGGGGAGATAGCGGCGGAGGCCAAAAAAATCGCGGCGAGCGTCAAGACCAAGGCGTTAGAAAAAAAATGTTTCAACATGGGCGAACTCCTTGAAAAAATGGACGGTTTTTGCGGTTTGACAGGAGCAGCATTGGCGAGACGCCAGTGCCACACAAAATCGCCATTGTATACGCAAAGCGGGCAAAATGGGTCTATACATACCGCACAATTCCAGGTTTTAGATGCGGCAGGGAGAAAAAAGTTCCGCACCCCCCGCTATTATGAAAAAAAACCATACTGTTGCCAACTGAAAAAGGCTGGGATAGACTGCAAACGGCCGGAAAATTCCGTTAAAATCCTCCATGGTTGCCGCCGATCATTTCATGTTCAACTGTTGATTGGTGTCCGACTGCCGGCTTAAACGAATGAAGAAACAAAAAACATCCATCGGCACGACCGACCAACCGACCATGCTCCGCATGGTGCCCGTCGGTGCCCGTCGCGGCTTTACAGACAACTGGAGAAACAACTGATGAAGAAGTGTTTTACACGTTTGTGGATTTTATTATTCTTGGTTTTGGTTTACTTACCGTTTCGTCCAGCATGGGCTGAGGATTGGCCGTCGTTTCGCGGGCCGCAGCGGGACGGCATCTGCCGGGAAAAGGGGCTTTTGAAGCAGTGGCCGGAGGGCGGGCCGCCCTTGGCTTGGAAGACCGCCGGGCTGGGCGAGGGTTTTAGCTCGGTAACGGTCGTGGATGGCGTGCTTTACACCGAAGGGCATAAAGACGGCAAGCAATGGGTTATGGCCTTGGACGTGGGCAAGAAGGGGGAGTTGATTTGGGCGTCGGATTTCGGCCCGGTGCGGCACGACGGCGCGGGAAAATCAGGTTCTCGCTCCGTGCCGACCATCGACGGGGACCGGCTTTATACCACCGGCATTGCCGGCGAGGTGGTGTGCATGGATCGAAAAAACGGCAAGATCGTGTGGCAAAGGGATTTTGTCAAGGATTTCGGCGGCAAGGTGCAGATGTGGGGTTATGCCGAATCGCCGCTGGTCAACGGCCCGTGGGTGATTTGCACGCCGGGCGGGGAAGAAAACACCATCGTCGCCTTGGACAAAAACAACGGCGAGAAAGTGTGGGGCGCGGCGGTGGGCGACCCGGCCGGATATGCGTCGGTGATCAAGGCCACGATCGACGGCGTTAAACAATACATCACTCTTACAAACAAGGGCGTGATTGCAGTGCGGGCTGAGGACGGCAAGTTCTTGTGGCGCTACGACGCCCCGGGGAAAAAGGGCATCAATTGCTCGATGTGCATCGTTTCCGGGAATTCCGTGTTTGCCGCGACCGATTACGACATCGGCGGCGGGCGGGTGGATATGAAACGAAGCGGCGACGAGTTCAAAGCCGAAGAGAAATTTTTCAGCAAAAAAATGCAAAACCACCACGGCGGAATGGTGCTTTTGGACGGCATGCTTTACGGGTGCAGCAACCCCAAGGATTTGACTTGCATGGACTTCAATACGGGCGATGTGAAATGGTCGGATAAGAGTTCGGGCAAGTGCTCGGTGCTTTATGCCGACGGCATGTTATATTGCCGCGACGAAAACGGGCCGATGAGCCTGGTGGAGGCCACGCCTGCGGGTTTCAAACTCAGGGGCCGGTTCGCTCAGCCCGACCGCAGCGACAGGAACAGTTGGGCGTACCCGGTGATTGCCAACGGCATGCTTTACCTCCGCGACCAGGACGTGCTGTTGTGCTACGACGTGCGGGAAACAAAATAGTGGACAGTGGGCCGGTGGACGGTGGACAGTGGACAGTGGAGAAGCGAACGGTGCACAGAATGTTTAGTCGTTCAATTTGCAATTTGCATTTTACAATTTGCAATCAAATTTATCCCAAAAAAGGATGGAATCTGCCATGAGAAACACAAATCGATCTATCGGCGTAATCGTAGGCTGTGTGCTTCTGTACGTTGGCACCCATGCCTTTGCGCAGGATTGGCCCCAGTGGCGAGGCCTGAATCGGGACGGGAAGATAAGCGGATTCACCGCCCCGGCCGCCTGGCCCAAGGAACTTGCCCAAAAGTGGAAAACCACCGTGGGTCTGGGCGATGCAACGCCGGCCCTGGTGAGCGACCGGCTGTATGTCTTTACGCGGCAGGGAGACGATGAGGTGGCCACGTGCCTTAGCGCGGCCGACGGCAAGCCGCTTTGGCAAAACAAATATGCGGCCATAGCCGTAACCGGTCCGCCCTCCGCTCATCCCGGCCCTCGAAGCTCGCCCACAGTGGCCGACGGAAAAGTCATCACACTGGGCGTGGGCTGCGTTCTAAGCTGCCTCGATGCCGCCACCGGCGAACTGCTCTGGCGCAATGAAGATTACGGTACTACCGAATCGCCATTCTACACCTCGATGTCGCCCATCGTTGTCGATGGGATGTGCATCGCGCAGCTTGGCAAAAAAGACACGGGCGTTATTCTTGCCCTGGACCTGGCCACCGGCAAGGAAAAGTGGAAATGGGGCCCGGGCGATTGTCCGGGCTTTGCTTCGCCGGTTTTAATGACCGTGGACGGCACGAAACAGATCGTCACACTCACCGAACAGCGAATCGTGGGCGTGGCAACGGCCGACGGAAAACTTTTGTGGGAAATACCCTTCGTAGCCAAGGGACGGTCTTTTAACGCACCCAGCCCGATCGTCGACGGCCAGAGTGTGATCTACACGGGCGCGACCCGGGGCACCAAGGCCGTGAAGATCGAAAAGCAAGGCGACGGCTTTGCCGTCAAAGAGCTTTGGAGTTTGCCAATCGCCACGATATTCAATACGCCCGTGCTTAAAGACGGCCTGCTATACGGCCTTTCCGAACGCGCCAGCTTGTTCTGCCTCAGCGCCCAAAACGGCCAAGAGGGCTGGACCGCCAAAGACAAGCTCTCCCAATTCGGATCGATCATCGACGCCGGTTCGGTTCTCATTGCGATGACCGAAAAAAACGGATTGATCGTTTTTAAACCCGGCGATAAAGAATACGAGGAACTGGCAAAGATCAAAGTTTCCGACACGCCGGTTTATGCCCACCCGGTGATAGCCGGAAAGCGGATTTTCATAAAAGACAAAGACTCGCTGACGCTGTGGATGATTGAATAATTTGAAATAAGCGGATTTGTTGGCGCCGCAGTTGAAAAATTTATTGAGGAGTCAGTAGAACTGCCGCACCAATTGTTTTTCGGCTTGTTTTTCCACCCATTTTGGGTAATAATAAACAGGCAGGGTCCCAGGTTGTTACAAGAGGCGACTTTCATGGCCACGATGATTCTTGATCCGCAGATCGCAGAACGTTTACTCGAACAACGCCGGGCTTGGGGCGCGGATAAATTCGACGAAGTCTGGGAGGGAGTATATATGATGGCGCCATTGCCAAACGATGATCATCAAAATCTGGTGACAGAATTCTGTGCGATTCTAAAAGAGTTGTTGGGCTGGCAGGGACTAGCAGATATCCGTGCCGGTGTAAATCTTGCAGCAACTACAGGAGACTGGGTAAAAAATTTCCGTTGTCCGGACGTGGCGGTTTTCCTCCGCGACACGCAGGCCGAGAATTGCGACACTCATTGGCGCGGCCCGGCCGATTTCCTGATCGAGATCACCAGTCCTGGCGACCGCACGCACGAGAAAATCCCGTTTTATAATGAAATAGGCGTGCACGAATTATTGATCGTGAACCGGGAGACATGGACACTGGAACTATATCAACGGCAGAACGATCAACTGCAAAAGACGGCCGAATCGCGATTGCCCGACGCCGTAATCCTTGCCAGTGGCAAAGTTCCGCTGACATTTCAACTGCTCCCCGGCGAAAAACGTCCGATCATCGAAGTGGCGCACACCGCCAGCGACAAAAAATGGCTGCTTTAAAAACTAAAGGGCGACGCAGCTTTTTTTATGCTTTTTTCATGAAAGTTCATTGGCCAGCAATTCCCAGAGGGCTTCCAGCGATTGGGGGATTACGCGCACGCCGGCGAGGATGGGCATGAAGTGGGTGTCGCCGACCCAGCGGGGGACGACGTGCCAGTGCAGATGATCGGGCAGGCCGGCGCCCGCGGCCGAGCCTAAATTCAAGCCCACGTTGAAACCTTGCGGTTTAAGGGTCTCTTGGCAAAGGGCGATCATTCGTGCCATGGTTTGCATCAGTTCCGAGTGCACGGCATCGTCGATTTGGTTGAACTGGGCCAGGTGACGAAGCGGGGCGATGAGCAGATGCCCGTTGTTGTAAGGATACCGGTTCAAGACCGCGATTGTGAGCTTGCCTCGATAGACGACCAGGCGCTCCTGATCATCGCCCTGGGGTGCGCACTGGCAAAGGAAGCAATTTGCATCGGCGCCGGGCAGGAGTTGATCAGCCGGTGCGGGTTTGGCGGAGGTTTTATCGCCCAGGATGTAGCCCAAGCGCAGGGCGCCCAAATTTGTTCGTAATTCACGAGTTTACCCCCCTGCCGGATGGCAAAGGCTGTTTGTGGATTGTTTGGTTTATATTTTGGCTGAAAAACGGGGGGAAAACAGGGAAAACATTCCTGAATATAACGTTTTTCAAGTCCAAAGGTTTATGCCGACGAAACAAGATACAGGATAAACGCAAAATAAACCAGTGTTTTTCGGAGAAATCCGCCATCGTCTCGTCCCGGGATGGGATTGGCGTTAAAATAAATTGTTTGTCGAGTCATATAGAGAAATGTCATGGAATTTCGCGTTGATTTAAACCTTTTTCGCGGTCCTTTGGACCTGCTTTTGTACCTGGTGCGAAAGCGCGAGGTGGAGATCGTAGACATTCCGATTGCCGAGATCACGGATCAGTATTTGCAGTACATCGCGGTGCTGGAGCAAGTGGACGTAAACGCGGTGGGCGATTTTCTGGACCTGGCCAGCACGCTGATCGAGATCAAGTCGAACGAGGTGCTGCCGGGCGGGGACGAGGTCGAACAAGAGGTGGACGAGGCGAGGCGGGAACTGGTGCGCCGGCTGTTGGAGTACAAAAAGTACCGCGACGCGGCGAGCATATTGGAAGAACGGAGCCGGGTGTGGCAGGAGCACTATCCCCGGCTGTCGAGCGATCTGGCCGGCCGGGTTCGCGACCTGAGCGAGGAGCCGATCCAGGAGGCGGAATTGTGGGACCTGGTAAGCGCGTTTGGGCGGATCATGCGCGAGACAGAGGCCGCCAAGCCCTCGAACATCGTTTACGACGAGACGCCGATCGGGGTGTACATGTCTCGCATCCACGCCCAGCTGGTGGAGCGCCGGCGGATAACCTTTGGCGAATTGTTTCAGCCCGGCATGCACAAATCGACTTTGGTGGGCATATTTCTGGCGGTGTTGGAGTTGGTGCGGCATCGCCACGTTCGCGTGGAGCAAAACGCCCTTTTCGGCGAAATATGGCTGTTGATCGCGGAGAACAGCCAAGGGCCGCTGGATTTTTCCGAGGCCGACAATTATGAGAATGCAGGGACCGGGGACTAAGATCTAGCGGGCCAGGATCTAGGGGGTGTAGCAAATAACGGCTAATGGAATAAAATGACAATATATAGAGAGACAAGAAAGACAGAACTCTCGCCTTGCCCTCTGGTTTCCAGCCCCTCCCCATGATTCACAATCTGCCGGTTAAAACGCTCACGCACAAGGATATATCGATCGAGGGCTATTCCAGGGCCGCGGTTCAGACTTATTGGCGGATACCGGAGTTGAAGATCGGCTTTGACCTGGGCGCTCAGCCCTGGTCGTTCATGGGGACGCCCACCTGGTTTGTGTCGCACACGCACATGGACCATTTGATAAGTTTGCCGGTGTACGTTGCGCGGCGGCGGATGATGAAGATGGAGCCGCCGGTAATATATTTGCCGGAACACGCGGTGGCGCCCATGGAGCGGATCTTGCGGCTGTTGAGCCGCCTGGACCGGGGACGGTTGCCCTGCACTTTGGCGCCGATGAAGGCCGGCGACGAGGTCGAACTTTCGCGGGAGCAGGTGGTGACCGTATCGGCCACGGTGCATGCGGTGCCGTCGCTGGGATTTGTGGTTTGGCAGCGGCGGCGGAAGCTGAAATCCGAATTCATGGGCCTGCCGGGCGAGGCCATCCGCGACCTGCGCCATGCCGGCACGGAGGTGACGCAGGAAATCCGCATCCCGAAGGTGGCCTATTTGGGCGACAGCGCCCCGGCCGGCCTGGACGCCTGCCCGGCCATGTTCGAGGCCGAGGTCCTGATCATGGAAGTAACCTTTGTGGCCCAGCGGCATCGCAAGGACAAGATTCATAAATTCGGGCATATTCATTTGGACGATTTGATCGAGCGGAGAGAGAAGTTCCGCAACGAATTGATCATCGCCAGTCATTTCAGCACCCGGTATAATTCCCATCAAATCCGCATGTACGTGGAAAAGGCGCTGCCGGATATGTTCGACGGGCGGTTGCATTTGTGGATTTGATTGAATGCGGCGTGGTATTGATATTTAGTCCCCCATGTATTTTATTTAGCCCCCGGTGAACACACCGGGGGCTAAATATAAACAATTGATAACCGTAAACGGAAAACCGTGAACCATATACCTCAATCCCGGCGCATCGCGGTTATCGGCGGGGGCATAGCCGGCCTGGCGGCGGCGCATCGGCTGGTGGAACTGGATCCTTCCTGCAAGATAACGCTGTTCGAGGCCGCGAGTCGCTTGGGCGGGGTGATTTCCACGGTGCACCGGGACGGGTTTCAGGTCGAACGCAGTTCGGACAACTTCATTACGACCATTCCCTGGGGCGTAAATCTTTGCCGACGTTTGGGCCTGGGCGAGCAATTGGTGCAAACCAATTCGGCATACCGGCGGACGTTCGTGGTCCACCGCGGGCGGTTGTATCGCCTGCCGGAGGGTTTTCTGATGATGGCCCCCACGCGGATGTGGCCGCTGGCGGTCACTCCGCTTTTAAGCCCGCTGGGAAAACTGCGCACGGCAATGGAGTATTTCATACCCTCGCGAAATGATCCTAGCGACGAAAGCATGGCCGATTTTGTCCGGCGGCGCTTGGGCGCGAGGTTTTTGAACGGCTGGTTGAGCCGCTTGTGAGCGCGGTTTACGCCGCGGACATGGAAAAACTCAGCGTTTTGGCCACCCTGCCCCGCTTCCGCGAGATGGAAGCGAATTACGGCAGCCTGATCCGGGCGATGCGCCGTCAAAGAAAAATCGCTCGGCATGCCGTCTCCGAAAGCGGCGCGCGCTACAGCATGTTCGTAACTTTACGCGACGGACTGCAAAGCCTTGTCGATGCGATTGCCGCGCGCCTGCCGGATGAAGCCGTGCGGTTAAATGCGGCGGTGGAACGAGTGGAAAGGGCCGAGAACAAATGGCGAGTATGGACAACAAGCCCTCACCCTGGCCCTCTCCCGACCAACCTTCGGTCGGTGCCCGGAGAGGGGACTTTTTGCCCTCACCCTAGCCCTCTCCCGACCAACCTTCGGTCGGTGCCCGGAGAGGGGACTTTTTGCCCTCACCCTAGCCCTCTCCCAGAGGGAGAGGGGACATATGATGAATTTGACGCCCTGATCATCGCCACGCCATCGTGGATGGCGGCCAAACTGCTGAGGGCGATCGACGCCGAACTGGCCGGAGAGCTGGGCGAGATTACGCATCAAGGCACGGCCATCGTATCGCTGGGCTACGACGTGCGGCAGGTTGGGCATCCTTTGGACGGGATGGGCGCGGTGGTGCCGGCTATCGAGCGGAGCCCTATTTTGGCCATCAGTTTCAGCAGCCGGAAATATGCCCATCGCGCGGAGGAAAGCAAGACCTTGCTGCGGGTTTTCGTGGGCGGGGCCAGGCATCCGGAGATGGCCGATATGCAGGACGGGCAACTATTGCCGCTGGTCCGCGAGCACACGGAAAAACTGCTGCACATCCAGGGCGATCCGGTATTTGTCAACATCGCCCACTGGCCCGGCACTATGCCGCAGTATCACGTGGGGCACAAAGATCTAGTCGCCCGGATTGAATCGCGTGCGAGTTTACTCCCGCATCTTCAACTGGCCGGCAACGCCTATCACGGCGTGGGCATCCCCGACTGCATCCACGGCGGCGAACTTGCGGCGGAAAGAATATTGGGTTCTTAGGGCGATCACAAAGCCCCCTGGCTATCCAGGCTACCCATCTTGCACAGTCTATTTCTCTGGAAAAAAAGTTCCCACACGTCAAGTTGGCCTGATGTCGATATAGACAGATGACGCTATGCAGTGTATTAGACTCGCCTCTTGCGCATAAATCATCAAATATCTGAATGTGGGTGACCAAAATGACAAAATGGCGAATTTTGGCGACAATTGCGGCTATTATAGCCCTTAGCATTTACGTGGGGATTTCACTGGGGGCCGATCAGGCGGCCGGGCAGGTTGCGGTTCGCGTCATCGAACTGAACAAGAGCCCCAGCGTGGAAAAAATTCCGGTCGTCTCCGGGGTGGCCATCGACGGCACGGGAAAAATGCTGGCCACCGTGGGCGACGATCATATATTGCGGATCTGGAACCTTGACGACGGCAAGTTGCTTTACAGGCTCGCGGGACACACCGACTGGATCAAGGCGGTGGTCTTCCGCCCGGACGGCAAGGCCGTGGCAACCGGGGGCAATGACCGGCGGATTCGGATTTGGGATCTTACGGCGGCTGGACAACAGCCGGCCGAATTGCCCGAGCAACCCCAGGCCATTCGTGCATTGGCCTACAGTCCGGACGGGAAGTTGTTGGCCTCGGCCGGATTTGACGACAAGGTGCGGATATACACGACAGACGGGCGGCTGCCCAGCGAGTTGGACGGTCCGGGGAGCGATCTGTTGACGTTGGCGTTTTCGCCGGACGGGACGCAAATAGCGGCGGCGGGTCGTGCGGGCACGATCCGGGTGTGGAACATATCGAGCGGATCGACGACGGCCGAGATCCAGGCCTCCAGGCGGCGGATTTCGGCCCTGGCCTATTCGCCCGGCGGGCGGCAGTTGGCCGCCGGGGGCGATGATCGGGCCGTGAAGATATTCGATCCGGCCAGCGGCAAAATTCTGGCTACGTTGCCGCAGCAACCGGGGAAAATCAGGGCCCTTGAATTTTGCGGGGAAAAACGTTTGGCTGCCGGAGACACCGAGAACGCCATCCGTATTTGGAACCTTTCCATTAAGACCGAGGAGAACCAGTTGCTCGGTCACACCGGCACCGTGACCGCTTTGGCTTACGATGCGCAGGCCGGAACGTTGATATCCGGCAGTTTCGACACCACGGTTCGCGTGTGGAAGATAACGAGCGAGCGCGAGGGAATTACGCAACGATAATGGAACCTTATAGGGACGGCAGTTCAACTGCCGTCCCAACGGATTAATAAAAACTGCCAAGCCAACGGATAAATAAAAGAGGACATTGTTGTGGCGGAAAATAAAATGCCGTCCCAACGGAAATTATATCGAGCATGGAGGCTGTCGTGAGCTTGTTAAGCAATGCAATTAGACGCTTGTATAATCCCAAGTCCGGCCGGTCCTCGAAACGGAAGATGAGTTCCGGTCGCTGGCACAAGTGCCGGATCGAGCAGATGGAACCGCGGCAACTGCTGTCGGTCAGCGTTGCTCCCATCCATGTTGGGGCGGTGTATTATGAACCACACAGCGGGATCGACGCATCAGCCAATCTGATTTATATCTCGTGGGACGGGGCGCTCCGGGCACATATTTAAAACAAGTGGTCATCAATACAGACAAGAATAGCGACGGCCAGATATCCGAGGGCGAATGTTTCTTTCACACGGCCGAGGGCGGTAAAGGCGTATTTAATTGGGCCGCTCCGACAATCGAGGAAAAGACGGGAATTGTCAATGACCCGGTAATATCGGTACAAAACGGCGGCACTTTGATGACGATCACATTCACTAGCGACGACTTCCATGCCGGGGGAAGATTGGTGATCGGGGTGGACGTGGACGAGATGGGACAGGAAGGCATCGCCACGCCGACGGCCGAGGGGGCAGAATTCGAGGGTTCGTTTTTCACGCCCACGTTTTATGCATCACATTATAACCCGGCCACGGGTACGGGCACTTTTTTGGATGCATTCGACGCCCAATTGTCGCCTTATAATTTGAATTTGCCTCCGGATAATTACATACCGCCTTCGACCGACGACGAAACGGTTTTCACGGCGGGAACGGGCATGCCAATTCAGCAAACGCCCTTGCCGATCACCATCTCGGGCAACGTGTACGAGGATCTCAATCTGAACAATCAGTTCGAGACGGGCGAGCCGGGCATCGGCGGTGTGAACTTGACGCTTCTAAGATCGGTGAATGGCGATTACGTATCGACGGGCAAGACGGCGGTCACCGATTCCAACGGGCATTATACAATCGACGGCGTGCTGCCCGACACTTATCGCATCGTGGAAACCCAGCCCGACGGGTATTTGAGCGTGGGTTCCTCGCCGGGCACGGTGGGTGGAGTGACCGACGGCGTGTTGACCAATGCGGACGTGCTGAGCACAATCAGTCTGGAGGGCGGCGACAACAGCATAAACAACAATTTCGGCGAGACTCGCCCGGCATCGGTCAGCGGCTACGTGTACTACGACGCCGACAATAACGGCTCCTTCGATACCAACGAGACCGGGATCAGCGGCGTGACGGTCACGCTTTTGGACGCGGAAGGCAATTCAACCGGCAAGACGGCGGTGACCGACGACAACGGATATTACAAGTTCGAGAATTTGATGCCCGGCACTTACGGCCTGTCAGAGACGCAGCCGGCCGGATACCTGGAGGGCGCGGCCAACGTGGGTTCGGTGGGCGGGACCGTGCAAAATCCCGACTTGATGAATACCATCACGCTGGCGAGCGGGGTGAGCGGGAAAGATTACGACTTCGGCGAGATTCTGCCCGCCACCATAAGCGGAAAAGTCTTTGTTAACGCCGACAACAACGGCCAGTACGACCAGGGCGAGCCGCTTTTGGCGGGCGTGACCATTTATTTGATCGATCAGTCGAAAATCCACATCGCCGTCACGCAAACCGATCAGAACGGCGAATACTTTTTCACGGGCCTCACACCGGGCACGTACGGCACGGAAGAAGAGCAGCCGGACGGATACTACGAAGGCGCCGATTACGTGGGTTCGGCGGGTGGCAGCCTGGACGGCGTGGACCGGATCATCGACGCCGCGCTGGGGCCGGGCGTGAACGGCGTGCATTACGATTTTTCCGAACTAATGGGGGCGAAGATATCGGGTTACGTATTCCAGGACGGGCCGGCCATCGAGGTGAAAAAAGGCGATCCTACGCCGGATATCCCTTCGCTTCGCGACGGCAAGCTGACGCCGGACGACACCCGCCTTTCCGGCATCGTAATGCAATTGTGCGACGGCAGCGGATATCCGATGCAGGACGCGCATGGCAATCCTATTACCACCATGACCGACGCCAACGGTTATTACGAATTCTCGGGGCTCCAGCCCGGGGATTATTCGGTGATCGCACATGTACCCGACGGTTATGTGCCGGGGGTGGATACCGCGGGGAGCATGGGCGGAGTGGTGGTGAACCGTTACACAGTACTGGACGCGCAATTGTTGAGCACGTTGGCCGTGAATCAGCAGGGAGAGGCGATTGTGAAGATCGAGGTGAACTCGGGCGATGCGGCGGTTGAGAACAACTTCAGCGTGGTGAAGCTCGAGACGCCGCCGGACGGCTCGCCGATATTCCCCAATCCGCCCGTCATTCCGCCGTTGCCGCCGCCTATGCCCATTATACCCGACGTGTTGCGATACGGGGTAAACTACATGCTGCCGCCGATCATCATGCCGCCCCAGCTTGGCGGCGGATCGAGCGGGCCTCCGGGTTATACCTGGCATTTGAGCGTCATAGACGGCGGCCAGCCGCGACAATTGCAAAACGGCGAATTCGCCGCCGACGGTCAAACGCAACTCTTCGACCCGACGACTTGGAGGGGCGCGGACGTGAATCAAGGCGGCATCTGGATCATCGCCGACTCGAACGGCGTGCCGGTGAAACAGTTCCGCTTCGGCCTGCGCGGGGCCACGCCCGTAACCGGCGACTGGAACGGCGACGGCGTGAGCAAAATCGGCGTGTACATCGACGGCCTGTGGTTCCTGGACCTTGACGGAAACGGCACGTGGGACGAGAACGACCTGTGGGCGAAACTCGGCAAGCCGGGCGATCGGCCTGTAACCGGCGATTGGGACGGCGACGGCAAGGCCGACATCGGGATCTTCGGACCGAGTTGGTACGGCGATCCCCGGGCCTTGCTAGCCGAACCCGGGTTGCCCGACGTGCAGAATCCGATTAAAAGCGGTTATAAAAACATGCCGCCGGAACCCGAGGACGCAACCATCGGCTGGCGGACCATGAAGTGCATGTCGGCCGGCCGCTTGCGATCCGATCTGATCGACCACGTATTCCGCTTCGGCACCGAAGACGACATAGCCGTAGTCGGCGACTGGAACGGAGACGGCGTTTACACCATCGGCATCTTCCGCAACGGCACCTGGTTCCTGGACATGGACGGCGACGGGCGGTGGGGACCGGGCGACCTGGTCGTCGAATTTGGCCAACCGGGCGATATTCCCGTAGTCGGCGACTGGACCGGCGACGGGATCACGAAACTCGGTGTGTATCGCAACGGCACATTCTATCTCGACACCAATAATAACCACGTGCTCGACGCCAACGACAAGGTATTTGCCCTGGGCAGCCCGGGCGATAAGCCCTTTGCCGGCGATTTTACAGGCAGCGGGGTGGATACCGTGGGCGTGTATCACGACGGCGGCGGCGCGGCGGAAACCGTTTCCACCTCGGCGCCGGAACACATTCCAACTCCTGCGCCTGTTCCCGCGGGGAAATAGGGATCGGTGGAAGTGGGCGGCGGACAGGGGACAGCGGACAGCGGACAGCGGACGGGGGACAGGGGGCTCGTGCCAGTTTACGATATTTAGCCCGCCGTGAATGCACGGCGGGCTTCTTTTTTTATGCCAGATCCCTTGCGGGCCGCTTACCGGAAATGGCACAAAGAGCAAATGGAAGAACATGATAGAACGATTAATCACATGATGGAGGAGCTTTCAAAACGCGAGGGCGGTCATGGCGGCTGATTTATTCAAAAATTTTCCAATCGCAGAGATGGAACATCGAGGCCAAATCGGGTATAATATAAAGAATATTATCGACGCATAGGCTTGGAATAATTATAGATGCCAAAGTTTGAAATTCTCAGCGAAATCCGGGAGATTGAAACCATTGCTGAGGGTCGAGGCGTATATATTCGACGCCATCTGGAGCGAACATACGGCAAGGGCCGATGGCGGAAATTAAAAGGTGTAGCAACCGTGCGGCTTGCCGATGCCACAATATGTGACGCCGAAATCCACTGGTATGAAGCCCACGGGATAGGTCGTCACGATTTCAAAATAAAAAAGGTCATGCAATGAGCGACTTTGTAATCTGTATAAATAACGAAAACAACGAAGCAAGCCTTGTATTAGGAAAAGTCTACCGCACTCTTCCGGATACTAATGCTGAAAAACACGACATGCTCCGCGTGATAGATGAAGACCGCTCCGAAACGGACGGTTATATTTATCCTGCTTCCATGTTTGTACCTATTGAACTGCCTGAAGCTGCAAAACAGATACTTATGGCAACTAGTGGTAAAACGTAGCGCAATCGTCGGCAAATCAATCGAAACTAGGATTTTGTGATTTGCATTGTCTGACAATACCGCCGAAACCATCTTGCCGACTAGTTGACCGCGTTGCGTTTTTTGTCGGCCAGAAATGCGCGGACGTTTTCGAGTACTTCGTCGAGCAGTCGCCGACGGGCGGCTTTTGTGGCCCAGGCGTTGTGGGGAGTAATGAAGCAGTTTTTTGCCGTAAGCAGGGGGTGATCAGGCGGGGGCGGCTCGATCGAAAGCACGTCCAAACCCGCCCCGGCTATGCGCCCGGCGTTCAGCGCGTCGGCCAGGGCCTGTTCGTCCACCAGCGGTCCGCGGCTGGTGTTGATGAGAAAGGCCGTGGGCTTCATTTGCGACAATCTTTCCGCGTTGACCAGGCGCCGGTTGGAATCGGTAAGCGGGCAATGCAGGCTTATGGCGTCGCTTGACTGAAAAATCGCATCCAAATCGGCCATTAGCACGCCCGGGGGCGGATTTTGCGGCGGGAAGGGATCGAAAGCCATGACTTTCATGCCAAAGCCCAGGGCGGCTTGAGCCATTGCCCTGCCGATCTGGCCGAGGCCGATTATTCCCAGCTTAAGAGAGTCCAGTTCGACAAGGGGAAAGTCCCAATAGCAGAAATCGGTCGAGCGCGACCATCGGCCGGCCGCGACTTCCCGTGCGTGATCGGCCGTGTGCATCGCCAGGTTCAAGAGATGGGCGAAGGCCGCCTGCACGACCGACATGGTGGCGTAACTGGGGACGTTTGTGACGAGGATGTTTCGCCGGGCGGCCGCCTCCAGATCGACGACGTTGTAGCCGGTGGCCAAGACTCCGATATATTTTAATTCTGGGAGTTGATCCAATGTTTCCCGCATGAGGAGAGTTTTGTTGGTCAGCGCGATTTGCGCGCCGGCGGCGCGGGCGACGACCTGGCCGGCCGGCGTGCGATCGTAAATCATGCAATCGCCCAGTTTTTCCAGTTCGGCCCAGCTCAAGTCGCCGGGATTGGTGGTGTATCCGTCGAGGACGACGATCCGCATGATTGATTCTCCTGGTTTTTGAATAACACCGGCATTATTGGCTTTTTCCGGCAATTGTGGTAGACTATTGTACGGTTATACTGCAAAACAAGACAGGAGGTGGATCATGCCTGACGCTCAATTGTTAAAACGCATAACTGCCAATCCGGCGATATTTGGCGGCAAGCCGATCATTCGCGGAATGCGCATTTCGGTGGAATTGATCCTCAGCCTGCTCGCCCAGGGCGAAAACTGGGATAATATTCTGGCCGATTACCCCGATCTGGAAATCGATGACATACGCGCCTGCCTGGCATACGCCCACGCGGTGATCGCCCACGATTCGTTGGATTCCGTGGAGGTTGCCAAGCCGTGAGATTTTTGATCGATCGTTGCGCAGGCGGGCTCTTGGCTGCTTGGCTTAGACAACAGGGGCACGACGTTCTCGAAGCTCGTGAATTCGGTCCCGATCCCGGTGATCGACAATTACTGGAAATCGCTGCTCGCGAGAAACGAATCTTGGTTACTATCGATACCGATTTTGGGAGCTTTGTTTCTCACGAGGGCTTGGAACATTCTGGAATCGTTCGTCTTCCAGATGTGCTTTCCGATAAACGGATTGCGATATTCTCTGAACTTTTTACACGCCATTCAGAAGCGCTTCAATCCGGAGCGATTATTACCGTGCGCAGCAACCGTATCCGGATATCTCAATCGCCGAATAAGTGAAGCAGTCCGCACATGTCCAAGCGTAATAAATCTTCCAAAAACCATATAGGCCGGGCTTGGCCGGCGATTCTTTTCAGATCGTGGACGTCGCTGGGGGTTTTGGCGGGAGCGGCGCTGATTGCGGGCGCCGTGTTTGTGGTTTATCTGCCAACAATAAGCGGCGGGTTTGTCTTGGACGACGACGTGCTTTTGACGGAGAACAAACTCGTCAAGGGCGGCGACGGCTTATACCGGTTCTGGTGCAGCGCAGAGGCGGCCGACTACTGGCCGGCGACATATACATCGTTCTGGCTTGAATGGCGGCTGTGGGGGAGGAACCCGACGGGGTACCATGCCACCAACCTGGCATTGCACATTGTCGAGGCGCTTTTGGTTTGGCTCGTTTTGCGGAAATTGTCCATCCCCGGGGCGTTCCTGGCGGGTGCGATCTTCGCCGTACATCCGGTGAACGTGGAATCGGCGGCGTGGATTGCCTCGCGGAAAAACATGATGGCGATGTTGTTCTTCCTCTTGTCGATTTTGTGGTATGTGAAGGCCGAGATGTTTACGGCGATTAACAATTTGTTGCCCACTCGTTCCCACGGGGGATCACGGGAACGAGAAAATTATATAGTGGGGGCCAGTTGCGAAACCGCAAGCGGTTTCTTGAATCCCTCATCCTTCATCCCTCATCTTTCATTTTTTTACTGGCTGAGCCTGGCGGCGTTTGTGCTGGCCATGCTTGGCAAGGGGTCGGCGGCGGTATTGCCGGTGATGCTATTGGGAATCGTTTGGTGGCAGCGGCCTTTGCGCCGCTGTGATCTTGTGCGGACTGCGCCATTTTTCCTGGTTGCCGTTATGCTGGCAGGAGTGAACGTGTGGTTCCAAAGGCACGGGGGAGGAAGTGTGATCCGGGCCGCCGGGCTTAGCCAGCGGCTGCTGGGCGCAGGCGGCGTGACCTGGTTTTATCTTTATAAAGCTCTTATGCCGGTTGAGCTGATTTTTGTCTACCCGCAGTGGCACATCGACGGCGGCAAGATTTTGTGGTGGCTGCCGATGCTGGCGGCATTGATGGTCACTGCCGTGCTTTGGCTATATAGAAAAAGTTGGAGCCGGCCGTTTTTGTTTGCATGGGGATTTTTCTGCACGGCGCTTGTGCCCGTGATGGGATTGACGGACGTGGGCTTCATGAAATACTCGCTGGTGGCGGACCGCTATCAGCACATCGCGGTTATCGGGGTGATTGCCCTGGCATCGGCGGGGCTTGCGGCGTGGCATAGGCTGCGGGGCGGGCGGGCGGGGTGGGCGGCGACGCTCGTCGCCTTGGCGGCGGCAGGAATGCTTGGCTTTCTGGCACGGCGGCAAAGCGCGAACTTCCATGACGAGTTTGCGCTGTACCGGGCGACGCTTGAGCGAAATCCGACTTGTGCGATGGTGCACTACAACCTGGCCTGCGCGCTGACTGAAACAGGGCAGCGTGAGGAAGCCATAGAGCATTATGAAGAGGCCCTGCGGCTGAAGCCCGACTACGTCGAAGCGCATAACAATTTGGGCATCATGTTGTCGGGTTCCGGCCGGCTGCGTGAGGCGATCGAGCATTACGAGCAGGCCCGGCGATTGCGGCCCAATAATCCTGTCACCTACTTCAACTTAGGCAATGCTTATCAAGGATTGGGTAAATTAAAAGAGGCGATGGAAAGTTTCCAGCAGGCATTGGCGTTCGATCCCGATTTTTCCGAGGCGCATGCCAACCTGGGCGCCGGCTTGGCCGGCGCAGGTCGGCTGAGCGAGGCCATTGAACACTATGAGCGTGCTTTGCAACTGAAACCCGACTCCCCTGATGTGCATTACAACCTGGCAAATGCGTTAAAAGAAATGGGCCGTTATAAGGAGGCGATCGAACATTACAAGCGGGTTTTGCAGTTGAAAGCCGATGATCCGGAGGCTCACAACAATTTGGGGATCGCCCTGGTTGAGGCGGGCCGGGCGCAAGAGGCAATCGAACATTACAAGAGAGCCCTGCAGATAAAGCCCGATTATTTCGAGGCCTGCAGCAACCTCGGCATAGCCTTGGCCATGTCGGGCCGGCAGGATGAGGCGGTCGAATATTTCCAGCAAACCCTGCGGATGAAACCGGATTATCCCCAGGCCCATTACAATCTGGGGAATGCATTGTTCCAAAAGGGCAGACTGGAAGAGGCTATCGAACATTACCGGGAGGCGCTGCGGATCAATCCTGATTACGCCGACGCCCATTCCAACCTGGGCACCGCGTTGCTAGAAAAGGATCGTCTCCAAGAAGCGGTCGATCATTACCGGCAGGCCATTCGCTTGAGAAACGATTCCGCTTTGGTTTATTACAATTTGGCGATAACCTACGCCAAGATGCATGAATCGACCGAGGCCGTGGCCGCGGCTGGGAAGGCTTTGGAGCTTGCCCGAGCTCAAAGACAGGCGCCGCTTGCCGAAATGATTGAAAAGTGGTTGAATTCTTACCGGGCCGGCATGTCTGGACAGCCAAACCCGCCGCAGTCTTTTAAAGATTCCCTGCCGCCGCCTTGACGATCGGCAGTCGCCAATGGTTTTTTCCCTGTTAAAATAAACCATTGCCGAAAAACATTCCACAAATATATCCGAAACCTGAATCCTGAACCCTGCCCCCCAATCCCTATCATGAAATCTCATACCGAATACCTGACTTTCAACGTTCCCAAACGCATGGACTTCGTGAACATCACCAACCGGCTGGAAGAGGCGGTGGCCAAAAGCGGCGTAAAAGAAGGGCTGCTGCTTTGCAACGCGATGCACATTACCGCCTCGGTGTTCATCAACGACGACGAGCCAGGTCTGCACGAGGATTACAAGGCCTGGCTGGAAAAACTGGCGCCTTATGATCCGTCGCCGCAGACCTATCACCACAATCGCACCGGCGAAGACAACGGCGACGCGCATCACAAGCGGCAAATCATGGGCCGCGAGGTGGTCATCGCCATCACCAAGGGCAGGCTTGATTTTGGTCCCTGGGAACAGGTCTTTTATGGTGAATTCGACGGCCGGCGGGCGAAACGCGTGCTGGTAAAGATTATTGGAGAATAGTGGGTAGTGAATAGTGATTAGTGGTTAGTGGTCTAATAATTAAAATGGATAAAATGAGTAGAATGGATGGAACGATTATGAGCCAAGCGCTGCCCGACCATGCCAACCAGCGCTTCGCGTCGGTGCCCGATGGTGCCCGGTCGCGGCTAAACGCTTGAATGCCAGTGCGCCCATGATACTAAATACAAACCGCTAATCACTATCCACTTCGCCACTTACATTTGATCTATGTCGGGCTGGGGCTTCCTGTTAGAATCTGCGGCCGATTGGATGTATTTTAACGGTCGGAAGCCCTCAATTATCTACCGACAACTTGGCATGTGAAAAATCCGATTGGAATAAGGAATAAATTCCGCTGTTTTGGGGAGGAACCCAATGGCAATTAGACTTATCTGGGCGGGAGCGATTTTTTTGTGCTTGATTGCCAGCACTCTTTGGGCCCAGACACAGGGCGACGCCTGGCCCAGGCCCAATCCGATTCGCTCGACCGATACGACGACCGGGCCGGATCAGCCGGTTGTTCCGCAAGCGCCGACGATCCAGCGTCGCTCTGCGTCGGACGCTACGCGCCAATACCCGGGGCAAGGGCAGGCCGGCAATCAGGCGCAGACGCTATTGCCCAAAGAGCAGCAGTTGTTTCCCTTGCCCGGGCAAAACGCGGCAGTACAACCGCAACAGCCGCCGCCTGCGCCATTTACGCTTAATGCGCAGGAAGAAGCGCAGCTAGACAACGTGCTGAAGGCATGGGAGCAGAAAAGCAAGGACATAAAGACCTTTGATTGCTGGTTTAAGCGTTGGGAATACGATCCGGTGTTTCCCAAGCCCAATGCCAATCCGAACGTCCCGCCCGATCCAAACGCACCGGTATACATCGAGATGGGCATCATCAAGTACGCCGCTCCGGATAAAGGGGTATTTAACGTCTTATATCAAGACGGGCAGGACGGCAAACCGGTTCCCATCGACGCAGACCGTGCGGACCACTGGATATGCGACGGGAAGTCGGTTTATGAATATAGGCCCAGGCAAAAGAAGCTGGTGGAGCACAAATTGCCGCCGGAAATGCAAGGCAAGGCCATAGTTGACGCTCCGCTGCCGTTCCTGTTTGGGGCGGAGGCGCAGAAGCTTCGGCAGCGATATTGGATCCGCGTAATTCCGCCGCCGCCGAATATGCAGAGCGTGATTAGCCTGGAGGCATACCCTCGGTTTCAGCCAGACGCCGCAAATTTCCGCACTGCGACTTTGATGCTAAACGTTCCGGCCATGACGCCCAAGGCGCTGCAAATCATTCAGCCCAACGGCAAGAGCCATACTTCGTACGAATTCTATGACGCGGTGTTCAACGATCCATTGCGATTGTTTCAGGGCAATCCTTTCCAGGCCTACACGCCGCGGGGATGGGAAAAGATCGTGGACGACGCCGCCGTCCAGCAGGCAGGCCGGCCTGGGGGCAAATCGCGATAAATGTAGCGAAGCATAATTCTGTTGAATCCGCTGGGAGCAAGCTCCCAGGCTAAACAGCCGCTGCATTACTCTAGTCCTGTTTAACGGGACCCCTGCCAGCAGGCCTTTATATCTCCGCTGCCCGCCGTTCGTAGCGATTCCCTGCCCTTGAAGGGCTGATTTGACGCAGCGAGCCTGTACCTTATAATCTAAAGGATATGTTACCGAGTTTGATTAGAATGATGATGCACACTAACATAAGGACCGAGCTGTTTTGGCGGTGCCGCCCGTTTATGGCCATAGCTGCTTTTGCTGGCGTACTTTTTTTTAATTTCTCGGTTGATTTTGCCGCCGCCAAGGAACTTCCCAGCAAGGAGACGCAGGCGGCCGCGCCTTCCAAAGCGCCCGAGCAGATCGGTTTTTCCATTCGCCTGGCACTACCCATTACCGATCAAACCGTCGGCCGTGTAAGGCAGTTTGTAAACAAGGCCATGGAGAAGGCGCGGGCCAAGGGTGTGAAGCCGTATTTGATATTCGAGTTTTATGTTCCGTCGGGGCAGGAGAATTTCGCCCGCGGGAGCAACTTCGGGTCCTGTTACGAGCTGTCTAGTTTTCTTACGAGCGGGGAATTGAACGCCGCCAAGACCGTGGCCTATTTGCCGCAGTCGATCCAGGGGCACGCGATATTGGCGGTGATGGCCTGCGACGACATTATCATGGCCCCGGACGCAACAATCGGACCGGCGGGCGTGGACGCGAACCAGATCAGCGAGACGACCCGCGCCGCTTACCGCGAGATTGCCGGCCGTCGCCGCAAATTGACGGTGCCTTTGGCCCTTGGCCTGTTGGACCCGGCGCTGGAAATCCTGGCCGTGGAGACGGAGGTGGGCACCGAGTACGTCACGCCCGAAGGGCTTGAAGAGCTGAAAAAAACGCAAGCCGCCGCGGCGACGGAAGTGTTCAAGCCGGCGGGCGAACCTTTGCAGTTAACCAGCAAAAAGGCCCGCGATTTGGGCTTTGTCACGTATCTGGCCGGCAACCGCCGCGATCTTGTGCAGGCTTTGGACTTGCCGCCGCTGTCGATCGAAGACGATCCGTCGCTGGAAAATCCCTGGAAGGCGGTGCGCATTGAGCTGAAGGGGCCGGTAACCAGCGACAAGGTGCGGCAGGTGCAAAAACTGATCGAAGATCAGACCAGCCTGCACGACGTGAATTTCATTTGCCTGTGGATGGAGAGTTCGGGCGGCTCGCCCGCCGACACGGTTACGTTGGTGAATTTTTTGTTGACGCTCAATCCCAGCCTGGTCCGCACGGTGGCCTATATACCCAAGGATGCGCGGGCCGACGCCGCCTTGATCGCCCTGGCCTGCGACCAGATCGTGATGAATCCGCGGGCGGTAATCGGCGGCCCGGGGGTGTTGGAAATATCCAAAGACGACGCGGCGTTGCTCGAACAGCGGATCCGCCAGGGGCTGGCGCCGCGCAAGGGGCGGTCCTGGTCGCTGATGGCGGCGCTGGTCGATCCGAACCTGGAGGTCTATCGCTGCACGCACCTGGGCGAGGAGGATTATTTTTCCTCCGAAGAACTTGCCGAACAGCCCAATCCGGCGCAATGGGAAAAGGGTCAAAAAATATCGCTGCACAACGTACCTTTGAAATTGGATGGGAAACAAGCCCTGCAAATGGACTTGATCAATGCCCTTGCCGCGAATTTCGGCGAATTCAAACAACACTATGGATTGGAAAACGATCCGGCCTTGATCGAACCCGGCTGGGCCGATCAGTTCATCGAGGCACTGGGTTCCAGGGGTGTGGCGATTTTGCTCTTGTTTATCGGGGTGGCGGGGCTTTATTTCGAATTTCACACGCCGGGGCTGGGCATCGGGGCGTTCGTGGCGCTGGTGTGTTTTGTGCTTTTCTTTTGGAGCCAATTCCTAAGCGGGGCGCCGGGCTGGCTCATATCGCTCATGTTCCTGGCGGGCGTGGCCTGCATACTGTTGGAAATTTTCGTGATCCCGGGCTTTGGCATCTTCGGACTGGGGGGCGGGGCGATGGTGATACTGTCGCTGGTGCTGGCCAGCCAGATTTTGGTCATGCCACGCAGCTCCCAGCAGGTGGCCGAGATGCAGCGGTCGCTGCTTTTGATCGGCGGGGTGACGGCGGCGCTGTTTGCGGCGGCCTTGCTTTCGCGGAAATGGCTGCCTCATGCGCCGATCTTCAGCCACATGATTCTGGCCCCGCCCGTGGATGAGGAATTAGAGACCATTCAGCAGCGGGAACTGCTCGTCGATCTGCATGATCTTGTGGGCTCTAAAGGCGTGACCGCCACGCTGCTTATGCCGGCGGGCAAGGCGCGGTTCGGCGATTCGGTGATCGACGTGATCGCCGACGGAGACATGATCGAGCCGGGCAAGGGCGTGGAAGTGGTGGAAGTCCGCGGCAACCGGGTGCTGGTGCGGGAAATTGTTACATAGATATTTCTACACGGAGACCTCTTGAACCGCGTCGGCGGCGTCTTCGGCCTTAAGGTTTTACTTGTGGCGCCAGCTAAAAAAATCTATGCGGAAGCAACGTGTCTAGCGCGACCGAGGAATCTTTGATTGGCGCCCGTCGCGGCTTTACAGAATATCATTTGATACTTAATTTCAAACTCTGTATCCAACCATGGGGGGGTATGATTAGCACAAGCCGGGAAAATTTGCTAGAATGTCAATAATCTCGGAGCAAGGACTATGTATTATTGGGTTTGGGCGATTTTGCTTTTGGTTTTGGGCATGTGCCTGGGGATAATGGAGGTCTTTTTTACCTCGGCCGGGCTTTTTGCATTTCTTTCGGCGGCCTCGATAGTCGTTTCCTTGATTTTGGCCTATCAACAAGGGCCGGTGACCTTTTTTGTAATTTTAATCATGGCGATGGCCGGCATGCCCACGGTGGTGGTTTTGGCCTTTAAATACTGGCCAAAGACGTCTTTTGGCCGGCGGGTGCTGCTTTCGGCCCCAACGAGCGAGGATGTATTGCCCGAGGATCGAGGGAAAGACTATTTGAAATCGTTAGTGGGAAGGGTGGCCAAGGCCAAGAGCAAGCTACTCCCCAGCGGGGTGGTGATAGTGGACGGGCGGAGCGTGGAGGCGGTTTCCGAAGGCATGCCCATCGAAGTCGGGCAGGAGGTCCGCATCGTGCAGGTGCGGGGCAAGCGGGTGGTGGTGCGGCCCATCGAATTGGACGTTCCGTCCGAAACCGCCAAAGACCCCATGCGCCGGCCGATCGACACGATCCTCGAAGATCCTTTCAAAGGGGCCTAAAAAGGGGCAGTTCTACATTCGTAGATTGCCCGACTTGACAGTTTTTCCATATCGGGTAGAAACAGTGGCATTGGGTAATGTTCGGTCACGTGGGCATATGCCTGCGAAACCGCAAGCGGTGTTTTAATCCGTCAGACCATTACCCACTGCCATTAAATAAAAGGAGCACGGCATGTACCTTTTCGCCCAGCAGGAATTTAACCCGAACGTCTGGCAAATAATCGGCATCATTGCCATTATCGGCATCATTATATTTCTGTTGTTCGTTCTATTTATTTTTTCTCGTTTTTTTCGCTGGTGGATTCAATCCTGGATGACGGGCGCGGGCATCGGCATTTGGGATCTTTTAGGCATGACCTTTCGCAAGGTAAATCCGGATGTGATAGTGCGGAGCAAGATCATGGCGGTGCAGGCCGGCATCGGCGAGAACCAGGGGGTCACATCCAAAGCCTTGGAGGGCCATTATCTCGCCGGAGGCAATGTCCCCCTGGTAATCCGCTCCTTGATCGCCGCCAATAAAGCCAAATTAGACCTGGATTACAAATTGGCAACAGCCATTGATTTGGCCGGCCGAAACATCTTGGAAGCCGTGCAAACCAGCGTCAACCCCAAGGTGATCGACTGCCCCAGCCGGGGACTGGGCAAGGAATCGCTCGACGGCGTGGCCCAAAACGGCATACAATTAAAGGTGAAGGCCCGGGTGACAGTGCGGGCGAATTTGCGGCAGTTGATCGGCGGAGCCACGGAGGAGACCATAGTGGCCCGGGTGGGCGAGGGGATTGTCAGCGCGATCGGCACGGCGAAAACCCATTCCGAGGTGCTGGCCTCGCCCGATCGGATTTCCAAAACCGTGCTCGCCCGCCGGCTGGATTCGCAAACCGCTTTTGAAATTGTGTCCATCGATATAGCCGACATAATGGTGGGCGAAAACATCGGCGCACGATTGCAGGCCGACCAGGCCGAGGCCGACATGCGCGTGGCCCGGGCAAACGCCGAAGGTCGCCGGGCCATGGCAGTTGCCGAGGAACAGGAGATGATCGCGCAGATCGAGGAGAACCGCTCCAAGCTGGTGGAGGCCGAGGCCGAAGTGCCCAAGGCCATAGCCGACGCCTTCCGCAACCGCCAATTGGGACTGATGGAATTTTACAAACTCCGCAACATCCAGGCCGATACCGACATGCGGGCGGCAATCGCCAAGGCGGGGATCGGCACGGTGGTGAAAACAGGTACCGCGGCATGAACGCACCGTTTCTATTAGCGGCAGTTGACGTAGCCGAAGTCATCAGAATCCTGGTAGTCATTGTGATATTTGTGGTCATAATGATCGGGAAATTGATGTCGAGCATGCGTGTGCCGCAGCGTCCGCCCGGCCCGATGCGGCCCCCTGTTCTGCCTCCCCAGCAACCGCGGCAGGCGCAGCAGCCGCAGGCGCCTCGGCCCAAGACGGTCAAGGAAGAGATCGACGAGTTTCTCCGCCGCGCGGCCATGCAAAAACAAGGGCAAGCGGCAACCGGCGAACAAGCCCGGCGGATTTCGCAACCCATGGTCCCGCTCTCTCAACGCTCGGAGCCGGTCGAAGCCGAGGTGGTGCGCCAGCGGCCCGTGGGCGGAGAAGTCAGCGAACACGTCAAAAAGTATCTCGACGAAAAACAGTTTGACCAGCGGGCGGCAAAACTTGGCGGAGATGTGGCGGCGGCCGACGAGAAAATCGAGCAGCATCTGAAACAGGTGTTTGGGCACGGGATCAGCAAACTGGCCGCCCAAGGGGGCGAAACCGCCGCCCCGCCCAGACCCCAGTTGACCGGTTATTTCCAGGACGAATCCCCTGCCCTGCCCGCCGCCGGGGCCGGATTGGCCGCCATGCTGAACAATATCGATGATCTGCGCCAGGCGATAGTGCTTAATGAAATTCTGCAACGACCCATTGATCGGTGGTAATAGGATTCAGGGTTCGGGGTTCAGGGTTCAGAATTTGGGGTTAAATAATTTATGGTTCAGGGTTCGTCTTTAGAAATCTCCTTTTCCTCCGGGATTCGTTAAAAAGTCCCCTCTCCCTCCGGGAGAGGGCTAGGGTGAGGGCATTTTAGGCGATACAATCCATTTAAAATTGGTTCTGAACCCTGAACCCTGAACCCTGAACCCCGAACCCCATTATGCACCGCATTATTTTAGCATTCCGCGTTTTTTTCCTGGTGTTGTTTAAAAAGGCGATTGCCGAGGGCGTGGAGCAATTGTTGGGCAAAACAAAAGTGGCCGCCGGAGCGGCGCCGCCTAAACAGGCGCAGGCACCCAAGGCGCCACTGAGGAGCGAGGCGATCACGCTGCTGGCCACGCTCCAGCGCGAGGCGAGGTTTGTGGATTTCATGCAGGAGTCGCTGGCCGGGTACAGCGACGCGCAAATCGGCGCGGTTGCCCGGGACGTGCATCGTGATTCGGCCGCGGTCGTCGAGCGGCTTTTCGCCCTTAGGCCGGCGGTATCGCTGGAGGAAGGCGCGCAGGTGGACGTGCCGGCAGGATTCGACGCCGGACGGTTTCGTCTTACCGGCAACGTGGCCGGCGAACCGCCGCTTGCCGGGCGCCTGGTCCATCCGGGCTGGGAGGCGAGCAAATGCGAATTGCCCACCTGGACCGGGAGCAAGGATTCCGCCCGGGTAATCGCCCCGGCGGAGGTGGAAATAAAGTAAATGACAAAGGACTAATGACGAATGACAAAAGAATGACTAAATCCGAATGACGAATGCCAAAAAAATGACGAAATCCGAATGTGAAAAATGACCAAAGATTATTAGGAATTCGTGCTTTAACATTCTTTCGACATTAGTCATTCGAGCTTTGTCATTCTTATTTAAATTACTCGCTTAAATAAAATTACAACTCTAACCCCATGCCTTCGAAATATTGCATCGGCATCGATTTGGGCACGACCAATAGCGTGCTGGCGTACTGTTCCTTGGAAGAGGATCGGCCGAGGGTGAACGTGCTCGGGGTGCCGCAGCTTGTGGCGGCCGGAACGGTGGAATCGCGGACGATGCTGCCGTCGTTTATGTATCTGGGCCTGGAGCACGAGGCCAAAGGCGGGGCCTTTGACGTGCCTTGGGCGGCCGGACGCAATTTCGCGGTGGGCGAATACGCGCGGCGCCAAGGGGCCGAGGTGCCCGATCGAACAGTGGGCACGGCCAAGTCCTGGCTGTGTTACAGCCAGGTCGATCGGCGCAAGCCGATCCTGCCCTGGAACGCGCCGGCGGAGGTGCCCAAGGTCTCGCCGGTTGCGGCCTCGCAGCGATATTTGGAGCACCTGGCGGCGGCTTGGGAAAATGCATTTCCCGACGCCCCGCTGGCCGAACAATATGTTGTGCTCACGGTGCCGGCCTCGTTCGACGCCAGCGCCCGGGACCTGACGCGCGAGGCGGCGCTGGCGGCCGGGTTGCCGCAAGACCTTGTGCTTTTGGAAGAGCCGCAGGCCGCGGTTTATGCCTGGCTGGCCGCCATCGGAGAGCGCTGGCGGAAACTGCTGAAGGTCGGCGATACGCTCTTGGTCTGCGACGTGGGCGGCGGCACCACCGATCTGACGCTGGTCGGGCTGAGCGAGGAGCAAAACGAATTGGCCTTGCGGCGGATCGCCGTGGGAAATCACCTGCTTTTAGGCGGCGACAACATGGACCTTGCCCTGGCCCATTACGCGGCCGGGCTGTTCGCCGAAAAAGGCGTAAAACTCGATCCCTGGCAATCGGTCGCGCTGTGGCATTCGTGCCGGGCGGCAAAGGAAATCCTGCTTGCGCCCGGCGGCCCGGAAAAACATAGCATTGCCGTGCTCGGGCGTGGACGGAAGGTAATCGGCGGGGCGGTGAGCGTGGAAGTCGATCGCTCCGCCGTGAGCGAACTTCTCTTGGAGGGATTTTTCCCGCGCTGCAAGATATCGGACCGGCCGGAGCAGAAACGCGTTTCGGGATTCCGCGAGATCGGCCTGCCGTACCAATCCGATACGGCCGTGACCCGGCACCTGGCGGCGTTTCTTCAGGTGCAGGGCCGCGACGAGGGCAAAGCGGTGCGGCCCACGCACGTGCTTTTCAACGGCGGGGTGTTCAAGGCCGAGGCGCTGCGCGGCCGGTTGCTCGACGTGCTGGGCGGTTGGTTTGCCAAGCCTAGTCCGCCAAAACTCTTGGAGGGCGAGCACGATTTGGATCACGCGGCTGCCCGGGGGGCGGCATACTACGGCTGGATCAAAAAGCAGGGCGGGGTGCGGATCCGCGGCGGGACGGCGAGATCGTACTACGTGGGCATCGAGACGGCGGGCCTTGCCGTACCCGGAGCGCCCGGCCGCTAAGGGCATTGTGCGTGGCGCCGTTCGGCATGGAAGAAGGCAGTCGGGTAGACGTGCCCGGCGAGGAGATCGGGTTGATTGTGGGCCAAAGGCGCAGTTCCGCTTTTTCAGTTCCTCAACACGGCGACACGACAAGGCCGGCGACGTGCTTTCGACATGGTCGCCGGAAGACATTCAAGAGACCGACTCGCTGGAAACGGTGCTGCCGGCGGATGAGACGCTTGAGGAAGGCTACGTGCCGGTGCGGTTTCAATCGCACGTGACCGAACTGGGCGTTTTGGAGCTATGGTGCGTAAACGCTCAATCCAATAAGCGCTGGAAGCTGGAATTCAGCGTCCGCGAAGACGCGGAGTAATGTACTTCGCGCACGATTGCAAGCGGGCCCCGGGTTTATTCATCCGAAGCTAAATAATTAAAATGCGGCACACGGAGTGTGCCGGCTACATTGAACTACGGCAGGCGGTGTCGATTTCGACTTGGCGGCGGTAGCGAGTTAGTTCGGCGTCTTGGCGTGTGGCGTCCCAGGCGGAGATTTCTGTCATCCAGGCAGCGACTTGCCCAGCGGTTTCCAGGGGATTGTCGAGATAGTAATGCCAACTGGTGCGGCGGATCATAATGTCGTCGAGATGCAGGGCCCATTCGTTATTGCAGTAGTGTTCGACGAGTTCACGGCAGACGGGTGGGGGCAGGACGCCGCTTTCGACGCGATCTGATCTTTCGGTGCCATGCCCACGCTTGTCGTGGGCATGTTGTTGACTGGATTGCTCACCTTGATCGCCACATGGCCACGCAAGCGTGGCCATGCCACCACTTTCAAACTTTTCGCAAAGCGATTCTTCCGCCGTGCGGCAGGGCGGGGTTTTTTTGCCCAAATGTTTTACTACTCGATCGACGACTTGTTCGCCGATGAGGCGGTAGGTGGTGAGTTTTCCGCCGGCGACGTCGATCCAGCCGGGCTTGGGCATGAGGATTTGATGTGCGCGGGAAATGTCGGACGGCGAACCTCTTTTTCCCAAGGCGACAAGCGGGCGCAGGCCGGCCCAGGTGCTGAGGACGTCGGCCGGGGTTAGTTTGGCATCCGGAAAATAGTGATTTATCACCTCGAGCACGTATCGAACGTCGTCGGGATCGGTGTGGACGTCGTCCAGGGGGCCGTCGTAGTCGGTGTCGGTGCTGCCCAAAATGCTCCGTTCGCCCCAGGGGATGACAAACAGCGTGCGCTCGCCCTTGGTGACCATCACGGCGTCGGGCACGTCCAAACGCCGGCGGTCGATCACCAGATGAACGCCTTTTGTCAATCGCAACCGCACGCTGCTGTTGGGCAGCGCGGCCGACCAAGGGCCGCAGGCATTGACCACCGTGCGGGCGAAAACCCGATGGGTTTGATCTGTAAAAGTGTCGTGAAGTTGGCACTGCCAGCGGTTTTTGCCGGCAATGGCGGATTCCAGGCGCAGATAATTGGAAACGATCGCCCCATGAGCGGCGGCGGAGCGGAGCGTGTCGATCACGAGCCGGGCGTCGTTGCTTTGGGAATCGAAGTAGCGCACCGAGCCGGTGAGATCGTAGGGATTCAGGCCCGGGATTCGGGCGAGGGTTTCGCCGGGGCTCATTCCGTAGGAAGGGCCAAGATTCCGGCCGCCGCAAAGCAGGTCGTAGATTTTCACGCCGATCCGCAATTTCCAGAACGGCCATTGCGTGAGCCGATAGGTGGGAAAGACGATCGGCAAGGGCCGGGAGATGTGGGGGGCTATGCGGTGGAGGATTTTCTTTTCTTGGCTGGACTGGTAGACCAGGCCGACGTGGCCTTGGGCAAGGTAGCGCAATCCGCCGTGCAGGAGGCGGGTGGACCGGCTGCTGGTGCCAAATGCCAGATCGTGTTGTTCGACCAGGGCGACGCGCATGCCGCGCATGGCGGCGTCGCGGGCGACGCCGGCCCCGACAATGCCCCCGCCGGCGACGATAACATCGAGTTCTGAGGCGGTTAATTGTTCAATGATTTTATTGCGATCGTTCATGGTTTAAAAATCACTTTCATCGAGCAGGCATATAAATGTGAAGTTAATCATCAGAGCCGGGCCGTGTCAGCCCAGAAAGCCGGGATCCAGATCGACCCAAAACTCCCGGGGCGACACGCCCCGGCTCTGATATTCTACGCGACGTATACTGTACGATCACTACCAATCAACGATATTCAAATTGCCCAATTCAAGGACCTGCGCACGGCTTCCTGCCAGCGTTGGCAAAGAGTTTCGCGCCGCTCGGGCGGCATTTGGGGGTGAAATTCCCGATCGAGGCGCCAGGAGGCGGACAGTTCGTGCAAATCGGCCCAATAGCCGACGGTCAGCCCAGCCAGATATGCCGCGCCCAAGGCGGTGGTTTCGGAAATTTTTGGACGTCTTACGAGTACGCCCAGAAGATCGGCCTGGAACTGCATGAGCAGGTCGTTAACCGAGGCCCCGCCGTTGACTTTCAATTCTGAGAGTTCGATGCCGGCATCTTTTTGCATAGCGTGGAGCACGTCGCAGGTCTGAAAGGCCATGGACTCGATCGCCGCGCGGGCGATATGCGCGGCGGTAGTGCCGCGGTTGATGCCCAGGATTGCGCCCGGGCGTAAGGGTCCCAGTGCGGGCGCCGAGTCCGACAAAGGCGGGCACAAAATACACTCCGCCCGTGTCCGCCACCGAAGCGGCAAGTTCCACCACGTCGGCCGAGTTTTTTATAATACCCAATCCGTCGCGGAGCCACTGGACCACGGCCCCGGCGATGAAGATCGAACCTTCCAGGCAGTAAGTCACCTTGCCGCCCAGGGCCCAGCCGATGGTGGAAAGGAGGTTGTTTTGCGAGAGAACGGGCTTGTTGCCGGTGTTCATGAGCATGAAGCAACCTGTGCCATAGGTATTTTTCACGCTGCCGGGCTGAAAGCAGGCCTGTCCGAAGGCCGCGGCCTGCTGGTCGCCGGCAACGCCGGTGATGGGAATGGGTTGGCCAAAGAGCTCGGGCAAAGTCTCGCCGAAAAATTCGCAGGAGGGAGAGACCTCGGGCAGCATCGCACGGGGAATGTCGAAGACGGCCAGCAGATCGTCGTCCCAATCGAGTGTGTGGATATTGAATATGAGGGTGCGGGAGGCGTTGCTGTAATCGGTGACGTGCCGTTTGCCGCCGGTCAAGCGCCAGATGAGCCAGGCGTCGACGGTGCCGAAGAGGATTTCGCCGCGGGCGGCACGATCGCGCAGGCCCTCGCGGGTATCGAGAAGGTGCTTGATCTTGCTGGCGGAAAAGTAGGCGTCGATCAGAAGTCCGGTTTTGGCGCGGACGAGCGGTTCCAGGCCGTCGGCCTTGAGCCGGTCGCACACGCCTGCGCTTACGCGGCTTTGCCAGACAACGGCGTTGGCCACGGGCACACCGGTTTCGCGGTCCCAGAGGATCGTAGTCTCGCGCTGATTGGTCAGTCCGATGGCGGCGAAATCGCCGGCGCAAAGCCCGGCCGTAGCCATTGCCCTGCGTGCGACGGCGAGTTGGGAGGCCCAGACGGCCTGCGGATCGTGCTCGACTATTCCCGGAGCGGGGAGGATTTGGGGGAATTCCTCTTGCGCAGCGGCGGTGATTCGGCCGGCGTGGTCGACAATGATCGCCCGGCTGGAGGTAGTACCCTGATCCAACGCGAGAATGTATTTATTAGTAGCCATTTTGGCAGCCATTGAACTGTTGGTAAACCAAAGCAAGCCCACGGGTTGCAACCCGTGGGCTTAGTGGCATTGTTTATCCGATACTCAACAGCCGGACTATTTAAAACTCCATACGTTTGAAAGTACGAATTCCCATGAACAGCGGCAGAAACGTGGCCAGTATACCGAGGACGATGCTTCCGAGCGTGCCGGCTATCATCCACAGGTACAGCCAGTGGAGGACGTAGCCGTCGTGTTCGAGCGCGACCTGGCTGGCATAAATATTCCCGGCGGCGACCAAAAAATGGGTGGGCAGGGCGGTGAGAAGCACGACGGCCAGGATGTAAAGGGTGCTGATGACCAGGCAGAGCGTTCCGCCGAAACCGGCGGCGATGCGGGAGGGCGAGGTTTCGCGGATATTGGGCAGGCGGGCTCCCATACCCACGGAAATGCCCGCCAATCCGGTGCAGAGGATCGCGCACGTTAGTTGATGACTGAGTATGACGGGGAGGGTAATATCAAGCATTAAGTCGCTGAGCAAGATCAAGACCGAGCAAGGGATGATAGCCGTGCCGGCGGCGAAGAGGAATTTGCTCCAGAGTATGGTTTCGCGGCGGGCCAGGCAACAGGCCCAAGAGCCAAAATCGTTGCCCTTCCAGGCTGAGCATGGGGTAGATGAAACGAGTGGTGAAGGTGGACATCAGCAGGCCCACCACCGAAAGATTCAAAAAACTGACCATGTTTACCCATCCGATGTAGTACAGGTCGTAGTTGAAGCGGCGGACGTTGAAGAAGTAGAGGGCCAGGAGTCCGAAAAAAATCAAGAATTGGGACCACTGCATGGGATCGCGGCGAAAAAGGCGCAGATCCTTGAGCATCAAGAGGCGCATGGGCATGGGGAAAAGCCGCGTTGACCCGAGCAGCATGCGGTCGATCAAGGCCGTGCGCACGGAGCGGGTTTTGGCCGAATTTCCGCAGAGCGAGCTAAAGGCCTTGCGGTA
This sequence comes from Pirellulales bacterium, assembly GCA_963838495.1. Classification (GTDB taxonomy): domain Bacteria; phylum Planctomycetota; class Planctomycetia; order Pirellulales; family Thermoguttaceae; genus JBEKIK01. The sequence goes on along the minus strand of CAWIRC010000002.1, from coordinate 151,193 downwards.
GACGCGGGCGGCGGTAAACATCGCCAATTGGCGGAAAAACAAGGCGTTGGAAAACATCAGTGCCAGGAACATGAGGCTTTCGGACAACGAGTCGCGACTGGCTTCGATAAGCCCGGTACTCAACCACCAACTGGGCAATAAGCGGCGTTCGGTGAACTGCAGACGTCCCAAGATTTCTTGGAACCAATTGGGCGTGAGAAGGCTGCTTTCCGGGCCCTTCAAGAGCGTCCAGACCAACCAGTACACGGTGGACAAGATCAGCCCGCCGACAACATACACCACCAGGCGGCGCTTGCCTGGGATGAAATAGATTATGAGCATGCAGACAATGGCCCCGATCGCCGCCGGTATGTACACAAAGGCGAAGATAAAAGGAAACATCATCAGGTAATAGTACCAGGGCGCGGCGGCTATAAAACCGTAGGCGAGGATAACGGGGCTGCCCAAGAGGATAAAGCCCCAACTGCTCAGGAGCACGGCGTCCTGGAATTTATGGAGGAAAATTCTTTCGGTGCGGGCGGGAATGGTCAAGAGAAAGGCTGTTTCCGGGGAGTGAAACAGCGATCCGAACATGATAATGCCCGCCGAAAACGCGAGCATAACCATCAGCGCGGCAAAGAACATTCCGAAAATTCCGTGGACCATTTCGTCGTGGGTTTCGGGATGCGGGATGGCCGTGTGCAGAAACGCGAAGCCGTTGATGAACATGATCAGAAGCCCGCACCACAACAACAAGCTCAGGCCCACCACGAGAGTCGCGCGGAAGCGGGCCTGGCGGGAAATATACCTGAGCCGGGCCTTGCCGATCCGCCAGCGCATGAGCCAGAAGGCCTTTGCCTCGTTTTCGGCCGAGAGGAATTCCGCAGCCGGCGGATTGGAATAGATGAATTGGCTCACAAGGGGTTACTCCGCAGGTTGAGGCTGGGAAGAAGCGGATGGGGCCGGGGACCTTTCCGAGGGGTCGGTAAGCTGCAGAAACAACGATTCCAGGGAAGTGTGCGGGGAGGTCAATTCCTTTCGCAATTGGGCGATCGATCCCAGGAATTGCAGCCGGCCGCGATCCAAAATCCCGATGCAGTCGGCGATTTCCTCGGCCATGGCCAAAATGTGCGTGGACATGAAAACGGTCATGCCTCTGGCCGATCGCTCGCGCAAAAGATCCTTTAGCATTCGCATACTGCGAGGATCAAGTCCCACCATGGGCTCATCGATGATCACGACGGGCGGCCGGTGCAACAAGGCGGAGGCGAAGATCAGGCGCTGCTTCATGCCGTGGGAATAAGTTTCGATGAGGTCGTCGAGGTAATCGGCCATTTCGAAATGTTGGGTTTCTTGTGTAATGGAGGCTTCGACGCTGCGGTTGTTGAGGCCCCGCATCTGGGCGGAAAATTCCAGAAACTCCCGCCCGGAAAGCTTGTCATAGAGAAACGGTTCGTCGGGCACGTAACCCAGACACTTAAGCGCCTGGCGGAGGTCGCCGTCCAGGTCGTGACCGCACACGCGGATGGAGCCGGAATCGGGGCGGAGCAAGCCGGCGAGCAACTTGATGGTGGTGGTTTTACCCGCGCCGTTGGCGCCCAAGAGGGCAAAGATCTCGCCGGGCGGCACGCTCAGGCTGAGATCGTCCACCGCCACTTTGCCTGAATAAGAACGGGTGACATGGTTGAATTCGATCATGCAAACTCCTATTTCGCTCCTTGCCTGCGCCGCCCGCGCCTTGATAACCGCGCTTTGAAGCCTTTACTCTTCGCCTTCGGCCCTTTGCCGGTGTTCTTTAGCTAAATGGGCGGCCTCGGCCTCGGACATCCTTATAAAACACAGTATGGAATCGAAAATCATGGATTGTTGTTTGATTACGGTGCCGTCGTTAAGGACCCACAGTTTTCCGCGGTTTCCCAATTTCGCGCAGAAGCCTGCGCCGGGATCGCCTCGATAAACCACCACCCAGGCGTCGTGAATTCCCGAATTCCAATAGATCGGTTCTTTCTCTTCCACGGTGGCGCGCATGACCTCCATAAGGTTGGCGGTGGGTCGGAGGGGATTCAGCGCCGGAACAGCCCAGGATTGGCCAATGGAAAGGTTGGGCAACTGCGACAGGGGCGATAGGGCGTCGTTCAAGAGGGCATGTTGCGGCAGGGGCACATCGCAAGAGTAGGAGAATTGGCCGGAGCGGATTTCAATATGCATTTGCTGTCCGTCCACGACCCCCTGCATTCGCAGGATATTATTCAAAGGTTCCAACTGGATTCTGGAATCGAAGCGCAACAATTTGCCCAGGCTATCGATTGTCAACACGTTTTGCACGTCCATTTCATATTTGCCGGAAGGCTGTTCGATCAACCTGAAGAGGGCTCGACTCCAACCGGAAGTCAATTCCTCCAGGGGCAGTTCGTCAAAATGAATATAGCTGTGGATTTCCTTGGGTCCCTGATCTTGCTCTTCCACGGTGCTTAGGGCCCATCCCAATTGTTTATTGTTGATCCACAGGCTCCAACCGACGGGCTCATTTTTTTGCGAATCGACAATTTCCTGGTAACTGGGCGGTTGCCCCACCCATAAGGCAGGCACGACCTTCTGGGTTATGAGCCAGGTCATGGTCAACAGCCACATCAAGCAAACAACGGCGTTAAAAAACCGGCCATACATATATAAAAATATGAACCCGTTACGTTTGGGCAGAGGCGGTGACGGCAGTTAAACAGCAGCCGCAACATGGAAGTTCAACATAGTAACCCTCTATAATCCATTCTCCATACTGCCAACAAACCGGCAAGAACCGCCATTGCATAAAACCTAGATAACAGAGATGATATAGGCCCCCGGGGAATCGGCGGGGGGGGCTATGCCCCTATAAAATAACTTTTTTTATGTGATTTTGGAGGTATTTGCGGTGCGATGTACGCAGTTGTTCCTTTCCGCCTCCATTCTGGCAATATTGGCAAGCGCCGGGTGCGGTCGAAATTCTTCCGAAAATCGGCCTGCCGCGTCCAATGACGGCAAAAGCGGGGCGACCTTGAAAACCAATGGCCCTGGCGCCAGATCCGAGTTCGACTCAAAACATCCCCAGATTGTTGTCGAAACTTCGCTGGGCAACATTACCCTTGAGCTGGACGGGGAAAAATCGCCTATAACCGTGGATAACTTTCTGGCCTACGTGAATGCCGCGGCTTACGATCAAACGATTGTCCACCAGGTGTATAAGAATCAGGCCATAATCGCCGGGGGCTATACGACGAACTTGAGCGAGATCCGGCCCAGAATTCCCATCAGGAATGAAGCCAATAACGGTCTAAAAAACCTGCGTGGAACAATCGCTATGAATCGCCAGCCCGATGTCATCGACAGCGCAAGGAGCCAGTTTTTTATCAACGTGGCCGACAACTCGGCCCTTGACTGCCGCAACCGCGATTCGGCGGATCCGGGAGGATATGGATATTGCGTCTTCGGAAAAGTCGTCAAGGGCATGGACGTGGTCAACAAGATCGCCGAAACGCCGGTCAAAAACAGCGAGCAGTTCGATCAAACCCCTGTCCAAGCCGTTGTTGTCAATTCCGTCCGCCGCGTAAGGTAGCATGCTACGGCGTATTCTGCGAAGCTGATGTTGCACCGGGCCCAAGTGCGAACCGAGCCGGAATAGTGTAAGATGAAGTCCAGGATAAAACAATTCCGGACATTTTGCCTGTCCCGCAGATGTGTAAGAGTAAAAGATATTCACAAGATTCCGCACCCCGGGGCCGTTTGGGGATTTTTTTTCTATTCGGGCCGAACTGCTATTTACCGGCAGCAGCGGCGATAATCATTTTTGTCGCCTTCATCGCTTATATTCCCTCCATCAGCGGCGGTTTTATCTGGGACGATGAATTGCTTATCACACAGAATCCGCTGATTAAAGCCTCCGACGGCATTTACCAGATATGGTGCACCAACGAGGAGGCGGACTATTGGCCGGTCGTCAATAACATGTTCTGGATCGAGTGGCGGCTGTGGGATAAAAATCCGATCGGATACCACCTGGCCAATCTGTTCTTGCATGTAGTGGAGGCGCTGCTGATCTGGATTATATTGCGGAAGTTGTCCATTCCCGGCGCGTTTTTGGCGGCGTTGATTTTTGCCATACATCCGGTAAATGTGGAGTCGGTCGCCTGGATAGCACAGGGAAAAAATGCGATGGCGATGCTGCTCTTCCTGTTGTCGATCCTGTGTTATCTGAAAATGGGCGAATTTCCTCCGTCAGGCAACAAGTCAGCGGCCACGGGCCCGCGGCTTTTTTCCCGTTGGTACTGGCTAAGCCTGTCGGCGTTTGTATTGGCGATGCTCAGCAAGGGCTCGGTGGCGGTCTTGCCGGTACTATTCTTGGTGATCGTCTGGTGGCAGCGTACGGCGGGGCGAATGCCATCTATCGCGGGGGCGGCGCGGTCGGAGTCCGCGAAAAAACGACTTCTTCCGAGAATCAACAAGTGGGATCTGATGCGACCGCGCCTTATTTTATGTTTGCCGCAATACTGGCGCCGGTAAACATCTGGTTTCAGACGCATGGCATGAGAGACGTCATCCGAACCGCTGATTTTACTGAACGCCTGCTAGGCGCCGGGGGGGTGATATGGTTCTATCTTTATAAGGCGTTATTGCCGATCAATTTGTCTTCTATCTACAGGCAATGGCATATCGATGCCTGTAAAGCGTGGTGGTGGCTGTCGTTTTTGGCGGCGCTGGTCGTTACGGCGGTGCTGTGGAGGCATAGGGAAAGCTGGGGTCGGCCGTTTTTGTTTGCATGGGGATTTTTCTGCATAGCACTGTTGCCGGTGATGGGATTCATAGACGTTTATTTCATGAAATTCTCGCTGGTGGCCGACCATTATGAACACATTGCCATAATCGCAGTGATTGCATTGGCGACGGCGGGCTGGGGCACGTGGCATCGGAGGATGCGGGGAGCGTCATACTCGGCGGCATGCGCGCTGCCCATCGTAGCGGCGGGAACTCTGGCATTTTTGACCTGGCAACAAAGCGGACTTTATCGCGATGAGATTACATTCTACGAGGACACCCTGAAAAAAAATCCGACCTCTTGGCTAGCTCACAACAACCTGGGCCATAGGCTTTATTTGGAAGGTCTGACGCAGAAAGCGATCGAACATTACAAAGAAGCTCTGCGGCTGAAACCTGATTATGCGGATGCACATAACAACCTGGGTGTCGCTATGCTTGAAACAGGCCGGCCCCTGGATGCGATAGAACAATACAAACAAGCTCTAAAGCTGAAACTTGATTTTTATGATGCCCACAACAACCTGGGTGTCGCTTTGACTGCGACAGGCCGGCCCAAAGAAGCGATCGAACATCTCAAGCTGGCCCTACAAATAAGGCCCAATAATGCGGATGCGCACTACAACATGGGCAATGCTTTGGCGGCCCTGGGCCGACAACAGCAGTCGATCGAACAGTATGAGCGAGCCTTGGCGCTGAACCCCGATTGCTACCAGGCCCACAGCAACCTGGGGGCCGTTCTAGACTTTTTAGGCCGGACACAAGAGGCGATTGAACATTATCGGCAGGCTCTAAAAATCAAGCCCGATAACGCCGAGGTCTATAATAACGAGGGGCTGCTCTTGGAGAAAGAGGGCCGGTTGACCGAGGCGATCGAATGTTACGAAAAAGCGCTGCGGCTCAAACCCGATTTAGACGCGGTATATTCAAATTTGGCAACGGCCTATAGCAAAATAGGCCGGCATGCCGAAGCCATCGCCACGGCCGAGAAGGCTTTGGAACTTGCCCGATCTCGGGGGCAGACTGAGCGGATTAAACAGATCGAAGATGGTTTGAATACATACCGCGCCGCCCTATCGGAACATCCGAAAAGTCCGACAATTCCCCAATCGAAGCCCTAATCATCAGTTCCATCCGCCGCGTGAAGTAGCCGGCTGCCGCCGTTCCGCCTTGAATCCGGATTTTTTTCACGGGGGAAAAGCGGCGGCTGGGGGTCATTGTTCTTTAAAAATCAACGGCGATAACGCGCCCGGGAGAGCGCCGGTCCTTGGTTTTATTTAGCTATACGTGCGGATCGCCTGGAAATATAGTAGAATAAGCAAGGATTGCGATTTCAAAAGCTTTGCCTCTTTTAGCTCGGCCCGTGGATGTCTAAGCAAAAGAACTCTTTCAATAAGAGCTTATCCAAAAACGCTCAACTCCATTATTGATAGAATTAAAAATGGATAACAATCGGCGATTCCGCCCTCACCCTAGCCCTCTCCCGGAGGGAGAGGGGACTTTTAGGATAGGCTATAAATATGCTTTCCAAGTCTGGGTGGAAAATTCCGTCCCATCCGTGGCGATTCTCCGCGCGATGGCGGGGGTCTCGCTAGTCGTTCTTGCCGGATTTCTTGCTTACCTCCCGGTTATAAATGGCGGATTCGTATTGGACGACGACTTGCTTGTGACGAACAACCACCTCGTCAAGGCCTCCGGCGGTCTTTGCCATTTATGGTGCACTACCGAGGCATTAGACTACTGGCCGCTGTCGATCAGCAGTTTCTGGATCGAATGGCGGCTGTGGGGGATGCATGCGGCGGGATACCACGTTACGAACCTTGTTTTGCACATTGTGGAATCATTGTTGATTTGGATTATCTTGCGGAGGATGTCCACTGCCGGGGCATTCCTGGCAGCCATGATCTTCGCCGTGCATCCGGTAAACGCCGAGTCTGTGGCGTGGATCGCCCAGCGAAAGAACCTCATGGCGATGCTGTTCTTCTTATTGTCGATTTTGTGGTATATGAAAGGAATACAGTGGGCAGTAGACACTCATGCAAATGGGGCCCGGAGTGCGCCCGGTCGCGAAACCGCAAGCGATTTCATTCATCCTTCATCCTTCATCCCTCATCCCTCACTCTTTTATTGGCTAAGCCTGGCGGGTTTCGTGTTGTCGATGCTTTGCAAGGGGTCGGTGGCCGTTTTTCCGGTGTTGTTGCTGGCGATCATCTGGTGGCTGCGCCCTTTGAGAATATGGGAGCTGTTGTGGATCGCGCCGTTTTTTCTCGTCTCTGCGGCGCTTGGATGGGTGAACATGTGGTTTCAGACGCATGGTTCGGGCGAAGTCCTTCGCAGCGCCGGTTTCTGGGAGAGGCTACTGGGTGCCGGCGGCGTGATGTGGTTTTACCTTTATAAGGCCCTATTGCCCATTGATCTGGCATTTGTCTATCCGCAGTGGCGCGTTCAGGTGAACAATTTGCTGTGGTGGCTGCCGCTTATGGCGGCCATGGCGGTGACAGGGGCGTTATGGCGGTATCGAAAATCTTGGAGCCGGCCATTCTTGCTGGCGTGGTTTTTTTTCTGTGCGGCCTTGATTCCGGTAATGGGTTTTGTGGACGTGGGTTTCACGAAATATGCGTTAGTGGCGAGCCGTTATCAGCATGTAGCCATAATAGGAGTTATCGCATTTGTGGCCGCGGCTGTGGTATTGTGGCATAGATGCACGCAGGGCGGAGCGCGGCGGGGGGCAATGGTCGTCGCCCTGGCGGCCGTGAGTGTTCTCGTATTTTTGACATGGAGGCAAAGCGGTCTGTATCGTGACAAAATAATTCTGTACCAAGCCGCGCTGGAAAAAAATCCAAATTGCTGGCAGATCCACAATAGACTGGGTTTCGCCCTGTTTGAAACAGGCCGGCCGCAGGAGGCAATCGCGCACTATCAAGAAGCTCTGCGATTAAATCCCGGGTATCATGATATCCATATCAATTTGGGGATTGCATTGATGCAATCCGCCCGATACGAGGAGGCAATCGAACAATACGAGCAAGCCTTGGCTCTTAAATCCGATGATCCCGTGGCCCACAATAACCTGGGGATAGTGTTGGAACAAACGGGCCGGCATTTGGACGCAATTGAACATTTCCAGCAAGCGATCGGCTTGAATTCGGATTTTCCCAATCCCCACCTCAACCTGGGTTCCGTATTGTTTCAAGCAGGCCGAACTCAAGAGGCGATCGAGCATTACAAGCAAGCCTTGGCCATATCTCCCGACAACCCCGAGGCCCACAACGGCTTGGGCAGCGCACTGCTGCAAATGGATCGGCCTGAAGAGGCGATCGAGCACATCAAGCAGGCTTTGCTCCTCAGGCCCGATTATGTCAACGCATGCACTAATTTGGCTAAAGCCTATGCTCAGATGGGTAAATTCTCGGAGGCTGTCGCCGCGGCCCAAAAGGCATTGGAACTCGCTCGATCTCAGGGGCAGACCGCACTGGCCGAGCGGATTGAAAACTGGTTGAATTCCCACCAGGGACAAGGGGCTGAAGAAGAAGAGCGTGGAAATCCTGAGAAATGAGGGCTGAATGGCCGGTATTCCGTTGGAATCGTTCGTAGTTTCAGCCTGGTTCATCGCCGCTGTACAGTGCACTTACAATGGGGCAATCGACATGGGCCAGCCAAATGATCGTGGGCATCTGGATTGGATTTATTGGGAAAAGCTGATTTGCCGCGCGATAAAAGTTTACGCATATTGCCCAGATTTCCCTGACAATAATTTAGAACCTGGATTTATGAGCCTATGGAAATTGTCGTTGACAAAAAGTAATGAGGAATGATAATTGGCGTCGATGGAAGGCTCGGTCTAGTTATTGGAGGTCTCTCGATGTCCAACCCCACCTATTTCGTACAGGAATGCCCGACCTGCGGGCGGAGACTGCAAATCAGGGTGGAATACTTGGGAAGAAGGGTGGTATGCCAGCATTGCCAAGGGGCATTGATTGCCGCCGATCCGTCCATGCGATGCGATTGCGGCGAAGGCAGAAAATCGCTGCTGCGGCGTGCCGAAGAGTTATTGGCCGCTGTTTCGCAACAGAAAATTCAATCGCGCACGCCTCATCCGCGCTAAATTCTCAGTGGATTTACAGTTGACCGTTTACAGTCCATAGTTTCTCGCAATCAGCGTGTCAACCGCTGCGTTCAGTCTTCTGGCTCAGCCTGTCAAGGTCGGCGAAGAATTGGGGATAAGTTTTTGCCGTGCACTGCGGATCGAGGATGACAATGCCTGGAACGGCCAGGCCCACAAGGGCCATGCTCATTGCCATGCGGTGGTCGTTGTAGGTTTGGATTTTTGTCCCGCGGAGCTTGCCGGGGGTAATCCGCAGCCCGTCCGGGCGTTCTTCCACGCCGGCGCCGAGCTTGCGGAGTTCGCAGGCCAAGGCGCTAATGCGGTCGGTTTCCTTGTGGCGGATATGAGCCACAGCGGTGATAGTCGTGGGGCCTTGGGCGAAGAGTGCGACAGCGGCTAGTGTTTGCACGGTGTCGCTGATGGCGTTCATATTTGTTTCTATGCCGCGAAGTTTTTCCCCGCTTAGGGTGATTTCATTATCGCCGTATTCCACTGTGCAGCCCATTTGTTCGAGGCAATCGCAAAAGGCGACGTCGCCTTGCAGGCTGCGGCGAGAAAGGCCTTCGACCGTGATTTTACCGCCGGTGATTGCCGCCGCGGCAAAGAAGTAACTGGCCGCCGAGGCATCGGGCTCGATCGCGTAATCCCGGCCATGACATCCAGAGCCGACCGGCACGATGAATCCGCCGGGGCTGGTTTGGACGTGAGCGCCGAAGGCCGCCATCACGGCCGTAGTCATGGCCACATAAGGCTGCGAAACCAAGGGGCCGCGGAGTGCCAATTCGACGGGATTATCGGCGTAGGGGGCGGCCATCAAGAGCGCGCTGAGAAACTGGCTGGAGATGTTTCCCGCTATTTCGGCCTTTCCGCCGCTAAGGCCGTTGGCTTCGACGATAACGGGCGGGCAACCGGTCTGGAGTTCCGAAAATGCCTTTGCGCCGAGCTGCCCCAAGGCGTCGAGGAGGTCTTGGATGGGTCGTTGGCGCATCCGCGGGGTGCCGTCCAAGCGGAATCGGCCCTGGCCCAAGGCGACCAAGGCGGTTAAAAACCGTATCGTAGTGCCGCTGTTGGCCACGAACAGATTGGCTTGTGTTGCGGGCGGGCGGCCATTGCATCCCGAAATTCGCATGGTTTTGGCCTTGACGTCATGTTCCGCGTAGATGCCCAACTGGCGCAGGGCTTCGAACATCACCCGGGTGTCTTCGCTATCTAAAACTCCGGCAAGGAGCGATTCGCCCCGGGCCAAGGCGGCGCAAACCAGGGCACGGTTGGTCAGGCTTTTCGAGCCTGGCGGGCGGATGGAGCCTTGGATGGGGCTGGAGGGTTGGATTTCAATTTCCGTGGTCATGCGGTGCAGGTTGGGAAAGGTTGCCTGAAATTATTGCCGGTGCACAACAATATGGTTATAGCGAATCTTAGCTTAATTAACAGACGAAGTTTATTGAGTGTTGGAAAAACAGTGCCGTGTTTTCTTGTCGGGGCCGGGGCGGATTGCCTGGAATTTCCGATCCGACACGACCCGGCTCTGTGGCCGATACGGCCCGGCCCTGAAGAAATGATGAATAAAGAGCGGCGCATACCTGTTGTGCAAAGCTTGTTGGTTTCATTAGTAATCTGGTTTATTAGCAGGAGGGCCGCTTGACAATACATAAGGAAGATCGGCGTTGAATGTGTACGATAATCCTTATGAATTGTCATTTTTCAAGCATGCTTCATTGGGTGAGATATGCCTTTTGGGAACCTGCGGAATCAATGTATTCGAGGTCCTCCGTTTTGCCCCCCCCTCGGGTTATGTGCCTTTTTTGAGCAATGAAAGAGTGCAAGATTCCGGTAATAAGTTTAAATTAGCTGCTTGTAAGTTTCTTTCTCCGGAATATAAAATGCGAGAGTTATTTACGGCGCGGAACCGACTGCGCCAACGGGAACCGATTTTTCAAAAGCTTAAGGTACGAAACTATGCCGGCACCTGAAAACGCATCTCAATTCGCGGCTCACTTGGGATACATCGATTACACGATTTTGATTGTATACATCGTGTTCGTGTTGGGGATCGGCTGGGCCTTGAAGCGATTCATGCGTTCGAGCAGCGATTTTCTCACTTCCGGGCGTTCGATTCCGGCTTGGATCACGGGATTGGCATTCATATCGACGAATCTGGGCGCATTGGAAGTGATGGGAATGGCGGCCAACGGCGCCAAGTACGGCATTGCCACTTGCCACTTTTACTGGATCGGCGCGATTCCGGCAATGGTGTTCTTGGGGATATTCATGATGCCGTTTTATTACGGTTCCCGGGCGCGTCGTGCCCGAATATTTGAAGCTTCGCTTTGACGAAAAGACCAGGGCCTTTAACGCGCTTTCTTTTGCGGTGATGACTGTCTTAGCCTCCGGGGCGTCGATGTACGCCATGGCTCTTCTCATGGAAAAGATGCTCAACTGGGATTTTACCTTCAGCATAATCATGTCGGCGATAATCGTGCTGGTTTATACGTACCTGGGCGGATTGACGTCGGCCATATACAACGAGGTGTTGCAGTTTTTTCTGATTGTACTGGGATTTGTTCCGTTGGTGTTTTTGGGTTTGAAGGATATTGGCGGCTGGGAAGGGGTAAAAATGCGGCTGCAAGACGTGGCCACGCACCATGTGCCGCCGTTCCAGCCCGACGCCTGGACCAGATGTTGGCATTACACTACCAGTCCCGCCGATAATCCCATGGGCGTGGAGTGGTTCGGCGTTGTGATGGGGCTGGGATTTGTGCTTTCCTTCGGCTATTGGTGCACGAACTTTCTCGTGGTGCAGCGGGCGATGGCCGCCGATTCGATGTCGGCCGCCCGGCGCACGCCGCTTATCGGCGCCATTCCGAAAATGTTCATCCCGATATTGGTGATCTTGCCGGGCATGATCGCCATGGCCCTAAGCTACTCGGGTCAAGGTGGATTTCATCTGGACGTTAAAGACGGGGCCACAAACTACGATTCCGCCATTCCGCTGATGCTGATCCACTATTTGCCCACAGGGGTGCTGGGGCTGGGCATAACGGCCTTGATCGCATCTTTCATGTCGGGCATGGCCGGCAACGTAAGTGCATTTAATACCGTGTGGACTTATGATATTTATCAATCTTACATTGCCCCAAACAAGTCCGATATTCACTATTTGTGGATGGGCCGGATGGCCACGGTTTTCGGGACGCTTGTCAGCGTTGGGGCTGCCTATATTGCGGCCAAGTTCGGCAACATCATGGATTTCATTCAAGGGGTATTTGCCCTGGTCAATGCGCCAATGTTCGCAACCATGATTTTGGGGATGTTCTGGCGGAGGACCACCAGTCACGGAGCGTTTTGGGGATTGGTGACGGGCACCTTGGCCGGCATTATCCATCATGGTCTGACAACGCCCATTGGAGCGCAAACTCTGTTCAAAGGCGGCTGGCTGGGTTTATCCCTCCATACTTATCCCAGCGAAATGGCCCTGAACTTCTGGACGGCCATCGTGTCCTGGACCACCTGCTTCGTTGTGACTATCATTATTACAATAGCAACACAAAGGGATAAGGCCGACGACGATCTCCGGGGCCTGGTCTATTCGCTCACAAAACGTACCGTCGCCGACGTGCAATTGGCCTGGTATGCCCGGCCCGTGGCCCTGGCGGTGTTTGTACTGGCAATCACCATCGCTCTGAACTACTTGTTCTGGTAAAGGATCTTTGTAATGAACGTCGATATTCGCATTCCAATCGGTTTGATGTTTGTTGTTCTCGGCGCGATTCTAACCGTGTTCGGCCTGGTAACCAATTTCGGATCATGGGCCGAGATTTACAAGCGTTCGCTGGAGATCAACGTCAATTTATGGTGGGGCTTGATCAACCTGGCTTTTGGGGCGATCATGCTAGGTCTGGCATGGCGGGCGGGTGAAAAAGACAAGCAAAAACCGTGACGTTCTGTTATAATTGAGATAAACAATCCCCGGCGGTTGTGCCGGGAGTTTTGTCCGCTTTGTTTAAGCCCCCGGCGATTGAGCCGGGGGTTTTGATTTGCCTTAAGCAGTGCAAGCCAATGCCCTGCCATAATTCGCATGACAAATCCGGCAATAAATGAAGATCTTGCCCGCGCCGACAGGGAAAAGCGCGGCGTGGCCCTTGCCTCGCTGGCGGCGGCGTTGTTGTTGACGGCTTTTAAAATCGGCGTGGGCGTATGGACCAACAGCTTGGGGATTCTTTCCGAGGCCGCGCATTCCGGGTTGGACATGGTCGCCGCGGCGATCACGCTTTGGGCCGTGAGCATTTCCGGCCTGCCCGCCGACCGGGAGCATACCTACGGGCACGGCAAGTTCGAGAATCTTTCCGCGCTTATAGAAACGCTGCTGCTTTTGGGCACGTGTTTGTGGATAATTTATGAAGCGGTAAAGCGGTTGTTTTTCCGGGAGGTCCACGTCGATCTGAATGTGTGGGCCTTTGTGGTGGTGATCACGTCGATTGTGATCGACGTCTCCCGATCCCGGGCATTAAAACGCGCCGCGGATAAATACGGCAGCCAGGCGCTTGAAGCCGACGCCCTGCATTTTTCCACCGACGTCTGGTCCTCGCTGGTCGTGCTTTTGGGGCTTGTGGGCGTGTGGGCGGGCGAGAAATTCAGCCTGCCCTGGCTCGTCAAGGCCGACGCCCTGGCCGCCTTGGGCGTGGCGGGGATTGTAGTTTGGGTCAGCGTGCAACTGGGGAAAAAAACGGTGGGCGACCTGCTGGACAGCGTTCCCAAAGGGATGCAGGAGCAGGTCGAGGCGGCGATTCGTGCCGTGCCGGGGGTGGCGGAGGTGCGGCAGGTTCGCCTGCGCCGCAGCGGGCCGGTGGTGTTTGCCGACGTGACCTTGGCCGTAGTCCGTGCCGCGGCCTTCGAGCAGACCCACGACATAGCCAACGCCGCCGAGGCAGCCGTTCGCACAATACTGCCCAAGGCCGACGTGGTGGTGCACGTGGAGCCGGCCATCCCCAGCGAAGAAGATATTACCACCAAGGTCCGCCTGCTGGCCGCGCGTTACGGACTGGGGGCACACGGCATCCGCATTTACGAAGAGAACCTGCAACGGTGGCTGGAACTGCACCTGGAGGTGAACGAATCGCTGGTATTGGAGGAGGCCCATCGGCAGGCCAGCCAGTTCGAGCAGGCCTTGCGAGAGGCAATTCCCAGCCTGCAGCGGATCGTCACGCACATCGAGCCGGCCGGAGATTCCGCCGCCACGATCCGTTCGCAGTCGGGCGGGGAAATTCTGATCCACAAATATCTTGCTCGTTTCCAGAACGAGACCAAAACCCGGTTTCATCCTCATGACGTTGTGGTGCAGCAAATCGGCGGGGAATTATCTGTATCGCTGCATTGCACGCTGGAGCCCGCCACGCCAATTGTGGACGCCCACGAATTTACCGTCCGCCTGGAACAGTACCTGCGGGACAAGATCCGCGGCCTGGGGCGGGTGGTGATACACGTGGAGCCGAAAGAATAGGGTTCAGGGTTCGGGGTTCAGAACTTGAAAAAGAATGTTTCAAAAATTAAGGGACAATAAGATGGCAGATTTTATGAGGGTGGAAGATTTAAAGGTATATCAGAAATTGTGTCAATTACACCTTGAAGTATGTGATTTAACTCATATATGGCCTAGCGAGGAAAAATATGAATTAGGTGGTCAAGTACGCCGTTCTTCAAATAGCGCTCCAGCAGATCTCGCCGAAAAACACAGTGATCGGCATATACGAAATAAAATCGAAGGGGTAAATCGTGCACGTGGAGAATCATTGGAAACTATCCATCATCTATATATGGCGAAATTGAAAAAATATATTGATGACACGATTTATAATAATTTTCGTAATCGCTATCTTGAATGCATTCGCATGTTAAATGGATTGGAAAAGACACTAGAACAACAACTTGATGAATCCTCCCGCCATTGGCCAGTTGAGACCGACAATTCTGAAATACTTTGATTGTTTACCCGCATTGTAAAATCATCTTAAGAATTCTGAACCCTGAACCCTGAACCCTTTTCACCACATCAGCATAGCCACGCCGAGGACGGAGAGCACGGCGCCGCCGGCGGCGCGGAGGCTGACTTTTTCGTGGTAAATGACGATGAGAAGGGGGAGGATCATGACGGGCATGGTGTTGGTAATGGTGGAGACCACGCCCGCGTGACAATAGCGCAAGGATATCATGCAGAGGATCACGCCCAAAAAAGGTCCCACGAAGACGCCTAACGTCAGGATGCCCATTGCGCGTTTGAATCGGAACGCCCTGAATACGGCCGGCCAGCGCCACACCAAGGTCAGCAGAATGGAATATCCGGCCAGCGCGCCGATAACGCGGATGTAAGTGGCTCCGACCGCATTATCATAAAGGATCATTCCCTTTTTTGAATACACCAGGCCGATGGCCCCGGACACGGCGGATACTACGGCCAAAAAAACGCCCCGCGCAAATGCCGCCTGCGGCGGTGCTCCTCGGGCGTTTCCGGCTGTTCGAGGATGACCCAAATCACTCCTGAGATGGTAATTCCCATGCCCAGCCAATCTTTCAGCGTCAGTTTATCGCCCATGAACGACCAGGCGATGATCGCCGACACCGGCGGAGCGAGCAACTGCAGGAGAAGCGCGAGTCTGGGGCCGATCAAGAGGAAAGCCTTGAACAGGCAAACATCGGCGATGAAAAAGCCGAACAAGCCCGAAGTACCCAAGAGCAGCCATATATTGCCGTCGGCGTCCACAGGCAGGACTACTCCCCTGGACATTCGCAAGTAAATCGACAAGAAAAAGCAGGCCACGATCAGGCGGATATAGCTCATCGCCAAAGCGCCCATGTCTTTGCCCGCCGAGGTCCAGGCCAAGGCCGAGAGGGTCCACAAGAATGCGGTGCCTATGGCCGCCAGTTTGCCAAGTTGTGTGATGTCCATGCTTGCTTTCTCGAATCGGTTATCGTGGATGGATCATTATAATGACTTGCGGCGTATTTTTAAAGTTAAGCCCATTATGTTGGGGCAGCAGTTAAACTGCTGCCCCAACATAGAAGCCCGGCTGATGGCGCCTGGTCTTTTTCCGATTATCCTCATCTGGTGGTCATTCCTTGTCTATGCTACAATCCGCCTTATTCTTGAAAAAATCTCTTTCCAAAAGGACCGCTTTATCATGGATCAACCACTTAAGAATCACGGAGTTCGCGTGACATTGGCGGCGGTGGGTATCAACCTGGCCCTGGGCATCCTTTATAGCTGGAGCGTAATCAGTAAAGATATTCCCAAGGATTGGGATTGGAAGGAGACGGAAAAATCCTGGCCCTATGCCGTGGCTTGCCTGGTCTTCAGCCTTGTGATGGTGCCGGCGGGCAGGCTTCAAGACCGCATCGGCCCGCGGATCGTGGCCACCATCGGCGGAGTGCTGGTGGGCGCGGGCATGATCCTGGCCAGTTACACTACCTCGTTTCTAGGATACATCCTGGGCTTTGGCGTCCTGGCCGGGGCCGGCATTGGTTGCGGCTATGCATCGGCCACTCCACCCGCCGTAAAATGGTTCTCGGCCAAGCGGACCGGATTGATCGCGGGCATTGTGGTGGCCGGTTTCGGCTTGGCATCGGTCTACGCCGCGCCGTTGACAAAATGGTTGATTACCGGCATCTCCGATGAGATGAAGCACAATATGCAGTGGATATATAATTCGCCTTTTACTAAATGGCTGGAGGGCGGTTTCGGCCTTCCCTGTGCCATGCTTTCATTGGGCATTGCGTTTATGATTGTCGTGGTCGGCCTGTCACAGTTGTTAGTTACTCCGCCGTCCGGTTATGTGCCCGCAGGCTCAGTACCCAAACTTGCCCCAGGCCCAAATTCTAAAAAAGAAGATTTCAATCCAGGCGAAATGCTTTGTACATTGCAGTTTTATTTGTTGTGGTTCATGTATGCCTGCGGCGCAGGGGCGGGATTAATGGTAATTTCCAAACTCTCTGCCATTGCCGAGAAACAAGTAAAACTCGACTTGGGATTTGTGCTTGTTGCCGCGCTTGCAGTGGGCAATGGCGCCGGGCGCGTTCTGGCCGGCGTGGTTTCCGATAAGATCGGACGCAAGTCCACCATGTTCGGTTGCTTCGTGGTCCAAGCCATAATGGTGATGGTCTTGTCACATGCCCAAGCCGGTACGTTTTTGGCTAGTATATATGCCATGCTTGTAATTTCAGCACTCATCGGGGCTAATTACGGCGCTAATCTCTCCCTGTTCCCGTCTATCACCAAAGATTATTACGGCCTGAAAAATTTCGGCGTAAATTATGGTTTGGTATTTACGGCCTGGGGCGTGGGCGGGTGCATGCTCTCTTTGGGCGCGGGCAAGCTTTACGACATTCATCAGACATTTGCTTATGCTTATTATGGCGCATCTAGCCTATTGGTATTGGCCGCGATTGTGACTTTCCTTGTCAAACCGCCGAAAATCGGGCATCATATATAGGAGTAAGATTATCAAGCCGTTTGCGGTTTCACAATCAATCGTAAATGAACCGGGTCCCACGTCTTTATTTTGTGGGGGTGCATTATGAGTTCTTTTTCCCGTTGGATTGCCGCACTGGCAGTTATTCTCTCGTTTTCCGGCTGCGCCCAACAACCTGCGCAATCACAAACCCAGACCGCCCAGGCGAGCGGGTCCAAGCCGGCCGGGTCTTTTGAAAAAATCCGCGGGCCGGCGGTGGCGGGGCTATTTTATCCCAAGGCCGAAAGCGATCTGACGAAACAAATCGACGAGTATCTGGCCGAGGCCAAGACCCAGTCGATCAAAAATCTCCGCGCACTGGTTTGTCCTCATGCGGGCTATGAATACTCGGGCAAGATAGCGGCCTCGGGTTACAAGCAACTTGTGGGGCGGGATATCGAGACCGTGATTCTCCTTGGTCCCAGCCACTATGCACTTTTCCAGGGCGCCGCGTTGTCCGACGCCGAGGGCTACGAAACTCCGTTGGGAGTCATCCCCATTTCGGCCAAGTCCGCCGAACTGGCAAAGAACAAGCCCTTTGCCGTTAATCCGCCCTGCGAAGTGCATCGTCCTGATTTCTGGAAGCAATCGCCCAAGGAGTTGCCGGCCTTTGGCGAAGACAAGCCCGACACCTGGGAACATTCCCTGGAAGTGCAATTGCCGTTTTTGCAGCGGACGCTGAAGAAATTCGAGATTCTGCCGGTGGTCTACGGCAAGGTCGATCCCGAGGCGGCCGCAAAAGCTCTGGTAAAATTTCTCGACGACCGCACGCTCATAGTCGCCAGTTCCGATTTGAGCCATTACTACCCTTATGAGATAGCCAAGCAACTGGATGCCGGTTGCGTGCGCTCGATATGCAATTTGGACATCGAAGAAATGGAGCGGGAAGAGGCGTGCGGCAAAGTACCCATCCTCACGCTCATGGAAATCGCCAAGCAAAAAGGCTGGAAGGCCAAGCTGCTGGATTGCCGCAACAGCGGCGACACCTCGGGCACCAAGAACTCGGTCGTGGGTTACGCGGCCATAGCATTTTATGAGCCTGAGGAAAAAGAGACCGCGCCGGCCGAAAAATCCAAGACCGCCGAGCAAGAGTACACGCCCCAGCAAAGAAAATATCTCCTGGAGCTGGCCCGCAATACGGTAACGCGGGCCGCAAAGGGCGAGAGTATGCCGGAAACGGACGGTGCCGGGCTGGATGAAAAACTCCGGGCAAGGCGGGCCTGTTTTGTCACACTCACCAAGAAGGGCGAGCTTCGCGGTTGCATCGGCAGCATTTTACCCGAGGAGCGGTTGTATCAGGCCGTGGCCAGCCGGGCCCGGGCTGCGGCGTTGGAAGATCCACGTTTTCAGCCTGTTGGTTCCGAGGAGTTAAAAGACATCCAGATCGAGATCAGCGTGCTAACGATTCCACGGCGGCTGGAATTCGACTCGCCCGAGGATTTATTGCAGAAGCTTCGGCCGAACATCGACGGTATGGTGCTGATAATGGGCCGTCTGCAGGCGACATTTTTGCCCCAGGTTTGGGAGCAGATTCCCGATAAGACCGAGTTTCTCAATCAACTTGCCAAGAAGGCCGGCGCGAGCGCGTCGGCGTGGCGCGAGGAGGGCACTGCGGTGCTGATCTATCAGGTCGAGGCCTTCAAGGAGTCGGAAATCAAGTAGGGTGCGTGAAACACATGTAGCACGTAGGGTGCGTGAAGCGCACAAAGAAAGTAGTATCTAAGCCCATGGGTTGCAACCCATGGGCTTTTTTTAGCGCGTGAAACACAACTTCATATATTTAAACGGTATATTTCATGCACCCTAGTTTTCAATCATGAAGCGAGATAGTGATAACAGCTCCGTTCCCCGGGCCGTCTTGTTCATGGCGGTGTGCGGTTTCGGGGTTTCGGCGTTCATGACTCAGATTACACTGATGCGGGAGTTGCTCTCGGCGTTTTCGGGCAACGAGTTGATCTTTGGGATCGTGCTGGGGAATTGGATGCTGCTGACGGGCATGGGCTCGGCGTTGGGCAGAACCGCCGCCCGGCTTAAAGCGCCCGTCGCCGTGCTCGCGGCGCTGCAAATTATCATCGCAATTGCGCCTTTGACCGACGTTTTTTTACTGAGGACATTGCGGGACGTGGTGTTTATCCGCGGCGCAGAGGTGGGCGTGACGGAAACAGTGGCCGCCTGCTTCGTGCTTATGGCGCCGTATTGCCTGGCGACCGGTTATCTGCTGACGCTGGCGTGCACGGCGGTTTCTGAAAGACTCCCTTCTCCTGGACATCCTTCAGTTGTAGCCCCCCTCACCCTAACCCTCTCCCAAAGGGAGAGGGGACAAGAGGGCATCGGGCGGGTGTATTTTTTCGACAATCTTGGCGGGGTGCTGGGCGGGATTCTGTTTACTTTCGTATTGATCCACCTTTTCAGTCACTTCGGGATCCTTTATTTCCCGGCTGTTTTGAACCTTGTCATGGCCGCGATGGTTGCCGGGTTTGCCGGGCGGCGATTTTTGGCTTTTACGGCGGCGATTTTCACCGCCGGAGTGATTGTTGCGGCGTCGGTTTATAATCTCGACGACATCTCGTGCAATCTCCAGTTCGCCGGGCAGAAGGTCGCTTATCATGGCGCATCGCCTTATGGAATGCTGGTGGTGACCGAGGACGCCGGTCAATACAACTTCATCGAAAACGGGCTGCCCTTGTTTTCCACGCACAATATCGAGCAGGTGGAGGAGACTGTGCATTATGCCATGGCACAGCGGCCGGACGCCAGGCGGGTGTTGCTCGTTTCCGGTGGGGCGTCGGGCACGGCGCGGGAGATACTGAAGTATCCCCGGGCTGAGGTGGATTACGTGGAGCTCGATCCGCTGGTGCTTGAAGTCGCCCGGCGATTTTTGCCCGAGCAACTGGACGATCCCAGGATCCACGTGATAAACGCCGACGGGCGGCAGTACGTCAAACAAACCGGCGAGCGCTACGACGTAGTGATAGTGGACGTGCCGGACCCATCCACATCGCAAATCAATCGCCTTTATACGCGGGAATTTTTCGACCGGGTACGCGGCGTGCTGGCGCCGGACGGGGTTTTGTGTTTTTCACTGGGGAGTTACGAGGGCTATATCAGCAAGGAGTTGGCAAGGCTGATTGCCGTGGCCGATCGCACGTTGGAGCGGATTTTCAAGAATGTGTTGATCTTGCCGGGAGGGCGGAATTATTTTCTGGCCTCGGACGGGCCGTTGACGGCGGAGGTGGCCGAGCGGATCAGTGAGGCGGGAATTTCCACCCGGCTTCTGAACCGCAGCTATTGCGAGGCCATGCTCACGCCGGACCGCATGGCCGACGTCAGGCGCGTGCTTTCGCCAGATGCGCCGATAAACGAGGACTTCAATCCCATTTTATATTTTTATCATTTGCGATATTGGATCAGTCAATTCACGCTGAGCTTTGGACTATTCGAGGTCGGCGGGATTGTTATATTGCTGATATACCTGCTCAGATTGCGACCGGTGGCGCTGGCGATATTCGCGGGCGGGTTTGCCGCATCGGCACTGGAGGTCGTTTTGCTTTTGGGATTTCAAATCCTTTACGGCTGCGTTTATCATCAAGTGGGCTTGATAATAACCATGTTCATGCTGGGGTTGGGCATCGGTTCGCTGGCCATGAACCGGTGCTCTCGGGCTGCGGGCGGAATCATCTTGTCGCGTTGGCGTTGGCGGTTGCCATATATTCCGCGTGCGTTCCTTATGTTTTAATGGCATTTGGGCGCGGCGGGACGGCTGCCGCGGCCTGGGGCGCGTGGGCGGCCATCCCGGCGATGACTTTGCTGCTGGCGATACTAGTGGGCATGGAATTTCCCTTGGCGGGCAAGGTGGGGTTTCAAGAGGTTGCCGCAACGGCCGCCCGATTGTACACGGCCGATTACATCGGGGCGGCGCTGGGGGCCTTGTTTGTGAGCACGCTGCTGATTCCGGTTATGGGCGTGACGGCCGTATGCCTGATGGCGGCGGGCTTGAATTTATTTGCCGCGGGAATGATGATTATAATCAGAAAATAAACATTACTTGCTGCGTTTAATCATCATGAAAAAGAACATTCATTATTACCTGTTGAAGATCGCCCGCGTTAGCGCTTGGCTGCTATTGCTTTTGATGATATTATATATATTGACGGGTTTTGTACTGTGCGGCGAGTTTGGGATGAGCCGGTGGATGGATTCGAAAACCGCCCTATACATTCATCAGATTTTCGAATGGCCGCTGGTGGCGTTGTTTCTGATCCACGCGTCGATCGCGATTTATTTTAGTTTCAGGCGTTGGGGATGGATCAAGAGCAAAAAAAAGAAATGCAGATAGAGGCGTGCCCTCACCCTGACCCTCTCCCAAAGGGAGAGGGGACTATATTTTCGCGCCGCGATTTAATATTCTCCCGCCGGGACGTGCTTAAGTATGGGGCCGCCGGATTGGCGTGTCTGGCGTGCGGAGGTTCGGCAATTTTCTTTCTTGCCCGGCGATCTAAAATTGATTCGACTTCTACGATCTTCAAGGGCGATGCCCCTTCCGGAAAACTTTGGGAACTATGGCAGCAGCGGGGCTGGGCGCAAGAGGCGCGGCATTATTTGAAACCGGGCGAGAACATCCTGTGCAAGCTTTGCCCCAACGAATGCGTGCTCGAACCCGGGGACCGGGGCCATTGCCGCAACCGCGTATATAAAGACGGCAAGCTTTATACGCTGGCATACGGGAATCCGTGTGCGTTCCACGTCGATCCCATCGAGAAGAAACCGCTCTTGCATTTCCTGCCGGGCACCGGCGTGTTTTCGCTGGCCACGGCCGGGTGCGGGTTCCGCTGCCTGAACTGCCAGAATTGGGACATCTCGCAGCGCAAGCCCGAGGAAACCAAGGACCCGCGGGGCGAACCTATAATTCTTACGCCGCGCAGACTCGATTCGCTCAGTTCCGAAGAC
This sequence comes from Pirellulales bacterium, assembly GCA_963838495.1. Taxonomy (GTDB): domain Bacteria; phylum Planctomycetota; class Planctomycetia; order Pirellulales; family Thermoguttaceae; genus JBEKIK01. The sequence goes on along the minus strand of CAWIRC010000002.1, from coordinate 128,876 downwards.
CTTGACCGGCTGAGCATGTTTCCCGACGACGTGGTGGCCATGACGGAGTATTTCTCTTGCCCGTCGATCGCTTACACCTATTCGGAACCGAGCGCCTGGTTCGAGTACATGTACGACATTGCCAAGGCGGCCCGGGCGAAGAACATCAAGAACTGCTGGATCACCTGCGGTTACATCCAGGAGGAGCCGCTTAGGGAGTTGTGCAAGTACATCGACGCCGCCAACGTGAACCTGAAGAGTTTCAGCGAGGAGATCTATCGGGATCTGAACTCGGGCAAGCTCCAGCCCATTTTGGACACACTTGTAACGCTCAAGCGCCAAGGGGTGTGGTTCGAAGTCACGAACCTGGTGGTGCCTACCTACACGGACAAGCCGGACATGATCCGCCGCATGTGCGACTGGCTGTTGGCGAACATCGGGCCGGATTATCCGCTGCATTTTTCCCGGTTCCAACCGCAGCACAAGCTGACGCACCTGCCGCCCACGCCCAAGGATATTCTTATCGAGGCCCAAGAGATCGCCCGCCGGGCAGGTTTAAGATACGTTTACGTGGGCAATTGCCGGGAGGTGCTCAATGCCGAAACCACTTATTGCCCGGAATGCAAAAAGGCCGTTATCGAGCGGGACGTGTTCAGCGTGCAGGTAAATCACATCGTGGGCGGGAAGTGCGAATACTGCTCCACGGCAATCGCCGGGGTGTGGAAGGCATAGCCTGCATTTTCCGTCCAGATGAGCACTGCTTGCGAGCAAGCAGTGGCACACTGCAAAACCGCAAGCGGTTTGGGTATTTTTATGACATTTTAATCTGGCATAATTGTCATAATTAACAATCGCCAATTTCTTAAAGTCTCTTGACCATTTTCACTTGCCTGGGCGCGTATACTTAAGCGATGCGCAAGTTCTGACAAAATCGGGATGGGCTCTGAATTTATTTGCCTTTTAAGAAATTCACAAGCAAGCCGGTCGCCGCCCCATTTTGTTTTAGGAGGACAGTCCCATGAAACGACGGGAGTTTATGGCCGGAACGCTGGCTGCCGGGGCCGGTATAGCGCTGGGCAATCGGCTTTTTGCCGCCCAGCAGAATCCAAACACACAAATAGGAGAAAGCAAAATGCCTTTTCAACAACCCCCCCTGCCCTTTGCGATGGGCGGCATGGCGCCTTTCCTGTCCGAGGAGCAGATCATGTACCATTACACCAAGCACCATGCGGCATATTTTAAGAACCTCAACGGCCTGGTCGAAGGCAAGCCCGAGGCCAACATGCCGCTTAAGGAATTGGTGATCCAGGCGGCGGCCGGGCCGCTTTTCAACAATGCCGCCCAGGCCTGGAACCACAGCTTTTATTGGGATTGCATGATTCCCAAGGGCAAAGGCAGCCCCAAGGGCGACCTGGCGACGGGCCTGGCGCGGGATTTCGGCAGCGTGGATAATTTCAAAAAGGCCATGTCCGAAGCGGCCGTAAAACTTTTTGGTTCGGGCTGGGCCTGGCTGGCTGTAAACCCGGGCGGGAATCTGGAAATCATGGCCCTGGGCAATGCCGACACGCCGCTTAAACACAGCAAAGAGCCGCTTTTGACCATCGACGTTTGGGAACACGCCTATTACGTCGATTATCATAACGAACGGGCAAAATACGTGGACGGTTTTTGGAACGTGGTGAATTGGGATTTTGTAGAGAAATGCCTGGCTGGCGTGAAAAAATAGGGCTTGAATGTTGGGGCAGCAACTGAACTGCTGCCCCAACTAAGAATCTGCCGCCCTGACATAGCATTTGCCGTTCCAACATGAAATAATTCAGCCCCCGGTGAACGCGCCGGGGGCTTTTTATTTTATTGAAGTTTTAGCTGTTTTTTTGAACTGAATGTTCACCTGTCCGTACTATACTACACATGGTAAGAGCGAAATTTTACGGCCGGGGGCGGGACGTTGGGCGTAAGATCAAAGGCGGTAAAGGATTACGGTTAATTGTTGGACAGTTACGGCGCGAGAACGTGCCATTGTTTTTAGATAATCATCCGTTTCTTTTGACCGGGAGGAATAACGATGAGCGGCAATCCTTTACCATCCGACAGTGCCATAAAAGAATCCAATCATCTAACCTCGGCATCCCCGCGGGCACCATCCGCAGGGGCCTGCGAACGACGACCTTGCTGCGGCTGTTGCTGGATTGTGTTTGGGTCTCTTTTTTGCCTGGTTGTGCTGGCGATAATCTTTTTTGTGGCTTGGCGGTTGTTAACGCCGAAATATACGGCCTCGGCATATATCCAAGTGCATTTTCAAAAAGAAGCCATGGTTTTTCCTTCCGCTGACAGGCCGTATGAGTTTCAGTATGAACTTTTCAAGAACACCCAGATGCAGAGGATCACGGATCCTAATGTGTTGGCAGCCGCACTGCGCAGGCCCGAGGGCAAGCAGATAGCCCGCCTTTCAATTCTCAAGTGTCAAGAAGATCCTGTCGCTTGGTTGCAGCGAAACTTATCCGTGTATTTCCCGGTGAATGGAGAAATCATGAAGATCAGCCTGTCGGCCGACGATCCGGAGGACGCATCCGATATAGTAACGGCGGTCGTCGAGGCCTACAAGGCGGAAGTTGTCGATGCGGAAATGGAAAAACGCCGCGAGCGCATAAGCGAACTCGAACGGATTTACACGGATAAGGACCAGGAAGTCCGCAACCGGCGCAACGATCTTAAGCTATTGGCCGAACAATTGGGTACGGCCGAAAGGGGAACCCTGGATTTGAAACAAAAACTCGTCCTGGAAGAACTGGCAACATACCGCCAGCAATTAGCGCAGCGTGATTTCGATGTCGGCCGCCTGCGGAGCGAACTGGCTTCCCGCCAGGCGGAACTCCAGGCCGTGAAAAACGCCGAAATTTCACAATTGGAGTGCGAGATGTTCGCCAAGTCCGATCCGGTCTTGAAAGATCTGATGCAGGAAATTATGTGGCGTAAAATGGATAAGGAATTCGGCTCGCATGTGCAGACGCCGGAGGACAAGGCTAATAAAGATGCTGAAAAACACCAAGTCGATATAGAAAAACTTACAAAGGAATACGCCAATAGAATAAGTCAAATCCGCGATGAAATTCTCCACAAACGGCAAACTGACGTGGAAAAGGAAATCAAGCGCCTGGAAGCAGCCATCGAGATTGCCAACAAGCAGCAGAAAAATATCGATGAAGAGGTGCAACACCTGAGAAAACAGGCCCAGCAATTCGGCAATTCCTCGGTGGACGTGGAGATGCTGCGGGAAGACATTCTTGTCCGCGAAAGGTCGCTTGACGCCATTGCCAGCGAACGGGACAAGCTGAAGGTGGAACTGCGGTCGCCGCCGCGGATCGAAGTGTTGACAAGCAAAGCGAAGGCGGAGAAGCGGCCGGCGGTGTTGTTAATCCCGTAATTGGAGCTTTGCAAAAGAGAAAAGCAAAGGGTAATAAGATCCGCCCGGCCCTCACCCCCTGCCCCTCTCCCGACCAAACTTTGTTTGGTGCCCGGAGAGGGGAGTAATTCAAAACTCCGGCCTTAAAAAAATCCCATATTCCGGTTTATTTTCGCTTCATTTTTTGGCGGATTTCGGCGATCCAGTTTATCACTTTTTGCACGTTTACGGTGATGGCCTGAAAATCGCCGGAGGCGACCAGGTCGCTTCGGATCAGGTTGGAGCCCATGCCCACGCAGGTTACGCCGGAGGTGAACCAGGCTTCGAGGCATTCGCGGGTATCTTCCACGCCGCCGGTGGGCATGAGGCTGGACCAGGGGCATGGGCCTAAAAGGGCCTTGACGAATTCCGGGCCGCCCAAGGTGCCGCCGGGGAAGATTTTCACTATCTCGGCGCCCAGTTCTTCGGCCTGGGAGATCTCGGAAGAGGTGCCGCAGCCGGGGATGTAGGCGATTTTGCGGCGGTTGCAAAGGCGAGCGACCTCGGGGTTGAGCATGGGCCCGACGATGAAATTGGCACCCGCGCCGATATACATCGCCGCGGTGGGTGCGTCGTGGATGGTGCCGGCGCCGAGGATCAGATCGGGCAGATCCTTTTGGCAGAACTCGGCCAGTTGGACGAAGGACTGGTAGGCCCGGTCGCCGCGGTTGGTGAATTCGGCGACCTTAGCCCCGCCTTCGGCGCAGGCGAGGACGATATTTTTAGCAACCTCGAATTTTGGGTTATAAAAGATGGGCACCAGCCCGACTTGCTCGATGGCATTTAAAACTTCCAGGCGTTTGAAGCGCGCCATAACATTTTTCTCCTTTATAAATTGGAATTTTATTAATCAACACGGAGGCACGGAGAACACGGAGAGGAAATTGAGAATGTTTAACACGAATAATTACTAATTTTCCCAGCAGCGTGTAAACAATAATTCATACTTAAATTTAGGAGTTCTAACAAAACCTTATATCTGTTGATCAAAGCCCTCACCCCTAGCCCCTCTCCCAAAAGGAGAGGGGAGATTATGTTAGAGATCCTTATTCTTACTATTTAAACATTTTTCTCCGTGAACTCCGTGCCTCCGTGTTGAATCTAGTTTTATTGTTGATAAATTCGCCCTTCGCGGAAATCCTCCCAGGCGGGTTCGAAGGCGGCGGGGGGTTTGTCGGCGGGGCGCGGGGCGACGTTTCGGCACACAAAGAGGTCCTCATTCCCGGCGTCGTACTCGATGCGGAGGATTTCCTTGCGCAGTTCCACGTTTTCCCGCTTGAACCTTAGCGGCCGGCCGGTCAGTTCGTCAATGACGCTGGGATGGATTTCCACTCCGTCGGCACTAAGCACAAGATGCGATCCGCGCGATCCGCCACCTTGTTCCAAGAGGCATACGATGGCCTTGAGGTAGGCCGCGCTGGTTATGGCCAGGTGCCGGGCCTGGATGGCCGAAATTATCTCTTCGGCAGTTCGGGCCGCGTAACCGCTCATGACGACTTGGCGGCACAGTTCCACGGCCTTACTCAGGGCCGTGCGGGCGTCTTCCAGTCGCCGGATGTGGCCGGCCGAGGCGGTCATGCGGCGGCGAATTTCGTCGATGACCTGTTGGCCGGCCAGTCCGCATTGTTGGGGCGACAGTTCAACTGTCGCCCCAACGTTGTTTGAACTACGATTGAACATTGCCGCTATTTCATCCACCAGGGGACCGAGTTTATCCGCCAACACTTTCGACCTGACGCCCCCGGTCCGTTTGCCCGGGGTGTAGACGTTGGCGATATATTCGGCCGCCCGCAGCCCGCCGGTCTGACCGGCGTTAAGCGCAGAACCGCCGGGCCGCTTTACGCCGTGTGTGCCGGCCATCTCGCCGATGACAAAGGTGTGGGGGATGGTGGATTCCCACCACTTGTTGACAGCGAAACCGCCGTTGTTGTGCTGGGCGCAAACGGCGATCTCCAGCGGCTCGCGCCACAGGTCGATGCCGTGCTCGGTGAAGATGTCGATGGCCAGGGGATTCATTTTCATCAGCCGGTCGATAGGCCGCTCTTGCGTAGCGCCGGTATACAAGAGATACATCCGCGCTTCGAGTTCCAAATCTTCGAGGTCGAAGGCCCCCATATCCGCGCGGCCCTTGGGATTGTTGAGGAAATCCATGAACACGCGCCGTCCCTGCCGGGTTTCGTTGAACACGAGCACGTCGATGAGCGAGGATTGGAGGTTTTCGATCCGTTGCGGATCGAAAGGCCACTGGTAGCCTTTCATGAAGATTTTGCTGGCCATTTCCCGGATGGTGGGAAAGACCTCGGCCAGGAAATTGCGGGGATTGGACGAGCCGTCGGCGTCGGTGCTGTAGATGCGGGGGATGACCTGCATGTAGGAGCCGGAGACATTCCAGCGGAATTTAATGCTGGCCAGTCCGAACTGCGATTCGGTGAGGTTTTCGGCGGCTAGGCCGGCCTCGAAGGCCAGGCCGTGGATGCCTACTTGTCCCTGGGGATAAACGGTGGTTTTGTAAAGTTCTCCCGGCCCGCCGGCGGCCAGCACCAGGTTTTCGCAGGCAAAGACGTTGATGGCATAATCGTTTGGGCTTATCTTGGCGCGGTCCACGGTTACAACGGCCGCGATGCGACTTCTCATCCCCTCTCCCTTTGGGAGAAAATTATCAGTCCCCTCTCCCGACCGAACTTCGTTCGGTGCCCGGAGAGGGTTAGGATGAGGGCTGTTGGAAACCACGGTAATCAACCGGGCGACCTCCTGACGGTCGTGGATGGCGATTTTATATCTTTCCACCTGGCGCTGGAGGCACTCGCTCATGAACTTGCTGGTTTTGGGTCCGGCGGAGGTTGCCCGCTGGTACGGGTCGTGATCGGTTTTGTAGCCGATGTAACTTCCCTGGGCATCGTGCGGAAAGGGCACGCCGGCCTGGACGAGGTGATAGAACTCACGGAGCGATGCGGCGCCTTCGGCCAGGGCCAGGTCCTCGTGCACGCAGCCGTTGGCGGTGATGCTTTTGGCGAAATCCTCGGCGCTGTCGGCCACGTCCGGGCTGGTGCCGAGCTTGTAGTACGTCTGCTTATCGGAGCCGCTCATCCGCAATGCGCCCAGGCCGATGCCGGCTGTGATTACCCCGATCTTTTTTTCCGCCTTTTCCACGCCCTTCTGCGTCATGAACTCATAAAGATGCACCGCGCAATTCATTCCAGCAGCGCCGGCACCCACGATTAGCGTGTGGTACTGGTGAACGGTGATCTTTTGGTTTTTTATTTGGACGGTTTTCATATCCATCATCCCCTCTCCCTTTGGGAGAATAAAACTTGTGCCCTCTCCCTTTGGGAGAGGGCTAGGGTGAGGGCTATTAATCTATTGATTCTTTTTATATAAAGGACCAAGTCCAATTGCTGCTCGAATCCTATTTTTTAATTTTTCGCGTAATTCATCTGGTGTTTCCCAAGTAATATGATTTTCCTGCCTTGTATCAAAATGCAGATCCTTTACATGATCTTTGTGACATGTCCAAATTACCGGAAGACCTAATCCTTGTGCGAATCCCGCCTCGAAATATACTCCATGGCGTTGGCCTGTGAAATCAGCCACAATAAACCGGCTTTCACGAATCTCGGCAATTATTTCATCATCAACTTTTCCTAAGTATTCTTTTCTATCAATCCTAATTGATTTATATCCGCAGTCATTTTCTATTGCCGGTTGAATGCCATTATTGTAGGCATCATTTGTCTCTTCGTGGAACCACATTGCAACAAATACTTTTTCGGATTCGGCGTTTGGAACTTTATAGGATTCAATGGCTCGCCAGCCATCGATAGTAATTTTACATTCCCACCCACTTGATGAATTTTGGCCACTAATTAATCCTGCATTTTTAAGATAGAATAAATAATAATGAAATTCATCATCATTTTGACAATATGCAAGTGGATAATCTTTTTGTGGTATTAATCTAATATTATGTCCAGGATATTCCGTTTTTCTTTTAATAGCCAACAATAATTTTTTAACTTTTTCCAGGACATCATTATCGTGGGGAAGTTGGTTTCTTATAGATTCAACTTCATTATAATTACATTTGAAGTAATAAAAATCTTTTTCGCGATCATAATATTCGCGAACATAACCGGATAACAAATGTGGGGGGAAATTTTTATATAAAAGTTTGAATTCAAAAGATGATTTTATTTCGATTTTAAATTTTCCGCATAATTTACATGTAAAAACATCATAAGGTTGCAAAATACTCTTTTCAGCATCTTTTCCACAAATTGGACATGGTTCCATGACAGAAGCCCCTTAATAAAAATGTTGTATTGTAAATCCTTTCACTAACTGCCCTCACCCCCTGCCCCTCTCCCAAAGGGAGAGGGGAGTTTTTTTTAATTCTCCCGATCTTTAACTCCCACTATCTTATAATCGTCGCAGGTGGAAGCCGCCGTCAACGTTGATTACCTGGCCGGTAGAGAAGTCGAGGCGGCCTTCGGCGATTGCGCCTACTACCTTGGCGACGTCTTGCGGCGTGCCCCAGCGGCGGATGGGCGTGAGGCCTTCGGCGATCATTTTGTCGTACTTATCTTTTACCACGGCCGTCATGTCGGTGGCGATGAGTCCGGGGCGGAGTTCGAACACGCCGATGCCGTGTTCGGCCAGGCGGTCGGCGTACAGCGCGGTCATCATGCCGATGCCGGCCTTGCTCATGCAATACTCGCCGCGGGCGGGCGAACTGGTGTAGGCCGAGATGGAGCCGGTATTGACGATGCGGCATTTGCGGCCGGGATTTTCGGCGATTTGCTCGATCATCCAGCGAGCTACCCGCTGGGTGAGGAAATACGGGCCTTGGAGGTTGATTTTCATAACGCGCTCGTAGCTTTCCTCGGTGGCATATAAAAGGTCGGTTCGTTTGAGCGGGGCCACTCCGGCGTTGTTAACGAGCATGTCGCAGCGGCCGAAACGTTTTTGGGCCTCGCCGACCAGGCGCTCGCGGTCTTCGGCCGAGCCGACATCGGCCCTGAGCGAGAGGCAGGCCGCGCCGCAGGTATGGATTTCGTCTTTGGCGGCCTGGGCAGCGCATTCGTCGGGCCGGCCCTGGTCGTCGAAGTCGAAATGGCTCACGACCAGGTCGTAGCCCAGGCCGGCCAGTTCCAAAGCGATTGCCTTGCCGATGCCGCGGCTGGCGCCGGTGACGATAGCCACGGGTTTTTCCGCCATATTGTATTCCTTGTTTGGCAGCGGTTGGTCCGGGAGGTTGTGCCTCGCGAAACCGCAAGCGGTTTTACCGGTTGAAATTATATCAGGCAAGGGGAACGAATGTAACAGGGGGTTGGTCGCAGTCAAAGGCGGTTAACCTGGAACCGATTATACGGTAAAATGTTTATATGGCGCCTGCTTCAGCGACCGAACAAGAGACCGAATAGCGCACGCATGTCCAAGCTCCAGAAATCGTTTGATACAAAGACCTCCCAGTTCCGGCGGAGAAATTCTGTTTCATCCGCCCTATTCTGGGGCGTGGCGGCAGGAGCGGCGCTTGTCGCGGCCGCCGCATTTCTGGCTTACCAGCCTTGCTTAACCGGCGGATTCATCTGGGACGACCATGACCTGATAACGAACAACGAACTAATCAAGGACTCGGGCGGCCCGTTCCGGATTTGGTGCACCACCGATCCGGTCGATTTCTGGCCGATGACCAACAGTACATTCTGGATCGAGTGGCGGCTGTGGGAAATGAACTCGGCGGGTTATCACGTCACTAATATGATATTGCACGTTGTCGAGGCCCTGCTGGTTTGGACTGTTTTGCGAAGGTTATCGATACCCGGGGCATATTTGGCGGCCATGATTTTCGCCTTGCATCCGGTGAACGTGGAATCGGTGGCCTGGATCGCGCAGCGGAAGAACCTGATGGCCATGCTTTTCTTCCTGATTTCGATATTGTGGTATTTGAAGAGCATAAAGTGGGCATTAGGCGCTCATCCAAATGGGGCTCAGAGGGCTCTCGGCCGCGAAACCGCAAGCGATCTCATTCATCATTCATCCTTCATCCCTCATCCTTCATCCTTTCGTTGGTATTGGCTGAGCCTGGCGGCTTTTGTCTTGGCGATGCTGAGCAAGGGATCGGTGGCGGTATTGCCGGTATTGCTGATGGGGATCACGTGGTGGCTCAGCACGCAAGAGATTGTGCCGATTATAGAGCCGAGGAGAACGAGACTTTTAGTTTACCTGAGGCGATATGTGTGGCCGATGGCACCGTTTTTCCTGGTCGCGCTGGTGTTTACGGCGGTGAACATGTTCTTCCAAACTATCGGTTTGCAAGAAGCGATCCGGGTCGCCGATTATACGCAGCGCCTGCTTGGGGCGGGATGCGTGGTGTGGTTCTATCTTTACAAGGCATTATTTCCCATTGATCTGAGCTTTGTTTACGCGCATTGGGACATCGAGGCGGGCAATGTTTTGTGGTGGATCCCATTGTTTTCGGCATTGGTGGTTACTGCGGTATTGTGGCTCTATAGAAAGAGTTGGAGCCGTGGGTTATTGTTTGCCTGGGGATTTTTCTGTGTGGCGCTTTTGCCGGTGATGGGTTTTTCCGACGTATTCTTCATGCGTTACGCCTTGGTGGCGGACCATTATCAGCACATTGCCATTATCGCGGCGATTGGGCTGGCATCGGCGTTTTGGGCAGCATGGCACCGGCCGGCGTCGGGATGGGTCCGCGGCGCGGCGCGGGCGGCGGCCATAGCGGCCCTGGGATCTCTTGCGTTTCTTACCTGGCAACAAAGCCGGCAGTATCTTGATGAATATACCTTGTTTAACGACACGATCCGAAAGAGTCCGGATTGCTGGATGGCGCACTTAAATCTGGGCAAGGCGTTGGTAGACGCCGACCGGCTGCAAGACGCCATGGACCATTTCCGGCAGGCCTTGGTCATCAAACCGGATTGTGTCGCGGCATACAACGACTTGGGTAATGTATTTCTGCGGATAGGCCAGGCCAACGAGGCGATTGAAAATTACCGGCAAGCGCTGTCGATCAAACCCGATTACCCCAACGCTCTTAACAACATGGGAAACGCATTGAACGAGATCGGCCGTCCCGAAGAAGCCATTGAGTATTGTGAAAAGGCTTTGCGGATCAACCCTGGCTATTATGAAGCCTGGTTTAACCTGGGAAACTCATATTTAAATACCGGCCGGCCGCAACAGGCGATAGAATATTACCAACAAGCCCTGGAGTTGAAAGCCGATTACCCCGAGGCACTAAACAACTTGGGGAACGCCTTGAATCAGGCCGGCCGGCCCCAGGAGGCGATTGGGCGTTTTCAAGCGGCATTGCGTCTTAAGCCCGACTTTGCCGAGGCCCACTTAAACATGGGAAACGCCCTGTTGAGTTTAGGGCGCCTGCCGGAGTCGGCCGAACAATACCGGAAGGCCTTGGCGCTAAAGCCCGATTGCGCCCAGGCCCATAATAATTTGGGAGGCATATTGTACAACGCGGGGAAGCGCCGGGAGGCGATTGAACATTTCAACCAGGCGTTGCGCTTGAAACCGCAGTATCCCGACGTTTATTACAATTTGGCCTTGGCTTATGCCGACATGCGGCAGACATCAGAGGCCATGGCCGCGGCCGGGAAGGCCTTGGAACTTGCCCGATCGCAAAGGCAATCGGCGCTGGTAAAGAGGATAGAAGATTGGTTGAAATCCTACGGCGGCGGGGCGCCGGATGAGGGCAAGGCGCCGCCTGCTAATGAACGCGCAACGCCGCGTTAAATTTATGTAGAGCATGTTCTGTATTACAGATTGTCTGAGATAGCGGTTGATTATGCAAGATGCATCAGTGGGAATGGGAAGTGATCTCCATGATTATGATGTATAAGATAACACCTATTCCCAGAATAAGCCCGCCGCGAATCAACAATTTCAGCCATCTTTTAGACCTGGTGCCCAAGACTGTGGTGGGGATTTGCTCGACACCGGCCAACTGCACGAGGCGCGGTGAGACGATGCCCTTGGAAGTGTCAATTTCCCGGTCGTACATCGAAGTGGCCCAGCGCGACGGCGGCGGTTTATCCAGAAGCGTGGGTTTAGGCGGAGGCGGCTCGGACGGTTGGGGACTTGCAGGGGCCGGCGGTTTGGCGGCTGAGATTTTAGAGCTGTCGTCGGGTTTGTAAGGCTTGTGTTTTCCCAGGACCGGCCTGGGTTCGATTTCCTCTTTCTCCGGCGCGAAACCGATGTCCTGTTCCTGGCTTGCCTGTTGGCCAATACCGCTTCCGCCCTGTGGAAGTTGCTCTATTTCGACTCCCATGAGTCGATTTGCCAATGCCGGGGTAAGGTAGCCTCTATCGATCAGCACCTGGGCAATCTCGGCCGCCGTAACATGATGCCTATACTGTTTGTAAATACCGTGCAACAGGTCGCTGGGCACCAGGTCCTTATCTTTAAGCACTGCCAGGAATTGTTCGACCGATATCATACTTCAAAAACCTAATATAGGGTTTTTAAGCATCGGGATAAGAAGGGAAAAACCGGGAATCAAGGATCGAATGGTCCTTCCCTTTATTTTCCCATATTAACACTTTTTTTCAAAGGGGATAATTAAAAAAACCCCCTTTTTTACTGAAAAAAATTATAACTAAAAAAAGTTGCCGTTCTTATAGTTTTCTTGCTATTTAGGGCAAAATTGCCTGGGAAGGACAGTCCGGAGCCCGCCCCCCCCATCTTTTTATCTTACAAATATACTCCGCCTGGATATATCATTTCGTAGCAAATATCGATAAACGGCCGATATTTGCCGGTAAAATCGCCACGCCGACTATAAAGTGAATCATAATTCCCCGATTGTAATCCTTCCGCAGGATTCATGGGTAACTCGGCAAAGACCTCATATGCCGGTTATGGCCGTCCACAAGGATTTGCATGGTGATTGCGCCAAGGCAAAGGTGAGCGGCCGGTACATGGAAACTCGTCTACAAGTATAGAAATGGCCGATACTTAGAGCGAAGAAGCAGGATTAGTTTAAGGCACGGATGTTTCAGTGGCACGGGCGTTTGGCCTGCGTTGCCGTATGGCACCGGCGAGACACCGGCGCCAGCGAGTGTTGTTTACATCTCTTGCCAAATCGTTTTATGTTTGAAGAACGCAAACTGAAGCGCGATCTTGCGGCCCTGGCCTTATTGGCCTTGGTAATTTTTCTCACGGCGGCCTTGTTCAGTTACGATCCGGCCGATCCGCCCTCCTCGCTGGTCTATCCGCCGCATCTGGAAATCCACAACACATGCGGGCGTTCGGGGGCCGTAGTCGCCCGATTATTGTTCGAGTCGCTGGGCATCGGGGCATACTACTTGATAGTTTCTCTGGCGGCGCTGGATGCGGTTTTGCTGATGCACCGGAAGATATCTCAACCCTGGCTCCGCGCCGGCGGTTGGGTGATGTCACTTATAGGCCTGACCACCTTGGCGGCCATGGCCCTGGCGCGGCTTTCGCCCGGCCCGGTGATCGGCCCGGGCGGATACCTGGGCGCAACAGGCCGGGGATTTTTGGAATTGCACTTTGCCCGTGTCGGCGCATATATCGTATCCGTGAGCCTGCTCGCCGTGGGATTGCTGCTTACGACCGACTATGTGCTTATTCGCGTCTTTATTTGGACGATAAGCATGCCGACCAGGCATTTTGGGCGTGGGGTATTGCAGGTCGGAGCGGCGTACGCACACAGGTTGGGGCGGCGGAGGTCCGACCTCGATGCCTACGAGCTTGACGTAAACGATAAAGTGGCGGTTCCATTTCCGGCCGCGCCAGCGAAGCGGATGAAGAAATAAAAGCCGCGAATGAGGAGAAAGCATCCGCCGGTAAGGCCGGCAAACGAAGTGATACACAGCCCGCGGTTTCAGCGGGCAATGCGCCGGGGGCCAGTCCCAGGCGAAGGGCAAACAAGCCGAGCAGCAAAAGCTATTCGATCAATTCGAGGCCGAAAAAACCGACCCCAACGCCGATTACGAATTGCCGTCCTTGGATCTGCTCCTGCCCGGCGAAACTTATCGTTTTGACGATCAGGAAAAAGAAGTGCGGCGGCGGGCGAAGATCCTGGAAAAGACCTTCCTCGATTTCGGGTTCAATGTACGGGTGGTGGAGATCCAGACCGGGCCGGTCATCGCCCAGTTCGAGGTGGAGCTGGAAGCCGGGTTGCGGTTGAGCAAGATCACGGCCCTGGCCGACGACCTGGCCATTGCCCTGCGCGTGCCCAGCGTGCGGATCGTGGCCCCAATTCCGGCAAGAACACGGTGGGCATCGAGGTGCCCAACACCGACCGGCAGATCGTGCGGCTGCGCGAGGTGATCGAGGAGGCCAACGGCAAGAGCCTGAAAATGCGGATTCCATTGTACCTGGGCAAGGACGTGGCCGGCAATCCGCTGGTCATCGATCTAAGCACGCTGCCGCACCTGCTGATCGCCGGGCGAAGCGGCACGGGCAAGAGCGTGTGCCTGAACTCGATCATCGTATCCATGCTCATGTCCCGCCGGCCGGATGAGGTCCGCATGATACTAATCGACCCCAAGATGGTCGAACTCAGCCCATACAGAACCCTGCCGCACCTGATGCACCCGGTGGTAACCGACATGCGCAAGGCCGAGGCCATCCTGGCCTGGGCGGTGGACAAGATGGAAGAGCGGTACCACCTGCTGGCCAGGGCGGGAGTGCGCCACGTGAGCGTGTACAACCAGTTGGGCGAAGAGGAACTGATGGAGCGCATCCAGCCGGAGGACGACGAGGAGCGGCGGCAGATTCCCACGCACATGCCTTACATCGTGATTGTGACCGACGAGTTGGCCGACCTGATGATGACCGCCGCCAAGGAGGTCGAGGGCCACATAATCCGCCTGGCGCAGAAGAGCCGGGCGGTGGGCATACACCTGGTTCTGGCCACGCAGAAGCCGACTGTGGATGTGATCACGGGGCTGATAAAATCGAACCTGCCGGCGAGGATTTCCTTCCAGGTGGCCTCGCGCACCGATTCCCGCGTGGTGCTGGACGAGATGGGGGCCGACAAACTGCTGGGCAACGGCGACATGCTCTTTCTATGGCCGGGGACCGGCACCTTGATCCGCGGCCAAGGCACGTATCTAAGCGACGACGAGATCAACCGCGTCATAGCCACGGTGGCCACGGACGAGCCGCAGTTTGTCAAGGAACTGGTGCAACTGAAGGCCTCTCAGCCCGAGGGCGAGACGAAAAAGTTCGATCACCGCGACGAACTATTCGAGCCGGCCGTGGATATAGTGATCCGCGAAGGGCGGGGCAGCGTTTCGCTATTGCAACGGGCGTTGGGCATAGGCTACGGCCGGGCGGCCAGGCTGATCGACTATATGGCCGAGGACGGGATCGTTGGCCCGTACAACGGCTCGCAGGCCCGGGACATTTTAATCACCATGGCGCAATGGGAGACGATGACGGGCCAGGCCCCGGCCGAGAGCGAGCAGGCGCAAAAGCCCAAGCCGCGGCGGACGAACAAGATTTTCCTCACCCAGCCCATCAAGAAAGATTTTGATGACGAAGACTCTGAGGAAGAATCGGCCAAAAACAGTATCGCGGATGATGAAGAATCTGAAAACGAAGCCGAAGACGAGGAGGACTCGGCGGAGGACGTGGACAATGAAGAAGAGGAAGCGGATGATGAGGTAGAAGACGGATCGGATGAAGAAGACTCGGACGAGGACACCTACGACGAAGATGAATCGGACGAGCACGAAGAGGATGAAGAAGCAGACGACGAGGAATCGGAAGAAGGCTCGGCGGAATACGGCAGCGATGAAGTGAAAGCCGAAGACGAGGCCGGCAACGACCCCCGCCCGCCGGCCAAACGCTGGAAGGCAGAAAGCGCGTAATTACGTAGGTCATGCACGCTTCGCATGACGATTCGCGGGCAAAATGGCGCGTTTTTCAGCGAATATGCGATTTTTTGCACCCAAATCGCGGAAAACCACATACTGCACTAGACTTTACCCCAAAACATGCCATAATAAGCTATTGAGTCCTCTCGGCATTAGCCATTGGATTACTACCAGGTGCCAATGGCTTTCTGAGAACGCCTTTTGCGTTCATCTCATATGGACCTGGGACACCCCTCAGGTATCTTAAATGACGTTTGAAGAATTTGGGCTTTCCGAGCCCATGCTGCGTGCCGTTGTATCCGCAGGATACACCACAGCCACCCCTATCCAATCGAAAGCTATTCCGCACGTGCTCTCCGGCCGCGACTTGCTGGGCTGCGCACAGACTGGCACTGGAAAAACCGCCGCCTTTGCACTGCCCATTTTGCACCGCCTCACCCACGGCGGAAACCCGCCCCGCGGCCGCGGCCGACGCATCCGCGTGCTGGTGCTTTCTCCCACTCGCGAATTGGCCGCCCAAATCGGCGAGAGTTTTGAGACTTATGGATATAACACCCCGCTGCGGCAGACCGTCGTTTTCGGCGGCGTGGGCCAAAACCCGCAGACCCGGGCCATCAAACACGGCGTCGATATTCTGGTCGCCACGCCCGGCAGGCTCATCGACCTGATGAACCAGGGCTATATCAATCTCGACTCGGTTGAAACCTTTGTTTTGGACGAAGCCGATAGGATGCTCGACATGGGCTTTCTGCCCGACGTTCGCCACGTCGTTTCCAAGCTGCCCGAGCGCCGTCAGACGCTCTTGTTCTCGGCCACCATGCCCGAGGCCATCGAACGCTTCGCGGCCGCAATCCTCAACGATCCTGTACGGCTAAAGATTGCACCGGTCAAGGAAACGTCGGAACTCATCGAACATTCGGTGTACTTCGTGCCCCAAAAGCAAAAGACCCGGCTCTTGGCGAACCTCATCAAGACGCGAAGCGTGACTCGCGCGCTTGTTTTCACGCGCACCAAGCACGGGGCCGACCGCGTTGCGCGGGAATTGAACCGCTCCGGCATCCGCGCCGACGCCATTCACGGCAACAAGAGCCAAATTGCTCGGCAGCGGTCGCTGGCCGATTTCAAATCCAGCCGGACGCACGTTCTGGTGGCCACCGACGTAGCCTCGCGTGGAATCGACGTGGAAGGCATCTCGCACGTACTGAACTACGATCTGCCCAACGAGCCCGAAACATACATCCATCGCACCGGCCGCACCGGCGCGCCGGATCGGCCGGCGTTGCCGTCTCGCTCTGCGACATGGGCGAGCGGAAACACCTGAAGGCCATCGAACGGCTCATCCGCCGGACGTTGCTGGTGAATAAAGACATCCCGCTCGGCGAGGCGCGCCCCAATCCCGCCCAGGTGCAACGCCCCAAGAAACATGCCCGCCGAAAACCCTCCCACCGCCGTCCCGTAGGCTCTTTTAACGGCTAAAAGGCACGTTCCCTCCCTGCTTGATGTCCCAAAATATATAAAATGTGTGCCACTGCTTCGTCAGAAGCAGTGCCCGTGGTATGAATTGACCCGATTGACAACCAAGACGGGCCATATTTGTGCCACTGTTTCGTAGAAGCAGTGTCGAGGCGGTGTGAGTGTACTTGTAGAGGCCGGGTACATTGGAAATAATTATGGAATGGAGCAGGATCCTTCTCGATTCGATCATCGGCAAAAGAAGGTTCGTCATTTTGATGAGCCAAGCCACGCCCATTTTCTCACCTTTTCCTGTTATCATCGTCTGCCGCTCTTGAATAAAGATCGATCGAGACATTGGTTGATCGAGGCCCTTCAGGGCGCTCGGCAAAAACACGGTTTTGATCTCTGGGGATGGGTAATCATGCCCGAACACGTGCATCTCTTACTCTGGCCAAAGCCGGGTTATCGTACACAAACCATTCTGGCCGATATCAAACGACCGGTAGGTCAACAAGCAATTCGCTGGCTCGAAGTGAACCGCCCGGATTTCCTCGAACGATTGACCGTTCGCAATCGGAACAGGAGCTATCACCGATTCTGGCAGGCAGGCCCCGGTCAGGACCGCAATATTTATGATCCGAACGCCGCACACCAGGTTTTGGAGTATATCCACAATAATCCTGTACGACGTAGCCTAGTGGAACTGCCCGAGCAATGGCAATGGTCAAGCGCCCAAGATTGGGCCGGCGGAAAAGACGTTTTGCTGAAAGTAGATAGAACCGTTCCAACTGTCTTCAAAATCGTCACATGAGGCCCTTTAAGACTTCCCATTGCACGGCTTCCGACGGCACTGCTTCTGCGAAGCAGTGGCACACACTCCACCCTTTTCGACCGTCAATCAAAGGCACCCGCGCGGAAAAGACGTTTTGCTGAAAGTAGATAGAACCGTTCCAACTGTCTTCAAAATCGTCACATGAGGCCCTTTAAGACTTCCCATTGCACGGCTTCCGACGGCACTGCTTCTGCGAAGCAGTGGCACACACTCCACCCCTTTCGACCGTCAATCAAAGGCACCCGCGCGTCCTTCGTGGAAAGTTTTCATTTTCTCTCCCTTACCCCGTCCCCCCTTGATTATCTCCGATTCAACGGGAAAATGGTTTGAAAAGCGAGGTAATCCATGAACACACAACTAGTCGTTATCGGCGGCGGGCCGGGGGGATATGCGGCGGCGTTTTTGGCGGCCGATTTGGGAATGAAGGTGGCGCTGGTCGAGCAGGACGCGAAACTGGGAGGCGTGTGCCTGCTGCGCGGGTGCATTCCGTCAAAGGCGCTTTTGCACGTGGCCAAGACCATGGCCGACGCCCGACACCTGGGCGATTGGGGCGTAAATTTCGCCCAGCCGAAAATCGACGTGGCCGTGATGCGGGAGCGGAAGGAAAAGGCCATCGCCAACTTGACCGGCGGGCTGAAGCAGATTGCCGGGAAGCGAAATGTGCAGGTGATTCGGGCAAGGGCGACGTTCGAGGATTCCAATACGCTAAAACTGGAAGCAACGTGCGACAAACCGCCGGACGATGACCGGCTGAGATTCGAGCATTGCATTATTGCCACGGGATCAAGTCCGGCGATTATACCCGCGCTCGATTTGCCCACGCCTCGGGTGATGGATTCGACCGGCGCGCTTAACCTGCCGGATGTGCCGGAATCGCTTCTGGTCGTGGGCGGCGGATACATCGGCCTGGAAATGGGCACGGTGTATGCGGCCTTGGGGAGCAAGGTGACGGTGGTGGAATTGACCGACGGACTTTTGCCCGGCGTGGATCGGGACCTGGTCAAGCCCCTGCATAAAAAACTCGAAGGGGAATTTGCGGCAATTCATCTGGGCACAAAAGTCAGCGGGCTAAAGGACCTTGGCGAGGAGATCGAGGTTGCGCTGGAAGGCGGAGCCGAGCCGAAGGTGCAAAGGTTCAGCCGCGTCTTGGTTTCGGTGGGCCGCAAACCGAACAGCGCAGGATTGGGGTTGGAAAAGACCAAGGTTCAAGTCACTCCGCAGGGATTTATTGCCGTCGATGCCCGGCGTCAGACGCAGGACGCCAACATTTTTGCCATCGGCGACGTGGCGGGTGAGCCGATGCTGGCCCACAAGGCTGCGCACGAGGGCAAGACCGCGGTGGAAGCCCTGGCCGGCCATGCGGCGGCGTTTGAGCCCAGGGCGATACCGGCAGTGGTGTTTACCGATCCTGAGATTGCCTGGGCCGGCCTGACCGAAACGCAGGCCAAACAACAAGGCCGCGCTGTTGCGGTGGCCATGTTTCCCTGGGCGGCCAGCGGAAGGGCGCAGGCCGTGGGACGAACCGAGGGATTGACCAAGTGGCTGATCGATCCCGAGTCGGAGCGGGTTTTGGGCTGCGGCATTGTCAGTTATGCGGCGGGGGATTTAATAGCCGAGGCCGTGCTGGCGATCGAGATGGGGGCAACGGCGAGGGATGTTGTGGAGACGATCCATCCGCATCCGACTTTTTCGGAAACGCTGGGGGCGGCCGCCGAGGTTTTTTACGGCACGGCGACGGATATTTATAAGCCGAAAAGAAACGGTTAACAGTTCACAGTTTACAATGAACAGTTGACCGAGAACTGGAAAAAAGAAAAGCCCACGGGTTGCAACCCGTGGGCTTAATCATTTTAGACGAAAATGCGGGTTTGTGCGCAAGTCTTGTTTTATCGTTGGCCCATCACGCCTGGGCGGACGCGTTTTTGCACGTCTGTTTCCAGCACGCCGAAAGTGGCTTCGTGGCGCTGGATGGTCAATTGCAAGGCGTGCAGCATGCGTTTGGCGGTGTAAAAGTTGGTGATGATACGCTGACTGACCGGAATCGGATGAGTCGGTAAACCGAAGGGCTGGGGATTCAGGCCGAAATCGATGATCAATTCCTCCGGAGTCCCAGTGACGCGGCAGAAATTGGCGTAAGTGGCCAGAACCTTGGAGTCGTCGATCTCCACTTGGATCCTTTGCGGCTGCTGTTGCTGCGGGGCGGCGGGAGGAGGGCCGGCTTCCAGTTTTGGCGAAACATCATCAGGATCACGATCGGGTTTGTCAGAATCTGTCACAATAATCTCCTTACAAATGTTTAGGATTTTTTGATCTCTAGTTTTTTAGTAGTATTAGTAAAATATAACTGGACTTTTGCAAATTAGGTCAAACCCAACCGTAATGTGATATGGTCAAGACCGTAGGAATAATCGGTGACTTGTTCGATCACCCAGGCGATGGTGGATCGCATGGTTTCGCGCATTACCGCCCGACAGGCTTCGCCGATGGTCGTCAGTTTGCGGAGGGCCCATGTTTTCGCACGGTTCGGCCCGAGTTGATCCATGAGCAGAGTGTACGCCAGCATGACCAAGTACATGTGCCGGGTCTGGCCTTGGCCGTCGCGCAGCTGACAATCTCCCATGCCCAACTCCTGCTTTCCGTCCCGATGAAAGGTCTCCGTTCCTGTCCAGCGATATTTGTAAACCAAGAGAATCCGCACCACGTCCCAGGCGACACGGTTGGTTATCAAAATCTTGCAGGGTTGTTTGTCTCGTTTGTTGTCCCAAATAATTACGATCCGTACCTTGTGGTTGACTCCGGGTATATGCAAGCAAACGGTGAAATGCCATTGTTGCTCTCGTCCGCGATGGAACGATTTGCGGGTTTCGGGATCGATCTCGGCGGCGAGTTCGTCGGCGCGGATCACTTTGCCCTTCCATTCGACCTTGCGATTGAACTTCAAGTCGCCGACATAGCCGCGAGGCCGGTCGAAACGGTCCCTCTTGGAATGAATGTGGTTCAGTATCTCCGCGTTGGTGAAATAGCTGTCGAAAGTGAAGTCCCCGGGAATTTCCCGCTCGCATACCCAATCGACCAATTGGCAACAGAGCTTGGTATGATCGAAGAATTTCTCTCCGGTGGCCTCGCATTGCTCCCGCTTGCGGAAGCGGCGGAATTCCAGGGGATAGTGCTTCCCGCTGGAGCACACGTAGTTGGCGAACAGATAATCGTGGGCGATTTTGTTTCGCTGATCGGCGTGATCCCAGAACCATCCTGCGTCTTTGATGTACTTTCCGTCGTGGTCGATCAGCACGTTGTCGATGGCAATGACCCCGCGGTCCGTATATTGAGTGCTGGAATCCCGCTGCAACCATTCCAACCGCCGTTGGTTGAGGGTTTCCGCGTCCCAATCCACTTCGGTCAAGAATTTGTTGAGGCAGGATTGGTCGGTGGTCTGGGCAAACTCCCGATTGATCCCCAGGACCGACTTCCGCTCCGCAATCATCAGTCCTGTAAGATACTCCGCGAAATGCCTTCGCTGCGGTTCGTTGGCAAACAAATCTCCGAACTGCTCCATAGCGTCCCGAACGACTTGAGGAAACTCGATGATCCCTGGCATGACTGCACCATCCTTGGTTGTGAAGTGCCATCCCAAACACCACCGAATTAAACGCAATTTTACCCATTTTGACAAGACCAAACAACAGTTTGCAAAAGTCCAGATATAACTTATAAAACACGCAAGTATATTTGGAACTATAGAATCAGACAATTATATGAAATGAGACCATTGGAATAAAGGCTACAGGCACACCGTTTGATATGTTTTTGCCGGTTTTTTTCCTCTAGGCTTGGGTTCAGGGAGCTTATCCCCACATGAAAGTGTGGCGATTTTCAATTTTAGGCCCTGAAAAATCCCGAAATATGCGGAGATTTGAAGATTTACAGAAATCAGCATGTTTCACGCGGAATAAATTGTGCATTTTATCTCATTGCGGGGACAATGGTATAAAAACTGCGCGAGAATAAGCGGCCTGCAACAAATGAAGCTTAGATGTTCGCCCTTTTTGGGCTTTTTAGAAATTTTGTGCCGGCGAGTTGTGGCCCGGGCTTCCTGGCGCGTGAAATCACGGCCAAGATGGCCATGCCACGTGGGCCTTGACATAAGAAATCCGTACAGTTCCTTTTCCGAGGCCTAAAGATGTACGGGAGTTCCTTCAAAACCCACTGCTTTAAAGTGCTTGGCCTTTACAACGTTGACGATCTTTAAGGCGAGGATCTGGTTATAAGGCAAGACAACAGAGCGAGCCCCCATGGAATCGGGCGTTTGGCGTTCAAAAAGGAGAAAATTCCCGCTGGTCCAAAAGGTGGAAAATGATATTTGCTCGTTAAAAGTGGTCACAATTACGCCGCGGCGCGGGAGATCGGCGGGCCAGCGAGAAAAGAATTCGCCCCAATGATTTTCATTTGTTTCCATGCCCAAGTATAGGTCAAGAAAAAGGTGCGACCCCCCTTGAAGGGATGGGGCAGGGAATCCCTTTTAGACCAAGAGGAGTCGCGTGAGTAAGCAAGTCAAGGAAGTTTTTTATCAAATGTTCAAAATGAGGTCTAGTATGCCATAGGGTAAAAAATACATATTTACCATAGATTCTATATTCAAATCGGGGAAAATACCCCTTTTTCTTAAGTTTATCATAAGTAATCTTGTGGCTATTTTTCTTCCGAGCCAGATATCGTTGACGAACCTCTACGCCTTTTCTAAACTGATAAGTCTTTAGTATTCGTCAATATCCGGTGGTCTTAATTTTCAGTATACTTGAGATTGGATATTTATGTCAAATAAAACAGATAAAATTGAGCAGTTCTCGATAACAACAATCCGCACCCTGTCGATGGATGCCGTTCAGGCAGCCAAAAGTGGGCATCCGGGCACGCCCATGGCTTTGGCACCGGTTGCATACTTGCTTTACAACGAAATTATGCGTTACGACCCTGCGCAGCCGGCCTGGCCAAACCGCGATCGCTTTGTGCTTTCCTGCGGCCACGCATCGATGTTGTTGTATTCCGTCTTGCACCTGGCCGGAGTGAAGCAAATGGATTCGAACGGCCGGCCCTTGGACGAACTGGCCGTGCCGCTGGAGGAAATCAAGAAATTTCGGCAATTGAACAGCCGCTGTCCGGGACATCCGGAATACGGCCACACCTCCGGCGTGGAAACCACTACTGGGCCGTTAGGTCAAGGAATTGGCAACAGTGTAGGCATGGCGATTGCTTCGCGGTGGCTGGCAGAGAGATACAATCAACCGGGCTTGGAGTTGTTCGACTTCAATGTGTACGCGCTGTGCAGCGACGGAGATTTAATGGAGGGCGTGGGCAGCGAGGCCGCGTCGCTTGCCGGGCATTTGCGCCTGGCGAATCTTTGCTGGATATATGACGACAACACGATCACTATCGAAGGGCACACTTCTTTGGCCTTCAGCGAAAATGTGGCCGAGCGATTCAAGGGCTACGGGTGGAACGTGGTCAAGGTCGAGGACGTGAACGATCTGGACAGCCTGCGCAAGGCAATCAAAAACTTTCAGGAGACCAACGATCGCCCCACATTGATAATCGTTCGCAGCGTGATCGCCTACGGATCGCCCAACAAGGCCAATACCCACGGCGCGCACGGGGCGCCGCTGGGCGAAGAAGAAGTCCGCTTGACCAAGGCCGCTTACGGCTGGCCGGAAAACGAGTTTTTTTTGGTTCCCCAAGAGGTTCGCGATCATTTTCGGGCGGGCATCGGAGAGCGGGGAGAAAAATTGCATCGCCAGTGGACGTCTTTATTCGCTGAATACAAGAAAAAATATCCCGGC
The DNA here is from genome assembly GCA_963838495.1 of Pirellulales bacterium. GTDB lineage: Bacteria > Planctomycetota > Planctomycetia > Pirellulales > Thermoguttaceae > JBEKIK01. The sequence continues at coordinate 105,452 of CAWIRC010000002.1, read as the reverse complement.
CAGGCCGCCGAGCTGGAAATGATCGCCGGGCGCGAACTGCCCGGCGATTGGGGCGCGGACATTCAATCATTTCCGGCCGACGCCAAAGGCATGGCCAGCCGGGTATCGTCGGGCAAGGTGTTGAACCAGATCGCCAAGCGGGTGCCTTGGCTTTTGGGCGGATCGGCCGATTTGGCGCCATCGACCAACACGCTCTTGACGTTCGAGGGAACGGGCGATTTTTCCGCCGCCAATTATGCCGGACGGAATTTCCATTTTGGCATTCGCGAACACGGCATGGGGGCCGTGTGCAACGGCCTGGTATTGTGCGGACTTAAGGCCTTTGGGGCGACCTTTTTCGTGTTTTCCGATTATATGCGCCGCCCATGCGCCTGGCGGCGATCATGAAACTGCCCGTGTTTTATGTATTCACGCACGACTCTATCGGCGTGGGCGAGGACGGGCCGACGCACGAACCGGTCGAACAGCTTGCGGCCCTGAGGGCCATTCCGGATATGCTGGTGATCCGGCCCTGCGACGCCAACGAGGTGGCCGAGGCCTACAAGGTCGTCATGGAGCAGAAGGGTCGGCCGGCGGCTTTGGTTCTGACGCGGCAGAACCTGCCCACGTTGGACCGGACGAAATACGCCCCGGCCTCGGAACTTCGTCGCGGCGGCTACATACTGGCCGACGCCCCCGGCGGCAAGCCTGAATTGATACTGATCGGCACGGGGAGCGAGGTTTCGATATGCATGGGGGCTTATGAAAAACTCGTGGCCGAGGGTATTCAAGCCCGGGTGGTCAGCCTGCCAAGCTGGCGGTTGTTCGACGAGCAGCCGGCCGAGTATCGTGACGCGGTTCTTCCGCCCGGAGTGACACGGCGGATTGCGGTAGAAGCCGGAGTAAAACTAGGCTGGGAAAAATACATCGGACCGAGCGGGAAATTCGTCGGCATGCGCGGGTACGGGGCGTCGGCGCCGATCAATACGGTAATGAAGCACTTCGGCTTTACGGTGGATAACGTACTGGCTGCCGCGAAGGAAAAAATAAAATGAAGATTACCTATGTAATTGTCGGCAATGTCTGGCTGATAATCCTTCTCGTTCTCATGCTGGGAAAAACAGTCCCAAGTCCAAGTCCGGATGTGGAGATGTACACATTCTTTAATGTCAGCCAACTCCACTCTGCGAGTGTTTATACCGGGTTAGAGGGGTTGTGTTTGTTTATCGCGGTTGTAAATTTTTTGTTGGCCTTTTTTACCAAAAGAAAACAATAGAATTCTTAGAATAATTATCCTGGCGGCGGTGTAGGGAATCTTGCAGCGTTTCTTGGGGATAGGTGCGGAAGCGGTATTCGCGCCAGGAAAAGTTTCGCCCCGGTTCTCAGGCGCAACATACTTCGCGTCTTTAGTCCCTCGGCATGAGTGCGTAAAGCCGTTTTGCCTGCTCAGTAACTTTGACAATGAACTCTGTTTTGGCCCGCGTATACTCCACGCGGTCGTGCGGATAGGCGCTTGCCAGTCGAAGCTTGAGGTTCTGATACTCCAGGGCTGTTTGCGGATGCGCGATGAGGTAGTCTCTAAAGAGAAGCCTGTCCCAATGCTCGAAATCATGTTCGACCATGTGGATATGGTGCGTGCGAATTCCTTTATCATCTCGCTTGATGAACCATGCATACCAGGGAGGAACGTCGTCGCCCCATGTCGGCCGCCAGAAATAGTCGTATCCTTGAGATTCCAGTATGGGGACGATTCTCCGCTTAGTTTCTTCGAGGCTCGCAACTTCCACCAGCATGTCCACAATGGGCTTTGCGCTGAGGCCGGGAACGGCAGTACTGCCGAAATGCTCGATGCGCCTGATCAGATCCGCGGGCAGACAAGACAAGAGGTGTTCTTTTTCCCGGCGGAATATCTCGGGCCATGCCGCGTCGTAAGGAACAACCGCAACTTCTTCTTGAACGACCCGTGCGATGCGCTGTTCGAGTGTTTCCATGGCATGCTCCAGGCTGACATATATTATCATCGTTAATGCTTCTGAGCAATGCGAGGACTGACAGAATTCATATCGGCACGCAAATGGCTGCAAGCCGGTGCAACATGCAAAATATGTATTCTAGCCGGAATTGTTTGGCGGCCATCGCGGCAGCGTTTTATCGATAAATTCGCGTAATGTTTCTTCGGGATAGAGGCAGAAGCCGTACTCGCGCCAGGAAAGAATCCGCCGGGCTTGCTGGTGTTTGAGGGCTTTATCGCGGCTGTCGAGCAGTTGGCGGCGGAGGTTTTCCAGCCAGGGTTGCAACGACTGGTTGGCGCCGCGGATGGCGCGGCAGCGGGTTTTGGCGTTTTCTATGGTTTGCGGCGTTTCGATCCAATGCCGCTTGGCATTGACGAGCGTCCGCACTTCGCCGGGGATATCTTGCGAGCGATCGAAAAGGCCGTTTAAAAATTGCTCGGGATGATATGTTAATTCACGGAGTTGGCGGTCGATGGTGATGGGATTTTCTGTGACCGAAGCGCCCTCACCCTGACCCTCTCCGGGCACCGACCGAAGGTTGGTCGGGAGAGGGGACGGTCGATTAACAGGCAAATGTAACGTGGCGGAGAGGATCATGAAGCCCGGGGGCGTGCGGCGGAAGAAACGTTCGATGATGCGATCGGTCACGAGATCGTAATTTCCCCCGCCAATGCCGTGGATAAACAAATCGCCCAAGACCAGCCTGGCCCAAAGCGTTGTCACCAATGCCCGGGAGCGGATTTTCACTCCGCTGGCGGCCAGATCGGCCAACTCAGCGACTGCCCGGGAGGCATCGCCATTGCGGCTGAGCGTCAATCGTGTATTTATGTCTTGCCTGTCAGTTATGAGAACTTCCTTACCGGCGTGTTTGGCGAATAACCGCTTGCGGCGGGGATTTTTTTCGGACCAGATCCAGAACGGCGCCTCCAGCCACTCGCCGTCGGTCGCCAGGTCGGGCACGGGATGCGATGCGCTGCGGATGCGGTATTGTCGGCGATACTCCCGCACGGCCTCGTTGTACACGGCCGAAAACTCGTCCAGCCGCGCCAACAAAAGAGCCTCCAGCCAATGAAACGACTCCGAATCGCATACTTGGCTTTGCGGGATTTCCAGCGTTGCCAGGCCCCACTGGGCTTCGACAAGATGCCTTGCCCGAGCGATGCAAGCGCCCATGCGGCCGATCTCGTGCGATTGGGCGACGGTGATGGGCCAAAAATTTTCCATTAAAGGATGAGGGATTAATCGTTCAATCTGTTCCCGCGCGCCGGCCGAAGGAATCGAACAGCGATCGGTCCTCGATGTGGCGTTCTTCGTAAGGCACGGCAGGATCGGGCCGATCGAAGGCGACCTGCGCGGCTATGGGATTATCAGTCGATCCGCCCGGGATGCGCAGCGAGGCGCCGGAGACAGCGTCGCTGTCGATTATCAAGTTTACGGCGGCGGCGTGGTGTTTTTCGGCCAGGCGGCCAAGTGCGAAATTTTTCAGCCAGACGCCGGGGTGAAAGATCTGCGGTTGGTGGCCGGCGAGGAAAATCAAGCCTTGCGGATCGCCTGCGGCCGGGCCGACGTCGCGATAGGCCGAGGTCCAGCGCCGGGCGGCTTGGAGCAATTCCTGCCGCGCTTGCCGGCGGAGGGCCGAGAGGCGCCGGCCTTGAAAATCGTAATCCGCCTGCGATTGGAGAGAAAGATTTTCCTGGATCAGGTCTGGCACCCTCCGCCAGGCGGGATGGACGACCACGGCCCGGTTTTCGCGCGGGGCATGAAGCCGTTGCAGATGTTTCAAAGTCGTGCTTTGCGTCATACGGCTTCTTTGCATTCCTTTATATCGTTTATACTATCTTTCAGCACGCGGCGATAAACGGCCAGCCGGACATCGGCTTGATCGAGCGCACCGCCGAAGGATCGTTTTTCGTCGAGATAGATCATGGGCACCGCCACCTCCACGATTTTCAATCCCAACCGAGAGGCCTGGGCCCAGAGTTCCAGGGGCATGGCGTAGCCGGTTTCGGTAAGGGAGATTTTTGCCAGGGCCGAGGTGCGGTATGCCTTGAATCCACAAAAGGCGTCGGTGATGTTCAGACCCAGGCGGCGATTTATTTCCTCGGTCAAGATCATGTTGATGCGTTTGCGGACTTCGGGCGGATCGCTGTCGCCGGGAAAGCGCCGCAGGTACCGACTGCCGGAGACGATGTCGGCAGAATGCGAAAGCTCCACAAATCGCGGGATCAACTGGGGCTGGTGCTGGCCGTCGCAATCGATCGTCACGAGCGCGTGGTAGCCGCTGCGGATGGCGAATGCAAACGCGGAGCGAAGTGCTGCGCCGTAGCCCAGGTTGCGGTGGTGGGAAATCAGGTGAATGTCGTCCCTGGCCGCCAGGAGCCGCGAGGTGCCGTCGGTCGAGCCGTCGTCCACGACCAGCACTTCTTTGCCGTAGGTAAGCGTCCCGGCCAAAACGCCCGGCAGATTTGCCGCTTCGTTGTACACCGGCAATGCAGTTAAGGTACGGTAATCCATACTGCAATTCTATGCGGCGGATAGGGAGATGGGAAGAAGCGTGAAAGTGGATGGAAAAGAGTGGATGGCGGGCAGTGGGTGGCGGGCGATGGGAGGCTGGTCAGAGGGTAGCCGGCGCGAAACCGCAAGGGTTTTTTTGGGCGCCATTCAACGCCCGGTGTCGATTCTTCACCGTATACTGTCACATCCAGCGCAGGGGATCTCGTTCGCGTCGGCTGGCCCAGATTTTTAATTGGGGGAATTGTTTGGATAAGATCTCGGCGAGACATTCCACGGCAAAGCGCTCGCTGGCGAAATGGCCGGGCAAAAGAGGCGCGATTTGCGTCGCCTCGGCCTCGAGGCAGGTGTGAAAACGGGCCTCGCCGATAACCATAGAGTCGCATCCGTTGGCTTGCGCGGCGGCGAGCAACTCATCGGCGGCGCCGCAGGCCACGGCAACGGTGCGGATCGATCGCTCCGGATCGCCGACCGTTTGCAAACGCTCGACGTGCAGGAATTCTTTGAGGCGCCGGGCAAGTTCCGCCATTTTGAGCGGCTCTTGCAGCCATCCCCAGCGGCCTGCACCTAAATGGGGCGGTTCCGTGGACAGGACATTGCCGGCGGGATTTTCCCAGATTTTTAGCGGTTGTATGCCGCGCAGACCCAATCCGGCGGCCAGGCATTGATTGACTCCCTCCCGCGCCGAATCGAAGGCCGTGTGCGGGCTGTAAATGGAAATCCGCGCGGAGATCAAATCCCAGAGCAAACGCCCGGGCGTGGTGTCGGCGGTCAATCGCTTAAGCGCCATAAAGGGCAGCGGATGATGGGTGACGATCAGATCGGCGTTTTCCTCGACGGCTTCGGCCGCGCTCTGGGGAGTAATGGTGAGGCAAGTCATTACTTTTCGCGCTTCCCGCCGCCGGTCGCCGGCCAAGAGCCCCACGTTGTCCCACTGCTCGGCCAGATGCGGAGGAGCGAACTGATCGAGAAAAACGGCAACGTCATTTACAGTATTCATAAAAAATCCGTTGAATTGGCTATTAGCGCATGTATTTTTGCTGCCGCCGTTGCCAAGAATAGGCCAATAGGCTAATGGCGCCCATGCCTAGGAGGGCGAAGGGGGAGGGTTCGGGAATAGGGGTGATTGGACCGCCTAACGGCCCGCCGGGGATCGCTTGGATTGTGAGAGTCGCCGGGGCCGATGGCAAGCGTATCCTGGGCGATTGAGCTTACCGTAAGGCTGCCGGAGTCGACTTCCGTGCTGCCGTTTCCCATGATGGCGCCAACCGTGTGGTCGCCGGAAAGGATTTGAAAGGTTGCGTCGTTGGTAATCAGCGAGACCGGGCTTATTTGACCTTGGGCATCCAGTGCAAGGGTTCCCGCAAGGATGATCGTATCTCCGGTGTAGGTGTTGGTATTGGCCAAAGTGAGGACGCCGCCGCCGCTTTTTTCCAGGCTGGTTGATCCGCCGATCGGGCCGCCGGAGAAGATATAATTGCCAGACGAGTTTTGGACGCGCATCGAATCGGGCGCGATTCCGGCGGGAGCAACGGCGACAGGTCCCACGCCGGCGTCGCCAAACGTTACTTGATCGCCGAGGATAAAAAACGCATTTTGACCATTGTTCAGCCAGGGATGATTTTCGACCGAAGTATCCCATGTCCCTCCAGCCTGGTTCCAGACAAGATTTCTTTTAAGTCCAACTCCCGGTTCGGACTGGATATAGACGTTGAAATTCAAATTGGTCAGGTCGGTTCGGTTTTGCAGGACGAGATGATTCATCCCGATGTTGTCCGCCGAAAAATCCTGGGCTTTCGTGGTATCAAATTGTCCTCCGAAACTAAGGAGATTTCCCGTGGTCTGTCGCTTGCTGTTGGAAGGCCATCAACACGCCGGGTTTTCGGGCAATGGCGATTTGGAATCCCTTGCCCAAGGCGGTGGTGTCGACTACATTCACGGCGCCGACTGTATTAATAGACAAATTCGAACTAAAGTCCTGGGGATAATGGGCGGGCCGATCGGGCGGGTACCAGGCGAAATCGCGGGGATCGCCTGCGGGTGCGTATTGGATCAATGCCTGGGACATATCGCCGGTTACGCCCGTCGAGCCGGTTTGCAAGGGAACATCGGTGAGCATATTCGATGAAACGCGGGAGAGATTCAAATCGGCATCGACCAATGCCAACGTGCCGGCGAGTTGGATCGTTAAATTTCCGTTGGCATAGACCTTTTGATACGTTTGATCGTAACTGAACAGCAAGTTATAGGTGAAATTCCCATAGTTTGCCTGACCGGCTTGATTGACCAGTCCGGCGAGCGAAATTTGAATTCCTTGAGCGGTCGCAAGCGGTGAAATAGATGTGCCTTGGCTTGGATCTCCGCCGGCCAAAAAAGGGTTCAGGTAGCTGCTGGTTCCCCATCCATTGACGTCAAATTGATCGGGATGGGGACGAAAAATAAAAGCCTCTTGAGAATTTTCGATGATAGTGCCGAAATGAAATTGATTATAAAAAAAGCGATACTCTATCTTATCTTCAACGGGCACTACGGTAAAGGAATACTGCGCGGGGCAAACCTGGCTTTGCAGGATTAATGCCGCCAGGAGAAAGATTGAAAGGATCGTTCGTTGCCTCAACGATCTTATGCCGATATTCATGGCATACTCTCCCACTACTCCAGGAAGCGGACGACATTAAGTTTGACCGAAAGCGATATGAAAGTCAATATGCTGCTTTGGTCTTTTCACCCGGGCTTCGCGCCTAAGGGACCGGCACGATGCTCACTAAAACTGAGTCGAACAGGTGGCCGGCAGGACAACAGGCACGAAAATTTTTTGCCGGGCCAACGGATAATAGAGCGGAATTAGTCAGTAAGGTAATTTACATTTGCAGTCCCTGAATGTTCCCGATTTCCAAATAATATCTCTTTTCTCTGCATTTTCCCGCATTGATTTGATACTACTTGCAAAAGAGATTCTCTTGCGGTAAACTTCTATCACGTTTGAGTTTATAAGCGGTTTTGTTGTGGGCTTTCGGGTTGATCGCAGCGTGGAGGTTACCGGTTCAATTCTGGTGCTGTCCAGTATACAAAAAGGAGAGCGGCTTCGAGCCAGGTGATATTTTCCATAGTTAGTCGGGATGGTTTTAGACGCCTGTCCCTTTTTTTCCAGGATGCAGGATGAACATATTGCTCATAGGCAGCGGCGGGCGCGAACACGCATTGGCTTGGAAACTCACCCAGAGTCCGCGGGTGGAGCGGGTATTTATAGCCCCGGGCAATGCGGGCACGGACATCGACGGCGAGAACGTGCCCATTCAGGCCTCCGATTTCGCCAAGCTCATTCGCTTTGCCCAGGAGAACGGCGTAGGGCTGACTGTCGTCGGGCCGGAAGCCCCCTTGGCCGACGGCATCGTGGACGCCTTTGAACAGGCCGGGCTGCGGATCTTCGGGCCGCGTAAAAACGCCGCCGAACTGGAAGGCAGCAAGGTATTTTGCAAGGACCTGCTTCGCAGCGCAAACGTGCCTTCAGCCGAGTATCAACATTTTTCCACGGCTGAAGACGCGATCAAATTCCTCCGCGATCGCGAAGACATGCCGGTGGTAGTCAAGGCCGACGGCCTGGCGGCGGGCAAGGGCGTGTTCGTTTGCTCGAATCGCAAGGAAGCCCTGGAGGCCGTGGAAAAAATCGCCAGGCAAAAAATCTTCGGCGCGGCGGGCAATCGGCTGGTCATCGAAGAGCGCCTGGACGGCCAGGAGGCGAGCGTCATGGCTGTAACCGACGGCCGCACCATCGTCACGCTCCCGCCGGCCCAGGATCACAAGCCGGCCTATGACGGCGACACCGGCCCGAACACCGGCGGCATGGGCGCGTACTGCCCTGCCCCGCTGATTACGCCGGACATGCTGCACGACATCGAGGAGCGGATCCTGGTGCCCACGGTCCACGCCATGAAGCGCTCGCGCCGGCCATTTAAGGGTGTTTTATACGCGGGCTTGATGATCACCAAGCAGGGGCCGAAGGTTTTGGAATACAACGTTCGTTTCGGCGATCCGGAGTGCCAGCCGCTGTTGATGCGCTTGAAGTCCGACCTGCTCGACCTGCTCGAAGCCGCCATCAAGGACCGGCTTGAGGGGCTTCCGCCCCTGGAATGGGACCCGCGCCCGGCCGTGTGCGTGGTGATGGCCAGCCAAGGCTATCCCGGCGATTACACTAAAGGGCATCCCATCCGGGGCCTGCAAAACGCGGAAATTCTGCCCGACGTAAAAGTATTCCACGCCGGCACGGCCATGGCGAACGATCAGATCGTCACCGCCGGGGGCCGGGTCCTCAACGTCACCGCACTGGGCACGACCATCGCCCAGGCCAAACTCAACGCCTACCGCGCGGTGAAATGCATCCGCTGGAAAGGCGCGTGGTGCCGAAAGGACATTTCCGACAAGGCTCTGGGTAAATTATAAAGATTCCGGGGTAAATTATTAAAGAGGCTTGTGTAAACGATAAAGATTTTGGGGCAATGATGGTGGATACTTTGGGAAGGTGTTTATAAACTGTTTATTAAGCGCCGTGGCGCAACTGGATAGCGCATCGGTCTTCGGAACCGAGGGTTGGGGGTTCGAATCCCTCCGGGCGTGCTTTGCCGCTTTCGTTTGCTGTAGCAGGCCTGGACGGTAACAGCGGGCGGTACATCGTCCAATCGCAGCGACCGATTGGTCAGGCTGCCGATTTCCGTCTTGCGATAACCAGTGCATGCTGCCAGTATGTATGTTATAGCACGATCCGGTCCTGGAATACGGACACTCGATGGGCCGGATGTGCATGCTCTACCAATCGATTGAATTCTTCAGCCGATAGTGCCCGGCAATCATAGCGCTGGTCCAGTCGCACATTGAGCATTTGCATGCGGACCAGTGGATCGTTATTCGTCCGCCGGTCGCGGACCAGCCATCGCAAGAACTGCTTGATCGCTTGCAGTTATTGATTACTGGTTTGCACGCTGACACGGCCCTCTTGCAATTCAGCCAAGTACTTAAGAGTTTGGCAGACGTTATACCTAGTCACATATACGCTGTAGGAGGGGTGCAATTGTAAATAGATTATATAGATGGTACATTATCGAGGAAAAGTTATTATCCCCCTAGGTAGTCTATTATAAGGTTATAAATTTCGCTCGGGGACGGGACATAACTCGATGTTATAGTTTTCCGAGGCGAGTAACGCGCAATAATAAAAAAGGAGAACAGCCATGCCTGATCTCAGCAAAATGACAGATTGGGACAAGCTCAAGGACATGCTGGAAAAGTCGGCGGACGAGGGCAAGGAACACAAGATCGACGCCAAGGCGCTTGCCAAGCATCTGAACTCCCGCGTCAAAGGGCAAGATCCGATTATCGAGGACGTGTCGAAACTCTTGCATCTGCAAATGGCCAAGAAAATCACCACGCGTCCCATAGCCAGCCTTTTGTTTCTCGGTCCCACGGGCACCGGGAAGACGGAACTGGCCAAGGCGATCACGGAATTTCTGTTCGAGGACGAGAACGCCATGCTGCGGTTCGATTGTTCCGAGTTTACCGGCCCGGAGGCAAAGGCGCGGCTGGTGGGCATGCCGACCGGATACATCGGCTATGAGATGGGCGGGCAGTTGACTCGTCCCATGATGGGCAAGGCCCGGCGGCTGGTGTTATTCGATGAGATCGAAAAGGCCCATCCCAGCGTTTTCGACCTGTTTCTACAGCTTCTCGGCGAGGCCCGGCTGACGGAGCAGGGATCGGGCAAGACGGCCGACTTCTCGCAGAGCATCGTGGTTCTCACCAGCAATGCCCACGCCGACGAGATCGGCAAGATTCAGGAAGACGTGAAAGACTACTACGAGATGATCAACGCGGTAAAGAGTTACCTGGCCGACGCCCAGGTGTTCCGGCCGGAGATTCTGGGGCGGATTGACCGGATATATGTGTTCCGCCCGCTGGAAGGCATTGTAATCGCCGAGATCGCGATGCTCAAGATCGTGCGCCTGGCGCATGAATACGGGTTGACGGTGGACTTCATCGCGCCGGAATTGATCATGCAGGCGTTGGCGTCGAGTTCCAAGGTGAAGCGGTTTGGGGTGCGTGAGTTGGAGCGGGTGGTGTTCGACATGTTTGCCGAGAAATTGGCCGAAGCCCGGCATAATAAAGCCCGCGCGGTGGAGTTGGCCGTAGGCCCGGATGGCGAACTTTCGCTTTCCGTTTCGATCAAGGCCGGTTCGTAAAACATGCAACGCGGGAGACGAGAATATGAACGAGAATGCCGACCAAGGTCCAAGGATGTCCGAGCCGCGTGCGGAGGCGCAGGTTTCCAAGCCGGCATCGCAGCCCTCGGCTGAGCAGTCGCCGTCTTTCGCGTCGCCGGGGCGGCCGGGGGCCTACTATTCGCCGCCGCCCAGCGCAGATGCGCCGCAACCTGCCGGCACGGGTAAGCGGAAGGTTTTTTTGACGGCCATGAGCGTCCTGGCGGCTGCCGCTCTGGCGGTGGGCGGATGGTACGCCTTGGCCCCGAAGGTTCCGCCCAATCCGGTTCCGGCGGCGGCGGCAGCGGTGAAGAGCGAGAAAACGTTCCTGATATCCAAAACTGACGCGGACCTGAAGGCAACGGCGTACTTGAAGTCGGTCTTCTCGGGCGGAGAGGCGAGCGCGTCGGCCGGCGGCGCGGATTCGCTGCGGGCCGTCAACGCGCAGGCCCTGCTGGCGCTGGCCAAAAATTCGCCTCAATTGGCCGAGAGCATCAAGAAGGACAAAGTTGTGCTCTATCGCCTATATCTCCTTGATTATTTGGCGGAGGACGGGGATCATGCCGAGCTGTTCGTGGACGGCGTCGGTTTGGGTGACGTTTATCTCAAGAACGCGGGAACAGAAATACTCATTCCCATGATCCAGGGCCAGCCCGCCCAGATGAAACTCGTCGCCACGGGCGACGGCGGCGGCGGAGTGACGGTCGGGTTTATCTCATCCCTGGGCGAGGCCCGCACCCGCATTATGCAAGTGGGCGATTTTGAAGAGTGGCAGGTGATCATGAAATGAGCACGTCGCATCCCGACCAAACGCGGAACTCGATGCTGGCCAATCCGCTCCAGGCCGCCGGCATCATCTTCATGGTGATTATGGTAATCATCATGCTCAATCAGTTGTCGGTGTGGTTTGCGCCCTTGTTGTTTCTGTTATCGGTGTGTGGGATGGCGGTTGTGGCAATGTCGCGTATACGAGCGGAGCGGATCCGGCAGAAGGGCGAACGCTCGGTCGACTACCACAAGCTGGCGGCTATCGACACGGACAAGCTGCTTCCGTGGCTGAAAGACAACGTGCGCGGCCACGACCGTGTGATCGAAGCGATCTTTCTCAGCCTGAAGAAGAACCTGCAACTTGCCCGGCCCGGCCGGACACTGGGGAATTTCATGCTCGTGGGCCCGACCGGCACGGGCAAGACGTTTCTTTCGCAGCTTGTCGGCAGCGGTTTGTTCCCCGACTCGGAACTGGTCATGCTGACGATGAACCAGTACAAGCAATCGGGCGACGTGTACACGCTTATCGGCCCGCCGCCGGGCATGCCGGGCTATGAAGTCGGCGGTCGCTTGACCCGCCCCGTGCTGGAAAAACCATACCGGGTGATCGTGCTGGACGAGTTGGAAAAGGCCCATCACGACTTGCAGGATTGCCTGTACGATATATTGGATACGGCGTCGTGCCGCGAGAAGAGTTCCGGCAAATTGGTCGATTTCAGCGGGTGCGTGTTTTTCGCCACCTGCAACGCCGGGGTGGATAAGCTGAGGGAACTGTATGGTGAGATCGGATCGTCCACCAGTTCGGCGTGGCTGGGCCGCAGCCGCGACGCCCTGGCCGATGCCGCCAAGTTCGACCGCGCCTTCCTTTCCCGCTGGGACGGCGTGTATCTGATGGATCAATTGCCGCCGATCCACGTGGCCGAGGTCGCCTGTTTGCAGCTTTGCCGCTACTGGAAGCGAATACGGCATCGAAGTCGGCTACACCGACCCGGAATTGATCCTCGACGCCGTGAAGCGCAACCAGGATTTCTCCGAGTACGGCGTGCGCCAACTGGGGCGGTTCATCCGCGAGAAAACCGAACACGCCATCATCGAGGCCAAGCGCAACGGGGCGTTTAAAGTAAACCTTCGCGTCGGGGAGCGGAGCGGGGACCTTGAAATCGAGGTGCCGCGATGAAGAAAATGATCAACCTGCTCACCTCGTCGGGCTGGTTCATGATTCTCGCGGTCACCGCGGGCATAAGCGGCGTGTTCACCATTTACAACCAGGCAAGCACCGGGGCGTATTTTCATCGGGCGGCGGTGGATAATGGAAATACTGCTTCTAACGCGACAACCGGCGGCAGTGGCACAACTACGTCTGGTACGTCTTCCTCCACTGGCGGCGCAGGATCGTCGCACGGATGCTCAATTAGCCATCGCACATGCGGCCTTTAACGGGCAGAACTATCAACAAGCGTTATCTCTTTTTGAAACGTTGGCCAAGCAAGGAAATGCCGAGGCACAAGATAATCTGGGCTATATGTATCTGGAAGGCCAGGGAGTTGCCGCGGACTATGACAAGGCCTACTTCTGGTTACGCAAAGCGGCCGATCAGGACGACGCCTATGCCATTAACAGCCTGGGCTTGATTTACGAGAAGGGCTCAGGGCGACCAAAGGACGAGAAAAAGGCATTTGATCTGTATTTGCAGGCGGCCGAAAAGAACAACATGTATGGACAGTATAATGCGGCAAGATTGTATTATGATGGGCAAGGGGTAAAGCAGGATTTCGACAAAGCGGCCTTGCTGTTTCACAAGTCGGCCGACCAGAATTACGCCATGGCGCAAAGATATCTGGGCCAACTTTATGAAAATGGAAAAGGGGAAAAGCAGAATTACGAGGACGCGGAACTCTGGTATCGAAAAGCGGCCGTTCAAGGCGACTCGATGGCCCAATGTTCTCTGGGCCACTTGTACGAAAAAGGTCTGGGCGTGCAAAAAGACGCCCTCAAGGCCCTCGAGTGGTATGGCAAAGCGGCGCAGGCTCAACCGCCATTGTCAGATGCGCAATGCGCTATAGCCAAGCTCTACAGCCAGGGTGCGCCAGGCGTGCCAAAGGACGTCGCCACCGCCTTGAAATGGTTTCAAGCAGCCGCAAACCTAGGCAGCGCCGAGGGGCAAACCGGCCTCGGCGAAATGTACGCCAACGGCGCAGGCGTTGCCCGCGACTATGGCGAAGCCCGGCTCTGGTTCACCAAGGCCGCCGACCAAGACAATCCCGAAGCGCAAAGCAACCTTGGCGATTTGTATTACAACGGTTACGGGGTGCAACAGGACCCGGCCAAGGCCGCGTCCTGGTACCAAAAGGCCGGCGAAAAGGCCACTCCGGCGGCAATGTGCAACCTGGCCATGTTGTACCGCGACGGGTCGGGAGTCGAAAAGAGCATGGTCAAGGCTATCGATTTGCTCGGCAAGGCGGCCGATCAAGGTTTTGCCAAGGCGCAGTATCAACTAGGAATTTTTTATGAAGAGGGCAAGGGCGTCGGTAAGGACCCGGCAAAGGCGGCAAAGCTTTTCGAGAAGGCGGCCACAGCCAAGCAAGCAGACGCCGAAGCGCTTGCCAAATGGGCCGCTATCGAGCGCGCAGCCGCCGAAAAAGGCAATGCGGAAGCGCAGTACAACTTAGGCTTGCTTTATTATAACGGCCGCGGCGTCAAGCAGGATTTCGCGCAAGCCTTCGAGTGGTTCCAAAAGGCGGCGGAGAAAAATCATGCCCTAGCGCAGAACCAATTGGGGTGTATGTACCGCCTGGGCCAGGGTATGCAGAAGGATTACGACAAGGCGCTTAAATGGTATCTCAAGTCGGCGGAGCAAGGATGCGAATTAGCCCAATGCGACCTAGGATTCATGTACTCAAATGGCTTAGGCGTGAAGCAGGACTACGCCGCCGCCTTACAGTGGACTCGCAAGGCGGCCGAGAAGGGATCGGCATTAGCCCAATACAATTTGGGTTTTATGTACGAGTCGGGAAACGGAGTCGAAAAGAGCATGGAACAGGCATCGCGATGGTATCGCAAGGCCGCGGAGCAAGGTTTCGCCCCGGCGCAATCCAAAACTGGGACCATGTACGCGATTGGCGCGGGCGGAAAGCAAGACTATGCGTCTGCGCGTGATTGGTATTTTAAGGCCGCGGATAAAAACAACGCGATGGCCCAATACAATTTGGGAATCTTGTACGAAAACGGAAACGGCGTTGCGAAGGACATGGCCAAGGCCGTCGAGTGGTTCCAGAAATCGGTGCAGGGCGGCTACGCCAAGGCCCAATATCATCTCGGGCTGCTGTACGAAGAGGGAAAGGGAGTGGAGAAAGACGCGGCAAAGGCCCTGGAGTTGTTCACAAAGGCGGCGGCCCAGGGCGATCCCGACGCGACAAAGAAGCTGGGAAAACCAGTAAACAATAACCTTGCGAGCAACAATGCCGCAGGTAGCAATCTTGCGGGAAGCAATTCGGCGGACAATAGTTCGCCCGAGGCGCTGTACAAGCAAGGGCTTTCGTACTACGAAGGCCAAGGCGTGGCAAAGGATTTCAATAAGGCCGCCCAATTATATCGCACGGCGGCGGAAAAAGGCTATGCTCCCGCGCAATGCGACCTGGGGGTGATGTACGAGAGGGGCGATGGAGTGAAGCAGGATTATGCCGCGGCGCTGGAGTGGTACCGCAAGGCAGCCGAGCAAGGAAATCTGCAAGCCCAGACTAATTTGGGCTTAGCTTACGAGAATGGGCGTGGAGTTGAAAAAGATCTCGCGCAGGCCGCCGCGTGGTATCGCAAGGCCGCCGAGCAAGGCAACGCGCAGGCCCAACTTGAATTGGGGGTCTTGTATGAGAATGGCAATGGCGTAGCGAAGGACGTGGGTCAGGCGGTGGCCTGGTATCGCAAGTCCGCCGAGCAAGGATACGCGATTGGGCAGGATTACCTGGCCGACATGTACTATAACGGCAACGGAATCAGCCAGGACCACGCCTCGGCCGCCCAGTGGTACCGCAAGGCCGCCGATCAGGGCAATGCGCATGCCCAATTCAAGTTGGGCGTCATGTATGAGGAGGGAAGCAGCGGAGTCAAAGACCTGAACCAGGCCCTTCAGTTGTACCGCAAGGCGGCCCAGCAGAATTTCAAGGGCGCCGCGGATAAGGTGGCGGAGTTGGAAAAAGCGGGACAAGGCGGAACAAATCCGCAGCAGCAGCCGAATACCCCGGCCCAGCCTGGCGCGGCTGAAAATATGTTACGCAACGGTATGAACCTGCTAAAGATGGGGAATATTAATGGGGCCAAGGCGATGTTCCGAAACGCGGTGCGCCTGGACCCTTCGCTGAAACCGAAAGTAGACGAGGCGCTTAGCGAACACGGCGAATCGCTGTGAGGGAAATCGGCTGGCAGAGTCAGGATAACGAGTCTCGAGATTATCACTTGTCGCAATGGAGATTACAATGAAACGCTTGCTGCTTTTATTGGCCGTAACGTTCACGGCGGCATGCTGCTCATTGCCGCGCAGGTCCGGGCGGAGAACGAACCCCAGATTATTGATATCGATTCCGACAGTTACGCGTCGATCGCATACTCGCCTTCGACGGGCAAATGGGCTTATTCCTACAGTTATGGAGACCGCTGGTCGGCGGAGAAGGCGGCCATAGAAGCCTGCAAGGAAGAGGATGCGCGGGCCATATGCTGGGTCAACGAGGGTTTCGCCGCCCTGGCGCTGGGCAAGGATAAGGAGCACTGGGGCTGGGGCACATCATATGGATCGGACGCCTCGAGCGCCGAGGCCGCAAATATAGCCATCGAAAAGTGTAAAGAACGAACTACCGACGTTCACATCGTGCTCTGCCTGAGTTCGGACGGTCAATACATCTCGAAACCGCAGCGGCCCGCCGCGACGCAGGATACCAGCGGCGGCGGCGGCGATCCCGCCCTTTCGGCCAATTTCGAGAAGATGATCAACAATCTGGTCAAGGATTTTGGTTACTCGGACCAGGTGGCGAAGGATTTCATCAACATGGTTCGGCCCTGGAAATTGGATGCCGCATATCAGGAAACGTCGAAGCTCATGATAGATGCCAGCCTGCAAAAGATAAGCTTTGACCAATACGCCCAAAAAGAGGAACAGGTGGCCAACCAGCTTGCCCAAACCATAAGGCAACAGATCGCGCCGGCCGACGCCTCGGCCGCAAGCGACGTTTCGAGATATTGGGACCTGGCCGTCATTATCAAGGATCGCAAAGCCCAGAGCCTTGGATACAGCGAATTGTTTTTTATTCTGGGCAACGCGATTGGATTGGGGGTCGATGGCATCGACGTCATTGAACCTCAGAGCGGCGCTCAGGCCGGCGCAGGCCACACGGCCTGCCAGGTTACTCTGTTTAACAGCAAGGCGTTGCAGGTCGATCTGACGCAGAAAAACATGGTCAGCAAGCAGTTTGTGCCCGACGATGAGTACTCCGGTCCCGCCAGCTATCATGAACTGAAAGACAAGGCGAATCGTTTCAATCTCTTTCCGCGGATTCACACATTGAACAAAGAGGGATTGATCTCGGTGGTCTACAGGAGCCGGGCCCGGGCTGATGCCGCGGCGGGCCAAATGGAGCAGGCCGTATCTCTCGCGTCCGAGGCAATCCGGATGGATGCCTATGAACCAAAGGCGTATCTTGAGCGGGGAAATATCTACCGCGATTCCGGCCAGGCGGAGAAAGCCGTTGCGGATTTCACGAAGATCATCGGATGGGATCCCAAGGATGCCGGCGCGTACAACAGTCGGGCGGGCGCATACCTGCTGGCAGGCAAAACGGATGAGGCTATTTCCGACTATGCCAAGGCCATCGAAATCAACCCCAAGGATGCCGAAGCGTTCTATAATCGCGCAGTGGCGCAGAAGAGTTCCGGCCAAGGCGACAAGGCCATATCAGACTTTACGAAGTCCATCGAACTCGACGGGAAAAACGCCTCAGCGTACTATAACCGGGGAGCAGCGTACGGTGATTCGGGAAAACTGAACGAGGCCGTCGCCGATTATACGAAGGCCATCGAGTTGAATCCGAAGTATGCCAAGGCCTTTTTCGATCGAGGCGTGGCCTACGCCAAATTAGGCAATGTCGGCAACGCCAGGCTGGACCTGCGCAAGGCGATCCAGTTGGCGCCCGGCTTGAAAGACGCGGTCGATAAAAAGGCGGCCGAGCTGAAGTTGGATTTATAAGCGCACACTTTACATCGCCAAGCCTTGGCCAAAGATAAAACACCGAACAGCCGTCCCGGGCTTGACAAGGGGGGATGCGCCTGCGATATCAGGCGGCGCCAGTCGGGCATAGGTTCCACGCCCTCACAACATACACAGTCTTTCGTACGATCAGTGGATCTCCGTGAGAAGCATGCGAATTCTAACGGCCGCGGCGCTGACGGCGGCCTGCGTTGCGATCGCCACCGTGGAGAATACCCACGTGCAGATGCGGCACACGGATTCCGTGTCCAGTGCGGTGCGGCGGAGCGATTCGGCCATGGGCACGTCCCGGCTGCTGGCCATGCTTTGGCCGTGCGGGCCGATGTGCGTGTAGATGCTTATCGCCCGGCGGATTACATGTCTTGTCCTAGTTATACCATAGCGGCGGAATGAATCGCGGCTGGCACGTCGGGCATATATTTATTGCCTAAATATGGTACGTTATATCCATTATGGTTTGACGCCCCCGTATCAGAGGAAACTAGGTTGCTGTAACGTTCATATCGGTGAAATTGAAACACAATGGATTACCCGCACCCAAGCGAACTGGATGGGTTGCTTGATAGATTGTATAAATACACCTTGTATCTGGTGCCTGCTCTTTATTTTATGTCGCTATGCTTCAATTGCATTTACACAACGGAGAGCGAGGCTTGGCGTGGTTGGCAAATCCTAGTTTGGGGATGGATGGGAGCGTTTGGGGTGGGAACTGATCCCCGGGTATTCGCGTGGTTTGCAAATCCTCTCTTGGCAGTAACCTTTGTGCTCTTTTACAAGCAAAAGTTTCGGGCGGCCGTTATCGCGGGCATACCCTGCCTACTGCTAGCCCTTTCTTCTTTCCAGTTGCGGCGCATAGGGGGTATAGATATTGATTACCCAGTCACCGGCTACGGCATAGGTTTTTACTGCTGGCTTGGAAGTTGTGCTATTCCTGTTATCGAAGCCGTCCTCTTTTATTGTCTTACGAGGAAGGCGAAGCAAGAATTAGAAGATACTATATTTTAACAATCCGTTCAGATTTGACCGCCGTATTAATTTACGTAAGAATTCGAGACCTGATCTCACCTGGTAAGCTGGCCCAATCAGCGACGTTTCCGCCGAGCAGGCTCAAGAGCGTTGGTTGGTTTTCGATTGAACTCAGCAAAGCCTTGATCAAATCCGATTGACTTGTATTTAGATTGGAGTTAAGGCCGGAATTGATGCTCGATATGCTCATTTTGGGCTTCTTTCCGATCAGCGGGTATGGGCGGTGGAGGAGACGCGGACAGAGTGCGCCATCATGGGCGGCCGGGACGTATCTATGTTCTCGGCATCGCCTACGGGCGTTTTGCAGATAACGATCTGCGCGGGAAAGCCCAAGGCGCGGTAAAGCTGGAATTGCGCCCGGTTGTAACCGTTGACGGCGGAGAAAAAGTTTTCATAGGCCCGGTTCAACTCTTGCAGTGCGGCGACGGCTTCCTGCGGGCGGCTGAGAAGTATAAGAAGTTCTCCGGAGCCCCTGGTTTGGCCGAGTGCTGTCATTGTGCCGTTGAAGGTGATGTTTGCCTGTTTGACTTCGCTGGCGGCGTCTTCGATTTGGGCCGCGGTTGCCTCGGTCGCGCGTGTGCTTGGACCACTTCCTCCGCCACCTGGTCTTGGATATTGAATAATTGGATCAAGGCCTGATGTTCCTGGGCGCTGCGCTGGCGGACCAATGATCTGTTTCCCGCGCCAGGTTTTGGAGCGTCCAGACGAGGCCCACGTCCATGTCGAAGCGTCCGCCGGAGGTTTGGATTCCGCCTTCCGGCCCGCCGCCGAAAACGCCGCCGTTATCGTCTACATTGGAATCAACTAGCGCGGGGTTTATTTTTCCGTCGTGAAGAATGTAATGCCGATCGACGATCTCAGCAGGTAATTCACCGTGGCTGCAGACGATCAGCGCGGTTCCGTTTCCCCTCACGAGGCCGACAAGGCAGTCCATAATGGTCTTGGCGGTATCGGGATCCACGTCGCCTGTAGGTTCATCGGCAAACACTATGGCCGGCGCATGGATCAATGCCCGGGCAATTGCCACTCGCTGCTGCTGGCCTATGCTGAGTTCAGACGGCAGGTGGTCGATGTGATCGCCGAGTTCCAGCCTTTCGAGCATATCGCGCACCTTGCGGCGTCGCTCGGGTCGATTTAAAGAGGTGTAAATGAGGGCGGCCTCAACGTTCTGGCCCGCGGTCAAGGAGGGGATGAGGTTGAAGTTCTGAAAAATGAATCCTATGGTCTGGCGTCTGAGCTGGGCGAGTTCTCCTGCGCCGAGCCGATCAAGAGATCGGCCGGCGATTTCCACGCGACCTGCCGTCGGACGATCGAGGCCGGCCATGATCTGGAGGAACGTGGTCTTGCCCATGCCGCTCCGGCCTCTAATAAGCACCACCTGGCCCGGGCCGACATCCAGGCTGACATCACATAGGACATTCATGGTCCTGCCCCTGGAGACAAAACGCTTAGTGATATGCGAGCAGGAAAGGAGTGTATCGTTCATTATGGTAAATCCCTAGAAGCACCGCAGCAGACTGGCGGGGCTTTGACGGCCTGCCCAGAAGGCCGGAAAAAGGCCGGCCAGGAGCCCGCCTATGACGGACAAGCCGATCGCCGACAGGCAAATGGGCAGCCAATGTACGTTGGATACCGGGATGCCCATGGGGGCCAGCCATTTCAACAACAGCCACGGCAACACAAGCAGAACGATCGCGCCTGCAACCAACGCCCCCATGGCGGCCTGTAATACGGACTCCAGCACGATCTGTCCCATGATCCGGGCATTGGAAAAGCCCAGGGTCTTTAGGATGCCGAGTTCCAGCCTGCGTTCTACAAGGGCCGCCAACTGGGAGACTATGCCCAATAGGATCGTAAACGTGCCGATCACCGCGATTAGCATGGCGATTGCCGTGGTATTGATGGCCCGGGCCTTGGCTGCCGGCTTGTAGCAGGCGTAACTCGATATCACCAGGTCCGGATACAGGTTTTTGACATCTCGTATGGCCTGCTCCTGCAAGGAGCTGTCCTTGACCTCCACCAGGATCAGGTTGGCATGTGCAGAAAGAGAGACATGGGGCATTTGAGAGGCCACCAGGCCCTCAGTCTCCGTGTAGGGCATATAGATATCCGCCTTGGCAGGACGGATGCCGGGATTGATGATCCCAATAACGGTGAATGTCTGATCTAAGATATGAATAGTGTCGCCCACGCCGAGGCGCCGCAACTGTGCATAGGCCTGCTCCAGGACGACCTTGCCGCTGTCGCCCTCCTTGAGGAATCGCCCATTGATGATGTCTGTGGCCGCACAGCACGTCGTACCCACGACAATGTCGTCATTAGGATCGAAACCCCCGACCGTGAACAGGTGACCGTCGTTTGGATCACGGAACCGGTATTGGAGATAGGCGGCGGCTTTGGCAACAACGGGCAGGTTCCCAATCTTTTCGACCAAATCGCGGGGCATCAGGTTGGTCCGCGTGCCAAAGGCCACCAGGCCCTCGCCCTGTATCTGGCTGTTGGCCGGAGTCGGGTGCAGAGAGAACGCCGCCATATCGGCCGGCGAAAAAGCCACGAAATGAGTGCCCGTATGATCGAGAATATCGGCGCTGCCTTGCTGCGAGACCTGCAGGATGCCCACCAGGACCACCATGCTCGACACGGCCAGGGCATACTCGATAACCGTTGTCAAGGTCCGCTCCTCGCCGCCGCAGTTCATACCAGGCGTATTGTAGTGTCATGTCCATGGCTGCTTATGCCTCTGTTGTAGGAGTATCCAATTGGATTGTCAACAGTATGTCGGGCAATTCCGGTTTCCCTTTATATATGACAGGTGATGTCTTAATAACTTGGTCCGGCTAGACATAGTGGATCGCGGTCTGAATGCCGCCAAAGCGTTTGCCCATGGAGAGATTTAAGGCCTGGCCATTAGGATCGGGCAGGCAGGCTCCAATTCCGACCTGGATAGAGTTTCCTCTCCATGGGTATTCCGGGTAAAGAGTAGAACTGGTTTCACAACTATTGTGGCACAGAAAACACCATAACATCTTGAGGTTAGGTGATTACTAGCACCATTACATCTAGCCACGTGGGGAGTTGTGAAACAGCTTCTAGAGACTTTTGCAATCCGCCGATAGAAGTTAGAGTGTCTTCCCTTTCCGACGCGTTAATGTTCAGACCCGGATTTTTTGGAGCAATCCAGCCGCCTTCTCCGTACGCAAAACCGACGTGCAGTTCGCCATTTCCGGAACCGCCGGGGCTTGTAAAAAATTTGTGTCAGCAAGTTGTGCCACGGGCTTCCAGCCCATGAAAACACGTCCAAGATGGCCGTGCCACGCGAACGTTGACACAAAAATACGTACAGTCCCCGCCGAGGCAAGCGTTCCAATTCAACGGCGCCCTTTACAATCGCTACAGCCGTCAAGGTTTTCCAGAAATCTTGTCACAATAACTCGACCCCAATAAAACCGGTAAAGCTTGACATGTCAGTCGATCAGTATCCGCTTTGCGCATAGGACGCGGCTTATGTCCGTTTATGCCGGATTTATTGAACCTGCCTTTCAAATAGTCGATCATACAGACCGTTTGTTATCTTTCTAACGAAGTTTTAGCTTTTGCCAATTCGATCAAATCAATGAGAGCCAATAAAGATACCATTTCTATTGGCTACATTACCGGGAGACTATGGATTCTTCCAAACGATTGAACAGACACCTGGGGCTTTTACTAGGAGGAATAGATGTCCGGATCCACGTTTAAGCGGATAATCTTTGCATTACCGGCGATTATGGCGTACGTAGCGAATGTTTACGCGCAGGACAATCTTGGAATTGAGCAGAATTATCCCGTTGTAGCCCAAGTGCCTGCCATGCAAGGCGGCGGGAATCTGCAAACGCTTCCTCCAATTCAAACGACGGCCAGCGAAAACGCGCCGCCGGACTATGCCGCTCTACCGCCGGCCGAAGGCGGTTCATACGCCGATTTGTCGAAGCGGGTGGCGGACTTGGAAAAGCAGTTGGCAAAATACGCCAAGCAGAGCGCCGCGCCGGGATATCAACAACCGACCAAACCGGTGATCGCCCCCAGCGGCCGGATCCAGTTCGATGCCGCCAATTTCTCGCAAAACGCCGCCAGCAACTCGCAATTCGGCAACGTTCAGAACGCGGTCGGGTTCCGCAGGGCGAGAATCGCGCTTTTGGGTGAATACGAGGTGTTCGACTACATCGTGGAGATGGACTTCGCCAACCGGGGCATCAACTCGGCGGTCAATTCCAAAGACCAGTCCACCAGTTTCAAGGACGTATATATTCAAATGCGTGAACTGCCCTGCCTGGGCAATGTCCGCGTCGGTCACTTCAAGGAATGCTTCGGACTGGAAGAACTGACCAGCGACAACTACACCACGTTCATGGAGCGGTCGATAGACGACGAAGGGGCCTTTGCTCCCGGGCGCAACGACGGCATCATGGCCTACAACTGGACCGAGAACCAGCGGGCCACCTGGGCCATAGGCGCGTTCACCAATCAGACCGGATTCGATCAACCGCCGCTGTTCGTTTATGACCATTGGGGTTTGGATATGGCGACGCGAGTTACATATCTCCCCTGGTACGACGAACCGAGCGGGGGCCGCGGCCTGCTGCACACCGGCTTTGACTACGCGTATCGCAGCGCCCCCGATCATATAGGCACCTTTGCCACCCGGGCTGAGAACAACTTTGGCCCCTCGGTGGTCAACATGGCGGTCACTTCCTCGGCCAACAACACCCTGACCGACGTGAAGGATTGGCAAGTGGTGGATGTCGAGTCGGCCCTGGTTTACGGCCCACTTTCGCTGCAGTCAGAAGTTTTCGGCTGCACCGTGGAACGCTTGGGTGGCATAAACAACAACTTTTTCGGCATGTATGCCTTTGTGAGCTACTTCCTCACCGGCGAGAATCGGCCTTACAACCGGAAATTGGGTGTGTTCGACCGCGTCAGGCCTTATGAAAACTTCTTCCGCGTCAAAACCTGCGACGGAGACGTGCAAACAGGCTGGGGAGCTTGGGAAGTGGCCTACCGCTACTCTTACATCGACATGCTCGATCACTTGACAAATGTAGGAGCGGGCATGGCTACGGATCATACCTTCGGGGTGAATTGGTACATGAATCCGTTTACGCGGGTGATGTTCAACTACATTCACTCCACAGACACCTATAACAAAACAAACACTCAACGCATAACAGGGGGAGAACTCGACCAGTTCGCGGTGCGGTTTGCCATGGATTTCTAAAATACTTTGGGAAAATATGATTTGTAAAAATGTAAGTAGCTATATCAAAACCTTATATCCATTTATAAACGCCCTCACCCCCGGGTACCCTCTGGGTGCCTCTCCCAAAGGGAGAGGGGAGGTTTTGTTAAAACCCCTAATAATTGAACAATCGTGCGGAGCAAAAAATAATTCCGGCATGCTTTCAGGAGATAAGATTATGCGGACGATAATGATCAATTTAGCAATAGTTGCCGTGTTAGGAGTGATGACCCGGCCAGCCGGCGCCATGGATGATTCGTGCGGGGGGCAAGCCTGCTGCGATAAGTGCGGATGCCCTTGCGACTGCCTTCAAAAGACCTGCCAACTGGTTTGCGATGTCAAGAAAGAGAAAAAAACCTGCTGGTGCGTGGAGTGTCAGGAATTTTGCACGCTGTTGCCGGGCTGCCCTCACTTGTGCTGCGAGTGCGCGGAATTACCCCATTGCGGGCATTCGAAGTGCGTGAAGAAGCTGGTGAAAAAGGATTATGAGGTAGCGGTTCCGGTCTATAAATGTGTCGTGGTTTACTTATGTCCCGCCTGCTGCAAAGGCGGCTCGACTAATAATGTTCCCGATACCCTTCCCAATCCACAATCTGCGCCAACGGCCCCGGCCGCCGCGCCCCTTTCGCCGCCGCCTCCGCCCAGGCCTGCGCCGCCAACCACCTGAAAGCAGCGTGTGACAATAAGGATTGGCCAGTTTTCCAATACCTTTGGCCCACTTGGTGTTCCGCTTTATGCGTTGGACTTAGGTGGGCCTCATGCTAAGATTTAATATGCGGGGAAATTCGGGTATTATATGTACTCTTTACAACGTGAATAGTAGGTTAAATCCGGATTGCGGGAAGCGATAAATGGACCGGTGAATCGATGCGGGGATGGCATTAAATCACCTGTTTGCGTAAAGGGGAAGATCATGCGTTCCATAATAAGGTGCTTGCTGGTCGTCAACATTCTGGCTCTTCTGGAACTGGGCGTTTCTGCGGCGCAGGCCGCGGATAAAGCGGCGGATAAAACGGCGGATAAGCCGCAGGCGCAAAGCCAAAATCAATGGCGGTTCACATTTCACAACGGCGAATGGTGGTATTGGCTGCCCGAGAACCACTGGGTTTATTGGCGCAACAATAAATGGAACGATTACAATCCCCGCACATTCACGTCGATCAACTCCTCCGGCTTAATGCCTGCCGGGCGCTCCGCATGGAATTATGGGAGCCAGGCGGTCACCGATTCGGACAACCGCCCGTTCTACGGGCACTCTCTCTCGACTTTGGATCGTCGCCCCTTGGAAGAAAATGAGGAAACCGGTCCATTTTACGGGCACGCGTTGCCCAGCGAAGTATTTGGACCCTGTGCTCAGGCGGCTCGAACCGTCCATTCTACGGTGCGCCATTTCATCTTACTGAGCCTAGCGCGGCCTACAGGCGGCCAAATACTTTGAAATGCAAAACGTTAATTGCAGAATGCGATAGGCGCAAGTTCTTATATTTGCTCAATTTGGAATTTGCATTTGTCGATTTGCGATGAAAAAAGCCTGCCTGCAAAATGTGACCAAACTTCGATAGAAAAACTCTATGCCACAGGGGGAGGGCGGCTTTGCGAACAAGCCTTAATGCGGGGCGGAAATCGCGATTGACTCAAGGGATGAAAGCGGCCATAATCCCCCCGTTTGGCGCAGGCTGACGCCGGTTGCCATCAATGAATGCAGGCCGGTCGATAGTTTTTTTATTGAACATGATCGCAATTGCCGCTTCTAAAACGGATTCCAATCGCAGCGATGGAGACGGCGGGAAATGGTTTCGTCTCTCGCTCATGGTCGTGGCGACATTATTGTTAGTCAACACTGGACTTTTGCAAACTGTTGTTTGGTCTTGTCAAAATGGGTAAAATTGCGTTTAATTCGGTGGTGTTTGGGATGGCACTTCACAACCAAGGATGGTGCAGTCATGCCAGGGATCATCGAGTTTCCTCAAGTCGTTCGGGACGCTATGGAGCAGTTCGGAGATTTGTTTGCCAACGAACCGCAGCGAAGGCATTTCGCGGAGTATCTTACAGGACTGATGATTGCGGAGCGGAAGTCGGTCCTGGGGATCAATCGGGAGTTTGCCCAGACCACCGACCAATCCTGCCTCAACAAATTCTTGACCGAAGTGGATTGGGACGCGGAAACCCTCAACCAACGGCGGTTGGAATGGTTGCAGCGGGATTCCAGCACTCAATATACGGACCGCGGGGTCATTGCCATCGACAACGTGCTGATCGACCACGACGGAAAGTACATCAAAGACGCAGGATGGTTCTGGGATCACGCCGATCAGCGAAACAAAATCGCCCACGATTATCTGTTCGCCAACTACGTGTGCTCCAGCGGGAAGCACTATCCCCTGGAATTCCGCCGCTTCCGCAAGCGGGAGCAATGCGAGGCCACCGGAGAGAAATTCTTCGATCATACCAAGCTCTGTTGCCAATTGGTCGATTGGGTATGCGAGCGGGAAATTCCCGGGGACTTCACTTTCGACAGCTATTTCACCAACGCGGAGATACTGAACCACATTCATTCCAAGAGGGACCGTTTCGACCGGCCTCGCGGCTATGTCGGCGACTTGAAGTTCAATCGCAAGGTCGAATGGAAGGGCAAAGTGATCCGCGCCGACGAACTCGCCGCCGAGATCGATCCCGAAACCCGCAAATCGTTCCATCGCGGACGAGAGCAACAATGGCATTTCACCGTTTGCTTGCATATACCCGGAGTCAACCACAAGGTACGGATCGTAATTATTTGGGACAACAAACGAGACAAACAACCCTGCAAGATTTTGATAACCAACCGTGTCGCCTGGGACGTGGTGCGGATTCTCTTGGTTTACAAATATCGCTGGACAGGAACGGAGACCTTTCATCGGGACGGAAAGCAGGAGTTGGGCATGGGAGATTGTCAGCTGCGCGACGGCCAAGGCCAGACCCGGCACATGTACTTGGTCATGCTGGCGTACACTCTGCTCATGGATCAACTCGGGCCGAACCGTGCGAAAACATGGGCCCTCCGCAAACTGACGACCATCGGCGAAGCCTGTCGGGCGGTAATGCGCGAAACCATGCGATCCACCATCGCCTGGGTGATCGAACAAGTCACCGATTATTCCTACGGTCTTGACCATATCACATTACGGTTGGGTTTGACCTAATTTGCAAAAGTCCAGTCAACATTACATTGTTGCTGGGCAAGCACTCCGGGCCATGGGACGCGGCGATTTTCTTTTGCCCGTTTTAAATGCTGCTGGCCGATTATGCCCGGCATGGAGAATTCCTGCTTTGGACGCCGCTTATAAACGCGGGTTATCCGGCGGGGATAGATCCGCAAGTGGGGGCGTTTTCGCCGATAACGGTCGCACTGGGATTGCTTACAGGCGGCTGCGAATTCGGATTTCGCGCGTATTGGTTGATCATTTGGGCGATGGGCGGGACTGGGATCGTGGTTTTGGCGCGGCATTTATCGGCCCCGTGTTGGGCCGCTTACATGGCGGCCGTGGGATTCATGTTTTCGGGAATTTACATCGGCCATGCCGAGCACACCTGTTTTCTGGCGGCCATTTCTTTCCTTCCTTGGATCCTGTGGAGATTGGACGCCGCGATTGTGAAAAGATCGTTCTGGGCGGCGGCGCAGGCCGGGGCTTTGTTCGGGCTATCTGCGCTGGCCGGGTATCCGGGAATGGTGATTATCAGCGGCTGTTTCGCCTGCTCGTGGCTCGCGGGCGGGATTTGGCTGCGGGCGGAATCGGCTGCGGCGGACAAGCCACTGCCCGGGCGCGGTCTTTGCGTCACGGCATTTGACAAACTGCGCCGGACAATAGCGGCCGCGGCGGTGTTTCTGGCGGTGGCCGCGGTGGTCATGTCGCCGACATATTTGGGATTTATGGTGGAGGCGCGGGGTTATTCTGACCTGCGCCGATGCGCTGCCTCGCGACGTTGCGGTAAAGATCAATGCCTTGCATCCGGCGGCGATGGCCACGTTTGCCGGCCCGTTTTTAGCGATTGCCCCCATTTCGAACGAGGAGGAGTTGTATCCGGGGACGGACATCTCCACGAGCACAATTTACGTTTTTCCCTTGATCGTTGTATTGGCGGCCGCCGCCCTAGGGCAAAAGCCGCGCGACGTCTTCCGCTGGTGCCTGGCGGTTGTGGGCTTGCTGTGCTTGTTGTGCGCCATGGGATCGGCGCTGCCGCTTAGGGGCTGGCTTGCTGCCGGGGTGACGCCGTGGTGTTGATGTATTCCGACATGCAGGACTCGCCGGAATCGATCCCGCGGTTCGTAGAGGCCCGGCGAGAAGGCTATATGTGATTCGGATTTACGACCAGGTCCGCGCCCGGCCGCTGTACATCGTGGATAGAACCGTCAACTTAAACGAAGAAACGGCGTCTTTCCCCATCCAATCAGAAGTGGCCGCCGCAGCTAAGGGCGTGCTTTTGGACGACCGCGGCCGAGCGGCATAAGCCAGGGGGCGCGTTTCTGCGTTAGAATCTTCTTAAAACCTTGAACAAAATGAAGAGTGCCACTGCTAGCTTGCTAGCAGTGCGATAAAAAATGCCGGAAATCACTGCTGGACAAGCCGGGCACCGACGCGATTTGTTGGTCGTGGCGCCCACAAGACATTTTCATCTTCATTTTGTCGGAAGCTTTTAGACCAGGCCTTTGCGCACCGCCCAGACAGCGGCCTGGGTGCGGTCGGAGACGGCGATCTTGCGGAGGATGTTCTGCACGTGCTCCTTGACGGTTTCCACGCTGATTTCCAGGGAGCGGCCGATTTCCTTGTTGCTCAGGCCCAGCGCCACGTGGCGGAGGACTTGGGTCTCGCGCTGGGTCAAGGGCACGTCGTCGTCGTCGATGACCTGGCGGACTTTCATGGCCGCGGCGATGCGTCTCATTTCGCCGCTGCGGCTGGGCGATTCGCCCGCCGCCGCCGCGACGATGGTGGCGATAATGTCTTCGCGGGGCGATCCTTTGAGCACGTAGTCGCACGCGCCCAGGGCCACGGCCCTGGCGATGTACGTAGGATTGTCGTAGGTGGACAACATTACCACGCGGCTCTCGGGAATTTTTGCGCGAAGTTTTTCCAGGGTGGACAAGCCGTCGCCGTCAGGCATGCGGATATCGAGCAAGATCACGTCGGGCTTTTCCTTCAAGGCGGCTTTCATGGCGTCTTTGCCGTTGGCCGCTTCGGCGACGATTTGAATGTCGGTCCCGGCCAGTAGACAAGCCAGACCGGTGCGAATGACTTCATGGTCATCGCAAATTAATAGACGAATAGGCATCTTGGGCCTCCCTTAAAATTTCTCGACCGCAAAACGGTCCTTTTGGAATGATCTGATTTTATTTAACAGAGAAAAGGAAGAAATGCGATTCCTTCCGGTTTTCAGTATTGTTTATTTGTGTTTATTTGTATAGGAACCAAAGGCCCCAAAGCGTCTTCCCTCAAATGTCGGTCGCTTAAAAAGGGGGATACTCTATCCTAGTACACTATCGAGCAGCATGAAATCCCCCAATGAAACGAAATAACCCCCCCGACTCAGCGGGATAAATGCCGATTCGAGGGCCAAGTCGAGGGGAGAAAAAATAACAGTTAAATTATGAAGTATAACGGGAGCTTTTGCTAAAAACACCTTTAAAAGAGGGGTGAAATTGGGACATTCCGCTCTGATTCGGGGCTCAATTTTAATTGTTATTAACCGAAAAAACGCACCTAAATCCCGGGCGATTGTTATTTACCTGCAAAATAACCTATTTATACGGATTTATGTTTTGACATAGGTCGCCCTGTAACGTAGATATTTTGCAACAGGCCATGATATAAAGCGCGATCAACGGCCGCGGCTAAAATATGCATCCGGGTGACATTATGAAACAACAAGGCACAATATTGCTTGTGGACGACGACCGCCAGGTCCTGGCCTCGATGGCCGATTGGCTTCGGGACCAAGGTTATCCGACCGATACCGCTTCGACTCTAAGCGAAGCCACCGCCGCCGTCACTCGCAAAACCTACGACCTGGTCCTGGTCGACATCCGCCTGGGCGCCGAAGATGGTTTCGACTTATTGACATATTGCCGAAAAAATTACCCGGGCGTCACGGTAATAATGATCACGGGCTACGGCACCGTGGAAACGGCGGTGGAGGCCGTTCGTCAAGGGGCCTTTGATTTCCTCACCAAGCCGCTCATCGATGAAGAACTGAAGATGGCCATCGAGCGGGCCATGAACCAGAAAAAAGTGATCGAGGAGAACAAAACACTCAAGGCCCAACTCGACATTCGTTACGGCATGGAAAACATAGTGGGCCGCGATCACCGCATGACAAAAGTATTCGACGTGATCGACGCCGTGGCCGACACCCGCGCCACCGTGCTCATAACCGGCGAAAGCGGGACTGGCAAATCGCTTATCGCCCGGGCCATTCACCGCCGCAGCGGCCGGCGCGACAAGCCGTTCGTGGAAGTGGCCTGCGGCAGCCTGCCGGAAACGCTTTTGGAGAGCGAACTTTTCGGCCACGTGGCGGGCGCTTTTACCGGCGCGGCCGGCGACAAGATGGGCAAGTTCATGCAGGCCAACGAGGGCACGATCTTCCTCGACGAGGTCGCCACCGCCTCGCCCGGCATGCAGGTGAAATTGCTGCGGGTGCTTCAGGACCTGGAGTTCGAGCAGGTGGGCGGGACAAAAACATTCAAGATCGACACCCGCATCATCCTGGCCACCAACGAGGACCTGGGCAAGGCCGTGGCCGAAGGCCGATTCCGCCAGGACCTGTTCTATCGCATCAATGTGATAAACATCGAATTGCCGCCCATCCGCGAGCGGATCTCGGACATTCCCCTTTTGGCCGAACACTTTTTGACTCGCGTTTGCGAAGATTCCGGCAAAAAGGTGCACGGCTTCACCGAGGAAGCCATGCAGGCCTTGCAGCGCTACCGCTGGCCGGGCAACGTGCGGGAACTGCAAAACGTCATCGAACGGGCCGTGCTTTTGGGCAAGGGCGGCATGATCGGCATGGAAGACCTGCCCGCCAACGTCAGCGCCGGCGGCGGGGTGGTGATCGAACCTTTGGACAACCGCTCGCTCAAGCAAGTCCTGGAAGGCCCGGAGCGGCAAATCATCCTCGAGGTCCTGGAAGCCAATAATTGGAACCGTCAGGTCACCGCCGAGACCCTGGGCATAAACCGCACCACTCTCTATAAAAAAATGAAACGCCTGGGCCTGGAAGAACTGGCCGTTTCCATGGGGCGGTAAGAGCGGGGCTCTAATTGTTGATACACGCGCGGATTATTTTCTTACAGTCCGCGCAGAGTGCTGGATTCGATAAGGGCTTATTTTCAATGGGCGGCACTGGATTCGAACCAGCGACCTCCACGGTGTGAGCATGGCGCTCTAACCAACTGAGCTAGCCGCCCGGACAAAATTTTACTTTTGATCGCCTACGATAAATGAGGGCGAGGCACCCAAGTCGCGAGGCTTAAGTGTGGACTTAACGTCCTGTTTTCTCTCACAAAGATTATTTTAGTCGGTTGCCGGTTTGATGGAAGTGGCTGTGGAGGGGAATATGGGCGGAAAATGGATTGGTTTAAGAGGAATTCATCGGGCGGTGGAATTTTCAATGGAGTTTTATCGCCCCCTAAAGGGGGCTGGAGGGAAAAATGTGTTTGGATTTCCTCCCCAGTCGTGAACGACTGGGCTAGAGAAAATGGTTGTTGTCGGGCATGAACGACTGGGCTAGAGAAAAAGGTTATTGTCGGGCGTAAATGACTGTGCTGGAGGAAAAGAGTGTCGTCGGGCGTAAGCGACGGGCCGGAGTAAGAGTCCGCTACCGGACGTAAACGTCGGGCGGGGGAAAAGACGATTCACGTCTGAGCAGGCGGGGGCTCGAATTTGGGGGCCGTGGGCTCTTCGCGATCGGATGGATCGTCTGGCGGCGAAGAATGGCCGTAAGGATTGTTCTGCGGCTGAGAGTTTGAGATTCTGGGCGGGGTTGAAACGGAAGAGGTGATATCCGAGGCAATGGAGCGGATTTCATCCTCGAGGCGCCTCGCCGCCCGGCGGAACTCGGCGAGTTTTTGCCCCCAGGATCGGGCGACTACCGGCAGGTTCTGACCGAAAAGCAGCACGGCAAGCACGAGCAGAATTATCACCTGCGTGGGAGCGGGCAGACCGAGAATGGCAAACAACGGGTGCATAGAATCACTTTGTCAGAAACGAACCAACGTCACAAATCGAAAGTGCGATCAATGATCGCGGTTTTACAATTGGATAATATGGACTTGAAGATAAATAACTCTAGAGAGCTCTAATAAAACCTTGTACTCATTTATAAATGCCCTCACCCCCGGGTACCCCTTGGGTGCCTCTCCCAAAGGGAGAGGGGAGGTTTTGTTTGAGCCTCCAAGTTCATTGTACAGGGGCCGGGATAGGTGTCAAATATTGCGATTATTTGGCGGCGAAGGCGGTTTCGCCGTAAAGGGGCAGGAAGCGGTAATATACTTCCAGGGCCAGAGTGGCGATGGCGGTGGTGTAGACGCGGCCGCCGTAGCCGCCCCAAAGCGTGTCGGTGTTCCAGGAACCGGTCAGCGGGCCGTCCTTGACCTGGCGGTCGAGGAGAGTGGATTGCAGGGCTTCATTCCAGCGCTGCCAATAAGTGCCCTGCAACTGGTACATTGCGATTGTGGCGTAGTACCAGTAATAATCGTTGGCCGTTCCGGAGCCGGGCAATTCGGCGAGTAGATAATCGCCGGCCTCGTTGCAGGCCGGGTGCTCGCGGGGAAGGCCCAAGAACTGCCAGCAGACCAGGGCCTCGGCACTCATCGGGCGTGTAGGGGCTTCGCCGGGCCGATACGAGGCCAGGCCGCCCTGTTTGCCGGATGAGACGCTGCGCAGGAAACGTATGATGCCTGCACGGGTAGACGACGGGATGGGAATGCCGGCCAGATCGGCGCTTTTCAGGGCCATCAGTTGCCAGCCGAGCTGACTGGTGTCGCCCGGGTCGCCGGGCCGATAGCGCCAGCCGCCGCCGCGCGGGTCTTGGGCGGCGACGGTATAACCGATCGCCCTGCGCACGGGTTTTTCCAGGCGGGGGTCGTGGGTCATTCCGTAGGCTTCGCTAAGTGCGCAGGCGGCCATGGCATGGCAATACATGAATTCGTAGGCCTGCCCATTGCTGCCCAGGTTTCCGTCCCGGGCTTGAATCCGCAGGAGGAATTCCAGTCCGCGGCGGACGTTTTCGGCATAGGGTCCGGTTTGATGCGTATGCCCGCCGGCCAAAAATGCAAGCAAGGCCAGGCCGGTGATGCCCGAGTCGGCCTTGCTTCCGGCGTTCAGGCGATTGCGGCCTTGGACGGATAATTCGCGGCCGGCGTTGTGCTCGGCGGGGTTCCAGCGGCCGTCGTCGGCCTGATTGTTGGCCAGCCAGTGGAGGGCGATTTGGACCGCCTTTTCGCTTTCCGGGGTTGCGCCGTGCTGTTTGGCCACTCCGGAGCGATTGGGCATGACGCGGAGCTTGTAAAGGTCGGGCAGCGAGCCTCCGCCGGCGCCGCTTGGGCCGTCGATGCCCACATCGGGGCCGGCGGATATTTTTCCGCCCGATGAGGCAATGAAATCGGATAATGGATCGATCCGAGAATTTTCGGCGCCGGGGAGGTTAATATCCGTGCCAATGGTGTTTGGATTGCCCGATTGTGGGGCGGTTTTTTCGGCCGCCGGGAAATCGTATGATTCGATGGGCATTAAACGGGCGATGGGAGGATTTGCCTCGACCGGTTGCGGGGGTGGAGTAATAATTTGATCGAGGGCCGTTGATGCCAAGGGCGACGGGGCGAGCAATTTGTTTTCCAGTTCGTTTAATAGGTTTTTTGCCACGGGGAGAAGATCGGGGGGATCGGATTTAAGATCGGCATTTTTTGGGGGCGGGGTTTCCGGGCGGATTTGCCAGAGATGCTCTTTGCCGTCGTTCTTTTCATTGCCGGCGAGCGGCCGATTTCCGCCGGGCTCGCCCGTTTCGCTGTCGGTATCTTCCTCGAGCGCGATGAAGCACATTGATTCGCCGCCCAGCGGCGGATTGACGATATGCATCGTGGCCACATAGCCCAAAATCAACACGTGGGCCAAGACGGACAACACCATGCACTTTTCCAACTGGTGTGATTGTCCCCAGCGGGTATATCTTAAAACGAGCAGGCCCAAGGTGAAAGCGGCCAGTCCCAGCCAGAGAATGCCCATCGCCAAATCGACGCCGGCGAAGAAATCAACAACTCGATGGAAGCGGAGCGGATTCATGGGCTATTGTTTGGCGTAACTGGCCGGACCGAGATACCCAGATTTTTGACGCCGGCCTGTTTGCAGGCGTTCAGTACCGAGACTACTCGCTGAT
Source organism: Pirellulales bacterium (assembly GCA_963838495.1). Classification (GTDB taxonomy): domain Bacteria; phylum Planctomycetota; class Planctomycetia; order Pirellulales; family Thermoguttaceae; genus JBEKIK01. Next base: position 70,979 of record CAWIRC010000002.1, on the reverse strand, counting down.
ACTTGTCGTTCCCGTCGCCGCGGACCAGGACGCCGACGTCGCCGTGCTGGCGCCTAAGGGCCGCGAGTTTGGCGGTGAGTTCTTCGAGAGTGATCGGTTGCCGATCCAGGGCAATGGTGCCGTCCAGATACACATTGACCACGCACCGGGACGGGGCGGCAGCGAGCGAATCTTTATCGACCACCTTGGGCACGCTGAGGCCGATTTTTCGCTCGTCGTCGACAAATCTTGTTCCGAGCATGAAGAAGATAATCAGGAGGAACATCACGTCGAGCATGGCCGTGAGGTTTAATGTCGGCTCGTCGTCGATGTGGGTTCTTAGCGGCATGGAATGTGGAATGATGAATGATGATTATGCCCAAAAATTGTGGTTTCGCGCGGTTCAACTTATCCCTAATGCCCAATCCCCAATCCCCAATCCCTAATTCCTTGTCATTAAGCGGCGCGTTTTCGGGTTTTTCTCTCGTTTAGTTCCTCGGCCGAGATGGAGTTGGCCACGTTCTGGGCGAGGCGATCGATCTCGATCACCAGCCGATCCACGCGGCTGACGAAGAAAACGTAAAGGATCGAGGCGGGGATGGCCACGGCCAGTCCGCCGGCGGTGTTCAACAGGGCCTTGGCAATGCCTCCGGCCAGGAGTTCGGGCCGGCCCTGGGCGTCGGCGGCGGCAATTACGTTGAAGGTCTGGATCATTCCCAGCACGGTGCCCATCAGTCCCAAGAGCGGACCTACGGTGGCCACGCCGTAAAACACGCGCAGGTATCGGCGCAGGCCGTTGGTTACGCGTTCGCCGCTGTCGATAACGCCTTGCTCGACCTCAACTCCGGGCCGGCCCCATTTGCGGATTGCCCCGGCAAAGACTTGTGCCACCGGGCTGCCGTTTTCCTCGCACAATTCCAGGGCCTGCTGGCGGTCAAGTTTTGCCTCGGACAACTGCTGCATGAAGCGCTTGACAAATGGTTTTGGAATAACCCGGCTGCGGCGGAGATTTACGGACCGTTCCAAGGCAAAGGTGACAACCAGGAAGGAACATAGGACAATGGCGTACATCAGCGGCCCGCCGTCGCTTAATATTCTCCGCAGGTTGTGGGTGGGGATCGACGCCGATTGGCGCACGGCGGGCGGATCCGATTGAGTATCGGTATTATTTCCAATCGCCGCTGAATTATCCGATTCCGTTGCCCAAATTCCGTGTTCCGCCGCCGGCCAGAATGCTAGCAATGCCAGCATAAACCACACGGCCGCCGATCGACGTATGCTTGGAAGGATTCTCATCTTTGACAACTCCATATTCTCCTATATCTAGCATCGTCCAGTCGGCTAAAGAATCCGATAATTCCGGGGAAGAATATGGCTTATTAAACTACAAACCCCAATGGCCGCTTGGGTTAGCGGGCATTGGGGTTTAGTTGTTCATGATCGGTTATCGGACGCGTAGGCTTCGCATCGAGATAACCTGTGGGAATTTATTACGATTGTCTAATAGCCGGTGCCGGGGCCGGGATTGACGTTCCCCACCATGTGCAGATGGTCGTGGTCGATGTATATCACTTCCTGGCTATCCTCGGAAGTGGTCGTATAGGGGATCGGCCAACCGACCCGGGTAACTTCCGTGAAGTAGACTATGCACTTGTAATGGGCATGGTGCAGTTGAGCCGGTCCCGACCAGGGGATAGACGCGCGGCGGATCAATATAGCCGAAAGGAATGCCATCGGCGGCGATGGGCTCGACGACGATCCGCACGTTATTGCGCTGTATTTCGTGCATCAAGGGCAGGCCGCCTTGTATGGGCCGGGCCTCTTCCAAGGCACGCATCACTTCATCCTCCGAGGGCGTATCCAGCGGAGTAGTCGGAGTATTGGGAGTGATGGGACCTAGAATGGGCATTTTTGAATATCGATCCCAGTTATGGAACCTGTCTTCAAATGTCTTTTGAAAATAGGGCGAGACCGGTACCGGATAAGACAGCATCCCCAAGGTCGGTCCAAAGACAACATGGCAACCTGTGCTGGAAAGCAGCAACAATAAGCCCATGATATAAACAAGGACAGAAGCGGTTTTTTTATACATTAGTAGGCCCTCGATTAACTGAATCGTGGTTACATTACTTATCGTGTTAAGCTGCACTAAACTTGTGGATTTTTCCGGTTGTAAGGATTATTTTGAGGAAGATAAGTAAGGCTGCAATAAAAAACCCCTTGCTTGGCCGTATCAAGCAAGGGGCTGTTTAAATCGTTAATTTGTAAGGGTTTATCGCCAGCAACTGGGCGGCTCATCCTTGAAATCCAGGAACCACCAGCCATCTTTCCATTCCAAAGTTACTTTTCGCCAGCCCAACGGAACCTGAGGATATGGGTAAAATGGGCCAATGTACGGCCAGGCGGTTGGTGAGTACTGCCTGGGATACGTCACTGTGGCGTAGTTTGGGTAAGCCGAGTAACTTGGCCAAGCATAGTTTGGCATGGATGCCTGATCATAACGGAACCGGGGCGACTCCGCCCTGGGCTGAATACATGGGACGCGGTGCACCGGGCACCCCCGCATCCTGAATTGGCGTGGACTGGGTCAAGGCGACCGGAATGGGCATTTGGCCGTTGATCGGGCGGGGAGCACTACGTTTTTGAGGAAGCTCGCCGGGCTCCAGGGCCGAGGTTTGTTCGACCGGCAAGGGAGCGTACGAGCTTGCAACCCGATGCGCTGAATGCGAAGGACTATTATTTACCGCAGGGTTTGCTTCCGATTCGCCGATGGTCATTTGATTAACCACGCGTGAAACGCCGGGGGTCTTAAACACCAGTTTCAAAGCCGTGTTCATCTGTTCCTGACTGGCAACTTGGCCTTTGATGGTGGCCGTGCCGTCCTGGAATTTCACGGCGATGCGGTAATCGCTCAATTTGCCGCTGTGTTTCAAGTTTTGGGCGATTTGATCGGCCACTTCCTGATTGCCGGCCAGGGCGAACATGGGCACGAGCACGGTCGTTGCGGCGACCACGATAACTAATGACAAACGTCGCATGCTTTCCCTCCTCTGTGTATCAACCCCGTGGTGAACCTGCGGGGAGTCGTTTATTGACTTTGTTTATTCAGCATTCTCAATTCAGCATTCGAACCGGCCGCTTGAGGAGGGAACAGCAAACCACTGCTTAATGAAGTGGACGGGATTGGTGTTACCCCCCTGCAATGTCGGTTGATAATCAAATGCTGCCTGTTATAGGTTTCGGTTGCGGATTGTGCCGAAAGGAGGCTTTTTTTCGATTTTGCTGATCTTCCGGATAATAACGAAAGGCCGGTTATAACGATTTTTTTCGCAACCTGTTGTTGTACAATCGGTTAGTTAAAATGCACCTATTGTTTGTGAAACTTTATCGGTCGGGTAAACGCGGTAATTTGAAGTGAAAATTCGGGGTTTTACGCGCTCTCCTCCGGATCGCGGCTAAACATCCTGGTTTTTAACCACCACACTTCGGCCCGTCCACAAGCCGCTGTCCTCCGGTGCTATTTTATTAATTTTTTCAGTTCGGATTCGATTTCGGTCGCCTGAATGTTTCGATTTACGACCTTGCCTTGCTGGTTGACGAGGATCATGGTGGGCACGGTGAAGATGCCCAATTGATTTGCGGGCGGGCTGTCCAGGCCGCCTTTTTCGAAGACGTGCGTCCATGGCAATTTGTTTTGGGCCAGATAGGCGTCCAGATCCGTACGGGTGTCATCGAGATTCACGCCGATTACGGTGAAGGAGCGGCCGTATTTGGCTACTAAATCTTTTAGGATTGCAATGTTGTCTTTGGCCTTTTCGATGGGCGTTGTCCAGAACTGGACAAGCACGACTTTGCCGCGGAAGTTTGCAAGGTTTATGGTGTTTCCGGAAAGTCCCTGACTGGCAAAGGAAAGGATTTTACCTTCGCAATCGAGGCGGTTCAGGGCGCCCTGCGATTTTTTTCCGGCCGGAGAATCGGGGAATTCCTTGGCCGCCCGGGCGTACCAGCGATTGGCTTCGTCGTCCTGGCCGGCGGATTCCTGGAGGATAGCCAACTGGAGCATGGCTTCGGCTGCGTCGGGGACAGTGGGATAATCGGCGAGGAATTGTTCCAGATTTTTTTGCCATTCGGATTGATTGTCGGCCTGAGCTTTGGCGGAATTTGCCTTGGGGTCCTGCATTTTCCGCAAATAATCGGCCATGATAAGGCGGAATTTGACATAGGCCGCCGTATCTTTGTCGGAGTCGTCGGCTTTTAGTTTTTCAAAGAGCGCTTTGAGGCGCTCGATGGATTGGGGATAAGCGCCCATTTGGCCTGCGGCATCGATCATATCGATCAACTGTCGGAGCCACATTGCCCGTTCTTCGGCGTTGGGCGCGGCGGCGGCGATTTGTTCGATTAGATCGGCCCGGCGAGAAGTATATTGCGCCTGTTCGTCGGTCGTGGTTGCGGAGGCCGCGGCCTTATCGAGTTTTTCCAGGTCGGCCATCAGTTTTTGGTTATTTTCGCCGGGGCCTGTGCCCGAGGAATCGCTGCGGCGGACTATCGAGGCCTGGAAAAAGAAGCCAGCCGGCGCGGAATCGGCCCTGCCTTCGGCGATTTCCTGGGGCGAATCGATGGCTTTCCACGCATCGCCCACCTGCACCAGTGTGCCGATGTGAAGTTGGCTGTTTTTTCCGGCGGTTTCGACGATCGCCATGACGTTTTCATAGACGCGGACATCCTTGGTCGAATCGTCGGTGCCGGCGGGGACGATTCCGGGCTTGCCGGCGGTGAATTGCAGCCAGGCGGATTGGGGCGTGACGGTTTTTTGCCGCGTGGCGAATTGTTTGAATTCCCCGCCCAGTTTGCCGATTTTTTCGGCCAGTTCGGCGGCGCGGGCTTTGCCCAGGCCCAGGTTTTTCAATTCTTCGGACGAGAGCGAGACGCGGGCGAAACGATCGGCGTCGCGGGCGGCCAAGGCGGCGACAATTTCAGCCGTTACTTCTTCGGGGGAGATCACCTTCCAGGATTCGATGGTTCCGTCTTCTTTCGGATCCAGGCCCCAGCGCGTACCGCCGGTGTTGAACCAGCGGTGCTGGTCGGCCCGGCCGTTGAAGTTCGAGTCGATGTCGCGATACACCTCCACGCCGTCTTTGTAGTAGCTCCATTGATCGACCACGTTGTCGCCGTTGGTGTCCACGAATTTGCGGAGTATAGTTCCATCGGGCCCATCCACGACCCAGCCTACCTGGCCGTTGATTTTTTTAGCGATAATTTTGCACTTGGGTATGTCTTGCGGGCCGGGCCGATCGTAATCGACTCCAGCTTGGACGGGCGTCAGATTCAGGGCCTGCTCCACGGTGGGCGTGGCCGCGTAAGCCAATGCCGCGCTGAGAATAACAATAGACAGAATTGAAAGTAAAAGCAGTTTATTGGCGTCGATTATCAGTTTCATGATTAGGTCCCTTCTGATTGACTAGACAAGACGATTACCCATCTGAATCTTTTTCGGTCCTGGGCACTTCGGAGCATAATTAGTTTGCGAAAAATTTTCCGATTATATCGGTTGTGAGGGCGGCCAACTGGGCATTTATATCCTGGCGGCAGTTAAACTTATGGCCAAACATAAAAGGTAATGCCGTCCTGGTTGAGATTGCAGAAGATGGAGAGCGGGCCAAATAGCATAACTTGTTTTAAAGCAAGATGTTGCATTTTTAAACATGAGCCGCGTTTGACACCCGCTGTCGATAATGTAAAATCACATGTTTTGGCATGTATTGCCTGAAAAAATTACTCGCTTTAGTCGTTATGATAGTAATGCAAGCACCGCGTCTTGCATAAACTCGTTACCGCTTGGGCGCATAGCTCAGTTGGTTAGAGCGCGTCCCTGATAAGGACGAGGTCCCAAGTTCGAATCTTGGTGCGCCCACTTTTTTCCAATCTTGGCCGGGTCTCGAACCGGCATCGGCTAGGCGATCTACAGGCGATCATGTGCCCAGTAGTTTGCCGGTTTTTTCTGCAGCGGCGGAGTATGGGGGGCGGCAATCCGGCGCCCGAAGGCGAGTTTTTCGTCTTCTACAACGAGCCTGGCAACGGCGTCCACTTTGTCAAAGCCAAAAATGCCGCCGGCCCTTGGTATCCGCGGGTCTTTGTGAAAAAAGCGCGAGGCTGGATCGACACCTGCCCGTTCTATGCCAACAACGGGAAAACATATCTTGGCAGCGCCTTTTCCGGTTCATGCGCGGCGAAAAAAACCATACATCAATCGCATGAGCTCCGGAAGTTTTGAATCCAGGTTAGCTATTTGGCGATACATTCGCATCTCAGGGCATTGAATACCCTAAAACGTGAAATCGGATTCCGCGGAACAAATTATCTAACCGGATTACTTTTACATCGGCGGAAGGACAGAAGATTGTGAACATTAGTGAAGCAGAGGTTGTTCTGATGCGCTGAATAGAACCGATAATGTGACGAAAACTTTCTTATTACGATTGTGTGCCATTTCAATTTCGCTAATCCGCACATTCGGTTTTTCTAACGTCCGTCCATTGCGCTATTGCGCAATAAAAGTCATCAGGCTGGACGGTCTGTTTTGCTTAATCCGATAATATTTTTTGTAGTGACTACAACGAGGACAATATTGTATCGTGATAAATGGCTGGGGCGGCTGGTTATCGGGGAAAAGGGCAGTTCATGAACGTTCGGTCGCGCACATGGCCAGTTGGGCTTGGTTTTCTGGCGACACTACTTGTTGTCATCAATTTACCAAGTAGGTCTCTTGCCCAATCATCCGGCCCTAGTGACGCAGGGGGTGCACTTCAGCAGTCAGCCGAACAGCAAGGCGCGGGTCAAACAAAGCTGGCCGATCTGGACATCGAGCAACTTGCCAAAACGCCGGTGGTGGTGCCTTCGATGGACATTCCCGTCACCTCGGTCACCAGGGAGGCGAGCACTGTGGGGCATTCGCCGGCGGCCATCTTCGTGATCACTCAAGAGATGATCCGCCGCAGCGGCGCGACGTGCATTCCGGAAGCGTTGCGCATGGCGCCGGGCATTGAAGTGGCCCGCATCAGCTCCGACAAATGGGCCATTACCTGCCGGGGATTCAACGACGCCTTCGCCAATAAATTATTGGTGCTGATCGACGGTCGCACGGTGTATACCCCGGTTTTTTCCGGCGTTTATTGGGACACGCAAGACGTGCTCATGGAGGACATCGAGCGAATCGAAGTGATCCGCGGGCCGGGGGGAACCCTGTGGGGCGCCAACGCCGTGAACGGGGTGATCAACGTAATCACCAAGCAGGCGAAAGACACGCAGGGGAGTTTTGTCAGCGTGGGCGGCGGCACGGAGGAATTATTCAACAGCGCCGTCCGCTACGGGGGGAAATTCGGAGATGACGGCTATTATCGCATTTATGGGAAGCAGTTCGAGCGCGGCACTTTTTACGACCCGGACGGCGATCCGCAAGACGCCTGGCGTCAAGGCCGCTTTGGCTTCCGCACCGATATGAAGCTGGACCGGGAAAAATCGAGCAGCTTAACCGTACAGGGCGATCATTACGTGGGAGTGTCGGGGTTCAGCGACACGTTGGCCAGCACGCTGCCGCCTTTTGCCGTGCCGATTTCGGGCAAGGAAGACGTTACGGGAGACAATGTCTTGGCTCGATTGAGGCACGTTTACGACGAGGATTCGGATTGGGCGTTGCAAATGTATTATGATCAATACCTTCGTCCCGGCGGCGTAATCGATGAAGCCGTGAGAACCTTTGACGTGGATTTTCAGTATCGGTTTCCGCTTACCGAGCGGCAGAAGATCACCTGCGGGGCCGGGTTTCGCGGGGTGCATGATTCGCTGCCCAGCAACGACGATTTCACCGAGCATTTCGTGCCGGTGGAGCGCACGTATAACCTGACCAGCCAATTCATCCAGGACGAAATAAGCCTGGTCACGGATAAGCTGGACTTGACGCTGGGTGTAAAGATGGAACAGAACGCTTTCACCGGGCTTGAGGTCCAGCCCAGCGCGCGGCTGTTGTGGAGCATCGACCGGCGGCATTCGGCGTGGGGGGCGATTTCCCGCGCCATTCGGACCCCGTCTCGTGCCGAAGAGAACATCGTGCTGACCTCGTATGCCGGCATGCCCGAGGTTTTTTCGCGGGTTTACGGCAACCCGGACGAGCAGTCGGAGCAATTGATGGCCTATGAGTTGGGATACCGGCGCAGGCCACGGAGAAGTATTCCTGGGATATCGCCGTGTTCTACAACGTTTACAACCGCCTGGCGACCCTTCAGCCTTACGATCCATTTTTGGAAGACTATCCGCAGCCGCAGCATTTGATTATTCCCACACAGGTCATCAATGGAGCGTTTGCCGATACGTACGGAGTGGAATTGGCGCAGAACTGGTCGATAACGGAGCAATGGCGTTTGTTTGCGCAATACACTTTTCTGCAAGTGAGCATGTACAACAATTACATGAACGTTAGAGAAGGAACCGATCCGCACAACCAGGTATATTTGCGTTCATCTTGGGATATAGGGCACGACTTGGAATTCGACTTGATCGGGCGATACGTGGACAACCTTCCGGACCTGGACGTTCCCGCCTATCTTTCCATGGATCTGCGTTTGGCCTGGCGGCCGCGAAAACACCTGGAAATGACGGTGGTGGGTCAAAACCTGCTGCAAAACCAGCACCTGGAGTTCAATTCCAGCGCGGGCGAGCCTTCCACAGAATCAATAGAGGTCCCGCGGGGCGTTTACGGGACGATAGCTTACCAATACTGACGCAGTCCGCATATTCGGATTATTTGGTAAATCTTGAACAAGCGTGGTGAGGTATTGGATATTATCCCGTGCAAAACCGCCATTCGGAATTCAATCATTATTCTTGAATAACTCTTAACGGCTGTAACCCGGGCGCAAAGCGGCGACTGTGAAATAGACATCTTGCGGCAGTAAGGCCCCGCTTATAGACGGGTAAAAACTGAATTGACGGTCAACAGATCACCCCTCTGGAAGCTAGGATTCATATATTGCTTAGGATTAGGCATTGACTCTATACCAAGAACAATTCAAGAGCCACGGCAGAACAGTTCGCAGGGTCTGCGGCGTGTGTCGCGGACTTACGGCGACGCTGCATAGTTTAATTGCGCCGTTTATCTTATGGGCGGCTATATTCACGGCCAACATTTGTTTAATACAGGCCCAGGACGGCTCGGTGATAAACCGTGAATATGCGATCAAGGCCGCCTACCTTTACCAGTTCGGGCACTATATTCAGTGGCCGGCCGGTTCCTTTGCCGACGATCAATCGCCATTTGTGATTGGCGTGCTGGGCACGGATCCTTTCGGCGAGTCATTGGAGGAGATTGCCCGCGAAAAGAGAGTGGCGGGTCGGCCGATCGTGATCAGGCGATTCGCCTTGCCGACGGAATACAAGCCCTGCCAAATTCTGTTTGTGTCATCATCCGTCCCGGACGCGGACAAGCAGTCGGCGATTCAGAAGGCGCAAAACATGCCGGTCTTGTTGGTGGGTGAAAGCCCGGGTTTTGCCGAGCAGGGCGGCACGATAAATTTTTTCATCGAGGGCAACAGGGTTCGCTTCGAGGTCAACATGGAGGTTGCCAGGCGACAGCAACTGAAGTTCAGTTCCAAGTTGTTAAGTTTAGCGAAGATTATTGGTGCTCCATGAGGCAATTTACGACTTCGAGGGTTGGCTGGCATGCGTTCGTTTAGAAATCTATCGATCAACGCAAAATTGAACCTGCTGGTGTTGGTAGCCAGCGGAACAGCGCTTTTGTTGGCATCGGCCGCTCTGGTATTCAACGACGCCAAACTGATCGGGTCGTCCAAGGTGCGGCAACTTTCGGCATTGGCCAAGGTGCTGGGCGCGAACAGCACGGCGGCGCTTAACTTTGACGATGCGGCCGCTGGGCGGGAGTTGCTGTCTTCCTTGAATTTGCAGCCTACAGTCCAATATGCATGTTTGTACAATGCCAAGGGACAGGTTTTTGCGGCCTACCAAAGGGAAAAGCAAGTGGAATATACCCCGCCGCCTCCCCGGCCCGAAGGTTATGAATTCACGGCCGGAAACTACCTGGACGTTACCCAAAGAATCACGCACGACGAAGAGGTGATAGGAACGATCTATCTCCACGCCTCGATGGAAGATCTGAACCACCAGTTGCTGCGTTATGCGGGCATCGTGGCAATAGTGGTAATGCTGTCCATGGGATTGGCGGTTACGTTGTCCTCGCGGCTGCAGCATGTTATTTCCTTGCCCATTCTTCAGTTGGCAAAAACAGCGCAGATGGTCTCGGCCAATCACGACTACTCCGTGCGGGTGAAAAAATACGCGAACGACGAACTGGGTACGCTTTATAGCGAATTTAACGATATGTTGGATCATATTGAGCGCGGAGAAAAAGAGCTTCAGCAAACCCATGCGCAGTTGGAAGTCCGCGTGCAACAACTGTCCGACGCCAATCTAGAATTGACCAGGGAAATTGCCGAGCGCAGGCGGGCGGAGCAAGAGCTGGAAATCGTGCACCGGCAACTTCTGGACGCGGCGCGGAGGGCCGGCATGGCGGAAGTGGCCACGGGCGTGCTGCACAACGTGGGGAACGTGCTGAACAGCATCAACGTTTCATCCACTCTGGTGGCCGACCGATTGCGCAATTCCAGGCATTCCGAGCTTACCCGAGCCCTGGAAATACTGAACCAGCATGCCGACAACCTGGGTGATTTCCTCAAAGAAAACGACAAGGGGAAGCAACTTTGCGAATTCCTGAGCCTTGTCGGCCCGTACCTGGAGCGCGAGCGCAAAATGATGCTTGAGGAAATGCAGTCGCTGGCCAAGAATATCGATCACATCAAGGCCATCGTATCAATGCAACAATCGTATGCCGGAGCGGCGGGGGTGATAGAAACCGTGGTCCTGGCCGATTTGATCGAGGATGCGGTGGTGCTAAACGCATTGTCCCTGGGGAAATACGAGATCGAGTTGGTTCGCGAATACGCGGCCATGCCGCAAATTCAAGTGGAAAAACAAAAAGTGCTGCAAATCCTGGTGAACCTTGTGCGAAACGCCGGGGACTCCCTGGCGGAAAGCGGGCGCAAGGATCGGCGATTGACGATACGGACCAGGATTGGCGGCGAAGAGAACGCGAAAAAGGTGTACATCGACGTTATCGACAATGGAGTCGGGATAGCGGGAAAAAATATGACAAGAGTATTTTCCCACGGATTCACCACCAAAAAACACGGCCATGGTTTTGGTTTGCATAGTTCGGCGAATGCCGCCAAGGAATTGGGCGGCAATTTGATTGCCCACAGCGACGGGCCGGGCCGGGGAGCGGTCTTTACCCTGGAACTTCCATTTATTGCGGAGCAAGCGCCGGTAATTCGCACGGGAGCGCACGATTATTCCGGCAGAGGCGCAGACAACTCCGATGGAGACTCCAAGATGAGCGAGCAGGAAACCATCCGCATTTTAGTGATCGACGACCAAGAATCGATTCACGAAGACTTTCGCAAAATCATCGAGATGCAAGACGACGATCAAGCGCTCTGCAGCGCGGCGGCCGCGCTGTTCGGGGAAGAAATCGTCAAGAGCGAGGGCGTGGAATTGTTCAAAATCGATTCGGCGTTTCAAGGCGAGCAAGGGCTGGCCATGGTGGAGCGGGCCGTGGCCGAAAACCGCCCTTATCCGCTGGCGTTCGTGGACGTGCGCATGCCGCCGGGCTGGGACGGCGTGAAAACCGTGGAACGCATCTGGAAGGCGGATCCGGAGATACTCGTTGTATTGTGCACGGCATATTCCGATCACACCTGGGAAGAAATTGTGCAACGGCTGGGCCGGACGGACCATTTGCTGATCCTGAAGAAACCCTTTGACAACATTGAAGTTCGCCAGCTCGTTCTTGCCCTGAGTAAGCGTTGGCAACTGGCGCGGCAGGCGGCTATGACTATGAGCCAGCTTGAGCAGATAGCGGCCGTGCGTACGCGGGACGTGGAGGCGCGGAATCAGGCCCTGGAAAAAGCGGCCGAGGAATTGCGGGCGTTAAACAAGCAGCTTTCCTCGGCCCGCCTTGCCGCGGAAGCCGCCAGCCAGGCCAAATCGGAGTTCCTCGCCAATATGAGCCATGAGATTCGCACGCCCATGACATCCATCCTTGGTTTTGCGGAACTCCTGCACGAGCACATCAAGGCATCCAAGTGTGCGGCGGAAAGCGATGAATTCGTCAATGCCATTGTCCGCAACGCAAAATATCTGCTCAGCGTCATAAGCAACATTCTGGATATGTCCCGCATCGAAAGCGGCAAATTCGATGTGACCATCGTCAAATGTTCGCTTCTCGAAATTGTCGCCAACTCCATAGCCACCGTGCGATCGGCGGCCGAAGACAAAGGACTGACCCTGGACGCGGAATACGTGGGCGACACCCCGGAAACCATATACTCCGATCCCGTCCGCCTGCAGCAGATCCTGGTCAATCTCATCGGCAACGCGGTGAAATTCACCGATTCGGGCGGCGTTCAAGTGGTTGTGCGACACAAGCGGGACGGCCTTAATCCGCCGCTGCTTCACCTGCACGTGATCGACACCGGCATAGGCATCAGCGACGAGCAACTGGAAAAACTGTTCGACCGCTTCAGCCAGGCTGATCCTTCATTGACGCGAAAATACGGCGGCTCCGGGCTGGGACTGGTCATATCCAAGCGCCTGGCAAACATGCTGGGGGGCGATATAATCGTGCAAAGCAAACTTGGACAAGGCAGTACTTTTACCTTGACCCTGGAGACGGGACCTTTTGAGGCCGGGGCGGCGACATTTGTACCCGCGTCCGCCGCTTATAGCGAGCAACTGCCGAAAATCGCCGGAATGTCCCAATCGGCGGGAAAGATACTTCTTGCCGAAGACTCCACCGACAATCAACGTATCATATCGCTCATTCTTTCCAAAGCCGGCTTTCAGATCAGCATCGCGGAGAATGGGCAGATTGCCTGCGAAAAGACCTTGGCGGCCTTGCGTGAAGGCGCGCCCTTCGACCTAGTCCTGATGGACATGCAAATGCCGGTCATGGACGGATACGAGGCTACCCGGCAATTGCGGAACGATGGATACAATCGTCCCATCGTGGCCCTGACGGCACATGCCACCACGGGCGATCGGAAGAAGTGCCTGGATGCGGGTTGCGATTACTACCTCACCAAACCCATTGACCGCAACGAACTGCTGCTAGTGGCGGCGGGCTGCATGCGCCAGCTTAACGAAACTGAACAAGCGGGCAATAAGAAGGCAGGTCCTGCGGTCCCGCCATCGGCCGGGATCAGCTTCTCTTGATAGCCCTGCGAGACCATGTCAGGCCGCCGAGCGACAGCCCGGCAATGGCCAGCATCAGGAGCGAGCTTGGCTCGGGGGCAAGGATCGCGCTGATCTGATACGTGAAAGCATTGCCGTTGGCTCCTAACGCTCGCCTTCATCGGTCAAGATCGTGAGCTCTGCCGATCGATCTCCATGTTCTCCCGTTCTATTGTAGGCAATATCCAAGCTCAGAAGATCGCCTTCATGCAGTACAGTGCCGGCGGTAAATCCGGAGATCGAGAACAGGCCGCCGTCGGTACCTTTGATCTCGGCGCTAAGGAGCGTAAGGTCTGTCAGCGATGTAATGCCGCCGTTGGAGTCGGTGGAAGCGTTGCTGATTTTCAGGATTAGCGATTTCGTGTCTGCCTTCGGCACCGTGCCGAAGTCCAACGTCGATCCGGGAGCGAGATCGCTGGAGAACGTAGGCCCGACGCCGTGGCCGCTTAATTGAGCATTGACGGTTTCCGCAAGGTTTTTTCCATCCGCGCTGCCGTTGCTGAAACTCAAGGCAATTGTAGTGGAATCGGTATTGCGAGCGGTTGGAGCATAAGCGTAAGTGAAAGTTTTTGACACATTATCAGATAGGCTGATGCTGCCGCCGGCGCCGGTGAAGGTTCCCGAGCAGGCGGCGATGCCGCCAATGAGATTGCTGCTTGCGCCCAGGCCGGATAGGTTTCCGTCGCCGGTGTTTTTTACGGTGACTTTGGCGGTGCCTGTTGTGCCTATTCGCACCAATCCTACGTTGGCGGCAGTGGTATCGACCGACTGAACCGGGGCAACGCCCGTACCGGAAAGAGTGACTTTCACATTGCCGACATTGGTGGTGACTGCAATATCTTGCGTGTTTGAGCCGCGGGCAGAGGGTGTATAAGTATACTGCTGGTTGGCTTCTTGGCCTGAACCAAGCGGCCCGAACGCCGAAGCGCCTGCAAAGCTGAAATCACCGTTGGGGCCGGGAAAAGTGCCTGAAAGCGAGCTCCCCTGGATGCCAAGATTGGTGACGGTCAAAGTGGCATTGCCCGGTTTTCCCACCAATACATTGCCGAAAGTGAGAACCGAACTACTGGCGACATTTGTACCAGGCACGGCAACGGCATTGGGATGAGACATCTGGGCGCTGTTGAGCAACATGCGCACCGAGAGCAAGCTAATGGGATAGGCAGATTGGGCGATATTGAAGTTGGCGCCCGTCTGCGCGTTGCCCAATGAGACGTTTCTGTATGCGTCCTGTTGTGCGGCGCCGTTCGTTCCGATACTGATGATGTTGCCATTTTTGTCTAGGATCATCTGTCCCTTGCCGGTGTCTTTACCGGATCCGCCGCCTGTAGTTTCCAAGTTGATGGAAAAGTTTCCCGCAGGTAAGTTGCTGAAGTGATAGGAACCGTCGGCGGCGGTGTAGACGGTGGCCACGGGCGTGCTGTAGCCGGCCAGCATAATTGAAACCTTGGCGCCGGCAATAATGTAATCGTCGCCGTCCATTACACCGTTATGGTTTTTGTCGTAATAAATAACGCCCGATATTTTTCCCGAGCCTGTCGGCATGGGTGGGAGCACGACGGCGGCCTTAGTGATGGTAACGAATGACGCGCCGTTGTTGAACATGGGCACTTGGTTAAAGGTGCCGCCAAAACTCTCGGAAAGGTCGTATGTCTTCAGGTTATTGATGGCGTTGATCAGCGTCATGCCGTCACCGAGGATTTTCCCGAACACGGTGAAGCCGCCGTTCTGGCTGTCCAGATTGGAGGAGTTGTCGCCCATGTTCACGAACCACTGGTTCGTAGCGCTGTTTGGGTTGCCATCCACCTTGGCCATTGCGAGCGTACCGCTTACATTGGAGCGGTCGGAGCTATATTCATTTTGGATGGTGCCATAGTTTGTGATGGCGTCCAAGGATGTCGTGACCCCGTTCTCGACGGCGGGCGTGAAACCGCCGCCTTGCACGACGAAGTCTGAGATGCTGCGGTGAAAGATGGTGTTATTGTACAAGCCGTTGTTGACGTACTTGAGAAAATTGGCGACAGTGATGGGCGCCTCGCTGTCGAAAAGATCCACCTCGAAAGAGTCGATCGGCCCGTTGTCGCCTTCCACCGAATAATTAAGATCGAATTGCACTATCGTATCGGCGCGAGTCGCAGAGACCATGATCCCGAGCGACATGGTTCCGATACAAATGAGCGTGCACAGGAATAGGTGCACACCACACCAAATAATTTGAAATTGCCGTTTGCAATTGTAGATAGATCGCCAGAGTTGCAGTTTCATGGTGCCTCTTCTTCCCCGATGTTCCGATGAGTAAAAAACGATATTGCTAGACGAGAGCCCTTATATTCCATAATAACCGGAACAGCGAAAATCGTAAAATTTTTTTATAGAGCCTCCCCGTCCACAGCCCTCCTGGCAAGGGCTCTCTTTTTTTCGTTTTACGCAAGTGCTTTTAGCTAAAGGACTTATTGATTGAGAGTCTCATTCGATCGGCGAAAGACGGGACCAACCCGATGCTCAACTGCAAGGAATGGATTACGAATGGCTTGACCAGAACCTGTCGTCGAAATACCGCGGCGGCGGGAAGATGCGCAACTGCAAGGAATGGTTACGAATGGTTTGGTGGGTGCTGGTATATTACCAGCGCGGGGCGGCGTACTTTCCTAGACCGCCACACAATATATATTCAGGCCTTGCTGCACGGAATTTAGGGAAACTATCGCATAGAATTGTTATCGCTGAATGGAACATTCGCACACATCTTGACAAATTACACCCTGACGCGGTTGGACGACAACTCCATTGTTTGCGTATTGACAGTCTGGTTCAGCGGATCCACTTATCGTGCGAAGTAATTATCTGAGCCGGGCGGAACGGGGATGGAACTTGTGCCCAGCCATGGAATTCAATACAATATCGCCAGTTCGACTATCAAAGTCGGCCAGGATGGAAAATATCAACGCCAATTCGACTTGCGTGAAAACGACGTTTATCTTTTTTTACTGAAAAGGCAATGATACAATAAGCCAATCAGCGGACTGGACTATGGCCGGGCGCCTCATCTGTAGGGCGTGAAGCGGGCCGAGATCCGTACTCATGCCCAAGGCACTGACCGTGGGGATACCACTTTTTATTATGGAGTGACTCAATGAAAATCGCTCGATATCACGTTATATGGATCTTATCAATATGCGTGCTTGCATTGCACTTAAAAATCGATCCTGTTTATGCGGAAGTAAAGCCCAACAGCATTTTCTCCGACAACGCAGTGCTTCAGCGCGGCATTGCGATTCCGGTTTACGGGACGGCCAACGAAGGCGAAAGGATTACGGTTCAGTTCGACGGACAGGAAGTCTCGACCGTAGCCAAGGACGGTAAATGGCGGCTGGTGCTCCAACCGATGAAGGCCAATGCCGTGCCGCAGACTATGACTGTTCGCGGCGAAAACGCAGTGGAGATCGGCAATGTGCTGGTCGGCGACGTGTGGGTGGCCGGCGGCCAGTCGAACATGGAACGGCAACTCGGATTGCGCGAGGGACAACAACCTATCGAGAACTGGCAAGCCGAGGCGGCCAAAGCCGACTACCCGCAAATTCGGCAATATTACGTTCCGGAGCATCTTTCCCTAACGCGCCAGAACGACGCGAACGGCAAGTGGACGGTGTGTTCTCCGAAAACCGCGGCGGACTTTTGCGCGGTTGGATTCTTTTTTGCACGCGATATTCAGCGTGCGGAAAAAATTCCCATCGGTATTTTATTCTCGGCGTGGGGCGGAACGCCCACTGAAGCTTGGACCAGCGAGGAGGCTCTAAAGACCATGCCTGCTTTCCGAGATATGCTTGAAACAATGCGCAGGCAGGCCGGGAATCCGAACATGTATGCAGAGCAGGTGGCGAAATGGTATTCGGACAACGATCCTGGTTCCACAAAGAATGGTGATTGGTCCGCGACGTCGCTTTCCGAGGAAGAATGGAAGCCGGTTGAAATGCCGGCGCAGTTTCCCGGCGACTTCGATGGAGTGATCTGGTATCGCAAAGAGCTGGAACTGCCTGAATCCTGGAACGGCAAGGCCGCCTTGATGCATCTGTGCGCCATAGACGACCAGGACACGACATGGGTAAACGGCGTGCGGATTGGATCGATGGATATTTGGAATGCCCCGCGCGAATATCTCATTCCCGCCGGGTTGCTGAAATCGGGCCGCAACGTGATCGCCATTCGCGTGCTCGACACGGGCGGGCCGGGCGGCTTTTTCGGCAAGGCGGAGCAGATGAGTATGGAATTGGCGGGCGATAAATCCGCGGCTCCGGTTTCGCTGGCCGGTCAATGGCGCTGGCGAATGGGCGTCTTGCTGGCGAAAACACCGAGATTTCCGCTGCGCAAACAATAATCCCAGCGCGCCGACGGTGCTGTATAACGCCATGCTTGCGCCATTGCAGAGGTTTCCGATAAAAGGCGTGATCTGGTATCAGGGCGAAGCGAACAGCGATCGGTCCCGCCAATATCTCGAATTGTTTCCCCTGATGATTGCCGATTGGCGCCGCGCCTGGAGCACGGGAGATTTTCCCTTCCTTTTCGTGCAAATCGCACCCTACGCCGGCATGGTTCCGGAAATCCGCGAGGCACAATTACTCACGCTGGCGAAAACGCCCAACACCGCAATGGCAGTCACTACCGACGTAGGCGACGCCAACGACATTCATCCGCCGCGAAAAGGCCCGGTGGGCGCCCGGCTTGCGCTCGCGGCACGCGCGCTGGCATACGGAGAGAAGATCGAGTATTCCGGACCGCTTTACGACTCGATGAAGGTCGAAGGCAAGAAGGCGATTGTTTCCTTCACGCACGCAGGCGGCGGGCTTGCGGCTAAAGACGGCGAACTGAAAGGTTTTACCATCGCGGGAGCGGACAAAAAATTCGTTCCGGCAAAGGCCGAAATCAAAGGCAACGCAATCGAGGTGTGGAGCGATCAAATCGCTTCGCCGACTGCAGTACGTTACGGTTGGGCCAACGTGCCGGAGGTGAATTTGTTCAACAAGGAAGGCCTGCCGGCCTCGCCGTTCCGGACGGATTTCGAACTATAAAAAACGATGCCGACAGCCTCCCCTGAACCGTTCCCGCCCGAGAGTGTCGGCAGAAACGGCCGGAAAATCGTATTGGGAAAACATTCGGGACGCGCCGCCGTCAAGCACATCCTGCAACCCGCGCAAATCCGGATCGACAATTCTCAGGCAGCCGCGATATTGCCGCTGCTTAGGGCCAAATCGGTACGGTTTGCGCTGTATCTTGCGGGAACCTGGGCGGCCATATATCATTTATGCAATGGCATCTGCACCGCGGCCCCCGCCTGGAACCTTGCGTCAAACGCCGCTTCGCAGCGCCGGCTGTCGTATGCGTGCCTGGGTGCCGGGCTATCTCTGTCGTTGGCCGCGTTATTTGCGTGCTATGCCTTCACATTATCGTCAACTTCGTGGACAATAATATGGCCCGCTCGATTTACGGGGGCGGACCGAAGTTCTCAAAGTTCAGAAAGGAGATGATATGAAGATCAGTGCGCGAAACATATTAAAGGGAATTGTCAAGGAAATCCGCCAGGGCGCGGTGAATGACGAAATAACTATCGAGCTGCCGGGCGGACAGGAAATTGTTTCCATCATCACCAAGAGTTCCGCCGAAAAACTGGGGCTTGCCAAAGGCAAGCCGGCTTACGCCGTCATCAAGGCCAGCAGCGTGATGATCGGAGTGGATCATTGATCTTGCGCTGATAACACGAGAAAGTTTGATAAGTCGATGGCTTTCAAGAATATCCTGCATACGATTAAGCAAGCCCGGCTGGACCGGCACGAGATTGCCGGCTCGCTGGGCGACATGGGCACTTTTTTGCCGCTTTTGATCGGCATGGTTTCGCAGAACGGCCTGAATTTCGCCACGGCTTTGTTCTTTGCCGGGTTCTTCAACGTAGTGACCGGACTGACGTTCTCGATTCCCATGGCGGTCCAACCAATGAAAGCCATTGCGGCAGTTGCAATAACCGAGGGATTGAGCGTTCCGCAAATTCTTGCGGCCGGCGCAAGCGTCAGCGCAATCATTCTGTTGCTTGGAGTAACGGGCCTGATTGACTGGCTCAATCGCGTTGTGCCCAAGAGCGTGGTGCGGGGCCTGCAATTGGCGTTAGGATTGTCTTTGGTTATGAAGGGCCTGCAAATGGTGGCAGGCACTCATGCCTGGTTTGCGGCCGACAGCTATCTGACCGGCTGCTTGACGGCGTTCGTGGTTCTGGTCTTTTTCGCTTCCCGCCACGTTCCCTCCGCTCTGGTTTTGTTCGCTGCAGGCATCATTCTCGCCATATCGGCCCACCCGTCGGTGATTTCGCAAATCAGCTTTGGATTCACGCTGCCTGTGTGGTCGCCTCCGCAATGGCGGGACTTTGTCACGGCGTTCCCGTCGGCCACGTTGCCGCAAATTCCGTTGACCACGCTCAACTCGGTGATTGCCGTCTGTGCCTTGTCGGCCGACCTGTTTCCCGATCGCAGAATCAGCCCTCGCAAGGTGGCTATTTCCGTGGGACTTATGAATCTTGTGGCGTTCTGGTTCGGCGGCATGCCCATGTGCCATGGGGCGGGCGGACTGGCGGGCCAATACCGGTTTGGCGCCCGCACAAATGGTTCCATCTTATTCCTCGGCGCTGCAAAAATGGCAATCGCCGTGCTGCTGGGCGGTACGCTGATGGCATTTTGCCGTGTGTTTCCGGTTAGCGTCTTGGGTATCATGGTCGCGGTAAGCGGCTTAGAGCTGGGACTCTCCGCCCGTGGTCAAACCCAACGGGATGAGGCCTATGTTATGGTACTGACGACAGGTGCATGCCTGGGACTGAACAACATCGCCCTGGGATTCGTCCTCGGTCTAATTTTGACGTGGTGCCTCCGTTTCATCGCATCTCGCGAAAAAAGAGAGATCGTTTCCACTTGACTCGAATTCTAAATTCAACGCCGATGATTCATTTTTCATCTAAATGCGCTCCATGCCTGGACATTTCCCAACCGTCCAGGCCCTGCTTAATAAGCTGCTCGACGCTATGGATGCTGCATTGAAAAGAAATACATGAATTTGTCCGAACACCTCCCCATTCACAACCCTCTTCGTAACAATAATCTCTTTTGCAATTCTCGCAATTGCTTTTAGACAGGCGAATTGTCGATTTCGAGTCTCATTCGGCCGGCGAAAAATCGATGCCACCCCATATCGAAACTGCGACTGCCGGGTTAACAGTCAAGAGATTTTGGCTGTTAACTCAGAGAATTTTTTAGCTATCAAAAAGAACTATAACTGGCTGGTTAAGAGTTAACATGAGC
Source organism: Pirellulales bacterium (assembly GCA_963838495.1). Taxonomy (GTDB): domain Bacteria; phylum Planctomycetota; class Planctomycetia; order Pirellulales; family Thermoguttaceae; genus JBEKIK01. Next base: position 50,313 of record CAWIRC010000002.1, on the reverse strand, counting down.
GGTGAGATACATTTTGGGACGATTTTATGCCATTTTCCAGTGGTGCGGATTGGAAAGAGATAAAGTCAGCGTCCCCACATTAATAAAAGACATTCTATTGATGGTTTGCGACGTAATTATTGATGCCTGGCAAATAGGCGGTAGGATATAGATAGAGCCATTTTAGATTGAAGCCCCGAATGCAGATAAATTCATTCGTAGGGGAAAGATTCCGGGCCCGCAAAAAACATGAGAAAACTCATCCTAATTCCGATCATCCACACGTCTGCCGACTTAGGATCTCTGTCGGGGTCGGTGAAGGCCTATTATTTAAGACGGTTTGGGGCATCGGTTTGGGATCAACGGGAAGAGAGCGTGTCGAAATTGTGGGATGACATCCGCGAGAAAATAAGCGTTTTAGACCTCGATTACAAAATAGTCCGAATCTACCAGGACGGATTGCCGGAATGCGGGTTCGAACAGGAAATCGTCCGGGAGCTTGCCAAAGCGGGCAGCAGCAACCATCAACTCATCTTGTCGTTAATCGATAAGGGCGCCACTCTGATGGGAACGGAGGATCCGCAACTATTGATTCGAGGAATATCAATTGCAACAACGATCAAAAAATACGCTCCATTCACATCAAGAGAAAACAGGTGAGGCAGCCCGCCTGCTTGAAGTCCGCGACCGATTTATCGTAAAAAGGATAGATGAAACGCTCCGGCCGGGAGAAATCGGCATGTTGTTTTTGGGGGCGTTGCATCGGCTGGACACATTGAGCTCGACCGATATTCGCGTCGAAAGGCTGATATCATGATTCCAGGGTCGGGCAGAAGTGATAGGGCGGCCAAGGACCGCTGACTTCCAACGACAAGCCTTCGGGAGCCGCGGCAGTGCGCACTTCCTCCACCAGGGCCGACCAACGCTCGGAAGCCGACCGCGGCACGAGAAACGCCGCATTCCAAAGCATTTTTTCCCGACGGCCGGTCAAGCTGGCCGGCAAAGGGTGCGAGCGGCAATAGCGATCGGCCTGGTTCATCAGCGATGTTTCGATTTCAGATGTTTTTTCGTGGAGACGTTCTTTCAAGGCGCGGGACTTTCGGCGCTGGTTTTGCACTTGCGTGAAATATCGCCTGCCGACGCCGGCGCCCGATGCCTGAACTGCGGAAACAGGGCACGAAGCGGCGAGGTTTTCTTCGCTCTCACGCGGGTCAAGATATAATTTGGCGGCCCATTCTTGCCCGTCGCCGGTGGATTTCAAAAAATCGATGACTATAGACTCCCATTGCTCCATCTTGGCGAGCAAGGAAAGGCGAGAGTAGAACAGCGCCCCCAGTCTGAGCGGCAGCAACGGCTGGCGCCGGAAAACATCGGAAATGATCTGATTGTGCCGCAGCGCCACCTGGCTTAGCCAGTTGACGTCGGTATTGTCGCATTCAAGCTTCCTGACGTCGAATTGGTCGAGTCCTACTCGACTGGCTATGGCGGTCGTTTGGCCGCAGGCCAGTATTTCCACGGGAAAGCGAGGATCCACGCCTGAACCAAGAGGATCAGATAGGCATCCCCCGCAAGTCAAGGCATACAGGTAATAATGTGCATTCATTTCAGTTTGGTTTGATCGGTTAATGCTTGAATCGCTTTTATCAAGTGTTCGCGACACACAAAGAGCTTATCGGCCTTGGGATGTTCGGGCGAAAGCTTGATTCGTTCAGATATGGCGGCCATCATTGCCCGATGGCAAACGGCTTCAATATCCGCTCCGCTGAAACCTTGAGTCTGATCGGCCAGCCATTGAGCCGTGACTTCGCCGTCGAGCGGCCGGTTGCGCAGATGCACCTGGAAAATCTTTTCACGCGCCTTTTTGTCGGGCAGCGGAAGTTGCAGATGTATATCGAACCGTCCTGGGCGCAAGAGCGCGGCGTCGAGCAGGTCGTAGCGGTTGGTGGCGGCCAATACCAGAACGCCCTTGAGTTCCTCGATTCCATCCAGTTCGGTGAGCAGTTGACTCAGCACCCGGCCGCTTACGCCCGAATCTTCCCGGCCGGACGAGCGCGTGGAGGCCAGGGCGTCGATCTCATCGAAAAAGATGATGCAAGGCGCCGCTTGCCGCGCCTTGTGAAAAACCTCCCGCAGCCCCCGTTCAGACTCTCCCACGTACATCGAGAGCAGTTCCGGTCCTTTGATGGAAATGAAATTGACCTCGGTCTCGGTGGCGAGTGCCTTGGCGATCAAGGTTTTTCCGCAGCCGGGCGGACCGGAGAGCAGTATTCCCTTGGGGGTGACGAGTTGAAACGATTCGAACAACTCCGAGTACTTCAGCGGCCACTCGACCGCTTCGCGCAAATGCTGCTTGACTTCGTCCAGCCCGCCCACGTCATCCCAGGTGACATTCGGCACCTCGACGAACACTTCCCTAACGGCCGAAGGCTCGACTTCGAGCAGCGCCTCGTTGAAGTCGCCCATCTTGACTTCCAACTGGCCGAGGAGTTGGTAAGGAATGCTTTGCTGCGAAAAATCGACTTGGGGAAGAATGCGCCGCAAGGCGACCATGCCGGCTTCGCGGCAAAGGGCCTCCAGGTCCGCGCCCACAAATCCGTGGGTAATGGCGGCCTGGCGGACCAGATCCACGTCCGGGGCAAGCGGCATGCCGCGGCTATGAATTTCCAGAATCTCACGCCGGCCATTCTGATCGGGGATGGGAATAGTGATCTCGCGATCGAAGCGTCCCGGCCGCCTGAGCGCGGGATCCAACACGTTGGGAAGATTGGTGGCCGCCAGCACGACCACATGCTGGCGCTGCGAAAGTCCGTCCATCAGCGCCAAGAGCTGCGCGACCACCCTTTTTTCCACGTCGCCTATCGTCCGCTCCCGTCTTGGGGCGATGGCGTCGATTTCGTCGAGGAAGACGATGCTGGGCGCGCGGCGGGTCGCTTCCTCGAATATTTTCCGCAGGTGCGCTTCGCTTTCACCATAGAATTTATGCACGATCTCCGGCCCGTTGACGGCGAAGAAATTCGCCTCGGTTTCCTGAGCCACGGCTCGGGCAATCAATGTTTTTCCGCAGCCGGGCGGGCCCAGAAGCAACACGCCCTTGGGAGCGTCGATTCCCAATCGCTCGAAAAGTTCCGGATATTTCAAGGGCAGCTCGACGATCTCACGAATGCGTTCGAGCTGGCGTTTCAGCCCGCCTATGTCTTCGTAAGAAATAGCAGGCAACGCCCGCGGAGCCTGCCCCTCCGTTTTGCGGGCGTTGCCGATCTTCAGTACGCTATCGGAGGCGATAAGGACCGGCCCGTCGGGAACCGTGCTCTCGACCAGAAAATCGGTATAACGATTTCCGAACAACGTGGCGCGCATGTTGTCGCCGGCAATCGCCGGCAAACCGTCCAACAAGCTCCCGATGTATTCCAGATCCCGATTCGAGAGACTGTGCCCCTGGGGAACGAGCACCACCTCCGCCGCCGGCCGGGCGAATACCGGGCGAATAACCACCGACTCGCCTATCCCCGAGCCGCAATTTCCCCGGGCGATGCCGTCGATCTGCACATGTCCTTTACCGCGATGTTCCTTGAATGTTGGCAGCACCTTGCATATAGTCCGCCGTTGGCCGACAACCTCGACCGTGTCGCCCACATCGATGCCGAGCCGATTCATGTCGGCGGGATCGATGCGGGCGATACCGCGGCCGACATCTTTTCCGACGGACTCGCCGACCTTCAAAGTAATTTCCGCGATTGCGGTGGATTGTTTTGCCATGGGAGACGTCTTTCTATCGATCCAGTCGAATTTTCAGGATTCCGTTTGTACATTCCCACTGCATTTTTTCCGGCGAAAACTCCCCAGGCAGAGTCACTTTTTTCCAATAGCCTTTATTGCCGTGTTCAGCGGAAAGAGTCAATCGATCGTCGTGAAGTTCCAATTGTACGTCTTTCTTGCTGATGCCGGGAATCTCCGCCAAGACCAACACGTGGTCGTCCTCTTCATATACGTCCACCAGGGGTTCGCGGAGGTCTTTTTTCACTCGTTCACCAGTCGGCTGGCGATGGATATTGCCGAAAGGCTCGACTTTTATTTCCTGTTGGCCGTGTTCACCCAGTCCCGTTTTGATGGAAAGCCCGTATACGCCGCGGAGTTTTCCACTGGGATCGAGTCCTTTGATTTCACCCGATTTAGATAATTGTTCTCCGGTTTCGGCCAATTCGCCCAGTTTTTCGATGAATCCGCCCAATTTTCCCAGCAGGCCTCCTAATCCGAAATCTGTCGAGTGTTCGGACATATTCGAGTTGTTGGGACTGCGGTCTTTACCTTGGTTCTTGCGTACTTTTTCCATTATGACCTCCTTTTGGATTAGTGATGTTCGTGCATAACATTGTTTTGGGACTTTCTGGAGAGGCGGCCGTAGCATGTCTCCATTGGCGTGTCCGCATGCGCCAGCCTGCAATTCGCGAAATCGTTTCGGCATGTTCTGCAATCACCTGGGAGGATTCTATTAGAGCCGAAATCGCCGCCTCTGATCGCGGCTTTTCATAGCCGTCGATTTTCGCGAGACAGGCCTCCATGGATTGGCAGAGACGCGCAGCGCCGTCGAAACCGTGGGAAGGGCCAGCCTTGGTTCGCTCGCGTAATTGCCGTAACAGACGGTCCATCTGCCCTTGACAGACGTCCTGCATCGAGAACAGGATGCGGATCATGCCGGCCGTTCGTAGACAAATTCCCGTGACATATAGTTCTCGAGATCCGGCCGAATTGGAATTGCCTTCCATTATATGCCCCTTGAAACTTCCGGAAAAACCCGTTTCGCAAATTATGCAAGCGATGCTGTTAAGGCGATTTTATGACGTAGCGTGCTCTTGCGGTGTATTGAACCTGGAGCCCTGCGGCATCGAGCCTAACACTTAAATGAATGCCCGAAAGATCTAGTCAACAGGTCCTTTCATCTCCCAGACCAACTCGATGCCGCTTGCATGCGAAGGAGGTCTTTTCTGATTATCGGCAATTTAACGTTTAATCTGTGGCATCGCCACGCCCAGATAACACTAGGCCACGTATTGATTCCCGTCAAATTCAAATGGATATAAAACGGCGCGAGGGAAAAGCGACATGCCTTGTCGCTATAACTTGGTTTTTATCAATGTCTTACGCAGTGATTTCAAGATAAGGGGAATAGAGTATGCGTATCAAATAAAATGGCAATGCACGGTAATTCAGGCAGATTGACATTATCTTGGCAATTTACCCCCCTTTAATTTTCAGTGATGGTTATTGCAGATTATTCCTCGGCAAAGTCAACTTCTTTTGCCGGAACAAGTTGTGCGTGAAACAAATTTTTTCTGCAAGTTAAGATTTGACTCCTGGGAAAGTTGAGCTAGGTTTTGCATAGATAGCTAGGGGGCGTGGTTTTCCCACGGAAACAAACGTGATATCTCGTATAAAATGCGTGATTCATACTATAGTTACTGTGTATAAACCACATATATTCTTTGAAGTACCACGGATAGATGCGACGAACTACGTAAAGCAGTCCATCATTAACACCGTGGGAAAACTTACCTATTTGGTGATTCTCGATCTTGGGTAATGTCATTCCAAGCGTGGAGAATCATGCTTTTTTAAAAAGGAGATTGATGATGGCTAAGGTACAGAAGTCAACCGACTCGTCCAGTCTTGCGGAAGTTGTAGATCGCATACTGGACAAGGGCATCGTGATTGATGCCTGGGCCAAGGTTTCCCTGGTCGGGATCGAGTTGCTGTCGATCGAGGCTCGCGTGGTCGTGGCTAGCGTAGAGACGTACTTGAAGTACGCCGAAGCGATCGGCCTGACCGCTACGGCAGCCATGCCGGCTTAGTGTTGCTTTCGAGGATCGGAACACATTCAGCCGCAGGACAACGGTTTTTCCGCGTCGGTAAGCGATTTAATCCCCAAGGACGGCGATATTCAGGTCGGCGTCCGGGGGGCGATGAAGATCGGGGCGGGATAGAAACAATTTGGGTGCAGGCAAAAAGGATTTTCAGTACCCATGCTGATGGCCGCTTCGGAGGAGGCACGCTAGCAAGACGGATATGTCCTCGACATTACATCCAATTGCATGCCGCGTGCCCTCCTTCCGGCGCGGACTGAACAAAATCGTTTTACAACGCGGGAAACGAAAATTATCTTGCCCGCCATTAAAACAATATTTGGAGAATAACCATGACGTTTTTTACCGAATTTTTCACCAAACTGCGCGAAAATCTGGACCAAGCGCACCATGACCGCAAACAATTTTGCATCGATACGCACAACCAGGTCAGTGAAATGGCCAGACAAGTTAGGAACCAGTTGGCCGAGTTTGCCGCCGACTTGCACGCGGGCCGGCAGGCATTTCGCGGCGGGCGTTAGGTCGAGCGGACGACGCGACGACGCAATTCTCCCCCTCGGAATAAAGTAAATAAGGATCAGGTTTATGGAGGCGATAGGTCAAGGAAACGGCCATAGTCGGTTAGCCGAGCACGAATCGGCCGCGGCGGATCAAACCACGGTTCGGCCCGTGCCCGGCGACGATTTCGTGCTGACTCCACAGATATGCCAGATTGCCGAACGGGCGATTGCCTTCTTAAATGCCGGTTATCCCGTCAATCTGTCTGGACCGGCCGGCACCGGCAAAACCACGATGGCTTTACACCTGGCCGCCCAAATCGATCAGCCGGTTACTTTAATACACGGCGACGACGAATTCGGCAGTTCCGATCTGGTAGGAAACGACAAAGGTTACCAGAAAAGCAGGCTCGTAGATAATTTCATCCATTCGGTGTTGAAGACGGAAGAGACCATGCGACCGTTCTGGGTGGATAGTCGCCTGACCACGGCTTGCCGTTACGGGCACACGCTGATCTACGACGAGTTCACGCGCAGCCGTCCCGAGGCCAACAACGTGCTTTTAAGCATTCTGGGCGAAGGCTTGCTGGATTTACCCAAACTTCGCCGCGTGGGCGAGAGTTATTTAAAGGTGCATCCCAATTTCCGCGCGATATTCACCTCGAATCCGCAAGAGTACGCCGGTGTGCATACGAGCCAGGACGCGCTCATGGACCGTTTGGTCACAATACACATGGATCATTACAACCGCGAAACCGAAACGGCGATCACCACGGCGAAAAGCGGCATTTCCATGGAAGACGCGGAGCGGATAGTAGATATAGTGCGAAATTTCCGCCGCAAGGGAATCGGCGGGCACAGGCCCAGCATCCGGGCGGCCATCACCATCGCCCGCGTGATGGCGTACAAGCATTTATCTTGCGATCCGGAAGACCCGCTATTGCAATGTATATGCAGCGACGTGCTTGGACTGAACGGCGCCAGGGGATACGGCGCCGACGACAACCCCTTGTCGCCGGATGACATTCGGGCGGCAATTCAGGAAGCCTGCGAGCTGGCCGACGCGGGAGTCGCCGCACCCGGCTGAGGAAAACTTTTTGCCGCATTGGGGGAAATTCAATATGAACGTAAAATCAAATAAACACCTGCACGATATTCGAACTCTGTCCGACCGGGTGAGCAATGCCGAGAAACCGCAACGTAAATTCACCAGATTGGCGATTCTGGAATTGGAGAAAGTCCGCCGAAACAAGGAAAAACGCCGGGCCACCGAGCAATTAATGAGGCTCGAAAAACGATTGGCTGAGATCGAATATGAACAAGCCAGATTGATCGGAGCGGTTTATAAGGTCCACCCGGCGGGCTGTGAACCGGCAATCCGTGCGCCGCACGCCGATAAATTCACCCAAAAACGCCCCGCCGACACGCCGCAGGAAAACGGCAATCGGGCGGATTTTAAAATAACATACTAAGGGGTGCATGTTGTCTACAATACTCGAAGCACAATCAGCCGCGCGCGATTTTTTAGAAAAGTCGGTGCCCGACGTCAACCAGGTCAATGTCACCAAGGTCGTCAAGTTAGAGACGGCCGACGGCGGCTGGGAAGCCGAAGCCGAAGTCTGGAAACCGAACCAGACCATTCGCATGTTGAATATTCAAACGCAACGGCCCGTGTTGGATCAAGAGTATTACCTTGTGCGGATGGACAATTTGTTGAACATAATAGCCTACGAGTTGGAAGAGTCCATGCGCGAGGACAGATGAAAATAACGGGTTTTTATAAAGGGTTTAATCGATGAAAGTGAATTGCCTTTCCTGCGGCCATACGGTGGACTTGCGCGATGCATATGACGACTACGAGGGACAAATCAAATGCTTCGCTTGCGGGGCATTGTTAAGCATTCGCACCCGGGAAGGCCAGATAAAGTGGGTGGAATTCTCCGGAGATGGGTCGCCAATACACTCTCCTTCGGATTCCTCCGCTCAATACGGTCATTGAAATATTGCTTAAAAAAATTACTGTAAGGAGCTCTGACGAAACCTCACGTCTATTTAAATGGTGCTCACCCCGGCCCCTCTCCCAAAGCGCGAGGGGCGGCATTGTTAAAGCCCATAAATATATATTTTGTAAAAAACATATCATTTGACAGAAGAAGAGATTTGAGACATATCAAGGAGGATGTGGCATGGCGAGTATCGCAAGTATCCCTCAAACCGGCCTATATTTATATGGGATTACCGTGGCCGGCAGTTCTGTTTCCGTGCACCCGCCCGGCGTGGCCGGCGCTTGCATTGAAGAGATCGTGGAGCGCCGTCTGGCCGCCTTGACGAGTCGCGTGTCGGCGCAGAAAGTGCGTCCGCAGCGATCAAATCTCGCCGCGCATCACCTGGTTTTAAGCGACTTATCCAATCGCCAGCCGGTGCTGCCCGTCATGTTCGGCACGATAGCCGATAGCGAGGAGGAATTGCGCGGCTTCATGCGGCGAAATTACGATGTCTTGTTGAAGAAACTCCATCGGCTGCAAGGCATGGTGGAAATGGCCCTGAAGGTATTTTGGGAAACCGCCAATATATTCGAGTATTTCGTGGCGAATCACCGGGAATTGGAAGAGATGCGCAACCGCTTGTTTAAACCGGGAAGAACGCCCACGATCGAAGAAAAAATCCAGCTTGGAAAACTATTCGAGTCTCTTTCCGAGCAAAGCCGCCGGCGACACACGCAAAGGGTGATCGAGGCCCTCTCGCCGTATTGCCTGGAAATTCGCAGCATCGATCCCAACGAGGAACGGATGATCATGAAACTGGCCTGCCTTGTGGAGAAGACGCACCTGCGGCAATGGGAAAACGGCGTCGAAGCCGCGGCGCACGCCTTCGACAACCACTACTGCTTTCAATACAGCGGGCCCTGGGCGCCGTATAATTTCGCCGAGATTGAATTGACGCCGGATAGCTGATTTTAAAAACTCAAGACGACGGCGTGCCGCCATGTTTCTAATAGACGACATCCTGCTGAGTCCGATGAAAGCGATCGCGGCTATAGGCCGCCAGGTCCAGGAAACGGCCCGTAAGGACATGGAAGACCAAGAGAAAGCTATTCTTAACAGTTTGAGCGAATTACATCAATCGCTCGAATCCAACTCGATCAGCGTGGAACAGTTCGACGAGCGCGAAACCTCGCTTTTAGATAGGCTCGAAGCGATTCAAAATATGCTGGGTACGGATAGTGAAACCGAGGAGGATGAATAATATGGCAATTATGGATAGTAGCAGCGACATTATTAATAATGATGACAATTGCACTATTTTGGAGTTGCTCGACAGGTTGCTTAATAAAGGCGTCGTTCTTGCCGGAGATATCGCCATCTCGGTGGCCGACATCGATTTGATCTACCTCCGCACCCAATTGCTGCTTTCCTCCATTGAGACCGCCCGGCAGGCAGGTTGGCTGTGGGCCGCGGACAACGGCAAGTCACGAGTCGCAATACCGAATTCCTGAAATCATTTAACCATATGAATATTTTCCATGTCAGCCGCAATATTGCCTGATCATCCCCTCTGGCAACCATCGCCCGAGCCGGCCGTCCACAAACCGCAAACAGCCGCCGCCCCCAAGATCAAGCTAAATCCGGAAAATGTCCGCAACGGCCTTGCTCAACTGGTGCTCACGCTGGTTGAGTTGATCCGCGAACTCCTGGAACGGCAAGCCCTGCGACGCATCGAGGCGGGAACGCTCAGCGAAGATGAAATCGAACGCATGGGACAGACCTTCTGCAAATTGTCCGATGAAATCGGGAAGTTGAAAGAATACTTCGGTCTCAGCGACGAGGACCTCAATATCAACTTGGGACCTCTCGGCAACCTGCGTTAATATAAAGTGGAAAACAATCATGAGATGCCAGGCCATTACCCAGTCCACCCAGTCGCAAGGGCTCCCGGAAGTCCTGGAACGGGTATTGGACAAGGGTGTGGTCATTATGGGCGACATCAAGATAAAACTTTGCGACGTAGAGTTGTTGAGCATTCAAATTCGTTTGCTTGTTTGTTCAGTCGATAAAGCTCGGGAGATGGGCGTGTCGTGGTGGGAACCGGCTGCAAAACCGTCCCAAACCATTCCTCCGCCACACGCCCCGGCGATTTCCAAGTCGCCGGCAGAACCAATGATCAGCGCGATAGATGAAGACGATTTGAGGTTCCAGCAAACTATGCGCGCCGTGGAAAAAGGTCCCTCGGATGCGCCATCCATCGGCCGTTGGCAAGCTCCCTGTTCTTAACCCTTTTCGTAAAGCGTCCGGTCAAAGCAAGAATTCTTGAGACAAAAAAACCGGCTTGGCCTTTCGCCTTATTGTTGCCGTTTTGGTGCGGTCCTCCGAGCCTGGAGTTGGCTTGGGCGCCTTTGGGGCCGAGGTGCGAAGATCGGCATCATTGGCCAGTTCCGCGGCCCGTTGGCGGGCACGTTCCGAGATATCCCCCTCGGCCAGCGCCTGCATGCGCCAGTTATGCGCCGCACGAGCCATTCTTTGTGCCGGGCATTGGTATTTTCGCCAAATACAGTAGTGTATTTACCCCTAAGTTCGTTTACGGTCATCCGTCGCAGGGCGGCGACCTCTTTTTCGATGTTCAGGTCCATAGTTGTCTCCTTGTAAAAATCTCGGATTTGTTAACCACTGTGGACACTGAGCACGGTTTTTTCGGAGACATCAAGCCCCGGTTTGCCGGAATTTGGCAGATTCTTTTGGCCAGAATCATCGCCAGAAAGTGTCGCCCGGGTATGAAGTCGTAGCAAACCAGCGGCCATAATGCTTGCCAGTTCGTGCAGTCTTTGGTCAGGTGTTAAAAAGGCAGGATCGTTGGTAGGTCACATGGGACAAAATTAGGGATTAGGGGTTAGGGATTGGGGATTAGGGGGTTGGAAAACAACTATCTCTAAAGCCCACAGCGACCTTCGCTTAGCGACCGGCAGCGCCGTCTGGCAGCGACAAAATGGTTAACAGGCTCTATCTATTAACCTACCCGGTACGAAGGAAAGTTGACGAAAAAAGCGACCATAAGAACATAGATTATCCCTTTTCTTACACTACGATGAGTAGAAGGCGCGTTGAATCATGAGATAGCAAAATAGTGATTTCGAACCAAGTTCCTGCCGAGCTTGCGAATGAGGCCGAAGTATTTCAGCAATGGAACATTTTGCAGGACGAGACCTGACCTGCCTCGGTGTCACACCGAAGCGCAAAGGGGATTGACCTGTCCACCATCGAAGAGGATACTCAAGAGGGTGGGGCGTGCCACTGTTGACAAACTTGAAGGCGGAAAAGGCTGAAATGAGGTAGTAGTACACCAATGTCGAACCGACTGACGAAGAAACAGGAGCAGTTGGTCACCGAACTACATCAAGTGTGCGAGTTACTCCATCTGGACTTCTGGAATGTTCAGAACCGCGACTCGGCAACCAAGCCATCGGCGGCGCGGGTGCCAACGGCGGTGACGCACAGGGCGGCGGTTTCTACAATATGGGGACCGCAACCCTCAACAAGAGCCTTATCACTCGCAACAAGGCCAAAGGTGGCGAAGCAGGCTCAGGCGGCGCGGCCGGCGTAGGGATGGGCGGCGGTGTCTACAATGAAATTGTCGCAGAAGCAAGCATCTCGATCGACGCCCTGACCGCCATCTTCAGCAACTTTGCCGACCTGTTCCCTGATCGCTACGGTTGCTAGGACTGGCATAACGAAGGCCGGGCAGTAGATTCGGCCTGAATGTGCTGCAAAGCCGAAAAGTCGAGCGGTGAGGTCCTGTCGGCAATGGGGCTCCTCAGCGTCCCGACTAGCGCCATGCTGCCGTCCTTGGATCCGTACCACGTACAGACCAATTCCAACGTCAACATCAGCCAGTCGTTTAAGGAGATAGTCTCCAAGTGGCGCGAGACACACATGGGGTAGCTTGCACTGGGACTGGGCGCGGCGGATAGAGGCTATGTGACGATCCGCTCCCACAAGCACGAAACGGAAATCAACGGCTAATGTTTTTCTTAACCATGGTCATCTTCATACCACGATCCCATAAACTCAACCGTTTGTTCGGATTCCCAACAAACGACCGAATTAGAGTAGAGCGAGGCGGTGTCTTCGCATCCCGTCAACTCATACCTTTTTTCGGAACCTGGCCTGATGTAAGGATTCCAGCCGGAATAGCCTTCACCATGCCCCGAAATTCCAAGGTTTTCTGACTTGGCCCCGTCGGCGGCAAGAACCCTCGGCACCCGCTTGTGGAGTCCAGTGCGCCTCGTTATATTTAGGACGCTGGAATTCGCGATACAGAGTAAGTTGGCGTAAAGATCGTGTCCGGCCATGCTAGTTCGTGCCGCCGACGCGGGAAGGAGGTTGGAGATGGCCAAGAGTCAGAAGTTCCGTTATATGAGTAATAGGGACTTGGAATCGGCTATACCCGAATCGTCCAACGCGGAGGAACTCCTCGAATTCGTTACGAGTTACGACTGTGCCGATGGGCAAGAGTACTGTAAAAGCGTCACTGTGGGACAAGATTTGCTCTCCAAGCCGGATCCTGACGATCCAGGGAAGGAGTGGCGTCTTCCTCCCGAAACATCGGTTGCGGAATACAAACGCAAACTGAACACGATCCAAGACCGATGGTTGGAACTTAAGAAAAGAGCGATAGATAGGATTGCTCAACTGCGACCACCGGTATCTCTTTTCGCCCTGCCATTGTCACCTATACTGAGCATTCACCTCGACAGCCTGTCACTGGACCTGGAGTTGCATTGGCCAAGGTTCTCTTGGGGATGGGGGGCGAATATCGAAGGGCTGTTGAAGTGAATATCGAGCAATACGTGCAGAAAGTTGCAGGTACGAAGAGGGGATGGTTCGAGTCAAAGGTCGCACGAATTAACAGGGAAAGGGAGCAACGATTTCTGGCAGACTTGAAGAAACTGCTTACGTAGAGGAACACGCCAACAATTTTTTGCAGCCGACCGTCGGAAGCCGCCGGCGGCTGAAAAAACACGTTCTGCCCAGTAAGTCATACGTTTTCTCGGAGTCCCAGTTATCGACCCCTTTTTCGGAACGCATCTGGCAGTTCCATCAAAGGGTGTCTACAGGCAATCTGGGACAAAAGCAGCATCGCATGGCGAACAAGAGCCATCGGGCGACCCCATAAAAGGAACGTATTCCAGGACAAAGCCTAATCTGCTTCGGTGTGTCGCACCGACGCGCGTTGCAGGACCAACTTCCGGCTTACGAAGCATCTGCGAATTTCCGTCTGCAACATGGGCATTCACCATTGAAGCCGTTGAACATCGCTGAGAACGCACTTGGCTGCGGCAGAGTCATGATCGCCTTGAACGCCAGCGGAGCGCAATGCGCGTAATGGCGGTATTTGAGCCTCCGACGGAGTGACTGAGAATCTCGATCTACGATTCAGGCATGTGCTCATTGTAATACGTCGCGCAGGTTTTGCGAAGGTTCTTAACTTCCCAAGGCTCATCTTGACCGGTTTCGATGTTAGTTTTGAATTTGATGCCAGCGAGGTTACAGAATTCTTGGAATCCAGCGTTTGGACGAGATCGGAATTAGAGAGTCTTTACGAAGCAGGCTGTAAATGGGGAGGATCGTGACATCGATTATTTTAAATTCAACAGCCGTCTTTCGTTCTTGGCGATCCACCACAAGACGCAAATGCAGGAAAGTAAATACATGTAAGCGCGGCCGATGATATGAACCGATCGCCAAGGGCCATTTGAGAGGTCGATTCCCGCCCGGTTGGAATCGACAAGCGTCCGCCATTCAAGATGTCCCAATCCCATCAAGGCCACAGAAGCGATAACGACCAGCAGAGGAAAGGAGACGATAGGCAAAGCGGCGGCGTTCCAACGTTTCCCTTCGACGATTTCACCGGCCCAGCGCGTTTGGCGCGGATGCGGCGCGCTCGGCAAGACGGATTCTAGTATACGGACCGATAAAATAAATCATTGCGTAGAGAAACAAGACCGTCGTGTCTTTCCAGCCTTGTATCGTACGGTGTTCAAGATATAAATTCCTGGGTGGGGCGGCAAATGGATCGCGGATCATGACTTGCACCGGGAGCCAGGCAAGCGCGCAAGCGAAAAGGAACAATGTTCCGACGATCCACCATGGAGCGATCGCCTCAACGTCCATAAAAAGATCGACGATCCTAAGCGACGCATCAACGGCGGCGGACAATATCGCCGCGCCCAACAGCCCGAACACGATGCGCAATTCCCCACGATGGACGATAAACGTCCCGGTAGTACTCAGGGATGAGATAATCGGCTATCAACCACCGTTCGGTAAGCATCAAAGTGAAAAAGCAAACGGTCAGAAATCGGAATATATGATGGCCGCCATAGTCGGGCGCATTGGCCCGTGCGAGGGAAGGGGGAATCATGGCTTTGACGAATTGCCAGGCGGTTTCCTTCCACCCGGCGGTCGGGGCGATTCGGCCAGATGATGTTTCGGCATTGCAAGTTCGACCGCCTCGTTAACGGCCGATACCGGCAAAAGCCGGCATCTGGCGTCCGCGGCTGGATCGAGTTGTCCGGGGAGCAAATGCGAGGGAATCACCAGACCGGAACAGCCCGACTCACGGCAGGCGGCCAGTTTTTCACGGATCAAGTTCACGGGAATTACGGCGCAGGCCGAAGCGTCCGCCGACGGGGCGCTATCGCGCCGGAAAACGCCAAATCAGATCGCACAGGAATTTGCAGCCTGGCCGAGATCGCCGCGATGAAAATAGCCAAGGCCAAACTATCGCCCTGCACCGGACGAAATAAACCTTCCACCAGTATTTCTGTTTGCAGATCGTCAATGAATTGGCTTCCGGACATGGCGAGATAATGCCGCGCCGCGTCTATGGCCATGCCGGCGCCGGGCACGATCTGGCCAACCATCGGCGCCTGGTCGAGCATGTTCCACTTTCCAAATCGTACATACACCCGGCTGGTAGCCGCCTTGCCGGCCGGATCGACCAGCACGCAGCGCACGCAACCGGCGGGCTGCCAGGCAGTCGCGGCCGGAGCGGAAATCGTCTGATTTTGGGAAAAATACTGGACCAACAAAAGAAGGAGTTTCAAATCGGACGCCGATTTCTCCTCGCCGGCGTCCAGTTCGGCTTGTTCGAGTTTAAACTCACACCAGCGTTGGGCCGCTTGCCTCAAATCGCTCCGCCGCGACAAGTGCCGTTGCAACCGCTCGCCGAGTGGATTTTCTTCCAGCAGCGACGCCAGAAGCGGCGAGATCAAGAAATTCAGCATCTGCGATTCGCAAGTGGGCGGGATATGAGCCAACGCGGCCAGGTCTGCCTCGAGCACAGCGCGGCATAACCTTCGTTATACAGGCGCAATACCAGTTCTCCGTGGCGGCGCAACAAGTCGTCGATGTTCAACGCTGGCGGCGACATGCCATTGATCCTTTACATCTGTGAAATTTCCGGCGGCGAATCGCCCGACGAAGCGAATTTCCGGATCAATTCCTGAAGTTGGGAAGTATCGATTTCAAGGGCCTCGATGCCCACGGTGTATGGAACCCGCTCGGTGGGAGGAATTGTGAGGCGAATGGTATCGCCGTGTGCTTGAATGTGAAACAGGCCCGCCGCGGCGAGCTCGCCCGCCGCGTCGCGAATCTGATAACATGCCCAGCGGCCGATCAACGAATCGTCGTGCACGAGAACGCCGATTTCGATCAGATGCGGCGCGTCCGGTCGCGGAGCACCCTTGTCAACAACGCTCACGACCAACGAACCGTCGGGGGTTTGAAACGTAGAAAGTTGCGTGTGCGCCGCGGCCATGGCCAACGGTTTGTGCAAATAAAGCGAGGAAATATGTTCCAAACCGGCGGTCAACGAGCGGCGGGAATAAGGCTTCACCGACGCCAGCAGTTCACCCAGGGCCGGAACGCTTACTTTTCCCAGATCCCCTAAAACGCGCCTGCGTTTTCTTGCGCTCATCTGCCTGGCCAGTTCCAAGTCGCGGCAGCATGCGTCTTCGAGGTTTCGTCTATCGGCCTGGGACAAAGTTCCGGCAAGATATTCTTCCCATACGGATTCGTCGAATTGACTGGGAGCCGGCTGGGGCGAATCGCCGGAAGCGAGCAAATGCGTGAGCAGGAGCGTGCGCGACGCCCATGCCCCGCATTCGTCGTGCGAGAGGAGATGCCGATTAACGTCTTCGCGGGAAAGAGCGTCAAAACAGCCGCTAAGGAGCGCTTCTCGGACAAGGTCGCATTCGTTCATAATGTTTATTCCGGTCATAGTTCGCCTCCAAATCGGCTGGTAGCAACACCATAGACCTCAAGTTGTCGCCCCAATTCGGTGAGAATAGTATCAATCCTTCGAGCGACGCTGGGTAAACTCATATCCAATGCCTGGGCTATTTCCTTCAACGTGTTTTCGTGATAATAACGGAGCTTGACGAGTTGGCGCTCGTCGAAGGGGAGAGAATTCACGATGCGGCGCAGCCGGTCTTGCATTTCTCGAACGATGGCGTTCTGGACGGGATCGCCTTCGGCATGTTTTGCATCGGAATCGCGGTTTTCCGCCGAATCGTCGCAGGTCGGACAATCTGATTGAGCGCGAACGCGGCGATTGTCGGCGGCTTTTGCGGCATCGGCCACTATCGAGCGGACGATCATATTGAGCCAGGCTCCAAGCGGAGATTTATCGGGATCCCAAAGCTGTTTGGATAAAATGCGCTCAAATAAGGCTTGGCTGACGTCTTCAGCCTGCCAGCCCGACGGCGGCCGGGAACCTTTTTCCAGCATTTTTCGACACATACCCAAAATCAAAGTGCGGCAGCGCCGACAAACACCACCCAAATGTTCATATACCCGCCAAGCGCCAACTTTATCGCGTTCCAAACAATACTCTTCGATAAGGGCGACAGATTTCCCGGGCAACCGGCCACAACCGGATCGGTTTCGCAATATCGACAGGAATTTTCCACAACCGATCTGGCGCATGTCATGATTATTACGCTTTCTGTTTCAAGCCTAACTTCATCAAATGCACGCCCGCTATGTCATAGTGATTTCAATGCCCGTTAGCAAGTACGAAGCAGGGGGGAGATTTTCTTACGGGAAAATATTGCCGACGTAACTGCCGTTCTTGCAAGGAGTTATGGAAATTCGCGTAAATAACAACACAAATCGTGATAAGTATGCCGCACTTCCTCGTACTGGCGATTGAGGTGAAAAACAAATGACACTCAACCATCAACCGCTTGCAGATATGCAGGCAATATACAAAAGGAGAGATCTATAATGAAGACACTGGCCTTAAACTTGATCGTCATACTTATCACGGCAATCAATCCTGTATTTGGGCAAGGATATCATCCAAAGCCGTCCCATCCCGAGTTCAAACCCGTTGTTCCCCGGCATGTTCGGACTATAATTGTGCCCGCTTATCCATGCCATACCAGGCCGATTATGCCCTGGGAAATCATGGCCTTGCAAGCGGAAGCGCTCCGGGCTCGGTCGGAAGCGGCACTTCTATCCAGCCAAGCGGCAACGGAAAATGAAATCACCAAAGCGTACGCCATAGAAAACCGCCGGGCAGGCGTCGAGGCATATTATGATATTCAAAGACAGCACGATAGTTTTGTCGCCGAGAAAAAAAGCCAAAAAAGTCAAACTCAACCGTATAATTCCGTCAAAAATTCCAATAGCCGGATTCAGGAAACAAATTCACTATCGATACGGCAATCGCTCCCGGAAGGCATTGCTTGGCCGCAAGTCATGCAAAGCAAAGACCTTGCCAAACAGCGGATCGTGGTGGAACGATTTTTGGACGACGCCAAAAAACTCCAGCCTCAAAACGTTGACAACTCACGGCAGACAATCAAAGCGACAGATACGCTCATTGAGGAATTAAATACCCACATTAAGGAAATTTCGCCCGGTGAATACGTCAAACTGCGGAAGATTTTGGTTGACGTGCGTCAAGGCGCTTTAAAGGCGTCGGACAACAAAACGACTTCCGATTCGTCCGCCAACTTGGCACAAAACTAATCTGAAACTGAAAATAAGAACGACGGAATCATATTTATCGGGATTCAGGCAATTAAAGGCGCGGGGCATGACAAAACACGCTCGCAGCCGGCTAAACGGCGGGCGCGACATTGCTCCCATTAGATGAAATTAAATAGCGGCCCCCGGTGAACGCGCCGGGGGTCTTGAATTTTATACACTTTATTTCCAGTGTATTCACATGTACCTATGTATGGCGCCGTATAACCGTTTTATCTTTATAGACTTGAAGCATCAACAAAAAGTTTGCGGTTATTTTCATCCGGGGGGGGTATGTCCGCTACGGCTTGATTATCATACTCGTTTTTGTTTAAATATATTACATATCGGGATCATGCAGTTCTATCATGGTCGCGTTGATTCGCAGCATGTCACCATCGAAATGTAGTTTACCGGGGGATGGTTTCCATGTCGATTCTTTGCCCTAAGTGCAAGCAAGAGCTATCGGTAACCGATGCGTCTGGGGATTCTTCCGGGCTTTCCTGCCCTAACTGCGGGACGGTTGTAGATATTTTCAACCCGGAGACGATAGTTGCCGGTCAATCACAACCGCCGTTGCACCCGGGCGATCGTCCGATGCCCAAGATCGAGGGTTATGAGATTTTAAACGTGCTTGGCGAAGGAGGAATGGGCATAGTATACGAGGGGCTTCACACTTCGTTGAACCGCAAGGTGGCAATCAAGGTACTTGCGCCGCACTTGTCGCGTGATTCCCAGTTCGTATCGCGTTTTGAGCGTGAGATCGACGTGCTGGTCAAGGCCCGGCATCCGAACATTGTCATAATATTCGACCGCAGCAAGCCCGGCGCGGATACGTTGTATTACATCATGGAATACGTGGAGGGCAAGGACGGCGGTCCGCCCACGGACGTGCAAAAGCTCATTGCCTCCGGCTCGCTGGACGTTCCCACCATCCGGAGGCTGATTTTGCAGGTTATCGACGCATTGGGATTCGCCCACAAACAGGGCATAATCCACCGCGATGTCAAGCCGAGCAACATCATGGTTGATCGCCACGGCAACGCGGTGGTAATGGATTTTGGAATCGCATCGACCGCGGGGATGCAACAAACGCGGCATTTGACGATGGAAGCGTCGGCGATGGGCACGTTCGATTATATGGCACCCGAACAGCGCATGGACGCGGCCTTGGTTAACGCCAGGGCCGACATCTATTCGACCGGCAAGATGCTGTACGAGATGTTAACCGGGCGTCTTCCTCCCGGCGAATATCCTCCGCCGCCGTCAAAATTGGTCGGCGGTTTGGATTCCGGCTGGGACGCGGTGGTGGAAAAATCCCTCAAGTCAAAGGAAGAGCGTTTCGCTTCGATGGATGAATTTGCCGCCGCCATCGGGCAAATCGGCAAGTCCGGCGGACCAGGGCAGGCGGCCGATAGCGGCGCCCATGCCCAAGCGACCGCGACGTCGGGCGTGGTGTGTCCCGAATGCAACGCCTCGATTTCCGAGGCCGATCAGTATTGTTTGAAATGCGGGTGCTCGTTGATCATCGTTTGCAGGGGCTGCGGACATGAGACCTTGGCCGGCGCTAAATTCTGCCCCACGTGCGGCGGCGACGTGCAGCGATTCCGCCAGTTCGCGAATTTGCTGCGCCGGGCGAAAACGTCGGTGGAACAAGCCAAGGCATCGACCTCGCCGGTAGAGCAACTCGGTTGCTGGGAACAAGCCTGCCTGGCGTTGTCCAAGGCCCTCAGATACGTGCCGGACGACGCGGAGGCCAAAAACTTGTTGATGGAAACGAATCGCGCCGGGGCAGGCTTGGCGATGCAAGCGGCCGAAGTTGCCTTTCGCGAGAAACGCCTGGGCGACGCATTGCAACATTACGAGCAGCTTTTGTGTTTCGCGCCCAGCGTCAAGGGCGTCCCCGAACGCATAGATCAAATCAACCGCCATCGCGAAGAGCTATTGGCCAACGCCAGGCGGCGGATCGAGCAAGGCCATATCCAGGCAAGTTTGGAATTTCTCAACCGGGCCGAAAAACTCTTTCCCGGCGACAGGGAGATCTGCGATCTGCTGGAACAGTATCGCGAAAAAAAAACTTCCACCACGACCATCATACAACAACGCATTCCCACGCTGGAAAGCGAAAACCGCTGGTTCGAGTTGTCGCGCGTGGTAAAGGGACTCGCGGAAAGCGGGATGGCCATCCAGGGCCTGGATGCATTCGACAAACGCATCGCCCAGAAGCTTGGCGAGGCCGAGGCGCTGATATCCAAGTCACGCGAAAAACTTAATAAGGGGCGGTTCCGCCAGGCAAAAGAAATGGCCGAGAAGGCGTCGGTGATCGTTTCCGATTATCCCGACGTGCAAGATATTCTGGCGAAATGCCAGCAGAAGCGATCGCTCAAAGAACGATTGGCCGCTCCGTCCTACATAATTTCGGCGTTGCTGTGTCTGGCGGCGGCGGGCGTAGCAGCGGCGGCCTGCACCTCGACTTGGTTGGCGATTCCGCTCTCGCCGGTCGCCAAAGCCAGAGAAAGCCTGATGGCAAAACCTCCGATCAAGGGCGACGAAATCGCCTTGGACGCCGAAGAAAAACCGTGGTCGAGTCCTTCCGGAACGACCCAGACGCCGCCGGGGTTCAAAACGGCCGACAAGGCTAAACGCCCGGGCGGATCGGCAGATAAAGCATTTATGGCGCAGGATTCGCCCGTTGAAAATATTCCAGAAACGAATCCCTACTGGCCGTTGCCGGCGGCGGTTGCCGGTTTGTCGCTGTTTTCACTGCTGGTATTGCCGCGAACGATGCGAGGGACTTACCTGTTGATATCGGCCGTGCTGGCGGCTTGTGCATGGTTTTATGTGGTGCATACGCTCAAGCAGGAATTATCGTGGTGGACGCCGGTCGCCAGATACGTGCGGAATCCCGCGTTTTTCCCCAGTCCGGCCGACGTGGCCGGGTTGGATTCGGCGGCGTGGACGACGGTCGGGGCGATAGCATTGTTGCTAATTGCGGCCGGGGTAAATTTATGGCGGAACATGATCGGGACGATCGGAGTGGCGGCCGCGTGCGGGGCGCTGGGCTGCATCGTTTTTTTCACCCAGAAAAATCCGCCGGCGAATAATGTCAACTTGCTCGTCGATTATTACGTTACCGAACCGAAATCGCCGGAAAGACCCGCGGCCAAGGCGGTGGTCTCGTTGACGAATCGCGGAGATCGGCTGCTGGTGGTAATTCCCGAAAATTCTCCACAATCCGAAGACGGGCCTTCGGGAAAGTGGATCGAGCGCTGGGGAAAGCCGGACCTGATGTTCCGATTGAAACACGCCGAGGCCGATTCTTCCCCCGATGCAAATCTGCCCAAAATAGTTCCCGTGTTTCAGGACGACAATCCGATAGGCTGCCTGATCGGTCCGGGGCAGAAGACCGAAGTTTCGACAACTATCTTTCCGGTCTGGAAACGCAGCGATACACTGGAGATACCGCACAACGCGGCGGGAAATTGGATTCTGGCGCTCGTCGAGCGCGATCGCGGCCCGATCGAATTTCACCTCAACAATCAGCAGTCGGCAACGAAGAGCGTGAGCATTCCAATCACCGGTGTGACGAATCCCGAAGTGCTGAAATACGAGAAGTTCGTGGAACAGTGCCACAAAATCCGCAAAGAGCTGGATGAGAAGAAGGTGGAAATCGCCGAGTGGCGGCCATCGGACGAATACTCCGAATCCGTGTCATCGGCCTGCGAAAAACAGATTGGCGGTCTAAGGGCGGTGCTGGATAAGATTCCCAAGGAATCCGGTTCATTGTCGGGCGTTAAAAACGGCGAAATCGAGAATCTGCGCGAAAGCGTCGAGCGGTTAAAAGGCCCGATGACCTGGGCCCTGGGCATTATGGAACGCTTCCAAGGCCTCCAGGCGAAAATCGAGAGCCGCAATTCGGAATCGGAAGAGGATTTACCCGGTCCGGCGGCGGCCAGGCAAATCCTTTCCGAACTGCAAAAACAATACGAATTGGCGTTCACCGATTTGAAGCGCCTTGCGGACAACTCCGGACAAGAGGCCGCCTTCAGCCAAGGATTATACGCGTTGGAATCGCAATGGGTCGCGGCCCAAATAACGCAATCGGCGCTCTGCGCAGGCCGGCAGAACCCGCAGATTCTGGCGTTGGCCAAGGCATGGGATAAGGTCGGCCTGACGAACAAAATGCTTGCCGGCAAGATTTCCGACTCCCTGAACAACTGGATACTGCACACGCTGGAAAAAAACGTTCGGCTTATCGGTCCCAGCGGGGAAAAGTCCGATAACGGCGGATGCGAATTGCTCAAGGACGCCTTGAAAACGGCCACGCGCGGAAATCCGACCTTGTCCGGGAAAGACGAGTACGTTTATGCGAACCTGTTGATAGGCTTGGAGTCGGGGGAAACAAAAGCCGAAGACCTGGCGAATTTCTCCAAGAACCATCCGAAATATCGCTCCTCGGAGATCAACTGCTACCTGGGATTTAGCGCGCTGGAGCGTAAAAATTATCAGGAGGCGAAGGCATATTTCAGCGAATTGCTGAAGCAGTCCGACGCCCGCGCGTACGCGCCTTTGTCGAATCTGGCGATCGCCATGGCGGACCGGGCTCTGGCGCCCGACGAAATTATCGCTAGATGCCGGGCCGAATACGATATGATACTGGCCTACGAAGCTAAAAACAAATGGTCGCCCATGGTGGAAAAAGCAATCGGCAGCGCCATATCGGGCGACGAATCCGATGCGCACGCATCTGAAATGCCATCCTTGCCGTTTACCACGCAGAAACCGTCATTTTTGTTCACTTCGTCGCATCTGCCTTCGAGCAAGGATTATGCGTGGCTGAACAAGATAATTATAATCGACACGGCCGAAAAATGGTCCTCGTGGAAGTCGTCGGGAAAGAAATTGCCAATTCCCTGGCTAAAGTTGGGCTCTGACTCGGCGTTTGTTACGAAGATCAAGCCGGAGATTTTGAAATACATTCATGATAAAGAGGATACATATATATTTTTCGGCGATCCGCTCGTATTTCAGAACGTCACGGATCTGCATTTAAAAACGCCGCAACCTCTTTCCGGCAAGGCCGAGCCGCCTTCAGAATTCCATAATCCGCTCATGATGATGATGGAGCCCGTGGAATTCGACGTGAAGACGACGAAACTATTGCTGCCAGTAAAAGACATACCCAAAGAGTTGATCAATCCGCCGGATAACAATAAGAACAAGCAAGCGTCGAAGAAGTGGCTTTGCCCGTTCCTCGTCGTGAAGAATGAGTGGTTCGTGTGCGCGAGTTACAGATTTCCCAACGGCGGAGGCATTTCCATGCTGCCCGACAATATCAGGGACACGAAATCGGGGCGCGCATTCATCGTCAATTTCATCAATAAGGCCTCGGAATATATAAAATGAGGGCAACGATCGCCGTTGCCGGAAAACACAGGCTATTTAACAAGACATGTCATCTCCCATCGCAAACGAACAGTTTCCGGTAATATTGGAATTGGCCACAAAGACGCGCTACACACTGCGGGGCATCGAGGTATTCGTGGTGGGGCGCGATCCGCGCGCGAATCTGACCGTTCTGGACGAAGGTTGCTCCAGGCGGCAATTTCACATAGTTCGCCGCGGGCGGCAATTCATGTTGGAGAATCTTTCGCGGAATATTCCCACGTTATGCGACGGCTCGACCGTAAGCGGCCCCGTGCCGCTTGCACACGGGATGAAGATCGAGGCCGGCGGAAACCTGTACATGTTTCTGGAGCGGAACGATTTGCCGCCCGCGCAACGGGGCGATGCGAGCGGCACGGCCGCTGTGCCCCGGCCGGCCGCGCCGCCAGCGCCCGCTCCCCCGCCCACTGCGCCGCCGACTTCACCGCCGCCGGTGTGGTCCGTGGCGGCTTCGGGTTCCGCGCCCGGCGCCGATGGCCTCGCAGGCTCCGGTACCTCCGCCGATCGTGCAGGAGCCACTCCGGCCAAGCCGGCGACCGCGGAGGATAGGGGCCACCAAGTCACGTTTGTCGGAAAGAGTGACGCACCTGTAGATCTGCAACTGCCGGCCGCTTTCGAGCTTTCGGGCGAAAAGCTGATCGGACGTGAAGCGCAGCGCGTGGACATAGAGTTATCGCATCCGCAGGTGTCGCGCGTCCACGCCAGAATCACGATGCGGCCGGGCGCGACGATAGTAGCCGACATGGGCAGCGCCAACGGCACGTTCGTCAACGGCAGGCGGATATCCAAGCCCCAATCCATAGTAAAAGGCGACCGCATCGACATCGGCCCGTATGCGCTGCTGTTCGACGGCGTTTGTCTGCGCCCCAGGGCCAGGGCGAACAACGTAGAACTGGCCTGTCAGAATCTGAAACGCGTGGTAAAGGACCGCACCACCGGCAACCCGCTCGTAATTCTCGACGACATCACGTTGGTATTCCGGCCCAAGGAATTCGCGTGCATTCTCGGGCCGAGCGGATCGGGCAAGTCAACGCTGCTCATGGCGCATGGCGCTCGTTTGCCCGCGGATCAAGGCACGGTCACCATCAACGGCGAGGATTTTTACAGGAATTTCGACGCCCTGAAAGGCGACGTGGCGGTGGTTCCGCAAAAAGACGTTTTGCACGATCTGCTCAGCGTGGAAAAGGCCTTGAGTTACACGGCCAGGCTGCGGCTGCCCACGGACACCACATTGGCGGAAAAAAAGACATGCATCGACGATATCCTCAACACCGTAGCCCTTACCGAACGCCGAAAAACGCGGATCACCGATCTTAGCGGCGGACAAATCAAGCGGGCCAGCCTGGCCAACGAAATCATCAGCAAGCCTTCCCTGCTCTTTCTCGACGAGGTCACATCCGGCCTGGACGAGCAGACCGATTGCGACATGATGGACCTGTTCCGCAAGATCGCCAAACAGGGTAAAACCGTGATCTGCATCACGCACAGCCTTGCCAACGTCGAGGACTATTGCGATCTCGTGGTCGTGCTCACCGTCGGAGGAAAATTGGCCTTCATCGGTAAACCGGCCGAGGCCTTGCAGTATTTTCAAATCAAGCGCTTGGGCCACGTTTACAAGCGCCTTGCCGAGCGCAGCCCGGAAGAATGGAAACAAGCGTTCCGAAAACATCAACTATATTCCAAGTACATCGACAGTCGCCTGCGCCAGACGGCCGACGACGAGGAAGAGAAGCTTCCCATGCCGCGGCAGCGGCAGAACGCGGGCGAAACGGTCATGCAGTGCCTGCGACAACTGAAACTGCTTTCATTCCGTTATCTTCGCCTGCAATTGGCCGACTCGCGAAACCTGGCCATGATGTTCGGCCAGTGCGTTTTGGTCGCACTGCTGCTGGCCATCATTTTCGGCAATATCG
The DNA here is from genome assembly GCA_963838495.1 of Pirellulales bacterium. GTDB lineage: Bacteria > Planctomycetota > Planctomycetia > Pirellulales > Thermoguttaceae > JBEKIK01. Next base: position 24,592 of record CAWIRC010000002.1, on the reverse strand, counting down.
AAAAACTATCCGTGCTGCATCGAGCGGCTTACAGCGGAAATCTTTTGTTCTTCATGGCCATTTCCTGCCTGTGGTTCGGATGCAACAACGCGGCCAAGGAAATCGTCAAGGAATGGACGATCTACATGCGCGAACGCGACGTGAATTTGACGATTGCCAGTTATTACGGATCGAAACTGCTGTTGCTGAGCGTTTTCAGCCTGCTGCAAGTGGTCGTGCTCTATGGAATTGTAAGGATATTCACGCATTTGCCCGGCAACAACCCCATGCAATTCTTGTTTTTGTCGGCGATGTCGATCGTCGGCGCGGCCCTGGGGCTGTTTATTTCAGCGGTGTCGAAGACCGACGACCAAGCGATAAAACTTGTGCCCATAGTGCTGATTCCGCAGATTGTCCTGGCGGGAGTCATCGCTCCGCTGACCGGATTCGGAAAATTCCTGGCTCAAGCGTTCATCACCGCGTATTGGGGCTACAGGGGCCTGGCCGCACTGGTGCCCGAAGATTGTAAAATCGTTTTACAATCCACGGATTGGTCGTATCGGGCGGCGCTTGTCGCATTGATTTTCCATGCCGCGTTTTTTATCGCGGCTGCGTTCCTAACGCTCATGCTGCGCGATTCATCCAGAGGCGGCAACCGTGCGATCGACCGCTGGATAGCGGCCGCAAAAAAGAAAATAGACGAAACCGTTCGCGCAATCGATACCTAGAATCCATCCAAAAACCTTGGCATAGTATTCAGCCACAAGTTAGAAATACAATTTTAGTGGCATTTCGTCCCGTCCTGTTCAAGAATGATGTCCCAAAATGAGTTGATACGCTGAATGTGGTTGTCTGCTTATCAAGAATTTGACTTTTGTCCAACTGCAAAATTAAGGTCACTTGTCAAGATATGTTGGAAAGTTCTACCAGCAAGAAAAACTGTTTGTTGTCATAGCAGTAAACATTATTATCGTCTTATGTGTAACCCGCCCCAGTTATGACACAAATGTTTGAGTTAAGGTTTCTAGAGCTCATTTCAAACCCATCTAGCGCAGGTCAGGGAAAATTGAGTAAGCTAGGTGGTAAATCAAGGAGGGATTGACCATGAAAGCTTATTCACTAGATCTGCGCAAGCGAGTGCTTGCGGATTGCGATGCGGAGAAGGGGGACACTTGTGTAAACAACGCTCGAAAACCGTGGCGCAGGAGGGGGACCTGCGTAACGGTGGAAAAACGTGGCGCTCTTAACCTTACTCGCGGCAGGGTAAGCAAGAATTGTAGCTTTCTGCTTCTGTCTAATCAACTCATGGGTTTCCGGGAAGCCAGTAAAACGACCGAAATTCGATGCTCGCGACGCATTGTCTTCATGTCCTATTAAGTCATACCTTTTCTAGGAACCGGGCCCGATCTGAGAATTTCCGTCGGAACAGCTTTAGCTACGCCCCGAAATTCCAACGGTTTTTGAGAGTGAGACTTTGGGTTAGTCATCATCACGGTTGACAACGGCATGCTGGGCTGCGAAAATGCGGCAAAGTTTTACTGCACTTCGGCGGTTGAATACCTGTTAGGCACAGCCTGGACGTGTTTTAGGATGGTTGGATGAAATTCATTAGCGAACCGGAGCAGAGTTTTCGGGTGAAGCAAGACAAGCGAAAGTCCCGTCAGGTGCTCTTTGAGACTGTCCTCCTTCTCGCGCTGGTGTTTGCAGCACAATTCCTGTGGCTCCTGTGGCCAGTCATCCGAACGATATTTCTCCTTGTGCCACTCGTGTATTTTTTCGTTGAACGTCGCCTCAGGCGACGAACAGTCGCGGAGGCATGTCTGAACTTCCGGGCAATTCCACGAGACGTAGTCGCCAATTGGTTTCTCATTCTGTTGGTATCCATCATCATCCCATCTCTCGAAGCCTTGGCCATCAGAGCTTGGATGCCGGAATTTCTTAGCCACGTGAAAGCGAGGTTTCCATTCACTGGTTGGCAGCCGGCGGTTTATTTACCGCTGCTCATGGTCGGGACATTGGTCGAGGAGATAAACTATCGAGCATTGTTCCAAGAGCGCTCGGTTGGTTCATACGCACGCCCGTTGCAATTGGGATCGTATCGGTCGTGTTCGGCATTGCACACTGGAGCAAAGGCGATCCAGTCATCGCGATGACTGATGTTCTCCTTGTCATAGTCGACAGTGTCTTTTTTGGCATCATCTTTGCGCGAAGCAAGAATGTTTACGCAGCTTGGATTGCGCACTTCTTGGGGGATATGTTTGGACTGGTTCTCTTTATTAAGCTATGAAGGGTGCCGTGCCTTACACTGCGCTGGAGCCAACGCCGACTGCCCTTTCAGTTTTGCTATGATTTTGCTTATTCATCGTTTTATTTCAGTTCGGAGCCTTGCCGCCTGTCGGCGTGGCTCAGCTTTGGATCGTTAGCCTCCCTGTTGTTTCATCTACTCAACCGTATTCTGGATCTCTCGAAATACCACCGGGCCTGTTGAAAAAGTCCCGTTAATGAAAGACTGGATTCGAGTGATAGACTGCTTTTTCCGGGGGTATAAGTACCGAGCAACCAAACAGAGGTAAAACAGGAAGACGAGGCGCTTCAGGTTCTGCGCCATTGCACTCAGATAAGCCTGAATCTGCACTTTCGACCGCCCGCGATACCTCGCCCGAGCCAACTCTTTCTCCGCTATTTCCGGATCATTATGGATCAGCGAGTTCAGCGAGGCATCGGCTGCGATCAAGGAGGCGTCGGTCATTACGTGACACTCCTGGGCCACCAAGCCCTTCTCCTTACAAATCGCCACAATCCGGCGAAACACCGCCTCAAAGATATCCTCGCCGTAGCGGTCCCGTATGCGACTGAGCGACGAATGGTCAGGGATGTCATCTTCCAGCGACAACCGGCAGAACCAGCGATAAGCCAGATTGTAACGGACCTCCTCGCACAAACGCCGGTCTGATTTGATGCCGTAGAAATGAGCCACCAACAGCATTCGGAAGATTCTCCGGGTCGATGGAGTAGCGGCCCATCCCGGCGGCATAACACCCAGCGGTCACGTCGCGCACGAAAGACATTTCCAGCACATGATTGACTCTGCGGAGAAAGTGGTCTTCGGCGATGAACGATTCCAGGTCGATGACCGTTTCCGTCCGCGGTTTAAAGACATGCTTTCCTTGCATGTATTTGTCTCTCTCGAAACGAGATGAAGGTAGCAGAGAGGAAAGCCGTCCCAATACCTTCACCCGCCCGGCAAATCAAGACGAGCCCGTGATAGCACCGCTAGCAAGCCAGCCGACTTTTTCAACAGGCCCGGTCGTTTATTCGGACTCCCAAGAAACGGTTGAGTTGAGAGGACACTGGCAGGGATCTAGGCGTCTGCAACGGTCAACAACTTTGAACTCTGAGCACGGTTTTTTCAGACACATCAAGCCCTGATTTACCAGAATCTGGCAAGTTATTGTGGTCGGAATCATCGCCGGAAAGCGCTGCCCGGGCGCTGAGTTGCAAAGCGCCGATGGGCTTGATGCCAGCCACCTCATGCAGTCGTTGATCGGGGGTCAAAAAGGCGGGATCGACGTGACCGACTGGCCCATATACCGCCGCGCACGCGAGGGCGGCATGGGCAAGCGGGCCTTGGACTGGAGGCGTAACTCGACCGGTCTCAAAACCATGTCCGACGGAACATGATAAGTTGAAATGAGTTTCGACTAGAATATTTTCGAAGGCTTGACACCGTCTTTTAGTGGAAGAGAAGAAACAAAGTGACGAATTGCAATGCGAGATCAGAGTTATTGGTATCAATCATGCGTGAAAAAGAGAGACAAAAAATGAAGCGATCGAATGCCTTATAGGGGAATGAAATCACAAGACTGGAAGAAACAATAATTCGACAAAGCTTAAGCCGCCTTACATTCGTAATGTTTGAGCAGTCGGGATAAGTTTGTTGGTAAGTAATTTTTCAAGCGATTCCGCCGCCTGAACGAAGACATCGGCCGTGTACTTGGTTATGCAGGAGGGTGCGGGAAACTTTCTAGATCATCCCCCGGCAACAGCCGCGCAAAGTCGGCGACGCCGATAAATTTCCAGTCCTACCATGGCGGCCAGAATGAGCATTGCCCAAGTGGACGGTTCAGGTACGGCGGTCATTGTCCCGGCATCTGCAAGTGGCCCGCCACTGATCGGAGCGATTGTCAGCAGGGAACCGGCGCCTATTAGAAGGGTGTTTTGAGTGATGGAATTCACGGTCAAAATACCGTTGTCGATCACTTTTGTGGTACCGGTGCCAGTGATATTTCCCACGGCATGCGTGCCGCCAAGGATTTGGAACGTAGCGTCATTAATTATTGCGGAGGCCGTGGAGATCTGACCCGTGGAAGCCAAATCCAGCGTGCCGCCGCTGATTGTGGTGGCGCCGGTGTAGGTATTGGATCCGGATAGGACCCATGTACCCGTGCCGGTTTTGGTCAAGGAGGTCGTGTTGGCGCTCGGGTTGCGGATGCTCGCCGCTAAAGTGTTATCGCCGGTATTCGTGCCGGTGAGCGTTAACGTGCGTACGACAGTCTCAGCACCGAAAAACTCCATAGGCCCGTTGCATGTCCAATTGACGGCTCCGGTGCCCGAGGCATCGAGGGTCCCGGCGGCCGCGCCCAAGCCTAATTTGCAGGCGCGGTCGGTGCTTACGGCGCCGCCGGTGTATTGCAGAGTGCCGCCGTTAAGCACCAGGTTGGATGCCGCACTGGATGAAGCGCCAACGCCGCTGTTTAATCCGCCGTTGGCCAATATCGGAACGATGAGAATTCCGCCTCTGACGGTCGTGACGCCGGTGTAGGAATTGGCGGCGCCAAAAATCAGCGTGCCGCCTGTGGTTTTGTCTAGACCAGCGGTGCCTTCACAATCCGCATAGACCTCCCCGCACCGGCCATCGTAGTTGGGGCCGTTATTGATAAACTTATTGCCGTTGTCTGGCACAATCCCGCCTTGGAAGATATTGGATCCGTATGGGTGTTGACCTTTGAAGCCTAAATCCAACTCACGGCCGAAGATGACGGCAGCGGATGTGTGTTGGGTATTTCCACAAAGATCAAACACACCGCCATAGATCATAATCGCCCCGGTGGTAGAGAGCCGGTCGTCTCCGCCGGACAGTTGCAGCGTACCGTCCATGACGGTCGTGCCGCCGGTATAGGTATTAGTCCCTGTGATGATCCATGTTCCGGTCCCGGATTTGACCAAAGAGGTCGTTGATTCATCCAAAGAGGTCGTTGATTTGACAGAAGAGCCGCTTCCGCCGGTGCCGTTGCCGATGCTTGCCGCTAAAGTATTATTGCCGGTATTCGTGCCAGTGAGGGTAAAGGTGCGGGCGCCAAAACCGGAAAACGCCACTGAGCCTGTGCTGGTGAAGCTGACCACCTCGGTGCCGGATGCATCTAAGCGCCGCCATTCTGGGTCAATGTGAATTGTCGGTCGGTACTATTGCCGGCGCCGATGTATTTTAGTGTGCCACCATCGATTATCAGATTGCTTGCGCCATTGGGCGAACTGCCGATGCAACTGGCCATTCCGCCGTTGTTCAAGATACGGGCTTCGAGAGTTCCGCCAGAAACAGTCGTGCCGCCGCTATAGGTATTGCCTGCGATGAGTGTCAAAGTGCCAGTTGTGGTTTTGTTCAGACCTATATTGCCGCCAAGCACCAACGAGACCGTGCCGGCCTGGCCATCGAAGTCGGCAGATGTGATAAGCGTGCCATTTTGCACCGTCCCGCCTTGGAATCTGACCGTGCCGGTGGTTGTTTGGCTGTTGGCGTCTAAATCCAACACGCCGCCTGAGATTGTGATCGCCCCGGTAGTGGCCAGCCTGTTGTTGCCGCCGGACAGTTTCAGCATACCGTCGCTGATGGTCGTGCCGCCGGTATAGGCGCTGGTCCCTGTAAGGATCCATGTTCCCGTCCCGGATTTGACCAAAGAGGTCGCTCCGCCGCTTCCGTCGCCGATGCTCGCCGCTAAAGTATTATTGTTGAGATTATCACCGGTGAGGATTAACGTGCGTGCGCCCGAGCCGGAAATCGCCACCGAGCTGGTGTTTGTGAAGCTGACAGCCGCGGCGCCTGAGGCATCCAATGCGCCGCCGTTGGAGGTCAAAGTGAAACGCCGGTCGGTGCTATTGCCGGTGGTTCCTTCGTATCTTAAGGCACCGCCGTTGAGTATCAGATTGCCCGCGTCATTGGACGAACTTCCGATGCCGCTGGCCGTTCCGCCGTTGTCCAAGATGCTAACTGCGAGTATTCCGCCGGAGATTGTCGTGGCGCCATTGTAGGTGCTGTTCCCCGATAGGGTCTGGGTACCGCTGCCGACTTTGACGACGCCAAATTGCCGTCAATAGTGCCATCATAATTGCCTGAAGTATCATTATGTCCTAAAGTGAACGTATTGCTGCCTCCGCTATTACGGACGCTCCCCCCGCCATCGCTAAATAGTCCGTTTATATTAAGCTCATGACCGTTCATCTCTAAAATGCTGATATCAGGAGGTGAAAGAGTCAGCAGGCCCACAATCCCTGTTTTCCCTGGACCATAAGGAAGTGGATTGTCGCTACCTAACCTTAATTGACCGCCGTAAATAGCCGTAACGCCCGTATAGGTATTGATCCCCGAGAGGGTCTGGATGCCGGCACCTTCTACGCCGAATATGCCTAGCGACATATTGCCATCAATTGTTCCCGCGTAGTTGCAGTCTCCATTATTAAGGGCCAATAATAGGAACTTTGTCATATCATCACCACTGTTTCGCACGCTTCCAGCAGTACCGTTAAGCCCACCGAAAATGGCGTAATAATTATTAATTTCCAGTATGGAGCCGGCTGAGGTTAGATTTAGCTTGCCGGGAAGTTGTAAGTTGTTACCCAACTGCAGTGTCCCGGCATCGATGGTTGTATCTCCTGTGTAGGAGGTATATTCCCCGGCAATGGTAAGAGTACCGGTGCCAAGTTTTCTCAAACCGCCCGGGCCGCTGTTGCCGATCGCATTGTTTAGTATGATGTTGTTTGTTTGGGTATCCAGCGTTGCCCCGCCGGCTTGAAAGGTCATCGTCCGCACCGAGGGATCAAACACGCCATTGAACTGCAGTCCGCCACCATTGAAGTTCAAGTCGGAGCCATTGCCAAGATTGTTTAAGGTGGCTGCATTGATCAAACCGCCATTGAAATTGACCGGACCAGTAAACGTATTGGATGCAGTGAGCGTCAACGTGTTACTACCCAGTTTGGTCAAGCCTAGGCTTTCTCCGATGGCGCTGTTATAAGAGAAATTGTTGCTGGTGGTGTCGATTCCCAGGAAAGAGCCGCTATTGAAGACGGCATGACTTCGCAGGGCGTCGATTTCCCAGTCAGCCCATTCGCCCGTGGCGGCTCCGGCCCGAACGGCAATTGTGCCGCCTTCATTTACTGTTACCTTACCGGGCGCATTGTATCCCGGCAACGACGCCGACTTTTTGGCCACCAGTGTGCCGCCACCTATTAGCGTGTTGCCGGCGTAGCCATTGGTCCCCGTAAGGATCCATGTTCCCGTCCCGGATTTGAGCAAAGAGGTCGCTCCGCCGGACCCGTTGCCGATGCTCGCCGCTAGAGTATTATTGCCGGTATTCGTGCCAGTGAGGGTTAACGTACGGGTGCCCGAGCCGGAAAATGCCACAGAGCCGGTGTTGGTAAAACTGACAGCCCCGGCGCCTGAGGCATCCAAGCGCCACTGTTCTGGGTCAATGTGAAGCGCCGGTTGGTACTATTGCCGGCGCCGATGTATTTTAAGACGCCACCGTCGATTATCAGATTGCCAGCGCTATTGGACGAACTGCCGATGCCGCTGGCCATTCCACCGTTAGCCAATAGGCTAACTGAGAGCGTTCCACCGGAGATTGTCGTGGCGCCACTGTAGGAATTGCTTGCGGAGAGTGTCAGTGTGCCGGTACCGAGTTTGGTCAAGGCTCCTCCTGTGTGCGAGCCATCTTCTTGCAGTTGGGCCTGAATAGTGACGTCATTTCCATTAGTATCGAGTATCGCTCCGCCAGTTTGTATTTTCACAGATAAGTTTGTATTTATAAAATCGTTGGTGCTAATGGTGGATTGGAGCGTCCCGCCGTTTAAATACAAATTTGAAAAAGCGGGGTTGCCATCCCCGGTGTATTGTGTAACCTGTTTCGCTTGCACCAAGCCGCCATTGAGATAGAAGTTGGCAGTAGCGCCGCTATTTTCACCAATGACCAGATCTCCGTTGTTGTAAATTGTACCGGAGTTGAGATAAACGGTGCCGGTTCCGCCTAGGGATCCGATGATGAAATTGCCTGCGCCATTTTTGGTTATGGAGCCTCCGTTAAGATTGAGAGTGGCATTGCCGCCGCTGTTTTCGCGGCCGACACAGAACCAGTTATTGGTCGTGATTGATGAACTATTATTTAAGGTAACAGTGCCAACGGAGCCGCCTGCCTCACCAATCCAAAATTCTCCGCTAGCGGTAATTGAGGCATTATTGTTCATGGTCAAGGTGCCGTTGCCGGGTCCGCCTCCACCCTCACCCCAACCGCCGCCTACAACAATGGGTTGGTTACTGGTTTTCTGAAGACTTGCGTTATCGCTCATCGTCATGACACCCGTGGCGCCCAAGCGTCCAATGTAAAAATAATTGAACGAAGTGGCGGAGGTATTCATGGTGATTATAGAATTGCCAGACATAGTCAAAGTACCATTGCTGTATGATCCTTCGCCGACCATGATCTCGTCGGATTGAATATCTAGCCAGCCGGCGCCGCTGAGGTTCAGCGTGCCGGTTGTTCCAGTTCCACCGTTGCCTATCAGTAAATCTTGATAGGCGCCTGACGAGGATTTGACAGTTTTGCCTGCGGAGAGATTGTAAGTGCCTGCGGCGCCGGTAATGACCCACTGCCCGTTTCCAGTCATGGTGCCGCCGGTTTGTGAGACGGTGCCGTAGTTAACGAGGGATGTGGTTGTGATAGTCCCGAAGTTTACATTTAGGACTCCAGATTGATAGACCCAAAAGTTATTTGTGGCCAGGTTCAAGGGATTGCCGAGATTTCCTAAAGTGAGTGTGCCTTGTATGTCCACAATATCGGAATTATAGGTCTGCGTCGTTCCACCCGAGGAAGCGAATGTCACATCGTTAGATGGTCTAATCATGAGAAGGTCATTAAGGTAACTATAACCGGCGGGGAAAGTCACTGTGTAGGTAGCACTTGCCAAATCGAAAAAGGCCCTGCCATCGGACGGCGGCATTTGGTTGAGATCCCAATTGCTGCCATTACTGAAATCACCACCGGAGGGATTTATCCAGTAGTAATCTGTTCCCCGCGCCGTCTCCGTCGCTGCCAGAACCATCGCGGCAACCAGCGCCACCGTGCTCCATCGCAGTGCGCATCTTTGCAATCGCATGGCACTTCTCCCTCGAGTCGGCGGTTGCCTATGCATTCCCCAGCAATCGACAACCATAGTGATAATCAGGAAACATCCCGTCTTGATGTGCATCCTAAAATAGACAAGGAGTTCCCTTGGTACTCACAGTATGATGAAGCAGACCAGGTTTATTTTCTCATCTTGGATTTGCTCACTCTCAAACCCAAAAAACACATCTTAAATATAAAAGGAGGTTTCTACTTTTGTCAAGGGGTAGGGTAGTCTACCAATAGGTGGATTTTTGTAATATTTGGTCACAACCCAATAGAGGCGTGCCGTGAAAGGACGATCTTTGGCCGAGCGATCATTACATAAAGGTATAGAGCCCAAATGACACGGTAGTGTGGCGGTTTTTTCTAGATTTGTTGCGATGAAGAAAATGATGACCACTGATGAGTAGCCAGAAGTGCAAGAAATGGACGGCGGCGGTGATTCGCGTCTTATTTGAAGTTGGTCTTTCGGCGCCGCAGGAAAATCCAGCCGATCATGCATGTCATGATACCCGACAGATGCACGAATGTCGGAGGCTCGGGGACAAACACCAGAGATCCCAGGTTGGTTGTCACATCGAAGGAGTTCCACAGACCCACGTCACCGGCGTAGTAGTCCCGAACCTCGAGATTCCAGGTCCCTTGCGGATTCTCACCCCAGAAGGCGTTGGTATCAAACATCCAATCGATGTTGTCCCACGAATCAAGACCGTTGTGGTACATCAGTTGGCTAGTTGTGCCGCTGGGAGAGGTAAGGAACGCCTCGATGTCTCCCCGCCGGGTGTGGGTGATATTCAAATGAACTAGAATGTCTTCTAATTTTCCGGCGGTGGAAAGTGAAAACGACCGCGAGATGCCGTTTAGGTCGGCGTCAGGAATGATTGCACCAACATTAATCAAGCCTGTGTCTTGGGTACCGACGCCGGTCAGTCCGGTGGCCTGTGCGGCCATCTGGGTGAAGGCATCCGCGTTTACCAGCCCGAAGCCGTAGTTTTCATCGAAGTGGTAGCCCGCGCCGTTAGTGACCCAACCGCCATGCGTGGTGCTATCAGTCGGGTCGACCTTAACGGAGGTGAGGGCCAGCAAGCATTTCGCCATGCGCACGTCCATGTTGGGGTTCACCTGTTTTCCCAGCGCCATGACCCCCGAGATCACCGGCGAGGCCGCGGAGGTGCCGCCGAACTGCGAGGTATAGTCCTTGTTGGGCAATTCAGGGCTCGTCCCGGTGGTGTTGTAGCCCAGGCTGCCGGTCTGGTCCGTGGTGGTGATGCCGTAGCCGGCGAAGCCATTTGACGGTGCCGTGACGAATATGTTGGCCCCCCAGTCGCTATATGAAGCAAACTTGCCGTTCGCCCCTAAGGCGGCTACGGCTATGGCGTTGGGTGAGTTCTGCAAAGGCTTCTTGTTGGCGTCTCCGTCCACGGCATAATCGATGTCCGGATCGAAGGAACCGTTGCCGTTTGCATCGATAAAGTATTGTTCATGGTATGCGCGCTCATTGCCCGCGGCGAAGCAGTGGATGGTCCCGGCAGCCGCGGACGTGGCCAGCGCGCTCAGTTCATCGATGACTGGAATGTACGGCTGGGAAAAACCGTAGCTATGGTTCTTGACTTTGATGCTCGTGTTCGCGCCGCTGGAATGATACAGGGTGGCGTTGACGAACATCGCATCGGTTTGATTGTTGAAGTCGATGCGCAGGCCGGCCAGCCCCGCGTAAGGAGCGACCCCCGTCACGCCGATCCCGTTTCCTCCGCGGGCCGCGGCCACTCCGGCAACGGAAATGCCGTGCTGGTCAGTCGACCAAACCGGGCTTGGATCATTATCGTTTTGGCCGAAATCCCAACTGTCGGCAGACACGTAATTCGGGCTGAGGTCCGGATGCGTCCGTTCGAGGCAATCATCCACGATGCCGATTGTCACGCCGCTGCCCGTTACGTTCCGGTTCCACGCCCCAGTGACGTTTATATCCGGCCCGCCGCCCGGCGTCTGGTTCTGTAGATACCACTGGCCTTTGTATCCCGACGGCGAGTTGTAAGGAAAGTAAGGATCGTTCGGAACGAAGCCGTAGAGCACATGCTGTGTTTCGCTCCAACCCGGCTCGACCGAGATTGGGTAGTATCCAAGCGGACCTTTCACTTGCGCCAGCGCAATCGAAGCGGACGCACATACGTAGATCAACCAACAACAAATCAACGTTCTGTGCCTGATGGCGATCACCACAATCTCGCTATACATAAAAAGGTGTTTCGACTCACGTGAGTATGCCTTTCCCTGGGCTTCCGTTGTCACTAGGCGAGATGCGCCTGGCGATACTATGGTTGTTATCACGCCATTTCAACGAAGACGCCCGGCCGGAAGAAAACCAAGTGAGGGACCCGAAAGAATCGACCGTTGCAAGTGGCTTGGCGGTGAAATTTCACCCGGCAATATCATGCCTTTTGAAGCCGATGGTGGCTTGGGTCCGGTGCGAACGCTGCCTCGATTATGGGGTCAGTCGATTAAGATAAATTTTAATATACTTAAATCAGAGAATTTTTCAAGTATCCGGACTACTGACTCATCCCCCCCTTATTTTGTTGCTCGTGAAAACCGGCGGCCCCTCGAAAGTCTTTTAGATAGCACATGGTTATGAAACAAATCAGCGCAAACCCACTGCCACGCAAGCAGTTTTCGCCTTGCTAAAGCCAATTTCGACAGAAGCGGTAAAGTGGGCATAAGTCAGGGGGACACCAGCTTGACAGCCAACCGTCTAATAATATCATAACGGGTGTTTGCGGCGCTATTGTGCATGGAAAAACCTCGATTGATCGAGTTCCATCCGAGGTAAAGTCGTATTATAGATGTTCTTCTCTTTTTAGGGTACAATTTACTTGCAGTTGAGGGCTCGTCCAATGACTACTTTTAAACGTTTCGACGTCCGCGAAGTCCGTGACGTCACGGTTGTCCAGTTCCGTGACCGGCAAATCATTGACAGATACGAGATCATGGAATTGGGCGAAGAACTGTACAAATTGGCTGAGAGGGACAACAGGAAATTGCTATTGGATTTTTCCTCCGTGCAGTTTCTCTCCAGTGAAGTTCTAGGCAAACTGATCTCAATGCAACGCAAAGTGAAAGTCCGCAACGGCACAATGAAATTATGCAGTCTTTCTCCGGACATTTTGGAGATATTCAAGCTATGTAATTTGGATCTGATTTTCGACATCAAACCGGATCTGCTGGAAGCCATGAATGGTTTCTAGGAATATGCCTATACAACGAGTATTGTCTTGATTCTGGTACGGTCAAGAGATGAACCGGTAAGCAAAGCTTTATTTCCAAACGTCTCTTGTCCGGACGAGAATCCTTGGATATATTGGGTGCTGGGGTACAGACTTACCGGAATATTTTTGAATCCTTAAGTAGGATGCGATCGTAAGCGTGAAGCGGCATACTGATTCGCAGGAGGTTTGCCGATGGAGCACACGACGGCCGAGGGCGATTTAGGCATGGAGCGGTACCGCCCCTACTTGCGTCTGTTGGCTGAGTGCAAGCTGGATCGAAGGCTTCGGAGCAAACTCGACTCTTCGGACCTGGTCCAGCAGACGCTCTTGCAGGCTTGCCAAATCCGGAATCAGTTCCGGGGAACCTCGGAAGGAGAGATGGCAGCCTGGCTGCGGCAGATCTTGGCTAGAACCTTGCTGCACTGCGTGCGTGACTTGCACCGAGCCCGGCGTGATGTCTCTCGGGAGCTGTCGCTCCAGGCGGCGATCGATGAGTCTTCTGCCAGGTTGGAACTTTGGTTGGCGGCCGAGCAATCGACCGCTAGCCAGCAAGTCATCCGCATGGAAGAAGTTTTCGATATAGCTAAAATAGTTGAAGGACTTCCGGAAGACCAGCGTAAGGCGGTGGTTCTCTATTACTTCCAGGGTTGTTCGTTGGCGGAGGTCGGCGAGCACTTGGGCCGCAGCGAGTCGGCCGCGGCTGGATTGCTCCACCGCGGCCTAAAGCAGTTGCGCCAGCAAATGAAGTATGTCACACCCGCTGGAGCGGATAAGCATTGAGCCCGGCGGGTGTTATGGTTCGGCAAACCCGGCCTTTGTACAGGCGGTTTTCCGCGGTTTTTTCGTGGCTGCGCATCGGCTGGGCGGCGATGGGCCCTAGGACGGTAAGAGGGTTAATTCGGCACAATCAGTCCTGCCCAGTTGCTCAGTCGAATTGAGCGGTCATATTAGCGGGTAGATCAGTAGAGAAGAAACAACTCGGGGGATGCTTATATCAGGCGTACGTTCGCGCTGGCCAGTGTAGGTCTGGAGGTAAGAATGGCGGATGAAAAAAAAGGATTCTCAACCCGTGACGGGAAACTGCAAGCGGTCCTCGCCGATTACCTCAAGGCGGTTGAAGCCAAGCAGACGCCAAACCAGCAGGAACTCCTGGCGCGCCACCCGGAGTTGGCGGACGAACTGAGGGCGTTCTTTGCAGAGCACGACGGGCTGATACGCCTGGCGGAGCCTTCTCGGGCTGCCAGCCAGCAGGACCCCGTGCCGTTCACCATAGAATATCGTCCCACCACCCCCGATGAGAAACTACAAGCGGTCCTCGCCGATTACCTTAAGGCGGTTGAAGCCAAGCAGGCGCCGGATCAGCAGGAACTGCTGGCGTGCCACCCGGAGTTGGCGGACGAACTGAGGGCGTTCTTTGCAGAGCATGACGATATGATACGCCTGGCGGAGCCTTTTCGGGCTGCCGGCCAGGTGGACCTCCGTGCCGCCCACGGGAGTGTATCATTCCGCCGTACCTTCCGAATGCGGCGATCGCTATTGTGTTCGGCGCTTTATTGCCCGTGGGGGCATGGGAGAGATATGGCTGGCCGAAGACCGTCAGATCAATCGCCAGGTGGCGGTAAAGAAACTGCGGAGCGACCGCACGGAACTACAAGACCGTTTTGGCATCGAGGCACAGATCACCGGCCAGTTGGAGCACCCGGCCATCGTGCCGGTCCATGAACTGGGCCGGGACGCGGAAGGGCGACCTTTCTATGCGATGAAATTCGTCCGCGGAAGGACCCTCAAAGAGGCCATCCGGCATTATTATTCGCCGCATGGACCGGCGGGTTCGGATCGAGAAGTCGAGTGGAAGAGGTTGTTGAAGGCCTTTGTCGACCTGTGCCAGGCCGTGGCCTTTGCGCACAGTCGCGGCGTGGTTCACCGTGATCTCAAGCCGGATAACGTCATGCTTGGCCCCTACGGCGAAACGCTCGTTTTGGATTGGGGGTTGGCCAAGGTGATCACGGAAACCGAGGAAAGCACAACCGAAAGTGCTCCTCCATCCGTGCGGCTGAGCTACTCACACGGATCGACCGAGACTCACGGAGGGTCGATTTTTGGCGCGCCTCCCTACATGTCGCCCGAGATGGCTGAAGGGCGTGCGGATATCGCCGATCCGCTGACCGATGTGTATCTGCTGGGCGCCACGCTCTACGAAATCCTCACCAATCAGCCGCCGCGCTGCGGTTCGAGCTACACGGAACTGGTCGAGTTGGCCCGAACCGTCGATCCCGTCGCCCCGCGAAAAATCAACCGAGAGATCGCACCGCCGCTGGAAGCAATTTGCCTGAAGGCGATCACTCACTATCCACAAGATCGCTACCCGACTGCGCAGGACCTGGCCCGGGACGTCGAGCGATTCCTGGCCGGTGAGCCGGTGTCCGTCTACCGGGAACGGATCTTCGAGCGTGCTTGGCGATGGATGAAACGGCATCGACAGGCACTGGGCAGGACCATGGCGGCAATCCTAGTAGTAGCCGCAATCCTCTTTGGCTTCGCCAAGCTGCGGCAGGCGCATCGACTCGAACTACAGGAGGAGGCCCGTCAAAACGTGGCCAACTTCCGCTATCTCAAGGATGAGACGCAGTTTTACATCGGCGGCACGGACGCATCCGACGAACGGGTCCCCTACTACAACCTTGAACGGGGCGAGGCTTGCCCAAGTCGCCATGGCTGCGATCAAGAAATGGGGAGACCGGATGGAACGTCTTCCCTTGTATGAAGAAATTGGACCGGTAAAAGAAGACCTTTATGAATTACTTCTGTTGCGGGTGCAGGCAGGACTCTCCCGAGACACAGAAGACCCTAAGGAACTCCTCGACTTGCTTGAACAAGCTGCTTCTCTCAGGGAACCTTCCCGAAGCTACTATCGGCTCCAGGCACGCGTGCTCCGCTCTTTAAAGGAGGAGACCGAAGCGGTCCGTGCGGACCAGCTTGCGGACGATCCGGCGACGCGGTCCAGCGCTCTGGATCATTTTCTTGAAGGGGAGAATTACCGAATGCAACTCGCCCGCGCGGCGGACGCAATCCAAGACAGCGCTAGCCGAGAAGCCAAATGGTCCCTTTTGGATAAGGCGGTAAAAGCCTATTATGAAGCCTTGGAGATCGATCCGCATCATTACTGGTCTCACCTCCAACTGGGACGCTGCTATCTGAGCCTGGGCCGAGGGTCGGAGGCGGTCGAAGCCTTCACTACCTGTATTGCCCTCAGGCCGGAAGCGCCGTGGGGATACAGCACTCGAGGATTGGCTTGGGCACTGCTTGGGCGTTTCGAGGATGCCCAGCGCGACCTGAAGCGGACGGCCGGTAAGCACCCCGATTTTCTGCCCGCCAGGCTCAACTACGGTGTCGCCTTGTGGCTCCAGGGAAAGCAGAAGTTTGCTGAGGCCCTGGATGAATTCGAAACCCTCTTGCACGCCTCGCCGGGAAAACCCGCGCTGATCGAAGCCGCCTTCTACAGCGGACAGATTTATCTGGACCTTGGCGACCTTGACCAGGCCCTGAAGGAGTTCAACTATGTGGTTGCCCAGCGGCCGAGCTTCTTGCCTGTTTATGCCGTTCGGGCGAAGACTTTCTTCTTGCTCCACAAAGCCGAAGCGGGACTGGAGGACCTGACGGCTCTAGCCCGCCTGGAGGCCGGACCTGACTTCAATCCCCAGTCGCCTCAAGCCTACGAGCAACGGGGGCGACACCTGCTCCACCTCAGTTCCGAATTGCCGGCAATCGTGCAAAAGGAGTTGCGCGAGGCCGTGCAAAAACAAGTATTGGACCTATCGCTAGAGCAACTGCAAAAAGCCGTGGAATTGGGCGATCAGTCCGCTGCACTGTTCGACGACCTGGGTGTTGCCTTCGAGCGCTACGGTCGAGTGCCCGATGCAATCCAAGCCTACAGTCAAGGCCTGGAACTGTCCCCGGACCATATCAAGCTGCACATCAAACGCGGCTGGGCATATCTCTTGGCCGAGCGATATGCCGAGGGTCAAGCCGATTGTTCTTGGGCGCTGAAGCGCGATCCGGCCAATCCCTGGGCTCGCGCGGGACTGGGCTACGCCAATGCCCGGCTGAATATCCCCGCGGCCGCCGGCATCGAGAGTCTTTATGCCCTGCTCAACGGGGCCGAGGATTACCTCGTCCTGCACAATTTGGCCTGTATTCAGGTTAGGCTGTCACTCTTGCACGATGATCAGGCTGCCAACCGCCAGGATTTGGCCGTGGCTTTGCTGCAACGGGCAGTCCAGCGCGCTGAACGAGAAGGCGCTATTGCCGACGAACTGGAACAAATCCGACGGGAACCGGACTTTGAGCCTCTACGCAACAGGTCTGACTTTCAGCGCCTCCTGGACAATTCTGCTGCCGAAAAGTATAAGGCTCATTGAGTCGGCCTGCGGCCGGGCGGAGTCTACAATGACAGTGCTTTCCTCAGGGCGTCCAATAACGACTTGATGAAAAGGATGATATCGCCGGTCTCTTTAGGGGCGTCCTCCGAGTTTCCATCCAGCTGCTCCATGTTGTTATCCAGCTGCACTTTGTTATCCGGCTGCGCTTTGTCAGCCGGTTCGCTTTTTTTATCCGTTGTGCCGCCGCCGGTGTAAGGCACGTCCGTGCCAAGGGACGAATCTAATCGGGCCGAATCCGCACCTCCAGTCGCTGTATCCGTTGGCGGAGAATAGCCACCCTCGGAGCTAGGTATAGACTCTTGAGATGGCGTCGCGGATACCTCCAGGGTTGTCGCGGCATGGGCCAAAGAGGCAATCAGGAAGGCTGCTTTGGCGGCTGAGAAACTGTTGGACGGTGGATTGCCTGACGGGGGATTATTTGGCGTGGGATTGACGGGCGGGGATTGACGGACGGGGGATTGACGGGCGGGGGATCGCTATCCATCGACAGCGTAAAACTGCGTTGCCCCTGCCGGATTGCCTCGGTCGTAAGCTGCGTATCCACTTTGTCCCCATTGGCTCCCAATAAGACCGCGGTGCCGCGGGCCAGTTTTGGCACGTCGGCGATATTCAACTGGTAAGTCCCCGCTGCATTGGCGACCACGATTAGCTCCACGTTGCCGCCCACCTCGACGAATGTCTTGGAAAGACTGTTAGACAGGGTGTCGGTTTGCAGGTTGTACACGGTCCTGCCGCCATTGGCCAGACTGGCCAGACCGTAGGAAACCGGGTCGAGAAAGATGGCCAAGATCGAAGTCGGTCGATGGCCGGGCTCGCCAAGACTTTTTCCCAACCGCTCCAGGATGTCCCTGGAAATCGAAGTGATCACCGACGGATCATCTCCCAGGCGTGTGAGGATCGCATCCAACGTCGCCCCAAGATCGTTTTGAAGCTGGGTCAAGAACTGGGTGCCCTTTTCGAAGACGTCCAGATTTCCCAGCGCACCGGATTGCAGCACCAGATCCACTGCTTTGAGGCGAATTCCTTCGGTGATTTGGCCGCCCTGTCCGAGACCACCGGATGCCCGTTGAAACTCAATTTATCGGCAAGCAAATCAAGTTCCCCCTCAGTAAACGCCGCGGCCTGAATCCGCGGGGAAAGCTGGATCATATATGACCCGGCCGGCAAAAGATCATCGACAAGGAGTGTGACCGTTTGCCTGACGGCAGTGGGGAAGTTCTGGCCGCTGGACACCTCGACGTTGGCCCCTGGATTGTAAACGATGCTCGACAGGGCGATGACTCGATCGTCCGCCGTGCCGGGCAGGCCGTCCTGGCCCAGGTAGGTCACCGTGTAGTTGGCCGTATCCTCAGCGGCGTCTGGATCGAGCCGATCCCCTTGCAGGGTGATGACAATGCTGGTTGTCGGCCCTCCGGGTCGGCCATTCCCGCCCGGCAACAATGCCTCGGCGTCGATTGCGGCAACCTGTGGCAGCACATCGATCACCAGGGTATAAGCCCCGGCTCCACGGGCGCTGTCGGCGCCTGTAACGCCGAAGACATGCAAGAGGAGTTCTTCCCCCTGATGGGCTTGGATCCGCAATCGTTCCCCGGAACCCAACAGATTGCCGGCCGTGCCGTCCGCATTGCGGATGCTGACTTCCATGGAAAGTCCAGCCCCTTCGGTGTACTGGAACAGGGCGGAGAAATCGATGATTTCGTCGCCTGCGCCCGCGACGGATTCGGTCGGCACGGAAAGCTTGTAGTAGGCATCCTCGTGGCCGGGGACGATGGTCAGCGTGGGCTCCGCGAGATGGACCACGGCGCCCAGATCGCGGGCGGTCTGGGGTGTGTTGTTGGGTGCAATCGTCGGCGGGTTGCCAAAGATCGTCAAAATCCCATCCCGATCCACTACGGCGATATCCTGCAGGCCGTCGCCGTTGAGGTCACCGACTGCCAATGCCTGAGGCGCCTTGGCCTTTGCAAGTTGGATGGGCCGACCAAAACCGAGGAACCGGCCTTGCGCATCAAACCCGAGATTGGGAAGGAGCACGATTTCAGGAACACCGACAACAGAGTTAGATCTCGCTACTCCGCAATTGGCCACCACGAGATCAAGATTTCCATCCGGCGCTCCCAGTACAATCGATCCGTCGGGGAGCGTAACTTGGCTCCCAATATCGACGACCGCCACGGCAACCGGGTTCTGGCCTGTAAAGATGGAAGACATTGCGTTTTGGAACGTGCCGTTTCCATTGCCCAAAAAAACCGAGCAGCCGTTTTGATCGTCCCAAGTGTTAATAATGTCAGGGTTGCCGTCGCCGTTGACATCGCCCACCGTCAAACTTTGACTCATGTTATTGTTATCAATGGTCCCGCCATCCCTGAACGTTCCGTCGCCGTTTCCAAGAAGGATCACAACACCCGGTTTATTGCGGCCGCTGACGGCCAGATCGGCATATCCATCATTATTAAAATCGGCTATCACAACATCGCCGGGAGGATAGGCTCCATTAGACGGTAAAAGCAGGGATTGCTGGGGCATAAAAGTCCCATTCCCCCGGCCGATGAGAGCAGAGACTGTAACCTCGGATCCTTGGGGCGAGTCGATCACTACCAGATCGGGCTTCTGATCGCCGTTGAGGTTCCCCACGGCCAGGGCAATGGGCGACGTGGCGGCATCAAACCGGCGCTGAGACACAAACGTACCGTCCCCCCGTCCCAACAACACGGAGACATCGGCGGAAGAACAGTTTGTAACTATCACATCGGGAATCGCATCGCCGTTTATATCCGCAACGCTAACGGCCCGACCATAGCTGGGCAACCCCTGTAGGAGCAATCCTCGAATCGAGGTCGCGAAGGCGCCGATTTGAAATTGGCGAGGCGATTGAAAGGTGCCGTCGCCGTTACCCAAAAACACGCTGATTGTATTGCTCAGCGTGTTGGCAACTACTAAGTCCTTCTTACCGTCGCGGTTAAGATCGTCCATCGCCACCGACGAAGCACCCAGACCGTCCGGGACAAAGAGGGATGCATTTTTGGTTACTGAAAACTGGTCGAGATTTGTGAGTTGCAGGCAGAAGTTGCCGCTGGATGTCCCCTCGCCGGAGACCAGCAGGAGCAGGCTTTGGCCCTGTTGGATGGGGAAAGTCGCATTTTTGATTGCGCCCGGTCCCACGGCCTTGGCCGTAATCGTGAGGCGGTATTGCCCGCCGCTGCCGACACCATGCCCTGTGTCCGGAATAGATGGGTCAGTAGGAAGATCGCTTCCGAAACCGTAGACGCACAGATAATAATCGCCGGCGGACTGGGTCAGGTAGCTAAACGATTCGGGGTCACCGTTACTGCCCGAATCTTCCTGATGCAGGACGTTGCCGGCGCTGTCGTAGAGCACGAGCACGCCATCCAGGCTGCTGCTGAAGACCTTGGGATCCAGATTGACCGCGATCATCTCGTTTGCGGCTGCGAGAAAGCGGTAGAAATCGTAGTCGCCAGTCGTGCCACCGAAGACGCCGTCGCCAATCAGGCCGTCAATGGTCGCCGATCCCGGCCCAGCCAGTCCGGTTTCGTTTGCCTGGCCGATCGAGTCGTTCGGTTCCAAAGAGGAAGCCGCAAGCGAAGGGCCGGACGGACTGGTTGCCAGCACGGCAAGGGTTTCCGGATCGAGAATCTGAAAGTTGAACTCTCCCTGAGCGTTGTCGCCGCTGGTCAACTGGACATCCAGCGAGCCGGCCGCGGCCGCGGTCACGCGGTAAAGCGCGGCGCCCCCAGACTCGATGCTCCCGTCCACCCGGGTAAAAACGCACGTGCCCAAGTCGGCGGTGAGCGACTGGAGGTGTAAACTGTAAGGCACGTTCTCCGTGTTGCTTGCACCCAGCACCCGCACCAGGTAGCTTTGCCCGGAGTGACCAGGCAAACGAATCTCCTGGCCAATCACGATTTGCGCCTCGCCGAGAACATCTTCTCCGCTGGCCAAAAGAGTTGAGCCGGTTTCGTCCCAGAGTTCGATTCGCAGACCATCGGACGAGGCAGTTTGGCCGTCGAGCATAGCCGAGGCCACCACATCGCCCGTGGCAGCCGCTTCGACACGGAACCAATCCTCGTCGCCCGCCGCGATCACTAACTTGGGCACGGTGCGCGTGCACCACGCGCCCAGATTCGTGGCCGTCGCCGGGGTGTCGTTGGACTCGTAGCGATCGTTCGGCGGCGGCACGGCCGGCCGGATGGGATATTTCGTAAAGTAAATGTCTTGGTTGCCCATGCGTGTATCCGTCCAGGCGGCATAGGCCGTGCCGTCGGCCATCGCCAGGCCGAGGTGATCGCCCAGATAATAATCATCGTTGCCGGCCGCGTCGCTAAAACTGCCTCTATCGGCGTCAAAGGAGATGCTTGTGAGGCGGAAGTTCGGGCTAAAGGTCTGGCCGCCGTCAGTGCTCACCGTGCCGTAGACGTCCAGCAGGTGATTGGCCGGGTCGCGCCGCGTGTCGTACCAGATCACGCCGATGTTGCCTTGCGCGTCGACTGCCAATCGCGGCATCGCCTGACCTGAGATGACATCTTCCGTGCTTGAACCGGTCGCACTCTGGCCGCCGTTGTCGTCATTTAAAACCTTGGCCTTTTGCCAAGCGTCGGCGGAGTTGCTTGAAGCGGCGAAAAATACGTCGGCCGCGTCAATCCGCTCCCCGAGCTTGTCCGTTACCGGCATCACGTCTACCGCATAGAATTGTTGCGGATGGGTAGGATCGGCGGCAATTTCCCGCACTGACCAGGTGCGGAACTGATTGGTCGGCAGACCGTCCTCGCTCACCCAGGTCAGATTCCCCGTGCCGAAGGCAAGTTGCCGCCCGGTCATATGGTTGGGAGGGAGGAAACTTTTACCGCCGTCGCTCGACACGTTAATGGCGAAATCTCCGCCGCCAAACTCGGAGAGGTAGATTTTACCGTCCGCGCCGATCGCCAACTGGGACTGGGTGACGGCCCCTACGCCGGGCAGGCCGCCGTCCGCGTTTATTGGATCCTGAATGACCGAAATGGAATCGCCGGATTGATCCTGCTGCACTTGGGTCTCCCAGCTTTGGCCTCCATCGCTGGAGACCGCGATCATAACATCGGTGCCTCCTTGATATTCCGGGTGGCCTGGAAATTGGCCGGTCGGATAGATCCGCGTCCAAGTCGCGTACATGTTGCCGTAATAAGGACTATTCGTGTAGGTATCGACCGCCAGATCAGGAATGATGTCAAAAATCACATCGTGATCTAGATACGAGTTGGAAACCACCGTCGTCGGGGCGTTCCAAGTCAAGCCGCCGTCATCGCTGCGCGCCACAAAAATGCCGTTATTGGATTGTATCCCGAGTGCACGATCCTCGTAATTAGGATTGGTCAGTGGCGCGTTCTCGCCCAAGTACGTGACCGCCATGAAGCTGACAAAGACGTGACCTTGATCATCGAAACGCACGATCGGGTCGGCCGCCCCCTGCTCAAAGCCCGAGGGAAGCGGAACCGAACTGTACTGCCACGTGTCTCCGGCATCACGAGACGCCGCCACGCCTATCCCCGCATAGCCAGTCTGCACCAGGGAATAGTCCATGAAGGCCAGCACCAGGTGCTTAGCGTCCAACGGATCCACCGCGATCGACGGCATCTGCTGAACATTAGCATCGGAGGTTACCTGCCGGTTGACAAGACCCGGATAGATGGCGAGAGGATCGACCGGTACAGTCGCCGATAGAAGACTGCGCCGCTCTAGAGTCTCAAACATCAAATGACGCGAATGTACAACTCGCTTACGCCGACCAGCGCCAGTGTGGAATCGATACGATTGTCGGGCAATCATAATCCGACCTCCTGAACGGGATGGCTAAGCAATCCCGCTCAAGCACGCGCCACAAAATGACCCCTTTGGCACCAGATATACCGTAAAACTACTATGAATTCCCCTAATTAGTTAATATGCGTGACAAGTACCGCTCTTAACATCTATCCAAATTACCACGCTTATATTACTTGTCAATATTTATCTATGATGTAGCCTCAGATTTTTTAGGGCCCATTTCAGCGAATTTCCTGCGCGATATCAGCGAATTTCCTGCGCGATAATAGAAAGCCTTTGAGGACCCGTTCCATTGGTAGGGTAGTACAGTCGAATCAGATAGTTATTGCCTTAACTTGTGTCACGCTAGTGATCCATATACAGATCAAGAGAATCCGGCGGCATTGTCCTGCTGCTCCCACAAGGGCATCTAACAGGCGACCCGCCGGTTAACGGGGCAGGTAAGGTCGGACATCAAGGCAGCCGCTGAAACGCTGCCAGCTATTAGGTGTGCACGGCTGAACCAAGTGATCCAGCCAAGTTCGTGCATTCCGAAAATCGTTAACTTACCGGGACAGTAAATCTACCTGCATTCTATCAATTTGGTAGGAGTTTGTCAGATTATAAAAATGGTCCTTTGATGGGACAGTCGGCTGCAACCGCTATTTAGGCACCCGACACCGCCTCAGTACCCCGAGCGGGTGGACATCTGAATACGTAGATCGCCCAGCCCAAGGCGTCTCTACCCCACCTCAAGTAGATTGATTTCTCCTTCGCCACGCGCTCAAGCAGTTCTGGAAGATCAGCGTCATCTCGGTCGGTGCGCGCGTAGTCCGCCATCGCATACCACTGAAGACCTTCGTATCGGTCCCAGTCGTCCTTGCTGCTCACCAGAGTGTGCACGAGGTCGAGCCCTCGCCGTTCTCCTGCTTCAACGTTTTCCGCGTGGCTTCCGAAGGCATCTCTTGTTAGCCCACACGCCCGCAAGTGCTCGTCCGACGGCTCCCGCAACCAGTACGGCTCCCCCACTATCACCCAGCCGTCGGGCTCGGCCATGCCGACGAGCGCGTCCAGAGTCCGCGCGTGCCCGCCGAAAACCCAGCTCGCCCCAATGCACGAAGCTAGAGTGAGGCTGTTTGGCTTGTCGGGTTTGAAATCAGCGCCATCCATTTGGGTGAAGGTGATTCCTGCCTGTGGCACACGCGCTCTGAGCCTTCGTTCTGCGTCGGCGATGAAGAAGGGCGAGAGGTCCACGCCTACGCCGCGCACTCCGTATGCCTCCACCAGACGTATCAGGAATTCGCCCTTCCCGCAGGCGATGTCAACCACACGTGCGGCTGTCGGAAGCTGCACCAGGTCCACCAAGCGTGCGAGCTTCTCCTCGCTCGTGGGATTGCACACCACGTGCCTACGATGAGTGATGTCGTAGAACTTCCACGTATCCATGAATCGATCCCTCAGCTGCCTTGTGTATAGGGAGTTTCTGCCAATAACTTGTAGGCGTCAGATATGCGGCCTAACGCGCAGGCAGACACTTTTCGCAAGTCACATTCTAGCAGGGAGTTGCTGTATTGCAACGCCTTCTCTGCGTGATAGGCAGTTTCCGCCTAACGCGCAACGGACTGCTAAGACAGACCGCCAACCGGACTGCGAACATCCCATCCGCCACTATCCGAGAAAA
>CAWIRC010000001.1:0-3403627 GCA_963838495.1 Pirellulales bacterium | reverse complement strand
TTCCCGTAGAATAATAATATTTAAGAATGGTGCAAGCACACGAGAGAGGGGTTTTGACTAAAAAAATCGGCAAGTGCTAGCATCAAGATATCATCAATATGAATCATCAAAATCATCACTTTTAGGAAAGTTACGCCAAACCAGCATTCCATTTCATAAATAACCGCGGAATTGCGCGAATCGCACCCCAAGACAATAGTGAATTTACATAACTTCATAACTGCCGGAGGGGATTGTGATGAAAGCCCAAAATCAGCATTTTAGAGTCTTCTTCGAAAAAAATGAACCGTGGCAGATGGCGGTAAGCATCGGGGGACCACGGAAAAACACCAACCACTGTGGGTGGACCTCCCCTCGTCCGGCATTTGTTATTTGACAGCCGCGCCAGGCCAGCCCCCCCGCGCCGAACAGGAACCGGCCGACAGGTCTGAAGAAATCGCCGTCTGCGAATCCGTCGAAGTCGCGGGCAAACCCTGCCTCCTGATGATCGCCCAGGGCAACCGGCAACTGCTAGTAAACGCCTTGTCCGCTCAATGCCTGGAAATCCTCCACCCCGGCGACGAGATATCGCTCGGCTCGGATTATCTTATGCGCGTTGTTTTACGCACGTGCCCCTATGTCGGACTGCCGCGCCCTGCCGATCTCGGCCAAATATGCCTGTATTGCCGCACCGCGATCGGCCCCGAAACCACCACGATTTACGCGTGCGTCAAGTGCGGCCGGCCGTTTCATTGCGAGGGTGAAGAAAAACCGGCCGACCAACGCCTGGAATGCGCCAAGTTAATGACCGAATGCCAGCAATGCACTCAGCAGGTGGTAACACAGGAGAGTTATAATCGTGATCCCCAAGAGTAAGACGCACAGCCGCCAATTCCGAGAGATCCGCTTAACGGCTGCCAATGCGGCAGATCTCCCGCCCGCGGCGCCACGCAGTGCGCGGATGCCCATATTCATCGGCGCCCATAGAGCGGTTGATGCGGCGCTGGACGCCCTCCGTGTAATGATCGTGGGCAACGGCAGCGTGGGCGGAGCTGTTGCAATGCACCTCGCCCGCCTGCAAATCAAGGAACTCCGGCTCGTGGATCCCAGTCGGTTCAAACGGGAAAGTTTTCTGACCCATCTCATCGATCCCAAGGTGACCGGAAGCAAGGCGCTCCATTGGGGCCGGCTTTGCAAGTCAATCAGCCCGGCTACGCGGGTCTACACGTATGTCGGCCCGGTCGAGGCGCTCGGCATGTGCGACTTTGCCGCGGTAGACCTCGTCGTCATGGCCACCGACAATCTTGCCGCCGAGGTCCACCTCGGGCAGCGCTGCATCCATCTATGCAAGCCCTTGTTGCAGGCGTCCGTGTATGGCGATGCACTGGTCGCTCAAGTGCGCCTCTGGCAAAACCACGACGGTTCCGGGCCCTGTCCGCGATGCGCATTCGGCGAGGAAGAGGAACTGCATATGTATCGACACACGAAATTCACTTGCGGCGGCAACGGCCCCGCGACAGCGGAATATGATCTCCCGCCCACAATGTCCGTCAGCTTTCTCTGCAACTTGGCCGCCGACCTGGCCATGACGCAATTGTTGCGCCTGGTGCTGAAACTCGGGGCGCCGCTGCAAGACAGCATCCTCGAGTACTGCGGCTATACTCATAAAACTACCGTCTCGCCGCTCCGTAAGCGGGCCGATTGCCCATGCGAGCACTTCGCCTGGAATACAATCTCCGTCCAGCGCCCGCTTCATTCGTACAGCCTGAAGGAACTTGCTGAGACGGCCATCAACGTACCTGGGAAGGATGGGGCCGCTTTTTCGCCGGAATCCCTTCCTGATCCCCAAAATTGTGCCAATTCCCCAACCGACCTGTCCTTCCTCGTAGGCGACGATCTCTTGTTTGTCCAAGGGGCCGCCTGCTGCGGATCTTTGCAACCGGTGCAGTGCTTTTGCCGCCCGAACGATGCCGCTGCAATCTGTCTTCAATGCGGCGCCGCCCTCCGGCCGCAGTCCTATTATTCGCATCGCCCTGTAGCATCCGCCGCTCTCGGGGCATCGCTCGATCGGCCGTTGAATCAATTGGGGGCCGGCACGCCCGCTTGGGTGCTCGTCCGCTGCAACGACCGGTCCGTGCTCTGCAAAGAAGAGGAGAATGGAAAATGAAGATCACCGAAATAACTGCCCGCAAGAGTACAGCCGCGTCGTCGTCGGACGATCCCCAAGCCGTACCCCGGCATGGCCTCACCACCCTGGAGCACGTGACGCTCAACGAGCGGAACCGGCGCCTGTTGGACGAAGCCTTAACCACAAACGGCGGCGATCCGGCCTGGCGGGCACGCAAAGCCGCCGAAGCCCGCGATCTCCTGGCCCTCAGCCAAATTGCTCCGCCCGGCCGTTTCCACGTCGTCCTCCTCGAGTTGACCATGGCCTTGCGGGCCATGCTGTGGCTCCGCGTTCCCACCCCCTGCCGCCCTGACGAGCAAAACAAACTGCGGATCGCCGATCACGCGATCCTCGGACTGACCTATCCCCGCGAAGCCATCCGCTCGCCGTTGCCGGGAACCGCCTTCATCCAGATTCTCGAACCGCATGGCGTATGGTTGGCCAGCGTCGGCAGCGAAGGGCAACCCCTTTGCCTTGGCCCCCAATTGCCCTGCGGCATCCCGGTCAAAGAACTGGTGCTCATGGCCTACGGGGCGCTAAGCATGCAAACCGTGCAAATCGATGAACGTGATAGCGCAGGCGTGCTCAATGTGGATGCCGCACTCTGGTGGCAAGCCAATACCGGCTCCATTCCGCTCTCCCGCACGCCGTTTTTAAAATCCGAATGAAAGGCGCCGATATGAACCAACTCGACAGTCCGCACGAATTATCTGCTGGAAGAGCACACAACGTATGCCATCCGCAAAAAAGCCAATTGCTGCGCACGTTAAAAACAATGGGTTTTCGCGCGGCCGACAATAGGTCCAGCTACCGCCGCAACGGCTTAAGCGTCTCGCTGCGGCCGCACTGGCTGGTGGCGAAGACCGCCGCGGCGGCGGACATCGACCCTTTGCACGGCCAATTGGGGTCTCCCGGTTTATGGAAAATTGTAGCCGACGGCGATGGGCTTTCGCGCGAGTTCCATTTGCCGCTGGCATGTCTGTTTTCGGAGCAAGAAGAAATGTTGGACGAGGACAGCGTCGAAGGCGCCGATCCGTTCCAGGATTGCCTGCAATGGATCGCCGCCGCCGCGGCCGGGGAACTGCCGGCCGGCTGGCAATGCCCGCCGCCCAGCGAGATCGAGTCGTGGTTGCCTCCAGGCGGTTTAACGGTCCAAAGCGGGCCTTTGCTCTGTCAGGGGTCGCTCTGTTGCGAGCCCAACTGCCTCCGCCTGCGTTTCCCGCTGGCCGCGCCGGTAGACCGTGAGCGCCTTGCACCGGCCCGCCTGGCCTGCCTCCGCGACGTGCTCATTGACGCCCAAAACCGTTGGAACATGGTGCGCGTCGGCATGTTCGGCACGCCCCGGCAAGCGACTCCTATGACCGAGGTGGATCTGTCGGGAGCGCCATCGCGCTGATCAGACGTTTGTTTAAGACCAGTCTCGATGCCCTTAGCTGGGTAACCTCGTCGCTGGTCTGGCCTACAGCTCTCCTGGCCGATGTGCGATTCGAGTGCCAGGCCGTGGAGAACTGGCAGAGCGGGCAAGGCCCGCAGAAAGTGAGGTCCTTATGAATGACCCCCACTCCGCCGTTGCGGAATGCGATTCCCCGGCAGCCGATGCGTTCAGCTTCGAGGCTAGCGACGTGACCGGCACCCATCAGGTGTTTGTCGAGAATGTCGATCGCAGCCTCCCCGCTGGCGCCGTTGCCCGGGCACTCGCCGCGCGTATGTCGTTGCCGCAGAATGTGCCCTGGGGTTTACGGGAAAACTCAAACAGCGCTTTTCTCGCTGATGAGCAACCCGTCGGCAGCCAGATTGAGCCCGGGGCAAGCGTTACGATTACGCCGAAGTCGCACTTGGGTGCAACGGAACGATAACTTCCGTTTCCTCGCAGGGGAGCGGCGGAGGCGGTCACCCGGCCGTCTCCGCCTTATCCCCGCGGCCTGTCGGGCTGATGCCGCATCGGCCGACGCAGGTACACTCGCCCTCGGACAAGGCAATGCGACAACCGCCCAAACATTTAAGGGGTACTAACAAAACCTCCCCTCTCCGGGCACCGAACGAAGTTTGGTCGGGAGAGGGGCTGGGGGTGAGGGCGGAATCGCCAATGATTACTTATTTTTAATTCGTTACTAATATTGCAGTTGACTGTTTTT
The DNA here is from genome assembly GCA_963838495.1 of Pirellulales bacterium. Classification (GTDB taxonomy): domain Bacteria; phylum Planctomycetota; class Planctomycetia; order Pirellulales; family Thermoguttaceae; genus JBEKIK01. The sequence goes on along the minus strand of CAWIRC010000001.1, from coordinate 3,399,346 downwards.
TGGACAGGCTCTTAACCAATGACAACCGTTGCGATTGGAGGGCATCGATGTTCCATACGCTTTCAACCATCGCCGCACAAGCAGCCGCCAAATCGCGGCAGGCGGCCGATTTCACCGTGGTGGTGCGAAAAACATCCGCCGGCCCCGAACTGACCCGCGAGGCCGTCGCCGATGGCGACCTGAGCGACATCTTTGACCAACTCTGGCTGGATGATTGGCTCCGCCGCGGGCAACCCCGCACGCCCATCGAAGATTTGTCCTTGCAGATCGTCCCGGAACATGAAAAAGGCAACGGACAATGCTGCATACGCTTCTTGTTCCAAGCAACCGATCGCCAAGGTCGTCTCGCCCAGATCATGCAGGAGTTGGAGGCGTTCCAGGATGTGGCCGGCCGGGCCGCTCGCCGCCTCATGGCCGCCGAAATGCTGAAGGCCGAAGATACCTATTTCTACGAAATTCATGACAATGAGCGCCTTGCGCCCGCAACCGCGGTTTCCGGCCCGGACAGCTCGCTCAAGGTGACCATGAAGAACCCGCCGCTGGAATACGTGCCGCTCCAAATCCGCACGTTGCTGGAGCGGGCCAGTCCCATAGGCTCGCCGGCGGAAGGCGACTTGCCGGTGTTCTACACCGCCGAGGCGCTGAAGCGGTCCGAGTATTTCGCCCGCAAGGGCGCCGCCCATCACCCGCCCACCGAAACCGGCGCCGTGCTTGCCGGCTGGCTTTGTTCCTGTCCTGAGAGCGGCGAGCTTTTCATTGTGATTACCGATGCCCTGGAAGTCTGGGACGCCGAATCGTCCGAATACTCGCTCAACTACTCCAGCAAGACCTGGAATCGCATTCAGGCGGTGATCAAGGCCAGGCAAGTCCAGGCGGGCAGCGGCGCCTACCGCATCTTGGGCCAATCTCACGGCCACAACTTCATGCCCGCCGGCAACAGCTCCGCCTGCGCCAACTGCCGCGAGGTCAAGGAGTGCAAGCTAAGCAGCGTTTTTGTCTCGCTCGACGACCGGATATGGTCCCGGGCCGTGTTTAACCGCCAGCCATGGCACGTCTGCCAGATCTTCGGCATGAACGCCAGAGGAGAAAATGTGGCCCGGCTCTACAGCCTCCGCGACAACCGCCTGGCCCCTCGCGGTTTCCATTTGATCGCTGATTTCGATCCCGGATTGCCCGCCACCGGGCATCCTTCCCAACAAATCTGAGGAGAGATCCGATATGAGCAAACACGATTATCAAGAAATGTCGCTGAAACTTTTAGACAAGTCGATTCCCCTGGACCATCGCATAAATATGGTCGCCCATTTGTTCATAACCGGCGGCGACGAAGGAAAAAAGGTGATCGAGGGCGTTCTGGAAGCGGCGGCGCGGGCCAACGGCGAGTCGCTCTGCGAGGAAAAGCTCAAACAGCTTGTCGCCCTGGTCAACGAAATGCAGGAAGGCCCCCTAAGATCGGCCATGTTCATCCGCATGCTAAAAGGCAGAAATGGCGCGGCGCCCCGGGCCGAGGTCCGCCTCCGCGACGGCGAGGCCGCTTACGCCATCGTCCCAGACGCCCCGTTGGCCGCCAAGCTCCGCCGCGGCGAAATTGTCCTCCTTGAAGCCCACGGCAAGGCCATCCTTGGCCGTGATCCGGACGCGATCATCATCGGCGAAGAGGCGCGCTTCGAACGCCGCATCGACCGCCAGCGGATCGAGGTCACCGTTCACGACCACGAGACTTACGTTTACGAGGTCTCCGCCGCTCTGGCCGCGAAACTCGACGCGGGAGAAGTCCCCCCCGGGGCGCGGCTGCTGGCCGATATGCGGCGCCTGGTGGCCGTTGAAGTCCTGCCCGGCTGCGACGCCCTGGCCAACCTCCGCTACCTCTGCCGCGAGCCGGTCCCCGACGTCATCGCCGCCCGCGACATCGGTTCGCCCCCGGCTTATATCGAAGAGTTCGCCGACCACGTCCAAATGTGGATGACCAGGCCCGACCTGGCAGTCCGCTACGGCATCCGCCGCGCAGTGACCAAACTCCTGGCCGGCGTAAGCGGCACCGGCAAAACCCTTAGCATTTATGCCCTCTGGCGCCGGCTGTACGAAATAATGTCCGTGGTCACGGGCGTCCCCATCGACAGGTTGCCGCCGCGCGTTTTCCGCCTGCGGATAAGCGAAGTCTTCACGAAATGGTTCGGCGATTCGGAAAAGCGTCTCGCCAAGTTTTTTGACGAGATCGAGTCGGTTGCCGACCAGAAGATCATAGGCGCGGACGGCGCCGAGTACGACGCCCCTGTCCTGGCAATTTGCGAAGAAATCGACGGCCTCGCAAGAGCCCGGGGAACCGGCGAGCCGATCAGCGAACGCATCCAGACCACCGCCCTCGAACGACTGGATATCAACAGCCCGCGGATGCGGAACCGCTTGGTCCTCGTGGTGGCGACCAGCAATGTGATCGGCATCGTCAACCAGGCCTTCTTGCGCCGCGTCGGCGGTACGATCACGCACTTCGGCAGGCTCACGCGCGGCTCCTTCCGCTCGGTCTTGGCCAAGCACCTTCAGAAGCGCTGCTTCTCTGAAGATTACGGCCCCCAAGAGACCGCCGAAAAGCGCGTGCTGCAAGAAGTCACCGACTGGCTCTTCTCGCATAACGGCCACGATCACGGCCAGGTCGAAATCACCTTCTTCGGCTCCACCACGCCCCAGGTCAGGTTTCGACGCGACTTCCTCACCGGTGCGCTCGTGGACCGGGCCGTGGACGAGTCTTGCAGCGAAGCCTGCCGGGCCGAGTATCTCGGCGAAGACAAGCCGGGCTTGACCTCCTCCATGTTGATCGCCGCCCTCGACCGCCAAATCCATAGCGTGCTCCGACAACTCACCCCTTATAACGCGGATAACTTCGTCACCATCCCCGACGGCGCACGCGTCAGCGCCGTCCGCCGGATCGAACAGCCGTCATTGATGCCGCGAGAACTGGTGAGGTCGTCATGAGCACTTCTCCTCAGCAGAGCCCCGAGAGCAAACAGGCTGCTCAAGAATCTCGGCCTTGGGCGGACGGAATCGCCGGACAGATCGGCGATTCGCTGGGACGGCACGGAATCTCCGCAGAGAGCGTAGATGCAAACACCGTCCGTTTCCAGGCCGTGCCGAATGCGGCGCAAATTTCAACAAAACCCGCACCAACATGCTGCTCCGCCGCACAAGATCGACAAGCGGCTCGGCCATCTACGTGGACTGCGACCTCGCCTACCAGGGAACCAATGCGGCCATGGCCTCGGTCCTGAGCGGCCCGACGCGCAACAACTGGCGGCAATTGCGCATTCCGCCGGTGCCGGGCATGGTGGGCGAGGTCTTCGCTGCCGTACTCCGCCTGCTCGATTCGCCCCTGGTCGCCGAAATCAGTCCTGATCCAAACCCGTCCAATGTTGCCGACGTCGCGCAGCAGACGCCCGACGACATGTTCGAGCAGATCACGCCAAAGATGGCCGCCCTGGCCTACGAAAACTGTTTCCGCCGCCCACTGGCGGAGCAACTCGCCGTGCTCACCACGCGTCCTGTACCGCCGCGGAGTGCACTTCTTTGGGGCAGGCCCGGCTGCGGCCGAAACCACCTGCTGCTGGCTGCTGCCCATCTGCTGCTGGCAGCGGGCGCCGCATCGGGTGTGTATCGCGTCTCCGCGGCGGTCCTTGCCGCCGGTTGCGTCCTCCCCCAGGAATTAGACCTCGCTCTGATGAAGCTGTTCCACGAGGTCGCCGCCTTGCCCGGCAGTGTCTTGCTGGTGCGGGATTTCGATCTCTGTCTAAGCGGCACGGGAGTCGGTTCCAGCCTGCTCTGCTCGGCCCTGGATCGCGGATTGCGCCTCTTGGGCACCGTCCGCGCGACGGACTTCCTGGTCCGGCTCAAGCGCGACGAGGCCCTCGCCCGGCGCTTGCTGGCCCTTCACGTCCCGCCTGCGGAGAACATCCAGACGGCGGCGGTCCTCGAGGAACTGGCCCGCAACAGCCCCGTCGAAGTTGTCCCCCCGGCCATCGCGGCGGCCATCCGGCTGAGCAACGAGGACGAAGCGGCCCAACCTGCCGCTGCGCTGGGCCTCCTCGGCGCAGCACTGGCCAAAGCGCAATGGGAAGGCCGGTCGCCGCTTGGCCCCGATGATCTTTACGATATTCTCAAAAATCAATGTCCCGAATCAACCCCAAAGGAGTGATTGCCATGCTGGAACGTACCCGCCCCCGACGCCAAGAGTCGCCCGCCCCAACCGGCGGCGCGCTGTGTGACATTTTTTCCGACGACGACAGCGGCCTCGTGACCGTAAGCCACGGACTGCACACCGAACAACTACCCGTGGGTAATCTGACAATAGGCCAAATCCGCCGCCGCTATGGCGACCGCTTCGACATCGACCCGCACAGTCAGGGCCAGGTCGACGGCCGCGAAGTTGGCGACGACGTCGTCGTCCGCCCCGGCCAGTTGTTGCTGTTCGTGCGCCCCGCCGGCGAAAAGGGCCGCCCATTAGCCCCCTTCACCCTCTGAAAAAAGGGCATCGCAGTCTCGTTTCCCCGGACAGCCGACAAACGAGGTGAAAAAAATGGAAACTATAACCATTGAGGGCAAAGAAGTTCGGGCTTGCTCGCCGGAGGGCCTCACGGCCCGCATGGGTCTTACCGACCTCATGCAACAGGTGACAGGCCGCGGCATGGAGACCGGCGGGATGATCCTGCCGGATGGCGTCCGCTGGATGGACACACGCGGGCCTATTACCGTCTGGGTCCACCAAACGCCGCCCCGCGTTTACGGCTTCAAGTGGATCGCTCCCGATTCCCCCTCGCAATTCGGCGCAGGCACCAAATACCGCACGGTGCGCCTGGCGCTGCCGTATCTGATCGTCGTCGCGGCCTTCGAGGGCGACATGCTCAGCAGCTACAACGAGTGCTTCTTCCGCGTCGAGCCTTTGGAAAGCGAAAACGACAAACTGCTCTACCCCGCGCTGCTGAACTGCTCCCGATACGAGCCGCCCGATGGCCGGCCGCTCTCCTGGATTTGCACCCAGAATCTCGACCTCCAATCCATCGTCCGCTGCCGCGACCCAAACCAACGCATGCAGCAGGGATTGAAAGCCCTCATGCACTGCCTGCTGGAAACCGGCTTCAACTACAGCAGCGACGTTCACGAGGGGTCGAGCTGGTTCACCGAGTCGACCAAGATCTGCCCGCAGATCGCCACCGTCGAGGAGTGGGAAAAAGCCGGCGCGGAAGACCCGCTTTTTGTGCTGGAAGTGCCCTGGCTCAAGACCGGCTTCTCGGTCCGCCAGGTCGCGGAGCGGATTTTTAAGAACCACAATGCCTCAAACAGTCGGATTGCCTCGTCGGCCGATCTGGCCCGCATCGTCTTCAACCATGCCGTTTCCTGAAAGGACGGACTGATTCATGAACTCTTCTGACCAGCCCCTGGTTACGCCGGTGTATCTGAAGGTGGACGATGAAATATCCTGGCCGGCGGAACCGGCGTTTCATCTGCTCACGGCCAGCGGCCTGTTTTTGTGCCGCAACCATCCGTTTTTCGAGAGCTGCGTGCCCGCCCCGCGCTGGCCCACCGAATTGGCCGATCACAAACCCTTTTTGAAAATTCGATATCCTAAAATGCCGCGCAGGATGTTGGAACACGTCGTGGGATTTTTTTCCCGCGTGGCCGACGCGCACAACGCGGAAGCCGCGGTGCTCGTGGCATGGGACGCAGTTGCCCGGCGGCTGCGGATCGTTGTGCCCGACCAGTCCGCCACGGTCTCCCGCAACTATCGGGGCGACAATAATCCCATCGGCGTGGAATATGAAGCTCCCGCCGCTCTCCCCGACGGCTGGACCGTCATCGGCGATATCCACAGCCACGTGAATTTTTCCGCCTATGCCTCGTACACCGATAAACACGATGAACAACATCGCGCCGGGCTGCACATCGTGGTGGGTCGGCTCCACTGCGAACCGCCGGAGTTTCACATCGAGGCGGTCGTCGACGGCGCACGCTTCCGCCTGGATCCTCAATTGGTCTTGGAAGGCTATGATCGCCGCCGCACAAGAATCCCGCCTTCCTGGATGAGCCGCGTGAAGATCAAGACTTGGGGCAACGCTTACACTTATACAAACAAGAATTACCGCTATGGCTCCAACAACTATTACGCCGGTGCATCCGCAGGCCCGGCCCGCCCGGATGAATCCGGAGATGCATAGGGGCTCTGACAAAACCTCCCCTCTCCCTTTGGGAGAGGGGCTAGGGGTGAGGGCGTTTATCAATAAATATTAGGTTTTGTTTGAGCTCCTTAATAATGCCGGCTATGACCCGTGAAGCCGCCGGCATCCATTTGAATACGCCACCGCGAAAGACTTTGTCCGTCGCGGCGGAACCCGTTGCAGAACTGTTCGACGAGGAAATTCATGATTGATGCAAAACCAGTCTTGCCCCTGAACGAGTTGCTCACACCCGTGCTGTCCCCGGACCAGACGGTCAAAATCATCGGCCTGGGCGGCGTCGGCAGCATTGTGACTCGTTATGGAGCCATGCTGCTGGCCTCGCTGGCCAAGGACGACAATGCCCGGCTTGTGCTCATCGACGCGGATTACTTCGAGGCCGCCAACGAGGAAATTCATGATTGATGTAAAACCAGTCTTGCCCCTGAACGAGTTGCTCACACCCGTGCTGCCCCCGGACCAGACGTTCAAAATCGTCGGCCTGGGCGGCGTCGGCAGCATTGTGACTCGTTATGGAGCCATGCTGCTGGCCTCGCTGGCCAAGGAGGAAAATGCCCGGCTTGTGCTCATCGACGGGGATTTATTCGAGGCCTCAAACGCGACAAGAATGTTCTTTTCCGGTTATGGCAACAAAGCCGCCGTGACGCGGGCCGACCTCTTGCCGCGCTTCGCCGACTCGCGCCTGACCCTGGTGGCCATCGAGGAATATGTAACTCCGGAAAACTGCCCTCGCCTCTTGCGAGATAACGACATCATCATCGCTACTGTCGACAATCACGCCACCCGCAAACTCATCAGCGACTACTGCGCCGCCCATCTCGACAACGTCGTGCTCATTTCCGGCGGGAACGACGCTGTGGGCCCGGATTCGACCGGCAAAATCCGCCGCGGCACCTATGGAAACTGCCAGATCTTCATCCGCCGCAAAGGCCGTGATTTAAACCCCTCCCTAACACGCTATCATGCCGAGATCGCCAATCCCGCCGATCGCCTGCCCACCGATCAAGGCTGCGCGGAACTTATGGCCTCGACGCCTCAACTCCTGTTGGCGAACCTTCAGACAGCCGCCGCCATCCTCAACACCCTCTGGCTCTACCTCTGCAATGCAAGCCATTATAGCGAGTTGGCCTTTGATATCGCCGAGGGCCTCATGCGCCCCCTGCCCTTGCCCGCCCCCCACCGGGAATAACTTTAACGCTTCTAACAATATGAAGATGAAAATGTTTTTTAGATGCCACGACCATCGCATCGCCTTGGTGCCTGGCTTGTCCAGCAGCGATTTCCGACATGTTCCATCGCACTGCTGCAAACCGGCAATGGCGTTCTTCATTTTGTCACAGGCTCTTACATGGATTATAACTTGATCCTGCGCGGTTGCTTACTAGATTTTGCAGATCCCCTGAATGAGCAGGGCTGCCGCTTTTACGGCCCAAGGAGCCAGTAATAGGATAGCCCAAGGTTGCCGCGCAGCGGCTACCTTGGGATAAGGGAAAATTCAACACCAAAAACCCCAACGGGGTTTCGGAGAATCCCGCAACCCTTACAGGGTTGGGGTGGTCGCGTGATCTTGGGCCCCAGAGGCTATCTTCTTTGAGCCCTTCGGGCTGTAAGCCGCGCAGTTTCAAATTAAAATCGGTATTACATTATTTTCCCAGCAGTTTCAGTAATTCCCGGACTTCACTCTCCAGGTTGACGTCCGAATCAACCTGGCCGGACACTTCGGCTCTAAGCAACTCGGCAAATTGCCGGGACGTCTGTTCCAAGGCATAACGTATCTGGTCGCGCGAAAGATGGAACCGCCGGGCCATTGCTTGTTGTGTCAGTCGGGGAGCATCGGCCGGAGGGAAATGGGTAAATAAAAAGATTTTATGCCACTGCGGCCGTTTTTTCGATTCGCACCAGATCTCCAGGCATCGTTGTGTATTGATAACAACCGCCTTGGCCCATTGTTTGAGGAATATCTCCTCCGCAGTTTCGTTGATGGCGGGTTCAAATGTCCGATCGTCTTCGCGTACCAGCGTGGAAATATTTACCAATCGCCGATCGAAGGTCTTTTGTTGCGCGGCCCGATTAGGCGCTTGGTCCGCCAGGAACCGCACCAATACCGTCAGCAAAAAAGTGCGAAATCTGCCCCGCCGCCGGTCAACGCGCCGTAGCCAATCGCGCTTGAGAAACTGCAAAAAAAACTCCTGCGTGAAGTCCTCGGCCTGATGCAGCGGATTACCCTTGGCCCGAATAAAATAAAAAACCGGTCTCCAATAACCCTCGATAAGGCGGTTCATGGCTTCTAAATAGCCCGGACTATCATGGTCCTTGGCCTCCTCGATCATGGTCCAGGCGGTGCTCGGAAATGTGCTTCCACGGCTGATCGACTCGGGCATATTTACAGACCCCCAAAAATAAGGTAAACTAAGGGCCCTTGTTAGATGTGATTATTGTGATTATAGCGGGTACCCAACTTTTCCTGCAATTGCCCCCATTTCTTGCGAGAAACCCGAATATATTAATGTAAAGACTGATGGCGGAAGACGTGTCCGTTGCGTCCATCATACGCAGGGATATAGCCATGATTATCAAAATTCAATGTCCCAATCCGCAGTGCGGCTCTCAGTACAATGTGCCCGAGGAACAATTGGGGCAAAAGGCCGTTTGCAAGAAGTGCGGGCGGAAATTTTTGCTTACCGTCGAGGGGATTCTCTCGAAAGATGACGGCTCGCAAAAATCCCCGCCCGTCGTGCAGCCTATTCCTTCTAAACCTAATGATTCCCATGATACGCCGCCGCCTCCGCCGGTCACTTACGATCTGCGCCGGCCGGTTGAGGAAACAAAAGTACTGCCGGCAAAACCGCCCGCGAACGGCCCGGTTACAAGATTGGGGCGCTTTGAAATCCGCGGCGAGGCCTTGGGCGCAGGCGCCTTTGGAGCGGTGTACAGGGGTTATGATCCGGTATTAGGCCGCGAAGTGGCGCTTAAAATCCCCCATCGCGAAAGGCTGCAAACCGATCGTGATAAAGAACGATTCCTGCGCGAGGCCAAGGCGGCGGCGCAGTTGCGGCATCCGAACATCGTGCCCATCTACGAGGCCGGCGTAGATGGCGATACGTACTATATCGCCTCGGCGTTTATCGAGGGGAGAACGCTGCATGATGCCATGGAAATGGAAAAATTCGATTTCCGCCGCTCGGCAAAAATTGTCATGGACCTGGCCGGGGCACTGCAATACGCCCACGATCACGGCGTGGTGCATCGCGACATCAAGCCGGCCAACATCATGCTCGACAACAGCGGCGATCCGCTCGTGATGGATTTCGGGCTGGCCAGATTGGAGGAGTCAAGCGCAGGGGGTGCGGGCGATACGGGCCAGGGGGCTGGGCCCGCATCCCCGCTGCTTAATCTGCCCATGGCCAAGCCCAAACCAGGCGACAGCAAACTGACCCAAGACGGCACGGTATTGGGCACGCCAGCCTACATGTCGCCCGAGCAGGCCATGGCCCGGCACGATCTGGTGGGCCCGGTTTCGGACCAATACAGCTTGGGTGTTGTGCTATACGAATTATTGTGTGGTCAGACACCGTTTTCAGGTCCGCCCGGATTAGTTCTATCAATGGTAATAAACCAATCGCCGCCGTTGCTATGTAGCGTAAACTCTAAAATCCCCCTGGATCTTGAGGCAATTTGTAAGAAGGCGATGTCAAAGCGACGGGACCGTCGCTACACCGATTGCAATTTATTTGCCGAGGACCTGCGCCGCTGGTCCAATGATGAAGCGATCCAAGCACGACGCATTGGACGATTGGAAAGTTTCCGCCGCTGGCGCCGGCGCAATCCAGTGGTAGCGGCGTTGTCGGCTGGGGCATTGATCCTCTTGTTAGTAGTGGCCATGGTGACAACCGTTGCTTACATACGGACCTCTCATGCATTGGCCACGGCCGATGATGCTCTCAAGCGAGAGACTGCCGAGCGTGAGCGGGCGGAAAGTGAGAAACAACGCGCAGAAATTGCTTTAAAAAAGGAGGCTGAATCAAAACGGAAAGAGACCGAAGCAAGACGGAAAGAGACGGAAGCAAGGCAGCAATCGGAAACAGAACGTCAGCGAGCCGACAAAAGCGATGAACTTGTTCAAGAAAAAGAAAAACAAGCCGAGGTGGAAAAAAACAGGGCCGAAGAACAATTCTTACGCACCCGAACGGCTTCCTACGGAGCACAGCTCGCGCTTGCTCAGCAACACATTAATGAAGGCGAGTACGAAGCTGCTCGAGATGTACTCAACGCATGTCCTCGTGACCTGCGCTTGGGAATGCCAGTATCTATACAGTCTAATTCCACAAAAGAGCGAATTGACATTGCACGCGCACGCCAACAGCGTTCGCAGCGTGACCTTCAGCCCAAATGGGAAGCAGATTGCATCAGCCAGTGAAGATAAAACTATAAAGATCTGGGACGCATTCACAGGCAAAAACCTGCTCACGCTAAACGGGCACGAGGGCATTGTCAACTGTGTGGCGTTCAGCCCCGATGGTAAGCGCATCATGTCAGGCAGTGATGACAAGACTATAATAATATGGGATGTTAAAACAGGCAAAAACTTGCTCGCGATCAAAGAGAACGATGCCACTGTTAAAACTGTGGCATTCAGTCCAGATGGCAAGCGACTGGCAGTGGGAGGTGGGTATAAAAACGTTCTGCTCTATCAGGCGATCACGGGCAAAGAACTGGCCATGTTCCCACCGCTCCCGCCTGGAAAAAGACTCAGTGAGGTTGATTATAATGTGATTACCAGTTTGGCGTTCAGTCCGGATGGAAAGCAACTTGCTACGGGCTCTTCGGGCAATTATAACGATTCAGGATTAGACATCTGGGATACATCAACATCCACTTCCACGGGCAAACATTTATGCCACATCAACAAGACGCCTTGGTACAGAAAAGATGTCCAAGAATTCCAGGGAGCATGTCATGTAGCATTCAGCCCAGATGGAAAACGCTGTGCGGTAAATTCGTTCAACACCGTGGAGATTTGGGATACTTCCACGTACAAGAACCTCCTCACGATCAAAGATGATAAATCCGATTTTGTCTGTTTGGCGTTCAGCCCGGATGGAAAGAAGATAGTCACCAGTAGTGAAGACAGGACCGTGAAAATCTGGAATGCCTTCACTGGACATAATCTACTTACACTCAAAGGACACGATGACATTGTTTATAGTGTGGTGTTCAGCCCGGATGGAAAGATGTTGGCCTCGGGAGGAAAGGACAAAACCATCAATATCTGGGATATATCCGCCAAGGAAGAAAGATCGATCATGCTCAACGGGCAAACTGGCGATGTGTGCATTGCGGCGTTCAGCATCGATGGAAAACGAATCGCCACTAGCGGTGAAGATGGCACACTAAAGATCTGGGACGTCCAAACTAGCCAAGAATTGTACTCTATATACAATGAATTATCCGCAAATAAATTATTAAATATGCATCCAAGAAATCAGCAGATTTACAGTTTGGCGTTCAGCCCACAAGAGAATCAAATCGCTTTAGTGAGAGACAGACAAGTAATAAACAAAGGAGGAAATAACTATGTGGAAAATTATACCCTGAAAATCCTGGATCTATCACTCGCGAGAAATAATCCATGGTTTGATAGAGATATAAAGTACTTTACCGGTAGTGCTACTATCGCGTATAGCCCGAATGGAAAAATGATAGTATCCGGTGATGGGGCTGGAATATGTGATGCATCTACGGGTAAAGAACTGCTATCGCCTATTGATGTTGAGGGGCCTAGAGAAAATATTACCAGAGTGGCGTTCAGCCCGGATGCAAAACGAATCGTAGCTTGTTATGACAATGATAAAATAGGAATTTGGAATGCATTAACAGGTAAAAAACTGCTCTCGTTTAAAAATCCTGCTTCTGTGATTGTCAGCGCAATATATAGTCCCGATGGAAAGCAGATCGTATCGAGCAATAAAGATAACACTCTAATCATTTGGGATTCTACTACAGGCGAGAAAATGTTCACATTAAGAGGGCACACCGATGCAGTTTGCAGCTTTACGTTTAGCCCTGATGGAAAGCGGATAGTATCGGCCGGCAAGGATAATATGATAATCATTTGGGACATCAATACGGGACAAAGTTTGCTCAAAATTAAAGGGTGTGAAAGCGAAGATTCCATTATTGGTGTGACTTTTAGTTCGGATGGCAATCAGATCATCATCGTCACTCGCAGTGGTAAAGTGAAGACCTTTGATGGATCTCCACAATAGGAGAATCGTTTAGGATTAATAACGCTGACTTTTATACAAGAATATCGCCCGATCTGGATGGGAAAACTGTCATATCAGGCATTGATGCTGATACTGCTAAAATATGAGATCGATAACATGCTCCATATTCGCGTAACCAAAGGCCTTGACAAGGGCGAGCAGATCAAGACGCGGCAGGCCGTGCTGAGCGTGGGGCGCTTTCCGCGCTGCGATCTGGCCCTTAGCGACAGCAAGGTCTCGCACCTGCACGGCGAGTTCCTGGTGGCCGGCTCGCGCTGCGTGTACAGGGATCTATTGAGCCGCAACGGCTCGTTCATCCGCAGCGGCGGCGAGACCTTCTGGCTCGGGCCGCTAAAATCGGAATGGGAAGTCAGTGCGGACGACGAGGTAATCGTCGGCGACACGACAATCCTCCTGGAAGCGGTCTTGCCGGAAAACGCCCGCATGGCACAGCAGCATGAAGACTTTTTCCCGGGAACCATGGCCGTGGACGCGAACCATATCCAGCAGTCCGAGGACGACGCCCTGGCCAAGGCCCAAGTTGCGCAGTTCCACGAGTTCCTCAAACTGCCTTCCCACGATGCGACCAGTGCGAAAGAGACCAAGGCGGCGATTTGCGATGCGTTTTTGAAGGTCTTTCCCCATGCCGCCTGCGTGGCTTTGATCGATCTTCTGCCCGGACACCCCGGGGAACTTGCCCCGGAAAGATTCGAAGTCGCCAACGTGGTTTCCGCCTCGCATGACAATGCCGAACATGCAACCGACCTGCGTTTCAGTCACCGCATTCTAAAAGAAACCTATGACCGCAGGGCGTTGGTCTTTTACGGATGCGGAGCCGCCCTGCCGGATGCGCCTGAGCATCCAGCGCGGAACCATGCATTCCTGCATATGTGTTCCCATCTGGCGATCCGGGGAGATTGCCGGTTTTTTGCACACTTATACTGTTTCCGGCCAATCGGCGCCTTTTACCCGGCGCGACGCCCAATTGATTCAACTTCTCGGCGGCGTGGCCTCGTTGCTTATAAATCGGGCGGCCGACGCGGAACAGCGCAGCCGGTGGTGCGCGGCGGCAGCGGCGGGAGAGGCCATCAGCGGACTGTCCCACGACGCCGAACCGATCCTCGACACCCTGGGCAAAAACATGCTCGGCGTGGAAAAACAAATCCCCCAAGTGATTGACAATCCTTCCTGGCAACTGGTCGAGCGCGATTTGACTTTTTTAAGACACATTACCAGGGATGCGATCCGCCGGGCGCGCGGCAACCTGGGCGACCTGCGTCCAAAGAACCTTAAGCTCCGTCCGGTGGTCGATGAAGTCTTCGACATGTCCAAGCAATACTATCTAGATCTCGTGCATCATCAGCATGTGACGTTTGTCAATGCCTGCCAGGATTCGCATTCGGCGCTGATTGACCGGGAAGCCTTGGAACAGGCGCTGATCAACTGCATCAAGAATTGCCTGTGCCCCTTGCGGGAGTCGTGGACCCGGAACGAAAGCCGTTTGGGAACCATTCAAATCGTATCTTGCGACGATCCCCAGGCCCGGCGGCAATACCGACTTTTGAGCGTGTGCGACGATTCCGGCGGCATCCCCAAAGATGTCCTGCGGCATTTGGGAAATCCCTTCGTCAGCGGCCGAAACTCAAAAGGCCTGGGCTTGGGAATGTATATTATTTCGGAGGTGATCGGCCGAATGGGCGGATACGTGCAAGTCGCCTCATCGACCGAACCGGCCGGTGCACTGCCCGCCGGCACGGTTGTCTCTTTACGTCTGCCGAAAACCGAAGAAGTCTCCAGGCAATCGGCCGATATGTCCCAGCCGCGAATCACCGTGCTGCAGGACTATACCCAATATCGCACCCATATCGAAGGATTTCTTTCCCAGGGAGAATAAAAAGTGAAAAAACAAACGATCTTACATGCCGATGACGAGCGCTCCTGCGCGAGTACGTCAAGGCGCTGCTGTCCGGCCAATACGTCGTGGAATCGGCCGAAGATTTCGAATCGACTTTGTCCCGGCTCAATCAAGGAGGAATCGATCTGCTGATCCTCGATCACCTTATGCCGGGCACGCAGCCGGAAGACGACGCCGCGGCGGTTTGCGCATTTGCGGCAAAAATATCCGGCCCTCCCGGTCATCGTATTTACCGGGGCCCTTCTCGATTCGCCGACGACACGCGAGGAAATGGAAAAAATGATCGGGGCGCCCGTGGTGTGCAAAGAAGACGTTGACTCCCATGCCGACAGATTTTTAGCTGTAATAAAGCAATGCATGGAAGGGTGATCGAAGGAGTTTAAAAAATGCCTGCAAAAGTAGTCCTTGAAATTCAAACCGGCAACCTTGCCGGGCAAAAATTCGTGTTCGAGGAGCGGACGATGTGCATTGTGGGCCGGGCAAAGGACTGCGAACCGCGAATTATCGCCGACGCCAACCACAAAACCATCTCCCGGCATCATTGCCTCCTGGACATCAACCCTCCCGACATCCGCGTGCGCAACTTCGGCAGCCTTAACGGCACCTATGTAAACGGCGAAAAAATCGGGCAGCGCCAAAAAGACCAGTGCCCAAACGACGCCGCCGCGGTCTTGTTTCCCGAATACGATCTCAAGGATGGAGACAAAATCCGATTGGGAAGCGCGCTCATCCGCGTCAGAGTGCATGTCCCCGCCGCTTGCTCAAACTGCGGCGCGGAAATTCCCGATTCGCAGGGCGAAAATGCGAGTTCCCCGCCTGGCACGACGCTGTGCCAGTCCTGTCTCGAAAAAATCAAGCGCGAGGATGTCTACAAACTGGCAAGAAAAACCATGGCCGAAGAAGTCAGGTTGTGCGCAAAGTGCGGTCAGAACGTGGTCGGCGAAACCGGGGCTAACCGCCAGGGCGAGTATATTTGCGCCGCCTGCCGCGACAATCCCTTCAAACTAATGGACCAGTTGCTCAATCAAGCCAAGTCCGGCAATAAAGATCTCAAGGCCATCGAGGGCTACCAATATATCAAGGAGCTCGGCCGCGGCGGCATGGGGGCCGTGTATCTCGCACGACATGAAAAAACCAATCGCCAGGTCGCAATCAAAGTGATGCTGCCGAAAGTGGCGGCCAGTCCGAACGCAACTGAAAAATTCCTCCGCGAGATCGAAAATACCAAGGCCCTCCGCCACCCGAACGTCGTGCAAGTCTACGATTCCGGTTGTTCGCAAGGAACGTTTTTTTTCACCCTCGAATTCTGCGATAGCGGCAGCGCGGATAAATTGATGAAATTAAGCGGCGGGAAATTACCCATCGACATAGCGGCGCCAATCATCCTCCAAGCCCTCGACGGCCTGCACTACGCCCACAATGCGGAAATCCCCTGCGTAAAACTAAAAGGCGGTAAAATCGGCCGCGGCCGGGGCCTCGTCCATCGAGACCTCAAACCGCAAAATATCTTTTTGTCCGGCTCGGGCAATGCTGCCCTGGCCAAAATTGGCGACTACGGCCTGGCTAAGGCCTTCGATTTGGCGGGTTTAAGCGGTCACACTTTTACCGGCGAAGTCTTCGGCACGCCGATGTTCATGTCCCGGCAACAGGTGCTCAAGTATAAGGAAGCCAAGCCGGAAATAGACGTCTGGGCCATGGCCGCTACCTTTTATAACATGTTGACCGGCCAGGTGCCGCGCAACTTCTCTTCCAAGACCGATGTATGGCAAACCGTGCTGCAAACCGACCCCGTGCCCATACGCAATCGCAAATCCGATATCCCTCCGCGTTTGGCTGAAGTGATCGACCATGCCCTCATCGACAAACCGGAAATCGGTTTCAAAACGGCGGCCGAATTCAAACAGGCGCTAGAAAGGGCATTATAATGAGCTACGTCAAATTTGCCGGAAAATCCGATCTTGGACTTGTCCGCCGCGAAAACGAGGACCACTTTCTTCTCGACAAAAAGCAAGGCCTGTACCTGGTGGCGGATGGCATCGGCGGAGCTATGGCCGGCGGCCTTGCATCCAGGGCCGTTGCCGAAATCTTGCCCCAATTGATCCGCCGCAACCTAAACGGCATCAAAACACTGGATGACCCCGCCGCCGCCAGGCAGGTTCTCTCGGCGCTGGCCGAATTGAGCAACCGGCTGTGCAAGGCCAGCAAAGGGCAACCCGGCATCAGCGGAATGGGCTCGACTGTTGTCATGGCCCTTATCCGCGATCGGCACGCCTTGATCGCACACCTCGGCGACAGCCGGGCATACTTGCTGCACGAAAAACGCCTGGAACAATTGACCAAGGACCACAGCCTTTTGCAGTTGTTGGTCGATTGCGGCGAAGTTACTCCCGAGGAAGCCTCAAAACATCCGGCACGCGGCAAGCTGACGCGTTTTGTCGGTATGCCGATGGCGACTTTGCCCGAAGCCAGCATAATAAAGTTGGCCCCAGGCGATCGGTTGCTGCTTTGCAGCGATGGACTTAGCAATTCTGTCAACCACAAACAACTGGAGAATATTCTTAATCAAGCAAATGAACCAAAGGAAGCCTGCAAACAACTGGTCAATGCGGCCAACGATGCCGGCGGCGCCGACAACATTACGGCGGTAGTGATCGCAATTTAGGGCGAATCCTAAAAGCCCACTCCGGAAATGTGCTGGGGTGAGGGCAAATCCACTTGAAAATTATATGAATCGTAGTCCTAGATCTTTTTAAGGATCTATAACAAAACCTCCCCTCTCCCTTTGGGAGAGGGGCTAGGGGTGAGGGCATTGATCGATAGATATAAGGTTTTGTTAGAGCTCCTAAAATTATTGGTTTTGGTACCGGCTCTTAGTATGATATTAACGGTTTTCCCATTAGGGTAGGTCATGGCCATAAATATTCGATGCCCCAATCCGCAGTGTGATGGCCACTACACGGTGTCCGAGGAACACCTGGGACACAAGGCCGTGTGCAAGAAATGCGGGCGGAAATTCGTGTTAAGCGGCGTCGAACAAACGCCGGCCTATTCGCCGCAATCGCCGCCTTCTCTTTCCAATCAATCGCATCATCAGCCGCCGCCTCCGCCGCCCGCGGCAAAATCCCCTTCCGACGTCTTGCCGCCCGGGGCCGAAACCATGCAAGGCGTCATGGAAACCGTTGCCCCCAAGGCAATAAAAAAGCTGGGCAAATTCGAGATCCGCGGCGAACCGCTGGGAGCGGTGCTTTTGGGGCGGTATATAAGGCCTACGATCCCATCCTTGACCGCGAAGTGGCCTTGAAGATACCGCACGCATCCACGCTGCAATCGGAAAAGCACAAGGAGCGATTCCTCCGCGAGGCCAAGGCCGCCGCGCAAATGCGGCATCCAAACATCGTGCCCATCTACGAGGCAGGCGTTGACGGCGACACCTTTTACATAGTCTCCGCGTTTATCAAAGGCCAGACCTTGCGCGACGCCATGGAGCAAAAACATTTTGATTTGAAGCAGAGCGTGAAGATCGTTCGCGACCTGGCCGGCGCACTGGCTTATGCGCATGAATTCGGCATTGTGCATCGCGACGTGAAGCCGGAAAACATCATGCTCGATGCAAGGGGCGAGCCGCTCTTGATGGATTTCGGCCTGGTGCGGTTCGACGAGCCTGCGGGCACAAGCAACCTTGGCGATGCGGAACAGGATGAAATCCCCGTTTCGCCGCTAAATCGATTGCCGATGGTCCGGGCCCATGCCGACGACAGCAAACTAACCCAGGACGGCGCGATACTCGGCACGCCGGCTTATATGTCCCCGGAACAAGCCATGGGCAGTCAGGAATTGGTCGGCCCCGCCTCGGATCAGTACAGCCTGGGCGTCATACTGTATGAGTTTTTGTGCGGGCAAGCGCCGTTTTCCGGCCCTGTGGGTTTGGTGCTTTCGATGGTGATCAATCAAAAGCCGCCTGCTCCCACAAGCGTCAATCCGCAGATCCCTCCCGATCTGGAGGCAATATGTCTGAAGGCGATCTCGAAAACCCGCGGAGAACGTTATGCCGATTGCCGATTCATGGCCGCAGACCTGCGCCATTGGTCGGAAGGCGAACCGATCGATGCCCGGCAAATAACCCGCAAAGAGCGCGTAACTCGATGGTGCAAAAAGAATCCGCTGGCGGCCTGGTCAGCCATTCTGACAACTGCAATTGCACTTATTATCTTGCTGTTTGCCACGGTAAAACTCTATCGATTAAACGAACAGGAGCGAACTAGTAGCCGCGAATTCTATTACTCGCAGATCATAAACGCCTATCAGGAATATCTCGCTAAAGACACCGATTCAATGGCGGCGTTTCTTGATGCCTCGCCGGCGGTGTACCGCAATTGGGAATGGGGTTTCTTGAAAATGTCATTCTTGGAGAATCGGACCATTCCTCTAGAATACGGCAGTTCGGAACGATATTCCTCGAAGCCTGGCAACATCGCAACGCTCGGTGCAAATAAAGGGCCCTTGCAGGCTATGGCATTTAGCCTCGATGGAAAGCGCCAGGCCGTCGAAAGCGCCGACCTAACCATGACAATCTCGGAAGTGGAGTCCGGCCGAATATTACTTGCTCGCTCTAATCAGAAATTCGGCGCTTTCAGCCCTGACGGAAATCGCCTTGTTTCGTTCGATCCTTCCGGAATTGTTACAATATGGGACATCGAAGACAGAAAAGAGTTGTTGACTATGAAAGATCATCTGATCCTTAGCAATGAAGAACTTATAAAAAAGGCCAAAGAAAGAT
This sequence comes from Pirellulales bacterium, assembly GCA_963838495.1. GTDB lineage: Bacteria > Planctomycetota > Planctomycetia > Pirellulales > Thermoguttaceae > JBEKIK01. Next base: position 3,380,170 of record CAWIRC010000001.1, on the reverse strand, counting down.
CAAGAATAAACTTGGATGGGTATTGTGCGGCATTCAGCCCGGATGGCAGACGTCTGGCATGTGGGACCGATAACAAGACAATTAAGATCAGGGACGCCGGCACTGGGCAGGAGTTGAACGCCCTAAAACATGAGAGATTTGTGAGTAGCCTTGCCTTTAGCCCCGACGGCGAATTGTTGGCGTGCGATTGCGACGATAGTATTAAGATTTGGGACGCCATAACCGGCCGGGAAATAAGCACGTTATCAGTGGCCCGCGGTAGACACGTCTTGTCTTTTAGCGCCGACGGCAGTTGTTTGGCCAGCGGGAACAGCCTATCCGACGATCATGACATTAAGATATGGGACGCAAAAAAAGGCAGAGAACTCCTCGTCATCAGCGGACATAAAAAAGACCTTAGGAGCCTCACTTTCAGCCCCGACGGCAAGCGATTGGCGTCAGGCAGCGCGGATTCGACGGTGAAAATCTGGGACGCGGAAACCGGACGACAGATTTTATCGCTCCGCGGACACACGGACCCGGTAATTAGCGTATCGTTCAGCCCGGACAATATGAATCTGATATCGGGAAGCGATCATGGAAAGGCGATCATCTGGAAAGCCATACCTTGGTCTAATGTAATGCCGATTGCAACGGCAGGGCAACAACAATCTGAAAAACAATCCCAACCGGTAAAAAACCAACCGCTAACAAAAGAACAACTGCATCAAGAATGGAATAACACGCTTTTTTGGAGCGCAATATTGTTTTTAACGGTAACCGCTGGACTTTGTTTTTTGACCTATTGGTTAAGAAGTTGAATAAGTAAAGCCCTGGAATTGATTATCATAAGAAATTACGGCATGCTATTCCACGACATCCTTAGATTTAGGTGATTCATGGCCGTAAAAGTTAGATGTCCCAATCCCGAATGCGACGGGCACTATACGGTTATTAACGGAAGAATAATAATCTGGAAGGCAGCCCCTCGGACCGAGCGCGATCAGGCCAATATGCAGAAAAAAGATTAAAAAGAGACAAGTCATCATGACAATAAATCAATGGTAATGCCGCAAACCCGTCATGAGGTTCAAATATGCCCAACGACCGTACATGGATCATCGGCGCTTCTGCGGAATGCGACATTCGCCTCGATTTTCCCACGGTTTCATCGCGGCATTGCCGGTTGACCAAGAATGAAGCCGGTTTTTTGCTCGAAGATCTCCAATCGACCAACGGCACTTTCGTCAATGGCAAGCGGATCGGCTCACCCACAAACGTCTCCCGGGCCGATGCGATCACCCTCGGGCAGGTCGAGCCCATGCCCTGGCCGGATGCCGTTGAAACCACCGAGGCCCGCCAGATCAACATCGGCCGCTGCCCGGATAACGACGTCGTGCTGGCGCAGCCCGTCGTCTCCGGGCACCACGCCAGGATCGTTTTTTCGGACGGCCAGCCCTGGATCGAAGATCTGGGGTCGCGCAACGGCACGGCCATCGGTTCGCCCGAAAATAAGATCAGCCGGGCGCGGCTCTCCGCGGACGATATCGTATATTTTGGCTCGTTCCAGATCCAGGCATCCCAACTACTGACGCGTAAGACCGGCACAGAGGATCGGCCGGCCGCCACGCTGGCGATAGAGGAAAAGACTATCATCTTGGGCCGGGACGAGAAGTGCGATCTGTTTCTTAACGATCCCCGCGTTTCCCGGCATCATGCCCGCCTCGTCCGCACCGGCGATATCATTATCATCGAAGACCTCGGCTCGACCAACGGCACGTTCGTCAACGGAATGCGGATCGAAGGGGCCTCACGACTCCGCTCCGGCGACATCGTCTCCATCGGCAGCCATTATTTCAAGCTGACCCCGGAGGGAAACCTTGAGCAACGCGACTACCGCGGCAACATGGCCATCGAAGCCCGCGGCATAATCATCGAAGTGCCGGGCAAGCGGCTCCTGGAGGACATCTCCTTGACGGTATATCCCTCCGAGTTCGTGGGCCTGATGGGACCCAGCGGCTCGGGAAAAACTACCCTTATGAACGCCCTTAACGGCTACACGCCTCCCAACCACGGTCACGTGATTTTTAACGGGCGCGATTTGTATGCCAATTATGCCGAGTTCCAGGGAGCCATCGGTTACGTGCCCCAGGACGACATCATGCACCGCGAACTGACCGTCGGGCAGGCCCTTTATTACACGGCGCGCCTCCGCCTCCCCAAGGACTTCAGCGACGCCGAAATCCAAAAACGCATCGGCGAGGTGATCGCTCAACTCGGCCTCGAAGGCACCGAAAACGTCATAATCGGTTCGCCCGAAAGAAAAGGCATCAGCGGCGGCCAGCGGAAACGAGTCAACCTGGCCATGGAACTGCTCACCGACCCCTCGGTGCTGTTCCTCGACGAGCCCACCTCGGGCCTGTCCTCCGAAGACGCCTTGATGGTCATTAAACTGCTGCGAAAACTGGCCGATGAAGGAAAAACTATAATCTTGACCATCCACCAACCCAGCCTGGAAGCATACAGGCAGTTGGATAATCTGATTCTGGTTTCCAAGGATCCCGGCGCACCGCAACCCGGGCGTCTGGTTTATTACGGCCCGGCATATCCCCAGGCAGTGGACTTTTTCAATCCCCAAGGGATTCCCGATCTGCGGCCCGGCGCCGAACCATCCCCCGACGAAATTTTACGCGGCTTGGCGCGAGATCGAACTTCGTCCTGGATCGAGCGATACGCCGCCTCGCCGTATAAAAACCTCTTCGTCAACAAACGCGCGGGAAAGCGGATCGCGGCGCCGAACCGGCCGACAACAACCAGAACACACCGCTCCCCGGGCTTCACGCAGTGGCTTACCCTCGTGCGCCGATCTTTGAAAATCAAGGTCGGCGACAAAACCAACACCGCAATCCTAATGGCCCAAGCGCCGATAATCGCCATCCTCGTGACGCTGGTCTTCGGCAAGCAGACTTCGGCGGACGCTACTTGGGAGAACTGGGCCTCGGTCGCCAACGCCGCCTCGATTACCGTCTTTCTCCTGGCGCTGGCGGCATTATGGTTTGGCTGCTCGAACAGCGCCCGGGAGATCGTCGGCGAATGGGCCATCTATCATCGCGAGCGGATGGTCAGTCTCAAAATTCCTTCCTATGTTTGCGCCAAGTTCGCCGTGCTGGGAGGGCTTTGCATATTCCAGTGCGCGGTTCTGCTGGGGATCGTCTACTACGGCGGCGGCTTGAAAGGGCCCTGGCTGTCTATGTTCTTCATGTTGCTTTTGACTTCAGTCGTGGGCTTGTCGATAGGCCTGACGCTCTCGGCCCTGGCAAGGACTTCTGAAGTCGCAATAGCGCTCTTGCCGCTGATCCTCTTGCCCATGGTAATTCTGGCGGGCGTATTGCAGCCGTTGCACAAGATGAACGCCATTGGATGGACGATCGCGGAAGCGATGCCTTCGCGATGGGCTTTCGAGAGCCTGCTGCTTTTGGAATCGGACCATCGCCCGCTGTGGACCCCGCCCGCGCTTCCCGCCGCTGCCGCGCCGCCGGCCGATAAAGAGACGCCCATCGCCGAAAAGCCAAAATCGCGGGACATGGCCGAAAACTTCTTCCCCCAAGACACGGAGCGAATGGGCGTGTATGCCGGCGGCATGGTCTTAATCGCAACATTGGCCCTGCTTGTATCCGCCATCCATTTTATCCTTAAAATGCGCGACGTGCATTAATCGGCGCCGGTCGAGGATTGAATCTCAAGCTCTTCCAGCCGCTTTATCCGCTCGGCAGTGGGCGGATGCGAACTGAAATGGTTTTGGATTTGCCGGACTGCCTTTTCAGTATTGTTGGAGGGAGCGACTGGCCTTGCTTCGGGATGCTCCTTATCGAAATAAGTTTCCAGATGCCGAAGCCCCTCCATCGCCTCCTCGCGAGTGCGCCCGATTGCCAGCATTGCCCGCATGGCCCAGGCGTCGGCCTCGAACTCTTCGTCCTTTGTATAGCCCAGGGCGATGACACTGTAAGCGATTTGCGCCATGGTTCGGCCCGCCTCGCCGCCCAATTTCGCCGCCCGCGCCGAATAGGTTACGCGTTTAGTCGCGTGCCTTAAATCCACATGCGCGATTTCGTGGGCCAGAATGAACTGCAATTCGGCGTCTGATTCGACGAAATCCAACAAGCCTTTGTTAACGTAGATATAGCCGCCTACATGCGAAAATGCATTTACCTCCGGCGAATTCAACACCCAAAAAGTAATCGTAATTTCTTTCCTGGCCCGCTGGTCGGAAATAGGTCGAGCCAGTTTGCTCAGACGCTGAACCAGTTCGGGGGCGCTGAGTATTTTTTGATTCTGCCCCACCACCTTATGAACGTCCCGCCCCACCTTTTTTTCTTCCGCCAAACTAAGTCCAAAGGCCTCTTGGGCCGTATCGTCGATCGATTTGCTCAGCTTGTGCCCTAAGTCGAACATCTCGCCGATCTTGTCCTCGGACCGCTGATCCTTCATCGTTGGTTTGGCGACCGGGCGATTTTGCTTCATCGGCTTTGTCGCCTTGGGCGCCGGCTGCTCGATTTTCCCATTATTCGACCCCCCGGCGGATTGATCGCTTTGCACGGCGGGATTTTGGGAACCCGGCTCCGATGGCGGCGGACCGGCTTGCCGCCGCCCGACGGAATCGGATTGGTCGGCGCCGGCAGGTTCATTCCGAGAAGGCGTTCCTTCAGGTTGACCGGCACTTGTCGCCTCGGATTTATCGACTGCCGCGTCTTTTGCTTCGCCGACATTCGTGTCCGCTTTATCCGCTTTTTCCGCGCTTTCGCCTGGTGTTTCTTTCGTTTCCACCTGAATTTCTTTCTTAATGTCGCGAATCACCTTTCCCGGAAGCTCCGCGGCCTTTTCGGCGGTGTGATCCACAACCTCGGTAAGCGTCTTTCGCATTTCAACGCCTGTTTCCTTGGCGGCATCGTGAATCGATTCGCGAGTCCGCTGCCCTTCGTAGTGCACCAACCACACGGTCAAGCAGATAAAACCAGCCACTCCCAGGCATACGAAAAAATATCCCAGCAAATCGTATTTTTTCATAAGATTCACCTTGGCCGAATGAATTAAGGGACTCTAACAAAACCTCCCCTCTCCCTTTGGGAGAGGGGGCGGGGGTGAGGGCATTCATGTATGGATATAAGGTTTTGTTAGAACTCCTAAAAACAGTGACATCCTTTTTCGAGCATCAATCAAGCCCTTATAAGCACTCCGACTCAGCCCGCTTATCGCGCCCTAGTCGCGACCATAATATTATTCGGAGAAGTCTTTAAAAAATGGGGAATTATAGTGGCGTAAATTCCCACCTGCGGCTACCTTCACAACGGGTACAAGCGGGATTATATTAAAATTAAAGGTTATAACAATACCTCCCCTCATTTTTTGGGAGGGAGGCTAGGGTGAGAACTGCGATATATTGACACGAGGTATTGTTAAAGTCCCTTAAATGTTCATGGGCGACTGCCCTACTTTTCGAGTCTGCCCGAATATATTTAAGGGAGATATTGTAGGCATAGTCGGGCTTAATTCACATTGCATTATAGGTTCCAATGTAGGCAATGATCCTTATTTAACCGCAAGCACCGCTGTTTCAGCCGGGTTTTCTGGACGCGTAGCGTTTAGCTCGGACGGCCTGCAGCTGGCATCCGCTAGTGCCGATGGAGCGATAATCGTATGGAAAGCCGATTCGGGGGCAAAAAATAAGAATTGCTTACATCATATTGCCCAATAACAAGAAAGATTTATGTCCCAAAACCGCTCATGGATCATCGGCGCTTCGAATCAGTGCGACATCGTCGTCGATCTGCCCACGGTTTCCGGCCGGCATTGCCGGTTGACTGAAACCGAGGACGGCTATTTGCTCGAGGATCTGCAATCGACCAACGGCACCTATGTCAACGGCGAGCGAATCAATGCCCCCACCAAGGTCTCTCAGGCCGATAAGATCACGCTGGGTCGCACGGCGCAGATGCCTTGGCCTCAACTGGCCGATACCACGATGGCCTACGAAATCCGCATCGGCCGTTGCCCCGACAATGACGTGGTCTTGGATAATCCCGTCGTATCCGGGCATCATGCCAGGATCGTTTTCTACGACGGCCGCCCTTGGATCGAAGACCTGGGTTCGCGCAACGGGATAGCTGTAGGCGCGCCGAGAAAAAGACCATGGCGCGGAGATATCGGCGGCCGACGTGGTGTATTTTGGCCCCTTGCAGGTGCAGGCCTCAAGGCTATTGGCCGGAAAAGTCATTCCCGAAGACCACGCCCGCATGAGAACCGTGGACGTGTTTGTCAGCTCAAAGAGCTCGGATTACGCGATTGCCCGGCAGGTGTTTGAATTTTTGACCGGGCGGGGCGTCTCGGCATTCTTGAGTCCCATGTCGCTGCCCGAAGGCGGCAACACCGACTACCGCAAGGAAATCGACCGCGCTTTGGACCAGGCAAAACATTTGGTGGTAGTTACCAGTTCGCGGGAGAACGTGGAATCGGCCTGGGTCGAAGCCGAGTGGGGATTTTTTATAAACGAAAAACGCTCCGGCAGAAAAAGCGGAAACCTGGTCACCGTGGCAACCAACGACCTTCGCCCTTGCGACTTGCCTCCCAGCCTGCGATATTTTGAAGTGCTTCCGCTAAAGCCCGAATCTTTCGAGAAACTCTTGCAGTACGTGGGGCATTGAATCGTCTTTATTGAACATTCGCGTGGATCGATGTTGTATCTTCCTTACCGGCGCATTCCTTAACGTGTAATCCCATGAACAATTCTTTCCTGCCCTATGACCTGCGGATCGGAGTCACCGGGCACAGAACCTTGAGCAACCGGCAAGCCGCCTATGAAAGCGCGGCGAAAATATTGGACCATTTACGCGCGATCCTGAACGACCAGGGCCGCACCCCATTGTGCTGGACGGTCTTTTCCGAGTTGGCCAGCGGGGCCGACCGCATCGTCGCCGAGGCCGTGTTGCAACTGCCCGATTCGCGCCTTGTGGCGGCCCTGCCCTTTCCCGCGGACGAATATCGGCGCGATTTCACCCAACCCGCTGATATTGCGGAGTTCGAAAGATTTCTGGCCCGGGCATCCGGCATCGTTGAATTGGATGTTGCAAACTTGGATGCCCTCGGCCATGCCCACGAGACAAACCCCTCGGACCAAAAAGAAGCGCGAAACATGGGATATCTCGCCGCCGGACAGTTTATCGTCGATCACTGCGAGATCATCATCGCAATTTGGGACGGCATGCCCGCCCGGGGAACGGGCGGCACGGCCCAAATCGTCCAATATGCCCTGGATCAAAACAAAACCGTGTTTTGGATCAATGTCAACGATCCAGGCGCCGCGGCCGCGAAACTGCTGGAATACAAACCGGCGCAAACGCCGTCTTGCCGAACCGCCTCCTTGACCGACGCCGCCGAAACGCCGTTCCCGGGTTTTACAGAACTGGCGAAATACAACCGGCAGGGCGATATTAAAACCCCGGAACTCATATCCGAACTGACAAGAGAAGAAGATATGCTGATCCATGCGGCGCAAGATTCCGGCCTGGATGCCGCACAGATCAAACCCGCCCTTGACGCCCTTCTGCCCCGCTACGTTCATGCCGATCGCCAGGCCGTGCGCTACCAGCGGCGCTATCTGTTCGCGGGCCGGGGCCTGTTCTATCTTTCCGCAATTGCCGTCACGTTGGCGGTTATCCAGGAGGTATTCCTTCACGACCGCCCCTGGCTGAGCCTGCTCGAGTTTGCCGCCATGGCAGCGGCATGGCTGCTGCATATAACCGGCCGCCGTAGCGGCTGCCACGAAAAATGGCTGCAAAACCGTTACATCGCCGAACGGCTCCGCACCGCCCTGTTCACCTCGCTTGCCGGCCACTCGTCCGCTCCTCGCTTTTCGGCCATCCAAACCCCCCTTCCCTTTTACCCCAGTCCGCAAAATTGGCTGGCCGCCTCTCTCGACATGGTCATCGCCGGCGCTCAACAAGCCATTCCCCAGGAGATCCCTTTTCATTCGCTAAAGCGGTTCATCGTCCGCAATTGGATCGCCGACCAGCGCGACTGGCATGCTCGAAACGCGCGGCGGAAATCCCGCTCCGCTCATCGAATGCAAAACACCGGAATATCCCTGTTCTTCCTTACCATGCTCTTGGTCATACTCCACATTTTCAATGTAGGCGGACATGAATCCGCCGCGCCTTTGCTCTCCATGGGAAAATGGCTGGTTTTTTTGGTGATTGTGCTCCCCGCCTGGGGAGCGGTCGCCCATGCCGTTGTAACCCTGCTCGAATACGAACGCATAGCCACCCGATCGAAAAGGATGTCACAGGCCCTGTCGGTCATCGCCCGCAGAGCGGAGTTCGCCGTGGATCTTAAAACATTTCGCTCGGCGGTGGAAGAAGCCGCCGAAGTAATCGGCATCGAAAATCACGAATGGTGGGTCCTCCTCAGTTTTCGAGAACTGGTTCTTCTATGACTGCAAAAAATATTGAATAAAGTTCCAAAGGGCTCTTACAAAACCTCCCCTCTCCGGGCACCGACCGAAGGTTGGTCGGGAGAGGGGCTGGGGGTGAGGACGATTATAAACAGATATAAGGTTTTGTTAGAACTCCTAAGTCATTTTTTTCATTGACGAACTACCGGTTATTCAGTTTTAGCTATCCGGTTTAGCTATCCGGCTGCTTCTTTCCCCACCAACGCAAAATCACACAGAACATGGCTGCTATGTTTGAAATCACTCTCAATTGGAACAACCTTTCATAGTTTCTTTCTTTCAAAAAGTTTTCAGGTAAATCTGCTCTGTACCCAAGCCACATCACGGCATCGCTTTTAAATGAACATCCAATACGACAAGAGCAGCCGATTAAACTTTTAGTGCCAATTATCTTGGTTATTGGACTAACTCGAGGATGGTTAATTGCATTTCTAATGAGATGATATTCCTCTGCCACGCCCAGAAGCTTCTCAGAATTCCCTCCAAGGCGAGGTTTGAGATACTTAAGATTCTCACTTTTTTTTAAGGATTTAGACGCCTCTGACTTCCAGCCGGGCTCAATAAAAGACCCCACTTCTCTATCAAATGTATGAAGTACATGATCATAAGGATATATGTCACAACGATCCACGGGACCAATAAGCTTCTTCTTGGCAATTGCTTCACACAGCGGATCTAAAGGTCCTCCTATTTCTTTTTTTCCAAGTGATTGTGTCATGTTTAAAATCATATCACTGACTGTCGAATGTAAATCATTGAACATAGCTATCTTACGCAAATAAAATGCACAGGCGACTAAATGCGCTATTATACTTACTTCAAATAGTTGTGCTTGTGTTAGAACTTTTTCATATGTGTCTAAACTTATTGCACCCCAGTTTTGTACGCACATACCATACGTTTTATTGGGAGTATTTTCATCCATGCTGTCACATTCGTATATAGAATGATCTTTTGATTCTCCTTTATCTTCTCTGATTTGTTGTCGCTTTGCAGGATCATAAAATGCTTCACAACGGAGTGGAACCACGATTTTTTGGATTTGATCTGGCGGAATCTGGTTTTTAAGGTCGTAATCGGCACGAATTCCAGGTTCGCTTAAATCATCGACAAAGAATGTTTCCCCTGTAAGCACTGATCTGCGGACCATAAAATCTGGATTAGTTCCATCACGGAATTCCAATTTTTCTAATTTTTCTTCAGTGCATTCAGAACAATGCTGAGACTCTTCAAGACGATAAACTTTGCAGGTTATACGAGGACTAGGCCAAAGCGATTTGCAAATGCCCTCTAGTTTATTTTCAAATATTCTTTCTTTGTTTCTGTCATATTCATCAATATCGATAGCTGTTTTGAGTAAGTCCAAAATGTTGTTTAGATCAGCATCACCTCTATGCATCGAACCAACTGGAGATGGCATCCTCCAAGCTCTCTCTATCGAAGCATGAAGTTCATTGTGCGCCGTGAGCAAAGTATTATCAAATACGTCGCTGCGTCTTATATTCGACCCAAAATTTAAAAATAATACTGCCGCTCGAGTCCGTTCGCTTGAAAAAGGAATTCCGATGCAAAAACTTACATTCTCCCGCTTTGCAAAAGTCGAATCTTCTTTATCTTTATCCCATTCAATGGTTGTAAAAATACCTCGTTCCTCAGGTGACAGATTATGTATGTTAAAATTCAATTTTATTTGTTCCTTTTGAATATTCTTCTGTTTCCATTGAGAATTTTTTATAATCAACGATGGTAATTCAGTTGTCCAACTAAGTCCATACATCAATTGCGGACGTGTAATAGTGTCTGATCCATTATGCCACTGAAATATATTTAGTGTTGGTTCTTCTAGGTAAAAAGACCATGAAGTTGCCCCGCACACTGACGCTATATTTCTCGCGATGGCTGGTGGGCCCTCTTGTAAATTTGTGAATCCCATCCCAATGTAGAACTGTCGCAATTGCCCGCTTGGATCAAAAAACTTGTTTTCGCTAATCGAGGCGTTATCAATTAACGCAATTAATAGCTTGCGTTCTGCCAAATCAGCAAGTTCTTTAATTTGCAGCAGATTAGCACGGGTATTATCGACATTCAGCCAACGTGAGACCTGACTTTCGGACACTTTTAGTTTGTCAGCAATCTCACTTTGAGATAACTGTTTGGCGTCAAGTAAATTCTTTAAAGTATTTATTAAATTACCTATAACATCATGCAATTGACTTCTTCTGGATTCGGGACGAATCTTTGCGTCGTCCCAGACTACCAGCACCTTGCATTTAGGATCCGGAATCTGGAATTCCCTCTTTTTGTCTTTTGCCATCGTCTCTCCTCCTCAATATTCATTACATCGTCTTTTACGTTATTAAATTGCCGATAGAGGGGCCCAGGTCGCCTCTCTATCGGCTTCACCTCCGTTTCCGCTCGGAGGTTAAATCTCTTTTTTGATACTATTGGATCAATTCTACTATCAGCTGCCTGATGCGATTCAGTGTGCTCTCTATCCGATACCAATTCGTATCTCGTGCCTCCCACGCATGTAACCTGATTGCGAGATCGGCCGACTCGCGCAATTCATCCTGATGGTGGTGCTGATCGACCACGGGGACATCTGGTTTCGCGGCAGCAGTAGCCGCATTAGCGGCATCAAGGGGCCCAAGCGATTCCATTTATCGCTCCTTTACAAAAGCCTGGCATTTATATGATAAACTACTTGCTTATATCTGTCAATAATCTTGACGGTAATATTGCATGAACATCCTATAATATTTGCAAGAACAATACGTAACATATTATATAACAAATAGTTACAGTGTTATATTGCTCATTTATTACATTCAAAATTAATCAATTAATTTGGATTAGTTACTATATAAAAACCACTTGGTAAAAAACTTCATCCCGCTTGGGACTCATCCCTGCACATTCGCGCTCGGCTACTTGCGCTATCACCATAAAATGCCTTGCTGGAATTATGTCCATTATATCCATTCTCTATAATTTTCATGCGGATTTTACTGCCGTGTTGAGCGATGCTAAGATGTGAGCTTTGTCGTTATCCGGCAGGATTATCCCGCCTTCGCTTCAATCATCTTTATCATCAACGACAATTCTCATTCAACTACGGCCTACGGGCGGAGATATGAAGCGGAGTCGATTATCAGTCTTTCGCGCTCATCCTATCGATAGCCACGGCGGCCAGAATCACGAAACCCTTGACGACTTGTTGCCAGAAAGGCGAAACGTCCAGCAGAAACAAGCCGTTGTTCAGAACGCCGATAATCAGGCAGCCCAGCACGGTGCCGAGTATCGAACCGCGCCCGCCGGAAAGAGACGTGCCGCCGATGACCACCGCGGCTATGGAATCCAGTTCGTAGCCCAATCCGGCGTTGGGCTGGGCCGAATCGAGCCTGGCGGTGACAATCAATCCGGCCACGGCGGAAAACAACCCGCCCAGCGTGTACACCCAAAGCTTGATGCGGTCCACGCGCAGTCCCGAGAGCAAGGCGGCGCGTTCGTTTCCGCCCACCGCATAAATGTAGCGGCCGAAACGCGTTTTGCGCGTTACGAGCACCAAGACGCCGACCAAAATCGCGGAAATCCAAACCGGCATCGGAATCCCCAGACAAACGCCCGTGCCGATGAAATCGAATCCGGCGCCCAAGGCGGTGATGGGAAATCCGCCCGTCCAAAGCATGGTCAGTCCTCGCGCGATGCTCAGCATACCCAGCGTGGCGACAAAGGGAGGCAGTCGGAAACGGGTAATCACAAACCCGTTGAACCAGCCCAGCGCCAAACCGACCAAAAGCCCGGCCGTGACTGCGCCAAAGACCGTAAACCTAAGCATTACGTCGAAATGCTGCAAGGCGATTCCGTGTTTCAACAATCCGGCCGCGACCGCGCCCGCCAGCGCCAGAACGGCTCCCACCGAAAGGTCTATCCCCCCGGCCAGTATGATCAATGTCATCCCCAGCGAAAGGCAAAGATTCACCGAAATCTGGCGAAGGATGTTCCAACCGTTCTCGGGCGTAAAAAATTTGTCCGAGAGCATGCTCATAGCCAGCACCATAAGCGCCAGCGCGATGAACGATTGGAAGCGAGCGAGAAATTCCTTCACGCCTGTGCGATTTTTTTCTTTCATCTCCGTCTAGCCTCTCTTTGGCAAAGCGGCGCTTAAAATATTTTCTTCCGTGGCCTCCGACCTGGCGAATTCGGCCGTTTTACGCCCTTCAGACAGCACCATGATGCGGTCGGAAATGGCCAGTATTTCCGGCAGTTCCGACGATACCGCCACAACGGCCAGTCCGCAGCCGGTCAGTTCGTTGATCAGTGCATAAATTTCGTTTTTGGCGTTCACATCGATGCCGCGAGTCGGTTCGTCCAACAGCAGCACCTTCGGACCCGTGGCCAGCCATTTGGCCAGAATGACTTTTTGTTGGTTTCCGCCGCTTAAATTGCGGATCAGTTGCTTAAGCGAGGGAGTTTTAACCCGAAAGCGATCCAAATATCCTTTTACGTGTTTTCGCTCCAGGCTTTCGCGGATAAAACCGAATTGTTCCGTTGGCTTTAGGCTTGCCAGGCTGGTGTTTTCGGCCACGGTCATGGAAAGGACCAGTCCGTCGCGTTTGCGGTCCTCGGGCGCAGCGCCAGACCGCAGTCAATGGCGTCGGCAGGCGAGCGGAGCTTAACGCGCCGGCCTTCGACAAACACCTCGCCCGACGCCGCCCCGGCGTGCAGCCCAAAGAGCATCTCCAGCAATTCCGTCCGGCCCGCCCCCATCAAGCCGAAAATTCCCAAAACCTCGCCTTTGCCCACGTGAAAACTCACGTTTTCCACCAGGTAATCGTCTTTTCGATGCGGGTGCCCGAGCGTCAGTCGATCAACTCGCAATACCTCCTTGCCGGTTTTGGCGGGGATTTTTTTGGGCATGTCGCTTAAGTCGCGGCCCACCATCATCCGCACGATGTCGCCGCGAGTGAGGTTTTCAAGTGCCGCCGAGCCGATGAGCTTGCCGTCGCGCATGATCGAGGCGTCGTCGCCGATGCGAAACAGCTCATCCAATTTGTGAGTGATATAGGCGATGGCCACGCCCTGCCGTTTCAAATCGGCGATGAGCTTGAACAAGAGTTCGATTTCATGCTCCGATATGGCGGAGGTCGGTTCATCCATGATGAGAATCCGGACATCGAAGGCCAACGCCTTGGCGATTTCGACCATTTGCTGCTGGCCCACGCGCAGTTGTCCAACCGGCGTGCCCGGCGATATGTCCAGCTCCAATCGTGCGAGCAATGCGGCGGTCTGGCGGTGCATCGCCGAGTGGTCAATCAGCCCGAACCGATTGAGCGGCTCGCGCCCCAGGAAGATGTTTTCGGCCACCGTCATGTTGGGGATCGAATTCAGCTCCTGAAAGATCATGGCAATGCCGCAGCCTTGCGCCGCCCGGGTATCGGCGAATCGCACGGCGCGGCCGCCGAGGAGGATTTCGCCTTCATCCGGCGGGAAAACTCCGCCGATAATGTTCACGAGCGTCGATTTTCCCGCGCCGTTCTCGCCCAGAAGCGCGGTGAGCCGGCCCGCACGCAGCGTGAGACTTACCTTGTCCAACGCCTTTACGCCGGGAAAGGTTTTGGAGATGCCACGCGCTTCGAGAACAACGCCGTCCGTTGCCATCATGGCGACTCCGCGACAAAGGGAATGATCCGCGGCAAGCCGAGGTCGGTTCGCTCGTCGGAGATCTCGATGCAGCCTGCGAACCGCAAATGTCGCCGGGCGAAGCCTTCGACAGCAGGTTCGGCAGCACCTCTTGCTCTATGCAGCGGTTTATTTCAGTTGAGATGTCGTTGAACTCCCGCGAATTGGGAAAGTCGTTTACGTCGAGCAGCCCGGTGCCGTCGCGCACGGCATTGCCAAAGACGTTTCCGGTTTGGAGGATGAAGTCGGGCTGCGTGGCTCCTTCCTTCAAGGAAATCGCCACGCCGTTCTTATCGACCGCAACCACGTATCCGTCGCCGGCGACGAAATAATAATAAACGTCGCTTAATCCTACGCTGCGGCCGTACTTCCGCCGGGCGGCTTTGCCATCCCGCTTGATCTCCGACAAAAGTTCAGCCGCGCCAACCGCCTTGTTCTCTGAAGGAAGCAGTCGCTCATTCCAAAATTTATCCACAAAAGCGGTGGGATTGAAAGCCTCTGCGGCCGATTGGCGGCGAGCATCGCCAAGCGGCACGACCCTGAATAACGGAAAAAAGTAAAACAGAACCGCCAAAACGCCCGCCGCCGCAATAAAAATAAATATCTTGTTCGCGGAAAAACAAGCTTTTATTGACCTTTGCATAGTCAATCATCTTTTCAAGTAGGTTCTTTTACTTTGAAAACCGCGATCGCGTCGGTCGCCCTGGTTTCGCCGGCCCCGCAAACTTCAATGATCTTTTTAATCTGGACTTTTGCAAACTTCCTCCCCTCTCCCTTTGGGAGAGGGGCCGGGGGTGAGGGCATTCCTATTTTCTCCCCTCTCCCTTTGGGAGAGGCACCCAGAGGGTACCCGGGGGTGAGGGCATTTGCGGCGGTAGTCGGGATTTTGCTGGATTTCCCAAAATATCGCACCCCCTTACTCTTTTTTTCCGTAGTCTCCGTATTTCTGCACATTGTCTTTGTCAACAAGATCGACATTTACGGGAATTTTCTGCTGGAAGTCGCGCTGGCCGCGGATGTATTTGTCGGCCATTTCAGCCGCCGTGTGCGCCATCAGTTTGGGAAATTGCATGCCGGTGGCCTCGATCTTGCCTTCCGCGATCAGTCTTACAACGTCGTCGGCGCCGTCGAAACCAAAGACCTTCACGTGCTTGTCCTTGCCGGCGGCGACAAGTGCCTGATACGCGCCCATGGCCATGGCGTCGTTGCCGCAGAACACCGCATCGATATCGGGATTCGCCTGCAAAATGGCCTCCAGCACCTCCAGCGCCTTGGCCCGGTCGAATTCGGCGCTTTGCTGGGCGACCATTTTCAGGTTCGGATAACGATCCACCACGCTATGGAATCCCTTGGAGCGATTCCAGGTGTTATTGTCGCCCACGATTCCCAGAAGTTCGACGTACTTTCCCGATTCGCCCACTTGTTTGACAAAATACTGCCCCAATGCCACGCAGCCGGAGTGGCTGTCGGAAAGAATTTGCGAAACCGCGGCGTCGGCGGTGTTGATCTCGCGATCCATACAAAAAACCGGAATCCCCGCCGCCTTCGCCTTGCGCACATTGGCTATCGACCCGTCGGCGTCGGTCGGATTGAACAGTATCGCCTTGTAGCCGGAGGCAATCACGTTTTCAAAATGAGAAGTTTCCTTGGATGGATCGTTTTGCGAATCGAAAACGACGGCCTGATAGCCGAGTTCCTCGGCGCGGGCCTTAGCCGTTTCGCCCAGCACGACGAACCAAGGATTGTTGAGCGTGGAAATGATGACGGCCATTTTCTGCTTGCCGCTCGTCTCGGCCGAGGCCGGGCCGCCGACACTGGACGAAGTCGAAGGCCTACAGCCTGTCATAATGCTGCAAATCAAAGCGCTGAGGATCGCACAGGCAAGAAAAAGTCGTGTTTTCATAAATTTTTCACCTTCTCGTGCTTGTTTGAGACTTACAGCACCCGCTTGACGGCGGCCTTCCAGCCCGCGTAATAACGTTCAACTTGTTCGGCGGGCATGGTCGGCCGATAGACTCTCATCTCCCGCGGCCAGTCCGCCAATTCGTCCAGCGACCGCCGCAGCCCGGCGCCCAGCATCCCGGCCATCACCGCGCCCAGCGGCGAACAATCGGGTACGTCGGACACTTGCAGTTCCACGCCGGCCACGTCGGCCGTAAACTGCATGAGAAAACGGTCGGCGGTCGGGCCTCCGTCGGCATGAATACAGCACAGCGGCATACCGGCGTCGCTCTTCATCATATCCAATATGTCGCGGAGTTGGTAGGCTATCGATTCCTCGGCCGCGCGGACGATATGATTGCGGTTGGAATGCGCCGTCAGGCCGACGATGGCCGCCTTTGCCGTGGGGCTCCAATACGGGGCGCTTAATCCGGAAAACGCCGGCACCAGGTATACTCCGCCGTTGTCCTCCGCCGCCATGGACAGCGACTCGGCATCCTTGGCGCTTGCGATCAGTCCCAGTTGCTCCTTAAGCCATGCCACCGTGGCCGCCGAGTAATTCACTAGGCCCTCAAAACAATAAGTCGGCCGGCCTTGATATACCCAGGCGATGGTCGAAACCGCTCCGGAGGCCGAATATCGCAACCGGTTTCCGATATTCAACAACACGGACGATCCCGTGCCGAAAGTCACTTTTGCCGTGCCCGCCTCGTAACATCGCTGGGCAAACAACGATGCCTGCGAATCGCCCATCACTCCGCAAATAGGCAAAGGCTTTTGCAGCAGTCCGTCAAGCGTCGTTTCGCCGAATTGCCCGCTGCTCTCGCGCACCTCGGGCAAGGCGCTTATCGGCGTTTCAAAGAGTTCGCACAGGCCCTCGTCCCAACGCAATTTGCCAATATCGAACAAAAGCGTGCGGCTGGCATTGGTATAGTCCGTGGCAAAAGTCTTTCCGCCGGTCAATCGGTAGATCAAGTATGCATCGATCGTGCCGATCAGGGCGTCTCCGGCGGCGAGCTTTTCTCGAATCGCCGGTTGGTTTCGTACGAGCCATGTGAGCTTCGATGCCGAGAAATATGTGTCCAGGCGCAATCCCGTGAGTTGCGTAATCCGATCGCCGTGCCCTGCCTCGGCCAGTTCACGGCAAAGCGGATCACCGCGACGGCATTGCCAGACCAAGGCGTTGTAAAGCGGCTGGCCGGTGGTGCGATCGAATACTACAATCGTTTCCCGCTGATTGGTCAGGCTTAGGCAAATTGCGTCTTTGAACTGCTGCGAGTTGCGCTCGGCAAGTTCGCGGAGCACGGCAATGGTATTTTGCCAGATTTCCTCCGCGTCGTGCTCCACCCAGCCGGGCTGCGGGTAGATTTGCCGGTGCTCGCGGGAGACTTTGTCCAAAACTCGACCGCTTTCGTCGTACAGAAGCGATTTGGTGGCCGATGTGCTCTGATCGACTGCGAGAATGTATCTCATGGACTATTCTTCCAATAGTTTTCTTGCCGTTTCCGCCAGCCCTTCCATTGTCATCCCGTAATGGCGGAAGATATCGGCCTGGCTGCCCGTGATTGTATACTCGTCTGGTATGCCGACGATTTTGAATTTGCATTTCGCGCCGGCCTGCATCAAAACGGCTGCGCAGGCCTCGCCCAGCCCGCCGTGCACCATGTGTTCCTCCACGGTGACGAGCGCCCGGCATTCGGAGGCGGCCCTTAGCAGTGCGGCGATATCCAGCGGCCGTATCGTGTGCATGCTCAGAACGCGGCAGGAAATGCCGGCGGCTTTCAGATGTTCGGCGGCCAGCAGTGCATGAATTACGGTCTCGCCGGTGGCCACAAACGCCGTGTCGGCCCCGTCGCAGATCATGGCGGCGCGGCCGATTGCAAACGACCTGTCCGGCCGGGGCAAATCGTACATCGCCGCCTTGCCGAATCGAAGGTAAGTCGGGCGATGGCTCGCCGCAGCCGCGCGCACTGCCTCGCGGGTCTCGAAATTGTCCGCCAGCACTATGATGTCTATGTTGTTGATCGCCCGAAGCGCGGCCATGTCGTGCAGCGAATGGTGCGTTGTGCTGAGTGCTCCATAACTCACCCCCGCGCTGATGCCCACCAGCTTCACCGCGTTGTCCGAATAAGCCACGTCGTTCTTGATCTGCTCCAGGGCTCTGGCTGTCAGAAAACAAGCGGGCGAAACCGCGAAGATCGTCTTGCCGGCCGACGCCAAACCGGCGGCAATGCCCACCAGGTTCTGTTCGGCAATCCCAACCTCGACGATTTGATCGGGCAAAGCCGCGGCAAAAGAAGTAAGCTTGCCCGATCCGCGCGAATCGCTGGTCGCGGCCAATATATTGCGGTCGGCCTTGGCCAGGTCCATAAGCGTGTCGGCAAACTCGTCAAGATTCGCTCGGCCCATGCTAAGACCGAGCCGCTGGGCAACGGCCTTGGCCTCGGGACTGAACATCGTTGGGGCCGGGGCACTCATTCACACACCTCGTTCAAAGCGGCGATAGCGCCGTCGATTTCCTGCATCGCCTGCTGATATTCCGCGTCGCTTGGCACGCCATGATGCCACTTGGCCGCGTTTTCCATGAAGCTCACGCCCCTGCCCTTCACGGTGTCGGCGATCACCACGCACGGCTTGCCGGGCTCGTTTGGCCGGCGCAGGATTTCAGACAGTTCTTTTATGTTATGGCCGTTGACGCGCCGCACCGACCAGCCGAATGCCGCGAACTTCGCATCCAGCGGCTCATTGCTGCACACGTCGCGGGTACGGCCGGTTATTTGCAGCGTATTGTGATCCACGATGGCCGTAAGGTTGTCCAGCCTGTAATGGGCGGCCGCCATGCAGGCCTCCCAATTCGAGCCTTCGGCCAGCTCGCCGTCGCCAAGCAAGGTGAAGACGCGATAGTCGGCCTTGTCCTTTTTGCCGGCTAGGGCAATTCCCACCGAAATCGGCAATCCATGCCCCAACGCCCCGGTATTTTGCTCGATACCGGGAATTTTACGGGTCGGATGTCCCGTAAAGTGAGATTTATAACAGCACAACGTTTCGAGTTCGGATTCTGGGAAAAAACCCCGGTCGGCCAGCACTACGTACAGCGCCTCGACGCTGTGCCCCTTGCTCTGGATATAGCGGTCGCGATTCGGATCGCTGAACGTCTGCGGCGAAACGCGCAGCACGCGATTATAAAGCACATTGAGAATATCCACGCAAGATAGGCTTCCCCCGGTATGGCCGGCGCCGGCGTGTTTGATGTAATGCAGTATCTTGCGGCGATACTGCCAGGACTTCAGTTCCACTTCGTGATCGGTCATGCCCGGATTGCCTGAAATAAATGTGTTAGTCTGCCTTACCATGATAATATACATCCCAGCCCAGGTATTTTTCGAATGCCTCGGCCAGAATGGCGGCGGTATGGGAAGCCGTCATGGCGACATGATGTTCGAAACCGTTTGCACAAATGAACTGCATGAGGTTTTGCAGTTTTGGCACTTCGGCCACGGCCCGTGTGCCGAAGGTCTGAAGCGCGTCATTCGTTAAAGCGCCTTCACCCAGGTAAGCCCGGATGCCGCCGCGACAATCGTCGGTCGTGAGCCGCCCGTATGTGAGCGGCCCGGCCGGTGTCCGCCCTTCCAGTGCGCCAAAGGTGTTTTCTACGCCCAGGGTGCTGCCCAAAATCGGGGCATTGCTGATGCGGATGTCGGGCAGGAAGGATCTTGCCCAGTTGCCGCAGTGGAAAAGCACGCACTTGTCCGCATCGTCGCCGTAGTTGTTGTTCCAATCCACCAGTGCCGCGGGCGAACCGGCGGCCAGTTGCATGGCGTACATCGTCAAAACGCCCGTAACGTCCACTTCGCACGCGCTGGGCAAAAATCGCTCGCTCATCATGCTCATGACGCAACATACATTGCAGCCGAAGTTGCGCTGAAGCGAAGTCCAACACTGAATGGCCGTTGCATCCAGCGAGTTGGCTTCCATGAAGTCGCCAAGCGCAACCGCGAACTTCGCCATCTGCGCAAGTTTCTCGCGCGGCACGCCCGGGGCTGGCGCATAGGCCTCGATGGCGGCCAGTTTTTCCCTTACCCGTGCATCTTCGGCGCCAAGCCGTCCCGCATCACCCAGTATTTCCGAAAGGTCGACGGTGGTGACGCTGATGCCGTGGCGGGCAAGAATTTTTTCGCTGTAGCGCACGGTATTGAATGCGCCGGGCCGGGCCCCGACCGCGCCGAGGCGCACCTTGCGCATCCCCTTTACAACGCGGCATACGCCGAGAAATCGCTTAAGATCGGACTCAAATGAGCAGTCCATAAGCCGCACCACGTGCCGCGCAGTCAATGAAAATGGAATGCCTTCCTGGTAGAGATTGTTGCACACCGATATTTTGCCGCAAAAGGCGTCTCTCCTCCGCTCGGGACTAAGGCTACCAAGATCGTCCGGGTAGCCCTGCACCAGCACCGGCACGCGCAGGCCGCTGAGCCTGATCGTATCGGCAACGCCCTTCTCGTCGCCGAAGTTGGGAAGGACCACCAGCAAGCCGCCTATTTCGTCGCGATGCCGGCGGAACAGCTCGGCCGAGCGCCGGGCTTCGGGGTGTGTTTCCACGCCGCCCAGCTTGGTCTCGTCGGCCGATACCATGATCGGTCGGATATCGAGTTTTCCGCAAAGTTCAAGCACGTCGTTGCGGGCTTCCGCGATCAATTGGTCGGGAAAAAAATCGCGGTTTCCTATAATCACTCCGATTGTCAGGGCATTCGATTTCATTATAGTCTCAATGTCTTGGGCCTATGGTTTGTCGCCGCCAGGCAGCCGGATTTCAAAATACAAAAACATTATAATACTAAGAGCTTATCCTAAAAGTCCCCTCTCCCTCCGGGAGAGGGCTAGGGTGAGGGCGGCATCGCCGATCATTATTCATTTTGAATTCATTGCTAATAAATGAATTTGAGAGTTTTTGGATAGGCTCTAAAATTAAATCTGAGTATCGGGGTTTCAAACCGGTTTTCTTAATAATTACAGCGAATTACTTGTTTTTCTACATAAAAATCAGGTGCGGCATAAGCGGGTGCAAAGGCCCAATCGGCTAGTGCACGTCCACTGCTAAAATTGTGAGTTACACGAATGTTTAGTCGCGACCGGGTACCATGCTCGCATGGTCGGGAAGCGGGTTTTAGACCATATTCACAAGTTTTAGCGCAGCAGGGCAGTAATGCGGCCGGCGTGCAAAGCATCCTTTTGCCGGTTGTACTTTTCCAACGCGGCGTTGGGATCGCCCCACGGCCGGAAATAATAGAGCTTACCACGAATTTTCCTTGCCCACCGGCCCTTAGCATGAGGAAATAACGGAAAATCCATGTAAGGCTTGACCGGCTTGATAGGCGCCGACCTTGCGGTAGAATTTACCATAAGCATCGCTCCTTTGGTTAAATGCTTCAGGAGTGATCTAACACCTGCTCGGCCAGCCCGGCTAGGGTCATATATAAATATGTAGTAGAAGTGTCAGATAGGGTGTCATGTTGGGTAAATTGGAAAAGTAGTAATTTCATAACGTATCGATAGATAAGAATTTAGCGCCCGTAGCTCAATGGATAGAGTAGCGGATTTCTAATCCGCTGGTTGCAGGTTCGAGTCCTGCCGGGCGTGCTTTGCAACTCCCTTAGAGAATTGCAGTTGCCTCCGATCGGAATTGCTCGAACCGTCTCGATTATCGCCATCACTTCGACAAGGGCTCGATGGCCGCGGCAACGCCCATCCGGCGACACCGATCCTAGATCTCTTCGTTCATTCATCCAACGGAACAGGACTTTACAGAATTTAAGGGCTCTAACAAAACCTCCCCTCTCCCTTTGGGAGAGGGGCGAAGGGTGAGGGCGTTCATCAATGGATATCAGGTTTTGTTAGAGCTCTTCAGAAATAGAATCCATTCTTCGACGACCGATATTCACGGTAGATCGACGGCGAAAAGCACATCCACTGCTCTCGCGAACCGCTCGACCTGCTTTTGTGAACCAGTGCGGAAAGGCAAGTCGAAATATATTTGCCCATCCCAATCATTTACGTGAAAATCCTGAATGATCGAATACAAAGCGAGAGAGTGGACATCGCTGATCGGCACGGCAGGCGCCTTTTCCGCACTCCCCCTGCGAAAAGCCGGCTGATCTTGTGTTGCAATCGGCGATCCGTCTTTTAGACACGCGGCCGGCTGGTCGGAAATCAGTTCTAAAAATTGCCCTTCAATCGCTGGTGAATTAGAAGCCTCGAAATCGAGCCGCTGATAAAATGGCGGGCGGTACAGTGAGTTAGCGGCGACAAATTCAATTTGCCCCATGGGCTGCGATCCCAACATTCTTATCGGCTGTGCAACAACATCGGTCGATGCACTGCCCGGGGAACTAAGGCTGGCGCTTGCATCCATGGAAATCGGCGCGGAAGGAACTGTCGTAAGATCGCCACCCGACCCGAAAATTGTCGCCTGTTGAACGTTGGCGGATGCCGGCGGTTGTTGCGGCGCTACTATGGCATTCGCGGCGGATGCGGACGCTGAAGCAGTGGTTGGTTCGATCGCCGAAGCGGAAGCCGATGCCGCCGCTGACCCGCCGGTTGAAACGTCGCTCGAAGCAAGGGCATTGATCGCCGCAGTTGGGCCGCCCGGGAGGGGATTGATCGTAAGTACGGCCCCCGCGTAAGGCGGCACTACGTCGGTCGTCGTGCCGGTCTGATAGATGTGCAAATTGCCGTCGGCGCCGAGCTGCAAAGTCAGACCCGCCGCGGGCCAGGCAAAGGGCGACGAACCTGGCAACGCGTTGCAGAACTGATCCGTCCCCCCGGCCGTAAATTGCGATCAGCCGCTTGGACCGACCACGATGTTCGTAGGCGTCTGATCGACGGTCACGCTCACCGCGCTGCTGGTCGTCAAGCCATAGGCGTCGGCAATGGTGACTGTCAATACGTAAGTGCCGGCCTTGATAAATGTGGCCGTGGTGGTTTTCGCTCCGTTGCTGCCGTTGGCGCTGAAGTTTACATTCACCGGACGGCTTGCGGACCAGGAGTATGTCAAATTTGATTCGCCGCCGTCGTCTGCCCCCAGCGATGTTGGGATCAAGATAGGCGTCCACGATGGCGATCGTCTGACCGGCGCCGTTGCCGCTCAATTCCATACGCCGCTTGAATTTGCTGCGGTGTGAAAGCGCCGCTCGGCGGCGACGTGGAACCTAAGTGTGCGAGGCTCGATATGATTGCCCCGGACGCATTCAATCCTGTTGCCGCGCTGCCCGTCGCTGGATTGAAAATTATATGCTGAAACTGCATATCCGCGCTCAGCAGCGCCCGCTCTTCCAAGTGCTCCACGCTCAAGCGGTGGTGCATCTGGCGCTCAAACCCCGCGCAGCGATTTTTCCGCCTTTGCATCTTTGCTGCAGCAAGCCCCCGCCCCGGTAAAGACTGTCCTAAACCGAATCCCGCATCACGCAACCATTCGGAAAACAACCGAATCCCCATCTTCCTCATGTTGCCGATCCCTGATTGTTGCTCCCCCCCTTGCGTTTTATCTGTAGCTAAACTTTCCTTGTCTATAACTCGCAACACAGCCATCGTCCCAGTTGGATTACATGTATTAAACTTGAATGGGCTATCATAATCGAACTGTTAAATAAATAATAGCCATTTTGCATTGAATTTTGGATTAACCGAAGGAGGTATAAAAAAGTGGTAAGAGCAACCCTTACCATGATTGCTGGCAATGAATATAACCTCCGACGCAAATTCCGACGGCCAGAGAAAATGGATATGCCTCCAAATTCCACCCTTATTCGGAACTATTCTATGGTCGCATCAAACGACGCCGACGAAAAATCCGGGACAGAAGCAATCTTGATGAGCAATAACCGCCGCTGGGCGGTCCATCATCCGCGTCAAGGGAAGATCGGCGCGGACTGCTCGGCAATCTTTTTTATCATCTTTCGCTCGTAGTTGTTCAGCGCCGCCAGTGCTCCCGCCTGCGCCAGCCCAAGGGCCATCCGCAACAACTCCCAATGCCCGGGCGGGATCATGGCCGCAACGGGCAAGTTGAGCGTGAACCGCAGCCCCAAGGCCGCCCGGTCGATCTCGTCAAAAGGCTCATAGAATGTCTTTTTCCATCGATGTTTCTTCCCCCTCGGCCATTGCTGATGTGCCATTGCCTTCAGGGCGATGATGCCCATCCCCGTTTTCTTCGCCCGCCGATAAACCGATGGACCGAAATTCGACCCGATCCACGTTGGAAAACTGAGCGGGAACAAAATCGAGTCGAAATCGAAGCGATCCAAAGCCGCGTGGGCCGCCTCCTCGCTGTGCGCTGAAAAACCAATGAAGCGAATCTTGCCCTCCTCCTTGGCCCTCAAAAATGTTTCCATCGCGCCCCCCGGGCCGAATGCCTGCTCCACCTCTTCCACGTCGGTCAGCGCGTGAAGCTGGTAAAGATCGAAGTAATCGGTTTGCAGCAGCCTAAGCGACTCCCTTAGTTCCTTGGCCGCGCCGGCGGCGTCTCTTTCCAGGGTCTTGCAGGCCAAAAAACTCTTGCGGCGGTAAGGCTTCAAGGCCGGGCCCAGCCGCCGCTGGGCATTGCAGTAAAATGGCGCCACGTCGAAATAATTCACCCCCCGATCCACCGCCTCGGCCACGAAATTGGCCGCCTCCTTGGGCGTCACGTCCTTCACTACCATCCCGCCGAAGCCGATGATCGATAGCTTTTCCTTGGTCCGCCCGTACCGCCGCCTCGGCAACGGCCCAAGGGCCTTTCCCTCGGCAAGTTTCTTCTTGGCGGCCAGGTAGGCAGGATCAAGTCCCGACAGGCCGGCTATGGCGGCATCCCGACTGTTCATGGATATTGTCCTTTAGCAATTCACAGAGGCATGTGGAGCGACCTACGCGCACCGCCGCCTTCGCCTTCAATAAGAACTCGATCTTCCATGTTTTCGCATCCATTCCCAACTCCCTCAATTTTGGACCGTGAGCACATCTCATATATTTAGGAGCTCTAACAAATATTTAGGAGCCCTAACAAAACCTCCCCTCTCCCTTTGGGAGAGGGGCTAGGGGTGAGGGCGTTTGCGAGTACAAACAGGGTTTTGTTAGAGCTCCTTAATTTTAGTAGTCCAATTTTCAAGGTCCAGTATTGCAACTCTTTAGTCAGCAGGCATGACATGCGCCCGCTAAATAACCTCGACGTTTGCTAGCCGGTCTTCACCAAATTATAATGGTCGCTGAACTTTGGCCGGGTACCAAAGACCATGCGCAAGACACCGGCCGCACAAAAATGCCCCATTGGGGGGTGGCCGGCGATCGGATCAAACAGGCGCTTGCCCCCATTCATGTTTTTGAAAATTAATCGAGACAATCCGTGTTCCAATCCGGCCTTTCATCATTAGCAGGTTCTATGGATACTGAAACGCGGTTGAACATCGAACAGCTCTTAAACCAGGCTCGCACAGGTGCACCGGAGTGTTTGGGTCGGATATTGCAGTATTATTGCAATTATCTAAAACTTCTGGTGGCAACGCAGATTGACGAAAAACTCCAAGCCCGCTGCAGTCCCTCGGACGTCGTGCAGGAGACATATTGCGAGGCCCATCGCGACTTTGGAAAATTTCGCGGCCACACAGCGGCGGAGTTTCTCGCCTGGTTGAAGATGATATTGATCAATAATATGGCCCGCCAGGTCGAAAAGCACCTCCTGGCGGCAAAACGGGATGTTCGCCGCGAAATCTCGCTGGAGGCCATGGGCCAGGCCTTGGATCGCTCCGCGGGCGCCTGGAATCGGTGCTTATAGCCCGCAGCGACTCGCCCAGTTCCAATATACATCGCCAGGAGCGCGCTATAATACTCGCCGACGTGCTGGCGGAATTGCCCCCCGACTATCGAAAAGTGCTCATTCTCCGGCATTGCGAAGGCCTGCCTTTCAAAGACATCGCCCAGCGCATGGAGCGATCGGCGGGCGCGGTGCGGATGTTATGGCTCAGGGCGATTGGCCGGATCCGCGAACAGTTGATCGCCAGGGGGATGCCATGAATCCCCGCCCAACATCGCAGAGCATTTCAATAGATTCTCTTGACCCGGAACTGCGCCGCGCCTCCAGGAAATCCTGGAAAAATATCTTGCCGACCTGGAACAAGGACTTCCGCCAAATGCGGAAGATTTAATCGGGCGGCATCCGGAATTCGCCGCCTTGCTCCGCGAGTATCTGAGCAGCCTGGATTTTTTGCACGAAGCCATGGCCGACGTTCGCCCGAGCGGGCATTCTCGGCCCGCCGATCCCGGCGCGCCCAAAAACAACTCGGCGATTATCTGATCGCCCGCGAAATCGGACGCGGCGGAATGGGTGTGGTCTACGAGGCAAAGCAAATTTCCCTGGATCGCCGCGTGGCCTTGAAGGTCCTGCCCTTTGCCGCCGTATTGGATCGAAAACAAATCGCCCGCTTCTACAACGAGGCCCAGGCCGCCGCCCATCTGAACCATCCCAACATCGTGCCGGTCTACAGCGTGGGCTGCGATCGCGGCGTCCATTACTATGCCATGCAATTTATCGAAGGGCAGCCCCTGGACCTGGCCATCCGCCAGCTCCGCAAACTAACCCAAACGGCGCCGGCGCATGCCGCGGCCGATGCCCCCACCCAGTCGCACGCACAGGCCGAAACAGCCAATCTGGAATCAAGCGCCTGGAAATCATTCACCAGCCCGGCCTCGCTCAAGAGCGGCGAATATTTCCGCACCGTGGCCAGGCTGGGTTGCCAGGCGGCCGAGGCCCTCGATTACGCCCATCAATGCGGCATCGTCCACCGCGACGTCAAACCATCGAACCTCTTGCTCGACGATCAGGGAAAAATATGGATCACCGACTTCGGACTGGCCCGCTTCCATATCGACGGCAGCTTGACGGCAAGCGGCGACGTGATGGGTACCATCCGCTACATGAGCCCCGAACAGGTGTCCGGCAAGTCAAACCTTGTCGATCAGCGCACCGACGTGTATTCGCTGGGCATCACCCTCTACGAATTGGCCACACTCCGCGAAGCCTTCGAGGGATCGGATCGCCAGGCGTTCCTGCGTTGGATCTCCGACCAGGAGCCCGCGCCGCCACGGCAGGTCAATCCGGCGATTCCCGTCGATTTGGAAACGATTCTATTAAAGGCAATCGCCAAAGCCCCGCATGATCGATACACCACCGCCAAGGACCTGGCCGACGACCTCGCACACTTTATCGAAGGGAAGCCGGTTTTGGCCCGGCGGGCCGGCCTGGGCGATCGTGCCGCCAAATGGGCGCGCCGGCATAAAACCCTGGTCGGCGCCATTATGGTCTTGCTCGCCGTGGTGCTGGTCGGATCGTTAGCCAGCACCTTGCTGATCTCCGCTGAACATGCCAAGACCAAGTCGTGCATCGATCTGGCCGAAACCAACCTCCGCCGGGCCGAAAGCCACTTCCACCAACTCCGCGAAGTCGTCGATCGCTTCGGGGCCGATTACGCCGATCGCTTGAAGGACCTGCCCGGCGCCGAACCGCTCCGCCGCGATTTGCTCCTCGATACGCTCAACTACTACCAGGGATTCATCCAGTACGCCGGCGAAGATCCCACGCTCCAGGCCGACCTGGCCGTCACGTACGCCAAGCAGGCGGCCGTCAGCGAACAACTTGAAGATAAGCCCAAGGCCCTGGCCGCCTATCGCCAGGCGGCCAAGACGTTCCAAGACCTGGCCGCTCGGCACCCGCTAGACTCAAAATATCGGGCCGATCTGGCATTGTGCCACAACAACATCGGCCTGCTTTTAAACGCAACCGGAAAACCAACCGAGGCCGAAGAGGCCTACCGCCGGGCATTGGAGATTCAAAAACAACTGGCCGCCGAGAATCCCGATTCGGCCCGCTTTCAAAGCGATCTGGCCCTGACCTACGGCAACTTGGGCCTGCTGGCCAGTTCCGTCAATCGTCTGTCCGCGGCCGAAGAGGCCTATAGCGATGCCATCCGCATCCAGGAACAACTCCTCAAGAGCTTTCCCGATAACCCCGATCATCTCCATAACCTGGCAATAAGCTACAACAACCTGAGTTTTCTTCAAGTCAAGACCGACCCGGTAAAAGCCGAGCTGTCCGCGCGCCAAGCGCGTTCGATCCAGGAGAAACTGGTCCAGGCGAACCCGGCAAACCCCGCATACCAGAGCGACCTGGCCTTGAGTTACAACAACCTCGGAGCATTGGAAAGCCACAACGATCGCTTGGACAAGGCCGAACAGTCTTACAGGCAAGCAATCGCAATTCAAGAACAACTTGTTCGCAAGTCGCCGGCCGTGATCCGCTTCCGTTGCGATTTGGCCGTGAGTCATAATAATCTCGGCCGGGTATACAATAGGCTGGGGCAGTTGGATCGCGCCGCGGCGCATTCGAAAATGCCAAAACCATTATGAAAGAAATTACCGACGATTATCCTGACGAATTGAGCTACCAAAGCAGCCTCGGCGGAATTCTCAACAACCTGGGCATGGTCCTGGAGCAACTCAACCAGTTGGACGACGCCGCAAAGATTTATGAGCAGGCGATCGAGCACCAGAAATTCTCCTGCGATCACGCTCGGCAAGTGACCCAGTATCGGGAATTCCTCGGAAAACAATACGACAATTACCGCCGCGTCCTCAAAGCCACGGGACACTGGGAAAAAGACTTGGACACCGCCCGTCTGCAAGCCGATCTGTGGAAAAATGATCCCGAAAAAATGTATGAACTCGCCATCGACCTGGCGACGACGGCCGAGGCAATCGAGGCGGGAAAAATTCAGTCGCTCGGCGGTAATGAGACAGTCGATCAGCATTACGCCGATCTGGCCGTCAGTACCATAGAAAAAGCCATCGAAGGCGGCCTGCAGCACACCGATAGCATCGGCAAAGAGCCGAAATTGAACGCGATTCGCAAAAATGCAAAATTCAATACCTTGCTTCAGCACTTGGCAAACCCCAAAAAATAGCTATAATCGATATTTGTTCTTTCCGACGGAGAGTGGACAACATGGATATGCAATCGAGTCATCGCTCCCGATTTGCCCGCCTTCGCACAAAAATCCGGCGGCGCGGCCGCTCTCCCGGCATCAAGCCTCGCCGGTTGGCCGTGGAACAAGTGGAAGATCGATTCTTGCTGTCCGCCGATTTCCAGGCCGGCATGCCCCAGCAGCTCGGCAATCCGCTGGATAACCCCGGTTTAATCGTCATTGTGTCCCCCTCGGTCCAACCGGCAATTTTCATCAATGACGGAGGGGGGGAATCAACAGGAAAATCAAACGTTTTTTCGAGTACTAACACATGGCCTAACAGCGGAGGCGGATTCCTACTCATATCCGGAATCGATCTGCCGCCCTCGCCAAACAGTCCCGACAAAGGCATGATCGACGTGGCCCGCTCGCCCCAAACGCCAAACACAGCACCGCTAAAAGAGCTTAAAGCCCAGGCCATCACCGGGACCATGCAGAATCCGGCCGCGCCGCAAAAAACCGCGCCGTCGCAAACCGGCGTGGAAGGCGCTCGCGGAAGAAGCCGGGTTTTCGATCTGGCTATGGCTAACCAGTGGGAATCAAAACCCGAAACGCTAAAATTCGCCAATCTATCGGCCGGCGCAATCCCTGGAAAATCAATGCCCGATGCCCTAACATCGCCAATTAAAATACCCGAACTGACGCAACCGAAAATCAAGGCGGGCGAAGTTCGATTGCCAAACCAGTTGCCCCTGCCAACCCGGTTTCAACCCCGCGCGGGTTCGGAACAATTGCCGAATAATCTCGGCGCGGATGCCCGCCCCGAGGCAAATTCCAATGCCGTTAAATTGTTCAATGCCTCCACCGATTCCAAGGATTCAAAACACGCTCCGGAACATGGTCGAGCCACAAGCATTCCGCAAACGACCGGAACGAATCCGCTGCTCCCGGGGACTCTTTTAGAGGCGTCTCAATCCCAACCAATCGAAACCGGCTCGCCCAAGCGGGAACCTGGTTCCGCCGCTCTGCCAGCCCAAGGGGCGGCTCCCTCGGATCAAGCCAGGCAGGCCGTATTCATTGAAATGGGACAAAAACCCGGGCAGTCCCAGCCACAGCCATCCTATGTCGATGCAAACCACCGCGCACGCCTTGTCGGCCTGGCAATCGTGGCAATGGCCGGCCAATTTCTCTCGCAAAGGTGGTCGCGCCTGAATGAACCGAGTCAAACCTGCCTTCTCCCGCCCCGCCGGCGCGGATCGGGCAAGCGATCGGCTTAGGCCCCCTTAGAAACTATCCGAAAAGTCCCCTCTCCCTTTGGGAGAGGGTTAGGGTGAGGGCTATTTTAACGGAATAGTTTAATGATTATGCAGACTTTCTAAGCACATAAATATATTTTCGGATAGTTTCTTAAAGCCCCTTATCCCGCGGCCAACTCTCCTCGCATCTTGGACATTTTTCCCCCTTTAGGCCATGACATCTCACCGTTCTTAGCTCCCCGTCTATCGGGTGGCCAACATGGTCCTTTCCACGTTTGTTCACCAAATTGCGTGACATATATGCAGCATTTTCGGCCTTCCCTGTTAGGGCCCAAAGGTATATTGCCCATTTATCTCGTTATTCCGTAGGTGCTTGTCATGTCCACCAAGTATGCTCCGCCCAGCCGCCGTGTCCGCCGCCACAACCTGCTTATCGAACGCTTAGAGAATCGCATTTATCTTTCCGGCGAGCCAATCGCCACTTTGCCTTCGCCCGATCCGTGCCTCAACGCCGATGTGCCGGTCCCAATCGTCAGCACCCCCACCCCGGCGCCAATTGCCCCTACCGAAACGCCGACGGTCACCAGCGGCGACTTCTCCCGCGCGGTCGATGCGATCAACCAGTTTGCCTATGAACTATATCGGCATTTCCAGCAACAGCAGGGCAACCTCTTTCTCTCGCCCATGAGCATCGCCACGGCCTTGGCCATGACTTATGCCGGGGCCAGCGGCGAAACGGCCGCCCAGATGGCCGAGGTCTTTCACTTCGGCTCCGACCCCGGCATCCACGATTCGTTTCGCGCACTGTTGAACTCGCTGAACTCCAGCGGCGCTTCCGGGACATACGCTTTGGATGTGGCCAATGCCCTATGGCCGCAAAAGGATTTTCCCTTCCGAAACGATTACTTGCAGTTGATTCAAAATGAATACAGCGGCGGCTCGCAAAATCTTGACTATCGAGCCGACGCCGAGGGGGCCCGGCAGATCATAAACGCCTGGGTCGCCGAACAAACGCACGATAAAATCAAGGACCTGATCCCCGAAGGCGCCCTGAATGCAGCCACAAGATTAGTGCTCACCAACGCCATCTATTTCAAAGGACAATGGGCCACGGCCTTCGATCCCGCCCTCACCCGCGATCAACCGTTCTACCTGGATTCCGGTCAAACCGTCAACGTGCCCACTATGCATCTCAGTTCGCAATTCCATTACTGCGAAATGGACGGATACCAAGTGCTCGAAATGCTGTATAAAGGCGGCGACCTCTCGATGCTCATCCTCCTCCCCAAATCAAGAGGCGCTTTGCCGGACCTCGGCTACGGCACCCTCGTAAAGATCAACGACTGGCTGAACAACTCGGGCGCCATGCGGGATGTTATCGTGGATCTGCCGAAATTCAAAATGACCGTCTCCAGCGATCTTAAAGATGTCCTTTCCGGCATGGGCATGCCCCTGGCTTTTGACAAATATCAGGCCGATTTCTCCGCCATGGCCAACTTGGGGCCCGATGAAAGATTATATATCGACAAGGTTCTGCACAAGGCCTTCGTCGAAGTCAACGAGGAAGGCACAGAAGCCGCCGCCGCTACCGCAGTTATAACCTTCCATTGTACCTGCGTTTTCAATCCGCCTCCTCCCACATTTTTCACCGCCGACCATGCCTTCCAGTTCCTTATTCGCGACAATCATACCGGCGCAGTGCTCTTCATGGGCCGCATGACCAATCCAACGCTGGAGAACAACAGCGTCGATCCCAAAGTCGGTGAAAACAACGCCGCCGACGGAAAAGGCGGCGCGAACCCGCCCGTGGAAAATCCCCAACCGCCCCAGGCGCCCGAATGGCCCATCGACACACCGTATCCAATCCTCCATCTCCCTACTGATATCATCAAGGTTCTCTTTCCGCCCCCCAACGACCCCGTGAATATGCCGGCCCCTCCGATAATAGTCCAGGAAAATCCCCTCCCCATCGCGCCGCCCAAGACAGTGGTAAATCCTGCATCCGGCGTACAAGACTCGATCCTCAAAGCCGATTTCCTCGGAATTAAAACCAATCCCCGCTTGACATTCGGCCTGCTCGACAGGGTGTTTGGCGAACTCGGCCTTGTTGGCTCTCGGCCGGCCAACAGATTCGATCCCGTAAATGCAGCGGATTCATTCTCAAAGATCCCCCAGCCTGAAATCCGCGGCGCGCTCCAGCCCGATTCGTCTGCCGCCGCAATTGAAAATAATCACTCGGCCCGCGACGATCGCCGCTCGCCATTGGAAAATGCCGTCCAGAACAATGCCGTCGGTGCATCACAGATTTCAGATGCGCTTCATCATCCCGCGGCGCGAATCTTCGCCGAGGCCGACGATCAGTGGCAACCTAAAACTATCCTGGCCGAACTGCCGGACGTCAACCGGCTGCAATATGCCAAAATATCATCCCATTTCCGGCGTGTCTTTACGATCCCGTTGAACGATGCCGGTGAAGATTTTGGCACGGAAACAAGGCCGAATGGCTGAAAAGGATTGAGGCCCATTTAGAGCCTATAATAAAAGTCCCCTCTCCCTCTGGGAGAGGGCTAGGGTGAGGGCGGAATCGCCGATTGTTATCCATTTTTAATTCATTACCAATTATGAAGTTGAGAGTTTTTGGATAGGCTCTTAACCAACCGTTTGCGGCCGGCTACGCCTCCGCAAGCGCTCCAACGTCTGATCAAGGGCCACAAGCGGTTCGTCCATAGAGAGTCCATCCACGGCAAAGTCTACCCGGAAGTCTCCGCTGCTTTGCGCGAACTCCAACGCCCTTTCGCCGTAATTGCGGGCTGCGACAATTCTCCGACGCCGCCTGAGCTGCTCTTCACATCGCGTTGGGGCGACAGTTGTACTGTCGCCCCCGTTTTGCCGTCAAAGACGGAAGTACAACTCCCGTCCCAACGTGATATTAACAATCTGAGAGGCGAGAGCTATGTTCGTCTGCTGCGGCGATTCGCCGACGCCGCCTGAGCTGCTCTTCACATCGCGTTGGGGCGACAGTTGTACTGTCGCCCCCGTTTTGCCGTCAAAGACGGAAGTATAACTCCCGTCCCAACGTGATATTAACAATCTGAGAGGCGAGAGCTATGTTCGTCTGCTGCGGCGATTCGCCGACGCCGCCTGTGTTGCCCTTCAATCGAGGACTCGCCCACCTGCTGGTGATTCAACCGGCCGGCGGCATTCTTCACGGAATCGCCAAAAGGATTTTAAGATAGTCCTCAGGCCGGCTTTCCAAAAGTTCAAATGCCTCCTGGGCCTGGCTGGCGGGCATCTCACAAGAGACAAGTGCGTCGGGCTTGAGATGGCCTTCGTTGAGGTGCGCGATTGTTTCCTTGAATTCACCCTGCGTGACTCGCGAGGCGACAATACGCGCCTCTTTCCAAATCAGCCGCTTCATCACCAACGATACTGGCTCGTCTCCAAGCCCCAAAACGCACACCGTGCCCGCGCCCGAATGGCCTCGATGCACAAGCATACCGGCGACAATCGGTTTTCCATCGCGTGGGCATGTCCCACGGCCTCGAAGCCTACGTCCACGCCTCTGCCCTTGGTCAGTTCTTTTATCACGCCGGCCGGATCGTGCTCGGCGGCGTTTATGCCGATAACGTTCGGCCAGGTCTTTTCGGCCAATGCGAGTCTGTTGGCGAGGATATCGACCATGTAAATCGTATTGTAGGTAATCGTGCGGGCGGCCTGTAAAATGCATTGGCCAACCCGGCCGGCGCCGACGATCAACACGGTGTCGTCTTTTTTGATCCCCGCGCGGTTGCAGGCGTGGAAGCCTATCGAAAGCAGCTCGATCATGGCCGCGTGGCGGTCGGATATATTCTCGCCGAGCCTGTAGAGCATGAAATCCTTTACCGCCACGTATTGGCCGAAACCGCCGTCCGAATCGATCCCCAGCAACTTGAGCGACGAGCACGCCGGGTAATGCTTCAACCGGCAGGCAGGGCACTCGCCGCACCAGTAGATCGGGTCCACTGCAACCCGATCTCCGGCCTTGTAGCCCGACACGCGGCGGCCGACCTCCACAATCGTTCCGCCAAACTCATGGCCCATGATTAAAGGCGTTTTCGTGCGCGGATGGAACTCGCCGTTAAAGATATGCTGGTCGCTCCCACAGATGCTCGCGTAGCTGACCTTCACAAGCACCTGGGAATCGTCGATCCGAGGCGTTTCCACCTCTTGCCACTCGACTCTGCGATATTCAGTAAGTACTGAGGCTTTCATAAAATCAATGCTCGGCTATCTGAGGTGTAAGATGGCTTGAAATTGGGGAAAATACACAATTGAAAATGCAACGCATCTTTAATGTGTTGAATTTTTACGATTATGTTGCATGGCGGAAACGGTTTTTAATTATGGAGTTGCATCGAGTCGAGAAGCTGTAAGTTAGGGTAGTTCACAAGTAGGGTGTTGCGTTTGAAATCTGGGGTATTTGTGGAAGCGGCAAGTAGGCACCGGTCCGGGTTGGAAAATATCTCGCAAAGGCGCTAAGACGCAGAGATTTGTTTCTAGCAATACGGGGCGATTATAGCGGAGTCGGTGGCACAATTTCAAGGGAAAGAATTGGGCCAATTGTAAGCAATGCAGAATGCAGAATGACGAAAGAATGCCGAATGCAAAATGTAAGAATAACGAGGGATGAGGGAGGAAGGAATTGGTGGGCGATGCCCACCCTACCAACTACACGCAGAAGAATCCGCTTACAGCAGCGGTCCGCCAACAAAAAAAGCCGGGGATATAGGGCTGCAAGCAGCCACACGGCATGAAGCAGAATTTCATCCTCCAGCTAAATAAACACTATACCCTAAACAGAAAACTATCAACCCGATTTTGGCGTCAAAACCCATAATTCGCCAATTTCGCGAGAGATTTGTAATGTTTGGAGTATCATCCAAGAGAGGTAAAAAGAGCAGCAGGCAAAAATGCGAGCCCGAGCACTCGCCCGGTTGAGCACGTGAAAAACCATTCCCCCAGGAGCTATGCGGGCCGTTCGTGGCATGGACTATGTCTACCATAACCGCCCTTGCCTGTCAATAATTGGACTTATCCCCTTTTCTCCCCCACGGCGTTGAAGATCACCTCGGCCGTGGTGTCGAGAATAAGACGGCTTGGATATTGGATCGGCATCCTTATGGCTGATAGGGTTGCGTTGTATTCGTGGTGGCTGTTGGTTTTGGAGAAGACGGAGTAGAGGGGGCCATTCGTGTCAAAACGGCTCCTAGAATAGCTCCGATTATAACTGTCACAATTCCTACCAAAGCCATGAAGTTGCGATCCTCTTTACGCCATTTATGATCCTGCTTTGCTTGACGCTCCTGCCATGATCGATTTAACAAAGCATTTTGCATATCGATATGCTCCTTTGGACTGAAAGCTTGCTGCCATTTTATAAATTCGTTACAGTCGCGTTCATCACTAAATTGCTTCATACATATTGGACTGCTTTGGGAGAAACTGATTTTATTACCACCAAAACATATAAATAAAGCCTCAAATTTGTTGGCGGGTGCTACGGCTAATCTTCTGGATTCTTCCCTTACTTCTGTAGGAATGCCATCGTTATTTCGCGCTCCCAATAATCCGCACTCGATACACTTGACCATTTGCATGTCCTCCTAGTGCAAACAAATCCAAAGGGCGTACAATGGCATTATTTCTGGTACCGTTGTGCCGCCCTACGGCACACATAGAAAACCCGCTGATTAACACTCAGTGGATTTTCTTATTGTACTACGAAGATTCAAATTAGAACACTACCCAAAACTGGCCTGTTTGCTGCCCGTCCGCTTTTTGCCAAAATGGCAGCCATCATTTGCTTACTTTATTGTTAGGTGTTCGTATTTTTTTATTAGAGTCTTACAGTATGCAATAACATCTACAACCCGTTGTCCGTGTGGTTGAAATTTCAGACACAATTCCAAGTTACTTGGCGAGTTGTCTATTCTTATTCCGTTTTTATGGTGAATGATCTCACCTGTTTCTAGTGACCTTCCTAAAATTTGCTCCATTACAAGTCTGTGTTCTGGTTGCCAATAAGGAAGCCCGTTTTGAATTATTTGTCTTTTCCATTCCTTGCCGTTTTCATCTACCCAACGGCCAGATGGCGATACAAGCACTTTAATGTATCCCGACTTATCCAATTTTCTTCGAGGTTTCCAGATCAGTTCTCCCTTTCCTGCCTTAATACAATCGGCACAATAATGTGGTTGTGTATATTCTCGCTTGGGAGGACGCCTTGTTAAATGGTCGCAAAACACACATTTAACCAACCATGATTTTTCTCTACATTCTTTGCATAGATCCGGTTTTCTTCGAGGGGTTTTCGGTTTGCCACATTCTTTGCACGTGGCGTACATGATTCGATTATCTTTAAGCATATAACACTTTCCACAAGACATGCCCCTTATACTTTGTCTGCGTGACAGTAGAATCACGCTGTGTTTCCGCAAGCATCAGGGGGGCGGACTTTAGAAGTTGGTGTCATATCAAGCTCTACTGTAGAATTTAGACATCCATAGTATTAAATAGGTGTGTTTTGTAGTCAAGTGTTGTTTTTGGTTAAATCCGACGCACTATGCTGCGCCCTAACGAGCACGGACAGGTCGGGTGATGTTTGACACCTACCTTTTATCGCATGGGCCGTCGGCGTCGGCCGGTCGCGGGCAGATGGTGCTTTTCCCATTTTCGATTTCAAGTTGCCGAGTGGGATCTCTTTGTACGTGCGGCCGTCAATTCGGCATCGCTCGCTGGAAGGATCGGGGGAATTATCGGGCATGCTATCCATCCTTAAATCATTTTGGCGCAGTCGAAAATGATTTGCTCAATATCGGCGAGTGGCACTGCTGGCTTGTCCAGCAGTGCCGTGGGGGCGGGTCAGGAAGGTTCATCCAACCACTCGGCCGGGTGCCACTGGCTTTGCCAGTGCTTTGGCCGTACATCATGGAGTGGCCAATTCCTTGTCTTGAAATCCAAACTCCAATTTGCTACGCTCATCCTCCGTGTCGATAATGTTCTTTGGAATCTCGATTTATCAAGCCCAAGACGGCGGATTGATCGCTAAATGTGGAAAAATCGCGATTTAGTGCCCAAAAAAATAAGAACCTCCGCAGGCGGATCGTGGAAAAATCGCGTTTTGTTCCCCAACTCGATTCGTGATGTCATTTTGCGAATGTCGTGTCTAAAAATCGGGTGTCTCGGGTTCTCGAACATGGACGGCTATGGCCGCAAGAGGTTCAGTGGAGTTCGATTAATCACTGACCTCCTGCGACTCCGTTGCACAGGTTAAAGAACCTGCTAACCGCTAGAACCGTGTCCTATTGCGACGAGCGTTGTGGGCATTGAATATATATCACGAGTTAGAGTCGGTGATCTCCGTGAACGGTAGCTTGGTCTGAATTAGGCGGAAGTCGAACGTCTTTGTGTCTCTAAGTAATTGTTCCTCAATGAGATAAACAAGAGACGCTAACGTGGAAGGATTTAGCCTTGATTCGCCGAAGTGAACTATTGCCTTTTTTAGAAGCTCTTTGACGATATTCTCCCGCTCGGCATCTGAAATGCTGACTACATCCATCTTGCTGAACGGTTTCCGCTTGAACATTCTTTCGAACTCTTCCTTTGCACGGTCATACCAAAAGTCGCCGTAGCAATTCGCTTTATATGCATGAAGCCAAATCCACATGAAACGTGGGTCGGCTACGTTGGGGGCCTCTAGATGGCATAGATGGCATAACAGTACAAGGTTCGATGGCTCGTCTGTGCCGCCGCGTGAATCAGGAATGATATGACAGTGGGTCAATTTGCCTTTGGATCCGCATCGCCAGCAATGGGTATGTGCGTCTGCCCAATCAACACTCAATTCGCCTTCGTCTTTTCTTTGCGACCAATAGGCGATAATAGCTTTATGGCTCGCCATCGATTCCCCTTGCATCAAATCGCACTGATACGCGATGTCGGCCTCTTCTTAGTCCAGTCATTGTAGAAATTAGTGCTAAAAAACGGATATATCCAATTATGTCTGTCGCCCCTTTCTGTGAATAATTGGAGTTATTCCTCTTCTTCCCCTTTTTTCCACGCAAAGCATCATCTGGCCAGCCAGCCGCCGTCAACGGCAATGGTGTAGCCATTCAAATAATCCGACGCCGCGGAAGCGAGAAAAACGGCTATGCCTTTCAAGTCGTCCGGCGAGCCCCACCGACCGGCGGGAATGCGATCCAATATGGCCTTGTTGCGGGCGGCGTCTTCGCGCAGGGCCTTGGTGTTGTCCGTGGCCATATAGCCCGGTGCAATTGCGTTGGTGTTGATATTGTGTTTGGCCAGTTCGCAGGCCATCAGCCGCGTCAAGCCCATGACAGCGCTTTTCGAGGAGGTGTACGACGGCACGAGGATTCCACCCTGAAAGCTGAGCATCGAGGCGGTGTTAATGATTTTGCCGCCTCGTCCCTGCCCGATCATCACTTTAACCACGGCCTGGCTGAGGAAAAATAGCCCGCGGATATTGAGATTCATCACGTCATCCCAGTCTTTTTCCGTAAATTCCGTAAACGGCGCCCGGCGGATAATCCCGGCGTTGTTAAAGAGAATATCTATGCCGCCGAGTTTCTCAACCGTTATGTTGACGACCGTTTGGGCGGCTTCTTTCCGCGTCAAATCGGCCGTAATCGCCGCGCACCGCCGGCCCAGCGCTTCGACTTGTTTTTTTGTATCGCTTGTATCCAAGATATCCACGGCGGCGATATCCGCCCCCGCCTCGGCCAATCCCAGCGCCATGGCCTGCCCCAAACCACGCGCCGCCCCGGTAACTATGGCCACCTTTCCATCCAGTTTGAATTTGTCAAGTATTCCATTCATGTTTTTTTCTTTCGTAATTGATTGTTCAATATACAGAGCATTCAGCTATCAGCTTTCAGCTATCAGTTTTCAGCTATCAGCATTCAGCTTTCAGCAGTCAGCCACAATAAGTTCACTTGCTGAAAGCTGAAGGCTGATTGCTGATAGCTCATAAACCATCCCTCATCCTTCATCCTTCATCCTTTACTTCATCCCCCCGATTTCAACACTGTCCATGTCTTCGAACACCTGGTTTTCGCCGCCCATGGCCCAAACGAATCTGTATGAGCCTGTGCCCACCCCGGCATGAATCGACCACTCGGGCGAGAGCACAACCTGCTTCTCCCTGACAATGATATGCCTGGTCTCGTCGGGTTCGCCCAGCATGTGGAACACCACGGCGTCCTTGGGCAGGTCGAAATAGCAGTAGACTTCGGTGCGGCGGTCGTGCGTGTGCGGCGGAAACGTATTCCACACGCTTCCCTCGTCGAGTTCGGTAAAGCCCATCACGAGCTGGCAACTTTTTATCTTCCCAAGGCGAATGTATTGAAAAATCGTGCGGCGGTTGGCGTCTTTTTGCGAACCGAGATCGACCCGGTTGGCCTGATCCAATGTCGCATGGGTCGTGGGATAATCCGCATGCGCCGGGTACGACACCAAGTAGAACATCGCCGGCGCCTTTGCCGAATCGCTGGCAAACGACACATCCCGGCTGCCACGGCCGATATATACGCACTCGCGCGGAGCGAGCTTATAAGTCGTCCCATCGACGGTCACCGCGCCGGCCCCGCCCAGGTTAATCACCCCGGCCTCGCGGCGCTGGCAAAAGAAATCGCACGCCATCTCTTTGCCGCCTTCCAGCTTGAGGGCTTTGTCCAGCGGCACAATGCCGCCGACGACCGCGCGGTCCACATTGGTATAGAAGAACTCCGCCCGAGCGGGCTGGAACAGATCGGCCACAAGGAACCTCGCTCGAAGTTCATCAGACGTCATTCGCCGGTACGAATCCCGGTCGGCAGCTTGAATTGTCTTCATAATCTGTTTTCTCTCTTTGCTATTGGCCAATGCCACGTCGCGTTGGGGCGACAGTTGCACTGTCGCCCCCATCCTGCCGGCGGGGACGACAGTACAACTCCCGTCCCAACGTAATATTGACAATCTGATGCTTGATAAACACAATGCGGTTACGTTCGGTAGCACTATGATAAAAATATGGCACTCTTACCGCAACAACGCCGTGGCCGTCCACAGGATGGGCGCCTGGCCGTGCAGGTCTCCGGTCTTACGAGGACGATCGCGGTAGTATTCAAGGCTCTTGCCCTTGTTGGTGCCAATACAGACCTCGCGGATGTTGGCGTCCTTGTCGATGTACTTGACCAGGCCGAGCCAGGCCTTGCGGGCGGCAGGCGCATAAGTATCGGCATCGAGCCAGCCATGCTTTACGCCCGTGACCATGGCAAAGGCGAACATCCCCGTGCCCGAAGTCTCGGGCCAGAAATCCGGCTGGTCGATAAGTTGGTGCCACATCCCATCCGGATCCTGGGCTCTAAGCAAGGCCTCCATCATCTTCTTATAGCCTTCCATGATCCGCGCCCGCTGGGGATGGTCCTGGGGCAAAGAGCTGAGCAGTTCGGCCATGCCCGCCGCCACCCATCCATTGCCTCGGCTCCAAAAGAAAGGCGCGTCCGTGCCGTGGAAGAACAGGCCGTTGGGCTGCTGCAGCTTGTCGAGATAGCCGACCATGGCCAGGGCTGCGCGATCTATGTACTTAGGATCATTCGTGGCGCGATAGGCCTGGACCTGCACGGCTGTGATCAT
This sequence comes from Pirellulales bacterium, assembly GCA_963838495.1. Taxonomy (GTDB): domain Bacteria; phylum Planctomycetota; class Planctomycetia; order Pirellulales; family Thermoguttaceae; genus JBEKIK01. The sequence continues at coordinate 3,339,158 of CAWIRC010000001.1, read as the reverse complement.
GAACATGTCGTCGATCCAATACCTGGCCTCGCTAGTGATCCCGTCCTCTGTTGTTTTCTCCCATTGTTTATCCGCCAGCCCCTGGCCGATCTCCAGGTATCGCTTGTCTTTAGTCTGCATGTAGATCTCCAGGGGAACGATGCCGAACACCCGGAAGTCGACATGGGCATCCGGGGAGATCTTTTTGGACCCCTCGGGCGTAAGCAGCGGATCGAACTTCTGAATCAACCGTTCGGTCAGGTCCTGATCCTTGATCAGCTTGGCCACGGTCAGCGAGCCGTACCATCCGCAGGCCTCGGGGTAGATGACGTACTTTCGTTTCTGATTCGTCTCATAGTCTAACTTGCGGTCGGCAAAGCTCTCGGCCACGCGCTTGCCGACCTCCGCAGGCGAGGCGTCTTCAGGCCAACTGCTGAATTCCTGGGTCTGTGCCATGCCCTGGGAGACACAGACCAGCGTGATTATTCCCGCGATAAATAACACGAGGATTTTCGAATCGCGATACATCATTCACCCTTTCTATATAAATCATTCCTTATGGAACCGACACGCTAACTTCGATCGGCGAGAGCAGGCCCTGGGCAAACTGGTCCACGTACGTCTTCCAGGCCTGTTCATCTCCGCATTGACCGCCTTTGTCCCAGCAAAACCCGGCCCAGTATGAGGCCACATTATCCTCCGGCACCTTGACCAATATTAGCTGGTTCTGCTTGTCTTCGGTCTCTTTTATCAGCAGCTTGGGGTCCACGATGACGGCCACGCCCTGCATTCCCGAGTTCTTCTCCATCTTTTCCCACGAGAGCAGCCAGCCGTGCTCCGCATTGAAGTCCTTGCGCTCTCCCGAGACCTTCTTCAGCCCGATGCCGGTCGTCAAGGCCTCGGGCTTGTCCGGTTTGTACATACTGCGGAAGTGATCTAGGTTCTGGCCCGCGTCCAGCGAAATCCGCTTGACCTCGGAGACCATCACGCCGTTGACGTCGAACGGCTCGTAGCTGAGCTCGAACATCACCCGGATCGGTCCATGTGCCAGGACCCTGGAGTTTACGAAGTTCTTGGAGACCCAGAGCCTATCCGCGGCCCAAAGGCCGTTGCCGCCGTCGCCCCGGGCGGTCCCCGCGGAGTAGAAGTCCGCGCCTTCGCCGGAGTCTACGTGGTAATTGTCCACCATGTACCAACCGTCGATGACCATGCGTGGCGTGCGCTTGGACCAGATGTCCACCGTGCTGCTCGTAAGCGGCTCGCGAACCCAAGTCTCCAGGGCCTTGCCGTACATCCGGTGTGCGATCCGGTCGTTCTCCCAGGCGAAGTCGTCGAACCGCTCCCTGACGAACCTGCCATAGGCCCTGAACTGGTCCTTGGTGTAAACCCACTTGTCGCCCACGGACACAGTAAATGTCTTGGTCTCGCCCGCAGCGAAGTCTGCCTGGAAGATCACTTGGTCCGGCGTGTAGTCGCCGTCCATGTCAACCGCCTGGCAGATGAGATCCTTGCCTGCCGTGTCCTTGACGTGGATCCGCATCAGGTCCTTCTCGCCCAACGTCGCCAGGTCCTTGGCCGACAACTCAATCGTCTGGCTGGGCCGCGATAATGACAACTTGTTCACGGTCTTCACCGTCACTGGACCGCCTGCGGCCAGGCATGATGCGGGCAGGGCGACAATCAACACGAACGTCAGGATTCTTGTCTTCATAAGGTTAGATCTCCTTCATACAATAGCAGACAGGACTAAGTATATCACGAGAAACCAGTGAATCAAGGTGCGGCAGAAGCGGCCGCCCGGCCTATCCTGCCCAACACCCGCTCTTGCAAAATCCCGTACATAAATACGACCCAGAACGTTGAATTGGTAAGGCTCGGGCCAAAACCCCTCAGGCTATTGAATGTCAGGTAATAAATATCGTTATTATTGTTTAGTGCGCTTCTCAGATGCCTGTAGCGTGTTGGGTGGCATGCCCACGCTTGCCGTGGGCATGTTTTACCGTGAAAAACGACGCATGGCCACGCAAGCGTGGCCATGGCACCCGCTATACTTATGTTGGAAGCGCTCTAGCCGCGAGCGGGCACCGACCGAAGGTTGGTCGGCGATCGCGTTTGAGAGGTTGGGTGGCATGCCCACGCTTGCCGTGGGCATGTTTTACCGTGAAAAACGGTTGGGTGGCATGCCCACGCTTGCCGTGGGCATGTTTTACCGTGAAAAACGACGCATGGCCACGCAAGCGTGGCCATGGCACCCGCTATACTTATGTTGGAAGCGCTCTAGCCGCGAGCGGGCACCGACCGAAGGTTGGTCGGCGAGCGCGTTTGAGGGTTTTCACGCGACATTATTTACACCTGAGACTCAATTAATTGATGGTCTTCTATCGGTCAATTTCAGTTCAAGGCGGGAGTCAGCGCGGGAGTCTGATCCGGAGGCGGAGGAGAATTGAGTGCCCTGGATTTCTTTGCCGGCTCGATGTTGACGTTGCGCAGGATGACGGTGCCGGCCCCTTCGAGAACCTCGGTGGTCGTGATCCCCTTGAACATGCAGTCGGCGAACTTGATGCCGTCGATCGTGGCCCCGGGAAAGCCGCGTATGTACATCACCCGCGGGCTGGCTGTACTGGTGACGTTGTCAATCGATATGTTGCGGACAGTGGGCGGGAAATCGCCCTTAGGTCCTTCTTCGTAGAGCAGGTCGATTGTGAGTACGGCCTCGCCCACGTGACCGACAGTCACCTTGCGCATGAAGACGCTCTCGATCGTGCCGCCGCGGCTGGCGTTGGTCTTCAGTCGCAGCGCGCGGTCGAGGTTGGGGCTGTCCATCGTGCAGTTCTCGGCGAAGACGTTGCGGCAGCCGCCGGAAATCTCGCTGCCGATGACCACCCCGCCGTGCCCGTCCTTCATCGTGCAGTTGCGGACGACTAAGTTCTCCGACGGCACGCCGACGCGCCGTCCGTCGTTGTTGCGGCCCGACTTGATGGCAATGCAGTCGTCGCCCGTGTCGAAAACGCAGTCCTCGATCAGCACGTCGCGGCACGACTCCGGGTCGCAGCCGTCGTTGTTCGGGCCGTGGCTGTTGATCTTGACTCCGCGCACGGTCACGTTGGTGCACAGCACCGGATGTATTTCCCACATCGGAGAATTGACGATCGTCACGCCCTCGACCAGCACGTTCCGGCAGCGATAGGGCTGAATGAAGTTCGGGCGCAGGAACGAGCCTTCGCCGAACACCCGCTCCGCGACCGGAACGCCCTTCTGGCCCATCTCGTTCAGACGTCTGCGGTCCGCGGCTGCCCGCGCCGGGTTGGCGCCGTTCCTTCGGACCCAGCCCCACCAGGTATCGATCGAGGCCGAGCCGTCGAGCGTGCCCTTGCCGCTCACCGCCACGTTTTCCTGCTCCCAGGCGTAAACGAGCGGCGAATAGTTCATGCACTCCACGCCCTCCCAGCGCGTAAAGACGGTCGGGTACCTCGCCGGGTCGGGGGAGAATTTCAGCGTCGCGCCCTCGGACACGTGCAGGTTCACGTTGCTCTTCAGGCGGATCGCGCCGGTGTGCCATTGGCCGGCCGGCACGACCACGCGCCCGCCGCCCGCGCCATTGGCCGCCGCGATCGCCTTGGCTATGGCCTCCGTGCAATCGGCCCCTCCCGCGACCGCGCCGAAGTCGGTAATCGGAAAATCGCGATCCGGAAACGCTGGCGCTTTGATCCGGGCGAGGATCGCCTCAGCGTCGGCCCAACCCCGCGCCGCAGCGGATGGGGACTGTCCCGATTTTCCTGTCAAGGAAAATGGGACTGTCCCCTTTAGGCCTTCCTTTAGGCCTTCTGGCTCGTCGGTCAGCAACTGCTGCATCTCGATGCCGGCGAGGATGAACGCGGGAATGCCCTTCAGGTCGTTCTCGACGATCGGCTCGCTGATGTAGTATTCGAACGTGCCGTCACGCGCCCGCCCCTTCGACGAGGTGAATCCCAGCCCGGCGACCGAACAGCACCGGATCAGATTCAATCGCCCGTCCTCGCCTCTGCGCACGAACTCGCGCACTATTCCCGCGTAGCCCTTTTTCACCGCCGGCAGATATTTCTCCCGCGACAGGTAACCGCGGTTGATTCCCTTCGCCAGCGCGTACACGAACATGCACGACGCGGTGGCCTCGCGGTAATTGCCCTCGCGCCCGCCCTGGTCGAGCACCTGCCACCACAACCCGGTCTCGGGATCCTGCCAGCGCACGATGCCGTCGGCCAAGCGGCGGAGGATTTCGTTGATCGCTTCCACGTCGCTCTGCGTCGGCGGTAGGTAGTCGAGGCAATCCACGATCGCCATGGCGTACCAGCCCTCGGCGCGGCCCCAGAAACTCGGCGAATCGCCCGTCTCCTTGTTGGCCCAACTCTGCTGGCGCTTCTCGTCCCAGGCGTGGTAGTAGAGACCGGTTTTCGCATCGTAGGCGTGTTTGTCCATCAGCACGATCTGCTTCGCCACGTCGTCGAAGACCCCGCCCTCGGAAAAAACCTTGCCGTATTGCGCGTAGAACGTCGCGCCCATGAACAGCCCGTCGAGCCACATCTGGTAGGGATATCGCTGCTTGTGCCAGAATCCTCCCTCGCTGGTCCGCGGCTGCTCCGCTAGCTGACGCCGGAGTAACTCGACGGCCTTCTTCAGCCGCTCGTCGCCGGTCTGCTCGTAGCGCATCAGCAGCGCCCGTCCGGGCGGGAGCATGTCGAGATTGTAGTCTTGCAGTTTGTATGTGGCGATGCCGCCCTCCGGAGTGACGAACGACTCGGCCATCTTCGCGCCGTATGCCGCCATGTCCGCGTCGCCCAGGCGCTCGCCGAGCAAAATCAGCGAACGCGCCAGGAAGCCGTGCGTGTAATCCCAGCGGGCCGAGGCGTGGGGATAGAACGCCGTGTCGCCCAAACGGGCCATCTCCGATCGCGCCATCCGCGCCGACCACTCCAGCGGCGTGGCGTCGCCGAACTTCTCGCCCTCTCCCGCGGCCGGGGCGACGGCAAAGGTCCCCTCGGGCGTAGAAAACAAGGCGGCCGACAACAGGACGCCGCCGTAAAAATAGTAAATGGCGCGGAAAAACTTCATGGCAGGGCCTCCTTTGAAAGCCGTTCGTTCTACACGTCTGCGACTTCCATCTTCGGTGCAAGCAAATGGAATATGAGCAACGCAGTGAGATATGCCGAAGCGCACATAATAAACAGGATAAGATATCCGGTTTCCACGTCGTGTTTTGCCCTGAATGAATTGATAACAAAACCGCACAATACTTGGAACAGCGCTGCGGCGGTAAACCCGCCCATCGTACCGATGCTCGTAACGGAGCCGACCACCTTCTTGGGAAACATGTCCGACGGCGTGGTAAGCAAATTCGCCGACCATGCCTGATGTGCCGCGGCCACAATTCCTAACAGAAAAACGGCAGGCCAGAGGTCCACGAATTTAACGGCAATCACAGGGAGAGCGGCAAGAGCACAGAAAAACATCGTGGTTTTTCGGGCTCGATTAAGAGGCCATCCTTTTTTGATCAATTGCGAAGAAAGCCAACCGCCGCCCACGCTGCCTACCGTTGTCATCGAGTAAATAATGATGAGCGGAAGGGCGAAGTGCTTGATATCCTTTATATCTACATTGTATTTATCCTTGAGATAGATCGGCAGCCAGAACAAATAGAACAACCAAGGCGGATCGGTGAGAAACTTGCCCAGGAAGAATGCCCAGGTCTGACGATATCCCAATAATTTCAGCCACGGCACTTTTTCCGTCGATGCCTGCTGTTCATCGATATCGCTGTGGATGTAATCGAATTCGGCCTTCGACAAGTTTTTCTTCTTGGCGGGAGTTGTATAAATCGCCAGCCAGAATCCCAGCCAAATCAAATCGCAAGTGCCGGTGATGATAAAACCGATTTGCCAGAAGGGGTGCTCTGGATCCGCGGCAAAATAATAGATTGCCCATGGAATGACCAGCGGCGCCATGACCGCGCCGATATTGGCCCCTGAATTAAAGATCCCGGCAGCCAAGGCGCGCTCCTTCTTGGGGAACCATTCGGCGACCGCCTTTATCGCCGAGGGAAAATTACCCGATTCGCCGACCCCAAGCCCGACGCGAGCCGCTCCAAGACCGAACGAACTCCTCGCAAGTGCATGAGATAGCGATGCGAGTCCCCAAATACCAACGGATACGCCGTAGCCGATTTTTGTGCCCACCTTGTCGACAAACCATCCGAATATAAGGACGCCAATCGCGTATGAAATTGTAAATGCGGTGGTGATATATCCATATTCAATATCGATTTGTTCCGGATTCGCCCAATGCAGCTCTTTTTCAAGCACCGGGCGTAAAATGCCGATCACCTGGCGATCCATGTAATTAATGGTGGTGGCAAAGAACAACAATGCGCAAATCACCCAGCGATAATTGCCGATCCTCGTTCCAGCCGCATTTGAATCCGACATTGGCGTGTCCTTTCAGTAATAGAAAATACGATTTTCTCCGAAATGGCTTAGCATACCATGATAAACCGGCAAATCAAGGCGGGGTGGGAGCGGCCGGGCGATCGTGCGGTAATCTGCGGATGCATTGAATACTAAGCGGCAGAAAAGAAAAACCCCCGCAACTTCCGAGAATTGCGAGGGTAAGCGATATTATAAAAGTGTCAATGTGGAGACGATGGGACTCGAACCCACGACCCCTAGCTTGCAAAGCTAGTGCTCTCCCAATTGAGCTACGTCCCCGTGATCGGTTTACAGTCGTCGGTTTTCAGTAAATAGTTCTTTCCAGAACCCAAGACCAAAAACCTCCAGCTAAAAAACCTACAGCATCCAGCCTACAAGAATGGGCGGTTTTCGACAAGGGCCTCAATTTGCTTGCAAGAAGGCCTCGATCTCCTGAACTTCCGCCTCGTTCAGCCTGAACTGGCCCGCTCCCAAAACGCCCGCCACCTGCCCGGCACTCGCGCGCCACGATCGCCGCCGTGACCATGCTTCGCCTACTGCCCGCCGGATTGCGCAGCACCCAGGCGATTGCCACCTCGCCGGGCGTGCGCATGTGCCGCCGACCGATTGCCCGCAGCGCCTCCGCCAGGCGCAGATGCCGCGAAAGGAGCGGCTCCTGAAAGTCCCGGCTTCCACGCCTCCAATCCTCGGCCGACATGCCCGCGATCCGCTCCCGAGTCATTGCCCCGGTCAGCAGCCCGGAGGCCATCGGAGAATAGGCGATAACTCCGATATTTTCTTTCGCAGCAAACGGCAGAATCTCCGCTTCGATCTCGCGGTGAATTAGCGAGTAGCGCGGCTGCAGCGAAGTTATCGTGGCGATCGCCTGGGCGCGGCGCATCTGCGCCACGTTAAAATTCGATACGCCGATGTGCCGCACCTTGCCCTCCTCTTTCAGCTTGGCCATTTCCGCCCAGCCCTCTTCGATGTCTTCATCCGGCATGGCCCAGTGGATCTGGTACAGGTCTACGGCGTCCATTTTCAGCCGTTTCAGGCTGGCCTCGCACTCCCGGCGCACCGATTCGGCCTTAAGCGAGTGTCCGATCCTCCGCTTTTCGTCCCACACCAGGCTGCACTTTGTAAAGACATAAGGCCAATTCGTCCGCCCCTCGAGCGCCCGGGCGACGATTTCCTCCGAGTGCCCCAGCCCGTACACCGCGGCGGTGTCGATCCAGTTTATGCCCGCGTCCAAGGCGGCCTTTATCGCCGCGATCGATTCGTTGTCGTCCTGTTGCCCCCAGGCGAACTCCCAGCCCCCGCCGCCGATGGCCCAGGCGCCGAAACCGATAGGCGTGATTTTCATATCCGAGTTGCCCAATTGTTTAATGTTCATTTTATGCTCGAGTGAAAGGGGTTGAAAAAAATAATAAAAAAAGTGTTTGGCGGAGCGGGCGTGACGTTTCTTAAACAAATTGTAATTGCTCAGGGAGATCGTGCGTCAATTTAGCAAGGTCGTGAAGTGTTAAAACAATTATAGACATACCGTAAACAATGCGTAAATTGCACCCAAAAATGGGGGATGGGGCATTATTTGCATAACAGGCTTATGAATATGCTCTAAAGACCTTTCGGGTTATTGTCAACAGGTGTCATAAATGTTTACACTAATGCTTATCCTTATTGAGAATTGAGGTGCCAGGGACGCCGGCATTTTCTGCTTTACTTTCGCCCAGACTAATGCAGCTTTTTTAAAAAAGTGGAGGGTGTTTTGTCTTTTTTCTCACTACAATTGCAGTAACGGCAAACTGAGGAGCGGGAGCAATCATTTGAAAAGAGTTTCCCGAAAAAATATCGCCAAAAAGAATGACAAGGCCCCGGTCAATCCGCCGCCCCAGAAACGCCACGCCAAGGGGGCCGAAAAACCCGCCCCGCGCATCGTGGGAATGGGCGGATCGGCGGGCGGCCTGGAGGCCTTCGAGCAATTCTTCTCCCGCATGCCTTTCGATACCGGCATGGCCTTCGTGCTCGTCCAGCACCTCGATCCCACCCACAAGGGAATCATGGCCGAGATCCTCCAGCGGCAGACGAAAATGTCCGTCGTCCAGATCGAAGACGGCATGCGCCTGAAGGAAAACTGCATCTACGTCATCCCGCCCAATGCCGATCTTTCGATCCTCCGGGGAGTGCTGCACTTGCTGGAGCCTTCCGCGCCCGCGGCCTGCGCATGCCCATCGATTTCTTTTTCCGCCAATTGGCCGAAGACCAGCGCGAAAAAGCCATCGGCATCGTGCTTTCCGGCATGGGAACCGACGGCAGCCTGGGCCTAAAAGCCATCAAGGAGCATGCCGGGTTGACCATGGCCCAGGACCCCGACTCGGCCAAGTACGACGGCATGCCCCGAAGCGCAGTGGCAACCGGCCTGGTCGACATCACGGCCAAGGCCGAGGACCTGCCCGCCAAGCTGATCCATTTCGTCGCCCGCGCCCGGCAAAACCCAAGAATAAAATGCTCGAGGACGAGGGCTTTTCCAACCTCCTGCAAAATGTGTTCGTTCTCTTGCGGATGCGGACGGGCAACGATTTCTCCTGCTACAAGAAAAACACCATTTACCGGCGGATCGAGCGGCGGATGGGCGTGCACCAGTTCGACAACCTCGCCCGCTACGTGCGTTACTTGCAGGAAAATCCCCAGGAAGTCAATCTTTTATACAAGGAGTTGTTGATCGGGGTGACGAATTTTTTCCGCGATCCCGGCCTCTTCGAGTATCTCAAGGAAAAGGCCCTCCCCGATCTGATCAAGTCCCGGTACAGGGACGCCCCGATGCGGATCTGGACTCCGGCCTGTTCCACGGGCGAGGAGACCTTCAGCCTGACCATGGTTTTAAAGGAAACTCTGGAACACATGCGGCTCAAGGAGCCGCCCCCGATCCAGATCTTCGCCACGGACATCGACAAAGATGCGATCAGCGCCGCGCGGCAGGCCTTGTTTTCGCCGAACATCGTTTTGGACGTCTCCAAGGAGCGCCTGGAGCGGTTTTTCGTCCGCGAAGGCGATGACTTTCGCATCAAGAAAGAAATCCGCGACATGATCATCTTCGCCCCGCAAAATATCCTCGTCGATCCGCCCTTTACCAAGCTCGACGTCCTTTGCTGCCGCAACATGCTGATCTACATCAATTCCGAGACGCAGAAAAAACTGCTGCCGCTTTTGCACTACGGATTGAATCCCGGCGGGCTTTTAATTCTGGGCACGGCCGAGAGCACGAGCGGTTTCGGGCAACTTTTTTCGCCCCTCGATAAAAAGTGGAAGGTTTTCAAGGCCTTGCAGCCGACTCTGCGCCAGCCGGTTGAAATTCCCGCCGTCTTATCGCCGCGCCGAAATGTTTGCCGCAACCGAGGAAAAGAGAAAAGAGCCCCCCGCCGACGTGTCTTACGCCGTCCAGCGGGCGCTGCTGGACGCTTACGCCCCGGTTTCCCTGGTCGTCAACCCGGCCGGCGACATATTGTACGTCAATGGGCACACCGGCAAATACCTGGAGACGCCCTCGGGAAAAGTGAACGTCAACGTTTTCGCCATGGCCCGGCAAGGGCTCAAGGACGCATTGTCCATCGCCATTCACGACGCCGTCAAGGGCCATTCGGAAATCGCATTCGACGACGTGAAGGTAAAGACCGACGGCGGTTCTACGACGATCAATCTCAGGATCAAGCCGCTGGAGGAGCCGCCGGCCATGCACGGCATGTTCCTGGTGATCTTCGAGGATTCGGCCCAGGATCGGCCCAAAAAAACCGGCCCAAAAAAACCCGAACCGGCCCGGCCCGGACGCCGTTCGGCCGAAGTCCACGACGAACTCCGCCGCACCAGGCAGCTTTTGCAAAACACCGTCGAGGAGATGCAGGGCGCGCAGGAGGAACTCCGCTCCGCAAACGAGGAACTGCAATCCTACAACGAGGAACTGCAAAGCACCAACGAGGAATTGACCACCTCCAAGGAGGAACTGCAATCCCTCAACGAGGAAATGCAAACCGTAAACGCGGAGTTGCAGTCCAAGATCGACGAACTGTCGCAGAGCAACAACGACATGAAAAACCTACTGAACGGCATCGACGTGGCCACCATCTTCCTGGACAACGATTTGAACATCAAGCGCTTTACTCCCCAGGCCGTGAACATAGCGCACCTTATAGCCGGCGACGTGGGCCGGCCCTTTGCACACGTCGTCAACAGCCTCAAGTACGACCGCATCCTGGACGACGCAAAAACCGTGCTCGATACCCTCCTCCCCAAGGAAGCCCAGGTGCAAACCAACAACGACTCCTGGTACCACATGCGCGTCCTCCCCTACCGCACCTCCGACAACGTCATCGACGGCGTGGTGATCACCTTCACCGACATCTCCGCGCAAAAAAACACCGAGGAAATCTTGCGCAAACAATCCGCGGAATTGGAGCAAACCCGCCGCTACGCCGAAAGCATCGTGGCCGCCATGCAGGTGCCGCTGGTGATCTTGAACGGGCAGTTGCAGATCGTCTCCGCCAGCCACTCGTTTTGCGAGACCTTCAAGGTCTCGGCAAACATGGTCGAAGGCCGGCCGCTTTACGAGATTTGCGATGGGCGCTGGGATGAAAGTCAGTTGAAAAAGCTGCTCGAGGACGCCTCCAAAAACAACGCGGAGTTTAAAGATTACCAGTTCCAACACGATTTTCCCGGGGTGGGCCGCAAACAGCTCCTCCTCGGTGCGCGGCGGATCGCGCAAAACGACAAGCAATCGAATTTGATCCTCTTTACCATGGTGGACGTTACCCAAAGCGTTAAATCCGGAGAATATAAATAGTAAATCGAGTTTAAGTTTGGCCGGCAGTTTAGCTGCCATCCCAACACGTATGATTTGTTGATTCTCGGAAAAATAATGTTGCGTCGAACATGAGAAATCGGGCCAAGCTCACGGGTTGCAACCCGTGGGCTTACGGCATTTATCATCTGAGACTCAATAGCCCCGGAGCTTGCTCCGGGAGTTTTAACCAAAAACCCACGGTAATATATGAGTATATCCGATCCGATCGGCGATAAACCGATGCGACTCGGCGAACTCCGGCAAAAGGCCGAGAGGCGCGCAGGCAAGAAAAAGGCCTCGGCGTTTCAATGCCCCGGCCCAAGGGGACCTTCTTGCCCTGTCGCACGAGTTGCAGGTCCACCAGATCGAGTTGGAAATGCAAAACGAGGACCTTGCCCGGACTTGCCGTGAAAACGAGGAATTGTCGGAAAAATACGCCGACCTCTTCGATTTCGCTCCCGTGGGTTATTTCCTTTGGGACGACAGGGCAAGAATTCTTGAGATCAACCTGGCCGGAGCGGCTTTGCTGGGATTGGAACGAAACGAGGCCGTAAAAAAGCGTTTCGGGCAGTTCGTAACCCCGGAAGATCGACCGGCCTTCGCCGAATTCTGCAAAAAAGCTCTTGACTCCGTGGCCAAACAAACCTGCCAGGTCAAAATCCTTCGCGGCGATCAGCCGCTCGACGTGCTTATCGAAGGCGTCTCCGCCCGCAGCGGCCCTGAAAATAAAAAAATCTGCCGCGCGGCGATTATCGACGTCACCGCGAACATGCGCCGAGGTCATACTGGAGAATTATCGAAATAACCTGGAGAATATGGTCCGAGAGCGCACCAGCCAACTTGAACTCGCCAATGCGCGGCTGCAAGCCGAAATCGCCGAACGCAAAAAGACCGAACATGCCCTAAGCGCGAGCGTGATCGAAACGCAGTACCAGGCCGACGCCACCAGGGCGGCGGCGGAAACCATTCGCCATCTCGCCCGCTTCCCGGCCGAAAATCCTAACCCCGTGCTAAGGATCGCACGCGACGGCACAATTCTTTACGCCAATCCGGTCAGCGGGCCGCTTTTGGCCCATTGGGACCTGGCCGCTGGAAAAAAACTGCCTGCGGATTGGCGGCGGAAACTCGCCGAAATCATCAACGCGGCAAAACCCGTGGAACATGAAATACTTTGCGGCGATAAAATCTTTTCCTGCCTCTTGGCGCCCATCGTCGAGGAAGGATACGTCAATATCTACGGCAGGGACGTTACCGATCGCAAGCAGGCGGAGGCGGAAGTCCTAGCGGCCAACGCCCACTTAGTCAACGAGAAGAACCTCCTCCAAGCCGTCATGGAAACTCTGCCCGTGGGCGTGGCCATAATCGACCCCAAGGGCGGGAGACTCCAATCCAACGCCATGTTCGACCACATCTGGGGCGGAATCCCGCCGCCGGTAGGTTCGATATCCGATTACGCCATCTACAAGGCCTGGTGGGTGGATACAGGTGAAGTGGTACAACCGGAAGAATGGGCCTCCGCCATAGCGATAAAAAAGGGCGAAACCGTAGTGGGGCAGTTGATGCAAATCCAACGCTTCGACGGCACGCGGGCCTTCGTCATGAACAGCGCGGCCCCGATCTTGGACTCCAGAGACAAAACCACCGGCAGCGCGGTGGCCATCCTTGACATCACCGACCGCATGACAACCGAGGAAGCACTCCGCCAAAGCGACCAACGCCACCAACTCGCCACCAGCGTCGCCAAGGAAGCCATCTGGGACGTTAACCTCGTAACCGGAAAAGTCCAATGGAACAAGGCCTACGCCGAATTGTTCGGCCGCCCGGATGATGCCGATTCCCACGGCCCCTGGTGGCTGGCGCAAATCCATCCCCACGACCGCGCCAGGGTCGATTCCTCCTTCGCCAAAACCCTCGCCGAGGACGGCGACCTGTGGCTCTGCGAATACCGCATGAAACTCGCCGACGGCAGTTATGCCTTCATCAACGACCGCGCCATCATCGTCCGCGATAAAGCCGGAAAACCGTTGCGGGCCGTGGGCGCAAAACTAGACGTCACCGAGCAAAAAAAAGCCGCGGAGCGCCTGGGCCTGCTCTCCCAAATCACCTCCGAATTGCTGGTCAGCGATCAGCCCCAACAAATCGTCGAGTCGCTCTGCCGGCAAGTCATGGATCACCTCGATTGCCAGGTGTTTTTCAACTTCCTCGCCGACGAAAAATCCCACCGCCTCCACCTCAACGCCTGCGCCGGAGTCCCGGATGAAACCGCCCGCCAAATCCAGTGGCTCGACTACGGCCAAGCCGTGTGCGGGTGCGTGGCCCAAGACGGCCGCCGCATCGTGGCCGAGAACATCCAATCCACGCCCGATCCCCGCGCAGACCTGGTCCGCTCCCTCGGCGTCCAGGCCTACGCCTGCCATCCCCTCATGGGCCAAGGTAATGTAATGGGAACGCTGTCCTTCGGATCAAAAACAAAACCGGCTTTTTCCGCGGATGAACTGGCCGTCATGAAAACCGTCGCCGACCACGTGGCCATCGCCATGCAACGCGTCCGCCTCATGGAATCCCTGGAACGACACGCTCAGGCCGCCGAAGCCGCCAACCAGGCCAAAAGCCAATTCTTCGCCAACGTCAGCCACGACCTCCGCACACCCATGAACGCCATCCTCGGCATGACCGAACTGGCGCTGGCCGAAACCCTCAATCCCAAAGTCAAGGATTTCCTCGAAACCGCAAAAGAATCCGCAATCATCCTTCTCGAACTCCTCAACGAAGTCCTCGACCTCTCCCGCATGGAGTCCGGAAAACTCCAACTCGACACCCTGCCCTTCAGCCTGCGGTGCATCATCGGCCAAACCCTTAAAACCCTGGAAATGCGGGCCTCGGAAAAAGGCCTCGACCTCCTCTGCAACCTGCCCGACGATCTCCCCGACCGCCTCATCGGCGATCCCTTGCGACTCCGCCAGATATTCATGAACCTCCTGGGCAACGCCATAAAATTCACAAAAAAAGGCCGCGTTACCCTAAGTGCCAGGGTTCAAGATTCAAGTGCCGGGGCTCGGGATTCAAGTGCCGGGGTTCAAGATTCAAGTGCCGGGGCTCGGGATTCAAGTGCCGGGGTTCAAGATTCTCATTTAGCCCCCGCTGAACACACCGGCGGCCCGGCTCCCTCGTTTAGCCGCAAGCCGACGCCGACCGGTCGGTCAACGAGCGTGTTCCACGGCAAGCAGGAAATACTTTTAGAGTTCCTCGTCGAAGACACCGGCATGGGCATCTCCCCCCAAGACCAGAAACGGATCTTCGAGCCCTTTACCCAGGCCGACGCCTCCACCTCGCGCATCTACGGCGGCACGGGCCTGGGCCTGACCATCGCCGCCAACCTCGTGCAAATGATGGGCGGCCGAATCTGGGTCGAAAGCCGCCCAGGCGCAGGCAGCATATTCTTCTTCACCGCACGCTTCAATCCCCAACCACCATCCGCCGCAAAACAAACCGCCGGCGAGCCTTTGCCGACAGGCGAATCTCCCCTTGCCGCCGAGCCCTTGCGCATCCTCCTGGCCGAAGATAATCCCGCCAACCAAAAACTGGCCCTTTACATCCTTAACAAGCACGGCCACAACGTGGAAATCGCCCATGACGGCCAAGAGGCCCTCCAACGCGTCTGCCGGGAAGATTTCGACCTCGTGCTTATGGACTTGCAAATGCTCGTTATGGACGGATTCCAGGCCACCGCCGCTATCCGCGCCCTCCCCGATCCTCAAAAGGCCCGCCTCCCCATCGTCGCCATGACGGCCTATGCCATGAAAGAAGATCGCCAGCGATGCATCGCGGCGGGCATGGACGGCTACATCGCCAAACCCATCGGCGCCGGCGAACTTATCGCACTCGTGCAACACTTGGGCGCCAAACGCCGGGGACAAGGCCCGCATCAAGTCCAGGATGTACAATCATCGCCGCCGCTCAACGACGAAGATCTTGCCGGCCCGCGCCTGCCGCACCAGAAATCCACGGCAAAAGTTTTTAACCTCGACGAGGCCGTCACCCGCTGCTTCCGCAAGTACGAACTCTTCCAGGACATGATCGAATGCCTTTACCACGAATCGGACGGCTTGCTCGCTCAGATGCGCAATGCCCTCAAAAGCGGAGACGCCCAAGAGTTGGGCCGCGCGGCACACAGGCTAAAAGGAACGGTGGTCTTTCTCGGCGCGCCCAAGGCCGCCGCCGCCCTCAGCCGCGTCGAGCAACTCGGCCAATTGGGCGAACTCGGCGCCGCCCCCAAGGCGATCGACCGGCTCCAAACCCAACTCGAACTGCTGAAAACTGCCCTCGCCCCACACCGTAAAAACGCTATGTAGTCGCTCCAGCGGATAGCCCCTGAAAACCGGCCGCCTTATCCCTGCTTGCCTGCCCATTGCCGCCGGCTCTATAGATCATTGCGAGCGGCGCTCGGCTTCCACCCGCTCGGTGACGTCCAGAAAAACCGTCTGTACCTCCACGATCTCGCCGTTGGCGTTCCTCATCGGCGTTTTCAGCACCTCCAGGTATCTCGGATTTCCATCGGTGAATCGGGCTTGTTCTTCCAGGGTTTGAATAATCTCTCCCGTTTCCATGACCCGCCTCTCATAACGCTGAAACTTCTCGGCCAATTCGGCGGGTAAGAAATCGAAATTGGTCTTGCCGATGATCTCCTCCCGCGCCTTTCCCAAAAATCGGCAAAAACTGTCGTTGACGAACGTAAACCGCCCTTCCAGGTCCTTGCGATTGACCTGCAAGGGAAAGTTGTCCACCAACGAGCGGTACAACGCCTCCGAAATAGCCGCCTCGCTCGCACGCCGCTCCGCAAGGGCCGAACGCTCCGCCACCAGTTGTTCCAGGTTCTCGTTGAACTGCCAAAGCAGTTCTATGTCCTGCCGCACCCGCCGGGCCATGGGACGGAAAATTAAGAACCCGCTAAGCACCAGCACTACAACCGTGCTCCCGATGTCCCAGATCGCCCACCATTGGAGAAAATCCGTTTTTTCTTCGTCGCGCTTCTGATACGCGGACACCACCTCATTCAAAGCATCGACCATGGGACCGGACATGGCGGCGTCATAGATCTCCAAAAAGTGCGGATTCGACCGGCTAAGTTCACTCCCCGGAGCTTCGGCCAATGCGTGCAGTTCGCTAATGTACTTTTGCATCTGGCTGTCAAGAAGCCAGGGTGAATCGAAGTATATCGCCCGCACCTCTTGGGGCAATCCATGCTTGCCCGACCTGTCGTTCAATAAATCTTGATGAGTTTTCTCAAGTGATAAAATCGTTTCATTGAGATGCGAACGCGCCCGGCTTTGTTCCTCCTCGTCGCTGGTCACTACGAGCTTTCGCGACAACAATGCGCTCTCTTGTATCAGCGATCGCTGATTCGCTGTTTTGGCATATATCGCGCCTATGGAATGGCTGATCTTGATCTGGGCGCGGAAGATCAAATAAGTTCCCAGTTGCAGGCACCCTAACAATACAAATGTCAAAATGTACCCTATCGTCAGGTGGCGGGCGCCGATAGGAGAACTGTATTCCAATACGTCGGAATTTCCCCAAATATTGTTCATGCCGTATACCCACGCTCTGGGCCACGCCCTGTCGATAAAATATATCAGGCAAATCGCTTACTGATTGTGATTAAGAAACGCTATTTAATTCTATCATTTTCCCCAATGCG
Source organism: Pirellulales bacterium (assembly GCA_963838495.1). Lineage (GTDB taxonomy): Bacteria > Planctomycetota > Planctomycetia > Pirellulales > Thermoguttaceae > JBEKIK01. The sequence continues at coordinate 3,322,210 of CAWIRC010000001.1, read as the reverse complement.
GAGTCGAACTCGCCCCTCGACCGCCTGCATATTCTCTAAGTGGAAAAATCGCTGCGCCTTTCGAATGGCTTTAAAATTTTTTAAAAGCCACACTAGGCATGTACTCCTACTCGGTAGGTTTTTTTGCCCCGATTCGCTTATTTAGACACTCGCTACCATTACTATTATATTCTACATTAACCGCAATTGCTTTTTACTCATATCGCCAATCCGGGTGGCATGCCATAACCTTAAATTCAAACCCGCCGCTCCAAATCAACACTAGGGTGGCGCGGCGGTAAAAAAACCGGCCGCCGCCTAATTCAAACCTGACTCGGCTTTGACCCAAACTTTTTAACCTCGCAGGAACTACTAGACCGCGCAAGCGTTCCCATCTTTTCTGCCTCCAAATACGCTCTCTAGAATCAATTTCATCTGGCCCTGATTTCCACAAATATGTATCTTGTGAAAAATCGCCCGTCTGAAGTCCGGAAGCATTCGAGATAAACGAGAATATACGCCCATTCCTGTTGGCAGTAAACATGATCATCTCCTCGCTGCGCCTTGCCGGCCTGGTGAATTTTCGAATCCTTCTCATCGGCCTTGTCATCTGTGCCTGCCAGCTCTGCGACTCCGCCGCGCTCGGGCAAGGCGACGGCATGGGCGGTATAGCAGGCGGCAGGGGCGGAATGGCCGGCGGAAAGGATCGCGGCGCCGCCGGCGGGCGATTCGCCTCCGACCGAAATCCAGGCTTCTCCAAATACTACAACGGCGACGCCCCGCCCACTCAGCAGCCCCTTCTCACCCCGCACTGCGGACACTACCTCTCCAACGACGCAAACGTCTACGAAATCGTCTACATGCCGCTCCAAACCCGCATCTATCTCTTCGACAAATCATACAAGCCCATCACCGCCCGAAACCTGCACGCCCAAATGCTCCTGCAACCGTCCGACGATAAGCCCATCGGCCCGATCACCTTCCAGTACGCCGCTCCGCCGCCTGGCACGGCCGACCAGGATTACGTGGCCGCCGGCTTCGACCTCAACCAACTCCCCGGCAAGGAAACGCCCATCACTTTCACGTTCTCCGGCCTGCCCGATCGCCAACATCCCACCGCTTCTTTCACCCCCGTTTTTACCCGCTCAAAAATCCGCCCTTATGTCGCGCCCGCTCGCCACCGAAGCCGACCGCAACCGCATCGTCCAACAACGCATTTGCCCGGTGGATGGCGCTCCACTCGGAAGCAAAGGTCCGGCGATCAAGCTGCTCATCGGCGACTATCCGTTATTCCTGTGTTGCCAGGACTGCATCCCGGCGGTTCGGCAAGCGCCGGAAAAATTCCTGCCCACTTCCCCTGGCCCCGTCCCGGGTAATTGAACGCAGATTTTAAATAATCTGCGGATACTGTCTCAATCTGGAGACTTTCACAAATTTTGCTTATTTCAACCCTGATAACCGCAATATTAAATATTAAATATACGGATTCTAACTCGATCCTGCGCGGTTGCTTCCCGGATTTAGCGGATTCGCTGGATACATAGGGCTGCCGCTTTCACGGCCCAAGGGGCCAGTAATAAGATAGCCCAGGGTTGCCGCTTTTTCCGCCCAAGGGGCCAGTAATAACATAGCCCAGGGTTGCCACTTTCACGGCCCAAGGGGCCAGTAATAAGATAGCCCAGGGTTGCCGCTTTCACGGCCCAAGGGGCCAGTAATAACATAGCCCAGGGTTGCCGCTTTTTCCGCCCAAGGGGCCAGTAATAACATAGCCCAGGGTTGCCGCTTTCACGGCCCAAGGGGCCAGTAATAAGATAGCCCAGGGTTGCCGCGCAGCGGCTACCCTGGGAAGGAAAGGAAAAATCCAACACCAAAAACCCCAACGGGGTTTCGGAGAATAGCGCAACCCTTACAGGGTTGGAGGTATTACGTGGCCTTGGTCCCCAGACATTGTCCGGGAATTCACATACCAATTGTTCTGTCCGCGCCGAACAAGTGCTGGAAATCCACTCCGGCCGTGTTATGGCTCAAGGCTTTGTGGGCGGATACCTCTTGCGGGTGCTTGTGGACGTGGATCGAACCCCGGCGGAGGTTGTAACAGTGTACCGCACGAGTAAAATTGAGAAATACAGGAGTTAAATATGAAAGCGATCTACGATCCCAAGACCGATACCCTAACTTTCGAATTGAAATCCGGCCCGGTGGCCGAAAGCGACGAGGATAAGCCCGATGTTATCCTCGATTACGATAAAGACGGCAACCTCATTGGCATCGAGGTTCTAGACGCCTCGAAACGAGTCGCCGAAACAAGAACCATGCAATTTCAAGTGGCAGAGTAAATGCTGGAATTGTTAGGACGGGAGTTTAAATGTCCTTTCAACTGTTTTAATCCATTCGACCAATCCCGGATACGTGCGTTTTTGGCGGGTGATTTTGAATGTTATCCGAGCGAATCAAGGAGAACTAACCTTTGGAAGATATATGGGATGAATCAACCTCTGTTCCCTTTTGGGGCAGAGAGGAGCAATTGCAGAAGTTGTCTGATCTAGTAAGCCATTGTGTAGATATTGTCACTCAATCAAAGAGTCTTCGGGAAATGGTTCTGGAAACTTGGCTTATCCTCGATTATGCAGTTAGGGATCTTGTCGTGAGTGGCTATGGATTGTATAAGTTCTGCCAAGAAGACTTCGATCTAAGAGAGATATTGCTTCCTAAGAGCTTCGAAGGCTTGCTTCAACTCTTGAAGAAAACGATTTCTTATCAGGCCGGCCTGAGTCAGGAGTCAGAACGATCCAATGACTTTCCTCCCTATATTCGCAGCAGCTTCGGCTTCCTTAAGTACTTGAAAGAGAATCATGAAGACATCGCGAAAAGTCTGAAAGATATCGAGACGGAGTACTTCGCAAAAAGACATCCTGAATTTGCTGAGCAAATCAAACAGGGATGGCAATTCCTTCATATACCAAAGAAAGAAGGAATCGAAAGGTTGCCGAGTGGCTGGCTAGAGGTAGTGAGCCATCTTAAAGACGATTGGTTCAAACTTGCGATAAGACTCAACAATGCGCACAACAAGGCTTCCCATTCTTATGATCCCTTAGTTATCGGCACGGCCTTTGGGATCACTGGGTTACAGGTAGTTGATAAGGTGCGCACTGAATGCCTACAGTTGCTAAAGAAACTGCTCGGCATTACCTTGAACGCTGGCGGTACAGGCGGGAGTGCGGAGCCCGGCTAAGAAATCGCTAGAGCCGTAGGTGCTGAACCCCGAACCCTGAACCCTTTTTCGGGGTGGCCAAATTTTTCTCTTGAAAATCCATGATGCGATCTGTTACGCTCGTCGCTCTGTGGCCGTTGTATACTTTGTGGCAGTAAAAAACTCGAAAACAATAGGAGCCCGACCCCGAAAACATGGAAAAATCGCGATTTAGTACCCAAAAAACTTTGGCTCTCAGTAATCAGTTTTTCAGTTTACAGTTCACAGTTGTTTTACTTACCACTGCCCACCTCCCACTGTCCACTGATCACTGAATCCTTGAAACGCGGAAACGATACCCAATAAATATTGTTCAATTTGCAATTTGCATTTTGCAATTTACAATTTGCAATAAAAACTCCCACAATTTATGAATGCAAAAACGGCACACGGAGTGTGCCTGCTACATTAATTCGCCCGGGGGTGAGCCTTTGAGTAGGCATTGCGCAAGGCGGTCGAAGACACGTGCGTATAAATCTGCGTGGTCACCAGGCTTTTGTGGCCCAAAAGCTCCTGCACGCTGCGGATGTCGGCCCCCCGGTCCAGCAAGTGCGTGGCAAAACTGTGCCGCAACGAATGCGGCGTGGTGCGGCCGTCCAGCCCGCTAAGCTTCAGGTATTTTTCCAGCATCCGCCCTACGCTCCGCGTGGTCAGGCGCCGTCCGAATTTGTTGACGAACACCGGCGCCGACGGACCAGACGGCTCGCGCGAACCGAGTTTCCGCACGCCCAGCCACCGCCTCAGCGCCCGCACGGCGTAAGAACCCACCGGCGAGAGCCGCTCGCGCCGCCCCTTGCCGCGGATCCTCGAGCACTCCGGCCTCGAAATCCATGTCGCCGTCGTTTAGTCCCACCGCCTCGCTCACCCGCAGCCCGGCCGAATACATGGTTTCCAGGATCGCCCGGTCGCGAATTCCCATCGAATCATTATTCGGCGGAGATTCGAGCAAGCGCACCGATGTCCTCGGCCGAAAGAAAGTGCGGCAGCGAGCGCCCCTTGCGCAGGATTCCTCAGCGGCTTGGCCGGATTCGATTTCGTCCAACCTTCGCGCTGCCCAAAGCGAAAAAAACTCCTCAGCGACGCCAGGCGCCGTGCAATCGTCGTCTTGGCGTAGCCCGCCTCGTGCATCGCCGCCACGTACCCGCGCAGATCGAGCACCGTGATGTCGCCGGGCAAGGGCGCCTTACCGCCCGAAGATTGAGCCAAATATTCCGCCAGCCCGCTGAGATCCTCGCCGTAACTCTTCAACGTGTAATCAGAGGCGTTCCGCTCCACGCGCAGATATTGCAGAAATCGGTCGATGGCGAGTTGCACGGCTACAAATTATCAGTTCTCAGTGGTCAGCTATCAGCCATCAGCAGACGGCCATTAGCTTTACGTTTTTGTGCGGCTGAAAGCTGATTGCTGAAGGCTGAAAGCTAAAACCATCAGAATTCATCGGGATCGGCGGGCATGGGGATCTCGAATCGCGAGGCCGCGTGAAACTTCCGCGACTCCTGGCGGATCTTCTGGCTTAAGACCGCCGCGTCGTACCATGTAAAGCTCAACTCCGGATTCGAGGCGTAGCGGCCAAGGGTGCGCAATGTCTCGGCCCGGCTGGCGTCGTCGTACAAATACATAACGTTCCGCCCCTTTAACCAGTGCTAATACGTTAATGTCCTGGCTCACCTCTGCTGTCTCCTGGCATAATGATGTCCGCTCCGGCCGCCGACGCCTCTTCGCCTGGGCATGATCTGGCCGAAATGGAGTTGCACGATTCGGCTCGCCCGGATCGGCGCTCTCTCGCTCCCAAAACGGCGGATCGGCCTGGTTTTTCTCGGCCGATCGCCCGAACCCGCGCAACTCCATGTGATTCGAGTTTTCCCTGTTCTTTTATCGGATTGTCGGCCAGCGCCACGTCAATCGAGATTCTCCCGCGCCGCCCCGGGCCGTAAGCATTTCGCTGATGTGCATGTGGCAACAAAATCGGATAAAGTCGTCGCTGCGCGTTAGGTAACTTTGCCAGCCCCCAAATCGGGCGTCGTCCCGAAATGCGTAATAACTGCTAAGCGCTGTCGTAAATTCCATGTCGTTGCCGTTGTAAGTCCTTGTGTGACGCAATACTGGCGCATCGCTGGGCATGATCGTCGGCGGCCCCGTATGCGGCGGCCGCGGTATAAATCCACGCGCATCCGGCCAGTCCGGCGGAAACCCTATTCCGTTTTCTCCAACTGGGACGCTTGTAGCGGTTGAATCGACCGTAGTGGAATATTGCAAGGGTTGTACTCCCTCGTTGCCGCCGGGCTTTGCGGACCTGGATCGGCCTTTGCCCTGATTGCCCGGCGAATTCCCGCCACTATCCTCCGGCGATGAATTATCGCCCACTTTGTCGCCATGCTGCTTCGACTCTTCCGTCGCCGTCTGGGGCGGCGTCTGCGTCTTTAACTGCGCCTTGGCCAAGGCAAATTCAGCCTCGAAAATAAGCGGCCCCGGAATGTCTTTTTCCTCCGCTGTTCCCCACGGCAACCCATATCCCGCCGGAATCGGATGAAATCCCGGATTGGCCGTATACCACTCGACCTGCAAGGCCATCCGCGGCGGATAATACGGGAAATAATCGGTCACCGCCCCAATTACTACGGCATCTACCTTGAGAATCTGGGCAAGACGGCGGGCCTCGGCAGGACCGCGCAACTCGATCTTGTGCTCTTGCATGGCCGTTTCCACCACGCCAACCGGCACAACTTCAAATCCCGGTACCGATTGCAGCTCGTTAAAATAGGCAATCGCTACCTTGCGCCGTCCAATGTCGGCTCGTTTGTCAGGTTGAAAAACGGAGCCACTGCAACCTTGCAAAGTTGCGGAAACGGATTGTGCAAGTGCGGCTGCCGCGACATCTCCGGCAGAACGGAACACCCGCAAAGCATCATGCTCAGCAATAAGATAAAACGCCGTAACATCTTTACCGAAAAGCAGTTGCGAAAAGCAGTAGACTTCAAAACCTAATCCTGGCATCCATAGTCGCTCGTATTATCGGTAAAGTCATTGCAGATTCTCCAATTTAAATCGGCATAAACTTTTTAATCATGTTGACTCAGTTAAAATCCCGGTCATATAATATCAAGTGCATATATGATGCAAATAAGATGCAAGGAGATGAAAATGTTGGACATTAGCCGCGACATCAAACCGCTTTCGAACTTCAAACGAGATTCCGTGGCGGTTATAGGACAACTTAAACGCACCGGACGGCCCGTGGTGCTGACTATCAACGGCAAGGCTGAAATAGTAGTCCAGGATGCCAAGTCTTATCAAAATCTTTTAAACCTAATTGACCAAGCGGAAGCTGTGATTGGTATTCGCAAAGGACTGGCGTCGATTGAACGCGGCGAAGGCGTGCCCGCGGAAGAAGCATTTGAAAAACTCCGTAAAAAACAACAAATTCCCCGGGGCAAATGAAGTGCAAGCTAATTATCCAACCCTCGGCGTTGGCCGAACTGGAAGAGGCTTATCGCTGGATAGCCGAGCGTACTCCCACGCGTGCCGCCGGCTGGTTCAATCATTTTGTGGAAGTGTTGAAATCTCTGGAAACCAATCCCGAGCGGTGCGAAATGGCGCCGGAAAGCAAATTTATAGGAGTAAAAATTCGTCAGCTTCTTTACGGTCGCCGCGGCGGTATCTATCGCGCACTTTACACCATACGTGGACGACAAGTTCATATCTTGCACATTCGTCACGCCGCCCGAAATTACATGACACCAGAAGAATTTCTCCGCGAGTAAAAACTTCTTTTGGATATATTGTCAATGAATAATGCTACTGCTTCAATAATCCGCAATCCAACTCGACCCGTCCGCATCGGCTCGGTAACAATCGGCAACGGTCATCCAATCGTGGTCCAAAGCATGTGCGCCACGAAAACCGCGGACATCGAGGCCACCGTGGCCCAAATCGAGCAACTCGCCGCGGCCGGCGCCGGCGTGGTGCGAATCGCCGTGAACAACAACCGCGATTGCCGCGCACTGGCCGAAATCCGACAACGCACCAGGGACTGTCCCAATTTTTGCGATAGCAAAAATGGGACTGTCCCTTTTGCCATACCCAATCTATCCGTCGATCTCCAGGAAAACTACCTCCTGGCCGAAAATGCGGCCCCCTGGATCGACAAAATCCGCTACAATCCCGGCCATCTCTACCACCGCGATCGCGAAAAACCCTGGCAGGATAAGGTCCGGTTCCTGGTCGATGTCGCCGCCCGGCACGATTGCGCTCGCGCGTGGGCGTAAACTGCGGCTCGGTCGATGCCGCCATGCTGGAAAAATTTCCCGCCCACGATCAAATCAGTCCCATGCTGGAAAGCGCCTGCGAGCACTGCGAACTGCTCGACCGCCTGGGTTTCACCCGCTATTGCGTATCGCTTAAGGATTCCGATCCTGCCCGGGTAGTGGAAATCAACCGCCGTTTTGCCGCCCGCCGCCCCGACGTGCCCCTGCACCTGGGCGTAACCGAGGCCGGCTTGCCGCCCCAAGGCATCTTAAAATCCCGCCTCGCCTTCGAGCAACTGCTAGCCGCCGGCATAGGCGATACGCTCCGCGTTTCGCTTACGGTCCCCGTCGCCCGCAAACTAGAAGAAGTCCTGGCCGGCCAACAAATCATCGCCGACGTCCAAGCCGGCCGCTTGTTAGGTGGGGACTGTCCCAATTTTCGCGAAGAGAAAATGGGACTGTCCCCTTCGGTCCCTGGCAATTTTCGCGAAGAGAAAATGGGACTGTCCCCTTCAGCCGATGAATACTACCGCCGCGCCGAGGCCGATCTAAAAAAAGGCCTGGAAATCATAAGCTGTCCCAGTTGCTCCCGGGTCGAAAACGACAGGTTTTGCGAACTGGCCGAAGAGGTTCGCAAGGCCACACTCTATGCCGCCGCCTATCCCATCACCATCGCCGTCATGGGCTGCCGCGTCAACGGCCCCGGCGAAACCGACCGCGCCGACCTTGGCCTCTGGTGCGGAAAAAACACCGTCAACCTAAAACGCGGCAGCACAACCCTCAGGCGCTTCTCCTACCAAGAAATCATCCCCCGCCTAAAAGCCGAACTGGACGCCATGATATTGAAAAAAGGACGCAGTTAGTTATAGTTATACTTGTATTGACACGCGCAATCAATTTGCCAATACTAGTTGCGCTCTATTGCGGCCTTAGTCCGGCATAGCCAATCAGGAACATAAAATGAGCCCGAGAGAACTTGAAAAACGCGTTGCAATGCTGGAAAAAGAATTAACCAGGCTGAAGAACAAAGTTGAAACTACCGAGCCTGGAAAACCTTGGTGGGAGCGGATCACGGGCACGTTTGAAAAAGATCCCGTATATGAACAAGCCATGAAACTCGGCAGAAAGTATCGGCAAGCGCTCTCTCCCGGCAGGTCGTCTCGTAAACGTAAATAGCCGAAATGTTGATTCTCGATACAGACCACATGAGCCTGCTTGAATGGGGAGGCGAAAGTTCCGCCGCCTTGCGCAAGCGCCTGGCCGATATCGATCCGGAGGAAGTGGCTACCACTATTATCAGCTATGAAGAACAGATGCGGGGCTGGATGTCATATATTGCCCGGGGAAAGTCGATCGCACAGCAATTGGAAGCCTACCAACGGCTCCGTAGGCACTTGGAGAATTATCGGCAAATCCCAGTCTTGGATTTTGACAAGCCTGCCGTTGATGAATTTCAACATTTGCGGAGTGCCAGAATCCGGATCGGCACTATGGATCTAAAAATTGCCGCAATTGTTTTGTCTCGCGGTGCGACACTGCTTTCCCGCAACCTGGCGGATTTTACCAAAGTCCCGGGATTGAAAATCGAGGACTGGACGAAATAATGGAGGCGTAGGAAGTTAGGATTCTTAATGCCAAGAATATTGAATTGGGACGCAGATAGTTTTGACTCTGCCTGTATTGAAGCACTTGGCTAATTTGTAAATACTAGTTGCGTCCCCGTTTCAATTCCTATATGGCTGCCGCGGTGCTGAACCTCGACAAAGCCGTGCTGTTCCAGAAGCCGGCAGACTTCCTGGCCGGACCAGATACCCAACTTAGCTAACCGACACCTCCACTCGCGTGACAAAAATCTCGGGGTGTTGTCGGCTCTTAATTTCCGATGGATCGGCCGTTTCCAAGAATAAGGAAACCGCCTCCGCCAGGTTACTGCGGGCTTCTTCCACGGTATCGCCTTGACTGGCAACGTCAAATTCCGGACACAGGGCCACGTACCCATCGCCCTCGCGTTCCACTAACGCCGTAAAATCAATGGTGTTCTTCATTTTTTAATCCTGTATAGAGTGGCGGTAATGCATCTAATTCATCTATCTTATTATACCTTGCTCATCGGCTCGTTCACCAGCCATTCCCAATCAGAGGACCGTTCCATTGGCCAGTCGCTTAAAATGTCTTTTACTCGCTGGTCTCCTTGAATCTGAGCACATAAACTAACCCATATACCCCAATTTGTCAATTAAGTTGTGTCCCCTTCCCAATTATATATTTTGTTACAGGGACTGATTTGTTATGATCCTCGCCCATGAAAGTCTTAGCACTGATTGAAGGCGCGAATGCGGTCTGCTGCCGCTATCGGATCGAGGCCTTTCGCCAGGCCATGGCCGGGCAGGATATGACGCTGGGAATCGTCCGCTTTGACAAAGGCATATTACCGCGGATCGGCAACCTACGCCGGGCTAAGTGCGCCGACGCGGTCATCGTTCAGCGAAAACTTCTTCCCCGCTGGCAGACTTCGCTTTTGCGCCGCTGGGCGCGGCGCTTGATCTTCGACTTCGACGACGCCGTTTTCCAACGCGACAGCAACAGCAGCAAAGGACCGGAGAGCCGGTCACGAATGGCCAAATTTCGCGCAATTGTCTCAAAGGCCGACGCGGTCATCGCCGGCAACGATTACCTCGAGCAAGCCTCCTCCGCCTACACCGAACCAGGACATGTGCAATTAATTCCGACTTGCATCGACACCCAAAAATATCAGCCCGCCATCCATCAACGAACTGGTTCAGAGGCAAGGCTAGTTTTCATCGGCCAGCAAACCACGTTGCGACTGCTCGACTCGGCCAAAGAGCATCTCAGCGCAATCGCCCAGCGATTCCCCGGCATGGAATTCCGCCAGATTTGCGACCGCGCGGCCGATTTCCCCGGCCTCAGCGTGGTCCTGCGGCCGTGGTCCATCGAAAAGGAAGCGGCAGAACTCACCGAGTGCGACATTGGCATCGCCTGGATGCCAGACGACTCCTGGAGCCTGGGTAAATGCGGCCTAAAGGTTCTGCAGTACATGGCCGCCGGCTTGCCGGTGGTAGCCAATCCGGTGGGCATTCATCGCGAGATGGTCATCCACGGCGAAACCGGACTGATAGCCTCCACGCCCCATGAGTGGGCCGAGGCCGTCGCCCGACTGGTCGCCGATCCGCAACTGCGAAACAAGCTCGGCGCCGCCGGCCGGTACCTGGCCGAAAAACGATACAGCGTCTCCATGTGGGCCCCAAAATTTATTAATGTCGTTCGCGGCGATACAGTTTGATTGATATTTGATCGATATTGCAAATTGAGCAATTGCAAATTGCAAATTGAACAAGGGAAGAATCAAAATCAGTATTTACAAGGTGACCTTTATTCATGACCAATTTGAAATTTGCAATTTACAATTTGCAATTTGCAATAATTCTGGCCGCGGCGGCCGGCTGCCACACGCCTTTGGCCAGCCGCCTTGTGCTGCCCGATCAAAACACCGTTGTCCGCGAGCAGCTTACCTTTCACAGCGATTTCGAGCTGCCTCCGCATCACCGCCTGCTGGACGAACTGCTCCAGCAGCGGTCCGACTTGAATCGCCGCCTGGGCCTGCCCAACTCCGACGAGCCGATCCACGTATATTTGTTCGAGAACGCGGAACGGTTCAAGGGCTTCATGAAGATTTACCATCCCGAATTTCCCGACCGCCGGGCATTCTTCCTCGAAACCGACACGAAACTCTCGGTCTATGCCCAGTGGGGCGATCGGGTTGCCGAGGACCTGCGCCACGAAATCACCCACGGTTACCTGCATTCCATCGTGCCCAGCGTGCCGCTCTGGCTCGACGAAGGCCTGGCCAAATTCTACGAAGCCCCCCGCAGCGATCACGGCCTGAATCGCCCCTATGTGAATCTGCTCGCACAGCGCCATGAACCGCGAACATTGGCGCCGGATTTAAAACGATTGGAACGGCTCGACCCGGGCAAAGACATGTCGTTGGAAGACTATGCCGAATCCTGGGCCTGGGTCTACTTTATGTTGGAAACCCGCCCCGAATACGCCGACGTGCTTAGGGCTTATATCGCCGACCTGCGCCGCAACGGCGTCCCGGTGCCCTTCTACGAATGCTTAGCCGCGGCAACTGCCGATCCAAACACGGCCCTCACCGATTTTCTTCAAAACCTGGCAGCCGCACAAAAATAATCGCCCCGGCGAAATCTGTACTTATCGATCATCACTTGCCCGGCGCCGATCAGTTATAGATTCGAGCTTGTCGGCTGGGCGGGCGGCTGGGGCATATATTGCTGTCCGGCAGGCTGTTGCACAGGCTGCAAGGCAGGATTCGGCGATGGCGGCGGAGTTTGATATGTCGGCTGGCTCGACTGGCTCGGCTGAGCAAACGTCTGCGGCGGCATATAACCCGTGCTCGGCTGGGCATACATCGGCGCCGGCTGCGCATACACCGGAGCCGGTTGTGCATACACAGGGGCCGGTTGGTAGTATACCGGCGGAGGCGCGTAATAGTACGGCGCGGCGCATAATAATAAGGAGCAGGCCCCACGTACATGCGATACGGATAAGGATACGGATAATAGTACGGGTGCGGATGATGATAGAGCGGCAATCCAATGCCAATGCCCACGTTTATCCCTCCTGCTTGCACAGACGCGCATGCAAATGCTAATACGCCCAAAACCAGAGCGCTGAAAAAGATGCCTTTTACGTTCATGGCAAAACTCCTCTCGGTGTCTTCATGCCCTTCCACCATTGGTGCGACCAACAGTCGCGGCCCTATGTTCTGATAAAGCAGCCGATCCGTGCTCGGATACTACCAATCTTAAGGAAAAGAACAAATACCGTTTCTCGGTTCCAAGGCCGGCCCGCGTCTTGATATGCTAGCATTTACCTGCCTCAAGCTTTCGCGGCAGCCTTTAGAGCCGGCAAATTCTACAGAGTTGCAAGTCTTCCGCCCCTTTCCCCCAATCGTCATCAATCAACGCGTAACATAGTAATCCTAAATAGACATTAGCTACATGCACACTACTTGCAAAATCCCTTTTTAAATGTCTTTAAACCATCTAATTTACAGATTTAACCAATATTAACATTGGTAGTTTGGGCATATTTGCGAATACTCAATTAACAAAACTTCCCCTCTCCTTTTGGGAAAGGCACCCAGAGGGTACCCGGGGGTGAGGGCGTTAGAGTTCCTTATTTTCACCAGGCATCTTATGATGGCGCAGCGGTTTAACTACTGCCCCAATTATTAAATCTTTACCACTTTAATTGGATAACAATCGCTCTGGCCCGCTTTGCTGGTATTTGATACACTCCCGCCCACTTTTCGGTGTTGTAGGACTACTCGACATTCGACCGATTACTCCCCGGCTTGCGTTCCCCAATGGGACTCTCGAGTCCCGCGCATGCCGGCCGAATTGTCGGCCCTCAAGCATCGATCTTGTCTTAGCAAACAGAAGGAGCAAATCATGAGCGGAAAAAACGCGTTCCGGCTCATCGTTTTAGGATCGGTTGTTGCAGGATGCTGCTGTGCCCAGGTCCGGGCGGCTCCGCTTTGGACAGATATGGTGTCGCTCAAAGCGATCGACGCCGATCCGAACAAAACTTACAGCCTTGGCGAAACAAACGGCCCGTGGATGATCATGGCTTGCAGTTTTTCCGGCGACGGTGCGGAAAAGCAAGCCCAGGAACTTGTTTATGAACTCCGCAAAAGGTACAAATTGCCCGCCTATATCAACAAAGAACAATTCAATTTCGGCGATCCCAAAGGCTTGAAACTCGATCGCAACGGCGAGCCCGTTAAAATGCGCTACTACAAGGCCCCGAAAATCACCGAGGTGGCGGTTCTAGTGGGCGACTATCAATCCGTCGATGACCCCGAAGCCCAAAAGGTTCTGCAAAAGCTCAAATACACCGTGCCCCAGTGCTTGGACGTCAAAAAAACCAAGGCGACTTCTCAGACCTTGGCCGCCTATCGGACCTTTCAGGCCATGGTCGGTGGCGCCAACAAGGAAAAGGGCCCCATGGCACACGCCTTCATCACCACCAATCCCCTTTTGCCCAAAGATTATTTCGTCCCCGGCGGCATCGATCCCCTCGTGATCGAGATGAATAAAAACGTTCCCCATAGCCTGCTCGATTGTCCGGGCAAGTATAGCGTTCTAGTCGCCACCTTCAAGGGGCAAGTCACCATCAAGCAAGATGAAATCGACGCCATTGAAAAAGGCGCAAGACAGTTTACAAGCACCCTGGCCGACGCCGCCATGAAAGCCCATGAACTCACCGAAGCCCTGCGCATCAAAGGTTACGAAGCCTACGAATTCCACGACCGCAACGCCAGCATCGTAACCGTGGGCAGTTTCGATTCGGTGGGCTTGCCCCGGGCCGACGGCAAAATCGAGATCAACCCCAAAATCCACAAAATAATGCAAGTCTTCGGGGCGCAGCCCCTGGACGTAAACGGACAATTGCCCAAAGACGTAATCCCCATGTCCTGCAAAAAATTGGACGGCATAAACTTCGACATCCAACCCGTCCCCATAATCGTCCCCCATAATCCCATCAGCGCGGCGATAAGCCGACCGCCGGTGGAATAACGGCTCACCTCCGCCGGATCTCGCTTGACAAATATCTCTCGGCGAATATGGTAGAATTGTAGAACCGTTGTCTCCAGTCGCGCAATAAGAGTTTATCCTAAAAGTCCCCTCTCCGGGCACCGAACGAAGTTTGGTCGGGAGAGGGACAGGGTGAGGGCGGAATTGCCGATGATTATTTATTTTTTAATTGGTTCCCATTAATAGAGTTGTGGGGTTTTAGATAGAAGGCTCTAAATCCGCCCAAAAACCGTTTATGGACAAAAAAATCAAGAAAAAAATCGTCACCCTCCAAACGCATCCAAAATCTCCGCCGCATGATCGCCGGGGCCAAAAAACAATTGGACGATCCCGCCGAATTGAAAAACCTGGAAAAACAACTCTCCGACGCCGAAGCCGAACTGGCCAAAATCAAAGGCTAAGGGCATAAATCGCTTGCGGTTCCGCGCAGTCTATTGCACCTCTCTGTCGCCGGCGAATTTTTTTCATAACCGCTCGTAAGCCTCCGCGCGGTTTCGCCGCCGAGCCAATTCGCTGGCGTAGCGAAGCCCCAACTGGCCGGCATGCTCCCGGGCCCAATCGCTGAGCCTGGTTTCGCCCGCGGCCGGCGCATCTACGCACAGCAAGTCGGACGTCAGCCCCTTGATCTCTTCCCAGGTAAACATCTTGTCGCGCAAAAACCAGCCCAGCACCTTTCCGCCCAAATATCCGATGCCCGGCGGCACAGAAAGCAATAACCGGCGCTTGCCGAGTATTTCCGCCAGCGTCCGCACCAACTGGCGATATGTAAACGTCTCCGGCCCGATGGCATTAATAATCGTGTTCGCATCGCTCCGGCCTTGTTCCACCGCCAGCTTTGCCAGGTCGTCCACGTAAATCGGCTGCAAATGATATTGCCCGTCTCCGAAAATAAAAAACACCGGCATCTTCCGCAGCGTCCAGGCGATGTTGTTTATGAGAATATCTTCCTTGCCGAACAGCACCGCCGGACGCAATATGGCATAAGACAGCCCCGACTCCATCAATGCCTCTTCAAGCAGCGCCTTGCCGCGGAAATATTCCAACTTGGAGTCTGCCGAAGGATTGGTGATGCTCACGTGCACCACGCGGGAAACGCCGGCCCTCTTGGCGGCCCGGAAAAGCATGAGCGTATTGTCAACCGCAATGGAGTACCGGAACGTCGCGTAATTGAACCGCACCCAATAAGTGTTGTACAAAACCCTCGCCCCGGATAGCGATTCCGCCAGCTTGTTCTCGTCGTCGAACTCAAGCGCGCGAACCTGGATCGCATCGCCGAACGGATTCCGCCGCCACATTGAATTGGTTAACGTCCTTACCCGATGACCCGCGTCCAGCAGGCGCCGGGCAATGTATTTCCCCGAAAATCCAAACGCCCCGGTGACAACCTCTAATTCGGGCGATGTCCCGCTTGCCATGGCTTACCCTCCCGCTTAACATAACCGCATTATTATCGCCGCTCACGCCAACAATGCAATGCCATGGCCTTATTCTTGATTTTCCAAAAGCGAACTGATCTCCCCGGCCTTTTCCACAAGCAACTTCATTATTTCCGCGAATTCATCGGGATTGTCCGGGCTGAAGACAATGCATCTCATGATCCCCGACTTCTTTGTAATTGCAATATGACGGCACAAATCGGCCATGTCCAGCTTTAAACCAAAAAAACTCCTCCATCGTCTCCCCCCAGACGTATCCCCGCTTGAAAAAAAAGACCTGATTTCTATGTCCTTAATTTCTCGAAAAGGAATCTTCAAAGTGTGGAACATAGTCCAACAATGCAACTCTATGCGATCCGGATAGATGCGGTACTGCTGCCATAAATTCTTCAATGACCGCTTGGATACGTAAAGCGGCGTTTGCTTCGACAACCGATCGACCGCGGGAATCTCTGCTTCGATCATGTCCATGTGCCCGAGATGAGAATCGCTTTATCCTTCAGCCCGTTTTATTGACATCGTCGTTTTCGGGCGGGTAGTCGGGATGAATTCCGTGCTGGATCATGGTAATTCGCTCGTGATGCTTGATCAGCATTTTCACTATCCCCGTGCTGATCCCCCCGATAATCGCCACAATGGCCACGACAAAAGGCATGATGTCAGGCTCCAGTATCCTCTTCAAAATATCATCCATGAGATTCCTCCCTCGTTCTCAAATTATACCCGGGAAAAACTTTGAAGCTATTTCAATACCTGTTGGGGCGGTAGTTGTACTGCCGCCCCGGCGGCGGAAAACCGGAGGTTGGTGGCACTACAGCATTCCAACGCCACCGGTTTTGAAACAGCTTCTTATTATCGTTTCAATTAAAGACTCTATTTTACATCGCCATCCTCGGGCGGATAATCGGGATGAATGCCCTGCTCGATCATGGCTATCCGTTCTCTGTGTTTATGAATCATTCTAACAATTCCAATGGTCATCAGCGCGACAACTACAATGATTACGCATACAAGCGCAAAAAGAATCCCCAACACTTCCGGTTCCAACAGCTTTTGCCACAGGGTATTGTCCATAACGGCATCCCTCCTTAAGACTTGTGCCTGTCTTCTTCTTCATTCTCAAATGGATAGTCGGGATGAATCCCCCGTTCGATCATGGCCATCCGTTCGCGATGGGTAAATACCTTCTTCACAATTACAATTACCGCCCCGGCCACTATCGCTACGATAGGGATTAATATGCCTAGAACATCTTCTCTCAATAATCGAGACCAAATTTCATTTTGCATGAAATTCCGCTCCTTCCCCCGAATTACTAACGCCATAAGACGACGCAACTATTATAATTCCACACAATATATTCGCAAATAACTGGTATATATTGGCCTTATCCCCCGATTGGCAACGGCTTTAAAAAGTCGGCTCCTGCGCAGATATCCGCTGGAATGCCCTGTGCACATTTATCCATGCGCACATTTATCGTGGGCATGTTGGTAATGCGATAACATTGCGTCAAGTCCTTGCAAGCCTGATCATGGCGCCCGATTTTCTCACTTTCCCCAACAAAACTATGTCAAAACAAGGGAGCGCTCCATATTGTTTGTTGAATATGTGGGGCTACAAAAATGCGCAAAACTCACTATAAAGTGCGGATATTTGTAGGGGTATTATGCATACGCCATGTGTGCCTGACAAATTAGCCCTTGAATGGTTAAAAATAAAACTATTGTATTGGTGCTTGGGACCGTCTTAGGGGGGTTTTTATGTGGGATAACTCAAAATTGATCTTTTCTCATAATTTTCAGAGGAAAATAAGACAGTTTTAAGCGCAATATTTGACATTTATACAAAAATTGCTACAATAGCGATTTGTCGCCTTATTGCTTAAGTAAGCCTAGCTTAACACAATTATACCTTCACTATTTATTACTCTGTCTTCGAGGAGGTGTCTATGTTCAGGAAAAGATTATATCTGGTAGCAGTCGCCGTTGTTATTTTATCGGCAGTAACACAATACGCTCGGGCAGCAAGAGTGGACGGTATTTGGTCCTCATCCGCGGCCAACCCGGGCTCTTGGAGCACGACTACCAATTGGGTCAACGGGACGGTAGCCGGCGATATAGATTCCATTGCCGATTTCAATTCGGTGGATGTCCCTTCCGGGGGCATTACCGTAATCCCTGACGCCTCGCCTTTACACACAGGCAATCTAATATTCGGCGACACTGATACGTCGACACCCGGTGGTTGGATAATAAGCGACGGAGGCGTCGGCGGCTTTTTACAGTTGGATGTAGCCTCAGGCTCTTTGCCGTACATCACTGTCAACGCCTTGGGCGGCTCATCAGTCGTCCAATTCAACACGGAACTATACTCCGTTCAAGGTCTTAACAAGCAAGGCAGCGGCACGCTGGTCCTTAATAGCTCCGCTACTACACTTCTGGGCAATTTTATCGTTAATGCGGGAACTCTGAAACTTGCCGCCTGCGATAACATGATAGTGCCTGTCACGTTGACTATTACCGTCAACGGCACCTTGGATCTGGGCGGCTACAGCCAAACCATTCAAGGCTATTACAGCGTCGGTACGACCCCTGTCATCAATTCATGCGGCATCGTCTTAAACGGAACGGTGCAAAACGGTACCCTAATCGACGCCAGCGCCAATCCCAGCGGCGGATTATTCAATTTCGACGCCCGCAGCGGCCTGGTAACGGCAGATCTGAGCGAGAATCTCCCTACCTACGGCTCGGCTGGACTTACCAAGAGCACCGGCGGGACTTTGACCCTCAGCGGCAACAACACCTACACCGGCGGCACTATCGTCAGCGCGGGCACGCTCGTATTCAATACCCTTAGTTCTATCCCCGCCACCGGAAGCATGACCGTCAACGGCGGCGTGCTCCAGTTCAACACCGCTTCTTTGCCCCTGCCGGCCGGTTGCATAACCGACAACTCCGGCGGCGCAGTCGCGGTAACGGGCCCCTATGCAACCTCGAACGCCTGGCTTAGCTCCGGTAAAATCGTGAATACCGCCGCCGGCGCTTTGGCTCTGCTGCAAAACGAAGGAAACATAAACATGGCCTCCGGCAGCGGTTACGCCAACATGTCCTTGGGCGCCGCAGGTTCCGTCACTTATACCGGTACGCTCACCCCCATGAACAACACATATCGTCTGGGCGGCGGCGGAGGCACTCTCATTCTCTCATTGCCCAACTCACTTACTAATAATGGCGTAACTCCCAGAAGTGTGGAGATTAACGGGCCCGGCATCGTAAATTTGGCCAATAATAATAATTACACCGGCGGCACCACCATCAACAGCGGCGGTTATCTCAGAATCGGAAACATAAACAGCATCGGCGAACCGGCCAGCACGCTCAACTTTCACGGCGGTCAACTCGAAATCAACAGCAACGGCTTAAGCATCGACGGCAACAACGTCAACTGGTCCACCTTTAACGGCGGCTTTACCGTCAACCCGGGCGTTACCTTCTCCATCAACCGCAATATCCCCAACGCCCTGCTCCTGGAAAAGAACGGGTTCGGAACCATGAACATTGGTGGAACCTATAATGTCGTGGACGATGGAGGTTATGTCCCCGATCCTACCCATCCCAGCGGACTCGCTACAAACAACACCGGGTTTGTAAATCTGAATTATGGCACGATAAACATCCTGCCGGGCGCAACGCTGGATGCCTCGCGCGGCTTTAACCTGGTAAACGGCGGCGGAAGAGGTCATGTCATCATCGGCCAGTCCGGCTCCAGCGCCACAACTCTTATGAACGTTTCCGCAGGCACTGCCGGCGACCCAAATTACTCCGGATACATGAAACTGGGCGGAGGCAATGGTGGAAACTCCCTCATCGATATCTATGGCAATAATACTACCCTGCAAACCACAATGGGCGAAAATTTCATATCCATGGGCGAATGGGGTAATGCCACTTCCACCATTAACGTCCACGATAGCGCCGCAATCAATACCGGAGCATTGTATATAGCTAAGTGGAATTACACCAAAGGCCTTGTAAACCTTTATGACAACGCCAAAATCATAGCATCCGGCATCGATTCAGGCTCGGACTATGAAACGTACGTGAGCGTATGCGTGGGTAGGCAAGGTTACGGCGGCGCTACGCTGAATATGTATAATAATTCCCAAATAATTGCCGCCAACACCGTATATGTATCGGAATGGGGCTCAATCAAGGCCGTTGCCAATATGTACGACAACTCAACCGTGACCGCCGGAGAAATAAGAGTTTCAAATGATCATGATTGGCAATTTGGCGTGGGTATTTTTAACGCCACCGCAAATTCCAGAGTCTACACCTCTACTGCCGGCGGAACTACCGGAAATCTGGATGTAGGCGTTTTAGGCAACGCCCTGGGTTATCTTAACATCCAGGACACTGCCCAAGTATCCGTGGCCAGCCAGGTCATTATTGGCTATTCAGATGGAGCCAGCGGCCAGATAAACGTCAGCGGCAGCGGACAACTCACCGCTGCGGAAATCGACGTATCCTTGGCCGATAATGGCGCCACCCGATTTCGCCAATTAAACATCTCCGGAAACGGGCGGGTTATATCGGCCGCCTCCGGCTCTTATTTCGGAGACCTCAATCAAGGCGCCTCTGGCGTGTTTACGCCCGGAAACATCAACGTCAGCGACAACGGATACCTGGAAGTAGGCGGCAACCACAAAATCACCTACGGCACGCTTACAATCTCCAGCACCACCGGCAATCCCCAGGTAAAGGTGTTCGGCGACCTGCAGATGGGCGATACGCCCACGGCTTCCATTGGCACAATCGTGCTCGGCGGCAACGGCACCTTGAAAATCGGCAACACTACCACGGGCACAGGCAACTTATACCTTGTCAACGGGACGTTGAACACGTTGGCAGTCAGCGACGCGGCCGGCGCCGACGGCAGGGTTCAACTTGTGGGCGCCAGCAGCGCCATTGTATTTAACGGCGGAACGATCAGCCCCACCGCTTCCAACGCCTCCTTTATGCCCGCCAGCATCCCCGCCGCTTATATCGCACCCGGCGGCGCGATATTCAACACCGCCGGCTTCAACATCACCGTCGCCAAGGGCCTGGCCGATAGCACCACCCTCGGCGGCGGCGGACTTACCAAGCAAGGCTCCGGTACGCTCACTCTCACCGGCCCCAATACCTATAGCGGAGGTACCACGGTCGCCGCGGGCATCCTGGAATTCAATACTGCCGCTTCCATTCCCGCCACCGGATCCATCGCCGTCAACGGCGGCGTGCTCCGCTTCACCTCGCCCGCCGCCATTCCACCGGCGGGAAGCATCAATGTCAATCCCGGAGTGCTCTCGAAGTCAACGTTTCCGATCCTTACAACTCGGTAACCAATTGGCTTGCCAGCGGAAAAATCGTAAGCGGTTCCTCAGGCATCAATGCCTCCGGCGCCATCGCACTCTCGGCGGACAGCGCTGAAAACATCAACATGGGCGCCTACGACAACTTGTCCTTGGGCTCCACTGGATCTTGCTCTTACGCCGGAATCTCCGGAGCGCTCACCCCGGCAGTAAATACCTATAGGTTAGGAGGGGGCGGCGGCACACTTTACATCAACAACGTCAATGTCATTACCGGCGTAGGCAAAATTTTGGCCGTAAACGGCCCCGGCACCGTCGTGCTCCAAAGTGATAACGACTACTCCGGCGGAACCATCCTTAATGGAGGCACTCTATCCTACACTAACGACGCCAGCATCGGCGGCGCTGCAACCCCCATTACTTTCAGCGGCGGCATGCTCCAGACACCCGCCGGCACCGCCGACGACCTGGGAGCTCACAGCCCATTCGTCAATTGGTCCTCTTTCAACGGCGGCTTTGACGTCCCCGACGGCGCCACCCTTACCATTACTCAAATAATGGGAGGCTCGGGCAGCTTGACTAAAGGAGGACTCGGTACGCTGATTCTTAAAGGTCAAAGCACTTACTCCGGAGGAACCAACATCTATTCCGGCATATTGAAATTCTCGGGCGGCCCTAGCCGCTTGCCCACCACCACGTCAATAGTGGTTACAACAGGCGGCACCTTGAATCTGGGGTTCTACTCCCAATCCACCACTGGCGACGTCACCATCGCCGGCGGAAGCATTCTCACAGGTACAATTCTTAAAACCGGCCCCAATCCCTACTATGCCCAGGCAGGCACGGTCTCTGCGGTGCTGGGCGGATCGGGAGGCTTGACCAAAAGCACAACCGGTACCTTGACCATCTCCGCCTCCGCCAATTATACCGGCAACACGGCTATTAATGGCGGCACCTTGAAACTCTCCGGCAGCGGCCGCCTGCCTACCGGTTCCACAGTTACAGTCTCCAATGGCGGCACGCTGGACTTAGGTGGTGTTACCCAAAGTATGGACAATGCCGCCGATTTGATCATCAGCGGCGGCACTGTCCAAAACGGTACGATTTCCAGAATGCGGCAATCTTATCAGGCGCAGGCCGGCGCCGTCTCCGCTGTCCTCTCCGGCAACTCTTATGTCGGCCTTACAAAAACCACCACCGGCACGCTTGTCCTTAGCAACGTTAATACGTACCGCGGTGGAACACTCATTCAAGGAGGCACTCTCCAATTGTCGGGCGGAGACAACAGGCTGTCTACATCCGGGGCCATTACCGTATCCAACAACTTCCTGCAAGGTGCCGTCCCGCGCACAACGGGGACGTTGGACCTGGGCGGTAACAACCAAACCACCACCGGCATCATCACGATCGACGACGGAACCATCCAGAATGGTACGCTTATCAACAACGGCGCCAACTATGTAGCCCTCTCGGGAAGTGTTTCGGCAACCCTCAGCGGAAGCGCCGGTTTGACAAAAAACAACGGCCCAGACATGAATTCTAGCACACCCTATCCGAACAACACCATCTTGACCCTTAGCGGCCCCAATAACTACGCCGGCGGCACGATCATCCAAAACGGCACCCTGGAACTGGCCGGCATCAACCGTCTGCCCACCACTGGCGCTATCACTATCACCAACGGCATCTTGGACCTGCTGGGAAACAGCCAAACCACCTCCGGCGCGGTCAGCATCCAAGGCGGTGAGGTCGATAACGGCACGATCGTTAAATCCGGGTCTCCCTATGACGGCCAGGGCGGCATCGTCTCCGCCGTCCTCGACGGCACCGCCGGGCTAACCAAAACCTCGACTAACGCCCTCACCCTTATCGCCGCCAATACTTACAACGGCGGCACTACGATCAGCGCCGGCACCTTGCAACTAAACGGCGGCAACGACCGGCTGTACACCAACGGTGCCATTACCATTACCGGCGGCGTCCTGGATTTCGGCATTAATATCCAACACACTTCCGCCGCAGTCAGTTTCCAAGGCGGGATTGTCCAAAACGGCACTATTGTCAAATCCGGCGCCGCTTACGACGCACAGGCCGGCTTTGTCTCCGCTGCCTTGCAAGGCGCAGTCGGACTCACCAAAACCACCGCCGGCATCCTGACACTCACCGGACAAGTCAGCTATACCGGTACAACCAATGTCCAAGCCGGCACCTTGCAGATCAACAACGGCCTGTCCACCGTCTTGGCCGCTGTTACCGGCACCAGCGCGGGCACGCTGGGCATTGGTAATACCTCTACCGTCACGGCCGCCTCCGTCTCTGTCGGCACCGTAACTTTAGGACCGGGATCTACGCTCGTCATCAGACCTCTGCCGGGCGGACCTACGGCCGGCGGCGCTATGACGCCCGTGCCCGAACCCAGTACTTTGCTTATGTTGGCCATCGCCGCCATCGCCCTGATAGGAGCCGCCTGGCGCGGAAAAAAATAATAAAAATTGACTGCCGGCGCGCGCAAGGGCTAAGCCCCCCGTCGCCCCGCAATTAAAAAAACACCGACAAATAGAGATTTTATCGATTTGCAGGTTCTTACCCTGCCTTCAAAACGATTAAAAATCTCGTATGGAGGAATAACCGACGCCGGAAGACCGTAAGGCTCCCGGCGCCGGTTTCTTTTTTACCCGCGAAAATTCCGGCTCTTTCCCGGTGTCATTTCCAAATAAACGCCCTTTTCTCACTTTTCAAAGTGCGGGCAACTGATAGAATTGGTCAGAACCTGGGGCGTTTTTTCAAGCTTTACTTGGCCTTTTGGCTTTTCATACCGTCAATATAATTTTGGCTTAAAGGCGCCGGTAAGCAAAATAAAAATGAATGGATCTCACTTTCCCCCTTGGATCGATCGAACTCGGCCCTTGGCCGGGGCTTTGCTGGCCATCGTCCCCATCTACGTCCTGTTTCTGGCCTATTACTGGGGCTCGCCGCAAACCACCGACGTGGGCTATTCGCCCATCCAGCCCCTGCCCTACAGCCACGCTGTCCACGCCGGCCAGTTGGGCATCGACTGCCGCTATTGCCACAACACCGTGGAATCCTCCGCATTCGCCGCCGTCCCGCCCACGGCCACCTGCCTCAACTGCCACGCCACCATCGCTACCGATAGCGCAAATCTGTTGCCCGTCCGACAAAGCGCCGCCGACGGCGATCCCATCCGCTGGGTAAAGGTCCACGATCTGCCCGACTACGTTTATTTCGACCATAGCGCCCACGTCTCCCGCGGCGTGGGCTGCTTTTCCTGCCACGGCCGGGTCAACAAAATGGAACAAGTCACCCAAGTCAAAACCCTCAGCATGGGCTGGTGCCTGGAATGTCACCGCCACTGCGATGGCGAGCTCCGTCCCCAGCAGTTCATCACCAAAATGGACTGGATCCCCAACGAAGATCCGGAAGTCTTGGGGGAGAAACTACGCCTGGAAAGCAATATCAATCCATCGACCGATTGCTCGACATGTCACCGTTAGAAAAAAACGACAATACGACTTCCTCGCCCTACTGGCGAAGCCTGGGCGAACTTTACGATACACCGGAATTTCGGTCTGTATTAGAGTCCGAATTTCCCGTCAAGGACGATCCGCAAGGCATCTCACGCCGCCGCTGGCTGCAACTCATGGGCGCCTCGTTCGTCCTGGCAAGCGCCGCCTCCTGCCGCTGGGAAAAACGCGAACTCTTGCCCTTCGACAAACGCCCCGCCAACCGCACCCCCGGAAAGTTCGATCGCTTCGCCACCACCATGGACATGGGCGGCGCGGCCCTCGGATTAATCGTCACCTGCGTCAACGGCCGGCCCATCAAAGTCGAAGGCAATCCAAAACATCCATCTAGCCTAGGAGCGACAAATGCATACGCCCAGGCCGCCATCCTCGAACTCTACGACCCCGACCGCAGCGCAAACATCATCCAAAAAACCGACCGGGGAGATGAAATAAAATCCTGGGACCAGTTCGCCGCCTTCGCCCAATCGCATTTCGCCGAACTCCGCAAAAACGGCGGCCAAAACCTGGCCGTGCTCTCCGAAATCAGCTCCTCGCCCACCCTGGCCGCCCAACGCGAAAAATTCCAGGCCGATTTCCCCAAGGCTGTCTGGCTGGAATATGAACCGCTTGCGTATGAATCCGGCGGCGTGCGCGAGCACCTCCACTTGGACAAGGCCGAAGTGATCGTAGCCCTCGACGCCGATCTTTTCGGCGATCACCCCGCCGCCGTAAAGCTCGCCCGCGACTTCGCCGCCACGCGCGAACCTAAAAACGGCAAAATGAGCCGCCTCTACGTCGTCGAAACCTGCTACTCCATCACCGGCGCAATGGCCGACCACCGCCTCCCCATCCGCAGTGCGGAAATATTGCAATTTGCCAAATTGCTGCACAAGGCCGTCAACGGGCTAAGCAACGGCATGGCGGCAACCGATCGAGCAAATGGGCCGCCGGTCTTGAAATTCCTCTCCGCCGCGGCCAACGATCTTTTGGCGCATAAAGGCAAAAGCGCGGTCGTCGTCGGCAGTGGACAGCCCGAGGAACTTGAACTAATTGTCCGCGACATTAACCGCTTGCTCGACAACATCGGTAAAACCGTCGATTACGCCGAAATCCCCATACCCAGCCAACAGGAACAAATCGAACGGCTCAAATCACTGGTCGCCGATATGAACGCCGGAAATATCTCAACCCTCCTGATCCTGGGCGGCAACCCGCTCTACGACTCCCCCGCCGATTTCGAGTTCGCCGACGCCCTGAGAAAGGTCCCCACCGCCATCCATTTAAGCCTGTATCGCGATGAAACCTCGCTCCAATGTGCCTTGCATCTGCCCCAGGCCCACTTCCTCGAATCCTGGGGCGACGCCCGGGCCTTCAACGGCGACTACTGCCTCGCCCAGCCCATGATCGAACCGCTCCACGGCGGCCGCTCCGCCATCGAACTTCTCGCCATGATCCAAGATGGAGCATCCGCCGTAGCGGCCTTGGACATCGTCCAAGCGACGGCGAAAAAATTCATCGGCCCCGACGACTTCGACAAACGATGGCGCGAATCCGTGCACGACGGCCTTTTGCCCGGCGGCGCTTTAAAGAAAAAAGACATCAAACCGCTGCCATCCCCGCCTGAAGTCGGCGTTTTCAAGAAATCCGAGATCGAAAACGGCAATCTGGAACTCGTCTTCCGGCCCAGTGCGGGGCTATATGACGGCCGCTTCGCCAACAACGGCTGGCTGCAGGAAATGCCCGACCCGATTACCCGCGTCACCTGGGACAACGCCGCCGTGATGAGCCCGGCCACGGCCGCGAAACTGGGCATCGAGCAAAACACCATAGTCAAGCTGAAATTCAAAGGCCGCGAGCTCGAAATCCCCGCCTACATCCTCCCCGGCCAGGCCGACGGCACCGTGGCGGTCGCACTGGGCTATGGGCGCACGGCCGCCGGACTCGTCGGAGGCAGCGAAGATCAAAACGTGCCCCCGGTCGGCGCAAACGCCTATAAACTCCGCACCAGCGACGCCATGTACTACGGCACGGGCCTCAGCGTCGAACCCACCGGCAAAAAATACGTCCTTGCCGCCGTCGAGGATCATTTCGCCATCGATCGCATCGGCCGCGAAGGCCTTGAAGAACGCCTCGGCCAACTCGTCCGTGAAGCGACCCTCGAAGAATATAAAAAACATCCCGATTTCGCCAGGCATGTAGTCCATCATCCGCCCCTCGAATCACTCTGGAAGGAACACGAGTTCGAAGGACACCATTGGGCCATGACCATCGATCTGGCCAAATGCACCGGCTGCGGCGCCTGCGTCATCGCCTGCATGGCCGAGAACAACGTCCCCGTCGTCGGCCGCGACCGCGTCCTCCGCAACCGCGAGATGCACTGGATCCGCGTGGACCGCTATTTCCGCGGCGGAGTCGAGAATCCGCAAATCGTCCTCCAGCCCGTCGCCTGCCAACAATGCGAAATGGCCCCCTGCGAGGCCGTCTGCCCCGTGGCCGCCACCGTCCACAGCAAGGAAGGCCTTAACGACATGGTTTACAACCGCTGCGTGGGCACCCGCTACTGCGCAAACAACTGCCCCTACAAAGTCCGTCGCTTCAACTTCTTCAACTACCATAAACAATACGAACAAGCCAGAAACGAAATCCTCAAAATGGCCTCCAATCCGCAGGTCACCGTGCGCAGCCGCGGAGTGATGGAAAAGTGCACCTATTGCGTCCAGCGGATCCAGGCCGTCAAGATCGAGGCCAAAAACGACCGCCGCCCGATCCAAGACGGCGAAATCAAAACCGCCTGCCAGCAGGTCTGCCCCGCCGGCGCAATAGTCTTCGGCGACTTAAGCGACCATGAAAGCGCAGTCGCCCGCAGCAAGGCCTGCGATCGCTCCTACGAAATGCTCGCAGAATTGAACGTAAAACCCCGCACCTCGTACCTGGCCCGCATACGAAACCCAAACCCCGAATTGGAAATATAGAAATCCCCCAAAAAAACCTCCCCTCTCCCTTTGGGAGAGGGGCTAGGGGTGAGGGCATTTTAAATGGATGTAAAGTTTTGTTATGTCCCTTAAAAACAATCAAATTATTGCAAATTGAAAAATGCAAATCGCAAATTGCAAATTGAGCGACATTCATCTGCTGAAACATTAATTTCCATAACATGAGCATTGCATCCGACGTTTTCGACAATACCGCCAACGACCCGGCCGCGCGGGCCCCGCTGGTGACCGGCCGCCAGGATTATGCCTCGGTCACCGACATCGTCTGCCGCATCCCCGAGGCCAAAACGCCCCGGGCATGGCTCGTCGCCTTCGCCGTCACCTCCGCCTTGACCTTGTATTTCTTCATCCTCATCGGCTACCTCATCGCCACCGGCATCGGCGTGTGGGGAAACAACAGCCCCGTGTTTTGGGCCTTCGATATCACCAATTTCGTCTTCTGGATCGGCATCGGACACGCCGGCACGCTGATCTCGGCGATTCTATTTCTCCTCCGGCAAAAATGGCGCACCAGCATCAACCGCGCCGCCGAGGCCATGACCATCTTCGCCGTCATCTGTGCCCTCATCTTTCCCGGCATCCACATGGGCCGCATCTGGTTCGCCTACTGGCTCGCCCCCTATCCGAACCAGATGTCCCTCTGGCCCAATTTCCGCAGCCCGCTCCTCTGGGACGTGTTCGCCGTAACCACGTACTTTATCGTCTCCTTGCTGTTCTGGTACCTGGGAATGATCCCCGACCTGGCCACCTTCCGCGACCGCGCCAGAGAAAAGTCCCCTCTCCCTCTGGGAGAGGGTCAGGGTGAGGGTAAGGGTGAGGGCAGCGCCAGATCAGGTTTAATCAATATAAACAAGCTCAAATACTTCATCTTCGGCGCTCTAGCCCTAGGCTGGCGCGGATCGGCCCGGCAGTGGCACGTCTACGAATGGGCCTATTTGTTCCTGGCCGGACTGGCCACGCCGCTTGTGATCTCCGTGCACTCGGTCGTTAGCACCGATTTTTCCGTGGCTCAACTGCCCGGCTGGCACACCACCATCTTCCCCCCGTACTTCGTGGCCGGGGCCATCTTCAGCGGATTCGCCATGGTCGTAACGCTCATGGTCCCCGCCCGCGCATACTTCGGCCTCAAGAACCTGGTCACCATCCGCCACCTCGACAACATGAACAAAATCCTCCTGGCCACCGGCTGCATCGTCGCCTATTCCTATGTGATCGAAGTCTTCATGGCCTGGTACAGCGGGAACATCTACGAGCGATTCGCCGTGGCCAACCGCGCCATGGGCCCCTACGCCTGGGCCTTCTGGCTCATGATCTTCTGCAACGTCGCTGCCCCGCAGTTGTTCTGGTTCAAAAAATGGCGCACCACCCCGGCCCTGATGATCATCGTCGCCATCTTGGTGAACGTGGGCATGTGGTTCGAGCGTTTCGTGATCATCGTCGCCTCCTTGAACCGCGATTTCCTGCCCTCCAGTTGGTTCATTTTTATTCCCACCTGGGTCGATTTATCCATGCTGGCCGGCAGCTTTGGTTTGTTCTTCATGTTGTTCCTCTTGTTCTGCCGCTACCTGCCCATGGTCGCCGTCCACGAGGTCAAACAAGTATTGAAAAGTGATTAGATTAGTGATTAAAGATTAGAAAATAGAGATTAGTTTAGCCGCGACCCAAAGGGGAGCGGGTGTTTAAAATTGGAGATTAGAGGTTAGTTTAGCCCCGGAGCTTGCTCCGGGGGATATTGCCGCCAATGAGCAGTCAACCGCCCATCGAAAAACCTGACACGCGACTCGCCGGCATCCTCGCCGAGTTCGACTCCCCGCAGTCGCTCAAAACCGCCGCCCGCCGACTCCGCGACGAAGGTTTCACCCGCTGGGACAGCCACAGCCCGTTCCCCATCCATGGCATCGACCGCGCCATGGGCGTGCGCACCACCCGGCTCCCCTGGATCGTATTTGTCGGAGGATTCTCAGGTGCCGCCGGGGCGCTTTTGTTGCAGTGGTGGACCAACGCCATAAATTATCCCATGGTTATAAGCGGAAAACCCTATTTCAGCCTGCCCGCCAACATCCCCATCGTCTTCGAACTGCTCGTGCTCCTGGGCGCGTTCGCCGCCTTTGGCGGGGCGTTGGTCTTGAACCTCCTGCCCCAGTTCGGCCACTGGACGCTATCCGCCCGAAAGTTCGACCGCGTCACAACCGACGGCTTTTTCATCTCCATCGACGCCGCCGATCCGAAATTCGACCCGCCGGCGATCCGTGCGCTCCTCGATTCACTCGGCGCTACGTCGATCGACGAGTGCCGCCTGCCCGCCGAAGGCCAAAAAATCCCCTCCGCCTTTTACTGGACCCTGGCCGCTATCGGCGTCTTGGCCGTGCTCCCGCCGCTTTTCATCGCCAGATATCGGGCCGAAACCAAGTCCCTGCCCCGCATCCACATCATCCAGGACATGTCCTTCCAGGAAAAATATCAACCCCAAGCCGCAAGCAATCTATTCCAAAACGGCATGGCGATGCGCAAACCCGTCCCCGCCGCCGTATCCCGGGAAAACCTGGATGAAAACGAACACCTCTATCGCGGCCTGGTTGACGGCCAGCCGGCCAAAACCTTCCCCATGCCCATAAGCATGTCCATGATGCTCCGCGGCCAGAACCGCTTCAATATCTTTTGCTCCACCTGCCACGGCCTCCTGGGCGAAGGCGGAAACACCGGCATGACCTCCATCCGCGCCATCAAACGCGAAGAACCCAAATGGATCCTGCCCCTGTCGCTGCACAAACCCGAAATCCGCCAGCAGCCCGTGGGCCAGTATTTCGCCACCATCACCAACGGAGTCCGTACTATGCCCAGCTACGGGCGCAAATCCCCGTCGAAGACCGCTGGGCCATCATCCTTTACATCCGCGCCCTGCAACTAAGCCAGAACGCCCCCATAAACGACGTCCCCGAAGATTTAAAAGACCAATTACGATAGGAGTTTTTAATATTTCTGTCCCCTCTCCCTTTGGGAGAGGGTTAGGGTGAGGGCCTTGGATGGCTTCATATAAATAAGAAACGCAACAATCACCATGCCGGACAACCATTCAACAAAACAGATGACTGAAATTCCCCCAGACGAAAACATCCGCCTCGCCCGGCTGGGCCGATCTTTGTTCGCCGTGTTCGCCCTGCTGGGAATTCTCGGACTCGCCGCCGGCGCAGCCCTGGGTTGGGCCCGCCACGACGGCGGAAAATACTTCTTCCATTCCTATCTGCTGAATTACTGCTTCGTCCTAAGCCTGGCGCTGGGGGCCTGGTTTTTCACGATCCTGCAACACCTGACCCGCGCCGGCTGGAGCGTGGTCCTCCGCCGCCTGGCCGAGTGCCTTGCCGCAAACATCCCCTGCCTGCTCGCCCTTTTCCTGCCCATTCTGATCCCGCTGCTGTATGGCAACTCCATGCTTTATCCCTGGGTCAATCCTTCAACAGCCGCCCATGATGAATTGATCCGCCACAAAACCGTTTATCTTGATCCGACTTTCTTTGCTCTCCGCGCGGTAGGATATTTCGCCGTCTGGCTGTTCCTCACGCGATTTTTTCTCAGGCATTCCCTGGAGCAAGACCGCACCGCCGACAAGTCGGAAACCCTGCGCATGGAACGCCGCAGCCCGGCCGCGATGTTGTTCTTCGCCGCCACCGTCACCTTTGCCGCCATCGATTGGCTCATGTCGCTTACGCCCGACTGGTACAGCACCATCTTCGGTGTATACTTTTTCGCCGGAATTGCCGTGGCCGGCCTATCGATCTTGATACTCGCCGCCGTATGCCTCCAAGCCGCCGGCCGCCTGCAACGCGTGATCACCGCCGAACACTATCACGACCTTGGCAAGCTGCTACTCACGTTCGTCGTCTTCTGGGGCTACATCGCCTTCTCCCAATACTTATTAATATGGTACGGCAATATTCCCGAGGAAACGCACTGGTTCCTCGTGCGCCAATCGGGCGGCTGGAAATGGATCGCGCTCGTGCTCCTGGCCGGCAACTGCTTGATCCCCTTTTGCGGGCTGCTGCCCAGGTCCGTCAAGCGGAAAAAAATGCCCCTGGCGTTTTGGGCCCTCTGGCTCCTGGTCATGCACTGGCTCGACCTGTATTGGATCATCATGCCGACCCTGGGCGAAGATAAACCGCCCTTTGATATAATGGATATCTGCCTGCTTGCAGGCATGATCGGAATTTACATCGCCAGCACGGTGCGCGGCCGGCGACAATCCGCTCCTGCCCACGGCCGATCCGCGCCTGAAAGAATCCCTGAATTTTGAAAACCAATAATCGGGAAATATTTTACTCGTTCCCACGCTCCGCGTGGGAACGCCCATTGACCACCGGACATAAGCCATGCCTAACTTCGCCGACGACCTGAACACCCCCAAAATTGCCGTGGTCGGATTTATCTCCGCTATTGTCGTCTTCGCTGTCATCATTCTTATGCAAGTCATGTTCTATTGGGCCCAGTCCCAGCAGCATCTGGTCAAAGACATCGACCAGCCCTACCTGGAATTCGCCAACCTGACTGCCGATCAAGAGGCCAAACTCGCGAAATATCAATGGATCGACGAAAAACAGAAGATCGTGGCCATCCCCATCAAGCGGGCCATGCAAATCGTTGTGGATGATCTTTCTCACAACCTCCCTCTCCCTCTCCCTTTGGGAGAGGGCCGGGGTGAGGGCCGGGGTGAGGGCAAGGAGAACCTCCATGCGAAATGATTGCTTCCTTCCGCGCCTGCCGGCGCTTTTTGCATCGATTATGGCGTTTTACATGCTTCCGGCGACGCACCTCCTCGCCCAGGGATTAAACGTCCTGCCCAAAGACGTCGAAGGAGTCACGATCACCCAAAATCTCAACGCCCAAATCCCTCTCGATCTCAAATTCACCGATTCCAACGGCAAGGAAATCACCCTCGGCCAACTCCTCGACGGCAAACTCCCCGCCATCCTCACCATGAACTACTCCGACTGCCCCATGCTTTGCAGCCTGCAGCTCAACGGCCTGGTCGACGCCATAAAACCCATGTCCTGGAACCTCGGCCAGCAATATCAAATCATCACTGTAAGCATCGACCCCCTCGAACCGCCCGAACGCGCCCAGCTCACTAAGCAGAAATACCTGGAAGACTACGGCCGCCTGGGTGCCGCTTCCGGTTGGCATTTTCTCACCACTCAAAAGGAAGATCGCATCAAGAAACTCGCCGATTGCATAGGCTTCGGCTACAGATACGTGCCCGAAAAAAGGCAGTTCATGCACCCCGCCTTGCTCACCATTTGCACCCCCGAAGGCCGCGTCTCCCGCTATTTCAGCGGCATCAAATACAACCCCCGCGACCTCCGCCTCTCCCTCTTCGAGGCCGGCGAAGGCAAAGTCGGCTCCGTCACCGACCAGGTCCTCATGCTCTGCTTCCATTACGACCCCGCCTCGGGCAGTTATTCCTGGGCCGCCATGCGCCTCATGCAATTCGCCGCAGCCCTGACCCTGATTATCCTCGCCGGCGTGTTGGCCGTTTTTTGGATCCGTGAATGGCGAAAGGCAAAACACACAAAAGCGGAAGGGATGCCATGATGTCGCACGCATTGCTGACGCCGATCTGCGCATGGTCGATGGCCAAAGGGCTGCCGCTTTTGCGCGAATCCTTCTGGCTCCCCGAACAGGCCTCGGAAATCGCCCCCGCCGTCGATTGGCTGTTTTATTTCATCTACGCCGTATCGCTCTTTTTTTTCTCATTGATCGTCGGGCTGATGGTCATCTTTGTCGTCCGCTACCGTCGCCGCCCGGGAGTTGAATCCGGCCCCGCGCCCGACCACAACACCAAACTCGAACTCGCCTGGACCCTGATCCCGCTGGCCATCGTGATATTCATTTTTTACCAGGGATTCACGGCCTACCTCGACATGCGGACCTCGCCCAGTCTGGCCTACGAAATAAACGTCATCGCCAAAAAATGGCAATGGCTCTTCAAATATCCCGATGGGCACGTGGACGAAGTTTTGCACGTCCCCCTGGACGAGCCGGTGCGCCTGATTATGACTTCCCAGGACGTGATCCACGGCCTGTACATCCCCGCCTTCCGCATCAACATGGACGTGGTCCCCGGCCGGTACAACAAGATCTGGTTCCGCGCGGTCGAGCCCGGCGAGTTCCAGTTGTACTGCTCCCAATACTGCGGCGCCGGCCACGCCGAAATGCTCTCCAAGGTCGTCGTCCACACGCGGAGCGACTTCCAGAGCTACCTGAACAAGGAGGCAAATCCGCTCAAGGACCTTTCGCCGCTCAAGGCCGGCGAACTGCTGTATAACAAGCGCGGCTGCGCACAGTGCCATTCCATCGACGGCACCGCCGGCACCGGCCCAAGCTTCAAAGGCATCTTCGGCAAGAAAACCGAACTCGCCAACGCCCCGCCCGTAATGGTCGATGAAAACTACATACGTGAATCGATCCTCGACCCCTCGGCCAAGATCGTCAAAGGTTACCGCGACCAAATGCCCACCTTCAAAGGCGTGGTCACCGACGAAGAAATCACCGACCTCATCGAATTCATTAAATCCTTGAAATGAAATCCCACAATTTTACAAAACGTCACCCTTATTCCGTTTAGCCGCGAGCCAACGGCGAGCGCGTATTTGTATTTTTAAGCAATATTGACTATTAAATGCTCGATGAAAATTTGATTCTTATAAAAAGGCAACAACCAATGCCCGATTCCCCCATCCCCAGCGACAGCTACATAAAACATCCCACGGGCCTGCTCTCCTGGCTCTTTACGCTCGACCACAAGCGCATCGGCCTGATGTACATGTTCTCCATTCTCGCCGCCTTTCTCCTGGGCGGTGTCTTCGCCATTCTTATCCGCATGGAACTGATGTACCCCAACAAAGTCCCCGAAACCCAGGCCGCGCAAACTACACTGGTCCCCCGCGAAATCTTCGCCAAAGACGCCTATAACCAGCTCTTCACCATACACGGCACCGTGATGATCTTCCTCTTCCTCATCCCCGGCGTCCCCGCGATATTGGGAAACTTCATGCTCCCCTTAATGCTCGGCGCAAAAGACGTCGCCTTTCCCCGCCTCAACCTGCTCAGCCTTTGGCTCTGGTGGGCCGGGGCCGTATTCTTCCTCATAACGCTGCTCTCCGGCGGGCTCGATACCGGCTGGACCTTCTACACCCCCTACAGCACCGAGACCTCGACCAAAGTCCTCCCCGCACTGACCGGCGTCTTTATCCTCGGCTTCAGCTCCATTTTCACCGGCATCAACTTCATCGTCTCCATCCACACCCTGCGCCCGACCGGCATGACCTGGTTCAAAATGCCCCTCTTCCTCTGGTCCATTTACGCCACCGCGCTCATTCAAGTCCTGGCCACTCCAGTGCTCGGCATCACGCTCGTGCTCCTGTTCGTGGAACGCTATTTGGGCCTCGGCATCTTCGATTCAAAACTCGGCGGCGACCCGGTGCTGTTTCAGCACTTCTTCTGGTTCTATTCGCACCCCGCCGTTTACATCATGATCCTGCCCGGCATGGGCATCATCAGCGAATTGATCCCCGTCTTCAGCCGCAAACACATCTTCGGCTACCGATTCATCGCCTATAGCAGCGTGGCCATCGCCCTTGTCGGATTTCTGGTCTGGGGTCACCACATGTTCACCTCCGGACAGTCGCCCATGGCCAGCATGATCTTCAGCATCATGACCTTCGGCGTGGCCATCCCCTCGGCCGTGAAAGTCTTCAACTGGCTGGCCACCTTGTACAAAGGCTCCATCTCGCTGGCCACGCCCATGTGCTACGCCCTCATGTTCCTCTTCCTTTTCGGCATCGGCGGCCTGACCGGCCTGTTCCTGGGGGCCCTGGTCGTCAACGTGCACATCCACAACACCTATTTCGTCGTCGCACATTTCCATTACGTAATGTTCGGCGGATCGATGGTCGCCTTCTTGGGCGGCTTGCACTACTGGTGGCCGAAAATCACCGGCCGCATGTTCAGCGATCTTTGGGGCCGCATAGCCGCATTGTTCGTTTTCGTAGGCTTTAACCTCACCTTCTTCCCCCAGTTCCTGCTGGGCACCCACGGCATGCCCCGCCGATATTTCGATTACTCCGTCCTGGCCGAACGCCATCCCGCAATCGCCACTTATAACTTTCTTTCCTCCATCGGTGCGGCCATCCTGGCCACCGGCTTTATAATAATGCTGATTTATCTGCTGGCGTCCTTGTTCGTCGGCCGGCGCGCCCCGACAATCCCTGGGGCAGCGCCACCCTGGAATGGCAAACCGCCTCGCCCCCGCCGTATTACAATTTCGCCTCCCCGCCCCAAGCCGGCGACCCCTACGATTACTCCAACATCCACTACGACTCTGTAATCCAAGGATACATACGAAAAACCCATTGAAAAAACAGAAACCGCTTGCGGTTTCGCGGAAATAATTAACCGATACCTGGCCCCCACATTCTGCGTCGGAACAAGAAACATCCGCTCACTAAAAAAACTACATACTACCTACTAAATACTACCTACCATCAACCATGAACCAGCCTTCCGCCGAACACGCCCCCTTCCTCGCGCACCACTTCGACTCGCACTCCCAGCAGTTCGACGCCGGAAAACTCGGCATGTGGATCTTCATTCTTACCGAAATTCTCCTCTTCTCCGGCCTGTTCTGCGCATACGCGGTCTTTCGCTCCCACCATCCCGAAATTTTTGTCTGGGCCCACCAGTTCCTCGACAAAACCCTGGGCGGCATCAACACCGCGGTCCTTATCGCCAGCAGCTTCACCATGGCCTGGGCCGTGCGCTGCGCCAAAGAAACCACCGCGCCGGCCTGATCATACTCCTCAGCCTGACTTTCCTCGGCGGCTGCTGCTTTCTGGGTATCAAATACGTCGAATACAAGCACAAGTGGCAGGACGGCCTGCTCTGGGCAGGACAATTCAAACCCAACAAGGACGCCGAAGAGGCCCTGAAAAAACACTACCCCGATCCCGGCCACCCCGACGCGACCCTCGATAACGGCCCGCGAAACGCCGGCATCTTTTTCAGCATCTATTTCATGATGACCGGCCTGCACGGCCTGCACGTCATCGCCGGCTTGGCCGCCATCGCCTGGATCACGGCCCGCTCCATCCGCGGACACTTCAACAGCCGATATTTCGGCCCCGTCGATTTCGTCGGCCTGTACTGGCACCTCGTCGATATGATCTGGATTTTTTTGTTCCCGTTACTATATTTGATACATTGACACATAGTTGGGGCGGCAGTTGTACTGCCGCTCCTTGTCCCCTCTCCGGGCACCGCTTAGCGGTCGGGAGAGGGTTAGGGTGAGGCATAGATTGTCCCCTCTCCCGACCAACCTTCGGTCGGTGCCCGGAGAGGGTTAGGGTGAGGGCATAGATTGTCCCCTCTCCCGACCAACCTTTGGTCGGTGCCCGGAGAGGGTTAGGGTGAGGGCATAGATTGTCCCCTCTCCCTTTGGGAGAGGGTTAGGGTGAGGGCTTTAAACAATGTCACATGCAACACCATCAACTATATCACCCGGTCATATCGCAACCGGCCATGAACCTTACGCCCACGCCGTTCCCCTGCGCGTCCTGGCCGCGGTGTTCGCCATACTTTTGCTCATGACCTTTCTCACCGTCGCCGCCACCTGGTACGACCTGGGTGGTTGGAACCTGACGATCGCCCTGGCCATCGCCGTGTTTAAAGCGTCATTGGTTGTGCTCTTCTTCATGCACCTCCGTTATGACAATCCGTTCTACGCCATCGTGTTCGTCACCGCGCTCCTCTTTGTCGCCCTGTTCCTTGGCCTTACCCTGCTCGACACCTTCCAATATCAGGCAGACATCCAAGCCTGGCAGCAAGCCCACCCGTAGTGCATCAATTAGCCCGCGTCCCATACCGACGTCATCGCCGGTCTCGCAAGAACCATCGACAATAGCCCAGCACTTTCAGTGCTGGACCGATGGGATTCAACTGCTTCTTACCCGCGTCCCGTAGGGACGCTTGATAATAGCCCAGCACTTTCAGTGCTGGGCCGATGGGATTCAACTGCTTCTTACCCGCGTCCCGTAGGGACGCTTGAAATGCATCGATCATCCCTCAGCCATCCTTTAATGGACGTAGATGAATGAAGCGGACGATCGTTGGGCAGCGACAAATCTCCCGGCTAACATCAAGCGACCCAATAGGTCGACAACACGAGCAACCCAAGCATCAGCGGCAAATACACAAGCGACGCCCAAAGCAATCGCCGGGCCGTAACATCATCCCTGCCTCGATAAAATGCAAAAGAAAAAAACAAATACCCCAGCCCAAACACAGCCGCGATCGGGCAGGCAAACCCATCTCGTTTGCAAAAAAGAAAACGTCGCCAAACTCACAGGTAAAAGCAACGCCGCTCCCCAAAAAGCGAACCTCCCCGCAATCCGCCCCGATCCATCCACCACTGCGGCCACCCTGATCCCCGCGTCGGCCAGTTCCCGCCGGTACAGCCAGGCAATGGCCATCGCATGCGGCATTTGCCAGCAAAATACTATGCCGAACAGGCCCCAGCCGATCGGGCTCAAAGGCTCTCCTACCGCGGCCGCCCCCAAAAGCGCAGGCATCGCCCCAGCCACCGCGCCCACCGGCGTCTGCCACATCGATCGCCTCTTAAGCGGCGTATATAAAAATACGTAAATCACCCACCCAGCAATCGCCAGAACTACAAGCGCGGCATTGCCAAAGCAAATCAAATACGCCGCGCCCAACAAAGATGCAATCCCGCCGAACCGTGTCGCCTCCGCGCCGTGAGCCGCCCCGAAGGCAATGGCCTGTTTGCGGTCCTCGGCATTTTGGCGTCGCCCTGGCATTCCAGCCGCTGATTCAGGGCAATCGCCCCCATAATCACCCCCGCCGTGCCCACCATGGCGTTAAAAAGTTCAATCCATTTCCATGCCGGCACGGCCCGGCTCTTAGATTGCCCAGATTCGCCGGCCGTCCAGCCCGAAACCAGCATCGCCGCCAAAACCATGGCCACAATCTTCGGCCGCGTAAGATTAAAATAATCGCCCATAATGATAATTGTGTGCCACAGCTTTAATAAACTGCATTTAATATTCTGTCCCCTCTCCGGGCACCGACGGGTACCATCGGGCACCGCGGCGAAGCCGTGGTCGGCATGATCAGTTGGTCGGGAGAGGGCCAGGATGAGGGTTAAATTATGTCCCCTCTCCCTTTGGGAGAGGGCCAGGGTGAGGGCCGCCCTCATCTCCCGCCAAACCACTCCAAAGCAAACGATACGACCACATCGTCACGCTTAGCGCACAGACGAAACAAAGCGAACCCACCGCCGCATGGGCCGTCGTCGCCCAGACTTGCAGCCGCCCGTTTTCCACCACCGTGTACTTCATCGCCATGATGTTCTCGGTAAACCACTTCGGCCAGCCGAAATTGCTGACCCAAGTGCATGCCGCCAGCGCAAGTTGCAGAAAATACAACATCCCCAGCATTTTTACCCGTCTGACCAATATCGGCGCCTCTCGAAATTGCCGCAAAACAACAAATAATAAGTACGCCGCTGCAATCACGATAAAAGCGGCTATGCTTACCTTCAACCAGATCAAAACCAACGACAAAGACGCGGCAACCTCGGGCAGCGGATGCCGAAACTGAGCCCCCAACACTATCTCCGCATATAAACCACAACACACGGCCAATGCCGCCTGCTGCACGCTTCGCGCCGCCGGATTATCAAGTCTCCGTCCCCAGCCCCGCCATGCGCTCGAAGTTACGGAAACCATGGCCGTGCACATGGCAAACACCAAAGGCGCCGCGCAGCCGTGAATCCGCGCCAGCACCCGCTGGTCGAGCACCACGCGCAGCCCGCCAAGCACGCCTTGCGATATAAGACCCACCAGAATCGCCGCAGCCAGCCAGCGCACGCATTTCCTCGGCTCCCATCGCCAAATCGAGACAATTAATATTATGGCCACGATCCCGTCGATCTGCGCAATCGTCCGGTGCGTATGCTCCAAGAACAGGTCATTGAAATTCCACAGCCATTTGTTCAGCGGATAAAACCAGGAACCAAACGTGGTGGGCCAATCCGGCACCGACATCCCCGCCTCGTACGTGGTCACCAGCCCGCCGATCCAAATCAGCGGAAACACCCCGCAGGCCAAAACCCACGCCCAGCGATGCGGCCACCGACTGCCCGGCAAATCGCTCAATTCCTGTTGTATGCCACGGCTGCTCATACGCCCAATGATAGACAAACGGCTTCGCACTGTGAAGGCCGTGTTGGATAAAAACCGCCCCCTAAAAACGTGTTATTCGCGTCTTTATCATTCCCCTTTGTTCGCCTCTTTTTCGTCGGGAGCATTGACAGCCTCGTGGAGCGCCCTCCTGGATATTTCCGCCAAAACGATCGCCACGGCAACCATCGCCGCCAGCCCCAGCCACAAAAGAATTTGCTCGCCGATACCGGATTGAATTTTGCCGGTGGTCAGGTCGGACCACTTCTTGGCGTTCGATCCGAGATAAGACCACACCACGATTCCCGGAAGCCTGCCCAACCACGTCGCCAAGACATATCTCCACGGCGAAACCTTGGTCAGCCCGAACGCATAACTCATCAGATCGTGAGGAAACAACGTGCACAGTCGCACTAAAAGCACGATCTTGAATCCCTGCCCCCCAATCGCCCGGTCCACGGCCAGCAGGCGGGGATGCCCCAGCATTTTGCCCTCCAGAGGCTCCCTGCCGATCGCACGGCTGATAAAAAACGCCGCCGCCGCCCCCAATGTTGCGCCCAACGATGCCGCGGCAATGCCCTTCGCCGCCCCGAACATGAACCCCCCCGCCAAAGTCAACGCCGACCCGGGCAGAAACACCAGACACACAATTACATACAATCCTACGAACAGGATTGGACCCCATCCTCCCAATCCCTGAATCCACTGTAAACATGCGGTGCCATATCTTTGCACCGGCAAAAAAAACAGGGTTGCAACGGCCGCGCCCATCAGCAGCGCCACAATCCCTATCCGAACAATGGCGCCTGGTTTCATGGGATTATGCTCGCTCATCGGTAATTATTATTATGTAGCAGGCACACTCAGTGTTCCGTCTACTATGGGAAAGTTGTTAAAAATGTCAATACGGGAAGCGGTGCGCCTGCATCATTATAATAGAATGCGCCCGGCTGCATTTTATAGAACATGCCGTAAACGATTTGCGCTTATCGAGTGCGGGCACGATTGCGGAACCTGGCCGGCGTCATGGCGTATGCCTTGTGAAATACCACGGCCATGTAGCTCGCGCTGTTGTAGCCCGCCGCCTCGGCAACTTTCGGCAAGGGCAGGTCCGTCTCCAGCAACAGCCTTTTCGCCCGTTCCAAATGGGCTTGTTGGATTATCTCGTTCATCGATTTGCCGATCGCCCGCCGGAAACGTATCTCCAGCATCCGCCGCGAAACGCTCAAGTTGTTGACAACCTCCATTACCTGGATCGGCCGGCCGGCGTTCTCATGAATGAATTGCAGGGCATGCGCCACCTCAAGATCTTCCAGGGCCACCGCGTCCGTCGATCTCCGCGTGACTACTTGCAGGGGCTCCACCACGATCCGCTCCTGTCCTTTAAACCGGCCCGACATCAACCGCTCCAGCAAAGCCGCCGCCTCGAATCCGCCGTGCTCGGCGTTCAACGCCACGCTCGACAAGGGCGGATCGGCTAACTCGCACAATAAAGAATCATTGTCCACGCCTATCACCGCCACCTCTTCCGGCACGCTGACGTTGGCGGCCCGGCAGGCCTCCAGCACGTCCCTTCCCCGGTCGTCGTTGCAGGCCATCAGCCCGATCGGTTTCGGCAGGTTGCGCAGCCACTCGGCCATGATTTTTTGCTCCCCCCCCCACTCCTGGTCGCGCGCGTTTTTCGGCGGTTCGTACACATGCGGCTCAAAACCCGCTTGCCTGATGTGCTTCACAAAACTGGTGTGACGGCGCGTTGACCATACCTTTTCGGCTATTCCCACAAAAGCGTAGTTGGTAAATCCCCTTTCAAGCAAATGATTCGCCGCCAGTTGCGCGGCATGGTAAGAATCGGAAATTATCTCGCACACCTTCGACAGCGGATTGTTCTCCGTGAGTTGTTTTTCCGAAAGGTCCATGGCCACCACGGGCAACCCGGCGGATAAAATCGCCTTCGCGACTTTGGCGTTCGCAATCCTGGCGATGATCCCCGTCCCGCCCCACTGTTCCATCTTGGGCAAAGCCTGCTCGAAATCCCCGGGCGTAATGTAAAACGCCCACGGACCGTGAAGCCGCGCATAACGCACGATCCCCCGCAATACTCCACGCCCGTACTCGCGGGATGTTTCAATCAGCAAGGCCACTTTGGGTACTTTGTTCATGTTTCCAACCCGGGTTTTTTCATTCGCAATAATGTCTCAATAACGGGAAATCGTCCCTTTAAGCCCAATAACAATCCCGGCATATGCTTTTTTTTACTATAAATCTATGCGCCAGGCAATGCACTAAGTCTGTGCGCATTAATCAATAATAATTGCGCAATAGTCTCTCGACCGGTTCCTTGATTTGGGATAAAATCAATAAAAGAGTGATTATCCGTAGTCGTTTGCATGAAAAAAACTTCACTCGTAATACGGGCCTATACCGGTTAGATGCGGCTCCAGATAGTAATAATGTCGCTTCCGCCCGTTATTACTGTCATTGTCTAAACAAAGTTCTTTAGAGGAGCACGTCATAACCTGTAGTAGTTAATAGATCTTTATCCCTTACCGCCGAATGGCCGTAAGGGTTTGTGTTTTTATATGGAGGGGTGTACATTCAAGGAATAATGTACGTTATAAGGAAGATAAGGAAGAAAGGTCGTATATTCCATGAAGTTTTCCACAGTTTCTCCTAAAAGGCGCGCCACCCACGCTTTTACCCTCGTGGAATTGTTGGTGGTCATTGCCATTATCGGCATCCTCATTGCCTTGCTTCTGCCGGCCATCCAGGCCGCGCGAGTCGGCCCGCAACGCCGAGTGCATCAATCACCTCAAGCAGATGGGCCTGGCCGTGCAAAGCCATCTTAACGAACAAAAATACTTCCCTACCGGTGGCTGGGGATATAAATGGACTGGCGATGCCGACCGAGGATTCGGACGCAGACAACCGGGCGGGTTCT
Organism: Pirellulales bacterium; assembly: GCA_963838495.1. Classification (GTDB taxonomy): domain Bacteria; phylum Planctomycetota; class Planctomycetia; order Pirellulales; family Thermoguttaceae; genus JBEKIK01. Next base: position 3,279,604 of record CAWIRC010000001.1, on the reverse strand, counting down.
TTTTCAATCTGCTCCCCTTCATGGAATTCAAAAGCGTGCACGATATGTGTAGAAACACCAAGACTACCGCGGGCATGGGCATGGCGAAATCCGCCAATGCTATAGCCATGGGCGTCTTTAGCTGCCCCAGCCGCCGTGCGCCCGCGATCTATCCCGCTCTTTGTCCGGCAGCGGTCCCGGATGCGCTTACATTAGTTAATTGCGCCAGTTTTAATGTAGCTCAGGATAATTTGTTTCATGGCGATTATAAAGCCAATGCCGGGCATACAACCGGTGTCAGTGATATAAATTTGTGGCACGGTGGTCCCGGCAGTTGGGCTGACGCCGAAACCAATAAACCCGGTGCATTTGATGATAATGCCGATAACAGCGGCATCGTATTCCAGCGAAGCCAGGTAGCGGTCAAAGACGTTGTCGACGGCACCGCACATACTTATATCGCGGGCGAAAAATGTTTGAATCCCGATAAATACGGAATGATTGTGGATGCGTCTAATCCAAGAGACTATTCCGATGATCAACCCATTTTAGGCGCCGATGACTATGATATTTATGCCTGGGGAAGTGTGGCACCTATGCGCGATAGACGAGGCATGAGTTTTACTACTGTCTCTCCCTTCGGCAGCGCCCACCGCTTTACTTTCAATATGCTGATGTGCGATGGTTCGACAAAATCCGTATCCTACAACATCGCCTATAATAATTCGGGGCAAGTCGATCTCATTTTATTTCAAAGCTTTTGCTGCCGGAACGACAGGAAATACGGAATTACCGTGACCCCCAGCAAATACCCCGCCATCGATTCTTCCGGCTATTGAAGTCGCCGCCGCCTATCATTTCCCCATCTCATACCCATCAACACGGGCCCACATGCGCATTGCCCAAACCGATGGTTCTATATAAGTGCCTAAAATGACGTCGCCTCTGTTCAGCCCGGGCGTCACCACGCGCAGCATGTCGCTCTCGGTGAATTCGATGGCAAAGTCAATTTCCCCCATCAGCGTTCCCGAACCGTCCGCTCGCACGCTGTTGCACATGTTTGTATTGGGCTCGCTTGCATACGCCCGGCGAAAAATGAAAAAGGCACGGTAACCATCGCCCTCAACCGGCCATAAAAAACGGCGTCGCGGCCGCTCCGCCTGTTCAGTGGCGTTTTCCGGAACGGCCGCGACGTTTTTCACCCGCTTGGGGTCGTTAAGAATGAATTACTTGTTCGGCGCCGCCGGGGCCGCGCTTGGAGCCGCGGGCGGTGCGGCCGTCATCGTTCCGCTTGACGAAGTCTTGGGCATCGTGGGAGCGGCCGGAGTGGCGGTGCCGCCGCATGATCCGCAAGTATTGCACGTCCCGCAGGTCGTGCAGCTACTGTTGTAACAGCACCCGCAGCAGCCGCGGTGGTGTCTCGCCAAGGCTTCGCCGGGCAATAATGCCAGGCCTAGCGCAAGACTCAATATTATCGTGCCAATCCCGAAAAATTTTCTCTTGTACATGGCAAACCTCCTCGACTAAAAAATTGGACGTCGTTTCGTTCCAAAACAAGGACCTGCGGCGTTCCTTTCAATATCGCCGGGAAGCCGCCCGGCAAATACGTCTTCCACAGGCCCTCCCTTGTCGTCGATACGTAAGATTGAAACGCACTTTAAACGCTGATTGAAAAATCCTCCCGTAAATGGCGGCAACCACCTCCTTATTAAAGAGAAAATCTCTTTTTTAACCCGGAATGTAATTGTAAAAACCCGCATATCGCCTGCATGTCCTTTGAAACATGCCAGTTTCCCAAAATTTATCCCATAATCTTTTTAAGAGCTCCAGCACACTCTCCCCTCTCCCGACCAACCTTCGGTCGGTGCCCGGAGAGGGGCTAGGGGTGAGGGCGTTAATAAATAGATATAGTTTTTGATAAATCTCGTAATCATTTTTATTTACCCCGGTTAGGCTCTGTCAAATTCCGATCTTTCCACATCATATTGGTCACCCAAAAACTAGAATCAACCTCGGCATAATCCTATCTATGCGCCGCGGCCAGGCGGTCGGCAAAAACTTTCAGCATGGTCCGATTAAAGGCCGGAATATCCGCCGGCTGCCGGCTTGTCACCCAGTTGTCGTCCTCCACAACCTCCTCATCCAGCCAATTGCCCCCGGCGTTGCGCACGTCGTCCCGGATCGTGTAATAACCGGTCAGGGTTCGCCCCCGCACCAGCCCGGCCGATACCAGTTCCCACGGCGCATGACAAATGGCGGCTATCGGCTTGCCGGCCTCATCCATCTCTTGCAGGAACGATTGCACCTCCGGCGCCATCCTCAAGCGGTCGGCGTTCGACGTCCCGCCCGGCAGCAAGACCGCGTCGAAATCATGCGCCGAAACCTCCTTGATCGTGCGGTCAACCTTGACCTTCCCCGTCTTGTCTCCATGCCGGACGCCTTGGATCTCCCCCGCTTTCAAGGAAACGATCGCCACCTCCGCCCCCGCCTCTTCCAAGGCCTTGACCGGTTCTTTCAACTCGGATTCCTCGAATCCGTCCGTGGCAATGACCGCCACGCGAAAATCGGCAAGACTTCCCATATGATTTCTCCTTTTTGATTTCAACTTCAATTGATCGATGATCTAATACTAATTCGATTTCAAATCTGCGTTATTATTGCTTGCTAAGCCTTTCACACATTCTTACCCTTGAAACCGCTTGCGGTTTCGCGATTTCAAATCCTTTAATTACAACGCAGTTTTAAAATAAAAATCGTATGATCCGATGCGCATCCAATTATAGACAAGCCGTCCACCCCTAATAAAACATAAAGCATGTGAAAAAGATCCCGCCCCGCCGCGATTCATGACCGTGATCGCGTAAGAACAAATCCTCCCCTCTCCCTTTGGGAGAGGGGCTAGGGGTGAGGGCATTTATAAATAGAGACAAGATTTTGTTGGTGCTACTCAATCACCGATCAATCAGGATTCATCACGCTCATGCCCATCAGCCCGATGACCACTTCCTGCGAAAGTGTCTCCAGCGTCACTGTTTCCAGTTCCTCGCCCGGGCGCAGTTTCCATCCGTAGATCATCGCCCGGCAGTTCTCGCCCAGTTGCACTTGTTCCGGCGGCGATTTGGGCAATGCAAAACCGTCCCGCTTGTAGTCGTAGTCGCATTTTTCGAACCTGCACAACGACCAGAAATTCAAGGGAGGAACAAGTTCAAGCTTTTCTTCCCTGCCGTCGGCATATCGCAGTCGCAGCACGGCGTTGGCGATCCGCCCCTGCATCGGATTTGTTGACCCGCACACCAAAAACCACACGGCGTCGCCCTTGGCGCCCACCGGAACCAATACCGACCGCGGCCAGTTGTCCCACTGCGAGGTAAAGGCGATGTTCCGATCCTTGCCCGGCCACGCAAACGGCACGCCCTGCGGCGTTACGATGCGGCCCGATTGATCCATCAACTTCGGCACGCCGCTCAAATCGATCTCGGGCGGCCGGTTCCTCGGATCAAGACTCATCTGCCACGTCGAGTAACCGTCCGTTGCCAGGCGCAGCGAACAGGTCAGCGGGCGGGGAGAAAGATACTTCTGCTTGAATATCCCGCGTATATCGCCGTTCAGTTGCTCCGAAAGATCCAGGCATTTCCAGCGGGCCTTCTCCGGCACCTTGTAAACCAGCTTTGCCGCCTTGGCAGCCTCCGCCTCCGTGTCCGTCACCTTTATCTTGAACATCCGCCATTGCCGCGTCTCGCCGACCTTGGCCGTGGCCAGCACCAGGTGCTCGCCCGCGTTGTGCGCCAGCTCGCCGTCAACGGCCCCGTCCTTGATCGCCGCATCGGCCAGTGCACGCTGCGGATCGCGAAACTCCACGATTTCCCCGTCCTTTGCCCGCAATAATACCCTCTGGCCCGCGTTCCCCGCAACCTGTTCCGAGTCGAACTGCGGCAACGGCCGCTCGTAGGACACTTCGATCGTCGCCGACCGGCATGAATCGATCGCAAGGCACACAATGCAGTTGCCGAATCCCGGTTGCAGTTCCCATTTCACCGGCCGGCCGTCAACCGCGACTTGTGTAACTCGCCCCGCCCTGACCGGCAATCGCACCTCCATGGCGGCGGGTTTGGCCAACTCGATATCGTACCGCGCCACGCCCGGCCCGCTCGTAAACTTTATCCCCATGTCCGGCGTCTTCATCGACGCATGATCCCATTCGCTCGGAAACTGCGGCGCAACGGTCACTTTCCCGTACGGATAATTCGGCCTGTACCCAAACAGCCCTTCCACCACCGTGCGGGCGAACATGCTCGCGCAGTCGTTGAAGTCCGTGCCCCCGGCCGTGTGCCCCAGGTCGCCCGGCACCGGCCCGAAAAACATCAAATGCGGGAACGTACCCCGCAGCACCTTCCAGCCCTCGTCGCTCAAGCCCGTCTGAAAATACGCCAGCGCCAGTTGATAGTCGTCGCCCGGCCACATCTCCCTTAGCGACCAGATGCTCGGCACCCAGTTGGACGGCCAGACCCGCTCGCCCCCGTATGGCATCTTCTCGCGCTCCAGTCCCCATTCCGTGTAAAAGAGCGACTCTGCCGCCTGCTCCGTGTTCAACAGTCCGGCGTCGATGGGTGCAAAAATGCTGTAAAGCCAGCAGTCCTCGTGCAGACGCTTCAACCCGAGCTGCTCGACATACGCCCCCGGGTGGCCGTTTGCCGTCGCCCACATCTTTCCCGCGAAACCGCGGCGGATTTTTTCCAAGCTCTCTTCATGCCGCCTTATGCCCTCCTCATCGCCCGCACGCCGGGCCAGCTCCAAGGCCGCCTTGTGACCGGCGTATGCATAGGCGGTCTCCTCCGACGTGCCCCCGCCGTTGTACCACTGGTCGTCCGTGGGCCAGGTGTTGGCGTAGCTCTCGTAAACCCCGTCGTCATCCGGATCGAAGCAATCGTGAATGTACTCCAGGTGCAATTCCAGTGCCGGCCGCAGCATCTTCTCCATCTCTTCGTCGCCCGTCCACCGCCACGAGTGAATAAGCTGATCGAAAAACAGGCTCTGCATATCGTAGTGCCAGCCGTGATGGGCCTCTACTCGCCCCTTGCCGAACAGTCGCGACTCCAGCGATTGGCAACTCAGCCCGTACTTCGGATCCGGCACGGGCCGTGTCTTGTCCGATTCTTTAATCTGCCGGGCAATGCAATACCGCGCCTCGGCTTTTACCCGGTCATGCCAGCCGTAAGCGGTCCCGCCGTATATCGAACGCCAGCCCAAAATCGGCACGCCCCAGCGCATCCCGCTATGCGTGTAAAAGCCCCGCCGGTACACGCCGTCGGTTGCGGCGCTCGAGGCCCCCACCGCCGCGTTGAGCCAGGCTTCGGGCGTGTCCACGACCACCCGCCGACCGATCTCCTCCGCCCGCGCCATGCCCGCCTTGAATACCTCCCTCGGAGCGCCGACCGCCGAGGCCTCGCTCGGCTTCTCGCCCTCGAATGCCTGCGCCGCCCAATATATTTCCTTCACCCCGTCCATCGCAATCGTGCCGCAAACCAGCGGCAAGCCTTTTGCCGAACTCGCGGCCAGCGCCAGCGGATCGGACCATGACCCGGCGTCGGCAACCGTCATTTTTTCCACATTGCTGCAAGTTCCCACGGCAACCCCCCAGCTTTTGCCCTTCGGCGACACGATCGTAAACGTCTTCCCGTCCAACGATACGTTATCCCCGCGGCAGTCTTCCGGCGAAAAGCCCAGCGTCATCGTCTTTTCCCGCCCGCCCGTGGTGACGTCCCAATAATAGAGCATGCTTTCCCTAAGCGGCATCGCCCCGCCGCAGGCCCAGATCAGCTTGTCGCCGCTTCGCGACCCCTCTATGCCCACGCGGCACGCCATGCCCGCCCCATCCGCCGGCGGCACCGCTTCAAGCGTAATCCGGGTCGCTCCAAACGCCGCGTCCTTCAGCACCCATTCCATCCGCCCCGGCCGGTATTTCGAGGTGATGTCCGAAAAATCCTGCACCCACTTGGCCTTGTCGCCCCGGGCAAACGCGATCATGAATGTGCCGTTAAGCACCGTGCCCCCGCCAAAACGCACCAGCGGCCTGTCCCCCGCAACCACTACCGCCGGAATCTGATTGCAGTACAGCGGCCGGTTGTTAAACCGCTCCCCGTTGTGCCGCACGAATGCCTCGCCCTCGACCGTATAAATAGGCTCCCGCAAGGTGTCCAAATCCACCCGCCCCGCAGAACTCGCGTGAACCGCCGCCGCGCAACATAGAACAACTAGCGGGACAATGGATTTAATTAATCGCCTAACCCAAAAAGTCCCCTCTCCGGGCACCGACCGAAGGTTGGTCGGGAGAGGGTTAGGGTGAGGGCTGAATCGCCGAACCTCAATTTTGTTCATGGTCTGTCCTTCAATATGTTCATTGCAAAACCTCCCCTCTCCCTTTGGGAGAGGGGCAGGGGGTGAGGGCATTTATAAATGTATACAAGGTTTTGTTAGATTTCCTTAATCATCATCCGCTTCTGATCCCCGATGCGGAAAAACAAAGCACGCCCGCACCGGCGCCGGCATCGGCGAATCCATGCCCCGCACCGACTTCCAAACGATCTCGTTCAGCTTCAGGTCATCGGCCGCGTCGGCCACGCTGAAATCGAGCTTCGCCGAGGCGTCGGCCCCCCAGCCAAACAAAGGATTCTTTTCCATTATATTAACCTCCGCGGGCCGATGTTTGTAGGGCGCAAAATCCGCCCCGGCACGGAACGAAGCCTGCATCGGCAGCGCCGCGGCGTCAAACTGCGTCATCGGCTCCAGACCCAAGATCAATTCCATCGTCCTCAACATGCTGGAGGTGGAATAAAAACTCGAATCCACGTAATGCCGTTTGGCATATGGGCTCACCACCAGGGCAACCGTGCGGTGGGCGTCCACGTGGTCCGAACCGTTCTGGGCGTCGTCCTCCACCACGAAAATCGCCGTCTCCTTCCAAAACCTGCTTTGGCTTATCGCCTCCACGATCCGCCCCAGGGCAAGATCGTTGTCGGCCACCATCGCCGTCGGGCTGGGCTTGCCGCCCTTCAACCCCGCCGTGTGATCGTTGGGCAAACGAATCACTATGAATCGCGGCAATTCGCCGCCCTTTTCATAGCCCTTAAGCTCCTCGATAAACCGGTCCGCACGCCGCTGGTCCGGATAATCCAAATCCCAGCCCACGTACATAGGATCAAAGTGCCCTTCCAAATTTTTCATTTTCGTATAACCCGGCTTGTCTGCCTGCCCCTCCTCGTTAAGCACGAATTCCCCGTAGCTCCGATAACCCAATCCCGCCGCCTTCAAGCGGTCCCAAATATAACCGCTCGACGGATATGCAATGGCGAACACGCCCTCCGACGGATATTTTATCACGCCCTTGTCATCCGATTTGTAATTCAGCGGCCAGGTTTTTTGCACAAAATCCGTGGCATAAGCGGCCGTGCTCCACTCGTGCCCGTCCGCGCTCACCTCCGCGTCCGCGTAAAAATTGTCCAAAAGTACGAACTCCCTCGCAAGCGCGTGATGGTTGGGCGTAACCCGCTCCGTAAATATGCACAGGTCCTTGTCCCCGTTCCCTTCCGCCATGTCCCCGAAAACCTGGTCGTACGTGCGGTTCTCTTTTATGATGTAGATGCAATGCCTGATCGGGCTCGGCACGCCCACACGCGCCGGAATAGGATCGGGGACTGTCCCGATTTTCGTGTCAACGAAAATGGGACTGTCCCCTTTAGGCATCGCAGGCTCAAAATCTTTCCTAAGCGGGCTGCACTCGTAAGACTCCTTGGTATAACGCGCCATCTCAACCGGCGACGGCATTTTAACGATCGAAAGCGTCCCCCGGTAAAGTCCGGCTATATATTCCACCACCGTCTTCGGCTCCTTAACCAGCGGATTCGGCCCGTGACGGTTCGCCTTGGGTGCCTCGCCTTTGCCGTTGGCCACGTAAATCTGCCCGCCGCTCTTGTCCAGCCGCACCGAAGTCGGATACCAGCCCGCCGGAATGAAACCCAACGGCTTGCTTCGCCCCCGCTCCGTTACGTCGATCACCGCTATATTATTATTGTCGGCGTTGGCCGCCAAAAGCACCTTGCCGTCCGGCGATAGCGCCAAGCTGTCAGGCGTGCTCCCGTTGGGCGCCCGCGGATAAAGCGCGGTTTTAATCGTCTCCAAGACCCTGCCCGTCGCCGTTTCTATCGCAACAACCGCATTGCTGTTGGCGCAGGCCACGTACAAAACTTCTTCCCGCGGCGATAGCGCCATCTCCGTGGGATGCGACTCCGTTTTCCATATTGCCTCGCTCTTGCCGCTCTTCAGATCGATTACCGCCACCGCCGACTTGCCCCACAAACTCACGTAAAGCCTCGACCCATCGGCAGCGGGCAAAGTGGCGTAAGGATAACTCTCTTTCTCCAGCGGAATAAATTGAACCGCCTTGGGATCGTCTAGTGAAATCAAAGCGATATGATCGGCCCAGGCGTCGGCCACAAACAGCCTCCGCCCGTCGCCGCTGGTGGATACCCCGGCAATCACCCCCTGTTTTCCCCCATCCGCCGCCTTTATTTCCACGTGTTCCGACAAATAACCCTCGGAAAAAGTGAATTGATGCACAACCTCGTTCTCGCCGCCGCTGGCAAAAACGCGTTTCCCTTCCGCATCGAAGCAGATCCCGTAAAAACACTGCGGCAACACCACCCTTGATGCGATCTTCGCCCCTTTCAAATCCACGACCACGATCTCATGCTGGCCGTATCCCGCATGAAGCACCGCGCCATAAGCCGCCTTGGGATCAATCGCGATATTCACGGGAAAATCGCCCAAAACTACCTGCGTCCCCGCCGGCCTAAGCGACCACTGATTGGAAAGCAATATCTGCCCGCTCGCCTGCATCCCCGGCAACCTGCGTGAAACGTTTTCGCGCCCATCCGCCACTACCGAAACTTGAGCGAATGCTCCCCCGCTAATAGAAAATTGGCATAAACAAATCGCCAGCGCGGAATAAATAACCTTTTTAGTTGGTGGTACATTCATCTGGCTGAATCCATGAAGCATGCTCGTTTAAACAACTCCCCTCGCCCTTTGGGATAGGGACAACAACTCCCCTCTCCCTTTGGGATAGAGACAACAACTCCCCTCTCCCTTTGGGAGAGGGGGCGGGGGTGAGGGCCTTTCTATTTCGCCCCTCGCCCTTTGGCAGAGGCGCCCAAAGGGTACCCGGGGTGAGGGCGCTGCAAAATAGTATAACCTATTTAAGCCACTTGGTGTGAGACTTTGCCAGCCCGGATAGATTCATCTGTTTTCAGGACCTGCTTATCAAGTCCCTGTTTCATCCTGCCGGCGATGCCAAACTTTAACTTCATCGCCGTCCTGTATCAAAATCGTGTCCGCCATCCCCAGAAACAATCCCGTCCCCACGATCCCCGGAATTGCCCTGATCGCCCGCTCCGATTCCCACGGATTTTCGAGCACCGGCACTTGACAATCGAGGACGTAATTCCCGTTGTCGCTCACAAAAAGACGTCCGCCCGCCATCCGCGGCCTGGGCGGATAACCAAGCCCATCCAGCCGCCTGCACAGCAAGTCCATTCCGAACGGCACGACTTCCACGGGCAACACGCCGTGCTCGCCCAAGGCCGATACGATCTTTTCCGCACCGACTACGATAATCAACCGCTTGGACGCCGAGGCCACGATCTTTTCCCGCACCAACGCCCCGCCCAACCCCTTGATAAGATTCAACTGTGGATCCACCTCGTCCGCCCCGTCCACCGTCGCGTTGACGGCCTCGATTTCATCCAGCTCTACCAGTGAAATTCCCCGTTGAATTGCCCGTGCCGCCGTGTCTTTCGAGGTAGCCACTCCTCGCATTTGCAGTCCCCCGCGCACACGCTCGGCCAGGGCCTCCAGAAAGGCCATTGCCGCCCGCCCCGATCCCAGGCCAATCACCCGCTCGCCTTCGATCATCTCCAACGCGGCTTGGGCAAGGGCCCTCATGTCCTCAGGTGTCTTCATAAATTTTCCCGGCACAGCCTCTGGCCGCGATCAATTTTATGCAAATTAATCAATCGCAAACTGCAAATTTTGTAATATTTTAGCAATTTGCAGCCCTGCAAGGGCGACAATTCACCCAGCCCAGGGCGTCGCCCTGGGTGGAGAAATACTGGAGAACATTTTTTCGGCCCAACGGGCCAAAAATTCACCTAACCCCAAAAAAAACGATTGGCCCGCTGGGCCGACATAATATTTTGAATCCTTAATGCCCTTTATGCAGAATTTCAGTCCAAACATTTATGTTTTTCTTCGTTCAATTTGCAATTTTAAATTTGCATTTTGCAATTTGCAATAAAACTATCCGAGAATACGCGCAAAAACTAAACGGAAATTTACACGTACTGGTGCGCTTCCAGCAATCGCCCCTTGAGATCCACCGGGCGGAACGGTCCGGTTTCTGCAATCAACTGCCGGGCCGCCTCGATTTGCCCCCAAATGTTCCACAACAGCACCCCTCGCACCCGCCCTTCCCGTAAATAATAAACAACGCCTTCCCGGTGCGGCTCTTTCCAGTCGGCAACCGTTTCCAGCCGCGAATCGATCTCTCCCACCGCCTCGTATCCCAACTCGAAAAGATCGGAGTAGAAAAACGGCAGATGATCATAGTTCACCGCCCCGCCGGCCATCGATCTGCCCGCCGCCTCGCCCATGGAAACGGCGTTGTCCTCGTGTTCCACGCGCAGCCGCTTACCCAGGGCGTGATTGTAAAAATCCACCGCGTCGCCGGCCGCATATATGTCGGGCTTGCTGGTCCTCAGGGCCGCATCCACGCAAATCCCGTTGCCCACCTTCAGGCCCGCTTGCCGCGCCAGGTCCACGTTCGGCTGTATGCCCAAACCGGCCACAACGGCCTCCGCCGCGATCTCTTCTTCACGCATGTTTTTCACGCCGCGGGTCTTTAAAACGAATTCGTCTCCCCGGCCTGTTACCTCCACTACTTCCTCCCCGCTCCGCACCTCCACCCCTTTCCGTCGATAAAATTCGTTGAGAAATTCCCACAACTCGCGGGGAAACATCCGGCCGCCAATCCCCTCGTCGGGAAAAATCATCGCCACTTCCATGCCGTTGATGGCCAGCGCCGCCGCTATCTCGGATCCAATGAATCCGCCCCCGATAACGGCAAACCGCCGCCGCTCCTTGGTGAGCATTCTCAAATGATAGTAATCCTCCAACGTGCGAAAGTAAATAATCGAATCGCAATCGCACGCCAGGCGCCGCGGAGTGCCTCCCGTGGCCAAAAGCAATTTATCGTAATAATGAATTTGACCTTCATCGTCGGTCACGGACTTGTTAGGCGCGTTGATCGACTGCACCATGCATCCCAAGTGAAGCGCGGCCTCTCGCGCCGCGTTTTTCAGCCATACGGTCTCCAGCGATTTGCCCTTCCAAAGGTCTTTGCTCAATGGCGGCCGGTTATATGGCCTATGGGATTCCGCGCTGAAAAGCCCGATCGTCCCTTCCCGGTCCACTTGCCTGATTCCTCTGACGGCGGCATTGGCGCTCATGCCTCCGCCTACGATAAGATATTTGTATTTGGCCATCGCTCGCCCCTTTCTTTTTTCTTCTTACACACAATTTTACTAATGGTTGCTATAAAAGGAAAAAAAAGGCCGCCGCCATGCTGCAAATCCCTAACTCTTATTACCAAAGCCATATAGTATATTCCGGTGGAGATGAACGTGAACGATGATTTATCATGGTCACAACTCTAAATAGTGATATGTGAAGACCATGAAATCCGTTTTTTTGCGGGATTTTCCAATATAGAATCTGAAAATGCCCTTTTCTTTCCCGGATACTTGTGAAAATGCATAATACTTATCCGGCAGGCTCCGGACTACCCGAGATGGTGATTACTACTCCAACTTGATGGCTAATTATCAATATATTTTTTCAAAATTTTTGCGTTCCTTATTGACAAGCAAAATCACAGGTATAAACTAAGATTAAGTGAGGAAACTCACATTCTTTTTTCGCCCGGTCGGTTGCTGCCCCACCACCGGGCATTTTTATTTCTTGCCGCTTTTTACCCCGTCTATAAGCATGTTCTAATAAAATGTAGTCCCTCTCTCTTCATAAATCCAAAATAAAGGCAGTCTAAAAAACCATCTAACAATATGCCTCAATCAATAGAATGGGGCATTTGTGTGTTTCGCAAAATTGGCGCAGACACGGCAATTTGCAGAAGAAGGACTTGGACCCTTTAATTCTACATAATCGTTAAAGTTTCGCCCTCTTTCCAGGCGAATGAATTGTGCGTGACAGCAGCAGAATCCCTGCATACTAAGTCTTTTTACCGTGCATGGGTGCCCTGCATCTGACATGCAACCTAAAACCAATTCCACCAAAGACTTGGAACCGGCCCGCATAAAAACAACAATCCAATCCGGCAACAGCAAGCTGGCATCCTGAATTCATAACCCAAAGAAAATGTCCATGAAAGCCATTATTCTATGCGGCGGCCAGGGGACTCGCCTCCGAGAGCATACCGAAGTGCAGCCCAAGCCCATGGTGGAAATCGGCGGCCGCCCGATACTCTGGCACATCATGAAACTCTACGCCTTTCATGGCATCACCGATTTCATCCTCTGTCTGGGCTATAAGGCCAAAATCATCAAGGAGTACTTCTTGAATTATGAGGCCATGAACTCCGATTTCACCATAAAACTGGAAAAAAAGATGGGCTTTGCCTCCATCCCGCCAACCTGGACGAGGATCATTGGTGCGTCACCGTGGCCGACACCGGCGAAAACTCGATGACCGGCTCGCGCATCTTCCGCGCCGCAAAATACCTCCACGACGACGAAACCTTCATGGTCACTTATGGCGACGGACTGTCCAACGTCAATCTCCGGGCAGTCCTCGAATTCCACAAAGAACACGGCCGCTTGGCGACCGTCACCGGCGTCCGCCCCACCAGTCGCTTCGGCGAATTGCAGTGCGAGGGAAGCCGGGTACTGGCCTTCAGCGAAAAACCACAAATCGGCCAGGGGCTGATCAACGGCGGATTCTTTTGTTTCCAGCGGGAATTCCTCAAGTACCTCAGCGATTCCCCGGATTGCGTCCTGGAGCGCGACCCCCTGGAGTCGTGCGCAGCCGACGGGCAATTGTGCGTGTTCGAGCACTTGGGTTACTGGCAGTGCATGGACACCTATCGCGATTGGATGAGCCTGGAAAGCCAGTGGCAAAACGGCAACGCGCCGTGGAAGGTGTGGGAATGGGGCATGGTGAAAGTCGATGATCCGCGCCGGAACATTTTGCCGGACGCAAACCGCGAGTTGACTATCACAAAATGCCGCATCAGCGCCTGACCACTCTGCGCCTCTTTCGAGCCGCGGGCGGAAAACATGGATTTTTGCATTTCTGACAAGTCGATAATTCGGTTCGAATGCGGTTTAGTATATTATGACCACTTCCTTGCTTAAACAGTTCGCTGGTCGTTCAGTGCTGGTTACGGGGCATACTGGATTCAAAGGCTCGTGGCTCACAATCTGGTTGCATCATCTTGGCGCAAAGGTATCGGGTTATTCCCTGCCGCCGCCCACCAGGCCCAGCAACTTCGATGCCTCCCGCGTCCGCCGCTTGTTGACCGGCCATTATGAAGCCGACCTCCGCGATCTAAAAAACTTGCAGGAAGCCCTCGCCCAATCCGATCCCGAAGTCATTTTCCATCTCGCCGCCCAGCCTCTCGTGCGCGAAAGCTATCGCTCGCCGCGCGATACCTTCGATATGAATTTCATGGGCACGTGCAACCTCCTGGAGTGCGTCAGAATACGCGCAAAACCCTGCGCGGTAATGGTGATTACCACCGACAAGTGCTACGAAAACAAAGAACAACTCTGGGGATACCGCGAAAATGATTCCCTGGGGGGCCATGATCCATATAGCGCCAGCAAAGCCGCGGTCGAATTGCTGGCCGCCTCCTACCGGCGCTCGTTCTTCCCCCCGGAGTGTTGCGCCCGTCACGGCGTGAAACTGGCCACCCTCCGCGCCGGAAACGTGATCGGCGGCGGCGATTGGGCAAAAGACCGCCTTGTCCCCGACGCCGTCCGCGCACTCGTCAAGCACCGCACCATTGCGGTCCGCAATCCGCGTTCGGTGCGCCCTGGCAACACGTCATCGAGCCGCTTTCGGGCTACATCACCCTCGCCGCCAGGATGATGACCTCCGACGATCCGCTGCTTTGCGGCAGTTGGAATTTCGGCCCCCGCGTCGATGACGGTGCCGCCTGCGTCGGCGATCTGATCGAAGCCTTTTGCACGGCCTGGGGCTCTGGAAACTGGGAAGATAAAAGCGATCCCGAAGGGCTCCATGAATCCAACGCCTTGCGGCTTTCCATCGAAAAGGCCGTCTCGCTCTTGAATTGGATGCCCGTCTGGTCGCTCCGCGAAGCAATCGACCGCACCGCGCAGTGGTACGCCGATTATTACGGCGGACATGGAAAAAATATGCACGACGCTTGTCTTGGCGACATCGAATCGCACCAGGAAAAAGCACGGCAGGCAAGTCAAATAAATTGGAGGCAGACCGTCAAACGCGGCGGTTTGGCCGCCTGAGGGCTTGCTGAAAAATCGCCGGGCGCCATGCTCGCCCTTGCGTGAACGTAAAAATAAAGAGCCCTAACAAAACCTCCCCTCTCCCTTTGGGAGAGGGGCTAGGGGTGAGGGAATTGATCGATAGACATAAGATTTTGTAAAAAACCCCTAAATAGAATTTTTCTTCCACACACACGAAAAACAGGCGCCTTAATGACGGCAACAAGAAATTCATCCCCTGACCAATTGCGGCGGCAAATCCTGGACCTGGTCCGCCAATACCATGCCCAGGCCTTCCCCCAAAAAACCTTCGTCCCCGACCGCTCGGCCATCCCTTATGCGGGCCGCGTGTTCGACGCCGATGAACTGCTCAACCTCACCGAGGCCGCGTTGGATTTCTGGCTCACCACCGGACGGTTCGCACTCCAGTTCGAGGATCAGTTCGCCGCCTGGTGCGAGCGCGCCATGCCATGCTCGTAAACTCCGGCTCCTCCGCCACGCTGCTCGCGCTGACCAGCCTTACGGCCCAGGAATTGGGCGACCGGGCCCTTAAGCCCGGCGACGAGGTTATCACCGTGGCCGCCGGTTTCCCCACTACCGTCAATCCCATCATCCAAAACGGCCTCGTCCCCGTGTTCGTCGATATCTCCGTACCCACTTACAACATCGACGTCAACCAGCTCGACGCCGCCCGCTCCAAACGCACCCGCGCCATCATGCTCGCCCACACCTTGGGCAATCCCTTTGATCTCGACGCCGTAGCCGATTTCGCCAAACGACATAACCTCTGGCTCATCGAAGACTGCTGCGACGCCTTGGGATCGACTTATCGAGGCAAAAAAGTCGGCAACTTCGGACACCTCGCCGCCGTGAGTTTCTATCCCGCCCACCACATCACGATGGGCGAAGGCGGTTGCGTCTTGACCAACGACGATAAACTCCGTATCTTCGTCGAGTCCTTCCGCGACTGGGGCCGCGCCTGCTGGTGCGCCCCGGGAAAAGACAATACCTGCGGAAAACGCTTCCAGTGGCAACTCGGCGGTCTGCCCTGCGGTTACGACCACAAATACACCTTCTCCCACATCGGTTACAACCTCAAGCTCACCGACATGCAGGCGGCCGTGGGCCTGGCCCAACTGAAAAAATTGCCCAGCTTCATCGAAGCCCGCCGCCGCAACTTCGCCCTCCTCCGCCAAGGTTTCGCCGATCTGGAGGATTTTTTCATCCTCCCTGAAGCCACCCCCAATTCCGACCCCAGTTGGTTCGGGTTCCCCGTGGCCGTCCGCTCCGACGCACCCTTTACCCGCGAGTCGCTCATTGAAAGCCTCGAAGCACACAAAATCGCCACTCGCCTCCTGTTCGGAGGCAACTTGACCTGTCAGCCGGCCTATCGCAATTCCCGCTTCCGCGTCGTCGGCGAATTGAAAAATACCGACTTCGCCATGAACCAGATGTTCTGGCTGGGCGTGTATCCCGGCCTGACCGGGCCCATGATCGACCACATGCTCGATACGGTCCACGCATTCGTAAACAACGCCGCCTCTTGCCATGCAGCACTATAGCCTGTTTACCGAAGACCTCGAACACGTCCTGGACCATACCCGCGACGCGTGGGAAAATCTGCGCGGCGAGCGCGTTTTTATCACCGGCGGCACCGGCTTCTTCGGCATCTGGCTCCTGGAAACCTTCCTCTGGGCAAACCAGCGCCTGGATCTGGACTCGCAAGCCCTCGTCCTTTCCCGCGATCCGCGGGCCTTCTGCGAAAAACAGCCGCACCTGGCCGGCGCACCGGCCCTCTCGTTCCACCAAGGCGACGTCCGCAACTTCGCATTCCCCGACGGATATTTCCCCTTTGTCATCCACGCGGCCACCGAGGCCAGCGCCCGATTGACCGCCGACCAACCCCTGCTGATGCTCGACACCATCGTCGGCGGCACACGCCGAACCCTGGACTTCGCCCGCCACTGCGGCGCCCGGCGATTTCTTCTCACCAGTTCAGGCGCGGTCTACGGCCGGCAACCGCCGGAGATGGCCCGCATCGATGAAGATTACCCCGGCGCCCGGACCCCTTGGCGCCGTCCTCGGCCTACGGCGAAGGCAAACGCATGGCCGAATTGCTTTCCGCCCTGTACCATCGACAACACGGCCTGGAAACGTGCATCGCCCGATGCTTCGCCTTTGTGGGGCCTTATTTGCCCCTCGATATACACTTTGCCGTCGGCAATTTCATCCGCGACGCCTTAAGCGGCGGACCCATCCGCGTGACCGGCGACGGCGCCCCGCGCCGCTCCTACCTTTACGCCGCCGATCTGGCCGTTTGGCTGTGGACGATCCTTTTCAAGGCCCCCGCGTGCCGGCCCTACAACGTCGGAAGCGATCAGGCCCTGTCGATCCTGGAAGTCGCTCAGGCGGCGGCGCGGTTGTCGGCCAACGCCGCGGAAGTCATGGTGGCAAAATCGCCCGATCCAAACTCCCCGGCCCAGCGCTATGTGCCTTCCGTCGATCGCGCCAAGCGGGAACTCGGACTCCGCCCGCTCGTCCCATTCCCGGCCGCGCTGCGGAATACCTTCTCATGGCTTCGTCTTAATGAAAATTGCCTGGCAGCTCAACTTTAAATATGAATCTATAACAAAACCTCCCCTCTCCCTTTGGGAGAGGGGCCGGGGGTGAGGGTATTTATGAATGGATATAAGATTTTGTTAGAACTCCTAAATCGGAAATTATATGTTGCGTGTTGCTGATTACATCGCCGAAACGCTCGCCCAAAGAAATATCCGCGACGTCTTTCTCGTCACCGGCGGCGGCGCCATGCACCTGAACGACGCCATCGGCCGCTGCTCCGCACTGCGCTATATCTGCTGCCACCACGAACAAGCCTGCGCAATAGCCGCCGAAGCCTATGCCCGGCTGTGCGGCCGGCCGGCGCTCGTCAACGTCACTACCGGCCCGGGCGGCATCAATGCCCTAAACGGCGTCTTCGGCGCGTGGACCGACTCCATCCCCATGCTGGTCGTCTCCGGACAGGTCCGCCGCGATACCGCCCTGTATCATCACGATTTGATCGGCAAGCTCCGCCAACTCGGCGACCAGGAAGCCGACGTCTTGAGCATGGTCCGCGGCATCACAAAATACTCGGCCACAATCGATGATCCCCAATCCATACGCTATCACCTGGAACGGGCCGTGCATCTGGCCGTCTCCGGCCGTCCCGGCCCGTGCTGGATCGACGTCCCCGTCGACGTGCAGGGCGCGACGATCGATCCCGACGCGCTCAAAGGCTACGACCCCGAGCAGGACCCCGCATCCCAGAACAACGATCTTCTCGCCGATCAATGCCGCGAGATCATCGCCCGCATCAAGCGGGCAAAGCGACCGGTCATCATGCCCGGCTCGGGCGTCCGTCTGGCCAATGCCGTGCGGGAATTCTACGAGGTGATCCGCAAACTCTGCATTCCTGTCGCCGTCGCCTGGACCGCAATCGATCTTTTATCTAACGACGATCCCTTGTACGCCGGTCGGCCCGGTACCATAGGCGACCGCGGCGGAAACTTCGCCGCCCAAAACGCCGATCTCATCCTTGTCATCGGCTCCAGGCTCAACATCCGCCAGGTGAGCTACAACTGGCCCAGTTTCGCCCGCCACGCCTTCAAGGTCCAGGTCGATATAGATCCCGCGGAATTGGAAAAACCCACCGTAAAACCCGACATGGCCGTGCACGCCGACGCAAAGGCCTTTCTCAAGGAATTAAACCGCGCGGCAGACGAGGCTGATTATGATCCGCAAATGCACGCGGAATGGCTCGCCTGGTGCCGCCGGCGCGTCTCGCAATACCCAATCGTGCTGCCGCGACACCAAGCTGTCAACGGCACCATTAATCCCTACCATTTCGTCGATCAAGTGTTCCGCCTTTTGGACGCCGGCGACGTCGTGGTCTGCGCCAACGGAACGGCCAGCGTGGTCTGTTGCCAGGTTGCGGAAGTGAAAAAAGGCCAAAGGCTGCTGTACAATTCGGGCTGCGCCTCGATGGGCTACGACCTCCCCGCCGCAATCGGCGCCGCTGTTGCTAACGGCGGAAAAAGAATCATCTGTTTCGCCGGCGACGGTAGCCTGCAAATGAACATCCAGGAACTGCAAACCCTCGCCCACCACCGCTGGCCCATTAAAATCTTCGTCCTCAACAACGGCGGCTATATTTCCATGCGGCAAACCCAAACCAGCTTTTTCGGCCGCCTCATCGGCGAAAGCCCCGAGTCCGGTGTTTCCTTCCCCGATTTCGTCAAAGTGGCCCGGGCTTACGACATCCCCGCCCAGCGCATCGAATCGGCCGATTTCCTCCCCAAGGCCGACCGGGCCCTAAACTCCCCCGGTCCGGAGCTCTGCAACGTCATCCTCGACCCCAAACAGGCCTTCGAACCAAAAACCAGTTCCAAAAAACTGCCCGACGGACGCATCGTCTCCGCACCCCTGGAAGATATGTGGCCCTTCCTCGAACGCAAAGAACTTTTAAGCAACCTCCTCATACCGGCCGCGGAATTTTGAGATCCCTATGTCATTCGGAAACCTGATATTCGACTTGGACGGCACGCTGATCGATTCCAGATCGGGAATCGAATTCTCCGCCCAAGCCGCCCTCCGCGCCGTCTTTCCGGACCGGGATTGGACGTCCCTCCGCCTTCCCATCGGCATCCCCATCCGCGGACTCTTCGCGCAACTCCTCGGCAATGCGGACCCCGTTTCGCTCGACTCCCTCGAGCGGCAATTCCGCGTAAGCTACGATTCAAAGGGTTGGAAACTATCGCGGGCTTATCGCGGCGCGGAAAATTTGCTGGCCGACTTGGCCCTCGCTAAAATCGCTTGCTTCGTGGCAACCAACAAACCAAAACACGCCGCTTCGCGCATCCTGGAACATTTGCATCTCGACGAATATTTTCGCGATGTCGTCGCTCCCGACTCGGGAAACCCGCCCTTCTCGTCAAAACAAGACATGCTCTCGCACATCCTGCGCAGGCATCGTTTAAAAGAAAACGAAACATTGTTCGTAGGCGATACGCCGGAAGACCGATCCGCCGCGGACGCCGTCGGCATCGCCTTCGCCGCCGCGACCTACGGGTACGGCGACCCCCTTTCAGCGACCAACGGCAAACGCTGTTGTACGATCGTCTCGCGATTGAGCCAATTGGCCGACGCCGTCGGCCTTTCCCACGTGCCAATTATTACATCTTGCAATTCAATTCGGTCTTGTTGACTAATTCCACTCGAACAAAGGAAGTCCGAGGTGGGTGTATTTGTTAAGGATTTTAGATCTTAGTCGTGTTTCTGTTTTTTGATTTTGAATCAAACGGTTTTTCAAATGGTCGCCGAAGCAACATTTCATTCGATACATGGCTGTTTCCGAAAGGCTGCGGCGATGGTAGCCGACTCGCTCTTTCCAGTGCCTGCGGCCGTGGCGGCGGATTTCTCGAATCGCCAAGTCCCGTGCCAGAGGACGGCCACGAGAATTTCCGTGTCGCGAAATCTTCGCGTTGCGTCGCGGCGGGATGATTGCCTTTATCCCGCGTTTTTTCAACGTTCTGTAAACCTTTCGTTGATCGTAAGCTCCGTCGCCATACAATTTTTCAACCGGCGAGTGGACTTGATCCAACAGGTTGTCCGTTTGGCCGGCGTCATCGCAACTATTTTCCGTCATGGTTTCCGCCACGATCTCATGCGTATCCGGATTGATCGCCAAATGCAACTTTCGCCAGAAACGACGTTTCGTTTTGCCATGCTTACGCATTTTCCATTCGCCTTCGCCGAAAACCTTAAGCCCGGTGCTGTCTACAACCACGTCGATCGGGCCGGTATGTTTTCTAACTTCCAGCAATATAGCCATTTTCGCTGCTCGCTTGGCCAACGACGTATAATCCGGTATATCAATGATTACTTCCATCAGTTCGGCAAGCGATTTTCCCAATCCTTCCGTTTGGCGATAGGGCAATTGAAAAAGCTCTCGCAAAACGAGCATACACTCGATTGCCGTATCGCTGAAGACAAAAGGGTGTCCAACCTTGGGTTTCGCATTGTTGTGATGCCATTTGTCAATCGTGTCCTCGTTAAACCAGAAGGTAATCGACCCCCGCTTAACGAGAGACTCGTTGTATTTTCTCCAATTTGTTATTTTATACGTACCTTTGCGTGTCCCGGCCATGTCGAAACTCCTTTCATGACGTTTGTGTTGTTAGGTTCCTCCTTGTTTTACGTACTGAACGCATGAATAGTTCGACAAGACCATTCAATTCACTCATGCTTGCAACGGATTTCAGGAGGATCCTATGATCGCCAGTGAAGTGTTCGATGAACTGTTCATACTGGAAATGGCCAATAACCATTGGGGCAAAATCGATCGAGGGCTGAAAATCATCAAAGATTTCAGCAGAATCGTACGCTTCAATAATGTAAAGGCCGCCGTCAAAATCCAACTCCGCGACGTGGATACATTCATCCACAAGAACTTCCGCAGCCGCCGCGACATCCGCTATGTATCCAAAACCCTCGACACGCAAATGTCCCACGAAGATTTCGCCGTGCTCGTTCAGGCGATCCGCCAATCCGGCTGCTTGACCTCCGCCACCCCCTTCGACGAACAGTCCGTCGCCTTTTGCGCGGAACTGGGAATCCAAGTCCTCAAAATCGCCAGCTCCGACATCAACGACTGGTGCCTCATCGAGGAAATCGCCAAAACCAAAAAACCCGTAATCGCCTCCACGGGCGGATCGTCCCTCAAAGATACCGACGACCTGGTGAACTTCTTCGACAACCGGCATATCCCCCTGGCCATCAACCACTGCGTCTCGCTTTACCCCACCGAAGACGCCGAATTGGAATTGAACCAAATCGATTTCCTCCGCCAACGCTATCCCAATCACGTGATCGGGCTCTCCACCCACGAGCACCGCGATTGGGCGTCCTCGATGTTCGTAGCCTACGCCAAAGGCGCCAGGTGCTTCGAACGGCATATCGACATCGAGATGGACCAGGTCCCCGTCTCGCCCTACTGCTCCCTGCCGCACCAGATCAGCGCCTGGTTTTCGACCTACCGCTTGGCGCAGAAAATGTGCGGGGCCCCCCCGACCCAGAAACGCACTCCCCAGGAACGCGAAATCCGCTACCTCGACGCCCTGGTACGCGGAGTGTACGCAAAAAGGGACCTGCCGCAAGGACACATCCTTGCCGACGACGACGTCTATCTCGCCATCCCCCTGCAAAAAGGTCAAATCTCCTGCCGGGAGCTGATGCGCGGAGAGGTGATGCTGGAAAAATGCCAAAAGGACGCGCCCATTATGATCGACATGATCGACAGCCCCTACGCTTACAACGAAGATCTTAAAGAACTTATTTACAACCGCGGCATCGATGCCAACCCGGAACCAGCCGAAACCCGGACTCCGGAAACAATCCGCATCCACAGGGCCGCATAATAGTTATGCTGCCGCAAATGGGATGTGTGGGCAGAATCTGAACTCAAACTCCAATCATATGGTGATCTTATGAAAGTCAAATCCTGCTGGCTCATCGAAGGCGGAATAGTATACCGGCCTCATTGGATCGGCGCGTGTTGCTCGTCCACGGCCCTCGCTCCTTTCTATTACGAAGGGGCTGAGTTGGAGGAAATCAAAAAAGGCCGCGTGCCGCCTTTGGAAGAGATTGTTGCCAAACGAAAACAGCTTTTCGAGATGGCGAATGACCCCCAAAGCGGCATACCATGCCTTAAATGCGGTTTCCTGGTCGAGAAAGACATGGAGGACGTGTCGTTCGACAAGTTAAGGTACACCGATGTTCAACACTACACCATATGTAACAACCGCTGCACTTTTTGTTACTATACGCAGCAAAATTATTTCGTGCCGCCGCAGTATGATCTCTTGAAACACCTTGATGTATTCGTGAAAGCCGGAAAGGTGTCAAAAGACTGCTTTGCCTTGTTCAATGGCGGCGAGCCGTCTCTGTTCAAGGACTTCAACAAGTTCATGGACTTTTTCAATGCGAATGGAGTCCAGGTCGAACTGTACACGAATGGAAACCACTTCAGCGAAGACATCTACTCGCACATCGCTCGTGGGAATCCAATCCGCACCAACATCTCGGTTGACGCCGGCACCGCGGCCACCTACAAAGCCGTCCATGGAAGCGATAAGTTCGACAAGGTCATCGAAAATATCGCGAGGTACACGGTGGCTGCCGAAAAGTCCGGCGCTTTGCTTCAAGTGAAGTACATTTTTCTCCAGGAAAATTCCAATCCGGACGACGTCCGGGGATTCGTACACGCAATGCTGGCCGTCAGACCGCATGTGGTTCTACTGACGATGAACTTTGAACATCTGCAAATAGTTCCTGATATAAATCCCGACTCGCCGTCGGAGTTCGCCCACACAAGTCCCAAAGCACAACCCCATCATACCTATAATGAAGAGGTCGAAGGCTACGCGAATATGTATGTAATGTTCAAGAAGTTCGGGTGGGAAGTCGGCCATTTGTTCCATTATTTTACGATCATCGAGCCGGGCAGACGACTTTTCGATAGAGTGCTGGCTCGTATTCGCGAACTGGAGGGGAAAACGACTTTCGATCCCAGGGCGGTCCTGAAAAACTTCCGACGACTGCCGCCCCCGCCGC
Organism: Pirellulales bacterium; assembly: GCA_963838495.1. Taxonomy (GTDB): domain Bacteria; phylum Planctomycetota; class Planctomycetia; order Pirellulales; family Thermoguttaceae; genus JBEKIK01. The sequence continues at coordinate 3,256,385 of CAWIRC010000001.1, read as the reverse complement.
CGGCCCCCACGTTCCCGCGACGGATGGCCGATGGCGTTCCCTGGCTTCTTCCGCGTGGAAGCCGTTGACGCGCCTTGGCAGCCAAAGCCTGGCACGCCGCCCACGACTTAATGCGACATTAGTCGAAATGATGCCTAGAGGGCTGATTTGCATAATCTGCTTTTTACTTTCGAAAAGCTGATGTTATTACGGGGAAAGACACATGAAGTACCGGAAAATTGGAGACACTGGTATCGAAACCTCTATACTGGGGTGCGGCGGCTTCCGGCTTCCAAATGTAGGCGGCAACGACGACATTATCGATAGACAAGCGGCGGGAAAAATGTTCGACTACGCGTTGGAACACGGCGTTAACTTCTTCGATACGTCTTATATATATCATGGCGGCGACAGCGAGCGGTTCCTGGGAGAATTTCACCGTGCCCGCGGCGCGCGAAGCAAGATGATCCTATGCACCAAGCTCCCCACATGGATGGTCAATACAGCGGACGACATGCAGCGATTGCTCAACGAAAGCCTCCAGCGCCTCCAGACTGAATACGTGGATTTCTATCTGTTGCACATGTTGAACGTCGAGCGCTGGGAAAAGTTGAAGCGTTTGGGGCTCCTGAAGTTCTTCGAACGTATCCTCGCCGACGGTCGAGTGAGGCATGTTGGTTTCTCTTCACATGACATAAATTCGCCGGCTATCTTGAAACAATATGACCGCTTCAAGCTGGTCATCAAACAGTACAACTACCTCGATCGAAACTTGCAGAGTGCGGAGGATGTGATCGCCAGCGCCCAAGCCGCAAGGTACGGTGTTGCGGTCATGGAGCCGTTGCGCGGCGGAATGCTAGGCGACAAACTGCCAAAACGATGGCACGCGTCACTGGAACAAGTGAAAATTGACGGTCCTCCCGCAATGAAGGCCCTGCTCTGGGTTTTTTCAAATCCTGGCGTCTCCGTGACGTTATCGGGTATGAGTTGACTCGAACAGGTAGTTCAGAATGTCGCTACCGCCAATAGACTTGAAAGTTTTGAAATGACCGAAGAACTCGCGCAGCAATACGACCGGGTGACCGCCGACTTGAGGAGGCAGCAAGTTGTGCGTTGCACCGGCTGCGGATACTGCAAAACCTATTGCCCCAAGGGAATTCCCATCCCCTATAACCTGGAGTTGCTCAATTTCCTGGCAACCGAGCTTGGAATCGAAAAGCGAAGCAAACTGCTTCGGGTCAATTCGATCTCGGTGCCTACGTTGGGACAGCATTTTTCGGTCTTAAGGAGTCTCTGGGATATGAGCGAGAGCGATCGCGCCTCGGCCTGCATCGGTTGCCGGAAGTGCGAGGAGCACTGTCCGCAACAAATCCGCATCGCCGATGAGCTGGCAACCTTGGCATACATCATGCGATCCGACCAATTACCCGCTCAGCCCGAGCCCCAAATCCCCTTGACCATTAAGAACCTTGTCTTGCGCAGCCGCTGGCGAAACAGATGGTTCCCCAACGGAAGCCGGCAATTTCAACTTTTAAAAGGGGTCTGGCGGGCAACCTCGCGTTGCCTGCCGGTCAAAGGTAGCCATGGCCACGCTTGACTGCATTAATCGTCCGCCGATTTATCCCGCTTTCCATCAAAAGATGCCGGATCTCGACCCCTATGCCGCGCCGCGGCCGCGGCTCGTCAATCTTCTTGTCCGCTGTGAGTCAGATTCATGAACAATACCAAATCCCTGACTGTGACGGTTATGTTGTGCACCTGCAATCGCCCCGCCATGCTCCGGGATGCCTTGCAATCCCTACAACGGCAAACCGCACGCTCGGCCCTCGCCAGAATCGTCGTTTCCGAAAACAGCCTCAACGACCAGTCCGAGGCCGTCTGCCGCGAATTCCCCGACCTTCCCCTGGCATACCTGAAGCAGCGCCCCCCGGTGCCGATTCTCAGTCACTTGGGCGCAATGTGGCGCCTGGTGGAAAGCCCGCTGGTCGCCATTCTCCATGACGACGATTGGTGGGCCCCGGGACACCTGAAATCCGCAATCGACGCCCTGCAATCGAACGAACGTTGTGCCGCCACCTATTCCTCTTTTCTGGAAAGCTACAGACCGCAAAGCTACGGCTGGTTCAACCAGTGCTACTTCTTGAGCTGGCTCGCGCTGGGCTGCGATTTCTCTCGATCGGTCGGCTTCCTCGATCCGACCGGCGTTATGCTGGCCTGCCTTTTGAACGCCGGCTTTCATTATTCGACCGTGGTGGGGCGCAAAGAGGCCATGTGGGACGCCTATTCGTCCGTCGTCCAGACGGGCAACGCCTTCGACAACGACCGCACCTTTCCCGTCTTTCTCAGCAAACACGGACTCATCGGCTACCTGACCTCGCCCGAGGTCTTCGTGCGCCTGCACCCGTCGCGCGACGCCTTTAGCCCGGATTATATGGATTGCGGACACATGGTCCTGGCCCAAAAGATGACCCGCTGGCTGCGGAATACCTACCCGGACCAGGTTGCCCTGGCCGCAGCCAGGTTCAACGAACTCGCCGCAAAAGTGCCTCCCCACGAGGCCGCTTGTGTTTTGGGATGGATTGAGGGTTGCGCCTACGAACCGCAGCGCTCGACCCTTATCAAGGAATGCGGCGTGGACATCAATGCCCTGGCGGCTAGGGTGCCGCGCGCCGCCCTGGCGGCCAGCCTCCCGCGCAGAATCCTCCCCGGATGGGCGTTCAACGGGATTAAAGCCGTCTGCCCGCCGATTCTCTGGAACTGCACCCGGCATTTGTACTCGCAAATATGCGGCGGCTGGCAAAAGAGATTGATCCAGCAGTGGCAAGCGGAGGAGGCAGCCCCCATTAGGAATTGCTAAACGCACTCCAATATGAAAACCTTGCGAATTTGGTTATAATGCACGGTTAGCGTTACAAATTTGAATTGGTCCCGTGTTCTCCGGATAACTTGATGTGGCGTTGGTCCTGTAAGCCTTTAAGTTTCAATCTCATTGAGGTTGAAGGTTGTGCGGAGAGTAATTGGAAATCAGGCTCACGGCCTTCGTCGGGTGCCGAAAGCGCGAGGAGCATTGCCCGCAACAGATTCGGATCGCTGACCAGTTGGCGGTCTTGGCTTACATTACACGATCCGACCAATTATCCGGTCAAGGCGAGAGTCGAGTCCAGTTGACCATTAAGGACTGCATCTCGCGCTGTCGGTTGCGACATTAATGGTTCCCAGACGGAAGCCGGTGATTGAAACTTTTGCAAGGGATCTGGCGGGCTGCATCGCGAGGCCTGCTGATCAAAGGTAGCCATGATGACATTTGAAGGCATTGGTCGTCTACCGATTTATCTTGCGCCCCCATCACGAAATCCTGGACCTCGTCTGCTATGCCGTGCCAGAGTCGCGGTTCGTCAATCCTGTTGCTCAGTGTAAGGTGGATCCATGAACACGGCTGAATCCCTGAGTGTGACGGTTATGTTGTGCACTTGCAACCGCCCCGCGATGCTCCGGGACGCATTAGAGTCCATACGGCGGCAAACCGCGCGCTCTGCCCTTGCCAGAATCATCGTTTCCGAAAACAGCACTAGCGACGAATCCGAGGCCGTCTGCCGCGAATTCCCCGACCTTCCCCTGGCATACCTGAAGCAGCGCCCCCCGGTGCCGATACTGATGCACTTGGGGGCAATTTGGCATCTGGTGGAAAGTCCGTTGGTTGCCATTCTCCATGATGACGATTGGTGGGCTCCTGGACACCTGAAATCGGCGATTGACGTCCTGCAGTCGAACGAACATTGTGCCGCGACGTATTCGTCTTTTCTGGAAAGCTACGCACCCCAAAGCTACAGTTGGTTCAACCAGTGTTACTTTTTGAGCTGGCTTGCGTCGGGGTGTAATTTTTCTCAGCCGGTTAGCCTCCTCGATCCGGCCGGCGTAATGCTGGCATGCCTTTTGAATACCGGTTTTCATTATTCGAGCGTGGTGGGGCGCAAAGCGGCGATGTGGGACGCGTACTCGCGCATTGTCAGCGCCAAAAACAACTTCGACAACGACCGAACCTTTCCCGTGTTTCTCAGCAAGCACGGGCTTATTGGCTATCTGACTTCGCCCGAGGTCTTCGTTCGCATGCACCCGTTTCGCGACGCTTTTCGGCCAGAATACGTGAATTGCGGATACATGGTTCTAGCTCAAAAAACGACGCGATGGCTGCGGAAGAATTACCCGGACCAAGTAGCCCTAGCCGCTGAGAGATTCAACGAACTTGCCTCGAGGATGTCTCCCCACCAGGCTGGCTGCGTTTCAGGATGGCTTGAAGCATATGCTTACGGACCGCAGCGTTCGACGCTCATCAAGGAATGCGGCGTGGACCTCCATGCTCTGGCGGCAAGGATGCCACTTAATGCCCAGGCGGCGAGGATGCTGCGCGGACTTCTCCCTACATGGGCGTTTACGGCGATTAAAGCGGTGTGCCCACCGATACTGTGGAAAGCAGCAAGCTGGTGCCGGAGAAACGCGTTTAAGACGATTAAAGCGGTGTGCCCATCGATACTGTTGAAAGCGGCAAGGTGCTGCCGGAGAAAGGTGTTTCCATCCATGCCTAATTCCAGGCTCTTGTAATACTCCCTCCTCTGCGTGCCGTCGGGAATGACCACCACCGGGCAACCGCACATGATCGCCTCGTACACCAGGACCGTGCTGTTGTCGAAGCAATATAATACCCGCGAATTCCGGAAAAGTTTTCCCAGCTCTCTCTTGGGCGGCGTCTCCCGCGTGATCTCAAAGGCAGCCGACGCCCGCCGAGTTCGATGCGTAGTTCGGGGCCACGATAACATAACCCCGCTTGCCGGAATCGCCGCCGATAGACCTGCAAATGCCCGTTTTCTCTTGTTCCTCGATCGCCCGGCAGAATGATTTTACGCCCGTAAAACCGTGGAAAAAAAGATCCGCCACAGTTCGCGAAATCCCCAGATCCAGCCGGATGGTGAATCAAACAAGCAAGGCGCTATCGCTAAAAATCGCCGGCTCCGGCTCGCCTGCCGCTTTAACCACTGTATCTTTCGCCATCCCATGGCAACTTCCTACAGCCGTCTTTAATCCTTGTTGATTCGGCATTAATAGCAAATCTTACCCCGCAAAGAAAGATCATATTTCGCCCCAAATAAAAAAGGACTCGCGCCTTTTTGACGCAAATCCTTATGCGGTAATGAGTGCGAGAAAAGGACTTAAACCTGCACAGAATGGCTTCCATCAAGCATATACTTGGGTGGTTGCTACCCCATTTCAAATGGGATAAGATGCTGATGTTAAACAGTTTCTAAAACCTTTCTCTCTAGGGACAATAGATCAATGCCAAAACTTAACTTTCATCGCACGACTCCGTCCAAACTGTTCGGTGACAACGGGCTTCCGAACCGATTTGATGGTTGGATGCCAGATTATCCTGATACGCATGTCCCACTAAAAATTTCTTTTACAGTCCCCGGCGACCAATCTGGAATAACTATACATAACAAGATACAGTTGGATGCCAGAGAACTTGAATTCTGTTTCGTTCTCACAAGCATTGACCGTGATTCCGAAGGTACGCTGACTGTAGCTCATTATCACCTTTCAACAGCGGAAAAACCACTTGAACCATATCGGGAGCTGCTGGCCTAGTCCGCAACTTAAAGAATTTGAAAGACTTTTCTATTAATTTGTGAGAAGATTGCGGGGTTCTATCGGTAGAGATGTAAGAAGATTCCCGATCCCTTTTGCACTTTCTATTTACAATTTGCCTGTAATTGACGGAAAGCTTGTGTGGCATTTTCATGTGAACCAAGAGTAACTTTTAATTCATCAAGCAGTTGTTTTAATACATGTGGTATTTTTGACTTTTCTCCCAGAAAAGCAATCTCTTGTACAATATTTAATTTGCTAGATGTTGCGCCTAATAATCCTTGTCTCCACATTCGGCGTAATTCAGAAAGAACACATAATTCATCTTCATTAATTTGCCCAGAAATCAACCATTTATAGATATTATATAAGTGCTTTTTACAAGCGCGTTGAAATTGGTTACTCCACCAAACATTATATGCGCCGACTAAATCGTAGCATTCCGCCGAAGGCATGACATCAAACGGTGCCGAGACTGTCCATAAATCTGTATCGGGAACTTCTTCTACATGGTAAGAAAGTGGATGGGTTTCATCACGAAGGGGGTAAATAATTTCCGGTATCCATTTTGGCCGATCTGGTAAATCATCTTGTACAATGCACCAGATTTTCCAAGCATCAGAAAAAAAGTTTTCGTAAGATTCTGCCTTGGAACGTTGGAATTCCGTAAAAAGATTGCCGATCCAAAATTCACGATCTTCACCATCAAGATATAGTTTGGATGTTACCTCATTATAATATATAGGTTGTGTTTCGCCTGCATTTTGAAAAAAAGATATAAGCACTTCAGCAAATTTAGGTGGTACTTCAACCGGCACGAATTCACCCCTTTATTGTGCTAATGAAGATTCGTAAATGTATGGCATTATTTTCACTTTCCCATAAATTCCATACATAACGATCAAGAGAGATTAGGAGCATTTTTTAAATTTGTTGATTTTCCGTCTACAACCCATATCAATTCCCTTTTAGGTTTACCTTGTCGTTGGCGAACATCAACCGGCCAAGCATGGACCAACTCTGCAGCTATAATTCGCCCAGGAAAATCACCAAAAGAAGGTGATACTACAACCATGGATAAAATATCGGGATCATTTGAAATTAACTCTTGGAAACGTTTATTAACTTCCTCAATCGCGTTTTCTGGAGTTGTCTCTAAATGAGCATTATCCAATAATCGAATTTGACAAATAGATTGTTCCCCAGCCACAACAATATAAAAATCAAATTGCATATTTAGCCCCTTTCGATACGTGGTATAATTCTTTTTTATTAGAAAATCATCCTAAATGCTTTATATTCAAGACAGTGCGGGAAACAGGACTTGAACCTGCACGGCATTGCTGCCACCAGGCCCTCAACCTGGCGCGTCTGCCAATTCCGCCATTCCCGCTAAGAGGCTTATCCCAATAGTCCCCTCTCCCTCCGGGAGAGGGCTAGGGTGAGGGCAGAAATCTCCATAGACTCCGCGTCTCCGTGTTGAGACATCGTATACAGATACAGTTTACCCCGCCCGTGCCGGGCGTCAAGATGCGTCCCGCTTGATGACCAGAATCGCCACGTCGTCCTGATCCGGATTGGCGGCGTGCAAGCGCAGGCATTCCCGGGCCATCGATGTCATCTGGTCCGCCGAAAGATGAATGTTGGCCGACAATAATTCCCCCAGACCCGATTCTTCCAACGCCCGCCCTTCCCGATCGGCCGCAATGCGAAATCCCTCGTTGAATATCACCAACGCCTCGCCCGGTTTCAACTCATATCCAAAAGGCTCGTAATCCGTTTCCGGGCTTTCGCCCAATGGCGGCGAAATGTGGCCCAGCGATTTCCATCCGTCTTGCCGAAGCAATACCACCGACGGCTTCCCCGCCATCCCGTAGCACACCCGCCCCGTGGCAATTTCGATCAATCCGTAAAACATGTCGGCGTATTGATCGCCCGCCGATCCCGTCCACAACGTCAAATTGACCTGCTCCAAAACCTTATCGGCCTCTCGATGGTACCGGCCGTGCGCCGCACCGCGGCCTTCACCGCCGACGCCGTCAGCGCCGCCTCCAGTCCCCGGTCCATCGCGTCGCCCAGTGTTATTCCCATGAATCCGTCCGGCAGGCAGAACCAGTCGTAAAAGGCCCCGCCCACTTCCTGACCTTGCGAGGCCCACGCCGATATGTCCCAATCGTCCAAGATCGGCGAGATCGTGGGCAACTGATTCCTTTGCAGTCGTTCCGCCGCGGTCCATTGCTTTTTCATTTGCGCCCCGTCCACGCCCTCGCGCAGCAGCATTTCCCGCTCTAAGTCCGAGGCCACCTTGCCCGCCACAATCTCGATAATGTGCACTTGCTCATCGGTAAAATCGCGCACCTCCGTACCGAACACCCAGAGCGTGCCCAAAAGCATCGCGCCCGACGCCACCGGCACGCACACCGCCGAAGCGAAATCCTCCGGCGACTTCCAGCCCGGCATCATGGCCGTGTTTTCCATCACCACCGCATGGCCCAAAAGCGCCTCCAGGTCGGCCAATTCGCCCTTCATCTGCCGGGCAGGGGCCAGCAGCCGCTCGAATGGCAGACCCCAGCACGACCGCATCTTCAACTCCGTGGTGGCCTCGTCGATCAAGTACAATGCCGCCGCCTGGCAGTCCACCGCCTCGGCCGCGCCCCGCAGCGTGGTCTGCAATTTCTCCGCCAGATGCGACTCCTCGTCGCCGAGCGGAACCAGCGGCACGCCCGCCGCCAACTCCGCCTCACGCTGCCACAGCACGTGCCGCGTCTGCTGCAACTCGTCCAACATCCCCGCTATGGCCGACGCCAAAGCCCGGGCAGTTTCAAAATCCACCGCCTTGCTATCCGCCCCCGCCGATTCCAGCGGCTCCAAACGCAAATGCCCGGGCGGAGACCCTTCGCCGGGCGTTATGGCAACCGTCCACACCCGCTCACCCGCCGGCTTCGACTCTGCGCCCGTTAAATAACGCAGCGACCACCCCGTCAGCTCCTGAAAAGCCCGCAACACTCCGGGCAAGCTCCCGATCGCCTCGATCGGCGGCCGATCCACCTTCGGCGAACGCTCCGTATATAGTTTCAAATGATGTGATGCAGAATTGGCCACAGGCATTTTTTAGTTTTCTGTAATCAGTTCGCAGTTATTTATTATTAAGTTATGTTGGGGCAGCAGTTAAACTGCTGCCCCAACATAGTTTTTTATTATTTAGCCCGGGCACTTGTGCCCGGAGTGTTTTTTATTTCCAAGTGAGACTTGCTGCCTTCATGCCCATATCCATGAAAACAAGTTCCGTTCGGATCATGGTCAGGGGAAAACGTAACAGAGCATCCGGCATAATCGCTGCCACCCGAATTACCCACCGTTCTGCTCTACCCATCCACATTACGCAACCTGCCCATCATCCATGACCGTCACAGTTTAACATCGGTCGATTTTTGCCCGTACGTGAGAAGGTTTTTCAACCTGGAGAGAAGAGTTTTGAGCCCATGGGCTGAAATTAACGGATAAACAGATCAAAATCGAATTTTCTAGCACCCAGTTGTCTTAAACTGCCAAATCCCCACCGGTTCTAACCCAATTATTGCAATATTCCCCTTGCCCAAATACGGCTGTTTAGGTATTTCTACGCGACCCGCTAGAACTCTGTAACCACTCCTGGCGTAACAGGTGCCTAGCGGGACTCTTCAGTACTAACTCTTGTCTCGCCATTAGAAGATTTGCCGACCGAAGCTGAAAGGGCCATGGATGGCCGAACCGCCACTGGAATCACATGCCGCCGCACGCTTAATGCCGTTTTATAAGGCATTTTTGCTCATCTCGGCATTGGCATTTTGCCTGCCCGCAGGAGCCGGGGCCCAATATTCCCCCGATTCCGTCGCCGGGCCCGGCCTTATCCGCGCCGATGCCGGCCCCAAGGGCATCCCAGTCCGCATCCGGCCCTCTCATGCCTTCCCCGCCAAGCCTGCCGGCTAATGCGCAAACTCCGCCCGCGCAGACCCTCTCACAACCAGCGGCCCAGGGCGCATCTCCGCCCGCCGCCGCGCAATCGCCCGACGCCGCAAAAGAAATGGTCGTCGAGGTCCGCATCGTGGGCAACACCTTGCCGGTGGAAAAGATCAAGCCCTTTATCCGCACCCGCGAGGGCCGCCCCTTCGACAGGGACCTCGTGGCCGAAGACGTTCGCCGCCTGGACAGCTCCAAAATGTTCGTCAACATTAAAACGTATTTCCAAAACGTGCCCGGCGGTAAAATCGTTGTCTTCGAGGTCCTGGAACGCCCCATCCTCCTCGATGTGAAATTCGTCGGCAACAGCAAGGTCTCGAAAAAGAAATTGCAAAAAGAATCCGGGCTCAAGGCAGGCGATCCCCTCGATCCCTTCGCCGTGGAAGAAGCCCGGCGCAAAATCGAGGAATACTATCGCACCAGCGGCTACGACAAAGCCCGCGTCACACTCCTCGAAGGCGACAAACCCCGGGACCACCGCGCCATATTTCTCATCAACGAAGGCGTGAAGCAAAAGGTCCAATTAGTCACCTTCGTCGGCAATACCATCGCCTCCGACGCACGCCTCCGCACCCAAATCCATTCCCAGGCCCCCTGGGTTTACCTTTTCAAAGGCGAACTCGACCGCAAGGAACTCGACGAAGACGTGGAACGCCTCACCGCCTATTACCGCGGACTGGGCTTTTTCCGCGCACGCATCGGCCGCGAAGTACGCGAGTACGATCCCAAAGAGGATTCCGCCCCTGACCTTCTGGCCTCCCGGGCCCTGCGCAACATCGACCAGTTCGAAACCGTGCAATGGATGGTCGTCAAATTCATCATCGACGAAGGACCCCGCTACAAAATCGGCAACGTCTCCGTCGCAGGCAACACCAAGTACACCGGCGCGGAATTGATGGCCGACCTGAAACTTAAAAACGGCGACTACTTCAACCAGGCCAAAATGAATTCCGACGTGATCTCCATCCAGGACAAATACGGCGGCGTGGGCTACGTCTTCACCGACGTCAAGGCCGATCCCCGCTTCCTCGACGAACCCGGCACCCTAGACCTGGTCTACAAAATCAAGGAAGGCGACCGCTACCGCGTGGGTAAAATCGACGTGGCCATCAAGGGCGAATACCCCCATACCAAAATCACCACCGTCATGAATCGCCTCTCCCTTCATCCCGGCGACATCGTCGATATCCGCGAAATCCGCGCCAGCGAGCGCCGCCTGCGGGCCTCCCAGCTCTTCGAAGTCAACCCCGCCAACGGCTCCCCACCCAAAATCGTTTACAGCCCCCCGGATAAAGAAAACGACGAAGAAGACAATCCCACGCAACTCGCCCGCAAGCCAAAATCACCGCCTAAATACCGCAGCCAAAGCCCGGACCTCAATCCCGGCCAGTGGCACTCTCCCCAGCAAAATCAGGGCGTGCCGCCGGCTCAGCCAATGCAATCGGGCGTGCCACTGGCTCAGCCAGTGCCTCCCACGCGCGACCGGGAACTCACGCTCACCCTCGAAGCCACCGCCGCCAATCCCAACGCCTGGCAACGCCTGCCCGTGGATCCGCCGCAATCGGGCATGCCTCAGGCTCAGCCAGTGCAATCCAGCGTGCCACCGGCTCAGCCGGTGCCGCCCGCCGCCCAGCAGCAAAACCAGCAAGGCGAACTAATCATCCGCGGCCAGTACACGCCCGATGCCGGGCGCTCGACTCCCCAGGTCTTTCAGCGCCCGATGTGGGGCGGCACGCGTCCCACCGCGGTGAACCCCGCCTCCACGCCCGCCGCCGACAACTCCTCGACTCAAAACCAGTATCCATACAACCAGTCCAATCCGGCTTATGCCTATCAAGGAGGCTCCGCATCCTCCCAACCGCAATATTCCCAACAACAATATTCTCAACCGGGATATGTCCAACCAGGCTATACCCAGCAAACGTATCCGCAACAGTCATATCCGCAATCGGGTGTGCCCCGGCCCAGCCAGTGCAATCCGGCCGGCCGGCCAATCTTATGCGCCCAATCGCAAACCGTCCAACCTCCAAACTACCAATACGCTCAACCGTATAACAATCCAAATTCGGCGGCACAGCCCGAAGCCATTCCGCCCGGCGCCGTGTATGCGCCCAACCTCAATCGCAACAGCCCGCCCCTTGCCCGTACAATGCCGCCGGCGCACTGCCTCCGCCCGACAGGATAGTCCAACCGGCCCTTGTGCCTGGCTCGCCTTTCAATCCCCTGACTTTAGATCCCAACGATCCCACCCGCCTGCTGCCCATGAACATAACGGCCGAGGAAACCCAAACCGGCCGCTTCATGTTCGGCGTGGGCGTCACCTCCGACGCCGGCCTGATCGGCACGATCATAATCGACGAGCAAAACTTCGACCTGTTCCACTTCCCCCGAAGCTGGGAAGACATCAAAAATTTCACCGCCTGGCGCGGAGACGGTCAACGACTCGTCATCGAGGCCGATGCCCGGCACGCAGGTCCAACGCTACGCCGTCAGTTTCCAGGAGCCCTACCTCTTCGACTCCGCCATAAGCATGGGCCTAAGCGGCTATTACTTCAGCCGCGCTACACCGAATGGTTCGAAACCCGCGTCGGCGGCCGCGTTGCCTTGGGATACCAGTTCAGCCCGCGACCTGGCCGGAACCATCGCCTATCGCGGGGCAAGGGTGGGCATCTCCGACATCATCGATCCCACCATTCCCGATCTGGCCGAAATCCTGGGCGACAACGCCCTGCACGGTTTCCAAGTATCACTAGCCCACAATACACGCGACAACCCCTTCCTGGCCACCGAAGGCCACCTGATCCAGGCCTCGGTCGAGCAAGTCATCGGAACGTGGCAATATCCCCGCGCCGAAGTCGATCTCCGCCAGTACTTCACCATGCACGAACGGCCCGACGGATCAGGACGCCACGTCCTAAGCCTTAGCGGAACGCGCCGGCCATCACCGGCGACAATACCCCCATCTACGATCGCTACTTCGCCGGCGGTTTCTCCACCATCCGCGGCTTCGCCTTCCGCGACGCCTCGCCACGGCCTACGGCTTAAGCACGCCCGACGGCGTAGTTGTCGGCGGCGACTTCGAACTCCTCGCCTCGGCCGAGTACATGTTCCCCATCACCGCCGACGACATGCTCCGCGGCGTGGTCTTCTGCGATACCGGCACGGTCGAGCCGACGATCAACAATTGGACCAACAAATATCGCGTAGCCCCGGGCTTCGGCCTGCGGATCACCGTCCCGGCCATGGGCCCCGCCCCGATCGCCTTCGACTTCGCCTTCCCCGTCGTCCTGGAATCCAGGCGACCGCTTCGAGATGTTCAGCTTCTTCGTAGGCTTCGGTCGCTAAAAGGATTCGGTTGTCAGGGTTCAGGGTTCAGAACTTGAGTGGAATCCAAAATCCTGAATCCCAAATCCCAAATCCCAAATCCTGAACCCTGAACCCTGAACCCTCTTCAATACCCCCGCCTGAAACTCCACTGAATGTAATCGTTGTAATAATTTCTAAACATCACCGAATTCGGACGCGTTTGAGCCCCAAAATACCCATAAGGATACGCGCTCGGACATGCCCCGCCCGTTAATGAATGATTGAAAAAAACCGCCCGAGCGGCTCGGAGTTCATATTTTCTCCTTGGGATTTCATATATAATATGGCACCGGCCGCGGTACTGCCCGTAAACCCAGCCATATGCTCGCCCGCCTCAAGACGATCCGGCAATGACAGCGACAACGTGACAATTAAGCCAATCATCAAAAAACGAAGAAGCGACATCTCATAATTCCCTGATCTGTATTTTTCGCCGCGGACATTGGGAAAACGTGTAAATACTCCGATTGCCCTTGAAGGGCAAGCGAGTTTTTTACCCCCGCCCTATTTCTTTCTCAATCGTGCATCCAAAGGCCTCTTTATTGTAAAGATTTAACGATTATTCCGAATAATATCCTATCCAGGTCCAATGGTGCCGGTTAGGCAAAATGGGCAAAGCTGCCCGGATGCTATGAGCTATTGCCGATAGATTCTTACGGATACCGTATCAAACTCACCGTCTGATACCTGGCAATCTTTTCCGCCCCCTTCAAATCGGCCAGTTCGATGAGAAATGCGCACCCCACCACTGTTCCACCGGCCTTTTCCACCAGTCGGCAGCAGGCCTCGATCGTGCCTCCCGTGGCCAAAAGATCATCAACCACAAGCACCCTGGCCCCTTGCCGAATGGCATCGGCATGGATTTCCAAAGTATCGCTCCCGTATTCCAGGTCGTAGGTGTGAGAAAGGGTTTTGGCAGGCAGTTTTTTCGGTTTGCGGATGGGCACCAGCGCGGCATTCAACTCCAAGGCCACCGGCGCCGCAAAAATGAAACCCCGGGCCTCGGCGGCAGCCACCACGTCGATCTTTTTGCCCCGAAACGGTTCGGCCAAATCCATCACCGCCCGCCGAAACGCCGCCGCATTGCCCAAAAGCGGCGTTATGTCCCGAAATATTATGCCCGGCTTGGGAAAATCCGCTATGCTGCGAATGTAATCTTCCAACTGCAACGCCGATGGATCGCTCATGAACGACATTCTTACCACATTTCCCGGCTCCATGCAATCTACTTTTTCAACTCCACCGGCAAACGGTCGATCTTCGCGGCCAGAATAAAATCGTTCTCCGACAGACCGCCTATGGCATGCGTCCAAATCTCGATCCAAACATGCCGGTATTCTTCCAAATGCAGATCAGGGTGATGGCCCTCTTCCTCGGCCAATTGGGCCACGCGCCGGAAAAAATCCATGCCCGCCGGGAAATTCTTCACCTCCCAATCCTTGCGTATCCGCAGCCCCTCGCCCGTAATCCGCCATCCTTCCAGGGCCTGAATGTGTTCCCGAACCTGTTCGACCGTGAGTTTCGCAATATCGCCCCCGCAAGCCGAACACCGCTTGGCAGATAATTGTTCTACAGTGCAAGTGTTCATAACAAATCCCCAAAAAAACCAGGTGCTAAAGCCTTCATCAACAAAGGGAAATGAATATAACCCCAATTTTCACAATAAGTTACATTCACCGGTCCCCTTAAAGATTCTTTCCAATTAAAACCGAAAGTCAACTGCCCGTCAGTTTTGCCCCATTATAGGGGTGGTGGAAAAACACCAGCAAATTTGTAGTGCAGTGACACCTAGTTGTCACACCCATCGCCTAAATTTGCTTGGTATGCAAGCCGATTTCATCCCCAAATCCACCCTGACTTTATTGATCGCCGACGGCCACGCCCTTCTGCGCGAAGGCCTGCTCCTCTTGTTCCAAAATTATGCTGATGCCACGGTCATAGGAGTCGAATATCAAGACGCCGTATCTGCCGTCGTCGAGCATAATCCAAATGTGGTTATCCTCGGACTGGGGACAAAACATGTACAATATTGGCCCATAGTGCAAACACTTCGCCAACAGCACCCGAATATCTGTATTTTAATCCTTGATGATGCCGTGCGCACCCGCAACATTCGCAGGGCCCTGGCCCTGGAAGCTCGGGGATATTGGACTAAAAACGCCACCTTCGCCCAGATCGCCCAGGCCGCACGGCACCTGGCGGCAGGCCGGCGTTCGTTCTGCCCCGAGGTCGATCCTTACCTTTATCAAACCCAGCACGGTCTGCGCTATCACCCGGCCCACACCGGCAATCCCCTCCAAATACTCACCCGGCGCGAAACCGAACTCCTCGCCCTCCTGGCTCAAGGGCTGACATTGAAAAAATGTTCCGAGCGGATGGGAATATCGGTCAATACCGTTGACAACCATAAAACCCGCCTGATGCGCAAACTCGGCGTCCACAAAAACGTGGATCTTGCCCGCCTGGCCGTGCGCGAAGGACTTGTCGCAGAAGAATGAATATTAAGAACTTATCCCAAAAGTCCCCTCTCCCTTTGGGAGAGGGCTAGGGTGAGGGCTGAATTGCCGAGAATATATTGTTAAAACCTCTTGTCATCATTGTATTTTTATGTTTTAGAATAAGCTCTAAGGAATCAATCCACCTATTAAACCGCTTGCGGTTTCGCGATACCCGCCGCTCGCTGTCCGCCGCCCGCCGCCCGCTTACTAATTGCCGGCCAAGACCGGCATTTGCAGGGCCTTATCAGCCAGTTCCAAGAGTACGCCGGAATCGAACGGCTTGCGCAGATAATAGCTTCCGCCCATCTCGTCATGACGGCGGATTATATCCGGAATCTGCCCCCCGGAAAGATACATCACCGGCACTGACGCCAAGCCGGGCTGCCGTCTGATCAGCTCGCAAACCTCTTGCCCGGTTATGTCCTTAAAACTGGTGTCGCAGATGATAAGGTCGGGCGTTTTTTCCTCCACCGCGCCCAGCGCCTCCTCTATGTTCGAGCAACAGCAAGTCAAGAAATTCCCCGCGGCCAACGCCGAAGTAACTTGCCCTAAAACCTCTTGCTCCTCGTCTATCACCAACACAACAAACCGACCGCCGGCAAAATCCTTCATAAACTTCTCGGGATAATCCTGGTTGTAAAGTCCTGCGGCGCCCCGACCGTTTAAAATCGCGAATCTTTCCGCTTTATCGCGGATATTCTGCTGTTATATCTCGTCCGCTTCCACGAGCCGGTTGATTAAATCTTTCCTGAAACGCATAAATATCCCCAAGCGCACACCCGGAATCTTCGCCTTAATCCGATTAGAATGGTTATTCCACTGTTTTTTCAGGCCGATGACCTTCGCCTTCTTGCGACATCGCCTTGGGTTTGCGGACTTGCACCAAATACACAAAGGCAAGAAAGTCATACAGGGCATGGCTGGTAATCGGCACCAGCAGATTGCCCGTGGCCAGCCACATGGCCCCCAAATAAAGCCCAATGCATCCGGCCAGCAGCGCATAGGTGAAGGTCACTGAGTGCAACAGCCCGAAGATCGCCGCCGCCACGGCCAGGCCGATCCCCGCCCCATACGCCCCGCCCACCTTGTCGGCCGTCCAACCTTGCACGATCCCTCGGAAAAGCAATTCTTCGCCTATACCGGCCAAAAGCGCGATAACGGCCAGATCCATGATCCGGCATTGGCGAAACAGGGGAATGAACGTCTCATCCAGGACTTCCATGATTCTGGCAAAAGGCCGCCACGGAACTTTTGCCGTTAGCCATAAAGCCGCCATAAGCGGCAGCGTGCCCATTATGCCCCAAAGAAAACCGCCGGCATCAGATGGAACGTCGCCGCCGGCGACCTGCCCAGGGCCCAACCCAAACTCACCGCCAACACGGCCAAAGAACCCTCGAACAGCCCGGCCGTTACCGCAAAATTCATGTTGCCCATAAACAATATTCAGTTTTCAGCGTTCGGCTTTTCAGTTTTCTTTTCCCGCCTTTTCCGCAGCATGGCGTCCGCGCTTAGCCCGCCCGTCGTATGCCAGGACCATCAAAACTCCTCCCATTATGGCCGTGTTTTTCATGAAATTGATCATCTGCGTTTTGTCAATCCAGAAATCGTGAAAAATCAGCGTAACGGGAATCAGAAATGCAACCAGAAGCACGGCGCCCAACCGGGCGCGGAATCCCAGCAGGATGGATAGCCCGCCCAGCAACAGAAACGTTACCGCAAAAACCAGAAAAAAGTGCACCGCAACCGCGCCCCTGCCGCCCAGCACGCCCTCCATGGCCATCCCTTTGGCGGTCATGTATTTTATCGTGCCGCCCCAATTCCAAACATGGTTCAAGCCGCTGGCGATGAAAATAAAACTCAACAGCACCCGCGCCGCCAACGCGACGATATTTTGAAGCATTGTTATCACGGCATCGTCCCTTCCATTCCAAAATGAGCCTGCCGAAAATAGACGGGCCCTTGTCATTATTTATCGTCAGGGGCGGCCCGGTTATTTTTGCCAAAAGACTCGCCCTTGCGATAATTCTCCGCCAGAACCAATACCCATCCCCCGCTTTGTCAACGATCTTATCCCGGCCATTGCCGCAACAGCGCCCATCAGCCCCGCCGCCGCGAAAACGCGATCCCCTCGATTTCCACCAGCAGTTCCGGCCGGCAAACATCGCCCACCGCATAAATTACGGGTAACTCGCCCAGGCGGGCCGCGCATATTTCCCCCGCAATTGCATAATCCTCCTGCCGCTTGATGTATACCCGCGCCAAGGCCAAGTCGCTCAGGCTTGCCCCGAATCCGGCAAGCCCCTGGCCGCGAAAGTTCTCGGCAGCTATCAAGGCCTCGATATTGTCCAGCGTTTGAATCGTCTGCGAGCGGATATCGCTTATGTGCCGCGTTTCCGAGACCGTGATGCTGGCCGTGCCCGATATGAAAATAGCGGCGAAATCGCCCGCCGCCACGGCCATCGCCCGGCAGAACTTGGGACTCTCGCTCCCGTATTGATGTGCGTAATCGTAGGCTGAAGTCTGCCTGGGATTCTCCAGCGCACCCAGCGCCACTCCCGGCCGTTCGGCCCTCATGGCTATGCAACTCAGATGCACGTCCTTGCCGTCCGCGCCGATTCCCGTGCTCGCCGGAAAAACCGGTTTGTCTACGCCCGCCGCCGCCCGCCCGGCTGCAAACTTCAAATCCCGGTAAAAATCGGCCCGCGCACGGTTCAGTTCCCAATACCGCTCGGCCTGTCCTTCCATCCCCGTAATGTCACCCAGGTAAAACCAGGTGCGGATCACTTCCTCAAAACTGAATCCGGCCGAACGCAGCCGTTTTTCAGCTAAATTAAAGGCCGAAATCGTGCCATCGTATACCGACAAGGCCGCTGATCCAGAATGTGCTCCACCCACGTGCGCCCAGGCGATCCCGTCGTGACGGACAACTACCGTCTCCGCAGCGGGCCGGATGATCTCCACCTCCCCCCGCCCTCGCCCCACGCCCAAAGCCTCGATCGCCAGCAGCTTGCCTTCGCACGGCTGCTGGGGAATATACGTGGTCGCCGGCATTTCTGCCCCATAAAAATCCCCCATTATATCCCGGCACGCCGCCTCGTCCGCCGCATCCCGCAAAAACACCGACTGCATCACGATCGCCCCGCGTGCGATTTCTTCCCTCAGCAACCCTTCAATGATCCGCAGGGCGTCTTGCGCCTGTTCGCAAAAATTTGCCCCTTGCCTTGGCACTGCCGCCGCAAAAACATGGCGCACGCCGCCCGCTTCGACAATCGAATATCCCGCGCCCGCTTCCGACACCTTGTGAATCATCCGGAAATCTTCCATTGTCTATCGTATTTTTTTAGCCTTTTGCAGCATGTCAACAGCAGGCCCTTTCCACCATGACGCAAAAAACCTCAAAGCCTCCATTTTCCGCCGCCATTTTCATACTACCAGTATACTGCAACCATTTCTTTACCTGCTAGCTAATATATATAAACACCCCAAAATAACCGCAGATTCTCTAAACTCCGGGAATTTCAATCCCATTCCCATTATAGCCCCGCCGGCATCACCTTTGTCGATCCAACTAATTCCCTTCGACTTACTGTACATGCGTGCTCAAGCGGCACCCATCCATTAGCTCAAGAAACCAAAGAAGACGGTGCGCGCCCATGCCCGGTCGCGCTCCGTCATCATGCACTTGGACGGCGTCCTTGCATATATAGAATCCTTATTTGTTCAAGTTTATGTACTGATTGGTTACATCGATTTTTCGCTGCCTCCTGGTTTGGGTGCAATTAATTGATGCAAAAAATTGTTTTAGGGTTCTAGAGCAGTGCTTAGGTTGATGTAGCGTCCGTTTAGCCCGGGGGGCACCATCGGGCACCGACCGGGCACCATCGCAACGCGATGGTCGGCGTTGGTCGGCATGGTCGCTCCCGGTGAATTTAATTTGTAATTTGCCTCGCTACATCATCTTGAACTTTGCTCTAAGCGGTGTTGTATAAGTATGTAGCGGTTCAAATGAAAAATACGCAAGCGGTGGAGTTCGCAATGGAGACGGACTTAGATAACACCGCTTAGCAGTGGCACTCTTCATTTTGTTACAGGACCTAACAAGGAACCGATCTCAATCCAGGAACCCCACCAGGTCCTGGCTCCGGCAGGGCTGCTGAAGCTTGCGCACCGCCTTGGCCTCGATCTGACGGATGCGTTCGCGGGTCACCTTGAAGATGTGGCCCACTTCTTCCAACGTATAACTATACCCATCGCCCAACCCGTAGCGGAGCTTGATTATCTCCCGCTCCCGGTAACTTAAAGTCTTAAGTACCTTGGCGATGCGGTTGCGCAACATGCCCTGCGTGGCCCCGATCGATGGATTCTTGGCCGCGCTGTCGGGCAGCAAATCGCCAAAATGGCTGTCTTCGCTGTTGCCCACCGGCCGGTCCAGGCTGATCGGGTACCGGCTCATGGCCAAAACCCGCCGCGCCTCGTCCACGCAGGTCTCGCTGGCCCGGGCGGTCTCCTCCAATGTCGGTTCTCGCCCCAGCTTCTGCAGCAGCTTCCGCGACACGTTCCGTACCCGCGACATGGTCTCCACCATGTGCACCGGTATGCGGATGGTGCGGCTCTGGTCTGCCACCGCCCGCGTAATCGCCTGGCGAATCCACCACGTGGCGTAAGTGCAGAACTTGAATCCCCGCCGGTATTCGAACTTGTCCACCGCCCGCATCAACCCCGCGTTGCCTTCCTGGATCAGGTCCAGGAAATTCAAGCCCCGGTTGCGATACTTCTTGGCTATCGATACCACCAGCCGCAGGTTGCCCTCCGACAGCCCGCGCTTGGCGTGCTGGTATTGCCGGTAAATCCCCTTTAAATAATTCACCCGGTTCCGCAGGCTGGTGGGCGACTCCTGCGTCATCCGCAAGATGTTGCGGTACTCGGCGATCCAGGGCTCGCGCTGCTTGATCGGCCCGTTATCGGCCGTTTGCTCGTGGATCCGCGCGGAGTTCATCCACCCGCCGGCTGAATTCATCCAGCGTCTTTATCATCGGCTCGATCCGCTGCGTGCGCAGGCCCAACTCTTCGACCAAACGCACCTGCGCCGCCGCCTCCGCCCCAGACGACGCCAGGCCGTACGCCGCTGGGCAGCCGATCCCGTCTTGCTGGTAGCCAGATTGTAGTCCCGCCGGTTCCGCTTAAGCAAAGTTTCCAACGTCCGCAAATTATGCGGCAAACGCCCCAATATCTGGTGCTTTTCCAACTGATCGGTCACCGATACCTGCACCGTCCGATCAAATGGCAGGTCGCCGTCGTGCACCCGGCGCAGCACCTTCACCGCGGTCTGAATGACAAAATCGCATTCCAAAACCCTGCGGCGGAATCTCGCCCGCGTAAGCTCGATCTGCTTGGCCAACGTCACCTCTTCCTGACGCGTAAGCAAGGGAATCTCGCCCATCTGCGTCAGGTACATGCGAACCGGATCGTCGGACCATGATTCGGACTCTACGATCTCGGCCAGCAACTCTTCCGGGTTGACGTCGAGATCCGCCTCCTGGTCTTCCTCGCCTTCCACCAAAACGGAAGGGTCCAATTCAACATCTTCCTCCAGTGCATCCACCACCTCCTCGGCCAATTCTATGGCGTCCTCCGGCCGAGCCAGTGATTCGTCGTCCAGACCTTCCAGCAATGCGTCGTACAATTTAATACTCCTAAAATGAGTATGGGGCGGTATAAACTATGTGCCCAGGATGACATTAATAGTTTATTATTTCACACATCATGCCTAAAAGCCACAAAATTCTACCATCCAATTCTTCACTCCGCCCACGGAATCCGCCAATTGGCAAAGGATTCGGACTGCGGAAAGAATTCGCCACCTAAAAAGAAACCCTAAACGCTCCAAAATCCCACTTCCATAATTCGCCGCCAATTACTTTTGCTTCTTCCGAAACTGAATACATGCCGTCCTCTAATACGTGAACGTCAAAATCGCTGCGGAAGAAACGAGGACTTGGTGCGTAGACAGGGCATCAAGTCACAGAGATCTTTGATTGTTGCCGATATAAACCGACAAACATCTCCCTGGCACCCGCAGGCATAAGATGCGCAGACTGTCATCGCAATTTTCTGCAATCTAATTTTAATCGCCTACAAACCATTGTCTAGGGGCTATCATAAAAATTTAATACTTTTTTGCCCGCTACCAACACGCCGCAAATAATTGTCCAGTTATTTTGTTAAGATAGGTAATATAGAGAATATGGGAAATGGTGTGCCGCGTACTGTAATGAGGTTCCACTCTAAACCAGACCCCGGCAACCGCTCAGTTCTTCGGAAACCCGCACCACTTGCTCGCTCTTAGGGCAGACGAAAATCCATGAATTATGTGCACTAGTCGCTAGGATGCGGCGGCAATTCGCCAATCAGTTGGCTCAGTGCGTTGCGGGCGGCGCGTTGCTCGGCTTCCTTTTTGTTCCGGCCCCAAGCCGGCTGATACCGGGCGTTGCCTATTTGCGCGGCAATCTTGAAACACTTGCTGTGGTCCGGCCCCTTCTCATCAAGGAGTTGATAGGTAGGCGTAGCCCCATATTCCCGTTGAGCCATCTGCTGCAGCAGCGATTTATAGTTGTAGCCCGACTCCCCGCCGGCAGCCAGTTCAATCTCCCCGCCGACATATTCAATGATAAAGGCCTTTGCCGCTTCAAGGCTTCCGTCCAGATAAATTGCCGCGATCAACGACTCAAAAACATTGGCCAACAGCGATGGCGGCACCGAAGGATGGGTGGTCATCCCCTTGCCCAGGATCAGGAATTCCTGCATACCCAATACTTGGCTGATCTTGGTGCAGGTCTGCCGGCTCACGACAATCGACTTGATCTTCGTTAAATCCCCCTCCAAATACTCCGGATATTGGCGGTAAAGCATTTCGCACACCACCGCGCCCAATATCGCGTCCCCCAGGAATTCCAGGCGCTCGTTCGATGCCAGCCGGTGTTCGGCCCCCGAAGCATGGGTAAGTGCGGATAAAAGCAGGGTTTTATCGGTAAACGTATAACCAATACGCCTTTCCAGCTTTTCCAGCACCGCAAGAACTTGGGGATCTAAATTGGGCGTAACTTCCATAAGATGGTTTTCACTCACAAATAATCAAACATCATCCATCTATCGTTACCTTAATTCCCAAAGGGGGTATTTGTCAATCCATTTGTAATACAATTGTGCAATCCAGCCTCCGCTTACAACCCATATTGCGACTTGTCGGCCGTCTATTATGGTGAAATAATTCCATCGTTATCCAATCTAAGGATAAAAAAACACGTTATAAATTTCCGGAGTTGAAAATGCCGTTTAATATCCTTTACAGGCCACATCGTTTTATTGGATGTCTGTTTATCGCGGTTGCCGCATCAAGTGCCTGGCTTTGCCTATCGGCTTATGCTCAAGACGAGGAGGAAGCGGCCAAGGGAAAAGGCCTTTCCAAGGCCTTTAGGGCAGCGGCGCACACCGTCATCCCCACCGTCGTCAAAATCAAAAACATAAGCAAGGGCAAACGCGTCGAAGGCCTGACCAACAATTCAAGGGCCGAAAATCCCTTCCGCGGCACTCCTTTCGAAGATTTTTTCGACGGCGATGATCTCCCCCCAGGCATCCAATTCCACGGTTTCATTCCCCCGCGCATGGGCGTGGGTTCGGGCGTGATTATCGACCCCAAGGGAATTATCCTCACCAACAATCATGTTGTTGAAGGCGCCGATGAAGTACTCGTCGAACTCGTTGACGGCCGCCAACTTAAAGCCTCCGACATCAAATCCGACGAACAATCCGACCTGGCCATAATGCGCGTGAAAACCAACGCCCCCCTGCCCGCCGCCGCCTTCGGCGATTCCGACGCCATGGACATCGGCGATTGGGTCATCGCCATCGGCTGCCCCTTCGAACTCGACTCCACCGTAAGCGCGGGAATCATCAGCGGCAAAGGCCGGGCGATATCCAGGGAAAGCCGCGCAAGCTTCCTCCAAACCGACGCCGCCATCAATCCCGGAAATTCCGGCGGCCCGCTCGTTAATCTCGACGGACAGGTCATCGGCATCAACACCGCCATCGAATCCA
Organism: Pirellulales bacterium; assembly: GCA_963838495.1. Taxonomy (GTDB): domain Bacteria; phylum Planctomycetota; class Planctomycetia; order Pirellulales; family Thermoguttaceae; genus JBEKIK01. The sequence goes on along the minus strand of CAWIRC010000001.1, from coordinate 3,232,809 downwards.
GCACCGGCGCCTACGAAGGCATCGGTTTCGCCATCCCCAGCAACCTCGTCAAATGGGTCGCCTCCCAGATGATCAAAAACGGCACGGTCCAGCGCTCCTACCTGGGCGTGCACATCGGCGAAATTAATGCCGAACTTTCCGACCACCTCGGCGTGCCCCCCAACTCCGGCGTTATCGTAAGCGAGATCCTCCCCAAAAGCCCCGCCGCCGCCGCAGGCCTGCAAGAAGGCGATGTCATCTCCGCCTTCGCCAATAAAAAAATCCTCAATACCCAGCAATTGCAGGAACTCGTCGAACGCTCCCCAAAAGATTCCATCCAACAAGTCGATGTCTTGCGCAACGGAAAGATTGTGAAACTGCAAGTGGAAGTCCGGCCCTTGCCCGACAAATTCGCCCCCGAAACCGTCGCCCTCGCGGCCCTCGACAAAATCTATGAACGCGGATCGAGTTTCGTCAGTAAAGAACTGGGCATCGAATTAAGAAACCTCTCCCCCGAAATTGCCCAAAAACTCGGTTTGACCGCCAGTTCGGGCGTAATCGTCACCGCCGTCCAGCCGGATGGAATCGCCGCCTCGTCCGGCGTCCGCAAAGGAATGATAATCCTTCTCGTCGGCCAAAAACCCGTGCACTCCCTGGCCGACTTCAAAGAGGCCCTCAAAGACCAGTCCCTGGAAAACGGCATCCTGCTTCTGGTCCGCACGCAAAGCGGCAACCGTTACCTCCTGGTAAAATAATATAGTCTCTCAATGTAGGGCCGGGCACTACAGCGCCCAGTAAAAAATCACCAGCGATTGTTTACTAAGCTCGACTTTTGCCCTTTTTCGTGCTAGCAATAATTGGAAAACCTCGGGAAAATGGGGATTTTTCTACTTTTGAAACACCCCGGGATATGCGGGGGTTTTCAAAACCTCCGTGATAAAGTGTGAAAACTACGGAAAATGGCACAGTTTTCAGTTGTTAAAAAGGGCAAAAGTCGAGCTAAGAGCTTATCCCAAAAGTCCCCTCTCCCTTTGGGAGAGGGTTAGGGTGAGGGCTGATTTGCCGAGAATAGATTGTTATAACCTTTTGCCATTATTGTATTTTTATGTTTTGGGATAAGCTCTAATCCTAAATTCATCATTTCTCTTCTTTTTCTTCATTCTTCTCCCCCACCGCCACCGCCACCGCCGTGGCGTACGTGCGGCAATGGGAAATAGTGACCAGGATTTCCCGTATGCCGAGCTGTTCGCAGGCGTCGCTTACCCCGCCGCGGATGGCCAAAACCGGCTTGCCCATCTGATCGTTGCGGATCTCCATGTCCCGCCAGGAAATCCCCTTTCGCCAACCCGTGCCCAGGGCCTTCAGCACGGCCTCCTTGGCCGCCCAACGCCCCGTGAAATGCTGTATCGCCTGCTTGCGGCTCTGGCAATACGTTATTTCGTAAGGCGTGTACACCCGGTTGATGAACAACTCCCCGTGCCGCTCGATCATCCGCGCGATCCGCAAACACTCGGTAATGTCCGTCCCCAGGCCGATGATTTCCATAGTTGTCAGTTGTCAGTTCACCGTTCACGGTTTACAGTTAAGGCGATTAGTCTGTTTGCTTACTCGTTCAATTTGCAATTTGAAATTTGCAATTGTCAATTTGCAATACCCATCCCTCATCCCTCATCTTTTCTCACGGCGGATCATATCCCCCGGGATTCCACGGATGGCACCGGCATATTCGCTTCACTCCCCGCCAGCTTCCTCGCACGGCCCCGTATTTTTGCACCGCCCCGATGAAATACTTGCTGCAACTCGGCTCGAACCGGCAGTGCCGCCCCAATATCGGACTCACCAACCACTGATAAAGCCGGACCACAACAATCAATATCCCGCCGGGCAAGGCAACTAGCACTCTAAACATTTTATATATGTAGTTTTTCCCCATTGATAATACCATACCATTCCCCTCGTTCCCACGGTCCCCCGTGGGAACGCCGCCCCGCATTATTTAGCCCCCGGTGAATACACCGGGGGCCAAGGTCGCAGTTCTATACCGCGTTAATTCACTTTCGATCCAGTTTTCCCGCAACCTTCACCGCCAACTCCGGCAGCGACTGCAGCAACGTTTTTAATTCCGCCTCGCCGCCGCGGGGAATCACCACCAGGTCGATCCCGCTAGGCAGCTCCTCGCGGCACAGCCGGAACGCCTCGCGCACCAGCCGCTTCCACCGGTTCCGCGCCGCCGCATTGCCGATCCTCCGCGACACCGACATTCCCAGCCGCGGATGCGGTAAATCGTTGGGGCTGCCGAATATCAAAAGCCGCTCGTCCGCAGCCGTCGCCCTCAGCCGGTAAGCCCGCTCGAAATCCGCATTCCGCCGGATGCGATATTCCCAGCGAAAACGTCGATCTGTCATATTCATTTTCCCAAAGTGTGCCACCGCTTGCTCGCCGAACTGTGCCACTGCTTGCTCGCCGAAGTGTGCCACTGCTTGCTCGCAAGCAGTGCTTTTCGCAATGTGTGCCACTGCTTGCTCGCAAGCAGTGCTTTTCGCCGCCTCGCCGCCTAGAAACCGAGCGGATTCCTACCAGTGCAAGTCTTTGCGCGGCTCTTGTGAATAATGCCCGTCGATTTCCACGATCGCGTCCCGGTCGGCCGCCGACAATTTCTTGGGCAAAACCACCTGGATCTCGGCCAGCAGATCACCGGGCGTGCCGTTCTTGGGCACCACTCCGTAGCCTTTCACGCGAAGTTTGGCCCCGCTCGACGTGCCTGGCGGCACATGGAGGTTTACAGTGCCGCGTGGGGTGGGAATGTCGATTTTTGCCCCCGCCGTCGCCTCGCCCAGCGTGACCGGCACTTTGACGATCAGGTGGTTTCCCCGTCGCTGAAAAAACGGATGCGGGGCCACGCGCACGGTAATCAGAATATCCCCCGGCGCTCCACCCCGCGGCGCCGCCTCGCCTTGGCCGCGGATGCGAATCTTTTTCCCGTCCTCTATCCCCGGCGGAATTTTCACCGCGATGGTGTCGGTCTTGCCCAATTGCCGGCTCACCGTAAGTTGCACTTCGCCCCCGCCGATGGCCGTGGCAAAGGGCACTTGCACTTCGCTGGTGATATCGGCCCCGCGCCTCGCCCCGCCCGCGGTTTTCGGCGTCCGGGCACCGCCCGCACGGCGAAACTGACCAAACAAATCACCGAATCCACCCGGCGCCTCGCCTCCAAACCGCTCGCCGAAAAACTGGCTGAAATCGAACTCCTCGGGATTGACCCCGGCCCCGCTAAATCCTCCGCCCGGACTGCCCGACCATGCGTAGGTGTATTGTGGTCCGCCCGCCCCGCGGGTCTCGAACGAACTGCCGTAGCGGTCGTACATCTCCCGCTTTTCCTGGTTCCCCAGCACGTCGAAAGCGGCCTGGATTTGCTGGAATTTCTTTTTCGCCGTTTTATCGTCGGGATTTTTGTCGGGATGATATTTTTTCGCCAGCTCGTAATAGGCCTTCTGGATCTCGGTCTGCGAGGCCTCACGCGAAACGCCCAGTGTTTTGTAATAATCCTCTGCCATGATTCATATTCTAGGGTTTAAGGTCTTCTTTTATCAAGCCGGACCACTTGCCCACTCCCCTTCGCGGGGGTCAACCGGCGTGCTAAAGTTGTTTTATGCCCAGATGTCCGCAAATATTGCTGCCGATCACAATTATCCTTATGTACCTGCTTGGGCCGTCTCTCGCCACGGCTCGCGCCGCAACCGGCCAACTGAATTTAACCGTAGTTGACAAAGACACCGGCAAACCGGTCGCCTGTCGCATGCACCTCGCCGGCCCCAACAGCAACAAGCCCCGCAGGGTCGAAAAAGCCCCCTTCTGGCAAGATCATTTCGTCTTTCCCGGCAATATCCTCCTCAAGCTGCCGCTGGGCAATTACACCTTCGTCATCGAGCGTGGCCTGGAATATCTCGATCAAAACGGCCGCTTCACCTTAGAGCCCTTTGCCGACGATTCAAAACAAATCGAACTGCACCGTTTCGTCCACATGTCGGTCGAAGGCTGGTGGTCCGGCGATCTGGACGTCCGCCGCCCGCCGGCCGACATCGAACTTCTCATGTCCGCCGACGACCTGCACCTGGCCGAGGTCATCTCCACCTCGAGCGGCAAATCATTGTCAAGCGACAAAACGCCGCCCAAGCCCTCGCCGGTTCGTTTCGACAACAACCGCTACTACGATCTTGCGACCGCCTCGATATCAAGCCCCGGCGGCGAAGTCCTCGTATTCCATCTGCCCGCGCAGCTAAAAACAACCATGCCACAAGGAGAATATCCACCCCTGGCCAAATACATCAGCGACGCCAAAGAAAAAACGGAAAATGTCTGGGTCGATCTCGCCCGCCCCTTCTACTGGGACCTGCCCTTGCTCGTGGCCCTGGGTCAAGTCGATTCCGTCCAAATCGCCCACGGCGACATCTGCCGCGAAACGGTCATACCCCACGAATCCGGCGGCAAACCACGCGACAAACTCCACTACCCCAACCCCTCCGGCAATCCACTCTGGTCGCAATTCATTTATTTCCAGCTTCTCGAATGTGGCCTCCGCATACCACCCAGCGCCGGCTCAGGTTCAGGCGCGGCCCCCAACCCCGTCGGATACAACCGCATGTACGTCCACGTTGACGGCGACTTCACCTATGAAAAATGGTGGCAAAGTTTCCGCGCCGGCCAAGTCGTCGTCACCAACGGACCGCTCCTCCGCCCCAACGTCGAGGGCGAACTGCCCGGCCACGTCTTCCAGGCCGAAGCAGGCGCCGCGTTCGATTTCCAAATCGGACTCACCTGTTCCACCCGCGACACGATCAACTACCTGGAGATCATCAAAAACGGCGAGCTGGCCGAGTCCATCCGCTTCGACGATTACGCCAAAACCGGCCGACTGCCCAACCTGCATTTTGATAAAAGCGGCTGGTTCCTGCTCCGCGCCATAACCGACGTGGGCAAGACCTTCCGCTTCGCCATGACCGGCCCGTACTACGTGGAAATCGGCTACAAGCCCCGCGTCAGCAAAAAGGCCGCCCAGTTCTTCCTCGATTGGGTCCAGGAGCGAGCAAAGCAAATCAAACTGGACGATCCCAACCAGCAGCGCGAAGCCACGGACCTCCACCGCAAGGCCCGCGACTTCTGGCAGGAAATCCTCTCCAAAGCCAACGCCGAATAACATGGAATTACAAATGCATCAGCGATTTTAAATGGGGATTATAAAAAAATCCCTCTGGTTTTAATGACATAAAATGGATAAAATACATTCTTATTAAATAGTATCATCGCCGATTCAAGCTTTATTATGGCTACAAAAACACTCGACCAATTAATAGAAATTACGCCCGGCGTTAGCGGCGGCAAACCGCGAATCGCGGGCCATCGCGTCACGGTGCAAAACATAGCGGTCTGGCATGAGCGCCTTGGCCGCAGCGCCGACGAGATCGCCGCCGAATATGATCTGTCGCTCACCGAAGTCTACGCCGCGCTGGCCTACTACTTTTCGCACCGCGAAGAAATCGACCGCTCCATATCCGAAAGCGAAGCATTTATAGAGCAATTGAAAGGCAAAACGCCTTCAAAAATCAAAAAAAATCCCTCTTAATCGCAAAACCATGGCGAAGATTCGCTTTTATCTGGATGAACATGTCTCAAAAACGGTTTCAAAAGGGCTTCGGCAAAGAGGCGTAGATCTTAAAACAGTGGCAGAGGTTGATTTGTTAGGCGCGTCGGACGAAAAACACCTGGAATTCGTTCGATCGGAAGGCCGCGTTATTTTTACGCAAGATGATGATTTCTTAAAACTGGCTTCTCAAGGATTCACTCATCCGGGAATTATCTATGCCCCCCAGCATACGCCCGTCCGAAAAATCATCTCCGGCCTGATGCTGATACACGAAATTCTCGACGCGGCCGAAATGCAAAACCACGTGGAATATCTGTAAATGATCTTGCCTAACCCCGGGAACAATGCCCGCGACTTCCGGCGGCAAATCCTCTCCAAAGCCAACGCCGAATAGCGATAATTGGATCGTAACTGTTTTATCTTGCGGGTCATTATAGTATCAACTATATTAAGAGCTTATCCTGAAAGTTTTTCTTCATCTATGAGCGGCCTGGAATCTTTGTGTAAAAGTATGAGTGCTCCGTCCAATGGCCCAAGTTCCGCCTCAAACCAGAACCGCAAGAAACGACCTGCCGTTTTTGATCCGCTCCGCCCAGCACGACGACGCGGTAGCGATGCTGACCTACGTTCGAACCGTCGCCCGGGAAACGCCGTTTTTTATGATCGAGGCCGACGAGTTCAACTTCCCTGAAGAGCAAGAGCGAAAGTGGATTCAGGATCACCTGGACCGTCCCGGCTGGCTCGTGTTGTTGGCCGAATCCTCGGGCACGATCATCGGCCTGTTGAGTTCCGAGAACGGCCTGTACCGACGCTGTGCACATCGCGGCAACTTCGGCATATCCGTGGCCGAGTCGTGGCGAGGTCAAGGCGTCGGCAGCGCTTTGCTGAAGACCTTTCTGCATTGGGCCACGGAAAACCCCATCATCGAGAAAATCGGCATGGATGTATTCGCCACCAATGAAGACGCTATCCGATTCTACAAAAAATTTGGCTTCGTCAAAGAAGGCCTGAAGCTCAAGGAAATCAAACTCGGCAACGGCCAGTACGTGGATACAGTATCCATGACTCGTTTCGTGCGGTAAAATAGGATATTCATCCACAAGGCACAATAGATGATCAAATGCCACACGACTTGGAACTTCTCGCCCCGGCCGGTGATTGGGCCGCACTGCAAGCGGCCCTCGACGCCGGCGCCGATGCCGTGTATCTCGGCCTGCGCACGCTCAACGCCCGCCGCCGTGCGAAAAATTTCTCGCCCGATGAGTTCGTCAAGGCCGTCGAAACCGCCCACGCCAAGGGTGCAAAAGTCTATCTCACGCTGAATATCGATCTGGCCCAGCGCGAACTCGGCCAGGCCGCACGCATCCTCCAGCTCGCCCGGCAGTCCCGTGCCGACGCCGTCTTAGTCCGCGACCCGGCATTATTGGCATTGCGCAGCGAATATCCGGAACTCGAATTCCACATGAGCACGCAAACCTGCATGGCCAATAGCGCCGATGTGGCCGCCGCGGCCGAACTCGGCGCCCAGCGCGCGGTCCTGGCCCGCGAAATGACCCTGCCCGAAATCGCCGCCGCCTCGGCCGTGCCCAACATAAAAACCGAAGCCTTCGTGCAAGGCGCTCTATGCTTTTCAGTCTCCGGCCGCTGCCTGCTTTCTAGTTGGGCCGGCGGCCGCAGCGGTAATCGCGGCACATGCACCAGCCCCTGCCGCGTGCCCTGGAGTATGAGGGCTGGGCAATTCATTGCCCAGTTTAACGTGAACGACGAACCGGCCGACACCCCGCTCTCGATGAAAGACCTCTCCCTTATCGACCGCCTGCCCGAACTCCGCCAGGCAGGCGTCTCCGCACTGAAAATCGAAGGCCGATTGAAAAACGCCGCCTGGGTCGGCCGCGCGGTAGACCTTTTCAAACACGCCTTGGCCGGCAATCAATCGGATAAAGAAATTTTGCTCAAAGAAGCCGAACAATTGGGCCTCTATACCGGCCGCACAATGACCTCCGCATATCTCGACGCCCGCCGCGACAACCTCACCGCCCAGGCCGAAGGACGACAATCGTCCGCGGAAATATTCGAGGACACCGAAAAATTGTCCCCTCTCCCTTTGGGAGAGGACCAGGGTGAGGGCAGCGCGGATCTGTCCCCTCTCCCGACCAATCTTCGATCGGTGCCCGGAGCGACCACTAACGTGGTGCCCGAGGGTGAGGGCATAGCAAACTTGTCCCCTCTCCCGACCAATCTTCGATCGGTGCCCGGAGAGGGCCAGGGTGAGGGCGAGGAATCGACCTACAATCTGCGCATAATGATCGAGCCCAAAGGCATCGCCTGCTCCTGCCTCTGCGGCACACGCGAAGAGAAATGGACAATCCCCAAAACCGTCATCCACCGCCCACACAAGGCCCTGGCCGTCGGCGCGCTTCTCGATCAACTCGCCCAAGGCACGCTCCACGGATTCCAACTCGGCCGGTGCGAGACAAACGATCCCGATTTCCTCCTCACTCCCCGGGCGGCAAACGCCCTGGTCAACCGTATCTTGAAAACCATCCGCCTGGCCCAAAAATCGCCCTACGAATTGGTCCGCATCGACCTTCCCCCGGCCGTAAGCGACATGCTCGTCCCGCGCGAGGCAAACAAAGCGAATCGTCGTTGCCTGGGCGAAAAACCCAACTGGGCAAGGCTCGATGCCAAAGACCTGCCCGCATTTTTGCGCCTCCGTCCGGCCAAAAGGCGTGATCGTCGAATATCTTTCCGCCGGCACGCTCGACCGCATCCACGCGATGTGCGAAAACATTGAACTGGTCGCCGCCCTGCCGCAGGTGTTTTTCGAAGATGATATATCCCAAATCCAAAACCTGCTGGCCGCTTGCGCCCAACAAGGTGTGACCGTGGAGATAAACAGTTGGGGCGGCTGGCATCTGGCAAAGGCCGCCGGCGTGAAAATCGACTCCGGCCCCGGCCTGCCGGTCCTCAATTCACTGGCCGCCCAATTACTTGCCGAAAAAGGCATCGCCTGCGTCACGCTTTCGCCCGAGGCCGACCGCCGTCAACTCGAAGATCTCACCGCCCACTGTCCCCTGCCCTCCGCGCTGGTCGTCTTCGGCCGCCCGCCGCTTATTACCACGCGTGTAGAAATTCCCGAACGATATTTAGGCCAGGTGCTCACCGACCGCCGGGATATTAAAATCATCCCCCGCCGCGAGCACGGCCTGTGCGTATTCCGCCCCGCCGTTCCCTTCGATCTCCGCTCGCTAAAAAACGACCGCATCCGTGTCCACCGCCTAGTAGTCAACCTTATCGGCTCAAACGATCCAATAGCCGATTGGCAAAACCTCCCCCAAACCGACGACAAAACCTCCCACTTCAACTACGACCGCACCTTGTCATAAACCATAGCAGGAACAAATCCGTAGCAGGCACACTCCTTGTGCCGTCTATTCCCGTGAAAATCGGCATATTTGCACCGTACCATCTCTGCCCGTTCCCGAGCAGGAGCGTGGGAACAAGTAATTACAAGTAAATTGTTTATCTCCAGCCCCTAGCCCCTAATCTCTAGCCCCTAATCTTCTTCCCGGGGTCCCTGGAATCCCGAACCATTACCCGCTAAAATTACTCAAGATATTAGATCCTCTTTCCCTTTTCCGCCATTACAATGGCCATGACCTTAAATGGACACCGCAAAACTCATAATTGACGAAAAACAGTACGAACTGCCGCTGGTCGAAGGCACCGAGGGCAATCGGGCCCTCGATATAAGCAAGCTCCACCGCACCACCGGCCTGGTCACGCTCGACGAGGGCTATTCCAACACCGGTTCCACCCGCAGCGCGATCACCTTCGTGGACGGCGAAAATGGGGTCCTCCGCTATCGGGGGTACCCGGTCGAGGTCATCGCCGAACGCTGCGACTTCACCGAAACCGCATACCTGCTCATTTACGGCGAACTGCCCACCCCGGAGCAACTCGAGGATTTCCGCCGCAACGTCCGCTCGCACACCCTCTTGCACGAGGGGATGAAGACGATCTACGCCGGCTTCCCGCCCGACGCCCAGCCCATGGCCATCCTCAGTTCAGTGGTCAGCGCACTGCCGATCTATTGCAAGGATTCGCTCGATCCCCGCGATCCGGCTCAGCAGGAGTTGGCCATCTACCGCATCCTGGCCAAAATGCCCACCATCGCCGCCTTCGGATACAAGCAATCCATCGGCCAGCCCTTCATCTACCCGGAAAACCATCTGACCTATTGCCAGAACTTCCTGCACATGATGTTCGCCATACCCAGCGAGCGATACCAGATGGACCCCGACTTTGTCGAACGCCCTGAACCTGCTTCTCATCCTCCACGCCGACCACAGCCAGAACTGCTCCACCTCGGCCGTGCGCATGGTCGGCTCCAGCAACGTGAACCTCTTCTCCGCCATCGCCTCCGGCATCGGCGCCCTGTGGGGCGAATGGCACGGCGGGGCCAACGAAGCCTGCATCAACATGCTCGAAACCATCATCGCCGACGGCCGAGACCTGCACAAATACATCGACATGGCCAAGGACAAGTCGAAGGAGTTCCGCCTCATGGGCTTCGGCCACCGCGTGTACAAAAATTACGACCCCCGGGCGAAAATCATCAAGGATGTCTGCCACAAACTGCTCGACAAGCACGGCCAAAAAGACCCCCTCTTCGACCTCGCCCAGGAATTGGAGGAAGTCGCGCTGACCGACCCCTACTTCATCGAACGCAAGCTCTATCCCAACGTCGATTTCTATTCCGGCATCATCTACCGCATCATGAACATCCCCAAAAACATGTTCACGGTCCTCTTCGCCCTCGGCCGCCTGCCCGGCTGGGTCGCCCACTGGCGCGAAATGCACCTCTCCCCCGACAAGGCCATCCACCGCCCCATGGACCTCTACGTCGGCTACAAACAACGCGATTTCATCCCCCTAATCCAACGCGCCACTCCGCGAAAAAAGCGTAAAGAATCAGAGATGAGTGATGAAGAATCAGAGATGAGAGATGAAGGATCAGAGATGAGAGATGAAGGATCAGCGATATGAGATGAAGGACCGGAGATGAGCGATATGAGATGAAGGACCGTCGAGTTTAGCCGCGAAGCGATGGGCCAGTCCAGCCGCGAAGCGATGGGCCAGTCCAGCCGCGAAGCGATGGGCCAGTCCAGCCGCGAAGCGATGGGCCAGTCCAGCCGCGAAGCGATGGGCCAGTCCAGCCGCGAAGCGATGGGCCAGTCCAGCCGCGAAGCGGCGCGCTACGATAGCCCAGGGCGGAGCGCAGCGCAGCCCTGGGTCGGCGGCCCGCATCAAAAACCTCAAAGCCCTGAAAGGGCGCGCTAACGGCCGCTCCATGGTTTAGCGTCCGTTTAAGCCCGGGAGCTTGCTCCGGGCGAATTTAACGGTAAAATTCTTCACTACATCATCTCGAACTTTGCTCCAAGACAAAGGAGACCGCTATGCAGCGCCGCGATTTCCTCAAAACCGCCCTTGCCGCCTCCCTGCCTGTTGCGGCCGGCGGAATCCTCGAATCTCTCACGGCCGCCGCTTTGGCCGATCAGTCCCAGCCCGGCGCCCCCGCCCAAGCCGGCGAAACCACGAAAGGCGAAATGATCTACCGCCCGCTGGGAAAGACCGGCGAGCTCGTCTCCATCATCGGCCTGGGCGGATACCACATCGGCCATGCAATCCGACGAGCAGGAAAGCACCCGCATCATCCGCACAGGCCGTCGATCACGGCATCAACTTCATGGACAACTGCTGGGATTACAACGACGGCCAAAGCGAAATCCGCATGGGCAAGGCCCTGCGAGACGGCTACCGCGAAAAGGTCTTCCTCATGACCAAGATCGACGGCCGCACCAAACAAGCCGCCGCCCGGCAAATCGACGAATCCCTAAAACGACTGCAAACCGACCGCATCGACCTCATGCAGCATCACGAGGTCATCCGCCTGGAAGACCCGGACCGCATCTTCGCCCCGGGCGGCGGCCATGGAGGCCATGCTCGACGCACGCAAGGCCGGCAAGATCCGCTTCATCGGCTTTACCGGCCACAAAGACCCGCGCGATCCACCTGCGCATGCTGGACATCGGCCGACAAGCACGACTTCCGCTTCGACGCCGTGCAAATGCCGCTGAACGTCATGGACGCCCACTTCCGCAGCTTCGAAAAAAAAGTCCTGCCCGTGCTGGTAAAAAACCAAATCGGCGTGCTGGGCATGAAATCCATGGGCTTCGGCATCATCCTCCAAAGCAACGTCGTCAAACCCGCCGAGTGCCTGCACTACGCCATGAGCCTGCCCACCTCCACCGTCATCGCCGGCATCGACAGCCTGGAAATCCTCCGCCAAGACCTCGACGCCGTCCGCGATTTCAAACCCCTCGCTCCCGACCAAGTCGCCTCGCTCTTAAAACGAACCGCCGCGGCCGCCACCGAAGGCCGCTACGAACCCTTCAAAACCAACACCATGTTCGACGGCACCGCCCACAACCCCCGCTGGCTCGGCTGAGAATCAGATAAGAAACCGCTTGCGGTTTTGCTAAGAATATTGGTTGTTGGCCTCGTTCCCACGCTACGCGTGGGAACGCAATTACGGACGCTCCGCGTCCGTCCTTCTTTGTCTTATCACTTGCCTCTAACCCCTAATCTCTAATCCCTAGTCCCTAGCCCCTCACCTATCAAACCACTTCCGCAGTGTGTGCAAAGTCGCCGCACGCCCAGCCCGGCCGATGGCCGTGGTTAGCGGAATTTCCTTCGGGCAGACCTTCACGCAGTTCTGCGCGTTGCCGCAGGTCTGGATCCCGCCCTCGGCCACCAGGGCCTCAAGCCGCTCGTATGAATTCATCGCCCCGATAGGATTGCTGTTGAAAAGCTCCACCTGAGCTATAGCGTGCGAGCCCATGAACGACCGCATGTTGGCCACACGCTGCCGGGCGCGATATTGCTCGTCGCTCTCGCCCGGCTTGTGTGCAAGCTCGATCAAGAGGAACTGCGGGCAGGCCTCCAGGCAGCACCCGCAGGTCATGCACTTGCTGTACAAATACGCCATCTGCTGCGTTTCCTGCGACTGCCGCGGGCCAGGCCCCATATCCAAATAACTGTCCACCGGCAGCCAGGCCAAAATCTTTTCCAAACAGGCGAACATCCGCGACCGATCGACCACTAGATCGCGAATCACCGGGAATTTGGTCATGGGCCGAAGTTCGATCTCGCTCGCCCGATCCGCCAAAAGCTGATCCACCAGCGCCGTGCAGGCCTGCCGCACCCGCCCGTTTATGATCATCGTGCACGCCCCGCACACCTCTTCCAGGCAATTGCACTCCCAGGCCACCGGCGCGACGGGCTTGCCCTCCACGGTCACTGCCCCTTCCGCAATTTTTTGCAGCACGCTGATGCAGTTCATGTTCGGCTCGTAAGCCACGTGGTGCCGCTCCCAATAGGGCCACTGCCCCGGCCTGTCCTGGCGCAAAACGCGAACCAAAAACGACTTGCCGGCCGTAGAATTCGTTTCGTGTTTATTTAACAAATCGGTCATGGGATTATTTTCATTCTTGTTCCCACGCTCCAGCGTGGGAACACACTTTGTTCAATTTGCAATTTGAAATTTGCAATTTTCAATTTGCAATAAAACATACACGCAAAAAATGCACTAAAAAATTAACACAACGACTCTATTTCCTGCCCCCTGCCCTCTGACCCCTTTCCTTCCAAACTTCTTCAATCGCCTGCCCACCCACCATCCCGTACAATCGCGGCCGGGGCGGAACGATCGATGTATCCACGTCCTCGTACGAAATCCGCGGCTCGCCATCCGGAGCGAGTGTTGCAATCGTGGTTTTCAGCCACTTGCGATTGTTGGCTTCGAACCGCTCGCACCAGGCCTCGGCCTGGCGACGGCGCTCGGCCGGATCGGTCGCGTCAATATCGGGCAAAGCAAACTCCGGCTTGTAATGCACGCCCCGGCACTCGTCGCGCAAAAGCGCACCTTTGACGATCGTCTTTGCCAGCGGAAACATGTCCTCTAGCGCCCGGATGAAAACCACGTTTTGGTTCGCCCAATTGCCCCGGTTCGCCGGCGTGCAATAACTCGCCTCGAGTTCCATCTCGCAAAGCCTGGCATACGCCGCCTCCAAATCGGCGTTGTGCCGCACCACCGTCGCGCTCTTGGTCATCAGCCGGCCCAGTTCCTGGTGCAACGCATACGGATTCGGCCCGCCTTCCGCGCGGGCCAACATGGTTTTATACTCGGCCAGGTGTTTGTAAACCGCCTGATCGAACAATGCCGACGACTGTTCATCGGCCTTTGCGCCGGGCAGATTCCCGACGTAGGCGATCACTCCCGGCGCAACGGTCATGCCGCTGAAAATGCAGGCCACCATCGAATTCGCCCCCAACCGGTTCGCCCCGTGAAATTGGTAATCGCACTCGCCGATGGCGTAAATTCCCGGAATGTTCGTCTGCTGGTTCCGCGGCGAACCCGACGCCAGCCCGCCCTCTGCCGTCCGCTCGTAATCGCACCACAATCCACCCATGGTGTAATGAACCGCGGGAAAAATCTTCATCGCCGTCCCGCGCGGATCTATGCCCTGGAACTTCTGATAAATCTCCAGTATGCCGGCCAGCTTGCGGTCCAAAAGTTCCCGCGGCAGGTGCGACACATCAAGGTACACGCACAACCGGTCCGGCTCCACGCTCAGGCCCTCTTGCACGCAGACCTTGAAAATCTCCCGCGTGGCAATGTCCCGCGGCAGCAGGTTTCCATACTGCGGATAGCGCTCTTCCAGAAAATAACATCGTTCGGCTTCGGGAATATCGTGCGCCGCTCTGGGATCATGCGGTTTGCGCGGAACCCATATCCGGCCGCCCTCGCCCCGGGCGCTCTCGCTTATCAAGCGCAGCTTGTCCGCCCCCGGAATGGCCGTAGGATGCACCTGCACGAACTCGCCGTTGGCATACTTGGCCCCGGCCTGGAACACCCGGCTCGCCGCGCTCCCGTTCGTGGCCATCGAGTTGGTCGACCGCCCGAAGATCAGTCCGCACCCGCCGGTGGCGATAATCAAGGCGTCGGCCGGAAACGCGCGAATCTCCATGCTTATAAGGTCCTGGGCCACGCAGCCCCGGCACCGCCCCTGCCCGTCGAGGACCGGCCCCAAGAAATCCCAAAACTCGTATTTCGTCACCCGCCCGGCCACTTCCCAACGCCGCACCTGCTCGTCCAGGGCGTAGAGCAACTGCTGCCCGGTGGTCGCCCCGGCAAAGGCCGTGCGCCGGTAAAGCGTGCCGCCGAACCGCCGCTGGTCGCGAAAGCCCTCCGGTGTGCGGTTGAAGGTCACGCCCAGCCGGTCCATCAGGTCGATGATCCTGGGCGCCCAGTAGGCCAATTCCTTGACCGGCGGCTGGTGCTGGAGAAAATCGCCCCCGTACACCGTGTCGTCAAAGTGCTTCCACTCGTTGTCGCCCAGTTGCCGGGTAAGATTATTCACGCTGTTGATGCCGCCCTGGCGCACGCACTGTGCGAGCGCTTCACCGGCAGCAGGCTCATCAGGCCCACGCCGCAATCCAGCTCGGCCAGTTTCATGGCGGCCGCCAGCCCGGCCAATCCGCCGCCGACGACCATCACCCGCGGTGTTTTCATCATAAAGCCGCGACCGCCGGTCGCGAAATAATGCTTTTATCGATTATCGTATAAATCTTATCGGAGCCGGGCCGTGCCGGCCCGGAAACACCGGGGCGACACGCCCCGGCTCTGTTTTACCTCATGACATTGTTTTCCCTAGACTCATCTGTCCGGAGCTTGTTCCAGCAGCATTCTGTATTCATTTTTTATCCCCGCCCAAGCACGATCTTGGCGTCGCTCAATTTCTCCCACGGCAAAACAATGTTCAACATCCCAAAAAGCGCCCCCAGCCCGATCACGAGCAAGGCCACGCCGAAAATCGCGCAGGGGATATTCGCCCAACGCTGGGCATGAGGCGTGGTCCATACGCCCCAGGTAATCCCCATCGTCCACAACCCGTTGGCCAGGTGATACACCGCCGAAATCACGCCCACGGCATAAATAATCTCCACGATTAGCGAGGATTGAATGGCCGCCGCGGCAGTTATGGCCGCGTGTTGCGGATCGAACTCCGCCCCGCCATACGGCCGGGCGACGTGCTCCGTCCACCACTCCCAGCGAAACCAGCCGTTCATCTGAAACACGTGAAAAAGGATAAACGCCATGACCACCACGCCCGTCACCCGCTGCAACGTATATCGCCAATTCTCCAAATAAGGATAATGATATAAATTCCGCTTCCCCCGCGTCACGATAATAAGCCCGATCACACCGTGCAGCAATATCGGCACATAAATCAGGCTCCATTCCAAGATGGTAATAGTCGTGGCCCCCAAAGTATAAATGCTGTCCACCCGCCTTTGATAAGTGTCCACCCCATCCAGGATGCTGGCATTGGTGGCCAGATGAAAGGCCAGATACCCGCCCATCGGCACGAGCCCCAGCAGCGAATGCAGCCGCCGCACGACAAATTCATGCCTCCCGAATATCGATGCCAAAAAAGGGATGTCCATATTGAATAATTATTAAAATAAAAAAACTATTCTTTCTGTCTTTTTATTCATCATTCATCACTCATCATTTTCACAATTCTTTCGACCGTATCACCACCATCTTCTTAACCTGCATGTCCTCCATTGTATATTCGATCCCGCCGGTGCCCAATCCCGATTCCCTAAGCCCGGCAAAGGGCATCCAATCCACGCGGAAGGCCGTATGGTCGTTGACCATCACCGCCGCCGCGTCCAAGCGCCGGGTGACGCGCATCGCGGTATCCAAATCCCGCGTAAAAACCGCCGCCTGAAACGCAAAAGGCAACGCATTTGCCCGGGAAATGGCCTCGTCGATATTATTGTATGAATAAACGCACACCACCGGGCCGAACACCTCGTGCGTGCTCACCCGCGCGTCGTCCGGCGGATTGTAAAGCACCGTCGGCTCGTACAACCGCGATGAAATCGCCCGCCCGCCGCACAAAACCTCCGCTCCCGTGTCTTTTGCCTCCCGCATCCACTCGCCCACGCGCTTTACTTCCGACTCCCGTATCAGCGGCCCCACCTCGGTCTCCGGCAGCGTGGGATCGCCTACTTTCAACTTCTCGGCCAAACCGGCCAAGCGCTCGGCAAATCCCCGGGCGATGCCCTTGTTCGCAAAAACCTTTTGCACCGAAACGCACACCTGCCCGGCATGATAAAATCCACCCTTGCAGATAAGTGGCAGCGCATTGTCCAAGTCCGCGTCGGCCGCCACGACGACCGGCGCCACCCCGCCGTGCTCCAGCGAACACCGCGC
This sequence comes from Pirellulales bacterium, assembly GCA_963838495.1. Lineage (GTDB taxonomy): Bacteria > Planctomycetota > Planctomycetia > Pirellulales > Thermoguttaceae > JBEKIK01. Next base: position 3,215,839 of record CAWIRC010000001.1, on the reverse strand, counting down.
CCCCGGCGCCAGCTTAGCCCGCAAGTCCCAGCCCACCCGGCCGCTGCCGATGAAGCTAAAAAATCCCAGCCGCCGGTCCTTTATCATCTCGGTCGCCACGTCGTTGCTCGTTGTCACAAGCGCCTGGCACCACTCGGCCGGCAATCCGCACTCCCTGAGAATGCCCACCAGGCGGAAACACGATAGTGGCGTGGCCTTGGCAGGCTTCACGATCACCGGGCAACCGGCCGCAATGGCCGGACCAACCTGGTGCACGATCAAGTTCAGCGGATGGTTGAACGCGCTAAACGCCACGACCACCCCTATCGGCTCGTGCCGCGTAAAAGCCAGCCTGCCCGCCGACGCGGCATTTAGACCCATGGGAATCTCGCTCCCCGCCTGCGTCCGCAGATGCTGCACGCAAAGTTTCATCCCGTCTATTGCCCGATCGGCCTCGACGCGGGAATCCACAAGCGGCTTGCCCCCCTCGCGCGCCGCCTCCAGCGCCAACTCATCCCGCCGCGACTGCATAATCGCCGCCGCCTTTTCCAGCACCGCGATCCGCTCCGCCGGCTTCAGCCACGCATCGCGATTGCGAAACAACGAATACGCCGTGGCCATCGCCTTTTCCACCGCCGCCCCGTCCGCCTGCTCCACCGTGGCGATAAGCGACCCGTCGAACGGCGCACGCACCTCGGCCAATTCCCCCGCCGCCCTTGCGCCGGGAACCATAATCGGAAAATGTTCCGGCATTGAACCACTCCTTAAAGAAAATGATGAATACTGAATGATGAATGCTGATTAATTCCTCATTCTGCATTCTGCATTCTGCATTTACTTCACACCGGGCAAACCATCCTCTCCAGTTTCTCGCTCAGCTTCATGTTCTCCGAATAATCCACCGGGCAGTCGATCACCACCACCGTATTGTCCGCCACGGCCTGCTTGATGATCGGCAGCAACTCCCCGGCCGCCCGCACCCGGTATCCCTTGGCCCCAAAGCTCTCCGCGAATTTCACGAAATCCGGATTCCCGAATCGCACGTTGCTGATGCGGCCGAACTGCTGCAACTGGTGCCACTCGATCAGCCCGTACCCGTTGTCGGTCCAAATGATCACCACGATCGGCGTGCCGATCCTCAAGCGCCGTTTCCAACTCCTGGCTGTTCATCAGAAAACCCGCGTCCCCGCAAACCGCCACCGCGGTTCGTTCCGGAAACGCCAGCTTGGCCGCGATCGCCCCGGGCAGAGCGATCCCCATCGCCGCAAACCCGTTCGATATGATGCACGTGTTCGGCCGCTCGGCCGGATACATGCGGGCCATCCAAAGCTTGTGCGCACCAACGTCGCAGATCACCGTCGCGTCCGGCGCCAGCGCCCGGCGAATGTCCCACACGATCCGCTGCGGCTTAAGCGGAAAAGAATCGTCATCCGCCATCTCCGACATCTCCGCCGCAATCGCCTTGCGCAGATTCTCCAGCGGAAAACTCTGCTTGGGCTTCACCAGCTCCGCCACGCTCCTGAGCGCCCACCCCACGTGCCCCTGCACCTCCAGGGCCACGGTATAATGCTCGTCCACCTCGGCCGGAATCGCGCTAAAGTGGATGATGTTCCGTCGCTTGTCCGGGTTCCAGGGATGCGGATGGTACTCCACCATGTCGTATCCCACGCAGATGATCAAATCCGCCCGATCGAACGCGCACAGCACGTAATCGTGCGCCTTCAGCCCAACTGTGCCCAGGCACAAGCGGTGCGACGACGGGATCACCCCCTTCGTCATAAATGTCTCTACCACCGGTATATTGAGCTTTTCGGCGAAATTCAAAAGCGACTCCGTGCTCCCCGCCCGCACCACGCCGTTGCCGGCCAGAATTATCGGGCAGCGGGCCTTGTCAATCATCTCCGCCGCACGTTGAATCTGCACCGGCGACGGCACCGGCGGCACCGCCTCGTGCACCGCAAGCGGCTTGAGCCCCTCCACCTCCATCTTTGCCACGTTCTCGGGAAAATCGATGTAGCTCACGCCGAACCGCCCAGTCTGCGCCTGCTTGAACGCCTTCCGCACCACCTCCGGAACCGTTTGCGGCTCGATCACCTGCGTGCAATACTTCGAGATCGGCCGGAACAGGTTCAGCAAGTCCAGTTGCTGGTGGCTCTCCTTGTGCATGGCCGTGGTCGAGGCCTGGCCCGATATGGCCACCATCGGCACGTAGTCCAGGTGCGCGTCGGCCACGCCGGTTATCAGGTTTGTGGCCCCGGGCCCCAAAGTCGCCAGGCACACCCCCGCCTTGCACGTCAGCCGCCCGTAAACGTCGGCCATGAATGCCGCCGCCTGCTCGTGCCGGGTAGTGACGAACTTGATCGAACTCTCCAGCATCGCGTCCATCACGTCCAGGTTTTCCTCGCCCGGCAATCCGAATAGATATTTCACCCCCTCATGCTCCAAACATCGCACAAACAGTTCGGCGGCTTTCATAGATTAGCTTTCAACACTATTGAATATCAGGTAATGAATGAATGTTGCATAAAATTTTATTGCGGGTCAGGAAACTAATGTCGTAATCTTGTTTAGCCGCGACCGGGCACCATGCTTAGCATGGTCGGGGAGCGGGTTTTTTGCATGTGTCATACGACATAATTTATCTGACTGGTAATAGCCCGGGAGCTTGCTCCCGGAGACTGAGTATTAATAATTATTATGAGGAAAATTATAGAACTCCTCGCGGGTAAGAACAAGGTGAAATCCATTCCAAAGACTGCCCATGCCATTATATTGCCAAAGGCAAGGGACCCGATCTATTGAAAGTCTGGAAAACAATGTCCTAAAGCAAATCAGAGCCGATACGGCCCGGCTCCAGTGAATCCCCTGGCAGGTTCGCGCCGTGAAAGCACGGTGATTAGTATTTGCTCATTCCCCTCTTCTCGCGGCTGTAATCGTCCGGCAAAGTCTGTGAATGCGGTGCTCGGGCGTGTGCACTGTGAGCAGTGGCGTCTATTCGGTATGGCGCTAAAGGGCCATGCTGAGGCTGAAATTCTGTTTCCCTCAGGTCTGGTTCTTGGCGGTGATGGCTCAACACCCGTTCGGCCGCCCTCCTGCCGAAGGTCCAGAACAACGCCGGGCGAACGAAAAAGTCCAGCAGGGTGCAACTGATAAGTCCGCCCAGGATCACCGTCGCCACCGGATAAAGAATTTCCTTGCCCGGCTGACCGGCCGCAAGCGCCAGCGGAACCAGCGCAATGCCCGCCGTCAGTGCCGTCATCAGCATGGGGGCAAGCCGTTCCTTGCCGGCGCTTCGATCATTTGCGCGCTGAACTGCTCCCCTTCATGGCGAACCAGGTGCATGTAGTGCGCAATCAGCAGGATGCCGTTGCGCGATGCGATCCCCGCCAGCGAAATGAATCCCACCATGCTCGCCACCGTCAGCGATTGCCGCGTAATTACCAGCGCCGCCACCGCCCCAATGGCGGCCATCGGCAGCGCGGCCAGCACCTGCAAACTCAGGTTGAACGAATGAAAAAGCGTGTACAGCGTCAGCAACATGCAGGCCAGCGATACCAGGCTCAACAGGCCAATGGTTCGGGTGGCGCTCTGCTGGCTCTCGAACTGCCCGCTGTATTGGACAAAATAGCCGGTGGGCAGCGAAGCTTGAATGGGCCCCAAACGCTGCTGGATTTCCGACACCACGCCCCCCAAATCCCGCCCCGCCGTGTTGCACTGGATGATGATCCGGCGCCGCACGTTCTCCCGGTTGATGGTGTTCGGCCCGCTCGAATCGACGACCTCCGCCACCGCGCTCAAGGGGATTTGGCCGCCGCGAGGCAGGTTCAAAGTCATCCGCTTCAACTCCTGCGGATCGTTGCGGAACGGGTCGTCGAGCCGCACCAGCAAGTCGAACTTCTGCTGCCCAAGCACGATCTCCGAAACCACCCGCCCGTTCATCGCCGTCTCCACCAGCTCGTTCACCTCGGCCGAGTTCAATCCGTTGGCGGCCAGGGCCTTCCGATCCAGGTTGATGCGGAGTTGCGGTATCTCGATCTGCTGCTCCACCATCAAGTCCTTCACGCCGCGCACGTCATGGATCGCCGCCTTCATCTCGTTCGCCTTGGCCCGCAATACGTCCAGGTCGTCGCCGTAAAGCTTGATCCCAATCTGGGCCTTCACGCCCGAAAGCATCTGGGCAATGACGTGCTGCAGGGGCTGCTCGGCCGCAATCACCGCGCCGGGTACCTGGCTCAGCTCTTCCCGCATCTCGGCCATGATCTCCTCCCGGCTGCGCCCCAACTTCGGATCGAAACTGACGATGATCTCCGACATGTTCACTCCCTCGGCGTGCTCGTCCATTTCCGCCCGACCCGTCCGCCGACCAAAGGCAACCACCCCGCGAATGTTCTTCAGCCGCCCTTCCACCATCCCGGCGATCCGGTTGGATGTCTCCAGCGAGTCGCCCGGCGGCAACACCACGTCGAGCTGCACGGTCCCCTCGTTGAACGGCGGCAAAAAGTCCCGCCCCAAATGCGATACCGCCGCCAGACTGATAAACATGGCCGCGGCCACGGCACCCAGAACCGGCCAGGGATGCCGGATGCCGAAGCGTATCGCGAATCCCACCAGCCACTTCAGCCACCGCAGCAAAAAGCCGTCCCTGTCGTGCCCTATGATCCGCGCGTTCGGCAATAGCCAGTAGGAAAGTATCGGCGTCACCGTCAATGATACGAGCAGCGATGCCAAAATCGACACAATGTAGGCCACGCCCAAGGGCGAAAACAAGCGGCCCTCCATGCCGCTTAAGGCAAACAACGGCACAAACACCAGCACCACAATTATCGTGCTGAAAACTATCGAGTTCCGCACCTCGCTGCTCGCCTCGTACACCACCCGAAGCGCATGCTTGGGATCGGCCGATTGCTTGTTCTCCCGCAAGCGCCGATAGATGTTTTCCACGTCCACGATGGCGTCGTCCACCAGTTCGCCTATCGCCACCGCCAATCCACCCAGCGTCATCGTGTTGATCGACATCCCGAACCACCTGAACACCAGGCCCGTGATCACTATCGAAAGCGGAATCGCCGTCAGCGTGATGAACGTCGTGCGGAAGTTCAACAGGAAAAGGAAAAGAATAACGACCACCAGAATGCCGCCGTCCCTGAGGGCCTCGATCACGTTGCGGATCCCCAGCTCGATAAACGCCTTCTGCTGGTATACCTCCGGGTTGATGCGGATGTCGAGCGGCAGACTGGCCCTCAAATCCTTAAGGGCCGCCGTTATCTGATCGGTCAGCAGCCGCGTGTCGGCCCCCGGCTGCTTGGCCACCGTGAGCATCACCGCCGGCGCTCCGTTGACCGCCGAATCCCCGCGCCTCACCTGCGGCGCCTCTATCACCCGGGCAACCTGCCCCAGCAGAATCGGCCGCTCGCTGTCCGCCTTGACCACCACGTTTTCTATGTCTTCCACTCCCTGCAACCGCCCCATGCACCGCACCATGTATTCGTGCGCCCCCTGGTTCAGATAACCGCCCGTGGCGTCCGTATTGCTGGCCGCCATCGCCCGCTCGACCTCGTTAAGTGTCACTCCGTAGCTGCGCATGGAGTTGGGGTTGACTAACACCTGGTACTGCTTGCGCCCGCCGCCCATCGTAATGACTTGGGCGACGCGCGGTATTGTCAAAAGCCGCTGCCGCACGACCCAGTCGGCCAGCGTGCGGACCTCCATCGGCGACGTCTTCCCGCCCTCGCTCCACATGCCGATGATCATTATCTGTCCCATGATCGAGGAAATCGGCCCCATCTGCGGACGGTAGCCGCGCATGTCTTCGGCGGCCAGGGCGATCTTTTCCGCCACAATCTGCCGGTTGACATAAATGTCGCTCCCCCAGGCAAACTCCACCTGCACCGCCGACAGCCCTATGCCCGACGAACTCCGCACCGCCTGCACCCCAGTCGCCCCGTTCAGCGCCGCCTCCAAGGGCCGGGTAACAAAACGCTCCACGTCCTCCGGCGCAAGACCCGGCGCCTCCGTCATCACCGTCACCCGCGGCCGGTCAAGGTCGGGAAAAACGTCGATGGGCAGGTGGTAAAGAATGTAGCCCCCGTACACCAGCACCACCAGCGCAAAGGCTATCATCAACAGCCTGTAACGTAACGAAAAACGGATTATAGTGTTCAGCATAGTTATCTTCCCAATCGTGTTCCATTAACTGCCTTCAGTCAGCACTCTGCGTGGTAACCAAAGTTTTAGCATTGTAAATTCATCCTTCATCCTTCATCCCTCATCCTTCATCCCTCATCCTTCATCCCTCATCCTTCATCCCTCATCATTTCCTAGTGATTGTGTCCCGCATGCGGATCGACCGCCCCGCCGGACTTGTTCCTCAGGGCCAACTGCATTTGATGCACGCCCGAGGCGGCCAACTCGCTGCCCAGCGGTATGGCCCCGTCGTTGGCCACGACCGCCCACTGCTGGTCATGATACTCCACGTGCACCGGCCGCCGGTCGAAATGATCGCCGTAGCTCTGGAAAACGTACCACTCCGGCCCTTCCTGCGCCACGGCCTCGATGGGCAGCACGATGCGATCGCTCCATTGCTCCACCGGAATCCTAAGCGTCATCCGTTGTCCGGGTTTGTATTGCCAGTAAATAAACCGCCGCCCGTCCGCGGCCTGATCGCAGCGCACCAGCCTATTCGGCAGCGTGGCGTAAAAATGAAACGCCCGCGAGTCCGCATCCACCCGGTCGTCCAAATATAAAATCGTCAAATTCTCGACCGTGCCCCCGCCCTCGTCGTTCGACTCCCTCGCCGCCGAAACCTTCCAGCCCTTGGCCGCCGCCCGGTTTATGGCCTCGGCCTCCTGCTCAAAGGCCTTGCCTTCGATGTACAACTCCCCGTGATTGGCCAGCACGCATAAATTATCCCCCGCGGCCACGTACTTCCCCACGTTGACCTTCAATTGCTGAACGTGCAGCCGGAGTTCGGTGAGATCGCCGCCCGGCCCGTCTTCCGTCTTGGGTACGCCGACCGTCACGTTTTGCAGCAGCCTCCGCTCGGAAACGATGTCGTCCACCTGCTTCGCCGTCAGCCCGTGCAACAACAAGGCCTGCCACTGCGAGCGCAGCGCGGCCTGTTGTTTTTGCTGCTCGTACTTCCGCTCCAGAAGCGTTTTGCCGGCGATGGCCCCGTCCGCTGCCGCCTTTTCCAGCCGACCCACCTCTTGCTGGATCACGTCCAGCTCCTCCACGGTGCGGAGAAACTCGGTTTGCAGTTGCAGCAGGTCTTCATGCGTCAAACGGATTTCAAACAGCGCCTGCCCGGCCCGCACCGCCTCGCCTTGGATCGCGCGGATCCGCGTGACCACACCCGCCATCGGCGCCGTGATTTCCAAGGTAGACCGCCCCGGCCGCTCGATCACCATGCCCGGCACCGAGATCGTCCGCTCAAACGTTTTTAACTCCACCCGCGCCAGGCTCAGCCCGATGTTGGCCTTGGCCTGGTCGCTCAGCTTCAGGGCCGTGGCCTCGTCGTGCGGGTGATCGTATTTTTTATGCGCCTCATGCTCGTGATCGTCGGCATCCTCGTCCTGCTCTTCTCCTTCATGTGCATGGCCCTGCTCGGCGCGGCTGCGCCATGCCCCCCGCCCGCGTGCCCGCCGTGCTCTGCGGAATCGCCGTCCCCCTCTCCGCTCGCTCCCGATAGAACCGGAATCCGCAAGAGCATGTTCTCAATCTCGGGCATCCAAATCCACCCCGCAAGCAGCGCCGCAGCCGCCGCAACTATTACGAGGCCCGGCAAACACCATCGTTTGCAATGCTTTATCCGTTGGGTTATTGAAGTGTTCATAATCGCTTCTTTCAGTTAAGTCGAAATATCGCTTTGAATCCCATGTATTCCGCGTATCCACCGCTTGTTGAGTCGTTTATCGATACTCTCTCCGGCCGGGATCAACAACCGGTAGAATGACCTACGCGACATTGCTTCCCAGTTGGCGAATGCCGCAACTTTTGTTTAAGGGGGGAAATCTCGCACGCTACGTGATGCACGCCGCGCATGCGCCGCATCACATTCCGGCCAACCAAATAAGAACGCTAAATCAAATCATCAGGACTTGATTAACAAGATGTAGACGGGTTGGCCACAGAAGCCGGACTACCGTTAAAGAGTGTTGCTCGCCGGAAACACACCGCCACGCGGAACAATCGCCGGTCAACGGTATCGACTTCGCCTGCCAAAACTGCGAAAGCGATTTGGAAATCGTGACGCTCGTTGAACGGACGAATGAGCACTTCACACAGTGGCAATCGTTCTGCCCATGCTGCTCATGATGCTTATCGCTGCCAGGGCTGTGCGATGCAGAATCTGCCTTGGATGGCGGAGTTTGATCATTGCACTCGCTCGCATGCGCATGGTGAAAACAACAACCCACCATTACGTGAAATGCAAAAACCACCGCGGTTGCAATGCGAATTGACCTGCACATACAATCCTTCTTTTCCTTATATCTGTTATCGTCGCTAAAACTTTAATAACTTCACTCGTTTCCGGCTACCCTCCTTTTGAGCCAAATAATTTTACGACAAATAAAAAGTCTTAACGTATTTAGTCATATATGTTTGGAAAATAATGCTTTTTTTACCAATTATTTTTTATTTTCATTTTACCTGGTTTGCTGGGCTTTTTACTGCCGTTTCCTTCTCTTGAATCCGAGCTTCGAAGACGGTCGCATGGCAGGTCCCCTTCGCTTGCCCCTTAGATTTATTGTAGGTCAGGTAATAAATCTCGTTGTCTTGTTTAGCCGCGACCGGGCACCATGCTTGCATGGTCGGGGAGCGGATTTTTACATGTGTCACACGACATTAATTTATTCGGCTGTCATTGGTCTAGTGCGTTTCTCAGATCAGTATAGCGTGTGGGGTGGCATGCCCACGCTGGTCGTGGGCATGATTTCCCGAGATTTTTGTCACATGGCCACGCAAGCGTGGCCATGGCACCCGCTACACTGAAGTTAGATGCGCTCTAGATCGCGCCTGGCATCCAGTCGGGCAAAATTCGTTTGCAAACATGTCCGCGGCACTATAACCAGTTCCAGGAAGCCAAATTCCCATGGCCTATAAATTGAACTAACCGGCTCAATTGAGTCTTGGGCCTTGTGTCCCGCTCCGACCCGCCCAATCAATATTCCCTGACCGATTGATGGTAAACTTGTTTTCTCCGAATAATCATGGCCTTTGCCGTCATTTTCAGCGAAAATCCCTGCGTTTTAAGCCGTTTTGGCGGGAAACCCGCCTTTCTCTCCGGTCGCCATCCATTGACAATGCATCTGAAAATCAAGGAAACTATAATTGGAAGTCCGCCGCTTGCCCGAATGTTTTATTGAGTTCCCGTCCCATCTCTGTTATGATTATAGATGTTGACAACCCTTGTCTTTTAATGAGTGCGGGCTCTGCCTGCCATAGGAGTAAACCATCATGACTCCACTGAACGCCAGGTCTTTTTCTCCAGCCTCGGCGGCCATGCTCTCGGCCGCAACGCTATTGGCCGCCTTGTCGCTTGCCTTGCCCGCCCGCGCCGCCGAAACCGTCATGCTCGATTCCCTCGACTTAAGCAAGGTCCAGCAGTCCTCCGGCCAACCCCAGGCGAATAAATCCGTCAACGGCCATCCCCTTGCCATCGGCGGGAAGAAATTCGAACACGGTTTGGGCACCCATGCCGTCAGCACCCTATACATCGATCTCAAAGGAGACGCCCAACGCTTCACCGCCTCGGTGGGCATAGACGATGAAGAAAAAAATAGCCCCGAGGCCACCGTCGTGTTCCGCCTTATCGGCGACGGCCGCGAATTGTGGAAAAGCGACGTCATGAGAGCCGGCCGCGCCCCCAAAAAAGTTAACGTAAATCTCAAGAGCGTAAAAATCCTCCTCCTCATGGTCGATAAAGTCGAAACCGGCATCACCCACGATCATGCCGATTGGGCCGACGCCAAAATCGAATTCACCGGCGATCGCCCCGAAGCCATCCTCGCGCCGCCCGAAGAGCCGCTGATCCTTACGCCCCCCCCGCCGCTTACGCCTTGCATTACCGGCCCCCGGGGTTTCGGCGTCCGTCCCGGCTCCCCCTTCCTCTTCGCCGTCTCCGCTACCGGCCGCCGTCCCATCGCCTTCGCCGCCCAAAATCTCCCCGACGGCCTGCAAATCGATCCCCAAACCGGCCGCATCACCGGCTCCATCCAAAATCGCGGAGATTATATCGTCATCCTCAAAGCCAAAAATAACCTGGGCCAGGACCAACGCGATTTGAAAATCGTCTGCGGCGATACCCTCGCCATCACTCCGCCCATGGGCTGGAGCAGTTGGAATTGCTTCGCACGCACTGTTGACGACGAGAAAGTCCGTTCCGCCGCCATCGCCATGGCCCAAAGCGGGCTTATCAACCACGGCTGGACCTACATCAACATCGACGAAGGCTGGGACATCAAGCCCGGCAGCAGCGACCCCATGCTCCAAGGCGATCCCCGCGACGATAAAGGCATGATCAACGCCAATAAAAAATTCCCCAACATGAAGGCCCTCTGCGACTTTATCCACAGTAAAGGATTAAAAGCGGGTATCTATGCGCCACGCGGCTCCTATGTCGCCGACGACCCCGCCGAAACCTCCGCCCAACAGGCAAAAGACATCCAACGCTTCGCCGATTGGGGGTTCGACTACTACAAATTCAATTGGGGCACCTACGCCCAATTGAACAGGGAAAAAGGTCTGCCCGGCCTGAAAGTAATCTACCAGACGCTCACCGCCTCGTTGCATAACGCCCACCGCGATATGATCTTTAGCGTCGTCGGGTCAGGCGGGTTCCGTGAAATGGGCGATGATATCGGCGGCAATTGCTGGCAAACCACCCCCGAAATTAGAGATGCCTGGGCAAGCATTACAAACATTTGCTTCCTGCAACCGGCGCACGAAAAATCCTCCCAACCCGGCCACTGGAACAACGCCGACGCGCTCACCGTGGGCGTGGTCGGCTGGGGAAACCTCCGCCCCACCAGGCTCTCGCCCAACGAACAATACACCCAGGTGAGCATGTGGTGCCTGCTCGCCTCGCCACTCCTGCTCGGCTGTGATCTCACGCAACTCGACGAATTCACCCTCAATCTCCTTACCAATGACGAAGTGCTCGATGTTGACCAGGACCCCCTCGGCAGGACAGCCCGCCGCGTGTCGCAAACCGATAACCTCGAAGTCTGGGCGACAGAAATGGAAGACGGCTCCATCGCCGCCGGACTCTTCAACCGCGGCGAAGTTACAAATAAAGTCACCGCAAACTGGTCCGACCTCGGCCTCTCCGGCAAACAAATCGTCCGCGACCTGTGGCGGCAAAAAGACCTCGGCGAGTTCGAAAACCAATTCTCCGCCAATGTCGGCCGACACGGCGTAGTCCTCGTCCGCATCCGGCCCTCCGGAAAATAAAATCATATCCTAAAAGTCCCCTCTCCCTTTGGGAGAGGGTTGGGGTGAGGGCTAAATCACCGGGAATATATTTTTATAACCTCTTGCCATCATTGTATTTTTCTGTTTTGGGACAAGCTCTAAGTATGTAATGCCGCGACCACCGCTCGCGCTGAATAAGTTTAGCCCGGGGGGCACCATCGGGCACCGACCGGGCACCATCGCAACGCGATGGTCGGCGTTGGTCGGCATGGTCGCTCCCGGTAAATTTGACAGAAATACGCGCCGCTGCGCCATTTTGAACATCGCTCTAAAATGCACCCGCTTCACCGCCGCCGCATCTCGCCAATCACCTGCTGCAAGAACCGGTGCGGAAAGTATGTGTCCGTGTTGAGCTTATCGGCGTATCGCAGCAATTCATTCCGCTTCTCTGTGCAAACGCCGGCCATGACCGCCAGCCATACGGCCTTGTTTCTGGGCGAAAGCATCACGTCGTCGAGCTGATCCGTTTCAACCTCCTTCTTCTCCAATAGCGCGGCGCCCATTTTGTCGTAGTTGCTTCCCGACCGCAGGGCACTGATCGCCTTTTGCCTCCACTGGTCCGCCTTTTGATCTTCGCCCCTCCGGCTCCAAGCCAGCGACATAAGCAAGGCGTTGATTTGCTCGGCATCGCCGCCCCCGGCCGCCAGCGCCGCCTCCGCCTCCTCGGCATTGCCCAACTCGATGTTCGCCACAAACGATTCCCGCCCGGTCGCTCCCGGCCGCTTCAAATTCCCCGCGCTGGCCTGAAGCCCCTTCATGTCCCCCTCCAGATATTGCAACTTCATCCGGCTCTGCAAGGCGAGTTGAGCCGGATCGCCGGGCGCCTTCTCTGCAACCTCTCGGGCAAAGGCCTCATCCGCCTCCCGGGCCCCAGCCGCCAAACCGGCGGCCATCAGCACCTGCAGCAACCTGCCCTGCACGCTAAGATCCAACGGCTCTTTGCCCCGCTCTTCCCGCAACTCCCCCTCCAGTTTGCCGTACTCGCCCAGCGCAAATCGTATGTCATAAAGCAGCTCGCTCATGGCCAGGTGATTCGGCTTCAACCGGCACGCGTCCTGGGCATAGCCCTCGGCATCGGAATAATCTCCCCGCGTCGTGCAGTGGAACGCCATGGCATAATATGGATACGCGTTCTTCGCATCGGCCTTGATCGCCCGTCGATAATACTCCTCGGCTTTATTCCGCTCCGCAACCACGCGGCCCAGCAAATACAGCAAAGCCGAATCTTCCGGCCCCTCCGCCTGCATCTTCTCGTACTCGGCTATCATCGCCTTTTCCCGGCCGGTCAACAAGCAAACCTCTTGATACATGCGGTGCCACTCAATATTTACCGGCCGCTTCCCCAGCCCCCCCGCCAAAAAGTCCAGGCAACGCTCGGCCTGCTTCATATAGACCATTAATCCCGTGTAAATCTGCAATAAATCCGCGTCGCCCGGATCGAGCCGCAACTGCTGCTCGGCGAATGCGGCCAGTTCCTCGGGCGGAGTGCCCTCGGGAAAACTCGCCAATATCGCCGCCGGCTCCAACTCCAAAACCGTAAGCTGCGTCATGATCAAGTGCCCTTTCTCCTTGTCGATCATCATCCGCTGCGGCGCCGCTTGAAACGCATAGTCCACGTCGCGGATGGTAAAAAACTCCTGCCCATAATGGATCCTATACGGACGCGCTCCTGCGCCGGCGCCGGGCCTTTGGCCGGGCGGTAAACGATTTCCTCCCACAATAAAACCGCCGCACCGCCCGGATTCAGCACGAATGCCGTCCGCTCGGAAAACCTCTCGAAAAAATCCTTGTGTATCCGAAAATCCACGGCCTTTGCCTCTTTACCCTGCTCCCGGATTATCGCATGATGCTCGCCTTCCCCCAAAATCACACTCTGGCGGCAGCGACTCGGCACCGTATAACTGATCCCCTCGTCAATCGTAACGCCCACCGGCGCCTTCAATTGATTGACGATGTAAAGCGTTTGATGACCGGCCTCGTAAAAATTCCAACCCAAAAAACCGACTATCACCGCCGCCGCCACACCCAGGCACGCGTACAAAATGCGATAATTCCTCTTCAGCCTCGGCAGCGACGTCTTTGTTTGCCCAAGCGCCTTTTCCGAGGCCTTTATCCGCTTCCGCAATTCCTTGCTTTGAGCCAGAGCCGGCATCATTTGCAAAAGCGCGTTGTAAAGCTCCAGGGCCTTGCCGTGCTCGCCTCGCCCCTGATATCCGTCGGCCAATGCCCGGATCGCGTCCGGCGCCTGGTTCCCTCCGGGCACATCCATGCCCGTAAGCAGGTTCTCCGCCCGATCCAGTTCGCCCGCGTCTATGCACCCCAACGCCGCCATCCGTTTCGCCCCAGGATCATCCGGCTTAATCTCCAAGGCCTTGGCAAAATATCCCCTGGATTTTTCCAGCGATCCGTCATAGGTGTGCCAATAGCCCAGGTGCATTTGCACCTCGAAATTCTCCGGGAATTGTCCGCACATGACCTCGGCCAGGCGCAGGCGTCCTCGCGCCGCTTGAAACCCGCCATCACCTTGTGCAACTCTATGGCCGCCGCGGGATCATGCGGATCGGCTTCCGCCTTTTGTATCGCCTTGCGCAGCGAGTCGGCCTCCACCTCTTTCCACTTCGCCAAAGACGCCACTCGGTGCCGCTTGCACCGTGGACATAAATCTATTATCTGCTTCTTGCCCAAGGGGATCACCGGTATGAAAAAAACCACGAACCACAGCCGCGTTTCGTAGGAAAGAAGCCTCACCGAATGCCCGCAATGCTGGCAAACCCCGCTGCGGCCCTGAAGATTCCGCTTCCCATAATATGTCGTGCCGATGCCGTCATAAGTCTGTGGCATAAATCGATCCCCCGGTTAAAAAAACAAAAATTTTCCTCTCTTTGTTTCGACGAGCAAAATGCATTCCCTGTATTCTTGTTCGGCGTTGGGCAATTAAACCCGATTAATGATCAATGACCGCCGCCCGCCGGCACGCCGTTCAATGACTCAGATTTGCTCAGCTTCGGCCAGGCGAAACCGTAAACGGCCACAAAAGCGAAGCAAGCCAACGGCACGATAAATCCCCGCGACATGTCGTACATGTCCGCCACGTGTCCCATCAACTTCGGCAAAATCGCCCCGCCCATGATCGCCATCACTATGAACGCCGACGCCTTTTTCGCCCGCGCGCCAAGGCCAAAAATCCCCAATGCGAAAATGGTCGGAAACATGATCGACATGAAAAAGTAGCTCAAAAATACGCACGTCACAGACAACCACCCCAGCTTCAAGAAAACCAACAGGCAGGCGATTATGTTCAACAACCCGTAAAGCCCCAAAACCTTGTGCGCGGTAAATTTCTTCAGCAGCATGGCGCCGCTGAACCGCCCGATCAGAAAACAAATGAAACCGAATGACGCAAGCAGCGAGGCGCCATTGTTGCTGATGCAGTAAACGCCGTCGTCAAATGGCAGATAATCCGGGTATGCGTCCTGTAAAAGGCGGCGGTTCAAAATGAGCAGGTTCACGCGCTCCTTTTGCAGTTCGACCCTCAGCACTTTTATCGCCTCGGGGTTATTCTCCGCCAAAGCCTTTTTTTCTTCCGCAACGAGCGCGTCCTCCTTGTCCTTTTGCTCCATTAGTTTCCGGGTATTTTCGCCGAGTTTGATCCCGCTGAAGCGCGACGGAACGCAGAGGATCTCGTCCGCCTTGACCCGTCTCGGATCCTGTCTCACGATCTTGTTCAAGTCGGAAGCCAAATTCGACAAAAGCGACGCCGCCCCCGCCTCCCCCTGGTAGCCGGCCAAGATGTCGCGGGTTTTTTCCGACAACTGGCCGGAAATAAACGCCGATACCGGGTCCGATTTCTCCTTCAGCCGCTCGGCAAACGCCGGCAAATTCTTTATGTCCTGCTTGTAAAACGCCGTGTTCACTTCGATCCAATCCCGCTTCTTCGTCGTCTCGTTGTACCACGAGGATGGAATTACCGGCTCCGAGGTCATGTAGTTGATCAGGAAACTGAAAATGCCCGCCTGCGCCGCGACATAGAAAAATTGGGCGGCTATGGCGAATACGAAATGAGGGTGCGTCCAGATCGATCTGGAAGTCCCCGGCGCGGCGTCGTCCAGATGATAATCGTCCTTCGATTTGATGTCCGGAACCTCGGCAAAATAAAAAATAATCGTCAATATCGTAACCACGACGGCAATGGCCGCGTAAGGTATCCAAAGCGTCTGGCTGCCCGTGCTTTGTCCAGAGGCGTCCTTGGAATAAAAAAACAAAGCCCCCACTATCGGGCCAAGAATCCAGCCGATGCCGTTGGCCGATTGGGCCAGATTGATCCGCGCCGCGGCGTAATGCGGATCGCCCAGCACCGTCGTGTAAGGATTGGCTATCGTCTCCAAAAATGTAAGACCCGACGCGATAAAACAAACGCCCACCAAAAACGCCCAAAACTCCGCGATTTGCGTCGCCGGCACAAACCATAATCCGCCCGCGGCAACCATCATAAGACCCGCCATTATGCCGCCCTTGTATCCCAGTTTGCTCGCCAGCCACCCCGCGGGAAGCGACATCAAAAAGTAACCTAAATAATGCGCCCATTGCACGTTCGCCGACTGCGCCAATGTCAAGTGCAACTCTTCCTGAAAGTGCTTGTCCATCACGTCGATCATCCCGTTGCAAAATCCCCAAAGGAGAAACAGCGAACTAACCAGCGCAAACGTGACCACCACGTTTTTTCCGTCCTCTGTCACGAAAAGACGTTTTTTCCCGTTGTTTGTATTCATGGTTTTTTAGCAGGTGTAACGTTGTTCTTATAGGAAGCCTTAGATATTCAGCGCCTTGCGTTTTTCCTCAATGAAACCCACGTGGTGCGGTATATGGTTCGTAACCCGCATCAATACGGTCTCCAGCGTCAGGGGACCATATTCACTATGGATGCCGTGCCGTTGAAAATCGGATTCCGCCAGTGAGCTTAAAACGTGCGCAACCTGTTTGCGCACTAATTCAATGAGCGAAAGCTCTTCTTCCAATTCGCGGCTGTGGTAAGCCAGCCGGGAGGCGAACAAGTCCGGGACGCCGCCGATCATCGTCGGCCCTTCCTCGGCGATGATCCGCTTCATCCGGTCCGCATATATAATCTCGAAATCGGCCAGGTGACAAACCACCTCCAGCGCCGACCATTTGCCCGCTATCGGCCGGGTAATTAATTGTTCTTTGGACATCCCGGCCACGGCTTTCCGCAACAAGGCCGCTCCGGCACGATATTCCTCAATATTCTTATGGTACTCCATGACAATAAATCCCCAATCCTTATTATTCGTGCACTTGGGAATAAATCATTTACTCATCTCCACCCCCCCTTGTCAAGCAGGGCGAAATGCGGCATCCTAATATTTACTACTTCCGCAGTGAGGAAGACCATGATCAATCAAAAACTGTTGGAAATCGTCGTCTGCCCGCTCAGCCGTCAACCCCTCCGCGTCGCCGAAGGGCATGTTCTCGACCGGCTCAATCAAGCCATCGCCGCCGGCCAGGTGAACGACAGGGCCGGACGGCCCCTGACCAGCCCAATCCAAGAGGGTTTGCTGCGCCAAGATGGCCAGGTCCTCTACCCAATCCGCGACGGCATCCCGGTTCTGCTGGCCGATGAAGGCATCCCCATGGATTTCAAATAGCAATGTTTGGGGGCAGCAGTTTATGCCTTGCCCCAACGTAAAAAGTCCCGAGCTCGCTCCAGAGCATATCGTTATTCAAACGAGTCCCATCATGGCCGCAAAAAACATTTTCAAGAAAATAATCGACCGCGAAATCCCCGCCCGCATCGTATATGAAGACGACCTCTGCCTGGCCTTTGAAGACATCCATCCCCATGCCCCCACGCACCTGATCGTCATCCCCAAAAAGGAAATACCCACCGTCAACGACGTGTCCGCCGAAGACGAGCCCCTCGTCGGCCACTTATTTGCCGTCATGGGCGCCATCGCCGCAAAACTGGGGCTTTCCGGCGGATACCGCGCAGTGACCAACTGCGGGCCCGACGCCGGGCAAGAGGTCATGCACCTCCACTTCCACATGCTCGCCGGCCGAAAATTCTCCTGGCCCCCGGGTTAATTATAAAAAAAGATAAAGAATGAAAGTCAGCGTATATTTGCCATATTAAAAGTTTAGCCCGGGAGCTTGCTCCCGGAGTTTTGCCTAGTTCCTTACGACATTACTTACTTGAAATCCAATAGCCGCCAACAGCCGCCATGCAAGCATGGCCGGTGAGGCGCGAATGTAACATCGCCACCCCCTGCAACCGAAAATCATGCCCCAATTAACCCTCGAAGCCGAATTTACCCGCATCTTCGCCTTTTCGCCTTCCAAGCGAAACCGCGAAATCCTCATGGGCTATTACGGCTGGGAGGACGGGCAAACACATACCCTTACCGAAATCGGCGACCGCTACGGCATCACACGCGAACGCGTCCGCCAAATCTGCTTCAAACTCCTCAAAAAACGCCCCGTCCCCAGTTCAATCTCCACCCCGGCCATGGACCAGGCCCTGGCCCTGATCGACAAACTCTTGCCCGCACCGGCACATGATATAGAAGCCGAACTGGCCGAAAAAGGACTCACCGCCGTAGGCATGTCGCTCCAAGTCCTGGCCGTCGCGGCAAAATTGTTGGGCCGCCCACCCAACTTCAAAATCGTTAAAATCGACCTCCGAAAATCCATCCCCGGAAAACCGGAAAAAATAAAATCAACCCCAAAACACGCCCCGGAAAAATCCGCCAAAAAACACCCGGCAAAACATTGTATGGCCGTCCGCCCCGACCAGGTTGACGCCGTGCAGGCAATCGCCGACCTGGCGAAAAAAGAAATCTACTTCCACGGTCTGGCCGCCCTTGCCCGCCTGCAGCGGATGGTCACGCGCCGCCATCCGGCCGACCTGCGACTCGTCAGGCAGGTGCTGATGCAAATCAATTCCTTCCGCTGGCTCGACGAACCGGCCGGCTGGTTCACCATCCAGGGCATTGCCAAACACGGCCTGCCCAAAGCCGTCGACAAGATTCTGGCCGTGGCCGGCGAAGTTGCCCTCCCCGAAATGCACGCCGCCTTGAGCCGAAACCAGCGCCTCTGGAAAGCCCCGCTGCCGGAAAAAGTGCTCTTGGAATATTGCCGGCTCATGCCCAATGTCCGAATCGAGGGCAATCGCATCCGCAGCGATCCCCCGCGCAATTGGAAAAAAATCCTTGCCGGGGTGGAGGCAAAGCTCATCGCCGTGCTTAAAAAACACGGCCCGCTCATGGACCGCGGCGCCATGGAGGATCTCTGCGTCGCCTCAGGCATGAACCGCTTCAGCTTCCACGCCTTCGTCTCCTGGTCGCCAGTAATCCAGCAGTTCGGCCCCAGCCTTTACGGGCCGGTCGGGCACAAGTCACCCAAGAACAAATCGACAACATGCTGCTGCGGAACCGATCCAAGCGGTCCACGCAGCGAGTTCTCCGCGACCACGGCCTCACAAAAGACGGCAAAGTCTGGCTCAAGTACAAACTTTCCAAGGCCGCCAGCACCTACGCCGTGATCACCGTCCCCGCGGCGCTGAAAAAAATCGTCCGCGGCCGCTTCCAGCTCCTCGCACCCGACGGCCGCAACATCGGCACACTGGTGGCCAAAGAAGGCCGGGCCTGGGGCCTGGGCGCCTTCCTCCGCCGCTGCGGCGCAAAACTCGGCGATCGGGTCACCATAACCATCGATCCCAACCGACGCACCGCCACCGCCTCCTGGAAAAAATCAAAATAATATTTAGGGCTCTAATAAATTAGGGCTCTAACAAAAAACTCCCCTCTCCCTTTGGGAGAGGGTTAGGGTGAGGGTTGCCTGCACCATTATTGTCAATATTTGGCATATCTTCATAATATTTTTTTCGGATAGCATATAATTATCGCGGAACCGCAAACGATTTTAAACGTAATCATCATTCATCACTCATAATCCATCATTCGTGATTCATCCTTCATCCCTCATCCTTCCCCATGAAACTCCCGCCCGAAGGCGCCCGATGGCTGATTTCCCTCCGCTGGCTGGCCGCCGCCGCGGTCTTCGCCGTGACCTGGTTCACCTCGTCCATTCTGCACGTCCTGACCAATCCCCTCCCCCTATATCTCGTCGCCTGCGCAATGGTGGTCTATAACCTGATCTTCAAGCTCAACCAGCCCGATCCCGCCTCTGGCAAGGGCAACGTCGAACGCAATATCTCCTGGCAAATCGCCTTCGACCTCACCGCGCTCGCCTTGCTCTTGTACTTCTCCGATCTGCCCCGAAATCCCTTCCTCTTCTTTTTCGTCTTTCACATGATCATTGCGGGAATGTACCTCCGCGGCCGGGCGCCATACTTCTTCGCCGCCTTCGCCACCGGCCTGGCCGGCGCCGTAATGCTCTTGGAATACCTCGGCTGCATCCATCGCTTCGCCTTGAATTATCCCACCGACGCCGGCGGCCCTCCACCCCTCGACGGGCTCTATCTGCTCGGCCAGTTCACCGCCCTGGCCAGCGCACTGTGGATCGCCGTCTATTTCACCACCTCCATCCGCCGATACGTCGATCGCGCACACGCCGAAATCCGCCAAAAGGAAAAAATGCTCGGCATCGGGCAACTCGTCGCCGGCATCGCGCACCAAATCGCCAACCCACTGGACGGCATGCAAAACTGCCTCCGCCGCATCGGCGAACGCGTGAAAAACGACCCCCACCTCGCCCAGTACGTGCAGCTCATGGCCGAGGCCCTCGACCGCATCGAACGCACCGCCAAGCGCGTCCAGGCCTTCGCCCGCCCCCGCGGCATCACCCTGCAAAACACCGACGTCAACCAGGCCGTCCAAGCCACCCTCGATATGCTCGGCCCCGGCCAGGGCAAAAATATCCAAATCCAAAGCGAACTCGGCCACGTCCCGCCCGTCCAAGGCGATCCCTACACCCTCCAGGAAGTCCTCTTCAACCTCTGCTCCAACGCCATAAACGCCATGCCCCACGGCGGCACACTCACGCTGCGCACCTACGCACTCGGCCGAAACGACGAAGACCAGATGGGCTCCGTGGCCATCGACGTCTCCGACACCGGAGTCGGTATCCCCCGCCTCAACCTGGAAAAAATCTTCGAACCCTTCTTCACCACCCGCGCCGACTCCGGCGGCACAGGCCTCGGACTCGGTCTCTGCCGCATGCTCATCTCCGAAATGGGCGGCCGCATCGAAGTCCGCTCCGCCCTCGGACAAGGCACAACCTTCACCGTCATCCTCAATCCCGCGGAAAAAATAACAAAAAGTGGACAGGATTAAGAGATTATTCAAATTTTAAACAAATGACGATTGATTTAGGGGCTCTAATAAAACTTCCCCTCTCCCTTTGGGAGAGGGGCCGGGGGTGAGGGCGCTTGCGAACACAAACAGGATTTTGTTAGAACTCCTTACTGGACTTTTGCAAATTAGGTCAAACCCAACCGTAATGTGATATGGTCAAGACCGTAGGAATAATCGGTGACTTGTTCGATCACCCAGGCGATGGTGGATCGCATGGTTTCGCGCATTACCGCCCGACAGGCTTCGCCGATGGTCGTCAGTTTGCGGAGGGCCCATGTTTTCGCACGGTTCGGCCCGAGTTGATCCATGAGCAGAGTGTACGCCAGCATGACCAAGTACATGTGCCGGGTCTGGCCTTGGCCGTCGCGCAGCTGACAATCTCCCATGCCCAACTCCTGCTTTCCGTCCCGATGAAAGGTCTCCGTTCCTGTCCAGCGATATTTGTAAACCAAGAGAATCCGCACCACGTCCCAGGCGACACGGTTGGTTATCAAAATCTTGCAGGGTTGTTTGTCTCGTTTGTTGTCCCAAATAATTACGATCCGTACCTTGTGGTTGACTCCGGGTATATGCAAGCAAACGGTGAAATGCCATTGTTGCTCTCGTCCGCGATGGAACGATTTGCGGGTTTCGGGATCGATCTCGGCGGCGAGTTCGTCGGCGCGGATCACTTTGCCCTTCCATTCGACCTTGCGATTGAACTTCAAGTCGCCGACATAGCCGCGAGGCCGGTCGAAACGGTCCCTCTTGGAATGAATGTGGTTCAGTATCTCCGCGTTGGTGAAATAGCTGTCGAAAGTGAAGTCCCCGGGAATTTCCCGCTCGCATACCCAATCGACCAATTGGCAACAGAGCTTGGTATGATCGAAGAATTTCTCTCCGGTGGCCTCGCATTGCTCCCGCTTGCGGAAGCGGCGGAATTCCAGGGGATAGTGCTTCCCGCTGGAGCACACGTAGTTGGCGAACAGATAATCGTGGGCGATTTTGTTTCGCTGATCGGCGTGATCCCAGAACCATCCTGCGTCTTTGATGTACTTTCCGTCGTGGTCGATCAGCACGTTGTCGATGGCAATGACCCCGCGGTCCGTATATTGAGTGCTGGAATCCCGCTGCAACCATTCCAACCGCCGTTGGTTGAGGGTTTCCGCGTCCCAATCCACTTCGGTCAAGAATTTGTTGAGGCAGGATTGGTCGGTGGTCTGGGCAAACTCCCGATTGATCCCCAGGACCGACTTCCGCTCCGCAATCATCAGTCCTGTAAGATACTCCGCGAAATGCCTTCGCTGCGGTTCGTTGGCAAACAAATCTCCGAACTGCTCCATAGCGTCCCGAACGACTTGAGGAAACTCGATGATCCCTGGCATGACTGCACCATCCTTGGTTGTGAAGTGCCATCCCAAACACCACCGAATTAAACGCAATTTTACCCATTTTGACAAGACCAAACAACAGTTTGCAAAAGTCCAGTCCTTAGTGTAAATTCCAGTCTCACGCCCGTTTACGGGCGTTCCCGCTTTGCGGTATTAGGCCCGACGTTTACGTCGGGTCGAGAAAACGCAATAATTAAGTGTTGGGCAGTCAGGACCGTTCACGGGCCTCCTGCCCTACCGGCAAACATTGCGAACAATTTGGCCAACCGGTGTTGAATAAATCATGAAAATCCTTGTCGCCGACGACGAAAAAATCAAACGCATCACACTGGCCGACGACCTCGCCGCCCAGGGCCATGAAGTCGCCATGGCCGGCGACGGCGCCGAAGCCCTCGAAAAACTCTCCCGCGAACCCTTCGACGTCCTGGTGACCGACCTGAAAATGCCCAAAATCGACGGACTGGAACTCCTCAAGCGCGTCAAGCAAGGCCCCTTGGCCGGCATGGAAGTCATCATCATGACCGCTTACGGCAGCATCCCAGTGGCCGTCGAGGCCGTAAAACTCGGCGCCTTCGACTTCCTCACAAAACCCTTCCGCAACGAAGACGTCTTCCCCCTCCTGGCCCGCATCGAACGCGAAAAAAAATCCGCCGCCGGCCCCACCCAGCCCGCTGCGCCCGGCGCAAGCGCCGATATCGACCTAACCATCGTCGGCTCTTCCCCGGCCATGATCCGCGTCAAACGTATGGCCGAAATCTCCGCCAAAACCGACGCCAACGTCCTCCTCTGCGGCGAAACCGGCACCGGCAAGGACCTCATCGCCGCCGCAATCCACCACAACTCCCACCGCCGCGATTTCCCCTTCATCAAGGTCGGCTGCACGCTCTTTCCCCCGCAGCTCATCGAATCCGAACTCTACGGCCACGAAAAAGGCGCGTTCACCGGCGCCGACCAGCTCCGTAAAGGACGCTTCGACCTCGCACAAGGCGGCACGCTTTACCTCGACGACGTGGACGATATCCCCCTCGATCAACAGCCCAAATTGCTCCGCGCCATCGAGGAAAAGGTCTTCGAACGCGTGGGCGGCGCCGCCACCATCAAGGCCGACGTCCGCATCATCGCCTCCACCAAGCGAAACCTCCTGGAACGAATCGGTGAAGCCCTTTTCCGCGAAGACCTCTACTACCGCCTCGACGTCCTCAGGATCAACATCCCCCCGCTCCGCGAACGGCTCGAAGACCTGCCCCAACTGACCGAGCGCCTCCTCAGACGCATCGCCGGCGACCGGCCTTCGCAAATCGATCCCGACGCCCTCACGCTGCTCGCCCGCCACGACTGGCCGGGCAACGTCCGCGAATTGCACCACACCCTCCAGCGCGCCTACCTCATCGGCACAGGCCGCATCACCGCCGACGTCCTCTCCGCCGAACTCGGCTCGCCCGATCCAAACCACCGCCCGCCCACAGCCGGCTTCCAGGCCGCTATCGACCACGCCGAAAAACAACTCCTCCAAGAGGCGTCCGCAAATCCGGCGGCAACAAATCCGCAGCAGCCGCCGCCCTAGGCATGAAACCCTCCACCTTCCGCGATAAACTAGCCAAACACGGCCTGGGCTAAAACTATTTAGCCCCCGGTGAATGCACCGGGGGCCTCGGTCGCCAATTTCACCAAATTCGGAAATGCTGATTATTTGGGAAACGGTATTATCTCGTTCACCCGCCCGCGGTAATCCAAATACGCCTGCCCAAATTTCTCTTCCAGGTATTGGTCCTCCCGCTTGATCAGCAGCTTGAAAATAATGTAAGACACAAGCGACGCTCCAAGCATCAACCACGATCGGCAAACCAGCGCGATCCCCGGAAATATGAAAACTATCCAGGCCGAATAAATCGGATGCCGCACCAAGGCGTACACGCCCGATGTGACCAATTCCCCGCGCCCAAATGCCCGCGCAATGGTCCAAACCGCAATCGCCCACATGGGAACCCCGAAAATCAAAAGCAAAATGCCCGCGCCCGCCAAAATTGAGCCGGGAATCAGCCGCATAAGAAAAACGCCGGGCCAAAAATGCGTCGCCAGCCCCGCAAGCACATCATACGCGATTCCGGGTAAAAAAATCCTCGGTCCCACGCCAAAATGCGTCATCTTCCCTTCCATTTAAACTCGCCCATTTCTCCATTTGTCTTTAGAGCGTCTAAAAATGACGTGTGCCACTGCTTGCTTGCAAGCAGTGCCGTTAAAAACAGCGAAAAAACACTGCTTGTGACCAAGCAGTGGCACACAAAATCCCATTTCATTTCATTTTGTTAGAAGCTCTTATTATTCAGCGTGCAAGATCAATTAATTCCGCCGCGCCTTGCAGCAAAAGTTTTTCCGCCACCCGTCGGCCAAGCTCAATCGAATCCTGCAAATCGGCGTCCCCCACGGCCTCAATTTTTTGCCGCCCGTCCGGGCTCAGCACCCGGCCGGTAAGCCTCAGCCGCCCGCCTTCCACGCGCCCCCAGGCGGCAATCGGCGCCAGGCATCCCCCGTGCAAAGCGGCCAGCATCGCCCGCTCGGCCAATACCGCATGATGCGTGGGTGGATGATCGAGCGCAGCCAAGGCATCGCGGGTCTTCCCATCGTCGTGCCGCGCCTCCAATCCCAACGCCCCTTGACCCACCGCCGGCAGCATGAATGTCATTAGTATAGACTGCGTTATTTCCCCCGCCAGTCCCAGGCGCGTAAGTCCCGCCTCGGCCAGCACCAGGGCGTCATACTGGTTCTCGTGCAGTTTCCTCAATCGTGAATCGATGTTGCCGCGGATTTCCTTGATCTGCAAATCCCCGCGCACGTGCAGTATCTTCGCCCTGCGCCGCATGCTGCTTGTGCCCACTGCGGCCCCGGCGGGCAATTGCTCCAGCGTTTTCCACTGCGGCGATACCAACACGTCCCCGCAAGGCCCACGCTCCGGCACGGCCGCCAGAATCAGCCCCGCCGGCGTGTCGGTGGGCAAATCCTTCAGGCTGTGCACCGCCAGATCGATCCGCCCCTCCAAAACCGCCCGCTGAATCTCCCTCGTGAAAACGCCCTGCCCTATGTCCTCAATCGCCCCCAAATGCCTGTCCCCGCTGGTCGTGATCGGCACCAATTCCACCTCCATCCCCGCCGCCCGCAACTCCCCGGCCACCCACTCGGCCTGACTGCGGGCCAACACGCTGCGACGGGTGCCAAGGCGGAGAAGCATGAGAAAGGATGAAGGATGAATTTTAAATGATGAGTGCTGAATTATGAATGATGAATTCCCTGAAAACCGCTTGCGGTTTCGCGATGATTATTTCAAAAGCGGCCAGTTTACTGCCCGCCCATTAATGTCCAACCCCCACCGCCCACTGTCTACTGCCCACTGCCCACTCATGACAATTCCCCCTTTTCAGGACTTCGCATCCGGCAGCGCCGGGGCCGCACGCATCTCGTCCAACTTCATCGACGGCACCACCACCCCGCAACTCACGATGTACTCGCAGGCCTGGTCGAATGTGATGTTCAAGTCTATGCACTCGCTCCTACGCACGCTGATCGTGCAGCCCGTGATCGGCAAAGGCGAGTATGGAATCAGAACCGTGAGCATCGGCTCCTGGATCGCCGCCCGAATCTCGGCCAGCGCCTCGCCCGTCACAAACCCCATCTGCCACGTCCCTTTGCGCGGAAATTCCACGGCCACGATCCGCGTAAACTCGAACTGGCGATCGGCAAAAATAAAATCGGAAATCTGCTTGGCCGCCGAGTACACGTTCCGCACCAGCGGCAAACGCCGAATCCCGCCTTCCAAAAGGTGTATAAAATACCCGCCCAAGTCCACGGCAATGAACTTGCCCAGCAAGTAAAGCAGCAAAATAAAAATCGCCAGCAATAGGGGAACCGCATATAACGGGCGGAGCATAGTCAACCCCACGTAACGGCGATATATCTCCTCGCCCCCCGACGGCATCGAATCCGCGCCCAGCGACTCCTTCACCCGCATGTACACGTGGTCGGGAATAAAACTACCATTGGGCAGCCGCCGGTAAATGTAACCGTTGACATTCACCTCTTGCTCTCCCGGCTTGGCCTGGGGCAGGTCGCTGCGGATATCCGCCGTTGCCCACACCAACCCTTCCTCCGCCGCGTACATCAAAGGCTCGATAATGTACGATTTTGTCGCACTTATCACCCAAATCAGGATCAATACCGTCAACAGCGGCGGCAGAAAAACCCCCAGCCCGCGAAACACCGCCGTGCGAAAGGCCGCCCGACCGCGCTTGGATGAAACTTTCGGCGGATTTTGCCTACCGTCCATAGCCCTACATTGTGCTTTTTTTCACCCATTAGGCAAGGGGGCCAAAAAGAAAAGGATGAGGGATGAAGGATGAAAGCCGGCAGTAAAATCCTGAATCCTGAACCCTGAATCCTGAATCCTGAACCCTGAATCCTGAACCCTGAACCCTGAATCCTGAACCCTGAATCCTGAACCCTGAACCCTGAACCCTGAACCCTGAACCCTGAATCCTGAACCCTGAACCCTGAACCCTGAACCCTGAACCCCATCCTGCCAACCGCCCACTCACTACCTACTACATACCACATACCATCTACTCCCTGCCCTGCGCCCGGGCAATAACCGCCACCGCCACCATCGCCGCCCCCGCCTTTTTAAGCTCGCCCGCCGCCTCGCTGCACGTGGCCCCGGTCGTAAGCACGTCGTTGACCAGCAATACCCGCGCGCCTGTCCACCGCCGCGCCATGCGCACCCGAAACGCCCCGCGCATGTTGCTGAACCGCTTGTTGCGCGGAAGTTCCGCTTGCGGAGTCGTGTTTTTACATCGCATAAGCAGGCGGCGACAAACCGGCAAATCCAATTTCCGCCCCAAACACCGCGCCAAAAGCTCCGCGCTGTTCGTGCCGCGCCGCCAACGCCGCATCCAATGCATCGGCACCGGAACGATCACATCGGCCCGCAGTCCGGCCAATTCGCCAAACCGCTTTTGTCCAAAAAGCCTGCCCATCGCCAGCGACAGGTTCTCCTGCCGTGGATTTTTCATCCGCAAAATCGCATCGCGAAGAACGTCATCATACGCGCCTATGGCAACAACCCTATCGAACAGCAACGGCGGTTCTTTGCACAAAGTGCAATGTTCCTGCGCTTCCCCGTCCCCGGACATCGCCCCGCCGCAGTGCCGGCAACCGACCCACTTTTCCGGAACCAAGCGCGGCAACATTCCGCACAAATCGGCAGATGGTCTTCCCCCTCGGCAATATCAACATGGCAATAGGCGCATCGCGGCGGAAACAGCAAATTCAACCCGCCCCCAGCCACATATGCCAAAGAATCCCCGATTCGTCGAACCATTCCATTCATAAGTCAATTTTGCGTTATTGCATAAATATACAAAACATTCAGATCTTGAAATGACATGCACAATGATAACAATGGTTTTCAACAGCTAAAAGTAGGCCAATAAACATACCCCACACGCCTTAAGCGACTTCTTTCACTTTCCTATATTGCCCGATTGATCTACACACTCGTGACGTTTTATGTTATTTAAAGGATTTGATACCCCCGATTCGAGTTCTGTTATATTGATAGCAGCGCAACCCTGAACCCTGAACCCTGAACCCTGAACCCTGAACCCTAAATGCCAACTACCAACGGTCTAAGCCGACGAGCCTCTTTAGCCCCTGGCGAGCCGATCGCCACGGTTTTGATGGCCAAGACCCTGTCTCAGCCGGACATGATTTCTCTGGCCGCCGGTTTCGTGGATTCGGAAACCCTGCCGATCGAAGCCACCCGCCTGGCCGCCGAGGCCGTCCTCTCCGATCCCCAAAAGGCCCGCATGAGTTTGCAGTATGGTTCCACCATCGGGTATCCCCCGCTCCGCGAGGCATTGCTCAGCCGCCTCTTGGCCGCCGACGGCCGCACCGCCCGCGAATTGAACCTCTCCGTCGATCAGGTCCTCATCATGCCCGGCAGCAACCAGTTGTTGTTCCTCCTGGGCGACGTGCTCATGGATCCCGGCGACATTGTTATCTGCACCGCACCCAGTTATTTCGTGTACTTAGGCACGCTGGCCAATCTCGGCGTGCGGGCCGTAGGCGTGGAAACCGACGACCAGGGCATCGTCCCCGAGGCAGTCGAGGCGGAACTGCGGCGAAGAAAAACCGCCGGCGAACTCAACCGCGTCAAGGCAATCTACGTCACCTCTTATTCCGACAATCCCAGCGGCATTACCCTGCCCGCCGGTCGCCGCGCGGCACTGGTCGAGATCGCCAAACGCTGGTCGCGCGATGGCAAAATCTACGTCATCGAAGACGTGGCCTATCGCGAACTGCGCTATTACGGCGACGACCTGCCCAGCCTCCGCAGCTTCGATCCCCAAGGCGACACCGTGGTTCAAGCCGGCACGTTTTCCAAGTCCTATTCGCCCGGAATCCGCGTGGGCTGGGGCATCCTCCCCCCGGCCCTGCTCGGGCCCGTCCTGGCCGAAAAAGGAAACGTCGATTTCGGCTCCCCCAATTTCAACCAACTGCTCATGTCCGCCGTCCTGGAGTTGAACCTTTTCGACGATCACGTCCGCCGCGTCCGCGACAAATACCGGGAAAAATTGGACGCCATCCTCGAGGCCGCCGATGAATTCCTCTCCCCGCTTGCCGGACTCACTTGGGTCCGCCCCACGGGCGGCCTGTACGTCTGGCTCCGCCTGCCCGAGGCATTCGACGCCGGACTCAAAGGCCCGCTCTTCGATCGGGCAGTCAACCAAGGCGTCCTATACGTGCCCGGCGAGTATTGCTATCCGGCCGAAGGCGCGCCCGCGCGAAAAAACACCCTCCGCCTCAGCTTCGGCATCCAGTCCCGCCCAGGATTGCGCCGCGGTGTGGAATCCCTCTCCCGGGCGATTAAAAGTATATAGAAAGAATAAAAGTTTAAGTTATATTGCAATGATTTGCTCGAAAAACCACGTTAGTGTGTAAATCGACCATGTGCATCATCGACCGCTATCTGCTCCGCCAATTTTTGAAGACTTTTTTAATCTGCTTCTTAAGTCTCATGGGGCTGTATGTAATCATCGACTGTTCCACGAACATCGAGGGTTTCCTCCGCTGCGGCGAAAAAATGGGCGGCGTGCTGAAATTCGCCGCACAATATTACAGCTACAAAACCTTCGCTATCTTCGACCTCATAAACGGCATCCTCGTGCTCATCTCCGCCATGTTCACCGTGTCCTGGCTGCAACGACACAACGAAATGACCGCCCTGATGATGGCCGGCGTCTCCCGCATCCGCATTGTTACGCCCTTGATCGCCGCCGCGGCCGTTGTCAGCCTCTTGGCCATGGCCAATCGCGAACTGCTCATGCCCCGCTTTCGCGACGAATTGGCACGCCGCCCCCAAGACCTCATCGGCGACCAGGCGCAAACGCTCGATCCGCACTATGACTACGAAACCGACATATTCATCAGCGGCAGGTGCACTTACACCGATCAAAAGCGCATCGAACAGCCCGACTTCCGCATGCCACGCCCCCTTAAACAATACGGCGCACGCGTGCAAGCCGCAAACGCTTATTACCTGCCCCCGCAAGGCGACCGGCCCGGCGGTTACCTGTTCGATAAAGTCAGCTCGCCAAAACATCTCAATAACTACTCCTCGCTGCTCTTGGCGGGCCGGCCCGTTCTCATCACTCCCCATGACCAGCCCGATTGGCTCAAGCCCGACCAGTGCTTTATCGCCAGCAATCTGGATTTCGAGCAACTCACCGGCGGCTTGGGCTTCAAAAACTTCTCCTCCACCGCACAACTCATCGCCGGACTGGGCAATAGCAGCCTGGGTTTCGGCGCCGACGTCCGCGTCAAAGTCCATTCCCGCCTCGTTCAACCCCTCCTCGATATCACCCTCTTGTTCCTGGGCCTGCCCCTGGTCGTGCGGCGCGAAAGTCACAACGTCTTCCTCGCCATCGGCATGTGCATGGGCATAACCACCGTGTTCCTCGTCACCGTAATGAGCCTGCAACAACTCGGCGCAAGCTCCATCATCAATCCCGCCCTGGCCGCCTGGATGCCGCTGATAATTTTCGTCCCCCCGGCCGTGAGCCTGGCCCATTCCATGTGGGAATAAAGAATACCGCCCGAGATCTCATGCAATAGTATCCCCTCTCCCTTTGGGAGAGGGTCAGGGTGAGGGCCGCGAAAAGTCCCCTCTCCCGACCAACCTTCGGTCGGTGCACGGAGAGGGTTAGGGTGAGGGCCGCGAAAAGTCTCCTCTCCCGACCAACCTTCGGTCGGTGCACGGAGAGGGTTAGGGTGAGGGCTATTCAGTGTAGTACACTGCCTGCCTATGACTTTCCACCGCTCACTGCTCGCTAGAGCGCATCTAATATAAGTGTAGCGGGTGCCATGGCCACGCTGGCGTGGCCATGTGCCGATTTTCATGGGAAAACATGCTCACGACAAGCGTGAGCATGGCACCCAAAACGCTATAGTTAAAATTGAAACGCTCTAGATGCCCGCCCTATTTTTTCTTGTTCGCCGTTTTCTTCAAAACTTCCTGCGGCGTGATTACCCCGTCGTTGTCCAAGTCCCAGTCGCCGAATTCTTTTGCCGCGGCTTCCGTGTCGCCCTTGGCCTTGAGGAATTCCGCCATAGATACCGTTCCATCGCCGTCGGCGTCGGTTCGTGCGTACCAGTCCGGCAGGCCCGAAGGCAGGCGCTCGGTCGGTGTGGGCGGATGGAATCTCGGTTTGCCGGAACCGCCCGAAACCCCTGCACCGCTCCCCGCGTGCTCGACGCCACTGTTACAGACGCACTTTGCCTGGGCCCGCTGCCGCTGTCTTTGGCCATGAATTCCGTGAGTTCCTCAAGCGTAATTGTGCCGTCGTGATTCTTATCCGCCGCCCAATACTCCTTCTTCATTTCCGACCATTCCTCTTTTTCCAATTGGCCGTTGCCGTTCTTGTCGTATTGTTTCAACAGGCTCTTGGCATATTGACGGATCCGGTCGTCCAGCGGCGGCGTCGATGTAGATGGAGTGGATGTAGAGGATGCCGAGGATGCCGAACTTGAATCCCCGCTTGCACCGCTCTTTTTCACGCTGGCCGTAGTCGCGGCTATCGCCACGCCGAATCCGGGCACCGGCGGAAGATTCACCGACGCCCCGCCAAAACCCGGCACCAACGGCACTCCTGCCGACTCCGCCGGCTTCGCCTCCTCCTTGGCCTTATCAGGCGCCGATGAAGCGACGCCCTGCCCGCTCTGAATCTTGTACTGATTATTCATTACCTCCGTTATTTTGCTTATCGGCAACGGATATTTCGGCTCCACGCCCGCATTGCGCAATATCCGATCCAACATAAACGCATTCGGACCCTGGGCCTCTTCCGGCTCGATTATCCCGTTATGATTCGTGTCGATCATTTGCAGCATGGCCGAAATGCGCTGCATGCGGGCCTGCTGCATGGCCTCGGGCGACATAACGCCCATCGGACCCATTGGGCCCATGCCCGCCATACCGCCGCCCATGCCTCTCATGCCGCCCATCGGGCCCATGCCTCCCATCGGCCCACCCATTGGTCCCATGCCTCTCATGCCGTACATGCCGCGCCCTCCGTAAGGGCCGCCGTATCCGCCCGGACCCCCTTGTCCCATGTCTTGCGCCGCTCCGATGGGCACTAACGCCAACAAAGCAATCAAGATTATCAAACACGTGTATTTTTGCATGGTTACAAACCTACGACTCTCTCGCATCCTACCTTCGTGGACTTCGCCCAATGATGTGAATTCTTGAAAAAACTAGTTGTCGATTTCCTAATTTAACACCCCCCCTTTCGCAGCATTTATTATACATCCAACCGGAACATTCGCCAAATTCATTTCGTATCCAATTACGAAGAACCAAGTTCGAGTTACATTCAGACGGGTTTACGGAACTTTCATTGCAGCATGGTGTTTACATTATAAACACCCCGTATATTGTAAGGTTTCGAGTAAACCTGTCTTTTACACGTTTCCTAAAACAAAGGAGTTCAGTAATGGCTCGAAAGTATGGTTTATTGGTGCTCGGCGGCCTCCTCGCAACGGCACTGCTGGTCGCAGATGCCCAAGCGCAACCCCCCGGCGGTCGCGGCGGACGCGGCCGTGGTATGATGGGCGGCCCAGGCTTCGGCCTCATGATGCAATTGAACTTGGTCACAAATGCCGACGTCCAAAAGGATTTAGACGTAGTTGACGATCAGAAAACCAAACTAAACGATCTGGTCTCGCAACAAAGAACCGCCATGCAGGATCTTTTCCAATCTATGCAGGATCTAAGCCAGGAGGAACGGCAAGCCAAAATGCAAAAATTCCAGGAAGATTTCCAGAAAAAATTGGCCGATATCCTCCTCCCCAAACAAGTCGATAGGCTCAAACAAATACAACTCCAGGCCGAAGGACCCATGGCGCTTAACAACCCCGACGTAGTCAAGGCCCTCAACCTCACCGACGATCAAAAAGAAAAATTTAAAACCATTAACGAAGAGGCCCAGACTAAAAACCAAGAAGCACTCCAAGGTTTAAGAGGACAAGAATTCAGAACAAAAATGCAGGAATTGAATAAGGA
This sequence comes from Pirellulales bacterium, assembly GCA_963838495.1. Taxonomy (GTDB): domain Bacteria; phylum Planctomycetota; class Planctomycetia; order Pirellulales; family Thermoguttaceae; genus JBEKIK01. The sequence goes on along the minus strand of CAWIRC010000001.1, from coordinate 3,183,080 downwards.
CCTCATGGACAAACTGCTCGCCGTCCTCACCCCTGACCAGACCGCTCAATTCGACAAAATGAAAGGCGCCAAGGTCGATTTTGATCTGTCCACCATCATGCGCGGAATGATGGGCGGCGGTCGTAGAGGCGGTCGCGGCAATAGAGGCCCAGGCCCAGGCCCCGGCGGTGCAGCCGGAGAAGGAAACACTGGAGGCTAATAAATATCCTCCTACCACCAGCGAATATACCCCTTAGGGGGTCATTACTCGCTCGACCTTTGTTCAATTCAAAAACCATACCCCCGGCCGAGAAGCCCCAGGTTTCCCGGCCGGATATTTGAAAAAATGTATTTTTGATTGATAATTGATATGTATTTAGACAATACTACTCTTGTTTAACCCGGTTGCCTGCAACCGGTAAAATAAGCCTAAACCCCCAGCGGGATAACTTAAATGGAAGCCGGCGAAATCCTCCTCCGAAAAGGTCTCCTCGACCACCGCCAGTTGCAGCGGTCCCGCGAGGCCCAAATCGACGGCGCCCGGCTCGATCAGGCCGCCGTTCAATTGGGTTTCATAAGCGAGGAAAAAGCCCTCCGCGCACTCGGCGAAGAAGTCGGCATCGAATTCATCGACCTCGCCGATGCCGAAATCGACCTCTCCCTCCTGAAAGACTTCCCCCTCCGCTTCATCCACCGCGAAAACCTCTTTCCCATCCGCCAATACGACGGAACTCTGGTCGTCGCCACCAGCGACCCCTTCAACTTGTATCCCCTCGACGAACTCAGCGTGGCCACCGGCATGACCGTCGTCCCCATGCTCGCCGCCAAGTCCGAAATCGACAAACTCATCAAAACCCACCTCGGCGTGGGCAGCGAAACCATCGAAGGTCTCATCGCCCAGACCGACGACAACCGCGTCGAACTACTCGAACAAATCGAAACCGACGGCTCCGAACTCTCCCAAGAGGCCCAGGAACCATCCGTCGTCCGACTGGTCAACGAAATCCTCATCGAAGCCCTCGAATCCCGGGCCTCCGACGTGCACATCGAGTCCATGTCCACAGGCATCCGCATCCGCTACCGCATCGACGGCGTCTTGCACTCCCAGCCCGTACCCCAGGAAATAAACCGCTTCCAGAACGCCATCATCTCCCGCCTGAAAATCATGTCCCGGCTCAACATCGCCGAACGCCGCCTCCCCCAGGACGGCCGCATCCAGCTCAAGGTGGCCGGTCGCGAGGTCGATGTCCGCGTCTCCGTCATCCCCATGATCTACGGCGAAGGAATCGTCATGCGCCTCCTCGACAAAGGCGCCATGGACTTCTCCCTCGAGAAGCTGGGCATGGAATCCGATCTACTGAAAACCTTCCGCGAACTGATCCGCCTCCCACACGGCATCATCCTCGTCACCGGTCCCACAGGCTGCGGAAAAACCACCACCCTCTACAGCGCCCTACTGGAAATCCGCGACGACGAAACTAAAATCATCACCACCGAAGACCCAGTCGAATACCAGCTCGACGGCATTAACCAGATCCAGGTCCACACCAAGATCGGCCTCACCTTCGGCAATACCCTGCGCAGCATCCTCCGCCACGACCCCGACATCGTGCTGGTGGGCGAAATCCGCGACCTGGAAACCGCCGAAAACGCCATCCAGGCCTCGCTCACCGGCCACCTCGTCTTCAGCACCCTCCACACCAACGACGCCGCCACCGCCTACACCCGACTGGTCGACATGGGCGTGGAGCCCTTCCTCGTATCCAGCACGGTCGAGGCCGTCATGGCCCAGCGACTGATCCGCACCCTGTGCAAGCAATGCAAGGAGCCTTACCAGCCCAATCGCGAAGACCTGCCCCCCGATTTCCCCTGGGATCAGTTGCCCAAAGGCCAGCCGCTATTCCGCCACACCGGCTGCCGGGCCTGCCGCCACGTGGGATATTCCGGCCGCGTGGGCCTGTACGAACTCCTCGTGACCACCGACAAAATCCGCGAACTCGCCCACCAGGGCGCCAACAGTTGGTCCATCGCCCAGGCCGCCGTTAAAGAAGGCATGCACAACCTCCGCCAAGACGGCTGGCGCAAAGTCATAGCCGGCAGATCCACCGTTAACGAAATTGTCGCCGTCACAAAAGTTAATATCCAACATCAAACTTAGCGGTTTGCAGTCGGTCATTGGCAAATATATAGTACAATTAATAAATAATTGCCTCTCGGAACCATTATTTCGCACTGACTACTGATCACTGTCTACTGACAACTAAAAAATGACCGACTTCCAATACATCGCCCGCGATAACTCCGGCCAGAAAATTTCCGGCGTAATCCAAGCCCCGGGCAGGCGCGAAGCCACCGCGGCCTTGATCGCCCGAAGCCTCTTCCCCGTGGAAATCGGCGAAACCGTCAAGTCGGTCGAACCCAAAAAAATCCGCCGCGTCTCCGGCCAGCTCCTATCCACCACCTTCGCCCAGTTGGCCGACCTCTTGCACAGCGGCGTGCCCCTGCTGCGTTCTTTGGAAGTAATCCAAAAACAAACTTCCCATGCCGGCTTGAAGCAAATCTTGGATGATATCCACCACCAGGTCGAAGAAGGCTCCACCCTGGCCAACGCCATGAACCGCTTCCCCCGCATCTTCAACGAAATGTCCCTAAGCATGATCCGGGCCGGCGGCGAAGGCGGCTTTCTCGAAGAAGCACTCTCCCGCGTGGCTCAATTCACCGAGGCCCAGGAAGACATGAAAAAACGCACCCTCGGCGCCGTCGCCTATCCCGCCTTCCTCTGCATCGTCGGCTTCAGCGTGGTCACCATGCTCATCGTGTTTTTCGTGCCCAAATTCAACGACGTCTATGCTAACCTCCGCGAACGCAACGAACTCCCCGCCGTCACCGATTGGCTCCTCTCCTTCAGCAATACCCTGCGATATCACGGCTGGTGGATAATCCTAGTCCTCATCGCCGGCGGTTGGTTCGCGCGCCGCTGGATCAATTCCACCAAGGGCATAATGTGGCGCGACCGCCTGAAATTAAAATTGCCCGTTGTCGGACCCATCTTCCAGAACCTGGCCGTGGCCCGCTTCTGCCGCATCCTCGGCACCATGTTGCGCAACGGCGTGCCCATCATCCGCTCCCTGGAAGTCTCCCGCAACGGCACCGGAAACCGCGTCCTCGGCGAGGCCATCGGCGAAGCCACCGAAAACATCTCCGCCGGCCAGTCCCTGGCCGACCCGCTGCGGGCCAGCGGCCACTTCCCCCCGGCCGTGGTCGAAATGATCGCCGTCGCCGAACAAGCCAATAACCTGGAAACCGTGCTCCTCGACGTCGCCGATTCACTGGAAAAAAATACCTGGCGCAAACTCGACCTCGCCGTCCGACTCATCGAGCCCATGCTCCTTTTGCTCCTCGCCGGGGCGGTGCTGGTCGTGGTGATCGCCCTCCTCTTGCCCATGATTAAAATGAGCCAAACCGTTACCTGATGACTTTTTACCCTTAAATTCCAAAACTATCCCCGTTTTCCGGGGTTTTTAATCTTAGGCGGCTTCCCCCCCATGGATGCACCCTATTCAGTTTGTTTATATGTAATACTTGCTTTATAATGGCATTTGTATGTTGAAAGATATTTTGGGCCGTCAATTTAATTGTCGCCCCGACTTGACCTTTATAATCAAACATTAAAAATACACTTCCTTTTTCGGAGTTCACTTTTATGAACCACCCTCTCCACCGCCGCAATCGCGCCTTCACTTTGATCGAAGTCTTATTGGTGCTCGCGATTCTGGTGATCATTGCCGGTTTTGCGGTCATTAATATCGGCCCCATAAAAAGAAGCGCCGATAAAAGGGCCGCTAAGGCCGGCATCGCCGCTTTCGAAACTGCGCTGGATGCTTATAGTCTCGACGTGGGAATGTACCCAACCACCAACGAAGGTCTGCAAGCCTTACGCTACCCGCCCGCCGATATACCCAACCCCACGGCATGGGCAGGCCCGTATTTAAAAAGAGATATCCCCCTGGACCCTTGGAACCGGCCATACATCTATGTTTATCCGGGAAGACATAACCCCGATTCCTACGATGTCTATTCGCTGGGACCCTATGGACAAGACGGCACCCCAGACAACATCGGTAACTGGCCCGACAGCGTCGGCAACTAACACCCCGGACGGTAAACGCATCGTGTGCGCCAATGGCTACAATCTCGATCAGCACGAATTATCCCCTCTCCCTTTGGGAGAGGGTTAGGGTGAGGGCCTCAATGCCCGGAATGCACCGCACACCTATTCATACTTCATCCTTCATCCCTCATCCCTCCCGCCCCGCCTTCACCCTCATCGAGGTCCTGCTCACCCTCTCCCTGCTGGTCATCATCAGCGCGATGGCCTGGCCGCAGTTGGAAAAATCCTTCAGCGCCCAACGCCTCCGCAAGGCCGCCGACATAGTTCGCACCCAGTGGTCCAAGGCCCGCGTGGAGGCCATGCGCACGGGCGGCATCCGCGTCTTCCGCTACGAGATCGGCGGCAATCGCTATCGCATCGACATGCTCTCCACCGACCCCGTCGCCCTATTGACCGGCACGACCCTCGACTCCACGTCCAACAATAATCCCCAAACCGCCAATGCCAATAATCCGCAAAACACCGGCAGCCTTGACGCCACGGCCGTCTGCTTCCAACAAATCCTGCCCAAAGACATCACCTTCGTCTCCAGCCAGACCGACCTCGACACCGCCACCGCCGCCGGCAATACGGCCACCGTTGACCCGTCCGTCGTCAACAGCACGCCCTCGCCCGGCACCGGCTGGTCCGAACCTATCTTCTTCTATCCCGACGGCGCCAGCTCCAACACGCAACTAATGCTCAGGAACAAAGAAGGCCGAACCATCACCCTCATGCTCCGCGGACTCACCGGTATCGTCAAAGTAAGCGACATTACCGCAGGTACAGGTTTATGAAATACTTCCCTTCATTTTGCAATTTGCAATTTGCATTTTGCAATTTGCAATCAACCAAGAAAAAGAATCCGGCTCGTGCTGGGCACTTTTGTGCCCGGCCCGAAACCCCAGGCAATTCCGCGCGCAATTCATCATTCATCATTCATCATTCATCATTTAATTCTCATCCTTCATCCTTCATCCTTCATCCTTCATGCAAAAAAAGAAACGCCTTCTCCATCCTCGAAGTCATCCTCGCCCTGGCCATTCTCACCGGCGCCATGGCAGTCCTCGGCGAAATGGGCCGCCTCGGGTTCCGAAACGCCAAATCCGCACAAGACCTCACTAAAGCTCAAATGCTCTGCGAAAGCAAAATGGCCGAATACACCTCCGGCATCACCTACCCCCAGGCCGTCTCCGCCGCCGCCTTCGATCAAATCGACCAAGACCCAAACAGCTCCACCACCTGGGTCTATTCAGTTGACATGCAGCAAATCGACCAGGACGGCCTGATCGCCTTGTGCGTAACCGTTTCCCAAAATCTACCCGCCGCGCAACACCCCGCTACCTACTCCATTACCAGGTGGATCGTCGACCCGACCATCGGTCAATCATCCTCTTCCACCCAATCCTCCCCCACCGGAACTTCCACATCCGGCGCCTCCACCACGGGGTCCCAATAATGCGCAACTACCTAAATCCCCCGATGCAGCCTGACCGCCAAAGCAATTTATTGCAATTTGCAATTTCTCATAAAAAACAAAAACACGCCTTCACCCTCATCGAAGTCATCCTCGCCCTGGGCCTCTCCGTGCTCGTCCTGGCGGCCGTGGCCATGGCCGTCAACCTCCACCTCCGACTCCTCGATTCCGGCCGCACAAGAATCGAGGAAGCCCAACTCGCCCGAGAAATTTTACGCACTATCGCCCAAGACCTCCACAACGCAGTCCCATACAACGCATCCCATTCCAGCGGAAGCTCCTCGGGCAGTTCTTCCAACTCCAGCGAATCCCAAACCTCTAATATCTCCCCGGGTCCGTCCCCCACGCCTCTTGTCGCGGCCATCGGCGCAAGCCTGGTCGGCCAGCGCCAAACAGGCGCCAGTCCAAGTAGCGGCACAAGCAAAGGCATTGGCGCAACCAGCGGCGCAACCAGCGGCGCAGGCAGCGGCGCCGCTAGTGGCATGGTGCAGCAACCGGCACGGGCACCAACACAGGCACTGGCACGGCCACCGGCACGGGTACTGGCTCGGCAACAGGCACGGGCACCGGCTCAGATAATACCACCGACTCCGAAGATCGCACCTCCGATATCGCCGACGCCCCGGTGCAATCCGTTCCAGGCCTTTACGGCAACGCCAACCAAATCCAGGTCGACATCTCCCGCCTGCCCAGGGTCGATCAGTACATCAGCATCTCCAGCCAGGCCGACTACGGCATTATCAACGCCGACCTGGCAAGCGACATGCGGAACGTCTCGTATTATGTCATCAACAACGGAACTGCCGCGCCCGCGTCACCAAACGGCCTCAATCCTTCATCCGGACTCGTCCGCCGCGAAATGAGCAGGGCCGCCGGTGTCTACGCCGCCCAGCAAACCGGACAACCTCCTCTCACCGCCGGCTCTTTAACCCCTATCGCCCCCGAAGTCCAGGAAATCGAGTTCCTTTACACCGACGGCACGCAATGGCTCGACACCTGGGATTCCGTTTCTTATGGCGGCCTGCCCGTGGCCGTCGAAGTAAGCATCGTCATTGCCCCCCAGCATCCGGCGGGCGCAAACGCCCAGCCCAACGTTTACCGCCTCCTCGTCAGCATCCCCGCCGCCAAACCGAACACCTCGGCAACAGGATCTCTTTCTTCCTCATCGTCGTCGACAACATCCTCGAGCTCAACGACCTCGACAACCAATACGAATTAAACCGCCAAACCATGTCCAATATAATCCGTCTTCATGAATCAAAATCCCCAATTTGCAATTTGCAATTTGCAATTTGCAATTTGCAATCTCCCTCCCCTCGCCGCGGTTTCGTGCTCATCCTCGTACTCATCGTAGTCGCCTTGCTCACGCTGGTCTGTTACACCTTCTCTCAAATGATGTTCGTCGAAAAAAAAGCCGCGGTCATCGGCGGGCGACAGGCCCAGGCCCTCGCCGCCGCCGATTCCGGCGTGCAAATGGCCCGCATTTTCCTGCTTAAAACCCAAGACACACAAATACAGGCCGGCGGCTGGTACAATAATCCCTCCCAGTTCTGCGGCTCCATGGTCGTCAACGACGCCAATCCAGCCGCGCATAAAAATATCAATAATCTCCCCCCTCCAAGTAAGCGGCATCCCCGGCGGCGGCTTCCGCTACGGCCTGGAAAACGAATCCGCCAAACTGAATATCAATAATATCCTCAATCTCGATAAATCATCCAAAAAATCATCCTCTGGCAGTGCTTCCGGCAATACTTCCGGCACCACTACAACCACCACTGCCACCGCCACCGCCACCGCCGCTTCCGCCGCCGCCACATCTTCCACATCCTCCACCGCTTCCAGCACGTCCAGCACTTCCGCAACCGGCGCCGAGGCCATCCTCATGTCACTCCCCGGCATGACCCAGGACCTCGCCGATTGTATCCTCGACTGGATCGACACCGACGATCAAACCCGTGAATTCGGCGCCGAAACCGAATATTATTCCACCCTCAACCCGCCCTATCTCGCCAAGAACGGCCCCTTAAGCACCCTCGAAGAATTGCTCCTTGTCAAGGGCGTCACTCCCTCCCTGTTGTTCGGCTCCGACATCAACCGCAACGGCCGCGTCGATGTAGATGAACCAACCAATCTCAACCTCCCAGGAGTCGATAACTCCGACGGCTCCATGAACCTCGGTTGGGCCCCCTATCTCACCTTGTACTCCAAGGAAAAAAACCTCCAATCCAACGGCCAGCCCAAAATCAATCTCAACTCCGGCGACCTCCAACAACTCAGCACCGATCTCCAGACCGCCCAACTCTCCGACGACCAAATCCAGTTCATCCTCGCTTACCGCGTCTACGGCCCGGCCGCCAATACCAGTTCATCTTCACAGCCTTCCGGCTCCAGCGCCCAGAGGACCTCCTCGTCTTCCCGGAGTTCAAGCGGCAGCAGTTCCTCCGGATCGACTTCCGGCAACTCAATATCCGATCTAATTACCAAGTCTGCCACCGCCCAGATAAGCTCCATCCTCGACCTCATCGGCGCAAAGGTGCAAATATCACAAGGACAATCGCAGAGCAGTCAAACTAATGTAACCAACACCCCTAACGCTAGAGTGTCTGTCACCGTCGCAGGCCCGGGCCAATCTCAAGCCCGGACAACCACCCTCCAATCCCCCTTCACCGATTCCGCCAGCGACATGTCCAACTACCTGCCCACGCTCTTGGATTGCTGCACCGTCGATTCCTCGCAGGAAATCGTGGGAAGGATAAATATAAATCAGGCCCCCAAAACCGTGTTGATGGCCATTCCCGGCATCACCTCCGACGTCATCGACGAGATCATCGCCCGCCGTAACATGGACCCCAAATCCCTTGACGCCAGCCATAAATTCGCCACCTGGCTCTTGACCGACGGCCTGATAACCCTCGATCAAATGAAAAAAATCGAACCCTACGTAACATGCGGGGGTGACGTGTACCGCGTTCAGGCCATCGGCTACTTCGACGACGGTGGCGTGGCCGCACGCATCGAGGCCATTCTTGATGCTGGAACTCAGCCTCCAACGGTGTTATTCTGGAGAGATATGAGCCATCTCGGCCGCGGCTTTACCCTCGACGAGTTGGGCGGCTCTACATCCACAACCACAACCCCCGCCGCTACAACCCAATAAAAATTGCCGCCACAACCCAATAATTTAACGAAATCCCGTACCCCGTACTCCCGTACTCCGTACTGAAAACTGACAACTGCTAACTGATTACTGAACCCTGAACCCTGAACCCTGAACCCTTTTTAAAATGCCCCAACTCCTCGCCCTAGAATGGGACGGTTCCGAAGCCCGCCTGGCCGTGGCCTTCTCCCGCGGCGACCACGTCGTCATCGAGCAGGCCTTTGCCGTGGGTCTCCGGCCACGCGAGCCCGGCGCCGATAAATCGGAAGTTGACATCGGCGCCCGGCTGGCCGCCGCCCTGGGCGCACGCGGCCTGGGACGCCTGGACACCCTGGTCGCCGTCGGACGCACCAATATCGAATTGCGCCAGCTCCTTTTGCCCCCCGCCCCGGACGAAGAACTGCCCGACCTCGTCCGCTTCCAGGCCATGCGCGAATTCAACGAGTTCGACGAAAAATGGCTCTTGGATTTCGTGCCCCTGGGCGACTTGCCCGATCAGCCCCGCACCGTCCTGGCCGCCGCCATCGGCCCCGACCTGGTCGAGCAGATCCAGCAAACCTGCCAGGCGGCCGGACTCAAGCCGCGGCGCCTCGTGCTCAGGGCATGCGCCGCCGCCGCACTTCTGGCCCGCGCCGAAACCGCCCGCCAGGGCGAACTCCGACTACTCATAGACCTCCTCTCCGACGAAGCCGACCTCACCGTGATGAGCGACGGCCGCGTGGTCTTTCTCCGCACCACGCGCCTAGGCGGCGATCCGCCCCAGCCCCAAGTCCTCATCGGCGAGGTCCGCCGCACCATAGCCGCCGTGCAAAACCAACTCGGCGGACGCAAGGTCGATTCCATCGTCCTCTGCGGCCAGGCCGCCCAGCAGGCAGAAATGGCCAAGCGCATCGAAAAAGACCTGGCCGTCCCCACCGAACTCTTCGACCCCTTCCAGGGCCTGAAACTCGGCCCCGAACTCCGCTCCGCACCGCCCGAACATCCCGGCCGCTTCGCACCGCTGATCGGCATGTTGCTCGCCGAATTGGAGCACACCCCCCACGCCGTCGATTTCCTCCATCCACGCCGCCGACAGGAAAAACCCAAAAAATGGAAACGCTTTATCATCCCCGCCATAGCCGCCCTGGTCTTGCTCCTCTCCTACCTCGGCTATCAATACATCCATCGAGCGCAATTGGTGTCCGAAATCAATGACCTCTGCGATGAAGTGATCAATCTTAAAAGCCAAAATGAAAAAGCCGCCAAACTCCAAAAAACCGCGGCCGAAATCGACAAGTGGAGCGCAAACGACGTCTGCTGGCTGGATGAACTCGAGTTCCTCTGCCGCAAACTGCCCCAGTCCAGCGATGCCATGCTCAAGACGCTTACCTTGATGCAAGAGACAAACTCCAAGGGCGGCCATATAACCATGCCCGGCCTGGCCAAGGATTCCCCCACCGTCGCAACAATGGAATCCAATCTCAGCGATGTCAACCACAAGGCCTCTTTCAAGAACGACAGCGAAGATACCTCAGTCAAACCCTATACCTGGAGCTTCAACGGCGAATTGAGAATTACCTTGCCCAACCCGGGCGGAACAAAAATCCCCGCCCCACAAAAAACCGGCAAATAACGCCCCCGCGGAACCCTGCCCATGACCCTCAAAAAACGCGAAAAAATACTGGCCGCCGCTGTCGCCGCCCTCCTGGCGGTCTCGGCCCTGTATTGGATCTGGCCCTCCGGCGGCGATTCCCTGGCCTCGCTTCGCGCAAAAATCGCCTCCCTGGATTCGCGAAACATCAATCAAAAAGATAACGCCGGCCCACTGAACCTCGACGATCTGCTCGAAAATTTAAACAATAAAAAAATTGAATATCAAAAACAGGCCGTCCTCTTGAAAAAGGACCTCGACCGCCTCCCCGCCTTTCACAGCCGGGCACTGCCCGCCAATCCCGACGCCGCCAAAAGAGAATACCAAAATTGGCTCCTCAAACTCTCCGACGATAAATTCAAAAACGTCTCCCTCGACGCCGAAGAACCCCAAACCGACTACGAAACCCTGGATAAAAACAGCCGCGTCATCTATGTAAAATTACGCTTCACCGTCAACTGCCAGGGCACCCTCGACGAGTTGACCCGCTTCCTCTTCGATTTCTATTCCGCCGGCCACTTGCACAAAATCTGTTCCATAAAAATCAGCCCCGTGCTCAATAAACCCGCCCAGCTCACCCTCAGAATCGTCGTCGAAGCCCTGTCCCTGCCCGACTCCAAGCAGACCGACAAGCTCTCCGCCGAAAAGAGCAACCGCCTTAAACTCCCCACCGCCGACGCCTACATCGCCAAGATCGCCAAGCGCGACCCCTTTGTGCCCTACGCCCCTGCCAGACCCAACGGCGAAAGAAAAGAACCAGCCCCGCCCGCCAAAATCGATCCCCTCCAATTCACCTTCCTCACGGCCATCCTCGAAGCCGACGGCGTGCCCGAAGCCTGGCTCTACGAACGTCCCGCCGACAAAGTCTACAAAGTCCACGAAGGCGAAGAATTCACCATCGGCAAAGTCAAGGGAAAGGTCAACCGCATCGGACCAAACGACATCGATGTCGAAATCGACGGCCAAACCCGCACCATCGGCTACGGAAACAGCCTGAAAATGTGACGCGCGTTATTGCAAATTGCAAATCGCAAATTGCAAATTTTCAATCGAACAAGAACATGGTATTGATGCGCACGCTTGTTTAATCTTTCTTTGAGCTTCTAACAGAATGAAATGAAACGGGATTTTGTGTGCCACTGCTTGGTCACAAACAGTGTTTTTTCGCTGTTTTTGACGGCACTGCTTGCAAGCAAGCAGTGGCACACGTCATTTTGTTAGACGATCTTTGTTCAATTTGAAATCTGAAATTTGCAATTGCTAAATTTGCAATTAAAGAATCTTGCCCGCGCGTGCCACAGGCTCTGCCAATGCCCGGCGCGTGTCAAAACCGCTTGCGGCTTCGCAATCGCTCTTGTAGGACGATTTTGAAAATCGTCCCATCCCTCTCCATAACCGCTTGCGGCTTCGCAATCGCTCTTGTAGGACGATTTTGAAAATCGTCCTATAAACCCGTTCACCGCCTTAAGCCGCGCTGCTGCCCCACCCGCTCGCCTATCCGCCGAACGCCATCGTTCGCGTCCCGCCCTGCCATCTCTTCCACCCGGTCCAACACCGCCGGATCGGACGACGTCGCCAATATCGTGATCGCCGCCATCCGCACCTCGGCCTCCGCGTCCCTGCACAGTTCAAACAGCCAGGCCGCCGCGTCCACGCCCTCCATGCCCGGCAAATCCTGAACCAACTTCTTTCTCACCGCCGGATCGGGATCGAACAACTTGCGGGCCAATTCAAGCTGCGTTTTGTTGAATCCCCGGCCCCTCAACTCCGCCTCCGCCGCCTCGGCCCTGGCCTCGCTCTCCGAGTTCAAGTCCTTTATCAGCCTCATCGTGTCTTCCCCCGCGAGCAAACCCGGCAACCGCCGGCCCGCCGCCCTAGTGCCGACGTCCGACGCCGCATTGACCGGCGACTGTCCCAATGCTCCCGCCTTTAGTCCATCCTCCGCCACGTCCGGAATCCGCGAGGCCCTGTTCCGCCGCGCCTCTTGCAGCCCCTCGCCCAACCGCCATGGCCGATTGGCCGCCGAATCGGCCGCCTGCATCTCTTCTTTATCTTCCTCCGCCGTCGCGGAACTGGATCTGCCCGCCGATCCGCCCTCGAACTTCGACGCCCGCCCGGCGACCGCTTGACCTTCCGATCCCGGCGATCCGGAACCGGGACAGTTCCGCGTCCTTGACTCCCTCGCCCGCCGCCGCAAGCGGCTGCCCAAAATTAAATCGTGGTGCAGGCGTCTCGCCTGCACTGGCCGCCTTTTTCCTCATGTATTCCCCCTTGGCGTTTAAGCCCACGTGCAAAATCTTTTCGCTCGCGGCAATATACTTCTGCGTATTAATGCCCCTGCCCTTGATCGGCCGATCCAATATCCGCACGGCCACGTCCACGGCGTCTCTTTGCCCCGCGGGATTGAAACCCCCGACCCGCCCGGCCAGCCTCTCGGCCAGCTCCGTCATCCGCCAGGCACACTCGCCCGCCGGAAGCCTGTGCCATTGATCAAGCCGTGCAAATAGCTCCCCCTTGGCGGCCAAGGCCACGCTCTCCCGCTCTGATCCCAAGGCCTCGACCAAAATCGATACGCCGCCGTCCTTTTCGCCAATTCGTCCGATTAAGTCCTCCACTTTTTCGTCCGCCGCCGCGTCGATCTGCTGCCGCCAATACGCCGCCATGATCCGCGGACGGATTTCACTGATCACAAAATATGCCGCTCCCGCCCCAATCGCCGCCATCGCTGCAAGCCCCATGATTCTTGTCTTATTCATTGCCTTTACTCATACATTGTAGCCGGCGCATTACGCCCGCCGTCAGTTTGTAGCCGGCACACTCCGTGTGCCGGATTCAAATGCGTGCCACCGGCCCCGCCAGTGCCACTTCCCGACCTTTCGCCGTCACCACGCCAACCAATTCCCTCCCGTCCCAGCGGGCCGATCATTCCCCCTTCGTTCATTTTGAAATTTGCAATTTGCATTTTTCAATTTGCAATCAAACATGCCCGCGCGTACCACTGGCTTCGCCAATGCCAGGCGCCGCGTGGCATGGGCATCTTGCCCGTGTCGGCATGTGCCACCGGCTCTGCCAGTGCTGTTGGCATTGGCATGTAACTTTTTTCTTCAAACACAATCGGGCGGCATTCTCCTGATTTCCCCCCCGGCCAACAAGATCAATGTATGCCACCAATCTACCCTCGCCCTCTGGGAGAGGGTTAGGGTGAGGGCCGTTCCAAAACTCCCCTCTCCCTTTGGGAGAGGGTCAGGGTGAGGGCCGCGAAAACTCCCCTCTCCCGACCAATCTTCGATCGGTGCCCTGAGAGGGTCAGGGTGAGGGCCGCGAAAACTCCCCTCTCCCGACCAATCTTCGCTCGGTGCCCTGAGAGGCCAGGGTGAGGGCCGTTCCAAAAACTCCCCTCTCCCTTTGGGAGAGGGTCAGGGTGAGGGCCGCGAAAACTCCCCTCTCCCTTTGGGAGAGGGCCAGGGTGAGGGCCGCGAAAACTCCCCTCGCCCAACCAATCTTCGATCGGTGCCCTGAGAGGCCAGGGTGATGGCCGCTCGAAAACTCCCCTCTCCCGACCAATCTTCGATCGATGCCCGGAGAGGGTTAGGGTGAGGGCTGCTGCCCCGCCTTCCCCAATTCCCCATTGTCACTCGGCAAAATTTAACTATCCTAAGCCGCCGCTGCCAACCGAATATTGGGAAGTATATCTAGCCCTTGATGTCCGTATCGGGGGTCTGGTCGCGACTTTTTCTGTGCCAGGGGGGATTTTGCATGTTCAAACGGATGCCTTTCATGCCCATCGCGCTGCCCGCTGTGATAGCATTGGCATGCATGTCATTCTGCCCGGCAAAGGCCCAATCCGACGCCTCCAAGGCGTCCCGTCTCGATCCTTCCCAAGGTCACAGCGGCGAATCGGCCCGCCTCAGCGCCATCCAGTCCTTGCCGCTCGACAAACTCGACGCCCAAGACCGCGCCAAGGTGCATGCAGTGCTGTCAAACGTCACCATTTTCCGCCGCCTGCCCGTGCGCGTGATCGATTGCGATCCCGACTTGTACCTCTTCCTCGTCCGCCATCCCGACGTGGTGATCGGCATCTGGAACGCCCTGAAAATCAGCCAGTTGCAGCTCAAAGAGACCGGGCCCGACGCCTTCCGACTCCTCGAAGAGTCCGGCATCACCGCCAACCTGGAATACATATACAGCAGCCACGACACCCAACTCATCTATGCCGAAGGCACGTACGACGGCTCGACATTCGGCCGACAGGTCCACGGCAGCGGACTGTTCTGCCTCAAGTCCGGCTACATCCGCGAAACCGACGGCCGCTATTACGTCACCAGCCGCCTGGACGCCTTCATCTCCGTCGAACCCAGCGCGGTCGAAATCGTGGCCAAAGCCATCCATCCCCTGCTGGGCTTTACGGCCGACAACAACTTCACCCAGACCGTGGCCTTCGTGGGAAGTCTCTCCCGCACCACCGAGCTGAACCCCCGCGGCATCCAGCGCCTGGCCCTGCAACTCCGCAGCGTCCAGGGCGACGTCCGCGACCAGTTCGCCGCCCTCAGCCAAAAAATCGCCGAAAAACCCGCCGCCCTCGCCCTCCGCCGCGCCGCCGACCAGAAATCCCTCGCCCGCAAATCCGACGACTTCATCCAACGCTGATCCTTCTGTCGCAGTCTTTGCACTTCAAAGCAATTAGAGCCTATCTCAAAAGTCCCCTCTCCCGACCAACCTTCGGTCGGTGCCCGAGAGGGCTAGGGTGAGGGCGGAATTGCCGATCGTTTCATTTTTTAAATCAGCGCCGATCAGCGTAAATTAGCGTTCCCGTCCTTTCATCAGCGCGAATCAGCGTTCCGACACCGCCCCAATCGTCCCCCTCTTTGTTCAATTTGCAATTTGCATTTTGCAATTTCCAATTTGCAATAAAAAACACTCCCGCAACATGCACCCCATCCGCACCTTCTTACTTCCGTACTCCCGTACCCCGTACTTCATTCCATCCCTGTGTGATCTATGAATCGCACCCCCGCCCGCCCCGCCCCAATTTTCGTTTGTGCCTTTCACGCACTCGACAACCAAAACCTAAAATCTCCAGCCCGCTCTCGACCCGGGAGGTTATTGATAGCCTCCGATTATGTAATTACAATAACCGAATAGCCTAGAAGGTCTCTTTTAAAGGCACCACTTGCATTCGCCTCTGATTGCCTGGACTAATAGGGACCGGCCATGGCATTTAAAAAAAGGTTCGAAATTGGGTAATCTCCCAATTTTCGCAGCGTGTATTTTCCCAATTCTCCCGGTGTCATGCCGGCTAAGCCTGTCTAATATAGCCCCCATGCCCACTAATCTGGACATGGGGTTTTTGTTTGATCGAGAGTATAGATCGATCACCACGCCGTTAGGTGCCACGGCCTGGGCGTCGTGGCTTGGCGTCACTCACCCCCCGATCTCCCTCTTTCTGGTGCTTTCATTCCCATATTGAGCATGGTACATTAGTCGCGTTCTTTTCAATTCAAAGGCACCAAGCCCGGAGGCAACGTTGACGCCCAGCCTCAAGCGATCATCGACATTTTAAAGCGCGGTGTAGTGGGTGAATTATTACACCGGCCGCATGTCGTGGTTGTTTCTCCAGCGTCAGCTTGCTAAGTGTTTTCCTGCTGGATGTTTTGGCAACAGGGACGCCAATTCGATTTATTGCCGTCGTCGTTTATAGTTTTATTTTGAACAAACTCATCCCTTTTGTTATCGGAGCTTTAATCATGTTCTGGAAACAATCTGTAAAAATGTCAATCTATCGCCGCTGCGGACTAGTGGGATTTCTGGCGGCGGCGATCCTGGTTTTCAGTTCAACTGTCACGAAAGCAGCAGCCTACTACTGGCACGTCCCTTCCGGCGATTGGTCCAACGCCGACAACTGGGGCGGAACCAAGCCAACCTCCAGCGACGAGGCCGATATCTATAAGGGCTACACGGCAACCATTACCCAAACCGGCGCACAATGCTATTTACTTTTGCTTGGCGATCCTGATTCTTCCGGAACGGTTGAAATGACCGGCGGCAGTTTGACCGTAGCGGCGGATGCTCAAATTGGCTGCTTCGGCACGGGAACGTTCACCCAGACCGGCGGCACAAATTCAACCCATAATCTCTGGCTTGGCACCCAAGATTCCAGCGCCAACGGCACGTATAATCTGAGCGACACGGGGCAGTTGTCCACAAACAATGAAACTATTGGCGCGACCGGCACGGGAACGTTCACCCAAACCGGCGGCACAAATTCAATCACTAGTAGTTTATCTGTTGGCGGCAGCGGATCCGGTTCCAGCGGCACGTATAAACTGAGCGGCAACGGGCAATTATCAGCATTATCCGAGGTTATCGGCGGCTATGGTACGGGTACTTTCACGCAGACCGGCGGAACAAATACAATCGCTGCTCTTTTAGTTGCCGCCCAACCCAATTCCAGCGGCACATATAAACTGAGCGGCGCGGGGCAGTTGTCCGCAGATTACGAGTCTATCGGCTCATACGGCACGGGAACGTTCACCCAAACCGGCGGCACAAATACTGTTAATAATTATCTCTTTCTTGGCGATAATCCCGGTTCCAACGGCACATATAATCTGAGCGGCGGCACGTTATCGACTCCTGTTATGTATCTCGGTTATTCAGGGATCGGACGATTTGAATGGTTTTGTAACGGTTTTACAACTCCATGGTTATATCTTGGCCCGTCTCCCACGCTGGCTATGGGCTTCAACTTTGATATGGCAACACTGATAAGTGGTACTTTATTTAATGGCACCGCACTCAGCATCACCGGATTAGCGGCGATGCATTTGGAAATTACTAATAACGCAACGGCTACTCAATCCGGCAATACCTCTGTATCAATCGGGCATCTTAAACTCGGCACTACCGCCGGAAGCGGCACGTATGATCTGAGCGGCGCCGGGCAATTATCAGCGACAAGCGAGCTTATCGGCGACAATAGTACTGGTACTTTCACGCAGACCGGCGGAACAAATACAATCTCAACTTTAACCCTTGGTTTCGGTCCCAGTTCCAACGCCACGTATAATCTGAGCGGCACTGGGCAGTTGACCGCAAATTACGAGTCTATTGGTCAAAATTGGGGCCTGGGAACGTTCACCCAGACCGGCGGAACAAATACAATCTCATCGGAACTCTGGATCGGTATGGACCCAGACTCCAACGCCACGTATAATCTGAGCGGCACTGGGCAGTTGACCGCAAAATCAGAGACTATTGGCTTTATGGGCCCGGGAACGTTCACCCAGACCGGCGGAACAAATTCAATCACTGATTCTCTGTATCTTAGTCTTCTTCCCGGTTTTAACGGCACGTATAAACTCAACGGCGGTACGCTCATCCTCTTGTCGCTCGATGGTGGTCAAACGGCCGCGTTTAATTTCGGCGGGGGGACGCTTCAGGCAAGCGGCAACTTTACCACCTCCCTTCCCATGACACTGACCGGCGATGGCGGAAATGCGAATATCGATACCGCAAGTTATGCGGTCGGGCTCGGCGGCGTTCTATCAGGCACGGCCGGGCTGAATAAACTCGGTTCGGGCACGCTTACAATCAGCAACACGGCAACTTATGCCGGCAATACAACCGTCGGCGACGGCACACTGATTTTTTCCGGCGGAATCGCATCCAGCGGCACTTCGCTCATCGATGTCCAGTCCGGCACCGCCGCACTAAAAACCGTGACTGTAAACAAGACAAACCTCAATATCAACACCGCCGCCCTGGCAACTTTCGAAATAGTGAATGGTTCGCACACCGTTGGCGCAATCACCGGCAGCGGAAATACTCAACTAGACGCCAACGCAAGCCTCACCGCCGCCTCCATCAGCCAGAACACCTTAACCCTCGCCCCCGGCGCCACCCTCACCATCGCCGCCCTACCCGGCGGCCCGCTCGGCAACCCAATCACCCCCGTCCCCGAACCCTCTGCCTTTGTCTTCCTTTCCATTGCATTTTTTGCCGCCGGATCACTCTGGATCAAAAAAACAATCAGATCCTAAACTCTGAGCCCCATCCTTCATCCCTCACCTCTCCTCCTTCCTCCGCGTCCTCTGCGGTAATAGCGTCTTTCTCCTCCCACCTATGGCTACCACTTGGTGAACAATTGCCTTTTTCTGCAAAACTGTTTTTCCCCAAAAACAATCCAAAAAACGCCCAATATCGCCGAAATTGAGGAATTAATACACTTCCAACTTGCAACTTTTTCGTAGTGCATTTACACCTAGCGATTTTCATATCTCACTGTCGAACAAACACTTACAATTAGTGGTTTTTACTGATAACTGAAAACTGAAAACTGACAACTTTTAGAAACAATTCATTTTCAAAAATCCCCCGAGGAAAAATTCCAACTCTTTATCCTTCAAACAATTTGCGCATACCACCACCCCAAAAACACCGCTGTATTTTTTCGCTGCACTCAAATGCCTAAAAAACCGGCACCGCAACCCCTTATTTTCCAACCCCTTAATCCCAGCCCCAAAAGAACTAAATTTCGCTTTCTCTCTATTCCGGAAACAATTCCCAACCCCCCCAAGAAAAACCTCCCCTTTCTCCAAACTGAACCCCGAACCCTGAACCCTGAACCCCGAACCCCGAGTAGGACGACTTTAAAAGTCGTCCTACATATCCTTGCCCGGGCGAAACACCTCCGCCGCCAAATCCTTCACCCGCTTCAAATCCAGCTTCCCGGTACCAAGAACCGGAATCGCATCCACGCGGCGGAAATCTTCGGCCGCAGGAATCCACAAGGCCGGCAGCCCCGTCTCCGGCAGTTTGCGGCAAATCGCCTCGGGCGCCATCGGCAAGTCGGTGTGCAATACCACCAACCGCTCGCCCCGCTTCGCATCGGGCACCGATGTGACCACCGCCCGCAGGTCTTCTTCGTCAATCTTCAACAACTGGTTTATCGCCTCTTCCACGCGGATGTGCGGCACCATCTCCCCGCCGATCTTCGAAAACCGGCTCACCCGCCCGGTGACCTTGATGAACCCCTCCCCGTCGATCTCGGCCACGTCGCCCGTTATATACCAGCCGTCGCGGATCACCTCGGCGGTAAGGTCGGGCCGGCCAAAATAGCCTTTCATCACGTTCGGGCCTTTTACCAGCAACATGCCCGTGCGATTCGGTCCCAAATCCGCGCCCGTGTCCAGGTCGATCACCTTGGCCGATATGCCCGGCAACGGGCGGCCCACGGTGCCTTCCTTGACGCCTTCGAGTTCGCTGGTCCTGCCGCGCCCCGGCGGGATATTGCCGGCCACCACCGGCGAAAGTTCCGTCGCCCCGTAGCCTTCCAAGGGCCGGACATGGAATTTCGCCTCAAAGGCCTCGGCCAGTTCGATGGGCAGCTTTTCCGCCCCGGCAAAGACCACTTCCAAGGTCTTTAAATCATCCGCCTCGCAGCGGCGCTGATAAGAGCGGACAAACGTGGGCGTGGCGATCATGATCGTTGCCCCGTGCCGCCGGCAGAGTTTGCCCACCTCCCGCGCCTCCAAAGGCGTGAAATGGTATACGCCTTTCGGAGGCATCGTCAGTACAGTCCAGAGCGTGGTCGTGTATCCGAAGGAATGGAAAAACGGCAGGACGCCCAGAAGCACGTCGTTGTCGCGGAGGTGGATGATCGCGTCGATGGCACGCACGTTCGAGCCCACGTTGTCCTGCGTGAGCATTACCCCCTTGGGCCGGCCGGTCGATCCGGAGGTGAAAATCACGGTCAAAAGATCGTCGGGCTTGACGCGGCAAAGCCCCAGCCGGCGTTCCAACAGAAAAACCGGCTCCAGCCAGGCCTCGGCAGCGGAAACAATCTTATCGAGGGCCGTGATCTTTCCCGAAAAATCCTCCAGCGGCACGAATTCGGCGTCGATTTTAAAGGCGAACTTTTCCAAAACCCGCCGGCTGGTAAGCACGTGCCGGATTCCGCATTGCTTTATGCAGGAGTTCATCACCTCGGAAGTGACCGTGTAGTTCAGGTTCACTGCCACGCGGCGATCGATGGCCAGCGCGGCGTTGGCCACTACGGCCCCGACCGAGGGCGGCAATAGCACGCCCACGAATTGCTCGCCCGGCGCAAGCACGCACCTGCGCAACACCCGGCGCAGCGCTAGCGTGCGGGCAAGCAGCCCTGCGCCGCTGAGTTCCACGCCGGTGGAGTCGGCCGCCTTGGCCTTCCTCATCTGCCGGCGGCACATCCGCAAAAATTTCCGCGGCAGGATCATTCTTCAGTTTTCAGTTGTCAGTTTACAGTTGTCAGTCGTCAGTTCACAGTTATCGGTTTACCGACAAAGCCCTCAGCTTTCAGCCATCAGCACGAAAACATGTTCATAGACGGCTTATCGCTGATAGCTGATAGCTCCTTATCATTCTGCATTCTTCATTCTGCATTCTGCATTTTCCCCAACTCCACCACCGCCCGGCGGATCTCCTCGATGTCCGTGGGATGATAAATTGGTTTGCCGAAGCGGATGGTCACGGGATATCGCCATTTTTTGGGGAGTTTCCAGATGGCCTTGCCACCTTCGAAACTGAAAATGCTGCCCCACATGCCGTCGATATACGCCGGGATAACGGGCAGGTCGGTGCCCTCGATAATCCGCATCAGCCCCGGCTGGAAGGGCTGCATTTCGCCGGTGCGGGTGATGCCGCCCTCGGGAAACACGCAAACCAGTTCGCCGTTTAACAGTGCCTCGCGGGCGATGCGCAGCGATTGGATTATCGACTTCCGCCCGGGATGAATGAGTATCACCCGCCCCAAACGTCCGAACCAGCGGAGCCAGGGCGTCTCGAAAAAATCGGCGAAAACCAGCATCCGCGGGTCGCGCGGGCAGGCTAGGCCCACCAGCAGCCCGTCGGCGTAACTCACGTGGTTGGGCGTAATTAGTGCGCCGCCGGCGGGAATGTTCTCCCGGCCCTCGATCCGCGTCCGATACAATAATCGCCACAAGGCCACCACGATCATCCGCGTGGTGTCGTAGGCATTGTACTTGACGAGCACCACGACCAAAGGCAGCAATGAAATCCCGACCAGCAGGAAAATCGCCCGGCCGGACAGGCCCAGAACGCTGACCATCAAAATATACAAACCGGAGGCCGCCAATGTGCCGGAAAAAGTCATGAAGTTGACGGCGGCGAATATGGCGCCGCGGGATTTTTCAGGGCTGTGATATTGCAGGTACGCCTGCAAGGGCACGTCGTACATTCCGCCCGACAGGCCCAAGACAAACAGGCAGGCGGCGGCGGCAAAATATCCGAAACATAGCGGAGTGCCGTTGCAGCCGGGCAAAAAGAACAACATGATGTGGCAGAGCGACAGGCCGATCGCTCCCAGGGGCACCAGCGACAACCTGATTCTCCTTCGCGAAACGACGCCCGCCAGAACATTGCCGGCCCCCACGCCCACGGCAAGAATCCCCATAAGCAGACTGATGTGATTTTTTGCCAGATGCAAATGCCCGTCGCCATAATAATTGATGTTTATCAAGCACAATCCGCCCAAGGACCAAAAAAGCGTGCTTGCACAAGCCACCAGGAAGAGCGATCGCGTGGCCATGAGAGTGCGGAAATCGCGATACGTCTCGGCGGCGAAATTTACGGGGAATTTTCGTGCGGGATTGGCCCGCGGCAGGCGGCGGATGGGCAGGCTGGTTATCAAGCCCGTTGCCGCCACGCATATGATCATTGCCGCCCAGAGCCACCAATTGGTTTGGCCGAGGGGGCTTGTCCATACGTACAAGTATCCGGCCCCCACGGTGCCTAATACAATGGCCATAATCGTAGTCATGCCGATCAAGCCGTTGGCGGCGGAGATGCGGTCGGAGCGGACGATTTCCGGAATGGAACCGTATTTCGAGGGGCCAAAAATCGCGCTGTGACTGCCCATCAAAAACAACACGAAAAACATCAACCAGACATTGCCCTTTAAGATCACCAACGTGCCTAAAATCATGAGAATCACTTCGGCTACCTTGCAGGCGACTATCACCGTGCGTTTGCTGAACCGATCGGCGCAATATCCGGCAGGCGCGGCCAAAAGGATAAAAGGCAATACAAGCAGGGCTTGCCCGGCCGACACCGCTATGGAAATGGCGATTTCCCTGTATTTTTCAGGTTGCATCGCCGGCGACAGATTCGTGATCCAAGATAACAGCCAGCGAAACACCGGATCATTGACGGCATAGTCGCCGCCGATAAAGGCCACCAGCCAGCGGAAAAGATTGTCGTTCGTGGCCCCAAGAAATTGCGTGATCAATAGCCCCAGGAAACTCGGCGATAGCAGCCTTTCGCGCTCGGCTTCGGCTGGAAGATCGGGCGTGCGATCGGCGGCGGTTGCGGGCGATTGCTCTGAATCCATTGGAGTCGGATTGGTCAAGTGCGCTTGTCCGCGGCTCTTGCCGGACAAGTTAATATCCCAAGTTGTAATGGATTCGGTGCCCATTGTCATGATGGATTCTGAATATCCCGGCACTAACCGGCGGCCAATGACCACCGGAAAATGCCTGATTTCCCACCGACGGCCGTTCTCTGCCGGTTGTCTGGCCAATAAAAATTCTGACCGCTGCCCCTTAGTATCAATGGCGATCTTTTCGCCCTTATACAACCCCCTATTTCAGAACTTCCACAAAAGCAAGGCGGCATAGCGCAACTCATCGGGCGATCTTCGTTTCCTTTATGGCCCGAAAAGTACCAGAATCGGAGCATAGAAACAATAGCGGCTGCCGCTATATGATCGGTATAATAGGGAGAAATAGCTGGTACTATATATTACGTATTTTAACTAGTAATATAGCGGGGACATTCACAAGCATTCACGGGCCCGATACACTTAGTATTGAATAGCTAGCCGACAGGCCTTGAGGTTTTGCATGGAAGACGTTGTTACCTTGGTATTGGGAGGTGGACAGGGAAAGCGCCTTTATCCGCTCACAAAATACCGTTCCAAACCGGCCGTACCGGTGGCGGGCAAGTATCGCTTGATCGATATTCCCCTGTCGAACTGCATCAACAGCGGCTTGACTCGCTGTTACGTGATAACCCAGTTCAATTCCGTCAGCCTGCACCGCCATATCCGCAGCACGTATAATTTCGACGTTTTCCACGGCGGGTTCGTGGAAATCTTGGCCGCCCAGCAAACCCTGGACAACGCCAACTGGTACCAGGGCACGGCCGACGCCGTGCGGCAAAACCTCCGCTACGCCGAAGAGCCGGGCATAAACAAAATCTTGATCCTTTCCGGCGATCAGCTTTACCGCATCGATTTCCGCCACATGATATCCGCGCACGAACAGTCCGGCGCCGACGTGACCATCGCCGCCGTTCCGGTCCACAGGGAAGCCGCTTCCGGGCTGGGCATCATGCGCGCAGACGATACGGGCCGGGTGGTGGGTTTTCTGGAAAAACCAAAAACCGAGCAGGAATGCGACCTCGTCCGCACCGATCCCAAATGGATCGATTCCCAGGGCCTTGAAAGCCGCGGCCGCGATCTTTTGGCGAACATGGGAATCTACCTGTTCAACCGGCAGGCGCTCGTCGACGTGCTGGAAAAAACCAATTACCGCGATTTCGGCCATGAAGTCTTTCCCGCCACGATCCGCGCCGGCAAAGTGCAGGTTTATCTTTTCGACGGTTATTGGGAAGACATCGGCACGATCAAATCGTTTTACGAGGCGAACCTTGCCATGGCCGCCGCCGACGCCTCGTTCGATTTATTGTCTTCCAGCGCCCGATATATTCCCGGGCAAGATTCCTCCCGCCCATGCGCGTCGAGGGGGCGACGATCAATGGCTCCCTGGTGGCCGAAGGCTCGCGAATCGAACACGGCGCGGTGATCGAAAACAGCATCATCGGCTTGCGATGCCTCATCGGCCGGGACGTAGTGATCCGCAATTCTATACTAATGGGCAACGATTTTTACGAACTGCCCGACGACGCCGCTTTCCACAAGTCGAATGGTTTGCCGCCCTTGGGCATCGGCCCCGGAACGCGCATCGAAGGGGCGATCATCGACAAAAACTGCCGCATCGGCCGCAACGCCCGCATCGTTAACGAAAAAGGTCTGGAAAACACGCAGGAAACCCAATACGGCATGATCCGCGACGGCATCGTCGTCATCCCCAAAGGCACCACGCTGCCCGATAACTGGTCGCAGGAATAACGGACAATGGGAAATGTAAAGAGTAGCAGGTAAACCCCGTGTGCCGTTTGATATTTTCGATATGATTCATCTATCAAGCAGACGGCACACGGAGTGTGCCTGCTACATTAATCACATTATCCAACTGCCAATCAAAGTCCTCCAGAAAAAACGGTTTCGCCAAAACGGCCGCGGCGCCGGCGGCAATTGCGCTGCGCTTGTCTTCGATGCGGGGAAAATCCAGTAAAACCACAACCGGAACATTCCCCAGGCAAGCGACTAAACCGCGGAGTTGATCGAGTTCAGCACCGCCAAGATCGGAACCGTCGAAAATGGCCGCTACGACGCCTCCGATGGGCGCATATTGGGGCGGACGCACCAGAACCGTCGAATATCCGCGCCTCCGGCACGCCGCCGAAAGCCAATCTGCCATTTCTACGCTACGGGCATGGATGGCAACAAGGCCATGGCCCAGTGTTGGTGATTGTTCAGTGCTCATAAGCAGACGTTCTTCATCAGTGGCCGTTACCGGCAGGCCCCAGCTTGGACATTGGCCTTGAATCAAGCGCTTGAACTCCCGCTCGCCCTGCGCGATCCACTGGTGCCAATAAACGCGGACGGCGGCGGGCAAGGGCCGGCCACTGCGAGTTTCGCCCTCGCACCAACTCCCCAACAACACCAGAATCCGGCCGAGCGGCGCCAGGCGGCGGAGACGATCGATGTCCCGGTGCGAAAACTGCTGCGGAAACGCCTGGGCGATGACGATAACGTCGGGGACGATTTCGCCCGTTTCCAAGGCCTTGATCGCCCCTTCTACCCGACTGATGCAATGTACCCTGCCCAGAGACTGCAAGGCCGGCCGCAAATCGCAAAATTCCGGCCGCTCGATTCCACCCAAAAACAGGATCGCGATTTCGGACATGTCCGGTTATTTGTCTTCCGTGGTTGGGCCTTCTATGCGCAAACGGAGTTGTTCCAATTGAGTTTTTTGCGTGGACGGCTCGGCCTCGGGATCGACCGGGATCGGGCCGCCAAGCATGGCTACAAGTTGTCGGGCGGCCTGGCGGCGCGTGGCCGCATCGGGCCTGGCGAGCAAAATAAGCCAGACCGACGGGTCGCCGGCCAGCCAGGACGCTACCTGCTCCGGCGAGTCGTCGCCCAGCCGATCGCTTATATCCTCGATGATGCGGTGCACTCGGAACCGCTGTTCGGCATCTAAGCGGCCGAAATCCAATTGCTGGAGATAGCTCAATACGGCCGGATCAAGTACGCGCAGGGCGAGGTCGGCCGCCTGGCGCTTGGCAAAGCTATCGTCGCCCAGTTGCTCGACCAGCGCCGCCCAGTGTTTTCGGTCGTCGCCGGCTTTTTTGACGAACTCTTCCCACCGCGCCCGGTCGGACGTTTCATCGCCGCCCACTTTTCGCAGCAACTCGGCTTCCGCGCTTGCCGCCGATTCGGACAATTTCCAATTGGGGTGCAGCAGATCCAAAAGCGGCTCGAGATGCCGTTTGGTTTCGGCGGGATAAGCCATTAACAGATGCCACAGGTCCGCCGCGCCATAAACCTGCTGCTTGCCCTCCGCACCGACCATAAGCACGGTTTTCGCCTGCAGCGGCTGATAGAATTCCACGGGAACTTGCGTGTCGTCCCCCTTGCCGCCGTATCGAATGCGAACCTTCGAGCCGTTGGAAACCTCGATGGAAAGCTGCTGCTTGCCGTTCGACCAGTTATACAACAACCTTGTATCGTCGCCGTCCACTTGGATGGAGAGCGACTCCTGCTGCTTGTCGAAGTTGTTGGCGGTTTGGATGTTGCCGGCGCGGGAACTTTCCAGCGACACCCGCCCGGATACCACGCGGAACCGGAGCAAGCCCGTGCGCACCACCTGGTTCAAACCCTGCATTGTCCTAAGGTCTTGCGCCCCGGACACGCCGGCCCAGGCCGTAATCACCGCAGCCAAGATAATTCTTATTCTGTAATACATCGCGACATCGCCGGAAAAAAACCAAACAAGTACTCAATATAAAAACCTCCCCCCTCCCGACCAACCTTCGGTCGGTGCCCGAAGAGGCACCCAGAGGGTACCCGGGGGTGAGGGCGTTAGAATTCCTAATTATGCTTTTCCCTATCCTATCGCCCCAATACAACGTCGATTCCCGAGATAATCAATCCCAGTTTCGCTTTGGGCAGCTTGCCGACGTGTTCTGCCAGCAGAGACTTGTCCAGCGTGATGATCTGGGAAACGTTGGCTACCGACTCCTTCGACAGCCCTGTGAATCGGGGCGCAAGACGCACGTTTCCGGGGGCCTCCGCCCATTTCAAGTTGCTCGTCAGCGGCACACATGCGACAGTGGCAATCCGGCTGCGGCTGAAAGCGTCGCCCTGCACCACCACCACAGGTCGCCGAAACCCGGGGCCGGAGCCGCTTGGCTCGGAAAGATCGGCCCACCAAACATCCCCACGGGAGATCACCACTGGCTGCGCTCCAGGATTCGCCGCGCGGCCGCGGCCGCAAATTCGTCGCTTTCCCCGCCCACTTCCGCCGAGACGCGATCCATGGCCTCGGTCACGCGCTCCGGGGCGTGACGCGCCACATACTCGGCCAAGGCCAGGCTATACACTTCGCTCCGCGACTTCTTCAAATGCCGGGCCAGACGCTCGGTTTCCGTGTACACTTCGTCGGGAATGGATACGGCAGTCTTCATACCACTAGTATAACCGCTGGAAGGCGGCCGGTCAAGGCCGTCCGGCGGCTGAACGCCAATGAACTTTTTCTCCGGGATGCCGCGCCAATCGAAATCAATATCCGTCGCTTTAGCGTAGTATTCGTCCAAAGCACCCAGCCCCCACATGAGAGCGGATTAGTGCCGTGTGGTCAATCCTGGCTGGAGCCGTCAGCGATTGGCCCTAATTGGCTCGTGAAGCAACTTTTTGCGTTATATTCCCGCCCTTTCCTCGCCCAAGTTCCTGGACGGGGTGGTTAGCCGTGCCTGGATTGTCCGGTTCTTCGGAAAGGGATAAGTCGGGGGCGTTGCGAGTTTTGGTTAATACATCATATAGCGTCTATTGCAACGCGGTTGCGCGATTCGCGTAACGACGGAGGCTCCACCATGACCTCACCAAGCATTTGGCGGCCAGCCATGTACGGAGGTTTTGCCGGAGTAGCGTTGGCCTCGCTGCTTATGATCGTACATTGGACTTCGCCGCATCCCGGTCTTTGTGCGATTCAAGTCGCCGCGATTCTTGGCTGCGGAATAGGTGGGGGAATAGTCGTCGCGTATGGGCCAGTACGCACTCTTCGATGGGCGTTGGGGCTGAATCGTCGTGATGCCGCATGGAAACAACCTACTAAGAGATTGGCGTTCCTATCTATCATCATGTGCTTCGGTGTTGCCCTGCTCGCCGCTTCTTGGAGACCCGACTCCCGGCTTATAATGCTAATGGTCGCCTGGATCATTGTACTCCTCATTTTCATGGCTGCCGGACCGAGGACGAGCGATACATCGAGTAGGCGTTGGTGGGTTGCATGCTGTTACGCATTGGCGGCTGTATATGGCCCGTTCATTATCGCGGGTTTCAACACGTGGCTGTTCGATGGTTTTAACACATGGATGCGCGTTGATTTTTGCAAGTATCTCCCGGTAGTTCCCGGGGGTGTCATCATTGAACTTACTTCCGTAGCTATCTGGCGCCGACATCCCGGCCTTTCGCCAATTCTCATTTTCGTCTTCTCCGGGCCGTTGTCCGCGACAGTGGTGGTCGTGGCTGGGTGTCTGGCGGTCAAGGCGCGATGGTGGCGATTGGTCTTGATGTCCATCATTGCTGGCCTATGTGCGTATGGCGCATTTGCCTTGGATGCGGCAATGCGAGCGTAGATGCAAGAGAAAAAGCGACAGATGGCTTTGCCAAGGGAAATATTCAGAAAACCAGAAAATCGCCGTCATCCAGTCCGCAGCGATGAATTTCGACATCTCCGCCCCGGCCGCAATGCGTTAACAATACTGCCCCGATTTCCGGATGGGCCTGAGTATAGGCCAAAGATTTCTCCAGTCCCATCACAAAAAACGCGGTGGAAAGTGCATCGGCCAAGGCTGACGACCCAGCGACCACCGTTGCCGAAAGGAGCCCTTCGGCCGGACGGCCGGTGCGCGGATCGATGATGTGCCCATACAGTTTTCCCTTGTGCCGGAAGGATTGAAACTGCGAACTCGATGTCCCAATCGCCCGGTTACGAAGTTTGATCTCCGCTATCCGCTTGCCGGCCTGCCAGGGATGTGGAATGCCGATGCTCCAAAAATCGGACAAACTTTGGACGGGCCGCTGGCTTGATTCCTGTTTATTATGGAAAATTTCATGCGGCTCGGAGCCGGACCCATTATTTTCACGACATTCGGCGGCTGGGCCCATTTCCGAGCCGCGGGCCAAGATGCTGCTTTGCCCTCCATGCAGCAGAAAATGCCTCATGCCGCCGTGTACAAGTTTGGCCGCGCACCGGTCAAGCGCGTATCCTTTGCCGATGCTGCCCAGGTTCAATTGCATGCCCGGCTTGATAAATCGAATAGTGTTGCGTTGGCCGTCAAGCTCCACGAATTGAAAACCCACCCGTGACAAAGCGTCGGCGATTTGTTCTTCGCTTGGCACTCGGCCGGCACCGGATATCCGCTTGCGGGTGGCGAATCCCCAGGCCTGCCACAGCGGCGTGGCAGTGATGTCCAGTGCCCCTTCGGTTTCCCGCCAAATATCCTTTGCCAAGCATAACAGTTGAAACAGCTTCGGCTCGACCTCAACCGGCCCTTCGGCGGCAAGCAGATTTATGCGGCTGATTCCGCTTGTGGGCCGGAAAAACGACATCTGTTCTTCCAGACCGTCCAACGATTCCAGAGTTTCCAAGGCCAGTTGGGCCTCATGCTCGCGGCCGCCACTCATGCCGCCTACGGCGCACGGAAAACGAATCTCAAATTCGCTCGCCATTGCCCGGCGCGAAAAATGCATCATCAAAGGGCCGTCGTCGGGCTGCAAGCGGCCGCCGCCTTGGGCCGATGCGGCGTTTCGTGGAATGGAGGCCCGCATATCATCGGCCGGGTTGGCTTGCAAAAACTCGCGGCGAGTTTTTTTATGACGCATGGTTTGGGAAGGCGGCGAATTGAAAATCACTGAAACCGCTGACGATTCCGCGCCACCCGCTGAAAATCGGCCACAAAAACCGCTTACGGTTCCGCGCTGGTTATAAAAAGAGCGACCTGCGCCGTGCGCAACCCGCCTTTTCATTGATTAAATTATCGCATATCGTGCCGGGTTTATTCCATGTTGATCGCTTCGACAGGGCACACGTTCACGCACGCGCCGCAATCGCCGCATGTGTCGGGATCCACCACTGCTAAACCGTCTTTCATCGAAATGGCATCCAACGGACATGACTCGACGCAAGTCTCGCAACCGGTGCATTTTTCCGGATTAACTACTGCTGGCATGAATTGTCTCCCAAGACAAAATTGTACAAAATTATTACACTTGCATGCATGGATGTGAAAATGCCCTCGCATCCCTGCCTTGACGCCACAATATATAAAACATTTGCGTCAAACGCTCCTTCTATTAAACTTGACGCTATGATGGTTCTTTTGTCAAGAGTTGGATAAACATATCGGTAAGAGCTTTTCTTTTTACAATTTTCGCATGTAAAAAAGGCGGTTTTTTCATAGATTCTTTCAGCGGTATTAACAGCCGGTTAAAAGGCTGACTTTCTTATTTCACAACAAGATGCCGCAATATGATGCTGTAAGTGCTTATGACGTAAGTCGTTGGGAAACATGGAATAACGTGCCGCAGGCCGTTGACAAGGCGATTATAAGGAGTATAATGGTCTCCGCGTTTGTGCCGCCTGTGCATGGCGGGAAGGTTTTCTATTTGACGTGAATTTTGAAAAGAATTTCTAAGAGGTAGCGTTTGCCGAGT
This sequence comes from Pirellulales bacterium, assembly GCA_963838495.1. Lineage (GTDB taxonomy): Bacteria > Planctomycetota > Planctomycetia > Pirellulales > Thermoguttaceae > JBEKIK01. The sequence goes on along the minus strand of CAWIRC010000001.1, from coordinate 3,152,568 downwards.
ACAGCTTCTGCAAGAAAGATTTGTTTTTCATGTGATTTTTCTAGCGGTAAGCGTTCTGGAGCTTGGTAAATAAGAAGTTAGGGCTGATCCTTTTTCATTCGATCTTAACCGCACTTGCCAACCCTATTCTTCTTGGTTTTGCCCAACTATTTTGTCACCTCAGTGCAGTAATTGCGCATGAGGACAAGATAGTCGGGCTTTTAGGAAATTAGTAATTTGACATGGATATGTCTTCACACACATCATTTTCACTGTTTCAACATTGGGAGAGCACTAATGAAGACAGTAACGACGTATTTATTAGTATTGGCGGTGACGGGCTTTTTTGCGGCATCCGCGTCCGCAGGACTGCTCCTCACGGGAAAGTCCTATAACGATGGCACCAAGACATGGGAAGGCTCGAAAACGTTTAGCAAAGGCGTCACGGGCGGCACCCTGGCCGGCAAAGTGGATTGGGCCGTATTTACAGACGACAACTTTTCATCATTGTTCACCGATTATACACCAACGTCCGGCGAGTTGGTTTATACTTATCAGGTTTTCAATACAGGCACGGTAGATATTTCCCTCACCGAGTTGCCACTGCTAAGTTCCGCTCCAGCCGACAATCCGGGTGTTTTCACGGGAAACGGCGTTTCGGGACAGAATCCTTTCTCGTTGACAATCAGCGGGCCGGATGTAATATGGGATTTCGAAGCTCCCGACAGCATCGTCCATCCGGGCAATAGTACTGGATTGGCGGTTTCTTCGATCAGGAAGCCCGCCACTGATTTTTACGTGGTGATTGACGGCGGCAGCGGAGTGAACGTCAGCCCCGTGGCCGGCCCCGGAACTGTACCCATTCCCGAGCCTTGCACTTTGTTGCTGCTGGCTCTTGCCGCAGCCACGGTGGGATTAACCTCGTTGCGGAAGCGGATGAATTGAAAAAAGAAAGCAAATATTATAGTGCATGTATTGCACTCGATATTTTGGCTGCTTTTGCAAGCAGTCCCGCATATTACTACTTTGATTTGCAACATGGTTCAATGTAATTGACAACCACGATATAGTCGTGGCGGCAAAGAAGTTTAAATTGTAAACATCTTGGCTGAGACAAGGATTTTTTAAAGTTTGGAGGTGAACTATGTTTGCTCCGAGTTTAAGGAATAATTGCGTTTTTATCGGGCGCATATTACTTGCAGTAACTGTGCTTGCCTTCATAATTGCAACAAGCAGGGCTGGGATTCTCACAGATGATTCCAGCGCTCTGGGCAGCGGAGTGGTGACAGGTTTAGGATGCCTGGATGATTATTTATTTGTTAATGCAGATCTTGAATATGCCTATTATTATCAAACTGCAACTGCATTGAATCTCAATCTTCCCAATGAATACATTTATGCATACCAAGTAATCAACCATGAACCATTTTTTTCTGAATTCCCGTTACATGAATTTGGCGTTTCTGTGATCCAAGGAACGGTAATAGATTCAGTGTCGTATGTCGGCGTTATCGGCGGGATTGCACCCTCTTCCATTCCCGGACATAACCTAGGCGCCCAGTCGGTGCAATGGAAGTTTTATGAACCGAATCAAGTTGATTCTAACCATTATACTGACCTCTTGTACTTTACTAGTCCATATGGCCCTACACGCGATAATGCCCAAGTCATGGGGGGAGGCGCTTATAATGCAAATGACGACCCAAATAATATTCTCCCATTTAGTCCCATACCGGAACCCGCCGCTGGAGTTTTAATGGTTTTCTGTGCGGTTGCTTTGCTCTTGCGCGTACCATCCGAAAAAGTTATAATCGGTAACTACATTACCGGTAACAGGGTAATGATAATAAACAAACTTTTGAATCATTATAGATAATCAAGGGATAGACAAATATTGTGGGTTGTGGAGGTTTTCTTTTCACATGTTTTCGATACCCGCAGTAAATAATCAAGGTCATTTTAGGGTATTTGGATATTTAGCGATAATCTGAGAGGTGATCGCAATGCGATGGGCTAACAGCCTCCAGTTGGCGCCATGGCTGATGATCATCATTGGCCCGACTGCATGGGGCACCATTTCTCCAGATAGCGTTCTTGTCATATATAACCCGGCATGGAGCGACGGAACCCATGATGGCAGTTATATCGCCGATTACTATGCTAATGCCCGCGGAATCCCACTGAGTAACGTTGTCGGCCTGACTGGATTGGGCACCAGCGAGGATATTTCCGCGACCGACTACTTGAATGTTATCAGGCCTCAGGTCGAGAGCGCTCTTCAAACCCGAAACATAAGTACGATCGTGACCACGAAAGGGCTCCCGCTTCGCATCACAATTGATATGTCTAATCCAATAGATCCAAATGTTTGGGAATATCACTACACCGATGCATTGGGAATCCAACGGACGACATATTACGATTATTGGCAGCCGTATTCCAGCCTGGAAAGCGAATTAACTCGCATTAACACAATCGGCCTGCAAAATGGCATTGACTGGATGACTACGGCAAAAACTCAGATGGGCGATCAATTATACTGGAATCCTTCCGACGACGGCACATCGCCTAATCCATCGAACAATCCTTATTATCTGAGCACCACGGCATTCAACCACAATGATCCGGCAATGGGCGGAATGTATTTGACCGCACGGCTCGATGGTTATACGATCAGCAACGTCACCGCGGCTATTAACAAGGCAAAAAATGCTTACCTGCTTCCCAACTCTTCTCTCAAGTCTTCCTGGATTGTGATGGACGACGATCCAAATGCGGACATCGGCGACCAAGTCATGGTGCAGCAACTCAAAAATACGCTGCCAAGCGGACAAAAGTCGGTGTACGACCCCACAAGCAACCCGGTAACCACAGTGCAGGGCCCCGTCATCGGCTACGACAGCCATGGGGTACACGGCGGCGGATTTCAAACAGGATATATTATAAACAATCTAAATTTTACCTTGGCCAATGGCGCCGTATTCCAAACCCACGAGAGCTACAACGCCTATACTTTTAACGGTCAACCAGGGCAAAATCCCATGGGACAGGGCCTGGTGGCTGATTGGCTGTCCATTGGCGGAACGGCGGGCGTGGGCAACATCGCCGAACCAGGCAACGGCATCGCCAACGAGGCCAACGAAGACCAGATGTTCAAAATGCTCCTGAACGGTTACAACTGGGGCGAAGCCGCTTGGAGTTCCCTGCAACAACTTTCATACGTGAACACGGTGGTGGGCGATCCACTGATGACCTGGAAACAGGTGCTGTCAGGCGACGCCAACAAAGACGGCTATATAGGACTCCTGGATGTCGCGGCACTAGCAAGTAGTTGGTCAACCGGGCATTCCGGTACGCATACCTGGGAGGAAGGAGACTTTAATGGAGATGGGAATGTGGACCTTCTTGATGTAGCCATGCTTGCGGCTAATTGGGGCCATTATGCTCCGTGGGCACAGCTTTATTCGGGGGGGAGCGATCCGCCAATTGCAACCAATGGCTTTGACGAAGAAGCGATTCTCGCCCTTATCGAAGATATTCCCGAGCCTTCCACGATTGTATCGGCCGTTGCCGGTCTGTTCACCCTTATCGCAGCATACATTCTGCGACGATTACGACGTCCTTAGACAGCCCATGGCGACCGTGAAACTATGCATATATCGAATAAAATTCTATTATAAGTACTTGACATTTGAGCATTTTATTGCCAAAATAGTATCCTGAATGTTTATCGAGAAACGCAACAATCGGTAAAGGAATGACACTATGATTTTTGCTACACAAAACCGATCTAGGTTGCTCAGACCGGTCTGGGCGATCGTTTTGATAATGATGGTCTCATCCGGCAGGTCCGCCCGGGCGGAAATTCTTTACTATTATCACGGCACGAATTTCGATGTCCAGGTTTCACTATCAGGCTACGTGGGAACCACGCCGCTGAGAGTATTGACTTTGACAGCTATTGGAACAAACGTCGGGGGATATGTGGCCATACCTAGTATATTCGATAGCACCAATGACAATACCGGCGGCACCGGCATTACTACGACGGGGAACAAATTGCATCAGGTCTATCAACACAACGCTTATGGAGATACCAATAAAACGCCCACCCTTTCAATGGACGATTCTTTTCCTTCGCTCGATTCAACCGAACTGTCATTTGACACCCACTTTTTAATTCATGAACTAACTACGGATCCTTTAAAAGACGCAACCGTCTTTGTGACTTCACCCACCGAGAACAGGTATCCTCCCGGAGAAATTCCTTACAGCGGCTACGGGAGTTATCTCAGGGGCGGTTTCTTCCTCGACAATGCTGTTTCGACATCCTGGGATTTCGCGCAACTTGTCGTGCCGGATCAGACAGAAGTTCTCTTTAATTTTGGACTTGCCGGCAAACGCAACGAAGTCCCCGTAAAAGAATCGGTGATTACCTCGTTTCTGGTTCCCGAGCCCGGCGGGCTTGCGCTGTATTTCGCAGGCGGCGTGAGCCTGGCACTCTATGTTTGGCGGCGGCGAAAATCCTGAAGCCGTTTGCACCAGCGCGTCATTCTGAGCGGAACGAAGAATCTATCATAGATAATTAAAAAGTGTCATTTGAAGAATGCTTGCGGTGGCTTTGAGAGCGGCTTGGAAGGTGATTTGCTGACCGGCAAGATCGGAAACGACTTGGGTCATATCGGCGCCATACTCGTTGGAAAGCACACTTTGCAGCTGGGTATTTTCCGCTCCCAGGCGGTCTTTCATCGCGTCCAAGCCTTGCTGGCGTACGCCAAGTTCTGCGTTAACTAAATTCATCTGCTGCGTGCCGTTATCGAGCAGTCTCACCGCCCTTTCGATTCCGATTGTGTCATTGTTCTGCAAAGCCTGTTTGAGCCGGATCAAAGCCGTAAAAATCCCTTCCGTTTCCTCTTGATTGACGTCCGAACCATCAAGGGTGCTCGCCGCCGTTATCATCGCACTGGTCCCGTCAACCACATACCCCTGGCCGGTGTTGCCGCCGACCGGATCGAGCGCGGCATGAAACATGGACGCAACACTGCTCGTGTTTATCGCAGTGACGACGTTGTCGGCTGTGGTAGCGCCGGGAATGATGCCCACGGTGAGCGTTTTAGCGACATCATCGTAGGTCACGCCCGTGGCCGTGGAACTTAAGATTACCCGCACGCCGTCGAGATTATCGCTTGTATTAGCGGCCGAGACAACGACTCCGGTGTCGGGAACCGGCAGTGAAGTAACGGAATCTATCGAGGTCAACTTGGCCCCGTACATGATCCCGGTAGTGCCGTCCGCCACGGTTCCCGAGCCGTCATTGCCGCCGGCAGGATCGAGCGCGGCGTGGAACTCGGATGCATAATCGCTGCCGTTTATCATCTTGACCACGTCGTTGGCCGTGGTATTTCCATTGGGGTCGATGCCCACGGTCAGGGTCTTGTTGGCGGCGTCGTATGTCACGCCTGTGGCAGTGCCGTCCAATACGACCTGCATACCGCTGAGATTGCCGCTGGTATCATTGGATGTGACAATGATTGCACTATTGGGCACGGGTAGCTTGGTGATCGGATCGGTCGAAACTAACTTGGCGGAATATGTAAAAGTTGGGGAATTGCTGCTCGCCGCGCCGGAGGCTACCAAGCCCAAGTTGACGGCCGAGGTGTTGGATTGATCGGCAATTACCGATAGCGAGCCCGTGCCCGTGCTGGTGTCGACAAGTTCGATGCCGTTTCCATATGTTGACAGGCGGGCGATTAGTTTGCCGTCGGCGTTGGCGGAATTGTTGTTGATGGCGCTTAACACGTCCCCGACGGTCTGCGGGTTGGTAAGGTCAATATTTAATTTAGCTCCGTCGGCGCGGGCGATGGTAAAGCGGACAACGGTCATCTTGGTGGCGCCGTTGGTGCTGGGATCGAGCGTTTTACCTACGCCCTGACCGTAGTTAAGATCGTCCAGCGGCGTGCTTTCGGTAAAGGTCCGCAAACCCAACTGCGAGGCGGTGGTTCCCCCGTTCTCGCCGATCATGAAATCGGCGCCGCTTATGCGCGATCGGATGTTAATGCCGTCCCTGGCATCGTTGATTTGCGCCAGTAGACCGGGATTGGCGTTCACCGCGTTGAGCAGGTCTTCCACGGTCTTGCAGGAGGACAGATCCTTTGTGAACGTCTGTCCGCCATTGGTAATCTGCAACCCTGATTCGAGATCAAGCGATTTGCCGGCACCGTCTCGTGTCACGGCCGTGGCGCCCGTTTCCACCAGGCCTTGGCCACCCTGTATGTCGTCCAAGGGGTCCATGTCGGCGGTGAAAGGCAGGCCGGCCGTTTCGTGGGCATTGTTTATGGCGTTGATCACGTTGCAGGCCCGCGTGTAACCCGCGGAAATGTGCACGGTGATTGTCTTGGCGTTGGGATCATAATCGACCGTCTCATTCCCATAGGTGACGCTAGGGTCGTCAATCATAGTAATGCTGACGCCGTTTAGGGCCACGCCCGTGCCGGTGGTTGCGCCGATGGCGTCGGCCCGCAGGCGGATATCATTGTCGCTGCCTGTAGAATGGACGACCGTATTGGCATAAGCGCCGAGGATGTCTTGCAGCGAGGTGGTTCCATCCAGGGTGGGCTGAAGGGAGCGGCTGCTGATGGGATTGTCGCCCACGCCGTTGTCGTTGCGTATGCCCAATTCTTCGGCCACGGTGCCGCCGCCGACCTCGCGGATGGATAAATTGCCGCCGCCCGGTTTGACGAGTTGAATGACTAGTTTGTCGGCGGTGATGTTGACGTTAAGCTCGTCGCCGGCCGGCGGATGGGCGTGAATCATCGCCGCCAAATCGCCCACCGTCTTGGCGCCGCTCAGGTCGATGGTGCTGGTATTCGTGCCGTCTGACACCAATATGCTGCCCTTGCTTATGCCCTGGCCTTGGAAAAGGTCGGTCAAAGGCGTGTCGTAAGTCAAGTCCGGCGTGATCTTCACCTGGCCTTGTACTTGCGAAGAGATGGCGCCGAAAACTTCGTTGCCGTTTAAATTGGTGTCAAAGAGCAGATTGAGATCCTGATAGCTCGACAATCTCTGTTCATTGCCCGAGTACTGGACCGTGTCGCCCACGGATTGAAACGGAGCCGCGGCGTTTTCCGAACCGGAAAACAAATACCTGCCGCGGAACTGCTGATTGGCCGTGCTCAACAATTGTTGCAGGGCTTGTTCTACTTGTAGCGCGACCGCGCTCCGCTGGGAGTCGGTGGCCGTAGAGCCCACCACCCCCAGGGCTTCGGCGCGAACCTTCGCCAATAAATCGGATACGCTGGAAAGCGTCGAGTCGTAAACGCTCAGAGAAGCCTGGTTGGTGTCGATGTTGCTTTGAACCTGGGCTTTGCGCTGCAACAACGATTGCAGGCCGATCACACTCAGTGCGGCCACGGGATCTTCGCTGATCGACTGGAAACGGTAGCCGGTGCTCAACTGCGTTTGAATGCGAAATAAATCAGACGCGTTCAATTGGAGCTGATTCAACAATTGATCGCGCACAAACAAGTCGCTCAGCCGGGTGGCCGGAATGCCGATGATCGAGTTTGTCATTATTTTGGGTCGAAAACAATGCCGCCGGTTTTGCTCCGGCTGTTTTGTCTTGAACCGCAAGGCTCAGGCCGTCACGGCCAAAAATGCGGGTAAACCCGGCGGTTCCTTGTTTCTATAATTGCACCAGTAAGTTCAGCAGATCCGAAACCGTGGCGATATACTTGGCCGAAGCCTGGAAGGATCGTTGGTAAGTAATCATATTCACCGCTTCCTCGTCCAGATTCACTCCGCTTATAGAAGCTTGCTGGCTGCGCAGCGAACTTTCAAAGGCCTGGGCTCCGCTGGCGTTGGTCTGGGCCGCCGCAGAACCTTGCGCTACGTCGGCGATCATGCGCTCATATATGACCCCTATGTTTTCACCATTGTGCGAATCTATGGACTGGCCCATGAATTTTGCCATTATTTCGGCGTTGCCTGTGTCTGCATCGATGCCCCCTTGACTGGCCGCGAACTTGCCCGGATCGTCTGCTACCGCCGTGCTCACGCCTATATCGCCGGCCGACGTGCCGGTGAAAAAAACATTCAACCCCAACGCCGCCAAAACGCCGCTCGTATCGTTGGCAAACGCGATTTCGTCGTCGGTCGACGCGCTGTCGATCTTCAATTTGCCGCCGGTAAGAATCTGGCTTTGAATTCCGCTTACCTTGTTCAAGGCGTCGTTCAAGTCTGCAAGCGTGGTTTCATGGCCCAGGCCGTTTAAATCGATCTGTATTTTCGTAGTGCTCGTAAGCCCTGTTTTTTTGTTGCACACAAGCACTTGGAATGATCCGTTTTGGGGTATAAACGGCAATCCGGCGTCGTTAAGCGGCTTGGAGGTGTCGTTAACGCCGTTCGCGCTGGTTAAAGTGCTATAACCGTCTAGCCCCTGCCCGGATGAATAAATTTTGTTGAACTCAAACGCCAATGTCCGGGCAAAGTCGTCGAGCTGATCCATAAACCCGCCCAGAACACTGTCCCGGGCATCAGTCAGTCCTTTTAGTTCGCCGGAAGTAGGATTTATCTTCTCGTCGTTGTCCACTATGTGAAGCTCGGTCGCAGGGAAACCTTCATTGCTTACCCGAACCGCCTTCACCGCGCGATAATCGCCCTCGTTTACTAAATAAGTGTCGCCGACATACACTGATACGCTGCCCGAAGGTTGTTCGACGGATTGAATGTTCACCAGCTTGGCCAGCGATTCCAATGCCTGCTCTCGTTGATCGGTCAGCCCGACGGCGTCGCTCTGCGAATTGACGCTCCCTTGAAACTGGGTGATTTTGGAATTTAGTGTGGCGATTTCCTGGGTTAAAGTATTGATTTCCCCGGCCATGTTGGTTATCTGGTCATTTACGTCGAATCTAAGCCTTTCCACCTGTTGAGACAACTGATTGATGTTCTGGGTCAGCGCCCGCCCTTGCCATACCGCAATGCTGCGCACGGTAACATCATCCGGATGATTGAGAATGTCGGAGATGCTGTTGAAAAAGTTGTTCATCGAAGTGCTCAGGTCGTTGCTGTTGCTGAGCGCGTTGAGGGCCGCTTCCAATTGTGAATAAGATTGTTGCAGGGCGTCGGTATTCGATGAGTCCGAAACCGCGCTGCGCAGCCGTTCCTGCAAGAACCTGTCCACCCGTTGCACCACCGCCTCGACCTGGACGCCAGTACCCAGTAGCAGATTGCCCAATTGCTGAGTTTCGGCGGGTTGCATTACCGCCTCTTCGCGCAGATAACCCGGCGTGTTGGCGTTGGATATATTCTGGCCGATAACCTGCAAAGCGATGTCAGTCGCCCGTAGCGAGTTACCCGCCATTTGAATGGAGCCGAATAGAGACATGGTTAAGCTTTAGGGTTCTGGGTCCAGGGGCCAGGTCGAGCGTTGACGATCAAATTCCAAACCTGAACCCCATTTTTTGTGGCCGAGGGTAGGCCAAGCATTTTTTAATTATCCAGAATTTCCAACTAAATCTCCCAAATGCCCCATTCTATTTAAGCCGCCCGGTCTACGATAGCGCCGCTGGCGTTAACTGGTTCCCCTTTTCCATATGTCGGCTGAAGTCGCCCGCCGGTCGCTATAATCTCCAACATCTGTGAAAGATGTATCAAACTGCGCTGAACTACGAGCCAATTCGTGAAACTTTGGTGCTTTAGAAGTCTGGCCCGGGAGCTTGCCTGAGCCAGCCGATTGGGTAGCTCGCCGCGGCGGTCTGAAGGCAGGGATTCGGTCAAGGCCCGAATGCTTTGGGCAGGCAAACCTTCCTGGGCCGCACTAATAAGCAATTGCTCTCGCCGCTCGACGCACTCCTGAAGTCGGGCAATCAATTGCTCTTCCTCCGGAGCTATGGCGGCCAGTCCGGCCATGTCAGAAGCGATTAACAACTCTTTTTTCTTGGCCAAATTCACGAATAAATCGTCTTGCACGGCCAAAAGGTCGTTCAAAAGCTGTGCAACTTCGTTTTCCCACGTAGTTTGCATAGATACGCCTGTTTTTCTTATTTTCGTGATAGGATGATTTTTTTTGTGATGTAGCTGTAATGTATCAGGCACACTCCGTGTGCCCGTTACACCTAAGCGGCAGTCCGATCTGCCGCCCCAATATCTGGGCCCAATAAAGTCGTCTATTTTCGTTGTAGGGTGAACAGCTCGAACATCGGGCCGCTGAATTTATTGGCGCTTGACTCGCTTAGGTTTTTAGCCAGCACCTGGTCGAGTTGTTGTTGAAAAATTTCTTCCGCCCGGCCTCCGTTAAAATAGGCCGCTTTGCCCACGGTTTGCCGCATCGAATGCAGCAGTTGTCCGAAAAGGGTCTCGCCCACAAAAGCGTCGAACGCCTTGCGCAATTCCGGATTTTGCGCCGCCCCTGCGAGATCGGGTTTTTTTACTCGGGCGTTTTGCGCGGCATTCATGGCCGTCGCAATGGGAAGGTCCGTATTGATCGCATTTGTCATGCCACATTCTCCCGCACTGTAGAGTGCACGAAATGCACCGCCTTCTTATTCATTCGTGGTGCGTTACGCGCACCCTGTAAATAACATCATTCGATAATTAATTGGGCGTGGAGCCGGCCGTTTCGGTCCAAACCCTTGATGATCTCGATAATATCCGGCGTGGCCACGTGCAGGGCATTGAGCGTTTCCACCAGCGCCTTGAGTTTCGGCGCATTGGGATCGGCCGGATTGACGGGCACAAACGGCTGGGCATTGCCGGCGTTGCCGGTCTCGACCACTATGTTTTTATGCGACACCACCGCGGCGCCGATCTCCACGTCGCCGCTGATGACGATGCTCCCCGCACGCTCGTTGATCACCACTCGCGGCGCGGTCTGCGGCTCCATGATGGGCAGGCTCAGCACCTGCGAAACGAAAAGCACCGGATCCTCGCGGTACTGCGGGGGGATGAACACCTCGATGTTGACCTGGTTGATGGCCCTGGCCAGCGGCGCCGCCGCGATTTGAATGCTCAAGCTGGCTGTTGATCAGTTCCGCCACGTCCTGGGCGACTTGAAAGTCGGCGTGATTTTTGTCCAGAACCAAAGTGATTTTTCCGTCCTTGATAAAGGCGTTGAAAAACTCCTCTTCCAATCGGCAGCCTTCGAATACCCGGCCGGTGTTGGTGATCGAGGGATCGTCCAGGGTGACGGGCCCTTCGGCAAAGGCGTAGATGCGGGGATTGGTGCGGTCCGGCCCGATCAGCGGCGTAAGGAACAGCCGCCCGCCGGCCAGGCTCTTGGCCGAGCCGATGGAACTGACCACGCAATCGATCTTGTCGCCCTGGCGGCGCCGGAGGCCGGTATCGTGGCCGTCACGGTCACCAGGGCCACGTTCTTGGTGTCCTTGATTTCGTCCAGGCTCTTTCGTCCCAGCGGTTCGCCCATCACTTTCATGACTTTTTCCAGGCTCCTGAGCGTGGGCAGAAAACTGCTGCCGTCGCCGGTGCCTTTCAGGCCACCACGATTCCCAGTCCCTGCAGGGTGTTCTCTTCCTGGCCTTTCAGGCGGCAGATGCTTTTCAGGATCGTCCGTGCATCGGCCCGCTGCGCCGCAAGACTACACGCAATAGCGTTGCCAGCCGCCATCAACATCGCAAGAAGTTTTTTTCTCATGGTATTTGTATAGTATGTTGTTTGGAGGATAATTTTCAGTTCCCGAGATCCGCTGGCGGCTTCATTCATCATTCATCATTTTGCATTCTGCATTCTTAGAAAGGTTGATATTTATCGAGCCATTGCAGCAACCAGCCGCGGCGATAACCGTCGCGGACGTGGCCTTCTTCGCGTTTCAGCAATCGCAGATTGGCGACGTTTTGGCTCAAGACGGTATTGTTGGGCAACACGTCTTCCGCCCGAATCTCGCCGGTTAGGGAATATTCCCAAGTGTCTTCGTTGTTTTTGATGGTGCGGCGGCCCTCGATGACAAGATTGCCGTTGGGCCGGATGTCGACCACGTTGCAGGCGATTTGCAACTTCATCCAATCGCTGGTTTCCAACTTGGCCTGCGATTGCATCTTGTTGTCCACTTCGCCGCGGATGTGCGGATCGCCCGGCGGTCTGCGGATCGGGTATCACCGAAAAGCCCTTCAACAATATCCAGTTCGGCAGTTTCAAATCGCCGTAGCCTTTTTCTTGCGGTCCATCTGCCCTTCGCTGATTACCACCGATTTCTCGTCCACTTGTACCGTTATGATGTCGTGCAAGCGGATCGGATGCGGCTCGACCGGCTTTTGATAAGTCCAGGAATATTCCGGCAAGGTCATGGGCCCCGCGCTGGTCAGGCTGTCCGAAAAGACTGGAATCCTGGGCTTTTAAAATCGCCGGGGAAAAATAAGGCAAAAATGATAAAATTATTGCAAATTGTAAATTGCAAATTGCAAATTGCAAATTGCGGAAAAAAATCAGCGGGCGGCGGGCAGCGGGCGGCGGGCAAAAAGGCCGCAAGTCTTCGTTCGCTTATTCATATTCGTCTTCTACAAGTTTTGACTGTTTCCTATTTACTGCGAATACCGGGCGATTTATTTGCCATTCGGCCCCCGCGTGTTCACGAAGTCTATCATTGGCCTAAATATAGTTCGGACTCTTGTTTATTTCCGTTCCGCCGGCACGGCCTGCGCGAGAACCTCGGCTTCGCGCATGCCGCAAACGCGGGCCTGATAAGGTTTCCGATCGTGCATGCGTCTCCATGGTCACCAGATCGCCCAAGCCGCCGTCGTCCCTCGCCCGGGCGGTGGTCCGCACGCGAATGCCGGCGCTGCGGGCATATACCGTCACCACGTCGCCTTTATGCACCATAAGCGGCGCTTGCAGGTCGTCCGGGGCAATGATTTTTCCGTCCGGAACTCGCCCGCGTGGTTTGCTTGCCGACCACTTCTTCGATGCTGTGAAAAACTCCGCTTTCACCGTCGCGAGGCGCTTCGCGGACCAGGGCCAGATCGCTTTCCCGGATCACTGCCCCGCGGGAAAGAGAATGCGCGGCCGCCACAACGGCCGAGGGAACGGTAACCTGCACGTCGAGCTGTAAATCGGCCGCCATCCCTCGCTCGTATCGATCGCCGACTTCAAAATGCTGCGATGCCGGTCCAAGGGGCGTTGCCGCCGCTGACGGATATCGGCTGCGCCGGATTTGCCGCCGCGCGGGCCAATGCGGCGGGTCAGTTCGAATTGCAGGTATCGCGCATCGATCGGAGCCGGTTTTCGTCTGCAGGTATTGCAATATTGCCTCTTGCACGCGGCGATGAGCCCTCTTTCCGGCCGAGACTGTCAACGGCTGATCGGCATGCGCAGGATTCGCCGGCCGAGGTCAATACTATCTGGCTGGAGCCGGAAAACCGGTGCTCGGCTAAATTAACGCCGCGCATGGACAAAAGATCCTGCACTTCTCTCACTCGAAGCACCCGCTGCTGCGACGCCGGGGGAGCGGGAAAAAGTTCGACCGCGGCCAGTTTTTCCGCCTGGCTGGCGTCGGCGGCGTAAATCTCCGCTATGTCACCCAGTGTCACCACCGACCCGTGCGCGAGCATTGCTGCCGCAATCGCAACTCGGCGGCCCTGGACGTGCCGCAGTCCAACGCCAACATAATCATTATGGATACAATAGTTCGTTGCATATGTTTGTCATTCCAATTTCTTAAAGGATCACTGCCGCGGCAAATTCGCCACGGTCTGCAACATTTGATCGGACGTCCTTACTGGCCTGGGAGTTCAACTCGAACGCCCGTTGGGTGGTAATCATGTCGATCAATTCGTTAACCGGTTCGACGTTGGACGATTCCAGCATGTTTTGTTGCAAAGTCCCCAGGCCGTTCTGGCCGGGATTGGATACCGTCGGGCGCCGGAGGCGTCGGTCTCGCGGTAAAGGTTTTCGCCCAATTTGAGCAATCCCTGCGGATTGATGAAGGAGGCCATCTGGATTTGGCCCACTTGCGACATTTGGTTGCTGCCCTGCTGCATGACCTCAACGACGCCCTCGGGGCTAATGACTGACGGCCGGGCATCCGGGGGAATGACAATCGGCGGTTCCAGCAATCGCCCGTCGTTGGCCGAGCCGATGACCAGGTTTCCGTTGGCGTTTTTCGAGAAATTGCCGGCTCTGGTGTAGACGATCTTGCCGTCGGGATTTGTGACCTGTAAAAATCCCATGCCCTCGATGGCCACGTCCAATTCCTGCCCGGTTTGTTTCATCGTGCCCTGGGTGAATTCGGTTTGTGTGCTTTGCACGCGCACGCCCATGCCGATTTGAGATGCCGGTGGGAGAATACTGGCCGGCCGAATCCTGGACGCCGGGATATTTCTCGTGATGATAAAATAAATCCTCGAAATTCGCCCGGTCTCTTTTAAACGCCGTGGTTTCCATGTTGGCGAGATTGTTGGCCACCACGTCCAACCGTGTTTCCATTCCGTCATGCCCGTCGCCGCAGAATAAAGTGCTTGAATTGTCATGGGATTAGAGGATTAGGGGTTAAGGATTGGGTTAGTATACTGATTGTCGCTGCTTTGCGGTTTACTACGCTTTTAACACTCGACTAATTAACGAACTGAGCATTTGATCTTGAGTTTTCATCATGCTGACATTGGCCTCGAAAAGCCGGGAGGCCTCGATCATCGCGGTCATTTCCAGCGTGGGACTCACGGCCGACATCTCCAGGCAACCGGGAGCGACTCGCCGCTCGGCCGCCGGAACACTCTCCGCCCGCGTCGTCGAACGGAAAAGATTGTCGCCGTATTTGACCAGGCTTTCATCGGTTGCGGGTTTGACGATCGCCAGGTTCTGCGTGCTGCCGGGTTGCCGCATTTCGCCCGTGTCGCTGAGATCCCACTGTTTCACCTCCGGATTTATGGCCACCGGCGCTCCCGTTTCGTCCAACACCGCGTAGCCCTGCGGAGTGACCAGTTCTCCCCGGGAATTGATTTCAAAATTTCCCGCCCGGGTCAAAAAAGTCTCATTGCCTTTCTTGACCGTAAAAAAGCCATCGCCCATAATCGCTATGTGCGCCGGGTTCTTCGTCTGTTTTACCGTGCCCGGGGAAAAGTCGGTCTTCGTTTGCCGGAACAAAACGCCTCCTCCCACGTCTTCCAGAATTCCCGATCCCGGGATTGCCAGGCCTTTATTGATGCCTTCGGCATAGCGGGCTTGAAAAGAAGCCAATTCCCGCTTGAAGCCAACGGTATCGACGTTGGCCAAATTGTTGGCTATCACGTCCAGCCTGGCGGACTGGGCATTGGCCCCTTCCGCCGAGATGTAAAAACCGTAAGGCATTTCGAACCTCGAGATTGTATGTTGGGACCGCAGTTAAACCGCTGCCGCCAACTATAAAACCACGCGAAAAACAAACCCTTTTCCAACTGCAAATTTTGCGGGAGTTGGAGGTGCATTTCACATAGCAACAATTGTGCCAGTTGGCGGAATTGCCGCATTCTGCTCTCGAAGATTCGTCGGAAATGGCTGGCCTCATAAAGACTTAGTCCAGTCCCTCGCAGTCTAACAGCCATTTCCGGTACATAAGATATCCCGATTCGCGACCAGCCAGTTCTGCCGATTCCAGGCGCAAAAATCGCCGATCGATGGTCGCATCCGCACCCACGCGAAGACAAAGAACATTTAGGGATTGAAATCCGCAGTGAAATACGTTCTCATCGCCATAAAGACTATTTAGGCAATAAAAGTAATAAGCGTCAGATCAGCAAAGAGTTTTACAACTTAATCCAATAATCAGGTATGAACCCGCCCTCCCATTTATATGGAAAAAAGCCCCTAACATAATGCTCCAGTTGGGTTTATAGGGAATTTACTGATCGTTTTACTAATCAATAAGACTTTGTCCTAGTCTGGGGCATTTTTTTTCTTGCTTCAGTTGTATCTCCTGCCGAGAAAGCTATAGAACAGTAGACACAGAAGATTATCGGTTTCGGTCCAGTTTACTTAGTACATGTAAATTGCCGAGCCGATATCCAATGTGGACCTTGGCGCGGATTCACGACCCATCGTGCGTCCAATTCTGGATGCGGGGTCAAGACGGTCGGACGTAGATCGCACGCCAGGTGTTAGCGTTCCTTCCTGAATTAACCCCACCATACGTGTACTGCCCGCCGCCAAATTCCACAAACGCAGCCGGCAGTAAAAGCCGTATCCGGCGGCATAGCTCCTGCCATCCGGACGCGGCTTGGACGTGAACCTTTAATGAAAGGTATCTGGCATGACTCGAATCAACACAAACGTGAGTTCTCTCACGGCACAGCAAAATCTGCAAAAGTCGAACACGCAATTGCAGACGGCCTTGACTCGTTTGAGCACCGGTTTACGCATTAACTCCGGCAAAGACGACCCGGCCGGCATGATCTCCGCCGCGCAATTAGGCAGTGAAATCAACTCCACTAACGCGGCAATCAGCAACTCGAAAACCGCTGAACAGATTATCAACACCGCCGATAGTGCATTGTCGCAGGTAACATCCCTGCTGAACGACATCCGCGGCCTGATCACCCAAGCCGCCAATAAGGGGGCCATGAGCCCGAGCCAAATCGCGGCTAACCAGTCGCAGATCGACTCCTCTTTGGACGCCATCAACCGTATCGCGCGGACGACCAATTATCAAGGTCTGAATCTGCTTGACGGCAGCATGGGATATCAGTATACCCAAGGCACCCACTTTGCCGACGTTACGAGCCTGGCCATCAGTCAAGCGACCCTTGGCACGGCCGCCAATATGCCCGTCACGGTCACCGTCAACCATGCGGCCAAACAGGCCGAACTCGATACGCACTTCAACACCGCTGGCGTTGCAGCCAAATACGACGTGACCACGGCTTCAAATGTGGAAACCATCACCGCGCCCGCCGTGGGCACCGACTACAACGGTATAACATACCACTTCCAGGAAGGCAGTTCGGTATTTGCGCACTACGATACCGCAACCAAAGTCATGACGATCCAGGTCTTCGACTCCAGCCACCACAACCTCGGCGCGGGCGACGGCATAACCACGGCTGGAGAGATCGAAACCGCCCTTGGGATCACCGAAAAGTACACAGGCGGCGTCGATCAAGGCACGACGCTTACATTTACCGGTGCGCACACGAATGCGACGTTCTGGAATACGACGAACGATTCGCCTACCACCACAGCCGCTGTCGCGGCCACAGGCCACGGCAGCACAATCAGCGGCGACACCCTTGATGTGACCGCAGCAGCCTCCTTAGGCGCGAATGGAAACGTTACGATCAAGATGGTTACCGACGCCGGCGGATTGGCCCTCGATTTGTCCACCCCGGGCGTGGTGAAGATACATGCCCCGGACGCCACCACATGGGCGGACATAGTCGATTATGTCAGCCACAATAGCAACTTCACAATGACGACAACTGGTCCGGGTGGAAGCTACTCCAATGTGAACGATACTTATTTACAAGCCACGGGGTTCACTCTTACCGGAGGCCAGAACGCACGCACTGCCATTTCCACCCCTACGGTGAACACCTCCGGCACCAACACCGGTTTCGCCGAAGACGTGGTTTTCAATCTCACCGGCGACAAGGGAACATACCTGTTCCAGCTCAATGGCGGCACGGACATAAGTCAAGTCGTGGCGAACATCAATTCACAGTCCGATTCCACTGGAATTCAAGCCTCTACGTCCACATCCGGCGGGGGCACGGTAACGCACCTCACGTTCACGTCCATTGATTACGGCACCCTTGCTCCGGTGACCATTGACGTGGTAAGTGGCGGCACGACCTTCAAAGCCAATATGATAGAGAAAGTTGACGGCCATGACACCGCCACAATGTCCGTCAAAGGCACCGACGTCGATGCAACGGTCAATGGCATAGTGGCAACAGGCAACGGCAACGCCCTGTCCATTTCCACCCCGGCTCTTGCTCTGGAAATGCAACTAGTGGCTAGTTTGGCCGACGCCACCAGCATTGATTTCACTATCACTGGCGGCGGCGCCATGTACCAACTGGGCTCCAACATCAACACCAACAACCAGGCCAATTTTGGCATCCAGGCCGTCGATACCGGCCACTTGGGCGGCTCGGCAGGCCTGTTGTTTCAACTCGCCAGTGGCAACGATGCCGACTTGTCCACATCCGCCACCACCAAAAAGGCTGCGGACATCATAGATCAAGCCGTCAACCAGATTACCTCTTTACGCGGCCGCCTCGGATCATTCCAAAAGACGACCCTGGAGACGAACATCACTACCTTGGGCGACACCGTGAACGCCCTGACCAATGCCCAGAGCACCATCCAGGACGCCGATTTCGCGTCCGAAACCGCCAACCTGACCAGGGCCCAAATCCTGGTTCAGTCCGGCACCGCCGTGCTGCAAATTGCCAACCGCGGTCCGCAGCAAGTCCTGGCCCTGCTCCAGAATTTGTAATCGCTACACGTTAATTGAAAACTTAGTTGGGGCGGCAGTTCAACTGCCGCCCCAACGCACGAATACCCGGTCCGTTCTGATTGCAGGACGGACGGGTTCTTTGTTCAGCAACCAATTTCCCACCTTTTATACCCGCCTCCCTCATCCACGTCCTAGTATCCATTTTATCCCCAAAATCGCTATACTTTCCCCGTTTTAACAGCCGATAATTATCGAGGCCACGGACTAGCAAGCTAGAATTTCCACCATTTAAACGGTGTTCTATGGTTCAAATTTCGTCTACTACCGGCATAGTTTCAGGAATAGACTACAACACCCTGATCAATAACCTGATAAAGGCCGACTCGGCAACAAGCGACGCGATCAACGTTGAAAATACAACCCTGAAAAATCAACAGACCGCCCTAACCGCCCTTATGGCGAATCTGACCGCGATAAAAGGTGCCACCGACGCCCTTGGCAAAACAACCCTTTTCGACACGACCGCCGCAACAAGCAGCAATAGCAGCGTCCTCTCTGTTACAACCACCGGAAATCCCACCGCAGGCACGTATCAATACACCGCTCTCGGCAAAGCACAGGCCCAGCAATTAATAACCCCCGGTTACGAATCCAACACCACGCCGATCGGCTATGGCATGATCACTTTCCGCTTCGGCAACGGCGTCGATACGGGCATGAGCCTTGACAACATAAACGGCGGAGCGGATTTCACCCCGGGAAAAATCAAGATCACCGATCGCAGCGGAACATCGGCCGTAATCGATCTTTCCGGCGCCAAAACAATCGACGACGTACTGGACGCCATCAACAACAACGGCACGGCCGACGTCTCGGCCTCGGTCGCCGGCGACCGCATCGTGCTTACCGACAACACCGGTGAAACCGCCGCCAATCTGAAAGTCCAGGAGGTCAATTCCGGCAAAACCGCCGCCTCGTTGGGAATCCTGGGATCCAGCAGTTCCAGCACCCTTACCGGCTCGGACATCGTTTATCTTTCCAATAACATTAACCTCAGTGCCCTGAACGACGGTCTCGGCGTGAACACAAACAGCTCCAGCTCCCTGCCCGACATCTCATATACGCTGAGCGACAACACATACACCGGCGAGATCAGTTTGGCAGGCGCTAAGACCATTGGCGATGTTATCAACAAGATCAACGCCGCTTCGCAATATCTTACCGCCTCAATCAGTTCCGACGGAAGTCATTTGATACTCACCGATTCGTCGGGAGGGGCAGGCGCATTTGCATTGACCGCGAAAAACGGCTCCCAGGCCCTTAAGGATTTGGGACTTACAGGCACGGCCGTTGGCGGAGTGATTACCGGCAGCCGGATCATATCCGGCGTGAAAACCGTTTTACTTTCCGATCTCAACGGCGGCAACGGACTGGGAACTTTGGGTAAAATCACCATTATCGACCGCGCGGGCAATTCGGTCGACGTCGATTTGTCGGACACTGCAACGCTCGAAGACGTAATCAACGATATAAACGTTGCCGCAAGTTCAGCGACGCCAACAAGAGTTAAAATCACCGCCCGGGTCAACGGCGCCGGCAACGGCATCGAATTGCTCGATACCAGCGGCTCGACTACCAGTAATCTCAAAGTGCAAAACTACGACGACGGCACCACCACCGCCACCAAGATATTCGGAGCCCCCGTGGACGTCGCGGCCAACAGCGCCAACACCGGCGACATGCACTTAAAGGTCATCGGACTCAATACGCAACTGGCCGCTCTCAACGGCGGCGCAGGCGTTGCCCGGGGCAAATTCACAATTACCGACAGCAAAGGTAACACCGGAACTGTCAACATCAATAGCAGCGTCACAACTATTGGCGACGTAGTGCGGGCCATCAACCTGTCGGGCGCGAATGTTCTCGCGGAGATAAACGACACCGGCGACGGCATTGTAATCCGCGATTCCAACGGCGGCTCAGGCACGCTCAAAATAACTGAAAACGGCTCCACTACCGCCGCCGATCTCAACCTGCTGGCAGCGGCGACCACCCAGGATTCAACCCAGGTCATCGACGGCTCCATGACCCGCAGCATAGACATTTCCGACACCGACACACTTGCCTCTCTGGCCAACAAGATCAACGAGCTCCACGCCGGGATCACTGCCTCCATTTTATCCGACGGCTCAGATACGCCGTATCACTTGTCGATCACAGGCAGCACCGGCAAACAAGGCAAGTTCATTCTGGATACATCTCAATCGGGCATCTCGTTCGATCAAATCTCCCAGGCGCAGGACGCCTTGTTAGCAGTGGGTTCCGGCGGCTCATCGAACAAGTCCATGCTGGTCGCATCGCACACGAATACTTTCAACAATGTCCTCAGCGGCGCCACGCTCACCATTCAAAACGTCTCCGATACCCCGGTAACGGTCACGGTCAGTTCCGACACCACCAACTTGGCGTCGCAAATCCAGAGTTTCGTAAATTCTTACAACTCTTTTCGCAGGACTTTAAGCACCGATACCACCTATGACGCCACTACCAACACGGCCGCAGTCTTGACGGGCGACTATCAAACCATGCGGGCGGATACGGAATTGTCGCAATTGGTAAGCAACTATTATTCGAGCGGAAATACAATTGGTTCTCTGGCCCAACTTGGCATCACCATCAATAATGACGGCACGCTTAGCTTGGACACAAATACACTCAACAGCGTGCTCGGCAGCGATCTTGACGATGTAAAATCGCTCTTCACCACGGCCAACACCGGCATTTCCGCGCAATTTTCCACAATCATCACCAACCTGGCGGTCGATTCCAATTCCAACAACCCCACTTCGCTCCTGGGCTTGCACAACCAGGCGCTGCAAACCACAATCGATAAAAATCAGGAGAAGATCGACGATTGGACCACCCGCCTGAACGCCGAACGCACACGCCTGACCAACCAGTTCGCCCAACTGGAACTGAACCTGGCCAAGCTGCAAAGCAACTACTCGGCGCTAAGCTCCATCGATTGGATGTTGGACACCAGTTCAAACAGCAACAGCAACTCGCTCTTTAGCAACAGCAGCGGCAATTCACTCTTTGGCAATAGCAGTTCCTGAAGATAACAATCGCCGACCGCTTACCTACATTTTCATATCATTCGGCATAAAACAATCATGAATCCCAGAGCCGCCGACAACTACCTGGCAAATGACGTGCTGACCACCACGCCGCAAAAACTGCAACTCCTGCTTATCAATGCGATAATTCAAGCGCTTGAACGGGCCCGAATACATTGGCTGAATAATGATCATAAAGAAGCCGGAAAACATCTTGGCCGCGCAAGGGAAATCGTTTGCGAATTGTTTAACGGCTTTGATTATCAGGCAAAATCAGAACTGGTCGGCAAGGTCGCCGGAGTATATTTATTCATATACCAGACCCTTGCACGCGCTGAACTGGATAAAGATTTAAACAAGTTGGACGAGGCCTTGCGGATTCTCAATATCGAACGCGAAACCTGGCGCAAGTTTGCGAAAATCACCCCGCATCCGCAGGCGACCACCCGCCGCCTGAAACCGGACGGCCGCCGATCGCGCCCAATCTATTTGCCAACGGCGAAATCCCGCCGGATCAGTCCCATACTTCCTTTTCACTGGAAGCTTGATAGACTATATATTCTTTGTGCTGAAGATCGCAATATGTGCGCATAATAATATAACGTGCGCATCATATTATTTAGCCCCCGGTGAACACACCAGGGGCCTTGGTTGCGGCTTTATGCTATTCCGCCTCGGTCCTAAAGCTATAGGATATTGTTTTTCTCAGGTAGGATAATTGTTGCCGACCAGCAATTCGGATCAATTATAAAATGAAAACAAACATTCGCGGCCTTTTTATCACCGGCGCCGATACCAACGTCGGCAAGACCTATGTTGGGGCTTTGATCGCCCACGCTTTAAAAGCCGCGGGACATCGCCCGGGCGTATACAAACCCGTCGCCAGCGGATGTCACCGTGAAGGCGTGCGGCTGGTTTCCGACGATGCAGAGCTGCTGTGGCGGGCCGCCGGCGAGCCGGGCGAACTTGACCGCGTTTGCCCGCAATGTTTCGAAGCCCCGCTGGCCCCGCACCTCGCCGCCCGGGCAGAAGGCAAAGAAATCGATCGCGAGCTTTTACGCGACGGCCTGGCGTATTGGCTTGAGCGCTCCGACGTCGTCCTGGTCGAGGGCGCCGGCGGCCTGCTCTCGCCGCTGGGAGACAACGACTATGTGGCCGACCTTGCCCGCGATCTCGGCTTCCCCCTGGTTATCGTCGCCCGCAACGCCCTGGGAACGATCAACCACACGCTGCTTACGCTCCACGCCGCCCAGACTTTTCGCGGCGGCCTCCCCATCGCCGGCATCGTCCTCAACCACACCGCCCCCCCGGCAACGATCCCAGCATCAAAACCAACCGCCGGGAAATCGAATCCCGCTCGGCCGTACCCGTGCTGGCGGAAGTGTTTTGGAAAATGGAAGAACTCAATCGCAAAGTCAACTGGTTTGACCTGGCTCAAACATAATACCGCCATCGTTTTAAGCGTGGTCAAGTTATATTTCAGCACAATTAACGCCTGAATAAGTAGGTGGCCGGGGGGCATTATAATCACATTGATATAATCAGAAAAATCGATATAACGAGTTATTGGAAAGGGTTAATAATCATGAGAAAAAATGTTAAACACGGCGCTGGAGTGTTCGCTTTTTCATCCATTTTTTCACGGTTGTCTTGGGTGTGTTATTTTTTTGGTTATTGGGTTTTGTGCTTGAAGACATCGAATCGATCAAAGGGCCCGATTACGACAAAGTGGAAAAACAATTCGTCAATCAATCACTCGTCGAAAAAACCGGAAATATAAACGAACAAATCCAAAAACTGGAGCGGGCGATAGCCAACAAACGCGAGCAACAGCAACTGGTAGGTGCTAGCTCGCAGAATCTGAAACAAACCATAGATCAACTTGCCGATTTACAAAGGCAAAGCATCCAGAAACAGGTGGCGCTGTCGGAATCGGATAAAGAACGCCTGTCGATCAGCCTGAAACAATATCTCGCGGACCAGAACAGTTACCAGGAATTAAACAAAGACTTATTAAATCTGACCTCGCAAAAAAATCAATTAGAGAGCGACAAACAGGAACTCGACAAGCAAATTGGAAAACAGAGAGAGTCTGCCCGGGAGGAATATGACAAATTGTACGAATCGCATCGCTTGCGGCTGGCTTTTTATCAACTCGCCATTCTGACGCCGCTGCTATTGATCGCCGGATATTTGGTTCTAAGCAAGCGGGGCAGCGTTTATTATCCGCTGTTGCTGGCTGTGGGCGGAGTAACGCTGCTGAAAGTCGCACTTGTGATGCACGAATATTTTCCTTCCAGATATACAAAGTATGTACTGATCCTCATGCTGCTGGGCGTGACGGCCCGGATCTTGGTCCATTTTATTAAAATCGCCGCCTTCCCCAAGTTGGATTGGCTGCTACGCCAGTACCGTGAGGCATACGAACGATTTTTATGTCCCATCTGCGAATATCCCATCCGCACCGGCCCGCGAAAATATCTGTATTGGACCAGGCGCACGGTCAACAAAACACTTCCGCAAAACGACGTTGCCGGCAAGGAAGAACCGTACACATGCCCCGCTTGCGGCACGACATTGTACGAACAATGCCCTTCATGCCATAATATCCGCCATTCGCTGTTGGAGCACTGCGAACACTGCGGGCTACAGAAGGAAGTGCAATAAGAATTCTCCGCGAACTCCGCAACTCCGTGTTGCATAATAGATTCTAACCCGAGATTGCCGCGGCCTCGGCGGGAAGTTTGGCTTCGGCCCGGCTGGTGTCCAGCGCGAGTTGCATGGTCACGCTCCAGCGGCCGTCCTTGTCGGCCTCCACGATCCAGTGCGGCATCACTACGACCGACTGGTGCACAAGCTCGAACCCGCCCTCCGATTGGCTCACGGTCTCGACAGGGAACGTCCAGAAGCGGGTCTTTCGCGACATCCTCAGCCCGACTTCGATCCCCTGCCACTCGTCGGTCAGGCTCAGGCCGAATGTGTCCGCCAGATCAAGGCGCGTGCCGAGCTGTCCCAGGCGGGTGCCGCCGGTATCGGTGAAATAACGATCGTCCGCGCCGGCGGGCAGCCCGGCGAAATTCAGTTCCACGGCGAAATGCAGGGGTTGATTTTGCGGCAGGTTCTCCAAAAGATACGCCACTTGCAGCGTGGAACTGCCGGCGTCGAGCGTCAGCCCCTTGGTGATCCGCACCGGCGTTTCGCCGGCCAGTCCTTCGCGGCTGAGTTGAACTTGGATGCGGTCGGGATTGCGGCGGATGCGGGTTTCGTACACGCTGTTCAGGAAATCGCCGCGCTGCTGGGCCTCGCCCAAGGCGACCGCCTCCAGCGTGGCGTCGTTGTCGTAAAACAAATCCACCAGGCTCTTGCGCAGATGGTCGTCGTATTGCAGCCGCTTGTCCAGGTCGGGCTGCTTGAAAATCACGCGATCGTGAATGCTGGCCACCGCGTCCGAACCTTGCTGCGCACCGGCGAGCACCTTGGGATGATACGCCTCCGGTCGGCGGGCGAGCGTGGCCAGCAAATTGAGCTTGATCCTGCGCACGTCGAGTTCGGCCAGGTGGCCTCCAGTGCCGGGAGTTACCATCGCCGCGAGCTTGTCGTTGGCCAGGCGGACTTCCTGTCGGGTATCGCAGTTGAAATCGTCGGCCGCGGCCTCGATCCACGTTTCCCCGCGCCCGGCCGCCTTTTCCAGGAGATTGTCGGCCGAAATCAGGTGATTGTAAACCGCGTTTCGCAAGTGCGGCAGGTACAGCCCGCCGAACGCCCCGTGCCAGTATGCGCAATTGCACTGCGCGGTACAGTTCGGTGCGGGCACGCTCGATCGTCTCGCCGCCATGGCCCAGGTCGATCATCTCCTGCAGCCTGCGGCTGACGATCATCATGCGGCAGTACATTTCGTCGGCTTCGGGATATTTCACCTTGAAGTTTCGCCAGAAACCGCCGCGCATGAACCGCCTCAAAAAAGGCCAATCCTTTTGATCGCACATTTCATGGGCGATCCGCTCGTACTCGACCAGCTGATCGGTAGGCAGGGCCCATTCGGTCATCTCGCGATAGCTGCAATCGGGCAGATAAATTTTCCCCGCCGGCGGAACGCTGTCAAAGGCCTCGGCCAGCGTGGTCACCTGGATCCAATCCTGGTTGCGCACCAGGGTATCGAAAAAGCGGACCAGCCAGCCCTCCTCGTAAACGTGTTTTTTTGTCTCCGGCCAGATGCCGAATTTCTCCCCGTCATCGCCGAAAACGGCAACGGCGTTGGGATGCTCCTCGGCCATTTTGGCCAGGTATTCCAGCGTCTGCTCCGGCGCGGCGAAGGGAATCAGGTATCTCAACCGCTCGCTGCCGGGAAACACAGACAGCAGCCGGCCTTCATCCTCGGTAATCAGGTGCCCGGTAAGCTGCGAATCGTTGAGTCCCGCGGCCTTGAAATGAAAATCGTCGAGAACCGTGTATTCGATGCCGGCGTCGGCCAGGTCGCCGCAGAGCGATTGCTCCCACACGCGTTCGGGGATCCACATTCCACGGACTGTGGCGCCAAGGCGGTTTTGCAGCCAGCGGGTATAGCTGCGGATCTGTCCGATCCGGTCTCGCCTGGGGATCATCGCCAAAATGGGCTCGAAAAACGCCCCCCCGACGATCTCGATCTGCCCGCGATCGACCAGCTCGGCCAGGCGGTCGATATATGCGGGCTGATTGCCGGCGAGCCACTCCATCAGCGACCCGCTTATGTGCAGCGACATCTTCAGCGATTCATAACGGCTGAAAATCTCCAGAAACGGATTGTAGCTGTCTTCAAAGGCCTGCTGAAAAATACGGTCGAAGTTGCCGACGGGTTGATGGTTGTGCAACGCCAGGATGAAACGGATTCTTGGGGGCATGATATGTCAATCAATTATGGTTGGTTTATCAAACGGAAACACTTTCTTAATCGGCAACCGCGCCCCGGTTTGTCCAGTTTACCCGGCCGGAATATCCTGCGACTCATCTTCTTAAAACTGCTCGCCATTTCGCCGTTGGGGCGGCAGTTGAACTGCCGCCCCATCCGGTTTAATCGTTAAAGTTCCAACTCCGCCTCTCGCAGGAACGCCGCCGCCTCTTCGGGCGGAACGGGATTGATGTAAAAACCCGTGCCCCATTCAAACCCCGCCGTCTTCATTAAACTCGGCATAATCTCTATATGCCAGTGATAATGGTTCAACGCCTGCGTGTCAAAGGGGGCTGTATGTATTATGTAATTATAAGCCGGCTGGTCAAGCGCCGCTTCAATCTTGCCGATCACCTGCCGCGTTACGCCCGAAAGCTCGTCAACCTCGTTCTTCTGAATGTTTTCGTAATGACTGGAGTGATTCTTCGGCAGGACCCAGGTCTCGAAAGGAAACCGGCTGGCAAAGGGGCAAAAGGCCAGAAAACCCGGCGTATCCAGCACAATCCGCTTTTCGGTGGCCAGCTCCTGCTGGATCATGTCGCAGTACACGCACCGGCCGCGATAATTGTAAAACTCCAGCGATCCGGTCATCTCCTCCCAGACGTTGATCGGCACTATCGGCGTGACGATCAACTGGCTATGCGTGTGTTCCAGCGTCGCCCCGGCCGCCGCGCCTACGTTTTTGAATATCATCCCGTACACCAGGCGCTGATCTTTCTTCAGATCGACCAGCCGGTCGCGATATACCCAAAACACCTCGCGGAGCTGCTCTTCCGATAGTTCCGAGGTGCTTATCAGGTGTTTCGGCGACTCGATTATCACCTCATGCGCGCCTACGCCGTTGATCATGTCGTATATGCCTTCGCCGCGCTTGTTCAACTGTCCTTCGATTTCCAGGGCCGGAAATTTATTGGGAACCACCCGCACGCGCCAGCCCTCGCCGTTGGGCTGCGTGCCCGGCCGGCGATATGCGATTATCTCGCCGGGCGTCTTGTCTTCGTTGCCTTCGCAGAACGGGCAAAAACGGCCCCGCCGCCGCTGCTGCGTGGTGTCGAAATCGTGCGGACGCCGCGCCCGGCTGGTGGCAATTATCACCCAGCGGCCCACTATCGGATCTTTACGCAAATCGGGCATGACCGGATTGAGATTCAGTAAGGGTGGCATGCCCACGCTTGCGTGGGCATGGTACCAAGTGTGTGTTTTTACTGTAAATTTTCAATCGCAAATTTCAAATTGTAAATTGAACTGCATAACCAACGCTAAACCCCAAGCGGTTTCATCGGCTCATTCTTCATTCTGCATTCTTCATTCTGCATTAATTTCACGCCTGCCACATAATCAACTCGTAATCCGGCGATGGGACCACGGTCTCTATTGCCCCTTCCTGCGGGATGCGCTCCACTGGCTGCTCGCCTTGCAGCAATTCCGCAAAGAATTGGATGCGATCGTCGGTTTTCAGGGCCAGGCCGTGAAAAGGAACCGCCATCTCTAAAAGCGAATCGGCGGCCGCTTCCAACCCTTGGGCCATGAGCGGAGCGTCGTTGAGCGACAACTCGACATCCGGCTTCTTCTGCGATGGATTTTTTAACAAAAGAGAAAAACCGCGTGGACTAAGGAACTTCACCCGCAAGGCGTCGATCCCTCTGAATTGCTCGCGCGGGTCCGCCCCGCGAATCGAACCTTAAAAGCAGCCGTTCCAGATCGAATCCGAAGTACAAATCGGAAATCAACCCCAGGGCAACCATGTTCATCGCCCCCCGCGATCCTCCGCAGGCATAGTGCCCGGCGTTGATCCATTCGAAATATGTCCGCCGGCCGTCAACCTTGACCCGCAACAAACCGGTGGGATCGGAATACATCCGCCGGCGACGATCTTCCTGGCCTATGGGCTTGGCCAACTCGGCGGGCGGGGTTTCCTCCAGCGCAAGATACACGTTCTGCAAGTGCTTGCGAAACAAGCGGTCGAACAGACTGTCCTGCGCCGATGTATGCAAGTCGCCAAACCACCAAAACCAATCGCTGCCCTCGGCAATATATAGTTCCTCCCACGCCCGGGCGATTTTATCGGCGGGCGCGCTTTTCTTCGCGGTCACGTCGGCCAGATGCCGCCGGGTTTCAGAAAGCAAGTCCCAGGCGCTGTTGCACTCCGGATGACCGATCCAAATGCCGAAGTTGTGCTGGATCCAACTGCCCGGAAATAAATTCCCCAGTTTGTCCCCTGCCGGATAGCGGGCAAGATAATCGCCCACGCGAACCGGCTTGATCCGCGGATGCCGCGTCACGCTCCGATACAAACCGCGCAAAAACTCCAATCCGGAGTTGGGATAGTATTCCCAGCAATTCTCCCCGTCGAGGATGATATTCACCATCGAGGGCCGATTCCCCGCGTTTTTGCTCGTGGCGTTGCCGATGGCTTCTATCCTGCCGATAAAATCGTTGACCGCCTGCTCCGTCTGGTGGCTCTGGTACTGGAATCCGATCAGATCGCTCATGGCGTGATCGCGGAACACGATTTGCAGCGCCTTGCCCTGCTCCTCCACGCGCCAAGGCCGGTAAAGCATCTCCGGATTGCGCAGATAACCGTTGTGGTCGCGCGAGACCCAGCCGTCGGTGGCCGAGGCAAGAATCTCTTCGTCCGCGGCGATCCACTGAATGCCCGCCTCCGCTATGGCCGGAATCATCGCCTGGCAGACCGATCCCTCCGAGGGCCACAAGCCCCGGGGTTTTCGGCCGAAAAGTTTTTCGTGCAGTTCTATCGCGCGGCGGATCTGTTCCTTTCCGTCTTCGCCGTAACTCTCCAGGTTTTTCGGCAACGCCACTCCAGGCATCGCCCGCCGCGACAGGCGCTTGTCCCATAATAACGGCAATATCGGATGATAAAACGGCGAGGTCGTCAATTCCACCTGCCCCCGGTCCTGCAAATCGCGGTGCAAAGGGATCACCTGCTTCAAGAGGTCCATCTGCTTTTCCAAAAGCCAGGCCTTTTCCTCTTCCGTCCATTGCCGGCCTTTCCTGCGAAACTCGGCCAAATCGGCGTCCAATTCAAAGGCCAGCGGATGGATCCAAACCAGGTTCGACCAGCATTGCAGGTCGATAATGTCCTTTTTGCTGAAACGCTTTCGGGCATGATCGGCCGGATCGATCGTAAGGCCGCGCTTCTTGTACAAATCGAAATACCGCTGGAACGGCTGAATCATGTGCTCCGGATGGACCATGAAAAAATTGTCCATCAAGTAGTTCATGTCGGCTTCGCTCAGAGAGTCCGCACTCAGGCGCGAAATCCGCAAATGCTCGTCTTGGCGGCCGCTTTCGGTGTAGGCCATAATCTGCGAAAGCAAACTGGGAACAAGATTGATCGTGGCGTGCACCTCGGGCATTTCGCCAAGCAGCATGCCCATGCCCCAGTAATCCTTAGTGCCGTGCAGGCGAACCCAAGGCATGGGATTCTCGCCGGAAAGGTCATCGGGATAATACGGCTGGTGCTGATGCCAGAAAAAGGCCAACGCGACTTCATGCATGGCAATCCTTTAGATGTTCCCTTGTTCCCAATTTGTTGCGCTTACTATTATATGCGCGGCGGGAACACCGCTCATCAGCGCCGCGCCGACCGCACTCGCTTGCCGAAATCGGGCCGCGGTCGTCTTGTACAATTCCACGTATTGCCTCGCGCTGCGATTCCACGACCAATCCTGCTTCATGCCTGTGGTCATCAAGCGGCTCCAGACCTCGGGCTTGCGATACAAGTCGCAGGCCTGGCGCAGGGTTTCGCTTAAGGCCAGCGAACTGTATTCCTGGAAGCTGAAACCGTTGGCCTGGCCCGATGCTGCGGTTTGTTCGTCGTAGCCCACGATCGTGTCGGCCAGCCCGCCCGTGGCCCGCACCACCGGCACCGTGCCGTATCGCAGGCTGTAAAGCTGATTCAAACCGCAAGGTTCGAAGTGGCTTGGCATGAGGAACATGTCGGCCCCGGCCTCGATGCGATGGGCAAGCGGATTGGAAAACTCCAATCGCACCGCCGCCTTTTGCGGAAAGCGCTGCGACAGGCCCTCCAAAAGCTTGTGATACTTGGGCTGGCCCATCCCCAAAACCACCCACTGCATGTCAAAATTCTGCACCCAGCGCTGCATCACTTCGGTCACCAGGTCCAAACCCTTTTGATCCGTCAGCCGCCCCACCAGTCCCACCAAAGGCACTTCCGGCTCCTCAGGCAGGCCCATTTCTTTTTGCAACGCGGCCTTGCACAGGGGCTTGCCCCGGGTAAACGAATCAACGTCGTAATTCGCCGCCAGGAATTTGTCGGTCGCCGGGTTCCATTCCTTGGGATCAATGCCGTTGAGAATCCCAGACAGCACGTCGCGCCGATATTGAAGCACGCCCTCCAAACCGCACCCCAGCGGATTGCTCTGGATTTCCAGGGCATAACGCGGGCTGACCGTGTTGATCGAGTCCGCAAACACCATACCCGTCTTCAAAATGTTCAATTTCCCGTGGAATTCCATCTGGTGCCAGTTGAAATACTTCCAATCCAAACCGGTCAGCAACATGTCCCAATGCCAGAACTGCCCCTGGTATGATATGTTGTGAACGGTAAACAAACTGGCAATCTGCTGGTAGCGGGGCAGATTGTGATACTCGATCTTCAAATAGGCCGGAATCATTCCGGTCTGCCAGTCGTTGGCATGTATCACGTCAACGTCCAAATCCAAGAGTCGCACGGCCTCGAGCACCGCCCGGCTGAAAAACACAAAACGCTCGCAGTTGTCGTTGTAGTCCTTGCCGTCAACACTGTAAAGCTGATCGCGGTCGAAATACTGATCCTGCTCAACCAGATACACGGGCACGTCGGTGCCGGGCAGCACGCTGCGGAGCAAGTGGCCGGCCACCGTTTTGCTGCCGATGGGTACCACGAATTCGATCCCCAGCCGTTCGATCGGCTGCTTGCAATATCGAGTCTGCCGATAAGCCGGAAGTATAACCGCAGGACGATGCCCGAGCTTGGCCAATTCTCCGGGCAGCGCCCGCAAACATCAGCCAGTCCGCCGGTCTTGGCAAAGGGCACCGCTTCACTAGTCGCCAACAAGATATTCACGGGCATGCTCTCCAACGCTTCGATGTTTGGGCGTCAGTTCAATTGTCCATGTTGGGGCGGCAGTTGAACTGCCGCCCCAACAAAACGTGTATAAATTAATTCAGGTTCAATTATGTCTGATGGTGTTTCTACACAAAAGACGGGACCACTGGAATCGTTAAAATCTATCGCCTAGCACATTGTCCCCCATATATACCATACAATTTATTTTGCCCATATTATCGCAAAAACCGGATACAGGGTTTCCCCCTCTTGCCTTATCGTTACCATCGGAACGTAAGTTCAAGGGGAATGAACCTTTTCAGGTTTAAATTGGGCAAGATGGCCTGTTTTTTACCTCCCCCTATCGATGTTATCGTTGGAAGCGATTGTGACGAGCAAATAAAACAAGAGATGTGGCGTGTGGTCGGTGTTAGCCGGCTGAGGTGAGCGATAAAGGAATGAAAAACCGCTTGCGGTTTCGCAGGCAATTTTCATATTGTGAATTCTACATTCTGCATTTTGCATTCTGCATTCATCCTTAACCCTGTGGCGGTTCGATGCCGAAATCGCGAATCGTAAGCAGGCTTGAAAACCTGTAGCCTTTCTTGGCAAAGGCCTCGGCGCCGCCTTCCATGCGGTCGATGATGGCGATGATCTGCTGCACCTTGAGCCCGAATGCCTCGACCCGCTCGATGGCCTCCAGCGACGACCCGCCGGTTGTAACCACGTCCTCGACGATTACCACGCTGTCGCCGCGCTTGACCGGGCCTTCGATATACTGATTCGTGCCGTGCCCCTTGGCCTGCTTGCGGACCAAAAACCCGACCAGCGGCGTTTTCCTCACGGCCGACATCACCACGACCGACGATGTGATCGGATCGGCCCCGATCGACATCCCGCCGATGGCCTTGGGCATCCCTTCCGCGGCCAAAAGGTCCAAAATCCCTTCGGCCACCAGTTTCGCCCCATAAGGATCGAGCGTCACCTGCTTGCCGTCGAGATAATAAGTCGCCTTTTTCCCCGACGCCAAGGTAAAATCGCCGAACTTAAGCGCCTTGGCACGAACCAGGGAGATTAATTCTGTTTTGTCGTACATTGGTTAGTTCCCTTGCTGAATAAACCTAAATGTAACCAATGTATAACAATAGATGTATGTATCGTGAAGGGGGGCATATAAAATACTAGATATGAGAATACTGTAATTCGTCGCCACGCAGATTCGCATGAATTTAGCCCAGCGATTTATCGCCGGGGGGAAAGGCCGCTTCCTTCCTTGTTAGTCCCGTAGGGACGAGGAAAAATTTGCTACATTCCCGATCCCCAGCAGTGAAGGGTTAATATCGGATACCTATGTCTCCGCATCTTCAGCTTGCATCATGTCAGGTTTCCGGGTTTTCGGCTTGCAGCAGCAGGGAAAAGTCGCTGGTCGAGAAAAGATTTATCGACGATTGTGCGGAAAGCGGTTTTTCGCGGAATGTATATTCCAGAGTGCAGCCGTCGAGGCATTGGCTCAGGCTGGAAATCGACGGGAACACACCCTTGACGTTTGCTCCGTCGAAAAGCAGCGTCCCGGCCGGGCAGCCGAGAAACGCGGCGTTGTTCCATGTGCCTTTCGAGTTGCGGATGGCCGTCCAAGGCGGATCTGTCACGCCGCTCCAGGTGAGAATGTGTTTCGTGACCGGGATGCGGACCACGCCCTGCGACCCGGTCGGAAAAGCAACCTGTGTATTGCCCGGCAGCAACAAATCTCCGCCCGGCAGCGTTACTTCGTCGTAAGTCAACTTAGTCGAATAGGTCAACTGGCTCTGCGAGGCGATGCTTGCCACGGCATTGAGCATCAGATACTCGTCTTGTTTCTTGTAACTAACCGTGACTTTGGCAAAACCCTGGTATGCGTTCAATCCGCCGGCAAGATCGCCTAAATCTTGAATTTCAAGATCATCATTGAGTGGCTCGACCTTGACCTTGATTGCCGTAATATCCCCCGCGCCGGGATATGCAACCGGATCGCTTACGCCGGAT
Organism: Pirellulales bacterium; assembly: GCA_963838495.1. Lineage (GTDB taxonomy): Bacteria > Planctomycetota > Planctomycetia > Pirellulales > Thermoguttaceae > JBEKIK01. Next base: position 3,119,080 of record CAWIRC010000001.1, on the reverse strand, counting down.
TGATAATCCTCCCCCAGGATTTCCTCGACGAACGAATCGCGGTCGTCCCACGGGCAAATAAACAGCCGCGTGGCCGTCATGCCGTTGGCGCCGTACTGTTCCACCGGGGAACCGGTAAGTTCTTTGTATGCGACTGACATAATAGTGGATAGTGGTCAGTGATTAGTGGTCAGATATGATGTAAAGCCGCGACCATTGGTCGCGCGAGTTGATTGTATTTTATACAGGTCTCTGAACTCAAACGTCCGAGGCCAGAAATACCGTGCAAATAAAATCGATGGTGAATTGCCATACGCCGTCGTCGCTTTGTTTTTCCGAGTCGTTGCCGCGCTCAATATTCAAGACTTTATCGCTCCCCGAAAGGTCGAAGGCCGTCCGGTCGAAAGATTTTTTGATTTGGCCGGCGATTTCCGCCCCGGCGTCGTAATGATCGTGAAAAACCCGGATCCGCAGGCCCACGGTGTCGATGGCCGAACCGTCACTATGGTAAGTCTTGGGCTTGTCGCCATCCTTGGATATAACGGCAAAGGGGCGAGCCGGATCGAAACTCAATCCCGTATACACCCGCGACGCCGTCAGCAGGCCGTCGAGCGTCGAATCGGCGGCCCAACGTTGATGGATTACTTGAGCAAGGTTCATGGTAAATAGTAGCTCGGTTGAACAAATGTTTTATATTGCAAATTGTCAATTGCAAAATGCAAATTGCAAATTGAACAATCACGATTAGACATGATCGAAATCCAGCATAAATTCAAATGATTTGGAACATATTGTCGGGTGTATCTCAATTTGAAATTTGCAATGTACGATTTGCAATTTGCAATACATCATTACACTTTTACGGCCTCGATGGTTTGCAGTTCTCCCAGCCGCTCGGCGCTTGTTACCGCGGTGACTTGAAAAACGGACCCGTCCGCGCTGCGGATGCGATGCGTTTGATCGAGCGCCAGTTCGCCTTCCACGAATATCCGGTAAGTCGCCGTTGCCGAGCGGGCGGAATTTTCCACGTCAATCTTGACTTCCAAGGGCTGGATTCTTGCCCGAATGCCTGTCCGCCAAGTCTGCCAGTTCGCTTCAGCCGCGCCGGCGTCGGATTTGGCGTATTCGGCTTTAAGAATGGTTACGGTGTCGTCCAGTCCATAGGCAATGGATAATTCCCGCGCGGTGCATTTCCAGCGGGAGCGGAGCATGATCAGTTCCAACTCGAGGATCGTCCACCGCCGGCCGTCGCCGTCTAGGATCGCGTCGCCAATGTCGGGCGGCCTGTCCAGCTCGGCGGCGGGCAGGTGCCAGTCCACGTCGGCCGCAACGCAGTGCCCGTCGCTGTTTATGTACCGCCGCGATTCGTCGCGGTTCTTGGCGGCAAACTCGCCGGATTGCACCGCGCGCCTCAGGGCATGTTGGATCACAGTCCCCAACTCGCCCGGCGTAGACCCGCGGCGCAAGAGCGTCACTGCCTCCGTGTTGTCGGCCACCAGGCTGAAATCGCCGCCCGGATCGAAATCGGTACTCATCCTTCATCCCTCATCGCAAAAACACAATCGGTTTCTAAAAACTGTCTGTCATTCATCATTCAACATTCAGCACTCAGCATTTTCAGGTTATCCCCTGCGACCGGATTTCGATCGGAATCTGCGCGGCCAGTTGGGCATCGCACCAGTTGGCGGTCGTCTGCAATTGCTTCAGGTAATCGCCCCAGGCCACCTGCTGGCCGTCGATGTTGTACGTAGGCTTGGGTTCGGCGGTGATTTCCGCGATCCGGGCGAGAGTTTGCGATTTAATCAGGGCAATTTGTTCGACATCGCTGGGCATAATGTGTGTTCCTGTATGTAGTCGGCACACTCCATGTGCCGAGTCCACGCACAAAGTGTATGGGCTTCAATTAAATTACATTGATCCGATAGCAAACCAAAATAGTCTGGCCCGTAAGCGGAGTCAGAGCGTATTCAATCAAGTACCGCCGGCCCGCCACTGCAAAGGCGGGATGCACGGAAACGTCGAGCACGTGGCGGAAGTTGTATCCGACGGCATCCACGGTCCACGTCGCATCGTTTTGCAGGCTGTTGAATATGACCTGATATACCGGCAGCGCCGCTTCCGAGTGCCCTTCGACCGGGGTCCGGCCGTCGGGATTCTGATCGTCGAGTAAATATATGGAATAACGGATGGCGGCGATATCGGCCTGGGCCACATTAGCGCCTGTGGCGCCGACGATCCGGGCCATCAGCGTCGCCGATCCGTTCTTGAACGCCGCGCCGTAAATATCCATTGCTTCAGCCATGATTCACTTTCCGGTTATCAATTGCCAGTTTTTGGTTATCAGTTTCAGTCCTAATCGCAAAACCGCTGGCGGTTTCATCCGCATCCCTCATCCCAGCGCCTTTCCCGCGGTTGCGCCGGCGTGATAATGACAACCCGCTGCGGCGCCGCAAACGTACATCGCCGTGCGGACCGGTTGAAGAATCGCGATTTTCACCGGTCCCGCCAAGCTCGCGGATCGTAAAGTTCTCGGTGCAAACGTTTTGCTTGAAAATGTGCGTTTCATGGGACTTGGTTGTCAGTTTTCAGTAATCAGTGTTCAGTTATCAATTCACCGGCCTTTCGCGTCCGGTCTAAAGCCTCCTGCCTCCGGCCTTCAGCCTCAAGGATATGTGACGCTTGTCCGATTTCCGCTGGCGTCGGCCGTGACTACGACACGGTCGTGCTGATCGTCCAACCCCCGGAATGTTTCTGCTCCGCTACCCGCCCCGGAGACCTTGCCGGCCAGGACCGCGGAAATTATCCGCAACGCCTGGCGCGGAGTCTTGCCGTCGACGGCATTTGCCAGGTCCAACAAGGCGGCGGCAATCGCGTCGCGCTCCGCCGACTGCAGGGTCATGGCCGATCCGACGGCGGCCGGACTTGCGGGCAGACTGTCAGTCTTGGCCTTGATCGCGGCAATATTAGATGTCGGGATATCGCTCGTCGCGGCAGGAGATGCCGGCAGATTGTCGGTCTTGGCCTTTACCTGCGAAACGGCCGCGTCCAGGTTGCCCAATCGCGAGTCGCCCAGGGCCGTCAGTCCCGAGCCGGCGGCCCCGAGCTGCACGGCGATGCCGGCAAGCGTCTGCCGGTCCGTGGCGGTGAAATCTATGGCAATCGTGTTGACCAGTTGAGTCGTGGCCACGTAACGGCGGAGTTTCCCGTTCACGGTGGCGCTGATCTCCCAATACAGGTTTTCGATGGCGTCGCCGGCCGAGTTTGTATATGCTGCGGTATACTTTCCCGTCGCCGGATGTTGCCAGGCCGACAGGCGCGAGGACCGATCCGTACCGGAGTTGTTAACGAGCACAACCGCCGGGTTGGCGCTCGAATCGATGTCATGCGCGGCGCCGGTCTCGTCGGAAATAGCCACGGTAATGGTTAACGCCTGGTTGCCGGAGGTCGGCACTTGCAGGATGCCGGGGACGTTCATCGCGATGAATGTGTTGTTCTGCACGTTCTGCACTGCGGAAAGAACGTTCGTCACCTCGGCAGACGCCGCCGGGCTGGCGGGCAGATTGTCGGTCTTGGCCTTGACTGCCGACAGATTATCGCCCATTGTCGAAAGCGTTGCGGGCATTACTTCGGTCGTATGATACTCGATCTCATCTACAACCCCTGCAACGGCGGACAAGGAGGCGTAAATATCGTCGGCGATGTAAACGACGGTCTTGATCGTATAAGTGATCGGCTGGCAATTGGCCAGCGAGAAGGCCAGGCCGATTATATTGCCGTTCATGTCCGCGGCGGCAAGATTGATCTTCCATAACCCGGACGTCGCGTCATAAGACGCCGCGTTCGCGCAATTGCCGCCGGCGCCGTCGATGACCCGCTTGCAGTCCGGCGTGCCCGTGGTGACCTCGCTGCCGTCGGCGGTCTTGATAAATTTTCCAATGGGAAAGCCTGTCACTGCCGTATTCTTCTTGAACATCTTTAAACTCCCCTGGACTATGGACAAGACGGACGAAATGGATTAAGGTTGCTCATCTTGTTCATAGTCCATAGCGTCCGTCTCGTCCGTGCCGTCAATTTTTAAAATCCGCCGCCGATTAAATGATTTCTCGGCCTGAATAAAGGCTTAAACGCGGGAACTTCCGAGGCCAAGACCACGGAATAATTGTCGAAAACCGCCATGTTATCGTCGCCATAGGAATTTCCCACGACGCCGAAATAAGGAAAATTCCCAACGTCGCCCATGCCATCGCCATTTAATCCGTCAAAATCCGGTTCATAGGTCACTTGCCAATCTTCCGGTTCGCTTTCACCATCCTGCCAGCATTTGCCATAACAAATGCCCGATGTTTTATCGTAGTGGGCTTTAAACCAGTAGTATGAGCCTACTTCCGGTTGAAATTCAAAAGTTTCATCACTCCCTCCGCTCAAATCCTCTAGAAAGATAAGGCCGCCCCTGTTGGTGGAGTAGACCAGATTGATGCCGACTTCGCCGTTTCCCAGGAGAGTTATGCCTACGCGCTCGTCATAGCCATTATCGATTTCAGAGAAATGTAAACGGGCAATGACCGTCCTTTGAGGATCACTATTGCCAGCGTGAAAATAAATTTCCTGGGGATCGGCTGAACCGGATCGCGTTTGCGTAATGACCCCGTCGGTCCAATCCCATTGATCGTCGCCGATTACCAACCAGTCGTTTTGGCCGTAAGTGATTTGCATAAAATTTTTGCACAGGCAAGCTATTTCTATTCCCGCCGTTGACGGCGCAATAGTCCCCACCGTTAACGGCACTACAAGTTCCGCCATCGTTGGCGCGGCAGTTCCCATTATTGTTGGCGCGGCAGTTGAACTGCCGCGCCAACCAGACAAAGAAATCCTGCTCCGTTTTACGAGCCGCCCCCGCCTGCACCCACCGCGCCGGTGCTCTTTACAACATAGCGCGGATTGATGACCGCGGCCGCCCCACGCTCGCTGGCCTTGTAACGCACCACTATGTCCTGGCTGAACTCGGCCTCGCCGCTGGCCGGCGAGCGCGTCACAGTGATGGGCCAGTTTTCCATGTAGGCGAATGCCTTTTTGAAGTCGCCGATAAACCACCACTTCTTCGCCGCCGCCGCAGTCTGGCCGGAAGCGATGATCCGCCGATACGCTAAGCGGCTCTCCTCCACGCGGTAACGCCCCAGCGGATTGGCAGAGTAGGTGGTAATCGCATCGCCGGCGGTTGTGTGAGTAATCTCCGCCGCGTTGAATACGCGATGCGCCGCATGACGATACGCCGGCATGACCAGCACGGTTGTGGCCTGGATCAACACCGGCTCGCCGGTGTTGGGGTCGAGGATGTCGGCAAAAAGTTGTTCCGCGGCGTCCACGTCGGTCCAATCGATGAGTTCCTGGTCCGTCACGTTGATCCACGATCCGTCCGGGGCGGTGCCGGTGCTGCTGTATGTGTTGTAGCTAGTGCCCTTCCACTTGTAGTTGTTCGTCCCTCCGATCACCAGGTCAACGAGCCGTTTTTCCTTGTTCAATCCCAGCACCTCGCCGACTTCGGCCGCCCGTTGCAGGATGAGATGGGTGCGGTCGAAGAAAATCGCCTCCTTGGTCACCGGCACAATAAACCCGTGCTTGGTCGTCTGCGGCGTGTCGATGTAATCCTCACCGAAACCCAGGCTGGCATACGGCATACCCGGAGCGACCTCGGCGGCTTCGTTCGTCACGCGCCCGATGCCCGCGATCCGCTCGCCGTCGAGCCGGGTGGGAATCGTGCTTATGAGCTTCGAGATCACAAACGCCTCCTGTTCGTAAGCCTGGAGAATCTTCGAGCGGATCACCTGCCCGGTGATATTCGAAAACGCCGTCACATCCACAGCCTCGCCTGCCTCCAGGAGCGCCGTGCACCCGTTTCTGGGATCCATTTGCCGCACCCGCTCGCTCGTCAGCGTGGCCTCGGCAAGTTCCCGGATGCTGAAATCCTCCGGCTGCAAATGGCCCTGCTCCAGGGCCTCCTGCAAATGCCTCACGGTCTTGTCCGGACCGCTCAGGTCGTACATCTGTTTCAATTCACGATATTTTATCGCTCTCACGATTCTGTTCTCCTTGTATATAGTTATCAGTTGCCAGTGGTCTTGTTGACTAATTCCACTCGAACAAAGGAAGTCCGAGGTGGGTGTATTTGTTAAGGATTTTAGATCTTAGTCGTGTTTCTGTTTTTTGATTTTGAATCAAACGGTTTTTCAAATGGTCGCCGAAGCAACATTTCATTCGATACATGGCTGTTTCCGAAAGGCTGCGGCGATGGTAGCCGACTCGCTCTTTCCAGTGCCTGCGGCCGTGGCGGCGGATTTCTCGAATCGCCAAGTCCCGTGCCAGAGGACGGCCACGAGAATTTCCGTGTCGCGAAATCTTCGCGTTGCGTCGCGGCGGGATGATTGCCTTTATCCCGCGTTTTTTCAACGTTCTGTAAACCTTTCGTTGATCGTAAGCTCCGTCGCCATACAATTTTTCAACCGGCGAGTGGACTTGATCCAACAGGTTGTCCGTTTGGCCGGCGTCATCGCAACTATTTTCCGTCATGGTTTCCGCCACGATCTCATGCGTATCCGGATTGATCGCCAAATGCAACTTTCGCCAGAAACGACGTTTCGTTTTGCCATGCTTACGCATTTTCCATTCGCCTTCGCCGAAAACCTTAAGCCCGGTGCTGTCTACAACCACGTCGATCGGGCCGGTATGTTTTCTAACTTCCAGCAATATAGCCATTTTCGCTGCTCGCTTGGCCAACGACGTATAATCCGGTATATCAATGATTACTTCCATCAGTTCGGCAAGCGATTTTCCCAATCCTTCCGTTTGGCGATAGGGCAATTGAAAAAGCTCTCGCAAAACGAGCATACACTCGATTGCCGTATCGCTGAAGACAAAAGGGTGTCCAACCTTGGGTTTCGCATTGTTGTGATGCCATTTGTCAATCGTGTCCTCGTTAAACCAGAAGGTAATCGACCCCCGCTTAACGAGAGACTCGTTGTATTTTCTCCAATTTGTTATTTTATACGTACCTTTGCGTGTCCCGGCCATGTCGAAACTCCTTTCATGACGTTTGTGTTGTTAGGTTCCTCCTTGTTTTACGTACTGAACGCATGAATAGTTCGACAAGACCGTTGCCAGTTATCAGTTTTCAGTTCTGCATTTTGCATTCTGAACTCTGCATTCCCCTTATTACACTCCGCCGGTCATGACCGTGGAGCGAATATCGACCAGCACGCTGGTCGTGGCGGCGGCTTCGCGCTTGGCCACGCGCCCGATGGCGGAGTCGGCTTGGGCAACCGAGGCCACTTGCTGATTCAACATGGCCGTGCCGCCCGAATTCTCGTTGACGCCCATCATGTTGCCCAATTCGAACGTCCCGCTGGGACAATCGAACTCGAACACGCCGGTGGTGGCCACGCGAATCGGGGCGGTCTCCCCCGACCGGCTCCGCTGCATGGCCACGCCGAGGAATTTGCTGGTAAACAACTGCTGGCTGGCCAGCTTCGTTTGCTGGACCGTTTCGCTCGATGCCGGCCGCGCATCGTCGGTCTCCTGGTAAACCAGGTCGCCGATCTCGATCACTGTCGCCGCGTCAACCGCCGCAATCACGGGATTCGTGTCCCCATATCGCCAACGCATTTTGTCGCTCATTTTGTTTCTCCGTGTTTTGATAAAAGTTATTTGTTCATGGTTACCGGTTATTGTTGATATCCGCGCAAACAATTCACTGCGTTCGTTTAGCCCGGGCACTTGTGCCCGGAGACTCTCGCTCTTACACCGATTGCAAGCAATGGGGCTAAACATTCATCCCCTTGCCCCGATCACTCAAGTAATCGCTGCAGCAAAGGATTTTGCATCCAACTCGGCGAAGCCGGGCACGATATTCTGGTCGCGCGAACAGGGCTTGCCCGATGTCTCGCGGAACGCACGGCTGGCGGATGAACAATCATCCCGCCGCGATTCCCGCAAGCGTTGGTCCGCCCCGGCCCCCGAGAGCGTTCGCACCAGACGTGATCGCTCCTCGAGCAATTCCCGCACGGCTGCTTCGTTTTCCGCCTCCATGAGCAATTCCAAAAACTGCTCGCTCACAATGGCCTTGTCTTTGGGATCGGTGCTGTCCGGATCGGGAAAATCAAATTCCCGCAGCAGGCAGCGCACAGTCTCGCATTTTTCATGAGCCGACGTCAGGGCCGTAAGCCGCTCGACCTCGGCCGCGAGCCGCCGCTGCTCTTCCAGCACTTCGCGGCAGATCTCTTCAATCAGCTCGGGATAATCCCGTTTCAAGTCCTCCGCCGTAAGCGCCCGATCCTTGTCGGCCGGCAAAATATCACTTTCGTCAGAAACGGCCTGTGCTGAGGATTCAAACAAACTGCGGGTCGTGGCCGGATCGGCCACCAGGTCCACGCTCTGCACCCGCGTAATCGCCTCGACCACCACCCGGTCGCCCTGGCGCACGGTCCGGGCCTCGACGTTGTGCGAAAATCCCACGTTCTCCGGAGCGTGCTCCGCGTCCCACATAAGCTGCTCGGCCAAGGTGTGCTTGGGATTGAAGTAAAAATCGGCGAACAATCCCTCGCCCGGCCGCGCTGCCACGTTGCGGATCACACCCATGCGATCTTGATAATCGCGCGGCGCGCCCGGATTGCCCTTGGGATGGTTCACGTTGACCTTGGCGTCCTCGTAAAGCCGAGCAGCCTGGGCGAGCGCCTCGGGTAAATAGCTGCGCCGGTTGCGCGACTCAAGTCCGAGGATCTTCACCCCGCGAATCACGCCTTCGTCCCTATCAACGCGCATCCGCACGCCGCGCGAATCGCAATATTCCTGAAGCCTTTCGGTCATGGCTCGTCCTTTCGTTTATGAGTTATCAGTTCACAGTTTTCAGTTGTCAGTTGTCAGTTCTCTGTTGTCAGTTTTAGGTTATCAGTTCAGTTGGGGCGCCAGTTGTACTGTCGCCCCTGCGTGGCAGTAATTGAGTCGTTATTAGAAAATGCTGAACCCCGAACCCTGAACCCCGACCCCGCCTACCACCGTTTGCGTCTGCCCACTACCCACTAACCACTAATCACTAATCACTATTTCTCAATCTGTTCCACCTTCCGGCGGATGTGCTGGATCGTTCCGTCCTGCACGCACACTTCCACCGCCGCGGTGCCGAAAAATCCCCGCTTGAGCGTCGCGGCCAGCATCTCGGCCAGCGCCTTTTCAAGCTGGGCCACCTTCTTCGTGTTGGCGTTTGTGGCCGTGGTCGTCATGATGGACTCCTGTATACAATCCGCCGAATGCGATTTCAAGATTTCTTTTTGGCCACCCCCACAAATTCCTACTCGCCAATTCCGTCTTGCGTATGCTCAACTTTGATCTCAATAAAAAATGCACAATCCGCCTCTTTACAGATAGACAATTCGCCGCTTTTTCCTCCGTAGGTTTATTCAATCGGTGCCGCTTAGCTATGCGCAATCATTTGCCGCTCGTGCTCCGGATCCAAGCCATTCCGCAGGGCCATAGTGTCGACCGACATCGCCCCGTTGCGTACAAGAATCTGGTCGGCCTGCGCCTCTTTTAGCCGATCGCGCACGGCAAGCGTGGGCGGAATGCCGCGAATGTCCACGTCGATCATGGCCTCTGCCGGCAGCCGTCCCGCCTCGACCGCGTGAAAAACCACCCGCCGCATCACCTCCAAATCATCTTCCAGCATCTCGTGCTGCATGCGCTCGAACATCTTCACCGCCGGCCCTTCGGCCACCATGGTCGATGAGTAATTCGCGTTCGAGGCGTCGCTCGAAAGCATAAACTCAGGCATCACCAGGCGGCTGGCAATCGCCCTAAGCTCCGCCTGCAACACCGCCACGTACCGGCCCGCATCGATACCGGCGGCCGGAAATTCGTATTCCGTTCCGGAAAGCGCATCCAGAATCGTGCCCGGCGCAAAACGCCTGAAGTGGCTGGTCCGGCCCGTGGCCTGGCTGGTCACGTTCAGGTCGGCCTGATTAGCTACGAATTGTTCCAGTCCGGCGTTTGTCGCCGCCGTGTGTTTGCGAATGATGGCGATGGCCGATTGAATCTCCGAAACCACGCTCATGTTCCGCAGCAGTTTCTCCGCGCGGCGGAGGTTCTTCCGCACCGGATAGAACAAGGGCAGGCCGCGCTTCACGTTGGCGTCCACATTCGCCTTGCGATGCTGGATCTCCCCGGCGTCGATCATCCGCCCGTCGATCCAATATCCAATCACGGTTTCCACGTCGGACGGATCGGTCTGGACGCCGAAACCGGCCGACGCGTCGCCGGCGCGATCGGCAGGCGCCGCCACCTGGTCCGGCTCGACAAACCGCAGCCGTGTCGTGCCGTCCGGGGCAGGAAACAAGCGTAAAAAGCATTCGCCATCCCGGTCCTTGCGGCGCACGATCTCCTGCTGCCGCTTGTGCCAATGGTTGATAACGGCAAACTCGTCCAAAACCGCCTGCACCCCGCTTAACAAGGATTCGGCCGCGGCGTGTCCCTTGCAGGCGACCGCGCGATAGGCGTGCCCGCTGCCTACGATGTAACTGATGCGGTTTTCATGGCCGTTTATGGCGAATTCATTGCCGGTGGCCAAAGCCCGGCACTGCCCGCGGATTTCGGCCAGTTGCTGCTCGTCGGTAAAGGGGATACCCGAACCGGCGCCCGGCCCCGCCGCCCCGCCCAGCGCGTTCCAACGCACACCGTCCACGTCGTAAAACGCATCGGCCGGATCGACGAAACTGTCCCACAACTCGTCAAAGGCCTCCAACAGCCGACGCTCCAGGTGCATCAGCCGGGAATTATTCCCAGGAAAATTGTCTTTGTTATCCTTGATGACTGTATCTACATTTTGCATAATGCAAGCTCCTTGATTGCGTCCCAGGGCAGAGCCTGGGAACGAAAATTCGTTTCTCTTAGTCCCACGCGAAACCGCCAGCGGTTTCTAAATTCATCATTCATAATTCATCACTCATCATTTCTTCATCCCACCGGCAGCCGATCGCCCAAGCCGTCTCCTGCTCCCCGCCCGGCAAGCAGCTCAGCGGCCAGTCGCAGCGCCATCTCCGCCGCGTCCGGGCCGTCGTCGTGATCGCCGATGGGAAACTCGCGCAGTTGTTCGACCAGCAGCCGCGTTCCCGGACTGCCGCCCTTGAACTTCAACCGCCCGCTGGAAAGATACGGGCCAAGGCGCCGGATGCGGACCAATTTGTTCGTGCGATTTTCCACTGGCCATGGCCGCGCGCCCAAAATACCTTGCCTGCGGAACTCCGCCTCGAATTCGCCGGACAACAAGTCTTGAAACTGGTTGGCCTCCACGCCAAAGACGTCCGGCCGGAAGCGGCGGAAGAGTTCCACCCCGTCGGCCACGATCTGCGGCGTCGCCCTGCGCTCAAATCGGCTTCGATATAAACAATTCCTTGCCCATCCACCCCAAGCATCACCAGCGCCGAGTAATCGCCCCGCCTGGAATCGACACCCTTGCTCGGATCAAGCGCCATCGTCTTGACCACTAACCTGCCTGGCCAATCATCGAACCAGATCGCATCGCCAAAGTATTCTTCCGGCCATTCGCACATGTCGGGATTGATGGGCGAGTTTTGTTTTTCGCGCTCGAATGCCGTGCGCCGCCCTCGGCCCGCATGCACATCAGCGCGTAAAGATCTTCCTCCTCGGGCCAAAGCACCTTGCGCCCCGATCCATTTCCTCGCGATGCGCTTCATAAAATTTTCTGGCGTCCGTTTTATAATGCGGGTTGGCCACGTCCATGTATATGGCTTCCCACTCCTGCCAGAGCAACGTGTTTTCCGGCCAGCGGCACGATGGCCTTGAATATCCGCGAGGTCCAACCCGGCGTTTCGGCCAATTCCATGGCCAGGGCCTCGCGATGCAGGGCGGTGGCCAGGTTGACGACGTTCGTTCGCGTTGTGCCGGCCTTCATCAACATGCCATGGAACCAGTCGCGCGAATGCCCTCGCTGGACGGCCGAAACAATATGGCAGTCGTTTTGCAGGTCGTCACAGATAATGAGCGTGGGCCGATGTTCGCGCCGGCGCCGCCCGCGAATCCGCTGCCCTGTGCCGAAGGCCTCGATCGCCACGCCGTTCCTTAGCACGATGGCGTTCATGCGCCACACCCTGCCCCGCCCGACCGCTCGCGGATAATCCCGGGCCAAAAGGCCGTTTTCCAGCAACTCTGCCTTGATATTCTCCAAGATGAGCACAGGCTTGATGCTTTGTATCGGAAACGATCCAGATATACGGCTCCCGCCCTTCGACGGCCTCGCGCAAGGGAAGGCCAGCGTGCCGATGGTCGATTTCGCCCCGCCGCGCGGACCGAGCAGGTTTAGCTTTATGCCCCGCGCCGTTCGCATGGCGTCGATCTTTCCGGCCAGCCAGCGGTGCATGTTCGACGCCGGGCGGCTGAAATGCGCGGGCAGATAATTCGCTCCCCAGGCCAAAAGGCCCTTTGCGCCCCGCCCGACCGTCGCATCCGCCTGGCGCGCCCGTGCCGCAGCGCCAATTCGTTGTTGAACCGCCGCAACAAGCCCGCCAAATTCTCCGGCGGTATCCGACATTCGGCGATAATGGCATAGGGCAAGATCATGGCAATTGATTTTTTGGGGGATCGTCCGCACTGGCCGAACCCAGGACAACGCCCGACTGCTTTTCAGGCGCCACCGCACTGACCATCTTGGTAATTTCACCCAACCGCTTCATGATGTTTTTGCGATACTCGTTAACGGGCACTTCCTCAACGATGATTTGCGACAAATAGGCCAGAAGTTTGCATATCTGCTCGGCACTGAGCATATCGGGCATGCGGCGCGGCGTATTCCTCGGGGTTCAATCGCTCCAGGGCCCAGGCCGCCGCCCGCCAATATTGGGCCTTTTTCGCGGCCGAATTGATGTTCTTCATGTGAGTGACCACCGCCTGGCTCTGTCCATGATCCAACTGCTCGGCGAATTTCTCATCCCGCTCGGCCGTGTTCTGGATCGTCTTCGGATCGCAACCCACGTACTGGGCGGCGGTCCGCCGGCTGCAACCCATGAGATGATCGCCACGATCTCTCGTTGCTTGATCTCGTCCAGTACCGGCGGTCTTCCAGGTTTCGCCATAACTCTACTCCGATTGTCGCAGGGTTCAGGGTTTGGCAATTGCACTGTGCAATTCGACTCTGAACCCTGAACCCTGAACCCATGTACTCGAACGACACCACCGCCCGGCCCGCCGAGCCGCGATAGTTTTTCACGAACCGCTCGGGCATTTTGCGAGCCGGTCTTTTTCACGCCCACCGCCCGCCATCGCGGCGAGCGCCGGCAGTGCGCGATCACGCGCCGGATGGCTGGCGGTGATGTTCAGCCGAAAACCCTCCTGCGCGGTTCAATTCCGCCACCGTTTCGGCCACGGCCATGCCGATGCCGATGCCTTGATAATCCGGCAATGTGACGATGCGGCTGATCCGCCGCCGGTTCTTCCGGCCGATCAGCGACACCGTCGCGCAAAACGCCACGGGCACGCCGTCCCACAAAGCCATGTAACACCGCGCATAACTGCTCAACGCCCCGCTTAAATAGTGATGACGCGCAAACAACCGCCACGCACTGCGCCGGCAACGAACGATTTCAAGCTCGATCGGCGGTCGCCGAAGCCGCCTCCGTTGGAACGACGAGCTCGCCATGTCGATGACCCAATCCGGCTCGAGCCACTCAGTCACGTCGTAGTGGCACGTCACCGCCACAAATCGGCAGCCGATCCGGCCGTGATGTATCCCCTTGGCAATCGCCGCCGAAATCACCCGGGCCACGTTGCGGTCCACCACGCTGGTAAACTCGTCGAACGCCACCACGGCGGAGGGACAGGCAACGGGGAACGGGGACAGGAGACAAAGACGAGCCGCTGTCCCCTGTCCGCTGTTCGCTGGTTCCTGTCCCGCTCAATGCCCGGGCCAGATCGCAGCGGAACTGCTCGCCGTTGCTCAACACATGGTATGGTTTTATCCACGAGGGCGGCGAGGAAAAACCAACGGCCGTGAACAGCCCCGTGACCTGCTTGATCGGCAGATCGCCCAGCCCGTCGATCACCGCCCGATCCGCCGGCCACTCCTTGCGGCTGATAAAGTTGCTCGCCGAAAATCTCTCTCGCCAAGGTGCTTTTCCCGCTTCCCGACGGACCGACGATCAAACCGATCCTGCCAATCGTCCACTGACAGGTCTCGACTGCCCATCATCTCATTAGTTCCCATGTCCTTGGGACTGATAATTTCTATGTAAGATCCTCCGGCACGCCCACGCGAAACCGCTGCGTCGCCTTGGCCGTCAAGCGGCACGTCGAACATGCCCGCCACCTGCTCGACGCGGAACGAACTAAACACCGGACAATCGACGGTTATTTCAACAACGGGCATTGTAATTCAGTATTAGGTCGTATTAGCCCCGGAACTTGTAGGCCTGTACGACCTATGAGCTGATTTTCTACTCACTTACAACGTCAGCAACTTGCACTTGTATCCTTCGCCGCTAAGGCGTTCGTAAACCGCCCGCTGCTCGGCCTCGTCGCGGCACTCGACCACCACCTGGAACGCCTCGGGCACGTCGACTTCGCGCGATTCTTCATCCGATTCGTCATCATTCTTTCCGCCGGCAGTTCCGGATCCTGCAACATCCGGTCCAACAAGGCCTGCACCGCCTCGTTCTCGGTCTCCACGTTCGCGATCAGTTCGGCAAGCATCTTCGTCATTCGCCTCGGCCATCGCCGGCCAGGGGATCGTGCAGGGCCAGCAGCTTGGCCGCCTCGGCATCGTCCAGATCCAGGATCAACACCGGCACTTCCATGTCGGGCGTGGTTTCGGCCCGCAGATGCCCGTCGATCAATTCCAGCGAGCCGTCGGGCAGTTCGCGGGCCAAAAGTGCGTCGGCGTAACCCATTTCGGCCAATACGCCGCACATGCGCGTCCCGCTGCGCCTGCGGGATGGGTCCGCCAATTCCGCGGATTCGGCCGCAACTCGCTCGCCCGCACCCGCCGCAACTCCTTTATCCGATCGCGAATCCGCATAATACTATCCTTCTCCATATCGAAAGTCCTCTCTCCGGGCACCGACTGAAGGTTGGTCGCGGAGAGGCTTACCGTGAGGGCTGATTCTCACACGAATCCTGCAACCGATCCGAAATATTTTCGATCTGCAACGCGTGCATTTCCCATCGGCGTTCCAATTCCTTCAAGGCGGTTTCATGTTGGATGCACTGCGGCAATCGCTCCTGCTCGGCATCGACCATGCGGTCGACCTTGGTTTCCAGCCGGCCCACTTGGGTGGAAAGCACCGCCAGCTTGGCATGAACCATGAACATCCACGGAGCGGTCGCCAACAGCGCCGCCGTCACCACGCCGATGACGATTTCCCATTCCTGCACGCTCATCGCCGGTCCTTCGTAAGCTGGGTACACGCACGCATGCGATCCTCTTTCGATGGGCGGCAGTTGAACTGCCGCCCCAACAAATGTCCTCAATCCTTTAAAAAATCAGTGTCATTTGCTCGTTGTTTGCGCAGTCGATTGTCCCGCGGTGGTGGCCGCGATTTGCGACACGGTTTTCGCCACGTCGGCCGTAGCCTGGGCATTCGGCGGCAACGCCCGTTATTTGACTGAGCTTGGCATCAATCTGGGCCTTGATCGGCTCGACCGACCGCGGACACGTGTTCGCGTATTTGTGCCGCCGCTTGGCCGGCCAATGAATTCGGCGCTAAGCTTTCAATCGCCAACGGCTTGTTGTTTACCAGCTTCCAAATGATCACACAGCCAAAAACCAACAAGCCACACGGCCGGTATCCCGCCTCCCACTGAGACCAATTTGTCGAACGTCAGCCCGCCGGCCAGACCCTCCTTGAGTTTTTCTTTCGCAAGATCTTTGATATAGCCTTTAAAAACGTCGTCCGTGTCGGCATTCGGCCCCAATTCGCCCTTTACTTTGTTCACCCGCTCAAGGGCCTTTTCAATCAACGTTTCCGGATCGCCGCCGAACCGCTCGATTACCGAACCGACTTTCTTCACTTCACCCACCACGCCCAAGGTCTGGTCGGCGAGGTTTTTCACCTGGTTCCCGCGTCCGCCGCCGCAGCGGCGGCCTTGTCTGCGGCCGACTTGGCGTCGGTCGCGGCCTTCACCGCCTCGTCCGCCTGCATGCGGGCCTTATCGTCAATAGTTTCTGCCGGTTTCGCCGCTTGGCCCGGCTGCAACTGAATAAGCGTGCCCAGCATGTCGGCAATCCGATCAAGTTTCTCGTTGGTCGGACTAAGATCCACGGAACCGGAAGTGCCACCGGGCAGCGTCGGCCACGCCGGCGACGGGGCGCCGGATTTCTGCGGCAACGGAACCGCTTGCTGATTGCGAAATTGCTCCCGATACCGATACGGCAACAAATAAGGCACCGGCGACCGCTGCGTACCGCCCGGTATGGGACACACCCCGCCCGGACAACTGCCGCCCGGACATTGCGCCGGCATTTCCTCAATGCTTTCACGCCACCGGGGCTGTGACCCGGTTTTTACAGAAAAGGCGTCATAGAAGGATTGCACCGGCGTGGCGATTCCTTCCGAGTCGTCGACCGTCCGCGCCCGCAATACCGCGACGATCATTCGCCCTTCGGCGTCGAATATCGCCGAACCGCTCCGCCCGTTGGCAGGCGTGGGCAAGAAGTGCAAATCCCCGCCGCTGTATCCTAGGGCATGTCCTTTCCATCCCGTAGACCACGTGCCGTTCGCGCAGCCCACCGAACGTCAGCGTAGCCCCCGCCGGCACGACGTAATCCCGCGGTGCAACGGGAATGACGCCGGGCAAGCACGCCCTCGAATGTCCGCTTCGGGCACGGCAACTATGGCCGCATCGGCCGTTTCCGACCGGGCGATAACCTCGCCCACCAGCGGCTGCGATTGATGCCCCTGCCGCCAAAACTCGCAGCGAACCGCGCGATCGTCCCCAATCACATGAGCGGCCGTGAGCACGTACACCCGATGCTGGCTGATCTCGAATACGCAGCCGCTGCCCACCCCGCCGTCCCCGGCCGTGATGCGGCATGTGGCGTCGATGCAATCGGTCATGGCGGCCCTTGCCGTGCCGCAAATCGCGTTTACAATCGCCAGAACAATCCCTAGGACCATTATCAGCACCGCGATCCACAAAACTTCCCTGCCAAGTTTCGCCCATCTGTTCGGTTTCGCTTTCTTGTGCATCTCGTTTTCCCCTGATAAAAAACAGTTAATAAATTTTTTGCTTGGTTGCCATAAACCGCAAACGGTGTAATTCATCATTCAGAATTCATCATTCGTCACTCATCTCTCATCCCTGATCCCTCATCCTTCATCCAAGTTGTACGCCACCGAAATGGACCCGTGAACATGTTGCTGAACCTTCGACCGCAGACGCTCCAGCATCTTTTGCGCAGCTTCGACCAGGTCGGCGTCCACGTCCGGCAGCCGATTGTCGGCCGCGGCAAAAATCTCCGGCAGTCTTTTGAGCACATTCTCCCGCTTTGCCCGTGGCAATAACCCCAACAAGTAGGCCGTCAACTGAGAAATCGGCGGGGCCTGAGTCGCCAATCGCACGCCGTCGTGGTTCACAACCACGTGCCCATGCGCCTGGAAATCGCACGACGCCTGCCCGATCTCCCCGCCGATTTTCAGCACAACGTCGTATTCGGCCCCGGGCGTAAGCGCATCCCGTCGGAATTGCTTTTTCGCGATTGATTCGACCGCCGCCCAAGTTACTGCGCTAATTTCAGCTTTGTTCATTTTCCCATCAGTCCTATCAGTCCCATTAGTCCTATTACTCCCATAAAACCACCTTCATCCCTCACGGCATCAGCGTAAACCGATACCGATAAAACGGCGATCGCGCCAAATCGGCCGGCTCGGTCAGGCGGTCGGCCAGGTGCGGCACCGGATCCACGCCCCCGCCCAGGCGATCAGCCATGGCACAAGCCTGGCTGCAAAACGGCGGATGCCGGTCAACTTCGTCATCGTCCATGTCCGGCCGCACAAGCCACCGCACTATCGGCAGGTGCATAAACGACGCCGCCAGCAATCCCCCGTATCCATATTTCCATCCACACAGCTTGCGCATGAACCGCACCGCGCCGGCCCGGTCGTAATTAGGCCAGCGGTTGCGCGGATTGGCCTCGAAAACATCCCACCGCCCGGGATACGGCTCGACCTGGCTGGCCAGCGTCACCGCCCGGCCCCCGTACCACCACAGCACTTCCAGGCAGAATAAATCGCCGTCCCACCATGCCGCCTTGGCCGCATGGCAGTGCTCGCCCCGGCCGGCGATGGATATCGGCCCACGCCGCCGATATAAAAGCAGATCGCCGTCGCGGATTTTCCCCTGCGCCTCCGCCAGCGGCGTCATGACACGCTTAATCTTGGATGCCCTGAGCTTTATCATTCCGCTTATTTCCTTGATTGATGGAGTCAATGTTTATTGAGCGCCTACCAATTCCATTAATCCCCCGCCAATTCTATTTAGCCCCCGGTGAATACACCGGGGGCTATGTTTGCATCTTTAATTCGCGTCGTAATTCAGGACACTGCCTTGAACTTCAATCCCGAACCCTGACCTCCGAATCCTGAACCCTCTCGTTGGTCCCTCCGCCACCGCCGCACTTCTTCATATCGCTCCCGATGCGCCGGCTTGAGGTTCAGCCCCAATAAAATGAATGGCTCGCGCGCATTCCGCGTACCGTCCCCTCTCCGGGCACCAACGGGCACCATGTGGAGCATGGTCGGTTGGTCGGGAGAGGGCTAGGGTGAGGGCCGCTAGATCTACTTGCAGCGATCAATTTCGCCAGCTCTTTCCTCGTCCGGCACAACCGGCAAGGCATATACACCATGCCCCCGCACTCCGGGCAGCGCTCGGGCGGCGTGTCCGGCACCAGTGCGTCATCCTCCCAAAAGCGGATTGGCCGCGGCCGGATGCACCGACGGCCCGATGCGATGGCCCCGATCGTACCCCGGCTCACTCCCGTAATCCGCGCAATCTTGCGATGGCTCAGTTTTCCCCCGGCCAGCAGTTGCTCGACTCGTTCCACAAGATGCGGTGCGATCATGGGCCGTTCTCCCTCGCGCAAAAAAAGAGCCCGACGGCGGAAAAAAACATCTTCCGCCGTCGGGCTCTTGTGGATACCTGTCTTACCAGGCTCTTCCGATACCCGCTCGACTCTCCAACCCTACCACAACCGCTGGCCCAATTTCAAGACAAATTTTTGGGCCAAATATTCATAACATCACAATACGAGTTTTTGGCTTGCTTGCAAAGCCGCGACCATTGGTCGCGCGAAATGCTCAAACCCCATTCCATCCGGGAAAAAATACAATCCCCTCTCCCTCCGGGAGAGGGCTAGGGTGAGGGCAATAACCACATGCAGAAACTTATCTATTATCGGCCGCTATCTGTTCTAATTCCGCCACCGCGCGATCCAACTCTTCGACCAGCGGCATCGCACCCGAGCGTTTTAGAACTTCTACAACCGCGCGATAGTACCACAGGGTTTTATCACGCCCGCCTTTAAAATGTCTCCAGATCGCCTCGCCCTGATCGCGATAATCCCGTAACAGCGAACGGGCGTTGTGCAACTTATCGGCCGCCTCGACCAGCCGAATCGAGGGCGAGGCATGTTCCAATCGGGCCAAAAACACATCCTTTCGCTCCTGCCAGGGCGGCTTGGGAATCGTGTCAGAATCGGTACAACCACGGACAATCGCCAAGACCCCCGGCCCAAACCGCCGGCCAATCTCCTCGTCAATTGTTGAGTGCCACTGGCTCTGCCAGTGCCCGCCTTGATCTTCGATGGCGTCGTGCAGAGCGCGGCAATCGCCTCGTCTTCATCCGCCCCGTAATCCAAGACAAGCGGCACACGCCCAGCAGGTGCGCCGCATACGGTTCGCCGCTTACCTTGCGCACCTGCTCGGCGTGCAACTCCATTGCAAATTGCAGGGCCTCGTTAAATCGCTGGGTAAGTTGCATAATGGGAATGTCCAAGTTCAAATGCCTAATGTCTAAAGAATGTCAAAGCTCAAATGCCCAATGACAAAATGCGTTTAGGCATTTGACCTTCGGAATTCTTGCGTCATTCTGATTTAGACATTAGTCATTCAGATTCGTTCTTCTTCCAGTCATGTCCGTTTCTCTTAACCCGCCGATAGAGCGAATCCCGCTCCACCGGTTCCCGCCCGGTTTCGGCTATCAAATGGCGAAGCTCTTCTACTGTTAAAACCTGGGGCGTTTTCGATCCGGCCGCGTGATGAATCCGCTCGTATCGCACCGTTCCGTCAAGATCGTCGGCCCCGTAGCCCAACGCCGTTTGGGCCACGCCGACGCCAAGCGAAATCCAGTACGCCTTTATATGCGGAAAATTGTCAAGCATTAACCTGCTCACGGCGATCAGCCGCAGATCCACAAGTGGCGACGCCCGTCGCATATCCGCGTGCCACTGGCTATCTGCGTGCCGCTGGCTCTGCCCATCCACCGCGTGCCACTGGCTCTGCCAGTGCTGAGAAAGTCGCGTGTTTTCCGGGTGAAACGCCAAGGGCACGAACGCCTGAAATCCGCCGGTCTCATCCTGAAGCCGCCGCAATTGTATAAGATGATCTATGCGATGCCCGGTGCCTTCCAGATGACCGTAAAGCATGGTGGCATTCGAAGGCAGACCCATTTGATGGGCGGTGCGGTGCACCTGAAGCCAGGTTTTGCCGTCGGCCTTGCGCGGACAAATTCGCCCGCGGATTTCAGGGTCGAAAATTTCCGCGCCCCCGCCAGGCAAACTCCCCAGGCCGGCCGCCCGCATCTCCTCAAATATCTCTCGTACCGGCCGACCCATCAGCCGCGCAAACCAGTCAATCTCCACCGCGGTCCAGGCCTTCAAGTGCATCTGCGGAAACGCCGTGTGCAACTGGCGGATCATGTCTAAGTACCAGGCGTACGGCTTTTCCGGGTGCAAGCCGCTTGTGATGTGCAACTCCGTGCATCCGGCCTCCACCGCCTCACGGCCTCGCTCCAGAATCTCGTCAATCTCCATCGCATACGCCCCGGGCTCATCCTTTTCTCTGCTATAAGCGCACAATTCACAGCGATACGCGCATACGTTGGTCGGATTCAAATGGGCGTTGAGATTATAATAAGCCGCGTTGCCATTCTTGCGCCGGCTTACAATATCGGCCAACTCGCCGACGGCGTGAAGATCCACCTCCGGCCGAAAAAGAAATTCTCCATCAGCCGCCGTCAGCCGCTCGCCGGCCTCGACTTTTTTGCCAATGCGATCCAGCATTTTCGATAGTAATCAGTTCTCAGTTGTCAGTTATCAGTTTACGGTTTTTAGTTTACAGTATGGATAAACGCGACGCCGCCAGCGGTTCGATTGGAATACTCATCACTCATAATTCATCATTCATCATTGAAATACCAGATCCACCACCCCGATCACTAATAATCCCACGCTGACCACGGCGTTTACGTGGAAAAACGCCCGATTCACCCGGGTAAGATCGTCCGGCCGGATAATGCGGTGTTCGTAGAACAACAGCCCCGCGATCCCCATGATTCCGCCCAAATATATCCGGCCGAAAAAAGGGTACACCAGCGGCAACGCCAAAAGGAATATAACCATCGTCAGGTGGCACAAAGCGGCGATCCTGAGTGCAGCGGCAACGCCCAGCCGGGCGGGAATGCTCCTGAGCCGCATCCGCACGTCAAAATCTAAATCCTGGCAGGCGTAAATGATATCGAAACCCGCCACCCAAAACAGCACCGCCCCGCCAAGCACCAAAGGCGCCGCGCTCAGTTCCGCCCTGATCGCCACCCAAGCCGCCAAAGGCGCAAGCATAACGCCGCGCCCAGCCAAAAATGCGACAACACTGTAAAACGCTTTGAATAGCTATAACCCGTCAAAAACAACAGCACGGGCACGGACGCATAAAGCGGTATCCAATTATGCGGCAAAAACATGAGCGTGCTGGCCACAAACCCGACGCTGCACAGCACCGTAAACAATACCACGTTCTCCAGGCTAAGTTCGCCGCTGGGCAAATGCCGCATTTGCGTGCGCGGATTAATCGCGTCCAGCTTCCGGTCGGCTATCCGATTAAACGCCATCGCCGTGCTGCGGGCAAAGGCCATGCACGCCAATATGCCCAACAAATCCAACCATCGAAAACCCACCGGCGGTGAACTCCGCGCATTTGCCGCCCACGCCATCAACGCCGCCAACAGCGCAAACGGCAAGGCAAACAGCGTATGGCTGAAGCGAATCATTTCCAGCATTCGGCGCACGCGGCGAAACATGGGACTTAACTTCCCCAGCGCTGAATCAAAGCGTTCCCCACGCCCAACTGATCGCATATCCTCGCCACAATGAAATCAACCAGGTCGCCGATGGATTTCACGCCGTGATAGAAGCCGGGCATGGCGGGCAGTATAATCGCCCCAACTTCGGCGGCGCGGTGGAGGTTGTCCAGCATCACCAGTGAAAGCGGCGCCTCCCGCGGCACCAATATCAGCTTCCTCCGCTCCTTCAAATGAACTTCGGCCGCGCGGTGGATCAAATTCGTGCTCGTGCCGTGTACTATCGCGCTAAGTGTCCCGCTGGAACATGGGCAAATCACCATCCCGTCGGTCAAAAACGAACCGCTGGCAATGGGAGCGGAATAATCGAGGTAGTGATGATAGTGAAATTTGCCCGGCTCGCCCGATCCCACCGCCAGCACGTTGCTGGAATCGCTCGATATGCCGGCCACCGAGCGAATAGTTTGCAGCTTGCGGTCCTTGGGCGTGGGCCCGGTGTCCAGCATCAGCATCGCGGGATTGAAATTATCCAAATCGACCGTCAGGTCCAGCTCGTGTTGAAACACGGCTTGTGCAGCGGCGCTTATGGTCAGGTGCACGTCGCAACCGGCCGCCGAGAGGACCTCTATTAATCGAATTGCGTACGTTACTCCGCTGGCCCCGGTAATAGCCACCACTATATTCTGTTTCGCCATTCGCAATCGTCCTTTCTTGTCCCCTCTAGCTTTTCTTGCCAACGTATAATGTGGCTATGCCGAATGTAAACGGGTAAACTGCCACCTCCTTCAAGCCTCCGTCGCGCAACCGCTGGACAAACTCCTCGCCTTGAGGAAATCGGCCCACGCTCTCGGGAAGATAATTATACGCCTTTTGGGTGTTGCGTGCCAAGGCCTGACCCACCAGCGGCAGTAGGCCGTGAAAATACCAATTATAAAACACTTTCAAAGGCCAAATCCGCGGCATCGAGAATTCCAACACGGCCACTCTTCCGTTTCTCCGGCATACCCTAATCATCTCTTGCAATCCCTTGTCCGGATCGCCGACATTCCGCAACCCAAAAGCCACCGAAACGATTTGAAAAAAATCATCCGCAAAAGGCAGGCTAACCGTATCTGCCTCGATCAATACCAGGCGATCTTCAGCGCCTGCCCGGCGGCGCTTTCTTTCGCCGATTTCCATCATCGGCCGGCAAAAATCAACCCCAACCACGCACACCGCCGGCATTCTCCGGCTGGCTCGCCAATATCCCAATGCCAGATCGGCCGTGCCTGTGCAAACGTCAAGGATTGGCCCGGCCTCGGCTTGCGGCGCAACCAGCCGAACCGTTTTTTCCCGCCACGATCGATCCACACCCAACGAAAGCAAGTGATTTAAAAAATCGTACCACCCCGCAATCTCGCCAAACATCCGCCGTATTTGAGTAGGTGGTATATGATTCATGGTAGGCGGGTTTCGTTCTATTGAATGCTTTTATCATGTTTAGCCGCGAGCGGGAACCAACCAAAGGTTGGTCGGCGAGCGGTTCCAGTTATCACGTTTAGCCGCGAGCGGACACCGACGGGCACCCTCGGGCACCATCGGGCACCGATGCGGAGCATTGGTCGGCATGGTCGCGTTGGTCGGCATGGTCGGTTGGTCGGCGAACGTGTCCCGACGCAGGTTGAACTCAAATCTCAAGCACATAGGTAAAAAATGTCAACTGGGCAAAATAGATAATAATCCATGACATTACCGATTATCGCCTTTGCATATAATTTTTAGATTCTAACGGTTATTACTGTTCTGCAGGCCAATCTTGACCGATTAGCCTGTGGTGAGATTCTATAACCTACTGGTACACAACTATTTTTGTTAATTTCGGCGGGAAAAGCAAGGAGGATAAACTAGTGAAAACGGCAACAAGAATAATCTTGACGTTTTCAATCTGGGTTGCGATGCTGGCTGGCGCACAACTCCTGGCGCAGCAAGCCAATCTCGATAAACGGTCTTCACGCACTCCATCCAAGACAATTTATGTGGCTCAACAGCCTGAGTCTACTGCTCAGACCGATGTTAATCCGACAAGTCCCCAACCATCCCAGAATTCAACCCCTACTCCTGCGGCCGCATCGCAAACGCAGCCCAGCGATTCCGTGCCCGGCACAGTGTTCCCCGGCGTAGTGCCGGCCGATCAAGATCCCCAAGCCATGCCCGACAACATGGCAGGCGTGGATAACGGTCTCTGGGAAGGCGCCGAGCCTGGAAATTGTTGTGCAGTTTGCGGCGGCGGCTATTGCACGCCCCCTTGTTGGTTCCTCGAGCAAGGAGCACGCATATTAACCCGCACCCGTCCGCGAAACATCGGCTTGGGCATCATATTCGTCCAATCGACAAATCCTGTAACCGGTCAAACTCAAATCGTCCCCGACGAAGTCCTGACTACAAGGAACATAAATTACGACGCCGCCGTGGGCTATGACGCCACCGTCGGCCGCTATCTGGGCCGGGATTCCATGGACCGCGACGACTTCCTTGAATTCTCCTATTGGGGAATGAACACCTGGGTCGGCTCCGCACTCGTACAAGGCACTCGCGTTACCGACAGCACTCACTTCCCCGGCCAAACAATTACCTTTGGCAACCTTGTAAGCCCTTATCTTACCGATGCATACATCATTACTGGCACCAGTACCGTGAACGGGTTCGGCATGGGCGGTTTCAACCAGGCGGACAGACAAACTCTTACCTTCAATTCAGAAATACATAATTGGGAGTTGAATTTGCGCTCCGCCCCCGTGGCCGGCCCGATCAACTGGTCCTCCAACCCAGCGGCCGCTGGCGAAGGGAATGCCAACCCGGCACCTTTATGTCCTATCTCGTCGGCATCCGTTACATGACCCTGGGCGACGGCGCGCTTTGGCACGGCCAGGGCACCATTGACGATAACGGAGTAATGAATTTCATTACCGCAGACTACAATATAAAAACCGAAAACGATTTGTTGGGCCTGCAAATCGGCAGCGATTTGATGTTCCGCCGCTGCAAATGGGCCTGGGGCTTGCGCACTAAATTAGGTCCTTATATCAACTTCGCCCGCGACGTCCAAGAAATAAAAAATGATGCAATTAACGATCCTTTCAACTCGATCTTCCTCGATACCCGACTGGTCGCCAGAAAACAAATCATCTCGATTATAGGAGAAGTCGGCTTCGAAGCCACCTACAAGTTCAAGCCCAACTTGATGGGCCGGGTCGCCTACGACTTTATGTGGATCAACGGCTTGGCCTTGGGCCCCGAACAATTCCAGTTCACCACTACGCCCATCTCCACCATCAACACCAACGGCTCTATTTTCTCCCACGGCCTGACACTCGACCTGGAATGGTGCTGGTAGTTTCCGCCTAAGCCACGAATTCCGGCACGACCGGCTTCGGAATCACCCCCCGCTGATACCCCATCTCCAACAGCCGGGCCACGGCCTGCCGCCCCCGCAGCCCAAAATCAAGCGTCCATTGGTTGACGTACATTCCCACAAACCGATCGGCCTTGTCGCGCTCCAACCCGCGGCCGAATCCCAACGCATAGTCCAACGCCTCTTCGCGGTGTGCCAGCCCGTACTCGATGCTCTGCCTGAGAAGCCGGTGTACGTCGCGAATCGTTTCCTTGCCCAAATCCTTGCGAATGGCGTTGGCCCCTAATGGCAAAGGAAGACCGGTCTTGTCGAACCACCATTGACCGGTGTCCATAACCAATTCCAGCCCCTCTCCCAAGTATGTGAGTTGTCCTTCGTGTATCACCAGCCCGGCGTCAACCTGCCGCCCCTCAAACTCCCCGGAGCAAACCGCATCCAATATCCTATCGAACGGCACAATGACATGCGAAAAATCGCCGCCCAGGCACAGCCGCAGCGTCAGATAGGCCGTGGTAAGTTCGCCGGGCACGGCAATCGCCGCCTTGCGTAATTTTGCATAAGTCCCCTCTCCCGACCAACCTTCGGTCGGTGCCCGGAGAGGGTTAGGGTGAGGGCTTGAACGCCGACTCTGCAGTTTCTCATTTTTCACGAAAATTTCACTGTCTTTCCTTGCCACCACGATCGGCCCGTAACGCTCGCCCATGCTCGCCCCGCATGAACACAGCAGGTATTTGTCGGTCAGATACGCGTAGGCATGAACGCTCACGGCCGTCAGTTCCAACTCCGCCGCAAACGCCCGGCGATTCAGCGTCTCGATATCCACCAGTTCGTGCTCGAACCGATAGCTGCCCGTGTCGATGCGATTCCTTGCCAGGGCATAAAACATAAACGCGTCGTCGGCGTCCGGACTATGCCCCACGCGAATCCTTTTGAGCGGTTCATTCATGCTTAATCGCCTCCAATGGGCGATTATTATTACATGATGATAAGGATTCGTCCATCCACTTCGCCGGCGGCGGATAAACGCCGTAAAAGCGCTTGATGTAATGCCGGCGCCGGCGCGACTGGCAATGCGCCACCCAGCCCCGGCGGCCGATAAGTTTCGCGCCGATCCGCCTGTTATTCGCCTCGCAAAGCAAGGCGTCGCTCTGTTTCAGCCGGGCGATGTAGTCGAGCACATCTAATGCCCGGGCCAGGCTGCCGAAACTTGTCTCTCCGGCGGAAATGATGTATTTGAGAACTAAAAAATTCGCATACCGCCAAGGCTGGTTGTAGTACAGCCACAACCGGTCGCCCCGGGCCTTATTATGAAAGAGTTTGCCGAACAAGGCAATCTCCGCAGCGGAGATGATCTTGGGAAACGGCCGCAAATAGATCCGCCGGAAACGCCCGCCAGCCATTTCGATTACCCCGTACCGCCTGCGCCTGAGCGTTTCTGCTCCGGCGTCGAGGTCAGTCACCGTTTCAAAGAACCGCATTGCATTGGCATTTTTGTGCAGAAGTATGAACACATTTTCCACACGTCATATTTAGGCCCCGGTAAATACACCGGGGATTTTAGCAGTGCCGTTATCCCGCGCTAGTCGCGCGGCGTTGATGCGGAATCCACGTCCGCCTTGACGTTAAGCTCGATCGGCCCATTCAAGCTTTCGGCCAGTTTGTTCAGGGCCTCGGTCTCGATTTGCCGCACGCGTTCCCGGGTAAGTCCCAACGACTCGCCGATTTCTTTCAGAGTGCGCGGCATGTGACCGTCCAGGCCGAATCGCATCTTCAGCACCGTGGCCTCGCGCTGATCCATGATTTCCAGTTGCCGCAATACGTGAATGAGATTGTCGTTCTCGACCAGCGTATCCTCGGGCGTTTGCATCCGCTCGTCCATGATCATTTCGCCCAACGACCAGCCGGCCTCGGCCTGATCGGTCTGCGGCGTGAGGTTGTAAATGCGGATGGCCTTCTTGATGATGGGCAGCTTTTTCCGCGGCAGGCCCAGCACCCGGGCGATTTCCTCGGGCGTGGGCGTACGCCCCAGCTCGTCGGCCAGCCGAGTCGTCGCCCGCCGCCATTTGGAAAGCAACTCCACCATGTAAGCCGGTATGCGGATCGTCTTCGCCGAATTAATCAGCGCCCGTTTTATCGATTGCTTGATCCAATAGCTGGCATAAGTCGAAAAGCGCGTGCCTATCGCCGGATCGAATCCCTCCACCGCCCTGAGCAACCCCAAGTTCCCTTCTTCTATCAGGTCTTGGAGACTTAAGCCCTTGCCGGTGTAGCCCCGGGCGATATTCACCACCAGGCGCAGATTGGCGCGGACCATGCGGTCGCGGGCTTGTATGTTGCCGGACCCTATGGCTATGGCCAATTCGTGCTCGTCGTCGGGCGAAAGCAGCGACGTCTCGTTGATCTCGCGAAGGTACGTCTCTAAAGGCGATTGTACCGATACAGCTTGTCTACGCCGCGTTGTCTTGGTCATAATGATATATTGCCATCCCGGGAATCCTGTCGGCCCAACACCAACTATCGACGCGCTGGACCGATTTTCTGCAACCAAGCATTCTACTGACAAGGTAAACCGAATGTATGCGAGTTTCGGACAATGCCGAATAAAACGAACCCCAAGCGCTTAAACCGGCCAGACGCAGCGGCAAATTTCGTTTTTCCGCCATCTCCCCTGCATATTCTGCCCTTTAATCCGCCAATTGTTCCGGCAATTCGCTTTGAGAGTGACCGGTGTAACGCAAGAATTGTCGATTCTGCCGATTAAGCCTTAAACACAAAAACCATAGACAATTCCAATTAAATGCAGATTCCCGGCCTTGCCGATACCATACGCCGCGGCTTTGCATGAAACTGTCCAATGGCAAACAGCACGGTCTCCGACCGCAGCCCGATTTTCAAGCGCCTCCGGACACGTATAGACTCAGCGGCGTTACTTAACCTAAAATTAATTTAATGCGGCAATGTTAGAATTGTCAGGAGATAATTACCCTACATTTATGCGGCATAAAGCCACCCGCGATTTTCCAAGTGCATTATTCCTCCGCTTTTTGCACCCGGTTTCTAAAAGATACTACTTCTAAAAGATACTACTCATAAAATTATTTTTTGAACAATTCAAAACTACCAACTTCCGGAAATCGCGTACTGGACTTGCATTTCATCCCTAATTGCCATATTTTATCTAGAAAATTAAAAAATTAATGTCAATTTGACTTGTAAAAAATGATTAATATGTCATAAAATAACATTTTTAAGCGGCCACAGATCCTTTAATCAACTAAAAAGGCCTCGCATGAAAGCCGCCTACATCGAAAAATCAGGCCCGCCGGATAATATCACTTTCGGCTCCTTGCCTAAGCCGAAACCGGTCGGAGCACAGGTGCTGGTCAAGGTGAAGGCCGTAGCCGTCAATCCCGTGGATACATACATCCGCGCCGGGCTGTATCCCATGGATTTGCCCATGCCCTTTGTCATCGGCTGCGACCTGGCCGGCGTGGTCGAGGCCCTGGGTCCGGATGCAAAAAAATACAAGCCCGGCGACCGCGTGTGGGGCAGCAATCAAGGCCTCCTGGGCCGGCAAGGAACCTTCGCCGAATTCGCCGCCGTGGATGAATGCTGGCTCTATCCCACACCCGAGGAAGTCTCCCACGCCGACGCCGCCGCCATGGCCCTGACCGGCATCACCGCCCACCTGGGCTGCTTTCGCATCGCCAATCTGAAGATGGGCGAAAAAGTGTTCGTCCACGGAGGTGCGGGCGGAGTGGGCTCGGCCGTGGTGCAAATGGCCCGGGCCGTAGGCGCCAAAGTTATCACCACCGCTGGCAGCGAAGAAAAAGTGGAACTCTGCCGCCAGATCGGCGCCAACGTGGCCGTCAACTACAAAACCGGCGAACTCGAATCGGCACTGGCCAAATTCGGACCCATCGACGTGTGGTGGGAAACGCTCCGCGAACAAAACTTCGACCTGGCCGTCAAACACATGGCCATGCGCGGGCGGATCATCGTCATGGCCGGCCGCGACTCCAAACCCGCCCTGCCCGTCGGCCCGTTCTATGTCAAGGACTGCTCGCTGCACGGCTTCGCCATGTTCAACGCCCCGCCCGACGAACAGCGCAAATGCGCCGCCGAAATCAACCGCTGGATGGCCCGCGGACGCCTGAAACCCATCATCGGCAAGACCATGCACCTGGCCCAAGCCGCCGAAGCACACCGCCTGCAAGAAGAAAACACCCTCCGCCACGCCGGCACCCTCACCGGTAAAATCGTGCTCACGGTGTGATTATTGTAAATCCTGCGCTTACGGTTGCGGTTCGTTCATCCAAATGCAATTAAAAAAGTGCAAACAATCAGAATGTTCATCCCCGGGGCATCAATCCAGCCAATCCTTGGCCTTCAGCCGTTCGGGCGTGTAATGTTCCGTAACGTAACTGATGTCCTTGCTGATCAACGCCTCGACTTCCAACTTGAAACCGTTTTCCAAAAGCCGCTCGATCTCTTTCTGCCACTGTTTTTTATGGGCGAACCAGGGATAGTTGGCGATCTGCTTCGCCCGCTTGCGGTCGGTATCGTTTAGCGCGATCGTCACGCTCTCGGACAGGCCGCACTCCTTGAAATCCTTGGATCTAAGCCCCAGAAACTTGGCTTCGGGAATTGCCATCCGCTGCGATTCGTACGCCAGGTTGATCGAGCCCTGCTTGATTACGCTGTAGATGTAATATCCCCAGGGGTCGTTGTCCAAAAGGCAATACACGGGCAGTTTCATCTCGTTGTGCAATCGGTGCAGCATCCGCCGCACCCCGCGCGGCGGCTGCCCCCCGCCGTGCGTGAGGATGCAATTGTGCTTCCTCCAGAACTTGTCTTCGTTAAAGCGCTGCCAGACCGTGTCTTTTTCCACGTGCAGGACGAACTTGGCCGGGGACTTTTTGAACTGAATCACGTTCAATTCGACGATCGACGGTATGCCGTACCCGCCCGAGCCCATGTGCGCAGTCGATTTCATCGCCGTTGTCCACGAGCGTGATCTCGCCCACCATTTCGCCTTTTTTCTGGGCGTAGAGGTGCAGTTCCTCGCGGAGCGTGTTAAGCAGCACCTCCACGTCCTCGATTATCGGGTCGCACTCCGATTGTTCGGCAAACGTTTCTTCCTTGGCTCCTTCGATGGTGTGCTTTAAAAGGTAGAACAGTCCCCGGATGCTCGTGGTCTTGTCTTGTTCGATCAACTGTTTTGCGCCGCTGGCCACGAGCATGGTTTGCATGTAGCTTTTGGCCTGGGCCAGGTTGAAAAGCTGCCTGCGATTGGAGTTCCGGCCCATCTCGATGAACCGCTTGGATTTGTTGTAACGGACGTTCGAGAGCGAGCGGGCCGGCACGTCCACATACGGATCGCGGCGCTTGGCGGCGGCCGCGGCCGCGGCATCGGCCAGTTGCTTGAGTCGTTTCAGTGTTTGTCCGTCGCGGGTGCTGATTTTGGATTTCATGCAATAGTTCCCGGTTTACAGTTGTCAGTTTTCAGTTGCGTGATTTGAAATTGGAATTGAAGTGTCAAATCTTGAAAGCGTATTGGTCGTCCAATTTGCAATTTGCATTTTGCAATTTGCATTTTGCAATAAAACAATTCTCGCTCAAGATTCTTCTATGTCGGGGGCGGCAGTTAAACTGTTGCCCCACATGCGGCCTATCTCCTTGCCGTCGCTCTTGTTTTTCTCCCCTTAAAATACAAGGCAATGAAACCGGCCGTGACCAGTCCCAGCCCGCTCGCCGGGATCAGGGCCCAGAGCCACCACAAAACGTTATGTTTGCTTTGTTCTTCTTCATAGGCTATTTCAAGCCCGCGTTTGTGGTGCTCGAGCCCGCTTTTTTCCAACATCTGCCACAAACGCAGGCTTTGGATAGGAGTGCGGGTCTGAGCGGCTTGCATCATTTGCTCGGGGGTAAAACCGGCGTAAGGATCGCTCGGCTGAGACCTGTAAAGCGATATGCCAATGGGTAATGCAATAACAATTACCAGCCCTCCCACGAATATTAAAGCGTGCCCCAATGACCAATGGGGTTGGACTGGTTTGGGCGCGGCAGGATCTTGGGCCAGTTCCAGTTTCTTCAGACCAGACATTATAGGTACCTCTATCGAGGCACCGCATTCGCAGACCACTGTCTCGCCGGCCTGTCGCAATTGAACCGCTATTTTTCGCCCGCAACTACAAGGCAGCAGGTATTTGGCATTCACTTTGGCTTCTCCTTAAAAAAACAGTTTACCGCGACTTGCCATTTCTGGCGAGTTGGCTTTCCGCTGATTCTCTAAATTGCCCTTCCTTTGCCGTTGACACTCAGGGTAACAATATTAGAATGTAAAGTTTTCCCCGGCGCGGCTCCTGCTGCCCGGGGTTTGCCATTTACCTGCATTCACGCCAATTACAAAACCACTCCGGAAATACCCAGTTGGAAGAAGCCATCCTCAAAGCCGACGTGCTTATCGAAGCGCTCCAATGGATCCGCCAGTTCCGCGGCAAAATCACGGTCATCAAGCTGGGCGGCAGCGTCATGGAAGACGACCGGGCCATCATGCACCTGCTCCTGGACATCGTGTTCATGGAAACGGTGGGCATGCGCCCGGTTTTGGTCCACGGCGGCGGAGCGGCCATCAGCCGGGCCATGGCCGAGGCCGGGCTCGAACCCAAATTCGTCCAAGGTCGCCGTTATACCGACGAAGCCACCTTGGCCATTGTCGAACGCGTGCTGGCCAACGAAATTAACGAAGGCCTCGCCCGGCAGATCAACGAACTCGGCGGCCAGGCACAGTCGCTAAACTTTAAAACCACCAATGTCCTCCGCGGCGAGCGTATCGAACTGCCCGGCGAAAACGGCCAGCCCGTCGATCTGGGCTACGTGGGCAATGTGACCCGCGTTGACCGGGCAACCATCGAAAACCTCTGCCGCGCCGGCATCGTGC
Organism: Pirellulales bacterium; assembly: GCA_963838495.1. Lineage (GTDB taxonomy): Bacteria > Planctomycetota > Planctomycetia > Pirellulales > Thermoguttaceae > JBEKIK01. Next base: position 3,086,429 of record CAWIRC010000001.1, on the reverse strand, counting down.
CCGTCATCCCCTCCATGTGTATGACCAAGGAGCGGCAAAAACTGAACGTCAATGCCGATACCGCCGCTACGGCCGTGGCCCAGGCCGTGGAGGCCGAAAAACTCGTTTATCTCAGCGACGTCAACGGCGTCCGCCGCGATAAATCCGATCCCGATTCCCTTATTCATTCGATCAACATCAAAGAAGCCCGGGAATTGATCGCAAATAAAACCATCGACTCCGGCATGATCCCCAAAGTCGAAGCCTGCCTGCAAACCCTGGAACGCGGAGTCCGTAAAGTCCATATCATCGACGGCCGCCTGCGCCATTCGCTGCTTTTGGAAGTCTATACCACCAAGGGTGTTGGAACGCAAATCATTAAAGAATGAAAAAAAGTGAACAGTGTGCACTGGACAGTGGACAGCCTACTCCAGCACGAGTTTACGTCCATAAATGAACTCAATTACGAAATCAAGTGTCTTAATGTGAATAATTGATTAGTAACCGCTTGTGGTGTCGTACTGCCCCCTGCCCACCGCACACTGCCCGATATTATCAGGAGATTTGTCCGTGACCGATAAACCCTTAAGCTCCCAGGAAACCATCGATTTGTTCCAGCGGTACGTGATCCCCAATTACGGCCGTTTTCCCGTGTCATTGGTCCGCGGCGAAGACTCCTATGTGTGGGACAGCGAAGGCAACCGTTACTTGGACCTGTTTCCCGGCTGGGGATGCAATATGCTGGGCCATTGTCCCGCCCCGGTGGTCGAGGCCGTCCGCGACCAGCTAGGCAAATTGATTCACGTACCCAACACCTGGTACACCGATCTGCAAGGGCTTTGGGCCAAGGCCTTAAGCGAGCGGAGTTTCGGCGGCCAGGCCTTTTTTTGCAACTCCGGCACCGAGGCCAACGAGGCCGCCATCAAGCTCACCCGCCTGCATTCGACCAAGCCGCGTTACAAGATCATCACCTTCGAAGGCGGGTTTCACGGCCGCACCCTGGGATCGACCTCGGCCACTGCCCAGCCCAAGTATCACGAAGGCCTGGGTCCCTTGATGGCCGGTTTCGTCTATGCCCCATTCGGCGACCTGGATGCCGTGGCGAAACTCATCGACGACGAAACCGCCGCCTTGATGATCGAACCCATCCAGGGCGAAGGCGGAGTCCGCATCCCGCCCGACGGATTCCTGGCCGGACTGCGCAAACTGGCCGACCGCCACGGCCTGCTCCTGATCTTCGACGAGGTGCAATCCGGCTTCGGGCGCACCGGCGAATGGTTCGCCTACCAGCACGAAGGCGTCACGCCCGACATCATGACGGTCTCCAAAGCCCTGTGCGGCGGAATCGCCGGCGCGGCCATGCTCACCACCGCGGAAATAGCCAAGAGCCTGCGCCCAGGCATGCACGCCTGTACCTTCGGCGGCAATCCCGTCGCCGCCCGGGCTGGTCTGGCCGCCATCGAAATGATCGAAAACCAAAAACTCCTGGAACGGACCAAGCACCTCGGTGACCTGTTCCGCTCGCGCTGGAAGACCTGCAACAAAAGTGCGACCTGGTGCGCGAAGTCCGCGTCCGGGGCGTGATGGTCGGCGTGGAACTGACAATCGAAGGCGCGGCCACGGTAAAGGCCTGCCTGGAAAGAAAATTGCTCATAAATTGCACCCATGGCACGGTCATCCGCCTGCTGCCTGCCATGACGCTGACCGACCAGCAAGCCCATGAAGGCTGCGACATCCTCGCCGACGTCCTCACGCACCAGGCGAAAAACAATTTGCCAATGCAATGAAACACCAGAGAAATAAAGGGCTGGGCAATTCATAGCCCAGTTTTTTAAACGCATAAAAGCCATCAGCCTTCAGCTATCAGCTTTCAGCAGTCGGTAGGTATATCGAGGCGGAAAGCTGAATGCTGACAGCCGATTGCTGATGGCTCGACAGGAGCGATATGATGCGACATTTGATTACCATGGCCGAATTGTCCGCGGCTGAACTGGAACGCATTTTCTCCATCACCGAGGACTTGAAAACCAAGTTCGACGCCGGCCTGCGCGAGCCGCTTTTACCCGGCCGCGTAATGGCGCTTTTGTTCGAAAAACCATCGCTCCGCACCAGGGTGAGTTTCGAGGCCGCCATGATCCACCTCGGCGGAAATTCCATGTTCCTGGGCGCAGACACCGGTTTCGGCAAACGCGAAAGCCTCCCCGATTTCGCCCGCGTGCTGAGCGCATACGTCGATCTGGTCGTGGTCCGCGCAAACCGCCATCAAACCGCCGTCGATCTGTCCAAACACTGCACCTGCTCGGTCATCAACGGGCTCACGGATTTCAGCCATCCCTGCCAGGCCCTGGCCGATCTGTATACCATTAGCGAGCTGGTGGGCAATCCCGCGGGCCACACTCTGGCCTGGATCGGCGACGCCAACAACGTCGCCCGCAGCCTGGCCCTGGGCTGCGGAAAATTGGGCATCAAAATGATCATGGCCACCCCGCCCCGATACCAGTTCAAAGAAAAGGAACTCGCCTGGATCCAGCGCCAAGTGCCGCAATTGGACCTGACCGTTACCGAAAATCCCGTCGAAGCCGTCCGCGACGCCGTGGCAATCTACACCGACGTCTGGGCGAGCATGGGCCAGGAAAGCGAAAACGAACTCCGGCGCAAGGATTTCACCCCTTATCAGGTAAACGCCGAACTCATGTCCCACGCCCAAAAGGGCGCGTTCTTCATGCACTGCCTGCCGGCCCACCGCGGCGAGGAAGTAACCGACGACGTGATCGACGGCCCGCAAAGCGTAGTAGTACAGCAAGCCGCCAACCGCCTGCACGCCCAAAAAGGCGCACTCGCCTGGCTCCTGGGGGCAAAAGGATAACAGACAATCACCAATTATAGATTTTACATGGTGTTGAAGTGCCGCTATAATATAAATAGTAAAGGCTAATCTATCGGTTTTAATGGCGATAAAATCCGGGAGGTTGCTGACATGACGGACAAAGAGATGATTCTCCAGGCTGTTGACGACTTGCCGGGCGAATATCTGGAAGAGTTAGCCGATTTCGTTCGATTCTTGAAAATCAAGGTCGCCCATCAAAAAGTGCCTACAGCGATGGCAAGCGAAAAGGTTCTTTCCCGCGATTGGCTTCGGCCGGAGGAAGACGAAGCATGGCAGGATTTGTGAAGGGCGATGTCGTCGTACTACCATTTCCATTCGCCGACCTGAGCCAAACCAAACGCCGCCCCGCTTTGGTTCTTGCTGCGTCCGAAGACAATGTAGCGATTCTCTGTCAAATCACCAGTCAATCCGTACGCGACGCGCATGCTGTGGCGCTGTTGCCTTCCGATTTCGAGTCGGGATCGCTCCGCAAGCCCAGCAACATCCGCCCTAATCGAATTTTCACGGCCGATCTGGACATAATTCTTTACCGCGCGGGCCGCATCAATCGCTAAAAAATTGATGCGGTAATCGAAAAACTGGTGGCGATCCTCAACGCATAGTCTCGTCGTTCAGGCTATGCCCGATATTCGTCCGCCCAACGTCTTGCGTGGCTTTATTCAATATGTTCGCAATAAAAAATCCGCGATCCCAAACAAAACGGACCGCCCACACCGACGGCCCGTTCGTCTTGTATGTAGATTGTCTTTGATACTCTACACTGTTTTCTTCCTCCGCCGCAAAATATAGGCGAGCAGGCTAATGCCACCGGCACTGAGGAGTATGAAGCTGGAGGGTTCGGGGACGTATTCGACGACGTAACTGATTACGAAGGGGTTGTCATAGGAAAAGTCATTCCAGGTGTCACCCATGTGAAGTCCAGTACCTCCGACTTCGAGATGCATGAACCCCAACCAGTCCTCTACACCGCCGCCGTTGTTAGGTTCCTCAGTCCACGAGGTGTTGGACCAGTTTGTGTAGATCCACGGGTCGCCGCTTAACCATTCCCAATGTCCCGCTGGTTCGGCCAGCTTGTCGTACTGACGGCCGCCAAGCCACGGCCCAGTACTTAACGAGCCATAAAACTCATCCTGCACCGTCCAGAACTTATAGGGGTCGGAAACGTCGGAAACCAAATTGAAGATGAAAGTATTTTCTTCAGTGCTAGTGGCCGATGCCAGATACCCGCCCTTGCTTTCTGCGGCGGCTTTGGCGGCTGTCCATGTAATCCCAGCGGGGACAGAGAAGGCTTCATACCAATGTCCATTGCCGCTCCATTGGACACCACTCTGTTCCGCATTCGCATGATGCAAATCACACAAGATGCTGACACACACTGTCACGAAGCCAACAAGATAAACCATCAACCATCTCATCTCACACCTCCCTTAAAACTGCGAGCGACTTCATGTCCTGCAATCGATGAAGTAAAGGCAGAAAATCTTCGTTAATAAAAACATCCGAGAATTAGCGCATTACAAGTGAGCCAACCATAGAATGCACACCGAAACGTACTGACACTATTCAGTAAACCGTCTGTCCGTGTGCTAACGCTGCCTCATAAAACATTGCCTTGAAGAAAAGCAATGTTGCCTAATTTACCCCCCCCGGTAAATGTCAATCTTTTTTCCGACAAATTCCCACAAATCGGTAAGGTTGAGGGGGCAAGGGGGGTATAATGTAAAATGTTGAATGTTACGCCCCAATTGTGTATGTTTAATTGAAGGAGCATGAAGGAAAATTAGCATGGCAACCAATTTATCACCGGAAAATGAGCACTACATCCAACAGGCCGTTGAGGCCGGTCTGTACCACGACCGCGGCGAGGCATTAGATCGTGCCGTTGAATTACTAAAAAGGCGTGAACAACTGATCCGCGATGTGAATTTGGGTATCGAACAACTTGAGCGCGGCGAAGGCAAAGAATGGAACATGGAAGAAATCAATGCAAAGGTTCGAGCTCGACTGGAATCAACATAGTTTTCTCTTTGAGCAATGGCCCGATTGATAATCTCTCCCGAGGCGGAATCCGATCTTGTTGATATCGGAGTATATATCGCTCATCAAAGTGGAAGTAGTGAACGGGCCAAGAATTTTCAGGCTTCCCTGTATCGAACTTGTGAAACGCTTGCAACTCAGCCGGAAATGGGGCAACTTCGTCCAGAGTTTGCCACAGGTCGTTACCGAAGTTTTTCTGTTGGAAATTACGTTATTTATTTCTTCCCCATACCAAACGGCATCCAAGTTGCCCGTGTACTTCATGGAGCGCACGATCATGATGCCTTATTAGAATGATTCTTTATTTGATTATTCCCGAATCACGTCCTCGATGCCCCTCTCCATCGCGCCGAGAATTTTGTCCAACTGCTCAAGTGTGATCGAAAGCGGCGGCATGATCACTATCACATTGCCCAGCGGGCGCAGCAGCACGCCTTCGTTGCGGGCGTAATCGCACACGCGCAGGCCGCGCTTTTCCTCCCAGGGATAAGGCTCCTTTGTCGCTTTGTCGCGGACCAGTTCAATCGCGCCGATCAGGCCGCACTGGCGGACGTGCCCGACGTGCGGCATCCGGCCAATACGGGCAAGATGCTCTTTTAACCTGGCGATCTTCGGCGCCATCCGTTCCAAGGTTTTTTCCTCTTCAAAAATATCCAGCGAGGCCAGCGCCGCTGCCGCGCCCAGGGGATTGCCCCCGTAGGTATGCCCGTGGAAAAACGTTTTGCTCTCAGCATAGGTGCCCAAAAAAGCTTGATAAATTTCATCCGTCGCCAGCGTGGCGGCCAAGGGCAGATACCCGCCGGTAATGCCCTTTGCCAGGCAGAGGAAATCGGGCGTGACGCCCTCGTGCTGGCAGGCGAACATCTTTCCCGTCCGTCCAAAGCCCACCGCCACCTCGTCGGCGATCAAAAGCACGTCGTATTTTCGCGTCAGGTCCCTCGCTCCGCGCAGATATCCCCGCGGATGCACGATCATGCCCGCCGCCGCTTGCACCAAGGGCTCGATCACCATCGCGGCAAGCCGCCGGTGATGCTCGGCCAACACCTGCTCCAATTTTGCCAGGTGATATTTGCACAATTCTTCCTGCCCCACGCCCGCCGGCGTTCGATACATATCGGGCACAGGTACGCGGAGCGTTTCGAACAAAAGCGGCCGGAACATGGCATGGAACCGTTCCACCCCGCCCACGCTTACGCCGCCCAGGGTGTCGCCGTGATAAGCCTCGCCCAGGGCCAGGTAGCAGGTTTTTTCCGGTTTGGGATTTTTTCTTTGCCGCCAGTATTGCAGGGCCATTTTAATGGCCACTTCCACGGCCGTGGCCCCGTCGTCGGAAAAGAAAACGTGCCCAAGCCCCGGCGGTGCAAGATCGACCAGGCGCTTTGCCAGGTGGATGGTCATGGGATTCGAACTGCCCAACGAAGTGACATGGGCCACGCGCTCGAGCTGCTGGCGTACCGCCGCGTCGATTTTCGGGTGCCTGTGCCCATGGATATTGCACCACAAGCTGCTTATGCCGTCGATGTAACTATTGCCGTCGATATCCCATAGTACGCAGCCCTCGGCCCGCTCCAAGATCAACGGCTCGTACTCGGCCATCTGCGTAAAGGCGTGCCAGACGAGCGTTTTGTCCCAGGATTTTAGATCTTCTGCGTTGCGATAGGGCATGACAAATGGTCCGGGGTTCAAGGTCCAGAATTTGCATACACGGTTGGGGCATAGTTAAACTGCCGCACCAACATTTTTAGTCTCCAGGGTATAAAAAAAGCCCACGGGTTGCAACCCGTGGGCTTGGAAGACGATTGGATACGGGCGAATTTAAAAGGCGTATTCGAACCCGGCCGTTGCCCCATGATAAAAGAGCGTGCCGCCCATATATGGTTTTGGATTGGCGGGATTGACGCTTTCCACCTGATCGCTGGCTATGGCGATGCCGTCGAGCCACATGGCTTGGTAACCCAGCCGCGCCGCAAGGTGGTCGGTCAATTGGAATATGCCCATCAAGCCGATTTCGCCCAGTATGGCGGTATGGCTGGTTGCGTCCCCCAAAAGCCGGTCGGAAGCCCTCATCACCAGGTCGGAAGAATTTCCGTACACGCCTGCCTTTATCACGCCCTCGATGCTGCAACTGCAAGTATTGATAAACGCCACATTCAAGCCGATCTGGCCCCCGTATAGATGGTTGTCCACGTTGTCGGTCAATAACGAAGAGTAACTTTGTTCAATGGGATCATATTCTCTAACGTTGAGTTCTTCATGCAATTCCACGTAGCGAAAACCCATAAGCACGCTGAGCCGGTCCCAGATGGGATGGCGCAAGTTGATCTCCACGCTGTGCAGGCTGGAAATATAGTGAAAGTCAAGCAACTCACCGGAGTCCAAGAAAACCGCGTGTCCCGGATCGTTGAAGAACAAAAATTCCGCGCCGTCATCGGAGGCGATTATGTTTTTCCCAGCCGACCACTCGTCGATTCCGAAGTAACTCGCCTCCAAGTCGCAGCAGCAACACACGTCCTCGGCCACAATTCCCACCCGCGGCCCGGCGGCCCAGGCAAAATTAAAATCGTTCGCATGTAAAAGTTCTCCGCCGCTTATGGGATCGACCACCATGAGCGATGATTTTCCTCCGCTCCGGGACATAATCATGGCGTCGGCCGAGATCGTCCAGGGGCAACCCGAATCCAACCTGTTGCGTATCACCAAGTCGCTCGGATTGTTCGCCGGCGGAACGTCGAGTTGCAAGTTTGAATTTGAAACTGTATAAGCCAGGTTGCCATCGCTTCCGACTTGCCCCGCGGTTACCCCCGCACATAAAAACAAGGCGACCATGCTCGATAATCCGATTTCCATGCAGCGTTTCATTTCCCGTTCCTCCCTGTATCGGCGATTATGTAAAAAGAAGCTCATCGGGCGTTATTTGTGGATATACAGACCGATCTTCGCGCGGCCCGTAGAGTTCACCCCATGAGTTTTATCGGCATTTTTAGAAAAGCTTGCCTAGGAATAAGTTCTTGCGGAGGGCCTGTAACGAATAAATTCCCTACAGTCGGGCCCGTTAAACTTTGCTTATCTTCGCCATTTTAGCCTTCTCAATTGTTTCTATCGTCCATTTTGGGGCATGATTTTTTAATGTGCAAATTCAGCTAACTACTAAAAAATGCAGCTTTCAACTTTCCGCTATTCCCAAGCGATCGCCACCGGCATGCCCACGCTGAGCCCCAACCGGGCGGCGGCGTTGTCGCCCACGATCGCCAACTCCAGACGCCCATTAGACCCAATCACGGCGCAAAGCGTTCCCCGCGGTTGCTCGGCGTAGGTGTGATATATGCCCCAGGTCTCATAAATATTGCAGACGATGCAGGCTCGCTTGTCGGTGGGCCGGCCGGAAAGCATCTCGGCCGTGATGTTGGTTATGATATTGCCGAATGAGTCAATCTCCAACACCGCGCCGTCGATCCGCAAAGGACTGATCCGCACGCGGGGCCAGTCCAAGACAATTATTTTTTCCAGCGCCGGTCCAAGCTCCTCGGGCGCCAAACCCAAACTCAACCGAGCGGCCACGGGCGCCAATATGTCCCGCCCGTGAAAGGTCGATGACACCTTTTCCAGCCAGTATCGCGCTTCCGTAATGCGAAAGATTTTCGTGGGCGGTGTGCGCTCAACCAACCGGCTTAACAACCCGTTGTCCGGGGCAAGATATTGCTGCGACCCGATCCGGGCATAGACGATCGCCCGTTGCGTCCCCACGCCGGGATCGACCACCGCCACATGTATCGTCTCGGGTGGAAAATACTCGGCCGCATCCTCCAGCGCCAAGGCCGCTTGCCGCACGTCCTGGGCGGGAATCTCGTGCGTAAGATCCACGATGATCGCGCCGGGGTTGATCGAAAGAATCACCCCTTTCATCGCCGCCACATACGGGCTGCCCGTACCGAAATCGGTGGTCAACGTTATGATGCTCATCGTTAAAAGGATAGTACCGATAACACATGCTGTGAAGGTGTCCGAGTCTCAAACCTCGCCTTGAGAGCGATTAAGGATGCCGGGACATAGGATATTTGGCCAACATCTTTTCACTCACGCCGTTCGAAACGGCATATTGGATTGAACCCAAGCATCCTCACCCCCCAGGCGCTGCATCCCAATTTATCAGAAATTCTGATAGTAGCGCCATTCGGCCCGCACCCCCCTTTGTTGCAAGGCTTACCGGGAAAGCCAGGCAGAGCTTCGCCATAAACGAGAGAGATATAAAAGCTATATATTTTTATAGTTGTCACGTGATTGTTTTCTGGCAGGGATAGAACAGTCATTAAATAAATTGATTGGCCAAATTTGCCCGGATAACCGCGCGCGTGCCCATCTGATAAATGGCTCAAATCCGCTGTCCCACTCACGCTTCGCTTCGGGGCCATCACTCTGAATCTATAGCTATATTTAGATTAATAACCGCTTCCCGAAAGCTGCTTATACAGCCGTAGTTTTAATCCTGTATAAGGGAAACCAACTATGTCATTAAAGACCGTGAAGGTTCCCGAAAACATCGAGCCCGTCTTCGCACAGATGGAGCCGATCGTGTCGAACTTCTTTTCCTCGCGCATATTCAAGCCCGAGCAGGGCACGATCGAGATCGGCGACGAACGGTATATTTTAGTCCGGGGCGCCGCGTTGTCGATCGAATTCTTCGCCCTGGTAAAACGGCTTTTCGGAGCGGGGCGGGAGGCCGAAGCCAACGAGTTCGCCCGAAACATGCTCTTTGATTTTGCCCACGCCATCGGCAAGTCCGACGCCGAACGTTTCCACGCCAAAATGAATCTTCAAGATCCGGTGGCCAGGCTCTCCGCGGGCCCGATCCACTTCGCCCACTCCGGCTGGGCCTTCGTTAACATCCTGCCCGAGTCCAATCCATCCGCCGATAAAAATTATTACTTGATCTACAATCATCCGTACTCCTTCGAAGCCGACGCCTGGCTGCGCAACAATCGCACGGCCGATGGGCCGGTGTGCATGATGAACGCAGGCTATTCGGCGGGCTGGTGCGAGGCCAGCTTCGGGCTGCCTCTGGTCACCGTGGAAGTCCTCTGCCGCGCCGCCGGCGACCATACTTGCCGCTTCATCATGGCCCCGCCCGAATCCATCGCCCAGCGGGTTGTACAATACGTAAAACACCGCCAGGACAAGGCCTCCCGCCTGCTGGAAGGCAACCTGCCGGAATTTTTCACCAGAAAACTCGCCGAGGAACGTCTCCAACACAACGATATGCTGTACGCAATCAACCGCGTACTGGAAAAATCGCTGACCTGCCGCGAAGAAAAAGATCTGGCCCAATTATGCCTGGTCGAAGCGCTTAACTTGACCAAGAGCAAGTTCGGACTGATCGGTGAAATGAACCAGGCCGGGCGTTTCGACGCCCTGGCCGCCAGCGACGCCGGCTGTAATTCGTGTCACATCACAAATGCCGCCGCCACGACGGCAAAACGGAATATAGAAATCCGCGGCATCTGGGCAAGCGTGTTCAAAAACGGCAAATCGGTGATAAAAAACGATTCCACCGGGCTGCCGGACGCCATGGGTATATTCGAAAATCAGCCCACGCCCAGGGCATTTCTGGGCGTCCCCCTGCACGAAGGCGGAAAAACGATCGGGGTGATCATCTTGGTCAATAAAGAATCGGGTTATGACGCCACCGATCAAAAAACCATCGAATCCCTGGCCGCCGCCTTTACCGAGGCCCTCATGCGCAAAAGAGCGGAAATCCAATTGGCCAAAGCCAAGGAAGCCGCCGATGCAGCCAACCAGGCAAAAAGCGCCTTCCTCGCCAACATCAGCCATGAAATCCGCACCCCCATGACGGCAATCCTCGGCTTCTCCGATATCCTTCTGGGCGACGCCACCAGGCAGGAAGTCAAAGAAGCCGCCGACATCATCAAAAGAAACGGGGAATATCTCCTCGCCATCATCAACGACATCCTCGATCTCTCCAAAATCGAAACCGGCAAATTCGAAATCACGCCCTCCACGTGCTCGCCGACCCAGATCGCCGCCGACGTGCTCTCCACCATGAAGGTCTGCGCCGATGCAAAGGGCCTCGCCCTGTCGCTCGATTTCCAAGGCGACATTCCCGAAAATATCCACACCGATCCCTTCAGTTTGAGACAAATTCTAGTCAACCTCATCGGCAATGCCCTCAAGTTCACCGAAACCGGCGAAGTGCGGGTAGTGGTGCGGTCGCCGCCGGCGCCAATAATCTCCCCAAGCTGTACTTCGATATCATCGACACGGGCATCGGCATGTCGCAGCAACAAATCGACCTGCTTTTCCAGGCTTTTTCCCAAGCCGATACCTCGACCTGCCGCCGTTTCGGCGGAACCGGCCTGGGCTTGGCCATCAGCCGGCGCCTTGCCGTATTGCTTGGCGGCGATATCACGGTGTCCAGCGCTCCCGGAAAAGGGAGCACATTCTCGCTAGTCATCAACACCGGTCCCCTGGACGGAATAAAACTCATCGATCGCCCATCGCAAATTGCCCAGCCCAGCACCCCGCCCTTGATGGAAAACGTCAATCTCAATTGCCGTGTTCTGCTGGCCGAGGACGGGCCCGACAATCAGCGATTAATCGCCTTTATTCTCCGCAAGGCCGGCGCCGAAGTGGCCTTGGCCGAAAATGGAAAAGAAGCCCTGGACCTTGCCCTTATGGCCCAACGGGAAAACCGCCCCTTCGATGTCATTTTCATGGACATGCAAATGCCGATCATGGACGGATATCAAGCCACAAGAAGCCTGCGCAACGCCGGTTATACAAAACCAATTGTCGCCCTGACCGCCCAAGCCATGCTGGGCGATAACAAAAAATGCCTAAGCGCCGGCTGCGACGGCTATCTCACCAAACCCATCGATCGCGCCAAACTGCTCAAAACTCTGAAAATATACGCCTTGAAAGAATCCTGTTGCTGATTGCACGACCGCCCGTGCTTATTTTGAAAAAGGCGTCGGGCCCCGCGGCTCCGCCAAACCGGCGCGGTAAGAATTCAACCAGTCTTCGATTTTCTTTACCAGTTCGGCTTTCCCCTTCAGCCTGGCAAATTCCAACGCCTTTTCCGCCGCGTCAACGGCCTGGGCCGACTGCCGCATTCCGGCATAAGCCGACGCCAAATTTAAATAGGCGTCCGGGTAATCAGGCTTTAAGCGCAAGGCCTGCTCATAACATGCCATGGCCTCCTTGGCCCGCCCCTTTTGAATCAGCGCTACGCCCAAGTCATTGTAAACTTCAGGATAACCGGGCTTAAACCTCAAGGCCTGTTGGAAATATCCGATCGCCTCGCCTGCCCGGCCCGTCTTAAGCAAGGCAACGCCCAAGACGTAGTAATTATCGGGATCGTCGGGGTTCAATGCTATCGCCTGCCTGTAGTGTTCGATCGCCTCTTGAAATCGACCAAACAATGTAAGCGTAACACCCAGATTGAATTGGGCGTCGGCAAAGTCGGGTTTGAGGTCCAGGGCCTTTTGGAAATGTTCTATCGCCTCTTCTGGCCGGCCCGTTTGCACCAATGCGCTGCCCAGGCTGTTTTCGGCCTCAGGATAATATGGCCTTTGCTCCAAGGCTTTCCTGTAATGTTCAATGGCCTCTTCTAGTCGGCCCAGATGGGCCAGCGCGATACCCAGATTTTGATGAGCCTCGGGGTAAACGGGCTTTAGCCGCAGGGCCTCCTCACAATGACTGACCGCCTCCAGAGACCGATTGCTTTGATCCAACGCCAAGCCCAAGTTGCAATGGGCGTCGGCGTACTTAGGATTCGACCGTATGGCCCGCTCGAACTGTTCCATCGCCTCCGGTAATCTTTTTTCCTCGACCAACTTGCAGCCGAGCAGCGAGCGGACAAGCCAGCATTCCGGATTTTTTACAAGCGTGTCTTCATACAGGGTTTTAGTGCCGTGGTAAAGCCCGCTTTGCCGGAACCCCAGAAATGCAAGGGCGCACAACGCAAATACGGCCGCAGCGCCCGCCGCCCGGCGCGATCCGCCTCGCGCCCGCTTTTGCCACAATCCCAATCCCGCCGACGCCAGCGCTATCACCCCGATTATGGCAATGTGCTGATAACGGTCGGCCACGAGCGTAAATTTCATGAAACCCACGTCCATCAGGCCCGTTACCGGCAACAGCGACACGCAGAAAAATCCCCAGGCGAACAACAGCGGCCGGCTCCAGGTTTTTCTATACGCCCACATAAGCGCGGTAACGGCCACTGCCGCCAATAGCGGCACCCACCATAGCGGATTGCCCGCCTGGATTATCCACCGCGGATAGACAAACGACAAATTGACGGGAAAAAACGCCTTGTACAGGTAAAACCATACAACCGCGCCCGCTCCAATTAGGCGCTGGGCAAAAGTGGCCGCCCTGATTGCTTCTTCCACGCCGTGCCTTTGGAACCACACGTTGGCCTCGGCTAAAATAAAGCCAATTACGAAAAAAGGAGCGATCCGCGCAAATCCCGCATCGTCAATGGACGCAACCACCATCCGACCCCCAAGAGCAGCACCGGCAATATCGCCACCGATCCCTTGCCCAGCATCGCCAACACGAATCCCGCCAAACTCATCCAGTACCAGCGATCTAAACGTAGCCCGCACACCCCGTGTGCGGAATCGGCTTGCGACGCAAAACCGCCGCTGCCGTTTACTCGTTCCCACGGTCCTCCGTGGGAACGAGCGGGCGACAGAATGCCGCTCGCCGCAGACGTCTCGGCCTTCAACCACCACAAAATCGTCAACAGAAAAAACAGCATCGCGGTCATGTTTTTCCGCTGCGAGATCCAGGCCACCGCCTCCACGTTCACAGGATGCAATGCAAAGATCAACGCCGCCCAAAAGGCCCCGGGCACGGACAACCTCCGCAAAACGACCCATATCATCAACGATTCCACTACGTGCAAAATCAAGTTCGTGACATGATAGCCGCCGAGGTTCATCCCCCACAGGCGCCACTCGAGCCAAAACGTGGTGTTGGTCGCAGGCCAAAAGTCTATTGGCTCGTTCGTGCACCAAAAATGGTATAAACCATCCGGTATCCTGACAAGAAGGTTGCCGGTCAATAGCTGGGTGTCATCCAGCAGGTACCCGCCGCCTATGCAAGGTAAGTAAACGAGAAAAACAGCCGCTGCAATCAAGGCCGCTCCAGCCGACACGCGAAGCGGCGGCGTTGAAATAATGGAAATTCCCGGCCGTTTCTGCGGTTCGCGTTTCTGTAAAAATATATTGTGATTTGACATCCCCGGGCTGAATTAAAAAATCACTTTATTTCGTAAGCCAACTCGCCCGCCTTATTTCACAAGGAATAGCCCGCCGTCTGGGTAAAGAGCTCGCGCTGCTCGGGCGCAATTTCAGGTCCGTGGCCAGGCCGGTCTGGTTGCAGTCGTAAAACCGGGCGGCCAAGCCCAGCCAGGCGGCGAACCAGTATGCGTTGCCTGCAATCCGGCCCGCGGCTGCGCCATGATTTAATTTCCATCTTATCTCCCAATCTCTCACTCATCACACTCATATCTTGAGTCTAGCCGGAGCTAATAGCGTCGTCAAGTCGCAGACCCAAATTGGTATAAAGGGGAAGAATGGGAAAAAGGAGGCGCGCAAAAATCATAAATTGGACTATGGACGCGTGAAAGAATTTTGTACATTACCCCGCAGGAAACCGGCGCCGCCGTGCGCTCTCTTGAACAAGCAAGGGCGAAACATGATCCAAAACCTGCCCCAACAACAGGCGAAATTCTCCTCCACTTCTCGCACGGTCGCGGTAGATATCATATTGATTGCCTTGCTCTGGTGCCTGGCGGCGACTCTCGTAAATCCACTTGGCAATTTTCCCCTCAACGACGATTGGTCCTATGGCGTCAGTGTAAAACACATGCTCGCGGAAAAGGCCTTTCACCCCACAGGCTGGACTGGCACGACGCTGCTTACACATACTTTATGGGGCGCCTTGTTTTGCATGCCTTGCGGATTTTCCTTTGCCGCGCTGCGCATCTCCATTCTGGTTTTGGGCCTCATCGGCGTCTTGGGTTTTTATGCACTCCTCCGCACCGTGCAGGCAACACGAAAACTCGCAATGGCGGGATCATTGACCTTGGCCTTCAACCCCGTCTATTTCGCATTGTCGAACAGTTTCATGACCGACGTATCATTTACCGCCCTGACGATTTTATCCTTGTTGTTTTTCACGAAGAGCCTCAGTCGAAATTCAACCGCCTGTTTGTATCTGGGAACCGCCCTTGCGCTTGCGGCCACACTGTGCAGACAAATTGGCATTTTTCTGCCAATCGCGTTCGGTCTGTTCGCCCTGGTTAAAAATGGTTGCTCTTTAAAAAACTTGTTGCGGGCCGGCTTGCCGAATGTAATCGTCATGGGAGGCCTGCTTATCTTCCAGGCCTGGCTGCAAGCCTCCGGAAAGATGCCCCTGGGATATCAAGCCAGGACCGCCGAATCGCTGCACCTGCTAAAAGACCCTACCCATATATTGCTGTTCTGTCTATCGGGCACGGTAATCGCGCTGCTTTATTTAGGCCTGTTCTTATTACCCGTTGTCGCCGTTATGCGGCCTGTAATCCGCGGCGATATGGATTGGGCGCATTGAATCGCCCGCAGGATTCTTCTGATCTCCATCGCCGCCTTTTGCCTCTGGCTGCTCATGGCGGGCAAATTGATGCCGTTGGGTCAAAATATTCTCGATCCGCGGGGAATCGGACCGCTGACGCTTCGCGATACGTTTGTCTTGAATTTGCCCAATGTGCCCGAGCTGCCGCAATGGTTCTGGATCATAATCACGGGCCTTAGCGTATTGGGTGCCGGATTGATGCTGGAACGGCTTGCCATCCTGATTTTAACATTTTACGCCAGGCACGGCTTGCGCGGGGCATGCAAACAAAACATCGAGATGTTTTTCCTCTTCGGCGCGTTGACATACTTTCTGCCTTTGCCCCCTACCTATTTTGATCGCTACCTGCTTCCATTGCTGCCGATGCTTGTAACCGCCATGGTTCCTCTGGAAAAAAACGGCCTGTGTTTTGCCCCCCGCAGATTCATGTTGGGAACCGCCGTTCCCATCATTATGCTTATGGCTTTCAGCGTGATGAGCACGCGCGACTTTCTCGCTTGGAATAGCGTGCGCTGGGAGGCCCTCACAAACCTGGTCGAAAAAGAGCACGTCCCGCCCGCTGAAATCGACGGCGGATTTGAATTTAATGGACTATACTTGTACACAGAGGATTATCAGCCCCAACCCTCAAAAAGTTGGTGGTGGGTGAACGACGACACGTACATGGTGGCAAGTGGAGAGGTACAAGGCTACGAAGTATTGCGGCGTTACGAATTCCGCCGGTTGCTTCCCCCTGGAAAAGGAAATATCAACGTCCTCATTCGCCGCGACAGTTCCCCCCCGCCGTTGTTCAAGGCAACCAAACGGCAAACGGAATTTCAGCGCTAAACGCCGCCTGCCAATCCCACAATCCCTTCATGGCAACGCCAGATTGCGAATTTCGTATTCCACTTTAGTGCCCAAAATAGCACCCGGTGTTTTGTAAACGAACTTCATATCGTCCGGCGGCTTGTCGAGCACAAAAATGTAGGAAACCCCGACTTCGTCCTTGGTTTGCAAGTTGGTCTCCATGGTGTCGTATGCGATCGGCTTGCCGTCTGGGCCCTCCAGATAGGCCTCGTTGCGGAAGATCCAGCCGCGGTGCGATGCCAGGGCGTCGCCCGCATCGTCGAACCGGGCGCGGACGAATACCTCCCAGGCCTCGTTGTTCTTGCGAACCTGCTCCAGGGTTACAGTCACGCCGGCCATGCGTTTTTCCACGTTTTTGGCTGCAAGCAGGTTGTCAAAACGGAACTCCTCGATCCGTCCGGGGATAGTGGCCGTTATTTTGCCTTTTACCCGGGCGATTTCCTTGGCCTCGCGCGGCGGCAGCACAAAGGGCAACGTCAGTTCCACCGCCGATTTCTGGCCCTCCACCGGGGCCTCGATCTCCGCCTCTTCCGATTCCACCTTTAGCCGCTTCGAGCGGTTGTCGACGGCCTCCACGTCGGCCAGGCGCTCGACAAGGCTGATGGGTTTTAAGCGCGGTTCCCAGGCCGCCTCCACAATCAACTTCAAAATCGAACCCTTCTGATCGCGCAAGTCGCTCTGGGCGTCAAGCCGCACCGGCTCGAAGCGGAACGGCCCGGCGTATACCGCGTTTTGCCCGCGGAGCGTTTGCCCCACGCCCCGGCCCACAATGTTCAATCCCGGCTCGTCGCCAAACGGATACACCGTCAAATTGGCCTGGTCCAGGACCTGATCCAGTGCCTGCCAGAAAGGAGTTTTATTGAAATGAACTTTCAGCGTCGGATCGCTCGCCGCCTGCCCGAACTGCTCGCGGTAATCCGTAATCTTATTGCCCGACTGCTCCGACAAAGCGGCCAGCGCCTTGGAAAGCGGCATGGCGTCGCCGTCCAGGGTAATTAGCGTCGGTTTTACTGCCGACTCGACCGCGGCCTGCTCCAGCTTCTGCCGCACGCGCGCCAATCGCTCCCGCGCCTCGGCCGAAAGCCGCTCGGTCGCCGCCGGCAGCAGCTCCAGCGCGGCCGGGCCTATCTTTACCAGGGCCTCTTCCGCAGCGTTGCGCTGGGCAAGCTCGTCCGCATCCAGTTGCCGCACCAGGCGGCGGACCTCGTCCTTCATGTCCTCTTTTGTAGCCTGCGGCGCCTGGCCCGCCAATGAACAAGCAATCAACATCAATCCCGTAAACATGATCCCACCTCCGCCGTATTTATATTGTAGCAGGCACATACCGTGTGCCGTTTTGATGTTACAGATACTTACCCTTATTTTAAGCTTTTTTATACGTTTAGCCAGTAGAATCTCATTTTCGCACCCCTGGCTAAACCGGCGGAAATGCAGTATAAACTTGAGGGAGGTTTCCAGCATGATTCGTCCTATAAATCCCCTTGCGCCTCGCCAGGAACAGCCGCCTTATCAGCCGGGCCAGGCGGTGGCCTTGTTTATTCCCTGCTACATAGACCAGTTTTTTCCCTCCATCGGCCGATCCACGGCCGCACTGCTCGAGCGCTACGGCGTGCCTGTGGTCTTCCCCGACCGCCAAACATGCTGCGGCCAGCCGGCATTCAACTCCGGCTACTGGGAAGAAGCCCGCCGCGTGATCCGCCATTTCTGCAAAGCCATGGAAGGACAAAAATGGATCGTCTGCCCTTCGGGATCGTGCTCGGCCATGTGCCGGGTGTTTTTCGGGCACGTCGATCCCAGCCCGGAAGTGGTCGATACCGGCAGCCGCGTCTTCGAACTTACCGAATTTCTCGTCGATATCCTGGGCGTGACCGACACCGGCGCGACTTTCCCTTACAAAACGGCCCTGCAAATCGGCTGCCACAGCCGCCGCGAACTCGGCGCCCCCGAGCAACCCATGAAACTGCTCCACAGCGTCCGCGGCTTGACCTACTGCGAATTGCCCAACATCGAGGAGTGCTGCGGGTTCGGCGGCACCTTCAGCGTGAAAATGCCCGGCACATCGCTGGCCATGGGCAAAACCAAGGTGGAAAACATCGTCAAAAGCGGCGCTGAAGTCGTCGTTTCCAACGACGTCAGTTGCCTCATGCACATCGGCGGCATCTTGCGCCGCAATCCGGCCACGCAACATATCCGCACCATGCACATCGCCGACGTGCTCGTGGCCGGCTGGGAAGGGAACGGTGCTTGATATATGCTCAATTTCACTTATTACAACCCGGTAAAAATCGTGTTCGGCAAAGGAACCGTCGCGGAACTGCCAAAGCTTATTCCGGCCGGAAACAAGGTGATGATGATATACGGCGGCGGGTCGATCAAGCAGAACGGCGTCTACGACCAGGTCGTAAAGGCCCTCTCCGGCCGTACGTTGGCCGAGTTCGGCGGCATCGAGCCCAACCCGCGCTACGAATCATGCCAGAAATGCATCGAAGCCGTCAAAAAACAGGGGGCCGAATTTCTCTTGGCCGTGGGCGGCGGATCAACGCTCGACGCCACAAAGTTCATCGCCGCCGCGTTTCATTACAAAGGCGACGACCCTTGGGACTTCATGCACGATGCAACTCTAATTCCGGCGCATGCCCTGCCCTTAGGATGTGTGCTGACGCTGCCGGCCACCGGATCGGAAATGAACGGTTTCTCGGTGATAAGCCGCGATTCCACACAAGAGAAACTGGCCTTTTCCAGCCCAACGGTCTTCCCGAAATTTTCCATCCTCGATCCGACAACCACTTACTCCTTGCCGCCCAGGCAGACAGCCAACGGCATTGTGGACGCCTTTGTCCACGTGCTCGAACAATATACGACCTTCGATGCCGGCTCGCCCCTGCAAGACCGCCAGGCCGAGGCGATCCTGCTGACCCTTGTCGAAGAAGGACCAAAAGTTTTGGCCAAGCCCAAAAGCTACAGCGCCCGCTCGAACGTCATGTGGTGCGCGGCCAGCGCACTTAACGGCATGATCGGCTGCGGGGTGCCGCAAGATTGGCTCACGCACATGATCGGCCATGAAATCACGGCCCTATACGGCCTGGATCACGCTCAAACCCTGGCCTTGATCTATCCCGGCGTGGCCCGGCATTATCGCGAGCGGAAAAAACAAAAACTTTTGCAATACGCCCAGCGCGTGTGGGGCCTCGCCCAAAACGACGAGGACGACCGCATCGACGCCGCCATCGAAAAAACCGACGCGTTCTTCCGCTCGCTGGGCGTGGGCACGCGCCTGGCCGATTACAATATCCCCGCCGAGGCCGGCAAACTCGTCGCCGACCGGTTTGCCCGGCGCGACCGCCCCCTGGGCGAACGCGGCGACGTCAAACCCGCCGACGTGGAAGCAATCGTTACCTTGCGCACTTAATAATCAACACGGAGGCACGGAGAACACGGAGTAAAAATAATTTTAAACGTCAAATAATATTATTACTGGATTTTTGCAAAAAGTAAAATCACAGTCCCCTCTCCCTTTGGGAGAGGGGTAGGGTGAGGGCTGAATTGTTGAGAATATATTGTTAAAACCTCTTGTCATCATTGTATTTTATGTTTTGGGATAAGCTCTTAATTTTCTCCGTGTCCTCCGTGCCTCCGTGTTGATGTATTTATTCTGAAAAAAGGTTAGCTGCAAATGTCTAATAAACATATTCATCTCGATGGCGCGGAATTCCTTACGCCGCTGACCAAGGGCCTGTGCGAACCCGATGCCCCGGCGGCCCTGGGCATAAACACCGAAAAATCCAGCAAAAGCAACCGCGAGGTGACCGACGCCATCCCCTATTTCCAGGACTGGCGCGAGGCCGCCCATCAAATCAAATCCTACACCATCGCCAACCTTGATAAACTCCTCGTCGAGTTCGAGCGCAACATCACCGCCCGCGGCACCACGGTCCTTTGGGCCAAAAACGCCGCCGAGGCCAACCGCCTCATCCTCGACATCGCCCGGGAAAACAAGGTTAAAAGCGTGGTCAAATCCAAGTCCATGGTCACCGAGGAGATGGAACTGAACCACGTGCTCGAGGCCAACGGCATCCGCGCGGTGGAAACCGACCTGGGCGAATATATCGTGCAGCTCGCCGGCCAGCGGCCCGTGCACATCGTCACCCCGGCCATTCACATGTCCGTGGCCGACGTGGGCCGCCTCTTCGCCGACAAACTCGGCGAACCTTACACGGTCAAGCACGAAGAACTCACCGCCATTGCCCGCAAACACCTAAGAAGCGAATATCTCCAGGCCGGCATGGGCATCTCGGGCTGCAACTTCGCCGTGGCCGACACCGGCACGCTGGTGGTCATCGAAAACGAGGGCAACGCCGGCCTTTCCACCGCCACGCCGCCCGTGCACGTGGCCTTGATGGGCATTGAAAAAGTTCTGCCCCGCCTCGATTATCTGCCCGTGTTCCTGAACCTTCTGCCCCGAAGCGGCACCGGCCAGAAACTCACCGCCTACACGCACCTGATCCATGGCCCGGCCCCCGGGAAAAAACTGTACATCATTATCCTCGACAACGGCCGGAGCAACGTGCTTGCCGATCCGGCGGCATGGCGGGCGCTGCACTGCATCCGCTGCGGGGCGTGCCTGAATAACTGCCCCGTCTATCGCCGCGCGGGCGGCTGGGCATACGGCTGGGTCTATCCCGGACCCATCGGCTCGATCCTCACCCCGCATCTGCTCGGCATGAAAACAGCCGGCAAACTGCCCTTCGCCTCCTCGCTGTGCGGCGCGTGCGGCGAAGTCTGCCCGGTCAAAATCGATATCCCGCACCAACTGGTCCACCTCCGCCATCGTGCCGTAAACGAGCGCTCGCCTATGAAGTCCCTAAGCGAACGCATGATGTGGCTGGCCTGGTCCTGGGCCATGGCCGGCCCGCTGCGTTATAAATTAACGATGTGGGGCGTGCGCCTGGGCGTGCGCATGGCCAGGTTTTTGCCCTGGCATCCGGGCAAGCTGGGCGCCTGGACCCGCGGCCGCGAGCTGCCCCAGCCCGCCGGCCCGCCATTCCGCAACTGGTGGCGAAAAAATAAGAATAATAAACAATAAATAACACACTTTCATAAAGCTACGACCGGCACCGGCCGATGATCGGCCGGTCGCGAAATAAACGTGTTTAGCCCCGGAGCTTGCTCCGGGAAAATTTGCATCGTAGGACGATTTTTAAAATCGTCCTACAAACAGGGATTACATACATGACCAGCCGAGACGCCATTTTACATCGCATTCACACCGAACTGTCCAGAGGCCCGGCAGTAGAGGTCCCGGCCGCACCCGAGGTCTGGCCCCGGCAAACGGCTGACACGGCCGCATTGGCCGATCAATTCCAAGGCGAAGTTATATCCCTGTACGGTGAAGTGATCCGCTGTGCCACCATGGGCGATGCGCAAAAGCAATTGGCCGAACTGGTCAAAGCGGCCGGGTGGACGTCGATCGGAGTCATGTACCGCCCCATCTGCTGCGAAGCGGTCAAAGAGCTGGATCCCAAACTGATCCAATGGCCCAAGCCCAATTGGTCGCCCGTGGAAATGGCCGAGCTTTCGGCCAGCATCGTGGCGGCGGATGTACTGTTGGCCGACACCGGCTCCTCGCTCATCGCCTGTCCCACGGCCGAGGACCGCCTGCTCTGCTACCTGCCGCCGGCCTGCGTTGTCGTCGCCCGGGTCGATCAACTCTTCGAACACCTACCCGCCGCTTGGGACAGCGTCGCCCCGCGCCTGGCACCCCGGGAACTTAGCGGCGAGTTCGTTATCGTCACCGGTCCCAGCCGCACCTCGGACATCGAAAAGACCCTGATCCTCGGCGTACACGGCCCAAAACGCCTGATCGTGCTGCTGGTGGGATAAAATCTCTCAGTCCATCAGCGGTACGGCAATTTTGTCCGTTCGTATGATAATTCTCCATGCCGCCGCAATCGCGATTCCAATGATAAGACATGCAAAGTTCGAAGGCTCCGGGACCGCCAAATCCTGTGCCGCATTAATCGTCGAGCCCCGGACCGAAGGCAGGCCGAGCAACTGCAGTTCCAGGTTCGCGGCGTCGCCGTTGCGGATCGGCTGCATCGGGTCGGAATACGGCGGGCGGCCTTCGTCGGGGTCCAACCGCGTTGGGCCGTTTATCGCATATAAATCCGCCCCGGGCGTCACGCCCGGCCCCCAAACGCCGAATGGAATCGTGTAGTCAAGCGGATCGGCCGGATCATCGTGACCAAACTCGCCGCCGCCGTGATCTGCCGTCAACACTATGGCCGTTTTGCCTTTTAATGCAGCGTCGGATTCCACCATATCGAATATCCGGCCCAGGTAGCCGTCAACCGCGGCCAGGGCGTCATTGTATTCCGCGCTTCCCCAACCGCTGCCGTGCCCAGCCGCGTCGGGATCGGCATAATGCACAAATGCATAATTGAAAGGATCGGATCGCATCGCGGTTATCAAACTATCGGTCAGCGCGGAAGTGTCTTCGTCAAAAACATAGCTCTCGATTTTGGCCCGACCGTTGTCCGCGCCGGTCACGTCAACCGCTCCGTTTACGGCGTTGTAAGACGTGTCGAACAGGCTGAACTTGGTCTTGCTGGCGAACATTCCGGTTCTTAAGCCATTGTCGTGCACCACGTCGAAGACACCGGCCACATACGATCCTTTGTTATTATGGATGGTTTGATCCGGTTCCGGATCGTCGTTGCCGGTCCAATTGTGCCCGTCCACCCCTTCGACTCCCCGGCCAGCGACTTGCGTAACGTGATTCGGCAAGGTGACGGTATAATCGTAATCGCTGCGGGCATTGAACGTACCGGCGCCTTCGGCAAAAAACCGCTGGAAATACGGCAACTCGCCGCCGCCGATAAGCGATTGAATGTAATTCGATCCGCCGCCGTCCACGCTTATGTGTATGACGTATTCGACATTCCGGCCAAAGGCCGATACTGTAAGCCACAAGAGAAATATCAGAATTGCCGGACATGATTGACGAAGCATGGCAGAAGTCCTATAAACTAAACATGTCCACGAAATATTATACAGCATCAGCACAACGGAACGCAATATGCCGGTTTCAATGCTCGTCGTCGGTGTTTGGGGAAGTCGGTACGGACGTGTGCATCGCGGCGTATGCCCCCGTCACCCCGCGCCTGACCGCCCGGGAACCAAGCGGCGAACTGGTTATTGTCACCGGCCCCAGCCGCACATCGGACATCGAAAAGACCCTGATCCTCGGCGTCCACGGCCCCAAGCGCCTGATCGCCCTTTTGGTGCGATAATCGGCGTCGCGCCTATCCAAACTATTGGGAATCAAGGCGTCTTGGAATCCGGTCTGCGAGTGGGCGGGGAGTCCTTCATACCCGACAGGCCGGCGCGGTAGGCGTTCAACCAAGTTTCAATCACCTCAACCATCGCGGTCTGACCCTGAGACCGAGCAAGAGCCACGGCCTTTTCCGCCGCTTCAACGGCCTCTGAAGATCGATGCAATTTGGCGTAGGCTTCCGCCAAATTATATTGGGCCTCGATAAAGCCAGGGTTAAGCCGCATGGCATTTTGATAATATCTCACTGCTTCTTCCGCCTGGTTAATTTCGACCAAAGCGGCGCCCAGGTTGCTATAGGCTTCGGCCAAGTTGGGATTGAACAGAAGAGCTTGCTTATATTGTTCAATAGCTTCCTCTACATGTCCTTCTTTACGGAATATATTGCCCAAATTGATATAGGCAATAGCGCAATCGGGTTTAATGCGCAGGACTGTTTTGAAGTGTTCGACCGCCTCCTGATATTGACCTCTTGATTTTAGTGCAAGGCCCAAATTGCTATGGATCATCCAACACTCAGGATTCTTTTTCAATGTGTCCCGATATAGTAAGATTGGATCTTTGTAAAGCGAGCATTGCCGCCAGGTGAGCAACATTAGAATCCCCGCCGTTACGACGGCAAGGGCGTGCGCCGCCCGGCGCGCCACCACGCCTCGCGCCTGTTTAGACCACGCACTCCATAGCGCCGCTGCCGCCGCGACCAGGCCGATGAGGGCGATGTGCTGGTAATGGTCGGCCACCAATGAATATTGCATGAACCCCACGTCTGCAAAACCCATCACCGGAACCAGCGCCACGCAGAAAAAACCCCAAGCGAACAGCAACGGTCGGCTCCAGGTTTTTCGACACCGCCACAACACCGCAGTAAGGGCCAGCACGGCCAATAGCGGCAACCACCAAAGAAGTCGTTCCGCCTCAATATGCCACTGCCGATAGACAAAAGCCAGATTGATAGGCAACAGCGCCTTGTACAGATAAAACCACACCACGCAGCCCGCACCAGCAAGACGATCGGCAAAACCGGTATCACGAATTACAATTTCCGTGCCGTGAGTTTGGAACCACACGTTTGCCGCGGTCAAGGCAATTGTGACCGCGAAAAACGGCAATACCCGCCATAAATCCCGCCTTGTCAACGGACGCAGCCACCATACGATCCCCAAAACGAGCGCAGGCAAGACCGCCACCGATCCCTTGCCCAGCATCGCCAGCACAAACGCTGCCAGACTCAACCAGTACCAAAAGTGAAAGGAAGAAGGATGAAGGATGAAGGATGAAAAAGTTGGTCGGCGAGCGCGCGCTGCTCGTTCCTGCGGTCCAAAGTGGGAACGCGAGGTCCCCGCCCCTTCGCTTCCTTCGGAGATGCATGATCTCAGATACCATAAGATAGACAACAGAAAGAACAACATTGCCGTCATGTTTCTCAGTTGCGCGATCCAGGCCACCGACTCGACGTTTATCGGGTGTACGGCAAACAGCAAGCCCGCCAGAAAAGCGCCGGTAATCGACAACCTCCGCAAGATGACCCAAATCAACAACGATTCGAAGATGTGCAATATCAGGTTGGTGGCGTGGTAGCCGCCGGGATTAGTTTCCCATAACCTCCATTCGAGCCAGAATATGTTGTAGGTCAGGGGATAATATTCAAGCTGCTCCGTGGTGCGCCAAAACCTGGTCAGGCCGTCGGCTGTCTTAACAAGAGGATTATTAGTCACAAGAACGCTGTCATCTAATATGAATCCGCCATTTATAACGGGAAGATAAGCGATAAAGCCCGCGGCAAAAATCAGCGTTATTGCCCCAAGCACCCGGAGGCGCGGCGCCAGCGGGGACAAGATGTCCCCTTGGGCCTGTGCTCTCTGTTTCCGATGCTTGAAAGATTTCCTGCTTTTGAACATGAACCACAGAACATCCTAAATCAAGAAGATCGCCGCCAGCGTAAAATTGCTGGTCATTACAATTTTTTTCCACGTGCCGTTTGCAGACCAACGTGTCAATTCATTGTTCATTCGATTCCTCGCGGCTAAAGCTGACGTGCCGGTTCCAGTGTTCGTCGTCGGCGTTGGGGAAATCGGTGCGGACGTGCGCCCCGCGGCTCTCTTGGCGTTCGAGCGCGGCTTCGATCATCAACCGCGCTATTAAGAGCATGTTCTGCAGTTCCCACCCGCCGGGATCGGAAAACTGCCGCGGCAAGACGTAACGGCTCCAGTGGGTGATGCTTTCGGTGGCGTCGGTCAATCCTTCGGCGTCGCGGCGCACGCCCACGTTGCGCCACATCAGGCTTTTGAGCGAGTTGCGGATGTCGGCCAGGTTCAAGGGCTCAGTCGATGGTTCGCGCGGGGATTTTCCACCACCAATGCCCTGAACGTATCTTGCATGGCCGTTGCCGCCCGCGATGCTCCGGCCCCGGCCGATGCCCCGAAGACCATGGCCTCCACCAGGCTGTTCGACGCCAGCCGGTTGGCCCCGTGCAAGCCGGTCGAGGTGACCTCGCCCGCCGCCCACAGCCCGGGAAGCATGGTCCGGCCTTCCTGATCGACTGATACTCCGCCCATCATGTAATGCGCCCCGGGCCGGACCGGAATGCGGTCGCGGGTAATGTCCAAATCGAACTCAGCACACACGGCGGCTATGCTGGGAAAGCGGGTGCGTACCCAGCCCGGCTCGAGATGCGTAAGGTCCAAATAAACGTGCGGATGACGGGTCTTTTCCATCTGGCAAACGATGGCCAGGCTGACCACGTCGCGCGGGGCAAGCTCGCCGCGCGGATCGTAATCGGTCATGAAGCGCCGGCCGTGGCGATCGACCAACCAGGCCCCGGCCCCGCGCGTGGCTTCGGAGATCAGGTGCCGGCTGCCGCCCGCAATGTATAGCACGGTGGGATGGAACTGCATGAACTCCATGTCGCGCAACTCCGCACCTGCCCGATAGGCCATGGCCATGCCGTCGCCGGTGGCCACTTCGGGATTGGTTGTTTCGCGGTAGATTTGGCCCGCCCCGCCGCTGGCCAAAATCGTCTGCTTCGCCCAGACTATGGTCTTGCCGTGCCGGCTGTTCCAGACAGCGCCGCAACAGGCGCCGCCGCGGGTCAAAAGATCGATGGTGAAGGTGTTTTCCCAAATAAACACGTTGGGCAACGCCTGCACGCGGTTGACCACCACGCGCATGATTTCCTTGCCCGTGGCGTCGCCCAAGGCGTGAGCGATGCGGTCGTGGCTGTGCCCTCCCTCGCGGGCCAAAGCCAGACGCCCGCCCAATTGATCGAAATGCACGCCCCAGCCGATCAACTCCTCGATTGAGCGCGGAGATTGACGAACCACGTGCTCGACCACCTCCCTGTCGCACAGCGATCCGCCAGCCATTAACGTGTCCTCTACGTGGTCCTCGAACCGGTCTGCCGGATCCAAGACGCCGGCAATTCCACCCTGGGCCACGTTGCTGTTCGATTGATCGACTCCGTCCTTGGTAATCATCACCACCGACAAACCGGGATCGACCGCCAACGCCGCGCATCCCCGCCAATCCGCTGCCGATCACCAGCACGTCGGTAAAAAAATGCGGCACGCTCTTGGGACCAAATGGAACTAGATAGCGATTTGTCATGATTTACAGCGGCAGGATCCAATATTCATTCTTTAGCCCCGGGGGCACCGTGCGAAGCATGGTCGCTCCGGGCTTATTCGCTCGTGTTTTGAACCAACCCATTCTATCATATCGATCGCCGACTTGTAGGATAGGGCGGACAATCGGAACCGACCCCGTATGCCTTAGAAACTAGCATTCGCTGAAAGAGCTATGGCTGACCGAAACGAACATTACCGGGCCTGGGTTAAACGATCTTATGGAACTAAGCACATTACAATCTATATGGATGGGACAAAGATCAACGACGATAGCCTTCTAGCTCTGAGCACATTCAAACAACTGGAGTTATTGGATATTTCCAGAACGAATGTAACGTTACAGAGATTGAAGGGGGTTTTACAGCGATTGCCGATAAATGATAAACAAAAAGAGCCGCACGCTTTGCGGTTAATCATTCTCCAAACTCCGGCAGCTAAAAACCGCGAGGACAATCCAGCGTTGTCGAAAGAATTTAACGCAACTTATCCTGATTATATTTTAGACTTTTAACTATAACCGGATTGAAATCGGTAGGTTTATTTAGGCCCCCAAATCGTGGGGGGTGCCTTTCTTTTCGCTTGTCTATCGATTATTATAAGCAAATTACGCATTTTTTATTTTGGAGTATTAACGATGCCTCAGTACGCTATACCGAAATTGAATAAACCCGCCAAAACCGGCAAAAAACAAGTTCTCCTCGTAGCCAGCGGCGATCTGCGCCTATCGGCCAATCAAAATTGCTGGGCCAAACAAAAAGAATTGGAAGACGACCTGGCCAAGGCCATCGCCGCGGCGGGTTACGAACTGGTCCGGGCGCACCCCTACAAGGAAGACCAAAAGCACGGTTTCATCGCCTCGCAAAAGGAAGGCCTGGAGGTCTTCGCCGACATCGATCCCATGGCCAAGCTCATTGTGGCCGAAGCGGTATGGCAATATTCCTACCACGTCCTGCCCGGTTTGCTCTCGCACCAGGGACCGATCTTGACCGTGGCGAACTGGTCGGGCACGTGGCCCGGGCTGGTCGGCATGCTGAACCTCAACGCCTGCCTTACCAAGGCCGGCAAAAAATATTCCACTCTCTGGAGCGAGAACTTCACCGACAAAATGTTCGTCTCCAGTCTGAAACAATGGCTCTCCAAGGGCAATGTCAAGCACCCGATCAAGCACGTCAAGCCGCTTAAAAAAATCAAAGTCCCCGGGCCCGAAGCCAAACTCGGCAAAACCCTGGCCGAGCAGCTCGCCCGCGAAAAAGCCATCATGGGCATCTTCGACGAAGGCTGTATGGGCATGTACAACGCCATCATCCAGGACGAACTCCTCAATCCACTGGGCGTGTACAAAGAACGCCTAAGCCAGTCGGCCCTGTATTATGAAACCACGCAAGTCCCGGACGATGAAGCACGCCAGGTCCGGCAGTGGATGGAAGATCGCGGCATGAAGTTCCTCACCGGAGAGAACGAGGAAACCGATCTGACCGACAATCAAATCCTCACGCAGTGCAAAATGTACATCGCCGCCCTGCGCATGGCACATGATTTCGGCTGCAAGGTGATCGGCATCCAATACCAGCAAGGCTTGAAGGACCTGTTGCCGGCCTCCGACCTGGTCGAGGGCACGCTGAACAACGCCGACCGCCCTCCGGTTGCAGGCCGCAACGGCCACGGAGTCCTTTTCGAAGGCGAACCCCTGCCCCATTTCAACGAAGTCGACGAATGCGCGGGCCTGGACGCGCTGATGACTTATCGCGTCCACAAGGCCATGGGCCAGCCCGTGGAATCCACCCTCCACGACGTCCGCTGGGCCGACTGGGACCGCTCCGGCACGGTGAAAGATTACGTCTGGGTCTTCGAGATCTCCGGGTCGGTGCCGCCGGCGCATCTGATCGGCGGCTGGGCAGGGGCCAGCAGCCAACGCCAGCCGGCAATGTACTTCCGCCTCGGCGGCGGATCAATAAAAGGCGTGTCCAAGCCCGGCGAAATCGTCTGGTCCCGCATCTACGTCGATTCCGGCAAGCTGAAAATGGACCTGGGACGCGCCTGCGTAGTCGAACTCCCGACGGAAGAGACCCAACGCCGCTGGGACCTTACCACGCCCCAATGGCCCATCATGCACGCCGTCTTGTACGGCGTCTCCCGCGATCAATTCATGGCCAAACACAAGGCCAACCACATCCTAGTGGCCTATGCCCTGAGCCCCAAGGAAGCCGACTCGGCCATGCTCGCCAAGGCCGCCATGGCCCGGGCAATGGGAATGGAAGTGAATATCTGCGGCTCGCGAAAAAACGTCAAAAACTGGTAAACCGTGGCTTAGATATGCAATAGCCAACCTACAAAGGCTTCTTGCCGTACCGGTCCACGCCCCCTTGGGCATAGACTATTCTCCACACCGCGTGATCGCCGTCCACGCAATGACGCGCCAGCCGCACGACCACAAAAAAGGTCTTTTTCTCCCCGGATTCCACAAAAGTCACGCCATACAACTGATCGACTATGTACTTCGACTCGACGTAAAACAGGTCCAGCGTGCCCAGATATCGCACATCCGCCGATCCGCCCAAGGCCAGAAGCGTGCCGCACCAGGCTGGGCGAGTCCTCGTCCTTGCTCGGCGCAACGTAATTCTTCAAGGCCGTGTACGGTTTATTCCTATCCTCGTCCACGTAATAATCCCAAATCCGCTCGTCCAAGGCGTGACGGCGATTGGGCAGCAGCGTCAACTGATAGGCCAGTTCCGGCCTGTCCTTGGCTAAAAGCTCGAACCAAAACAGCGCGGCCTGCCGTGCTTCGCCCTTAATGCATAAGCGGAAGTAAAACCAATCGCCGTACGCGGCGGCCAATGAAAACACCGCCAGCCACAGCCCGGCCAACGCCGCCTTGCGCCCGATCATGCCCGGCGCATTTTGCCTGATATGCACGAACGCCTGTACGCAAACCATGCCCGTAATCACCGGCAATGCCCAGAGCAGCGGATCGGCCAGGGCCAACGGCGAGAACAAGCCGAGGACCAATCCCGCCACCGCCCAGCCGCTTACCGACCGGTAAGCGGCAAATTGCTCGTCGGTTTGTTCGCTTACTCGCATCTGGCGGCTATCGGCAGACATTGGCAATCACGTTCCCGTGGAACTGGCTTTGAGCGTGCCTTTCTCTTTGACGTTGCTTTCCAGGGCGGCCCTGCGCGAGGCGTATTTGGGGAGGAATTCGCCGCGGGGATCGAAAATCGTCTTTTTTGCCTTCCATTCCGCTTCGGTAGCCGAATGGGAATATGTCTCCAGCGACATCTTTTGCATGAATCCCAGCAACTGCCGATCCGGGGCAAAACCCAGAACCATCCGGTCTTCGGTGCTGGACGAAAGACTACCGCCCAGCGCATTCCTGGCCAGCGGAGCCACGTCCAGGGTCGTCAACGTAAACATGACCATCCACCACCCGATCCACAAGGCCAAAACCGCGCTGCCGATCTGATCGGCTATCTTCAGAAACTTGACTTTCACCTGCGACAGCTTGTCGGTTATGAGGCGGAATATCAAGGAAAAAATAATGAACAAGCCCCACAGCGCAATAAAATCGCAAAAATAACTGTACGAAGGGGCCTGCTGCTCCAGCCAATCGGCCGCGGGCTCGAAAAAATTCGTCGCCAACAGCGCCGCAGTGACCACGTTGATCAACCGGATGGCATTGCTCCACATCCCTTCGTTGTACAACATCGCCGCGCAGGCGAACAAAATTGCGATCATCAATAAGGTGACAATCATGTTTGCTACCAAAAAT
Source organism: Pirellulales bacterium (assembly GCA_963838495.1). GTDB lineage: Bacteria > Planctomycetota > Planctomycetia > Pirellulales > Thermoguttaceae > JBEKIK01. The sequence continues at coordinate 3,055,320 of CAWIRC010000001.1, read as the reverse complement.
CTTGCGTTTACGGTTCACAGTTTCCAGTGCACAGTTCCTGTCCCCTATCTCCTGCCCGCTGTCCGCTGCTCACTGTTTCTTTACTGTTTCAACACCCTCATCAATTCCGGCAGGGAAGTCACGCCCCGGGCCACAAGCAGGACGCCTTCCTCCTGCAAGCTCACCATGCCGTCTTTGCGGGCGGCCTGTCGCAATAAATCTATTTTCGGATTGGTCGCCAAAACCCGGCGGGTATTGTCGCCCACAGTCAATAACTCGAATATCGCGGTGCGCCCGTAATATCCCACGCCGTTGCATTTATCGCAGATTTCCTTGGGCCGGCCGGGATCGGCCGGGCGGGGCCGATAAAAAGCCGGTATCCGACCTTCAGGTATGCCCAATTGCTGCAGTATTTGCGGGGCAGGCTGGTAGGCCTCCTTGCACGCCTCGCACAGCTTGCGCACCAGGCGCTGCGAAAGCACCCCGGAAACGGCCTTGGCAAATTCCAAAGGCGGCACGTCCATGGCCAGCACTCGAAGCATCGCATCCGCGCAGTCCTTGGCCCGAATCGTGGTTATCATCAGCCGGTCCTCGACTATTTCCTTGCACATCATGCTCACCACCCGCGCATTGACCAGATCGCGCACCACCACCACGTTCGGCTCCATGCGGAAGAGCTTCTGCAGCACGTCGGCCGGATTTTGGCCCGCTGCGGCGCTGTACGTGGTTACCGCCACGTTTTCCACGGGCTCGAAACGGTTGGTTTCTTCTTCCAAGGCGGCAAACTCGCGGGTAAAACGTCGTGCCGTGCAGCATCACGCCCGTCGAACTCCGCAACCCGTTGGCCGGCATGGCGCTGAAGAGCAAAAATCCCTTCGGCAGCGCCAACAGCTCCCTGAGCTGTTCCTGCATTTTGGGGCGCATGCCCAGTTCATCCAGGTTTTTAAAGCGTATTCTCTTCTCGGCGAATTGCACCACCGCGCGCTCGCCCGCGGCCGTGCCTTGCGTGGCCAGCGTGGCCGAAAATCGCTGCGACGATTTGAATTCGGCCGCAAACAAGCCCTCCTGCCTGCTCTTGCGATCCTGCGGATTCAGCCCGCTTAATAGCTTCAAGGCCTCCAGGGCGGGATCGGCCTCTTCGCGGTCCATGCCCTCGCGCGGGAGCCACACCCCGTCTACCATGATGTTCATCGCCACCGATTGAGCGGTAAAATCCATCATTATCGCCGTAGCGCGAAAACCCAAGGCGTCGGCAAGAATCTCCCGGGCAGTGCGCAGCCCCGGCGCCTGCCGGGCGGCCAGCAACCTGGCGCTGTTTATCCGCTCGTCCGCCCCGCCCTGGGCAAACACCTTCACCGGCGGCCCGGACTCGTGCGGATCGACCTTCTCATAGGATATGTCCATGCCCAGCTTGTTCAAATAATACGCCGACAAGTAACGGATATGCTCCGGCGTGAGCACCCGCTCGTCGTTGGTGACCTTCGAATTGCGGATGACGATGAATGTAGCCAAGGGCGCCACGTACGCGATCAACAACAAGATAAACCCGACCCAAAAATAAGGGATCAGCCAGGACAGCACAAAAGCCCCGAAGAATGCGCCGAAAATTAGCCGATTCCAGCGCATGTAATCCATCGCCTTCACTTCCTGGCAGTCCACGTTGACCCAGTCGGTGGTCCTCACCCAAAACATGAATAATATCCAACAGGCGAGAATCTTGTACACATTCAAATAGAATCCCGGACCCCGCCAGGCCTTGGGTGTGATGGGCACCGCCGGCCATTCCCCGGATGCCGCCAGCAGTCCGCCGGCCGAGAACACAACCATCAAGACAATAACCGCTGATATTATTAAGAAACGGCGCATCACAGCATCCCGGATTCGTGAAATTCAATGCCTTTCAGGGCCATTTTCAGGGCCTCGGCGTTGGGAGCGGCCTCGAAGGCCGTCGCCCGGTCGATCAGGTCCACGTCCACCAGTTCTTTCAAACTCCTGGCGAAATCCTGCATCCCGTCGTCCTTGCCGATGCGAATGGCGTCGGGCAGCTTGTCGTCTTCGCCCTCCAAAATCAGCTTTCTTACCGTGGGCGTGAAGGTCATAATCTCGCAGGTGGGCACCCGGCCCACGCCCGGCTTGATCGAAGGCAGCAGCTTCTGGGCGATGATCCCCCGCATGTTGAAAACCAGCGCGCTGCGGATGGCCGAATGCATGGTTTGCGGGAACAGGTCCAGAATGCGGCCGATGGTGCTGGCCGCCGTCGAGGCGTGGATCGTGCCGAACACCAAGTGCCCGGTCTCCGCCGCCTGGATGGCCGTCTCAAACGTCTCCCGGTCGCGCATCTCGCCCACCAGCATCACGTCCGGGTCCTCGCGCACCGCGTGCTTCATGCCGACCATGAAGTCCTTCACGTCCATGCCGATCTCGCGCTGGTTGATCAGGCACTTATCGTCGGTAAATGTGAATTCGATGGGGTCCTCGAGCGTGAGGATGTGCCTGCGGTAGTGGCGGTTGATCCAGTCGAGCATCGAGGCGATGGTCGTGCTCTTGCCCGAGCCGGTGATGCCGGCCAAAAGGATCATCCCCTGGCTGAACTTGCAAAGTTCCTCCAGCTGCGGCGGCAGGTGCAGGATCTCGAAGTCGGGAATGTCGTTGTTCACCCGCCGCGCCACCAGTCCCACGTGCCCCAATTGCTGCAGCACGTTGACGCGGAACCGCCACATTTTGTCGTCGACTTTCAAGGTATAGGCGAAGTCCACGCCGCCGTCTTCCTCAAAAATCCGCTTCCGCCGCTCCTGAAGTTTCAGCATCGGCAAGACCAACCGCACCATCTCCTCGTCGTCGATCGGATCGCGATTAAGCGGCCTCAGCGAGCCGTTCACCCGCACGTAAGGCGGCAGGCCGACCTTCAAATGCAGGTCGCTGCCCTCCAGCTTCACCAGCGCGCGGAACAACTTGTCCACCTCAAAGTCCTGGTGCGTGCCGAGAAATTTTTTTGCATCCGCTTCGTTTATAGCTGTCATGATTGCACGTTTATCAAATCGTGATATTTAGCCCCCGGTGAATACATCGGGGGCCATTGCAATATTTTTCGTCGCTTATTTTCATTCTGCCTTCTGCATTCCGACTTCGGACTTCATCCTCACGTGTATCCCGCGCCGGGCCATCACTCGTTTCGTCTCCTCGATCGTATATTCTCCGTAATGGAAAATGCTGGCCGCCAGGGCGGCGTCCGCGCCGCCCAGCAGGATGGCGTCGGCCAGATGTTCCGGACGTCCGGCCCCGCCGCTGGCCACCACAGGAATGGTGACCGCGTCGGTCACGGCCTTGGTGATCTCCAGGTCATAACCGTCCTTGGTGCCGTCGGCGTCCATCGAGGTCAATACGATCTCGCCCGCGCCCAATCGCTCAACTTCCCGCGCCCAGGCCACCGCTTCCAAGCCGGTCGGCACCCGGCCGCCGTTTATATGCACTTCCCAAAACTCCTTATTATCCTTTATAACACGTTTTGGGTCTATATTCACTACTATGCACTGGCTGCCGAACCGCCGGGCGGCCTGAGAGACGAACTGGGGATTGCGGCAGGCCGCAGAATTGATGGAAACCTTGTCCGCCCCGGCCACAAGCAACGCCCGGATGTCCTCGATCGTGCGTATCCCGCCCCCCACGGTAAGGGGCATGAAAATCACCTCCGCCGTCCTCCGCACCACGTCCAGCATGATGTCCCGGCCCTCGTGGCTGGCCGTTATGTCCAAAAAAACCAGCTCGTCGGCCCCTTCCTCCTCGTACCGCGCAGCCACTTCCACCGGATCGCCCGCATCGCGGAGATTCACGAAATTCGTACCCTTTACAACCCGCCCGCGATCCACGTCCAGGCAGGGAATTACGCGTTTGGCAAACATCGGTCAGTTTCTAGTTTACAGTGATCAGTGTTCCGTTTATTGATTCCTGGAAAAGTATTGTCATTAGCCGGCGGTCAACGACCGCCGGAAAACAGGTTTCTCTCAATGTTTGATAAAGACATTACTTTTCTCGCTTCCAATAGCCGCGAGTCGTAGGCGAGCGGTATAGACCTGGCCATCATTAGCACCATCAATCATAAAGCCGCGACCGCCGGTCGCGCAGCAATTACACCGTGTCCGCACCATGTATAACCAATGTCACTTAAAATCTTTACTCTAGTTTGCCAAAATACACTGGTCAACACCCCCATAGCGGTGGCGTTTATCACTTCACCAAACAGCGTCCCCATGGATTACCCCTTAACGATTTAACATAATCTAATCTAGTTCTCAGGGTTTGGCGATTTAAAATGTTTGAAGGTTCAGGTCATAATCTATGAACATAGAACTCACTTCCGCGAACAAATCCGGCATCAGGCGAGATTTAATCGCCTTTTTCCTCGTCGCCTTTGCCATCTCTTGGCCGATCATGTTTTTATGGCATGTTCCGGCAAACGCGCATGGTGATAACCACGATGAAGTGCTGAAAACCTTTGAGCGCGTCTCGTTTTTCTATGCATTTGGACCATTTCTGTCGGCCGGCGGTGTTTCGCTTCTTTTTTATGGCCCGTCCGGATTAAAGTCCTTGTTCAAACCTGTACTGAAATGGCGCGTCGGCGGCATCTGGTACGTCTGGGCTTTGATATTGCCAATTATCATTCAATGGTCGGCGCTCGGCTTATGTACTCTATGGACTGGAGAAACTCTAAAAATGCCGCCTTTGGGAAAGGCCGCCATATCTTGGCTGATCACCACGCCCATAATCTCGATCGTGATCATCCTGGAAGAATCGGGCTGGCGAGCGTTCGCGCTGCCCCGGCTTCAGTCTCTTGGCAGCGCCCTTTCGGCCAGTCTCGTCCTGGGGGCGCTTTGGTCCTTCTGGCACTATCCGCTGGAGGCAGCCGTAGAACGCGGATATGGAGAAAGTGCCATCACCATTCTCCTGTCGCTTGCGATTTTCACCGTAACTACAATGCTCTTTGCCACCCTTATGACATGGATATTCAATAGCTCCGGCGGCAGCCTGTTGCTGATGCTCCTGATGCATGGTTCCAGCAACGCGAATCTCATCAATATCATGGGCGCGGGCAGAAGGCAAACTCTTCGATTTGCCCTTTAGAATCTCTTATATGATTGTCCTTCTGCTCGTCGCGTCTCTTATTCTGATGAAATATGGCCGCGCGTTTATATCCAAAGCGGGCAAGATAATCTTTGAACCTTCCAAACTACTTTAAATTGGCAGTTTAATTGTTAACTGTGACTTCCAGTGCATACCGTCTGCAACAGCCGATTCTTTGGAGCTCGAAAAATAAGCCGCTTCCTTTGCATTATCCAGGCGCTAGTAGATAAAAAGGCCAAAACGTAATATTTCTCAGAATCCCATATGCCAATAAGATTACAAATGCGCTCCAGGCAACCCAAGGTGGTTTGGAGTAGCGCGGAAAGATCGACAGCAGACACAAGAACGGCAGCGAGATTATCGTCAATGGATTGAACCTGAACGACGCGCGAATTTCCCCGTGCAACAAATAATGTAATGCACGCAGCGTGCCGCACCCAGGGCAAAACCAACCTGTGCACGCATGCAAAGGGCACGGCGGAAAAAAACGCGTTTCAGAGGGATTTACTATATATAAAATCCATGCGCAGCATAAAATGGCGATTAGAACGGAGAATAGAGCTATATGCTTTAGGACCCTATGTCTAACCAACTCAATGCATCGAACTAATCGCCCCGAGAAAAATGAAGGAGGCATACAACGCTATCCAAGCTAGTCCAAGACCAAACGAAATCCAACACTACATTTTGGCATTTTTTGAAGCGCCGATCGCGCTCGGAATATTGCCCGATTGAACGTAACCGTTGACTTGCGCGGCGTATACAATGGCAGGTATGCCTGTAAAAAGACAACAAAAAATTGTCACCAGTATGGCTTGTACAAGGTAGTTCGGTATGTATTGGGTTACAGGAGGCGGGCCATTTATTTGCTGCAGTGTCTGGCCGCAATTTACACATTTGTAGGCATTATCATCGTTTTCTTTTCCACATTTTCTGCAATACATAGATCATTCCTTTCATCTTTTTGCCGCTAACGCGATTATAAATGGCAGGAGAATTAGCAGTGTATAGCCGGCGGCGCATAACCCCCCGAGAATGACGCCTGTCCACGCATGAGCCCGCCCCTTGGCCTCAGGATGGAGATCTGAATACTTGAGCCCTTTTATACCGAGTATTAAAGCCGCAATGCCCAACGGTATGCCGGCACAGGGAATCAGAGAAAATACCCCGAGATAATAGGCCCATAACGCCAGCTGATTTTTGTACGGGATCAATCCGCCAAGGCTGTTATCCGTGACTATGAATTGCGGCGCTGGTGGCCCGTGAAGAATAAAACCGCAATTTGTGCATTTGAAATTATTGGAATTGTTTTGATGCCCGCACTTGGGACAATAGATCGACTCGCTTTATGAAGGCTGGGAAAAATCCGCTGAAATAGGGGCATTAAATATGTGCTGGCACTTAGGACATTTTACATTTTTGCCCGCAGCGGACGAATCAACCGATAATTGTTGATCGCATTTAGGACACCTGAATATCATTTTCACATCTTCTTCCAATTTAGATTGGAGCAATGCCGCGGCTTGCCCGGTAGACGATTATCCTTAATATCCTTAATATGATGATACGTTTTGACTCCCGCTCCATAGTGTGGCATTATGGCAGCCTAAGATCGCTTTGTCAATACGCATATATCCCCAGCGCTCTGCCTTCCACGCCGCGCACTTTTAATCGGCTCTCTATAAAATCCAAGGCATGAACTGCAACACGCATTATAAGCACGGTTGGTACAGATCGAATACAATTTTTTCCCATCCTGTGCCCTATTCCACCACCTGCCGGCAATCGGGCAGCGACGACAAAAACAACTTGCCGTAGGACTTTGTGCGAATCCGCGGATCGAGAATCACGACCATCCCGGTGTCGCGCTTGCTGCGTATGAGGCGGCCAAAACCCTGCTTGAGCTTCAAAATCGCCTCCGGCAGTTGATAATCGCGGAACGGACTGCCGCCCGCCTCGCGGATGGCCTCCAAGCGGGCTTCCAAAAGCGGCTTGTCCGGCACGCTGAACGGCAGCCGCGTGATGATCACGTTCACCAAGGCCTCGCCCGGCACGTCCACGCCCTGCCAAAAACTGTCCACGCCGAAAAGCACCCCGCGCGGGATTCTTCTTGAACAGCGCCAGCATCTGGCTCCGCGGCAGACCCTCTGCCTGCGAATACAAGGCAAAATCCTGTTCGATAAGCCACGGCGTTAGCGCGGTGGCGGTGCGCTTCATCATCTCGTAACTGGTAAAAAGCACGAACGCCCGGCCACGGCTTCGGGCAACGTATCGGCGAATCATCTCGCAGACTTGCCGCTCGTATTCAGGGCCATCGTCAGTCGGATCGGGCATATTAGAAGGCAAAATCAATTCCGCCTGCCTGCGATAATCAAACGGACTGCCCAGGCACAGCGTCTTGCATTGCGTCAGCCCGATCCGCGATTGGAAAAAGTCGAATCTTCCCCCGGCCGATAATGTGGCACTGGTCATTATCACCGTGGGTACTTTCTGGAAAAGATGCTCCCGCAAAAGCGGCCCGACGTCGATCGGCGCACCCGCCAACGTAATGCGCTTCCGGTACTTGCCTTTTGAGCTTTCCACCCAATACACCGCATCGGGCAAACTCTGCGTGCGCCAGTCCTCGATCTCGGCGGCCAGTCCGCCCAACCGCGTCGCCGCCGACGAATAATCCTGCTTTTCCTCGGGCTTTTTCAATTCCTTGCCGCAGCGATATAACATGCCGGCCAGTTTTTCCAGCCCTTCGCTCAGCCGATTCTCGACGATCTTCGCCTCCCGCACCCGGCCGTTGCCGCCGGCATGTTCGGCGAACCAATCGTCTATGGATTGAAAGAACCGATCGGCCCGATGCCGGCATTCCATCACCGCCTGCTGGGCATCGCCAAAATTCCGGTGCACCAGCAGCCCCTTGTTGGTCCGATCGTTGTACAGCTTTCGCAGGATGTAATCGACCTGGCCGTTGGTAACGCTCAGGCCCAGGTGATCGCCGGCCACAGCTTCCATGTTGTGGGCTTCGTCGAAAATAACCACGTCGTAATCCGGCAAGATGCTGGCGTTCTGCATACGCAAGGCCAGGTCGGAAAAAAACAAGGCGTGATTCGCAACCAAGATCTGCGCGTGCTGCATCCGCCGCCGTGCCTGATAATAAAAACACTGGGCGTAAGTCGGACACTGGCGGCCCATGCAATTGCCGTGATCGCTCGCCACTTCATCCCACACGGAGGCCATGGGCCGAAAATCCAGATCGGCCAGCGACCCGTCGGCAGTTTTTTTGGACCATTTTTGCAGCGTGCGGAGCTGCTCCATCTCTTCTTCATCGTCGAACAGACTTGACATCCGCTCCACTGCGTTTTTCAACCGCCTCAGGCTGATGTAATTGCTCCGCCCCTTGACCAGCACGGCCGAAAATTCCAACGGAATAACACTATTAAGAAACGGCAAATCCTTTTCCATCAACTGCTCTTGCAGACTGATGGTATGCGTAGACACCACCACCCGCAGCGAACGCGGTTCGTCAGACTCCGTCCCCTCTCCTGCCGAAAGAGTTTTTTTCTCGGTCCCCTCTCCCTTTGGGAGATTTCTGCTTCTCGTCCACTCTCCCTTTGGGAGAGGGTTAGGGTGAGGGTCGTTAGGCTCCAGCGCCTGGGTTGCAGATTCATCTTTGCAATTAACCGCTTCTTTCCGCTGTTCCCCCGCCGCAGCCAGAATAGCCGGCACCAGGTAAGCAAAGCTCTTGCCCACGCCCGTTCCCGCCTCGACCACCAAATGCTGCCGCTGGCGAATCGCTCGATCCACCGCTTCGGCCATCTCAAGCTGTACTTGCCGCGCCTCGTAATTTTTCAGCCGCGCGGCTATGCGGCCCGATGGTCCAAGAATTTCAGAAGGCGTGAACATGTAGTATAGAATATCGGACAATGAACAAATAAACTAGCCCGGATATCTCACCGCGGAGGCACGGAGGACACGGAGATCATGCAATATTTATCCTTCGCGTTTTAGATCGACCAGAAATGAAAAAACAAAGATGATGACTGCTCCTATAGCTCCTAAAAGAGCTTGCCACTTCATAGTTTCCGTGCCAGTTGTATAGAAAAATACGGAAAGAGCAAGCATAGCGCATGCAATCCATCGCAACTTTCGAATTCGCAATTTGGACGACTCTTTTTTACCATCGCTTCGCGATGCAACGTCACCAACTTCGTTTTCTTCCATTTGTTTGATCTCATAAATGACAAATACATGTTGCAGTGTGAATGGTTCAGTTCCATAGGTTATGATCCAACTTACCCTAATTTCTGGATAAGTGTTTCATATCTTTGAGGCCGAGTACTGCAAGAATAAGGACTGTGATTCCTGGCCCACAAAATAGCAGAAAATGTATTGTGCTAACAGAACGATAATAATCCACTATACGTGATCGTACTTCATCGGAATTTTGTGCGCCTTGAATTGCCTCTGCGAGTGCATCAGCGGCGGCATAGGGCACACTAAGTACCATTGCAGTGCCTATGAAAAGGATCACTAGCCCCACACCGACAAGCAGCCAGCAGTAAATCTTGAATCTGTTCACAAAAAATCCATTAAAACAAGATGGTTTTGCAGTCCATTAGGTTATGCTGAAGCATAACCTGCATTGGTAATTCAATCCGCCAGCACGCACCGCCCCCGCGCGCAGCCGCTCGACGCGTTCCCGCATCACCACCGAAATCGGCTGCGTGGCTTGATGGCCGCAAGGATATGCTCCGCGGTGATACTTTCGCTGCGCATTATAAATCACCTGATCTCCGGTGGACATGATTGACATAATTGTTTTGCTGGAAAAAGGTTTCAGATTCCTACAAACCGTGCAACGCATGCAATCCGCCGTTTATTCACGGCAAAATATATTGGATTCGAAAAGGACTGAAAGCACAAAATAGCCCATTCCCCCCGAATTATCCAGTTGACATGGCTAAAAAAGGCCATCCATCAAGTGATTTAATATAACATTTCCTTCCCCGCCACCTCGTAAATTTCTATTCCACTGGGTAAAATAACCGCTCCGGATTTGGGCCTGTTTTTCCCGTGTTTTTCGGCGATTTTTTAAGGACGGATTTGACATGGCGGAAGCCATAATCGACATCCCTCTGCCGGATCTGGCGCTAGGCTCTCGCGGGGCCAAGGAAAAGGCGTCCCAGGCAGACGATGCGCCCAATCACTTCCTGGCAGGCCCTGAAAATCGCTTGGTCCAGGTGGTAGTCCGCTGGGTGCTCGAGGAAAAGCCCAACGGTTACAATCCTATTGTTTTATACGGCCAAAGCGGTACGGGAAAATCGCACCTGGCCCTGGGCCTGGCCGCCGATTGGAAGGCCCGCTACCGCAAGCGGGTAGAGTGCGTTTCGGCCGTGGATTTCGCCCGCGAACTGGCCGAGGCCGTGGAAACCCAGGCCCTCGAGGAATTCCGCGTAAAATATCGCCGGGCTGGCCTCCTGGTTTTCGAGGATATCGGCCGGCTCGTCTACCGCACCTCGGAAAAACTCAGCGCTCAAGAAGAGTTCGTACATGCCTTGGATGCATTATTAGATCAAGGCTCTTGGGTGATCGTAACCGCCGCAGCCGCGCCCAATACCATGACCGGGATGTTGCCTGCCTTGCAAAGCCGGCTTTCCGCCGGACTGACCATTCCGCTCACCCCGCCCGAACCGGACACCCGTCTGGCGATCATCAATCGCCTGGCCGAGTTGCGCAAAATCGACCTGCCGGATCGGGTCGCCCGAACCCTGGCCGAAGGCCTGTCCGGAACCGTGCCGGAGCTGGCAGGCGCATTGACGCAATTGGAAGTGCCTGCCCGGCGCGACAGCCGCGGCATAAGCCTCAAATCAGTCCGCTCGCTCCTGGCTAGTCGCAGCAGCCAGTCAAAACCCAGCGTCCACGCCATAGCCCTGGCAACCGCCAGGCATTTTGGCTTGAAACTCTCGGACCTGCGCAGCAACTCGCGGCAACGCTCCGTGGTGGCGGCCCGGGACATGGCCGTGTATTTAATTCGGAATATGATAAAATGCAGTTTCGACGAAATCGGCCGATATTTCGGCGGCCGCGATCACGCCACCATTATGCACGGTTGGTGTAAAATCGAGAAACTTCTGGATACCGATCCCACCGTGCACCATGAGTTGGAGGAATTGGAGCGGACGATATTACAACGCACCGTTTAAGCCGTGAGTTTGTCCGAGGAGCATTCACATGGTGGAAAAATTGTTTATAGGCTGTCGATGGCCTGTTGCTGGAAATGCATCCATAAACACCTTCACATCCGTTCCAAAAACCGCCGTATGTACCAAACATATCAGCAACGCCGCATTAACGCCCTAATAACATGATTTCCCCATACTGCACAACCGCCGGCATCAACATTAACCACTTGCACAAAAAGATGTTACACATACGTCGGAATCGGCCATCAACAATTTTCCTCGCGGCATTAATACTACTACTTTAAAGAGAATAAATAATAAATAGATCGTAATTCCGATATCACACTCGTTACTCGTATCACATCGAGTTCACTGTACCCTCTCGACAAAAGGTAAAGTAATCAATGAAAGCCATTTGCGAACGCGAAAAACTCTTGCACGTTTTCCAGACGGCCGCCAGCGTTGTTCCCACGCGGAGCCCAAAGCCCATTCTGCAGAATCTCAAACTGGAGGTGACTCCCGAAGCCGCCACGCTCATCGGCACGGACCTGGAGATCGGCATCCGCGCGGATGTGCCCGGGTTTGTCATCGAGCAGCCCGGCAGCGCAGTCCTGCCGATTTCCCGTTTCGGCTCGATTTTGCGGGAAAGCAGCGACGAAAAACTCAGCCTGCAAAGCGACGGCCGCAAAACCCTGGTCCGCGGCGACCGCAGCGAATTCCAGTTGCCCTCGGAAAATCCCGATGAATTCCCCAACGTCATCGCCTTCGAGGAAAAGGAGTACCACGAACTGCCGGCCATGTTTTTCCGCGAAATCGTGCGGCGTACCGTTTTCGCCACTGACACCGAAAGCAGCCGCTATGCCTTAAGCGGTGTACTGGTCGAACTGGCGGCAAGCGGCATCACCGCCGTGGCCACCGACGGCCGTCGACTCGCCCGCCAGGAAGGACCGGCCAAATCCGTGGGCGGTCATCACACGGGCGATAAAATGACCATCATCCCCACCCGGGCCATGCAACTCATCGAACGGGCGATCGGCGACGGCGAAGAAAACATCCTCCTGGCCGCCCGGGAAAACGACGTCCTGGTCAAAAGCAGCAAGGCGACTATTTACACCCGACTGGTCGAAGGACGATTCCCCAAGTGGCGCGACGTGTTCCCCCGCCACGAAACCGCGGCCAAAATCGACCTAACCGTCGGGCCGTTCCATGCGGCGGTGCGCCAGGCGGCCATCGTCACCAGCGAAGAGCGCCGCGGCGTGGAATTCACCTTCGGCGAAGGCAAACTCGTGCTCGCCGGCCACGGCGCGGAATACGGCGAATCGCACGTCGAACTGCCCATCGCCTACGACGGCCCGAAGCGCGACGTGATGCTCGATCCCCGCTTTGTCAACGATTTCCTCCGCGTACTGGACCCGGAAGCGAATGTCACCGTGGAAATCCGCGACGGCGAAACCGCCGTGGTCTGTAATACCCAAGACGGCTATGCATACGTGATTATGCCCCTTGCCCGTGACCAAAAGTAATAACGAATCAAGACCGGTTGGGGCGACAGTTGCACTGTCGCCCCAACACGGCGTGAACATATTGAAATGCCAAAGCAACCGGAAACAATCGGCAACATCCTTTCCGAACTGATGGCCCGGCGCGGCTTGGCCCGCATCCAAAGCACCGAGGCCCTGGAAACGGCCTGGCGCCAGGCCGCCGGCCCGCTGGCCGCCGAGTACACCCGGGTGGGCGCCATCCGCCGCGGCGTGCTCGAAGTCGTCGTGGCCAATTCCACCCTGGTCCAGGAATTGGGCTACCAAAAATCCGACATACTCGCCGCCCTGCAACAGTTATTGCCCGATGAAAATATAAAATGCCTCCGCTTCAGTGCGGGAAATATAAAATAATTAATGACAAAACCGGAATGACGAAAGAATGCCGAAGTCCGAATGTCGAAATGTTCTTATTCGTCATGAGACATTCGCGCTTCGACATTCCCCCTAGCCCCTAATCTCTAGCCCCTGGCCCCGATACATGTCCAACCCCGGCGAACAACAACCCGAATCTTCCGAGCTTGACGAATTCCGCCTGGTCCGCACCCCGGACGACGGCGATTACAGCGCTAAAGACCTCGAACACCTCAGCGACCTGGAGCACGTCCGCGAGCGCCCCAGCATGTACATCGCCGACACCACCCCCCGCGGCCTGCATCACCTGGTGTACGAAGTGGTCGATAACTCCATCGACGAGGCCATGGCCGGCTACGCCACCGAAATCTCGGTGGTCATCAACAATGACGGCTCGGTCACGGTCGAGGACAACGGCCGCGGCATACCGGTCGAGCAGCATCCCGACTTGGGCTTTTCCACCCTCCAGGGCGTGATGACCGTCTTGAAATTCGGCGGCAAGTTCAAAAAAGGGGCATATCAAACCTCCGGCGGGCTGCACGGCGTGGGCGTTACCGTGGTCAATTTCCTTTCCGAATGGTGCGAGGTCGAAGTCCGCCGCCAAGGACACTTGTATCAGCAGGAATACGAACGAGGCGTGCCCACCGGCGACGTACGCCGCATCGGACGCACCGACCGCCGCGGCACCAAAACCACCTTCAAGGCCGATCCGTTGATCTTTCCCAACACCAATTTCCAGTACAACGTTCTTTATCGCCGCCTGCAAGAGTTGGCCTTCCTCAACCGCGGCGTGAAAATCGTCTACCGCGACCACCGCACCGGCGAAGGCGAAACCTTCTGCTACCAGCGCGGCATACTCGAATTCGTCGAATACCTGAACCGCGCCAGCGAACCCGCCCACGAAGACATTATCTACATATCTGGCGAATACGAGGGCGTGGGCCTGGAGGTGGCCATCCAGTACTCCGCCGAATACACCGAAAACGTCCATTCCTACGTGAACAACATCTGCACCACCGAGGGCGGCACGCACGTGTCCGGTTTCCGCGCCGCCATTACCCGCACAATCAACTCCTACGGCAAAAAAGAAGGATTGTACAAGGACCTTATCCCCAGCGGCGACGACTGCCGCGAGGGACTGACCGCCGTCATCTCGCTCCGCGTGCCCGAGCCGCAGTTCGAAGGCCAGACCAAGACCAAGCTCGGCAACAGCGAGATCGAAGGCATCGTCAATTCGGCCGTGGGCGACTACCTGGCCAAGTTCCTGGAAGAGAATCCCAAAACCGCCAAGATCATCGTGAATAAGGGCCTGCTTGCGGCCGAGGCCCGGGAAAGTGCCGCAAGGCCCGGCAATTGGTCCGCGAGCGAAAAGGCGCGCTTTCCGGCGGCGGACTGCCCGGCAAGCTCCGCGACTGCACCAGCCGCGACGTCGAGCGCTGCGAGCTGTACCTGGTCGAGGGCGATTCGGCCGGCGGCAGCGCCGAAGGCGGGCGGATGCGGGAGTTCCAGGCCATCCTCCCCCTGCGCGGCAAAATCATCAACGCCTACAAATCGCGCGAAGACAAAGTCCTCGCCAACGAGGAAGTCCGCAGTATGATTTCGGCCATCGGATCCGGCATCGGCGAGGAAATGGACCTGGCCAAACGCCGCTACGGCAAAGTCGTGATCATGACCGACGCCGACGTGGACGGCTCGCACATCCGCACGCTGCTTTTGACCTTTTTCTACCGCCAGATGTACGACCTGGTGAAAGGCGGCTACATTTACGTGGCTCAACCCCCGCTATTCCGCGTGCGTCAGAAAAAAGAGACGTATTACGTGCAGACCGAGGAGGAGATGAAAGCACAACTCCTCGACGCGGGCCTCAAAGACGCCGTGTTCGAGCCCGGCGACGGCCGGACCATTGCCGGGGCCAACATGGAACGACTCTGCCGCACGCTGGCCGCCCTCGAGGAATCGCTCCTGGCCCTGGAGCGCCGCGGGATAAACCTCCGCGCATTCGCCGCGCGGCAGGACCCCGTGACTGGCGCCTGCCCATGTATCACGTTTACCTCGGGCACCAGGAGCACTGGTTTACTACCCGGGAGAAGCTGGACGAATTTCTCGCCGCACAGGAGCAGGAAACCGGCGGCGAACTGAGCCTGACCGACGAAACCGGCGAAAACCTCGCCGAATCCGCGCAGCCCAGCCGCCTCCGTCTGGTCGAACTGCACGAGGTCCGTTCCATCAACACCCATTTGTCCGTGCTCCGCTCCATGGGCTTTGAAATTGACAGCCTTATCCCCCAGGAACGCACCGGCGTGCAGGAATCGCGCTACCGCCTGCGCCGCGGCGACCTGGTCACCGGCCTGGAAGACCTCCGCGGCCTGCTGACGGCCATCCGCGCCGCCGGCGAAAAAGGCATGCAAGTCACCCGCTTTAAAGGCCTGGGCGAAATGAATGCCGAGGAACTCCGCCAAACCACGCTCGACCCCGCCCATCGCACACTCTTGCAAGTCACCATGGAAGACGTCGGCGCCGCCGACGACCTGTTCCGCATCCTCATGGGCGACAAGGTCGAGCCACGCCGCGAATACATCGAAAAACACGCCATGGAAGCCCGAAATCTCGACGTCTGATCCTTTTGGATTCGATATGGTTCTTCCATGAACAAAAATTGCATTATCGTCTTAATCGTGATCTTGGCCGCTCGGCCGATGGCCGTCGGCCGCTCGGCCGAAACGCCGGCCCGGACCTCTCGGCCGAATATCATCCTCATTTTGGCCGACGACGTGGGGTTGGGTGACGTCGGCTGCACCGGCGGCCCGTACAAAACGCCGCAGATCGACTCGCTGGCTAAAAGCGGCATGCGCTTCGAATATTGCTATTCCACGCCCCTGTGCGGGCCGTCCAGGTGCGAACTTTTGACCGGCCGCTACCCCTTCCGCACCGGATTGATCAACAACAATAGCCCCAATGCAATCAAGCCGGGACGCGAAATCATGATCCCCACGATTATGAAGCGCGCAGGCTACACGACCGCGAGCGTGGGCAAGTGGGGGCAAATGTGTTTGGGACCCGGTGAATGGGGCTTCGACGAATATATCGTCTTCCCGGGCAGCGGCCGCTACTGGCGCGAGCAGACCACCCATTACCGCGTCAACGGCCAACAGCGCGAACTGCTCGAAGGACAATACCTGCCCGACATCATGCACAGTTTTCTCGTCGATTTCATCGCCCGCCATAAGGATAGGCCGTTTTTCGTGTATTATCCCATGTCGCACATCCACGGTCCCATAGTTCGCACCCCGGACAGCAAAGGAGAAGAAGGCGGAGATCGGCTCTACGCCGACAATATCCAATATATGGACAAGCTCGTGGGCAAGCTGATGGCCGAACTCGACCGCCTTGATTTGCGCGAGAAAACGCTGGTGCTCTTCGCCGGCGACAACGGCACCGCGCACTTCGGCGTTCGTATTTCAACGGTGCACGGGCAATACATCAGCGGCATGAAAGCCACCATGCGCGAAGGCGGCAGCCGCGTGCCGCTTTTGGCCAATTGGCCCGGAGTCACGCCCGCGGGAAAAGTCAATCGCGACCTGATCGACTTCAGCGATTTCTTCGCCACCCTGGCCGAACTGGGCGGCGCAAAATTGCCGGAGGGCGCAACGCTCGACTCGCACAGCTTCGCCCCGCAGATCAAGGGCGAAATCGGCAAGCCGCGCGATTGGGTGTACGTCGAACTTAACGGCAAATCCTACGTCCGCGACGCACGCTTCAAACTCACCAACAGCGGCGAACTGTTCGATATGACGGGCGCGCCCTACAAAGAAATTGGCATCCCGGCGAATTCGACCGACAAGGCGGCCGTCGCGGCCCGCGAAAAACTGCAAGAAATCCTGAATCAGCATCCCGCTGCGCCGGGTAGAGAAAATACGCCCAGGCGGCGTCGTAATAACCAAATGGCCCCGGTTGAGGAAAATCAGTTTAATGAATGATATAAGCCGAGACAGCGGTTTTAGCTGCTGCCCCAACGTTATAGGCCCGGTATCTTGCCCCGGCGCACTGCGTTGAGGCAGAACCGCACTCCCGAGCCCGGTATTTGGACTATAACTATGGTGAAAAATCATGAACCTCTTCGACCAATTCAAACACACCGTCGAGCATGGCTTCAAATCCGCTCCGCGCGCCGGGCAAGGATCGGTGGACGTCTCCCGGCCGAAAATGGGATTTGTCGAGGGCACGCGCCCCCACTTTACCCAAGAAACGGCCGGACTACTCCGCCGTCGCCTCCAAGCGGTCGCCCTCATTTTGGCGATTCTATTAGGGGTCGCCTTTATCGGAAATCTTTTTTCCGAATACGCCCCCTTGACCCTTCTGCGAGTCGCCATTGTGCTTCTCTTCGTGGGCATTTTTATACTCCTGCAAAGCGCCCGCGAATTTTCCCTGGCCCAACTCCGCTGGGTCGAGGCCGGCTTATTCGGCGCGGTCCTCGTGCAGTATGCGCTCATGATGTGGACCCGCATGGTCGTCTTCGCAAGTATTAACGACCCCTTGTCGGTCGTCGCCGCCGAATACGCCTATTTTTCCACTTGGGCCTTCCTCATACTCACCTACGGCATCCTCATGCCCAATACATGGCAACGGGCCCTGGCCGTCTTGCTTCCCGCCGCCTTCTTGCCGTTCGGGCTGATCCTCTGGCTGCGTTCGTCCAATCCGGCCATCCAATCCGCGCTCGCCGCCGACAAAATGAACACGCCGGTCATTCTGCCCTTCCTGGCGGTCCTGGTAGCAGTGTTCGGCACATACATCATCCACTCCATCCGCCACGAGGCCTTCAAGGCCAGGCAACTCGGCCAGTACGTGCTGAAAACCAAACTCGGCGCGGGCGGAATGGGCGAAGTCTATCGGGCCGAACACCAACTCCTCAAGCGGCCGTGCGCGATTAAACTCATCCGCCCCAACAAGGTCGCCGAACCCGCCGTCCTTACCCGATTCGAGCGCGAGGTGCAGGCCACCGCCAAACTCACCCACTGGAACAGCATCGAAATATACGATTACGGCCACTCCGATGATGGCACGTTCTATTACGCCATGGAACTCCTGCCCGGACTGAGCCTGGAGGATCTTGTCAAGTATCACGGCCCGCTGCCTCCTGCCCGGGCGGTGCATTTCCTCCGCCAGACCTGCAAGGCGCTGCGCGAGGCACACGCCAAGGGCCTCATACATCGCGACATCAAGCCCGCCAATATCTTCGCCGCCGAACGCGGCGGGGTGTACGACGTGGTCAAACTGCTCGACTTCGGCCTGGTCCGCGAGGAGTCCGGCGCGGCCGAGGACCTGCAACTCACCCAGGCGGGCACTTTTTCCGGATCACCGCTTTACATGTGCCCGGAGCAAAAACGCTCGTACCACAATCTCGACGCCCGCAGCGATATTTATTCCCTGGGCGCGGTGGCGTATTTTTTAGTTACCGGGCGGCCGCCGTTTGTGGGCGACAACATCTACGACATCATTGCCGCCCACGCCCGCGATCCGGTCACGCCGGCCTCGCAACTGAACCCAGCCGTGCCCGAGGATTTGGAACTTGTCATCAACCACTGCCTTGCCAAAATGCCGGCCAACCGCTTCCAGGACGTTGACGCCCTGGAAAAGGCCCTTGCCGCGTGCGAGTGCGCGGATAAATGGACCGAGGAAAAGGCCGCGGCGTGGTGGCGGGAAAAGGGGAAGAGCGGGTAAAGTTATGTATAATTCAATGAATCAAACTGCAATGATTACTGAATTATTACAAGATAAACGATTGAGTTTAGGACAAGATTTGTTGTCATATAAGCAAATTTATCTTGATACAAACCAATGGATTCATCTTCGCGAAGTTGAAATGGGCAGGAAAACACCCGTAATATATCAAGAACTCTATAAATTGCTTAATGATCTGATTGCCAGAAAAATAATTATTTGTCCTATCAGCTATTCAGTGTTCATTGAAATGATTAGGCAAAATGACTTGGAAACACGCAAGGCAACAGCATCAACTATAGATAAATTTGCACGTGGATGTTGCATCCAACCTCCACACGAATTAATTCGTATAGAAATCATTCATTGTATTCAAACACTTATTTCACCGTCAATTAAAATACACCCTATTAATCAATTAATTTGGACCAAAGTTGCCTTTTTGATGGGCGATATTTATCCTACCATAACCAATTTGCAGATTGCTGAAATACGAGATATACAGAAAAGAATAATTGAGTCCTTGTGGGAATGTAATGTGGAAACAATAGTTTCGTGTTTAACAGATTATCATCCATATCCTGAAGACTTAGATGCCCATGCAGAGAAATTAACACAGTTTAAAGCAAAGCATGAAAAGGAATTTTCAAATTTCCAAGAATTATTTCTCATTGAAGTAAGTGGAGTCCTTGATGTTTATAGTGAAATGATTTCTTCCGCAACCGAATATCTTGTTCGCGATCAGGGATATACAGGTGAAGTAAACCCAGCAGAACGCTTAGAAGCCGGTAAAAAATTTAAAAATCTTATTTATAATGCCTTCAAAATGAATCGTGTTTCAAAAGAATTGCCGGGCATTCATATCATGGCAGGTCTACATGCGGCAGTAAGATATGAACAAAAACGAAAGTATAAACGGGGAGATTGTGAAGATTTTCGACATGCAGTTTGTGCCTTGCCTTATTATGATTATTTTTGTACTGATGGAAGCCTAAAAAATCTTATATGCACGAAACCGCTTGAATATGACAAGTTTTATAATACAAAAGTGCTTTGTGATGATGAAGAAATACTCGCGGAACTATATATACTTGCGAAAAATTAATAAGAATCAAAGAAATTGGTCGGATAGTGTTCAATTAAATAATTTTTTTATCAAATGGAGAATAAAAAATGCCCATTGAAGTGAGAAAACCTACCGCGGAGGAAACCAAGAAGATGAAGGCGCTGCCGATTTGGGAGAAGGAGGCGTCGGAGTTTCCTTGGCATTATGACGAGAAGGAGACTTGCTTGATTTTGGAGGGGCAGGTGACGGTGGAATCGGCCGATGAGACGGTTTCCTTTGGGCCGGGCGATTTTGTGGTCTTTCCCGAGGGACTGGACTGCACCTGGAAGATAAAAAAGGCGGTGCGGAAGCATTATAAGTTCGGGTAGGGCGGGAACTCAACACGGAGACGCGGAGGACACAGAGGGAAATGATGAAGGATGAATGCAGAAAGGCGGGTGCTGAATCCTGAACCCTGACCACTGAACCCTAATCAGATTCTGCCCACTGCCCACTACCTTTTGACAAAGCCCTCACCCCCGGCCCCTCTCCCAAAGGGCGAGGGGAGTATTTCACACAAGGATGAAGGATGAATGCAGAAAGGCGAGTGCTGTGGGCTGAACCCTGAACCCTGACCACTGAACCCTAATCAGATTTTGCCCACTAAATACTGCCCACTGTCCACCGCCCGTTGATCAAGCCCTCACCCCTAGCCCCGACCACTTCGTGGTGCCCGCCAAAGGGCGAGGGGAGGTTTTTTAGAGCCACTAAGTAACCGCGGGTTCGGGTCGGCGGGCGGGGGGGATTGGAGACGGGGCGGCCTGGGGCTGGGAAGACGGGCTCACGCGGCGCTGGGGGTGTTTGCCGTTGTGCTCGTAATGCACCAGGAAGGTGCTGCGGCCGATTGTGAGTTCATCGCCGTCGAAGAGCGGGTGTTTTTTCACTACGCGGACGCCGTTTATGTATGTGCCGGTCTTTGTGCCCAGGTCCCAGAGCGTGAGTCCGTCGTCGCCGTTGTCGATCATGCATTGGTGATGGCCCACGGCCGAGTCGTCCAGGCAGATGTCCGCACCCGGGTCCAGGCCGACAATGACGGGAAACTGGTCCACAATGATTTTTCGTTTGCGCGAATCCACCGCGGTCAATTCTATTTTCATCCGAACCTCCTGTTGGGGCGGCGGTTATGCAGCCATCTCCCGGGGCGACAGTGCAACTATCGCCCCAACGCGTTCATACATCTCCCGGGCGGCAGTGCAACTATCGCCCCAACGTGTTCATGAGCGAGCGGACTCTAGACATGAACTCCAGAACAAGCATAGCAGTTGCCGGACGAACGTCAACTATATCCCTGAATAAGTGGGGATGCGTGTGGTGAAACGGAGACAGATTGTGTGAAAATACCGTATTGTCCGGCGGAATATGGGAAACTGGGTAAACATGTATGGAATGGGGGAAACTGGTCGGAAACCGCGGGTTCCATGCGGATCATGGGCGGCGGAATTGCGATATGTCGGTTTAGCGGGCGGCATGGGGAGCCGGGCCATATGTTGCGTGCCGTGTAAAAATGGGGTAAATTGCCAATCCTACGCCCGCACTCGAATCCAGTGTGTTGTCGGCGAAGCACCACTGGGGCGTCGCATCGAAATCCAGCGGCTGGAGAATCCCGGCGAGCACTTGTGCGGCATCACGCTGGTTGCGATCTTCAAGACCGGCATGGAAGTGTTGTTGATGATGAAGCCAGGGAAAACATAGACCTTGCGGATTCGGTGAAGAACGCCGCCGAAAGGTCGCCCATGTGATCGAATTGATAGTCTTGGAGAACGCCCGAACGTATGAATCGCGAGTTGTTGTGGGGTATCCTGGCGATCGTATTCGCAGTCTGCGGAACCTGTTACACGGTGTACCACGTCGGCATGCTGGCGGGCATTGCGCCTGTTTTTGTCACGGTGGTGATCGTGCTGGCATTGGCCTTTGATTTTACCAACGGCATTCACGACGCCGCCAACTCTATTGCCACGATTGTTTCGACCCGCGTGTTGACGCCGCTTCAGGCGGTGGTCTGGGCGGCGTTCTTCAATTTTGTGGCGGCCTATCTGTTCAATACCCAGGTGGCCATGACGGTCGGAAAGGGCATCGTCCGGCCGGACGTCGTCGATACGGCCCTGGTGTTCAGCGGGCTTTTGGGCGCCATCCTCTGGAACCTGGTCACATGGCATCTGGGACTGCCCAGCAGTTCGTCGCATGCGCTGATAGGCGCGTTGGGGGGCGCGGCTATCGCCAAGGCGGGCTTGGGCGCTGTGATCGCGGCCGGGATCGTCAAGATCGCCGCCTTCATCGTGCTCTCGCCGCTGATCGGATTGGTGCTGGGTTTTACGACGGGCGTGGGCATGACCTGGCTCATGCGCAACGCCTCGCCGCGGCGGGTCGATTTCCTCTTCCGCAAGGGGCAACTCTGCTCAGCCGCACTCTACAGCCTGGGACACGGGACGAACGATGCCCAGAAGACCATGGGAATCATCGCCTTGTTGTTGTACTCGAGCATTTGGAAGGAGCAAACCTTCACAAATATTCCCTTCTGGATCGTGCTCGTTTGTCACACCGCCATGGGCTTGGGAACCTTATTGGGCGGCTGGCGGATCGTCAAGACAATGGGCTCGAAGATCACCAAATTGGACCCCTTTGGCGGTTTTTGCGCGAGACTGGGGCGGCGGCAACTCTATTCGCCACCGCCGCCGCGGGCATTCCCGTAAGCACCACGCACACCATCGCCGGCTCGATCGTGGGCTTCGGCGCCATGCGCCGCATCAGCGCAGTCAGATGGGGCGTAACCGTCAATATCGTCTGGGCGTGGATCCTCACGATTCCGGCGGCCGGATGCATCGGCGCCCTGGCGTACTTAGCCGTCTCGGCCGTAGTCAAGACGGGCTCCTGAAGCGTAAATTCACCGGCTGGTGTCATGCCCACGCTTGCCGTGGGCATGTTGTACAGTGAAAAACGACTCATGGCCACGCCAGCGTGGCCATGGCACCCGCAAGTTGATAGAGAAGATGGGGCGGTCCGTTTTTGTGACACGAAAATCCGGGCGGTCGCTCAGGCGTTTTCCAGGACGATGCCTTCGATGACGTGAGCCACTTCTTCGGCGGCGTCCATGGCGGCTTCGACGAGGTCGATGATTTCCTTCCACTTCATCACCAGGAGCGGATCGGCGTAGTTCTTGAACAGCGAGCTGAGGGCGATGTGATGCAAATGGTCGCCCACGCCTTCCAGGCGCTGGATCTCGATGCAGTGATTGAGGATTTGGTTTTTTTTACGGACGTTGCGGAGTTCGTGGACGGCGTCGCGCACGGCCCGGGCCAGGTCCAGCATCACCTTGCCCATGGCGCATACCTCGGGCAAAATGTCATGCACTTCGTAAAGGGCCATGCGGCGCACGGCGTCGTCCATGTAGTCGACCACCTCGTCCATGGCCAGGATCAGGCGCCGCAAATCGCCGCGTTCCAGGGGCGTGATGAACGTGCGGTGCAAGAGCGACATGGCCTCGTGGGTGATGTTGTCCGCTTCGTGTTCCAGATCCTTGATCTTTTTGGATTGCTCTTTGGGATTGTCGAAACATTCGAGGGTGTGGCAAAACTGCTCGGCGCAGCGGACCAGGACTTCGGCGTCGCGGTCGAAGTAGGCGAAAAACTTGGTGTTGCGGGGCAGGAAATTGAACATGGAAAACCGTCTGGAAGATGGATCTCTTGTCGCTCGCAGCCGAGAGGAAAACGACAATTTAACCGTTGCCGGCCGGTTTTGCAAGGACCGCCGCCGGTTTTCAGTACCCGGCACGTGCAAACCGGGCCGCCGCCCTGGATTGCAATGCGGAACAAGCGAAATACAATTGTGCGGAGAATAATTCAAGCGATTCAATCGCGAGGATGGGAAAATGCGGGCTGAAAAGATTTTGGTGATTCTCCTGCGGGTCTCGGCCGGGGTGATGCTTCTGGCCTTGGCGCCGGTTTGTTTTCCGCACTCCTGGATGGCGGCGATCAACCGGGCGGTCGGGCTGGGCGAACTGCCCGATACGGCCATCGTCGGATACCTGACCCGGTCGCTCTCGGCCATGTATGCCTTGCACGGGGCGCTGGTGCTTTACGTGTCGCTGGACGTGCGGCGCTATCGGCCGTTTATTATCTGCCTGGCTTTACTGGGCATGGTTTTTGGGGCCTTGATGCTGTCGCTCGACGTTGTGCTTGTCATGCCGCGGGCTTGGACCATGTGCGAAGGGCCGTTTATTTTTGTCTTGTGCACGGCGGTCTTGATGCTGGCCGTTCGCGTGAAAAACCAAGGCATGGCGGCATAACTATCAGGCCGATCGCCTTCAATTCCACCCTCTCCGGCGCCGACGGGCGCCATCGGGCACCAACGGGGCACCATGCGTAGCAGGGTCGCGTTGGTCGGCGTGGTCGGTTGGTCGGGAGAGGGGACAATGATTTTGTTCGAAAGGCGGCCGGAACCTTGCGCCGGGCTCCGGCCGCCTTGATTATTTTTAATGCGAATTTATGCAAGTTTATGCAAGCATGTTTTTAAACGCCGCTTTTAAAAAAGCGGTTACGGGCAGGCCAAATCGACAATCCCACCGCGGCCAGGACCAGCATGATCCAGGTCGCGGGCTCGGGCACCGGGGTTATGCCACCGGCGGCGATTGGGCCGCCGGGCAGGGGCCGTATGGTCAGCGTGCAGCCGGCCCCGAGTGTAACAGTGTTCTGCGCGATGGAAGTGACTATCAATTCCGTGCCGGCCGGGCCGGAGACCGTGGTATTGCCTGTGCCGGTGATGGTATCGACGTTTTTAACGCCCTGGGAGATCAGCAGTCCGGGGGCGGCGCTGTTGTTGACGATGTCCATTGACAACCCGGGGTTTAGGGTGTTGTCGGTGAACGGATCGGCCGTGCCGCCGGCCTCGAAGGTGCCGTCGGAGATTTTCAATAACGCATCAGGGTTGACCTCGACAGGCGCGCCCTGCGAGCGTTTAATCGCTACGGTGCCCGCTCCTATTTTCTCGGTTGTACCGAGCCATGAAGTAAGACCGGTGCCGGCAATGACCCACGTCTGGGGGACCAAAGTAAAGGTATATAAAGACGCCGGTGTGGGTGGACTGGCCTCCTCGCCGTCGATTTGCACTGGGGACGAGTTAGTATTCTCGAAGTACACATTGCCATTGACGGTGTTCTGTTGACTGGCATAGAAGACCGCGCCATTGCGGAGTTTTAGGGTAAAGCCCGCCTCCTGGGGTAAGACACTGAGGCTGTTGCCCGCCCCGCCGCCGGACATATAGACCGTCACACCCTCGAAGGTAAGCGTGCCGTTGCCGCGGGAGTTATAGCCGGGGGAACCGTCTCCGGCCGGGCTCATGTTCCGCGATAAATGGACCACGTTGTTGCTAGGATTGCTATCATTATCGTTGGCAATGAAATGCACCGTTCCGAGGATTTCGTTAGGCACAGATCCATGCGTGCGAAACATGGCGTTATCGTTTACGGTCACGGTGTTTTGATTGGGCAGCGCGCCAGTGCCTTGGAATGATACGATGTTGCGGAATCCATAGGCAGGATCATAAGGGAGATCTTCGTTATAATCCGGAAACGGAAGCGGGATTACTTCGAGATTGCCCCCATTGAAGATCACCGGTCCGGTATCATTGCCGGGATTGACCGGCAACTGATCGACAATGACCAGGCCATCGGTCAATTTCAACCCCCAGGCATTGGCCGGGCCTGGAGTCGGCGTCCAGGGTCCCTGGGCGTTGTATAAGAAAGTGCCGAGGCCTGTTTTTTCCAAGTATTGCGCAGGGGCCCAACTGAAGTCGAATAATGCCCAAGTTTCGACAATGACGCCCTCGTCTATCTCGAGCACGCTGCCGCAGTTTTTCTGTAAATTGGGCGTGCCGTCGGTGTTGATCATGATTGATTTGTCTAAAAGGCCGCTGAAGCCTTCGGTAATGTGTAGTTTCCCGCCATTCAGGATAACGATCGGTTTGCCATACATGCCTCCGAATGGACCGGCGCATATTTGATTAGGATTGTTGATGATGATTTCACCGCCGGCGATAATCGTCCCGCCAGTATAGGTGTTTACGCCACCTGGAGTCTGCCGCAGATCGAGTTTACTATTAATGCCGGCCTTATAAAGGAGTACAGGATGTTGAGAATCGGTAATAACGAACTGAGAAGTGGTCATTGTGCCTGAGCTGTACTCGCCGCCCAGACCCAGTACGTTGACCGACCATTGAACGTTCCCCAGATTAGAGGTGATCGGTGTTCCATAGTTGTTGCCCGGCACGCCTGTAAGGATGACGTCATCGGTCCAGCCGATTACGCCGCCGTCGAGGTTAAGAGCGTTAATCAACGGCCCTCCGCCATTGGCCTTATACCAGCTTAAGTTCCAGTCCATGAAGTTGGGGCTTTCCGGGTCCGTAACCGGATCGAGCAACAACTGGCCGGGGCCCTTCCACGATGTATTGTTAAAACGATTTGGATTGTCATAGAGACCGTTGGTAATATTAAGGCAATCGGTGGTTAAGCTGATGCCGCTTGTTCCCCGTAAAGATCCCTGTTTCATCAGTTGCAGCGTGCCGGCCCAGATGTCCGTGGTGCTGGTATACGTATTGTTTCCATTTTGTTCCCCGCCTGGATTTAAGGCGACTCGGCCGGGCAATAAATTGCCCGTGGTGCCCATCTCCAAGCTAGTGATAGAGGATGTGTTCGGGAAATGGTCTACCAACAGCGAATTGATTTGCAGCGTTCCCCCGCCTCCGCCAAGGTAGTACCTTTGCGATTGTGGAGCGCGTGCGGGGACAATTGTTGCCGAGGTGCTGGCGTGTTTAAGGGAATTGGGCCGCGGATCGAAACTGGCGTCGCCGCCCATGCTGGAACCCACGCGGAGGTAAGTGAGAGTCTGGTTTTTCAACACATTCGGATCCACGGTGTTGCCGAGAATGCCATGTCCCCACAGATCGATGTTCACTGCACCGGATTGGCCGGAAACATTCCCGCCGGGGGTGACGCCGAAGGGCTTGATGCCTCCCGCCCAACTATTATTTAAATCGATAAAAGCATCCCAACCCAAGCCGAGGGCCGTGTTTGACGATTGTAATGTTATGCTCTCATTAACAAGGATAGTATGCGATTGGGTAGGAGTTCCCAGGCGCAACACGCCTTGATTGATCCGCGGCGCTTTTTTCCATTGCCCTCCGCCGTTGACTTGTTCGATGGCAAGAACTCCATTGCCTGCTTTTGTAAGCTGCACGAGGTTTCCCGCATTTTCAGACGCGTTGTCAACGTATGTGTAATTGTGCGGCTCTTGCAGTCGATTTGCGCCGCTGACATAGCGGCTGCCGCCGCGGCCTGCGGTAAGGTTGCCGTTATTGACGTTGATCATTAGCGAACCGGGAACGGTATCCCAATTCAAACTCGCCAGGCGGATGCCGTAGCCATTGTTGGTCTGCCCGAAATCACTGCTGCCGCCCGCACCAAACCTGGCCGTTCCCCCATAAACCGTCACTCCGCCCATGAGCTTCTGTAATACATTCACCGTGGCGTCGGAGTCGTTGAGTTGATAACTGCGATCGGCGAAAACATTGCCGCTGGAGGATTTCACCCAGTTGAAATACTGATTGGCGACGGGTGGAACGCCGCCTCCGGTGTTGTCCTGCAATCCCAGAAAACTATTGACTGACTGCAAAACGATGGGAGTGGGATTAAGGAGCGTGCCGTCTAACCGCCCGGCGTCGACCAGATGCAATATATAACCGCCATTGCCGCCCCCACCGGAGGTGATGGTAACAGGATTAAGCGGGCTCCCATTAAACTCGTTATACGAAGAGATCCATAGGCTAGTGCCGCCTCCAGCCCCGGTATATGTCAGCGGGTTAGTGAGCGGATTGCCGATCTGCCCGGAAAACATCATTGCCGAGTTAAGTCGGTTGGCCGCGTTTGTCCCGAGATTCACGGCCAGGGGAGCGCCCAGGATCACGTCGGCGGTGAACTGTGGTCCGGCCGTGAAATAGTCCACGCCGTATGTGTCGCGCACGCCCTCGCCCATTGTTATTCGCGAACCGCCTTGTAGTGGATTGACCATCGTTAAATCGGCGGGAAGTTCGCCGGGAACAATGGCGGTGTAGGTAAAATTGTTGAAGATCATTGCACCGGCCGATTGCCGGCCGTTTAGTTCAATCTTACCCTCGCCAATAGGCGTGAGTGTGTTTTGATCGTTAGCGGGAGGAATATTGATTCCATTTGCCCAATTGGATGGCTGGTTCCAATCGCGCGTTTGATTGGCCGGCGCCTGGCCCGCCCCGGTCCAATTGTCCGCCATTGCCGCGGGCGAAAACACCGCTGACAAAATGATTAAAACAATGGCAATAGCCATTGGCGGCCTGTAAAACGGCCGCAAATTGATCCATGCGCAGGCTCGATAGTTGGCCTCCATAAGTACCCTCCCTTATTCGAGCAGTTTGAAATCTGATCTTTAAAGAATTAAAACGCCAAATGACCTGTTTTCAGGCGTGGCGCTACTATGCAAAATTTAATTGGCTCATGTAAACTGAATCAGTCATGAAGCCAATTGATAATTATTTGAAGGGCGGATTGATGAAGAGCAAAGTATCTTAATTGGGCACTCCCAAAACCTTTAAAAAGCTTATCATTTGTATAAAGAGCTTTTTTTATATATACAATAACCCGTTATGGGGGGTTTTCTGGAAATCCATGTGCAAAAATATTTTTAATCACCGTGCCGCTGTTCCTTTGCGGCTATCTGCCCGAAGCGCGCTCTATCGCGGCAAAAAAAGGCGGCCGGAACCTTGCCTCCGGCTCCGACCGCCTTGATTATTTTTAATGTGAATTTATGCAAGTTTATGCATGCATGTTTTTAAACGCCTTTTTTAAAAAGTCGAGTCCGTGAAGGCCGGCTCAATAGCCCTGCCGCGGCCAGGACCAGCATGATCCAGGTTGCGGGCTCGGGCACCGGGGTTATGCCGCCGCCGGCCGTTGGACCGCCGGGCAGGGGTCTTATATACAACGTGCAGCCGGCCCTTATTGTAACAGTGTTCTGCAAGATGGAGGTAACGATCAGTTCCGTGCCTGACGGGCCGTTGATGGTGGTGTTGCCCGTGCCCGTGATGGTATCGACATTTTTAACGCCCTGGGAGATCAACAGTCCGGTGGCGGTGCTGTTGCAGACGATGTCCAGGGAGAGGCCGGGGCTTAGGGTATTGTCGGTGAACGGATCGGCGGTGCCGCCGGCCTCGAAGGTGCCGCCGGTGATTTGCAGCAGTGTGTTGGCGTTGACGGCAACTGGCGTGCCGGCATCGCGTTTGATGGCCACGGTGCCCCAGCCGAATTTTTCGGTCGTGCCGGACCAGGTGGTATATCCGGTGCCGTAGATCGTCCAGGTGTCGGACGTCGTAGTAAACAAATAAGGGGGTGTGGGCGGAGCAGGCACTGGCGGACTGGCCTCCTCGCCGTCTATCCTGACCCATGAAGCCGGATTTGCGGGATTAGTGTTGTTGAAATTCACTTCGCCGTAGACGTTGTTCTGCCTGCTGGCGTTAAACCAAACGCCGTCGTTAAGTTGGAGCACGAAGCCCGCGTCTCTGGGCAGAACATTCAAATCATTGTTGAATCCACCGCCTGACATGTACACTGTCACCCCAGTAAATGTCATGGCGCCGCTGCCGCGGCTGTAATCGCTCAGCGGAGTAGGATTGGTGGAGGGGGCCAAGTTGCGCGACAGGTGGACCACGCTATTGCCGGGAATCCCATCCAGGTCGTTGGCCTGGAATTTCACCGTTCCGGCAATCTCGTTGGGCACGAAGCCGTGGGTGCGGAACATGGCGTTGTCATCCACCGTAATCGTGCTGACAGTGTTTTGGAACGATACTATATTGCGGAATCCATAAGCCGGATTGGTATCGAGCACGCCTGCAGGAACCGCTGTTACGCTCAGGTTACCGCCGTTCAGGATCAGGGGTCCGGAGTCTGAAGCGGGATTCACCGGCAATTGATTTAGAACCACCAATCCGTTGGTAAGCTTCAATCCCCAGGCATTTTTCAATCCCGGTATTACGGGTGCGGGCGCGGCGTAGATCAGCGTGCCGGAACCCTCCTTTTCCAAGTAACGGGTGGGCGCCCAGGAGAAGTCGAGGTTGGCCCAAAGCGTGGCGCTGACGTTTGCGTCCACTTCGATCACGCTGCCGCAGTTTTTCACGGTGTCCGGCGTGCCGGCGGTGTTTATCATGATGGGATTGAATAGATTGACCTGGTTTCCCGCAATGCCCGCAACGTGCAGCCGCCCGCCGTTGAGGATCGCTATTGGTCCGCCGTTTAGATTTCCCTCGTGGGCGTTTAATTGGGCGGCGTTGTCGATGATGATCTCGCCCCCGGCGATGATTGTCCCTCCGGTGTAAATGTTGGGCAAGCCGGGCTGGAATTGCGTCAAATCGAGCTTGCTATTCTTGCCGGCCTTGTAAAGGAGCACGGGAATCGAACCGCCCTGCGGAGGATTGTTGTCGGTGATCTGGAACTGGGTCGTCATCGTGCCGGCGCTGTACTCGCCGCCCAAACCCAGCACGTTGACCTGCGCCGGCACAAGCGGATTCAGATTGGAATTGACGGTGAATCCATAGCTGCCGGGCACATTGGGTAAAATAACGTTTCCGGTCCATCCGATTACGCCGCCGTCAAGCGTTAGGACGTTGATCAAAGGCACGGGTCCGCCAGGTTGCCCGCCCTGTGCAAGGTACCATTCCAGGTTCCAATATCTATAATTGGGATCCGCCGGATTTAAAACGGGATCCAATAGCAACTGGCCCGGGCCGGTCCAAGTGTAATTTCCCTGGCCTTCCCACAGGGGGTGATGGTAGAGACTGGGATTGGCGTACAATCCGTTGGTGATGTTCTGATCGTAAGTCCACAGGCTTACCGAGGCTGAACCCCAGACCGAACCCTGTTTCATCAATTGCAGCGTGCCGGCGGAAATTTCCGTCCCGCCCGTGTAAGTGTTCGCTTCCTGGATGGTATCGCCGCCGGGATTAAGCGCCACGCGCCGGGCAACAACGTGCCCGTGGTCCCCATCTCGAACATCGTAGTACGTTGTTGATAATTACCCAATTGCGCGTTAACGCGCAATGTGCCGCCCCCGCCGCCGAAATAATAGATGTTGCAGTTGTTCGGCCCGATAACGTAGGGAATAATCTGCGATACTAGTCCCTGGTTGTTCATAAACGCGATGCTGGCGTGTTTGGCCGCCTGCGGTTGCGTGTCAAAGCTGGCGTCGCCCCCCATGCTCGAACCGATGCGCAAATACGTCAGGTTGCCGGCTAGGGGATTCACATTGGGGTCGATCAGAGGATTTGCAGTGGTAAAGAGGAAGTTCCACAAATCGGGATCGATCGCCCCCGATTGGCCGATAATGTTCGCGCTGGGTATAATCTTTAAAGGCAGCGGCGCCGCCGCTCTTAAATTGATTGTCGAATCCCAGGCAATGCCCACTCCACCGTCGGGGGCCACCGTAATCCAATCGGCCGGCTGTAGCGAATGTGCGACGGCTTGAGTGCCCAGTCGCAGCACGCCGGCCTGAACGGTCGGCGCCTTCGGCCACAGGCCGGCTCCATTGACCCTCTCGATGGCCAGCACGCCGGAGCCCCTTTTCGTAAGCGGTTGGGCCACGGCGTTCAGATTGGTGACGTATGTGTAGTTGTGCGCCTCTTGCAGGCGGTTTGCCCCGCTTATGTAGCGGCTGCCGCCGCGGTCTTCGGTGAGATTCCCATTGTTCACGTCCACCGTCGACGTTTCCGTAAATTTCAGGGTTGCAACTCGCAGGTAGTACCCGTTGTTCGTCCGCCCGAATGTGCCTGTGCCCCCGAATTTGGCGTTGTTTTGACGGATTTGGACCGTGCCGTTGATCGTTTGCAGTACATTAACAAGATTGTTCAAGTCGTTTTGCAGATAGCTGCGGTCGGCGAAGATGTCGGCGGCATAGGAGTTGATAGTGTCTTGCACCGCCGCCGGGCCGTTTTGCGTGTCGTGCAAGCCGAGGTAACACTGCGAGGCGTTGAGGTTGATAGTGGCCTGATCGATCCGTCCGTTGTCCGCCAGGTTCAGGATGTATCCGCCGCCGCCCGCGCCTACGGCGTTTACATTGACGGTGATTCCGGCCAACGTGCTTTTTTGGGTAAACCACAAACTCGTCCCCGTGCCGTAGCCGTTATAAGTGATGGTATTGCCGGCGATCGATGTCATCACGCCGGAAACAAGCATCGCCGATTTATCGGCAACGGTGCCTGCGCCAAGATTGCCGATTTCGAACCTCGGCGCCGCATTTAGCTGCAAATCCACCGCAAGCTGCGGACCTGTGGTGTAATAGTCCACGCCGTAGGTGTCGCGGAGCGTTTCGCCCGAGCGAATCTTCGGCGGAACCCCTCCGCCACCAGGTTCATTGACCAATGCCAGCGGGGCAGGTCCCAACACATCGGGATACAAACGCGTGTCCGTGAAATCCTCAAAGATCAATCCTCCCGCCGATTGGTTCCCGAAAAGTGCAATTGTCCCGTCGCCTGTAAGTTTGAATCGATCGATCTCGCCGACGGGAACGGCATTATTAAACCAATTGCCGGGTATAATCCAATCGCGATCCTGGATTGCCGAAATCTGTCCCGCACCGGTCCAAGTATCGGCATTCGCCGCCCACGTAAACACGCCTAATGCAAGGCCAAAAAAAATCATGACCGTCAATCGCGGTCGATGCGCCATGAAAACATGGCTTAACGTACACACTTTAATTTGGGTCTCCATGATTACCCTCCTAAATAGAAAAGAGAATACATTTGTGGCATATAGTTACATGATGAGTGTGAAAAAAGCACTATTCCCAGATACATAACAAATATCGTGAACTATTACTATAACCCATATTAGCGAGAGAGGGGGGTTTTTAGACATTATGGGAAGGCGGCTAAACCGCCATTCAAACGAGAGAAAAAAATGGCCGGAACCTCGCGGGGTTCCGGCCGCCTTGATTATTTTAAATACTAACTGGAGTTATGCAAATTTTGGATTCTTTGTCCCCTCTCCCACTTGGAGATGGTTAGGGTTAGGGTGTTTTGATGAAAAACGACTTGCCAAGTTTACACAGCTTCACTAGCCCCTCACCCCCTGCCCATCTCCCAAAGGGAGAGGGGAGAAATTTGCAAAACTCCAGTACTAACCCGATTTATGTGAGTGTGTTTATCGTTCGCCGCTCCTAAAAAGGCGGTTGCGGGCGGGCCAAATCGACAATCCCGCCGCGGCCAGGACCAGTAGGAGCCAGGTTGCGGGCTCGGGCACCGGGGTTATGCCGCCGGCGGCCGTTGGACCGCCGGGCAGGGGTCTGATGGTCAACGTGCAGCCGGCCCCTAGTGTAACAGTGTTCTGCGCGATGGAAGTGACTGTCAATTTCGTCCCTGTCCCGCTGAGGGTGGTATTGCCCGTGCCCGTGATGGTATCCACATTTTTAACGCCCTGTGAGATCAAGAGCCCGGATAGGGTGCTGTTGTTGAGGATGTCCAAGGACAGGCTGGTTGAGGTGTCGGTGAACGGATCGGCGGTGCCGCCGGCCTCGAATGTGCCGCCGGAGATCTTCAATAACGTGCTGGGATCGACTACTACCGGCGCGCCTTGAGCGCGCATAATCTGGATCGTGCCCTGTCCGATCTTTTCTGTCGTGCCGTTCCAAGATGTCAGTCCTGTGCCGAAGATGCTCCAAGTCGTCGGATTCACGCCGAATTGGTAGTACGGCGGGATGGGCAGAGAGGGCGTGGCATTGGCGTTCTCGGCGTCGATTTTGATGGACGTAGTCGAGCTAGTGTTGAATATCACGGCGCCATAAACATTATTCTGGCTGCTGGCGTTAAACACTACGCCGTTTTTCAGTTCCAGGGTGAAGCCCACATCGCGCGGCAGCACGTTCAGGTCGTTGGCTAGTCCGCCGCCGGACATAAAGACCGTCACGCCGCTGAAGCTCAATGTTCCGTTGCCGTGGCTGAAATCGGAGGGCATGGAGGCCGCGCCGGCGGGGGCCATGTTTCGCGATAGATCAACCACGTTGTCGCTTGGAGTGCCGTCGAGATCGTTGGCCACGAAAATGACTCGACCCAGGATCTCGTTAGGCACTATTCCGTGGGTACGGAACATGGCGTTGTCGTCCACGGTCACGGTGCTGATGGTGTTTTGGAAGGACACGATGTTGCGGAATCCGTAAGCCGGATTTTTGTCCCACACCATGCCTGCCGGCACTTGAGTGACTTCCAGATTGCCGTTGTTGAAGATTACCGGTCCGCTGTCTGCGCCGGGATAGAGCGGCGCGGCGCCGGGATTGACGGGCATTTGGTTTACCGTGACCAGTCCGGCGGTGAGTTTCAAGCCCCAGGCGTTGGTCGCGCCCGGGCCCGGTGCGACGGCCGTGGGGGCCGGAGCAACGTAGGCCAACGTGCCGCTGCCGTCTTTTTCCAGATACGCAGTGGGTTTCCAGGCGAAGTCGAAATTCGCTTTTAGCGTGGCGGTTACCCCGGGCTCGACGTCGATTACGCTGCCGCAGTTTTTGATGGGATCGGGCGTGCCCGAGGTATTGACTTTGATGGGGACAATGAAATTAGTGTCTGCTCCGCCGACGAGAATGTGCAGGCGTCCGCCGTTGAGGATGCAGATTGGTCCGCCGTTGCCGCCCACCTCGGCATTGAGTTGCTTGGCATCGTTTACCTGGATTTCGCCGCCGGCGATAATCGTACCGCCGGTGTAGAGGTTGGGGCCGGCAAAGCCTCTTAGATTCAGGATGCTATTTTTTCCGGCTTTATAGAGGAGGACTGGGGACCCTGCGGCGATATTGTCCTTGATTTGGAACGTAGTAATCATGGTTCCCGCGCTGTATTCGCCGCCAAGCCCCAGCACGTTGACGAACGGGGAGACTGCGGGATTCAGATCGGAGGTGATTGGAGGGCCGTAGGTCCCGGGCACTCCCGTCACAAGGACATTGCTGGTCCAGCCGATAATGCCGCCGTTAAGCGTGAGCCAATTTTTCAGGGGCAGGCCGCCGTTGGCGGTGTACCAGTTGAGGTCCCAGTTATTGGCGCCGGCCATTCCGGCCTCCAAGAGCAACTGGCCGGGTCCCGTCCAGGAGTATCCGGGTGCGGGATTGGCGTAAAGGCCGTTGGTTATGTTTTTGTCATAGGTGCTTAGATTTACCAAGGCGGTGAAGTTTATGGAACCTGCCGGAATGAGTTGCAGGGTGCCGGCGGCGATGTCGGTATTGCCTGCATAACCATTGAAGCCGGCGACTGGAGCGAGTGTAATTCGGCCGGGCAGCAGAGTGCCGGTGGTGCCCATTTGCAAGGAGGTGACGGGTGAACCGAAATTATTCAGTTGGGAATCGATTTCCAGGGTGCCGCCGCCGCCGCCGAGGAGGTATTCCCACGTTCCAAAGCGATATGGATAAATGGTCGCCAAGGTGCTGGCGTGCTTGGCTGCTAGAGGATGAGGGTCGAAATCGGCGTCCGCGCCCATGCTTGAACCCACGCGCAGATAAGTCCAGCCGGCAAGTGCCGTCCAAATGTTGGTGTCTATGACGGCAGGCGCAGGATTATGGTTCCACTGGTCGATGTCCACAGCGCCTACTTGTCCGATAATTGAACCCACCACCGCCGAGCCGGGTGTAATCGTAAACGGTGTATTTGGGGGGAGGGGTGGTGGGAAGGTTAATCCGCTCAGGTCAACCGGTGTATTCCAGCCGATGCCCACCGCGGCGTCTGCGCGGACATCGACTCCCAGGCCAGCCGCAAACGTATGGGGGAGGGTAAGCGCAGAACCCAGTCGCAACACTCCCTCGTGGGCGAGCAAATTCGTGTTCATCCACATGTTTATTCCGCCGTTGACTTTATCGATGGCCAGCACGCCGGGGCCGTCTTTTTCCAGCAGGTTTACGGCCGCTATTTCGT
Organism: Pirellulales bacterium; assembly: GCA_963838495.1. Taxonomy (GTDB): domain Bacteria; phylum Planctomycetota; class Planctomycetia; order Pirellulales; family Thermoguttaceae; genus JBEKIK01. The sequence goes on along the minus strand of CAWIRC010000001.1, from coordinate 3,019,390 downwards.
TGGCCATATCCACGTAGGTATAGTTGTGCGCCTCTTGCAGTCGATTGGCGCCGCTGACGTATCGGCTGCCGCCGCGGTTTTCGGTAAGGTTGCCGTTTTGGACGCGGATTCCCACGGTGGTTATGGCCGGATTGGTTGTCGACCAGGTCAGATTAGTGATCTCGACCGAAAAACCGTTATTGGTCCTGCCGAAAGTGCCGTACAGCGGCCAAGAGCCGCAGGTCATCCAGTCGTGAAGGTTAACTCCGTTTTGAATGACTTGTTTAATGTTTTTCACACCATCTTGAATGTCGGCGACTTGATAATTGCGATCGGCGAATATATTGCCGCTATAAACGTCAACCAGGTTCAAGTACGTGTTCACGGGATTGGTGTTGTCCTGCAATCCCAGCGAACAACGAGAGGAGAGGAGTACAATATTGGCCTGATCGACTCGGCCGCCGGAAATCGGCGTTGCACCAGATGCAGGGTGTAGCCCGTCGAACTGCCACCGCTTCCGCCGCCGCCGTCAACGATCTTTATTGTCATTCCGCCGGCGAAACTGTTGTTAGAGGTGATCCACCACCCGGTGCCCTCGCCGAAGCCGTTATAATTAATTATGTTGCCGGCCACGGTCGAGGAAATTTGTCCGGAAAACATCATTGCCGAGTTAACGCCGCCACCCGCCGGCAGGCCGAGGTTGAGCGAAAGAGGCGCATTGAGAGCGACATCGGCAGTGAATTGCGGACCTTCGGTGAAGTAATCAACGCCATAAGTGTCGCGCACGCCCTCGCCCAGCGAGATAGCGCTTACGCCGGCTGCCGGAGCCATCATATTCAGAGTGGAGGGGCCTGCGCCTGTGGCGATTATGTAGTTGGAAAAATTGGCAAAGTTCATTATCCCGGCCGATTGGATTCCGTTTAGATTAATTGTGCCTTCGCCGGCGGGATTGAATTGATCGTTATCGTTCGCCGGGGGAATAACTCCCAACGCCCAATTGCCCCCTATGTTCCAGGAACGAGTTTGGTTGGCCGGCGACTGGGCCGCTCCAGTCCAAGTATCCGCGCACGCCGCGGATGCGAATAAACAAAATGCGATTGCCAAAAGCAATGCGCCTGCCAGTCGCGGTCTGTTAATAAACCGTATGCCTGCCCAGCGGCGAAACCCGAAATGTCTGCTCATGTGATTCTCCTTTTCTGATAAAAAATCCGCATTGTATTGCACAGCGCCGAATGCCGCGTTAACGGCATGGCGAACAGATGCAAGGTTTCATGAGATTACTGACGCTGCGTTTCTAAGTAAGTAGAAAGAAAAAATACCTGCAGGGCGGTTTGGAGAAGATCAAAGCCTGAAACATCGCACCCCCCCTATCCGTAAACGCCTTTTAAAAAGATTAATCGTACATTTGCATAGCAAAATTCGCAGTCAATTACAATAACCCAATTTAGGGGCGGGTGATAATAAAAATAAGAACAAAAGATTCAGGGAATCGGCCCGTGCTTTTTGCCTCTTAGATGGCCGAAACTGAAGATAAGGTTATCTTTGGCGCTCGATCCAGGCTGTTATTTGCACCAGGACGCCGGCCGCCTGGTCGCTTGGCTCGGCAAGCTTTACATCCATGCGGGCGCCATAAGGCAGCAATTGTGCGATCTTGATCCGCGCCTCCGGGCCGTCTACTTGCACGGCGGTTATTTCCGGTATGGCGGCAAACGGCGGGCAAAATGCCACGTGCAAATTGCCCGTCCTCTGGCCCGCTGAAAAATCCAATCGCATGACGCCGCAAAGCATGTCGCCGCCCTGCGCGGTCGACGAGCGGACAAGATGTTGGCTTACGTCCTTTTCCGGCATAATAGGCATGGTTAAGGAGTCGGAAATCGCAGCGGGCGACATGCGGGCAGGCTCGATGTGGGCCGCGGCCGTTTGCGCCTGATCGATGCGGAATTTTTCAGGACCGGTTTTTTCCCCCCGTAGCCGGCGAAACCACTGCCCGACCCCAGGCGACCAGGCCCAAATTTCGGATGCGGCAATCAATGCCCAAAAACAGCCCAGACCCCAGGCGCTTGTGCCGGGCAGGCTAAGCGCCGCGGCGAAAATCAATAGCGACATCCCAAGCATTATATCCATGATCAGATCGCCGCGGGATGATGGACTTCGACCCGGGCAGCACTGCCGCAGCATGCGAATGCCAAATATTGTAATGGCCGCGAGGAATCCCGTGCAAATCAGCGCGGCCATGGGCAAGGGATGCACCAGGACCCCGGAAACGCGGCGCAAGGCCAATGTTAAAGCCGCACAAACGCATAGCCCCGCGAAAACGGCGATCGACTCACGCCCGCGCTCCGCCGCCGGAAAATTCCAGCGTCGAGTGAGAATCGCCCGGGATTGTTTTAGCGATGATTTACAGGTGGACATTTATCCTTTATTTCCCGGAAATGATTTCCTTCACGGCCTTAATTACGCTTGCGGCGTCGGGTTCCAATGGGACGTCTTGTTGTTGGGCCTTTTGCAGGTCTTTCACTTGGATCGTTCCCGCGGCGAATTCGTCGCCGCCAGCGATAAGCGCCACGCGGAATCCCCGGCGGTCGGCGTATTTGAGTTGCTGGCCCAGTTTTTTTGGTTCCGGAAAGATTTCCACGCCGATGCCCGATGGCGCAATGCCGCCGCCAGTTTCAAATAGTCGTGCAGCCGGGAAGAATCGAAGTAGGGAATAAATACCGGGGCAGGCGTGGCGACCTTTTCGATCATGTGCAATTCATCCATCGCCGCCAAGAGCCGATCCAGTCCCAGCGAGGCCCCGATGCCGGGCAGTTCCTGCGCGGTGAAAAGCCCGGCCAGATTGTCGTACCGCCCGCCGGAACACACGCTGCCGATGCCCGGCAGGGCGTCGAGATAGGTCTCGAACACCGTGCCGGTGTAATAATCCAGGCCCCGGGCGATCGATACGTCGATTTTCACTCTGGACTCGTTCACTCCCGCCGCCGCGACGGCGGAAAGCACTTCGGCCAATTTTGCCACCCCTTCCCGACCGGTTTGACTGGCCGAGACCAGCGGCTCAACCTGCCGCAGAATCTCGTTATTATTACCGGTAATACCCGAAAGTTGCACGATTTGTTTGGCCTGTTCCAGCGTGGTCCCGGCATTGGAAGTCAATTCGTCGCTTACCGCTTCAGTTCCGATTTTACCCAGTTTATCCAGGACTCTGAGTACAGTCACCGCGCGGTCGGACAAGCCAAGGCATTCCAGCAATCCAGTCAGCAGCATGCGGTTATTCAAATGGATTGTAAATTCCGTAAATCCGATGGCCTGCATCAGGTCGTGGATGACCAGCGTCGTTTCGATGTCGGCGGCGATGGACCGGGTGCCGATGGTGTCGAAGTCGCACTGCATGAACTCGCGATACCGGCCGCGCTGCGTATTTTCGCCGCGCCAAACCGTGGCGATGTGATATCGCTTAAACGGAATGCCCAACTCGCCCACGTGCTGGGCGGCGAAGCGGGCCAAGGGCACCGTCAAATCAAAACGCAATCCTACCTCGCGACCGCCATGGTCCTTGAACTTGTAAAGCTGCTTGTCGGTCTCTTCACCGCCCTTGCCGGCCAGAATTTCCAAATATTCCAGGGCCGGCGTGTCGATGGGGCTGAATCCGTACGAACGATACACCTGCCGGCAAGTGTCGATCAGCCGCTCCCGCGGGATCATCGCCTCGGGCGGATAATCGCGAAAGCCTTTTAACGTGCGTGGTTGTATTCGCTGCGGTTCGCTCACGGTAAGAAGTTTTCAGTAAATGGTTTTCAGTTGTCGGTGTTGCTACAGCTATATTTACACCAAATTAGCAATTCAGGGAAGATGGGAAAAGATGGCTGGACTATTGGTTAACTTGGCCATAAACTGAAAACTATTAACTGAAAACTGAATACTTCCCATGTCCAAGCCCATCATTATTATCCGCCATGTTGCCCACGAATCGGCGGGCACGCTGGAAAACATTTTTGCCAAGGCCGGCGTGGAATACCAATATCTTGATGTATTGCATGAATATCCCTGTTCATTCGATTGCAGGAAATGCGGGGGGTTGGTGGTGCTGGGCGGACCGATGAACGTAGACGAGGTGGAAAAGCACCCGTATCTTAGTGACGAAATCCAGTGGATTCGTCAGACCGTCGAGGCCGGCATACCCTTGCTGGGCATTTGCCTGGGATCGCAGATGCTGGCCAAGGCCTGTGGGGCCAAGGTTTATCCCGGTTCGATTAAGGAAATCGGCTGGTACCCGCTGGAACTGAGCACTGCGGCAGGCGAGGACCGGCTCTTTGCCGGGTGCGGCCCGAAATTGACGGTCTTCCAATGGCATGGCGATACCTTTGACCTGCCGCCGGGCGCGGTGCATCTTGCCCAAAGTCCCTTATTCCGTAACCAGGCGTTCCGCATCGGTCCTCAGGCGTATGGCCTGCAATTCCACATCGAGATGACCGCCGAAATGATCGAAGATTGGCTGGGCGAGTCGGTCAATTGCGGCGAATTGGCTTCGCTGGATTATATTGATCCAGGGCTTATCCGCCAAAAAACCCCCCGCGAGCTGCCCGGCTTACAGACGCTGGCCGAGAAAGTGCTGGGCCGTTTTGCCGAGTTGTGCCGGGAAAGAATGTAACTCTTTATCGCCCTAGGAAATCGGCCGACGCCCAGCCTATTTCCACGTCGTTGCGATCGGCCTTAACCTGCACATAAACTGATTGTCCCAATGGCGGAGTATGTAAATTACTATCCGTCGTCGATAGTGTGATCAAACGAGGCGGGGCGAGCGTGGGAACTTTGTCCGCATCCGGCCCTGTTGAAGGCTGCTGAGGTATTTCGCATTGTGCAAAACTTTCGCACTTCTCCATCGGGCATGATGGATTGTAAGTCTGGGAGCTTATCACTAAAGCCACCATTAAACTCAGTATGACAATTAAACCCACAAGAGTTGCAACTGCAATTCTAAGATGTTCCATTAAAACTCCTCCGATTAAACACTCGTCTAGCCCTTTTTATTCCTTTTATTTTACTCAGTCGGCTCATGTTCTCAAGCATTTTTTTAGATGGACATGATTATCTACTGGATTTTTATCGGCAATTTGGTCCAGGTATTATGTTAATACAGGTTTGGCTCGAAATGCAGGCTTGAGAAGGCCGATTCTTCTATTTAGTAAAACTTTTATGGTTTTTTCGGCTATTTCCCTGTGGATTTGGAAGATTTGCGTAATTGAGATAATTTGCAGAGGCTTATTTATGCGTATTTTATTTCCGAAAATCACCTTTATTGTGTGTAACACGGTATTTATTTTATCAACGATGATCGCATTACAAGCCGCTGATATTCAGAACGTCGGGTTGCCTCCACAGGCGACTGGGGCCGATCGGGCGGGTATACCTTGCCTCCAAAACGATGGATTTCAGAACCCCTGCGGCTGTTGCTTGGCGGAACGCACTAATATGACGTGTTTTTGTGTTTTCCATCATCCAACCGCAATATACCATCCGGAAATTTACAATTATCGATATTTTTTCAATATTGTTGGGCACGAGACAAATTACAGGTCCCCGAATTATTGGTGTTTTTTCCCGGCGGCAAATCCGCCTGAAAAAATCCTCACCCCTCTGCCCGAACAGCAAGTCCGATTGCCCCCGGCGGCCGGTTCATCGCGATTGTCCGGGCCGGAACGGAAAAAATTCCAGAAATAATAAAACTCTCAGCTTTCAGTTCTTGACAAGAATTTTGATTTGCAGAGAATGACGGCTGTTGTTTTTGTTTGCCGCCCGATTGGAGCGTAAACAAGACATGGGCGGCGACATTGGTTTTTGGGGGGCGCAACCGTAAGGAACGACAGTCGGCGGCGGATGGTCGCGGTCCGGAAGGCCCCCCCCACGCAATCTTATTTTATCTTGAGATGAAATGACGATCCGAGAAAGTGCGGAATGATGAGTGCAGAGTGAAAATAATTGTTATATTTTATTCATAACAATTCACTCCGCACTCATCATTTTTCATTTATCACTTTCTTTTCTGCCTCCCCGGCGAGAAATTCGGGTGGATATGTCTAGTTGTCTTATTGGCTTGGGTTCCAACCTGGGAAATCGCCGCGCGATCATCGAGGAAGCCCTGGCAAAACTCGGCCGCCGCCCGCATCTCCGCCTTGTCAGGGCGAGTTCCTTGCACGAAACCGCGCCGGCGGGCGGACCGGCCGATCAGCCCCCTTATTTGAACGCCGCCGCCGTGCTCGATTGCGCCCTGCAACCGCAGGAGCTGTTGGAGATGCTAAAACAAATCGAAAACCAGGCCGGACGCACGCGCAATGAAATCTGGGCGCCGAGAACGCTGGACCTGGATCTGCTTTTATACGGCGAACTTGTGCTGGCCACGCCGGCTTTGACGCTGCCGCATCCGCGCATGGCCTGGCGGCGGTTCGTCTTGGAGCCGGCGGCCGAGGTGGCCGGCGAAATGCGCCATCCGACAATCGGCTGGAGCATCGCCAGGCTGCTCGCGCATCTTCAATACCGCGCTGCCCTACGTGGCCATCACCGGGGCCATTGCCGCCGGAAAGTCCAGTCTTGCCCGGCAATTGTGTGAAAAAACGCCGGCCCGACTGATTGCCGAGCCGCTTGACGAAAAAAACCTGGAGCTCTTTTACGCCGATCCGGCTGGCACGGCCTGGCAGGTGGAGTTAGAATTTCTGCATCGGCGGGCTGATCTGTTGGCCGCCGATTCGCCCGACTGGGATCGCAGCCGGCCGGCAGCGAGCGATTTTTGGTTCGACCAGTCGGCCGCATTTGCCCGGGCGTGGTTGAGCGAGTCGCAGTGGCCACTGTTTTTACAGCGCTGGCAAGAGGCCCGCGAAAAGGTTGCGGCGCCGAAGTTGATCGTGCTTGTGGACGCGCCTCTCGACGTGCTTATGGATCGGATCCGGAGCCGCGGCCGGCGCGGGGAAAAAAATTTAAGCCCGGAGCAAGTGGATCGCATCCGGCAATCGATCATCGACCAGGCTTCGCAGCCCGGCCTTGGTCCGGTGCTGAAAACCGGAGGCGTTGACGTCCAATCGGCGTTAAACGAAGTATCGGCGGCAATACAGGCAATGGAATGTTGAGCATCAGATTGTTAATATTACGTTGGGACGGGAGTTGTACTCCGGTCCCTGCACAAAAATCAGGGGCGACAGTACAACTGTCGCCCCAACTTCATGTAACTTTGCCAATTTGAGGATAAATAAACAGAGGATGAGCGCCCAACCACGATTAATCACGTCGATTTCCGAATTGCGGGCGGTTTTATCGGCCGCGCGAGGCGGGGAAGCGGATCGGCCTGGTGCCCACCATGGGCGCGTTGCACGAGGGGCATTTAAGCCTGGTGCGGGCAAGCAAGTCCCAGTGCGATTGCACGGTAGTCTCGATCTATGTGAATCCGACCCAGTTTGGCCCGCAGGAGGACCTGGCAAAATATCCCCGCGCCTCCAGGCCGATCTGGACGCCCTGGCCGCTCTGGACGCTGACGTGGTCTTTGCTCCCGGCGACGATGAGATGTACCCGGAAGGTTATTGCACTTGGGTGGAGGTGGGCGAAGTGGCCGAGCCGCTGGAGGGCCGATGCCGGCCCGGTCATTTCCGCGGCGTGGCGACCGTCGTGCTTAAGCTTTTCGATATCGTCCAGCCTGACGCGGCATATTTTGGCCAAAAGGATTTTCAGCAGGCCTTGGTGATCCGCTGCATGGTTCGCGACCTGAACTTGCCGGTGGAGATTGCGGTTTGTCCTACTGTTCGTGAGGCGGATGGTCTTGCCATGAGTTCACGGAATCGCTATCTTAGCCCCCCTGCCCGGCAACGGGCCCTGGTCTTGTGGCAAAGCCTGCAACTGGCCGCCGAGCTTGTGGCCCAAGGCGAGCGGAACGCCGAGAAGATCATCGAGCGGATGCGGAAGGTTATTCTGACCGCCGGGGACGCAAAAATCGATTACGTCGCTTTGGTCGATGTGGAAACCTTAATGCCGGTTGACGCCGTTGCCGGCCGCACATTGGCGGCGCTGGCCGTGAAAATCGAAAACACGCGGTTGATTGATAATTGTGTGCTTGAACCGCCGTGAGGAGAAAGCGTAATATCAAATAGCCATGCTCGTATAATACATAGTAATGCAACCCCGGCCCCCTGTGTGTTCACCGGGGGCTAAATTGCGCTTGGATAAAATCGTTGGTTAAGACAATGTGGCAGACGCTTTTTCACATACCGCTTCAGATTGCCGGGCTGCCGGTCTTTGGCAAGGGGATTTTACTGGTCGCCTGGGTTGTTTTTAGCATTGGACTTCTGGCATGGCTGGCTTGGCGGCAGGGTTTTAACGCCGACACGTTGAGTTACGTGCCCATCCTGCTCATCGTAGCCGCGCTCGTGGCCTGGCTGTTTCCGGCGTTGTGCGACGAGCAGGGATTTCCGATCCACGGTTTTGGGATCATGCTGCTTTTGGCGGTAGTCGCGGCCGCGGCTTTGGCCGTGTGGCGGGGGAAGCGCCTGGGCCTGGACGCCGACTTGATCTACTCGCTTTCGCTGTGGATGATCGTTCCCGGCATCATCGCCGCCCGGGCCTTTTACGTCATCGAGTATTGGCCCACTCAATATTATCCCATTTATGTGGAGAGCGGCGGATGGGCCTTGCTCGGGGCGATGATAAACATCACGCAGGGTGGCATAGTGGTTTACGGCGCTTTTGTTGCCGGGGTATGCGGGCTGGTGTTCTTTGCCAAAAAATACAAGTTGCCGGCCTTGGCCCTGGCCGATCTGATGGCCCCGAGCATGCTTTTGGGTTTGGCATTTGGCCGTTTGGGCTGCCTGATGAACGGCTGTTGTTACGGCGGCGTATGCAATTTGCCTTGGGCCATTACTTTTCCGCCCCAGAGTTACGCTTATCTCAGCCAGGTCGAACGCGGCCAGATGTACGGATTCAGGTTAAGCGGCGATCCCAACGTTGCGCCGGTCCTGCTGGCCGTGGATCCGGATTCTCCGGCCGGGCGGGCAGGATTGAAACCGGGTGAACGTTTGGAAAAAATCAACGGCCTGAGGATTTCCAATTCCGGGGAGGCCCAGGCGATTTTACTGGCTAGTTTTCAAGACCGCAAACCGTTGAAAGTCGAGGCCTCCGACGGAACGGCGGCGGATTTGCCGGCCGCGGAGATCCGCCAGCGCAGCCTGCCGGTCGAGCCGACGCAAATCTACAGTTTTATCGACGCGATTTTGATCTGCCTGCTGCTTTTGGCGGTGGAGTCTTTTTGCCGCCGCGACGGCGAACTCTTCGCCCTGGGAATCAGCATCTATGCAGTGACGCGGTTCTTGATCGAGATTCTGCGCTGCGACGAGGCCCCGGTTTCCGGCACGGGAATGACCATCTCGCAAAACATCAGTCTTGCGATGGTGGTCCTGGCGGCGGGATTCTGGTTTTACATTTTGCGCCGGCCTGGATGCAAGGCATTTTCGACCTGCAATGTCGAAACTGCAAAATGATTTACTGACTCCAACGGCGTTTGGGTGCCATGCCCACGTTTACCGTGGGCATGTTTTTCCGTGAAAACAACGCATCGCCACGCCAGCGTGGCCGTGGCACCCACTATATTTATGTTGGATGTGCTCCAGGGGCGAGAGGCAAACTCCTTACTTTTCCTCCTCCTCTTCTTCGTCCTCATCTTCATCTTCGTCCCAATCGTCTTCATCTTCATCCCAATCGTCTTCGTCCCAGTCTTCGTCGTCCCAGTCTTCCTCATCCTCGTCTTCGAATTCTTCCTCGTCTTCTTCCTCTTCTTCGTCCTCGTCTTCGACTTCTTCCCAAGGCTCTTCTTCATCGAGGTCTTCATCCTCGTCCTCGTCCTCTTCGTCTTCGTCGTCTATATCGTCGAAGTCGTCCTCCTCCTCGTCTTCGTCGTCGGCCGGCCCGCGAGGACTTTGAAGTTTGGGCAATTGGCCGCGATTGGGTTCCATCAATTCGGCCGCGCCCTCGATGGGGAATTCTTCGGGATGAGCTTTGGTAATAGTGAGGGTCTTCACGTTTGTCTCCTCTTCCGCTTCAAGAGAGTAATTGGTAGGTAGTTCCTCGATATGTTTCAAACCGAAAATTTGCAGGAATCGTTTGCTGGTGCCGTATAAATACGGCCGGCCTAGTTCCTGGGACCGGCCCACGAGCCGCACCAGGTCTTGTTCTATCAATTGTCGCAGCACTTCGCCGGATTGTACCCCGCGGATGGCTTCTATTTCCGCCCGCAGGATGGGCTGTCGATAGGCAACGACGGCCAATGTTTCCATGGCCGGGGCCGACAAGCGAACTTCAACCCAGGCCGCGTGCAGGCGCCGCAACCAAGGCGCGAATTTCGCCCGGCTCATCATTTGAAATCCGCCGGCCACCTCCTCGATCCGAAAGGCGCACCCACAAGCATCGTACATCCGATTAAGTGTCCGAATCAGTGTACGCGCTTTGGTCCCGTCCGCCAAGCCCGCCAACTCTGCCAGTTTTCGGCTAGTCATGGGCTGCGAGGCCAGAAAAAGTATGGCCTCCAGTTCGGCCAGCCGTTCGTCCCGGGCGTTCCGTCCACCACCAATAGGGGAGTCTTGCACCGGTGGGGTCGCCCGGGGAGTTTGTCGATTATAACCCATATTTATGGACGGCCAACGCGAACCTCGCCCGCTGGGACGATAACGCAAGGCCACGCTCCGCAATAAACAACCGGTACTAACAGGAAAATGTGCCATCGCAGGAGATCGTTTCTCGACGGTAAACGACTGGTAGATTTTGATAAATCATTGTGCAAAGAAGGAAAAAGGGAAAGGGGTAGAAAGGAAAAAATGGCAAAAAATTTTTACTTTCCCATTTCCCCTTTTTCTGCCACTTTACTGCCATGCAAAAGAGAATTACCGCACCGAATTGCCGCCCCCGCGCCACTGCTCGACTTGGGCGAGAACATCGGCCATTGCCTGGAGGGGATTGGCGTTTATGGCCTCGAAATAGTGTGAATAACCGGAATTTCCACCCACGGCCATTTGGCAATAAAACCGGAAAAACTGCCGTTGATTACCCCAGGTTTCCAGCAAATAGTAAGTCGCCCCCAACTGCCGCAGGCGGTCTTGCATGGCCATAAACTGATTTGTGCCACTTGGAAGACCGCCACAGATCTTGTCGTTGGTGGGCTTAACCGCACTTTGATAATCGACCGGGACGACATTTGAGGCCGGTTGACCGAATTGATCCTTTCCGCCGCCGGATGCAAGTTGATTTAAAAGATTAGGCTGATTGTTTGCGGTCGGTTGTCCGGAAAGATTGGATATACCGCTTAAAGTTTGGCCCGCCGGAGAATTTTGAGATTTTACATCAAACCGCGGGGCTTCAGGCAATATATTGGCGGTCTTTGCCGAAATGGCCGAGGCTAAGGCCGGCCAGATCTTTTCCAGCGTTTTTTTGGCCCTCTCAGGCAGCGATGAGTCGTTAAACGCAAGCAGCGGAATGCCGACTATAAAGGCCAGCATCACCAGTGCTCTAAGGGCAATGGTCGCCGGCGATTGTGTAGATTGCATATCCCGCGGAACCTCGCCGTTCGTATAACGATGTTTCATATCTCAGAATTGCTGATGATGTATTGTTGAGATCACAGCACAGTATTGTTGGGATGACAGCACAATATTGTTGGGATGACAGTTAAACTGTCATCCCAACATACATAATTGATTACCGATTACGATAAAGAGCGGCGAATAATACCGCTTTTGGCTGTTTTTTGGCAACATCAATCTCTGTATCCTCCGAGCCTCCGTGTTAGAATTAAAAATACGGCCTTCTCGTCATTGCCAAAATGCCCAATATTACCCAAAATACTAAAAGATGGATACTATTTATCTCGATCATAATGCCACTACCCCTACCAGGCCCGAGGTCGTCGAGGCCATGGTGCGGTGTTATGCCCAGTGTTATGCTAATCCGGCCAGCCAGCATCGGCCGGGTCAGCAGGCGCATAGGGTATTGGAAGACGCCCGGGAAAGAATTGCCGCCATCCTGGGCGCCGATCTGACCTGTCCCCAGCCCGACCGCTTGATTTTCACTGCCAGCGGCACCGAGGCGAATAATCTGGCGGTTTTGGGCATTGCCCGTGCGGCCGGGATCCGTAAGGCCGACTCAAAATCGGCCTCACAGCACGAATCAGCAAGTAGGGCCGATTTCAAATCGGCCTCACAGCACGAATTAGTAGGAATGACCGATTTCAAATCGGCCCCACAACACGAGCGAGCGGCCGGGGTTGGGCAGATCATCATCTCCGCTGTCGAGCATCAAAACGTGATCGAACCCGCCGAGTATCTGCTCGAGCAGGGCTGGCGATTGGACACTTTGCGGGTTACGCCTGAGGGGGTAGTCCGCCCGGAAGACCTGCCGCCGCTTCTAGGCGAACAAACCCGATTGGTCAGCGTCATTTGGGGCAACCACGAAACCGGCGTGATACAACCCGTCGCCCGACTTGCCCAAATCTCAAACGACGCCGGGGTTTTTTTTCACACCGATGCAGTGCAGACGGTGGGCAAAATTCCCGTCGATTTTCGCGCCTCGGCGCGGCCGCCATGAGCTTCGCCGCGCACAAGTTCCAAGGCCCGCTGGGCATTGGCGGCTTAATCCTCCGCCACGACGTGCCCATAATGCCCATCCTGTACGGCGGGCATCACCAGTTCGGCATCCGGCCGGGCACGGAATCGGTGGCCTTGGCCGTGGGCATGCTGACTGCTTTGGAACTCTGGCAGGCCGAACAGGAGTCGCATCGCAAGACAATGGAATCGCTGCGTCGGCGGTTCGAGGAAGGTCTGAAGGCCGCCATGCCGGAGATCATCGTCCACAGCGCCGCCGCCGAGCGCCTGCCGCAGACCAGCAACGTCGCCTTTCCCGGCCTGGACGCGCAGGTCTTGCTTGTAGCCTTGGACATGGCCGGCGTGGCCTGCTCTGTAGGCTCGGCCTGCTCCAGCGGATCGAGCGAGCTTTCGCCCACGCTCCGGGCGATGGGCCTGCCCAGTGAAATCGTCGCCAGTTCATTGCGCTTCAGCCTCGGGCCCAGCACAACCCAAAAGGAAATCGACGAGGCCGTCCGCCGCATCGTCCGCGTGTGCTTGGAAATCCGAAAATAATCTGCCAACTAAGATTACAACACGGAGGCACGGAGAGCACGGAGTTTATAAGAAATTATTTATCGGAAGCCAGTTAATAAATGACATTCTAAAAATTTATATATTTTCTTACGGCAATAAATTTATTTCCCCTTCTCCGTGACCTCCGTGCCTCCGTGTTGAATAATGCAGATCACCCCGGCACGCCCAGCGGATCGGAAAGCGGCGATTCTACCGGACTTTGGCCGGTCGCTTTGCCGGAGAGCTTTTTTCGCAACCTTCGCACCGCCGGCCACCAATTTTGATAGGCGTGCATCGCCGCCCGGCCGACGAGACGCCGCTGGGCCACTGCCACGCGGCCGATGGTGTACGTGGCCGGCCGCCAGCGGGCGATGGCCTCGGTCAGTGGCCCGAGACAGTCAACGGCCTGCCAATGCCCATCGGCATGCAACCTTTCCAGAATGTTCCAGAACATCACCTGGCCCGGGCTGAAATGTGCGAACCGCGGATCATAACCGATCTTATGCGCGTAATACACGCCCTTGGCGCTGAAACCATACAACGTGGCGATGGCGTGCCCTTCCAATTCCAACACGGCGATTTCCAACTGCCCCCACTCGGCCAGTTGTTCGGCCTGGGCGAGGAAGAACTCGAACATCCCCGGCGAGCGCAAAACCGAGCTTCCGCGCACGCCCTTCCAACTGCGATCCTCGACCTCGAAAACTTTTTCCAGCCAAGGACGCACATTGCTCGGTTCGAGATGGGAGAGCATTTCAAACCGCACTTCGCCTTCATCGTCTAATCGCCGCACAGCCTTGCTTGTGGCCTGGCGGTGGGCGCGGGAGAGATTTTTCTGGAAAACCTTCCAGTCGGCGGCGATTTTGATGCGGGCGACTTGATATCGTTCGTGGGTCGCCCGGGCCGCGTTTGCCCGATCGCAGGCATTCACAAATGCCCGCCACCGCGTTGAGTGCAAAACCGTATCGTTGAGCCACAGCCACTGCCAGGCCTCATTGCCGGCGGCGGCCAGCATGGCGTCCAGCGCGGAGGAGGTGTCGGCGGATGAATCGAGTAGTAATTCCCCGCACGGCGACCAGGGGTTGCAAGGCAAAGTGCCTGCCGAAAGCACTCCGGCCAGCCTGCGCGAAATCAAGGGCAGCGCCGCCACCCAGCGGCCGTCTTCCTCCACCACAAAGGCGTGAAAATCCTTGTGCGCGGCGAATCGCGCGAGCCACTGGGCCAAAAGTTCCGCCCGGGCAGTGGGCAGGGCCACATCGCTTCGCCACCACAGATCGTCCCAAGCCGGTGCGACCGAGCGCAAATCGTCGATGCTCGTCAAATGAATAATTCGCTGCCGGGCCATGGAAAATGCTCCGCCGATTCCCCATCAACCATAGCATTTTTTCCGCAGCGTGTTCAACGCAGATTAAATACGCCCAGGATATTGGAAAATGCTCAATATACCCAAGCCAGGCCCAGGTTTATGGCGTTGAACTGGCCGCTTGAGGACCATTCGCCGTTGTAACGGCAGAATAGGTATGTGCGGTCGTTGGGCAGGAAGGCCAGGCCTGCGCCGAAATACATTGTGTCGCGGAACACGCCGGCCGGGTCGGTGTCGAAAATCGTGGTGCCGCCGGCGAATCGGGCGCGGAGGCTGTCGTCGCCCAGGTATTCGTGGGCCCAACCCAATGAATAATCCGGCACGAACCGCACGCAGTGAATCTGCCAGACGCGATAAAACTGCAAGCCGATTTTCGAGCGCAGCGAGTTGGAGTCGTTGTTCAGAAGCGCAAGCTCGGTCCCGTTGCCATCGGTTTCGGTGAAATCGTTCTGGTGATAAAAGATATATTGCAAGGAGATCAGGGGCGTAACCAGCCAGTTGCCCCAATTCCGCTCGCAGCCCGCCGCCATGAAGAGCGAGAAATCGTGGGCGTTGTATTTCCCGTTGGGCGTGCCGAAGATCGGGCCCGCGGTTACATAGCGGGTGATGTTGTCGTCGTGATAGCCGTAGGTGGCCGAGCCGTCGATAAACCAATCGTCCCACGAGCGGCTGAGATAGGGGCCGACGCGGACGTTGCTCAGTTCGCCGCCGCCCTGGTCGCCGGTAAAGCGGATGTCGGTCCGGGCGTAAGCCGCTCCCCAGCCGTAGATAAAATCGTCGGTCGCGGCGCGGTCCAGGGCGACTTGCACGCCGGTCGATCCGGCATGAAAGCCCATGTGTTCGCCGTCGGCCTGCTCGTCGAAAAATATGCCGAAGGGCCGGGCGAGCACCTGGCGGCGGTCGTCGGGCCCCTGATTGCGGACCACGGCCGGAGAGGCCATCTCTTCCAATGGCCGGCTCATAACTATATTCGCTTTATCAGGGCTCTGGCTCTCGTCGGCAATGGAATTGTTGGTCAGCGGCAGGCGCGTTACATCGGCAAGCGGCATGGCCGGGCAGCAGCACCAGGCATGAAAATGCCGCGACTCGAGCCAGTCCGACATGCTTTCGGCCAGATACTGCGTGGTCCGCTGCTCCGAGGCCACCACGGCCTGATACGCGGCCGGAGTCAATCCCGGCGCGGTTGCGGTGAATTCGGCCGTGTTCATGAACAAGAGTTCGTCCACCACATTGGCAAAATTGTCTATGGCGATGTCGCCGTCCGAATCCAGGGCCGCCGCCAGATTTCCCAAGTTGCCCTCGGGCTCGACGGAGGCAAAGGTTGTGGATTTTAACACTCTCAGGCCGAAGATGTTCGGGTTGGTCCAATTGTAAGTGGTGAATGTGAGGAATGACGAGTGCGAGGTGACCTCAACGCCCTGGTTGGTTATGCTGCCGGTGGTTGTAATGATGTTGAAGCGGTCGCCGTTGCGGAAGGCGGCGTTGTTGGTGCCTGTTTTGGCGACCTCGATTATGCTGCCGGCGGCAAGCGTGACGTCGCCCGAGGCGTCGATGCGGTCGCAGAGCATGATGCCGTCCATGGGTTTTGATAGTTCGATTTCCAGCCTTGCCCCGCTTTGCTGCGTGTAGGCGCTTTTGCCCGAGACGCCGTTTTTATCGAGCGTGATAACGCCGATGCTGTTGCCGGGCGAGACTGCGCCTTGGTTGACCAGGTTGCCGCCTTTAATAATCGTGTTTCCGCCCAGTGTGCCGGCGTTTTCCACGGTCACGTCGCCGTACATATTGCCGTTCATGTTTGCCTGGCCGGAGTGGATGGTCATGGAGGCGAAGTTACGCACGTCGCCGTTAATGACGGCGGTTTGCCCGGCGCCGGCATTGACGACGAAAGTGCCGGTGCCGCCGCCGGTGATGGTGGTGGTGGTCGGGGTGCTGGTGACGGTGCCGTCGATGATGTTGCCGTTGACCGTGCCGCCCGCGATGACGACCGAATCGCCGCCGCCGCCGGTTTCGATGTTGCCTATGATGGCGCCGCTGCTGGCGATGCGGTCGGCGTAGCTTCCGGTGCGGATGGCGCACTGGTCGCCGCGGATCAGGCCGCTGTTGATAATGGTCATAGCCCCGCCAAGATTTTCCACGCCGACCAGGCCGAAAATAATTCCGGTATTTATGAGCGTGCCGTTATTAATGAGCGTGCCATCGGCCTGGAATTGTATTACGCTGTTGCGGTAGGTTTTATCCAGATTTTTGCCCGGCCCCAGCACCGTGCCGTTGTTTGTGACGGTGTATCCGGGTGAACTGATTTGAATTCCCTGATAAACGATGGCGCCGCCGGCGACGGTCACGGCGTTGCCGCTGTTAAAAGGCTGGAAGTACGTGCCGGCCCAAACCGTGTCGCACGCGCCGGTGATGTTGAAGTTGCCGGTGTTGCGATCGAAGTAGGCGTAAGAGCCGATGCTGTAAACGGCATAGAAGTCGAGCAGGTATTGCGACTGCGGGAGGTTCGGCAGGACGAATTCCGTAAGCCCGATCCTGGAATCCGGATTGCCCCAGTCGTATGTGTAGCCGAGTTGCGTCCAGGGATAAGGGGGATTGCTGGTGTAGGTGCTCTTTTGGTTTTCGAACCAGGTCATGAAGCCCGGATACTTCGCCTCCATTTCCGCGGGGCTGTATGGATAGGTGATCGAGGAATTGGGGTTGATTATGTCTGGATTTTTCATGGGCCTGCGCAGGCCGTCCACGCTTGCCCAGAGTTCGACGATGCGATCGTTTGAGGCGTCGGCGGGCATTCCCAGGAGCTGCTTGGTTCTTAAGGCCGCGTCGGTGCCGGAGATATTGTTGTCGCGGAGGAAGTTGTACAGGTCCGGTGCGGCGGCGAGCCAAAGATACGAGGACCGCCCGCCGTCGATATAGCCTTGATGATAGCCTGCGTAGTCGCAGAAGGTGGAGAACAGCAGTCGGGACGGATCGCCGGGTTTCCAGATCAGCCCCGGGGTGTCGTGGGTAATGGTTTTCAAATTGTTAACCATGCCGTCGGCGTTGGGCGTGTAATCGGGCGCGCCGCTGCCCATCGACCAGTTCATGGCATTGATATAATCCTGGGAATAGCCGTCGGGATACTCCGCCCCAGCGGTTTGTGTGCAAGTGAGCAGGAAAATGGATGTAATTGCTTTGAGAGAAGTGCGCATAATTCCTGACCCTGTGAAAGAAAAGTTGGACAGGCCGTCTCCGATCAAGGCAGGCAAGCGACAAGATTCCGGCTCTGCTCGGCGAGCGGTACGGAAAAAGAGCATTGCCCCCGTGGTCGATCGGCCGCGACCGATGTTTTACGCACACGAATCACTCGGCCGAACAGGCCATACAATAGGCATTATCGTTAAAAGGCGAATAACCGCTTTAATTTAACATTCCATTCATGGGGCTTTTAGTCGGAGATTGGGCGAAATAAAAAAGCCCGGATGAGTTTAACGACGCCTTGATCATGGCACACGAAACGTGCCTGCTACATTGAATGATCGGGTTTCTATATTGGGGCAGCAGTTCAACTGCTGCCCCAACAGAGCATGTGCTGCCCCAACATGGTATTCAAAATCAGGCGGCGCGCTTCAGCGGCTCGGATTGTTTGAATTGTATAACCGCCGTGCGGAGTTTGCCGTCGCGGTCAACCAGCAAATCCAGGGAATCGGCCTGGGTTTTCAGCATTTCAACAAAGGCGGTTTCATCGGTGAAATCCCGCCCGGCAACTTGATAGATGCGATCGCCGGCCTGCAAGCCCGCGCGGGCTGCCGGCGTGCCTGGCACCACGTTGGTCAGAATGATCGTGCCCGGCTCGGCCTCGTCCACGCGCCACGTGATGCCCAGGCGTAATGGCTGGCCGCTAAGATCGACGGAGATTTCCGCGGTTTTTTCCTCGGCTTTGCGCTTGAGGGTGAAGATGGCGGGATTATCGGCGGTCATTACCGCGCCGATCAGGTCGTCGTCGGCGTGAATTTCACGGCCTGCACAACTGAGGATGCGGTCGCCTGGTTTCAGCCCCGCCTTTGCGGCCGGTGAATTGGGCGTCACGCTTAGCAAATTCACGCCGCCTTCAGCGGCAGGCTTGGCGTCAAAGGTCACGCCCAAGCGATCGGCCGGCGCGACAGTTTGCGAGGCGATAAATTTTTCGGTCCAGGGAGTTTCCCTGCAGGCCGCCTGGCGATAGGGGATTTTTTCGTCGCTTTCGGCCAGTTCGTAAACCATGCAGAAAAGCAGGCGGACAACTCGGCTCATGCCTTCGCCGCGAATCAAATCGGCCATATCGCTGGGACGGTGATAATTCTCGTGCAAGCCCGTGTGGAACAGCAAAACAGGAATGCCTTTTTCATAAAAGGGGTAATAATCGGCGTCCGGCTTGAATTCCCAGGAAAAATCGAGTTTTAGGGCCAATTCTTCATTCTGCCGGCAAAGCAGGCGCCGCCACCCGCACCCGCTGCGGTAACCGTAAACGTACAAGTGATCGTCGCGCAGGCGGCCGATCATGTCCAGGTCGATGCAGGCCACGACCTTTGCCGTCGGCGATGTGGGATGCGAGGCCCAATACTTCGAGCCGAACAAGCCCTTTTCCTCTGCGTCAAAGGCCGCTATAAGTATTGACCGCTTGGGCGGGCCGGGCACAAAACCGAATGCCTTGGCCAACTCCAGCAAGGCCGAAGTGCCGCTGGCGTTGTCGTCGGCCCCGGGATGCACCCTGCCGTACGGACCGTAACTGTTGCCGCGATTGCCGTAGCCCACGTGATCGTAGTGGCGCAAACGACAATAACGTCGTCTTTCAGTTGCGGGTCGTCGCCGGGGATCATTCCCAGGATGTTGCGGTAATTTGGCGGGAAAGGCTGCTCGAACTTATTGCCGGAGCCAGCCGGGCGAAGGTTCAGCTTGGCGAACTGTTCGATCAGGTAATCGCCCGCCGCGCGGCCGCCGCGCGTACCAGCCTCCCGGCCTTCCATCTTCACGTCGGCCAGCACGTTGACGTATCCGGTCAGGTCTGCGCTTGTGATCGACTCCAGGGCGGCCCGGTATGCCGCGTTTTTTTCCGCCGCCGAGGCGCAAATCGCCAGGCAGCAAATCCATGCCAGGGCCGGCAAGATGAACCAGCGGGGATATATGCGAAAATGTTTCATATATACCCCATAATGTCGGCAATTTGAAGGAAAACAATCCCCGTTTGTACATCATGCGGATGCATCGATATTTTCGATGATTGCCCGTTTGCCGATACATTCGGCAAATCTGTTGCATCCGGTTTGAAGGGATAGGGTTTTTGTGACGAAATTCGAGCGCATTTTACCCATCATATTTAGCCCCCGGTGATATTTAGCCCCCCGTGAATACACCGGGGGTTAAGGCTGGGTTTAGATGAGCCTTACGCCGCAATAACGCAAAGTTTGGGCATTTGTTTCAGGCGCCGGTTTATTTTGACCCTGCGGGAAAATTGACCTAAATTTTCTTGAATATCCATAGATTTTTTCCCCGCCAAAACGCCATGGGTTTTTGAGCCCACGCCCGCCTTTAATCCATAGTAAAAAACATGTTTGCCAGTGTAATGGAACGTCCCCAAGCCGCGCCGGCTAAAATCACCGCCGGCAAACGGCAAAGCATTTTGATTATCGACGACGATGAAGTCCTTTCCGACGTGCTCGCCCGCCGTTTGCATGAGCAAGGCTTCGATACAATCACGGCCGACTCCGGGCAGTGCGGCCTGGCCCGGGCGCGCACCGATCAGCCCTCGCTGATCCTCCTCGATCTCCGCCTGCCTGACGCCGACGGAATCACGATTTGCGAACAGTTGGCCGACGATCTGGAGACCTGCGCCATCCCGGTCATCATCCTCACGGGCATGGAGCGGCCGGATATTCTTCGCCGCTGTCGGGCCGCAGGGTGTCATTATTATCTTCGCAAGCCGTATGATCCCAATGCCCTGTTGATTCTCATCCGCCAGGCCATCGCCGACACCCATGGCTCGGATGATTACGGCACGTAAGCGACGTTAATCGCTTGCCCATATTGCCCATCTTGCCGACTGGGATCATTTACACCATTTTCTGCAATTCCCAGAATCCATACAAAGCTCAAGATTGGCATAATCATTACCGATAAATTCAATGAATGCGGTTATTGGCAAGCGGTACGCCCTGCGCATTAAGAGGGAAACCGCCAAATAAGGCAATTGGCATGAACTTAATTGACAAAACTTGCTCGAGAATTCCAGAAGCCACAGGCGCGATGTCATCCGCGCAAAAACCGGCTGACGTTGCCGCCGTTGGGAACATCGGCGGCGTTTATACGGGCAATTTGTGCGATCCGGGCGGAGTCGAATTACCGGTGATAGCGCGAATACCAGACCTTGACGCACCACGACAACCGCACAAGCACAAACGCTCATCACATTCAAGGACTGTGAAGCCGGCATCCATTGCCGGCCGGTTCTTGAGTGCCGGTTTGTCGTTGAACATTTTGGTGGGCTTGGGATTGGTGCTGCTTTTGGGTGCTATTGCCCCTTATGCTTATAACAAGATCGCCGACGGCATTCAATTGAAGTCCGATAATACTAGCCAGGCATGGCAAACCGATCAGCCTGCGCCGGTGGCCGATCACGCCCCCTCCTGGATACCGTTGGCAGGGCAGCCGAAATCGTCATCCCAGTTATCGCCCAACGCACCCGAGTCGAACATGCCGGTGTCGCCGCCTTTATCGGCATCCAAAAACGCGGGCCTAATGGAAAAAGACAAGACCGCCGCCGGCTCAAACATCAACAAAAACGAAGCCCAAAATTTTATCAAGCGGGATAATAACATTGTGCAATCGAATATAACTTCTCCCTTGGCCGGACCCGGCACAAATGAGACATCGGCAGATATTAAATCCACTCCGGAGAAAGGAAGCGGAACTATAGCCGCATCCCAACCGAGCGAAGGCGATCGCGGTCCGGCTGTTTACGGTCAAAGTTCTGCATGGCCGCGCATTGCCGACGACCAGGCCAATTATTCGCAATGGCCCAATCCAGCCCATCCCCTTGCTGCCGCGGCAGATTCCCGCAACGTTGCAGGAATGCCGGCCGCCGCCGATCCTTTGCCGGTTAGGAATGACTCCTCGTCCGCCGTTTTTAATCGGTCGCCAATTACCAGCGGATCGCCGACAGGGGTAGTGGGCAGTCCGCCCGACCTCCGGCCGGCCGAGCAACCTAACTATCGTACCGCCGCCGCTGCGAATCCGCGGCAAAACCAACCCGTTACGGCCGACCGGCGAAATGCGGTTTCGCCCAGCACGGCCGCCGGTACGCCATTGGCGCCGCTTAGCCCGCCAGGCACTGTGCAGCCGGGTTCGGACAACGAGCCGGCCAAGGCGCAGTTCGACGGCTTTATAAATACACATCCCGACAGGAATATTTATGACCGCTCTAGACCAAGCATTCATTAAAGCATACAAGCAGCCGGGACCGGCAGGCCGTCCGGCGCAGGCGGAAGACAAGACGCCGGCGCCCGGACCCAATGTTGACGCCGCTCAGATTGAAGCCCAAATAGCCTCAACCGTGACGAAACTCAACGACTTGATGGCGGCCTTGGAAAAGCCGGCGGGCAAGTTTTCCGAGACGGCTGCCGCCGATGATGCCCAATCGCAAATCCCTCAATCGGGAAAAGACAAAGGCCAGGTCCTGTCGTTTCCGCCACCAAATGCCGCTCAGCCGTCCAAATCACGTGCAGGTCAAAAAAGGAAGAAAAAAACGCCGCCCGCGCCCACGCTGGACGGACTGGATGTGCCGGAGGCCGTTTACCGGCTCGATCCGCCTTCGCCCACGGTCCCCGACGCCCCACGAGGGGCTGCATTCGCATCTGCATTGTCCCGTGAAAAATCCCCGCCTGAGAACAGTTCCGGCATCCCTGCGGTCGGCGCCGCCCAGTCGGTTTCCGCTCCCGGGCCGGCGCAAGGCGGGCAGGTAAATTCATTTGCCGCCGAGGCGGAAAAAACCCGGCGTTTCGATGCCCCTCAAGGCGATACGCTCACTGAACAGTCAACGGTTTTATCGGCCAAGGGTTTTTACCCGGAATCGGCGATCCGCGTCTTTCAGCCCATGTTGCAAGTCGATCATTTTGCCTGGCCGAAAGTCTGCCAGCGCCTGGAGTCGGTGGCCGCTTTGGAACTCGCCCGCCTGGCCGAAACGCTCGTCGCGGCGGCAAAACAAGGCATGAAGGTCATAGGCCTTGGCGGCGGCCAGCGCGGCGAAGGGGCCACTACCATGCTGCTCTGCGCGGCCAGGCAACTGGTGGCGCGAAACCTGAAAATCGCGCTCGTCGACGCCGACCTCGGCCAACCGCAACTCGCCAAACGCCTGGGACTGCTGCCGCAACTGGGCTGGGAAGACGTCGCCGCCGGCCGGCAACCCGTGGAAGAAGTCCTTGTCGAATCGTCGGCCGACAACATTGCCGTCCTGCCACTTTGCGGGCCGCTGGCAATTTCGGGAATTTCCTTCGCCTCGCAGCGAATCATGGCCGAAAGCCTGGAAATGCTGCGAAAAAATTACGACCTCGTGCTTTTGGACTTGGGACCGCTGGAAATCCCGCAGTCCCTGGGCGACCTTGCAAGCGGCGGCTTGAACTGCCGCATCGACGCCGTGAGCATCGTGCACAAAGCGGGCAAAGTCCTGGCCACGTGCCTGCCTGCCGTGCGCCAATCGCTGGCCGCGGCCGCGGTGGCCGTGATAGGCGTGATCGAAAACTTCGTGCCCAATGCTCCAATACCCCAATCCGACTCTTGAACCTTGAAACTTAAAACGGTTTATTGCCGTAAGCAAAATAAATGCAAATTTCAAATTGAACAATAATAAAATGTTTACCAATTAGTCAAAACCGAAAGCTTTGCCTTTGTTCAATTTGCAATTTGAAATTTGCAATTGCCAATTTGCAATAAAATTATACGTGTAAAAAGCGGTCAAACCTCATGTACGAATCCTACTGGCAACTCGACGAGAAGCCCTTTGAGAACTGCGCCGATCCCAGGTTTTATTACCCCGGCGAGTCGCCTCAAGCCGCGCTTCTGAAGTTGCGCTACGCGGTGGAGAATCGCCGCGGTGGGGCGCTTTTGACCGGGGCGTCGGGCACGGGCAAGACCATGATCGCCGCCATGCTCCGCCGCACGCTCGGCGAAATCCACTCTCCGTTCGTGCATCTGGTCTTCCCGCAAATGAGCACGGCCGAACTGCTCGCTTACCTGGCCGATGAACTGGAAGGCTCGCCCATCGGTGCCGCATACGGCGGCGTGCAAAAGAGCATCCAGCGGATCGAACACTTTCTGGGCGAAAACGCGGGCAAAGACCGGCACGCCGTAATCGTCATCGACGAAGCCCATCTCATAACACACCCCGATACCTGGGAGGCAATCCGATTGCTGATGAATTTCGAGGTCGGGAGCAGGCCGGCCATGTCGCTGGTGCTTTCCGGCCAGACCGGGCTCTTGCCCATGCTCGACCGCATGCCGCAACTCGACGAGCGTTTGGGCGTAAAATGCCTGATGCGCCCGTTCACGATCGAGGAGACCGCCGCCTACGCCGCCCACCGCCTGAAAACTGCCGGCGCCCGGCGCACGATCATCGACAACGACGCCTATCCCACCCTTCACGAACTCACCGGCGGCATCGCCCGGCAAATCAACCGCCTCTGCGACCTGGCACTTCTTATAGGTTTCGCCGAAGAGCGCAAAACCCTCACCGCCGAGCACTTCGAATCGGTGTGCCAGGAATTGGTCACCATCGCCCCGGAGTGAATTATTGCAAATTGCAAAATGCACATTGCCGCGACTTCTTCCGTTTTGGTTCAATTTGCAATTTGAAATTAGCGGTGTAGCCCGGGTTTTGAACCCGGGCGGTGTAGCCGC
Organism: Pirellulales bacterium; assembly: GCA_963838495.1. Lineage (GTDB taxonomy): Bacteria > Planctomycetota > Planctomycetia > Pirellulales > Thermoguttaceae > JBEKIK01. Next base: position 2,995,000 of record CAWIRC010000001.1, on the reverse strand, counting down.
AAGAGGCGGATTCGCCAAAACCTCTTGCAACTTTGTCGCACCGGTTCAAGAACCGATGCTACCCGTTATTTCCCGGCGCTTTTTCAGCCACTTTTTCACTCCGCTTCCTGCCAGCCAGAGATTGTGGCGCAATCGGGCGGAGGGGCGGTTGGGGACGATGCGGAGTTCGAGGCTGGGGCGCGGGGCGGCGCGGAAGTGGGCCTTGTAGGGCTCGTCGCCGCGGAGGAAATCGAATGCCCGGTAGCCCTGCTCGATGGCCCGGCGAATCACGGACAGGTTCAAGAGTTTGCCGGGCTGGAATTCCATCAGCTCGGGATCGACTCCGGCCTGGTAGGCGTAAAGCACGCCGCCGCCGGTAAGGTGATATTCCAGTGCCGCAGTCCGGCCGTCGATTTCCAGCCAGTGGAATTGCAGGCGGCCTTGGCGCAAAAGGTCGGGCAGCACGCCGCGGATAAATGTCTCGAACCTAGGCGAGGCGAACGAGCCGGCCTGGCCCAGCGATCGCCGGCGGCGCTGGTGCATGTCGATCAACAGGTCGATTGCCCAGGGCAGGTTATGGACGTGTTCGATGCTGTGCAAGACCGCGCGGCCTGTCTTGAAAAAATCGTCTTCCAGGCGGCGGATTTGCCGGCGATAGGAACGGGAAAGCGTTTTAAGATAATCCTCCCACGAGGCGGGCAGATCGAGCCGCCAGCAGTTCAATCCCTGCCGCCTATGCACCTTGCATCCGTGCCCGGACATTTGCCCCGCCAGGCGATTGACCGCGTAATCCTCGAAATCCACGCCGTCGAGAAAGATCAAATCCCAGCGCAGATCGTTGTGCGGATAATCGTTCGGCGCGGCGAGGAGATAATTCGCCAGCGATCCGATGGCCGCCTCTTCCATGCCGGGCTGGATTAAGAGGCTTAGGTAATCGGAGCAGGCCTCGCCCGTGCCCAGCATCCGCAGTACGCTGCCGGCGGCGGCCGAGCGAGTCAAATACCATGGCGCCACTGCGACGAGCACTTCGGACTCGTCGAACACGGTGAACACGGCGAGTTGGGATGATGGATTTGATTTCCGGAAAGGGGACAGTCCCATTTTCGCCACCTTGTGTGCCACTGGCTGAGCCAGTGCCACACACGGCATGATGCCCGGAAAATCGGGACGGTCCCCTGATGGTCCATAACATCGCCACCAATGTGAAAGCCAGGTCCAACTCCTAAAAGGCGACTCGGCGGCCAGCCGATCCCAGGCCTCGGCATACGGCGAGAGTTCTTCGATGCTTTTTAATAGATGGATGTGCATGACATTAAAATCTCGGTCACAGCACGAGACATTCAAGCCGATTTTTAAACAAATGTAATGCCCGAATGATGACTGTCGCGAACATGTTGCTTTTTGGCAACAGCCGGTGCACGGCCGACAGCGCGATTTCCGGCCAAAGGGCCGACAGCGAGGATTCAGCCGCGCCGAACCCGGTTTTTTTCATGATGTTACATTCATTTCCCGGCAGTAGGAACGGCTTGGCATTGCCTTTGCTCCCTTTTGTAGGACGATTTTGAAAATCGTCTTACATTGCCGGAAAAATCAGAACTACTCGGATAAAGCACCCATGAACAATTTGCAGCATTCGGTCGTTAGCCCCAAAGAATTCCTTCACATTCTGGCCGTCCGCTGGCGGCTGTGGTTCGTGCCGGCTTTGGTTATAAGCCTGGGCACGGCGATCTATGCACTTACATATCGCGACACCTGGGAGGCCTCGCAGGCCCTGATCGTCCGCAACGAGGCGGCGAACAACGAGCGCGGGCCGGGCAAGTTCGCCCAGCCCGAAGAAATGAAAACCATCCAGGAAACGCTGTTGGAAATCGCCCATAGCCGCGGAGTGTTGGAGGCGGCCCTGAAGCAAGTCGGCCCGCCGGCCGATTGCGACACACTGGCGAGTTGGCCCACCGATCGCGACATCGAGACCTGCCGCAAGGCCGTAAAACTCCTGCCGCCCAAGGGCGCCGAGTTCGGCAAGACCGAGGTCTTTTATCTAACCGTCCGTGATCATGATCGGGCCAGGGTGATCGCGCTTAACCAGGCCATTTACGACCGCCTGCAAACACGTTATCAGCAACTTCGCAACGAAAAGGCCAAGAGCATGGTCGATGAACTCAACAAGACCGTGTCGCTGGCAAAGGCCGATCTTGCCGAATCGACCGGCCGTCTGGCGGCCGTGGAAACCGGCGTCGGCGGCGATTTGGCCGAATTGCGGGCGATGCAAGACATCGGCGCAAGCGACAGCGCTCTGAGGCGGAGCGTGGAGGAAATACGCAATCAACTCCGCGAAACCCGCACGACCGCGAAATCCTACGCCGAACTGCTGGCCGTGCTCAAGGCGGCCCAAGACGATCCCGGCCGGTTGGTGGCCGCTCCCAACCGCCTGCTGGAATCGCAGCCCGCCCTTAAACGATTGAAGGACGGCCTGGTTGACGCCCAACTTGCGACCGCCAAATTGTTGGGCACCCGCTCGGCCGAACATCCCCTGGTGCAAGCCGCCAGGCAAACCGAGGAAGAAGTCGGCCGCCATCTGCACGATGAACTGGCATTGGCCATACGCGGCATGGAGGTCGAACTGCGTTTGAACGCCGACCGACAAAAACTCCTTGAAGAACAATTCGCCGCCGGCAACGAGCGCCTCAACCGGCTGGCCGAAATCCGCGCGTCTTACGAAACCCAAGCCGCCGAGAATCGCAATCGCTCCACGCTGGCCGAACGGGCCGAGCAAAACCTGGCCGAGGCCCGCGCAGTGCTGGCCGGGGCAAAGGTCGCCAGCCTCATCAGCCGCATCGACGTCCCGGATGCCGGCGCAAAGCCCATCGGGCCGGGCCGTACGCTCATCGCCTTAAGCGGGATCCTGGGCGGACTGATCGCGGGCTTGGGCGTGGTGTTTTTATCTCTGCCGGCGAAATCGCCCGCGAACATCGCGGAGGAAACAGCCCCTGCCATCAACCGCGTCTCCCGTTTTACGCCGCGTGACATCACTGCGAGTGTAAACAGCCGCTGCGGCAATGGGCGCTGACCATCAAGAAAGCCCTGGAAAAGATCCACCTCAACGGGATATTCTAAAAGTGCTCGATGATTGGGCTATATAGCCATGGTCTATTGCTTATGGGGCAATTGTATGGCAATTTCCCCCCTGCCCCCCTCTAAATTAATGAATGATCAAGAAAATATTTGTATGTCGGTGTTTTTTGTATATAATGGCTCTAAATTGGGTAAGGGCATTATGGATTGACCTGACCGTAATGGACTGATAATAATTTGGTCTCCATATACTACTTATCGAGGCAGCGCTTTCACGTCTGAACTATTGCGGAAGCGGTATCCCAGCTTGGGAACGTTCTACTGCCGATAATTCTATTCTAGATTTTTGTTGTGCGACGGTTCCGTTCTAGTTCTGCGGGCGAACCCCTATTTTGCAGGACATTACCTAAGAGGTTATTACAGTTCTTTCCTTTTTTGTTTTCTGAAGGAGGAAACCATGAACTCTAAAAACTACTTGCGTATGATGGCGACGGCGGCGATTCTGCTGAGCGCTGCGTGTACGGCGTTTGCGCAGCCGCACGTGATTGTGGACGAGTGGGGCCACGGCTCCGGCGATGTTTCGCAGGGATCGTTGCTTCCCAATCCCTTTGATCCCGGAAGTCCTCTTCTCTTGTTGAGGTATATAACGATGTTCCCCGTGCTGGTCACCGGAGACGTGCAAATAATGGAGGCGGACGGGAGTATTAGCGATGTTATTCGCTTTCTGCCCACGTCCGGAATTCCGGGCGCATTCATTTTTTATTCGGATGGAACGGACGGGTTGGATGCGCCGGCCGACGTTCCTTTCCCCTTGGATACGCTTGTTCCAATGGAGCCCGTGGTTCAAATTCCCGAGATCGGCCCAGAGGGCAGCAACTACGCGGTCTACTCGCCTGGACCGAATGATCCCGGCTATTACCCGGGCGTCCAGTATACGTTCATAAGCGACGTTCCCGAGCCTTCGACTTTCGTGCTGGCCGGCACTGCCCTGATATTGATGGGCTTGGCCGGACTGTGGCGACGCAGGAGTTAGACTTTTTAAATGCCACCCAGGGTGCGCTTGCCGGCAACAAATGATTGCACGGTACAGGGCCGGGGTATTGATTGAATCAAAGGGTGCAGCCCGGCGGTCACGCCGGCCAGGAAGAACAGCGTCATGTTGCCCATGGGCACGGCCGATACGTCGTGGAACATGCCGTTTAAGAAATATGTTCCTAAAACCGCAAGAAATAGCAGTCCTTGTTGCCGCACCGCAAGCGGCGCGGTTCTTGTAAGCCACAGGTCCCAGGCGTCGCGGGCCCAGAAAAAAACAATCGCCAGGAACAGGCCCAAGCCCACCAGCCCGGTCTCGGTCAAAAGCGAAAGCACGACGTTGTGCGGGATATATCCCCTGCCCTTTTCCAGCACCAGATCGGTCGAGCGGTCGGAAAGATAATAGGGATGCTGGGTCTTGTATTGTGAGTATCCGCAGCCGAAAACCGGATGATCGAGAAACATATCCCAGGCGATCTTGGCCAGGATCGGGCGCAACTGGACCGATTCGGCCGTTTTATCGGCGCCGAGGTTCCGGTCGCGCTTGAACGACTCCAGCCGGTCCCATTGCGTCACGCCGACGAGCACGGCCAAGAGCAGCCCGCCGCCCAGGATCGGCAGGCGCCAGTTCCAGGGGATGGCCGCTCCGGCTACGAGCGCCAGGGTCAATAAACCGCTCAGCCACACGCTGCGGGTCATGGTTGCGTAAATGGCCGCGAAGAATAATAAGTAAAGCGGGATCATCAGCAGTTGGCCGGGGCGGCTGAGGCGCGGCCAGATCATCAGTGCGGCCCCCAGGCATATCGACAAGACTATGCCGTTGCTGATGGGATTGAGAAACGGCCCACGTGCACGGCCCACGAACTCCGCCATCGGCGAGGAAGCGTTTTCCGCTATGTACCGCGGAAACACCAGGTCCCAGGCTTGAAAATATTCGGCCAGCGAAGTGATCGCTAAATATGCGCCAAAGACCGTCAAGCAAACGAAAAGCGCCAACATGTTTTTTTCGTTGAACTTGATCTGCCGCACGATCCAATACATGCAAAACGGCATAAGATAGTATAGTATCAGCCAGGACAGGGGCTGATAGTTCAAATAAGTATAGTCGCCCGAAAAGGTGCTTATGACCATCATGCCCGTGAACAGGCAAAGCAGCACCTCGGCTTTGCCCAGCGGTTTAGGATCGGCCCAGCCCCAGCGGCGCCAGAGCAGGTATTGCCCCACCAGCGCGACGAGCAATATGCGATCGGCCGTCAGCGGCACCGGCCCCAGCGTGACTTTGAAAAACTCCACGCTGAAGCACGCCCCGGAGAGCATCACGGCCAGGCATCCGGCCAAAAGTCCGCCGCGGCGCAACAGGATAAATCCCCAGATCAAGCCGGCAATGCCAAGAACAATCGCGATGATTTCCATAATATTCAAGTTTAGCCTATTACGTTGGGGCGGCTATGTTGGGGCGGCAGTTGAACTGCCGCCCCAACGGGCAATATGGGAATTCAAGTTTAGCCCCGGAGCTTGCTCCGGGAGGCATATATGATAGTGCTTTTCCGATCGCGCTATACAAATAAATAGTTTGTAGTGATGATATGATGCTATTTGGCAACATCGGCGGTTTGTGGGGAAGTTTGAATTGGGAATCGACCTGGCGACCACATTGCCGCGAAGGCGCGGCGCGGCCAAAATCCCCGGTGTGTTCAGCGGGGGCTAAATAGATTACAATTGCGGCATGAACGCAATCTGCCTGGTATTCGATCGACTGCACGCCGGCTATCTGGGGGCCTACGGGAATACTTGGATAGAAACGCCGGCGGTGGATCGGCTGGCCAGCCAATCGTTCGTGTTCGACCAGGCGATGGTCGGCACGCCCGATTTGAATCGTGTTTACCGTTCCTATTGGCAGGGCCGTCATGCCCTTGCGCCGGACGTATCGCCCGGCGATTATCCCACGCTTCCGGCCTGTCTGCGGGAGTTGGGCGTTGGCACCGCGCTGGTGACCGACGATCCGCTGGTTGCCCGGCATCCGCTGGCGGTCGATTTCGACGAGATCATCGACATCGATCCGCCCTGGGAGTGCCGCGGCGCGGAGCAAATCGAGCAGACGCATTTCGCTCGATGTTTTGTGCAGATAATCGACTATATGCAATCGGCCCGCGAGCCGTTTATGTTATGGTGTCATCTGGCCGGGCTGGGCACGATTTGGGACGCCCCTTTAACTTTCCGCCGCGCGTATAAGGACGTGGACGATCCCGATCCGCCCGCCGGGGCCGAAGTCCCGGAGCAAACCCTGGCCGAGGACCAGGATCCGGACGAACTTTTAGGCATCGCGTGTTGTTATGCCGGGCAGGTGTCGCTCATGGATTCTTGCCTGGAGGCGTTCCTGGAATTTCTGCGGGGCTTGAACGGCTCCGGGGAAACGCTGCTTGCGCTGACGTCCTCGCGCGGATTTCCCCTGGGCGAACATCGCCGCGTCGGCCCGTGCGACGAGGCCTTGTACGGCGAATTGGTGCAAGTGCCGCTCGTGCTCCGTTTTCCCGACGGCACGGGCGCAGCCGCCCGCAGCCAGGCGCTTGTCGGGCCGGCCGATCTCTGGGCCACGTTCCACGAGTGGTGGCAAATCCCGTCCCCGCCTGCCGAGTTTTATAGCAGCGGGCACACTCCGCGTGCCGTCTCACCATTGGCCTCGAGTTTGATTCCCATTGTACGGCAAGATGTCACGGTCATCCGCGATCGCTTGTGCATTGCCGGACGCGACGAAGAGCGTGCCATGCGCACGCCGGGGTGGTATTTTCGTGCGGCAAGCGAAGGCGAGTTGTACGTCAAGCCCGACGACCGCTGGGAAGTCAACAACGTATCGAATCGCTGCCTGGAAGTTGTGGAATCCCTGCAAGACGCGCTTCTTCAATATGACCGGGCCATCCGCAGCGGCAGCATTGGCGACCTGCCCCCGCTAAGCGACGTGCTGATCCACGGGCTGGGCTAATCCCGACTTGATCGTAGGCAGTATAACCCGCCAAGGCCATTGCCTATTTAATCCATATTACCTCTCTTCCCACGGAAAAAGCCCAGAATTCAGCCATTCTGGGATGGTGAGATAAAGTCGGTTCTCGTTATAATCCCCGCCTTATTGTTTTGTGGGAATCATGTTGCGAAGTGCGGGTAGCGCCGATTCCGGTTGCGCCGCACCGGGTTCCGCATTTTGTGGTGCTGGCGTTTCACATTGTGCGGTACTGGCATCTATCCAGTACTGATGATGAGACCTACGGGCAAGATGCCCGTGCCGCCCAGTCACCGCTTTGGTAAATTTTTGTTGGATTCGTGGAACGCACCATGAAAATGGCACAAGACGGTGCGTTTCACGCACCCTACGTGTTTAAAAATCAGAAGACTGCGATGATCGGACAAGGAAGTCCGAAAGAATTGCTAATGCTTGCTTTTGCAATTGCCCGGCAAATGTCGGTCTGTTGGCGGAACAACTGCGCGCGGGCGGCCTTGTTGGCATTGATCGCCTTCCTGCCGTTTAATCTCCGGGCCGAAGAACTCCGGTTGCGCGTAGCCTGGGGCGGAGGCCGGGAACGGCAGTGGCAGGGCACGGTCGCGCTCAGCGAAGGCCGCTTCAGCGAACCCACTTCGCTGGGCATCGAGGCCGACGAACCCGCCTCGATGTATCTGGAACCGGGCGGAGAGATCAACCAGCAGCGGCTGGTGATTCGGCAGCGGAGCAGCCGGGCGTACGACGGATTCGACGTTCTGGCCGATGCCCCGCTTTCGGCCCGGTGCACGATCCAATTGACCGCCGCCGATGCGCCTGACCGGCCGTTGACGATCGAGATTCCGCTCAGCGACATAGTCGAGGAATTCGTCAACAAGGATTTGGACGGGCAAGGCAACCGCATATTGGTGACCCGCGCGCCCGGCGATCAGGTGCGCGTGGATATCGCCCGCGATTCGCTGGTATTTATGCCGGGCGAGACGTTTCGGTTTACGGCCCGGCCGCATTTGCTTCCCTTGCCCGAAGGAACAAAAGTCCGACTGAAGGGCAGTTGTTCCCTGCCGGCGGCGGCAGGGAAATATGGTCCTCGCAGCAGGACGTGCAAGTCGGGCACGAAGAGCCGATATCCCTGGAACTTCCCTTGCCCGATGAAGAAGGCTCTTTCGACGTGCTTTTGAGCCTGTCCATGAACCTGAGTTTGCCGCAGGCGGTGCGCCGCCCGTTGAATTGGACCAAAACCGTGGCCGAGCGCAAGGTGCAAGTCTTGGTATTGGATCCGCATCGCCCGGCGCCGGCCGCGCACGGAGATCGGGAATTCGCGCAACTGGTTGAAATCGATCCCGCCAATCTGCGGTGGTGGGAATTGCCGAAACTCTCGCAACTGCAACTGCCCAAGACGTGGCGCTTGTGGAAAGGCTCGCTGGGCAACGGCAATTCCAAACCCTATTCCCACAAACTGGGAAACCTGGTGCAATTAAATCCCAATGCCGACTCGCCGGACGTGAGTTGGGAGGCCTACTGGCTGCCGATCAGCCAGCCGGGCCGGCCGCATATTCTGGAGGTCGATTATCCCAGCGACGTGCCGCAAACCCTGGGCATCAGCGTGCTGGAGCCCAACGCCGCGGGGGCCCTGGCGGCAATCGGCCTGGATTCCGGCGTTGACCAGCAAGCGGAAGTAATCGCCGACGCCGATCCGCCGCGCATGCTCCGCCACCGCCTGATATTCTGGCCGCGCACCAACACTCCCCTGGTCCTGCTGACCAACGGGCGCAATCACTGCCCGGCCGTGTACGGCAAGATTCGCGTGCTAGCCGACGGCGAGCAGTTGCCGCGAACCGCCCCGCTGCCGCCGCAGCAAAACCAGCGACTCATGGCGGCGTATTTGGATCGGCCACTGTTCCCCGAGAATTTCTCCGCCGATGAAGAATACGACGACTGGTGCGGCCGCTCGCTGGACAACTGGAACACCTTTTACGAGGGCGGCGCCAGGCTCATTTCTTATTTGCAGAATGTGGGCTACAACGGCTTGATGCTGGGCGTGCTGGCCGACGGCAGCACGATCTATCCCAGCAGGCTTTTGGACCCCACGTCGCGCTACGACACCGGGGTGTTTTTCACTTCGGCCCAAGACCCGATGCGCAAGGACGTGCTGGAAATGCTATTTAGGATGTTCGACCGGGAGGGCATGCAACTTATCCCCTCGCTGGAGTTCGCCGCGCCATTGCCGGAGTTGGAGGCCGTTCGCCGCGCTGGCGGGCCCGAGGCCGATGCCGTGCAGCTAATCGGCGCGGACGGCATACCCTTCAGCTCGGTCTATCCGCCTAGGCGCGGATTGTCGCCTTATTACAACGTACTTAACCCGCGCGTGCAAAACGCCATGCTGTCCGTGATCGAAGAGCTGGTCGAGCGCTATGCCCGGCACCCTTCTTTTTCCGGGATTGCCATTCGACTTTCGGCCGACGGTTACGCCCAACTGCCCGGCCCCGATTGGGGACTCGACGACCGGACGATCGCCGCCTTCGAGCGGGACTGCAAGCTTTCCGTGCCCGGCGAGGGTCCCGATCGATTTGCCCATCGGGCGGCCTTTCTGGCCCAGGAGCCCCAGCGCCGAACGTGGCTGGAGTGGCGCGGGCCGCCTGAGCGAATTCTATCTGAAGGCGGAAAAAATATTACTTTCAGCCCGGGCGGACGGCCGCTTGTACCTGGCCGGCACCGAGATAACCGGCGGCGAGGACGCCCAGGCCGAGCTGAAACCCGCCTTGTCGCGCCGTACCACGATGTCCGACATGTTTTTGAACGCGGGCATCGACGTAAAGCGTTTTCAGACCGATCGGCAACTCGTGATCTTGCGTCCCCAGCGCCTGTCGCCCGGCGGCGATCTAACTGCCAAGGCCGCCGAGTTGGAATTCGGCCAAATGCCCGACAGCGAGCGCTGCTTTCAGGGTTTGCCGGTCGCCGGCAGCCTGTTTTTTCACGCGCCGCGGGAAATTCACATTCCATCCTTCGATCAGAAGAGTCCGATCAAGCCCAGTTACGCCGCCTTGATGTTGCAGCCTTCGCCGTCGGGTGCGCAGAATCGCCGCCGCTTCGTGCACGATCTGGCCGCGCTCGACACGCAAGCCGCCTTTGACGGCGGATGGCTCCTGCCCCTGGGCCAGGAAGACTCGATCCGCGACCTTGTCCTGGCCTACCGCTCCTTGCCGGCCGTGCAATTCCGCCAGGTGGGCGATCAACAATCGTCGTCGCAACCGGTAACGTTCCGCTTGGGCACTTACTCCAACCGCACGTATTTATACGCGGTCAATGACGCCCCCTTCCGCGTAACCGCCCGGATCCATTTGGAAACTCAAGCCGACTGCCGTGTGGACGAACTGACCGGCCGGCGGAAAGTTCCTCCTCTTAAACCCGATTCCGCCGGCGGAACGTTTTGGGAAATCCAGTTGGAACCCTATGACCTGATCGCCGTGCACCTGAGCGAGGCCGACGTCCAAGCCTCGCGCCGCAGGTCACGCTGCCGAAGACGATCGAGCCGGCCCTGGGCCGCCAGATTGGCCTGTTGGGCGTCCGTGCGGCGGCCTTACGCAACCCGCCCACTGCGGACGTGCTCGAGAATCCAGATTTTGAAAAATCAGCCGACTCCCATAAGGGCGTTCCCGGCTGGTCGATAACCTCGCGCGACGGCGTGAGCGTCGGGCTCGATTCCAGCGCCGCACACGGCGGCAAACAATCGGCGCACCTCGCCAGCACCGGACCGGTGGCCTGCCTGGTGAGCCGGCCTTTGCCCGCCCCGACCACGGGCCGGGTCTCCATGTACGTCTGGCTCCGCATTGCCGACCCCAATAAACAACCGCCGCTGCGCCTGGCCCTGGAAAGCAAAATCGGCGGACATGATAAATACAGTTATGCGCCGGTGGGACGCCTGCCCAACGGCGCGCCCACGGGCGTAAACCTGAGCAACCAATGGGCACAATACATATTCCAGGTCGATGATCTGCCTTTGGAAGGCATAACCTCGCTGCGGGCGAGATTCGACCTCATGGGACCGGGCGAAGTCTGGATCGACGATGTGCAACTCTGCAACCTGGCCTTCTCCCGGCCGGAAATCATCGAACTCTCGAAACTCATCACCCTGGCCGACGCCAAACTACAATCCGGCCAGGTCTGCGATTGCCTTCATCTGCTGGAAGGCTATTGGCCGCGCTTCCTGGACGAGAACGTCCGCCTGCCCCAGGAAAGTCAGCCCGAACCCAAGCCCGGCGCCGGCCTGGCCGATCAGCCCGCGGCCAAACCGCCTGCCGCCGAGGAGCCGCCCGCTCAAAATCCCGAACACACCGGCTGGTTCAACCGCATGAAAAACCTGCTTCCGGAAAAACTGCGGTTCTGATGCTGCGAACGCCGCACGCCGTACTCTCGTACCCCGTACTATTTCATTCACCGCATCGATTTTTTCGCTCGGCGGAATAATGCCATGATAAACGCCGCGGCCAGGAGCACGAAGCCGGCCGGTTCCGGCACAGGAGTGATCACGCCGCCCTGCGGCCCGCCGGGAATGGCGGCGATGGTGAGTGTAGCCCCGCTGGCAAGTGTTATCGTGCCTTGACTGATGGACGCGGCAGTCAGGCTTGCGTTGGCGTCTATTTTTGTGATTCCGTTTCCCGAAATCGCGCCGACGGTGTGCGCACCGTTAACCAATTCAAACGTCGCCAATGCGGCAGTGTTGATATTGAGGTTTGACTTGTTTATAGGCGTTGTCTTGAAGGTGACCGTGCCCGACTGGACATCGATAAGCGACGTGCCGCTAGCAGGAATGCCGCCGGCAATTTCCAGCGTGCCGCCGTTAATAGTGGTGTTTCCGCTATATGTATTGAGGGCATTGAGTGTCAACTTGCCGGAACCTTCTTTAGTCAGGCCGCCGGCGCCGTTGTTGCCTATAGCATGAGCCAAAATGATGTTATATGTCTGGGTGTCGAGTGTAGCCCCTCCGGCTTGGAAGGTCATCGTGCGCACCGAGGGGTCATATACTCCGTTGCACTGCAATCCGCCGCCATTGAAATTCAGCGCAGTGCCATTGCCGAGATTGTTTAGAGCGGCGGCATTTATCAAACCGCCGTTGAAATTAGTTGCACCTGAAAATGTATTGGCATGGCTAAGGGTAAGTATGCCGGTGCCTATTTTGGTTATTGATCCAATGCCGGAAAATGCGCCGCTATAGATAGTTGATTGGCCATTGTTTCCAATTTGTAATTCTATGGCAGATAAGTTACTGTTGACTAGAGACAAGTTTTTACTCCCTTTAATTCCTCCTAGAATTGCACTGCTCAACGTGCCGAAAGTCACTGTGCCTGCGGAATAACTGTAGTCGAGAGTGCTGTTACTTAAAGCATTGGAGTTGCCTAAGTCGATAACACCAAAATTGATCTTGGTATCGCCGTAATATGTGTTCGTGCCGCTAAGTGTAAGCGTACCGCCACCTATTTTGTTAAGTCCTCCAGGGCCGGAAAGATTTCCGGAAAATGTTGCCGTATAGTTATTGGTGTCGATATTGGCATCACCGCCGTTCCCTGTAAGTGTCATTGGAAGCGAGGTTGTGAAAATATAGCCTGCCCGAATAGTTCCCCCGCCAAAATTAAAAGCAGCAGTGCCGGAACCTTTAAAGATTGAACCCCAGCCCACCGAGAGAGTTCCGCCCGTCAAGTTGTAAGTTCCATTGGAACCAGTTTTATCACCGAGATCGACACCCCATTGACCATTAGTTCCGCCAGATTGGTTGAAGGTTCCCGTTCCATAGTATCCAATGCACTCTGTTGTGTGATACATGCCTGATAATTGCCCTGAGCCGCTTAGAAAATAAGTTCCATTACCGGTAGCATTATAACCCAGGTATAACAATCCCTCCTCAGTGTCGGGACTGTAATCTCCACCCGATTGATTAAAGGTTCCTGTATCAGATAATCCAACATATGCAGCAGACTCGACGTGGAAAACTCCATTAGTCATCTCAACAGTTCCGGGACCGGTTGAACCTATATATAAGGAATTGCATGTTTCACCTGTTTGGCTTATGGTTGCCGTGCCGCCATTTTGTATATATGCATTGCTGGAACTGTTGGGCTCGGTTCCTGGTAACGGTAACCAATTGCTAGCCGTTGACCAATCGCCGGAAGAGACGTTCCAATATCGATCTGTCGCTTTTGTGATGGACGAATGTAGGACTAAGGCCGCGGCCGCCAGGAATCCCAAGAGTCCGGGCACACGGCAAATACCAATGGCCCGCGTTTTAAGCACTGTTTTGATTGACATGCTCAGCTCCCCCTAAGCAAAATTATCAACAGTCAAAGACCAGCGGCACGTTAGAAAAAAAGCCCTGTTACCGTATTGGACTATTATAATAATTATGCCAGAGGGTGTCAATATACCCCACTGGTCGAGTTTGGTATGGAGGCTGTATGCTGGAGGTAGTAAAAAAGAATGAGTAATGAATGAAAAGTGATGAACCCGGAATCATAATCTTTATGACTCCAGTCGGACACAGTTTGGTTGGCGCGGCCGTGGGCGTGGTCGTCATGCCGCGATATAAAAGCCGGTGGGCGAGCGCGGCATTCTTGTCGGTGTTTGTGGCCTTGGCAAATTTGCCCGATTGGCGCTTGCCTTACTGGGGACATGAGCGCTACGACATCAGCCACAGCGTGTTTGTGAATCTGGCTTTAATAATCGTCTGTGCGGCGGTATTGCGGATTTGTAAATTTACGCGGGCGAATATCGGTGCATGGCCGATGATTATCGGTGGCGCGATCGCATGGCTGAGCCACCTGTTTTTGGATTCGTTTTACAGCCACGGCCAGGGGATTGCGATTTTCTGGCCTTTTAGCACTGCCCGGCTGGCCTTGCCCATGCCCTGGTTCCGCACGTGGTGGAGCATTCCGCCGCCTTTTACGTGGGACACCCTGCGCTCTCAGCCTGGTGGAACTGCTTTTCTACGGCCCTATACTTATATTAGCCATAGGCTGGCGATATTGGCGGGGGCATAAAGGATGGGGGATCAGGGATGAGGGATGAGAGATCAGGGATTCGTGATGTTAGAAAGGCAACAGAAAAATATTGATGGCTTACAAGAACTTATCGCCCGGCGGATCGCAATCCTCGATGGGGCGATGGGCACGATGATCCAGCAACTCGGCTTCGGCGAGGCGGAATTCCGCGGGAAACAGTTCGCCGATCATCAGCGGGATTTGAAGGGCTGCAACGATCTGCTCTCGATCACGCAGCCGGAGGCGATTATATCCATCCACCGACAGTTCCTCGAAGCCGGTGCGGATATCGTCTCTACCAATACCTTCAACGCCAACGCCATCTCCATGGCCGATTACGGCCTGGTCGATCGAGTGAAGGAGATCAACGCCGCCGCCGTGGCCTGCGCGAAAAAGGCCGTTCAGCAATCAGCAATCAGCAATCAGCAATCAGCCCCTGGCGCTGATCCCTCGTCCTTCACCTCAGGACCTCACCCCCGGCCCCTCTCCCAAAGGGAGAGGGGAGAAAACAAAACCGGTCCGTTTATCGCCGGATCGATGGGCCCGACGAACCGCACGGCCTCCATGTCGCCGGATGTAAACGATCCGGGATATCGGGCCGTAACGTTCGATCAACTCGTGGAGGCATATTACGAGCAGGCGGCGGCGCTCGCCGAAGCCGGCGTGGACATCCTCCTGCCGGAAACTACCTTTGACACGCTGAATTTGAAGGCCTGCCTGTTTGCTATTGAGAAATATTTCGAGGAGCACAATACCCGCCTGCCGGTGATGGCCTCGGTAACGATCACCGACCGCAGCGGGCGCACGCTATCGGGCCAAACTCTGGAGGCATTTTTAATATCCATCGGCCACGCCGATTTGTTCAGCGTGGGAATAAACTGCGCCCTGGGCCCGGAGCTGATGCGCCCGTACGTCGAGGAGCTTTCCAAGTTATGCCCGGTTTGGACGAGTTGCCATCCCAACGCCGGGCTGCCCAACGAACTGGGCGGATACGATGAAACGCCGGAGCAAATGGCCAATATCCTCGGCGAGTTCGCCGCCAACGGCTGGCTTAATATCGTGGGCGGATGCTGCGGCACCACGCCCGCGCACATCCGGGCGATTGTCCAAGCCGTGGCTGATGTGCCGCCGCGCAGAGACCCGGCACTGGCATAGCCAGTGGCACGCGCGATGTAGGACGACTTTCAAAGTCGTCCTATGCTCAATCCGCGGGGGGTTTGCGACTGAGCGGACTGGAGCCGTACGTGATCCAGCCGGAGAGCACGTTTACGATGATCGGCGAGCGCACGAACGTTTCCGGCTCTCGAAGGTTTGCTCGATTGGTCCGCGAAGGCAACCTGGCCGAGGCCGTATCCATCGCCCGGCAGCAGGTCGAGGGCGGGGCTAACATCATTGACGTCAACATGGACGAGGGGCTTTTGGACGGCCAGACAGTGATGAGCAAATTTCTCAACATCATTGCCGCCGAGCCCGACGTGGCCCGCGTGCCGGTGATGATCGACAGTTCGAACTGGGCGGTTATCGAGGCCGGACTGAAGTGCGTGCAAGGAAAGTCGATCGTCAATTCCATCAGCCTGAAGGAAGGCGAGGAGGAATTTTTAAAACACGCCCGGCTGGTGCGGCGCTACGGCGCGGCATGCGTGGTGATGATGTTCGACGAGCAGGGCCAGGCCGTGACCGTGGACGACAAGGTCCGCATTGCCCGCCGGGCGTATCACTTGCTGACAGAAAAAATCGGCATGCCGCCGGCGGATATCATCATCGATCCGAACGTACTGGCCATCGGCACGGGCATGGAGGAGCACGCCCAATACGCGATGAGCTTCATCGAGGCGGCGCGCAGGATCAAGGAGTTGCTGCCCGACGTGAAGATCTCCGGCGGCATCAGCAACGTGTCGTTTGCATTCCGCGGCAACGACGCCGTGCGCGAAGCCATTAACGCGTCGTTCTGTATCACGCCATCCAAGCCGGACTGGACATGGGCATTGTAAACGCGGGGCAGTTGGCAATATATGAGGAAATCGAGCCAAAGCTGCTCGAACACGTGGAAGACGTGATCTTCGACCGCCGGCCGGACGCCACCGAGAGGCTGATCGCCTACGGCGCTACGCTTTCGGGTAAGGCTGCACGAGATGAAAAAACCGATCTGGCCTGGCGCAACCAACAAGTCGAAGAGCGCCTGAAGCATTCATTAATTCAAGGCATCATCGAATTCATCGACCAGGACGCGGAAGAAGCCCGCGGGCAATATCCGAATTGCCTGGCGATAATCGAAGGTCCGTTGATGGCCGGTATGCAAGTGGTGGGCGACCTGTTCGGCGAGGGCAAGATGTTCCTGCCGCAAGTGGTCAAAAGTGCCCGGGTAATGAAAAAGGCCGTGGCCTATTTGCTGCCGTTTATGGAGGCGGAAAAAAAGAATAGCGCTGGCAAAGCCAGTGGCACCCGCGTTCATCCTTCATCCCTCATCCCTCATCATTCAACGCGCGGCACCATCGTCATGGCCACGGTCAAGGGCGACGTGCATGATATCGGCAAAAACATCGTGGGCATCGTGCTGGGGTGCAACAACTACAAGGTGATCGACCTGGGCGTGATGGTCCCCTGTGAAAAAATCCTGCAAAGCGCGGTGGAGAATCATGCCGACATGATCGGCCTGAGCGGACTTATCACGCCCAGCTTGGAGGAAATGGTGCACGTGGCCCGGGAGATGGACCGCACCGGCATGAACATTCCCCTTTTGATCGGCGGGGCCACTACCAGCCCGAAACACACGGCCGTAAAGATCGCCCCGGCGTACCGGCGCGAAGTTGTGCACGTAAAAGACGCATCGCGGAGCGTGCCGGCGGTCGAGCGGCTGATGGATCCGGAGAAACGCAAGGCGTTTGACGCCGAGAACCGCGCGTACCAGGCGCAGATGGTCGCGGCATTCAAGTCCCGCGCCGAAACCAGGCTCGTGCCATACCCGGAAGCCCTTGCAGGCCGGTACAAGACCGATTGGGCCGCGATCGACATTCCAAAGCCGTCGTTTGTCGGCACGCGGGCGTTTGCCGATTACCCGCTGGAAGAGCTGGCCGATTACATCGACTGGCAGCCGTTTTTCTGGGCCTGGGAACTACGGGGAAAATTTCCCGATATCTTCGATCATCCGCAGCACGGCGAAGAGGCACGAAAACTCTATGCCGACGCCAAAAAACTCTTGGACGAGATAATAAAGCATCGTTGGCTTAAAGCCCGGGGCGTGTATGGGTTCTGGCCGGCTGCATCACTGGGCGATGATGTCTTGGTTTACGAGGACGAAGCCCGCACGGCCGAAATCGCCCGCTTCCATTTCCTGCGCCAGCAATGGTTGAGCAAGGAACGCAACTGCTACTATTCGCTTGCCGATTTCATTGCCCCGGCCGAAAACGGGCGCAAGGATTATCTCGGGGCCTTCGCCGTCACGGGCGGCATGGGTTCGGCCGAACTTGTCCAGCGATTCGAGGCCATGAACGACGACTACAACGCTATCATGTCGAAGGTACTGGCCGACCGGCTGGCCGAGGCCTTTGCCGAATGCCTGCATGAGCGGGCACGGATCGATTGGCAGTTCGGCCGCGACGAGAATCTTTCAATCGAAGACATGATAGCGGAGAAATATCGCGGAATCCGTCCTGCCCCGGGCTATCCGTCGCTGCCCGACCACACCGAAAAACACATCCTGTTCGACCTCATGCAAGTCGAACGCCAAATCGGGATGTCGCTGACCGAGAGCTATATGATGGTTCCGCCGGCCTCGGTGTGCGGCTTTATTTTCTCGCATCCGGCGTCGCATTACTTTGCAATAAACCGCGTGACCCGCGACCAGGTCAAAGATTATGCCCGGCGCAAGGGCATGAAACTAAAGGAAGCCGAAAAATGGCTGGCGCCGGTGCTGGGATACGATATCGAATAGTGCATGGCGGATGCTTTGGCAAATACTTGTTTTAAAGCCGGCATGTGAATTAAAATAAATGGGCAAAAATTTAATGGCGTCAATAAATACTTTCTCGCATACATTTATGGATATCGATCTGATGAAGACGCTTTTTTATATTTTGGCGGTGACTGCTGTTTTATCAACGGCCCGGGCAGCGGATGCGGACGATCTGATCCGCATCGACGCGCCGGAGTTGGCGAAGATGGATTTCTCGCGGACCGACGGCGGGCTCGAGCCCGTGGCGGGATTGCGGACGTTTGTCCTGCTTCGGGCCGACAAGGAGCGGCCGGAATTGAGCGACTCTCGGGGCTGGACCTATCACCATCACCCCGATCTGGCCTGTTGGAAGGGCAGGCTGTACGCGGCCTGGAGTTCCAACGAGCGGGACGAGGACACGGGCATGTCGCGGGAGCTTTACCGCACTTCGGCCGACGGCGAGCACTGGTCGGAGCTGGCCGAATTGTTTCCGCCGGGCGTGTCCACGCCGCTGCGGATGTATTTTTTCCACGCCCCCAACGGCCGGATGCTGGCCATCGCCGGGCTGCGCACCGATAGCGAAAAGACCGACGAGCGGACAAAGGGTCCGCTTGTGGTCCGCGAGATCAAGGCCGATCACACCTTGGGCGAAGTGTTCACGCTCCGCCCGCCTGCCGAAGAATCAACGGGCCTCGAAGTTGGGGCGACAGTTGCACTGTCGCCTCAAAATTTGCAGAGCGGGACGGGAGTACAACTCCCGTCCCAACATGAGGGCCGGCCGCCGATGTTCGACACGGCCAAGGACGCGGGCTTTGTCGAGGCATGCCGGCAATTGCTCGCCGACCGCCTGTTTCTGGAACAGCAGGATTACGGCCGTCTGCTCCCGCCCGGCGAGCGAATCAAATGGCACGACCCGGAAGCCTGGATCGGCGATGAAACAGTGAAGAAAAACGCAATGGAATTCGGCAGGGCGATGTGCTTTTTCCGCCGCGCGGATGGGGCATTAGTTGCCGTGGGGAAAAAAAGTTGGATGACCGTCTCGCACGATAACGGCCAAACGTGGGAACAACCGGTCAAATCGCAATCGCTCGTGACTGGCATGGGCAAGGTCTGGGCACAGCGCCTGGCCGACGACCGTTACGTGATCGTTTACGATCCGCACGAGAAACTGCGTTTTCCGCTGGTCTTGCTTACTAGCCGGGACGGCGTCACATTCAACGGCCCGCCGCGCGTGGTTCACGGCGAACTGCCGGCCTTGCATTACCCCGGTAAGAACAAAAGTCCCGGCGCGAGTTACATCCGCGGGTTGTCGATGTGGTCGGACGACGGTTCGCGCGGCGCAGATGCGCTATGGCTTCTGTACAGCGTCAACAAGGAAGAGATTTGGATTAGCCGCGTGCCGCTCGCAAGTTTATCAGGGGGATGAGGGCGAAAAAGCTTGCCATAAACCGCACAATACATTACATTATCTGAAGCGGTGCGTGATTTCAGCAACCGGATTTGAAAGATTCCCCGGGGATGGCCATGTGTCGGCGGCTTTTTTTATTGATCTTGTTATGCCCTGTTGTAGTCGGGTGTGGGAAAGAACGGCCCGCAAACATTGATCAAGGCGGCGAATTCCCGCTTAAAGAAGTCTCATTGACCGAGGCCCTGAAAATCTGCCCTGAACTTGGCTACAGCGGGCAGCGCGTGACACTGGGCTTTAATAAGACCGACTTCCGTGAAGACTCGACCGTGCCAAAAAAAGAAGTCAAAAAATATCCTCCGCTTCTGGGCCCTAAACCGCTCTATGGATCGATAAAATTCAACGAGCATTTTCTGAAGCCCGGCGGCGGAGTCGAATACCAGTTCGTCATCGATGGCGGCGGAGATACTGGTTACGACACGCTTTATTTCGACGCCAACCACGATCTGGACCTGACTAACGATCCCCCGGCAACCTTGAACCGAGGTGGCTGGCCCGCCGGCTTGCGGTCGCCGTATGAAATCAAAAATCGTCTTCTCTATAAAATATTCAATGAAATCAGCGTGCCCATGGATTTCGGTCCTGGTTATGGCGCGCGGCCCATGAAACTGTTGCCTTTCATGTCGAAGTTCTCGAATGACACTGAAATGCATGAGGCTGTGGCGATCTTTTTCTTGAATTTATCCTTCCATGCCGGAGAAATCAAAATCGGCGACAAGCTTTTGCAGGCCATGCTTGCTCAATCCGCTCCGATAACCGGGCGTTTTGATAGCGCCGGTGCAAAGCTTTACTTAATGATCCCTGGAAAAACGGATCTATTCGAATATTGGAATGGCTCGGACGATTTGAACGCATACCACTACATTGGCGGCAAGTACTACACTACCAAGGCATCGCCTATCGGCGATAAATTATTTGTCCATCCATATACCGGAGAGCTTGGCGCGATTAAGCTTGGGCCGGGCGGCCGAGACATTCAGAAAACGACAATCTCCGGCGCTCTTTATTCCACCGAGCACGCTGTGGCGCTAGGGCCGATTAAAGATGTTAATCCTGAATCTGTCTCCGAGTGGCAGGTACCGGTCGGCGATTATCTCCTTGATTATTCCGGGATCGACTATGGATCGCTGCACATGAATATCAGCGATAACTACCACACCGACGGCAAGCGACAGGACTGGGCGCGGCAGCGCCATTTCACTTTTAAAATCCGCAAGGACCGGCCGTTTGTGTTGGATTTTTCGAACAAGCCTGAGATTATGTTCGCCAGCCCTGCCAAGAATTCCGTTTTCAAGCCCGGAGGCGAGGTCCAGGTCTACGCCGTGCTCATAGATCCGGTTCTGGATATCATGATCCGCCATCTGGATGATACGCGGCAAAAGATTAAAGAGGAAATCGACGTGGGCGAGGGCAAGAAGGAAACTCGGGAAAAAACCAAATCCCTCGATCCCACCGTAACTATTGCCGATTCCAGCGGCAAGATCGTGGCCCAGGGCATGATGCCCTTCGGCTGAGACGGCACATGCGGGTATTCGTGGCGAATACCGGAAGACATCCAACTGGCGGGCAAGAGCGAAACCTTCACCGTTACGGTCAAATACGATACTATGGAACTCTACGGTGAAATAGAGGCCTCGCGGAAAATTAATATTTCAAGGGAGTAATCATGTATCGGAAATTCATGGTATTGATTGCGATTTGCACGTTTCTGCTTGGTTGTTCCAGACAATTACCCCCGTTGCCGCTCGGTGTGGATAACGACGGCGGGTTCCGGCTCAAGGAAATCTCGCTGGCCGAGGCGATCCAGCGCCAACCCGAATTGAATAACTGCGGAGCTCGCGCGGGCCTTAAAGAGAAGACCGAGTACCTTGAAGACCCCGCCACGGTCAAGTATCCGCAGTTTAAAGGGCCGGAACCATTGTATGGATTCGCAAATTTCGGCCGCGACTTTTTGAAGTCGGACAAGGAGATAAAATACTTCTTCGCCCTCGATGCATCCGGCGGCGACGGCTACGATACCCTTTATTTTGACGTTAACCACGATCTGAATCTGACCAACGATTCGCCGCTAAAGCTTAGCAAAAAACCCTGGCCCGCGGGATTTAAGACCCACTTGACTGCCGATAATCGGCTGATGTTCGAGGACCTCGCGGTTCCCATCGATTTCGGACCGGATTGTGGCGTTCGGCCGGTTAAATTGCTAGCGGTATACATCAAGTCTGCCACAACAATGCATTTTTCTCCATTAACGTTCTACGCGGGAGGAATCAAAATCGCCGATCGCCGGTTCGACGCCCTCATGGAACAGGAGATGATCGGCGGAAACGCCAGGCTCGAGGGGCATGTTTTTTTTCTCCATCTTATGGAGCCTGGAAAAAAATTCACCGCAACGTGGGCGGGCGCGGATGAACTCAATGCCTTTCGCTTCATCGACGGCATGTATTATACAGTTAGTGCCACGCCCACCGGCGACAAATTGTTCGTCAAGCCGTACACTGGCGAACTGGGCACGCTGAGAATCGGGCCAGGGCCCCGGAATATAAAAAACTTTACTGCCGCAGGATCGCTCACCTCGCCGGCGGCCGCCGTGCAAATAGGGAAGACCGATGCGGAAAATCCATTGGATGTTCGGGCGGTTGACGAGTGGCAAGTGCCGGTGGGCGACTATGCCCCATACATGCTGTCAGTTCATTACGACCCGCTTTATGTAGAAATCGGTTATAATTTTCATTCGGACGGAGATTTGTATAATTTGCGCGAGCGGCCGCGGATGTTCCCCATCCAGATCCGCAAGGATAAGCCGTTTGTGCTTGATCTGGCCAACAAAACTGAAATCTACTTTGCAGCCCCGAAGCAGGATTCGGTCTACAAACCCGGCGATGAAGTCCGCGTCTATGCGGTACTCATCGATCCGGTCTTGGATATCATGCTCCGCGGTTTAAATGATGATAAAGGCAATTCGCTCGATCCCACAGTGACTATCGCCGATTCCAGCGGAAAAATCATGGCCGAAGGCACAATGCCCTTTGGTTGAAATGCCATTTGCCAGTACTCGTGGCGAGTACCAGACGACATCAAACTGGCCGGCCGGAGCGAGACGTTCACGGTCACGGTAATATACGATACAATGGAACTCTACGGCAAAGTGATAAGTTCGCGCACGGTTACGATTTCAAGAGATTAAAGAACGTAGGGTGCATGAAATGCACCGATTTAATTGTGCACGTTTTGCCCCGGAGCTTGCTCCGGGAGTGTAATCATGAAAAAAGAAGGTGCGTTTAACACACCCTACCAACAACATCAAGGAAATAGCGATTGGAGCCCAACATGGATTGCCTGAAAGAAAAGAATCTTAAAGAGTGCACCTGCACGTATAGTTGTTCCAAGCGCGGGCTGTGTTGCGAGTGCGTGCGATATCACCGCGAGGCCGGCGAAATCCCGGGCTGCTTCTTCCCCAAGGACGGTGAAAAAACCTACAACCGGAGCGTCGCAAATTTCATAAAGTTTTCCAGGCGATAAGCTTATGGCTGCATACATGATCGCGAACGTTGAAATTATCGACGCCGAAAAAATGAAAGAATATATGCAGGCGACTCCCAAGGTCGTAAAAAAATATTCCGGCTGTTTCTTGGTGCGCGGCGGAGAGTTCTGGATTGCCGAAGGGGGCTGGTCGCCGAAGCGGTTGGTGATTTTGGAATTCGAATCATTCGTTAAGGCGATGGAATTTTACAATTCGGAAGAATACAGACCGCTAAAGGCGTGAAGACAATCTGCGGCAAATACTGATATGATTTTTGTCGATGGATTAACGAAAGAAATGTCGGACTTGGTGAATTAGCGCATTTCGCGGGCATCTTAGTTGGCCCCTTGTTAATTCACCAGGGACTTTGGATGCGGTTCTATGCCGTGCCGGGAATCACGTTCCCGTCGTATGGGCAGTCGCCGCCGACTGGGCGGCGGCTGCTTCCTGCGCGGCGGCTTGTTGCACGATGACTTGCATGCTCGACCCACGCACCGAGGCCAACGACGCGATGCCGTAGCCGTAGCCTTTCATGGGATTGTGCCAAAGTATCTGGCCGGTGAGCGGATCGAGGCAGTAGATATAGCCGTTCGAAGAAACGATCAAACGGTCCTCGTCCAGCAGAAAGGTGATATGTCCGCTATAATTGCGCATCTGGTCGTTAGACCACACGATTTCACCCGTGTCGCGGCTGAGGGCCGCCACGTGTCCGTTAAAACCAACGAAAATCAGTTGATCGACAGTCATGGGATGATCCTTTAATAAACCGGGGCCACGCCCCATATTATCACTGGACGGGATCCAAGTCATGCGACTTGTCAATTCATTGTTTTTATGAATGCAGGCATAAGCATCCGACAAGATTTTCCTTCTTGACCCTGACTAACTAGACAGTGTAAATTGCCGCAGTAAGGTGAATTGCGCAAGAGATGTAAACATTTATGTTAAAATAGGCAATTTGCATATGCCTGTATAATTATAAAAGGGTATTCTGGAATTCTTGTTCGTCCCGCTATATTTGCATTTGGCCCGCTGTTAATACACAGTGGCAATAAAGCGAATAACAGTTGGACATAATGGTTTAGCAGCCGTATAAATGAAAAAATGCCAAGAAAACACC
The DNA here is from genome assembly GCA_963838495.1 of Pirellulales bacterium. Lineage (GTDB taxonomy): Bacteria > Planctomycetota > Planctomycetia > Pirellulales > Thermoguttaceae > JBEKIK01. The sequence continues at coordinate 2,970,864 of CAWIRC010000001.1, read as the reverse complement.
CCTGTGTATTCATCGGGGGCTAAATAATTCAGCCTTGTTGGGGCGGTAGTTGAACTGCCGCCCCAACAAAATGGGCTAATGAATAAATTTATGGAAGAACTATTTACTCAGATCGGCGACGTGGTAGGCGGCTTTTTCGGCGGTATCGGCCGGTCGATCGAGCGCACCATCACCAGCCTTTTCGGCTCGTCGAACGCCCGGTATCTGAAAAAACTTCAGCCCACGGTCTTCGCCATCAGCGCCTTGGAGCCCAAGTATCAGCAGATGACCGACGCGGAACTCAGGGAGCAGACGGTCAAGTTCCGCAAGCGCCTCACGGCCGGCGAGACGCTGGACGATCTTCTGATCGAGGCCTTTGCCGTGTGCCGCGAGGCCGGCCGCCGCGTGCTGGGAATGCGCCACTTCGACGTGCAATTGATGGGCGGCATCGTGTTGCATCGCGGATCGATTGCCGAGATGGTCACCGGCGAAGGCAAAACCCTGGTCGCCACCTTGCCCGCGTATCTGAACGCGCTGGAGGGCAAAGGTGTGCACGTGGTCACGGTGAACGATTACCTTGCCCGCCGCGACATGGAATGGATGGGCCCGCTTTATATGTCGCTGAGTCTTACCGTGGGCACGATCCAAAGCAACATGGAAACCGACCAGCGCCAAAAGGCCTATGACTGCGACATCACCTACGGCACGAACAACGAGTTCGGCTTCGATTATCTTCGCGACAATATGCGACCTGCGGCCAAGGGCGACAACCTGTTTCCCAAGCATTTGCAGCAATCACAGAGCCCGCTGCACTACGCCATCATCGACGAGGTGGACAACATCCTTATCGACGAGGCCCGCACCCCCTTGATCATATCCGGCCCGGCCTTTGACGACGTGAGGCGCTATTCCATGGCCGACCGCATCGCCCGGCAATTGAAAAAGGATGCGCATTTCGAGGTCAAGGAAAAGGAGCACACCGCTCATTTGACCGACGAGGGCGTGCGCGAGGCCGAAAAGCTGGCCGGCGTGGAAAGCTTTTACACGGCCGGGCACATGGAGTGGCCGCACCTGATCGACAACTCCCTTAAGGCCCACCACCTTTACAAACGCGACGTGAACTACGTGGTCAAAGAGGACGAGGTGATTATAGTCGACGAGTTCACAGGGCGCTTGATGCCCGGGCGGAACTGGAGCGACGGCCTGCACCAGGCGGTCGAGGCCAAGGAAGGCGTGCGCGTGAAGGAGGAAAACCAGACCCTGGCCACCATCACCCTGCAAAATTTCTTCAAACTTTACGACAAGATTTGCGGCATGACGGGCACGGCCATGACCGAGGCCGCCGAATTCTGGAAAATCTACAAGCTCGACGTGATCGCCGTGCCCACCAACAAACCGCTCAAGCGAATCAACAATCCCGACGTGATCTTCCGCACCGAGCGGGAAAAATACACCGCCATCGCCGAAGAGATCGAGCGCATGAACAAGTGGGACGTGGTCACCTCGCTTAAGGGCGAGTCCTGGCCGGGACGGATCATCCGGGAAACGGAAAATGCCGTCGAGTTCGAGGCCAAGGGCTTTAAAAACGACGTGCAAACCATAACCCGCGAGAGGATCGAGGCCGTCGAGCGGCGCGGGCGACCGATCCTGGTGGGCACGGTCTCCATCGAGCGCAGCGAATTGATTTCGCACATGCTGGAGAAGCGCGGCATCGCCCACCAGGTCTTAAACGCCAAGCACCACCAGCGCGAGGCCGAGATCGTGGCCCAGGCCGGGCGCAAGGCGCGGTGACCATCGCCACCAACATGGCCGGGCGCGGCACCGACATCATTCTCGGCGGCAATCCCGATGCCATGGCCTGGGCATTGCTCCAGGAAAAATATCCCACCCGCCTGGAAGTGCCGCAAAACGAATGGGACGCCCTGGTCAACGAAATCGAGCAGCGCGAGCAGACCAAGGCCGAGGGCCGGGAAGTGGCGGCCATGGGCGGGCTGCACATCATCGGAAGCGAACGCCATGAGGCCCGGCGCATCGACCTCCAGCTCCGCGGGCGCTCGGGCCGGCAAGGCGATCCCGGCTCCAGCCGTTTCTACCTTTCGCTGGAAGACGACCTGATGCGGATCTTCGCCGGCGAATGGGTGAAAAACGTGCTCACCCGCCTGGGCATGAAAGAGGGCGAAGCCATCGAAAGCCACATGGTCTCGCGGCGCATCGAAGGGCGCAGAAAAAAGTCGAGGAGCGGAACTTCGACATCCGCAAAAACCTGCTCGAAGACGACGCGGTCATGGACGAGCAGCGCAAACGAGTCTACGGCTACAGGCAAAACATCCTCGACGGCGCAAACTGCAAGCAGCTTATCCTGGAAATGATCCGCCAGCAGGTCGATCATTACCTCGACGAATTTCTGGCCAAGGACTACGGGGCCGCCACGTTCGCCGAGTGGGCGGGCAAGCAGTTGGCCATGGAACTCGATCCCCGTGATTTCCGCGGCATGGACTTCGACCAGGCCCAGCAATTCGCCAAGGACGAGGCCGAGCGCATGGTCGAAGGCCAGGTGCTGGACTTGATCGAGGAGAACCTGCCCCAAGAGGAAGAGCAAAGCGAGTGGAACTGGGAGGCCCTGACCAAGGCCGCCAACGTCCGCTGGAAGTTGAGCCTACGCGATCGCGACCTCAGGCAATTGGGGCGCGACCAGGCCAGCGAGGAATTGATTAAAAAGGCCCGTGCGGCCGTGCAAAAAATCGACCTTGCCGACGGCCAAATGTTTCTCGATCCCGATTTTGGCATTCGCACTGCCTGCGCCTGGGTGCGCAACAAGTTCGGCATCGAATTGGCGCCCGATAGCGTCGGCTCGCTGGAAGGGCCGGCTTTTAAGGAACTTGTCCGGCAAAAGGCCGAGGCGGTTTACGAGGAGCGCGAACTCGAATACCCGGTGATGGCCGCCCTGGCCCATTTCACCACCCGCGACCCCGGCGGTCACAAGCGCTACGACCGCGAATCGCTCGTGGCCTGGGCCCGCGACCGCTTCCAGGTCGACCTGGACCTGGAGGACCTGAAGAACAAGCAGCGCGACGAGATTCGTGCGATGCTCATCGAGCACAGCCGCCGCTACATGCAGGGTTACGCCCCGGCCTTGGAGGAAGCCCTGGCCTGGGAGGCCAACGTCTTCCCCATCCGCATGCCGGCCGACAAAGTGCCGAACGTAGCCGAGGAAAACGGCGAACTCAAGAAGCTCTCCGACTGGCTGGCCGAGAAATACCGCTATGACCTTTCGCCGGAAAAGCTCTTCCGCCTCACGCCCGAGCAGCTCAAGCGGCACCTGGGCATGGCGGTGGAGGAAAAATACCGCCCAGAAATGCGGCGCATGGAACGCTCGTTGGTGCTGCAACTCTTGGACACCGCCTGGAAAGACCACCTCCTGGCCATGGACCACCTGCACAGCAGCATCGGACTCCGCGGCTACGCCCAGATCGATCCCAAGGTGGAATACAAGCGCGAGGGCATGAGAATTTTCGAGCAGATGTGGAACTCGGTGGGCCAGCGCGTGACCGACCTGGTCTTCAAGATCGAGCAGCTCGACGAGAGTTTCGTGGGCTCGACTTGGTCGCAGGCCGAGGCCTCGCACCAGGACGCCGCGTCGGCGGGCGAGATCGCCTCGCAGCAGCAGGCCGCCATCGAGGGCACGGAAACGGACCATAAACCCCAGCCCATCCGCAACCGCCAGCAGCGCGTCGGGCGCAACGATCCCTGCCCCTGCGGCAGCGGAAAAAAATTCAAAAACTGCTGTATGAAAAAAGGGTAAAAGTATATAGGCGATAGGCCGGAGACCGGAGGAAAGATGGCTTTGACCCGTAGGGTCATTTGATGTTAGCCCAGCGATTTATCGCTGGGTAATGAAGGTATCAACAATCTACATTCCGTCCCGTAGGGACGGTTGGATTCTTAATGCTATTCGCATCCTTGGAAAGGATTCCCTTGTGCCTTATCTGTTGAATGTTTTATACCTGCTGCTTATTCTCGTTAGCCTGCCGTGGCTCGTCTGGCAGGCGGTGCGAAAGGGGAAATATCGCCGGGGATACGCGGCGAAATTCCTGGGGCTTGTGCCGCGGCGCGAATCGGATAAAACCTGCATCTGGCTGCACGCCGTGAGCGTGGGCGAAGTGAACCTCCTGCTGCCGCTGGTTCGGCTGATGGAAAACAAACGGCCCGATTGGCAGTGCGTAATTTCGACCACCACGGTCACGGGCATGGAGCTTGCCCGAAAAAAATTCCCTCAACTGGAGACCTTTTATTGTCCTTTGGATTTCACCTGGGCCACGTCGGCGGCCATGCGGCGCATCCGGCCTGACGTGCTTGTGCTGGCGGAATTGGAACTCTGGCCGAACCTGGTCCGCGCGGCCCGGCGGCACGGGGCGAAGGCGGCCGTCATCAACGGCCGGCTGAGCGAGCATAGCTTCCGCGGCTATCGGCGGATTCGGCCGCTTGTCGCGCGGATATTGCGGCAGATCGATTTAATCGCCGTGCAGGATGAAACTTATGCCCAGCGCTTTGGCCTGTTCGGCGCCCGGCCCGAGACCGTGCAGGTAACCGGCTCGATGAAATTCGACGGCGCCCAGACCGACCGCGACAACCCGGCCACTCTGCGCCTGGCGGCGATGGCCGGCTTCACCGAGAATGACATCGTGTGGTTGGCGGGCAGCACGCAGGAACCGGAAGAGTCGATGGTGTTGGAAATCTTTTGCCGCATCATGACGGAATTTCCTCGCCTAAGTTTGGTCGTCGTTCCCCGGCATCCCGAGCGTTTCGACGCCGTTGCCCGGCTTATCGATCAATCGGGCTTGTCCTGGCGGCGGCGCACGGAATTATCTGCTGCTGTTGGGGCGACAGTTGAACTGTCGCCCCAACAAAATCCGCCACCGATCCAATGCCCGCGGATTTTACTGGTCAACGCGGTGGGCGAACTGGGAGCCTGGTGGGGCACCGCTCAGATCGCCTTTGTAGGCGGGAGTTTCGGCCGGCGCGGCGGGCAGAACATGATCGAGCCGGCCGCCTACGGCGCTGCTGTATCGTTCGGCCCGAACACCTGGAATTTCAGCGACATCGTCGCCTCAATGCTTGCCCAAAACGCCGCCGTGCAACTGGCCGACACCGCTGATCTGGAACGCTTTGTCCGCCGCTGCCTTGAAGAGCCGCGGTACGCCGCCGGACTGGGCCGCCGGGCAAAAGCCCTCGTACAATCGCAAATTGGAGCGACCGGGCGGACATTCCAACTATTGGCGAAACTGCATCCTTGATCTCTAACGAAATTTTCTGGAGATTCTTTTGTGTATATCTCTTCTATGCCCTATGGCTAATATTATGATGAGGATCTCGGCGCGGCGGACGCGATAGATTATCCTGTAGTCACCGGATCGATAAGAAGACAATCCCTTTAGCTCCTGCGTAAGATGTTTGCCGATTTCCGTATTTTCGGCTATGCGTTCGATTGCGTCTTTGATTTGTTTTTTCTTTTGCGCATGTAGTTTATCTATGGCGGTTTTCGCTTTGCTTGTATAGAGAATTTTATACATTCTTGAATACTTCGCCGTGCGAAAAGAGTCTTTTCTTTTGAATATCTTCTTCCGCCCGCAAAATGGCATTCAAGAGTTTTCGATCGGCTTTGATTTCCAAGGTCTCCAGTTCTTCGGGCGAGAGTAAGACCGCCGCCGCCCTGCCGTTTCTGGTGATAATCAGGCGTTTTCCGGTCTGCGAAGTTTTTTTAATCAACGCGGGGAGTTTTCCTCTTGCTTCGGAAACAGGCACAATGTAATCCATGGCTTTTACCTCCACACTAATTGTACAATATTTTGTACAATCGATCAAGTGGGGCCGTTCATCACGCCCGTTTTCGCAACTGCCGCGCCCAGAGCGATAGCCAGATGACGATCAGCGCGAACAGCCAGAGGCAGAGCTTGAATATGGCCGTCATCCAAAACCAAATGTTCTGGACGGAGGTCCAACCGATATCTCCCCACAAAGCGCGCATCCACTCCGGCCGGTCGTGCATGATACGCAGGTAAGCCAGCCACTGAATCGTCAGGAATATCGCGGCGATAAGCAGCGTCCACCAGCCCGCCACCGCCGCCGCCTTGACCCGTTTTTGGAATACATCGTTCATGGCAATGCTCCTTTCTGAAATTCCACAAGCATAGCCCCCGGTGTATTCACCGGGAGTTATTGAAAGTCGGGTAATAAATGTCGCATTTTTCGTCGGAGCCGGGTCGTGTCGGCCCGGAAATGCCGGGGCGACACGCCCCGGCTCTGATTTGCTTTACGATATTATTTTCCAGAGATTCAATAAATGAATATGATAGCGCAGGTTTGAATTGGAAAGCGTGTTACTCCGTGGGATATGGCGGGCGGGGCGGTGAGAATCGAGCCATTTTCCTATTTGTCCGGCCAGTTCCATTTTATGCTGCGAGCGGGCCAATTCAAGCGCTTTTTGGGCACAGGCAACGGCCTGGCCGGATTGTCGCATGTTGGAATTGGCCAGGGCCAGATCCCACCAGCAAACGGCGTTATCGGGTTGAATCTGGAGCGCTTGGTTGTATTTTTCGATTGCTTCTTGCCATCGGCCCAAGTGCACCAGGGCGTTGCCCCAGTTTAAATAAGCCTCTGGATAATCGGATTTCAGGCGGAGGGCCTCCTGATAATACCCGAGAGCTTCGTTGTATCGAGCGGTATGCATTAGCGCGTTGCCCAGATTGTAAAGGGCCGCAGGGTAATCGGGTTTCAATTGCAGCGATTTTTTGAGATACTCGATTCCGCGAGCAGGGTCGCCCGACTCATCCAGGGCATTGCCCAGGTTATTGAGTATTTGTGGAGAATCGCTCCTCAATTGCAGGGTTAGTTGATATTGTTCGATTGCCAGATCTTCCCGGCCGATATCATGCAAGGCATTGCCCAAATTATTATGCAGCAGCCAACTATCCGGATTTTTTTGCAGGGTCGCCTGATAGAGTGTTATCGGGTCGCGGTACAGGCTGCTTTGCCGCCAGGCAAGAAAGGCAAGCGCTGCCACGGCGAAGACGAGAACCAGTGCGGCCGACCACCGTGGCGCGGCACGTAATTGTTGAAACCATGCACTGAAAACGGCCGCGGCCAGCGCGATTGGCACGATGATGGCTATATGCTGATAACGATCGGCCACGAGCGAGAATTGCATGAAACCCACGTCGGTAAAACCCATTACCGGCGCCAGGGCCGCACCGAAGACTACCCAGGCAAACAATAGCGGCCGGGCCCAAGTCTTTCGGTATTGCCACAGTATGATCGTAATGATAAACGCCGATAAAAGTGGAGGCCACCAGAGCGGATTTGCCGCATCGACACGCCACTGGGGATAGACAAACAGGAGACCGATGGGCCATAGTCCTTTGAACAAATAGAACCAAACCACGCCGCCGGCCCCCAGCAGGCGCTGCAAAAAATTGGCGCTGCGGACGACTGTTTGCGAACCATGCCCCTGGAACCAGACGTTGAGGACCGCCAAAACTGCGGTAATCACCACAAAGGGCACGATGCCTAAAAAATCTTTTTTCGTGAGCGGACGGAGCCACCACACGATTGCCAGCAGGATGAACGGCAACGTCGCCGCCGACCCCTTGCTGAGCATGGCCGCAATGAATGCAACCAGGCTTAGCCAGTAGCAGGATGAAGGATGAGGGATGAGGGATGAGAGATGAGAGAAACCGCTTATGGTTTCGCGATTGGCGCCTTCTGGGCTAGCGCCCGCCGTCCTCTGTATTGTTTTCGTGTACCACACGATCGACAGCAGCAAGAACAGCATTGCCAGCAGATTTTTCAGCGACGATATCCAGGCCACCGATTCTACATTTACCGGATGGACGGCAAAGATGAGGGCTGCCAGGAAATGCCGGGAATTGATGATTTCCGCAAGACGATCCAGACGAGCAGCGATTCGACAATATGCAGCGTCAGGTTTGATGCGTGATATCCGATCTGATTATCGCCCCATAACCGCCACTGAAGCCAAAACGCGGAATTGGTCGCCGGCCAGTAATCCACAGGCGCGGTGGTGCACCAGTAACGAAACAGGCCGTCGGGCGCTCGGACGAGGTCGTTGCTGGTGATCAGCTCTTTGTCGTCCAGCAAGAATCCGCCGTTTATCGATGGCAGGTAGGCGAGGCAAGTCAATCCGACGATCAGTGCCGCGGCAGCCAGCGTTTTAAATGAGGCAGGAGAGATAAAACGAATGTTTTTCCTGCGTTGCAGCGAAGGCTTATTGTCGATTTTTTTACGTTCGCGCATCTGTGATGTAAAACTTTGGTATTAGAATTGTATATTAATCGTCGGGCGGCCAGCGCATGTAATCAACCGCGCCTTTTAGATTGAGGATCATAAATCCGCCCTCGTGCGGCCCCTTGTTTTTCGTCCAATAGTCTGCCGAGAATTCCGGACCCGCGCACCAAACGGCGGTGCATCCCAGGGGAGCGTCGCCCATTGTCCACCATGTGCCGTCCGACCCGGCCCGAACATAGTGCGTGGCAGGAATGGGCGGCATATCGCTTTGCACCTCTGAGGCCGACGGGCATGTCAATAACCTGGGCCGGTTATAAGCGAACGACGAAATCTCGCCGATTTTCAACTTGGGGTGTAATTTAAAATCAGCGGCCGCTGCGAGCTGTTCGATAGATGGTAGAATCGCGATTGACCACCCGCCCGCCATGCCCGCAGCCGGGTTCGGAGTTTTCGAAGCTACCGATAATTGGTGCAGATTGTTTCCGCAAACCGTGCGATTGGCCGATTCGCGGGCGTGCTGCAAGGCGGGCATCAAAAGCCCCAGCATGATCGAGATGATAAACATCACCACCAGCAATTCTATGAGCGTCACCCCGGCGCATAAAGGCAAACACGAAATCTTATTTCGCCGCATTGCATCGCTACTTTCCGCCCGAGCATACAATTTGGCTTTTTCTCCGGGAAATCAATGTTTCCCGCCGTCCTTAATTATAGCAAAGGTTATGACCGCCAATAGTAGGGTCTTTCCACAATTTTGGCCTGGTCGAATTGTTTCCGGAACAGGGCGATACCCGATTGCGAATACTGCTAATGATGGTTTATAATTGCCTGATCTAAACCATAAAATTAAAATAATTTATTTAATTTCCAGGAGCATTCCCGTGCCAAAAGGCAAATTTCCCTTCACCAGCGAGGCCGTCAGCCAGGGCCATCCGGACAAGTTGGCCGACCAGATTTCCGACGGCATCCTCGACGCCCTTATCGCCAAGGACCCCATGAGCCGCGTGGCCTGCGAAACCATGGTCACCACCGGAATCGCCATCGTGGCCGGCGAAATCACCACCCAGGCCGCCGTTGACTATCCGGAGGTCATCCGCCAGGCCATTCGCGATGTAGGCTACACCGACGACCGCATGGGCATCTGCGCCGATACGTGCGCGATCATGCTCTCGCTCGACCGGCAAAGCCCGGATATCGCCATGGGCGTGAATGAAGATCAAGCCAAGGGAAAAGACATCGGCGCCGGCGACCAGGGAATGATGTTCGGATACGCCTGCAATCACACGCCGGAGTTGATGCCGCTGCCCATTCAATTATCGCATCAAATTCTCGACCGCCTTACGCTGGTTCGGAAAAACAATGAAGTCGGCTGGCTCCGCCCGGACGGCAAAAGCCAGGTGACCGTGGAATACGAGGATTACAAGCCCAAGCGCATCGACACCGTTGTGGTGTCCACGCAGCACACGCCCGAGGTGAGCCAGAAGGAGATCCGCGAATTTATCGTCGAGCAAATCGTAAAGCCGCTCTTGCCCCAGAACCTGGTGAAAGGCGAGATAAAATATTTCATCAATCCCACCGGCCGGTTTGAAGTCGGCGGCCCCCACGGCGACTGCGGCCTGACCGGGCGGAAAATTATCGTCGATACCTATGGCGGCTGGGTGCGCCACGGCGGCGGGGCCTTCAGCGGCAAAGACCCCACCAAGGTCGACCGCTCGGCCGCGTACATGGCCCGGCATATCGCCAAAAACATCGTGGCCGCCGGACTGGCCGAATCCTGCGAGTTGCAGTTGGCCTACGCCATCGGCGTCTCCGATCCGGTGAGCGTGTTGGTTGACACCAAGGGCACCGGCAAGATCTCCGAGCAGAAGCTATGCGACATTGTCCGCGAGGTGTTCCCGCTCACGCCGGGTAAGATTATCAAGTATCTCGACCTCCGCCGGCCGATCTACCGCAAGCTTGCCGGGAGCTGCCATTTCGGCCGCGCCGAACCCGAATTCACCTGGGAAAAAACCCACAAGGCCTCCGAATTAGCCAAGGCCGCGGGATTATAGATAAATTAATTGCAAATTGTAAAATGCAAATTTCAAATTGAACAAGATTAAACTCACCTTGTCACAACGGCACTAATGTCCTTTGTTCAATTTGCAATTTGAAATTTGCAATTGTCAATTTGCAATACTAGAATCGCATAGATACACTCAAATCTTACATAATGGCCAAAAAGGCCAAGGGGCTGGTTGTGGCTAACCGCGACAATCATTACGAGGCGGCGTTCGAGGAGTATTTGCGCTCCCGCGGCGTGCCTTACGTGGCCGTAGACGAAGCCCGGCGCAGCCTGCTTTCAAACGGGGCCTCGATCAAAAGCCTTGATTTCATAGTTTCCGCGCCAGGGCAGGTCGCCTGGTTGGTGGATGTCAAGGGCCGGCGCTTTCCCTCTGGCGAGGAACAAAAGCAGTATTGGAAGAACTGGTCCACGGCCGACGACCTGCGCAGTCTTGCCCGTTGGGAGCAATTGTTCGGGGCGAATTTTCACGGCCTGTTCGTGTTTGCCTACGACGTGCTGGGCGACCGCGCCCCGCTGCCCGCGGAAGAACTTTTCCAGCATCGCGGCAAATTGTACGGATTCATTGCCGTGCCGCTTTCGGCATATTTGGGCCATGCCCGCATGATCTCGCCCCGCTGGGACACGCTGGCCATGCCCACGGCCAAGTTCCGCCATTACGCCCGGCCGCTCGGTGAACTTTTAGGACAATCGGCGGCAAGTGTGAATGATGAATGCAAATTGCCCGAATTCAACGATTGCGAGCCGGATGATATGCCGGAAGATATGGATGTTTTTTGAAAACTTCACTGCAACCGCTTGCAAATTCGCCTTATCATGGCCAATTGACTTCTCCCCTTGTCCTAGTTTATGCTGTATAAAATACAGATATAAGAAAAAGTCAAGTTTTCATAGCGTTCTATTATAAAACCAGAGGTTCTTCCATGTGGAATTTTCATTCGATATGTCGTGTGGTGCAATCTGCTCTTTTCACGCTTGCCGCCTGGTCGGGCGGCGCGGCGATGGTTATTGCCCAGAGCACCCCGAGCCGCCCGTTGACGACCGAGAGCGGCGGCGCCTGGGTCATGGCTTATATGCTCGTGCTTTTGGTGGTCACCCTGGGTTTGATCGTGGTTTGCAAATCGAGCGGCCGGCGCGAACGCGCAAAACCGGAAACCTATACCGAGGCAAAACAACTGCCCAAAGAGTGACCGAATCGCCTGCCGGGCAATTACCCTTAACTCCGTGAAAATTGTCGGCGATAAAATCCCCCAAAGACAAGCGGCGGGGATTGTTCGCCGGATGTCGTAATAAAGAAACGCCTTTTTCAGCAAAGCTTTTTGTTTGTCGTATTTTCGATCCACGGCGATGGGTTGCAGGCATGAATCGTTGGTTATGGTTTTGGATGTTGACGGGGATTTTCGTCGCCGCGGGTCGGGCCTCGTGTTCGGCGGGTGAGGAGCCCTGGGAAAAGAACTTTTTTTACGCCGATCCCAAAACCGTAATCGCGGCGGTCAAGGATTTGCCCCTGCCCAAAGACGCCGACGTGGACTTCCTGCTCTTCGAGCACTCTTATTATTTCGACAAGCGGGGCAGTCGCAGATTCGTGTCCCACGAAGTGTACCGTTGTCTTACCAAGGAGGGCGTGGATAATATGTCCTACGTGGAAGACAGTTGGGCCCCATGGTGCGAGGAGAAGCCGTCGCTCCGCGCGGGTGATCACCCCCGACGGCAAGGCGCATTTTCTCGATCCGCAAAGCATAGGCGAGGCGCCGATATCGCAGGACGAGAAAGTTCTAAGCGATCGCCGTATCGTTCGCGCCCCTTTGCCGGCCTTGACCGAGGGCGCGGTGGTGGAGGCCGAAGTCGAGGTGCGGGAAAGCAAGCCCTTTTTTTCCCGCGGCCGGGTCGGACATTTCCCCCTGGAGATGTTTTTTCCTACGCAAAAAATGCGGTTGATTATCGATTGCCCGCGCGAATCGCCGCTGAACTATAAAATCAGGGGAGGCCAATTGGATCCCAAGCGCAGCGAACAAAACGGCCGCCTTCGCCTGGTCTTTGAAAAAACAAATATTAAGGCCTTAAAGTACATGGAGACGGATTTGCCGCCCGAATCGCCGCCCTGCGCGGAAGTGGTGTTTTCCACGGGCAAGTCTTGGGCCGACGTGGCCGAAGGATACTGGGAGATCGTCGAAAAACAATTGGATACCTCCGGCGTGCAATCGCTGGCGCGTGAAGCGGTGGGCGAGGAAAAGGATGCCCGGGATAAAATCGCACTGCTCCTGGCGACCGTTCATCGGCTGGTGCGCTACACGGGCGTGGAATTCGGCGCGGCGGCAATCGAGCCCCGCACCCCGCACGAAACCCTTACCCGCCGTTACGGCGATTGCAAGGATCAGGCCGTTTTGCTGGTTACGATGCTGCGTGTGCTGAACATTCCCGCGCACGTGGCCTTATTGAAGATTGCTGAGCAGACCGACGTGGTCCCGGACATGCCCGGCCTGGGCGCATTCAATCACGCCATAGTTTATGTCCCCGGACCGCCCGAATATTGGATCGATCCCACGGCCGAATACGTGCCTTGCGGCAAGCTGCCCGTTTGCGATCAAGGCCGGTTGGCATTGATCATCGGCAAAGGGCAAAACCTTGTTCGCACCCCAAAGAGCGACTATAGAGAAAACTTGCTCGTGGAAACCCGGCAGTACAACCTGCAAAAAGGAGACCGGGGGATTGTCCGCGAGAAAATTTATGCGACAGGTTCGTTCGCCCAGCATAATCGGCGAAGTTATTCCACGCGCAGCGAAGAAGACATCAAGAAAGGCTGGAAGGAATACGCGCAAGGCATATACAAATCGCGGACAGTCGGGCCGGTGAAGGCTACGGCGCTGAGGGATTTGGACAAGCCCTTTGAAATGGAGGCGGAAATTGCGGATGCCCAGCTTTCCATGTCCAAGGAGACCCCGGTCGTCTCCATGTGCCCTTACCGGATATTCCGCGAATTGCCGGCGTATTTTCTCGTGGTCAAGCCCCCGGACGAGAAGATCAAGGGCGAGAAGGACGCGGACATTCCGGACAAGCGGCAATCTCCCATGGTGCTGCCCGAACCGCACGTCTCGCAACTCGAATATCTGATTGCTCCCCCGCCGGATTATATCCTGGAAAAGCTTCCCGAGGACAAACTTCTCCGCTTCGGGCCGGCCAGCGTCAGTCAGAAATTCGCCTGGAAAGACGGCAAGGTGCAAGCCGTTTTCCGTTTCGATACCGGCGAAGGCCGCTTCACCGCCGAAGAAGTGGAGGAGCTGCGCAAGGGCATCGCCGACCTGGGGATTGAGGGCGACGGGTCGCGCTGGGAGGAGAGAATCGCCTTCAGCCACGGCTCGCTGCAAAAAATCACGGCCGGCAAGTTGGACGAAGCCATCAAGGAGTGCAGGCGGGAGCTGCTCCGCAGCCCTGATTCGGCGGACGCGTACATGCGCTACTCCAAGGTGCTTTTGTCGGCGGGTTTCGGAGAAGCGGCCCGGCAAGACGCCTGCAAAGCGGTCGATCTGGCCCCCGATTCCGTCGCCGCCCAGTCGAACCTGGCCGACGTCCTGTCCTGCGATTTGATCGGCAGGCGTTTCCGGCGCGGCATGAATTGGTTTGGCGCGAACAGGGCGTTTCAAATCGCCTTGGAAATGGATCCCTCGAACGTGAGCGTTCGCTTCCGCTACGCATGGCTCCTGGAACACGACCTGTCCGGGAGGCATTATGCGCCGGCGGCCAATCTGGCCGGCGCCATCCAGGAATACCGCAAAATGCTCAAGGAGGGCGTGTATGAAGGCGGCAGGGAAAATCTCACCTTCACCTTGGCTATGGCGCTTATGCACGGCGAAAAGTATTCCGAAGCCCAAGAACTGCTGGCGGAATCGGACAAGATGCCTATGATGAATGCGGTCAATCTGGCCATCACCGCCATCGAGCATGGCGCATCCGCGGCGCGAGATAAAGCCGGGCAAATGGAATCCGATGAGCAAAAGCGCGGCGCGCTCATGAAAAACGCGGCCGACATTCTCCTCGACATCCGATCCTATCGGCACGCCAAGTCGCTCATGGATTTGCTCCCCGAAAACATGAGAAAGGAGTCGCAATCGAAGATCCAATATCTATCCGTGGCCCGCCGCGTGGAAGATTCCGCCTTGCCCGAAGACAGCCCTTACTGGCCCCTCCAGCGGCTTTATTCCACCTTGCTGGCCGATGAAAAAGACGTTAAACCTCTGAAAGACCTGTTTTACATGGGGGCCAACGAGGCCGACGTCGCCGACGCCATTGAGAAAGCCCGCCAGCCGCTGATCCCGTATTCGACGATGTGCTACGTCAATGACATCTCTCCACGGCGGATGGCCGATATGGTTTGCCTTTTTCAAATGTCGGCGAAAAAAGGCGGGGACCTGGGCTATGAAATAGCCGTATCCGGATTGTGGCCGCAAAAGACCCTGTGGCGCGTAATCTATCAAAAAGACCGCTTCCGTCTCATACCGCCCGGTCACCATTCGGCCAACCTCGGCGCGGCCGCGACCGAATGCTTGAAAATCAGCGAAGATAAAAAAGCCGAACAATGGTTGGATTGGGCCTATGAAGACCACAAAAAAGAGGTGGGATGGATCGATTCCTTTTCCGGCTCGCCCTTCGGCAGAATCTGGTGGGAAAACGGCCACGCCAACAAAAATATTCTGCAGATCGCCACCGCCGCGCTGGTTTGCGAAGGACCGCTGGCGCGCTGGGCGATCCCCATCTTGGAAGAAAAGAAAAAGGACGTCGCCGACAAGGGACTGGAACTGCAAATGGATAGGGCAATAGGAATCGGCTGCCTCAACGACGGGAATTGGCAGGGATTGTTGGATGTGGCCGATAAAATATTGGATGCACATAAGGAAGCCCTCGAAGCCTTGAATTGGAAGGCCATCGCTTTATGGGCCATGGGCCGGACCGATCAGTTGCACGCCTGGGTGAATTTGCAGCTCGCCTCAGACGGACTTTCGTCCCAGGCCAGGGAGATGCTTGCCCTAGAGGCCAGCAGGATCGGCGATTTTGACACGG
The DNA here is from genome assembly GCA_963838495.1 of Pirellulales bacterium. Classification (GTDB taxonomy): domain Bacteria; phylum Planctomycetota; class Planctomycetia; order Pirellulales; family Thermoguttaceae; genus JBEKIK01. Next base: position 2,955,467 of record CAWIRC010000001.1, on the reverse strand, counting down.
CGCTTAAGCACCTCCGCCTTCTAAGCGCGCAGGGCAACGCCTCTTCCCTGGGACTGAACGAATTGGCCTGGATTGCCGTTTTATTCGATACCGCGGATGAGTCCGCACTCCAGTCGGCCCTCAAGGCCCAGAAAGAGTTGACTGATAATGAAGCGGCATATTTGAATACCCTGGCGGCGGTTTATGCGGTGATGGGAAAAACGAACGAAGCCCTGGATACGCTCTATAAATGCGCGGATGCCCGCGGGGGCGAGCCGCAAAACGCCGATTGGTGTGTGCTGGGCCGCATGGCTGAACAATACGGATTGAACGATGTCGCCGTAGAATTGTATAACAAGGTAAGCAAACCGCGCCGGCAAATCGCCAATGATTCCTACTCCTGGCGAAGCGGCGCCTGGAAATACTGGCCCTTTCGCGCGACAACTCGACTTCTCCGCCGCCGGAACATGATAAATAGGCCGAGAAAGACCGGGCATGCGCGGGCCCAGATTTAAAGCCGCTACCCCGTTATAGTGCGGTCTTACGCCGTCCTCGCAGCCAATGCTCTACTTTATTACAGGCCCTTCGCGATTTCGGATCTGCGCGGTAAAATGCTAAAGGGATTTTGAAATTTCCCGCAAGGAGGATTCCATGAGTTCGCCGCCGCCGTTTGTGCACCTGCATTGCCACAGCCATTACAGCCTCTTGGACGGGGCCGGAAAAATCCGCGATCTCTTGCAGCGCCCAGGCCCTGAGGATGAACGCCCTGGCCCTTACCGATCACGGCAATCTCTACGGCGCGCTGAAGTTCTATCAGCAGGCCAAGGAACTTTCCATCAATCCCATCCTGGGCTTGGAGGCCTACGTGGCCCCGGGCTCGCGCTTTCAAAAAGAGGCGGCGGGCATGAAGGAAGCCAGTTATCATCTCACGCTCCTGGCCCGAAATCGCGCGGGATTTCAAAATCTCATAAAACTTTCCTCGGCCGCTTTCTTGGAGGGATTTTATTTCCGCCCCCGCATAGACAAGGAACTCCTCGCCGCCTGTAACGAAGGCCTGATATGCCTGAGCGGCTGCATCTCCAGCGAAATCAACCGCCTGATCCTTTCGGGCAACGAGTCGAACCTGGAAAAGGCCCGACAGACGATCGCCTGGTTCCAAAAAATCTTTGGCGAGCGGTATTACATCGAGATCCAGAACAACGGCATGGAATCGCAGCGGATCGCGCTGGCGGCTGCGGTCGATCTGGCCCGGCAAATGGGCGTGCCCACCGTGGCTACCAGCGACGTGCACTACGTCCGCCGCGAAGACGCCGAGGCCCAGGACATCCTCCTCTGCGTCAACACGGGTAAGTTCCGCACCGACGCCAACCGCATGCGCATGGAAACCAATGAGTTTTACCTGCGCAGCCCGGAAGAAATGTACGCGGCATTCCCCGGCCATGAAGACGCGGTACGCCGCTCGCAGGAAATCGCCGACTCGGTCGATATCCAGTTGGAACTTGGCCATCGGCATTTCCCGGTCTTCACCCCGCCCGAAGGCAAAAAGTCGGAAGATTATCTACGCGAGTTGTGTCTGGCCGGGCTCAACGAGCGCTATGCGCATCGCGAGGATCGCTTGAAAGACGGAAAGCTGTCCGAAGAAGTGACGGCCCGAATGGAGCGCGAACTGGAAGTGATCGACAAGCTTGGATTCGCCAATTATTTTCTCATCGTGTGGGATTTCGTGCGTTTTGCCCGGTCAAAGAAAATTCCCGCCACCGCCCGGGGCTCGGGCGTAGGCTCGCTGGTCTCCTACGCCTTGCATTTAAGCCACGTCTGCCCCTTGGACTTCGACCTCCTCTTCGAGCGCTTCCTCGACGAGAGCCGGCGCGAGGCCCCGGACATCGACATCGACTTCTGCCAGCAGCGCCGCGGCGAGGTGATCCAGTACGTCAAGGACAAGTACGGCGTGGAAAACGTGGCCCAGATCGGCACCTTCGGCACCTTGCAGGCCCGGGCAGCGATCCGCGACGTGGGCCGGGCCCTGGGCATGCCCATCCCACGCGTCGACGCCGTGGTCGCGCTCGTGCCCGACGAACTTAACATCACCCTGGAAAAGGCCCTGGAAAAAAGCCAGGGATTGCAAAAAATCTACGACGGAGATGGCCAGGTCCGAGAACTTTTGAATCTCGCCCGGCAGATCGAAGGCCTGGCCCGCAACGTGGGCACGCACGCCGCCGCGGTCGTTATCGCCGACCGGCCGTTGACCGAATACACCCCGCTCCAGCACGTGCAAAACAAAGAGGAAGTCATCACCCAATGGGCCATGGGCGACGTGGAGCGGGCAGGGCTTTTGAAAATGGATTTCCTTGGCCTGCGCAACCTCACCATCCTATCGAAGGTCGTCGATCTGATAGAACAGACCACCGGCCAGCGGGTCGATCCGTATCAATTCCCGCTCGACGACGCAGAGACCTTCGCCCTGCTTTGCCGCGGTGAGACCAAGGGCGTTTTCCAGTTGGAAAGCGGGGGCATCCGCGACTTGTTGCAGCGGATGAAGCCCGACTGCTTTTCGGACATAATCGCCACCAACGCCCTTTACCGGCCCGGCCCGCTGGAAGGCGGCATGATCGACGAGTACATGCAGGTCAAGCACCGCCGCAAAAAGGCCGAGCACAAACATCCCGTAATGAAGGAAGTGCTCCAAGAAACACACGGCGTGATGGTCTACCAGGAACAGGTGATGCGGATCATCAACCGCCTGGGAGGCATCGAACTGGCCAACGCATACAGTTGCATCAAGGCCATCAGCAAAAAGAAACTCGAGGCCATAGCCAAGTACCGCGAGCAATTCGTATCCGGTGCGCATGAAAAGGGGCTGTCGAAAAAGGAATCCGCCGAACTTTTCGGCATGATCGAAAAATTCGCGGGCTACGGCTTCAATAAGAGCCATTCCACCGCCTATGCCCTGATCGCCTACATGACGGCGTATTTGAAGGCCCACTGGCCCGTGGAATTCATGGCCGCGCTTTTGACGAGCGACATTCCGGGGCGAAATTTCAAGAAAAAGGATTCGCTCGTCGAGCATCTGGAAGACTGCCAGCGAATGGGCATCGCCGTGCTGCCGCCGGACGTGAACGCCTCGGAGGTCGATTTTTCGGTGGAAGGCAACAATCTCCCCTCTCCTTCCGTGAGAGGGGCCGAGGGTGAGGGCATGAGGGCGGAATCGGAGCATTCCCCATACCTGTCCAAAATCCGCTTCGGCCTGTCGGCCATCAAGGGCTGCGGCGGGGCGGCGGCCGGGGCTATCGTCCAGGAGCGCAACGCCCGCGGGCCGTTTCGCAGCATCTTCGATTTCTGCGAACGCCTCGATCCGGGCGCGGTCAATCGCACGGCCATCGAATCGCTGGTCAAGGCCGGGGCCTTCGACGCCGCCATGGGTACTGTCCCGATTTTTTCGCCAGAAAAAATGGGACTGTCCCCTTCAGCACAATCTTCAGAGCAATCGTCGGAAAAAATGGGACTGTCCCCATCCGCTCCGGGTCCCCATCGCTCGCAACTCTTCGCCGCCATCGATCGGGCACTGCAATCGGGCGCCGTGGCCGCAGCCGACCGCCGCTCCGGGCAGCGCGGCCTGTTCGACGACCTGGACGAACCGGCGGAATCCGATGCATCCATGCTCCCCGATCTGCCCGAGTGGGACGAAAAAGAAAAACTGGCCAAGGAAAAAGAAGTGCTGGGCTTTTATTTGACCAGCCATCCGCTCTCCGAGCATCTTGATACGCTCAAGGCGTATTGTTCGCACACCACCGCCGCCGCCGCCAGGTTGGAGCATCGCGCGGAGGTGATGCTGGGCGGCCTGGTCTCGGCCATCGCAGTGAAACACACAAAAAACGCCGATCCCGGCCGGCCCACCCGCTACGCCATGTTCGACCTGGAAGACACCGAAGACATGATCCGCTGCATATGCTGGCCTGAGCAGTTCGCGACCTACGAGGATTTTATCAAGTCCGACGCCATCGTGGTCGTCCGCGGCGTGGTCGATAAGCGCCCCGGCTCCGACGAGGCGAATCTTATCGTCAGCGAGATCATCCCCCTGGCCGATCTTTCCTCCCGTTTCACCCGCGGCATAGTGATCAGCGTCTCCGAAGAGAGCCACGGTCTGGAAAAACTGCAAAAGCTCCACGAAATCCTGCGCGGCTACCCCGGCCGGGCCGAACTCGAGCTCGACATCCGCCTGGCCGACGGCACAAAGGTGAACATGAATTCCGACCTCACACTCACCATCACCCCCGAACTCCGCACCCGCGTAGACGATCTTCTAGGCCCCGGCAACTTCCGGCTGATAACGGCTTCCCCGACGGTTGGGACAAAGAACGGGAATGGCTGGGGCAGGCGTTAATATCGAAAATTACGATATATTTTTTTGGGTATTGACATATTTGTAGCTAATTATTAGTATGCGTATTCTGGGCAAGGAATTCATGCTATGAATCTACAAATAATTGGACTTACCGGATCTTTCGGTAGTGGATGTTCTTATGTTGCCAATAATATTCTTTCGGCTATTTCTTACCAAACGATATCTTTGTCTGATATACTACAAAAACAGTATCGATCAGAAAAAAATTTTACCGGTGACATAATTCCTCGCCAGGATCTTCAGGAGTATGGTGATTTAGTACGAAAAAATAAAGGCGCAGGTTATTTGGCTGAGCAGGCTTATGAAGAGATTCAACATAGGACAAATATACATTCAGGTTCAGATGCAAAATGGGTGGTTGATAGTATTCGCAATCCTGCTGAAATACATTTTTTAAGAAAGCAATCTCAAAACTTTTATGTGTTTGGTATTTATGCAACAATGGAAAAACGATGGGATCGCGTTAAAGAAAAATACGATAGCAATCTGAAAAATTTCGCTGAGGATGATGAGCGAGATACCGGACGAGATAGTCCTGAGCATGGACAACGAGTGGAGGATTGTTTTGCTGAATCGGATGTGGTTATTCCCAACGAGGAGAATTTTAAAACTGTAGCAAACGCTCCATTTAATGGATTTCGGGGTAGAATCGAAAATTTAGTAAAAGTTGTTTCAAATCCATTGACCAGTCGTCAACCCACTCAAGCAGAGTCTTTAATGGCCGCTGCATACACAATGAGCCAACGATCTAGTTGTTTGAAAAGAAAAGTTGGTGCTGTTATTGTTGATGATAAAGGGGATATTATTAGTTCAGGATTCAACGAAGTTCCGAGACATTCTCGACCTTGTGTAGAAGAGTTCGGAAAATGTGCAAGAAGGGTTGATTTGGACAAATTCTTTAATCTTGTTAAAGATGAATATCCCGATTTGGGGGATAAGCATGAATCCTTGAGGAACCGATTTAGTAAAGAATTTAAAAATTTGGATATTTGCCGTGCTCTTCATGCCGAGGAAAATGCGATAGTGAATCTTGCTAGAAGTGGGAGGTCGGTTCCACTTGACCAATGCACCTTGTATACTACAACTTATCCATGTAGGCTATGTGCTAATAAGATTGTTAATCTCGGTATTAGACGTGTAATATATCTTGAGCCATATCCTGATCAAGAGGCAAAAGTAATTTTCAAGAATGCCGGTATCGAAGACCAATTTTTTGAAGGGATAACTTTTAAAGCATATTCACGTGTATATGGAGAGATGAAATGAGAAAATGCCCAAAATGCCAGAATTGGACGCTGGATTTTGATGAGTATTTTGGCCGTTTCCGATGCTATGACGCCGAATGCGGCTGGATGCCCCCATCTACAGCAGAACGAGAGATTCGACTTCTGCGAAATCATGAACAACCCACAAAAATAGAATTAGAATCAAAAGAAATTCCTGAATTGGGAATGAAATTGACACCATATTATGATATTGAGAATGACGCATTATCATTTGATTTTGGTTCAGAAGAGCCAACTATTGATTTACCAGATCCCGATGGGAGAATGATATGGAAAATTGGGCGTAATAGCGAAAATGTCACTGGATTCACAATCATAGGAGCTAAAAAGTGGTCAATTTCTCATATTGGAATCCAATTTATCATACGTAGAAAGAATGATATTGAACGTGGTCTTCGTAGAATTCCCATTACATTGATAGGAGGAAGAGCCACAAAAGACCTAATTGAGGCGGTAATTGTGATGGCTGTAACTGAAGATGCACATTCAGGAACGAATGTCGAAGACGATCAATTCTTTAAAGAAGTCGAAAGTAAATTAGAAGAACTTACAAATAAATGATTTTTTAAGTGGATTCCAAATACCGGTGAAATTTTTTAATTTATTTTGCCATTATATAATTCTTTCAGTAGAGTAATGATAATTACGATATAAATCTAGTAACCCCGCCGGGGATCGCATCCCCGGTTTAACGTCGGCCACTAACGCCGACGTTTTCATTTGCGCACCGGACGCCGCTTTTGGCTTGTCCATCAGTGACGGCATATTGACATGGAATAACAGCCCGAATGTGGATGAACAGCGTCCTTATGCCTTATTCTATCGCCTCCAGCCTCCAGGAAACATTCATCGCGCGTGTCGTTGGCTCCGAAGCACATCGGCAGCAGATTGTCACTCCTTTGACATAATGGTAGAATAGTTTTTTGTCAGGCAAAGCCTGACCTACTCATTAATTGTAAATTAGTGCTAATTAGTGTTCCCGGTTATGTTCTTCTGGCAGAAAAAAGAGCGACGGGATAGGATACTGTCCGAGCCGTTTCCGGCGGATTGGGGCGGGTACTTGGAGCGGAACGTGAGGCATTATCGGCTCTTGGAACGGCCGAAGCAGGTCATGGTCCAGGCGGTGGCGATGGTTTTCACCGCGGAGAAGAATTGGGAAAGCGGCGAGCGGGGATTCGAGATCACCGACGAGATGAAGGTCACCGTGGCCGGCCAGGCCGCGCTGCTTACCCTCGGACTCGACGAGCCGTATTATTTCGACCGCGTGCAATCGATAATCCTCAATCCGGGGGCGTTCAGGAATTCGTTCCGCCAGTATGGCGATTTTACCATCGTGCCCAGGCGGGTCACGTTGTCCGGCCAGGCCTGGTACCACAGCCCGATTATACTATCCTGGGACGACGTGGTCCGCTGCGGCGCGGCGCGGCCAACGGCATGAACGTCGTGCTGCACGAGTTCGCGCACTACCTGGACGGGCTGGACGGCAGTTTCGACGGCACGCCCCCGCTGGACCGCCCCCTGGAAAAAACCTGGTACCGCGTGACCGAGGCTGAATATCTGCGCCTGGTGGGCAGCGCCCGCCGCGGCGAGGCCACCTTGCTGAATCATTACGGCGCTACAAGCCGCGCCGAGTTCTTCGCCATCGCCACCGAGTGTTTTTTCGAGCAGCCGCGGGCCATGCGCGAGAGGCACCCGGAACTATACGGCGTATTGCGGGAATTTTATCGACAGGATCCGGCCCAATGGCTGACCGACGCCAAGGTTTCGGCAAGCTGCGCCGCAGCGCAAATCGGCTGCCGATGCGCAGGCGGATTACTTGAAGTCCGGCGGTCCGGATGAACTGTTTACGCTGGCGCAGTTGTATTTTAACGAGGGCCGATACGAGATTGCCGAGCAGGCCGCCTCGCGGGCGATCCAGCTTGATCTCGCGGACAGCGAGTTATATCAGCAGCGGGCATTGGCCCGGGTGTATCTGGGCATGTTCAACGACGCCTTGAGTGATTGCCGGGAGGCCCTGCGGCTCGATCCCGATAATCTTGAGGCTTACACCGCCCGAGGCGCGGCCCATATCGGCTTGAAACACTATGAGCAGGCCATGGACGACCTGAACCGTGTATTGGATGAAAACCGCAACGATCCGGGCGCGCTACTTCCGCGGATTGGCCTTCTTGGGCATGGGCCAATTCGAGCGGGCGGTGACGGATTTTTCGGCCTCGCTCGACCTCCGCCCGATGGTGGCCGACGCATATTATCAGCGGGCATTGGCCGAAGAGAAACTCGGCCGCGCCGAGGACGCCCAGGCCGATCTGGAGCGGGCGTTTCATCTCGATCCCGAGGTGGATCGCGCGGCTTGGGTGCGGAGGTCGCATTGACAATCGTCAATTTATAGTAAACAATAGGCATCCTATGAACGCTGCCGCCGCCGAAATGCTGCTTTACGCCATAACCGCCGTGGCCGTTGTGGTCTGGATCGAGGGGTTGCGGTTTCTGGTCGCCACCGTGCGCAAGGAGAAAAAAGGCGGCGAGCAATTCGGCCCGGCGGACGAGGCTGCGCCGGCCAACATCATTTACGGGTCGGCTGAAGTGAAAGGCGGCGCGGCCGAGCTTTCGCAAAAGGCCGCTGCGATCATGGCCGCCAGGTCCATAAAGATTTGCGAAAAGACCGCTGACGCGATCATATTTGAAACGCCGAAGGAACCGATTCCCGGCTCGAACATCAACATCCCGTCCTTAAGCGGCCAGATGCGCTTCACGCCGTTGTCTTCGCAAAGTACGCGCGTGGATTACGCCCTGGCAAAACCTCGCGTCCACGTGTTGTTGATATTGGGAATTGTGTTTCAAGCCCTGGGATTTGTGGCAATTATCGCCGGATTTTTATTGATCTATTTTCTCGCCGTTCCCGATCCGAATCCGGGCGTGCGCTGGCAAACGGTGCAAATGGCCCAAACGGTTCACTTCCTTTGGCCGCCGTTTTTGTTCGCCGGGCTGTATCGCAAATCGGCCTCGATCGTACGAACGCAGTTCGACACCTTCGTTCACAATCTGCCCTTTCTATCGGCATAGAAGATTCAACACGGAGGCACGGAGGACACGGAAAAGGAATTCGGAAGGATGAATGCCGAATGATGAATCGTTTGCAGCATGGCAGGTCAGGCTGTGCCTGACGTCGAATTTTTTCTCATTGTCAGGCAGAGCCTGACCTACAAATTTATTGTATTTATAATTTTACTTTGTGTTCTCCGTGCCTCCGTGTTGAAAATTAAAGGCTAGAACCTTTCCGGCGACCAGGCAGGACGTCGCGGCGCGGCAGTTCGAATCGGCCGTGAGCGGCGCGGCGGGGAATCATAGGTCATAGAATCTGCCGCGGACGAATCGGTGGCTTCGGTTTGTTGATAAGCGGTCAACTCCTGTTGGGATGCCGCCGGCCGCGGTTCGGCCTCAACCGGTGTCCAGCAGGCGGCCTTTTCGCCGGGCAATGACACCTCCACGTACTCGTCGGTCTCCAATTTCCGGCCATCCCGAGTGATGTATCGCACGTAAAGGTGCAGCGAGTTGTTCTCCGGCGGACGATCCGGCCAGGGACATTCGACGTACATGCCCCGGGCGATGCCGGAGCCGCGGAAAAGTTTGGCCGTTTCGGCTGCGGGGAAATCCCAGCGGGCGAGTTTCGCTCCCGCACCGGTTTTAGCGGGATCGACAAGCACCACGGCCACGTCGCCGGGGGCTTCCAGGCGCCGGCCCTTGGCGTCGCGGGGCTCGATGACCACCCTGAGGCCGCTGTCGCCCGATCGGCCCCCAGTGCTAAACCCGCCGGTCAACATGCGGTTGAGCACCAGTTGGGCCACGTCGCGGCTATCGGCGTGGGCCACGAATGCATAATCGCTTGTAGGATTGATGCTGGAAGTTCGGCCCGCCCCTGTTCGGCCGCCGCCTTGTGCGCCGGGCAGGTTCGGTCCCGACGGATTGTCAAGTTGCGGAGGCGCTGTGGCGAATTCAGTTTGCCGGGCTCGACGGGGGCCCTGGTCCCTGCCGGACGCTTGAGCGTGTCGGGAATTTCGCCGGGCGGCTGGGCCTCGCCGGGCATTTCCACGACCGGGCCGGGCAGCGACTTGCCCGACGATTTTCTGCCCCGCGGCGCTGACGATTCGCTCCCGGGCGCGGCCGATTCCCGCGATTTCCAGGTTTCGCCATGTACGGGCTCGCCCTCGATGCCTTCCGCCACAATGCAATTTTGCATCATGCCCTCCTGGTAATCCTGAAGTACCCCGCGGAGCCGGTAGACTTCGTCTTCCAGCATGCGGTTCTGCCTTTCCAGCAGGGTGATCGAAGGGTCGGTGCGGCATCCGGCCAGAGCCAGACAGATCAAGACCCCCACGGCTAGCGGCGGTGTTTTCATGGCAACCTCGCACATTTTTAAATTTTGCAGCGAACTACCAATCCGTGTTCCTGCTCGATGACAAGTTGTAAATTAGACGAGACGGTTGAAAAGTTTATGCAATGTAGCCGGCACATTCCGTGTGCCGTTTTGTTATTATCAATGTATTTTTATTTATTCCATGCCGGCGGCGCACGGAGTGTGCCTGATATTTTACCCCGCGTGTTCGATAATATGGTCGATCAGTCCGTATTCCAATGCCTCCTCGGGCGACATGAACCGGTCGCGGTCGGTGTCTTTTTCGATTTTTTCCAAGGGATGGCCGGTGTGCTTGATGAGGATGCGGTTGAGGCGTTCCTTGATTTTAATGAATTCCTTGGCGTGGATGATGATGTCCTCGGCGCTGCCTTCCATGCCTGCCATGGGCTGGTGGATCATAATGCGGGAATTGGGCAGGGCCTTGCGTTTGCCGGGCGTGCCCGCGGCCAAAAGCACGGCGCCCATCGACGCGCACTGGCCGACGCAGTAAGTGGCCACGTCGCAGTTGACGAATTGCATGGTGTCGTATATCGCCAGGCCGGCGGAGATGCTTCCGCCCGGGGAATTGATGTACATGTGCACGTCGGTTTTGGGGTCGTCCGACTGCAAAAACAGCAGTTGCGCGACCACGGAGTTGGCCACGTCGTCGTTGATTTGCGTGCCGATGAAGATGATGCGGTCCTTCAAGAGGCGGCTGTAGATGTCCATGGCCCGCTCTTCGCGGCCGCTCTTTTCGATGACAAATGGAACCAGCGACATGGGTATTGTTCCTTTTATAAGCTTTCAGCTCTCAGCTTTCAGCCATCAGTTTTCAGGCAGCAGTCGTTTTTTGGCTGATGGCTGAATGCTGACTGCTGAGGGCTATAAAAATTCATTCTTCTTCCGGGGCCTCGACCGATTGCTTGGTAAGGATGTCGTCAACCACTCCGTAATCCTTGGCTTGCTGGGCGTCCATGTAAAAGTCGCGATCGGTGTCCTTGGCGATGCGTTCCATGGGCTGGCCGGTGTGATGGGAAAGGATTTGGTTCAGGACTTCGCGGGTTTTGAGGATTTCGTTGGCCTGGATTTCCACGTCCGATACCTGTCCGCCGACCTGCCCGTAAGGCTGGTGGATCATCACCTTGGCATGAGGCAGTGCGAAGCGTTTGCCCTTGGTGCCGCCGGCCAAGAGCACCGCCCCGCCGCTGGCGGCCACACCCACGCAATACGTGGCCACGGGGCAGGAAAGGATTTGCATGGTGTCGTAGATGGCCAGGGTGGCGCTCACGCTTCCGCCGGGCGAATTGATGTAGAAATGTATGTCCTTGCGGCGGTTTTCGCTTTGCAGGTACAGGAGTTTCATCACCAGTTCATTGGCGTTGGCGTCGTGGATCTCGCCCTGCAAAAGGATGATCCTGTTTTCCAGGAGCAGATCGCCCAGTGTCAATTGGCGCTGCCGCTGGTAATCGCGATACGAAGAAATTTGCGGATCAACGATCCGTGGCCGCGGAAAATTGCTCATGCCAGATAATGGTTAGTGGTTAGTGATTAGTGTCGCGAACGGTACTGCGGGTTATGAAAACCTTTTATGTTTTTTGTCTTCTGGGTAATCGCCGCGGGGCGGTTCGTGCACTTCCGGCTTGGCGTCGGGTATGTCGCCGTGCTCGCCGCCGAGCGCTTGATCGACGGCCTCGACCTGGGTGTGCTCGAACTGGAAAGGCACCTCCTTGAACGAGGCGTGCGCGAGTATGAGATCGATGGCCTTGCGTTCGATGATCTGGTTTTGCAGCACGTCCCAGTTGCCGCTTTTTTCGATCTGGGCCCGCACTCGCCGCGGCGATTCGCCGCTTTGGCCGGCGATCAGGGTGATTTCCTGGTCGTAATCGGCTTCCACGGCTTCGATGTTTTCCTCCTCGGCGATTCGCTCCAGGATGAAATGCTCCTTTAGTGCCCTGGCCGTGGAAACCGCGCTGTTTTGGCGGAGCTCGTTCTCGTGGGCGCGGATATCGTCGTCGTTGAAACCGCTGCGCTTCAGTTCCATGACCGCCCGCTGCAATTCGCGGTGGCTCTGGCGTTGCAATAGCGCCGGCGGCAGGTCCCAGTTGGCGGCCTCGGTCAGGGCGGCGGTGATTTGCTGCCTGGCCCTGCGCCGCTGCTCGTATTCCAGTTGCCGGCCGAGCTGGTCCTTGATGGCGTCGCGGAGATCGGACTCCAGTTCGAAATTGCCCAATTCATCGAGCAGTTCCGGGGTAAGGGCGGGGATTTCCAGCTTTTTCACCTCCAGCACCTCGAAAACGGCCGTCACTTTTTTGCCGCGCAGGGCCGGATTGGGGGCGTCGGGCGCGACTTCGGCCTGGCCCTGGCGCGTTTCTCCCACGTGCACGCCGGCCATCAATTTGTCGAAATCGGCGATCTTCCCGTCGCGGAAACTCAGCTCCGGCCGGATGCGGATGACTTCTTCGGCCGCGCTGGCGATGGAGCTGTCGCCGTCCTTGAAGTTGAGATTCGCAGTGATGTAATCGCCCGTCTCGGCCGGCCCGTCAAAAGGCACCAGGCGGCCGCGGTTGGCCAGCACGTTGTGCAGGGCCTCGTCCACGTCGGCGTCGGTGATTTCGCGGACCGGTTTTTCGATCTTCAGGCCCTTCCACTTGGGCAACGCGAATTCAGGCCGCACTTCCAGATTGAATTCAAAGGTCAGCGGGCCTTCGACCGGAACCTCCAACGCGTCCAGGTCCAAATCCGGCTCGCTGATGGCCGCGATTTTCTGCTCTTCGTGAATCTGGGCGAGACTGTCGGAAAGCAGCATGGTCTTGACCTTCTCGGCCACGTCCTTGCGGAACCGGCTCTCGACCAGTTTCCGCGGCGCACGGCCCGGTCGGAAACCGGGAATCTGCGCGTTGGGCATCAGATCGGAATATTCCTTGTCAAAGTAGCGATCGATGTCCTCGCGCGGAATTGTCACCTTGATGTGGCGTTCGCAGGTGCTGCGGTTCTCGATGTCTAACGCAAGATTGAGAGGTTCCTTCTCTTCCTCTGCTTCCTGCTCTGCTCCTTGGGCGGTTTCTTCCTCGGGAAGTTGTTCGGTTTTCAAAGAATCGTCGTCCAAATCGTGTTTTCTTTTTTCAGCCATGATCAAGCCGTTGCGTATGTAAATTTGCTTGGATGCCGCACTAGAGCGGGTGATGGGACTCGAACCCACGACAACCACCTTGGCAAGGTGGCGCTCTACCAACTGAGCTACACCCGCTTATCGCGCCTTTCTGTCGGTTCCGGGATACGACAAGCCTATCACCGCCCCAAGGTCGTCTGTCATCCGGCCGGGGTTGAATCCCGGAATTATAGGTTCCCAAGTGCGACATTCAAGGGCAATTCGGCCTAAGTTCATCAAATCGCGAGTAGTATTCGCTTTCCTAATGCCCCCAGCATGAGGATTCGGCCTAAATTATTCCCAGCCAATTTAACATCAGTTGCAGCTTATATACCGAAATTGAGACCGAGGTCACCTCTCCCCCCTGAAGATGGTTAGGGCAGGGGTCTTTAGACCAGTCCTTAACCCACTTCTCATACCCATAAGGCGAGGACTCGACCTTGGTTTTACGTATTAACCGTTTGTAGTTTTTCAAAGACATGTGGTCTGCCAAAAAGTCAGAAATCGGCCTATTTGTCAGTGCGATTTAATCGATTTAGGTTCCCTATTTTATCTAGAAATAAATAATCATTTATTGTAAGATATATTTCTATAAGGACTTGCGATCTCTAGGACTTATCAAGCAGACGCTTATGGCGTTATGGCATCCAAATTGCTCGCTAACCCAATGGATTAGTCCTTTCAGGAGTATTGATCATGTTGTTGGAACACCCCTCCTTACTCATCACCGACGATGACGCCGGGTTTAGAGAAACGCTGCGCGTGGCGTTTGAACCCAGGGGATTCCGCACTCTAGTGGCAGGAAACGGGGAAGAAGCCCTGGATATCGTTAAACATGAAACGGTGCACCTGGTGCTTTTGGACATCCATATGCCCAGGCTCTCCGGCCTGGAGACCTTGCAGCGGTTAAGAGAATTCCGGGCGATGTTGCCTTGCATATTGCTTACCGCACATTTGGATGATCTGATTATCGAACAAGCCAAATTAGCCCATGCCTTTTCGGTCCTTTCAAAAACGGTAACTATCAACCAAATTACCGGCGTGGTTCGCTTGGCTTTGCAACGGACTTACGCTTGGAACGGATAAATTCAACAAACATTCCTACTGCGGTGTTGGCGGCAGTCGAATTATTGCAAATTGTCAATTGCACAATGCAAATTCTTGCATTTTTTATATTTATTCATTTTGCAATTTGCGATAAAGAAAACAAGCGTGCAAAAAGCGATTAAACCTCGAATAAAGACTCTATATTGAATACGGCCCGCTCATGGCAAAGGTGCTGGTTACTGGCGCTAGCGGATTTATCGGATCACATCTGGCCTCGGCCCTGGTTGGCGCGGCGACGAGGTGACGTGTCTAGTGCGGAAGACCTCGCAAATGAAGGATCTTGACGGCCTGGGCGTGCGGCTGGTTTACGGCGACGTCACTCTGCCGGATAGCTTGGCGCCGGCCGTGGCCGGCCAGGAGTTTGTTTATCATGTGGCCGGTCTTACTTTGGCCTTGAGAAAAAGACAATTTTTCCGGGTGAATCAAGATGGTACACGGAACATTGCCCGGGCGTGCGCGGATCAAACCAATCCGCCGGTGCTTTTGGCCGTATCGTCCTTGGCCGCAATAGGCCCGTCCTTGGATGGGCGGCCCAAAGTCGAGTCCGATCCCCCGGGGCCCATCTCGAACTACGGGGCGCAGCAAACTTGCCGGCGAACAAGAGGCCGAGTCGTTTGCCGACAGGGTGCCCACGACGATTGTCCGTCCGCCGATCGTGCTTGGAGAAGGCGACCGGCTGGGCTTGAAGATGTTTCGCGCCATTCACAGATCGGGCATACATGTCTTGCCCGGCCGGGGCCGGCATCGCTATTCATTGATCCATGCCGCCGACCTGGCGGAGTTGATCGTTCTTGCCGCCCAGCGCGGGAAACGCCTTCCACCGGATCGCAACGAATCGCCGACCGGGCAAGGTTATTATTTTGCCGCCTGCGAGCAAGACGTATTTTATGACGATCTGGGACAATTAATCGGCACTGTGCTTGGGCGGCGCCGTGTCTTATCACTGCATATCCCCACTCCCCTGGTTTGGCTCATGTCCGGCGTTATGGAAACCGTATCTCGAATCGAGCGCCGGCCGCGTTATATGCACATCGACAAAGTCAGGGAGATCACCGCCGGTTCCTGGCTTTGCTCGCCGCAAAGGGCGGTGGAGGACTTGGGCTTTGCGGTCAAAGCCCCGCTTATCGAACGGCTGCGGCAAACGGCCCAGTGGTACCGCAAGGAAGGATGGCTTTAATTAGAGGTTAGTGTGAGAAAGAGTGATGAATGATGAATAAACCGCGAAACCGCCTGCTATTTCGCTCTAACCACTAACCACTAACCACTAAACACTATCCACTAACCACTATCCACTAACCACTATCCACTAACCACTTTCTTCACGTAAATCACCTTATCGTCGCCCGGGGCGTAAAAATCCTTTATCATCGCTTCCTGGCGGTAGCCGGAGCGGAGATAGAATTTTCGCGTGGGTGTGTACTGGGTGCGGTTGGAGGTTTCGATGTAGATTTGGCTGCCTCCGGTCGCGCGGATGAGTTCTTCGCACTTGGCCAGGAGCAATTGCCCGATTTTTTGCCCCTGGAAGGTTTTATCCACCGCGATCCAATACAGGTCGTAGGAGGCCGCCGTAAGCGGTATCGGCCCGTAGCAGGCATAGCCCAGCGTTTGCCCGGCCTGTTCGGCAAAGATGAAACGATATTCGCTGGCCGGCCCTTTTTGCAGGCGATCATCGAGCAGTTCGACCGCCACTTCGATCTCGACGGGCGAGAAGACGCCGGTCGAAGAGACGATCGCCCGCACGCGATGCCTGTCGTCGGATTGAGCTTCGCAGCGGAAAACGACCGGCGGCGGAGGTTGCCGATCTTGCAGATGGGCGTTCATATTTCGAAGACTTTTCTTTGCGGAAGAACATTTATGAAAGTCGCATTGGCTTCATCTGTAATGCGTTTTATGGCCGCGTCGAATTCAATGCCCGCCCATTGCAAGGCCGCGGCAAAACCGGCGTCGGGCGAAAGGCAGGGATTGGCATTGACCTCCAGGATCCAGGGCCGGCCCTGTTGATCCACGCGGAAATCCACCCGGCCCCAGCCGCGAAGCATGAACAGGCTCCAGCATTGCCGGGCCAGGTCTTCCAAGCAATCGAGAAGCGGCCGGTCCGAGGCGGCGAAGTTGAAGCAATGGGGCGTATTGTTGTATTCGAAGGAATTGGCCTGCCATTTCGCCAGGTACCCCACGATCCGCGGTTTATGGGCGGGAAAAGCGGAAAAATCGATCTCCGTCGCCGGCAACACTTCCACCCCGCCGGGACCGGTCAACAAGGCGAGGTTGATCTCCCGGCCTTCGATGTACTCTTCGGCAAAGGCGGGCCGGCCGGTGCGGTCCACCCTTTCCCGCAAGCGGCGATGAACTTCCTCCGTCGCCTGTAAATACTGCGTCATCGTCCATATCGCGTGAGCCCTGTTCCCAAACACCCTTGATGATCCATTGCCCGGCGCTCCCTTCTCCCTTTGGAAGAGCATCGGGGTGAGGGCCGCCTGCGGTTTTGGCCCGTTTTCCGGCAGTCTTGTTTAGCCCCCGGTGAATACACCGGGGGCCTGGCTGCGTTTTTTCGCCATACTTGGCCGGGGGCCGGCAAGTGTGTCTTCGACAATCCAATAAGGAGTGGGCAGGCCGGCACGGATGAGTCGATCTTTGGCCAATATTTTATGCGTGGTTAAAAAAAGCGACTCGGCCGGTGACCCGGTGTAGGGCATATTCAGCGTGCCCAGTACGGCGGGAGGCATATAAATCAGCGAGTCGTTGCCGCCCAGCGATTCAACCAGATTGAAAACAATATCCGGCTGCAATTGAAGCAGTTTTTCCTTCAACGCGTCCAAGTCAAGGGTGCATGTCAGGGGGAAATGTTCGTGACCCAAGCGCGTCAAAGCCTGCGAGACCACGTCAACCTGGACCAGGACGTCCAGATCTTCGATCGTGTCCTGCTGCGAAACGGCGTTATAAAGAACTGCAACTCGCATGGTTATTTATTCTTTGAAAAGCCGATTGTATGATCCGCTCGATTAAAGAGACATAGGGGATTCCCAGCGAGGTGCATAAAATCGGCAGATCGGAATGCCTGGGGTGCAGGCCTGGCAAGGGATTGGCCTCGATGAAGTTCGGCCGTCCTTGGGCGTCGCAGCGCAAATCAACCCGGCCCGCGTCGCGGCAGCCCAACATCCGCCAAACCGCAAGCGCAATCTCTTCGCTCTCCCGCACCTGTTTGTCCTTTTCCGGTCGGACCAATTTATAATATACCAAATCTTCGCACTCTTCCTTGTTGCGATATGAGTATACACCGGCCTCGGCATGGGGGTGAAGAATGACTTCCAGCGTGCCGAGGACCTCGGCCCTGCGGCCGCTGCCGGCCAGGCCGACGGTAAACTCCCGGCCGGGTAAATAGGTTTCCACCATTACCGGCTGGTGGAACTGCCTGAGTAACGTTTCACAGGCCTGCCGCAGCGCCTGCCGGTTTTCGATTTTCGAGTCCGCCGATATGCCCTTGCTGGTGCCCTCGGCCGCCGGCTTGACAAACCACGGCAGGGGCAAATCGACCTTGTCCACGTCCTCCATCCGCTCGACCAGGGTAAAATCCGGCGTGAGTATGCCCGCCTGCCGCACAATCGTCTTGGCCAGGTTCTTGTGCAAGGCCATGGTCATGGTCAGGGGATCGGAAAAGGTATAGGGAATTTGGAATAAATCGAGGATTGCCGGCACCTGGGCCTCGCGGGCCGTGCCGTGCAACCCCTCGGCAATGTTAAAGACCAGGTCCCAACGTTCGCCCCGGGTCAGCCGATCGATCAATCGCTTGCCGCTTCCGATGCGGTCGGTTTGATAACCCAAATCCTGCAAGGCCGATTCAATGCTCTCGATCGTGTCCGGCCGATCGAACTCGGCGGTCTCTTCTTCCGAATAGCCCTCGGCCAAATAATCCTGGCGCAGATCGTATGTCAGACCGATTTTCATCATTTTCCGTGCAACTATTATTTTAATGATCTGTTGGTGTCTTGGAATTGATATTCCGCATGCCGTGAATTTGGTCTTGTGAATTTAGCCTTCCGTGAATACGGGGGGGTTAAAAACTAGGGGAAAACAACATGCGGCCTGGATGTATTCCAAAGGGGTAAACAGGACTAATCCGCAGTGCGGCCATTGTACCCTAAGGGCAGACGGAAAAAAACCCTGGGGGAATATGAAAAGAAATCATTCCAGGGCTTCGGTGGGGTTTTTAATGGCGTCTGTTATGCGAATGGCCTTGTGGCCCTTGAAAGCCCCGGGCGAGGCGTGGAATTTGGGTATCCCCTCGATGGAAACCAGAAGCGGGCTGTGAATGTCCTTGGCCGTGGTGATTATGTCCCCCACGCGCAGGCTCAAAAGTTCGCTGGCCGTAATCCGCGTCTGCCCCAAGCGGACGTTCAGCTCCACCTGGGAGGTGCACACGGCCCGGCTGATTTGTTCCACGCTTTCGGGCGTGGCCTGGCGGTGGCCGTAAGTGACCCAGGTATTGGCCGACAAGTTGCCCCCGATCCGCTCGATGGAGTTGTATGGGATGCAAAGGTTCATCATCCCCCGTATATCGCCGATCGTAATCTCGAAGCTGATCAGCACCACGACTTCGTTGGGCGGAACGATCTGCACCAGTTGCGGATTGCTTTCCACCTGCACCACCGAGAGCTTCAAATCGAACACGTTTTCCCAGGCGTGCCGCAATTCCTGGAGAAACAGGCCCGTGATCCGCGAAACCAGGCGCAATTCTATCTCGGTCAGGGGCCGGCGGGCGGCATTGCCGGACTCTCGGCCCCCGCCCAGCATGCGATCGATGATGGGATAAAGTATCGAGGGATTGATGTCCAGGATAAGATTGCCCTCCAGGGGCTCGGCCTTCAGCAGGTTGAAGCAGGTTGGATTTTCCAGGCTGAACACGAATTCGCTGTAAGTGAGTTGGTCCACGCTGGTAAGCTTCACCTCGACGATGGTTCTTAGCAGGGCGGACAGCGCGGCGCCGAAGTTCCGCCCGAATCCCTCGTGCATGGTGTGCAGGGCCCGCATCTGCTCCTTGCCCACGCGTTCGGGGCGTTTAAAGTCGTAGGTGACGATCTTGTCGCGGTACATGAGCGGAGTCCGCGCTGCGCCGCGAAACTCGGGGGCGGCCTGCTGCGCTTCCCCGGCCTGGGCTTGCCCGCCGGTATTCATGGCGTTAAGCAGATTTTCCACTTCCAATTGGCTGAGAACGTCGCTGGACATAAATCCAAGCGGGCGGTAAACCGCCCGCCCCTCGATAAATAGTTTTCAGTTCCAAGGTTTCCGTTTTTTGTTGGTGCGGCAGTTGAACTGCCGCCCCAACTGATAATTAATTCCGCTAATTAATTCCGCACCTGGCCCGTCCCGTAAACAACGTATTTGTAGCTCGTCAATTCGTTGATGCCGCATGGCCCGCGGGCGTGGAATTTATCGGTGCTGATGCCGATCTCCGCCCCCAGCCCGAATTCGCCACCGTCGCTAAACCGCGTGCTGGCGTTGATCATCACGGATGAGCTGTCTACCCGGGCCGCGAACAGCCGGGCGGCGCTCAGATCGCTGGTCACTATGGCGTCGGTGTGCTGGGAACCATAATGGTTGATGTGCCCGATGGCGGCCTCCAGCGAATCGACCACCTTCACCGAAATGATCGGCCCCAGGTATTCTTCCCGGTAATCGTCCTCGGTGGCCGCCTTGGCCTGGGGCAGCAGTCGCCGGGCGGTCTCGTCGCCGCGGATTTCTATACCTCGGTCCAATAGGGCCTTGCCCACGCGCGGCAAAAGTGCGGCGGCCGCGTCGGCGTGCACCAAAAGCGACTCCGCCGCGTTGCACACGCCCATCCGCTGGCACTTGGCGTTTATCACTATTTTTTCGGCCATGTCGGGGTCGGCCGATTTGTCCAGGTACACGTGGCAGTTGCCGGCGAAGTGCTTGATTACCGGCATCTTGGCCTCTTCGCTCACGCGGCGGATAAGGCTCTCGCCGCCGCGGGGAATGCATAGGTTGATGTACTGCGGCATGCGCAGCAAATGACCAACCGCCTCGCGGTCGGCAGTTTGCAGTAGTTGGACGGCGTCGGCGGGCAGCCGGGCGTCGGCCGCCGCCTCCGAAAGGATCTCGGCTATCGCCATGTTCGAGTGTATGGCCTCTTTGCCGCCGCGAAGAATTACCGCATTGCCCGCCTTCACGCACAGCGAGGCGGCGTCGGCCGTCACGTTCGGCCGCGATTCGTATATAAAAAAGATAACTCCCAAGGGTACTCGGACCTTTTGCACCTCCAGGCCGTTGGGCCGGATCGACGAGGAAATAATCTCCCCTATCGGCTCGGGCAACTGGGCCACCTCTTCCAAGGCCTTGGCCATGGCCGTGATCCGCTCGGGTGTAAGCCGCAGCCGGTCCACGGCCGCATCGGTCAGCCCGAAATCCGGCGCCTTGGCAATGTCGATCCGATTGGCCTCGGCCAAGGCCACCGACCGTTCGGCCAGCAGCCGCGCCGAGCGGTACAGCCACTCGCGTTTTTGCGCCCCGCTGGCATCGACCAACTCCTCGGCCGCCTGCTTGGCCCGCCCAGCCACGCTGAGACAATATTCGTACAAACTGTTCGATTCACTTGTTGCCATACAACCAGCCGGAGTAGATATTTAGATAAGGGCGGACAGATAATTCCGCCTAGGAAGTATCTCTTAATAGCCCCCGAAAGTCAACGGCGATTTAGAAAACTCCGGAAAAAGCATTGTGGACATAACTTCTTATAAGGCATAGATTTACGTTCTTGCTCGAAATTTAACACTAGCTTTTAGCGCGCGTGTGACAATAGCAAAAAGCGAAAATTATGTGCCACTGGCTTTGCCAGTGTTGTGGATATTTAATTGTTAGATTGTACGTGGGTAAATAAAGAAAGGCGTAGAGGAATAATTACATCCGACTGATTTACAATACCGGCCATCTACTTTATATACTCGGCGATCCACTGGCAGAGCCAGTGGCACCTACAGGGATTAACAATCTGCCCCTCGGCTGAGATCCAAAAAATTACAATCCCCCACAGGCCTCGAACAGGAGCAGTGCGTGGCGAACGGCCTCGACGTCGTGAACGCGGATGATTTGCACACCTTGCCGGGCAAGGGCCAGGGCCGCGCCGATGGTGCCGGGCAGCGGATCAGACTCGGATTGTTGGGCCCCCAGCGTTTGGCCGATAAAGCGTTTGCGGGAATGGCCCACGAGCACCGGACAATCCAGTGCATGAAAGCGCCAGGCACTGGACATCAAGGCGATATTGTGCTCCCTGGTTTTGCCGAAGCCGATGCCCGGGTCCAGGGCGATGCGGGCCTGCTCCACTCCGGCGGCCATAAGCACGTCGCGCCGCAGGCGGAGGAACTCCAGCACCTCGGCCACTACGTCCTTGTAATGCGGGTTGTCCTGCATTGTTTGAGGGGTGCCTTGCATGTGCATGGCGCAAACGCCGCACCCGCTGGAAACGGCCAGGGCGATCATTTCCGGCTGGGCAAAGGCCGTAATGTCGTTGACCGCCTCTACGCCGGCGATTAATGCCTCTTCGGCCACCCCGGGATTGAACGTATCGATCGAAACGGGTACGGGTGAAATCCGGCAAAGCTCGCTAACGACCGGCAGGACGCGATCGATTTCCTCCTGGGCGCCGATGGGCCGGACGCCGGGCCGCGTGCTCTGCCCGCCCACGTCCAGGATATCGGCCCCTGCGGCGGCCAGCTTCAAACCGTGCTCTACCGCCTTGTCCGCTTCAAGATACAGTCCGCCGTCGGAAAAACTGTCAGGCGTGACGTTAACAACGCCCATCACGAGCGGAATCCGCCCCACCAGCAAGGTCTTGCTGCGAAGTTTCCAGCGGTCCGAAACTTTCAACTCGGCGGGAATCATGGATAAGTATGTGGTAGGTAGTATGTAGTAGGTAGTTTTCTATTTATATGTTTTGTTGTCAGTCCGATAGGGCCATAAGAATTCTACCTGCTACCTACCACATACTACATACCCCTTTTAAATTTACCACGGTTTTTCCATGAGGGAAACGATCTGCGTGGCCACGCGCTGGATGGCCTCTTGCTGGGCGACTTCAACGGACTGGCCAACCTCGGGCACGAGGTCGCCCGTGCCCTGGATATCGACCAGTTCGTTTGGCAACGGCACGGTGGAAGATTCGCGGAGCAGCCGGCCCTGCCGATCGACCCAACTCACCAACACATGGATGTTTACCTGGATTTCGCGGGGATCGCCCACGCGCGAGCCGATTAAAACCTCTTTGCCTTCCTGGACGATGCGCCCGGACAGGGTGCTGTCGGCGTTGGGATCGGATACGACCTTGTAAGGGGTTTTCAACTCGATTTCTTTGTCCACGGCTTCGGTCAGCCTTTCGCCCAGGTAGGGGCGGAAACTGGCCGATTCGAACATGGGCACGTAAACCGTGCGGATTTCCAGGGGGTAGAGCGATTGGTTGCCGACCTGGTATGCAGCACAGCCGCCAAGCAGGGTAATTGACAGCAGGAGAAAAAACAACAACCCTCCCTCGCGCACACTATGTTTTCCTCGTTCCCACGCTCTATATCTTCCTCGTTCCCACGCAGAGCGTGGGAACCAGGCAAACAGCAGTGACGTTGAATTCCGCATGTTTTTTACGATTTTTTACCCGATGGGAACACATCGGTCAGCCATTTAAAGTAGTTCACGGGCACGTCGGGCAGGCCCTTGATGGCGTCGAGCCTTTCCCGGGCGTCCTTGGCCTTTTCGGTGGAAGGATATTTCTGAATGAGATCCTGATAATACATCCGCGCCGACCCGTAATACTTGTGGTTTTCGTAGTATTGTCCCATGGCGAAGTCGCGGTTGGCCTTTTCTTCGAGGATTTGCCTGCGGGCCCTGGTTACATGCTCTTGTTCCTTTCCCAATTGCGAGTTGTATTGGGTCAGCAGTTGGTCTGTTATCTCGCCCGCCTCGTTCAGGGCGGTGGGATCGTAAAACTTGCCCTGGTAAACCCGCATCTTGGCCTGCAATCCCAGGAGATGGGCGTCCTTTTGGAATTTGCTGTTGGGATATTCCTTTCTCAGCACGTCGAAATTCTCGGCCGCGCTCTCGTACAGCCCGCGCTGGAAATAAGCGATGGCAGTGGCCATCACGCTGTCGTCGGCCAAGGGGCCGGTGGGATCGTACAGGCGCACGTTTTGAAAGGCCGCAACGGCATAGCCGAAGGTGTCGAACATAGGCCGGCTCTTGTCGGTCAGGTTGGGCGTAAGCGTATACTTGTGTTGATAAACGTCCAATCGTTCCCAGTACCGCCCTATGGCGAACTCGCGCTGCACGGCGGTGTCCAGGTGCCGGGAGTTAGTGTGTTTTTTCAAAAGCAGGGCGTAGGTGTCGTGGGCCTTGGAATACTGGTCCGAGAAGAACTGGCTCTCGCCCAGCATGAACAAGGCGTCTTCTTCCAGGGGCGTATCGGGCCAGCGGTCGGCGGCGGTGCCGAATTTTTCCGCGGCTTCGGCGTATTTTTTTTGCAGGAACAAGTCCCGGCCTTCTTTAAAGGCCGCCCGGGCGATGCTCTCGTTCGGGCCGTAGCCCGCGGCCTTTTTAATGCCCTTCCACACGTTTTCCGGGGCGAGCTTTGACCAGAAATCCTCGTCCTTGTCCTTCATCGGATCGGTCATCGAGGCCGGGGTGGGCGGGGGATCGGGCAGAATTTGCGGCGGCGCAGTGGGCGCCTGCGGCTGGGGAGGCAACACTGACACGGGAAATTTGCCCGTGTCGTCTTCCCCGATCGCTTCCGACGCCACCGTGCCCACTACCGGCGAGGCTGGAAAAACACCGGCCGACGGGCCGGGCTGAAGCACGGAGGCCTGGACTACGCCTTGCGGAGATCCTGGATTAGCGGCCGGAGTTTGATTGGGCGAAACGCCGGCTGTTGAATTCGGCTGTGAAGCGGCTTGGGCCGTTTCGTTTCCCTTGGCGTTTTGCCCGGTCAGCGAACGGAAAAGCCATCCGGAATCGGAATTTTCAGTAACATTATCGGAAGTGGGGGGCTTATTTGCCGCGGTTTGCCCCTTGCCCGGCGGCGGCGACGGTATTGACGTACAACCCGAAGCGATTGCCGCCATGCTAAAAGCGAAGAACACTACTTGCTTTAGTCTTCGGTATAATGTCATTGAGGACTTCCTTGTCCGCGGCTAATTTTTTAGTCAGTTTTCAGCAGGCAATCAGTATGTGTTCAACCGGGCGTCAGTGCAGGATAAGATGAGCATCAATCGCGCAACCGCAAGCGGTTTAATTCAACATTCATCATTCCGCATTTATCATTCTGCATTTTATTTGCCCAGCACTCCCAGGTATTCATGCATGCGAGGCTTGTGGCCTAAAAGGTTCATCAAGTAATGGTTCAGCGTGCCGCGCAATTCACCCATTATGCGGGAGTTTATTTCCATGCGTTGCCAGGTTTTGGCCCCCGGGTCGGCCAGTTGAGCCATGGTCCTTAGCGTGCCCGCGCTTACCATGGCCACTTGTTTTTTCCCCTCGCGGCAGCGGTCGCATAAAACTCCGCCCTCGATTTGTCCGAAGGCGATTTTACCCGATGCGGCAACTGCCGCGCCGCACTCCGCGCAGTTTTCCAGGGCGGGCATGTGCCCTAATAATCGCAACGTTCCCAATTCGAAACGAATCACGCGTCGCGCCGCCGGCACTCCGGCGGCCAAGGCCGCCAGGGTCTCGTCGGCCAGGTCGAAAAGCTCCGGATGAGGATCGTTTTCGTCGGTCAGTTCGCCCAATAGTTCCGCTACGTAATATCCGGCGTAAAGGTTTAGCAGATCTCGGTTTTGCGGCCGAAATCGCCTCAGCAATTTAGCCTCGATGAGCAGGTCCAGGGCATCCGACGTTTTGTGGAGGAATACTATTCGACAAAGGGCCAACAGATCAAGAGCAGACTCGAAAGGGCCTTTGAGGCGTTTTGCCCCTTTAGCCAGAGCCCCTATTTTGCCAAATTCCCGCGTGAACAGCGTGACCACCAGGCTGCTCTCCATGAAATCGACCGTCCGGATCACAATCGCGTTGGCCTTTTCGGTGGACATGGGAGAAAGACGGCTGCAAAGCTCTCAGGGTCGTTGCTTGACACGGTAGAGATATCCGGGGTTAGCGGCGAGATACTCCAATATGTTATCGGGGTGAATAACTAGCGTTTCCGCAATGATCGCGTCATATTTAGGCCCTTCTGCGCCATCCACTATTAAAAAATGGTAATCGTTGTTCTTCACAATATAAACCAAATGTTTACCGTCGGGAGTGTAGCGGACATTTTGAATTCCTTCGTATTCCGGCCCGTCCTGGCCGTCCACCACCACGTGGCCTTTAGTATCTTTTATCGCTCCATAGGCTATGTGTTTTCCATCCGGGCTGAAAACGGGCGAGCCTTTACTTATCGCGTCATAAGGAGGCCCCTCTTGGCCATCCGCTACTATTAACAAATGCATGGCCTTTTTTGCGATATATGCCATGCGGTTTCCATCCGGGCTGAAAACGGGCATGCCGGCGCTTATTGCCTCATAGGGAGGCCCCTCCTGGCCGTCCAGGACTACAAAGCTATTATCGCCATTCTTTGCTATATAAACTACATGCTTGCTGTCCGGGCTAAAAAACAGCGCCCCAGTATAAATATTGTCATAACCGGGACTTTCCTTGCCGTCCGTGATGATATGCCATTTCCTGTTTTTTCTCGCCACGTAAGCAAAGCGCCGGCTGTCCGGGCTGAAAACATACATGCTGAACAAGTCGTCGTATTCCGATCCCTCCTTGCCATCAAGGACTACATGCCACATCTGTTTTTTTCGGATCCCATACATGATGCGTTTGCTGTCCGGGCTGAACACTATCGAGTTTTTGGCAATTCCTTCACATTCCGGTCCTGCGATGCCGTCGATTGACATAAACCATTTTTTCTTTTTTTGCGCACCGTATGCCATGTGTTTGCCATCCGGGCTGAAAACCGGCGTGGTTTTGGCGATCGCGTCGTATTCCGGCCATTCCTTGCCGTCCAGCACCACCAAACTCTTCGTCGCTTTGTCTGCGACATAGGCTACGTGCTTGCTGTCGGTACTGAAAACCTGCGGGCCGTTGGCGATCGCGTTGTACGCCCGGCTTTCTTTGCCGTCGATGACCGCGTACCATTTCTCTTTCTCTCCCTTCTGCGCCGCATAGTAAATATGCTTGCCATCCGGACTGAAAACCGGCGTGTCCTCGTCCATTTGATCGTAAGCCGGTCCTTCCTCGCCGTCCACTACAAGTCGCCATTTATTCTCATTTTGTGCCCAATATGCCATTCGCTTGCCATCTGCGCTAAAGACCGGCGAGCCTTGGGCTATCTCCTCATACGGCGATCCTTCCCGGCCGTTATCCACCATGAGCATGTTATTGTCCTTTGTTGCCACATAGGCCACGTGCTCGCTGCCCGGCCTGAATACCAGCGATTTTCTGTCGATATTGTCATACTCGCGCCCTGCCTTGCAGTCCACCAATACCTGGCACTTGCCATTCTTCTCGATGACAAATGCAACATGGGTACTGTCTGCACTAAAGACTACATCTTGAATTGACATCGGAATTGGCCCGAGTTTCTCTTCCTGGAACGAATTTTCTTCCAGTTGAGACTCTTGTCCCCGGGCAATTGTCAGAGTCGTTGCCAGGAGTCCCAATATGCCGATAATCCGCTTGTTCATAACCAGTTGTCCTGTTTAACGGGGGATCGATAGATTTAAAAGTAAGGATGCAGTCCGAAACGGGTCAGAAATTCGCCCTCTTTTTTCCGCATTTTTGCCCTTTTTTTTGGCGTGCCGTCGTCGTGTCCGGCCAGGTGCAAGGCGCCGTGGATGACATACAGCAAAAGTTCGTCGTCGGCGGTCCAGTGGTATTCAGCGGCTGAGGCAAGGGCGGCGTCGGCACTTGCGACAATCTCGCCCTCCAAATATTCCGGCGATTGTTCCAGCGCGAAACTCAAAACATCGGTGGGGCTCGCGTCTTCCAGGTATCTTTGGTGCAGTCGGGCGATCGTCCGCTCATCGACCACGGCCACGTTTATTTTCGCCCGTGCTATCGACTGGTCCTCCAATACCATGCGCACCGCCCGGCGCAGCCTTTTTTTGTCGAACGGGTAATCGCGATTGGGCGTTGGTAACGGTGATGCTAATCATAGTGGGCAGTGGGCGGTGGGCAGTGGACAGTTGCATCTAAAAAATTCACTGCCCACTGTCCACCGCCCGCTATTACGCTGTTTTTTGTTCCGGATATTTTATCCGCCCGTGGTAGATCGACGTAAGCGACATGATCAGGCTGCGCTCGATGGTCCGCAGTTCGCGGAGCGTCAGCCCGCTTTCGTCGAACTGGCCGTCGTCCAGCCGTCGCTCGGCGATTTCGCGGACCAGGCTTTCGATCCGCGCCGGGGCGGGGTCTACAAGCGTGCGGCTGGCGCTTTCCACGGCGTCGGCCAGCATCAGCACGGCCGCCTCCTTGGTTTGGGGTTTGGGGCCAGGATAGCGGAAATTGCTCTCGTCCACTTCGCCGCCGTTGGTGTCTGATTGCTGCTGGGCGCGGTCGTAAAAATATTCCACCAGTGTGGTGCCGTGATGCTGGGCGATCATGTCGATTATCGGCTGGGGCAGGTGATGCTGCCGGGCCAGGTCGGAACCGTCCTTGATATGGGCGATGATCACCAGCGTGCTCATGGCGGGAACGAGCGACTCGTGGCGGTTGTCCTCGTCCGGGCCTTGATTCTCGATGAAGTAGCCGGGCTTGAGCATTTTTCCGATGTCGTGGAAATAGGCCCCTACGCGGCACAGCAGGCCCCGGGCCCCGATCGTCTCCGCGGCAGCCTCGGCAATCGAGCCTACCGTGACGGAATGGTTGTAAGTGCTCGGCGCGCGCCGCACCATCTCCTGCAAGAGCGGGTGCGACACGTCGCCCAGCTCCAGGAGGCTGAGATCGGTGAGAATTCCGAACATGTGCTCGATAAAGGGCAGCAGTCCGGTCATCACGAATCCGGCGGTCAAAGTCCACAGGCCTGCAATCGCGGAATGAGACAACAATATCAGATCGAAAGGCTGGTCGTCGATAAGTCCCAGGGTGACGCTCAAGAGGAAGGCCACGATTCCGGAAAACAAGCCCACGAAAATCAATTTGCTTCGCGAGCGGATGCGGCCCAGATTCACGATGGCCGTGGCGGCCACGCCCATTAACAGAAGCAATTCGGACAGGCCTTGGCCCAGGGCCATTACGATTATCAGCGACAGTATGCCGGTTAAAAGCAGGGCGAATTCCAGGCGATAAACAATGGCCGCGGTCATGCCGAACAACAACAAAGGTAAAAGTTCGCCGCGCCAGCTATCGCCGGAGATCCAGCGGGCCAGGGCCACCGTGCCGACTGCCAATAAGAGCATCACGATTTGCCGCGTAAATCCGGAAAACGGCCCCCCGTGCCGGTATCGCATGTACACGGCGCATAGGAAGAAAGCCGTAAACATCATGGCGGTCATGGCCGCGGCCCGCATGATTTTATAATGTAAGGGCCTGCCGTCCAGCATGGCGGAATATTCCAGCTTGAGCAATTGGATCTGCTCGGGAGTCAGTGGTTTGCCGGCCTCGGCCAGGGTCTGGCCGGCAAGGTACTTATTATTTACCGGTTCCACTGCGCTTATGGCGTTTTTGATCACCCTGTCGGTCTCTTTCGAGTCGAGTTTAAGAGTGAAAGTTGACGGCAATTGGGGGCGCAGCCAGGCAAATAGTCGGTCGGCTATGTCTTTGTTGTCCAGGCGGCCGCGGAGTTTGTCGCGGATCGCCGATCCGTCGCCCAGAAGCACGTCGGCGACTTTGACGATTTGCACGGGCTCGCTTTGCCCGGTGGGGTGGACTTGGATTTCGTCTTGATTTCCCTCGCCCGGATGCCTGGGCAACTTGTCGATCAGACCGCATTGCTCGTAGGGCCCCAAGACTTCCGCCAGGACCTGTTCCAAGTGTTCGATTTTTTTTGTCCCGGCGAATGCGGAGCGGAACTCCTGGAACTGCTGTTCGGGCGTTTTTTCATTGTTTTGCGCTTCGTCGGCCGGCAATTGGAAGTCCTTCCAGATTTGCGGATTTACGTCTTCGAGCGTGGCCGCCGATGTAATTTCAAGAATCGTATTGCGCAATCTTGCCCGAAGCTGAACCAGCGGGGCGGAGTCTTGCTCGTAAACGTAGGGCACCTGGCTGCGGGCGCGGAGCCGGGCCTCGGTGGTGGCCTCGGGATTCGGACTGGTGAAAGGCGCGCGGGCCACAATGTTGTGCGGGGGAGTGTACCCAGTGCGGTATTGGAAAGGCGGATTCCAGCCCTCGATCACAACGCACATCGCCACGGAAGCCAAAAGGATCAGTCCGACGCGGGCAAGGATGTCGCGGGTGCAGATCACGGCCCATACCCGCTCCCACAGCCCAGGGGGCAATTCCAGGGCGGCTACCCGGTCGGATCGCGTGCGTATGGGATTACCGAAAGGCATGGTACAAGGCTCTTTTCAACGGCGCTTTTTGGGACGTTCGTCGTAGGCATCGACGATCCGCTGCACGAGCGGATGCCTGACGATATCCGCGGAACTCAAGGCTACCGCGACGATCCCCTTAATATTCCGCAGCCGGGCCAGAGCGTCGACCAGGCCGCTGCGGGTATGGGGAGGCAGATCGATCTGCGTAATGTCGCCGGAGACCACGATCTTCGAACCGGCGCCCATCCGCGTCAAAAACATCTTCATCTGCGGAACAGTGGTGTTTTGCGCCTCATCGAGGATGATAAAGGCCTCGTTCAGCGTGCGCCCGCGCATGTAGGCCAGCGGTATCACTTCGATCAAGTCCTCCTCGGTATAGCGCTTGATAAGGTCGTGATCGATCATCTCGTGCAAGGCGTCCATCAGGGGCCGCAGATACGGATTGATCTTGGCCTGCAAGTCGCCGGGCAAATAGCCCAGGCTTTCGCCGGCCTCGACCGCCGGGCGCACGAGCACGATCTTGCGGACGGATTCCTTTTTCAAGGCCGCGGCCGCCATGGCCACGGCCAGATACGTCTTGCCGGTCCCGGCCGGCCCGTAACATAACACGATCTCGTTTTGGCGTATGGCGTCGATGAATCGCGCTTGGCCGGGCGACTTGGGGCGTATCTGCCGCCCGGGCTTGAAGACCTCGATGGGCGGGGTTTCCGCGGGCAGATGACCGTCTAACACCGCGCTTAATGCCAGCGACACGTCCTCCGTAGCCAAAGACCCATGCCGGTTGGCATGGGCCTGAAGACTTTCGATTACCTCGGTGGCGCGTGCCACCGCCTCCGCAGGTCCGCTGATCTGTATCATCCCGTCTTGAGCCGTGATATTAACACCCAGCGCGTCTCGGATTTTCCGTACATGTTGATCGCGGACGCCAAACAAAGTCAAAAGCGACTTGGAACTAACGACCGATATAGTTGTATCACTCATCTCCAAATATTATAAGCTTTATTCAAACCGTGATGCAACGTATTGCCACCGCTAGGTATAAGAAACCCCCTAATAAAGAAGTATAGAACAGCGGATAACGCTAGGCCAAAGACCAATGCCCTGCTTGGAAGATAGGGGATATTCCTCAAAAACCGGCTATGTCGGCAATGTAAGTATGGCAATAAGGGCAAATGTGGGTCTGAGAAGGGATGTCCTTATTGCATTTTACGCAGCTCTTCCAGGGTGTTTCATGACGGTCTTTATTAGGCCGATGGGGCGTGGCTTCCTCAAGGTCTATTCCGCTGCCTATGCCGCTGGGCGACGGCTGTGACGGCCCGAGGTAGTCTAAAATCACTTCCTCGGACAATGACTTTTTTTCCGGGACAGGGATGGGGACATAAACATAGACTTGCCCTTTGCACAAAGGGCACAAGCCCGTCTTGCCGGCCATGGAGTTCTTGACTTTTAATTTGTGCCCTTTTGGGCACGTCACTAAGATCGACATCGCTCGACCCCCTATGTTGATCAAGAAAATCCAAGGGAATCCTTTACTCGATGCCGGATCATATCCGCAGTTGACAAGCTCTTAAGAATGCATATCCGGCGACATTCCATATCGGAGCGGCAGTTAAACTGCTACCCCAACATAATAGGCTATTCACAATAATGCACGCACATTTATGGCATTATTTATCTTCGCCAATAGCCAGCCGTTGTAGGAACGTATCGATGAAATATGGATTAAGACAAGTTGTTTAAGAGCGTTTTGATACGTTCCCCAAATATTTATAATAGCAACCCTAATCCCGGTTGACTAGTACCCCGAATGGTTTCCGCTTTTAACAAATGAAAAAAAGAAAAAGGCGGCTGCTTCAAAAGAGATATTCAGGGCCTTTTTCAGCTTGCCGATTGCAAAATCCAAAAGGTCCACCCCACCGGAGCGGCAAAAAGAAGCGAGTCCAGGACATCCAACACCCCCCCAAACCCGGGCATCCAGGTGCTGGAATCCTTGCGTCCGGCGTCGCGTTTTAAGAGCGATTCGGCCAGATCGCCGAAAATGCCCGCTACTCCTACTGAAATGCCGTATGGAATCCACGCCCAGCCTCTGCCCAAAGCGGTGCCGGAAATATTCATGGAAGGAAACAGCAGCAGCCAGCTTAGCCACGCTCCAAGGCAGCCGAACAGTATAGCCCCGGCGGCCCCTTCCCAGGTCTTGCCGGGACTGATGGTGGGCGTCATCTTGTGCCGGCCCATCAATCGGCCCACAAAATACGCGCCGCTGTCACCCATTTTTACCACGATTATCAACGAGACCAGGGCGGCGACGCCAAAGGCCAATCGCAATTGCACCAGGAAACTCATAAGCAGCCCCACGTAGATCAAGGCCAATGCCGATGCGCCCAGATTGGCGATCGCATGGCCCGGCTTTTGAAAAAGTCGCATTTCATCGACAAACAGGACCAGCGTGCAAATCGTCAGGGCCGCGAATGGCCAGGAAACCAGGGCCATCGTTTGCTGCCATGACAGGCGCCCTTCGCCTGGCCCCGGCCAGATGTTCCATTTGGCCAAAATCACGGGGATCCAATTGGAAAGCAGGATCAAGACGTTGCCGCAATAGACCAGCCAAGCCCTGGGCCTAGCGCCGGCTGCCGCCATGAATTCCGATGTTTCTGCCGAGGCAAAAATCACGAAGATCACGGCCAGGGGCATGAGCCACGTGCCCGGAAGTGAGGCGGCATGGTCCAGCCAGCACAACCCGGCCAAGGCCGCGATGATCAGGGTTCCCAAAAGCAGGCGCCAGCGGAGCATAATATAGTTAAGGCGTCGATCTTGGATAAATGTATCGAATACAAATAAAAAATGCAGAACTGGAAACGCGAAACTATTATTACATAGTTATGCGTTTCCATATTCTGCTTATGTATCCCTGGGCGGCCGGGACGGCGAAACTTTCGCCGCCCCGGCGCCAGTCAAAAACTCCACCGCGAAGCACCTGCCCCAAGCGGTTGACCCAGTAACCGCATTAGGGCAAGCTTGTGCTCCTACCCAAGGAGGGAAGGGCTGCGCCGGATTCCCGCAAATCCGACGCATTCGGCGGAGTCAATCATTGGCTTCGTTTATAAGTTTTCAGTTATCAATTTTCAGTTTTTCAGTTTCAGCAATCAGAGGTCAGCTATCAGCCATCAGTAGGAAAATTGTTGTGCCTAATAGCTGATTGCTGAAAGCTGATTGCTGTTCATCCCTCATCCTTTGGCAAACGGCCGCACTTCGTACAGCCAATCACTGGCAATTTGGCGATCGTCCGGCGATAAGTTTTCCACGTCCTCAATATGCAATGTCTCGTATCCCTTGCCGGCAATCAGCACGCAGTCGCCCGTTTGGGCCAATGACAATGCGCGATGAATTGCCGCGCGGCGCTGGGGAATGATCTCCGCGCGATCCGGGCGCTTAAAACCGCTGAGCAGGTCCTGGATGACCGCTGTCGGGTCTTCGTCCAATGGATCGGCGCTTGTAACAATGGCCGCGTCGGCGCCCTGTTCCAACACCCGGCCCAAAAGCGGATGCTTGGGCTCGTCGTCCTCGCTTTCGACGCCGAACACGCATATCAACCGGCCTCGGGTCACGGCGCGGAGGGTTTGCAGGCATCCGGCCAAGGCGTCGGGCGTGCGGGCGAAGTCCACAAAAACGCTGAACGGCTGGCCGCACTCGATCCGCTCCAACCGGCCGGGCACGTGCTTTGCCGCCTCCAACGTGCGGACGATCCGCGGCAATTCCACCCCGTAAGCCAGCCCAACCGCGGCGGCACTGAGGCAGTTGTAAATATGGTGCCTGCCGATCATCTGCGTTCGCACCGGCATGGTATCGCTGCCGGCGGTGATCAGAAAAGTTTGTTCGCTGGGGAATTGTTCGATGGGCGTGCCCATGATTTCGGCCGGCGAATTTATGCCCACCGTCAGGGCCGGACCGTCGATCCGCCGCAGGTATCCGGCCGAGGCCGGATCGTCGGCGTTGAGGACCGCCAGGCCCTCGCCGCGAAGATGATCGAACAAAGTCAAACCGTTTTTTTCCGCGAAGTTGGTCACGCAGGCGGCGTCGTAGTGCAAGCCGGCCGCTAGCGATTGTTCCAATCCGCGATTGGATACGTCCATCACCGCGTAAGTACAGCCGTTTTGCAGCATCCGAGCCAAAAGTGCCGCCAATCGATCCGGTTCGGGAGTGGGCTCGGCTGCGTACTCGACGTCTTCGCCGTCGAAATATCCCAGGCGGCTGAGCAAGCCGACTTTATTCCCCGCATGGGCCAGGATCCCGGCAATCAGGCAACTTGTGGTTGTCTTTCCGTTTCTGCCGGTCACGCCGACGACTCTGAGCCGATCGCTCAGGTTTCGCAGGCTTTCGAGATGTCCCAAATCGGGACAGACTTGCATTACTCAAGGCCTCCATGCCAAGTGGTAGGGTGCGTGAAACGCACCGCTTTATTCTGCTTCTTAGGGTGCGTTTCACGCACCCTACAAATAATCTCTAATGATAAGCACTCTAATTTGCAGAAACGGCGTCCTGCCGTGTTCAAGGGCGGGATTGTCTCGATTTTTGGCTTTATGTCAAGGCGGAAATTCTCTCGCCCCGTCATTTGGACTGGACAAGATCGGTATTTTAGGCGAAGATTGTAAAGCGTGGGGACTGGCCCCGGCCGCATTTTATGTTCCCGCGACAAACCGGGAAATCAAACCAGACGCCTGTCCTCATTCTTTTCAAAACCATGCCTTACAGTGATTTTGATGTTCAATCCCTGTCGCAATTCTTGCACCTGACGCCTCAGCAGGTGGTCAAGCTGGCGGAGCGCGGTCAATTGCCGGGCCGGAAGATCGGCGGCGAGTGGAAGTTCGCCAAGCCCGACATCCACCAGTGGTTCGAAAACCGCATCGGACTGTCGGACGAAGAGGAATTGGTCCAGGTGGAAAGCGTGTTGCGGAAATCGGCGCCCCTGGAAAACGCCGGGGAAATCCGCATTTCCGCACTTCTGCCGGTCGAAGCCATCGCCATCCCCCTGTACGCCAGGACGCGAAGCGCCGTGATCGACGGGATGGTCGATCTGGCGGCCGGCACCGGCTGGCTGTGGGATTCGAAGGCCATGGCCGAGGCGGTTCGATCCCGCGAGGAAATGCATCCCACGGCATTGGAAAACGGCGTGGCATTGATGCATCCCCGCCGGCCGATGCCCAAAATACTGGCCCAACCGTTTTTGGCCCTCGGCTGCACTTCAACCGGCATACCGTTCGGCAGCGACTGCCCGCTTACGGATGTCTTTTTCCTGATCCTATCGGCCGACGACCGCGGCCATCTGCATACGCTGGCCCGCTTAAGCCGACTGCTGACAATGCCGGGATTTCTGAACGGATTGCACCAGGCGCAGGATGCGAAATCGGCCCACGCGCTGATTGTGGAGGCGGAGGAGAGGTTGTAGCAAAGGATGAAGGATGAGGGATGAGGGATGAGAGATGAGAGATGAGAGATGAGGGATGAGGGATGAGAGATGAGGGATGAGGGATGAGAGATGAGAGATGAGGGATGAGGGATGAGGGATGAGGGATGAGGAAGTGACAGATGGAGAGGGACATTAATCGGCAAAGTAAAAGACCTCATGAAAAACTGGAGATATATCGAATTGCACATGCACTGGCGCTTAAGGTTCATTCTCTTACGCTTACTCTGCCAAAACATGAGCTTTACGAGGAAGGATCGCAGGCGCGAAAGGCAAGTAAGAGCGTGTCGGCCCAAATTGTCGAAGGTCATGCACTAAGGCAATACAAACCTGAGTACTTGCATTACCTTGCGCGAGCATATGGCAGTGCTGAAGAAACGATAGAGCATATAAGATTCTTGATTGAGAGCGGCTCAGGAAAGATGGTTGAAGATAAGTGTAGATCCCTATTAAGTGAATATGCAGTACTGTCCCGGAAAATTTTCAATTACATGGAATCAGTGCGTAGAGAGCACGATCCAACAAGGCCGATGAAAGACGAGCGGTAAGAGTCATCTCTCATCTCTCATCTCTTATCCCTTATCATTTTTATCAGCTCGCCTTGGCCGCGGCGGTTTGAATCTGCTCCAGAGAGCGGCCGAGCTTTTTGCGGCCCTGGCGCTCCGGGGATGGGGCGGCTTCGTTTGTCAGCGCCGCCGGGCTGTTGCGGGCCTGTTCCAAAAGGCGGCGGCCGATGTCCTCGCCCTGGGCCGGAGTGCCGATGTCGTTCACCGCGTCCGAGACTCCCAAAAGCACCGCCGAACGCACTCCATCGCGAATCCAAGTGAAAAAATTCATGACTATTGTCTCCTCTTTTTCGCTTTTTGCTTTTTTTAAAGGGAGCGGAAGAATAACAGGACATGGTTTTCCTGTCCAGACGATCTAGGCAGGCTGGGGAATTGCGAAAAAGATAAAATGGCAAGAATGGTGAAATCCGGTGAACTTTGTTTTTGCGCTAAGAGTCCTTACAATATATGTTTTCCCTCGGCCACCCACGGATCCGCAACTGATGTCCATCGATCGATCGCAAAGATTGGGCCAGGGGAGCATCACCCGCTTGCTGGCAACGTTTTCCATCCCGGCCATCGTCGGGCTGATGGCCCAGGCCTTGTATTACGTGGTCGATCGGATTTTCATCGGCTGGGCCCTGGAATCCGAGGGAATTGCCGGCATCACGGTTTGTTTTCCCTTCATGCTCATCATCATGGCCTTTGCGCTGTTGATCGGGCTTGGAGCGGCCGCGCTAATATCCATCCGCTTGGGCGAACAAAAAAAGGCCGAGGCCGAACTGGTTTTGGGCAACGCCGCCGTGCTTCTGATCGCGGCATCGATTGGGGTTACCGCCGTGGGATTGTCGCTCTTGGATCGCCTGCTGATTCTATTCGGCGCCAGCCAGATCGTTCTGCCCTACGCCCACGACTATATGCAGATCATCGCCCTGGGCACGGTTTGTCAGATGTTTG
This sequence comes from Pirellulales bacterium, assembly GCA_963838495.1. GTDB lineage: Bacteria > Planctomycetota > Planctomycetia > Pirellulales > Thermoguttaceae > JBEKIK01. The sequence goes on along the minus strand of CAWIRC010000001.1, from coordinate 2,918,686 downwards.
GTTACGGGCTGAACGCCCCCATACGCGGCGAGGGAAATCCCCGAATCGCCATGTTCACTCTGCTTATCGGAGTATTGCTGAATGTAATTCTGGCCCCGATCTTCATTTTCGGTTTTGGCTGGGGCATGCGCGGGGCCGGGCTGGCCACCGTGTTCTCGCAAGGGGTTTCCGCAGTTTGGGTGCTCGCCTATTTTCTCCGCGGCGGCAGTCTTTTGAAGATCCGTTGGGAAAACTTGCGCCTGAAAAAATCGATCTGTTTCCAGATCATGGCCATCGGCTCCTCGCCCTTTGCCATTCAAATATCCGCCGCGGTGATGCAAAGCGTTTTGAACCGCCAACTGGACCGCTACGGCGGCGACGAGGCGATCGCGGCCTGGGGCATCATCTGGGCCGTGGTGATGATGTTTTTTATGCCCATGTTCGGCATCAATCAGGGGGCGCAGCCCATTATGGGCTACAACTACGGCGCGGGTGAGTTCGGCCGCGTCAAAAAGGCCCTGAAAACCGCGATCGTGGTTGCCTCGGCCATCGCCGTCTTGGGCTTTATGATCATGATGTTCGGCCCGCCCTCGTAGTCCGGCTTTTCAATCCCGGCGACGTGCCCTTGCAGGTGTTGACCGTGCATGCCATGCGGATTTGCGTGCTCATGATGCCCCTGGTCGGATTTCAAGTCGTAAGCACCGGATATTTTATCGCGGTGGGAAAACCGCGCGAGTCGATGCTGGTGAGCCTTTCCCGGCAAATCCTGTTCTTGATCCCCGCGGCCTTGATCCTGCCCCATTTCATGGGCCTAAACGGCGTCTGGGCGGCGCTGCCCACGGCCGATTTGAGTTCATCCATGCTCAGCGGCGTGCTCCTTGCCCTGGAATTGAGGCATCTGGGAAGTAACGGGCGGATATCTATAAAATAAGACAGTAGATAGGCCCGCCTTCGGGTTCGGGTTCTGGGCATAAAATAAAATTTTTGATAAAAAATGGATGGATGCGTGCACAAAAATGCCGCCTTGGCCGGTCAATAAAGTATACGGGGCGGACAAAAAATTCAGGAAGGATCGAACGTTCGGGAGAATTGCGTGGTGCAGCCATTAAACGGCGAGCTAAACCAGTTTTACCGCGAGTATCGCCGGCAATTATTCACATGCGCCTTGGCGATCACAAGGTGTCCGGATCGGGCGGAAGACGCCGTACAGGAGGCCTTTTGCCGGCTCTTTCGATTCGGCGTCAGCCCCAAGGACCTGAAGGCCTATGTATTCCGCACGGTCCGCAATGCGGCCTTGGATCAGGCCCGAAACAATCTGGCCTTGCCCCAAGCGAATCCCGAATTCATCTTCGATCCGCGGCCTGATCCCTGCGACACTGCAACGGCGGCGGAATTCCAGCGGCAGGTGGCGGAGGCTTTGACGGCCCTTTCCGAAGATGAGTGTGAAACAATCGTCCAGCACTTGTATGGCGACTTGACCTTCCGTGAAATCGCCGAAATCCGCGAAGCGCCGCTGGGAACGATTACGGCCTGGTATCAAAGAGGACTTAAAAAATTACGCGCGGAGTTGCAGAAATGAATAGGGAAGACTTCGAATCTAAACTCAGAAGCCTGCGGCTGCGGCAGCCGTCGCGGGAATTGGACGAACGCATTCTTGCCGCTAGGACTGGGCAAGCTCCGACCAAGATATGCCAATCCTCCAGGCGGATATCGCTCCGGGCCGCCGTAGCGGCGTCCTTGGCCGCGGGGCTTATCGGATTCGCGGCTGGTCTTGCCGTTCGGGAGATTCCTCCCGGCGGTCCTTACGGCCCGGTCTCGCCCGCCGCGGTCCAGGTAATCTACCACGATCCATCGACGGGCGATCCTTTTGATTTCACCCGCGTTCCCGGCGACGTCTTTCCCGGCCAATTAAAAGTAACTTCCCAAACTGTGAAAGGAATAGGGACATGAAACGCGTTCTCCCAATCATTTTTTGTCTGGCTGTTCTATCAGCGGTTGTTGCCGTAACCGCCCAAGACGTGGAACCGCGCCCCGCAGATCCTGCTCCGCCAGCCGATATTCCCAGCGGGCCGAATGCCGTCGGAATCAGGTTCTGGCTTTACAGAATTCAAGGAGACGTATCAGGAGATATGTCTCTTACGGAGAACCTATGGACTGGCATCGACGACAATAAACTTGCCGCTAAACGAGATCCGTTTAGTTTTTTTACGCTGGCCAAGCTCGCCATTGCCGGGGTGAGGCTGCAAGCCGATCAAAACGGGTGGAAATGGGACGGGAAAAACGAACCCCCCAGCGGCAGCCGCGTTGAACAAATAGCCGCGCCGCGAATTCTACTGGTCATGCCTAACACTTTTTGCATCCAAGTCGGGTCAGACGTTCCCATACAGTACTTCCGCAAGCCCGGACGGCCTGTTTGAACTGGATCAGGTCAATCAACCTACCGGCCTGAAAGTGACAGCCCGTGTCGAGAAGGGGAAAGGAAATGTCGATACCATAGTCTTGCGCAACTTTTCCATTGAAACCGGCCTTGTCGAAAAGCGCAAACCTATCGAGGGAGTCGCCTTGGACGTGGGTGAGCCGGTGCTGAGAGTCGATCAGAGGATTTTCACTATAGCCATGAAGCCCAATCTGGATTACGGCATCTTATTCTCTACGGAAGGCGTCGGTTCTCTACTGTTGCGTCTCAGGCTGGATGCAACATCACAATAGCGATTGGGCAACGTTACTCTGGAGGTTAATGAATAGTCAGCCGTAGGTCAGGCTTTGCCTGACGCATAATTGTCTCGGGTCGTCAGGCGTGGTCTGATTCGCGTTTCTTGTCGTCAGGCATAGCCTGACCTGCTGTAGAATTCGAACTCATTGATCGAACCCGCGGGCGTGGAGAATTAACTTTTGTTTGCGTTCGTTTAGGCCCGATTCCAGGCCCACGGGGTATTGGTGCGGGTTGACGAAGCGTTTGACGCCGGCGTGGAATGAGGCGAGTTGCTCGCCGGTTCGCCGGCGAGTGGTTTCCAATGCCGGAGATTGATAGACCTTTTGCCCGCGCCGGAAAATCGGCGTTAAAAGGTCTTCGCAGGCGGCGTCCTTGGGCATGACCTTGCGGCGCGTTACGTCGAAGGGATCGACCATTGTGCAGTCGCCTTGAATGGGATGGTCCTCATCGAAAATCACGTCGCCTGCGAATTCGCCGTCGCGGCGGTAGCGGCGGACCTGCAAGACGCCGGGGTTGGAAATTTTTGCCGCCTGTTCGGAGAGTTTTATTTTCGGTTCCCAGGCGCCGCCGGGCCGGCGGATGGCCGCGAGTTTATACACGCCGCCTAAGGCCGGGTCGTCGTGCCCGGTCACGAGCCTGGTGCCCACGCCCCAGGCGTCGATTTTGGCCCCCTGCTCTTTCAGGCTGACGATGATGTTTTCGTCCAGGTCGTTCGAGGCGAGTATGGCGGCGTTGGGAAAACCGGCGTCGTCGAGGATTTCGCGTGCCTCGATGCTGAGCCAGGCCAGGTCGCCGGAGTCGAGCCGGATGCCTATCATTTCATGCCCTTTTTGGCGCAGCTCCTGCCCAATCGTGGCCGCGTTGCGAACACCCTGCAATGTGTCGAATGTATCGACGAGGAAGATGCAGTTGTTGGGCATGGCCTGGGCGTATGCTCGGAAGGCCTCCAGTTCGTCCTCGAAGCACATTACCCAACTGTGTGCCATGGTCCCTTTTACCGGGATGCCGTAGATCCGCCCGGCAAGGATGTTCGAGGTCGCCTGGCACCCGCCGATGTATGCCGCGCGTGCGGCCGAGAGGGCCCCGTCGATGCCCTGCGCCCGGCGCAGCCCGAACTCTATGACCTGGTCTCCGTCGGCGGCCATCACCACGCGGGCGGCCTTGGTGGCCACCAGCGTCTGAAAGTTGATGATGTTCAGCATCGCCGATTCCAGCAGTTGCGCCTGGACCAACGGGCCTTTGATGCGTAAAAGTGGCTCGTTGGGAAACACGGCGGTGCCTTCGGGCACGGCGTCCACGTCGCAAAGCAATTGCATGCGGCTGAGATAATCGAGAAACGCCTGATCGAAAAGCGGCCGCGCGTCGTTGCCCCGGAGCGTGGAAAGCGAGTCCAGTTCCGCCTGGTCGTAGTGCAGGTTTGCCAGGTATTCGACGGCAGTGGCCAGGCCGGCCGCGATTGTAAATCCGCCGTGAAACGGATTCTGACGGAAGAAAAGGTGAAATGCCGCTTCCAAATCCTTCTTTTCGGTTTTCCAATAGCCGTAGGCCATGGTCATTTGATACAGATCGGCGAGCAGTCCCAGCGAGGGCTTATAAAGTTCGGCCAGGGTATTCATGATTATTTGGCTCCGGAAAGTTCTCTTTCTAATGGTAGGCTTTTGGGGAAGTCAAGTCGATGGCCCCCTATCGGCGGAGTAGGTTTTGTAGTATAAAAAGAATGGAGGCTTTTGCTTAAGGCTATTATCGTTTTTATACGAGTTTTTATTGCAAATTGGCAATTGCAAATTTCAAATTGCAAATTGAACGAGCATAAATTGGACGATTTTATCTCTGCTGTTCCCTCATCAATACGATTAACTGAAAACCGACGACCGATAACTGAAAACTCATCGATGAACGTACAAAACGAGAATCTCATCGCCAGGCTTCAAAACAACATTGCCCAGGTGGTGCTGGGCAAGGGCGAAGTCATCCGGCTCACGGTCGTGGCCCTTCTGGCCGGCGAGCACGTGCTGTTGGAAGACGTGCCCGGCGTGGGCAAGACCTTGACCGGCAAGGCCATGGCCCGCAGCATCTCGGGCGAGTTCCGCCGCATCCAATTCACGCCCGACCTGTTGCCCACCGACATTACCGGCAGCAGCGTATTCAACACCCGATTGCAGGAATTCGTTTTCAACCGCGGCCCGATTTTTGCCAATATCGTGCTGGCCGACGAGATTAACCGGGCCACTCCGCGGACGCAAAGCGCGCTGTTGGAAGCGATGAGCGAGCGCCAGGTATCGGTCAACGGCCATACCAATACGCTGCCCACACCCTTCATGGTCATTGCCACGCAAAACCCGGTCGAGTTCGAAGGCACTTATCCCCTGCCCGAAAGCCAGCTCGACCGGTTTCTGCTCCGCATTCCCGTGGGTTATCCCGCCCGGGAAGTCGAACTGCAAGTGCTCACCAGCCATCGCGAGGGCGAGCCGGTGGACAATCTTCAGCCGGTTTTGACCTGCGAGCAGGTCATGTTGCTCGAAGGCGGCGTGCGGCAAATCAAGGTCGAGGAATCCATCAATCATTATGTGTTGGACATTGTCGAGGCCACCCGCCATTGCGAGGATTTGCACGTCGGCGCAAGCCCGCGCGGGGCATTGGCCTTGTACAGGGCCGCCCAGGCGTCGGCCATGGTGGCCGGGCGAGCTTACGTCGTGCCCGACGATGTAAAATTGCTGGCCATTCCGGTCCTGGCCCACCGGGTAATAAGCAAAGGCTACTTGCACGGCGGCCAGCGCGAGGCCGTCGAGGCGCTGATCCAGCGGCTGGTGGACGAGGTCCAGGTGCCGGGATAGTATTTAGTGGATTGAAATTGCAATTTCTCAATTTGCAATTAAAAACGTGCCTGTAAACACGCGAAAATCTCGGATAAAGACGTTATTCCCATGTTTCGCCGCCCGCATACCACGATCTGCCGCGAAGGTTGGTATTACCTGCTGATTACGGCGATAGTCTTCATCGGCGCGATAGCCAAGGAAATAAACCTGCTCTTGCTGCTTTCCGGGATGATGATGGGATTGCTTTTTTTCCATTGGCAGGTGCTGTTTGTTTCGCTTTCCGGCGTGAAACTCAATGGCAAGGCCCCGCAGGCCGTGTGCGCCGGAGATTTGTTGGCCGTCAGTTTGCAATTGAACAACACCCGCGCACACTTCGGCAGTTGGGCAATCAAGGTGGAAGATCAGATCGAGCGCGAGCCGGGCGGATCAGGATTCAGTCCCGGCCAGGGCCGCCGGCATTACAGGCACAACCACGACGAGCCGATCACCACCGGCGTGCTTTTCCCTTGTGTTCCACCTGGCCAGGAGCGCAGCGGCGCTTATCGCGGTCGGCTGGTCGAGCGCGGGCGATATCGGTTGGGCCCGCTTAGGATTTCCACGCGATTTCCCTTCGGGCTTTTCAGCCGCAGGCTCACGGTGGCGGAGAGCGAAACGATTTATGTATATCCGCGCTTGGGGCGGCTTACCCGGCGCTGGCTCGCCCGGCATCGGCAGGCCCTGGCCGGGGCCGACCGGCGGCAGCGCAGGCCCGGGCCTGAAGGCGATTTTTACGGAGTACGCGAATGGCGCGGCGGCGACAGCCTGCGACTGATGCACTGGCGCAGCTCGGCGCGGACCGGCAAATTCGTGGTCCGCCAATTCGAACAACCGCACAACCGCGATGCGACCATCCTCCTGGACCTCTGGCTGCCCGAACACCCCTCGGATGCGCAACTCGACAGCGTGGAACTGGCGGTCAGTTTTGCCGCCACTGTGCTGGCCGATCTTTGCCGGCAGGGGGGCGGCAAGGTGAATTTGGGCGTGCTGGACGGAAAGCCGCTGTGCCTGGGCGGCCCGGCCTCGGCGGCCTTGCTGCAAAATATGATGAAAACCCTTGCGGTACTCGAGCCCGCAAGCGACGACCGGCTGGCGGAGCTTATCGAACACGTTTTAAGCGATATCGCCCCGGGCACCGAGATTGTCCTCATCTCGACCCGCCCGGTGGATTTAACCGACAGCAAACGATTCGCCGCTATTTGGTCGAATCCGGCGCTGCATTCCGCCATCCGGCGCGTGCGCTCGATCGACGCATCGAGCCATGAACTGGAGGAGTTTTTTGTCGTGGAATGAATGCCGCACTGGGACGGGAGTTGTACTCCCGTTCCCGCCGGCAAAATGGGGGCGAGGGTGCAATTACCGCCCCGACGCGGAAGATCGCCCGGAGCAAGCTCCGGAGTTTCCGGGCCGACACGGCCCGGCTCCGAACCACTGACCACCAACTACTGTCCACTGCCCGCTAGCCACAAACGATGCTCCTACAACGCCTGCTGCAAATCACGATGGCGACCATCGCCGTGCTGGGGACCTTGCTTTTGAGCATGGGCCAGCGGGATTTGGTTTTGCCGCTGGTGATGATCCTGGCGGCGGGATTGTCGGTGTGGCTTACAGACATCACCGGCTGGCTGCGATTGAATCGCACGCTGTCGAACCTGGCCATGCTTTTGGCCGCGGCGGTGTCGATGCGGAACTATGGTTGTATCGCGGAGAAATGCAGGCGATAGGCTTCGCACGGCTTTTGATTTACCTGCAAATCATCGTGCTCTTCCAGAAAAAAGATGCGCGAAGCTATTGGCTTTTGATCATGCTCAGCTTGTTGCAGGTGGTCGTGGCGGCATTGTTCAGCCAGGGGATCTTTTTCGGCTTGATGTTGATAATTTACATGCTGATAGCCTCGCTGGGCTTGACCTTGCTTCTGTTCCAGCGGCAGTGGGAGGAATTTTTCCGGGGCGAAAAGCAGCAGCCGGCCGTAACCCGGCGCTGGCCTCTGGCCGGTCAAAAGTCCGAATTCCAAGGCGCCGGTGCCGGCGACATCGACCTTGGGTTGGGCCGGGAACTTTACGGACGCCTGGCAGGCATCGGCATGAGGACCCTGGGAGTAACCGTGCTCTTGTTCATTTTCCTTCCCCGCTTCGGTCAAGTAGGCTGGATCGGCTCGATCCTGGAGACCAGGCAAACCGTGGGATTCAGCGACAAGGTAGATCTCGGCGAATTCGGCCAGATTATTGAAAATCCCGGCGAGGTCATGCGAATCCGCTTTTACGACCAGGACAACGGCGCGCCTTATAACGTCCACGGCGCGATTTATTTGCGCGGGGCCGTGCTTTTGAATTACAGGCGGGGGCAGTGGAGCGTGGGACGGCCGGCCATGGCCGTGGGAAATCCCACCCTGCAACGACAGGACCCCTTGCCCGAGCATCTTGTCCGGCAGGAATGCATTATCGAGGGTCTGGACAGTGTGGAGTTGTTTTACGTCGCGCCCTATGTAGCTCTGTACTCCGATCTCTATGTTACCGTGGATGAATCGCGGCTGCGGCTTTTGCGTTTCGAGAATATCCGCACGCAGCGCTTCAGGTACGAATTGGGCACCACCGCGCTGGTCGATGGCCGGCAACGCCTGTTGATACCCGTCCTGCGCGGCGAAGAATTACGGCGCGGCCATGCAAATTCCTCCGCCCGATGAAGAATACGGCCTGCCGAATCTGGTCCGCCTGGCGCAAACCTGGATCGATGAATCCGGGCTTCCGGTCGAAGATCGCGTAGGCCGGGCACGATACCTGGAGCGGAAACTTTCCTCATCCGGCATGTTCAGTTACAGCCTGGAAAACCAAAACCGCGACCCGGCCATGGACCCCATCGAGGATTTCCTCACTAACCACCGCGCCGGGCATTGCGAATATTTCGCCACCGCGCTCTGCCTCATGCTCCGCAGCCAGCATATTCCCGCGCGGGTGGTGGTCGGTTATCGCACCGATGAATGGAACCAGATCGGCCAGTGTTATCAGGTCCGCCAATTGCACGCCCATACCTGGGTGGAATGCTAGTTGCGCCCCAGTCAGATACCGCGCAAACTGCGGCACGGCGGAGATTTCTGGAATTGGTCGGATTACGGCGGCTGGCTGCAATTGGATCCCACTCCGGAAAGCCAGATAAAATCGCGGACGAGTTGGTTTACGCCCATCGCCAAAACCTTCCAATGGATCGATTATGCCTGGTCGTATTACGTGGTGGAATTGAATTACGAGCGGCAGAGGAACGCGATTTTTCAGCCCATAGCCCGGGCGTGCACTTTTTTATACAAGTCGATTTTCAACGCCCAGGCTTGGCGCGACTTGTATAAGCGCATAGGCGACGCCCTGCGCCTAAGCGGCTTGCCCGGGGCAATCGCCTGGGGATTGCTGGCCGCGGCAAGCCTGGCCGGCGCGGCCTTGCTGGCCTTGTTGTGTTGGATCGCCTGGCGCCTGGTCGATAAATTGTGGAGGCGGCTCAGCGGACGCCCGCCGAAACGCCCGCACCGGCCGCAAATCGAAGTGGAATTCTATCGCCGCCTGGAAGCCTTGCTGGCCCGACGCGGCCTGGTCCGCCGCGCGGCTGAAACCCAGCGGGAATTCGCCAACTCCGCCGCGGCCGCCCTGGCTGCCTTATCAGGCGAAAGCGGCCTGGAATCGCTGCCGCTTTGCGTGGCCGAGGCCTTTTACCACGTCCGTTTCGGCCGGCTCCCCCTGGACAACGACCAAGCGGAAGCGGTAGAACAAGCGCTGCATAGAATCGCCGCCTGCCAGGTTGCAGCAGGCTGATCCATCGCATTTTTATCAGAATTGCAAATTGACAATTGCAAATTTCAAATTGCAAATTGGACAAATGTTAAACCCCCGCTTGAGCAAAAGGTTTATCTAATTTGAATTTTTTACGATTTGCAATCAGATTAAAAAATATTCTCAGTGGAGAATTGTACCATGAAAATCGGACTTGTCGGATACCAGGGCTCGGGCAAGAGCACGCTGTTTCACTGGCTGACGGGCGTCGCGCCCGACCCGGCCCTATCGCACACCGGCCAGAGCGGGATGGCCGCCGTCCCTGATCCGCGACTCAAGCAACTCGCCGATCTGTACCATTCCAAGAAGATCACCGTGGCCGCCATCGAGATTGTCGACACGCCGGGCTTAAGCCGCAAGCACGAGGGCAATGCCGCTCGCATGGCCATGATCCGCGAGGCCGACTGCCTGGTTTTCGTTGTGGCGGCCTTCGCCAACGCCGACCCCCTGGCCGATCTCCGCTCCTTCGACGAAGACCTGCTTCTGGCCGACATGGAGATCCTGTCCGGGCGGATCCATCGCATGGAGGAATCGCTGAAAAAGCCCCTCCCCCGCCAGGAACACCAGGCCCTGGAGCATGAACACGCACGTGCTGAAAATCCTCATGGCGGCCATGGAATCGGGCAAGCCGCTTGCCGAGATCCACATGACCGACGAACAGCGGAAGGTGACCCGCGCCTTCCGCCTGTTCTGCGAAAAGCCCAGGCTGGTGATCGTCAACACCGCCGACGACGAGCAGCACCCCGAGCGGTTCACACAACTATCGACCCGGTCCCTGCCCGTGCTGGCCGTCCCCGCCGGGTTGGAATTGGAACTATCGAAGATGTCGCCCGAAGACCGCGCGGAATTCGAAAAGGAAATGGGCCTGGTGGGCACCGACCGCGATCACCTCATCCGCACGCTCTTGAAATATTCCGGGCAGTTGACCTTTTACACCGCCGGGGAAAAAGAAGTCCGCTCCTGGCTGTTGCGCCAAGGCGGCACGGCCATAGAGGCGGCCGACGGCATCCACACCGATCTTGCCCGGGGATTCATCCGCGCCGAAGTCATGTCTATAGGCGATTTCCTGCGCCTGGGCAGCGAACGCGAAATCAAGGCCCAACATCTAATGCGCCAGGAACATAAGGATTACGTGGTTAAAGAAGACGATATTATTTTTATCCGTTTTAGTGTATAGTAATGAGGAACTAAATGGGTTTCATCTTTGAATGGCACGATAAAAAATCTGCCCAAAATTTAGCGAAACACGGCGTGAGTTTTGATGAAGCGTGCAGTGTATTTGGCGATCCACTGGCAATAACCATCGACGATCCATTGCATTCCGAGGACGAAGAACGTTTTATAAATCTTGGACATTCACATCGGGGCCGATTGCTGGTTGTAGTATTCACGGAAAGAGGCGATAATATACGTATTATAAGTGCGAGGCTAGCCACCCGGCGGGAAAGGAGAAATTATGAAGAAGGAAACTAAAAATAGACGTGAATTTAAGATGCTTAAGGAATATGATTTCAGCCAAGGCGTTCGTGGCAAATACTACAAACGTTTTAAGGAAGGAAGCAATGTAGTGGTGATAGACGCCGAACTAGCCAGAATTTTTCCCGATTCCAAATCGGTTAATCAAGCCTTACGCTCTCTAGTGTCGATTGTTCGAAAGAGCTCCAAAAAATTGAAATAAAACCACATTAGTGTAAAGAGGTGCACCGTTTAGATAATGCAAATCTCGATCATTCTCGCCCATCCTGATGCGGAAAGCTTCAATCATGCCATTGCGCAAACGGCCGCGGAAAGGTTGCGGCAAAATGGGCATAGCGTGGTTTTTCATGATCTTTATGCTGAAAAATTCGATCCGCTCCTGCCGGCTTGCGAAATGCCTGAAAACGGTCCGCTGCCGGAGGAAATCGAGCGTCACTGCCGGGAAATTTCCGCAGCCGACGGGATAGTAATCGTGCATCCGAACTGGTGGGGGCAGCCGCCGGCCATTCTCAAAGGCTGGGTGGACCGCGTCATCCGACCGGGCGTGGCCTATGAATTCCTTGACGGCGACAGCGGCGAAGGCGTGCCCGTGGGCCTGCTTAAGGCAAAGGCCGCAGTGGTCATAAACACATCCAACACCTCGCCCCAGCGCGAATCGGCCGTGTTCGGCGACCCCCTGGAAACTTTGTGGAAAAATTGCGTCTTCGGCCTGTGCGGGGTGGAGAATTTCCACCGCGAAACGTTCGGCATCGTGGTGACCAGCAGCGAGGCACAGCGCAAACAGTGGCTCGGCAGAGTGCGGGAAATCGTCGATCGTTGCTTCGAAATAATTCGTTTATAGCGGTATTTCTTGGCAGAGCATGGAATCAGATCGCGGCCTGGCCGGTCTCGCCAGTGCGGATGCGGATGGCGTTTTCGACGTCGCTTATGAAGATTTTTCCATCGCCCACCTGGCCGGTCTGGGCAGAGTGGATCACCGCGTCTAAGACGGTCTGGAGTTTATCGTCGGGCACGACCACTTCGATCTTGATTTTGGGCACGAAATCGACTTTGTATTCCGTGCCACGATACATTTCGGTGTGGCCTTTTTGCCGCCCGAACCCGCGAACCTCGGTGACGGTCATGCCGATAATGCCGCTTTTGGTCAGGGCGTTTTTCACGTCCTCGGCCTTGAAATGCCGGATTATGGCTTCGATTTTTTTCATCGTATTATTCCTCGAATGCTGCTGCGACTGCTTTTATGGCATTTATATAGTGTCGCGACCAATGGTCGCGGCTTTACATTTTTCTCATTCCGTATCCTTCGTCTCCAATCGCTAATCCCTAATCCCTTAAATAAATATATACCCTTCTTCGTTGTGCTGGCTGAGGTCCAGTCCTTCGATCTCGGCGGCTTGGGAAACTCTGAGCCCCATTACGGCGTCGAGAACCTTAAGGATAACAAACGTGCCCGCTGCCGCCAGGCCCCAGCCGGCTATGACGGCGAAGATTTGGGCCTTGAGGACCGGCCCGCCTTCCAGCAATCCCAGCAACTGCCCGCCTTCGCAGGCCCCGGTTACGCGGACGGCAAAAATCCCGGTGAGAATAGCGCCTAAAGTGCCGGCCACCCCATGTACGCCGAAAACGTCGAGCGAATCGTCGTAACCGAAGCGGGCCTTGACCATATTGCAGGCCGTATAACAAGCTGCCCCGCCGGACGCCCCGATGATCAAAGCCGGCATGAGCGTGACGTAACCGGCCGCCTGGGTCACGCATGCCAGCCCGGCTACCAGGCCGGAGCAGCAGCCCAGCACACTCGGCTTTCCCCGGTAGATCCACTCCAAGGCGGCCCAGGTCAGACCGCCGGCCGCCGCGGCGAAATGGGTGGCCCCGAATGCGCAGGTTGCCAGCCTGCCGGCGCACACGGCGCTGCCGGCGTTAAAACCGAACCAGCCCACCCACAGCATCGCCGCCCCCGCGGCAGTATAAGTCATGTTGTGCGGCGGGATAGGCTCGCTGCCGTATCCCAGGCGCTTGCCCAAGAGCAGTGCGCATATCAAGGCCGACACGCCGGAAGAAATATGCACCACCGTTCCGCCGGCAAAATCCAAGGCCCCACCGGATGAAAACTCCTTGGCGTTCTCGCTGCCGTAGGTCAGGATCCCGCCGCCCCAGAGCCAATGGGCCAGCGGGCAATATACAAACGTGCCCCACAGGACCATGAACACGATCATGGTGCTGAATTTCATGCGTTCTGCAAATGCCCCGCAGATCAAGGCCGGAGTGATGATGAAAAACATGCCTTGAAACAGCATGTGGGTCATCACGGGGATGGTCAGGTTGGGAAAAAGTGCCAGTTGCGGGCCTTTTTCGCCCCACGAGGCGTCCACGCCGCGCATCAATGCATAGCGCAGGCCGCCGATCCATGGCCCGTCGCCGCCGAAGACCAGCGAATATCCGTACAAGGCCCAAATCAAGGTCATAAGGCACATCAGAAAAATGCACTGCATCATCACGCTGAGCACGTTTTTGCGCCGCACCAGCCCGCAATAGAATAGTGCCAATCCCGGGGCGGTCATCATCAGCACCAAGGCCGATGAGGTGAGCACCCAGGCGTTATCGGCGGCATTGAACTTGTCGATGGGGGCCGAGTCCTTGGCTGACTGTGTTATGGCGGTTTGATCTCCCGGCGATTGGGCCTGGGCCGGCGAAATCCAACAAAACCACGCGACAAAAAGAAACAGGCCTGCGCATACATAGCGCCTAATGTCTCTACGGCTTGTCATTGTAGAAGTACCTCACCAGCTAAATGACATAGGAGCATTACTGCAAGGTTTTATGACCTTGTAATGCAAATGAGTAAAATTGAGCAATGATGAGCAAATAATGTGCCTAGAAATTAGACCCGGATTTGGCCGGAATATCACAAAATGTTTTGCCGAAAGAGCTTATTGCTCTTTGAGACCAAGAAAATGGAGCGTGTTTTCCATGAGAAGTTCGGTCCTTTGCACAATTTTTAAGCAATGAATGGTCTAAATGCCACAAAATTGTCGCTATTCCCAGATTTCGAACCCGGCTTGTGCAAAATGGCGGTCGAAAGTGCGAAATTACGAACTTTATTGTCCGGATAAGTATTTATCGTGATTTATAGAGTAATCGTTCGGTACCGCTCCGCCATAGACTTGAATATTGTCGAAAAGAGGATCTCTTGGGGACCGTTGATTCTTGCTTTTCAGCCAACTTTCCAAAGATTCACGGATGACTTCGCTCAGAGACGATCCACATTGCCGGGCATACTCCGTAGCCCGGGCTTTCAGGTCTTCCGGAAGGTTAATTGTTGTACGATGCATCCCTCATATCCTAACTAGATAGTATTCGATTGCCGGTACAACGAGAGTTTTTTAAGATTATGATTTTGATTCGATATAATTTATAAAAGCCGAACAGATGACCAAGAAAAATTTGGCGTCATTATAAGTTAATGTATCTTCTTCCAATAAAGCATGCCTAATTCCATCTGCGTCAGAAGTATATCCGTATATTTTTGACAAACCTTTTGTGAATGCTGGATGTAATTTAAAACTTGGTAGCAAATTTCCCAACGTTCCAGAATCATCTTTCAATTTGATTTTTACTAATGCCTCGATCGCCGAAATAGATTCCTTAATTGAATTACGAAAATCAGGATTTTTTCTGTCTGATAATAACTTGAGAGCATTTTGAAGGTGGACTTGAACTGGCCCTGCACTTTTTTCTAATGCTTCATCTATTTCGTTTATTTCTGTTTTATCTGTAATTTGAACAATTTCAAAATTAATCATTCGATACCCAACATTTTCTTCCTCTAGGACACTGTTGAGAATAGCTTGAAACTGCTGTGGATAAATGCCAAAAGGTATATTCTTGACAGCTAATTCTAAAATATCAAATACTCTAAACCATTCGGACTTGAAAAACCATTTTCTTATAAGATCGAAAGTCTCACGAAAAAGAACCGGAATTGTATCGGTGGGTGCCTCAGCAATTTCTATCCAAAAGGCTTTTACAAAAGGTCCCAAATTCGATCCTAATGTATATTGATTAATGCCGCCAATACTATATCTTCTGAAAATATTTTCATGTAAAACTGTCCAAATCTGATTTTTCGTGGTATCTTCAAGTGATTCAACTTGAAGAACATCCCTCGCCTTGATGTATCCTTTTCGCCTAGTGAAAAGCATAATCTTCTTCCTCCGGTGTCAAGCCTAAAGTCTATGCTTTGGCTGCGATTTCGCCGCTTTTGCCATAAAGATTTCCTTCGCGGAAGGCGGCGGCCATGGCCAGGGGGACTTGGGATTCGGCTAGAACCACGCCGGCGCGGTTGCGGGCAACGGCGGCCTTCATTTCCTGCTCGCGGGCGATGGCGAATGCCCGCCGCTCCTCGGCCTTGGCCCGGGCCACTCGGGTGTCGGCCTCGGCCTGGTCGGCCTGCAAGCGGGCGCCGATGTTCTCGCCCACGTCGATGTCGGCAATGTCGATGGACACGATCTCAAAAGAGGTTTGGGCGTCCAGCCCGCGGTTCAGCACGGCCTTGGAGATTTTGTCCGGATTTTCCATCACATCCAAGTGGCTGTTCGCGGAGCCGATGGCGGTGATGATGCCTTCGCCCACCCGGGCGATGATCGTCTCCTCGGTGGCCCCGCCGATAAGCTGCTCGATGTTGGTGCGCACGGTGACGCGAGCGCGGACTTTCAATTCCACGCCGTTTTTGGCGATGGCGCTTAAGGTGGATTTTTGCGTGCGTTTGGGGTCGGGGCAGTCGATGATTTTGGGATTGACGCTGGTTTGCACGGCGTCGATCACGTCCCGGCCGGCCAGGTCGATGGCCGCGGCCCGGTCGAAATCCAGGTCGATGTCGGCCCGATGCGCGGCGATGATCGAGCGGATCACCGGCAGCACGTTTCCGCCGGCCAGGTAATGGGCTTCCAGCCGCCGGGTGGTAACGCCGGTATCGGCTTCAGCCCCGATGCCCGACTGCATGGCCATGATCTTGCCCTGCACGATCAGCCTGGAGTTGACGCGGCGAAAACTCATGCCGATCAGGCTCCACATCGTGACATTTGCACTGGACATGTATGCCTGGAACCACAAGCCGCCGTAGTTCAGAATGACCAGGATCACTATCGCCCCGAAGATGAGCAGGATGCCAAGGCCGATGTATGTAGGCAAATTTAAACTTATGGCCAGAAGAACGGGAAAACTATCAGGCATGGCAACCTCCGGTCGGTTTGCGGCAGTTTTTATATCGAAGCAATACCATAATATATAAGAGCAATACTTTGAATTTCGTCCAGTACCCCCTCCCGACAAAAAGTGGCCGCTGCGCAGCAGAATCACAGTAAAGGTGGGCCGTAAGGCGATGCAAAACATCCCCTGATTGGCGGAAAATATCAGCCCTCAGAACTCCACTTCCATCAGATCCTCGCCGATTTCGATGCGGGGGAAGATTTTTCGGGCGGCGGAAAGATCGGCGGGGTAATCGGCATCGAGCAGGGGATTGAGGTGGGTAAGGATCAGTCGGCCCACGCCGGCTGCCCGGGCCGCCTCGGCCGTGGGAGTGAGGCAACTGTGGCCATATTTCGCCGCCAGGTCGGCGCGGCTGTCAGGATAAAAACATTCGTGGACCAATAGATCCACGCCGCGGATTTTTTCCACGTATGGGGCGTCCGCGGCGGCGGTTGTGTCAGTGATGTAAGCCATGCTGCGCCCCGGCCAGTCCAGCCGGAAACCAAGCGCCCCGCCGGGATGATCCAGGGGAAAGTGCGTCAGCCGCCCGAGGTCGGCAAGCAAAACCTCTTCGCCCAAAGGTTTAAACTCGAAAGAAGGGCGTACGGACAAGTCGGGATAAAAAAGATGTTTTTCAATCGCGTATAGTTTTTCGGGCAGGCCGCGGACGGTTACTCGACGCAGCGGATGCTCCCACATCACGCTGAATAAATATGTTAAGCCGATGACGTGATCCAAATGAGCGTGCGAGATGAAAATATCCAGCTCGTTGGTGGTTAGATATCTGCCCAGTCTGTACATGCCCGTACCCGCGTCCAGGACCACTCCGCACGACGGCAAAACCAGGCACGGCGTGTGCCGCCGGTCGCTGGGATGATATCCGGATGTGCCCAGGAAAACGAGTTTCATTACAGGGATGGATTCTTTGTGTTGGGGATTGAATAAAAATCGCGATCATTTTTTAATGCAAATTGAGAAATTGCAAATTGAACGAAGGTAAAAATAAAAAATCCCGCTGCTTGGCGGCATTTCATTCTTGTTCATTTTGAAATTTGCAATTTACAATTTGCAATGAGTTTGGCCTGCCGACGTAGGCCATGCTCGGAACCGGCTGAAAAAGTGTGTGTTTTCACATCAAAGACGGTAGTTTATCTAAATTGTAAAGCCGCGACCAGTGGTCGCGGCTTGGCTTATACTAAACCGATAGCAGTATAGAGAAACCCCTATTTTTGTTGGAACAGGCGGTCCAGGCCCTTGTTCAGCCCCTCTTCCAGCATGTTTTGCGCGGCGTGTTTTATGAACTGGCGGCTGAGTTCTTCCATAACACTCTTGTCAAGCTGCGGTTTTTGCAGGGTTCCGGCAATGGGGATGCGGATGATCTGATCTTTCAAGCCCGGGGCAAGCGGATTGTTTTCCAGCCACTTGGGCGGTACGGGCATCTCGGTCATGATGGCCACGGTCTGGTCCAAGCCCACCGATCCGTAAGTGCGAATCGTAATATCGGGGAAGATCAACTCCAGATCCTTATGATAGATGCGGCCGTCAACCATTTGGAACGGCACGACTCCTTCCCGCCGCAGTTTGGCCGGCGTCTCCCGGCCCATCAGCACCGCCAACTCGCGGATCAGCGGCCCGGGCCCGATCTCTATCGAATGAATTATGAATTTTCCCGCAATCGTGCCCTTGGCCGGGTCGGCCAACGGGATGCGGCAACCGTCTATGTTGATGGAGAACGCCCCTTGGGCCGAGGTCACTTCGGCCAGCACCGGGGCCACGAATTTAAGAAAATGCGCGCACATGCGGGGATTGATCTGCACCTGGCTCACCAACGGCCCGGCCGGCAACGTCAACTCCATGGGCTGGGGCGATAGGCGCACCTTCGGGGCCAGGAATAATTTTCCTTGACTGACGCTTAGCTCGGTAGGTTCGATCTGCAACACCCCGCCTGCCAGCACGGGCTTGATATCGCCCGGCCCGACCTGGAACCCGTAGACATCGGCGGAGTTCCATTTAAGCCCGGCATTGGCCTGGGCCGACGCCAGGCTGAGCGGCCCGCGCCACGCGAGCGGCGAAGCCCCGCGCCCGGCAAAAATAATGTTTGGCCCCAAGTACGGGCGCAAGAGGCCGCAGAGCCGGTCCAAATCGTAACTTACTTGCCCGCTCAGGTCGGCCTGCGATTGATTGTCGGCCTGTGCGTATTTACCCGCTGCCGATGCGGCCACGAAGCTGGAGGCGATTTGGGCTTGTTCCAGGCGGATCACGCCGGCCTTGGTCTCGTATTCGCCGCGCGCGGAAATGCGAACGAGCGGTTCTTGGAATTTTTCACCCGTGGAATCGGCCACGGCCAGGTTGTTCACGTCCGCCGCCGCTTCGTATTGGATGAGATTGGAGGCTTGCTTGAATTGCAGGTTTCCGACCACTTGCCCGCCCACGGCCCAGGAGGGCGGTTTTGTGCGGTCGGCGAAGCACTGGCTGAGGCGTCCCAGGTCGCCCTGGTATTTGACCGTGCCGCCGATTTCAACTGGTCCGTTTTGCGGCATGGCCATGAGGAAATTCTCGGCCTGAATCGCCAGGCTAGTGGTGGCCAGGGTGGCGGGGGCGAGTTGCAGGCGGCGTTGCGCCTGGTTCCATGATCCGGTGGCCGAGAGTTCGACCTCCGGCTCCTGCATGTTTATGTAGGGCGAGGCCAAGACGAACTGCGTGCAATGTATTTTCGCCTGCCCGACGTTCACGCCGTCCTTCGAGGCGGTGGCCTGGACGTCGAGGTCGGCGCCGCCCGCCAAATTCCAGCCGGAAAGCGGCAGGAAAGAACCCGCCCGGGCGGTCCAGTTCTGCAATTGGCCCTGCATCAAGATGCGGACCGGCCACACGCCGCCCTGTTTCAGATCGGCCACCGGCTCAAGCAACTGGGCGGTAAGCCGATCTTCGCCGGCTTGGATATTCAGCGCGGCGGAATCGAGCCGGGTGCTGGCCGTGCCGTCGGTCTTGCCCTTGGCCGAACAATACACGATCAGATTTTCCTCCCGCCAGGGTTGCTTGTCGGGCAAGAGAACCTGAAGGCTGTGGAGTTGCAGTTCGGCGTCGGCGCTGAACTGCTGCTGCGCGTTGCGCTTCCAATTGATATTGCCGAATCCGTCGCCGGCCAGCTGCATGTCGCCCAGGTCGACGAACTGCTCCAATTTGTCGCCCAGTTGCTTGAGATTCAGGCTGAGCGAGGCGGCCATGTTGTCGGCCGTGCCGGCGGCGTGAATCTTGAGAAAATCGGAATCGCATTGCATACTGTCGACAACCGGACCTTGGGCCGTGTTGTGGGCGTCCAGCACAAGCGTGATGGGATTCGGCCAGGATATCTGCCGGCCGTTGTTTATCGCCACCAGGTTATCGGCGCCGATCTGCCCGTGCAAAACCAGTGCCTTTTGCCCGTCGGCGGCCGCCTGCTCGCGCGGATAATGCCAGTTGCAACTGGCCGGAGGTGATTTGCGTTTGCTTGCGGATGTGGAGCGTCGAGGGCAGCATCGCGGCCAACCGGGCAAGATCCACGTTGCCGGAAACTTCGCACTGGTTGGTATTTCCCGTTACCGTAAAATTGCCCAAATCGCAGGCGATTTCAGTTTTTCCGATGTCCAGGCCGGATTTCGTGATATTGATCTGTCCGGCCGCGCGCTGAGTTCTCTCAGTTGCACGCAGTCGGTTCCCAGCGCCGCTGCGGCAAAGGCCAATCCTTCGGTCTTCAAATCGGCGTTGACAACCGTCTTTCCCGGGGCTTCGTTGCCGCCCCAAACCGCGTGGGCAGTGCAATTCAAACGGCCGTCCAGCCTGGCTTGGGGCAGATACCGGGCGATAAACGATTGCGCCGCCGCCAGCGGCAGATTTACAGACTGCACGGAAATGTCGCCGGAGGCCTGCGACTTGTCGTCCGCCGCAGGCGTCATCGACATCTGGGCGGCCAGTTTGCCGGGCTGCCGGGCGTCGGACACCTCGGCCGAGGCCTTCACGGTCATGGCCTGGGCCGCGTCGGCCGGCATGTTCAGGTCCGCGTTCACCTTGTCGATCTGCCAGCTTTGCTTTGTGGCCTGGTCGGTGATTTTTACCGTGCCGTTGACCACCGCCAGGTCGATCGCCACATTAGCGGATGACTTTTTTTCAGTGGAATCGTTCTTGAAATTGGCCAGCAGGTCTTCCACGTTGCTGCCGCCCTCGCGCAAGACCAATGAAATCGTGGGTTTTTCCACGCGGAACTGCCCCAGTTGCGTGTAATTGCGGAGTATTGCCAGAAGCGATTTGTCGCTGGTGATTTTTTCCACCTCGAAGAGGGCCTGATTCTGCTCGTCGCGCACGGCGACGCCGCTTATCGAAATGGGCGAGAGCCAGCCCAGCGAGGCCGATTGAATCGAGATCGAACATTTCATGCTGCCCGAGGCCTTGCGCACGATCCAGCCCAGGATCGGCGTGTTGACGATGATGGCGGGCAGGAACCAGGCCAGAACCGCCAGGGCGATCAGCAACAGTCCCAGCCGCCGTATCCAGTGTTTACGCCGCGGCTTTTCCCGGGGAGTTCTTTCGCGGAATTGCAGTTCGTGATTGCGCTGCGGCCGTTCCACTCTGGCGCCGGTTGCCATATCGCACCTCCTGACTCAGGATTTTTGGAAATTTGTTTGCTTGAAAAGATTTGCTAGCATTGCATGCGTGAAAAACACATTGGGGCTACAGATTCTAGCGATAAATCCATTCCGGGGCCATAGAGAAATAGGAGCCGGAAGGGATTGAGAACCCGGGCTGAGAGCTGCGATTGTTTAAAATTTTTCCGCTACGAACTTTCTGCCTTCAAGCACGGCCCGCTCGTCATATTTGCCTTTGTTCGAGCGTTTGGGCAGTTTCACCTTTTTTCGCGGCACTTTTTCGTAGGGGATCAGGCTCAAAAGATGGGCAATGCAGTTCAGGCGGGCCCGTTTCTTGTCGTCCGAGCGCACAATGTACCACGGCGCGTACTCGGTGTCGGTGGCCTCGAGCATCAGGTCTCGGCGCGGGAGTAATCGTACCAGCGGGTCCAGGACTCGATGTCCATCGGGCTTAGTTTCCACTGCCGCAGCGGGTCGTCGATGCGGGCCTCGAACCGGCGCTGTTGCTCCTTTTTGCCCACCTCCAGCCAGAACTTGATGAGGATGATCCCGCCGTCGACAATGTATTTCTCGACAACAGGGCAGTTTTCCAGGAATCGCCGATACTCTTCCTCCGTGCAGAAACCCATTACCCGCTCCACGCCGGCGCGGTTGTACCAACTGCGGTCGAAGATCACCACCTCGCCTGCCGCCGGGAAGTGCTGCATGTATCGCTGCAAGTACATTTGGGTTTTCTCCCGTCCGAGGGAGCGGGCAAGGCGACAAGCCGGAATACGCGCGGGCTCAGGCGTTCGGTGATGGCCTTGATGGTCCCGCCCTTGCCGGCCGCGTCGCGCCCTCAAAGATAACCATCACCCGCAAGCCCTTGAGCTTCACCCATTCTTGCAGTCGGCAAAGTTCGGTCTGAAGTTTGCGCAGTTCCTTTTCATACTGCTTGCGTTTCATCTTGGATTTAGTTTCGTCAATGTCGACATTTTTCATGATTTTGCCTCTCGGTCAGGTGCTTTGGTCCGCAAATTTGCATTCATCATGATATTTTTGTCAAGGAAAAGACGGCGGCTTGCCATGGCGACATGTCCAGGAATAAGCCGCGGGATTGAAGATCATTGCCGTCCCGGTCGTAAATGGCCGAACCTATTTTATCCTCCAGCTGCCACTCTGTGCCGCCAAGATCCGCGAGAGGAAGCCGAACATAACACTGGCTCTGATTGGTGCATAGTTCACCGCTGCCAGCAACCTCTCTCCGCCGGCGCCATGCCAGATGTAAATTACAAAGCAGCCCCAAGTCCAATTGCCGTCCCAGGCAGGCGCGCATTCCAACAATTGCCACCGGCCTTCGCGCACCACCGGCAGGCTGAGCACGGCAAGCAAACGGTCATAGAATTTTTGCATGTCGGCGTCGATGGGCTCGGACGGGCCGCGACTAAGGTGCGGAGAGACGCGTTTTTTCCGCCCTTCGAATTGTCCCTGGTGGAAAAACCGCATGCCAGGTGACAAAAACGTGATAACTGCGGCGGCTTCATGGACTCCCGGTTGGAATACTGATGCCGCCCGGGGCTCGTCGTGGTTTTCCAGAAAGCGGGCCATTTTATTTTGATAGTCCAGCCCCGCAAGAAAATGCTCTCGCACCGGGCGCGCATGACCTTCGCGCAGGCGGTCGTACAAACGCTTGTCGTATGTATAATCAAAACCCTGCTGCTGCAGCGTGCATTCCAGGTCCCAGTAGACCTCGGCCATGAAACAAAAATCCGGTACCGACTCGCGCACGCACCGGGTCGCCTTGGGCCAAAAGGGTTCGGCCGGTATGCCCCATGTTCGCTCGAAGATATCCGGCAATATGAGCATGGCCATGTCACAGCGAACTCCGTCGCACTGGCCGGCGATTTTTAACAACTCGCCGATCATGGCCTTTTGCGTGTCCGGGTTGCCGTAGTTGAGTTGAAGGGTGTCCGGCCAGCCGGGAAAATACGGATCGCGCCCGTAGGCCATAAGCAAATCGCCCTGTGTGCGCTTAATCCAAGTGTAGTTCTTGCGGCTCGGGCCAAATCCAGTTCCGTTCCCTGAATATAATATTCCGGATGATTTTCAACCCAGGGATGATCCAGGCCCGTGTGATTGGGCACAAAATCCAACATCAAGCGCAGGCCGCGCTTTTGAAGTCGCTTGCACAGTCGGGCCAGTGCGGCGTCGCCTCCGAGTTGTTTATGCACGGTGTAGCCGGTGATGGCGAAACCAGAACCCGAGATGTCATCCTCGCGCAGGTCCGGCAGCGTTTCCTGGAATTCCTTGCGCCACTCGGAATTGGCGCGCGATACTTGCCGCCCGGCCGCACCGGTCTGCCAGACGCTCAGCAGCCAGATCCAATCAAACCCCATCTCGGCCAGGCAGTCGAGTTCGGCGTCCGGAATGTCGTCCAGCGTGGCAGGCCGATTCAGTTTCCGGGACATTTCTGTGAGCCACACACGGGTATTGATCTGATACAGCGACGGATACATTGGATTGGCCATATTTATTTTTGAAATCAAAGCGGCGGATTACAATCAATAGGCGTTGCGCAGGTTTTTTACGGATTCGGTTCATTCATGGTGGCCCGCAGATCGACGAGCGCCTGCTGGCTTATGCGGAGCATTCCTTCGCGGGGTCGATCGAGGTCGGCCACCAGGGCAATCACGGCTGCAAAAGTTACCGCCAGCATGAGGAAGGAAATAGAACGTATCGCACTTGCCAGCCCGGCGTGATAACCGACCCCCAGCATCGAAAGCGCGGTTAGCAAGTAGAGTGCGATCCAGACGATCAGCGGAATGCGGCTGTACAGGCCGGCCACGACGCGGGTAGTGTGAAGGTCGATCGTCTCGTTCAGCGATTGCACAAACAGTCCGACTTGGATTGACTGCGGGTACTTTTTGGCGATTTCCTCCGCCTCGGTCCAAAGCTTGCGGTGCAACAGTTCGGAGCGGCGCAGGGCCGCCTCGATGTCGCCCGTCCTCGCCGTCTCGATGCGGACGTTGACGTATTCGCGCAGCAGCGGCCGGATTACCTTGCCGCGATCGTCGGGAAGAATGCCTGCGCGAAGGTAAGTCGTGCCGATCGCATTGGCCTCATCGACAACCGCCTGCCGCCGGGTATCGAAACGAGTCCCGGCAATGCTGAAGGTGAACGCGAGCATGAAGCCCACCAGTCCCAGCGCCGCGGCAACGGCCGCGCCCACGGGCGATTCCTTCTCGTGCTCCAGGTGCCGGCTGCGGTACCTGCCCAGGCGGTAGCCCGCTTCGATGGCGATCAATACGCCTGCCATGGTGGCCAAGAACAGCGCCCAAAGGGGCAAATGGTCCAGCGGTTGCATGAACGACATGGGAACGCCTTGAATTATGAGCCTATCCAAAAAGCCTCGACTCCATTAATAGTTTAATGTATGAAAAACAAATATTATCGGCAATTACGCCCTCACCCTAGCCCTCTCCCGGCGGGAGAGGGGACTTTTTGGATAGGCTTTAAATGTTCTCTCCGGATGTATGGCTCTTTTTGCCGCCGGTAGCCGAGCCGGTCCGCGGATCGGCCTGGTTGGCATCGGCCAGCGCGCCGGTTGCCACCGCTTGTTCGGCGGAAATTGTGGCAAACAAGTGCATGGTGCGTGCGATGATGCCGGTCCAGCCGGTCTGATGGCTGGCCCCCAGCCCCGCGCCGTTGTCGCCGTGGAAGTACTCGTAAAACAAGAGGCAGTCGCGCCAGTGGGGATCTTCCTGGAATTTTCTGGTGCCGCCGTAAACCGGTCGCCGGCCGTGCTCATCTTTCAGAAATATGTTTGCCAGCCGGCGCGAAAGTTCCCGGGCCACCTGATACAGATTCATCTGCCGACCGGAGCCGGTGGGGCATTCAACTGTAAAACTATCGCCGTAGTAGCGGTAGTATTGCAGCAGGGCGCGGATAATTAGGCCGTTGACCGGCATCCAGATCGGCCCGCGCCAGTTGGAATTTCCGCCGAACATCGCCGTATCCGACTCGGCCGGCAGGTAGGAAACGCGATATTCATCGCCGTTGACGCGCATGACGAACGGGTG
The DNA here is from genome assembly GCA_963838495.1 of Pirellulales bacterium. Classification (GTDB taxonomy): domain Bacteria; phylum Planctomycetota; class Planctomycetia; order Pirellulales; family Thermoguttaceae; genus JBEKIK01. Next base: position 2,893,930 of record CAWIRC010000001.1, on the reverse strand, counting down.
GTCGGCGTGATAGCGCGAGAGCGATCGGATGCCGAACTGGCTCAGAAACTCGCTCTCGTCGAGCATCTTCGCCAACACGCGGCGGAGCTTGGCCTCGTCCAGGACCGCAAAAAGGTGACGTCCGGTGGGACCGACTTTTCTCGGGTCGTGGAAACGAGTCGCCAGCTCGGGGCGTGCCTCCATGAACCACCGGAATCGCTCTCCGATTTCAGGATATTTCTTGATCAGTTCCCGGTCGAAGGCCGTGGCCGCACAAAACGGGAGCAAGCCGACCATGGATCGCACCTTGAGCCGTTGAGCCTGGTCATCGGGCAGGCGGAGGACGTCGTAGAAGAAGCCGTCTTCTTCGTCCCACATTCCGGTTCCGCCGCCCAATTGCACCAACGACGAGGTAATCCACGTGTCGTGCTCGAGGAATTTTAAAACCATGTCCAGGTAGTCCTCGTCGGTCATCGCAAGTTCCATGGAAATCTCGAGCATATTATCGGCGAACAGCGCCATCCAGGCGGTTCCGTCGGCTTGTTCCAGATAACCACCGGTGGGCAAAGGCGCGCTTCGATCGAACACCCCAATGTTGTCCAATCCCAAGAAGCCGCCTTCGAAAACGTTGCGGCCGGTGCGGTCTTTTCGATTCACCCACCAGGTGAAGTTCAAGAGCAGCTTCTGAAAACAGCTTTTCAGCCATTTCGTGTCGCCAACCCCCTTTTGCGCCTTTTCCAGGCGATAGGTGAAGATGGTGGACCAGGCGTGGACTGGGGGATTGACGTCGCCAAAATTCCATTCGTAGGCCGGTATCTGACCGTTGGGGTGTAAGTAACGCTCGCGGAGCATCAGTTGCAGTTGCTGCTTGCCAAAATCGACGTCGACCAGCGTCAAGGCAAGCACATGGAAGGCCAAATCCCAGGCGGCGTACCAGGGATATTCCCATTTGTCGGGCATGGAGATGATGTCGCCGTTGTACATGTGGTGCCATTGGTCATTGCGCGGAGCGGCTCTCCTTGCGGCCTTGAATGGATCGGCGCCCCGCTCCTCCAGCCATTTGTCCACGTCGTAAAAATAGAACTGCTTGCTCCATAGCATTCCCGCCAACGCCTGGCGCATGACATTGGCTTGGTCGGTGGTTAGCGACGACGGAATGACGTCCGCATAAAACTCATCGGCGTCCCGGCGCCGGGCTTGCAGGATTGCATCAAAAGGGCCGCCGAAGGCAGCGGCGTTTTTCCCGTCGGTTTCTGCAAAGGCCGCCGGCGCCACGTCCGATAGCCGGAGCCGAACTACCTGGCACTGGCCGGGACCGACGGTCAGATGATAATGGGCCGCTGCCTTTGTCCCCTTTTTCTCCGGATTAATCGCATCTTCCTGACCGAGGACGATGTAATTGTTTATCCCGTCCTTTACATACGGGCTGCGATTCGGAGCGCCGAAAATTCGCTCATAATTGGTTTCGTTCTCGGTGAACAGGAGAGGCGCTTCTCCTGCACAGTAGAGAAAACGCTCTCCCAGCTTGGCGTCAACGGCCTTGACGATGCTATATGTCGGCGTGCCGGAGGCCTGTTGCAGAATCGGTTTTTCGGCGCGGACTTGCCACGACCACCGGTTCCGAAACCAGAGCGTAGGCAACACGTGCAACTGGGCAGGTTCCGGACCCCGGTTGTAAACGCTGATCTGGATCAGAATATCCTCCGGAGACTGCTTGGCATACTCCACGAACACGTCGAAATAGCGATCCTCGTCGAACACACCCGTATCGATCAACTCGTACTCGAACTGGTCGCGCCCGCGCCGGCTGCTCGTTTCCACCAGGTTGTCATAAGGGAATGCAGCCTGGGGATATTTGTATAAATATTTCATGTACGAATGGGTGGGCGTGCTGTCGAGATAGAAGTAGTATTCTTTTACATCTTCCCCGTGGTTGCTTTCGCTATTGGTCAGCCCGAACAGGCGCTCCTTCAAAATCGGGTCTTTCCCATTCCACAATGCCAGCGCGAAGCAGAGCCGCATCTTGTCGTCGGAAATGCCGGCCAGGCCGTCTTCGCCCCAGCGATAAGCCCGCGAGCGGGCCTGATCGTGCGTAAAGTAATTCCAGGCATCGCCGCCTTCGCTGTAGTCTTCGCGCACGGTTCCCCACTGCCGCTCGCTAAGATACGGCCCCCACTTCCGCCAAGGGATTGCCTTTTCACGGGACTCTACAAGCCGGCACTGTTCGGTAGATTTGGCTGACATAAGCCACCCTGCGGCCATAAATACCTGGAGTCAATCTGATTATTTGTATTACACCATATTTTAGCATATTCCAGCTTGGCGTGGCATAAGAGAAGCGGACTTGCTAAGCATTGACAACCCGCCCAACAATACGAGATAATTCCCTGCGCCGCTCGATTAGCTCAGCGCAGTATGCCATTGTTACTCTTTATCAGTTGTTGGATGCCTTTCGGCCAGGATCAATATATGAACGATGATGCCGGCATGAACCAGTCTGGTGACGTTAATCGGCAGGATATGCAAAAACAGCCCAGTGCATTTGAACACACGCGGCCCAGGCGCGGCCTTCCCGAAGTGGACGCTTTTTTCCGCGCCGTGGTGAAAATGGGGGCCTCGGACATTCATCTCAAAGCCGATAGTGCGCCCAGGCTGCGGATAGGCGGAAAACTCCGCACCGTCAACGCCGTGACCAGGCCTAATGAAGAATTCGAAGCCCGCGTGTTTTCCTACATGAGCGAGGAAGAGCGCCACACGCTTATCACCAAGGGTTCGGTGGACTTTTCCTACGATTTGGATGGACAGTCGAGGTTTCGCATCAATGTCTTCAAGCAGGATTCGGGGATTTCCGTGGCCGCCAGGGTTGTGCCGCGCCGCATTCCATCCTTTGAGGAACTGCATTTGCCCCCCATCGTGTCTAAAATTTCCGAAAACAACGATGGCCTGGTGCTCGTCTCCGGGACCACGGGCAGCGGCAAGAGCACGACCATCGCGGCCATGCTGGAGCACATTAATTGCGCGGCACGAGCATATAATTACCATTGAAGACCCTATAGAATTCCTGTATACCGAGAAGAAATGCCTGATCAACCAGCGGGAACTGGGGATTAATGTGGCGGATTTTCCCACCGCCCTTCGCGCCCTTTTGCGCGAGGATCCGGACGTGGTCTTGATCGGAGAGATGCGGGACGCGGAAACGTTCAGCGCGGCCGTGCAAGCCGCCTCCACCGGACACCTGGTCTTCGGCACGGTCCATGCCGCCAACGCGCCGCAAACAGTCGAGCGGGTATTGAGCCTGTTTCCCGAAGACGAAAGGCCGTCTATCCGGCAATCGCTGGTGTTCAATCTCAGGGCCGTCATCAGCCAAAAACTCCTCAAATCAAAGGCCGAAGGCGCAAAGCGCGTGCCGGCGGTGGAAGTCCTCCTTGCCACTCCCATTGTCCGAAAACTCATTGCCGAAGGCCGCGACGTCGAACTCGGCGGAGTGATTCGCACCGGCGAAGAGGGCATGATCGGCTTTTGCGAAAGCCTTTATTCGCTGTTCCAGCAGGATTTGATCGATCGAGAAGTCAGGCACCAGGCCGCCCCAAATGTGGAAGAATTCGAAATGCTCATGCGCGGCATCAAATCCTTGCAGCCGGGCATTATCGGTTGATGTTTTTTCCTTGATGAAATCTCGCGCATTCATGCCGTAGGGAATCATAGACAAAGCGCCTTGGCAGGAAAATTAGTGCCCGAACGCGCATCTTTTGCGATATTTAACCTTTTCAGGCACCAGCTTCGTCCTCCTCAGCCGGTACATCACGTTGTCGTGCTGGCTTGCTTCCATGTACATCTTTTGAGTAGACAACCTTCATATAATTAGGATGGCCAGAAACCTTACTTTTTCCTGGAGCACCCACGTGGAAGAGATGAGGGACGTTCGTGCCAAGGATACGGGAGATATGGAAACGGCCCTACCTGCGAACAGGGGCGCAATTGTGGAAAATCGCGCCACCCCAAACAATCATCCTATCGGCAAGCGGAAATCTCGCAGTATGCGAAAATTGTTATTGCCTGCGGTAATCGCAGCCGGGTTGGCGGGCGGCATATTCTTCCTGTATCCCTGGATAGTTAACGCACTGAACACTGTTTCCACCGATGACGCTTACATCAACGGCCATATGACCCTGGTGGCGCCTCGGGTGCCGGGGCAAATTATAAAGGTCCTGGTGGACGACAATTATCGCGTGAAAAAGGGCGATTTGCTCGTCCAGATCGATCCGGAGCCGTACCAGGTTGAATTAGACATTAAGAAAGCCGCCTTGGAAGCGGCGCAAATGGACGTGGCGACCGCTTGCGCCAAGCCCGCGGCCTGGTGGGCGAGACCCGCAGCAACCGCTTCAAGATGGACCATGCCATCGAAGATGTGGATAATCGGATAGCCAACTTGCACGCCTCCGTGGCAAAGCTCAACAGCAGGAAGGCGATCCTGGAACTGGCTGAAGCAAATCTCAAACGCGGCAAAGAGCTGTTCCCCACCAGGGCCATAACCAAGGAAAATCTCGACGAGCTTAATGAGGCTTATAAAGTAGCGCAAGCGGGCGTAGAACAAGCCTTGCAGGACGTGTACGCGATCCGCGTAAGCCTCAGTCTGCCCGCGGAGCCCGCCAAGGGCCAGAAACTGGACGACGTCCCGTCGGACTTGGATCAGAATTTCTCCACGGTGAGGCAGGCCCTCTCGGATACGCTGCGGAGCGCAGGCCATGCTCGGTTATTTTCCGACATCCTGGGACGCGACGCCGAATCAGGCCAAGGAGGCCTTTTACAAGCAGGACGGCCAAGGCGATCTTAACACGATCTACGCCCGGCTTGTGCAAAACGCCCCGGTCGTCAAACAGGCCGAGGCCAAGTTGCTCCAGGCCCGGCGCGACGTGGATCAGGCGGAATTGAACCTGCGATACTGCGACGTCCCAAGCGACATCGACGGAGTGGTGACCAACCGCAATGTCAATCCCGGCGACTACGTCCAGGTAGGACAAAGCCTGATGACCGTCCGCTCGCTTACTGAGATCTGGGTCGACGCCAATTTCAAGGAAACCAAACTCGCATACCTGCGCATCGGCCAGCGCGTGCGCTGCGAGGTGGACATGTACGGAGCGCGGCGGATGTTCGAGGGCCGGATCACCGGTTTTACCATGGGCACCGGGCAGACCTTGGCGCTTTTGCCGCCGCAAAACGCCACGGGCAACTTCGTCAAAATCGTGCAGCGGCTGCCCGTGCGCATCGAGTTCACCGACTACAACCCGGACAAGGAGTCCTTGTTCGTGGGTTTGTCGGTGGTTCCGTACGTGTACTACAAGGAGGCGCCCAGCGGGCCGAATGCCGGGGATGTTTTGCAGCCGCTGGCCCGGCTGCCGCAGGGGACCGGCCGGGTCACTAAGTAAGCCCTAAGACCTCGATCGGAGGCAGTCGCCGAATGAGCACCGCGGCAATTTCCCAATCCAAGGCGCCCGCGATCAATCCCTGGTTTGTCGCCGTAGCCATTGTCATACCTACGTTCATGGAAGTGGTCGATACCACGGTGGCCAACGTGGCGCTGCGCTACATTGCGGGCGGACTTTCGGCGGCGGTCGTCGACAGCCAATGGGTCATTACCAGCTATCTGGCGGCCAACGCCTTTATCCTGCCGATCACCGGCTGGCTTTCCGCGCATTTCGGGCGGCGCAACTATTTCCTGTTCTCGATCGCCGTGTTCACAATTGCCTCCGGGCTATGCGGAATGGCCGCCAGCCTCAAGCAACTGATTCTATTCCGCGTGCTGCAAGGTCTGGCCGGCGGCGGGCTGCAGCCGTCCAGCCAGGCGATCCTGCTGGACCGTTTCCCGCGCGAAAAACAAGGCGCGGCCATGACGATGTTCGGCGTGGCCGCCCTGTTCGGCCCGATTGTGGGTCCTACCCTGGGCGGATGGCTCGTCGATACTTACGAGTGGCGCTGGATCTTCTACATCAACCTGCCGGTGGGCATTGTCGGTTTTCTGCTTTGCTACATGCTACTGGAAGATCCGGATTATCTCAAAAAGCGGCGGGCCGAACTGAAAAAAAACCGGCTCTTCAGCTTTGACGGCATCGGCCTGGGGCTGCTGGCCCTGGTCATGGCCTCCTGGGAAGTAGTGCTAAGCAAGGGGCAAGAGTGGGATTGGCTCGGCGACCCGTTCTGGCGAGTGCAGACCCTGCTGATCGTGTTTGCCCTGTGCCTGGTGTTCCTGATATGGCGGGAAATGACTTATTCCAGCCCGGTCATCAACTTCCGCGTGCTGGGAGATCGCAATTTCACCGCGTCGTGCGTCATTATTTTCTCCTCTTTCGGCGTGCTGTATGCCGCCACCGTGGCGCTGCCGAGCATGCTGCAGACGCTTTTTGGCTATAACGCCTTTCTCTCGGGCCTGATAATGTCGCCGGCCGGTTTTGCCGCGATCATAATGATGATCGTCGTGGGCTTCTTGCTCGGACGAAAGATCGATGCCCGCTGGCTGATCGCGCCGGGACTTGTGATCGTGGCCGCGGGCTGCTATTGGATGTCGCTGATGAACCTGGAAATCAGCCCGTGGATGGTTATCTGGCCGCGGGTGGTAATGATCGTGGGCCTGTCGTTGATTTTCGCGCCCATCAACGTGGCCGCCTTTCTCTATATGCCGCAGCGCTTGCGCGGTGCGGCCGTGGGCCTGCTCGCCCTCTTGCGCAACGAAGGCGGCAGCTTCGGCACGTCCATGGGCCAGACTATCCAAGAGCGCCGCGAACAGTTCCACTTGTCCCGCCTGGGCGACAACCTTAATCTATTGAACCCGCACGTTCAGTCCTTTCTGGACAAAACCCACGCGGTTTTCATGCAACACACGGGCGACCCGGCCCGGTCTGGGCTGATGTCCGTGCAAACCCTGGCGGACCTGCGCCAGCAGCAGGCCGCGTCGCTGGCGTATTTCGACCTGTTCTGGGTCTGCGCGGCCTTGGGCTTGGCGCTTGTCGTTCTGGTGCTGCTAATGAAACGCTCGGTGGCGGAGAAAGGCGGCCCAATCGGCGCCGAGTAAGACCCTAAAAACCGTCGGAAAAGTCCCCTCTCCCTTTGGGAGAGGGCTAGGGTGAGGGTTGTTTGCCCGATGTTGCGTTGCTGTTTTTCTCTAGCCCAGGCGTTTACGCCTGTGGTTGAAAGGGGTAAATCATTTTCTCTAGCCCAGGCGTTTCACGCCTGTGGTTGAAAGGGGTAAATCATTTTCTCTAGCCCAGGCGTTTCACGCCTGGGACTAAAGGGCGATCCATCCCTTCTTTTCCGTTGATCCCCTTCAGGGGATCGATTGCCGCCGGAATTTTTTTGCCCGGGCGAGCGTAAACAGAATAAAAACGCCGCCAAGAAGAACCAGCGTAGATGGTTCGGGAACGGGAGTGATTGCCCCGCCCTGCGGCCCACCGGGAAGGGCTCGGATTGTGACCGTTGCCCCGGGGCCGATGGTCAATGTATTTTGAATGATGGACGCCGCGGTTAGGCTTGCGCCGCTGTCAACCTGTGTTGTCCCGTAGCCGCTGATAATGCCCACAGCATGCGATCCGTTTATGATTTCGAAAGTGGCCAGCGCGACGGTGTGAATATTGAGGTTGGTTTTGTTTACATTTACTGTTTGAAAAGAAGCGTTGCCCGCCTGGACATCGATTAGCGATGTGCCGCCCGATCCAATACCGCCGGAGAATACGAGTGTGCCGCCGTTTACGGTAGTGTTGCCGCCGTAGGTTTCCGTGGCATTAAGCGTCAGAATGCCGGAGCCGAGTTTATTCAGGCCGCCGACGCCTGAAAGCGCACCGGACATTGTTACCGCATTGCCCGCGGTATCGATATTTGCATTCCCTCCATCGCCGGTCAGCGTCATGGGCAGCGTGGTTGTGAAGTTGCCACTCGCCTGCATGGTTCCACTGCCGAAGTTAAACGCGACAGTGCCGGAACCCTTGCTGATGGACTTCAACACCAGTGTTCCGCCGTTCAAGTTGTATGTTCCACTGGAGCCGGAATAATAGCCCAGGTAGAGATCATTACTGATCGAATTTGTGCCGCCGGCCTGTGTAAATTGCCCCGTGTCGTACCGTCCGATATACTCGCTTGCGGCGGACAACTGCCCTGTACCGCTGAGGCTATATGTGCCGCTGGAGCCGGAATAATAGCCAAGATAGAAATTGTTAGTAATTGAATTCGTTCCGCCGGTCTGCGTGAATGTTCCTGTGCCGTATCGACCGACATATTCGTACGCCGTAGACAATTGTCCCGTTCCGCTGAGATTGTATGTGCCTTTTCCGCTGCTTGTTCCAATGGAAAGATACTTAATCGAAACAGAGGTACTGCCGGATTGCGTAGCTGTTGCATTATTGGTAATTTCCAAAGTTGCCGAGGATAATCCGCTGAGTGTTGTTCCATGAAATAAGGACCCATTATTCAGCGCCGTCACATCAAAATCGAAGCCCATAGCCAGCGTACCTGTCGCGCCAAGTGTCAAAGTCTGGGTTGTCAGGCCGTTGTAGAACCATTCAAAGCGTCCGGTGCCTGAAAAACCAACGTATAAATTGTTGGTCGTTAATGTGCCCCCGTTCAGTTTATACGTGCCATTGCAGCCGGAATTATAGCCAAGAAATAGATAATTAGTGACTGAATTCGTGCCGCCGGTCTGCGTGAAAGTCCCCATGCCGTTATGGCCAATATATTCGCTATTGGCGGACAACTGGCCAGTGCCGCTGAGATCGTACGTACCGCTGGAGCTTGTACCATAGCCGAGGTAGAGATAGAGATTGTCAGAACCCGCGCCTGTATTAGTCCCACCGCTCTGGGTGAACGTTCCCGTGCCTGAGTAGCCGATATATTCATTATTGGCGGACAACTGGCCGGTGCCGCTGAGATTGTAAGTGCCGCCGGATCCGGATTCATGGCCAAGATCAAGGGTATTACTGATCAGATTTGTTCCGCCGGTTTGCACGATTAATCCCGTGCCGGAGTACCCGATAATCTCGTATGGGGCGGACAACTGGCCAGTATTGCTGAGATTGTATGTGCCGTTGGATCCAGAATAATAGCCTAGATCGAGAACATTACTTGTAATTGTATTAATCCCGCCGTTCTGGGAAAACACTCCTGTGCCGGAGTACCCGATATATTCGTTCGGTGCGGACAAATAACCGGGATCGCTTAGATTGTATGTGCCATTGTCGCTGGAATTATAGCCAAGATAAAGACTATAGTTGATTGAATTTGTGCCGCCATCCTGTTGAAATGTCCCCGTGCCCGAATTGCCGATATATTCGTTTACCACGTACAACTGTCCAGAATCGCTGAGATTGTATGTGCCGCTTCCGGTATTAGTACCGATAGCGAGATTCTTTATTGATACGGAGGTATCGCCGGACTGTGTGGCTGTTGCATTATTGGTAATTTCTAGAGTTGCCAAAGGCAATCCGTTGAGTGTGCCGCCATGAAATAGAGCGCCGGTTTTTATTGCTCCAATATCAAAGTCAAAGCCCATAGCCAGTGTGCCATTCGAGCCGAGTGTCAAGGTCGGGGTTGTTAGCCCATCGGAGAACCATTCGAATCGACCTGTTCCCGAGTCAGCCCCGACGCGAATCTCGCCGCCGCTGCTTACGGTCAAGATTCCCGTTCCGCTTAAAGTGTATTTTCCATTTGAGCCGGAGTTGTATCCGACGTAGAGCTTGCCGGCAATCGAATTTTTCCCTGCGGATTGAGTAAAGATCCCGATTCCCGAGTAACCGACATACTCTGTTGGCGCGTTCAATTGTCCTGTACCGATCAAATGGTATGTGCCGTTTTCGTTGTATTCATAGTATCCGAGATAGAGAGCATTGGAAATCGTATTAGTTCCAGCCGATTGAATGAATGTTCCCATGCCGACGCGGCCAATATATTCATTTGCAGCGGATAACTGCCCTGTACCGCTGAGATTGTAAGTGCCGCTGGATCCGGTCTCATAGCCAAGATAGAGATCATTAGTAATTGAATTAGTTCCGCCAATCTGTGCAAATATTCCCGTGCTACAATAGTCACCGATATACTCATATCCTGCGGACAACTGTCCCGTACCACTGAGATTGTATGTGGCACTGGAATAATCCCAACCAACTTGCAGATCATTTGCGATAGAATTTATTCCACTTGTCTGCGTAAATGTTCCTGTGCCTGTGTAGCCGACACTTTCTGAGTCAAATGTCAGTTGTCCTGTATGTGTTGTTTCGCTGCTTAATTGCACTGTTCCCTGACCTCCGATAATAAATGAGCCCCCATTGATAATACTTTGGATGTTTAGGGAATTAAAGCCGCTAGAAGAATTGTTGACAGTCCATGTTCCCCCAAGATAGCTGATTGGCGCTTGAATTGTGTACGTTCGTCCGGCCGTTTGGGTGCTTCCCACCGTTATGCCGGAATAGAGATTTATTGATCCCGTTCCATTAATGGTAAAATCAGCGTCGCTGTTGAATACGATGCCACCCACATTGCGAGAGGTTTCATTTGTTGCTGATGTGCCGGCGGTGCTGAATGTCAAAATGGTGCCGGAATCAAACTGAGGCAAGGCATCGTCATCCCAATTCGTGACGGTGCCCCAATTCGTATCGCTTCCGCCGCCGCCATCCCACGTGGTTCCAGCCCGTGCGAGTCCGATCATGAGGGTTAAAACTATTGCCAAAGCAGATGAAAGAATTGCACATTGCACGAAGTTAAATGAGAGACTACGATTCTTCCCAAACAAAGATAAGTAAAACATGGCTAACCTCCCGGAGCAGAATCACTGCATGACGCATCGTGAATTATTTAGTTTTGTTCTCACGAAAAACCGCGGGAACAAGTAACATGACAGATTAAAGGGAAGGAGCTAGTATACGGGACAAACCGGTGTTAGTCAATATACCCCATAAATCGGGTTAGAAAAGAGTTAAACAATGTCACCTCCCGATAATTCATCGCGAAAGTCAGAAAGAGCGAAAATAAGAAAGAATTAACGAGTTGTTTTTTCCCACAGCGGATTGTAGGAATGAGATTCTTTGCCGCGCCCGGAATGACGCTGCCTACTACCCACCGTCCACTGTCCACTGCCCGCTTTCATTCCTTAATCAAATCCCGCACCGTCATGCCGGCGGGGATCATGGGCAGGACGTGTTCTTGGTAGGGGATTTGGACCGAGAGGATGTAGGGACCGGTGGCGTCGAGCATCTCTTGTATGGCGGGGACTAATTCGTCCTTGGCCGAAATCGATCGGCCGTCCCAGCCGAAGCCGCGGGCAATTGCGATGAAATCGGGATAGTAGCGTTCCTGCGGCGTAACTCCGCTGCCCTGGCCGGTGGCCTCGGGATGGTCGATGGGGCCCAGATACGTGTGGGCTCGGTTGGCGGCGTGGAAACGGTCTTCCCACTGCACGACCATGCCCAGGTGCATGTTGTTCAGCAGCATTACCTTGACCGGGAGTTTTTCGCAGAAGCAGGTGGCCATTTCCTGGATGTTCATCAGCAGGCTGCCGTCGCCGTCGATGTCGATCACCAGTTTATCGGGGTGGGCGGCCTTTACGCCTATGGCCGCCGGCAGGCCGAAACCCATAGTGCCTAGCCCGGAACTGCACATCCAGTGCCTGGGCTTGGTGAACTTGTAATACTGGGCCGACCACATTTGATGCTGGCCCACTCCCACGGCGATGTATGCGTCAAGATCCTTGGTAAGTTTGTATAATTCATGGATGGCGTGCTGCGGCAGGATGCCGGGGAAGTTGAGGTTGTAGCCGAAGGGCTCGTCGCGCTTCCAGGCGGCGATTTTACGATGCCACTCGCCGAGATCGGCCGGGGCCTGGACGATCCTGTTCAATTCGCCCAAGGCGTATTTCACGTCGCTGCAAACCGGCAGATCGACCCTTTTGATTTTGTTGATTTCCGAGGCGTCGATGTCGACATGTACGATCTTTGCCCGGTGCGCGAATTCCGAGACCTTTCCAGTCACCCGGTCGTCGAAGCGCACGCCCAGGGCCAAAAGCAGGTCGGCGTTGTCCACGGCGTAATTGGCGTAGATGCTGCCGTGCATGCCCAGCATATCCAGGGCCAGCGGATGATCGCCGGGGAATCCGCCCAGGCCCATGATCGTGGTGGTCACCGGGATGCCGGTCTTGCGGACCAGATCAAAAAGTTCCTGGCTGGCGTCGGCGGCGATTATTCCGCCCCCGGCGTAAATCACCGGGCGATTGGACTCGCGGATCCAGGCGGCGATTTTTTCGATCTCCTCCGGCTTGGCCCGCTCAATTCCCACGTGATAGCCCGGTAACTGCAAGGGATCGTCGTAGTTGGGGGTTGTCTGTTGGAGTTGGATGTTTTTTGGTATATCGACCAGCACCGGTCCGGGCCGGCCGGTCGTGGCCACGTAAAATGCCTCGCGGACCACCCGCGCGATGTCGTTTACGTTGGTCACCAGGTAATGATGTTTCGTTACGCTGCGGCAGACCTCGACGATGGGCGTTTCCTGAAAGGCGTCGGTGCCGATTACCGGAGAGCCGACTTGCCCGGTAATGGCCAGGATGGGGATGCTGTCGAGCTTGGCGTCGGCCAGGGGGGTGACGAGGTTGGTCGCCCCCGGTCCGCTGGTGGCCATGCAAACGCCGATCCGCCCTGTGCTGCGGGCGTAACCCTGGGCGGCAAAACCGCCGCCTTGTTCGTGCCTGGGCAGGATCACGCGAACGCGGTCGCGAAACCGGGTCAGGGCCTGGTGCAAGGGCATGCTGGCCCCGCCGGGATAGGCGAAAATCGTATCCACGCCATGATTTACCAAGGTTTGCACAACGATATCGGCCCCGCTGGTGGTCTGGGGTTTATCGCTTGTTTTGGCCGGAGCGCCTCCGGCGGCCGCCGACTTGGTTTTGGATCCTGCTGACACTGATTTCACCTCTGTTTGTATTTAATATATATTAATACATCAATGCAACTACTTTTGCCCCAAGATATTAGGATATGTGGCCCTGTCGGTCTTTTCAAGACAGTTTGGTGACATATAAGGTTCAAGAATGGATCTTTATAAGTATATATGAGACAATTGGTTGTGACCACCTGTCATTATAATTGCACTGTTTTTCCGTTGTAAACACAAGGGCATTGACAAGTTGGCGCACAAAATTATGCGCATTAGAACCAAACCAGAAGGATACGTTTGAAGGCAAGGGCTATTTCAGACACTAAAATAGAGGGGTGAAACCATACATTACATAGTTCCTATTTCTCTTATCCTGCTTGCGGCTAATTGTTAGGATATTTATACTTAGTTATTCCCCGGGTAGTTGCCCGGGCTTGTTATTATATATGGCATATTGAGGAGAATAACATTCATGACCATGGATAAAAGTCTTAAGGTGAGGCTGGGGCTGGTTCGTGCCCGCAGCGTGCTTACCCGGGCCGAGCGAATCCAGCGCCTCAAGGCGGCCGATCGCTGGCAGGAGGGCGACGACCCTTTCGGCCTGCCTAAGGTGCGCGTGTTCAAGCTCACCATGAAAAAGAAGAAAAAGAAGAAAGAAGAGGAAGCCGCTGAAGGCGCTGTGGGCTGAAGCGCCGAAGGTGCAGCCGCCACGCCGGCAGCCCCCACAGCCGAAGCGGGCAAGCCGGCCAAATCCGCCAAGCCCGCCAAAAAGGAACAATCCAAAAAGTAATCCACGACCTTGTGACGGTCCCCAAATAATTGCAATTTGAAATTTGCAATGTAATAATGTGCATAGGCTCTAATCCCTAGCTCCTAGTCCCTAGCCCCTAATCTATGATCTGCGTCAGCATTGGCCGCGGCCGGCATCGGCACGTGATTGCGGAGCACCGGCACCTGGTCGAGCAAGGGGCCAAGCTGGTCGAACTGCGCCTGGACTACATCAACGGCGAAGTGAACCTGAAGCGGCTGGTGGCCGACCGGCCTTGCCCGGTGGTCATCACCTGCCGCCGCGCCGGCCGACGGCGGGAAGTTCGCCGGCAGCGAGGAGCAGCGGCAGTTGCTGTTGCGCACGGCCATTGCCGAAGGCGTGGAGTACGTCGATCTGGAAGACGACATCGCCGCGTCGATTCCGCGTTTCGGCCGCACCAAGCGGATCATCAGCCTGCACGACTTCCGCAAGACGCCCGACAATCTCGACGAAATCCACCGCCGGCTCTGCGAGCTCGACCCCGACATCGTGAAGATCGCACGATGGCCAACCATCCGCACGACAACCTGCGGATGCTGGAGCTTGATCCGGCGCAGCAAGGTGCCGACCATCGGCGTTGTGCATGGGCGACATCGGCATCCCCATCGCGGATTCTGGCCGGCAAGTTCGGCGCACCGTTCACCTACGCCACGTTTCATCACGAGCGGGCGTTGGCCCCGGGCCAGCTCAGCTTCCAGCAGATGACCGAAATCTACCACTACGACCAGATCGACGCCGAAACCGAGGTCTACGGCGTGATCGCCGATCCCGATCGGCCACAGCCTCAGCCCGCTGATCCACAACGCGGCCTTTCAGCATTACGGCATGAACAAGGTTTACGTCCCCTTCCGCGTGCCGCGCGAGGACCTATCGCGGTTCATCGACGAGGCCACCCAGCTGGGCATCCGGGGCCTGAGCGTCACCATTCCGCACAAGGAAGAGGTGATCAAGAAGCTCACCGAGGCCGACGCCGCCGTCCGCGGCATCGGCGCCGCCAACACCGTGATCTTCGACGGCAAGAAACGGCTGGGCTACAACACCGACTATCGGCGGCCATGGACAGCCTGGAAGACGGCCGTCGGCGGCATCCCGAGGAAAATCGGAAAGCCGCCTGGCCGGCAAAACCGCCCTGGTGCTCGGCGCCGGCGGCGTGGGCAAGGCGATCGTCTACGGACTGAGCCGCCGCGGCGCGCACGTGGTGGTGAGCGACGGCGTCGCCCGCCAGGCCGTGACCCTGGCCAAACACTTCGATTGCCGCTCCGTCGAATGGGCGGCCCGGCATACCGTCTCCGCCGACCTGCTGTTCAACTGCACGCCGGTGGGCATGCATCCCGAACGTCGACGAAACGCCCTTCGACAAGCACCACCTGCGGCCGTCGATGATCGTTTTCGACGCCGTCTACAACCCCGAGAACACGCTGCTGGTGAAAGAAGCCCGCAGCCGCAACTGCACGGTCATCACCGGCGTCGACATGTTCGTCCGCCAAGCCTGCCTGCAGTTCAAACTCTTCACCGGCCAGGAAGGACCGGCCGAGCTGATGCGCGAGACGATTCGCCGGGCCATCGGAGCGGCAAAATATTAAGAGCCTGCAAAACGAATATTGGCTCTTTTTTAGTGTGCCACTGCTTGCTTGCAAGCAGTGCCGCACCTAATTTCGTTGGACGCTTTAAAAAAATGATCCTCACGCTTATCGGTTATCGAGCCACAGGCAAGACCACGCTGGCCGAACTTCTGGCCCGGCGCTTGGGATGGCATTGGATCGACGCCGATCCGGAGATCGAGCGTTTGGCCGGCAAGACCATCGCCCGAATCTTCGCCGAGCAGGGCGAAGGGGCCTTTCGCGATCTTGAAGCCCGGGTGATCGCCGATCTCTGCCGCCGCGACCGGTTGGTGCTGGCCGCTGGCGGCGGCGCACCGCTCAGGGAAGAAAATCGGCAAATAATGCGGCAAAGCGGCAAAGTGGTGTGGCTTGTGGCCCGGCCCGAAACGATCCTCAGGCGCATGTCCGGCGATGCCACCACTCCGGAGCGGCGGCCCAATCTTACCGAACACGGCCCTTTGGACGAGATAGTTCAACTGCTTGCCCGACGCGAACCGATATATCGCCAGACGGCCGATCTGACGGTTGACACCGAAAACCGCACCCCCGAGGATCTGACCGAGGAAATCCTAGACCGGCTGGATTTGCCAAAAACGTAAACAGCGGATGGAGTTTCGCCCGTGAATTGGTTCATCGCCATCCCCATGCAAGCCCGCATGGTTTTGCTTTTTGCCGCCGGGACGGTTTTTGGGGCGTTGGCGAACCTGGCCGCATACGGACTGGCGTGGAATTCGCGTCCCATCAGTCCGTGGATGCGGCCGTACCCGGCTGCGCCTAAGCGGCACTGGTCTGACCGCCTGCCGATTTTCGGCTGGTTGGGGCTGAGGCGCGAGGCTTCTTTACACGGCGGTGGATTTTGGATCCGCCCGCTTGTGGTGGAATTGCTCTGCGGCCTTGGCCTGGCCGGCCTTTATTACTGGGAGATCGGCGGCTTGGGTCTTTATCCCGCCGACATGCCCCGGCCGCCGAATCCCGCGTTGCCGCTGAATTTGACGTGCACCTTGCACCAGCAGTTCCTCTCTCACGCGATCCTCATCTGGTTGATGCTCGCGGCGTCGCTAATCGACGTGGATGAAAAGACCATTCCCGACGCCCTTAGCCGGCCGGGCACGCTGGCGGGCTTGTTTTTGGCCGCGGTCTGGCCGTGGTCGTTGTTGCCCGACGTCGAGCCGTTTTTTTTGGGCAAATGGACCTTCAAATTCCTTGCACCACTTCTCCCAGCTCATGGCCGGCGTGGCTCGGCGGTGTGCCTAACATTGGAGCGCTGGCCATCGGCCTGGCATGTTGGGTGTTTTGGTGCCTGGCCATTTTGCCGCGGACCTGGTACCCGCGCCACGGTTTGCGAAGGGCCGTGGCCTTGTGTTGGAATCGACTTGTCCGCCAGGCCGACACCTACCGAATACTGTGCATGGGCGTGGTCGGGGCGCTGCTGATCGCGCTTGTTTGGTACCATGGCGACGACAACTGGACCGCGCTTCTAAGCTCGCTGGTCGGCATTGCCGCGGGCGGAGGTATCGTCTGGGCCGTCCGCATCATCGGGGCGAAGTCCTCAATCAAGAGGCCATGGGTTTCGGCGACGTGACGCTGATGTGCATGACGGGGGCCTTTCTGGGCTGGCAATCCTGCCTGATCGTTTTCTTCCTGGCCCCTTTTGCCGCCCTGGTGGTGGGATTGCTGCGATATTTTTTCCTCCGCGACAGGGAAATCCCCTACGGCCCGTTTTTGTGCATGGCGGCATTGGGGGTGATTATATATTGGGACCCGATCTGGGATTGGGCACAAGGCGTCTTTGCCCTGGGCTGGTTTGTGGCCCTGGCCATGCTGGCCTGCCTGGCGCTCATGGCCCCGCTATTATTCCTGCTTCGGGCGATATTCAACGCGATCCACAAATGGAGAAATTGAAAGGTTTTCTTACTTATTACTGGACTTTTGCAAACTGTTGTTTGGTCTTGTCAAAATGGGTAAAATTGCGTTTAATTCGGTGGTGTTTGGGATGGCACTTCACAACCAAGGATGGTGCAGTCATGCCAGGGATCATCGAGTTTCCTCAAGTCGTTCGGGACGCTATGGAGCAGTTCGGAGATTTGTTTGCCAACGAACCGCAGCGAAGGCATTTCGCGGAGTATCTTACAGGACTGATGATTGCGGAGCGGAAGTCGGTCCTGGGGATCAATCGGGAGTTTGCCCAGACCACCGACCAATCCTGCCTCAACAAATTCTTGACCGAAGTGGATTGGGACGCGGAAACCCTCAACCAACGGCGGTTGGAATGGTTGCAGCGGGATTCCAGCACTCAATATACGGACCGCGGGGTCATTGCCATCGACAACGTGCTGATCGACCACGACGGAAAGTACATCAAAGACGCAGGATGGTTCTGGGATCACGCCGATCAGCGAAACAAAATCGCCCACGATTATCTGTTCGCCAACTACGTGTGCTCCAGCGGGAAGCACTATCCCCTGGAATTCCGCCGCTTCCGCAAGCGGGAGCAATGCGAGGCCACCGGAGAGAAATTCTTCGATCATACCAAGCTCTGTTGCCAATTGGTCGATTGGGTATGCGAGCGGGAAATTCCCGGGGACTTCACTTTCGACAGCTATTTCACCAACGCGGAGATACTGAACCACATTCATTCCAAGAGGGACCGTTTCGACCGGCCTCGCGGCTATGTCGGCGACTTGAAGTTCAATCGCAAGGTCGAATGGAAGGGCAAAGTGATCCGCGCCGACGAACTCGCCGCCGAGATCGATCCCGAAACCCGCAAATCGTTCCATCGCGGACGAGAGCAACAATGGCATTTCACCGTTTGCTTGCATATACCCGGAGTCAACCACAAGGTACGGATCGTAATTATTTGGGACAACAAACGAGACAAACAACCCTGCAAGATTTTGATAACCAACCGTGTCGCCTGGGACGTGGTGCGGATTCTCTTGGTTTACAAATATCGCTGGACAGGAACGGAGACCTTTCATCGGGACGGAAAGCAGGAGTTGGGCATGGGAGATTGTCAGCTGCGCGACGGCCAAGGCCAGACCCGGCACATGTACTTGGTCATGCTGGCGTACACTCTGCTCATGGATCAACTCGGGCCGAACCGTGCGAAAACATGGGCCCTCCGCAAACTGACGACCATCGGCGAAGCCTGTCGGGCGGTAATGCGCGAAACCATGCGATCCACCATCGCCTGGGTGATCGAACAAGTCACCGATTATTCCTACGGTCTTGACCATATCACATTACGGTTGGGTTTGACCTAATTTGCAAAAGTCCAGTTATTATTCAACATTTTTTTATCGTTTGCCGCTTGGTTTTGGCCATGTCGGCGGCATGGCCTTCGAGTCCCAGCCGGCGAATCTGGTCGATGCAGGCGGCGCGGTCGGAGCGGAAGATCAGGCCGAAGAGTTTTGCGATCCGATTGTTGAACATCCGGCAGTCCCGGGGATTTTGGAAATCCTTGCAGTCCGCGCAGGTTGCAAATTGATTGCTTATGCAGCAGGAGCGGACCTTGCACCAGGCGGCTTTTTGATTTTCCCGGCATCCCGGACACCTGCCGCGGAGATATTTTCTGCACGCCCCGCAATACAGGCCGCAACAGGCGACCAATCCGGCGTCGGCGACGATGTCTTTCATGGTTATTCTCCTTGAACTGCAGCTTCATCTTGTATATATGTTTTCTCCCGGTAAAAGAAGGCGACGATGACGAACAGCGCGGCCGTGACCAGCATGGCGATGGTGAAAAACCAGTAGTAGCTTGCTCCCGGCAGTTTGCTAGTATGGTCGGGATTTTCGATGAAGAAATTGACGGCCGAGGTGAAACCGTTGCCCACGGCGTTCGAAAGCAGAAACAATCCCATTACGAGCGATTTCATTTTTTGGGTGCTTGAGTGTAGGCGAATTCCAGGCAAGTGATGGACACCATTACTTCCGCGACGCTGAGGAGAACATAGGGCAATAATTGCCAATAGACCGAGGTGCGAATGTTGTCTTGAATGGCTTGTTCGATCAGGGCCGACGCCGCAAAGGCGACAACCGTGACAAACATGCCGATGGAGATTTTTCGCAAATACGTCAAGCGAAACAGCTTGCTCATGGCAGGATACACGATATATGAAAACAGCGGTATGAGAACCAGGATAAGTAGCGCATTTACCGCCTGGATTTGGTTTTTGTCGATTTCCCAGGCACTCAATCCGGAAAAGGATTTCCAGCCGGAATCGACCATTTTTTGCTCGAAGGATTTTATCCAGGCAAAATCCAGGACGTGGCGATCCATGGATTTGGCCTGCAACACCCAGGCCGACGCAGTTTGATTGTACAAGGCCCAAAACATGGCCACGAACACCAAAAATATCACGCCTAATTTGACAATGACCTGCAATCCTTCCCGGCTGAAAATGCTTTTGACGAACTCGCCGCCGCTGGGCGGAATATGTATGAATTTTTTCCGCCCCAGCCAAAAAATAAAAGTGGCGGTTATCATCAACACGCCGGGCACTCCAAAAGCCCAGCGGGCGCCGTAATGCTTTAAAAGAACCGGAGTAAGAATCGTGGAAAAAAGTGAACCGAAATTAATAGAGAAGTAAAACCAGCCGAATACCTTTTCCAAGAGGTGTTTGTTGCTTGGCCCGAACTGGTCGCCCACGTTCGCCGAAACGCACGATTTTATCCCGCCCGATCCCAGGGCGATTAGCAACAGGCCTATAAACAATCCCAACCGCGTTTGATCTATCGTCAATGCCAGACATCCCAAACAATAAACCAAGGAAAGGTAAAGTATTGTACGGTATTTTCCCCACAACGCGTCGGAGATAATCGCGCCGAAAATCGGAAAAAAGTAAACGCCCGCGACAAATAAATGGAAATAGCCCTTCGCCTGATCTTCGCTCATCGGATCAAGCCTGCCCGAAAGGTCCATTAGTTGCTCGGTCATGAATGTGACCAGGATCGTGTACATGCCGTAGAAACAAAACCGTTCCGCGGCCTCGTTGCCAATTATGTATGGCACGCCGGGCGGCATCTTGTCGGTGGCAATCGGGGCAGTTAGATAGGCGCTTTTTTTCATAGGGCAATACCATTGGGGCGTTTGATGCCAAGCCGATATTGTGCTTATAAGACTCGCTTATGTAAATATGAGTTTAATTTATGGATTTGGCTGTTAATACGTACCTGTTTTTTCCGTTGTTGCTTCGATCACTTCTTAAAATTTGATGCAAAATATTTCCGAAACCTGTAATTCACCCTGGTGTTTAACTACTAGTAGCGTACCGGCCGGAAAAGGGCAAGAGACGCCGGTCTTTTATGCGCTAAAGGTGAACGGTTATGTGGAAAATACTTGCGGTTCTGGGCTTGGCTTTGAGCGTCGGCGTGTCGGCGGCCCGGGCCCAGGATGGACAATCGAAAAAGGCGTCCCTGCAGCAAAAATTGCAAAAAGCCGAGCAGGTTTTCAAGGCCAAGGACAAAAACCATGACGGCAAACTCTCCAAAGAGGAGTTCTTGGGCAAGGTCAAAGATCCTGATCGGCTTAAAGTCCTCGAGGGGCGTTTCAAGGCCATGGATGCCGACGGCGACGGGTATGTCACATTCGATGAATTTAAAGCCTTTTGGGCAAAACACGCCCATGCGGCGACAGGCAAACTGCACGGCAAAAAACATCATCATCAGGTAAATCCCACCCCAATAACCTAATTACACGCATACACTGGCATAGCCAGTGGCACACAATTACCTGAAAATAAAGGAGCGAACATAGGATAATAGAGTCCGCGACGGCCGGTAAAATCGGGATCGCTTCATCCCCCCGTCAGGCGAGTCTCGAGCCTTAATCCAGCCTTAAGCGGACCTTTTTGGCGGAAAGAGGACTCTATTGCGCCTCTTTCCGCTTTTTTTCATAGGTTGAAATAAGCGGGGATGGCTGTCATACTGAATAATCCTAAGCCCACGGGTTGCAACCCGTGGGCTTAACGATTTTCATCATTTGCCACATAATTGCCATTTTACCTGGAGCGGCGGCGTGCAAAGGTTCATGTTGCGGGCGAAAATACACCGGGCTACCCTGACGGGCACCGATCTGGACTATGAGGGCAGCATAGCCATGGACCGCGATCTCATGCGGGCGGCCGACATCCTGCCCGGCGAACAGGTGCACGTGCTGAATCTTTATAACGGCGAGCGCTTGATAACCTATGCCATCGAGGCCCCGGCCGGCAGCGGCACGATGCTCCTTAACGGCCCCGCCGCCCGGCTGGGATCGCCCGGCGACATCGTCATCGTGCTGGCTTATTGCGCGGTCCCGGACGAGGAAGCCGGGAAGCTAAAACCCATCGTGGTTCGGGTGGATGCCCGAAACCGGATCGTTTCTTAAGGGCGGGCAGTGAACAGTGGGCGGTGGGCGGCAGAGCATGCGATACCGCAAGCGATTTTATGGTCTTTTTTCTATTCCCATCTGACTTCAGCCTTCTTCACTCTTCCTTCTGCCTTCCAAAAAAATGCTAGAATTTCAGCATGGACTCCAGCATTTTTCAGCAATTGGGAATCTCTGTGCTCTTGGGCCTGTTGGTGGGTTTGCAGCGGGAGCACGCGGCGTCGGGCATTGCCGGCATGCGCACCTTTCCACTAATCACCGTGCTGGGAACGCTCTCGGCGTTGCTGGCCGGGCACCTGGGCGCGTGGATCGTGCCAGCCGCGCTGCTGGGCCTTGCGGCCGTGATTATAACCGGCCATCTCGCGCAACTCCGCCAGGCCGCACCCCACGTCGGAACGACCACCGACGCGGCGATGCTGGTGATGTTTGCCGTGGGTGCGTACCTGGCCGTCGGCCCGATGGTCGTGGCCGTGGCCGTGGGCGCGGGCGTGGCGGTCCTTTTGCAATTTAAGGGCGAACTGCACGGCATCGCCCAAAAACTGGGCGACGAGGACCTGCGGGCGATAATGCAGTTCGTGCTTATAAGCTGCGTCATCCTGCCGGTTTTGCCCGACCAGAACTTCGGGCCCTCGAAGCTGCTCGGGCTGGCCGGGCACGCATTGGACGTGTTCAATCCCTTCGAGACCTGGCTGATGGTCGTGCTCATCGTGGGCATGAGCCTGGGCGGATACATCGTTTATAAATTTTTCGGCGGCAACGCCGGAATTCTCTTGGGCGGAGTGTTGGGCGGGGCCATATCCAGCACCGCCACCACCGTGAGCTACTCCGAGCAGGTAAAGGAGAATTTCATCGACCGCAGCGCGGCGGCCATCGTCATCATGATCGCCTCGACGGTTTCCTTTGTCAGGGTGTTGATCGCCGTACTCGTGGTATCGCCCGACTTTCTGCCCAGAGTAAGCGGGCCGGTGGGCATTTTGATGGGTTTGACGTTCCTGCCGGCTATAGTCGTCTGGTTCAGGAACAGCCGGCATGATAAACCCATGCCCGAGCAAAAAAACCCCACGCAAATCAGATCGGCCCTGGTTTTCGGGGCCATGTACGTGGGCGTGCTGTTTGCCTTGGCAGCGGCCAAACAGTTTATCGGCGGCGGCGGATTGTACCTGGTGGCCGGGCTGTCCGGGCTGACCGAGATGGACGCCATCACGCTTTCAACAGCCCGCATGTCGCTTGTGGATCCGGCGATCATGGCGACGGTCGGCTGGCGGCTGATCGTGGTGGCCGCCATGGCCAACATGGTTTCCAAATCAATTCTCGCCGGGATTTTGGGCGGTTGGGGATTGCTAAGACAAATCCTCATCCTCTTTGCCATTCCCATTGTCGGCGGCGCGGCGATCTTGATATTGCTGTAAATTGGTTAGATTGTTCGTCTCATGGCAATATAATATAATAGAATCAAGTAAATTGCATGCATGAGTTTTCGGAGTATTTATTATGACCACAAAAGAAGCCTTGGAACAGATTCTAGTGGAACTGCCCGAAAACCGTTTGGGCGAGGTAGTCGAATTTGCCAGGTTTTTAAGTGCTCAAGGCGAGAGCGAGGCCTGGCGGCAATTCGGCCGTTCACAATTGGCCAAGGCCTATGGAAGTGACGACCCGGAATACACCGAAGATGATATTAAACCGGAGCTTAATAGATGAAGCCCGGCGACGTGGTATTGATACGTTTACCACAGGCTGCCGGCGGTCCTCCCAAACTTCGCCCAGCCTTGGTGCTTACAATCTTGCCGGGTACATATCAGAATGTTCTCATCTGCGGTATCAGCACACAATTGCAAAGCCTGCAATACGACTGGGACGAATTATTGAGCCCAAACGACACTGATTTCTCTTCGTCGGGAATACATCGAGCCTCCGCCATAAGACTCAGTTATCTTTATGCAGCCGACAGTAGCGAAATCTCGGGTGTAATCGGACGCATTAATTCCGAACGATTATCGCGATTACGCAAAAGACTGGCTAACTTGTTGGTTTCATAGATTTGTGTGTTTTGAAAGTATAGAAATCATTTGCAAATTACCATGATTATGGTTAAATATTATCATAATTGATTGAAAAGAACTCTTTTTGAGGCAATTCTTAATTTTGCAGCTTCTCAAGGTCGCTGACAGATACTCTTTCCAGAACCCTGAACCCTAATTATTTCCTTCCCCCTGGACTAGGCGCAAACCGCGAAAATGGTAAGATGGAGGGGTGGGCATCAGACACAGGATCATTTCGGGGAATAGCGTATGGTCAAAAAAGAGGAAGCCATTGAAGTCGAGGGCACCGTGACCGAAGCGCTGGCCAATACGCGGTTTCGGGTGCAATTGGAGAGCGGTCACACCGTAATCGCCCACGTGGCCGGACGGATGCGAAAAAACTTCATCCGCATTGTGCCCGGCGATCGGGTCCGGGTAGAACTGTCCCCTTATGATTTGAGTAAAGGCCGAATCACCTTCCGCGAGCGTTAATAATTGTGTGGGCAGTTTATTTCAATTTGGGCGGGGAAATTCAGCGCAGGCCCACCCTTCCACACCAAAGGGGTGTAAGAAAACTCGCGTCCGCCCCTCTTGGGTGTTAAATTCATCCCGCTTGATGTTATTTCCTTCCTTTTTCAATGCCAAGAATCTAGAATTAGCCCCGAATTATAGACTGACATACGGGGATTTTTTAACGTAAACTTACTCACTCCCGCAAATGTAATTATTTTAATACACAGAAACCTATCTAAGATGTCCTCTACGTTGGGACGGCAGTTTAACTGCCGCCCCAACATGAGCAATTAAGCCGCTGTTACAACATAGTGGGCTAAAACTTAGTGATCTAAAGGAGAAACGCCGTGAAGAAGATTCTGTATCCATTGATGAATGCCGTCCTGGCAGCAGGCATTCTGGGCATGGCTTTGCCCTTCAGTGCCGCCGCTGAATTAAAACCGGTAGTGACTGTGTCATTCTCGGGATATGGCGAGTTGAAGGCCGACATAGAGGCCTTAGGCAAAGTAGCCGGCCAACCCCAACTGGCCCCGATGATGGAAGGCATGCTGGCAATGGCGACCCAAGGCAAAGGCCTGGCCGGGCTGGATCAAGAACAACCGTGCGGCGCGGTTATCCTCAACGACGGAAGCGAAGAGTTCACCGGCTATGGTTTTTTACCCATTAGCGACTTGGCGCCGTTTATGGAATTGATGAAGAATCCCGCCACCGGCGAAGCCCCAAAGGCTGAAGACGGCGTATACGAGATATCGGTGGGTCCGGCCACTGCGTTTGTGACACAAAAGGGCAAATGGACCTATGTAGCCTCGGCAAAAGAGGCTTTTGCTTCCGTGTCCGACGATCCGCCAAGTTTGCTGGGCGATTTGCCCAAAAGATATCTGTTGGCCGTGCGGGCGTCGATGAAAAACGTGCCCGATTCGCTGAAGCAAAAGGTCCTGGCTCTTTTGCCAATGGTTGCCCAAGTCTCGAACCAGCCCCCGGAAATGGTGCAGCAGAACGTCGAGCAAATGGATAGGTGGTCCAAGGAATTGGACGAGGTGATGCTGGGCCTGACCCTCGATCGGCAGACAAACGGTTCCTACCTGGACCTGGAACTGACCGCCAAACCGGAGACCAATTTGGCCGCGCAACTGGCGGCCACCAAGCCGGGCAAGACCGATTTTGCCGGGCTTAAAATCCCGGGCGCAGCGGTTACCTTCAATGTCGTCTCTTCTTTGACCGACGATGACGTCGCCCGCGTCAAAAAATCCCTGGATATTGTCCATGCCTCGACCCAGGACAAACTCAAGGATCAAGACCTTTCCAAGGAACAGCTCGATTTGGCCGCGGACGTGCTCAACCAACTTTTCGACGTGGCGGTGAAAACCCTGGAGATGAAAAAGACCGATTACGGCCTGGCCCTGGTTTTGGAGCCCAATGCCGTGACCCTGGCCGCAGGCAGCATCGTGGCCGACGGATCTAAACTGGAGGACGTCCTCAAGAAACTCCTGGCCGAGGCCGAGAAAAACGAGCCCGAGGCCGCAAAATTGTTTAAACTCAACGCCGAAACCTATAAAGACGTCCGCTTCCATACCTTTTCCATGCCTACCCCGGACACCCCGAATCCGAAGTTGTCCACACTGCTGGGCGATACCATCGAAGTTGTTCTGGGCATAGGCGATACAAAGGTGTTTATCGCCGCCGGACGCGACGCCGCGAAAACGCTCAAAGATGTCATCGACAAGTCGCAAAGCGAGGCGGGAAAGGAAATCCCGGCCTCCGAAGTCGTAGTGTCGGGCCTGAAGATCGCCAAGTTCGTCTCCGCCGTCGCCGACGACGATATGGTCAAGGGCATGGCCGACAAAATGGCGGGCAGCTTGGAACAATCCGGCGGCAAGGATCGCTTGATCATAACAACAACGCCCATTGCAAACGGCGCCCGCGTCAGGTTCGAATTGGAAGAAGGAATCTTTAAAGCCCTGGGCGGATTACAACCACCTATGGGCCAATGATTAAACCGGCATTGACGGTCGTCCGGGTTTATTGCAAATTGCAAAATGCAAATTGCAAATTTGAAATTGGACAGGCGTTTTTTTGATACTCGCATGGATATGGAAGCAGCCGTTTACCCCTGTTGCTTGCATTCGGCGGAATAAGTAGGGCAAAGTCCCATTGTCAGTGCGAGATCCAATAGAATAGATTTGTTCAATTTGCAATTGAATCCTGTTCGAGTGCTTTGTTTGCCCCAAAGCGAAAGACCGCCGCCAGGGCCAGGCCGGTGAAATAAACAATCCCCGCCGACCACACCACGTCGCTGGCAAAATGCGAGCCGGCTACGATGCGGGCCAGGCCCATGATCGTCCCGCCCGCCAGGCCAAGGGCGAAAAACGCCATGGCCGCCCGGCGATGCCTGCGATAGAGCACGAATGCCGGGGCCATCAGGTAAAAACCCATCGAGGCATGGCCCGAGGGAAACGAGGCCCCGTCGCTGCCGATGCCTATATCTCCCACGGGCAGGTACGGCTCGTGGCCGCGGAAGGGAATCGTGTCGTTGGGTCGCGGCCGGCCCCAGTGTGGTTTAAATATGCCGTTTATCAGCAAACCCGGTCCAAGGGCGAGCATCAGGGCAAAGAACAAGCCGGCGTTGCGCCAGGGTCTTAGTTTCGGCCAAATGAGGCCGATTACAACAACCAGCAATCCGCCCGCCCCCAAAATCAAGGCCGGATAAACGCCCAGGTCGTACAGCGATTTCCAGGGTTCCGCGTCTCTCAGGGGCCAATGCGAGTTAGATTCCAAAGATGAGCCGCCGCTTGCATAAAACTGCCGGGAAAGCCGCAAATCCACGTCGGTAATCCAGAAAATCACCGTCGCCGAAATCAAAAGCAAAAGCGGAATCCACACGGCCGGGGTCTTGATGGCGTTCTTGCACGCTCCGCCCAGAGAACTCAACACCCTATTAATTCCGTCCGCCGGTCGAGCCGTGGCCGCCGGCACGTCGGAATTTTGTTGATCGTCGGGAATTTTGCAGGTTCCAAGCGCCATGAAAGTTGTCGGTAATCAGTTTTCAGTTATCAGTACTCAGTTAGGGTGTCCGGGAATTCAAACATGTATTTTTAAGCATTTTTCATTCTGTTTAGCCGCGACCGGGCACCATGCTTGCATGGTCAGGGAGCGGTTGAATTACCCAGGATCTACAATACCAATCCCCGGACAATCTCAGTAATCAATTATAAGTGGTTTTGTTTACCCACCCATGAACCTCCGGCCCCCGGTCTCCGGCAGGCGATATTTTTATCGGCAAAACGGTTTTAAAGCCAGACCGATTTGGAGAAGAGATTGCCCCGCAAATTTCCCAAATTATATATATTGGTTCTATTTGCGCTTGCCCGTCTTGGGTGCAGGCGTTTGTTTGCCGCGGGTTAGCCAATATATCCCCAGCGGAACACCGACGAAGAAGAATGGACTCAAGAGCCCGGTTACTAAAACCACTTCCGGAACGGGAGTGGTCCAGGAGTGTATCGATTTTTCGATGCATCCGATGGCCGCGCTTGCGCAGAACGCCACTATGCCCACCGCGATGGCAACGATTCCGGCCGTCTTGAACCACGCGGCCGGCCGGGTGTGAACCGCCGCTGCCCAACCGAAAACTAAAAGACTAATGGCAACAAGCACCGTTCCGGGGTAGAAGAGCCACTTGGCTATGTTGGTCACCGTTGTTTCGCTAGCGGCGATGGCTTTCGCCTGCTCGTCGTTGGACTCGGGTGTTTTTTGCTCCGCTTCAGCGCCAGCCGCGGCGGCTTTTTTCTCCGCTTCGTATCTATTGGCCACGATTTTCTTCGCCGCCTCGTTGACGGGAAACGACGTCAGCCAGCCCGCTATCACTAAAAACATCCCCACGGCGATCAGCCATACGGCAAAGCGGGGAAAGGCGATCGGCTGGGGGGGCTCCGCCGGCGCTGCTCCGGATTGTTCCTTCTCGACCTTGAACAACTCCGTCAGCACGTAAACTATGACCGCCAGCAGGAATGAAACGTAAATTTCGACATATAACACCGTTATATCCATGGGCTTGTCTCCGGCTTATATAAAGGACGATTCGGCTTACCACCTTTTATATCGACATATTTTATTGGATAGCCGTTAGATTATCAACTATAGCATTTTTTAGAAAAAATGGCGGGGTAAAGGGTTATCCGGACGCTAGGATGAGAATTTTCGGCGGGATTGCGGCCCACTGCCCGCCGGAAATGCCCGGCAAGGGGATTTTTTGGAGGTTTGGAAACCATAGTGCATTTAATAATCGACGACTAATAGCCGCTAGAGATAATTCCTACGCTGTTCCGGCGGCCGTTGACCGCCGGCTAGTGATATTCCTTGCTGAGCCTAAAAAATCCGGGAAGGGAGGTGTCTTTCAATCCCACCACCACTGGCCTTTGGGCAGGTTGATGTTGATTTCCTGGCGGAGTTTGGCGACGTTGCCTTTTTCGTCGCTTAGGAGTTTATCCGATTCCAGGGCCTTGGTGGGTTCGATGTGCACGCCGCCGCCGATGGGCGTCAGCAGGCGGCCGTTTTTGAAAACGGCGTTTACCGTGCTTTCCACGGTCTTGGGTATATCGTAGGTTTCCACCGCCAGAGAGTTTTCATCGCTAAAGAATGGCATTGACCAGCCGGCCTTGGCGTAATAATCCTGTTTTTGGATGAAGGCCGCGGCAATGGCGATGTCGATGACGTTCCGCAGGTCGGCGTAAACTATCGCCCGCTCGGCCAGCTCCGGATAGATTTTAGTGAAATTGTTGACGAACGCCTGGCTGGCCTTGTTTACACCGCCGCCCACCTGGCGCTGGCCGGCTGAGGAGATCAGTTCGTTTTCGCCCACCAGTTTCACGCCGTCGCCCACCAGTTCCATGGCCAGGTTGTCGTCGCTTACCCGCACGCACTGGTAGTCGGGGGTGAAAAACCAGCGCTGCAAGGCGTTGCGGCTGATGTCGCCGGCACTGGCCCGGTCCACGTAACTGACCAGTCTCACGGGCGGCTTTTCCAAACCGATGCCGATCAGCTTCATGCGATAGTCGGCTTCAACCATTACCTGGGCGAAGTGGGTTTTGGGCGAAACGCCGTTGACGCTGATGTTGTGCATTCCCAGGCTGGTTTTAAGTCCATGGATAATGGAGGCCGCGGAGGTTTGCCGGGGATCGAGCACCGAACCCGTGGAGCGGAGGAATTGCTGCATGGCGGCAAGTCCTTCGGGCGTGGGATCGATCGAACAGCCTATAAACGAGGTTTTCTTCCCTGTGGGCGGGAAGGAACGCAAGCCCACCACAAGGTCCTGCAACTCGACGACCGGACGGCCGGTGCTTATGCCTACAACGTGCCCGGATACGTTGGTGAACCAGCCTTCGGCCGGACCGGCGATAACGATGTCTTTGCTTTCAGGATAATAAAAAACGTAGCGGATTCGTTGCAGGCCCGCCAGCGAGCGCATCTCGTCGGAAAGCACGCCTTGATGTTGGCGAATCGCCGCTTCCAGCCGATTAAGCGATATTTTCCGCAACTTGCTGTAAGCGGTCAGCTTTGGATCGAGCTCGGCTCTGGCGGCGGCAATCCGCTCCTGGGTGAGTTGGCCGCTGGGATCGGGAAAGCTCTTTGTGCTTAATACGCCGGCGGCATCGATCACAACGCCTGATTGATTGAAAAAATTGTTGGTGGTGCCGCTGGTGCCGGAGCTGCCGGTGCTACTAGTGTTGGTGTTTGATCCCGTCTGAGCAAAAGCCTGGGACTGGAGGAAAGATAACGCGGCAATCACCGCCAAAATCAAGCCGGCCCGGCGATGTAAAGTCCGACGACGCATGTGTATGATCTCCGTTTTCGTAATGTTCTAGGTAGGACGATTTTTAAAATCGTCCTCCAAATACACTCCAAATACACAAAGTAGGGCGATTTTCAAAATCGTACTACATAATATTCCGAAGCGCTCCCGCTATAACAATTGAATTACCACAGACAGGAGCGCAAATAGGACCATCAAACCCATATGTGGGAAAACATCTTCGGATATGATGGCTACACTATTGATCTTAATTAGGCAAGCTGGGTAAAGCAAGCAAAGGGACACAGATTCGAGATAGATCTTATCTCATTATTTTCTGGAATATGGGGCCGACATGGGCCTGTGAATCTACCACAACTCATTATTATATAAGCAGTTATGGCAACGGATCGCGATCGGTTGGCATTGTAGCAGGCACACGCCGAGGGCCGTTTAAGTGTTTTCGACTTTGCTCGACCTTGGACAGACGGCTCGCGGAGTGCGCCTACTGTATAGTTTTGGTTAAGTGACCGCCTGAAGGATGCGGAATCTCAGGCCTTTTATCGGCGCGCCTCCGGAGTGAAAGACCAGTCCGCCATAGGCATAGTTTGTCATGCGTTTGTGCGTATGGCCGAAATAGACGTTGCACACGCCTGACTGGGGTCCTTGGCCGATCTCGTCGAGATAGGAAAGAATCCGCCGCGCCACGATTTGTTTGGAATAAACCAGATGCGGCAGCGGCTTGTGCAATCGGGTGAGCACGACCACGTCGTATAGTTTGCTTAAAAACGGCCCGCGCCGCCGGGAGTAGAGCCACTCCTGGCGCTCTGCGGCCAGGGATTGGGCGGTATGGTTTTCGCGATCAGCCACGTCGCCGTGCAAGAAAACGCTGCTGCCCAGGCGCACGTAATATCGATACCAATTGAAATTCGGCAATTTCCCGGCTATATCGACCAGGCGATCGATCAGGGCTTGATGATAATCGTGATTCCCCAGCACGAAGTGGAAACGGCACTCCAGGCATGGGCGGATTAAATTCGTGAGCCAGGCGGCGGCTCTGTCCACGGTCTGCCGGTGGTTTTTGGTGCGGGCCCAGCGGAAATCGAAGATGTCGCCGCCGAGAACGAAATCCCGGCGGCCCCCGGCCAAGGAGATCATCTCGTCCAAATACTTCCAGGCCTTGGAGCGGCTGGCAAAAAGATGCAGATCTGAGACAAAATAACATTTATCCATGTCTTCCACATTCCATTGCAATGGACGCCAACTGCTCCGCCACGCCGGCTATTGCTTCTCGTGTTCAACGGTTTTTTTCTCCTCCTCGATGGGCGGCGAAGGGCCTTGAATCTCCTCGGGCACCTGGGGAGTTTCGATATTAATCACCAAGGGTAGTTTGAAATCGTCCGGCCAGTGATAGGCAGGCATGTCCGCCGTGCGGGCTACGCTGGGCACGGTTTCCTTCCCCAGCTTTACGTACACAGGTTTTTCCGGCTGCTCTTTTGTAATTTTTGCAGGTTGTTCTTTGCCGGCGTCCGGCGGCGGATTTGCTGACTGCGCCTTTTCGCAGCCTGCAATGCCTATTGCCAACAGAAGCAATAAAAAATGTGTTTTAGACATGTAATATTCACCGGAAAAACAAAATGCCTGACCTACCTTAATTATGGCAAAATAAATCCACCAGGGAAGCCGTGTACCGGTGCGATTAATAAAGATTTTATACCCTGGGCGTGAAGCCAGAGGGGGGTGCGATCATTGTTCAGTGCCAGTTAAATGAGGGCGTCCTGAAAATGGTTTTCTCGTTGGTGCGGCAGTTGTACTGCCGCGCCGTGCAGGGACGACAGTACAACTGTCATCCCAACAAGGATTTAAGCCATGCAATTTCAGGGCACCCTCAGTTAGATCGAAATTTTTCTTTTTCCTCTTGACTTAACTACAATTGTACGTAATAATCACGTACAGTTGTAGTCCATAAAAACAAGGAGAATCGGTCATGGCGCGCAGGCCGCCCCTCTCAAAATCTGAAATGGAAACCGCCCGGATCGTCTGGCGACTGGGCCAGGCCACCGTGCGTGAAGTGTACGAGGCCTTTACGGCCCGGCGGAACATCGATTTCACCACCGTGCAGACTTACCTCCGCCGCTTGGAGGCGAAAGGTTATCTCCGCGCCAAGCGCAAGGGCCGCGCCATGGTCTATCGCCCCCGCGTGCGGCCCGACGAGGTGATCCGCGAAACCATAAGCGACCTGGTCGGCCGCTTGTTCGACGGCCAGACCATTCCGCTCTTGCACTACCTGATCCGCGACAGTTCGATCGGCGAAGAAGAAATCCGCAAATTGCGAAAAATGATCGACCAGTTGGAGGGCAAGCAAAAATGAACCTTCATTTACCCGAATTGACCGCCCTTGCATGGTTGCAGTTTTTGCAGGTGACGGCATTGATCGCGGCCGTGGGATTGCTGGCGGGCCTTGTTTGCCGCCGCCGGCCGCACCTGGCGTACGTGCTTTGGATTCTGGTACTGCTCAAGTGCCTCACGCCTCCGCTGTGGAGCAGTCCGGCGGGCATTTTCAGTTGGGCGCAAATACGCTTAATACAACCGGAACCGGTCCCTCAGGCGAGCGAACCCGTAGCGACGATACCTGCTATTAGCCTGCCCCGAAGCGTCGAAACCGCGTTGGAAACGCGGAATCGTTTTTCGTCCGGGAAAAATCCCGCCGCGAATGATAAACCGGCGGATACAATCGGCAGATCCGGCCCGGCGCGGGGATTTTTCCTTTCCTGGCCGTCGATTTTTGCCGGAATTTGGCTTGCCGGGGCGATTGCCTTGACCGGCGTCGTGCTGAGCAGATGGCTGGCTTTTTCCCGCATGTTGAAACGATCGGCCGCTCCAGCCGACGCCGCCATCGAGGCGTTGGCGGTCCGGCTCGCCGGTCAATTGGGGCTGCGGCGGAAAATAACGATCCTGGCGACTCCCAAGTCGCTCGGCCCTGCGGTTTTCGGGCTGTTTCGGCCCGTGATCGTGCTCCCCAAGGTGGTAATTGCGGAAAAAACGCAGAAACAAATCGAGCCCATCATCGCCCACGAACTGGTGCACGTCCGCCGCGGCGACGTTGTTTGGGGATTTTTGCAAATAGCGGCCGAAGTGCTGTGGTGGTTCCATCCGCTGGTGTGGTGGGCCAACCGCCAGACCTGCCGCCAGAGGGAACGCTGCTGCGACGAGGAAGTCGTGGCCTCGCTGGAGTGCAAGCCGGCCGTTTACGCCCATTGCTTGCTCGATGCCCTGGAATCGGAACGCAACTGGCGCCCCATCCTGGCCGTGCCGGGCTTCAAATCGATCGGAGTCACCTCAAAACGATTGGAGGACATTATGCTCCGTGCAAAGAATTTCCACCGCCAAACTCCGCGCTGGTGCTGGGCGGTTTTGGCCATCGCGGCCGTACTCGTCCTGCCCGGCCGGGAAATTGTGCTCGGCGGCGGCCAATCCGCTTCGGCCCAAGATCAACAAAAAACTTCACAATCGGGGGAGAAAATGGGCAACCAGTCAAAGTCGGAAACCATCATCACCGGCCAGGTGCTCGATCCGGCGGGCAAACCTTTGCCAGGCGCGCGAGTCGCCATTGTGGGCCGGTCCAAATATCAGACTAAGCCTCTTGAAATTTCTGACGGTCCGAAAACCTTGAATCTGACTAAAACCGACGGACAAGGCCGTTTCCGTATGGAAATACCCCGCATATCTTCCGCTGCATATTATAAGGTTGATGTGCTGGCTGCCGCTGAGGGCTGCGGACTGGGCGTGCAGTCAATCGGCTTGGACGTCGAGCGACCGGACATAACAGTACGCCTGCCCGAGGAACAAATCATTAACGGCCGGGTCGTGGATGCAAATCAAAAACCGGTTGACAACGCCAAAGTCCTGGTTGTGGGGATCGGCAATATCCCTTTAGCGCGAGGAATCGAGGTCATACACATGTACCCGCCGGATGATTTGCCCATCTGGCCCAAACCGGTAACGACCGACAAAGACGGGTGCTTCACTCTAAAAGGCTTGAATTGCGATCGAGGCCTGTGGGTGCGGCTCGATGACGACCGATTTGCCGTCGATTGGGCCGAACTTAAAATACCAAGCAATAAGTCCGAGCAGATTACTCTTACTTTTCCGTCGTCGCAAATCGTCGAAGGCGACGTGAAATATGAAGATACGCAAAAACCAGTGCCATACGCGCGGATAATTGTCGGCGCGGATGCGGCAGGGCAAGGGACCTGCATAGAGAGAATATCCGGCCGGGCGGACGCCAACGGCCATTTCCGCATCGTGCCATATTCGGGAAAGGTGTTCGACATTACCGCCTATCCGCCTGAAGGCGAACCATATCTGACGGTAAGAAAACAATACAAATTGACATTGCCGGCCCTTTCGAACGAACGGCCGATATCGATCGGATATCAAGACGCCGAAGCCTTGCCCGAGGGCGCAACCGCTCCAAAGCCCCAGATCGCCTTGCCGCGGGGAATTTTAATTCGGGGGCAAATCGTTTCCACTCCCGCGGAAAAAGCGGCTGGGAGGGCGGGCGCAGAACCTGTTGCCGGGGCAAACATCCAATACGATTGCGTTTCAAAAAATCCATACAACAAACGGCGAGACGTTCACATTCTTATGGGATGGGAAAACGCCGTTTCCAGCGATGTCAGGGGCAAGTTCCAAATCGCGGTTCTGCCCGGCCGGGGAATGTTGCTGGTTTACGGCCCGAGTTCCGATTACATATATCAGGAAAAAGGCGGAAACGAAATGTTCGGCGACGGCCGGGGCGGAAGACGTATTTCAGCCAATGCAATTGTACCGCTCGATCTGAAAGAAGGACTTCAGCCGCCTGAATTGACAATTTCCATCCTGCGCGGGCTGTCCGTGCGAGGCCGGCTGGTCGGGCCGGATGACCGTCCCATACCCGAGGCGCTTATGGTTTCGCGCCTTTGCGTTACCACCGATTTCCAGGGATTCCGGGATAATCCTGTTGCCATCCGCGATGGGCAATTCGAGCTCTCCGGCTTGGATGTGGAAAAGCCCGTGCCTGTTTTGTTTCTGGATTCCAAGGATGAACTCGGGGCGGTGGTGGAAATATCGGGGAAATCGGCCGATGCTCAACCGCTGGTCGTGCATTTGAAGCCATGCGGCAAGGCCGTGGCGCGATTCGTCGATCCGGACGGCAAACCGCTGGCCAAGTATGAACCAGATTTGCAAATCGTAGTTACCCCCGGCCCGAGCGCAATGGTTATTCAAGAACAGTCAAGGAATTTCTTGTTGCCCAGAAATAACACCGAACTACAGTCCAATCAGGATTTTGTGTCCAATTTCGACCGCGAGCACTATTGGAAATGGGGCAGCCAGCGCACTCGGCAAGCGCCTGTAACCGACGAACAAGGGCGATGCACTTTCCCGGCACTTATCCCCGGGGCGACCTATCGGCTGTATGCGCGACAAGTCCGGCAACCTGTTCGACAAGGATTTCAGCGTGAAGTCGGGCGAAACCTTGGACCTCGGCGATATTGTCAAAAAGAATGATTGAGAGTAGGGTGCGTGAAACGCACCAATGGATAGCTTTAGATCGGTGCGTTTCACGCACCCTACAATAGAATTCACGCCGCCTGCTTGATTTGGGGCGGGGATTCATCGTGCGGAACAAACTCCGGCAAGGCCGGCACCGCGGCCTTGGAATCGCTGCGCATGACCAGCACAAAAGCGGCCACAAGCCACACGGTCGTGCCTATGCCCAACAGGCCCACGCGCCCGGCGTATGGCAGGAAGAAATAATGCAGGTCGATAAGAATTATGGGAACGACGGCCATGATTTTTGCCGTTCGATTATGGTTTTCACGGTCCAGCCACAAGGGAAAATATAAAATTGCCGGAACAAAGAGCATGAAATAATGCACCCGGGCAATGGGCGAAACCACCAGCATGGCAACCGAACCCAGGCTAAAGGCCACGGCCAGGCTTAATGCGTCGCCCCTGAGTCCAAGACGAATGCCGACAAGGCCCAGGACGGCCAAAACGGCCAATCTTGCGCCCAGTAAAGTCCATTCTGCGGGCGGCGAATCCATGATCATCTCCGGGCACTCGAAAATCGATTTGGGGCGTTCAAAGAAATCGGCCAGGCGATCGTCCGGCCCGCCTGCGGCCTTGTACCAGACGAAATTGCCCAGGCGATAGGCGGCGTTTTGCAGGCTTTGATTGCGCGGAATGGGAATTGCCCGAGCGTGGGTCCTCGCCTCCGTCGTCGTACTTGGCGAGCATGAAACTCGACCATGTTCCAAGATGCTGCAAATTCGCCTTCCAACCCACAAGCAGCGATGGGATGACCAGGAAAAACAACAACAGACCCAAGGCAAGGCCCGAAAGTGTCGGTCCCCATGTAGACCGCGCCTTTTGCCCGCCTGCTCCGGCACTTGAGGGATCGCGTAGGCGACGGCTTTTTATCCACGTCACAAATTGCACGAATATCAATAAACTCACCGGCAGCAAGGGGACGATTTTCAGCACGATGGGTAGGGCCAGCACCACGCCGCCCAAGAATCGTGCCGACGGCTTGGCGCTGCATATGACCAGGCGCAGTCCCAAGGCCAGCAAATAAAATTTCAGAATGCCAACCTGCCCGCGCTGGAGACAATTAAGCGTGGGCAAGGCGGCGGCAAACACGGCGGCAATGCCCAGCCACGGATACCAGGCGGTATAATTCCGGGCCGCGTGATCGTCCCGGCCGCGCAGGAAACGGATTGTTTTTGCGCACTCGTAAAAGCATCCCCAGCACAAAAGCAAGGACACGATGAACCAGACCATTACCTGGTCCTGCGAAGGCAGAACGTGCAACGGCGCCATGAGCAGGGCGAACATGGGCGGATACAAATAAGTCCAGCCGCGCGGATTGCTCACCTCATAGGGCGGCCGGCCGTCGAAAAACGCCGCCCCGGCCTCGGTGTAGACCGTCAGGTCGGTCTTGTGCTGCAGCGGATCCTCGGGATGAGGGAACCCGCGCTCGCGAACGTCGCACCATCCCCAAATGCAGATCCCAAAAAACGGAATGACCAGCCAGCGCCAGCAAAACCTCAGGCGCAGGCGGCATTGTCTTGCCGTTTCGATGAAAACGGGATGAAAATCCATTTTGTTATATTGGGTAATAAGCGCAATGTGGGCAGAATCTCTGCCCGGAACAGTATTTCGTTTATGACCCTAAGAATATCGTGAGTTCCGTTTCGGCAATATAGCGATTTTTCCGGGCTGGAGGGTTTAGGCTATAGACTGTAGGCTGTAGGCTGTAGGCGAAAGGCCGGATTATAGAATAGGGTCATCGAAAAATGATGACAGATAATAACTTAAAAATTTCCTGCGGTTTTACAATGTCCGCTGTCGCCTGTCCCCTATCCCCTATTAAATCTCATTCCTTAAGCACCAATTTTTAATGCCGGAGCATAGCCATGACCGACCGAGAACGCTGGATAGTATATCCGCTGGTATTTCTTACCTTGGGGATTGCCTTGCGCAATCAGTTTCTGCCCACCAGGCGTTTCGGTGCGGTGGATTTAAGGGCCGGTGAAGTGGCCGCCCAAAAAATAATCTGCAACGATCTGGTTGTGCAGCAAAGGGAAGAATGCAGCCAGCTTCAATGCGAGCAGTTTAAATTCAACGAAGCCTTGGGAAAACATATTAGCACGCTGGGATTGGCCGAATGCCTTCAGCTTAAAGCGGTGGAGGCGGAATGCCGGGCGCTTTTTATCGCCGATGCCGAGGGCAGGCCGGTCATCGTCGCGGGCGCAGACAAGGATTCTCAATGCGGAATAATACAGACTATGAACCGCAACGGCAGGCCGGTCTTCGTCGCGGGAGCAGACAAGGATTCCCAATCCGGAATAATTCGGACTATGAACCGCAACGGCATGCCCATGGTGAAGGTTTACTCCACGGAAACCGGCGGCGCAATCTCCACGGTAGGGCTGGGCGGCCAGGTCTGGGTGGAGATGGGCCAAGAGGGACAGAATGTCGGCGTTTTCGCCAAGTTGCCGCAAATCGGCCAGATCGTGCCCTTAACCTCGCCCTGGCCAGTGGCGCCTCAAGCCCGCACGCCCAAGCCTTCGCAATCTCCCGCCCCCGCCGCTCCGCAGCAGCCTGGAAATCAACCCGGCGACGGAAATACGCCATGAGAAAATATTGCTAAATCACCAGGGCATTATCTGACCGCTAATCACTAACCGCTGCCCACTGCCTGTTATCGCCCGATCGTTCCTTCCAGCGGGCTGCTGGCGGTGGCGTAGAGTTTCTTGGGGATGCGGCCGGCAAGATAGGCCAGCCGGCCCGGATCGAGCCGCCAGCCGCATGGCCTGGGCCATTCGCAGCGGGTCCTTGGCATGGGCGATGCCCGTGTTCAGCAGCACGCCGTCCACGCCCAGTTCCATGGCCGTAGTCACGTCGCTGGCCGTGCCCACGCCGGCGTCGACGATCACCGGGTAGTCCGGTCGCCGTCCTTGAGATACTCCAGGCAGATGCGGATGGCGTTGGGGTTGAGCACTCCTTGGCCGGAACCGATCGGGCTGCCGGCGGGCATTACGCTGGCGGCCCCGGCCTGCTTGAGCCGTCGGGCCACCACCGGATCGTCGCTGGTGTAGACCAGCACCTGGAATCCCTCGGCCACGAGTTTTTCCGTGGCCTCAAGCGTGGCGATGGGGTCGGGCAGCAGGGTTTTGGCGTCGCCGAGCACTTCCAGTTTGACCCAATCGGCCCCGGGATTGTTCATCTGCGAGAGGATTTCCCGCCCCAGCCGGGCGACGCGCACGGCGTCCTCGGCGGTAAAACATCCGGCCGTGTTGGGCAGAATCGTGTATCGGCTTGTGTCGATGAAATCCAGCAGATTCTTGCCCGCGGCGTCGATCAATCGTTCGCGCCGAACTGCCACGGTAATGCACTGCGTGCCCGAGGCGGCCAGGGCCTCGCTCATCAATTCGTAGCCCGCGTATTTTCCCGTGCCTACGATCAGGCGGCTGGAAAAAATGTGCGAGCCGATCCGCAGCGAATCGTCATTGCCGGTTGATTTTTCCATCGGGTTATCCTCCAATTATCTTAGCTCAAAGGGGACAGTCCCCAAATTATCCTCCTCCCACGAGCGTGACGATTTCCAGGCGATCGCCGGCGGCCAACCGGTGTTCGGCATGACGGCCCTTGGGGACCAATTGCAGGTTTACCTCCACCGCCACCGGTTTATCGCTTAATTGCAATTCCGCGAGCAGCTGGGCGATGGTGGCGCCTTCGGGCGCCTGATGGGTGCGGCCGTTAACGATAATTTCCATGATTTCATTTTAGGGGGTAGTGGCCGGCACGGGAACGTTGACGATCGGGGCCCCGCGGAACTGATACGTGGCCACCGGCACTAGGCTGAGATTCATTGTTTGGCCTGCGGCGGCCAGCGAAGGGTTCCAGGGGATGGCGTAGGCGCCCATTTTTCCGGATGTGATTTCGGCGACATAAACCACGGCCCGCCCCGCCTGCATCCGCGAACCGCCCCGGCGCAGGCTGAGCGATCCGGTAACCATCAAATAGCGGGGATTTTTGCCGGGGTCGATGCCCAGATGACTGGCCACGTTGAACGTGTATATTCCGGAAATGCCGCCGACCTGCCTTCCCAACACCAGGGCACGGAGTTCACCGGTAAGAAAATCCAAAAAATAAACGGCTTCCACGTCTTCGTCCACCATGCCGGTGGCCATGGCATAAGTATCCACCCGATCGGTGGCCACGGCATGGAGCGCGGTTTGGGGCCATAAACCGCCCATCATCAATCCCACCGACACGCCGACCACGGCCGCCATGCCCACTGCCAAATATGTCATCCGCCGTATTTTTCTTGCCTTAAACATGCTAAATCCTCCTGTAATGCCATCTTATCGACATTGAAGGCATGGTACCCCGAAAAGCCGGAAAATGCCAGATGAAATTAAAAAGGGACGTTTATTTATTGCAATATGCAAATTGAGCAAGCACAATTACTTGCAAACACTCTGCCCGATGTCCGCCGCCTGCTGTCCGCTTTTCCGACATCATCCACGGATCGATTTTTTTCATCGGCCGGGCACTTGCCAGGCGAAAAAAATCGGTTTATAAACGCTCTGCATCGGAAAATGCATTGAGGAAAATCAATGGCAACTATCAACGTTGCAATGATCGGCCAGGGTTTCATGGGTCGTTCGCACTCGAACGCCTGGGGCCAGGTTGCCAGGTTCTTCCAACCGCCCTTGATTCCCGTGACGCACACCGTCTTTGGCCAGGCCGAGGAAAATCCCCAGGCCTTTGCCGCGAATTGGGGCTGGAAAAACGCCTCGACCAACTGGCAGCAAGTGGTAAATTCGCCGGAAATCGGTTTGGTCGACATCGTCACGCCCAACTACATGCATGCACCGGTGGCAAAGGAGGCCCTAGCCGCGGGCAAGGCGGTGTGCTGCGAAAAACCCCTTGCCGGCACGCTCGACGACGCCCGCGACATGGCCCAGGCCGCAAATGCCGCCAAGGCGAAGACATTTGTGTGGTTTAACTATCGCCGTTGTCCGGCGGTGGCGTTGGCCCATCAATTGGTTAAACAGGGAAAGCTGGGCGAGATACGGCATGTCCGGGCAGTGTATTTGCAGGATTGGGCCTCTGAATCCGTGCCCCTGCTATGGCGGTTCGATAAAAATCTGGCCGGATCCGGCGCGCACGGCGACCTTAACGCCCACATCGTTGATATAACCCGCTTTGTTACCGGCCAGGAAATCACCGAAATTGCCGGGGCGATTGCGGAGACATTCATCAAAGACCGGACTTTGCCTGCCGGGGTGTCCGCAGGCGGAATCGCCCATGGCCGTTCCGGCGCCGGGGGCAAAGGCCATGTGACCGTGGACGATGCGGTGCTTTTTTTGGCCCGATTTTCCGGCGGCGCTGTGGCCAGTTTCGAGGCCGCCCGCCAGGCCACGGGCAACCAAAACCGCAATGCCTTCGAACTAAACGGCACAAAAGGGGCCCTGAAATTCGACTTCGAGCGGATGAACGAGTTGCAATATTACGACGCCACCCTGCCCCGAGCGGTCCAAGGCTGGTCCACGATCATGTGCACGCACGGCGGCGATCACCCCTATATTGCAAATTGGTGGCCGGACGCGCATATTATTGGTTACGAGCATGGCTTTACCAACCAGGCGTACGACATTTTGAAATCGCTGGCCGGCGAAATGCCTACCGTGCCGCTGCCCGACTTTGAAGACGCCTACCAAACCCAGCGCGTGTTGGAAGCGGCGATGAAATCGGCCGGCGAGCGCCGGCCCGTTAAACTCGACGAGGTAAAATAAGCGCGAAAAGATTCAACTGACCGTTAAATAAAACCTGTTAAATAAAAAAATGTTGGGGCGGCAGTTTAACTGCCGCCCCAGCGTAGACGATTTAGACTTAGACGGTTTAAGATATCCCCTGCGAGCCGCTCCCCTACCCCCATTGCGGCTCGCATTAGTTCGTCGCGCGACGAAAGAGCGCCACCGGCAGCAGGATGCTGTCTGTGGCGCTCAATTTTTTGCGTGGAGGATAAAATGGAATGACGCGAGTGCCTTATCCGGGTTTTCCCGGCATTGGCGGCACGCCGGCGCCGCCCAAATGTCGCTAGACAAGAACGCCGTTGTCTATGTGGTGGGCGATCAGTTCCGCGATAACCGTTTCCCCGAAAAACTCGTCGGCGGCAAGATTGTATAAATTGTGGGAAGTTTTGCTTGACTGTGCGGTTCGCGCAAAGGTCATCCACGACTCGTTGATCACCGGGACGTCGAATCCCCGGATCGATTGCGAGGCGAACAAACGATCGCGGACCTTCCAAGCCTTGTCGGGCATAGAATCCGGCTCTTGTGCGAGGTTGGGTGACAGATCCTGTTCGGTTGTCAGTGCGCGGTGATTTTGCGGCGCAACATCGGGTAAGCAGTTTAATTGCCGCCCCAACATGGGATTGGTGATTATTTGAGTTATCGCCGGCGCCTTGTGCAAAATGCTAAACTGCGGAATTGCGCTGATCGGAACTGACCCGCTTGGATCGGCGGTTTGGAATCCGGAGCAGTTCTGCTGCAATTGGGCCCAGGAGAGCGGGCCGGGCTGGTCGAATCCCCAAGGATTATAAAGCGTGAATGTCCCCGATTGACTGTCGTAACCGATCACGCCGTATGCATGGTTTATATGAAGGCCGGTGGCCGGATCAATCGTGCTATTTGTGCCGATTGCCGCCGCCAGGTGGTTGTTCAGCGCGTCGATCAACGGCTGCTGGTCGGACATATTGTAGAAATTGGCGGAATAGCCGAGCACGTCGGCATAAACGTTGCCGGCACAGCCGCCTTGGATGGCGCTGTAGCAGTTGGTTCCGTATGCGCCCAGTTGGTTGATCTCGTTGAGTTCGGCAAAGGCCTTTTCCGCCAGCGGGATCCAAAGCGTATTGGTCGGGTCGTTGTACATCATGCCGTAGTCGGCGTATACGAAGGCCCCGTTGGAATCGGTAGGCAGCTTCAGATCGACCGTCACGTAGTTGGCCACTCCGCCGGAGTAGAAGCGGACGGTCCAGGTGCCGTCGCCGTTGTCGATGAACATGTTCTGGATGGCGGCGGGCGAACTGTCGGCCAGCGTGCCCAGGGCCGTGATGAAATAACAATCGCCTAAAAGGCCCTGGAACTCGTCGGCAAGGGATGGGGTGCCGGTGACGGCGTTGAAAAGCGAACCTGATGACGTCGTGTACACATAAGTTTGGCCGGCGGGGACGTTGGCGTCGATCGTCGGATGATCCGAGCCGTAAAACCATTTGTCGATGAGCTTGGTGTAATTCGCGCCCGTGGTTAGGTAAGTGAGGTTGCCCAATCGTTGGCCCTGGTACCATGCATTCGCGTAATTGCCGTTGATCACGTCGCCGGCCAACACTTGCACGTAACCGGGCATGTTCAGCGCGGAGGCGTCTAACATGATGGTTCTCAGATCGTGGTAATCTGTCTGACCCAAAGTGTTGTAAGTGGCCGGGCAAACGCTCTCGAATATCTGAATCATATCCTGGCGGTCCATCGACCCGTCGGCGAACAGGCTCTGGGTGAGCGTGGCCAGGGTGGAATCGTACAGGCCCAAGAAATTTGTGCTGCTTACGATGGTTACGGTCGTGTTTGCGGAAATCGTGCCGCTCGTGGCCGTGACCGTGACGTCGCCCGGCGGCGCGTACGAATAGAACAGCCCGTCGGTAGTTATCATTCCTCCGCTGCTTGTCCAATTGATTGTCGGCTGTACGGCCATCGGATAGTAGAACTGGTCGAATGCCCAAGCGTAAAACTGCATCGACAGATTTGGATAAATGGTCGAATTGGGGGGATATATGTAAATGCTGGAGAACGTTTGGTTCACCACTACCGTGACGCTGCTTAATATCGACAGTTTGCCGGCGTCGGCGATAGTTGCGGTGAACACATAAGTGCCGGCTTCATAAAGATAGGCCGTGGCGTTTTTGGCGGCGTTGGTGCCGTTTGCACTGAACAGCGGGGCATAAGCTCCGTCCGGAAGCGTGGTGGCGGACCAGGTGTATTTGAGATTGCCTTCGCCGGCGTCGTCCGCGCCTAGGGCCGAGAGTTGCACGGTAGTGCCGGTCACCGTGGTTGGCGTGGCGGCGGCCTTGTTGGCAACAGTGGGCGCGTGGTTGATGTCCGTCACGTTTGCCGTGCCGATGACGCCACCCGCGAAGGCATTGACCTTTGCCGAGGCGGTAATCGCCGGGGCGGTGAACAATCCGGCGGGCGTAATCGTGCCCGCCGTGGCCTGCCAGGTGAATGTCGGTTGAGTTGCCAGGATCTTGCCGAATTGGTCGTAGCCTTTGGCGGTGAATTGCTGCGTACCGCCGGCGGACAGGGTCGCGGCGCCGGGAGTTACCGTTATCGTGGAAATTGCGCTGGCCACGGTCACGATGACGCTGCTCGTGGCGGTGTGGCCCGCTATATCGACCAGCGTGGCGGTGAAAGTATAGATGTCAGCGGCCTTGAAGGTGACCGTGGTGGTCTTGGCGGCGTTTGTGCCGTTGGTGCTGAACGTCGGCACCGGAGAGCCGTTGGCGCTGGAGGTCATGGCCCAGGTGTATTTGATGTTGCTTTCGTCCGCGCCGTTTGAGCCTAAGACCGAGAGCTGCACCGTGGTGCCAGTTACATGGTAGGACGAGGCTGAGGCGGCTTGGGCGACCCCGAGATTGCCGATCACTCTCATGCTTGCGGTGCCCCGGACCGAGCCCACTGCCGCCGTGACTGTGCCGATGCCGCCCGTGCCCGGGGCGGTCAATAACCCGGTGCTTGTATTTATCGAGCCTAATGTAGTGGACCAGGTGAAGGCGGGCGGAGTCTTCATGGCGCTGCCGAATTGATCTACGCCGCTGGCGGTGAACTGCTGCGTTCCGCCGGCCAGTATGTTTATGATGGCGGGGAGCACGGTGATGCTGGATATTGTTTGACTGACCGTCACTGATACGCTGCTAGTGACGCTAAGATTGCCGGCATCGATGATGGTGGCCTTGAAGATATAGGTTCCCGCCGTCTTGAAAGTGACCGTGGTGTTTTTGGCGGCGTTTGTGCCGTTGGCACTGTAGGTCGGCGCCGCCGCGCCGCTGGGCAGGGTGGTAGTCGTCCAGGCGTATTTGAGTTTGGCTTCCCCCGCGTCATCTGCGCCTAGAACCGAGAGTTGCACTGTTTTGCCGGTTACGGGATTGGACGCCGCGGCGGCCGCTTTGGACACGGTCGGGGCATGATTGGCCGCTGCGGCGGCGACCGCAAAGGTCGAATAACTGGCAGCGGCTGTCGCCTGCTGCGCCTGGCCGCCAAGCACCGT
Source organism: Pirellulales bacterium (assembly GCA_963838495.1). GTDB lineage: Bacteria > Planctomycetota > Planctomycetia > Pirellulales > Thermoguttaceae > JBEKIK01. The sequence goes on along the minus strand of CAWIRC010000001.1, from coordinate 2,849,085 downwards.
GGCGCTTAGCAGTGCCCGGGGTTCGAGTATTTCCGCGCAAGACTCTTTTCTTTGCCGTCTTTTTCTTGTTGCGAGAATTGCGCGAACGGAAATAATCGCGGATCATGGGTCTTCTCCAAACCGGAAGGACAGGCTAATCTCTTAGGGTTTTGCAGAATTAAAATGAAAAATCTGAGATGGTTTTCTAGAGTTTTCCAGGGATCATGTAGCGTTTAGCCCGGGAACTTGTTCCCGGTAGAGGTTTATATCAATATGCCCCTGTACCATCTTGAATTTTGCTCGGTGACGAGGAATTGCCACTTTATATTAAAAGATAGCTTAAAAAGCCGTCCGAGACCCTGAAAAACCCGACTGCCGGGGAGAGAGCGGCCGCCAATTTGGACAGAACTGTTATGACCAATCGGCCCAATATAACGATAATTCAGGCGATAATGCGTATTGTGAGCGAAACGCAACGCGACACTCATACTTGAAGCCCGCCCTTATCCGTGGCGCGTTCCACGCACCCAACGATATGAACCAAAAGGCGGTCTAATCTCTCCTGCCTCCCTGGGGCGCATGATCAGATAAAGCAGCGTCATGATGGCTTGCAGCGTGGCGGCGACGTACGTCAATGCCGCGGCGCTAAGGACTTTTTTGACGTATACCAATTCCTCTTCGTTGATGATGCCCAATTGCACCAGTTGCTCCTTTGCCCGGTTGCTGGCGTTGAACTCCACGGGCAGATTGATCAATTGGAAAAATACAAAGCAGCTAAAAAGTCCGATTCCCGCCAGGACCAAGTACTGGCTGAACCACAAGCCCAGCACAACCATTAAAATGCCCAGGCCGCTGCCAAGACTGGCCGTGGGCACAATGGCGTTGCGGATGGTAAGCGGGGCGTATGCGCGGGCGTCTTGAATGGCGTGGCCCGATTCATGGGCCGCTATGCCCACCGCCGCCAACGTGCGGCTTTGGTAAACATCCTCCGAAAGGCGCAGCACCTTAGACCGCGAATCGTAATGGTCGCTCAGTCGGCCGGGAATTTCCTCGATCTGGACGTCTTGAACGCCGGCCGAATCGAGAATGTGCCTGGCGGCGGCCGCCCCGCTGAGCGGAGCCGGGCGCTGCTGGGCCTGCGAATAAGCGATTTGAATGCGCATCTGCGCCCGAAAGTCCGAGCAAAAACGCCGGGGCTATGTACAAAAAATAAACCGGGTCCCAAAACATTTATTTTCTCCTTCGGAATGTTTTTTAGCGGCGAATAACGCCAAACCATTATACAGCTTTGGAAAGTTTGGCTTTAGTGGAATATATTCATTTATATGTACGAATAATACAAACCGTCAGTTCGGCTGCCACCCCCACTAAGCGGGTAGATCGGAATCTCTTGAAAATCAGGGCCAACGCCGCCGCTTCCGGTTTTCATTGCCGTATAATGCCTTGTATCATATGTATGGTCGGTTATACTAACGGATTCGAATTTTTATAACATGTCCCCCAAGGGGAGAGTATCAATGTCGCAAGCATGTCAGGTATGTGGAAAAAAGCCCGTCATGGGCAATGCAGTGGCCCATCGCGGCAAGGCGAAGTACCTTGGAGGCGTGGGCACAAAAATCACCGGTATTTCACGGCGGCAGTTCAAGCCGAATCTCCAGCGCGTGCACGTAAGCATGGCCAACGGCACGCGGAAAACCGTGCGGGTATGCACCCGCTGCATACGCAGCGGGGCGATAAAGAAAGTCGTGCATCAGGCCCCGTTCAAACTCGCCAAAGCGGCCGAGAAAAAGTAGGCCAAAGACTAAGGTTATTAAGAGAAAGTATTTGATTGCAAATTGAAAATTGCAAATTGCAAATTTCAAATTGGGCAAATAATCTTACCAGCGCCTTGATTCATATCCATGTCGATTTCCCGCCAAGAAGTTGAAAAAGTTTCCTTGCTGGGCCGATTGCTTTTGACCGAAGCGGAACTCGACACCATGACGGATCAGCTCGGCGGCATCCTTGCCTACATGGATTTGCTCGGCGAGGTGGACACCGAGCGGGTCGAGCCCATGGCCCATGCCCTGGACGTGGCCAACGTGTTCCGTGACGACAAGGCCCGCCCCAGCCTCGACCGCGAAGACGCCCTGGCCAACGCCCCGCACCGCGACGCCGAGTGCTACCTCGTCCCCGCGGTGCTGGGCGAAGTGTGACAAGTTTATCGTTTACAATTGACCGAAGCCATTCGGAAATTCAAAGTTCGGTTTTACCAATTTTTTTATTCCGTTTAGCCGCGACCCGCAGGGGAGCGCGGCGGCATTTTGCAGTAAAATGGCATTGATCGACCAAACAGCCGTGGAACTTGTGGGCCGACTCAAAACCGGCGAGGTTTCTTCGGTCGATCTTACCCGGACGTATCTCGACCGCATCACCCAGTGCGACGGCAAGGTGAAGGCCTTTTTACGGGTCGATCCGCCGGCCGCTCTTACCCGGGCCGAAGAAATCGACGCGCGCGCAAGGCAGGCAAACCGCTCGGACGCCTGGCCGGCCTGCCCGTGGCCATAAAGGACCTGCTCTGCACAAAGGGCGAACCTACCACCTGCGCATCGCGGATTTTGGAAAATTTCCGGCCCCCGTACGACGCCACCGTAATTACAAAGCTCAAGGCAGCCGACGCCGTGCTCATAGGCAAGACCAACATGGACGAGTTTGCCATGGGCGGGTCGAACGAGAACTCCGGCTTCTTTCCCGTCCATAATCCCTGGGACCTTACGCGCATCCCCGGCGGGTCAAGCGGCGGCTCGGCGGCGTGCGTGGCCGCGCAAATGGCTCCTCTCGCAGTAGGCAGCGATACCGGCGGATCGATCCGCTGCCCGGCCGGCCTGTGCGGCATCTCCGGCATGAAACCCACCTACGGCCGCGTGAGCCGCTACGGACTGGTGGCCTTTGCCAGCAGCCTCGACCAGATCGGGCCCCTGGGACACACGGCGCGTGACCTGGCGCTGCTCTTGGAAATCCTTGCCGGGCACGATCCGCAGGACTCCACATCGATCGACGTGCCCGTGCCGCCGTATACACAAACCGTCGGCACACGGCTGGAAAATCTCCGCATCGGGCTGGTGCGCGAGCATTTTGGCGAGGGATTGGATGCCGAGGTCGAGGCGGCCGTGCGCGAGGCGATTCGCGTGTACCAATCGCTGGGGGCGACGGTCAAAGAGGTTTCGCTGCCGCACGGGAAATATGCCGTGGCCACGTATTACATCATCGCCCCGTGCGAGGCCTCGAGCAACCTGGCCCGCTACGACGGCGTGCACTACGGGCATCGCACCAACGAAAAGGAAATGGCCGACGAACTCGAGGCCCAGCGCCGGGCGCTGATAAAATCGGGCGACCGTGCCGGCGCGGACAAGCTGGAAAACGCGCTCATTCGCATGTACCGCCGCAGCCGGTCCGAGGGTTTTGGCCCGGAAGTCAAGCGCCGCATCATGCTCGGCACCTACGCCCTAAGCGCCGGATATTACGACGCGTATTACAAAAAGGCCCTGAAAGTCCGGCGGCTGATCCGCCAGGATTTTGATCGTGCGTTCGAAGAAGTCGATCTTATTGCCGGGCCGGTCACACCCACGCCGGCCTTCAAACTCGGCGAAAAGGTTGACGATCCGCTGGCCATGTACCTTTTCGATCTATACACGGTGAGCCTGAACCTTGCCGGCCTGCCCGGCATCTCCATCCCCTGCGGCTTCTCCTCCGCCGGCTTGCCCATCGGCCTGCAACTCCAGGCCCCACCCTTCGAAGAAGACCGCCTCCTGCGCGGCGCGAACATGTTCCAGCAAGCCACCGACTGGCACACGCGAAAACCGGTATTATAATGAGCATGAGTACGTGAATCTTGCAGTATGAAGGTCTAGGGTAGCCTTCGAACCTAAACCGTAATTGGTAAGACTCTGCGGCATTTCTGTTTCTAGGTGTCCTATGAAAATCACTGGTTTCGGCATAAAAAACTACAGAAGTTTTGGCAATACAGGTGCCATGATCGAAGATTACGGAAAACTTAATGTATTTATAGGAAAGAATAACTCAGGAAAATCAAATGTCCTCCGTTTTCTCCGAATAGTGTCGCAACAGAATATCGACGAAAAAACTTTTGCTCAAGCCGATATTCATAGGCCTTTGGGCGGCGCGGTTACTTTCGGATTGGCATTCAAATTCGAGAACGAAGTAAACCAATGTTATTTCAAAAAGATCTCACCCGATAGCCAGTTTGAAATTTGGATTGATTGTTCCAACGTGCGTAAACCATATTGTGACAAAATCACATTACTCGAAACGCAAGGTTTAGTGGAGCTATACCGATCACTAACAAATGATTTGGTTCACAATATTGCCATCAGTATTCGAGATAATCGAAATGAATTTATCCAAAGATTAGCGAACATAATCTACACAAGGCTTATAACGGAATTTAAAAATAATCTCAAAGACTTGATTTATATTCCAGCAATTCGAGAAGTCCGAACAGATAGCGGTATCAAAAACGCAGAAATCGTTTCGGGAATGAATTTGATTTCACAATTGTCAAAAATGCAGCATCCCATAAAGGGGCTTGAGGAAGACCAAAGGCGCTTTGAGCAAATAGAGCATGATGTTGCGTATTTGCTCAACGTCGATAATTTAGCGATGGAAATACCCCACGGTGGAGACGATATATACCTGACCATATACGGGAATCGTTTATCCCTCTCTGATTATGGAACCGGTGTTCATGAATTAGTAATAATTTGTTCAAGTTTGGCAATCTATCAAAACCGTTGGGTGTGTATTGAGGAACCTGAAATACACCTTCACCCCGAGCTCTTAAGGCGATTCATCCGCTTCCTAAATACAACGAATAATACTTATTTTATTGCGACGCATTCAAATGTTTTACTTGATATGGAACAGGGAGTAAATATATATCATGTATCATTTGATGGAAGGGAATCTTTCATAAATAGAAGACTTACCAATGATCATACTAGAACAATTCTCAACGACTTGGCGTATCAAGCAAGCGATTTATTGCAAACAAATGGAATAATCTGGGTCGAAGGGCCTAGTGATCGTATCTATATAAAGCGCTGGCTGGAATTACAGGGTGCTAAACACATTGAGGGTATACATTATTCAATTATGTTTTACGGTGGGGCCTGCTTGGCAAATTTGACGGCCGATGATTCGGGACCATCAGACCTTATCGAATTATTGAAAATTAATCGAAATGTAATCGTCGTGATTGACCGAGATGGAACGGCAGATTGCATTGAATTGAAAGAATATAAGGAAAGAATAAAAAATGAACTTGGAGAAAATAAATGTTGGATCACAGAGGGTAGAGAAATAGAAAATTATTTACCGAGTGCATTAATCGAAAGATACCTTAAGATAAAACATCCTGACAACGTGATGCCAGTTGAATTTGACCAAAATGAGAAAATTCAAGAATGCATGAACAGAGCCCTTGACGGAAAAATAGTGAATTACGACAGGGCAAAGGTAAAATGCGCTCACGAGATTAGCGCACTAATGGAACCAGGAGATTTAGCTTGCCGTGATCTTAAAGATTGGATCAGACGGATAGATGAATTGATTAAAACGTGGAATAATGGGTGAAATCTTCTCAGAAGGCACCCTCACCCTAACCCTCTCCCGGAGGGAGAGGGGACTGGTTTATAAACTCATTACTTCCCTTTCAGTATCGGCAGGTCGGCATAGATTATTTCATTGCCCAGATCGTTTTTCACTTTTGCGGCCACTTCGCCGTTGCGGCGGATGATCTCGGTTTGGCCGTAGCCGTACCAGCCGGGTTGATCGGGTACCGACCAATTTGCGCCGATGATGTTTACGTCCGCTTTTCGCGCGATCTCGGGCAATCGCTTCGTGAACCAATCGCTTTTCGCATTATCGACCCAAGCGATCGAGTACAGCAGATGATCGACGTGGTTCTCCTTGAGTTTCGGCGGTTCGTAATTGATGTCGAAACATATCAGCAGGCCCAGCCGGCCGTAGGGCGTGTCGATGAATTGCTGGCCGCGGTCGCCGGGTGTGGCCCAACCACGCTCGGCATAAGGCCAGGGATTCAGCTTGCGGTAGTGCAAGGCGATTTCGCCCTTGGGATCCAATAGCACCACGGTATTGAAACACTTGTTTTGCTTGGGATCGAATTCGATGAATGGGGCCGTAAGATAAATGCCCAATTCCTTGGCCAGGGCGCCGAAAATCCTAGTTGACTGGCCGGGCACGGTTTCGGCCACCTTTTCCGGCGAAACGCCTTGCAGCCCGGGCGAAACAGCGCGATTTCCGACTTGCCATGTCAGGCGGATGTCGTGGCTCATGTAAGAGCTTATGGCGGTTTCGGGCAAGACCACGATTTTGGCCCCGTTTTTCGCTGCCTCGCGCACGAGCGGTTCCAAATTCTTGCGATTCTCATCGGGCCTTGCCCAGCGCGAGATGAACTGCACCGCGGCCACGCGAACTGCATCGGGCCCGGCATTTGGCTCGGCGGAATTCGATGCGCCGGCATCTACGATTAGAACAGATAACGAAATTATTCCCAATGAGAGCATGTTCAAATGATTGGATACGTGTTTCATGGCGGTAGATGCCGGAGCGGAAAATGTTGGATGATATTGTTCGCGACCGCCGGTCGCGGCTTTATGGCTGACTTGATGTTTCATTTTGCGGGCTATCGGGAGGTCAAATTGAAGTCGCTCTCATTTGTTCCGGGGGCCACATTGGCGGTGAGGGTGGATTTCTTGTTATAGCGGGCGGGGATGCGTTCTTTTGGATCATCCTCCGATGCGGTGAAGACCTTTACTATATGCGTTCCAATTCGTGCGCCGGCGATATCGCGGAGGTAAACCAGTTGGTAATGGCCGGAGTTGTCGGTGGTGGCCCTGGATGCATGCCCGCCTGTCTTGGGTTCAAATATTACGGTGGCCCCGGCCAATGGCCGACCATCGAGCGTTATAGTGCCTTGGACCAGGCCCAGATCAGGACCGTGCCGGCAGGCAGGAACTAGGATTGTTACGGTCAAAACCAGGAAGAACAGGCAAAATCGCATGGGGATTGTCATGTATTGTTTATTAAAAAAGTATTAATTAAACAGGGCTCAAAATACCCAATTTCACGATATTTGTCCACGCATACCACTCAAAGAGGTGGTTTGGCGGGCGTTTTTCGTTTTTTTCCTGATCGCTTATAACACCTCTTGCGTAGGAATCCATATTTGGTAGGCTGGATTAACTTAGTAGTTATTACAAACAAGTAGGAAGAGATTTCACTAGAAAGTGGGAGGATCGCGCTTCATAGGGAAGCATCCCGAGCCAACCGGGTCAAAGCGGTCGCGGTAGCAAATGAGCGAAACAAAGGTGCGGAAGCAAGAATTGATTGGGCAATATCGGCGGGGTCCGGCGGACACCGGATCTCCCGAGGTCCAAGTCGCCCTGCTTACGTCGCGGATTAACGGCTTGACCGAACATCTGCAGTCACACAAGCGGGACCATGCCTGTCGGCGGGGTTTGTTGATGATGGTAGGTAGGCGGCGGCGGCTGTTGGATTATCTCAAGAAGGTCGATCCGCAGCGTTACCTCGACATTATTCGGCATCTCGACATCCGCAAGTAGTCCGAGTGTTGGGACAGCGGTTTAACTGCCGCCGCAACGTATGGCATGGGAGCTTTTTGGCCTTTCATCGAGGCCGGCCCGCCCGGCAGGGGCACGTTGCCAATCGTGGCTTCGTGCGGTGTAGCCGGCGGCATTTCCCGCGACGCTTTTTCCTTCTCGCATATTGTGCAAGTCTCGCAACCAGATGAAAGTGGGAATTAACATTGAAAGTCAGAATTGAACGTCAAATCGGAGCATCGACTCTTTCCATCGAATCCGGCGAACTGGCAAAACAAGCAGCCGGCAGTTGTCTAGTCCAATACGGCGAAACGGTCGTCTTAACGGCGGCCGCATCCGGGCCGCCCAGGCCCGGCGATTTCTTTCCCCTGACTTGCGATTATCGCGAGCGGGTGGCGGCGGCCGGAAAATTCCCCGGCGGATTCCTCAAACGCGAAGGCCGCCCCACGACCAAGGAAACCCTCACCTCCAGGCTCATGGACCGGCCCATCCGGCCCTTGTTTCCCGATTCGTACATGGACGAAGTGCAAGTCCTGTCCACGGTCCTGGCCTCCGACCGGCAGAACGATCCGGACGTGCTGGCCATGAACGGGGCCTCGGCCTCGCTTTGCATCTCGCCCTTGCCCTTTCAGGGGCCGATCGGTTCGATACGCCTGGGCTTTGTTGACGGCGAAATCATCCCCTTCCCCACCCACGACGAACTGGAACAAAGCGATCTGGACCTCATCGTTTCCGGCAACAAGGAATCGATTTTGATGATCGAGGGTTTCGCCAGTGAAATGCCCGAGGATCGAATGGCCGAGTGCATTCTCTCGGCCCACCAGTACATCCGGCAGATTTGCGAAATGCAGGAAGAGCTGATGGCCAAGGCCGGCATGCCCAAAACCGAATATCCCGCTGCCGAGCCGAATGTCTTGGTCGAAAAGCTCATGGAGCGGTGCTACGACTCCCTCCGCACGGCCAAGCAAACCGAGGGCAAGCAGGCCCGGGCAGACGCCTGCGACGGCTTAAACAGCAGATCATCGCCGAGATGGTTCCCGACCCCAAGGCCGAGGACGCGATTACGCCCGAGGCCTTCAAGGCCGCCTGGGAAGCTTTGGAGCAGCGCGTGGTCCGCGATTCGATCCTTTCCGGCACACGGGCGGACGGGCGCGAGTACAAAAAACTGCGCCCCATCTCCTGCCAGGTCGATCTGCTGCCGCGGGTGCACGGATCGGCCCTTTTCCAACGCGGCGAAACACAGGCGCTGGCCACGGTCACGCTGGGCACCGGCCGCGACGAACAACGCGTGGACGGCCTCTTGGAAGAATACACGCAGAAGTTCATGCTGCATTATTATTTCCCGCCGTATTCGGTGGGCGAATGCCGGCCCATCCGTGGTCCCGGCCGGCGTGAGATCGGGCACGGGGCACTGGCCGAACGCAGCCTTAAGCCCGTCTTGCCCGACCCAAACGACTTCCCTTACACCATCCGCATTATTTCCGACATCCTCGAATCGAACGGCTCCAGTTCCATGGCCACGGTCTGCGCGGCCACCCTGGCCTTGATGGCCGCCGGAGTCCCAATCAGCAATCCAGTGGCCGGCATTTCCATCGGGCTGGTCAAGGAGCCGGAGCGCTACGTGCTCCTGACCGACATCCTCGGCGAGGAAGACCACTACGGCGACATGGATTTCAAAATCTCCGGCACGCAAAACGGCATCACCGGCATCCAGTTGGACCTGAAGATCAAGGGCATCGACGAAGAGATCGTAAAAAACACCTTGATGCAGGCCCGCGAGGCGCGGATCGAAATCCTCCGCACCATGCTCACCAGCATCAACCGGCCCCGTCCGGAGATTTCGCATTGGGCCCCGCGATTGCTCAGGACCCGCATCGACCCGGAGAAGATCGGGCTTCTGATCGGCCCGGGCGGAAAGATGATCCGCTCCATCCAGGACGCCACCGGCGCCATTATCGAGGTCGAAGACGACGGCACTGTGACCGTGGCCTGCAACATCATGGAAGGCGCAAAGGAAGCCATGGCCAAGATCGAGGCCCTCACCGCCTCGGTGGAAATCGGCAAGATTTACGACGGCCGGGTGACCAGCGTCAAGGAATTCGGGGCCTTCGTGGAAATCCTGCCCGGCAAGGACGGACTGTGCCACATCAGCGAATTGGCCGACGAATACGTCAACAGCGTGTCCGAAGTCTGCAAGGTGGGCGATCCCATGCAGGTCAAGGTGATCTCCATCGACGATCAGGACCGCGTCAAACTCAGCCGCCGCGCAGCCCTCAAGGAACTGAATCCCAAGGGCGGCAACGGCGGAAGAAGATAGTTTTTTAGCTCGCGTAGGGTGCGTGAAACGCGCCCCGACCTATCGGGGCTTACATCATGGAAAAAAACCAAAGCCCACGGGTTGCAACCCGTGGGCTTAATGATTATTTGTAATCTATTGGTCCGGAATTTTCTCTTGTCCCCCTGCTCCGCGTGAGAATAATTTATGGGTCATAAATGCTGAACCCTGAACCCTGACCACTGCATACTCCTGTTTGCTGCTCACCGCCCACTGCCCACTAACCACCATCCTTTCCATGCCTAATTCCGCCCGCCAGTCTGCCGACGAGGTCAACCAAAAACTCGTTGATCAATATGCGCAGATCGTGCGCCTGGCCGGCGGGCTGGCCCACGAGATAAAAAATCCGCTCTCCACCATCCGCCTGAACATGGAACTGCTCTCCGAAGACCTGCGCGACAGCCCTTCGCCCCGTGACCGCCGGGCGATGAAAAAAATCGAACTCGTCCAGCAGGAATGCCGGCGCCTGCAAGTTCTTTTGGACGATTTTCTCAGTTTTGCCAAGGCCCATCGCCTGCGCACGGAGCCCTGCGATCTTAACGCCCAGGTCCGCCGCGTGCTGGATTTTTACCGGCCCAAGGCGGAAAAGGCCGGCATCGAGGTGATCGATTATCTCTCCGGCGACCTGCCCATGGTGCTTCTCGATCCCGAGGCGTTTCACGGCGCGCTTTTGAATTTAATTCTCAACGCCGAGCAGGCCATGCCCGGCGGCGGGCAGCTCGTGATCCGCACCTACGGCACCGCCGACGGCGTGGCGTTGGACCTGATCGACTCCGGCTGCGGCATGGACGCCGACACCCGTTTGCGCGCCTTCGACGCGTTCTATTCCACCAAGCGCGGCGGTTCCGGTCTGGGCCTGCCCATCGCGCAAAGGGTAATCCACGCCCACGGCGGCGACATTTCTTTACAAAGCGAACCCGCCCGCGGCACGCAATTCACCATCAAGCTCCCCATCCCCGCCCGATTGCCCGCCGAGGGCAATTAGTGTAAATGAATAACTAATGGGAGAATTAGGGGCGCTAACAAAACGTACTCCTCACGCGGAGCGAGAGGAGTACATCCATATCCCGGTTTTGTTAAAACCCCTTAAATGGCTTTTTGGGCCAAAGGCTCTTAATTCTCCCAGCCCAGGGCAACGCCCTGGGGAACCTTGGGCGTGGAAGCAAGTTTTATTGACGCTTGGCGTTTTGACGGTTATAATTAATCCGCCATTTGTATTGGAAATTTGTGCGAATAAAATCAATTGCCATGACAACCGAATCCACTGGTGAACATCGTCGCCGCGAGCCGTTCGAACCTTTTCGGGTATTTTTCGCCGATGGGTCTGTGCATGATTCGGCGTGCGGCGATGATGCTCGTCACGCGGCGCGAGGCGGTCATTGCCTTATCCAAGCCGAGATTAAAGTTTGTCCGGCGCGGTCTATTTCTATCTATTACGCATTACTCGCATCGAACTGCTAAACGTCGGCAAGACAAAAGTCGGCAGTTAGCGGGCGGCCCACGTTCTGTATAGTATTAATTTGGTTTTTTGCACTTTAAACAGCAGTCCTTCAATTGGAGGAACAAAAATGACCTGCTGCAGCAAAGAAACGACGGCTGGACCAATGGGCCGAAAAGCGGCATTTACGCTGGTCGAATTACTGGTGGTAATCGCCATCATCGGCATATTGATCGCGCTCTTGTTGCCTGCCATCCAGGCGGCCCGGGAAGCCGCCCGGCGTTCACAATGCGTCAATAACCTCAAACAGATCGGCTTAGCCATAGACGGGTATGAGGGCGCACATAAAAAATTTCCCCCTGGGCGGAAGGGATGCGACGGCATCACTAATCCCGCCAACGCCGCCGAACAAGACCAGATGAATCAGCATCCCAACCCCAGAATGCCCAGCTATGTGGTCAACAATTGCGTCTCCTGCAACGGCGATCCGCCCGAGTCGCGGCTTGGCTTCAGCACGTTTGTTATAATCCTTCCTTTTATGGAACTATCCGGGATCTACAATACTTTTGACTTGAAAACTCTTTGGCGGGCCGATATCGATCAGCTCCCAACCAGCCATAACGGCATTGCCGTGCTGGCGCGCCCGCCGGAAATCGTTTGTCCCTCGGACCCAACGCCTCCCATGACCAACCTCTCCGGAGACACGGACGACGTGCGCGCCGGGGGCCACCGGCAGTTATGCCATGGTTGGCGGCACCCATGGACCGCCGGGCCACCCTTGGACAATAAAAATCAATAACGACGGTCCATTCATATACAAAAAGGAATTCACAAGAAAGGACATCGTTGACGGGGTGTCGCACACCTTATTTGTCGGCGAAGATAGAGACGGCTTGAATAAATGGACGGCCGGACAGCGACATTCGACTATCCGTTCCACTCATAACCCTCTAAACACTTTCCCGGTATCCTCCTTGCCGGCGCCGGTTGACGTAGACCATTATATCGTAACATCGGGCGAATGGTTTTTCACCGGCGCATTTGGAAGTTATCACAAAGGCGGCGCCAATTTCGCATTTGGCGACGGGCACGTGGCCTACATCGTTGACTCGATTGCCACGAATTTATACCAGGCCCTTTCCACCCGGGCAAGCAAAGAAGTCGTCCCCGGGGAATATTGAACATGAAATATTCACGCCCTTCAGCTCTGTTTTGGGCCTTGCTTTTGCCATTCTGCATGGCGTCGATCGACGGCTGCGGAGATAATCTGCCCAAACGCGTGCCGGTTTCAGGCCTGGTCCTTCTCGACGGCAAACCTTTGGAATTTGGCGTGGTGAAATTTTTCCCCCAAAATCAACGCATGGCATCCGGCGGAATAGGCCGGGACGGAAGGTTTAGACTTACCACGTTTTCAGAAAACGACGGCTGCTTTATGGGCAAACATCCCGTCGCCGTAAGCGCTGGCGAAGGCCTTAGCGCCACAAAAATGCGATGGTACGCCCCCAAAAAATACGCCGATCCCGACACCTCCGGCTTGGAAATAGAAATCCCCGGCCCCAGAAGCGACGTACTAATCGAGCTTACCTCCGAACCTGGAATGAAATACCCCTTTATCGAAAAGCTCTAATAACGGTTATCGGATAATCCGAGTTTTTTATCCCCGCCCGCCTCCCCGCCAAAGGCAATTAAGCTTCAGAGGTCAGTGGTCAGGGTTCAGGCTGAAAGCTGACTGCTGATAGCTGACTACTGATTTTCCGTCCAAATACGTCCCACTTTTATCACGAAAAGCCAAAAGAGCGAAAAACGAGTGTGGGATGGATGCCGGTTAGTTGGGGGAGTAAAATCACTGGAAGTGCACTGCTGGATAAGCCTGCAGTGACACCCGACGTGTTTACCCGCTCAATTTCTTTGATACCATACTATTCGCAGCAACAAGTGTCAAAGTAACTTTATTGTGGGCTATGGCAAGTCTTCATCAGGTACCCGCCCATAATAGAATGCAAGTTTTTCACGCAATTCCTGACGTACTGGTATAGTAAGCTGCAAAATCTTTGTTACTGTTGGGGCATTTTTCTCTCGTTCGATTTCATTACAATCAATTCTGCATATAGTCTTAAAATCAATCAGGTAATAACCCATTTTTATTGGAGGCTTACGATTAAGGATATATTTTTCTAATAAATCATGTGGTGCATAAATAAAGATTTCTAGATTTGTATAAGATACTCCCGCAGCCAATAATTTTTCTTTACGTTCCGGAGGAAGTTTATTTTCCCATATTTCACGAGGAACACTTAATTCAGGTTGTACTTTGCGATTGATGTGTGTTAAATCACTTTTGAAGTATTCGTTGTCTAAGAAGGCTGGACGAATCTGAAAGAGTGGGGCAAGATTGAACGACTTTTTCTCAATCGAACAACAAGGCGTCAATATTACTAGATACAACGGTTGAATTACGCTTATACCCCAATCACAAGGAATTGTTGTAATTGGTTTGTGTATCTGAGGGAAAGCAACTTGAAAACCTGTGATAATATCTCCAAAACGCAGTTTTGGTTCCGGCTTATCCTCATAGAATCCACTCAAGGCAGTTACTCCTGGTAAAACTCATCAACATCAAGGTAACCACTAGTTGAAACACGTTGTTCAGGAGAAAGAAAATCTTGCTTGATTCGCAATTCAACTATATCTATGAGCCTATTGTCTTCAGTAAGACGAGCAACAATCTCATACTTGCCGAATGGTATAATAACTCGTTTATATTGCTCTGTTTCAAATTGAGCACCTGTTGCACCTATATTCCGTTTTTTAGAAAAGTCAGCCATGATTACTACTCTCCAATGATTCCCTCATATATTCTAATACAGGTTCTTTGACGGTATCTCGAAATTCTCTCCATAGTATATCGTGAAGTTCATCTGCCACTTTAAGAAGTTCGGTGGAATTAATATTTTCTGCCCATGCATCGAAATCCAGAATCAATTTTTGTTCGCCAGGGTTACCTTTGAATGATTCTTTATAACGAAGTTTATGTGGATCGCGTTGTACTATAGTTACAAAACTCATTTCTTCAGACTGCTCTAAAGAAAATCGTTGTAGAGGAAATGCTGTGTTATAATGATTAAGAAACGATGCTGTATTATTTTCTGGAATAGGTCCTTCGTCGATATAGCGTAATCCAATTCGTTTAATGATAGGTATTTTGACCAATTCTAAAAAAGACTTAGCAGTGGTATCAATTATGTTTTTGAATGGTTGATCTCCAGAGCTATAACTTTTATGACTTAGGGAAACTAGACTTAGAGAGTCTTTAGTGATTTCAAGTACGACACCTCGTTCTGACTTAAATTGCCAAACGGAACTAGCACTTTCATCTTGCAAATCATCTACTAATTTATCACGCTTATCTTTGTCAGTTTCGGTTGTTATTAAAATCGGACGACGTATTATCAAATTAGACTCCGGAAAATCTTTCATGATTTTTGTCTGAAAGTCACCAATTCGATCTTTCAAATAAAAAAGGTTCGGAAATTTAATCTGAAAAATTACATTCTTTACCAAAGATCGCGGGAATATCTCATACGGATAATCCATTGAAAGGTCCTTTCCAAGTGAATCATAAAAAGTGGGATTTTCAATCTCAGTTGATTAATCATTAGTCACTATATAAAAAAGGATACACCTTATATTTTAGTCGGTAGAAAAAGTAGTTTGCGTTCACTATTAGACTACAGTATAACCTAATCTAGTTTTTTCCGCTTGATACGCAAGAGGGGGTATTTCCTAACATGCCGGCTGCCACTGCTGGTTTGCCCAGCAGTGCTTTCCTGCCCGCTGCCCATCGCCCACCACATAGGTTTTAGACTGTAGACCGGAGGCGCATCGCTAATCCCTCATCCTTCATCCTTCATAACTCCGACCTTTTCTCTGCCTTATTCAGCGCCCGGTCGATTTTGTTGATGGTTTGCATGCTGGGGGTGTGTTTACCTTGTTCCAGGCGGTTGAGGGTTTCGGGGCGGATGCCGGCGAGTTTGGCCAGTTTCACTTGGGTCAGACCAGCCGCACGACGCCGCCTTGAAATCTTGCGGGCGAGCACCACGCGCAGGGCTTCGGCCGCCGGATAATTCCCCTTGGCGTCGGGGCTGGGCAACAAAGGCTCCACGTTCGCGCCTTTGAGTTTGCGATATTCCGCCTCCGGCAATATCACAAAACGCTCGCCTGCCAAACTAATGGTTTGAATTTGCGTGTGCATTGTTAGTCCTCGAATGAATGCGGCAGTCCCATTTTTGCCGGGTAAAAAATCGGGATAGCCCCAAATTAATCGTAAAATCGATCCCTGTGTCCTATCTTTTCGATAATAATCGCGTCTCTTTCCACGCGAAATTGAACGCGGTAATCGCCGGTTCGTAAACGATAATATCCGGCCAATTTTCCAGAGAGCGGTTTGACCCCGCTAACATCAGGCCATTTCTTCAATCTCTCTACCAATTGCATCACACGGGTAAGGATCGGCTCATTAAGTTCTTCGGCCTGTCTTAAGGCTTGGGGTGTTATGCAAACCTTTACCATAAGCCATTATCCCTTACTATGACAAGCTTGTCAAGATTCTTGACACGGATTTTTCGCGACTGGATCCATCGATCAAACTGCCATGCGAGGCATGGCGCCCATTGGCGCCCGGCTTGCCCAACAGTGCCTTCTTGCCCACTGTACACCGCCCACTGCCCACTGTCTACCGCTTACACATCTTCCCGCTCCATGGCCGATTGCGGCAGGCCGTGGCCGGGCGTTTTGGAATAGATCAGCCAGTAGGCGATGGGGATTACGAACAGCGTGAAAAGGGTCGAGGCGAAAAGTCCGAAGATCAGCGACCAGGCAAGGCCGGAGAAGACCGGGTTGACGATGATCGGGGCGGCACCCAGCATGGCGGCGGTGGCGGTTAAGAGTATCGGGCGGAGCCGGACCACGCGGCTTTCCATGATGGCGTCGAAAAGCGAACGGCCCCGGGCAAGTGAGAGGTGAATGAAATCCACGAGGATGATCGAGTCGCGGGTCACGATCCCCGCCAGGGCGATCATGCCGATCATGCCCGTGGCAGTGAAATAGACCGGATCGATGAACCCGCCCACGGTTTGGGAATTCACCGCGTTTAAGAGCCAGAAGCCGGGCATCACGCCCAGGATCGTTAGCGGGATTGCCAGCATCACGACCAGGGGAATGGCGAACGATCCGGTTTGGGCGACCAGCAGGATGTAGATGGCGATCATTGCCGCGCCGAAGGCCAGGCCCAGGTCGCGGAACACGTCGAGGGTGATTTTCCACTCGCCTTCGCCGGCGAAATCCACCTTAAAGCCCGACATGAGGCCCCAGGGGATGCCGCCGCCATTGGAAAAGAACGTGCGAGCGGCCACCGGGCGTGCGGGGACGTCGGCCAGCCAGCCGTTGCCGATGTGGGTAATGGATGCCTTGATTGAAGACGCCCTCACCCCTAGCCCCTCTCCCAAAGGGAGAGGGGAGGTTTGCTTACTTGCGTCTGCGGGAGGAATTTTATTAGTCTTATCCATCTGCACGTCCACGACCACGTCGGCGGGCGGGCGCCCGGCGGTCTCGGCGAACACGTATGCCACGCGTTCCAGGTTTTTGTGGTAGATGGTCTGATCGACGCGGGTTTTTTCCCAGCGCCCCAGTTCGGCCAGCGAGACCAACTGCCCGGTGTCGCCTCTTACCTCGATGTGCGCCAAATCCGCGGAACTGGTACGCTTAGCCTCGGGCACGCGCAGCTCGATCCTGAGCGGGTTGCGTTCGGTATCGGAGCGGATCAGTCCTACGGCGTCGCCTTTTAAAACCGCCTGCAAGGTGTCGGCGATCTGCCGGGTGGAGATGCCGTTTAAAGCCGCTTTTTCCTTGTCGGCAATGAAGGTGAGTTTTTCCTCGGGTGCTTCGCGGACGTCGTCCACGTTGACCACGCCCGGCTCGGCGGCCATGCGGTCCCGGACTGCGTCGGCGACTAAAAGAATGTCGTCGTAACTATTGTCCGGCTGGCCGTAGACTTCGGCCACCACTGTGGCGATGACCGGCGGGCCGGGCGGGGTTTCCACGAGTTTCATGCGGGCGTGATGCCGGTCGGCAATGGCCTGCAACTCGCTGCGCATGCGCAGGCCGATGGCATGGCTCTGCAGCGTCGCGGTTTTTCTTACCGGCTAGGTCGATCCGCAGTTCGGCCACGTCGTCGCCGCGGCGGAGATAATAATGCCGCACCAGCCCGTTGAAATCCATGGGCGAGGCCAGGCCTACGTAGCTAGTGTAATCGGCAACCTCGGGCACGGAGGCCAGGTAGGACTCGAAATCGCGGACCGCCGCGTCGGATCGCTCCAGGGTTGTGCCCTCGTCGAAATCCAAGACCAGGAGCAACTCGTTTTTGTTGTCGAAAGGCAGCATTTTCAAAGGCACGTCGCGCAAAGCCGCCAGGCTCATCGCCCCCACGGTCAAAACCGCGATCACGGCCAGGAACAACCACGCCAGCGGGCGGAACTTTAATAGCGGGGCCATCAAGGGATAGAAAATTTTGTATAGCTTCGACTGCTTTACCGCGTCCAGGTCGTGCGGGTCGTGGTGCGTGTGATCGGGCGCGCCTCCTTTGCCGTACTTGCGCTTGAGCATGTGATACGCCATCCACGGCGTGATTGTAAAGGCCACGACCATCGACATGATCATTGTTACCGGCACGTTGAGCGCCATGGGGCGCATGTACGGACCCATCATCCCGGTGATGAAGAACATGGGCAGGAAACTTACGATCACGGCCAGCGTGGCGGTGATCAAGGGCGGGCGGATTTCAGACACCGCCTCGAGCACGATCCGCCGCGTGGCTTTTTTTCGCAGCGCGAAGTGCCGGGAGATGTTCTCCACGTCCACGATCGGGTCGTCCACCAAGAGCCCCAGCGACAGGATCAACGCGAATAGCGTGACGCGATTGATCGTAAAGCCCAGCATCATGTTCACGGCCAAGGTCAAACCGAATACCACGGGCACGGCCACCGCGACTATAAAGGCCTCGCGCCATCCCAAGCCGAACGTGAGCAGGGCAACGACAATTATGACCGCCACGGCCAGGGCCTCGACCAGGTCGTTGACTTTTTCGTTGGAGGTGAGTCCGTAGTTGCGGGTGACGATCAGTTCCATGTCCTTTGGCACGATGGTTCGGCGCAGGCTCTCGGCCTTTTCAATCACGGCATTGGCGACCCACACGGCGTTTGCGCCTTTTTTCTTGGCGATGGCAATGGTCACGGCCGGCTGGGATTGGCCTTGGGCGGATTGGGTTTGGGGACTGCCTTCAAATGTCCCCTCTCCCTTTGGGAGAGGGTTAGGGTGAGGGCGAGTTGTATCGGTTAAACCCTCACCCCCGGGTACCCTCTGGGTGCCTCTCCGGGCACCGACCGAAGGTTGGTCGGGAGAGGGGAGAGTGTTTTCACCGAGTACAGTGCCGGGGAAGAATTCGTGTTTTGTAAATCCCCGGGCAGGCCCCCAGCCGTGGCGGACGTAGTTGTCGATTTCTTCCGGCCCATCGACCACCCGGGCCACGTCCTTGAGGAACACCGGCCGGCCGTCGAACACGCTTACCACCAGGTCGTCGAGTTGGCGGGGGTCGGAAAAGGGCATTCCGGCATCCACGCGGATGAGGCGGTCGCGGCTGCGGATTTCGCCCGCCGTTTCAAGCACGTTCGATCCTTCGACGGCCTGTTGCAACACGAGCGGCGTAACATGGTATGCGGCCATGCGGTCGGGGTCCATTTCGATTTGCACCACGCGCTGCCGCCCGCCCACCACGTACGCCCGCGACACATCCTTGACGTCCGCGAGGCGCTGCGTGAGCTCCTCGGCCACGCGCCGCAGGGTCATGTAGTCGGACGGCCCGGCATTGGGAATATCAGACTTGCCTGAAAGTGTCAGGGTTACTATCGGCACGTCGTCGATTTCGACGGGCTTGACGATCCAGCTTGTCACGCCGGGCGGGACGATGTCTAGATTCTCATCGATTTTCTTTTTGAGTTTTACCAGGCTGCGTTCGCGGTCCTCGCCCACGTAAAAACGCACCGTGATGACGGCCCGGCCCTCGCGGCTCATCGAGTACACGTATTCCACGCCGTCGATCTGGTACAGGATCCGCTCCAGCGGCGTGGCGACTTGTTGCTCCACCTCGGCGGCCGAGTGGCCGGGATAATTCACAAAAACGTCGGCCAGGGGCACTACGATCTGCGGGTCTTCCTCGCGCGGCGTAAGTCCCAGGGCGGTCAGTCCCACGGCGATGGCCAGAATGATGAGGATCAGCGAGAGATTCGAATCCAAAAAGATCTTCACGATCTTGTTGGTGAAGTGATGTTCAACGCAGGCGGGATTCTCAGCCATGTGAAGCCTCCCCCGATGACTGCGATCCGGACGATTCCGGCGCCGCGGGCACCAGGACTTCTTCGCCCTCGCTCAGCCCGGAGAGCACTTCGACGTCGTCTTCGATTTGCCGACCGGTGCGGATCGCCCGCATTGCCGGCCGGCCGTTTTCCACGACATTTACCAATTCCAATTGGCCCACGTTTCTTACGGCCCGGCGTGGGATTACCAGGACTTGCTCTTCCTGCAATGGGATCATGATGCGGCCGAACATGCCGGTGTATATGCCTGTCGGGCAAGGGCCGGTGACCTTTACCTGGAAGGAGCGGCTGGCGGATTGGGCCTCGGGCACGATTTCGCTTATGGTTCCGGAACAGAGTTTCTTGAGCACGTCGACTTTCACCCCGATTTTCTGGCCGACCTGCAGATTGTACGCCAGCGATTCGCGCACCGAGGCGACCAACTGCATTTGTTTCGGATCGAACAGGGTGAGGAGCACCTGGCCGGGCGTGACCATGTCGCCCATGTCGATCCTCTTGTCGGTCACGATTCCGTCGCTGGGCGAGCGGATGGTGGCGTAGTCCAGCGTGGCCTGCATTTCCTTGACGGCCTCCTGCGCCGGAGCAGGTCGGCGGCCGAGGCGTTGACGGCGGTCACGTCTTTTTCGTACTCCTGTTGGCTGACGACGTTGTTTTTGCGGAGTTGGGCGGCTCGTTTTTCGTCGCTAACGGCCTGGGCATGCACGGCATCGGCGGATGATACGGCGGCCTTGGCCTGCTGTAGCTTGGCCCTGAGGTCGGTGTCGTCGAGCCGCACCAGCACGTCGCCGGCATGAACGCTTTGGCCGGCCTTCAGATTCACTTCCACCACGCGGGCCAGGAGCTTCGAGGCGATGGTCGTCTTGTGCACCGAGCGGATTGTGCCTACCGCCGACTCGTAAAGAGGCAGGCGGATGAAATGGACCTTAGCCACGCTGCCGGCTATATTCGAGGCTTCGCCCATAGGGGCCGGGACGGCGGTCGGCACTTTCGGCGTAAATTTTCCCGCCAACCACAACATGAGCACCACGACGCCTGCCGAAAAGGCGAGAAACAACGCCAGGCGAAAAGTCCATTGCAGCAATTTCAAAAATAGCGTGCCGAGGTTTTTCATGGATCACTCCATTTAACATGGGGACCGTCCCAATTTTCCGGACGCCATGTTTGCGTGTCCGGCAAAGATGGGATTACCCCTCTTTCAAAATTTACCTTGGATTTTTTGGGCCGCGCAGGGCTGGCACCCCAGGCGGGCAAAGACCCAGACCATCGGGCACCAGTTGGTAAAGGCCGATTGCAGCAGGTTCAGCCCGGCAAAGGCCGTCAACAGCAACCAGGCCGGATTGACAAAATACCCCAGCGTTACGCTCAAAAGCACCACAATTCCCGCCGCCATTCGTAATCCGCGTTCGATTGTCATGATTATGTCCTTTCAATTTAATGACTTCTGTGAAAACAGTGCAATGCCATTTTATGGTCCAAACGTGTGCGACCGTGCCGATTCATCAGCGCGTAAGTATGTTTTTTAACAATGCTTTATTGGCCAGACCCATATGCCTTTCGGCCAGGCTGCTGTTTTTGAACAAAAGCAGGCTGGGAATGGAGGTGATGTCGTAGCGGTCGGCCAGTTCGTAGTTTTCGTCCACGTTGACCTTCACGATTTTCGCGTCCGGGGTCTCCCGGGCGACCTCTTCCAAGAGCGGGGCAAGCGCCTTGCACGGGCCGCACCACTCGGCATAGAAATCGACCAGTACCGGGACGTCCGACTGGAGGACTTTCTTGTCGAACTGGTCCGCGCTGATGTGTTCGATGGGAGCGGTTGGTAATGAAGCTTTCATGACTGTTTCTTCTCCTTGTGCTGTTAAGTGTTTTGCTGATGATAGACACATTCCGGTTCCGAAAATGCCTTGCGGCGATTGGCAGGAAACCAGTAAAATTGCGGCCATGATCGATATGCCCGCAACCGCGAGCAGGTGCCGGTGTTTTTGATAAAAGCGTTTCATGGTTTTCAATCCTCCTGATTGATCTAAGAGTGAATGCGTAGGCTATATATCTGATAATCGCGATAATACGACACGTTAACTAAAATTTTTTTTTGCATTAATAACATTCGCTGCCGAAGCGGTTTTCAATGCATTTCATTATCCGTTCCACCGACGGTTCGGATACTTGATAATATGTTTTCCTGCCCTCTTGCCGGCGGTTGAGAAATCCGCAGTGCTGCATCATCCGCAGGTGCTCGGAGGCCATGTGGCTGGGGATTTCGCAGGACTCGGCCAGCTCGCCCACCGTGAATTCGCCCTGAAGCATAAGCTGCACCATCCGCAGGCGGACCGGATGGGCCAAGGTTCGCAGGCATTCTGCGGCCTCCTCCAGGCTCTTCATTTCCGTCAGTTTAATGGATCGCGTGGCTTTCATATTGATATTATATCGTAATATCGCGACATATCAATCATACTTTCTAGTGAAATTGCCAAAATAATTCGCCCGATAACGTAACTCCCAATGGGCAAAGATGTTGTGCACCGTAAAATCAGTCGCTCAAGCCCCCGGTGTATTCACCGGGGGCTAAATAAGGGGCTAAATAACGAGTTCCTATTGATGAGCGTCCGCTTTCAGCCACTTGTCCGCTGCAGCGGCGGCAAAGCGGCCGTGGTTTATGGCGTGGACCACTAGCGACGCACCGCGCACGGTGTCGCCGGCGGCGAATACGCCGGGCACGCTGGTCATCCAATGTTCGACGATCACGTTGCCACGGCGGTCGAGTTGCAACCCAAGCTGCTCTATCAGCCCTTCATGCACCACGTGTAAAAAGCCCATGGCGATAAGAATCATATCGGCGGGAAAAATGAAATCGGTGCCGGGGAGTTCCTTCATTTCCCAGCCCTTTGGGCCGGAGACCCAATCGATTTCGCAGCCGGCAAGATGAGTGACTTGCCCGTTCGTACCGGCAAGCGCCTTGGTCAGTGCGCTCCAGTGGCGCTGGCAGCCTTCCTCCTGCGAGGACGAGGTGCGCATGATTTTTGGCCAGTTGGGCCAGGGGGTTTCGGGATTTTTGCCCTCGGGCGGGCGGGGGAGGATTTCCAACTGGCGGACGCTTAGTGCCCCTTGGCGGATGGCCGTGCCCACGCAGTCGCTACCCGTGTCGCCGCCGCCCACGACGATTACGTTCTTACCCTTGGCGTCGATCGGAAAAGGGGACAGTCCCCGCGCACAAAGGGGACAGTCCCCTTTTCGGAACAGCGTCGCCGGCGATGCGGCGGTTCTGCTGCGGCAGATAATCCATGGCCATGTGCACGCCGGCCAGGTCGGCGCCGGGCACGTCCAGCGGCCGGGCCTTGCCGGCGCCCATGCACAGCACCACGGCGTCGAAACGCCCGCGCAACTCCGCCCCGGTTATGTCTACTCCCGCCTCGACGTTGGGCTCGCACTTCAGGCCCTCGGCGACCATCTGTTCCAGGCGGCGGTCGATGACGTGTTTTTCCATTTTGAAGTCGGGAATGCCGTAACGCAAAAGCCCGCCCAGGCGGTCGTCTTTTTCGAAGATCGCCACTTGATGTCCGTGGCGTGTCAATTGCTGGGCGGCGGCCAATCCGGCCGGGCCGGAGCCGATTACCGCCACGTTTTTGCCAGTCTTTACCCTGGGCTTTAACGGCTGGACCCAGCCTTCCTGGAACGCCCGCTCGGCAATCTGGTATTCGATGTGCTTGATCGTTACCGGGTCGTCGTTTATCGACAGGGTGCAGGCGGCTTCGCATGGGGCCGGGCACACGCGCCCGGTGATCTCGGGAAAATTGTTCGTGGAGTGCAGGTTTTCGGCCGCCTCGCGCCAGCGGTTGCGATAGACCAGGTCGTTGAATTCGGGGATGCGGTTTTTCACCGGGCAGCCGACGGCATGACAATACGGAATGCCGCAGTCCATGCAGCGGGCGGCCTGCTCGTTAAGCGTGCGGGCCACCAGCGGCCGGTCGATCTCGTACCAGTCCTTGATCCGCTCGGGGATCGGCCGGTGGCCGACTTCCACGCGTTCGTATTGTACAAATCCGGTTGGGTTGGCCATGTGGAGTTTTCAGTTGTCAGTTTACAGTTATCAGCAGTCAGTTTTAAGTACTCACTGGACTTTTGCAAACTGTTGTTTGGTCTTGTCAAAATGGGTAAAATTGCGTTTAATTCGGTGGTGTTTGGGATGGCACTTCACAACCAAGGATGGTGCAGTCATGCCAGGGATCATCGAGTTTCCTCAAGTCGTTCGGGACGCTATGGAGCAGTTCGGAGATTTGTTTGCCAACGAACCGCAGCGAAGGCATTTCGCGGAGTATCTTACAGGACTGATGATTGCGGAGCGGAAGTCGGTCCTGGGGATCAATCGGGAGTTTGCCCAGACCACCGACCAATCCTGCCTCAACAAATTCTTGACCGAAGTGGATTGGGACGCGGAAACCCTCAACCAACGGCGGTTGGAATGGTTGCAGCGGGATTCCAGCACTCAATATACGGACCGCGGGGTCATTGCCATCGACAACGTGCTGATCGACCACGACGGAAAGTACATCAAAGACGCAGGATGGTTCTGGGATCACGCCGATCAGCGAAACAAAATCGCCCACGATTATCTGTTCGCCAACTACGTGTGCTCCAGCGGGAAGCACTATCCCCTGGAATTCCGCCGCTTCCGCAAGCGGGAGCAATGCGAGGCCACCGGAGAGAAATTCTTCGATCATACCAAGCTCTGTTGCCAATTGGTCGATTGGGTATGCGAGCGGGAAATTCCCGGGGACTTCACTTTCGACAGCTATTTCACCAACGCGGAGATACTGAACCACATTCATTCCAAGAGGGACCGTTTCGACCGGCCTCGCGGCTATGTCGGCGACTTGAAGTTCAATCGCAAGGTCGAATGGAAGGGCAAAGTGATCCGCGCCGACGAACTCGCCGCCGAGATCGATCCCGAAACCCGCAAATCGTTCCATCGCGGACGAGAGCAACAATGGCATTTCACCGTTTGCTTGCATATACCCGGAGTCAACCACAAGGTACGGATCGTAATTATTTGGGACAACAAACGAGACAAACAACCCTGCAAGATTTTGATAACCAACCGTGTCGCCTGGGACGTGGTGCGGATTCTCTTGGTTTACAAATATCGCTGGACAGGAACGGAGACCTTTCATCGGGACGGAAAGCAGGAGTTGGGCATGGGAGATTGTCAGCTGCGCGACGGCCAAGGCCAGACCCGGCACATGTACTTGGTCATGCTGGCGTACACTCTGCTCATGGATCAACTCGGGCCGAACCGTGCGAAAACATGGGCCCTCCGCAAACTGACGACCATCGGCGAAGCCTGTCGGGCGGTAATGCGCGAAACCATGCGATCCACCATCGCCTGGGTGATCGAACAAGTCACCGATTATTCCTACGGTCTTGACCATATCACATTACGGTTGGGTTTGACCTAATTTGCAAAAGTCCAGTACTCAGTTTTTCGTCGCGAAACCGCAAGCGGTTTGCGCGACCCCTAATCTCTAACTCCTAATCTCTAATCTCTAATCTCTAATCTCCAATCTCCAATCTCTAATCTCTGTACACTTCCTCGGTGGCTGGGGTTTGCTCGGAGCGGACTTGTTCGTACTGGCGCATTTTTTCCAGGGCCTTGCGGTAATCGATGGGCATGACTTTCACGAATTTTCCCGACATCTCGCGCCAATTGTCCAAAATCCGCTTGGCCTGGGCGCTGCCTGTCCACTGGTAATGTCGGCCGAGGAGTTCCTGGATGATTTTCTGATCTTCGGCTTGCCATATGGGTTCCAGTTCGACCATGTCGAGGTTGCAGAGGGTGTCGAAGAGTTGATTTTCATCGAGCACGTAGGCCAGGCCGCCGCTCATGCCCGCGGCGAAGTTCCGGCCGGTCGGCCCGATGACCACGACCACGCCGCCGGTCATGTATTCGCAGCCGTGGTCGCCCAGGCCTTCGACCACCGCCGTCGCGCCGCTGTTGCGCACGGCGAAGCGTTCGCCGACGAGTCCGTTGATGAAAACTTCGCCGGAGGTGGCTCCGTAAAGAAGCGTGTTTCCGGCGATGATGTTTTCCTTGGGATCGAAGGGCGAGCCGGGCGGGGTGATGACCGCGATCCGCCCGCCTGAGAGTCCCTTGCCCAGGTAGTCGTTGGCCTCGCCGGTTAGCTGCAGGGTTACGCCAGGGGCCAGAAACGCGCCAAAACTCTGACCGGCCGAGCCGGTGAAGGCGAGTTCGATAGTGCCGTCGGGCAATCCGGCGCCGCCCCATCGCTTGACGATGCGATTGCTTACGATTGTGCCCACCGCGCGGTGGATGTTGCGGATGGGCGTTTCCAGCCGCGTGGGTTTGCCGGTTTCGATCGACGGCCCGATCTTTTCCAGGATTTCCCAGTCCATGTGGCTTTCCAACCGGTTGGGCTGCGGCCGCACGCAGCGCAACGGGCAGTGGTTCGACTCGAGTCTGATGGG
Organism: Pirellulales bacterium; assembly: GCA_963838495.1. Classification (GTDB taxonomy): domain Bacteria; phylum Planctomycetota; class Planctomycetia; order Pirellulales; family Thermoguttaceae; genus JBEKIK01. The sequence goes on along the minus strand of CAWIRC010000001.1, from coordinate 2,822,790 downwards.
GCGGCAGTTCAACTGCCGCCCCAACCTTTTCCGTCCCGAAACGGCGGAAAATTCCATCCTTGCGCCTTCCAGTTTTCCACGGCCTTGCGCCACGAGAGCCGGTCCACGCGGCCGACCATGTCGTCGAACTTGCGGAATCCCAAGCTCGGCCATGATGCGGCGGGTGTCCTCGGCCACGAAGGTCAGGAACCGCACGACGTACTCGGGCTTGCCGGCGAAATCGCTTGCGCAGATTCGGGTCCTGCGTGGCGATGCCCACCGGGCAGGTGCCCAGGTGGCACTTCCGCATCAGCAGGCAGCCCAGCGAGACCAGGGCCGAGGTGCCGAAGCCGAACCGCTCCGCGCCGAGCAGCGCGCCGATGACCACGTCGCGGCCGGTCTTCATCTGGCCGTCGACCTGGACGACGATCCGGTCGCGCAGCCCGTTGAGGACCAGCGTTTGCTGGGTTTCGGCCAGGCCGATTTCCCAGGGCGTGCCGGCGTACTTGATCGACTGAGAGCGGGCTGGCGCCGGTGCCGCCGTCGTGGCCGCTGATCAGCACCTCGTCGGCGTTGCCCTTTGCCACGCCCGCCGCCACGGTGCCCACGCCCACCTCGGAAACCAGTTTTACCGAAACCTTCACGCCCGGGATTGGCGCACTTCAGGTCGTAGATCAGTTGCGCGAGGTCTTCGATGGAATAGATATCGTGGTGCGGCGGCGGCGAAATCAGCGACACGCCGGGCGTGGCGTGGCGCAGGCGGGCGATCTCCTCGGTCACCTTGTGGGCGGGCAATTGGCCGCCTTCGCCCGGCTTCGCGCCCTGCGCCATCTTGATCTGCAAAATCCTGGCGTTGGCCAGGTATTCGATGGTCACGCCGAACCGGCGCTGGCCACCTGCTTGATGCCGCAGTTGAGCGAATCGCCGTTCGGGCAACGGCCGGTAGCGGCGCGGGTCCTCGCCGCCTTCGCCCGTGTTCGAATTCGCCGCCCAGCCGGTTCATGGCGATGGCCAGGGTCTCGTGGGCCTCCTTGCTGATCGAGCCGTGCGACATGGCCCCGGTGTAAAACCGCTTGACGATCTCGCTGGCCGGCTCGACCTCGTCGAGCGGCACCGGCTCGCCGGGCACGAACTCGAACAGCCCGCGCAGCGTCATCAGGTCGCGGCTCTGGTCGTTGACCGCCTGGGCGTACTCGGCGTACAGTCTTCGGATCGTTCTGCATCACCGCGTGCTGCAGCTTGATGACCGTGTCGGGGTTCCAGAGGTGCTTTTCGCCGTCGAGCCGGAATTGATACTCGCCGCCGAAATCGAGTTCCAGCGAGCCGGGCTGCGGCGGCTCGAAGCCCGCGCGATGGCGCAGCAAGCGCCTCGCGGGCGATCACGTCCAGGCCGCAGCCCTCGATCCGCGACGCCGTGCCGGTGAAATATTTGTCGATCACCGCGCGGCTCAAGCCCGACGGCCTCGAACTGCTGGGCGGCATGGTAGCTGCGCAGCGTCGAAATGCCCATCTTCGAGATCGTCTTCGAGAATGCCCTTCTTCGACGGCCGTGATGTACTGATCGGTCAGCTGATCGACGCCGACGTCCTGCGGCAAATCGCCGTCGGCGTGAAGCTTCTGGATCGCCTCGAAGGCCAGGTACGGATTGATGGCGTTCGCGCCGTAGCCGCACAACAGGCAGAAGTGCATCACCTCGCGGGGCTCGCCGCTTTCGACGACGATGCCCGCCTGGCTCCGCAGCCGCCGCTCAAGCAGCCCGTGGTGCAGCGCCGCGGTGGCCAGCAGGCTGGGAATCGGCGCCCAGCTTGGGCGAGACGTCGCGGTCGCTGAGGATCAGCAGCGACGCCCCGTCGGCAATCGCCTGCTCGGCCGCGTCGACCAATTCGTCCAGCGCCTCGCCAATGCGCCGCGGCCGGGTCGCGACCGTCCGGCCGAGAACAGCGCCGGCAGCGTGACCACCTTGAAATCGTGCCGCGCTCGGCCGTGCGCAGCCGCTCCATGTCCTCGTTGGTCAGAATCGGATGCGGCAGTTTCAGTTGCCGGCAGTGCTCCGGCGTTTCCTCCAGCAGGTTCCGCTGCTTGCCGGTAAACGACATCAGCGACATCACCAGCCCTTCGCGCAGCGGATCGATCGGCGGATTGGTCACCTGGGCGAACAGCTGCTTGAAATAATTGAACAGTAGCTTCGGCCGGTCGGACAGCACGGCCAGCGGCGTGTCGGTGCCCATCGAGCCCACGGCTCCTGGCCGTTGGCGGCCATCGGGCGCAACGACCATCTGCAATTCTTCGCGGGTGTAGCCGAACGCACGCAGCCGCTGGGCCAGGGTCTTTGGATCGATCGGGCGTCGGGCTTGGACGGCTGGAACAAGCCCCGCAGTTCGATGCGGTTCTCCTCCAGCCAGCGGCGATATGGTTTTTGCCGCGCGATCTTGCCCTTGATCTCGTTGTCGACCACGATCCGGCCCTCCTCGGTATCGACCAGGAACATGCGCCCGGGCTGAAGACGGCCTTTCTGCTGGATCCGCTCGGGCGGAAACTCGATCACGCCCACCTCGCTGGCCAGCACGCACCAGGCCGTCGGTCGTGACCACGTAGCGGCAGGGGCGCAGGCCGTTGCGGTCCAGCGTGCCGCCCACCAGCCGGCCGTCGGTAAACACCATGGCGGCCGGGCCGTCCCAAGGCTCCATGATCGCGGCGTGATATTCGTAAAACGCCCGCTTGTCGGTCGAAATGTGATAGCGGGGCCCAAAGGCCTCGGGAATCATCATCATCAATGCGTGCGGCGCGGAGCGGCCGGCGCGGACCAGAAGCTCCATGCAGTTGTCGAAGCACGCCGAGTCGCTGCCGCCGGGCTGGAGGATCGGGAAAAAGCTCCGATATCTCGCCGGTCAACTGCCGGTGCCGACATCGTTTTTTCATATCCTTGCAGGCGATTGGCGTTGCCGCGGAGCGTGTTGATCTCGCCGTTGTGGGCGATCATGCGGAACGGCTGCGCCAGCCGCCAACTGGGAAACGTGTTGGTGCTGTATCGCTGATGCACGACGGCCAGGGCGGTTGTGACGCGTTCGTCGGCCAGATCCGGATAATAAGCAAACAACTGCGGGGCCAGGAACATGCCCTTGTAGCAGATCGTGCGGCAGGACATGCTGGGGATGTAAAATTCCTCGGCCTCGTCGCCAAAGGCTTTTATTACGGCAAGTTCGGCGCGCTTGCGGGCGACGTACAAGCGACGCTCCAATTCTTCATCGCGCCGGCCTTGGCCGTCGATGAACAACTGCCTGATGGCCGGCTCTGAATTCCGTGCGATTTCGCCCAGGCTGGAATTGTCTGTCGGCACGTCGCGCCAGCCCAGAACTTTCAGGGCTTCGTCTTCGATCTTTTCGGTCAATATTTGTTCGCAGCGGCGGTGCAGTTCTTCATTGCGGGGCAGGAAAACCATGGCCACTCCGTATTGGCCGGGCTGGGGCAAGAGAAATTCCAGACCGGCTATGCGGCTGGCAAAAAATTCGTGCGGGATTTGGATCAGGATGCCGGCCCCGTCGCCGGTTGATTCATCGGCCCCGGCCGCCCCGCGGTGCATGAGATTCATGAGCACCTGCTTGCCGTACTGGACAATATCGTGATCGCGGCGACCGGAAATATTCACCACCGCGCCGATGCCGCAGGCGTCGTGCTCGAACCGGGGATCGTATAAGCCTTTGGCTTTGGGTCTGGTGGACATCATGCTCTTGCGTGTTTAAAATGCTGTTTTTTCGGGAAATTTCTGGCAACAAAATGGCGATAAAAAACGCTTCCGCTAAGGATTAGAAATGACATAACTGATTCGCTACAAACAAGTTAGAATAAATAATATCTGCAGGAAAAGTACAATTGTACAAACAGCGACTATTACTATACTATCATTAGATATTGAAATGTCAATAGGAAGTTATTATTAGCAATAATAATATTTATCCGATTCATAAAATAATATGGTAAAGGATAAGAAATATTTTTTTGCTTGATAGCCCTTATTAAATTATATGTAATTGCAAATGAATGATCTCACAACCATGAAAACGCCCCGGTTTATTTACTTTGATCTTGGCATGGTGCTGTTGGATTTTTCCGTGGAGCGGATGGTCCGGCAAATGGGCGAACTCTCGGGCGTGGCGGCGGAAAAACTCAAAGAGGTGCTCTTTGACCGCGGACTAATGCATCAATACGAAACCGGGAAATTTTCTACTGCCGAATTTTACGAGTTGTTTTGCGAGCGGACCGGGACAAGGCCGGATTACGACGCCTTGTGCCGGGCCGGGTCGGAGATTTTTACGCTTAACACGCCCATGCTGCCCATTGTGGCCCAACTCGGCCAGGCCGGCCACAGGCTGGGGATTCTATCGAACACCTGCGAGTGTCACTGGCGGTATTGCGTGGGGAAATACCGCTTTGTCGCCGAGTGTTTCCAGGTGCACGCCTTGAGTTTCGAGATTGGGGCCACCAAGCCGGACGCGGCCATTTTTCTCGCCGCCGCCAAGTTGGCCGGCTGCCGCCCGGAGGAGATTTTTTTCGTGGACGACATTCCCGGCCACGTAGAGGGCGCGAAAGCGGTCGGCATCGACGCCGTTGTTTACGCCTCGGCCGCCCAGGTGGCCGCCGAATTGCGCAGGCGGGGAGTGCGGTTCAATTATTAAAGTTGTTTTAGCCGATATCTTCCGGAGGAATAAAATGCCGGATTCACTGCCGCCGGATGAGGTTTCAGAAACCCAATCAAGAGAAGTTTTGATCCGTCGATTGATTCCCAGGCAATGGATTGCTCTTGGGGCGATCGTAATCGTTCATATGGCGCTAGGCGGCGTTTTTGGATTCTTTAGCGAGAGTGGCGACATGTTGCTCGACTATTTTTCAGCGGGAATCGTGCTTTCGCAGCCCATACTCATTGCGATCTGGATGGTGTTGGCCCCGTATAGGTTTCACATTCGTTTCTTATGGGGTCTTTTTTTATTTACTGTGATGTTTTTCGCGGTTGGATGTGGAATCTCGCTAAACGGTCCATCCGGTGCGGAGGTGTATGCAACAATAAACTTGATAATATTAGTTGTGGCGTACATTATGTTATCGCTTGTGAGGCGGCTGACGCGTTGGCAAATCATCCATTGCGATGGAAAACAAGCTGCGTCAGACTATCAAGTATTCCAGTTCGGCATCAAACACCTGATTATCCTAACCGCGATTGTGGCTCTTGCTCTGGGGCTATGCCGCACGTTGCTTCTGGTTAGTCCACAAAAATCGTTACCTGGAATTTCCTTGATTGCCAAATCGGTGTGCGAATTTACCGTTATGCTATTCCCGATAATAATCATTCCGTGGTTTACGCTTGCATACGTGAGAAATGCGGGGGCGCTGATTATGCGTGCGGTTTTCTTAATAGGAATTGTCGATGTGGTTGCTTATTGCATTTTCAAATGGATTACATGGAATCCCTATGATATAGCGCGGAGTTTTCTTTTTTTTCAGTGTGGCGCGAGTATGTCGATGTTTGCCACTGCCATTGTGATTCGTTTGTGTGGATTCAGGATGGCGCGGGTCCCGGCCTCCAATACTCAGATATACGCACAATGAGCAGCCGGCGGCTAACAGTCGCCGGAAAAAGGATGCATATGCTCCGGCGGTCGTTGACCGCCGGCTAGTGGCAAGCATATCCGAGACTCAACGAACCTTAGCTGCCGGTCAAGCGGAGGAGGATCCAATCGGCCAGGGTGGGCCAGAGTTGGGCGATGGCAAAAAGCAGGCGGGCCGAGGTGGGAATGACCAATTCCGGGCGGCGGTGTTGGCAGGCGCTTAGTATGGCCTCGGCCAGTTTTTGCGGCGAGATGGCCAGGGTTTTCACGCCCGCCCCGGGTTGCCGGGCGACGTCGGGCAGGCCTTCCAAACCACGGAGCGGATAAAGGCGGGGGGTCTTGCGCTTGATCGGGCCAGGACAAACCAAGAGCACGTGCAGGCCCAAGGGCGAAAGCTCCAGGCGCAATTGCTGCGAATAGGCGGCCACGGCGAACTTGGTCGCCGGATAGGCCCCGACCCAGCGGGCGGCCGATTTGGCCCCCAGCGAGCCGATGTTCACCACGTGGCCGCGCTCTTTAAGCAAATGCGGGACTGCCGTGCGGGTGCAGCGGACCATCGCTATGAAATTCAATTCCATCAGTTCGCGGAATTGCTCGGGAGTGGTGTCGAGGAGTTTGCCGCGCATGGACCGGCCGGCGTTATTCACCAGGACGTCGAGCCGGCCGAAGTGATCGATGGTTTGGGCAAACAGGCGGTCCACGTCGTCTTGGCGGGTGATATTGGCCTGAACGCCCAGGACGTCGAATCCGGCGGATTGCATATCCTTTACGGCTCGCTGAAGTGGCTCGGGCTCCAAGGCGGCGATGGCCATTTTCGCCCCTGCCGCGGCAAAGGTTTCGGCGATCACCCGGCCTAGACCGCTGGATCCGCCGGTGACCAGGACCACTTTGTTCAGCCAGTAAGACATGGCCTTAGCTTACCAATCTCGTATCAGGCGACCAAGGGGGGAGAGGAAGGTGAGCGTCTGAATTGAGTGCATTGTATGAATATGTTTTTTAATGCAAATTGAAGAATGCAAATTTCAAATTGCAAATTGAACAAAGAAAAACACCTGAGTTTGGCCGTAAAAACGGGGCCTTTCGTTCTTGAAAATTATTTTGAATTAGCGATTTGCAAATTACATTTGCGCATAAAGTGGCCGTTATCCCCCTCTCCCAGAGGTAGAAGGAGTTTTTATACCGGCGATTTGTCCCCTTTGGTGAAACCGGTGGTAAACTATATAATTCAATAGAGCAACTGGAGTTTACGGAGCTTCACCCTGTGCGGATCATCCATTACCCACATCCGGCTTTGCGGCATAAATCGAAGCCCTTGCGTAGGATCGACGCCGATTTTAGAAACATCGTCCGCGAGATGTTCGATTTGATGTACGCGGAGAAGGGGGTCGGCCTGGCTGCGAACCAGGTGGAATTGCCCTATCGTTTTTTCATTATTAATCTTGAAGGCGACCCGGCCAAGGCCGAGGAGTTCGTGTTCATCAACCCGGTGATCAGCCGCAGGCACGGCACCGCCGAGGGAGAAGAAGGCTGCCTGAGCTTTCCGGCAATCTACGCCCCGGTGAAGCGTTCGGAAAAGATCGTAATTTCGGCCTACAACCTGGCCGGGGAAGAAGTGAACTACGAGCTCGGCGGCATGTTTGCCCGGGCGGTTCAACACGAGTACGATCATTTGGACGGCATTTTGTTCATCGACCGGCTGAGCGAGGTTGCCTTGATGTCGATCAAGGACGCCTTGTCCGGCCTGGAAAGCGCGTTTCAAGGCCAGCGGCATCGCGGGGTGATACCGGACGATCATCAAATCGCTACTCGGCTGGCGGAGCTGGAATCGCTGCGGACGTGAAATGAGATAATTAGATGATTAGATAATTAGATGATCAGGGACGGGCAATGCATCGCCCAGTTCTGAATGATGAAGGATCAATTCGCCCCTAAAGCCGCCTCGTTTCAGTGACATGAAACTTAGAGTTGAAAACTGAAAACCGACAACCGTAAACAGATCACTTTTTCATGCGATTGATACTGATGGGAACCGGGCCGTTTGCGGCCCCGGTTTTCCGGGAACTTTATCGGGCGCATCACGACATTGCGTCTTTGGTCACGTCGCCCCTTCATCTACAGCGCGGCCGCGAGCCGCCGCCGGTCGGCATTGTGCGCGATATCGCCCACGAGCACGCCACGCCCATTATCGATCCGGAGGACATCAACGCCCCGGAGACGCAAGAGCAACTTGCAAAATACAGCGCCGATTTGATGGTGGTCTGCGACTACGGGCAGATTCTAGCGGCGCCGACTTTGGCCGTCTCTCGATTGGGCGGCATCAATCTGCATGCCTCATTGCTGCCAAAATATCGAGGCGCGGTGCCGATAAACTGGGCGATCATGAATGGCGAGACTAAAACCGGCGTGTCCGTCATCCACATGACGCCCAAGGTGGATGCCGGACCATGCATCGCCCAGGTTGAAACCGACATCGGCCCCGAGGAAACCGCCGTGGAATTGGAAAAACGGCTCTCGGAATTAGGCGCCTGGTTGGTATTGCGGACTATCGATGCAATAAAGGCCGGGAATTTGGAGGCCCTGGCCCAGGACCCGGCCCTGGCGTCGGAGGCCCCCAGGCTGAAAAAGAGCGACGGGCTGATCGATTGGTCCAGGTCCGCGGCGGCCATAAAAAATCAGATAAGGGCCCTGGAGCCGTGGCCCAAGACATACACCTATTGGCGCCGGCAAAAGGGCATGCCCATGCGGTTGATCTTCGGGCCCGTGGCGGTGGAAGATCACGCCGGCGGTGTTCCGGGCACGGTTTTGGATGTCACAGACGACCGCTTGCTGATCGCCGCGGGCAGCGGGGCCGTGGCCCCGAAAAGCATCCAACCGGTCGGCAAACGCGTAATGTCCATCGCCGAATTCCTCCGCGGCCACGAAGTGCGGCCTGGCGATCGGTTCGGGGCGGTATAAAAAGATCGATAAACAGATGGGAATATGACAGTTATGCTTAGCCGTTCAATACCTTGATAAACTCTTCAGGGTCAACATCGGCTTGACGAAGAATTCCTGCTAAAGTGCCGATCTTTAATTCACGGTGCATTGGTACTGCACAACCTTGGCTGCCTCGTCGCATTATTACGTGGCTACCCCGTTGGCACTTGTATAAAACCCAATCGCTGCAAACCCGAAACGCATTCGCGCCCGCTGATTCGAGGCATCTTAGGCATTGGAAACCTCGAATGTGGTCAACAATGATTTGCCTTTCGTTTTAAGTGGAAATTCTTCTAAATAAAGTTCGGTGGCTTCCTTGAGGTTAGCCAAGGCTTCATCGATAGTCTCGCCTTGGATGGTAGTGCCGGTTTCCGGATTAAAGGCTACAAAGCCGCCGTCCGGATCCGAGGTTAAGACCGCTGTCAGTATTGCATTCATAGAAAAATCCTCGTAAATTTCATGGTTTTTTAGCGGATAATTATTTTATAAAGTCTTATACAACCGAATTCTGTAATAATATAGCTTTCTTCGGGTTTACAGCCAATATCCGCAGCAAAACTGCCCTCCCCTACAGCCACAGTGATATGTTAAAATAGGTTGTATACATCGCCCGTCTTGTCAGGAGGCCAAGCCATGGGGAACATGGATAGTTGGGACCTAACTCTGCTGGTAGTCGCCGGCTACCTGGCGGTCGTGAGCCTGGTTCGGCTCATGGCCCGACGCCGCAACCAGGTTTACGAGGAACTCCGCCGGAAAGCGGAAAAAGAGAAACGCCAACAAGCCCAAGGCGATCTTAAAGCCCGGCGCCAGCGATCGGCGTAAACCACATTTCTAACAAAAAACACAACACGGAGCCACGGAGAACACCGAGAGCAAGAAGGATGAGAGATATGGGATGAGGGATTAGGGATGAATGCAGAATGAAAAATGATGAATAATTAATAATGGAAAGGGCTTTGGAACCGCTGCGTCCATATCGTCTCTATCGTCCATGCCGTCCATCATCCATATTGCCCACTATCCATAAAGACTGAAAACTGACAACTGAATACCGATAGCTGAAGCATTCTCCGTGTCCTCCGTGGCGCCATGTTGATTAGTCCGGTGTTGTGCTCCCATGTCGAAGCGCTTTTACATCCAAACGGTCGGCTGCCAGATGAACACCCTCGACAGCGAGTTGGTCGCCGCCGACTTGCTCGCCGCGGGCTACGAACTTGTACAATCCGCCCGCCAGGCTGATACAATCATTTTTAATACATGCAGCGTGCGCCAACATGCCGAGGACAAGATCTACAGCGCCCTGGGCCGGCTGAAACACGTCAAAGAGCAGCGGCCCGGCGTGATCATCGGGGTGATCGGCTGCATGGCGCAAAAGGATCAGGAGCTGATTTTTAAGAGAGCGCCGCATGTGGATATTGTCGTAGGGCCGGGTCAATTGCGGCAAATTCCCGCCCTGCTGGAACAACTGCGGGGGACTGTCCCAATTTTTGAGCCAACAAAAATAGGGACTGTCCCCTTTGACGCCGCTTGGAAAGACAAAGAAAAAATTGTCCCCTCGCCCGACCAACCTTCGGTTGGTGCCCGGAGAGGCACCCAGAGGGTACCCGGGGGTGAGGGCATCGGCATCGGCGCTGGTCGAGTCTTGGAAGTCAGCCTGGATCGCAAGGCCGGCACGCGATCGAACGTGCGGGAAAGTTTTCAAAAATACAACCCGCATCGCACGGCGGTCGTGCGGGCGGTGCCGCAGCAGGCCCTGGTGCGGATCATGTTCGGCTGTGACAAGTTCTGCTCCTATTGCATCGTGCCCAGCGTACGCGGCCCGGAACAGAGCCGCCCGGCCGATGAAATCGAAGAAGAAGTCCGCCGATTGGCCGGCGACGGCTGCCTGGAAGTGACGCTCATCGGGCAAACGGTCAACAGCTACACCGATTCCGCAAGCGGCCGAATGATGCGGCTGGCCGATCTTCTCGCCCGGCTGCACGATATTGAAGGCATGAGGCGTTTAAAGTTCGTGACGAATTATCCCAAGCACATGAGCGATGATCTGCTGGCTGCGGTCCGCGATTTGCCAAAGGTCTCGCCGTATTTGCACATTCCCGCCCAGAGCGGCTCGAACGAAGTGTTAAAACGCATGCGGCGCGGCTACACGGTCGAGCAGTATCGCGAAATGCTGGCGAAAATTCGCGAAACGATTCCCGGGGCGGCCGTGACCAGCGATTTTATCGTGGGTTTTTGCGGCGAGACGGAGGAGGATTTTCAGCAAACGGTTGATCTTGTTCGCACGGGACGTTTCAAGAACAGTTTCATTTTTAAGTACAGTCCCAGGCCCGGCACCAAGGCCGCCGAACTTTACCAGGACGACGTGCCTGAATCGGTCAAGCGCCGGCGGAACAACGAACTTCTGGCGATCCAAAATCAAGTCAGCCTAGAAGAGAACCAACCACTCCTCGGCCGCACGGTTGAAATCCTGGTGGAAGGCCCGAGCAAGGTCAGCCGCAAGAAAAGTGAGGCCGGGGACTGTCCCGATTTTCGTGTAAACGAAAATGGGACTGTCCCCTTTGAACCGGATATTGTCCAACTAGTCGGCCGCACCATCTGCGACCGGATCGTAGTCTTCGACGGCCCCCGCGACCTGACCGGCAAAATCCTGCCGGTGAAAATCGAAAAAGTGGATGCGTTTACGCTGGTTGGGTCTATTCTCAAAGATCAATGAAAAATTTATAATGGCGCAAGTGGAGGATTTTAGATAGGTCGTAGGCATTTACGGAGGGTGCTATGGTACAAGGGGATAACATAGCGAAAAGGACGGAATATTGGAACAGCTTGCAAATGCAGGCAGACAAAAGAGTTCGTGATTCTCTTGCATTATTTATATCAGATATGGTGTTTGAGCATCCACGAGATGAGCAAGCGTTGCTTGAAACCAGAAACCAATTGTATGCCTATTTCGTTGCGGCAATGTCCTGTTTATCGGCCACATTAGAACACCCTCCATTTCCCTATAAAGAACAGTTGTCTTCCCTGTCTCTGGAAGACTATTTATTCTTGATATGTTCTTTACATACCGAATTTGAAGTATCTTTGTTCCTTACCAGGCTAAATGAACCAAAGGCCGAACAATGGCTTAATATAGTCTTATTAGGAATATGTATGATGTATGGCCGCTCATACGAAGAATTTAAGGAGTATTGGTATGATAAACTTGAATGGTTTGCTGAAAATAAATATCGAGTCGTGATAAATATGTATGATGAAATAAAGTCAATACTACATTTATCTGTTGATTATTTGGTTGAACCCATGAGATGGATGCAACTTTCAATTACAATAGCGGAAGCAGCAAAGTCAATTAGGGAGCAACCCAATTGGTCAAAACTAGTAGATGATCGACTTGCACCATATGCAATGGGGACAGATAAAAATTCAGAGATAGTCTCCTCTACAGAAAAAATGAGGCAAGAAACTTCACTTAACAAAACTACATATAATTGGGAATGGATTGCTGGCAGCATTTTGGAAAAGCAAGATGTTTCCGTGGGCTGGATAAAGCTTAATAATCTTGCTGAAGATTATTTGTGTGGACATGTTAAGGACTCCGCACAATTCCTTCATAGTGATAAGTTTAGTCTGCTTACTGGCGTCAATGAGATTCTCGACTGGAAGCAGATTGAAAATTTACAACTGTCTCTGTATTCGTGGTTCTTCGCCTATTCTATTGTTCTCACCTGGGGATTCGATGACATATACTCGTTTTCGTTTAAGTACAAAAAACAACTTCAATCGTTAGACACAAGAAATTATCTACGACTATTTGGTAATATCTATTGCATGAGAATGATTGCAACACAACTATCCGATTCTCGCATTGTACGACTCTTTGTCCACTCTGCGGCAGTGATTCTCAACAATCCTGATCTTGTGTCTTGGATTGACTACTGCGCAATTGCAAATGATGGGCCAAGATTTCTCTCTGAACTCCGCCTGCGGATATATCAATGCCTTGCAGAAGTAATTGGACTTCCGACAGATGACAAGGCTCTGGAGGAAGCCCGCCACGATCGAATTGGATTATCTCTCATATATGAGGTTGTGAGTCCCCCTATTGGTTCTTCTGTCACAAAAAAATATCTAACGTTGCTCGACGATCTTCAGATTAAGATGATATTCGAAGACCCTAAATTTATGGGATGTATCCGCAAGTTTTTGGAGTTGGATAAGTGACCCAAAAGTTACGTAATCCTTAAATTTATAGTAATCTTGGGAAAGAATCTGACTAATGGGCAGAAACATCCAAAAAATGGAAAGGATAATTGCAATGTTAGAACCATCACAACTAATTATTATCCGTGCCAAAGATGGCCGATGGGAAGTTAGGCAATCCATAGAAATTCCAATCCACGGGCCCGTTTCGAGAGAGAATTATCAAGCATTGGAAAATAAATTTAAGCAAGCCTGCATTCCACCTGTAATGGTAAAATATGAAAGCAAACTCTTAGGAAGCAAATTTTCGGAGCACATAATAAAGACTCTTGCTCTTCATGCTGAATATAAATCGGAAAAAGAATCGCAGTCCAAAGCAACTGCGGATGCTTTTGAACGTAGTACTACAAACATACTTGAATTACTAAAAAGATATTTGCCACCAGCAACCCTATGAAGATGAAAAAGATGAACAAGGAAATGCATTTCTTTTTCTTTTAAAAGTCTAGTAATAACCAGGAATTGGATCCTTTAGACATGATCAAGAAATGCTCAACCAATCTCCGGGTAGCAGCTAACTATATCCAGAAAATAGTCCACGTGTTACACGGGCAGCGAGTGATGCTTGATTCTGACCTTGCCCGTCTGTATGGAGTTACAACAAGGCGCCTCAACGAGCAGGTAGCACGAAACAGTGAACGGTTCCCGGATGATTTTGCGTATCTGCTTACCCAGCAAGAGGTTACAAACTTGATATCGCAAAATGCGACATCAAAATCCGACCGAGGCGCTGGAAGAAAACGGCCTTGGGCATTCACCGGATGCAAGCGTCCGGGCTAAACTTTCCTATCAACCAATTAACCATTCATTCAATCCATGAACCCGGAATTCTGAACCCTGAACCCTGATCACTAAAACCTTCCCCATGGACGTTCTTACGCTTCGCAAATACCTGGATCATGCGGACGCGGCCGAGCCTTGGCTTAGGGGCTTGGGGCTTGCGGACGTGAAGCGCGGGCACGGGAATATCTTGGCGATGGCCGAGGCGGGAATTACGCTCGACCTGTTGGCCGTGATATGCCGCCAGCTTCGCGATTATCTGCCGACGTGCGCCGACCCGGACATGGCGCTGAACAACCTGGAGCGGTTTATCCACTCGGCCCGCAGCCCGTTGGCGATGGGCACGTTTTTCGAGCGCGATGCGGAGGCCCTGCCCACGCTCGTGCAAATCCTTTCCACCAGCCAGCATTTGAGCGATCTTCTGGTGAGCGATCCCGAGGGCTTTGACCTGTTGCGTTTGACCGAAGGCGCCGGTGGCGCGTCAGGTGCTGGTGGACGACATCACGGCCGAGGTGGCGGCATTGGAGCACGAGGCGGCGGTCCTTAGCGCGCTAAGGCGGTTCAAGCGCCGCGAAACGCTGCGGATCGCCTACGGCGACATCGTGCGCGAGCAGAGCCTGGGCACGGTGACAAAGCAGATTTCCTTCCTGGCCGACGCGATTTTGGAGGCGGCCTTGAGGGCGGCGGGCCGGAAGATCGGGGCCCTGCGCGGCACGCCCCTGGGACCGGACGGCCGGCCCGCGCGGTTCATCGTCTTGGGCATGGGCAAGCTGGGCGGTATGGAACTGAATTACTCCTCCGACATAGACCTGATTTTCATTTATGATTTCGAGGGAAAAACCGACGGGAAACGGCCCGTCAGCAATAACGAATTTTTCGACCTACTCGCCCGGGAAATGGTGCGGCTGGTGACCGAGCCCACGGAACTGGGTCGGACGTACCGGGTGGACTTGCGGCTTCGGCCAGAAGGCGAGCACGGCCCGATTGTGATCGGCATGGAAAGCGCGCTTAATTATTACGATCTGCGCGGGCGGACCTGGGAACGGCAGGCGTTTATTAAGGCCCGGCCGGTCGCCGGTTCGCCGGAGTTGGGCCGGGAATTTCTGGACCGGCTCGTGCCCTGGATTTACCGGCGTTATTTGACAGCGGCGGACATAGCCGGCATCAAGGCCCTGAAGCGGCGGATCGAGCAGCAAACCCATCACGCCGGTTCCGACGAGCGGGATGTAAAAACCGGGCGGGGCGGCATCCGCGATGTGGAGTTCGTGATCCAGTTTTTGCAGTTGCTCAATGGCGGCAGCCTGCCCGAGGTGCGCACGGGCAACACGCTCGAAGCCCTGGCCCAACTCGAACATGTCGGTTGCCTGACGAACCTGGAGCGGTCGTTGCTGGAGGAAAACTACAGTTTTTTGCGGAAGGTGGAGCACCGCTTGCAGATCATGCTGGATTTGCAGACGCATCTTTTGCCCCAGGACGAGGCGGAGTTGCGCAAGCTGGCCTTGCGCATGGATTATACCGACAGCGCGGATAGACCTGCGCTGGAAGGGTTCATGGCCGACTACTGCGACAAGACGGAACTGAACCGCAGGATATTGGATCACCTGCTGCACGACGCCTTTTCCGAGGATGGTGCTACAGCTGCCGAGGTGGACCTGGTGCTCGATCCCGATCCGCCCGTGGAGCGGATCCATGAGGTTTTGGGAAAATATCCCTTCCGCGACGTAAAAGCGGCGTATCGCAACCTGATGGCCCTGGCCCAGGAAAAGAGCCGTTTTTTATCCACGCGGCGTTGCCGGCATTTTCTAGCGGCCATCGCCCCGCAACTGCTGGCGGCCATCGCGGCCACGGCCGATCCCGATTCCACGCTCGTCAACCTGGGCACGGTCAGCGATTCGCTGGGCGGCAAGGGCGTGCTGTGGGAACTGTTCAGTTTCAATCCGCCCAGCCTGACTTTATACGTGGAACTGTGCGCCTACAGTCCTTATCTATCGGGAATTCTCACTACCTATCCGGGCATGATCGACGGGCTGATGGACAGCCTGGTGCTCGATAAGCTGCCCGGCCGGAAGTGGCTGGAAAAAACCCTGGACTACCTGTGCTTCGCGGCCGAAGACATCGATCCCATCCTGCACAGCTTCAAGAACGACCAGCAGCTTTGCGTGGGCGTGCGCGATATTCTGGGCAAGGAAGACGTGCAGGCCGTCACCGGCGCGCTGAGCGACATCGCCCAGGCTTGCTTGAAGCAAATCGCCCGGCGCGAGTACGAGCGATTGGCCGGGCGGTTCGGCACGCCGCGGATCGGCGCCGGCCGGCGCGGGCAAGCCCTGCGATTGGGTGATTTTGGGGATGGGCAAATTCGGCGGCGGGGAAATGAACTACCACAGCGATCTGGACATCGTGTTTTTATACGAGGCCGAGGGCACTACGGCGCCCCGGCCGGATCAGCCCGTCCGGCAGACCACCACTAATCAACACTTTTTCAGCGAACTCGGGCAGCGGATCATCAAGACCACCAGCCAACTGAGTTCGCTGGGGCGGTTGTACGAGGTCGATGCCCGGCTCAGGCCCACGGGAAAAAGCGGGGCACTGACCACCTCCTTCAAGGAATTCGTGCGGTATTTTCTGGCGGGCGGCGGTCAGCTCTGGGAACGTCAGGCATTATGCAAGGCCCGCGTGGTTTACGGGTCCCCGCGCGCGAGCGCCTGGCCAAGGCCGCGCTCGAGAAGGCGGCCTTCGGCCGGCGCTGGAGGCGCAAAGACGCCGAGGAAATCCGCAATATGCGCAGGCGCTGGAAGAGACGGCCTCGGCCGGAGATTTGAAGCGCGGAGCCGGCGGAATCGTGGATATCGAATTCCTCGTGCAAATGATCCAACTTCAAAACGGGCTGGACAATCCCAAAATCCGCGAACCGAACACCCTGGCCGCGCTTAAAGCGTTGTATTCCGCCGGTCTGATCTCGGCGGATGATTACGAACTGTTCGACGCCGGCTACCGGCTGCTTAGAACCATCGAAGGCCGGCTGCGCTTGATGAATTCCACCGCCAGGGACAAACTCCCCCAAGATCCCACCGAGCTGGCCAAGCTGGCCCACCTGCTGCACTATCCCGGCAGCGAGGGCTTGATGCTGGATTTTGAAAACGCCGCCCGGCAAATCCGCCAGCGCTTCGAGCGGATATTCGAGGAAGCGGGGAAAAAAATGCAGAAGGCGGAATGAAAAATATTGCTTGTCCAGACTCTATTAATTCCGCGAAAAATTAACTTCCGGTATCCATTCGGAGGCCGGACTATTTCTTCGGACCGGATGGGGCGGAAACGGGCTGGATATTGGGGGCGACGGGTGGCGAATCGGTCTCGCGAGCCGAGAGATCGGCATAGATGGCCCGGTATATCTTGCCGCCATCTGGGCGGTACCAAAAGACGGGCGTGTCGGACGCTTGACTTCATCTTGTCCATGAACGCCAGCTCGAACGGTAGACCGGCTCCCCGAGACAAGGCCTGCTATTGTTACGAGGCATCCGGGTTTTAAGGTTCAGGAGTAAGATTGCGTGTAGAAAGTCCAGATATGCGAAACCCGGCTTCGGCATCGATTATTCATCACTATGCCACGCGCCGCCTTGCACGGCGGGGAGGACGAAAATTTTGCCGTCGCCCATGCGTCCGGTGCGGGCGGCTTCCACAATGGTGTGGAGGACTTCGTCTACCCGCAGGTCCTCGACCCAGAGCGTAATTTCCACCTTCGGCAGATAGGCGTTGGAGTATTCGCTACCGCGGTATTCGTCGAGATAGCTTTTTTGCCGGGAGTAGCCTTTCACCTCGGACACCTCGCAGGCCTCAAGGGGCGCGTATTTGAGCGCATGGAGCACTTTTTCCACGAGAAACGGTTTTACAACTGCGATGATTTGTTTCACGGTTTTATTTCATCTCGTCTGAGATATTTTTTATTTCTTCTTTCAAGGACGGGTCCAATTCACCCGCCTTTTGCAGGTCCCTTTTTGCGTCCTCATTTTTCTTTAAATGTGCATTGACAATTGCCCTGTTTAAATACGCCTGTGCATATTTAGGTTGAAGTTGAATGACTTTGTTGAAGTCGGATTTGGCTTCTTCATATTTGCCCAAATGCATGTAGGCTGCTCCTCGGGCATCATACGCTGCGAAATTCTTCGAGTTGAGCTCTATAACCTTGGAAAAGTATTTAGCGGCCAGTTTGTATTGTCCCAATTGGCCGTACGCAACTGCCCGATTGTAATAGGCGTCAACGTAATTGGGATTGATTTCGGCGGCCTTGATGAAATCGGACATGGCATCGGTATATTTTTTTGATTTGGCGTATTCGATTCCCCTCATATTATAGGCTTCGGTGTATGTCGGATTCAGGTCTATGGCTTTTGTAAAGCACGAGGCGGCTTTGTCGCTTTTATCGGATTTGTTATATGCCATCCCGAGAAAGAAGTAAGCCTCCGCATCCTTGGGATTCAATTCTACAGCTTTGGCAAAGTCGGATATGGCTTCCGGATGCCGGCCCGATCTCATGTATATAATTCCCCGCCTTTTATATGCCGCCGGAAAAATGGGTTTAAGTTCCAGGGCTTTGGCAAGGTCGGCAAGGGCTTTTGCTTCTTGATTCAAACCGGAGTATAGCGCCCCCCGGTTGAAATAGGCTTCCGCATCTTTTGGATCGAGTTCAATGGCTTTATCCATGTCGGATGCGGCTTTTGTGCGCTGGCCCATATTTAAGAACATGATGCCCCGGCTGCTATAGGCTTTTGCCAGTTTTGGACAAAGTTCGATGGCTTTGGAGAAATAGGAAAGGGCGTCGGAGTGTTTTTTGGCTTTGGCATAGTCGTTTCCCAGGCTGTTGTAGATGTCTGCAAGAATACCGTTGCGGTCTAAAATCTGAATTCTGCGGGGTATTTTCAGGGGATTTTCTTTTTGCTTTAGCTCCCAGTAGTTGCCCGCCGCGCCGTACTGCTCTCGGAACACGAACGGCTTGCTCGGGCCGTCTTGAGTCAGATCGGCGATAATGGTCTTGCCTCCGCTTAACTCGACCAGGCAGGCCGCGTGTTCTTCGCCGGCGGGCAACGGTTCGCCGGCAGGCTCCAGGACATCGGCCACTTTGACCGTCAACCCCAGGGAATTGCCAAACACGTATAACAATTGGCAATAACCCAGATATTGGGCCGTTTTGTTGTTGACAACTTTGGACAGATAATAATATTCCGAATCCTCGGCCGCGGGATCAAACTCTTTTTTTATGGAATTATAAAGCGCTTTTAAGACCTTTTCCTCGTCCTGGGCCGCCTGCTCGGCAGTGATCTTTTTCTGTTGAAGGTCCTGGCTTGTCTGGCCGAGCGACTGCTTCCATCCCGCGTAATCCCAGCGGCTGATAATCTGCACCAGGTCGATGTCCGTATTGTCCGTGTACCCTAAACCTTTGACAAGTTGTTGGATTTCCTTGGAGATCGCGGGCAGTTCATCCACGGCAGACCAAGGACGCTTGGCCGGCGGTTCTTCGGCAGACAATCCATTCCAGCCGCCTGGAAGCAGAACACATGAAGTCGCTAAAAAAGCGGCGACCGCCTTTTTGCAGGCCCATGCTTTGAGTCTTCCGTTCATCTAATGTTCCCTTAAGCGCTTGTTTCCGGGGAGAATGGAAAGCACTGGAAGAACTGGATTTGTTGACATCTGCTCTTTATCAGTATGATGTATGAAAATGTACGTCGGTACGCCCCCTGCGATGAATATTGCCGGGAAATTATTCCTAATTTTAATATAGTCCTTTGGTTTGTAGGATGCGAATCGGGGCCCGGATCGAGTATTTTCCATCAACCGCAACATGGGCCCCGGTTTAGGGGGTTCTGGCCCAAAAATGCCCTTTGAGGTATTATCGCTGGCATGAAAGATACAACAAAAAACAACAACGACCAACCCGGCCCACCGGCCGAGGTGTTGATTATCGACAACGACCTCAGCCACGCCGAAACCGTGGCCGAAAGCCTGGATCGGGTGGGCTTTCACTGTCGCGTGGCCAGCTCCGGCGCGGAAGGGGCGCGGCTGATCGGAGAATCACCCTTCGACGTGATCATTACCGACCTGGTGATGAGCGATATCGACGGCCTGGGCATCCTGGAGCGGGCCAAGGACGAACAGCCCGACGCCGAGGTGATCTTCATGACCGGGCACGGCACCGTCCCTTCGGCGGTCGAGGCCATGCGCAAAGGGGCCTTCAATTACCTGCTCAAACCCCTGGATCTTGCCCAGCTTAGGGCCAACACCGAAAAGGCCGCCGAAAGCGCCCGGCTGCGGCGCACGAATATCGAACTTAGTGCCGGCTGGACGAAAAATTCGGCTTCGAGGGCGTGGTGGGCGACAGCCCGCAAATGCGCGACGTCATCGAACGCTTAAAACGCATCGCACCGACCAACGCCAGCGTGCTCATCCAGGGCGAAACCGGCACAGGCAAGGAACTCGTGGCCCAGGCCATCCACCAGAACAGCCCCAGGAAAAACAAGCCCTTCGTGGCCCTCAACTGCGCGGCTTTAAGCGAAAATATTCTGGAAAGTGAACTGTTCGGGCACGTCAAAGGGGCGTTCACCGATGCCTCGACCGACCGGGTGGGCAAGTTCGAATACGCGCACGGCGGCACCATGTTCCTCGACGAGGTGGGCGACATGCCCCTGCCAACGCAAATCAAACTCCTCCGGGTTTTGGAAAACGGCGAGATCACCCGCGTGGGATCGAACGATCCGATCAAGGTCAATGTCCGCATCCTTTCGGCCACCAACAGTAACCTGGAAGACGCCATCGAAAAAGGCACTTTTCGCAGCGACCTGTACCATCGCCTCAAGGTGGTCACCATCCGCCTGCCCACGCTCAAGCAGCGGAGCCAGGATATTCCCATCCTCATCGATTATTTCATCAAGCAGTTCGCGTCCGAGCACGGCAAGCAAATCCGCGGCGTTTCGCCCGCCGCCCGGCGCAGGCTAATGACCTACGATTGGCCGGGCAATGTCCGCCAGTTGCGCAACGTGGTCGAGAGCATGGTGGTCGTGGATTACGACGGCCTTTTGGACGCCGACGACCTGCCCGAGGAGCTCGCCGGCCCAACAGACCACCCCGGCGAAACATCGACGGATTCACTCTCCCATTTGGTAGGCAAGCCGCTAAATGAAATCGAGAAACTTTTCATAACCGAAACCCTACGCCTCGCCGGCGGCAACCGCGAAGAAGCCTCGAAAATGCTGGGGATTGGGGAAAGAACGCTGTATCGGAAAATCAAGGAATATAATTTGTAATATCGGAGATATAAAAAAAATGGCGATAAATCTCGATAAACCGCACCTATGGAAACAAGACACCGAAACCTCGGTGGACTATTATAATCGATGGTTCATGAAATTCGCACCTAAAGCATTCAGGGAAACACGTAAAGTTGTTACCGCGGAGGTCGAACGAGCGATTGTAGATAGTAATTTTTTCATAGATCTATCCGAAAAACTGCTACGAACCAAACCTCATATACTCCGAACTTTACGTATGGCTTGTTGCCCGCCAATTGCTGTAGACCGCTTAGTGGGACTTGCCGCTTCGAGCAAACCATTTGTCAAGGTTCTAGAAAAAGGAAAGGTGCCAGTCCACATGCATAGGGATGAGGTTGGGCAGCACCTTAAAAGGATCGTAACGGTAATTGCAAAGCTTCTTGATCCGGACATTCTAACCTGGATATCCGATAAGAGAACTCCGGTTAAGAAAGAAGTCTATCGGGCTTCCACAATTGTTGCCGACAGGCTTACGGGGGCCGATGCAAATCCTATTATAAGAAATGCTCAAGAAAGGCGTCAGCTTTCAATGATAGGCAAGTATTTACGCGGGAAAGGATACAAAGAAGAACGGCATCCGCCTGGCGATCAGGTTGCTTCCATGCAACCGGGAACTTACACATTTCATTACAGCATACCGACCGGAATAAGCGAACACAAGGTAAAAGTTTCAATTGATGCAATGATCCAGCCCAAAATACTCCGCCCGAATAAGTTACCAATTCTTGTGGAAGCCAAATCGGCGGGGGATTTTACAAACACAAACAAGAGGCGGAAAGAGGAAGCCAAGAAGATGAGTCAGCTTAAGGACACCTTCGGTAAGGACGTTTGTTACGTGGTATTTTTGTGCGGCTACTTTGATGGCGGCTACCTTGGATATGAAGCACAAGACGGAATTGACTGGGTCTGGGAACATAGGATTAAAGATTTTGACCAATTGGGAATTTAAAGAATGGGCAAGATTATCGAACAGGAATATATAAGACGAGTCGAACAAAAACGGCTCGATCTGTTGAAGACTGCCCAGGAGCGGAATCGGCTGGGACAATTCGCCACTCCGCCCTCACTTGCACTAGATATTGCAAAATATGCTTGGAAAAAGCTGAAATACCGGAAAGACAATCTCCATTTTTTGGATCCGGCAATTGGCACGGGCTCATTTTTCGCCGCTCTTTTACAAACCTTTCCCTCCAGTCGAATCGAAAACGGTGTGGGCATCGAATTGGATGAGGCTTTTGCACAGACAGCAGAAACTCTTTGGGGACATCACCGCTTAGAGATAATCCACGGTGATTTTACTAAACAAAAGCCCGAAGCAATATACAATCTCATTTTGACAAACCCCCCGTATGTCCGCCACCATCATCTTTCAACTGCAGACAAACAACGACTAGGGCAAAAAGCATATTCCATAACAGGGTTGAAACTAAGCGGCCTTGCCGGTTTGTATTGTTATTTTCTATTGATAGCCCATGCGTGGCTCGCCAAAAATGGACTGGCGGTTTGGTTAATTCCTTCCGAATTCATGGATGTAAATTATGGAGAAGCAATAAAGCGATATTTATTAGAGAAAGTATCATTGCTTCAAATTCACCGTTTTTGTCCGTCAGATGTTCAATTCGATGACGCATTGGTTTCATCGGCAATTGTAATTTTTGAGAAAAAAATTCCAAATCTCGATCATAAAGTGATATTCTCATTTGGTGGCACTTTGCCTGAACCAGCCCAGTCTGAAACAGTATCACTCGACCAACTATATGAAACCGCCAAGTGGACCTCGTTGCCTCAAGCAAAGGGAAATGGCCGTCAGAACAAACATATATTGCTGGGTGACTTATTTCATATTAAACGTGGACTTGCGACCGGAAATAATTCATTCTTCATTGTGCCAAAGTCTGATTTGTCTAAATATGGAATACCGTTGAGTTGCGTACGCCCAATTCTTCCGAGTCCCCGCTATCTTAAACAAGAAATTATTGAGGCAGATAATAAAGGATGGCCGATTCTTAATGGACCGCCCCTAGCACTTATTGATTGTTCATTGTCCGAGGAACATATTGCCAATAAGTTTCCAAAATTCTGGGAGTATTTAGAGGCCGGCAAGAAACAAAATATTCACATTGGATATTTAGCCAGTAGAAGGTCGCCCTGGTACTGCCAGGAAAAAAGGGACGTTGCTCCATTGCTTTGCACATATATGGGGCGTTCTCGGGAAAGACCATTTCGTTTCATCTGGAATAAGTCAAGAGCGGTGGCGACAAACGTTTATTTGCTTTTGTATCCGAAACAAGCGGTAAATTACATTCTTAATATGCGCCCAACATTGTGGCAGCAGATATTACAAAAGTTGCGTTCTATACGACCTGAAGAGTTCTTCTGTGAAGGACGAGTTTACGGCGGAGGACTTTACAAAATGGAGCCCTCTGAGCTTATGCGATTGCCCGCCGATGAAATGGCTGAGATCCTTGGAGTGCGAAAGACAGAGAAACAGTTGATGTTCCTAATATGATGCCTATTCGATTACTTTCCCAATCACTGATCAACAAAATCGCCGCGGGCGAGGTTATCGAGCGGCCGGCCAGTGTGGTTAAGGAGTTGATGGAGAATGCCGTGGATGCGGGGGCCACGCGGATCGATGTGGCGGTCACACAGGGCGGGTTGGAGATGATCCGCGTGGTGGATAACGGGTGCGGGATCGCCGGCGGGGAGTTGCCGCTGGCCGTGGCCAGTCATGCCACCAGCAAATTGGCCCGCGAGGACGATCTTTTTCACGTGGGCACGCTGGGGTTTCGCGGCGAGGCACTGGCATCGATCGCCGAGGTGAGCCGGACCGTGCTCCGCAGCCGCACGGGCGACTCGGCGGGCGGGGCGGAACTGGAAGTCGTGGGCGGCAAGCCGGGCGAGGTAGTGCCGTGCGGGTGCCCGTCGGGCACGGCAGTCGAGGTTTACAACCTGTTTTTCAACACGCCCGTGCGAAGGAAATTTCTCCGCACCGTGCAGACCGAGTTCTCTCACGTGGCCGAGGCGTTTACCCGGATCGCGCTGGCCACGCCGCAGGTGCATTTTACGCTCAGGCACAACGACAAGCAGGTGTTCGAGTTGGCCGCGACCATGCCGACCACGGCTACGCCGCGGTGCCCGATGGTGCCCGAAGGGCCGTTGGATCGGATCGCCCGGTTTTTCGGCGCGAGCTGGCCGACGCGCTGATTTGGATCGAAGGGACCGACGGGGAAATAAAACTGTCCGGATACGTCGCCCATCCCAGCCAGAGCCGCAGCCACAATCGGATGCAGTATTTTTTTCTTAACGGGAGATACATCCGCGACCGCTCCTTGCAGCACGCCCTGGGCGAGGCCTATCGCGGGCTGCTCTTGACCGGCCGGTATCCAATCGCATTTTTCACCCTGCACATGCCGCCGGATCTGGTTGACGTGAACGTACATCCCACGAAGTTGGAGGTGCGGTTCCAGGATTCGGGCCGGCTTTACAGCCAGTTGCTTTCCACGCTCAGAAGCAAGTTTTTAACCACCGATTTAAACACCCGGGCACAAGGCACGGGTCCTAATGCACTGGCAGAGCCAGTGGCACCCGATGATCCCAGCGTCGGCCACGACCCGGCCCGGGCGGAGCAGTTACGCCAGGAACTTGTCGATTGGGCCAAAGGCAAGATGGCGGGCTGGGACGCAAAAACACTGGCAGAGCCAGTGGCACGCACATCGGCAGAGCCAGTGGCGCACCATGCAACGGCGGAGCCAGTGGCACACGGGGAAAGAAGACCGCTGGGGCTTTATCGTCTGGATCCGGCGCCAGGGGCAATGGCAAGTTCAGGCTCTGAGCGCCGGGGTGTGTTGCACACACCCTATATGCAACCGGATCAATGGTTGCGCCGGCTTTGCAAATTCACAATCGTTACCTGGTGACCGAGTCGGACGATGGCGTGGTGATCATCGATCAGCATGCCTTGCACGAGCGGATTTTGTACGAGCAGCTTAAGTCCCGCGTGAGCGCGAATGCCGTGGAGACGCAGAGCCTGTTGGTGCCCGAGCCGGTCGATCTTAGCGCCGTCCGAGGCGTGCGCGGCCTTGGAGAATCGCGATTTGCTGGCCCGCTTGGGCATGAAGATCGAGCCGTTCGGCGGTGACACGGTGCTTGTGGTTGGATACCCGGCGATGCTGGCCAATATCAATCCCGTGGAACTGTTGCGGGAATTGCTGGACCGGCTTGTTACCGGCGGCAGGCAGCCCGAGCGGCGCGACCTGCTCGACGAGCTTTTGCACACCATCGCCTGCAAGGCGGCGATCAAGGCCGGCGACCGGCTCAAGCCGGAAGAAATCGCCGCGCTTCTAGAGCAGCGTCACCTGGTTGACGACGCCCATCACTGCCCCCACGGCCGGCCAGCGGCATTGGTCTTTACCCGCGAAGAACTGGATCGGCAGTTTAAAAGGCTCTGAAATGTAATAGACAGCCCGGGTCTTGATCCTGGGCGGGCTTGTCCAAAGAGCTAATTGAAAACCGCCAAACCTTGTGAAAATCTCTGGCGGTTTTGTCGTACAGGCTCGAGAATCGGTGTCGCCCGCGGCAAAGTTGGCTGGCTAAATTCAGAGATGCGTCTTCCGGGTTAGTGGCAAATAAGCCGGGATATTTCTTATAAGCAGTTGAATATTTTTTTGCAACTGTTAAATTGGATAAAACACTAGTAATGTTGGGCGGTATTTTTCCCCACTAGCCCAAGATGGATTGCAAGATCCTTGATTTCTCTCTCATTGTTAAAACGCCAAAATTTCTTAATCCGTCTTGGGCTGTTTTTTTCCAGACCAGGCGACGTGTCTTCAAATAACAGCGGTTGCCGACACAATTGGAATGCGCCGGCGATCGCCAAAACACGGGAGAGATTGTCATGCTATGCAGGCATTTTCCAGTTCGATTGGGTGCGGCTACATTGACCGCAACGATTATCTTTATTGGAATCTATCCGGCGCAAGGCGCAACACGCGTGTGGCAAGATCACTCGGGAAGTTTCAATGATCTCAATAACTGGCATCCTAACGCTGTGCCGGGCGTTAATGATAGTGCGCGTTTCAGCGAGCCGAACGCGACTTATACAGTTGATTTTCCGAACAGCTACACGAATATCGATTGCTATGTAATGGACGGCAATGTGACCTTCGCTTCCTCGGTGCCTGTCACATACACTTACACGCTTGCCGGCGGAAGTGCGCATGTGCTCAATGGATCGCTCACCTTGGGAACTAGCCTGCATCCTTTGAATTTGACCGCAAGCTCTTCAATTATTTTGCAAGACGGCGGGTATTTGTACGTGGATTATGGCAGTACGGCATCGGCAGCCTCCCTATCAGTAGGATTAGCAAACAGCATAGGTTCGGTAACTGTCCTTTATTACGGTCGGTTGAGAGCCACCGACCCCTCGCGCACGAATTACCTCGGATCCAGTGGAGGAGCCGGCCATCTAACGATCACCAACAACTGCCAAGGCGATATTCAGGGAAAACTTTTCTTGGGCAACGACGCCGGCAGCCTCGGTGATCTGGTGATCTATCAGGGCGGAACGCTTAACATAAATAACAGTCTCTATGTCGGCGGTTCCGACGTCGCAGCCGGCGGGACCGGCAGACTGACCGTCCAGGGACGGCTTGATGTCGCCAGCACGCTCAAGTTCTGGCACGACAGCGAGTTTTACATCGAACCGGGTGCTTCGATCACCACACATTCATTCGACAACAGCGAGGGCAACGCTTTTCTTTTTGAGGGCGGTTCCCTGACCGTTAGCGGCGGAGATTTCAAATGGGGTCCCAGCAGTCAAACCACCCTTAAGCTCGACGGCAACGGCGGCATTCCCTCGTTGACGCTCGATTCCGCCATCCCCAGCATCTCATATTCTGAAATCCGCGTGGGCGACTCCGCCCAAGCATACCTGTCAATCTCCGGAACTACTCCTTTAAACGCTACAACCGAACGTGTTGGAAAGGAATCTTCCGGTATTGGAACCTTCGATCAGTCAGGAGGAACAAACACCGCGACCACGGAAAATGTGGGGGAATACGGCACGGGAACATTTAATCACTCCGCGGGAATCAATAACACCACCTGGCTCAACGTCGGCGAGTGGGGAGGTTCGCGCGGATATTACAATCTTAGCGGAACGGGCCAAGTCACCGCCACCTGGGAAAGCATTGGAAACTTAGGCTTTGGAACGGCAATGGGCACATTCATGCAAACAGGCGGAGTCAACACTGTCACCAATTACCTCAGTCTCGGCAGTTTGGATGCCGACGCGGTTGGATATTACAACCTCAGCGGGACCGGAGAAATTGATGCCCTGCGTATGTTCGTGGGCGATCGTGGAACCGGAACAATGGATCACACGGCGGGAATCAATAACTCTTCTTTTCTTAGCCTCGGTTTTTGGGAAGGATCGCATGGATACTACAACCTCAGCGAAACGGGACAAATCAACGCCAACTCGGAAATCGTTGGAGAATTAGGCGCGGGTGTTTTCACTCAAACCGGAGGCGACAACAACATTGACCAATACCTCTATATCGCTGAAGATACTCTTTCCAGCGGAACCTATGACTTAAGCGGCGGCACGCTTCATCTGACCGCGGGGCCTCTTTGCATCGGTGGCTATGACACAAGCGGCGGCGGGACGGGAGTATTATCTGTTTCCGAAAGCGGGCAACTAACCATCGACAGCGGCAAGCTCAAAATCTGGAACACCGGAACACTGAACCAAAGCGGCGGTTCCATCACCACGCATTCCTTCGATAATAGTGAAGGCGGAACTATCAATTTCTCCGGCGGGACTCTGACCGTAAGCGGCGGAACATTCGCCTGGGGGCCGCCCGGTCAAACCGCTTTAACCATCGACGGCAGCGGCACTCCTTCATTGACGCTCGATTCCGCCACCCCCAGCATCTCGTATGGCGAAGTCCGCATCGGCGACACCGCCCACGGCCAATTGACTATCTCCGGCACGACTCCCTTTAACGCCTCCACCGAATACATTGGATACGATCCCGCCGGTCACGGGACTTTCACCCAGTTGGGTGGAACAAATGACGTCGGCATCCAGTACGTGGGATACAACGGGACGGGCACTGTTGATCAGTCGAACGGAACCAATTCCATATGGTTACTATATCTTGGCCAAAATCCCCTCTCACACGGCACTTATAACCTCAGCGGCACCGGGGAAATCGAGGTGGGGCATTTTGAAATCATCGGCATGTCCGGCACGGGATCTTTCTCGCAAACCGGCGGATTGAACACTGTTCAGCATGGGCTCTTTCTCGGTTTCTCGCCAGGTTCCCACGGCACTTACGATTTATCGGCCGGAACGCTCGATCTTACCTCCAGCCTTTTCATTGGCGGCTCATCAACCGATCCCGGCGGGACCGGCGTACTTAATGTTTCCGATACCGGGCAGGTCAACGTCGCCGATACGCTAAAACTATATCCCACCGGCACGTTGAACCAGAGCGGCGGCTCAATTACCACCCGTAACTTCGACAACTCCGCCGGCGGAACGATAAACTTCACCGGCGGAACGCTGACCGTAAATGGCGGGACATTTGCCTGGGGACCGCCTGACCAACTCCTTCTGGTTATTGATGGAAGCGATGCACCCTCATTGGTTCTAAATTCCGCTACCCCCAGCATTTCGGATTACACAGTACGAGTGGGCTGGAACAATCAAGGCCAACTTACAATCTCAGGCACAACCGCCTTTAGTGCCGGCAGTGAGGTCGTGGAATATGGCGTTATCAATCAATCTGGCGGAACTAATACAATATCGCCTAACGTCGCCCTTATTGTTGGCGGTTGCGTCAGAGGCAATGCAACGTACAACCTCAGCGGCGGAGAATTGACTTGCCTCAACTTCGAAGCCATTGGACGTGGCGGCGTCGCTGGCGGCGTCGGAATAATGAATCACTCCGCAGGAACCAACAACGCGGGGAGCATATATCTCGGCGATAGTTATTCCAATTCGCATGGTTTTTATAACCTTAGCGACACAGGGGCAGTTAATGCAACCTTTGAATGTCTTGGCTTTCCTGGCGAGGGAACTTTCACTCAAACCGGAGGCGTTAATACCGTCAACAACGCGGTTATTATTGCTCAAGAGCCTTTGTCCAAAGGTTATTACAACATAAGCGGCGGAAACCTTAATCTTCCCACGGGTTCTATTTACGTCGGGGGCTACAGTGCAAGCGCCGGCGGAACGGGAAACTTGGCCATATCCGGCAGCGGACAAATCAATATCAGCAACGGCACGCTAAAACTCTGGAACACCGGCACGCTGAACCAAAGCGGCGGCAACGTTGCCACCTGTAATTTCGATAATATCGCCGGCGGGACCATCAATTTCTCCGGCGGAACACTGACCGTGGGCGGAACCAGCGGCGGATCGTTCGCCTGGGGACCAAATGCTCCGCAATACTATGCCGACCTTATTATCAACGGCAGCGGCGCCCCATCGCTTATCCTCCAAAACGCCACGCCCAACAACTGGTATTCCAACGTCAGCGTCGGTTCCGACGCAGCAGGCGCTATGACCATTTCCGGCAACACGCAATTGCACTCCTGGAACCTTATCATCGGCGACGCGGGAACCGGGACCTTCAGTAATTTCGGCGGATTCAATGAAATCCAAAACGTCCTTGTCTTGGGAAGCCAGTCCACAGGCAATGGAACCTATTATCTAAACGGACTATTGCGCGCCATGTATGAGACCATAGGCGGCATGGGTACGGGAATCGTAAATCACACGGGCGGTCCCAACACCAATGTATATGTGCTAGATATTGCACAGTCAACCGGGAGCCACGGCACTTACAGTTTAAGCGGCACGGGGCAACTCTCCGCGGAGTTCGAAAACGTCGGCGTCGGCGGCGTGGGGACCTTCAATCAATCCGGAGGCACCAATACCGTCATCTCAAATTCTTTGACGATAAATTCCCAAAGCTCTTACAATTTAACCGGTGGAACGCTGATTACGCCTGGAATCACCGGTGCTCTCGGGGCCGCCTTCAACATCGGCGGCGGCACCCTTCAGGCCAGCGCAAACATGGAGCTTGCTTTGCCCATTAACATCACCGGCATCGGCGGAAAATCCAACATCGACACCGCCGGCCACTGGATTGTCGTTGAAAACGGCGTTTCCGGCCTGGGCGGATTGAATAAATTGGGCGCGGGTGAGCTCCAATTTCAAACGCCGATCGATTACCGCGGCGATACCATGGTCAACGGAGGTACGCTGACTATCTCTAATGGCATTACCGCAAGCGGCACGTCGCTGATCGATGTTCAATCCGGTAAAGTATTTCTATGGATGACGGATATAAATAAACCGGACCTGAATATCTTTACTGCTGATTCGGCTATATTGGAAGTTTCGGATCATGCGCACGAAGTAGGCGATATCTACGGCAATGGAATCACACGAGTCAACGACGGCACAACTTACCGCTTCGTCGATAACACAGGCCACATTGACCATTGGCAGCGGGGCCACGGTTACCATCCGGGCATTTCCAGGCGGGCCTCTGGGCAGTGAAATCACAGCCGTGCCCGAACCGTCCGCCTTGGCTCTCCTGGCCGGGGCCATAGGGCTATTCCTTATTTTCACGATCCACCGCGGGTACGAGGTTCGGCAATAACGATGGGCGACCGGCT
Organism: Pirellulales bacterium; assembly: GCA_963838495.1. Classification (GTDB taxonomy): domain Bacteria; phylum Planctomycetota; class Planctomycetia; order Pirellulales; family Thermoguttaceae; genus JBEKIK01. The sequence goes on along the minus strand of CAWIRC010000001.1, from coordinate 2,792,183 downwards.
CAAGCCGGAAGAGATCGCCGCGCTTCTGGAGCAGCGTCACCCGGTCGAACGACGCTCATCATTGCCCCCACGGCCGACCCCCACAGCATTGGTCTTCACCCGCGAAGAACTGGATCGGCAGTTCAAGCGGGTGTAACGGGCGGCGATTATTCGGCTTGCATGAAAAAGACTTTTTGAGTATTGAGTGGATTGCTTGTCATCGGATCAATCCACCAGTTTCTTTTCTATTTTTCGGCGTTTGTTCAAAATGCCCAATTTACGCATCTTGCAGTGCAGGCAATTCATCTCGCCCGGCAATAGGATGCTTCATGCCGGTTGGATTGGATTATTGATGCTGCTTGCATTTGGTTGCAAGATCGACACGCAAGAGAAAAAGCAAACTACCGCAACCAAGCCCGGCGTTGCGGACGATGGTCCTTTGTTCCCCTCGCTGACGCTAAACCCGGACTTGTTCAAGTGGGTGAAGCCATCGAACGATCGCGATTGGACGCCGGGCGTGGAAGTCATGCCCAAGGCCGATTTCAGCGGCGATAGGGTCACCATTCGGAACATCCGCTCATGCCAGTATCGGACCTACGATGATTTTGACGTTTACTATTACGACAAGACCTTTGATATTAATAAGCTAACCACGGTGGATTTTATCGTGGTTCCGTTCAACGACATGCCGGGAATCGCCCACACCATGCTCAGTTTTGGTTTCCAGGACAAGGAATACGTGGCCGTGTCGGTGGAAATACGCCGGGAGAGAGGGGAAAAATACAATGTCCTCAAGGGGTTTTTGCGCCAATATGAGCTGATGTACGTGGTGGCGGACGAGCAAGACGTGATAACCAAGAATGCCAACAAATCACCCGCTGAAGTGTATCTTTACCACAGCACGGCCACGCCCGAGCAGGCCCGGGAGTTGTTCGTGGACGTAATGAAACGCGTGGACAAGCTTATAGACGAGCCGGAATTTTACAACACGTTGAGCAACAATTGCACGACGAACATCCGCAGCCACATAAATCATCTCAAACCGGACCGCGTGCCTTACGATTATCGCGTGCTCTTGCCCGGCTATGCCGACCATCTGGCCTATGATCTGGATTTGATCGAGCACAATGGCACTTTTGAGCAGACCAAGGAGCAGGCGCGGATAAACTACCAGGCTTATCTTTACCGGGACGAGCCCGATTTCTCGCGGAAAATCCGCCAATAGCGCATCAATCGTTTGTCGGGATGCGTAAAGCGGCCATATTTATAGGGTTATTGATGCTTATTTTTGCAGCCGTATAATTTATGCAGATGCGATATCCATCATGAGGGGGCTACTTTTCAATTTCCATATGAGCCCTATATTATGTGTGCCATGATGGCGACTCGACCTATTAACATTGAATCGGCCGCGGATGCAGGAAAAGGACCCAATGCGCATCGCCTAAACTACAGGCAGTGGTGGTTATTGGGCGCGGCGGCTGTTTGCGGGCTGGTTTTTTCCCTGGCCTTGTTCTGGACTCTCTGGCACGAAGAGCATGAGGCGGCCAGGGTTCAATTCCAACTTGAGGCCGGCAAAAAGATAGAGGCCATCAAGCAAGCCCTTGCCAATCAGTTGGGCGTGATGAGCCTGTTCAAGGCATTTTACGCCGGATCGTTTGAAGTCGATAGAAACGAGTTCAATATTTTCAGCGTCTCTGTGTTCGAGGAACATCCCGAAATCAAGACCTTGGCCTGGATGCCTCGCGTCCGGGCGGAGGGGCGGAGCGCGTTTGAGGCGGCGATCAAAAAGAGCGGATATCCCCAATTTCATATTACCGAACTCCGCGGCGGCAGCTTCGTATCGGCGGCTGAGCGCAAAGAGTACTTCCCCATTTCATTTATCGAGCCGCAGGACAAATGCCAAGACATGCTGGGCTTCGATCTCGGCTCGCTCCCCGATTGTCTTTCCGCCATGGATCGGGCCGAGGGCATGCGGCCTCCGGCCATCAGTTATACCGACATACCCGGGCTGGATGGCAATGCTGAATGCATGATATACATGTTCGACGACGCACATAACGAGCAGCACCCTGCGGCGAATAGCGACAAATCGCCCCGTCTATCCGACGGTTTTATCTTGGGCGTGTTTCAATTGCGCGACGTCATAAATAGAACATTGAAATTAATACAACCCGCGGGCGTGGATGTTTACCTGTTCGACGTGACCGATCCGAAAAAAACGCGGCCTATTTGTCCTTATCCTTCGCCGATTCGCGCCACTCCGCTGCCTGTCTTGGAATCGCCGCCGCCGGAATCTTTCGATCCCATTCATTACGTGGTCCGCTTTACCGTGGCCGACCGGACCTGGCTCGCTTATTGCCGCCCCACGGACGTTTATTTCTCGGGCAAATCGAGATGGGCGCCGCCGGCTGCGCTGTTGGCGGGTTTGCTGATTATGGGATTAATTGTGGGTTATCTTTTTTTACTGACCGAACGGACGGTGCGGGTCGAGAGACTCGTTTCCGAGCGGTCCGGGGAATTGCAGGCCAGCGAGCAGCGATTCCGCCTCCTGGTGGAAAACGCCGCCGACGGCTTTTTCCTGCTCGACGAGAACGGGCGCATATTGGACGTTAATCAGCGGGCCACTGAACTTTTAGGCTACAGTCGGGAAGAATTGCTGAAGATGAATGTTTTCGACTTTGAGGTCGCCTTTAAGCCGGAGGATCACCATGAACAGGTTTGGAGACGCCCGGCCGCCGATTATCCGATAAATGTCAACGGCCTCCATCGGCGAAAGGACGGAAGCACCTATCCCGTGGAAGTCCGCCTTAACTGCCTGGATACGGGCGGCAAGCACTTAATCATGGCCGTTGTCCGCGACGTCACCGAGCGCAAAGCGGCCGAGGAAGCGCTCCGCAAGGAACAGCGTTTCTTGCGGCATCTTATCGACCTCCAGGAACGCGAACGCAAGCTCATGGCGTACGAAATCCACGACGGGCTGGCCCAGCAATTGACCGGGGCGTTTTGAAGCTGCAAAGCCTGGAGGCCGTCCAGGATCGGCGGGATTTTCCCGCAGCCCGCAAAGTCATGGACGATGTCCTGCGCATGATCCGCGAAAGCGTGGACGAGGCCAGGCGCCTCATCGGGGGATTGCGCCCGCCGATCCTTGACGAGTCGGGCATCGTGGCCGCCATCGATTATTTGTGCTCCGAGCGCCGCCAAAGCGGCCAGCTTCAAATCGAGTTCGCGCACCAGGTCCAGTTTCACCGCCTCACGGCCCCGCTGGAAGTCACGCTGTTCCGAGTCGCAGGAATGCCTCACCAACGCCTGCCGCTACAGCCAAAGCCAAAAAATCCGCGTGGAGCTGAGCCGCTTGGAAAACCGAGTGCGACTCAGCGTGCAAGATTGGGGCGTGGGCTTCGATCCGCAGGAATTCAAAGGCCAACGCTACGGACTGCGCGGAATCCGCGAACGCGTCCGCCTGCTGGGCGGTACGGCCGACATCGTTTCCGCACCCGGCAAAGGCACGACCATCACCGTGGAACTGCCCCTGGCCGAAGAAGACATCGACGAGGATGACAACAACGTTTAATCTTGTACGCCCAGAGGGCCATCCGTCCAAATGGGCTAAGGGCCGCGGCGAATCGGGCCACGGTGTATCTCTCCGGCCTCCAATGTTCGTGCGACTCGGTCAGCGGTCCTAAAAAATCGATGGCAGTGTGGCTTCTATCTTCGTAAAAACGCTCCAGCAAATAATACCGCAGCAATTGACCGGGCGAAAAGCGGGCGTATTGCGGGTCGTAGCCGATCTTGGCCGAATGAAAAATCCCTTTCCCGCTCTGACCGTAACAAAAGGCGATCGGCCGTCCGCCGCACTGGAGAAAGGCCAATTCCAATTGACCCCAGGCGGCCAATTGCCGGGCCTGGCTGATGAAAAAATCGCTCATCCCCGGCACGCCGGCCACAGAGCCCCCGCTTTGGCCCTTCCAGCCGAGATTTTCGATTAAAAACGCCTGCCGCATCCATACGGCCGCTTCGTCCGGGGAAAGACGCGAGAGCAATTTTAGCCGCACGTCGCCCTCGCGGGCCAATTGCCGAGCGGACCAGGCCATGTGCTGGCGATGCTTGCGCGACCAGCGGGCACGGCAGGCGTCCCAATCGCCCTCGATGCGCACCCGGCCCACTTGCCAACGCGGCCGGACCATGTTTTTAAGGCGGCGCTGGGCGGCGGCCTGCATAAAAGCCTGCCAGCGCTCGGTTTCTAAAATCGCCTCGTCCAACCATAACAAATGTAAATTGCAGTCCACAAGGGCGTCGAGCAGCATAGGTAATGTGCAGTTTGCATCAGCGGAAAGGTCCAGCAGGCACTCTCCGCTGGACGACCACTGGTTGCAGGGAAGCGCTCCGGCCCGGACAATGCCGCCGATTCTTCGCCGCACCAGCGGCAGCGCCGCCACAAAGCACCCGCCTTGCTTGACCGCAATGGCGTGGAAATCCGACGGGCCGGCAAAATGCTCAATCCATTGCGCAAGCAGTTCGGCGCATGGTGGGAAACGTCACTTCGCTCCGCCGCCACAGGTCGTCCCAGTCCGGCGCGGCGGCGCGGAGTTCCTCCGGCGAACTGAGGTGAACGACTTGCGCCTTCAGAGCCGGGCCGTGTCGGCCCGGAACCACCGGGGCGGCATGCCCCTGCTCCAATTGTTCTAACGACATAAAATTTCTGATTCTTTTCAGCACTCGCGATTTTTACCACCATATATTTAGCCACCCGTGGATGCGCCGGGGGTTAAAAGCGGGAAATGTCCCACGTTAACCCCCGGTGTGTTCACCGGGGGCTAAATACACCCGATATTTTGATTCTTAATTTCAAGACATGCCCGATAAAACTGTTCCAATAGTGTTTGACGCCTTCGGCAAGCTGAAGTTTTTCTTCGCTGGACAATATTTGATCGGTGCGGACGGTTTCCAGGGCAAGGGCCAAAAGCACGGCGGCAGTTGCCCAGGGGCCCAGGCATATTGCCGGGGCCAGCCCAAGCATGAGCAATAATCCCCGGTGCGCGCGGAAGCCGGCAAGGCGGGCGAAAAAAAGGATTAAAACCAGGGCCGCCAGGTTGGCCGCCGAGGCCGCCAGCACCGCGCCGAGCAATCCCAGCCTGGGCAAAAGCGCCAGGTTCAGGAGTATGTTAATCACCAATCCGGCCGCCAAGGCCAGTCCGACCAGGCCCGCTCGCTCGGCGCACCACAGGTATTGCTGGGCGACCATGGCCACGCCGAACCACACGCAGTAGGCCAGCGTCCAGGGCAGAACTGTCATGCCGCCAGCGAATTTTCCCTGAAAGGCCACGCCGAACAACCAGGGAGCGACAAACAATACGCCGGCCGACGCCGCGATCAATCCGTAGGCCAGCAGTTTCAGAAAAAGGTTCAGCCGCCTTAAGACCAGGTCCCGCCTGCCGCATTCCCAATCGTGGCTTAGGTGCGGCAAAAGCACCGTGGCCAGTATCGACGCAATGGAAACCAGAAGCAGCGGTGCAACCCGGGAACTGTGATACTGCCCCACCATGGCTAGCGTTTCCTCGGCCGAGCCCGGGGCGAAATGGATAATCATGTATCGGTCGGCAATGCCGAAGAGGTTCGTCAGCATGTTGATCATCAGGATCCAGGCCGCGAACGGCGCCAATTTGGACCACATGTTCAACCGCGGCAAGGGCTGGAACTGGGCGGGCGAGGATGTCCACGCCGCTTTTGCCCACCATGCCACCGCCAAAATGCTCAGCAGGCACGATCCGCCGTAAGCGATCACCACGGCGGCCGAGTCGCATCGCCAGGCCAAGAGCAGGACGATTCCCAATGCGGCGAACAGCACGCCGTTTATGAATTCCATGGCGGCGGCCAGGCGTACTTTTCTCAGCGCCGTCATGAGGCTGATGAAATAGTTGTATGTCCCCACGGCAATCAATGCCCCGGCCAACAATATAACCAGGTTTGTTTGCCCGGCTGAACCAAAGATCAGTTCGGAGAATTCGCGGCGATAAATGGCGATGAGCGTTACCGCCGCCAGGGTTAGCACGGCACACGCCGTCGCGGTTCGCGCAAGAAACGGGCGGATCTGACCGCGCAGCCGGTAATACTCGGCATAACGGCCGAAGGTGCCGGGCAAGGCCAGCATGGCCAATGGGCCGGCAAGCATCAAAAACCCGAAGGCCATGTCCCAAAGACCCAGTTGCGCGGGATCCAGCCAGCGGCAGAAGAGGATCGCCCGCAAAAATCCCACCGCCCTTTGCACCACGATAAGCGCGAGCCACAGCACCACGCTATTAAGAAGCGAATCGGCCCGCCAGTTGTCCACGGCTACGATTGATTCGGGATGCTCGACCGGCAGCGTTCTCATGGGCGTAAACAGCGATGGTTTCTACCTGTTATTGACCGATACACAACTCTACATTCCGGCGTGCCCGCTTGAGGCTGAATGTTTCTCGGCGGCGGCGACACAACCGGCATAAACGTCACCGCCGGATCAATGTAGCAGGCACACTCCGTGTGCCGTTTGAATCCGGTAGGGTACATGAAATGCACCGGAACATGTACGATAAGGTGCGTTTCACGCACCCTACTATTGAATTGATGTCCCCAAGATTTCATCGGCCAGGCGGCGATAATCCTCGGCCCCGTTGGAATCGGGGGCGTATTGGAAGATGGATTTGCCGAAACTGGGGGCCTCGGCCAGGCGGACGTTGCGGCGGATGCGGGTTTGGAAAGTTTGTGCTGCCGCCCAGGGCGTGGCCTGGCCCCGGGCGTTGCGGAAAAACTCGTCCACGTCCTGGCAGACCTCGGCCGCCAGCCGGGTGTTGGCGTCGTACATGCAAAGAATGATGCCGCTGAGCTTCAACTGATTGTTCAGGCGCGCGGCCACCAGGTCGATCGTTTCCAGCAGTTTGCTCAATCCGTGCAAGGCCAGAAAATGCGGCTGGAGCGGAATAAAGACTTCGTTCACCGCGGCCAGTGCATTCAAGGTCAGCAGGCCCAGCGAGGGCGGGCAATCGACGAGCAGATAATCGAACTCCGCGTCGTCCTCACGCAACTTGTCGCGGAGTATCGTCTCCCGGCCCGGTAAGTTTACTAACTCGATCTCCGCTCCGGCCAAATCCAGACCGGAGGCCACGACCCACAGGTTCTCGGCCACCTGGCGGCGGGCTTCGCCGAGCCGGGTCTTACCCGTAAGCACCTGGTAGATCGAAACCTGCTCGGAATCCAAGTCCAGGCCGAAGTGCAGCGTGGCGTGCGCCTGCGGGTCCAGGTTGACCAGGCACACCCGCAAGCCCGTGGCCGCCAGCGCCGCGCTGACGTTTACGGCCGTGGTGGTTTTGCCCACTCCGCCTTTCTGGTTCATGATGGCGATGGATCGCATGGCTGCTTATTCATTGGCCGGACAAGAATGTCCAGCCTCCTTATTGTTGTCGGGATTAAATTTTTTCGAGTGTTGTCGGGATTTATTTTTTATCGAGCAGTTTTTTCAGCAGGTTTGCCGCCAGGGTGGGATTGTCACTGCGGATTATGTGTTGGATTTGGTCTTCGGGGATTTTGAGATTCGTTAGCGCCGCGGCCAGTCGTTTCCAGAGCCGGTCCTTGGCCTTGCCTTCGGCCAGGTAAAGATCGCTTACCAGGTCGCCCAGCTTTTCGAGCATGATGGCGTCCTTGTTTTCGTAATATCTGCGAATGACGCGGTCTTGGTAGGAGGTCGTTTTGGCCATAAATAAATTTATTGCCGCTTTAACATGGGATTTTAACCTTGTTGGGGCAACAGTTGTGCTGTTGCCCCGGAATGCGGCGAATACGGTGCGGCAGTTCAACTGCCGCACCAACATATATATTACCGCACCAACATATGTCTTGCCGCTTTAACATGTGATTTTAGCGGACGATATAATTTACTAGATTATCGCGATATATAGTTAAAATGCCAGGGGGTAAAAAATGGCAAGGGTGATTTTTCCCCCTGTTATTCTTCCTGTTTTTCGCTTTTTCGATTACGATGGGCAAGATGAAACATGGGATGAGTGAACAATCCGGGCCCAGCCGCTATGTCGTGGGTTTCGACTTGGGCACGACGAACTCGGCTGTTTGCTACGTTGACACGCAGGAGACGCCCTGGCAGGTGCGGACTTTTGCCGTGCCGCAGTTGGTCGCGCCGGGACAGGTCGAGGCCCGGGAAACGCTGCCCTCGTTTCATTATCAGCCTGCGCGGGGCGAGTTCTCGCCTCAGGCGTTGCAATTGCCTTGGGAGAGAAGACCAACAGGGATTCAGGGTTCAGGGTTCAGGATTCAGGACCTTGGCGGTAAAGGTCATAGGCGGGGTGATAAAGAAAACAATGATCCATGTTATGCGGTGGGTTTTTTCGCCCGCGATCAGGGCACGCTCGTGCCGGGCAGGCTGATCAACTCGGCCAAGTCGTGGTTGTGCCACCCGGGCGTGGATCGCACGGCGCCGCTTCTGCCTTGGCGCGGGGCCGAGGACGTGGAGCGGCTTTCGCCGGTGGAGGTCAGCGCGAGATATCTTTCCCACGTGCGCGATGCCTGGAACGCCAGGTTCCCGCGCGAGGTGTTGGAAAAGCAGGATTTCGTGCTCACGCTGCCGGCCTCGTTCGACGAGGTGGCGCGGGAATTGACGGTCAAGGCGGCGGCCGCGGCCGGGTTGCCCAGGGTGGTGCTGGTCGAGGAGCCGCAGGCCGCCTTTTACGCCTGGATTTATGCGCATCAAGACGATTGGGAACGGCTGGTCGAGCCCGGCCAAAAAATCCTGGTTTGCGACATCGGCGGAGGCACGTCCGATTTCACGCTCATCCGCGTCCGCCGCGGCGAGGGCGGAAAGGTGCAGTTCCATCGCGTGGCGGTGGGCGATCACCTCATCCTCGGCGGCGACAACCTGGATCTGGCGCTGGCGCAATACATCGAAAAAAAACTTGCAGGCGGCCCTCACCTTGGCCCTCTCCGGGCACCAAACGAAGGTTGGTCGGGAGAGGAGACGGAGGAAAGCCCTCACCCTAACCCTCTCCCAAGGGGAGAGGGGACAAGGAGATTAGAGCCGCGGCAGTGGGCGGTGCTGGTGCGGACGTGCCGCGCGGTGAAGGAAACGCTTTTGGGAAACAACCCGCCGGAAAAAATCACCGTGAACCTGCCGGGCGCGGGATCGCGCTTGATCGGCGGCGGCATTCACGTTGAAGTTACCGGCCAGGAGGTCCGCGACCTGTTGGTCGAGGGTTTTTTCCCGCGCGTGGATTTGGATGTAAGACCTGCCGGGCGGCGGTCGGGCTTTCAGGAGTTCGGCCTGCCTTTCGCCGCCGATCCGGCCGTGACCCGATACCTTGCGGCCTTTTTGACCGCGCATCGGCACGTGGCAATGGAAGAAATCCCTTCTGATACCAAAGGGGACAGTCCCATTTTCGCCAACTCGAAAATTGGGACAGTCCCCCATGATCCCGCTGGGCACGATCCCGCCCGGCCAGACATCGTGCTGTTTAACGGCGGCGTGTTCGAGTCGCCGCTTTTGCGTGGGCGGTTATTGGAAGTCATCGAAAGTTGGTTTAGCGTCGATCGATCTTGGCGGCCGATGATATTGGATAACGATCGGCTGGACCTGGCCGTGGCCCGGGGTGCGGCGTATTACGGCATGGTGCGGCGCGGGCAGGGCGTGCGCATAGCGGCCGGGTTGGCCCGCACGTATTACATCGGCGTGGAAGGCGCGAAGGCGGAAGGGCGCAAAAAGACGAAGGGCCGAATAAGGACCAGGAAACCGGATCGGCGATTTGCCTTCTGCCGGCCAATGCCGAGCCGGGCCAGGACGTGGAGCTTGCCGGCCGGCGGTTCGATCTGTTGGTTTCCGAGCCGGTCGAGTTTCCCTTGTTCGTTTCCAGCACCCGGTTGACGGACAAGCCCGGCGAGGTGGTGGCCATCGACCGCGAGCGCATGACGCCGCTGCCGCCGATCCGCACCGTGCTTAAAACGCGGAAGAAAGGCGAGGGCGAAACGGTTTCGGTCGCGCTTCACGCCCGGCTGACCGAGATCGGCACGCTCGATCTGTGGTGCGGCGAGCTGGGCGGGCGGCGGAGCTGGCGCTTGCAGTTCGACGTCCGCTCGGCCACCGAGACCGACATGGCCGCGCACGAGTCGGCCGCCGAGGCGGAGGGTTTTATCGACGAAAGCGTTTGGCTGGAATGCGAAAAGCTGATTCGCGGCGCGTTCGGGCCGGACGGCGCGGATAGACCCGAGGGGCTGCTCAAGCGATTGACCGCGGCCAGCGGCATGAGCCGCAGCGCCTGGCCCACCTCGCTTTGCCGGCGGATGTGGGAGGCGCTGATGGAACTCGAGCCGGGCCGGCGGCGCAGCCCGGTGCACGAAGTCCGCTGGCTGAACCTGCTGGGTTTCGCCCTGCGTCCCGGTTTTGGCCTGGCCGTGGACGACTGGCGGGTGGCCCAGACGTGGACCGCGCTAGCCGGCAAATTCGCCTTTCCCGGCAGCCGGGCCGAGGGCTGGATCCTGTGGCGGCGGATCAGCGGCGGGCTGGGTGCGGGCCAGCAGCAGGCGCTGGCCGAGCCGCTTATCGGACCGATACGCGCCCTGCACCGCCAACTCACCACGGGCAAGGGGCGCGGCGCGGATTTGAGTTTTGCATCCCGCGAAACCGCCGAAATGTGGCGCTTGCTCGGCGCACTGGAAATGCTCCCCGTGGAAATGAAAATCGAACTGGGCGCGATGCTCCTCGAGTTGCTGCCCAAACCAAAGATCGAGCCGGTGCGGCAGCCGATCATTTGGGCCGTCGGCAGGATCGGCGCCCGGGTGCCGATGTACGGACCGCTCAACGCGATAGTGCCGCCGGAAATCGCGGCCGAGTGGATCGAGCAGCTCATGGACATTGCCGGCGAAGACGCGGAGACGCCCTTGGCCGTGATGCAGATCGCCCGGCGAACCGACGACCGGTACCGCGATCTTTCCGACAAACTGCGGCGCGAGGCCTGCGATTTTCTCGCCGACTCTGGGGCGTCGCGTCATTTTCTTGAACTTGTGCGCACCGCAGGCAGCCTCGACTCCAGCGAGCAGGGCCTGGTTTTCGGCGAATCGCTGCCCAAGGGTTTGCGCCTGGCGTGAAGGGCGGTTTTTATATTGCAAATTGCAAATTGGACAAAGACAAATTGAAAAGATGTGGTACTTCAGGTCAATCGTTCTTTGTTCATTTTTAAATTTGCAATTTGCAATTTGCAATTTGCAATAAAAATTCCGGTTTTGTAATTACTTGCCTTTGGCGAATTCCTCGATTTTTTTTCTTAGCGTGGTGCGGTGGATGCCCAGTTTTCGGGCGGCGGCGATGAACTGGCCGCCGCAGTGTTCCAGGGCGGCGCGGAGGAGCGGCGGTTCCACGATTTTCAACAATTGTTCGTACAGGTTTTGCACGTCCCCGCCGCCTTGGAGTTGGATTTCCGCCCATTGCCTGATGAACGCGGATATGGCCTCTTGATGTGCGGGATCGGCGATGCCGTCTCGCAGCATGGGCGGGGGAAGGTGCTCGGCCGAAATCAAGCCGCCCTGGGCGAGGATCATGGCGTGCTCCACGGCGTTGCGGAGTTCGCGGACGTTGCCGTGCCAATCGCGGCGGTTTAGTTCGGCCACGGCGTCGGCTGAAAGCGCGGGCCGCCGGCCCTGGTTTTTTGCCGACAAAACGTGGAGAAAATGCTCGGCCAAGGCCTGGATGTCTTCGCGGCGCTGGCGCAGCGGGGGAATCTCGATCTCGAAGGTGATCAGGCGGTAGTATAAATCATGGCGGAACGCGCCCTCGGCCACTCGCCGGCTGAGGTTCTGATGCGTGGCCGAAATCAGGCGGAAATCGCTGTGCACGGGCTGCTCGCCGCCAACCGGAAAAATCTCGCCGTGCTCCAGGACGCGGAGCAGCTTCACCTGGAGTGCCGGGGGAACGTCGGCGATCTCGTCGAAAAAGATTGTGCCGCCGTGGGCCTGCTCGAGGAACCCTTTTCGCGGCTGATCCGCGCCGGTGAACGCGCCCTTGACGTGTCCGAACAACTCGCTTTCGGCCAGGGAGGGATTGAGCGAGGCGACGTTCACGGCGACAAAGGGGGCATCCGCGCGGCGGCTGTAGCGGTGGATTGCCCGGGCAACGAGTTCCTTGCCCGAGCCGCTTTCGCCGCGGATATGCACGCAGGCCTCGGACGGGGCGACCAGGGCGATGCGCTTGAAGACCTCTTGGATGGCCGCCGATGCGCCGACGATCGTTTCCTCGCCCTGTTTTGGCGGCGGGGGTTTTGGGGGCGGCGGTTGGCTTGCGCTCCGCATGGCGCGGCGGATGGTCCGTTCCGCGGCGCCGAGATCGAAGGGTTTCAGCAGGTAATCGAAGGCCCCGTTGCGCACGGCTGCGACGGCCGTGCTCAAATCGCCGAAGGCGGTGATCACGATAATCGGCACCGATCCCAACAAGGAGCGAAAATGCTGCATGGCACTCAGGCCGTCCATGCCGGGCAGGCGGACGTCGAGGACGATCACATCGGGGCGCGTGGTTCGCGCCGCTTCCAGGCCCAATTCGGCCGAGGCCGCCGCGGACGCGCTTAGACCCATCTCTTCGGCCAGCTTGCCCAGGGCCCAGCAAATGCTCTGCTCGTCGTCAACGATCAATAAATGCGCCATATTAGTACAGTTTACGATTTGATGCGCGGGATTTCAACGGTGAAGCAGGTCATATTGTTTTCCCGCCGCCAGCCGATCGCGCCGTGGTGGTCCTCGACCACTTGCCGGGCGACGAACAATCCCAGGCCGGTGCCTTCGGCCTTCCCGGACACGAAGGGCTCGAACAGGCGCTGGGCCACGTCTTCGGCCGGGCCGGGGCCGGAATCGCGGACGCTCAAGGCGGCGCGGTCCTCGCCTATGGGCGCCAGGTTGACGATGATTTTCGCCGGTTGATCTTTTTGCTTTGCGGCGGCCTCGGCGGCGTTGAGCACTAAGTTAATGACAAGCTGATGCAGGGCGTTGTAATCGCCGCGGACGAGGATTTCGGCCTCGGGTTTGGAGTAGGCCAGTTCCACGCCCGCATGGGCGCAGGAAGGGCGGACCAGTTCCAGGGCGTCTTCCACCACTGCCGACAGCGCGAGGGTTTCAAACGGCGCCGCCCGCGAGCTGCCCAGCATGAGGAACCGCTGCAAATACGACTCCATCAGATGCAGTTGGCGCAGGGCGACGTCTAGCGATTCCTTTCCCTCGCCTGCCGGGCAATGCCGCTGGTGGAGTTCGATGGCCATCAATCCGCCGGTGGCCGCGTTGCGGAGTTGATGAGCGACCGCCGCGCCCAGTTTTCCCAAAGTGCGGAGCCGCTCGTTGCGCCGGACTTCATTTTCATACCAGCCCAATTGCGTGGCCATGCGGTTGATGGACATGGTGAGGTCGCGGATTTCGTCGTTGCGGGGCGAAACGGGCAAGGTCTTGAACTGGCCTTCGGCGATGGCCGCCGCCTGATTGCCCAGCCGGCGGATGGGGCGCACGAAGCGATGCGAGAGTATCGTAGTGATCAGTATCACGGTCAAAATGGCGACCGCGCCCGCCGCGAGCGCCGGATAGGCGGCCTGGCGCACGGTTCGACCACCAGCGATCTTCGGGATAAAGCACGATCAGCGATCCGCCTTGCGAGGCGCGGTCTCGGGCCATAATCGGTACGTGCTGGCTAAGATAAACCCGGCCGCCGATTTGGATCGTCTGATCGGCATCGATGCCTTCGGTTTTCTTACCGAGGACCAGGCCGCGTAGCGATTCCAGGTCGTTTTTGTCGAGCCGCAGCGTGGCGGCTTGGGGGAGATCGCCGCCTTCGAAAAAAATGAACTCCGCGCCCGACAGTCCGCTCATTTGCCTGAGGACCGGATCGCTTAAGGGAAATTTCGCCTCGGTGAGCGTGGCCACCACGCGGCGGAGGTTTTCGTCCTGGGCCGCCCGGGCGTGTTCACCGTCCAAATACGCGCTCACGCCGCTGGCCAGCACGATCGCCAATATCACGACCGTGAGCATGGGAAGGAGCAACTGGATTTGGATCGGCCATCTCATGGTTTCGATAAATGGTATTATTCGTGGTCGTTTTCCGTGGGCTGGCCAAGCGCGCCGGCAAGATCGGTGATAACCGGTGCGTATTTTTTTCCGCTAGCGGCAATGACGAACTGCCGGCGGCTGGGGCCGGTTACTTCGATCTTTACGTCGATCCGCTCCTGCGGCAGGCAGCCGGCCACGCGGTCGGCCCATTCGACGATGCCAGCCCGGGGCCTTCGAAAAACTCGTCCGGAACCGAGGGCGAGAAATTCTTTTTCATTGTTAAGCCGGTAGGCGTCTATGTGATAAATGGTTTTTCGGCCGCGATACTCCTGCACGAGCACGAACGTGGGGCTGACCACTGCGCGGCGATCGATTCCCAGGGCCTCGGCCACGGCCTGCACCAGCCGGGTCTTGCCGGCACCAACGTGCCGTACAAGGCCACGACCGATCCTTCGGGCAAAACCTGCGCCAGCGCGGCGCCCAGCCGGGCGGTGCAGTTCTCGTCGTCGGCGATGAAAGTGAAATAGTCCATTTTTTTATGGTGTCATTTGTTTTCCATTTTTTCATCGGGCGACATAGTTGCGAGTATATAATTGCCGAAGTATTTTTTGGCCACCCGGACCAGATCGTCGAGTTTGACGGCCCGGATGCGGGCGTCGAAAGTCTTGTCGAAGTCGTATCCCAAGCCGTACAACTCGTAGAGCGCGGCCAGTTTGGCCTGGGCGGCGATGGTGGTATTTTCCTGGGCGTGCAGCGAGGTGACGCGGTCGATGGCCACTTGGAACTCGTCCTCGCTGATCTCTCCGGCCTTGGCCTTGTCGATGTTTTTCAGGATCCGCTTGGTAACATTGTCGATTTTTTCCGGCATGGTTTGGGCGAGCACGGCGAAATAGCCCGGCACGGGGCCGGTGATTTGCACTCCGTGCACGTAATACACCAGGCCTTCGCCGCGCAGTTCGTTGTGCAGCCACCCGCCCGGATAAGAATACCCGGCCATTACCGCGCCGAGTATCGTCATGGCGGCGTGATCTTCCTTGTCGAAGATGCCGGGGGCGGAATAGCCCAGCCAAATCAATCCCGTGGGTTTGTCTATCCGCTTGTGCAGTGTAAGAGTTTTCGCAATCGTGCTGCTGCCGGCGAAGGACGGCTTTTCAAACTTTGGGTCGGTCTTGAGCTGCCCGAACGTCTTGGACACGATCGCCAGCGCCTCGTCCGGGTCGATGTCGCCGAAAACGGTCACGATCATATTGTTGGGGACGAAATATATAGCGTGATATGCCTGCAAATCCCTGGCCGTGAGGCGCTTCACCGTTTCGGTTTTACCGTCCTGCAACAAATGATAAGGCGAATTGGCGGGCAGGCTGTCGTAGAAGAATTCGGCGATCTGGGCTTGGGGATTATCGGCCCGCCGGGCGATGGCGCCCAGGGCCAGGGCCTGATTCTCCTTGAATTCCTTTTGGGGAAAGGCGGGCCGGTTGACGCACTCGGCGAACAGGGCCGCGGCCTTGGGAAAATCCTCGCGCATGGCGGTCATGCCCGCAAATATGGTGAATCTACCCGACTCGGCTGCAAAACTCGAGCCGATGGAGTCGAAATACTCGGCGATCTGGGGTGCGGAGTGATCGGCCGTGCCCTGGTCGAGCATGGCGGCCACCAATGCCGCCCGGCCCTCGGTTTCCTCGCTGTCGGCCAGCGATCCGCACAGAGCGGCCGCCTGGATGTTGACCATGGGCAGGTGCGAATGGCGTTTTACAAGTACGCGCAGGCCATTGGGCAGGCGGGATGAGTGGATTTCTTCCTCGCCTGCGCCGGCCTTGTTTTCCGTTTCTTTAGGAGCGGCGCCGGGCGGGAAAATTATGACCTGGTTGAGCCGCTGCGGCACAAAATACCGCCGGGCGACGTCGCGGATTTGCTCGGCCGTCACTTTTTGGATGTTTTCCACGTAAACTTTTTCGAACTGCGGATCGCCCGTGGCCAGGAAATCGCGGCCCAGGCTCAAGGCGGCCTGCTGCACGGTTTGCTGGCCCAGGACCATTTCCACGGCCTTTTGTTTCTTGGCCCGCTCCAGTGCGTCCGGGGCGACCAACTCCTCGCGCAGACGGTAGACTTCGTCAAGAATCGCCTGTGCGGCCTTGGCCTGGTCTTGCGGCCGGCAAACGGCGTTGACGGCAAAGTAACCGCGCACGTAATCGGGCGTTTCGCTGGCCGTGCCGATCGACAGGACCAATTGGCGGTCGTATTTCAAGTCGCGGACCAGCCGGGAACTCTCGCCCTCGCCGATGATGTAGGCCGCCACGTCCAGGGCGTACATGTCCGGGTGCGACAACTTCACCGTGGGCCAGGACAGGACCATGTCGCAATCGGCGCCGTCCATTTCCCGCACCGCCCGGCGGGGCGTTAGCTGCTCGGGCTCGTCGGTAAGCGCGATGTATGTTTCCCTTCCCCTGGGCGTGCCGGCATATTGGTTGGCCACCTGGTCCAGCACGTCGCCGGTCTTTACGTCGCCTACGACCACGAAAACCTGGTTGTTCGGCACGTAGCGATCGTGGTAAAAATCCATGATCGTTTGATTGGTGGTTTCCTTGAGCACGTCGAGATAACCGATGACCGGATACCTGGCCGGGTTGACCGCGTAGACCGTGCGCGCGAGCATTTCCTCGAGCACGTGTCGGCGATCGACTTCGTCGTCGGCCAGTTCGCGGCGCACGACCTTCAGTTCCCGCTCGAATTCGGCCGGCTCGAACTTGACGTGCTGCATGGAGTCGGCCACCAGGTCGATGGCGGTCATATTGTCCTTGGCCGGGCAATCGATGAAGAACACGGTCATGTCGTTGGAGGTAAAGGCATTGGTCGCCCCGCCGAAGGAGTCGATGATTTTGGTGATTTCTTTTTCACTGCGTTTGAAAGTTGAGCCGCCGGCCACGACGTGTTCCAGGACGTGGCTTATGCCGGCCCCCAGATTTTTGCCTTCGTAAACGCTGCCCGTGTTTTTCACGAAGCAACGGACCGTGGCCACCGGGGCCACGTGGTTCTCCTGCACGATGACCGTAAGCCCGTTGGAGAGCGTAGCCAGGGTGACGTCGTTGGGCAGGCGTTGGATGCCGGTATATTTTGGAACGGGCACAGCGGCGTCGGGGACGGTATCGGCCGGCTGGGCCGCCTTGGCGGGCAGGGCCGTAAAACAAAAGCCCAATGCGAAGACAAACAATAGGTTTGAACAACCACTCCGATTGCTTTCCATTTAATTCCATCCTTATCAAAAAAAGATGCCCGCGATTCGATATACGCATCAACCGGCCGCTATTTTGCCAAATCTAGATGATCCAGGATAGGGCCTGTAATTGCTTTGCCATCCCCTCTTTAGAGGCGACAATGTTGCAAAAAATCATCATAAATTCTGTCGTATAATTTACTAAATATCTAGTTGCTCGATGTTAAGCGCGGAACGCCGGCCGGAAGCGCATGCCAGGACAATCTGATTGCCCTTCGCTTGCTTGCTTCCTCTCTGATGTTTCGGGCTTATGTGAAATTTTGCAAAATCCGAGTTAACGGGGGTGAAAATAATAGGCCACTGATTTGGAGCGACGTGCAGCATGTCAAATACGGTCGATTATTCAGAACATGATTATAGCTGCGAGGTGAATGCATCCGCGGCGGACGCCGGCGGCATTGAGTCGGCCGAGCCCGTGCAAAATTCTCCCCAGGCCAAGTCTTGGGTGGAGATGCGGTCCAGTCCGCGAAAGAAGTATCAGGTCAATCAACAGATCGGGCCCATGCACGGCGGCTTTCTTCCCACCACGGATGAATATTTCAACGTGGAATGCAACGACATTTCCAAGGGGGGCATTTCCTTTTATCTTAAACGGCCGCCGGGTTGCGAGCAGTTTGCCATCGTGCTGGGACAAAAGCCAGAAGTGACGATACTGATCGCCAAGGTCGTATATGCGAGACAAGTAGAGCACGGCGGCCAGCGAATGTATCTGGTGGGCTGCCAATTCATCGGCCGCGTAATTGCGTAATAGCCGGCGAGATCTTGTGTGAATCCCCCTCAGTCTTTAAAATATATTTTTCAATTGTTGTTCTTTTAAAGATCCATCCCGTAGGGCTGGTCACTTTAGTGACCCAGTATGGAGTTTAAATTCTTATAGAGTCTTAATAATGAACTACCGTACGCGAAAATCCTCCCATACAAACGGCCCATATTACAAAGGTCAGCGCCGCTTTGAACACTGGTATCGCGACAACCAGGTTTATTTTATAACCGCTCGATGTTGGCAAAAATTCCCCTGCTTTGCCTCCGAAGAAGCAAAGGCTGTTTTTTGGGAGAAATTTGATTTATATGCTCGTGAAGCGCAATTTACGCCTTGGGTGACTTCGCTACTTGTAAATCATTATCATGTACTAGGCTATTGCAAGGAAGGATTGAAATTAGGTTCGATGATGCGTAAATTGCACGGCTCTGTGGCAAAATTGGTAAATGACCTGTTGCCGCGGCGTCAAACGCCTTTTTGGGGCGACGCGGGACATCAAGCCTACTTCGACGGCTGTATCCGTGATGAAAAGCAATGCCGCCGCGCTTATCGTTATACACTTACGCAAAGCATTCGCCATGAAATATGCCGCGACTGGCGGGAATATCCACACACTAAAGTCAACGTGGATTTGGAGCTAGGTGTGCAAAGGGCTTTGCAACTAAGGGCATTTTTAGAAGGCGTGCCTTATAAAAGATATAGGCGCGGGAAAGAATAATAAACTGATTTTTTAAGCGATTTACCGGGTCACTAAAGTGACCGGCCCTTGTGAATCTTGATTGTTTTTTAAAATCGAAGACTGCTTACTGCGTCAGTTTTGCGATGTCGTTTTTCTGCGGCTCGGAAATTTTCTTCTCGCCCGCGTGCCGGCATCTTCCCAGCGACATCAGGGCGAAGGCAGTGCCGTATTGCTGGTGATAATCGTACATGGGGAAATCCCACCACGATCCGTCTTTTTCCTGCACGGTCAAAAGCACGTGGATCAGTTGGTCCTGGTAAGCCGGGCGATCGGCCGGCGGCAGCAATTCAATGCACCGCGCCGCATAGTAATGACCGAAATAGAAAAAATATCCGGCCACTTGGAACCAGGATTCGTGCGGTATGGGGCGCTTGCGTCCCATGTCCAGCCAGCCGTTGCGGGCGAACAGGCGGTCGAGCCAATTCTTGATGATCGCATCGCTGACTTCCGTGTCGCCCCAGATCCGCATGGCGGCGTTGCAGGCCTGCGAACGGCCCAGGCTGCCGCCGGGCAGATTTATCGGCATCTGCGGCACGTACTTGAGATACTCGCCGTAGTCGTAGGAAAAGTCGGGCTTGCGCTGGCGGATGATCGAGGCCTTGGCGCGGTCGATCAACTTTTGCGGCGCGTTTTCGCCCACTTTCTTCGCATCGTCGAAGGCTATCAGCACCGCCGCCGTGACAAAGCTGTTCGAGGAATCGCTGGGTTTTTTCGTGTGGGCTTTGAAGTCGTAGTATCCCCAGCCGCCGTTGACGGTTTCGTAACGGTCAAGCAGATCGATCTGCTGTTTGATAAGATCGTGGATTTTTCCGGCCCGCTCCGCGTCGCCGGATTTTCTGCCCAGCATCTCGACCAAGGCCGGTATCGCGTAAGCATGGGTCCATACGTTGTAAAACACGTCGGGAGTGGCCCGGCGCACGTGCGGCAAATTCTGGAACAGCCAGGCCTCGGCCCGGTCCAGGGATTTAATGATCTCCGGCCGGTCGCCGCCGACCTCTATCAAGGCCGAGATGCACATCGCGGTGACCGCCGCGCGGAAGGCATGGTGCGAGCCGGGCACGGGCGCATACACGTCGCCGGGGCGGTAAATGTCGGCCGACCCCCAGGACCCGTTCTTGTTCTGCGTTTTAAGAAGGAACTCCAAACCTCGATTGACGGCGGCGTCTATGTCGGCCGCCGGGGGCGTGGGCACGCTTTTGGGCCGCGGCCCGGTCTCGGCCAGGGGCCAATGTTTCTCGGGCCTGGTTTTTTCAGCCGCGGATTTATCTGTATCCGATTTATCGGCGGGAGATTTTTCCTCGCCGGCCATAAGCGGCGGGACAACCAACGCGAGCAGAATCATCCATGTTAAGCGGTTTCCCATGGTGCGTTTCTTTTATTTATGTTGAATGGTGCACGGCGCAAGTAAATCAGCGATGATCGCGAAACCGCAAGCGGTTTCCTTTTTCCCTCACCCCTTATTTCGCGTCCTTGGGCGGTTCCAGTAGAATTTTGTCCCCTTCGGACAGCCCTTTTAAGATTTCCATTTGCTTGTCGTTCTGCTTGCCGATTGTCACATCGTGTTTTTCCGCTTTGCCGTCCTTGGTTTGCAGGTAGACGAAGTGCTTTTCATCGTCCAAGGGATCGGTCGAAACCAGCTTCGGCGGCACGACCAGGGCGTCGGATTTTATATACGGCGTAAGTTTGATCTTGCAGCCCATGCCGGGCAGGATGTTTTTCGAAAGTTGGTCTTCCAGGTCCAGGCTGAATTGAAGGTCGAAGCTGCCCATGGATACGGGCACCTTGCCGATCTCGTCCACGGTGACGTCGAGCTTGATGTCCGGGTATCCGGTGGGCGTGGCCTTGCCGTCCATGCCGTTGCGGATATATTGCAAGCGATCCTCGGAAATCGTGGAGTGGATGAACAAGGGCCTGGGCTCGACAATGGTCATGATCACGTGATGCGGCATGGCGTTGCCGCCGCGGCGAAGCATTTCCGTAAGCGACGTGATTTCGTTGAATTTGCCCCGCTGGCACCGGCCGTAGTAAACGTACCCGTCGGCCGGGGACTTGATCTTCATCAGCTCCTCATCGGCCAGCAGGTTCTTCAGCCGCTCCTTGGAGCGGGCGATTTGCACCTTTTGCTTGGCCACGTCCAGGCGTTGTTTTTCCAAAGCCAGGGGCAGTTCCACATGATCCTTGGACCAGGCCAGGTTCCTGCGCTGGACGTTCTCCTTGATTTGCTCGTCCATGCGGGGAATTCGATACTTCAGCAACTGGTCGCGCTGCAGCTCTTCCTGCTGCACCTGAAACTCCATGCGTTCGACCGTATCGCGGGCACGCTTTAAGACGATTTTTTCCGTTTCTTCGGTAATATCGTCGGCCTTGTACATTTTTTCCAGTTGCTCCAGTTCTTCGCGGTCGTAATCCAGATACTGATGGTAGAATTTCACGTACATATCCGCTTCTTTTATCGCATTGGGCCTGATCACTTCCTGGTAGTTTTTCTGGTCCTCCTCGGCGATCCGCTGCGAGCGCTGGCTGGTCTCCAGGTCCAAGGGCGTGCTCTTTTCCAGGGTGGCCAATTGATCCTCGGACAACTTCAGGGCCACTTCGGCGATTTGCTGCTCGGTTTTAAGATCGGCGATGGCCTTGTCGATTTTTTCCGAGTCGAACTCTATGAGCACGTCGCCTTTCTTGACCCTGGAGCCGTGCTCGACCGCCTTTAGGACCGTGAACGCCGTCCATTCTTCCGGGTGAAAGATGATTTCGCTCATCTCGCGGCTTTCAAAGGAGCCGTCCAGGTCGAACTGGATCTTAAATGGCTCGCGCTTGACGGTATACGTCGGCGCTGGCGGAGTCGCCGGCGCAGGAGTGGCGGCGGGTTCTTCCTTTGCAGGCTTGGCGGCGGCGGCCGGCGGAGCGGATTCCTCTTTCGCCGGCTTGGCGGCAGGGGCGGGCTCTTCTTTTGCAGATTTCGCCGCGGCGGCGGGCTCCTCTTTCGTAGTTTTGTCGGCGGCCGCGGCGGCGGCGGGAGCAGGCTCGTCTTTCGCCGGCTTGTCCGCGGCGGAAAATTCGCCCAGCCCCATTCCGTTCATCCATGCGGAAATAATAAAAATTAAAACCAAGCTTCGCAGACGGCGGCTCATGTTTAGTCTCCTCAGGCTAGTGTAAATATCAGGTGTGACCATGCGAGCGGATGTGCGGGAATTGGAATTCATCCCAAGTAGGTGTGATTACATCCGGCCGACTGGGGTTATCAAATTGTCGCATGTAAAAACCCATGGTGCAAGCAAACCACTCGAAAGACGGGTGAGGTGGCGCTGGGATTGAAGGTAAAGCCCCTGGTATCGAGCGCTTAGCATTCGCAGGCGTTGGTTTTGGGCCAAGAGAACTGCCGTTCCTAAAGGGCGCATGTGTTGTAAAAGGTTAAATTGTCATGTAGGTTTTTAGCCCTGGAGTGCGCAAGATTGACGCCGAAACGACTTTTTTGCGATTATTTTGAAGTGATAAAACTATGAATATCGTATCCGGCATGTTTATTACTTTATGCTGGCTGATTTATGTGATTTATTGGTTTGCCAGTTCTTTTTCGCAAAAGCCCGCATCCGAGAAACCCCAATCGGCGGTAAATTTTATTGATAAATTTTTTTCTTTCGCAGCCTTTGCAGTATTGATCAAGCCGGATTGGTTTTATCTCTCGGCGGTGTTGGTAAAAGATTCATTGGCCTCCGGCATTACCGGCATGGCAATGTGCGCGTTAGGGCTTGTGGTTTGCATTTGGGCGCGGAAAAATCTTGCCGGGAATTGGAGCTTTACTCTGGATTTTAAAAAAGGTCACGAACTTGTTCGAAGCGGTCCGTATAAAATAGTTCGCCATCCGATTTATACCGGTCTTTTATTAATGCTTCTGAGTTTGGCATTGGAAATTGGAAAGCTGGGGGGATTTATAAGTCTTGCGGTTTTTTTAGTGAAATTCCTGATGCGGATCAGACTGGAGGAAGATTTGATGATAAGGCATTTTCCCGCGGAATATCAAGAATATAAAAAAAACACCAAAGCCCTTGTTCCATTTTTATGGTGAAATTTCGCTTTAAATCGATAGATAAATATGCCCGGTTTGTTCTTGCGACTGCCCTGGCGATGTCCTCTAAATGGCGCCCTGCATGGCTTGCCTTGAAAAATCGCCCTTGCGTCGGCTGGTGGTTTTAGTTAAAAGTATCCGGCTTTTCTGGGCGATATCGCAATTTTCTCACCCCGGGAATCGAACCATGTTCCGGACTTGCACAAAAATCGTTTTAATACTAGCAGTGCTAGCTTGTTTTACTTGGATTTCAGCATCGACGCAATCGGCCTCTACGCAACCGGCGTCGATTCTAGCGGGCTCCACGCGCTTGGACGCAGCCACTATGAAAGCCGCCCTGCACACCACCTTAATCGAAGAAGGGGGCTTCATAGATGACCTGCTGATCAAGGTCAACAGGGGAACCCTGCCGGCCGACATGGTTGACAGCACCTTTCAATGGGCCAGAAAAAAACCCGTCAGACATCGCTTCCAATACTTCAAGCAGGCCATGATCGTCCGGGCGGCCTCGATCGGGATCATTCTAAAGTAGCGGCGGTACAGGCCGCCGGATCATCGATTATATATTTCTCTTCAATGGCCAATGGCGATTACAATTACGACCAATCGATCGTCGTAGATTTCATAAATTACACGATAGTCGCCGGCGCGTATGCGCCATGCATTTCTACCAGTTAGTTTTTTTGATCCCATCGGTCTGGGATTGATTTCCAATTTGCGCATGGATTGAATAATCCGGTCGCGATTGGGATTGGGAATTTTCGCGAGATGTCTTTGAGCGGAGCGTTGAATAAAAACCCGGTACGTCAATTCCCTTCTCCGGATTGTAACTCCCTAATGCAATCGTCAAGAGGAATTACTTCTGAGGGATTTTCTTTGGCTTGATCGTAAGCGCGGATGTCATCGAGTTCGTCCAGTTCCTCCATCAGCGCTTTCCATTCTGAAAACGGTAACACCACCGCTTTCTTCCGGTTCTGTCCATCAACCAGATATTCCAGATGAAAGTCAATCATCTCTTTTCTCCATGAATCGATTTAATCAACGCATCTACAATATAATTATATATGACAAAAAATATAACGTCAAGCAGACTGGGCATGCCGAAAACCCGAGTTATTCCATTAAACGCTTTCCTTTATCCAAAGAGCATTCCCGCGTAGCCCACCACGCGGTTCTTTGGTCCGTCGGCGTCGGCGCTGGTGGCGTAGCCCACCAGTTCGCAGCGCGTTAGCGAGCCAAGTTTGCGCAGGGTTTCCATCACGATCACGCAGGGCTGCATCCCGCACATGCTGATGCCGTGCATCCTGACGGTTTGGAAGACGTGCGCCGGATCGAGCGTCTCGATGGCGTCCAGGGCGATGCGGTCGAGGATGCGATTCTCGCTGTCGCTGGCAAAGTGGTTCATGTCGCTGGATATAATCAGCAACGGGCGCTGGGGCATGTCGCTGAGTACGCCGGCCAACTGCGCGGCAAAGCGCTGCAAGGCGGGGAGATCGTCGCCGCCGCCGATGGTTATGCCCACCACTTTGGCCTGCGGGGCCAGGCGGGCCAAGATCGGCAACTGCACCTCGATGGCGTGTTCCTGGCTGTGGGCCGCGGCGTCCAGTTCCAGGTCGTCCACGCCCGCGGACAATTGCAGGGCCAGATCGGCGTCGCCGTCCAACTGGCCGCCGGGAAAGAGCCAGCGCCGATGCGGTGCCACGGCCCACTGCGCCCCGCCCGGGCGATGCTTGGGGCAGAAGATGATCACCTGCGAGGGGATTTGCAGGCGCTGCCACACCCGCGCGGCCAGGCGGCCCGAATAAACCCAGCCCGCGTGCGGAACCATGGCCCCGGCCCAGGTCTCCTTGCGGCAAGGTTCGGCGAGCATCCCATCCAACAAGACTTCGACTTGGGATGGATTGGCGGGATAGAAAGCGCCGGCCACGGCCGGCTGGCGATCCTTCATTTCTTCCTTTTTCATGGTTTCTTTTGCCTTGCGCGCGGACAAGCGGCCGCGAATCGCGTAACCCTCGAAGCGCATGAGTTTCGTGTCGTCGCTGAGCCAGGCGTCGCGGGGCAATCCGGCTTTGAGGCAGGTCTGCTGCAAAAACGTGCGGGCATCGAAATGGTGTTCCACGGCCACGCCCGGCAAAAGCAGGCCCCGGTTCGAGCCGCGGGAAATTTGCAGACCGTGCACGCCGATGGTCACTTCCCGCACGCGGTCTTCGCCCCGGGCGGTTACTTCCTCCGGCCCCCACAGAAGCCAGACTTCCATATCCAAAGAATCCAGTTCCTCCGGATAGATGGGCGGGAAGCGGGGATCGTCCTTGGCCGCCCGGTCGGCCGCGTGGCCGACGGCCTCGGCCAGCGTGGCGGTGGGACTGAGATAACCGCAGCAGGAACGCAATTGGCCTTCCCGCTTAAGGCTCACGAACGCCCCGTATACCGGCAGATCGGCCGTTTCGGCCAACTCATGTTCAAGGCGTTCCGGCCGCGACATTTCGACCACCGCCGCCACCCGCCGCCCCGTCGCCCGAAACAGCCGCTGTTCTTCTTCCGTGCTAAGTTTTGGCTTTTCGTCTTGATTATTTTGAGAAGTTGTCATGTGAACACCGGGAAAAGTACATGAATTTAGCCCCCGGTGAATACACCGGGGGCCTTGTGAAGTTTTTTTACGTTTTAAGCCACCCGTGTATTCAGGGGGAGTTAAACATCGATTTCAGGGCACCTTCGATTATTTTTATTCGTAATCGGCGATCCGCACCGGCAAGCGGCGGGCGCCCCAATTGCCGGGCGCATCTTCGTAGCGGCCGGCAATGGGCATTTGGCAAAACATGCACCGGCCGGAATTGATGGCGTAACTCAATATGTCATAGCCGCTGCGTTCGATGACCGCCCGGCCGCAGCCCGGGCAGTACGTATGTTGCCGCTCCTGGTCGATGACGTTGCCCGTATAAATATAGCGTATTCCGGCCCGGCGGGCGATATCATAGGCCGCAACCAGCGAGCCGAACGGCGTGGGTCCGCGGTCGGTGAGCTTGAAGTCCGGATGAAACGCGGAAAAATGCAAGGGCACGTCCGGCCCCAACTGCTCGACAATCCATTGGCACATGCGTTTGATTTCCTCGGGCGAATCGTTGGCCCGGGGGATGATGAGATTGGTGATCTCCAGCCAGACCTTGCTTTCCCGGGCGATCCAGCGGAGCGTATCCAGGACCGGCTGCAATCGGCCCGCGCAGTATTGTCGGTAAAAATCCTCGGAAAAACCTTTGAGATCGACGTTGGCCGCGTCCATCTGTTCGTAAAATGCCGCCCGGGCCGTTTCGCCGATGTAGCCCGACGTGACCGCCACGGTTTTGACGCCGGAGAGCCGGCAGGCCTTGGCCGTGTCGATGGCGTACTCGGCCCAGATGATCGGATCGTTGTAGGTGAACGCCACGCTGCGGCAGCCCAACCGCGCGGCCGCCCGGGCGATGGTCGCGGGTGCGGCGGTTTCGCAGGCGGCCTCCACGTCGCGCGATCGCGACATCGTCCAATTCTGGCAAAAGGTGCAGCCCAGGTTGCAGCCCGCCGTGCCGAACGACAACACCGCCGTGCCGGGAAAGAACTGGTTTAAGGGTTTTTTTTCGATGGGGTCCACGCAAAACCCTGTGCTCCGGCCGTAGGCGGTGGAAACGATCTGCCCGCCGCGGTTCTCGCGGACAAAGCAGAATCCCCGATCACCCGGCCGCAACACGCAACCACGCGGGCAAAGATCGCAAACGATCCGCTCGCCGTTGTCAGACTCGTGCCACCAGCCGCCGGGCATGGCGCCCGGGGCGAATTCGGCGACTTCCGGCGGTAGTGTTGCTTTTCGCGGCATATCCGGCCATTTATACACGTTTGTTAAAGCGGCGGATCAGGCGCAGCCCCAATTCTATAATCAGACGTTTAACTTCCGCAAGGATACCACCTTAATCTTCCGGCGCGAATAATGCCGACGGGTTAGATCGGGGAGGATTAATTGATTAGGCAGTGAGCCTGGAAAACATTATACTGTTAAAATGCTGAAACTCAGGAAAAAACACGTTTAAACATTTTAATTCGATTGATCTGCCGGGAGGTTGGCCTATGTTACGCCTGTTTTTGACAAAAAGAAAACGGCATTTTTTGGGCTTGTTCATTATCGTATCGGCATTTACCGGCGGATTGGCCATGGCCGACGATGCGGCCGGCGGCATGGTACTGTGGTATCGCCAACCGGCCAAGCGATGGGTCGAGGCCCTGCCCGTCGGAAACGGCCGCCTGGGTGCTATGCTTTTTGGCGGCGTCAAGGAAGAACGATTGCAGCTTAACGAGAACAGCCTGTGGTCGGGCGGCCCGCAGGATAGCGACAATCCCGAGGCCCTGCCCGCCCTCGGCGAGATCCGCCGCTTGCTTTTCGATGAAAAATATGCCGAAGCAAACGAGTTGACCAATAAAAAATTGAAGTGCAAGGGCCCCGGTTCCAGCGGACCACGTTACGGCTCGTACCAAACCCTGGGCGAGTTGACGCTTAAATTCGACGGACCTGTCGAGGTTGACGATTATCGCCGCCAGTTGGACCTGGATTCCGCCGTGGTCAAAGTTAGTTATCGGCAGGGCGACGCGACCTTTACACGCGAAGTATTTTCCAGCGCGCCCGACCAGGTGTTGGTCGTGCGCTTAAGCTGCGACAAGCCTGGCAGAATTAGTTTCACGGCGGCTCTTTCCCGGCCCGAACGTTCCACTACCCGAGCCCAAGGCCAGGATGATCTTGTCATGCGCGGCCAGTTAAGCGACGGCCGGGAAGGCGACTCGGGAATGAAATACACCGTCCGGGTTCGGGCGATATGCGAAGGCGGAAAGCACGGCATTGACGGCGACGAATTGCGCGTCGAGGGCGCCGATACGCGCAATGCTTCTGCTCGCCGCCGGGACGGATTACAAGTTACAGCCGCCCGATTATCGCGGCGATCCGCCGGAACCAAAAATCGCCGCCCAACTGGCCGCCGCGGCTGCGAAATCCTACGCCGACCTGCTGAAGTCGCACCTGGCCGATTATCAAAAACTTTTCCGCCGCGTGGAACTGGATTTGGGCTGCACCGCTGCCGCCGATTGGCCCACCGACGAACGCCTTAAACAGGTGCAGGCCGGGAAAGACGACCCGCAGTTGGCCGCTCTTTATTTTCAGTTCGGCCGCTACCTGCTTATAAGCAGTTCCCGGCCCGGCAACCTGCCCGCCAACTTGCAAGGGCTTTGGGCGGAAGGCGTGAAAACGCCTTGGAACGGCGATTATCACGTCAATATCAACCTGCAGATGAACTACTGGCCGGTCGATTCGACCAATCTTTCCGAGTGCTTCCAGCCGCTTTATGAGTTTATCGACTCGCTCCGCGTACCCGGCGCCAAAACGGCCAAGGTGCATTACGACGCCCATGGTTGGGTGGTGCACACGATCACGAACGTGTGGGGCTTCACCTCGCCGGGCGAAGGTCCGTCGTGGGGATTGTTCCCGGCGGCAGGCGCGTGGCTGGATCAACATCTCTGGGAACATTATCTCTATACCGGCGACCGCGAATTCCTCAAGCGCGCATACCCGATAATGAAAGAATCCGTCGAGTTTTATCTGGACTGGTTGGTCAAAGACCCCAAGACCGGCAAACTAGTTTCCGGCCCGGTCAACTCGCCGGAAAACGCCTTTATCGCGCCCGACGGCAAAAAAGCCGGCATCAGCATGGGCCCGACCATGGACCAGGAAATAATTTGGGATCTGCTGACCAACTTTTCCGAGGCCTCCGGAATTTTGGATATTGACGACGATCTGGTAAAGCGCGCGGACCAGGCGCGGGAAAACCTGCTCGGGCCTCAAATCGCCTCGGATGGCCGATTGATGGAATGGGCCCACGAGTTCGCCGAGGCCGACCCGGGTCACAGGCACATGTCGCACTTGTTTGCCCTGCATCCCGGCCGGCAGATCACCCTGCACGGCACTCCGGAATTGGCCCAGGCCGCCCGAAAATCGCTCGAATTCCGCCTCTCGCACGGCGGAGGGCATACCGGATGGAGCCGGGCATGGATCATCAACTTCTTCGCCCGCCTGCAAGACGGCCAGGCGGCCCGCGAAAATCTCCTCGCCCTGCTGGGCAAATCCACTTTGACGAACCTGTTCGACAACCACCCGCCCTTCCAGATCGACGGCAATTTCGGCGGCACTGCCGGCATCGCGGAGATGCTGTTGCAAAGCCATGCCGGCGAGATCGCCCTCTTGCCCGCCTGGCCCGCCAAGGCCTGGCCCACCGGCCATGTAGCAGGACTCCGCGCCCGCGGCGGCGTGGAAGTGGATATCCAATGGAAAGACGGCCGGGCGACTTCGGCGACGCTCAAGGCGCTGGTAGACGGCCGCCACAAAATCCGCCCGCCTAAAAATCATGAAATCGCCCGGGCAACAATCGGCGGACAAGCGGCGATTCTTAATCCACAAAGCGATGGCGCGGTCGCCGTGGATCTGAAAGCCGGCGACGTGTGCGAATTGACTTTTAAATAATGTTATTCATTCCATTGCGGGTTGCCGTATTTCTCGGCGGCCAAACGGGCGGTGAGTTCCCGGGGCCAGACTGTCGTTTCTTCCTCGGCCTTCCAGGCGGAAATCATCGCCCGCTTAATCTCATCGCGCGGAACCGGCAGGTTTGTGATGAATGAGTTGTGATCGCGGCCGTTGCGATATTCCGGCATCCGCGGGGGATTTTTTAAGCAGCGGGAAATCTTCTCCAGGGGGAAATCGTATAAAATCGTGCCGTGATACAAAAAATGCCGCTTACGGCAGCGCATGCTGTTGCCAGAGAATTTTTTGTGTCCAATGGCCAAATCGCTCGTGCCGCAGAAATGCACGCCCTCACCCCCGGGTACCCTCTGGGTGCCTCTCCCGACCAAACTTCGTTCGGTGCCCGGAGAGGGGAGAATTGAATTCAGCGCATCGGCCATCTTGCCCAGCACAAAGCTATGCGCCGAGTTGATCGTGCGGAGTTTTGGGCGATTTTCATAGCCCAGCACCAGGCTGTACATCAAGCAGCCCGGCCCGGCGAGGATCGCCGCCCCGCCGCTTATGCGCCGCAGGATGGGGATGCCCAATTCCCGGCATACGTCTTGATACACTTCCGCATCGACGCGCGAGGAGCGTCCCACGACCGCCATGTATTGCGCCGGTTCCCAAAAGCGCAGCGTTTCCGTCGGCCCGGCCGCCGCTTCGGCTTCTTCCAAGAGCGCTTCGTCCAGCGCCAAATTCTCCGCCGGCGTGGGCAGAGTCAAATCCAAAATATGCATACGGCCCATTATGGCAAAGGGCGGAAAAGAAGAAAAGAATACGAGGATTATTCTTGAGCCGGTTCCTTATCTTCTGATTGCGGTTTTGGGATTTTCGGCCCGAAACCGATGTCCAGCGGTGGGCTATTCGTTTCTTCATCTTCGACTTTTCCGCCGTCGTCTATTAGATTCTCGCCAACTGAATAAACCAGCCAGCCTTCGGGCGGCTTCTTGATGATCAATGGCTTGCCGTTAAAAGGATCGATGCCCGCTTCCTCCGGCAAGCCAAGTTCAGCCATTGTCGGAATCTTGCCCCCGCTCGGCGGCGCTTTCTCTTGCAGGGCATTGATGATTCGTACGGCTCGGACCAAAGCCTGAACTCGATAAGAACCCCTTAGAACTGCTTCCAATACAGGCCTTGTTAATTCAGCAAAAATATCGCATGACCGCATCGATCCAATTCGCTTATTCATGACAACATAATCCGAGTATGGATGTAATGAATTATTCAAATAATCGTTGAAAGCATTTAACAAGGACAATTCCCCTTGATCCTTCTGCAGCAATAGCCATGGGTGCGGAATCTCAAATCTGTATTGATCCAACGCTAGCGCCCGCTCTGTTTTCATCGCAGTGCGTAATTTATCTATTGAGTCATTAAGTGACAACTCAAGATCGAGTTTTTCCCTTACGCCGTCATTGTTGGAGCCCGCCGCCAATATTTCAGCGGCTCCTTCAAGAGCCCTGGTTCTTAAACCATTTACCAATGAGTAAGTTAGAGTAAACGGTGAATTTTCAAGATGACGAGATATTTGAAGCAGTAGAATGGCCGAGCGCAGGGCTTCTTCCCTGTCGCCGTTTAAAACCAAAACCCGAATTCTTGCATCGATATATTGTGCGATTTGACGAAACATTGAAATATTTAATTGATTAAACATTTGACTTGGCGGCAGACTGAAATCCAAATTCAAATCAAATTCCTTGCATGCGGCCGCTTGTTCCAAAAGCGGATAGACATTCGGATAGGAGTTCAAGATATCTTCAATTTTTTTCATGTCTTCTGGCTTGTAGTTGCCCTGATCATCCACATGGTTGCTGAGTTGAGTATCTATGGCATTTAAATCGTCTTGGGCGCGGATAATGTACGTCATCCCGTTTTGCTCGGGAGGGATCGATTTTTGAGCCAGATCGGCCAGGCAAATCGGATCCCCGGCCTTGCGCAGCTCGGCAAGCTTTCTCTCAAGTTGCGTTCCAAAAATTAACGGATAACAGATGGCGAAGATGTAAAGAATTACCATTGTCGCCCCTGCGATTATCGCCGCCCAAAGATAAATTCTCTTTCGCTTTCTCATAATTGAACCGATCCAGAATAATCCTTTTACTTATGTGCTTTTCGGCACAAAGAGTAGCACTGTCTGGAAGAATATCTTAACAGCGATTCCGGAGCATTCTGAATCTGAACAAAATAACACTATGTTTCGTACAAGTTCATGCAAGACGGGTCCGATTGTAACGGTTAGGCAAATTTACATTGCAAGTCGTTGCGGGCATAAGGATTGTGAAATATGTGCTGTATTTACATGCGACACGGGCGGGAAAAAACTTCAGAGAATATAAACCGCCGTAACTGTTTACGCAACTTGCAGTTGCAATCCATGTTAAACTTTGCGGGCAGCTCGGGGATTTGCCGCACTGGGCTTTGTCTGGCAGATTATCTTGAAGGGGTAGATTAATGCATTGCCGCCTCCAAGCGGTTCCGCAACCTAGATTTTAAGAGCATGGACACGTAACATTTTGGTGTGAAATATCTTTCAACAATTAACAAAGGTTGAAATCAATGAAAGCTTCTACTTGTATCATCCTTGGGATTATTGATAGTTGCCTGCCTGATGCCCTCGGTTTGTACTTACGCCTGCGATTGCGCTGTGCCGGCCGCCGTATCGAGCGTCACGAGCGTTATGTCGCCCGTGGTGCTGCGGCCAGGAGTACCGGTTGGTCTACAAAACGGTCTGCGAGCAGCGGCAAACAACCGCCTACAAGATCGAATACGAAACCGCGTTTGAAGAGCGTCCGGTGACCACTTATAAGCCCATCTGGGAAACACAAATGCGCGAGGAGCGCTACACCGTTGCCCGGCCCGTGACCGAGACCAGCGAGCGGGAAGAGATATACATGGTGCAAAAGCCGGTTTGGGAAACCGAGATGCGCGACAACAGTTACACCCGCATCCGCTACGTGCAGGAGACCGCCGAACGCGAGGAGCGATATATCGTTAATCATCCGATTACCGAAACCTCGGAACGGGAAGAAGCTTACACCGTTTTAAGGCCGGTATACGAAACATCTTGCCGCACCGAGACCTACACGGTCATGCGCCCGCAGACGGTTTGCCAGACGCAGATGGTCGACCGGGGCTGTTTTGTCGATCAGACGGTGATGAAGCCCGAGGCACCCGCCACCCGGCTGCGATGGATGTCGGGCACGTGGCGCGGTCGATCCGGCCACGGGCCAGACGGTTTATCAGCGGGCCGGGCTATACTGGGTGCAAGTCCCGCGCGTCGCGTATGAGACGCAAAAGAGTGTGGCAGCCCAACCTCGTGCCGCAGCAGGTCCAGCAGACGTTCATGGTCCCGCAAACCGAATCGCGGCAAATTCCAGTGCAAACCATGCGCTACGAGCAAGAGCAGATGGTCCGCAAGATCCCGGTGACAACCTGCCGCGTGGTTCAGGAAGAAGTTGTCAAGAAGGTTCCGTATACGGTGCTGCGGCCGGTCGAGGAGCGGGTCGAGCAGCAGGTCCCGGTGCAGGTCTGCCGCATAGTCACCGAACAGCAGGTCCGCAAGATTCCGGTGACCACCTGCCGCATGGTTTACGAGGAGCGGGTAGTGCAAAAGCCGGTACAAGTGTGCAAGATGGCGGCCATGCAAGAGACGGTCCGCGTGCCGCATCTGGTGGAAAAGCGGATTCCAGTGACGTATACATACTCCGTGCCGCACGTGGTATGCTATCGCGAGCCGATCGGGCCTTGCGGCGAGCCGCTGGGCGTGGTGTCGCCTGAGGCGGGCGTTTCCGCGCCGACCGCGACATTTAGCGCGGCAGCGCCGTCTGCCACGACCCCCACGCCAGCGCCGGCCAAGCCGAAAAACGGCGGATCGGCCGCCGACAAAACCCCGGAACTGGGTGCGGATACGGCCGCTCCAAAATCATCGGATTCCGATAAGCCGGCGATTGTTCCCGTGCCGGATTTGACGAGATAGCATTCATCCAAAACACGAATTATCACCGGGGCACGAGCCAAATAACGGTTTGTGCCCCGTTTTTTTCTTGGGTTTGGGAATTTTTCTCTAGCTCAGGCTTGGATTTCGGAATTTTTCTCTAGCCCAGGCTTGGATTTCGGAATTTTTCTCTAGCCCAGGCGTTTACGCCTGGGACCAGAAACCTTACTATTGAATGTAATGTCAATCCCGTTTACGGGATTCCTGTCCGGGTTTCAGGCACCCCTAAAGGGGTCGTTTAAAAGGGACCTTGGAATTTTCCCAAACCCAGGCGTAAACGCCTGGGCTAGAGAAAAGGCACGAAGGGTTGTCATAAAAAACAAGATATAACGCCTGGGCTAGAGAAAAATAAATATCGTAAATCTAAATGCCTGGGCCAGAGAAAATTCATTTTAGACGCTATGACGAACGCCGGCGAAAATTCTGGAACTCTTCAAGGCAAGCGTCTGGCGTTTGTGGGAAAGCTGGCCAGCATGTCGCGGCGGGACGCGGGTCAACTGGTCCGCAGTCATGGGGCCACGGTCCTGGATCGGCCGGACGCCTCGGCCCACCTGGTGGTCGTGGGCGAGGAGGAACTCCCCTTGGCCGAGGGCGAGGGGCCGGAGCAATGGTTCGATCAGTCCGCCCGGCAGGCCGCCGAAAATGGCGACCTGGAAGTCCTCACCGAGACGCAACTCTGGCACCGCCTGGGACTGGTCGAGCAGGAGCAGGACATCCACCGGCTTTACACCCCGGCCATGCTGGCCGAATTGTTGAAGGTGCCCGTGGCCGTGATCCGGCGATGGCACCGGCGGGGATTGATCGTGCCGGTTCGCGAGGTGCGGCGCTTGCCGTACTTCGATTTCCAGGAGGTGGCTGCCGCGCGGCGGTTGGCGGAGCTATTGGCGGCTGGGGTTTCGCCGGCGGCGATCGAAAAAAAGCTGAGCGTGTTGGCGAAATTTTTGCCCGGCGTGGCACGGCCGTTGGCGCAGCTTTCGGTAATTGTGCAAGGCAAGCAAATTTTGCTGCGCCAGGGAGATGGGCTGATTGAGCCGGGCGGGCAGATGCGATTCGACTTTGACGCCTGGGATGTCTCCGTGGAACCGGAAAAATCTTTCCCCTCCACCGCCGATCAAATGTGCAACCTGGCCGCGGAATTGGAAGAGGACGGGCAATTATCAGCCGCCGCCGAGATGTATCGGGCAGCCATGGCCGCCGGCGGTCCCAAACCGGAAATCTGCTTCATGGTCGCCGAATTGCTCTATCGGCAGGGTGATCTTTGCGGGGCGCGGGAACGCTATTACATGGCCATTGAACTCAACGAGGATTATGTCGAAGCCCGGGCCAACCTGGGCTGCGTCTTGGCCGAGAGCGGCGAGCGCGACCTGGCCGTGGCGGCCTTTGAAGGGGCGCTCCGTTTCCACTGCGATTACGCCGACGTGCACTACCACCTGGCCCGCACACTGGACGAGATCGGCCAGCCGGTCCGGGCAGTGGAGCATTGGGAGCGGTTTTTGGCCTTGGCCCCGGACAGCCCCTGGGCCGACGAGGCCCTCCAGCGCCTGGGATGACAAGGCGGGGGGGTTGCAAACTACCTCGGATCATTTATCCTGGCGTATGGCATAAGTAGACGGCACGCGCTCGGTGCCGCTTTTGCCCACGGCGCGTGGTGACTACTTTTCATATAGCCGCGTATTTTCGAAGAGAAACCCTCGTATAAAAATCGATGCACGAAATACTTTTCGATTATAAACTCAACCCGACGACATGGGCTTATTTATCGTCGCTGTTGATGATCGGCATGTATTTCAAGTTCCACCGCTTTTGGAGCGTGCGGAACTTGGACCTCGTGGCATTGATCGCCATTTCGCCGGGCCTGCTTTTGATATATTACGGCCTGGCAAGAGCGGTGCCCTGGCAGGTGCAGGTGGGCTACGTGTGGCTTTTCGGGATCAGCGGATTTTTTCTGATCCGCTTGTTGATCGATCCGATCATGGTCCGCCGCCCCCTGTTGGAGCCGAACCTTTCGGTAAGCGGCCTGACATTTACGGGCGTGGCGCTTTTGGTTTTCTTGATGTCGAACATAGTGACGGCCAACATCGAGAAGAATCCGCCCCCGGAACGGCTGGAAACATACGTGCTCAAGCAGAAGGCCCCGCCCCAGCCCAGTCCGGGCTTGCAGTTTTTCTACCAGTTCGCGTCCTTTTCCAGCAAGGCCATGATCCCCGTTGATAGCACCCAGCCCGAGGCCTTCCGTCGCCAGGAAATCCAGATGGCCTCGGCTCGCAGCACCGCCATCCTGGGCCACCTGGCAGTGGTCATCGGCATGGTGTTGGTGGGATATCGGCATTTCGACAACATCCATACCGGAATGGCGGCGGCCACGCTCTACCTGCTCACCTTCTATACCAGCCAGATGACCGGGCAGGTGGATCACGTGGTCCCGGCCGCGCTTTTGGTCTGGGCCGTGGTCGCGTATCGCCGGCCGATGATCGCCGGTATTTTTATGGGCATTGCCGTAAGCGTGATTTATTATCCCTGGTTCCTGCTGCCGCTGTGGTGCGGATTCTACTGGCGCAAGGGCGTGGTGCGATTTCTCATCGGCGTGGCCCTGGCCCTGGCCGTCATGATCGCCTGGCTGGCCTTGTATATGGGAACTTGGGAGGCATTCTGGCCGCAGTTGAGCCTGATGCTGGGGATCCGTAATCCACTGGAAGTGGTTTCCTCCGGTTTTTGGACGTTCCACGATCAGCATTTCCGCTATCCGGTGCTGGCGGCCTTTGTGGCACTATGTTGCAGCCTGGCGCTGTGGCCGCCGCAAAAGAACCTGGGCACGCTCCTGAGCTGCTCGGCGGCCGTGATGCTGGCCACGCAATTCTGGCACGCCAACAACGGCGGATTGTACATCGCCTGGTACCTGCCGCTTCTGATTCTCACCATCTTCCGTCCCAACCTGGAAGACCGCGTTGCGCTTACCGCCGTCCGCGACATCCGCTGGCCCTGGCGGCGAAACCGGGCGGGAAAAGCACAAGCGGCGCCTGCAACCGCATAATTATCTTATCCACGAAGTTCACGAAGAACTTGAAGAAATAATGTAAGAGATCTCAATTCCGCCGGGCGTCGATTGGTTCCGGCGTTTTTTGCGCCGCGTGCCAGCGGCGCCAGGCGGCCTGGTCGAAGGCGAAATTCACTCCGGTGAGGGCGGCCAGGGCGTCGAGCACGGCCTGGTTTTGGAATTGCCTGGTGATGATCGTCGGTCCGCCGCCCATGGACATGCCCGTGCCTTTGCCGCCCGGAGTGTTGCCGAATGTGGTGGTCATGCTGCCTTCGCCGCCGGGCTTGGGGATTTTGAATTTGTGGGTCGTCACCAGGGCGTCGATCAGCGGCCCGACCGCCGAAGGGTCTTTCATTCGTCCCAGGGCGAATCCGGCCAGGTTGACCGTGGGATTGTCTTTCGCCCGCAACTTGCTCACGAAATATTCCACCACATCCGGCCGTTTTTCGCTGCGCAGGCGATCCAGGCAGGTCTGGCGGACGTCTTCGGCGGGATCTTCGATGGCGGCCACGGCCAGGCCCATGGCCGCCTCGGGCGAATCGATCTTAGCCAGGGCCTCGACATAAATCAACCGGGCCGGTATGGACTTGTCGTCGCGCAAGCCAACAAGCAGGGCCTTGACCGCCATGGGATCGGCGATGTTGCCGAAATTTTCCCGTGCCTGAGCTTCGCGCTCCGTGCCCAGCCAGCCGCGCCAACGCTTAATGTTTTGCAACCATTCCTGCCTGGCGGCTTCCAGTTTGGCCTTGCTTTCGAGTAACTCCTTCTGCTGCGGCAATATCCAATGCCCCTTGTATAGCACGTAGCCCTGCTCGATCATCGCTTCGTCACGGGTCACCCATTTTCCGTCGATCTGGATGTAACCCAGCGCGCGGCGGGCGTCGATCTGGTTGGGGTCCAATTCGATGATCCGCTTCAGAAGTGTTTCGCGTTCGACTGGGAGGTGTTTTTGCCGGCACCACTCGGCCAAGGCCCACTGGCCTTCGACGGTGTCCGCATAGGTCGGCCGGATCCGATCGTATTCTTCTTCTTCGGGCCGGCGCTTGAGCACTTGTTCCACTTGCGAGGCGGCCAGCGTGATCTCGCCCTCGCCGGCCACTTTTACGATGTATTGTTTTCGCGGGCTTTCCTGGCGATTCAGCAGTTCACCCGCAATGCGCCCGCCATTGGCCAATACGAATACCTCGGCCCGGCAGGCAAAACCTGCATTTAGCACGAGCACCGGCATTAAGCAGCGGAAAACGAAGCGGACCACAGGCGATTTTCCCCAATTCGGCCGAGGATCGAACAATTCCAGCCTATTTGCTTTAGTATACGCCCCCCCGATTTATAAACACAATCTAAATCCCAGCCGGGCCGGATTTTTCCCGGTTTTTTGCCTGTTTTGTGGGGATTTTTTCAACAATAGACGTCCGATATTTGAGTAAATAAGCGTACTTTTCATCCGCTAAGAAAAGAATGTAAATCGCATGCCCCCACCCAAAAAGGTGTAGTGTGGATTAAAGGTTTTATAGTACAAACCCGGAAAGTTTACTTCCGGATACCTGAACCCTGAACCTTTGTAGGACGACTTTCAAAGTCGTCCTATGCAGAACCCTTTAGGCGCCCCATGAATCGGATGATTCTTGTATTGCTGCTTATAGCCTTGTTGGCCGTAGGCGGATATTTTGCCCTGAACTACCACGTCGAAACCCAGTACGAGAACGGAAAAGTTTCGCTGGTTAAAATTACGCCTCGCGCCGGCGGGGCCGATTCTTCTGGAGCGGCTTTTTCGTCGGCCGAACCAGCTCCATGGACTCCGCGACCCACCATCCGCATCGCCACGTTCAATCTATGCGGGCTGGACGAGAATAAACTGGGCAGCCTGCGCATAAGCGACGTATTGGCGCGGCTTTTGCCGCGGTTTGAACTCATCGCCCTGGAAGGAATACGCGGGAAAAATCAAGGCGCGCTTATCCGGCTGGTCGAGCAGCTCAACGCCGCCGCCGGGCGGCAATACAGTTTTGCCACCTGTCCCACCCAACGCCGCGACGGAGTGGAACACTACAGCGCGTTCGTGTTCGACCGCACCGTGCTGGAGGTCGATCACTCGACCGTGCATTTTGTCGAGGATCCGATGGGCCGGTTCCGCCACAAGCCGCTGGTGGGCGCCTTCCGCGTGCGCGGCATCGATCCGGCCCTGGCCTTCACCTTCATATTAATCGCCGTGGACACCAATCCGGACAAACCGGACGCGGAACTCGACCTTTTGGCCGAGGTGATTCGCGCCGTGCGGAAAAAAATGCCGGATGAGGACGACATTATCATGCTCGGCGATTTCCAGGCCGACGACAATCACCTGGGCGGGCTGAACGGGATCCTTGGCATCACCGCCGCCATCTCCGGCACGCCCACCACCACCAGCGGCACGCAACTGGCCGACAACATCCTTTTCGACCGCCGGGCCACAATCGAATTCACCGGCCGGGCGGAAGTCGTGGACCTTATCCGCGAGTTCGATCTAACGATTGACCAGGCCCGGGAAATTTCCGAGCACCTGCCGGTGTGGGCCGAATTCAGCTCATACGAGGGCGGGCAAAAGGGCTATGTCCCGCCCCCGCCCGTGAAGCAACCGTAGGTCGAAAATTACCGGCGGTTGAGAATTTCGCGGGTATTTATGCGGCTACCACACATTCTTTTTCAGCGTGCCGGAATTGCGAAGCAGAGTGATCCATTTCTGGCAGTCGCTGTTATATTCCTTGATGCGATTTTGAACGGCGTTCAATCCCTTCGATTTCATAAGTAATGACAACTCCCTTTGCAATCGCAGATATTCTTCATTAAATTTCTGTTCAAATATTTTCTCATCATGGTTGAATTGGGTGTATATCAGGGATTTTGATTTAATGAAATAATTTTTTGCGTTTTCGTCCAGCTCACTCAATTTGGAAGGATCGAAGCTGGCTTCCAGGTTGCCATTTTCAATAAGGTGAACGCCTCTAATCGTATCATGATAGATTTCTAATAATAATCGAAATTGATCATCTTTATAACAGCAACAAAAACCGTTCCGAAATCCATTTGCATATTGGCACCAAAACATTCTCTGTCCTTTCTCATTCCATATTTTGATTACTCCATCGAGCCTGGCATCTTTATAGTTTAAAAGAGTAATTGGCTGACTGCTCCGGCTAAATATTACGCATATGCCGTCTAAAACGCCATTTTTATACGTGCTCAGAACAGTGCACCCATCTGAAGAATGCAAAATAATTAGTTGTTTATTATTGATTGCATTATTAAGCTGATTTGCTGCTTCCTCAATGTCAACATCAAAAATATCTGGCTTGAATTTGTTGCCCGAAGGCAATATATCAAGAGGATTACCCTGTTTAATGGGTGGAATCTTGGCGGGAGTTATCGGTTGAGGTTT
Source organism: Pirellulales bacterium (assembly GCA_963838495.1). GTDB lineage: Bacteria > Planctomycetota > Planctomycetia > Pirellulales > Thermoguttaceae > JBEKIK01. Next base: position 2,752,317 of record CAWIRC010000001.1, on the reverse strand, counting down.
GTTGTCAACAAATGGAATATTTGGGGATAATTTCTTTTTAACATCATCCTCAGGAGTTGGGATTGCTATATCAATCCTAGGCGTGTTATTCTCATCTCCAACATTCCGATCTTGTTGTGATTTCGATGTTATTTGAATGGGAACAGGGGCTTTTTGCGAATCGGGGAGAATTCTTGGAATATCTTTAACTTTGGATGCAGTGGGATTTCCGGTTTGTGCATTTGCATCAGGCACTGGTACATTACGCAGGTTCTTATGAAGCGCCAGAATCATTACTATCAATGCAATAAGCATTAACACGCCGATCGATGCCGAGATTAACTGCGTATATTTGTTGCGGGAATAAGATTTTATGAATTGCGATGTTTTCAGGGGTTCGGGAAATACCACAGGAACAAGTGAAGGAATGCGAGTATTTTCTTGCCGGTTATTTTCTTTGCGCAAGTTCAATATCGTATTTTGCTTTTTTATCGGGAGTGAGCAAACAAACTCCCGCGATGATGATCTCTTTGAGAATTCTTGCTGCCGGCGCCTTGTTGTCGCCGGTTTGAAAAGACTGGACGTGCAGATAACGCTGGCTGGCGGCGTCATTAATCACTTTTTGATCGGTCTCGAAAAGCTTTATCCCCAACAACCGATAATAATTCGGCGGTTGATCATCGGGCGGAATTCCCAGCCATTCGTAATAAGGGTCAAACTCATCGGGCACGATCGCTCCTCCCCGAAAAGCTTTTCTAAAAAAAGAAAAGAATTTGAAGCAATCAATTCTCATAAAATGGAAATGTTAAAAATAATATATTCTTTCAACCATACTATTGCAATGGGGGGCGGCCCTGCTTCACCTTCTGCTGAAAATCGTGTATGATAACGCCGGGAGGTGATGGATGCTGCGGATTGTTTCGCCCGGCCCGCTGTTCGCCCTGGAAATGGTGACCAGCGCGGAGAACCCGATATTTCGTTGTTCGCGTGTTGTACGCGGGGGTGTTGTTTTTCGCCCTGTTCTGCACTTATTTGAGTTTTAACGAGGGCCGCGGTTTAGTGGACCGAGCCCAGATTGCGGAATTTGTGTCGTGGTTTTTTGGCTTATTTTCCTTTTTGCAACTGCTGGCCGTGGCTGCGTTGGGCCCGGCCATGGCCGCCGGCACAATCGCCCAGGAACGCGAACGCCGCACCATTGAATATCTCTTCGCCAGCACGCTGGGCAACGCCGAGATCGTGCTGGGCAAACTGCTCGCCCGGCTGATGCACGTCGCCTACCTGGTCCTGGCCGGAATGCCGATCTTGTTCATCGCCATGCTCATGGGCGGGATTGCCCCCGAGGCCATCCTTGTGCTCACGATACTTACACTCAGCACCGCGTTTGTGGTGTCGATCATCTCCATTACCGTTTCCGTATGGTCGGCCCGGGCCAGGGAGGCGGTGGTGCGGGCGTACCTGGTGATAATCGTCCTCTTGGTGCTTCCGCCAATGATGCTCCTGGTGCGCGACACTTGGTTTTACCACTGCTTTGTCGAAGCCGTAAACGAGCAACTGCTTGCTGCCAATCCGTTTTATATGCTGGTGAACATGTTGGAGACTGCAAGTTCGGCGCATACCGCCTTGGCTTGGGATGCCTTGCTGGCGCTTGTGCGCAACCAGTCTGTGGCCTGCGTGGTGGGGATAGCCGTTTCGACATTGGCCGTGCGGCGGGTGCACCTGAGGGCTGTAGGCAGCGCGCCGAAAAAACAAAGGCGGCGGTTTCACTTGTTCCGCCCGGCGCTGGGCGATCGGCCCATGCTGTGGAAGGAAATCGTATCGGAGCCGGCAGCCGCGCGCCTGGGCGCAGTGGGGCGGATTGCAATGATGCTGATCCTCTTAGGCATTCTTGCCCCCACGGCATGGATGTTTTTAATAACAATTACCCCGGTAATGGCGCGTTCCGATTACTCGGAATATTTGCAGTATTGCGCCGGCATGGGCGCGTTGGTGGGCAGCGGGGGCCTGCTCTTGATCGCCGCCCGCGCCGCCGGCTCGATCACCTCGGAAAAGGAGCGCGATTGCTGGGCGCCGCTTTTGAGCACGCCCTTGGAGCCGCGCGAAATCATTCTGGCCAAGATCGCCGGAAATCTCTGGGCAGCCCGCGGCATCTTCATTATCCTCGCTATAATTTGGGGACTGGGCGCGATTATCGATCCCGGCTTTTCAGTTGTAATCATATTTTTAATGGGCACGCTCCTAATCCTGGCGGTGTATGCCAGCGGGCTGGGCGTGATGTTTTCGCTGTGGTGCCGCACGTCGATGCGGGCCATGGCCGCCACGCTCTTTACGGGGCTGTTTGCCGGCGGTTTATATATGTTTTGCTGCATCCCGATATTCATTGCATCCCGAGTGGGCAACGAAACGGAAATCGTGCTTGCCGGCTGCATTCCTTTTCTCTTAGGATTTCCCACCGAGTTTTATCATGAAATGGCATACCGCCATTTTGGATTAAGCAATTCGAATTTGCCTGCCGCCTATTTTCTGGGGATGATCGGCTACGCCTTTGCCGCGGCGTGCTTGATATCCTCCGCCATCAGAAACTTCGACCGCTTCGCGGGCCGCGCCATCCGGCCCGGGGAATACTTATCCATGCAAGAAAAGAGGGCCGGGACGACTCCGGCTCATCCCGCGGCGAAGTTCAGCGAAGAGCCGATCAGGGCTGAGATCGTGGAATAGAATCTCTGATCGTTGAAAAATACGATCAAAAACGGACTTGATCGGCCGGCTTCTGCTTTTGCAGTGCCGCCTTGACATTGGGGCGGTACATGAAGATCAAGAGGATGATGGGATAGATAAACCCGATACATGATCCGGCGAGAATACCTACTATTCCTCCCATTGCCCCGGCTTTTTCCGGGCCGGGCGGCAGCGCGGCTTGTTTTTCCAAAAGCGGAGGAAGTAAAAAACAGAAATTAATAACTATACCGACTATCATGCTGATAAATGCGTATATTACATAGACGATGGAGAGCGTTCGCCCCCACGAGCGAAACATGAGCAAGCCGATGCCGGCCAAACCGAGTATGATCGTAAACACCGCGCCGACGGCCATCGCGATATTAGTATATATCACCAATCCCGGAATCTACCGCATCACATCCAGCGCCGGATTTTTCGGATTTAAATCCGGGGGCATAAACATCACTAAAATTGAAACCGCAACTCCCATTAATCCCAATGCGGCGAATACGATGTTCAATATCCCCAACACTATGACGCTGGTCGGCCGATTCATATCTTACCTCCTGGTTTAAATTTTCATGATGGGTCAGCGGTTCAACTGTTGCCCCAACATAGTCGTTAAGTCCCGGAGTGTGCTCCGTGTGGAAATTTGTTAGTTATAGTCGCCCGGAATAACCCATCGCGAAACCGCGAACGGTTTCATCGCCTGATCCCCGATCCCTCATCCTTCATCCCTCATCCCTTTGCCTGCCGCGCCCGCCGGGCGGCGTGCACTTGGGCCCGGCTTTGCTGGACCGCTCGGTCGCGGATGGCCATCAGTTCGGGCGTGTAGGCCGGCTTGGTCCGGGCCGCGTCGAGCTGCTCGAGGGCCAGAGCCTCGTCGATCTCGGACTCCGGCTGCGCACGGCCGGTCAGGACCGTGACCACGTCTTCAAGCACTTCGATGAATCCGCCCTCGATGTAGTACCGCTCGGTTTCATCGCCCGATGTGACCCGCATTTCGCCGTAGCCCAGGCGGCCGATGAATGGGGGCGCCGCGGCCATACGCCGATCTCCCCGTCGAACAGCGTGGCGACCACATGCTCGGCCTCTTGCTCGAGAACGGTGCGCTCGGGAGTAACGATGATGCACTGTAGCGTCATGGGTTATAGTCGGTTGACAGTTGACCGTTCACGGTTTACAGTTCTAAGTTTTAAGTACGAAGATGTTATGAATTTTGTAGGGTGCGTGAAACGCACCGCAATCCATATCTCACGCAAGTGGGCAGTAAACTGCCCACCCCTTTTTTGTTTTTCCCTAATCTCTAATCTCAAATCTCTAGCCCCTAGTTTCTAGTTCCTAGCCCCCCGCCTCTATTTTCTTCGCTTGCTCCTCGGCCTGCTCGATGGGCCCCACGTACATAAACGCCTGCTCGGGCAGGTGGTCCCACTTGCCGTCGCAGATTTCCTCGAAACTGCGGATCGTATCGGCCAGGGGCGTGATTTCGCCGGGCTTGCCGGTAAATACCTCGGCCACCAAAAACGGCTGAGAGAGGAAGCGTTCGATGCGCCGCGCGCGATGCACCACCAGTTTGTCGGCCTCGTTCAGTTCGTCCACGCCGAGGATGGCGATGATGTCTTGCAGTTCGCGGTATCGCTGCAAGGTCATTTGCACGCGACGGGCGCAGTCGTAGTGGCGCTGGCCAAGGTATTGCGGATCGAGGATCCGGCTGGACGAGGCCAGCGGATCGACGGCCGGATAAATCCCCTTTTCGCTGATCGCCCGCTCAAGGTAGATGAATGCGTCGAGCTGGGCGAAGGCGGTGGCTGGGGCCGGATCGGTGGGGTCGTCGGCCGGCACGTACACCGCCTGCACCGAGGTGATGGCCCCCTTGCTGGTCGATGCGATCCGCTCCTGCAACTGGCCCATCTCGGTGGCCAGCGTGGGCTGGTAGCCCACGGCCGAGGGCATACGACCCAAAAGCGCCGACACCTCGCTGCCGGCCTGCGAAAATCGAAATATGTTGTCGATGAACAGAAGAACGTCCGCGCCGGTCGTATCGCGGAAGTATTCGGCCATGGTCAGGGCCGAAAGGGCCACGCGCAGGCGGGCGCCCGGCGGCTCGTTCATCTGGCCGAAGACCATGCAGGTCTGCGACATCACGTTGCGCCCGGTGTCGCCGATTTTAGAGTGCTGCATTTCCAGCCAGAGATCGTTTCCTTCCCGTGTCCGTTCACCCACGCCGGCGAACACGGAAAATCCGCCGTGTGCAGTGGCGATTCGGGCGATCAATTCGGTGAGGACCACGGTCTTGCCCAATCCTGCCCCGCCGAAAAGCCCGGCCTTGCCGCCGCGGACAAAAGGCGTCAAAAGATCGATCACCTTGATGCCGGTCTCGAAGACCTCGGTCTTGGTCGAAAGGTCGGTCACCGGCGGCGATTCGCGGTGGATGGGCCAGTAGTCGTCGGCCTTTACCGGGCCGCGGCCGTCGATCGTCTCGCCGATCAGGTTGAACACCCGGCCCAGCGTGGCCTTGCCCACCGGCACCTTGACCGACGAGCCGGTGTCGAGGCACTCCATGCCGCGGACCATGCCGTCGGTGTTGCCCAGGGCGACGCAGCGCACCTTGCCGCCGCCGAGGTGCTGCTGCACCTCGCCGGTAAGATCGAGCTTGATGCCCTTTTGATTGCTTTTCACCTTGACGGCGTTGTAAATCGGCGGCAGTTGATTCTCGGGAAACTCGACGTCGAACGTCGAGCCGATGATCTGGCTTACGCGGCCGATGTTCTTCTTTTCTTGGGCGGGTTTGGTTGCTGTGGCTGTGGGCATGATGTTTTTTTATTGCAAATTGAGAATTGCAAATTGCAAATTGCAAATTGAACAATTCCGGGGGTGAAGTATTTTGGTATTCCTAACGTTTTTTCGATATTTTACTTTTAGCAGTGACAATTGATTGGGCAATAACATTCATAAGTTGCTCACATTCATCCAAAAGATCGCTCATTTTATGTTTAGGCAGTAAATTTGCTTTGATGATGAATCGAAGCCAAAATCGGGATTCTCGGAGTTCTTTCAAACAAATAGTCAACTTATGGACAAAATCGGGTCGGCTCGCGGCAGCTCGTCCTTCTTCATAATTCGGAGGGGCGGAAGTTCCGCATCTAATAAGTTGACTTGCAATATGCCGTCCCAGTCTTGTGTCTGGCAGCGCATCTACTACTTTTCCAATTCGAACTGCAAAATCAAGCAACCTTTCCGAAAGTTCATCCGGCGTCATCTAAGTACTGGACTTTTGCAAACTGTTGTTTGGTCTTGTCAAAATGGGTAAAATTGCGTTTAATTCGGTGGTGTTTGGGATGGCACTTCACAACCAAGGATGGTGCAGTCATGCCAGGGATCATCGAGTTTCCTCAAGTCGTTCGGGACGCTATGGAGCAGTTCGGAGATTTGTTTGCCAACGAACCGCAGCGAAGGCATTTCGCGGAGTATCTTACAGGACTGATGATTGCGGAGCGGAAGTCGGTCCTGGGGATCAATCGGAAGTTTGCCCAGACCACCGACCAATCCTGCCTCAACAAATTCTTGACCGAAGTGGATTGGGACGCGGAAACCCTCAACCAACGGCGGTTGGAATGGTTGCAGCGGGATTCCAGCACTCAATATACGGACCGCGGGGTCATTGCCATCGACAACGTGCTGATCGACCACGACGGAAAGTACATCAAAGACGCAGGATGGTTCTGGGATCACGCCGATCAGCGAAACAAAATCGCCCACGATTATCTGTTCGCCAACTACGTGTGCTCCAGCGGGAAGCACTATCCCCTGGAATTCCGCCGCTTCCGCAAGCGGGAGCAATGCGAGGCCACCGGAGAGAAATTCTTCGATCATACCAAGCTCTGTTGCCAATTGGTCGATTGGGTATGCGAGCGGGAAATTCCCGGGGACTTCACTTTCGACAGCTATTTCACCAACGCGGAGATACTGAACCACATTCATTCCAAGAGGGACCGTTTCGACCGGCCTCGCGGCTATGTCGGCGACTTGAAGTTCAATCGCAAGGTCGAATGGAAGGGCAAAGTGATCCGCGCCGACGAACTCGCCGCCGAGATCGATCCCGAAACCCGCAAATCGTTCCATCGCGGACGAGAGCAACAATGGCATTTCACCGTTTGCTTGCATATACCCGGAGTCAACCACAAGGTACGGATCGTAATTATTTGGGACAACAAACGAGACAAACAACCCTGCAAGATTTTGATAACCAACCGTGTCGCCTGGGACGTGGTGCGGATTCTCTTGGTTTACAAATATCGCTGGACAGGAACGGAGACCTTTCATCGGGACGGAAAGCAGGAGTTGGGCATGGGAGATTGTCAGCTGCGCGACGGCCAAGGCCAGACCCGGCACATGTACTTGGTCATGCTGGCGTACACTCTGCTCATGGATCAACTCGGGCCGAACCGTGCGAAAACATGGGCCCTCCGCAAACTGACGACCATCGGCGAAGCCTGTCGGGCGGTAATGCGCGAAACCATGCGATCCACCATCGCCTGGGTGATCGAACAAGTCACCGATTATTCCTACGGTCTTGACCATATCACATTACGGTTGGGTTTGACCTAATTTGCAAAAGTCCAGTAAGTACCTAAAAAATTATACTTGCATATAATGCAAAATCGTTTGTTCAATTTGCAATTTGCAATTTACAATCCCTGTTACTTCTCCAGCGCCTCAGCCCCGCCGATGATCTCCAGCAGTTCGCTCGTGATCTGTCCTTGCCGGGCGCGGTTGTAGGACATCGACAGGTGGGCGATCATCGAGTCGGCGTTTTCGGTGGCGGCCTTCATGGCCGTCATCCGCGCGATCTGCTCGCTTACGGCCGCGTCCAGAAAACACTTGAACAACTTGGCCTTAAAACTGGCCGGCACGACCTCGTCCAAAATGCTCTTGGCCGAAGGCAGAAACTCATATTGCGTTTTGGCCAGCCGGGCCTCTTCCTCGGCCACGCCTTCCAACTGCGCGATGGGCAACAGCGTTTCGATCACCGCGAACTGGCGGCTGGAACTCTCGAATTTCGTGTAGGCCACGTCCAGCCGGTCCAGAGCGCCGGTTTGGAAATCCTCCAAATACCGTCTGGCAAGCACGTCCACCTCGTGGAAGGCGGGCTTGTCTTCGAAATGCGTAAACCGCTCGTCCGGTGTGATGCCGCGAAAGCGAAAATACGAAACCCCGCGCTTGCCGGAGACTTCCAGTCGCACTTGCGGCGCCTGCTGCCGCAATTCCTTCAGCCGCGCGTTGGCCAGGCGCAGCACGCTGCCGTTATACCCGGCGCAGAGTCCCCGGTTGGCCGTAAGCACGAGCAAGATCACGTTTTTCACTTCCGGGCGGGGCTCGAGCAGGGGATGCGAGACCTCCAGGCCGCTACGGAGCAGGTTTCCCACCAGTTTGGTGATTTGCTTTGTGTAGGCCGTGGCGGCGATGGCCCGATTCATCGCCCGCTTGAACCGCGCGGTGGAGATCAGCTCCATGGTCCGCGTGATCTTGCGGATGTTCTTGATCGACTTGCGGCGTTTGTCAAAAGTTTTGGCCTTGGCCATCGGTGAAGTTCACAGTTGTCAGTTTATAGTTATCAGTGGTCTTGTCGAACTATTCATGCGTTCAGTACGTAAAACAAGGAGGAACCTAACAACACAAACGTCATGAAAGGAGTTTCGACATGGCCGGGACACGCAAAGGTACGTATAAAATAACAAATTGGAGAAAATACAACGAGTCTCTCGTTAAGCGGGGGTCGATTACCTTCTGGTTTAACGAGGACACGATTGACAAATGGCATCACAACAATGCGAAACCCAAGGTTGGACACCCTTTTGTCTTCAGCGATACGGCAATCGAGTGTATGCTCGTTTTGCGAGAGCTTTTTCAATTGCCCTATCGCCAAACGGAAGGATTGGGAAAATCGCTTGCCGAACTGATGGAAGTAATCATTGATATACCGGATTATACGTCGTTGGCCAAGCGAGCAGCGAAAATGGCTATATTGCTGGAAGTTAGAAAACATACCGGCCCGATCGACGTGGTTGTAGACAGCACCGGGCTTAAGGTTTTCGGCGAAGGCGAATGGAAAATGCGTAAGCATGGCAAAACGAAACGTCGTTTCTGGCGAAAGTTGCATTTGGCGATCAATCCGGATACGCATGAGATCGTGGCGGAAACCATGACGGAAAATAGTTGCGATGACGCCGGCCAAACGGACAACCTGTTGGATCAAGTCCACTCGCCGGTTGAAAAATTGTATGGCGACGGAGCTTACGATCAACGAAAGGTTTACAGAACGTTGAAAAAACGCGGGATAAAGGCAATCATCCCGCCGCGACGCAACGCGAAGATTTCGCGACACGGAAATTCTCGTGGCCGTCCTCTGGCACGGGACTTGGCGATTCGAGAAATCCGCCGCCACGGCCGCAGGCACTGGAAAGAGCGAGTCGGCTACCATCGCCGCAGCCTTTCGGAAACAGCCATGTATCGAATGAAATGTTGCTTCGGCGACCATTTGAAAAACCGTTTGATTCAAAATCAAAAAACAGAAACACGACTAAGATCTAAAATCCTTAACAAATACACCCACCTCGGACTTCCTTTGTTCGAGTGGAATTAGTCAACAAGACCATTATCAGTTTTTAATGTTTAGTCCCGGGGGCACCATGCGAAGCATGGTCGCTCCGAGAGGATCATTTGTTCAATTTGCATTCGATCATTACACGGTTACGGTTTCTTTGGCGGAATGTTTCGCGGCGTATCGTTTTTGGAATTCTTCAATGGCCTTGTCCACGGCGGCCATGGCGGCGTCGTCCATTTGCCTCGTGTCGGTGATCTTTTTCCAAATATTCGCATTCTCATCGTGAATGTATTGCAAAAAGCCTTGCTCCCAATTGTGGACTTCGCCCAGCGGGATTTTATCCAAATGCCCGCGCGTGCCGGCGTAGATGCTTAGCACCTGGTCGGTCACTTGCATGGGCTGGTACAGGCCTTGCTTCAGCAGTTCGGTCATGTGGTAGCCGCGGTCGAGCCGGGCCTGGGTGGCGGCGTCCAGGTCGGTGCCCAGTTGGGCAAAGGCCTCCAGTTCGCGGAAGGCGGCCAGGTCGAGCCTCAGCCCGCCGGCAACTTTTTTCATGGCCGGCACCTGCGCCGCCCCGCCCACGCGCGACACCGATATGCCCACGTTCATGGCCGGGCGCTGGCCGGCGAAGAACAGGTCGGGCTGGAGATAAATCTGCCCGTCGGTGATGGAGATCACGTTGGTGGGGATGTAGGCCGAGACCTCTCCTTCCAGCGTTTCCACGATGGGCAGGGCCGTAAGCGAGCCGCCGCCCAGTTCGTCGCTGAGCTTGGCGGCACGTTCCAAGAGCCGGCTGTGGCAATAGAAAATATCGCCGGGATATGCCTCGCGTCCGGGCGGGCGGCGCATCAATAGCGAAAGTTGCCGATATGCCTGGGCCTGCTTCGACAGGTCGTCGTAGATCACCAGCGTGTCGCCGCCCTTGTAGGTGAAATACTCGGCCATGGCGCAGCCGGCGTAAGGGGCGATGTATTGCAGCGGCGCGGGGTCGCTGGCCCCGGCCACGATCACCGTGGTGTAGTCCATGGCGCCGTACTTGCGCAGGACCTCGATCAGTCCGGCCACGGTCGATTCCTTTTGCCCGATGGCCACGTAAAAGCACTTCACGTCGGTATCTTTTTGATTGATGATGGCATCGATGCAGATGGCGGTTTTGCCGGTCTTGCGGTCGCCGATTATGAGTTCCCGCTGGCCGCGGCCGATGGGCGTCATGGAGTCGATGGCCTTGATGCCGGTTTGCAGTGGCACTTTCACCGGCTGGCGCTGGGCCACGCCCGGCACGTCGGATTCCACCAGCCTGCGCTGGGTGCTGACGATCGGCCCGCCGCCGTCCAGCGGATTGCCCAGCGGATCGATGACCCGGCCCAGCACGGCGTCGCCCACGGGCACGGATAGCAGGCGGCCGGTGCTTTTGACTTCGTCGCCGCCGCTGATACTCAGGTAGTCGCCGAGGATGATCACGCCCACGGAGTTTTCTTCGAGGTTGAAGGCCAGGCCGAAAATTTCGCCGGGGAACTCGACCATCTCGCCCGACATCACGCCGGACAGGCCGTAGACCCGGGCGATGCCGTCGCCCACCTCGATCACCCGGCCCACTTCGCGGACGTCGATGCGCGATTCGAACTTTTCAATTTCCTGCCGGATAACGGAAACGATTTCGTCGGCTTTGAATTTCATTGGCACTCCTATCCATCATTTGTTGACGGAGAATTTCCAGTTGGTTGGCTATGGAGTTGTCATAAACGGTGTCGCCCAGGCGGAGCACCGCCCCGCCGATCAGCTTGGGATCGACGGCCAGATCCAGGACCGGCTCGCCTTCGAGCTTGGCCCGCAGGGCAATGCGGATGCGGCTGGCCAATTCGGCGCCGATGGGCTGGGCCGTGGTCAAGCGGATTTTGACGCGGTTTTGCAGGGCATCGTATAGGTCGTGCAGGCGGCCGTGAATCTGCCGCAAACAGTTCAAGCGGCCATGGCGCGAAAGCACCTTCAGCGAATTGAGCAGAAGCGGCGACACCCGGCCGCCCAGCACGCGGTCCAACACGCCCGCTATCTCCTCGTGCGAGACCATCATCGAGCCGATTAAGGCCTCGAACTTGGGTTGCCGGTCGAGCAAGCTTGTCACGAGCAAGTCGAATTCATCCACGAGGGCCTGGGTTTGCCCGGCGGCCTCGGCGGCGCCCAAGACGGCCTGGGCGTAAACCTCGGCAATATGCCCCACACCCACGTCGGCCTCGATGCGTGCCGCGGTGCGGGCATGCTCGGCGGTAATGTCTTGGGATTCGGGCATGTCGAGTTATCGGTTTACAGTTATCAGTTTACAGTAATCAGTTTTCAGTTTAGCCGCTTGCCGACCATGTTTTGCATGGCGCCTGCTTGCGGCTATTGAATGTCGGGAAAACAATGTCGTAAAGTAAATCAGAGCCGTGGCGTGTCGCCCCGGCATTTCCGGGCCGACACGGCCCGGCTCAGACGAAAAATTTGACATTACTTTCCTAATAATCAATAAACGATATGTCTGCCCACTGTACACTGCCCACCGCACACTAATTTTTGCTTGCCATATTTTTGCTCTCGGCGAATCCGGCCACGGCCTGCTCGATGAGCTTGGCGTGGTCCTTGGGATTGAGCCGGGCGTGGACGATCTTGCCGGCCAGTTCGACGGCCATGGCGGCGCTGCGGTCGGCCAGTTCCTTGATGGCCCCGGCCATAGCGGCGTCGATCTGCTTCAGCGCCCGCTGGGCTTCGGCCTTGGCGTCGGCCTTGGCCTTTTCGATCATTTCCCGGCCCACCTGCTCGGCGTCGCGACGGCCCTTTTCCAGGATCGCGCGGACCTCGTCCTGCGAGCCGGCCAGTTTTTTATCATAATCGGCCAGCATATCCTTGGCCTTTTGGTTGGCCTCCTGGGCCTGGAAGATCTGATCGGCTATATGCTGTTCCCGCTTGTCCAGCCCTTCGCTCAAGGGCCCCCAGGCGAATTTCCAGAGGACGACCATAAGCACCAGGAACACGACGGCGGTCCAGATCGTCAGATCGCCTTTGACCTGCTGCCAGGACATGGGAATCGGATTCATATTGCCTTCTTCTTGGCCAGCCGCGGTTTCGCCGGAATTCGCCGGCTTGCCGGCGGCATGCTGTGCGTCTTGGGCCGGGGCCGGGAGGCAAAACGCCCACAAGGTCAGGGCGATCGCCAAGCTGACTACAATTCGAGTAAACATAGTACCGTCGCCTTGGAGTTCGAGGCATTTCGATCTATTTTGCCACACAAACGATCAAGTTTTTGTAATACACACAATCAAGGCGAAAAAGGTGGCTCCTTCTATAAGCGCGGCGGAAATAATCATCGCGGTTTGGATGTTGCCGGCCACTTCCGGTTGCCGGGCCATATTTTCCACCGCGCAGGAACCGATTTTTCCTATTCCATAACCGGCCCCTAAAATCACCAAACCGGCACCGAACGCGGCCCCTTGCAAAATGTTCAAATTGGTCGTTTTAGCGGCCTCGGCCTCTTGAGCCCAGAGGGGCGCGGCCGCGCTGAACAACACGGCGGCGCACAACAATGCAATTCTCATCAACCTGTTCACTGGATTTATCTCCTTGCAAAAAAGTTTTCCTCGCCGCGGCCGCATCTTCTCAGTGCTGATGGACCGCCATACCGATAAACAACGCGGTTAAAAAGGCAAAAATATAGGCCTGGATAAAGGCCACCAACAATTCCAACATGCATAGCGCCACGCCGCCCAGCACGCTGGCCAGGGCTACGCCGGGCCAAAATATCGAGGCGGCGAAATCCGCAATAAACGCAATGATTACTATCAACACTATATGCCCCGCATACATGTTGGCCAAAAGACGAACGGCCAATATCGTGTGCTTTATAAACAATCCGAATATCTCGATGATCAGAATCATGGGCACTAGAAATATTTTTAATATAAACGGCATGTCCATGGGCGGGCACAAACCGATCCAGAACTTTATCATTCCGTACTTCTTCATGCCCGCTCCGATTACAGTGCCGAAGGCAACAAGGGCCAATGCGCTGGTCACCGCGAAATCGGCGGTCGGCGATCCGGTCCAGGGGAGCAAGCCCAGCAGATTGCAAAAAAGAATGAAGAAAAACAATGTCCAAATAAAAGGCAAAAAGCGATCGGCGTCGTGATGCCCGATGGCCGGCCGCACCATTTTGTCGCGAACGAACAAGAGCATGGCCTCGAACATGTTCCAGAAACGTCCGCGGGATATTTCACCGTTTCGGATTCGCCGCGCCAGGGGAATGAAAATCAAAAGCATCAGCACCGCCACCACCAGTTCCAGCACCATGAACTTGCTGAGGTGCAATTTCAATCCCAGGGCCTCGAAAGGCTGCGGAATGGGTATGTGCGTCTGAAACGGCAACTCGAAAATGTCGCTGTCCTTGACGTGTTCGGCGAGTTTTACTGGATCAGCCATCGCTTTGCCGTGGTAAAGGCAACGTCAGAACGGTTTTCATTGCCAGAGTGAACAAGTAAAAGAATAAAAGATAGTACAAGAATCCTGATTCGGAAAGTGGCCCACCGTGCAGATGGATGGCCACCCCGAAGGCCATGGGTATGCCCATGTTTACCGACATGCCAAGCACCAGCGCGGTCAACGCATATTTTTGATCACAAAAAACATGGTGGATCCAGAGCCCCAAAACCGCGCCCGCCGTGCACAGTCCGACGGCTATACCCGCGGCAACCAAACTCCATTTCGAACCCATCATCCATAAAAATGGTGTTATAACAGCCAGTAACAATATCTCATAGATCACCAGCGCCACAGAGCGGATGAAAATGCCTTGTTTGCGCAAGGTTTGCCACATGGTTTTTAGTTTTAACGGCCGTTATTTTGTTTCGTTAATTTAATCAGTTGCCATATTCCACCCACTAACCCCAGAATCAAACCCAGAATCAAAAAAACCACTTTTGTCCCCAACCACCGATCGAGCAAGTAGTAACCGATCAATCCGGGTATGACCATTTCCATCGAGATGGAGGTAATGCGCGATACCCATACCATCGCATTGGCATAAGAAGACTGGTCGTCGGGCAAATTATCCATTTTGCGGCAGGATCGGACTCACCGGGGAAACAAATAGCTGAAAAAGGGATAATTAAGGCTAATTAACAAGGCGGATTGGTGACAATCGACCAAAATGCCGGCTTATTATCTTATCCTTATCCATTCCCTGCCAGAGCATAATAAGAGCATATTGGCGACTATGGATTTTTTGTGCGATTTAGCTGTTAAAATTAATATCCATCATGTTGTCTGTGATTCATAACTTATTTATTTGCAAAGAGTTATGATAATAGATTAGCGTCGTAATCGTCTTCATTATTAGCGAAAATCATTGCGAAAGCAGCATTTAGTGATATAATCAATACTGCCGTAATATCCTGTTTTACCTGAATTAACAAGTATAGCCTACCTAAACGAGGGCACCTAACCGGCAGTATGCCCGGCTCATTGTGGCTTTGACACCATGGGTTTAATGACTGCCCGACCCAGCCATTGTGCTTTTCCGTAGAAAAGTAATAGGCGGGGACTTGTGTTACCGGGGAATATGCCCCTATTGAGCCATATATAGAGCAATGTAATAACCAGGAATCTCGATGACCCCCGCCGACCTGAAAACGCGAACAGTAAGAGATCTTGCCAACCTGGCAAAAAAGCAAAAAGTGCCGGGCTGGCACGCCATGCGCAAGGACGAACTGGTAAAGGCCTTACTGAAGCAGGCCCGGTTCGCCCGCTGTAATTGTGGAAGCCAGGGGCGAGGCGGAAACGGCGACGCCAAATTCTCTACACTTCGCGGAAATGCCGAAGACCGGTTGATCAAGATCAAGGAAAAACTCTCGCAAATCAAGGACCTTTCCCAAACCGATGGCGACGAGCGGAGACAAAACAAGGACCGGCTGGTGGTCATGGTCCGCGATCCTTTCTGGCTGCACGCCTATTGGGAGTTAGACCGGAGGAGCGTCAATCGGGCCCGGGTGGCGATGAACCAGCACTGGCACGCATCGCGCCCCATACTGCGGCTGTACGAAGTGCTTCGCGAGGGGGCAATCGTATCCGCGCGGAAAATCGAACGCGACATCGAAATTCACGGCGGTGTGAACAACTGGTACATCGACGTCCGCGATCCGCCCAAGACCTTTCAGCTCGAGATCGGCTACCTGGCCGCCGCGGGCAGGTTCTATTGTCTTGCCCGCAGCAACGTGGTTACCACTCCCGCCGCCGGCAAGGACAACACCTTCGACAAGAACTGGTCCGAAGTGGCCAAGGATTTCGAGCGCATCTTCGCCCTCAGCGGCGGCTACAGCGAACCGGAAAACCGCGGCGACCTGAAAGAAGTTTTTGAGGAACGACTAAAGCGGCCGATGGGCGATCCGATCACGACCCAATTCGGCATGGGCGAGGCCGCGGGCGCAAACAGCCAAGGAAAAATCAAACTCAAAGTCGACGCCGAGTTGATCATCCACGGCGTAACCGATCCCGGCGCGCACGTAACCTTGCACGGCGAGCCCGTGCGCCTGCGGAACGACGGCACGTTTGCCGTCCGCTTCAACCTGCCCGAACGCCGCCACATCCTGCCAGTGGTGGCCTCAAGCCCCAGCGGCGCGGAACAACGGACCATCGTGCTTTCTATCGACCGCAACACGAAAATCATGGAACCCCTGATCCGCGAAGTCAGCGATTGAAAAAAATCAAAGACTATCCAGAATATTTACGCCCCGTGAATATTTAGCCCCCGGTGAACACACCGGGGGTTTTTCGTTGGGCTTTAGCACGTAGGGATACTATATGCTTTTTACATGATATTGATATACTGATGCCATGCGAAACAAAAAAACAAGTTTAATTCCGGCGGAGCGAATTGAACGTTGCATACTTTTCATCCGCGATCAAAAAGTAATGCTGGATAAGGACTTAGCGGAATTGTACGGGGTAGAAACAAAGCGCTTGATTGAGGCCGTCAAAAGGAATATCAGGCGATTTCCCGACGATTTCATGTTTCAACTTAACAAGGAGGAGAATGATCTTTTGAGGTCGCAAATTGCGACCTCAAACATTTCGACCGGTCGCGGCGGAAGGCGGTATGCTCCTTATGCCTTCACGGAACAAGGGGTGGCCATGCTTTCCAGTGTCTTACGTAGTCCCCGGGCGGTTGACGTGAATGTTGAGATCATGCGCGCATTTGTTCGACTGCGGCGGATGTTGGCATCGAATGTGGAATTGGCCCGCAAACTAGAAACCCTGGAAAAGAAATACGACTCGCAATTTAAAGTAGTTTTCGATGCAATCCGGCAATTGATGACGCCGGTGGAATTTAAAAATAAACGTCAAATCGGTTTTCATTAAAACTCAAGACTTTAGCGGATCTTCTGCCGCGCAACTTCCCGGAGTTGAAGCGGCATAATTCTACTTGATATTAATGCCTACAAGGAGAATGGTCTGTCATGAAACACAATACATATTTCGATGGCAAGGTGCAAAGCCTGGGCGTCAACACGCCTGATGGCTACGCCACGGTCGGGGTGATGGAACCGGGGAAGTACACCTTCAAAACCGATTGTGAAGAGCACATGATTATCATTGCCGGATCGATGAAAGTGAAAATGCCGGGCGGTCAGTGGCGGCAGTTCTTCGAAAAAGACCTGTTTATTGTCCCGCCCAATGTTTCCTTCGACCTCGATGTCCCGGCCGACGCGGCGTATATCTGCTATTATAAAAGATAATTTCCCGTTGTGAGACCTTTGATTTTAAATTTTATGGGTTGGGAGGATTAGCTGTCGCCGTCCTATGTGTTTGGCACTATTTCGAGGAGTGACATGAGATGCAAGACAACTCAAACCGTCCGCCCGAGCAAGGGCAGAATGAGGATGCACGTTTGGCAATCCCCGATGGCAAAATTTCGCCCCGTCGCGGCCTTGGGATGAGTATTATCGGTGCGTTTGTGCTGCTATTTTGGGATATAGCGCTTATAGGAGAGTTGTGCGGATTGTCACTCCTTATCTGCCCAATTTGGTTTCTTGTAAGCATTGTAAAGAATGCAATCCAGCGCCCAGGTTGGACGCTGGCACTTATAGGGGCTGCAATTCCCGTCCTGACATTAGGATTGGTTGTGGCCAATTACAATATTCAATATAGAATCGCGGAGGCGAACGCTTCGCGAATCATCGCGGCTTGTGAAGAATTCCGCACTGCCAATGGCAGGCTTCCGAAGACTCTTGACGAACTTGTGCCGAAATACTTGCAGTCCATACCTCGTGCCAAATATTGCTTGCTCCCCGACGAATTCCGGTATTATAATGACGAGGAACACCCTTCTCTTACATGGCGTGTTTTTGGATTTTATCGGAGGATCTACGATTTTGAAGATCGGCGGTGGAGCTCTCTTGATTGACCGAGCGATGTCATATCCAACTATTAAGAGGCTCCAGGAGCAATCTCCCGGGCTAAATTTTTTGCGCAATATTTACTTGTCTTTGTAATCCTCTTCCACGTTCAAGTGCAGTTTGTGCAGGAAGCGGTGCACGACCGGGGCCATGAGAATGCTGGCGATCACCAAAAAAAGTATTCCCGAAAACAGTGCGTAGAACGAAGCGAACAGCTTTCCGGCGGTCGAGGCCAGCGGATTGACCGGCCCCATCCCGCCCAAAATCATGGACGCGTTAAGCAGCGAATCGATCCAGGGCAGTCCTTCCAGGAAGTGATATCCCAAAATTCCCGTTCCCAGCGACGCCGCGATCACGCCGGCTGCGACCAAACAATGCAGAAGGAAGCGTAGAATGAACTGCTTTCTGGACAGCAACCGCTGCCGGTGATGCTCGTACATGTCCGATGTTCCTTGCCAAATACCTTGCTTGTCGCGTTCCCACGCAGAGCGTGGGAACGAGGAATAAATCACATCCCAGGCCCCCGGTGTGTTCACCGGGGGCTAAATAATCACATGGGCTAAATAATAGCACAAAAATAAATCCGCTTATGCCTCACGCGACATGCGGCGGACCTGGCGGCGGGCGTCGTCCAGGGTAACGTGCGTTTCCGGCAGGTTCAGGTACGGATCGGGGTAATCGTCCTCGATCAGCGGGGCCTGCACCTGCTCGGCCTCGTCTTCCAGGTCGGCGAGCCAGTCGGGCGTTTCCAGACCCGCCCCGGCGATCTTGCGGGTGAATTCGCCCACCAGTTTTTCCAACTGGGGGAAGGTTTTTTGCTGGCGCCCGTCGCGGAGTTCCTCCATGGCCGGGCGGACCATGGCGCACAGGCGGTCCACTTGCAAAGGCCGGATAAACCGCTCTTCCAGGCGCTCGGCGATGCTGGGCAGTTTCATGCCGTATTTCTTGTTCATGTTCCGCAGCCGGCGCAGGCAGTCGTCGGCGATCTCTCCGGTCCGCTCGGCCACGGCCTTACGCCATATTCCGGCGGCGTGATCGCGCCTGCTCTGGACCAACACTTCGTGTATGAGCAAGATCGGGCGGAGGTTCCAGGCCACGCGGTCGTAGCCCGCACGCAGGCGGAGGAAATCCAAAAGCGTGTAAAGCATTTCTCCGCGGTCCGATTGCGTGGTGATGCTGTTGTAATCCATGTACTCGGGATAGTTTTCCACCACGGCCTCCACCGCCAGGCCGAACCAGCGAACCGCCTCGTCCCGGTCCAGCGGGCCGCCCAAATCGTCCAACAGGCGCAGCGAAACCTCGCCGTCGGGCATGTCGCGAATCCAATCCAGGTACGCATCCACGCCGGATAGTAAAATCGCGCGGAGATTCCCCAAGTTCATGAAGTGCTGGGTGAACAGGTCGCCGCCGTATTTTTGGATGAATTTTTGCAACTGGGTCCATTGTTTTCCATCGCTTACGGTTTCCAGCACCGAGAGCCTCACGCCCCGGCTGTGGGCCAGCCAGCAGCGCAAAAGGGTCTCGGCGGTCTGTTCCAAAAGGGCGATGAGTTCGTTGTCGACAAACTGCTCGGCCGCGCCGTTGCGCGGCTGCGCCAGTCGGCCGAAGAAGCCACCAGCGAGTGCACGATGGCCTTGCAGCCGATCTGGAATACGCGGTCGAACTCGGTGATCGCGCCGGGCCCCTGCGGATGCTCGAACTCCATGCCCTGGATGGTTTCCAGCAGTTGGGCGGTTTCGTAAATCATTCCCAGGCGGGGCAAATAGGCCAGCAGCCGGCACAACATGCTTTGCAGGCTGCGCGGCAGACGATCTTGAGCGCACTTCCGCCCCGGGCCAACGATACGTAAAGCAAAGGCTGCTCTCGAAGCGCGGTCAGAAAATCCTTCCACTCTTTTCGCGCGCCTGACGCCTGGCCGCGCAAAACGGCCGAAACCACGCGGTGCATGGGCTCTTCCCATAGCCGGTCGTCGTCGGCGGCGGGCGGGGCAGCGGTCATGGCCGCCCGGATCATCCGCGCCGCGTCGGCCGTATCCACGCACGTGTTGATGATGCTCTCCAGCAGCATCTCTTTCACGCTGCGGCGCCGATCGTACTCGACCATCGATTCGTGCGCGCTGCTGGGCGCGGGAATGCGATAGCGCCCGACGGCGGAAAGCAATTCCAAAAGCCCCCGATAGTTGACGGCCGCTTGATCGCACCACCCGGCCAGAACCTCGTCGCGCTGCGGATAGGCGCCGGCGTCGGACAGGCTCACCGTGGCAGTCATCTTCCACAGATGGGCAATCATGGCCAGAAACGCCAGGCGCCCCACGATCCGCTCGGCCTCGAAGACCAACTCGCTTTCTTCCGCGTCCGCTCCGGCCTCGAACAGCGAACCGTCGATGCCGTCGTCGGTGCTGT
The DNA here is from genome assembly GCA_963838495.1 of Pirellulales bacterium. Lineage (GTDB taxonomy): Bacteria > Planctomycetota > Planctomycetia > Pirellulales > Thermoguttaceae > JBEKIK01. Next base: position 2,732,194 of record CAWIRC010000001.1, on the reverse strand, counting down.
CGCGGTAGGTAAGATGCTCGTAGGCCGCGCTGTAAAGGTTCTCGCCATCCTCGGCGTGCTGTTCTTCCTCGCCGTTTTTGCCCGCCGCCGGACCCTCGGCAAAGGCCTCCAAATGCGGCACGCGCCAGAACTCGCCGGCATTGGCCTCCAGGTAGTCGAGAAATTTTTTCGCATATGTCCATCGCTGCCCCGGCAAAAGACGATTGCTCCCGGGCGTTTCGCCAACTTGCTGATCCGCGCTCCAAAGATCTTCCATCCACAGGACGGCCAATTCGTTGAAGGAATAGCTTTCCTCGGCCAGGGGGATGAGGTCGGCCTGGCTGAGCCAATGCACCAAGAGGGCCTGGGCCGCCACCAGGTCGCCGTGATCCAGGAGCGTGTCTACGACCAGGGCATAGGACTTGGCGGTGCGGAAATTTTCCACGTGATCGCGCCAAAAGGCGATGTCGCCGGCCGCGGCCCCGGCCTCGTGCCAGGCCTTAAGCGCGGAGGCCACCTGCTGGGCCGATTCATAGGTATCGTGGCCGGAAATGCCGCCGATTTCGCTCACCTCGGTGGTGGCGAATTTATCCCACCACTCGGTCAAGCGGCGGAGTTGCCCGGCCAGGGCGGCCTGCAGGGCGTCGTTGCCCAGCGCGGCCGCTTCCTTGCCGGTGCGGATATACAGGGCGAAGATGTCGCTCATCAAGTTCAACAGTTCGTCGATGCGGTAATCGTGGATGCTGTTTTCCGGGGAAGGGAACAGGCCGAATTGCCCGCCAAAACCGAGAATGTTCCAGGGATCGACCACCGCCCCGCACTCGATCGCCCGGTGCAGGATATTTTCGATTTCTCTTATCAGCGTGGCCACCGGCTCCAGGCGGCCGTGATCGATTTCCCGATGCGCGGTGGTCAGGCGGCATTGCATGTCGCAGAGCATCCGGGCCGAGGCCGCGGGCACCACTCCGACCTGGCGCCGGGCGGCCCCGGTGTAGCCCATCCGCGCAAAAAGCTGGGCCAAATGTACGTGCTGCAATTGCTCGGCCCTGCGTCGGCCAGGTAATGATTGAAATGCTGCCTGGCGCCGCCGAAGGGCTGTTTAAGCGCCGCCGCCTCGCGATTAAGGCGCTGGGCATGAGGGCCTTTTACACGCTCGATGAGTTGCTGATAAAACGCGTCGCGATAATCGGCGATCTTTTGCACCAAGGCGGGCAAACTGACGGTCGAATCGAGGGCGTTGGGCCGGCTGCCGCTCACACCGGAACCCATCAGCATTGTGCCGGCCAGGACCGCCGCCTCCTCGAATAGGATCTCTTTATCCTCGATTTTGCCCGGGTTTTTCAGGCGGTCCATCATGGCCTCCAGGGCCGCCTGCTGAAGGACGAACCGGCGGCACCGCCCGCTGCCGTCGAGCTGGTTCATGTCCCACTGGCCGAAAAGGTAATTGGGACGCTTGTTTACCGGATGATCGAAATCGTACGCGCGGGGATCGAAGGCCAGTTCATCGAGCTGCTCCAGGGGAAACATGGCGTCGAAAAGGATGGCCGGATCGGTTTCTTCCAGGATATTAAGAGCCGCTTCCACCAACTCGCGATAAGGCCCCGCACTCACGCCCGAGGAGCGAATATATAGCGGCACCGGCCGGATCCACTCCTGGGCATAAGGCTGGATTTTTTGTGCGCTTTGCAGCACTGCAACGGGCCGGTAGCCGATGAAGTCGTTGAGCCTGGCAATCGCCCCGGGGACTATGCGGTCGGCTTCGCTCCAGGGCGGGCCTTGCTGCAAAACCGCCTCGCACATCCGGCCTATGAAAAACGGCAAAAACAGTTGTTCATCCTTCTGGTGGAAGAGAAGATCGCGATGGTGCAGGCGATAACCGGGCAGGGCGTGATGAAAGACCAGCCCCAAGACCGCCTCCGCCTGTTCCGCGCTGCGGAAGGCCTCCGAAGCGCCGGAAATGCCCGGCAAAGCCTGGATGAGCACCTTGCCCAGGCGGCGCCAGGCCGGCTCGCCGCTCTTTTTTTCGGCCTCTATGCTTGCGAACAGGTCGTTTAGGTTTCTTAAAAATTTCGTGTCCGGCGCGCCGGAGGAGAAATTCAAATAACCCAGGATTTCTTCGACAAGTTGCAAGTCGCCGGCTCCCAAAGCGTTCCTTTCCATGTTCCTCATGGTAAGGCATGGCCGCTTATCGGTCCAGCGGGAGAAATGCCAACCCCCACTTATTAGTGGATTTTTATGGTCCCAACCTCTTGGATTCTCATGGCAAAGGGTTTTTCGCGTGCATAAAATGGCCGGGTCGATTATTATGTAACGCAGGGCTATAAAGTTCAGATATGTCAGGTCTGACGGCTGTCGGCCGGAGGAAAATCATATATTGGATCTTGGGAAAACTAAGATCATAAGACAAATCAGAGCCGGGGCGTGTCGCCCCGGCATTTCCGCACCCGACACGGCCCGGCTCCGACGAAAAATGCAACATTACTTACCTGCAATAATGCCGGGGCAATAAACACGACCTTGAAATTGTTTAAAAAAAATGCGTTAAAAAGGGGACCATCCATGACGATACGACGTTTATTAACTCTATTTGCCGTTTTAGCCGCCTGGCAGCCTTGCTTATTGTGGGCGCAGTTATCCGAAAACGAACTCATTCACCAGGGCCTGGCCGCCCGGCACGGCTTGACGCGGGCCTGGTTTACGCAGGTGGCGATGGACGCCGGCCGCTCGCGCCTGAAGCACCTGGTATTGTACAATGGGATTCTTTACGCCCAGACCGATAGGGCGATAGTTCATGCCATCGACGCCGAAACCGGGGCCACGCTGTGGATAAAACAAATCGGCCTGCCCGAGCATCCCAGCATGATCCCCGGCGTAGGCCGCAATTTACTGGCCGTTGTCAACGGATCTCGATTATATGTGGCCGACCGCTTTAACGGCAAAATCCTGCTGGAAACGGACATCGACGGGGCGCCCGGCGCAGGGCCGGCCGTCAGCGACCAGCGCGTGTACGTGCCCATGGTAAAAGGGATGATCTTGTCTTATCGCGCAGAGCAGCTTGCCGACCCGCTGAAAAAGAGAGACGAAAAAGAAGCCTCGCTCTTGGCCGATGAATCGTCCGCGCCAAAACCCGAAGATCGCGGGGAAATTCGCCTTTCTCAGCAATACATTAAACCGCTCTCCTGCCAATCGAAAGGCAAGACCTTGGTTCAGCCGCTGGTCACGCTGGAAAACGATTTCGAAGAATATATCGTTTGGCCCACTGATGCAGGCTGCATGTACATCGGGCACGTGGGTCGCACCGCGGATACGCACATCGAAGTAAAATACCGGCTGGAAACAATCGCCCCCATTATCGCCGAACCGACTTACCTGCCTCCGGATCCGGGAATTCCCGGCGATTCCGGCATAATTCTCGCCGCTACTGGCGACGGGTATGTTAATGCGATTCTGGAAAGAACCGGCGATTCGTTGTGGCGTTTTTCGGCCGGCGAGCCGCTCTCTCAACCGGCGGTGATAATAAACGATAGGGCATACGCCGCCACTTCGCTGGGCGGGCTGCATTGTCTCGACGTGAAAACCGGCAAACAGATCTGGTACGCTCCCGGCATCGTACAGTTTACGGCGGTTAGCAAAAATCGCGTGTACGGCAGCGATAAACTCGGCGCGATCCGCGTGCTCGACGCCGCCACCGGGAAGCTGCTCGATAGCCTGCCTACGTCGCCGCTGAGCGTTAAGTTGCTTAATGATGATACCGACCGGATCTATGTTTACAACTCCAAAGGCCTGATTCAATGCCTGCATGAAATCGACTTGGCCAAGCCGGTTGCCCATGGCGAAGTCCGCCGCCAGGCGGCCGAAGCGGCGGCAAAAGCCGCTGCCGCGGAAAAGAATCCGGAAAAATCCGGCGAGGAGAAGCCGCCCGCCAATAAAGAGGCCGCCCCGGCCAAGCCCGCCGAAGAAGCCGCGCCAAAAGAGCAAGCCGCGCCAAAAGAATCCGATAAAATCGAAGGGAAAAACAAAGCCGGCGACGAGGGGGAAAAACCCGCCCCAGGCGGCGCAAAAAAGCCGGACTCCGGCAAAGACCCCTTCGGGGAATAATTCTTCCTTTGGGTAGCCCAGGTTCTAGAACCTGGGCGGCTTTTTTGCCTCAAGAGACAGAATGTAGGGTGCGTGAAACGCACGGCCTTCTATGGGTTGCGGCACGTTTCGCGTGTCACATAACAAAAGCGGCTGATCCGGCAAATAACAGCATTAAGCCTATGCCTTTTCAATCCGCTGGTCTGCTTTTCCGCCGGTGATTTTTTCCTTCCCACTCCTTGACGACTGCGGGCAAAAACCGTAAACAGGGATTGTTGTTTTTGTGGATACATTAGATCATGAGGTGCCTCGATGGAATCGCCAAAAATTCGCCGCGCCTTAATCAGCGTCAGCGACAAGCTCGGCCTGGCCGGTTTCGCCCGGGGATTGACCGCCCTGGGCGTGGAAATCTTCAGCACCGGCGGCACGCGCAAGCATCTGGAAAGCGAAGGCATTGCGGTCCGCGACATTTCCGATTACACCGGCTTCCCGGAAATGATGGACGGCCGGCTGAAAACCCTGCATCCCAAGGTGCACGGGGGCATTCTCTGCCGCCACGACAATCCCCAGGACCGCGAGGCCATGGCCAAGCACGGCATCCTTTCATTCGAGCTGGTCGTGGTCAACTTGTATCCCTTCGAGACGACCGTGGCCCGCAAAGGCGTAACCGCGGAAGAAGCCATCGAGCAGATCGACATCGGCGGCCCGACCATGGTCCGCGCGGCCGCGAAAAACCACGCCTTTACCACGGTGGCCACCAACACCGGGCAATATTCCGAGATTCACGACCAGATCGCGGCCCATGGCAGCACCACGCCCGAACTGCGCTATCGCCTGGCGGCGGAGGCCTTCGCCCATACGGCGAATTACGACCGGGCCATCGCCAATTTCTTTGCCGGCGAGGCGGCCGGGGGCGGCGTTTTCCCCGACGTGATCCGCATGAATCTCGCCCGCAAAGGCGTGCTCCGTTACGGCGAGAATCCGCACCAGCAGGCCGCCGTCTATGCCAGGCCCGATTCCTCCGGCGCCAACGTCGTCTCCGCCAAGCAACTCAACGGCAAGGAACTTTCCTATAATAATTTGCTCGATCTGGACAGCGCACTGGCCATGGCGCGGAGTTTTTCCCGGCCGGCGGCCGTGGTCATCAAGCACAACAATCCTTGCGGCGCGGCCACCGACGACAAACTGGCCGCGGCCCTGGAAAAGGCCATGGCCGGCGACCCCTTGAGCGCGTTCGGCTCGGTGCTGGGCCTTAACCGCACGGTCAACGCCGCCTCGGCCGAGATTCTGGCCGTTCCGGGATTGTTCGTCGAGGCCATCGTCGCCCCGGATTACGAACCGGCGGCCCTGGAAATCCTCACCACCAAGCCCAAATGGAAGGCCAACGTCCGCTTGTTGAAAGTGGGCCAATTGGCCCCGTCAGAGCCGCATTGGACCTATCGCTGCCTGGAAGGCGGCATGCTCATGCAAGAGGCCGACGTCCTGCCGGACCCCGAAGAACTGTGGCAGGTCGTTACGCAAAAAAAACCGTCCCAGGCCCAAATGTCCGATCTGCGCTTTGCCTGGGAAATCGTCAGGCACGTCAAATCGAACGCCATCGTGCTGGTCAAGGATTGCATGTTGCTCGGCGCTGGGGCGGGCCAGATGAGCCGCGTCGATTCCACTAAAATCGCCATAGAAAAGGCGGGCGACCGGGCCATGGGCTCGGTCCTGGCCTCCGACGCCTTTTTTCCCTTCCCCGACTCCATAGATGCCGCCGCCGCGGCCGGGGTGTCCGCGGTCATCCAGCCCGGCGGCTCGAAAAAAGACGACGAAGTCATTGCCTCCTGCAACGACAAAGGCATACCCATGATCTTCACCGGCCGAAGGCATTTTAAACACTAGGGATTAGAGATTAGAGATTAGAGATTAGAGATTAGAGATTCGAGATTCGAGATTCGAGATTAGGGATTGGGGCTGGAGATGAGATGCTCTCTAATCTCTAATCTCAATCTCTAGCCCCTAAAAAAGCTATGTCTACCATCCTCGACGACATCGTTGCGGCCAAGCGGGAAGAAGTCGAACTGAGCAAGGCCGAAATGCCCGTGGAAAAACTCCGCGAGCGCTCTGCCGCTGCCCGGCCGCCGCTGGATTTTCTGGGGGCCTTGTCCCAGGGTCCGCCCATTCGCCTGATTGCCGAGGTGAAAAAGGCCAGCCCCTCGGCCGGCATCATCCGCGCCGATTTCGATCCCGCCCGGATCGCCCAAATCTACCAGGAGCATGGGGCGAGTTGCATCAGCGTGCTTACCGACGGCCCGTATTTTCAAGGCAGCCTCGAGCATCTCCTGCAAGTTCGCGCGGCTGTCGATCTGCCCCTGTTGCGCAAGGATTTTATCATCGACCGCTACCAGGTGTGGCAGTCCCGGGCGGCGGGCGCGGACGCCGTGCTCCTTATCGCCGAATGCCTCGACGATTACGCGCTTAGCGAATTGCACGACGCTATCCTGGAGCTGGGAATGACGCCCCTGGTGGAAATCTACCGGCCGGAAAATCTCCGCCGCACGCTCGACGCCGGCGTGCAACTTATCGGCATCAACAACCGCGACCTTCGCACCTTTCACGCCGACCTGGGCCATTGCATCCGCCTGCGCAAACTGGTGCCAGCCGGGCGAATCGTGGTGGGCGAATCCGGCATCCGCACCCGCCGCGACGTAGAGCAACTCGAAGCCGCCGGATTGCATGCCATGCTAGTGGGCGAAACCCTGATGGCCAAACCCGACATCGGCCGGGCGATCGATGAACTATTAGGCAAAGAGCGGTGATGGGGATAAGCGCATAGCCTTCATCCTTGACAGGGCACTTTCCTGAATTGTATATTCGGGACAACGGTGATGGAGAATTGCCATGTCTCCTTGCAAGGATAAATTCGCTGCCGCGAAATCTAAACGGCCGGCGTTCACGCTTGTCGAACTATTAGTGGTCATTGCCATCATCGGCATTCTGATCGCATTGCTGCTTACGGCCGTGCAGGCTGCGCGGGAGGCGGCCCGCCGGATGCAATGCCGCAACAACCTCAAGCAGATCGGCCTGGCGTGCCAGGACCATCTGGACAGGCAAAAACATTTTCCCACCGGGGGCTGGGGATGGTGGTGGGTGGGCGATCCGGACCGGGGTTACGCCAAGAATCAGCCTGGCGGCTGGGTATATAACATTCTCCCCGGTCTGGAGTTGGTCAGCCTTCGCAACACCGGCAAGGGGACTTCGGAAGCACAGAAACGAGCCAGCATAATCCAGGTTGTGCGCTCGCCGATATCGGAAATGATTTGCCCTTCCAGGCGTGCATTCGGGCTTTTTCCCAAGGGCATGGCCGGGACTTTCATCGCTTACAACGCCAATGAAAACGATCCCAACGATAATGTCCTGGCCCGCAGCGATTACGCGGCTTGTTGCGGTTCGCAATCGTTTAACCAGGTTGGGGCCGGCCCCACGTCTTTTCAAGACGCCCTTACATTCAAATGGGACGACAGCGACAACCCTGCAAGCCTGGACTACCAGGACGGCGTCATTTATTGCCGTTCGGCGATCAGGCCCATCGATATTCGCCGCGGCATGAGCCATACAATCATGGCGGGTGAAAAATACATTGACAGGGCGGATTATTTAACCGGACTGGACCCCGGCGACAACGAAAGCATGTATACCGGCCAAAACAACGACAATTATCGCGTAACGTTCCTGCCGCCGCTCCTCGACCATAGAGGAGGTCTTGATCCCACAGATCCAGCCAGATCGCCTGATACAACCAAATTCGGCGGCCCCCATGCGGCCGCCTCCCATTTCATTTTTTGCGACGGGAGCGTACACGGCATATCATATGACGTCGATCCCGCGAGTTATAAAATATTCGGATCTCGAAATAGTCCAACGCCGCCCACGGAGAATGTGATTAGTGATTGAACATCCTCCCGCCGGCCAATAATAAACCCAAATTACTCTTCTCCGTTGCGATAGCTGTTTGACTTCCGCCCGGACACGGGCGATTAAGAGTCTATCCAAAAACTTTCAACTCCATTATTGGTAATGAATTAAAAATAGATAATCATCGACAATTCCGCCCTCACCCTAGCCCTCTCCGGGCACCGACCGAAGGTTGGTCGGGAGAGGGGACTTTTAGGACTAAATAAAACCCCAATATCTTCCTTTTCTCAATTTGCAATATGTACGGAACTCAACCGCCGGCGCATGTATCGCAACTCGGCGCCGCCGGTAAAGTAATGCGCTTGGCGACGCAGCGCAGCACCGGGCAGGGGACTTGGACTTTTTCGTGGTATGGCACCAATACCGTGTACGTTTCCGGCTTTTCCTCGGTGATTGTCCGCATCTCGGTTACCTGGCGGGTGCGCACCCTTTTCTCGGGCACCTCGACCGTATACTGTTCTTCGTGGGTCACAATTTCCGGCTGGAACTCATAGTAGGAAACGTTCTGCAACTGCGCCTGGGTTGCAAGCGGGCTACAGGATACTGCACGGTTTCCTGCTCCTCAACCGGTTTCGCGCACGTCACGCTGATCTTCCTGGGAACGGTTACCTGCGTGCAAACGTTGCAGGCCGGCTGGCGGCACGTGGGGCAAGCGGCGGCGCCGGCCGGATCGGCGGGAGTCGCGGCTGCCTGAGACGCCGGCTGCGAACTCGCATTCGAATCGCACTGGTTCATGGTGTCATAAACCGTCCTCTCTTCCTGGAAAGAGACCAGCCGGCACACGGTCCGCGTCGCCTGCCGGGTCTCGATCTGCGGCGTCATGTCCGTCTTGCGCAAGGAGATGTCGCGATAGATGGGATGATTGATCGTGTCTTCTACCGTGCGCGTGCGGGTTTGCGGTACCATCACGGTGTACTGTTCCTCGATGTTCTTTATAACCGGCACGTCGCGGTTGACCAGCACCGTTCGCTCGCGGATTTCATGCCGATACCGGGCCACCAGGATAGTGCGATTCTCGAAAACGATTTGCGGCACCCAAACCGTGCATTCCTTGGGCGGCGCCTGGCAGGACTCTGCCGCCGGCTGTGCGCACGTATCGCAGGTTTGGGCCCGCAATGGAATCCGGAGCCCGATTACGGCCACAGACAATCCCAGCAACGCACGCATGATATTTTTTTCGATATTCATTATTTCACCTCCGATTTGGCCGGCGCGGCGGCCATTCTGGGCTGCGGCGGCACCTCGGCCGCCGGTGTGGTTCCGCTAACGTTTATGCCCTCGCGATCCCGCATGTTTTTCGTGAGCAATTGCCGGCCGCCCACGATCTCCACCCCGTCCCGGGCCAGCATGCTCGTGGGCGTGACGTCAACCGGCTCGAGCACGGCGGAGATCGCCAGTTGGGCATGCGCCATGTCCGCCTGCCCAAGGATCCGATGCTCGTATCCCAGCAAAAATCGCGCGTCGGACGACGAAGGATTCTTCCTTACATAATCTTCCAGGGCGCGGAACTGCGCCTGTACTGGGGCATTTTGTAATCATAAAAGCCGTAGAGCGTGGTCCAGCCGATCAAGGGTCCCATGGCGGCGGCCGCCCGGGCTTCGCCCGCCGCCCCGCCGTAAAATCCTTGAGCAAATAAGGCTTGTGCCATCAGCGCGTGGATTCTAGCCTGGGGCATGGCCTCGTTCGCACGCAGCGCCCATTGATATGCCCCGTTGTAATCTCCGCGCTGAAAGTTATCCAAGGCAATGGAATAATTCAGATCGGACTGCTTTGCCGGATTGTAAACGGCCGGCGGCTTTGCAATCGCCACGACGGGCGGGCCGACCGCCCCGAGCAAAGACTCGGGCGAAGGCGGCTCGGGCAAAGGAGGCGCGGCTGAAGGCGGATTGTCCGGCGCTCAAGGCGACTTCGGTTTCGCCTACCCGCGCGTACCCGCTTTGGGAAAATAATTGAATCTCATCCCGCACCCGGGCACGCGCCTGTGGATCGAGTGCCAGGAACCGGCCGTAATCGATTTGCGCTTGCACGCTGTCGCCGAGGCGAAGCAGTGTCATCGCCCGCTGCCGATAGGTCTCGGCATATTGAGGCGCCAGGGCAAGGGCCTCGTTATACAATTCCATGGCCTTCGTTAGGTTTCCTTGGCCCCGAAGCGCGGCGGCGTCGCGCAATAGGTCCTCGACCCGCGAAGCGGTCTCGCTGCTGGTCGCCGGATAGGCAAGCGACACGCTTGCCGTGGACGCGGGCGGCGGAGGGCTGATCCAAGCACTGCCCTGGCTGGGCAGAGCAGAACCGGGCGAAGTCGACTCTTCCGGCTGCCCGCGCATGGGGACCTTTGAGGCGATCTTCGCCGCTGGATTTTCAACATTTTTAGCTGCCGATTTTTGCTCCTCTGGCGTTGTAGTCTTTGCAGATGCCAGCGGCGCAGGCATCGGTGCCTGCGTTTGTTGCGCTAGCGCCGCGGCGGAAACAAGTAATACACAAAAAAACAATGTACAGGCGGTGCGGCTCATTTAATGCCCTCCTTTTAAGATAAGGATTGTGCTGTTTTCTTCATGTGAAAATTTCCTTGGCAAACATCGGTTATCGGTCTGACATCACACGAAGCATTTCGGCCGACACATTAGCATTTTATACCCTCAGATCAGATCGGACCCTGATCCGCGGAGGGGCGTGACGTGATCCGTTGGTCGCTGGGTCGGTGAATTAGAAAGAGCAATATTTTAAACAGGTTCCCTTATTTAAATGCCGTATCTGCTTTTAAGAGAAAGACTATCGACGGCAAAGCACCCAATTCATCGACCGCTCACGTATATTGTTTATGTCGATATTCTGGAGCTTATTCAGGAAATCCACTAGTTAAATACCCAAAAACTATTGATCGTTGACTATATAATTTGGATGGTATTGCATTAAATGGAGATCACTCAATGAAACGGCGCCGGTTTTTGGTTGCTCTTGTTGCGGCGGCTTTGGTTTGTCCTGTGACGAGGTATTTGTCGCCGTGCGCCAGTGCTCAAACGCGAAAGGAGAACGCTTCCATGTCGAATACGACAACCACGGATGACAAGCAGTTGCAGACTATGCCCAAGACCGATGCCGAGTGGAAAAAACTGCTCACGCCCGAGCAGTACGCCATCCTGCGGCACAAAGGCACGGAGCCGGCGTTCACCGGCAAATACTGGAACAGCCACCTCTCAGGGGTCTATCGCTGCGCCGGATGCGGGCAGCCGGTATTCAAGTCGGACGACAAATTCGAATCCGGCACCGGTTGGCCCAGCTTCTGGGAGCCGTATAACCGCTCGAGCGTGACCGCCAAAGCGGACAACAGCCATTTCATGCACCGCACCGAAGTCTTGTGCAGCCGTTGCGGAGGCCATTTGGGCCACGTGTTCAACGACGGGCCGGCCCCGACCGGGCTTCGTTACTGCATCAACTCCGCGGCGCTGAAGCTCGATCAAACACCCGCGCAGCCGGCCAAGACCGATTAAGGAACTTCAAACCCGATGACCTCACGACTTTGCCACCCCGCCGTAAAAAGATGCTTGATAGGCGGATTGATCTTGTTTACGCTTGCGTTTATAGGAGCACAAGCCATGTCCGTTGAACAAACCGACCGTTCCACGCAGGGAAACAAATCCGTGGCAAGCTCGCCGGGTCAGGCGTCCGCGCCCGATGCCCGGGGCCCGAACCTGGAGCAAGCCACTTTCGGCATGGGTTGCTTCTGGTGCTCCGAGGCGGTGTTCGATCGGCTCAAAGGCGTGGTAAAAGTCGTATCGGGCTACAGCGGAGGCCAGGTGAAAAATCCGTCTTACGAGCAGGTCTCCACCGGCCAGACCGGACACGCCGAATCGGTCCAGATCACCTTCGACCCGGCCGTGATCTCTTACGGGCAATTGCTGGAGGTTTTTTTCAAGACCCACGACCCGACGACCCTCAATCGCCAGGGCAGCGACGTGGGCACGCAATACCGCTCGGTGATTTTTTACCACAACGACGAGCAGCGGAAACTGGCCGAAGATTACAAGCGAAAACTCGAAGCCGCCAGGGCGTTTCACGGGCCGATTGTCACCCAAATCGTCCCCTTCCAGGAGTTTTTCCCGGCCGAGGATTATCATCAAGACTACTATCGCCTGCACGGGCCAACCGTACTGCCAATTGGTCATCCGCCCGAAGATCAATAAGCTCGATAGGTTGTTCGGCGATATTCTCAAGACCGGCAAAGTTCCCGGGCCACGGCGCACTGACCTCGCGGTATACCCTTCATTCCCAGTAAGCCGCACGCTTAAAAATTGTGAATTCCAGTAGGATGCGTGAAACGCATGGGTTTTTCCGCTTGAAATTGATATGGCGCGTTTTACCCGCCCTACATTCCTGCCGCTAAAATAGATTACCGCGTCGGTCCTGAGGATTGAGAAGCGGGTTGGTTTGCAGGAGTGTCGGCTTCGGCGCCGCGATAGGCTTCCAGCCAGGCTTCAATCCGCCGGGCCTCGTCGGTCTGGCCAGAAGCGCGGACGATTTCCAGGGCCTTTCGAGCAGCCGCGATTGCTTGCGCACGCTGCCCCAGCATGGTATAGACCAAGGCCGAATTGGTAAGGGCGTTTAAGTAGTCGGGCCTTAGCTGCAAAGCCTTCTGAAAGTGCCCGATCGCCTCGGAAAGCTTGCCGGTTTGAACCAGGACTACGCCCAGGTTGTTGTGGGCGTCGGCGTAATCGGGTTTAAGCCGCAAGGCCAACTCGAATTGTTCGATGGCATCACCCATCCGGCCCAGATCGGTCAGTGCATTGCCAAGGTTGTTGTGCGCGTCCGGGTAATTGGGTTTCAAGCGGATGGCCTCTTCATAATGTTTGACGGCATCGGGCAAATGGCCGGTCTTGGACAACAAGGCGCCCAGGTTGTTGTGGGCCTCGGGGTAATCGGGTCTTAGCCTGAGGGCCAGCTCGAATTGTTCCCGTGCGTCTTGCTGCCGACCCGATTTGGCTATAGTTCCACCCAGGTTGTTGTGCGCCATCCAGCAATCGGGATTTTTTTCCAGCGTTGCCCGATATAGCACGACCGGATCGCGATAGATGGCGCTTTGTTGAAAGGCCAGCAGGGCCAGCAAGCAGGCGGCGGCACAGGCCGTTAAATTCGCCGCCCAGCGGGTTTTCTGCGGCATGCGCCGCGCCACAGGCCCCAATACCCCGCCGCCAATGCAATTACGCCGATAATCGCGATGTGCTGATAATGGTCGGCCACGAGCGAGTATTTCATAAAGCCCACGTCGGTAAAGCCCATCACCGGCACCAGGGCCGCGCAGAAAAATGCCCAGGCGAACAAAAGCGGCCTGGCCCAGGGTTTTTTTCTATATAACCACAGAACCGCGGTAATGATTAAGACGCATAAGAGGGGCATCCACCACAGCGGATTGCCCGCCTCGATGTGCCACTGCCTATAAACAAAGGCCAGGTCTATCGGCAAGACGGCCTTGTAAAGATAGAACCACACCACCCCGCCGGCCCCCAACAGGCGCTGTATAAAATCGGCGCTTCGCGTAATGGCTTCCCCGCCATGTGTTTGGAACCACACGTTTACCGCGGTCAGCAATATGGCGACGAGGAAAAATGGGGCGGTGCGGAGGAAATCCCATCTTGTCAAGGGCCGCAGCCAGCAGATGATCACCAAAAGGAGGACCGGCAAAACGGCCGCCGATCCCTTGCCCAGCATCGCCAGTACAAACGCCGCCAGGCTCAGCCAGTACCAAAAATCCAAGGATGAAGGATGAAGGATGAAGGATGAGGGATGAGGGAAACCGCTTGCGGTTTCGCGATGGTTGTCCTTTAGGTGACCTGGTGCCGTTTGGGTGTCCGCCCGCTGCACTGCCTTGAGATACCACAAGATCGACAACAGGAAAAAGAGCATGGCCGTGATGTTTTTGCGTTGTGCGATCCAGGCCGCCGATTCCACGTTCACCGGATGCACGGCAAAGATCAGAGCCGCCAGAAAAGCCCCGGGAACTGACAGCCTGCGCAGGATGAGCCAGATCAGCAATGATTCCAGGACGTGCAATATCAGGCTGGTTGTGTGGTAGCCGCCGGGATTGTTTCCCCACAGCCGCCATTCGATCCAAAACGTGGTGTTGGTGGCCGGCCAGAAGTCTATGGCCTGGGCTGTGCACCAGAACCGATACAAGCCATCCTGGGACTGGATAAGGGCGTTATCCGTCACCATAGTGTCGTCGTCCATGACGAATCGGCCGTTAAGGCAAGGGAGATAGACCAGAAACACGGCAATCATGATTGCCGCAATTCCCGCAGTCAAGCCGACTGGTAGCGCCGATAATAGGGTAGTTTTCGGCGGGGAAAGGGAAACACGTCTATTTGAAGATTTCTTGCTCTTAAACATGAACAGGCGGAACCGGGAGGAAAAACCATTTGCCTCGAATCATTTTACATTATTTTATCGGGATGGGTCTGCCGAGTTGGAAGCCGGCGGGGTTTGGGGAATGCCTGTGGCACCGGGGCGATAAGATTTCAGCCAGTTTTCAATGCGCCGGGCCTCGTCGGTCTGACCGGAAGCGCGGGCGATTTCCAGGCCCTTTTGGGCCGCCGCTATGGCCTGCGACGATTGGTTCATATTGGCGTACGTCAAAGTCAAATTGATATGGGCTTCCAGGTAGTCGGGCTTGAATTGCACGGCCTGCCGGAAGTGTTCGATGGCCTCGGGAAGTTGTTCGGTTTGAACCAGAACCAGGCCAAGGTTGTTATGGGCCTCGGCAAAATCGGGTTTAAATTTTAAGGCCTGCCGGAATTGTTCGATGGCCTCCCCGCTCCGGCCCAGATCGGCCAGTGCGTGACCCATGTTGTTGTAGGCGTCGGGGTAATCTGTTTTCGAGTTTATGGCCTGCCGGAAATGCTCGATGGCATCCTGCAAATGACCCGTTCCGGACAACAAGCTGCCCAGGTTGTTGTGGGCCTCGGCATAATCCGGTTTCAGCCGAAGGGCTTGCTCATAATGTTCCAGGGCCTCTTGCAGCCGGCCTGATCGGATCAACATTGCGGCCAGATTGTTATGTGCAATGTAGAAATTGGGCTTTAGGAGCAAGACCATCTCGAATTGTTCGATGGCATCCCCGGTTCGGCCCAGATTGGCCAGTGCATTGCCGAGGTTGTAGTAGGCCTCGTAAAAAGCGGGTTTCAAGCGGATGGCCTCTTGATAATGTTTGACGGCATCGGGCAAATGCCCCATTCCGGCCAATAAGACGCCCAGGTTGTTGTGGGCCTCAGCGTAATCCGGTTTTAGACGAATGGCTTCATTGTGATGTTTCAGGGCCTCTTGCAAATGCCCGGACCTGAACAACATTTGTCCCAGGTTGTTGTGCGCCATCCAGCAATCGGGATTTTTTTCCAGCGTTGCCCGATATAGCGTGACCGGATCGCGGTAAATGGCGCTTTGTTGAAAGGCCAGCAGGGCCAGCAAGCAGGCGGCGGCACAGGCCGTTAAATTCGCCGCCCAGCGGGTTTTCTGCGGCATGCGCTCGCGCCACAGGCCCCAATACCCGGTTGCCAAGGCAATTACGCCGATAATCGCGATGTGCTGGTAATGGTCGGCCACGAGCGAGTATTTCATAAAGCCCACGTCGGTAAAGCCCATCACCGGCACCAGGGCCGCGCAGAAAAACGCCCAGGCGCAGCAGAGCGGCCGGGCCCAGGTTTTTTTTCTATATAGCCACAGCGCGGCGGTAACGGCCAGGGCGGCCAAGAGCGGAATCCACCACAGCGGATTGCCCGCTTCAATATGCCACTGCCGATAAACAAAGGCCAGGTCTATCGGCAAAACGGCCTTGTATAGATAGAACCACACCACCCCGCCGGCCCCCAACAGGCGCTGGATAAAATCGGCGCTTCGCGTAATAGCTTCCCCGCCATGCGTCTGGAACCACACATTTACAGCCGTCAGCAAGATGGCGATGAGGAAGAATGGGGCGGTGCGCAGTAAATCCCGTCTTGTCAAAGGCCGCAGCCACCACGTAATCACCAAGACGAGCACTGGCAAAACGGCCGCCGATCCCTTGCCCAGCATCGCCAGTACAAACGCCGCCAGGCTCAGCCAGTAATAGGATGAAGGATGAGGGATGAGGGATGAAGGATGAGGGATGAAGGATGAAGGATGAGGGGAACCGCTCGCGGTTTCGCGACGGTTGTCCTCTAGATGACATGGTGCCGTTTGTATGTCTGCCGGCTGCACTGCCTTGAAATACCACAAGATCGACAACAGGAAAAAGAGCATGGCCGTGATGTTTTTGCGTTGCGCGATCCAGGCCGCCGTTTCCACGTTCACCGGGTGCACGGCAAAGATCACTGCCGCCAGAAAGGCCCCGGGAATGGAGAGCTTGCGCAATATGATCCAGATCAGCAACGATTCCAGGATGTGCAATATCAGGCTGGTGACGTGGTACCCGCAGGGACTGGTTCCCCACAGCCGCCATTCGATCCAGAAGAAGCTGTAGGTTAGAGGATAGTATTCAAGCGATTCTGTGGTGCAACAAAATCGGTACAGGCCGTCTTGTGTCCGCATAAGAAGATTATCCGTCAGCAGCATGTCGTCGTCCATGACGAACCGGCCGTTAAGGCAAGGGAGATAGACCAAAAACGCGGCAATCACGATTGCAGCAATCCCCACAGTCACGCCGACCGGCAGCGCCGATAACAGAGCAGTTTTCGGCCGGGAAGGGGAAGCCTCTGTATTTGATAATTTCTTGCTCTTAAACATGAGCGGACGGAACCGAGGGGAAAAACCATTTGCCTTGAGTTATTTTATATTATTTTACCGGGATGGGACCACGGAGTTGGAAGCCGGCGGGGTTTGGGGAATGCCTGTCGCACCGGGGCGATAAGATTTCAGCCAATTTTCGATGCGCCGGGCCTCGTCGGTCTGACCAGAAGCGCGGGCGATCTCCAGGGCCTTTTGGGCCGCGGCTATGGCCTGCGACGGCTCGTTCAGCTTTCTGTAAACCAGGGCCAAATTGGTGTAGGCATTTAGGTAGTCGGGCTTTAGCAGCAAAGTCTTTTGAAATTGCTCGATGGCCTCGGCGAGCTTGCCGCTTTGCTCCAATGCGACGCCCAAGCCGTTGTGGGCATCGGCGTAATCGGGTTTAAGCCGCAAGGCCAGCTCGAATTGTTCGATGGCCTCCCCGTTCCGGCCCAGATCGGCCAGTGTGTTGCCAAGGTTGTTGTGCGCGTCCGGGTAATCGGGTTTCAAGCGAATGGCCTCCCGGTAATGGTCGATTGCATCCTGCAAATGCCCCGTTCCAGCCAACAAGGCGCCCAGGTTGTTGTGCGCCTCGGGATAATCGGGGTTCAGTCTGAGGGCCAGGTTGAATTGTTCAATGGCCTCCTGGGTTTGGCCCAAATTCATCAGTGCATTGCCGAGGTTGTTGTGGGCTTTGTAGTAATCGGGTTTCAAGCGGATGGCCTCTTCATAATGTTTGACGGCATCGGGCAAATGGCCGGTCTGGGATGACAAGTTGCCCAAATTGTAGTGGGCCTCGGCATAATCCGGTTTCAGCCGGAGGGCTTGCCTGTAATGGTCCAGGGCCTCTTGCAAGCGGCCCGATTGTGCCATGGTTCCGCCCAGGTTGTTGTATGCCATCCAGCAATCCGGATTTTTTTCCAGCGTTGCCCGATATAGTGCGGCCGGATCGCGGTACAGGGCGCTTTGTTGAAAGGTCAGCAGGGCCAGCAAGCCGGCGGCGACACAGGCCGTTGAATTTGCCGCCCAGCGGATTTTCTGCGGCACGCGCCGCGCCACAGGCCCCAATACCCCGCCGCCAAGGCAATTACGCCGATAATCGCGATGTGCTGATAATGGTCGGCCACGAGCGAGTATTTCATAAAGCCCACGTCGGTAAAGCCCATCACCGGCACCAAGGCCGCGCAGAAAAACGCCCAGGCGCAGAAAAGCGCCCTGGCCCAGGGTTTTTTTCTATATAACCACAGAACCGCGGTAATGATTAAGACGCATAAGAGCGGCATCCACCACAGCGGATTGCCCGCCTCGATGTGCCACTGCCTATAAACAAAGGCCAGGTCTATCGGCAAGACGGCCTTGTAAAGATAGAACCACACCACCCCGCCGGCCCCCAACAGGCGCTGTATAAAATCGGCGTTGCGAAGCACTATTTCCCCGCCATGCTTTTGGAACCACACGTTTACCGCGGTCAGCAAGACGGCGATGAGGAAAAATGGGGCGGTGCGGAGAAAATCCCATCTTGTCAAGGGCCGCAGCCAGCAGATGATCACCAAAAAGAGCGCCGGCAAAACGGCCGCCGATCCCTTGCCTAGCATCGCCAGCACAAACGCCGCTAGGCTCAGCCAGTAATAGGATGAGGGATGAGGGATGAAGGATGAGGGATGAGGGAAACCGCTTGAGGTTTCGCGATGGGCGCCCTCTAGCCAATCGGGGGCCGTTTGTGTGTCCGCCCGCTGCACTGCCTTTAGATACCACAAGATCGACAACAGGAAGAACAGCATGGCTGTGATGTTTTTCTGTTGCGCAATCCAGGCCGCCGATTCCACGTTCACCGGATGCACGGCAAAGAGCAAAGCCGCCAGAAAAGCCCCGGGAACGGAGAGCCTGCGCAGGATGAGCCAGATCAGCAGCGATTCCAGGACGTGCAATATCAGGCTGGTTATGCGGTAGCCGCCGGGATTGTTTCCCCACAGCCGCCATTCGATCCAAAAGGTGGTGTTGGTGGCCGGCCAGAAGTCCATGGCCTGGGTGGTGCACCAAAACCGGTACAAGCCGTCCTGTGACAGGACAAGGGGGTTTTCCGTCAACATACTGTCGTCGTCGAAGATGAACGGTCCATTAAGGCAAGGGAGGTAGACCAGAAACGCGGCAACGGCGATCAGCCCGATCCCCGCGCTTATGCCCAGCGGCGGCGCCGAGCGGATGCCGGTTTTCGGCCATGAAAGAAAAGCATGTCTATTTGCAGATTTCTTGCTCTTAAACATGTTCTGACAGAGCTGGAAGTAAAAATGTTTGCCTTTTGTTATTTTACATTATTATGCATAAGATCGCACTAAGTGCCGATTCTAAGATTTGGGCCCAAACGTGTCTTTTTCGTCCCAGCCAGCATCTGGGGTAAACATCGGGGTTAAATAGGTAGATTTCAAGACAGCGTGCATGATTGGCAAAAGGCCCGCCGTTCAATGCTCGCCCATTGCATGACCTTGCCAGTGCAATGTTAGTTGGATGCAATAACAAAAGAGAAATTATTCTCCGGCGTTTTCGGGTTTGATAATTGATAGAACTCTTTCTTCCCGTTAAATCGGCATATTCGTTTAATGCAGGCCTCTTAAACATCGATAGATGCGAAACATGCATGCACTTTCAAGGCGTGTTGCCGCGGGTGTTTAAATAGTGAGTTATAAGGCCGATAAGTCGGCGATGGACAAACTGTGAGCCCCCCGAAAATTATCGGCCATCATAGGCACTTGGCCCTGCCTGACTGTGTAGTTGGGCATATTATTACATAGGGTAATTCGCATCCTGAAACTCTTGCCGATTGGATGTTTAAGCGGATCGCTTTTTTGACATTCTTTCATTGACATTTCCTTGGGAAGGGTCTGGAGGGGCGGGCACAGTCATGCTTTTTTATTAGCGCGTTTTTTGGGGGCAGAAACATGTTTAAAGGAAGATTTGGTGTTCGAGCGCGGTTTCAAAGCCCTTGTTGGCGCATTTTCGCGGTCTTCATTATCGGTTTTTTGTTGACCGCGGCCTATTTCTGCAAGGAATGGAACAAAGAACTGAATAAATTGGAAACGCAGTTCGAGCGCGACGCGGCCATCCGCGCCAATCTAATCGCCGACAAACTCAATCACTGTCTGCTGGTGGTAGAGGCGCTGCAAAGTTCACTTTATGGGTCGAATCGCTTGGATCGCGCGGGATTCAAGATCTTCACCACTCCTTTTCTGGCCGAGCGCAAAGAACTGCAGGTCTTGGAGTGGCTGCCCCGCGTGTTACAGTCCGAGCGCGCCGATTTCGAGGGGCGGGAGCGGCAAGATGTAGCCCCCGGCTTCCAAATAAAGGATCTCGCCCCGGACGGACGCTTGATTAGCGCCGGCGATCGGGATGAATACTATCCCGTCCAGTACATCGAACCGGTGAAGGGAAACGAATTGATAATTGGTTTCAACATGGCGTCGGAGCCGATCCGTCGGGCCGCACTGGAGCAGGCCAGAGACACGGGCAAGGCTGCGGTCACCGAGCGAATCCGGTTGATACAGGGTGATAAGGAGTTCTGTTTCATCATTTGTTTTCCCATTTATCGAGAGGGAATGCCGACTTCGACTGTTGACCAAAGGAGGGCGGCTCTGGAGGGATTCAGCATAGGGATATTCCGCATCGGCGACGCTTTGGCGTCGGCCATCAACATCGTGACGCCGCAAGGGATCCCGTTTGATCTCTTCGACCGTTCGGCGCCGCCCGAGCGGCAATTCCTTTTTCACTGGACCGGCCGAATACAGGCCAAACCGACGTGGACGTCCTTCCTGCTCCCGCCCGCGCCGCGATATGTCCGGATATTCAATTTTGGCGGGCGGAGGTGGGAAATAAACATCACGGCGAACTCGGCTTACATGGAACAATGCTACAGTTTGAGCTATTGGCTCATACCGCCCGCCGGACTCGCGATTACCTTGTTCCTGGGACTTTACCTGCGGACAATCATGTCGCAGGGCGCGCGCATGGAACGCACGGTACGGGAGCGCACGGCGGAACTGCGGAAATATAAGGAAAACCTGGAAGGATTAGTCCAGCAGCGGGCCGGTGAACTGAAACAAGTCAACGAAACACTGAAAAAGGAGGCCGCCGAACGCAAACAGGCGGAAAATCTGCTGCAAAAAAGTGAAGACCGGCTCCGCCTTATCCTGGATTCAACCGCCGAAGCCATTTACGGAATCGATCTAGCAGGCAATTGCATGTTTTGCAATCCCGCCTGCATTCAATCCCTGGGATACGAGAATGCGGATCAATTGCTGGGTAAGAACATGCACTGGCTGATCCACCATAGTCGCCAGGACGGAACGCCCTATCCCATCGAGGAGTGCCGAATAGTTCAGGTATTCCAAAAAGGTGCAGGCAGCCACGTGGACGACGAGGTCCTATGGCGAGCCGATGGAACCAGTTTTTCCGCGGAATGCTGGTCTTATCCGCAGCGAATCGGGGACAAGATCGTGGGCGCCGTTGTGGCTTTCGTGGATATAACCGATCGCAAACACGCCCAGGAAGCCCTGCAAATGAGCGAGGAACGGCTGCGGGCGATTTATGAGTGCTCCAGCGACGCCATTATGCTGGCCACCGAGCAGGGATATATGGACTGCAATCCCGCCGCCTTGGAAATGTTCGGCTATGAAACCAAGGAAGAGTTTATAAGTTTACATCTGGCCGACGTATCTCCGCCGACTCAGCCCGACGGCAAGGAATCTTTAAAGGCGGCCCAAGAGCGCATGCAAACGGCTTTCCAGAAAGGAGTAAACCATTTTGAATGGGTGCACCGCTGTAAAAACGGCGAAGACTTTCCGGCGGAAGTGCTACTTTCGGCATTTGACTACGGCGGAAAAAGAGTGCTGCAGGCGACCGTGCGCGACATCACCCAGCGGAAGCGGGCGGAAATAGAATTGAAGAAACTATCGGTGGCAGTTGAGCAGAGCCCGGCCATTATCGTGATCACCGACCCGGAAGGTAACATCGAATACGCCAATCCGAAATTCAGCCAGACCACCGGCTATACGCTTTATGAGGCGCGGGGTAAGAATCCTCGCATACTGAAATCCGGAAAAACGACGCAGGAGGAGTACCAGGTACTTTGGGACACGATCCGATCCGGCCGCGAATGGCGGGGCGAGTTCTACAACAAGAAGAAAAGCGGCGATTACTATTGGGAACAAGCCCTCATCGCCCCGATAAAAAACGATAATGGGGTCATAACCAATTTCATCGCCATCAAAGAGGATATCACTGAGCGCAAACGGGCGGAGGAAGCGCTGCGTGAGAGCGAGACGAAGTATAGAACGCTCGTTGAAAACCTCCCCCAGAAAGTATTTCTCAAGGATGAAAACTCTATTTATGTCTCCTGCAATAAACATTATGCTCAGGATCTTAAAATCCAACCTGATGAAATCACCGGGAAGACAGATTATGATTTCTACCCTGGAGAATTGGCTGAAAAATACAGGGCAGATGACAAAAGAATCATGGAAACCGGAGAAACTGAAGACATTGAAGAGAAATATGTTCTTAATGGGCAGGAATTCTGGGTGAATACAGTCAAAGTGCCCGTCAGGAATGAAAGAAGCAATATTGTCGGTGTACTGGGTATTTTTCGCGATATTACCAAGTACAAATGGGCGGAGAAGGCGTTGAAGATGGCACATGATGATCTGGCAAACACAAATCTTGAACTCAAAAAGGCGGACGAGGTGAAAAACCGGTTCCTGGCCGGCATGAGTCATGAGATCCGCACGCCGCTGAACGCCATCATCGGCATGACCGGCTTGCTGTTGGACACCAAGCTAGATGCGGAACAGCGGGATTGCGCGGAAACGGTGCGCGTCAGCGGAGAGATGCTCCTTACCCTGATCAATGACATTCTGGATTTCTCCAAGATCGAAGCCGAAAAAATGGAACTTGAGGAACAGCCGTTCGACCTGTGCCGATGCATGGAAGAGTCGCTCGACCTGGTCAAGCAAAAGGCAGAGGAGAAAAAACTCGTAATCGGCTACGTGATTAAAGAAGGCATGCCTTCATGCTTCACTGGAGACGTGACCCGGCTGCGCCAAATCCTGGTCAATTTGCTGAGCAACGCGGTGAAATTCACCGACAAGGGCGAGGTGACATTGTCCGCGGCGGGTAAAACCCTCGACAACGGCCGATACCAACTGCATTTCACCGTCCGGGATACCGGTATAGGGATTCCTCCGGACCACCAAGACCGATTGTTCCAATCCTTTAGCCAGGTTGACGCCTCGACGAGCCGGCGGTTCGGCGGAACCGGCCTCGGGCTGGCCATAAGCAAGCGGCTTTGCGAGATGATGGGCGGAACAATGTGGGTGGAAATGCCGGCGTGCCCGGCGAAGGCACGGCGTTCCACGTCACCATTCCGGCCGCGCCGACTTCCGAGTCGATGGTCTCGGACGCCGTCAATATTGCCGACCTGGCGGGGAAAAAAGTTTTAATCGTGGAGGATGATAAAATCAGCCGGAACGTTCTTGCAGGGCATGTGGAACGGCTGGCGATGTTGCCGACGGTTGTTTCTTCGGCGCCAAGGCCCTGGATCTTATCCATCAGGATCCTGCTTTTGACGTAATTTTGGTGGATTTGAATATGCCCGGAATCGATGATCTGCAACTAGCCGATGAAATTAAAAAAATACCTTCGGCCAAGGAAATTCCCTTGATTTTGCTGTCTTCAACGGGTCACGTTATAGAATCGGATGCAAAGGCGAATTTTTCGGCCGTGTTGAACAAACCCGTCAAGATTTCGCGGCTGAAAGGGGTGTTGTGTTCGGCGATCAGAAAAGGCATCCAGCCCAAAAGAGAATCTGGCATTCTTCCACAGGGCGCCGATTCCCTGCTTGCCGCCCGCCATCCGCTTAAGATCATACTGGCGGAAGACAATCCCGTAAACCAGAAAGTGGCCCTTAAAATGCTGGCCAAGATGGGGTATCGCGCGGACCTGGCCTCTAACGGATTGGAAGTCTTGGAGGCCCTCAAACGTATTCGCTACGATTTGATATTGATGGATTGCCAGATGCCGGAGATGGACGGGTATGAGGCGACCAGGCTGATCCGCGCGGATGAACAAGAGCGTCAATCCCCGCCCGTTTATATCGTGGCCATGACCGCGCATGTCATGGAAGGCGACCGCGAGGAGTGCCTTGTGGCGGGAATGAACGATTACCTAGGCAAGCCGGTGCGCGAGGCTGAATTAAGAGAAGCCCTGCTCCGCTGCCGTGTGCCAAGCCTTTCACTCGATAAGGCGAAGGACGTCGAAATGGCAAAACCAGCTCGGAAACAAGATCTACACGCCTCTCGACCGGCGCCGGCCGCGACCGCTCCGGCCGCGTTTCCAAATTCGTCGGCGGCAATGCCTGACGAACCGCTGCTTGACCTGGAATTGTTGGCCGAGAGCGCCGAAACGGGCCCGGAGGCGTTCAGCGACCTGGTCGATCTGTATCTGGCGCAGGCCCGGGAAGTCACGGGAAGGCTGCGAAGCTCGATTTCGGCCGGTGCGGCCGCTGAAGTCGAAAAATTGGCCCATAAACTTGCCGGGTCCAGTGCGGTTTGCGGGGCAAAGGCCGTGGCAACCATGCTGCGGACCTTGGAAAAACAAGGCGGCGAAGGCCGATTATCTCAGGCCGGGGAGTTGTTCGATAATATTTGCCGACAACTGGAAAAAACCGAACAGGCGTTGGCCGACTATATCCAGGATCTGCAGAAACATTAATGGGACATGACAAAGGCGTCATGCGATAGGTGATAGTCGCTGATGAGTTGCTCGGGCAATGCGACGTGGTGTCCGATCTCGGCAAAAAACTCCTGCCATCGCATGGGCTTGGTCAAGAAGCCCGATGCACCCAGTCCGAGCATTTGCCTGCGCACGCCCTGGTGCGTTTCTACGGTCAACATAACGACCGGAATGTCCTTTGTACGGGGATGTTCCTTTAATTTGGCCAGCACGTAGTGGCCGTCGCCTTCGGGCATTTGCAAATCGAGAAGAATGACATCCGGCATATCGCTGATTGCTTGCAGGTATCCCGCCGTGCCATTTGCAGCCCCTTTGACCTGGATCGCATAAGGCTTGACGCGGGCGATAATCGACTTCTCAATCAGGGGATCGTCGTCGATGCACAGGATTTTCAGGGGCCTTTCTTGACCTGTTTCCGCCTGTGCAGTCGGCCCGGGCGAGGGTTTTTCCTCCGCTTTACTGCCGGAACTTGCCGCCTTTGCCAGCGGATCGTCGCTTTGCAGGTCGGCGATGGGGATAATTTTTTCCAGGTTGCGGTAGAGTTCCTTCCAAGCGACAGGAGTACTGAATGTATTGAACGTGGGAGAGCGCGGCAATTGATTGACGGGGATTTCATTACCATGATTGATGAAAATGACGGGGAAGTTTCGAGTGCATGGATGTGTCACAAAGCGATGGAGACACTCCAGCAGCTTCTTGCCGCCGTCGGCCATCTGGATCACCACGACGTGCGGTTTATCGATAACGCACATCCCAAAACCTTCCTCTAGGTCGTGCATCCTCGTCACTTCGACCCCCAACGCGGATAGACGATTATGGAACAATTCCAATTCGTTCCCCGGGCCGTCGATGCAAAGCACCCGCGCGTGGCCGCACACCGGTATTATGGGCTGCATGGCGGCGCCGGGCTGTTGTTCCGGCGAGGCGGGGCCTGGCTCGGCGGCGTTTTGAGCCTTGTCGGCATCGGCGCCGGCCGGCGTATCGGCGGCCTCGGGCTGCGGTTGTGTGGATTCGTCAAGTGGAGCGGCGGATTTCAGAGCGGGTAAATCATCGGTCGGTTTGGCGGCAACCTCCGCCGCGGGAACTTCGCCGCCCGGCTTTCCCAGTAAAGTCTCGACTATCGACTTGATCTCCGCCCACGAATTCGGGGACTTTTCCACGTATCGCGCCGAAGACTCTGGCACCGCTGTTTCGTGGCCTCGTCGCCAACGACGCTGTGGATGATCACCGGGATCGCCGCGTTATGCGGATCTGAGGCCAGCATCTCGCATACGGCCAGGCCGTTGCCCGAGGGCATGTTCACGTCAAGGATGATCAAATCCGGTTTGATCTTCAATATGGCCATGAGCGCATGGGCCGCGTCGGGCGAGTGGATTGTATGATAGCCGAGTTTTTGCAGCCGCTGCGTAAGCGCCAGGACTACTACGGGATCGTCGTCGGCAATGAGAATGGTTTTTTCGTCGTCGATGATGCCGGCATTTTTCCCCGCCGACAGTTTTCGGGATTTGCCGGAGTCGCCGTCTCCGACTGCGGAAGTCCATCCCAAGGGATCTTGGCCGTCCTTGCCCGCAGGGACATGCCGCTTGATCCTGCCTACCGCGGCGGTTTCTTCGGGCGAGATTTTAGTCCCGTTGCCGCGCATGGCGGCCGCCCGCATGTGGTGGACGGTGTAACGGTAGAGTACCGTCACTATCAAGGCGCTCACGCCTAATATGCAGATAATTGCCAAAGTGAAAATGGCAATGACGCTTTGTATCGACTCAAACGTGAACATGGTCCTGCCCCTTATAACCATGATTTGAGAATACCTAAAGAACTACATGATAAATATAGCTTACAAATCGGCGGCTTAACGTCTGACAAACCGCAAAAACCGCAAAATCCTGATTCCCGGGCCGATAAGACTTTTCAATCAACGCTCCCGCCGTCAGAGCCTTGCCTTGTCGCTGCGTGACCAGGCGATCTCTTGCGTTTTTAGCCCCCATTGCATGACTGCGCACTCGCGGCGATAATCGCGTGAAAGGGCGACGGAAAGATTGTTCGCGATACTATGTTTAAACACATTGGAATTCTGACCAGCGGCGGCGATTGCCCCGGATTGAACGCCGCCATACGCGGAGTGGGCAAGGCCGCCCGCGATCCCTTCAAAATGGAGTTGATCGGCTTCTGCGACGGGTTTCGCGGACTGGTTCACGACCGCACCATGCCCTTGGAGCCTGCCATGCTCTCCGGAATCCTCACCGGCGGCGGGACAATCCTGGGCACCAGCCGCGACAAGCCCCACCAGATGCCCATCGGCGGCGAGGTCCGCGACATGACCGGGGCGATCGTCGAGACGTATAAGCGCCGCCATCTCGACGCCCTGATTTGCATCGGCGGCGGCGGCACGCAAAAAAACGCCCTCCGCCTCAAACAGGCCGGCCTCAACATTGTCACGCTCCCCAAAACCATCGACAACGACATCGCCGGCACCGATATCTCCATCGGCTTCGACACCGCAGTGGGCATCGCCACCGAGGCCGTTGACCGCCTGCATTCCACCGCCACCAGCCACAACCGCATCATCGTGGTGGAAGTGATGGGCCACCGCGCCGGATGGCTGGCGTTGTGCGCGGGCGTGGCCGGCGGTGCCGACGTGATCCTCATACCCGAAATCCCCTACGATCTTAAGCGCGTGGCCGACTTCATCCGCGACCGCGCCCGGGCCGGAAAACACTTCAGCATCGTCGTGGTGGCCGAGGGCGCGATGTTCACGGAAGACGAAAAACTGGTGGAACAAATGCTCGATGAAAAAAGCTCGGCAAAATCCAAGTCCGACAAGAAAAAGGCCTCCGAAAGGCTAAGAGAGATCCACCAGCGCCACCTGGAACACACCCTGCACCTGACCGAAGAGCTTGAAACCCTCACCGGGCAGGAATCGCGCTTGACGATCCTCGGCCACCTTCAGCGCGGCGGCACTCCGTCGGCCGCCGACCGCCTGCTGGCCACCCGGCTGGGAACGCACTGCGCCGAATTATTGAGCCAAGGCGTATCTGGCGTGATGATCGCCGCCCGCGGCGAAAGTTTCGCCCCGGTGCCGCTGGAAGAAGTCGCCGGCAAAAAAAATCTCATCCCCAAGGACCACCCGCTTCTCCAATCCGCCCGCCTGGTCGGCACCAACTTCGGCATTTAGTACTTGCGCCGCGTCTAAGGTCACAATTTGTGACCTTAACAGAGCGTGTCCGTGGCCGGATACGATACCCCCTTATTCAATCGCAGAGTGCCACTGGCTTTTCCAATGTGTTTCACATGATTCGCCAGACTCTGGCGAGTATATCTTTATGGAATTTCTGCATAGATGATGTATTAATTCGCTTATTCCGTATCATCCCACAAGCAGTCATCGACCACTCTGTTTACATTAGAAAGCTCACTGTCATGATATCCTCGCGAGAATAACTTCAGTGACGGGGCCATTTCTCCAGGAAACGACACTATATCCTGCAAGACAGCCGCAAGGGTAAAAAAGGGTAAAAAAGGGGTCAGAACTATTTTTAATTGATATATTTAATAATTCAGTCTCGTGATCTACCTAATACAGTTAAAAAACGAAAGATAAATAGTTCTGACCCCTTTTTATTTCCCCTTTTTATTTCCCAACCTACTATTACAGATTAAGCACTCTTATATTAATTTCGGTTAACCTATAAATGCATTCCGATCCACCGCCTACTAATCGCCAATACTTTTTTCGATCAATTCCAGGCAGATTTCGCGCACGCGGTTGGGGTTGACGTTGGGATTTTTCTTTTTGGCCTGGCCGATGAGTTGTCCCATGCCTTTTTGCTTGCCTTCTTTTACCTCGGCCACGATTTTGGGATTGGCGGCCAGCACTTCGCGGCAGAGATCGACCAAGGCGGACTCGTTGACTTGCTCGATGCCCAGGTTCTTTACGGCCTCGGCCACCGAACGGCCGGAGGCGAGCATGTCGGCCAGCACCTCGCGGGCACGGCTGGTGGGCAGTTTGCCGGCGCGGACTTCGTTTAAAAGCTCGGCCAACACCTTGGGCTTAAGCGGATATTTCGAGATGTCGATCTGCTGCTCGTTCAAAACGCGGAGCACGTCCTGCTGCATCCAGTTGCCGGCCATTTTGCCGTCGCCGCAGGTGTCGGCCAGTTCGATGTAGTAATTCACCAGTGCCCGGCCTTGGTTTACCAGCACGTCGCTGTCGTAAGGCGTGATGCCGTAGGTGTTTTCCAGGCGTGTGCGCAGATCGGCGGGCAGTTCGCCCAAAGATGCGCGGATCCGCTCGATCTCCTCGTCAGTAACGGTGACCGGCACCAGGTCCGGATCGGGAAAGTAGCGGTAGTCGCTGGATTCCTCCTTGGAGCGTTGTTCGTGGGTGACCTGGCCGGCCTCGTCCCAGCCGCGGGTTGATTTGGGCACGTCGCCCAGTTTGTGGCCGGTCTCTTGCCACACGCGGTATTGGCGCTGTGCTTCGTAGGCCAGAGCCCGTTCGACCGCGCGGAAGCTGTTCATGTTTTTCACTTCCACGATGGGCGTGGCGATTTTGCCCTTGGGCGTGTCGATGTGCAGGTTGATGTTGGCATCTACGCGCAGGCTGCCCTCCTGCATGTTGCAGTCAGAGACGCCGAGGTAGTTCAGCAGCAGTTTCAGTTCGGTCAGATACGTCTTGGCCTCGGCGGGCGAATTGAGATCGGGCTGGCTGACGATTTCCAGGAGCGGCGTGCCGGCGCGATTGAGGTCGATCTTCGAGTCGGCCTTGCCGGCCACCTCGTCGTGCATGCTTTTGCCGGCGTCTTCCTCGAGATGCGCGGATGATGCCGATTCGTTTAGGCTGGATGCGGCCCTTGGGATCGGAGATGGTCAGATACCCGTCGCGGCTTAAGGGCAGATCGTATTGGCTGATCTGATATCCCTTGGGCAGGTCGGGGTAATAATAGTTTTTCCGATCCCATTTGGTGAATCGCGGGATTTCGCAATTCAGGGCCAGGGCGGTTTTCACGGACAGCTCGAAGGCCTTGCGGTTCATCACCGGCAGCGAGCCCGGCATGCCGATGCACACCGGACAGGTCTGGGTATTGGGCGGGGCGCCGAACTTGGTGCTGCAACCGCAAAACATCTTGCTCTCGGCGAGCAACTGCACGTGGACTTCAAGCCCGATGACGATGGTATAAGGTTCGCTCATAGGAATTTGGATTGGAGTGTTTATGTTGAGGTTTGGGCGTATTTAGCGGACATATTTTTTCTATTGCAAATTGGACAAACCAGCTCCAAGGCCGTAATCTGGCATTGGACATTTTACAACTGTTTTATAAACGCAGTATAACGGCTGAGGGCCGGGTGTAAAAAGGGTTTTGAGAGAGAATTATCCCTGGGGAAATTTATTTTTGTAAAGATTGGGGCTTGCAATTTATTCCCCTCTGTTTTTGGGGGATGGATAAGGGGTAATGACTTTGCCTTTATCCGGCCATCTCACAGATGGGGCAGGGATTTTTGGCAATCCGATCCTATTTCGGAGGGAGAGGGCATTTAAATCTCATTTTACAAAGAATTCAAACAATAAAAGCAATCACAGGACCAAAAAACAGATTTAACGATTCCACCGATAGGGCGGAAAATAGGGGTGGAACAGGGGTATTTGCATTTTTTGCAGGGGAAACCACGTTATTTGCCCTTTATTCAAGCTAGTCTTGAAAAGATGCGGATCGTTATTCCATGGATTAGATTTGGGGCGCCATGAGACATAGTGCAACTAGCACGTCGAGCCGGGAAAGTCCCGGTGATTACATGAACCTGTCCAACTCCAAAGTGCTGATAGTCGACGACGATCCGGCCATGCTGCGCATGCTTTCCCGGTGGCTGGAAAAAGGAGGCTATTCGACGCAAGTGGCCTCCGACGGGTTGCAGGCCTTGGCGATGATCAAGGCCGATTGCCCCGATTTTGTGATCACCGATTGGGAGATGCCCAACATGGACGGCCTGGAGCTTTGCAGCAAGGTCCGCGAGCTCGTTCTCCCGCATTACGTGTTTATCATGTTCCTCACGGTCAAGGCGGCCTCGCAGGAGATGATCGCGGGATTGGAAATCGGAGCGGATGAATTCTTGTGCAAGCCGGTGTATCAAGAAGAGCTGCTGGCGCGGATGCGCGCCGGATCGCGGGTGCTGGAACTGGAGCGGCGCCTGAGCATGATGGCGCATACCGACCCCTTGACCGGACTGATGACTCAAAAGACTTTTTATGAGGTCATGAACAAGGAATGGTTCCGGTCGAAGCGATATCAATCGCCGCTCTCGTGCGTGATGATGGACTTGGATTTTTTCAAGCACTTAAACGACATCCACGGCCACCACGCCGGCGACGCGGTTTTAAAGGGCGTTGCGGAACTGCTGACGCAAAACGGCCGGCGCAACGATTCGGTTTGCCGGTACGGCGGCGAGGAATTCTGCATCCTTTTGCCCGAAGCCAACGAAAAAGACGCCGGGTCCTGGGCCGAGCGCGTCCGCCTGAAAATGGGGGACTTACAGATTTCCGCGGGAGATAAACAGATTCGCCTGGCCGCTAGCTTCGGCGTGTCGCAACGCCTGGACGATACGCTTTCGCCGGAAGCCCTTGTCGATCAGGCGGACCAGGCCCTGCTTTGTGCCAAACGGACCGGACGGGATCGCGTGATTCGTTACGAGTCGCTCAACGACGCCGGTGAATTAAAACTGGTAACCACCGAAACCGATTTGTTCAAAGGCATACTGGCAAAGCATATCATGACGCCCATGATCGTATGCCTGCGGGAGGACAAGCCTATCGGCCAGGCGGCCGAATTCTTCATACGCTCCCGCATAAATTCCATGCCGGTTGTCGATGCCCAGGGCAAACTCTGCGGCATGCTTTCGGAAAAAGATTTAATGACCGCCATGGTTTCGCTGGATTACTGGGAGCACCCGGTTTCCAGCATGATGAGACCCAACGTCATTACATATGATGAAGACACGCCGGTTCGCACTATCTATGAATTTCTGTGCCGAGTGGCCATGCGGCGGATCGTAATAGTCAAAGACGGATGTCCCACGGGCACCATAAGCCGGGGCACGTTGTTGCGGCTCTTCCGCAACTTGGTGTTCAGCAAGGGCCTCCTCGAATCCGGACAAGGCGAAAAGGGGCAGATAGGCGACGATGTGCACCATTCCCGAAAACATCTGGAAGATACCACCCGGCAACTTTCCATTCAAGTATCCCAATTGCAACAGCAACTCCAAGACGACAAAAAAGATCTCATGCCTTGTGTCATTGGGGGAGCGACAGGAATGCAGGGACTGGTCGACGACTTGTTGGCCTACGCACGATATGTCGATTCCGGGAAAGACTGCACGGATGATGAACAATTAACTATGTCCCAGGGAAATTGCGTGGATTGAGCATAGTTGCGATTATTTTCCACAACCCCGGCGCGGCCTTCGGTCTTAATCGTCCCTTTTTTTACATTTGCAATCGCTCAGTTTTCAATATAAATCATAGGCAAAAACCACGCTCGGATTTCGGTGCATAGAAGCTATTCCCGCTCGGTCCCAAGCGCCATTTTTCGCCTGCGTTTCCATTGCCGGATGTAACATGCCAAACACGGCATCTGCACCAAACTCCCGCAGCCTGAGCAGCGAGCCGGGAGGCCGGCGGGCGGAATGAAATGCATGTCCATGCGAAAAAACCGGGGCGGATAATCGCCGCGCTTCCCCTGGGCAATGGCGCAGACCGTTCCCCGGCTCACGCCCATCCGCTCGGCAATCGCTCTTTGCGATAAATTGCCCCCGGCCAACATCTGTCTGATTTCCTTGACAATGTCACTGGCAATCATTGCGAAAGCTCCTTGGCAATTATTCCCATATAAAAACAAGTAAACCAACCGGATCGATGCCCCCTGATTGCGAAAAGCGGTTAAAACATGCATCCTCAAAATCAAGTCTTGTATTCAGATTAACTGCAATGAAGATTCTCCCCGGAAACCATGCACATGCGCACATGACAATAGCAGATTAGCACATACTATACACTAGTCAATATAACAAATGAACAGTTATATGTACTTTTTATGTCCTCAATACCAGGGCCAAATAAATCTTGAAACAACAGATTCAATTCAGTTGCAAATAATGGGGGTAATTACCCCTAGCGCGGCAAAACTTTTCTTAATAGTGACCGTTATCTAAATGGCGGCTGATCTGTAGCCATAAAAAAATTGATTTCCAGGGCGGAAGTACAACTCCCGCCCTTGCGTATAGTTTTTAGATAGAGCCTCAGATTGAGTTTAACGATTAAGTTGACCTGGTTGATTAAACGCGATGCATAAAGCCCGCATAATGACATATAGGCGATCCGCTTTACCGGCCGATGACATTGCCGGTTATGATCGTAGCCGCGTATTCAAGAAAGTCGTCGAAAAGAATTGAACATGTTTGTATCCATCATCCCTGCCATATTGGCCTTGACATTTTTTGCAATAGTTTTGCTTTCCGCCGCAATATTAATCGGGACGCGGAAGGCCGAGCGCGGCGAGAACCGCGGGAAATAGCGGCCGAAATTTCGATTCAGGCTATACAACCTTGTGTGTGCTGACCATGCAGACCTGGTCGCTTTTGAATATCTCTTTGAGGTCGGTCTTGGCCGAGGGCATTTCAATCTCGCCCTGTAGAGGAGTCGCTGTTTCATCCGCGGTCATGGCATGCATGCCGGCTATCAGTTTGGAAGCGGTTTCCTTTTCCATATTGAGATAAGAAAGATCGACTCCGGGTTCGAGTTCGTGGGGCGGGGGTTCATTATTTCCGCGCGATTTTTTGGGGGGATTTTCAGCAATTGCCTGATCGCGCACGCCTGACTTGGGCGCATTGGCCGGTTTGGATGTGATAACGCTCGTCGATCCGTCGGTGGCAACTATGTACCAGGCGCCGTTTTCCCGGCGGGGTTTTGCCGCGGCCTTGGACTGCGAATGCTGGCATGCGGCCCGGCCGGAATTGATTTCCTCTTCGACCAGCGATTTCAAGATCTTGTTTTGTGCGCGAGCGGTCATAGGCGTGTAGGCAGAGGCGGGCGGCGCGACCGGTTGGCCGCGCCGGTTGTTCCAAATTAAGATAATCCGCTTTTTTGTGGCGGCGTTTGAAGCGCGTCTCAAAAAACTTGACGGGCAATCAAGCGGCCTCGGGCGCCGATTTCACCTCGGCCCAGGTCCGCCTGTACTGCAACGCTTCCAGCAATTCGGCCAGGCTCAGCGTTTTATTTTCCAATTCCAGGGGAATCTCCGAGCCGGGGTCGCAAACCAAATCAACCGTCCCATCTTCGCCGATCAGGGGATCGAACTCTCTCAGCAAACCGTCCTGGACGGCCTGGCGGATCAGGTGACCCCGTGTTGCCGAGACTTCCGCGGCACGATCGCCCAGGCTGTCTGCGGCACGCTTGGCCAGCGCGGGCAGATATTCGCTGGGAACCTCGATAATTTTTGGAACATACACTTTAACTTGCATGAGATCTTGCTCCTACGTCATGGGTCTTGCTCAATACGCCACCCCCGAATATGGGGCAGGGGGCGAGCGGAGCAACAATGCTTGCGCATGTGAAACGTATCGGCATGACATATGTAACGGTCGCACCGTTTTTTCAGGATTTTCGCGACATGCCAATAGATCGGCATTTATGTATACTTCAAGATGCCTGAAGATTAGCGTTACGGTTTTCCTCCCGGGAGAATCTTGCTTAATTTATCCAAATTATTGAAAGATTTTCCGAACAACTTTGTGTATAGATTAGGAGCACGCCCGATGGACGAAACGCCCGCGACCCGTCCAAGTTTGTTGGTGCGTCTCCGCAATCTCCAAGACCAACAATCTTGGGAGGAATTTTTCGCCGTATATCAGCCGCTTGTGTTTCGAATGGCTCGAAACCAAGGCTTGCAAGATGCGGATGCTTCGGAATTGACCCAGGAGGTGTTCATAGCCGTGGCCTCGGCCATCCAGCGCTGGGACCCGGACCCGCGGCTTGGCAGCTTTCGCGCCTGGCTGTTTCGCATAGCCAGAAACTTGATGATCAACTGGCTGGTCTACCGGCGGCGGCATCCCGCCGGCACCGGCAACAGCGATGTCCATAGATTGCTGGCCGAGCAGCCCGACCCGCACCAGGACCAGGAAGATTCGGCGGTTTTCGACCGCGAGTACAAGCGTCAGGCCTTTGCCTGGGCGGCGGAACAAATCCGAAAGGAGTTTCGCGACACAACTTGGCAGGCCTTTTGGCTTACTTGCGTAGAGAATCTGCCGGTCGTTGAAGCGGCCGAGAAGTTGGAGATGTCGCCCGGCGCAGTTTACATCGCCCGTAGCCGGGTAATGGCGCGGCTGAGGCAAAAAATAGAAACCCTAAGTGAATAACTTAAGCGGAAATTATTGTGGATATTTATTGAAAATCAGGAAACCAACGTCATAAGAATCGGCCTGGATGTGTTTACCCCAAGGCTAAATAGAACAAAAAACGTCCTATGGCCCAATCCAATTCACAATGCGATCGTGGGCAATTGCGGCAGCTTTTGGACGACGAATTGCCGCCCAAGTTGCAGGACGATTTGGCCAGGCATCTCGAGTCTTGCCCGGATTGCCGCAAGGAGTTGGAATCGATGGCGGCCGGACCGGATTGGTGGAGCGACGCCCAGCAGTTGCTCAGCACCATAGTAAATATCAATAACGTCACAAGCACCGATAACGTCCTTAGTCCGGGCGGCATGGTTTGGCATGCGGATGGCCTGCGGTTGGAGTTCCTTTCCCCTTCGGACGATCCGACAAAGCTTGGCCGGCTTGGGCCTTACGAGATCGTGAAACTGATCGGGCGCGGCGGGATGGGAATTGTGCTTAAAGGATTCGATCCGGTTTTGAATCGTCATGTAGCGATAAAAGTTCTAGCGCCGCAATGGATACACAGCCCGGCGGCTCGATACCGCTTTGCCCGCGAGGCCCAGGCCGCCGCGGCAGTGGCTCATGAACATGTAATCGCGATTTATGCGGTGGATTCGGCCAACGAAATGCCCTACCTGGTGATGCCGTTTATCGATGGCATATCCTTGCAGGAGCGGATCGCGAGTACCACTGGCTCTGCTAGTGCCGATGTGAGTACCACTGGCTCTGCCAGTGTTAAAACAGGC
Organism: Pirellulales bacterium; assembly: GCA_963838495.1. GTDB lineage: Bacteria > Planctomycetota > Planctomycetia > Pirellulales > Thermoguttaceae > JBEKIK01. The sequence continues at coordinate 2,696,510 of CAWIRC010000001.1, read as the reverse complement.
CTTATCGACAAAGCCGCCGGCAAAGCCAGCGACACTCACACAACCAAAGCAAATGGCCCATTCGAATTGAATGAAATCCTGCGGATCGGCATTCAAATTGCCGCCGGGCTGGCTGCCGCGCATGCCCAGGGCCTGGTGCACCGCGACATCAAGCCCGCCAACATTCTGCTGGAGAACGGAAAAGAGCGGGTGATGATCACCGATTTCGGCCTTGCCCGGGCGGTGGACGACGCCAGCTTCACGCGGAGTTGTTTTATTGCCGGCACGCCGGAATACATGGCCCCGGAGCAGGCCAACGGCGAGGCGGTCGATCACCGCACCGACCTGTTCAGCCTGGGCAGCGTGATGTACGCCATGTGCACGGGCCAATCGCCTTTCCGCCGCGAAAACACCATGGCCGTGCTGCGGCAGATTTGCGAAGGCGACGCCCGGCCGATCCGGGAGATCAATCCCAAAATACCCGTCTGGCTGGAGCGGATCATCGCCCGGCTGCACTCCAAAGACCCGGCCGAGCGATTCCAGACTGCCGGCGAAGTGGAATCGCTTTTAAGACAATGGCTCGATCACGTCGAACAACCGTCGGTCAATCCCCGCCCGCGATATCCGGCAAAACAATGGCCATTCGAGGACATTTCCAGGCGGTTGTCTCGATTACGCTGGCCGGCGGCAGCGGCATTGCTGCTTGTGCTTACCGGTTTTGCCGCGACCGAGGCGACAGGAATCACGCATGTGCTGTCCTCGGTTTCCGGCGCATTATGGCCATCGCCTGTTGCGGCCGACACCCAGGGGAAGACCGCTGCCGAAAAAATCGACTTGGAAAAACGGCTCACCCAACTCTGGCAACAATTCCACGAGATGGAAGCGAAACTATCCGACGGCGACAACTCCGACGTATCGCCCGAAGAAATCGCCGAATTCCGCTCGCAATTGGCTGGGCTCCAGGCCGAGTTGCCCGAATATCGCCAAGATCCCCAAATCGTCGGGCTGCGGCAAGTCCGATCGGGTGTGGAACAGCTCAAACAGCCTAGTCCGTCCGTGGAAAACGGGCCCAATATCGACGCTTCCCTTGAAGATATGAAAGTCCGCATTGAGCAATTGAACCAAGACCTGTACAGGACGTTTCCTTAACCATATTGTGATCGCGACGGGAACCGAACATTCCAAAACAAAACCATTTAGCCCCGCGTGAATAAACCCGGGGTCCGGCTTAACCTTTTTTTATAAAAACAGGAGGTATTCAATGTTCTTTCGAAAAACGTTAGTCATATCGCTTATTACGCTTGCGTCTTTATGGTATCTATCGGCCAATTATTCTTACGCGCAATCGCCGGGCGAGGGCAAAGAATCCGCCGCTGCCGCGGCCGTTGCCGAGGATCCGAACGAAACGACAGCGGCCGGGGATAATACCCAGGCAACAGATCGTCCTTCCGGGACCACGCAATCGAAACAATCTGGGCAATCTAAGCAAGCCGGCCGTTCCGAAAAACGCGAACGTTCGATCTCCAATGACGTTTTCCAAGTCAAAGAATCGCTGAAAAATGCCAAGGATGAATTGCAGAAGGCCCAGACCAAGGCCAAAGACGAGTCGCGAAAGGCCCAGGAAAAGGCCTATGCGGAGCTGCAAAAGGCGCAAGAACAGCTCAATAAAGTCCAAGTCATGGTGAAGGGGCTCGACGGCGCCTCGTCGGTGATCACAACCGGCACTGCTCCGGGCATTGGATATCCCTTGACCTGGCCCAACCTGCCCGGCGTGCAACAACGCGGTGTCGGGTGGTCCGGTCGCAACGGCCTTGTTCAAATAGGCACGGGCGGCCCGAATCCGTTTGTAATGCTCGGGGCGCCTGACGACCCGGAAATCAAGGCCCTCTGGGAAAAAGACCACAAATTCGAGGAGGAAACGCAGAATGTCGTCAAGCAATACAACTCCTCGAAGGATAAAGACACGCGGGCGAAACTGAAAAAGAATCTCGAAGAAATCGCCTCCCAACAGTTCGACGTCCGCCAGCAATATCGCGAACTGGAAGTCAAACGCCTGGAAAAGGAACTCGATCGCATCCACGATTCGATTGAAAAGCGAAGCGAAAAGCGCGACCAGATCATCAAACGCCGCATCTCGGAACTCATTCACGAAGACGAAGAGGGGCTCGAATTCTGATTGGTCAGGCTTGATTAATCACAACACGGAGGCGCGGAGGGCACGGAAGCGATAACGTTTACCACAATATTTTTTAGGAGCCAATAATGAGAGCGATAATTTTTTCCACGACAGCGATTTTCCTTTGTATTGCCTGTGCGGTCATTGCCCAGGACTCAAAAAAGACCGAGAGCATTGCCGGCTCCGGAGTCATGAAGAGCGAAAAACGCGACGTCGAAAAATTCGACGCCGTCACGCTCAAGGGTGCGGCTGACGTATCTATCGCCATCGGCGACAAGACCGAAGTCGTTGTCACCACCGACGACAACGTATTGCCTTACGTCGTCACCGAGGTCAAGAATGACACGCTCATGATCTCGATAAAACCCGGCGTCTCGCTGCAAAACAGCAAAACATTAAAGGTGTCCGTCACAACCCCGAAACTTTCGCAGGTGCTGGTGGACGGGTCGGGCGACATAGCGGTCGAGGGACTCAAAGACGATTCCTTCAAAATCGTCGTTAACGGGTCCGGAGACGTCGCCGCCACGGGCGCAGTGCAAAAGCTGGACTGTCTAGTTAAAGGCTGCGGCGATCTTAAATTAAGCGAACTGGAAGCCAAAACCGTGAGCATCAAGATTGACGGCAGCGGTGACGCAAAAATCAACGCCACCCAGTCGCTGCAAGTGAAAATCGCCGGTTCCGGCGACATTACCTATAAAGACAACGCCGGATTGAAAATCCTCAAGAAAATTTCAGGCAGCGGCGAAATACATAAAATCAAATAACAAAGATCTCTGGCATACAATTTCCTTGCGTTGATGCCTGGTTGAAAAACAGTCTTAAACCCTGTCTGAAATCATGACCTCGCATGGTCGGTAGATGTATTGCCGCTCGGATTGCGCAACTTCAGAATAAAGACCATTAAAGGTTACCAAAGTCATTAAAGCGGATAATTATAAAAAGGCCAATAACAAGTGGTCTTTTTGAGCCAGGCTTTTGCTCTTTTCCCGCAATTTTGTCGTTGACCGGTGCAAAACCGTCATGTATACTAAGGTCCACTATTTGGCATTCCGGTCAAAGCAATATTGTCGCGCTTTTGGGAAAAAGATATGATTCCCGCCCGCTTTTAAAGCGTGGAGGAAAAGCATGGCGCAAACGTCTTCCATCGAGTGGACCGAAGCAACGTGGAATCCGGTGACCGGGTGCACGAAACTGAGCGCCGGGTGCGCGCATTGCTATGCCGAGCGGATGGCGAAGCGGCTTAAGGCCATGGGACAACGCCGGTACCGCAACGAGTTCAAGGTAACATTGCAACCCGACGTGCTCGCAGTGCCTCTGCATTGGAAGCGGCCGCGGATGATTTTTGTCAACTCGATGAGCGATCTGTTTCACGAATACGTCCCGGCCGATTACATTGCCAAAGTTTTTGCAGTGATGCAGCAGGCATCATGGCATACTTTCCAAGTTTTGACCAAGCGGCCCGAGCGGGCCGCGGAACTTGCGCCCGATCTGCCCTGGCCGGCCAACGTGTGGATGGGCACGACCGTCGAAAGCGCCGATTATCTTTACCGCATCGAGCCACTGCTTAAAATCCCCGCCAAAATCCGCTTCCTTTCCCTTGAACCGCTTTTAGGGCCATTGCCCAAATTGCCGCTAGAGGGCATCCACTGGGTAATCGTGGGCGGCGAGTCCGGCCCCGATGCCCGGCCAATGCAATCCAAATGGGTTTTTCAAATCCGCGACCAATGTCAGGAAAATGGCGTCCCATTTTTCTTCAAGCAATGGGGCGGGGTGTACAAATCCGTGGCAGGAAGAGAACTTGATGGTAAAATTTGGGACGAGACGCCAATTCTAGAATTTTGTCATGTATAACATGACTTTTTTAAACCTCTTCGTGACCTCCGTGATCTTCGTGGTGAGATTTCAATATTATCCCACGTCGCCCAGGTCTAATGCCTTTCCATAGCGCCTAAGCATCATGGCGCGGAGTTTGGCGTGCTTTTCTTCGGCCAGGCCGGGGTCGGCGGCCACGAGGGCTTGGGCGTGCAGGCGGGCTTCGGTTAAAAGATCGGCGTCGCGCAGCAGGTCGGCGATCAAAAGCGGCGGCAGGCCGTGCTGGCGGGTGCCGAAAAGTTCGCCCGGCCCGCGGAGGCGGAAATCGGTCTCGGCCAGTTCGAAGCCGTCAGTTGATGAAACAAAGGCCTTCAGCCGTTCGATCGATTCCGGCGTTTGCGGGTCGCCGAACACGCAGCAGAAGCCGGGGAATTTCCCCCGGCTTATCCGCCCGCGCAACTGGTGCAACTGGGCCAGGCCGAAACGTTCGCCGTTTTCGATGGTCATGAGCGTGGCGTTGGGCACGTCCACGCCCACCTCGACCACCGACGTGGCGGCCAAAACCTGGATTTCGCCGCGGCGAAAATCGTCCATCAAGGCGTCTTTATCGGCCGCGGTCATCCGCCCGTGGATCAGGCCCAGGCGGAAATCGGCCAGCGGGCCGTTGGTCAAGCCCTCGAACACGGCGTCCAGGCTGGCGGCGGCGGTCTCGTCCGACTGCTCGACCAGCGGCGTGATCACGTAACCCTGCCTGCCTTCGCGGAGTTTTTGCCTGAAGAATTCCCACCACTGCTCGCGCTTTTCCTCGTCGGCCAGGTAGGTGTGCACCTTTTGCCTGCCCGGCGGGCAGTCGCGGAGCGTGGATACGTCCAGATCGCCGAAAAGCGTAGCGCGATGGTGCGCGGGATGGGCGTGGCGGTCATCACCAGGTAATGCGGGTCGAGCCCGGAGTGTTTCAGCATTGCCCGCTGACGCACGCCGAATTTGTGCTGCTCGTCGATCACCACCAGGCCTAGTTTAGCAAAGGACACGTCTTCCTGGATGACGGCCTGCGTGCCGACGACGATGTCCATCTCGCCGGCGGCGATTTGCTGCAAAAGCGCGGCGCGTTGGCCGCCCGGCAACCCGCCGGTCAACTGTGCGCGGTGCACGCGGCTTTCGGCCAGCAATTTATCCAAGGTGAGCGAGTGTTGCCGGGCAAGGACTTCGGTGGGCGCCATCATAACGGCCTGATATCCGTGGGCCACGGCCAAGAGCATGGCGTAAACCGCGACCACGGTTTTTCCCGAGCCTACTTCGCCTTGCAACAAGCGATTCATGGGCAGCGGGCCGGCCATGTCGCGGGCGATTTCCGTCACGGCCTGCTTTTGCCCCTCGGTCAGTTCAAAGGGAAACAGGCGGCGGATGCGGGCGTCGATCATGGCCGTGGCCTCCAAGGCCGGCGAGCGGCGCTGGTCGTGCTGCTGCCGCCGCTTTACAGCCAAGGCCAACTGCAAGACGAAAAGCTCTTGATACACGAATCGGCGCCGGGCTTGTTCGAGGCTTTCCCGGCTGTCGGGAAAATGAATCTGCGGCAGGGCCTTGCGGATCGGCCAGAGCCCGTGGGCTTCGAGATATTCGGCGGGAAACACCTCGTCGAGCAGTTCGGCGTAATTATCCAGCGCCGAGCGGACGATCCTGCGCATGTGCCACTGCTGCAAGCCCTCGGTGAGCGGGTACACGGGCAGGATTTTGCCGGCCGGCGGTTCTTCGTCCTCGGCGAGGATTTCCACGCGCGGATGATGCATCTGCCAAATGAGCCCTTCGTACTTCGGTTTGCCGGAGAGCATCACGCGCTGCCCGTAATCGAATTTTTCGCGCATGAAAGGCTGGTTGAACCACAAGGCCCGCAGGTAATCGGTTCCGGAGCGGATAAGCACGCCCAGCACCGCCCGGCCCGACTGCGAGGTGCGCATCTCGATCTCATCGACCACGCCATGGACGGTTTGCAGTTTGCCTTCTTCCAGGCGGGCGATTTCCCGCTGGTCGGTGAAATCCTGCCAGTCGCGGGGAAAATAAAAAAGCACGTCGGCAACGGCGTGCAACTCCAGCCGGTGGAGCAATTCCGCCCGTTCCGGGCCCACGCCTTTAATATACTGCACCGGCGTGGCAAGTAATTTGGCGGGCGTGGGCTGCGATTCCTTCATAAGCGTCTCGGTGGGTGGCACTGGCTTTGCGTCTGGCTTCTGGGTGGCACTGGCTTTGCCAGTGCTGGAAGACGGCATGGCACGGGCAATACGCCAGTACTGCATTTTAATTAGCTGAGGGTGGAAAGCGGAGGGGCGGCATTTTTTGGCCAAATTCGGGGGGATTGTATAATTATCTGCCGGTAATACAATGTAATATCGTGTGGTAGGGTGCGTGCTTGCACGCACGCGCGGTACATTCCCGTGAAATATCTGCACGCATAGTATATTCCCGCGAAATTGCGTGCGTGCAAGCACGCACCCTACGATTAAAGGGCTTTTTGCATCATAGATTAAATGGGTATATCCATGCCGGCCAAGAAAAAACGCGAAATCGTAACCTTCAAAGTTGACGAGCCGCTTTGGGACGCCATGCGGGGAATTACCAATCGCTCGGAGTTCATCCGCTCCGCGATTCTGTCCGCCTTGGACAGTGTTTGCCCCTTGTGCAAGGGATCGGGCATTCTCACGCCCGACCAGCACAAGCACTGGAAAACCTTCGCCAAAAATCACTCCTTCGAGGAGTGCGAGGATTGCCACGCGGTGCATTTGGTGTGCGTCGCCCGCGGCGAAGAGGATGAATCGCTCGCGGCTGGTGAGGATTCGCGATGATAGGGAATGTTCTCATCTCGGTGATGATTGTGTTTACCGCGGCGGAAGTCACGGCGGCGGAACCGGTCGAGGTCTTTTCCGGAATTCCGCCGGTGGCTTACCTGGTCGAGCGGATCGGGGGCGACAGGGTTCATGTCGAGGTGTTCATCGAACCGGGCCAGGATCCGCACACCTTCGAGCCGGGGCCCAGACAAATCCAAGCCCTGGGCCAGGCCAAGTTGTTTTTCAAAGTGGGCATGCCTTTCGAGAACCAGGTTTTGGAGAAAATTCGCGCAGCTCACCACCGGCTGACGGTGGTGGACGCGACTGAAGGCATCGAAAAACGGCCTATTTCCCGGGAGAACGCCCATCTCGAAACCCGGCCGCAGGACGAGCATGGGCATGACTTTTCGCCCGGCGGCATGGATCCGCACGTGTGGCTTGCGCCGCCGCTTTTGAAAACAATGGCGGCCAACGTGGCCAAGGCCTTGGAAAAGAACGACCCCGGCGACGAGGCTTTTTTCAAGGCGAATCTCGCGCAATTAGACGCGGATTTGGACGCCGTGGATGCGAAAATCCGCCGGGAATTGAAGCCATTCGAGGGAAGATCGTTTTTCGTGTTTCATCCGGCCTTCGGCTATTTCGCCGATTGCTATCGTCTGAAGCAAGAGGCCGTCGAAGCCGGGGGCAAGCAACCATCGCCCAGGCAACTTCGCGAACTGGTTGAAAAGGCCAGGTCCAGCGGCGCCAGCGTGATATTCGTCCAACCGCAATTCGACTCGCGCAGTGCTCAGATCGTGGCCGATGCCATTGACGGGAGGATAACGACCATAAACGATATGGATAAAAACGTGCTCGCGAATTTACAGGATATAGCGGAGAAGATCAAAAAGTCGTTCGAGAAGCCACGCGCCGGAGATTGATAAGCGTTCCCACGGAGGACCGTGGGAACGAGGAACGGAGGACAGTGGGAACGAGGAAAACATCGTTGCAGGGCAAATCAGGGCCGGGGCGTGTCGCCCCGGCGTTACCGGGCCGACACGGCCCGGCTCCGAGGAAACATACGACATCACTTGCCTGACAATCGATAAACGAGGTTGACAATCTAATGACCGACGAACCCGTAATATCACTCTGCGGCGTTTCATTCTCATACGGCAACACGCCGATATTGGAGAACGTGTGCCTCGACGTGGGAATGCGCGAGTCGGTATGCGTGGTAGGTCCGAACGGCGGCGGAAAGACCACGCTTGTCAAGTTGATACTCGGGCTGCTAAGGCCCAGTGCCGGAGAGATTCGCGTATTCGGCCGGCCGCCCCGGCAGGCGCGGTCGCATATCGGGTACATGCCGCAGCACGTGCTTTACGATCCGCAATTTCCCGTCACGGCCATGGATATAGTGTTGATGGGGCGATTGGGGCGGCCGGGTTTGGGCGGTTGGCTGGGCTGGCCGAATCGGGAAGACCGGCAAGCGGCGCTTACGGCCTTGCGCCAGGTCGATATGGAGGAATTCTGCCGCCGGCCATTCGCCTCGCTGTCCGGCGGTGAGCGGCAGCGGGTGCTTGTCGCCCGGGCAATTTGCAGCCGGCCCGATCTGCTGCTCCTCGACGAACCCACCTCGAACGTCGACACCTTGGTCGGATCGCGTCTCTGGGACCTGCTCCGCGAACTCAACCGGCACATGACCATTCTCATGGTCACGCACGACTTGGGTTTCGTGTCGAATCTAGTGGAAAAAGTGATTTGCGTGAATCGCCGCGTCGTGGTCCATCCGACATCCCACGTCACCGGCGAAGTGATAAGCGAAATCTACGGCGGCGACGTGCGCATGGTCCGCCACGGCGATCATCTGGCGACGGAACATAAACATGACTGATTTCATCAACGCGCTTTGCGATCCCAAAATCTCGTTTCTCCGCTACGCCTTCATGGTGGGCGTGCTATCCAGCATTTCGCTGGGCGTGATCGGATCGTACGTCGTCACCCGGCGGATCACGTACATAGCGGCGGCCATCGCCCATTGCGTGCTGGGCGGAATCGGCGCCGCACTGTATTTCAACCAGGTGCTGGGCTGGACCTGGTGTGACCCCATGTACGGGGCAACCGCGGCGGCGATCCTTTCGGCGCTCGTCATCGGGCTGGTCAGCCTGTACGCAAAGCAGCGGGAAGACACGGTCATTAGCGCGGTGTGGTCGATGGGCATGGCCGTGGGCGTGCTGTTCCTTTATAAAATTCCCGCCAATGTCGATCCCATGAGCTACCTGTTCGGAGACATTCTCCTGGTTGCCAAAAGCGATTTGTGGTTGGTAATGGGCATGGACGTTCTCGTTCTGGCCGTGGGCATCGGATTTTACAACAAGTTTCTCGCCCTCTGCTTCGACGAAGAATATGCCGAACTCCGCGGCGTGCGGGCAAAGGTCTTCTACCTCCTACTGCTCTCGATGACTGCGCTTACCGTGGTGCTGCTTGTCCGCGTGGTTGGCATAGTGTTGGTGATCGCCCTTTTGACCCTGCCCCCGGCCGTGGCCGGCTATTTTTCCCGGCAACTTTGGCAGATGATGCTCCTGGCCGTGCTGTTTTGCGCGATCGTGGTGGGCGCGGGAATCGCGCTCAGCTATCCCGCGGATCTGCCCAGCGGCCCGGTGATCATCCTCCTGGCGGGAAGCGCGTATCTATTGGTGACAATCGGCAACCTGGTGCGGCAAAAATTCAGGCGGTGAATGTAGGGTGCGTGCTTGCACGCACGCGCCATGTTGCAAGTTCTTGCAGGCACGCCAAGGTGTGTCAATGGATGATTTATTCCGCGATATCATGTGCGTGCGTGCAAGCACGCACCCTACGACTCGCGAGAAATCTGCCGATTACGCGCCTTTGCGTGCGTGCAAGCACGCACCCTACGGCTCGTCGGGACACTCGGGGGGCGACCAATTGCGAAGCGTTTCCGGCTCGGCGCGTCCCCATAGGTCGTCATATTCGCCCATAGCTATATAACGTTGCAGCGTCGAAAATTTCCAGTCGCGCGGCAAAGATGCGTAGCCATGTTTTACCGGATTATAGTGGATGTAGTCGATATGTCGTTTCCAATCATCCTCGTCTTCAATCAGATGCTCCCAGAATCTTCGTTGCCAAATCGCATGTTCCCGACGCTTGCGACGAGAATCATTCCGGCCCAATTCCCGGAAGCCCGAAGCAAGAATGTCGATTGTAAACCGTGATTTCACCAGCCTCCATCGAGTGCTAAAGTCATCGTCTCCGGTTGGCAGTTTCCAGAGACAATGCAAGTGATCCGGCAACAGCACCGTAGCCACAATATCAAATGGTCGCTCCTGTTGGGTCTTTCGCAAGGCGGTATGAAGCAGCCGGCGCACTAAATCGGTGGTAAGAAACGGTCTCCGGCCAAAAGTGACCAGCGAAAAAAAGTAAAGTCCGCCCTCTTGATACCAACGCCGATACCAACTCATGAGCATAAATCTACCGGTAATTATACTGGCAGTCAACCCTAGGGTGCGTGCTTGCACGCACGCGCCATGTTGCAAGTTCTTGCAGGCACGCCAAGGTGTGTCAATGGATGATTTATTCCGCGATATCATGTGCGTGCGTGCAAGCACGCACCCTACGACTCGCGAAAAATCTGCCGATTACGCGCCTTTGCGTGCGTGCAAGCACGCACCCTACGACTCGCGAGAAATCTGCCGATTACGCGCCTTTGCGTGCGTGCAAGCACGCACCCTACGGCTAAATCATTTATGGTTTATGCAATCTTCGCCCGCTTGAGCATTTCCTCCAGATGCACGGTGACGCAATCGGCCAGGGCGTCGGGGTTGTATCCGCCTTCCAGGACGCTGATGACGCGGCCGGAGGCGTAAGCGTCGGCAACGTCGAGCACGGCGTTGGTAAGCGTTATAAAGTCCTCGGTTTCCAGTCCCAGGTTGCCCACCGGATCGGCGTAATGCGAGTCGAAGCCGGCGCTTATCAAGACCAACTCGGGTTTGATCTCGGCGGCGAAGCGGTCCAGGTTGTCCGAGAAGCGGGTCAAGTAATCCTTTCGCGAAGTGCCGAATCGGACGGGCAGATTCAGGGTTGTGCCCAGGCCGGGGCCGCCGCCGATTTCGTCCTCGTCGCCGGTGCCGGGATAAAACGGCCAGCGGTGGATGGAAAGAAAGCCCACCTGCGGGTCTTCCCAAAAAGCGGCCTGCGTGCCGTTGCCGTGGTGCACGTCCCAATCCACGATCAGCACCCGGTTGAGTCCCAGATCGTCCACGGCCAGCCGGGCGGCCACCGCTATATTATTGAAAATGCAAAAGCCCATGGCGTGTCCGGTCATGGCGTGATGGCCGGGCGGGCGGACCAGGCACATGGCCTGGGTGTCTTCGCCGCGCACGATCCGCTCGGCGGCGTCGCACACGCAGCCGGCCGCCAGCATGGCCACCTCGAAACTGGCCGGGCTGACGATCGTGTCGGCTTCGATGTGCCCGCCACCCGACTTGGCAAAGGCCCGAATCTCGTCGATGTAACCGGGCGAATGGACCCTGGCCAGGCGCTGCCTGCTGGCGGGCTTGAATGCCGGACGCTTGAATTTGCCCAACAGGCCTGCTGTTTCCAAACGATCGGGGATCGAGCGGATGCGATCGGCGCACTCGGGATGATGGCCCGTTTCGTGCTCTAAAAAGCAGCGGGCAGAATAGAGCAGAGTCATTTTATTGAAATTACGGTTGTCAGTTTACAGTTTTAGACCTCCGGCCTAGGAATGGAACTTCCGGCCCGTTTTGCCATGAACTGTTTTCAACTTTTACTTTTTTATTGTCAGCCTTAACCTTAGTTGTTACAACGCTAAAGGTGTTGAAAATGGTGAAATACAGGCATTTCGGCCGGTACCGCCCGGAATAGCTGATTTTCCCCATTTACCCAGCCCAACTTGACAGGGCTCCTTGATCGTTGGTAGCCTATATATGATCTCCATTTTTCCATACTGGATAGCATTATAACTCTGAATACTCAATATGGATTCGAAATCCCCCCCTTTTCCGCACGGCCATGACTTAGGCCGGTTCGTTTTCCTTTCGGCCATAATCCTTTCGGCCGTATTGTTATTGGGCGGGGCATTGTCCGGTCGCGTTTTTGCCCAGGCCGGAGGTGCCGATGAAAACCCGGCCGGGGCAGAGGCCGGTGCGGGTCTTTTCCTGGAAGACAAGGTCAACACGGCCCAGAAAAAGAACGCAAACATTATCCTCTCCATCCTCCGCGACGGCAAGTTCGACGGCAAAAAAAACGATTTCGATACTTATTATAAAACTTATGCGCTTGCCCGATGGACCCAACTCGGCACGCTCAACAGTCTGCGGGATTATCACAAGGACCTTATCAACAATCTCAAACAGGCCAAAAGCGGCGAGGTCCATGATTATCTCAATAAATTGGTCCTGGAGTATATGACCAAGCTGGCAAAAAACAATTACCATCCCGCCGTTCGCGTCAATGCCATGCTTACCATTGGCGACTTGAATTCGGTTGAACAGCATGGCCGGTCAGGAAAGTCCATGGGCTGACGCTGTGCCCGTTCTTTTGGAGGCTGCCGACGATCCCAAGCAGATCGTGCCGGTCAAGATTGCGGCCCTTGTGGGCCTAAATCGCCATGTAACAGCCGGGGCAAATAATCCCCAGATTTTCAACACGATGTTGAAGCTTGTCACCGGCGCGAACGCGGCCAATTACTCCGACGTGGGCCAGGTATGGATGCACAAGCAGGCCGTCGATATTCTCGGCCAGTTGGGCAATCTGGGCGCGAACAACCAGGTGCCCAAATTACTGTCCGCTTATGCCGGTGACTCGAAGGCCCCGTTTTATCTCCGCTTAAGCGCCGCCGAAGCGTTGGGAAAATTAAAATACGCCGGAGCAGGCGGTTTGAATCCCGTCGATTTGGCGAAATCCCTGGCGCAACTTATGCTCGACGCCTGCGACGAAGAACTCAATACCAAAGGAACGCCCGCCGCCGATCGCCAGCGCCGCATAAAAGCCCGCCTGGCAGCGGTCTTGGACGCATTAAACGGGAATCCCAACTTACCGGGACCGGAAAGGAATAATGCCGCTGGCCACGGCGCCTGCACAACTATCCGCCCTAAACAACCTTCAGAGTGTTCTCGGCGATCTGCTTAAAGTTTTGGATAAGGACATCAGCAGGCTGAGCGGGGACGACCTGCAAAGATACAGTGAAGATGGAAAAAAAGCCTTGGAAGATTGCCAAGGTAAACTGAAAGACTGGCTGGCAAAGCAGAAGTAATCATATCCGCTGGAATCGGGCAAAAGGAATTGCCTATCATGCCGCTACAATACAAGCGACTTGCCGAATGTGTGATCCTGGCGCTGGCACTGTCGGCCGTTATGGGGATCGCGGGCTGCCGGGAATTTTTCGGCGCGGCGCTTGACGATCCCGCCCTGGCTGCCGCCGATGCAAAGGTGGGAATGAAACATGCTTCATCCGCGCAGTCCCCGGCCGAATCGGGCGCCGCAACGCTATCTACCGGCGACCGCGCGGTTCTGGCCCGCGTCGCCGATAGAGATTCCAAGGGCCGAAACCGGAGCGTGTGGGTGCGAAACGTGGACCAGGAGGCCGATTTCCGCTGGCATTATTCGAAACTGGATGAAATTCTTGCCCGGCCGCCCGAGCGGCAGCCGGATTTTCACGGATTGCTTACCGACCCCGATCCGAACGTGGCGATAAATTCCGCCATGGTTTTGGCCCGGGCCGGCGATGGTGCGGGCAAAGAACGGTTATTCGAGGCCGCTCAGTCGCCGGAACTTCCCCTGCCCGTGCGCTGCGCGGCTGTCGAGGCATTGGCCAATCTCCGCGATCCCAAGGCGCTCGAGTTGCTGAAGGTTCTGCTGGAGCAATACGGCCGGTATGGAAAAGACGTAAAAGCCTCGTATATTTCGGAATTGCACGCGGAATTGATTCGCGGATTGGCGCGGCACGAGAGTCCGGCCGGAAATCCTGCTTTTATCGATGCCTTGCGAAGCCCGCAGGCCGAGGTGCGCCTGGAGGCCTTGAAGGCCTATGAGCAATCGCGGGAAAGTGCTGCCCATCGAAGCTGTTGATCTGCGGTCCGACGGCGACTGGCGGATCAGGGCCGCGGCTCTCGAGGCCGTGGTCTCGCACCGCCATCCCGAGGCGGGGGAATATCTTTCCGCCGGGCTATTGGATAGCGACGTGCGAGTCCGCCAGGCGGCCATTGCCGGCCTGGGAATTCTGGGCACTGCCGATGCTCTGGCCGCGCTGGAAAAACTGCGGAAAGATCCCAATGCCGCGGTTCGTGCCCAGGCGGTCACGGTGCTGGCGGCGGCCAAGGTCGAAGATCAGGTTCTGGAAGCCGCCGCCGATCGGTCCTGGCGCGTGCGGCAAAAGGCGGCCGAGGCCCTGGCGAAGTTCGCCGATAAAAAAGCGGCTTCCACGGCCCAAAGCCTGCTGGACGATGGCAGCTCCGAGGTGCAACTGGCCGCGGTGCGCGAATCGTGGCCTGGCCGCTCGAGCGGTCCGGGCCGATATTGCTTGCGGCCATGACCAAGCCGGCCTTTATCACCCGCAAAACCGCCGCCGAGCAATTGACTGCCCAATGGCCGCCGGCCAAGGAATTTCCCGTCGAAGGTCCGCCTGAGCGGAGGGCCGAGGTGCTTTTAAAATTGAACCAGGCCTTTCGCGCCCGGTTCGGCGGGGTATTGAGCGATTCGCCGGCGCCGGCCGCTCCTAGGCAACCGGCCCTTGAAAAGGCCTCGACCGAACAGGTCGCCGAGGTGGAGCGATTGATTCGGGAAATGAATTTGAAGGCCCTTGCGGAATATGGTCCGGCCCTGATCGACGCACTGGAGCAGTTGCAATTCGATCGCAAACAGCTCCTGCCCGAGGAAATCTATCGCGACGTGCTGCCCAAATACGGGCGCGTGTACGCGGTCCTGGATGAATTGGCCTCGGCCGATTTGGCCCAGCGCCGCCGCGCGGCCGAGGAGCTGGCCGAACTGTCGGGCAAACAGCCTTCCGGCCGTCTGGCAGTTGCACGACTGGCGCAACTGGTCGGCAAGGAGCAGGACGCGCTGGTTTGGCAGAGCGCGATGCGGGCGATTGCCGACGACGCCTCGCAACCGGCGACTGATTTGGCCTACGCGGCCATTGGGAATGCTTCCTCCGAGGTGCGGCGGCGAGCGTGCGAACATCTGGCCGCCCACGGCGATCCGGCGCACGTGCAAGTATTGATTCCCGCCTTGCAAGACAAAGATCAAGCTGTAATCTGCGCAGCGATCCGGGCATTGGCGGCAAGCGGAAAACTAAACGACACAAAACCCATACGCAACCTGTTGGGCTTGACAAACGAAGACGTCCAATTCGAGGCCGCCTTGGCCTTGACCCGCTTGGGCGATCCGTCGGGCAAGCCGGCCTTGGAACGACTGGCCTACAGCCGCGATCCGGTGGTGCGGGCCAAAGCCGCCCAGGCCATGGGCGATTTCCCCGATCCAGCCTTCATCGCGGCCTTGATCCACATGCTCAACGACAATCAAACCGTCGTCCGCGCGGCGCTAATCAGCCTGTCCAAGGTCGTGGGCGAAGACGTGGCCCAACCCCCGGGCCAGGCCCCCGCCACCACCACCGAGCAAATCCTCCGCTGGAAACACTGGAACGAGCGACAAACGGCAAAGCAATGACAATTGCAAATGGTCTTGTTGACTAATTCCACTCGAACAAAGGAAGTCCGAGGTGGGTGTATTTGTTAAGGATTTTAGATCTTAGTCGTGTTTCTGTTTTTTGATTTTGAATCAAACGGTTTTTCAAATGGTCGCCGAAGCAACATTTCATTCGATACATGGCTGTTTCCGAAAGGCTGCGGCGATGGTAGCCGACTCGCTCTTTCCAGTGCCTGCGGCCGTGGCGGCGGATTTCTCGAATCGCCAAGTCCCGTGCCAGAGGACGGCCACGAGAATTTCCGTGTCGCGAAATCTTCGCGTTGCGTCGCGGCGGGATGATTGCCTTTATCCCGCGTTTTTTCAACGTTCTGTAAACCTTTCGTTGATCGTAAGCTCCGTCGCCATACAATTTTTCAACCGGCGAGTGGACTTGATCCAACAGGTTGTCCGTTTGGCCGGCGTCATCGCAACTATTTTCCGTCATGGTTTCCGCCACGATCTCATGCGTATCCGGATTGATCGCCAAATGCAACTTTCGCCAGAAACGACGTTTCGTTTTGCCATGCTTACGCATTTTCCATTCGCCTTCGCCGAAAACCTTAAGCCCGGTGCTGTCTACAACCACGTCGATCGGGCCGGTATGTTTTCTAACTTCCAGCAATATAGCCATTTTCGCTGCTCGCTTGGCCAACGACGTATAATCCGGTATATCAATGATTACTTCCATCAGTTCGGCAAGCGATTTTCCCAATCCTTCCGTTTGGCGATAGGGCAATTGAAAAAGCTCTCGCAAAACGAGCATACACTCGATTGCCGTATCGCTGAAGACAAAAGGGTGTCCAACCTTGGGTTTCGCATTGTTGTGATGCCATTTGTCAATCGTGTCCTCGTTAAACCAGAAGGTAATCGACCCCCGCTTAACGAGAGACTCGTTGTATTTTCTCCAATTTGTTATTTTATACGTACCTTTGCGTGTCCCGGCCATGTCGAAACTCCTTTCATGACGTTTGTGTTGTTAGGTTCCTCCTTGTTTTACGTACTGAACGCATGAATAGTTCGACAAGACCATTGCAAATTGAGAATTGATATTAACTCCAAGGAATTCCCACCATGTTCTCCTTCGACAACTTGCCGGATATGACTATGATTAACGCCCGGGCTCTGGAACACGTGCGGGCAATAGTGGCTTGGAAACGGCAAGACGCCGGCACAGCGGGCAAATCCGGCGATCTGCGGCCGATCCGCTCGGTGGGGATAATCGGAGCGGGAGTAATGGGGGCGGAAATCGCCGCCACGCATATAAAATGCCGTATGCCGGTCATCATCTTCGATAACAATCCGGCGGCCTTGGACACGATCGCCCAACGCACCTCGGCCGAACTTGCCGCAGAAGGCGATAGCGGCGAGGCCCGGGCATCCGTCGATCAACTGCTTCATCCGGCCGGCGTACTATCCGAAGTCGCAAAATGCGATCTGATAATAGAAACCATTCTGGAAACGCTGCCGGCCAAGACGGAGCTGTTTGCCCGATTGCGGGAATTGCCTTGTGCCGACGCCATTGTGGCTTCCAATACCTCGACCATTCCCATCGGCAAACTAGCCGAGGGCCTGCCCTCGCCGCGGCGATTTTGCGGCTTGCACTTCTGCCATCCGGTGCGCGATCGCCCGTTGGTGGAAATCGTCCGCGCAAAGAACACCGGCGGGGAAACCATCGAAACCTTGGCGGCACATGCCAAGCGCATCGACAAGTTGCCGGTCGTGGTGCCCGACGGGCCGGGATTTCTGGTCAACCGTTTGCTTTTGCCGTATCTGGCCGAGGCCCTGGAGTTGCTCATGGAAGGGGCATCGATCGAAATGATCGAAAACGCCGCTTTGGAGTTCGGCATGGCCAAGGGGCCCTTCCGCCTGATGGACGAGATCGGACTGGATACCACGCTCCAAGCTGGCTGGTGCATGTCCGCCGCCTTTCCGGGCCGGATTCCTGTTTCTCCGCTTCTGGTTGCACTGATCAAGTTGGGGAGATTGGGGCAAAAAACAGGGGCGGGATTCTTTTCTTATGCCGATCCGAATATATTGTTGGGACGGGAGTTGAACTCCCGTCCCGTCTGCCAAAACCGGGGTGACAGTTCAACTGTCGCCCCATCTCCTGGGCAGTTAGACAATCAAATATCTAATCGGCCCGATCCGGCCACCATAGAAATCGTCGCCCGCTGGGTAAAAACGGCCGGTCAACTCTCGGCCGAAGACATTATTTTCAGATTGCTCTTGCCCATGATTCTAGAGGCCACGCGAATCATGGAAGAAGGCGTAGTGCGCGACCCGCGCGATATCGATTTGTCGGTCATCTTCGGGCTGGGTTTTCCGGCCCGGCGCGGAGGGCTTTTATGGTGGGCCGATACAATCAGGCTGGCGGTGCTCCTCGAGGTGCTCCGCCCGCTGGAGAAGATCGGCCCCCAATGGCGACCTACCCGGTTGCTCTTGGAGTTAGACGCCCAGGGACGGCGGTTTTACGGATAGGTTTTCGCCTTGACTGCGCCCGCCAAAACCGGACAATAAGCTTAATGTAGCAGGCACACTCCGTGTGCCGTCTGCCGGTGGTCTGTAATATTTATTCAAGGAAATTAAAATCGTGGCCAAATTCGCGGTAATTCTGCCTGCCGCCGGACGAAGCAGCCGGTTCAGGGACAAGAACTATAAAAAACCCTTCGCTCACCTGGCCAACAAGGCCGTGTGGCTTCATTCGGCGGAAAGATTCCTGGGCCGTGACGACGTGGTGCAGACTATTTTGATCATTTCGCCCGAAGACCGGGCGGATTTCATTTCCAAGTTCGGCGCCAACATCGCCATCCTCGGCATCGACGTGGTCGACGGCGGGGCCGAGCGGGCCGACTCCGTCCAGGCCGCCCTGGCAAGGGTCAAGCCGCAGGCCGATTTCGTGTGCATCCACGACGCCGCCCGGCCCTGCATCTGCGACCAGTGGATCGATCAGATTTTTTCGGCCGCCGAAGCGAGCGGTGCGGCCATCTTCGCCATCCCAGTGGCCGGAACGCTGAAACGCGTGGGGGCCAATCACCAGATCGAAGAAACCATTGCCCGCGGCGGGCTTTGGGAAGCGCAGACGCCGCAGGTGTTTCGCCGGGAGTTGATCCTCGAGGCATACGCCAAGCGCCAGGGGCTGCAAGCCACCGATGATGCGCAACTTGTCGAGCGGATCGGGCACAAGGTGACAATAGTGCCCGGCTCGCCGGTTAATCTGAAAATCACCACCCGCGAAGACCTCCGCCTGGCCGAGCAGGCCCTCAAGGCCCTGCCCAAACCCAAAATCCTCGGCGGCATGAATCCCTTTGCCGATGATGATAAGTGGAGGTAAAGTTCTCAGACAATTGATTGCAAATTGCAAATTGAACAAGAAGCGACTGGCCGCATTTGACCCAAACTTTAAGGATATTCTACGTTCAATTTGCAATTTGAAATTTGCAATTGTCAATTTGCAATATGAAACCCGCACGCCAAAAACAATCTAATTTAACCAAACAAAAACACCATTGCCGTTTATGTCCGACATTTTTGAAGAATTATCCTGGCGCGGCTTGATAAATCAAACCACCGACGACATTAATTTGCAACGTTTGTTGCAGGAGAAGCCGCGTACGGTTTACGTGGGTTTCGATCCTACGGCCGACAGCATGCACGTGGGCCACTTGATGGCGCTTATGGTCTTGCGGCGTTTCCAGCGCGCCGGGCACAAGCCTATCGCGCTGGTGGGCGGGGCCACCGGAATGATCGGCGATCCCAGCGGAAAAAGCGAGGAGCGGAATCTGCTCTCCCTCGATACCCTGCGGGCGAACGTCGCCGGCATGGAAAAACAACTCCGCCGCTTCCTGGATTTCGATTGCGGGGCGAACTCGGCCGTGCTGGTGAATAATTACGACTGGATGGCGAAATTCGGGTTCCTGGAATTCCTGCGCGACATCGGCAAGCATTTTCCCGTCAATGTAATGCTTACCAAGGAATCGGTCCGCAACCGGCTGGAAAAAACCGACGCCGGCTTAAGCTACACCGAGTTCAGCTACATGCTCTTGCAGGCTTACGATTTTGTGTATCTTTTTGACCGCTTCGGCTGTGAATTGCAGGCCGGCGGCAGCGACCAGTGGGGAAACATCACGGCCGGCATCGATCTGGCCCGGCGGCTGCGCGGCGTGCAACTCTATGGCGTGACCTGCCCGCTTCTGACCAAAAGCGACGGCTCGAAAATGGGCAAGACCGAGTCCGGGGCGCTCTGGCTGGCGGCGGACAAAACCAGCCCCTACCAGTTCTATCAATACTGGATCAACCTGGACGACACCGACGTGGGCAAGTGCCTGCGATTCTTCACCGATTTGAATGAAGCGGAAATTGACTCGGTTATTGAAGAACACGCTCGCAATCCCGAAGCCCGCACGGCCCAGCGCCGGCTGGCGGCGGAGCTAACCCGGCTGGTGCACGGGCAGGAGGGCTTGGAAATAGCGCAGCGGGCCACGGACGTTTTCTTTGGGGCGGAAATTAGCGAGCTAAGCGACGCCCAATTGGCGGGCATCTTCGCCGACGTGCCCAGCAAGGAACTTCCCCGCGGCAGGCTTTCAGGCCCGGGGTTGCCGATTATCGACGCCCTTTGCGAGGCCGGTCTGGCCAAATCGAAAAGCGACGCCCGGCGGATCGTCGCCCAGGGCGGGGCTTACCTGAACAACCGCCGCATTGAAGGCATCGAGACCCAACTCACCGCCGCCCAACTGGCCGGGGAATCGGTAATGGTCCTGCGCTCGGGCAAAAAGAACTATGCACTGTTGAGGTTCGTATAAGTCAGGAAGATTATATCCTCGGAGCCAGGAGCAAGGAGTTGGGAACTAGCCTCTGGTTCCTAGCCTCTAGCCCCTTTACTTATGTCGCGAAGATTTCGCCTTGCATTATGGATCTCTTGCAGCGTGTCCGCGATTTTGATCGCCGGCATAATCGGCGTGTTTCTGGCTTTAAGGCACGTGCCCAAGTTTTATAGAGATGCCATGGCGGTCGAATCGGAAATACAGGAACAAAGCAGCGATGAAATGCTGAAGCGCACCGCCGCATTGATAAGCGACGTGCGCAAGCCCGGCAAATGGCACGCGCATTTTACAGCCGAGCAGATCAACGGCTGGCTGGCGGTGGATTTCGTGAAAAACCATCCCGCCACTTTGCCCACCTTGTTCCGCGATCCCCGGGTGTCGATCGACGCCGGCGGAATTGTGCTGGCTTGCCGGTACGAGGGGGACGTTATATCCACGGTTTTGACTTTGACCATCGAGCCGTACGTGCCCGAGGAAAACGTCCTGGCGCTGCGTATCGTGAGGGTGCGTGCGGGCCTTATGCCGATGTCCTTGGAAAAAGTGCTCGACGGGATTTCAGACGCTGCACGGCGCTCGGAGTGGCGGATCGAGTGGCGCCAGCGCGGCGGCGATCCGGTGGCCTTGCTGTCCGCCCCTCCGCCCGATGACGCCGGCGACCTGGAAGTGCGGATCGAAACCATCCGCCTGGGGAAGGGCGAGATTTTCGTGTCCGGCTCGACCGAGCGGAAAAAATAGCGTGGTTATAAATATTGGGGCGATGTTGGGGCGGCAGTTGAACTGCCGCCCCAACTTTGTTTTATGGGAAAAAAGAAAACACCCACTCGGTTTTTATTTCCCGATTTTGCACAAGCGTTGCCTTGCCTGCCAGTTTTTCACCTTTTAATTGCACGATTAAATCCGATTCGGATTGGAATTCAATCTCATACGCGCCGCGATCCCAGCGGGTGACTGAACCGCGGTCGCCGGAAATCGGACCCTCATAATCGAGATAAGCCGGCCGATGGTCGGACAATGCCTTGGCGTTAATTTCAACGCCCTCAACCGGCGGTTGCGCCAGCGACCATGTCTTTAACACGCCGCCCATCTCCAACATGAAATCGAAATGCCGGCCGCCGGCGGTTTCGTGTTGTAAAATGACGTAATGCGGCATGATTGGTTTTGCAATTCTTAAAATTGTGCGTTTGCTTTCCTTAGGACTTGCTTTCGTTTAGCCGCGACCCGAAGGGGAGCGCTTCGCGGCGTCACTATTCATGACTTGTCACAAAACTCCAATGCTGTCTGGGCTTTTGTTTCTTTAACGGATTATCCTCGACATAACGTATGGCTCTAAATATGTCCTTTTCGCTATCCAAAAATACTTTTCACTGTCCTTGGGCCCAAGTTTTTGGCAAACGGCCGCTCTTAGTTGGGTTATTTTCAAAAGGATGTACTTTCGCTTTAATCAGGGCTCTTGTGGCTGCCCCTTTTAAAAGATTTGCAATTTGTTCCACTTTATAGCAATGCCGGGCAATAACTAAATGCGCATGTTCCGGCAGGATCGAACATGCCCATATCTTCAATTTACTATGTTGGATGAACTCGGCAAATCCATCGCCGATCATTCGTGCTTGAATGCCTGTAAAGTGCACTTCCGGATATTTCAATTCTTTCTTGGCGGCCAAGCGGATGTGTATGTCATGTTGTATTGAGGCCAAAGATTGCCTGCTTTTAGTTTTAGTCGCATGACCGAATCGTAATAATTCCCATGCTCCGACAAAATCGGACCATGATCCTCGTGGGTCGTTTGGCAGCCAAAAACCGTAGGGAGTAATAATGAGATGATAGCCGAGGATCATGGGTGCATTCCCACGCGCTCCCCTTCGGGTCGCGGCTAAACAACAATTACGCGCTCCCCTTCGGGTCGCGGCTAAACAACAATTACGCGCTCCCCTTCGGGTCGCGGCTAAACATAATAAAATCTACTTTCCGCCATCCATCAATTTCGCGGCGGCCTGGCGGATGGCGGTTTGCACTTCCTCGATCGATGCGGAGGCGTCGATCACCACTATTCCCGGGTGGCGGGCGGCCTCGGTCAAAAATCCTTCACGGACCCGGGCGTGAAAGGCGGCGCCTTGTTGTTCCATGCGGTCGAGTTGCCGGTTAATTCGCCCGGCGGCGGCATTTGCGGGCAGGTCCAGGACAATGGTCAAGTCGGGCATCAATCCGCCGGTGGATACCTGTCCGACCTGCCAAAGCATATCCACGTCCAGCCCGCCGCCGTAGCCTTGATAAACCACGTTGGCCAGCAGGTAGCGGTCGCTTACCACGATTTTGCCCGACTCGAGCGCGGGCCGAATGATTTCCTCGACCAATTGCGCCCGGGCGGCCATGTAAAGGAGCATTTCGCTGCGGCGGTGGATGGCCAGGTCGTGGCGGTGGAGCAATATTTCCCGCACCGCGTCGCCGAGCGGCGTGCTGCCGGGATCGCGGCAGGCGACCACCTCGCGGCCTTGCCCGCGCAGCCATTGGCAGAACAATTCGCTTTGCGTGGATTTGCCGACCCCGTCGCCGCCGTCGATTGAAAAAAATAGTCCGGTCATGATGAAGTTTTCAGTTATCGGTTTTCAGTTGTCGGTTTCCTTGTTCCCACGCTCCCGCGTGGGAACAAAATAATCCCTCATCTCTCATCCCTCATCCTTATACATGGCCGCCATCCGTTCCACGCGCTGGGCGATGAGCGTGCGGAGTTCGGGCGGCTTTAAGACTTCGGCCTGGTCGCCGTAGCCTAAGATCCACCAGGAAATTTCGTTCAAGCCGGAAACGGTGACCTGGAAATCGAGGGTGCCGTCCGGATTGAAGGTCAATAGTTGAGTTTTATGCCAGGTCACTTCGGCCACGTTTTGCGCGACCATTTTGCTGAAACGCACGACCACGTCCCAATCCGCTCCGGGCTCGGGTATCAGGTGCCAGGCGTTGCGCAGGAATCGCTCGATGGAAAATCCGCGGGGAATTTTGTACCGCTCGTCGAGGATTTCGATTTGGGCGATCCGGCCGAGGTTGAAGGTCCGCGTGGCCTTGTGCAGCGAGGATCGGCCGACCACGTACCAGCTCCGGCGGCTGAAAAATACCTGGTATGGTTTGAGCTTGGTGCGGATTTCCTCGCCCTCGTTCAGGCTGCGGTATCGCAGGCGCACGCACCGCCTGTGCGTCACGGCCTCGATCAACTGGTCGTACACGGGGCGCATGCCTTCCAGCGGATTTTTGGGCAGGGGCTGAATCCTGAGCGAGTCGATCACTTCGCGGAGCTGGTCGCGCATCCGGCCGGGCAGGGCGCTTTCCAGTTTCACGGCTGCTGCGCGGGCGGGACTGAGAAAAGGCAGGCCCGTGCGATCGCCCATCTCATGGCAAAGCACGATCAACGCCAGGGCCTCTTCAGGCGTGAAATTCGTGGGCGGCAGGTAATTGCTGCCGGCTATGTGATACTGCTGCTTTTCCTCGTCGTAGCGCAGGGGCACGCCCGAGGAGCGCAACAGGTCCAGGTCGCGAAAGATCGTCCGCCGGCTAACGCCGCACTCCTGCGCCAATCCCTCAACGTGATATCCTTTTCCAGCCTGAAGCAGGCTGATCAGGTTCAGCAGTCGGTGGATCCGTGCTAGATTCATAAACCGTGGGACTCGCGGCATCCGGCCATTTAACAGATGGACTATCGGTATTGTTATAGCGGGCGGACTTGACCGCCGGTTCGGCCGAGACTTCATGGAAGCCGGCTTGTTGTATTTCCGGCCTGGCTGTTGTTTTTGTTGTTTTTTTCCAGCCGGCGCCGGCAATGGCGTTTTCCGGCGTTGCTTGCAGTGTAGCCGATTTAAGCGCCTGCGCCTTGCCCACCGCCCCTGCTTCACTCTGGGGCTTGGGTTCTATGGGCAGGGCCGGGGCGGCCGGCGTGCCAGGATCGTTCGATTGCGGCTCCGGCGTGGGCACCATTTCCGGCCGCGACGGATCGACGGGCTTGGAGTCTTGTGCGTTTGGCGCAGTTGTCGCCTGATAATCCGGTCGAGCCGCCGGCCAGTTGTTCGTACGGCTCGCGGCTGATGACCTTGGGCTGTGTAAAGCCGTAGTCCATGTACGTCGCGGCGTCGCGGGCCCGGGCACGGCGCCGGGCGTCAAAGTACGCCTTGCCCGGCCATGGTCCTTCTGCCAGGTAAACGCCATTGTACTCCAAAAGCGAACCCTTGCGATAGTGAACCTGCATGATCGCCCTGTTGTAATTCGTCACCGAGCGGTAGTATTCGCTTTCGGCCTGGGCCAGGCGTTGCTGCGAAGAAATCAGCACGTCAATGGTAATAGTGCCGGTATCGTAGGCCGCGGCCACGGCGTCCACCTGCCGCTGGGCGGCAATGCGGCGGTTGAAGTTGGTCTCGCTTAAGACCTCGGCGGCCTCCATGTCGCGGACGGCAAAGGCCAACTGATGCGAGACTTCCAATTCGGCCTCCTGCAATTTCGCCCGCTCCTTGGCCAATTGCAGTTGCGCGTTGCGCACGCCCGACATCTCGCGGCGGAAACCGATGGGCATGGCAAATTGGAAACCCAACTCCCAGGATTGCAGATTGCCGTGGGTCAGGGATTGGAAGGCGTTGGGCTCGGGATCGGTGCTGAATATATCGCTCGTGCCGCCGGAAGATTGGATCAAAGTGTTGCCAAAACCGGTCCAGGTATATTTACCCACCGCGTCGAGTTGGGGGAGGAGGAAGTTTTTCGAGGCGATCAATTCCAGCTCCCGCCGCTTGACCACCCATTTTTGTTGGCGGAGTTCCACGCTGCGGGCCAAGGCCTCGCACTGGGAGTCGCTCCAGTCGAAAGTCACCTTGGCGGTGGTGGGCTCGTCGATGGGGCGGATCAGCCGGCCGTCCGTGGCCGCCAGCCCTATCAGGTACCGCAACTTTGCTTCGGTGTTGTACAATGCGCTGAGGGCTTGTTCGGTGGAGGTGCGGAAGAGGAAGTAATTTTCGCGGGCCTGGGCCTCGGTGTCGGCTTCGCCGCCCTTGGCCCCGTGTTTCGCCAATTCATAAGTCCGCCGCCACGTGACCAATGCGCTCTCTTGGCCGGCATAAGCGGCGTCGAGCGAGCGATAGTCGAAATACAATTCCCAATAGGCCGTTTCCACGTCGGCCACCAGGTTGCGGACCGAGGCCTCGAAATCGGCAAGGGCGATGTCGGTGTTGATCCGCGCGAGCATGACGCCGTTATACAAGCCGGGCTGTGCGCCGGGGCCCGCAATGCGGTTGAACTGCACACCAGCCCCGCGCAATATAGGCTGCCGCATCTCGGCTTGAAAATTGGTGGTCCAATTGGCCGGGAGCGGTGAAACCTGCTCCCCAAACAGCTCATAAAATACGGTTTGCTTGTTGTAACTGGTGATGTTACGAAATGAAAACGTTCCACCGGTGGCGTTTGTCTTTTGCAATTGGGCCTGGAACGAACTGGTGTCTTGCATCGATTCCATGACTATGGGCGGCACGCCGGGAAAAAATGTGACCGATGGGGTATCGAGCCTGTCCCACACGGAGCTTAAGCTGAACTGCGTGTCAAAGGCCGAAAGCGCCGCTTCCACGCCGCTACGGGGATTGGTCTCGGCAAGGGCCGGATCGTAAATCGAGGGAGTCTCCCCTGCACGTGAAATGAAATCCGGCGGTCCCTGGATTTGCCCACCTATGGTTCGCATTATCTTGTTATTGGTAAGGGCATAGCGAATGGCGTCTTCGAGTTTCAGGTCCCAAACAGCTTGGGGCTGATTGTTTTGCAGCGAGAATGGCCGGATCGCCCCTTTCACATCGCATAATGTGCAGGATTCCACGTCCGGATATTCGATCTCCGTGGCCATCCCTTTATAATGGGAAAGCTCAGGATCCTCGTGGAAATAGAATGGCTGTTGCGGCTGACATCCTGTCAAGATGACAAAGCAAGCCGCAATCGTAGCGATAAGTAGGGGGGACTGCCGACTCATGGTTCGCATTCCTGTTCGGTTTGCATTTATTTTGTAAACGCACCATGTCAATTCCCCCCGGCCGTCTCCGTCCGAAGACAGGCGCAGGTGTGCGCAGTCTCCAGACGGAGAAATCGGCAAACTTGATATCGGCAGCCCAATCAATAAACTTTGACACTTCTTTGCGACCGGCAATGATAACGTGGTTTTATTACGCTATGTATCTTACGCATATTTCCTCTATTGCCCAAATGGACATGAAAAGCCGCAACCATCGCTCAAGCAAGAAGAACAATGAAGCCGCGACCATTGGTCGCGCAGAAAAACATAAAGCCGCGACCATTGGTCGCGGCTTTACCATCAAGTATTTTCAACTTATTCGACGCTTGGCTGGGCCATGGTGCGTTGCCAGGCAATATAGAGCCAGCCATCGTTGGACTGGACGTCGATAGGCAGCATCTTGCCTACTTTCTCCAGTTTTCCGGAGAAGGTGAATCCATTGCCAATGATTTCCGGATCAAAGATTTTTCTTAACCGATTGGCCAGAAGGGTCCGTACGCCTTCGCCTGCGCCGCCGACCTGCAATTTACCCTTGGGAAGTATCTGGACATCGCCTTGCCGCACGGCTTTGAAACCGGAATCAGTTTTTTCAATTTTATAAACTACCACTATATCCGTGTCATCGGTCGAATTATTGCCGTTTGTAAATTGAGTGCCGCGGATAAGAATTTTGAAAAGCCCGTCGGAAAACGTGACCGATATGGGTTGGCGGATGGCAAAGGTGATGATCCAGGGCGGCTGATTCTCGTCGTGTTTCATTTTTTCCGGCAGCTTGCCAAAGGTGTCAACGAATGCCTTTTGGAAGTCGTCTTCGTTGACGGTCATTCCGCCCAGGGCGTCCAGGGCGAAATTGTTAATCAGGGATTCGTGCACGCGCAGGACCAGGTCGGTCTTAATCGCGCTGGGCGGGGGCGTGGGTGCGGCCAGCCGGGCGCTGCCGATCTCCATGGACACCGCTTGCAAGACCTCTTTATCGCTGCTCAGTTGCAGTTTCTCGGGAAATAGTTTGTGATCCAAAAGCGGGTTGCGGTACTTTTTGAGGTAATTTTCCTGGGCCTTGTCCAGGGTTTCCGCCGCCCGGTCGTCCACCCGCTTGTTCACCCGCACTTCGGCGTGTTGCGAGGCGATGCATTCGGCGGTCGATTTTTGCTGGCAGGCTTTTTTCCAGGCGATGCGTTCGACGATTTTCCTGTTGGCTTGGATGTCGTTGATGCAGGTTTGGGTGACGGCGTTGGATACGGCCGGGAAGGAAAAGACTCCATATTCATTTATCCACATCCGTTTGCGGGCCCCGATGCAAGTCGTGCCGGTTGAAAAAATGCACACCGGGCCGTGAGACCCGACGGTGCTCGAGTACGTGGTGGCGGTCAAGATCGTGTCGATCACGCCCAGATTGTCGTCCAGAACCAGTTCCCCGGTGGTCTGGCCCACGGTATGGCCGGTCCCGGAGATTGCGGTTCCCAAGATGTTGTCGCAAATAGTCGTGTTGTCATCGACCGGTTCGCCGACGGCGGCGTTGACAAAATCGGCGGAGGCTTCGCCGTAAAAGTTGGGCAGGTCGAATTGCCGCCGCACTTCCTGGACCAGTTCCGGGGCCTGGGAGCGGATTTGCAGCCAGCGAATCGATTCGCTTATGCCCAGCGTGTTTTCCGTGGTCGGTTTGGCGGCAAAGGTCTTGAGATTGTTGCCTAGATTGTCGAGGATGGTTTCGTACGAGGTTTTTGTTCTGGGATTACCGATTGCCTCATCCACCTTGAGCATCCGCCACAGGGCCGATCGCACGTTGACGAACCACACCAATCCCAATCCCTCGTTTCCCGAGGCGTAACGCTCGCACACCCGGTTTAAAACCGCCTGGTTCGGAGACTCTTTTTGCAGTTCCTCTTTGAGTTCGTCCCAGAGCAGGAATTTGCGCCAGTCCTCGCCGTTGGCGCCGGCCGATTTCAAGCGTGTATCGAGGCGGGCAAGGGCCTCGACCAGCTCGTCCTTTGCCGATTTAAGGTCTTCTTTGGTTAAAGGACGGAATTGGGATTTCGCGTCTTGGCAGGCGGCAATCAGCCCTTCCAACGACTGCTTTTTTTCCGGCGCCGGTTGATCGCCAACAGCGATGTTTGTTACAGCCGGCGTTGACAACAATAATGTCCATACAAGAGTCAGGCACGTCCTGTACATGTTCATCCTGAAGTTCCTTTTTAGTGTGGGTCCGGCACACGGAGTGTGCATACCGCATTGGATTACTTATAGTTAATTCGGGTTATAGACATGGAATCTCACTTTACTAGACTAATGCCAATTTACCAGTCATCAAACTCGACCCCAACTGCCTGCCCGTAAAAACCGTTAAAGCCTCCGACGGTTGACCAGCTTACCACTAATGTTAAAGACCAACAACAGGGGCTTTGGCTATTAATCTGACTTCAAAAGGATCTTACAAAATACTTTATCCCGGTTGCCGGATAATCGTTTTTATAGGGCAGAAGCGTTTTATACCCACCATTATAGGCACATGTCCATACACCAATTGACTTAGCATCAAGGCCCTATCTCACCTTTCCTATCTTTTTACAGCACGGATGACTGCCCATCGAAATGGGCAACGCGGCGTCTTTAACAACGCCCGGAAGGAAGCACAGGATGAGATAAGGCATTCAAATTCATGGCAATTTTATGTCTACACATTTTTTACTTGTTGGATTTTTGTTGTGCGTCTTTCAGGTTTCCCTGCCGGTGAGCGAAGATCAGCCGGCGCCGATCCATTGGCAGGATGATTACGCCAGGGCCGTAATGGACGCGGAAGAACAAGGCAAAATGCTTTTTATTTATTTTTGCGATCCCGGATGCAAATGCGGTTGCAATCGCTTCAAGTCCGAGACCCTGGACGATCCGGCGGTATGCGCCAAGCTGCGGGATTACGTTTGCCTTCAAGCGCCCCTGGACGCCTCGATTATTGCGGACGGGAAGAAAGTGGTTCTATTGGAACACGAGGCCTTCAAGGAGATGCTTGGCAAGCCGGGCATCGCCATAATCGATTATCGGCGCCGCGACTCGCAAGAGTACGGCCAGGTGGTAAGCGCGTTTCCCATTACCGGGCGCCTTTGGTACCCGCCGGAAAAAATGGCGGTGATTTTGGATCTGCCGGAGGGCACCTTGACGCAGCGAACGCTGATTTTCGCGGTGCGGACGCATCCTGAAAAGCCGGCCAGCAGCGACGGCGAAGCGAGTTCGTGTTTGTTCGAGGAGGCGCGGGATCACTCGCAGTACCAGGCCGACATCCGCCTGCAAGGGCATCATCACTGGGAGTCGCGTTTTCATCGCATCTGCTCGCGCCTGCGCAGCCTTTCGGCCAGCGAGGTGTGCGCCGAGAGTTGGCCGGGAGAGAACCTGGTCGAGGCGGCGGAGGATTGCGTGCACTGCTGGCGGCAGTCTCCCGGGCACTGGAGCGCGGTCCGGTCGCCCCAGCGAGTGTTCGGCTATGACATGAAGCGCGGGGCGAACGGGATTTGGTACGCCACGGGAATTTTCAGCGGCTGATCATCGGAGCCGATCCAGATTCGTCACAATGAGCAGCAGTTGCGCAAAGCTTTGATGAGCAATTGGCTTTGAAATTCGCGCATTCTGGCGCGTTTCTTGAATGGCGGCCCGTTTTGGCGGGGTCATAATGCCCATTTTTTCTTGTTTCAGGCGCTGGAGTTCGTCCTTGACCTGTTTTTTGAAAAGGCCTTCGTTGAGCTTTAATTCCGTTTCCAACCCGTCCACTTCATCCAGCAGTTTTTGGGCGACTTTATCGGCGGAGGCTTGCTCGACGGAGGAGAAGCTCTTTTTCAAGTCGCCGCCGGCGCATAGATGAATGCCGTTTATCGTGTCATGATCTATTTCCAAGATCATCTGCAGGGCATTGTCTTTGAAATAGCAGCAAAATCCGTTGCGCACTCCTTTTTCATATTGGCAGTAATAAATGCGCTCGCCTTTTTCGTTCCATAATTTGATTATGCCGTCGATGGCGCCGTCGGCATAGGCGGCGTATATTTTTGGTTTATAGTCTTCATAAAAGGCCATGGTAACGCCGTTCAGAACGCCCTTGTTGTGCGTCGTGAGGGCGGAGATTTTACCGTCGGGATAATATATGCACAGCACCGGATCGTCCTTGGCCGTGTCTTTGAACAAATCGCTAAGCGTGCTTAATTCGACCTTGAACAAGCGGGCCTTGAAGGTTTTCCCGGAAGGCAAATTCAAACTTGTGATCTCGGGCGGCGCGGTCGATGATCTTTCGCCGCTCTGATCCGGAGTAGTGGCCGCGGTGGCGGAATCCTGGGGATTGGGGCCGGCCGTAGCGCCGGCATCGGTAGGCGGCGGAGGAGGCAAAACCGGATTGGTCCTGGTCCCCGGCGAGACAAGGGCATTCTCGCCGGAATTAGCGCCTGGATTATCAGGATTCTCGGTTTTTGCCCCGGGAACTGTTCTAATTTTGACACGGTTCTCCGGCGGCTTTTCATCGGAGGAGCCCGTGACCTTCGCGATCAGGTAGGAGGATTTGTTGACGATAAAAGGCAGAAGGGTTCTGCCGTTGACTACGAGTATCAGCAAAACGACGACCGCTATCGTGGCGTATCCCAGCTTGATAATGGTTGCGGTTACTTTTTTATGTTCGCGGAACCATGCCATGGTCTCTTTAAAAATTACCACGGGGTTTGTGCTGTAATCGGTGTTGTGGCTTTGCACGGGAGGCGGCGCAGTGACGGTCTGAGGTTTCTTGATTTGGTAGCTCTGCGGAGTTTGGATGGGGGGCGCCGCTTGCGCGGCTTGTGCTGGAGTTGAAGTCTCAGCGAGGTGTCGTATTCCGCCTTTTTCACGGGATCGAGCAGGTATTCCCTTACGGAAATGATTTTTTTTTGCAACTTTTGTGAAATTAAGGCATATTCGCCGGTTTGAAAGGTCTGCACGTGGCGCAGTGCTGCTCGGCGGCAATTGTGATCACCTCCGGATCGGGCTCGTAGAGTTCGATGCCCAGCAGCTTGTAAAAATGGGGGGGCTGATCTTTGGGCGGAATGCCCAGCCATTTGTAATAAGGGTCGAAATTTCCTGCCATAATTCGCTCGTCCCCCGTTTTTTTCATCTTTAAGACCGGAAGAAAAGAAGCGTTTTGATAAATATAAATCTATTACGCTAGGATAGTATAATCGGTTTTAAATAGTGCAACAATGGGGGGGCGGGCGGTCTACTCCGCCAATTTGCTTTTATCCACTATCAGACCGTCGTTGCGCACTCCCAAACGGTAGTGCAATTCCTGGTCAATGTCATAACTTATAACGTGGACCGAACCGTCGCAAAACGACGCCTGCCAGGTGGTGGGATGTGCGCTGCCGAATGTAAGCTGATCATAATATGTGCGCATGTCTCTTATGGGCGGAATATACATAGGTGGTTGCGGTTTGCCGTCCTTGTATTCAATGACCGCCACGTTGCGGGCGATGTCGAAACAGTCGCCCTGGCAAAGGCTGGCATTGTCGCCGGGATCGTTTCCGGAGGTGTATTCCAGGGAATTGACATATTTTTCGCCTAAAAGATAAGTGTTGCTCAAGCCGTCGGAGATGTCTATCGCCCGGATCATGCTGCGGACGAAGCAAACGCCTAAGATCTGCATGGGATCGGGCCATTTATAATTCGGGTCGTCATAGTATTTCGGCCCGTCTCCGGCGTCCACGTCGGCGGAGAAAACACCGCGGCTTACGGCATAATCGGTGCGGCCGGCGGTGCTGACCCAGGCCGCGTTGTAGGTTTTCGGATTAAGGCTCGGATCCGGGTGGTAAGGGAAGAGTTCGGCGGCCCTTCGGGTGGGGCAAATGAATTCGGGCAAGGGCACGGCAATCATTTTCGCGGCTGCATCGAGCTTATCGTTTCCTGTCATGCCCAACCCTATGTTGTGTAAAATACCTTGTTCCAGGAAAGGCAGGGTATTGTAGATCCATCCGCCCGGTTGATTTTCGTTGTTTCCCATGTCGGGATCGCCGACCCACATTCGCCCCCACCCGCCTGTGGGAAAGCGTTTTATCGCGTTTTCGTGATTTAGCATGGCCAGACTTATCTGCTTGAGGTTGTTAATGCAATGGAGTCTTCTTCCCGACTCCCGGGCGGCTTGCACGGCAGGCAATAGCATCCCGATCAGAATGCCAATAATAGCGACCACGACCAGCATTTCGACAAGGGTAAAGCCCCTGGAACGTAATCCGCTCATTTTATCTTTTTCCGTGTCTTGTTTGCATTCCTATGCGTTGATGCAATAAGCCGATGATTGGCCAATCATCCTTATTCCGAGATTATACTACTTAATGCCTAAATCTACACCAGAAAAACAACTACTCCCCCCTAAAAAAGGCTTCGTTTAAGTATATATGGGATTGTCATGGAATTGATTCTTTTGTTCATTGCGGATAAATATTATACGCACCGATCTTTTAGCCTGATGGGGGGGGTGCGCATTATTAAGTGTGCTATTTAAGTTGCTATTTAGATATATAAACACCGGCGATTGTTCCTGCGATTTGCCGCTTTCCAAATAATTCATGTTGCAAAAAATCTCCATTTTGCCCAAAGTATAGGCAGCTATTTACATTGTAGTC
Organism: Pirellulales bacterium; assembly: GCA_963838495.1. GTDB lineage: Bacteria > Planctomycetota > Planctomycetia > Pirellulales > Thermoguttaceae > JBEKIK01. Next base: position 2,663,565 of record CAWIRC010000001.1, on the reverse strand, counting down.
GGCGCACTCCGTGTGCCGGAAAGATAGCAGCAGGCGCACTCCGTATGCCGGAGGATATGCTTGTCGGCGAGGATGTTGGGAACATAAGCAAGTGTCGGGCCGAGGACTGGGCCATGAGACCTTCGGGGGCACATTATCGAAAGCCTGTTCTCATGGCGATACTTATCGCCATGACGGCCGGGGGGTGTAATTCGCTGAAAACATCAGGCATCGATCCTTCCGGCGAGCACGTGTTTGCCTCTCAGCCGGGCGGGTACCCTCCTGGTGCTCCGCCGTATCCCAATCCCTATCAACCTCCCCCGCCCGAGCCCCTGCCTTCCGATCCGGTGACATTAACACTTACGCCCAGCGTTACATCGGCGCCTGTAGGCAGCGAGGTGCTGCTTATCGCCGGGGTGGTGTCGGCCGACGGCAACTATCGCTGCAACCAGCGTCTGGAATGGTTTATTGCCCAGGGCGGCGTAGGGCAATTTACCGATATCGGCAAAAACGACTTTGTGGACATTCTCCTGGGCGATTACAACCGCCCGCGCCTGGTTAACGGCGTTTTTGGCATCGGCAGCACGGCGTCGAAGGAAGAACAGGTCACTCGCGGACCGCCTGCGCAGCACGAGGAAATCGCGATCCTGCCCGGTCAAGGATGGATCAAAATCACCTCGCCGATCGAAGGCATAAGCACCGTTACCGTGACCGCGGCAAAAATAGTCAACCCTGCGGAGCGGACGAAAACGGCCACGATCTATTGGACCGACGCCACCTGGCGGTTCCCGCCCCCGGCCATCGATCGAGCGGGCGCGAAACACATTTTCACCACCACCGTAATGCGGCAGACCAATCAATGCCCTTGTCCGGGCTGGGTGGTCAAATACACGATAACCGGCGGTCCACCCGCGGGATTTTCGCCCGACGGGGCCTCGTCGATCGAAGTCACCACCGATGCCGCCGGCCAGGCGAACGCCGAAATTTTTCAACAAACGCCCGCCCACGGCACCAATCAAATCGGAATCGAGGTCGTCCGTCCCGCCGAATTGCCCGGCGCTTCGGGGCAAAGGATGACCGTGGGCAACGGCTCGACGATGCAAACCTGGACCGCCGCCGACATCGGCCTGAAAATGAGCGGTCCCTCGCTGGCCAAAACGGGCGAGACCTTGAATTATCGCCTAGATGTCAGCAATCCCGGCGACATGCCCTCGAAAAACATCGTGGTTTCCAATGCCCTGCCCGACGGGATTGGCTATCTGGGCAGCAATCCTTCGGCCGCCATGGTTGGCCGGCAACTCCAGTGGCGGCTCGGCGAACTGGGACCGCGGCAACACCAGGTCATCGAGGTCAGTCTGAGGGCGGAAAAAGAAGGCAGCGTGAGCAATTGTGCGGACATTGTCACTGCCGACGGGCTGAAACTGAGCGATTGCGCAGCAACCACCATTACCGCGGCCGCCCCAACCTCAAAGCGCCCCAACCGCGTCCCCTCTCCCGACCAACTTTCAGTCGGTGCCCGGAGAGGCACCCAGAGGGTACCCGGGGGTGAGGGCCCCTTTGGGAGAGTCGCCCAGAGGATACCCCGGGGCGAGTGCCGCGTCTCAGCCCGGTTCAATGTCCTCCGCATCGTCCAATTTAATAGACCTCCAAGTTCTCGGGCCAAAAGTGGCGGCCATCGGCAGCGAGGCCATTTTTAATATCGTGATCACCAATCGAACTCAATCCAACATAAATAAACTCATAGTCAAGGACCGCTTTGATCCGGGATTGGAATTCCTGGACTCGAATAAGAAGATCCTTAAATCTCCAATTGAATACGATCTGGGCGATCTGCCCGCAGGCAAACCGAGCAGGTTCAACCTTGCGTTTCATGTTCTACAAGCGGGAAATCTGTGCCATACGGTCGAGGTGATCAGGCAGGGCGATGTTATGGCTAGGGCCCAGGCCTGCGTGATGGTCTCGGGGCAGGCGGGGCAGCCCCCGGGCATAGCATCGCCGGGCGGACAGCTTCCTTCCCGCTCCGCCGCCGGCGCCGCACAAGGCGCCGCCCCTGGAAACAGGCTGCAAACTCCGCCAGGCTCCAGACAAGGCGCGGCTGAAAGCACTACGCCTTCCACCGGTACGGCCGCGCAGAGCGTGACCATTAAACAAACCGGTCCCAAGTCTTCGCAGCACGCGGTCGGGGATATGGTTTCGTTTGTCAGTCGAATAGCGAATCCCAACAACCGGGCGCTCAGCAACGTGAAAATAACATATCACTTTGATCCCGCCTTGGTGCCAAAGTTTGCCACGGATCATTTTCGGGCGGAAAACGGCAACCTGGCCTGGTCGCTTCCGGTTTTGCCGGCCGGAGGTTACACGCAAATCGAAGTCCAGTATAAATGCGAGAAAGCCGCATCCAAAGCCGGCAATACCGTGAGCGTTACAAGCAGCGAGGGGGCCCAAGTCCAGGACACGGCTTATTTGGACATCCGTCCCGCTTCGGGCGGCGCCGAAGCCGGGGCCTCGACACCCGGCGGCGCTTTGTCCGGCGCCGCAACACCCGGCGGGACAGTTCCCGGCGGCACGCCCTGGTCCGCCCGGCAAAAAAGCGGCGAAAACCAGGGCGGCGATAATCAATCCGCCGCGGCTTCTAAAACCAACCAGCCTTCAGGCCCCCTGACCTTGACCGTTGCCGCCTTGCATAATCCCGTGGCCGTGGGCAAGGAATTGACTTATGTAATCAGAGTAGTCAATAATACCGGCCTGTCCGATCACGAGGTTACGCTCACGGCCCTCGTGCCCGACGGCATGATCCCAGTGCCCCTGGGCACCAAGGGACCGGGATCGATGCAGCCCGACATAGACCGCCAAACCGTAGCCTTTAATCCGGTAGTGGTCCTGCAACCGGGCGAAACGCTGACATATCAGGTTCGCGTCCTTGCGAAATCCGCCGGCCAACCAGTTTTCCGCGCGAAACTTACCAGCCAGAACAAAGCGCAACCCATAATTGAGGAGGCGAAAATAGAGGTGTTTGAACCATAACATGTGGCACGGCATCATTGGGCATGACAAGATTGTGGAGCAGTTTCGCCGGGCCCTTAAGCGGGAGCGCTTGGCCAGCAGTTTTTTATTTGCCGGGCCGGCCGGGATCGGGAAGCGGAGTTTCGCCGTAAAATTCGCCCAAGCCTTGTTGTGCGAAAACAGTCCGGAAAAGGTCCTTGATCCCTGCGAGCGTTGCCCGGCGTGCATCCAGGTCCTTGCCGGAACGCATCCCGATTTCCAATTGCTTTCCAAGCCGGACGACAAGTCGTTTATTCCCCTGGAGCTTTTGATCGGCGATGCGGAGCATCGCCGCCGCGAAGGGCTTTGCCACTACATCGCGCTAAAGCCGATGATGGGCGGGCGGAAAATCGCCGTGATCGACGACGCCGATTATCTGAATGCCGAGGGAGCCAACGCACTGCTGAAGACCCTGGAAGAGCCCCCGCCCCGCTCGGTGTTGATACTGATCGGCACCAGCCCGGCAAAGCAGTTGCCCACCATTCGTTCGCGGTGCCAACTGATTCGTTTCCAGCCCCTGGACGCCGATGCGGTGGCGCAACTTCTACCTGCGCAGGGGATCGTGGAAGACGCGGCCGAGGCCCGGCGCTTGGCCCAGTCGAGCGGGGGCAGCCTCCAGCGGGCGGGAGAACTTGCCAATGCGGAAATTTGGCGGTTCCGCGGACTTCTTTATCAGCGCCTGGCCGCAGAAAGACTCGATAGTGTGGCGCTGGCCAGGCTGACGGCGAAATTCGTGGAAGAGGCGGGCAAGGACGCGACGCCCAGGCGACGGCGCCTGCGACAGGTGATCGGTTTTGCCGCCGACTTTTATCGCCAACTGCTCCGCGCTCAAAGCGGGGCAGCCAATGCGGACGGCGCACAGGCCGATAGCATTATTGACCAGGCCCTCAAGCGGCAACCGATCGACGTGGAAAAAACAATGGCCAGATTGGAATATTGCCTGGACGCCGATCGGCAAATCGATCGCAACGCCAATCAATCGACCTTGATCGAAACCTGGCTGGACGACCTGGCGGCCGGGTAAAGATTTACTATTTGGCCTTCCGTGAATCTACGGGTGATTTCAATTGGAAAATGCCGGCATGGTCCCCGGTGTATTCACCGGGTGCTAAATACATATACGGGGCAAATATATAGGCCAAATACATAAGGTATACTTGCAAACCGGGGATCAAGTGTTCGGCTGATTATCTCTGGGCGGCGGTTGAGCCGGCTATGCCGGTAAAATCATTATCATTGATACGATCTAAAAAAATACTAAGGTTTAGGGGGTCTTCAATGCCCAGTTCTGTGCGGCGGATTCATCAACAATGGGCCCCCGGCGGCGTGCTTTATCGCACCAGCGACGCCGTGTGCGTGGTTGCCGGACTGGCCATAGCGTCGCTGGAACCGCAGGCCCGCTGGACTACCACCGAACATTATTTCCTGGCCGGATTATCGGCCATTATTTTTTACTATTTTGTGGCCGAATCGAGCGGGATGTATCGCAGTTGGCGCGGGGCATCGGTGCGGCGGGAAATCTTCTCCATGTTGTTCGCCTGGATTTTTACCTCGTTTCTCCTCTTGGGTTGGGGATTCGTGGCCAAGCGCACCGGGGAATTCTCGCGGCTGGCATTGTTCACCTGGTTTGTCGTTTCGCCGCTGTTGATGATCTGCTGCCGGCTGGGGATTCGCCTCTTGCAGCGGATATTGCGCACGCTGGGTTACAACAGCCGGAATTTCGCCATCATCGGCGTGACCGAACTGGGTTTCCAATTGGCGAGGAACATCGAGAAATTGCCGGAAATGGGCCTGAAACTCCTGGGTTTTTACGACGACCGCGGCGACGAGCGCACCCCGGACGTTCCCGAGGATCTGGGCCGGAAGATCGGTAATCTTGACGACCTGCTCGAACATACGCGGGCAGGCGAAGTGGACATCATCTACATCACCTTTCCCATGCGCGCCGAGGAGCGGATCCGCGGCGTCTTAAGCCGGCTGAGCGACACCACGGCCTCGGTGTACGTAGTGCCCGATTTCTTCGTTTTCGAATTGCTGCACTCGCGCTGGTCGGACATTCTGGGCCTGCCGGTGGTGAGCGTGTTCGAAACGCCTTTTTACGGCATCGACGGCATGGCCAAGCGCCTCTGCGACCTGATCCTGGGCGGACTGCTCTTGCTTGTGCTTTGCATCCCCATGGCGATTATCGCCTTGTGGATCAAATTTACTTCACCCGGCCCGGCGCTTTTCCGCCAGCGGCGGTACGGCTTGGACGGCCGGGAAATCCGCGTCTGGAAGTTCCGCACCATGAGCGTGTGCGAAGACGGGACCGAGGCCGTACAGGCGGTGAAAAACGATCCCCGCGTTACAAAAGTGGGTGCGTTTTTGCGGCGCAACTCGCTCGACGAACTGCCGCAATTGATAAACGTGGTCGCGGGCGGCATGTCGCTGGTCGGACCCCGCCCGCATCCCAACGCACTTAACGAACAATTCCGCCAAAAAGTCGAAGGCTACATGCTCCGCCACAAGGTCAAGCCCGGCATTACCGGTCTGGCCCAGGTCAGCGGCTGGCGGGGCGAAACCGATACACCCGAGAAAATGGAAAAACGTATCGAATGCGACTTGCAATACATCCGCGAATGGTCGCTGTGGCTGGATGTCAAAATATTGTTCAAAACCGCGTGGGTCGTGCTTTTGGGGCAAAATGCGTATTGATAATAAATTGACAATCATATTTAGCCCCCGGTGAATACACCGGGGGCTTTGTTCCCATTGCTGGCTGTAAGTAATGTCCACTATCCCTTTTGACAATCTGCTGCCCGAATCGGTTCCGGTGGTGGTAGTGCCGCCATCGGCCGTGCCCGGCGCACAAGAGCGGCCTTTACGCACTACTTGCGTCGCCCGGGTGCTGCACCTGGTCAACGGCGAGCATTATGCCGGTGCGGAACGGGTGCAAGACCTTTTGGCCCAGTGCCTGCCCGAATGCGGCTATGAAGTCGTATTTGCATCTGTAAAACCCGGCCGATTCGCCGAACTGCGCCAATCGCAAAAAACGCCCCTTTATAACCTGCCTATGCGCAACCGCCTGGATTTGGGCGTGGCCAAAAAGATCGCCGAGCTTGTGCGCGGGGAAAAATGCGACCTGATTCACGCCCATTCGGTGCGCACCGCGCTGGTGGGCAGCCTGGCGGCAAAGATCACCGGCGTGCCCATGGTCTATCATGTGCACAGCCCGGCTTTGCGCAATACCGACCGGCCGTGGCGAAATCGCATCAATAATTTAGTCGAAAAATACAGCCTGCGGCGGGCGATCCGCTTGATCGCGGTTTCGGAAAGCCTCAAGCGGCACATGATGCGGCAGGGATTCGATGCCTCGCGCATCGACGTGGTGCATAACGGAGTGCCGGCCTTGTACGAAATTCCCTTCCGCACTCCCCCGCGCACTGAGTGGACCCTGGGCACGGTGGCGCTCTTCCGCCCGCGAAAAGGCATGGAAATTCTGCTTAAGGCAATGGCGCTTTTGCGCGATCAGGGATTGCCCGTGCGACTTCTGGCCGTGGGCGCCTTTGAGTCACCCAAGTATGAAAGACATATCCGCGAACTTGCGGCTCGCCTGGGCCTGGAAGACATAATCGAGTGGACGGGCTTTGCCAGCGATGTTACATCCGAACTTTTCGCGATGGACCTGTTCGTTCTGCCCAGCCTGTTCGGCGAAGGGCTGCCCATGGTGCTCTTGGAGGCCATGGCCGCCGGCGTGCCGGTAGTGGCCGCCGACGTGGAAGGCGTGTCTGAAGCCATCCGCCATGGACAAGACGGCGTGATCGTCCCGCCCGGCGATCAAAATGCCCTTGCCCAGGCCGTGGCCGATATTATTTCCGGCAAATACGATTGGTCGTCAATGCGCCAAAGCACGATCCAGCGCCAGACCAAATTCTTTTCCCACCGCAGCATGGCCCAAGGCGTGGCCGAGGTGTATCGGCAAGTGTTGGAAATCGCTGAACGGGATCCAGAAAAAGAGCTGCGTCGCCTTTATCATCCTCAATCCTAAAGTTCAATACCTTCCCTTCGAACTGTTGCACGAAGGGCATAAGGCTTGCAGGTTGAAATGACATACGCATCCACCAACGGCGTGAGCTTTCTTATGATCAATGACCCATCGGAAACCCGGATCGTCTTGTTTTCCCCAACACCAATATTTCATTAATCGCTTACAAAGAGGGCACGGCTTCTCAGCGACTTCGAGGCCCCAGGGAAGGACATTGCCCCACGCCGCTCTATAGCACTCGTCTGTCCATGCTCCCTTCCGGGCTTGGCCGAAGCAGGGCGGTACACCAACCACATGCCCGAGCGGCTCGTGGATTGGATAGTCGTTCTTTCCGGGCGGGTATCGTGTGGCGGCGACCAATAGACAATTCGCCCATCTTCGCGCACATTCTGACGGCCTTAGCTGCTGGTACATCTCAAGGCTGTAAGACCCGTCCGCGCGGCGGAAGTCTTTCCTGATGGCATCAACAGCATCGGCCATCGCCTTGCTTGTTAACACACCAAATCCACAGATGGCAGCGATGCGAACAACCTCATCTGGGCATTCCCACTTAAAGCCGCTATTGTACACATCTGTCCAGAGATCGATGGCTAATTTGCAATTGAAATTCTCTTGCATATGTCAATTCTCATATGTAAATAGATAAAAAGATGCGTCCCTTTCTTATCTTTTTATTCTTTTATCCCAAATACTTTTGATACGCCGCCACGGCCAGGGCGTCGCAGCGTTCGTTTTCCGGATGGCCGGCATGGCCGCGGACGTGGGTGAATTTTATCTTGTGGCGGCCGGTTAGTTCATCCAGACGCCGCCACAGGTCCTCGTTTTTGATTTCTTTGAGGCTTTTGCCTTCGCGGCGGCGCCAACCGTTCGCCTTCCACTTGGGCAGCCACTCGCTTAAGCCCTTGCCCACGTACATGCTGTCGGTGATTAGTTCCACGGACGTTGGGCGTTTCAGGGCCTCCAGGCCGCGGATCACGGCGGTAAGTTCCATGCGATTGTTGGTGGTTTCGCGATCGGCCCCGGATTTATCCAGGACTTTACCCGAGCCGGGATGTTTCAATATAAACGCCCAGCCGCCGGGCCCGGGATTGCCGGAGCACGCCCCGTCGGCGAACAATTGGACCTCGGAGGACGAAACGGGTTTGGTTTTACTCGGAGTCATTTTTTATTATGCCGCGACGTGCTCCAAACAAAGTCTGGTCGGTCGCGTTGTTATAATCGTTATTTTGCTGCGTGCGGCTGCTAGCTTGCGGTTTCATTCCGCCGTTTGCCGTTCGTGGTGAATCAGGTCCAGGCGTGATTTGGCGAATTCGTTGAAGCCTTCGATCATGGCGGAATCGAGCCGGGGTTGTTCTTGCAGGGTCCAGGGCAGGCTAACGGTGAAGGTGCTGCCTTTGCCCAATTCGCTTTCCACCGATATCTCGCCGCCCAGGAGTTTGCACAGTTCCTTGACGATGGAAAGGCCCAAGCCCGTGCCCGAATGCTCGCGGGTGATGGCCTCGCCGGTGGGCATGGCGGTGCGGCCCTGGCGGAATTTCTCGAAAATCGCCTGCCGGTCCTCTTCGGCGATGCCCACGCCGGTGTCGCTTACCCTGAGCACGAGGAAATCCCTGTCGTCCCGCTCGGCCGAAACCGTGATCCAGCCGCCTTCGGGCGTGAACTTGATGGCGTTGGAAAGCAGGTTGTTGAGGATCTGCTGCACGCGGGCCTGGTCCTGGCGCATGGGCGGCAGGCCGGGCTGAATGTTGACCTGCAAATCGATGTTCTTTTTTTCCGACAGCGGCCGGGCCATGTCGCACTGCGCGGCGATCACGTTGTTTATGTGGAAATCGGCCACGCGGGTGTCCATTTTGCCGCTCTCGATTTTAGCCAGATCGAGAATGTCGTTTATCATGTCCAGAAGCGTGCGCCCGAATTTTGGATGTTCTGCACGTAGCGTTTTTGCTTTTCGTCCAGCGAATCGATCGACTCCAGCACCTCGCTGAACCCGAGGATGCTGTTAAGCGGCGTGCGCAGCTCGTGGCTCATGGTGGCGAGGAAATCGCTTTTAAGCATGTTCAGTTCATAGAGCCGCATATTCACCTGGGCCAATTCGTCCACCTTTCCGTCGAGGTTGGCGTTCACCTGCCGGAGTTCTTCCTGGATGGTCGTAAGGTGGCGCAACATGCGGTTGAAGGCCAGGGCCAGCTCTTCGAATTCGTCGCCGGTGTGGATGTCGGCCCGCTGCGAGATGTCGCCGCGGCTGATGGCGTCGCTCACGTCGCGCAGGTGACGGAGCGGCTTGACGATGACATAGCGGACGATCAGATACGCGGCGAACATGGCCAGGATCACGGTGATGATGGCGGTGGCCATGAGGATGGCCCTGTTCAGGTTGAGTTTTTCTTCCATGGGGCCGTTGGGAATAGCCACCTTGGCGATAGCCAATAAATCGCCTTCGTGAGCGGCGGTCACCCAGCCCAGAGCCAGCCCCGTGCCCGTCATATCTATGCCCGATCCGCCCAGCGGCGTGACATGACAAATCAGACACGATCTTTCCGCGCGAATTGCCTGATAATAAATATATTTGTCGTTTTCGGGCGGGCCTTCCTCGAATTCGGGAACGTTGCTGTCGGCCGAGGGGCCGGGAGGAGGCTTGTTCTTGTATTTTTCCAACAGTTCTTCTTCGTATGGCGTGCGGGGCTGGTTTGACTTGTCGGTGCTGTTGGCCCAAATAAAATACCATTCGAACTGTTGCTTGCTGGCGAGTTTCGTTATGTCCTGGATGAGAGCCGCGTCGCTCTTCATCAAGTCTTGATCTTTTTCCGAGGGCGGGGTTTTCCGAACTATGTTCAGGATGCTTGCCAGGTTTTCCACGTGACGGGCTTGAATGGCGCGATCGACCAGGAGCTGCCCTCTGATTTGATTTTGTTCGTAAACCACCCGCTCGGTGAGAATGTCGTATGCCCAGAAACTCGCGGCGATCAGGAGAAACAAACAGGTCCCGAACAGGAAGCGGCACTTCCGCTCCAGGCTGGTCTCGCCCAAGGCGCGTTTTAAGGACTTGTAGGACATGATTCCGGCATTTTACGGTAATTAGGCTGAATTTGCCAGTGGAAAAAGACAGTTGAATTGATCGATTATGGACTTATTTCCTCACATCATGTCCAGCGGATCGACGTCGGTGATCCATTGCACGCCATCGGGCTCTTTTATGTTGACCGTTGCTTGGCGCACGGCCTCGCGGAGCCGGTCACCGTCTGCGCCTTGTAGTTGGATCTGAAAACGGTACATGCCGCGCAATCGGGCAAAGGGCGCCGGGGCCGGGCCTAATACTCGGGTATGTTCCTGCACAGGCGAAGTCGGTGACACTCCTTCCGGCACTGGCGAAGCCAGTGGCACACTTTCTTGTAGCGATTCTTTTAACCGCCCGACAAGAAAATTCGCGAATTCCCGGGCGATGGGCTCAGACGGGCCGCGGATCACCAGGCGGATCATGCTTGAAAAGGGCGGGTAGCGGAGCATTTGCCTGATGGGCAATTCTCCGGCGGCAAAGGCGGCGTAGTCGTGGCGGATGGCGGCCTGGATGGCCGGGTGTTCGGGATTGAATGTTTGCACCAGGACGTGCCCGCCTTTTTCGCCCCGGCCGGTCCGGCCAGCCACTTGAGTGACAAGATGAAAAGTCCGCTCGGCCGCGCGGAAATCGGGCAGGTGCAAGGCGGTGTCGGCATTGATTACGCCCACCAGCGTGACGTTGGGGAAATCCAGGCCCTTGGCGATCATCTGCGTGCCAAGCAAGATGCTCACCTTGCCCGAGCGGAAGGCCGCCAGCGCCCGTTCGTGGCTGCCGTGGCCTTGCATGGTGTCGGTATCCATGCGCAGGCAAGTGACGTTTGGGAATCTTGCCCGGACTTCGGCCTCCAGGCGCTGCGTGCCCAGCCCGCTATAGCGAATGCCTGCAAATTCGCATTTCGGACATTTGCTCGGCGAAGGGATCTGGTAGTCGCAAAAATGGCAGAGTGCGATCTCTTGCGTTCGATGATGCGTGAGCGCGATGTCGCAGTGCGGGCACTCGAGCACATAGCCGCAAGCCGGGCATTGGATGTGCGTGGAGAAACCGCGCCGATTCAAGAGCAAAATAACCTGCCCGCCCGCTTCCAATGCCTTGCCCATGGCCGTGTGCAATTGCCGGCCGATCGATCCGCGGGTGACCGCTCGCCGGGACTTGTCGATCCTTAGATCGACCGTGCCTACGGCGGGCAGCGGGCGGTCGAAAACCCGCCGCGGCATCTCCACCAGAACATATTCGCCCGTTTGTGCGCGATGCCAGCTTTCCAGCGAGGGCGTGGCCGAACCAAGGACCAGCGGCACCGCTTCGGCCTTTGCCCGCATCAGGGCCACGTCGCGGGCGTGATAGCGCGGGGCTGAATCTTGTTTGAATGACGATTCGTGTTCCTCATCCAGTACGATGAGTCCCAGATGCGGCGTGGGGGCGAAAATCGCGCTCTGCGCGCCCACGACCACCGAAACCGTGCCTTCGGCGATCCGCTGCCAGTGCCAGTGCCGCTCGGCGTCGCTTAAGTGGCTGTGCAGCACGGCCACTTCGCCGAATCGCGAGCGGAACCGCTCCACCGTTTGCGGCGTAAGGCTGATTTCCGGCACCAGCACTATCGCCTGACGCCCGAAGTGGATCACCTCTTGTATGGCCTGGATGTAGACCTCGGTTTTGCCGCTGCCGGTAACGCCGTGGATGAGGATGGTGCGATGCCGGCGGGAATTCATGGTCTCGATGATCGCGGACAGGGCCTTGTGTTGATCGGCGTTTAGAACCAGGTGCTTTTCCCGCTTCACAGGCGCGGCCGAATACTTCGGCATTTGCACGCGCTCGGATTGCGCTCGGATCAGGCCCTTGCGTTGCAGGGTTTTGATGGGGGCCTGGCCGCACTTGGCCGCCCGGGCGAGTTCGGCGGCGGTCATCGGGGAGTCCGATTCTGATAGCGCCTTCAACACGGCGGCCTGCTTTGGAGGAAATTTTTCTTGTGATAAACGTTTTGTCGCTCCCGGATCGATGCTCAAAAACGTAGTTAGACGTGTGCCCGCGCCGCTGCGCACGCCGGCCGGCAGGACGGTCTCCAGGACCGTCGCCCAGGGGCAAAGATAATAATCGGCCAGCCAGCGGGTCAAGCGGAGCATCGGCGGCGAGAGCAATGTTCGCTGGTCGACAACGGCTTGAATGGATTTAAGTTTGCGCGTGCCAACCGGGCGTCCCTCCACGCGGATGCAATAGGCCAAAGCCGGCCGGTTCGCATGTCCCAAAGGCACGCGCACCCGGCGGCCCGGCTCGATAGACTGGCAAAGCTCGTCGGGCACCAGGTAATCGAACTCCTGCTCCGGCCCGCTCGACAATATCACCGTGGCGATCGTCCGCTCGGCCTGATCGTCGGCCTCCCAAGGCTCGGGCTGTTTGTCGAAAAGCGTGCGTTGTTGGGGCATGAAACATAGCTTTCAGCTACCGGCTATCAGCTTCCAGCTTTCAGTAATCAATGGTTAGCTATCGCCTTCTAATTAAAATCTCTATAATATCGAATGGAAAAAATGATTCTTTCAGGCTGTAGGCTGAAAGCCGACTACTGATAGCTTATACTCAATTATCCGGGATGTAAACATTATGCGACTAGGTATTTTCGGCGGCACGTTCGATCCCGTGCACTACGGCCACTTGATGCTGGCCGAGTGCTGCCGGACTGAGCGCGGGCTGGACGCCGTTTGGTTCCTGCCCGCGGCGGTGCCGCCGCATAAACAAAATCGGGAATTAACGCCCGCAGCGCAGCGGATCGAAATGCTCAAGCTGGCTATTGCCGGCCATCCGGCATTCTCGGTATGCGCCTACGAAACCGACCGCGGCGGTGTAAATTACACCGTCGATACGCTCGCGCACTTTCGCGATGAAGACGCTGCCCGGGAATTGTTCTTCCTGATGGGCGAGGACATGCTTTTGGACCTGCCCCATTGGCGAGAGCCGGAGCGGGTTTGCGAATTAGCCGTCCCGGTTGTGGTGCATCGCGCGGGCATGCCGCCTGTGGATTTTTCTTGCCTGGGCGCCGTGACTAATGCGCAACGGATCGAAGAGATCCGCCGCTGCCAGGTGGAAATGCCCGAGATCGGCATAAGCGCCAGCGAAATCCGCCGCCGCGTGGCTGAGAAGAAGAGCATTTGTTACTATACCACCCGAGCAGTAGAAAAATTCATTGAAGGCCACGGACTGTATGTCTAATTCAAAGCAAAAAAATCAGTTTTTTATACTCCCCGACTATTGACAATGATTCATACCATGCTATACTACTAGCCATATTAGCGATCCTGAAATTCTCCCATTTTTATTTAACGAGGCAGCATCCTCCGTTTGCCCGAGCGAATCCCGCATTTGCGGCCGACGTCGCTCTTTCTTTCAAACGGTAATTCTCTAGTCGTCAGCTTCGAACTATTCCGAATGGTTACGTCCATGCGGTTCTAGCGGCGCATTGTCTGACTGTATTTCAGCAGTTTGCTTGCAGGCCCGCGGACCACGCTTGGGAGCAATATATGAAATGCGTCAGCAGCTTCGGCCGGTTGTGCAATGTTCTGGTTTTAGCGGCGGTTTTGCTCTTTGCAATTAGCGAACTCGTTTTTGCCCAGGCAAAAATCGCTCTGGATGGCAATACGATCGTCCCCGTGAATTCCCAGATGCCGCTTGCATTGGGAGCGTATAGCGACCAGGACAAATTGAACATGGGATCTCCGCTCTGGTTCGACGACTTGAACGTAAACAGCCAGCACGACCCGGGCGAGCCCTTTGCGGCTACCGCACAGGGCGGCTGGCTGCATCCCACTTCGGCGCAGGACAATTCCTGTTGGCTGGCATCGGGTGTGAACATGCTGAAACAAGCGAACTTGATAAGCGACGCCAATGGCCTGTACATGGACTACGCGCTAAACGGCGTTCCCAGCCCGAGTGGAACTCTAACCTGGGACGACGGCGGACTGCAGGGGTACGTTATTGATTACTGGAAAACACAACATCCTGCGCAGGCGGCCAATCTCACGATGAACGTCTTGACCTGGACCCAATCCCTTCAGTTTAGCAATGGCCTTTATGCTTGGCAGGACGTCAACCCTCGCACCGCAGTGGCCAACTACCTGGCCCAGGGCTGGCAGGTCGGCATCGGAATGTGGCCGCTGCTCGACAGCAGCGGAAATCATTACGGGGGGCACGCCCTGACCATACAACAAATCCTTGCCCAGTCACAGCCGCCTTATGGCACATTTCAGGTGACCGACTCCGACCGCGACGCCGATTGGTCCGGGCCGGGTGACTTGAATACCTACTCTGACTATAATATTGGTCCCGTCGCTTATCTAGGCCACAACTATTATGCCTGGTTCAACGACTTCTACAGCGGCGACATAAACTATTATCCCGCCGGTGACGTGGGCTACATAGCCGCGATAATGTATGTGCCCGAGCCAAGCGTATGCCTGGCACTGGCGGGCATGGCAGGAATATTGCTGATCCTGCGCAGGCGGCGAATGGCTTGGAAGCAATAATTGGCATTATATTTTCCGCAACACCAAGCAAGCCGTAAGTTACGCGCTTTTCCGCAGCGCAAGAGATCGCGGAGTTGACGCGGCATAGGCAGATTCTGGGCGCCGGTGTCGTGGCGGAGCGTGTCAACGACCTGGTCTAATTGTTCGGCCGGGTCCAGGGCCAGATCGAGGAAGAAGATTTTATTGCCCTTGAGTTCGCAGCCCCCGCCGCCGTTGCCGCCGAGATATTCCTGACGGATTTGATATCCCAGGCGCGAGATCGCATCCAGTCCGTGTCCAAGCATTTCTACCGTGTGCATCCCAGCTTCTCCATATCTCCCACTTCCATGCCGGGTGAGGATTATAGCGTGTTCATCTATAGTTGCCCAGCCGAGATCGACGATAGGGTCACATAGGCTAACCTTTTGCCTTCTTTAGAGTTAAGAAGCGAAATTCCCGTAAAACAGAAAGAACGCCAATCTTGGGGCAGACGGGTGAATCAGGTATTCTGGAAAAAATCGTGACAATCCGGCGCTTTGAATAGACTTTGGGAGCATTTTAATATCATGAATGGCCGCGAAGATCATCCCCATCTGCAAGAACAGGTCGAAATCCTCAAGCAGCAGCTTGCCCAGGCCCATCGCATGACCGCCTTGGGCGAACTGGCCGGCACGACTACTCACGAGTTCAACAACATACTGACGACGATTTTGAATTACGCCAAGATGGGCATGCGGCACAAAGACACCCCCACCCGTGATAAGTGCTTCGATAAAATTCTTACCGCCTGCAACCGCGCGTCGCGAATTACCAGCACCATTTTGGGAATGGCCAGAAATCGCTCGGCCGGACAGGAGCCCACCGATCTGAAGCAACTGATCGAGGACACGCTGTTGCTCTTGGAACGGGAGATGAATAAATATCGCGTCATCGTGGAGAAGCAACTGCAAGACGTGCCGCAGGCCTACGTCAACGGCAACCAGATTCAACAGGTGCTGATGAACCTTTTGATCAACGCCCGGCAGGCCATGCCCAACGGCGGGCGGATGCTGATCAAGTTGGTTTACGACGCCGACAACGACATGGTCGACCTGGTTGTCCGCGACAACGGCTGCGGCATTCCGCCGGAGGTGCTGCCCAAGATTTTCGATTCCTTCTTCACCACGAAAAAAGGCCCGGATGCAAGCGGCAAGGGTGGCACCGGTCTTGGACTTTCCATGTGCCGCGACATCATCGAATCGCATCACGGGCGCATGCGCGTGGATAGCACGGTGGGGCGGGGCACGGCCTTTACGCTTAAACTGCCCACGGCCAACAAGGCCGCCCCCAAGCGCCGGCCATCGCGCCGATTTCTCCCGCCATCATTCCCATGAGCGGAATGCCCAATCAGCCCACCGCCGGGGGCGGTTGATAAATTATAGTGTAAAGCCGTGACCATTGGTCGCGCTTCTAAGGGTGGCACGGGCGTCTTGCCCGTATAATTCCTGCATAATTGGCTGGACTCCATTGCCGGTTAATATTACGAGGATGTGTATTGGGCAAGGCAGTGCGCTATTGAAATTCGGGTAAGAAACGATAAATTGAGGGTATTCTTGCCTGACTATGGGCGATCTCGTTTGAACACGGGCGATTTTTTGTTAAGGGCATTTTCTAAAAGGAGAAACCATGACAATAAGGTCCATAGACAATAAATTTCTTTTTAAACTTCTTATTTTACTTGTTGCCGCCAACTTGTCCGGCATGGCCCTTGCACAGGATAGAACCGGTTCAACTGCTACCAAGGAAAACAAGCCGTCGGCCGATGCCGGGCAAACTGCGGACACGCTAAAAGACACAACGGCAAAAACTCGCAACGACTCAAACGCGGGAAAAAAGCCCGCCCCGGGGATTACAAAAGGCCGGACGCTTAAAGGCAAGGTCACTTACGTAACCGACGGCGACACCTTGACGTTGCAGGTCGACAACAAGGAATACAAAATCCGCTTGCTGGGAATCGACGCTCCCGAGGACGATCAGCCATTCGGCAAACAAGCGGCCAAGGCGCTGTCGGACATGGCGTTGAAAAAGACGGTCCAGGTTTCGACATTCGGACAGGACGTGTACGGCAACACGTTGGGCATTGTCGAGATCGACGGAAAAAACGCCAACCTGGAAATGGTGAAACAAGGTTTGGCCTGGCATTACAAGGCATATTCGGACTCCAAGACATTGGCCGCCGCCGAAGATGAGACCAGAAAGGCGAAAATCGGCCTATGGGCCGAAGAGAATCCGGTTCCGCCCTGGCAGTGGCGCCAGCAGACCGCCGACGGCAATGCCGAAGACCCCTTCGGCGCCAAGGCAGACGATAAGAATCCATCCGGGACGGCAAAATCGTCAGCCGATCAAGAAAAGAAGTATTGGCTTACCACTTCCAGCAACGTCCGCCACAACAGCAAGTGCCGGTATTATCAAAAGACCAAGGGCCGGCCTTGCGGACCCGATGAGGGCAAGCCCTGCAAGGTTTGCGGCGGCTGAGAGGTTAGGGGACAGCGGACAGGGATCAGGGGACAGGTGTTAAGGATGAATGGAACCGCTTGCGGTTTCGCGATGACTGTAGGACGACTTTTAAAGTTGTCCTACCAACACTGTTCACTGTCCACTGTCCACTATCAGCTACTGCCCTTTGCGCTCGGGATAGACCACCATTTCCACGCGGCGGTTGCGCTGTTTGCCTTCGGCCGTTGCGTTGGAGACCACGGGATGGTTAGAGCCGTGGCCGACGACGAAGAGTTGATCGCCTTGCAATCGGGTGCGGGTCACGAGCACGTCGTAAACGGCCATCGCCCGGGCGATGGAAAGTTCATGATTGCTCCGCCATTGGCCGCCGGAGACCGGGTCGTTGTCGGTGTGGCCCTCGATGCCGATGAGTTGATCGGGATAACTGCGCATAAGCTCGGTGGCCGCGCCGACGATTAATTCCGGCCCGCCGGGCTTCAGCCGGTTGCTGCCTGTATCGAAGAGCCGGCTGCAGGGAAGTTCCACGCGGATCACGTCGCTGTCGCGGCGGACGAAAACGTCGGGCAGGTTGATGGCCGGCAGGGTTTGCAGAAAACTGTTGTTGGGCGTGATGGTCACTCCGCCTTGGCGCTGCATCGAGGCGGTCATGGCCTGGACTTTCTTGTCGGTGCTTTCCTTATCCGAGCGGGTCTGGGCCAGTTGGGCTGTGGTGCCGCGGAGCTGGTCGCGCGTGGCCGCCAACTGGTCTTCAAAGACCTTCGACTGCTGCCGCGATTGGGCCAAAAGCTGCCCTAGTTCCTGGTTGTCTTTATCCAGGGCGTTGGCCCGATTTTGCAACTCGGCATATTGCCGCGACATGGCCTGCTGCTGCTGTTCGTACTGCGTGACTTTGCCCTTCAGCACCATGGGATTGTCGGCGCATCCGGCCAGGGCGGCCAGCAAAAAACCGAGCAACCATGTCCCGCCTGAAAATCGTGGCATGGCGATAATCTCCAAAAAGCGGACAGAAATGCCCGCTCTCTCCTTAATTTCCCCAGACAAGCAGGGCGGATAGTAACAAGGCCAACATTAGGCGGCAAGAGCAGATTGATCGGGAGCTAAAGACAAAGGGTAATAGGGATCAAAATTAAATTATCCACACCACCCAGATTGCTCATGTTATCTATTAATCACAGGGCAGATCGTTACGGTCCCGGGCGGAGTTTATTGGCCTGGGCGGCGGCTTCGGCGGCAGCCTGGTATTCGCCCAAGCGGCGGAGCAAATCGGACAGGCTCATGTAATGATGGCCCAAAATGCCCTGCAAAGGAGGACCCTTGGGATCGGTCTGCGATAGTTCTTTTAGCGAAGCGATGGACGCGAAGAGCATGGAGCAGGCCTCGGACAAATTATTCTGCTCTTCGAGCAACACGGAAAGCGACTCTTGAATCATCGCCATTCCGAACTTGTAGGATGTAGTTTGCGGATAACGGCGAACCAGGGCCGATTGCAAATCAAGGGCCTTGCGCAGGTTGGATTCGGCGCCGGAGCGATCGCTTTCCTGGAGCACGCCCGCCAATCGCAGGAGAATATAAACCTGGGAGACCGCGTAATCGGGAATATTGGGATGTTTTGCCACAAGATCTTCGGATATGGCCAGGGCCTTTTCCAGCAGTTCGCGGGAGCGTTGCCGTGCGGCGGGGTCTGCTGCCTCGGAGGAGAATGGGATAGGGCGGACGGGAATATCCGCGCTCCTGCGTGAATCTCCTGCCTCGGAGGAGAACAGAGTTTGAGCGGCTTCAGTGGCGTAGGTTTCGCTCAGATCGTAACTGTAATCAGGGACGTCTGGATATTCTTGCACCAATTTTTGCAGGATTTCGACTGCCTTGTCAGCGGACTGCTGACCCGAGTCCCGACCGCGGCCAAACCATCGAAACGAGCCATCCCGATAACATTGAGCCAGCAGGAGACGATAATCCGGCACGTCGGGATGCTCGGCGACGAGCCGTTCCAGGATTTTGACGGCCTTGCGTAGGCTGTCTCCCCTTTCATCTGGGAAAAAATTGGGAAACGGTCCGTTTGGACCCGGCCCGGGACCGCGGCGGTCAGAACCGAAGTCCGGCGGACCGATGGGCCTGTCCGGCGGGCCGGGGCCTTGGCCGCGAGGCGGTGGAGGCGGGCCATGCCGACTGTCAAAACCTTCTGGTCCCGGTCCTGGCCCTGGACCGCGCATACCGCCCAATGCAAACGGAGGAGGCCCCGATTCTCGGCCCGGTCCCTTGCCGAGAAAATAAAATGTGCGGGCCAATTCGTATTGGTACTGGGGCAAGGCGGAAGATTCCGCGGAGGCCGCTTTTAGCGTGGCAAGGGCATCACGACGCGAGGCCTGGCCTGCCGGCATATCGTTCATCGCCCAGTACACGTTTCCGAGTTCGTTCTGGACTCTGGCGATTTCGGTGCGGAGTTCCGCATTTTCGCCCGACGCCTCGGCGAGTTGCTTGTACAGTTCGATGGAGCGGAGGTAGGCGGACTTGGATTCTTCGTAGTTTCCCAGGCGCTGGCGAATATCGCCGATGCGGCGGTTGGCCTCGGCGACTTTTCGGCGGAGCCTAGCGTCGTCACCGCCCTGTGCGGCCAGCCGGTCGTAAAAGGCGACCATCCGTTCCAAGAGTGCGGCCGCCTCTTTGGACAACACGGGCTGGATCGGGACGGTAATTTCCTTGCCCGTGTCGTCCACCACGGTGAGCGCGGATGCGGCGGGTATGCCGTCCGGGGCGAACTGCTGAAAGATGTTGTCCAAAGCCTCCAGTGCCAGGGCCGAGGTTTTTTCCGCCTTTTTCCGCTCGATCGCCTCTTCCTTGTTGGCCTGTTTGGTGCGCACATATCCGACGCTGGCCACGATGGCCACCAGGACGATAAGTGCGAGCGTGCTTGCGCCAAGGGTTGCCACGACCTTGTTGCGCCGCGACCAGCGCCAGGCCTTTTCCACGGCCGAGGCCCGGCGGGCGCGGATGGGCCGGTCCTCGAGAAAACACTGGAGGTCGCGGGCCAGGTCGCCCGCCGATTGGTAGCGGTGTGCCGGATCGCGGGCTATAGCCTTCAGGACGATGGTTTCCAGGTCGCGGGGGATGGAGGGATTGAGTTTGCGCGGGCGGATCGGCTCGCCGTGTGTGATCTTTTGGATAATGCTGCTGCGGTTCGTGCCCTCGAACGCCGCCTGCAGGGTGAGAAACTCGTAAAGGGTCAAGCCCAGGCTGTAGATGTCGCTGCGGGCGTCGAATTGGCCGAAAAACTGCTCCGGGGCCATGTAACGCAATGTTCCCACCAGCCCGCCTGTTTGCGTTACATTATCCTGTTCCATGGCCTTGGCCAGGCCGAAGTCGGTGATCCAGACCACGCCCTGGGAGTCCAAAAGCAGGTTGGCCGGCTTGATGTCGCGATGCAGGGTATGGTGCGCGTGGGCGTAATTCAAGGCCTCGGCCACTTGCAGGCCGATTGCGGCGATGCTTCGCCAATAGCCCGGCCTTAGCCGCCGAGTCGTGGGACTTATTACTTTCGCCGCGATTTTGTTTAATGGAGCATCGCTGCTCGGGGCCACCTTGGTGCCCCGCGATCGCTGAAAATCTTCGGTCGATTCGCCCGGGCCGACTGTTTTCGAGGAAGTAAAACCGGATTTGTTTTCCTCAGCCGGTTCAACGGTTTCGCCGGCGATAAACTGCGAGAGTTGTGAATCTTTTAATTGCCAGAATCGACCATTTAACAGCATTTCGGCAAGGCGGGCGGTTTCGCCGGCTGATGGCGAGCGCGGCTGTGCCTCGTAGGACGACTTTGAAAGTCGTCCTACATTATTAGCAAGCACATTTTCATCCATAGATGCGCCGGACGCCGAGCCGGCGCCGGACGGCCGATCGGCTTGTTGAATCCGGGCGAGGATCGCATCCAGGCCAACGCCGCGGATGAGCTGCATGACGATATAGTGAAATCCCTCCTGCTCGCCGACGCCGAAGACGGGCACGATGTTGGTGTGGTGCAGGCGGGCGGCGGTCTGTGACTCACGCTGAAAACGCTGCAAGTGTTTGGCGTCCAGAAGCGATTGCCTGGGCAGGACCTTTACAGCCACATGCCTACCCAGCGATTCCTGAAAGGCCTCGTACACGATGCCCATGCCGCCGCGGCCGATTTCGCCGAGGATGCGGAAGTCGCCGAGGCGTTCCAATTTCGGCGCCCCCAGCGAAACGCGGCCGCTGCCGGCCTCGGCCTTTTGCGCCTTGAGTTGTTCCAGGGCGACAATGGCCGGGAAAAGGTCCTCGATCTCGGCCGCCAATTCCGGATGTTTCGCCGCGTATTCGGAGATCGAGGGCGACTGCCCGCCCCGCTGCCGCTCGACGAATTCCGCCGCCAGGACTTCCAGAGGATCGCGCTGGGCATCGGCTTGTGACATTTTACGGTCCTTCCAAGAACCCGGGCAATTGCGATAGAACCGCGCGGAGCCGCTTGATCGCGCGGACGTAACGGATGCTGGCCGCTTTTTGCTGAATCTCGAGCACCTCCGCGACCTCGCTGTTTGTAAGTTCCTCGAAATGCCTTAGCGCAAGGACTTCCTGGTCCAGCGGATCCATGGCCGCTATGGCCTGTTCCACGCGCAAGAGCGTTTCCTCGCGGGCGGCCGCCTGGCTGGGCGAGGTGAATTTCCCGGCGAACTGAAACGCCAGCGATGCGGAAGTGGTTTGCGGATACCTGACGAGTTGGCCGATTTCCCGGCCGGCGTCGCGCATCTGTGCGCCCAGGTGGTGGCGGTGGATATCGATCATGGTCTGCATGAGTATCATTCGCAACCAGACAAACGGAGACAACGATGAATCTTCGCCGTAACGGTCGATGCGCCGGGCAGCGGCAAGATACGCCTCCTGCAGCACATCGTCGGGGTCGACGCGCCCCAGCAGCCGGTGGTCCATCCTGAAGCCAACCATCCGCCACAGCCGTTCCCGGTGCCGGGAGAAAAGCTCGGCCAAGGCCTGGACGTCGCCGTGTTTCAGCCGATCCGCCAGTCCGTCAGATCCTTCGACCGTATCGACCACTGTAAGTCTCTGAATTGTTAAACGAAAAACGAATCCATAATTCTACTACATTTGCGAATCCACCATCTATAAACTCTTTGGTGGGGGTGCCGGGGATTAATCTCGAAATTGGGGCGGGCTGTAACGCGCAGTATTCCCTGACTTGTTGAACCCCGGGAATATGGCATCAGACCTGTAGAAATTCCGCGCCTTTTCCCGTTTATCCGTCTATGAAGACGCAAATCCCAGGAGGACATGCGAATGTAATCAGCTCTCGTCCCGGGACCCTGGAGCATCTCTCCCCCGTTAGCGCTCCGGGTCCCGGGCGGGCTGAGGAGCGGGAAGTTCAATGCTCGGCAACCGTGGTCGTTCCCGCACTCAACGAGGCGGAGGCCATCGGCCGGGTCGTCGCTGACCTGATGGCCCTATACCCGGACTACGAGATCATCGTTGTAGACGACGGATCGACCGACAATACGGGCGAACTGGCCGCCCTGGCCGGGGCGCGGGTCGTCCGCCACGATTGGAACAAGGGTTACGGCGCAAGCCTCAAGACCGGGTGCCGGATGGCCAAAGGCGATTTCATTGTTTGCTTCGACGGCGACGGGCAGCACAATCCCCATGACGTCAAACGGCTCCTCGACGAAATCGGCCCGTACGACATGGTGGTGGGCACCCGATCGCGCGACTCCCATGAGCCGCTTGTGCGCCGCCCGGGAAAATTCATCCTTTCCGTTTTCGCGAACTTTCTTGCGGGCATGAAAATACCGGACGTGAATTCCGGTTTCCGCGCGTTTAAGCGAAGCGTAATCATCCGCTACCTGCATCTTATGCCCACCGGTTTTTCATTTTCCACGACCAGCACGTTTGCCATGCTGAAAAGTGGGCGGCCGGTGAAATGGGTGCCGATCACCGTGAAAAAGCGGATCGGCACAAGTTCGGTGTCGCAAACCCGCCACGGCCTGCAAACCCTGCTCTTGATCCTGCGTTTGACAACGCTTTTCGAGCCCTTGAAAGTCTTTCTGCCGGTGAGCGGATTGTTCTTGCTCATTGCCGCCGGGTTCCTGATCGCCAATTTCGCCGCCGGCCGCAACGTGCCGCAGACCTCGGTCATCATGTCGGTCTCGGGGGTGATGGTCTTTCTCATGGGGCTGGTAATGGACCAGGTGGCCGCGCTTCGCCGGGAGAAACACGAATGAGCGAGGCCTTTATCTCGGGCCGGTTGTACCGGCCAAATCGCTTCCGGATGGAGGAAGTCCGGACGTTCTGGGACTCGGTCGCCGACCGATACGCCCACGAAAGCAGGTCGCTTAAAGGCTCGCATTTTCAGAGGTTCGAGCGGGCGTTTACGCACTTTCAAGCGGCCGAAGGCATGCGGGCCCTCAATATTTGGAGCCGCAACGGCGAAGCCGTGGATTATTTCAGGCGACTGGCCCCAGGCCTGCAACTCGTCAATGCCGAAGTCTCGCCGCGATTGATCGCCCAGGCCCGGGCCCGATATCCGGAAGAAATTTTTATCCAGACTGAACTTATGTCTCTTCCCTTTGCCGATGACGAGTTCGACTTTATCCTTTCCCTTGAGACGCTCGAGCACGCGCCCGATCCGCTCGGATTTCTGCTGGAGCTTGCCCGGGTGCTCAAGCCGGGCGGACGCCTGGTATTGAGTTGTCCGCCGGTCGCGGCCGAACTGCCGCTTAGGATTTACGAACTGTTGCTGCCAAACCACGGGGAAGGGCCGCACCGCTTTCTTTCGACCGGCGAAGTCAAGGGCCTGGTTCATGCCGCGGTTTTGGAGTTGGAGCGCCACGAGAGCACGCTTTTTATTCCGGTCGGTTCGCGGCTGCTTAGGCGCTTGGATCCGTTGGTCGAGCGGATTGCGGCGCATACGCCTCTTCGCGAACTGGGCATCCGGCAGTTTTTCGTGTGCGGGCGTTCGCGGGCGGTGGGACCCTGGCGGGAACTTGCCCTTAACGTGGTGGAAACGAATCTTTGCACGCGCTGCGGAACGTGCGCCGGTGTTTGCCCATCGGGCGTTTTTGAGTTTGCGGCCATAGACGGAGCCTGCCTGCCCGCCGTGGTCCGGCCTGAGGCCTGCATTGGCTGCGGCGCGTGCGTTGATGCGTGTCCGGGAAGGAACGTATCGTTTGCAGATGTACGATCGGCTGCCGCCGACGCGCCGATCCAGAGTGATGAACTCGGTCCGATCCGCCATATTCGCGTGGCCCACGCCTGCAACACCGTCATGTGGGGCGCCGGTTCGAGCGGGGGCGTGGTGACCGCCATGCTTTGCGACTTGCTTCAGCGCGGCAAGATCACGGGGGCGATCGTACTGGATTCGCATCCACATGCGCCTTGGCGGCCCTGGCCCTGCATCGCCCGGACGCGGGCCGAGATCGTGCACGCGGCGCAAAGCAAATATTGCGTGACTCCCACGAATGTCGCCCTGAAGGGAATCGATCCACATGCGGATCGGCTTGCAATAGTGGCCTTGCCCTGCCAAATTCACGCTCTAAGGGCCCTGGAGCGCCGAAATCATCCTGTGATGAAGAATGTGTCGATAATCATCGGGCTTTACTGCGGAAATCAGTTGTATTTCGGCGCTACGCGGACTTTCCTCCGCCGTCATGGAGTCCGCGATCTGTCGGCGGTCGCCGAGATCCGCTACCGCGACGGGATTTGGCCCGGAAAAGTCCGCTGCATTCTTAAAAACGGGCGATCGTTCGCGGCGCCAAAATTCCAGTTCAATCACCTGATCTCGTTTTACACCGTGGAAAGGTGCTTATTGTGCGCGGACCTGGCCGCCGAGGGCGCGGATGTCTCGGTTGCCGACGCCTGGGATGCAGGGGACGGTGTAGGTCTCGGCTCGTCGCTGGTTGTTTCCCGCACCGAGCGGGGTGAATCGATAATTTCCGATCTTATCACCCGCGGAATTATCGACGCCGAAGAGATCGAATTGGACCAGGCCCTGGCCATGCACGCCCATGGGCTGGACCTGAAAAAGACCGGAGCGTTGCTGCGCATACAAGGTCTTAAGCGGCGCGGGCGGCCTGCGCCGCAATACGATCTGCCCGAGCCTAACCCGCCCTTGAAGCGGCGAATGGCCGAGGCCTTGGTTTCCGCGCATTTCCGCCTGTTGCGCAGCCGTCCGGCCCGCTGGATTTTGGATTGTATTCCCTTCGGCCTTATCGGTCATGTTTATGTTGGCGCCAGAACGGTTTGGCGGCACTCCGCCGCGAAAAAATATAAAAAGCCGGCCAGCGATTCCCTGCACAAGCGGCGAAGTTGGTCGCAGTGGTGGCGGTTGCTGGGACCGCTCTTGTTGCTTGTCATGCTCTGGCGCATCGGGCCGGAAAAATGCTGGTCGGCCGTCAGTGGCGCCGACTTTTTCTGGTTCCTCTCCGCGTGTTTGCTCTCCATTCCTTCCATCGCGGTAAAAGGATTGCGCTGGCAATGGATCCTCAGAGCGGTCGGATTCAAGTCATCGCTGGCCGAAAGCACGAGCGTGTATGCGGCGGGAATGCTGGCCGGTGCGGTTACGCCCGGCAAAGTGGGCGACCTGGCCAAAGCGCCGCTTTTGGTTTCGCGCGGCCTGCCTTTATACGACGGCGTGGCCGCCTCGCTCGTGGATCGGGTGTTCGACGGCATCGTTCTTTTGGCGCTGGGCCTGGGAGGCATTCTTGCCATGCCGGGTTTGCCGGGCCGGGCGATTATCGCCGCCGCGGCCTTGATGGCCATCGGCATCACTCTTGCCGCGGCGTACCTTTTTCGCGATTCATTCGCCAATGCCGTGCATATAAGTACAAGCGGCGCGGCGTGGTGGCTGGTCGTGATCCTTACAACCTTTGCCGCCACGGCGATGTATTTCGCCTCGGCGTATTGCTGCGCCAAGGCCATAGGGCTGCCGCTGGGCGTGCTCGACGTGGTTGCCGGTTCGTCGGTTGCGGCGGTGCTTGCGCTGTTGCCGGTTTCGGTGGCCGGCATCGGCACACGCGACGCCGCGTTCGTGGCCATTTTTGCCCATTGCCGTGTGGACGCCGGTCATGCAATAGCCTTTTCCAGCCTGATCCTTGCCTGGATGCTGGTCAATTGCCTGTTTTTTCTCGCTGTTTCGCAATTGCCTCGCACGAGGCTTGCCATGCGCAAGTTTTTAAATGATGAAACGGAGTAATATTTTATGTGCCAGCCGGGTGAAATTGATCAAGGCCCATCCGCTCGCGTCTATACGTTCTGCGGCATCGCGCTGCTGATCGTCGTCGGCATCGCCACGGCCGTGAGCTGGCGGATGTATCCCCTGTTTATCGACACTTATTATCACATGGGCGTGATCGAAGGATTCTCCCAGGCGGGTGGAATCACCACGCGGGCCTTTTGGGAACTGGCGCCCGGCGGGCGGGTGCATATTTATCCGCCTTCGCTGCACATAATCGGATACTTTTTAACGTTATTGGGCATCTCTCCACGGACCTACATCACTCTGGTGAGCGCACTTTGCTACCCCGGGTGCATGATCACCACTTGGATCTGGCTGCGGCGGATCATCGGTCCGCGCTCGGCCCTGTTCGCCGTGATTTTTCTCTGCGGGTCCGTACAGCTTTTTCTGGACGCAGGCCGCGTTTACGGCGGTTGCGGGCGTGATGGTCATGGCGCCGCTGGCATTTTTGGCCCTGGAAACCGAGCATTTCCTGGCCTGTGGAGTGATTAATTTCATCGTGATAACCATGCACCCCATCGGGCTTTTCCTGCCGCCGGCGCTGGTGATCAACACGCTTTTGCGCGGAAAAAAGATCGTGGCGGGTTTGACCGCGGCCTCGCTGCCGGTGGTGCTTTACGGCCCGTGGCTGGCACATATTTGGGCCAACCGGGCGCTTTTGCCCAACAACCGCACTGGCGGCGAGATTTCGCTGGGCGGGTTCGGCGGCGGGGCGAATCTGGGATTGTTCCTTGCCCCATTGGCCCTGGTTTCCATCCCCTGGCTTATCGCCCGCCGCGGCGCTCCGCTGGGCTTGATCGGCGCACTACTGGGCTTTGTCGTCGTCTTTCCCATGGGTTTTGGCGGCAGGTTCCTTTCCCTGAACATCCACTGGCCGCTTGCAGGTTTGGCCGGCTACGGGCTGGGCGAACTGGTTGGGTGGCTGGAAAAGAAATCCTCGCTGCGCATCGCCGCGCAAATCTTTTCTTTTGCCCTGGCCGGCACCGCATTGGTCATGTATCCGGCAATCAATTCGCAGATGTTCATGGGCGGCCCTCCGGGCGGACCGCCGGGTGGTCCGGGCGACAGAACGCCGGGCGATCCTCAGGCCAGAATCTCCACCGGGGCCAGATTGTGGCGAGAACTGCAATCGATGCTCACGAATTGGCAATTCTCCATCCAATCCGCCGCGATGCCGAAACTCTTCGATACATATTCCGTCGAAGGGGCTAATCCTGGAATGGGACCCGAACCGGGCGGCGGGCCGAGTGGCACGGGCATCTTGCCCGCGGGACCAGGCAGCAGCGGACAGAAATCACAAACCAATGCTGAACCGCGCATGGGACCTGGGCGAGAGCAAGGACCGCGCTTTCAGATGGGCCGGGGTGGCATGATGGGCCGCGGAGGCATGATGGGGCGCGGGGGTGCCGCGCGGCGGCCGGGTGGCGGTGGGCCAGGTATGCCCGGTGGTATGGATAATATGCTCCGCACAGCCGGAGCGGAAGATTTCATCAAGGCCGTCAAGGAAAATGTCCATCCCGGCGACGTTATCCACATCGACGATCCTATGGGCGGATCAATGATCGTCGGCGTTACCGGCAGGTGGACCTCCAGCGGAATTCTTCGCGACGTGCGCTCCGAGACCGGCCGGGCTAAGGCGAAAGACTGCGATTTCAAAGCGGTCTTAAGCCGCGGCATGGGGCCAGGCGGAGGAGGCGGTTTTGGCGGACGGGGCGGCCTATCGGCATCTCAGGATCCACCCGCCGGTTTCGAAAAGGTCTTCGGCAATGAGTTCGGTTCTCTTTATCGGAATACGGCCAAAGTCGATCACTCCCGTGAGCCGCTTAGGCCGGAAGTGAGCCTCTCGCTTCTGGCAGTGATCGCCATGGCCGGAGTTCTGCTGGTGCTTTTGGATTTTCTGCCCCTTACCATCAAGCACGGCCGTGCCGCGGCAGCGGCGATCGGCACTATCATCGCCGCTTTGTGTTTTCTTCCGCTGGCAAACAAAGCCATTGGCGAGATGCGCAATCCGCCCTCGGTTTCGCATGCGCAAGGGGAAGACGGGCCAGGATTCGGCCCGCCTGGATTTGGAGGACCCGGATTCGGCCCCGGACAGTTTCTCGCCCAAGCATTTCTGCGTGAAGCGGACGCGGACAAGAGCCAAACGGTTTCGCTCGAAGAGTTCCGCCTGCTTGCGGAGCGATGGTTTAAGGCCTGGAACAAAGGCCGGAAAGGCTATTTGGAATTGGGGGCTGTTTCGCAAGGGCTCCAGTCGCTCATGGAGCAATTGCCCAGCGCGGACGGGAACATGCCGCCCATGGACGGGCCGCCCGGATTCGCTCCGGAGGAGTTTCTTGCCCGGCGCATCTTCATCGCCTGCGATGCCAACGGCGACGGCAAGCTGACACAAAAAGAGATGGTAGGTGCATTTGAAAAATGGTTCCACCAGTGGGACGCAGGCTCAAAAGGGACCTTGGACGCCGCCGTCCTGGCAAACGGACTAGAGCGAATTCTCGGCCCCCCGCCGTTCGGCGATGTGAATTGAACCTGAACGGCTATGCCGCAAGGGACTGAAAAGGGAATTTCAAAACCTTGCCAAACCGCTCGGAAGTCTGCCCATCGATTCAATAACCGCTGCTGCCCTTGCTTGTCGCCTCGATCCGCAAAATGCCGCGTACTTTACCTCCGCGTGGAATGGCATTACAATGATTGACGATGCGGTATGGAATGAAAATCAAAGCACTGAACTTTTTAACGGCCAATCGGAGGTCTCAAAATGAATCGCAGCCGGCTGTTGTGTGTAGTTTCAATTATCTGCGTCGCCTTGGCTGCCGAAACGGGATGCTCGCGAAAAGCCGTGCAACTTAATGTCCGCACGTTCGGCGCCGTGGGCGACGGCGCGACCAAGGATACCGCCGCCTTTCAAAAGGCCCTGGACAGTGCGCGGCGGCCGGAGGGGGCGAAGTCCTGGTCCCCGCCGGCAATTATCTCATCGGCAGCATCAACATAAAATCGAACACCACCTTGCGCCTGGAAAAGGACGCGAATCTGTCGGGCAGCCCGGACCTTGACGATTATCCCATCATCAAGGCCCGTTGGGAGGGCCGCTGGGTCGATGCCCATCGCGCGTGGTCTCGGCCCGGGACGCCAAGAATATCGCCGTGGTGGGGCCGGGGATGATTGCCGGCAATCCGGAATTGGGAGGAAGGAAAATGCCGCGAAGGCCGTGCATCGTCGAACTGATAAACTGCACCGGCGTGCGGCTTGAAGATTTTTCCGCAAAGCATCGGCACATGTGGACGGTGCATCCCACGCTATGCGAAAACCTGGCGTCAAAAACCTCACCATCCGCACCACCGAAGCCAACAGCGACGGCATCGACGTGGATTCCTGCAAGCACGTCCGCATCGAAAACTGCGACATCGACTCGGGCGACGACTGCATCGCCATCAAGTCTGGCCGGGGTATGGAAGGCTACCGCGAAGCCAAAACGACCGAGGACGTGCTGGTCTCCAATTGCACGCTCACATCCTCGATGTTCGCCTGCATCGGCATCGGCAGCGAAAGCTCGGGCGGCATCCGCAACGTGAAGATCGAGCATTGCAAGTTGCCTTCCTCGGCCAAGTTCGCCATACACATCAAGAGCCGCTCCGATCGCGGGGCCTTTATCGAAGACATCGCAATAAAAGATTTGGACATAGGCAACGCCAAGGGCGGATTCCTCCGCCTCGATCTCCTCGGCACCGGCATCGCGGACCCCGAACCGGTGACAGGCGACGAAGGCATCCCCTCGGCGAAAAACTACAGCTTTACCGACATCAAGATAGAAAAGTGCGGCACGCTGGTCAACGCCCACGGCATTTCCCCGTTAAAACCCCTGGACGGTTTTACAATCGAGAATCTCAGCGGCACTTGTAGCAAAGGCATGACGCTTGTGAACATGAATCATGTCAAGTTAAGCAACATTAAGGTCGAAGGCTTCAAGGGCCCGCTGCTCTCGACGGAGAACGTGACCGGCGAGGGCCTGGAGGACGCGGTCCCGTACCAACGGCCTTCCCAGCCAAGCAACGAAAAATTCTAGAAGCACTGCATGTCGCGGCGCCCGTTTACTGGATGTCCCGCAACAAATGTCCTTATTGCTGTTCATTGAATTTCAGGAAAACAATGTTGCAAATAAAATCAGAGCCGGGCCGTGCCGCCCCGGCATTTCCGGGCCGACACGGCCCGGCTCTGACGATATATACGGTATTATTTACTTAAAATCAATAAATGCAATGTTACTTTCCGAACGTGCCATATCGCTGGACGACGCACTGGGCATAATGGATCGGGAGCTTTCCGGCAGCACGATATCGAGCCGGAAGGTAGCGGTTCGCGACGGCCTGGGGCTGATTTTGGCCGCGGACCAGGTGTCCAGAGTGAATCTTCCTCCGTTCGACAAGGCGTCGATGGACGGATACGCCGTGCTCGAGGGCGACGTCTGCGACTGCTACAAGTCCTGGAAACGGTCATGGCCAGAAGCAGGCCGTCGGCCCGCTCCGGGCCAGCGCGGCGGTGAAAGTCATGACAGGCGCCCGGTTCCATCGGGCACGGGCCGGGTTATACCGGTCGAGCACGTGCGCCGTCAGGCCGACTCGATTGAAATTATCCATCCGACGGACGATCGCAATATATGCCCTCAAGGAGAGGATGTGCGTCCCGGCGACGTGATTCTCCGGGCCGGATCGCGATTGGGCCCGCTGGAAATCGCCAATCTTATCAGTTGCGGAATCAGCGACGTGGAAGTATTCAGGCCGATCTGCCTGGCCGTAATATCGACGGGCGACGAGATCGTCGATGATCCGCGCGACCTTGGGCCGGGAAAGATCATGAACGTAAACGGGCCGATGCTGGCCATGCTGGGACGAAGGTTTTGCATGGAAGTCGTTATGGAAAAATCGATTCCCGACCGGCGAGATGCTACTGTCGAGGCGATTTCTACGGCGGTCGCCTGCGCCGATCTGGTGCTAATCTCCGGCGGGGTTTCCGTGGGCGATAGCGATTTCGTGGGCCCTGCCTTGGCCGACGCCGGGCTTAGCGTGCATTTTTCCGCCGTGGCCGTAAAACCGGGCCGCCCGCTCAGCTTCGCCACGAGTCCGGCGCGGCGGTTTTCGGACTGCCGGGCAATCCGGTCTCGGTTTATGTGATGTTTCATCTCTTCGTATTGCGCGCGACTTCAAGAATGTGCGGCGGGCACTGGGCCGCGCGGGAAATCACGCTCGGCCTGGCATGCGAATTCCGCCGGGGCAAATCCGATCGCCTGGAATATGTGCCTTGCCGCGTCGGCGACGACGGCATGCTGACGCCGGTGGAATATCACGGCTCGGGGCACTTAACCGCACTTATCGAAGCCGACGGGCTGATGCTCGTTCCCTTGGGCGTTTCCACGATTCCGGCCGGCCGGATGGTTCGTTTCCTTCCAATGATGAAGGAGTGCCGATGATCGACCCCTTCGGACGAAAGATCGACTACTTGAGGATTTCGGTCACAGACCGCTGCAACTTGCGTTGCCGGTATTGCATGCCGCTGGAGGGCGTGCGGCTTTTGCGCCACGAGGATATTCTGAGTTTTGAAGAGATCGCCGAAGTTGCCCGCTGCGCCGTTGATCTTGGTGTAAGAAAAATCCGCCTCACCGGCGGCGAGCCGCTCTGTGCCGGGACATTGCAACGCTGGTGGGCCTTTTGGCGGAAATAAAAGGACTGGCCGATCTGGCAATGACGACCAACGGCATCCTGTTGACAAAATATGCCCAAGCGCTGGCAGACGCCGGGCTCCGGCGCGTCAACGTCAGCCTGGACGCCGTCGATCCGGACAGTTACGCGGCAATCACGCGCGGCGGCGACGTCCGGCAGGTATTGGCAGGCATCGAAGCGGCGCGATCGGCGGGATTGATCCCCATCAAGATCAACTGTGTGGTCGGGCCGGATGACGAGGGGCGCAATGCCGAAGACGTGGCCGAATATGCGCGGCGGGAAGGTATTGAGGTCAGATTTATCCGGCAGATGAACCTGGCCGCGGGCAGTTTCGAGGTGATCCAGGGCGGCAGCGGCGGGAATTGCCCGATCTGCAACCGGCTCCGGCTCACCAGCGACGGCCAGGTCCGCCCCTGCCTTTTTTCCGATCTGAGTTTCAGCGTCCGCCGCTTGGGCGCGGCCGAGGCCATTTTGCAAGCGGTGGCGAACAAGCCCCGGGCCGGTTCGGCGTGTTTTGACCGGCCGATTCATACGATTGGCGGATAAAAATGGACGATCTATCGCATGTAGATGACCAAGGGCGTGCGCGGATGGTTGACGTGGGCGGGAAAACGCCCCAGCGGCGCGTATGCCCGGGCCGCCGGCACAATCGAACTGGCCCCGGCCACGCGGGATTTGATCCGCAAAAACCAAATCAAAAAAGGCGACGTGCTGGCCGTGGCCCAGATCGCGGGAATTCAAGCGGCAAAAAAAACGGCCGAACTGATTCCCCTCTGCCACCCGCTCCCGCTCGACAGGATCGACGTCACGCTGGCCCTGACCGAAGAAGGCATATCGGCCGTAAGCGAGGTGGCCTGCGTGGGGCGAACCGGCGTGGAAATGGAGGCCCTCGCGGCGGTCAGCGTGGCGCTGTTGACCGTTTATGACATGTGCAAGGCGGCGGACAAGCAAATGCGGATCGGAAACATCATGCTCCTGGAGAAAGTGAAAAGCGATGTCGCGCGATCTTGAAGTGATCTCGGTCAATATTTCGGAGCGCAAGGGCACGATCAAAAGGCCGGTGGAACGCATCGCCGTCGACTCCGCCGGCGTGCGGGGCGACGCCCACGCCGGCGCATGGCAGCGACAGGTGAGCCTGCTGGATCAGGCGAGCATCGAGGGGTTTTCGCGGAAGCTGGGGCGAAAAATCTTGCCCGGCGAGTTCGCCGAAAACATCACGGTTGCGGGCCTGGAGATTTCGGCCGTGGCCGTCCTGGACCGGCTCCGGCTGGGCGGCGTGGAATTGGAGGTCACCCAGATCGGCAAGCGTTGCCACGGAGCGGGATGCGCGATTTTCCAGGAGGTGGGCCAATGCGTGATGCCGGTGGAGGGGATTTTTACCCGCGTTGTAAGCGGCGGCGAATTGGCGGCCGGTGACCGGGGCCAACACCTGCCAAGGGCACTGAGGTTTCTAATCCTCACGCTCAGCGATCGGGCGGTTGCAGGACTGTATGAGGATCGTTCCGGCCCGCGGGTTTTGGAATTATTGAATAACTGGTTGGCGCCCGAGCGCTGGCATGGCATGGTGGAAGCTAAAATTTTGCCCGACGACGCCGGCCGGCTTAGGGAGGAGTTGAGGCGAGCAAAGTCCGAAGGCGTGGACGTGATCATCACCACCGGGGGCACGGGCCTTGGGCCGCGCGACATCGCCCCGGAAACGGTCGCGGCCCAGTGCGATAAGCTGATCCCCGGGATCATGGAAAACATCCGCATGAAATTCGGCTCCGCCAATCCCCATGCCCTCCTGAGCCGCTCCATTGCCGGTGTGGCGGGAAATACGCAAATATACACCTTACCGGGCAGCGTCCGGGCGGTCGATGAATACCTGGGCGAGATTCTTAAAACACTGGAACATGCGATTTTCATGCTCCACGGAATCGACGTGCATGACACCGGCGGCCGTTAGCGGCCGGCTGTTCACGGGCAGATTCTCAGAGCGCGCTACGGAGGCAATCGATTCTCAGGTAAGCAGACTCTACGCATTCCTTTGGCGAGCGGCGTTTTGTGTTTGCCGTCGCCGTGCGCAAGCCAGCAGAACAAATGCGCCCGTGCCCAATAATATAAAGGCGGAGGGCTCGGGCACATATACCGAGTTGCCATATTGATTGAAGGCGCTGCCGTTGGCGGCCGTAACGGTCAGGCCGGATAAGTCCAGGTTGGAAACATAATAAATATCGGCCCCATAGCTGCCCGAGAGGTGCACGTTGTTGAAGAAGATGCTGTCGATGTTGCGTGCCGGGTCGGTGGGATTGACCGATTGGCTGTCCAGGCCATAGATAATGGCGACGTTTGAGCCCACGTTGCCGGTAGAGGTGATATTGGTGTAGTGAATGTTGTCGTAAAATGGGACCATCGCCGTGCTGTTATTTTGCTGGTTGACGGTGTGCAGGGTCTCGCCGGGATTGGTCAGGGTGTGGAGGGCCGAGGGGCTGCGCTGGCTGTAGCCGTATCTGTCGCCGCTTACATACCAGCTATTGATAATGATGGGATTAGTGACGTTGGCCATGGTGATGTCGCTGAAGTAGACGTTCTGTACGAGGCCGCCGTTGCCTCCGAACGAGCTGCCGTCCAAGATGGCCGGGCCCGCCTTCAGGCGCAGTCCGTTGGTGGTGCCGGTGAAGGTGCAATGGCTGACGGTCAGTCCGTTGAGGCCCGCATGGGTCTGGCCGCCCACGGAAATGCCGTGGCCGTTGCCGATGGTGCAATTCGTGATGGTGATGTCGCTGCAATAATAGCTCCCCGGCTTGGCCACGATGTCGTCGTCGCCGTCGTCGATGTTGCAGTTCTTTATAAGGATGTGGCTGCCCGAGTAATCGATGCCGTCGGTATTGCCTAGATAGGCGCCGCCGTTCTGGGATTTAGTATAATTATCATTAATGGTTAAGCCGTCGATGGTGAGATTGGTGATGTTGCTAGGGACCAGGTGGAACTTCGACGAGTTGCAAATGGTTACTCCGCTTACGAGCAAGTCGGTCACGTTTGAGATCGTAATGAGGTTGCCGCTGCCTTTCGTGGTCGTGGCGCGGCCGTCGATAGTGCCGCTGCCGGTGATCGCGATGTCGTGCCCGCTGCTGACGCTGATCAGAGTGGATAGCGGAGAGGCGTTCTGGATATTTGCCCCGCTGGAGAGTTGAAGATTGACGCTGCTGGGGATCGAGAAGTTATTGCAAACGTAAGTTCCGGCCGGGACTATCACCGTGCCGCCTTGATTCGCCGAGTTTGCGGCGGCGGTTAAGGTGGCCTTGAGATTCGCCGTATCGGTGGCGGCTACACCGGTGGCGGCGGGCACGGTAAACGTGCCTGAGGGTATCGTGGGCAATGTAGGATCCGCAAGGGCAATCGCCGGGAACCAAATCGCGGTTAATGCCAGGATAAGATGCAGTAATTCAGATGTGTTGCGAATTCTGCTGTTGCGTCTCATAAAAGCTCCATTAACTGCGCAGACCTGTGCCACAAGAGAAAATCAGAGGATAGGAACCACCCGAATTAACCATTGAACGCGACTGACAAAGAATGCACCCTACTTCAATACCCGTTGATGATGGTTCGAGTGATGCGCTACCTCATTAAAGGTCTGAAAAACAACGTCTTCGAACAATCCAATATATCAGACGTGAGATTAATGTCAATGCTCGTTATTGATACGTTTTTGCAGAAATGCGACAATTATGCCCCCGTGAAACGAATGCCTGTGCTCTTTTATCTACCGCCTCGCGACCGCCGTAGCCATGCGCACGTAAATATGCCGAGTGCGCCTACGCCGAATAGGATGGCGGTAGACGGCTCGGGCACGGGGGTTAGTGTTTCGCCCGTCGGCTCGCCGGGGATGGGCTGAATTGTCAGCACCGATCCGGCGGCGATGGTTAGCGTACTGACGTTGACGCATGCGGCGTTAACGTTGCCGCTTTGAATATTCACGGCATGAGCGCCGCTGATGCCGCCGGTTAAATTGAGTGTACCG
Source organism: Pirellulales bacterium (assembly GCA_963838495.1). Classification (GTDB taxonomy): domain Bacteria; phylum Planctomycetota; class Planctomycetia; order Pirellulales; family Thermoguttaceae; genus JBEKIK01. The sequence continues at coordinate 2,627,527 of CAWIRC010000001.1, read as the reverse complement.
GAGCTTGAGCTTGTGATGTTCAAATCGCTGTTTAGGAGCACAGGGACGGCAATGGTGTGGGTTCCCTCGACGTCGATGGCCGATGCGCTGCTGCCGTTGTCCAAAGTAAGGCTGTACCCGCTGGAGCTTTGAATCGTCGTGCTCGTATCGGGGCTGAAATAGATGTAACCCACGGTTTTCGGGCTAGAGACCATGTCCACAATGCTATTGGCGGCGTCTTGATTGCCGAAAGCGACCTTTTTTCCGGCGCCGAGCGGCGTGGCGTCCGAGGTCCAGTTATAGGCGTTGACCCAATCCGTGGCGCTGCCGTTCCCTTTGGTGACGTTTCCGCCCTGCCAGATGGTGTAGCCGGAGAGGAGAATGCTGTTGCCGTATTGATTGTTGGTCTGTTTGACGCCGTTTACCGTCAGGCCGGATATATCGAGGCGCGACACGTAGTAGATGTCGGCCAAATAACTGCCGCTTAAGGACACGTTGTTGAACGACACGTTGTCAATGTTGCGGAGCGGGTCGCCGGGATTGACCGATTGGCTGTCCAATCCATAGATGATGGCGACGTTGGAGCCCATGTTGCCGGTGGCCGTGATATTGGTGTAGTGAATGTTGTCGTAAAACGGGACCTTTGCCGTGCTGTTGTTCTGCTGGTTGACGGTGTGCAGGGTTTCGCCGGGGTTTGTCAGGGTGTGGAGTGCTGATGGGCTGCGCTGCGAGTAGCCGTACCTGTCGCCGTCGATGTACCAACTGTTGATGATGATGGGATAAGTGACGTTGGTCATGGTAATGTCGCTGAAGTTGACGTTTTTTACCACGCCGCCCAGTCCGCCGAACGAGCTGCCGTCCAAGATAGCCGGGCCGGCCTTCAGGCGCAGGCCGTTGTCGGTGCCGTTAAATGTGCAGCCCTTGACAGTCAAGCCGTCTAGTCCGGCGTTGGTCTGGCCGCCGACGGATATGCCGTGACCATGGCCGATGGTGCAATTTTGGATGAGGATGTCGCTGCAATGATAGTTCTGGGGCTTGGCCACGATGTTGTCGTCGCCGTCGTCGATGTTGCAGTTCTTTATCAGGATGTGGCTGCCCGAATAATCGATGCCGTCGGTGTTGCCCAGATACGCGCCGCCGTTCTGGGACTTGGTATAGTTGTCGTTGATGTTGATGCCGTCGATGGTCATGTTTGTGATATTTGCGGGGACCAGGTGGAAGTGCGATGAGTTGCAAATGGTCACTCCGCTAACGAGCAGGTTGGTGACGTTTTGGATCGATATGAGGTTACTGCCTTTGGTGGTTGTAGCGCGGCCGTCGATGGCGCCGCTGCCGGTGATTTCAATATCGTGTCCGCTGCTGATGCTGACAAGCGTGTTGAGCGGGGAGGCGTTCTGGATATATGTGGTGGTGGTGGAAAGTTGAAGATTGACGTTGCTGGGGATCGTGAAGTTGTTGCAGACATAGGTTCCGGAGGGGACTATCACAGTGCCGCCTCCGGCGGTTGCGGCGGCATTTAAGGTGGCTACGAGATTGTTCGTGTCGGTGGTCGCGTTGCCGGTGGCGGCGGGCACGGTAAAAGTGCCGGCGGGTATCGTCGGCAACGTAGGATCAGCAAGGGCAATACCCGGCAGCAAGGCGGCGCTTAACGCCAGAGAGAGATAACAGAGATAACCTATCGGCGATGAGCTTTGAACAATGTATTGACTTCGCATAAATGCTCCACGAGTTGCAGGTCTTTTTCGTTGCCGACGGCGGCCTTGGAAAGATTTTGGGTAGCCAACGAACCTTAAACGAACACCGGAAAATCAAGGCGGAAGAAACACACATTCTATTGTCGCTAAATTGCGCAAGAAAGACAATAGATTTATGTTTACCATCCCACCCGGGAGGGCTAAAAAACTGTGTTTTTTCCGCAATTTTTTGCAAAAGATATTTAAATTTTTAGTTCAGGACAGGAGCAAAAGCACTTATTCGGTTGGGCCAAGTATGAGCCGTTTTCCCCCTCTATAAGGGCAACTAATTTTTGCGTACGAGTAAGTATACGTTACTTGACAATTAATCCATTTTTAGTAAATTAAATAATAATTGAATGTGTATAAAAAGTCGTAAGAGAGATTTTAATAGCAGAGGCAGCGCTTAGCCGGATTTCCACCGAGTAACGATTTCTAGATGCAAAGTTTGAAGTCGTTGGGAGCATCTTTTCTATCGACTCGCTTATGACGGTGGACTCTTGTGTTTAATTGTTGGTTCCGCTTCCGGTGTCTAGTCGGCGGAATTTGCAGGCTCAAAATCTGAAATAATGCGGTATTTATTTATACATTAAACAGGGCCCTCATTCATGAAAGAGATTGACCAATGATCGGCGAAAAAAAACGGCGATTTGTGGGAGTGGCTGGACAGCGGATGACGGCTCCGATTGAGGCCGCTATCGTGCTTTTAGCGGAAGCCTGCGATTACGCCAGGGATGCGAAATGCAGCGTGTGGGAATTCGCTGTTGAAATTGACGTCCTTTTGGCCGTGGGACTGTCTATCGATCAGATTCGCTGGTTGATTGCCTGCGGTTATGCCAGGCATGGGGAGGAGATTACAAAGCGAGGCGACTTAGCGCGCGATTTTCGCCCGGCCAGGAATCGTAAATTCAGCAAAAGAGCCTGTTTTATCGCCACTGACGCCGGATTGCGGCTAACGGCCGTTGTGCCCGTCGAATCAGGGTTATCGCGAGTTGCATAGGCGCATCATAACCTTTTAAAAAGAGTCGCTCCATGGTTCTGCCCGGAATCGCCGAAAAGATTGCCGCCCCTCCGCACGCACTGATTGGCAACCGCGGCCTGCATTCGGCCCTTTCGCAACTCATCTATGCCGATGCCTGCGCACAGAGCGCGCAGTGCAATCCATGGGAGTTCGCCCTGGAAATCGAATGCCTGATTTCCGGGGGCCTGACTAACAGCGATCTTCGCTGGCTGATAAGGAAGGGTTACCTTGCTCATGCTTACGAGGTCACGCGCGCTTGCGACAAGGCCCGCAAGTTCCAATCGTGCCGCAATCTTGCCTTTGCCAAGCGAACGTGTTTTGTGCTGACCGAAGCGGGAGCCCGGCTGGCAAAAACTCCGAATCTCCAGCCGCGATCATTCCCCGTTATGCAGTCGGCCGCGGCAAATCGTATATCGGGCGACAATATCGATCATATTCAGAATGTGCCTTGTTGGGACGCCGATCGCCGCATTCTCCGCATGGACTGTTGCATCGTGAAGCAGTTCAAGGTGCCGTCGCCATGCCAGGAGGCCATTTTGACGGCGTTTGAGGAAGATGGCTGGCCGGCGGGGGTTGACGATCCGTTGCCGCCCCAGGCCCAGCAAGACCCGAAACGCCGGCTGCGCAACACGATTCAAAGTCTCAACGCCAATCAAAAGAGCCCTCTAATCCATTTTCGCGGCGACGGCAGCGGCCAGCGCATCCTCTGGGAGTTGACCCCCGGCCGCGCGGAACATCTTAAGATTAAGGGACAAGGGGCCATCCGCGCCGCTTAGGGTCGTTTCCCCTTAACGGCGCGTTGTCCGTACGCCGCCGGTTGCGGCCCTCCCTCGATCATCTCCCTGAGGCAGGCGAACAACCGCCTTTTTTGCGATTTTCTTATTTGCCGCGCCTGACGGATGAGATCTATCCCTTGACGTAAAAAAACCGTTCGGCTTCCCTTTTATTCAAAGGCGGACTTCATGCGCATCTCATGCGCATCTCAAGCGCATCGTGTGTAGCACGGTTTCCCTTCGTGCCTGAAAATGCGGTTAACGGTTTCTAACCCTATATGGAATGATTGTGATTAAAAAGAAGGAGGCAGCGCATGAGATATCGCCATCTATACTGGATGGCCGTCGTGAGATGGTTTCCCGCGATTGTGATAGGCGGTGCGCTGTTGGCACGGACTTCCGCCGGCAGGGCGGAGATCACCTCGTGGAAATTGAGCAACGGCTCCGAATCCGCGGCGGGGGGCGTGCTGGCGGATTGGAGCCGGGAAATCGCCGATGAGTACGAACTGCTCATCAAGCACAGCCAATCCGGCGGACCTCGACAAATACTCATGGATTTCACCACTGATACGCCCGACGATCCGAAAATTACGTCCATTAACCAAGTGGAGAATGATTCGGATTGCTCCTGGATCGGCTATTCAATCAAGGTCACGCTTGTCACAACCAGCGAGCTGACCGCCTATCTCATTTCCAACCAGGCTGTGACCAATCCCACTGGTTGGACCGCCAAGATCACCCAGCCGCTTGCCCCCAAAGGCCTAAACGGCTCCGGACAATACGAATACGCGGGGCTGATCGACCTTGCGGGCGGGACCCCGGTCGGCAACGGCGACGAGTTGGATTTCACGTACCTGTTGACCTTTGCCGGCAGCACTTCATATCATGCGATCCAAGACATAACGCCCGTGCCCGTGCCCGAGTCCTCTGTATTCGATATGCTGGCCGGGGCAATTGTCATGCTCTTGTTGGGCAATGGGGCCGCACGTCAAACGAATATTAAAGCAAATTGAGCCATCAGCGTGGGGGATGGCTCTCATTGTTGCGTTTCTACACTTGGTCGATTACCTCCAAAATTCATTGCCGGCGATGATTAAGCTGCTCTTTTTGGGGGGGATCAATCCGGCGCCGGATTTTCTTGTCACAACTTGCCGGCGGTCGGTATTAGATGTCAGAGAGTGCGATTCATCCCCCTAACCCCCCAACTCAAAAAGGAGACAAATCATGAAAACCATCGCACAAAAACTCGTGATCGGACTGATGGCAATTGCCCTAACGACCTGTATTGTGAGCCTTGCTCAAGCACAACCTCCGCATCCTTGGCCGCATCCCGGCCCCTGGCCGCACCCTGGCCCCTGGCCGCACCCCCGTCCGTGGATTTCTCCTGTAGTCATCCAACCGAGGCCGTACATTGTCGAACGCGTGAACACTACTTATGTCGTGGACGATTCGAACCCGGCCCCCGCGGCTGACATCCGCCTGGTTAATCCGGCCGAGAACCGCGTTACCTTGAAGTACACGCTCAATGGCGGAGAGGTGCGATTGCTCGCGGCCGGTTATAGCGTCCAGATCAATCAGGCAGCGATTGTCGAGTTTGATCGCGGCGGCAATGCTGGCCGAGCCCGATACAGCCTCACCGACGGCACTTACAAGTTCAAGCCGACCAACGGCGGCTACTGGGGCCTGTTCCGTGAGACTGAAACAAGCAACGCGGCCCAGACCGTGGGCAGTCTTGCCGCCAATCCCCTCCCGAGCAATTGAACTGTGAAGCAACCAGCCAAGGTTGATCAGAAAAAGAAACCGGTGCGAGCCGGTTTCTTTTTTTTTAGGAATTATCCCCTCTCCCTATGAGAGAGGGTCAGGTAAGCATAGAGTTGAATCCATTCAAAACAAAACCCGGTTTCGTCAAATTCCTTAATGACTTTGTTTGCCACGTTGCTGGATTATGGAGTGACATCATGTTATGATACTAGTCTTGCCGGAATGGTAAAATTATATTGAATCAGCACGCCGCTGTGCCAGTTTCCGTTGCAAACGGAGGTTATTTATGCGTTTGTTGACATCTCTGCTGTTGATTGTGACATGGATTGGATTTCAGGCGCGGGCGGCGGATGATCCGCCCAAGGAGTGGATCGACCCGGACACCGGGCATCGCGTCGTTCGCCTGTCCGACGAGCCGGGCAGTGAAAGTTTTTATTTCAACATCAATCCCTTCACGCCCGACGGCAAAAAAATGGCCTTTACCTCGCCCACGGGGATTTTTTCCATCGACCTGGCAACCCGCCAAATCGAAAAAGTCGTGGAAGGACAACGTCTGCGCGTCATCATGGTCGGGCGCAAAACCGGCGCGGTTTATTACAGCCAGCGCACGAATGTTTTTTCCGCCGACCTGGAAACGAAGGCTGTGCGCAAAATCGCCGAACTTCCTCCCGGCTCCCGCGCAAGCGCGGTAAACTGCGATGAGACGTTGCTTGCCGGAACCAGCCTTATTCTGGACGAAAATCAGCTCAAGGAGGAACAGGCGCGGATGGAATCGCTCGAATCGAATTCCGACTCGGCCCGCAAAAACAAGGCCCGCAACATCGAACAGCGCTTCGAAAAACACCTGCCGATGGAACTTTTTTTCCTAAATTCCCAGACCGGCGAGATGAAAAAATTCAACCGCGGCAACGATTGGCTCAACCACCTCCTGTTTTCGCCCTCCGATCCGAACCTGCTCATGTTCTGCCATGAAGGCCCGTGGCACAAGCTCGATCGCATCTGGCTGATCCGCTCCGATGGCAGCGAATTGAGGAACATCCACAAGCGCACGATGAACATGGAGATCGCCGGGCACGAATTCTGGAGCGCCGACGGCAAAACCGCCTGGTACGACCTGCAAACGCCCAGGGGCGAGGATTTTTGGGTCGCCGGCTTTGACGTCGCCTCGGGCGAAAGGACCTGGTACCATCTCCTGCGCGACGAGTGGTCGGTGCATTTCAACGTGTCGCCCGACGGAGAACTTTTCTGCGGCGACGGCGGCGGCGAGGGCATGGTGGCCCACGCCGAAAACGGCAAGTGGATCAACCTGTTTTACCCCCAACTCCTGCCCTACGCCGCCGGAAATTACATCGATAAAAAGGGCCTCATCAACCCCGGCGTGTTCCGCTGCGAGCACCTGGTGAATATGGCCAAACACGATTACTTGCTGGAACCCAACGCCATCTTCACGCCCGACATGAAATGGATCGTGTTCCGCTCCAACATGTTCGGCAAGTCCCATGTCTTTGCCGTGGAAGTGGCCAAGGCGGGAAAATAACCAGATTTTCTAATTGTTTACGCAGCCCCAGGCGCAATGTAGCAGGCACGCTCCATGGGCCGTCGGCATAAAAAACAACACTCCATGTGCCGTCGATATGAGAACAACAATGACGGCACACGGAGTGTGCCTATAACTACACAAGTACCGGAGGTGGGAGTTGAACCCACACAGCCCGAAGGCCACTGGATTTTGAGTCCAGCGCGTCTGCCATTCCGCCACTCCGGCAAAATTCGCGTCTTTGCGTTTCCGCTCTTCTCCGTAACTTTATAATATCAAACGACAAACGTCAATCCGGCTCGCACTACTTGCGATACGGCAAAGCGTTGCGCCCGAGAGACTGCCGTGCTTAATCCACCCGCCGCTGGTATGGTTTTCAATGAAAATAGATGAAAATAGATACCGTTTTTTGGAAAGTTTTAGGGCACCAATATCGGCACATTCTCGGAAATCTCGGCACCACTAAGCCGCCGGGGCCGCCTGCAAGGACGTTGAAGCTCGCGGTACCGGGATTGGCGTTCCCGGGCAGCTTCGGACGTTCTTTAGCCGGCACTTCGGTCAGGCGGCGATTCACCCTGCCGTCGACTCCCAGCAGCGCAAGCACAATCGTCGCCAAGGATGCTCGGGTGCCCATGCTGTACCTGGCGAGTCTCATAGGTCACCGCCTGCGGTGCGGGCCGTCTGATTTCGCAGCTCCTTCGCGGTTTCCAGAATGGCATTGATCTGTGCGTCGGTAGCGCGCTGGTCGAGGTTGATGCAGCAAACACCGGTCAACCAGGGGTTGCCGGAATCGGACACCAAGCGTTTGATTGTGTCGCGAATCTGCGCTGGCGTCCAAGTCACCAGTTGCACGGGATCCAAGCGCAGGTTTAAGAAGGTATTGGGCAAGGCGGCCCGCAGGGCGCGGACGTCGCCACCCCAGCCAACATCGAGAAAATCGAGGTGGGGCAGTTTCGCGTAGCTTGCGGCGAAGCGGTGCGGGTCGCGCCCGCAGTGGTGGATGCCGAAGGGCCGGTGGCGGCGGCTCCAGGCGGCGTCGATCGGCAGCAGGAACCGCTCGTAATAGGCCACCGAGATCATCGTGTGGGAGCACTCCGAGTGCAGGAACACGGGTCGGGCGAAGTGGCGAACGACCCGGTTTACGGAGATCGAACTCGTGCCCGTCTCGGCCTCGATGCCGCCGGCAAACCGCTCGATGATCTCGGCGAGTTGCCGGAAGTCATCAGCCACGGTTTGCGGCTTGTCGGCCATGTCGAGGAACAGCTCCTGGCCGCGGACGTCGAGGGCCAAATTGAGCACGCCCGACCAGTTGATGTCGCCGAGCACGTATTCATAGCGGGACTTGAGCGCGTCGCGGAGCCGCTCGTAGCGGCGAAAGGCCGGCGACGCGAAGGCCGAGCCGGCATCCACTGCCAGCCGGTCGCGGTGGGCCGGCAGCACGTCGGGCGCGGCGTCGGCACGGTAGCGGATTTCGCAGCCCAGCATCTCGGAGAGCAGATAGCCGGCGGCGTTGTGCACCGCACCGATTAGCGGCAGGTCGCGGTCGCTGTCCGCGCCGAGGCCGTGCGCGCCGAACCGTTCGCGGAGCAACACTTCCATGCGCCGTTCGCTCTCCACGCGTTTGGCCGGATGGTAGAAAAAGTCCTCGTCGAAGGTGATTCCGGCGTGCGCGTACCACCACGATGGATGCAACACGATCTCGGCAGGTATCGGCTTGGCGAGGAGATGATCCATGATGTGCAACGAGGTGTTCAATAACCCGAAAACCATCCGGCGGCAACTTGCAGCACATTGATATTCTATCTGACGGTGTGCGAAGCGGCAACCTGGCGAGCCAATTCGTGGAGCGTCCGGCCGATTGGCAATCCCATTATAATAGCGGAGCTAACCGACGTATCGCAATCGGTTCCTTTCGTGGCAATGGATATGGTAGCGCGAATGTGCGGCTCTCTGTTCATGGCCTCTCGGAGAGCCCCCTGGATCAGCTATTTTTCCGGGTAGCAATTCCGGCGACTTTCACCGACAATGGTAAGAGTCAGGCCCGAACCGCGGCGGAAGAGGCGGCGGCGCGCCCAGGGCGGATTCGGCCGCCTGTTTAATATGGGAACAAACTATGCAATACAGAAAAGTGCCGAAAAACGGCGATCAGTTGTCGATCCTGGGCTTCGGGTGCATGCGTCTGCCAATGAAGGACGGGAGCATTGACCAAGAGCGGGCGATCAGCCAAATTCGTTTTGCCATCGATCAAGGCGTCAACTATGTGGACACGGCGTGGCCCTATCACGCCGGCCAGAGCGAAAGCGTTCTCGGAAAAGCCCTGCGGCAAGGATACCGGGAAAAGGTCAAAGTCGCGACCAAACTTCCCATCTGGATGATCAAGACCCAAGCGGACATGGATCGTTACTTGGCCGCCCAACTCGAGAAACTGGCGACGGACCATATCGACTACTACCTGGTTCACGGACTTGCCGGAACATCGTGGGACAACATGTTGCGCCTGGGCGTATGCGAATTTCTCGACCGGGCAAGCGCGGATGGACGCATTACCAACGCCGGTTTCTCCTTCCACGGAATGGCGGGAGATTTCAAACACATTGTCGACGCGTATCCCTGGGTTTTTTGCCAGATCCAGTACAACTACCTGGACGAGAACTACCAGGCGGGCACCGAGGGCCTGAAATACGCCGCTTTGAAGGACCTCGGCGTGATTGTGATGGAACCCCTGCGCGGCGGCAATCTGGCATCGGTCGTGCCGCCGGCCGTGGAAGCGATCTGGAACGAGGCCCCGGTCGGCGCACGCCGGCGGAATGGGTGCTGCGATGGATTTGGAACCGGAGTGAAGTCACGGTGATCCTCTCCGGCATGAACGACGAGGCGCAGATCCGGGAGAACATCTCCATCGCGCAGAATGCCTGTGCCAATTCGCTCACCGATGACGAGCTGCGGCGAGTGGGACGGGTGAGCCGGAAATATCAGGAACTGATCAAAGTCGGCTGCACCGCCTGCGGCTATTGCATGCCCTGCCCTTCCAACGTAATGATCCCGCTCTGTTTCGAGGAATACAACCGTCTGCATATGTTTGGCGCAAGGGACGAGGTGCGATTCACATACGCGCTGCGGTTGAGCGGAGTAGTGTTTGGCGAAGCACCCGGATATGCGTCGCAATGCACCCGCTGCGGCGCCTGCCTGGAAAAGTGCCCGCAGCACATCGAAATACCCGATGTCCTTGCGGAAGTTGCCGCAGAGCTTGAGGGGCCCGATTTGCCGGAACGGGCAGCCGCCGTGCGGACGATATTCGCGATCGAGCCGAAATGAGGCTTGATAATCGTGTTCTTGTCAACATCCGGTGATTTACCGAGCCTTTTCCCTAGCTGTGAGTACCGTGCAGCTTGAGTATAATGTAAAACAGACGCAAACATTTATTCTTTTATTCTCCGGGATTCGGCCATGAAGATCTCTTTAAAACAACTCTTGGCTTCATGTACTACACTTTTAGTTTTAATAGTAGTATACGGAGTGCTTCCGGCGGCCGATAATCTTGATTCTCCTCAGGCGGAAGGCAAAACCGCAACCCAGGACGGAGTGGTCTTGCTTGACGATGATTTCGGCAAACTGGAGCCGGGCATGTTTTCGCCTCAAGTTGGCGCGCATACCGAATATCACTTCCTGCCAGAGGCCGCGCCCCGGGGTGGCTGGACCGTGGCCTGTTTTACCAGCAATCCGGACTCGCAGCGCGGCGTGGCGCGTCGAGCGCGATGGAGATCAACGTTCAATGGCGCAGACTTACACTAATCCTAGAAGCGACACTCATCCGCTGCTGGTGGCCGGCAATCCGCTCTGGCAGGACTACACTTTTAGCGTCCGCTTTACTCCAGAAGGCGCCAGTGCCGCCGCCGGCGTGGTTTTTCGCTACCACAACAATCGCTGCTACTATTTCTTTGGCTTTCAGGGCAACCGCGTGGTGCTAAAACAGGTCGACGACGAAAACGAAAGGCTCCTGGCCGCAGAGGACGTTGCCTGGCAGGCGGGCCAGGAGTATCTGACAACCGTTATAAGCGAAGGCCATCATATCCGGGCCAAGATCGAAGGGCTCGCCGCGCTGGAAGCCGACGACGACGCTTATCCTACCGGCCGCGTGGGTCTCTTGTCCGACGCGCCCGCGCGTTTCCACCGGGTGACGGTCTCCGTCGCGCCAGCGGAGAAGCGGCGCATCGACGAAGCGCTCCTGAAACAAGAGCGCGAACTGGACGAACTGCGGGCGGCCAATCCGCGGCCGGTAGTATGGAAAAAGATCAGAACCGAAGGCTTCGGCGTTGGGCGGAACCTCCGCTTCGGCGATCTCGACGGCGACGGACAGATCGACGTTCTTATCGGCCAAGTCGTGCATCACGGCCCGCGCGATCAATACAGTGAATTAAGTTGCCTGACAGCCATGACATTCGACGGAAAAATCCTCTGGCGGATCGGTGAGCCCGATCCGAAAAACGACAACCTGACCAATGACGTGGCCTTTCAAATCCACGACATCGATCGCGATGGCTGCAATGAAGTGATCTACACGATGAATTCCGAGATAGTGGTCGTGGAAGGCGCAACGGGGAAGGTAAAATACAAATCGCCCACGCCGGCCAGCAAGCCGCCGGCCAACCGCTATCCGCGGATACTCGGCGATTGCCTGTTTTTCTGCGACTTGCGCGGCCGCGGATATCCCCAGGACATAATCATAAAAGACCGCTATTGGCACTTCTGGGCGCTTACCGACCGGCTGGAACCGTTATGGGAGGGAAGCTGCCGCACCGGGCATTATCCCTTTGCCGCCGACGTGGACGGCGACGGCCATGATGAACTGGCCATCGGCTATGCCCTTTTCGACCACGACGGCAAGCTGCTGTGGAATTTGGAGGACCAGATCCCGGATCACGCCGACGGAGTGGTCATCGTCAACTTCCAGGAAGGTCCCGACTCAAAGCCGCGGATCTTCTATGCCGCCAGCGATGGCGGCGCCCTGTACGTGGACTTGAGCGGAAAAATTCTCAAACGTCACCGCATCGGACACGTGCAGAATCCGGCGATTGCGGAGTTTCGTCCCGATTTGCCCGGCTTGGAGACGGTCTCCATAAACTTCTGGGGAAACCAAGGCATTCTCCATTTCTTCAATGCCCAGGGCGAAATTTACCACGACTGCGAGCCGAACCCCTTCGGCAGCATGTGCCTGTCCATTAACTGGACAGGAAGGCCGGGCGAGTACTTCGTCCACAATCCCAATGTCCGCTGGGGCGGAATGTTCGACGGCAATGGGCGATGCGTGGTCCAGTTTCCCGACGACGGTCATCCTGATATGTGCAACGCCGTACTGGACGTCACCGGCGACTGCCGCGACGAAGTGGTGGTCTGGGATCCGCATGAGATCTGGGTTTATACGCAAGACGACAATCCCAAGCAGGGCAGACTCTATCGGCCAAGGCGAAATCCGCTCTACAACTACTCCAATTACCAGGCAACCGTTTCACTCCCCGGCTGGTCTGAATGAGATTAATTATTCTAGGGGTAGGAAGGCCGGTTCTACAATTCTCTGGTGTTCCGTTTGATGTGCATGCTATCTCTCGTCTCTTAGGTAATAGGCCGTTTCTACCTATCGTTCCGCACCTCGAATCTACACGCCAAAACAGGTAAGACCCCGCAAGGCGCGATTTTCGGTTCGAAGGAATCTAGGTCCCGCTACGCGCGTCGCGTTTTGCCGAAGAGTAGTTCTGCCGGGCAACCGAGTTCACGCTGCTTGCAGTACTTGCAGGCAAGTTGCCCTCTCACAAGACCGGTACCTACTGAACCGAGAAGTGCAAGGGCAACGATGAGGAACAGCACAATCCACGAAAAACTTCGGATGAGCAGAGTGATCGCAGCCCCTAAAGGAAATATAGGAACCATAAGATCGGGCACAACGTCTTGCCAGGAGATTCGTTTCACTGCGAAGCTCTCTTTCGTTCCCATGGTGAAGAAGCATGAACATGCCTGGCCCTTGCCAAGTCCGCATCGCTTCCCAAAATAATAGCAGTACCGGCATCTGCCCGACATTATCCGCCATTCAATCCAGATACAATAAATGGCGTAGAGACCCCCCACGGCACTCCCAGTCGGGTCATCAGATAGAGACCAATCGCATAGATAGTCAAACCAACCGTGTTAGATGTTAAGACCATCCACAGGGGAAAGTTTTCGAAAGAAGATGTCTTCATGGTCCAAAGTCCGTAAAGGCTTTGCTATGTTTTCACGGCCGAAACAGCGCTCTTGATCTTGCTCCCTCATCACCCTGGCACACAGGCGCGACGGATCACCACCCTTGCAACCATGTAACACCGCACCGAAGAATATGCTATGCCGCAATTCTACCCGGAGACCATATTCTCGCCAATGTTGCCCACGCAATAGGCAAGAACTTGGCGGAACAGGAAGCTTCCGTCCGTGGCAATTGGTACAGCTACTGACCGCACCGTGACCGCAAGGGGTACTGCCGAATCGCCGTCCTATCGCTCCTGACTAGTTGCCGCGGCGGTTTGCCTTGCTCAGCCGATTGACGCCGACTGAGCCTGCACTTGCAGAAGCGCCTGCATGCGGCTAAAATTCCACAAGTGGGTTTCACATTCAAGTGTAAGTCACATGTCTGAATCAACCTCGTACGGCGCTAAATGGGACACTGCATACGTGTAATCGTTGCCCCAACCAAGACTGCGGACGCGATTTCCGTTTCTTGGCCGGAGCTTCCGCGACTCAATGGTGGAAATGGATTCGCTATCTTTCCTATTGACGCGGATTTGATCGATGCGCGAGTTCCCCCTGACAAAACTCCAACTGGCACGGCTGACAAATTTGAGCTGCTGACCGGGGGATTCCGTGAACTGCTCAAGATGCTGTCCCGCAACGGTCAACTTGCATACATCGAAACTGAATACGTCGGCGGCGTAGGCGGGCAAGGCGCCTGGTGTGCCGCAACGGCGAAGAGATCATGTTGCCAACGTGGGACACTGGCGGGACAATCAACGCCGCCCTAGGGCTAATTGGAATGCCACGCGGCCTGCTGACTGATAGATTCTCGGCCGCTGGATTTGATCGGGTTCGCGACAATGACGACATACTCGATTTGATCGCTGTTCAGAATGCAGACCACGTGTGAAATATCTGTGCATCGGAGCTTCCGATTACGTCGGTTTCAATGGACAGCCCATTGTCTGCGGTGCGCCACCTCCTGCTGACCGCGCCGTGACCGCAAAGGATACTGCTAAATCGCGGTCTCATAATCAAAGGCTCACGGACCCATGCAATATCCGTAAAGGCGCTCTTCAACCGCCGGCGCAGCCTAGTGGCGTTCCGGCCGCCGCCAGTCTACCATTAGGTGTATCATGGCGATTACCTGTCCGCGATGTGGTGCGAATTTCGATGTCACGTTGTTCGAGTTCGAACATCACGTCCGCTGCACGTGTGGTGTTGATATTCACTATCCAGGCACTGATCTCCGCAGTGGCCACATTGCAGCCGATCAGACTGGACAACGCGAACACAAGGGTGACGATTCGACAGAATCCACGCCCCAGATCAATGGTTCGCTAGGCGGGCGGGGTACAAACAACGGCTGACAATCCGGCAAGATCACACTACTTGCAGCAACTTCTCGCTTGACTATAATTGGCATTTGTCATTTAAAGATTACACGACAGCCGACTGGTGGAAGCCAAAGATGAAGCACACCGCTCTAAACCGTCGCGACGCTATGCGTGTTGCCGCCGGAATGACTGCCGCGGCGGCCTTTGGTTCTACATGGTTTCTATCGCCCGTTAAGGCACAGACAGCGGGCAAACCGGTCCGCACCTTCGACGTGCTCGACTACGGCGCCGCCGGCGACGGCACTACCCTCGATACAGCGGCCATACAAAAGGCGATCAACGAAGCTGCGGCCGCCGGAGGCGGCTCGCGGGTGCTTATCCGCGGCGGACACCGCTACCTCGTCGGCACGCTCGAACTCCGCGGCGGCATCGATTTCCATCTGGCCGACGATGCGGAACTTGTTGTCAGCATCAACCAGGACGACTACAGCAGCCCCGGCGTGATCACAGCCAACGGTGCGCACGGCCTGAAAATCTCCGGAACCGGCAAGCTGAACGGCCGGGCCAAGGAGTTCATGGAGCGGTATGATAAAGAGAACGAGTGGTGGATACCCAAGAAATTCCGGCCCAAGATGTTCGTACTTACGGGCTGCAAGGGACTGGAAATCCGCGACATCACCTTTGGCGACGCGCCCGAGTGGGGGCTGCACATGATCGGATGCGAAGGCGTTCTGGTCGAGAACATCAAAATCCGCAACCTGCTGGACGTGCCGAACTGCGACGGCATCGATCCGGACCATTGCCGGGACGTTGAAATCCGCAACTGCGATATCGTGTGCGGCGACGACGCCATTGTTGTGAAGGCCACCCGCCAGACCGCCGATTATGGACCGTCGGCGAATATTCGAGTAAAAGACTGCGTGCTCGAAACTCAAGACTCCGGGGTAAAAATCGGCACGGAAACCACCCAGGACATCCACGACGTTGTTTTCGAGCGCTGCGAAATCCGCACGGGCTCCCGGGGCATCTGCATCCAGCTTCGCGACGAAGGCAACGTCTACAATATCGATTTCCGCGACATCAAATTCGTTTCGCGTTATTATTCCGCTCCGTGGTGGGGCCGCGGCGAGGCCATCTCGCTTACTGCCATTCCCCGCACCGCCGAGACCAAGCTCGGAGCCATCCACGACGTGCGAATCCAAAACGTCACCGGCCGGGCCGAGAACAGCGTGCGGGTTTGCGGCACGGCGGAGAGCCGCATTCCGCGACGTCGCATTCGAAAACGTCGCCGTGACGCTCGACCGATGGACGTCTTATCCCGGCGGTGTGTTCGACAACCGGCCCACCAAAGTCTACGAGGAAATCGAATCGCACGGCACGCCGGGCTTCTATATCCGCCACGCCGACAACGTTCTCTTGAAAAATTGCAGCGTGGCCTGGGGAAAAAACCGCCCCGATTACTTCACAAATGCCCTGGAAGCCAAAAACGCGAGCAATTTACAAATCACGCAATTGACCGGCCAGGCCGCGCATCCCGATCGCCACCCCGCGATTCTGATCGACTGACGCTGACAGTTTATTGAATCTCACGGAACAAATGTCACAAAGAATAGCCGGCGGCTAACAGCCGCCAGGGAAATATCGCACATATTCCGGCGGTCGTTGACCGCCGGCTAGTAACCTGAGACTGCATAGCCCGGGAGCTTGCTCCCGGTATTTTTGAGGATATTCTATGTCATTAATTACCCATGGTCCAAAAAACGTATAGTAGATCGGAGATCGATCCATGAACTTTTTGCGTCTGATAGTAATGAGTTTCCTTGCACTGGCCTCGTTGCCTGCCTTGGCCCTCGACCGGCCGGATGTGACTTTCAAAATCTTCCAGTTTCCCGCCGACGAGATTCCGCGCATCGACGGCAATGCCGACGATTGGGACATCGTGCCCAAGGATTATATCATCGGCACTGACCAACTCGTGGACGACACCGGCAAACACGCCAAGCCCGAGGCGAAGAATCTGGACGTCCGCGTGCGCGTGGGATGGGTGAAGGGGCTTAATCGGCTGTATTTTCTTTACGAGGCTTACGACGACTATTGGGATTTTTCCCGGCCCGATTTGCACAACGACACGTTCGAGCTGGTCGTTGACGGCGACGCCTCGGGCGGGCCTTTTATCGATCACGGGCATCCCAAGGTCTGGACCCCCGAGGCCGTTGGTCCGGAAATGTCAGTCTTCGACAAGCGTTTGGACCCGGCCGAAGACCACTGGTCTTTCCACGGCGTGCACGCGCAGAACTACCATATTTTCACCCCGGCGAAAGACAAGGACTGGTGCATGGCCTGGGGATCGGCCACTTGGATCAAAGAACTGCCCTATGCAAACGCCGCCTATTCCTATGATTTCAAACCCGGCGAGGCGGGAAAACTGACCCTCGAATTCTGGATCACTCCCTTCGACTATGCCGGAGCGGAAGGTCCCCAGCGATCGGTGGAATCGATGCTTTTCGAGAACAAAATCATCGGCCTGTGCTGGGCGGTCATCGACTACGACGACGTGAACTCCAAAGAAAACAATGGGTTCTGGAACCTGTCGCGCAAGCATACGATGTACGGAAACGCCTCCCAGTTATGCGCGTTTCGACTAATGCCATTGGAGCCGCAGTTTCGCAAACCTATTGAGGCGCAGTGGTCTTTCAAAGTGGTGGACATGGATCGGCGGGTCGTCGCCTTCAAAGATTTGTCTTACGGCAAGATCACGTCCTGGAAATGGGATTTTGGCGACGGCGAAACCTCCACCGAGCAGAATCCGATCCACCAATACAAGAGCAACGGCGACGGGAACATCGTCGTCGTACTCGACATCGAAGGCCCCGATGGCAAATCGCGCAGATCGAAGGTCTGGGACGTTCAATTAAAGTAAATGCAGGCCGCATACTCCGTGTGCGGGATACGGCACACGGAGTGTGCCTACTACGTTAGGTGGTGCCGACCGCCCGGTCACCGACGATTTTTCTCCCCAATCCGATGATTCGCCCGGCAAGGCAATCCTTCCGCATAGACCAAGAATCGGGGAAACCGTCAAATTTGGCAATCGCTTCCTTGCGCGGCAAAAAATATCTTAGGGGCGGATTTAAAAATACGTTCTAAGTTATATTGGGACGGGAGCTTATCTCTCGCCCCAATTTTTTTGTTTTGGCGGCAATATAACTTATGATTCCGCGGAGGGATCTAATTGCGATATAGGAATATCGAGTGCTTTTGCGATTTTTTCCAAAGTAGCAAAAGAAGGACTATGTTGCCCATTTTCAAGACGGCTAATATGGGATTGTGGTAGTCCAGCTTTTTTAGAAAGTTCTATTTGCGTTAAACCGGCAGATTCGCGAGCTTCTTTAATACGACCGGCAACATAATCAATCCATTTTTTCAGTCCCTGGCCGGTTTCGGTATTTAAATCTAATGTTTTAATTTTAATAGGTGCCTGCTCTAAAATTTCGCGCATGGCATTAGCAGCGCTTTCTTCCTCCTCTGTTGTTTCAGCCACAAACAAAGCCTTGCTCAATTCGAACAAGTCGTTTTTATCTTCTTTTGGCAAAGCACGAATTCGTTCTATTAAAACCGCAATTGCCATCGTCAATGCGGCTTCTTGTATATCAACAGTGTTATTCACGCCAATTTGATCAAGCATATTTATCAATTTTGAAAAGTAAAATTATCAGTTAGCAGTAAATTCTCCAGCCTTATATTTTCGCCACCGCCGACGCATTCGGATGCGGTCTCCTGTTGGCGTCTTTCCTTCACTTTCTTTTTTTATACAACCGAGAACAATCAAATTCTTTATATTATGTTCAAGTCCAAAATAAACTCGGACGTTGATCTTTCCCAGTATTCCGCCTTTATCTTTAAGTTCATGAAAATCTTCTATATCTTCTACATTACAAATTTGACTGTGGCTTGGGTCATTTTCGGTCGCAAGTTCCTTAAACTGCTTTGCAAGATGTTGGTACTGATCTTCATTTAGAAATGACATTGCTTCGCGAAACGCCAAATCAAAAATCAATACATTCCATTTGTAACCCGGAGGAGGGCCATCACCACGTAAAAGGCCTTTTTTTATGGGCTTCTTTTCCACAACTAAATCTCCATAATTCTATTACAAGATTGAAATACTTGGGCTCCATGACTAGCACTCCTTGTAGCGAGGTTACGGTTAATCTGGGGTTCTCAGGAAACCACCATATATAATATACAATGATAAATCGGGTTATACAAGGCCAAAATTGCATAATTTTAATTAATATACAAAGACCCCCTAAAATGACTCATACCGCTCGCTAAACACACTTTGAAATCAATAAACCTTTCTCTAAACTCCGATCTCTAATCTCCTTTCTCTGATCCCTATATCTAATTGGCCCGCTTGTAGATCGTCGATTTCTGTGTCATATTGCGTGTTTTGTTGTTGTTCGCGTCAACCCGGGAGCCGAAAAGGCGTGGAAATCTGGCCGGCAATCGACATTCGCGGTGGTAAATGCGTACGCCTCCAACAGGGGGATTATAAGCGCGAAACCGTGTTTGGCGCCGATCCCGCTGCCATGGCCCGGCATTGGGTCGATTTGGGGGCCCAATGCCTGCACCTGGTCGATCTGGACGGGGCCCGGGAGGGCCGGCCGGTAAATTTGGCCAGCATCGAGGCGATTGTAAAGGCGTCCGGCGTGCCCTGCGAACTGGGCGGCGGCGTGCGCAGCGATTATGCCATCCAGGAATTGCTCAAGATCGGACTCAAGCGGATTATCATCGGCACCTTGGCGCTGAAGGAGCCGGATTGGTTCCGGCGGATGTGCAAAAAATTTCCCCAGCGGTTGGTCTTGGGCATCGACGCCCGCGACGGTTTTGTCGCCGCCGAGGGATGGTTGGAAACAAGCAAGATGCCCGCGATCGGCCTGGCCCGGCAATTTTCCGGCGAGCCGATCGCCGCGATAATATACACCGACATCGCCGCCGATGGAATGTTGACCGGACCGAACGTGGCGGCGATGGCCGAGATGCAAGCGGCCGTGGACTTGCCGGTCGTGGCCTCGGGCGGAGTGACCACGAAACAGGACGTTGCCCGCCTGGCCGCCGCGGGCATGGCCGGCTGCATAATCGGCCGGGCTTTATACGAAGGAACAATGACTCTCCCCGATGCACTCGAGGCCGCAAATATAAAAACATAAAGCCGCGACGGGTACCGACGGGCACCATCGGGCACCGACGGGGCACCATGCGAAGCATGGTCGCGTTGGTCGGCATGGTCGGTTGGTCGGTCGCGGAACTCCGGTCGCGCCGACCATTAATCGCGCCAGTAAAATATATAATCAACCAATAAATATTTTTGTCTAAGTTTTCGAGGATATCTTCCATGGCCAATTACAAAGTCGAGGACATTCGCAATATTGTTTTTTGCGGGCACGGCTCGTCCGGCAAGACCACCCTGATCGATCGCATGCTCACGGCCACGGGCATGGTCAACCGCATAGTCAGCGTGGACGACGGCACGAGCGTCTGCGATTTCGACGAAGAGGAAAAACAGCATAAATACACGATTGAAGCCAGCGTGGTGCACTTCGAGCACGCCGGCAAGCGGTTCAACGTCATCGACACGCCCGGCTATCCCGATTTCATCGGCCAGACCATCGGCGCCATGCGCGGCGTGGACACGGCGGCCATCGTTATCAATGCCCAGTCCGGCATCGAAGTCAACACCCGGCGAGTTTTCGCCGAGGCGAAAAAGGCCGGGCTGGGACGCCTGATCGCGATCAACAAGATGGACTCGGACAACATCGATTTTCCCCAGCTTATCGAGAGCATCCAAGAGCTGTTCGGCAAGGCATGCCGGTTGTTCAACGTGCCGCTGGGACAAGGCCACGAATTCCGCGGGGTGGCGGGCATTTTGAAACCGCCCGCCGATACGGCAGGCGCGATTGTCGATCCCGCCGAACTAAGCGAATCGCTCCTCGAATCGATCATCGAAGTGGACGAGGCCGCCACCGAACGGTATTTCGAAGGCACCCCGCCCACCGACGAGGAACTTGCCCGGCTCATCCCCAAGGCGGTGGCAGAAGGCGCGCTGATACCCATCATCTGCGTGTCGGGCAAGTCGGGCGGCGGATTTACCGAGATGCTTGACGCATTGGCCCTATGCGGGCTGTCGCCCGCGCTTGTAAAACGCACCGCCGCGAACGCGGCGGGCGAAACCCTGGAAATCAAAGCCGATCCGGCCGCCCCCCTGGCGGCCCAGGTCTTTAAAACACGCATCGATCCCTTCGTGCAAAAGCTGAATTTCATCCGCGTGTATTCGGGCACGCTGAGGAAAGATTCCACGGTGCCGGTGGTGGGCGTGCGCAAGGGCGTGAAAATCGCCGCCCTCATGGAAATGCAGGCCGAGGAAACCAGCCCCGTGGACGAGGCCGAGCCGGGTGCAATCGTGGCCGTGGCCAAGGTCGAGGACCTGCACACCGGCAGTTGCCTGGGCGAGTTCACCTTTCCGCCCATTCCGTTTCCCACGCCCATGGTCGGCCTGGCCGTCAGCCCCAAAAGCCGCGGCGACGAAAGCAAGCTCTCCGGCGCGTTGCAAAAAATCTGCGAGGAGGATTCCACCTTCCGCCGCGACCTGGATTCCCAGACCAAGGAAATGGTCGTCACCGGCATGAGCGAACTGCACCTGCAAATCCTCCGCGAGAGGCTGAAACGCCGCGACAAGGTGGAAATCGAAACCCGCGAACCAAAAATCCCCTACCGCGAAACCATCCAGGCCAATGCCGAGGGCATGTACCGGCACAAGAAACAGACCGGCGGGCGGGGCCAATTCGCCGAAGTGCATATCCACATGTATCCCTTTCCCAAGGACGTAAAGCCCGAGGACTTCGCCACAAAGGCCCGCTTCCCGCAGATGAAGGACTATCATTACGACGAAGACAATCACTTTCTTTGGATCAATTCCATCGTCAGCGCCTCGATTCCCGGCAACTTCCTGCCCGCCGTGGAAAAGGGCTTCAAGGACCGCATCGAGCGCGGCGTGATCGCCGGATACCGCGTGCAGAACGTTTGCGCGGACGTGTACTTCGGCAAGCATCACGAGGTCGACAGTTCCGAGCAGGCCTTCAAAACGGCCGGCTCGATGGTCTTCCGCAAGGTGTTTCAAGAGGCCAAGCCGGCGCTCTTGGAGCCCATCGTGCGGATCGAAGTCACCGTGCCTACGGCCAACGTGGGCGACATCAACTCCGATATGTCCGGCCGGCGCGGCCGCGTGCTTTCCATGGACTCCGCCGGCGGCGATCTGCAAACCGTAATTGCCGAAGTCCCCCTGGCCGAAGTTACCACCTACGCCCGCAGCCTGTCGAGCATCACCGGCGGGCGCGGCAGCTACTCCATCGAACTGAGCCACTACGACATCGTGCCCGGCAACGTCATGCAAGAGATCATCGCCCGCTCGAAAGTCAAGGAAGAGGAGGAGGAATAGCCGGATTTTTTCCTGGAAATGATGAATGTTGAATAATGAATGCTGAATGAATCTGATGAAACCGCTTGCGGTTTCGCGGGAGGATGTAATGTCTTCAACCGATGTACCACAACCGCAAGGCCCCAGCCCGCAGGAACTCAAAGCCGCGCTAAAGGCCTTCAAAAAGCGCTTGAAACTCACGCAACTCGACGACCAATCGCGGATCGGCGTGGGCCCGATGAGCTCCGGCCGGGAGTCGGGCATCGTGGCAATCACCCCGCCCGACCAGTACCCGCAAGCCGTCTGGGACGAACTCGCCCGGCAGGGCAAAATCAAGCGCGTGGGCAGCGGCATGTACGAACTGGGGAAACCGTAGTTTTTCTTTAAAGAAAGGAATCAATCTGGCAGAAACACCGAGGAAGTATATAATAGAGTATAGTAATTCAACAGTTGTTAGGAATCTTCTTATGCCGTTTATCCAATATAAATATGTTGAGAAGCCTGGAGAGCGACAATACACATTTGTTCGTAAAATCGGCCTTGCTGGTGATGGCCCTTTGAAGAAGTACGTAATGAGCCAAAATAAGGAAAATAAAAGTCCTTTTTGTTGGCATGCTACAATCAACGATATTCTAAAATGCTTACAAATATCGTCAGATGAGAATTGTATCCTTATCGACCTTATGCCGAATGATAAAAAAGCTGTTTCCCTATATCGGCTTTGTGATGTTTGGGGATTCTCCGAGGATCAATGGACCCCCAATCGCATTGTGTCTACAATCCCTTTTTGTTGAAGAAAAAGTTCCCGATCCTATAAGATTCAAGAAATCGTTCATCCAAACAGATAAAAAAAAGAACAACCATAAAGTCGGAGAATTCTTGTATCTACGCGGGGGTGTCAAAGGTGGAAGCTGGAATTGGGGTAGGATAGGCTATGTCAACGGCACTCTTCTTTGGTAAGATGCGTTTGCCTGGCTCGCAGGCGAGTTAGGTAAGAAACTGTTACACAAGATATAAATATTTAGGAGTGGAATAATAATGCAAGAACCCGATTGGCGCGATCGAATTTCCATTAAATCCACTGTTTGTCATGGGAAACCGTGTATCAAGGGCACGCGTATATGGGTTTCGTTGATCCTTGATTTTCTAGCTACCGGAAGCACGGCGGAACATATACTCGAGGAGTATCCGCATCTGACAATTGAGGATATTCAGGCCTGCATCGCTTATGGAGCCGAGGCTGCTCGTGAAAGGTTTATACCTATCAAAATGGCGGATTGACGGATAACATGAAGTTCAAGCTCGACGAAAACCTCGGTTCATCGATTAAAGCACTTTTTCAGGAATATGGTCACGATTGTTTAATGGCGCGGGAACAGGGATTGGGTGGAGCCGACGATCCTGAATTGCTTCGAATGGCAATTGCGGAAGGACGTGTTTTAGTCACCAACGATCACGATTTCGGTAATGTCTTGATGTATCCGCCCGAAAATAGCACGGGAATAGTCGTTCTGAATCCCCCGGGCAAAGTCTCGCGAAGATTGCTACACCAACTCGTTTTATCACTTTTGCGCACATTATCCCAAGAAAATATCCATCATAAATTGTGGATCGTGGAACCCGGCCGAATCCGGGAACACCAAACTGGTCGGCAGTTCGATTAATCTCGGTTAATCTCTTCTACGCCGGATTGTATGCCCCAAAGACTTCCTTAGTTTTGTCGTGCACTTCGGCGATCGTGTTTAAATCGTCGGATTTGACCGATATTTCAATTCCGCCTTGATGCAAGGCGACGTTGAGCACGAATGTGGCGTCGGGCTCTCTTTTCCAGTGGGAATGTATGGCGATGGAGCCGGCATTAGGATAGTGTTCAAGCGCATGCAGAAATTCCGAACAATTGTCCGCATTCAGTTCGCGAAATTCATTAAGCTTGAGTTTGTAGGCGATATTGTTGCAGCAGCCTGTATCTTCACCATACCCGCATTCGATGAAATAATCCTGCAACTGGATAAAAGTCTGAAGAAGGTCAAGATCGCTTGAATAGGCTGAATATTTCCGATCGTCTTGCATTAACGGCTCCTTTTTTTGATTGGTTCCAACATTTTTTAATGCGATTTTTCTTCCAGGGGTTTTGCCGGCACAAGGCGGAAGTCGTCGTCGAATTTCATGACATAAAAAGTTTTTCCTAGCGGCAATTCTCGCAAAGGGGGCGCGATCTTCGCGCGGTCGCCCACAATGATCACCAGAAGGTTGTCGATTTTCAGGTATTTTTTCGCGACGGCAAGAACATCCTCGCCAGTGACGGCGTTGACATTGGGCAAATAGGTCTGGAGATAATCGTCGGGCAGGTGGAATCGCACCAGGCCTTCCAGTTGAGAGGCCATGGCCGTGGAGGTCTCGAATCTCGAGGGAAATCCGCGGGTAACGTATTTCTTGCCGAAATCCAGTTCGTCGCCGCCAACCGGTCTGCGGCCGGCTATGTCTTCCAACTCTTTCACGATTTCCGTGAGGGCCGGCGCGGTAACTGCCGTCTGCACGTTGGCGTACGCCAGCAATGTGCCCAGGTCGCGGGTATACCATTCCGCGCGCAACCTGCGCCGTACGTGTATCCCTTGTCTTCGCGAAGGTTCATATTCAAGCGGCTGGCGAACGGGCCTCCCAGGGTGGTGTTCATCACAAGGAGCGGAAAGTAATCGGGCGTTTTTCGCACCGGTTCGACCAAGGCCGTGAATACGACCGACTGCGCTGCCCCGGGCTTGTCGATCAAAATGATTTCCGCCGGCTTGGTTTCGGGCGGGGTAAACTCCTTTTCAAGGTTTTTTTCCGATGATATCCAGTTTCCAAATACTTTTTCCAACTCAGGCTTGATTTCCGCAAGCGAAGTATCGCCCACGACGATTACGGCAGCCCCCTCGGGCTGGGCCAGCGAGCGATGGAGTTTTTGCAGGTCTTTGCGGGTTATGGATTTCAAGCTGCTCGTTGTACCTTGACCCGGCTTGCCGTAAGGATGATCGTACCCGTAAACGGTTTGGGCGACAGCCATTGCCGCCAATATCGTCGGTTCGTTGCGGATTTGATTCAGCCGGCCCAGGGCGATATTCCGCTGGCGGTCGATTTCGGCCTGCGGAAAAACCGGATGCAACAAGACATCGCTGAAAATATCCAGGGCTTTGCCGAGATGGCGTTTCAGCACATACAATCTCGCCGATGTGTCGTCCGAATCCTCGCCTATGGAAAAGCTTGCGCTATGTCGGCCAGCTCCTCGGATATTTGTTCGGAACTGCGACTTTCAGTGCCTTCATCCCAGACTGCGGCGGTTAAGTTTGCCAAGCCGAGTTTATCGGGCGGGTCGTCGGCCCTGCCGAATGGAAATGTAACATGCAGGCTTACGGCCGGCGTTTCGTGGTTCTCCACGACTATCAGATTCATGCCGTTTGAGAGTTTTTCGCGCTTGATGGGAGGAAGGTTAAAGGCAGGTTCGGGGCCGGGACCGGGCAGCGTGACGCGGTCCTTGTCTTCGGGCACACCGGCCGGCTCGGGCACGGTCATTACATTGACGGATTTTGCCAACTGCTCGCGCTTTTCGGCGGCGGGCGCCCTGGGATCGTCGGCAATCTTCGTCTCCTTGCCGGGGGTGACTTCCAAAACGACATTATTCCGCGTCAAGTATTTTTTCGCCACGCGCTGGACGCCCTGCGGATCGACCTTGCGAATCCGCGCGAAATCCTGGGCCAGATAACCTGGATCGCCCGTCAATACGTTGTACATATTCAATCGGTCGGCCCGGCCGCCAAAACCGTTTATACCTTCAAGCGAATGCACGATCCCAGTTTCGCGGCGGGCCACGGCCCGGTCGATTTCGGCCTGGCTGGGCGGTTTGTCCTTGATTAGCCGCAATTCTTCCTTAATGACTGCTTCCAGCGAGCCCAGTTCCTTGCCGGGCTGAGCGGTGGCGATTATGGAGAACTTTCCTCCGATTTCCTGGGACGTTTGCGAGGCCGAAACATCCTGGGCGATTTGTTCGTCGCGGACCATCCGCCGATAAAGCCGCGAGGTCTTGCCGCCGGCCAATATGTCGGCCAGAACTTCCAATTCGGCGTCGTCGTCGGCGAACTGCGGCACGGTCAGCCAGTTGGTGTACAATCGAGCCAGGCCCACTCGGTCGGTCATGTGGATCCGCTTCGACACCTTAAGCTCGGGGATCCAGGGATTGAGTTTTTTCACCTTCGGACCTGCCGGAATGGGGCCGAAATACTTTTCCACCAGCTTTTTCGCAACAGCCGGATCGAAATCGCCGGCTATGCACAGGCTGGCGTTGCCCGGATGATAGTAACGGCGAAAAAAGTTGGCCACGTCCTCGGGCGAGGCGGCGTCGATGTCGGCCATTGAGCCGATGGTGGGCCAACTGTAAGGATGCTCCGGCGGAAGCATGGCGGAGAGAATCGTTTCCATTACCAGCCCGTAAGGCCGATTCTCGTAGCTCTGCCGCCGCTCGTTTTTCACCACGCTACGCTGATTATCCAGGCGCTCTTGCGTCAGGGCCGGCAGCAGGAATGCCATCCGGTCCGATTCCATCCACAAGGCGAGCTCCAGGAAATTCGAGGGCACGGTCTCCCAATAATTGGTGCGGTCGTCGGAGGTCGAGCCGTTCAGGCTTCCGCCGGCCTTTTGCAGGGGTATATCGTAATCCTTGTCGAAATGCTTCGATCCCTCGAACATCATGTGTTCGAACAGATGCGCGAAGCCGTGCGCCCCGGCTGCTCGTTTTTCGAGCCCACGTGATACCAGATATCCACCCCGACGATAGGCGTGGAATGATCCTCATGAAGGATCACATCCAGGCCGTTTGGAAGAGTGTATTTTTCAAAAGGGATTTTGGGGATGGACGCGTCGCCAGATTCGCCGGCGAAACCCAGAGACGCATATGCGGCAAAAAATAAAAATGTTGATTTAAAGAACAACGATTTCATAAATAATCTCCTCGCGCTTCAATGCGGGCAAAAGGGAGAAAGCGACAAAGCGATATATGGGATATGAAATAGCGAAACGATACGTAGGCATCCTTCAAATTGGTTAATTTAACCGTTTAAATCCAATATCCGCAAGCGTCTATTGTCGATTTAATTTTTTAACTTTTTCCCTTCTAATGGAAAAATCCCAACCCCGCCGCCGGATTGCCACGTGTAATTGGTTCATAGGGAATTCTTCAATCCGCCCCATGTTAGGGGCCGATAATTTAAATAAGCAGCTTGATTTTATAGGTTTTCGGGCATAATATAAAGTGTCCGGGACGAGTTTGCGGAGTTCTATGATGCACTTGGCCGCCATATATTGCTTTAACCGCTGCTGCGCGTGTCGCTGTCCGGCTTAAGACCGGACAGCCCAGTTCTTTCTTGCCTAGTGCCGATTCTTGTTTACTATTCCTTTGTTCCTATGTGTGGGAATAAAAAGAATTTCATGCGACAATTGTATATATATTGCGCAGTTCCCACGCGGGAGCGTGGGAACGAGGAAACATTAACCACTATCCACTGACTACTATCCACTAACCACTAAACCCATGGCCACCGACGTTCGTTTAAAGGAAAACCTGCCGCTGTTGACCGAACGGATAGTCAACACCTATGCCGAGGTGAACAGCATTCATCATCTGGGCCACTGCCCGCTGCCCAATTACGATACCGTCATAGCCGCGACCGAGGATTTGAAAGAGATTTTATATCCCGGGTATCGGCGCCGCGACGGGTTGCACCTGGGCAACGTCACATATCACGTGGGCGAATTGATCGACCGCATGCACGACACGCTCACGCAGCAGATCGCCCGGGCCCTGAGGCACGAAGCCGCGAAAAACCCGCAGTGCGATCCGCAAATAAGCAAGGATTTCGAGGCCCTTGGCCAGACAACGGCCGTGGTCTTTTTAGAGCAATTGCCCGAACTGCGCAAGGTCCTGGCCCTGGACGTGGAAGCCGCTTACGCCGGCGATCCGGCCTGCAAATCGCTGGACGAAGTGATCTTTTGCTATCCCGGCCTGGAGGCCATCACCGTTTACCGCCTCGCCCATCTCCTGCACAAGTTAAAAGTGCCCTTGATCCCGCGGATGATGACCGAATGGGCCCACAGCAAGACCGGCATCGACATCCATCCCGGCGCAAATATCGGCAAGTATTTTTTCATCGATCACGGCACCGGCGTGGTGGTGGGCGAGACCACCGACATCGGCGACTGGGTGAAACTCTATCAAGGCGTGACCTTGGGCGCACTTAGTTTCGCCACCGACGCCGAGGGAAACCTTGTCCGCGGCCAAAAACGCCATCCCACCATCGAAGACCGCGTGGTGATCTACGCCAACGCCACAATACTCGGCGGCAAAACGGTCATCGGGCACCATTCGGTTATCGGCTCCAGCGTCTGGCTCACCACCTCTGTACCCCCGCACACCACGGTAATGATGGAAAATCCCAAATTGCGGATGCGCGGCGAGCAATTCGATCAGCCTAACTGGGTGATATGAGGGCTGAGGGATGAAGGATAAATGATGAAGGATGAATTATGAGTGATAAGGTCGTTTAGCCGCGAACCGAAGGTGAGCGCGCTTTAAGGATAAGGGATGAGGGATGCAGTTCCATTGTTCCCTCTCCCGACCAACCTTTGGTCGGTACCCGGAGAGGGTTAGGGTGAGGGCCGATGGCAGAAAAATATTTTTAATGGCATTTCCCATGTCCTGATCCTAAAGTGCCCTCTGGGTGCCTATCTACAAGGAAGCGGAAAGAACACTCTTAATTATCTTTTTCTTGTTTCAAAAATGTTTCGACTTTGGTTCCGCTCTTATCTATGGTTACTTGCACGGCCCCGGCAATGAAGGTGTGAATTGTTTGGCCGCCCACCGCCTGGTATGTGGCGTCGATTTCGGGCAGGCTCCAGCGCCCGTCTCCGCTTAAAACGACCCAGGCGGGGCTGGACCAGGCGGCCAGCCCGGGCGAGTTGCTCTGCCGGCTGCCGTGGTGCGGGGCCAGAAGTACGTCGCAATGAAGCGGCTCGCCGGCCAAAAGTTCATCCAGACCCGCCGATTCCAAGTCGCCCGGCAATATAATCCGGTGCCCGAAATATTCCGCCGCAACCACGATGCTGTTGGCATTGTCGTTGCCTGGAATCCCGTTTTGCGAAGGATGCAGCACTTCCAGGCGGCAATTTTGGCTTTCTTCAAGGCAATCGCCGGCGTGGATTTCGCGCACCGGCACGTGGGCGACATCCAGAGCCGATTTTAACTCCTTTAAGGCGGACGACTTTTTTTCAAACATCACAGGCGAGACGCAGACCGCGCCTACCCGGCATTTTTCCAGCACACCCGGCAGGGCGTTGTAATGGTCGATGTCCGGGTGTGAGATCACAACGGCGTCGATGCGGGTGATGCCCTGCGACCAAAGATAACCGGCGATAATCTTGGCCGCCCGCTCGGGAGAACCGAACTCGCCGGCATCGTAGAGCAGCGTTCGGCCCGAGGGGAGTTCCAGCACCGCGGCCGAGCCGTGCCCGACTGAAAGGAAGGTGCAGCGCAAGCGGTTGGAATCGCGCGGGATGTACGAAACGGTCAATCCCAAGGCGGTCCAAGCGCCCAACAGGGCGAAACACCAGCGGGGCCGCGGGCGAATCCCGGGAAAAACCACCAACACGGCCAGCCCGCCGTAAAACCCAGCCAGCCACCAGTTGCTTGGACCGGAAACCCAGAAGTGACCACCTGGCACTGAGGCGGCAAGATCGATGGTCTTTTCCAGGAGCCAAAGAATCCAGTTGCAGCAAAAGGCCGCCGCACCTGCCAGGGGCGGAATAATCGCCGCCACAAACAGAAAAACAAAGCCGCCGAGCAATCCCAGGGTGATGGGAATCCATAGCAAAGCATTCAACACCAATGCGATAAGCGAGAACATGTGGAAGCGGGCCGCGACCAGTGGTTGGGTTATCATCCAGATCATGGCGCCGATAAACAGCAGCTCCCAGAAATAATGTGCCAAATGCCATATTGATTTTGAAAATGCATTTAGGTGTTCAACCACCATTTTTTGCAAATGATTTCTCGAATCGAGCGTTGGGAATATTGCATAACTATACGGCCAGAACCACATTATTGCCGCCGCCGCAAGGAATGAAAGTTGTGCACCGACGCTGAATAAGTCGGATGGATTTATGATTAACACGACCAATGCCGCCGCCGCCAAAGAATTGAAACTCAAGGCCGGCCGCCTCAGACACAGCGACAGACAAATCATCAATACCAGTACCGTCGCCCGGACCACCGGCGGGTGAACGTCAACCATCAAGGCGTAGAGTCCGGTGATCAAGGCGACAAGGCTCAAGCCCCAGACGCGCGGAATAGGAGCTTTCAGCATGATCCACAGCAGCGCCCCGGCCAATATGCCCACGTGCAAGCCGGATATCGCCAGGATGTGGACCGTGCCGGTGGCCATGAAAGATTCATTCCGCCGGGAATCGATCTCTTCCCGCTCGCCCAGAAGCACTGCCGAGGCGAGTTCGGCCTGTTTAGGATCGAGATATTGCTGGAGAAGATCGCCGGCTCTATTACGTACGACTTCCAACTGACGGCGGAGATTCCAGGGGCTGCCGGGCTGAACGACCGTGATGCAATCGGTCTCCGACTGGACTTGAGCCCTGATCCTGTGCGAGCGGAGAAAGGCGGCGCGATCGAATTCGCCCGGATTGTGGGCCGGCTGGGGCGCGGACAACTCGCCAAAGATGCGGATGCGGTCGCCGGGTTCGATCGCGGGCATGTCGCCTTGGACAAAAAGCAGTGCCCGGCCGGAAACCGGTTCCCATTCATCGCAGTTGCGGATCGCCGCCGCGGAAATCTCTATTCTATAACCCGGTTCGGTGGAAAGCGATTGCATGTGACCGGACTCGGAAAAAGGCCTTTGCCGGGGCGCGGTCAAAACGATTGCCTCCAGGGCGACGGGCTGTTTTTTCGCCGCGGTGTAATTGCCCAAATCGTTTTCCTCGAACAGGTTCCAGCGATAATGATGCCACGCGCCTGCCGCCGAGAAAACCGCCAAAAAAATCAGCCCTGCCGCTGCACGGTGATATCCTTGTTTTGCCAGCAGACGCCAAATGCCCAGCCACAGCAAGCCGGCCGTCAACCATGCCTGGAAACTAAGCGGCCGATAATAATCGGCGGCGATTCCGGCGCAGGCCGCCGCCAGCACGATCACCAAGGGCCGGTAGCGCGGGACATCCGCACGATCGAGGGCGTGATTGGTATTAGTGCCGGGATAGGATGACATGGCATCGATTGTCGCCGGCGATATGGTTTCCGGCAAGTATCCTCCCCCTGTCAAATAATAATTTGTGTTGCAGGCGTCTCGCCTGCGACCGACCGCATCGCCACGGCAGTGGTTGCCTGCACCACAAAAATCAATAATTATTCTTGGCCCTCCGCTTACCTGCCGAACGACCTTGACGAGATGACTTTTTTTTAATACCATCCCCCTGCCGGACGAGAATTTTATGTGATTTATGCCCATGAATAAAATGGACGCTGCTCCGATTTCAACCCGCAAAACCGATCATCTTCCGGATGACTCCCGTTGGCTCAGCCTGGCAACCGGGCTATGGATCGCCTTGGCCGTGGCAGTGTGCGTTAAATCCATCGCCCGGCATGGTCACCATTCGGTTTATCCGGTTTTGGCTTGGGCCTCGCGCCACTGGTGGGCCGACCTGCCGTTGCACGCCGGTTATCCGGGTTTGACTGACGACATATTTCGTTATTCGCCCAGCTTTGCCGTCCTGTTCACGCCGTTTGCCCTTCTGCCCGATTGGCTTGGCTCAAGCTTGTGGAACATATTAAGCGTTGCGGCGACGTTTTGCGCCCTGCGTCTAATGGTTCGCGAACTACTGCCCGGCTCTTGGCCGCCGAAAAGCGAGGCCTGGTTTCTCGGGCTGACGCTGCTTGGATCGATGTCGGGCATTTGGTCTGGACAAACCAATTCTCTAGTAATAGCCGTGGCGATTTTTGCCGTTGCGGCCATCAAACGCAATTGCTGGTGGACCGCTTCCATTCTCCTGGCCCTGCCGGTGTTCATCAAGATCTGGCCGATAATGATAGTGCTTTTGCTGATGATCTTTTGGCCGAGGCAGCTATCCTGGCGATTCGCTATTGCCGCCCTTGCACTGGCGCTGCTGCCCTTTTTAACCCGGCCGTTTCCCGTAGTCGTGGGACAATATCAAGAATGGTATGACAGCCTGGCAAGTCACCTTCACAGTCGCTGGGGAGGATTCCGCGACGCCTGGTCGATCTGGGAAAATTTATGGCCGCCGGTCTCGCCGTTGGGGTATCATCTGCTCCAACTTTGCTCGGCTTTCTTCATGTTCCTGTGGTGCTTCCGGCAACGCCGGCGCATGCGGAATTTTTTCCTTTCCCAAAAAGAAGATAAGATCGACGATCTTTCCCCCCATGTTCGAAATGGGATTGCCCCCGGCGCGGATGCAACCTTTAGATTTGTGATGACCGTGACCATCTCGATTTGGGTATCCTGGCAACTGCTTTTCGGTCCCGGCTCGGAGCAGTTGACATACGGACTGATCGCCCCGCCGGCCGCCTGGGCGGTGATTGCAAGTTTACAGGAAAAGAAACTCCGCCTGTGGACCTGCACTACCTGGTTGAGCCTGACGATTTTCTCCTGCGGCGAGTTCGAGACTTCGCTCACGCGCCTGCATCCCGCCTTCACCATGCTGCTGCCGCTTAGCGTGATATCGTTTGCGGCATGGCTGATTTTTTTTTATGATTTGAAGGCTGGGGCGGAGGGCTATTGATTTTTATGAAACTCTTATCATCATCCCCTCGCCGGCCGCCGACCTGCGCCATCGGACACCGACCGGGCGCCATCGCGACGCGATGGTCGGTGTTGGCCGGCATGGTTGGTTGGCTGCGGGAAAGGGAGTAAAGGTGAGGATGGCTGGATATAGTTAAAGCCCTATAACGGCTGCGGCTTGCCCATCCCCATGCTCTCGATCGCCTTGTCAAAGGCGGGTTTTAGGGCCTCCCACTCGGATTCCGGGCACTCGCAGACCACGCGGATTCGCCTGGTGGAACTAAGCGCCGTAACCCGGCATCCGTGGATCGCGCCGCCGAAGGTCTTTGAGCCGGTGAATTCCGATTTCCGCGCGTCGGAAAACCCGGTTTTCACAACCGCCGGCTTCTGCTCGGTAACGCCTTCGTCATCTTCGAATCCCTGCTTTTCCTGCTCGTGAACCTTGGCCACCGGGGCATTCTCTTCGTTGACGGTTACGACTTGCCCTCCCACGTGCATGGTTCTCGGGCCGGCTAAGTCGCCCATAAGCGAGCCGACCGAGTTCGCGTTCGACATAGATTTTCGCGCTGCCTGAAGTGAATTTTGCCCAGCCATAATCGCGTGTGTCGCCGCCGTTGACATCCCAACCGGCCGGATATTCGATTTTGAACGCCCCGTCCTTGGAATTGTAAGTGTTGTACGAGGTCGGCACGATGGCCTTGCCCGCGCAACCGGCGACGGCCAGAATTGTTCCGATTGCGGCGATCCTGGCACAAACGGCCAAAAGGGGACAGTCCCATTTTTGTTGGTACAAAAATCGGGACAGTCCCCAGATTTTTCTACTGCGATTCTTCATCTTCGTCTCCTTCTAAAAGTTTTTTTGTTGACTCCGCAATGCACCCGGCAAGCCTGCCCATCAGCCGGGCGTAAATCAGGATAATCGTTGCCAAAAGAGGCCCTGCGTACAAAGGCACAAACCAGGGCCCCTGCCCTCCGAGTTGGGTTACTACAAGCCAAGTCCAGGCCGCGATCATGGGCGTGGTCTCCAGGTATAATAAGCCCCACGCCCAGGGAACCAGAAAAATACTTTGCAGTATTTTTCCGATGGCCAAAGGCGCCCAGGCCCCGTCGGCCGCCAGAGCCCCCAAAAGCACAAGGGGAAATACCGCCAGCGTGCCCACGAGCATCGGCAGCCATGAATCGCTGCCGCTCAGCATCTCGACGGCGTATCCGATCACGCCGGCCTGGGCCGCAAGCGCGGCTATATGCAGAAAATTCCAAATCAATTCCTTCCATTCCACGAGGTGCAAAACTTCGAATTCATCCCTGCCGTTCGAAGTCGCCTCGATGATGCCGAATGAGCAGGACGCGGCATAACCGATGGTAAGAAGTCCGGCGGCGAATACGGGAAGTCCCAAATAATACGCTCCTGTGGCGTGCATGATGGCCGCGTACTCCCACCAGAACATGAACAGCCAGCCGAAGATCGTAAGCCCCGCCGCTATGAACATCCACGAAGCTAGCGTGCATAGATAGAATGGGTAGAGAAATATGCCGGAAAACATGGGCCAGCGCGGCGGCTGCGGCTTTGGTTTTTTGGCCTCGGCGGTGCGCTTCTCTTCCGCCGCCCGGATATGCCTTTCCACAAAAGACGGCACCACCCTGGGCGCGGTCGGCTGGGCGGCAATCTGGAATTCCCCCTCGTCGAGCAAGGGATTGGTGCGTTTTTCCC
Source organism: Pirellulales bacterium (assembly GCA_963838495.1). GTDB lineage: Bacteria > Planctomycetota > Planctomycetia > Pirellulales > Thermoguttaceae > JBEKIK01. The sequence continues at coordinate 2,593,120 of CAWIRC010000001.1, read as the reverse complement.
GTTTTTCCGGCGGATCGGCCATAAAAAATACCTTTGAGAAGAGTGTATTGGTATAAGATACATGTGATTGGACGGTTTGACAATTGTTTAGGGGTGATTTTGTGCAACGCCTTTTTCAGATATTGATTTTTTACGTCAGATTTACGTGGAGGAAGTCTCATCATTACAAGGAGTTGCGATTGGCTGATCGGTCGTAAGTTCGGGCGGCTCGGAGGAAGGGTGTTGCGTGAGTTGGTGCGGGGAGTCAGGGGAAGGCAAGGAGGGTTCGGAGGGTGGAGGTTTTGGGAACGTGGGGGTAGTTTGTTCAAGGCGGCAGGCTTCAATCAGGTCTTCGAGCTTGGCGAGGACGCGATCGCAGCTTTCGTCGGGGATTTCGTCGTGGAGGGTTTCGGCGATTCGGGAGATGATTTGATAGACTTCTTCACCGGTGAAGAGTGTGGGGGGGCGAGAGGCGAAATCTTCGGGATTTTTGCGTTCGAGGAGCCAGGCGGCTGCGCGCCAGTAGCGGTCTTTACGCGCGGCTAGACGGATATAGCGGAGGGCGTCGATTTCGGCGGCTTTTTCGGCTTGGGCGAGTTGGGCGGCGAAGTCGGGATCACGGGCGGCGGCGCGGGTGATGGTGCTGGGCGCGCAGCCTACGTACTGGGCGGCCACGCGGCGTGAACTGCCGTTGGTGATGAGGGCAATGACTTTGCGGCGTTTTTGGGCGTCGAACATGCAGGTAGGGACTAGAGATTAGGGGCTAGGGGCTAGAGATGATCACGAAATGGCGAAAGAACGAAAGCACGAAATAGATGTTAGTGGACATGGGAATGACAGACAGAGGTTCGGGAGAGGCGGGGATGGGTGACGACAATGGGACGATAGTGTATATATTTATAGATTGGATTTCAAGGGAGGTTTTTGGCCGGGGGGGAGTAGTGGATGGGCGCGTATCATATAATTCCAACTTAGGCAAGAGCGACACCGTGTTTAAGGTTGAATTGACGCGTGGCATGAAACTGAGTATCCTTTGCCTATGCCCGACGAAAAAGCAATACTTGCCGCTTTGAAGACATTTGCCGCCACCGTCACGGCCAAGATGACAACTTTGACCGCTGGCGAACCAGAAGATCAACTTCGTGGCCCTCTTGAAACCTTCATACAGGAAGTCGGGCACGCACTCGGGCGAAAGATAATTTGTACTGGCGAAATCAAGCTGGCCGGCCGAATAGGCAAACCCGATTATGCTATACATGCCAACAAACTGCTTGTCGGATATGTGGAACTAAAAGCCCCGGGTATTGGGGCAAATCCGAATCGATTCACTGGACACAACAAAGATCAATGGAAGCGGTTCCAAGCCATTCCGAATCTTATTTACTGTGACGGGAATGAGTGGACTTTGTACCGCGACGGGAAACAAGTCGGCCGCATGGTGAGACTGTCCGGTGACGTGTCAACCGAAGGCAAGAACGCTGTTGCGGCCAATGACGCTCATCCAGTGCTAGGATTGCTTATAGATTTCCTTTCCTGGCAGCCGATCATCCCCAAGAAAGTTAAGGACCTTGCCGACCTCCTGGCCCCACTATGTCGGATGCTGCGCGATGATGTAACCGATGCCTTGAAAGACCTGCAATCGCCATTGGTGCAACTGGGCAAGGACTGGCGGCAACTTCTGTTCCCCGACGCGAGCAATGAACAATTCGCCGACGCCTATGCACAGACCGTGACCTTTGCACTGTTGCTGGCTCGGAGTGAAGGGGCCCACCCGCTGACCCTGGCTAGTGCTGAAGCAGCACTGGCCGCCGAACACAGCTTGCTTTCCCGGGCGCTTCAGGTGTTGACCGATCCCGACGCGCAGGCGGAAATCTCCGCTTCGCTAAATTTGCTGATCCGCGTCATTGGGGAAGTGCCACAGGAAGCGCTGACAGGGCCCAAAGACCCGTGGCTTTACTTCTACGAAGACTTCCTGGCAGCCTATGACCCCAAACTCCGCAAGGACGCAGGGGTGTATTACACGCCTGTTGAAGTCGTCCGCGCCCAAGTCCGCCTGATTGACGACCTGTTGACTAACAGACTGGGCAAGGCCCTCGGCTTCGCTGACCATGATGTTGTGACGTTGGACCCGGCCGTAGGAACCGGAACTTATCTTCTTGGCGTCATCGACCACGCCTTGGGCAAGGTTGAAGCCCTGCAAGGCGCTGGTGCTGTGCCGGGGCAGGCAACGGCCCTTGCCGGCAACATCTATGGCTTTGAAATCATGGTCGGCCCGTTTGCAGTATCAGAGCTTCGCGTTAGCCGTGCCCTTGCTAACAGAGGCGCGAAGTTACCTGCAAACGGAACCCACGTTTATCTGACCGATACGCTGGAGAGCCCCTATACCAAGCCGCCACAACTTCCCCTGTTCTTGAAACCCATTGCCGAACAACACCGCCGGGCGCTGGAAGTCAAAGACAAGGTTCCCGTAATCGTTTGCCTGGGCAATCCGCCTTATGACCGCCACGAAGCCGCCGACGAAACCAACAAAGCCCGCACCGGCCATTGGGTCCGCTGGGGTGATGACGGAAAGGGTTCGGCTGCAATCTTCAAGGACTTCCTTGACCCGGCGATTGCTGCCGGACATGGAGTACACGTCAAGAATCTATACAACCTATACGTTTATTTCTGGCGATGGGCATTATGGAAAGTTCTAGAACACAACACAACCGCCGGACCCGGCATAGTTTCATTCATCAGTGCGTCAAGCTACCTGGACGGCGACGCCTTCTGCGGCATGCGCGAACACATGCGCCGGCTATGCGATGAAATCTGGATTCTGGACTTGGGCGGCGAAGGGCGGGGCACACGCAAGAGTGAAAACGTCTTCGCCATTCAAACCCCTGTGGCAATTGCCGTGGCTGCCCGCTACGACAAGCCTGACAAAAATACGCCTGCCAAGGTGCGATTAGCCCGCATTGACGAAGGTACGCGCGATGAGAAATTGAAGGCTCTAGATGCAATAACTGACTTTGCTTCCCTGCAATGGGAAGATTGCCCCGACGATTGGCAAGCGCCTTTCCGCCCCGTTGGCGTGGGCAAGTATTTTGATTGGCCTCTATTAACTGATTTACTGCCTTGGCAGCATTCGGGTGTTCAACTAAAGCGGAATTGGCCAATAGCACCAGATATGGACTCGCTGGAAAAGCGTTGGCACAGACTACTTACCACAAATGACAGATCACTATCTTTCCATGGAACAGGCGACCGAGAATTTGACCACATTTATCGCGTCTCATTAACTCCTTCGGCAGACTTCACGCCTATAGCCAAATTGCCTAATAATGCGCCGATCCCTCCGGTTGCGCGTTACGCATATAGGTCATTTGACCGCCAGTGGATCATAGCAGATGGTCGGTTAATGTCTCGTCCGCGTCCTGACCTTTGGGTTGCTCATAGTAATGTGCAAATTTATGTGACAACACTATTAAATCATCCGTTGGGCAATGGCCCCGCTTTAACTGCTACCGCTGAAATACCGGACTTGCACTATTTTCGTGGATCGTTTGGGGCAAAAGAAGTTGTGCCCCTATATCGCAATGTTACAGGCAGAGAAGCCAACATTTTGCCAGGGATGTTGGATATGCTTGACAACGTGTACGGCAAGAATCTTACGCCGGAAGATTTCCTAGCATACGTTTATGGCGTACTGGCCCAACCTGCTTTTACCAAGAGTTATGCCGATGAACTTGGTACACGCGAACTTCGGATACCGATTACGAAAGATGCAAATCTGTTTACACAGGTGTGCAATGTGGGGGCGAAATTGCTTTGGCTGCATACCTACGGCCAGCGCTTTGTACCCAAGGGACATCATGCCGGCCAAGTGCCTAAGGGCAAAGCCCGCTGTGTAAAATCCGTTCCGGGCGAACCGGACAACTATCCTGAAAACTACGAATACAACGACACCACGAAAACCCTGCATGTCGGCGGTGGCGAGTTTGCCCCCGTCGCCCTAGAGGTATATGAGTTTGAAGTATCCGGCTTGAAGGTTGTGCAATCATGGCTAAAGTATCGCATGAAGAAAGGCGGCGGAAAGAAATCTTCACCCCTTGACGACATTCGCCCCGAGCGCTGGACAGGCGATTTTACGACCGAGCTTCTGGAGCTTCTTTGGGTGCTGGAAGCGACTTTGGCCGAATACCCTGCCCAGGCCAAGCTATTGTCGGCTGTGATCAAGGGGCCATGTTTCAAGGACGATGAACTACCTCCCGTGCCGGAGTATGCTCGTAAGCCGCCTTCGCGCAAAGTAGGCAAGAAGTTGTTTGACGGTGCGGAAGACGAAGACGCATAAAGGGGATTATTGGGGCAGGTTCGTGGCAACTCTCTTAGCGATCAGTTTTCGCCCTCACCCTAACCCTCTCCCAAAGGGAGAGGGGACGAGGTAGACGACGGCACGCTAGCCCAGGCGTGAAACGCCTGGGCTAGAGAAAAAGTGCACGGAGTGTGTCTGCTACGATATTAGGTTAAATAATTTTCCCCACCGCGTCGGCCACGCGGCGGCAGAGTTCCATCAGGGCCTCGAACTCCTGGAAGTTTAGCGACTGGTAGCCGTCGCTTAGGGCGGATTCGGGGTCGGGGTGGACTTCGATTATCAGCCCGTCGGCCCCGGCGGCGATGGCGGCGGCGGCCATCCGCGGCACCAAAAGCGCGTGGCCCGTGCCGTGGCTGGGATCGACCACCACGGGCAGGTGCGTGCGATCGTGCAGATAGGGCACGGCGGAAAGGGCGAGCGTGTAGCGGGTATGGGTTTCGAAGGTGCGGATGCCCCGCTCGCATAGCATGACGTTGGGATTGCCGGCGTTGAGCACGTATTCGGCGGCCAAAAGCAGTTCGTCCATGGTAGCGCTGGGGCTGCGTTTCAGAAGTACCGGCTTGCCTTCGTAACCGGCCGCTTCCAGGAGGCGGTAATTCTGCATGTTCCGGGCGCCGATCTGGAGTACGTCGGCATAGCCGGCCACAAGCCCCACGTCTTGCTCGGCCATGACTTCGGTCACTACGGCCAGGCCGGTTTCCTCGCGTGCGGCGGCGAGGATTTTCAAGCCCTCTTCTTTCAGGCCCTGGAAGCTGTACGGGCTGGTGCGGGGTTTGAAGGCCCCGCCGCGCAAGGCGGTTGCGCCGGCGGCCTTTACCGCCCGGGCCGTGGCAATGGTCTGCTCACGCGACTCGACCGAGCACGGGCCGGCGATCATGCCCAGGTGGCAGTTGCCCACGATGAGGCTGCCTGCACGGACCACGGTGGGCTCGGGCTTGACCTCGCGGGAGGCGACTTTGTACGGGGCAAGGATGGGCACCACCTCGGCCACGCCCGGGCCGCTCTCCAAGGACGTGCGGTATTCGTCGCGTTTTTCGCCGACGGCCGCGATTACCGTGCGCTCGGTGCCGAAGATCGGATGGGCCTTAAGCCCCAGTTTTTCTACTTGCTGGATCATGTGCTCGATTTGCTCCTTTGTCGCCCCTTTTTTCATGACTACAATCATTTTTTGGACTCCGGTTAATAGTGCTATTAGCGGTCAGCTATCAGCTTTAGAAGGTTCTTGCTGACGGCTGATAGCTGACCGCTGACTGCTTTTTCCAACAAAAAAACCCCGGGACCTGGGAAGGCCACGGGGTTTTGGTCATTTCGGGTTGTGTATACGAACTACAAACCGCCTCCGACCCCGCTACCTTCGCGGGTAAAATAAAAGTACCAATAATAGGCGGTTTGGAACGTTTGCATGACTGATTTATTATCGAACCTTTTTGGCTCGGACCACGAACTTATTTTGATTATGGCGTCCTGAATGGAAAAAATCAAGGGGAGTTGAGTGTTTTCTTTTGCCATTTTGGCTTGGGAGGGTGGGATCGTCAAATTGGGGGGCAAAACATTGGGCACGCGGCTAAAACACCGGCAAAGCCAGTGGCACTCAATTACACGGGCACAGCCGGCGGCACTCAACAATACCGGCTAGGCCGGCGGCGTTCTGCGCGATGGATATATGTTGTAGGGCAACTGAATTTTGTTAAAATGGCATGTTGCCGATTGTTTATCCTCAGAAAACTTTTTCGAGATACAGGTAGGTGCTGATATGAGAATAATTGTAATGTCGATTTTGGTTTTAGGCTTGATTTCCTTGGCTCTTCCACTTGCAGGGCAAGAGGAATCCAAGAGCGTCGATGTCTCGGCCGTCGAGGAGCTTAAGCCCGCGCTGCCGAAAATTCCGAACCGCACGTTCAACCTTATGGATTATGGCGCGGTGGGCGACGGCAAGACGCTCAACACCGAGGCGTTCACCAAGGCTATCATGACGCTCGAGGATGCGGGCGGGGGAAAACTGGTTGTGCCCGAGGGCGTTTTTCTCACCAAGCAGATTAGGCTCTGTCCGAATCTGGACCTGCATCTTGAAGCCGGCGCGGTGATCAAGGCCCCCGAGACATTCGCGGAACTCAAACTGCCCGATCCGTCCACCCTCAAGACCCAGGCCGAGGCCGACGCCGCGTTACCGCGCGGCAAAGCCGCTGATCCAGGGCAAACAACTCCACGACGTCGCCCTTACCGGCGCCGGCACGATCGACGGCAGCGGGCAGCATTGGTGGGAGTGGTCGGAGAAGGCGGCGCGGAGCCAGCCCGGCCGGATCGTCTTTCGCCGCCCCAACCTCGTAGCGATCGACGGCTGCGACCGCCTGTTGGTTTCAGGCATTACGCTTATGAACTCGCCGAAGTTCCACCTCGTGCCAAGGCAGGTGAACGACCTTACCATCGAGCGCGTCAAAGTCCGCGCGCCGGCCGATGCCCCGAACACCGACGCAATAGACCCCGGACCCGGCAACAATTTCTGGATTCACGACTGCGACATCGACACCGGCGACGACAACATCGTGATCAAGACCGGCGGCACGAACATCCTCATCGAAAACAACACCATCAAGCACGGGCACGGCATCTCAATCGGCTCAGGAACCACCGATGGAATCCACGACATGCTCGTGCGGCACTGCACTTTCGAGGGCACCGACAACGGGATCCGCATCAAATCCATGCGCGGTGCCGGCGGCCTGGTGGAAAACATCCGCTACACCGACATCACGATGAAGAATGTCCGCAACGCCATTGTCCTGCAACTCGATTACATGGACAACAACAATCCCAACTTCCAAGGGGATGAAACGAAGATTCCCACGATTCGCAATATTCTCATCGATCATGTCGCCATCGAAAATTCGCGCAACGCCGGCACGATTCACGGCCTGCCCAATAGCCGCATCACCAAGGTTACGCTGCAAGACGTGACGATTACGGCCGACAAGGACTTCGACATCCGCGACGCCGACCAACCGGTTTGCGAGCGCGTCACGCGCACGATCAAATCCGGCGCCGTGCCGGAGAAAACCTCCGGCGAGCAATGAAAAACGAACCGGCAAGGGCCTTGAATCATTCCTGTTTCACCGGAATTTTATTCAGAAAAGCCTGGATCGCGGCATGAACCGGCGGAGATTGCAGCACGATCAGCGTCGCCGAAGGCTGATCGAAATACATCGTCGCCGGCCCGGCGTCGCTCCAAGAGGATGGAACAACAGCGGCTTTGATTTGCGCGACCAGGTCCGATCCACTTAGCTCTTTGCCCAGCAATTTGCCGACCGGATAGAATTCCAGTTCCAGCCGGGCATCGAGGGCCGATTGGGTGCTTACCTGTAGTGTGCGGGCGTCGATGGGCCGATAACCCAGTTTCAACGGGCCGAGTAGATCGCCCAGTGCGGCGGCCAAGGTGTGATCTTCCACGACAAAAGAAATTTCCGACTTGTCAGACAATCCGGCCACGGCGAGGGCCTGGCGGTCGATCAAGATATCGATTTCGGCCTGCTGGGCCAGATAGGATAGAATTTCCACTAATTTTGTGGGTTCGTGAAAATTGGCGGTCACTGGGCGGCTGAGCGCCGGCGCGGCCTGCTCGAAGCGAGTGGTCAGATCGAAACGTCTGGGATCGCGATTGCTTTTCAGGGGCCTGCCCCGGGCGTTGCGGAGCTTTTCGCAGAAGACCAGGATTTGATCGTGCACCGCCGGCGTTTGCGCGACGATGAGCGCGGTTTTGTCGGTTTCAATGGATCCCTCGCCGCCGGCCGATCGCCAGGATTGGGGGGCGATGAGTTTTTGCACCAGGTTGGCCAACTGCTCCGCCGCCGCTTTATCGCCGTTTATGAGATCGGAAACAGTGTAGCGTATGCGGCGGGTTTTTTCCCGATCTTCGGCCTGGTCGGTCACCATCACTCGCCCGTCTTCGGCCATAAAGGACATCCCCTGCCTGGCCGCAATCGCTTGAAGAACTTCTTCCAGCGTGGCGCCGCTCATGCGGATGCTGATCGGATCGCGAAGCGAGATTCCCAGCCGGGCGGCGGCCTCCGGATCGATGGTTATGGGCAACCCGCTTAAGGCCGACAGCAAACCGATCGCCCGGGCAAAGGGCATGTCGCGCAGCTCGATGGCGGGAATCATCTCGCCCAGGCGCGATTGTACGTCGATTACATCCGGAACCACCAGCTTGACCATCCTGGCCGCTCCTGTAGCCGGCGGCAGGGACTGTTTGTTTTGCTCGTTTTGCCGTGCTTCTATTGGGGCGGGCTGAGTAGTTTCGCCGCTGGCTGCAGTGGCCTGGGATGGTTCGGCCTGGGGTGCGATTTGCTCGGGCTCTTTAAGGTCGGGAGTTTTGGCCTGCGGAGTTTCAGGTCCGGATTGCGGCTTTGCTTCGGCTGATTTTTCCTCGGCGGGCTTAGCGTCGGATTTTTCGGCGGATTCGTCGTTGGGAGGTGATGTTCCCGGCGCCGAATCATTCTTGTCGGCAGCGGCGGTTTGCTCGGACGACGGCGGTTTTTTTCCATTTTGCTCGGCGGCGGCCTCGGCCGAAGCGGCGTTGGCGAGCGCCAGCGGCACGGCTTGCCGAATTATCCAAGGCCATGTGGGAAAAAAAGGTCAGCCATACGACCACCGCGATTGCAGCCGCGGAGATCGGCGCGCCGACAATGAATTGCCACGAATGCCAGAATCGGAGCGGTTTAATTTCAAGGCCTGGGGAAGCGGCTGTGACTGTGGAATCGGCCTCGGCCGCCGACGCCGTAGCGCCGCCTTGAGGCTCGCAGCTCGGCGGATTGCCCACCGATTCGCCGGATGACGATGCGGAAGTTACATCAGGCAAAGCACCAGCGGCAGGCGTTTGCGGCGGCTTTGGCTGTGGCGGCTGCCAGCCCGGCGGAGGCGTTACCGGAACCATGCATCCGCATTTGGGGCACTCCAAGATGGCCCCGATCGCCTCGGCGCTGCGTACGGCCAGCCGCACATGGCAGGTCGTGCAGGTGATGGTAAATAATGCCTGTCGCACTGTCCCGTCCGCAATGGGTAAAATGACACCCAAAAGATGGGTGTGGTCCAAATCAATTCCCCGAATGCCGCTTCAAGTCCATTGTACGATGCCTGTGCGGAATTGTCAGGCAATTTGTTGCCGGATTTTATCCAATATCTTCCCTAGATTAAGGAAACTGAACAAAATAGGTGTTTCTCGTGTCGATCTTTAGGATATATTTGCGCACTTAAGGGCTTTAAAATTACGTGACTATGTCGAACACTCCGCTGAAAATCCGCCGCATCGACAGCCGCCGGGACGATATCCGCGCGGAAATGGCGCGGTTGCGCGAAAAACTCAGTCCCCGGGGCGACGTGGTAAGCCAATCGGGCCGGCAAAGGACCATCGAGGTCTTTGGCGAGCCGCTTTCGCCCGCTCAGGTCGTGGAGCGCATCTGCCGCGACGTGGCCAAAAAGGGTTTGGCCGCCGTGCTGGATTACACCGCCAGGATCGACAAGGCGGTACTTACTTCGGAAACCGTGCGGGTGCCCCGGGCTGAACTTGAGCGGGCGCATGCCGGGGCGGATGCGGATTTTTTGCAGGCCATTCGCCGGGTGCGGGAAAACATCCGCGTTTTCCAGGAGGCCATTTTACACAAAAACGTCCGCCTAGAGCGGCCGGGCGGATATCTCGAGCAGCGATACCGGGCGTTGGATCGGGTGGGAATTTGTGTGCCCGGCGGTGCGGCCGCCTATCCCTCCAGCGTGCTTATGACTGCCGTGCCGGCCCTGGTTGCGGGCGTAAAACAGTTGGCCGTGGTTGCCCCGCCCACTAAATTCGGCTCGTACAATGCCGACATGTTGGCCACTTGTCATGAATTGGGAATCAGCGAGGTGTATCGGCTTGGCGGTGCTCAGGCAGTGGCCGCATTGGCTTACGGCGTGGAAGGCATTCCGCGGGTGGACAAGATCGTGGGGCCGGGCAATTTGTTCGTGGCCTTGGCGAAAAAATACGTTTACGGCGAGGTGGACATTGATTCCATTGCCGGGCCCAGCGAAGTGGTGGTTATCGTGGACGATTCCACGCGTCCGGAATATACGGCCTTCGATTTGATCGCCCAGGCCGAACACGCCCCGGGGGCAAGCGTTTTAATCGGTTGGGACGCCAAGGTTCTGGACGCGGCGGTGGCCGCGCTGGAAAAGCAGTTATCTGAGGTGGAGCGCGGCGAGCTTGCCCGGCAAAGCCTGGAGGATTACGGGGCGGTGATTTTGGCCCGCGACGCGGACGAGGCCTGCGCCTTGACTGATGAAATCGCCCCGGAGCATCTGCACATAGCCACCGCCGACGCCGAGCGGCTGGCCGGGAAGATCAGCCATGCCGGCGCGATATTTTTAGGCAATTATACGCCGGTGGCCTTGGGCGATTATGCCGCAGGCCCATCGCACGTACTGCCCACAAGCGGAACGGCCCGATTCGCCAGCGGATTGTCATGCAACGATTTTCTGCGGAGCAACAGCGTTTTGCATTTCACCCGCGAGGGCATGATGAAACTGGCCCCGGACGTGCGGATCATCGCCGACAAGGAAGGCCTGACCGGGCATCGGGCGAGCGTGGAAATAAGAATGAGGGATGAGTGATGAGTGATGAGGGATGAGTGATGAGTGATGATTTACTTCACAATAATATAACAATATATATACTGAAGTTTTGCAAAATTTGGATTCATTGTCCCCTCTCGCACTGGGAGAGGGAAAAATTTGCAGAAGTCTATTATAGTTAAATCTGCTATAATTAAATGAATGTTCGCGACGTATTGAAAAGGTTGCAAAAAGAAGGTTGGTTGTTGGTTCGCCAACGCGGCAGCCATAGGCAATTTATTCATCCTGGAATGCCGGGAAAACGCGTTACGGTGGCGGGAGAGCCGCACTTGGATTTGCCCAAGGGAACTTTAAACAGTATTTTCAAACAAGCAGGTTGGAAATGAAATGCGATATGCCATAGTCATTGAAAAAAGTGAAACGGGGTACGGAGCCTATGTGCCCGATCTTCCCGGTTGCGTTGCGGTGGGAGCGACCTTGGAGGAGACCGAGCGATTAATCCGTGAAGCCGTCGAGTTCCATTTGGAAGGGATGCGTGAAGACGGCGAATCGCCGCCGGAACCAACGTCTTTAGCTGAATATGTGGAAGTGTAAGCCGCCTTTCGTTTAGCATATCTTACACGGTAACTTCTTAAATCATAAATAACTGTCAATTGCCATGTCCTTTTTTCGTGCCGAGATTGAAGCGATGGCCGGTTATGTGCCGGGCGAACAGCCGCAGGAAGACGGCATTATAAAGCTCAACACGAACGAGAATCCATATCCGCCGTCGCCTGCCGTGGCAGAGGCCATTAAAGAAACGCTCGGCCGCTTGAAAAAATATCCCGATTCCATGGCCGGGGTGTTTCGCCGTCGGGCCGGCGAGGTGCTGGGCGTCGATCCCGATTGGATTCTTTGCGGCAATGGCAGCGACGACATTTTGACCATCGTCACCAGGACGCTGGTCGCCCAGGGACAGTTGCTCCGCCTGCCTTATCCCAGTTACGTGCTTTACAAGACTCTGGCCGAACTTCAAGGGGCCCGATACGAAGAAATTCATTTCAACGCCGATTGGTCGCTGCCCGCGCGATTCGCTTCATCGGATGGCGATCCGCGCCTGGTTTTTTTGGCCAATCCGAACAGTCCCTCGGGGACGATGGTTGCGCCCGGGCGGGTTTTGGAGATTGCCCGAGCCCTGCCCTGTCCGCTTTTTGTTGACGAGGCGTACGTGGACTTTGCCGAAACCGACTGTATTGACCTGGTGGCGAAGTGCGATAAGGTGATGGTTTCGCGGTCGCTGAGCAAGTCGTATTCCTTGGCCGGTTTGCGCTTCGGATACCTGGTTGCCCGGCCGCAAATGATCGAGCAGTTCGTCAAGCTCAAGGATTCGTACAATTGCGACGCGCTTTCGACTGCCGGGGCCGCGGCCGCCATCGGCGACAGGGCGTGGATGACCCAGAATCGCTCCAAGATCATCGCCACTCGGAACCGGCTGGTTAGGGAAATGCGGGCCTTAGGGTTTATGACGGTCGATTCGCAGGCAAATTTTACCTGGAATACCTTGCCCGGCCGTTCAGTCCGGTCCTTTTACGAGGAACTCAAACGGCGGCGCATCCTGGTCCGATACATGGACTATCCGGGTTGGGGCGACGGTTTGCGCGTGAGCGTCGGTGCGGACCATGAAATCGACGCCCTCCTGGACCAACTGAAAACCATGGTGTAAAGCATTTCCTTCTTCTATGTTTCCGAGATCCGTGTGTCGCTGCTTCGCAAGAAGAAGTGACATGGGAAATCGGAAAGGCACTGCTTGCAAGCAAGCAGTGGCACGTAAAAACGAAGCAATTATTATGTCCCGCAGCGCCAGCATTCATCGCAAAACGGTGGAAACCGACATCGAAGTGGAATTAAATTTGGACGGCGGCGGCGCGGCCGAAGTCGCCACCGGCGTGGGTTTTTTCGACCACATGCTCACGCTCTTGGGCAAACACTCGGCCATGGACTTAAGCATCAAGGCCAGGGGCGATCTCCAGGTCGATCAGCATCACACGGTGGAGGACGTGGGCATATGCCTGGGCCAGGCGCTCAGGGAGCGCTGGGAGAGAAGGCCGGCATCCGCCGCTTCGGGCATTTCACCCTGCCCATGGAAGAAACCCTGGTTACCGCGGCGATGGATTTAAGCGGCCGGTCGTTCCTGGTGTTTAAGGCTGAATTTCCCTCGCACAGGATCGGCGATTTCGAGAGCGACCTGGTGGGCGAATTCTGGCAGGCCTTCGCGGCAAACGCCATGTGCAACTTGCACATCATCGTGCATCACGGACGCAACGGGCACCACATCGCCGAAGCCATCTTTAAGGCCACGGCCCGGGCCCTCCGCAACGCCGTGGAACTCGATCCCCGGGTGCGGGGAATCCCCAGCACAAAAGGCGCGCTTTGAAAAAAGGCCAAATCCGGGGGCGTTAAACCATTTTCATGCCGCCTTCCGGTATGATCGGGCGGATTGGTCGTAAATAGAGATGATTTCCTGGCAATTGTGTTTTATTGTGTGCTTAACGGCCAGGCGCCGGGCGGCGGCACCCATTTTTTCGCGGAGCGAGGCGTCCAAGAGGGATTCTATTTGCGCGGCCAGGCGCTGGGCGTCGGCCGGATCGTCGAGGAGCAGGCCTTCGACATTGTCGGTCAGCAGTTCGGCGGCCCCGTTCTCCTTGCTCACCAGCAAAGGCAGCCCGCTGGCGGCAGCTTCCAGAAGCACCAGGCTGCAACTGTCGTAAAAGCTGGGATGCACGAGCACGTCGGCGGCGGCATAAAAGGGGACGGTGTCGGGTTGTGCGCCGACGAAAGTTACGGGCAGTCTGCGGCCTTGGCCCAAAGCTGCCAGGGCCGGATCCACTTGCCGCCTACAACGACCACATGCAGGGGCAACGATTTCGGGGCCAGGATTTCCATCGCCCTGAGCAAAGTCGGCACGCCCTTGAGTTGAAAATTATGGGCCACGGCAAGGGCCAGTACGGCGTCGTTGTCGATACCCAGGCGCTCGCGCATCGGGCCGCGGAATTCCACTCGGCGTTGCGGGGAAAAGCGTTCTACGTCCACGCCGTTATAAACCACGCGAATCCGCTCCGGCGGCACATTGTGATAATGCTGGTATTCTTCGGCCACCTTTTGGGAAAGGGCCAAGAGGATTTGATTTTCGGCGGAAACCTGCCTGTGGGCCAGCGTCTTGAGTTGCCGATAACGGGGCAGCCAGGGATCGACATGGCGTTTGATGGACCGGAGCCAGGGCGGCGTAAAAAGCAGCTTTTGCCGCGTTATGGCGGTCCAGCATCCGCCGTGGGGCTGGAATACGTCGCAGTACCAACCCAGTCCCATGTCGTGGATCAAATCCACGTCCAGCGTGCGGAGTTTGGCTTCTGCCGCCTTTGCCAGGCCCAAGGGCGTGCTGATGTGCTGAAGGCGATGTATGGCCACGGGCAGATTCGCAGTTTCGGCGGGAAAATCGCGGGCGACCACGTGAACCTCATAGCCCAGTTCCAGCAGATTCACCGCGTGCTGATAAGTCCATGCTTCGGCGCCGCCGCGACGAGGATCGAACGATTTGGTCACCAAGGCGATTTTCATATTTTAATTGTCGTTTCCCAATCGCCATTCCATGAGGCGCTGCTTGAAAAGCACGGAGCGGATGAGGCGTTTGTCGGCCCGGCGGAGTTTGGCCACCCCCAGATACTCGCGGATGAACGCCATCTTGTGCGTGCGCTTGATGCAGCAACTGGGCGCCGACCAGGCCAATTGGGCCAGGTCCTTCACCAGCCAGCGCCGGCGGAACCAGCGGCGGCGCTCGACGCGCTGCAAGTCGATCAGCCGGATCTCCCGCGGAGCGTGCGCCGCGTCCTTGACGAAAAAATGGCAGCAATACAGGTCGCGGTGGTTGTAGCCCGCCGCGTGCAATCGCCGCACAATTCGAGCGACGTCTCCGATGAGCCTTTTTAGATCACGATCGCGCTGCGTGCGGCGGCCCAAAGGCGGCAAAACATATCGCGCCGCAAGTAATCCTGCAATTCCGCGTAATTTTCCAGTTCTTCGGTGATTACGAAAGATTGTTGCAAGCCGTCGCGGCGTAGATGCTCGCCGTAGGCGACAATCCTCATCACGTCGATGCCTTGATTTGCGAGCTCGGCGACGTTGGCGGCCTCGATGCGGGCCGGGGTGGGGGCGGGCCGTATCCCCAACAACGCCCTTATCTTGTTGCCCCAGGTCCGCACGTGATGTTTTTTCAAATACAAACCCCGCGATCGGTCGGCCTTGGCACGCACCCGCAGGTGCCATACCTCACGGTCTTCGAGAATCTTCTCGCAGCGGGCGTCGGCCCTGGCCATAATCTGTTCAAAACCGGTCAAGCCCGCCTGGCGCAAGACGCGCTAAAGCGACGATCGAACCATACACGCCCGTCGTCGGCCGGCTGGAAGCCCAATTTCACCGGATCGGATGGTGGAGAATCTGCTTTACTCTGAATCATGGGCCAATATCGCCTTGTTACATGGGCGAAACGGATCCTTCCCCGGAATTCAATATGTTCATGTTGCCGGCAGGCACGGGGAAAGGCGGCGCCGTGGAACCGGCGGGCAGCGCCGAATCGCCGGAACTGCAGGCGAAATGCGGTTGCGGAATCGGCGAGCAACTATCCAGTATCTTCGTCACCGCGGCAAACGCCATGTCCACGGTCAGTTCGCGCATGCAGCGATGGTGACCCAGCGGGCAGGCCCGCTTGCGACAGGCGATGCAATCCAGGTCGAGCGAGAGGTTGATCGCCCGTTGCGTGGGATTTTTGCTCCACACGGGCGGCGTCGGTCCGTAAAAGGTTATCACCGGCTTGCCCAGCGCGGCCGCCATGTGCCGCGACCGCTGTCGGTGGAGACCATCAATCGCCCGCGGCTGATGCAGGCCTTGGACGTGCCCAGGTCCAAGGGCTGATCGGCCATGGAAAATACCCGCGGACTGGCGGCGTATTTTACGATCTCGTTTGCCGCGGCTCGTTCGTTGGGGCCGCACATTACCAGCACGTCGTGATCGCATTGGCCGGCGATCCGCCGGGCCAGGCGGCCGAAATATTCCGCCGGCCAGATCCGGGCCGGCCCGTATGCGCTCCCGGAATTGAGCAAAATCAGCCGGCCGTCGCGGCGCAGGCCAAGGCGTTTCCACACGGCGTCGGCCGAGTCTTGTTCACGCGCGGTCGTGGCCAGTTCCAGGCAGGTCGATTCGTAGCCGCAGCCCAGGGCATCGGCGAATGCCAGGTAGGTTTCCACCACCGGCTCCGGCACGCTTCGCCCGCGCCACATGCGGGGATAAAGTTTCCGCGTCAGCAACCCTCCGCGCCAATTCCGGACATAACCGATGCGCTCTTTTGCCCCGGCCCACCATGCCATCAGGGCGGTTCGGAAGGAATTGGTCAGCAGTATCGCCAGGTCGAATCGCTCCCGACGCAGGCGATCCGTAACGCACCAGGCGCGCTGCAGGCGATCCTGCGCCCTGAGGGTGGAATAGCCATTGTTCGTCGAGCCATTTTGTGCCTGAAAGAACGTCGGCCAGGTAGGGGCGCAAAATGCCCACCAAATGGGCATCTTTGCCGAACTTCCGCCGCACTGCCCGGAGCACGGGCGTGGCCATCACCAAATCGCCCAGCCAATTTGGCAGAAAAATTGCGGCTTTCATAAATGGAGACAAGTTAAAGTCTTTGTGTCGAAGTTTAATGCGCGTTTCATGCGCGTCATGTTTAGCTCTCGGTGAATATGCCGGAGCTTTGGTTGCGGCATTATGCCGCGATAGGAGTAATAAATTCAGCCGTGGCGATGCATTAGGCGCGATATATCAGGCCGAAGGATAGCGGCAAGTCGAATTTTAGCCAAGAGCAATTCGTGCTAGCAACGCCAGCAGACGGGATTCCAAGGCCTCCTGGCCGGCCAGAAAATCAATCTCCACTCGAATTGCCCAAAGCGGCAACCGTCCAAGCCGATCCAGGCCGATTTTTACCAGGTCTTTGTGCGTGCATAAAACGGCCGCCGCCCCTGAACCCTCGGCCCAGGCGGCCAGATTTTCGATATCGGCCCGGGTGTAACAGTGATGGTCGGGAAACTCGCGGAAATCGGACAGGTTATATCCGCACGATTGGATTGTATGCCTGAATCCGGCCGGATTGCCTATGCCGCAAAACGCGGCCACAGGGACGTTTTTTAGCGAATCCAGCGGGGCCTGCCGAGTGCCACTGGCTTTGCCAGTGTCGCGTGAGCCAGTGCCGCCAACGCTGTGTGTGCCACCGGGTGAGCCAGCGAGGGTACCACTGGCTATGCCAGTGCCGCCGGCCGAGATCAATTCCCTTGCGGCGTGCCGGACCTCGGCCCAGACGGACTGTGGGGACATATTTTGCACCCGGCGGCGAATGGCCTCGCGTCGGGACGGATCGACGGCGTCGGCGCGGGAAAGGATCACCACGTCGGCCCTGCGCAGCCCGGCAAACGGTTCGCGCAACATGCCGCGGGGGAAAACGTGCTCGTAGCCGAACGGCTCCAGGGCGTCGATGAGCACGATGTCCAAGTCCCGCGCCAGGCGGCGATGCTGGAAGGCGTCGTCCAGGACGATCAACTGCGTTTCCAATTCCTCGACGGCGGTCTTGGCCGCGGCCACGCGGTCGGGATTTTGCAGGTGCGGCACGTCCGGGAGTTTTTGCTCGAGTTCGCGTGCCTCGTCATTCCGCCCGCCTTCCTCGGCCCGATAGCCGCGGCTGACAATCGCCACTCGAACTTGATGATTGCGAAACCAGTTGGCGATCCACTGGACCATGGGCGTTTTGCCCGTCCCGCCCAGGGTGATATTGCCCACGCTCACCACCGGCACTCCCGCGCGATGGATCGCCGCCTTGCCCCGATCATACCGCCGATTTCGCCACGCCATAGCCAACGCATAAGGCACTTCGGCCAGTCGCAGCACGCATCGCAATAGTGCCGCCCCCGGCCCTCTTCGCCGGCTGCTAACCACATCTCGAAAGAAAGTGGACGCATTTCTTTTTTTCATTAAACTTTAACCAATTCCAGGCGCAGGCCAAGTACTTTAGCTACCGCCTGCACGCTAGAAAGTTTGGTGTCGCGGCCGTATTCTATGTCGCGAATTTTGTTGGGATTTAGTATAATCTCCACGCTTAACCTAAGTTTATGGGTTTTATTATCCACCGCCAGCAATCTCTCATAATAGCGAGTTGATCAATCTCCTGGCTAAAACGGCGTGGTTCTTGCTCTTTTCGTAGGGCGATGGGAAAGAGCTTATCATGATACCTCCTAACTTTCTCAACTGATGCCTTGGGTATGATATTGACGTTATAACTCCCGTCAAGATAGTCCCGAACACTTGGCGGCAGATGTTCCTGTCCCTCTCCACCGACGACTAGATTGTGGCACGGATGCAAATCCACGTTGCCATTTTTGAACCAAACTATTTCATATATTTCCGGCTTTACTCGTCCTCTGGCAAAACCCGCAACCCAAAAACCGATAAGTTCTTCCCCGCGGTTTCTGAGGGTGTGTCGGACAATTGGTTCAATTTTTTCTGCGATCTTTCCTGTAATAGATTCAATCGACACTTGCTCGAAAACATCGGCATTATCACGAAAAAAAGCGACCAAGAATGCTTGAAGTGGAATCTCTTTACCCGTTTCATCCAAGAAGATATTTTCACCATGATGTGCTATTACCAGGGGCTTTTTTGGCAGAGGGAAAATCTTTTGAAACGTGTCTAATCGCAATATGGTCCCACCCTCTTTTTTGATACATCTTCGATCAGATGTAATGAAGGCATGTTCGTCGGAGGCTGTGCCTATTAGAAGGGTCATTACCGGTTATTGAGTCTTTTTTTCAGGAAATGGCAAAGTGAAAAAGGGAACTCAAATCTTTCTTCAGCCAATTGTCATACACGATGAATATTCCCTTTGAGACTGGATTGCAATGAATTGTTATTAATTGTTGAACTGCAGGATTCGGATATCGCCGCGGGGCAGATGAGCGATGATTTCCAACTCTCCGCCAAGAGCTTGGATCAATCTATGGAGCGTGCTAACCTGCATGTCATCCTGATTTTCCAGTTTCGACATGCTCGGTTGCGTGATACCCAAGGCGGCCGCCAGTTCTTCCTGGGTAAGGCCCACCGATTTTCTGATCTCGGCAAGCAGCATTTCGGTCATCATTTCTTTGGCTTGCATTTCGGCCTGGGAAAGTTGCTCGGCGCTCAGCCGGTCGCGCAGTTTTTTATATTTATTAGCCATCAGATCAATCCTTGTTTGCGAAGTTCATCAAGATGTACGTCATACAACTTATCCGCCAGCGGAATCATATGTTCATAAAACCGATCATCGCCAGTTTTATCGCCGCCGATCAACAGGATCGCACAACGACGCGGATCGAATGCAAAAAACGTACGCAATGCATGGCCTTTGCTTTGCGTTCGCAATTCCTTCATATTCGAGTGCCGAGAACCCTTAAGGGTATCTACATACGGCCGCGAAAGGTTTGGCCCAAATGTTTCCAATAAGCGAACCCCGGCATCCAAGGATGCCTGTTCATCGTCAGTCAATGTTTCCCACCAGATGCCGAATTCGTCGGTATATTCCACTTCCCACATCTTTTAATTATAGCTTATAAGCTATATATGTCAAGGGCTATAAATAAATAATCTTAGCAAAATGAAAATCGATACAATATTTTGCTCTGAGTTCACTAAGTTTCTAGGATGATAGGCACAAATCATAGTGCCATTGCCCTTAATGAATTTGGGAAACATTCCCGCCCCATTTTTTAGCGAGTAAAATCGAGCAGGCGAGCAGGAGCAGGACGATGTTCGAGGGTTCGGGCACTGGTTGCAATTGTTCGCTCAGAGGCCCGCCGGCGATTGGGCTGATGGTGAGGGTTGAACCGGCGGCGAGGGTCAAAGTTCCCACGGCGACGGAATCGGCCGTGAGATTGTCGGGGTTTATGCCGTCGCCGACGGCCAATGCACCGGTCCCGGCGATGCTGTGCATGACGGCCGAAAGTGAATTGATTTGCAGCGTTCCCGCGTTTATGTATGTGGCGCCGGAGAAATTATTAGCGCCGTCGAGCGTGGTAATGCCCGTGCCGGTTTTGATCAGGCTGCCCGGTTAGGAAATGGTTCCGGAGAAGGTAGTAGGTGTTCCATCGCCGCCGAAGGTGAGCGAGCCGCCGCCGAGCAGCACGGAGCTGCCGACCACGCCCGAAAGCGAGCCCACGGTTTGGGTCATGCCGTTGAGATCCAGCGTAGCGGTGCTGCCGCTGAGAATCAGGGCGGTGGATGAAGGGAGCCGGCCGCCGATGGACAAGGAATTCAGGTCGGCATCGGGTCCGGCGGCATGGAGAAGCTGCAAAAAGTTGGAGTCGAGCGTTCCGCTCCAGAAACGGACTTCGTTGTAACTGGCGCTGGCCACGCCGTCGGCCGTATAAAAGGAGCGGCCCAGGTTGTCGGCATTGTCGATGAAACTCGCTAGATTATTAGTGGTGGTGAAAGAGCCCCTGGCTGAGCCCAGGCTGGTGCCGCCCGAGGGGGCGGTGTACCAGGTAACCTGCGTTGACGTGCCCACCGGGCTGAGCTGCATGACGATATGGTACTCTGTATTGAGATTGTAAGGTTGGTTGGTGTTCTCCAAGTAGTTGTACGTTGATCCGTGTTTCCAGCCCACCTTGTCCGAATACTGGTTGGTGCCCTCGGTCCAGCTCATATAAAGATTCTCGGTGTCGGAAGAGCCCAAGTCGAATATTCTGCTCCAGCTTTGGAGGCCTGTGGGGGTGGCCCATAGTTCGATGGCCACGGGCGTGTTCGTATCCGGCAGCAGGTTCGTTCCCAGGCGGATATAATCCGAGGAACTCTGCGCCCCGCCGGTGAGGGTGGCCTGGGTGGAACTCAGTGTAACGTTATTTGCACCCACGTTGACGATGGTGGCGTTGCTTGTGCCCACGGAATCGGCCAGGCTGCCGTTGAAACTCCAGCGATGGAGGACTGCGGCGTTGGGCGGCGATCCGAGTTTTAAAACTCCCGCGGCGATCACGGTCGGTTCGCTGTAGGCGTTAACGCCGGAAAGGGTCAGTATTCCGGCGCCGATTTTGTTTATTCCCAGCGTGCCCGCCGTATTTTTGATTTGACCGTTGAATGTGCTGAAGGCGTAGTTGCCGCCGACGGTCAGCGTGACCGAACCGGCCGCGGTGTTGTCCACCGTGCCTGCGCCGGACAGTCCGTTTATGGATTGATTGTAGCCGTTTAGGTTCAAGGTGGCGCCCGAAGAGATTGCGACGTTGCCGAATCCGCTGCCGTGTGGAATGACGTTGACCGCGTTGGGCTTTAGCGTGCCGCCGGTAATCGCGGTGTCGCCGCTGTAAGTGCAGGCGTAGTTTAGAACGAGGGTGCCGCCGCCGTTTTTCTCCAGGCCCTGGACGCCGGCCAAGGGAAGGTTTATGGTGGCGGTTTGATTTTGCACGGTGATCGCTGGGTGGGCCGCGCCGATGTTTTCCAGCGTGAGGCTTCCGCCGCTGCCGGGATTGAGCGTCCAATTTCCCGGCGTTGCCGTGTTGGCGTCGCCAAAGACCAGGGTTCCGAGGGTTTGCGGGCCGCCAAGTTGCACAGAGACCGTGCCGGAGACATCCAGGGTGCTGAAATCGGCGACACCCAGTTTTCCCCGTGCGATAAGTCCGGACCGCCAATTCCCGGCGCTTGTCCAATCGCCGCCGCCGCTGTTGGACCAGATGCCGTTGGCGCCGGAGAATATATAGCCTACGGCTTGCATATTATAACTGGTGTAAGTGGCATATATGCCTTGCAGCCAGTACAAGGCGGTGTTTTGCGAATCCCACTGAGGCAGGTTGGGGCGGATATTGTCGGCGGTGGAATTGGCGGTGATGGGTGTCCAAGTGAACGAGGCGCCGTAGTTGTTGGTAAATCCGCGGTAGACTTCCCAATGCCGCTTGCCGTCGGCCGAGGAGATCAAGGGCGCACCGGTGATCGGATCGGCGTTGGTGGACATGTAAACCGTATTCAGGTCGCTGGGATTGAAGGCGATCAGGCCGGTGTAATCGTTTTCGGCGGTGTACAGGCATTGGCCGGCGTAGGCGATTTCGTAATCATGCCACGCGGCGCCGTCGAAGCGGGCGCAACGATAACGATGATCGTCGTTGTTGATGCGGGCGGAGTAAACCGCCACGGGATACCCGTTAGAGTCGAGCTGCAGATCCGACGTCCAGGCATGTTCGTTATTGTGGGAGGCGGCGTTGAAAACCAACGTGCCTGCCGAGGGCGCTATACCCGATGAACTCGTCGTATTCAAAACTCCGATTTGCGTGCCGTAGGAGTCGTAGATGATGTTGTTTTGCAGATAGGCGGCATAGAGATTGGTGACACCGTTGCGCGGATGGCTATCGGTATAGACGAACCATACCCGGTCGGTGTTGTTGGTGATGTATTTGACATAGGGGCGGATGCCGGAGGCCGAGGTTCTGATCAGACGTCCGCCGTTCGTCCAGGTGCTGCCATTGTCGCTGGAAACCAGCACGTTCGGATTGTACCATTCGCCGCGGTAGAAATCGTAAGTCACGCCCGGGTTGCTCAGCCGGTATACGTTGTCATAAGTCGCGCCGAAGGAGTCGGCGGAGTTGGCAAGGATTGTCGATTCCGTGGACCAACTGCCGGTATCGCCGGGATTCGTGGTAATGCGCCATCGCACGTAGCCGTCGTGGCCGTGGGTGCAGTAAACGGCTAAAATCCTGCCGTCGGGCCGGACCATGAGCGCCGGCGGCGCGTGATCGTCGGAATCCAAGGCGTCGTGCAACGTGAATACGCTTGTCGCCGAAGTGGTCAGATTATAGGTCGTTATCTCTTCGTCGCCGTCGCGCGTTTCGCCGTTTGTTCCGCTTATGTTGGCGGTCGAGCTGAAAATAAATTGATTGTTGTAAATAATGGCGCGTTCATCCTGGCACCAGCACCAACCGGCGTTTGTGTTAAAAATAATTGGAGTAGTTTGCGCAACAAGATCGCCGGCGGGACATAATGCAAACAAGCATCCGGCGCAGATACATTGAAAAAACCAACGGCAAGAGGATTTCAACACGGCAGGTCCTCCCAGTGTTGTATGATCCGAGATGTTAATTAGATTATTGTCTCGCACCAAGCTATAAACATTGCTAATCCGGCAAAAACCTTCGCCGATCCGCCGATAAATATAAATCCAGCTTTATTCAGGTCGTTTGCAGGCTGTTTTTCCGAAATGCGCGTAAAATTCGGCAAGTTTATGATACTGCAATTACCGGCAAAATACAAGCTTTTTATGCACAGAAACCGCTTACGGGCATTTGGCAATTGAATCCTTGATTTTGTTTTTCACAGATGAGCGGGAACGACACAATGGCTTGTGCCGCTGCTGACTTACGTTCGGGCTTCCAGCACCGACTTTGTAAGTTCGATAACGTTCATGATTTCTTCCGGGCGTTCGAAGCCCACGACCATCACGTTGACCGAGCCCAGGCGCGTGACGTAATTGACCGAGGCCTCGCGTTTGAAGGGGTTGTCGCGGAAGCGGCCTTGGCCCATGATCTTCATGCCGATTACGCCCTTGCCGGCGTCGTGGATCTTTTTCAGCACGGGTGCGACTTTTTCCGGAGTGTCGTCCATGTACGCGCCTTCGGGATTGATGCGGGCGTGGACCACGTCCACCCAAGGCTCATTGGCCGCCGCTTCCAGGGCGGGTATCGAATGGCAGCTCACGCCGTGGGCGCGGATCAGGCCTTTTTCGCGGAGCCCTTCCAGGAGGTCCATCTGCTTTCGCATTTTTTGCGGCCAGTCGGCGGCGGTCATGCAATGAATCTGCACCAGGTCCAGATAATCGGCGCCGATTTCCTTGAGGAAGCGCTTTACGGCCGCGTCGGCGTCGTCAGGTTGTTCGTCCGGCAGGCCGAAAGGCAAAAGCCAGACCTTCGATGTCAAAGTCAAGCCGTCGCGGGGCTTGTTTTTCAGCACCCGGCCCACGATGGCGTGCGAACCGTAGGTATCGGCCATGTCGAAATAGCGGATTCCCTCGTCGTAGGCCTTGGCGATGACCTGTTCGAATTTATCGACGCCCATTCTGATTTGTTTCGAAGTTCGCCCTCCGCCTTGCACGCCCGTGCCCATGCCAATCCGCGAGACCTTAAGCCGCTTGCCCAGGGCGACCGGAGCGGTGGGATCGGCGGGCGTCGAAGGCGGTTGGGCGAACAACGGTCTTTGTTTGACCAGCAATCCGGCCGTGCCCAGGGCCGCGGTTTCCAAAAATCGTCGCCGATGGATTTTCATGGGTGATTTCCTTTAAGTCATATTCTCCCGGAGCAAGCTCCGGATTTGGATGTATAGGCGGCAGTTGAACCGCTGCTCCGACATGATTGATTCAGCGATGGATGCGGCATCATTTACCCATGTTTTGTAATTTATGATAAACGTTCTTGTAATTTTCGGCAACCACCCGATGGCCGGGATAGCGTACAATAGCCCTTTTTTACCCGCTTATTTCGGGTTGTCGAATATTATGCGATTGCGGATAATTGAGCTAGATTTTAGTGTGCGGCGGGGTGAATTTATGGATGCGGTGTTTTTTATTGCAAATTGTCAATTGCAAATTTCAAATTGCAAATTGAACGAAGGAGTTCTAACAAAATCCTGTGCGTGCTGCAAACACCCTCACCCCTAGCCCCTCTCCCAAAGGGAGAGGAGAGGTTTTGTTAGAGCCCCTAATAGAAAGACTTGAGATCGGCAAATGAGCAAGATAATTCTGTTTTGGCGAATTGCATGTTTTACGGGGGCAATGTTTTTGGTTTTTTCTTCCGCGGCGTTGTGGGCCGATGAGGCCGAGGACGCGTATCAGCAGGGCTTAAGCGCCCTGGGCCAAGGCGATATCGATCAGGCGGTGGCCGACTTCAGCGAGGCGGCCAAATTAAAGCCCCAGGAGGCGAAATTCTTCGGCATGCGGGCACTGCCCGGCTCAGGAAAGGCGATTACGCGGAAGGCCTGGCCGACCTGAAAACCGCCATCCGCCTGAATCCCGACGACTTGGGCGAGAAATATCAGCCCACCTCCGGCAAGGAACTAGCGGCCGAGACCCTCGAGCACGGCCGCAAGCAGGTGGAAAAGATGCTCAAGGACCGTCCGGCCATGTCCCAATACGGCGAAGAGACGGCCATGCTGCGCCGCTGGGCCGCGCGGAAATTCGCCGGCGAAGACATGGGATCGCTTGTGGATTGGGATCCCGCGTCTCCGCTGCATTCCGATGCCGAGCACGTGGCCCCCGACGGCAAACTCCACGGCGCGATACTCATCGAGCCGCAATATACCGAGGGCCCGAAACAGGGCCAGGAGCGGTCGTTCGAGGAACTCTGGGCCGGGGCGGTGTTCGAACTGCACAACATCAACAACGCCAAGGAGTTCGTCCGGCTCCGCAAAGAGGCCGAACAAGGCAGGATATCCAAGGAAAATTATGTGGCGGCCATCCTCAAGCCCGAGATGCGGGCGGCACAGCAGACCCGGGCATTTTATGCCCAGGTTTTTCTCCCCTTTGCGGCCAGGAAAAAACTGCCCACCGAGCCGGGGTTATGGTTTACCTTGTGGTGGGTCCGGCCCGAAGATGCGCTGAAACAATTCACCGACAAAACGGCCTATCCATGGCGGCCCTACGCCGGGATTACGACTGGACCACGGTGGAGCGTTATTGTCGAGAGCGAGAGTTTGAGAAGGCAATCGAGCTTCTCGGCCAGATGTGCGCGGAATCGGAAGGCCTGCCCGACCACGCCGAGGTCCACCTCTGGCTGGGCCGCTGCCGGATGCAATTGGGCCAGTACCCCGAGGCGGTGAAAGAACTGACCGCCTCGATCCATCTCGATCCTACGGACCCGACGGCCTTTCGCAACCGAGCCCAGGCCTATCGGATCCTAAACGAGAACGAACGGGCCGATTTGGATCAAAAACGGGCCGAGGAACTGGAAAAAAAGGGCGAGAGCGGGGATGGAGCGAAGGGGAAATAGGGCACAATTCATTAAATAACTCCGCATCCCATCATCTGGTTCAACCTGGTCGCTTGCGGCGGGCGTCAATCTGGTCCTCCGGGCATATATGCCTTGGCACAACGATCTAAATCGAATCACTTCTTCGACCATAAAAATTCCCGGCGGGGTACTTGCAAATACCAACTGGACAGGGCAAAATCTACCCTGTATTTCTATGTGAAATTCCATGCGGGATTGATTTTCCTAAAACCTGCGCGGATCAACAATATTACTCATCCAACAAAAAAGCGAGGCGTTATGTCAGAATCGAGCAAACAAATCGAGCAGGCCTTTAATTCGGCCCGGCAGCAATATGCCGACTGGGGCGTGGACGTGGATCGGGCCATGCAGCGTTTGTCGGGAATCGCCGTATCGCTGCACTGCTGGCAAGGCGACGACGTGGGCGGATTCGAAAACGCGGGCGAGGAACTGGGCGGCGGACTGGCCGTGACCGGCAATTATCCGGGCAAGGCACCGCACGGCCAACGAGTTGCGCGGCGACCTGGACAAAACCCTTTCGCTCATCCCCGGCACGCACCGCCTGAACCTGCACGCCTTTTACGCCGAAACCGGCGGCAAACGCGTGGACCGCAACGAAATGGCCCCGGAACATTTCAAGAACTGGATCGCCTGGGCGAAAGCGAAAGGCATGGGCATGGATTTCAATCCCACCTTTTTCTCCCATCCCAAGGCTTCGGAAGGATTCACGCTCGCGCATCCGGACGGGGGCATTCGCCGCTTCTGGATCGAGCACGGCATCGCCTGCCGGCGGATCGGGGCGGCGATCGGCAAGGAACTGAAATCGCCCTGCGTGACCAACGTCTGGGTCCCGGACGGGCTCAAGGACACGCCCGTGGACCGCAAGGGCCCGCGCATGCGCCTGGCCGAATCGCTGGGCGCGGTCTTCGCCGAGCCGATCGATCCGAAATTGAACCTGGACTCCGTGGAAAGCAAGCTCTTCGGCATCGGATCGGAAAGCTACGTGGTGGGCTCGCACGAGTTTTATCTGGGCTACGCGGTGAGGAACAAGAAATTGCTGTGCCTGGACGCCGGGCATTTCCATCCCACCGAAGTCATCTCCGATAAATTATCCTCGGTTTTCGCCTGGCTCGATGAGATTCTCCTGCACGTCAGCCGCGGCATCCGCTGGGATAGCGACCACGTGGTTACGCTGACCGACGAGCTTATGGCCATCGCCCAGGAACTGGTCCGCGGCGATTTCCTCAACCGGGTGCACATCGGGCTGGATTATTTCGACGCCAGCATCAACCGCGTGGCCGCCTGGATCATCGGCGCGCGGTCGATGCTCAAGGCCCTTTTGGCCGCGCTCTTGGAACCCATCGATACCTTAAGAAAGGTGGAAAACGCGGGCGATTTCACCTCCAGGCTGGCGCTTTTGGAAGAGCAAAAAACACTTCCTTTAGGCGCGGTGTGGGATTATTACTGCCAGAAGTCGAACGTCCCGGCCGCACGCGCCTGGCTGGACGAGGTGAAAAAATACGAAAAGGACGTGTTGTCGAAACGTTGATAACAATTACAAAGGGAGGGAGCGGGTGCCATGCCCACGCTTGCCGTGGGCATGAGGCAGGAAGTCTTGAAAACGTTCCAAGTTCCGAAAATGCCATGGCCAAGCATACTTGGCCATGGCGCAGATGGGTGTTTTGTATAACTTCAA
Source organism: Pirellulales bacterium (assembly GCA_963838495.1). Classification (GTDB taxonomy): domain Bacteria; phylum Planctomycetota; class Planctomycetia; order Pirellulales; family Thermoguttaceae; genus JBEKIK01. The sequence continues at coordinate 2,565,444 of CAWIRC010000001.1, read as the reverse complement.
ACAAAGATCAGTTTAATTTATTAAGGATCAACAATCATGGATGCAAATCCCATTCTTGGTATTTTACTGTACATCCTCGGAGGCTTGGCGGGGGCGGTTTTTTACCTGCCATTCAAAAAAGTCAAGAACTGGGCCTGGGAAAGCTATTGGCTGATCTATAGCTTGGTTGCGCTTTTAATCGTGCCCTGGGTATTGGTATACATCGTCTCGCCTAACGTGCTTTCAGTTTTACATTCCAGTTCGCTGAAAACTTTATTCTGGTGTTACATTTTTGGAGCAATGTGGGGCGTTGGCGGGTTGACGTGGGGCCTTATGATCCGTTACTTGGGTGTAGGCTTAGGATTAGCCATAGGTTGCGGGTTGTGCGCCTCGGCTGGTACGCTTATTCCTCCCATATTCAAAGGAGAATTCGGAACGCTTGTTTCCACCAACTGGGGAATCGCCACATTGATAGGCATAGGCACGGCTATCGTCGGCATAGTATTTACCGGCGCCGCGGGCATGTCGAAGGAACAGGAACTTTCCGAAGAAGAGAAAAAAGCCGCCGTGGCCGAGTTCAACTTTTCCAAGGGCCTGCTGGTTGCGATTTTTTCCGGAATTATGAGCGCCGGAATGGCCTTCGGCTTGGGCGGCGGAAAAGAAATTCAAAAACTAGCCATGGAAACCATCCCAAAAACGTCGGAAATGTGGCAGGGCATTCCGGTGCTGGTGGTTGTACTCTTGGGCGGATTGACCGTCATGCTTATCTGGTGTCTGTATCTAAATATCAGCAATCGCACCACCGGCGATTACGTTAAGTCAGGCGCTCCTCTACTGGCTAATCTCTTCTTTGCCTCCGTCGCGGGCGCTATTTGGTGCTCCCAATTCATCTTGTTCAAGGTTGCCGACGCCAATATCGGAGATTATTCCTTTGCCGGGTGGACGGTCCTTATGTCCAGCATGATCATCTTTAGTAGTCTACTTGGGATCATGATGAATGAATGGAAAGGAGTCAGTACTCGCACAAAATCGTTATTGGGTGCAAGTTTGATCATCCTTGTGTCGTCGCTAGTAATTATCGGATACGGCAATTATCTGCAACCGAAAGTCACCGAAGGTGTTTTAGCCAAAATTGATAAAGCCGACATAGTAATCCTTACAGAGGACGGTAAAGAGCAGACTATTCCCGTGCCCGACAATGCGATTGTGACTATCGAAAAACAACCGGCGAAACTGGAAGACTTGAAAGTTCAACAAAAAGTCAAATGCACACAGCCCCGCAATGCGCCTCTTGAAATCCAGATACAAGCGGATAAACAAAATTAATCGCAGGAGATAAAACGGCGTCGAAAACTGAAAACGGCGTCAGAAACCGTTGTTATATCGTTTTATTTCTCGTTTATAATCTTCAGGCAAATCCATGTCGTCGAGGACGTTGGGGGCGGGAAATTCTACGTCGCAGACGTCCTGGGGATGGGTGTAAAGAAGGCCGCGCAGGCCGACCTCATCGTATTGATTTAGAATCTCGTCGCGGTAACGAATGTTAAAAATTAGCGGGTGGCCGCGTTTTCCCTTATAAATCGGGACTGCGATTCCACGCCCGGAATTTTTGTAGGCTTGCACCAGCGCGGTAATCACCTCGGCTGTCACTCCCGGCTGATCGCCTAGTACCACGAGCACGGCCGAGCAATCCTGGGGCAACGCCCGCAGGCCGCAGCGGATGGAACTGAGCATCTCGGCTTCCGGGTCGGGATTGGTGACGAACTCGACTTGCCGGCCGGCCAGGGCATCAACAATCCTGCCGCCGTCCGGGCCGATGACCACGAAGACCCGATCCACCGCCGCGCTGAGCACCTCGTCTACAATGCGGGCAATCACCGGCTGGCCGCCCAAGCCGAGCAGGAGTTTTTGCGCGCCGATGCGGCGCGATCGGCCGGCGGCGAGCACGATGGAGCAGATCATAGTTTTTATGTTAAATTATTTTTCCCATCAGAGCCGGGGCGACACGGCCCGGCTCTGACTTGACTCGCGACATTCATTATCTGACATTCAGATATACTCAATGGACGGGAATTTTTTGAGCGGCCCCTTTGCGGCGCACAGCGATCAGTTGAGCGGTGATGCTGGCGGCGATTTCGGGCACGGTCAGGGAACCGATATCCAGGCCGATGGGGGCATAAACACGATCGAACTCGGCCGCCGTTGCCCTGCCCGAATCGATAAACTCCTTGCGCATGATTTCCACTTTGCGGCGGCTGCCGATCATGCCGATGTAGGCTTCGGGCTTTTTCAAGCAGGCCGCCAGGGCATCGGCGTCGTGCTTGTGCCGCGGGTGACGATGACAATGTAGGTGTCGTCGCCTGCAGGCAGGCGGGCGATTTCCTCGGCTATCGACCCGCAGCGTGCGGTTGCTCCTTCCGGGAACAATTCTGCGGCCGTGAATTCCCTGCGGTCGTCGATGACCAGGATATCGAAACCGACCAGGTCGGCCTGCAGGGCCAAGGCCTGGCCCACGTGCCCGCCGCCGGCGATCACCAAGAGCGGGTTGGGCACGAGCGGCTCGGCCAGGACTTCCAGCCGCTCGCCTTTCTGGGGCGATTCTTTAATGAATAAAGCGGCTTCCCCGCGCGTCAGAACCGAGCGAAGGGCTTCGTTCGTGGGAAACGCCGTTCCGGCGGAGATTTCCGCCTCAGCCAGAAACAGGACATTAATGTCTAGGACTTTGTTGGATTCCGGGGTGTTATCGACTCGGATTGTGGTCAGCAAAAGGCCTTGCTCCCGGCGTTGCCGGGTCGAAGCGGCGGCTTTGTAGGCCGCACCGCGCCGGGCGGCCATCGGATCGACAAGCACGCGCATCATTCCGCCGCAGATCGGCTCCGCACCTTCGACGGCGTCGCCTTCCAGGTAGAAGTCGAACACCAGCGGGCATGCGGTTTTAAGGGCCGCCGCGGCGAGTTGCTGTGCCCGGGCCTCGACCGCTCCGCCGCCGATGGTGCCAATGATCGCGCCGCTTATGTCGATGATCGCCTTGGCGCCCGCCTTACAGGGCGTCGAGCCGGCAGCCTTTAAAACCGTGGCCACGGCAAAATCAGCAATCAGGCACTGCTTGCAAGCAAGCAGTGGCACACCATGACTCTTGTCGGCATGGTTCACAATGGCTTGATGAAAGTCCTTTGGCGGTCGGTTCATGAGGTATCCTTATCACGTTTGCGTTGTTGCCGGCAGGCGGATGGGCATGCTGCGGATGCGGATGCCAGTGGCGTGGAATGCCGCGTTGGCGATGGCCGGGGCAATGGCGATGATGGGCGTTTCGCCGGCCCCTGCGCTGGACAGGTCGGGCCGGTCGAGCAGGTGCACGTCGATTTCCGGCACGTCGCTGAATCGGGGCACGAGGTAATGCTTGAAATTGGCGTTTGTTATCACCCCGTTCTCAAATCGCATTTCCTCGCGCAGGGCCGGCCCTATTCCCATGATGATGCAACCTTGCACCTGGGAAGTGAGGTTGGCCGGATTCAGGATCGCGCCGCATTCGAAAACCTCGCACACGTGCCGTACCGAAATGCTGTTTTTCGCCGCGTCAACCGCGATTTCGACGCAGGCCGCCACGACGGAGTTTTTTTCGGTTCCGCAGGCCAGTCCATAGCCCACTCCGGGCTGCTTTTGCTTCACCTTCTCGCGCCAGTTGAACTGCTTGGCGGCCTCTTCCAGCACCGCGCGGAGCCGGGAGTTCTCCAGGTGCGCAAGCCGGAAGTCCAGCGGGTCCATGCCCGCGGCGGCGGCCAGTTCGTCCATGAAACTCTCCCTGGCGAAGTTGTTGGCCGTTGCTGCTAATACTCTGTAGGATCCTTGACGCAGTGGCGAATCGGAGGGCACGAAACGGCAATTTTTCTTGCCCGTATTGTAAGGCGTGTCCAGTCCCGCTTGACCGGAGTTGATATTTATGAAATGCCACGAGGTAAGTTTGCCATTGGAGTCCAGTCCGGCTTCGACGTCGATTACCGCCGCCGGACGGAAATAGGCCCAGGTGAATTCTTCCTGGCGGGTCCACTTTAGCGACACGGGTTTGCCGGCCGCCCGGGCCAGGCGCGCGGCCTCCACGGCGGCCTCGCCCGTGTGTTTCCCGCCGAATCCGCCGCCATAATCGGGCACGATCACCCGCACGCCGTCCTCGGGCACGTGGAACGCGCGGACCAGTTCGCCACGGCAACTGAACGGATTCGACGTACCGGTCCAGACAGTCAACTTATCGCCGTTCCACTCGGCCACGGCCGCCCGCGTTTCCATGGGCGTATGCTGGACGTAAGAAACGTCATAAGTCTGCTTGAGAGCTTTCCCGGCATTGGCCAGTTCCTCGGCATATGGATTTTTCGGCACCTCGCCCCGCACGTGCTCGCGCAGGTAGTCGAATATGTCCCGGCTTGAAGGCGAAGCGGCAAGCTCCCATTTGGCCGTGGGCGCGATGGTTTCCAAGGCCTTGCGGGCCTGATGAGTAGTGGGCGCGGCCACGCCCACGAACTGGTCGTCCTGGACGGCCACTACGTCTTTCATGGCCTTGGCGGGCTCCAAGTCGATGGAAACAAGTTTCGCGCCGTAAGCCGGGCTGCGCAGAACTTTGCCATAGTACATGCCCGGGCGGATAATATCGGAAGGAAACTTATGCGCGCCGGTTACGATGTCGCGGGCATTGGGGCGGTAAACCGATGTGCCCAGGATTTTCCATTCCTTTACCGGCGTGAGCGTGACGTCGGCCGGCGGGGCCTGGCCAAAGGCCTTGGCAAGCTCCTCGCTTCCGGCCAGATCGCCGTAGGTAAGCGTGCGACCTGTGGCGGCGTGCGTGATCTTGCCGTCGCGGACTTCCAGGGCGGAAGTATCCACGCCCCATCGCTCGGCGGCGATTTGAATGAGTGCCTGCCGAGCCGCGGCCGCGCCCTGGCGCACGGGCGGCACGGTTCGCGGGGTCGTCATGCTGCCCGCGGTGACGCCGTCGTCGGGCGTAAGGCTCGTGTCGGCGGTCATTAGTTCCACTTGTGAAACGGGCACGCGCAATTCCTCGGCTGCCGCCTGTGTCAGTTCGGTGCGCGCCCCCTGGCCTTCTTCCACTTTGCCGGTCAAGACGGTTATTTTGCCGTCCTTGGCGACGTGAATTCTGGCGGAGACGATTACGGAGCGGCCTGTGCCAAATCCGCCGCCCCTGCGCTGGCCCAAGGCCGTGCCCGCGGTTACAGTGATGAGCAATCCCGCGCCAAGCGCCTGCACGAAGCCGCGGCGGGTGATGCCGAAGTCGTAAGGCACGCGGTCGATGGGTTCTTGATATTCGGCCTGGAGAATTTCGCCGGATTGCTCGTATTCGTTGGGTTCGCGGATTGTGGTCATGGCATTTGCCTCCCGGCGCTGGCAGCGCGCTTGACGGCACTTTGAATTTTAGGGAAGCCGCAGCAGCGGCAGATGTGTTTTTCCATGCCGGAGCGGATCTCGGCGTCGCTGGGATTGGGTGTTTCCCGGAGCAATGCCGCGGCCGCCATGATCATGCCCGGCGTGCAATACCCGCATTGGAACGCGCCCTCGGCTAGAAAGGCCTCTTGCACCGGGTGGAGGCTATCACCCGACGACAGTCCTTCGATGGTTACTATAGATTGTCCCTCGGCTTCGGAGAGCGGAGTGATGCAGGAGAAAACAGTTTTACCGCCCAAAAGCACGGTGCATGCCCCGCATTGGCCCTCGCCGCAGCCGAGTTTGGGGCCGATGAGTTGCAGGTCCTCGCGCAGGACTTCGAGCAAAGGCCGGTCGGGATCGGCAGTTACCGATTTTTTTTGACCGTTTACCGTGAAAGAAAAAGTTTGATCCATGAGAGTTTCTCTCCATTCCAGTTCTTGGTGATTCTTTGCGCCGTTAGTCCCTGTACAATCAGCATTTTATCCGCTTGCACCCGATCGACAAAGATGCATGGCACCCCCCTTTCAGCAAAAGCGCTGCGCTGGTATATTATCCCCATCGCTTGTTTATGCAAACATTTAGAAGGATTTTTTTCTTGATCGACATCGCCGATTTTCACAAAACGTATCGCGATACCGTGGCCGTATGCGGTTTGAGTTTCCGCGTTGGTCCGGGCGAAATTCTGGGCCTGGTGGGACCCAACGGGGCCGGCAAGACGACGACCTTGCGTGCGGTGGCGGGCATTATTCCGCCCACCCAGGGCCGGTTGATCGTGGCCGGGCACGACGTGGCCGACGATCCGGTGGCGGCCAAGCTGCAAATGGCCTACGTGCCCGACGATCCCAAGCTGTTCGAATCGCTCACGGTGTGGGAGCACCTGGAGTTCGTGGCCGCCGCGTACCGGCTGGGCGATTTCGCGGCCAAGGCCGAAGATTTGCTCGGCCAGTTCGAGCTGGTGGAAAAACGCAACGCCCCGGCCCAGGAACTTTCCCGCGGGATGCGGCAAAAAGTCGCCATCGCCTGCGCGTATCTCCACGATCCGCAGGCGATACTGTTCGACGAGCCGCTTACTGGACTGGACCCCGCCGGCATTCGCACGGCCAAAGAGTCGATCATTAGCCGCGCCGGCGGCGGTGCGGCCGTGGTGATCAGCTCTCATCTGCTGGCACTGGTGGAAGACGTTTGCACGCACCTCTTGATTCTGCACCGGGGCAAGCGGTTGTTTTTCGGGCCGGTGGACGAAGCCCGCACGGCCTTCGCCGATCCCGGCGCCCGGGCCTCGCTGGAAGAGGTTTTTTTCCGCAATCGAACCTACAACCGAATCGCAGGGCGCCTGAACATGGACCGGGCATTGATCAAGCTGCTTAAACTCCGCTTCCGCGGGGCGTTGCGGAACCGGCTCAGGGGCCTGAAAACGGTGCGCGGGGCGGTGTTTTTCCTGTTGGGCCTGGGGGTCATGCTCTTGTGGCTAGGGCCGCAAATTATGGTTTTTTTCGTGGCCCACCGCACGCCGATGGATGCCCAGGTGCTGCACGACGTCCTGCCGCTTGTATTGCTGGGTTTGTTGCTCATGTCCATGCTCGGCAGTGCCCGCATGGAAGGGATCCACTTTACGGCGGCCGAGGTCGATTTCCTCTTCAGCGGCCCGTTCTCGCGCCGGCAACTGCTTTTGTACAAGTTGACTTCCGGCGTGCTGGCGGCGTTTTTTACCGCCATGTTTTTCTCGATTATGATGCTGCGTTTCGCCCACCTTTTGACGGCGGTTTTTTTGGGCTTTTTTCTGACGATGGTCTTCGTGCACCTGCTTACAACCGCGCTGGTGCTGGCCGGCCAGTCGCTGTCCGAGCGAATGTATACCCGGGCGCAAAAGCGATTGTGTTTATCATCCTCGGAATTGTGGTCGTATTTGCCGCGAGACTGATTCCCGGTTTCCTCAATCAGGGTATCCAGGAGACGGCTCGCTCGATGCGCGGTTCGGTCGCCTGGTTTTGGCTGACAATGCCCCTGGAACCGTTTGTTCGGACTATTTCCGCCGAACGGTTATTTCCGGACCTGGTCGGCTGGGCGTTGGCGGCGGCGGCGGTCGACCTGGCTGTATTGGCGATCGTGATCCGCATCGACGTGAATTACCTGGAATCGTCTTTAGTCGCCAGCCAGAAACGCTACGCCATGCTCCAGCGCCGCCGGAGCACCGGCCGCGTGGTAGTCAAGCCGCACGTGGCATGGCGGGCGCCGCGGCTTCCCTGGCTGGGCGGCGCGGGCCCGATCGCCTGGCGACAATTGACTACCGCCATAAGAAGCATCCACGGAATGGTCGTTGTTCTCTTGATTTTTTTGATAATGGCCGCGGGGCCTTTGTTGTCAAGGATGCAGAACTCGTCCGAGGGCGTCGGGATATTAGTCGCACAAATCTGTTTCTTCACCATGCTCTTATCCCGGATGCTGGCCTACGATTTCCGCGGCGACCTGGACTATATGGATTGGGCCAAGTCGCTGCCGCTTAAACCGGTGGCCATCGTGCTGGGTCAACTGGCCGTGCCGGTTCTTCTCATGACCGCCATTCATGTCCTGTTTCTATCGGCTGTGGCTTTTTTTACACAGGGCTCGCGCCTGATGCTGCTTGTGGCAATGCTGTTTTCGCCGGCGTTGAATTTCCTTTTGTTCGCCGTGGACAACCTGCTTTTCCTCCTCTTTCCCTTCCGCGCGGTGGCGAGCTCGCCCGGCGACTTGCAGCACATCGGGCGGACCATGGTCGAGTTTATGGCGAAAATGTTCGTCCTGGCAGTGTGCTGCGGGGCGGCCGCCGCGCTGGGCGCGGCAGGATATTGGATCACCGGCGGATCGTGGACCGTGACTTTGGCCCTGGCCTGGCTGGGACTAGCGATTTGCGGCTGCGGATTGGTGCCTTGCGTCGCCTGGGCCTTCCGCAAGTTCGATGTATCTACCGACATGCCGGCCTGAAAAAACGATGTGAGCCGCCGCCGCTTATCGGCGATGTGGCAAAAGTTTGCAAAAAGCAATGCCTGAGACCTACGGCGTAATGGTGCGCAGGGCATTGCGGACCGGTTCGCCTCGCACGTAGACTTTAGGCGTGCCGTAGACGCTCGAGCCTACCCTGCCGTAATACGTCACGTATGGAGTCGCCACCGGAGCGTAAGTGACGTAAGGAGTATAGTACGCGGTTGTCGGCGTGTAATAGGAAGTATACGCCGCGGGGGCATAATACGTGGTTGCCGGCGTGTAATACGAGGTATAGACCTCGGGCGCGTAATACGTTGTTGTCGGCACGTAACAGGAAGTGTAAGTCTCGGCTGGATAGTACACGGTCGCCGGCGCGTAGTAAGCCGTATAAGTCGGCGCGACCGGCATGTATGTGGTGGTAGTGGCCCCGCATCCGCATTGCGCGAATACGGTTGAAGCGGCCAGAATAAACGCCAGAAACGTCAGCGGGGCAATCGAGCGTGCACGCATGGTTATTCCCTTTCGTTTTTTAATTGTTGTGTTGCTGTGAATTCCGGAATCAAATTCACCGCCTCCAAAACGGCAAGGGCTTGATTCCGGAGGCCAAATGCATCTAAATCATTATATCCAAGCCGAAAACGGAAAACTAGGATATGCCTTGCACCACATAAAATATGGTAAAAAGCATAAAATTGAAAGAGGTGAAAACATGAACATAACCCGGCATCATTCATGGACTTATACAAATTTACACTATAGCGGTGCTCGGGATGATGTAGCAGCCGTTTAGCCCGGGGGGCACCATGCGTAGCATGGTCGCTCCCGGTGAATTTTCCGGCATTATGATACGCTACGCCATCTTATACATCGCTCCAGCTGATTTACACTAACCCGAAGCGCAAGCGAGGAAAACAATTATACTTGCCCTCGCTTGCGCTTCGGGCTGGTGTCTTTATAGAACAAACGGCGCCCGGCGTGTGCATTTAGTAGTCGCGGCGGCAAAAGAACAATGCCGCCCAAAACAAGACAAAGGCCTCGAATGCCAGCGACGTGCCCATGACCCAGGCGATGGAGCGGCCGTAAAGAATTTGGACGACCTCCATTTGGGCGTCCTGCATGCGTTCGGTCTCGGGGCCGCGTTGCTGCTGGGGAAGTTTGGCCAGTTTGATCAATGATCGGTCTAAAAGCGTAATGGTTTCGCTTGTCTTCGGCAGCACCGTTTTGACTGCGTACATGATGCGGTGTGCGATGTCGAGCGCCTGGGAGCCTTTTGGTTGTTCTTCCGCGGCCGGTTGCGGTTTCTCTGCCGCCGGCGATTCCGCCCGCCGGTCCTTTTTTATCGGGCGCATTCGGCTTTTCAACGGCTGACGATTCCGCCTGCTTTTCTTTTTTATCGGGCGCATTCGGCTTGTTGCCGTTCGACTCGGCTTGGACCGCGGCGAAATCCACGCCGCGCTCCTGCATGGTTTTGAATATCAGCAAGGTATTTTCCGCGGTCCCTACAGCCCACACGAAAAACCAGAACAAAAGCGTCAGAAGCAGGGCCGCCACGGTGGAGCGCGTGACGACTCCCAGAAAGGCGCTTATCGAAAAGAGATAACTGAAAAAGCAGACCATAATCGGCACGGCCAGAAACAATGCCGGCTCCCATGCGCCTCCGCGCAGGCCTATTACCAGAAAACAGGCCGCGCTGAAGATGGTTACTTGCAGGGTCACGAACAACAGCCCGGCCGCATACTCGGTGACGAAAAGCCTCAGCCGGCCGATGGGTTTGGACACGAATAAATCGATCGAGCCGGAGGTCATGAGATCGGGAAAAATTCCGGCCGTGGAAATTATGGCCAAGATCGTGGCCAGCCATGAGAGCCAAATGCCTATGCCCACCTGCGCGAACATGGTCTTGTAGAACTGGTCGGGCGGCATTTGTTTTAAGTTGATCACGTCGTTGTCGATCTGCCAGAAGGCGAGCTTCAGCCCAGTTTCGTTGATTCCAATGCAGGCAAAGGCCGCCGCCACCAGCCCGGAAAGGATCAGCACCAGCCAAAAAAGTTTTTTCGAGTTCAGGTTGCGATAGGCTCCCAGGAAGATCGCCCAGGTTTGCGTCATGGCCGGCCTCCTTGTTCTTGCGTCTGCGGCGTGGAAATTGCCGGCGGCGAACCCGGCGCCGCTGCCGGCCCTTGCTCGGATACGGTTTGTATAAAAAAGTCCTCCAGCGATTGCCTCTGTTGGCGAACCGCGCGGATAATCAAGCCGCGGCTCCTGAAGGCGTCGATTATGGGCTGAATCCTCAGCGGATCGTCGGTGGCGATCCGCAGCGTGCCGGAGAGGAGTTCGACCGGCTCGCCCGTGGGAAGCCTGCCGACTTCCTTGGGCATTTCCGTTCCTGGGTCGCCGGGGGCCGTGGAAGCGACGGTCGCGCAAAGGGCCAGTTCGCAGCCGAGCGCGGCCCGCATCGCCTCGCGCATTCGGCTGTCGGGCTCGCCGTGGAGCTGGATTTCAAAATGCTTGCTGCCGGCGGTCAACTCGTCGAGCGTGCCCTGGCGGACGACCTTGCCCGCCAGCAGGATGGCCACGCGGTCGCACACGAATTCGACCTCGCTAAGGAGATGGCTGTTTAGAAAGATTGTTTTGCCCGCTTTGCGCAAGCGGATCAGCGTCTCGCGGACGTCGCGCCGCCCGACCGGGTCCAGGCCGTCGGTGGGCTCGTCTAGCACGACCAGGTCCGGATCGTTGACCAGGGCCTGGGCCAGTGCGATGCGTTGCTGCATGCCCTTGGAGTAAGTGCCTACTTTTGCCTTGGCCCATTTTTCCAGGCCCACCATTTCCAGCAGTTCGCCCGCTCGGCGGTTGCGTGTGCGCCGGTTGACTTTCGCTAGCGCGGCGAAGAATTCCAGCGTTTGCCGCCCGGTGAGATACGGTGGAAAGCGATTGTGCTCGGGCAGGTAACCCACCCGGGCCAGGGTGGGCTTATGCCCGATGGGACGGCCTAAAATCGTTCCCCCGGCCCTGGTCGGGCGGACCACGGTCATCATGATCTTCACCAGCGTGCTCTTGCCCGCCCCGTTAGGGCCCAAAAGCCCGAAGATTTCCCCGGGCCGCACCTGCATCTGAATCCCGCGCAAGGCCTGCACGCGGCGCTGAAACGTCTTGGCAACGTCGCTCAGGTCAATGGCTAAGTCTGCCATGGAAACTCCTTAATTTTTTCCTGAAACAGGCCAAAAGAGGCCAAAACGGCCGGACAACACAATATGAAATAAATCAGGATTATGTGCAAGAGCCCGATTAGCATGGGCGGTTGTTTACAGTCTGGGGCGGATGGCCTATATAATATTCGATTTGCCCGGACGGTTCTTGGCATCGGCACGGTTTTATTTCGTAAAATTGCATTCCGCAAGCGGTTAAGACGGCCGCGCTATCCTCCCCAGAATCACATGGCGACTCAGGCAGAGTGACATTGATGTACCGCTTTTTTACCTTTTCTCTCTGCTTCTGCACGCAATAATTACGTGGACGGGAGTTGACCATGGATAATCCCAGGGAAGCAATGCAGGAAATGCAGCGTTTGGCGGATCGGGTTTGCGTGCTAATCCTCAGCAGCGATCTTCCGGCAATCGACATCGAAATAGAAAAGAACAAGGTCCGCCAGTTCTGCATCGAGCTTTTTCCTGGCCGAGAACAACTCTATGACATGATTTACGAGAGCCGCTTTCAACGACTTTGGGAACAGTTCAGGGAAGAGGCCTGAAGTCCTTTGACAAACTACCGGTGCATTAGAAACTATTCGAAAACATTTAGAAAGCTTCCACAATCATTAAACTATTCGGTAAAATCAGCCCACACCCTAACCCTCTCCGGGCACCGACGGGCACCATGCGAAGCATGGTCGGTTGGTCGGGAGAGGGGACTTTTCGGATAGTTTCTTATTGTTCCCGATCCTCTCCCGCCAATCGGATCGCTTCCACGTAAGGATCGCACGATCGGATGCGGCGCACATAATCCACGGCTTCTTTCAAATCCCATCCTTGAATCCATGCAAGGTAGGCAATCACAATGCTTGGCGAGCGGTTCACTCCCATGCTGCAATGCACGTAAACGTTGTGTCCCTGTTTTAAAAGCGAGTCCAGAACTTCAACGCATTGCGGCAATTTCCTTCGCAGGTCGTCGGCGTCGAAATCGCGCACGGGAACCCGCCGAACCCCGATGCCTGACTGGCGATAGTGATTTTCAAGATAAGGCCAATCAAGACCCCAATAGTCCATGTCGTCGTCCGTCTGCACGTTGAGGACCGCCGATACGCCGTAATTCGTTTTCAGAGCGTCGATATCCCGAGGGCTGTGCGGATAGGCGCCGATAATCACTTTGGGGAGTATATGGCTGGCATCCATCGGCTTAATTTCTAACCCATTTTGGTAAAATCTTCAGCATATGGGGGGTGGAAGATTGACAAGCAAATTTATTTTACTATATTATATTTACTTTTATCGGGGTAAACAGGATTTACGTAAAAACGAGGTAGCGCTTGCCCGGAGAATGGCAGTTCTTCGCTATGGTTGAAACTGCTTCGATCGGTTGGCAATGCAGACCTTGATTCTCGGGCAAATTCTTATTTACTAGTCGTTCTTAAAGTTCGTCCGGCAACACATCCAGGAGATGATGCTGTTTGAATGTATCGAAATAGATGGGCAAGAAAGGAATACCATGAATAATAAACTTCCACAGGCCGGTAAAAATACTTGTTTGCTTCGCGTCGTCAGTGGACCGGAAAGCGACCTTCCCGATGAAGTCCAGATTGATCTGCAAGAAGAACGCATTGAGAAGGAAAAACAAGAGGTAATCGAAGATTTTTGGGCGGGACGCAATCTTGCGGGGAGAAATTCAGCCCAGTGGGCGGCATAGCTCCTCGGCCGGCAAGAAAATTTAAAACTGCTGATTGACAACAATAAATCCCATTGTAAAATAAGTGGCTGTGAGGCAACTCACATTCTCATATTGCCCAGTCGGTGCTGCCCCGCCACTGGGCATTTTTATTTCTTGTCAATCCGGCGAAGTGAGCCCGCCGAACGCGGCGCCCGGTTCGGAATCCGGCGCCTGTCGGCTGCCGCGTATCAAAAGATCAAATGTTTCACCGAAATCCCGGAACTTTTCAATTCGCGCAGCGATTCGATGCCGATCTTGAGATGGAGCTTGGCGTACCGTTGCGTAACTGCTATATCGCTGATGTCCGTTTTTATGCCCTCTTCGGTCAGCGGCAAATCCGAAACCAGGAGCAAAGCCCCGTGTGGAATCTCGTTGGCAAAGGCGGCAATGAAGAGGGTGGCCGTCTCCATATCGATGCCGATGCAGCGTGTCCGATGAAGGTAATCCTTGAACTCGTGGTCGTGTTCCCATACCCGGCGGTTCGTGGTGTAGACGGTTCCAGTGTAATAGTCTTGCTCGTTGGCGACGATGGTATGGGAAACCGCTTTTTGAAGACGGAATGAGGGTAGAGCAGGAATCTCCCGGGGATAGTAGCTTTCGGATGTGCCCTCGGCCCGGATGGCAGCTATCGGAAGAATGAAGTCTCCCACCTGGAGCTTGCGCTTCAAGCCGCCGCATTTGCCGAGGAATAGAATTGCCTTGGGATGAACTGCCGATAAAAGATCGCAGACTGTGGCAGCATTCGGCGAACCCATGCCGAAATTGATGATTGTAATTCCGTCCGAGGAAGTGGCGGTCTGCATCGGCTTCAAACGGCCGCGAATCTCGCTATTCTCGATGCGTGCAAATTCCTCGATGTAAGAGATGAAATTGGTCAGCAAGACATAATTGCCGAAACCGTCGAGCGGGGTATCCGTATAACGCGGCAACCAGTTGCCGACAATGTCGTCTTTTGTTTTCATGTCCAGGCTTTCTCGGGCAATTTCGGGCAGCCCATTCTATCGCTCGTGTGTTAGGGGAGTATGAGAATAGGGAAGGAATTCGATCGGTTTTTGCCGCAAATGCCAGGGGCAACTTCGGGGTGGTGCGTGAAAGTCAAAGCGGATGCCATGAAAAACAATTTTGTGTATTGTTTTGAGCCGAACGTATTGCGCTAACAGAGATCTAACTCGTTTCTTGCAAATGCCCAACATTCTCGCAGTAGATTTTCAGTCTGTCCCCAGTTCTGATCCTAGCGGTGAGAAAGTTGAACATGTGCCGTCGAGTTTGGTGGTTCGTTCTGATACTGGCAATTTCACCGCTCATGGCGCACGCGGGCGAGGGCCAGGCGCCCCGAGAGATTCGAGAGATCGGCGTCGTGCTGAGCGCGGCGGAAGAAGGGACTTCTTTGGAAAACGCGGTAATCCGCGGCCTCGACTTCCGGCAAACGCCGGTCATGTGGCAGAAGATCGACGTCTGCGGCGCCGTGTTCTTGGGGTGCAAGTTCGGCAGCAAAGATGAGAGCCTGCTCGTGGAACGCGGCGCGGTGGTGTTCCCGACGCTTCCCAAGCTGCCTTACGATCCGTACCGCTTAAATCTTTACACACCCGCCGAATTGTTCGCCGGCGGCAGCGGCACGAATGGCGGCAGCATGGACGAGCGAATCTACGAGTACTACGTCAAACAAGGCAGGTATGGTTCCAATGTTATCGACGCCCTTGCCCAGCGGATTCACGACCGTGCTATCGACCGGGCGCTGGGAGAATATCTTGGGATTGATGGAGCGGGCGGGCCGCGGCGAAGGGTCGTGGCGATCATGGGCGGCCACAGCGCCAGGCGCGACGACCCCTGCTACGCGAAAGTGGCCCTTTTGGCATGTGGTTTGGCGAGGCGGGGTTACCTCGTCTCGACCGGCGGCGGGCCCGGCATGATGGAAGCCGGCAACCTGGGTGCATATCTGGCCGACTATGGCCAAGATGCGGTAAAAGACGCGCTTGCAATATTGGCCGACGCCCCGGAAGGTAAAAGTCCCGGATATCTCAATAAGGCCCACGAGGTTCTCAAGAAATACCCGAAGGGCAGGGACAATTTGGCTATCCCGACATGGTTCTACGGGCAAGAGCCCTGCAATCTGTTCGGGACCCGGATAGCCAAGTATTTTTCCAACGCGATACGAGAGGATGCGCTCGTTTCGACCGCGACCTGCGGCGTGGTGTTCGCTCCCGGAAGCGCGGGCACCACCGAGGAAGTCTTCATGACCGCCGCCCAGAACCATTATGGTTCGCTTGGATACTACTGTCCGATGGTCTTCCTGGGAAAAAAACGTTATGCCCAGGAAACAAAGATATACGACTTGGTAAAGGAATTGGCGAAGGGCAAAGAGTATGAAAAACTGCTGACGATCTCCGACGATCCTGATGAACTGGTCGAGTTCATCGGCGTGCATCCTCCGCAGAAGGCCGTTCAACAATAGGCGCGCACCAGGAGGCGAAACGATGTCAGCTATGCCGAATCAATCTTGCCCGCGATCCACCGCGGGCGCGCTGGACTTGCAGGATCATTCTCTCGCGGGCAAAGGGATGACAAAGGTACGCCATCTTGTTTTCTTCATGATCTTTATCGCGGTGGTGATCAACTACATGGATCGTGCAAACTTCACCGTCTCGGTCCCGCTCATCGAAAAGCAGTTTGGCTTCGACATTGCGCAGATGGGGCGCATTTCGTTCGTGTGGGGGTTGGCGTACGCGTTCTTTAATTTTCCCGGCGGATGGTTTGCCGACAAGCTGGGGATTCGCAAGGCGGCCTCGTTCGCGCTCGGTTGGTGGTCCATTTTCACCATCCTCAGCGCGCTGGCCTACAGCATGGTTTCATGGTGCGTGGTGCGCGGATTAATGGGCGCGGCGAAGCGCCGATCTGGCCCATCAACGCCAAGGCCACGAGCACCTGGTCCGCGCCGAGCGAACGCGCCGCGCCTTCACCCTGGCCGGTTCGGGGCAGTTCGTCGGTTCGGCGTTCGGGGTCTACGTTTCGGGATGGATCGTTCACTGGTTCGGTTGGCAATGGACCTTCATCATCTTCGGCGCAGGGGCTTCTCTGGATTCCAATCTGGATTTTCCTTGTCCGCGACACTCCCCAATCCCACCCCTGGATCAACGAGCGCGAACTCCGCTTCATCCAGGGCGTGAGCGGAGCGGCCCCCATGCGGAAAAAAGAAACGCACCTGAGCGGCGAGGAGATGAAAAAGGCGGCGGGTGTGATGCTGACGCGCAACGGCGTCGGCGTGTTTCTCACCTTTCTCTCGTTCGGCTACGTGCTCTTCACATTCCTGAACTGGCTTCCGAATTACATGTACGATACATTTCAACTCTCCATCGTGAAGAGCGCCTCGTGGACGAGCCTGACTTTTATCGCGGGGTTCGTCGGCTATCTCATTTCGGGGCCGATCAACGACGGACTAGTGGCCAAGTACGGCCACGCCAAGGGGCGCAACTCGGCGCCGGCGTGCCGATGGGGATGATGATCGTCATGATGCTCGTGGCGCTGGAAACCTCGAAACTCAAGCTCGTTGCCCCGACCGCCGTGCTGATCGGCCTCTCGCTTTTGGTCATGAACGCCAGCGTGGGGGCATGGGCCATCAACGCCGTGGACCTCGCGCCGACGCCGAAGAGTTCCGCCTTTATCTATGGCGTTTACAACGGGATTCTCAATTTGATGGGAGCCTGCAGCAACATCATCATCACCTGGATCGCAAAGCGTTATGGATTCATTTGGGCATTTTCCAGCGCGGTCGTTTTCATGGCCATCTTTCTCTTCGGGTTGATCGTAGTGATCGACGAAAAGGGAATCGTCCCCGCAAAAGCACACGGCTATAATAAGGAATCCGCCGCCATCTAGTTGCATAGGAGATCGAAGATATGAATTGTACGGTTCAGGAAATCGCCAAGATGATCGATCATAGTCTGTTGCAGCCTTCAATGACTGCCGAAGAGCTGGAAGGGGGCATTGGCCTGGCACGGCAGTATCACGTGGCCAGTGTATGCGTCTTGCCCTATTATCTGCGGCGTTGCTCGGAGTCGCTCTGCGGATCCGGCGTTCTCCCCAGCACCGTGATCGGTTTTCCCCACGGCAGCAATACGACAAATGTGAAAGTCGCCGAAGTGCAACAGGCAATCGAAGACGGCGGGTTGGAGTTGGATATGGTCGTGAACATCAGCAAGGTTCTAAGCGACGACTGGCGGTATGTTCGGGAAGAAATCCGAGCAGTGGTTGACAATACTCACGGTTACGGCGGCAAAGTCAAAGTGATTTTCGAGAATTGCTACTTGCGGGAAGAACACAAGATCCGTCTTTGCGAGATCTGCGGCGAGCTGCGGGCCGACTGGGTCAAAACCTCGACCGGTTTTGGGACAGGCGGGGCCACCGTAGATGACGTTCGGTTGATGCGCCGTTCCTGCCCAGCCCGCGTGCAGGTGAAGGCGGCGGGGGGCATTCGCAGCTTGGACATGGTGCTTGCCTTGCGCGACGCGGGCGCCACCCGCATCGGCTGCAGCAGGACAGCGGAAGTCCTGGAGGAATGCCTGCGCAGGCAAGGGGCCGGTCTTTGAGGCGCGCTCCGCGCCGGTTTCACTACATGCCGCTTCAAGGGTGCGGACGCGCAACGATCTGTACCAAACCGAAGGATTTCTCCATTACATCAGCCATTCGATATCCGGCCAGGACAATTTGCCGCTCGCCGGTCGCTTTCGCGGTCTTAACATAATCTTCCGGCAGCACAACCGCTGTTTCCTTGTTCGGACTGCCTGTCATCTTGCCATCGAGATAAACAACTTCCTTAGCCAGCCTTACGCTGGAGTTTTTCCATTCATTAAAAGAGCTTTCTGTGTCAAGTTCAGTTAACTTTGATCTTGCAAACTCGGGACGATTCCTCAGTTCAATTGATTTTCTTTGAGCGTCGCTAAGATCCTCGCTGACGAGAACAAGTTCGTCCCAGAACCAATGGAGTTTCATGGGCTCGGCGCCGGGATTGGCTTTGATAAACGCCGAGTTTCCGCCCTTATCACCGCGGGGATAGTCGGTTGTGAACAGCGAAGTGGTATGGCAAGGCTGGTGGATGTCGCCGATCAAATGGAAGACCCAGCAGAGGGCGATGGCTCGATTTTGCGGAGTTTCGGCTCCGTTTTTCAAGATAGTCAAGTTCTTTTCGTAGGCCGTCATGATGTTTTCTTCATCCGGCGGAAGTGTTCTTATCGACTCCGACTGCCCGGCGGGCCTGAAGGGCTCGTCCGTGTAATGCCATTTCGGATGATTGAGTTCGGCGTGCTTTTTGTCGGACCGGACCACGTCGGGCCATTCGGCGGCCAGCATAAAAAGTCCGCAGTCGCAGTCGGTGGCTCGCAGCGAATCCAATTCGCTCCTCCAATGTTCCTCATAGTATGGATGTTGTTTTAACAGGGCAACGATTTTCTCCACGGTTTCGGGACTGTTCTGCAACAAGAGATCATAGGCGATCGCGCCCGAGACTTTGTGGCCAGCGGTGTTGAAGGCAAAGCACTGGACCGACGAGATGATCACAAAAACGAAAGAGGAAGCGGTAATAGCGCGGCGTCGCATGGTTTTCTCCATCATTTTCAGATTGTTCCGGACTGCTGAAACGCAACGAGTGTTTCAACAATAGTCAATTTCCGAAAACGTAATAATAGCGATATTGTATGAGGACTTGATTAGCGATTGTTAGGATTCTGTTACCCCCGTCTCTATCACGGTTGTCCCAGAACCGGCTTTGTTGATCTTTTCGGCTTCCTGCGCGGCGTGCTTTGCAATATCGCGCCATTTTGCAGAGATCGGTACAACAACAGGCAATTACAATATTATCGACGAGCGCGGCAGGGAACAGACTCGCTCCTCATCTTATTCCTTATTTATTGACAAACACTTGACAGGAAAATTCGATGTAACTCCTACTTCGGCACATTGGCGCAAATCGCTGACCTTAGCGATATTTCCCAATTGGCGCAAATTTTTATTGCTGCTGCGATAGACTCTCACAATATCTTTAGAGCGTCTAACAAAATGACGTGTGCCACTGCTTGCTTGCAAGCAGTGCCGTAAAAAACAGCAAAAAAACACTGCTTGTGACCAAGCAGTGGCACACAAAATCCCCTTTCATTTCATTCTGTTAGAAGCTCTTACTCATTTTTAACTGATTCCTTATCCATTGCTAATTTTCGAACACTAGCATGCTGTGTGCGGAAGACAGGAAACGTGGTCGGAAAGGCGTTGCTCATGCGGGAACAAAACCGAAACGGATTTACACTGGTGGAGTTGCTCGTGGTTATCGCCATCATCGGAATTTTGATTGCTCTGTTATTGCCCGCCGTTCAAGCTGCACGTGAAGCCGGTCGGCGTATGACATGTGCCAACCACATGAAGCAGATCGGGCTGGCGTTGCAAAACTACGTGAACTTACAGACCGCTTTCCCGCCAGGCGCGAAATTGCGACCGAACTATCCGAGCTATTCCTCCAGTTACGATCCCTGGAGCGAGGCATCGAGCACCTGGTCTCACATGCAGGGCACAAGCTGGATCGTGCAGATCCTGCCGCACATGGAGCATACGTCGCTTTACAAGCAATGGGATTTCAGCAAGAGCGTCCTGGGCAACAAGCAAGTCGCCTCGACGGACTTGGAGGTGCTGTACTGTCCCACCCGCCGCGCCGGCATACGCCCCGGCGACGAACAGATCATGTTCCAGAAGTGGACCAGCGGCGGAACCGATTATGGCGGGTGCATCGGCGCAAAACGCTTGGGACAACCTTTTTTCCACAAAGCCCAGTCACAATTTTGTGCCGGGCAATTATCTTTTTGACATTCCTCCCTCCGGCAAAACTCCGGATGGGCGTACATATAGCTTGGCCGGCATCTTTATGCCCAACCATGCCACGAAAATCAAGGATATCCGCGACGGACTTTCGCACACCTTTGCCATTGGTGAAATGCAGCGGCGATTTGGCACCGATCCGATGCCGCCGGGAGAAAATACAACATACTGGGGCCCGTGCAACACAAGCAACGACGGTTGGGCCGTGGCGGGCCTGTCCACCTTGTTCGATACCGCCAAGGCATTTGAAGGAGGCGACCTGGGGCAACATGGCGGATTCAACGACAAGTACTTCGAGTCCGCGGGAAGCGACCATCGCGGCGGCGCCCATTTCGGCATGGCCGACGGCTCGGTGCATTTTGTAATCGAAGACATTGACTCTCAGCTTTATTCCTACCTTGGCAGCATAAACGACGGCAGCGGGGCCTCGGCGCCATAAGAAGTTCCAACATGAAATATTCATTCCATACGGATTCGCCGCAGCATCCGTCCACTTTGGCCGCGTGCCTGCTTGGGATGGCCGTGATTTTTGGGATTTCCGGCTGCGAAAAAAGCACTCGCCCCAAGCTGGGCACAGTCCACGGCAAAATCACCCTTGACGGGAAACCGCTTAAAGGCGCCGGCGTGGGTTTCAGGCCCGAGAGCGGAGGGCGCGAATCCATGGGCGCTACCGACGAGGACGGAAATTATTCGCTTAATTACATCCGAGATATCCAAGGGGCCGCCGTAGACTGGCACACCGTCCGTGTCAGCACGGCCAACCCCCGCGCGGGTAAGCCGGAGTTGGTCCCGAAGCAGTACAACACCGCAAGCACTTTACGCAAAGAGGTTGTTGCGGGAGATAACGTCATCAACTTCGACCTGAAATCGAAATAAGGTTTGAACAGAAAAAAAATCTAATGCTAACCTTCGAGTCATTACCCTTTAACAATCGACCTGTACATTTCAGCCATGCTTGATGGCCGGATCAACACCATGTCGCAAGTTCGATCCGAAAAACACGTCCAGGCGATACGGAAGAAACAATTCCCGGTGTTTTTCTCTTTATCGCATGGATCTGGAGCATTTAAGTGATATTTGGAGATGGAAGAACGGGCGGATGATCGCCGAGAAACATGGGCCCTGTAAGGGCATTAAATGGGATTAAGATTTCAATCTTTGAATTCCCCAAAATCATACGACTCGAGATCATCGCACTTTCTCTTCCAATCCCGGCAATCAAGCACAGCAAAACAAGTTGGTTTTCTATCGAATGCCAATAAATCGATATTTTGGGCGGTTGAAAAATGCAAGACTTTAATACCACGGCGTTTCACACTTTTAGATACTTTCTTAGGAGGTGCAGAATGGAGCGAAGAGAAAATTTTGTCGATTCAAGAATCAGCTATTTGGCACTCTTATTCGCGGTTATATTGCCTTTTGCCATGATCGGACATGCACACGCGGGTGTGGACGTGCTGGACCTGTGGAATTTCAATAATTCCCAAGGCGCCGATGGTTCCTTCCCCGGCGTGTTTTATACGACTGCCAATCCATATCCCAACGGCGAGTATTACGATGATACGAGCAAAGCGATATTGCAGGCCGGGTCGGGATTCTTTGCGACCTCATTGAGAGGCGACGGCACGCCGTTGTCGAGAGTCGATGTTTCCACTCTTGGCGTTATGGGATACGGCTCCGGGGCAAGACCCGCCGGTTGGGGAACTTTTGCCGGTCCTCTCAACAACCCCGACCATGCTTTGGCCGTCGAAACGTACAATTATGTCAATGGAAGCGTTTACAGCGGTGTGACTTATACAGGTCCAACTACACTGGTCACGAATAACGGCAACTATGTTGAGTTCGATTTAGCGACTACCGGCTATAAAAACATCAAACTCACCTACGATTATCGAGCTACGAGCACATCGTTTGCCACGCAAGACTGGCAGTACTCTACGGACGGCGGGGCGACGTGGACCGATTTCTCAATTGCGAATGCTTCGCGCACCGGTGCCTGGTTTACCGGCAACATTGTAAATTTTTATACCGCGAATTCCGACTTGGCAGACAAACCCGACATGCGATTTCGCGTTTATCTGAATGGAGCCACCACAGCCACGAATCCGGCGAACACCCGTTTTGACAACGTCAAATTCACCGGCCTATCGCTGAGCAGCGCAGTTGACCTGGAATCCGCCCAGTAACACTTGGAATACGACCAATACTAATTGGCTGAACAGCTCGACTGCGACAAACTACAACGACGGCGACGTTGTTGAGTTTACCGACGCAGGCCTAGCATCCGGCAGCACGATCAACGTGACCGCCGGCTTGAATCCGGGCGAAATTCACGTCACAAATACCACCGGCACTTATACATTTGCCGGCGCATTCTTAATGGCGCTTTCGATTTGATCAAGACCGGTTCGGGCGCTGTAGCCTTCAGCGTGGCCAATACCAGCTACTCCGGCAACATCAGCATTGATGCAGGAATCATGCAAGTCAGCGCGGACGTCAATCCCACCACCGGCATCCTGTATCTCAACGGAGGCACGCTCCAAAGAGCTTCCGGCGGCGACGTTTTGTTCAGCAAGAATATCAACATCTCAGGACCCAGCAAGGTCGATACAAATGGCGGAAATCTTGAGCTTTCAGGATGTCTTACTTCCCCTATTAACGTGACCGCGCTCACGAAAATTGGCTCCGGCACGCTGACCCTAAGCGGCCCCGACTCGAATCCGCCGGGCTACTTCCACGGCAACATGGACGTCCAGGCTGGCACGCTTAGGATAAACACTGTAAACGGCTCGGGCTATTCGGCCATTGGCGACGGCAGCGTCAAGCTCGAGCAGGGAGCGACGTTCCAAGTCGACAATATCACATACGGAATTTCCACCGGCAGCTATTGCACGCTGTATAAAGGCTCCGCATTATTAGGCACAGGCGCCGCCACCCTGAATTATGGAAACGTTACGGCAGCGGCGAACGCCACTGCTGACCCGAGCAACGTCGTTGACCTGAAAACCGGCGGCGCCGGCGATGTGCTGACCTTGGCGAGCGCGGTCCAACAGTATTCGACCGATTATTCAAAGCCCACCAATGCCACGATCCACGTCAGCGGCCCTGGTCGCGTGGTGCTTCAAAGCGGCGGGATATCTTCGCAATTAACATATGGCGGCGATTGGCAACTCACAAACGGAGTGCTGCAAATCGGTCCCGTGGAACCCAATCCCCAGCCGACTCCCAGCTACAACGGTCCTCACAGCGAACCGCTCAATGCCCTGGGCTTCAAGGTTCCCGCCACCCAATTACATGGAGGCAACGACGCAGATCCCGATTTGCCTAACGCCATAACCGTTGCCGGAGGCATTTTGGCCATTGCCGTTGACGCCCATAATACCAATCCCACCAATACCGCCTTTCCGGCGAATTCTACGCCGGATTACATCCGCAACCCGGTCATCCTAGCCGGAGGCAAGATCGCCGCCACCGGTTATGAAGTGACATATTACGAGGACCCCGGTCTGGGCGAAGGCATTCCGAATTCGAACCAGGTGGTCGCCCGCCTCGGCGGCGATTTTACCGTGGCCGCGGGCATCTCGCAAGTGCTAACCTATGATCCCGTTGGCGGCACCGGCGCCCGCACCGTCGAACTGGTCGGCGGCACGCGAACATTGACCTCCGACAGTCCCGGATTTAACGCAAATGATGTAATCACGTACTCGACCAATTGGATCGGAACCCTGCAAGTAAATGCCGGCGGAACCGTAGGCGGCAGCTTCAACATCAAGCGTGACGGCGGAACTGTGTCGGTCGCCCCGGGTGCGGAATTAGATATCCTGGCCGGTGCGACGGTAAATCTCAGCGGCACGGGCGACGCGCTTTCCGATAGCGCCACCGGCGCAGGCGTCAACGTTAACAACAACGGGCTCTTCGACGTGCTTGGCGGAAATCAGCACGCAGGCAACCTTACGGGAAGCGGCGAGGTCAAGCTCGATCCGAATGCAGCTCTTACGGTTGAGAGCCTTGTAACAGGCACGCTAACGCTGAGCCCGGGCGCCACGCTCACAATCATGGCGATACCCGGCGGTCCAACGGCAGGCTCTAGTCTGACTCCGGTTCCCGAACCTTCAACATTGATTTTACTAAGCCTCGCAGGTTTGGCCGGCATATTCAGGATGTATTGCCGTATTAAACGATAACGCATGTTCCTCTATAGCAATGCTTATACATCCCCCACCGAACCATCGAAAAAAGTTTCTCTGTTCATCCTCGGTTCGGTGGGGATTTTTATTGAAGCACATTATGAACGATATGGACAATATTTACTTAGCGTACATCGGTAGTGTGTCGGCGGCCAGGTTGGGATTGATAAATAATTGGTTTTTAATGTCATGCTCATAAATCATTAACATGCGGTTTCTAAAATTCAGGGAGTTTCGTGATCATCTGAAGACTGCCTGCGGGCGGTATCCGGATGCAAATCGTTGAAAAGTTATATAGAAAACCATCCCCGCCGAAAATAAATAAAGCATCTTTGACCCATTCCATGAGGCAGCGACAACGCCACCTATTGCAGATCGTCCGCGACATATGAATGGTTGTGCGAACCATGCGTGACTAGCATGGTCCGGCATTTCGATTCCCGGCCATTTTCGCGTGAGATCTGCCAATCTGACCGCGATAGGTCGCCATGGCGTTTCTGAGAAGTTACTTGATTAGTCGTTCCTGTGTTTATGTTTATTTAACCTTGCGCATTTTCCGCGGATTAGCGCGGACGGCGCCGTCTTCGAGCTAACCGTTCGAGAACGGCGATTGTGATGCTGGCCCCGCGGCGATAAATAGCGGGGCGAAATTTTGATCGTTTCTTCCTAGAGTCACAACTTTAATCACGTATTCATGGAGGTGTGTTATGTTTCGACTGAGATTCCCGATTCTTACGGCGGCATTTGCCGGACTGGCTTGTTTGATAATCCTTGCGGCTCCCGCGCGAGCGGATGTCATTACGATTGCAGGATTTGACTTTAGCACCATCGTTTCCGGCGGCAACTGGGGCAATTCTCCGCTGACCCCAATCACTAGCGACCCAAATACCACGATCGTCGGCCTTACCCGGGGCTGGACCCTAGGTTCCGGCACGTCAGCGTCATACGCCTGGGGTGGCAACAACTTTAGCACTACTGCCAACACCGAGGCCCTTGCGATTGCGGCCATTGATTTCGCGACCATTTCACTGACCGCCAATGCCGAGTATACGCTTTCGCTGAGCGACATCCCCGCCTACAACATCCGCCACTCCGCCACGGGCCCAGCTACGGGCATTTGGCAGTATCAAGTGGATTCTCAGGGGTGGGTGGACATAGGCAGTGCAATCACGTGGGGTAGTGTTACCACATCCGCTGGTAATCCGGAGCCCCTCATCTCTCTCTCCGGCATTTCCGACTTGCAGAACGTTCCGGCCGGCACCACGGTAACCCTCCGATGCGTAACTTGGGGGGCGACGAACGTCGGCGGCACTTGGTATTTCAATGAACCGACTACTCATACAACTGCCCCCGACATTGCCGTCGAAGGTTCGGTCACAGTGGTGCCCGAGCCTAGCGCCTTGATAGTGCTTGCCATGGCCGGCCTGTGCCTGCTGCCGTTCGTACGGCGGAAATAATGCGTTTGATGTTATCCCTTTCACTTGCGGTATGACGTTAAAACCAGTGGCCACGGAACCTTGCTTCCCTGTCCGCAGCCACTGGAGGGAATGGCCAGCTCAAAGAAATAAACCATTGATCTTCCAGTGTGTTCCGGTTCAAGGCCGTCTGGAAACGGGCGGCCTTGGACTGAAATTATTAACTTACTAATTCACGCTCATTTCATCAACATGAGCACTAACACAAGAGAGAAACACTTATGCGTCGCTGCCTCGCATTATTGAAAATGTTGTGTATCACAACTTGTTCGATTGCTTTTTATTGCTTGGAACCGCGTATTTCCAGGGCGAATGATACGGATTACGAACCGCCGACCGGTTATTACAACTCGGCGGCCGGCATGACCGGATCGGCCCTGCAGACGCAACTCAGAACAATTATCACTACGGGCTTTGTCGGCCGAAGCTACGGGGATTTGCGCTATGCCGACGCCATCCTCGACGCCGATCCGAATCATGCCGGAAATATCCTGCTAATCTATAGTCGCGCGTCGGTCTCTTCCACATGGGACTCGGGGGCGACTTGGGCCCGCGAACACCAATGGCCCGTATCGCTGCTGGGAACGGACGATCCGAGCAATAGCAACATTGACATGCGAAGCGACGAGTTTCTGATTCGCCCCATCAACCCGTCGGTCAACTCGGCGCGGAGCAATGAATACTATGCTCCCTATAACGGCTCCGGTGCTTACTCAGACTACGGATCGTATTGGTACCCGGGTGACGCCGATAGCGGCGACTGTGCCCGGGCCATGTTCTATGCGGTGACCCGATACACCAGCTTTAACGGGAACGCCTTGTCTTTGGTCAACGGAAGCCCCGGTACGTACCAGATGGGCGATTTGAACTCGATGGTGCATTGGAATTACACCGATACGCCCGACGCCTTCGAGCGGCGGCGCAACCAGGCGGTGTATTCATCTACACTCAATCCCACCTATTATCAAGGCAATCGAAACCCGTTCATTGATCATCCCGAATACGTGTGGTCGGTCTTCGAAAATCAGGCCAACGACACCTTAATCACAACCAGCACTCATTCCGTGGATTTGGGTCGTGTAATCGTCGGATCGTCGTTGGGCACGCAGTCAGTCACCATTAACAAAACCGGCGTTGATGGGACATATTATTCGGTGACAGCCAGCGGCGACGCGACCTCAACCGTCTCGGGCAGATACAACGCCTTTGCCATGGATACGACAGGATCGAAGACCACGACAGTCGGTCTGAACACCTCGACTTCGACCGCCGGGCTGAAATCCGGAACGGTCATGGTCGATAATCTCGATATTACAACCCAAGGTGGGGCCGGAAAAGGCGCCAACGACCCGGACGACGTAATTAGCGTAGCCGCCTCGGTGCTCGATCATGCCCAGCCGTCATTCCGCAGCGCCAGCAGCCTCGGCACGCTCTTGCTCGATTTCGGCAGCCTCCCGCAAAACAGCGGTCAACATTCCCTTAGTTTTTCCTTGTTCAACAACATGCTGACCCAAGGCTATACCGCCGGCTTGGACTTGGACTCAGTCGCGTCTTCGGGCAATACCGGCGTGCTTTCGACGAGCCTGGCTACGCTCTCTAATCTGGCCGCCGGCGCGGAAGCGGATTTTGCGGCGATGATCGATACTGCTGCGCCCGGTGATTTCAATGCCTCCTACACCCTGAACCTGTCCGACGAGAATCTGCCGGGCGCGGCAACCCTTGCGCCTTTGACCCTTCAATTGCACGGAACAGTTGCCGCTGTGCCCGAACCGGCGGGCATGGTTCTCCTGCTTATCGCCGCGCTGGGATTATTGGGTAAACGCGGATTCAAAAATGCATTTTTTGAACAACAGTAATTTGCAACCATACGCTACTAAGAATAGCCTTTTTAATGTACCCAAACTAAAGGAAGTCTAATAGAAACAGGGATAAGATCATGGATAAGTCCACTCCCAGAGCCATTAATGGCTCGCGCCTGAGAATATTCGAAGCGTCAGATGCAAGTTCCCGCGATGAGATCACGGTTGATCTGCAGGAATATCGAAGACTGATTTCTGAGCACACGGAAGCGGAAGAATTCTGGGCCGGGCGAAGGCCTGCGCAACGGAATTCCACCCGCAGAGCCGCTTAAGCGTAATCTTCGCGGTGGGTGGATATCCTGAGTCTATCGGACAGGCTCGGAATATGATACCGGTGTGTTTTCGAGAGAGGATTTGACCTGAACGCCCTGCCCAAGGCCCTCGGATGATGTTGTAGCCCCGGGGCTTGCGGCGCCACGGATTTCAGGTTCAACAACGCGGTCAAAGATCAACTATGCCACCTGATTGGCCTTTTTGACTTGCCGCCACTCGTCCCCCAGTGTAATTGAAAACTTTCACGACTGGAGTCCTCCCCATCTGGACCAATGCAACGAAATTCGCCCTTCGTAGAACTGGCGTTGCATGGAGCCCTTGTCCATCTGTCAGGGCGTAAGTATGGCCTTGCGTAACCATCTGCTACGCAAAGCTTTGTGTGTGCCCCCTGTAGGACTCGAACCTACAACCCTCTGATTAAGAGTCAGATGCTCTGACCGATTGAGCTAAGGAGGCCGGTCTGATACTATCTCTTGAATTTAAAATTTTACGAATATCGCTGGAATGTGCAAGTAGGTTGCGGCAATTAATTTTCGGTATTATGCAGTTTACGGTCTTCCTTCAGAATTCATCATTCAATGGATGTATTATTTAATTTGTTATTTACTTCTACCCCGTCCTTTCATTCCTAATTTCCTTGCCTACAGGCCTACGATGCTGTAGCCGCAGTCTACGTGGATGGTTTCACCCGTTACTGCGGAGGACAGGTCGCCGAGCAGATACAGGGCGGTAGCGCCTAGTTCTCTTGAATCGACGTTGCGGGCCAGGGGCGATTTTTCCGCGGCATGATCGCGCAATTGGTCGAAGCCGGCAATGCCGGCCGCGCTCAACGTGCGCATGGGACCGGCGCTTATGCAGTTGACGCGGATCTTTTCCCGGCCCAAATCCCAGGCCAGGTAGCGGACGCTGTGTTCCAAGGCGGCCTTGCACACGCCCATCACGTTGTAGCCGGGCATGACCTTTTCTCCGCCGTAATAGCTGATGGTGATAATCGACCCGCCGTCGGTCATCACCGCGGCCGCGGCCCGGCTTGCCGCCACCAAACTATAAACGCTGATGTCCATGGCCAGGCGCAGCCTTCGCGGCTCATCTGGATATACGGTTCGCGCAATTCCTGCGGCGGGGCAAAGGCTATGGAATGCACCAGGAAATGAATCTTGCCATAGGTCTCTTTGACCGCCTCGAACAGCCGCGCCAGATCGTCGTCCTTTTGCACGTCGCAGGGCAGGACGATTTTGGGATGATGCGGTTCGAGCAACTGCTTGACGCGGCGTTCGCCCGACGGGCTGGGCCAGTGCGAAAAAGCCATTTCCGCCCCCTCGGCGTAGAGCGCCTCGCTAATGGCCCAGGCGATGCTGCGGTCGTTGGCCACGCCCATCACGACGCCGATTTTTCCCTCGAACATGCCCATAGTAGGGAGATATTGGAGAACGACTTTCCTAGCGGTTAGTAGGACGATTTTGAAAATCGTCCTACGCGGACTGCGTTTTCTTGTGCCAATACGACAAATTATATGTTTCAGGTCAATCGCTTGCCGGCACCGGGCCGGCCAGCAGGGCGTATTCGTCCAGCGGGGTCATGTCGCCGTCTAGGATCTGCCGGTAGTTCATGTGCAATATGGGTAGTTCGCGTTGGAGGAAACGCCGGGCGAGGCGTTTTTTCCGCTCGTTCTTCGCGCCCTGGCCTAAAAGCAGGTGGCCGGAGACGATCACGATGGCCGCGTCGACCAGGCGCCGCCCGGACAGGTCGAGATACGCCGTGCCGCGGGTTTTGACGAACTGCATGACTTCGACGAGCCGCTTCTTGGCTTCAATGAGTTTTTCCTTGAGTTCCGCAAGCAGCGGATCGTCGTATTGTTTGTTTTCGTGCGGTTCGACCCATACCTCCAGCGCCCGGAGGTTACGCCGCGCACGGCGGCCACGACTTGCAGTTGGCTGGTGCCTTCGTAGATGGTGGTGATGCGTGCGTCGCGCAGATAGCGTTCGGTGGCATAGTCTTTTATATAGCCCGACCCGCCCAGGACCTGGATGGCGTCGTTGGCCACCTTGATGCACATTTCCGAGCTGTGGTATTTGGCCATCGGCGTGAGCATGCCGTTTAGTCGCTTGAACGACCGGGAGAGTTGTTTGCGGCGTTTTTCCTCGTCTTTGTCCTTGCACAGGCCGGTTTCCAGCGTGCGGATGTTATTGTTTTCATGGTCGCAGACGCGCGAAGTTTCGTAGGTCAACGCCCGGGCCGCCTCGATGGAAATTTTCATGTCGGTGACGATTTCCGCCACGGCCGGCAGGCGCTCGATCGGTCCGCCGAACTGCTGGCGGGTATGTGCGTAGGTTCGGGCCAGCCGGTAGGCCGCCTCGGCCACGCCCAGCGATTGCGCCGCGATGCCCACCCTCGCGCCGTTCATAAGCGCGATGACGTAAGTGATCAATCCCCGCTGCCGCTCACCGACCAGAAGCGCCGGGCAGTTGTCGAAGACCAGCTCGCAGGTGGGCGAACCGTGGATGCCTATTTTGCTCTCCAGATGGCGGACCTTCACTCTTTCCGAGCGCTCGGTGTAGAACAGGCTGAGGCCGCGGCCGTCGGAGATGTCCGGCTCGCTGCGGGCCAGGACCAGGAGAATTTCGCCGCAGCCGTTGGTGATGAACCGCTTCACGCCGTCGAGAAACCAGTTGCCCTCTTGGTCTTGATACGCACGCAGGCGCACGGCCTGGAGGTCGCTGCCGGCGTCGGGCTCGGTCAAGACCATGGCCCCGGTCACCTCGCCGCGGCAGAAACGGGGCAGCGACATGTCCTTGATCCGCTCGTCGGCAAAGGCATAAATCGTCTCGGCGATGCCTTGCAGCCCAAACAGGTTCATAAACGAGGCGTCGGCCCGGCTGATGATCTCCACCGCCATGGTATAGATCAGGTTGGGGCAGTTCAATCCGCCGTATTTTCGCGGCAGTGTGAAACCCATTACGTCGGCCTGGACGAGTCGCTTCAGGTTCTGCTGGACCAGAGGATGGAGCGTGACCGTGCCGTCCTCGTTGAGCGTGTTGCCCTCGTGGTCGATCTGTTCGGCGTTGGGCGCGATCATGTTGCCGGACACGTCGCCGACGATTTCCAAGACGCGGCGGTAGTTGTCCACCGCGTCGGCCTCGTCGGCGGGCGCGTAATCGGCGTCGCCGTTGTCGGCCCGCGCGAAATTATCCTCCTGGATGCGGGCCAACTCGGCCAGGTCGATGTGCTCGAACAGGAACTGGATGTCTTCGTTATCGAGAAAGAAATTTGCCACAAAATGCTCCGCTGCCGAATGTACAATAATGGATTTGCTCTTGCCATGAAGCTATCAGGTATCAGCCTTCAGCTATCAGCATGTGAATTGCTTTCGGCTGATGGCTGACGGCTGAAAGCTGATATCTATTTGATTCATCCCTCATCCTTCATCCCTCATCCTTTTTCCTTTATCGCTTTGATCATCATGGGAACGACTTGCTTGAAATCGCCGACGATGCCGTAATGGGCCACGGAAAAAATGGGCACTTGGCGATCTTTGTTGATGGCCACGATCTTGGCCGATTCTTCCATGCCTGCACGGTGCTGTATCGCGCCGCTGATGCCCACGGCGATGTATAGCGCCGGGCGGACGGTGGTGCCGGTCTGGCCGATTTGATGTTCCTTGCTGATGAATCCGCCGTTGACGGCCGCGCGGCTCGCGCCGACCGCCCCGGCGATCGCGCCGGCCAGGTCGTGGATCAGTTTGAAATTATCCCGGCTGCCGACGCCGCCGCCCCCGGCCACGATTACCCGGGCCCCTTTGAGGTTGATTTTGCGCGGTTCGATGTTGCGTTTGATCAGCCTAAGCGCCAACTCGGCGTCGTCGAACTCAAATTTTTCCTCGACGATCCGGCCTTGGCGCGAAGGATCGGGCGCTTTTAGGGCCATCACGCCCTCGCGCACGGTGGCCATCTGCGGCCATTGGTCGAAGTTCACGATCGTGGCGATGATGTTGCCGCCGAAGGCCGGGCGGATTTGCAAAAGCAGGTTCTTGTGCTCCTCCTTCGTCTTGGGATCGATGACGTCGCCGATTTCCAGGTCGGTGCAATCGGCGGTCATGCCGGAGCGGAGCGAGGAGGCCACCCTCGGGGCCAGGTCGCGGCCCAGGGGCGTCGCCCCGTAGATCACGATTTGCGGGCGGCGCCGCTCGATCAAAGTAGATACCACCCGGGCGTAAGGCGATGTTTGATAGTGCGAAAGGCGCGGGTCATCGACCGTGTAAACCGTGTCGGCCCCGTGGGCGATCAATTCCGCGCTTAGCCGCCCGACGCCGGCGCCGGGCAGCACCGCCCCGGTCTTCACGCCCAGCCGGTCGGCCAATTCCCGGGCCTTGCCGCACAGTTCCAATACCACGTCGTTGAGCGAGCCGTCTTCCTGCTCGGCATATACCCAAAC
Organism: Pirellulales bacterium; assembly: GCA_963838495.1. GTDB lineage: Bacteria > Planctomycetota > Planctomycetia > Pirellulales > Thermoguttaceae > JBEKIK01. The sequence continues at coordinate 2,533,074 of CAWIRC010000001.1, read as the reverse complement.
TTCGCCTTGTCGATTTGGTTCCATATCAATTATCAGTTCACAGTTTACAGTTCACAGTTTTCCCACAGCCTCGGGTCTTCCGTCCCCGGCCTCACCCCAGAGTTCTATCCACCACCAATTCATGGATCAATTGCCGCACTCCGCTTTCGGTGGGCGGAATTTCGCTGTAGCCCTCTTTTTTCAATACAATTGCCTGAATGCGATGCACCTTGGTGGGCGAGCCGGTCATGCCGCAGCGAGAAAGGTCGGCGCGAATGTCGTCCATGTTCCATTGCTCGACGAGCAGGCCGAGTTGTTTAAGTGCATCTGCGCGGCACCGGGCCTCGGCCTGGATTTGATCGTCAGCCGCATCGGGCATATGCGTTTTAAGCTCGCCGATGAGTTCCGCCATTACCCGGGCCTTCTTCAAATGCATTACCCGCTTGGCCGACGGGGGCCGGGGCTCGTTGGCCGTCCCCAGCACAGTGATTAATACGGGCAGCTTCGCCTCGACTATTTCCCAGCCATGGCCGATGTTCCGCCGGATGCGGACCACGCGATCTTGTGGTGCAGGCGTCTCGCCTGCATCCGACAAATAGATCAACTGTTCAAGGTAAGTGACTTGCGGGATGCCGAGTTTTTCGGCGCATTGCGGACCGACTTGTGCGGTGTCGCCGTCGATTGCCTGCCGGCCGCAAAACACGAAATCGAACCTGCCCACGGTGCGCACCGCCTGGCTGAGTATGTAACTGGTGGCCAGCGTGTCGCTGGCCGCTGCCCGGCGGTCGGTGATCAGGATCGCCCGTTCCGCCCCGCGGAACAGGCAATCCCGAAGCACGTCTGCCGCCTTGGGCGGGCCCATGCTGATGGCCGTGACCGTGCCGCCGTGCCGGTCCTTGATTTCCAAGGCGGTTTCCAGGGCGTAAAGGTCTTCCGGATTGAATATAGTCGGCAGAGCGGCCCGATTTACCGTGCCGTCTTCTTTCATGGCCTCGGCCGTGACATTAGCGGTATCGGGCACTTGCTTTACACAAACGACGCTATCGTATGGCACTTTCTATACTCCGCGCAATACACTTGCGGGGACAGTAGATCAACCACGTCCTTGCATATGTTAAAAGTCCGAAGTTTATCTGTATGAGGCGCTTAGGTCAATCCCCGATAAATCTTTACCAGTGCCGGACGTGTGTTATTGATACGTGTAAAAAGATGTGGCCTGTTGTAAAATTGATTACACAGTGGTATATTTCTTGGATCATTATGTGATAACAATTCAAGGCACACAAATACAATTGATAACAAAAAAGTGATATTATGTCGGAATCACTAGCCCAAGATCATCAACGTATCATTTTTGACAAGATACGCAGTCACCCCCCCCTTTGGCCGGTTGTTGCCGAGCTGCTTTGGAAGGCCGCCCATGCCGAGGATGCAACCGCTTTTTTGAATCAAATTCTCCCGGCCATATTTGCCCAGGCAGGGGGCGATTATGCCTTTGTCGCCGCTCCGCTTGCCGGACGGTGGACGGTCAGCGGCGAGGCAGTGCCGGCCGCTCGCTGCCCCTGGAACTTTTGGCCGAGGTGCTCGATCGCCAGGCGGCCAAAAACGTCGGCGAGTGGGCGGCTGTTCCATTGGATTATAATGTTGGGGCGACAGTTAAACTGTCGCCCCAACTTAAAAGCGTTGATAATTTGACGGCCGACGTTCTGGCCGTGCATTGCCGCAGTGCCGCTGAATCGGGAAAAGTTCTGTCGCTGCTCGAAAATCTCGCACCGGTGCTGGCTGATGCCATTGCCATGGTCCGCACCGGGCAACAAAATGTCAGGCGGCTTAGGCGCATTGAGGCGATTTTGGAAATCGCCGGCCAATGGAACCAAACCCACGAGGTCGAGCCGCTTTTGGTCCACATGGCCGAGGCCGCCACGCGATTGTTGGCCGCCGACCGGGCCAGCATCTTCCTTTGGGACCGTACGAACCACACGCTTGTAGGCCGGCCGGCCCTGGGCATTCCCGGCGGCGAACTCCGCATACCCGACGATCGCGGCGTGGTGGGACAGGTGATTCAATCCGGCGAACCACGCCGGGTTGACGTGGCCATCGAGCCGCAGGCCATTGACCGGCGAGTTGACACGCAATTGCATTACCAAACGCGGACGCTTTTATGCGTGCCCCTTCGCGGCCGGGAGGGCGAATTGTTCGGGGCCTTCGAACTGATCAACAAACTCTCCGGCAGTTTTACGCTCGAGGATGAACAGGCCCTGGTCGAACTGGCCGCCCACGCCGCCGTGGCCCTGGAAAACGCACAGGACCGGCAGATACTGCTCTCGGCCAATCGCCAAATCGCCGAACAAGCGGCGGAACGTGTGCGTTTGATCGGCGAAAGCCCGGCCATCGACGCCCTCCGCTCCATCATCCGCCGCGTGGCCGACACCGATCTGGCCGTGCTCATTTTGGGCGAAAACGGCACGGGCAAGGAGGTCGTGGCCCAGTCGATCCATTATCTCAGTCGGCGCCGCGATCAGCCTTTTATTCCCGTCAATTGCGCAGCCATTCCGGAAACACTGGCCGAGAGCGAACTGTTCGGCCATGAAAAAGGGGCATTCACCGACGCCCGCGAGGCCCGGGCGGGAAAATTCGAACTCGCCGCCGGCGGAACGTTGTTCCTCGACGAAATCGGCGACCTGAGCCTGGCCTGCCAGGCCAAGCTGCTCCGCGTGCTGGAGGAAAAAGTCCTCATCCGCGTTGGCGGCTCCACGCCCATTCACACCGAGGTCCGCGTGTTGGCGGCCACCAATCAAAACCTGGCAGAGATGGTGCGCGAGAAAAAATTCCGCGAGGATTTGTATTTCCGCCTCAACGTGGTCACGCTCGAACTGCCCCCGCTCCGCGCCCGGGGCGACGACGTCCTGCTCATGGCCGAACATTTCTTGTCCGACTTCTGCCAGCGGGCAAGGCGCAAAGTCCCAAAACTTACCGCAGCCGCTCGCAAGCGGCTCCTTGAACACACCTGGCCCGGCAATGTTCGCGAATTGCGAAATCTGATGGAACGCCTGGCCTATCTTTCCGTGGCCGACACGATCGAGGCCGAGGACCTGGCGTTTATTCTTTCGCCCCGCGGCCAGGCCCCGTCGGCGCCCGATTACAACCTGCCCCTGGCCCAGGCCACCAACCAATTCCAGGTCGATTATATTCGCCGCCTGATCCAGGCGAGCCGCGGCAACGTCAGCCAGGCCGCCACCCGACTGGGCGTGCATCGCTCGAATCTTTATCGCAAGATGCGCCAACTGGGCATGGAAACGGCCAATGATTGACGATTTAAAGCCTAATGCTACGGGCTGTTGAATGTAGTATAATAAGATCTTGTATTAAAAGTTTTAGCCCGGGGGATTGCTCCCGGTGTTTTCTGCATTCCAAATTTTAAAGTAGCAGGCACGCTCCGTTTAGTGTAGCGGGCACACCCCGTGTGCCGTCTTTTTTTTCGACAATTTTGCACGAATCAGCCATAAGGTAGAATTTTAGTAGGGCATTTTTTCGCCGCGCAAAACGACATGCGGTGCGCATACTGCGTTTTATTGATATTTCCCGGCACCAACGATATTCCCGCGTCGATCATGCACCAGTCTCCGCTAGTCAAAGACCTTCGAGATGCGCTTGGCGGCGAGAATGTGATCTTCGCGCCTTCGGAACTGGCGGTCTACGACTGCGATGCCTTCACGCTAAGCCGCAATCCGCCCGAGGCCGCGGCATTTCCGCAATCCGCCGGGCAAGTCGCCGCCGTGGTAAAAATCTGCAATCGGCATGGCGTAACGATCGCGCCGCGCGGGGCAGGCACCGGTCTGTCCGGCGGATGTTTGCCCGCCGGGCGCAGCGTGGTGCTCATGCTCACGCGCATCAGCCGCGTGCTGGAGGTGAATCTCCGCGACCGCTGGGCCGTGGTCGAGGCCGGAGTCTCCAATTCGCAGCTTGCCAAGGCGCTGGCCGGCACTGGTTATTGCTTCGCGGCCGAACCGTCCACGCAAGGCGCCAGTTGCATCGGCGGTAACGTGGCCACGAACGCCAGCGGCGCAGGCACGCTCAAATGCGGCGTAACCGTCAATCACGTGCTTGGCTTGGAGGCGGTCCTGGCCGACGGCTCGATCGTCCAACTCGGTCCTGTTTCCGACCCGGCAAGTCTCGACCTTATCGGCCTCATTGTGGGAAGCGAAGGCACGCTGGCCGTCGTTACCAAGGTCTGGCTGCGTCTGACGCCTGTTCCGCGAAACTATCGCACCACGCAGGCGATATTCGATTCCATCAATGATGCCGTAAATTCCGTCACGCAAATTCTCGGCGCTGGCATTATTCCTTCGGCTATGGAACTTATGGATCAAGGTCTGTTGTCAGCCGCGAATGGATCTTTTGGGACCAACATTCCTCCTCACGCCGCGGCCATGCTGTTGATCGAAATCGACGGCCCGGAGGCGGGACTCGATGGGCAACAGGAAAAAGTCGTTTCGCTGCTTAGGAAAAATGGCGCGAAAGAGCTGCGGCAGGCATTGTCGGCCGAAGAACGGGAAGAGTTGTGGAAGTGCCGTAAATCGACGATTCCCGCCGCCGGCCGGATCAGCCCTAGTTATATAATCGAAGACTGTGTTGTGCCGCGGACCGGCTTGCCGCAAATGCTGCAAAAAATCGCCGAGATCGCTGAAAAAAATCAAGTGCGGATATTCAGTGTCGCCCATGCCGGCGATGGAAACATGCACCCGATCATCATGTACGACGAGCGTGATCCGGCCGACATAGCCCGGGCCTTGGCCGCAAGCCGCGAATTGCTCGATGAGTGCATCGCCTTGGGCGGCAGCGCAACCGGCGAGCACGGCGTCGGCGCAAGGAAAGTCGATCTCATGCCCCGGCAATTCCAAGCCGCCGATCTTGAGGCGCTTAAGCGAGTGCGTTATTCCTTCGATCCTTATGGCCTGTTTAATCCCGGCAAATTGTTGAATTCTAAACCCCGAACCCTGAACCCTGAATCAATGTGATCCATTTCCCGTTGGGGCGACAGTTAAACTGTCGCCCCAACGGGTGATAAATGTTGCAACAAATTGTATATCCCATGACTCATGAATTTCCGTTGCCCCTGATCAAAACCCTTGCACCGACCAACCAGGCCGACGTGTCCGAGACAGTACGGGCGGCATACGGCGAAAAAACAGCGGTGTATCCAATCGGCGGCGGCACGGGCCTGGATTACGGCGCGGAGCCGACCCAGCCGGGCTTAGGATTGTCCTTGGAAAAACTCGACCGGCTCGTGGATTATCAGCCCGGCGACATGACAATCACCATCGAAGCCGGCATGACCATGGCCGAACTCTCCAAAATCCTTATCAAGCGCCGCCAGTGTCTGCCGATCGACGTTGCACGGCCCGACCGCTCCACCATCGGCGGCCTGGCCGCGATAAATCCCTCCGGCCCGCGCCAGTTTGCTTGCGGCACTTTGCGCGACTATGTATTGGGATTTACCGCAGTGGACGGCCAAGGCACTATCTTTTCCGGCGGCGGGCGAGTGCTGAAAAACGCCGCCGGCTACAACATCGGCCGCTTGATGATCGGCTCGCTTGGCACGCTGGGCATCGTCACGCAACTGACGCTCATGGTCCGCCCCGTGCCGGAAACCTCGGCCCTGGCGGCCTGCGACTTGCCGGACCTCGAAACCGCCGAGAAACTGATCGCCGAGCTTATTCAATCGCCCGTCTCCCCGGCGGCCATTGAACTTTTGCTTGGATCCGGCCGGCGGGATAATCCCGCGATCGTAACCATGCCCAAAACCGCGGCGGCAAGGTTGATCGTCGGCTTTGAAGGCCCGGATGCCACGGTGCAATGGATGCTCGATGCAATGCGCGACAAATGGCAGTCGGCCGGCATCGCCTCGCCCATGACCGTCGCGGATGCCCGGGCAAAATCGCTTTGGGATTGGCTGGCCGATTTTCCCGCCCAGGTGCAAATCGCCGTGCGTCCCGGCGGCGTGACAAGGATGATCGCCGCATTGCTCTTGCTCGATCCGGATTGCACGATCCAGGCCCATGCCGGCACGGGTATTATAAAGGCATCGTTTTTGCAGTCGCCTTTTGCATCTTTCCTGCGAAATCGACTGCAGCCGTCGGTCCAACGCGCCGGCGGCAAATTGACGGTATTGAAAAATCCAAACCTTAGCGGCCTGACGTGTCATGACGTTTGGGGCCCCAAGGGCGACGCGTTCGCCGTGATGCAATCGCTTAAAGACCGTTTCGACCCGGCTGGCATCCTAAATCCCGGCCGCTATATATTCGACAACCGTGAATAAAAAATCCTCCGACAACTCGAATCACCCGGAAAACGCCTGGCCGAATTTCGCCCAGACCGGCGGCTTGGAAACCGCCCTTGTCGATCGCGAGCTTTTACGCCGCTGCACACATTGCGGGCTGTGCATCTCCAGTTGTCCGACCTTTATCGAGCTAGGCGATGAAAACGACGGCCCGCGCGGTCGGATCCAGATTATGCGCATGGCGGCCGAGGGGCAATGTGAGTTGACCGAGCGCATGCTCCGCCACCTCGACGCATGTCTCGACTGCCAGGGTTGCGAGACCGTTTGTCCCTCCGGCGTCGAATACGGCCGGCTCATCGAGCCATTGCGCGCGGTGATAGAGCAGGAACGCAAAAAAGTCCGCCCGCCCTTTTTTCACGTGATTTTTCGCGACTGGTTCCGCGAAATCGTCCTTTTCCGCCTAGTTCCTTATTCCGACCGCATGCGCCGCGCGCTTGTGCCCCTCCGCTTTCTGCAACATGCGGGCTTATTCGATCTTGCCAAACGAATGGGACTGCTCCGCATCGTGCCCGGCCGGTTGGGGCGAATGCTCTCGCTCGTTCCTCCGCCGGTTCGGCAAGGTCCTAAGCTGCCAGGATTTCTCCCGGCCATAGGTCGGAAACGGGCCAGGGTGGCCTTTTTCACCGGCTGCGTGGCCGATGCCGTGTTCCGCCAGGTGCATTGGGCCACGCTCAGGGTCTTGCAGCAAAACGGCTGCGATATTTTCATTCCGCCCGGGCAAGGCTGCTGCGGGGCGATCCACTTCCAGGCCGGCGACTCGCTGGGGGCCCGGCAAATGGCCGATGCCAATCTGGTGGCCTTCCAACTCGACCGCTACGACGCGATCGTGGTCAATCACGCCGGCTGCGGGGCGATGCTCAAAGAGTACGGGCGGCATTGGCAGGACGGCTTGCAGCCGCACCGCGAAAAATTCGCCGCCAAGGTGAAAGACGTGCACGAACTCTTGGACGACCTGGGCCTAGTCCCGCCCTCCGGCCGCATCCCGGCAACGGCCACGTATCACGACGCCTGCCATCTTGCCCACGCCCAAGGCATCACCGCCGCGCCGCGTCGGATTTTGGCGAAAATTCCCGGCCTCGAGTTGCGCGACCTGCCCGAGTCGGACATCTGCTGCGGCTCGGCCGGTGCGTATAACCTCGATCACCCCGACATGTCCGACCGCCTCGCCCGCCGCAAACTTGAAAACATCCTCGCCACCGGCGCCTCGATCGTTCTTGCCGCCAACTCCGGCTGCCTGCTGCAAATCCAGCGCGAACTGGCCGGCAATCATCGCCCCCTAAAAATCCTCCATACCATGGAACTCCTAGACCTGAGCTACCGCGGCGAACAACCATGATTTTAGGGTTCAGGGTTCGGGGTTCAGGGTACATCGGGTAGTACCAATTCTTGAACCGATGCGGCAAAGTAGCAGGAGTTTTTGAAATATTTTCACCAAACCTCTTGCGATAAAAACCGCCCATATTCAAGAACCTAGGCTACACGCTGTGAGACATCCATAGCCAGACTTATGGTGCGGGTACGTCGAATAACATTGTGGTGACCATTATCTCGCGGCCGGGATCACTTTGCTTGACAAAAATGTATCGCGACTCGCTACTGTCAGAGTGCATAACAGTGCGACGATGCTCGGGCCTGGCAGTTATGGCTTCGTGCATCTTGGCGATAATACCTGATGAGTCCTGTTTACGGTTGAAGATTAGCAGGGCACATTTGCAATCCCGCCACGTGAGGTATCCGAAAAGTTGGTCGAGGGCTTCCAAGAACAACTTCTGGCCGTGCCAGAACTTGCATTCGCCGATGAAAACGTTGCGGTCGGCAACGCGGATCAGGATATCGGTCTTGCCAATGCCGTTGAACGTTTCGCCGGTTGCGCATCCTTCATAATGACCATTGAGTTGAATTAAAAAGTGGTCGCGGATTGCCTCCTCTTCGAGTTTGGCGAATGAGGCTGGATTCCGCTCAATGACAAGGGACATACCACGAAGGACGCCCAGGATATGCTGGTAGTCTTCTTCACTGAGAGCCGGTTCGGGACTGTACTTTTGGATGGTGACAGGTGGACGGAGCACAGGAGACGGTCGGCGTTTCGTTGGGATGGTGTAGGTGAGGGGCTGGTCGAGATGTTTAATTGGGATGCCCAGCGCCGAAACGGCATTTGCTGCTGCAAGAGCCTTTTCCCGCTTGGTTTTGAGCCTCGCCCGGATATGATCGGGAGCAGTACGGTTGTTCTGCTCAACGTCCTGATATTGATTGGCGACAGTTTCGGCCAAGAATTTGATTTCTTGCTCGATCCTTCCCTTGAGTCGCTGCTGGTCGTCGGGTGAATCGTCGGGAAATGAGAAGTGCAGGACAACTCTGTCATCATACACATCGAGTTCCGGGTAGCCGCTGAGGGAATAAGTGGATGGACGAATATGCCAGAGGTTCTGCTCTCCTTCGTAGGGAATGGCAATAGCGACTTGGGTGCCCGGAACAAAGGCACGTTCTCCCGGAAACACAGAACGGCGGAAGTCGTGGCTAACATCGAGTTGGATAGTTTTTTGCGACTCAATGTGTTGCTGGTCAACATGTAAAATCAAAGGGTTGATGATGGTTTTCTCGATGAAGTGATTTTCCAGTTCAGTTGGCGAAGCATTCAGGACATACTGGCTGTCGAGTGCGTCGATTTCCTGGCAGGCCTTATTAACGATATTGCTGAATGTTGCGTGAACGTCGCCTTCGCGAAATGGTTTCATGTTTAAGCCCTCGTACCACATGATGATACTCGCCTCCAGGATCGCCGCTCGATGCCCGGTACCAAATGCTGGCTTATCCAGCAGTGTATTAACGTCGATTATACACTGCACTTTATTGAATGACCACGCATATTTACAATTTGCATTTTACCATCCTCCGCGCTCGGAGAATGTTTCGATCTCCAGCCGGGCGAGGTTTTCGATTAATTCCCGCGGGGTCTGCGGGCGGCGCATGGGGTCTTTGGAGAGCATGCGGTGGACCAGGCGGGCGACGTCGGCGGGAAGGTGCGGGGCCACGCGGCGGAGCTCGGGCGGGAGCGATTGCTTGTGCTTAGTGGCTAACTCGGCCAGGTCCGCGCCTTCAAACGGCAGGCGGCCGGCGAGGATGCGAAACAGGACCGCGCCCAGGCTGTAGATGTCGGAGCGCACGTCAGCCCTGATGGCGGAGGTGAGAAATTCAGGCGCGATGTAATGGAACGTGCCCAGCACGCAGCGATCGACCGCCGAGCCGGCCTCGTCCGTGCGCCGGGCAAAGCCAAGATCCAAAAGCGTCGCGTGACCATCGGGCGAGAGCATGATGTTGCTGGGCTTCACGTCGCCGTGCATCCAGCCGGCTTTGTGCAGCGCCTCAAGTGCCTCGGCCGTTTGCCGAGCGATCCACAGGGCCTGTGGCAGATCGAATTTAAAGGGGACTGTCCCATCATTTCTGCAAAAATTGGGACGGTCTCCAGAAGGCCCTCCGGCGTCAAGGCGCTGCTGAAGCGTTTTTCCTTCGAGCCAAGGCATTACCACAAACCGCGGCGGTTGCTGGATATTCGCCGACAGGATGGGCACCAGATGCGGATGCGAAACGCTCTGGCCGACCAGGGCTTCGCGCTGGAGCAAGCGAACCGCCTGGGGATCGTTTTGCCAGTCGGGCAGGAGCATTTTCAAGGCATATAAGGCCGGTTGGTTGGGCGGCGAACCGGCCGGCCGGGCACGGAAGATTTTGGCCAACCCACCTTGGGCCGCAAGGTTTACCAACTCCCACTGTCTTACCCGACAGGGAAATTTTGACGTTTCCACGGCAGGGATTGAAAGCGGTACCGAAAGCGGCGTTTGCAGGGTCTGAGTCATTTGGAAATATGCGGGAAAAGAGCTTGATTGAAAAAGGGGCAGCCGTTTCGCCCGTTTTTTTGCGGAATTTTGCCGAACATGCCGGGGCCGGTCCCTTTTTCAAAAAGCCGGGTCTAATAATAGCATCGGTTATTAGATTGATGGCGGCGTATTGCGATCGTTTCTATCCGATTTGTTTTCCCCTTTTACGCATTTTCAATTATTTTGATCTTTCCTTGGCAAACTTTTAGTGTTAAACAAGATATGCCGTTGAATTGAGCTTTAGCCATTTGCCTATTCATATACAAGGATGTCCTTAATGGATATTGGCGCCAATAATCTCAGGTAAAAGCGGATGTTTGCCTGGGCGGTGGGAAGTCTTATTGTGTGCAGCGCCTTGTTGAGGCTGTATCGAATCGACGCCCCGTTGATCGATGGATTTTGGGACAAGCAGATCGCCATGGCGAACTTGTCGCGCGATATGGCCGGCCCGCCGTTTCACTTGTTGAACGCTTCGTACGACTTTTGCCTTTCGCCCGATGGCCTGCGCATGCCGCATACCGAAGAGATTCCGCTGTATCATGGCTTGGTAGCGGTGGGATACAGAATTTTCGGCGAGCAGGACTGGTTCGGCAGGGTCTTAAGCGCGGCTGGCTCGTTTTTGGGCATTGCGGCGCTGGCCGGACTGATGCGCCGGGAGTACGGCTACGTTTTTGGGCTGGCGGCCGGCGTGATATTCGCCTTTTGCCCGTTGCTGTTATATTACGGTCGGGCGGTGGTGCCCGACACCTGCATGTTGGGCCTCATGTTGGCGGCGGCCGATTGCTTTCGCCGGGCCTTGGACGAAAACAGCCTGGCATGGATGATGGCCTGCGGTTTTGCCGGGCTGGCGGCCGTGGCCTTCAAGTATTTTGGTCTCTTCGTGCTTTTGCCCATGGCCGAGATGGCCTGGCGCGGCGCGGGGCAAAAGGGCTGGTAAAACTCTGCCTGCCGGCGGCCATAATGATCGTTCCATTGGCGGCTTGGATGCTGCTCATATTTTTCCGCATGCCGAACCCGGCCCAGAACAGCGTGTATTTTGTTTTCCAGCAGCCGGGTGTTTTACTGGAGGGCAGGTTTTGGACCCGCCTGGCCGACCGGTTCTTGTGGAAGAGTTGGAAAAAGGGGTCAGAACTCTTTTTCATTCATTCCAGGCTTTCCCCAGAAAAAATAGTTCTGACCCCTTTTTACTTTTTAGCGGCGCGGCCGGCTGGGCGGCCTTGGGCTGGTGTTTTTTGTTTCGCCGCCCGGCCGAGGAAAACCGCTTGGGACGCCTGCAAATTCCGCTTGGCGTCGGCATTTTGGTTTTGGCCGCGATTGTTCACTCGCCCCTTATAAGCGACGGCCGGTTCAAGCAAGACATGGGCTTTATGATCGCGGCCCAAAGCGCAACGAGGCATTGTTCCGAGCACGGCCGATTGGTAGTGGGTCCGTTCACTCCTCAGCACATCATCCATTATGCCCGGCGCGAAGGCTGGACGTGGCAGGAGTTTCCCGGCGACCTGCAAATCATGCTGGATGGCTGTAAAAAACACGGCGCGGAATGCGTCGTGCTCTATTTCGATCGAAAAACGCCGCCCGAAGAAAGGCGCCGCTACGACGATCTGATAAAAACTCTGCCGATATTGGAACACCGAGCCGGTCCGTGGGGATTGGGCCGGACGCCGTGCGAGATTTACGTTCTGGGATTGCTTGGATCCGGTTTCAAAGCCGAACAAATGGCGGTAAAATCGCGGGCTGACGGCGATAAAAAATAATTCCTGCTCGTTGCACCCTGCCGCCTATTGCCGCATAGTAAATCGACCGGTAAAATTCGGGATAATCCTGATATAGATAGAAGGAGCATCTTATGACCAAATGCCCATCGTGCGGCGAAGAGAATCCTCCCGGCGTGGGATTTTGTAAGCGCTGCGGCGGCCCAATCCCCATGAAAGAAGACGCGCGGCCCGATGTTCCTCCCGGCAGCTTGGAAGAACAGGTATTAGACCTTTGTCGGGCGAGAAAAAAAATCGAGGCGGTCCAACTCTATCGTGAAAAAACAGGCGCCGGCCTGAGAGAAGCCGTGGTGGCCGTGGAAACACTGGCAAAACAGCACAACGTTACTCCATCTAAAGCCGGGTGCGCAGGAGTTTTGCTGATCGTTGCCGGGGCGGTGTTTATACTGCTAAAATACGCCTGTGTGGTTTAGGATTATGCCCATCGACGGTTTATATTTTTCCATCCTATCGTATTATCAAGGCACGAATTAGCCTATCGATTCCAAGGTGGGGGCATTTCATATCTCAGGTGACCCGCCGTTTTTATTTTCTTATGTGAAACAAGAGAATTTGCTTTTTTAGATGCTATTTTTCCAAGTGCTAATCCCCCCTATAAAAAGCATTATATCCGCTAATAATACTTGACTTCCCCCCGGTTTTTCGGTAGGATATTTTTCCGTAAAAGACCGGGAAATCTATTTTTCACATCCGTGAATTTTCGTTTATCGAGTGCCTGCCCGTAAGGAATACAGGTATGCGGCGTTTATCGGCATATCGGTCAAGCTCAATGGTAAAACGCAGATGGAGATAAATCTAACAGAGCATCATCCGCGTAGTCTAAGCGCGAAGGCACAAGCACAAATCACTTGAGAGGACATTGTCATGCACCGTATTGAATTATTTCTTGGCGGCATCTTTTTCTCTTTCGTCTTGATCGCGGCAATGTTGGCCGCGCCGATTGCAGCACACGGGGCAACTATAACGTGGATCACCAGCGGCGGAGGCAACTGGAATTCCACGGCGAACTGGGACCCGGCCAACGTTCCCGATGCGTCCGGCGAGTCGGCCCTCATTCCTTCGAGTCTCGCGACCCCATTCACCATCGTCCTAAACACGTCTCCGAGCCTCGACGCAGTGAACATACAGTCAACTGCGGCAACCTTGAACCTGAACGGGAGCACTTTGACGCTTCTGACGGATGCGGGGCTGACGAACTATGGCATCGTGCAGGGAAACGCCGGCTTGTCGGTGGTGATCGGGAAAACAACCAACCAGGGATCAGTCAATGTGCTCGTCGGCCAGACGCTCAAGTTTCAGGGAGACGTCGTCAACAATGGCTTAATCACCGTGAACTTGACCCAGGGCGACACGGACACGCATCTGAGCTTCAAAGGCACGCCGACCCTTTCGGGCACCGGCACTGTGTTCTTGAACGACAATGGCAATGTGGCCCGGGCAACCATCGATTCCGACAGCGGCACCCTTACTCAGGCGGCCGGCCACACCATCAACGGCCACGGAAGGATCAATGCCTCTCTCATTAACAACGGGGTGGTCAACGCCTCAACCAGCGGAACGCTTCAACTGTCCTCCAATGCCAAGACCAACAACAACATCATGAAATCCACGGGCGGAGGCTGGCTCGACATCCGCACCAGTGTAGACAACACCAACGGCACGCTGTTGGCCGACGGCGGCAACATCTCGATCAACAGTGGCGCCACCATTACCGGCGGCACGCTCACCAGCAGCGGAAGTTCGTACTTCCTGGCAAACGGCGCCAACCTGAGCGGCGTAACACTCAGTACGGACTCGCAATACAAGATCCAGAGCAATACCACCACCACGGTCACGGGCGGCATGACCAATAACGGCACGATTACCGTCAATTCGGACTACGCCGATTACGACACCCACCTGGCCTTTAACGGCAACCAGACCCTTTCGGGCACTGGCACTGTGTCCTTGAACAATTACGGCAGCACTTTGGGCCGGGCTGATCTTAATTCCTCCGGCGGCACCCTTACGCAGGCGGCCGGGCACACCATCAACGGCCACGGAAGGATCAATGCCTCTCTGATTAACAACGGGGTGGTCAACGCATCCACCAACGGAACGCTTCAACTGTCCTTAAACGCCAAGACCAACAACAACATCATGAAATCCACGGGCGGAGGCTGGCTGGATATCACCGTCGGCGTAACCAACACCGGCGGCACGCTGTTGGCCGACGGCGGCAACATCTCGATCAACAGTGGCGCCACCATTACCGGCGGCACGCTTACCAGCAGCGGAAGTTCGTACTTCCAGGCCAACGGCGCCAACCTGAGCGGCGTAATACTCAGTACGGACTCGCAATACAAGATCCAGAGCAATACCACCACCACGGTCATGGGCGGCATGACCAATAACGGCACGATTACCGTCAATTCGGACTACGCCGATTACGACACCCACCTGACCTTTAGCGGCAACCAGACCCTTTCGGGCACTGGCACTGTGTCCTTGAACAATTACGGCAGCACTTTGGGCCGGGCTGATCTCAATTCCTCCGGCGGCACGCTTACGCAGGCGGCCGGGCACACCATCAACGGCCACGGAAGGATCAATGCCTCTCTGATTAACAACGGGATGGTCAACGCCTCAACCAGCGGAACGCTTCAACTGTCCTTAAACGCCAAGGCCAACAACAACCTCATGGAATCCACGGGCGGAGGCTGGCTGGATATCACCATCGGCGTAACCAACACCGGCGGAACACTGTTGGCCGACGGCGGCAACATCTCGATCAATGGTGGCGCCACCATTACCGGCGGCACGCTCACCAGCAGCGGAAGTTCGTACTTCCTGGCCAATGGCGGCTGCATCTTCAATGCCCTCACGCTTACCGCGGGCACACAATGTAAAATCCAACAAGGCGTCACTACCAACGTCACGGGTGGGCTGACCAATAACGGCACAATCACCGTCAACTTGGGCGGCACGAGCGATTACACTCACCTGGTCTTCGGCGGCAGCCAGACCCTTTCCGGCACGGGGACCGTGTCCCTAAACGACAACGGCACTTCGAGCCGGGCAACCGTTGACGTCAGCAACGGCGCCACTCTCACGCAGGCGGCCGGGCACACCATCAACGGCCACGGAAGGATTGCCGGCCCAGGCTCGATCAACAATCTCGGCACGATCGAGGCCAAGGGCGGCACGCTCCAGGTCACCGCCACGATTTCGCAGGTCTCCGGAGCTACATTGACCGGCGGCACCTGGATCGCCCGGGCCGGATCGACGCTCGATCTTAGCTCGGCCGGCAACCTCTACACCAACCAAGGGACGGTGATTTTGGACGGCTCCGGATCGACCTTCGCCAAGATCAACGGCCTCACGACCAATGACATTCAAGGCATGTTCGATGTCCTCGGCGGGCGAATTTTCACCACCGCCGGCAACCTGGCCAACTCCGGGTCGCTTCTGGTCGGCGGCGGAGGCACGTTCACCGTAAGCGGCAATTTGAGCGGCGCGGGAAACACGACCGTAACCGATTCGTCCTTATTGTACGCCAAAAGCATCGTGCAAAATACTCTTACCATCGGCCCCGGTGCAACCGTGACGATCAATCCCATAAGCGGCGGCCCCACGGCCTCCTCCCCAGTCATTTCCCCCGTCCCCGAACCCGGTACTTGGCTTTTAATTTTCATGGCCATTTTCGCCTGGGCGGGTTACAAAAAAATTGCCATGTTTCATCACAAATGATGATGGCATGAAAAAGTTTAACCGGAAATTCACACGCCTATATACTTGGCGTACAGCGCGGGCGGCGGCGATGTCGTCGGTGCCGGAGATGATCGCGCGGCCGTCGGCGAAGACGGCGATATCGTAGGGCGGAACTTTCAAACGCAGCAGATATTGGCTGAGCGCGACTGAACCCACGCTGGAAAGACGCCGGGCCAATTCGGCCAGTGATATGCCTGTTCCCGGATGCGTTAGTTGCACCGCGTTCCGCCCGCAAAGCACGGCCGATTGCCCGCCCTCCCGCCCGGAAAGCCAGGGAAATTCGCCGCGCTTGCAGGCCGGGCAATCGGACTGGTCGCGCAAGCGGCTTACATCGAGCTGCTTAATTTGATTTCCCCATAGATCGACGACCGTCAAATGCCGGGAAATCGCCTGCCGGTTGCCGCTTAAGATTTTAATCGCCTCCATGGCCTCGATCGAGGCGATCACGCCCACTATCGGACCCAGGATGCCGGCCGTGTCGCAGGTGGGCGTGCTGCCCGGCGCAGGGCAATTTTCCATCAGGCATCGCAGGCAGGCGGTTTCGCCGGGCAGGATAGTCATGGTCTGCCCTTCCGAGCCCAGGCAACCACCGTAGATCCAGGGCAGGCGGAGTTTTACAGCCGCGTCGTTTATGAGGAATCGCGTCTCAAAATTGTCGGTCCCGTCAACGATCACGTCAACGCCCTCGCAAAGCCCCTCGACGTTCGCATGATTCACGTCGGCCACGACCGGCTCGATTTCGACCGACGAGTTAATGCTCCGGAGTTTTTCGGCGGCGGCCACGGCCTTGGGCAATCCGGCCACAGCGTCGGCCTCGTCAAAAAGCGCCTGCCGGGCAAGATTGCTCAGTTCCACGAAGTCACGGTCCACGATTCGCACCGTTCCCACGCCCGCGCGGACCAGCGTGTTTGCAATCGCGCTTCCCAGAGCTCCGCATCCGCAGATCAGCGCCCGGGCCGAGGCCAGGCGTCGTTGCCCTTCCTCGCCCAGTGGCGGAAAGCGCATTTGCCGGATGTAACGATCAAGGGCGGATGAATAAGAAGACTCGGGAGCCATTAAGTTGAATTGCGGCAAAAAATCAAGTGAGCGTCAATTCCCTGACATGAAGGATTTGTGATCCATAAAGCGGACTGATCTCTTCGGCCTTTAAGGTGAGAACGGCAATGGTTTTGCCCTGTGCAGTCACAAATTCAACTTCGAAAACCGCACCGTCCTGATAGCAATGCACAACCGTTCCCACGTCGCCGCGCTGCAAGTTATGGGCTTCGACATCTTTTGTCAATGTAACTAGATCGAGTTCTTTAATCATGAGATCACCCGCGTTCTGCCGGATAGGCTGTTATAAACCGAGGTTGACTTTGATTTATTTCCACGATCCAAATGGTTCTGATTTTAGTGATTATGTTCGATGGGGAAAGGGCAGATCCTTCAATGATATATTTCACGCCATAAGGTTTTGCTTCAATTTCCACTACATCGCCATTTCTTGCGATAGTCAATAATGCTTGTTCCAATGATTCAATATTTGACTCGTTATAACCGATTTTCCGGAAGAAAACTGCTTTAGTCTGCCCGACCGGATGAGTTAAAGAGAGAAGATATTCTGTTATCTTTTCTCTTGGCACATAACTAGTTTCACCGGCCGGCAACTTCATGTGTTAAATTCCGTTAAAATCACATGGCTAATAGAATTATAATTGAAATTGGAAATAGTTCAATTGTCAATATCTGCTGAATTACTTGAATAATTGGCGGGATATTGCCCATTCAGCGATCGTGGCTTAATGATGTTTGTTTTATTCCGTTTGTTTGTCTGCCTGCAGCACTTCGGCCAGGTAACTGCCGGTTAGGGAGTGTTCGCAGTTGGCCACCATCTCGGGCGTGCCTTTGACGACGACCCGTCCGCCTTCGTCGGCCGCGCCGGGACCGAGGTCGATGATGTAATCGGCGGCCTTCATCATTTGCAGGTTGTGCTCGACCACGATCAGCGAATGTCCCACGGCCAAAAGGGCGTCGAAGCAGTCGAGCAACTGCACGATGTCGTAAAAGTGCAGGCCCGTGGTGGGTTCGTCGAGGATGAACAGGCTCCGGCCGCGTTTTACGCCGCTCATGTACCCGGCGAGTTTCAACCGCTGGGCCTCGCCGCCGGAAAGCGTGTTGGCCGGCTGCCCGAGCTGCACGTAATCAAGCCCCACGTCGATCAGGCGTTTGAGCCGTGCCTGGACCTTGGCCTGCCCGCGGAAAAAGGTGAAGGCCTCGCGCACGGTCATCTCCAGCACGTCGGCGATATTCCGCCCGCGATATGCCACGTCCAGGATTTCGTCGCGGTACCGCGTGCCGTTGCACTGCGAGCAGCGCATGTACACATCGGCCAGGAACTGCATGTCGATCTGGATGTAGCCCTCGCCCTGGCAGGCCGGGCAGCGCCCGCCGTCCACGTTGAAGCTGAAATGCCCGGCGCCGAAGCCCCGGGTTCGGGCCTCGACCGTGTCGGCGAATACGTTGCGGATTTCGTCGAAAACCTTCAAATACGTCACCGGGTTGGAGCGCGGCGAGCGCCCGATGGGGCTTTGATCGACCATGATCACGTCGTCGATCTGCCCGTCGCCGAAAACGTCGTCGTGCGGATGGGGCTTCGCGGTGTCTTTGCGCAGGCGGCGGCAAAGGGCCGGGTAAAGCGTGTCCTCGACCAGCGTGCTCTTGCCCGACCCGCTCACGCCGGTCACCAGGCATAACATACCCAGGGGAAATTCCACGGTGACGTTTTTGAGGTTGTTTCCCCGCGCCCCTGCCAGGCGGATCCAGCCGTGGTTGGGCGGGCGGCGCCGCGGGCTGGCCCCTCCGCCGCGCCGGCCGGCAAGATAATCGCCGGTCAGGCTGTCGGGCGATTGTTCCAATTCCCCGGGCGTACCCTGGAACACGATCCGACCGCCGCGCTCGCCGGCGCCGGGGCCGATCTCCACCACCTGATCGGCCGCACGGATGATCGATTCCTCGTGCTCGACAACTACTACCGTGTTGCCGCGGTCGCGAAGCCGCGCGATGGCCGTGATCAACTGGTTGATGTCGCGCGGATGCAGGCCGATCGAGGGCTCGTCGAGCACGTAAAGCATGTTCACCAGGCTCGATCCGAGGGATGCGGTCAGGGCCACGCGCCGGACCTCGCCGCCGCTTAACGTGCGCAGGGGCCGATCCAGCGTCAGGTAGCCCAGCCCGACTTCTTCCAAATATCCCAACCGGGCCTGCACCTGTTCGAGCATCATGCGGCCGATTTGCCTTTCCCAATCGGGCAACTGCAAGTCGCGGAAAAAGGCGGCGGCATCGCGGACCTTTCAGGCGCATATTTCGCCCAGGTTCTTGCCTCCCACGCGCACGGCCAGGGCCTCGGGACGTAGTCGCATGCCGTTGCAACTCGGGCAGGTCCGCGCACTCCGCCACCGGCTAAGAAACACGCGGATGTGCATCTTGTACTTCCGCCGTTCCAGCCAGGCGAAGAATCCATCAAGGCCGCCGAATTTCCGCTCCCGCACGCCGTGGGTAATAAGCGCCAGATGCCGCGGTTCGAGTTCCTTAAACGGCACGTCGATGGGAATGCCGTAATCCGGCGCCAGCGTCAAAAGCTCCCGCAGTTCATGCTCGTATGCGGGCGTGTTCCATGGCGCGATCGCACCTTCGGCAAGCGACTTGTTCACATCGGGCACGATCAGCTCCATGTCGATGCCGATCACGTTGCCGAAACCCTCGCACTCCGGACACGCGCCCAAGGGACTGTTGAAACTGAACAGCCGCGGCTCCGGCTGCGGATATTCGATGCCGCAATCCTCGCAGGCCAACTGCGTGCTGAATCCCCACCGCCGCCACGACCGGCCATCGATGATAATCGAGGGATGGCATGAGGGTTCAGGGTTCAGGGTTCGGGGTTCAGTGTCCTCGACGAGTGCGTAACATCGTCCCCCGCCTTTGTTGAAGGCGGTTTCCAGTGAATCGCGCAGCCGGCTGTTGCTCGCCCCGCCGGCCGTCAACCGGTCGACCACCACGTAAATTCCGTTCGATGCATGGTTTAGCCCCGGCACTTGTGCCGGGAGCCGACTTGTTGGGGCGACAGAGTCGTTATCCGTTGGGGAGACAGTTGTACTGTCGCCCCAACGGATCGGGGAAATATTTTCGTCCAAGTTTATTAATCGGCCGCCGGCGATCACGCGAACGAATCCCTCTTCGCGCAGGCCGGCCGACAGGGCGTCCATCTGTTGGGGCGAGTCTTGTTGGGGCGACAGTTGAACTGTCGTCCCAGCCGACTCGATTCGGAATGCAATCATGTATTTTGTCCCGTGCGGCAGTGCCGACAACGCCTCAGCCGTGTTTTGGGGCGTGTCGCATTTGACTTCCCGAGAGCATTTCAGGCAAAATACATGCCCGATCTTGGCGAACAACAATCGCAGGTAATCGCCGGTCTCGGTGACTGTGCCCACCGTGGAGCGGCTGGAGCGTCCGGCGTTTTTGCTGGTTACGGCGATGGCCGGGGGGATGCCGTCGATGCGTTCGGCCTCGGGCTTTTCCAGGCGCTGGAGGAACTGCCGCGTGTAGGCCGAAAAACTCTCGATGTAGCGGCGCTGGCCCTCGGCATACAAGGTGTCCAAGGCGAGGCTGCTTTTGCCGCTGCCGCTTAGGCCGCAAAACACGATCAACCGCCGGTGCGGCAGATCCAAATTGATCGATTTGAGGTTGTGAACCGCAACGCCTTGCAACGATATTTTATCGACGGCCGTCATAGTCTTGCCTGGCAAAGTATGTCGATATTAACACATATTATAATGATACCAGCCTGCAACCGGCTTGTCCATGCGGCCATATATCCCTTGACAAGATATTTATCATTGTTATAGATGATGTATCCGCGGCGGTTTTTCGCCGTGGATAACTGCCTCGAGGTCAACGATGGTGAGGCTTCCTTGGCGGAAGCCGCAACGGTGCTGGGAGTCGTTGCCTCGGGGTTTTTTTATGCCCCGGCTGCACCTGCCCGCGTTTGCGATATAATGGGTAATATTTGAAAGATGAGGGGTAAGGGATGAGTGATGAGAGATACGGGTAAAACAAGAAACTGTGAACTGATAACTGTAAACGGTCAACCGTAAACTTCGTTGGTGCGACAGTCTAACTGTCGCCCCAACTTACAAACATAACCCGAGGTTTTTTTATGAAAGTAATGCACTACGAACAGGTCGAAGCCGCTCCGGTCGAGACGGACGGGGCCGCGAACTGCAAAATGCGCTGCCTTATCGGCCCGGACGACAAAGCCCCCAGTTTTTCCATGCGGCAGTTCGAAATTTCACCGGGCGGCCATACCCCCAAGCACGCCCACGGCCACGAGCACGAGGTTTTTGTGCTGGAAGGCACAGGCGTGGTGTCGGAAGGCGATCGGGAACATTCGCTCCGGCCGGGAACGATAGTCTTCGTCCCGCCCAACCAGGTGCACCAGTTCCGCAACACCGGCGCCGGCCCGCTTGAAATTCCTGTGCCTGATTCCGCATCCCATCCGCGGCATGTCCGGCCCCTGCGTGGCGGCCTGCGGCTGCGATGGATAGGTATGCAGCTGACAGTTACGTTGAAAGGCAGTTTCGGATCATGCAGTAGCACTCGCCGATCCTGCCGCCGAAATCGCCCGGCTTCGCGAGGAAATCCGGCGTCACGATTATCTTTACTACGTGGCCGCCGCCCCGGAAATCTCCGATCACGAGTATGATCGGCTCATGGAGCGGCTGAAGAAACTGGAGGCCGAGCATCCTAAGCTGGTCACGTCCGGACAGCCCCACGCAGCGCATGGGCGACCAG
Organism: Pirellulales bacterium; assembly: GCA_963838495.1. Classification (GTDB taxonomy): domain Bacteria; phylum Planctomycetota; class Planctomycetia; order Pirellulales; family Thermoguttaceae; genus JBEKIK01. The sequence continues at coordinate 2,511,532 of CAWIRC010000001.1, read as the reverse complement.
CCCGTCGAAGGGCTCGAACAGGTCGAGCATCGCGTGCCCATGCTCTCCATCGAAAACACCTACAGCATCGAGGAGCTGAAAAAATACGGCGAGCGCGTGGCCAAACTCCTGCCCGGCGAAAAAATCGAGTGGGTCGTGGAACTGAAGGTCGACGGCGTGGCCGTCTCGCTCATCTATGAAGACGGCCGGCTCGTGTACGGCATTACCCGCGGCAACGGGCGCGTGGGCGACGACATCACCCATAATATCCGCACAATCAAGGACGTGCCGCTCAGGCTCTACGGGAAAAAAATCCCTCCGCTCTTGGAAGTTCGCGGCGAAATCTACATGACCAATTCCGACCTGGTGGCCCTTAATCAAGTGCAGCAGGCCAAGGGCGAAGCCACATTCGCCAATACACGCAACCTGACAGCCGGCAGCGTTAGGCAGTTGGACCCCAAGATCTGCGCTCGCGCAGGCTGCGTTTTTTCGTGCACAGCGCGGCGCAACCGAGGGACTTAAAGCCAAAACCCACATGCAGTTCCTCGACGAAATTCACGGCTACGGTTTCCACGCCACGCCGATGGTCGAATGTTTTCCCTCCTTCGCCGCCGCCATGGAACATTGCGAAGAACTGATCGACCGCCTGCATGAACTGGACTTCGAGATCGACGGCCTGGTCTTGAAGGTGAACGATTTTTCTCAGCGCGAGCGCCTGGGATCGACGTCCAAAAATCCCCGCTGGGAAATCGCCTATAAGTTCGAGAAATACGAGGCCACCACGCGGCTGGACGATATTCGCGTGCAGGTGGGCAAGACCGGCACGATCACCCCCGTGGCCGACCTAAAACCTGTGGAACTGGCCGGCACCGTCGTCAGCCACGCCAGCCTGCACAACGCCGACGAGATCGAGCGCAAGGACGTCCGCATCGGCGACGTGGTGGTGGTCGAGAAGGCGGGCAAGATCATCCCGCACATCGTCCGCGTGGAAAAACACCTGCGCAAAGGCTCGTTGCGCAAGTTCGTTTTCCCCACGGATTGCCCCGAGTGCGAAACGAAGCTGGTAAAAGACGAGGGCGGCGTGTACATCCGCTGCCCCAACCTGCTCTGCCCCGCCCAAGTGAAAGAACGCATCCGCTACTACGCCAGCCGAAACGCCATGGACATCGAAGGCCTGGGCGACAAGCTGGTCGATCAACTTGTAGGCGACGGGCTGGTGAAAACCTGCGGCGACCTGTACCGGCTGGAAGAAAAGCAGGACAAACTTCTGAATCTCGAGCGGATGGGCCGCAAATCGCTGGATAATCTGCTCGAAGGCATCGAGGCCAGCAAGAACCGCGGTCTGGCGCGGCTGCTAAACGCCCTTTCCATCCGCCACGTGGGCGCCCGGGTGGCGGCGGTGCTGGCCGAGCATTTCGGCACGATGGACGCCCTCATGGCGGCCAAGGAAGAAGAACTCAGCGAAGTAAACGAGATCGGCCCGATCATCGCCGCCAGCATCTTTTCATTTCTACACAGCAAATTCGGCAAGGAAACCATCGCCGACCTGGAATCGCTGGGCGTAAACCTAAAATCCACCGCCCCCGCCCATGGCCAACGCCGGGCCCTTGAAGGCAAAACCCTGGTAGTAACCGGCACCCTGCAAAAATATACCCGCGACCAGATCGAAGAGCTAATCACCCGCCACGGCGGTCACGCCGCATCTAGCGTCTCCAAAAAAACCGATTACGTTGTGGCCGGTGAAAACGCGGGGAGTAAATTAGATAAGGCGAAACAATTGGGGGTCAAGATTATCAATGAAAAAGAATTTGGAGAAATGTTAAAATAGTACAAGGCATAGAACTATATTTGAGATAAATAGCATGCCATATTGCGAACACCAAGATTGTAAGCCATTAAATGACGATTTGTGTATCTGGCGATACATGGACTTTGCCAAATTTATTTCACTAATTTCCTCTAATACACTTTACTTTGTTAGGGCTGATAGGTTTGATGATCCCTGGGAGGGAGTCCCCCAAAAGGCGATATTGGATGAACTTGTAAAGCATTTTGCCCAAACAATTAAATGGAGTAAAGAGAAAACACACGATCATTTTAGAAATATAATCATCCCGCAGCGATTTATAAGTTGTTGGCATCTTAATGAGAATGAATCTGCGGCAATGTGGACTTTGTATGGTAAAACTAAAGAGGCAATTGCAATCAAAACTACAATAGGCCGCCTCAAAGCTAGTTTATGCAAAGAACCAGAAAAGTTTTATCTTGATCAAGTAAAATACGGAAAACATGATGATTTTCAATTACCCGCGGATATTAAAGATGGACCAGTAGATAAATGGACCTGCCCTTTCTTTTTTAAAAGGGATAGTTTCGAATATGAGAAGGAAATACGAGTTGTTATCACGTTCCGAAAAACAGCAGAAGAATATAAAGCAAAAGTAGATATTAGCAAATTGGTAGAAAAACTATATGTCTCTCCCCAATCTGGTCAATGGTTTGTGGAAACCGTGAAATCTACTCTTCAGAAATATGGCTATGATTGCATCGAAGTGATGCATTCTTGTATCGACGATGAACGAATTCTGTAATTTCAATCGGTCTTGTCGAACTATTCATGCGTTCAGTACGTAAAACAAGGAGGAACCTAACAACACAAACGTCATGAAAGGAGTTTCGACATGGCCGGGACACGCAAAGGTACGTATAAAATAACAAATTGGAGAAAATACAACGAGTCTCTCGTTAAGCGGGGGTCGATTACCTTCTGGTTTAACGAGGACACGATTGACAAATGGCATCACAACAATGCGAAACCCAAGGTTGGACACCCTTTTGTCTTCAGCGATACGGCAATCGAGTGTATGCTCGTTTTGCGAGAGCTTTTTCAATTGCCCTATCGCCAAACGGAAGGATTGGGAAAATCGCTTGCCGAACTGATGGAAGTAATCATTGATATACCGGATTATACGTCGTTGGCCAAGCGAGCAGCGAAAATGGCTATATTGCTGGAAGTTAGAAAACATACCGGCCCGATCGACGTGGTTGTAGACAGCACCGGGCTTAAGGTTTTCGGCGAAGGCGAATGGAAAATGCGTAAGCATGGCAAAACGAAACGTCGTTTCTGGCGAAAGTTGCATTTGGCGATCAATCCGGATACGCATGAGATCGTGGCGGAAACCATGACGGAAAATAGTTGCGATGACGCCGGCCAAACGGACAACCTGTTGGATCAAGTCCACTCGCCGGTTGAAAAATTGTATGGCGACGGAGCTTACGATCAACGAAAGGTTTACAGAACGTTGAAAAAACGCGGGATAAAGGCAATCATCCCGCCGCGACGCAACGCGAAGATTTCGCGACACGGAAATTCTCGTGGCCGTCCTCTGGCACGGGACTTGGCGATTCGAGAAATCCGCCGCCACGGCCGCAGGCACTGGAAAGAGCGAGTCGGCTACCATCGCCGCAGCCTTTCGGAAACAGCCATGTATCGAATGAAATGTTGCTTCGGCGACCATTTGAAAAACCGTTTGATTCAAAATCAAAAAACAGAAACACGACTAAGATCTAAAATCCTTAACAAATACACCCACCTCGGACTTCCTTTGTTCGAGTGGAATTAGTCAACAAGACCATTTCAATCCATATTGCTTAAAATGAGAATAAATAAAAATGGGATCATTAAGTCCAAAGAGTCCAAAGGGCAGCGATTTGCGACCAAAAAAAGTTATAAGCCCGAAGGGGAAGAACTTGCGACCAAAGAAGGTTGCAGGAGTGTTAAAAATAAAGAAAATACATCCTTGATTTTTAGAGAGTAACCCAGGTTCTCGAAACCTAAGCGGCTTGGCCGCGATATGTAAATAAAGCACACAGGTCAAGCATGTTTGTTTGTCCCGCAGGGACAGTTGACAATAGCCCAGCACTTTTAGTGCTGTGGTTTTGGATCGCCCAAGTCGCCTTCGTCCTGTAGGGACGATTAAACCGCGGCCGCAACATTCAACCGCCCCTACGGGACGGCGGAATTATTTTGTTCTCAAGCCCCAGCGATAAATCGCCGGGCTAAGATCAAACGACCCTACTGGTCGAAATGATCGGCGATTGGATAATTGTTATCCAAATACCACCAATATAGCGGCGTGTACGTCGGTTGCCAATACTACGCATTCCGACTTGACATTTCGGGATTATTCACTATAGAATTGACATATGGACGCAACTATTCATATCGACGATCAACTCTTTATCCGCGTGCAGCAGGTGGCGCAAGCGACCGGGCAAACGGTGGACGCGGTCATATCGAACGCGCTAGCGGAAACTCTAGAATCGCCCCAAAAGCCTTCCTCCGGCAAAAAAACACATCTTGTCCAAAACAGCAAAATGAAAATCCGGCCAGGAATAGACATAAATAACAACGCCGAATTGCGGGACATCATGGAAGAAGGACTAGATGTATCTCGTTGACGTTAATATTCTGGTTTACGCGTATGTAACCGAAACACCGGATAACTACCGGTATGCTGAATGGTTGGAGAATTTGCTTGGCGCAAATAACGAGTTCGGCATGTCGGAATTGGTTCTCAGTAGTTTTTTACGAATTGTAACTAAAAGGCTGTTTCAAAACCGGCGGCGTTGGAATGCTAGTAGTGCCGCCAACCCCGGTTTTCAACCACCGGGGCGGCAGTACAACTACCGCCCCAACAGGTATTGAAACAGCTTCTAATCCAAATATTTATGACCCTCCATCGACATTAGAAGAGGCCCTAGCGTTCGTAGAGCAGATTACCGATAATCCGAATTGTGTGTGGATTTCTACCGGCGAAAAACACTGGAACATATTCTTGAATTTGTGCAAAGACGTAAACGCCCGGGGCAATCAGATTCCAGACGCTTATCTGGCGGCGCTTGCTATCGAATCAGGCTGCGAATGGATAACGAACGATCGCAGTTTTGCCAGTTTTCCAGGCCTTCGCTTTCGCCATCCTTTAGATTGAAGCTTCTCTCAGGCAGCCTAAATTCTCAAGCCCTGTTGACTTGTGTGCGAGAAGCAGATATTCCATATCAAATGGTGGCGGTTTGTCCCCCAGGGACAGTCGATAATAGCCCAGCACTTTAGTGCTGTGGTCTTGAATCGCCCAATTCCTTATTCGTCCCGTAGGGACGATTGAAATGCGGCCGCGACATTCAGCCGTCCCTACGGGACGGCGGAATTATTTCGCTCTCAAGTCCCAGAAATGAATCGCCGGGCTAATATCAAACGACCCTACGGATCGAAAAACCTCTCAAAAACCGACAGCGCTCGCTTAGGCGAACATTAGTTTCCCTTTTGGTTGCGGAATTGGGCGGTTCAATTCTTTCGCGGTTTCGATCCACTGCTGGATTATTACTTCGACATTGGAAAGCGATTCCTGATAAGTGGCTCCGTCGGCCATGCAACCGGGCAACTCGGGCACTTCCGCAATAAATGCCTGATCCTCCGCGCTCCAATATATTATGATTTCGTACTTGCTATTCACTGTCTTCCTCCAACTCTAATTTGTATTTCAATATGAGATTTCTCACTTGTTTAACCTGATATGGCTTTGCTTTCGAGCCTATAGGTTGCAGATTCAGGATTTCTTCAAGATTATGCCTGGTAAATATATGGTGATCGCCCCGGATTCTTTCTTCAAAATTGAATATCTTTAGTATGTGGCAAAGTTCAGTAAAAGAGATATTGGCATCTGATGAACCATGAAGTATTTTACTCAGTAGTTTGTCATATTTGCCCATCGTCAATTCCTGAATGAACTATAGCCGTTCGAGATCCAGCAGAGTCGTCTTGCCTTGATGTATTTCTTCCAGGGCCTCTTCCACCAGAAAATCAAGTTTGCCGGAAGCGGCGTCATTTTCGATCTGTTTATCCCATTCGGCCCAATCTCGTTCAAGGATCCAATTGCGCAGTCGAGCAAATTCATCGACGGTGAGGGCGGCGATTTCTTGTTCGAGATGTTCAAGACGCGTCATTGCAGCACCTGCGTTTCGATTGAACGACTAGAGCAATTACTTATTTCTCCCGCGAATTAAGTTTACAATCCCTATCGACAAAGGTCAAGCCCATGGAATGTCGCCTGCTCTCGAACAACAGGAGGATTGACCCCAAGAGGTTAATAACGATTGAAGTGCGGCCGCAATATTTAACCGTCCCTACTAGTCGGCGGAATTATTTCGCTCAAAATCCCAGTGATAAATCGCCGGGCTAATATCGAGCGACCTTGCGGGTCGAAAATCTCGCTAATCCTGCACTATTTGCCAAGCTGGCATCTTCATGCGGCCCGTCAGGCGGTGGTTTTGCATTCGCCAGTTCGATCTCACACTGGGAATTGTATCTCAGTCAGGTATTTTTTCGGATTGCCTTTGAAGATCATTCCCGGGCCCTTGATGTAGATTTCTCTGGGCGGGGCGGCGACGCGGTAATTCTTTTGTTTCAGATACGCCGAGATTTTTTCATAGGAGCGGCCGAGTTGGTCGTATGGGCCTTTGTGGATTATCGACACGACCTTTCCGCCCGGGAGTTTTCTGATTGCAATGCCCTCGGGCGCGGCAATTTCCTTGTCTTCGCGCACAGGGTAGCAGGTTTCGATGTCGGCGTCCTCTTCCTTGAATCCCTCGTCGTAGTACATGTTGAACGGTTTGCCGGTCAGATAGCGATAAAGGCTTTTCGCGAGCCTGCCCATCTGCCGGCCGCATTCGCCGTAGCGGCCCTTCCAGCGGATGGAGGCGATTCGCATATCCGGCACGTTTTTTTCGACGATCTCGCTTGTTTTTTCGTTGGTCATGGCTATTGCCTTCCTTTCTGCGGTGATTATGGAATCGATATTACGCTTGGCCTTTTTCAAGTCTTTGATCCGTCCCTCGATAGTGTCCTGCTGGAGTTCGAGCAGTTCCACGGCGTCGGCGTCCTCGCTGCAATTTTTCAGAATTTCCGCGATTTCATCCAATCCGAACATCATGCCCTTCAAAATGCGCACGACCCTGGCCTTTTCGGCGTCCTGGTGGTTGTAATATCGGTAGCCGGTCTGCTGGTTGACCAGGTGCGGCACGATAATGCCTTTTTCGTGGTATAGGCGGAGGGCTTTTATGGTCAGTCCGGTGATCTTCGAGAACTCGCCGATGGTGAACATGTTTTGCCTCGCGTATTGGATTATCGGGTCTGCCCCAGGGGGAGAGTCAAGCGGCGGACGGCGGATTTTCGCCGAAAAAAAGGCAAATTTTCCCCAAACCACAATAATCTTGAAAAAATATCGAAAAAACATTATAAATGTGCCTTCCAAACGCCTGACATGGGAAGGAGCAAAGGCTGAAAAATGTGGTCGCGAAAAAGACTTGACATCCGCTGGCCCGACCTGATCTTCGGGATTTGCCGCGTTTGCTTCCCGCAAAAGCAGGAGGGAATCGACCGGTTCGCCCAGGGAATCTACGCCGATCCCGAGCATGTATTGGCCTGCTTGTCGGTGCGCACCGGCTTTGATCTGCTGCTGGGCGCACTGAAGCTGCCCCAGGGGAGCGAAGTGCTCGTCTCGGCCATTACCATCCCCGACATGATCCGTATCATCGAGCATCACGGCCTTGTGCCGGTGCCGGTCGATCTCGATCCGCAGCAGGTTGCTCCGAGCATTGATAACTGGCGAAAGGCCGTGACTCCGGCCACGCGGGCCATTCTCGTGGCGCACCTCTTCGGCGGGCGCGTGCCGATGGAGCCGATCCTGGAACTGGCCGGCCAAAAAAAACTGCTCGTCATCGAAGACTGCGCGCAGGCTTACGCCGGCCCCGGCTATCAGGGCCACCCGGGCTCGGACGCCGGCATGTTCAGTTTCGGCACCATCAAGAGCAGCACGGCCCTGGGCGGGGCCACGCTGAGGATCCGCGACCTGGAGTTGCTCGCCCGCATGCGCACCGTCCAGGCCGGATATGCAAAACAAAACCGCTGGCTCTACGGCAAGCGCCTGGTGAAGTACGGGATATTGAAAATCCTTTCCGGCCGGCAGATAAGCGCGCGTTTTTCGTGCGGATGTGCATGAGCATGGATTTCGACTACGACCGCTGGATAAACCGCGCTGCCCGGGGCTTTCCCGGCGTGGGCTTTTTCGAGCAGATCCGCAAGCAGCCTTGCGGGCCGCTTCTGGCGGTGCTCAAACGCCGCCTGAAACGGTTCAACTCCAAGCGCTGGAAAGGCACGTGAAAAAGGGGGAAGACCTGGCCGCGATTTCTAAGTGAAAAAGTTTTCTTCCCGGGCGCGGCGAACTCGCCGCATACCTATTGGGTCTTTCCGGTCCTGGTGAACGAGCCCGGGGGGCTGATCGAGCACCTGGCCCAGGCCGGATTCGACGCCACGCAGGGGCAAAGCCTGTGCGTTGTTCCCCCGCCCGCCGATCGGAGCGAACAAAAGGCCCGAACGGCCGAGGAGATTTTGGCGAAGATCGTATTTCTGCCCTTTTATCCGGAATTGCCCCCCGCGAGGCAACGCGCATGGCCGGCGAATTGCTCAAAGTCGCCGGGCGCAAGTGGCCGGGGTAAATGATTTCTGCCGATCTGTAAACCGATCACTTTTTTTCCGCCACGCCCAGTTCCTTGAGTTTCTTGGCCACGTCCTCGGCGTGGGTTTTCGTGTTCACGTCCTTGTCGATGTAGAGGATTTTACCGTCCGCGCCGATGTAGAAGGTCCAGCGGCTGGCGAATTTCTGCACCGCGCCGGTAACGCCGTAAGAGCGGGCGACTTTGCCGTCGGCGTCGCTGAGGATGGGATAATCGGCGCCGACCGACTCGGCGAATTTTTTATTCTTCTCCGGCGGATCGACGCTGGCGGTGAAATAGGCCACGTCGAATTTTCTTAAGCTCGGCCCGCCCGCGGCAAAAGCCTTGCACTCGTTGGTGCAGCCGGGCGTAAAGGCCTTGGGAAACCAGGCCAAAACCACCGCCTGCTTGCCGCGGAAATCGGCCAGGTTGTAGGTCTTGCCGTCTGAGCCGGGCAGTTTGAAATCCGGGGCCGCGTCGCCTACCTTCAAATCGGCCGCCTGCAATTGGCCCAACAGCGTCATCATCGCCACCGGAACGATCATTACGCCTAAAAATGCGATCACGTTCATCGCCGCTCTCCTTTTAATAAAGAATATTGGGACCTGGAACATATTCCACCGGTAACTGTCTTTTTAACTATACTGAGAAGATATCTGGAGATGCCCAAGGTGTTTGATGTCTTGCTGTTGCGGCTCTTGGACACATTGCTTTTTAAACCGAAAGGCGCGGAGCGGGCGGCTTAAAGACTTCGCAGCCCTCACCCTAACCCTCTCCCGACCAATGCTTAGCATTGGTGCCCGGAGAGGGGACTGGCGATCAAATCCTCTCCCAAAAAAAGAGGCGACTGGCGAGTATTTATTCGATCGAGAGAACGCCTGTGCCGCTGATCTTGTCTTGTTTCAAGTCGAGAAGCGCTCGGTTGGCGTCGGCCAGCGGATACACGCTGGTGTGCGGATGGATGGGGATGGCCGCGGCCTCGGCCAGGAGTTCGCGGCCGTCGGCGCGGGTATTGCATGTGACCGAGCGGATGTCGCGCTCGTAAAACACATGCCGCTGGTAATCCATGGCGGGGATGGGCGTCATGTAAATGCCCGCCAAAGAAAGCGTGCCCCCTTTTTCGAGCGATTCCAAGGCGACGGGGACCAATTCGCCGGCCGGGGCAAAGATGATCGCGCTATCGACCTTCAGCGGCATTTGCCGGGCGTCCTCGCCCACCCAGATTGCTCCCATCTGCCTGGCCAACTGGCGGTGCTTTTCCCCGCGTGACCACGTACACCGCCGAGCCGCGATGCCGGGCGATCTGCATTACCACGTGGGCCGACGAGCCGAAGCCATATATGCCCAGCTTGCCCCCGGGCGGAAGACGACATCGTTTAAGCGAACGATAGCCGATAATGCCCGCGCACAAAAGCGGAGCGGCCTCCACGTCGGAAAAGCCCGGCGGAATGCCGTAGCAAAAGGCCTCCGGCGCCAGGGCGTACTCGGCATAGCCGCCGTCGGCATGATACCCGGTGAAGCGGGCCGACTCGCAAAGATTTTCCTTGTCGGCCTTGCAGAATTCGCACTTCCCGCAGGTGTGGCGAAGCCAGGCCACGCCCACCCGCTGCCCGGCCTTATATTTTGTGCATCCCGGTCCCAGGCTATCCACGGTTCCCACGATTTGATGTCCGGGCACGATGGGCATTTTTTGCCGCGGCAGGTCACCTTCGATCACGTGCAAGTCCGTGCGGCAAATCGCACAGCAGCGGACTTTGATCCGTATCTCGCCCTGCTTGGGCTCGGGCACGGGCAGATCGGCCATTTTCAAAGGCGCGGCGTCGATCGGAGCGATTTCCTGCAAAAGCATGGCTTTCATGAATAATACTCTTCAGTGAAATAAATAAGAATATTACCCTGGATTGTATTTCGCTGGCAAAAGTGGATGCTAGATTTTATAATAGTAATCGGAAAACAAGACAATGCAATTCTATCGGGGGATTACCCCATGAATCAAGAGCGGATCTTTGAGAGCTTTAACCGGCATGGGGTGAATTACTTGCTTATCGGCGGCATGAACATGCTCTTAAGGCACGGCGGAAATCTGACTTATGACATAGATTTGTGGATCGAAGACAGCAAAGAAAATCGGCTGCGTTGCCATGAGGCCCTGGTGGAATTAGAGGCCTCTTGGGGACAAAGCGACGCCGATTGGGGGCCGGTTGCCCTCAAATCGCCATCTTGGCTCGAGGGACAAGGCGTTCATTGCCTCACGAGCCCCGCGGGCGCCATAGATATTTTTCGCTCGGTGGAAGGATTGCCTTCCTGGTCCGACTGCCGCCTGAGGGCGGTGGAAGCGAAAACCTCTAAAGGGAACGTATTTTTTGCGCTTTCAGATGAAGACATGTTGAAATGTCAAAATGCCTTGCCGGTGCAAGAGCAGAAACAAGATCGCATTCGTTTTTTAAAGCAAGTTCTCAAACTATAATGACCCACGAAGAATTTTCCGAATTGCTCCGCCGCGAGGAAGAAAAGCGAAACCGCATGTGGGATCCGGCTGCGCGCTGGCAAATGATAGAGGATCTTATCGCCTGGGCCGACGCCCAAAAGCCCGTGCCGCGCAACTCGAAGGAAGGCTGCCTGGCGGCACAACAAAAATGGATTGACTCTGAGCGATATTGACAATATAATTATATTAGCAATATGATTAAATATTATTTCGAATGGGACGAGACGAAAAATCGCCTGAATCAGAAAAAGCACGGCGTCTCATTCGAAGAGGCAAAAACCGTATTTTTCGATGGTCGCGCCTTGGAATTCTACGATGATGCACATTCGGAATGGGAAAATCGATATTTAATGTTAGGTCTAAGCAGTCGATTGCGCATGTTGCTTGTATGTTATTGTCTACGCGGCAGAGGAAATGTAATACGCATTATTTCCGCTCGAAAACCTACAAAAAATGAGCGAAAACTTTATCTGGAAGAAATGCCATGAAAAAAGAATATGATCTATCAAAAATGAAGCGGCGGCGAAATCCTTACGCAAAACACCTGAAACGGCAAGTTACTTTGAGGATGAACGTGGATGTCATCGAGTACTTTAAAACTCTGGCGCAGGAAACGGGCGTTCCTTACCAAAATTTGATAAATCTCTATTTGCTCGATTGCGCCGCCGAGAACCGAAAGCCGCAAATGCAGTGGTTGTAGATGTTAAAAATGTTGGGGCTATTCTCTAATCTGCGTTAAATCGGCTTGCCCGTGTAGGAAACCAGGGTTTTCATGTAATTTCCGCGGGCGAAGGCCTCCGGGTCGGGGCAGTTCTCCTGGCTCATGCTGCCTTTAAGCTGCTCGACTGATTCGTATTCCTTCTCTTCCATCCAGCTTTTCAGCCGGTTGAGGATTTCCGGGACCTGTTTAAAGCCTTTGTAATAGATGACCGAAGCGATCATACCCGCGTCGGCCCCGGCCAAGAGGGCCTTGATCAAGGCGTCGCCGTCGTGGATGCCGCTGGTTATGGCCAGCGAAGTGTTTACCCGGCCGTGTAAAATTGCCACCCAGCGCAGGGCGCGAGCAGCTCGAACGGATCGCTGAGCACCATTTTGGTGGTGGTTTCCAGCGTATCCAGATCGATGTCCGGCTGGAGGAAGCGGTTGAAAAGCACCAGGCCGTCCGCGCCGGCCTCGGCGAGGCGCTTGGCCATGTTGGCCATTGCGCTGAAATACGGCCCGACCTTGACCGCCAGCGGAATGGAGACCGACTCTTTGACTGCCGCGACCAGATCGAGATACCGGGATTCGACGTCGCGGCTGGTCATATCCGCGTCGGTGGCGATGTAGTAGACGTTCAGTTCCAGGGCGTCGGCCCCGGTGTCCTGCATCATCTTGGCGTAGCGGACCCAGCCGCCGCGGCTCGTGCCGTTAAGGCTGGCGATAATGGGTATTTTCACGGCCTTTTTCGCCTGTTCGATGGCCTCCAGGTATTCATCCGGACCGGAACGATAATCCTGCGGCTCGGGGAAATACGTCAGGGCTTCGGCGAAACTTTCCGTGCCGAACTCGCGGGCCTTGGTCATTTCCATCTCGTCGTGTTCGATCTGCTCCTCGAACAGCGAAGGCATGACCGCCGCAGCCGCGCCGGCCGCCTCCAGGCGCTTGAGCCAGTCGATCTTGCCTGTAAGCGGGCAGGCCGCGATGACCAGGGGATTTTTCAACTCCAGGCCGAGATACTTCGTGGATAAATCGACGCTCATGCCTGCACCTCCTTGGAATCTTTGGCTTTGTTTTCTCCGTTGCCGCCGGAGGCCGCCTCGGCGGCGGCCTGCGCCGCGGTTTCCCGGCTCACGCCAGCCAGTTGTTCGTAAAAATGGTACCGCTTGTATATGTCCTGCTGCCCGAGATCCAAGAGCCGCACCGATTCGTCGGGCTTCGAGCGGGCGAGCATGGCGAAACGGGCCTCTTTCAGGGCGAAATCCTTGAACATGCCCACCGGCTTCTTGCTGGCCAGTTGGAAGGGCTGCGCCTCGTTGCGCGGATCAAAGCTGTAAAGCGGCCAATAACCGCAGGCCACCGCGTCCTTTTGGATGCTCATGCCGATGGACATGTCGATGCCCCAGCCGATGCAGTGCGAAAAGGCGATCAGAAGCGACGTGCCGCGATAGGATTCGGCCGCCCGAATGGTGCGGATGGCGTGCATGGGATTTGCCCCCAGCGAGATCGAGCCCACGAACACGTTGCCGTACGACATGGCGATCATTCCCAGGTCTTTTTTCCCGCCTTGTTTTCCGCCTGCCGCGAACTTGGCCACGGCCCCGCGGAAGGTGGATTTCGAGGCCTGCCCGCCGGTGTTCGAGTAGACTTCGGTGTCCAGCACCAGGATGTTCAGGTCCCGGCCGCAGGCGAAGACGTGGTCCAAGCCGCCGAAACCGATGTCGTAGGCCCAGCCGTCGCCGCCGAAGCTCCAGATGCTCTTGCGGATCAGGTAGTCGGACGAGGCGAGCAGGTTTTTGGCGTCAGGCGAGTTTATCGCGGCCAGGCGCTTGTTCAACTCGGCCACCAGCTCACGCTGCCGGGCGATTTCTTCCTCGGTTTCCTGCTTGTTATTGACAAGCGATGCGACCATTTCATCGCCCAGTTGACCGGACAGGCGCTTGAGCAACTCGGCGGCGTACACGATCTGCTGATCGACGGCCAGGCGGAAGCCGAAGCCGAATTCCGCGCTGTCCTCGAAGAGCGAATTGGACCAGGACGGCCCGCGCCCCTCGCGGTTGACCGCGTATGGCGTGCAGGGCAAATTGCCGCCGTAAATCGAGGAGCAGCCCGTGGCGTTGGCTATCAACATCCGGTCCCCGAAAAACTGCGTAAGCAGCTTGACGTAAGGTGTCTCTCCGCAGCCCGCGCAGGCCCCGGAGAACTCGAAAAGCGGCCGGAGCAACTGCGAGCCCTTGATCGTGTCGGCCTTTACCTGGGTGCGATCCACGTCCGGAATGGTGAGGAAGAAATCCCAGTTCGGCCGCTCCCGCTCCAGGTGCTGGAGCTTGTTTTCCATGTCGATGGCCTTGTGCTTGACCTTTTCCTTGTCCTTGGCCGGGCAGACGTCCACGCACAGCCCGCAGCCCGTGCAATCGTCGGGCGCCACCTGCACGGTGAATTTCCAGCCGGGATATTCCTTGCCCTTGTAATCGGCGGCCTTGAACCCGGCAGGAGCCTTGGCCAAAAGCGCCGGATCGAAAACCTTCGTGCGGATCGTGGCGTGCGGACAGCCCAGCGAGCACAACCCGCACTGCGTGCAAATCTTCGGGTCCCAAATCGGTATGTCCTGGGCGATGCTCCGCTTCTCGTACTGCGTGGTGGCCGTGGGGAACGTGCCGTCATTGGGCAGCGCGCTGACGGGCAAATCGTCGCCGCGATTGGCGATCATCATGCCCAGCACGCTCTTGACGAACTCCGGTGCGCAGTCCGGCACGGGCGGCACCATGTGCAGCTTGGACGTGACTTGATTCGGATATTTCACCTCGTGCAACGAACTAAGCGCCCCGTCCACGGCCGCGTAGTTCTGCTCCACGATCTTGCCCCCGCCCTTCTTCCCGTATGTCTTTTTAATGGCGTCTTTGATCTGCGTGATCGCCTCGTCCGCTGGAATCACGTTGGCCAGCTTGAAAAAGCAGGTCTGCATGATGGTGTTGATCCGCACGCCCATCTCCGCTTCTTTGGCCACGTGGAAGGCGTTGACCACGTAAAATTTCATCTTCCTCTGGATGATCTGCTTCTGCACCTCGGCGGGCAGGTGATCCCACACCTCGTCCGGACCTGTACGGGCTGTTCAAGAGGAACATGGCCCCGGGATCGGCCATCGACAGCACGTCGATCCGCTCCAAAAAGTGGAACTGGTGGCAGGCCACGAAATTCGCCCTGTGCACCAGGTACGAGCCCTTGATCGGCCGGGGGCTGAACCTGACGTGCGACGTGGTTACCGAGCCGGCCTTGCGCGAGTCGTATACAAAATAGCCTTGCGCGTGGAGCGGCGTGTTTTCGCCCACGATTTTCACCGAGTTGCGATTCGCGCTCACGGTGCCGTCGGAGCCCAAGCCGAAAAATACCGCCCGGATGACGTCGTCGCCCTCGGTCGAGAAATTCGGATCGTAATCCACGCTCAGGCGCGTAACGTCGTCGTTGATGCCGGCGGTGAAATGTTTTTTGGGCTGGGGCTTTTTCAGTTCTTCAAAAATCCCCGCCGCCATTGCCGGAGTGAACTCCTTCGACGACAAACCGTATGCCCGCCGATAATATGCGGGAATCCTCCCGGGCCACAGTATTGGTTCGGCCAACATTCGGACAAGGCGGTAATGACGTCCTGGTACAGCGGTTCGCCCGCCGCGCCGGGTTCCTTGGTGCGGTCGAGGACCGCGATCTTCTTCACGGTTTTGGGCAATGCGGCCGTAAACGCGGCAGAATCCCAGGGCCGGAACAGCCGCACCTTGAGAACCCCCGCCTTTTCGCCTTGGGAAACAAGTTTCTCCACAGTCTCCTCGACAACCCCGATGCCGGAACCCATCACGACTATTACCCGCTCGGCATCCGCCGCGCCGGTGTAATCGAAGAGGTGATATTGCCTGCCCGCCATCTTGGCGAACTTGTCCATGTGTTTTTGCACGACGCCGGCCGCCGCGTCATAGAACGGATTGCAGGTTTCGCGGGCCTGGAAAAACACGTCCGGATTCTGGGCCGTGCCGCGGAGCTTGGGCCGCTCCGGCGAAAGCGCCCGGTTGCGATGCGCGGCCACCAGGTCCATGTCGATCATCGCCTTTACGTCGTCCTCGGTCAGTTGCTCGATCTTGTTCACCTCGTGCGATATGCGGAACCCGTCGTAAAAGTGAATGAAGGGCACGCGGGCTTCCAGCGTGGCGGCGTGGGCGATAAGCGCCATGTCCTGGGCCTCCTGCACCGATGCCGAGGAAAGCATCCCCCAGCCGGTAGAGCGGCAGGCCATCACGTCGCCGTGGTCGCCGAAAATCGAAAGTGCGTGCGTGGCAATCGTCCGGGCGGTGACGTGAAACACCGTGGGCGTCAGCTCCCCGGCGATCTTGAACATGTTCGGAATCATCAACAGCAGGCCCTGCGACGCCGTAAAGGTGGTCGTCAGGGCCCCGGCCTGGAGCGAACCGTGTACCGCGCCGGCCGCCCCGGCCTCGCTCTGCATCTCCACCACGTCGGGCACGGTGCCGAAGATATTCTTGCGCCCGGCCGCCGCCCAGGCGTCGGGCATTTCGCCCAGCCCGGATGAAGGCGTGATCGGATAGATGGCCATTACCTCGTTGCAAAGATGAGCGATGTTGGCCGTCGCTTCATTGCCATCGACGGTCACGAAGCGTCGTTTATCCACGAGAAGTCTCCTCAATTAAAGTTTTAAGTTGTCGGTTTTCAGTTGTCAGTTTTTTATCGTATGAGTTTAGCCGCGACCGGGCACCAACGGTACCCGTTGGTCGGGGAGCGGGTAAAAATGCGGGCAACTAATCAGATTGTCCCGTCTCCCGATCGGTAGAATCCAGTAGAATACTGCTTTCGGAACCATGACGCAAGAACCGCTAAACGGGGGATGGGCAAAAACCTCTTATATGTAGGGCGGAAAGCGGTTATAATGTAATTGGATGCGATTAATTGCCTTTTGGAGGACCAATCATGGAGACTGACACGATGGGACGGGTGCTGGTCGAAGCAATAATAGAAAGCTTGGAAGATCTTTGGGCTGTAAAAAAAGGATTAATTAAACCCGATCAGGTGCGAAGGATCGTCGTTCCCGATGCATTGGTCGATACCGGCGCGACAATGCTCTCTTTGCCGACGCGCATGATACGGCAGTTGGGTTTATCAAAAAGCTGGACGCGGCAAGTAACCACCAGTAAGGGCACTACTGATGCCGATGTCTATTCGTCTGTGCGACTGACAATAAAAGGCCGCGAATGTCCCATGGACGTATTGGAAGTGCCGGACGACGTTCCCGTGCTCATCGGGCAGATTCCCCTGGAATATCTGGATTTCGTCGTTGACCCGCAAAGCCGCACGCTCATCGGCAATCCCGCCCACGGCGGCGAGCAAATGTACGAAATGTATTGACAGTTCTCCCGGAATCTTCCTTCATGGGAATTTCAATCATCGGGAAATTCTTCCGGGACGGGTCCTCCGCGCATCTGTGCCTGCAGGGGTTTCTGCTCCCATTTCAAGCCGGCCGAAGTTTTCAGCGATTCCAGCCACGCCTTCTCGTCGGCCTGCACATGGTCGTAAGCTACCATTGCGTATGTACTGAAATCCTCGGCCAGGAAGATTCCCCACAGGACGTCATGGGGCGGGCTGTATTTTAAGACTTGCACCACGTACGCCACGGTCTGCGGCTCATTCATGGCCACGCCCACCTGGTTCACGTCCAGATTGAATACGGTCCGCATGAAATCCCTGCCCGCCATGGGCACGCCTTCCACTTCGCTCAGGCGGGGCGGCGCCAGCGACGAACCGCGCGGCACGCTGGGTTCGGTGAGCATGCTGAAGGGAGGAGGCGAGGTGATCTTGTCCTCAGGCATATCCGGAAAAGCGCCTTTAAGCGTGGCCCCGGATTTAGCCGCCTCTTGGGCCAGGGATTCTGCTTTCTTGCGGGCCAACTCGCGGGCCTGGATCATCTTCCAGGCGCGAAGCACCTCTTGGAGCACGTTCTCGTCCTTGAAAGACGGTTCCGATTCGGGAACATCGTTGATTTTCCAGAATAAATATTCATCACCTTTCAGATCTGCGCTGGCAGTGGGAGTAAATGTGTTCAGCGTTTTGAACGCCATGACGGTAAAGGGCGAATACCCTTGCATCTGCTTAATGAATGAGGAACCGATGTCAAATTTCAGAGCGCCCCAATCCGGGATCAAACCGGTTCGGCCGGCGGTTAAACCGTTTTGTTTGGCCAGCTCTTCGAAATCCAGGCTGGGCGGAGGAGAGGTGTTTTTTTGGTGAATTTTCTCGGCCTCGTATTTGCGCCATTTTTTGCCGTTTTCCTCCATGGCCTGCTGAACCTTTAAAAACACTGCCGCAATTTTTTCCCTGGCCACCAGGGCGCGAATCCTTTCTTTCATCTTTTCCGACAAGGCGGGTTTGGCCCCTTCGGCCTTTTCCGTCAGGGCCGGCTGATTTGCGCCCGGTTTTTCGGCGGCGGGTTTTTCCGAGGACGGCTTTTCGGTTTTTGCACCTTCGGCGGCCGGTTTATCGGCCTCCGCCGTCATCGAGGCCAGGCTGAACGGAGCGCGGCCCGCGCCCGACGTCTTTTTGGCATCATCCTTCTTGGTGCCTTCCTGCGGAGCTTTTTCTTGCCCGGCGCCGGGTTGATCGGCCGCTTTTGCTTTTTCGGCTGGTTTTTCCTTGGGTTGTTCCGCCGGTTTTTCAGCGGCCGGGGCGGCTTCCTTCTTTTCCGCCGCCGGGGTTTTTTCCTTTTCCTGCTCGCCTTTTTTCTCGGATTCCGCCGGGCCGGGCTTTTCTTTTTCGAACTGGTCGAAAAATTGGCGATTTTTTTCATAGGTGCTTTGGATCTCCTCGTCCGTGATCGCGTCCGGTGCAGAAAATTTGGCGAAATCGGCCTTCAAATACTGCACGTCGATCTGGTGCGGGATGCGGAATCCAGGCTCGGGCGAATTCGGATTGGGAAGTTTGTCCTTGTACTTCTCGAAAAAGGCCTTTAATTCTTCCTCGTCCGGGGATTTGACCTGATCGATGAATTGTTCGACCTCTATGGGAATCAATTCCACCGAGGCCTGCTTGCGAAGCTGGCAGAAGTACTCCCAGCGCTGGGCCGGGGTAACGCCTTCCAAGCTGTACACGAATAAGCGTGTGATCTCCAAAGCCCGCAGTTCCTCGCGGAAAAGTTCGAAAAATTGAATATCGTTGTACCCCTGTTGCCTGATGATTGCCGATATGTCGCCGCCCGCGAGCTTGCCCCCGGTCATGCCCTGGAGGAAGTCGTTTATGATTTGATCGCTCAAGGTCATGCCGATTTCTTCGGCCCGCTGCATTTTCAGCCAGTTGGTTACCAGATCTTCTTCGCCGCTGGCGCCGAAGGTGTTTTCCATGCGCTTAAAGACTGCTTCCGGGCTTTCACCCGCGGCAGTAGCGTATATTTTTGATATGATCTGCAAAAAGTGGATGTGATCCTGCTGCATAAAGATCAGATCGCGCCGCGTTAGTTTTCCATATTTGCTCCGGACCACCACGGCATTTATGCCTGCCTTTGTGTTCCAAAGTTGGCCGATGGCCGGCAAAAAAACGAATGCAAACATCGCCAAAATGGTCAATACGGCAAGCCATACTTTTTGATGCTTGCGAAAGACCTTAAACGGGCTGGCCATATAAGCTTATCCTTCTAAAGTGGGGGTTGTGCTATAATTCAGACTTGACAAGTCTATTGAGGCAAGAGTAATTCTATCCTTGCATTAGTATGGACGTAATCCGGCAATTTTATTAGGCTTTGGCATAAATGCAATGCCAGTCCGGCTTAGGGGGATTGGATTCGCATGCGAGTTATAAATAATTACATGACTTAAACGACGTTGAATCCTATTGAATACACCCCGGAATAGGTTGTTATTTACCACCCTTTCTCCGATCATATATTACACGGTAGACTTCTACGTTGGGGGCGGCAGTTTAACTTCTGCCCCGACATTAGCGGCAAAAAAACACTCAATGCCCTGTAACTTCTTTATATCCCAAGATCACCTTGAATGCAAAAAACATGGCCAAGAGACAAAAAAACACCGATCGCAACCCCCTGGTAATCGTGGAATCGCCGGCCAAGGCCCGGACCATAAGCAAGTTTCTCGGCCCGAAATATACAATCGAGGCCAGCATTGGACACATCCGCGACCTGCCCGAAGGCGCCAAGGAAATCCCCGAGACTTACAAAGGCGAGGACTGGGCGTATCTGGGCGTGAATGTGAAGGAAAATTTCGAGCCGATTTACATCGTCCCTCCGAGCAAGGTTAAGCAGGTCCGCAAGCTCAAGTCGCTTTTGAAAGAGGCTGGGGAATTGTTCCTGGCAACCGACGAAGACCGCGAAGGCGAGGCTATTTCCTGGCACCTTTGCCAGGTTTTGCAGCCCAAAGTGCCGGTCCGCCGCCTGGTGTTTCACGAAATCACCAAGGAGGCCATCAACGAATCACTGGACCATCCCCGCAATATCGACGACAACCTGGTCCGCGCCCAGGAAACCAGGCGGATCATCGACCGGCTTTACGGCTACGACGTTTCCCCGCTTTTGTGGCGCAAGATCAGGCCGCGGCTTTCGGCCGGCCGGGTGCAAAGCGTGGCCGTGCGGCTGATCGTCGAACGCGAACGCCAACGCATGGCCTTTAAGGCCGCCACCTATTGGGATCTGCTGGGGATTTTCATCAAGACCAACAGCGAGAGTTTTCAAGCCGAATTGATCTCGGCCGACGGGCGGAAAATCCCCGAAAGCCGCGATTTCGATCCGGCCACCGGTTCACTCAAGGACGCCACCTTGCTGTGGCTGGACGAAAAAAGTGCCCAAGATTTGCTCCAGCGGCTCCGCGGCGGCCAGGGCCGGATAACGGATCTGGAAAACAAGCCCTATACCACCCGCCCTTATCCGCCCTTTACCACCAGCACCCTGCAACAGGAGGCCAACCGCAAATACGGCTTTACCGCCCGGCACACCATGCAAGTCGCCCAAAGCCTGTACGAAACCGGGCACATCACCTACATGCGAACCGACTCGACCACTCTGGCTAATCAGGCCGTTGACGCCGCCCGTTTGCTGGTGGCCTCGCAATACGGCCCGGAATTTCTGCCCCCGGAGCCGCGATTTTATCAAACCAAGGTCAAAAACGCCCAGGAAGCCCACGAGGCCATCCGGCCGGCCGGCCATGACTTCGATTTTCCCGAGTCCCTGCGCAACAAGCTCAGCCCGGACCAGTTCAAACTCTACGACCTCATCTGGAAGCGGACGGTGGCCAGCCAGATGACCGACGCCCGGGGATTTCGCACCACGATCACGTTGGAAATCGGCGGCGCGGTGTTCCAGGCGGCCGGCAAGACCATCGAGTTTCCCGGCTACTTGCGGGCGTACGTCGAAGGCTCCGACGATCCCGAGTCCGACATCGCCGACCGCGACGTTACGCTGCCCCAGGTGGCCGTGGGCGAAACGCTCCGCTGCGACGATCTGGAAACCAAAAGCCACACTACCCAGGCGCCCAATCGCTACAGCGAGGCCACGCTTACCCGCGCCCTGGAAGAAATGGGCATTGGCCGGCCCAGCACATACGCCTCGATCATCGACACCATACTGGCCCGCGATTACGTGTTCAAGCTCAAGCGGGGCAACATGCTTGTTCCCACCTGGACGGCCTTCGCCGTTTCGAACTTGCTGACCGACCACCTGCCCGACCTGGTCGATTACCAGTTTACCGCCGAGATGGAAGACGAGCTGGACGCCATCAGCCGCGGCGAGATGAACCATATCGAGTATCTCAAGCGGTTTTACCTGGGCAACAAGCATCCCGGGCTGAAGAAACAATTGTCGAACAAGGTGAGCGAGATCGACGCCCGCGACGTGTGCCGCGTGTCCATCGGCAAGCCCGAAGGCAAAGGTGAAAACGCGGCGGTGATTTTCGTGCGCGTGGGGCGTTACGGGCCGTTCCTCGAACAGGGCGAGCGCAGGGCCAGCCTGCCCGAAAACCTGCCCCCAGATGAACTGACCATCGAGGCCGCCCTGGTCCTGCTCGATAAATCGGCCCAAACCGAAGAACCCTTGGGCATCTGCCCTGACACGCACAAGCCGGTGTTCGTCAAGGTCGGCCGGTTCGGGCCGTACGTGCAGCGGGGCACGGCCGAGGACGAGGAAAAACCCCAAAACGCCTCGCTCCTCAAAAATATGAAGCCCGAGGACGTGGACCTGGAAACCGCCCTGAAACTCTTGTCCTTGCCGCGGGTTTTGGGAAACCATCCGCAAAGCGGCATGCCGGTGGAGGCCCATAACGGCCGCTATGGCCCGTACGTCAGATGCGGCGATGAGACCCGCTCGCTGGGCGACGGTCTTTCGCCTCTGGATGTCACCCTGGAGCAAGCCCTGGAACTTTTAGCGCAGCCGAAAATGCGCCGCTCCGCGGCCAAGACCAGCAAGGAACCGGTCAAGGTCTTCGATCCCTCGCCGGTCACCGGCCAGCCGGTCCGCGTGCTTGTGGGCCGGTACGGTCCTTACGTGACCGACGGGGTGACCAACGCCTCGCTGCCGAAGGACGCCCCGCCCGAGGAAGTCACCTTCGAATACGCCTTGAACCTGCTGGCGGCCCGCGTGGAAGCCGGCCCCGGCAAGCGCCCCTTCCGCCGCCGCACCGCCGCCCGAAAAACGGCGAAAAAATCCGCCGGAAAAAAATAAGAGCGTCTGACAAAATGACGTGTGCCACTGCTTGCTTGCAAGCAGTGCCGTCAAAAACAGCGAAAAAACACTGCTTGTGAGCAAGCAGTGGCACACAAAATCCCGTTTCATTTCATTCTGTTAGAAGCTCTAAATAATAATGTTGCGACGGGCGCTTCGCAGCACGTTCGGCCGCGATCGCCATTTTCACCTGCATGATATTTAGCCTCCGGTGAACACACCGGGGGCTTTGATTGCGTCTTTTCTATTGCCCCCAGCGTGAAAACCGCTTGCGGCTTTGCGATGAAAAACCACCTGCAAAAACCTTCTTTATGATGTTCTTGTGGCAGGCTCGCTTGGGATATTGTATGATGGATATAATAACATATTTTCCTGTCGAGCACTCCTCGCATGTCCAAGCGGAACAAATCCTTAAGCGATCGGCCCGAGCCAATTCTGCGAAGAAACTTCGCGCAGCCGCCGATGAATTTCCGCGTTTTATCTGGAGTTGCGATAATTGCCGCCTGCGTTTTTATCGCATATCTCCCCGCCATAAACGGCGATTTTATCTGGGACGATGATAAACTGCTGACCGAAAACCAACTGGTCAAGGCCCCGGAGGGCCTGTCATATATCTGGTGCACCAATAAAGAGATAGACTTCTGGCCGGTGACCAATTCCGCATTCTGGCTAGAATGGCGGCTCTGGGAGATGAATCCCCTCGGCTACCACGTCACTAATTTAATCTTGCACACGACCGAGGCCTTGCTGGTTTGGCTGATCCTGCGGAAGTTGTCCATTCCGGGGGCATATTTGGCGGCCTTGATATTTGCCCTCCATCCGGTGAACGTGGAATCCGTCGCTTGGATCGCCTCGCGAAAAAACCTGATGGCGATGCTGTTCTTCCAGTTTTCGATTTTATGGTATTTCAAATTCATAGAACGTGCTTGCCGACCATTCTCCGAACGGTGCCTGCTCGCGGCTAAACAAATCGCTCATCCCTCATCCCTCATCCCTGATCCTTCATCCTTCAACCGCTGGTACTTCCTGAGCCTGGCGGCGTTTTTATTGGCCATGCTCGGCAAGGGATCGGCGGTGGTTTTGCCGGTGCTGCTCGTGGGGATCGTCTGGTGGTTGCGGCCGCTAAAGTGGCGGGATTTTGCCTGGATTTCGCCGTTTTTTGTTTTGGCAGGCATCCTGACCAGGGCGAACATGTGGTTCCAGGTGCGCGATACGGGCACGGTATTTCGCGCCGCCGGTTTATGGGATCGCATCCTGGGCGCCCGGGCACAATCTGGTTCTACCTTTACAAGGCGTTTTTCCCCTTGGACTTGGATCCCATTTATCCACAGTGGAATATCCAAGCGAGCGATCCACTCTGGTGGCTGCCGCTTGTGGCCGCGATCAGCCTTACAGCGGTGTTATGGTCGTATCGAAACGCCTGGAGCCGCCCTTTCTTATTCGCCTGGGGATTTTTCTGCGTCGCGATTTTTCCCGTGATGGGCTTTACCGACGTGGGATTCATGCGTCATTCGCTGGTGGCCGACCGGTATCAGCACATTGCAATCATCGCGGTCATCTCATTGGCGGCGGCGGGTTTTACAGCCTGGAAGCGGCGGACGGGGAGCAAAAAACACGCGGCCGCGACGGTCCCGATCGTGGCGGCCTTGGCCCTCGGAGTCCTCGCCTTTATGACTTCGAGGCAATGCGGCATATATCGCGACCTCATCATTTACAATCGAACGGCCCTGGAAAAAAATCCCGGTTACTGGCTAGGCCACTACAACCTGGGCGTAGCCCTCTACAAAGCCGGCGATCCCCGCGGGGCGGCCGAACAATATGAGCAAGTCCTCCGCGTCCAACCCAAGCACGCCGACTCACTATGCAATCTGGCCGCCACATTGATGCAATCAAAACAGTACCAGGAGGCCATCGATCTTCTGCAAATCGCCATCCAGGTCCGTCCCGATTATCCCGAGAGCCAGAGCAACATGGGGCTGGCGCTGGTGAAGATGGGCCGGCCCCAGGATGCGATCCCCTACTCCAGCGCGGCATTGCGCCTGAAACCCGATTTCTATGAGGCCCGCTGCAACCTGGCCGACGCATTTTTCGACGCCGGCCGGTTTCCAGAAGCGATCGAACAGTACGATCAAGCCATACGCCTGGAACCAGACCGCCCGGAACCACATTACAACCTGGGTGTAGCTTTGGTCAATACCGGCCGATACCGGGAGGCCGTGCCTTATTTCGAGCAAGCCATAAAACTGCGGCCAAATTACCCCGCGGCACTTAACAATCTGGCCGCCGTGCTGATCAGAATGGGACGCCCGCAAGAGGCCATCGAACATTATGAAAAGGCCCTCAGCCTGAAACCCGATTTCGTCGAGGTCCAATTCAATCTCGCCGTGGCTTATGCCAATTTGCGTCAATCGTCGCGGGCTCTGGCCACGGCCCAAAAGGCCCTCGATCTTGCCCGATCGCAGGAAAAAGCCGCCCTGGCGAAGCAAATTGAAGAATGGATTAGTGCCTACCGCGCCAGCCTTGCGAAACCTCCTATACAATAACACGAAAAAACGCATCCATTTCGCTGTAAAAGAGTCCCCTCTCCCGACCAACCTTCGGTCGGTGCCCGGAGAGGGTTAGGGTGAGGGCGATTGGCGGCTTCTCATATCGATTTGCAGCGGCGCCGTTTTTAAGGGCCGTTAGAAATTTGGCCACTCACGCCGCTCCAATTCCTCCATGCACTTCTGGCGCTGTTGCGGCGAAAGAGAATCGACTTGTTTCTCTTTTATTTTATGCCAAAGTTGTCCCGTGATCTCGATGCCTTCTACCCACAGACGGTATATTTCATCTTTTTGTTGTTGCGTAGCATGAATGTCATTCAGGACGTGATCGTCTCTTGCGCCGCGCTACGGCCATTTGCAGCAGCAATTTATCGAGTGCCTCCGATTGTTCGGGAGTGAGCACAGCGTTGATTTGTTGGCGGAGTTGTTTTTTCAGATCGTCCACCTTTTGCTTGAACTCGGTCTGATCGGTGTCTTTGAATTCGGCTTTGCTGGCGCTCAATGCACCTTCCGGACCCCATGCCCCCTCCGCTTCCGAACTCAATGTTAGTGTTCCCACGGCGACCGCAGTTTTACCGCCACTTGCATTGTTAGCTCGGGGCGACTTATTAAACGATGTTACATGTTTCGCATAGAGTTCGTAGAGATCGCGAGATGCTTGAGACTTGACGAAAATGTCAAATATTTTATTCAATTGCTCTTTGCTCAGTTTCAATGCATCTTCGACTTCCCACAGTTCCGGATACTCCATGTGGTTAGTGCCATTTTGCGAATCGGAGCGGAAATGAAGTTGCCATCCGAAAATCTGGGGCTTTCCAAAATCGTCCGTATGGATTTGGCGTTCAATATCGGCCCGCTGCTGAGGGCTGACCACGGCGATTGTTTTTTCGTCGTTTTCCAGCTTGGCCTGCCGAACCTTGGCTGCCGTCTCCATTAAGGTTGTCTGATAAATTTGCCCAAGATTCTCAAGTTCATGCTTCTGCTCTTTACTTATACGGTTGAACCATTGTGGATCGCGCATGTTATAAAGTAATGTTGAGGGTTCGAATTCGTACAGCACGAGCATTCTGAGTTTCGCCAATTGCTCGGCACTTAGCACCTCCTCGATCTGCTTGCGCACGGTTCTTGCCTGGCGTCGTATTGTCTGCCAGAGTTCATCCATCTTTTTGTTTTTTTCTTCCGGCGGGGACTTGGCCGTTTCCTGGTCATATTTTCGGATAAGTTCTTTTTCTTTGGGCCGGTATTCGGCCCGGTAATTGCGATCGATTTCCTTGAGCTTCTGTTCCTGCTCTGCACTTAGATTCAGTTCCTTGCGCGTCAGGTCGTTGAGCAAGGGCCCATAAAAGGGGAAATCGAGGTCATTTGGATGAGAAGGTGAAATGGATCCCTCGCCCTCGAATGATATTGGCCCATTCAAGGCAGGTTCCCCCGACTTTGTCGCTTTGCCATTGTCCGCCGCATTGCCTGCAGAAAACGTGATGCCGCCAATGATCATCGATCCGCCTCCGGTTTTTGTCCCTGCTTGCGTTTTCTCATTCGCCGGCTTTTTTTCCTGGGCGTCAACCGGCGTAAAAAAAACCGTCGGCAGGATACATGCGAGTATTCCCGCCAATGCAAGAAAGAACAGATTGCGGCGCGACAGGATCGGGCTGGTGTGGCTGGCAGGCACGAGCATCGCCAGCCGTCGCCGCCAAAATGAGCTGAGCTGCGGATTCACGCCGGTGTCGATAAGCGTGGCCCAAGGACCGTATTGGTTTGCCATGGCGATTTTCCTTGTATGGTTTACGGTTTACAGTTCACAGTTCTCGGTAGTCAGTTCTCAGTAGTCGGCGCGAAACCGCAAGCGGTTTCACGTCTCAGCCGGCTCACGCCGGCCGCTCGCCTATCTTTCACCCCTCATCCTTTTTCTCCCCGCCCGCCAGGCCGGCGGCGATGGCGGCGGCTTGCACGGAGGCCGGCTCGGATGCGTGGCTGACGACCTGGACCAGCGTGCGGGCGTAGTCGGCGGGCGGATGGCCGGAGCGGGCCATCGCCAACTGGTCGCAGGCCAGTTCCCGCTCCAGCCGCAGACGGTAGGCGACCCAATACACCAGCGGATTAAAAAAGAAAACCATGCGCACGATCTCGGCCGGCCAACCCCAGGCCAAATCGTGCCGTTTTATATGCCCCAGTTCGTGCAAAATAACCTGCCTGCGCTGGGATTGATCAAGTGAGTCCAGGAGCCGCTCCGGCAATATCAACCGCGGCCGGCGCAGGCCGCATACGAAAAGCGGGCAATCGCCCCCAATGGACAACGCGGCGGGTGCGCGGCGCAGTCCGATCCGCCCCGCCAGTTCGGCCACCAGTCCGGCCGTCTCCGCTTTTGCGGGAACCGCTTGTTCAAGCAGTTTTGCCAGACGAATACGCTGCATTACAAGCCGCGCGAGTTGCCAGAATATGATCACGAGCCAAATCAACAAAAGCCACGTTTGCCATTTTATTTGGCCGATATTATCCCAAAGCGACGGCAAGCGAGCCGCGCCCATATCGGGACTATTTGTTAATCCCAAAGGACGCGGTAAAATCGGCGGGGTCGATTCTTTGTTGACAATTTTTTCGGACTGATATGCCACGGGCTGCTGTGGTAGTGTATTATGCCACCACGTGGGCAAGGGAATGGCCAGGCTCCAAAACGGCATGAGCAATAATTTTATGGCCACGATCTGCCATAGCCAGTAGCGGACCACCGGCGATGAACGGCACAACAGCCAGGCGATCAAAACCGCAATCGCAATGAGCAACGCCGATTGCCAAAGCACGGCCCCCATCAGTTTCAACCATCCTTCCGCCCAGCCGTTAATAGTCAGGATTATATTTATCATGACGGCACCAATTATTTTTTCTCCGGCGGCTGGCCGATTTTCTGGGCGATCGCACGCAGGGCCTTGAGATCTTTTTCCGAGAGCTTGCCGGACTCGGCAAGGTAGGCGACCAGCGGTCCGGGCGAACCGCCCAGCATCCCCTCGACGAATTTGTTGATCAATGCCGGGACCATGCGCCGCTCGTCTATTGCCGCGCGGAAGCGGATCGGCGGCTCGCCCGGGGTCCGGGCCAAAAGCCCCTTGGCCTCCAGCCGTTGCAGGGTCTTAAGCACGGTGGTGCGGGCTACCGAACGTTCCTTTTTTACCAGGTCGCTGATCTGCCGCTCGGTGCACGGTTGGTGCCGCCAAACCAAGCGCAGGACCTGGATTTCGAATTCGCCAAGCGAGGCTATCGGTTTCCCCATGAGAGATTCTCCTCATCTTACGGCAACTGTCGTACAACAGGCAATTTTACGACCGCCGCCGTAAGATGTCAAGGGAATATCGGGGAAATTTTAGAAAAGTATCAGCCAGGTAGCGCCGATTCTTGCATCGGTGCGGTGCGGTTTCATGTGGGCATGATAAGAGATCCGTTTTCCGCCAACCTCTTGCGGCAAGGCCGCACAGGTTCAAGAACCTGTGCTACCCGATTTTGTTTGGGGCATTTGCCACCGATGGACGAGCCGGCAAACGATTATCAAAACCGCCACGGCCAGGCCCAAGGCGCTGGGCCGCAGCCACCACCACCACGCCAGCCCGGCGGCGACGCTGACGGCGCAGGGCCGTTTTTTGAGAATCATCGCCCACGTGCCGCGGCGCAGACCCAGGATGAACAAACCAACAACGCCTGCCAGGCATAACGAAGCGGCGATTCGCCCGGCCGCGGTTATGTGTTCGACGGGCTTTAATTCGATGTTGATTGACGTTGCCGGGCCGTCAACGGCGAAATGGGCCGCTCCGGCCGCATCGCCGGGCCGGAGGCGGCTGTAATCTGATGTCTCGCCGACTGAGCGCGATTCCGCTTTGGCCTCCGCCCATACTTTGCTCAGACCGATCCGCTGGGCAAACTCGGCCTGATCCCGCTGGGCGGTTTCGATTTCCTCCAATACTTCCCGCGCCAATTCCGGATCGGCCGTCAAAGCCGGTTCTCGCCGCATTGCCGCCAAGGTGGAGCACAATTGCCGGACTCCGGCATGATACCAGTTGAGCGTTTCTTCGGCGTCGTCAGGCGATAATTGGTTCTCGGCCGAGGCGATCATGGCGGCGGCAGTACGGGCGCGAATCCGCTGTTGATCGGCCGGTGTTGACGCCTTCTCGTCCTTGTCTTTCTGAAGTATAAGCGACGGCGGGCAGAAAATCGTCCATAAAGTCCGCGCCGCCGGCACGTCGCCCAAGGAAGGTGCGGCCAAATCGCGCCGTCCACAACCAAGCGGATCGATCAGCTTCTGCCGAAACACAACCTCGATACGCTGCGGCAATCGCGCGGAGACCAGGGGCAATTTCCACTTTCCCGGACCAGTTGCAAACCGGCGATGCGAGCCGCCCATCGATGGCCGCATGGACCAATTCGCAGCCCTCGGGCAGATTTAACGGGCAGAACTTTTCTCCGCCGGGATCCAGGTCAAAAACAGCGGTTCCGCGGCAGGCGCCGTCTGCCTGCCATGCCAATTGCACGTCGGCCAGATAAACCTTGGCCGGGCCGGATGCTACGGCATGTGTGCAAAGAACTGCCTTGGGCCCATCGCCCACGATCTCGAAGGTGAAATAGTCATTCCCATCCTGCATAGGGGCCAACTCGGCGGGCAATTCCCCCGCACGCAAACCTCGCGTCTCCCACTCAGCCGGCTGACCTTTCAATTGTCTCGGCAGAACCAGCCAGCGCGAATATTTTTCCGCTCTTGACAAAATAATATCCGGTGCCAGCGGCGCCTGGCCGGGCTCGGTTTCCAATGGGCCGCTGATGCTGAAACGATAACGGCCACGCGCGGCCGATGCGGGTTGAATAAGTAATTGCCTGGCATCGCCGAGAATTTCTCCCGCTTTTACAACGGCAGGCGGATCAATTGTATACGGCCCTTTCCACAATTTGGGCGCCTTGAGCCAAAACTCATCGGCCAGGCCGCCTGTTATGTCAAATAGAAAATCGGCCTGCGCCATCCATTTCTGCCAGTCGAAAAACATGCGGGTAACCTGTTTTGCATCGATTTTAGGACGGTTGGTCCTCAAATGCACTTCGCCTTGTATGGAACCGTCGCCTTCCAAGCGAAAAGTTTTCACCAGCCGGCCCAGTTCGGAGATGCCCTCACCCTGGCCCTCTCCGGGCACCGACGGGCACCATGCGAAGCATGGTCGGTTGGTCGGGAGAGGGGACTTAGTTTTGACGGCCTCTCCCAAAGGGAGAGTGGACATTTTTTCTTCAGGCAAGATCACATCCAGATCCACGTCCAGGCGGCGGAAGACCTTGACCGTGGTCGATTGCAGGCGGTGGCGATCCAGGCGTATGTTGGGCAAGGGCGTTTGTTCCCCTGTTTCCAAGGGCATTTCGCCGTGAAGGAAAAGCTGTTGCTTGCCGTCCGCCGGGCCCGCCAGGAAGATTGTGATTGTGCCGTCGGCCTCTTGCGACCATCGCGCCGCCTGCTCGACGCCTTCTTTGCGCACCGATGCATTTAGAACTTTCATCGCCGGAGATGCGGCCAACCGGTATTGAAAGGCATACCTTGAAGCCGCGGTCGTTTGGGCCTCGAAATACACATCGACTTTATTTTGATCGTAGCTTAGGGCCACGGTTTGCTCGGCCGGGGTTTCCGGTTCGCGCGGCCGGGTCGAGATGCTCCAATCCGGCTTGTCGCTTTCCAGCCGATAGGCCAAGAGCGGCGCGGGATTGGCCAGATCCCAGTTTTTCTGTAACTCCGCGGTTGTTGCCGCGGCCGGCTCCGGCGAGCCTTGCGTTTCGTATTCCAATATGGGATCGACCGAAACGGCCAAGCAACGGTTGATCTTTTGTGCGTCCAGCGGCTCGATCTGCGGCAGGCGGAAATTGCCCACGCCCGAGGCACCGGTCAGTAAAAACGTAAGATCGACCGCGGCCGCTCCGGCCAGCGGCCGGCTCCATTGCAAAGTGATGATCTGCCGATTGGCCCCGTCCGAACGAACATGTACGCCGGGCGGATCCTTGCCTTCCAATGGCAAGAGGTGCAGCGCGGATCGGCCGCGAATTGCAGGCGCCGGACCTGATTTTCAGGAAGGTGAAATTTAAAGCGGGCCTCGACCGCAACCGAGCCGGGCCGCATCCTAAGCCAAGTGAGTTGATCGGCTTCAATCCCGCCTGCCGCGCCGCTTTTTGCCGCCGATTCCGGCCAATGCACCGCCAGGCTGTTGCTTGGCCCCAGATTCGGCCCAAAACCTGGGCGGATCGCTTTCCACGCCGGATGCACCCAGGGCGGATGCCGCCTCGATGCCGGGTATTTCGCCGGGCAGGGCCAATTCCAAACGCGAGTGGGCCAGGCGCAGAATGGGCATCTCGAAACCGCCCCATGCCCCCATCTCCCGCTGCACGGGCCGAAACTGCAATTCCAAGCGGTAATCGCCGGGCTCCGCCGCCTCAAAGCCCAACGCCGCGCCGTCGGCCTCCCATTTCACCTCCAGCGGCCGGCCGTCGAGCGTGGCGCACGTCCGCAATCGGCCGGGCGTTTTCCCGGCGCAGCGGAATTCTGACTTGCACCAACCGGCCAAAAACCCTCAGATCGAATTGGGCCTTGATCGACTGGCACGACAGTCCCCCCGACGCTTCACGCTCCAGCGATCCCCGGTACAAGGCCGATTCCAATAACCAGCCCTGCGGTTCTTCCTTGGCGGCGGACGCGCGGCGATAAAGTTCGTCGAAAAATTCCTCGGGAAGATAGACTTTATCACCGGTGGGTTTCTTTTCCTCGTCGATGGGCACGAAAACGCGATAATCCGTCGCAGCGGAAGACCGGGCTTTTTCGGCCGGTTCTTCAGCCCGGGCGTCCCAGGCGAAAAAAACCGCAGCGGCAATCAACAATATCGCTCCGCTCTGCTCAGCCAAGAGCACTTTTTTTGAATCCGACGGCGGCGATCGCTTTGATGCCGCCTGGTCCGGCGTCACTGAAGAAGCCCCGGTATGCAGACAAGACTTGATAATCATCAGCAACAAGCAAGCCAGCATTCCCAACACGGCAGCCGAGGCGAGCGGCACGTAAATTTCGGGCAGAACCAACGCCGCGACGCCGAACACGCCGGTCAGTACGGAA
Organism: Pirellulales bacterium; assembly: GCA_963838495.1. Taxonomy (GTDB): domain Bacteria; phylum Planctomycetota; class Planctomycetia; order Pirellulales; family Thermoguttaceae; genus JBEKIK01. Next base: position 2,479,451 of record CAWIRC010000001.1, on the reverse strand, counting down.
TAGAAAATGGGATATTTTCCGGCCTTCCAATAGCCCACGCCCAATGCCAGGACGAAAACCATGGCCGCCCACAATTGCCACATCCTGGTACGGATGTATTTTATCCCCGAGGCATTGGCGGCCGATATTTCCAGGCGCCGGGCGGACCAGCACTGGGTGTCCGCCGCACTGCATCCCGTCGGAATATGATCGATCCGGAATGCGTTGCTTGGGGCGGGATTGGGTTCATCTGACGTCGCGGCCAAGGCCAACCAGTCTTGGGCAGCGAAGGGATTGAAGACCTTTTGGCCGGGATCGCGCCCCAATGGGCCCAGCAACCGCCGGCTGAACGTGATTTCCGGGCGATGCGGCCCCTGCCAGCGCTGGTCTTCTCCCACGGCTTCGTAACCCGGCGGCAACCATACAGTCCATGTGCCCGCAAGCGTCGGAACGTCAACCTCGGTGAGGGGCGGGGCAAGAGTTCCCAGCGTCCCCAATCCGGATCGTCGCGTTGTATAGTAAACCGAAACCGTGCAAAATCGCTTTGCCGACGGAAGCGGGGCAAAAATATTGTTTTTTTCCGAGCCTTCCAGCCAATCGACCGGGCTTTCATCAATCCACATGCCGCGAATGTCTTTATTCGATACGCCCGGAGGCAAAGCGATTCGCAGCCGGCCGGCGCCGCAGTTGTGCACGTCGAAGGCGGCCAGGTGCCGCCCAGCGCCCTGGGATTCGTACCACGAGTGCAACTCGAACTTCCGCACCCAGACGGGCGGCGGTGTTTTCCCCGCTTCAGCCGAAAGCGTCACGGCGGGCTCGGCCGAAAGCGCCGCGTCGCCGAGCGGGTCAAAGCGAAACGCCGCCCGAACCCCGGAATATTCGTCGCCCCCGATCGGCGCCGGCGGAATGGATTTCAGCCGGTGATTATCGATGCGCGGTCCTTTATCGCCCAAGGAGCGGATGATCAGGGTGCCCCGCTGGCTGTCGGCCTCGGGCAGCGCGGCCAGGCAAACCGCTTGCGGATCGGCAAAAACCGCAGCGCAGCGTGCCGCGGATCTCGAATGGTTCGTTTCGCGGTTTAGGAAGTTTTAATTCCCATATTTCGCCGGTTGTAACCAAACCCGCCCCCGCTTGCTCGTCTTTCGACCATTGTCGGCTGGAAAGGGGCTCATCATCGCCGGCAAGCGTCCAACAAGGCGGAACTTTGCCGGATTGCGATAATTGCACAAGTACCCGCTCGATGCCCGACGATTCGGGAAAGCAGCGTAGACTGAAATTCTCCTCTAAGCGATCTTTGCCGGCGATCGCCTCGACAAGTACGGAGCCGGAAAATGCCGGCTTCCGCGGACCAAGCGAGATTTCCATCGCGGCAGCCCCGGCATTGTCTTCGAAAATCAAGCCGGCAGGCGGAAAGGTGAAAAGTTCCTGCTCCGCCGGACCGAGATCGCGCGGGGCAAGCCGGGTCAACTCCTCGGCGTTGCCGAGTTTCAGTTCATAAAGATCGCCCGCCTGAACGGCCGCCAGCCGCCTCGTCTCCACCGGGTTGACGAACCGCAAAGGCAGCAAATCGCCGGCCTTCCATTGGCGAGCGGGAACCATCGGCGGCCGCCGGCAGTTTATCGCCAAGCGCAGCGCCTGCTTGGGCGCTGGGGCCTTGGATAAGTGGACGAACAGCCTTCTTTTTCCGCCCGGCCGGTTTTCAAGGCTCCAATCGGCCGGCATCTCGGCCGGATTTGTTTCCACGGAATCAATTATCCAGTCGTCGGCAGCGTCTGCCTCCAGGGTCAATAGCCCCGCGTCGTCGGAGCGCAGATCGGCCGCCACCCGGGCGGCTATTTGGCCCGCGCCCAAATCTACGGCAGTGCCGGTGACCAATTCGGTATGCGGAATCCGCCTGGCCAGGGTGATTTCTACGGTGGCGTCGGCGCTGAAATTCTGGAATTCGAGCGACTCGCCCGTGCGAGGCTCGGGCAGCGGGCCGACCGCTGTTTGGCTGCAACCAATGGGCCTTAGCCGCTGAATAACCAAGGGATCGGGAACGATCAGCGTAATCACGCCTTCCTGCCAAAAAAGCCCTTCCGGTTTTACTCGCGGCAACCGGCAGGGGCGATCAAGATTCAGCTTCGCCAAAACGTCCAGGCGGAGGATGCACTCGGTGTCTTTGAACACCTCGGGCAATGACAGTACTGCACGCGAGCCGGCGTCGCCTTCCAAAGGCTCGATCTCCCAGGTCGCGGGGATTTCGCCCATGTGCGCGGCGGCAAGTTGCAGGCCGGGATCCAAGAGCACGGCGATTTTTTCCAGCGGTTCGCCATGGGCCCGGATTTTCCATTGGACCGATAATTCGATTCCGCGCGGCGAAAAATCGTATATCCTCGATTCGCTCAGCAGCGCCGGAGGCGGCTGCTTATTACCGGCGCCGGCCGCGGCCAGGCGCAAATGAAATCGGCTGTTGCCGCCTAAATCGATGCGCCGCAGGCGCCGACCGTCGGCCGGCGACTGTTCGCTTGATATAACGCCTTTATCACTTGTCGGAGTCAGATCCTTGGGCAGATCGAGCCGCAATACGTTAACCGGGCAAGCTGGAAATTCGCAAAGATATTCCATCGCCTCGCCGGAATCATGCTCGCGGGCCAGCGACCAGTCGATAATGAGCCTGCCGCTTTGTTCCACCAGGACTCGCGTTTTGCCGCTTGAATCAACACCAAATAGCGGTTTTTTTATTTCGGCATTGGCCTCTTTGCCGGGCAAATCCCAGGCCGTTTTATGAACGGCCGCGCTTATCGGTTCCAAAGTCAGCATTCCCGGCGATTCGCCGGAATGGGCAATTGCCAGCGTTGCCCGGCCGCTTAATGCCTGCTCGCCGGTCAATTCGGCCCGGTACTCGGCGGCTGTGATCCGGGAGGAAAAGGAGCCATGGTTTTCAGCGCCGCCCGTCCGCACCGCATCCAATAGTCGCTGGAACTCATCGGTTTCCAAGGGCAGATACTTGCCTCCGCCCGTGGGCCAGTCGCTCATCCTATTGGCCGGGGCATAAACGCGGCGGAAACGCAACTGCTTCGAGTCCGCGGGCTCTTCGGCCCTTACCGAGGAAAGTGCGGTGCTAAGCAGCAGTGCCGAAAAAAACGTCAATGCGAATTTCACCGCATTGCAGCGCACACGCCCTATGTAGCAGGTACGTTCCGTGTGCCGCTGCCGCAAAGTGCGTGTACCGCCTGCACTCTGATCCGGCGATATTCGCCTTGTACGGCTCATAGTGGCGGCTCCTGTGCAGGAGTTTGCGATCCGGGCGGTACGGCCCTGGCGGATGAACTTCCGGATGCACTCGGCGCAGGCTGCAAAAGTCTTCGCGAAGAACTCAATTCCTTGATCGCCTTGGAGGATGCTTTAAAGGCCGTTTTTTTGCGGCGCCGGGCCATGCTTCGTTCCAGCATCCCGGCCAAAAGCGTCAGTGCCAGCCCCAATCCCGAGGCCTGGGCTATCATCGCCGCCGGCTCCGGATAGATCATGGCCAGGCTCAATAAAACGAGGCCGGCCGCAAGCAGGCTGAAGGGATGCCGGACTAGCGGCACGTAGATTAAGAGCAGCCCGAGCATGAGCGCCGCCCCCGAGGCCAGGGCCACGATCGACGTCCGCCCCATGGTCCGCAATTCGGCGCGGTCGGCGCCGCCCAGGTTGCCGTACAAATATATGCTTGCTCCTTCGGGGAGCGCGGCATGCTGCGGCGCGCCGATCCAAGTTTCCAATTGGGTTTGATTTAAAACCGGCTCGCGCCCCCAAAAATATCCGTTCCATTTCCAGCGGTATTCGCGGTCGAATCCCGACGGATTCACAAGCACGTGCTCGTTCTGCGGCAGAACAAGCTGCCAATACATCCGCCGCGTCCATTCGCAGCAGTCCAGGCGCGGGAAATCCAGCGACAACAAGCCCTGCGCCGGCCTGGGACCGGGGAAATGATAGCGCAATTCGACGAGGTGCGAGCGGATTTCGCCGTCGCCGGGCAAAGCAAGTGAAAACCGATTTTCGCCCCACGCTTGTGCCTCCACGATTTGGCCGTCGAGCATCGCCAGCATCTCATCCGGCGCCGCCCCGCCGGGCAAATGGAAAACCAGTTTTTTCTGATTGCCGGTCAATTGAAAAACCGCCCGATCCTGCCGGGCGGATGAACTCAGCCAGGTTTGAATCCACTGCCGCTCGATCACCGCCGTATTGTTTACGCCGCGATTATACCGCTCCAATTCCAGATCGAGTCTATCCCGGCATTCATCGGATTTTAGTTCCAGGCCGGTTTCCAGGCCGGCTTGGGCAAGGCCCTTGCCGTCTTTATCCAGCGGTTTCCAGGCGTCGCCGATATTGATGATCTTAATGCCCGGCGCGGATGTAAGATACAACTTGTTTTCCGCACATTCGGCATCGGCCAGCATGACCAGGGGCACGCTCCAGGACGTACGCTTGGAAAGTTCCAGCGCCGGGAAATCCGCCGCAAGTTGAACGGTCAACTCGCATCGGCCGATGCACGGCTCGGGCAGATTCACGCGTATCCGCACTGTGCTGCCTGCGGCAAGGATTTCAGGAATATCGGTAACGATTTTGGCGGTTAAAGGTTTTCCATCGTGCAGGATTTCCATGCGGTTTGGTCCTGCCAGCGTCTGCGGGACGTCCAAGAGCAAATGATCCACCGCCTCGTAGGCGATCGAGTAGGCGAACCTTTGCGTCACTTTTGCCGAGTCCGCCTGGAGATGTACGCGGCTTTCCGCATCCACGGTTATCCGGCGGGGATGCACGCTCATCCGGGCCGCGAATACAGCCTCTTTCCCTTCGCTGCGATAAAAAAAGGCATCTTGCTGACGCTGGGGAAGTTTCACGGGCAAGGCGCTTTGCTGGCGGATAAGCCCTGCGATCGACTTGGCGTCGGGCGTCAGCTCCACGTTGTCCGCCGCCGCCACCGCGACGATTGCCGGGCCGGGCGAAAGAACCTGCGGCTGGGGCAAGGCCGCGGAAAAATAGCCGGCCGTTTTATCCAGTGTTTTATGCGCCCGGAAATGCAACTCCAATTTTCCCGCCGCCGGCTGGCGAAAAGGAATCGAAACCACGCCCTTTTCGTCGCGGTCAACACTTTCTTGGGCCACCAGGTTTTCCGGCCCGGCCTCGTCGACCTCCCAATCGGGCATGGCCAGGCGCAAGGCGTTCAGCTTTGCCCCGCGGATAAAACAGGATAATTTCCCCTCCATGTCAACGCGGTCCTGGCCGACAAGCAATACATATTCCGGGTCCACGTTGATCAGCGTCTTTCGCGGGGCCAAACCGGCCTTTAAAGTATAAGGAAAAGAGGAATATTCGAAACCGGCCGCAATCCCTTCGCCGTGCAGCGATTCGGGCAACACATCGGTCTGGCGCACGCCCTGCCGAGGGCCCCAAACCACTTGCCGATCATTGCTCACGGCCACGGCTATCGCACCCCATTGCCGCGACGCTTCCAGGACCTCGAAACCGGCTAGATCGAAACCTTTGGGCGGTTGTTGCCGGCCGAAGTTCCGCCGCGCCGACACGTGAATTTCCACCGGGCCCGCCGTTTTTTTATGCAAACGCACCTCGACCACCGACTGCCGGTCCTCCGTTTCCTTTTTTTCTTCCAACGGCAGAATCGAATAACTCCCTGCGTTGCCGGGCACAAACTCGGCGCCGGGCGGCAAACGCACTCTCAGCCGGTCGAACGGCTGAGTGTAACTGCGGAGCGAGAGTATCGCTTCGCTTGTGATGCCCTGGACGTCCAGGCGACTGAATATGTCGCCGACGGCTTCCAGAACCGCCGGGGCCTCGCTTGTTTCGTCGCCTGTCTTGTGCCAGGCCAACTGAAACTCGCCGCCAAGACCCGTTGCCGTAAACAGCGTGCCCTCCTCCGCGGCGGAAGGTGGAAGCAACACGGCGCCTTCGGAAACCATTCCTACCGCTTGAGGCTGGGGAATTTTCAATTTCATTTCCGAAGCGGTCGTCCGGGGTACGAATATCCTTAACCTTTTTTCTGAACCGGATAGGTTAAGCGGCACGAGCATTTTGAGAGTGATCTCGTGCAATCCTTCCTTTTCGGCGCGAATCCAACAGATATAACCGTCGCCGTTGCCGTCGAATTGCACAAAATGCTCGCCCGATCCTTTATGTTGCGCCGGCTCGCTGAGCAGCCCTTGATCCAGGCGCAGCGGCACCCGCGTCCAATCCGTGCCGCGGATCATGATTTGAAATCGGATCGTAAGTTCGGCGTTTTCGCCTCCTGCCGAACCGGTAATCGACATCCGCTGGATGCTATAACGCGGCGGCGCATCGCGCTCGGCCAACCGCTGCTTCAGCTTGTATAGCTCGATAAAGTCCTCGTAATTAAAATCCAAAACCGCCTGGAGGTTGCCCTGCTTGTCGGGCAGATAATATACCGGCGGCCGAACCTCCTCGACTTTTGCCGCCGGCGCATCCGCCGTTGCCGCGGGCGACGCATCGGCGGACGGAGTTTTTTCGGACGCGGACGGTTTGTTCATGCCGTCATTGGCGTAAACATGAAAAGCCCAAAACAGCGACAATAAAAATGCCGCCGATATCTTGGCAGAACTGCGATTATGCAACCCGCTATCTCCTATGTGCTTGCCGGCAGACTTTGGCAAGAGTTCCTATTTTAACACAGGGTGTGCTTGGTCGATAAAACAAGCCGGAAAAGCGCGGAACTTAATTCAAAATATTTTAACTGTTCGGCAATAAGAATATAAGGGTCGAGAGGCCATGAATGCCCGCTTTAGTCAACCCATATTTACAGCCCCCTAACCACTATTATCTATCTGCTATCCCCTCTTTCAGTGCAGCGGAAGCGATTCCCCTGAATTGGTTAAGAAGCTCCGCATTGGCCGCGGTGAAAAATGGTTTCTGATCGAGGCTATATTCATTTCCTTCGGGAGTGCAGATTGCCCCCCCGCCCTCGCGGATCAGCAATATCCCCGCCGCCACGTCCCAGATATTCGCCTCGAAATTCCAAAAAACGTCGTAACGGCCCGCGGCCAGGTAGGCCAGGTTCAAGGCGGTCGAACCGGAGCGGCGGACCGATTGGCAGTGAAGAACAGCCCGCATGAAAACCAACAGGTCCAGCGAATTCGGCTGCACGTTGGGCGGAAAGCTTGCCACGCCCAGGGCTTCGGATAATGCCGATACGCCGCTGGCGTGGATAGGCCGGCCGTTAAGCCGCGCCCCCTGACCGGCCGCCGCGGTAAAACATTCATTTAAAATCGGATCCAGCACGCCTGCCACAAGCAGCTCTCCTTTCCGCTCCAGGGCCAGCGACACCGCGTAATGCGGCACGCCATGCACAAAATTAGTCGTGCCGTCCAATGGATCCACGATCCAGCGATATTCCGAAACCGGCGAATGGGCATTTGCATCCGCAAATAGACTAGGGTCTTCCTCGCCGATTATGGCGTGATCGGGAAATGCCTCCCATATAACGCGGCTGATTGTCTGTTGAGACGCCAGGTCGGCTTGGGTAACAAGATCGGCCGGGCCCTTTTTTCTGACGTCTATTCGCCCGATCCAGTCTTGGATGGTATCGCCCCCTTGTCGAATCGCCTTTTCACAAACGGCTAAGTACTCGCTTAACATATTCATATTTTTTTAAAATTACAGGCTAAAAATACAATAAAAAGGGGGTAAGACCTTCATGTGCACCCTAAATTGGACGGAAAGTATGTGGATGTAAGGCATTTTATTTTTTTCCGGGCCAGGGGACAAAAATTCCGATGGGGGGGTCGGCAGTCTCTAAAGATCGCATTTTTTAAGCGTTTTTTCAATTATCATCCCTGATGTGAAATTTTTTACTTTCAAACCCTGGACATTTTTGTAATACTTGGTACCATCAGGGTAGTGAAATCATAATTTACCGTCAAAAATGCATAATGTGTTCCCAGGGGGGCTTATTATGTTTTTGATAGGCGCGGTAGATTGTGGGCTTAATTAGATATACTATCAGGAACAGTTTATTTTATCAGCGGCCTCTTCTCTGTTCCGGCCCCGCCGTTTCGCTTTATCGCGAGCGGCGGGGTTTTTTAATTAGGCAACGGTTTTTTCCCCCAGCTTTCGCGCCTTCGTCTTGATTCGCTGACTGAGTTCTTGATCCGGTTTTTCGGCGGCAAGGCCGATGGATAGCACGCCGATTGTCCGCGCCCCAATTATTCCCGCCGCCGTCTTCAATAAATGCGTAATCCGCGTCATAAGACGGGCGAGAAACGCGGGCGCGGCCGATGAATACACCACTATCGCCCTTTTCTCTTTCCGCTTGTTCCGCATTGCGGGCCCGTGCTTTCCCCACGGCCAATATGCATAACACACCAATCGTTCGATGAATCGCTTCATCAGTGCAGTGACGGTCCAGAAATTCATGGGCGAAGCAAGCACTACGGCGTCCGAACGCTCGATCGCGTCCAATATGCCGCTCATGTCGTCGTTGATGGGGCACGCGCCCGCGCCGGCCCTTCTTTTTGCGTGCACTGGCGGCAATTGGTGCAAAACTCGATATGCTTGTCGAGCAGGTAAATCTTCTCCGTTTCGGCGCCCTGTTCCCGCGCCGAGGCGAGGATCTCATCCGTCGCCTGGTCGATAATCCCGCCTTTGCGGTAGGTACCGACGATGGCGATTACTTTTAATGCGTTGTTCATGACGTTAATCTTTAGTTTCCCGGCGGATGCAATAAACCCGCCCGGCGGTGCGCACGAGCAGGCGGTCGCCGGCAACGGCGGGCGAGGCCAGGCTCATGTCGTCGTCGGAAAGCTTATTGGTTTCGAGCAGTTCGAACTTCTCGCCCGCGCGAACCACGAACGTCGTGCCGTCTTCGTTCAAGCAGAACACGCGGCCGCCGTAGGCCCAGGGCGAGGACGTGAAATTCGCCCCGGCCGGCAGCTTTTCCCGCTCGTAAAAGGGCTTGCCGGTCTGCGGTTCATAGGCGCTTAGACTGCCGTTGTCCAAAAGCACGTAAAGCACCTTGTCGTAGAGCAGCGTTGTGGGATTGTACGGGGCGGCGGTACGCTTGCACCAGGCGATGGACGAGTTCTCGTTTTCGTCGTCTTTAAGCGTAATGTCTTCGGCCGCGCCGGGCCGGATGGCGTAAAGCGGCCTCTTTTTATCCATCGTAAAACCGGAACTGACGAACAATAAATTCCCCTTGGCATAGGGCGTGGCAATGGTTATGCCCGACATGCCCGTAAACCACCACAGCAGCTTGCCCTCGAGATCGTAGGAGCGGGTCTTGCCGGTGCCGGGCGTGATGATCTCGGTGCGTTTTTCATTCTCCCACACGTAGGGCGTGGACCAGTTGCTTTTTTCGTCGCGCGGCGTGCGCCAAATTTCCTCGCCCGTCCGCTTGTCCAAGGCCAGGATATAAGAATCCTCCTCGTTGTCGTTGACGATGTACAGCCGGTCCTTGTACAGCACCGGCGAGGCCGCGCCGCCCCAGTTGTATCGCGTGGGATGAGGCTCGATCGGCTTGGACCACGCCGTGTTGCCCTTGAAATCCAGGCAGAACACGCCCACGTTGCTGAAATAAACGTACACATGCTGGCCGTCGGTGATCGGCGTTTCCGAGGCGTAGGAATTTTTCTGGTGTACAGGGCCGAAGGGTTTGCCCTTGTAAAGCGTTTGATCCCACAGCACCGCGCCGGATGCCAGGTCCAGGCAAAGCGCTTTCCACTCCCGCTGTTCCTCATCCTCGCCCTTTGAGCCGATGTAATATCCTTTCTTGGGCTCTTCCGCCTTGCCCGTGCTTACGGAAGTGGTAAGCAGCACGCGGTTGCCCCACACGATTGGCGAGGACCAGCCCAGCCCGGGAATGTCGGTTTTCCAGGCCACGTTTTCCGTATCCGACCATTGCTCGGGCAGGTTTGTGCCCGCGGCCACGCCCCGCCCTCCCGGCCCGCGAAACTGCGGCCAATTTTCATCCGCCGATAAAATGTTTGCGTTTAAACTAATAATTAGCGTTATAAAAACAGCCGGCATTACTTTCCGCTTCATCTTTTTCTCCTGGTAGGATGTTGTTTTTCTCTAAAGCTCCTTTAGGAGCGGCTGAAGATTTTCTTGTCCGGCATTATATCCGATTCCTTCGCCGCCCGGCAAGTTTATACTCTGTTTTAACTTTGTAACTTTTTCTTTTTGTATTCTGTTTATTTAGCCCCCGGTGAACACGGAGTTGGGGCGACAGTTGTACTGTCGCCCTCATTTTGTCGGCGGGGACGGGAGTACAACTCCCGTCCCAACATGCAGGGCAAGTTTATAACCTGTTTTATATTTGTATCTTTTTCTGTTTGTATTCTGTTATATATCCTTTTATGTGTGTATTTTGTTTCCGTTTGTATTCTGTTTTATTTAGCCCCCGGTGAACACACCGGGGGCCCGGGTTGCAGTTTCATGGCGTATAAAATGTGAAAGAGCGCTCAATCGCGGGTTTTGCCCCTCGTGAACTTGTCGAAGACGGTGATCACGGGCAAGGCGTTGCCGTCGTCGTCGAAAAAGCCCCGGTGCGCAGCCCGCCTGCGACCGCCGGCTCCCACCAGAATATGCCTATTCCCCGGCCATCCGGCGTATCGAGCACGATGCGGTTCACCTCGTCGAGAAACGCCTTTTGCCCTTCAGGTGTCTCCGGGAACGGCGCATTCTTGCCTTTGTATTCCGTGGGCCGCCAGCAATAGGCCACTTCCACCAGAATGATGTCCTTTTTGTATTCGCCGGCCATGAAGATCATGTTTTCGCGAAGATCGAGCAGGCTCCCATGCCACCAGGGATAATACGATTGCCCGATGACGTCGAACCGCACGCCGTGTGAAATCAGGTTGTCGAAAAAGTATTTGGTTTTGTCTTTGTTTCCGCCCTGATCGATGTGGATCATGATCCTGGGCATGATCTTGGGGACTGTCCCGATTTTTGCGTCAGCAAAAATGGGCTGTCCCCTTTATCGTCCTTATCGTCCCCGCCGCTTCCTTCCTCCACGCCGCGGATTGCAGCCTTCAAGAGATCGGCGAAGTTGTCCCAATGATCGGGCAGTTTGCCGTCGGGCCAGAGCATGCCGCCGATGATCTCGTTGCCGACCTGCACCATGTCGGGCATAGCATCCGCTTCCCGAAAGGCGGCAATCGTTATTTTAGTGTATTCCTCGACCGCCGCACCAGTTCGGCATGCGATTTGTCTTTCCAGGCCTTGGGAATGAATTGCTTGCCTGGATCGGCCCAGGTGTCGGAGTAATGGTAGTTCAAGAGGAATTTGAACCCAAGTTTTTTCGCATCTTTCGCCAGGGCGATGGTGTACTCAAGGTTGTTGGGAAGTTGAGTGGGAGTGTGAAAGAGCCTCAGCCTGATCCAGTTGTATCCGTGATCCTTGAATATCGAGAGCCCCGGCTTAGCCTGCCCGCCGTCTTTAAACACCATTCCCCGCTCCTCGGCCTGCTTGAGAAAGGAAAGGTCCGCCCCCACGGCGTAATCGGCGGCGTTTGCCGTTTGGCATAAAGCGAAATATAAGAGCAGGGCGAAAATCATCCCCGGACATTCGCCTTGCGCGAGGCGGTACAACATTTTCACGGTTCCTTTGAATTCTCTGACTTGTGAACGGATGATTTTTTAGATGTGTTTTGAATATTATATCAAGAAATGTCGCCGTTGTTATAAGCCCACGGGTTGCAACCCGTGGGCTTGGGCAGCCGGTGACCTTTGATGATGCGCATGAATCTTGGCATTTAGCGATGCTCTCACCGATCGTGGCTTTATGAGCAATTGCCCCGTCTCTTGAGTTTATTCTTCCATGCTCTCGATCACTTCCAGCACGCGGCGGCGGATTTCGTCCAGCCGGCGCTCGTCTTCGATCTTGCCGTTGTGCAGGTCGGTAACGTAGAACACGTCGACCACCTGATCCAGGTACGTGCCGATTTTCGCCCGGGACACGGATAGGCCCAATTCAAAGAGCGTGCGCGTTATGGCGTACAAAAGCCCGGTGCAGTCGTGGGCGAAGATGTCGAGAATGGTGTAGGAGTCGGAGGTGCTGTTGTCGGCATTGACGCGGGTTTGCACGCCCGGCACTTTTATCGGCCGGCGTCCGCTAGTGGTCCACGTGCTGCGGAAGGTGGGCGGTTTGCCGCCGGGCGTTTTCAGTGATTGAACCAGGGCCTGCTCGATCTGCTCGATGCGGTCGGGGGGCGGCTCGCCCGCAAAATCCGGATCGTGCACCCAGAAACGGTCCAGCACCAATCCATCTGCCAAGGTGTGAATTTGCGCAGAGCGGATCTCCAGCCCGCGGCTGGATAGGGCGCCGGTCAACTTGTGGAAAATCCCCGGCGTGATTTGTTCCGACGTGGCGATGGTATATTGGCAGACGTTCGTATCGGGCAGATATTGCCCCACGGCGATAACCTCGCCTTTTGGCAGCCGCCGGAGCAGGCGCAGATCGGCGGCGGCCTGTTGCGGCGAGGCGGCGTTGAGATATTCGGGCGTAAGCGTCTTGATGTGGGTGTTAAACCAGGGATCGTCTTTATCCGCCCCCAAACTCGCCCGAATCGCCTCCCGCCGCGCACGCCTCAGCTCGTCCAGCACCGTGGCCGGACTGTCGCCGGCCAGGTGCTGCATGGCCTGGTGATACAGATCGGTGGTGATTTCCAGCTTCCAGCCGTCCCAAACGTCCGGGCCCACCGCGCTCAGGTCGCATGCGGTCATGACGTAAAGCATCTGCAGCAAGTCGGGCGAGCCCACTTGCACCGCCAGGTCGACCGCAAGCTGCTCGTCGGCCGTGTCGCGGTGAAACGCCAGGTGGTTCATCAATTCGTGCTTGTGGACCAGGAATCGCAGGGCCTCGGTGTCATGGGCGTTCAACTCAAGGCGGTCGCGCTATGGAAATCGCGATTCGCACGCCGATTTCCAAGTGGTCTTCCAAGTGTCCCTTGCCCAGGTCGTGCAGCAGAAGCGCCAGGTGCAGCAGGTATTTCCGCCGCATGGGACGATACACGCGCCCCAGCGGGCCGGGATCGGACCATAAATCGGTGGCGAAATCGACCGCCCGCAGACAGTGCTCGTCCACCGTGTATTTGTGATACAGGTTGAATTGCAATAGTCCCCTTGCGCGGGCGAACTCCGGTATGAAACGCTCCAGCAGGCCGGCGTCGTGCAGGTCGTGGAGCAAAGGCCCCAGCCGGGCAGGATGATTCATGAGCGAAAGGAAATGGCGGCAGGCCTCGGGCGGCGGCATCGATTCCGGCAATCGCACCGTCTCGCGGCGGATGATCTCCCATGTCTCGGGCATGATGGGCTTGTCGTAAAGGTTGGCCAGATCCACCAGCCGGATCACGGCCGTCAGATCGCGGCCTATGGCTTCAGCCCTGCGCCGGCCGGCCATCAAGCCCGCCGGGCCCACGTGAATGCCTTCCTCCACGTGATGCCCGAAAAGAACCGTGCACAGCCGGGCCAGCGTTTGCCTGGTCTTGGCCCGCGCGGCCAGACGCGCGGCAATGTGGCTGACCGCCTTGGTGTGGCGGAAATAATCGCGCATGAATTGCTCGACCGGCAGCAAGCCGCCCGCCTGCCGATACCCGTACGCCTCGGCTATGCGGAGTTGTTCGGCGCGGGTGAGCACCTCGGCGGCCTGAGCAGCGTGAAAATGCAACTCGTTGCGCAGCCGCAAGAGAAATTCACGTGCCGCCTTGATCGCCGCGAGGTCTTCATCGATCAGAATTCCCATCTCCGCCAGTTCGTCGAAGTCGGCGGCGCCGTAGCGGATAAAACCAATCCAGCGTATAAACTGGAGCTCGCGCAGCGTCCCGCTCGAGCGCTTCACGTCCGGCTCCAAGAGGAACACGGTGTCGCCGAAGCGGATGCGTTCCGCCTGCCTGGATCGCTCGATTTGGGCGATCAACAGCCGCCTGCGGCGGCTAGTCTGCCTGTGGAACAGCCGGCGGAACCGTTGATATAAATGCCTGTTGCCCGCCAGCAACTGCGTATTGACCAGAGACGTGCAGGTATCCGGATCGGTCATGGCCTGGCGGCAGGCTTGCTCCGGGGTGCGGACGCTGTGGCCGAGGATCAGCCCGGCGTCGAACACGTCGCGCAACAACCGTTCCGCAAAAGGGGCCACCCGCCCGCCCAGACCAAGTGGATGAAATACTTGCAGGTCCACGTCGCTGAAGGGCGCCACCTCGCGCCGCCCATAGCCGCCGTTGGCCGCCAGGGCGATTTGGGAGAGCAATCCGCCCGGCCCGGTTTCATTTATGTCGGCCAAGGCGTCATGGATCAGGCCAAGCAACACTTCGTCGCGCAAGCCGGCGATCTTGGCGCACAACTCCGCGCCGTCGCAGCCCTCCTGATGCAGGCGCTTGAACTCCTCGTACCCCTGGGCCAACCGCGCCTTGGCTTCGACAACGTTGGCCCGTATGGAAGACATAGATTAGCAAGATGTCCAAAATTATATATATTGTGGTGCGGCCGTCCCGGCTGCACATGCAGGCGAGACGCCTGCACCACAACTTGTACTTTGGACAACCGCTTGTCAAATTGCGCTTTCGCCGGTTTCGCCGGTGCGGATGCGAACCACTTCGGAAAGAGTGCTCACGAACATCTTGCCGTCGCCGACTTGCCCGGTCTGCGCGGAACGCATGATCGTATCCAGCACAAGCTGCAGTTTGGAGTCGGGTACGACCACCTCGAGTTTGATCTTGGGAACGAAATCCACTTGATACTCGGTGCCGCGGTACATTTCCGTGTGCCCTTTTTGCCGGCCGAAACCGCGAACTTCGGTTATCGTCATCCCGGCAATCCCCTGTTCGCTCAAGGCGTTTTTCACTTCCTCGAGCTTGAAATGCCGGATGATCGCTTCCACCTTTTTCATCAGATTGCTCCTTGACTCATTCCGTCGGCAGCGGCGGATTATAGACTATTATACAAACTTATTGCCAATTGCTCAATTTGCACTATAAAAAATACTTTATATAAAAACTCTAATTTCTAGCCCCTAATCCCTAATCTCTAGTCTCTAATCTCTAACCTCTTATATAAATATATACCCTTCTTCGCCGTGTTGACTGGTGTCCAGGCCCTCGATCTCATCGGCCTTGGAAACGCGTAATCCCATGATCGCGTCGAGCACCTTGAGGATCACAAACGTGGCCGCGATGGCCAGCGCCCAGGTCACGGCCACGGCGATGACTTGGGAGAGCAGCACTGGCCCGCCTTCCAGCAATCCCAAGGGCTTGCCGTCGGTAAATGCGCCGGTGGCCCTGGTGGCAAATACGCCTGTCAGCAGGGCGCCCAGCGTTCCGCCTACCCCGTGCACGCCGAAAACGTCGAGCGAATCATCATATCCGAACAGGGATTTCAACTTGGTGCAGGCCAGAAAACACAGCACTCCCACGGCCACGCCCATTATAAAGGCCGACATCGGCGTGACAAAGCCCGAAGCCGGCGTAATGCACACCAGCCCGGCCACCACTCCCGAGCAGGTGCCCAGGACCGTTGGTTTGCCGCGGAAGATCCATTCCATGCCGGCCCACGTCAAACCCGCCGCGGCGGCGGCGAAATGCGTGGCGCAAAACGCGCTGGCTGCCAACTCATTGGCGGCCAAGGCGCTGCCGGCGTTGAAACCGAACCAGCCCACCCACAGCATCGTGGCCCCGATTGCAGTATAAGTTACATTGTGCGGGGGCATGGGTTCGGCGCCGTAACCCAGACGTTTTCCCAACAATAAAGCGCAAATCAACGCCGAGACCCCGGAACTGATGTGGACCACGGTTCCGCCGGCGAAATCCAAGGCCCCGCCCGCCGATATTCCCGCGTTTTCGCCGCCGTACATCAAGATTCCCCCGCCCCATACCCAATGGCATAACGGGCAATAAACGAATGTGCCCCAAAGGATCATGAACACGACCATCGTGCTGAATTTCATGCGCTCGGCAAATGCCCCGCAAATCAAAGCCGGAGTGATGACGAAAAACATGCCCTGGAACAACATGTGCGTCAGGCGCGGGATGGAAAGCAACGGATGGATTGGTGTTACCGACTTGCCGTCTACCCATTCGGCCTGCACGCCGCGCATAAACAGGTGATCCGGAGTGCCGATGATTGCAGGCGGCCGTGTGGCCGTGTCGCCGCCAAATCCCAGGGTGTATCCATATAGACCCCAAATTACCGTCATCAGGCACATCAGAAATACACATTGCATCATCACGCTTAGGACGTTCTTTTTTCGCACCAGCCCGCAATAGAAAAGCGCAAGGCCCGGACCGGTCATCATCAGCACCAGCGCCGAACTTGTAAGCATCCAGGCGTTGTCGCCCCGATCCAGAGCGGGAGCCTTGGTTTCGGCAGGCGAAGCGGTTGGGGCTTGTGGAGAGGACAGTTCATCGGCGGCAAATGCCGGCGAAACTTCACCCGAAAAAAGAAAACTTGCTAAAATAACGGCTAATATAAGCCCAAAAAGATTGATAGACAGTTTCATTCTGTACCTCATCAGCGAAAAAAATTTCCTGGCAGGCGAACAATAATGCTCTTAGCAATCTTCGTGCCAATTTCTGTAGTATCATGCCGCTGGAAGGTCGTAAGATGTTATAAACAGATTAATTGCGAAATTCTTTTTTAATGATAATTCACAACGCCAAATAGAAAATCTTGCCTATATAATAGGCATAAAATGTTTAAAGAATAGGCGATTAGAAAAAAACAACACCTTGGTCACGCCTTTTTCCAAAATACGTCACCTATTCCAGCCTGCGCATTGGATAACCTCGCTAAAACAAAAAATAAATCACTTAAACGATTTATGTACGCCAGCATCTCCGGCGAAACAGCATTTGGATCGCTTTGAACCAGACCCGCCAAATGTCGCTCAGCCCTACGGCAGATCGTCCGGGCAACGTGAAACATCGCCGCGGCTCTGACTCCGCCGGGCAGAATGAACCCCTGGATTGCCGGCAACTTGACCTCGCATTGATCTATTATCGCTTCCAAGGCCTGTATGTGCTCTTTCGCGATCCTCCGTAAGGGCGATTGAGCCGGAGAGGCCGAGGCCAATTCGGTCCCGGCGCTGAACAAGTCATTCTGCAATCGCTCCAAGATTCGATCGATTTCCTCCGGCAGGTGTTCGACGCGAATAAGCCCGAGCGTGGAATTCAATTCGTCGAGCGTGCCGATCACGTCCAGGCGGGGCGAATTTTTCCACACCCGAGCCCTACCCAGCAAGTCCGTTTCGCCCGAATCGCCCCGGCGAGAGTAGATTTTCATGGCCTTTCTCCAATGGTCAACTTTCAGGTCGTGTTCAGCCCTTGGGCATCAGGCTAAGGGATTTTGTGATTTTTCCCGTTGTCCGCTTAATAAAATCTTCATCATCAGGAAAAGAGATCAACGTTGTCATGCGAATCAGATCGGCCAAGGCGGCGGCCTTCATTTTTTTCATGACCTTGGAGCGGCGGACTTCCACCGCGCGGACGCTGATGCACAATTCCGTGGCGATCCCCTTGTTCGATTTGCCCTCCGTGATTTGCATGAGAACGTCATATTCGCCTTGCGTAAGGCGCTCCAATCGGCGGGATATTTTCGCCGATTGCACCAGGCGACGCCGGTTGGCGGCATCCCACGCAAAACATTCTTGTATGGCTTCCCAAAGCGTCCGGTTGCGGCAGGGTTTTTCCAGGAAATTAAGCGCCCCGGCACGCATCGCGCGAACCACGGTGCGAACCTCGCCATGCGCGGAAATCACTACCGCCCGCACGCGGAGTATGGGGTTGTTAATGCCTTCCAGCAAGTCCAAACCGCTCGTCTCGCCGGGACGCACCTCCAAGAGCAGGCAGCCGGATTGCAGGGGATTGTAAAAGTCCAAAAACTCCCGGGCCGAATGAAAAACGGCCGTTTCCAGGTCTATCGAGCGCATCAGCGAAGTCAGCGACTTGCGCACCCCGGGATCGTCGTCCACAATGAATACGGCCGATTCGTTATTCAAGTATCCGCCCTCCAACGCGGGTCCGGCGGCTATAGATCAAAATTCGGCTTTGAACCGGCTACCAATATTCCGAACCCTGAATCCTGATCTACGGCCCCTTAAATAATTCCCCGAACATATCGCATTTTCTTGGAAAAACAAGGGTATCCCCCGGGCGCCGCAAATTACAAAGAAAACGTTCGAGAACGTTGAAGGGCGATGCCCATAATCCTATTTTCGCTTCTTGAGCGATTTTGAATCGTAAAGTTCTGCGGGCACCTGTCGGCCGGCTTTTACTTCCGCGAGAGGGGCGACGGTAATTTTACCTGCGCAGAACAGAGACAACTCCATACTGCCCTTGCATAGCGACGTCCGCTGCTTTGTACCCTAGATCATGGGCAAAATCGGCATCCTGTTCTGTTGGCGACCCAAACCGATGAGCGTAACTTACTGCCATAGAGGTAGAAATAATTCCCTCTTTCTTCAGCCGGCTTTGGAGAGCAAAACCCACACCTCCCAATTTTTGATGCCCATAAGGATCGATGTCGCCTTCGGAGCATGTAAGTTCCCCGTCGATATTGAACCCCTCGGATACCACAATCAATGCATTTCCTTTTTCTTCCATTGTCTTTAGTACTCTTTCAACGATATTTTTCATCGGTACGACGACTTCGGGGATAAGGATAATGTCTGCCCCCGCTCGATCCCCTACTTCAAGTGCGATCCATCCGGAGTATCTGCCCATGGTTTCGACGATTGACGTGCGACGGTACAACTCGGCCTCGATCCTCATGCCGGCGGCGTGTTCTTTTCCGACCTCCACCGCTGTTTCGAATCCGAAGGTGCGTTCTGTCGCGGCAATATCGTTGTCGATAGTTTTGGGAACGCCGTTCGCGCAAAACTCCCGCCTCTACCAGGCGGCCGGCTGATCGAAGCGTATCGTCGCCTCCAATTGCTATGACGAATCGGATATTGTGATTGCGTATCTTTTCGGCAATCAACCTGCAATTCTCTTTAAATTGCTCCTCTTTTCCGGCCGGTGCGGGATTGACGCGCAGAGACCCAGTATGCTGCCCGGCCGCCTTCGCAAGTCTTGCAAGCTTGCCCGAATCTCTGTTAACTCGACCGGTGTTAACAAACCTTCGAAACCATTAGGCACGCCCAATGCCCTGAGTTTGGCCTCTTGTGCACGTTGTATTACTCCACAGATCGCGTCGTTAAGACCCGGGCAATTTCCGCCGCTGGTAAGGATAGCGATCGCTTCTTGTGAATTCATCGTCCCTCGCGACATTTGATAACTCCTCGAATTAACGATCATCCATTTAATCTTTCCGAACACCCAAAACATCACTTCATGTTATTTTAGTTCAGCAGATTGTTTGGATCAACCGGGAGGCTAACCATGAAAACAATTTCCTAATTTTTTGCTAATCCAGTGCTCAATACAAATCGATTTTGCTTTCCTGGAAGATGGCGTCCGCCGCCGATTTGGCGAATAACCGCAGCCGGCGAATCTCTTCTTGTGTGAAGTGGTGGACCTTTTTATTCTTTACATCCCTTAAATCAGGCTCCTCGCCAAATACGGCATACACAACGCCCTGTCCGGATCGACTTACATTATTTTCTAAAAAAGGGGTGGTTGCCCTTTTGTGAAAGGGTTCAACCAGAAGCGGAATCGCTACCATCGTATGGATTCCTTCTTCATCGTAGACTTTCCTGTTGCTGCGTCGCAACTCCAAATCGTCGTGATTCTGAGCGGGATCTGTGATCCACAAGGGCTGGCCGGTGTTTATAGCTTTATCACCAAGCCCGCCCTTACGCGGTGGGTGACTACTGTGTAGCATTCCCTGCACCTCCCAGCTTTTTCCGGTTAATCATGTGATTGTATTATTGGTCCCCTCAGCGACATCATTGCAACAACTAGAATTACTTATAGTTTTGCATGATGACCGGAGTAAGGCGGGAGGACCGCGCGACACGATAGCAAAACGTTTCCACACCCTCCAGAACGCTATTGAACTTTTCCAGGTTAAATAGTCGAAAAACTTTCATTATGAAAAAAGTAATTCTCTCATCGCGCAAGGCAGTGGTACTACTACCAGGGGCGATCTTTGAAAGGCGCGAACAGTGGCGCCGAGGTTTTGGAAAAGGCGCCTATATTGGTGCCATGCCATTTTCCGTAAAACGGCATCGATTTTCCTCAATCTTCCTCGAAAACCATACCAGCGAAGGGTAGATGAGCACTGCGGAACTTCGGGCGCAATGTTTTGACGTTTCGCAATTTGCGCAAGGGGACTTGACGTTACTTCTTGGACTTCAAGAGGTTAGAAACTGCCGCGAAACGATAGAAGAAAAAATACCCCGGACAGGATTCGAACCTGTGACCACTGGTTTAGGAAACCAGTGCTCTATCCCCTGAGCTACCGGGCGCAATTGTCCATACTTATTGTAAAGCCTACTATTTCAAAGCCTACCAAAACCGCCGGATCAAGCAAGCCTGCCTGCCCCGGTCAGGGTTTTCCGGTTTCGATACCGCTTAAGAAGAAAATTGCGGATTAAATGATTTAAAAAGAATGCCGCAGTTCAAGAAAGCGGCGTTAGCGTCTTTTTGATGTTGTTTTTTTGTTTTGTTCTCATTTAATTTAGCCCTCGGTGAACACACCGGGGGCTTTGCTTGCCGTTTTCCGTCGCGTTACGGATTATTCTCGGTGATCTGGATCACGAACACGGAGGTAATTTTCTTGATTGGAGCCATAGCCAAGACAATATATTCGTTGGTTTTAAAAGCTGTATGCACGTTGAGATCCGTCAGTTTTTCGGCAACCGCCACCGAACTCTGCCGTGGAGGTCTGCCGTAGTAGGGATCTGGCTGGCGGCCCGCCCCGGGGCTGTTCGGCCCCGGCCCTTCCGGCGGCGATGCCGCTCCCGGCTCGGGTCCGCCGGCCCGGTTGGCAACAATGTGAATCTCAAGTTCGCCCCCAACCAATATCACTCCATCGGCGCTAAGCTCAGTCGGTTTATTCTCCAGCAGCGGCGAACAGGAAATATGAAAATTATTCCCGTATTTGCTTCTTACCACGGTCTGCGCCACTTGACCCAGGTTCTTTAATCCTTGGCGGCGGAGTTCGTCAACTACTCCTTTCAAATATTCCGCCGGCGGGTCCGCGCCCTCGTCCCCTTCAACAAGCCACACCAGCCGGATGCTCACCGGTGAAGAACGCTCTTTTTCGTGTGTGCTGCTGGAATCCAATTGTCTCAAAATAGCATCCGCAGTTTGCGCATTTTCTTTCGTGCCCGCCACCACAATGGCGTTGTTTCGCTGGTCAATAGCCACGTTTAATCCAGGTATTATTTGTGCGAGAATGCGGGCCATGGTTTCGGCGTCGCTATATTTAAGGTTAAAAATGCTAACCGTTTTATCTTCCGGCTGACCCTGAGGAGGCTGAGGCTGGGGCTCTCTGCCCATTGGTCTCCTAGAAATCGGTTCTCGCGTCGGTTCTTGCCCGAACGCCGGATCGGCGGAAACGCAAGCCAGCGCCAGCATTGCCGCCAGGCTTGGAATCAGTGATATAATTTGCACTAATTTCTTCATCGTCTTACTCCTCATATGATTAATTTTGTGTGAGAGAAATCTACTCGTCTGTCCGTTCCTCCGGCGTTACAGCCGGTTTTGCGATTGGATAAATCCAAACCAGTTTGATACTAGGATCTCGGGTTTGGCGCTCCACCACGATCCCGGATGAAGGATCGGCCATTGCCACGCGTGCAGACGCCTTTAGGTTCCCGGACTTCCCGGCGGGCAAATTCAAGGCCGCAATTCCCGGCGTTGCCGCGGTGTTTTGCGATGCGGCGATGTCTCGGGCTGGCAGATGGCTGGAAGTCCAAAATGGGAATTTTCCGATAATGACCGATATCAATAATGCCGCCGCAGCGGCAAAAATGACGGCCCGTCGCAGCGTTTTGCGCCGCTCCGTTGTCCGGACCCGCTGCCAGGCGCGGTTGACCAGTCCTTGGGGAATCGCATCCACCGACTGTTCTGCTCCGGTTAATATCCGGTCAATCGATTGCTGCAGGGCCTGCTGGCGGCGGCATTCCGGACAATCTGCCAAATGTCGCTCGAATACCGTTGTCTCATCGGGCGAAAGCCAACCAAGCATATAGCCGTCGAGTTGATCGCAAGGCGATTGTTTCATTTTCAAACTCACTTTACGGGCGAACGCATACTATATAGATCCTGAAGTTTTTCCCGCATGCGTTTGCGGGCCAGCGACAGGCTGGCCTTTACCGCCTGCGGGCTTAAAGCCAGGATTTCGGCGATCTCGGCCAGCGAAAAGGCCTCGCAGGCGTGCAGGTACAAAACTTCCCGCTGCCGCCCGGGCAGGGCGTCCATTGTTTCCCGCACCCGCAGTAAATCCTCTTTGACGATAATATCTTCGTCCGGAACCGAAATCCGGCGACGACCGAATTGTCCGGCGTTGTTCAGTAGCCGCTCCTCTCGGCCTTTGCGCCGCATTCCGCTCCGCCATAGATTGGCCGCGATGGTAAATAGCCAACTTTTTGCCGCGCTCGAATCGCGCAGCCGAGCACGGTCTTTCCACGCTCTTAACATCGCCGCTTGTGCGAGGTCTTCGGCGTCGTCCCGGTTTCCGGTCAGCCGCAGGGCAAACCGATAAACTCGCGGAACGTACTGTTCAAACAGATCATTCACCGCTTCGGTATGCTCCGGGCGCGGACGCTCAAACGCCGTCAAATTCGGATTGACTAAGTATAAGACGCTCAAGGTCGTGAAAGGTCAAGCCAATTTTGAAAAAAGTTTAACCCGGGGGGCACCACGCGTAGCGTGGTCGCTCCCGGAGTTTTCTCGACATAATACAGCATTTATTATGGTTTTTTAGCCCCCGATGCACACACCGGACATTATAAGCAGGAAACTATCGGCATCCCCTTGTCACGTCGCAATGGTTGCGGGGGCCCCTTGCGTCCGCAAATTCTGCCACAGGTGCGCCAATCGCTCCACGCCGGCCGCGGGCAAGGCGTCGGGAGCATAGGCCGCCTGGCAATACAAGTCGGCCAGCCGCCTGGCGTCTTCGCCCAATGTGGAGAACTTCGCCGCCAGGCGCCGAGCAAATTCATGTGGCGTTTGATCCGCCTGCCGGGGCTCGCCGTGTTCCAAGGCCCAGGCCTCCAGGGCCTCAAACGTGTAACGCACCAGTTCGGCCGGTGAACGGCGCCCGGCCGTGCCTGAGATGAATGGATCGGTAAATTCGGAAAATGGCCGAGGTTTTTTTGCCTGGGGACCTGCCTGTTGGTCGCTGTCTACCTCTTCCTCGCGGGTTTTTCCGGCAAAAAGATTGTGCCAGAACTCTGCGAGCCATTGCCCGAGGTTGCTCAGCGCGGCCAGCAGTTCGGCGCGATTCCGCCACGCGGTATATATCACAAAAAGAATCAGCACCGCGTAAAAAATCCATTTGAACAGAGCCAGCAAAGAATCCGCAGGGGCAAACGCGATCCGCGGCAGTGAGCGGACGGGGGGAACATTGTCCATGGCTTTGCTGCCATCTTGGCGCCGCCCCCGGGCGTGCCGGTCGATTGTTTTTCGGCGGCGGATTTGCCGCTTGCACCGGGCGGTTTTTTTGGCTTTTCCGATGTCGTCTTATCCGACGCCGGCTGATCCGCCTTGTCCGCCGGCGTCTTGTCCGCCTTTTCCTCTTTATTCGCCTTGTCCGACGGCGTCTTTCCCGGCCGGTTCGGCGACGTGGAGCCCGATTGCTCGTCTTGCCGCTCTTGGCTTTGGGCCGATGGCTGGTTCTCCTCGACGCCCTCTCGGCCCGCGCCGTACTGCGAGGCGTGCTGATCGGGCGAGCCGATGCGAAACGGCGGCGCCGATATGGCGTATTCGGCATTCGGCCGCGGCAGGAGCATGGCCGCGAGCATCACCCCCGCGATTATCGCGCCGCCCACGATCAGCCAGAGATTGACGATTGAAAGCGGCATTTCCTGCCGCCGTTGTCTCAAGTAGCGGCGCAGGCCCAAAAAACTTGTGGTTAATAGCAGTCCCAAACCGCTGGCCGTATAAACGCAGAGCAGGTTGAACGCATTTTGCCGGTCGGCCAGATTGGCTGCCGGAATGAAAAGCTGCCCGATGCCGAAAAGCGGCAATGCCGCCAGTGAAAAGTAAATCACCCAAACGCCCGGCGCGTGCGGACGGCGCCGCCGCTCGATGAACCGGTGCCACCAGCTCGGCGGCTCGTCGCGCGACGTGGTCGCCTCCGGCACCTCGGGCAGGGGCGCTATTTCCCGCTCCATCGCGCCCTTGCTCGATTTTTCCAATCCCACCGCTTCCAGCAGCCCCTCGCCCGTGTCTTCCTGGTCTTCGTCTATAAGCGTGCAGTCCCAAGTCAGCTTGTCGGCCGACCACCAGACCACCGCGATCAGCCCGAGATTAATGAAGAAACTGAGCGACTCCAAAATCCCTCCCTGAAACTGCACGAAACGGTTGATGGCCAGCAACGTGACTATGCCCAATGGGACGGCGAACAAAAACGCCCGCTCCCGGCCCTGTTCAATCGAAATCCGGGCGACAAGCACCGCGGCCATCACGAACAAGGCGAAGATATACAAAAGCCGCCCCGTAAAATTGCCCTGGTAGAAAACTTCAATCAAGAAAAACACCAGGCTCCCCACCATCAGCATAATCAGCGCCGGGCTGATGGCGATCACCAGGTAATCGAGCAGCGTTTTTTTGAGCCGGTGGGGCATGGATCTA
Organism: Pirellulales bacterium; assembly: GCA_963838495.1. Taxonomy (GTDB): domain Bacteria; phylum Planctomycetota; class Planctomycetia; order Pirellulales; family Thermoguttaceae; genus JBEKIK01. The sequence goes on along the minus strand of CAWIRC010000001.1, from coordinate 2,454,751 downwards.
TTATACTCTTTGCCTATACATTGTTGGGGCGACAGTTGCACTGTCGCCCCTTGAGTTACCACAGCGTCATAATATCCGTTGGAGGATAAGTCGGTTTGCCTAGCAGATACGCCCTGGCGCATAGAATACAGCCAGTCTTCCGCTTTGGCGACTAATCCTGCCTTAACCGGGTTTAAATGAATATATTCGATTTTCTGCCTGGCGAAATCATCGCCATAAATTGCTTCGGGATGTGAACCATCTTGCCACACTTGATATTTTGAGTCATTACTCATACGGCCTGAAAGACGGGCGGAGGCAAATTGATCAAGAAAATTTTTATCATTCCACTCTTGTGCCATGCGCGATATAGAACGTGAAGTAAACCGTTTGAAATCACGCAGTAGGTCCGACAAGTTTACTCCATTCTTTGGCCAAAGCACCATGTGCAAATGTGTTGACATAAGTACGAATGCATTGAGCCGTGTTTGTTTGTATTCTCGAATATATGCCAGACTATCAAGTACGATTTTCGCATAAGAGGGGGATTCAAATAGAGGTAAATGTTCGATAACAGAGCAGGTCACAAAATATGTGTAACTTTCTTCGGAACTGATTTTATAAGAACGAGGCATAATTTCATCACTCCACTAGGGGCGGCAGTACAACTGCCGCCCCAACGAATATCGTAATTCAAATCCGCGCGACCAATGATCGCGGCTTTACAGACTGTTCACCGCAAGACTTGCTGCCGGCACAAGTCGGGCAGCATTTCCACGCTCTTTAGGTGCCGCACCTCTATGTTTTCCGCCGCCAGTTGCGCCGATGCCTTGTAAAACTCGACGTCGTCGTACAAATTCAAAATCGCCGTAACGGCGAATCCCTTGCGTTTCATCTCGCCCAGTGCCACGGCAGTATCGACGTCGAGCGATGCCAGAAGCGCCACCACCGTGGCGTCGCGGGGAATGCGCCATGCGGTCTCATAAAGCAGTTGGGCGAAACTCAGCCCGTCGGTTATTTCCACCCGCGCCAGCGTTTCCAGGATGCGCATCAGTTGGTCGGTTCCACGCCGGGTTTCGACGACCACCGGCTCCAGCCGGTCGCTCTTATCCAACATGCTTGCCGCCAGCCGGGCGGCCTTGCGCGAGCGGATGTCGTAGTCCCAGCCTTCCTGGCGGATGCGGTCGGCCGCGTCGCGCCCGTTGGTCACGAGCCCGATCTGCTGGTCCATTTCGTAAACCGCGTTGGCCAGCGACGCCGCCGCGCTGATGCCCAACTCCGATCGATATGGCTCGTTGTGCGGGTCGTACGCCTTCTGGTGCAAATCCAAAACGATGGTCGCCCCCGCGATGCACGACGGCTCGTAAAGTTTGCAATGCAGTTGGCCCGTCCGCGCGGTGGCCCGCCAGTGTATGCGATTGAGGGGATCGCCCGTCTCGTACCTGCGCACCCCCGCAATCCGCGTGGGATCTTCGTAAAGCCGGTGCATAATGCGGACCTCGCCTATCGGCCGGCGCGATGCCAATTCAAAGCCCTGAAGCGGCACGACCTCCGGATACACCAGCAGAAAATGCGGCGCGCTGAGCACCCGATAGCGCCGGTGCAGGCCGAACAAGTCGCCCGTCTCGACCACCAGCGGGCCGATCTGGTGATATCCCCGCCGGTTGCACTTCAACTGGTAAAACACCGTGTGCCTGCCCCGGCCGCCAAGCATGGCCAACTGAATTCGGCTGCCCTGCACCTGCAAGCTCGGCGGTTGGTACATAAACGCCCGCCGCGGCAGCAAGTCTTCAGACAGCACCCACACCACCGGCAGCCAACCGGAGTTTTTTACCGTAATCACCACGGCCACGGTATCGCCCACGTTGACCGAGTAGCGGTTGCACTCTCTTGTGGCCGAGAGGTTCCCGATCCAATACCGCGAAAGCCAGCGGCTGACGATCATGATCCCCAGCAGGGCATACATGGCGTAGGCCATCAGTCCCAGCCCAAAGCCGAGGGCGACGATCAACAAAAGGACAATGCCGGCGAACCATTTCATATCACGGTTATCAGTTGTCAGTTCTCAGTGGTCTTGTTGACTAATTCCACTCGAACAAAGGAAGTCCGAGGTGGGTGTATTTGTTAAGGATTTTAGATCTTAGTCGTGTTTCTGTTTTTTGATTTTGAATCAAACGGTTTTTCAAATGGTCGCCGAAGCAACATTTCATTCGATACATGGCTGTTTCCGAAAGGCTGCGGCGATGGTAGCCGACTCGCTCTTTCCAGTGCCTGCGGCCGTGGCGGCGGATTTCTCGAATCGCCAAGTCCCGTGCCAGAGGACGGCCACGAGAATTTCCGTGTCGCGAAATCTTCGCGTTGCGTCGCGGCGGGATGATTGCCTTTATCCCGCGTTTTTTCAACGTTCTGTAAACCTTTCGTTGATCGTAAGCTCCGTCGCCATACAATTTTTCAACCGGCGAGTGGACTTGATCCAACAGGTTGTCCGTTTGGCCGGCGTCATCGCAACTATTTTCCGTCATGGTTTCCGCCACGATCTCATGCGTATCCGGATTGATCGCCAAATGCAACTTTCGCCAGAAACGACGTTTCGTTTTGCCATGCTTACGCATTTTCCATTCGCCTTCGCCGAAAACCTTAAGCCCGGTGCTGTCTACAACCACGTCGATCGGGCCGGTATGTTTTCTAACTTCCAGCAATATAGCCATTTTCGCTGCTCGCTTGGCCAACGACGTATAATCCGGTATATCAATGATTACTTCCATCAGTTCGGCAAGCGATTTTCCCAATCCTTCCGTTTGGCGATAGGGCAATTGAAAAAGCTCTCGCAAAACGAGCATACACTCGATTGCCGTATCGCTGAAGACAAAAGGGTGTCCAACCTTGGGTTTCGCATTGTTGTGATGCCATTTGTCAATCGTGTCCTCGTTAAACCAGAAGGTAATCGACCCCCGCTTAACGAGAGACTCGTTGTATTTTCTCCAATTTGTTATTTTATACGTACCTTTGCGTGTCCCGGCCATGTCGAAACTCCTTTCATGACGTTTGTGTTGTTAGGTTCCTCCTTGTTTTACGTACTGAACGCATGAATAGTTCGACAAGACCGTTCTCAGTTCTCAGTATTCAATTCTCGGCATGAAAAATATTGTGCCAAGCCCACGGGTTGCAACCCGTGGGCTTGATTCGATCATAAATAAAGGCCCATCGTGCAAGCGTCGTCCTTGTTCAATTTGCAATTTGCAATTTGCATTTTTCAATTTGCAATAAAAAATGGCCGTAAAAAAGTCTTTGCAGCATCGATGCTCATTCGAAAGTTTCCGGTTCCTTCGTCTCCTTGGCCAAGAGCGGCACCGGCACTTGCTCGACCACCTGGGCCGCGACCGCCGCCGCCGTGAGTTTCCTCAGCCGGCTCTCCGGGCGGAGGATGATCCGATGCACGAGCACCGGCCCGGTCATTTGTTTCACGTCGTCGGGCCGCACGTAGTTCCGCCCCGAGATGGCGGCCAGCGCCTGCGCGGTGCGGAAGAGGGCCAGCGACGCCCGCGGGCTGCCGCCCAGGCTGATGTCGTCCGAGTTCCGCGTGCTATGCACTATTTCGGTGATGTAGCGGCGAACCTTCATATCCACGTGGATGTTGCGCACCGCCTGCTGCGCCGCCAGCATCTCCTCGGCCCCGACCACCCGCTCCAGTTTATCCAGCGGGCTGCCGTGCTCTAAAAGCTCCAGCATCTTCAATTCCTCGTCCATGCTCGGGTATCCCAGGCTGAAACGCACCAGAAAGCGGTCCAACTGGGCCTCGGGCAGCGGAAACGTGCCCTCGTGGTCGATCGGATTCTGCGTGGCGATCACCCAGAACGGCGGTTGCAATTCATGGCTCACGCCATCCACCGTCACGCGCCCCTCGGCCATGGCCTCCAAAAGCGCCGACTGTGTCCGCGGCGTGGCCCGGTTGATTTCGTCGGCCAGCACCACTTGGGCGAAGATCGGCCCCGGCCGAAACTCGAAATCCGTCGTCTTCTGGTTGAAAACCGAAACGCCGGTCACGTCCGTGGGCAGCAGGTCCGGCGTGCACTGGATACGCTTGAACGTGCAGCCCACGCTCTGGGCCAGCGCCCGGGCAAGCATGGTCTTGGCCACGCCCGGCACGTCTTCCAAAAGCACGTGACCCCCGCAAAACCACGAAACCAGTGACAATACTATCTGCCGGCGCTTGCCGACGATCACCTTTTCCACGTTGGCAATAATCTTCTTTGCCGTTGCCGGTACGTCGCTCATATCTGGCCTCGTCTATGTCCGGGATTCTATTCAGAGCCGGGCCGTGTCGGCCCGGGAAGGTAAATACACGGTTGTCGGTTTTCAGTAATCGGTTTTCAGTGTTCAGTTCAATTTGCAATAAACAATATCTGCAAATACGATCACTATATGATGACAGATATACCCACCGCTGGCAAGTCATGCTATGATGGATGCAGGCGGTAAAACATGGCCATATCTCCTGAATCGAGTTCGGTTTCCTCGACGCTTTTGGACCAGCTTCGCTGCGGCCGGAGCGAGGCCTGGGAGCGATTCGTGCGCCTCTACAGCCCGGTCGTCTATCGCTGGTGCCGGCGGTCTGGTTTAAGCGCCGACGATTCCGCCGACGTGCTCCAGGAGGTGCTCTCGGCGGTGATGCTTCATCTATCCGACTTTCATCGTGACAAGCCCCAAGACAGTTTCAACGCATGGCTTGCCGCGATCACCAAGAACAAGGTCCATGATCTGAACCGCCGCCGGCGTGGCAAGGCCGAGGCCCGGGGCGGCACCACCGCGCAACTGCAACTGGCCGAAGTTCCTCAACCGCCCGAGCTCTCCGAGGAATCCATCCGGCCCGACGCCGACTCGGCCGCTTGGCTTTCGCGTCGGTCGCTGGATCTGATCCGCAACGAATTTGAAAACCGCACTTGGGAGGCATTCTGGCGGGTCACGATCCAGGACCAGCCCTCGTCTCGGGTCGCGGAAGATTTGAAAATGACCGTTCCCGCCGTATACACGGCCAAATCCCGCGTCCTCCGCCGACTCCGCCAGGTAATGCGCGAACTACCGCAATAAGCCGCATTCTTATTGGATATTATTTAGCCCCCGGTGAACACACCAGGGGCCTCGGATGTATTTTCATAACACCATCGTCCAGAAAACAGCGTTGTCCGTAACCAGTCCGCGAGCGACGGTCGTGGCTTTATGTTCTCTGTATATCTACAACCCAATGTCCGGCAAGATGTTCGGTCCATTCCGCCAAAATGCTGTAAGGCCCCCGCGTTATTAATATAGACGGTTACGGTTGTTCAATTTTCAATTTGCATTTTGCAATTGAAAATTTGCAATAATAGATGCGATGTAGGGTGCGTGATACGCACTATATATATAATTGCGAATTCCGGTGCATTTCATGCACCCTACGCAGGAGATCCTCAACATGCCCGCACAAACCTGCCCCAGCCGGGAAACACTTCTCCAATATTCAATCGGCATGTTGTCCGACGAACAATCGGACCAGTTGGCCGGGCATCTGGAATCTTGTCCCGATTGCCAGGCCACGATCGTCACCCTGGAAGACGCCGAGGATACGCTCATCGGCCGTCTGCGTACGCCGCTTAGCAGCGAGTCCTGCCTGGCCGAGCCGCAATTTCAAACCGCCCTGGCCGAGGTAATCGCCGGCGCTGCGACAGGACCCAGTGAGAATGTTGTCATTCCATCTTCTCTCGGTGAATACCGGATTTTAGAGGAGATTGGTCGCGGCGGCATGGGCAGGGTCTTTAAGGCATTGCAAACCAAGCTCGACCGGGTAGTAGCGATAAAGGTCTTGCCCCGCGGCCGCCTGGAAGATCGCCGGGCGATCACCCGCTTCGAACGCGAGATGAAGGCCGTCGGCCGGCTGGCTCACCCCAACATTGTCCAGGCCCACGACGCCCGGGAGATCGACGGCACGCCGGTCCTTATTATGGAATTTGTTGATGGGCTGGACCTGGCCGAGATCGTGCATCGGCTTGGGCCGTTGGGCGTCGCCGATGCCTGCGAAATAATCCGCCGCACGGCCTTGGCCCTTCAATGTGCCCACGAGCACGGGCTGGTGCACCGCGATATAAAGCCATCGAACATCATGCTTACGCGCCGGCGAAGTAAAACTTTTGGACCTGGGCCTGGCACGGTTCTATGCCGAGGCCGCGGGGACTGGCTCCGAGCGCAGCTCGGTGCCTGTCCCCTTTGTTTCCGAATTGACTAATTCCGGCCAAGCCATGGGCACGGCCGACTACATGGCCCCGGAACAGGCCTCCGACAGCCGCACGGTCGATATCCGCGCGGACATTTACAGCCTGGGTTGCACGCTTTACAAGCTCTTAAGCGGCCAGGCCCCATTTGGCGGCCCGGAGTATCATGCCACGCTCGACAAGCTCAACGCCCACGTGCAAAAAACTCCGCCGCCCATAAGTCAACTGGTCGCCGACATTCCGCAAGAACTCTCCGCGATCCTCGATCGAATGCTAGCCAAAAACCCCGCCGATCGTTTCCCCACTCCCGCCGAAGTGGCCAAAGCGATAGAACCATTCTGCGCCGGTGCAAACCTCATTGACGTAATCACGCGGGCAATCTCCATTGATCCCCTCTCCCTCCGGGAGAGGGCTAGGGTGAGGGCGGGCGAAAGCGCGGATATTCGGACTAAACCGCTCCCAGCTCCGTCTCGCCTCCGCTCGATCCCCATCTTCATCGCCGTTGCCGTAGCCTTCATGGCCGCCGGTTTTGCTTTGGGAATCATTATCAAAATCAACAAAGACGGCAAGGAAACCACAGTCGATGTGCCGTTAGGAAGCACAGCTACGGTTAATGAGAGTGGTAATATCGACCTAAGAATCGCGGCCAAGCCCGAAGCCCGCAAAAAAACCGTCTCCAGTCCCGGCGCCGAGTTTAAGACTCTCCAGGGCCCATGGAAGATAGTGCACCTCGAAAAAGGCAAGGAAGCTGAAGGGATCTGGATGTCGATTACCGATTTAATGAAACTGGATTACATTCACATCTACGAAGGATGGCTCGATATGCATGGATTGTGGATCGACTACAGCATCGATCCAACTGCGGAGCCCAAGACGATCGATTTTATATGGGCGGGAAAACTCGCTGCGTGGGGAATATACAAAATTGAAGGCGGCCGACTCACTATGATTTTTACGAAATACTTTCCCACCTTGAAATCGCAGCAGCGACCGAATGATTTCGCGGTTGATGAGAACTCCACGGACGTGCTGCTCGTGCTGGAGCGGTACAAGCCCTCTGAAGATGAGCAGGCAATGAGCGGCGCAGATTGGCAAGTCGAAAGCGAAATACATGACGGCAAGGCGGCGCCGGTGGGCGGAAAAAAATGCCGCTTCTCAAACCGTTCGATCAACTTTGATAAGGATGGATTTCCACCGAAGGGCGGCCTCTTTAGTGGGTTCTTTACGATCGATCCGACCAAGATACCGAAGACAATCACGATAAACGCCTGGATGGAAGTAAACCCGGAGAAGATGATGGGTCGAGTCAAACTATCAGGCATTTACAAGTTCGATGGCGACCGGCTGACTATTGCATATCGCACGGGCGACAAGCCTCCGGAGGAGTTCGAATCCACTCCGGGTTCGGGCATAAGCCTATTGGTGCTGAAAAAGGCGTCTGAAACAGCGGCAGTTCCGAATCCTGCGCTCGATGCAGAGCCCGGCTCTGATAGGGAGCCCCAGGGGCGAATAAAGGTGAAATCCGATATCGCACCGGAAGCGCCCGATGAAAAGGCGAAACCGGCTGAGCGATCGGTAACATTCTACACCGCGCAAATAACCCGCGGCGATATTACGGCGATGGTCAGCGCTTCGGGAACCATCCAGCCCGAGGGAACCGCTGAGGTTTCGGCCCAAGTGAGCGGGCAGATCGTGAGCCTGGGCGACGATCCGCGCGGGGCGGGCGATCCCAAGTTCAAGGGCAAGACGATCGATTACAATTCGCCGGTCGAACAAGGCACGGTCCTGGCCCGCATCGATGATGCCGTACATAAGCTGAAGGTCGAGCAGGAAAAGGCTGTCGTAAGGCGCGCCGAGGCCGAATTGGCGCTGGCGAAGTCGAAGTACGAATCGGCCAAGAAGCTCGACAAAAACACCATATCTGAAAACGACTTGCTCGCGGCCAAGTTGGCCGTCAACGCCGCTGAAGCCGCGTTGGAGCAAGCCAAGGCAGCGCTGGAGCAAGCCCAAATCAACCTCGAACGCACGATAATCACCTCGCCGATAAGCGGAGTGATCATCGTCCGCCGGGTGAACGTCGGCCAGAACGTGGCTCCGAGGACCTCCGACGTTCCCAGCCTGTTCTTCATTGCCAAGGACCTGAAAAAGATGCAAATTTGGGCGTCGGTTAACGAAGCCGACATCGGCCGGATTCACGAAGGAATGCCGGCAAGCTTTACCGTCGATGCATTCCCAAAACAGACGTTTACCGGCAAAGTGACGCAGATTCACTGCGACGCAAGCATGGTTCACCATTACGCCGTGATTGTGGCCTTTGACAACCCCGACGGAAAACTCTGGCCGGATATGACGGCGAACGTGAAATTCGAGGTCAACGCCCACCGCGACGTGCTATGTGTCCAAAACTCTATCCTGCGCTGGATGCCCCGGCCGGAATTGGTGGAGGACTTGGGTGTGACCATTGTAGACGGTAATCAAGATTCGGTCCAAAAGGCGTTCGATGCGCTAAAAGACATGTATACCACTCTCGATAAACAAAATCGTGGAATAATATGGGTGATATCTCAAGACGGCAAGCACTTGCGGCGCATCGTGGTTCAAACCGGACTTAGCAACGGCGCGCTGACCGAGATCAGCGGCCCGGACGTGAAAGAAGGAATGGAAGTGGTGATCGGCCATACGTTTCGACCAAACGCCGCACGCGGTAATCCCTTTAGCAAAGAAGGCTCCAACAAACCGGAAAAAAGGTAATTCAGATGAAATAGATTATTTCCCGCAACCGCGCCCGCAACAATTGCACTTAACAGGCGGCGGACAGCATACGCACGGCATCGGCTTGCGGCAATAGTCGTCCGGGCACCAGCAGTTGCACGGGCAAGGCACGCAAGGCATGGGCTTGCGGCAATAACAGTCCGGGCACCAGCAATTGCACGCACAGGGCACGCACGGCAGCGGCTTGCGGCAGTAGCAGTCCCCGCAACATAGAATCGCCGAACTGCCAAGGCAACACTGGGTGCAGTTGCCCTGCTGGCAGTTTTCGCCGGCAATCGCCGTATGATCGGTAAAAACTATAACAAGACATAAGATGCATGACTTCCACATGTCTCTGATTATTGAATCCCAAAATGTTAAAATTACATTTTGTTGGGGCGACAGTTGTACTGTCGCCCCTGATTTGCCGGCAGGGACGGGAGTACAACTCCCGTCCCAACGTAATATTAGAAATTTGTTCCTCAATGGCCGGGCATTGTGCGGGTTTTGCATCGCAACGATTCCAGTTTTAGGGAGTTATGTATAGCGTCACCTTCTACGGACAATCGCAGCATCCGTAGCGCCATGTCAAGCCAAGACCCAGGTAATACGCGGCCACCGATACGTGGTTGTTGCCGAACTGGTCGCCTGCGCTGAGCAGTCCTCCGCCGAACAGGTCCAGGTCAAGGCTGGGCACTAAGAAACCTTCCCGCCCGATGCCGGCGGTAATCCGGTGCTGGTTGATCGTGGCCATGCTCGCCGCCTGGAACAATTGCACCTCGTCTTTTGCCACGGGAAATCCGTCCAGGCGATTTCCCACGTTGTGGTTTAACGGATTGGTGTTATATCCATAGCCGAGGCGGTATTTTGTCTTTCCCCGGGTCAACTGCATGCCGGTTGCGAACGCCCACTGATTGACGAATATATCCTCGTACAAAGGCGCGTTGTCCCAGACCTTGTAGTAAACGTCGGCGGCAATCAGCAGATCGCCGTTCATAAGGCTGCGATTGGCCAGTCCAATTCCCACCGTTTCCGGCTGTGATATGAGAATATCGCGGTATGTATTATTGAAGCGAACCGCATTGGGAAAATCGAAGTCCATCCGGGTCTGATAGAACGCGCCTATCGTGTTGCACTCGTTCAAATTGTAGTCCAGCCCGAACGAGCCGCGCAGGCCGTAGGCGTTCACCATTGCCGAGCTCAGCAGCGGCCCGGTGAATCCCAGTTGTTCGAAGCCCGATCCCAGCGTCATCGAGCGCCCGCCGACAACTGATCGGTCAAATTGAACCCGGCGCCCATATTCACGCCCAGCACCAGGTATTCGCTGCTTAAGTCATTTAGTCCGCTGTTTTCGGGCACCCTGCCCCTGTACTCCGCGCCCAGGCCGCTGAGGCCCGCAAGGCCCAAGCCGAGGGTTCCAGGAAGGTTCAAGGAGCTGAGATCCTGGGTCACTCCGATCTCGGGGACCGTAAATCCCTGCGTCCGAGAGGTGACACTGAACGGCGTTCCGGGATTGAGCTGATTGAGCGAACCATTGTTGGTTACGGTCGGGTATCCTTCCGCCCAGTGCCGCCCAAAGTGAATTGCGTCCCGTGAAACTGGGACAGTGTGGCTGGATTTCCGAATACCGCCGCCGGTACGTCCTGCGGCTCGGCAATGCTCACCCCGGCCATGCCGCCCGCGGCGGGCGTCAGTACGTTTTGCGTATCGGTGCCGTATCCCTGGCCCAGGACCGGCCCGGAACTAACGCTCAAAACTGACAATAATATAATTATGGCGAAAAGGCGGCTGTCCTTCATGGCGGTCCTCCATGAGTTGATCAGAGTGTCGGAGGTTCGATCCCTGCTCCCTACAAATTGTGCAGGACTATCGAATTAATCGGGATTGTCCAATAATCGTATGAAGCGATTAATAAGGCCAGTAACAGATAAGATGCCCGCAGAACCGTTATTTCCCGAACAACCGGCAAACTCCAGCGCCGTAGGGTGCGTGAAACGCAGCCTACTTGCCTTTTGCCTCCGCTTTTCGCCGCCTGTAGAACTCCAAGGCTTGCGTATATTTCGGCTCGCTGGGGCGGAGTTGATGCGCCTTCTCGCACCACTGGATGGCCTCGTCGAGATCGCGATCGGCCAAGATCACGCCCAGGTTATATGCCGCCTGGTGCATCTGCGGATCGGTCTTTAGCGCCTTGCGCAGCGACGCTTCTGCTTCCTGAAAGCGTCCCTGCTCGCCGCGGAGCAGCCCGAGATTGAAATTCGCCGCCGCATTGTCGGGATCATATTTCAGCGCCTGCATCAGGCACGCTTCGGCCTTGTCGGCGCGGCCCAGGTTGCTCTCGGCGATGGCGGCGTTTACCATGGGCCCGATCTGCCGCGGTTCCAGCTTTGCCGCCGTCTCGAAATAGCCGATGGCAGCCGGAAAATCGCCCCGGTCCATGTAAAAATTGCCCACGTTGGCGTAAGACGCCCAATCGTCCGGCCGGGCGGTCATGGCGGCCATGAATTCACGCACCGCCCGCTCCAGATTTCGGCGATCGCGATCATTTTGTATCTGCTCAGGCTGCAATGCCGCCAGGGACATGGCGCAGCGGATCCGCACCAATCGCGACACGTCGGCGGTCGCCGCCAGCAGGGCCTTTATGGTCTCCGGCGTAATGTGATCGCCCAAGGCCGAGGCCGCGCTCGAGCGGACCAGCGGCGAGGAATCCCGCAACATTTCCATGAGCGCCGGCCATTTACTCTCGTCGTCGCAGCCGCGCAACAACCGGACCAGGGAATTCCTGTATATCGGATCGTTGTCTTGCTTATTTAATTCGGCCAGCATTTCCGGCAGCCGCCGCCAATCACGCTTGCGGGCCTGGTCGATCAACTCCGCACGCCTCAGCATTTCGGCCTGGTAATTGCGCGGATACCACTTGCGAATCCACTCGTCCGACCAGGCGGCATCCTTGTCGGCATGGCACAAGTTGCAGGCATTGGGCGACTTGAAGGCCATGCTCGCCGCCGGCGCAGGCGGTCGCATCGAGTGGTCGGTGCGGCCCATGGCGGCAAACCGCGTCATGGGCATGTGGCAGCCGATACACTCGTTTCCCTTGCTGCCGGGCTGGTGCCGGCCGTGGTCCGCGGGATTCTTGACATAATTCTCGTGGCACGGCCTGCACGACTGATTGGAGTTCTCTCCTTCGTATCGCATTCTTCCGCTGGGGGTGTGACAGTGGTTGCAATCCAGCTTGCCCGACTTGACGCAGGGACTCATCAACCATGACGTATACGTGTAGTTTTCGCCAAGATCGCGGCCGTCGGGGTAATAATCCTGGTGTTCCAGCGTCACCAGGTCGTAGTGGTCGAAGAATTTATCGCCCGGCAGAAAATCGGTCGATAAAGGCACGATCTTGGCATGGCAGGTCGCGCACATATCATTCATCTGTTCCGCGGTGAAATCTTTTGTGCGGATTATTTTGATGTCTTTCGAGGTGAGGCCCCTCACCCCCGGCCCCTCTCCCAAAACGGGAGAGGGGAGCGATACTTGGACTCCGGCCTCCATTGCGCGGGCGTGCTCGGCCCCGGGCCCGTGGCACGATTCGCAACTTATTCCCGGCTCGGCCCAGGTTGTATGATACGTATCGGTCGCCAGATCGTAGTTGGTCGAAAGTTCGCTTACGTGGCAGTTGAAACAAGTGGTGTTGAAGGCGAACATGCGGTCGGTCCAATCCAGGGCTTCGTCGCGGCGGTCGGGAAAATGCCGCACCCCGCTGGCTGCCATGTCGTACCAGGCCCTCTTGTGCACGTCGTAGGCCACCGGCAGGACCTGCAACCGGCCGCGATCCAGGGGCGTGAGGAAATAATACACGTTCTTTCCGCCCATGACGTGCGCGATGGGATATTTATGCCCGCCGCCGGGGCCGTTTTCTTTGATCCAGCCCTCCCCGTTGCCGACCTCCGCCCGGTAATTGCATTTGCCGATGGCGACGTCGCCTTCCTGCGATGTCAGATTGGCCTTGGCGAACTCGGCCGTATAAGGCTGCATGGCCAGGCCGTGCCGCGAGGTGGACCAAAGCCGATAAAATTCCTCGTGGCAATCGCGGCAGCTTTTCGAGCCCGCAAGTGCTTTCTGCTGGCTTGGTGTCTGCTCGTCATTAACTTGTAGTGCAGGAGTAGATGAAGCGGACGAATGGGATTGTGCTTCCGGCTGTTTCTGACAGCCCAGATCCAGGGCCAATATGACGACAATTCCGAACAGGAACCACCTCTTGGCCAACAATAGTCGTTTTTTGCAGGTCAATAGTCGGGGATCAAACTGCGATTTTTCCATGATCGGCCCCCAGCCAGTCTTCTTCATCTCAATATAATGCATCTATATTGACAGTATCTCCGCAGGGCCGATTCTAACATACTGCCTCGCCCAATTCCTAGCCCGGGAAATTCATGGTTCGTGATTTCTGGCACAGAATGCGGAACACTAGCCCGAAGTGCAGGCTTGGGTAACGTCCGGCGGCCCTTTCGGCAGCAACCCAAAGCACGCGGGAACGGACGTTCGAATAGTCTAAACCAGGACGAACTGAGAGGACTTTTCATATACTGCTTCTAATATGGTGTTTTGGAGATTGCATTCGCTGATAAGGGCGGACTATATGGTTGCTGTTCTAAAACCTGATATAATACTCTTCCATAGGATGAGCATCGAGAGACTTTGGCTCGATCGTACTTATTCAACTAAAAGTCGAAAACGTACCATCAATCTTTATAGGAGCGACTTTCATGCAGATTACATTTGATGAAGTGGTTGCCTGGTTGATCGTCGGTGCATTGGCGGGATCGCTGGCGGGCATGCTAGTGAAAGGCCGGAAAGAGGGATTCGGCCGGATCCTTAACCTGGGCATCGGTTTGGTGGGGGCCTTGATCGGAGGTTTCTTATTCAAGGTCCTTAAAATCAATCTCGGGCTCTTGGGCGCGGTGACTATCAGCTTTCAGGAAGTGGTCGCGGGATTTATCGGCTCCTTATTGTTTCTGGCTATCGTTTGGGGCGTTCACAGCCGATGGGCCAGTAGAAAAGGGGCGGCTGACGACCGCCAAACGCCAAAGAACTAACTTGTTCTTGCAACCATCTTCATACTGGCAATGTTTGGCGCATTTCTGTCTATTGCGTGTCTTCTCTGATCTTCTTTGGTTTTTTCAGAAGACATGCAATACACCAGACGGACATCGCCAGGTGAAGCACAACGGCCGGCCACAAGGCGAGTCCGACAGGTCGCGACCGAATACCGGCGCTTCCGAGGATAACAACTGCGCCAAGGTTATACAGCAGCATCGCACTGACTAACCCTCTCGCAGTGCCGCTTTGCGCGTTGTAATGCAGGAGCCAGCAGGCGACGCCCAGCGCAAAAGCGCCGCTCCGGCCACGCGCCCCAGCGTCAACCCGGCGGGCGTGTCGAGCGGTGAACCCAACAGCATCGTCACCGCCGCCGACGGGCAACAAATCAGCCCAATGCCGGCGCCTGCCTCAATCAGTGCAGCTACGATGAGCAGTTTTTTCATTGTTTGCCGACCCTCGCCTTCATTTGGGAGAGCCAAACAATTCCACGGTCGCGAACGGCTCGGCCGACCACGGCCGGAAGCGATTGAGCGTAAACTTCGTCTTCTGTCCGGGCTCGACGTCCACGAGCACGTAGTTGTAATCCTCCTTGGGGCTCGCACCTTTCCAATAGAGATCCTGAGGATAACCTTCGGGCACCTTGATGTGGGTCCTGCCGGGAAGGATTGGATCTTGCTCGGCGCCCCCGCCGCCTAAAAGCAGGTACTTCACGCCATCCACCTCGTAAAGCTCGGTGGTATGCACGTGCCCGTTGAACACGACAATCTCCAGGTCTTTCGCATACGACGCGATGATCTTGTGCGGATTCTGAGCCTCGGGGATGGGGCCCATGCCGGAGCGGCAGAAGGCTGGGCAGTGGAAGGTAATGAAGACCTTCTTGGTCCCGGCAGCCTTGGCTTCATCCAACCACTGCTTCAACTCCTTCATCTGTTCTTCGTACGTGGGTCGCGTGGCGCTCCAGCTTGTGGGTGCGTTATAGTCGTATTTGCCGGTCCACAAGAAAATAAAGCGAACGCCGTTGTAATCGAACTTGTAGGTGAGTTGCTTGTCCGAGACCCCGAACTGTTTCAAATACGGAAAAGCACTCAACAGACCTTCAACGTCGGAGTCGTCCCAAACTTCGTGATTCCCCACGGCCGGAAAAACGCGGCCGGGCAACCCGGCGGCCCGCATCTGGTCGTCCGGGGGCGGCAATTGCTTTAATACTTCCTCGTTCACCAGTTTCCAGTACGGGTTGTCGGAGGGTTTGCCGCCCTGCCGGCCCCACCAAACCAGGTCCCCGGTGCTGAGAATAAACTTGGCCCGTCCGCTGCGGACGTCTTTCACTATTTCGCGTGCAATCCAGTCGCCCCCAAGCAGGCGGAACATCGTGCGGCGCACGCCGGAAAGCAATTTCACGTCCTCGACCGAGGCCTCGGTGACCCAGCCCTTATCTATCGTCAGATAGGTCACTTCGGAGTGGGTCATAAACGGCATGACCATTTCCACCAACTCATGCGTGTCCGGATCGTAGATGAGCTTGACCTCTTTTTTGATGACCTCAACCGCGACTTTCTCCGGCAGCACTAGCCCGAACATGTCTGCCATCAGTTCGCGAGCCTCTGTCTCCTGGTCTGCTTTGTAAGGCAGGTACATCATCGATCTTGAGTCGCCGTACACGGCAAACGAAAACCCGGAATCGCCGGGGCGTGCAGCCTGTTTTTCCGTCTGGGCGGTGGCGCAACTAGCTAAGACCGCCAGGATCGCAGCCGCGGAAACAATACGCTTGCGCAAGCGAATAATAATGATTGGGTTTGTCCCCATGGTTTTGATTTTCATGCATTGAATGTTCGAATAAAAGCTGCGCTGCGAGTCGATATGTCTGAACAGCGCACACTCCTTTTTCGACCTCTTGATTGTTCCCTGTTCGTATTGGTTTTGTCTGTTTCAACGCGTGGGAGCGAGCGCCCCGCGAGTGGAGCGCTCGCTCCGAACGCCGCGCTAATCACCTTCGTGTTGTTTGATCGCGGCCTCGATCTTCTTCTTTATGGCCTCCAGGTTGAAGGAGGCCGGATCCTGCATGGGCGGGTAGTCAATCGCCGTCATGGCGAGTTTTCCCACGTAATGCTGGACCAGGACGAAGCGCCAGAACTCGCGGGCAAAGAAGTCGTTGCCGTAGCCAAAGGCCAGGTCGTTCGTGCCTATGCTGTCGAGGGACGGCGTCCGCTCGAACGGATCTTGTCGCAGGTTCACAATCGTGGGCATGTCGGTCACGACCTTCGGGCCGGGCCAGCCTTGCGGCTGCTGCAGGAACTGGAACTTGAAGTCATCGATGCGCAGGGCCCCGAGTTGAGGACCGCTGAAGTAGAACAGCTCGTGTCGGGCCGACGGCGCTTTGCCCAGCAGCAGATCGAGTTGGTTATAGCCGTCGAGGTGGTTCTTGTAGGTCTGGTCGCCGAGTTTTACGCCTTTAAGCAACTGGTCGGTTATGTTTGGATTGCCGGCGGCGGCCAAGAGCGTGGGGAACCAGTCCAGCCCGGAAAAGATGCCGTTTTCGATGGTGCCCGGCTTGATGTGTCCTGGCCAGCGGGCGATGCACGGCACGCGGAATCCGCCTTCTAAGGATGTGCCCTTGGTGGCCTTAAAGGGCGTCATGCCGCCGTCGGGCCAGGTAAACACTTCAGCCCCGTTGTCGGTTGTAAATACCACGATTGTATTGTCGGCCTCGCCGATATAGTCCAGGTGCTTAAGCAACGCGCCGATGCTGTCATCCAATTGAGCCATGCCGGCCTCCTCGACGTTGTAGTTGTTCTTGGGGTTCATCATGGCCTGGTATTTTGGCGAAAGGTAGGTGAAGACATGCATCCGCGTGGTGTTGTGCCAGATGAAGAACGGCTTGCCGTCTTTCTTGGCTTTGTCCATAAAGTCGCAGGAACTCTTGACCAGCACCTCGTCGAAGGTTTCCATGTCGTACTTGGCCTTGCGGCCTTCCTGCCAGTTCTGCATATCCTTCATGTTCGGGAACGGGGCCAATGGGCCTTCGTCCACGATCTTCTGTTTGCCGATCTTGCCCCAGCGCGGTTGCTCGGTGGGATCATCCGTGTCGGTCGCCCAGCAATGCACCAGATCGCGCGGGCCGGTTTTGTCGATCCAGTCCTGGGGATAATCGAACCAATACGGGTCGGACATCGCGTCCAGGTGGTACAGGTAGCCGAAGAATTCGTCGAATCCATGTACCGTCGGAAGGTACTTGTTCAGATCGCCCAAGTGATTTTTGCCGAACTGGCCGGTGGCGTAGCCCAGCGACTTCAGCGCGGTGGCGATCGTGCAGGCTTGGGCCGGAAGGCCCACGTCGGCGCCGGCCTGGCCCACGGTCGTTAATCCGGTGCGCAGGGGGATTTCACCGGTGATGAAGTTCGCCCTGCCCGCCGTGCAACTCGCCTCGGCGTAGTAATCGGTGAACCGCATTCCCTGCGAAGCGAGTTTATCCAGGTTCGGCGTTTTGCCGGACATGATGCCCTGGTGGTAGGCGCCCACGTTGAACCAGCCGACGTCGTCGCCCATGATGAACAGTATGTTCGGCTTTTTGGCGGCCTGGGCAAAGGCATCGGCTGCAAACACACAGACCAGCGCCGGTACAAACATCCCAATCGCAAAAAGCAATAACTTATAGCACTTCATATTCGCACCTCCTTCGCATGATTGAAACTGAAATAGTTAAGACAGATTTGCACTCATTCGTGCGATGATAGACTCCTGGCACAAGATACCGCTTTTCCGCGGCATCCGTCCGTAGAATGATACGATTACAGAATGCTACACAGATTCGGCGAGGAATTATTGGCGTCAAAGTGCACCGGGACAAGCTTTAAAATCCATTATTCCCAAAAAATGCAAAACAAATCCTCAAACCATTTAAAGACTGTCAATGCATCTGAAAGATTATCTATCGCGGCCATTCGACAGCGAAAACCGATACGTGTCTGCCAGATAGTTTTTGATACGCTGATCGCGGTTAAACGCGTCGGCTAACATCTTGCTAATAACATACTTGCGCACATTGAAGTATTATGGGACAAGAGACAAGATTGCTTCAAAACTCCATCTGGTACTTCTGGGTCATCTTGCGGCGGATGTCGGTGGTGGCGGCGATGAGGTCTTGACGCAGCTTCTGAACGTCGGTGGCCATGATGGCCGTCTCCTCCGCCCCGACCACGCGCTTTTGTGCGCCGGCGGCCTTGAGGTCGGCCATCTGTGCGCCGCGGCCGTAGACGCCATAAGCTCCGTAGCGATAGCCTCCATAGCCGTAATAGCCGCCGGTGGCCGAATACACGCCGCCGCCGGTAGCCTGCGTTTGGCGAACGTTCGTCTGGATTCCCATGGTCTTTACCGAGCCGCTCGCCTGGCGCAGGGTATCGGCGACAAAGGCGCTGTAATTCAAGAGTTCTTGGTCCACGCCGAGGATGGGCATTCGCTCGATCCGCTTGGCATACTTATCGAAAAACAATTGGGTGGAAGCGAGGTTCTTGGAATTGCGCATGTCTTTCTTCAGATCGTCGGCCATTCTCACTACCGCCCGAAAGTATTCCCGCGACTTCTTCGCCTCCGTTGCCGGCAGTTCGCCGGGACTGACGCTCGGCCCCTTGGCCAGGCTGTCTTCAGAGACCGGCGAATCGATTAAGCTCATCAACCGCTGCCTGCCGCTGTCCGAGAGCGTACCGGCCAGTGAGATCTCTTTGCCCTTGGTCTGGACGGTCCATGACTGAAAGTCCTCGATCAATGCACCCTTGTCGGACAAGACCTGGAGCAATAGCGGCTTAGCAAAAGATGCGACGGATGAAGCGTCGGTACTCAAATCCACGGCGATCTTGCTGGATTGTTTCTCACCGATGCGTACGCCGATTCGGATCCCCTGAATGTTGGTGAACAATCGCGTTGTCTTGATCAGATCTGCCTGCCACTCATCCAGGTCTTTCTGGTGCGATTTCAGGTACTTGCCGACTTTTTCGAACGACATCACGCCATCCAGATCCAGGGCCATAATGATCTCGCTGCCAGCCTCGTCGGAGTACACGGCCGCCTTTTGCAGGTAAGGTGAGAGCGGAGGCGGGGATGGTTTGCGCACTTCCCGAATCCAACGCACCACTTCCTGACGGTTCGCCGGCGCCATCCCGCCGAGCGTCTTGGGACCGAGTTGCACAAGGTACGTGTCGTTTGGCAATAAGAGCGCCGGCAGACCTTCAATCGTATCTAATGTGCCGCCACGGGACTTCGCCAATGGTTCCAAAGGAATTTCTTCGTCAAGGTCCATGATCGCCACTTCCCAAATAGGCTCCATGAATTCAAAATCGATCTTGGAGGCCATTACAAATCGCGCCGCTTGCGGCGGTACGCGGGAAGCGCCGGCGGCGAACGCACTCTCGATCTTCCCTTTCCAATCCTCCTTTATCCCCAGAGGGCTGGTCTTCGCCTTTTCCAGGTTCAGGAGCACCACGGCGTTGGCCGAGCGCGGAATCTGGTTGACTAAATCCTGGAACTCATCGGCGGCAAAACACTCGAACTGAAAAAATGCAAGCGCCGTAAAAAACACCGGGAAGAACATTCGCATAGAGAGTCCCCTTGGCGTCAGGCTCGGAGATTCAACATGTTTTTTCATAAACTCAACCTTTCGTGAGAGAAGGCGAAAAGAAAGATCTCATCTAAAAAAATGTTTTTTGACGACACATAAATGTATTACTGAATACTTTAGCACTAACCGCATAAATGTCAATGTACATCGACTTCCTTGCAAGGCCGACGGCGCCGAACGCCTTGCACGAATGGTTCGCGATTCCCTCAAAATGGGGTGATCGGTTCATCCTCCGTAACAGCCTGCTTCGACGTCGTCGAAATAGTCGAGCGAGATGGGCGATCCGAGGTCGAGGCAGTTGTTCTCGGTTAAAAGCAGCTTGCCAAACGAGTTTGACAAATGGCTTCTACGAACTGTTGATGGTAAAATTGTTTTCCATTATACTGGGTTTATCTCAATTCTTTTGTTTTGTAGCTTAATTTAAAATATAGGAGGAATGTCCATGAATCGTTTATGGGTTTTATTGCTAATTATTGTGGTATTTCCAGCCATGATACTGGCGCAAAATTATCCTTCCCAATACCCGGCTCCCAGCGGCAGTCCTCCGCCGTATCAACCCGCAGTCCCGCCCCCTTCCATCGTCAACGGATATGGCGGGTACGCGGGTTACGGCGGAACAGGGGGAGGCACCGTCGCCGGTTCGGCCATGAACGGCATGGCCAGCGTAATCAGCGCAAAGGGGAATTACAATCTTTCCACCTCGGCCGCCGCCGTTAACATGACCCAAGCCCAAAAACAAGAAATCCAAAACCGTCAGCAATGGACCAATACGTATTTTGACATGCGGGCCACGAATCGGGCGGCCCGAAAGGCCGAGGAAGGCCCTCCGCCCACCATGGAACAAATCGCCCGCGTTGCCCGCGACGGCGCCCCAAAACCGCTCGCTTCCGACCAGTGGAATCCGGTGACCGGCACGATCAGCTGGCCGGCCTTGCTCCAGCAAGATCAATTCTCCCCGCAGCGCACCGAACTCGAGCAATTGTTGGCCAAGCAGGCCACTTACGGCCGGCTCGACTACGCGGATCAGATGAAAGCACGGCAAAACATCGAAACCATGTTTGCCGGCTTGAAGTCGCAAATCAAGGACGCCCCACCGCAAGACTGGATGGCCTCGCAGTCCTTCCTAAAAAGCATGAATTATGCCGTAACCAAAACATTGCTCGATTAAAAAATCCATGGACAAAACACGTATGCCGCGGCGAGTTACAAAATCCCCCCCTCTCCTTTTTCCTAACTGCCAACCAATTCAAAAGCGAATGTTTAATAACCGGAGCATGAAAATGAGCTTATCCTTACGAAAAAATGCGTTGTTTTTGGTCCTGGCCGGTTGTTTGATCCTCCTCGGCCGGGCCGCTTCTGCCGCGGATTCCTCCCTTGCAGAACTGCTGGGCAAATTGAAGTCCTCCGACGAGTCCGTCCGGCTCAAGGCGATCGACGAAATAGGATCGCGAGGCGGCAAGGCCGCCGAAGCCGTCGCCCCCTTGTCCGGCATGCTCACGGACAAATCCCCGGCGGTCCGCGCCGATGCGGCCCGGGCACTGGGCGAAGTCGGCGCCCCGGCCAAATCCGCCGCACCAGAGTTGGCCGCACTCCTTAAAGACGCCGACGATGCCGTGCGCAGGCAGGCCGTCCAGGCGCTGCTTGCCATCCGCCCCGGCCCGCAAATCATGATCCCCCTGCTCACCAAACAAATGGAGGACTCCGATCCGGGCGTGCAGATGCGCATTTTGCACGCCATGGCCGAGGCCGGCGAGGCCGCCGTTCCCGGCTTGATCCAGGCACTCAAGAATGACAAAACCGCCTACTGGGCGATCATTGTGCTCCGCGAAATCGGCCCTGCCGCAAAAGACGCCGCCCCCGCCTTGGCCGAAAAACTACAGGATCCCCGCCCCGAAATCCGGCGCGAGGCCGCTCTCGCCCTGGGCGCCTTGAACGAAGCCGCGATTCCTGTCCTGCCCCAAATCGCCGCTGCCTTGGACGACGAAGACGCCCGCACCGCCGCCACTTTCGTCATGGGCGAGTTGGAAAAAATCCCCGCAAACGCCGAGGCTAAAATCCGCGCTAATGCCAAAAGCGACGATAAATTTCTCGGCACCGTAAGCCTTTGGACCCTGGCCCGCGTTCATCCCGAAGACAAGGAACTCCGCCGCCAGGCCACCGAGCAGCTTGTCGAACGCCTGAAAGAGAAGGATCCCTTTGTCCGCGTGGCTGCCGCCCGGGCATTGGCCGCATTGCCTCCCGCTCCCGAAATCACCCTTCCCATCTGGGAAAAGGCCTTAAAAGACGCCGATCCGGAAACCATCCAACATGCCTTGGACGCCTTGGCCTCGCTCGGGTCCCAGGCCGTGCCCAAATTGGTCGATATTTTGAAGCAGCACAAAGAACTCCGCGTGCAGGCGGCTTACACCTTGGGCCAGATCGGGCCCGGAGCGGCCGCCGCCACGGATGCCTTGGCCGCGCTGGTCGCCGATGAAGACTTCAATGTTTCCACCGAAGCCGTGCTTGCCCTGGCCAAGATCGGCCCTGACGCCGCCAGCACCGTGCCCGCTCTGATAGCGGCGCTGCAAAAGGAAAAATGCCCCAATGCCCACGCGATCATTTATGCCTTGGGCAAAATCGGACCCAAGGCCGCCGCCGCGCAACCCTTGCTGCTTAAAGCCATGAACGGCACTGACAAATCTTTGTCTGTTGTCGCGGCTTGGGCCTTCATGCACCTTCAACCTAACCCGGCACAGGCTGCAAAATCCCTTCCCGCACTCGTTCCGGGATTGCTCGTGCCCGGGCTTTCCGATTCCTTGCCCGAAATCCGCAAGGCGGCCGCCGAGGCCCTGGGCGAATTGGGGCCCATGGCCGGCCAGGCGATACCCGCCTTGCAAAAGGCCGCCAAGGAAGACGATTCCCCAGCCGTTCGCGATGCCGCCGCCAAGGCCTTGCGATCCATCAGTGCAGGTCCAGCGGGCAAAACCCGATAACAGGGCTGGCCACTTTACGGATTGGTCACTTTAAAAGCCGGTCACTTTAGTGACCCAGTTATAACCCAAGGCCGCTCAACATCAAGAATGATGTTGGTGAAACTCGAGGTCCGCCAATTGCTCTTCCAACACGCCGATCAGCTCGGCCGGATCGCCCTGCTTGGAGAGAACTCTATCGGCCCCCGCGTCTATGGCGGGGAACACGGTGTCGATTTGCGGGTATGCGGTCAGGAACACCGCCCGAACGCCGGGCTGCATCTCTTTGATCTTCCGGCAAAGCTCCGCCCCGTCCATGCCCGGCATCTTATAATCCAGCACCACGGCGTCGTAGGCCTTCTTCTTAACCAATTCCAGGGCCATCGTCCCTTTCCAGGCTATATCCACTTGCCAGTCCTTTTTTACCGACAACAATTCCACGAGGTGTATACATATGTATTTGTTGTCATCGACGACAAGAATGTTGGCCTTTTGGGTTTCCATTTGAGCTACTCTCGCATAAATTCATTTTCCCACAATTAACTGGGATATTTTAACGAAAAGTAATAAGAATCGCATCTTCTAAATCCCTTCACCGAGCCCCAGCGGGCACAATGCGAAACATGGTCGCACTGATCGGCAGAGGGTTCGGGCAAAGGCGGCGTCGCGATTTCTTCTTGTCTTGCGATTTGCGTGTTTAACAGTCTACAGTCTACTGAAACTTTATGCGCCGCGCCCGTAAAAGACAAGCATTAATGGCAATCACGCCCGGGAATTCGAATTTGACACATATAAATTGTATTTATTTATTTCGATATTTCCCCCGATAACCGAACGCCCGGCAACCGGCAAGAGCTTTGGAGGGTTACATTTATTAAACATAACTTTTCTACATCAGTTTGTTGATAAAAAAAATTATAAAAATGGCCGCTTTTACAGCACGCCAACCTGTGCTTGACCGATGCTCCGGATTGTATAGGATTCATCTGAAGGGCAGCTAACGGCTTATTTTGATGCTGTGAAGCTTATTGAAATAGGTATGCGCTCCGTGCATAGCCGGAAAGTGATCGTGGGCGCACAAGTTCAAAAAATTCTTTTCGGCCTGGAATTTATCGCACAAGAATCGCGTCGTTACAGCAACTTTGACAAAGACTGTGCTGTTCACCTGTTTTAGAAATATTTACGTCTTTTCGCGGCAAATAACCGCGTGAAAGGAGGATTGATATGCGATCCCTATTATTGTCGCTGATGATAATTGGGCTCTTGTTTATCGGCTCCGTTCCCGCCCTTGCCAATGGCGGCGCACAATCGCAGAACGCGACGGCAACTACCGCCGCCTACTTGTCTAATGCAACGGGTCAGGCGACTGTCACGCCGGTTGCCCGGTTTTATTATGGAGCCCCAGGTTGGAGAGGCTGGTACGGCTACCGGTATTGGCCCAGGTACCGCGCCTATTACTACTCTCCATACTACTATTCCAATCCCTATTATTCGTATTACCCGGGTCGGACCTACGGATACACCGGCTACTATCCCTACGATTTTTATTACTCCGGCCCGCGCGTGCAGTTTGGTTTCGGTTATTGACGCACTTTAGATGCGAAAAAACTGTGACTAATGATTGCATGCGAGAAAATTTAGCCCCCGGTGAACACAGCGGGGGTTTCGTTTGTAGTTTTTTACGTCGGAGCCGGGCCGTGTCGGCCCGGAATCATGGGCCTTAGTTCAAGAATCGGCGCTACACACCTTTTGCCCTGGCCGCGGCGGCGTTTTTGGCGATCAGTCCGGCCACGTAACCGGCCTTGAAACCGGCGTCGATGTTCACCACCGTCACATTGGCGGCGCAACTGTTAAGCATACCCAGCAAAGCGGCGATGCCTCCGAAACTGGCCCCGTACCCGACGCTGGTGGGCACGGCGATCACCGGACATGCCACATAACCGCCCACCACGCTGGGCAGTGCCCCTTCCATGCCCGCCACCACCACCACGGCGTCGGCGTCCTGCAACTGGTCCAGGTTGGCCGCCAGGCGGTGCGGGCCGGCCACGCCCACGTCGGATATCAACTCGCACCGAGGCCCCGGTCCACAGGGCCGTTTCCCGGGCCTCCTCGGCCACGGGCAGGTCGCTGGTCCCGGCCGTGACTATCGTCACCCGCCCCATCGCAGCAGGCACGCTCCGTGTGCCGTCGGTATTATTGCTGTTTTTACTCGCGTCATTTTGAATGCAAAACGTCCGCCCGATGGCGTTATACCGGGCGGCGGGAAATTTTTCTTGAAGCTCCGCCGCCTGGTCGGCCGTCATCCGTGTGGCGAACACGTCCGAACCATGCGTCAAAAGCGATCGAAATATCTTCTCCATCGCCTCCACGCTCTTGCCCTCGGCGAAAACCACCTCCGGAAATCCGCAACGCCGCGCACGGTCCAGATCGACTTGGGCCTCGCCCAGCGGAGCAATGCCGGCCGCCTGATGCAGGAACTGCTCCAAGGAAATTTCCCCGGCCAAAAGCAGTTTGGCTATTTTCGAAAGTTCGTGTTGATTCATTTTCGGCTTTTAATCGCCTTGCCGAGTTGGGACATTATTTTGCTATTGACGTGGCGATATTCGGGCTATCCGGATTAACATCCAATACCCTCGTCTTGGGAGTAATGAGCAAATCCATGTCTTCCATCGGAATTGCGCCAAGCAAGACCTGGTCGCCCATGACTAAGGCGCCGGCAAAACCTATGCGGTTTTTGAAATGGATTTCAATGGGTCCCACATAAGGAACCAACTTTCGCGTTCCATCGGCCAATGTAACTTCCTTGTTTTCGATTTCTTCCAATTCCAATTGAATTTTTACATGTTCAGGAATGCATAAGTGCACTGAACCCGAGTCTGCAAGCGCGTTTGCCACTTCAACAGGCGCAAGATCGGGTTTTCTAGGATTAAGCAACGCTATTTTAGCATTTACCAAACCCATCTTGATTTACTCCTTGAATAAATTGATTTTATCAACTTTTATATGTCATATCCTGGACACTTCTATCCTATCCCACGTTAGGGGAGGTGTCAATTTGCCACGTTTCCAACCCGAAAAATGCCCCTAAGAAACTAACCGCTCTCCCTTTTCCCTGTTTCCAGACTCTTGTCATCCGGCCCCCGGTTTGTTCCAATACATCTTTTTAAAGCCGCGACCACAAAGGAGCCTGCGATGGACCATGAAACCCGGCGCGACAAGGTTCGCACGGCCTTGCGAAAATTGGGCGTCGATGCTCTGCTGGTCACCGATTTTACGAATGTAACCTACCTTACCGGGTTTACAGGCGACGACAGCTATTTATTGGTCCGCAACGACGGTGATACGATCATCAGCGATCCCCGCTATACCATCCAGTTGGGTGAGGAGGCGCCGGGCGTCGATCTTTACATCCGCAAGCCCTCGGCCAGCATTTTTCAGGCCGCGGTGCGGGTCCTGCGCTCGGCCGAAATCAGCCGGCTGGGCATCGAGGCCGATTCCATGACCGTCGGCCTGGAAGACAAGCTTTCCGACAAACTGCCGCACCTGGCCATTGTGCCCACCTCGGGATTGGTGGAAAAACTGCGGCAGATCAAGGATAAGGACGAAATCGCCCTAACCCGCCTTTCCGTCATGCAGGCCGAAAAGGCCTTCGGCGTGATCCGGGCCTCGCTCAGGCCGGAAATGACCGAAAAGCAAATCGCCGCCGATTTGGAATACCAATATCGTTTGTTCGGGGCCAAGTCCGCGGGGTTTCCCTCCATCGTGGCCGTCGGCCCCAGGGCCGCGCTCTGCCATGCCGTGCCCGGCAACAACCGCGTCGGCGACGACGATTTCATTTTGATCGATTGGGGCGCCAGCGAAGGCCTTTATCGCAGCGACTTGACGCGAACGCTGGTAACCGGCAAAATGTCTCCCAAATTCGAGGCGATATATGAAATCGTGCTGGAGGCCCAGGCCAAGGCCATCGATGCCATTCGTCCGGGCGCGGTCTGCCAGGACATCGATGCGGTGGCCCGCCGCGTTATCGCCAAGGCCGGCTTCGGCCGCCGCTTCGGACATGGACTGGGTCACAGCATGGGATTATTGATCCACGAGTCTCCGCGCTTCGCCATGAAAAACCAGTCCGTGCTTAGGCCCGGCATGATTATGACCGTCGAGCCGGGCATTTATATCCCCGGCTGGGGCGGAATCCGCATCGAGGACGATATTTTAGTCACCCGCAACGGCCATGAGGTCCTTACTCATGTGCCGAAACAATTGGATGAAATAGTGCTTGATGTTAATTGAATCCGCGTGCAATTGATGCGCTTTAAGCCCAAGGGTTGCAACCCCTGGGCTTGGATTGATTTGATTTTACCACTTTAAAAGATCGGAGAGACGGCCGTGGCCACACCAGCGTCTTCTCAAGACATTTTTGACGTTCGCAAAATCCGCCGCCTGGTGGAACTGATGAAAGAACACGATCTCACGGAGATCGACATCCAGCAGGGCGAAGTCCGCATTCAACTTCGCCGCGCAGGCACGGCGGCCAACCCGGGCGCGGTTATGCCCATGCCGGCCTTTCGCGCCGAGGCGATTCAGCCCGCGTCTGCCGCTCCTTCGCGGCCCGCCGCGGAAACATTGGCCGAACCGGCCCAAGACAGCCGTGTGGCCGTCATCAAAAGCCCGATGGTCGGCACGTTTTATGCCGCCCCTGATCCGGACTCGCCGCCTTACGTCAAGGTGGGCGATCACGTGGGCCCGGAAACCACGGTCTGCATCGTCGAGGCCATGAAGGTCTTCAATCAGATCCCGGCCGAAGTCTCGGGCAAAATCATCTCGGTCCTGGTCGAAAACGGCGAATCGGTGGAATACGGCCAGCCCTTGTTCAAAGTCGATACGGGAGAATAGGGTCGTGTCGAAATTTGTGTGCATTTTAAGTGAGTGTTTTAATATTGCAAATTGAGTAATTGCAAATTTCAAATTGCAAATTGAACAAAGATAAATGTTAAAGTTTGGCATACACAAAAGCATTATCATTCTTGTTCGATTTGAAATATGCAATAAGTGAAGTAAACCGCTTGCGGATTCGCGTTGCGTGGGTATGTTGTGCGGCAATTTAACTGCCGCCTCGACATAGCAGCCCCGGATAAATACAACCGGAATGAATGTAAATTACGGGACAACTTCACCGTGAACTGAAAACTGTAAACCGTAAACTGTAAACTTTAATATGTTCAAACGAATTCTAGTTGCCAATCGGGGCGAAATCGCCCTGCGGATCTTTCGTGCCTGCCGCGAGCTGGGCATCGAAACGGTGGCCATCTTCAGCGAGGCCGACCGGGGCGCCGCCTACCTGGACCTGGCCGACGAGGCCTATTGCGTCGGCCCGCCCAAGGCCGCCGACAGCTACCTGAAGATCGACCGCGTCATCAGCGCCGCCGAGATCGGCAACGTGCAGGCGATTCATCCGGGCTACGGCTTTCTGGCCGAGAACGCCCATTTCGCCGAGGTCTGCCGCAGTTGCGAGATCGAGTTCATCGGCCCCACGCACGAGGCGATGGCCCTGGTGGGCGACAAGAATGCCGCCCGCAAACTGGCCAAGCAAGTCGACGTGCCCACCGTGCCCGGCAGCGAGGGGCTGGTGGAAAGCGAGGCCCAGGCCATCTCGCTGGCCCACCAAGTTGGGCTTTCCGGTGCTGATCAAGGCGGCGGCGGGCGGCGGCGGCCGCGGCATGCGCGTGGCCGTGAACGACCTGGCGCTGAAGGCCGCCGTTGCAGCAGGCCCAGGCCGAGGCCGAGGCCGCCTTCGGCAACGCCGACATCTACCTGGAAAAATACATCGAGCATCCCCGCCACGTCGAGGTCCAGGTGCTGGCCGACAAGCACGGCAACGTGGTGCACCTCTGGGAGCGCGACTGCACGATGCAGCGGCGGCACCAGAAGCTGATCGAGGAGAGCCCCGCCCCGCGGCTCGACCCAGGAAACCCGCACGGCCATGTGCGACGCGGCCGTCCGCCTGGTCCAGCGCCGCCAACTACACCAACGCCGGCACGGTGGAGTTCATCGTCGATCGCCACGGGCAATTTCTACTTCATCGAGATGAACGCCCGCATCCAGGTCGAGCATCCCGTGACCGAGATGGTCACCGGCATCGACCTGATCAAGGCGCAGATCCGCGTGGCCGCCGGCGAGCCGCTGCCCTTCCGCCAGGAAGACATCGGGCAGACGGGGGCGGCCATCGAGTGCCGCATCAACGCCGAAGACCCGGACAAGAATTTCCGCCCCACGCCGGGCAACAATCACGCGCTGGCTGCATCCCCGGCGGGTTCGGCGTGCGCTTCGATTCGCACGTCCACGAGGCTACGTGGTCTCGCCGTACTACGATTCGATGATCGGCAAGCTGATCGTCCACCAGCCGACCCGGCAGGAAGCCATCGCCTGCATGAAGCGGGCCCTGGGCGAATTGCGAATCGAGGGCGTCAAGACCACGATCCCTCTGCACCAGAAGATCCTCGAATCACTCGGCCTTCGTACAAGGCGCAGGTCGATACGACGTTCATCGAACGCACCTGGCCGAGGTGAAAAATGATGAATGCGAAATGACGAATAATGAATGGCATACTAACCGCTAACCACCGAACTACCAACCACTAACCATGAGCACTACGCTTATCCAGGCCGCCGCATTTGCCGACGTCGAACATTCACCGGGTGGCGATTCTGTTTGCCGGCGGGCCGGCCCCGGCGGCCAACGCCGTGATCTCCACCGCCGCCGTTTCGTTCCTGCGCAACAACATCGACGTGTTCGGCATCCTGCACGGCTATTCGCACCTGGTCGAGTATGGCCCCGATCATCCCATGGTCGAGGGCCGCGACTACATCCGCATCACGCACAACATGCTGAAGCGGACCCGCAACAGCCAGGGCATCCTGATCGGCACCGCCCGGACCAATCCGGGCAAGGACGTTTCCGAGCCGGCCCACCTGAAAGACCCCAAGCGGACCGCCCCGCTTGAAGGCCGTCTACGACGCCCTGGTGTCGCATCGGCGTCGACGCCCTGATCTCCATCGGCGGCGACGACACGCTGAAGACGGCCAACAAGTTCAAGCTCTTCCAGGAGCAGCTGCCGCCGGGGCGCAAGCACATCCCCGTCGTCCACCTGCCGAAGACGATCGACAACGACTACATCGGGCATCGACTTCACCTTCGGCTACTTCACGGCGGTGGACGTCCTGGCCGGCGAAATCCGCAACCTGCTGGCCGACGCCGAGGCCAACCGCAGCTACTTCATGGCCGAGACGATGGGCCGCAGCGCCGGCTGGCTGGCCTACGGGGCGGCCATCGCCGGCGAGGCCAGCCTGGTGATCAGCGTCGAGGACATCACCGGCAAGTACGAAGCCAGCGAGGAAATCACCGACCCGCAAAACCGGCAAGACCACGCATCCGCCGCGTGATGGACCTCGACGAAGTGGTCAACCGCATCGTGGCCACGATGCGCGTCCGCGAGGAGGCCGAAGGCAAGGAGTTCGGCGTGATCGTGATCGCCGAGGGCCTGGCCGAGTATCTGCCCCACACGCACATCGAGGGCGTCCCCCGCGACGAGCACGGGCACATCGCCATCTCCAAGCTCAACCTCAGCCGCCTGTTCGCCGACCTGGTGGCCAAGGAATACACCAAGCAGACCGGCAAGAAGCGGAAGATCACCGGCCTGCAACTCGGCTACGAGTGCCGCTGCGCCCAGCCCCAGGCCTTCGACGTGATGCTCGGCAGCCAGCTCG
The DNA here is from genome assembly GCA_963838495.1 of Pirellulales bacterium. Taxonomy (GTDB): domain Bacteria; phylum Planctomycetota; class Planctomycetia; order Pirellulales; family Thermoguttaceae; genus JBEKIK01. The sequence goes on along the minus strand of CAWIRC010000001.1, from coordinate 2,424,368 downwards.
GCGTGGGCGCCTATCGGGCGCTGGTCGAAAAACGGCTCGACGGCGTGATGGTCTCCGTCTCCGGCCAGTTGGAACTGAACTACGTGCCGTTCAACCAGCTGGTCGATCCGGCCACGCTGGTCACGGTGGTCCGCTACATCGAGCCCGACACCGACTTCCACCGCCTGGCCCGGTTCCTGGAAACGTACGTGAACGACTAAATTTCGCGTTGGGGCAGCAGTTCAACTGCTGCCCCAACAAATAAAACCAATAACATACAACACGGAGGCACGGAGTGCACGGAGTAAAAATGCGAATATTTGTACAATGCAAATGTTTGTACAATGCGAATACTTAGCCTCCGGTGAATACACCGGTGGCCTGCCGTTCTTTGTTTTTCCCATTTTTCCGTGTGCCCTGCGCCTCCGTGTCGAATTAACCAATCCAAGATAAAAACATGCTCGACTTTCCCAATCGCGTCCTTTTTTTAGGTTATGGCGCAGTTGCCCAGTGCGCACTACCCATTTTTATAAAACACTTCCGCATCCCGCCGGCCAATGTCTCGGTGATGGATTTCGAGGACCGCGCCGGCATCCTCAAACCCTGGACCGCAAAGGGCGTGCATTGGATTCGGCGGCAAATAACTCCCCAAAATCTCGCCTCGGAATTGGAAAAACACGCCTCCGCCGGCGACTTGATCATCGACCTGGCCTGGAACATCGACTGCTGCGAAATCCTTAAGTGGTGTCACGACCGCGGCGTTTTATATGTCAACACCTCGGTCGAGGTCTGGGATCCTTACGGCAGCGGCGACAACAAACATCCCACCACCCGCACCCTGTATTGGCGGCACATGAACGTTCGCCGCATGACCGCCGGCTGGCCCCAACCCGGCCCCACCGCGGTCCTTGAACATGGCGCCAACCCCGGACTGATCTCACATTGGACCAAGAAGGGGCTTTTGGACATCGCCCAACGCATGCTCGACGAAAAAAGGCGACCGGCCGCGATGCGGAGGAAATTGCCCAACTGGCCGCCGACCGGGTTTTCAACCGCCTTGCCATGAAACTGGGCGTAAAGGTGATCCACTGCTCCGAACGCGACACCCAAATCACCGACCGTCCCAAGCAGGTTGACGAGTTCGTCAATACCTGGAGCATCGAGGGCTTCCGCGAGGAAGGCACCACCACCGCCGAAATGGGCTGGGGTACCCATGAAAAACAACTCCCGCCCTTGGCCTACGAACATCCCGAGGGCCCCCGAAATCAAATCTGCCTGGCCCGCATGGGCATAAACACCTGGGTCCAATCCTGGGTGCCCAATTATCGCATCCACGGCATGGTCGTCCGCCACGGCGAGGCCTTCACCATCTCCGACAAGCTCACGGTCTGGCAGGACGGCCGCCCGATCTACCGTCCCACCGTGCATTACGCCTATTGCCCATGCGACTCGGCAATCGCCTCGCTCAACGAACTTCGCGGATACGGCTACCAGTTGCAGCCCAACTTGCGGATCATGACCGACGAGATTACCAGCGGCGCCGACATCCTGGTGCTCTCCTTATGGGCCACGCCTATAATTCCTGGTGGACGGGCAGCATCCTCGACATCGAGGAGTCCCGGCGCCTGGTCCCCCACCAGAACGCCACCACCATGCAGGTGGCCATTTCGGCCGTGGCGGCCGCCATGTGGATGATGCAAAATCCCAGCCGCGGCGTGTGCGTGCCCGACGACCTGCCCCACGATTTCGTGCTCGATATATCCAACCCCTACCTGGGCCAGTCGCTCTCCGTCCCCTCCGATTGGACGCCGCTTAAATACTATGCCAACGCCTTCGATGGCTTCAACCGGGCCGATCTCGATTGGGACGACCCATGGCAGTTCAAAAACTTCATCGTGGATGAAAATAATTGAATAAACGCGGAATGCCGGGTGCCGATAAAAACCGCTCGCGGTTTCGCGATCCACATTTACTTCGCCGGGCACAAGTGCCGGGACTTTTCTGTTGGGGCAGCAGTTTAACTGCTGCCCCAACATTGACGCAACATGGCGGGTAAAAAACATTATTAATTCTTGACTTAAATCTGAAAACTGATAACTTATACCCATTGCGATGATCAGCAAAAGCACGCTAAAAAAACTCGCCCAGGAGCACGGCACGCCGCTGTACGTGGTCGATCACGCGGCGCTGAGGAAAAATTACGCCGAATTCAAGCGATATTTGCCCCGCGTGCAGGCCTATTACGCCGTAAAGGCCAATCCCGACCCGGCCATAGTCCGCACCTTTTACCAGGTCGGGGCGAGTTTCGACGTGGCCTCCATGCCCGAGTTCCAAATCGTCTACGAGAACATCAAAGACCAGCCCCCCCGCCAGCGCCAGGATTTCATCTGGGACAAGATCATCTATGCCAATCCCATCAAGGCCAACGAGACCCTCATGGAGCTCGATCTGTACAAGCCCCTGGTCACCTACGACAATTTCGAGGAGATCGAGAAGATCCGCAAGTACGCCCCGCACGCCGGGCTGGCCCTCAGGATCCGCGTGCCCAACACCGGGGCCATGGTCGAACTCAGCTCCAAGTTCGGGGCCTCGTCCGGCGAGGCAGTCGAACTTATCGAGGCCGCCAATTGCGCCGGATTGATCGTCGAGGGCCTCAGCTTCCACGTCGGCAGCCAAACCACCAACTTCGAAAACTATGTCCAGGCCCTGAACCTGGCGGCCGGTATTTTCGAAGAGGCTCAACAACGCGGCTGCAACCTCAAACTCCTCGATATCGGCGGCGGCTTTCCCGCCCGATACAACAGCGGAGTGGAACCCTTCCGCAAACTGGCCAAACGCATCAATTCCGAACTGAAGCGCCTGTTCCCCAAAAACATCGAAATCCTCGCCGAGCCCGGCCGCTTCCTCGTGGCCACCGCCGCCACGCTGGTGGCCAAGGTGATCGGCAAGGCCGAGCGCGACGGCAAGCGCTGCTACTATATAAACGACGGCGTCTACCACACCTTTTCCGGCGTCATATTCGACCATTGCCAGTACGCAATCAAGGCCTTTAAAAACGGCTCAAAGCAAATCTCCGCCGTGTTTGGCCCCACCTGCGATGCCCTAGACACCATCTCCCTGGCCGAGGAACTGCCCGACCTAAGGCTCGGCGACCTGGTCTACAGCGAAAATATCGGCGCCTACAGCCACGCCTCCTCGACCTATTTCAACGGCTTCCCCCCGGCCAAGGTCCTGCATATAAATCAGGACGTGGATGATAGGGATTAGAAATTAGCAAATTCTAGCTATGTAAAGCCGCAACGGGCACCATGCGTAGCATGGTCGGTTGGTCGAAGAGCGGGAGAATTTCCCAGGGCTTGTCAATTATTTAGGGCTGGCCTATCCCGCCTTACTCAATCCTTAAATAGAATAATATTCACTATATTAGTGATTATTGTATAAACATAATTCGATAAAGTATTGACTAATTAAGTCCGATTGTGCATAATAGAACAAATTTAACTTGCCAGTGTCCCTAATAATATTTAATCCCGGACTGTTATGCACATTTCACAAAAATGCCAGTACACGCTCAGGGCCCTGTTTGAATTGGCCAAACATTATGGCGGCGAGCCTGTCAGTGCGGCCGAGATCGCCGAAGCCCAGGCTATTCCGCCCCGGTTTTTGGAGCTGATTCTCCAAAGTTTGAAAAACTCGCGGGAAGTGGATTCCAGGCGCGGAAACTATGGAGGATACGTGCTGGCTGTGTCTCCCGAGACGATTACCGTCGGCGACGTCATCCGGTCGTGGACGGGTCGCTGGCGCCGGTTAACTGCGTATCTGGCAAAACGCTGTGCCCGATCAATGGTCGATGTGCATTTCTGGAAGTCTGGCGCAGGGCTCGCGATGCCGTGGAGAAAGTTTACGATTCAACGACGCTACGAGATTTGATCGACATTGAAAAAACGGTGGCCGAACGAACGGCCCCGCTGGAATATGTCATTTGATGGATTGTACGAAATTTTGTGATATCTCTAGCCCAAGGGGGAACCCACTCATGAAGTACAGTAAACGGAAGTGCTGTGGCATGATTTTAATAGCGTTGCTCGCGAAATCATCGGTGGCCATGGCCGCCGAGTACGCATCGTATGCCGAAGCCGATGATGCCGCTTTACAGGTTGCCGAAGAGTCAGCGCCTGCGGCAGGGCCGGAAAAGGCCCCGCCGTTGCCCTTTCACACCATCGAAGGTTACGGCGGAGCGGCCATCACGCCCATGGCTTACCTGGTCAATCCGGGCGACGAGTGCCGTGTGATCGGCAAACCTTCGGTTGCCACGACCTACGTCAACATGGGCCGCAAGAACCTCAGTGTATTTACCGTTACCGAGACAGTCTACCAGAGGATCGAATTCGGATACGGCGCCGATCGATTCGGTTTGGGTACGCTGCCAAGCGATATCAGCCAGGCCACCGCCGTGGACATCAACCAGAGCGACGTTTGGCTCCACACCTTCAACATACGCGGATTGCTGGTGAAAGAAGACACGTCCATCGGCGGTTTCGCCGCGCCCGCCGTCACGGCAGGCGTCCATTTCAAATACAATAGCTGTATTGCCGGCATCAGCAACCGCCTAGGGTGCGCGCTGAAGGATATCGGGTATTGCCGCGAAAACGGCACCGATTTCACTTTGACTGCCACGAAGACGATTCCGCCCGATGTTCTCGGCAGGCCGCTGATCTTAACGGCCGGTCTGCGCCTTAGCCAGGCGGCGGATATGGGCTTTCTTGGCTTCGGCGATGCGTATCACGCCAGCTTCGAGGGCAACGTCGTCTACCTGCCGTCGGACAAAGTCGTGGTGGCCTACGAATTCCGCGGCCAGACCAATCCGTACACCAACGGATTGGACCCCCTGATCGGCGCTGAAAACAATTGGCACGCCTTTGACCTGGGGTACATCCTCAGCAATCATGCCACGCTGGTCGCTGGCTACGGTATTTTTGGCCAGCTTGCAAATACCCAAGAAAACAGCGCCTGCTGGTTGCAGTTGAAATATGAATACTAAACATATCGAGCTCTCCCATCGTCCCTTGGGAGAGCGTGGGCCGGGGGGCGATTTGCCGTACATTATAATTTCCAGAAAAAAGGACTGATTGCCATGTCACGCAAAGAAATATATTCCGACATTATCCAAACGACATACAATACGCCGCTGGTGAAGCTTAATCAAATTGTCCCGCCCGGATATGCCACGGTGCTGCTGAAGTTGGAATTCTTCAATCCGTTTTCCAGTGTGAAGGACCGCATCGGCCGGGCGATGATCGAGGACGCCGAGAAGAAAGGAATCCTCACTCGCGAGACCAAGATCATCGAGCCTACAAGCGGCAACACCGGCATCGCCTTGGCCTTCGTGGCCGCGGCAAAAGGCTATGATTTGACGCTGACCATGCCCGAGTCGATGAGCTTCGAGCGCCGCGGCATGTTGCAGGCTTTGGGTGCAAAACTGGTTCTCACGCCCGCCAAAGACGGTATGAAGGGCGCCATTGCCAGGGCACAAGAACTCGTGGCGTCGACTCCCAACAGTTGGATGCCGCAGCAGTTCGACAACCCGGCGAATCCCGAAATCCACGAAAAAACCACCGGTAAAGAAATCTGGGAAGACACCGGCGGACGAATCGACGTGATCGTCGCAGGCGTGGGCACGGGCGGAACTATCACCGGAATAACTCGTTATATTCGGGCAAAGAATCCCAAGTTTCGGGCGATAGCCGTCGAACCAGTGGATTCGCCGGTGATCTCCGGGGGCAAGCCCGGGCCACACAAGATCCAAGGCATCGGCGCAGGCTTCATTCCCATAAACCTCGACACCGCCCTCCTAAGCGGCGTAGAAACGGTGACCAACGACGAGGCCTTTGCCTGGGCAAGGCGCTTGGCCCGCGAGGAAGGCATCCTGGGCGGAATCAGCACCGGCGCAAACGTAGCCGCCGCCGTGCGCACGGCCGGAAAGCCCGAAAACCGCGGGAAAATCATTGTCACCATTGCCGCCAGTTTTGGCGAACGGTATTTGTCCACTCCACTATACCAGGAATCGGACGGCGAAGCGGCGGATAAACGCTAGTGCCGCCGCGCCCTCACAAGCTCTCGAAAAATCCAATATTCATGGAATTATACAAACAAGAACAACGAATCCGCGTCGCCCTTGGGATTGAAAAAGGCCCCCTTCCCAACGTGGGCATTAAGTGGCTGCGCAAGTATTTCGAATATCTTGCCGCGAATCTTTCCTTCCCTTTCGAGGCCCGGCTCACCGAGGAAATCGGTTATTATCGCCAGCCGGCCTATTCGCAAGTTAAGGTCCTCGCACTCCTCGAACCGGATGATGCCCGCCGGCGCCAGGAATACTTCGGCCTGATTTGCACGGGCCGCAAAGCCGAGCAAGAGATCGAAGCCCCCTTGGTCGACTTGGAAGTCGAGGAAAACAGTCCCAATTTTCAACTCATAGAGGATTATTGGTACTGGATCTGGAACTGGCGCTTCGATCCTCAAATTTGAATTATTTTTGCCCTAAGAGCGTCTAACAAAATGACGTGTGCCACGACCAACCTTCGGTCGGTGCCCTGCTTGCAAGCAGTGCCGTCAAAAACAGCGAAAAAACACTGCTTGTGACCAAGCAGTGGCACACAAAATCCCGTTTCATTTCATTCTGTTAGAAGCTCTAAGTTATTGCCTTTGACGAACAAGCCGCTTGTGGTTTTACAAGGAAAAACCACCGGCTTGATTCCTTTGAACGAACCAGGATAATAAATACATCCTCAAACCCATTTTTCCCAGGAAAACTACCATGGATCATTCACAAACTCCGTCGCCGGGTCTAGGCACGTTGGCCTTGCACGCCGGGCAGCAGCCCGATCCGAATACCGGTTCCCGGGCCATGCCCATCCATCAGACTACAAGTTACGTGTTCAAAAGCACAGAACACGCCGCCAACCTTTTCGCGCTAAAGGAAATGGGTTGGATTTATACCCGCTTGATGAATCCCACCACCGATGTCTTGGAGCAGCGCCTGGCTGCCTTGGAGGGCGGCGTCGGCGCCTTGGCCCTTGCCAGCGGGCAGCACGCCATTTCCGTGGCCCTCTGGAACCTTGTCCATGCCGGCGGGCACATCGTTTCCGCGGCCGCCCTTTACGGCGGCACTATTACCCTTTTGGGACAAACCTTCAAGCGCTTGGGCATCGACGTAAGTTTCGTCGACGCCAAAAATCCCAAAGAAGTTGCCGCCGCCATCCGGCCCAACACCCGGGCCGTGTATGTCGAATCAATAGCCAATCCCAAAAACGACGTGCTCGACTACCAGGCCCTTGCAGAGGTTGCCCACGCGCACGGCCTGCCCATTGTCTGCGACAACACAGTACTCACGCCCGTCTTGTTCAAGCCCTTCGATTACGGCATCGACATCGCCGTTTATAGTTTGACCAAGTTCATCGGCGGCCATGGCACGAGCATCGGCGGGGCGATTATCGACTCCGGACGGTTCGACTGGTCCAGGGAGCCGAAAAAATGGCCGCAGTTCACCGAGCCCGATCCCTCCTACCACGGCACGATTTTCCATCAAGCCGTGGGGCAGTTGTGCTACATCATCACCTGCCGTACGCATTGGCTCCGCGACGTGGGCGGTGTGCTTAGCCCCTTTAACGCCTTCCTCTTCCTCCAAGGCCTGGAAACGCTTCATTTGCGCATGCCCCGGCATTGCGAAAACGCCTTGGCCGTGGCAAAATTCCTGGAGGCGCATCCCCTGGTGGCCTGGGTGAACTATCCGGGCCTGCCCTCGCACGCCGATTATAAAATGACCCAAAAATACCTGCCCCGCGGCTGCGGCGCGATTTTGGGCTTCGGCGTGAAAGGCGGCCATGCGGCGGCAAAAAAATTCATCGAATCCGTAAAACTCGCCTCCCACCTGGCCAATATCGGCGACGCCAAGACCCTGGTCATCCACCCGGCCAGCACCACCCACAGCCAGCAATCGCCCCAGGAGCTCAAGGCCGCCGGCATTACCGACGATTACGTCCGCGTCAGCGTGGGCCTGGAGGACATCCAGGACATCAAGGCCGATTTGGATCAAGCCCTGAAGGCCTCGCAATAGAAGGCGGCCAGCTTTTATGTTGTGAATTTTGGGGGGGCTTTTAGCACATAAAAAACGCTGCGTTTGTGCGGAAATTTAGCCCCCGGTGATCACACCGGGGGTTTTAATTTGGGCCTTTAAGCCGCCCTTTGGGATATGCGAATTAGATGGTATATTGATATGTTGAAAATTGATTAATCCCTTAAAAAGATTACATGCACATCCATTTTCATTTCTCGCCTTGAAGTAAAAATCTCAGACATTTAATGGATACCGATCTTTTTGAAAGCAGCGATAGCCTCCGTCATGCCCGGCCGCTCAAGTACGCCCGGCATGTGACGTTCGATGAACCCTTGGAACTGGAACTGGGCGGGCGTTTGCCGCAGGTAACCGTGGCCTACGAAACCTACGGACGGCTGAACGCCCGGGGCGACAACGCCGTCTTGATCTGCCACGCCCTTTCCGGCGATTCGCACGTCGCCCGGCACGACGACGCCGACGATCCCGGCTGGTGGGACATAGCCGTCGGGCCCGGCAAGGCCATCGACACCGACCGCTACTTCGTCGTCTGCCCGAATATTCTAGGCGGATGCCGCGGCACCACCGGCCCAGGCAGCGTTAATCCCGAAACCGGCCGCCCATACGGCGCCGACTTTCCCGTGATCACCGTGGCCGACATCGTCGATGCCCAGCGCCTGCTCGTCGATCATTTGGGCATCCGCCGGCTCCGCGGCGCAGTGGGCGCATCACTGGGCGGGAACATGGTGCTTAACTGGGCCATTCGCTATAGTGATCGGCTGGCCGGGGCAATCGCCGTCGGCACCTCGGCCCGGCTCACCAGCCAGGCCATGGCCTTCGACATAGTCGGGCGCAACGCCATCATCCGCGATCCCGCCTTTCAAGATGGGCAATACTACGATCAAGGCTCGGGTCCCGTGGTCGGCCTGGCCATCGCCCGCATGTTGGGACATATCACATATCTCTCCCTGGAGGCGATGACGCAAAAATTCGACGCCCTCAGGCTGGCTCCGCGCGAAATTCAAACCCAGTTCGAAACCAAGTTCTCCGTCGGCTCATACCTGGCGTATCAGGGCGACCGTTTCGGCGAGCGCTTCGACGCCAACAGTTACATTACTTTGACCACGGCCATCGACCTCTTCGATCTGGGCGATACAAGGGAAAAGCTAATCCAAGCCTTCCGACCGTCCGCCTGCCGCTGGTTGCTGATGAGTTTTACCAGCGATTGGCTCTTTCCTCCTTTTCAAACGCAACAGTTGGTTGATGCCTTGATCGCCGATGACAAGCCCGTCAGCTATTGCAACGTGCGCACCGACTGCGGCCACGACGCCTTTTTGTTGCCCAACGACCTGAAAACCTACGGCGAATTGATGGCCGCTTTCCTGGCCAATTTAGAAAACTCCCCTCTCCGGGCACCGAACGAAGTTTGGTCGGGAGAGGGTCAGGGTGAGGGTGAGGCCATTCGTCCTGGAAATAATTTATTGCCGTCGCTTGAAGGCGAAGCCCGCGCCCATGGCCCCAGAAGCATTTTCCATCATCACCGCCTGGACTACAACACGATTCTGGAACTGATCCCGCCCGGTTCCAGCGTTTTGGACCTGGGCTGCGGCACCGGCGGATTGCTGGCCCGGTTGCGCGATCGCGGTCCTTGCCGCGTGATGGGCATCGAACTCGACGAACAAGCCATCCTGGCCTGCGTCCGCCGCGGGCTGGACGTGGTCCACGCCGACCTGAACCAGGGCCTTCCCGCCTTTGCCGACGGCCAGTTCGATTTCGTCGTCCTCTCGCAAACCCTGCAAACCGTGCTCGACGCCCCGCGCGTGCTGGCCGACATGCTCCGCGTCGGGCGGCGCAGCATCGTCAGTTTCCCCAACGTCGCCTACAAGGGCCACCGCCGGCAACTCAGCGACGAGGGCCGCTCCCCCCACGGCCATGCCCTGCAAAACTTCCATTGGTACGACACGCCAAACGTCCGCTTCCTCTCCATCGCCGATTTCCAGGAGTTCTGCCGCGAACACGGTTTTCAGATTCTCCAACAAATCGCCCTGGACACCGAAGCCGACACGCAAGTCCTTGACGATCCAAATCTCAACGCCGATCTGGCCATCGTCGTGCTGGGCAAATAACGGATTCAAACGCATGTCCAAGGATATTACCAACCTCCTGAATGAATGGATGTACCAGCCCGACGAGGTGATGGTCCGCATCGTGCACGGCGACGACGGCCGCAGCAAAATCCAATTGCGCGTGGACCTGGGCCTGCTGCAAATGGAAATGGACGGCCGGCCCGACGGACTTAGGCCCGAGGGCTATGAATCCTGGCTGGAATATTACGAGCACAAGCAGGCTCGCACGACGAGGCCAATCCCGACGGCCCGGCCATGGAGCTCAAGCCCGAGGATTGCGCCCAGTTGTGGCGCGAAAGCGTTCAATATTATCACCGCTACTTGAGTTTTTGGCATTTGGATTTGTACGAACTTTGCGCCCGCGACACCCAGCGCAATCTCCGCCTCTTCGCTTTTATCCGCGCCCATGCCGGCGACGACCGCATCAAATTGCAGTTCGACCAGTGGCGCCCCTACTTGCAAATGATGCACACCCGGGCCGTGGCCACGCCGCTTTTGGCGCAGCGGGCCTTTGCCGAGGGGCTGCGGGCGATCGAGGCCGGCATCGAAGCCATCCGCGATTTCCTGGAGGAATACAACCAGAGCCACCGCGCCGAAGAATGCGTCGAATTGGTGAGCCTGGAGCGCTGGCGCGACGAGATCATCAGCCGGGAGGAGCAGGCCGCCGCCGCCCGCCCCAAAAGCAGAATCAACCTCTTGCGGCACAAGCTGGAAGAGGCCGTGGCCGCCGAGAACTTCGAGGAGGCCGCCCAGCTCCGCGACGAAATCCGCCGCCTGAGCGAACAGTCCAAATCGTCGGAAAGCAGTGAATGAAAAAAGGGTTAATCAACACCGAGGCACGGAGCCCACGGAGAACAATAAAAAAAGAATAAGGGATGTTAATAAGTTTGGTTATTTAAAAATAGGTATTTTCGTTCAACCGCAAGCGGGCACATGCCGAAGATTGATCGGCGAGCGCGTTTGTGATTTTTTTATGATATTATTTACCTGAAATTTAATAGATTTCTCCGTGTCCTCCGTGCCTCCGTGTTGCATTTCCAAATAATAGTAGGTTGGTGAAATTTTGAAACTGCTCCGCAACCTGGACGATTTTCCCGACGAGCTGCGCGGCGGCGCCGTGACAATCGGCAATTTCGACGGCGTGCACCTCGGCCATGCGCGGCTGATCGAGCGGCTCAGCAAACTGGCGGACGAAATCGGCGGCCCGGCGGTCGTCTTCACCTTCGATCCCCATCCAGCCTGGATCCTTCGCCCCGACGCCGCCCCGCAGCCGCTCATCTGGAACGAGCTGAAGGCCGAAATTCTCGCCCAACTCGGGGCCGACGCGGTGCTGATTTATCCGCCCGACCGGGCCTTTTTGGAACTCGATCCCGGGCAATTTTTCCAGCGCATCATTCTCGGCAAACTCGCCGCCAAGGCAATGCTCGAGGGCCCGAATTTCTTCTTCGGCCGAAATCGCGCCGGTACCCTGGATGTCCTCATGAATTTCTGCGCCGGCTCGCGCATGCGCTTGGAAGTCGCCGACCCGATCGATGTTGACGGCCAGGTCGTGTCCAGTTCGAAAATTCGGGCATTGATCATCCAGGGCCACATGCCCGAAGCTCGGCAAATGCTGGGCCGGCCTTATCGCATCCGCGGCCTTGTAATTCGCGGGGCGGGCCGCGGAGCAAGGCTCGGCTTTCCCACCGCCAACCTCGCCGGTGTCGATACCCTGCTCCCGCCCGATGGAATTTATGCCGGCCGGGCATGGGTCGATCAGGCGGCGTTCCCGGCCGCCGTCAGCATCGGCGCCAATCCGACTTTTGACGAATCCGCCCTGAAAGTCGAGGCTTTTTTGCTCGATTTCCAAGGCGATATATACAATCGCACCCTTCAGGTTGACTTTTTCACCCGTTTAAGGGAAACTAAGCGGTTCGATTCCGTCACGGCTTTGATCGAGCAAATGGCCTCGGACGTCGCCGCCTCCCGGGCAATTGCCGCACAATCGGTAAACGAGATAATAGAATAAAATCCCTTGCGGTTTTATGCCGTCCTTTCCCTCGAATATAATGAACTGAAAACTGTAAACTGACAACTGAAAACTTAATCATGCTCGATTGGTCCCGCTTTGTCGAAATCGTCGGCCGTCACCAGCGATTCATGCTGACCACCCACATCCGCCCCGACGGCGACGCCCTGGGATGCGAAGCCGCCATGGCCGAGGCGCTGCAAAGTCTGGGCAAGGACGTGCTGGTGTGCAACGCCTTTTCCATCCCGCCCGATCTGCAATTCATCGACCGTGAAAAAAAATTCAAAAGACTCGGCGCCGATGTAGCGCCAGATCAACTCGCCGACCGCGAGGTGCTTGTCATCCTCGACACTTCGGCATGGGCCCAACTCGGTTCGATGGCCGACGTAGTCCGCTCGACAAAGGCGCTGAAGGTGGTGATCGACCATCACCTGAGCGAGGATGACCTGGGCGCGGTGGTATTCAAGGACATTGACGCCGAGGCCACCGGCCGGCTGGTGATCGAGGCCGCAGATCAATTAAATGCGCCCATTACGCCGGAGGTGGCCCGGGCGGCATTTGTGGCCGTGGCCACCGATACCGGCTGGTTCCGCTTCGCCTCGACCACCGCCGAGACCTTCACCTTGATCGCCCGTCTGGCCCAAGCCGGAGCCAATCCCGATCAAATCTATAAAAATCTTTATGAAAACGACTCCCTGGCCCGCTTGCGCCTCATAGGCCGCACCCTCAGCCGCGCAGGCGGAGCTGGGCGGCCGCCTGATTCACACTTACATTGTAAACGAGGATTTTCGTACCACCGGCGCACTGCCCTCCGACAGCGAAGACGTCATCAACCTCACCCTGGCGGTCGGCGGCACCGAAATGGCCGTGATCTTCGTCGAGCAGCCAAAAGGCGGTTTCAAGGTCAGCCTCCGCAGCCGCTGCGACCTGGATTGCGCCGCCTTGGCCGAAAAATTCGGCGGCGGCGGGCATCTCAAAGCGGCCGGACTGTCCATCGACGGGCCCCTGGAATCGGCCCAAGCCAAAGTGCTCGACGCCATCCGCGCCGCAATGAATGATTAATTATCCCGTAACCGCTTGTTGTCATTTGAAAAATGTCGCATCCATAGTTTTATAATACGCCGTTTGATAAGCCGTGTTATACATGTGAATCAAACCAAGCCCAGGGGTTGCAAAACTCGTGCTTAATTGCGCTGAGAACCTGGAATTCAATACCCTCGGAGCTTGCCCCGGGAGCGTATCCCGCAAATAATAGCTTGCGTATCGCAAATTTATCCTCCCTTAAACTCTTTACAAGGAGTGACTTTATGGATCGTTCAATACGTTTTGCTTCGATAGCTCTTGCACTGTTGGCAGTTTCGATCCTAAGCGCCGCGGCTTGGGCCCAGCCTGGGCCGGGTATGGGATTCATGCCCATGTTCGGCGGCCCGACGATGTCCGTATCGATGATGTACGGGATACTGCTCAACATGCCCACCGTGCAAAAAGAACTGGAACTCGTCGATGATCAAAAGGACAAAATCAAAGACGCCGGCGAAAAAATGATGTCCTCCATGCGAGAAGCGGGCGAGGGCATGACGCCGCCGCCGCCTGATATGACCCAGGAAGAACGCCAGAAATGGATGGAAGAAATGGGAAAAAAGATGCAGCCAATTCAAGAGAAATTCAATAAAGCCCTGGAAAGCATCCTCCTTCCCAAACAAGCAAAAAGACTGAAAGAAATCGCCCTGCAAATGGCAGGCGTCCAGGCCCTTAACGACAAGCAAGTACAAGAGGACTTGAAACTCTCGACAGAGCAGGTGGACAAGATCAAGACCATCAACGAGGACGCGGGCAAGAAGATCCGCGAGCTGTTCGAGGGCGGAGATTTTCAGTCGGCATTCCCTAAAATACGCGAAATCCGCCAAGACACCGAAAAACAACTACTGGCCGTGCTCACCGATGCCCAAAAAACCGCCCTCGAAAAAATGAAAGGCGAAAAACTGACTATCCCCGAATCCGAACTCAGAGGCCCCGGCTTCCGCGGCCGCGGAGGACCCGGCGGCCCTGGCGGACAAGGTGGCACCGGTGGAGCAGGCGCGGAAAATTAACTCCCCAAAACTCTCCCGTTCTGCGTGAATCCTATTTAGCCCCCGGTGATTGCATCGGGGGCTTGCGCAAACCCATAATAGGATGATACGGTATCAGGATGAACAAATGGCCGGTTATAGTTGCAATTCGATCCAAAAAAACCAACTAGCGCATCGCCGGGGTTTTTTGGCTAAAATGACCGCCGTAATTGCCGGGGCCGTGGCCTTGATCACGCCGGCGGCGGTGGGAATCGTGGCGTTTTTAAATCCCTTGCGCCAAAAAGGCCGCTTGGGCAAATTGATCCGCGTAACAAGCCTCGATGCTTTGCCCCATGACGGCACTCCGCAAAAATTCCCCGTCGTCGCCGATCGCGCCGACGCCTGGTACCTCTTTCCCAGCGAACACATAGGCGCGGTGTATCTGCGGCGCACGGGCAAGGATCGAGTCGAAGCCCTGCAAGTCGTCTGCCCCCATGCGGGCTGCGTAATTATGCTCGAAGAGGCCGCAGACGGCAAGAAATTCTTCTGCCCCTGCCACGCCGCAAGCTTCGATCTTGCCGGCAAACGCCTGGCCCAAAACTCGCCCTGCCCGCGAGACATGGATTCACTGGATACCGAAATCCGCAATGATAACGAAGTTTGGGTGAAATTCCAGAATTTCACCCCCGGAATAGCAACTAAAATTGCACAAAGACAATTATAAAGTTTATAGTAAACAGTTTACGGTTTAAAAACTCGACTGTGAACCGTAAACTGTAAACTGTAAACTCTAAACCATGAAATCCCCGCTTCGTTGGCTTAACGATCGAACCGGACTGGCCGACGGCCTTAAGCGTCTGGCCGACGCCCCTTTGCCCGGCGGCGCTTCCTGGGCCAGGTCCTTGCCCGCCGCCATATTTTTCGCCTTTTGCATCCAAGCCATAACAGGTTTCTTCATTTGGGCCTACTACAGTCCCGGCGCAAACCGCTTGGGAAAGCGTTTACTGGCTGCAATATCATGTCGCCGGCGGATGGCTGCTGCGGGCCATGCATCATTACGGCGGCCAAATGCTGCTGGCGCTGGCCGGGTTGAACCTCTTGCAGATGATCATCCGGGGCTGGTACCGGCCGCCCCGGGAAATGATTTATTGGGCCGCCCTCTTGATGTGCCTCTGCGCCCTGGCCCTGCTTTTAACCGGCGACCTGCTGCCATGGAGCCAGAACGGTTATGCCGCCACGCAAGTACGCACCAAGTTCCTCCTCCTCTTGCCGGAAGTGGGCCAGCCGCTCTACAAAATCGCCATCGGCGGCCTGGAGTTCGGACAACTCACGCTTACCCGGTTCCTGGCCCTGCATATCGGATTGTTTGCCGGCGGATTTTTATTGCTCTTGGTGCTTTATCGCGCGTTCGCCCGGCGGGCAAACGCGAAAATTGCCGCCTATAATAATTCTTATTGGCCCGGCCAGGCCTGGCGCAACGCCGTGGCGGGCCTAGTTGTGCTGGCGGCGGTTTTAATCCTGGCCTTGTGGCACGGCGTATCGGGCGATGGCGCCGGCCTGGCCCTGGGTTCGCCTGCCGATCCGGACCCGGCCAATTTTTACTCCGCCGCCCGGCCGGAATGGGCTTTCCGCGCCCTGTACGAGTTTTCCCGGCTTTTTCCCGGCGATAAAGCCGTACTGCCGATCTTCATTGTGCCGGGTCTGGTCCTGATATACTTTTTGCTTGTGCCGTTTATCGGGCGGATTCGCATCGGGCACTATTTCAACGTCGCCGCTACTTTGGTCCTGCTTGCCGGAGGATTTTTTCTTTCCTATCGTTCCTATGCCAGGGACGCCGCCGATCTTTACCATCAAAACGCCCTCGCCCAGCAACGGTGGCAGGCCGATCGGGCAATTCAGCTCGTCCGGGCAAAGGGCATTCCCGCCGCCGGGGTTCTGACATTGTTGCGCAATGACGATCTCACCCAAACTCGCAACGTCTTCAAACAACAATGCGCTGTTTGCCACAACGCCCTGGATGGAAACGGACTGGGCATAAGAGCTTTAGATCCTTCCGCTCCGAATTTATACGCCTTTGCCTCGCGCCAGTGGCTTGCCGGCCTGCTCAGCCCGGAGACCATTCTCAGTTCCGATTATTACGGCAATACCAAGCTCCGCAAGGGCGGCATGGCTAATTTCGTCAAGGAGACGCTCGGCTCGTTGGACGAAGATGAAAAGAAAAATCTTCAGCAGGTGATTATCGCTCTCTCGGCGGAGGCGCAACTGCCTTCGCAGCAAGAGATCGACGCCCGGGACGCCGCGATTATCGAGGAAGGCCGGAAATCGCTGGCCGATGATTTCAGTTGCACCGACTGCCACAAGTTCCACGACAAAGGCAAGCTGGGCAATGCCCCGGATTTGACCGGTTACGGCTCGGCCGAGTGGACCGCCGCCGTGATCGCCAATCCCAAGTCGAAACGCTTCTTTGGCGGCAATAACGATCGCATGCCCTCCTATGCCGAAACCAACGACCCGGCAAAAAACATCCTCAGCCCCCAAGCCATCCAATTTCTAACCGATTGGCTCCGCGGTAAATCGTTCGAACCTGAAGAAAAAAAGTAACTATGATGAAAAGTTCAACACGGAGGCACGGAGATCACGGAGAACATGGAGAATAAAAGGATGAAGGATGAGGGATGAAGGATGAATGATATTTCTGCGTATCGAAATCTATAAGTTCGCTACTGAAAGCTGATGGCTGATAGCTGACGACGTTTTCTGTGCTCTCCGTGTCTCCGTGTTGATTCCCAGTTTGCTAAAACATCCTATTTTATCTGTTTTCATTTTAGGCCCTTCTTTTGGGCGGTTAATCTTACGAAATCGCTACAGTTTACCTGGTTTTCGGCCGATTCTATCAACACCATGTGGTGTCGACATTGCCAACAAGACGTCCCTGCTATCGCAGGTTCGGACGAGTGTAGGTTTTGCTGTCCGCGGTGCGGCGAGGCCGTGGGCGGTCAATGCCCATCGGAAACTGGCACAAAACTACACCCAGTCGATTCACCTCCGGCGCATGCCGGCGTCGAGGAAATCACGGCTTATGACCCCAGGGAACTCGACGGCCAGTTATGGGACATCGCCCGGGCGTTGCAAGTCGGCGCGGCCGCCGAGCAGGGTCGGGAAAAAACCGGCCGGCTGGGCGTGGTTCGGAGCGATCCTGCCCACGAGGCCATGAGTTCCCGTCACGCGCAGCCAATGATGGTATCGCGCAAGCGAAAATCGAAAACACGGCACTATAGCATCGGCGGTTCGTTTCTCGCCGTGCTCGTTTGGGCGGCATTGTCGCTGGGAATCGCGGCCTTGACTTGCGGCGGCATGTTGCTGGGCTGGTCGCTATGGACCGGGCGCGGCGAATTGTGGAAAATCGGTTTGCCCATCGCCGCCGCCGGCCAGGTCTCTCTGTTGATCGGCCTGCTGTTGCAGATCAATCGCTTCTGGCTTGACAATCATCGCACCGCCGCCAGGCTGGATAGGGTCGGCGAAGCACTCCGCGATTTAAAAACAAACGCCGCTCGATTGAAAACAATTCACGGCCCGTCGCCCGCCCCGTCTTATATGCATCTCGACAGCGGCGTAAATTCCCAACTTCTGCTCGGCGATCTGAGGGGTCAATTGGACTCACTGGAATCCAAGATTCAGGAAAAAGAGTAATATCCTGTTCTAAAAATATCCTCTCCGGGCAGCGAATGAAGTTTGGTCGGGAGAGTATTAGAATGAGGGCAGCGCCGCGATCCGCACCGCCAGCGGATCAATGCCCCTTACGATTCTGCCCGGCCCGCGGCCCATTGCATTGCCCCCCTGGCCAATAACCCGGCTGCCAATAGTATCCATAAGGATAATAAAATGCCGGATATGCGTATGGATACAATGGCGCCGATTGCCAATAGGTGCATATCCCGGGTAGTAAGGCAAGTACGCGTCCGGATTGCGATACACCCCGCCCAATTGCGGCGTGAAGCCTTGCGTATAAGACCTGAAATCGCTGGGCGTAGGAGTCTCATCGGCTTTGAGAATTTCAAGCCCTCCCAATAAAATCATTAACGCTGCTAAAGGAACAATAATACGTTTCACGGCATATCTCCCGCTGCAAGACCCTGTTTGCCCGCCTATTATTAGTATTTGCTCGATAAGCACAAAAAACAAGCAAAATCCAACACAAGAATTGAGTCCTGAACCCCGAATCCCGAACCCTTTCTATGCCCGCAGACGCTCGAGGATCTCGCTTGCGCAATCCTCTTTTTTTACCCGCCATTGTTTGAGCGTGTCGCGGTCGCGGATGGTCACCGTGCCGTCGGCAAGGGTTTGGCCGTCGACCGTTATGCAGAACGGCGTTCCCACTTCGTCCTGCCGGCGGTAGCGGCGCCCCACCGCTCCTTTCTCGTCGTAAAACACGTTCATGTGCGGCTTCAAGGCAGAGTAGATTTCCTTGGCGATCTCGGGCATGCCGTCCTTTTTCACCAGCGGGAATACCGCCGCTTTGACCGGGGCCAAGCGGGGATGGAACTTCATGAACACCCGCTTCGTGGGCACGCCGTTTTCGTCCGGGGCCTCGTCTTCGTTGTACGCCTCGCAAAGGAAGGCCAGCGTCGCCCGATCCGCCCCGGCCGACGGCTCGATCACGTGCGGGACGAATCTTTCGCGGGTCTGGTCGTCGAAATAAGTCAGGTCCTTGCCGCTCCCGCGGTATCGCGGCTTGCCTTCGGCGTCGAGTTCCACCACCAGCGAGTCGCCCGAGCGCACCAGTTTGCCTTCCATGTGGCTGCGCAGATCGAAATCGCCGCGGTGGGCCACGCCCTCCAATTCGCCAAAATCGCCGGACGCCAGGAAGGGGAAGCCGTATTCGATGTCGGCCGTGCCGCAGGAATAATGGCTCAGCTCCTCCTTTTCGTGATCGCGCAGCCGCAGCCGTTCGCCGGCCAGCCCCAAATCGAGATACCATTGGTACCGCCGGTCGCGCCAGTACTTGTACCACTCGGGCGAGGTCGAGGGATGGCAGAAAAACTCGATCTCCATCTGCTCGAATTCGCGGGAGCGGAAGGTGAAATTCCGCGGCGTGATCTCGTTGCGAAAACTCTTGCCCACCTGGGCGATGCCAAAGGGAATTTTCACCCGCGTGCTGTCCAGCACGTTCTTGAAATTGACGAAGATCCCCTGGGCGGTCTCCGGACGCAGGAACGTCTTGCTGCTCTCGTCGCTGATCGCCCCGGTATGGGTTTCGAACATCAGGTTGAATTCCCGCGGCTCGGTTATCGTGCCGAGAGTTTTGGCGTCCGGGCCGAGCACCTGCGAGAAATCCTTGATCGTCGTGAGCGAGACCAGCGGCCCGTCCCAGGCCAGTTCGTCGGCGTGCTTTGCAGCGGAGATTGAAAAACTTGAGCGCCTTTTGCTGGGTTTCCTCCAGGCCTTCTTTGCCGCCGGCCTCGGTGGCCACGAAAATCCGCTGGCCCCTGCACTGACCCACCGGCCTTGCACCTGGTCGTAGCGGTAGCGGCGTTTCGACTCCCGGCAATCGACCAGGTAGTCGTGGAACAAGTCGTAGTGGCCCGAGCACTTCCAGACCTGCGGATGCATGATGATCGTGCAATCGAGGCCGGTCATTTCATAGGCCGAAGGCGCCCGGGCGGAATCTCCAGTTCGTTGTGCCCGGTGACCATGTCGCGCCACCAGGCCTCGCGGACGTTGCGCTTCAGTTCCACGCCCAGCGGGCCGTAGTCCCAAAAGCCGTTTAAGCCCCCGTATATTTCGCTCGACTGAAAAAGAAATCCCCGCCGCTTGCACAGTGCTACCAGTTGTTCCATTTCCATGGTCGTTTATTGGATAGAATTAGTGGT
The DNA here is from genome assembly GCA_963838495.1 of Pirellulales bacterium. Taxonomy (GTDB): domain Bacteria; phylum Planctomycetota; class Planctomycetia; order Pirellulales; family Thermoguttaceae; genus JBEKIK01. The sequence continues at coordinate 2,404,227 of CAWIRC010000001.1, read as the reverse complement.
CAGTGGATAGTGGTCAGTTTTTTTGACTATGTTGGGGCAGCAGTTGAACTGCTGCCCCAACATGAATTATCGTTTAGCCCCGGAGCTTGCTCCGGGTGAGTGAATATGTTAATTCTCAAATCTACTTCATAACTTGTATAAATGATGTTTCCGGATCGAATTGGGGCACTATTGCGAAGCGGTCGATCCGGGCGGCGGCCAGGATGTCGCGGTCCAGGCCCAGCGATGCAAGGTTTTGTCCGCCAAGGCTATGACGCATTATTGTTGCCAACGGTTCAGGCCCCGGCGGGCTGGCGATCGACGCCTGCGTGACTTCTAAAGTATGCCGCCACAAGTCGCAGGCGGCAATGGCCTCATGGTTCAGTTTATATTTCGCACCCCCCTGGCGCCGGAGTTCCTCGGCCAACATGCCCGCCAACATGATGTCTTCATTGGTTGGCTGCCCGTCGGTTCCGGCGCAAACGCAGATGCACGTTTTCCTGCCCGATCAGACGTTCGACGACCACCGATGCATTGACAAACGCCCCCAGCAGAATTTGCTTCGCTTTTTTGGCGTGCAGCAGGGCCCGGGTGCCGTTCGTGGTGGTGAAGATGATCGTTTTCCCCCGCACCCGCACGGGCGTATATTCTTCGGGCGAGTTGCCCAGGTCGAATCCTTCAATCGGCATACCGCCGCGTTCGCCGCCAAGAATTATTTCATCAGGCGAAAATTTAGCAGCAATTAAACGGGCCTTTTCGATTTCCCCGCAAGGGATGACCGTTTTCGCCCCGGCCGCCAGCGCATAAACAATCGTCGTCGCCGCCCGCAACACGTCGATCACCACCGCCGTCCCGCCGGCAAGCGCATCCGGATCGGCAAACTTGGGCAGTGCATAAACATGAATCTGCGGAGGCATCATTACACATAAGTGTAATAGAATGAAATGCCTAGAGCTAGTGTCTCACCTGTCATATATGCCAGGTGCTCACTCGTCCGCGTATACCCGCGTGCTTTCTTCCTTGGTCACGGGGGTTTGCATCTCGTCGGTCATGAGTTGGAATTTGGTGCGCAGATCGCCGGCGCGGATGCCCTTGGCCTTGATGCGGTAATTGGCGTCGGCCTTGGGGGCAAGCCGGGCAAGACCCTCGAACACGATCCGCCCCGGCTCGATGGCGTGCCGCGTGGGGCCGTCCGCGGCCAGCGGCTGTAGTTCGGGCGGCAAAAGCACCGATAATCGCACGTTGCTGGCGGCCTTCGAGCCCTGGTTCACCACGCGAACTTCATAAATCGTCTCCCCGCCCACCTCGATCGGCCCGGTTACGTCCATCGGCTGGAACGCGATCGAGGCAATGCCCTCCACAAGCACCGGCTGTTCTTTTTCCACGACCAGCCCCTTTTCGGCCGTGCTGCGAAGCTTGATGCTCTGCTGGCCGGACTCCACCGGCATGGTCACGAGTTCCACCGAGCCGGTTTCGTTGCAAGGCAACTCTTGCAGGCGCCAAGAAACCGCGTGGTTGGCATTGTCGTAATGCCCCGAGTTGTTGGCGCTTACGAATTTCAGTCCCGGCGGCAGATAAGCCACCAGTTCCACCTGCCGAGCGGCGGCCGTGCCCGGATTGCTCAGCGATACCTGGTACACCGCCTCGCGCTCCAGGTAGCGGCGCTTGGGGCCATCCATGGCGATGTCCAGTTTTGGAGCGACCACTTGAATATCCAGCCGCTCTTGCGCCTGCAGGTTCCCGTCGCCCCGGGCGGTAAGTATGTTTGCCGCCTGGCCCGGCGAAACTGCGGCCATGGCCAGATCGAGTTTCTTGCTTTCGCCGGGACGCAAATTGCCCACCTCGTATTCCAAATCCGCGCCGGCCGGATGTTGCAGCCCGGGGGGAAGATGTTCTTCCAGCACCACGCCCGTGGCCACGCCCGTGCCCGGGTTCGATACCATGATCGACAACACCACCTGTTCGCCGATCAAGACCTTTTCCGCGGCCGACATTTCCAGGACCAGTTTCGGCCGCGTGGAGATGGTCCGGGCAGTCGCGTCGGCGCCGAAATGGACGGTTGCCACGCTGCCGATCTCGCCCTCGGCGGTGGGCATTATTTCCATCTCCACCGACGATTCCTCGCCCGGGCGCAGCGTGCCTATGGTCCAGACGATTTCGCCCCGCGGCCCCTGCGACGCCCGGGGCGTCGTGCCCAGCAGTTTAGTTCCCCTGGGCACCTGGTCGTGAATTTCCACCTGGCCGGCCGGGATCGCTCCCGTGTTGCGAACCGCGATCTTGAACACCGCCGGCTTGCCCACTTGTATTTCCCTTGGGGCGAATTTTTGGATCGTCACTTGCGGAGTTTGGCGCCTTCGAGTTGTTTTGAGCCGGGCTGGCCGGTCGCCTCGCCGTTTGCGAAGCCTTCTTGTGCCGAAATCCCGGCATTGCCGCCCGAATTGCGATCCCGCCCCCTGTCGGCCGTCTGCGAAAGGGCCTTGGGCGCCGATGACGGATCGGCCATGAACGGTCCGGGTTCCTGGCCGTTGGATGCCAAGGCCGGCGCACCGCCGCGATTGTCGCTGTAGCGATCCGCCGTATTCCCGTATCCTTGCCGGCGGTCGGGCGGATTACCCGCGTCCGAATATCGATCCCTGCTCCTATCGGCGGCAACCGGGCGATCTGCCGAGCCGCTGCCCGCGCGATATTGCTCGACCAGAGGCGGATAAGATGGATTTTGCCTTGCTGGGTGATCGCCGGTATTATTCTCTCCTTCACCGCGTTTGTAACTCTGTTCCGCACCCGAGGGATTATTCAAATTCGGTCCCACAAGCTGCGGATATCTTGTTTGCTCCGCGTCGTCGCCCGCAGGCGGTGCCCGGTCGGCGGCGGATCGAGTGCGGCGGCGTCTGGAATACTGTTGTTGGCAGGCGGTTGCCCGGCCGTTTGATTGGCCGGCTTTCCGCCCTTGTGCGACGCCAGGCCAAAGGGATCGCCCCCGGGCCGAACGCCGGGATCGGCGGCCGGGGCGTCGGCGGCTACTCGTTTTATCCGGGCGTCCATAACCGGATTTTTATTCGACGAATTATCCGCGGCAGGTCCCACCCTAAGCGCGTTGTCCCTCAATGGATTAACCGTGTAATTCGGCGATGTGTTTTGTGCACCAGGCCCGCGAAGCGGTGATTCGCTCTCCGCCGAATCCTCGTCCGAGGAATATCTGTCTGCTGACCCTCGCTGGGCATAGGCATAGGCGATCAGGCCCAAGACGACGAACATTGCCAACACGCCAATACGCAAGAAAAGACGTCTCATGGGAAAATCCCCAGGAAAAGTACAAAATTTGTGGGAATGTGGATTAGCCAGGGAATTTAGGCAATCTGCGTCCCGGGTAAGGACGTATTTTGCCCTATTCCCAGACAATCGGCCGGGTAAGTACCAAAAAAGGACCTATAAGGGAAGGCCAATATTAACCCAATTTATGCATCGCATTGTGGTTTATAACGGATTTGGTAAATATGGTAATTATCCATCCTGGGGACTGTTTCCTTTAGGGCTATCCCGGAGTCGCTGAATGACTGAAAACCTGGCCGTGGTCCTGGCTGCCGGCAAAGGCACGCGCATGAAATCCGATCTGCCCAAGGTCCTGGTGCCTGTTTGCGGCCGGCCCATGATCGAATATGTGCTAGACGCCTTGACCGCAGGCGGCATCGAGCGAATCATTGCCGTCGTCGGGTATCGGGCCGATTTGGTCCGCTCCGCCCTGGACGGCCGGAAAAACCTGGCCTTCGCCCTCCAGGCCGAACAACTGGGCACCGGGCACGCCGTGATGGTCTGCCGCGACCTGCTCGCCGATCATCGCGGGCCGGTCTTGATTGTCGCCGGCGACGCCCCATTGATGCAATCCGACACGATCGCGGCCCTTTTGGCCGAATACCGGCGCAAGCCCGCCGCCTGTGTTATCGGCACCGCCCTTGCCGATAATCCGGAGGGTTTGGGAAGGGTCATCCGCGACAAGGACGGAAATTTCCTGGGCATTGTCGAACACCGCGACGCAACCCCTTCCCAGCGGCAAATCAGGGAAGTAAGCATGAGTTATTACGTCTTCGATTGTCAAACCATGCTCGATGCCTTAGACTTAATCCGTTCCGACAACGACCAGGGCGAGTATTACATAACCGACTTGCCCCGCGTTTTTTTTCTCCCGCGGCCTGGAAGTCCGCGCAGTGCCGGTACTGAAGCCTTGCGAAGTCCTGGCCATCAACAGCATGCAGGAACTCGCGATGGTAGAGGCCGAAATTCGGAAAAAATGATTTTCCGAGATGAAACAAACGAAACCGCTTGCGGTTTCGCGATGATATAAGCCCACGGGTCGCAGCCCGTGGGCTTGGCAATAAACATAAAACTGAAAACTGATAACTGTTAACCGTTAACTCTAAAATGAACTCCATGAAACTTTTTACCGGACGCGCCCATCCAGCCTTGGCCAAAAGAATCTGCGAATACCTGGGATTGCCCCTGGGCCGGGCGATCATGGGCAATTTCCCCGACGGCGAAATCTCCTGCAAAATCGACGAAGACGTCCGCGGCCGCGACGTGTTCATCGTCCAGCCCACCTGCCCCCCGGTCAACGACAACCTCATGGAACTGCTGATCATGATCGACAGTTTCAAGCGGGCAAGCGCCGAGCGGATCACCGCCGTGATTCCCTATTTCGGCTACGCCCGGCAGGACCGCAAGGACGAGGGCCGCGTGCCCATCACCGCCAAACTCGTGGCGAACCTGATCACCCGTGCCGGCGCCGACCGCGTGGTGGCCATGGACCTGCACACCGCTCAAATCCAGGGCTTTTTCGACATCCCCGTGGACCACCTCTACGCCGCCCCGGTAATCGACGATTACATCAAGACCATGGGCCTTGAGGATGATTTCGTGGTCGTCAGCCCGGACGAGGGCAGCATCAAACGGGCAATGGTCCACATGGCGCGGCTCGGCGGGCACCTGGCCATTATCGACAAACGCCGCAGCAGCGCCGAAAAAACCAAGCAGGCCAACGTCATCGGCGGTAAAATCGAGGGCAAGATCGTCTGGATCTTCGACGACATGATCAGCACGGCCGGATCGATCTGCGGGGCGGCCGAAGTGATGCAAGCCGGCGGCGCACGGCAGATTTTCCTTGCCGCCACTCACGGCGTGCTCTGCGACGGGGCGGTGGAACGGATCCAAAAGGCCCCCGTCGATGAACTCATCATTACCGACACCATTCCCCTGCCGCCGGAACGGCAAATCCCCAAAATCACCATCCTTTCCGTTGCCCCCCTACTGGGTGAGGCGATCAAGCGAATTCACCGCAACGAGTCGGTAAGCCACTTGTTTGAGAATTAGGGGGTTCAAATAAAACATCCCCTCTCACTTGGGAGAGGCACCAAGATGGTACCCGGGGGTGAGGGCGTAATAAAAAATCCCTTACCCGGCATTGCATTTCTTTGGTTATCGGCCAAAATAATAGGTTTGTCAGTTTTTTAGTCCATATCAGTCCATTATTGTCCATATAGTCCATTATGATGGTGCGGCAGTTCAATTGCCCCGCCAACCATGAAATACCTGGGGAACGCCAATGGCCGAACAAATGCTCGTCGAACTTCGCGATCAGCGGGGGAAAATGAATAACCGCCGCCTCCGCCGCAGCGGAAAAATTCCGGCCGTGCTTTATGGGCACGGCCAGGAAAACGTTTGCTTGCACGTTTCCGCCGAGACCCTAAGCTCGGCTTTGCGGCACGGCAGTCGCCTGGTCGATCTGACCGGCGCGGTCAACGAGTCGGCCTTTATCCGCGAAACGCAGTGGGATACCTGGGGAACGCACGTCCTGCACGTCGATTTCACGCGCATCTCGGCCGACGAAGTGGTCGAAGTCTCGTTGAACATCGAGCTCCGCGGCGAGGCCCCGGGCGTTCGAGAGGGCGGCGTGGTGAATCAACTTATCCACTCCGTGAATATCTCTTGCCCCGCCGGCGCAATCCCCGACAAGTTGCAGGTGAACATCAACCACCTGAAACTCGAAGGCAAGATCACTCTGGCCGAATTGCAAATACCCCAGGGCGCCAAGCTTTTGGTCGATGACTTGGAAGCCATCATCGTCCAATGTGAGGTGCCGCAGGAACTGCCCGAAGAGGTCCCGGCCGCCGCGGAGGCCGCCGCGGGCGAACCCGAGGTCATCGGCGCAGAAGGAGGAAGAAGGAGCGGAGAAGGAAGGGGAAAAATAATTTCATATCGCCTGTATAAATAAAGCCGCGACCGGCGGTCGCGATAAATTTAAGTAACGATCGGTGATCGCGTTATAATATATATGAAACTTGTGGTTGGGCTGGGCAATCCAGGCCGGAAATACCAGGGCACTCGGCACAACATCGGCTACGCCATACTGGCCGAGTTGGCCCGAAATTCCGCCCCATCCTCGCCCAAGCACAAGTTCCATGGCGAGGCGGTGGAAGCCGATATCGGCGGACAAAAAGCCCTGCTCCTCAGCCCGCTTACCTACATGAACGAAAGCGGTCTGAGCGTGGCCGAGGCCAAAACGTTTTATAAAATCCCGGATGAAGACTTGCTGGTTTTGTGCGACGATCTGAATTTGCCCCTGGGCAAATTGCGGATTCGCCCGCAAGGCAGTTCGGGCGGCCAAAAAGGGCTGGACGACATCATCCGCCGTTTGGGAAGCGACAATTTCCCCCGCCTCCGCATGGGAATAGGAACGCCGCCGCAAGGCTGCGATTGGGCCGATTTCGTGCTGAGCAAGTTTTCGCCGGACGAAATCCCCGAGATCGAGCAAGCCGTACGCCGGGCCGCCGAGGCCGTTGCCGCCTGGGCCCGCGACGGCATCGAATCGTGCATGAATCAATATAATAGGGATGATTAGAGATTCGAGAGAATAGAGATTAGAAAAGGATGAGACTGTAGCCCGAACCGTGCGACGCGTGGCCGGTCGCGTGAACAAACGACGATATTTTTCAAGAGGAGCGATGCCTTGGCTCAAAACGTATACGAAGGACTGCTTATTTTCGACTCCAACCGCTACGGGCACAACCCGGACGGGGTGTCGGGCCAAATTCCCGCCTTGATCGAAAAACTAGGCGGCGAAATCCTGGTCAGCCGCCTGTGGGAGGAGCGCCGCCTGGCATATCCCATCAAAGGGCAGCGAAAGGGCACTTATTGGCTAATTTATTTCCGCCTCGACGCCAACCAACTGTCAGAAGTGAAAAAACAATGCCAGTTAAGTGAAAACCTGCTTAGGGTATTGTTCCTCAAGGTCGATCCCCGCATCGTGGACGCCTTGGTCGAGCATGCCCGCTCGGCCCCGGTCGCCGCCGTGACCGAAGAGGCCGCCCCTGCCAAGGATAAAATCATCCCCGGCGTGGAACTGGAGCCCGATGAATTGGCAATCAGCATCGACGCCGTTGACGAGGAATAGGACGCGATTGATATGGGTATTGAGGGAAATAAACAGGAGCAAAAATCATGGCCAGTTATAATCGCGTAATCCTGGTGGGCAACCTGACCCGCGATCCGGAAATACGCTACCTGCAAAGCGGCATGGCGGTGGCCGACATCGGGGTGGCCGTAAACGACCGCCGTAAAAACGCCAACGGCGAATGGATCGAGGAAACCACCTTTGTCGATGTCACCCTTTGGGGCCGCACCGCCGAAGTGGCCGGCGAATACCTCAGCAAGGGTTCGCCAGTGCTCATCGAAGGGCGACTAAAACTCGACCGCTGGGAAAGCAAGGACGGCCAAAAACAGTCAAAAATGCGCGTGGTTTGCGAGCGCATGCAAATGCTCGGGGCCAAGGGCGAAGGACGCGGCCAAGGCGCCGCCCCGGCCGGCCGGCCAGCCCAGCGCCAGGATTCCGAATATTCCCAGCCCGCACCGCCCGACGATTTCGGCCCCCCGCCAACCGATTCCCCCGGCGGCGACGATATCCCATTTTAATTTGTCAATTATTCAACTTTGGCCTATGTTGGGGCAGCAGTTGAACTGCTGCCCCAACATGGAAAACTCGGGTGAATACGCCCGGGGTTGTATTGAAAGGTAAATAATCCCATGGCAAGCATAGAAACATCCCCCCCGAAAAAGATCCGCCATCGTGGCAAGCGTTTGCCCAAAGGCCCGCACGGCGGAGTTGAACTGCTCTTGATCCAGCCCGTCGAACACCTCGGCAAGCAGGGCGACGTGGTCGAAGTCAAACGCGGCTATGCCATGAACTATCTTATCCCCCAAGGCCTGGCCACCATCGCCACCGATCATCACAAGCGAATGGTCGAAAAGCACCGGGCACAGCTCGAAGCCATCGAAAAGGCCCGCATGGCCGGACTCTTGGGCCTGGCCGCCGACCTGGCCAAGCAAAGCATCACCATCGAGGCCAACGCCAACGACGAGGGCCACCTCTACGGCTCGGTAACGGCCATAGACGTTTCCAATGCCCTGAAGCGCAACAGCTTCCACATCGCCGCCGACCAGGTCCGCCTGCAAGGCCCAATAAAGGAACTGGGCCTGTATACCATCAAAATCCACCTCGGCTCCAGCGTAGACGGCGAAGTGAAAATCTGGGTCGTGCCGTCGGTCACCGTCGATGAAGAAAACCCGGCAACGTAATGTATTTAGCCCGCGGTGATTACACCGGGGGTTTGCGCACCGGTTTCTAAAATGCACTATCTCCAAGCCCACGGGTTGCAACCCGTGGGCTTTTTGAGTTTTCGTTGTACGTTTATAATTTTGTGCATCAGATAGAGTGGGCAAACGACGGATTTTAGGCAATTTTATCTTGCGTGTTTAAACGTAATATTGTAATTGTGTTCTTTTCATTTTCCATGCTTGAAACACCTGATTGGTTGGTTGCTAATTTTCGTTGAAAATTCTATGATGATTTTCACGTTTTTAACTTTAAAAATTCATCATTCATCATTCATCATTTTCTAATGGCCACATCCGCCCGTGTTGATAAGCCGCATTCCGCCGGCCAATTGACATCCGAGATCCTCGACCGCCTGCCGCCGCAAAATCTCGACGCCGAAAAGGCGGTAATCGGCAGCCTGCTTTTAGACAATAATCTCTGCGACGAGATCGCGCTGATACTTCACGCCGAGGATTTTTACGCCGACGCCAACCAGAAACTCTTCCGCCACCTGCTGGCCATGCACGAGACCGGCAAGCGGATCGACGCCATGCTCCTGGTCGAGCAGCTCAAGCAGGCCGGCGATTTCGAGGCCGTCGGCGGGGCGGCGTACCTGGCCGAGGTGGCCCAATCGGTCCCTTACGCGGCCAACGCCGTTTATTACGCCCGGATAGTGCGCGAGAAGGCCACGCTCCGCGACCTCATACACGCCGGCACCGAAATCCTCCGCGACGCCTACGACACCACGGTCCAGTCGGATGAAATCGTAAGCCAGGCCGAGCAAAAAATCTTCGCCGTCCACGATCAGCGCCTCGTCGACCAGGTAACAAACATCCAAAACCTGCTGGTCGAGGCCTTCGACCGCATCGACGCCCGGCTGCAGCGCGGCGAGGGCGTGGGCATACCCACCGGGTTCCACGACCTGGACAACCTGACCGGCGGCCTGCACGATTCTGAGCTGGTGATCCTGGCCGCCCGGCCCAGCATGGGCAAGACCGCCCTGGCCACGAATATCGCCGAGAACGTGACCATCGCCGGCAACGTGCCCACGCTGTACGTGAGCCTGGAAATGGCCCGGCTAGAACTGGCCCAGCGCATGCTCTGCTCGCAGGGGCACATCGACGCCAACAAGTTCCGCAGCGGATTCCTATCGGGCGACGACCGGCGCAAGCTGGTCGAGGCCTCGGCCAAGCTGGGCAAGGCCCCGCTTTATGTCGACGACACGCCCAGCCGCTCGGTCACCGAGATCGCCGCCTGCGCTCGGCGCATGAAACGCAAGAACAATCTTGGACTTCTGATAATCGACTATTTGCAGCTTATCCAGCCCGACGATACCCGCGATCCGCGCCAGGAGCAAGTGGCCAAGATGACCAGGCGCTTGAAAATCCTATCCCGCGAATTGAAAGTCCCCATCCTTTGCCTGGCCCAATTGAATCGCCAGGCCGAGCCCGGCAAGGAAGGCCACAAGCCCAGGCTCAGCCACCTCCGCGAGTCCGGGGCGATCGAGCAAGACGCCGACGTGGTGATGTTTATCCACCGCGAGGAATATTACCAGGACCGCGAGGAAGCCCAGCAGGCCGGCACCTCCGGCATGGCCGAGGTGATCATAGCCAAGCAGCGCAACGGCCAGAGCGGCGTGGGCGTCAAACTAGCCTGGTTCTCCAAGCACACCCGCTTCGAAAATTTCGCCCAAAAACCCTACGAGGAATTCTCCGAATATGCGGCGGAAGAGTTTTAACGAGAATAGGCGATGGACAGTGATTAAAATCTAACCGTGACAGGGTGCCATCATTACAATGATAATTTCTAGACACAGTATGCATAACCTACTTGGTTATTCATAATGAGGAAACTGGACGCAATTCGACCCACTTTGGAACATCAGTTACTGTATATGTACCTGGGGCACCATATTCCCAATACTCATACGGAACGGTATGCGATATTTCAGGATGCAGTATGGCCACATAATCTTCATCTTGTTTTTCAAAATATATAGCCTGCTGAAGTATTTTATCTGTAATGATATCGCACGGAATTTTCTGTTTCAACAGATGTATTATAAGTCGATCCAGCATCCTTAGGTTTTCGATGAATGCGATCGGTGTCGGACTAACCTTCATCACAGACGGGAGGCCGTACATAATGACATTAGTAATTTCATTTCTCTTGACCATCTTTTCTGCCAAGTGGATCAAGAATCCTTCTATCGCCTGGAGGTTTGCCTTTAAGTCTACTAACGTAGGGCTAACTTTTGTCACTGCCGGTAGATCAAATGTCATGACTTGACTCAGAATAACAGAGGAATTGATCCCATGTTTTACCAAGGAGATCAAGAGATCTTCTATCGCCTGTAGGTTTTCCTTAAATGACATACCAAATTTTGCCATTGCCGGGATGCCATTCTTCGCGACAGATTCCAAAATGAAAGGGGGATATATTCCCTGTTCGATCAAGCAAGTCAAGAACTCTCCTATCGACTGCAGATTTGCCTGAAGTGCCTCTGGTGTTGGGCTCCCCTGCGCTACATCCTGAAAGCATTCTCTCAATGCAAGGTAAAAACCTCGAGCTTCCTTCTGACCTTTTCGTATAACTAGCTGTTCCACTGCTTTCATGTTTGATTGAAAAGCATCTGATGTTGCGCTAGCATATATTACTGCTGGCAATAAGTATTGTTTGAATTCATAAAAATCATTTCGTACGTTGATTATGACTTGATATAAACTACATAGGTTTGCGTCGAAGTGTGCGGGTGTTGTGCCAAGTTTTGCCATTGATGGGAGTGCATATATTAGAATGGATGCAAGTTCTTCGTTCTGCTCCGCCAATTGAATCGCAAGTGTAATACTCGCAGTAAATTGTTGGCCTCTTATCACTTCTACGATCTTCGGCAAACCATATCGCAAAATACTAAAATCTGATCGATTCAAAAGGATAGCTAACTTCTCCAGGGCTTGAAGGTTTGAGTGAAAGACATCAGGCGTATTACTTGCCAGCGCGACTGCCGGGAGGCTATATGCAAGTATAACCCCAGGATAGATCTTTCTTTCTGCTAATCCGTTTGCTAATAAAATACCTGCTTTAAGTTGGTCTGCATCTAACATATTAATAGCGCGAATCAAATCAAACTGTATGAAATTTCTGCATTGGTATAATTGCATGTTTTTGCAGATACAATTAAGCAACCTTATAATCTGGGCTTCGAGTAACATTCTATCTGTAGGGTTGGTATATCGACGAAGCAATTTTTTTGTTCGCCTCCAAAAACCCAAGATTGCAAATCTAGATTTGATTGTGAGTTTCTCTATGATAACAGGCTGACTCATAAGTGTTGTTTTATCAGAAATCTGAGTGCTCGCCATCGCTTTACCCTCCCATATCATTGATGCTCTTGCTACCGAGTCTTTGAACCGGCATTTTAACAACTCAAAGATCGAAGTGTAAAACAGTCTGATTATTGATATATATTATCTGTTTACTTGAGCGATAATCTATCTTTAATAGGAAATGAGTGGCTTGAAACAAAGCCATTTTTCTTATTATGCGTCGAGACATACAAGCAAGTCAAGAAATTAGTTTACTACTTCAACGTGAATTGTGATATTGGGAACTGACTATGTGGACTAAGAACCATATGCCTTAGAATTCCAATCTATTTATGCCGACCTATTGTTTGGAAATGCTGCAACGTATTATAATATCTAGATAGAGCTAGCCCTGCTCATGCCCACGCTCGCGTGGGCATGAGGGGTCCGGTTAGGAGTTGTTTCTGCCGATCGGCCTGAGTCAAGTATCGTTTTTATTCTTCCGGACGGGCGCAACGCATGATTAGGCAAGTCCGCTAGACACCGCGCTTGACAAGCCGCAGCAGGGCGAGCAGTACAATCGCTCCGACCGTGGCGGTGATCAGGCTCCCCAGCAGACCAGTGGCTATCAGGCCGAGCAGGCCGAACAGGAATCCGCCCAGCAGCGCTCCGATCACTCCCACAACCAGGTCGCCCAGAAGGCCGAAGCCGCCCCCTTTCATCACTTGTCCAGCCAGCCATCCCGCTGCGATACCTATTAGGATAAACCAAACAAACTGCATGGCCAATTTCCCTTTTTTTAGAGTAACTTGGGATTGAATACAGCGCGTTATACGTTCTTCGCCAACACTTAGCACTGCCGTGGGCAGCGTTCACGATTGCACAAGGCGTGCCAAGTCTTTCACGAAACTATATGTAAGAATTTTAGAGATGAAGAAGATCGAGTCAAGTATCGGCAGTTAAGCCAATCAGGCAAGACACCCCCTACCTGGCAATTCAAATCGGGACATGCCGTCCTACTGTTTGGCAATGCTGCAACACGGTATGATATTGATATAGAGTGAGGCGCCGGGCGCCATGCCCAAGCTTGCGCGGCCATGAGAAGGGTGGGAAGGCACTGCGGGATAAAATAGCAATGGCACCGGGCGTGAAACTGGCCTGGTTCTCCAAGCACACCCGCTTCGAAAACTTCGCCCAAAAACCCTACGAAGAATTCTCCGAGTAGGCGGCGGAAGAGTTTTGAGGAAAGGATGCGAAATCAAAGTTGAGGGAGTAATGGATGAGGGATGAAAAGCCTCTGCCGCGGAACGTCAAGGTGCTGGGATGGGCAAGCTTCTTGAACGACGTGGCCAGCGAGATGATTTACCCCTTGCTGCCGCAATTTCTGCTTACGGTTTTGGGCGGGAATTGGTTCATACTTGGGGCCATTGAAGGAATCGCTGATTCGGCCTCGAGCATCATAAAACTCTGGTCCGGGGGCTGGTCCGACCGCATTGGCTCTCGCAAGGGATTGGTGCTGTTTGGATATGCCCTGGCGGCCTTTACCCGGCCGATAATCGCAGTCATTGCGGCGCCCTGGCAACTGCTGTTAATTCGTTTGGGAGATCGCATCGGCAAGGGGGTGCGGAATTCGCCCCGCGACGCGCTGCTGGCCGACTGCACCACGTCCGCCAATCGAGGCCGGGCCTTTGGTTTCAACCGGGCAATGGATCACCTGGGAGCGGCCATCGGTCCGGTTTTGGCCGCGGTTTTTCTATGGTTCTGCCCCGGTCAATACCGCATCTTGTTTCTGCTCTCGATAGTTCCCGGCCTGTTTGTGGTCTGGCTTTTGGCCCTGGGACTCCGGGAACCGGCCCGAACGACGCCTGTCGGGGAAAAAACGACCTGGTCATTAAAACCTTTTGGGAAGGGCTTTCGGATTTACTTGCTGGCATTGCTGGTTTTCACGCTTGGCAATTCCAGCGATGCCTTTCTCCTGGTCCGCGCCGGCGAACTCGGCGTAGCCACGATAATGCTGCCGATTCTGTGGTGCTTGTTTCACATTCTCAAGAGCGGAGGCAACATGATCGCCGGCCGCCTTGTCGATAGAATCGGCTCCAGGCCGTTGATCCTCGGCGGCTGGATCATTTATGCCCTGATTTATCTGGCTTTTGCCGTGGCCTCGGCCCAATGGCAGATCTGGCTGCTGTTTATGGGCTACGCCGCCTTTTATGCCCTCACCGAATCGGCGGAGAAAACCCTGGTCGCTAATCTGGTCGCGGCGGACCGAAGGGGATCGGCCTATGGCTGGTACAATCTGGCAGTGGGAATCGGCACCTTCCCGGCAAGCCTGATCTTCGGCGGCTTGTACCAGGCTTATGGCGCATTGGCCGCCTTCGGCTGCGGCGCGGCCCTGGCTTTGACCGCCGGGCTGATACTGTTGGCCGTTAAGGTTGAAAATGCCGCCCAAGTGCAATAAGGGACATTTTACGATTAAAATCAAATGTCTCATCCCACTGTTTGACAATTCCAAGTCTCGGTATGATATAAAAACAGGCCGTGTTAAACACCATTTAATGTCTCTTTTCTCCGGTATTAAAATGTTCGACCGAATCTTTCGCCTTACCGAAAACAAGACCACTGTCCGCACAGAACTACTCGCCGGGCTGACGACCTTTCTCACCATGGCCTACATCATCGTCGTGCAGCCGATGGTGCTCTCGGGCAAGATGTTCGGCAAGGAAACCGGCATGGATTTCGGCTCGATCACCACGGCCACGTGCCTTTCCGCCGCGTTGGCCACGGTCATCATGGGCCTTTACGCCCGGTACCCAATTGCCCAGGCCCCGGGCATGGGCGAGAACTTTTTTTTCGTTTTCAGCATGTTGCCCGCCGCCAAGTTAATGATCGAAGAGCAAGTAACAGCCGGGACGCTGCAACTCAATTCAACTACGGAATGGCAAATCGGCCTGGGCGTGGTTTTTTATTCCGGCGTGTTGTTCCTGCTGCTCTCCGTGCTGGGCGTGCGGGAAAAACTCATGGAAGCCATCAGCCCCAGCATGCGCAACGGCATTGCCGTGGGCATAGGTTTGTACATTGCCTTTATCGGTCTGCAATTCACGCACCTGGTAATCCCCGATCCCGGCACCGGCGTGAAAATGAACGTGCAATTCTCCTCGCCCGACATCATTGTCTTTGCCTTCGGGCTTATAGTAACGGCTTTTTTGCACGCCCGGCGTGTGCGGGGCTCGATTATCCTGGGCATCATCGCCGGCGGGCTGTTGGCCCTGGCCCTGCGCCTGGGCCTGCCGTATCTTGGCGATGGCGTGGTCCACAGCAAGCCCGTCGAAGAATCGATGCTGATGACCAAATTCGCCTTGCCCGCGATGAATGATTTTTCGGACGTGGCGAAGCTGGTTTCCGCGCCACCGAGCATCGAGCCCACGTTTTTGAAGATGGATCTTGTCCGCGCGGCGTCCTGGCCCATGCTGCCATTCATTCTGGTGTTCCTGTTCATGGTGCTTTTCGACACGCTGGGCACGCTTATCGGCGTGGCCGAGCAGGCCGGATTCATCAAGGACAATCGCCTGCCCCGGGCGCACAAGGCTCTCATTTCCGATGCTCTAGGAACGGTTGCCGGCGCGGCACTGGGCACCAGCACCGTGACCAGCTTTATCGAAAGCGCATCCGGCGTGGAACAAGGCGGGCGCACCGGCCTGACCGCCCTTACTGCCGCGGCCTTGTTCCTGCTGGCGCTTTTTTTCAGCCCCATCATCGCCGTGATCGGCAGTTATCCGCCCATCACCGCCCCGGCACTGGTCGTGGTCGGGGCAATGATGATGATGAACATCACAAAAGTGGAATGGGGAAACTACGCCGAAAGCATCCCCTCCTTTCTCATCATCATCGGCATCCCCATGACCTTTTCCATCGCCCACGGCCTGGCCCTGGGCTGCATTGCCTACCCGATTGTAAAACTCCTTGCCGGCCAGGGCCGCGACGTAAAATGGCTGATGTACATCATGGCCATTGTGCTTATCGCCTATTTCGTGCTGGTGGTGAAATAAGATTCGGGGCTTATCCCAAAAGTCCCCTCTCCCTTTGGGAGAGGGTTAGGGTGAGGGCTGATTTGCCAAGAGTATATTGTTATTATATATTGCCATAATTGTATTTTTTATGTTTTGGGATAAGCTCTATGAGCCGGGCCATGTCGGCCTGGAATTAATGCATTTTTCAGATATATGTAGCGTGCATTGTGGATTCTCAGCCGGCTGACGCCGGCCGCTCGCCGTTCATTTAACACTATACGTCCATGCGAAATGCACGAATCCTTTCCGCCCGACCGACACGGTCCGGCTCTGTTTTTGCACGGCAAAGCGCGACCAATGGTCGCGGCTTTACAGGTTGAAATATACAAAAAAACCGGCATAATATCGGCATGGCACAAGCCAATCAGCATCCACCGGCGGTTTTAATTACCGGGACATCGACCGGCATAGGCCATGCCTGTGCCGTGGAACTTGATCGGCGTAAGTTCCAAGTCTTTGCCGGGGTTCGCACGGAAGAAGCGGCCGATAGGCTGCGGAAAAACGCCTCGTCGCTATTGATGCCTTTGATGATCGACGTTGCCGACGCCGCCTCCATTTCCATCGCCGCGGCAAAAATCAAAGAGCATCTCGGCCCGCGCGGCCTGGCCGGGTTAGTGAATAACGCCGGCATCGGCGTTACAGGCCCCTTGGAACTCGTGCCCATCGAGGATTTCCGCCGCCAATTGGAAGTAAATGTAATCGGACAAGTCGCGGTAACTCAGGCCGTTTTGCCCTTGTTGCGAATCGCCAAGGGAAGAATTGTAAACATCGGATCGGTAAACGGGTCCCTGGCCACTCCGTATTTAGGACCCTATGCCGCCTCGAAATTCGCCATGGAAGCAGTTTCCGACGTCTTGCGCATTGAGTTGCGCACCTGGGGCATTCGCGTTTGCGTTATCGAGCCCGGACCAATCGCCACCCCGATTTGGGAAAAATCCTTTGCCGCCGCCGACCGGCTTGCCAACGCCATCCCCAGAGGGTCCATGGCCCTTTACGAGCCCGACTTAGCAGTCGTGCGAAAAAATATAGCCAAAATCGCCAGCCAGGCCGAGCCTGTTCAAGTGGTGGTCCGAGCGGTGGTCCACGCCTTGACTGCCCCCAATCCCAAAACGCGTTATTTCCTGCACTATAGAAATCGCTTCCTTTTCCACGGTTTTAAAATCGTCCCGGATGCGTTCCGCGATTGGATTGTCCGCCGCGTTATGGGCCTGCCTTAAAGATCCGCGGCGTGAAAATAAGCCTAATCGCGCACCAGGGAAGGAGTTTTATCCGCTCCGCTTGCGATCCTTTCCCGCGTTTGCGCATGGGGCTTGTGAAAATTCCCGGGATTTGTTTTTATCCCCCATCCTTGAGCCACGACATACCCACATTGACCGCTCGCCCGTTATATATCCCCTAATCGGATAAATCCATCTAATCCCGCTAAACTACGCAACAGTAGGTTTAAACCTAATCCTTAATCCTTTCGTAACCTGCGTCGAATTAGTAAAATGTGGGATTCGGCTCTACTGACTGTGCATTCATAGTATTATTGCCTACAGGGTGTAAACGAGGTCCAGACTGTGAGTATCCGCAACTTAGATAAAATTTTTGATCCGCATCGCGTGGCTGTCATCGGCGCCAGCGACACCCCGACCAGCGTCGGCTATACCGTATTGCGCAACCTGGTTGGTTCGGGCTTTCGCGGGGTTGTATATCCGGTTAATCCCAAGCGGGAATCGGTTCAAGGCATACAAGCTTATAAAGACATCCCCAGTTTGCCGCACGCCCCTGATCTGGCCGTGGTTTGCACGCCCGCTGCCACCGTACCCACCATTGTCCGCCAATGCGGCGAGGCAGGCACGCACGGACTGGTGATCATTTCTGCCGGGTTCCGGGAAATAGGCGTCGAAGGCAAAAAGCTCGAGGATCTTATTTTGCAGGAGCAAAACAAGTTCGACGGCATGCGGATCCTCGGCCCGAATTGCCTGGGAATCATAGTGCCCGGCATCAATTTCAACGCCAGCTTTGCCACCGCCTCGCCGGCCAAGGGACATATCGGATTCATATCCCAATCCGGGGCGCTTTGCACCTCGGTTTTGGACTGGGCCTTGGACGAGGGCATCGGTTTTTCATATTTCGTGTCGGTGGGCAACATGCTCGACGTGAGCATGGGCGACTTGATCGACTATTTCGGCTCGGCCACCGAAACCCGCTCTATCATCCTTTACATCGAATCCATCAGCGAATCGCGGGAATTCATGTCCGCCGCCCGGGCCTTCGCCCGCACCAAGCCCATCGTGGCTTACAAGGCCGGGCGCTATGCCGAATCGGCCCAGGCCGCCGCCTCGCATACCGGGGCAATGGCGGGCGTCGATGATGTATATGAAGCCGCTTTCCAACGAGCCGGAATCGAACGAATCTTCCAGATTGAAGACATGTTCGACTGCGCCGAACTTCTCGCCCGCCAGCAACAGCCCAAGGGCGATCGCCTGGCGATTATTACCAACGCCGGCGGACCGGGCGTGATGACCACCGACAAACTAATCGAGCATGAAGGCAAATTGGCCGCGCTCACCCAGGAAACCATCGATACCCTCAACGATATCCTGCCCCTGTGCTGGTCGCACAATAATCCCATCGACGTGCTGGGCGACGCCCCGCCCGATCGTTTCGCTAAAACCGTGGAAGTAGTCTTGAAAGATAAGAATGTGGACGCGGTATTGGTGATCCTCACACCGCAGGCCATGACCGATCCCACTGCCACGGCCGAGGAAGTGAGCAAGGCCGCCGCCCATGCACACAAGCCCATCCTGGCCTCTTGGATGGGGGGCCGTGTGGTCGCCGAAGGCACGCAAAAGCTCAACGCGGCAGGCATTCCCACATACGGCACGCCCGAAAAGGCCGTCCGTGCGTTCATGCACCTCGTGTCTTATTCCCGGAATCTGCTAATCCTGCACGAAACTCCCCGAGACATGCCGCTGGAATTCACCCTTGATCGCAAGCGGTTGCGGGGCGTGTTCGACACGATTCTGACCGAAGGCGGCGAGATCCTTTCGGAAAACGTTTCCAAGGCCTTTTTAGAGGCCTACGAAATCCCCGTTACCAAACCTCAAGCCGCCAGAACCGCCGAAGAGGCCGTGGAAGTCGCCCACCGCATCGGATACCCGGTGGTCCTTAAAATCCACTCCCCCCAGATCTCCCACAAGACCGACATCGGCGGCGTGATGCTCAACCTGGGCAACGATAATCAGGTCCGCGATGCCTTCAATCGAATCACCTGCCGGGCTAAAGACAAGCGCCCCGACGCCGAAATCATCGGCGTCACCGTGCAAAAAATGGTCACCTATCCCAACAGCTTTGAGCTAATCATGGGAACCAAAAAGGATCCCATCTTCGGCGCGGTGATCATGGTCGGCATGGGCGGGATCGCGGCCGAGGTCTTCCGTGACCGTGCCTTGGGTCTGCCGCCTTTAAACGAAGCCCTGGCCCGACGCATGCTTGAATCGCTCAAATCATGGCCGCTTTTGCAAGGCTACCGCGGCAAGCCCGGGGCCAACATCGACCGCCTCATCGAAATCATCATGCGGTTCTCCTACCTCGTGGCCGATTATCCGGAAATCAAGGAACTCGACATCAATCCCCTGCTGGTCACGCCCGAAGACGTAATCGCCCTGGATGCCCGCGTGGTCATCGATCGCGACCTGGTCGTGCACGCCGTCCGGCCGTTCGCCCACCTGGCCATTCGGCCGTATCCGGAAGAATTCGTCACCCAACGGAAGATGAAAGACGGCACGCCCGTAATCCTCCGCCCCATCAAGCCCGAGGACGAGCCCATGTGGCACGAACTCTTGGGCAGTTGCTCCACCCAATCCTTGTGGTTCCGCTTCAGCTACCTGTTCAAGCAAACCACCCATGAAATGGCCACCCGGTATTGCTTCATCGACTACGACCGTGAGTTGGGCATAGTGGCCGAGGTCGAGGAAGAAGGGCAGCGAAAGCTCATCGGCGTCGGACGACTGGTCGCCGATATGAACCACGATACCGCCGAATATGCCGTAATCGTCATCGACCGCTGGCATGGCCACGGCCTGGGCGGACTCTTGACGGACTACTGCTGCGAAGTGGCCAAAAAATGGGGCGTAAAACGCGTCGTGGCCGAAACCTCCAAGGACAATACCCGCATGATCGCCACCTTCCGCAACCGCGGCTTCGAAATAAACGACAAGCAGGAAGAAGACGTGGTCCTGGTGAGCAAAAACGTGATTTAGCTGACAGCTATCGGCAATCAGCAATCAGTATTTTGCTTTGCTGCCGGAAGGCTGACTTCCGCCTAATAACTGAAGGCTGATGGCTGACTGCTGAAAGCTTTTGATGATTTAACGCTTTTCCAATTCCCAATTGGCGACGATAACCTCGCCGCCGGGCGTAAGATTGCGCAGTTTGTCGGCAATAATCGCCCTTTCCGAAACCGTGGCCGAGGTCAGTTTTCTGGCCATTATTTTCACCTTCTTATGCCGATGCCGCCGCCGCCTAAGTTCTCTTTTTCTTTCACTGCAAGACACTTTTTTACTCCTACGTTGTAATCATTTAGCCCCCGGTGAACACACCGGGGGTTTTGGTTGTGGTTTTTACTGCGTAAATGTTAAGAATAGTTATTTATATCAGAACCCCCCGCCAAGGTCAACAAGCCAATTAGTTTATGACTATTGGTACAATCTAATCGCAATTTATCGCCGCCCGTGTTGTTTGCGGTCACATTGATCAGCCTGCCGATCATGTCAGCCCGGCCGGGAAACTCCACTGTTACATAGCGATCCGCGGTTCCCATAAGAATGCCCTGCGATTCCGGCGAAATACCCTCCGCCAGCACTTGCAAAGTCTTTCCTTGGAGTTCCTGCAAATATCGATCTGCCAGCCGCTTGCCCAGTTTGGCCAAATCGGCTGCCCGGCGCTGGTGTATCCGCTGCGGGACGCGGCTGGGCATCCTGGCGGCCTCGGTCCCTGGCCGCGGGCTGAAGCGAAACACGTGAATCTTCGAGAATCCCACTTCTTGCACCGCCCGGCAAGTCGCCGCAAAATCTTCCTCCGCCTCGCCCGGAAATCCCACAATCAGGTCGGTAGTCAATGCCGGCCGGTCAAGCCTGTCCCGGATTTCCAGGCAGCGATCGATAAATCGCCGCACCGGCCAGCGCCGCCGCATCTTTTGCAAAATCGCGTCAGATCCGCTTTGCATGGGAACGTGCAAATGCGGGCAGATTCGCCGCGGATGCTCTGTCATCAAATCCAGCAGCTCCGGCGTAACCTCGGCGGCCTCGATGCTCGACAGGCGCACGCGAAATTCACCCTCCATCGACACGATTCGGCGGAGCAAATCGACAAGGGGATTCTCAAAGACATATTGCTTGAGTCCCCTCTCCCTTTGGGAGAGGTTTAGGGTGAGGGCAGTTTCACCAGATTTATCGTGTTCCTTCTCATTTTTGGAGTGGACGATCGCACTGCCCTCACCCCCGGCCCCTCTCCGGGCACCGACCGAAGGTTGGTCGGGAGAGGGGAGAAATTCATCCATGCCATAATGCCCCAAATGAATCCCCGTCAGCACGATTTCGGCAAATCCGGCCTCGACTAACCGGCGGATCTCGTCCAACACCTCATTGGCCGGCCGGCTGGCAAGCACCGGCCGCACCTGCGGAATGATGCAATAACTGCACCCTTCCCGGCATCCGTCCTGGATCTTCACCCAGGCCCTGTGCCGGCCCTCAAAACCGGAAATTCCGCAGGGAATGTCCTCCAATCCCCGGCGGGCAAGAAAATCGGGCAGTTCGCGCTTGTCGCCGATCACTTCGCTTACGCCGGGCAGCGAGGCAACATCGTCCGGCGCATGCGCGGCATAACAACCCATCACCACAATCTCCGCCCAGGGATTCTTTTTCGCCAGCCGGCGGATGATCTTCCGGCTCTTGGCCTCGCTCTCGGCCGTGACCGTGCAGGAATTGACCAGAATCAGATCGGCCTGCTCGCTGTTTTTCGCCTCGCGATACCCCAGCCGCAAAAATCCCTCCCGCGCATATTGCGTCTCGTACTGATTAACCTTGCAGCCGAGCGTGACGGTCTTTAGAATTGGCACAAAAAAATGACCTGACAATGAAAACGTACTGCAAAAATACTACTGTGTAATTTTTTTATCCTTGTTCAATTTGCAATTTCCAATTTGCAATAAAAGAATTGCTATTCCCCAGGCACGGGTTCGATGCTTGCCTTCATCGAGCCTTTGCAGGCGGATATGTATGGATCCTTGCCGTAGGCGTGGATTTGATCCCGCTTCAGTTCGGCATGTTCCTTGGTCGTAGTAAGCACAATGACCCGGCCCCGGGTGTCCACTTCCCTGGCCATCAGAAAACCCTTTTCCGCCGAATAGCCGAACAATTCCATGAGCATGGTTATCACATATTCATAAGTATGATCGTCGTCGTTCCACAGGACCACGTTATAGCGCGGCTGCCGTTTGGGCTCGGCCGCATCACGCTGGTGTTTCTTCTGGACGGTTTCTTCCAAGGGTTCGACAGTAGCAGCGGCATACTCGGGCATATTCACTCTCCGCTTTCAATCCGGCGCATTTGAAGCATATGTAACCTACAATCCGGCGCACCGGCATCCTCGCTTGTCTTTTCCTTCAAAATAATGCCCAAACCCCAATAGTCGCGTTTCCGGCCTACTATTATACTGTTGGATTACATTTTTATACAATTTCCTCCCTGTTTGAGGCATTAAGTATGACCGCCATAGACCAATATCTGGAAGAAAACGCCCTGGATTTTGAAGAAGAGCTTTGCCAGTTTCTTAGCATTCCCAGCGTAAGCGCCGAGGCGAAGTGCAAGGCCGACGTGATTCGAGCCGCCCAATGGATTGCCGAACAGCTTAAAAGGCTGAATTTCTCCTCGGAAGTCATTCCCACCGACGGCCATCCCCTGGTTTTCGCCCAATCGCCTGCAATCCCCGGTGCAACTACCGTATTGGTCTATGGACACTATGACGTGCAGCCGGTCGATCCCTTGGGAAAATGGACGACCCCCCCCTTCGAGCCATCTCGCCGCAACGGCAACCTATTCGCCCGGGGTGCAACCGACGACAAAGGCCAGATTCTGACCCACGTCAAAGGCGCCGAGGCCTGGGTAAAAACCGCCGGCAAGCTGCCCTTGAATCTGAAATTCCTCATCGAAGGCGAGGAGGAAGTCGGCAGCCATGCCCTGGGAAAATTCCTGGAAAAACACGGCTCTCGCCTGGCCTGCGATTGCGTGGTCATTAGCGACGGCAATCAATTCGCGCCCGGCATTCCCGCCATTTGCTACGGCTTGCGCGGCATAATGTGCTATGAATTGCGCCTCACCGGCCCGAATCACGACCTGCATTCCGGATCGTTCGGCGGCGCGGTGACCAATCCGATCAACGCCATGACGCAGATGTTATCCGGGCTGATCGACCGCCGCGGCAGGATTCAAGTCCCCGGCTTTTACGACGACGTTGTGCCGCTTACCGACCGCGAGCGGAAACAATTCGCCGACCTCCCCTTTGACGAGCGCATGTTTTTCAAGCAAGTCGGCGTAACTGAGGCCATGGGCGAAGAGGGTTTTACCTCGATCGAACGCCGCTGGGCCCGGCCCACCTTCGACATCTGCGGCATTTACGGCGGATATCAAGGCGAAGGGGCCAAAACCGTGCTGCCTTCTACCGCCGGGGCCAAAATCAGCTTCCGACTGGTCCCCAACCAGGTCCCCGAAAAAATTACAGCCGCCTTGAAACAGAAACTCGGCGAGCTTTGCCCGCCCGGCATACGCTTCGAGCTGATCGACGCCCACGGCAGCGCCGCCGTGATGGTGCCCCTGGACAGCCCTTACGTCGAAGCCGCCGCCCGGGCAATCGAGCACGCCTTTGGACGCCGCCCGGTGTTTACCCGCGAAGGAGGCTCTATCCCCATAGTCGCCGACTTCAAAAATAAACTCAAGGCCGATACGCTCTTGCTCGGCTGGGGCCAGGACGACGATAATGCCCATAGCCCAAACGAAAAATTCTGCGCTGGCCGATTTCCATCGCGGCATTAAAGCCAGCGCTAAACTATGGGAAGAACTGAGTAAAATAAAAAAAGGATGAGGGATGAGAGATGAGGGATGAATAGTAACAGCCGTCAGCTTTCAGCAATCAGCTTTCAGCAATCAGCCTGTAGGTCAGGCTATGCCTGACAATAACAGATGCTCTTGGCGATAATAAATGCTCCAATGTCAGGCACAGCCTGACCTACCACTTAAAACTTAAAACTGTAAACTCCCAATGCTCGATCGCAAATTCATCCTCGAAAACGCCGAACTGGTCAAACAGAACTGCAAGAATCGCGGCGTAAACGTTGACGTGGACCGCTTCGTCTCCCTCGAAGAAAAACGAAAACAATTGCAGGCCGAGGTGGAAAACCTCAACCGCCGGGCGAACCAGGTCTCGAAATCCATCGGCCAGGCCAAGGATCCCTCCGAGCGCGAGGCACGCAAGGAAGAGGGCCGCTTGCTCAGGGAACAAAATCAGGCCACACAAGCCGAAATCGACGCCATCCTCGTCGAACTGGATCGCATCCACCGCTCCATTCCCAACATGTCCCATCCGCAGGCGCCGGTCGGCGCGGACGACAAATCCAACCTGGAACTATTCCGCGGCAAAACTCCCCTGCCGCAGTTCGATTTCAAGCCCCTGGACCACGTGGAACTGGCCGAAAAACTCGACCTCGTCGATTTCGAGAGCGCGGCCAACGTAACCGGCCACGGATTCTATTTCCTCAAGAACGAGGCCGTGCTCCTGGAGCTGGCCTTGCAGCAGTACGCCGTCAACGTGCTTTTAAAAGAAGGGTTCGTGCCGGTTTCGACCCCCGATCTCGCACGGAACAACGTCCTGGAAGGCATCGGTTTTATCCCCCGCGGCCCGGAAACGCAAATCTACAGCGTTGAAAACTCCGACCTCAGCCTGGTGGCCACCGCCGAGATCACCCTGGGCGGAATGCTCACCGGCCGGATCATCGACGCCGAACTGCTGCCGCTTAAATTCTGCGGCATCAGCCATTGTTTCCGCACCGAGGCCGGGGTGCACGGCCGGGCCACCCGCGGCCTGTTCCGAGTACACCAGTTCACCAAGGTCGAGATGTTCGCCTTCACCCTGCCCGACAAAAGCGAAGCCATGCTCGATCACCTCCGCGATATGGAGTGCAAACTCTTCGACGCTCTGGGCATTCCCTATCGCGTGATCGACACCGCCACCGGCGACCTGGGCGGCCCGGCCTACCGCAAATTCGACCTCGAAGCCTGGATGCCCGGCCGGGGCGAAGCAGGCGAATTCGGCGAAGTCACCAGCACCAGCAACTGCACCGACTACCAGGCCCGGCGACTGAACATCCGCTATAAATCCAAAGGCGAAAAAGGCACCCGCTTCCTCCACACCCTAAACGGCACCGCCATCGCCGTCAGCCGCACCATCATCGCCATCCTAGAAAACTACCAACAACCCGACGGCTCGATCCTCGTCCCCGAAGCCCTGCAGCCATGGGTGGGGAAAGAGAAAATTGCCATCGGCAAACTCGTCAGGCCAGTCAAAGAATCGCTGGGCAAAATCGATACGAAGTTGCAGAAAATCGTAAAAACCCAAATCGAATTCTATACCGGACTAACCGAACAGATCAGTTTGAGGCCTTTGGTTGAAATGGCAGGGATGCTCGAACATTGCGATTTCGCGGAACAGCAAAATATCAAAACCGAGGAAGGCCACCATTGGCCCGATATGGTCATCCGCCTGCCTGGCAATCGGTTTATCGTGGTCGATGTCAAAACTCCACTGGATGCCTATTTATCGGCCCACGAGGCCCCAGACGAGGAAACCCGAAATGCTAAGCTCAAAGATCACGCCCAGCAAATCCGCGATCGTGTTCAAATGTTGGGACGAAAAAAATACTTTGAGCAATTTGATCCCTCGCCTGATTTTGTCGTGCTTTTCATCCCGGCGGAGATCATCTACACAGAGGCATTGCAACAAGATCCTGAACTCATCATGGCTGGTGTCGATGAACGTGTCTTGATAACCAGTCCCACATCGCTTCTAACAATGTTGCGTGCCATGGCCTATGAATGGGAGCAAGAAAAATTCGCTAAAAATGCACCCGATATTAGTAAGCGTGGCCATAATCGCTAACATTGTTTAGCAAAAAAACAGATTTACGTTTCGGTAAAGACGTATACCTTTGCCAATACCTCGGCAACAGTCTTGCACAGATCGGCGGCTTCGGCTGCCGTGGTGCTTCGGCGATGGCGCGGACTATTGGTTCCGTGTTGCTCCCGCGGACCAGAAGCCAGCGGCCGGGCCAATCCAGGCGCAGGCCGTCTAGGCGGTCGGGCTTGGCGTCGGAAAAATGCCTTTCCAGGGCGTCGAGGGCGGCGGGAATCTTTTCCGGCGGCAGGGCAATCTTGGTTTTTACGATTTCATAATGCGGCAATTCGCCGGCCAATTGGCTAACCTTCATTTCCCGCTCGGCCATGGCATCGAGGATCAAGGCCATGCCCACGAAACTGTCGCGGACCAGTACCACCCGCGGATCGATTGGTCCGCCGTTGCCTTCGCCACCGAAAATCGCATTATGGGCCAGCATGGCGTCCACCACGTTGGCCTCGCCCACAGCGGAGCGATAAAACGGCACGCCGTACTTCTCCGCCAGGTCCTGCGTCATCCGGCTGCTCGAGCAGTTAGTGACGATCGGGCCTTTTCGATGCCGCAGAATATGATCGGCGCACAGGGCGATTGTGTATTCCTCGCCGATGTACCGCCCGTTCTCATCGATAACGGCCAGCCGGTCCGCGTCCGGATCCTGGCAAAAGCCGATATCCGCCCCGGCCTCGGGCACGGCCTTCAAGACTCCTGCCAGGTTCTCGGCGATCGGTTCCGGCGTGTGTGCGAACTCGCCCGTGGGTTCCTCGCCCAAGATCGTTGCATGGCAGCCGAGTTCGTCGAGCAATCGCTGTCCCAACGGCCCCCCGGCCCCGTGGTTGCTGTCTAAAACCACGCGAAAGCCGCTCCGACGGATCCACTCGGCGTCGATGATTTCCATTACCGCCGATAAATGTTCGCTGGTGGTATCTTCACAAACAGAACCGGCGCCGGACTTGCCGCGTTCAGTCCGGTCCGGCCGGTAGGCTCGATATCGATCGAGCACTTCTTTTCCCAGCCCGGCCGGAATGACGCGCCCATTGGCGGAAAAGAGTTTTATCCCATTATAAGGGTGTGGATTATGGCTGGCTGTAATTTGGATGCCCCCGGCCGCCCGGCAGGCCATTAGTTGCACGCCCACGGTTGGCGTTGCCATGATGCCGCCGTCGATGGTGTTGCGTCCCGCGGCCTGGAGTCTCGTTTGGATGGCTTCGGAAAGCATTTTTCCGGATGCCCGGCTATCGCGCCGACAAGAATATCCCCCGGCGGCAGCGTGGCCGCAAAAGCCGCGGCATAGCGGCCGGCCACCTCGGCCGTAAGAGTCTCGCCCACGATTCCCCGCAATCCGGAAACGCTTATAATCAGTTCCGCCACGAAACGGTCTCCTTAATATCTTTTTATATACTGCACCAATAGCCAGGATTGCTTTTATGCATAGAATATACAAAGATTATCCCAAATATATAGTTTTTTTGTAAGGTGCGCGAAACGCACCATGAATATCCGTGAAACGCGCCATTATAATCCCCGAGATGCGCTATAATCGATAGGAAACGATGCGTTTTCCGCACCCCGTGCGAATATTATGAAAGACCCGACAAAACCGGATAAATTCGCGGACGGCACCTTGCCCGCCGGGCTTGCCCCCTGGCTCACCCAAGACGACGACCCCCGCGAAACTGCCGAATGGCTCGACGCGCTGGACTACGTGATTTCCGCGGCCGGACCGCAGCGGGCGGCCTATCTTCTCGCCCGCCTGCAACAGCATGGTTTTTCGCGGAACGTGCGGTTTACCGGCGTTTCCACCACTCCTTATGTAAACACTATTCCGGTCGAAGATCAGCCCGAATATCCCGGCGACCGCCAGATCGAACGCCGCATAAAAAGCATCATCCGCTGGAACGCCATGGCCATGGTGGTCCGCGCGAACAAGGAAAGCAGCGGCATAGGCGGGCACATTTCCACTTACGCCTCTTCTGCCACCTTGTTTGAAGTTGCTTTTAACCACTTTATCCGTGGCAAGGAAGGACCGCTCCCGCCCGACCAGGTTTACTTCCAGGGCCACGCTTCGCCTGGGGTTTACGCCCGGGCGTTTCTCTTGGGCCGGCTGAGCGAAGAACACCTGAAAAACTTCCGCCGCGAATTGCAGTCCAAGCCTGGTTTGTCTTCGTATCCGCATCCCTGGCTGATGCCCGATTTCTGGGAGTTCCCCACCGTGTCGATGGGCTTGGCGCCGATTATGGCCATCTACCAGGCCCGCTTCAACCATTATCTGGTGGATCGCGGCATAAAGCCCGACGCCGAGGCATCCCGCGTCTGGGCCTTCATCGGCGACGGCGAGTGCGACGAACCGGAATCCCTCGGCGCCATCACCCTGGCCGCCCGCGAACAACTCGACAACCTCATCTTCGTCGTCAACTGCAATCTCCAGCGCCTCGACGGCCCGGTGCGCGGCAACGGAAAAATCATCCAGGAACTGGAAGGCGCATTCCGCGGGGCGGGCTGGAACGTGATCAAGGTAATCTGGGGCTCGGCCTGGGATCCGCTTCTGGCCAAGGACAAGGACGGCCTGCTCCAGCGACGCATGGGCGAGGTGGTCGACGGCCAGTACCAAAAATACACGGTCAGTTCCGGGGCCTACATCCGCAAGCATTTCTTCGGCGTCGATCCCCGCCTCAAAGAATTGGTAGCCGACTTGAGCGACGAGCAAATACTCAAGCTCAACCGCGGCGGGCACGACCCGGCGAAAGTCTACGCCGCCTACAAGGCCGCCGTCGAACACCGCGGCTCGCCCACCATTATCCTGGCCCACACCATCAAGGGCTACGGCCTTGGCGAGGCCGGCGAGGGGCGAAACGTTACGCACCAACAGAAAAAACTCAACGAGCAGGAGCTTGTCGAGTTCCGCCGCCGCTTCGACATCCCCATATCGGACGAGGCCGCCGCCCACGCCGAGTTCTACAAGCCGCCCGACGACAGCCCGGAAATTCAATATCTGCGCGAGCGCCGCCGGGCGCTGGCCGGATTCGTACCCCGCCGGCGTTCGCCGACCATGAAACTCAAGCCGCCGAAATGGGAGGATTTCGCCGAGTACTTTGCCGGCTCCGACGGCCGCGAGGTATCGAGCACCATGGCCTTTGTCCGCCTGCTTACGCACCTTTTGCGCGACAAGAATATCGGCCGCTACATCGTGCCCATCGTGCCCGACGAAGCCCGCTCCTTCGGCATGGAATCGCTCTTCCGCCAGGCGGGCATATATTCGCACGTGGGCCAACTTTACGAACCGGTCGATTCCGACACCATCCTCTATTACCGTGAGGCCAAAAACGGCCAGATCCTCGAAGAAGGCATTACCGAGGCCGGCTCCATGTCCTCCTTCATCGCCGCGGCCAGCTCGCATTCCAGCCATGGCATAAGCATGATCCCCTTTTTCATCTATTACTCCATGTTCGGCTTCCAGCG
Source organism: Pirellulales bacterium (assembly GCA_963838495.1). Classification (GTDB taxonomy): domain Bacteria; phylum Planctomycetota; class Planctomycetia; order Pirellulales; family Thermoguttaceae; genus JBEKIK01. The sequence goes on along the minus strand of CAWIRC010000001.1, from coordinate 2,374,567 downwards.
GATCGGCGACCTGATTTGGGCCGCCGGCGACATGCGCTGCCGCGGGTTCGTGCTGGGCGGCACCGCCGGACGGACCACTCTGGCCGGCGAAGGTCTCCAACATCAGGACGGCAACAGCCAACTGTTCGCCCTCGCATATCCCAACCTCCGCGCCTACGACCCCTGCTATGCCTACGAAATGGCAGTCATCGTCTTGGACGGCCTGCGCTGGATGTTCTACGAATCGCAAGACGTCTTCTATTACATCACGCTGATGAACGAAAACTACGCCATGCCCATCCTGCCCATGGGCTCGACCGAGGGCATCTGCCGCGGAATTTACAAACTTTCCCGGCGCGACCTCGGGCCGAATGCGGCCAAAGTCCGGCTTTTCGGCAGTGGGGCCATACTCCGCGAGTCGCTCCGGGCCCAGGACCTGCTGGAAAAACATTTTGGCGTCTCCAGCACAGTCTACAGCGTGACCAGTTACAAAGCCCTCTACATGGACGGGCGCGACGCCGATCATTGGAACCGCCTGCATCCCCAGGAAACGCAGCGAAAACCGTATGTCGCCGGCGTGCTCGAAGGCGACTCCGGCCCCATCGTGGCCGCATCCGATTACGTTAGCGCCGTTCCGCTGAGCATTTCCTCCTGGGTCGGAGCGGATTATACGGTGCTGGGCGCGGACGGTTTCGGCCGCAGCGAGGCCCGCAAAGAACTCCGCCGCTTCTTCGAGGTTGACGCCGAAAGCATCGCCCTTGCCGCCCTTTATCAATTGGCCGAAAAAGGGCAGTTTCCCAAAGATAAACTCGCCGCGGCAATTAAAACCTTGGATATCGATCCCAATAAACCCAATCCCATGCTTTCTTGATTTTTTATTGCAAATTGCCGATTGCAAAATGCAAATTGCAAATTGAACAACGACTAAAAAACTGAAAGCTGACAACTGATAACTGAAGACTTTTAGACATGAACATCGACTTCAATCTGCCCGAACTCGGCGAAAACATCGAAAGCGGCGACATCGTAAACGTGCTGGTCCACGAGGGCGACATGATCGCCGTGAACGACGGCGTTTTGGAAATGGAAACCGACAAGGCCGTCGTTGAAATCCCCTGCCCTTACGGCGGCAAAGTGGCCAAAATCCACGTGAAAAAGGGGCAAACGGTCAAGGTCGGGCAGACGCTTTTGACCGTCGAAACCGAGGCGGAATCGCCGGCCCGAACCACCGGCAAAGCCGCCGGTCCCCACCGCCCCGCCAATGCCGAAGGCTGAAAAGCCGACGATCACCGCCCCGCCCGCCCCAGGTGCCACGACCGACCTTCGGTCGGTGCCCGGTTTATCCAGCAGTGCCGCGCCGCCAACTCAGCCGCTTGCCACGCCGGGTGCCACGACCAACCTTCGGTCGGTGCCCGGCTTGTCCAGCAGTGCTACGCCGCTTGCCGCCGACATAATTCCCGCCGGGCCGGCCGCGCGCCGCATGGCCCGCGAGTTCGGAGTTGATCTCAGCCAGGTCGCAGGCAGCGGCACACGCGGCCGAATCACGCCCGAGGATGTCAAAGCCGCCGCGGAGGGTGCAACGGGTGCCACGACCAACCTTCGGTCGGTGCCCGGCTTGTCCAGCAGTGCTTCTCAGCGGGTTGTTCCACCCGGCGAACCGGGCTCCGACGTCTGGGGCCAAATCCGCCGCGAAAAAATGCCCAAAATCCGCCGCACCATCGCCGCCCAAATGGCAAAGTCCGCTGCAATCATCCCCCATGTCACCAATTTCGACGACGCCGACATCACCGACCTTGAACACCTCCGCCAAGACGTGCCCCAAGGCTACATCGGCGTGGGCATAAAACTTACCGCCATGCCCTTCGTACTGAAGGCCGTGGCCATGTCCTTGCAGCAGCACCCGACGTTAAACGCCTCAATCGACGACGAGAAGGAAGAAGTGATCTACAAGGAATACGTCAACATCGGCATTGCGGTCGATACGCCCCGCGGGCTGGTCGTGCCGGCGCTGAGAAAGGTGGACCGGCTGGGCATCCCGCAAATCGCCCAGCAGCTTAACACATTGGCCCAAAAGGCCCGGTCCGTGGCCTTTTCGGTCGATGACCTCCGCGGCGGCACGTTCACGGTAAGCAACATGGGCGCCATCGGCGGGGCGTACAGTACGCCCATTATCAATCATCCCGAAGTGGCGATCCTGCTTCTCGGCCGCTCCCGCTGGCTGCCGGTGGTGCGCGGCGAAAAAATCGAGGTCCGCCTGATGCTGCCCCTAAGCCTGTCTTTCGACCACCGCTTAGTTGACGGCGCAGAGGCCGCAAGATTCCTCAATGACGTGATCGACCTGCTGCAAAATCCCGGCAAACTCCTGTTGGCAATGTGATAACGGACTCAGCCGGCTCACGCCGGCCGCTCGCCCATGCCCCTCTAAATATGTAGGCTGCTTGACAATCGTGCGGAAAGCACGTAGATTTGAATAATTGAAATATGCCCTCACACTAGCCCTCTCCCAGAGGGAGAGGGGACTAGCGATTGTCAAGATTTTTAAGCAGCAATACCGCCGGAACATGTTTACCTTGGTCGCAAATCCGATATTTGGCCGAATACTCGCCTTTGTAGGCGTAGTAGTAGTCATTATTATTGGATAACGCGGCCAAAGGGCTTTCCGGCATACGGACCGATAAAACCAGCCCCGAGGCCAAAACGGCCTTGGGGTTTTTCGTTTATGGGATTGGGAATCGGGGATGAATGGTAACAGCCCTCGGCTTTCAGCAATCAGCATTCAGTGCGCAACAAATTCATACCAATGCTGAAAGCTGACGGCTGAAAGCTAATTGCTTTGTGTCAACTGAAAACTGTAAACTGATAACTGAAAACCGACAAATGCCACGCATCGAAATCTACGACACCACGCTCCGCGACGGCGCCCAGGCCGAGGGCATCAGTTTTTCGCTCCACGACAAGCTGGAATTGACCAAACGCCTGGACGACGTCGGCTTCGATTATATCGAGGGCGGCTACCCCGCCTCGAATGAAAAGGACGCACAGTATTTCCAGCGGGTCGGCGAACTGGGCCTTAAACATCCTAAGGTCTGCGCCTTTGGCATGACGCGGCGCAAAGATATCGGCGTCCAATCCGATCCCGGTATCCGCGCCCTGCTCGATTCCCAAGCCGCCGTCGTCACCCTGGTGGGCAAGTCTTCGGCCTTCCATGCCACCGAGGTTATCCAGGCGACCCTGGACGAAAACCTCCGCATGATCGCCGACAGCGTCGGCTATCTAAGGCCGCCGGGCGCGAGGTGATTTTCGACGCCGAACATTTTTTCGACGGCTATAAAACCGATCCCGATTATGCCCTGAAAACCGTGCAAACCGCGGTCCAGGCCGGTGCAAGTCTGATCGTGCTTTGCGACACCAACGGCGGCGCCATGCCCGAGGAAATTGCCGAAATCACCCGCGCGGCCGTCGCCGCCTTGCCCGTGCCGGTGGGCATCCACACCCACAACGATTGCGACCTGGCCGTGGCCAACGCGCTGGCCGCCGTCGAGGCCGGGGCCGTGCACGTTCAAGGCACCATCAACGGCTTCGGCGAACGCTGCGGCAATGCCGACCTGATCTCGGTCCTCGCCAACCTGGCCGTCAAGAAAAAAGGCTACGAGGTGCTAAAGCCCGGCGGCATCGCCCATCTCACCGAACTGTCGCGCTTCATGTACGAAATGGTCAACATGAACTTCCGCGCAAACCAGCCGTTTGTGGGCAAAAGCGCCTTCACGCACAAGGGCGGGATGCACGTCAGCGGCATCGCCCGGAACACGGCCAGCTACGAGCACGTCGATCCCGAGCTGGTGGGCAACGAGCGGCGGGTCCTGGTGAGCGAACTATCGGGCCGCTCGAACATCGAGGCCCTTACCGGCCGGCACAACATCCCCGCGGACCCCAGGCTCATGGAGCAAATCCTGGCAAAGGTGGTTTCCATGGAAAACGCCGGCTACCAGTTCGAGGCCGCCGACGCCTCCTTTGATTTGCTGGTGCGCAAATGCATGGGCACGTTCCGGCCGCATTTCGAACGCGTAAGCTATCACGTAAACGTCGAAAACGACGACAAAGGCATAATCAATTGCGAGGCGACCGTAAAAATCCGCATCGGCGACGCCGTCCGGCACGAAGTGGCCGAAGGCGACGGCCCGGTCAACGCACTCGACGCCGCCATGCGAAAGGCCCTTAACGGCAGCTTCCCCAACCTGGCAAAATTGCACCTGGTCGATTATAAAGTCCGGGTAATAAACTCCGACGCCGCCACCGCCGCCGGAGTCCGCGTGATCATCGAAAGCCAGGACGAAAACGACGTCTGGGGCACCGTCGGCGTAAGCGAAAACATCATCGAGGCAAGCTGGATCGCACTGGTCGACAGCTTCGAATACAAACTGTGCAAAGACGAAGAAAAAGAAGACGAAAACCGGCATCTGGGATTCTAGCCAAAAGGATGAAGAATGATGAGGAATGAGGGATGAAGGATGAAAGATGAGGGATGAAGCGTGAATACACAGTTGAAACCGCTTGCGGTTTCGCGAAGAAAAGAGCCATCAAGAACACCATTTCTCCTATCGGTCTCATTGGCCCCATAAGTCTCATTTCCCGCATTTGTTTCCAAGAATTGTATTCTGATCACTGTTAACTGAAAACCGATTGCCATCTATTATGAACATCACGCAAACCGACCTTCCCAAGCAATACGATCACGCCGCCGCCCAGCAGCGCTGGTACCGCTTTTGGGAGGAAAAAGGTTATTTTCACTCCGAACCCAACCCGCAAAAACGGCCCTACTGCATAGTCATTCCCGCCGCCCAACGTTACCGGCGCGTTGCACCTGGGCCACGCGCTGAACAACACGCTGCAAGACATCCTCATCCGGCAAAAACGCATGCAAGGCTTCGAAACCCTCTGGATGCCCGGCACCGATCACGCCGGCATCGCCACCCAGGCCGTGGTCGAGCGGCGGCTGCTTCAGGAGGAAAAACTCTCCCGCCACGAACTTGGCCGCGAAGGACTGGTCGCCCGCATCTGGCAGTGGAAAGACGAATACGAATCGCGGATCATCGGCCAACTCAAACAGATGGGCTGCTCGCTGCGACTGGCAGCGAACCCGCTTCACGCTCGACGAAGTCTGCGCCGGGCCGTTCGGGAAACCTTCTTCCGCCTGTTCAAGGAGGGCAAAATCTATCGCGGCAAGCGGCTCGTCAATTGGGACACCTTCCTGCAAACCGCCGTTAGCGACGACGAGGTCTTTCACGAAACCGTGGAAGGCCATTTCTGGTACTTCAATTATCCGGTCATCGATCCAAAGCCCGGCGAACTCAAGCACGTCACCGTGGCCACCACCCGGCCTGAAACCATGCTCGGCGATACGGCCGTGGCTGTGCATCCCGATCCGGCCGGGGCGCTGGACAAGGCCGAGGCCGAACTGCGCGACCGCCTGGCAGCCGCGCCGTCAAAAGAGAAACCCGACATTCAGGCACAAATCGACGAGGTCCAGCGCCGCCGCGTGGAAATGCTGCCGGCCTTGGAAAAACTCCGCGACATGGCCTTGGCCGGCCGCAAAGTGATGCTGCCGCTAATGAATCGGCCCATTCCGCTCATTGCCGACGTTTGGGCAAAGCCCGAACTGGGCACCGGCAGCGTGAAAATCACCCCGGCCCACGATCCGAACGATTATGAAGTTGGCCTGCGGAATAATCTGCCAATGCCGAATATCCTGAATCCCGACGGCACGTTGAGCGCCGAGGCCGGGCCGTACCGCGATCAAACCGTGATGGATGCCCGGCAAAAAGTTGTCGCCGACCTGGAAAAACTCGGCCTTATGGAAAAGATCGAGGACCGCCAGATCGATCTTGCCCACAGCGACCGCTCGAAAACGCCCATCGAACCGTTTCTGACCGACCAGTGGTTTGTCAAAATGGACCAACTGGCCCAATCGGCCATGGACGCCGTAACCGACGGGCGGGTGAAAATCATTCCCAACCGCTACGCCAAAGGCTATCTCGACTGGCTAGGCGAAAAACGCGACTGGCCCATCGGCCGCCAACTCTGGTGGGGTCATCAGATTCCAGTGTGGTATTGCAAAACCGTTTCCGAGGTGGAATTGAAAAAAGCGTTTTCCGGCCGAGACGACGTGGTTTGGCAGCGTGAAGCACAACACGGCCAATGGCTAATTTGTATCCGCGAGGGAGAAATTTCAGAGGATGCAGTTCCTGGACATAAACTCGAGCGTGAGCAAGACGTTCTCGATACCTGGTTCAGTTCTGCCCTTTGGCCGCATTCAACGTTGGGCTGGCCAGGGCCGGAGTGGGAGAAGCTTAAATACTATTACCCGACCAGCGTGCTCATAACCAACCGCGACATTATTACGCTTTGGGTCGCCCGCATGGTACTGACCGGGCTCACAACGTGGGCAAGGTCCCCTTCCACGAGGTCTACATCCATCCGAAAATCCTCGACGGCTACGGCGAAGGGATGTCGAAGTCAAAGGGCAACGGGGTTGACCCGATCGACGTGATGGACAAGTTCGGGGCCGACGCCCTGCGCTTCGGCCTGGCCTACCTCACGACCGAGACGCAAGACATTCGCCTGCCGGTGGAGTTCGAGTGCCCGAGTTGCGCGAAGATGATCGAGCAAACCCGGGAGAACCGCGTTTTGCCGCGGATAAAATGCAGCCACTGCGGCAAGCCGTTTTCCACGCAATGGGCCGAAAAACCCGAAGACAAGGCCCTGCCCCGCGGGGCGGTCGTGAACGACCGCTTCGAGCTCGCCCGAAATTTCTGCAACAAACTCTGGAACGCCTCGCGATTCACCTTGATGAACCTGGAAGGCTACTCGCCTGGCATTGTCCGCGACGAAGACCTGCGATTGGAGGATAAATGGATCCTCAGCCGGCTGGCCACCGTTACAAAGCAAGTCACCGACGCCCTGGCCGAATACCGCTACGCCGACGCCGCCCGGGTGCTGTACGATTTCGCCTGGGACGAATTTTGCAGTTTCTACGTGGAGATGGTTAAAGGCCGGCTGCAAGACACGTCTCCCCTCTCCCTCCGGGAGAGGGCTAGGGTGAGGGCAGATGTAGCAGAGACTGTGAAAGTGCCCAGAGAAGGCGATAGTTCGCAGCGCGCAATTGCCCAGCGCGTGCTTGCCCACACGTTAGACACGCTGCTGAGACTCCTGCATCCGATGATTCCGTTCTTGACCGAGGACGTGTGGCAGCGGCTGTCACAAGTAGCCCCCCAGCGCGGGATCGATAAAATCCGACCTGCGGCCGAAAGCATCATGATTGCCCCTTGGCCGGAATACGACGCAAAACGGCAAAACGCCGAAATCGAATCGCAATTCGCCCAATTCCAACAAGTTTTGCGGGCGATACGCGACATCCGCATGCACCATAATGTACCACCCAAAAAACACATAGAATTTACCATGCGATTCTATAAACCGAATACCGACCAGTTTCTTTGGGGAATGCAAGATTATTTCATTTCGATGGCAAATGCCGGATGTAAAAGATCGGGGTCGCATTGGGAACCTTCTTCTACCCATGTAAATGTAAAACTACCTGGCATGGAAGTTTTTGTCGATTTAGCCGAGTTGATAGATGTGGAGGCGGAAGTCGCCCGCAAGAAACAGGAAATGGAAAAACTGGCCGGATTCATTGCTTCCAAACAAAAGAAGCTGGAAAGCAAAAGCTTCGTTGATCGCGCACCACCAGAAGTTGTGCAAAAAGAACGCGACAGCCTCGCCGATCTGCAGGCGCAATACGATGCCGCCGGGAAAGTCTTGGAGGGATTGTCGAAAGTTGAATAATTCTACGAATAGATTCTGTAGGGTTAAAAAAATAACCGCGAAATTGCGAAAGAACGAAAACAAAAAAATAGCGTTAGATTAATCATATTTGGCCCGCTTTTCTTTCGTATTTTCGTTCTTTCATTTTTTCGTGATTTAGATGAGCACATGAAAACCAACGCCACCAGGATTCTGGATCGACTGGGGATCGCGTACGAGACGCGATCCTACGCGGTCGATCCTGACGATCTGGCGCGGAAAAAGTCGCCCAGGGCATTGGCCTGCCGATCGAACGAGTGTTTAAAACCCTGGTGGCCAGGGGCGACAAGCACGGAGTGCTCTTGGCCGTAGTACCCGGCGACGTCGAAGTGGACCTAAAGGCCCTTGCCCGGCTCTCGGACAACAAGCGCGTGGAGATGACGCATCTCAGCGAAGTGCAGCCCTTGACCGGCTACATTCGCGGCGGCGTTACCGCCCTGGCCTGCAAAAAAGAATATCCGGTGTATGCCGATGCAAGCATCGTACAATTCGACAGGATTGCCGTTTCCGCCGGAATGCGCGGGCTGCAAATAATCCTGGCTCCGCAAGATTATATCAAGGCAGTGAAAGCAACCGTCGGACAAATTTCACGGCCCTCACCCTAACCCTCTCCGGGCACCAACGGGCACCATGCGAAGCATGGTCGGTTGGTCGGGAGAGGGGACTAAGTTGAAATAAACAATAATGAACGACGAAACCGAACGCCGCGTGCTTGCCCAGGGAAAATACGTCCGCCTTGTCGCCCGGGGGCGCTGGGAATGGGCCGAACGCACCAATACCTCCGGCGCGGTGGTGATCGTGGCCGTCACTTCCCAGCGCGAGCTGGTGCTGCTGGAGGAATATCGCCGCCCCTTGGACGCCCGCGTGGTTGAATTGCCCGCCGGGTTGGTGGGCGACGAGCCGGGCGCGGACAATGAGAACATAATCGAGGCCGCCAAGCGCGAACTGCTGGAAGAAGCCGGCTGCGTTTCTCAGCGCTGGCAACATCTTATCGAAGGCCCCAGTTCGCCGGGGCTGACCAACGAACGCTATACCATGTATCTCGCCCTGGATGCAAAAAAGGTGGCCTCAGGCGGCGGCGACGAGTCGGAAGACATCCACGTCCGCCCGGTCCCCTTGGATCAGGTGGAAACGTGGCTCCAGGAGCGGCGGGCGGCGGGATTGCTCGTCGATCCCAAGGTTTACACCGCCCTCTTTTTCGCCTTAAAAACAAAGTAGGGTGCGTGAAACGCACCCCCAAATATTGCATGAAGCGCCCCTTTGTTAAATTTGCAATTTGAAATTTTCAATTTGCAATTCATTAAGCGACGGCTAGGAATCGTTCTTTGGCCCGATCCCAATCCACAACGTGCCACCAGTCTTCGACCGCCTCGGTTCGCCGGTTCTGGTGTTTGAGATAATAGGCGTGTTCCCAAGCGTCGAAGGCCAAGATCGGAGTGCGGCCGAACATCCAAGGGCTGTCGTTTCCGGGCGTTGTTTCGATGAGCAAATTTCCCGACCCGTCGCGGCTGAGCCAGACCCAGCCGCTGCCGAAGAGCTCCACCGCCGCCTGGGAGAATTGCTCTTGGAATTGCCGGAATCCGCCGAAAGTCGCATCGATGGCCGCGCCCAACGCGCCGTGGGGATTTCCGCCCTCGTTGGGTCCAATGCCGGTGAAAAACCACGCATGGCACGCGTCGCCGCCGGCGTTGTTCCGCACCGCCGTGCGAATTTCTTCGGGTATCTCGTCGAGCGACCGGATCAATTCCAATGTGCTAAAAAGCTGAAGCGACGGATAATCCGCCAAAACGGCATTGAGATTGTTGATATACGATTGCTGGTGTTGGCCGTGGTGGACGGCCATCGTCCGCGCGTCGATATATGGCTCTAGCACGTTATACGCATATGGCAAGCGAATCAGGTTGTACATTTTCTCTAAGCATCGGAAAAAAACCGCATGAACATTAACCGCCGATGATAAAAGTCAGAATTTTCAGCACCCTCGCCCCAAACTGCGAGCAACGCATGGTTGTGCTTGAAAACTCTTTCCCTTTTGAATTCTATGACCTTTTCTATCCGCTGCAAACCTGGCATATCGAGAATCCAATTCCAGGCTTTAAAAAATGGACATAAAGGACATGGAATAGCGGCTGCCGGTCGCCCGGTGCGATGATTATCGTTAAAACTGCACATCTTTAAATCATACCCATTGTGGCCCAGTTGAAACTTGACCGGAAAAGCTATTTCCACCTTAATGATGAATCCTCTTTTCACCATTGGACGGATTGTTTAAAATCTGAGCGTGGTAATTTTATTCCCAAATCGTCGAAGTTGCGATAATTGGGGGCGCGTTTTTTATCATCAACCCTGATTTGCCACTCGAAAAGGGAGACCGAATTCCCTTTCCTGTGTGCCTTTGAACCCTCTATCTTAGAAAGAAATGCCATGGAGCGGACACTTGTGTTACTTAAACCGGATTGCGTCGAGCGGCGCTTGATCGGCCGCATGATTACCCGATTCGAAGACAAAGGCCTGAACCTGGTGGCCATGAAACTGATGCGGGTAACGCAGGAATTGGCCCGCCGCCACTATGCCGAACACGTAAAAAAGAACTGGTATCCCCGGCTCGAGGCCTTTATCACCTCCTCGCCCCTGGTGGCCATGATCCTCGAAGGCCCGGACGCCATCCGCGTGGTCCGCGAAATGGTAGGCCCCACAAACGGTCTTGCGGCCCCGCCCGGCACAATCCGCGGCGAGTTCGGCACCAGCCAGCAAATGAACCTGGTCCACGCCTCCGACGGCCCGGAAGCCGCCTGCCGCGAAATGGACGTCTTTTTCACCCCAGCAGAAATCTGCGCCTACGACCCCGCCATCCGTCCCTGGCTCCGCGCAGCCGAAGAAATGTAAAAAAAGACTGCCGGCTAGAATCGGTTCTCGAACCGGTGCGGCCTGCCGCAAAAGATGCGGCGAAATCCAAAGCGGGTATTACCGCTTCTCGAAACGGTGGGACGAAGTCTAGAAAGATATCGGCAAAAATCCGCGGTTACTTATAAGAACTCTTGCGCCGCTGCCGACAAGATTCAAGAATCGGTACTGCCCACTGATATATTATCGATTTCGATGCAGCCGATGATCCGCATCCGTAGGTATACGTGATCGCTCCGGCCGAGTTTGCCTGGCTTTTAGTCCTTGGGAAAAGTGTATTAACAAGCCAGGACTCAATTGAATTTTTCGATCAATGGGTATTTCTTGCCCGGTTCAGAGGTAAGATCGAGCTTTATGTCGCTCGTGGGGCCGGTAATGTCGATTTCCAGGCCGGATGTCTCGAAATCGGCGTATTTCTTGGGAATCAGCCATTTGATCGTCGATGAGCTGACGTCCTCTTTGCTTGTTACTACGACTTTATGTTTTCCCACCATTAAGCCGTCGTTTTGGCCGAACGTGCTTACTGTAAACGCGCCTCCCGGTCCCAACATTGCGAACGCGGGACGCGAGCCTTCGTTTAGTATTCCTACTGCGCCCGTTTCTAGAGGTTTGCCGTCGAAAAAGACGTGGCCCGACACCGCAACGCGCTGGGCAAATTATCCCCGCACCCGCTTATTGCCGGAATTAACAACGATAAAATCAGCATTGAAAAAATACCGAAACGGCATGAACGTATCATGTTTAAATCCTATTTAAAAAACATTAGTAAGCTCGCAACCTGGTCCGCCGCCGGAAAGGAAGAAGGCGGATTGCCCGCAGCGGCTTTTAGAGCCTATCCAAAAACTATCAACTCCAATATTGATAACGAATTAAAAACGAATAATCATCGACAATTCCGCCCTCACCCTAGCCCTCTCCGGGCACCGACCGAAGGTTGGTCGGGAGAGGGAACTTATGTGAGCGGTTTTTAATATTCTCCGGGAACCGTATCCCTTGACGCCCTGGTGGAAAGAGATTGGTATAATCCGATGAGTTCGCTGGATGTATATGCATTTAAGGGCCTGGACTCAATTGTGTCTGTAATGAATGTCACATGCCCATCGCCAAAAAAGAAATTCGCGCCGCCTTTATGGAAACTTCCGAACGCGCCATTATAATCTGGCTGGGTTGGGGAAGAGCCATCTTTCCAGTGTGACCCGGGCGGAACCCACTGCCCTGGTGGAGTATTGACCGGATTGGCGGTGCTGCGGAATGTGGCGAATCTCATGCCGGCGGTCCATTTGTTCAGGCCGTCTTTGCCCTCGCCCCCGAAAAATGTGTGTGAAACGCCGTCTACAATGTCTTTTCTTGTATACTGCTTCTTATAAATAAACGGCCCGTCGCCATTGATTTTATTATTCCAACTGTTTGAAGGGAAAACGTTATCCGGGCCGATTGATCCGGAACAGACGGCGTAACTGCCGGTCGCGCCAACGCCAGAACAATCTGTAGAGTCGCCTTCCAGGGCTGTTATCGGCGGCCCGGGATCAGAGGGGCAAACAAATTCCGCCGGGCGCTGTAAAATCGCTAGGCCGTTTCTGCTGGTTGGTGGTACAGTAACCGTTGTAACATAAAGATTAGGCAGATCGAAACTCTCGTATAAGCCCTTCAATTCCATAAAAGGCAGGATAATCACGAATAGGCTGTACCCTAAACGCGCCGATTGCGGATCGCCGGCGCATGAAACGCAATTATTCACTACATAGTTGGGCAGCTTGGGGTTGTATGGCCTATCAGGAGGCCTGTTGCTGCTTCCTTGCGTAATCCCGTCGCAGCCTTTGCGCCCCGGGGGAAATTTTTTGTTGGCGCTTTCATATCCATTTAAGCCCAGGGCGAGCTGTTTCATGTTGTTGACGCACTGCGAGCGTCGTCCCGCCTCGCGCGCGGCTTGGATGGCAGGCAACAAAAGGGCTACCAAAATGCCGATGATGGCAATCACCACCAGCAACTCCACCAGCGTAAACGCCCTTCTCAGCGCCAAGTGTCTGTTCGTCTTCATAGTTTTCAAGCGTGCCATAACTTCTCCTCCTGTCATAAGGAACACAAACATTGATATAAAAAGTATTTATGACATCTCATCTACGACCACATACATATCCTTAACCATTGTTCCCGCTTTCTGCGTGGGAACCGGCAATCCATATACATTTATCTCCAAAAAATCATATTATACATATAAAAAGTCAAAAATAGATATGACTAAAATCGACTTTTTAATGCTCAAAACAAACTTTTTCCTGCGCCGATAGTCCCCTACTTTAACCACACTCATTCTAAAGATAATAAAAAAAGTTGTCAATAATACGTGTAGGAATTTTCATTTTTGCGTTATTATCGACCGTTCAAAGGATAGCAAAAAAACCGCCCGGGTCCATTTTCTTTGCCTCCCCCCCCATAATAACGGCCTTCCCGGCCCTTTTTCCGCCTACGGATGGATAATAAAAGGCGTGGGTGTAAAACCGATGGGTATGAATGCCAGCGTCAGCCAGCCTAGGACGATTCTCGGCCAACCCAGCGGTTCATCATCGTTGGCGGTGGGTGGATGCGACGGGCCCATCAAAAATAACAGGAAGATCATCAGGATCCACATGTAGAGCCCGAAAAATACGACTGCCCCGGCTGCCAGCGCCAGAAGAATTCGGGCAATAACGTTGGCTTTTCTCCTTAGCAGTGCATAAAGCACGTGCCCCCCGTCCAACTGACCAATGGGAAACAAGTTCAGACTGGTTATCAGCAGCCCTACCCAACCGGCAAATCCTATCTGGGATATAGATAATACATGTCCCGGAGGAACTTCTTTTCCCATCAATGAAATTAGAATGTCAAACAGTAAAGGCGTGCCGAAAAATTCCTTCCCGGGACCGGGCGTGGCTATAACAGGCTTGGACCAATAGATGCCCAGCACGCAACAAACAATTGTGGGCGCCAGCCCGGCCAGCGGGCCGGAAATGCCGATATCGAAAAGCGCCCGGCGATGGCCCATCCGCGCCTCCATGGCGATCACCGCTCCCATGGTGCCGATGGGCGGAATTGGAACCGGAATGAAATATGGAAATGAAGCGTAAACTCCGTGCCGCCAGGCCTGCACAAAATGGCCCATCTCGTGGCACACTAAAATGAGCATCAATGGTCCCGCATACAGAAAACCGTGATATAAAGCTTCATCCCATGTAAATTTTTCGTCGGCGGTCAAGATTCCAGCCAGCAGTGTCGTGAAACATGTGGCGATGAATAGCACCAGCGGCAGCCATGTCCGGCGCTTGCGAAGGGCCGGCTGCGGCGGCTCCTGGAATTGCCATCCGGGCGCGGGCACGATTTCCACCAGCTCGGCCGGAAAAACTTCCACTTCCCCTTCATGATTTTCGCTTAATCCGCCTTCCTGGTCTTCGTTCATTTACGCGCTCTCGTTAATCTTGCGTCAGGTTGCCCATCTTTGGTATTCTATCGTACAACCGGGAGCAAGCAAGGTCCGCGATTCGCCGGCAGGGCTTCCGCCTGACGCCCTGCCCCTGCTTACATACTCGTAGGGTGCATGAAATGCACCAGAAACTTAGTAATGTAGGGTGCATGAAATGCACCCGGAAACTATTGGGCGGTGCATTTCACGCACTCTGCAAAACTATGGCTGGCAGTGCGTCCCATGCGCCCCGCAAAAGGAAAAAGGATTGTGGAATGAGCCTTTTTTTTCATGCCGTTTTTTATTTTAACCGGAAACTTTACGAAGCCTACGCGCATTGGTGCAAGGACGACGCGGCCGGGCTGGCGGCGGCCACTTCTTACTACATGGCCTTGTCGTTCTTCCCGCTTCTGCTCTTGCTCTTGTCGCTGATGGGATTTTTGTTGCGCTTCACCGGTTGGGCCATCAACGCCCAGCAGCGATTACTGGCCCTCCTGGCCGATAACGTGGCCCCGTCCCTGTCCGCGCAAGTGGAAGTCGCCCTCTCCTCGGTAAAGACAAACGCCGCCCTGAGCGGCCCTGTCGGACTGGTAACCCTGCTTTTGGCCGCTATGGCGGTTTTCGCCCAGTTCGAAAAAGCGTTCGACCGCATCTGGAACATCCCAGAGCAGAAATACAAGGGAATATTCGCCGCCATAGGCCGCATCCTGTTCCAGCGCCTCCGCGCCTTTCTCCTCTTGCTGGGAGTGTGGACCCTGGTGATCGCGGCCTTCCTTTTCAACATGGTGCTGGCCACGATGCACACCTTTGCTACCACGCACTTGATACAATCCGATACGCTCTGGTATCTGTTGACCGCTTTATCGGCGGTACTGGCCGATTGGCTGCTGTTTACGATTTTGTACAAAATTCTGCCCAAGGCGCCTGTCAAGTGGAGGGCGGCCGCCGGCGGAGGACTGCTGGCCGCGGTCGTTTGGGAGGCCGGACGCAGAATCCTGGCCGCCTTGGTCATCGGCACGCACTACGGCGTGTACGGAGTGGTAGGGGCCTTTATCGCCATCATGCTCTGGGTCTATTACGCCGCCGCGACTGTTTTCTTCGGTGCCGAATTCGTGCAGGCAATCGGGGAAAAGGACAATAAGAACAAATATTAGTCCGCTCTCCCGACCAACCGACCATGCTTCGCGACCATGCTTCGCATGGTGCCCTGCCCGTTGGTGCCCGGAGAGGCGCCCAAAGGGTACCCGGGGGTGAGGGCCAATCGCGGATCGAACTTGCATGATATTCTTGTACAGCCGCTCAGCAATCTTGACCGATCCCTCCAGCCCCTAAGATGCATACTAACCGCATAACCGGCAAACCTGCGTCATTCCTCGCATTATTTATGCCACGTAGTTGATCCGTGTATGCTATATAGTTTCAGTGATTGGAACGGGGGATGATTTGATGCATCCGGGGCTTAACGTGTTTTTTGGCGCTGGGATTCGCAAATGCTCGTTATTGCCGGGTTCATCTTGGTTATGGGCGCGGTGCTGGGCGGCTTCATGATGGCCGGCGGCCAGATTCTCACGCTCATCCACCCTGCCGAGATTGTTATCATTGCCGGGGCCGCCCTGGGCACTCTTATTGTTATGTCGCCCAAGAAAGTGCTTATTGACCTGATTCGCGGCGTGTTGCAGTGCCTGAAAGGAACCCCTTACAACAAGAGTTCTTATGAAGAACTGTTTAAAATGCTTTACAGCCTGTTTCGCACCGCCCGCCGCGATGGACTGATGTCCCTGGAATCTCATATTCTCGATCCCCAAAAAAGTTCGATCTTCGGCAAATATCCGAAATTAACGAACAACCATCACGCCATCTCGTTTTTAACCGGGGCCCTCACGCCGCTGGTGGACGGCACCGTGAAACCCGAAAAATTGCCCATCCTCCTGGAAGAGGACCTGAAAATAATCGAAGATGAGCAACATGCGCCTACCGGCGTGTTGACCAAGACGGCCGATGCATTGCCCGGCTTCGGCATCGTGGCGGCCGTGCTGGGAATCGTCATCACCATGGGCGCCATTGACGGACCGGCCAATGAAATCGGCGAAAAAGTGGGCGCCGCCCTGGTGGGGACGTTTCTGGGCATCCTTTTGTCCTACGGCTTTTTCGCGCCCATGGCCGTGCGCATGGAGTTCCTGGGCGCGGCCGAAATCGGCTTTCTGCGAATCATCGCCACGGCCATCCCCGGATTCGTGGGCGATCTCTCTCCCAAGGTCGTGCTCGAACAGGCGCGGCGCGGAGTGGTTACCGAGTTCCGACCCAGCCGCGAAGAAATGGACCAGTGGCTCAGGGAAGTCGAAACCTCCGCAACTTAATGCCGCTTCGACTGTGGATAAAAATATTGCAAATTCAAAATTGAACAATGACGAAAAGCCTTTGTGTATGTAAATTTAATCTTTGTCCAATTTGCAATTTTAAATTTGCAATTGCTCGATTTGCAATATAAAAAACACCGAGCAAATCGCACTCAAACCTTAAACAAAGACACTGACCTTCAGCGAGGATAACGCCACATGGCGGGCAAACACGGCGGCGGAGCGTGGAAAGTGGCTTACGCGGATTTCGTCACCGCGATGATGGCCTTTTTCCTCGTCATGTGGATCACCGCCCAAAACGGCGCCGTAAAACAAGCCATCGCCCAGTACTTCCAGGACCCGGGCGCCAACTCGCTACGGTCCTCGGGCGGGCCGCCCCTGCTGCCCTCCAACAAGCCCGGCCAAGTTCACGGCCCTTCCATACTCCCGGGCACAAAACCAGGAAGCGCCATAGGCGTTGATCGACTCCGTAAAAATAGAATCGCGCCCATCGGCACGGGCGAAAAAAAACCCAGCCTCTTCGTCCTTCACGACGGCAACCGCCGCTGCATGGGCACCATGATCCTCTTCGCCGAAGACTCGGCGGAGTTGGACGATACGGCCAAAGAGCGGTTGACGCTGGTCGTGTCCGAACTTCGCGGCAAATCGCAAAAGATCGAAATTCGCGGTCATGCCACCAGGAATTCCGGATCTGAAGAATCCTCGGCAAAAGACCCCTGGCAATTATCCTATGACCGCTGCCAGGCGGTGATGAAATTCCTCGTCCAACAAGGCATCGATGCCGAGCGCTTGCGGCTCAGCCAGGGAGGCCCCTACGAACCCTACTCCCTCGAATCAAGCCCCTCCCTGCAATCCCACAACTCCCGCGTGGAAATCTATATTCTGGACGAATACGCCGAAAACTTCATGGGCTCGCCGGAAGAACGCGCCAACCGTTTCGTCACTCCATAGGGCATTCCCTCTTCATAGTTTATTGGCTCTCAGATTGCCGATGTCACATCGCGTTGGGGCGACAGTTGCACTGTCGCCCCAATTTTGCCGGCGGGGACGGGAGTACAACTCCCTTCCCAAAGTAATATTGTCGATCTGATATTCAATAGCCCCGGAACTCGCCCCGGGAGTTTCTCTTTGAATTTATCATTTGCCGCCGGGTAGGTTGATATTTTCCAGTGTTTTCCGGGCAATAACAAATGGTTGTCAGACTGGAAGCGGCTTGATAAACTATTATCCGCTATGAAAAATGCTTATAAAATTACCTTTCCCCATCACAAAGCGAGCCAGTCATGTCCGACGTCTTCATTACCGAGAACTTTTTATTGCAAAGCGGTCAAGCCATCGAGTTGTATCACCGTTTCGCCGAAAAAATGCCGATTATCGATTATCATTGCCACCTGCCGCCCCGCGAAATCGCCGAGAACCGCTCTTTCCAGAACCTCACCCAAATCTGGCTGGCCGGCGATCATTACAAGTGGCGGGCCATGCGGACCGCCGGCGTACCCGAACGCTTCATCACCGGAGAGGCCACGGACCGGGAAAAATTCCAAAAATGGGCCGAAACCGTGCCCCAAACCCTGCGCAATCCCCTTTATCATTGGACCCACTTGGAACTGAAACGCCCCTTCGGCATCAGCGACCGGCTCCTCAATCCGCAAACCGCCGAAAGCGTCTGGAGCGAATGCAACGCCAAGCTGGCCCGGAGCGAATTCTCCACGCGCGGCATCATGCGGCAGATGAACGTCGTGGTCTCCTGCACCACCGACGATCCCGTCAACAGCCTGGAATACCACGCCGCGCTGGCCGCCGACGCCTCGTTTCCAGTCAAGGTCTTGCCCGCCTTCAGGCCCGATAAGGCCGCGGCCGTGGAAAATCCCCAGGCCTTTAATTCCTATGTGGAAAGACTGGCCGCCGCAAGCAATACGGACATAAGCGACGATTTCGCCCGCTTCATGGATGCCTTGCACAGCCGCCACGATTTTTTCCACTCCATGGGCTGCCGGGTCTCCGATCACGGCATCGAAACCTTCGACGCCGATGATTACACCCAGTCCGACATCAACGCCATTTTCCGCCGCGTCCGTTCCGGCGGCGATCTATCCAAAGAAGAAGTGCTGAAGTTCCGCTCGGCCATGCTCTACGAGTTCGCCTTGATGGACCATGATAAAGGCTGGACACAGCAGTACCACTTCGGGCGCTAAGAAACAACAACACCCGCATGTTCCGCTCGCTGGGACCGGATACCGGTTACGATTCCATCGGCGATTTCGTCGTTGCCCGGCCGATGGTCAAATTCTTCGACCGCCTGGACCGCGACAACCGCCTGGCCAAAACCATCCTCTACAACCTCAACCCGGCCGACAACGAAATCGTCGGCACCATGCTCGGCAACTACCAGGACGGCAGCGTGCCAGGCAAAATGCAGTTCGGCTCCGCATGGTGGTTCCTCGATCAAAAAGACGGCATGGAAAAACAACTCACCGCCCTGTCCAACCTCGGGCTTTTAAGCCGGTTCGTGGGCATGCTTACCGACAGCCGCTCCTTCCTCTCCTATACCCGCCACGAATACTTCCGCCGCATCCTCTGCAACCTGCTGGGCCAGGAAATGAAAGACGGGCTGCTGCCCAACGACGTGGAGATGATCGGCTCCATGGTCCAAGACGTATGCTATAGCAACGCCGCCCGCTACTTCGGATTTGATGTGCCAAAATAGGGAACCGCGAACTGTTTATGCGTGCCACTGGCTTTGCCAGTGCCAATGAGTGCCGCTGGCTTTGTCGGTAGGGGAGTTCTGCCAGGCACGACCGGCTGGGTATTGGCGGGTTGATATTCAACCTTTGTTTGGCCATCTTCGGTAAATGGCGGGCAATTTATCGTTATTAAGGGGGGGTGCTGGAAAATTTTATAATTTTATGCGAACCTTTGGCCTGTTTTATGTGACTTAGTTTTATATCCTCCAATCGGGTCTTAGGGCAAAAAATACCCCGATTTTATTGCCGATAAAACAAGTTTTTATAAAACATAACATTAAGTTGAGTTAATCAGTCAACATCAATTAAGAATTCATGCATAAAATTGAGAATGAATAGACAAATTAGTTTGGAATGCGTATACTAAAACAAAGATGATGTGGTTTGCGGTTCGATAAATGAAAAGCGGCCACTGGTAGTAAATTTTTTTCTGTCCACTACATAGCGCATAGCGCAACGATCTGAAAGGGATCAAAAATGGATCGCTACATTTCCGCCATTATCCGCAGGTTCTCTATTCTTCTTGGTATCGATTGCCAGGAGAGCCGCGTTAGTGGTTTGGCGATTCAGGATTCCGGCATTAGTTCGCTTTTGCGCTCTCTGGGATTGCGCCACGGCGGCGGTAGTAGCTTGGCCGGCTTACATGTGGCTGTAATGGCCCCTGTTAGCACGGCCAACTGGCGCCCGGCCGGAAGGCGTGTTTCGAGGAACTAACAACTTAATCTTCCCGAAACATAAAACTCCTTCCCCTGCCCGGGCGAACGGCCAAAGGCATTCGACGGCCTTTTCCGCCTCCGCCAGCTTTGAGTTTTTTCGCGTCCCAGTTCTTTTGTGGTTTTTTAAAACGGAAATCCAATCATGACTACCCCATATACTGCGTTCCCTCAAACCGAAACACCCCTGCCACAAACCGTTTTTGCCGCCAAACGCGGCGACCGGCAGGCATTTGGCCTGCTCTTCGAGAATTTCGAGCGGGCGGTCTATGCCACCGCCTACCGCCGGCTGAACAACCATGCCGACGCCCAGGAACTTTGCCAGGACGTGTTCCTCCAGGCGATGCGAAAAATCGATCAGCTCGACGATCCTCGCTGCTTCGGCGGCTGGCTCCGCTCGATCGCCGACCGCATGGCCATTAACCGCATGATGCGCCGCGGCCCGAGCACCGCGCCAGACACCGATGTCTTGAAATCGGACTGCGTCGAACTCCGCACGCCCCTGGTGGTCCTGCTCCAGTCCGAGCGCCAGGACCAGGTCCGCCGCGGCCTGCACCGGCTCCGCCCCATGGACCGCGAAACCCTTGTGGCCTTTTATTTCGACGGCCGCTCGATCAACGAAATGTCGAAAAAGTTCAAAACGCCGGTCGGCACCATCAAGCGCCGCCTGCACGTCGCCCGAAAACGACTGGCCAAGGAACTCGAAACCCTCACGCCGGCATAAAATCTTTCCCCTCTCCCTTTGGGAGAATACAAGAGTCTGCCCTCTCCCTTTGGGAGAGGGGCCGGGGGTGAGGGTTAAAATGATACGCACCTTGTGGGCGAGGGACCGTAAGCGGGCAGCGTACTGCCCGCCCCTCGCCCCGCACGTTTCAATCTGTTTAGCCCGGCCGCTTGCGGCCGGTCCCTTCTCGATCTCGCGGTCCTTCGCGTGAAAGCAATACTTTTTTTCCACGGAATGTCGAAATATCGAAAACATGAAATGTTTTTCAATTAATGTTTCGTGTTTTCGTCCTTTCGATCTTTCGGGTCGTTCTATAAATCCTGATGATGCCGGCCGAATGCATCGCGTCCAGCTAATATACCATGTCTCTCAAGAAAAAAAGCCGTCGCCGGCTCGGGGGGCAAGACGGCGACGGCACCGGGAGGACAATCAACACACAGGGGTGAATTGTCGATATTTTTTAGCGGTTGGGGCGATAGTTCAACTGTCGCCCCAACTTAAATGGTTTATTTATGGCGATGTTACGCCGAGTTTTTCTTCCTCCTCTTCTTGGATGATGATCCGCGGCGTGACCATCATCATCAGGCTTTGCGTTTCCCGCCCCACGCCCACGTTCTTGAACAAACGATTCAGGTAAGGGATTTTGTCGAGGATGGGGACGCCGAATTCGTTGCGTCCTTCGCTGAGCCGCTTGATCCCGCCTAGAAGCACGGTTCCGCCGTCCGGCACGCTGACAGTGGTCGTAACCGACACGTAGGAAAAACTGGGCAACTGGACCGTTACGCCCGAGGTTGTCCTGGTCGCATTATTGGAGTCAACCGTGTGGTCGTTCGGAGTGGATTGGACGCCTTCTTTTGTGGTATCGACGGTTGTGCTTGTCGATCCGCTGAATGTGAAGGTGTTCACGGTTCCGATATGGCTGAAGAAAGGCACGATCGTCAGGCGCACGAATCGCCGATCATTGGAAATCACCGCCTGCACGGTCATGAACGTGCCTTCCGAGAGGACCACGATCACCGGCTGTTGCGCCGCGGCGAAGTCGCCTACCACGGGAATCACGCTGATCACGAAGGGATTTTGCGTCACGTCCGATACCGAGGCGTTTTGCCCGTTGAACAAGGTAACTTTGGGCGCCTGCAAGACGTTGGTCCGCCTGTCGCCCTGTGCGGCATTGATGAAAAAGTAAGCTTCGATGTCGGAAAGGATGGCAAATCCCATCTGGGCCCCGGCCGTGGCGTCGAATCCGCCGAATTGCGGGACCGACAAGCCGAAGCTGTTCTGCGTAAATGGAATATCCAGATCGGCGGTATAAACGCTGGCCGTGTTTCCGGGTCCGGTTGTCCCCACCACCGCGCTTGTGGCGCGATCCGAATCCAGGGTGTCGAAAACCGGCTCTTGCGGCGGGGCTGCCGCCGGGTTGCCGGCCACGACAACCGATCCGAATCCCGCCGTCTGGTTCTTGGTGTTGTCGTGTATGTTAAAGTCGAAATTCACGCCGATCCGCTCGAAAAAATTGTCGGTAAGCGTTATAAAGCGAACCTCGATGGTCACCTGCAAATCCTGCATGCGGCGCAACTGCTCCAGCAGGTCCACGATTTCTTCGTGAACGTCCTGGGTTTGGCTGACTACGATGCTGAGGTTGGTTTCAAACGGCTCGATCGAGCCCGGACCGCCCACGCTGTCCCAAGTTTGAGGTTTCACCGTGCCCGTGATCAAATTGATGAGGCTGTCGAAGTCGGCCTGCGTGCCGCCGCCCAATCCGCCCGGACCCATCCCCAGCGGTTGCTGCGCGTTGTGCGGACCCGCGGTCGGATGAGGAGAGGTGATCTGTGCAAGCGCGTTCGGGTTGATCGACCCCAAGCCGTTCTTGCCGTCCCGGCTGGCCATCACCCCCAGCGGCGCGCCGGTCGAACCAAACGGCGCGTTGTTGCCCCCGAATCCGATCGTTCCCATGGCGTTGTTATAGGCCGCGCTTAAGCCCATGGGCATGGGCACGAAGTTCGGAATCGGTATCACCAGGTCGGCCACGGGATAAGTTACCGTGTACACCTGGTTGTCGCGCATCTGTTCGCTGGTGATCTTCAGCACCTCGTCCTTGACCACGTAGCTCAGATGCAGCGGTTGCAGGATCAAGTTAAGTGCGCGTTTGAGCATGATTTCGTGCCGCACTTCGATGCTTACCGGAGTCTCCGTGGTCACGCCTTCTTCGGCCAGGCCCTTGGGATCGAGGTAAAGGTTGATTTCTGCGATCTTGCTCAGGTAATCCACGACCTTGCTCAACGGCGCATGATCAAAGTCGAGCGACACGGGCGTCTTCAGCTTCTTCTGGATTTCAATTTCCCGTTCGGAAAGGTTGCGGCGGTGTTCGGCCTGCGTGAGTTTCGCGCGGTTCTTGGTCAGATCGCTCCAAGTCTTGGCGTCGGGCATTATGTAAGGATTGCGGTCGTCGAACGGAATGCTTGAATGATCCACCGAATCCAGGGCCTGCCAAAAACCTTCTTCCTTGCTGTCCCGCAAGGCATTGTTGCTCATCACGCGATACAGGAATTTGGCCTCGGTGAGGAGTTGCTGAGCGACCGGATTGTTGGGATCGAGTTCGGCCGCCTGTTTGGCAGCCACTTGAGCCTCTTCGTAGCGCTGTTCGTCGCGGAGCTGGTTGAATTTGTCCACCAAAACAGCGACTTTCTCTTTGGTCTCTTGTTTTACCCGCGCTTCGCGATCGATTTCCTGGCGGGTGTTGTTATTCTTGTCCGCCAGGTCCAAACGCGGCTGATTCTCTTCGATAAACTGTTTTGTTTCGCCGATGGCCCGGTCCGCTCTCCGCAGCAACTGGTCGCGCGCGGCCGGTTCCAAGCCCGACCCCTCCACTTTTTTGCGCCCTTCCTCCAGAAGACTTAAGGCCCCTTTCGGATCGGTTTCGCGCATCGCCCGGGCGTTGGCTTCCAGGTGGGCAAGGTCCGCCGCGACTTGCCTGGCCAAAACCTGCTGCCGTGCGGCGGTCTCGTCCAGCAGGGCGGGCAATTGGCCGCCCGGTTGCCCTGCGCCGCGCTTCGCCGAACTGGACAGCAACTGCAAATGATCCTGCAAACGCTGGGCCGTCGCCTGATCCAATTCGTTTTTCCGCGCGGCGGCCTGGAGGAAAAGCTGATATGCCCGATCTCGGTCGTGGGCCTTAAGCGCCGCTTCGCCTTGTTGGAACAAATTCAATGCCGATCCGCTTGGCGCCTCCCGGCCGACCGCGTTGGGCGTGGGAATCGTCTCCGGCGATATCGTGGGCGGAGAGGGCATCCTCAATGCGTTGTTTTGCGCCAAATTATATCGCGGAGCAGACTGAGGACCGGCTTGCCCGGCCGCCGCCGTCACGTTGCGCGTTGGATCGTTCGCCGGATCGTAGACCGCCGCCGACGCCGTGTGCATCGCGTCCTGTGCCGTGGCTTGTCCAGGCTCGTAATTGGCCGCCGGAACCACTGCCCCCGATTCCCGCTCGCGCACCTTGCCGATGTCCGAGAGGACCAACTCCGGCCGGTCTTCGCCCGCCGCCGGCGCCGAGTCGCCGCGGCGCATCTGTTGCGCCTTGCGGGCAAGCTCTTCCGCACGATCCAACTGGCCGGCCGCCAAGGCCTCGCGCGACTGGCGGACCAGTTCCAAGGACGCGTCCGGGCGCTGCAGCGATCCGCCCTGAGGTTGCACGCCGCGAACCGAAGCCGTTTGCCCCGCTCGCATCACCGCGATTCGCGAAAGCAAATCCTGCGGCTTCATTTCGATAAGGTTGTACGACACCTGTTGCATCGCCGCCGCGTTGGACAGGCGTTCGGCTTCGTCCAGTTCGCCGTAAAGCAACAAAGCCTCGGCCTGTTCCATCACGTTCCGCGCGTAAGTGCGGCGGTAGACTTCGGTGTTCTTTTCCAGCGAAGCCAGGTCCCGCATTTTCTGGACGGTCGCCTCCACCTTTTCAGGCGTGTCGTCCAGGGGGCCGTATTGAAGATTTTGATTCTTGGCTTGCCGCACGAATTCGGCGGCGCGGCGGAGGTCGCCCACCGCCAATGCCTTTCGCGCGCCGAAGAGCGGGGCGCCGCCGCCCATGCGGACTTCACCGCCAACCGATCCGGCGCGCTGCTGCGCTCCCTTGCCCAAAAACGAAGGCAGTGCCGTGTCGTTCTCGCTCGGAGGAGCCGTCGCAGGGTAATTGCCGTAGGCCGCAGCCTGCGGGGAAGCGGCTTTCAATGCCGCCGGCAATTCCGATGTTCCCCCGCCGTTGACGCGGGGCAAGGGCATGGGCTGCTTCATATCCGGCGAAGTCGCCGCCACCCCGCTTGTCCGGCCGGCAAACGGATCGCTGGCGGGGATGTTATTCTTGGCTCCGCCCGGCGGGGAAAACAACTGGCTGGGTTTTGTCGGCCCTGCCGCACTTCGCTTCCGCTCCAAATCGCGGCGGGCCTTTTTCGGCGTGTCGCCCAAATGAAAACTGTTGTACTCCACGCCCAACGCCTCGGCTTGCACAATAAGCGATTCCGCCGCCGCCAGGTCGTTTTCGGCCATGGCCTGCCTGGCGCGGCGCAGCAAATCGGCCGCATGTTGGCCCTTGTCCTCCGTGCGCGGACTTGCCGCCTGGACGCTGCCGCCCGTTGCCGGCGCCGCCTCTCCGTTGTTTTGCGGCGGAGCACCCATCGTCCTGCTTGACAATATAAATATTGCTATTAGCACACAGCCGATGCGTGTTGATGCGGTCGTGTTCAAAAGATATCTCCTTTTGAGACGCGCAAATTCCCCCAACGACATTTTTCCGGGATTCATCAGATAAGAGCGGGTTAAATAGCCGTTGGACGCCCTTGGGTCAAGGGCATTTTTAAGATTTTCGCCCCGCAAACTCGCTAATATCAACAGATACCACCATCATGTGGTATTTTAAATACATCTGCAGTAGGGAAAACGCGCCGCATAAACCGGCATTTCGCTGGGCAAGATGGCCCCTAACTATTCTCAGGTATCCCATCATGTAGCAGGCACAATCCGCGTGCCCTGCCATCGTCCGACGTTTTGATCGGCGGGCTTTACCCCCCGTGTATAAGAGTCCGGGGATCTACAGCTCCGGGCACGGGACGCCCTCGACGATCGGTGCCTGCCGGGGTTTCCGGCTTGGTCGTTACGCGATTGACCTCGGACATGTCGTCCAGTTCGCCGCGGTGCATCAGCACAATGGAAGTGCCGTTTACCGCCATAAACAGCATTTCACGCGGAACGGTCGATTTGCGGTCTTTACCTATTGTGAACTTTTTCCCCCCGTCCCTGTCGAGCAAGGCGGTATCGGTGATTAAATCGGTTCTGGTGTCTTCCGCATCCGTGGATGGAGGGCCAGGAGAATCAAGTGCCTCTGGGATGATCTTTTCATTCAAAAAGTTAAGGACCTGGCCGCGTTCGACATTGAGTACGGAGAAGTAACCCGCCCGGCCGATTTTTTGCGCCCAGGAAAGCAATATCACGGGGAATTTGTCCGGCGCCAGATCGTCGGCTTTTGCCGCGCCCACCAGTATTTGAGTATCCTTGGGCACGTCAACGCGATTGCTTTTTGCAACTGTCTGGTCGTTTGCGGGAAGATTCGTGTAAAGATTTTTTTCTTTGGCGAAGTCCGCTTTCTGCAATTTGGCGGCGTCGATTCCATAGTTCGGGTTTTTCAAGGTCAAGCTCACGCGATAAATATAGCTTTTTCCCGGCTCAGCCGAAAAATCGAAGAATCGCAGCAATTTATAATCGGCCGACTCCGTGGTAAAAACCTGGCCCCTATTATATTGGCGCCCCTGCATACCGCGATAATCCACCATGCCTCTGTTCGGTGGATTTGCCCTATCGCCGGTGTTATCGGCGTCCGCGGCTCCGCCGGCCGCGGCATCGCCGAGAATATACGGAATTTCCGGATCGTGCGCCGCACTCTTGCCCCAAGTGCGGTTCTGCAAAGGACCAAGGGGAAAAGTCAAAATCGGGTCGGTGTACTTGGGCTCCACCACTTCCGCCTGCGCCGGCGGCCAATCCTTGGCGGCCTCTTCTTTGTACTCGACGGCGGAACATAATTTCTTGAAAGGGGGATTCTTTTCGTCTGCCGGACTGTTGATCTCGGCCCGTTCCACCACGTAATCGACGTAAGCCGGCACGTCGCTGGCGGGATCATAGGCCACCGAGTCCCCCAGCGCCTTGCGATAGGCGTTTGCCTGTTTTGCCAGGGGAACCAAACCTGTTACAACCACCCAGTGCTTGCCTTTGATAGATACGCCGCTTACCGCTGTAAAACGTCCGCCCGGTTGCCCGATTCGGCCTCCACCGCGCGGCGTCGCAGCGGGGGGAGCGGCCGGGCCGCCCGCGCCCGTTTCCATAACTTGAAAAGCCCCGAAATCGGCCGACGCGCGCAGGTCCTCTACGCCGAAAATCTCCGGCTGCTCGCGCTTGCCCCTCTGCCCGAACAACGGCTTGTCTAATGCCACGTCGCATTCGTACGGCTTAACGCTAATGCCCTGCCTGATGAATTTGGCGATTTTATCGGCTTCATTTTTATAATCGCCTTTGTCATCCCTGTCCTGCAATTCCTTCCTCAATTCATTCAGTTTGTCGCGTCGTTCGCCCTCCAGCGAGCGTTTCGCCTTGGCGACGTTGTCCAGCAGGTCTTGGGGCGTCTTGTCGAATTTTTCCCGCCGCAATACCGCTCCGTATATGATTGCCGCAAAAGCCAGGATAAACGCCCCCAGCAGAACTTTTTCCGAGTGCTCGAGGAAAAACCTTCCCACTGCCTTCTTATCGAAGCCGATTCTAGGTTTCATGGTATGACTCCGCCCATGATGTTTTCTGTTTCTTATATTTGTTTAATTTGCAATTTGAAATTTTCAACCGTCAATTTGCAATTCCGCAATCGTTATTTCGCAGGGGCGGCCTAGGGCTTTGTACCCGCCGCGCCGGCGTCGGCGCCCGCCGTCGCGCCGGCGGCGGCCTCGCCCGGTTTTTCCATTGCCGTGCCCGTTCCCAACGTATTAAGGTCGGGCGGATTGTAAATGTAAATGATGCCCTGTATTTCCAGGGGGATGTCGTACGACCCTGTTTCGCTTTCTTCGCCGCCTGCCGCGGCGCCCGGCGTTCTGCTGGGTCCGTGTGATTCCATGCGCCTGAAAGCGCTCATGCCGGGGCTGGCAGCACTTGCCGCCGCCCCGCCGGGTTCGAGAATCTCGCCCGCGCCGGGCCGTATGCGTACCCGCCGCACTTCGATGGGCATCGGGCTGTTCACGCACGCCGCCAGCAGTTTGCTGATTTTACGCTGGTCCATGTGCAATTTCAGACTGATGGGCATCATCTTGAATTCCGAATAAAGCGACTTGGCGTCGGCATCCAGCGGCGCGCCCTTGTCGTCCACGTAACGGTCTTTTAATAATTGTTCCTTGCTGTCCGGGGCGGCGTTTGATGTATCATGCGTTGGAGTCACGGGGCGCTCCGCGTATTTGCCCCGGTTTGCACCGCTGCCGCCGCATCAGGGGCCTTGAAAATCGACTGGTCCGCCGCCGTCCAAGCGCCGACCGCGTCCGCCCCGATCTGGATCGATTCGATTCGCTTCACGTTGGCCGCGATGACCGGATCATTGGGGCTGCCTTCGTTATTGGTCTCGCGAATCACCTCCAGCAGGGCTTTATAAACCCACAAGTCTTCCTGCCGCAAGCGGATCACGTCCGAGTCCGGCGTCGTTTTCCAATCGAAACGCTCTTCCAATCGCTGGCGATCAAGCGGATCCCAAATTACCGTGCCAACCCAATCGGCGGTATTATCCTCGGCGCCGCCCGTTGGCCTGCGTCCTCCTAATCCTAGCACAGGAATCCTGTAACCCATGATCTGGCGTGGCACCGGGGCAACATTGCCTCCCCCGCCCGACTCCGCCGTTTCTACGGGATGACGCAGATCAATGATCTTATACAAAACTGGGAAATAATTCTTGATCACGTACTTGTATCTGTCCCTTTGATTCTCGGGAATCCTTTCAGTGGGGTCCAGTTTATCGACTATATTGATAAACTCGCTGCCCAGTATCTCCGGCCAGTGATTGTCTTTCTTCTGCTCGTCATAAAGCGTCTTCCAAACCGAAAGCACGCCTTCTTTTAAGACTTTCGTTTGACAGTCTTTTATATTTCCATCCTTATCCCTGAATTTTCCGTTTTCATCGCCTTTAATGGCGGCGATGTATTCCGAAGTGGGATGCTGAGCGTCGTCGGCAACCGCCTTCACTTCGGAGAATTTTTTCTCGACTCTCAGCTTTTGCAGTTGAAAACTGTTTGCCAGCGATTTGGTCGACATCCACCAAAATATAAGAACCACGGCCACCGTTGCCGCGAATATGAGCCAGAAAAGGTACTTTTTCAAAATATCCAATACTAGTTTTATCTTGTCCATGGTTTTACCCGGTTATCGGTTATTCGGTTTTCCGACGTCGGTTATCAGTTTTCAGTTTTCAGTCTTCAGTTCTTGGAAACAAATTCGGGAAAGGGGACTTAT
This sequence comes from Pirellulales bacterium, assembly GCA_963838495.1. Lineage (GTDB taxonomy): Bacteria > Planctomycetota > Planctomycetia > Pirellulales > Thermoguttaceae > JBEKIK01. The sequence goes on along the minus strand of CAWIRC010000001.1, from coordinate 2,345,333 downwards.
GGGACTAACGAGGCCGATAAGAGAAATGGTGTTCTCGATGGTTCTTTTCTTCGCGAAACCGCAAGCGGTTTCTTCATCCCTCATCCCGCATCTCTAATCTCTAATCCCTAATCTCTAATCCCTAATCTCTAATCTCTAATCTCTAATCTCTAATCATTCACGGTTGTGCCGGGTTCCCTTCGTTCCCGGCGGCCTGCTGGGCCTTGTTGTTCTCTGCTTCTTTTTTCTTCTCCGCATGGCGTTCGCTGGGCAACTTGGGTTGCCAGCAAAATTGCACCGTAAAATCGAAGCGCGGCAGCCTGATCCTGGGCGCATCCCCTTTTGTTCCCCCGCCCTCGCCTGCCATCGGATTGTTCACCTCTTCCTCCTCGACTCCTTTTGGATTTACCAATACCGGATAAGTGATCCCCAGTTCCTGCATGGAGACTTTGTCCATGCCGCCCTCGCCGTTGGGCAATTCCACCTGCATGTTCAGCAAATTATCGAGCAGCGTGTTGCGGATGAATTGCGCACCGGAATTGTAAGGGGCCTTTTCCATGTCGTTGTGATAGTGGTGCCCTTCGAGTTTCACGATCCAGCCCGGGCCGCCGGGGCCCTTGGCGCCTCCCTGATCGCCGGATTGCTCGCCGCCGGCGGCTGCCGCCGGAACGGCCGCCGCTGTCGCATCCGCCGCGGCCGAAGCTCCCCCCGCCGCTCCGCCCGACTGGGCGCCCGGGTCGGGCCCCTTGTACCACTGCTTCACCAGCGTAAACCAGGACGAAACGTCGTCGCAATATTGACACTCCAAATTCTTTACGTGCAGTTCTTCGCGATCCGTGATTTTGTCGCTCAACGCGGCGGCCGGATTCTGAGCGCCTGCTCCAGCCATCGGTTTTGCATTCGGATTTTTGTGCGGCGGCAGGCACTGATCTATCGTGCGCATCAATTCCAGCCACCTGATGCGCCTTTCCACGTTGCCCAACAGGTGCTGGCCGATCTGGTCCGTGGACTTGAAATTGCCCTCGGCCGTGCCGGCCTCGCCCTTCAGTCCGTTGCTTTGCCCGATGACGTCGTCGGCCTGCTTCGTGGCTGAACTCCAGGCGCTTGCCTCCACCGAGTTCATGGCCGTGGCGTAGGCCCCGAAACTTATGCCGCAGCCCAGAAGCAGCGTAGCCGCGGCCGCCACCGCCCACGGTTTCTTCTGTTTGATCAAGCGATCCTTGACGATTTCCTTGGGCAGGAGGTTCGTGTGCAGCCCCGGCTTGCCCAGGCCCTGCAACGTCAGCCCGTAGCATATCCCGTAACAAATCGTGTTTTCCTTGAAGATGGGCGAAGAAAGAACCTGCGAACCCAAAAGCCCCTGAAACGATTGCACGCGCTCGATTTCGTACCCCAGGCTCTGCGCCAGGTAGCGGCGCAGCCCCGGCAGTTTCATGGCGTTGCCCAGGGCCACGATCCGCCCGATTTTGCGCTCCGCTCCAGGTTGCTGAAATATCCGATCGACCGCTGCAACTGCGTGAGCAACTCGTTGAACACCGGGCGCATGGCCTGGAACACCGCCTTGGGATCGGCCGCCGCCGTGGCGTTCCGCTTCAGGTGCTCGGCCTTGGCAAAGGTAAGTTTCATCTCCTTTGTCAATGCCTTGGTAAAGTGGTTCCCGCCCAAGGGTATGCTCCGCTGCCAGACCTTGTATCCGTTGGTCACAACCAGGTCCGTGGCGTCGGTCCCCAGGGAAAGAATAACCGTCGATTCGGGCGGATTTTCCGGATCGTATTCGTCGGGCTTGGGCAGGTTGTGCAACTGATCGAAAAGCAGATAATTGTACAAGGCCAAGGGCGTCAGTTGCACGTAATCGATTTCGATGCCCAAATTCTGGAACGGCTCCAGGGCCCGGAACACCGCTTCCCGCTTCATGGCGAATAGCCCGATTTCCGTTTCCAGGGCGTAGCCTTCCTCTTCGGTCCCGAGGCCCAGTCGCTGGTAGTCCCAGATGACGTCGTTTAAGTCGAAGGGGATTTGCTGCTTGGCCTCGTAGCGCACGATGTCCGGGATCTTCTTGGCCTCCACCGGCGGCAGCTTGATGAACCGCGCCAATCCCGCCTGGCCGGAAACCGATATCGCCACGCTGTCGCCCCGCACCGAGTTGCGCGACAAAAACTGCTTCAGGGCCTCGCTGATCAATTCCGCCGGATTGGCGTCCGGCTGGCTGAGAATCTTGGGATATTCGATGTAATCGAAGGCGTCGGCCTCGATCTTGTCCGCCGCCGCCGTGGCACGGCAACGCAGGGCCTTTAACGCGCACTGGCCAACGTCTATCCCCCAAACTGCGCCGGTTCTAGCCATAATCTCGCTTCCTTATCATTGAAACGCTATGCTTCATCCGTTTCAAAAGCAATCTCTATGCCAATATTAATATATAGTGTGTATTTTCTGGCAAAATTATACATTGCCTCTATAATTTCACTTTATCGTCGTTGTTATATAACTGTCAACCTTTAAGAAATAGTCAAGCTCTGCGGCCGTGTTCCGAAAGAAAAAAGAGCCATGCCTCGTATGGGTGGTGTAAGTTCTGTTCATTCATAACGCAAGGCATCGATTGGGTCCAGTTTGCTCGCCTTTCGGGCCGGGTAAAAGCCAAAGAACATTCCCACCGATCCGGCAAACGCCAAGGCTACGACGATCGATTTGATCGAAATCAAAACCGGCCATTTTGTGAACGTAAAAATGCTGTTGATCACGTAAGTTACCCCGAAAGTGAATGCCACTCCCAATATCACTCCCAGCACCCCGCCCAGCGTGGACAGGATTATCGCCTCGATCATGAATTGCCGCAGTATGTCCCGGGGCTTGGCGCCCACGGCCATGCGGATGCCGATCTCCCTGGTCCGTTCCGTGACCGAAACCAGCATGATGTTCATGATCCCTATGCCGCCCACGATCAGCGACACCCCGGCGATAGACCCCAAGAGTATCGTCATTACCGTGGTGATGGTGCTGAATGCGCTGGCGAATTCGGACGTGTTTCTGATCTCGAAATCATCCTTCATCCCTTTTATAATGCGATGCCGTTCCCTCAAGAGCACCTTGATTTCATCCACGGCGTCATCCATGCGGTCGGCCGATCGGGCGGAAACCATCAAACACCACACAAAATCGTCGAACCATCCGTATACCCGCTTATGCATCGTGGAAATCGGCATCAATACGATGTTGTCCTGTTCCTCGCCGAAGATATTCGCCTCCCTGGGTTCAAGAATGCCGATTATCTCGAAAGGGATGCTTTTTATGCGCACGACTTTGCCCACCGGATCGGCGGCCGGAAACAGATTGTCGGCCACCGTCTGCCCTATTACGCACACCTTTGCCGCCGAGTGAATGTCGCCCTGGGTGAAGAAACCGCCCCGCGCAAGCGGCCAATTTCGCACCGTTAAATATTGGGTATTAACGCCCATTATTCTTTGCACGTAGCAATTCAGATCGCCGGCCACCGCCTGGCCGTCGTTGGGAAGGATGGGCGAGGCTGCCAGCACCGCCGGACATTCCTTGGCCAGCGCCTCGGCGTCGGCCGAAATCAATCCCGTGCCCGATCGCTTCTTTTCTCCATCGACGGATCGCCATTGTTGAAAAACGTATATTACGTTGGTCCCGCTCAGGCTGAGAACTTCACTTTGCACCTTTGTGCCCGCCGACTGGCAGACCGATACCAGCAATATCACCGCCCACACGCCGATGATGATCCCCAGCACGGTCAAGGTGGCCCGCATCTTGTTCTTGGCCAAGGCCCGCAGCGCGACTCGAATTGTCATAAGAATGTACATCGGTCTTGCGACGCTTACAGCCTATACTTGATTTCCCCTCTCCCTTTGGGAGAGGGCCAGGGTGAGGGCAGAACTGCTAGACGCATCTAACTTCAGTGTAACGGGTGCCATGGCCACGCTTGCGTGGCCATGCGACAAAACTCTCGGGAAATCATGCCCACGACCAGCGTGGGCATGCCACCCAACACGCTACACTGATCTGAGAAACGCACTAGTTATGTTATATTGTATTTTTCCCCTCGAAACGACAATCATTCGTCATGTGGAGGGCTTTGAAGCCGCGGCCGCGGCCTCGGCGGCGGTCTTCACACCAGTGACCACCTTTTGCCCCTCCTTCAAATCCCCGGACAACATTTCGGTGTGTTGTGCATTGTTGATGCCGACTTTCACCTCCACCGGCGAGAGCAAATCGCCGTCGATGATCCAAACGTATTTCTTCACCTCTTTTTTCGCTTCGCCGTCTTCGTCTGGGTCTTCTTCGGGCTTTTTGCTTTTTTCCGCCGCCGATTCTTCCTCGTCCTCCGATTTCAGCCCCTCGAGCACGGTCAAATGCTTGGGATGCACACACTCGGGCTTGGGATGATATCGCAAGGCCGCGTTCGGTATTTTCACCACTTTTTCGTGTTTTTCAATTTGAAACGTCAGGTTGGCCGTCATGCCGGGCAGTAGTTTAAGCTCCCCGTTCGGGGCCTCGACCACCGCGATGTATGTCACCACGTTTACCGGCTGGTTCGGCTGAGCGGCCGCCTTCGGTCCCAGCCGGACTTGTATGATCTTTCCCTCGAATTGCTCGTCCTGATAGGCGTCCACAGTAAAATGCACGGGCTGCTTGTTCTGCTCCGCCTTGCGTACCAGCCCGATGTCGGCCTCGTCGATCGATGCCAGAACGTAGACCTTCTTGTCCAAGTCCGGGGCCACCACGAACATTACCGGCGTTTGAAACTGCGAGGCCAGCGTCTGCCCCGCGTCCACCTTGCGGTCGATGATTATCCCGTCCACCGGCGAGAGGATGGACGTGTAGCGCAGATTCACATCGGCCGCGTCCCAAAGGGCCTGGTTCTGTTCCACCGTGGCCTTGGCCACCTCCACGTTTGCAGTGGCCATCTCGAAATTGGCCTTGGCCAGGTCGAAATCGCTGTCGGCTATGCCCTTGATCGGGTGGCTTGACCCCGGTATGTCCGTAATCTTGTAAAGCTCCTTTGCCCGCTTGTAATCCCGTTCCGTTTGATTGAGCTTTGCCTTGAACTGGTCCAGGTCTGCGGTCGAATGGGCCAGAGTGGCCTTGGCCTGGCGGCGTTGGGCCTTGTACACCTGCGGATCGATCTCCGCCAGAAGCTGGTCCTTTTTCACCCGGTCGTTGAAGTCCACCAAGACCTTTTGAATCGGGCCGGATATGTAAGACCCCACCTGCACGCTTAAAACCGGCTGCACCGTGCCCGAACACTTCACCTCGAACTTGATGTCGCCAAGGCGAACCGAGGCCGTGCGGAAGCGGTCGGCCGCCGATATACGCCGGTAGGCTTGCCATTTCGCGATCCCTGCCCCCATCGATCCGACAAGCGCGACCGAGGCAAGCGTCCAGATCACCCGGCGTTTTGTGATTTTAAATAACATACGAATATTGCCCTTCTCTTTCCGCTTGTGCCGTCGTCGGCTTGCTGGCGGCGCCTTTCATCTCTTTTGTTTCCGCATGTGCCGCGTGCACCACCGTCTGCCTGCCATCAGTGTCATTTATTTCCTTTGTATGCCCTTGTGCCGCCCCTTGTATGCCGGGAGCGCCGTTTAAGGAATCGCTGACAATCGTTCCGTCCCGCAAAACCACCTTTCTCCGCGCCGCAGCGCGCCATTTCCTGGTCGTGGGTGACAAGAATAATCGTAATCCCGTCGTCCTTGTTCAAATGATCCAGCAGTTCCATCACCTCCCGGCTGGTGTGCGAGTCCAGATTGCCCGTCGGCTCGTCGGCCAGCAGAATCGACGGCTCGTTGACCAATGCCCGGGCTATGGCCACACGCTGTTGCTCGCCCCCGGAAAGCTGCGATGGATAATGATGAGCCCGATCGCGCAAGCCGACTTTTTCCAGAATGATCCGCGATCGTTCGTGCCGCCGCCGCCCGCGGAATCGCCGACCGTACATCATCGGCAACTCCACATTTTCCAGTGCGCTGGTGCGCGACAGCAAGTTGAAGTTCTGAAATACGAAACCGATCTTCTGGTTCCGCAACTGGGCACGCTGCTCGAGCGTCATGCTCACGACCTCTTCGCCCTCGAGCAAATAACTGCCGCTGGTCGGCCGGTCGATGCAACCCAGCGTGTTCATCAACGTCGATTTCCCCGATCCCGACGAGCCCATCAAAGCCACGTACTCTCCTTGCTCCACGTCCAGCGACACCCCGGCCAAGGCATGCACTTCGACCTCGCCAAGTTTGTATATCTTGCAGATGTCTCTTAGTTCTATTAACGTCATAGGATCATCCACAACAAGATTTCCAACTTCCAATCAATAGACGCCAGGCGTTCGGGCCTGTCTTGTCTCAGGTGGGGGCATACGCGGGACGTCCCGTTCTCCCGCGTTGGCAAGGCATTTAACGTATCATCAAGGGTGGTTTCCGTTAACCCCTTCATTATAATCAAATTTTCACAAATCCTCATTAATAAAGTGTAAATTTTGCATACCCCATATGTGGCATAAGATTGTAGCGTTTCCAAACATTTCGTGTTAAAAAGAAACGCAAAAAACGCCCTAATGTTTCAACTGCTTCCAATTGTTGGGGCGACAGTTTAACTGTCGCCCCAACGGAGTCCAACTGTCGCCCCCAACGGAGTCCAACTGTCGCCCCAACGGAGTCCAACTGTCGCCCCAACGGAGTCCAACTGCCGCCCCAACTGGCCAAACAAACATACATATATTCGCCTTGCCGTTGGATTTATTTAATTCATGAAGATCGATCGTTTAATCACCCTCCTGCCCTGTTCCAGCCTTGAAGATTTGCGCCTTGACCGCAATCCCCAGCAGTCCGAGGAGCTTTTATCGGCCTGGTCCGCCCTGTGGCATCCGGCCTTGATCGATTCCGCCCAAACCGTGCCCGTTTGGCATCCGGCCGATCACCCCCCCCAAGAACCCGCCGGGAGCCTGATTATCCTCCCCGAGTGCTGCGAATCGCTCTTGCCCGACGACTGGTTGTCCGAAGCCGAAGCCTCGGGAGTCTTGCTGTTGCGAAAATTAAAAAACCGGCCGGAAATGGTCGCCGCCGCCTTGGAACGCCTTGACGGCCGCCCGGCACCGATCGATCCGGACCTGGCCGACGATTTTCTTGCCCTGGGTTTTTGCCGCTTCGTTGTTGAATTGTTGATCCGAAAATATCGTTACATGAGCAACATAGACGAGGCCGCCTTGCAGGCGGCGGTATTGGCCGCGGCCAAGGCGGCCGCTCAAGGCGACGTCGCCGCCGCCCGGGCCGAGCTGCAATCGGCCTTCGATCGCCTCCACGAGGCCCGGGAATATTTTTATCCCGTCGAAACGCGGCTCATCGATTTCACGCCGCTCGCCTCCACCACCCTGGGCGAATCGTTGCGCAAGCAGTTCGCCGCCGGATTGCCCTGCAACCTGCTCGTTTCGGCCGAAGTGCTCCAAGAAATGGCCCGGCGCGAACCGGCCACGTTGGCCGCGCTTAAACAGGCACTGGCAAAGGGCAAGGTTTCCATCCTGGGCGGCGAATCCACCGAAATCCCCTTGCACATGCTCTATCCGCAGGCTATCGAATTCCATCTCAGAGGCGGGCTGGAAGTTTACCAAAATCTTCTCGACCGCCGGCCCGCGATTTTTGCCCGGCGGCGATTCGGACTCACCCCCGCCCTGCCGCAGATACTGGCAAAAACCGGATTTACCGCCGCGGTGCACTTTACTCTTGACGACGGCCAATTTCCCACCGCCAACCAAAGCTGCATACAGTGGGAAGGTTTCGGCGGCGCGGCGATCGCCGCCCTGGCAAGAGTGCCCCTGGAAGCGGATCGGGCCGATTCATTTTTCCGACTTCCCGAAAAACTCGGCCACGTGATGGAGGCCGATCAGCCGGCCACTCTGGTCTTTGCACATTGGCCAAGCCGCGTTTCCACCTGGTACAAAGACCTGGCGCGGATCGCTTCCTACTCCCCAGTCCTGGGCGCCTTTTGCACGCTTGACGATTATTTCCGGCAAGCCGGCTCATCCGGCCAAAAAGTAAAATTCAATGCCGATCAATACCGTTCGCCCTCGCTTGCCCAAGATGCCGCCGCCACTCGTTCCGATTCTATCTCGCTCTGGGTTCGATATTTCCGCCGCCGGGCAGCCTGGCAGTCCATCGAAACATTAAACGCCCTCGCGGCCCTGGTATCGAAATCCCAGAACCAAGAAATTGCTGGCGACCTGGCAACGAAGCTCGGTGAGCTAGCAGTCTCACTAGACGATTCATTAAACCCGAATGCACCTGCCGATCCCGAATTAGACAACCGTCTGCTGCAAGTCCTCGACGTCGCCTCGCGATTATTTCTGCCAGGTATCGGCGTCGGAGCCCCGCCGTCACAAACCAACCAGACGACTGGCGACCCGCCCACAGGCCTTGTTCTTCTCAATCCTTGCAGTTTTTCGCGGCGCGTGGGAATCGCCCTACTGGAATGCGGCACAAACCCGGAAACGGTCGATCCGGTCATTGCGGCGCATGGTACGACTGCAATCGTGGATGTGCCGGGCATGGGATTCGCTTGGATAGCGCAAGGCGAACACGAACCATCCACCTCGAAATCCCCTGAAAAGAAGAACGCCGCGGGCAAGCATAAATCCGCCCCGCCCATGGCCGAAGAAAACATCATCCGCAACGAATTCTTCGAGGCCGTCATCGATCCGCAAACCGGCGGCATTCGGGCAATCCGCGATTATCGCAGCCGGCATCCGCGCTTAGCCCAGCAAATCGCCCTGCGGATCCCACAACCCGGTGAGAATGACCCGGACAGCAATGCCCAATATTCCCAGATGATAGCCGAAGAAGTCCGTGTCACTTCGGCTGGGCCGATCATGGGGGAGATTGTTTCGAGCGGAAAGATCACGGATGGCCAGGGTCGCCGCCTGGCCGGATTCAAACAAACCGCCTGTGCCTGGCAAGCCAACCGCATACTCGAGTTAGAAATCCAACTTGACATCGAGCGCCTGCCAGAAGCGAATCCCTGGAATTCATATTACGCCTGCCGGTTCGCCTGGCACGATGAGGCCAGCACTTTGTTTCGCAGCGTGAATATGACCACGCAGCCGACCGAGTTGAAGCGTTTCGAATCGCCGCTGTTTGTTGACATTTGCTGCGGGGAGTTTCGCACCACGATTCTATGCGGCGGACTGCCCTACCATCGCCGCATCGGCTTGCGCAGGCTCGACACGCCGCTTGTCGTCCAAGGCGAAACCGCCCGCCGCTTCCGCCTGGCCGTGGGCATCGACCTGCCCAACGCAATGACCGCCGCCCTGGATTTCTTGTCAACGCCGATAGCGCAATACCCCTGTACGCCGCCCCCGGCGAAACACGGCTGGCTCTTCCATATCGACCATCGCAACGTAATCGCCACCCGCTGGGAACCGCTATTAAAGTCCCCTCTCCCTTTGGGAGAGGGTCAGGGTGAGGGCAGGGTTCAGGAATCTCATTTAGCCCCCGGTGAACACACCGGGGATTTTGCGCAGGGCAAGGACGTTATCGGCTTCCGCGTCCAATTGCTGGAAACCGAAGGCCGTCGTGCCCAATTTTCCTTGCGATCATTCCGTGCGGTCGCCTCCGCGCAGAAAATCGAGCCCGGCAATGCATCACCCGTTAAATTGCCGATTGATGGGGATAAAATTAATATAACCATCTCTCCGTATCAGATGATCGACGTGGAGGCTTTTTTTTAACTGTGACCAACCGCTTGCGGTTTCGCGATGTATTAATTCACCGTGATTGCGACATGTCAGACCAACCGCTAAAATTGATTTTCATTCCCGGCCTGGCCACCGACGAGCGGCTGTTCGAGCGGCAGCATTCGGCCTTTCCCGACCTCTGGGTCCCGCCTTGGATTCTAGTGCGAAACAGTGAGGGCCTCGCCGATTACGCCGCCCGCATGGCCGAGATGATCATTAACAAGCAAGCGGAGCCGTTTATTTTGGGCGGCGTTTCCCTGGGCGGGATGCTGGCCTATGAAATCGCCCGCCATGTAAAACCGCGAGCCGTGATCCTTATCGCCAGTTGCCGCACGCGCCGTGGTATTCGCGGATTTTTTCGGGCAAGCGGTCATCTTTGGCCGGTCGTGCCCGCGGGCGCGATTAAAGTCGCCAAGTTCCTCTCCTTGCCTGCGTTGCAAATGTTCGGCTCGATCATGCCCGAGCACAGGCGGCTTTGCGCCCGGATGTTCACCGAGTCCGACGCCCGCCACATGCATTGGGCCATCTCGGCGATACTGCGTTGGAATCCCGCTCCGCTCGTGGAAACGCCCGTGTTTCAAATTCACGGCGCGCACGACCGGATCATCCCCTTGAAATGCGTCGAGCCCGACGAAATCATCCCCCGCGGCGGCCATCTCATAAACCTCACCCACGCCGACGAGGTGAACGCGTTCATTAAAAACGTCATTGCCAAAGTGCAAACTAAGTGATATCACTATTGTCATGATCATAACCATCGACGGGCCCGCCGGAGCGGGAAAAAGTTCGGTCGCCCGGGCTCTGGCCCGCAGGCTGGGGTTCGCCTTCCTCGACACCGGCGCCATGTACCGCGCCGTGGCCCTGGCCGGAAAACGAAAAGGGCTGGATTGGGACCAGCCCGGCGACCTGGCCGATCTTGCCCGGCGCATAGACCTCAGCCTGGAAGACGACCGGATCTATCTCGACGGCGAAGACGTAAGCGATGAAATCCGCACCTCGGCCGTAACCGCGGTGACCCGCTATGCCGCCGACAACCAAGAGGTCCGCCTACGCCTGATCGATTTGCAGCGGGCGGCGGCGGCGGGAAAAAACATCGTCACCGAGGGCCGTGACCAAGGCACCCTGGCCTTTCCCAACGCCGAGTGTAAAATCTTCCTTACCGCCAGCCCGGAGGAACGCGCCCGGCGCAGGCTCCGCGACCTCCAGGCCAAGGGCGAGCCCGTCGTGATCGAGCAGGTCCTGGCCGCCCAAGCACGCCGCGACAATGAAGACTCCGCACGGGATCTAGGCGCACTGCGCCAGCCCCCGACGCCATACAAGTTTCCACCGACGGCCTTTCCCTTGACCAGGTGGTCGATAAACTGGAAAAAATCGCCCGACAACGGAATGCACAAGCGAGTGCCGAAAAATCGCATGATGGCTGAAAATGCCGAATGCCGAAATCCGAATGACGAAAGAAGTCCGAAGGACCAATTCCTAATGACAAAACATCCTATCCAATATTCCGGCTTCGTCATTGGTCATTCGTCATTCTTTCTGCATTCGGCATTCGTCATTAGGCATTCTTTCGTCATTAGTCATTCGTCATTAGGCATTCTTTCGTCCTTCGTCATTCGTGCTTCGGCATTGACAATCTTTTTTTACCAACGTCCACCATAAAACCCTGAACCTTGAACCCTTAAATGTCCCAGCATTCATTGCCCAGCCGCTTGTGGTATAGCTTTCTGCGGATATTAGTGCAGCTAACAGCGATCTTGGCCTTCGGTGTTCGCCACTCGGGCCAGAAAAATATTCCCCGCCAAGGCGGCGTGCTCGTGGTTTCGAATCACCAGAGCCACCTTGATCCGCCCCTGGTCGGCATGGCCTGCCACCGGCACATGAACTATATCGCCCGCGAAACGCTTTTCGCATTCAAGCCCTTTGCCTGGCTGATCCACTCGATCAACGCCATTGCCATCGATCGCGAGGGATTAGGATTGGCCGGCATCAAGGAATCGCTCAAGCGCCTGAAGAACGGCGAAATGGTGCTGATCTTTGCCGAGGGAACCCGCACCCCCGACGGCGAGATAAAACCATTCAAGCCGGGCATCACCAGCCTGGCGTCGATCCCATTCGGCGATCCTGCCCGTGGCCATCGCAGGGGCGTTTCAATGCTGGCCCAAGACCCGGACACTGCCCCGCCCCGGCAAAATCCGTGTCCATTACGGCCGCCCCATCCTCCCCGGCGAATATGAAGGCTTAAACGATGAAGAACTGGTCACCCTGGTCGAAAACCGCGTCCGCCAAGCCCAGTCCGAAGCCGCACAATATTTGAGATAATCTTCTCCAATCTAACGTAGAATACCCTTCAACCCCTACTTATCGGGTATATCAATTCAGTGATGATATCTTTTTCTCGCCATTGTCTTTCCTCATCCACCCTGATATATTTGCAGGATTATCCGCAAGTCGCCGTATTGGGCCCTTTGCGTAAAGGGCCGGACTGGCGGAAGGCACTGGTTCGTAGGGTGCATGAAATGCACCAGGATTGTTGCTTGCATTAAATGCCTATCCTAATAATACCCTCGCCCTTTGGGAGAGGGTTAAGGTGAGGGCTAATATGCCTGATTTTTCAGGTGCGTCTCACGCACCCTACCAAAACCCTAACCTCTTGAGTGTATGGTTGACCGAAATTTAATCAGATCATTGGATCTTACTGAAGAAGATTGGCAGAGCGAGCTGGACGAAGCCATGGAGGGCAATCGCCCCGAGGACCTCGACTGGACTACCCGGGAGATGGACCTCAATCAAATCGTGCAGGGCAAGGTCTTGCGCGTGGAAGGCGACGTCGTGCTCGTCGATGTGGGATATAAAAGCGAGGGCATCATCTTCCGCTCCGAATGGGAGGAAGGCGAAAAACTGCCCGAACCAGGAACAACCGTCAAAGTCCTCATCGAGGATGTGGAGGACATCCACGGGCTGGTTGACGACACCCGCGGCATGATCACGCTTAGCAAGCGCAAGGCCGAAAAAATCGAGGCCTGGATGAAGGTCATCGAAACCGTGCGCGAGGGCGACGTGGTCACCGGCATCGTCACCCGCAAGATCAAGGGCGGGCTCTTGGTCGATATCGGCGTGAACGTGTTTCTCCCCGCCAGCCAGGTTGACATCCGCCGGCCCACCGACATCGGCGATTACATCGGGCGCACCATCCAGTGCATCGTACTGAAGATCGACGAGGCCCGGCGGAACATCGTCGTCAGCCGCCGCGCGCTTATCGAGTCCGAGCGCTCCGAGAAAAAATCGCAGCTTCTGGCCGAGCTGGAAGTCGGGCAGCGCCGCAAGGGAATCGTCAAGAACATCGCCGAGTTCGGCGCGTTCGTCGACCTCGGCGGCATCGACGGGCTTTTGCACATCACCGACATGAGCTGGGGCCGCATCAATCACCCCTCCGAAATGCTCTCCATCGACCAGGAAATCGAAGTGCAGATCCTGCATATCGACCATGAGAAGGAAAAGATCGCCCTGGGCCTCAAGCAGCGCACGCCCAGCCCCTGGGAAAGCGTCGAGCAAAAATTCCCCGTCGGCGCCAAGATCAAGGGCACGGTCGTGAACGTGATGAGCTACGGCGCGTTCGTCAAGTTGGAGGAAGGAATCGAGGGCCTGGTGCACATCAGCGAAATGTCCTGGACCCGCCGCATCAGCCATCCCAACGAAATTGTTCAGCCCGAGGAGGAAATCGAAGTCATCGTGCTGAAAATCGACAAGGACAAGCAGGAAATATCCCTGGGCATGAAGCAGACCCAGGAAAATCCCTGGGATCGAGTGGCCGAGCGCTACCCGCCCGGCGCCATCGTCAAGGGCACAGTCCGCAACCTCACCAATTACGGCGCTTTCATCGAGATCGAGGAGGGCATCGACGGCCTGCTGCACGTAAGCGACATGTCCTGGACCCGCAAAATCAGCCATCCCAACGAACTGCTGGAAAAAAACCAGGAGGTCGAGTGCCGCGTGCTATCCGTCGATCAGGACCGCCGCCGCATCGCGTTGGGCATGAAACAGTTGACCGACGATCCCTGGCTTTCCGACATCCCCGGCAAGTATCAGCCCGGCCAATTGGTCAAGGGCCCGGTCACCAAGATCACCAATTTCGGCGTGTTCGTGGGCCTGGAGGACGGCCTGGAGGGACTTCTGCACATTTCCGAACTGGCCGACCACAAGGTCGATAATCCCGAAGACGTGGTCAAGGTGGGCGAAGTGATCGAGGTGAAAGTCCTCCGTGTCGATCCCGACGAGCGCAAAATCGGTCTCTCGCGGAAGCGCGTGGAATGGGCCGAGGAAGCCCATGCCGCCGAAGGAAAACCCGGCGAAGGCGGCGCGGCGGCCGCCGAACCCGTGGAACTCAAAGGCGGCGTAGGCTCCGCCAGCGGCCCGCTCATAAACTTCCCCGCCGGCGAAGAAAAACCGCCCGAAGCAACGCCCGGCGAATAAAAATCTACACAAATCTCTCGTTCCCAGGCTCGGCCTGGGAACGAGGGACTACCGCCCAAGCGGCTTTATTCGCGTCTTTATGCTTTTTTTCAAATTCAGCCCTTGTCGTTTCTGCCGAACGCGCCGATCTTGACGACCCGGCCTTACTACCGCTTCTTTTGGTTTTCGCATACATCACTGATGTAAATGGCGCAACTGTTTTTAACGCTTTTTCCCGGCGTTGCCGGAGTATTGCGCACCGGGGAGGTCGGGCTGTGCGGGCTGGGTAAAATCACGCCCTAAAATCTTGCGCCTTTTTTTTGACTTGCCTGAAAAAATGAACTATGCTTAAGCTGATCGGCTTTGTGTGCCCTTGCCGGTCGCTTTATAGACAAAACACACCCCCTATGCCATGCCGCCCACGGATCGGCGCCGGCTATGTTTTCTTCTTCGACGGACAACACCATGCGACGGATCAGCACCGGCCTTCTGCGCGCGACTTTCGCGGCCTGCTTCCTCTTGCTCTCTGCAGCGGCCCTGGCCCAGCTCCCCACCACCATCACCATTTCCAGCCATACTCAAGAGGTTGACGACCTTTTGCGTCGCGGGCAGCAGTTGGAGTTGGAACGCCGCTGGGGCGACGCCCTTACCCACTATGAAGAAGCCCTCCGCCAATTCCCCTCCGAAGGCGCACTGCAGCGACACTTCGATATCGCACGCCTGCATTACGATATCCAACGCCGCTCGCTCGACCGCAGCTTCTGCGAAACGCTCACACGGCTGCCACTGGACCGGGCGCTGGACCTTTACGCACAGATATTGCTGAAGATCGATTCCCATTACGTCGACACGCCCGACTGGAAAGAGATGGTCGAGCGGGGCACGAATAATTTGGATATCGCCCTAGGCGAGCCGGTCTTTTTGGAACGCTACGTGCCCGAGATGTACCGCCAGGCCGGCCGCGGTTTTTGCGTCGACCTGCGGCCGGTGCTTGCCGCCCGGCCCATCCGCACTCGCGAAGATGCCGTTCAGGCGGTCTCCACGGCGTCCGCGCTGGCCCAAAAACACCTGGGCATTTCCCCCACCGTCGCCGCTTTGGAATATCTTTGCGGGGCTACCAATTCCCTGGACCAATATTCCTCCTTCCTCACGCCCGATCAATTAAATGAAGTCTATTCCCAAATCGAGGGCAACTTCGTCGGCCTGGGGATCGAACTTAAGGTCCAGGCCAAGGCCCTGACCATCATCAGGGTCATTACAGGCAGCCCCGCCGAGCAAGCCGGCCTGCGCGGGCGACCGCATCATCGCCGTCGACGGCCAAAATACCTCCTCCATGTCCACCGACCAGGCCGCCAACCTCCTGCAAGGCGCCGATGGAAGTTACGCCGCTCTGACAGTGATGGGCGATGATGGCCAGGAGCGTCATATGAACGTCCGCCGCCGCAGGGTCGATGTCCCCAGCGTCGACCAGGTGGGCCTCATCGACCGCGAAAACGGCGTCGGCTATTTCAAGCTGAATTGCTTCCAAAAAACCACCGCCCGCGACCTCGACGCTGCCTTGTGGAAACTTCAACGCGAGGGATTGCGAAGCCTGATCATCGACCTTCGCGGCAATCCGGGCGGGCTGCTTGTGGCCGCCGTCGAGGCCGTCAATCGCTTCGTCGACCGCGGCGTGATCGTCTCCACGCACGGCCGCAGCCCCCAGGAAGACAACACCTTCACCGCACATGCCGAAGGAACCTGGCAAATACCACTGGTGATCATCGTCAACGGCGACAGCGCCAGCGCGGCCGAAATCTTCGCCGGCGCAATTCACGATCTGCATCGCGGCGCCATCGTCGGCGTGCGGACCTACGGCAAAGGTTCGGTGCAAGGCATCTTTCCCCTGGAAGGCACCACCGCAGGCATCCGCTTGACTACGGCCAAGTTTTATTCCCCCTCCGGCCGCCCCTACAGCCAGGTCGGCGTCGAGCCCGATTACCCCGTCCGGCAAGCCGCAAAGCCCATCGACGGCCAGTTGATTCCCTCCGCCGTCCAGTCCGATGCCATGCTCACCGCCGCGCTGGAACTCGCCCGCGGCGGCTCGCAAATGCGCGAGGCCAGAAACCCGCGCTAACTGCCGGAGAATTGGGAAAACCGGGTGAAAAAAGCACCCTTGCAATGTCTTGGTGTATTCCTTCACAATAATTAATATGCAGAGTATAATAAATATGTTGGTCATATGGCCCCTGCTCATTTTCTCGCCAGTTAAGAACTTTTTATGAACAAAGAACAATATGTAGTTGACGACCACGGCCGGCGCACTGCAGTGATCATCCCTGCAAAAGTCTATGATCAACTCTTGGAGGATATACACGATTTAGCGGTGGTTGCCGAACGCCGGCAGGAACGTACGATTACATTGGCTGAGATGAAAAAGCGGATGAAAAAAAGTGGCCTCTTATAGCATCCGCTTCAAAAATTCTGTGGAAAAGGATTTCAAAAAACTGCCAAATTCCGTGTTGCAGCGAATAATTGAGCGCATAGACACTCTGGCGAATGATCCATTTCCACGAGGAATTTCAAAACTCTCCGGAGCGGAGAATCTTTATCGCCTTCGAGTCGGCGACTATCGCATTATCTATTCGGTGGACATACAATCCCGGTTGATCTTTGTGCATTATGTGCGGCATCGGCGCGATGTATACCGCGATTTGTAAATCATAACAATTATCGTATCTGCGTTTCCAGCGAAGAAACGTGCCGGGCGGTGATGTGCTGGGCGTGTTGTTCGGGCATGTAGCCGCGCGTCCCGGTTATGCCCACCTGCCGGCCCACGTAGTTCTGCAAGTTCACGCCCGGCGCAGGCGTGACGTAATACCGCACGTTGCCGGCCTCGTCCACCAGGGCGTAGCGCGGAGAGCCGACCTTCGGCGAAAAGACCATTTGCAACTGGCCCACTCCGTCGAATTGCCCGCTGGGATCGGCCATGGCTGCCGCCTTTTCCATGGTCTTTTGCAGCCCGGTAAGAAAGCGGTTCGATGTCGCGTTCTGCTCGCGCATGGCGGTAACCGTATCATATCGCTGCTTGATGTCCTCGAATCGTGCGATCTTGTTCACAAGCAGCCGGGCCTTTCCCCGGTCGGCCGCGTCGCCCGCCCGATCCAACAGCGATTCACCCCGGATCCGCATGGCGTCGAACGACCACGCCGCCGGGTCCTCGACCACCATCATCGACAATTCCAAGTCGATCCGGTCCAATTCGGCCTGGAACTGCCGGGACGACAGTTTTTCGATCCCATCCGAAGAGCGCGGGCTGTCTTGTCCAGCGTCGGAATCGCCCGATCCGCCGTCGCTCAAATCATCAAGAGGCCTTTCTTTGCTCAGATATTTTTCCGAGATCCAGCGGAATTCGCCCGATGGCGGCGCGATCTTGTACCACACCTGCGATTTGCCGCCCGGCGATTCTTTCGGGTCCAGGATTTCCACCGCTTCGCCCTTGTGCATCCGCACCTGGATCACGTCCCGCACGTTGCTTATGCTGCTGCCCACCCGCGAGGCCACGTCGTCTTCCTTGACGATCGCCACGTTTCCTTCTTCAAATTTAAGCACCCGCCCCGAGACCCAGGAAAAGCTCCTTTCCGGCGGCCTGATTCCGCACCAGCCGCGGGCGTCGCGCTTATATACCTCGACCTCCTCGCCCTTTTTCAGCTTGTCTGTAGGGTAAAAATCCTCCCCCGGCCCGGAGCGCACCTCCGCGTTGTCGGCCGCGACATAGGCCTTAAGCGGAAACGCCTGCTCTCCACAAACCGCTGACGCGGCCCAAATGAAAATTAACAAACAAAACAAAACTACCGGCAATCGCGGCATGGCTATGCCTCCGCAAAATAATTTGTTTTTTAAAACCATTTAGCCGCCGGTGAATACACCGGCGGTTGTAAAATTCATTTTGCCCCCGGCGAATACACCGAGGATTATTGACCCAATCAACTGTCAATTTGGATAAGATGTCGCAGGATGAGAATCACAGACCGCAGACTTGTACCGAAATCGGCCCGGCTATTCAAGGGCAATTGTTCCGTTTACTCCGTTTGCCGTTGCGGCTGGTAATGGGTAAAATCTGACTTTTTATAGGACGACGACTTTTAAAGTCGTCCTCCATGCCTAATTTGTGGAGTTCTCAAAGAAATGCCTCGTTACAATCCGGCCGTTATCGAACCTAAGTGGCAAAAGTTTTGGGACGAAAATTGCACATTTAGTACACCTAAATTGCCCAAAGGCCGCAAAATATATGTCCTGGATATGTTCCCCTACCCCAGTGGTGGTGGACTGCATATGGGCCATCCCGAAGGGTATACCGCCACCGACATCGTCTGCCGGTACAATCGCATGCGCGGCGCAAGCGTGATGCACCCCATGGGCTGGGACGCCTTTGGCCTGCCCGCCGAACAGTACGCCAAAAAAACCGGCGCCCATCCCCGCGAAACCACCGAAAAAAACATCGACAACTTCCGCCGGCAATTAAAAATGCTCGGCTTCTCCTATGACTGGGACCGCGAACTGGCCACCACCGACGTGGAATATTTCCGCTGGACGCAATTCATCTTCCTGGTGCTGTTCGATACCTGGTTCGACGAATCCCAACGCCGCGGCCGGCCCATCGCCGAACTGCCCATCCCCGCCGACATTGCCGACGAAGGCCAAGACGCCGTGGCCCGATATCGCGACGAGCACCGCCTGGCCTATCAACTCGAGGCCCCCGTCAACTGGTGCCCGGCCCTGGGCACGGTGCTGGCCAACGAGGAAGTGGTCGGCGGCCTGAGCGAGCGCGGCGGGCATCCGGTCGTCCGCATCCCGCTCCGACAGTGGATGCTCCGCATCACCGCCTACGCCGACCGCCTGGAAAACGACCTCGACTCGCTCGACTGGCCCGAGAGCATAAAGCTCTTGCAACGCAACTGGATCGGACGGAGCACCGGGGCTGAAGTCGATTTTTTCATCGGTATTATTACCGATGAAGAAGGAAAACCTTCGCCCAAGGAATACCAGGGTTGGCTTGTCGATAGAAAAATAGCCGGCTGGCCCCAAAAGCCCGACGAGGAAGTGCTCCGCATCTACACCACCCGAGCAGACACGCTTTTCGGCGCAACCTACATGGTCATCTCGCCCGAGCACCCGTATGTCGAACGCCTGACCAAACCGGAGCAGGCCGCCGCGGTCCAAGAATACCGCGAAACCGCCGCACGCAAAAGCGACCTGGACCGCACCGACCTGGCCAAGGAAAAAACCGGCGTCTTCACCGGCTCCTATGCCATCAATCCCGTAAACGGCGAGGCGATTCCAATTTGGGTGGCCGATTACGTGTTGATCAGCTACGGCACCGGTGCGATCATGGCCGTGCCCGCCCACGACACCCGCGACTTCGAATTCGCCCAAAAATTCAACCTGCCCATTATCGCCGTAGTCGATCCAGGCGAATCGCCGGGGCTCAATAATATCTCCCCTCTCCCATTGGGAGAGGGGCTAGGGGTGAGGGCCGATGGGCCGGGGGTGAGGGCTGTTCCTTCCCCGCGCGACGATCTCCTGGCCGGGCGCATTGCCTTCATCGCCGACGGCACTGCCATAAATTCTGGTCCCTACAACGGCCTTTCCACGCCCGAATTCAAAGAGAAAATCGCCGAGGATCTGGCCGAAAAAGGCATCGGACGCAGCGCCGTGAATTACAAACTCCGCGATTGGCTCTTCAGCCGCCAGCATTTCTGGGGCGAGCCGTTCCCCATCCTGCACGAACTCGATGCGAGTGGAAAACCAACCGGCAGCATCCAGCCACTAAGGCCCGAGGACCTGCCGCTCGATCTGCCCGCGAAAATGTCCTTCGACGCCAAGCACGACGAGCCCACCCCGCCGCTGGACAAGGCCCCGGACGATTGGCTCTTTGTCACCATCGGCGGCAAGCGTTACAAGCGCGAAACCAATACCATGCCGCAATGGGCCGGCTCCTGCTGGTATTATCTCCGCTTCCTCGACCCGAAAAACCAGAAGGCCCTGGTCGATCCCAAGCTCGAAAAGGCCTGGATGCCCATCGACCTATACGTGGGCGGGGCCGAACACGCCGTGCTGCACCTGCTCTACGCCCGATTCTGGCACAAAGTGCTCTTCGACCGCGGCTACGTTAGCACGCCGGAGCCGTTCCAAAAACTGGTCAATCAGGGCATGATCCTCGGCGAAATGGAATTCACCGGTTATCAGAGCGACCCGGGCCAATGGATAAGCGCTACCGAAGTCGCGGACGATGTTGAAGGAAATCCGATCGAAAAAAAATCCGGCCGGCAGCTAAAGGCAATCAAAGTTCCCGCCGATCAGGCTGAAAAACAAGGCGAGACGTTCGCCCTAAAGTCCGACGTCAAAATCCGCATCGACAGCCGGGCGTACAAAATGTCCAAAAGCCGCGGCAACGTGGTCAATCCCGACCAGGTGGTGGCCGAATACGGGGCCGACGCACTTAGGCTCTATGAAATGTTCATGGGCCCGCTTGAGGCTGTAAAACCCTGGAGCATGGATGGCGTCAGCGGCGTGCGGAACTTCCTGGACCGCGTCTGGCGAATGATAATCGATGACCGCGCCGAAACCATGCAACTCAATCCGGCCATGCAAGACGCCCCGCCCACGCCTGAGCAAAACCGCATGTTGCACAAGACCATCAAAACCGTGACCAACGACGTCGAGCAGATGTCGTTCAACACGGCCATTGCCCGCATGATGGAGTTCACGAATTTCTTTTTCAAGGAAGAAGTCCGGCCGCGCGAGGCGATGCAAAAGTTCGTGCTCCTCCTCTCGCCGTTCGCCCCGCACCTGGCCGAGGAGCTTTGGCAGGCCCTGGGCAACACAAAAACATTGGCCTACGAGCCATGGCCGACCTTTGACGAAGCGATGCTCAAGCAAGACACGATCGAAGTGCCCGTGCAGGTAAACGGCAAGCTCCGCGGTCGCATCCAAGCCCCAGCCGCCGCCGACAACGCCGCGTTGGAATCCCTCGCCCGCGCAGAGGCCAAAGTGGCCGAGTACCTCGCGGGTAAAACCGTCATCAAAGTAATCATAGTCCCGGGAAAAATGGTGAATTTCGTGGTAAAATGAGGAGGTAAGGGAATTTTCAAATTATGCCATTGACCAAATCTTGGCGACCAACTACGTTTTTGCGATTTGAAGAGGCAATTAATTCAAGTATGGGCACAGCGAAAATAGTTACTGATACTGGAAAAGCATATATAAAAGCCATGGGCAATCCTCAAGGCCCACACCAATTAGCTTGTGAGTTAGTTGGGACACAACTTGCTGATTGGCTTGGACTTCCAACATTTGAATTTGCATTAATGAATATAAATGCCGATGTAGATGAAATTTTCTTTTTTAATGGAAATAAAGCAGATTCTGGACCTGCATTTGTTACAAAAGCAGTTGATGGTTTCGGATTGGGTGGTAAAGAAAAAGAATTAGAAAATTTGGTTAATCATGATGCTATTTCATATTTGGTAGTATTTGATACTTGGACTCGAAATTGTGATAGATTTCCTCCAGACTTGAAATTGCGCCAGCCTAATCGAGATAATGTTTTTTTAGAAGTTCTTCGCGAACAAGATAAAGGGCAGTTCCGCTTGTTGGCAATAGATCATTCTTGCTGTTTCAATTGGGGACGTGATTTGAGTCCCATTATTACGAATATAGACATTGTAAAAGACACTGGACTTTACGGATTATTCCCTGAGTTTATTCCTAAGGTCAGGCAAGACTTTTTAGAAAAAGCAATAGAGCGGTTAAGAACTATTGATGAAAATGTTGTTAAAAAAATGATTCAGTTAGTCCCAAAAGAATGGAATGTTGACGGAAATACTAAAATAGCATGGAAGGAAATGATTTGTCGAAGAGCAGTGTTTGTAGCAGAAACAATTATGAATAAAATCGCCAGAAAATGTTGGCCCAACCAATTTTTCGATAAACAATCGTGAAAGAGGTAAGGATCATGAACGCTAAACGTGGTTATTACAGTCTGATTCAATTTTGTCCTGATCCGTCGAGAGCCGAGGCGGTAAATGTCGGGATTTTGCTCTTTTGTCCAGAAGTAGGTTTCATTGCTGCCTATAATAGACGCGATAACAAGAGAGCTAAAAAACTTGTCTATCCAGAAACAATTAATCGTTCTGGTTTAAATGCAGCAAAATTAGCAATTGAAAACCGACTCGAAGTGGAAAAAGATAATTTTAAGACATTAGAAGATCTCCAACAATTTGTTAATACAAGGGCTAACATCTTAAAACTGACATCACCTCGACCAGTTAAAGTCTTCGATCCAAAAAAGGATTTGGAGCGACTTTTTAATGAACTTGTTGGTGGTATTGCAAGAGAAAAACCATCTCACAAGCCATATTCACCAAAATTAAAATCATTGTTTAATGATCTTCATAATGAAGGCCGGGCGGAATTAAATTTGGAAATAAAAGTCCCTATAATTGGTAATATTCTTCATATACCATACAAGTTTAATAATGAAATACCAAATTTCGTTAAGACATGTGCATTCTCAACCAAAGAGGATCAAGCCATAGGACGAGCACAACAATTGGCTATTGATGGAGATCTGTTACATAACAATAGGATTGGGAAGTTAGTTGTTGTGACGGCATTCGAAAATACAAATGTAGTTGGTACTTTGAGAGATCGAATTGATGGATTATTCATAAAATACAATGTTGAATCAGTTCACGAAGAAAATATTGATAATTTTATTTGTCATGTACGGGAAGTAGCTCATTAATGGCAATTATCAATATCTCCCCCGGTAAAACTCGCATCGGCTGGATCGGCACAGGCGTAATGGGCGCCAGCATGTGCGGGCATTTGATGCGCGGGCTTTGCCGCAACTGTGTTCAACCGCACAAAAGCCAAGGCCGAAAAGCTCCTTTCCTTCGGCGCCGCCTGGGCCGACAGTCCCAAGGCCGTTGCCCAGGTCTCGGACGTGATTTTTACCATTGTCGGTTATCCCGACGACATACGCAGTGTTATTCTTGGCGAAAACGGCGTGCTTGCGGGCTGCGAAAGCGGGAAGATCATCGTCGATATGACCACAAGCCAACCTTCGCTGGCCGTGGAGATTGCCCGGGAGGCCGCGAAAATCGGCGCGCATGCCGTTGACGCCCCGGTCACCGGCGGAGACGTCGGCGCACGCGAGGCCATACTATCCATCATGATCGGCGGCGAAAAAGAAATCGTCGAAGCCCTCAATCCCTGCTGGGAGGCGATGGGAAAAACCTACGTTTATCATGGCCCTGCCGGCGCTGGGCAACATGCCAAGCTGGCCAACCAAATTCTTATCGCCGGAAACATGATCGGCATTTGCGAAGGGCTGCTCTATGCCTATAAGGCCGGACTGGATTTGAACAAATTCCTGCAATCGGCCAGTTCCGGCTCGGCCGGCGGTTGGGCGCTATCGAATCTCGCCCCAAAAATCATCACCGGCAATTTCGCCCCGGGTTTCTTTGTCGAGCATTTCATAAAGGACATGGGCATCGTGCTGGACGAATGTCGGCGCATGGATCTGTGCCTGCCCGGGCTGGCCCTTGTGCATCAGTTGTATATTTCGCTTAAAGCCAGCGGTCACGGACGCGATGGCACCCAGGCATTGCATCTTGCCCTGTCGGCAATGTCCAATATCGACTGGATAAAGCGCTGAATATCAAGCAAGTTGGCAATCATTTCTTGAACTGGACAATTGATTCCTGATAGGTTAAATTGGCTATTAAAGGCAAAAATCTAACAATAAATATTGTGCCTTCCGATAGACTTACTTGCAGACAACAGGCCTACCTTCTGCACTTTTATAGCTACACTGGTGGGTAGCGATGCACCCGGTCTGGAATAACAAGCAAACCATACAGGAATCCATTCGAGCCGCTTTGATGTTCCACAGAGAAAGTACAGAGCCGGAAAAAATTTGCAAACTCGATTGTTCTTTGCATCATAATGCGACGTGCGCCGGTCAAAGGCCGGTCGTCCGCGGTTTTGTGAAGGTATCCGCCCATCCCGGCCTTTTAAGCAATTTGCAATTTGCAGTCTTCTTTTTTCTTTTTTTTGCGGTATCGCTGTCTTCGGCCTTTGCCGAGGACTGGCCCCAATTCGGCGGCGACGACTCCCGCAACATGGCCTCCGAGGAAAAGAATTTGCCAGCCTCGTTTGTGCCCGGCAAAAAACTCACCGACGGCTCGGGCATCGACATGCAGACCACGAAGAATGTCAAGTGGGTCGCACGACTGGGCACCGAAAACTATTCCGGCCCCGTCGTTTCGGGCGGAAAGGTCTTTATCGGCACCAACGACGTCAATCTCAACGACCCGCGCTACAAGCCCACCGGCGGCGGCGTGCTCCTCTGCCTTGACGAAGCCACCGGCAAATTGCTTTGGCGACTGGTCGTTCCAAAACTCGTAACCGGCCGGCGCAGCTCCCAATTCGACAACATGGAATTGGGCATCTGTTCAACGCCCTGCGTGGAAGGCAACCGCGTGTATGTCGTCACCAACCGCAACGAAGTCCTGTGCCTCGACACCGAAGGCATGGCCAATGGCAACAGCGGCCCATTCCTCGACGAACGGCGATACACCGGCGCGCTAAGCGATCCCGTCCCCGGCCAGGTCCCCGGCGACGCCGACGTTATCTGGCGCTACGACATGCTCTCCGAACTTTCCGTGTTTCCCCACGACGCGGCCAGTTGCTCGGTCCTGGTTTACGGCGACCTGGTGTACGTGAACACGGGCAACGGCGTGGACGATAAAAAAGCCCCCTTTCCCCTCTCACCCAGCATTATCGCCCTGGACAAGCACACCGGCCGCCTGGTGGCCAAAGACGACGAGATGATCGGCTCGCGGGTGTTTCACGGGCAATGGTCTTCGCCCGCGCTGGGACACTTGAGCGACAAGTCGCTGGTCTTATTCGGCGCCGGCGACGGAGTGTTATACGGCTTCGAGGCCCTGCATGCCGTGCCGCCCAAACCCGTCTTCCTGCACAGAGTCTGGACCTTCGATTGCAATCCGCCCGAGTACAGGTACAAAAACGGCGAACCCGTCGATTATTGGGCAGGCAGCAAAATGGAAAACCCCGACTTCGTCGATGATGGCTCGTACGTCGGCCCCAGCGAAATCATCGGCACGCCCGTATTCCACAACAACCGCGTTTACGTGGCCATCGGGCAGGATCCGCGGCACGGGACGGGCAAAGGCATGGTCAACTGCATCGACGCCACCAAAATCGGCGACGTCTCCCAATCCGCCAAAATCTGGTCTTACGACGGCATCGACCGCAGCATGTCCACGCCGTCCGTGGCCTACGGGCTGGTATTCATCGCCGACGCCGATGGACACATCCACTGCCTCGACGCCGACACCGGCCAGCGCTACTGGGTGCACGACGCCAAGAGCGACATCTGGAGTTCCACGCTCGCGGCCGACGGCAAGGTCTACATCGGCACACGCCGCAGTCTGCTCGTGTTTGCCGCCGCTAAGGAAAAGAAAATCCTGGCCGACGTCCGCCTCGGCTCGCAAATCCGCTCCACCCCGGCCGTATCCGACGGCGTGCTCTACGTCGCCTCGCAGCAGTATCTCTGGGCGGTGCAAAAAGATCCCAAAAATCCCGACTTTAAAGGCAAAGTCCTGGCCTCCGGCGATTCCAAGCCCGACTCCGCGGGCAAATCGTCGAAGCAATAGCCGTAGGTCAGGCTCTGCCTGACGCTCCCCATTATCCGTAGGTCAGGCGTAGGCCAGGCTGTGCCTGATGGTCCCGATCTGCCTGCCTACGTGAATATCCCCACTGCCAAGACTGTCGCCCCCGCAGCGAATATAGTATTATAGTTGACTCCGATCGGACTGCATAATTTCCTCAACAAACATTGCGACTTTAATGCTCTTTACCCTGCACGACGTCACCAAGACCTACGGCAAAATCACGGCCCTGCGCAGTCTGTCCGTGGCGGCCCCCGAGGCGCTATAGGTCTTCTCGGCCCCAACGGGGCGGGCAAGACGACCATGATCCGCGCACTTTTGGGCCTTATAAAAATCGATTCCGGCTCAGGCGAGGTGCTCGGCCTGAACCTGCACGCGAAAAGGCTCGACATCCGCCAGGCGGCCGGCTTTGTGCCCGAGGACGAATGCCTTTTTCCGGGCGTTGCCGGGGTGGATTTCGTCGCCTATGCCGGAGAACTCTGCGGAATGTCCCGCGCCAGCGCATTGCAAAGGGCCCACGAAGTGCTCAACCACGTCGAATTGGGCGAGGCCCGCTATCGGCCCGTCGAGTCCTACTCGGCCGGCATGAAGCAGCGTTTGAAGCTAGCTTCTGCATTGGTCCATGATCCGCGCCTGCTCATACTCGACGAACCCACCAACGGCATGGACCCGGCCGGGCGCAAGGAAATGCTCGAACTCGCCCGCGACCTGGCCCACGGCAAGGATATGAGCTTGCTGTTTTCCAGCCACCTGCTGCCGGACGTGGAATCCGTGTGCGATCATGTCCTGGTTCTGTCCCAGGGCCGGCTGGTGGCACAGGGACTGATCCAGGAGTTAAAGGACCTGCACGAGCAATGCTACGAGGTCCGGGTAAAAACCGATTCCGAGTCTTTCGCCCGCCGGCTCGGCGAGTCCGGATGCACGGTGAATTCCCACGACCACGGCCTGCTGGTCCGCCTGCCGCCGGGTCGCTCGCAGCAAATGCTCTGGGAACTCGCCGCCGCCGCGGGCGTGCAAATCCGCCACCTCCGTCCCCAGCGCAGCACGCTGGAGGAAGTGTTTTTAAAAGCCGTCGAACATGAAAATAATTGAATCCGTTTCGTTAATCGAGGCACATTTTGTCAATTGAAACCATTTCCTTAATTGCGTACATTTAGCCTCCGGTGAATACACCGGGGATTGCGCGAAGTATCATCCGCCAGGCCTCCCGTGCATTCACGGGGGGATAAATACACAAACATCAACGCGATCCCCAACGCACGTTGTCAATCGAGCAACATAAGCCATGCCCATCTTCGATCAAGGATATCAGCACTGGAAAGGTTCGCTTTCGAGCCGCGCCTGGCGCTGGCTGACCATCGCCAGGCAAGGTCTGCGCGTGCAGTTGAAAGGTTCGATCACCATCATCCGCATCCTCCTCTTGCTGGCGTTGATTCCGGCCCTTATCCTGGTCGTGGTCCTTGCCCTGTGGGGTTTGTTCGAGCAGGGCAGCCAGACGATAATAAGCCTTTTGCAGCCAATCCTCCCGCAGGGAATTGCCGCCGACCCGCACGCTTACCGTCACGCGGTATGGACCATCGCCTATTCGATTTTTTTCAAGGTCGAGATTTTTTACATCATGTTGTTGGTGGTGGTGTCCGGGCCGAACCTCATTAGCCGCGACCTCCGCTTCAACGCCCTGCCCTTGTATTTTTCCCGCCCACTGACGCGATGGGATTACTTCCTCGGCAAGCTGGGCGTGATCGCCGCGATAGTGGCCGCCGTGGCCGTCGCGCCCGCCGCAGCCGCCTATGTGCTGGGCGTATGCTTCAGCCTTGATCTCAGCGTGATTCGCGACACCTGGCGCCTGCTGCCGGCCAGCATCCTCTACGGCCTGATAATTGTCGTCTCGGCCGGCACCATCATGCTCGCCCTCTCCTCGCTCTCGCGGCGCTCGCTTTACGTGGGCATCGCCTGGGTCGGCTTATGGGTTATAAGCACGGCGGTATCAGGGGTGCTTAGCGGCATCCAGCACATGGCCATGTTCCGCGCCATCTGGCAGGAAGAGATTGCCCGGGGAAAATATGTCCCGCCCGACGCCGGGCCGCCTGATCCCGACGATGAACGGTCGTATCGAGGTCCCACCGGCCAGATCATGCAGCGCGTGCAAGAGCGCATGGCACAAGCCGAGGCCGAGGCCGCGCCGACCAACTGGCGCCCGCTCTTCTCTTATACCGCCAACCTCCAACGCCTGGGCGAGGCCCTACTAAACGCCGACGCTGCCTGGGTCGAGGTCGGCAAAGCCCTCCAAGTGCCCCGGGCAGCCCTGAAACCATTGTTAATAGGCCCTCAGGCAAAACCGGCGCCCGTTAATAATCGCCAACTCGCGGATCAACTCGTTCCACAATATCCCTGGATATGGTCGGCCGGTGTGCTGGCCGCACTGTTTGGACTTTCCCTATGGACATTGAGCACGCGCGTGAAAACACTGGACCGCCTGCGGTAACGCCCGCCATCGAATTCGACGGCGTATCGAAATGGTACGGCAACGTTATCGGCCTGAATAAACTTTCCGTGCGCATCCCGCCCGGCATCACCGGACTGCTCGGCCCCAACGGCGCGGGCAAGTCCACAATGCTGCAATTGGCCACGGGCCAACTCCGTCCAAACCAGGGCCGCATCCATGTCCTCGGCCGCCGCGCTTGGAACAACCCGCCGCTGATGCGCCACGTCGGACTTTGCCCCGAGCAAGACGCCTTTTACGAATGGATGACCGGCTACGACTTCGTCCGCACCTGCGCCAAGCTTTCCGGCATGAGCGGGCGCCAGGCCTCGGCCGCCGCCGAAAAGGCCCTGGCCACCGTGGGCATGACCGATAACATGCGCCGAGCGATCCGCGGCTACTCCAAAGGCATGCGCCAGCGAACCAAGCTGGCCCAGGCCCTGGTCCACGAGCCCCGCGTGCTTTTGCTCGACGAGCCCTTTACCGGCACCGATCCCGTCGCCCGCCGCGACCTGATCGACGTGATCCGCTCCCTTGAAGGCTCGGGCCGCAGTGTGGTCGTCTCCAGCCACATCC
Source organism: Pirellulales bacterium (assembly GCA_963838495.1). GTDB lineage: Bacteria > Planctomycetota > Planctomycetia > Pirellulales > Thermoguttaceae > JBEKIK01. The sequence continues at coordinate 2,316,376 of CAWIRC010000001.1, read as the reverse complement.
TCCACGAAGTCGAGGCAATCACGCCGAACATAATCCTCTTGCACCGGGGCCGGCTCGTGGCCGAGGGACATGTTCGCGAGATCCGCGACCTGATCGACCGCCACCCGCACCGCATCGTACTGGTCTGCGACGATTACCGGGCACTTGCCGCCAAGCTGGTCCATTGGGATGATGTCGAAGGCATAAAGATGCTCGAAGCGGACAAGGCCGTACTGGTAGAAACCCGCCGCCCCGACGCCTTTTACGCCCGCCTGCCCGCTGTCTCGTTGGAACCCAACACCGCGCTCCGTGAAGTTTACTCCGAGGACGATAACCTGGAAGCCGTATTCAAGTACCTGGTGAGCAAATGAAATCTATCGTCGCCGCTGTTGAAAATCCCGTAGTGCTGTCCCGGCGTCCTTACCCCCGCGCCTTGGCCGCCCTGTTCGTGTTGACCCTCCGTCAACTCATTCGCGGGCGCCGGCTGCTGGTTGTCTCGTTGTTATTTGCCTTGCCCAGTGGGCTGGCGGCGATGGTCAATCTGCTGCCGAAACATGTGCCGCCGGTGGAAAATCTTCAATTTGCACTAATATTCAACCTCATTCCCCATGCCCTGGCCCCGCTGGCGGCGCTGCTATATGCTACCGGCATCATCCAGGACGAAGTCGAGGAACAAACCTTGACATACCTGCTCATGCGTCCCATGCCGCGCTGGGCGATATACATCATAAAACTCCTGGCCACGATTTTGATGACTTCCGCGCTGACGGCCGTTTTCACCGCGGCTACCTTCGCCGTCATCGCCCTGACCGCACGCGAGCCGGCCGACACCGGATTGATCGGGCAAGCCCTAAAAACCGCCGCCCTGCTCTCGCTGGTCCAGGTCGGCTACTGCTCATTGTTCGGGCTCTTGGGACTGCTCATGCGCCGCTCGCTGTTTGTCGGCGTGGCCTATATCGCCATCTTTGAAGGCCTGTTCGCCAGCCTCGACACCGTGGCCCGCCGCATGACCGTCATGTACTACTTCCGCGTCCTGGTGCTCCGCTGGCTGAATCCGCCCTCCGGCAAAGAGTGGTCCATCGACCTGGCCACCGCCCCGCAAATGCAAACCTGCGTGTTGACCCTCCTAGGCGCAGGCCTGGTCCTTGCCCTAATTGCGGCTTTCATCTTCACCGCCAAAGAATTCCGCATGAAAACCCCCGAAGGCAACTGATCCAAATTATATAAAAGCAAAACACCGGATTCCTAGGTCAATCCCTATTTATGCCAGCTATTGCTGGAATAATTCTTTGTTAATGTCCTGGTTTTTTCTTATTGTTCCTCTCGTTTTTTCTAATTTACAGGAAACTTTTTTGGGAACTGATCGTACTAATACTAAGTCGTATCGCTCTATGCATCTTGACTCTCACCCGGCTTCAGCGATCGGATAGATAAACGGTTAAGAATTTGAGGCCAGTTGTACCGCCGCGTCCCAATCTTTATCGAGTCCAATATTGCTAATGAACGTTTTCCGCGGCCAACCCCCCAGCAAACCTGGCTGGAACAGCCGTGTTTGCGGCCAAATCAGGATCATTAGCTGCATCGGAATCAATAATTGCCGCGGGAGTGCAATTCACCTTGTTGAATCGTTGTCGATACGATCCCTGATAAACGATCCCTTGGCCCGCGATACTTGTACAAAAGTAAAGAGTTAGTGCACGTTTGTTATAAAATCGGCGTGAACAAAAATCATGCTGCGACAAACGCCGGAGAAACCATTTTTAGAAAAAGGAGCGTATTATGTTCCGTATTTTTTCAATGGTATTGGTTTTAGGCCTGTTGCCCGGGTGGATCAATGTGCCTGCATGGGCAAAAGATCCCCCAGTCCCGGAACAGCCGGGCGCCAAACCGGCGTCGGAAAGCGAAAAGGCCGGCCTGGGCGAATTCGTGATCGGCAAGCCGATCGCCTTTAAAAACATTTCGATCTTCCCCGTCGCATCGAAAACGCCCCGCAGCGAAGACCGTTACATGACCCTTGAAGAAGGGCTCAAGGCGGAATCCATCCAAGTATATGAAGTCGGCGCCGAGCCGGCCGCGGTTGAACGATGGAGCCAATCAAGGCACGGCGCAACAAGGCGGCCGCGACTCGCCGCCGCTTTCATCTTCTTCGGCCCAAGCGCAAAGACGCGCGGATTCGGCCGAGTATTACGGCGACGTCAATCATCTAATGATTATCAATCGCGGAAAAAAATGGCTGTATTTAATGCCCGGTGAATTAATTTACGGCGGGAAACAAGACCGCTGCATGGCCGAGGAGGCCGTGGTCCCGCCCGACGGAAAACCGCTAAAGATCAATGTCTATTGTGTCGAGCACGGGCGATGGAACTCGCGCCCGGAAACCGAAGCTGTCCGCGATTTAGCCGCCTTGGAGCAGTCGCCGGGCGAAAATTTGGATCAAGAAAAACTGCGAAAACAAACCGCCGAAATCCAAAAGGGAAAATTCGTCGCCTCGGCCGGAAGCCTGAATAAAGAAGGCCGCGTCGCCGTTCAAGAAGGCAAGGGGCAAGCCGAAGTCTGGAATACCGTGGGCAAAATCAATTCCGCGGCAAAAAACTCCAGCGACAGCGGCGACTTCGCCGCGATCTATACCCGCACTATCGATCCCCAACAACTGCAAGCCTATGTGAAAGAACTGCAAGAAAAGGTGTCGAATCACCCGCAGGTCGTGGGCGCCATCGTGGCCATAAACGGGAAAGTTGAGGCCGTCGACATTTTCCAGTCCACGCCCCTGTTCCAAAAAATTTGGCCGAAACTGCTGAAAAGCCACGCTCTGGACGCCATCACCGCGCCTAAGACGAAAACAACAAACGACTGCACCCTCGAAGACGCCGAAAAATTCCTCGCAACCGCCATGCACGAGGGTGAGGAACAAAAAAGCAAAACCCAAGACGGAATGATAGTCACTAAACGCGACTCGCCAAGCGTGGTATCTTTTTCAGTGCATGAAAAAGATACCGCCCCCAGCGCACAAAGTTTCGGCGGATCAGTGCACAGTTCGGGTTATTCCAAGTAGAAATTCTTTTATCAGCCGATTTAGAGCCTATCCCAAAAAGTCCCCTCGCCCTTTGGGAGATGATTCCGCAAAGTCCCCTCTCCCTTTGGGAGAGGGTTAGGGTGAGGGCGGTTTGGCCCTAAATAATCTGGGAACCGCACGGCATATAAAACCACCGTTGTGTTCATATGAATATTGCCTTCCATGCCCAAGGCTGCCGGAATACAATATCCCCGTTGCCATAATATGATAGCCCAGGGTTGCCGGAATATGATGTCCTTCCTACCATAATATGATAGCCCAGGGTTGCCGCCTTTGGCGGCTACCCTGGGACAAAGGATTCGTAAAACCAATTAGAAACCCCAACGGGGTTTCGGAGGTCTCGACCGATGCCTCAATCCTTGTCCAATGTGCTGGTGCATATTGTCTTCTCTACCAAAGAGCACCGCGCATTGCTGCAAATCCCCGATCTCCGCGATGAAATGCACAGATACATTGCCGGCATTTCCGCCAATCTCGAATGTCCCGCCATAATCGTGGGCGGTGCAACCGATCACGTCCACTTGCTGGCAAATCAATCGCGAACCATTGCTCTGGCCGAATGGATAAAAGAACTCAAGCGGGCATCGTCTCTTTGGGCAAAGAAAAAAAGCCGGCAATGGAATTTGTTTCAATGGCAGGCCGGTTACGGCGCTTTTTCCGTCAGCCAATCGCAAAAAGAACGAGTATGGCGGTACATCAAAACCCAAGAAGAACACCATCGAAAGTTTTCATTCCAGGATGAACTCCGGCAGATTCTAAAAAAACACGGCGTGGTGTTCGATGAACAGTATGTTTGGGATTAGATCGGCCCTTACGCAACCCCTTCGGGGTTGAGGCGGCGATTGCCGACATTCACCCAGGGTAGTCGCTGACGCGACAACCCTGGGCTTTCATATCTAATCCCTGCGGGATTGCCGGAATATGTTAGCCCCGGATTGCCGTAGCATAATATCCATATTGCCGTAATATGATAGCCCCGGATTGCCACAATTTGACGTTCTTGTTGCCATAATATGATGCCGTACTATAATGTCCTCGTTGTCATAATATGACAGCCCAGGGTTGTCGCAATTTGATGTCCTCATTGCCATAATATGATAGCCCAGGGTTGCCGCAATTTGATGTCCTCATTACCATAATATGATACCGTACTATGTTGTCCTCGTTGTCATAATATGATAGCCCAGGGTTGCCGCCTTTGGCGGCTACCCTGGGACAACGGGTTCCCAAAACCAATTAAAAACCCCAACGGGGTTTCAGAATCGTTGCATTGCCGCAAACGACGCCCAGGTATCAGCCTCAATTCCAATGCAAATGGAAACAAAGGCGACAATATCAATTATTTGGTTCGTTGCCCTTCTTTCCCCGCCATGGCCGCGCTTAGGATCGCCGCCGTGCTTTGCCGCATCACGCGCGGATCGACCGGCTCCCCGGCCATCAGTGAGCGACGCACTTCTTTGCCCGAGATGAAAAGCGGCTTTTCGTCCTTGTGGTTCTCCATCAAATCCACCCGGCCGATCGATTCGTAATACGCGGCAAAACCGACGCGCAGCGGCTTGATCTTGAGATCGCCGGCCAGGTGGTTGAATATCTCCTGGGCGTCGAAATCGCCCCAGATCGGCTTGCCGTCGTGATACGGCGCGTCGGCGTGCTTCCGCCCGATGATGATGTCGGTAAACCCGAAATTCTGCCGATAAATGCCGTGCATCACCGCCTCTTTCGGTCCGCCGTAAAACATTTTTATGTCCAGGCCCAGGAGAATCACCCGGTCGGGCGCCGATTCCCCGCGCGGACCCCAAAGCGCAGGATCGCTGTCGCCCTCGCCCAGCATCCGCTGGTTGATCAAGGCCTCGTAGGTGTGCATCCGCACGTCGGCGTGCACGTCGTCGCCCTTGGTCTCGCCGATAAGCGGATTCAGGCACGCCCCGGCGTTGTGGCCTGCCCTGAGCAGAGTTTCCAAACCGTAAACCAATGCATACTCGTGCGCGCGGTGCAAGGGATTGCGGGTTTGAAACGCCACCACCCGCTGCCAGCCTTTTTGGGCCAAAAGTTTTCGGACCTCGGCCGGCGAAAGCACGTACTTGCCGAACATCGGATGCTTGGGCTGCGGCAAGACCTCGATAATTCCGCCCAAAAGGTGAGTCTTGTCCGCGTCGCCTTTAAGCACCATGTCGCCGCCGGGATGATCGGTTCGCTCGGTAAGATATACTTCGCGGAGGTAACGCATCTTGTCCCAAGGGAATATGTCCGTGATTTCCAAGGCGGCCACGATCCGCTCGTCTGAATTCACCAGCGCCGCTTTTTTGCCCGGCTTGAGCTTTTTGGCCGTCTCGGCCGCCACCGGCAGCGAAAGCGGAATGGTCCAGGCGTATTTCCGGCCGTCGTGCTCGATCGCCGCTTCGTCCAGCACGCGATTGTAGACGACCGAATCCATCGGCCCTGTAAGCGGGCTAAGGCCCCCGTCGCCGAAACGATAAACCGTCGATAGATCGGCGTCCGACACCGGCACTCGCACCAGAGTTTTGCTCCGGGCGAGAAAATCGGGGATCTCATCGGCAGGCACGCTTCGGCAAACAGGCGCGGTCAATCCGCCATGCGGGGCCACTAAATCGCTCATCGTCTTTTCCTTTGGTTAGTGTTCGTAAGTTATCAGTTTTCAGTTTACGGTTTTCGGTTTATTTAGCCCCAGGTGATTACACCAGGGGCTTGCTCGGAATTGGCAGTATAAAAAGGATGGCGCGGTTCTGCAACGGTGTATCCCAAAAACCGTTTAATGTGGCGTAGCGTAATATGTGAAAGAAAAAACGCCTACTGGAAGCGTTCGGCGTAAAAAAATGCTACGCACTCGAATCCCTGCCCCCTGTCCCCTATATATGATACATCTGCTCGTCTTGTTCCTTGGCTCTTTCCAGCAGTTCGGCCAGGGAGATGTTCTGGAGCATTTGCCGTTCCATGGCGGTCACGTCTTGCCAGGTTTTCATCAATACCTTGACTGCCGGGGAATCGGGCGAGGCGCTGCTGGTCTGCCCGTTTTCCTCCGTCGAACCTTCTATAACCTCCATGATCTGTCCCAGCGAAATATCTTTCGGGGGTTTTACCAGTTGATACCCTCCTGCGGCGCCGCGAATACTTGCCACCAATCCGGCCCCTTTTAGTTGAAGCAGTATTTGCACCAGAAATCGCGGCGGAACATCATGCCTTTCGGCAATCCGCCGAATGCGAACGGGTTCGCCCGTCCCATATTGGGAGGCCAACTCCATCATCGCAATGCATGCGTACTCGGTTTTTGCGGAGATTTTCATATGTTTTACTGATAAAAATTAATACTTTCCAACTAAACTCACATTTAATTATCATCTTATTGTTTATAAAATCAATTATACTTATGTTTATCAACAATATCAAGTATTTTGTTGGCCTATATTAAGCGGTTATCTGCCCTACTTGACTAACCTTTTCCTCATAGGCATTATGGCGAACACGTTATTATTTTCCCCACTTTAGACACTTTTTATATCTGAAAAGGCATCCGTATACCATGAAAAATAAGGCTTTTTTGGCGGTGGACATAGGGGCCTCGAGCGGCCGGCACGTGCTGGGGCGTTTCGACGGCCAAACCCTGCAATTGGAAGAGGTTTTCCGCTTCGATAACGGTCCGGTTGACGTCGCCGGCAGCCTGCATTGGGACCTGCTGGGGCAATGGTCCCAGGTTTGCCAGGGACTGCGGGCGGCGGGAGCCAAATCCAACGGACAGATCGTCAGCGTCGGAGTGGATACCTGGGGCGTCGATTTCGGGCTCCTCGCCCGCGGCGACGTGCTGTTGGGCAACCCCTATCATTACCGCGACTCCCGCACCAACGGCATGATGGAAAAGGCCTTTACAATAGTGCCCAAGGATGAAATCTTTCGGCACACCGGCCTGCAATTCATGCAGTTCAACACGCTCTATCAGCTCGTGGCCATGAAACTCGGCGGTTCTCCGCTTTTAGACGCCGCCGAATCGCTGCTGATGATGCCCGACCTGTTCCACTGGCTCATGACCGGCGTGAAAAGCAACGAGATGACCGACGTCAGCACCAGCCAGAGTTACAATCCCATAACCGGCGATTGGGCCTGGCCGCTTCTGGAAAAATTCGGCCTGCCGGCGAAAATATTCGGCAAGATCTCGCAGCCGGGAACCGTGCTCGGTCCGCTGCGGAAAAATCTCGCCGCCGAACCCGGCCTTGGCTCGGTCGAAGTCGTCCTGCCCGGCACGCACGATACCGCCAGCGCCGTAATGGCCGTGCCCGCTGCCAGCAAACCCGGCCAGCGCCCGGATTGGTGTTACATCAGCCTGGGCACCTGGGCCCTGATGGGCATCGAGTCGCCCAAGCCGGTCGTGAGCGATTTGGTTTCGAAACTGGCCTTTACCAACGAAGGCGGCGTGGGCGGAACCACTCGCTTGCTAAGAAATATCGCCGGCCTGTGGCTCGTCCAGGAATGCCGCCGCATTTGGAACCAGTCCGGCGATAAATTTTCCTGGGACGATCTGACAAAGCTTGCCGCCGCACAGCCGCCGTTGGTATCGTTCGTCAACCCCGACGCCCCCGAATTCCTCGCCCCAGCCGACATGCCCGAGGCCATCCGCGCATTCTGCAAACGCACCGGCCAAACCGTGCCCGCCGAAAAAGGCGCTGTCCTGCGCACGGCATTGGAAAGCCTGGCCTTGAAATTCCGCTACACATTGGGCATGTGCGAACAACTTGCCGGCCGAACGATCGAAACCATCCACATCGTCGGCGGAGGCACGCAAAACCGCCAACTCTGCCAATTCGCCGCCGATGCCTGCGCACGCCGCGTGGTCGCCGGTCCGATCGAAGCCACTGCCACCGGCAACGTAATGATGCAGGCCGTGGCCTCCGGCGACGTGGCCTCAATCGCCCAAGCCCGCGAAGTAATCCGCCGCAGCTTCGAAGTTGACGAGTACGAACCCAAAAACACCCCCGCCTGGGATCAGGCCTACCAGCGGTTCTTGAAAATCCTATGAAGATAAAATTTGATTTCGTCGCATATCCGTTTGAACGAAATTGCGCGCGTCAGTTATTTAGCCCCCGGTAACATTTAGCCCCCGGTGAATACACCGGGGGCCGGCGTTGCGCTTTTTGTATTGCATTCTTTAACACAAGCGCCGAAACGCGGGACGCCTCTTTCAAGTGTTCCATTTTTAGGTTTTTGTTGCGGGGCGGAAGTAGTATTGGGGGTTGGGGTTGTGGAAAGTGCCGTAAACGGAACTTCTGCGGTCTCATAAGTAGGGTGTTCCGCGACAGGGGTTTTTATGTGGGCTTTTTCGGAAAGCTAATCTTCGCTGATCGATGCTAATGTGAGGCCAAAAAAGGGACAGTCCCTTTTTTGCCGACCACCGCCGACCATCGGCACCCGAGAGCGGGTACCCGGATGGTGCCCGGTCGGTGCCCGCAAAAATTGGGACAGTCCCTGCAATGGGGACATCACGCGGAGTGTGATGAGTACATGGCGGGCGGATTGTAGCAAAGCGGGTGGCCCAATTTCAAGTTAATTACCTGGACTATTTTTGTGCCGATAGCGAGGGATGTCTTTATGAAGGCAATCGATTAAGATAGATGTTTATGGAGCGGTGTTGTGCCTGCAAAATTCAGCAGTGGCACCTGGGCGTCAGTGTTGCCATGTCAATAACTCTGCAGCCTGCCAGCGTCAAGAATTATGCATGGCATCCCAGAAATTGGCATCCCCGCAATAGGCCCCAAAATTCGCGGGAAAATGAATTGCGCATTAGAGGCATTAGACCGAATTAGGGGCCTACGAAGGTAATCAATCCGCTGCCATGATGTTACTGGTGCTGCATTATGTGTTTTGGATCACGTCTGTCATCTCGGGCTTTTTTGATTTGCGGATCGTTCGCAGGGTGGGAAGGCGTAACCGACACTTGATCTAACCTATTGCTATCTTCCGCCGGCCTTTTTTCGTCGAGACGGCCAAGTTTTTTGATGGCGGCGATATCCGCCGTATCGTGCAGGTCATCGTCCGCGACCGCCACCGGAAGATCGTAAGACGATGCCCCGAAAACTCTCCCGCCAGATATGCGTAGCCCTTGTGAATCATCCGGAAATTGCTGATTCCAGACATATTGATACCATTCTTCCGTATCGTCAAAATAAGGGCTTTTGACAGTATATCCGGTTGTTATATACTCGTCTGTAATAATAAATATAATATCTTGACTAACAGGCACTTCACCCAGGACGCGGAATTTCAGCCGACATACTTTCCCACCCGGCCAGGTTCGCAGGCCGTGAAAACCATATTGCTTTATTCTGCTTTCGCGTTTTGGCCACCAGCGCAATTCTTCCCATCTCCCTGATGGCAGATTCTCACGTAGATAAGCTCGAACCAATTCTAAATCAGGATCGGTGCGAAGGGATGGGAGTAGGGAACATATTACCGCAAAACCAAAAAAAAGGCCAAGGAAAGTAAGCACAAATAAAAAGCACCCTATGCCTGAAAGCTCGAAGTTTTTTGCTAAGAATTTTTTGAACGATTTAAAAATAGTGTTTGGATTTTGCGAGGGTTCCCTGATAGATAGCGGTTTTGGCAAACTTGAATTGATAAACTCTAGCGGATCAGGTTCGCTATCAGGTTGTTTTGCGGACGTACCCGCAAGCCAGTCATCCGGCAATGGGACTTCAAAACTTGCCTTGCAGGCAGGGCAAGTGACCATACGCCCGGCAAGGCCATCTTTGCCTTTGAGGGTCTTTCGACAACGTGGACAAGAAATAGATAACATATTGCACCCCGCTTGCGAAGTTCATTTTAGCAACAGAGTTTTCCAACTGCTATCCCCCGCTCAAGAACGTAACCTATTCCAGCCTATTCCAGGGACGCCATACACAACTCTTGACCTCTTGGGGGCAACTCCGGGTAATTCGGGGCAATTCCTGGCAGCATACGTAACTCTCGACGGTAGACAATAATTATGTATGGCGTCCCTGAAATTCTCGTCCCTGAAATTCTCCATGGCGTCCCTGAAATTCTCTGAAATTCTGAAATTTCCCCCTCCCCGGAATTTCCCCCAAAACGTCTATTGAGGAAACTACGTAATGGTCGGTAAAATATCGTGTCATACCACGGTCTATTTAATGGAGTAAAGACAATGAAAGATATGGAAGGATTTTTCCGGCACGACCCAAAAACGAAAGGCGTGAAATTGGATAAGACCAACATACCGCCCAAGCTAGTCAAATCAAAAGAACACAAACATGGAGTTCAGCTTGAGAAGACTAATCCGCCGGCAATGAGACGAAAGAGGGGATTGAAACGGAGCCGCAGATAGTTTTATCTGAACACTAATCTCTAATTCCCAATTCCTAATCCCTAATTCTCCTCCCACACATTAGCACGCCCCTTCAGGGCTTGGGATTTTGGCGTTGCCTGCTGTCCCAGGGCTGCGTGCGCTCCGCCCTGGGCTATCGTAGTGCGCCGCTTCGCGGCTTTTTTCATTCCCATTCCAGCATTGCCCGCAGCGTCTGGGCGTTGCGCGGGGCGTTGGCCTCGTAGTCGTTGTTGAAAAAGGCGTAAATCATCTTTGACTCCACGTACGGCTTCAGCCGCTCGGCCCAATCTTTTAGTTCCTCGTCCGTGTAATCGTAGCGATAGAGTTGCCGGTCGAGTCCGTGGAAACGGAGATACAGGAAATCGGCCGTGGGATAAATTGTATCGGGCAGTTTGGGATGGCTGATTGCGACAAACGCCGCATTGTGCCGCGCGAGCAATGCCGCCACCTCGTCGTCCCACCAACTTTTGTGGCGGAATTCGACCGCGTGGCGAACGTCTTGCGGCAGGGCCTTTAAAAAGCGTTCCAAGCGATCCAAATCTTTGCCCAGCGACGGCGGGAGTTGCCAGAGGATCGCCCGCAACGTGCGGAGTTGTTTCACCCTATCTAGAAATAGCTGCAATGATTCCCGGCAGTCGGATAATTTTTTCAGGTGCGTGATGACCCTCGGTCCCTTGACGACCAGGTGAAATCCTTCCGGCAGGCGGCGGTTCCAGGCGTCGAGCATGATCTGCGTGGGCAAGCGGTAAAAAGTGGCATTGATCTCCACGGTGTCGAACTGCGTTACATAAAAGGCCAGGCGCTCGCTGCCCTTGACCTCGCGGGGGTAGAATTTTTCCGCCCAGTCGTCGTAGGTCCAGCCCGAGGTGCCGATAAAGATTCGATGGGATTGCATGGAGCACCTTTATATGTCCGCCGGTTAAGATCATCGAATAAGAGCAGGAACCCCGTGAACGGGGTTGATATTACAATTATCTATTTCTGGCCCCAGGCGTAAACGCCTGGGCTAGAGAAAAGAGACGATGGGTCATCATTCCGGACCGCAGGCGTAAACGCCTGGGCTAAATAAAAAGCAGGTAAACACCCGGGGTTAATCGGGGGGAAAATAGGATATTATCTGCTGATAGCTGAAGGCCGATAGCTAATCGACTAAAACTGTTACCACCACTGCAACATTATACCCAGGCGGTTGATGAAGATGATGCCGCCTGTGATTGCGGCCCCGACCGAGGCCACCAGCACCGCCCCGCTGCCGATGTCCAGCGAATTGCCCAGGTGCGGATCGCTTTCGCCCGTGATGGCCTTGGCCATCGATTCCAGGGCGCTATTGAACATCTCGGCGGTCAATACCATGGTGATGCAGGCCAGCAGAATGCACCACTCGACGAGGACCACGCGCAGGACCATGGCGGCGACGACAACGCCGGCGGCAATGAAAAAATGGACGAAGAAACTGCTTTGTCCGCGCACGCCCGCCTTCATGCCGCGGAAGGCGTCGCGAAATTTTCGCGGCCAAGAACGCTCGGAAGTCGGTTCCGGATCGAGCATGGCAATGGGTTCAGGGTTCAGGGTTCAGGGTTTTTGTATTGCTGTTAAAGTGCATTTCGAACATATATTTTATATTGCAAATTGAACAAAAGTGCTAATGAAAGTTTGTAGTATTTTAGTCGTTTGCAGTGATCTTGTATTTTAGCCGCGAAGCGGCGACGTATTGTAGCCAGGGGCGTAAACCCCTGGGGAAAGGTTGTAATATCCATGCTAGCCCCGGAGGGGCGACATCGGACGCGTGGTAAAACAAATGTCGCCCCTTCGGGGCTTTCGCAGTTTTAAAAAAATTGCCCTGCCCCAGGGGCTGTCGCCCCTGGCTACACTAATCCGGCCCTCTGGGCCTGATGATTCCGATCCACTGCACATGGTTAAAATGTCACGAAAGTTTTAGATCCGCAAAGGTCTTTTATTCTTGTTCAATTTTAAATTTGCAATTTGCATTTTGCAATTTGCAATAGAAACAAATTCAGTTTTTTTAACATTCAACATTCATCATTCAACATTCATCCTTCACACTTTATTCCAGCCCATTTGCCCCGGCAACGGGAATATGCGCCCCGCCGATGTTGGCCAGGCGGCTTTTGGACAGGAATCGCGGTTCGATGGAGAAGCCCACTCCGTAGTCCGCCCGCGACGGATCGACCGTGAAACTTAGGTTCACCAGGAACGATTCGCCGATCCGCGTGATGCTGAAGTTCTGGCCGATGTTGCCTTCCTGCCCGAAGTCGTAGGTGGTGCCGAAGGTGGATATCCACTTTGGGCTCATCCAATAACTATACGAAAGGGTGACTACCCGGCTGTCGATGGGCCCTTCCACCTGGCGAAAGCCGAGGTAAAAGCTGCCCCGCGGCGGCCGGCTGAGGAATGCCCCCACGCTGTAGGTTTTTTGACTCTCGTCGAAGAAGTCGAAAATCCCGTCCGAGAGCAGCGAGAGCCGGTCGCCCACGTGCCACACGAAATCGTAGTCCAACAAGCCCGGCACCTGCCCGAAATTGTCCCGGTTGGGATCGGGGAACAGGCTGATGTTCGTGTCCAGCGTGATCCAATCGATGACGTGTTCGTTGCCCGGCGTGCCGCGCTTGGTCTGCCAGCGCTGCCTTGCGCCCAGGCGGATGACGGTCAGGTCGTCGACCGCTTCCATGGTGGGCGCGGTAACCCAACTGCCCAGCCCCGTGCGCACGGCATAATAACGCTCGTCCAACTGGATGGGGAACACTTGTGGCGGGCTGTTGTACGAATAGATGCGGAACCGCTGCCGTTCGGCCTCCACCGAATTGTCGTCCAGGGGATTATAAAGGGGCAGCAGGTCGAGATTTTGATTGGAATCGGCAAAGGCGAACTCGGCCTCGAAAACCACCTTGTGGGCGATGCCGTTGACGTTCAGCAACTCGCTTTTGATCGAGGGATCGATGGACCAGATGGGCAAACTTGCCCGCACGCCCGCCTGTCCGTATGCCCGGTTCAAGGGGTCGCCCTCCAAATCCTGCCCCCAATGATCCAATTCGCCCAGGGCATAGGGCACGATTTTCACAGCCCCAAGCTGGAAAGGCCAGTCGATCTCCTGGCGCGTGGAAAAGATCTCGCCGAATCGCTCCGGCGCCGGGGCGACCAATGTGGGAGTGGTTACGTCCTCCCAAGGCAGATAATAAAACGGCTGGTCGTTCGGATTGGCCGGCGTGTTGGCCGGCCGGAACCGGGCATACGCTGCCGTGCTGTGTTCGTACCAGGTGAACGTGTCGTTCAGCAACGGCTGTCCCAGCCAGAAATGATCCGCACGGGGCAACCATTCGGTCTCGGTGAAAAAGTTGTTCAAACGCACGCCGGCCAAAATATCAAGCGTACGGTTCTCCTTCATCCGTTTTAGTTCAATATCCGTGGTTTCATCTTTCAAAGTGTCCCATTCCCGCTCGTAATAACTCTGCAAAAAGTTGCGGTCGCTGATATATCCCAATTCGGCCGAGAGCTGCCAATCGTCGGGCAGCATCTGCCGGTGCTGCCAGAACATGCGGAAGCGATAATCTTTTTCCGGCACCAGATTGCTGCGGTCCACGCCCAAATTATCGGTGCCGTGGTCGGGAATGCTCCAATAATCGAACAGTCCGCCCACCTGGCCGGGCATGCCGAATAAGTCGCCGCGATTGTATGAAAAGCTCCCGCCCTCGCCAAAACCCCTCAAGCCCAAATAGTCGAAGCTGAACTCCAGATCGGTCCCGTCCGGCGGCTTTTTCACTCCCAAAATCTCGTAGCCGTTCCAAGTCGTGAGAATCTGCGGGCCGTAGGACCGGTCGTATTTGGCCGCGGCATGGCGGATGTAATAAGTAGGCTCCTCCAAATTTGTGGAAAAGACCGGCCAGTAAAACACGGGCACCGGACCAATGAATATAAAATTATTCTGCGACGTGGCCTTTTTATTGTGCTCGACCACTTCCTGGTTCGTCTTCGGATCGACCAGCACTTGCCCGCTCATGGGATCGATCACCGGGCTTTGAATGTCCTCGAAAAATATGTCGCCCGATTGCAGGCGGTAGCCAGGCTCGCCCATCCGGCTCGATGTGATGAACGAATTTTTGGCAAAATAAGTGTCCCGCCCGGTCTGCTGTATAACTTCCGATTTCAGCCGCAGCATTCCCTCGTAAGTCGGAACCGGTGTGAGTATTTCCGCGTTCAATATCGTGCCCACGCGGCAGGGCACGTTGTAATACATCTGCTGGGCGTAAATTATCCGCTCGCCCTGGCGGAACACGATGTTTCCCTCCATGTAAATTTCCAGCGGCGTGCGCTGGTCCACAAAGGAGTTTCCGGAAAATAAATCGGACGGGTCTTGCGAGGCGTTCATGGGATTGATCGTCCAGATCACCATCCGGTCGGTGGCGATGTCGATCGATCCCAGCGCCCCTCCGCATCGATTACCATGTTCACGCCGCCGTTAATCGTGCCGATCCACAGATTCCCGCCGCGCGGATCAGGCCTCCAATCCGCCTGGAACGGCACGTCGCCGCGGGAAAATATGCGAACCCGCCGCACGTTCAAATTCCGCAACTCCTGCGGCCGGGCTGCGCCTGCGGACCGGGGCTGCGCCTGCGGCGCCGGTATCACCTCCGGCTGACCAACCAATCTTTGGTCGGTGCCCGGCGCCGTAAACTGCGCCTGGCGGACTTCGCTTCGCGTCACCGTGTCGGCCGAAACCGGATTGCGACGCTCCATCGCCCGCTGGTATATCGGCGGCATCCCGGCAGGTTCTGCGCCGCCTGCCCGGCGTAGACTTGAATCTCCCGATCGGTCTCAAACCGCCCCAGCCAGGTCTGGTCCTTGACTTTTATCGGCCCGGACTGGCCCGCTCGCGTTACCTCCACGTCGCCTTCCAAGTAGGCGATTATCTTGCTTTCGGGCTGCCGATCGTCGTCGGCCCGTTTGATCCACATCACCGCCTCGCGGCACCCGGCGTCTGCGCCGCCCTGCTGGATGCGGCAGTTTCCCCGGAACCACCAGACATCATAGGAACCTTCTGTCCACCGATTGGCGGCGTCCGCGCTTACGGCGATCGGATCGGTATGATTCGCCTCGGGCAAATCAATCTCCCCTTGCGCGGTGGCCACAATAAAAATCACAATAGCCGCAGACAACCATCCGTATAAGAATGATTGCAAATTGCAAATTGCAAATTGCAAATTGTGAATTGCAAAATTAAGTGGACGGTGAACAGTGGGCAACGGACAGTGAACAGGAGGTAATGGGTAGCGGCGAGAAGCGAGGACAGAACGAGAACCACGAAGTTCTGAACCCTGAACCCTGAACCCTGAACCCCGATTTTTAATTTGCAATTTATTCCCCGCGCGCACGGTTTCACTATTCGCGCACGGTCGCAACCCGGCGCATCCAACCACAACCGGTCTTTCAGGCCGTGATTTCAGCAGAATAGCATCCTTGCCTCCGCACACCTTAGTGCGCAGGACTACGTTACCGCATCGGGCCGATCCTGCCGATCCGCCCGAGTCGAAGCACTAAAACAAACAATGAAAAGTCGTTAGGTGAAAAGTCGCCTATTCCAGGCGGGCCAGATTATATTGACCCCTGGTTTTAAGATCAAGGCAGGTTCGGCAGGCTTTCCGAAGTCACAACTTCTTGCCCGATAAGTACTTAAATTGTTGTGATGTTAGCCAATTACCAGAATTGCCCTTGGCGCACCACCCTTATGGATGAGTAAAACCGTAAAAACTTAAAACCTGTTTTATACATGTTCTTTAGATACAATTTAAGAAACAAACAGGCAAAAACTGAAACAATATCAGCCCGTATGTCGTAATTAAGGAAGATAATATGAACCTGGAATCTCAATCCGCAGACCACGCGCTTTTCGCCAAAGTGGCCGATGCCGCAACGTTGATAAAGTATCAGACTGGGGCGGTCGTCAGCCGAACTTTGATCAAAAAACCGACCGGCACCGTTACTTTATTCGCCTTCGACGCCGGCCAGGAACTCAGCGAACATACCGCCCCTTTCGACGCCTTGGCCTACATCCTTGACGGTGAAACCGAAATATCCATATCGGGGATGCCGCTTCGCCTTAGCGCCGGGCAGATGGTCATCATGCCGGCCGGGAAACCCCATGCGGTCAAAGCCGTTGCGCAATTCAAAATGATGCTGATTATGATCCGGGAGTCGGCGATTTAACGATGACCTTTTCCTGCCAATATTCCGGGCAAAACTATGTAAAAAGTCTCGATCTTGTTTCATTTTGCCATCTCGAGTAGTATGAATTAAGACAATCGGCCGGAATTTTTGCGGCTTTTATGCAATCCACCCATTTTACCAGAGGTTCTACTATGAGTTCGAGTTTCCAATATTTTTCCCATGTCCGACGCCTTTCCAAAATGGCATTATTTATTGCCATTGTTGCCGGTTGTCTTGTCCCGGCCGTTTGGGCCGATCCGGTAGGTCCCAGGCCTGAAGACCGTCAAATCACGTTAGGCGTGAGAAAGCTGCTGCTGCAGGAACATCTTTCTCGTCATTCCCTGGACAAGGAAATTGCCGCCCGCTGGATGAAGACCTTTTTAAAATCCCTGGATCCGATGAAGGTCTATTTTTACCAATCCGACGTGGACGAATTCACCCAGCGACAGGACGATTTGGTGAAGTTGATCGAACGCAACGACATCAGTTTCGCCTATTTCGTATTTCAACGCTATTTGCAGCGGGTAGACGAGCGGGTGAAAATGGTCGATGAACTTTTAACCCAGCCTCAGGACTTTACCGTTGACGAGGAGATGGTCGTTGACCGCGACCAACTCCAGTATCCCAAGAACCCCGCCGAAGCCCGGGAACGCTGGCGAAAGCGGCTGAAGTACGACGTCCTGGTTCTGAAAACGGACAAGGAAAAGAAGACCGTGGCTGCGGATGCGACCCAAGGGCCTGTTCAAGGCGCCGGCGATGCAAACGACATCAAACGGGTTTTAACCGAGCCGGCAACCGAGCCCAAGCCCAAGGATGCGAAGGAAGAAAAAAATCCGGTCGAACGCCTCACCCAGCGCTACCACAGCTTTGCCAAGCGGATGCATCAGACCGACGCCGACGAATTACTGGAAGTCTACCTGAATTCGCTGACCACTTCGTTCGATCCGCACACCGATTACATGTCGCCCAGCACGCAGGAGAATTTCGACATCATGATGCGCCTGGAACTGGAGGGCATCGGCGCCTCGCTGCAATCCGACGACGGTTACACGGTGGTCAAGCATCTTGTGCCCGGCGGCGTGGCCGATAAGGACGGCCGCTTGAAAGTCGAGGATAAAATCGTGGGCGTGGGCCAGGACCAGGAAGGCCCCATCGTCGACGTGATCGACATGAAACTCAACGACGTGGTCAAGCTCATCCGCGGCCCGAAGGGCACGGTCGTCCGCCTCGAGGTTTTGACCCCCGGCGGCGAAAAGAAAATCCTGAAAATGACCCGCCAAAAAATCGAGCTCAAAGACCAAGAGGCGCAGGGCAAGATCTTCGAGGCCGGCAAAAGCCCCGACGGCGCGCCCTTTAAAATCGGCGTCATCGACCTGCCCAGCTTTTACATGGACATGACCGGAAACCGCCGCGGTATTCCCGATTTTAAAAGCTCCACCCGCGACGTCCGCGCCATTCTCGAAGACTTCAACCGCAAAGGCGTGGATGCCGTGATCCTCGACCTTCGCAAAAACGGCGGCGGTTCCCTCACCGAGGCCATCAACCTCACCGGGCTGTTCATCCCCAGCGGTCCGGTCGTCCAGGTAAAGGACGCCGACGGTCACGTCACGCCCTTTAACGATCTGGATCCAAACATGGTCTGGTCCGGGCCGCTGGTCGTCGTCACCAGCAAATTCAGCGCCTCGGCCAGCGAAATCCTCGCCGGCGCGATCCAGGACTACGGCCGCGGACTGATCGTGGGCGACCATTCCACGCACGGCAAAGGCACGGTGCAAAGCCTCCTCGATATTGGCCAACACCTGTTTCCCAATTTGCCCAACACAAGCAACATGGGCGCCTTAAAGGTAACCATGCAGCAATTTTATCGGCCCGACGGCGAAAGCACGCAAAAACGCGGCGTCCTGGCAGATGTCGAACTTCCTTCCCGGACCAGCAACCTCGATGTGGGCGAGGCCGACCTGGACTACCCCATGGAATTCGACCGCGTCGATCCCATGTCCTATAAACACTACGATTTCGTTACCCCGCCCATCTGCGAACAACTCCGGCGCCTCTCGGCGGAACGCGTGCAAGTCTCCGAAAAATTCCAAAAGGAACAGCGGAATATCGCCCGTTATAAAGAATGGAAAGCCAAAAAATCGGTCTCCTTGAACGAAGCCCAATTCGTCAAAGAGCGCGAAGAGTTCAACGCCGACAAGGAAGAGGAAAAAACCTTCGAAGACCTCAACAATAACTCCAATAAGGGCATAGTCCACGATTATTACCTGGATGAGGTCATGGACATCGCCGTCAATTACCTGAACATCCGCCAGATCGCCAAAGCCCGTTAGTTTGAGTTCCTTCTCCCGGCGCCAATGCAAGGCATTGGTCGGGAGAGGGCTAGGGTGAGGGCCCCGGCTGCCCGTCTGTTGACGTTGACACGAACTAATTCTATAAAATAACGTCTGTATTTATCGTATGGTGGCTGTAGCTCAGTTGGATAGAGTACCAGATTGTGGCTCTGGGTGTCGGGGGTTCGAATCCCCTCAGCCACCCTTTTATGTGTAATAGGTTATCAGGCCGGAACTTAGGCCCATCTTCCTTTTGCGATCACGCCTAAATAAATCCTGAATCTCGCCAGTAATGGCCGATACGGCTTTATTCGTTGAAAAGCCGGATTTTGCATCGACTTGAGGCGTTTGCAGCGATAGTTGCCGCCATCTCCGGCTCTTGCCCGCATCTCCGGTCTCATTTACGCTGGCTTGCAGCAAGCATCCCCGCCTATAGATGCATTGACATTCAATCAAAATTTGCTAATCTCAGTTTGCTGTTACGTAGATTTCCACCCCCCCGATATTCGCATCCGGATTAAAGGACAAGAGTGATGTTAATGCGTTTAACCCACCTATTATCAAAATATACGACCTTCCGTATTGTGCGGTGCGCGGCAATCCTTCTGGCCTGCGCGATCACGGCAACGCCGTGTTTCGCCGATCTCATCGTCAACGGGGGATTCGAATCCGGCGATTTCACCGGCTGGACCAAGAATCTCGCGCCCAGCGGGACCGGCCTTTACGTCAACGCCTCTTGTCCCCACACCGGCCTGTATTCCGCCGCTTTCGCCGCGGCGCTGCAGTACGACGACAGCATCGCCCAGACTGTGCCGACCGTTCTCGATCAGGCGTATACGATCACTTTCTGGCTGTATCATCCCCAATCATCGAGCAGTAACAGCTTCACTGCGACTTGGGACGGCAACACGATTCTGTCCCTGGTTAACATCGGCCAAACAGCCTATACCAAATATTCATTCACACGGACGGCCGGCGCCGATACCGCCGTTCTCCAGTTCTCCGCTCGTGACAGTACACAATGGTTATACTTGGACGACGTGAGCGTGCAGCCCGTCCCCGAACCCTGCGTGCTTGCCATATTGGGCATAGGCATCGTTTGTCTGGCGGCGAAAAGAATCGCCCTATTTAGCCCCCGCTGAATACACCGATATTTTGTTGTCTATTTAGCCCCCGGTGAATACACCGGGGGCCAGGCCGCATCTTTACCCCGTTCTAAACCGGCCGCTTCTTACAGCCAAGCCGTTTGATCCTGGAGAATCGCGTCTATCGCCGCCGATTCGTTCTTTTTGTCGGCGCTTGCGGTTGAGTTGCCGATAGAAAGGCCGGCGACCGCGTTCTGGATATCGGCGCTCAGGCTCATGGATTTAGTCAGGTGCGAATCGGTGAAGGTCTTCAGCACTTTGTCGTACATGTATCCGCCGATGTAATAATTGCCCGGGGCGAATCCCGCCGGATTGAACGTGTACGAGCCGCTGCCGTTCGCTGCGGCCACCTTGTCCACTTCGATCCACAGCTCGTTGCCGTTCCACAACTTCGTATCCTGATCGAAGCACAGGCTGATCACGCTGCTGGGCGACACGTTGGCGGCAGTCCAGGTGATTGTTATCGGCTGGCCGGGCGTATATGTTCCAGACACCGGCCCGGTCAATCTGAATACCGGCGGAATAATCGAGATCTGTGTGGAGAGGTGCGAATTAATAAACGTCTTAAGTACCTTGTCATACAAGTATCCCCCCACGTAATATGTGCCCGGCGCAAAACCCGTCAGGTTAAAAGTGTACGAACCGCCCCCGTTGGCGGCGCGCACATTGTCCACTTCAATCCATCGCTCGTTGCCGTTCCACAAGTCCTTATCCCTGTCCAAGCACAAGCTGACGGTCTGGTTGCCGCTGACGTTGTTGGCGTTCCATGTTATCGTCACTGGCGAGCCGGGAGCGAATGTTCTCGGCTCCGGGCCGGTCAGGGCGAACGTCGGCATCGGTATCGTAATCGGCGTATACAGTTCCGCGTTGGTAAACGTCTTCAACGTCTTGTTGTAAATGTATCCGCCCACGAAATACTTGCCCGGGGCAATCCCGGCCGGATCGAAACTGTACGAACCGTCGCCGTTAGCGGCAGCCACCTTGTCCACCTCGATCCAGCACTCGTCGCCGTTCCACAATGTTTTATCCCTATCCAAACATAAACTGATGACGCTGTTGGCCGATACGTTGGCCGCCGTCCAGGTGATTGTCAAGGGCTGGCCCGGCGCAAACACACCCGACGCCGGCCCGGTGATGGTCAAGCTTGGCGGCGGAACCGTGATTTTCGTCGTCATCCGCGAATAAGTGAAGGATTTTACAGTGCTGTTATATAGATATCCGGCCACGAAGTATGTGCCCGGCGCGACTCCGCTCAGGCCGAGGGTGTACGAGCCGTCACCGTTGCGGGCAACCACCTTGTCCACTTCGAGCCACCGCTCGTTGCCGTTCCAAAACCTCGTATCCTTGTCCAAGCACAGGCTTACCAGGCTGTTGTGCGGCACGTTGTTGGCAGTCCAGGTGATGGTGAAGGGCTGGCCGGGGCCGAAATTTCCCGACGCGGGACCAGTCAACTGGAGACTCGACGCGCCGCTTACGCCGAACATCACGACGTTGTTGCCGCTTGGGCAGGCCACGTTGGCATTGCCGCAATCGTCATGGACCGTGTCGGCAATAATATTGATCACCGCCGTGCCAGGGCCTGACATGCCGCTGACCGCCACATTGTAAGTCGTGCCGTCAACGCCGACGGGAGTGACTGTCGCCATGGCCGGGTCAGCCGTGCCACTTAAAGATACGTCGCCGGAGTCGAAATCGGTTACCCGGCCGTTGAAAACGACCTCGAACGGGACAGGCCACGTGTTGGTGTACGGCGGCATTATGGTCAACGGACGGATCGTCGCGCCCAGGCATACGGTCAAGTCCATGCTGCTGGTCGCCGTCAGGCCGTATCCGTCGGTAATCGTGGCCACAAGCGTGTAATTGCCCGCCCGGCTGAACCTGGCCACGGTGTCCTTGGCGTCGTTTGATCCGTTGACGTCGAAGCCTACCGGCGCCGGGCCCGTGGCCGACCACGTGTAGGTCAAATACTCCGCTCCGCCGTCGTCGTTGCCCGAGACGCTGATGACCGCCGCCCAGACGACAACCTGATTGGGCCACGCCGACGCGTCCGCCGCCACGGTAGGCGCCGCGTTGACGATGCTCACCGTGGCGTTGCATGCATACGACCCGCTTGTGGCCGTAATCACAGCCGAGCCGGGTTTTGCCGGGGCTGTGTATAATCCTGCGGAGTCGATCGTGCCCGTACCGCCGGTCACCGCCCAGGAAAAGTCAGGCTGATCGATTAATGCGTCGCCGAACTGGTCCCTGCCGATGCCGGTAAACTGCTGGGACTGGTTCAGGTTGAGAGTCAGGGTGCCCGGCGCGACCGTAACGCTCGTTAAAATCTGGTCCACGATCACGTCTACGCTGCTGGTGGTCGTGAGGCCGCCGACGTCCAATATCGTCACCTGGATCGTGTACTTGCCCGCCCGGGTAAATGTGGTGGTGGTATTCTGGGCGGCGTTGGTGCCGTTTTCACTGAATTCCACCGGGGCGGGCGGCGTGCCGCTGGTGTTCCAGATGTAAGTCAAGCTCGAAGCGTCGCCGTCGTCGGCGCCCGCGACACTCAGATCGGTTGTAGCGCCGTCCACCGGATTGGGCAAGGCGCCGGCCGCGGCCGAAACCGTCGGGGCCGCATTCTGGCCGGTTAGCGAAACCGATGAAAACACCACCGTCGTCGCGGTCGTGGTCGTCGCGCAGGAAGAGGCTGCCAGCCCCGCCAACGCGCTTGTGGACATGGCGATGGTCCGGGTAGACCCGATCTGGGTCCAAGTGGACCCGTCAGTGCTGTAATAGGCCGAAAAGTCGTTAGAGGACCGCACAAGTTTAAGCCACACCGGCAAGGTGACGTTGATCGTCGAAACGCTCGAGGCGTTCACTCCGTCGGCGGTCCGCCAATGGAACGTCACTCCCCGGCCCGGCGAGTACATCACGAAGGCGTAAGCGGCGTCGGCGGCCGTGGAGTTCCGCATCATCAGCCCGTCCTTGGTATATGAACCGCTCTTTGTCGCCGAATCCACCCTGGCGATGAGCGTGCTGTCGCCCGTGATCCCGGTCCACAAGTAGTGGAATTGATCGTATGCGTTCCACACGTCCGTGCCGTAGCCTTTAAGCGTGTAAACGCCGGCCGAGGTGCAGGAACTCGATCCCGTGCCCGTGGTGGGCGAGCCGATGTCGGCGTCGTTGGTAAAAATGTTGCCCGTGCCAAGAATGTCGATGTTTGTCGTGGCGCTGAAGCCCCCGCTGGAAACCTGCACCACGGCCTTGCCGGTCGAGCTGGATGCGGTGTAAAGTCCCGTGGAGTTGATCGTTCCTTTTCCGCTTGCGACCGACCATGTCAGCGCGGGCTGGATCTCCATCGCGTTGCCGAACTGGTCCAGGGCCAGGGCGTTGAACTGATAAGTGCCGCCGACGTTGACCGCCGCGTTAGTTTTATAAAGCAGTATGCTGCTAAATGCAAAGCTGGCGATGTTTACCGTCACGTTGCTGGTCGTGCTCAACCCGCCGGCGTCGGTGATAGTAACCAAAAAGTCGTAATCGCCCAATTTGCTGAATGTGGCGATCGTGTTCTTGGCGGCATTGGTCCCGTTGATGCCGAAGGTTACCGCGGCCGGCGGCGTCCCGATCGTGGACCATGTGTAAGTGAGATTCCCCTCGCCCAAGTCGTCGTTGCCCAGGACGCTGAGGATTGTCTTGTTGCTGGTGATCGGCGGGTTGGGTGTTGCGCTGGCCGCCGTGGCTATCGTCGGGGCGGCGTTTGTGCCGGGCGCCAAAATTGAAACGCCGGAAAACTGTGCCGTATCCAAAAACGCACTAGTGTAGGTGCTGGTCGTCAGACCCGCATAAACGCCGGCAGGCATCGCCGAAATCTCGGCCGTCGCTCCTAGCTGGTTCCAGGTTGCCCCGTCGCTGCTGTAGTAGGCCGTAAAGTTGTCGCCGATCCGCGTCAACTGAACCCACTGCGGCACGGCGGCGCCGAACGCATAATCGCCTTGAATCACGTCGCCGTCCGTAGCGCGATACGAGAACCATACCATATTTCCCGGTGTCACGGCCACCTCGGCAAACACCGGGTTGGCGTCGGTCAACGACGATCGGAACATCACGCCTGCCGATGCGGCGTTCGAGTCCAACGACAGCACTTGCGCTACGATCGAACTGTCGCCGGAAACGTTCTGCCATGCAAATTGGAGCGCGTCCCCGCGCCGTTGCCGGCCGATCCTTTTTGCGTGAAAATCCCGCCTGAATACGTGGTTCGGCCGATAAGGCCCACGCTGCCGATGTCCTGGGCGGTCCACGGACTGATCAAGGGAATCGATGCCTTGTTGGACTCGGCGGAATTCTCGCTTTCACCCGACGCGCTTATCGCCGAGACCACGTAGAAATACGTCCCCCCGCTGGCCGCGCTGGTGTCGGAATAACTTGAGCCCGTTATCCCGGCAGCTATGCAATAATACGGCCCGCCGCTGTTTTCCGAACGTTTGACGCTGTAGCTCGTGGCTCCCGTGCTGCCCGTCCACGTCAAATCGATCCGGCTGGCGGAAACCACCGTGGCCGCCAATCCCGAAGGCGCGGAAGGCGGAACAAGGCCGCTCTCGGCCGCGTAGATGTTCGGGATCGGCGGCGCGGACATGCCGTAACCAAGGTAAAAACTCGTGTGCGCAGGCTGATTGTAGGCCACGTTCTGCCAGGCGATCGACTCCCGGTATTGCGGGTCGTCCATCAGGGTGTATATGCGGAAACCTGTGCTCGGATCTTCCGCATCGGTAGTGGTGTAAATCCGCAGTTCCGAACTGTCCGCGGTCCGCCAAACCACTTCTTCCCGCCAATCGCCGAGGATGTCGGCCACCAGGCAAGGCGTGGATTTCGTGCCGTTGTTCGACGCGCACCCCGCGGCGCTGAGCAGCGTGGTTGAGCCGCTGGGAGAATATTTCGTTATGGAAGTGCCGTCCTCCAATTCGCGGCTCAGATCGCTGTCCCACCAGACCAGAAAATTGTCGGGACCCGGGCGGGGGCCGACCACGTTTCCGTTGACGTCGTAAAGATTGCCGTTGGCGGCGGACCACATTTCCGCGCCGACCGTGCCTGCAATGATGTTGTCGCAATTTCCGCGCCCGTTGTCGGCTGTCGTACCCCCTCCCCAGATGATCGCCCCGGTGGCGGCGTCGTGAAATTCATAGCCGTCGCTGGCATTCGGCGTTTCATGGACCTCGAAAACTTCCAACCCCGGCCGGGATGGATCGAAATCGCCCACGTGCATGGCGTCGCCGTGGCCAAGGCCGGTGGTATAAATCGGCGCCCCGTTGTCGTCGATCACGGCGGCGCCGTAAACGATCTCGTCCTTGCCGTCGCCGTCAACGTCGGCGATGCTCAAAGCGTGGTCTCCCTGCCCGACGTAGCTTTGATTGATGTTGCCGTCGATGCCCGTGGCCGCCTCGAAGGTCCATACTTGGGTGAGCGTACCGTTGCGCCAGTTCCAGGCGACGATCCAGTTTTGGGCGGGTTTGCCGCTTTGAGGGCCGTAATACCCGCGGCACTCGATCAGGCTGGGCAATCCCGTGCCGTCTATGTAGGCTACGGCGGCCAAGTAACGTTCGGAACGGTTGGCGTAGTTATCGCCCCAATTGTTGACGTTCCCTCTGGCGGGAAAATAATTGACAGTAGCCATTGCCGCACCGGTTCGGCCGTCGAAGACTGTTAAGTATTCGGGTCCGGACATGACGAGACCCGGACGGCCGCCCGGGCCATTTTCTTTCGTCGTACGATAGTCGGCGTTGGGATCGTCGCTGCCGAGGATGACGTTATTTCCCAGGCCGTCCTTGGTGCCGGGCGCGGTCTTCATGGCCACTTCAGCTTTGCCATCGCCGTCCAAATCGTAGGCCATAACTTGCGTGTAATGTGCGCCGGCGCGGATGTTCTTTCCCAAATCGATCCGCCACATCAGCCGGCCGTCCAACTTATAGGCGTCGACATAGACGTTTCCCGTGTATCCGCCATAATTGTCGCCAGGGTCCATCGAATTGGATGGATCCCATTTTACTATGATTTCGTATTGGCCGTCGCCGTCTAGGTCTGCCACGGTGCAATCGTTGGCGCTATATGTGCAAGTCACGCCGTCGGGCGTAGTCACACCGGCCGGAATTTGAAGCGGTATGGAAAGATACTGCTGGGCCGGCATGTTCGCCCCCAGCGTGTACGATTCGCTCGCCGCCTGTTCCACCCCGCCCAGGACCGGCTTGACAAAATATGAATTGCTTAGCGAGATGTTCACTCCCGTGTCGACGTAATCGGTGGTCGTGGTCAACGGAGAGCTGTTCAGTTTCACCGGCGCTCCGCCGCCCGTGGATCGGTAAAGATTGAATGCAATGTCGCCGGGATCGGTCGCCAACAGCCGCCAGCCCACGTAAACATTTCCCCCGCCTTCGCTCACCGCCACTAGGCCGCGGTTTAAATTCTCCATCTGCCTGGGAGCGGAAACAGTCGCCATTGCCGTAATCTCTGCGCCCGACGTCGCATTGGAAACCAACGACGCGCTTAGAAGCGGATTTTCCGTCCCCGAAACGCTGCTCAGCATCCAGCGCTGTTCCAGACATTCCAGTCGCAGCCGGCTGCCATGTCCGCGGGAGGAAGGTGACGATTTCCCTTTGAATTGCCGGCGCGTTTCCGCTTTCGCCGCTCGATATTGCTTAAAATTGCGAAACATGTTTCCTCTCCCCAGCGTTGTGTGCTATTTAGACAATCTCCCATTATCCTGATTGATATGATACCAAAAAGCCGCGGATTTGCAACTTCTTTCCAGATGTAATTTAGACCGGCATCCCGGAGCAAAATGGCATTTGGAACCCCTGCCGCCCGCTTGCCCGAAAGATTCTGCGGCATTCAAGGTTCATAACAGATCGCGCATTTGCGGTTCGAATTGTTCACTATTCGGCCGCGCGCATCATCGCCGCTTGATTTCGCTGCTGGAGCATAAACCTCAGCGCCTTTTTGCGGATTTCGGAACCGGCGAAAAGATCCTTGGGGAAGCGATAATAACTCAGCATCATGGCGAAAATCTCCCCGCTCCGATAAACGTTCAATCCCATGCCCGCCAGGTATTGCAGCCGCAGGTTCCAATCCCGGTTGATTTCGGCGTCGGCCAGCCAAGGCTGCAAATCTTCGGCCTGCCCGGCGAATGTGGATAAAAGCTCAAGGGCAGAGAAAATGCCCGCCTCGGCCAGCGATCCCCGCACGCCCTTGTCGCGGTCCAGCCGCTCTTGAATCTCGTCCACGTCGATTTTTGTCGGGCCGTTTTGTCCGAACAATACCAGGTCGTAGCCGCCCCCGTTTATGTCGTTCCCCCAAACCGTCCCGCCGGGAAAGACTTCAAAAAAAGTTTTTATTTCACACTTCGCCGCATCTTCGTCGCTCTCGTACAATGGTACCCACTGCGTCATCACCCCGCCCGGATTGAGATGCCGCCGGCACATCTCGAAATATTCTTTCGAATACAGCGTGGCGGAACCTTTGACCCAGGGATGAATCGGATCGGAAGTTATCAGGTCAAAAGTGTCCTTTGTGGTGAGAATGTAATGCCGGGCGTCATCGTAGACTACTTCCACGCGCCGATCGCCCAGCACGTTGTAGTTTTCCTTGCCGAAATAATTCGCGGCGATGGGTGGGATCAAGGGCTCGATCTCGCAGATCACTATCCGTTCCACCTCGGGATACAATACGAACGTCCCGGCCGTTATGCCCGCCCCGCAGCCCACGACCAGCACCGAACGCGGCCCGGCGTGCAATAGCGCGGGAATGTGCCCCAGCATCCGTTCCAATCGCATGTCCTGCGGCTCGCTCGAGGCTTCCACCTTGCCGCTGACGTGGAAATTCCGCACCCCGTTGCTCATCTCCGAAACCGCGACTGAGCTGTTCATGCCCTCGCCCACGTAAAGCATCTTCGATTGTCCGATCTTTGAGGGCGTAACCCGCCCGTACGCCACTAATTCCCAAGGCACAACCGGCACTTTCCAGGCAATCAAAACCGCCAGCCCTGTTGCCGCGGCCAAGGCAACCATGCCTGCCATCCCAAGCGATGCTCCCCTCTCCCCTTCCATGATAATGCCCGGAGGCGGGGGCCGCTTGCGCAACGGCCGCAACGGCACGAACATCCACAACGCACCCGCAACCGAAAGCCCCATCAGCACCCGCTCGCATTGCTGTGTGCCGATCCAAGCAATCAGAATTATGCTGAATCCCAGCGCCCTAGAATCGCGCCCATCGTGTTGGCGGCGTAAACGTTGCCCACCAATCGACCCGGGTCCTTTCCCGGCGACGATGCCGCCGCGATGGCCAGCGGAAAACTCGCTCCCCACAGGCAAGTAGCCGGAAAAATCGCCCAAGCGCAACGGACCAGGTCAAGCTGGAAATTCAGCCATGGATTCGTGGAAAGCCAAGGGTCGATGGGCCAAAACGGCAGGGAATCGGCAAGCATAAACGCCGTCCATCCGATCGCACCGGCCAACAGCATCTGGCAGCATCCGAGTGCGATCCGCGGGTTCACGCTTCGCGAAACAAACGCCCCGATGCCGCTGCCGATGCCCAATCCAACCAGGAACACGGCCAGGATTATGGAAAATGTATACACCGTGGCCCCCAGCATCAAGGACAAAATCCGCGTCCAAATCACCTCCGCGCCCAGTGCCGACATGCCCGATAGCGCGATCGTGATATAAACCGGCCATGAACCCTGCGCAGGGGTTGTCCCGATTTTTGCGGGTGCCATGCCGTGGGTGGCGCTGGCTGGATCGGCGAAATTGGGACTGTCCCCTTTATTGGACTCCCTTCTACCGGACTCCGCCGCGCTGTGCCGCGTAAGAGCCGCCAATACCAGCCCGCTCAAGGCCACTGTGCCATTGATGCCGGCGGCAACGTACGTGGCGATCGCCACGTCGAAGACCCTGAGCAAATAAAATCCCGCCGCCAGGCAGCCGCAGACCGCGCCGGCGATGTTTCCCCCGTAAAAAAGCCCCAGCCACGAAACGCCCTCCGGCGTAGTCTCGACCCAGCGGGCAATCGCCGGCAAGGTTGCGCCCATGAGCAATGTAGGCGGCAATAGACACGCCGCACAAACCGCACCGCGCAGCAGAATTCCCGGCAGTCCATGCCCGGCCACGGCCACGTAAAATCGATCGATATGCGGAATGACGAACAAAACCGCTACGCCGATGATCCCGGTTCCCAACTCCAACATGGCATAAACTCGCAGTGGATGCCGCCGCGGGGAAATCAGCCGCGGAAAGGCCAGGCTCCCCACGCACATCCCGCCCATGAAAGTGCCCAGCAGCACCCCCAACGACACCGCCGTCGAGCCGATCACCAGTTGCAGCAACTGGAACCACACGATTTCGTAAACAAGCGCGGCGGAGCCGCTGCCCACAAACAGCAGCAATAACAAAGGAAGAAAGCGTCCGAACCCGAGAGAACTGCTCCTTGTGCCGAATTTTGCATTGTCATGTGGTCTAAGGCCTTCCTAATCCTAAGCCCCAAAAGGGCAGTAGTTCTCTCAACCCAGGGGATGCCCTGAGGATCAATTTTACAACAAGCCAATGATTATGAGGATCGTGTAAATTATTATTAAGCCCACGCCTTTCAACCCGTGGGCTTGGCTTGCCGGCTGCATAACGGTAATTATGTGTGCATTTTTGTGGGCAATTCTATGTGCGATAAGCGGCAAATGTCCGATAAGAACCAGCGGCCGGTAGCCGTAACCTGTTGCCATTAAACAAGTTGCGAATCGCAAAAAATCGCTCTGCCCTTGCCTGG
Source organism: Pirellulales bacterium (assembly GCA_963838495.1). Classification (GTDB taxonomy): domain Bacteria; phylum Planctomycetota; class Planctomycetia; order Pirellulales; family Thermoguttaceae; genus JBEKIK01. Next base: position 2,286,505 of record CAWIRC010000001.1, on the reverse strand, counting down.
GCAAGATCGTTATAGTATGCACCTCCTTGAATTTCTTTTCCGGAGTTGTCCCCATGTCTCGAAATTGCCCAATTGTTTTTTTCACCTGTGTAGTTTTATCGTTCGCCTTCGCTGGCAATAAAGCATTATTGGCCCAAGGATACCCACAACCTGGACCTGCTCAATCAAAGACTTTTTTGCCCGTTCCGTCAGGCCCGGCGATCCCGGCGGAACCGTCGCCCTATTATTCAACCGGAATGAATTATCCGGAGACAAATACAGGCGCCGGTGCCAATATGTATTTGCCAAGTGCGCCGAACGTAGCGCAGTCAGTTCCTCCAACTGCTGGAGCAACTTCTCTTTTGATGCCTCAATCAGGCAACCAAGGCACGATCTACCCTGCCCCGGGATCGCCCGGCACAGGTCTTAGTGCAAATTTAAGCGCCAATCCGTCTCCTCCAATGACCCTGGAACCGGACAGGCCCATGTATTTCGAGGAAGCCTGGTCATGGCAGTATTTCCCCGACAGTTTGTTGTATCAATCCTATCTCGCCGGCAACCAGGAACCGCGTTTCGCCAGCCAATGGATCAGTGAAAAAGATTTGGGCTGGCTTTGGAACGCCACCCTGGGCGGCAGGGCGGGATTGTTGCGATACGGCACAGTAAACAGCCCTTGGCCCGAAGGTATCCAACTCGACATCGAAGGCGCCGCCTTTGTACGCATGAACCTGGAAGAAGACCGCGACGTGGATGGCGCCGACTTCCGCTTCGGCGTGCCCCTTACCGCGCGGCGCGGACCCTGGCAGGGAAAATTCGGCTATTATCACCTCAGCTCGCACCTCGGCGATGAGTACATGCTCCGCTACCATACCTTCGATCGCATCAACTACGTCCGCGACTGCCTGTTGCTGGGTGTTGGTTATTTTCTCACGCCAGACATCCGCCTCTACAGCGAGGCCGATTATGCATTAAACATCGAAGGAGGCGCCAAACCCTGGAAATTTCAATTCGGCGCGGAATACAGCCCCATTGAACCTACTCAGCCGGGCCAGTGGCCCCGCCCGTTCCTGGCCATCAACGGCCTGATCTCTCAAGAGACCGATTACAGCGGAAACTTCACCGTGCAAACCGGCATCCAATGGCGCGGACGCTCCGGCCATCTTGCCCGCTTCGGCATGCAATACTTCAACGGTATGAACGATCTGGAGCAATTCTTCCGCACGCACGAAGAACAAATCGGCATGGGCATCTGGTACGACTATTAAAAAGTAACTACCGGTTGCAGTTCCGCGAAACCGTTGGAAAAGTTTAGCCCGGGAGCTTGCTCCCGGAGTTTTCTCCCATCTCCTAACTGATCTGTAAGCTGATAACCGCTTGGGGTTCTGCCAAATCGCTGAAAAAAGCCTGGGATCCAGCCTTTTTCCCGGGAAATCCGCAAATCTGCGAAAATGGGCAATGCCGGAAAACCTTGCCGATTATTCCGATTATTCCGGCCTGCTCATCTCGATGATTCCTGCTAGGCAGGCTGTGCGTTAAGTTCCAGTAATGCCGATTCCGATGATTCTTTTAGCTATGACGATTGTGCTGATTATCCCAATTGTTATGGCATTTAATGCCGTCATTGACCCAGTAACACCCATTTTTTGACGGGATTACGCCTTACCAAATAATTAAGGGGGGATCGCTCATGCCTTTCCATATCAAATCTATTCTTCCGGCAATATCGGCGACGGCGATATTTGGTCTTTTAGCGGCCAATATTGCCGCCCAATCGACCGGGCCTGCCGCCTTTGCCGCCAGACAGAATATTAAAAACCAGGTGCTTGCCGCCATGTCCGACGGTAAAATCACGCCCGACGAACGCCGCGACATCCTATCCCCTGCCAAGGATATTCTCAGTGCTAAAGAATACGTCGGTCTGGTGAATACCATGAATCGCCTTTCACCCCCGGACAAGTCCGTGCCCGTGGACATCGGTTATAATCCGGCGGACGACAAACAAATGATGGCCAATTTTCCCGCCCCTGATCTGCCGTTGTTTAATAATTCAAAGTTGGGCGAAAAGATCTTGCCGCAATCCATTGCCAAAGAACTGATGCCCGCGCAGACTAATGTTGCAAAAGCCACCGCGCCCAAGCAGACTTATATTGTAAAAGAGATAATTACAAAACAGACCGTCGTTACGGCGGCTTCCCCGAATCGCACCGTCGCTAAAGCTTCAACTTCCAAGCAGTCCGTTGCAAAAAAAACAACCTCCAAACAGACGGTTGTAAAGGCTGAGACTCCCAAGCAGGCGGTAATAAAGGCTGATGCGACCAAGCAATCCGCGGCGAAGGCGGTTAAGTCCACTGCGCCCGCCAAGACGCCCGACGTGGTCGTGATTCCGCCGCCTCCATCCCTGCAGGAAGACAACATTCAGCCTCGTCCATCCATGGTAGGCAAGGTGCAAAAACCGTCAAAGCCCGCCGATCCATCCGCTCCCTTGCCTTCGGCCGAGCAATATCAAACCCGAAATTCATCCGAGGTTAAACCCGTCCCCCAAATAATAAGTGAAAACCTGAAAAAACAACCCCCTGCCGCCAACCGAGTTACCATCCGGCAGCCGGCAAATTTGTTGAACATGGCCGAAAAATCGGCAAGCGCACATTTCTATGCCGATTACAGCGTGCCGGTCCTGGCCACTCCGGCCGCCGCATTGCTTAACGATCGCAGCAGCAATACAATCCAGGCTTCCTACGACGAAACGCTGGAACCGGAATCCGGCCAGAGCATCATCAGGCGGTAAAAGCTTGCTTTGTTTCAAGTTTGATCGCATTTTGCAGGTGTCTTGTTTACCCCCGGTGAATATTTAGCCCCCGGTGAATATTTAGCCCCCGGTGAATACACCGGGGGTTTTGGTTGCGTTTTAATCCCGCGCTTGTATACCGCCACCCGCCTGTCCCCAATGTAAAAAACCGCTTGCCCTTGGCCCATAAACCGGGTATCTTGCTTGTTATGTCTGAATATGGCTTGTTTTTTCGCGAGTTTTTGCGGAATTTTCACACCACCGGCGCGATCTTGCCCAGCGGCCGACCCTTGGCCAGGGCCCTGGCCCGATACGCGGCCCAGCCCGCTTCCACAGGGCGGCGGATCATGGAAGTCGGACCCGGAACCGGCGCAGTCACCCGGCATATCATCGGCGCAATGCAGCCGCTCGACCGGCTCGACCTGGTAGAGCTCAACGAATCCTTTGTCCGCCGCCTGGAAAGCCGCTTTCAATCCGATCCCCGTTTCCAGCCCGCTGCCCAGCGCACGCGGATTTTGCACTACCCCGTGCAAGAGCTTCCCGGCGATGCGAAATACGATTTGATTATCTCGGGCCTGCCTTTGAACAATTTTTCCGCCGACCTGGTGAAAAAGATATTGGATATTCTTTTAAAACTGCTCGCGCCGGCCGGCACGCTTTCTTTTTTTGAATACATCGCCATGCGGCGGATGAAAGCCATCGTCAGCGGCCGGGCCGACAGGCAACGGCTCCGCGGCATTCACGACGTCATGCACGAGGCCTTTAATAAGCACGAAATCCGCCGCGACGCCGTGTGGCGCAACTTCCCGCCCGCCTGGGTCCACCACCTCCGCGTATAAATTCTCGAATTCTTGCCAATCGGCCAAAGCTCCATTATACTTCATTATCTTGGTTTATTGGTGAAATTTTTATCCATTTAAGGATTGTTCCATGCTGCGACGTTGCTGCCTGATGCTCCTGCTTTTGCCGTTTCTCCACGGCGGCGCCTGTTTGGCCGCTCCGCCCGAAGACAAGCAAGCTATTGATGAAAATGAAAATAAACAGCCTGCCAAGGAAGCTGAAAACAAGCTGCCGCCCGAGGAAAATGATTACGAGCTCTACAAGCTCCTCGTCGATACCATCGATCAGGTCCAGGAGAATTACGTCCAACGCCTCGACCGCCGGGAACTTATCGAGGCGGCCATCCGCGGCGTAATGGAAAAGCTGGACCCATATTCCTCGTACGTCGGCCCCGGCGACATCGATCAACTCCGCACCGCCGTGGAAAGCGAGTTCGGCGGCATCGGCATACAAGTCACCCTCGACAACGGCGAATTGAAAATCCTCAGCCCCATCTACGGCACTCCCGCCTATAAAGCCGGACTGCTGGCCGGCGACAAAATCGTGGAAATCAACGGCAAAAGCACCGACAACCTTACCCTCGACGAGGCCACCCAGCGCCTCAAAGGCAAAGAAGGCACCTCCCTTACACTTGCCGTCATCCATCCCGGCGGAGAAAAGGAACAAATCAGCGTCACCCGCAAGCTGATCCACGTGGAAACCGTCCTCGGCGTCCGCCGCAAAGGCGACGGCAAATGGGATTTCCTCTTCGATCCCAATCTCCGCATCGGTTATTTACGCATCACCGCCTTCAGCCGCGACACATCCGGCGAATTGCAGCGGGCCTTGGAACAATTGCAGACCGCCGGTATGCGCGGGCTCGTGCTCGATCTCCGCTTCAATCCCGGCGGACTGCTCGGCGCCGCCATCGAAGTATCCGACCTCTTTGTCTCCGAGGGTCGAATCGTCAGCACCAAGGGCCGCAACTCCCCCGAACGCTCCTGGGACGCCCACAAACCTGGCACCTTCGAGGGCTTCCCCATGGCCGTCTTGGTCAATCGCTTCAGCGCCAGCGCCAGCGAAATCGTCTCCGCCTGCCTCCAGGATCACCACCGGGCGATGATCATGGGCGAACGCACCTGGGGAAAAGGAAGCGTGCAAAGCGTGATCGAATTGGAAGACGGCAAAAGTGCCCTGAAACTCACCACCGCCGCATATCTCCGCCCCAGCGGCAAAAACATCCACCGCTTCCCCGACGCCAAGGACCAGGACCAGTGGGGCATCGTGCCCGATAAAGGATACGAACTGAAACTCGGCGACAAGGAATTGGCCGAACTTATTAAAGACCGCCGCCAGCGCGACATCCTCCGCAACGGAAACACCGATAAATCCGCCCCCGATAAAATCTCGCCCGCCCCCAAAAATGAAAAACCATTTGCCGATCGCCAACTCCGAATGGCCATAAATTACCTCACCGACGAACTGGCAAAACAAAAAAACGACGGCAAATAAATTGATATTCATCAGTCATCATTCTTCATTCATCATTCATGAACATCCTCACCCTGGAGACCACTTGCGACGAAACCGCCGCGGCCATTGTGACCGACCGCCTGCAAGTCCTTTCCTCAGTCGTGGCCTCGCAAGACGATCTGCACCGCCGCTTCGGCGGAGTCGTCCCGGAGATCGCCTCCAGGGCCCATGTGGAACGCATCTTGCCCGTAATTCACGAAACTCTGCACAAGGCGGGCCTGGCGTTAAAGAACATCGATGCCGTGGCGGTCGCCAACACGCCAGGCCTGGCCGGCTCCTTGCTCGTGGGACTGATGGCGGCCAAGGCAATTTGCCTGGCCCGGGGTATTCCGCTCCTGGCGGTCAACCACCTCCAGGCACACATCTACGCCTGCCGCCTGGCCGCCGATGAAGACGTGTTTCCTTGCGTCGGCCTGATCATCAGCGGCGGCCACACCAGCCTCTATCGCTGCCGCGACGCCTTGGAATTCGATCTCTTGGGCTCGACCATCGACGACGCCGCCGGCGAGGCCTTCGACAAGGTGGCGGCCATGCTGGGCCTGCCTTATCCCGGCGGCCCTTCTATCGAACGCGCGGCCCAGAACGGCAATCCCAAGGCGTACAATTTTCCCCGCGCATTGCTCGGCGACGACGATCGCCTGGATTTCTCTTTCAGCGGATTGAAAACCGCAGTTCGTTACGCCATTGCCGGGCCGGGGAAACCCGATTTTTCCGCTATCAATCTTCCGCCCGACAAGGTGGCCGACCTGGCGGCGAGTTTTCAAGAGGCGGTCGTCGATTGCCTGGTCGGCAAGGCCTTTGCCGCATTGCGCAAAACCGGCATGGGCGTGCTTTGCGTGGGCGGGGGCGTGGCCGCCAACACGCGCCTCCGCCAACGGCTAAGCGAACAATCCAAGCGGCTAAACATCCGCCTCCACGTCGCCCCTTTGCGCCTCTGCACCGACAACGCCGTAATGGGCGCTATTGCCGTCGAACGCCTCAAAGCCGGCCGCGTCGAAAGCCTGGATCTCGACGTCTATCCCGGCATGATCCGCCCCGCAAATTGACCCTTCCGAATTAAGGTATAATAAAATTATGCCTCCGCAAGAATTCCCTCTCCCTTTGGGAGATGGATGCAAAATTGTCCCCTCTCCCTTTGGGAGAGGGTTAGGGTGAGGGCCGCCTCAGTTAGTCGGTTCATGTGCAATTTTGAAAACACATCCGAAAAGCGTGTTATCCCCATCTCCCCGGGATATTCTTTCAGATCCACGATCCTGCTCGGGACGGCGGTCGTTATACTTGTCGCGTCGGTCGCCTATTTCCCAACGCTGAATAATGGATTTGTTTGCGACGATAATTTTTATATCGTGCAAAACAAGATCGTCAAAAATCCGGACGGCCTGCGCCTGTTCTGGTGCGCCGCCAAGGCCATGGATTACTGGCCCTTGTCCGATTCCAGTTTTTGGATCGAGTGGCATATGTGGGACATGAATCCGCCCGGCTACCACGCTACAAACCTGATTTTACACATAACCGCATCGTTGCTGATTTGGATTTTATTGCGGAATCTGTCCATCCCCGGGGCATACCTCGCGGCATTGATCTTTGCCGTGCACCCGGTGAACGTCGAGTCGGTGGCCTGGATCTCGGAGCGGAAAAACCTGATGGCCATGCTCTTCTTCCTCCTCTCGATCCTGTGGTATCTGAAATACATCGGTCTCGCTCGCCTGCCTTCGTCCTTCGTCCTTCGTCCTTTGTCCTTTCATTTCTGGTATTGGCTCAGCCTGACCGCCTTTGTGTGTGCCATGCTCGGCAAAGGATCGGTGGCGTTTCTGCCGCTGCTTCTCTTGGGAATTATCTGGTATTTGCAATCCGCGGGGGCTGTTCCGGCTTCCACCTCCATGAAAATCGAGACAAGCCGTTTTGTGCGCAGAGAAATCATCAGGACCGCGCCGTTTTTCCTGGTCGCCGCGATTTTTGCGGCCCTCAACGTGTGGTCGCAATTTCATAATACGGTGGCGGTAATCCGCGACGCCGGTTTTTGGGAACGTCTGATGGGGGCGGGCTGCGTCGTCTGGTTCTATTTATACAAGGCCGTTCTGCCCCTCAATTTGGCCTTCATGTATCCGCAATTGCGCATCGAAGCCGGCAATTTGCTCTGCTGGCTGCCGCTCTTGGCTGCCCTTGTTGTTACGGCGGTGCTGTGGCGCTATAGAAATTCCTGGAGCCGGCCGTTTCTGGCGGCCTGGGGATTTTTCTGCCTCGCCTTGACGCCGGTTATGGGATTCAGGGACACCTTGTTCATGCAGATCTCGCTGGTGTCGGACCATTATCAGTACATCGCCCTGATCGGCGCGATTGCCCTGGCGTCGGCGGGATTTAGCGCATGGACTTCGCATGCGCGGCCCGCAGCGCGCAGGACGGCAATCGCCCTCGCCTGCCTGGCGGCCGCAGTGCTTGTCTTGGCCACCTGGCGGCAATGCACGCTGTACCGCGATGATTTCACCTTGTTCACCGACACCGTGAAAAAAAATCCCGATTGCTGGATTGCCTATTACGACTTGGGCATTATAACGGCCCGCGATGGCTCGCCCGCAAAAGCCATGGAATATTTCCGCAAGGCTTTGAAAGGCTCTCCGGATTACGTCGCCGTAAACTATGACATGGGCAATGCGTATTTGGATATGGGCATGTTGCGCGAGGCCGCCGAAAATTACTTGCTTGTCCTGCAAAAAAGACCCGATCATGCCGCCGCTCATTACAATCTGGCTAAAATCCTGGAAAAAACAGGCCGCACTCAAAAAGCCCTCGATCATTACCGGCTGGCGATCCGTTATCAACCCGATTTCCCCGAAGCCCTTTACAACCTGGGAAATATCTATGAATCGTCCGGCCAATATCAACAGGCAATCGAATGTTATGATCAAGCCCTGCGCCTGAACCCCGACGCTTACGATGTCCACAATAACCTTGGCATCGCATTGGCCCAATTGGGCCGGTATCGGGAGGCGATCGAACAATACCGGCAATCCTTGGCGATCAAATCCAACTTCGAGGGGCACTATAACCTGGGCCTTGTTCTGGCCCGCACAGGCCGGCTGCCCGAAGCCATCGAACATTACGAGCAGGCTTTGCTCCTCAGTCCCGACTACTGCATGGCGTATGTCGATCTCATGTCGGCCTATGCCGAAACGGGCCAATCCTCCAAGGCTGTCGCCACGGCCCGGATTGCACTCGAGCACGCGCAATTTCAGGGGCAAACGATCCTGGCCGGGCAGATCGAACAGTGGTTGATATCCTACCGCGCCAAGATCTCAAACCTGCCCGCCGCCCGCGATTTGGACAATAAATAAGCCGCAGATTTTATTCCCGCCCGAGTGGGATAAAACCTGCGGCCAGACGTAATAATATTAATTTTCCCCGGATTAAAATGAGCCGGTGCCGCTCGAGCTGCCGGCGCCGCTCGAACTGCCGCCGCTGCCGCCGCTAAAGCCCGAACTGGTGTTGCCGCCCGAACTCGTTCCTGTCAATCCAGTGGTTGTATTAAACGTGGCGACCTGTCCGATGCCCATAAACGTGGGAGAACACGACACGCGCACATAACGCCGGTCCGCGGATACGACCGCAGTGGCATTAAAGAAGGTGCCCGCGGGTATCCAGGCTATTTGCGGCTCATAGCCCACCACGCCCCTGGCCACAAATGGGACGAACTGGCCCGCCGCAACGCCGCTCGAATTGTCAAGACCGGCGCCGCTCGTTTGACTCGAAATCACGCTGGCAAGCACGTGTGGATCGATGGCCGCCGTGATTTGTTGATTCAATATTTGCTGATTCACGGCTATTTGACCCGCCGCCGCGTTGGCAATCTGCTGTTGGCGGAGCGATTCTTTCCGCCGCCCGTCCTTTAAGTCAAACACCGCCAGTACCTCGTCCTTTTCCAAGGGAAGTATCTTGCTCGCCGTAATCGGATTTTTATCGCGGAAATGGGTGGTAATTTCCACCGTAACTTTGCCGGTGTTCACCTTGCCCCAAACTCGCCAGGCCTTCAACCGGTAAGTGCCGTCAAAACCCCGGGGGCACACGTAGACTGCCGAATGACCGCCGGAATTGTCGCTTGCGGTTTGCGAAAGCGCGTCGCCCAACATGACGCCCCCGGCCGTTGTCCGCGGGGTGCGCAACGAGCATATCGAGCCCGTCGGTTCCTCGATCATCAGGTCCACGTCCGCGTCGCCTGTCCAATGCACCACTACAACGCAATCCCGGGCTATGGCTTCATCCAATTCGGCCTCGAATGCACCCGCTTCTTTCTCGCGATTCTCGCTCTTTAGCCGCTTGAGAACCTCCTTTGCCACGCCCACCCCCGCCTGCCATACCTGCTCGTGATCCTTGGTCCATGCCTGGTTCAAAATCCCCAGGCTGGCCCAGCGCAAACCGTCCAAATCGTTCAGGTCCCTGGCCGCCTTCAGGCCCAGCATGTATGGTTCGGGCTGGATCGGATCCTGCTGGGATGCCTGGCGGAAAATGTCCAGTGCACGCTCCTTCAGTCCCAGTTGCATCAGATATGTGCCGATGTACGTGAGGTCTGCCGTGCTGTTGGAAAAATCCACCGCCGACATCACCGCCTGCTCGATCTCTTCCTTCGGACGGCCCGCGGCTTGCATCGCCAAACTCATGGCTTCGTACATCCACGGCTGCGCCTGCCGATTGCGCAAGGCCGAGTTGATCACTGCAATCACCTGATCGTATTTCTTGTCCTTCATCAGCCTGCGCACCGCGTCGCGCACCGCGGCGGGCTGGGGCGTGTGCGTGGAAAAATATTTCTCCCAATATTGCTCCGCATCCTTGTCCGCCGCGTTTTCGATCGGAATCCGTTCAAATTTCGCCCCCGTCTGTTGTGCCGCAGGCGTCTGGCCTGCGCCCTTGTGATTCACTGATCTCCCCTCGCCCTTTGGGAGAGGGGCCGGGGGTGAGGGGGCCCCGCCAGGCTCGTTGCCCTTCACCGGCACATTCAGATCGTCTTTTACCGCAAACGCTTGGAATCCGCCTTGTTGAAGTTGCTGATACATTTGTCTCTTCATGAGTGGCATTAATTCATGGGGGACATTGAACATTCCCCCTCCGCCCATGCCGCCGCCGCCCATGCCGCCCATGCCGCCGCCGCCCATGCCGCCGCCCATGCCGCCCCCCATCATCCCCATGCCTCCACCCATGCCTCCCATGCCGCCCATCATGTTTGCATTTACGGGTATCACCAGATCGGCCACCGGATATGCCTTGGTGACCAACCGGCTGTTCGCCTCGTCTTGCGTGGTGATCAACAATACTTCATCTTGGATCACGTAGGTCAAATCTCCCAAATCGCGGAGCATCAAACGCAGGGCCGATTTCAAGGTTATGCCCTTGAGATCCTTGGTAACCGGCGTATCCGAAGTGATATTCGCCTCGCTCAGCGCGTGGGTGTCCAATTGGATTTCGATCTTATGATAGTTTTTCAACCAATCGATCACCTGGGACAGGGGAGTGTCCACAAACTCCATTTTGGTCTCCGACTTAAGTGCGTCTTTGATCTTTTTTTCCGCCGGGCTGGTTTTTGCCAGGTCCATGGAACTGTATTTGTCCTTGCGCCGCACCGTCAACTGTTGCCAGATCTCGGCCGATGGGTAGACAATCGGCGGATCGTCGGGAAATGGAATAGCCGATCTATCGACCAGGTACATCGTGTCAACAAAGGCCTTTTGCTGCGCCAAATGTACGGCCATCTGTTCCTGATAATAACCCAAGGTCCGGGCGAAAGTCGCGGCTTGGGCCGGTACCGGGGCCTCCGGCGCGACCTTCATCGCCTCGTCAGCCGCTTCCTCTTCGGCCTGCCGATACTTGGTTTGATCCAATTCAAACATTTGGTACCTGCCTTCGTCCATCAACGAATCAAAACGGTCCATCAATTGCTTCAATTTCTGCTGGCTGCGGAGCAGGTTCTCGGTGATCAATTGCCTTTCCCGGGCGGCCGCCATGCTCTCTTGCTGCTGCTGGCGGCGAAATTCCACCGCCACTTTTTGCCGCGCTGCCTCGCGCAAGGCCGTCCGCAATTGATCCGACAACTGGTCGCGAACGTCCGGATTCAAATCCGCCTGCTGCTGCACGTTTTGCAGCATCAATCGCAGGTCCTGCGACGCCGCGTCCGGCTCGCTGCTCATCGTTTTCCGGGCGTGATTGATGGCGTTTATGACCTCGGCCTGCACCACCTGGGCCTTGATCCTGCTTTCCTGCTGGAATCCCTCGGCAAACGCCCCGGCCTGCGGATCGTTGATCACCGCGCCCGGGTCCACCAGGTTTAATTCGCCCTCGCCCCCGGAGGCCGGCTGTCCGGCGGCGATCATGGTCCCCGTGCCCGACGCCGCGCCGCTTTGGCGTTTCTTTGCCAGCGCACCCTTAAGTGCCAGAGCTTCCGCGTCGTTGGGATCCTGGCGCAAGGCCTCGCCGATTAGTTTTTCCGCGCTCTCGAGATTCCCCGACGCCAACGCCTGCCGCGCAGGGTTTTGATGCCCATCTCTCCCGCGCTCGCCGCCGCCCGCAATTGCTCCAATGACTCGCTGCCCGCAAGCGGCAAGGTCGCGCCCCCGCTTAGACGCGCATATTCCACCGCCTGCATCAGGTAATTATTGGCGTCGTCCGACACGCCCGGTTTTACCGTGACGGATAGTTTTTCCCCGCCGCCGAGACCCTCGACCGGATATTGAATCTCGAACGGACCCTCGCCCTTGTACGTGCCGATCACCACGCTGTCGCGGTCACCGCGAAGCGGAGGCGTATGCTTGGGAAATACCTCGGCAAGTCCCTCGGGCCACGTTGCATCTTGCGGCCACAACACCGCGCCGCGGATCGCCGTATTCAACGCCGCGGCCGCTTGCTCAACCGCAACGTCCGCCGCGTCGTTTACGACCATTCCGCCCGTCTGCCCGGCCAGTGCGCCCGCTATTTGCATGTCCACCTTGGGACCGATCAGGTAACTGTCCATGGAAATCCGTTTTTCCGCCAATTTGCCGATCAATTCCGCCGATTCCTCCGCGGTAAGAAATTTAGCCGTGCTTCGGCCGTCGCCAATGTAAATTATTACTTTGGGATTTTTCGCATCTGCGGCAAAACTGCCCGCCGCCGCAGTCAAGGCCTTTTTCATGTCGCTTGCACCCAGCGGGGTCCGGGCCTTCAAACGCGCCATTGCATCGGACATTTCCTCGCCCTTCGGATCGACGAACGTCTTGGTCAATGCGTTCGCTTTCAAATCCACCGCCATCAACTGCACCCGATCGCCGGCCGACATGCCGGACACCATGTTTTGCAGAACTGCCAACGCCTTTTCGCGGAACTCGCCCGTCTGGCCCGCCGACGTGTTGAACAACACCACCACGTCGCGCGGCTCGTCTGTCGCGGCGATCCCTTCCGGCTTCAAACTTATGGCAAAAAAGTTGGTCCCGTCGGGATTAGTAAATGTGTCCATGCGGGCTTCAATCGACGCGGCAAAAGCCCCCGCAGGATCGGATGCGAAAAAGGCGGAAAACAATATGACTGCCGATATAGTCGCAGCCAGGCGAATGAGATGTCTTTTACTCATCTTAAGCTTCTCCAACATATTCAAACACTTGAAAGATCAACGCGCACGCCGTTTTTGGTAATTTGTTCCGTTTCAGAAATCAACCCCATTTTTGTTTCAGCAAAAAAAGGGAATGTCCCTTTCGGGCCCGTATAATTGACATTCAATCCCACAAAATAAACGCACTTATATAACCAACCTTATTTTATCTAACTTATCAACTGTTTGCCACTATAAAAACAGGTAGTTCTAATTGTATAGTATACGTCGATTGCTTTCCCACCATCGGTGGGATACATATACCACCGTGGTTAGGCCTTATTTTTGCTCATTTCAGTATTATCTCCCCAAAATAGGCACAGAGGTGTATGATAGGGAATAATCGAACACGTGCCTGTTATCCGGTTGATTTGTTGCCGCAGACAAACGAGCCGCTTGCGGTTTCGCGGGGAACAGCCGCCGGCAAAAGACAATACTGGACCGGCGTATCGGCGCAACATCCGTCCATTAGTTAAATTGGTGAACTTCATGCGCAAACTAATTTTTCTTTGTTTACTTTCGGGTATAGCGGGCACGGCGGTGGCCGTTATCTGGTTTGGCGGCCCGGTCGGGGAGCTCCAATCGGTCGCCCAGGAACCTGCCCCTTGGTCGCCGCCGCAAGGTACAGTGCCTGTAGGCGTTCCGGCCGGCGGCCCAGCCACTTCGTTTGCCCCCCAGGACCAACTCACTGTTGCCGATCAGCAACAGTTGACCCCTGACGAGCAGGTCAATGTCCGGGTATATCAGGACGTCAACCGCAGCGTGGTCAACATAAACGTCACCGGCGAACGTTCATTTTTCGGTGTCGCGGCCGAAGGCGAAGGCAGCGGATCTGTAATCGACCGCCAGGGTCACATCCTTACCAATTTCCACGTCATCGACCTCGAGCCCGCCCCCAAGCAAATCCAGGTCACTTTGTTCGACGGCAGCGAATATCCGGCCCAAATCGTGGGCGTCGATCCCGCCACCGACATCGCGGTCCTGAAGATCAACGCCCCGCCCGAACTGCTATTCCCGGTCTCCTTCGGCAGCTCCACAAACCTGCTCGTGGGCCAAAGGGTATTTGTCATCGGCAATCCCTTTGGCTTTGAACGCACCTTGACCACCGGCATCATATCCAGTTTAAATCGCTCCTTGCCCGCCAAGCGCACGGCCCGCATCATCAAATCGGTTATCCAAATCGATGCCGCATTGAACGTCGGCAATTCCGGCGGACCGCTCCTGGACAGCCACGGCCAGATGATTGGCATGAACACCGCCATCGCCAGTTTGACCGGCGAAAACGCGGGCGTGGGCTTCGCCATCCCCATTAACACCATTGCCCGCGTAGTGCCGCAACTCATTCAAAACCACCGTGTTATCCGGCCCGAATCGGGCATTGCCCAGGTCCGCCGCAACGACCTCGGTTTGCTGATCGAGTCGCTTGTCCCCGGCGAACCGGCGGAAAAAGCCGGCCTGAAAGTCCCCCTCATCGAACGAAAACAACAGGGGATTTTCGTCGTTATCTCCAAGAATCTGGCCGCCGCCGATATCATCACCGCCGTCGATGGTAAACAAATCCGCACCCCCAACGATTTCCTCGACGCCATCGAAAACAAGCATCCCGGCGACCAGGTAATGCTCACCGTTATCCGCGCCGGCAAATTAATCCAAGTCCCCCTCCGCCTGGAAGCCGCCAAATAAACAAAAAAACTCCCCTCTCCTGACCAACCGACCATGTTTCACATGGTGCCCGTCGGCGCCCGGAGAGGGTTAGAGTGAGGGCAATAAAAATGTAGCAGGCACACTCCGTGTGCCGTCTTGCTTAAATGTCCTTAACGTTTCTAAAAATCTCGCCGAACAGACAAACCGGCCTTGCCGCGATTATCCTCATTGCCCTTGCCGCTGGAAACCCACCGTCGTTGTCGGCCGAAAAAAACTCTTTTTCCGACGCCGATTTCGCCGCCCACGTTACACAACTACGGACAAAAGCCGACGATAAGTTCACTATCATCATTACCCCGCCCTTTGTGGTGATCGGCGACGAAGACCCGGCCATTGTCAAACGCAGTGCCGATGGAACCGTGGCCTGGGCCGTGAAAAAACTCAAAGACGCCTACTTCGCCAAGGACCCCGAGGAGATCATCGACATCTGGCTCTTTAAAGACAAGGACAGTTACGAGGAAAACGCCCGGCGTCTTTTCCACAAAAAGCCCGACACGCCCTACGGTTACTATTCCGCCCAGGATCGCGCCATGGTGATGAACATCGCCACCGGCGGCGGCACCCTGGTCCACGAAATTGTGCATCCCTTCATGGCTGCCAACTTCCCCGGCTGCCCGGCATGGTTTAACGAGGGCCTAGGCTCGCTCTACGAACAAAGCGGCGAGGAAAACGGCCAAATCGTCGGCTACACCAATTGGCGCCTGCCCGGTCTGCAAGAGGCTATCCGGGCGAATAAAGTGCCCCCGTTCAAAACCCTCTGTTCCAGCGGCACGAGCGATTTTTACGAAAAAGACAAGGGCACAAACTACGCCCAGGCCCGATACCTCTGCTATTACCTTCAACAACACGATCTCTTGAAAAAATTCTATCGCCAATTCTACAAAAACCGCCGCGACGATCCCACCGGCTACAACACCCTGAAATCCGTCCTCGCCCGTGACGACATGGACGCCTTCCAGCGCGATTGGGAAGAATACGTCTTGAAACTCCACTTCCGCGATTGAATGCCCAACATAAAATTCCCCTCTCCCTTTGGGAGAGGGGCTAGGGGTGAGGGCGTTTAGCAATTGCCCATCCCTCTCTGTCCACTGCCCCCTGTCCACTGTCTACTTCATCCCTCATCCTTCATCCTTCTTTTCATCCTTCTTCTGCCTCGCCTCCCATTGCCGGTGCAATGCCTCGTTCATGGCCATCTCAGCCTCGGGAATCATTCCCGCCCGCTGGCAGATCAGGCTTAAGGCCATATAGCTGAACGGATCATCGGCCTCCAGTTCGCAGACCTTCCGCGCGTGTTCCACGGCCTCGGCGTGCCGGCCCTGCTTGCCGTAAAATACGCTTAGCCCGGCATACGCCAGTGCATAATCGGGATACGATACAATTAGTTCTTCAAGCTTGCTTACCGCTTCGTCCAGTTTGCCCGCTTGTTGCAGATCGATTGCTTCGTCGTAAAGTTGTTCGGCTGTGGACATAAGGTGATATCCTGGTTTTTATGAGTTTTTTGTCTTTGTAGGGTGGGTGCTTGCACCCACGCTGTCGGTTTCTGCGAGATATCGCCTGCGTGCAAGCACGCACCCTACATCAATTGTTTTAAAAAGTGGGTTTTCCCCTTTGGGCTGGACATGCTATTACACAACTTAAGTCTACAAGACCCGGAAACCCCGGCCTAGGGGAGGGTGGGGTATGGTGGACTGTCGCATTATTGTGCAACAAAAATGGGATTGTCCCCTTTTAAGTCTTTTTGACTTCGATTGCCGCCTGGCGAAAAAACATTATATTATCACTTTTACGCATAGTGTAATTGGCTCTGCCAGTGTTCACAGAGTGCCACTGGCTTTGCCAGTGTTTGCTACGCCTTTTTAATTACAAACCAGGTACTTGCCAATGTCCCGCAACAACCAGCAGTTCATCTCCCCCGATCATGCCCAAAAACCGTTTTTTATCGGTGTGGATTTAGGAGGGACCAACATCAAGGCGGGCATAGTCGACGACCTGGGCCGACCGCTGGCCTGGCTGAGCGTCCCCACCCTCGTGCCTAAAGGGCCGGAGGATGCCTCGCTGCGGATGGGCAAGGCCGTTTTGCAGGTCGCCGAAAAGGCAGGCGTCGATATTTCCCATGTCGCCCGCGTCGGCCTCGGTTCGCCCGGCACCATGGACATCCCCGCCGGCAAACTCGTCAAACCGGCAAACCTCAAAGGATGGGACAACTTCCCCTTGCGCGACCGCGTCAGCTTCCACTGCGGCCTGCCGGTAACCTTTGCCAACGACGCCGACGCCGCGGCTTATGGCGAGTTCTGGATAGGATCGGGGCGGGATTTCCACAGCATGGTCCTTTTCACACTCGGCACCGGCATCGGAACTGGCATCATCATCGGTGACCTCTGCCTGTCCGGCGAGCACAGCCACGGCGGCGAATGCGGGCACATAATCATCGATTTCTCGCCCAACGCCCGCCTCTGCGGCTGCGGCCAACGCGGTCATCTCGAGGCCTACGCCAGTGCTACCGCCGTCATCAAACGCACCCGCGAGGCCCTCGATGCCGGCCGATCTTCCACGCTTGCCGCCGATTTAAAAACCGGCCAGGAACTCACGCCGCTCCTGGTGGCAAAACACGCCGAAAACGGCGATCCGCTCTCCTTGGACATCGTCATGGATACCGCCCGCTATCTCGGCGTGGGCATCACCAACGTCATGCACACCCTCGATCCCAACGGCATACTCCTGGGCGGGGCTATGACCTTCGGCGGCAATCAGTCCCAACTCGGCCGCAGTTTTCTCGCCGAAATCCGCGCCGAAGTCAAACGCCGCGCCTATCCCATCCTCGCCGAAAAAACCATCATCGACTTCGCCTCACTCGGCGGCGACGCCGGCTACATCGGCGCCGCCGGCCTCGCCCGACTGGATTATATGAAGAGCCAATCCCAAAAGTTCCCTCTCCGGGCACCAACCGA
Organism: Pirellulales bacterium; assembly: GCA_963838495.1. Lineage (GTDB taxonomy): Bacteria > Planctomycetota > Planctomycetia > Pirellulales > Thermoguttaceae > JBEKIK01. The sequence continues at coordinate 2,269,131 of CAWIRC010000001.1, read as the reverse complement.
AGGTGGGTCGGGAGAGGGTTAGGGTGAGGGCTGTTCCGCGATTAAACCTTTCGTTTTGAAACTGGATCGAAAAACTGTAAACTGACAACTGTAAACTGTTAACTTTAAACTTGGAGCCTTCCCATGCATCGCCGCGAAATGCTCTTGACCACCGGCGCCGCCCTTATCGGGCTTTCCGCCTATCCGCTCGGCTGGGCCATGGCCGAAGATAATAAAAAACAAAAAATCCTCTACTTCACCAAAAGCGCAGGATTCGTGCACCCCGAGGTCGATCGAAAAAAAACCGACGGCAAACTCAGCCGCTCTGAAAAATTGCTCACCGAATGGGGCGAAAAATCCGGCTTCGATGTCGTCTGCTCCCAGGACCCGGACGTCTTCGATGGCGACCTCGATCAATTCGACGCCTTCGCCTTTTACACCTCCGGAAATCCGCTGTCAGACGGGCAAAAGAAAAAATTGCTCGATGCCATTACAGCCGGCAAATCCTTCATCGGCATCCACTCGGCCACCGATACATTTACCAACAAGAACAGCCCGGAAATCGATCCCTACATCGCTATGGTCGGCGCGGAATTCATCAAGCACGACGCCCAGCAAAAGGCGAAAAACCGCGTCGTGGACCCCAATTTTCCCGGCATGAAAGGACTCGGCGATTCCATCGAGTTGTTCGAGGAATGGTACACCTTCAAAAAATTCGCCAAGGACCTGCACGTCATCCTCGTTCAAGAGACCGAAGGCATGAAAGGCCCCACTTATCAGCGCCCGCCCTTCCCCGCTACCTGGGCGCACATGTACGGTAAGGGCCGCGTCTTCTACACCTCCTTGGGACATCGCCAGGAAATCTGGAACGACAAAATCTTCCAGCAAATCCTCCTTGGCGGCATCGCCTGGGCCCTGGGCAATGCCAAGGCCGAAATCCCCCCTAACATCGATCAGGTGGCCCCCGAGGCGAATACATTGGCATATTGACCACCCGACGCCGTAACCCCTTTGGCTCGTTCAATTTGCAATTTGCATTTTACAATTTTCAATTTGCAATAAGGACGCGTAAATCGCTAACTTCCCGCCTTTTGCCCTTGCCCGCCCGACAGGGGTTTGGTAGATTGCCTTGCCTCTCGATATCGACCCGACTTTTCATGGGGGTCGGACAGGGGACTGATGGAAAGGAATCCGCGTCATGCAGGCTACTCTGGGCGAGTTGGCGGCGCTGGTCGAGGGTCGGCTTCTCGGCGATGAAAACATTTTGATCCAAGGAGCGGCCTCGCTCCGCGACGCCGAGCCCGGTCAGATCACGCTCATCGACGGCGACGGCAAAAACCACCTCTTGCAGCAGTGCAGGGCCGCGGCCGTTATTGCCCCCAAAAATTTCACATCCCAGGATTTTCCCGCCATTCTGGTCAACGACGTGCATCGGGCCTTTGCCATCGTGGTCCTCCATTTCCATCCCCAGCGACGCAAAAGGCGGATCGGCCTAAGCCCCCTGGCCGTAATCAGCCCCACGGCCAAGATCGCCGAAAACGTTGACGTCCACCCCTACGCCACCATCGGCGACGACGTGATCATCGCCCGTGGTTCGACCATCCACTGCGGCGTGCACATCATGCACGGCTCGCAAATCGGCGAGGACGTGACCATCTTCCCCAACGCCGTGTTGTACGAAGACACGATCGTTGGCCCGCGCTGCGTGATTCATGCCAATGCCGTGCTGGGCGCGTACGGATTCGGCTACGGTTTCGCCGACGGCCGACACGTGCTCTCCTCGCAGCTCGGAAACGTGATCCTAGGGGCCGACGTCGAGATCGGCGCGGGCTCCACCATCGACCGCGGCACATACGGGCCGACCGTCATCGGCGAGGGCACGAAAATCGACGACCTGGTGATGGTCGCCCACAACTGCCGCATCGGCAGGCACAATATGCTCTGCTCGCAGGTGGGCATCGCCGGCAGCACTTCCACCGGCGATTACGTGGTCATGGCCGGCCAGGTCGGAGTGCGCGATCACGTGCACATCGGCCACCGCGCGGTCCTCGGCGCCATGGCCGGAGTGACCAACGACGTGCCCGAGGGTGCGAAAATGATCGGCATCCCCGCCACCCCCGAACGCGAACAAAAACTCAAGCAGGCCGCCCTCAGCAAACTCCCCGAAATGCGCAAACAACTGAAAATCTTGCAGCGCATCGTGGAACGCCTCGCCGCCCAAGCCGGCATTGCCGAAGCAATGCCCTCCATCAGCCAAACCCCGGACAAAGACCCCGACGACGACCCCAGCCAACACCGCGCCGTGGCATAAAAAAAGTCCCCGCTCCCGCCGGGAGAAGTTTGTTGCATAATAAAGTCCCCTCTCCGGGCACCGACGGGCACCATGCGAAGCATGGTCGGTTGGTCGGGAGAGGGTTAGGGTGAGGGCGTGTGCCATTGGCTCCGCCAGTGCCCCCGCGTACTACTGACCACTGATAACTGACAACTGACAACTGATAACTACAATGAATCCTCGCCTGTGTGCCACTGGCTCTGCCAGTGATCTGCCTCGCCGCGTCGGCATCCTTGCCGGCTGGGGCCGCTATCCGATTGTGATTGCCAATGCCCTTCGCCGCCAAGGCTGCGAAACATTTTGCCTGGGCACGATCGGCCATGCCGATCCGGCCCTGGCCCAGGCCTGCGATCATTTCCGCTGGCTGGGCCTGGCCCGCTTCGGCAGCGCGATCCGCTATTTCAAGCGCAACGGCGTGAGTGAAGTCACCATGGCCGGCAAGATTTTCAAAACCCGGCTGTTCCAGCGATTCGCCTGGATCAGGCATCTGCCCGACCTGCGCACGATTCGCATGTTCCTTCCCCATTTCTGGACCAGGCAAAAGGACTGCCGCGACGATTCGCTGCTGACGGCCATCGTTGACGAGTTCGCCTCCGAGGGAATCCGCATGGCCCCGGCCACCGATTACGCCCCGGAACTGCTGCTGCCGCCGGGCGAACCGACCAGGCGCAAGCCCAACGATTGGCAGTGGAAAGACATCCGTTTCGGCTGGCGGATGGCCAAGGAGATGGGCCGGTTGGACATCGGCCAAAGCGTGGCCGTCAAAGACCAGGCCGTGCTGGCGGTCGAGGCCGTCGAAGGCACCGACCAGTGCATCCGCCGCGCCGGTTCTCTTTGTCCCGCCGGCGGTTTCACGGTAGTCAAAGTTGCAAAGCCCCGGCAAGACATGCGTTTCGACGTCCCCACCATCGGCCACGGCACGCTGGAAACCATGTCCCAATCCGGCGCCTCTGTGCTGGCCGTCGAAGCCAACAAGACCATCCTTCTGGACCAAGATGACGTAATCGCCTACGCCGACCAGCACAAAATCGCCATCGTATCTTTGCCCGATGGTGGCGAAGGGCTAGGGGATGCGGGATAGACTATAGGCTTTAGGCAGCAGACTTTAGAATGATATATAATTGCTGATGGCTGAAACTTCAGTAGATGAATACCGAAAACGGGGTATATAATTGGAATTCCCAGAAAACGTTTGACTTGATGCGACAGCGACTTGACAATATAACGTTCCGGTTGAATGGCGGCACTTTAGCTGTCTTGTTATGCCTTCCTGGGTATTTCGCTTAGCGGAATGCCTAGTGCGTCGGCTACTCCCTTGCCATAAGCCTGGTCGGCTTTCAGGCAGTTGCCAATGTGGCGAATCTGGATTTCCCTCGGAGCTCCGCCGATAGCGCGAGCAGTATTGGCGAAGAGCATCGCCTGCTTCTCCGGGCTCATGAGGCGGAATAGCATGCCTGGCTGGCTGAAGTAATCATCATCTTGGCGATGATTCCAATGGTCGGCAGCCCCTTCCATGCTGAGAGGCGGTTCGGCAAATTCCGGTTGTTGTTTCCACTCACCGTAGCTGTTAGGCTCGTAACCGAGAGTACTGCCGTGATTACCGTCTACCCGCATTGCGCCGTCTCGGTGATAGCTATGGAATGGGCAACGGGAGGCGTTGACCGGGATCAAGTGATGGTTCACGCCTAGCCGATAGCGCTGTGCGTCGCCGTAGGAAAACAGCCGTCCCTGCAACATCTTGTCTGGTGAAAAGCTAATGCCGGGCACAATGTTGGCCGGGTTGAAGGCCGACTGCTCGACTTCAGCAAAATAGTTTTCGGGATTGCGATTCAGTTCAAGAACGCCCACTTCGATGAGAGGATAGTCTTTGTGGAACCAGACCTTGGTCAAGTCAAAGGGATTGTATGGGCAGTTGGCCGCTTCCTTCTCCGGCATCACCTGGATGAACATGGTCCAGCGGGGAAAGTCTCCCTTCTCAATGCTCTCGTACAGGTCACGCTGGTGACTTTCGCGGTCTTTGCCGATGATCGCCTCGGCTTCCTCGTCGGTCAGATTCTTGATGCCCTGCTGCGTCTTCAGATGGAACTTGACCCAGTGACGTTCATTCTTGGCGTTGATGAGGCTGAAGGTATGGCTGCCGAAACCGTGCATATGACTGTAGGAATATGGAATGCCCCGATCACTCATCACAATGGTGATTTGATGCAGCGCCTCCGGAAGCGAGGTCCAAAAGTCCCAATTGTTCCGTGCGCTGCGCAGGTTGGTACGGGTGTCCCGCTTTACGGCGTGGTTGAGATCTGGGAACTTGAGCGGATCGCGCAGGAAAAACACGGGCGTGTTGTTGCCTACCAGATCCCAGTTTCCTTCCTCTGTATAGAATTTAATTGCAAAGCCGCGGATGTCACGCTCGGCGTCGGCAGCGCCGCGCTCACCAGCCACTGTGGAAAAACGGGTGAAGAGTTCGGTCTTCTTTCCCACCGCCGAAAAGATTTTTGCCTTAGTATAGCGTGGAATGTCGTGGGTGACAGTAAAGGTGCCGTAAGCTCCAGAGCCCTTGGCGTGCATGCGCCGTTCGGGGATCACCTCCCGATCAAAGTGGGCAAGTTTCTCCAGGAACCAGGCGTCCTGGAGCAGCATCGGGCCGCGCGGTCCAGCAGTCATTACATTCTGGTTGTCGGCGACGGGAGCGCCGGCATTTGTTGTCAGTTTTTTGGAATCACTCATGTTTTTTCTCCTGTGTTTGCTTTCGCTTTGGTCTAATAATCGAGCCACTCCGCGCGAGACGAAGTAAAAGTTTACTCCTTCCTTTTTTTCTGGCAGTCCGGGCAAGTTCCCATGATCTGAACGGAAAAATCATAAATCTCAAATCCCTGCGGCTTGCCCTTGGGCAACGAAATATCATCTAAGCCGGGGCTCTTCAAATCAATAATTTTGTTACATCGTATGCAAACTAGGTGATGGTGGCGGTGTGTCTTTCCGTCAAAGCGGGCAGTTGCTCCCGGGTGGTGAACTCGGCGGATCAATCCTAGTTCCGCTAGCGTATCGAGGACTCGGTAAACGGTCCTTCGGGAAATCCGCGGACTCCGCTCTTGAACCATCTCAAAGATCTGATCCGCCGTGGGGTGGTCGTTCCGTTGCAGTAGCACCTCAAGCACGGTGCGCCGCTGATTCGTCAACGGCAACCCTCTTTCACGACAGATTTCCTCCAACATCTTGAGTCTTTGAGTAGTTTTCTCTTCCATAAATGGCATTTTATGCTAAATGACAATATATGTCAACAGAACCTCCTGTTAATTATTCCGAGTTATCGGCTTTGTTGAATAATTGGCATTTTTCCACAATCTATAGTGGTTGCCATAAGTCAAAAACCACTACAGGTTGTATTTGTTCGACAAGGCCATTCTGAATTAGCAAATTGACGCTCCCATTTACCTGAGTATATTCCCGGCGGGGAATAAAAAGAGGGAATAAAAAGAGTGGAATAAAAAGGGGATAAGTTCAATTATTTGCGTTTTTTTGGGTCTCCCGCTGGGGTGAAATGTGCTTATTGCCGCTTTTCCCATCCCGATTATCCTACCACACAGCACTACTACACAAGTCAGCAACGGCACGCAAGCAGAATACAATCATGGCCACGCAAGCGTGGCCATGGCACCCGCAAAACCGTGTAGGGTGCTGAAATGCACCATGGACTATCCGGACGGTGCGTTTCACGCACCCTACTTCGCCCGCACCCTACTTTGCCGGCCCCAAGAGTTTTTCCAATTCTTTTTCCAGGTCATCGGCGTTGACGTTCAGCTTGATTACGTTGCCGTCCTTGCCGATTAGAATTCCCATGGGAAAGGTCATGATGCCGTAGTATTCGAACGTGGGGCTGGGGGCTTTGTCGCCGTAGACGGTGGGCCAGGGCATCGGGTTCTCGCGGACGAAATCTTCCGCGTCCTCGCGGCGGTAGTCGCAGCCGAAGCCGATGATCTCAAAACCCTTGTCGTGATACTGGCCGTATAATTTCCGCAGTTTCGCCAACTCCATCCTGCAGGCACGTCGCCAGGAGACCCAAAACTCGACGAGTACGACCTTGCCCTCGTATTTCGAGAAATCGAAGGCCTCGCCGGAAATGAGTTTGCCTTCCAATTGCATCTTATGGCCCACAAGCGCCAACCGTCGGGCCGCCCCTTCCAGACGCTTTCCGAAGTCGGCGAGGTCCGTTTCCTTGCTTTCTACAAACACCTTGCCTAGGGCCCGATAAACGTCCTGGGCGTAGGCGTTGTCGCCGGCGAGTTCGGCGATTTGTCCGATCATGATGGCCAGGCCCAGGTCGGCCGATTGCGGCGGGGTTTTTTTGAAATAATCCAGCGTGGCGGCGATCTTTTTTTTCAGTTCTTCCACGTTTCCGCTCTTCGTGGCGTTGCGCAGATCATTTTCGAACGTGTAGTCCATGGCCGAGCGGGCTTGTTTTTCATGCCCCGCCTTTTTCAACTCCTCGCTAAAGGCCACGATCTCCTCGGCCTTGTCCATGGTGTGCGTTTTCACCGTCACGGCGAAATTCAATTCTTCTTCGTTGGGCTTGCCGGCCAGGATTTTGTCCGCCGCCTTGATAATGGCCGCGCGGGCCTTTTTCAACGACTCGTCGTTCTGGGGCAGGTTTCGCATGATCTTCAATATAAAATCTTTAAGCTCCTCGGGCGTTCCTTCAGGCACGGCGTACGGATCGCCCGCCGAGCTCTGGACAGCCGGTTTTTCCCCCGTCGCCTTGCCGGCTGATTGATTGTCCTTTTTCTCCTGCGCCAAGCCCGATGCGGCCAGCAGCAGTATTATCCCTAAACAACCGGTGAATATCCGAATTCGCGCCATGTTTTTTTCCTTTTTAATGGAGCCTTATATTCGTTCAATTTGTAATACCCGAAGCCCCCCTCAGCCGGCTGACGCCGGCCGCTCGCCTCGCGCTTATAACCTCTGATCCCACACGGTAGCGCGCCCTTTCAGGGCTTGGGGTGTTTGATGCGGTCCGCCCACCCAGGGCTGCGCCCTGGGCTATCATAGCGCGCCGCTTCGCGGCTAGGTCGGTATCCTTCATCCTTCATCCCTGAACCCTCATCTTGCATCATTCATCCTTGAACCATCATCTCGCGTCATTTATCCTTGAACACTTATCTCGTGTCCTTTATCCCTGAATTCTCATCCTTCATCATTCTGCATTCTTCATTCTGTAGTTCATCCCTCATCCCCAGTCAGCCCGTGCTCCACGCATCGCTGCCGGCGTCGGTCCATTCGCCCTTGGGTTGGTGGCGGTGAAACTGCTGGATCATGTTCCAGGCCTCTTCCGCGGTTTCGGCAAAAGAGATCAGGTCCAGATCGGAATCCTCGACCGTGCCCGAGTCGGTGAGGAAGTTAAAATCGATGGCCCGCTGCCAATATTCCCGTCCGAACATGATGATGGGAATCTCCTGCATCCGTCCGGTTTGGCGGAGCGTGAGGGCGTCGAACAGTTCGTCCATTGTGCCGAACCCGCCGGGAAAGACCACCAGGGCCTTCGCCCGCAAGAGGAAATGAAATTTCCGCATGGCGAAGTAATGGAATTGGAAGCATAGTTCCGGGGTGATGTAGGGATTGGGCTGTTGTTCGTGGGGCAGGCGGATGTTCAGTCCGATGGATTTCGCGCCTACTTCGTACGCACCGCGGTTGGCCCCTTCCATGATGCCCGGCCCGCCGCCGGTGATTACCACGTATTCGCGGGCGTCCTCTCTTTGCGATGCGGTTGAAACCAGGCGGGCGAACTCACGGGCGGTCTCGTAATAATGGCTCCGCTTGAGAAGCTCCTCGGCCCGGGCGACCGCCCGCTGACGGCGCGGATCGTTGGGCGTGTCGGCCAGGCGCGCGCGGGCACGTTCCAATTGCTCTTCGGCCGCCGCCGGCTCTACGATCCGCGTGCTGCCGAACAGCACCACCGTGGAGCGAATATTGTTGCGCTGAAAATACAGTTCCGGCTTCAAAAGCTCGAGTTCCATCCGCGCCGCACGCAGTTCGGGCTGCATGAGGAAATCCACGTCCTTGTATGCCACCCGATAACTAAGCGACTGCAATATCTTTCGCAGGTTTATCTCTCGCTGGCGATCTTCGTTCATGGCTGGAAAGTTTTCAGTTATCAGTTTTCAGTATTCAGTATTCGACACTCTGTTTCAAATTGCATGGGGACGTCAGTGAATTCAAGTATGGAAAGGATCATGTATATTTATCCTCCGGCGAATACACCGGGGTCCGCGTGGACGATCTGCCGCGTTTTTTGATGTTCGCCGCGAAACAATCCAAACTCGATACACAATTCTAACTTATAATCCGTTTCATTAAAGCGGCAATCGGCGACCAGGCCAGTATCCATCCAAAAGTAACAATATACAGCAACGCGGTAAACGGCCAAAAAAGGCCCATTTTTCGCTTTTTTTCAAGCGCCGCGGCCGGCAATCCCAGCAACAGCACTACGAAGCCCACCCCGAACGCGGCCTGCCAGCCCAGAAAAATTCCCACACATGCCAACCCCCAGGCCAGTCCGCCGGCCGATTTTGCACCTTGCAAGCGCCAAGCTATATACCCTAAAGAACCGCCCGCCGCCAGCCCCGCCGCACAATCCAACGCCCGGCTCGTCCAATCCGCAAGTCCCGGCCATGCAGGCACCGGCCGCAGATGCGGCCAAATCAACGGCGCAATCAGGCCGACGGCCAGGGCCGGCACAAACAAGCGCAGCGGCGGACGTTGCCGGTCGATCTCGATCAGCGCCGCCGCTAAAAGCGTGCATAAAAGCAGCAAGTGATAGAGCAATATCCCGTACAGTTGCGGATCGTCCCAGCCGGAAAAGCTTGAATTTATCCCGTCATGAATTTCCCGCAGCGGCAGGTTTATTCCTCGGAAGATAAACTCTACCGTGCTCAGCAAGGCGAACATGCAGGCCGTCACCGCTTCCACCAGCGGATATCGAATCGAAATCGAAGAGCGGCAATCCCGGCATCTTCCCCGCAATGCCAGCCAAGAGAAGATAGGAATATTATCGAACCAGCGGATGCGATGCTTGCAGGCCGGGCAGTGCGACGGCGGCACAATTAGGCTCATGCCCCTGGGCGTCCGATATACCACCACGTTCAAGAAACTGCCGATCGCCGCGCCGACCACGAATAACCAGGCAACCAACAGTATTTCTTGGATCATCTTTAAACAGCTATATCCGCGGTACAATTCCGCAACCAAAACCCCCGGTGTATTCACCGGGGGCTAAATGAGATTTCTAATCCCTAATCCCTAATCATCTCTAAACGATACCATGCAGCGGCCCGCCCTGGGCGGCCATGGCGTCTATCCGCTTGCTCACCGCCGGGTCCTCCGCCAAGGGCGGGGCGTGATGCGGCTTCACGCGCGCGTCGATCACCAGCGATCCCGTAGTGCCCCAATGCTTATCGACCACGAACGATTCTATCCCGTAGATATCCGTGGCCGGATTGCTGCGCGTAAAGGTGACCCAAAGGAAGTTTTCCAGGTTTGCCTCTGCAAATTCGCTTTGATCGACAATCACCACCCAGGGAAAGGCGTTAATCACGTCATATCGGTTATAACGCGCACAAAAGCGTTCTATGGCCGAATCCCGTCCGTCCGCCTCCGCCCGATACGCAGGCCCCTCGACAACCAAAATCCCCGGCAGAAAAACCCGCCGCCTTTTTAAAGCCCAAATCCTCAGGCAGCGAGAACCGGCTGTCCAGCGCCACGGGCAGGATTCGTCGCGCCGGGCCCGCCCCGGCGATCACCAACTTCGAGCCTTCGTTGAGCCGGCCCGAACTGTAATCCAGCGTGTCGATCGTGGTGCAAGTCTGGAAATGCAGGTCCCGCCGCCAATCGACGCGCTGGAGCAGATGCCGGAAAAAGTCCCGCACGTCCCGCACGTCCAAGTTTGGCTGATCCTCCGCCGCCACGATCATCAAATACTTGGCCAGCGACAACTGCCCCTGGCCCAGAAGCCCGTTGGCCAGCGTGAGCAACTCCCGCGGCCTGCGACGCTCCTCGTACGGCACGTATCGCTCGCTGCCGATGGCCAGAAGCAGCGGATGCACCCCAGCCGCGTCCACCGCGTGAACCGCCTTGATACCGGGAATCGTCTTGGCAATCGCATCGCCGGTCAACTCGTGAATCAATTGCCCGAAGATCGTATCCTCCTGCGGCGGCCGGCCCACCACCGTAAACGGCCAGATCGCCCCGGGCCGATGATACACGTGCTCCACGTGCATCACGGGAAAATCGTGGGCCAGGCTGTAATAGCCCAGGTGATCGCCGAACGGCCCCTCCGGCTTCAGCCGCTTGGGATCCAGGTAACCAGTGATGCAGAAATCGGCCTCGGCGGCAATGGGCAGCTTGTTCGGCCGGCAGATCATCGCCACCCGCCTCCGCCCCAATAGCCCGGCAAATCCCAACTCGCTCATGCCCTCGGGCAGGGGCATGACGGCGGCCACGGTCATCGCCGGCGGCCCGCCCACGAACACGTTCACGCGGAAAATCTCCTTCCGCTTAAGTGCCGCGGCATGATGCGCGGCAATGCCCCGCTGAAACTGGTAATGCAATCCGACCTCGCGGTTCGGCTCGTACTGGCCGCCCGAAATCTGCACGCGGTACATGCCCAGGTTCGAGCGGGCAAGTCCCGGCTCTTCCGGATCCTCCGTGTAAACTTGCGGCAACGTGATGTACGCCCCGCCGTCGTCGGGCCACGATCTTAACTGCGGCAGTTGATCCAGCGTAATTTCGTTGGCCAGCACCGGCCCGGTGCGGACCTTTTTCGGCCGCATGCTCAAGGCAAACCAAGGGCGACTGCAAATACAACCGCGGACGACGCATCATATCCGCCGGATCGACCTGGAGCGAGACCAGCCGTTTCAGCCCCTCAAGCGAGTCGCGAAAAATATACCTTGCCCGCTCCATCGTGCCGAACAGGTTGCCGAGCATGGGGAAGCGGCAGCCTTTAACCTGTTCGAAATAAAGCGCCGGCCCGCCCGAGCGAAACACCCGCCGCTGGATCTCCGCCGCCTCCAACTCGGCGTCGATAGGCTCCTCGACCACCGCCAGTTGACCCGTGGCCGCCAGATCGTCAACGCATTGCCGCAGCGTTCGATAACCCATGATTTTGGGAAATGCTGAAGGATGAGTGATGAATGATGAACTCGGAATGCAGGGCAATAAGTTCCAAATGTACTGAGGAATTATTAAACTGTGAACTGACTATTGATAACTAATAAAAACCGACGACTTCATCGAAAGCGCTTATCTTTTCGCATGCGGCCTTTCTCCGCCGGTATTTTTGCCATCCGCAGCCGTTTTTGCAGTTTCGGAAACTTCATCGCCGGCATGCGTGCCGTCTTTTTGCTGTTTCGCGACATAGTCTCTAATCTCTAATCGCTAATCTCTAATCTCTATTCAATAAACCTTTTCAAAATTATCGCCTTTTCCACGTTCAAATCCTGGCCGCGCTGGAATCCGACCGGAATCGTGCGGTCGATCATGTAAAACGCCCGGTGCCGCACGATCTCCCCGGTGTCGCTGCCCATTTCCTGGCCCAATTCATAACCGTCCGGGTGCGAGTCGTCTGGCAAGCCGGCCGGGGTCGTAAACCGGTTCGGCTTGACCTCGAAATATCCCACCGTAATCCATATCGCGTACACGTTCGAGCGGGTGGTGACCAGGTTGCCCAGCCGCTCCAGGCCCTGGTAATGGAAGAACGGATTGCGATCGGTGTTGGTTACGTCTTGTTGTGTGGCCGGATATTGCTGGAACAAGGGATTAGCTGTCGCCGTTGTGTCCTGCCGTAAATACGTACTGTTGATTCCAGGCGTGGGAGACGAATAGGAGAACAGAGGATTCCAATAAACGCTTCCGCCCGAGCGGAAGGGACTGTTGAACTCCGTGGGATGCATCGAATCCATGTAAAGAACATTGTTGTCGATAGGACCGTACCCACGTCGATTTTGCACGAACTGTGCCCATGTCGGCGACGTATTTCCGTTCAAAAGCCCGTTGAAAACATCCGGGCTGTAAATCGTGTTGAGATTTATCCGCCCCGGCTCGCGATACGTGGAAATTTTATTGTACGGCGGGAAAAACACGTGCGTACCCGGCGATGCGGGAACGCCGCTTGGCGATATTGTATTTGGATTGGCCTGAATCTCCGTGCCCGCATACCACGACGGCACGCCCACGTAATCCATAATCCTTCCGAATTGGTTCATCCCGTTCGTATTTCCCGACTGGAGGAAATTGAGCAGTTGCGGGAATGGAGCCGACGCGATGTCGCCGGGCGTGTAATTATTCGTGCTGCTTGAGCAGGGCTTAAACTCCCAAAGCAGCCGCGCCGGATGGCTGCCCGGCACCAGCATCAATTCCAACTGGTTCACATACGGGCGCCCAAACCAGGGCAGCCAGGGAAACGGCTTTACCGATGGATCGCCGTATAATTCCGCCTGCATGCCTGAAGCGCTGGTAATCCAATATGGAGCGGTGCTGTTCTGAAAGGCCTGATTCAGATACCCCAGGCTATGAACCAGATTGTAATCGAAATACGCGTTTGTGCCTGCTCTGACGCTATTATCGAGATCGTCGCTTTCCGGTTTCCAAATATTAAAGTCCGCCGAGGTGGTTGTTCCCCGCTGCCGCGCGGCAAATTTCGGGGTGTTCTTAGTAGCTTCAGGGATACCTGGACTGGGGAGCCATGGCTGAAGCCTGGGATCTGTTTCGCCGTTAAAAATCGTCAAGTCGATGGGCATCCAATCCACGGTAAGATATGGATTCGCCGCCGGATCGTACGGCGCCGACGGATTTGCCAGGCGCTGTAAAAATACCGTTTTGTAATTGGTCACGGTGCCTTGGTAAGGAAGGTTTTCGCTCGGGTCCTGCAAAGGCCGCTGGGTGTTTGTTGTCGTTGGATCTTCAAATGGAGTATTCCGAAAATATTCCGTCGTATCCTTCTCCTTCGGATCGCCGTACCATTCTTTAACTGGATTGCCGAAAACATCACTTACGGCGTATTTATCCGTGCCTGCTATCGTGGGCTCCGGTTGATAATAACCTGGAGAAGAAAATAGCGGTTCCGAAATACTGATGCCCACCGGCGTGCTCCAGCCGCTGGGAGTATTGCCTACAATAATCCCCAAGGGCATCTTGATCTTGTTGGTATCGATAAGCCCTCCGGCAGTGGAAATTTTCGCATCCGGCGTCCCGTTTATGTACGTAACCGGCGCAGTTGGATTAGCGGCGGTGGGAATGGTAATTTTCTGCGATGAGGGCACTCCCAAGGGATAATTCGCAAGATCGGGATCGGTCGGAGCCAGTTTTACCAGTCCCAATGTCGTTTCTTTGCGCGGCCCCACAATCGCATAATGACCCCGCTCCAACCATGTTGACGTGCCCGCGTAATTATAATAAATTCGATCATGGTCGTACTGCGAAGTCGGCGCATGGGTGCTGAACCAGACAATGCGGTCAATGGTTGCTTTTGCCGTCAAAGCGGTATCGCTTTTCAGGAGCGACAAAGTTGTCGCTTGTCCGTGATATTGCTCCGGTTCAAATGAGATTCTATCGGGATATGGATTTGCATTATTGAGATATGAACCTGTAATCGGATCTCTAACCTTGTAAGGATAATTAACCCAATAATCTATATCATTATCATGCGGATTCTTTATCGTGCTTTCGCTAATTACGATCCGCCAGACCGGGTACGCCGGCGCTCCGCTGCCGGCCGGCGCCATCCTGCCCAGGTCCAGATACCATGTGCCTGCATTATTAGTATAAAGATCGGAAGGCGGAGTCGATCCGTGGAAGTCTCGCGGACAATACAGCTCGAAAAACGCCGAGCCCTGCGGAACCCGCGTCTGATCGAAATTGGTGTCATCAGTTGGATTAGGCCCTATTATTTTATGAAGCCCATCGTCCCAGGGCGTGTCGGCACTCCGCCGGTCGTGAAATGCCAGCGTCTCGGTCAATATCAATTCCGGCGGCTTGCAGCCCCACACCAGGCAACGATGACCTAGACTGTCATCGCTCGATGACGTTGAAGGATTTGTGCCGATAATGCCGTCCACGCGCCAGCCATTGATCGCAGTGCCGGTGTATCCCAGCGGATCGGTATCGTACTCGAACGCGGCCATGATCGAGTCGTTTGTCTTGAAGCAGGCCGCGTTAATGGCCCATTGGGCAATGCGCCTTTTGGCAAGCTCTTCTTTTCGAACGTCCGTTAAAGTTTCCGTGAACCATTGCGCCTGGGGATCCAGAGTCGCAGGGGGCGGATTTTTATCGCGCAACAGCAAGGCCAAAACATACAAATATCGCGCGTATAACTGCCGGGCCGGAAATTGAATGGCAGAAATATGAGGGAGATCGACGTTTGGAAAATAATTGCCCACGTCGTCGTTGGCATCCGGGAATTCGGGCATCTGTCCGAACCAGAAATCGCCGTAACTCCCGCCTACGCCCAGGCTTTGCCAAAGGGCCGCCATGCCATAGGCGCTGGAATCATTGGTCGAGCCGTTGCCCGGCCCCGGGAAAGGCCGGTTTATATTCATCCTCAGCCCGGCAAGCATCTCCGGCGGGAATAGTTGCACCAGTTGCGCCGTGGTCAAGGCGTTTACCATGTTGTTGGCTTGCGTTGCGGCGGCGGCAGGCGCCATACCCCCGGCAGTGACTAATTGATAATAATAATAGGCCTTCAACAAATCGGTGACATGATGCGGCGGAAGCCAGGGTATTTGATCGGCCGTTATATTGCCGGCCGCCAAATCGCTTTGCACTCGCGTAAGAATGTGCGGCGGCAGAGCGGGCGATGTAACCGGTACGTCCCAACTCTCCGTGGTTACCTCCTGCCGCTTGTTGATCAAGGCCGATTTGTTTTGCGCAGGATCGAATGTAAGAGCCGCCAGCCGGGCCGGCAGCGATGCCGCGTCGCGATCGTACGGCCGCAATATTCGCTCCAGTTCGTTGACGCTGAAGGGATTGTCGGGGGCTCCGCTGCCGCTTGGCAGGCCGCGCCCGGTTTTCCACCCCAGGTTCAGCTCGTAAGGCAGATCCATAAAAGTGCTGCCCCACAGGCTCTGTAAAATCGGCCGGCCCGCCGGATCGACCCCCAACACGCCCTTCCCCTCCGGGTCTGGCAATTCGCCGTTCACCTGGAAGCCATTGTTTTTCGGATCCAATGTTTTCGGGTCGCTGTCGCTGGGCTTTGAAGTGGAATTCCGGTAAAGGCCGTCGAACTCGAACCACTTGTTGGCGCTCAAAAAATCGTTGCTTGCCCGCTGGCTTAAATTGATGGTTGGAGGCGTAGGCAACCCGAGTTGGTAGAAATATGGCGTGCCCAAGGCCCCCGGCACCCCGTCCGATCCGTAACGCCCCTCGATTCCCAATGCCGGAATGCCGGAAAGGAGTTGTCGGTAACGCGCACGGCCGGCGGAGTCGCTGATCGGATCCGGGCTGGTTCCGCTAAATAAAGAGTAATAAAGATTGATGTCCGCCGGACCGAAACCCCGCCCGCGATTGGTCGGCAAAGATGTGTGATTGGCAAAATAATTATCGGTAAAAGTAGTATCGGGCGGAGCACGGCCGCAGGATAATAGCCCGAAGCCGCCTGCGCCAGATCGCCGTGGGCGTTGAGGTTCAGCCGCCCGTCCATGTCCAGGCAGAGGATGGCGAACAGCGGCTTGTAAAGCTTGCCGTCCTTTGCCGCCCGCACCGGAAACCCCAGATCGATCCAGATGCTGTCCGCCACCCCGTCGCCGTCGTTGTCCACGTCCCAACGAAAATTCGTATTCGCCGCCGGAACCGGCAAGCCTGAAACGCTGTCGCGCTCCCAAAGATACGTTGTGCCCGTCGTCGTGTCGATATATGAGAGTTTTGAAGTGGGATTCCCGCCATCAAAGCCGGGATTGTCTTCCGGCAACGGACGGCAGATTATGCGCCGTTTGAAATTCACTATGGCCTGTGCCACCAACGCGGCCTTCATAGCCATCGGGTCCATAGTGTCGTACCATGTTTCGTCGCCCGTGCCCCACACGTTGTCCGTCCCGTACGGATGCATGAGAGCCGTCCATTTTTGCGCAGTGCTGAGATTCATGCCCTGCCAAAACGTTGAATTGTAGGTCGATGACGTGGCAAGCTGGTTGAACCAATAATTCGCCAGCGCCGGCCGGTGTAATGAGGGAATAACGCCAGTCACGTTGCCGGTGGCGCTGGTGATCTCCGCGCCCAGCACCATGTTCTGGTAATCGGCGGCGTCGTAATCCTCGTTCGCCCCGCCGGGTATCGTGCCCGGCGTGCTGGATATTAGCGAATCGGGGGAATATAGATATTTCAGAAGCGGCATGTTGGGAAGCAGCGCGGAAGTGAATATGGCAGCAGTGGAACTCAGCGGCAGGTTGGTAGGATTTGTCGACAGGCACTGTCTATACTGTGGATTTGTGTTCGGATCAAGATCGAGAACGAAGGAAAGGTCCATTCTGCCCGAGGCCGGGTTGAATCCGAAACCCGTGCCGCTGAACGGCGCGCCGTTGATCAGGATTCTGGGATATTGCGACGTTGCAGCAATATATGAATTAATATTGGATGCCGTGACTTTGTCGGTAGCCAGTAATTGAAGAAGGCCGGTAGAGGGATTAATTCCCACTATCCGCGTGCTTGCGCCCATCATATTGGAATCAAGGATCATCACCAGGCATCCGAGACGACGATATTGAGGATTGGGATCGGCAATCCACGGGGGCGTTCCTGTTGGATAAAGAACGCTGGGTGAAGCAAGCTCATATGTGATTTCAATCAATTGTCCATCCGTAGCCGATGCGCCGCTTCTTATCACGGGCGTTGCACTTGTAATATGAGCGTATACCGACGTATTCCCATACATGTCTTCCAGCAGGCTGTGCGGGCCGATGACGGAAACGAAATTGCTCGGCCCCCGGGCCACCTGCATCATGGCCTCGTTGAGCTGCTTTTGCGGATCGACAAGCGTCTGGTCCACGCGCTGCATGATCCTGGAACTCCGCTGCGATTGGCCGGAAATGATCACGAACGCCACCGCCACCAGCGCGAAGAGGGCCAATAAGCCCAAGACCAAAAGCAAAAGCACCCCGCGGCGGGCATGGGATAACCTAACATTCATAAGATTCATCCTATAATCATTTTCTCGCAAAGCCGCCCTTTTCCTTGTTTCTCGCAAAGCCGCAAAGACGCAAAGTATTTTTTTATTTAGAAGCTGTTTCAATACCTGTTGGGGCGGTAGTTGTACTGCCGCCCCGGTGGTTGAAAACCGGGGTTGGCGGCACTACTAGCATTCCAACGCCGCCGGTTTTGAAACAGCCTCTTAGATATTTTACGAATTTTTAAAAAGATATTTAATATTTCAGGCATAGTGAATTCAACATTATATTCAGGTAATTTATGATTATCATTTTGTTTTCTTTGCGTCTTTGCGTCTTTGCGAGAAATTTTGACGATTTATTTTGTCCACAGCGGATCCCAATCCAGTTCCATGGTGGTGTTATACACGCCGATCACGCCCGGAATCACGACCAGCACGGCAGGCAGGTTGTAGTCCCAATCCGGCCCGTTAAGACTGAGTGTGGGCCCGTTCGGGGCCGCAACATCCATGCCCACGCCCACCACGCGGTACCAGTTCATGCGGTTCAATTGCGGCAACGGATTGTTGCCGGAATCGAAATGCAGATGATACAGCAATACCCACTCGTTTTCTTTTACATTCACCTTCCGATCCAAAATCACCGTCCCCCCGCCAACGCCCATGCCCGGAAATCCGGCCGCGCCGGCGCTGATATACGCGGTGTGTTCGCTGTCCAGTGTGCTGGTTGTGATATTGGCGGGTAAATTAAAAGGATAATTAGAAGCTATATAAAACATAAAGTTTCGCTTGTAACAAACCGCCACCGACACGTTGAATACCCGCCTTTGGGCGACCGGCAGCGACATCTCAGTGGCCGCGGGCATTGCCGTTAAAAACCAGGAATAATCGCCTTGGCTCTTAACGCTCACGGCGCCGGTGGACTGATCTTTGGATGGCACCAGCACGGGCCGCTGGGCCGAACTCTTGGCGCATAAAACGGCAGATCGTCGTTCCATATAAATAGTTGCTCCGCAACCGCGTCAAGCATGGGAGGCGGCGGCTGAGGCGGCGGAGGACTGGGCGCCAGCGGAGTAGACCGCAGCGTCCGACGCGGCAAAAAACTCGTCGGCGTCGTTGGGGAACCGGGGTAAAAACCGAATACCTCCGGCATCCCCCTTGCACGCCCCAAGGGATCCAGTGCGAACGGCATGGAGTCAAAATTCGATCCGCCGGCAACGCTGGAGTAAATGTCGGGAATAACAGTGGTAAGATTAAATGGAGGATAAAAACCCCAGATTTGCCAGCTTGTCGGGGGCGGCGGAGTTGTAGGCCCCGGCAGCCAATACCAATAGCGGAAGTCGAGCATGCGTCCCACTTGGATTTCGCGCAGGGCTGCCCGGCCGCACGCCCCGCACCGGTCGGCCTTGGCCGTTTCCCACAACGCCAACTGGCCCAGCGGTATGATCGCCGCCACGCCCAAGAGGCCGATCGAAAGCACGAAGATCGATATCAGCACCTCCATCAGCGTGATCCCGCGGCGGAAAGGATGAAGGGTGAGAGATGAGGGATGAGGGATGAGGGATGAAGGATGAAGGATGAAGGATGAAGGATGAGTATTCATCCCCTCTCCCTTTGGGAGAGGGGCAAGGGGTGAGGGCCGCTCCCTAGGCAATTTGCAACTTACAATTTGCAATTCAAAATTTACAATCTTCGTCTGCGAACCCTGAACCCCGAACCCTGAACCCTGCTGTTCGTTCCGCATTCCGCATTTTGCATTCTGCATTTTCATCTTACCGTCCCCCCATGCTTTGCGACTCTCGGGCATACTTGCGGGACTGAGTTATGAAAAACGGCCAATAAAGGGAAGGATTTGTCCAATTCCAGTTGGGAGCCGTTGTCCAATCGATCGGATTTCCTCCCGAATCTTTTTGCGTGGCGAAATTTATGGCGCAGTTTTCGTCCGTCGATACCAGGCCCGTTTGATAATTGATCGTAATCCACAGGCTCGACAAGTCGGCCCAATTCGGCAAGTCTTTAAGATTGGGAGTTGCCAAAAGCTTGTCTTTGACAAAATCCCGCACCCGCGACCGGCTGCCCACCAGTATGTATATCGGTCCCGCAGCGGGATTGACGGTGTTGTTCCAGTAATAGCCCTCCACCGCCCCATTGCTGGAAAACATTACCGCCACGTCGTAATAACTGGCGGACGGATTCTGGAACGACTGGGAATCGGTCCCCGAAAAATCCAGGTCCACCACGGCCCCTTCCGGCAGGCGCAAGGGCGATGCCGCCGTTTTCGTCGGCTGCCGCAGAACCTGGAAGGAAACAGGTTGAGACCAAATGCCGGTATTTGTGCGATACTCCGGCCATGGCAAAGTTTGCATCGGGGTGCTTAGGACAGTTAAAGCCAAAGTCAAATAATGCGTGTCTATAAAACCGTCGCCATCAGTATCTTTTATCTTCACGCCCGAATCGTCGAAGATAATGTAATTGTCGTTTGTCGCGTCTACCGGAAAATCGTAAATCACGGGATTGTTAGGCGGATCCATGGTTGAGTCGGGAAGCCTGGTGCGATGACAATTAGGATCGGTGGGATTGCCGGGGTCTTGAATGATGACGTAATAAGGTCCTTGGCCGTTCAATTGCATTAAATCGCCATATTTCAGCAGCAGGTTGGGAAAATCGCCGGCATGGACCTGAACCTTGAGCACAATCGTCTTTAATACCGGCGGTGGATTGGTTGTATCATTGTCCCAATACGGCCATGGGTGCTGATATCCATTGGCGTCGGTCCAGTAATCGGTGCGGAACGTCCAATTTTGCACTTTTACTACGGCATTAATTTGATCTCCCGAAAAAGGCGGCGGCACTTCGCATTGGTCAAGAACGGTCGAGGCCGTGGGAAAATTCGTGCCGTTTGCCCGGTGGAAGATCACCCCGCAGGGCCGCCCGATCTCTATCGCCCGGTGCTGCGCCGAGGAAATGTAGACGTTCACCGCCCGGACGGCCTCACGCACGCGGCGCTCTCCAGTGGGCTGAACGACCTTTATGGCAGCCACCGTCAAGATCACGATGATCGTTATCACAATCAGCATTTCCACCAGCGTCACGCCGCGGCCATTCTTTGTCCCCTCTCCCAATGGGAGAGGGGCCGGGGGTGAGGGATTTGTGATGAATGATGAATTCCGCACAAACCCGCTTGCTGTTTCGCGCCATGCATCCCCCGCTCGACCGCTCGCCGCCCACTGCCCACTGCCCACTCTCTTCTTCAATTTGCATTGTGCAATTTGCATTTTCCAATTTGCAATTCCCCCGCTTGAATCCCGAACCCTGAACCCCGAACCCCGAACCCTTTCCGCCTTCCATTGCATGAAGTTTTCTCTTGCGCGATTCGTCATGTCCCCGTTGCCGCGTCTCATCTTACTGCTGCTCGATGTGATGATTGTGGATGTTGTCGATGCAATTAACCGCGGGATCGGAAGGAATTTTAGACGGCGATCCAATTAAAACATTCCCGTAATCCGTAGGAACAGTTGCATAAGGATTTAAATCATCTAGCGTATTTACAGATGGATTGACTCCATAATAATCCGAATACTCGACGCCGCCTATTTGTGCTGTTACCGTTATTCCGTATTTTTTTACATGTCCGGCCTGATCCGGACCGCCGGAGAAAATAAGGGGTATTAAACGATAAGCACTAGGACAATTAGGATAAGTGTAATTGCCGGGAAATATCCGCCGCGAATCGAACGGGTCGTGATCGTTAACCGGATCGCCTGTCTGGATATCGGACAAATCCGTTCGGGGTTGAGTCGGGTTCGAGGGCGGGGGCGGGGGATTGAACGGATTTGGATTCAGCCCCACACCCGAGCTAAACCCCGGGGCCCAGCGAAGAAACATTATTGGCATCCCCCAACCGTCAACAAAATATGGCCAGTTAATGTCGCTGTTATCGACGGCAATTTCGTTCTGACCGAAATGTTCCATAGCCTCGGGATATGTCATGCTGATCCACATATAAAGATATTTTGCTGACGCATAATCTCGGCCGCTTGAAGGAGGAGGATAAGCGTTGTATTTTTGCAAAAATATCTGACTGAGAGCCGGCCGGAACCGTCCATGCATTTGTAGCTGTGCCCAATCCAAGCGGGCCATTTATGATGTCATAGGTCCTTTCCGGCATCTCCATCCGCATCAAGTCCAACAGCGCAATAACGATATAGGGCCACCTGTCTTGGATTCATGCCTGTAGTGTCCAGCGGCACTCGCCGCGTCATGTACGATTCGTAGCGCTTCATCACCAGGGCGTTAAGCTTGGCGATCGTAGCCTTGGTTTTCCCTTCGGCCGCCGCCACCCGGGCGTAGCGGATCGCCCCCAACGACATGCCCGCTAAAATGCTAATTATCGCGATCGTGACCAGAAGCTCGATCAGCGTGAATGCCGATTTCCGAAAGTTTAAGGATGAAGGATGAGGGATGAAGGATGAAGGATGAATGTTCCTCCCCTCTACCTTTGGGAGAGGGGCTAGGGGTGAGGGCCGAAGTGGACGGTGGGCAGTGGACAGTGTGCAGTCATGGCCCGGCAATTTTTTGCCCCCTTTTGCTCTAGGATGAAGGATGAAGGATGAATTCCGCAAAACCGCTTGCGATTTCGCGCCGTGCGTCCGCCGTGCGACTGCCCACCGCCCACTGCCCATTGCCCACTTTCGTCCCCATCCTGCAATTTGCAATTTGCAATTTGCAATTTGCAATCGATTTAGCGCGACCGACCATGCTACGCATGGTGCCCGTCGCGGCTTTACAGGCCTCCGACACCCGTCTTTTAATAGGGCATTTTACGTTCATGGCGGTTTCTCCCGGCAGTCATAGTCGTAGGATGCGTGTGACGCACCGATATCAGTTTTTAGCCTGGCGCCGCGTTTCAGCACCCTATGGCCGCCCAGGGTGTGTTACCGCACCCTGCAAAGCACCATGCGAAACCAACCTTGCCCTTTTCGATTATAAGTTCTCAGTAATCAGTTTTCAGTCTTTTTGTTCCATGCCCTTGTCGTCTGTATTCATCCTTCATCCCTCATCCTTCATCCTTTCTCATTTCCCGCCCGTAAGTTTCGTAATCAGTGCGATCAGGGGCATGAAGATGGCGACCACGATAAAGCCCACCATCCCGCCCAGGATGATGATCAAAAGCGGTTCCATCAAGCTCATGAGGCTTTCGGTCAAGACGGCGACCTCTTCGTCGTAGGTGTCGGCCACCTTGTAAAGCAGGGTGTCCAGTTCGCCGGTTTCTTCGCCCACGTTGACCATGTTCACCACCATGTCATCCACGATGTGCTGGTTCATGCGGGTAAGATACAACAGCAAGCCGATCGGCCCGCCGATGAAGAAAAACCAGAACAGCAGGGCGACAATGTCGAATCTCGGCCTGGAATTTTCCTTCATCGGCTTGGCGATCGATTCGCCCTCGCGTATCGACTCGTAGATCTTTTGAAACATGTTCTCGAACACTGCGTTGCTCGCCGTTTCCTTGGTTATATGCAGGGCCTCGAGAATGGGAACGCCGCTGGCCACCAGGGTGCCCAGGGTGCGCATGGTGCGGGCCACGATGTTCTTTTCGATCAACTGCGCCGAAGACGGGTATTTTGAGCGTGAAAAGATCCCAGCCAAAACGCCCCGCCTCGAACTTCCGCACCAGTTTAACCGCCAGCCATACGCCTATCGGAATCCCCGGCAAAAGATACCAGTAGGTGATCGTGGTATGCGACGCGATCATTAATATTTTAGTGACCATTGGCAGGTCGGTTTTGAAATCCCTGAAGATTTTCTCGAAATTGGGCACGATCTTGATCATGATGAAGGTCAATATGCCCGACGCGAAAACCACCAGGGTGACGGGGTAAACCATCGCGCCTTTGACCTTCCGCTTCAACGATTCCGACCGCTCCTGGAACTCGGCCAAACGCTGGAGAATGACTTCCAAGGCCCCGCCCGCCTCCCCGGCCTTGATCATGTTTATATAAAGCCGGTTGAAGGCCTTGGGCACCTTGGACATGGCCTCCGAGAGCGTGGCCCCGCTCTCAATCTCGTCGCAAACGTCAATAAGCGCGTTTTTCATGGCCCCGGGAGGCGATTGCTCCTGAAGTATTTTCAAGCTCCTCAAGATGGGCAAACCCGCGTCCTGCAATATCGACAACTGCCGGGTGAACGTGGTCAAGGTCTTGGTTTTTATGCCCCCCAAGGCGAAGCTCTTGCCCTTCTTCGCCGCCTTGCTCTTCGTGGGCGTGGCTCGGCTCTTCTTCACCGATATCTTCGTCACGAACAGTCCCATCTGCCGGATCGTGGCTTGCGCCTCGTCTTGGCTCGGGGCCTCCAGCACGTCCTTGATCTCCTGTCCGGTGGCGTCCATGGCCTCGAATTGATATGTCGGCATGACTGCGTCCTTTATCAGCTTCTCAGTTCACGGTTTTTAATTGTCCAATTTGCATTTGACAATTTGCAATAAAACATGCCCAAAATCCCCTTGTCCCCTAATACTCCGCCGCCGTCTCCCGTATCACTTCCTCGATGGTCGTAATGCCGTTGAACACTTTATCCAGCCCCGATTCCCTCAGCGGCACCATGCCGGTTTGCATTGCCATGTCGCGGAGCTTTTCCGTCGAGCACCCGTGGTTGATCAAATCCCTGAGCTTGTCGTTTATCGGCAGCCACTCGTACAAGCCTGTGCGGCCCTTGAATCCCGTGTTGTTGCACGAGGCGCATCCCCGGCCGCGATAAAATTTCTTGTTTATCACTTCTTCCGGCGTCAAGCCCAATTGCGACAGAGTGTCGGTGCTGGGCGTGGTCTGCTCTATGCAATCCTTGCATATCTTCCGCACCAGCCGCTGCGCCAATACCGCCTCCAGCGTGGCCGTGATCAAAAACGGCGGCAATCCCATGTCCCTAAGCCGCGTCACCGTGTTGGGCGCATCGTTCGTGTGCAAAGTGCTGAACACCATGTGACCGGTCAGCGAGGCCTGCACCGCTATCTCCGCCGTCTCCAAGTCCCGCACTTCGCCCACCAGGATCTTGTCCGGGTCCTGCCGCAATATCGAGCGCAAACACTGGGCAAACGTGTTCCCGATCGAAGCGTCGATCGGCATCTGCACCACCCCGTCGATGTCGTATTCCACCGGGTCCTCCGTGGTGATCAGCTTGTCCTCGATCGAATTCAGCTCGTTTAATGCCCCGTATAGCGTCGTGGTCTTCCCGCAGCCCGTCGGTCCAGTCACCAGCACGATGCCGTTGGGCCTGCGAATCACCTCCCGGAAAGAAGACAGAATTCCCGGCGTCATCCCCAACGCGTCGAGGTCCAGCATCACCACCGAACGGTCCAATATCCGCATCACCACGCTCTCGCCGAACATCGTGGGCAGCACGCTCACGCGCAAATCGACCGGGTGACCGCCCACGGTCAAGCGAATCCGACCGTCCTGCGGCAATCGCCGCTCGGCTATGTCCAAATCGGCCATCACCTTGATCCGCGTGGTTATCGCAAACGCCAGGTGCCGCGGCGGAGGCACCATCTCGTACAATATCCCGTCCGCGCGGATGCGGATCTTGAACTCGCTTTCGAAAGGCTCGAAATGCAAGTCGCTGGCGTGATCCCGGATGGCCAACAACAAGACCATGTTCAACAACTTCCGCACCGGCGCTGTCGGCCAGCGCCTCCGCGCTCGATAGGTCCACCACCGACGACGCCTCCATGGCTATTGCCGCCATGTTCAACTCCGCGTCCTGCTCCATGTCCGCAATCAGCGTCTCCACGCTCTCGCCCCCAACCGTGTAATAACGCTCCAATGCCCGCAGCATGTCCTTTTCCGTGCACACCATGGCCTTGATCTCGTACCCCAGAAAAGTCCTCAACTCGTCCAGGATCTGAAGTTTCTGCGGATCGCACATGGCGATCGTCAAGGTGTTGTCCTCGAACGACAAAGGCACGATCCGGTAAAGCTGCGCCATGGGCTCCGTGATCATCGCCAAAACCTCGGGCGATATCGTGGCGTCGCTGAGGCTGACCACCTGCATCCCCATCTGCTCGGCCAGGCCTTGAGCCAACTGGTCGTCCGTGATCAATCCCATGCTCACCGCGATGCGCCCCAGCATCTCGCCCGGCCGCTGCTGCTGCTCCTCCAGCAACATCTCCAGACGATCCTCGCGCAGAAAACCCAAGTCCACCAATATCTGTCCGATTCGCCGAATTGCCATCGCTGAAAAACCCCCGCTGCTATGACACCTTGTCTTATTATCTCCTCTCCGCACGCCAACCAAAGGTTGGTCGGGAGAAGGTTATGGTAAGGGCTGTCATGAAACACCCCATGTTTAATTCCATACAACCTTTCTCTTTGCCTTCGTTCAATTTGCAATTTTCAATTTGCAACGTCGCTATTCCCCTAAACGCGCTCCGCCACCCGTTCCCGCGCTTCTTCCTCGTCTTCAAATATTCCCTTCTCCACGCGCGCTATCCTCGTCGCCAATTCCTCGGGATTGACGGCCCGCAGCAGCACGTCGCTTTTCTCAACCACTCCTTCTTTCCATAGCCGGAACATGTGGTCGTCCAACGACTGCATGCCCTTTTTCCCGCCCGTCTGAATCACCGAGGTAATTCGATAAGTTTTATTTTCACGAATCAAGTTGGCCACGGCCGGCTCAACCACCAACATCTCGTAGGCCGCCACCCGCCCGCCCCCGATCTTCGGCATCAAGGACTGCGATAAAATGCCGATAATCGCCGTGGATAGCTGCGTGCGAATTTGCTCCTGCTGGCTGGTGGGAAACACGTCGATGATCCGGTTCACGGTCCCCTGGGCGCCGGTGGTGTGCAAAGTCGCGAAAACGATGTGCCCGGTTTCAGCCGCCGTGATGGCCGTCTCGATGGTTTCCAAATCGCGCATTTCGCCCACCAGGATCACGTCCGGGTCTTGACGCAACGCCCGCCGTATGGCCTCGGCAAACGTAGGTACGTCCACGCCCAGCTCCCGCTGGTTGATCGTCGATTTCTTGTGCGTGTGGTAAAACTCGATCGGGTCTTCGACTGTAATAATGTGATGGTCGAAGGTGTCGTTGATGTAATCGATCATCGCCGCCAAAGTAGTCGTCTTGCCCGACCCCGTCGGACCCGTGACCAAAAACAAACCCCGCGGACGCGAACACAAATCCACGACCACCGGCGGAGTACCCAAGTCCTTGAAATTCAAAAGCTTGTTGGGAATCTGCCGCAGCACCATGGCTACGTGCCCCTTTTGCTTGAAAATCGAAACACGGAATCGGGCCATGTCGCCGAACGCAAAACCAAAGTCCGATCCGCCCACCTCCTGCAATTCCTGCTGGCACCGCTCCGGCGCTATGCTCTTCATCAAGGCCATCGTGTCTTCAGGCTCCAAAACCTTCGTCTCCAGCCGGTGAAGATGCCCGTCTATGCGCACAACCGGCGGTTGGCCCGTGGTAATGTGCAAATCGCTCGCCTTGCGATTCACAACAGTATGCAGAAGTTTATCAATCAGAATTGTACCCATCGTAGTAATTTTCCAATGAGTTAGGTGTGTAAAAAACTTAAATAATCGCTAAGGGGCTCCAACAAAACCTCCCCTCTCCCTTTTGGAAGAAATGCCAGGGGGGAGGGCATCTATAAATGGATGTTTTGTTAGAGCTGCTAAATTTATAATGTCGCCAAAAATCAACTGTGTTAACGTATGTTCGTTAGCCGCCGTAATCTCTTAACCCCTGCCGCTCGCAAAACTCGCGCACTTATTTCACGCCTTGGAATTATTCACAGGTATGCAAATATTGCCAAAAAATCCACCTTTTAAGTAACAATTTATCGAAATCCTAAATTCTTCTTCATAGCCTGGAAGTTACATCCAGCCGGAAAGGGATGCTCCGCTCCAACTTTCGTTCTCCTTCCGGATCCTAAAAGTTAGTCCCCCTCTGCCCGTTTCGCCGTTGACAATACCTCATCCAGCGTAGTGACGCCGCGCAATACCTTATCAATTCCATCCCAATAAAGCGTTTTCATCCCCTCGGCTAGGGCCGTCCGGCGGATTATATCCGTAGGTTCTGCATTAAATGTCAGTTCACGAATTTTACTAGACATAAGCATTAACTCAAAAATACCTAAACGACCGCGAAAACCACTCCCCTGGCAATGTCCGCAACCCCTCCCCCTGAGAAAGTTGGCATTGGCCGCCATTTCTTTAGTAATGCCTGCCGCCTCCAGCATTGTCTGGGGAGGCGTAAATGATTGTTTACATTTTTGGCAAATAACACGCACAAGACGCTGGGCCATAATGGCTACCACCGAACTTGACACCAAATATGAGGGCACACCCATATCAATCAAACGTGTAATAGCACCAGGCGCATCGTTCGTATGTAGTGTACTGAAAACCAAATGTCCAGTTAGAGATGCCTGTATACCCATCTGAGCAGTCTCCAAATCACGCATCTCCCCAACCAATATTATGTTCGGCGCCTGCCGTAACATCGCCCTGATCACTCGCGCAAAATCCAACCCGATCTCATGCTTGATCTCCACCTGATTCACCCCCGCCAAATAATACTCCACAGGGTCTTCCGCCGTTATTATCTTCTTGTCCGGCGTATTTAATTCATTCAATACCGCGTATAGCGATGTCGTCTTCCCTGATCCAGTAGGCCCTGTCACCAGCAATATCCCATTCGGCCGCTGAATTAGACTCCTTACCTTCTGAAAATCATCATCCGAAAAACCCAACTGCCGTATCCCTACCTTTATGCTGTCCTTGTCCAAGATCCGCATCACCACCGACTGCCCATGATTGGTGGGTATCACGCTAACCCGCAAGTCAAGCTCCTTCTCCCCTACCGTCATCTTGATCCGGCCGTCCTGCGTTCTCCGCCGCTCGGCAATGTCCAATCTCGAAAGAATCTTCACACGCGATAGCAATGCCCCCAATAACCGCCTAGGGGGGCTGTCCCGCTCCACCAATATCCCGTCTATCCGATACCGTATCCGAATCCGGTCCTCAAACGGCTCAATATGTATATCCGACGCCCGCAACTGCACCGCCTCGGTTATCATCATGTGCACCAGGCGGACAACTGGGGCGCTGGTTTCGTCCACGTCTTCATCCCGCGCACCAGGCTCATCCATGGTCTCGGTAAAATCAATTGCCGTGTCCGTGAATTCCTGCAGCATCGAGTCCGCGCTCTCACCCACCGTCTGACCGTAATGCCGGTTGATGGCCTCGGTTATCGCATCCCGCGGGGCCAACGCCGTCTCGATCGGCCGATTCAATATAAACCGCAGCTTCTCGATCGTTTCATAATCATCCGGGTCGCTTATAATAACCGTTAATTTGCCGTCCCCCTCCGACAGCGGGATGACCGCGTTTTCCCGCGCAACCGACTCCGGCACCAATTCCACCACCGACGGCGGTATTACCACTTCGCTCAAATTCACGTAATCCAATCCATGTTGCTCGGCCAGGGCACGCGTAATATCCTCCCCCGTGGCATAACCCAGCCTGATAAGAGCATCCGCCAACTTTTGCCCCGATTCGCTCGACATCTGCTGGGCTTCGGCCAACTGTTCCGAACTGATAACCCCTTTGCGAATCAGGATATCAACGTATGTTCCCTTGCGTTTCGCCACCATGAACTGCTCCAATCTCCCTTCCTACCCATGTAAGGGGTGCATGCAAACTGGGCGATAATGCACACACCGACATTATGCACCGCCATTTGCCTGTTTACGCCAATCTAATCAGTCATTTTCACACCTTACAGTCTAATGGGACTCTAAATCAAAATCAACTAAATTACACGCCCTACGCCCTGCTAGCACCGACTCATTAACCCATTTTGGGGCCACGGTTTAACATCGGCCCAACGGGCCAATCGCCGAAAACTGTCATATTTCCACATTGACACGCCTCAGCCGCCTCAGGATAATCCCACCCTCCGATACCGGGCAAACTCCCGCCCGGTACCTTTGCGCCGTCTTTTCACCCACTTTTCGTATTAAACCACTTTCCTCAAAAAACTACATCATCGAAATGCCATAAATTGTAGGCCAAAGGCCGAAGATTTGATCCCATTACTACTGCCATCCCTCATCACCATTCACTAACCACTAACCACTGTCTCTCCTCCATACCGTCCATAAAAATCCATATCGTCCATATATTACCCCCTGAACCCTGACAACTGACAACTGAAAACTGAGAACTGAAAACCGACAACTGAAAACTGACAACCGGCAACTGAAAACTGTTTACCGACAACCCTTAACCCCATGCCTGCCCCGCGCACCTTTATCGCCTGCCTTCTGCTCTACGCCTTGTGCGCCTTGCCGGCAAGCGCCGGCGCAATCCACCGATGTGCCGTCGACTCAGCAGGATCGCATACCATCGGCTCAGCCGGACCGCGTGCCACCGGCTCAGCCGCGCCACCCTCCGACCAATCCACCATCTTCCCCTCTCTCTCGTCCAAGGCAAAAACCCGGTCCGTCTTCTGGCCTGAACCCAATGTCAAGCAAACCAGCCCCACGCATAAAACCATCTTCGAGCAGCCCGAAACTACAACTCCAGCGACCGGCGCCATCGGCTCGCACTCGCTTCTCGCCGCCGGCGTGCCGCAGACTCAAAACGGCATGCCACTGGCTCAAAACGGCGTGCCACAGACTCAGCCAGTGCCGTCCGACACCATCCCCGGCGAAGAATGTTGCCCCCAGTGCGGCCGACCGCTCGATCATCCCATCCTCGGCTCCTGCGACACCTGCGGCCCGATCCGCCGCATGCTCTGCATGCTTTCGCCTTGCAATATTTTTGCCGGCCATTCCGGCTCGCCCGTATATCACGAACCGTGGATCAATCGGCCCTTTAGCGTGGGCGTGTTCGTCGGGCCAATCGTGGGCAGTCCGCTTTTGAACGATTGGGTCGGGCAGCAAACCGGCACGATCGCCGGCATGCGCTTCGGCTGGGACATGGACGACGACTACGGCATGGAAGTCCGCCTGGCAACCGCCAACATCCCCGTCTACGACGCCGATCCCGCCATCGAAGCCCAACTCGCCCAAAACGCCGACGGCCTGCCCCCGCCCTGGCTCGCAGGCACTCGCAACGCCGATCACTTCATCTTCGACATCGATTTCCTCTACTATCCCTGGGGCGACGCCCATTTCCGCCCCTACCTCCTCTTCGGCGTGGGCACCGACCGCATCAAATTCGCCGACCGCCTCGGCGTCCAGTACGCCCGCATCCTCCTGGGCATGCCCGTGGGCCTGGGCTTCAAAACCCATCTCAACGACTGGCTCGTCTTCCGCGTTGAATTTACCGACAACATCGCCCTGGCCGGCGGCAGCATCTTCCAAACCCAACAAAATTTCTCCGCCACCGGCGCATTCGAAGTCCGCCTCGGCCGCACCAAAATGCAATACTGGCCCTGGGATCCGGGAAGATAGCGGGGGATGAGGGATGAAGGATGAGGGATGAAAGATAAGTGGTAAAGTACCATCTCAACTTTCTCTAGCCCAGGCGTTCACGCCTGGGACGGCTTCTGACTTTTTTGCATAAAACCGCTTGCGGTTTTGCGATGCCAACCAAATCCTTCTCAACTCCGTACCCCGTGCTCCGCACTTCGTACTTTCACGCCCTCCCCCCTCCTCATTCTCACCTACAACCCGGCAATTGCCCGAGTAGTTCACCAACGGGCGTCATGCCGAGCATGGCCGCGTTTTATCGGCATGGTCGATTGGCCGCGGCGCCCGCAGGCCACTGCAAGAAATAGCCTGTTTTTTAATAAGGTATAATATAATAGGGAAGACTCGTCGCCCGGAACCTCATCATAACCTTCGCACCAACGTCGATGGGATTGCGGAATTCCTTGCACACAACCAAATGAAAGGGGACAGCCATGTTTACAAGGTCAATCGCCAGTCTTGCGTTTTTAGCGTCGTGTCTGGTTGCATCGTCCGTCTTGGCGCAATGTGGCTGCGGCTACGCGACAAGCGCATATTACGCCCCAGAGTATGCGTCCTATTATGCGCCGACAACCGCATACTACGCCCCAGAGTATGCGTCCTACTACGCGCCGACCACCGCATACTATGCCCCGGCGTATACGTCCTACTACGCGCCGACAACCGCATACTATGCCCCGGCGTATACGTCCTACTACGCGCCGACCGCCGCGTACTATCCAGCGCCCTATAGGGCCTATTACGCACCGTCAGCCTATTATTATCCGCGGTATTATTGGCGGCCGTTTCTGCGCTGGTAGCGCAATGCCTTAGTCCCGGTGGTCAGTGGTCAGTGAACGCCTTAGTCCCGGTGGTCAGTGTTCAGCCTTAGTCCCGAAGGGACGACGTCGTGTAGCCAGGGGCGTCAGCCCCTGGGACGAAATCAATAAATTCCCTTTCTGAAGCCCCGAAGGGGCTTCCAACGAAAAAAATGCCTTCATTCCAGGGACTGACGCCCCTGGCTATATTCTGCCGCCGCTCCGCGGCTTAAATTTGCATTTCCCGCTTATCCCGGGAACTTGTCCCCGGGGTCTTGCGGCTTCTCAATTCTGTACACCGTACTTTCACACCCTTTTCCCACTTCTCATTTCCCCTTGAGGCTTGTTCCTATGCTGGAAATTGATAAACTAGAGCAAGTTTGGGGGGCATAGATGATTTGGATGCAATAATGGCTACGCCTTCGGCGAAGTATCTGAGAAAAGCTATCATCCGTTCTCTGCGGAAACAAGGTTATTCGGTAAGGGGCGGTCTAATTCAAATGCCAGATGATTTATCCAAGGATGATTATCGCGACTTACAGGCGATGGCAGTCAAAAAAAAGTTGGAGATATCAGGGCCTGGAGTACAATACCATGAAAACGATCTTCTCGAATATATTGCTAATGGCTCGGAGGTTGTACCTGGTAATATTTCTCCAAAAGTAATTCTCGTAAAACCGAAATCCGAATATGAACTTCTATTCCGTTATGCTTGCCTCCACTGGAGCATCCCTGTTTCTTCTGGTTATGGACGGCGTTTACGTTTCCTTGTGTTTGACGAAAGTAATGGCAAATTAATCGGCCTTTTCGGATTAGGCGATCCCGTTTATGCCATGAAGGCGAGAGACCAGTGGATTGGATGGGATAATAAGGATAAAGCAGAACGCCTTTATCATGTCATGGACGCCTATGTTCTGGGCGCGGTTCCACCTTACTCATTCTTGCTTGGCGGCAAGCTCGTGGCAATGCTTGTTTGCAGTAATGAGGTCAGAAATGCCTTCCGTAAAAAATATAATGGCCATAAATCGCTCATCAGTAAGGAAACGAGACCCCCATACTTGGCTTTGGTTACGACCACATCAGCACTCGGGCGTTCTTCAATTTACAATCGAATTCGAGTGAATGGACAAGAATATTGGACCAGTGTTGGCTTTACCCAAGGATCTGGTGATTTTCACTTCTCCAACGGGGTATATGATAATATTCGGACTTACGTAGAGAAGCATTGCGAGCCTACGGCAAAACATGCTGCATGGGGAGATGGTTTCAGAAACAAGCGTGAAATTATCCGCAAATGTCTTTCAAAAATAGGACTCTCGGCCGACCTCATATTTCATGGTATTCGTCGAGAAATTTTTGCCGCGCCTCTTGGACGCGAAACCTTGAATTTTTTAAAAGGGGAAGTTAAACGTCCCTGTTTCTACGATTGGCCTGTTTTAGAACTCTCAAAAATATTTGCCGAACGGTGGTTATTCGCGCGAGCAGAACGTATTCCAGAATATAAAGAATATGATCGGGAGCAGTATCGTCTCTGGAATCCGAATAAATCCTCAAAGAATGGGAGGATATAATCGTTGGAAACGTTTGCAGACCTCCCAGATGCCTTGGTCCGCGACCTACTCGCAAAAGCGATGCCTGTTGCCGAAGGAGTATCGGGTAATTTGAAAGCACTCCGGGATGCCCGCTCTCGTTTGTGTGCCGAAGCACATAAACACCGACTTGTTTGCCGAAAAGCAGACTTGGACGTTCCAAGAGAGCCTTCAGTGGTAGGCGTAGATGGTTCTTATCAAGTCCATCGTTTAACTGCTCTAGATCTTTGCGCAGCGGCGGCCGTAGCAGTGGAGGGAACATCCAAAGAAGCCGCTCGGGAATGGATTGAACCTCACCACAGCATGTGGGTGGAAGGCATTCCACATAGTATCGATACCATCGGGGTTCTGCGCGGGATGATGGTTTCGATGGAAATGTCACTAGCATCACAAGCACCGCACGATCTTGTGCTCTTAGATGGTTCGTTTTCATCTTTGATTATTTACTTGAATCAAGCGCTAACAAAGCTGGATGATTGTGCAAAAAGTCTATCTGATGAGTTCTTGAACAGATGGAATAGTGGCATCTTTGTACATCTGAAAGGCCTTTTGAGAAGCGACCGCACTGTTGCCATGCCTAAATTTACATCTCGTAACGAACTGCTGCGCGGTAACATGCTGATGCCTCCTGTCATTGTTGATGGAAAGACGCTTGCGACAATGATTTTAAGCCCGGGTGAATACACGCGAGCCTTGCCGATTCAAGATGAAAGCAATCCTGCTAGTCAGCAAGTAGACCACTTGCCTGAAAAATACTGTCCTAAGAAAGACATGGATGATTTACGTCTGGACTTGAAGGGGCTTCATGTTATCTATTTTAGACCGTATGGATGGCTACCGGCTTTGCGGATCGAGTTGCCATCTTCGATTGCATCGAGTAACACCAGATTGTCAATAGTCCTAGAAGGTATTATGCGACAATTCTTTAGCCCTGCTGTGATCGAACCATACCCTTTGTTTCTTGCTGACAGGATGGTTAAGAGTCTTGGATCTGGTATTGCCGTTATCGAGCAAACTGTGGCGCAACACGTCGCAGGTGATTCGCCGGACGTTGAAAATACACTTCTGTTTCTCCAAAATTACCGCACAGAAGGCGGACGAGGAGGTGTCTGATGCCTGATAATCGTAACCAAGATGTGGCTGTAGTTGGAAGTCCATCAACGAATACTGAACTTACGTTAGATTTGCTGCAAGAGGCAACTGAAGAGCGACTTGTTGGTGCTCTTACAGCCTTTAAAGCTGTACAAAGTGGTCGGAGCATAGTGTCTGTTGGCCAGATCGTAGGAATCGAACTAAAAAACCGTTGGCATGAAGATTCTGTGTTCAGAAATTTAATAAAAAGAACAGGGGAAATCCCACCCATTACAAATAGGCAAGACACACGCATTGCAGACCTTGTTGTTGGAGCTACATTTAAGGAAACGGATCAAGGATATGAACCAGAGGTCTTGGGAATGGTACCGGCAACCGGCACAAGAGTCGCCCGAGTGGAGCAGAATCTTTTAAACAACCTCCTCAGCGTATACCAAGAAGAAATATTTTATTTGGGCAATGCATATGCCAATGA
Organism: Pirellulales bacterium; assembly: GCA_963838495.1. Lineage (GTDB taxonomy): Bacteria > Planctomycetota > Planctomycetia > Pirellulales > Thermoguttaceae > JBEKIK01. The sequence continues at coordinate 2,234,248 of CAWIRC010000001.1, read as the reverse complement.
TATCCTTTATCCTATGTGGTTTAAGCACTTTGGTAGCATTGAACAGGGGACTGGAGGGGCTGGAGAAGCTTATCATATCGGTGTTTTTGGCAAGACCGGATCAGGAAAATCTGGACTAGCTAAGATGATACTATGTGCATATGCAAAACATCCTAGTATGGGAATTCTCATAATTGACCCACAGGGTGAATTCTCGCTCGAACTCTCTGGAACTCGTGTTGGTAATCAAGGGTTGGCCTTAGATGAGACCCTAAAACAACAGGGACGTGAAATCAATGTATTCCGAATATCAGATATTCAATTGGACGACTGGAATACATTTGAAGAATTGTTAATAGCTCTAGGATTCTGTGAAGAACTAACAATCACACATCCAAGCAATGCAATTCGAGCTGCTGAGGTTATACGAAATGCTCTAGAACGTGCTAAGGAAAATGGTAGATCGCAATTTCCACTATCAAATTTGGGCAATCTAGATGCATTACGTTTTGCTTTGCATGCTGTAATTGATGATCAAAATATACAATATATTTTTCCCAGTAAAGATCCTCGTATCCGACTACAGAATCGTGTTCAAGATATCCTTACAAATAGATTGGATGAAGTTTATACTGATAAATGGCAAAAACTGGGTAATCTATTTGCAAGTGGGAGTGGCAGAAGAAAATTATATGGTATAGTGTCTGATCTTATTGGGACTGCAAATGATTCTGGGCCACGTCCTGTCATTGTGATAGATCTTTCTGCTCGCGGAAATCAGGGACGTTTTTGGACAGAAGAGTTGGAAAGACGCTTGCTTGGAAAACTACTTAATGTGCTAATTGTTCAATCATCATCTAGTCTCTCTACACAAAGAAGTGCAAATGTGCTCGTTCTATTGGATGAAGCACACCGCCATGCACCAAGCGGACGGATTGATGAAGATACGGAGGCTTCACAGCTAAGATCCCTTCTGCGAAGGGCTGTGCGTGAAACTCGCAAATACGGAATTGGCTGGTTCTTCATTAGTCAGACCCTTGGAGGTATAGACAATGAGATTCTTCAGCAACTTCGGATTCTGGCTTTTGGATTTGGTCTTGCAATGGGATCGGAATTTGATCGGTTACGCGATTTTGTAGGTGGTGATAAGCGGTCCTTGGAATTGTATCAGTCATTTCGTGACCCACAAAGTTTTCCGGCTCGTCGTCTTCAAGAATTCCCTTTCATGGCTGTGGGGCCCATGTCTCCGCTAGCATTCAGTGGTAAACCTATTTTTTTCACAGCTTTTACAGACCCAAAAGAATTCATTAACGTAAATGGACTGTCGAAACGCCCACTTTGATTGAGGCGCAGAGATTCGGGAATGCTGGAATCCATAACCAACCTCCTCTAATTGCCCCGATTGTCCAACAGTGTTTGTATACAAATGCGTCACTGCCCACTGTCCGCTGCCCACCGCCCACATTATTTCTCCGTGGCCTTCGTGCCCTCTGTTGTTGATCCTTCCGTTTCCCCTAGCCCCTAGTCTCTAGTTCCTAGCCCCTATTCTTCGTCCAACAATTGCCTTTTTTCCTAAAAATTGATTTTCCTCAAATCCCCCCAAAAATTGACGAAAAATCCCAAAAAATGATGAACTATGCAAATAGACCGTGCAACTTTCTTGTAGCGTATTCACCCCTAACACTTTTCGTATCTCATTATCCCACAAATACTTGTAATACCTGCCTTTTACTGACAACTGAAAACTGTCAACTGATGACTTTTTAGAAATAATTCATTTTCAAAAACCTCCTGAGGAAAAATTCCAACTCCTTATCCTGTAAATCACTTGCGCATATCGCTACTCTTAAAAACCCGCTGTATTTTTTCGCGGCACCAAAATGCCCCAAAAACCGATGCCCTAACCCCTTATTTTTCAACCCCTTAATCCCAGCCCCAAAAGAACTAAAAATCGCTTTCTCTCTATTCCGGAAACAATTCAAAATCCCCCAAAGAAAAACCTCCCCTTTCTCAATCCTGAACCCTGAACCCTGAACCCTGATTACCGAGTCCGACAAAAATGTCCGCCCTCCTGATCTGAACCCTGAACCCTATTCATCCAATTATCCAATCATCCAATTATCCAATCATCTCAATACCCAATCCCCAATTCTAAATCCCGAATCCCACGGTGGCGCACCCTTTCAGGGCTTCGGGGTTTTGGCGTTGCCCGTATACCCAGGGCTGCGCCCTGGGCTATCGTAGCGCGCCGCTTCGCGGCTAAATGCGGGCTGCAATTTGCGATCTACAATTTGCGATCTTACAATTTGCAATTTGCATTTTGCAATTTGCAATTTGCAATACGCCCCGAACCCTGAACCCCGAACCCCGAACCCTCATCCCTCATCTCTCATTGACTAATCGACGATCACACGGCGGAGGCCTTTGATCTGGAAGTCGGCGGGTTTCGGCTCGGACTTTTCTTGGTCGGCAACGATTTTGACGCTTTTCCAGTGGAGGAATGTCTTTTGGAAATCCTCGATGGGGAGGGGCTCTCGGCTGTACATGTCCATGACCTTGCCGCCGCCGATATAGAAGACGTGGTGGCCTTCCTGCCCGACGTATCTTTGCTGTAGCGAGCGGCCCAGATGGGCGAAGTAGGGATTCTCGAACCACACCTGGTCGCCGGGTAGGAGTTCCGCGGTCTGGAAGATTTCGCCGTTTTTGGGATCGGGTTTTTCGAAGAGCGTGCCGATGCCTTTTTTGGGCAGCTCGTTGGGAATGACCTTACCCTGGAGCATGTCGTCCAGTTCGGCGAGCCGCTTTGCGTCGGAGAGGTCGATCATGGCCTTTATCATCACGAGGGCCGAGAGTTTAGCGCAGCGGATTCCGCTCTCGGTCTGCCAGAGATCGCGGATGGCCTGCGTGGGGCTTCCGCGGGGTATGTAGGAATCGTCTTGGTTGAGTTTCCAGTATTTTGGATTGCGGGTCTCGGGCCGGCCGCCGTCGGCATGTGGATAGTAGGCCTTTAGCGTGGCGAGGTTTTCCAAGATCTTCAAACGCACCTGGATCTCATTTTCCGAAAGCCTGGCGGCTCGGAGTTCTTCGCGCGCCGCGTCGAACCACTTGGCCGTCGGCTCTTGGGACCATCCGCTGGGGCAGAACAACAAAGCCGCCACTGCAAAGACCGTGCCGCAGCATAAAGCTAACAGCTTGCGCATGGACAATTTCCCTTTTTTGATCAAATGCTTAGCCGCCCGGCCAACTAAGAGCCCCACTTTCGCGGCTCACGCTGCCATTCTAAAAGGCGCCAGGCCGTCCCGCAAGGCGGCGTTAATGGTAAAAGGGCCGTAGGTCACGTCGGCAGCGACGGTCTGACGCATGTCGAGAAACATGAGGCCGCCGAACTGAAACTTATCTTCTCAACAACTCGTGGCGCGTGAGACAATCCAGCAAACGACCCTATTCTGAAATAATCTGAAAAATTGTCAAAATACGACCGGGAAGGACAGTGTGTAGAACGAGAAGGTGGGAAATACGAAAGTACGGGGGTACGGAGTACGGGGTACGGAGTGGGTGGAGAGGAATGTAGGTGGTAGGTAGTAGATAGTAGATGGTATGTGGATAATGGTTGGTGGATCGACTGTTCACCCAGGGCTGCGAGCTGGGCTATCGTAGAGCGCCGCTTCGCGGCTATGCGCGGTCTGTCATTTTTAGCACCCCAGTTCCCATTTATTGTTTGATCTTCGGGGCAAATCTGGTACATTGAACAGAGCAACATGGGGTCCGGCAATGCGAAAGAGCTTAATCGGCATAGTACTGGCAGTCTTGGGGGCGTCGGTAGCGGCGGGGCAGTCGAGCGTTAGCTTTACCGTGGATACGGGGCAAGGGGTGAAGCCCATCTCGCGGTATATATACGGGTTGAATCAGTCGATCGGCGGGGGGCTTTCCGGGGCGACGCTCACGCGCTTGGGCGGGAACAGGTGGACGGCGTACAACTGGGAGAACAACGCCTCGAACGCGGGCAGCGACTGGTATTTTCAGAATGACAACTATCTGGGCGGGGAAAACACGCCGGGCGGGGCGGTGATGCCGACGATTCAGAACGCCTCGGATCACAACGCGGGCGTGATTTTGACTATTCCCATGGCAGGATACGTATCGGCCGACAAATTGGGCAACGGCGACGTGCGATATGTGAACGGCGACACCCGGTATCCGGATCCGAATTATCTATCGACGCGTTTCAAGGTGTCGGTGGCGGTAAAGGGGTCGGCGTTTTCGCTTTCGCCCAACACGGGGGACGGATATGTGTATCAGGACGAGTTTGTGAACTGGGTGAAGACGAATTATCCGTATTCCGTGACCGATCCGAACCGGCCGATCTGGTTTGCCTTGGACAATGAGCCGAGCTTATGGTCGTCGACGCACGCGGAGGTGCACCCGAGCCAAACGACGTACGTGGAGATCGTTGAGAAGGCGATCGCGTACAGCAATGCGATAAAGAGCGTGATGCCGGGGACGAAGGTTTTTGGGCCGGTGAACTACGGTTTTTTGGGGATGTGGAATTTGCAGGACGCGCCGGACGCGGCGGGCCGGAATTTTTTGAATTATTATTTGCAGCAGATGTCGGCGGCCGGGCAGACTTACGGCAAGCGTCTGCTGGACGTGCTGGACGTGCATTGGTATCCGGAGATATATTTGAACGGGGTGCGGATAACGGACGCGACATCGGACCAGCGGAACTCGCCGGCGATGGTGGCGGCGCGTCTGCAGGCGCCGCGTTCGCTGTGGGACCCGACGTACGACGAGGAGAGTTGGATCACGGAGCCGTGGTTTACGAACGGGCCGGTAAAGCTGCTGCCGACGTTGCAGGGGAAGATCGACACGTATTACCCGGGCACGAAGATCGGCATAACCGAGTACAATTACGGCGGGGGCGACCACATATCGGGCGGGATAGCGGAGGCGGACGTGCTGGGGATATTCGGGCGTGAGGGGGTTTTCGCGGCGGGCGAGTGGCCAATGAGCGGGAACGAGCCGTTCATAGCGGCGGGGTTTCAGATGTACCGGAATTACAACGGCGCAAACGGGGCGTTCGGCGATACTTCGGTTTTGGCGTCGACGAGCGACAACGCGGCGTCGTCGATTTACGCCAGCCTGGATTCGCAAGACCCGACGCACATGGTGCTGGTGGCGATAAATAAGACGGATCACGCGGTAAGCGCAGATGAACATGAATTACACGACGCCGTTCATCGTGGGCGACGTGTATCAACTCACCGGAGCGTCGGCCAGTCCGACGGCGGCGGGCAGCGTGACGATCAACGATCCGAGCAATTTCAGCTATACCATGCCGGCATATAGCGTGACCACGATCAACGTGCGCGTGGCGACGGGTTTGAGGAGGGACTTGCACTGGAACGCGGCCGGGGCGGGCGGGACATGGGATTCGACCGTGGCGAATCGGCCCTGGACGGTGGGCGGGAGCGGGCAGAACGCGTTTTTCGTGGCCGGCGACCAGGTGACTTTCGACAATGCGGGCGTGGGGAATATCGTGATTGCCGCCACGGGAGTGGCGCCGGACGCGATCCATGTTGAAAATACATCGGGGAATTACACGTTCTCGGGCGGCGCGATCGGCGGGTCAACCGTGCTGGAAAAAAGCGGGGCGGGCACGCTCACGCTCTCGAATTCGAATAGCTATAGCGGCGAAACGAGCATACTGGGCGGAATATTGGCCTTGGATGCGCAAGGGCAAATCGGCGCGAGTTCGCCGATCGTGAATGATGCGACGCTGCGGATTTTAAACGGCGAGCATACGGTCGGGGCGATTTCGGGCGGCGGGAGTACGGAGATTCTTGCCGGCAGCATGACAGCGGCTTCGATATGGCAGAATACGCTGACCTTGGGGCCGGGGGCGACGCTGGTCATTGCGCCGCGGGCGGGCGGGCCGACGGGCGAGAATCTTATGCCCGTGCCGGAGCCGGGAATGGCGGCGATGGTGATTGGGGGATTGCTGTACTTGGTCGCCGGCAGGTTTGTCGATCGCAAGCGATTTTGGCGGGCTGGTTGACGACTGGTCGCGAAGCCGCAAGCGGCTTGCCTTTCGAGCTTGGACGCTCAGTGCTGAGCCGTTATCAATCGATTCTGCGCATGGAGAGTGGGGCGGGGAGTTTTTCGCGAGGTTTTTTGCGGTCGGGCTTGTCGGGGGCGGGGCGGGCGGCGGGGAGGTCTTCGGGCGGTTGATAGTCTGTGATTTCGGCGGCGAGGGGCGGTTTTTGTCGGCCGATGAGCTTGAAAAACAAGCGGCCAAAATCGTCCCAGATGGTATAGGCCACGGGCGTAACGAGCAGCGTTAAAAGCAGGGAGAGCGTTTGGCCGCCGAGGACCACTTTTGCCAGACTAGCGCGGGAGCCGGAGCCGGCGCCGCGGCCCAGGGCGATGGGGATCATGGCGGCGATGAGCATCACCGTGGTCATCAAAATGGGGCGGAGCCGGGTGCGGTTGGCCTGGAGGATGGCTTGCGCGGGGCAGGCCTTTGGCCCGCAGGACGTTGGTGTAATCGATCTGCAAAATGCCGTTTTTCTTGACGATGCCGAAGAGCATGAACAAGCCGAACATGGCGAACAGATCCAACGGCGTGCGGAGCAAAAGGAGCGAGACCAGGGCAAAGGGCAGTGTAAGCGGCAGGGCCAGGAGGATCGTGATGGGGTGCACGAAGCTCTCGAACTGGGCGGCGAGGATCATATACATGAACACGAAGCTGACGATAAAGGCGACGAGGAAGTTCTGGTTGGATTCCTTGAGCATTTTGGCCTTGCCGATGAATTCCCAGCGGTAGTCGGCGGGCAGGTTCATATCTTTGACGAATTTCGTGATTTTTTCCACGGCGTCGCCGGTGGGCAGGGTTTGTTCGAGGTTGGCGATGACTTCGACCTGTCGTTGCATGGCGAAGCGGTCGATGTTGGCGGGGCCCTTGGCGGGATCGAGGTGTGCGACGCTATCGAGCTGCACGAGACCGGCCTTGGGCGAGAGGATCATGAGGCGGCCGATTTCCTCGGGTTTTTCGCGGTGGGAGAGGTTCGCCGGAGCCAGACGTCGTATTGTTCGTCTAGTTCCTTGTACTTGGTGACGGGCTCGCCGCCGACGAGGACGTTCAGCGTGGAGGCGATTTCCTGGATGGGGATGCCGAGGTCGGAGGCCCGTTCGCGGTCGATGTTCACGCGGAGTTCGGGCTTGCGCAGGGATAGGCTGGTATCGACATCGAGGAAGCCGTTTTGGGTTTTCATCCAGTTCATGATTTGCTCGGAGTATTGCTGGAGCTTGACGAGGTCCGGGCCGCGGATCGTCAGGTCGATCATGGACTGGCGGAAGCCGGAGGCGGAGATAATGGCCACGTCCTGGATGGCGACGCGGAGATCGGGATAGTCTTTCATAATCTGGCGGGCGTCGTCCTGGACGTCGAACTGGGTGTAATATTTGTCATTGTTTTCGACGATGCCGCGGATTCCGTTGGACCAGAACTTGGGATCGTACCAGGTGCGTTGGCGTGTTTCCAGGTCGGCGAGGCGGAGGTAGATCGTTCCGGCGGTGACGTCGCCTTGTCCGCGGCTGACGCGTCCGGTGGTGTCGCCGATGATGCTGAAGACGTGCTGGACGCCGCGCAAGGAGCCCAGGCGGGCGCCGATTTCCTGGAAGAGCTTTGAGGCGCGATCGAGGGTGTAGCCTTCGGGCATGGTGACGGCGACTTCGAGCTCGCTTTGGTCGTCGCGGGGAATGAATTCGAAGCCCACGATGCGGAAGAGCAAGGGAGTGACGGCCAGGCAGCCGATGGCCGAGAAGACGATCAGCCAACGGTGGCGGAGGGACCAGCCGAGCAGTCGGCTGTAGGAGCCTTCGATTGCCCGCCAGATGAAACCGGATTTGCTGGCGCTGCCCTCGCGGAACTTGAGGAACCGGGAGCAGAGCATGGGGGTGAGGGTGAAGGAGACGCAAAGGCTCATGAAGATGGCGAAGGCTACGGTTGCGCCGAAACTGCTGAAGAATTTGCCGATCCGTCCGCCCATGAAGACCACGGGCAGGAATATGACCAGAAGCGACATGGTGGTGGCCATGACGGCCAGCGCGATTTCCTTGGTGGCCGAGGAGGCGGCAGTGCGTGCGCCGACCTTGTCTTCCTCCATGTGGCGGAAGATGTTTTCGTTGATGACCACGGCGTCGTCGATGACGATGCCGATGGCCAGTATCAGGCCGAGCATGGTCATGTTGTTAAGCGTGTAGTTCATGCAGCTCATGAAGACGAAGGTGCTGATGATGGAGGCGGGAATGGCGAGGCTGGCGATGACGGTGGTCCGCCAGTCGCGGATGAAGAGCATGATAGTTGCGCCGACGAGGATGGCGGCGATGACGAGGTGCATCTGCACTTCCTCGAAGGAGCGGACGATGAATATGGATTGGTCCTTGACAATGAAGGTGTTGATGTCGCGGGGGAGGATGTCTTTTAGTTCGTCGAGGCGTTTTTTGACGGTTTGGACGACGGTCACGGTATTTGCGCCGGACTGTTTTTGCACGATGAGGCTGACGGCGTTTTCGCCGTCGAGTGTGGCTTGACCGCGGGGCTCCTCGAAGGTGTCTTCCACGCGGCCGATGTCTTTGATGCGGACGGGGTAGCCGTGCTGGTTGGCGACGATGAGTTCCAGGAAGCCGGCGGAGTTTTGCACGCGGCCCATGGTGCGGAGCACGAGTTCGCGGTTGCCTTGATCGACGCGACCGCCGGGGAGTTCGATGTTTTGGCGCATGAGGGCCAGGCGGACGTCCTCGATGGAGAGGTTGTAGCTGGTGAGCTTGTCGGTATCGACGTAGACGTTGACGGCCCGCTGGCGCCCGCCCACGAGGATCACAGCGCCCACGCCGGAAAGGCTTTCCAGGTTTTCCTTGATTTGCTTGCGGGCGATTTCGGTTATTTCCTGCATGGGCCGGCGGCCGGAAACGGCGATGGTCATGACCGGGGCGGCGTTAAGATCCCACTTGTCGATGATGGGCGAATCGGTGCCCACCGGCAGCTTGGCGAGAATGGTGGAGACCTTGTCGCGGACTTCCTGGGCGGCGACGTCGCGATTTTTTTCGACGACGAATTCGATCACGACCTGGGATATTCCTTCCTTGGTGTTGGATCGCAGCTCGTCGATGCCGGAGACGGTGTTGACGATCTCCTCGATGGGCTTGGTGACGCTGGTTTCCATCTCTTCGACGCTTGCGCCGTTGAGCGTGGTGGTGACGGTGACCACGGGCAACTCGACGTTGGGCAGGAGGTCCACGCCGAGTTGCATGTAACAGACCACGCCCATAACGATCGGCGCGGAAACCAACATTACCGTGAAGACGGGGCGTTTTATGCAGAGATCCCAGATGGTCATGGTTGAACTCAGCTATCAGCTATCAGCTTTCAGCATTCAGCTATCAGCTTTAAAGGTGTAAGCACTTGGAGGTTAGAGTTTTTTGAAAGATTATCCTGGACTTTCACGTAGTTTTTGTATAAATGATGGGAGCATCTGTTTTACTTCACATGTTTTATGATTCAAATCAACATATAGAGCGTCGGGCATGAATGTCAGATCTTGCCCAAGGAGCAAATGATACTCTAGCTCGCTGGCGGAGCCAGATGCAATTCGCAAGAATCTATCAAGCTCTCGTACGGTTCCTCGCCCGCATCCCTCGGCAATGTTGGCGGGAATAGAAACACATGCCCGCCTTGTTTGACTGGTTAATCCGTATAATTCCTCGTTAGGATAGCTCCTTGTAGATTGATAAATTGATAAGGCCAATTGATGTGCTTTATTCCAGACCTGCAATTTTCTGAAATCTCTCATAAATTTGTTTTTCCTTTTTAAGAGATTGGTTGATAGTTCACTGCTGATAGCTGACTGCTGATAGCTGATGGCTATCGCACCTTTACGCGCGTGCCTTCGGCCAATTGGTTTTGGCCGCTGGTGATGACTTGGGAGTTGGGATCGAGATTGCTGGTGATTTCCACCCAATTGCGATCTGCCATACCGGTTTTAACTTCCAGGGCATGGGCCTTTCCGTCCTGGACTACGAAGATTTTGGTGGCGCCCACGGCGGTGACGATGGCCTCGACGGGCACGGTTTTGGCCTGGGTTTCGACGCGGGTGAGGATGGAGGCCTTGGCAAAACCGCCGGGCTTCAGCTCGCGGGTCAAATTGGGCACGAGGGCCTCGACTTGGAAGGTGCGGCTGAGGCGGTCAACCGTGGGGCTGACGCGGGAAACAATGCCCTCGAAAACCTTGTCTTCGTAGGCTTCCACGCGGATTTGGACTTTCTGCCCGATTTTCACCTGGCCGGTATAGTGTTCGGGCACGGCGGCCTTGTACTTCAGCAACTTGTCGATAACCAGTCGGAACACGCCTTTGGGTGAGGCGCGGGAGGTCATTTCGCCTTCGGAAATCATCCGCTCGGCCACGGCATATTCGACTTCCTTGGTCGAGCGGGCCAATTTGGCGATCGCCGCCGAGGGTTCGGGCACTTCGACGTTCGTGTCGCTGAGTCGCTGCCGGGCGGTATCGAGCATGGCCGCCTGCTGCCGGGCCTTGGCGATATTGGCCTGGGCGTCGATTTTCACCTGGTCAACGGTGGCCTTGGCCACTTCGTTGTCGGCATAGGTCTGGTCCCATTCTTCCTTGGTGGAGATTTTTTGCTTGTAAAGTGTATCGATCCGCGAGAATCTCTGCGAGGCATTTCGATATTGATTCGTGGCGCGGACGACGGTGGGCAATTTCATGATGTCGAACTCGGGGCCGGGCAAGGCAGTCAAGCCGACTTTCGCCAATTCCGATTCCATAGATTTTTGCGCTTCCTCAACGGCGAGTTTGTAGTCGGTAGGATCGATTTCGATGAGCACGTCGCCGGGGCGGACTATGTCGCCCACGTCGCAGTGGACGCGGATCACGCGGCCGTCGACCTTGGGCGTGACCGACAATTCCTCGTAGCCTTCGAAACTGCCGACCACGTCTACGGTGCGCTGGATGGACTGTATTTCCACTTTGGCTATGGTAACGGGAACGGCGGATAGCGGGGCGGAGTCTTTTTCTTTGGCGGTTTGATCCTTTTTCCTGTTCTCGGCGGGGGTGTTAGGAGGGGATTGCTGGCCGAGAACGGGCGGGCTCGTTTCGATGAAGATCAACGGAAACGCCAGGGCGGTTAGACACGTTCCGCAGGTGAACAACCATCGTTTATTGTTTTTTGTGGTCATGGATTCGTTTCAATGACATTTTGCGGTTAATGGTTATGCTCGGGAAACCGCAAGCGGTTTGATTTAACGTTCGTCATTCAGCATTCATCATTCTGCATTCTGAGTTTTTCTCTTTTCCCGTTCCGAATCGCTTAATATGCCGTAGAGGGCGAAATCGTAAATGTCTTTGGCTTGCTCGGCGGGGGGCCGGTTCCGCCGGGCAAAATAGTTAGTGAACATGGTTCCGTAGAGCAGGTCGCTAAACACCTCGTTGAACTTTTCAAAGGGCATGTCCCGGACGCGGCCTTCGGCGATCATTTTGTGAAACTCGCCCCGCCACTGTTGGCCGAATTTTTCATTATGTTCGATAAAGGTGGGTTTGGCGCGATCCTTAAAATATGCCCGCTCCTGGATCAAAAGCTCGACGAGTTCCGGGCGGGCCGAAAAAAAGTTCAAGTAGGCATCCACCGCATGAAGGAGGCGGTCTATGGGGTCTTGATAATCGTCGCTGACGGCTTGGGTAATCGATTCGTGGAGTTGGCTCATGAGCCGATCGACGGCGGCGAGGAACAATTCGCGTTTGGAGGGGAAATAGCGGTAGATAGTGCCCTTGCCGACGCCGAGGCGATCGGCCAGGGTTTGGGTGTCGGCCTGGGAGTATCCGCATTCGGCGAAGAGTGTGGCGGCGGCTTCGAGGATTTCCTCTTCCCGGCGTGTTTTGAGGTCATTGGCCCCGTTTTTTAGGATTTTTAATTTCACAGTGTTATTCATGGGCATATTTGACAGTAAAACAAACGGATTAGCATGCGGACTGACTGGTCCGTCTATTCAATTCTAGCAGTAATATTTGGCTTGTGCAACATTAAAAAGTAAGGAGCTCTAATAAAACCCTGTTTGCACTAGCAAACGCCCTCACCCCTAGCCCCTCTCCCTAAGGGAGAGGGGAGGTTTTGTTGGAGCCCCTAAATGTGATGTGAATGATCGTTCACATTGCAGAAAATGTCAATTTTTCCTCAAAGAATAGGTCATTTTGAGTATGCGAGTGTTCCCTCTTGTGCTGCATCAGGTAATGAATGTCGCGGAATATCGCGAAAAAAACTGGTCGGGTGGCATGGCCACGTTGGTCGTGGCCATGTTTTCCCGGGAATTTCACCGCATGGCCATGCAAGCGTGGCCATGGCACCCGTTAAACCAAAGTTAGATGCACTTTAAACAGTCATTTCCCACTCAAAGGAAGTTGTTGCAAATAGACGGCCGAGTTAGGTTAAATAACGCTTGAATAGACTGAGGGTATAAAATGATTATTGTTGAACGATAAATAATGGATTGGCGCTTTAATATGAGTATGTTGTATCGAACGCTTGGCAACACGGGGATGCGAGTTTCGGAGGTGGCCTTGGGATGCTGGCCGATGGCCGGCATGACCACGCCCGGCGTGATCCGTGAGGAGAGCATTGCCACGATCAGGGCGTGTTTCGATTTGGGCGTCAATCATCTGGATACGGCATATATGTACGGGGCCAGTGGCGAGAGCGAACGGCTGATAGCCGAGGCCCTGGGCGATCGCCGCGGGGAGATGATCATCGCCACCAAGGGCGGATTTCATTGGGGGCCTGACGGGCGCCAGATCCACGACGCTTCGCCGGCCACGCTGCGTCGGGAGTGCGAGGAGAGTTTGCGGCGGCTGAATACCGATCATGTGGAGTTATATTATTTGCACACTCCGGATGCGAACGTGCCGGTGGCCGAGTCGGCCGGGGAATTGAGGCGCTTGAAAGACGAGGGCAAGGCGTTGGCGATAGGGGTGTCGAACGTGAATTTGGAGCAGATCGAGCAGTTTGCCGGCGAATGTTCGATTGCCGCGTTTCAGCCGCCATACAACATGCTGCAACGCGAGATTGAGCGGGACATGCTGCCTTGGTGCAGGGAGCGAGGGGTGTCGGTCTTGGTGTATTGGCCCCTGATGAAGGGGCTGTTTGCGGGGAAAATCCGGCCGGAAATGCTTCACGAGCGGGATAACCGGCGGAAATATCCGCAATATCAGGGGGAGGAGTTTCAAAAGAACCTGGAATTGGTGGAAAAACTCCGCTTAATCGCCGAAGAGGCCGGCCATACGGTGGTGGAATTGGCAATTAACTGGATATTGCGTCAGCCGGGCATTACCTCGGCCGTGTGCGGGGCGCGGCGGCCGGAGCAGATTCGCGAAAACGCGGGCGGTTCGGGCTGGGAGCTTTCTGGCAAGCAGCTTGAGGCAATAGAAGAGGCCTTAAAACAGCGCGGTCCGGCAAAGGTGCGTTCGGCGGTGTAGAAGTTCATCCCGCATCTTCGTTCAAGTTTGCGCAGGTCTTTTTTTTCGCGAGTGATTAGGGCTTCAAGTTTGACTGAAGCCCGCATTTTACTTGCCTTGGGCCTGGCATGGTGTATGGTTTCGAGCGAGCAGTTGCCAGCGTAACCAAGGATCTATTGATACCGATGTAGCCAAGGATCGTCCTTCATCGGCAAACACGGCCGTTCCGGCCGGGTTTGCCTGCCTTTTTGGCCGTGGGAAAGGCGCATTAACAACCGAGGACACAATAAGCGATGCCGAAGACACTGCCGGCCGTAGTGGCGGCGGCCATAATTGCGTTTTCGGTCGGATTTAACGTTGCGCGTTATCCGATCGTGTGGGAAATGGCCGGACCGCAGGCCAGATTGACGGGTGAGTCGGGCGGGGCGGATTCGGCGACGGCTCCGCAGCCGGCAAAATCGGACGAATTGATCGCATCCATACCAGGCAGCAATCCGGATTCGGCATTATATGCCGTTGGGCAAATCAAGGCCGCGGTTTTATCGGATCAGGCACGAGCGGGGAAAACCGAAGCGGTTGGGGCTGAATTGCCTCAGCAAATGACGCGCCTGGTGCCTGTGCCGAGCGAACTGTTCAAGGGCAACGGACGGCAAGATGCGGAGAAGGATTCCCTCGTGCGGCGATTGCCGCCGATATACGAGGCGGCGCCGATTCCAGCCGGGCGTTATACGGCCGAATATCCGCAATCGCCAGTAACGATTTATCCGAGCACGGGGATAGAATAAAAAAACTAAGGAGCTTTAGCAAAACTTTATATCCATTCATTTATAAATGCCCTCATCCCCTGCCCCTTTCCCGACCAACCGACCATGCTTCGCATGGTGCCCGTCGGTGCCCGGAGAGGGGAGGTTTTTTTAGAGCTCCTAAATCTAAAAGGATGTATGGGGATCGATAAGAGGTCCGAGCCATGCAGCGCCCTCCGCCTTTAAGAAATTGCTTGTATTATCCTGTTACCACGGGGATCGGCTTATCTGCCGTGTTGGTGACACTTTGGTGGGAGAGCGGGGCGAATATCGACAATCTGACGATGAATTATCGGGCTTTCAGCACGCAGCCCTGGCGATTGGTGACATATACATTACCACATGTCAATTTATTGCATCTGCTGTTTAATGTTTATTGGCTGTGGGTTTTTGGGACCCAAATAGAGAGGATTTTTGGTTCGTTGCGGACATTCGCCGTAATGGTATTTCTTGCCGTCGGCTCGGGTGTTGCGGAATATGCCTTTTTTTCGGGCGGCGTTGGGCTTTCGGGGGTGGGTTACGGATTGTTCGGCCTGCTTTGGGTGCTTAGCCGCTGGGATTCGCGCTTTTTTGGAGCGATAGACAACCAGGTAATAACGCTTTTGGCAGGTTGGTTTGTGTTGTGCATTTTATTGACGGTTTCGCACACGATGCCGGTGGCCAACGTGGCACACGGCGCCGGGGCGGTATTGGGAGCGATGCTGGGTTGGTCTATGGCGGCAAGGACGCGTGGACAACGGATAGCCTATGGGGCGTCGCTCCTGATTGTTTTTATCGCGATCGTGGCGGCCGGCACTGCGGGGCGCCGATATGTTAATTTTACCGATGCAGTTGCACAAGATGAATCATATCGCGCCAGGTTCTTGCGTATGAGGCTTATCAGGCCATCTTGAAAGAAGATTATCATCATGCCGCCGACTTATTACGTCAAGCTATCGCCATCGACGATAAAAATGCCGACTGCTGGTATAATTTGGGGATTGTTTATCGGCGATTGGGGTTGCGTAAAGAATCCACGGAGGCATTTCGCAGGGCTTGCGAGTTGGCGCCGGAGGACAAAAATTTTCGCCGCGCGCTGGAAAATTCGCTATAAAGCGGGCTTAATAATACGGGCTTAATAATACAAAATCGAATTGATGGGAGAACAGACTATAGGAAATAGAAATATCACGCCTCGACGGCGGCCTGCTGTTCGACGACATTGCGGACGCTCAAGAGGGCGTTTTGGGCGTTTAAGCAGACTTGCCTGAAGACCTCGGGCCGGGAGACGCCGGACAGGCGGAGGACTTCGGTCTCGCCGCGTTTGAAAATCAAATCGCCGCAGTGGAGCCACTGCTGGCCGGGTAGGATTTTGACCTCGATTGAGTCGAAGCCGTCGAGATCGACCCATTTGGCGTCCAGGGGCTGCAAGCCGCGGCGGATGATGATCCGCCGGTTGGTAAGCGTATAGCGGCGGCAAATATAGGGCATAAGTTGCCAACAGAACACGGCCAGGCTCAAGGGGATGGTCGCCAGCGACCAAACTTTGCCCAGCGTAAAGAATCCGCCGATGCCGATTTTGCTAGCGCAGAGCCGGCCGACCAGGCGGCCCAGCGGGTGGGCGCCGATGGTGGGCCAGACCGTCATGGCGTCTAATTCATCCAATTCCGGGGGGACAAAACCGGGGAAGGGCGATTTCATGGTTTGATGTGAATTCGGATGGTTGGAGCAATAAGAAAATCAATTATTTGGCAATTGTAACGAATGCAGGTGTGAGACGGAAGGCGGCGGTGGAATTTTTTGTAGGTAGTATGTGGTAGGTAGTAGGTAGATAGGAAGGGTTCGGGGTTCAGGGTTCAAGAGGGGTAATTGCAAATTGGAAAATGCAAATTGCAGATTGCAAATTGAAGAAGAGAGTGGGCAGTGGGCGGCGGATAGTCGAGCTGGGGATGCGCGGCGCGAAACCGCAAGCGGTTTCGTGAAAGCATTAAATCCGGCATTCGATCGGGGCCTATGAGTTGGGGGTATTGATTACCCGAATGATTATATTATTATGATTCCAGAATTTACGGATTGATTATATCCCGGTTTTTTTAAATTAAGGGGATCGGCAATGTATCAAACAGCGGCGCCAGTTACGTGGAAATTTTTATTTGTATTATTGGGAAGTTTGGGGTTGCCATTGGGTGTGCCACCGCTTCCGGAAACGCAACTGCTATCGAAAATAGCGCCGGAAGAATGTTTGTTCTATATGTCGTCCGCGGGCATGGCCGCGGCGGATGCGAAGAGCCAGAACCAGACGGAGCAGCTCCTGGCTGAGCCGGAGGTGCAAAAGGCAGTGGGGAAGGTCGTGGATTTGATCAAGGCCAAGGCGATTGGGGCAATCGATGCACAACTGCCTCCCGACGTATCATCTGATGATCCGAAAGAGCTGATGGAGGCGATTTCGCAAATCATCGTCTATCCGGCGGCGGTTTATATTTCCGACATTCAATTATCGCCCGGCGGGCCGAATATACGCGGCGGGGCGGCGTTCAGAGTGGGCGGCGACCTGGAGAAATTCAAGGGCCGGATCGAGCAAATTACAAGATTCCTGCTTCACGGGCAAAAGACCGAGACGCTGGAGATCAGCGGCGAAAAATGGCAGAGCTTCAAGCCTGCACCGATATGACGGTTGTATGGGGGTTCAAGAAGAACTTTTTTGTGGCCGCCGCGGGCGAGGGCGAGATGGAGTCGCTCTTGAAGCGGGCGGGAGGAGATGCGCCCGAGTGGTTGGCGAAAATCCGCCGCGATCTGCCGGTGGAGCGGGTATCGACCGTGGGCTTTTTGAACGTCAAGGGATTGTTGAAAATCTTCGTGCCGGCGGCCGGGCCGCAGGGGGCGGTCATCCTGGAGGCCCTGGGGATAAGCAATGTAAACAATGTCGCCACGGTGACGGGATTGGATCAAAGCAATTACATAAGCAGGATTCAGATTGCGATAGACGGGGATCCGCAGGGATTGATGCGGTTTGCGTCGATCAAGCCGCTATCGGCCGACGACCTGGCGGCAATTCCGGCCGATGCCCGGATGGCGCTGGCGGCGAAAATCAATCCTTTGGGCGTTTTTAACAGCTATCTTGCGATGGTGGAAAAGTCCGATCCGCAGGCGGCGTCCGACATGCATCACGGCATCGAACAGGCCGAAGCGCAACTGGGATTGAAAATAGGCGAGGAAATCCTCAAGCCGCTGGGCGACAATGTTTATTATTATTCGTCGGTGGAGGGCGGCATGCCGAAGGTAGTAGCCCTGGTGCAAGTGAAAGATCACGATCAGGCGGCGAAGACTTTTGCCAAACTGATGCCCATGATTCAAGCCAAATTTGGGGAGGTCGCAAAAAACAGTCCGCTTCCGATGAAACTGGAAAAGACCGCGATTGCGGGAAAGGAAGCGTATGTAATCAGTGTGCAACAGCCGGGCATGCCCGGCGGGCAAGTTTGCTGGTGCTTGACGGAAAAGGAACTGGTTATCGCCTTATCGCCACAAAGCATCGAGGCTTATCTATCTCCCACGGCGGGATTCAAGTCACTGGGGCAATCGCCGGAGGTTGCGAAGTTGTTCGCGGGCGGGGCCGGGCCGACGTCGCTTCTGTATTGGAACATTCAAGATACAATCAAGCAGATATATCCCGCCCTGCCCATGATTGCCGCCCTGTTGCAGCCGCATGGGATCAAGCTGGACCTCTCCATGTTGCCGCCGCAAGAGGCGATCGTTCCGCATTTGACGCCGCTGGTTTCCAGCGTGCGGCGGACGAAATCGGGGATTGAGATCGACGAGCGTGCGCCGCTGCCTGGGCTGGGCATCGCGGCGTCGTCGCCGATTGCGGCGGCCCTGATACTGCCGGCCGTACAAGCGGGGCGCGAGGCGGCGCGGCGGGCGGAATCGATAAACAACATGAAGCAAATCATGCTGGCGATGCTCAATTATCAGGATGCGAACAAGAGATTTCCGCCGGCATTCAAGGCCGACAAGGAAGGCAAGCCGCTATTGAGTTGGCGGGTGCTGATTTTGCCGTATCTGGAACATGAAGATTTATACAAGGAATTTCATTTGGACGAGCCCTGGGACAGCGAGCACAATAAAAAACTCATCGCCAAGATGCCGCCGGAATATAGGAGCCCCAACAGCCTCTCGGGCGAGGGCAAGACCAATTACCTCACGATCCGGGCCGCTAACACGGTGTTTCCGGGCAACCAGGGCGTTCGCATGGCCGACATTACCGACGGCACGGCGTTTACCATAGCGCTGGTCGAGGCGTCGGATGAAAAGGCGGTTATATGGACCAAGCCGGACGATTTCGAGGTGGACAGCGACAATCCGCTAAAGGGCCTGACGGGGCTGCATCCAAGTGTTTTCCTGGCGGCTTTTGCCGATGGATCGGTGCACCCGCTTTCCACGGGGATCGATTCTGAAATTTTAAAGGGTCTGTTTTCCCGCAACGGCGGCGAGGTGGTGCGGGGGAAGTTTTGAGGGATGAGAGATGAAGGGATGAGGGGGATTCCCACGCGGAGCGTGGGAACCAGGGAAATACGCGGCCGGCCATGCTGCGCATGGTGCCCGTTGCGGCTTTATGTCACAGCAGGCTTTCGAGGAGGAGGCGCATTTTGCGCATTTCGGCGAGGTGATCGACGTCGGGCAGGGGGGCGATGTTGACGCACAGGGCGCGATCGTAGCGGACCTTGTGGAGTTGGTTGACCAGGCGCCCGTATTCCACTGCGCCTTGGCCCACGCGGACCTGCAACTGGGATTTGTTGGTGTCGCGGAGTCGGACGTGGTAGACGTATTTCATGATGTGTTCATAATTTTCCCGGGCGTGGGGGCCGTAGACGTAATGGCTGGGATCGAGGGTGATGCCCAGGCCTTTGACGTTGTCGCAGAGCACGATGGCGGTGTCGGGGTCTTGTGTCATGCGGCCGCCCTCGGTTAGAAGTCCGATGCGAATGCCGTCCTGTGAGGCAATGGCGGTCAGTTCGCGGAGCCGTTCGACTTCGGCGTTAAAGGGCGTGCCCAACTCGGCGGAGCGGACGGTAATGGTGACAACTTTAACGGCCTTGGCCAACTTGGAGCAGGCGGCGAACTGGTGATAGTAGAGGGGTTCGGGGGCTTCGATGTCGATGCTGAAGGCGATGGGAGTCAAGCGATGGGTTTGGCGGCAGAGGGTTATGGCCCGCTCCGGATCGTCAAGCACGGCCGAGGGGCGCATGTGCCCGCCCGACTCGTGGATCATGAGTTCCACGCAGGTGTATTCCAGATCGGCGAGCTGCATTAAAGCTGCATCCAAGGGCAATTCGGGGAAACATCGGCTTGTCGCGGCAACAAACACACTTGGCTCCTTTCAGGACTGATGGGTTGCGGTGCGTTTCACGCACTCTACATGCTTTCAATTATGACGCGATTCCCACAGCGTACAGGCAATTGAGTGTATTGGATCACTAGCTTACCGCGAGAATGCTCTTTGTGGCAACACCAGGGGCACATAGTATTGAACTTTAAAGGCGGCGGTCATTGTCAAGGCACGAAAGTGGGGTACAATAGCACGTCTTGATATACGAGGAGTAAAAAATGGAAACTATACCCCATCCCGAAGGTGCTGTTGGACAACCTGTTATGGCTACGGTTATACAACCGCCGACGATTGTATATCAGCCGCGAAAACGCTCGATATTTTCCCGGATTGTTTCGGTCTTTTTCGTGCTGATATTCATAGGCTCGCTTTTTTTGAATTTTCTATTTCTCTCGTTATTGGCAATGGCGTGGCACAGCGCCATGGATGAGGACGGCCGGGTGCAGGAGAAGTTTTTTTCGCATCAGCACTTCGCGATCGACAAGGTGGCGATTCTTTCGATTGACGGGGTGATTTTATCGGGCGAGGGATTTTTCAAGCAGCAAGTCGAGCACGCCCTGAAAGACGCCAAGGACGGGCATTTGAAGGCGTTGGTGGTGCGGATAAATTCGCCCGGCGGCACAATATCCGGGAGCGATTACATATATCACCATCTTTGCGAGGTGGCCAAAAAGACGAACATACCGATCGTGGTGAGCATGGGCGGGATCGCGGCCAGCGGGGGTTATTACGCCTCGATGGCCGTGGGCGATACGCCGGATACGATCTTTGCCGAGCCGACCACCTGGACGGGTTCGATCGGCGTGGTGATTCCGCATTACAACATTACCGGGTTGATGAAAGAGATAGGCGTGGCCGACGACAGTATCGCCAGCCATCCGCTGAAGGAGATGGGGAGCATGACCCGGCCCATGACCGAGGAGGAACGCAAGATTTTTCAGGGGCTGATCAATGAAGGATTTACCCGATTCAAGGACGTGATCAAATCCGGGCGGCCGAAGTTCAAGCAGGACCCGGCGGCGCTGGATAAATTGGCCACGGGCCAGGTTTTTACGTCGGAGCAGGCCGAGAAGAACGGGCTGATCGACAAGATCGGGTTTATAGATGACGCGGTTGATCGGGCGATTGAGTCTGGCGCATCTTGATAAAGACGACGTAAAGGTGGTGAGATACAAGCCCGAGCCCAGCCTGGCGAATCTGCTCTTTGGCGCCCAGTCGGTAAAGGCGGGGAATATGGATTTGGCGGCGATGCTGGATCTGGCCACGCCCAGGGCGTATTATCTTTGCACATGGCTGCCGCCGCTGGCGGGAAAACCATAGGCATGGAAAAGAGACCGTCGCTCCGGTTGGCAGAAAAGAATAAAGATCTAACGCGGGCTCTCGGTGTGTTCAGCGGGGGCTAAATGAAGAGGATAAAAGCGAAAATATAATTACTCTTCGATGACTTCCTTGACGAGTTGGACGAAGTGTGGGGATTTTTGGGATTCGCTCAGGTCTTGGGCCTTTTTTTGTGCCTCATGGCGCTGGCTGTACTCGAAGACGGCGATGCGACGGAGGGATTGATTAAAAACGCCCCAAAAGGCCTTTAGGCGGACTTCCTTGGCCACTTTGGCCCGGCTTTTTCGTTTGGCGGGGGGCTTTTTTTCCGCGGCGGGCTTTTCGGCCTCCAATCGCTCGGCCGCCTCGTTCTCTTCGCGTATCTCTTTACGATTCAAGATCTTACGAGCCATAGTCTACCTCGGAAGTCATGTTAGGTGGGTGATTGCACTTTGATATCATACTCAATTGGATCGATTCATGCTAGTTCTGTATCAACTGTAAGCAGACGAACGATGCGGCAGGTCTTGTGGAACTTGAATTCGCTCCGTGGGGTTTTGCGGTATCGTTACCTTTTTGAAGGCATAAAAGCCATGTTTTTTAGTGGAAAAATTTCCGAAAGCACCTTCCATAGAGGGGTTGTCGGGAATATATTATGCCATGAGGAACCTGTTGCCGGCTTTTTTCATGCTGGCCGCCGCCGCTGCTCCTGGCCGCCGGCGCAAAGAATCACCGCGTGCAGATATTCGATCCGCTGTCGAGTGCGCACCTCGGATCGTTCGGCGATGCGGATGTCTTTCCCGGAGATATTGGGCATACGCGCGGCGCTGGCAACGGGAGAACTAACGTCGCAAAAAACCTCTTCTTCATCGGCGGCCGGGGTTTATAAAACCACGACCATCGGTCGCCCTAAACCGATATGAAGCCGCGACCGGCAATCGCACACACACCCTTGCCTGCGGAAATCAAGGGGTTATTCTATTGGTTCGATAGTAAATTGACAGCAACATGATTTAAGCCCACGGGTTGCAACCCGTGGGCTTTGCGGAGATTAATTATTTACTATGCGAATTTTCATTGCCGGGATAATGCAGGGTTCCCATGCCAAGGCAGCGATTCACGACCAGGACTATCGCGGGCGGATACATTCGCTTCTGGAAACGGCCTTTCCGGAAGCGGAGATTTACGATCCCCGGGCCAGTCACAAAAAATCGCTGGAATACAAAGCGGAGACGGGGCGGGAGGTGTTTTTCCGGCATAATCTCATGTGCCGGGAGATCGACGTACTTTTGGCGTACCTGCCCGAGGCCTCGATGGGCACGGCCATCGAGATGTGGGAGGCATATCAGCACGGCGCGGTCGTAGTTTCCATCAGCCCACTGAAACACAACTGGGCCGTGAAATTCTTAAGCCACATTTTATATGCCGACATTGCGGAGTTTGCAGCGGCGGTAACAAATGGAACGCTGCGAAAGAAAATCCTGGACTTTATAAAAAGTGGAAAGGGAATAAGGGAACACTAATTCCCGCTAATCTTCGCTAATAGTAAAAAGTTAGAGCATGAAATATGAAGATTTGTTCGTACATTGTAAGGCGTGATTCTGGTATTGCACCCAATCCTTTCTGGGGATTCTGCACATTTGCTCTTTGTACGCCTAATCACCAGGGAATCAACTTAGATCCAGATGATTGGATTATGGGAACACAAACCCGATCATGTGGCAATAAGTTGGTGTATGCCATGAAGGTGGCAGAGAGACTTCATTTCGATAAATACTTTAATGATAAACGGTTTGAATCCAAAAAGCCTAGTGTTTCAAATGATTGGAGATGTAGATGCGGGGACAACATATATTTTCTTGCAGATGATAATACGTGGCGGCAAGTTCCGGTTCCATATCACAACAAACCCGAGGAAAGAAAAAAGGATACGAAACATCCTTACGTATATGTGGCTACTCAATATTACTACTTTGGGGAGAAGGCTGTTGAGATTCCATCGGATCTCACAAAACTGATCTGGAATCGGCAAGGATGTAAATGTAAGCATCAAGAAAGCCTAGTGGTAGGATTCATAGAATGGCTTAAGAAAAATTATGAACCAGGTGTAACAGGGCTACCTAGAGATCGTCACCAATTCATAAATGCACCTTGTAATTCCTAATGTCTGATTTTGAGAAGATATAAAATATGGTACCATAAAAGATATTTTATGCTGCACCTTCTGGATCAAACACCCGAACAACTAAAAAAATGGTTTGAAGACCGTGGATTTCCGGCGTATCGGGCGCGGCAGGTGCGGAAGTGGGTGTTCAAGAAAAGGGCGGGGGATTTTTCGGAGATGACTGATCTGCCGCTGGAAGTTCGGGAGCGGCTGAGCGCGGATTTCAGGATTTTCTCCACGCAGATCGCGGCGCATCAAAAGGCGGAGGACGGGGCGGAAAAACTGCTTCTGAAACTCGGCGACGGGGAAGCGATCGAATGCGTGCTGCTTCGGGACGACCGGGGGCACTCAACGGCGTGCATCAGTTCGCAGGTCGGCTGCGCGATGGGATGCGTGTTTTGCGCGAGCGGCTTGGAGGGCGCGGCGCGGAATCTTTCGAGCGGCGAAATTATCGAGCAATTGCTGCAATTGCAAAGGCTGCTTGCGGCAGACGAGCGGCTGAGCAACATCGTGGTGATGGGGATGGGCGAGCCGCTTTTGAACCTGGAGGCCCTGATGCCGGCCCTGGCCGCGGCGACGGGCAAGGATGGGCTGGGGATAGGGGTCCGCCGGGTGACTATTTCCACGGTGGGATTGCCCAAGGGGATCCGCCGGCTGGCCGAAATGGATTGTCAGTATCATTTGGCTGTTTCGTTGCACGCGCCGAATGATGAAATCCGCAATCGATTGGTGCCGGCCAATCGCTCGATAGGCATGGAGGCGATTCTGGCGGCGGCGGACGAATATTTCGAGCGTACCGGGCGGAGGGTGACGTATGAATACGTGCTATTGGCGGGCATCAACGATCAGCCGGAGCACGCCCGGGAGCTGGTGAGGTTTTTGCGCGGTCGGCCGGCGTTGGTGAACCTGATTCCCTACAATCCCGTGCCGGATTTGCCATACCGCACGCCAGCACCGGGTGTTACGGCCGAGTTTATGGAGATTTTAACCCATGGGGGGTTGGAGGCGAGCGTTCGGTATCGCAAGGGGGAGCGGATCCAGGCGGCCTGCGGGCAGTTGCGGCGCGGGAAGGGGTAGTACTTTTGGACTAGTATGTAAGAGCAATTTGAGCCACATCTTTTTTTAATGCAAATTTCAAATTGCAAATTGAACAACCACAACTGGTTGCGTGTTTTGCCATTTTTTACTGCGAGTTATGCATGCAAAGGACCCAGGGGTGGAGGCGAAACCGCAAGCGGTTTATAAGTTGCAGCTAAAATCGCAAGCGGTTTATAAGCAATGGCAGAAGGGCAAGCGGTTGCATATCGAAACCAATAGGCGGGCAAGGGGTTTAATAATTACATAGACCAAGGGAGATCGGCCCGGTGGGTGGTCGCGGCGCTGACAATGGGATAAAATTTATCCCATGTACTCGGGCCAGTATTCCGACTGGAAAGTCGGACAGAAGGCCGCGATTACCCGCCGGGATTTTAAAATCCGTAGAAAAACGCAGCAATCACCCACATATTCCACCCATTAGGTGGGGTCGATCTCCGCCGGAAGGCGAGCAGCCTTGATCGTTAGCGAATCGTCCGCCCGCAAATATGCCTTGGACCCGGAGGTCCGATTGATGCTCGAGGTCCGCGACGACAACGCCGCGGCGTTCGAGGAGTTGGTGCTGCGCTATCAGGCGCGGCTGGTGACGATACTCAGGCACCTGGTCGGCGACGCGGACCAGGCGGAAGACTTGGCGCAGGAAGTGTTTATGCGGGTGTATCGTTCGCGAAAGAGCTACGCGCCTGGGGCGAAGTTTGCCACGTGGCTTTTTACAATTGCTCATCATGTGGCCGCAAATGCATTGAGGACGCGGAATCGGCGACCGGAGTTGACGCTGGCGCCGCTGGAGAGCGGGGCCATGGGCGTCACGCCTCTGGACGTGATGTTGCAGGCCAGCACGGGGCAGATGCCTGCCCGGCAGTTGGCCAAGGCCGAAATCCGCGACGTTGTGCGGGCGGCGGTGGAATCGCTCAACGATCGGCAGCGCCTGGCCGTGCTTTTGAACAAATTTGAAAACATGAGTTACGCCGATATTGCCGAAACCATGAAGCTATCGACGCAGGCGGTAAAGTCGCTGCTGTCGCGCGCGAGGGTGAATTTGCACCAGGTGCTGGAGCCGTATTTCCAGCGCGGTGAACTGCCGGCGGTCAACGGGGTCGATAATTCACAAGAGAACAAGACAAAGAACTGACGATCGACACTTAGAACCTATCCAGAAACTCTTAAGTCATTATTGATAATGAATAAAAAATGGACAATAATCGGCAATTCTGCCCTCACCCTCGGGCACCACGTCAGTGGTCGCTCCCGGAGGGAGAGGGGACTTTTGAATAGGCTTTAACAGCGGAAAAACATGTCACAAGAGCCTGTAAACGCTGAAAGCTCGATCGAAGAGCAACTGGTCGCCTACCTCGACGGGGAGTTGGACGGCGAGTCCTGCCGCCGCATCGAGGAGCTGTTGGCCGTGGATGCCGAGGTCCGCCGGAAACTACACTGGCTGGAACGGACCTGGGAGATACTGGACGAATTGGACACCGCGCCAGTGGGCGAGGATTTTACCCGAACCACGATGGAGATGGTGGCCCTTGCGGCCGAGGAGGACGTGGGCAAGATCGCCAAGGAGGCCCCGCGGCGTCGGAGGCGGGCATGGCTTTTAACCGGCCTGGGCATGATTGTGGCCGGGGTGGCCGGGTACGTTGTATTTGCTCTGGCCGCGCCGAACGCGAACAGGCAACTGGTAAAAGACCTGCCGGTATTGGAGAATCTGGACGAATACGAGCAGATTCAGGACATAAATTTCCTGCGCATGTTGCTGGAAAGCGGGTTATTTCCCCGGCCGGAGTCCAAAGAGGGAGAGGGAGTATCAAGCCCGCCGGGCGCAGACCGCGGCCTGCAAGCGGGCGCCCCGGACGCGGCCGAGCGGGTAAAGAATCTCACTCCCGCCCAGAAGGCCGAGTTGGTGCAGAAGCGGAAAACTTTCGCCGGTCTTGGTCTTGACGGGCAAAATCAACTAAGGCAATTACACGAACAAATCCAAACTGACCCGCGCGAGGAACTGTGGGGCGTTATGGAGCGATATTACGAGTGGTTCAAGTTGCTGCCTTCGTACTATCGCCTGGAATTGTCCCATTTATCGGACAAAGGACGGATCGAATGGATCAAGAATTACAAGGAGAAAGAGAAAACCGAGATTAGCAACCGGCCTCCGGCGGGCAAGGATTCGGATGTGCTGTGGAGATGGATGGAAGATTACGCGGCCGGGCATGAAAAAGAATTCATGGACAAACTTCCGGAGCAAATGCGGAAAGAGCTGTCGGGCAGGCCCCCATCCGCCGTTCGCCGCTGGATAATAGGGATGATATGGCTGCGCCAGCAAGGCGGAGGGAACCGGGGGACTCAGTTTTCAGAGGCCGATTTAAGCCAACTGCGGTCGATGTTTACGGCGGAAACGCAGAAACTGCTGGAAGCCAAGTCCAAGAAAGAGCAAGTCGCGATCTTGCAAAACTGGGCCCGTTATTTATTGCGGCAAAGAAGCCCGAGGCGCGGGCCGGGCGCGGAAAGCCCGGTCAGCGACGAGCAGTTGGCCGAGTTCTTCGATAAAGATCTAACCCCTGAAGAGCGCGATCGCCTGATGAACCTGTCGGGCGAAGATATGCAACAGCAATTGCTGTGGGATTATATTATGAAGAACAGGCAGCCGGGGATGTTTCCTCGCCGGCCGGATGAATTCGGTCCGGGTCCAATGCCGGGCCAAGGCCCTGGTCCTGATCGGCGGCAGCTTGATCGACCCGAGAAGCCGGAAAGCCAGGGGAAAAAGCCTTGATTTCCGGTTCCCGCGGGGAACCGGCGGGACAAGGATACGGGGCACCGATAGATTGTGGTGCGTTTCATGCACCCTTTTACATTCCTGCGAAGGACGGCGGGGACGAGGATAAGCGGGAAATTCTGAAAATCAAGATAAAAGACCTCGGGGGCGGATGAAATTACTGTGTTTTTTCGGGCATTTTCCTCTTTACACAATGCCTGATTCTCGTAAAACTATGTAGAAATTGGGCCATGTACCGTATTCCTGCTTGCCACAAGGAAAAAATTATGGCGGAAGACGACAAAACTCAACGTTGGGCCATGCTAGCCGTTATAGGCTTTTGCATTACAGGCATTTTGTGTGAGATCATATTCAGCTTGGTCCGCAGGGGATTTTTGTGGCACTTCCGCGATTTTGTCATCATCTTGGTGCTGGCAAGCATCGTGGGCGGGTGCGTATTCTGGGCCTGCAAGAAGCTGAACATCTGACGCCTCAGGCACGTAACGATGCGGCTGATAGTGTAAGGCAATTATTTTACATTTGCAACGCTCTCCGGCCCGCCGTCAATCGGTTGCCGGTCGCGGCTGAACAAGGAAGCGCCGATAAAACCAGCAGGGAATTCTCCGTAAATTGCGACTATGTGGCTGATTACCGTTATACTGCTGACCATCTCGAATATTTTCATGACATTCGCCTGGTACGGCCATTTGCGCTACAAGCAAACTGCCTTGTGGGCGGCCGTGCTGGCGAGCTGGCTCATCGCTTTCATTGAATATTGTTTCCAGGTGCCGGCCAACCGGTTGGGTTCAAACGCGGGGATCGGGACGGCGCAACTTAAAACGTTCCAGGAAGTGATAACGCTGGCGGTCTTCTGTTTCTTTTCGATACTATATTTGCGCGAACCGCTGAAATGGAACTATCTGGTTGGATTTGCTTTCATTGTCGCGGGAGCCCTGTTTGTATTTGCCCCCTGGAGGCAATAGCGTTATTCAGCCAATATAACGGCGGGCCGAGCGGCAAAATCGCGAGCGCTCTATCGGCCAAGCGGGTGGAAGATGCGGTGTTTGGCGCCCAAGGCATGGGAAATCCGCGCCTCGGGGATTATTGTGTATTTTTCACTTCATTGTCCAGCCAGGCCAAATAATCGGCGCCGGCGGCGGTAATCTCGAGGGCAAGGATTTCCGGCACTTGATAGGGATGCAGGCGGCGAATGGTTTGTTCGACGCGGTCGTAAAGATCGCGTTTGGTTTTGGCCCAGCATTGCCACTCCTGGGCCGTATTGATTTTGCCCTGCCAACGATAAATGCTGGTGACCGGACCGACTATCTGCACACATGCCGCGAGGCGATTTTCGACAAGCGCCGGGCAATGGCCTGGGCGTCATCTTGGCTTTCGGTAGTTGTGACGACTTGAATGCAGCCGCTCATACAAGGGCCTCGATGAGATCGGCGATTTTTTTGAGCAACTCGGGTTTGGGCAAAGGCGGTTGTGAATGCCGGCGATTTTTTGCCTGTTTTTTTCTAAAAGCGGTTTTCATTTGCCGTCTCCTTGCGGATTGGGCGTGGATTTTTAGCCTTGCAAGGCTTATACTTACCATAATAATCTACTAATTCACCAGATATTGGCAAGGTCAAGCGGCCATTGTCCAGGCGTGGGATTATGAATGAATTTTGCATGTTTTTTTACCCAGTCCGGGAGTTTACACCTTGGGTGGGAAGCCATACTATTATAATGTCAATCCTGGTCACGGGATTTATGCGATCCGGGTGTCGGCCGCCCCTAAAGGGGCTGGTAAAAGGGGTTGTGGATTTTAATCCGTCCCCAGGCGTAAACGCCTGGGCTAGAGAAAAATATTTGGGTGTAAATGCCTGGGCTAGAGAAAATGATTTGGGTGTAAATGTCTGGGCTAGAGAAAATGATTTGGGTGTAAACGCTCGGGCTAGAGAAAAACGGATCCGCGTTTATAGTTTGTGTGAAAACTGATAACTGACTACTGATAACTGATAACTTTCGATATGACTCAGATCGAACAAGCCCTGGCAGGCGTGATTACGGCGGAGATGGAGTCCGTTGCCCGCGACGAGCGGCTCGAGGCGGAGTTGGTGCGCGCCGAGGTCGCCCGGGGCAGGATGGTCATACCGGCCAATATCGTACACCTTGCCAAGGGATTGCGGCCCATCGGCATCGGCATTGGCGCGCGGACGAAGATCAACGCCAACATCGGCAAGTCGGCCCTGTCGAGCGATACGGAGTGCGAGTTGGCAAAGCTTTTCGCGGCCCTTGAGTACGGCGCGGATACGGTAATGGATCTATCGACCGGCGAGGGCATCGACGAGGTTCGGGCGAGAATTATCGAGGCCGCCTTCGTGCCCGTGGGCACGGTGCCCATTTACCAGGTGGCCGAGCAACTCGAGGACATCGTCGACATGCGGCCGCGGGATTTCCTGGACGTGATCCATGAGCAGGCCCGGCAGGGCGTGGATTACATGACCGTGCACTGCGCGATATTGCGTGATCACATACCGCTAACGGAACGGCGCACGACCGGGATCGTCAGCCGCGGCGGATCGCTGGTGGCCAAGTGGATGGCGGTGCATGGAGAGGAGAATCCGTTTTACACGCACTTCGACGAGCTGTGCGACATCATGCGCGAGTACGACGTTACCTGGAGCCTGGGCGACGCGCTGCGGCCGGGCTCGATAGCCGACGCCTCGGACGAGGCCCAATTCGCCGAGCTGAAGGTGATGGGCGAGTTATGCCGCCGGGCACGCCGGCGCGGCTGCCAGGTGATGATCGAAGGCCCGGGGCACTTGCCCATGGACCAGATCGAGCGGAACGTGAAACTGCAGATGGAGTTGTGCGACGAGGCGCCGTTTTACGTGCTCGGGCCGGTGGTTACCGACGTGGCGCCGGGCTACGACCACATTACAAGCGCGATTGGGGCGGCGATGGCGGCTTGGTACGGGGCGGCAATGCTCTGCTACGTAACGCCCAAGGAGCATCTGGGGCTGCCGAACCTTGAAGATGTGCGTCAAGGCGTGATCGCGTATAAGATCGCCGCACACGCCGCCGACGTTGCCCGGCATCGGCCCGGGGCCCAATCGCGCGACGACGCCATGAGCCGGGCGCGGTTCAGTTTCGACTGGGAAGAGCAATTCCGCTTGTCTTTGGATCCCGAGCGAGCCCGCAAAATGCACGATGAATCGCTGCCGGCGGATGAAAACAAGACCTCCCACTATTGCAGCATGTGCGGGCCGAAATTCTGCTCGATGAAAACCACGGAAGAATTGCGGAAAAAAGTCAGTACAACCTCATCGTAATTCGGGCGAAAAACAGTTTCTCAATGCCTGCGCGTTTATGCGGCCTAGGCACGGATGCTGAATTACTCAGGATGTTTTTGCTCTTCCGAGTCTTTCGATTTATTTGAAGAAGCCACTGCAATAACAATAACGATTAATAAGGCCATGCTTACTGTTACGACTTCAGTGATAAAGGCCGTTGTTTGCAGTTGTTGCGTATTAACCGGTTGTCCATGAGCCTGAATGGCTACAATAAAGCCGATTAAAATTCCAATTCCCATATTCAGGGGAAGGGTGACGGTTAGAATCGTTCCGATCATGTATGCCGGCGTTCCTGTAACAACAAGGTTTCGAGTGAGAGAAAATTTTCCTCTGGCCAATGTAATAATGCCAAAGATCATCATTCCGATTTCTACTGCGCAGCACATATTTGTTTCCTTAAAAGACGGGTATAGATAAGGGGCCTTATACCAAGAACCGGCATAAGCGAAATTTTAACATTCTATCTGTTATTTACAAGCTGCGGCAGATATCGATTAATGGCTTTATAGCCGGAATGTTCCAGATTGGATTCTGCTGCATAAAAGCATAATAAAAAGGAAATGAATAGCAAAAGATTTTCAAAGTGTTAAAATGGGCTCAAAATTTTCATATTTTTGCCCAATAATCGCTCAAACGGAGTTTGCCGGCGTGGAACGTAAATGGTGGATACTGGCGTCGGTGGGGATCGGCACGTTCATGTCGGCGCTGGACGCCAGCATTGTGAACACGATTCTTCCCGTGATCCGCGGACAGTTCGACTGCGAGATCGCGACCGTACAATGGGCCATAACTATTTATCTGCTGGCCGTGAGTTCGCTTTTGCTTATGTTCGGGCGGATGGGCGATCTGCGCGGGCAAAAACCGGTCTACATTTGCGGATTCGGTCTGTTCGTGCTGGGTTCGGCCTTGTGCGGATTTTCGCCCAGCGCGGGTGTGCTCATTGCATTTCGCGGGGTGCAGGCGATCGGGGCGGCGATGCTTTTCGCCAGTGCGCCGGCCATATTGACGATGAATTTTCCATCCAACCAGCGGGGCCAGGCGTTGGGATTGCAGGCCATGATGACCTACCTGGGCCTGGCGTTCGGTCCGGCGCTGGGAGGCTGGCTTGCGCACGCTTTGAGTTGGCGGGCGGTGTTTTACATCAACGTCCCGGTGGGGGCGATAGGATTGGCTTGGGGCATGTATTTCATTCCTTCCCGGAGAGGTCAAGATGCGGCCGAGCGCTTTGATTATCGAGGGGCGGCTGCTTTTTTGGCCGGATTGGTTGCCCTGTTGTTGGCCCTTAATCAGGGGCACGAATGGGGTTGGGCGTCGGCGCCGATTCTTGTGCTTTTTGCCGCCGGGGCTGCCGTTTTGATTTTTTTCGTCTTGTTAGAGCTTCGCACCGCGCAGCCGATGCTCGATTTGTCGCTGTTTTCTAACCGCGTATTCTCGGCTTCGGTGGCGGCGGCGATTTTCAATTATATTTGCATGTCGGCGATTGCGTTTTTGATGCCTTTTTACCTGATTCAAGGGCGGGGCTTGAATTCCGCGCGCGGGGTTGCTGCTTTCCGTACAGCCGATAGTAATGGCCATTGCCGCGCCCATTAGCGGCACGATCTCCGATCGCATAAGGCAGACGAGTGTTCCTTCGCTTTTGGGCATGTCGATTTTGGCCGGCGGATCGCTGCTTATGTCGATGATCTCCGCGCAAACGCCGTATTATTATATTGCCGCGGTCTTCTGCCTGACCGGCTTGGGCACGGGGATTTTCATCAGCCCGAACAACAGCGTTTGATGGGGTCCGCGCCGGCGAGCCGCCAGGGAATCGCCGCCGGAATGCTGGCCACCGCCCGCAACGCGGGCATGGTGCTGGGCGTGGGGCTGTCGGGAGCGGTGCTCACGACCGTCATGGCCCAAGACGCCGGCCGGACGGTTATCGGCGCGGTGGCGCGGGGCTTCACGTGGCGACGATCGCCGCGGTCCTCGGCGCGGCGGCATCGCTGGTTCGCCGCGGAAGAGGAGAGGCATAATTGTCGCAACGCTGCTAAAATGCTATTGGGATTGCAGCTAATGGCAAAAGGTTGCAACGAGATATTCTCGGCAAATCCGCCCTCACCCTCGGGCACCACGTCAGTGGTCGCTCCCAGAGGGAGAGGGGACTTTTGGAATAAGCTTAATTAGGGAAGGAGAACGCATGAAACGTTCGCAGAGCAACTGTTTATCGGGCATCATCGCGGCATCTGTCATTATTATATCGACAATTCTGTCGACCTGGCGCATCGTTGGCCGCTTATTCCGCGGCGGACATTTCATCTGGCGCGGTCTCGGATGAATCGCTGACGCTCTGGTACCGCCAACCGGCAAAGCAGTGGGTAGAGGCCTTGGCGGTGGGCAACGGCCGGCTGGGCGCGATGGTCTTTGGAGGCGTGCAGGACGAACGCATTCAGCTCAACGAGGACACGCTTTGGGCCGGCGGGCCTTATGATCCGAACAATCCGGAGGCGCTGGCCGCCTTGCCCGAGGCGAGGCCACTGATCTTCGCGGGCAAGTACGCGGAAGCGGACCGATTGATCGGCGAGAAGATGATGGCCAAACCGCTCAAAGAAATGCAGTATCAAACGGTGGGCGATCTGCTTTTGACATTTCCGGAACAAGGGGCCGTGGAAGACTATCGGCGGGACTTGAATCTGGACACCGCCGTGGCAAGCGTTTCATACACGGCCGACGGAGTGAAATACACGCGGGAGATTTTTTCCAGCCCGGTCGATCAGGTCATAGTTGTGCGGCTTGCGGCCGATAAACCAGGGAAGATCGTATTCACGGCCGGCATGAAAACGCCGCAGAGGGCGGAGGTAAAGACCGAGTCGCCGGACACGCTTGTGTTGGCCGGGGTGAACGGATCGGCGCAGGGCATCCAAGGCGCTCTTAAGTTTCAGGCGCGGGTGAAGGTGTCGGCGTCGGGCGGAAAAACCGTTTTGGAAAAAGACCGCATTGCCGTGAGCGGGGCGGATTCGGCCGTGCTGTTGATCGCCGCCGCCACGAGCTACAAGAATTATAAGGACGTAAGCGGCGATCCCGAGGCCTTGACTAAGGACTATATCTCGGCAGCCGGGCGGAAATCGTTCGATGCGCTCCTGAAAGACCACGTTGCCGAACATCGGCGGTTGTTCCGCCGGGTGCAACTCGATCTGGGCAAGACCGACGCGGTAAAACTTCCCACCGACGAACGGATCAAGAACTTTTCTAAGGGCGATGATCCGCAACTTGCCGCGCTGTATTTTCAATTTGGTCGCTACCTGCTGATATGCAGTTCCAGGCCCGGGTTTCAGCCGGCCAACTTGCAGGGCATCTGGAACGAGAGCCTGAATCCGCCGTGGGGGAGCAAATACACCATCAACATCAACACCGAAATGAATTACTGGCCGGCCGAATCGTGCAACATGGCCGAGTGCATAGAGCCGCTTGCGGGCATGATAATGGACCTTGCCGAGACCGGGGCACGGACGGCCAAGGTCCAATGGGTGCAGGGGGCTGGGTCGCGCATCACAATACCGACCTATGGCGGGCAACCGCGCCTATAGACGGGCCGGCATACGGCTTCTGGCCCACCGGCGGCGCCTGGCTGTGCCAACACCTGTGGGAACATTATCTATACGGCCAAGACAAGGAATTCCTGGCTAAAGTCTATCCGGCCATGAAGGGCGCGGCGCAATTCTTCCTCGATACGCTGGTGGAGGAGCCGACGCACAAGTGGCTGGTCACTTGCCCGTCGCTTTCTCCGGAGCATAAGAATCCCAAAGGCGTCAGCATATGCGCGGGACCGACGATGGACTCGCAAATCATTCGCGACTTGTTCGGCAATTGCATAAGCGCGGCCGAGATACTCGGGGTGGACAAGGATTTCAGCGAGCGGCTGGGCGCCGCGCGGGCGAGGCTCGCGCCCAATCAGATCGGCGCCGCCGGACAGCTCCAGGAATGGCTGGAGGACTGGGACATGCAGGCGCCTGATTTGCATCACCGCCACGTGTCGCATCTTTATGGATTTTTCCCCGGCGCAGATAACGCTCCGCGGCACGCCGGAATTGGCCGCCGCGGTGCGAAAGTCGTTGGAGATCCGCGGCGACAACGCCACCGGCTGGGGATTAGGCTGGCGGCTGAACCTATGGGCGCGTCTGCAAGATGCCGAACACACGTACAAAATTCTGAGCATGCTGTTGGATCCTTCGCGGACGTATCCGAACATGTTCGACGCCCATCCGCCGTTCCAGATCGACGGCAATTTCGGCGGGACCTCGGGCATAGCCGAGATGCTGCTGCAAAGCCACGCCGGCGAAATTGAAATTCTGCCGGCATTGCCCAAGGCCTGGCCCGACGGTTCGGTAAAAGGGCTGCGGGCGCGGGGCGGATTTGAAGTCGATATCCAATGGAAGAACGGGCAACTGGCCTCGGCCGACTTACGCTCGACGGCCGGAAATCCCTGCCGGCTGCGATACGGCGAAACAACGCGCGACGTGAATATAAATAAGGGCGATTCTTTCCGCTGGGATGGGAAATAAGAGCAAGGAAATAATTTCGTGTTGCTTGCAGTAAATCAAGCCAAACCCACGGGTTGCAACCCGTGGGCTTAATGACATTTATTAACTAGTGCGGCTTTGGCCGCAACCAAGGCCCCCGGTGTATTCACCGGGGGCTAAATATATCCGTCCCCGGAAAAACTTGCCGGGCAACCCTCCTTCAATTAACATAGACATCTGTGGCTTTGGCGTGGGCAAAAGATCGCCTGTAGTGAAACACTATCTCTGAATAGAAGGAAAGAACTCATGAAAACACTTGCCATAAGGAAGGCGTTTCTTGACGTGCATCTGGGGCGTGTTGACCGCAACGGTTTTTGTATTGCCGGAAGTTCCCATCACATTTGCTCAGGGTCCGCCGCCGGATAAGATGATTGGAGAAATCGAAAAGCAGTTCCAGGCGATCAAGCAAATCGCGGAAGACCTGCGCCAGAATTTTCTGCCAGACAAAGCACCAAAAGCAAAGGGCGATCGTCCGGCCGCAACTGCCGCTGCTGAGCCATCCGCGGCGGAACAGGACAAGGATGCCATCGAGCGGATTCGCGAGGAGGGTTTGAACCATTCTCAAGTCATGCAGACGTTGAGCCACATTACCGACGTAATTGGGCCGCGTCTTACAGGGTCGCCCGCTTTGAAGCGGGCAAACGAGTGGTCGTCCGACAAGCTGGCCACCTGGGGGCTGGCCAATTCGCATCTGGAGGCATGGGGACCGTTTGGACGAGGATGGACGCTGAAACGTTTTTCGGCCCAGATAATCGAACCGCAGGACATTCCGCTTGTCGCATATCCCAAGGCATGGTCGCCCGGACTGGAGCGGCCGATCACGGCAGACGTGGTTTATTTTGACGCGAAAAAAGAGGCCGACCTGGACAAGTACAAAGGGAAATTGAAAGGCGCAATCGTGCTACTTGGTCCGACCCGCGAAATCACGGCCCATTTTGAACCCTTGGCACTGCGGCGCACGGACGCGGAGTTGCTGAGAATGGCAAATGCGGGTCCGCCGGGCGAGCCAAGGAGACGGCGTGAGGGCCTGCCGTCCCCTGCCGGAAATCGCTTGGACTTGAATGCGGTGGAACTATTTATTCCCAGGCAAGTAATCTCGTTTTTCGCCGATATGTTTGCGCGATCGGGCCTGAAACGTGATTTGGAGATAACTCGGGCGCATGCATTCTCGTTTCTTACCGGCGAAGGGGCGGCGGTTGTGGTCAGCAACAGCAACTGGGGCGACGGGGGCATGGTGTTCGTGGCCGCCGCGTCGGTTCCAAGTACCGATGGCCGGGGCTCCGGAGACGAGTCGTTTTCCCGCTGGGATCCGTGGTCGGTTGACGCGCCGGCCATGCCCGCTCAGATCGTGTTGGCGGTCGAGCAATACAACCGGCTTGTGCGGATGATCGAGCAGGGCGAAAGGCTTAAAATGACGGTGGACCTCGAGGTGCAATTCCACAGCGACGACCTGATGGCCTACAACACCATCGCCGAAATTCCGGGCGGCGATCTGAAGGACGAGATCGTGATGCTGGGCGGGCACATCGACTCCTGGCACGCCGGCACCGGAGCGACCGACGACGGCACGGGCGTGGCGGTGTCGATGGAGGCGGTGCGGATTCTCAAGGCGCTTAAACTCCAGCCCCGCCGGACCATCCGCATCGGGCTATGGAGCGGCGAGGAGCAGGGTTTGTTGGGTTCCGAGGCGTACGTGGCCAGGCATTTCGGCAAATATAGCGAGGGGAAAAAAGCCGAGGAGGCGGGCCAAGCGAAAGGCCAAGGGAAGAATGGATCGGCCGTTGAGAGCCCATCGGGCGCGTCGCCATCGCAGCCCAAACTGGTCCGCCAAGGGGAATATGATAAATTTTCGGTTTATTTCAACTTCGACGAGGGCGCGGGCAAGATACGCGGCATTAACTTGCAGGGCAACGAGGCGGTGCGGCCCATCTTCCGCCGCTGGCTGGAACCTTTTAAAGACCTCGGCGCCGAAACGCTCTCGCTCAACAACGTGCATGGCACGGACCACGACTCGTTCGACGCCGTGGGCCTGCCGGGCTTCCATTTCATCCAGGATCCAATAGAATACTGGAGCCGCACGCATCATTCCAGCGGCGACGTTTATGATCGTGTGCAGGCCGAGGACATGAAGCAAGCCGCCACGATCATGGCCGCGTTTGTCTACAACGCCGCGATGATGGATGAGAAAATACCGCACAAGACAAACCCGTGAGCTCTAAACGCGGAATGATAATGAAATGCGTTATAATAGCGGCCGGGCTTCGCCTGATAAATGGGCACGATTGATGACGAAACGACAGGATTCCTCCGCCTTATGGGCTTCATAGTCGATATTTTGTCGTTATTTATAAAAATAATCGGAATCATATTGAACGTTTTAATGGTTTTATATGGTTTCATGTTGGTTCTTGGCGGAATATTTATAGTGGTATTCGGCCTCACGCCAAATCCGGAAGGTGGAAGTCCTTGTTCACGGTTAACAGGCATAGCGGCCCTCATAATGGGATTTATTTATTCTTTTCCCATAATGGCCTTTACGCGTCGATATTGGATATTTGGCTATGTGATTGCGGCCCTGATCGCGACTATTCTTGCTTTATCTAATTCCATGCCTAGAGTTTTTGTTTTATCGATATTGTCGTGTCAACTGATTCTTGCCGGCATCGCCTTTTTTAAGACGTATCTAAAACAATAGTTGACAACGGCCGGTGCAATGCCCGCCTGCGATTGTCTTGGGCATGGGTGGGGTCAAAATCGTCCTTCTTAAGCGCACAAGATTGGCCATGGCGACAGCATATCGGCCGGCAAGCAATCAGTGCGTGCTTTTCTGCATTTTTTCCATTTTTGGAAGGCCGCATCAGGAAAAAGACTAAGAGGATCTAGGGTTTTCCTTTACTTGCCCACCCTGTTGATGTCAACTATGATTTGACAGTTTTGGCGCAAAGCTTCGAGGTGTGTATCGCGGCATCAACTGCGTGAAACAATAAATACTTAAGGCAAAGGCATTTAGATTATGCGCGATTATCTGGAACTGGCACAACGATTGAATACTGAAGAATTGCTGGTCTTTTGCGAGGCGATTTCCGACGAAGTTGAGCGTCGGCTAAATCGCTCTGAAAATATTCCGGACTCCGCACGGCGGCGATCCAACCGGCGGCAGCGGAGTTATCGTCACAGCACCGGGTCGGCGGCGCCGCCCATCCAGGCGGTTGGCTTGCAAAACATTTATGATTTTCGAGTTGTGTAACGCGCCGTTTTGCTATCTTAATTGCTGGCCGGCGTGATTGGAGGCTTGGATGGATTCCAGGGCTTTGCCGGCGTAATAGGAGGGATCCTTGCGGAATTTTTCCAAGGAGGCTTCGTCGGCGAAGAGGAAGATATGGCCGTTGTAAAAGACGCCGTGTTCGCGCATGCCCTGTACGGCCTGGCCCTTTTCCATGGCCTGGACTATGTCGTTGCCGGAGATGACGGGAGCGTAGCGGTCGGGATCGGAGAAGAAGCGGCGTTGTTCATCAGGCCCGGTGAAGAGATAAAGTCGGCCGCGGTGTATCACGCCGAAGCGGCGGTCGCCTAAGACCCATTGCTGTTTTTCCGCCAGACTTACAGGACAGTATCCGTCCAGGCATAAGGGCGGATTGGGGGAGGGCAGGGGCAAGGTCGGGTTGGAAGCCGGAACTGCCGGCGGGCTAGCATTGGCCAGCGGCGGCGGTGATGGATTGAATCCCAGAGGAGGCTGCTGCACCGCATTGAGCGCGGGCGGCTGCGGCGGACTTGCCGGCGATTGTTGCGGCGGACTTGCAGGGGCTTGCTGCGGCACTGTTGCGGATGATATTGCCGAAGACAATGGCGGCGGCGATGGGGGCGGCGATGGCTGAGGAATATTTGTTCCCGGGGGCGGCGTAAGATCGCGCACCTGTTGAGCTGAAGTTAAGGGCGATTGGGTTATAGCCGGCCCGGACAATTCAGGACCGGCCGCCGGCTGCTGTTGGCCGTACGGCGGCGATATCGGGGCGGGACTCGGCCGGCTGGGATCGGCAGCGGGCATTTGCGCGGATAAAACCGGCTGGTTGCCCGGATTGCGGCGATAATAATCGGTATAACGGTCGTCGGAGGGCGAAGCGCCGGTCGTTGACTGGTTGCCGGCGGCATAAGTTTCGGCGGCGGGACGATCGGCCGGTCTGTCAACCGGGCGTGCAGGGATATTGGCCGGCGTTTGCGCAGTCTCGCCAGTGCTTTGACGCCTGGCCGAAGCGACCTGGTTCAAATGGGCGAGATATTGCGTGGCCTCGATTTGTCCGCGCATCAAGTCTACGACCTGGCCTTGAGGGGTAATAATGACGTCGGTTGGCAGGCCGGTGATGCCGAATTTTTTGGCGGTGTCCTGCATCTGATCGGCGTTGATTTTGAGCGGGACGTAATTGGTCAGCAGAATTGCGGCTACTCCGGGTTGATTAAACACCTCGGATTCCATTTTTTTACATTTGCCGCACCAAGGGGCCCAAAAATGTATGAGCACAAGCCGATTGGTTTGTGCGGCCACACGTTGGGCGTTTTCCAAGCTAGATTCCCAAGGAAGAGGTTGTTGAGCGAATGAAAGAACAGGAAATAGGAGTGTGGCTAAAAGCAGCCCGGCACCCAGCCAATGCAATCTATTTATTTTCCGCATATTACCCGCCTCAAATTCAAAGACGATGGAAATGGTAATTCCTGACTATCGTCAATTAGTTATCGGAAATGGCGAGGTGGGAAATAGTGTGAAATTTTGCGGATTAAGTTAGTTTTACTGGCTATTTCTGGAATTCCAGGAAAAATGCCGCCCCTTGCCTTGCATCACAAGTTTCCATATAGTATAAGTAGTAGGGAGTTAATAACTTGGTTATGTCCCGGTTTATGACTTACCGGGTTCTATAGAAGTAAGTCCCGGGTGTTGCTCGGCCTTTGGAATAAGGCTGGCTCTGTCGCCCTGGCATACCACCCGATGTGGTGGAAAGTGTTATTTGCGACAGTAAGAGGTCGGATTTAAAGATATGAGATATGTATGTTGGCGTGCTGCCAAGTTATACCAAAGTCTTTGATAAAAAAATATAATATTTAAATGTCAGGGGCTTTTCAGTTACGGGGAACAGCAACTTAAGGCTTGACAGCGGGCCCTGTTTAGCTATGATGAAAACTGTGTTTACGCTTCACCCGGCAGGTGAGCGTTCTCGGCTTCGGGCCTGAGAAGATCTCCGCTACAGGAAAGTCATTTGATTGGTTTGAAGGCGGCTTGTGTGCCGCGTTGCTCCGGATGGACTTTCGGAACTAGCGAGCAAAGACATTTCCTCGGTATTAGAAATTGGTTTTTATGCGCCGAGGAAAAGGAATGCTTGTTATCCCTGCGATAGTTATCCTGGGATATATATGGAGTTCTTGAAAAGAGACTGTTCGTCTCCTCTGGTGGAAGAAAGAAAAAAATGCGCGTGGCAATGATTGATTTGCACTTGCGCTAAAGAATGACTCAGTTTATCTCAGTTGATAGTCCAGATCGTAAAGAAGCGAACTGAGAGAGAATTTGATCCGCCGCGTAAACGAACATCCGCTCTTGAAAGTGATGATGTTTCCCGATACAGCCGCAGTTATTTTCGCGGCATGAATTAAGGGGTCTATTGAGTGCAAAACTTCATGGGAAAAAGGAAAAAGAGCATCCGCGGCCGCGGCCGCGGGGTCTACGGCGGGGCGAATCGCCCGCAGAACCGGCCCAGGGTCGTGCAAAACACCAACGGCAACAATCCGCAAGGCGAAGTTGCCGAAAACGGCGAGCCGGGACCGGTCGAGCCCGGCGGCGGGGTGCTGGAGTTGCACCCCAACGGCTACGGCTTCCTCCGCGATCCGAACAACAATTACATGCGGGAGCTGACCGATCCGTTCGTGCCCGGCAGCATGATCGAAAAATACGGCCTGCGCGAGGGCGTGCACATTCGCGGGATGGTTCAAGGGCCGCGGCGCAATCAGGGTCCCAGGCTGCGGGAAATCCTGGATGTGGACGGCATGCCACCCGAGAACTACAAAAACGTCAAGGGTTTTGATGAACTGACGCCCATCAATCCCGAGTATTGGCTCAAACTTGAAGTTGGTTCCGAGCCTCTGACCACCCGCGTCATGGACTTGCTCACTCCCCTGGGCAAAGGCCAGCGGGCCTTGATCGTCTCACCCCCGCGGGCCGGCAAAACCATCCTCTTGCAGCACATCAGCCTAGGCATCTCCACCAACTACCCCGACGTTAAACTCATTGTGCTTTTAATCGACGAACGCCCCGAGGAAGTGACCGACATGCGCCGGGCAGTCAACGGCGAAGTGGTGGCCTCCAGCCTAGACCGCGAAATCGAAAGCCACGTCCGGCTTTCGCAACTGGTGGTGGAACGCTGCAAGCGCCTGGCCGAAATGGGCAAGGACGTGGTTCTGCTGTTGGATTCCATTACCCGCCTGGCCCGGGCCTTTAACAAATGGGTGGGCAATACCGGCCGGACCATGAGCGGCGGGGTGGACATCAAGGCCATGGACATCCCCAAAAAACTCTTCGCCACCGCACGCCTGTTCGAGGAAGGCGGATCGCTGACTGTCGTCGGAACCGCGCTTATCGACACCGGCAGCCGCATGGACGAACTCATATTCCAGGAGTTCAAGGGCACGGGCAACATGGAACTGGTGTTGGATCGCAAGCTGGCCGACCGCCGCGTATGGCCGGCCATCGACATCAGCCAGTCGGGCACGCGGCGCGAGGAAAAACTTCTGCCGCCCGACATGCTGCACGCCATTACGCTTTTGCGCCGCACGCTATCGACCATGCACCCGGTGGACGCCATGGAACAACTGACCCAGAAGCTGGCCAAGTTCAAGTCGAACAAGGAATTCATCAATCTTATAAGCGGCTCGAAGAATATCGATTAGCGGGCGGTGGACGATTGATAGCGGGCGATGGTATAATATTCTGGGAGGTGTCACTTATTCTCTAAAAGGTATATGGTATGAATGCCGAAACCATCCGAGAATTATTGCGCCGTCAACCCTTTGAACCGCTGGAAGTTCGGCTTTCCAACGGCGATGTACATCGGATTCCTCATCCCGAATTTGCGATTCTTCTCAAATCCACTTTGATTATTGGCGTACCCGATTCGGACCGCGTTATCCCATGCTCGTTGCTTCACATAGCAAGTATTGAAAGAGTATCAGCGTCGCAACCCGCCTAAGTGTCGTGCCAGTTTTCAGTCAGCACAGACTTCATTTTGATGCATTGTATGCCGCCGCCTTGCGGGCGGTCGATCCGGGCGACGCGGTGAGGCGTTCCTTTTCGTCGTCCGACTTCGATCGTGCAAAAAAAGTTTTTGTCGTGGGCGCGGGCAAGGCTGGGGTAGCTATGACCGAGGCCGCGGTTGATATTTTAGACGACCGGCTTTCGGCCGGGGTTGTAAGCGTGCCGGTTCCGCCGACGCGGGCAGATAAGCGCATTGGGTTTTTCGCCGGCGGGCATCCTGTTCCAACGCAGGGCAGCATTGCCGCTGGGCAGGCTGTGGCAGATCTTTTGGCCCGAGCGTCTGAGGAAGATTTGGTGCTTGCCTTGATCTCGGGTGGCGGATCGGCCTTGCTCGAATTGCCCCAGCCGGGCTTGAGCCTGGCCGATTTGCAGACCACCACGGATATTTTGCTTAAATGCGGGGCGACAATCCACGAGATCAACTGCATCCGCGCCCGGCTCTCGCAAGTTAAGGGCGGCGGCCTGGCCCGGCTGGCCCGTCCGGCCCGGGTCTTGGGCTTGATCCTTTCGGACGTGGTGGGCAACGCCTTGGATATAGTTGCCTCCGGGCCCACCGTTGCGGTTGCGTCTTCATCGGCAGACGCCCGGGCCGTGGTCGATAAATATCGTTTACAATCTATACTTCCCTTCTCGGTATTGGAGTGCCTGAAACGGCAAACGCCCACTGAAAAAAGTGTAAATTCATCATTATGGGCCGTGGAAAATCGCCTTATTGCATGCAATCGCATGGCCGGAGAAGCCGCTGTCGCCGCTGCGGAAGAGTTGGGATATGAAGGCCATTTCCTGGCCGACGATTGGCAGGGCGAAGCACGTGATGTGGGAAATAGATTCGCCCGCTTGCTGATCGATGGGGCGGGAAATGGTCCAAGGTGTTATGTTGCCGGCGGGGAAAGTACCGTAACAGTTCGTGGCAACGGCAGGGGCGGGCGGA
Organism: Pirellulales bacterium; assembly: GCA_963838495.1. Classification (GTDB taxonomy): domain Bacteria; phylum Planctomycetota; class Planctomycetia; order Pirellulales; family Thermoguttaceae; genus JBEKIK01. The sequence goes on along the minus strand of CAWIRC010000001.1, from coordinate 2,191,146 downwards.
ATCAGGAGGCGGCGCTGGCAGCCGCCATGGCCATTGCCGGCCGGGCGAACATCGCCATGGCCGCCTTTGCCACCGACGGCCTGGACGGTCCGACCGATGCCGCCGGTGCCGTTGTGACCGGCGAGACGATACGGCGGGCGGGGGCGTTGGGGCTCGATCCGCGGCGATACTTGGACGACAACAACGCCTATCCTTTTTTTCCGCCCTTGGCGACCTGATTAAAACCGGCCCGACAGGCACCAATGTAAACGACTTGCTTTTTGGGCTGGTGTATTAAGAGCTTATCCCAAAACATAAAAATACAATAATGGCAAAAGGTTATAACAATCTATTCTCGGCAAATCAGCCCTCACCCTAACCCTCTCCCAAAGGGAGAGGGGACTTTTGGGATAAGCTCTAACTGGTAGTGTTATGAAAATTAGGGCGCCAGCCGGCGATTATCGTGGGCATGACTGGATATGATAAAAGTATTGCAAGGATTTCTTATTTTTTTATTTATTCTTGAAGTATTATTTGATTGCTATAAAATGCTTGATGGGACAAGGAGTAAGTGAGCCTTCGAAAACAAATTCTATAAAACCGGTTTTTGTCATTTCCACGGTCGATCTATGCATTGGCCGATTTAGGTCGTGAGTTATGTTGCAGCGTTTATCATTATCTTGCCTGGTGCTCATGGCGTTGTGCTTTACGGCGTGCAGTTCCAAGCAACCCGCAGGAAGCGATGCAAGTAAAGCCGGGGGCAAGCCTGGGGAAAGAATCACTGGCGAATCGGAATCGTCCGCCCTGCCCTTCCAGGACGAACCCGCCGCGCACGCCCTTTACAATCAAATGATGGAGGCCATGCGCAAGGCCGAATCTCTTTCTTATACCGGTCAATATTCAATCGAAGGCTACGGCCGGGAAGAATGCACGTATCGGATGTGGTTGAAAAAGCCCAATTACTTTCGCGTGGAAACCGAATATGAGAACCAAAAAACCGGGGTTCTGATCGGGGACGGCAAGGATCTGTGGATTTATTGGCCTCAAGGGCGGCCAAAATGGTCGTCCGAGGAGGGCGAAGAATCCGAGGCCGATAAAAAAGCGCGGCTAACATCTTATATGACCGAACCGGCCCCTGTCGGAGGTCATTCGATTGGACATAAAACCACCTGTCTGGGCTGCGGGCTCATGCCCATCATCGATCCCAGCACCTTCCACGGATATACCGACTCTTTGCAACCGTATCTCGACGCGGTTAGAAGCCTTCCGGGAGAGAAAGTCGGGGAGGAGGATTGCGACAAGATCGAACTGAGCATCATGAAGCACCAGCGGAGTTGGTGCTTGTGGTTATCCAAGCGAGATCATATTCCCCGAAAGCTTCAGGAAATAGTGCGGGTGAGCAGGGATATCTTAATTAACGAGCAGTGGACATCGGTGACCTTAAACGCCGATATTCCCTCCACATTTTTCGCCTGGAAGCCGCCCGAGGGCTGGACGCGGTGGAAGGAGCCGCCCATGGAAGCCGGTCTTTTAAAACCGGGGGCGAAGGCGCCGGACTTCGACCTGGTATCGGTCGACGGAAAACGGATCAAGCTCTCGGATTACCGCGGCCGGATAGTTTGGTTCTATGTCTGGAGGGCCGGCTGACCGTCTTGCCGCGAGGAGATGCGTCATCTCCAAGAATTAAACTCGCGATTGAAGGATAAGGGGCTCGTAATCCTCGGTTTCAACTGTTCGGACGACAAGAAAATCGCCCTGGAGATGCTCCGGGAAAACGATGCGACATTCATGAATATAATTGATTCCTCGGAAGACGCCGAAAAAGTCTGTTTCGAGCAGTACCAGCGGCCGGGCAGATCGGCCGTGCCCATGAGTTACATTATCGACCGCGAAGGAAACGTTGCGGACGCCTGGTATGGCGGCGAGGAAGAACATCCCAGGGCGCTTGAGACCCTGGAAAAATTTGGAGGGGAATTGGCTGAGGCCATACGCAAAGACGCGGAGGCCAAGATGGAACTGTCGGCCAAGGAAGTTGAACGCCGCGGCACGGCGGCTTTTCGAGGCCCTTCGCTCAGCAGATTACGAGCATGACTGGCTGGGCACCATCGATTGGAAAAACTTCCCTGCAAAAGGGATAAAATATGCAGTCAATGAAAATCGCTCCGGCTGGGTCCGCTGGATATGCAAGAAGTTCAAGGCCAATCCGATCGCCGAAGTCCGCCTGGGCAAGGTATTTGCCGGCCGGGGCGGCATGCCTACCGTCCATTTCGAGTTGCAGTTAAAGGACGGAGAAATTCTTCAAGGCGACTTGCCATTTCAATTCGATTCGGAAAGCAAACAATGGATCGGCTGGGAAGGCCTGGATTGGCACCTGCACGACGCCCGCTAAATCATGGCCGGGCGCATGCTAAAAAAAGGCCGATGGCCTTGCCGCGGAATCCCGGCTTGATTATTCTTGAAATGGGGAGCTTGTATCGGCGACTAATTCCCGGGAAAAACTTATATTTGAGGCTGTGTCTATCGCCGTTCTTACATTTTGATGCAAAAAGAGGCCTGAAAATCGAACAAAATATAAAGTATTTTTTATAATACGAATTGCGATTATGACCCGGAGGGTAAGCGAATGGCTAGCGGTCACACTGGAAATGTGATGCCCCAGTAATGGGGTTGCGGGTTCGAGCCCCGTGCCCTCCGCTTGTATATTTTGATTGATTCAAAGGTTCCGCCGATTCATCGGTTGAATCATTATTGCATTTTTTGGGTGTTTCGGGGGCAGTGTTGTAAGTAATCGGGCATCTTTCTTTTTAGTTGTCGCCTTTGGACCAAAGCCCTTTTACAGACTTAGGAATTCCAACAAAACCAGATATGATTTTATAAAAGCCCTCACCCCCTGCCCCTCTCCCAAAGGGCGAGGGTAGGTTTTGTTAGAATTCCTTACGCGCCGGTCTTGCTCGATGATCTGTGAGAAATCGCGTTGTCCGGCTCTTTTTAGGGCTTTGTGCGGCTGCCTTGCCCCTAATGATAACAAAATGCAGCAACGTTGAAATTCGGCGACAATTCTTTAAACATCGTTGCAACCATCCATATAGCAGCAGCACATCAAATTACCACACATGATTGTGCCGGTTTTGCGGCATCGATTGTATGTCTTGGATGGCACTCAAGATGGTTTATGTCTATGCCATAAATGAATAGTCTTTAAATAGTTGATCTTGTTTGACTTTCATCTGTATTTGGCCCATACTTTCAAGGTCTATGTCACAACTGGCTATTCCAATTTAGCAGAAGTTTTGGGGCGGTTTACGTTAAATCATAAAGGGAATTTTATTACAGCCCAAACTTACCACGAGGAATAGCTGAATTCTTTGCAGAACTTTCTAGATCGGCGGTCCCGCAAAACTCTCAAAAAGAGCATAGCCGTTCTTTTGCCGCCATCCATGTCCGGCGCTATTTGCATCTTGGCTTGGTTTGTAAATCGGTTTTGTTCAGGTTTACTTTGAGGAATATATAATGTTAGGAATACTCAGAATCGTTAATCGTTGTCTAGGCCTGAGGGCAGTGTCGCATAATAGCAATCGACACGTGCACCGTCGGCTTCTGCGCATCGAGCCGCTGGAAGTGCGCACATTGCTGAGCACCTATACGGTCACGAATACGAACGATTCCGGCGCAGGTTCGCTGCACAAGCCATTACCGATGCGAACGCCGATATCGGCCTGGATACGATCCAGTTTTCTATCGCGGGCGGCGGGGTGCAGACGATCGCGCCAAGCACGGTGCTGCCTTTCATCAGCGACCCGGTCGCGCTGGACGCCACCACGCAGACCGGCTATTCAGGCACGCCGCTAATCGAAATCAACGGGACAAACGCCGGCGGGTGGGCGTTTAAGCTTACCGGCAGCAGCGGGGGCAGCAACATCAAGGGTTTTATCATTAACCGCTGTTCAAGTTACGGCTTGTGGACCCAATCGGACGGCAACACGATCAGCGACAACTGGATCGGTTTGAACAACACGGGCACGGGGGCATCGTCCGCCCGCTATGGCGTTTACCTTTCCAGCAGTTTGAATAACGTCGTGCACAACGTGATATCCGGCAACAGCGGCGCCGGCGTATATTTTGGAAATATAGCAGACAACAACGTCGTCGCCGGCAACTTCATCGGCACCAATCCAGCCGGGACGAGCGCGATCGGCAACGGCTACGGCGTGCGAATCTCATCGGGCACGGGCAACACCATCGGCGGCACATCCGCGGCCGACCGCAACATTATCTCCGGGAACACAAACAATGCGGTCTACATTTCTTCCGCAAGCAACACTGTCGAGGGCAACTACCTGGGCACCGACAAAACCGGCGCCGCGCCCATCGGCAATCTCGGCAGCTACACAATCTACGTCAATGCCGGAAACGACAACGTAATCGGCGCTCCTAACGCAGGCAATGTCATTGCCGCGGGCGTGGCAGGCATAAGGATTTCGAATGTCACCGGCACGAAAATCCAAGGAAATTACATCGGACTGAATGCCGCCGGCACCCAGGCACTTGGCAACTCCGATAGGGGCATCTATGTGCAGAACGCCAGCAATAACCTAATCGGCGGTACAGACCCGGCCGACCGCAACGTAATTTCGGGCAACGTAAATCACGGTATTCACATCAATTCGAATTCCAATAACAATACTGTTGAAGGCAACTACATTGGGACCGATTATACGGGCAACGCGGCGATCGGCAATCACAATAGCACTGTATGCATCGATGGAAGCAGCAACAACAATATTATCGGTGCGTCTAACGCAGGCAATGTGATTGCCGCCGGATACGATGTCGGCATCAGGATCGACGGGGTAAGCGGCACGATTGTCCAAGGAAATATCATCGGCGTCGGCGCAGACGGCACAACTCCGCTGGGCAACGCCAGCGATGCCGTGTGGCTGCAGAATGCCACCAGCACCACCATAGGCGGCACAAGCACAGGCGCGGGAAATATAATCGCGAATTCCGCTTTCGTAACGACCGGCCACGACGGTGTGTACATAATCGGCACTTCGAAAGGCGTCGCGGTACTGGGCAATTCGATTTATGGCAATGCCGGGCTGGGAATCGACCTGGGCGGCGACGGCGTGACCGCCAACAATGGCACGAAAAGTTCGAGCCTGCCGAACTATGGCATGGATTTTCCCGTTATTGTTTATGCCAGGCTCAGCGGCAATTCGTTAGCCGTCAGCGGTTACGTGGGCAGCGCGCCGAATCAAAGCACCTTCGCCAACGCCCGCGTGGAGTTCTTCCTGAGCGACAACAGCTCTAGCGGCTACGGTCAAGGCCGCAGGTATCTGGATTGTCTGCCCACTGACGACTCCGGCAACTTCAGCGGCACATTTACCGTAAACGGTTTGGCGGCGGGCGACAAGATCACGACCACGGCAACCGACACCTCAAACAATACCTCGGAATTCGGAGCCAATGTTCTTGTGAACTTCGCTCCCACGGTGGCCACGGCGGCCAGCGCCACTCCATCCCCGGTCGCGGGCACGTCCAGCATCTTGAGCGTGCTGGGCGCGGACGACGGCGGTGAAGCGAACCTGACCTATACCTGGGCGGCTACTTCCCAGCCCGGCGACAGCAATCCGTCCTACAGCGTCAATAACGGAACCAATGGATCCAAGAACTGCACGGTGAGCTTTGACAAGGCCGGCAACTATACATTCACCGCGACCATCAGCGACGGCATCCTGAGCACCACCAGCAGCGTAAATGTGACAGTCAATCAGACGCTAAGTAGCATAATTGTCAGCCCGGCCAGTACGAGTCTTTATGTCTACCAGAATCAATCTTTCAGCGCCGTTGGCTATGACCAATTCAGCCGGGCCATGATATCACAACCCACATTTACTTGGTCCCTGGACGGCGGCTCGGTGGGCAGCATCGATTCTGCCGGCAATTATAGTGCGGGCGCTCATGCGGGCACGGCAACCATACGCGGCACCAGTGGGAGCATCAATGGCTCGGCCTCGGCGACCATCCTTGCCTGCATCACCACTACCGTCGTCGCTACGGACCATCCGGCAGGCTCGATCTACGGCCAGTCGATTATTTTCACCGCCACGGTGAGCACCAGCATTTCAGGGGCCGATACGCCCATCGGTTCAGTACAGTTTGCCATCGATGGCGCGAACTTTGGTACGGGACATGCATTACAAAATGGGACTACCAGTCTCGACGTTCATTCGCTAGGCGCCGGGAGTCATAGCATCGCGGCGATTTATACCAGCGGCGATTTTTCCACTTTCCAAAACAGCCAAACGGTTTCCGCTATAACGGCAAATGTTACTCCCGCACCGTTGACGATTACAGCCAACAATAAAACCAAGGTCTACGGTGCGGCTCTGCCGACCCTGACGGCCAGTTACAGCGGTTTTGTCAACGGCGACACTTCAACAAGCCTCGGCGTGCAGCCGAGCCTTTCCACTACAGCCACTTCGGCCAGCCATGTTTTGGGCGGTCCATATGCCATCACGGCCTCGGGTGCGGTGGACGCGGATTACACGATCAGCTATGTCGGCGGTACGCTGAGCGTTACACCGGCCTCCTTGACGATCGCGGCCGACAACAAGGCGAAACTCTATGGGGCGGCCTTGCCCGCACTTACCGCCAGCTACTCGGGTTTTGTCAACGGCGACACCGCCGCCAACCTGACAACGCCGGCCGCTCTTTCTACAACTGCCACGGCTGCAGGTCCGGTAAATAACTATCCTATAACAGTAAAGAGTGCATCTTCACCAGACTACACGATTCAATTCTTGCCCGGCACGCTGACTGTGTATCCAATCCAGAACGCGGCCTTCCTTATGCCTGATCCTATAAATCCCACGAAACAGGCATTATATGTGTTTGGCACATCGGCGAATGATCTCATCCTGATCAATCCCGGTTCCGTCTCCGGGTATGTGACGGTTTCCATGAATGGCAAGTCTCTCGGTACATTCAAACCTACCAGCCGCATCATTGCCCATGGCCTTGCGGGAAATGACTATATTGGCGTATCTAACCTGATTTCTTTGCCGTCATGGATTTACGGCGAGGATGGAAATGACGTGCTTTGGGGCGGCGGAGGCCCAAATATCCTGATGGGGGGCACGGGAAAAGACAATCTCTACGGCGGCGCGGGTCGCAGCCTGCTTATCGGAGGCGCCGATAGCGATACACTGGCAGGCGGAATCGGCGATGCGATCTTGATCGGTAAAAACACCAATTACGATGCCAACGATCTGGCGCTTTTATCGATCATGAACGAGTGGAATTCTGCGGCGAATTACGCTACCCGCGTAGGTCATATCACGGGCAAGTCGGGCGGCCTGAACGGCTCGAACTTCCTCAACGCCACAACCATTCGCAATGACATCTACAGAGACACGATGATCGGTAGCTCGGCAATGGATCTGTATTTCCAGGGATTCGGCGACACTATCGGCAAGAAAAAATCCATGGAAACTATGCTTGCCTTAAGCCGTTGATGCTATCAGCGGAATCGGGTATTCGAATTTACTCCCGACTTCCTAAATCATTGCCATCAAACCATTTTGACACCATGACGGTGCTCCATCTTGTGGTTATTATGAAGTATAAAATGCGTAAGACGGGCTGAGATTGTCTACGGGGTAAAGTATTCTTAGTCTAATGCTTTTAACGGCCGAATTGGTAAGAGGGGCTATATAATATAGGGACTCAGCGATGTCGGTCTATAATAGCCTCATACATGCCTTTTTGGTGGTATTGAGCCTATCAATGGCTGTGTGTGGGGCAGACATCGTAAATCCGCTTGATTCAGTCTCTGATAAGACATCACAGGTCGCCTATAATGAAGACCGCTCTAAAGCAGACATGGCTCCCTTGCCCCCTGAAGCCGATTATACGGGGAATTGTTCCGATCTTTGCTGCACGCCTCCTAGCAGGTGTTGCTGTAATAATTGCTGTGCAGGTTATAGCGAGTGCTGCGATCCACAATGGACTGTCACGGCAGATGCCTTATTTCTTCGTCCGGCCGTAATCAAAGGCCAACAGGTCCTGCTCGATCCTTTGCAAGGGACCGCTTTATTCAACACCTCCGGTTTTCCATTTTCTTTTGATGCCGGTCCGCGACTGAGCCTGATTCGACACGGGCGATGCGGCTGGGATTTCGAGTTGAACTTCTTCGACAATCTCGGCCCGAAAGCCAGCGCCCAATTTCCCGCCAGTGCATTGCCTAGCGGTCTTGGAGGCGTGATTGTGGATAATACCATCCTTCTGCCGGTGGATGAAGTTGCCTTTGAAGAGCGCTTCAGGCTCTATAGCAGCGAACTGAATCTGCGGCGGCCTGTTAATGAGTGGCTGACTACGTTGATGGGTTTCCGTTGGGTTGAGTTTTATGACAGTTATTCAGTTCAAGGCGTAGAATCCGTTGTATCAATGCCTTTTTCCCAGTCAATCGACACTCACAACCACATGTACGGTTTTCAGATTGGAGAGGATGCGTTATTTTTCGAGCGGAGCGGCCGGCTGCGTGTAAACGGCTTTGCCAAGATCGGCATTTTCCACAATGCGGCCGGCCAGAACGGCAAACTCAATGATCCTGCCAATTTCGGCGAATTATCGGTGGCAGCCAACGGAAGCCAACCCGCCTTCCTGTGCGAACTGGGGCTGATCGGCTCGTATCATTTTTCCCAACACGTTGCATTGCGCGGCGGTTACCAAGTAATGTGGATTGAAGGCGTGGCCCTTGCCCCCGGACAGATTCCCGTCACAAATCTGGTTGCCGGGACTGCGGATATCGCGACGTCCGGCGGCTTATTCTATCACGGGGCCACCGCGGGCCTTGAAGTCACATGGTAATGTAGGTTGTTGAACGATCGGTTGACGGAATACGGCATGCTCGCGGGGAATGGAAACGTGGCGCCCCGTCAATACGGTTGCGGGTTCGAGTCCCCTGCCCTCCGCTATGAAAGAAACTGGGTTAACAAGGCCTGAAATTGCAGATGCCAGGGGGAAATGATAAAAAATAGTTCTGACCCCTTTTTCCCCTTTTTCCCCCCTTTTTCCCCCTTTCCCCCCCCTTTTTCCCCATCGCAATCTATCCGTAATCTATACAGGTGTTCATTCACACTGGAAATGTGATGTCCCTTTCCTGGGGTTGCGGGTTCGAGTCCCGTGCCCTCCGCTTGTAGTTATATATTTTTTCGCTTACCGGCGATCAAAAGAATCAGATTCCCGCGACCGGCAATTAGGGCAGGTTTATATCGAGTTCATTGCCTTCGCGGGTCGATAGGGCCCACCAGGTATTTTGATCGATGTCGTCGGTTGCGAACGAGCCGGAGCCGTCGGCCATGAGCATGTTGACTCCGCCGGGGTGTCGGCTGCGGGCCGATCGCCATCCGTAGCAGGAATAGAGCTCGGAAATATTCCCCGTTATCTTCGAAGAGACGCAATCTATGTTGGGCGAATTCGGGCCCCAGTGATGATTGTAAAGCGTGCAGCGGTACTCGCCGTTGGCCCAGGAAAAACCCCTGAGGTCGGTGAAATTCCACATCCGGGCTTGTTGACAGGCGGCGTCGGTCAGGGGAACGGCATATATGAACGCATAGGTCGTGCGGGGATTGACCAAGGCCGGGTTCGAGAGCGGGGCGGGGCCGTCGCCTAAGAGGCTTTCGCTCATGGCGGCGGTGTGGCTCAGTCCGTCGGTGACTTGCGAGGGGCTGATTTCCGAATTGATGAAGAAGATGCCGTCGGTTTTATATGGCGTACCGCCGCCCATGCCCGAGCCCGTGCAAGTGACGTAATTGGTAGGCCCGAAACCGGCGGCCACCGGTTTTTGCAGGTCGGAAGGGCAGAGGAAAAGCGGGACGATTTGGGCCACCGCGGAGCTATTGGCCGGCGTGACCTTTAAATTCGATCCATAAAGGGGCTGCGTAAGATCGAGTGCGCTTAAGGCCGTGGTTTCTTCCAGGTACGGCAACAAGCGGACCAGCGCCGACCAACGGTAGAAATTATACGGGGTCGAGGGATCTTTGGTGTAAGCCCGCGATTCGGCCCCGGAGGGGAAATACGTTCGCGCTTCCACGTATCTATGCAAGGCGATTCCGAATTGTTTGAGATTGTTCTGGCAGGACATGCGCCGGGCGGCTTCCCTGGAACTCTGGATCGCCGGCAACAAGAGCGCGGCCAGGATGCCGATTACGGCAATTACCACCAGAAGCTCGACGATGGTAAAACCAGGGCGGGAAGGATGAAGGATGAGGGATGAGGGATGAGGGATTAAGGATGAAGGATGAAGGATGAAGGATGAATTACACACTGAACGGCTTGCGGTTTCGCGAAAATTGCCCTGAATTCCGAATCCTGAACCCTGAACCCTGAACCCTGAATCCTGAATTCCGGGAAAGGCGGCAGGTTTGCGTGGCATGGATCGATTAGTCATGGTTTCCGTCTCCGCGCTTGGAAAACAAGCGGGACCAATAGCGCAGCCGCTGCCAAAAGGGTCATTGTGCCCGGCTCGGGCACGGGCTTTAGATCGGCGAAGGCTGCCGGTCCCCCGGGTATGGGCTTTATGACTACCGTTGCTCCCGGGCCGAGCGTAAGCGTGTCGGCGGCGATGCTTTGGGCCAATAGTTCGGTTCCCGATCCTTCGACATCGACGGCAGACGAGTTGCAGAGCGATCCGGTAATATCGAGCGTGCCGCCGGTGACGGTAGTCGAACCTGTGTAGGAGGCTCCGCCGTCAAGGGAGAGCGTGCCGGCGCCTTTTTTTACGAGCGAGGCGTTGCCGCTGAGAAGGCCGCCGATGGTGAGATTTTGCCCGCCGGTGTCGAAGGTGCCGCCGCCGGAGACCAGTTCCATGGCAAGGTCGATTTCCTGGTCGTTACTGCTTTGATTGACCACTGGGCCACCTAGTTTGACGGCATTTCCTTGGAGCATATATTGCGGGGCGTCGGCAATGAATGTAAACCCGTTGAACTGCGTGCCCGGGTCATAATCGTTGAGGTTGGTTGCGTGGCCGCTTGCCACGGGTCCGAAGATTACGGGGAGCGAATACGTCGGCGGAGTGCCGCGCCAATTAGCGGTGTTTTTCCAGCTATTTATCCCAGCGGCGGCGCCGGTCCAAACCGCGGGCTCGACGAGCAGGGCGGTAGGCTTGACCAGCGGGTGGATAAAGCCGGCGTTGATAGCGGCGCCGGTTGTTGAATTGTATTTTCCGACATACCCGTTTTCAGTCCAGTCGCCCATGCTCGAAACGAGCAGATTTCCATCGGGATCGACGACGATGCAGGAAGGATAATGCAGTTCGCCGCCGGAGAGCGGGATCAACTCGCCGACCGCCGTGCCGTTGCCGGAGAACTGATAGACGTTACCGTAAGGAGGTGAAGTCATCATCCCCACCACGTCCAGATTCCCGCTGGAGTCGAACGCCATGCCGTTGGCGCCTGCCAGTGCGCCTGATAGTGCGGTATAAGCGCCGGTGGACAAATTATATTTATATACCGTTCCGTCCCAAAAACTGCTTACGTATAAAGAGCCCGTCGCATCAAGGGCCATGCCGGACAAAGACATGGCCCCGGTGACGTTCAACACACCGATTTGCGCGCCAGTGGAGGCGTTGCATTTGAGGATCCGATAACCCGCGTAGTCATTGAATTCGCTGACGTAAAGGGTGTTGCTCGAGTTGTCGTACAACACGCCGCCCAGGCCGCTTAGTTTGGAGTCGAACGATCCCAGATAACCTCCGGTCAGCCAGTTGTAGCGGGAAACGGAGCCCGAGTCTTTGCTGACCACGAACATATCGGTTCCGGTCCCAAAAGCCATGCCGGAGGCACTATCCGAAGTCGTGGCCAGGATCTTGCTGTAGCTGCCGTCAAGGTTGTATTCGCTGACTTGTTTGGTCACATAGTCGGCCACAAGCAACTGTCCGGCGGCGGAGACTGGAAAAGAGACGATCAACAAAAGACCAATCAACGCGGAGGGGGAAAAAAGTTGCCAGCGGTTCATGATGCGATCCTTTTAATAATGTGGTTCCAGCACGCCAGGTTTTTTTATTGATTTTTACGCGCCTTGAACGTGTAACATCATATTCGCCGGCCAGGAGATTGTAAATAAGCCCTCTGCAAGTGCGCAGCCATCATTGATACAAGAGGAAAGGCTGGGGCATGCCGATTGTGAATTAATTCAAGCCCTAGTCAACATGTTGCCACTCAGGGGCTTAACAACATTGAAAGCGAATCAGAAGCACTTGGTAACGCGGTCCGTTAAAGACAAGCGGTCGGCGGCAAGAGCGACGTGATTGCGGAATTGCGCAAGATACTCTGCGCGGGTTTGGGGATTGAATAGAATTCTGGAATAGCGGTCTCGGAGTTGGGGGAAGTGTTTTCGCAGCAGGCCAGAGACCGACGGCCAGACTTTTGGGCGGGGATTGAGCGCGTCGACCAAGATCGAGTTCGACCTCGAGATCGGCGGCCCGCTGGAACATGGCTTCAAGAGAGCTTGGGCCGTCGGACAAGAAAGGCAGCAAAGGGGCGAACATGATCGTGGTTCCGAGCCCTGCCTTTTTGGCCGCTTCGACGACTTGCAGACGTTCTTCCACGCTCGAGGCTTGGGGCTCCCAGATTTTGCTCAGGCGCTGGTCGAGCGTGGCTATCGACACTCCCACGTTCACATCGCGGCCGGCGAAGACGTCCATGTCGCGCAGGGCCAAGGCGCTTTTTGTGAGCAGATTGATGCGGAAGCCGAATTCCAGGAGCAATTCGCAGCAGCGGCGGGTGAGGCGGTAGCCGGCTTCGATGGGCTGCCAGCCGTCGCAGGCGCTGCTCAAGAAGACGTCGCCCGGTTTCGCTCTTTTCAATTGCCGCTTGAGGACTTCGACGGCGTTCAGTTTGACGTCCACGAACTTGCCCCAGGGCTCGTCGTGGGGATGGAAACGCTGCATGAATCGGGCGTAGCAATACGCGCAGCCGTGAGCGCAGCCCGTGTAGCAGTTGAGCGAATAATCGCTTATGGAACTCTTGTTCAATATCGTTTTGCACACGGTTTCGCGCACGGCGATTTGCGGAAGATCGGCGTGATGCGTGATTGCCGGATTATACTCGACAGAGTAGTTCATTCCCCGCCTTCTCGACTATGAAATGCCATTGCCAAGCGGCCTGTTTTTTTCCTGGAACGAAGTTTACCAAAATCCGCTGGTGCAACTATCTTTATTTTACTGAAAAAACGTGAATAATGTTGTAATTATTCGTTTTTTTGAGTAACATGATTTAATAGAGCAATGTAATAAAGTAGGCAAATTATGTGAATAATTTTCCGACGTTCGTCATATAAAGGCCTGCATCGGCGAGTATTTGATATTGATTTCAGAAATAGTCGGCCGTTTTGGTGCAAGCATCGTTTGATGATTTGAAAGACATCGACAACCAAGAATCGACGGCGGCATTGCGCAAGTTTTTTTAGAGCGAACGTTTCACGCCGGATTTTATGCCGTAACACCCAGCGCCGAGGAAGGAAACCATGTTTGGTTTTTTCAGGAAACATCAAGGGCCGAAACAAGCGACGACTTTGCGGAAGAGAAGGAAATCTTCCCTTTGTTCACACGGCGGCGAGGGCCGACATGCGCATGAATGCCGGCTTACGTTCGAGGCGCTCGAACCCCGCTGGGTGCTCAGCAGCGTTTCGAGCGTGGACACCACTGTTTATTCCGCGTCGTTGGTCACCGATCCCACGAGCGGAGCGGTCACCGGCGCAACTGCCGTACCCAAACAGATGGAATATCTGGACCGGGGGGTCATGGCGGTCAAGAAGGCTTCCAATCAGATATATGTCAGTTGGCGCCTGTTGGGTACCGATCCGTCGAGTATCGCCTTTAACCTTTATCGTTCGGCCAATGGCGGCGCGGCGGTGAAACTCAATAGTTCTCCGATCACCACAACCACCGATTACACCGATACCACGTTCACTTCATCACAGAGCAATTCTTATTACGTTCGGCCCGTTGTAAACGGCGTGGAACAAGCGCCCAGCGGGTCATACACGCTGGCGGCGAGCGCGCCCGTCCAGCAATTCTTGTCCGTTCCCCTTCAAGTTCCCGCCGGCGTCACCACGCCCGACGGAGTGACCTGCACTTACAGCGCAAACGATTGCAGCGTGGGCGACGTGGACGGCGACGGGCAATACGAAATCATAGTAAAGTGGGATCCATCGAATTCAATGGACCCTGGCGACAATAATGGCGGATACACGGGAAACGTGTATGTTGACTGCTACAAACTGAACGGCACCCGACTGTGGCGGATCGATCTGGGAATAAACATCCGTGCCGGGGCACATTATACGCAGTTCATGGTCTATGACCTGAACGGAGACGGCAAAGCTGAAGTCGCCATGAAAACCGCCCCGGGCACGAAAGACGGTCTGGGAAATAACGTTATTCTCGGTAGCGACGATCCCAACGCCGACTATCGTACGACAAGCGCAAACGGGCCAGGCGGCCGTCCGGGTCTCATCCTGACCGGGCCCGAATATCTAACAATCTTCAACGGCCAGACCGGCGCGGCAATGGCCACGACCAATTATCTGCCCGCCAGGGGAAGCGTCAACGATTGGGGCGACAACTACGGCAATCGCTCCGAACGTTACTTGGCCGCAGTGGCATACATAGACGGCACTGGATTGCCGAGCCTCATTGAGTGCCGCGGTTACTATGGTCCTAAAAGCGGATACGCCGCTAAAAATATTATCGGCGCCTGGAACTATCGCAACGGAACGCTCACGCATCTCTGGCAGTTTGAAGCGGCCACCGGCGAGGATGGCAACATCAATCAAAGCTACGTAGGGCAGGGCGACCACAGTCTCACCATCGCCGATGTCGATGGCGACGGCAAGGATGAGATCGTCTACGGCTCCTGTGTCATCGATGATAATGGAAGCGGCATTTATTCCACGGGTCTTGGCCACGGCGATTCTATACACGTCGGCGATTTTGATCCAACACGGCCGGGTCTGGAATCCTGGCAGATCCATGAAACCCCCAATGCCAACTACGGCTATGAACTTCATGACGTCGCCACCGGGCAGATCATCTGGGGCGGAGGTACGACGGACGACGACGGGCGCGGATGTGCCGACAACATCCTTGCAGGCTATGTCGGCGCACAGATGTGGTCCTCCGCCACCAGCAGTCTTTATGACGTCCACGGAATCGTGCTTGGCAGTAAACCAAGTCCCGACAATTTCCTGGTCTGGTGGGACGGCGATCTAAGCCGCGAATTGGAGGACGGCACTTCCATTACAAAGTATTCCCTCTCCGGTTCAACAACGCTCCTCAGCGCATCCGGGTGCGCGTTAAACAACGGCACTAAATCAAATCCTTGTTTGGTGGCCGATATTTTTGGAGATTGGCGGGAAGAAGTGATTTGGAGAACCACTTCCAGCTCGGAACTGCGGATCTACACCACCACTACTCCGGAGAGTACAAGCACGGGCTTTCGCATTTACACCCTCATGGACGACGTGCAGTACCGCGAATCGATTGCCTGGCAGAACGTGGCATATAATCAGCCCGCGCACACGAGTTTTTACCTGGGATACGGCATGTCGGCGCCGCCCACGCCAAACATCTACCTCGCCGGCGCCACTCACATTCTTCCCGTCGTTACCGACACCACTCCTTCGCTTATTGATGCCGGAGACATGGGCGGCGCATATGTAACGCAGATCGTCGTTAATTTCAACGAGCAATTAAACTCGAGCGACGCCAATGCCGCCGGCAATTATGAACTCCGCCGCGCGGTTAACGGCATTTTCGGCGACAGTGACGACCAGGTCTACGTGCTTACGCCCAACTACGTCTACAATTCCCAAACCGGCGCGATCACCGTGACCCTCGCTTTCAGCGGATACTTGCCGGCCGATACATACCGCCTGACCATCCGCGCATACGGCGGCGCGGGCGGCATACGCGACATAAACGGGAATTATCTGGACGGCGATAAAAACGGCCTGGCGGGCGGAGATTACGTCCGCACCTTTACCGTCCTCCCCGTATCGATTGCCGGGCGGTTCATTTTTTACAACGATTCGAAGTTCGACGGGCATGAGGGATATCTGCTCGGCGATCCGGCGGCCAACCTGTACGACGACAACGCCATCGCCACGAACAAGCAGGCGCTCTTGCCCGGCGTGACTGCAAGTTTTGCCAACTACACCAGCTACAGCCGGGGCATCAATGGAATCATCGTCAACGTTTTGAACCTGGCCGACTCGCCGGACATGGGCAACTACACTCAGTTTTTCAGCTTTAGTGTCAGCAGCGACGGCACGAACTGGTCCTCGGCCCCGGTGCCGGCGACGATCGACGTGTGGCCGACCCCGGGGGTCAACAATTCTACCCGCGTCACCATAATCTGGGCCGACAACACCATCCAGAACGAGTGGCTGAAAGTGACCGTGCTTGCCGGGGCCGACACCGGCCTGACCGCCAACGACGTGTTTTGCTTCGGGAACCTGATGGGCGAGTCGGGCAACGACGCCGCCGTGAATGCCCAGGATGAGATGGCCGTGGCCAATAATCGGATAGGTTTTACCCTGGCCTCCGTAACGAACAATTATGATTACAATCGGGATCGCCAGGTGAACGGGTCCGACGCCATGATTGCCAGGCGCAACGCGGGCGCGAGTTTAACCATGATTACCGGGCTGCTGGCGGCACAAGATAACTTGCAGCCGCTGGCCGCATCGACTATCGCGCCGGTTGACGCATCGGGCGACAGAGAGGAACCAACAGCAGCCGAATCCTCAACCTCGACAGGTGTTTTGCCGCTCGCCGCCATGGCCATTGATAGTGGAATTGCTTTGCCTTTGACGATATTGGATGATAACTCTACCGCCGAGGCCGTGCCTGCGATTGACGAGGGTGCAGCGACTGCGCAACTGCGACAGTCACCGACGACAGCCCTTCAGCCACTCAAACCGCGGTGTTATTGGTTGACAGCTCCACAATCACCCCGTTGCTGGAGACACAGCACGACACTTCCGCGGCCTTGCAGGAGACCGGATTGGCCGATGACTTGGGGTCCCCATCGGCTCCCAAGCAGATGGAATATCTGGACCGGGGAGTAGTGGCCGTCCGGAAGAATTCCACTCAGATCTATATCGGCTGGCGGCTGCTGGGAACCGATCCTTCGGACATTGCTTTCAACCTTTACCGTTCGGCCGGCGGCGGCGGGGGTGAAACTCAATGGTTCCCCGCTTGCTACAACCACGGATTACGTCGATACGCCGCCCAATTTATCAACAGTGAGCTATTCCTATTACGTGCGGCCAGTTGTGAACGGCGTGGAACAGGCGCCCAGCGAGTCATACACCCTGCCGGCGAATCCGCCGACCCAACAATATCTCTCCATTCCGCTCCAAGTTCCCGCCGGCGGCACTACTCCCGACGGAGTGAGTTACACGTATAGCGCCAACGATTGCAGCGTGGGCGACCTGGACGGCGATGGGCAGTACGAAATCATAGTAAAGTGGGATCCCTCCAATTCTAAGGACAATTCGCAGTCCGGATACACGGGAAACGTTTATCTCGACGCATATAAACTCGACGGCACTTTGATGTGGCGCATTGATTTGGGCATAAACATCCGCGCGGCGCACATTACACACAGTTCATGGTTTACGATCTGGACGGCGACGGCCGGGCTGAAGTCGCCTGCAAGACTGCGCCATACACGAAAGACGGAATGGGCAATTATGTATTATTGCCCGGCGATACCCTCCAGGATTATCGCAATTCATCGGGTTTTATCCTTTCCGGGCCGGAATATCTGAGCATTTTTGACGGTTTGACCGGCCGGGCTTTGGCCACGACCAATTATGTGCCCCCCAGAGGCAACGTTTCCAGTTGGGGAGACAGTTCTGGCAACCGGGTCGATCGTTTTTTGGCCTGCGTTGCCTACCTGGACGGAGAAAGACCGAGCCTGGTGATGTGTCGCGGTTACTATACCAGGACGGTGCTGGCGGCCTGGGATTGGCGAGACGGCCAACTTACGCAGCGCTGGGTTTTTGACAGCAATACACCAGGAAATAGCGGATATGCGGGCCAAGGAAACCACAATCTCTGTGTCGGCGACGTTGACGGCGACGGCAAAGACGAAATCATCTACGGCGCCTGTGCAATCGACGACGATGGAACCGGGCTCTATACTACTGGTTTGGGCCATGGCGATGCGATGCAGATGTCCGACATGGACCTGTCTCGTCCGGGCCAAGAGGTTTTTGATATCCATGAAAGCCCGAGTTCATACGGGATCTATGGCGGCGAATTCCGCAATGCGGCGACCGGCGAAGATTACTATGGCATCGACGGCCATGGCGGCGACGTAGGCCGGGGGAATGCCTTCGATATCGATCCAAATTATCCCGGATATGAAGCCTGGACCTCCACAACCTGGATAAATCCCGACGGTTCAACTAACTATGGCTACATTTACAGTGCCCAGGGCGTCGAAATTTACGCCAAGCCGTCGAATATGTTCTTCAACTTCGGCGTCTGGTGGGATGCAAGCCTGGGACGCGAGCTACTCGACGGTACCACCATCTCCGATTGGAACTATACAAGTCACGGCAGGCATAACCTGGTTTATGCCCCGGCAGGCGTTACCTCCAACAACGGCACCAAAAAAACCCCTTGCCTAGCCGCCGACATCCTCGGCGATTGGGCGAAGAAGTCATCTGGAGAACGACCGACAGCACCGCCCTGCAAATCTGGACCACGACCATCTCGGCCGCCAACCGCATATACACCTTGGTAGACGACACGCAGTACCGCGAGTCGGTCGCATACCAGAACGTGGCCTACAATCAGCCCACCGGCACAAGTTTTTACCTGGGCTACGGCATGCCGATCCCGCCCACGCCGAATATTTACCGAGCCGGCGACAACCATGTGCTGCCGGTGATCACCGCCACTAATCCGGCGCTGATCGATTTGGCGGGCACGGGGGGGGCGTACGTAACTCAGATCGTCGTCGATTTCAACGAGCAGCTAAATTCGA
Organism: Pirellulales bacterium; assembly: GCA_963838495.1. Taxonomy (GTDB): domain Bacteria; phylum Planctomycetota; class Planctomycetia; order Pirellulales; family Thermoguttaceae; genus JBEKIK01. Next base: position 2,172,103 of record CAWIRC010000001.1, on the reverse strand, counting down.
GCGATGCCAATGCCGCGGGCAATTATGAACTTCGCCGCGCGGTTAACGGCATTTTCGGCGACAGTGACGACCAGGTCTACGTGCTTACGCCCAACTATGTCTACAATTCCCAAACCGGAGTGAGCACCGTGACCCTCAGTTTCAGCGGATACTTGCCGGCCGATACATACCGCCTGACCATCCGCGCATACGGCGGCGCGGGCGGCATACGCGACATAAACGGGAATTATCTGGACGGCGATAAAAACGGCCTGGCGGGCGGAGATTACGTCCGCACCTTTACCGTCCTCCCCGTATCGATTGCCGGGCGGTTCATTTTTTACAACGATTCGAAGTTCGACGGGCATGAGGGAAATCTGCTGGGCGATCCGGCGGCCAACCTGTACGACGACAGTGCCATTGCCACGGACAAGCAGGCCCTTTTTCCCGGCTATACCGCCGGCATTGCCAACTACACCAGCTACAACCGGGGCATCAACGGCATCATGGTCGACGTTCAGAACCTGGCCGGCACGCCGACCATCGGCAACTACACGCAGTTTTTCACATTTAGTGTCAGCAGCGACGGCACGAACTGGTCGTCGGCCACTGCGCCCACGACGATCGACGTGCGGCCAAACGCAGGGGTCGGCAATTCTTACCGCGTCACCATCATCTGGGCCGACAACACCATCCAGAACGAGTGGCTGCAAGTGACGGTACTCGCCGGCGCCGGCACGGGCCTGACCGCCAACGACGTGTTTTACTTCGGCAACCTGATGGGCGAGTCGGGCAACGACGCCGCCGTGAATGCCCAGGATGAGATGGCCGTGGCCAATAATCGGATAGGTTTTACCCTGGCCTCCGTAACGAACAATTATGATTACAATCGGGATCGCCAGGTGAACGGGTCCGACGCCATGATTGCCAGGCGCAATGCGGGCGCGAGTTTAACCATGATTACCGGGCTGCTGGCGGCACAAGATAACTTGCAGCCGCTGGCCGCATCGACTATCGCGCCGGTTGACGCCGGGGCCAAAGCGGGCGCCGTGCCGACCGCCGCCGCGAGAGCCGATCTGACGCAGCGCCGGTCGTGTCGCCGCCGACCAATAGCATCGTTGCCGCCGGCAGTACATCGCTTGCAATAGGCGACAAGCTTGCCAATAACGCGGCAACAACCGCGAAAATCGATCTGTTTATCCCGCCCCTTGAGTTTTTTCAGGCGTCGATTCCACTTACATCCGCTTTGATCGTGGAAAAACCGTCGAGAAATCCCGGCGCCGCGATTGCATCACTTTCGATTTCCTCTGAAGGGGAAGCAAACCGGCATGATCGGCGACAAGGAAACGCTCTTTTTGATAAAGGGCTCTTGCATGATGCGATCTTGGATCACGAGGCAAAGGGCATGATTGTCGGAAGCGATGACAACGCGGGCAACAATAATCTGATCGAGGAGATGACCAGCGCCATTCTCAAGAATCGAGTCACGAAGACGACCAAATCCGGCAAAAACGCCTTGGATTATATTCTCGCTACAAGTCAGTTTTAAACCATTGGAAAAAGTGTTTTATCAAGAAAGCAACCATAATTAATTCAATAATTGCCAGAGGCAAAGGAAAAAAATATGCACGCGCATGCAATTTGCGCCTTGATGTTGTTATTAGCCGCGTCTTTGCCGGCATGGGCTGTGCCGGTTATCGACGCAGGTACGCATTATTTACTGCCCGACGACGTGCGGACGATCGCGATTGCCGTCAGCGGCGGCGATCAGGTCAATACGTTGAATTTCTTCGTCCAAATCGCAGACGGCATTCCACCTGGCGAGAATGACCCCGCAAAGCCCGTGATTACCGGCATTAATATAATAGGCCCGGGCGCGCTGTTCTCGCAAAGCAACGTGGGTTCCCTGCCGTGGTCTTTGCCCGGCAGCGGGGGTTTGATTTGGCAGGACTTTACTTTCACACAGTCCGGCGTGAATTTGAACGCCACGGGCACGCTGGCTTATGTGACCATCGACACGACAAACACGCACACGACCGATCCGGCCTATGCGTTGAATTTGGCCGGAGTGGCCGCCAATTATGATCCACCGGGTTACAACACGAATTTCGACCTTGTAACGCCGACCATCAACCCGGGCTGGATCGTGATCACCGATCTCAGAGATTTGACGTGGAATGCTTCGGCCAGCGGCGCCTGGACCGCGACGACCTGGGACGGTGCGCTGCCGGCATATCCGACCTGCCCGAATTATACATCCAATGCCATTGTGAATACTCATTTTACGGTCAACGTCAGTTCGGCCCAAGAGGCGAATTCTTTGTCTCTGAGTAACGGCGGCCAGGTGGCCATCAGCACTGCCGGCTCCTTGGCATTGACCACCAGCGCCGCGATTGCCAATGGATCGGTTTTACAAGTTGACGGGATTTTAAACGCCCAAAATATCAGCTTAGACGGGAGCATGAACCTTGCCGCGGGCGGATCGGCCTCGGTGGCGAATATTATCGGGGCAGGCACGCTTAGCGTGGGCGACGGTCTTACCCCTTCGAGCCTGATGGCCGACAGCATCGAAACCGGCGTGCTTACCATCGCCGCCGGATCGACAGTCACCATCCAGGCCCTGCCAGGCGGCCCCCAAGCCGGCGGCACGTTGCTGACCCCTGTTCCCGAGCCTTCGATGCTTGCGCTGCTTGCCGCAGCCGCGGCGGCAATGATTTTATACCGCCGAAAGACATTGGCGGCATAGGCTTGGCGCGCATTATTTCCCTTGACACATGCTGCCCGTGCCGCTATGCTGGGGGGCCCTTATCAGGATTGTTCTTTTTCTTGGGGGATCGTTTTATATGCGGTGGTCGTGATATGCCGTTCATGCTGGGCCGGAGAGCAACCGTTGTGCTGGCATTGCTGGCATTTGCCGGTTGCACCAGGCCGTTGATAAAGAGCAAATCGCCGCTGGCGCCTGCGCGTATGTCGCCCGACAGTTGCGTGTTGGACGTGTTTTTCGTGCGGGTTGCGTTTGGCGATCCGCAGGCCAACGAGGAACTGTGGCAGGAACTGGACGAGCAGTGTTTTGCGGGCGATTTGCGGGGCGCTTGACGCACAACGGCTTCCGCGTGGGAGTTGCGGAAGGGCAGATACCGGTCGCGCTTTCGAATCTTATGGAACTGGGCGACAAGCCCGCCCCGTCCGGCGAAGTGAAAGGAACAAATCTGGCCGATCTTGCGGCAAAGCCGCGGGTAATGCGGCAGCACATGCAGATCAAGGCCGGCCAGCCCGGCGAGATCGTGGCATCGGGCACGTACGAGCAGTTGCCGGTTTTGTTGTGCGAGGGGGACCGGATCAGCGGAGAAACTTATAATCAGGCGCAGGGAATCTTCAGTATAAAGACTCTTCCCTTGCCTGACGGCCGGGTGCGCATAGACATGGTGCCCGAGGTGCAGCACGATCAGCCCCGGCAAAACCGGGTGGAGGATCAGGGCGTGCTGCGCTTCGATTTCAGGCGGCCGAAGCGGGTCTTTGAAGAGATGGCGATTTCCACCGCGCTTTCGCCGGGCGGCATGTTGGTGATGACCAGTTTGCCCAACCGGTCGGGCAGCCTGGGCCATCATTTCTTTACCGAAAACCAGGGCCGGCTGGAGCAAAAAATCCTGGTAATTCGCCTATCGCAAACTCAGCAAGACGGCCTGTTTGCAGGGCCTGATGAACTGCCGCTAGATGGTAAATAAGAATTCAGGGCGTATGCCAAATAGGCCGTGTCATTGTAAGGAACTCTAACAAAACTTTATATTCTTTTATAAACGCCCTCACCCCTAGCCCCTCTCCCGACCAAACTTCGTTCGGTGCCCGGAGAGGGGAAGTTTTGTTAGAGCCCCTAAAAAAATCGCCATTCCCCTACTTTGGTGGCATATTATGCAATACTATAGTGTATTGCATATTAAGGTAATATAATTGTTCTGTTGGAGATTGGCGGATTCGAGGAGCGCATACGGCCTTTTCAATGAAGCTAAGGTCAGCAAGTGGGGGGATATGCTTGTGAACCCGGGTTATCGACTTCTGGCAGCCAAGTATGTTCGCAAACAAGCGAAGCAGCTCCGCGCCCAGTTCGAGGGAATATGTGCGGCGGAGGACATTGAATTCGTGCACCGTGCCCGGGTGGCGGCGCGGCGTCTGCGGGCGGCCATGCGGATCTTGGGCAAGTGTTTCAGGCGCAAGCGGGCCAGGCGCTGGCAAAAGGCCATCCGCCGCATTCGCTCGGAGTTGGGCGAAGCCCGAGACAAGGACGTGCAGATAGAAGTTCTCCGCGGAATCCTGGATTCGCTGGGCGATAAAGCCTGTTTTGCGGGGATTTCCCGGCTTTTAATCCAGTGGGAGCAGGAGCGCGAACGGCTGCAAAGCGAGGTCGTCAAAGCGGTCAAGAGGATGGAAGCGCAAGGGCACATTGAAAGAGTTGGAAAGCGCGGCCAAGCGCATGCTTTCAAGGGCCGAAGAGCGGGATGTCCAGGCCGGCGGCCCCGAGAGTTTTGTTCAAGCCCGGCAAGAGGTTCTGGGGTGCTTAAACCAGTTGTTGGCGCTGGAGGATTGTCTGGGCCGGCCGGAGGATCAGCTTAGCCATCACGCCATGCGGATCGCCGCCAAGCGTTTGCGTTATACGTTGGAAATCGTTTTGCCCATTTATAGCGGCGCTTTGGATGCGACGTTGGATGACATTAAGCGAGTGCAGACCCTATTGGGCGACGTTCACGATTGCGACGTCTGGCAGGAAGAGCTTTGCCGCTTTGGAAAGCGAGAGCGGCGGCGAATCAAGTCATATTACGGACATGCGGGGCCATTTGCCCGCCTGAACCTGGGTATCGAGTATCTTCGCCAAGACCGTCTCCGCCGGCGTGGGCAATGTTTTCAGGATCTCGTGCAACTGTGGGGCGAATTGGAAGCGGGTGGTGCGTGGGAAAAGCTTACCTGGATTTTGCAGTCGAACGTGCAGCCCGCCGACATTCCGGCAGCGACAGGGGCAGCGGCAGACCTTGTGGAATCGCCCGAAGCCGGGAAATACGTCGCCGCCCAGCCGACAGAAGCGGATAATAGTCAAGGCGGCGACGCCAATCCTGAATTTCCCTCCAATCTTGCCCCGGCTTACATTACTCAATCCGTCAAACCCGCCCAGCTTCGGCAAAATCCCCCGCACCACTCCCCTGTTGCCTCCTGAAGAAGTCTTCAGCGTTCGAAGTTCAAAAAGCGAGGGGGAAAATCAAATTCTGAAGCTTGAATCTCGAACCTCATATTAATATTACTCCCGGTCCAAGGTCCTATCAAAATGCTATATTTATTCAGCGCTTGTGACGAAAGAGGGCTTGTGCCGCAAGTTCCCTCTCCCTCCGCAAGAGTCTGTAATCCATCCCCTCTCCCTCCGGGAGAGGGTTAGGGTGAGGGCTTACAAGCTAATATAATTATTCCGGAAATAATTCTGGAACGCGGTTTTAGCCGATTGAATGGGAATTATTTTAAGAAGGGCGCCATGCAGTCCAGCGAGCAAAAAACGAACCCCAAGACGAGCAAAACCGTGGCCGCCATCGACGTTGGGGCCAATTCCCTGCGGATGGTCATCGCCGAGGTGGCCGACGACGGGCGGATCGAGGTTTTGGAGCGCCTGCAAAGGGCAGTCCGCCTGGGGCAAGACACATTCCGCCGCGGCAGGCTGGGCGGCGAAAGCATGCGCTCTGCGCTGTATGGTTTTGCGCGATTATCGGAAGCTGCTCGATCTTTACAAGGTCGAAAGAATTCGCGCCGTGGCCACCAGCGCAGTGCGCGAGGCAAGCAACAGCGACATGTTCCTCGACCGCGTTTTCATGGCCACGCGGTTGCAGGTCGACGTGATCGACACCTCCGAGGAGAGCCGGCTCACGGTCTCCGCCGTGCGCAAGGCCGTGGAACACGCGCTGGGAGTGGATCAGGACCAGTCCTTGATCGTCGACGTGGGCGGGGGCAGCACGCTCTTGTCGATACTCCAGGGCGGGGAGATTGCCACATCGCAAAGCCTGCGCTGGGCTCGATCCGCCTGCAAGAGATGTTGTCCACCAGCGAGGAATCGCCTCATCGCTCGGCCGACCTCCTGCGGCAGCACATCGCCAACGCCCTGACCACGCTGGAAAGTTCGCTGCCCCTGGGCGAGATCAAGTCATATGTGGCCGTGGGCGGCGACGTGCGTTTCGCGGCCCGGGAAATCGGCAAGCCCACCGAATCGGCCGACCTGGTGATCGTGGATCGGGCGGATTTCGACCGGTTCGTCGAGCGGTGCGAGCGTTACGCGCCCGACGAGCTTTCCAAGCGGCACGGCATCCCTTTTGCCGAGGCCGAGACGCTCAATCCGGCGCTTCTGGTTTATCAAACCCTGTTGCACAAGACCGGGGCGGGGCGGATGATCGTATCGCACGTATCCATGCGCGACGGGCTGCTTTTGGAACTGGCCCGGGAAGTGACCGGCCAGGAAGACGAGGCCTTGCTGGCGGGCGTGATCCATTCGGCCACCGCGATTGCCGAAAAATACCGCGTGGACCTGAACCATGCCAGAAGCGTGGCCGAGACGGCGGTGCGGTTGTTCGATTTTCTCCAGGCCGACCACGGGCTGGGCGCCCGCTATCGGCTGCTCGTGCGAGTGGCTGGGCTGCTGCACGAGGTGGGGCAATTCGTCAGCAACCGCGCGCATCACAAGCACAGCGAGTACTTGATATCCAACTCGGAGATTTTCGGGCTGAACCGCGGGGAAATCGCCCTTGTGGCCCAGATAGCGCGGTACCATCGCGCGGGGTGCCGCAGGAGGGCCACCCCTTGTACATGTCGCAGTCGCGGGAAAACCGGGTGATAGTGAACAAATTGGCGGCCATTTTGCGCGTGGCCGACGCCTTGACCCGCGGCAACAACCGCCGCGCCGAAGACATCCGTTTTCTGCACCAGGGCGACGAATTGATCGTGGGCCTGCCGGGCGTGGGCGATATCCTTTTGGAAGAGCGGTCCATTACGGCCAAGGGCGGATTGTTCGAGGAGGTCTACGGCATGAAAATCCGCCTGGAAGAGGCGTGAAAAAAGATTAATGGTCTGTAAATCTAAAGTTGAGTGTAGTTCTGTTTTCTACCCGCTCCCCTGCGGGTCGCGGCTAAACCGTGTAAAAAAAACTGCGAACTGTAAATCGTGAACTGTAAACTGAGAAATGCCCAAAGATCCGCTTAAATCGCCGCACTTGTACATCAACCGCGAACTGAGTTGGCTGGAGTTCAACCAGCGGGTGCTCAACGAGGGGCTTTCCGATGAACTGCCGCTTCTGGAGCGGCTGAAATTCCTGGCCATCGTCAGTTCCAACCTGGACGAATTTTTTCTGGTCCGCGTGGCCGGATTGATGCGGCGGCGTGCGGCGAAGGTGAGGCGGCGTGATGTGTCGGGCATGACTCCGGCCGAGCAAATCGAGGCCATCAGCCTGCGCGTGCATAAAATGTACGCCCAACTGGCGGAGGGCATCGGCCGCGTCTTGGAAAAACTCGCCCGGCACGGCCTGGTGATCTGGACGCGAAATGATTGGACCGAGGAGCACGGGCAGTTTTTGAAATCTTATTTTGCCCGGGAAATCATGCCCATCTTGACGCCGCTGGCCATGGACGAGCTGGATCCGCGTCCGCTTCTGCCCGGCTTGCAGATGTACGTGGCGGCGATGATTGCTCCTGGCACGTGTCAGAATGATAAAGCGCCGCGGCCGGACCCGGCTGAAAGAATCGTGGTCGTGCCCATCCCCACGCAACTTTCGCGATTTATTGCCCTGCCTGCAGAGAAAGATTTGCACCTGGCCTGGTTGGAGGAAGTCATTTCGGCCAATCTTTCCATGCTTTTCCCGGGTTGCGAGGTGCTTTCCAGCGCGGCGTTTCGCATCGCCCGCGACGCCGACGTGGAATTGCACGACGAGGAGGTGGAAAATCTGCTGAGCGAGATGGAAGAAGCGGTTTTTGCCCGGCGGCGGCGGGCGGCCGTGCGATTGTCGATCACCTCCAATCCAGATCCGCGCCTGAAAAGCTGGCTCATGCAGTGGCTCAACCTGGGCGAAGATAGCGTGTACGAGATGGACGTGCTCAACGCCGCGGCGTTTATGGAGTTGGTAAACCGCGCCGGGTTCGACGATCTGAAGCTCGAGGATTGGCCACCGCAGCAGCCGCGCGATCTTATCGGCGCCGAGGACGTCTGGCAGGCGGTGCAGGACCACGACGTAATGCTTTTTCATCCTTATGAGAGTTTCGACACGGTTGTCCGGCTGGTCGAGCAGGCGGCCGAAGATCCGCAGGTCTTGGCCATCAAGCAGACGCTCTACCGCACCAGCGGCGATTCGCCCATTGTCCGGGCGCTGGGCCGGGCGGCCCAAAACGGCAAGGAAGTCACCGCCCTGGTGGAACTGAAGGCCCGATTCGACGAGACGCGGAACATCAACTGGGCGCGGCGCCTGGAAGACGCGGGCGTGCACGTGATTTACGGCATAGCCGGTTATAAAACACACGCCAAGGCCATCTTGATCGTCCGTCGCCAGGACCAGCACATTCACCGTTACGTGCATCTGGCAACCGGCAACTACAACGACCGCACCGCGCGGCTGTACTCCGACATCGGACTTTTGACCTGCGACCGCGACGTGGCCTCGGACGTGGCGGCATTTTTCAATTTGCTCACCGCCTACTCGGAAAGCGTGGGCTGGGCAAAACTGGTCATCGCGCCGACCGGCCTTAAGCAGCGGTTTATCGACCTGATCGACCGCGAGGTGCAGGTTGCCACGCTCGACCGCCCGGGGCTCATCATGGCCAAGACAAATTCGCTGCAGGACCCGGAGATATGCCGGGCATTGTTCCGGGCGGCCAAGGCGGGCGTGAAAATCATGCTCAACGTGCGGGGGATTTGCTGCCTCAGGCCCGGAATTCCAGGCGTCTCGGAAAACATCGAGGTCCGCTCCATCGTCAACCGCTTCCTGGAACACTCGCGGATTTTCTATTTCTTCAACGGCGGGCACGAAGAAGTGTATCTTAGCAGCGCGGATTGGATGCAGCGGAACCTGAGCCGGAGATTGGAGATCCTTTTCCCGGTAATCGATCCGAACCACCGCCGGCGGTTGATAAAAATCCTGGAGACGTTTTTCGCCGACAACGTGAAGGCCCGGCGACTTTTGCCCGACGGCTCTTATGAGCCGATCGCCAGAAAAGGCCCCAAAATCCGCGCCCAGCAAAAGTTCTACCTAGAAGCCGTCGCCGCCGTGCGCGAGGCCTCCCGCGCCGAGCCCCAATTCCGCCCGCTTATGAGCCCGAAGGAATGACGGAATTTCCTATACTGCAACCGGTACGCCGGCGCATGCTTTTTTCCGCTTCACGACCAGATCGACTTCGCAATCGAGAACTCCGAGCAAGGCCATCAACTGATCTATCGATTTTGTATAGTTCGTCTGATCGAGCAGGCGATAGAACTGGGCGGGCGAGGTTCCCAGGCGGCGAATCAACTCCCGCTTGCTTAATGTGCTTCTTTTTACCCTTTTTTGTGCAGCCAGGGTAAGTTTGTAGAGCAACAGGTCCCTCATATAGCGCGGATCGCTGTTGTACTCCAGGACCTGATCAATGTGCACCGTACCCTCGCCGCCGGAGGCCAACTCATAAGTGAAAGCCTCATTGCCCAATTCTTCGTCGAGATATACGCGCTTGATCGGGTTTTGCCGCGTAGGGCGCACTTCGAGCTTGGCATAAGGGAACAAATACCTACCGCCGTAGGTAATCACCTCAAACGCCTTTTTCCGGTTATCGTGATGAACGCTCCTGATTTTCATAAACGGCCTTCCTGCTGTAATTCAGCGATCAATTTTAGAATTTTGGCGTTTGCCTTGCCTTTCATGGCCACGCCGTGGTCAAGGTCCCACTTCACAATGAATTTTTTATTTTCATACACGTGAACGTGCCTTGGCCCGTGATCCCCGGCCCAAGACAGGAAAACGTAGTTCCCTCGGCGTATTTTGCCCATTGCTAAATGTTACCATAGAAGGTAACGGTTGTCAATATGAAGAGTTATTAGATTATTAACCACGAAAACACGACAGATCGAAAATTCGTAGGGTGCATGAAATGCACCGGTTGATTTTTTTATCAATCAGGACTACTTTTCTTTCTTGATATCCGATGCCCATCTCCACCCTTTTGGCAATCCAAAGGGGAAGTATTGTTCTGTAGGCTCAAACCCAGGAGCAATTACTCCTCGCGCTAAATACCAACCTTCATATCCTAAAAAATGTAAAATACTTCGTTCAAGATACCAAAGTCCAAGCTGGTTGGCTTCCCACAACCAATTAGCCCAGTTTGGATCATTCCGCAATGTCTTTTTTGCATGTACGATATTGTTGCGTATGTTGGTAAACGCCTCCGGTGCATCTCGCCATCGTGGCTTTCCAGGTGTTTTGCAAGCTCGTTGGAGACTGCCATATCCCAATGGAATCCCCAAATCGGTCTTGGATGCTTCGATCAATAGCCGAATCTTATCAGCAGCGGGCAAATTAGCTAAGGTCGAAGGATCGAGGATTTTTCGCCGCTCAATTAAGTCGGCCCAAGCGAGCAGCTCCAAGGACGCTTGGGTCATGATTATTGCTTCCTTTTCATGCCCAGGCGGACATGAATTCGCTGTTACATACAAATCTATGGCCGTCTTTAGCGTATCCTGGCTATCGGGATCCTGCCAACGTTCCGCAAACTGGGAAAATATTTTCTCAAGGCTCTCAATCCACTTTGTACCCTGATCCGGTATCCAACAATACGCGCTACATGCGCGCAAATATCAATTACATCCCATAATTCCCAAATTTTTTCATTGTCATTGTTGAATCCCACGGGTAATAATATGCCAGTACGCCTTCCGTAGCAGAATGATATGAGCGAATTCATGGCCTCTCGTAAAAACTGTGCTTTATCCACACCAAAACTTTTACCGTCAAATCTCCTAGCCATGCCTATATGTGTAATGGAGTAACCGCCCACTTTTGCAAGATTCTTAAAGAATTCACTATCGCATCCTTTTATTCGATCTAAAGTTATCTCCCATTCGCCGAATGCGTATATGAGACGGCCTCCCCAAGCACACGTTGAATCGGCACTCCGAATCATCTTACCATTACGCGCAAAGAAATTCGGGATAAGAAAGGTTATTTTCGAAACAAGGTTATCACTCGCCCCGATCAAAATAGGCTTCACGATCCCTGTCAGGATCGAATTATGATGTACTGTTTCATTTTTTACAGCGCCATCCGCTAATACGCCAACTCCGCCCAGATTAAACGATGTAACGTAAACATCCAAAACAACATTTCGTTCTTTGAGAAATAAGATGGCGCCTCCAATCGTAAGATCCCATGTTTCAGAAAAACGAAATTCGAAGAAAATGCCCGTAGAAGGGAACCAATCCATTCGCACTTTCACCACACCATTAATGGTTTTAGTCGCTGTGCGCAGTTCCGCAGTGCCACTGTATAAAATAATGGGTGCATTTAATTGTGGAAACTCACAGGATGTGGCCGGTAGATAGGGCGACTCAATAGCAACAGGCAAATCATTAATGATATTAGGGACAGAATTTGGCGTGGTAGAAGTCATTATGTGACGCTCCATAAACGCCTGAAAGGATCGTCATTTCTAAAAACCGATGTATTATATCTGATTTTGGTGATATAATCGATGCCTGCTACCTCCGCTATTATACTGCAATTAATATCAATCCAATTCCACGGTTTGTTTATATTCCGGGACGGTTACTTTCCAGGCCAGGGTATCGCGGACGAGTTTGGCGAAGCTGAGGGCGACGTCTTCTTCGCCATGGGTGACGAACAATTGGCGCGGGGGCGACTGGAAAAAGCCAAGCCATTTCATCAAACCGGAGCGGTCGGCGTGTCCGGAGATGCCTTGGATTTGGGCGACTCTTGCCCGCACCAGGCGGGAGCGGCCGTGGATGCGGACTTCCTTGTTGCCGTCGAGGATTTGCCGGCCCAGGGTTCCCCGGGCCTGGTAGCCGACGAACAAAATAGTGCACTCGGGCTGTTCGATGTGGTGGACAAGATGGTGCTTGATGCGTCCGGCGGTGCACATGCCGGAGGTGGCCATGACGATAAACGGCCCTTTGACGTCGTTGATGGCCATGGATTCTTCCTGGGTGCGGACGACCTTGAGGGCGGGAAATTTCAAAATGGATTGGCCCGAGGAGAGCATTTCAAGGGCTTCGGCGTCGAAACAGTCGCGGTGGTCGCGGAAGACCTCGTTTACGTCGGCGGCCATGGGGCTGTCGAGGAAGACGGGGATTTGCGGGATTCGGCCGTCGTGCAGGAGGCGGTTGAGATAATAGATCAATTCCTGTGCGCGTTCGATGGCGAAGATGGGGATGACGATGCAACCGCCGGCCGCGACCGTCTCGGAAACCACGCGTTCCAACTGCGAGTCGACGCTGCCGCCGTTGGCGTGATCGCGGTTGCCGTAGGTCGATTCCATGACGACGTAATCGGCGGCGCTGAAGGTTTCCGGATCGCGGACGATGGGCTTGTTCATCTGTCCCAGATCGCCGGTGAAAATCAAGCGCCGCGGTTGGCCGTTGTCTTGGACGAGCAATTCAATGATTGCCGAGCCGAGGATGTGTCCGGCGTCGTGAAAAACCGCCGAGACGCGGTCGTTGATCATGTACGGCCGGCCGTACTCGGCGGTGCGTAGCAGGGGGAGCGTGCGGTCCACGTCCTTGAAGGTAAACAGGGGTTTTACCGGATATTTTCCCAGCCGGCCTTCCTTTCGATGCCGCTTTTGCTTGAATGCGGCGTCTTCGGCCTGTATCTCGGCGGCGTCGCGGAGGACCAGTTCCACCAGGTCGGCGGAGGCGGAGGTGGTCAGCAGCGGGCCGCGAAATCCTTCCCTCACCAGCACGGGGGCCATGCCGCAATGGTCTACATGGGCATGGGTAAGTAATATGGCGTCGAGATTTCGCGCTCTGATGGGGCTGGGTTCCCAATTGCGGTTCAAAAAATCGCGTTCCTGGAACATCCCGCAATCGACCAGCAAGCGAACGCCGTCGGCCTCGAGGTAATATTGCGATCCGGTTACTTGTCGTGCGGCCCCCAAAAATTGCATTTTCACAGGGCGGTTCCTCAAGGGTCGAGATGCTGAATAGAAAAAACGTGCGCGGTTTTTGCGCTACTTATGGGGGGGCGGTAGAAAATATCCCAGTATTTCAAACAAAAACTTGCCAATGAGACTTTTTTTGAGTGCATTTATTTATTATAATTAAACTCGGTTGTCCGGAGGATAGATTTATTTAGCCATTTGTAGAGAAGAATTAACATACTGGTCCATATTATATATTCTTTGTCGGAACCCCGGCATGAACCCGGCTAAACTTATGGGGTTTGTACTAAGACCAATAAGACCTGGATGCCGGCCGCTCTGATTGCGATTAGTAGATTTTTTTGCATCTTTTACGGCCATTGGTGGTAGATTTGTCTCGAATCCGTAACTCTTTGTATCCAATTTTGTTACGGCGTGCATGAAAGAATTATCCTCCAGTTTTCATGGAATTCCGGATAACAATATCGTTTTGAAAATACATATAGGATTGCTTTATATATGTCACTGTTTTTTATCGGGAGCAATCTGTGTATCTAAACAAGAGCGACAGACGTACGATTACAACATCCGGTGGATTTACGCTGGTTGAGCTGCTGGTCGTGATCGCGATTATCGGCATTTTGATTGCATTATTGCTGCCTGCGATCCAGGCTGCGCGGGAAACTGCACGGCGGTCACAGTGCACCAACAATCTTAAACAAATCGGCATGGCCGCCCAGACACACGTTTCCGTCAATAATCGGCTGCCCACCGGCGGCTGGTCATGTGCTTGGATAGGAAACCCGGACTGGGGCACCGGACGGCATCAATGCGGCGGCTGGGTTTTTAATATATTGCAGTATATGGAGCAGAAGCAAACTTACATGATGCAAAAGGGCATGACGGGCTCCGCTCGGGTAAACGCCGCGGAAACAATGATTCGGACTCCCATTGCCTGTATGAATTGCCCGACTCGACGAACATCGCAACTGCTGCTGTGCGACCAAAAATCAGCTTTATATTATTTCCTTATAAATGATACGCAGCATACCGTGGATCATACTGGAGACATGACTCAGTTTTTCGGCGCGAGGAGTGACTATGCGGCCAACGGCGGTACTCAGTGGTGGGATCCCAATTCAGGTGGTAATACTATCGGCACGGGTTATGTTTTGAGTGGTTGCACTAGTACGAGTGCTGTTATGGCTAAAGGGACATTTGGCTGGACGGCAACATATCCCACCGGCACCAACGCGGGGATTACGGGCGTCATTTTTTGCGGCAGCATGATCAGGCAGGTTGACGTCCGCGATGGCACCGCTCATACCATAATGGTCGGCGAAAAATACTTGAACCCGGATGATTATCTCACCGGCAATGATTCTGGTGACAACGAGTGCATGTACATAGGCGACAACCCGGATGTCACCCGCTGGACCGGCCCAGAAACCCCGACCAGCAATCAGACGCCGGCCATACGCGACCGACGCGGTTATGAAACTAACCCACCCACATTATTCGGCAGTGCTCATCCATCAACTATTAATTGCGTAATGTGCGACGGATCGGTACATACGATAGGATATAACGTGGACGGCGCGATGTTCAGCCGGCTGGGCAGCCGCGCCGATGGGAAACCAATCGACGGCAACGTGTATTAAACAGTGGCAATACAGGCTGATGATTTATATTGCGTTTTACCAGGGACTGATCCGCCCCACGGGTGGTGAGGTAATGGATCCACGACATTGAAACCCTTAAAAAATCCGTTGGGATTGATCCAAAGCTTATCTTTTTCAAAGTTTACCATTTTAGTTTCTTTTTGAATTTTAACACAAGAATCCAAGACAAGGATTAGTTGTCAAAAGCACTGAAATTTGCAATAATATTATTGTTAACAAATGCCTAATTAATACATATACATGAGGGCATCTAGGTATATAGCAGGTGGTTCGATATGACTCAATCGCGCCATAAAGGAGCGAGGCCATGTACTGTTTAAAAAGCCGTAGGGCTGTCCATGTAAATGCGCGGAAATTCGCCGGTTTTACCCTGGTGGAACTTTTGGTGGTCATTGCCATAATCGGGATTTTGATTGCCTTGCTGTTGCCCGCCATCCAAGCCGCCCGCGAGTCGGCGCGGCGCATGCAGTGCCGCAATAATCTGAAGCAGATGGGTGAGGCCTGTATGACTCATTTGGATCGCCAAAAGCATTATCCTTCCGGCGGCTGGGGTTGGAATTGGGTCGGCGATCCGGACTGCGGTTACGATAGTAGACAACCTGGCGGCTGGGTTTACAGTATTTTACCCGGCCTGGAGTTAACGAGCCTGCACGATGCCGGCAAAGGCATGTTGACCGCGGGAAAAAGTCAAAATGCCATGCATTTGGTGCAAACTATTTTGACCGTAATGGCTTGTCCGTCGGGCAATATGGGGCAGCATCTATTTTATGACAATAATTGGGAATATATAAATGCCAGTCAACCCTCCGATTCAATGGTTGCCCGCGGCTCTTATGCCGCTTGCTGCGGATCTGGACAAAAAAGCGAATCTAGCGGCGGCCCGGGCTCAAATCCGCCACCTACCGGTTTCACATGGGCTGCCGTTAACGACATCACCGATGCTAATTATATGAACGGAATTGTCTATCAGCGCTCGATGATTTCGCAAAAAGACGTAACTCGCGGCACCGCGCACACCGTAATTCTCGGAGAAAGATTTTATTATTTAGACTTGGTAACCCTTAGTACGAGCGCATCGGATAATGAATGCATGTATGTCGGCCAGGATAACGACGTTTGCCGCACCACATACAATTCGACTACTATTACTAATCCGCTGCGCTGTAAAAATTCAAACGGCGTAGTTGAAGATTCTGCGAAGATAATATTTGGCAGCGTGCATCCCGAAGGGGCCCACTTCGTCTCGGCCGACGGCGCAGTTCACTCCATAACGTATAGTGTTGACCAAAAAGCATTCCAATGCGTCGGTGCACGAAGAGTCACAACTGGATCTACGGCACTGCTCGGGCTTACGCCTATATCAAGCGCCCCTGTGTTTAATGATTAGCGTGTAGCGCTGATTTTTGCCTTGTGCGGTAAAAGCGATGACACATGCGCGCATCTGCGAATGGCCTCGATCAGTCGAGACGCCGATTAAAGGGACTGCATAATTCGCGGAGATGTCTTTCTGTAAAGCCGTAGCGGTTCAGGAACTGGCGGCAGCGGTTATAATGCAGTCTATGTTCTACGCCGACTTGCACGTGCATTCGAAATATTCCCTGGCCACCAGCCGGGATTGCGATCTTGCGCACCTGGGATTGTGGGCCGGGCGGAAGGGCATCGCGGTGGTGGGCACGGGCGATTTCACGCATCCGGCGTGGTTCGAGGAAATTCGCAAAAACCTCGTCCCGGCCGAATCGGGATTGTTTCGGCTTAAACCGGGCGTGGAAAAGCAAGTCCGCCAATTGGCGCATTCATCCTTCATCCTTCATTCTTCATCCTTTTCATCGCCTCGATTCATGCTCCAGGCGGAGGTATCGACGGTGTACAAGAAAAACGGACGGGTGCGCAAGGTGCATCACGTGGTTTATGCGCCGGATTTTTCCAGTGCCCGCCGCTTGATCCGGAAATTGGGCCGGCTGGGCAGGCTGGAGTCGGACGGGCGGCCGACGTTGAAGCTCGATTCCCGCGATTTGTTGGAAATGGCGCTTGAATCGGGGGAGGGCTGCCATTTGGTTCCGGCACACGTTTGGACGCCCTGGTTTGGGGTACTGGGCTCGAAGTCGGGCTTTGACTCGATCGAGGAGTGTTACGGCGATCTAAGCCCGGAAATTTTCGCCGTGGAAACCGGATTGTCGGCCGATCCGGCCACGAATTGGCTGGTTTCGGGCCTGGACCGCTATGCCTCGGTTTCGAATTCCGACGCCCATTCACCTGCTAAACTAGGCCGCGAAGCCACTGTTTTCGCTACAAAAATTGACTATTTCAGCATGTTCCGGGCAATCAAGAGCGGCAAGGGCTTTTTGGGCACGGTGGAATTTTTTCCGGAAGAGGGCCGGTATCATCACGACGGCCATCGCAAGTGCGGCGTGTGTCTTGCGCCCGAAGAATCGCGGCGTTACAAAGGCAGATGCCCGGTCTGCGGCAGGCCGCTTACACTGGGCGTGATGCACCGCGTGAGCGAATTGGCCGATCGCCCCCACCCCAACCTTTTCCAGAAACCGACCGAAGGTTTGTCGGGAGAGGGTGCTGTGCATGTGTTGCCCGACCGCCCTCACCCTGGCCCTCTCCGGGTACCGACCGAAGGTTGGTCGGGAGAGGGGACTGTGCATGTGTTGCCCGACCGCCCTCACCCTGGCCCTCTCCCAAAGGGAGAGGGGACTGTGCCCGTGCCACCGCATGCGGCGCCCTTCAGCAGTTTGATACCCTTGGTGGAGGTTTTGGCGGAGATTTACAAAGTCGGTCCGCAGAGCAAGCTGGTCAGGAAAAAATATGATGAATTGCTTGCCGCAATCGGCCCGGAACTGTTCATCCTGGAAAAGGCCGCGCCGGAAGACATTTCACAAAAAGGCACATCGCTTCTGGCCGAGGCAATTTTGCGGATGCGTGCGGGCAAGGTAATGCGCAGCCCGGGTTTTGACGGCCAATACGGCACGATCCGCCTTTTTACCGACGAGGAACTGAGATAGGCGTGTTTTGGCATGCCGTCGGCCGCTGTTTCGAAGCAAAAAAAACACCCGATCCGCCCGATTTTGTCCGGATTTGAACCCTTGAAAATCGGTTTTAAGCGGGTAAAATGCGAAATAATCGATAATCCGGGCCCGATGGTCCGTCGCTTTCGGCCTCTAGTACACCGCCGCTTCTAGATTTGTGGATATGGTATAAGTCCCGCTCCCCGACCAACCTTCGGTTGGTGCCCGGTCGCGGCTAAACATCCATGTAACTCACAATTTTTATCAATGGTCGTGTACTAATCGGATTACTAAAAACCGTAAACTGATTACTGAAAACTGGATACTATCCATGCAACTTCCAAAATACTCAATGGGCATCGGCGACCGTTTCGCCCATCAGGGCGTGGCCCAACTGGATGCGATGATCATGGCCCGCGACAAGGGCGTGCCCATCGCCCCGGTGTGGAACAAGTCATATCGCGAACATAGCATAGTGGGGACAAAGCCGGAAAGCGTCCGCGCGGAGGCCGACGCCGCCGTAAAGGCCCGGAAATGGAAGGATCCTTATTTTGTCGATGCCGATCACATTCGACTGAAGACCCTGGACGGATTCCTGGGATCGAGCGACTTTTTCACGCTGGACGTGGCCGACGACATCGGCGCCGACCCGGGCGGCGAGGCAATCGCCCAATTCATGGCCAAGCACAAAAAGCTTGTCGGCCGGCTGGATATTCCCGGCATTGACCGGCCCCTGGAAATCACCGAGGCCCTGGTATCCGGGGCGGCGCGGAAGTTCCTGGCGGCGGTCGGCGAGGCGGGGCGAATTTGGCAGCGCATCAAGGCGGTCAAGGGGGCCGACGCGGTGGTGGTCGAAGTCTCGATGGACGAGACCGACAAACCGCAGACCCCGGCCGAATTGCTGGTCATCCTGGCGGCAGTGGCCGACGAGGGCATTCCCGCCCAGACCATCGCCCCGCGGTTCACTGGAGAGTTTTTAAAGGGCGTGGATTACGTGGGCGAGGTCGAGCAATTCAACAAAGAATTCAGCGAGGACCTGGCGGTCATAGCCTATTCGATCCGGCAGTTCGGCCTGCCCAAAAATCTGAAACTCAGCGTGCACTCGGGCAGCGATAAATTCTCGCTTTACCGGCCCATGCACCGGCTGCTGAAAAAGTTTGACGCCGGGGTGCATCTCAAGACCGCCGGCACTACCTGGCTGGAGGAGCTGATCGGCCTGGCCGCGGCAGGGGGCGACGGGCTTGTGATCGCCAAGGAAATATACGCCCAGGCCCTGAGCCGCATAGACGAGCTATGCGCCCCGTACGCCTCGGTGGTGAAGATCGACCGCTCGGGCCTGCCATCGGCCGAAACGGTGGGCGCCTGGGACGCGGGGGCCTTTGCCTCGGCCTTGCGGCACGATCAATCGTGCAAGGCGTACAATCCAAATCTACGCCAACTGCTGCACGTGGGCTATAAACTCGCGGCCGAGATGGGATCGCGATTCACCGCCGCGTTGGAAAAACACTCCGCCGTGGTGGCAGCCAACGTCAAGGAAAATATTTACAAACGCCACATTTGCCCGCTGTTCCTGGGGGAATAAAAGGGCAAAAAAGGGTCTTGTTGACTAATTCCACTCGAACAAAGGAAGTCCGAGGTGGGTGTATTTGTTAAGGATTTTAGATCTTAGTCGTGTTTCTGTTTTTTGATTTTGAATCAAACGGTTTTTCAAATGGTCGCCGAAGCAACATTTCATTCGATACATGGCTGTTTCCGAAAGGCTGCGGCGATGGTAGCCGACTCGCTCTTTCCAGTGCCTGCGGCCGTGGCGGCGGATTTCTCGAATCGCCAAGTCCCGTGCCAGAGGACGGCCACGAGAATTTCCGTGTCGCGAAATCTTCGCGTTGCGTCGCGGCGGGATGATTGCCTTTATCCCGCGTTTTTTCAACGTTCTGTAAACCTTTCGTTGATCGTAAGCTCCGTCGCCATACAATTTTTCAACCGGCGAGTGGACTTGATCCAACAGGTTGTCCGTTTGGCCGGCGTCATCGCAACTATTTTCCGTCATGGTTTCCGCCACGATCTCATGCGTATCCGGATTGATCGCCAAATGCAACTTTCGCCAGAAACGACGTTTCGTTTTGCCATGCTTACGCATTTTCCATTCGCCTTCGCCGAAAACCTTAAGCCCGGTGCTGTCTACAACCACGTCGATCGGGCCGGTATGTTTTCTAACTTCCAGCAATATAGCCATTTTCGCTGCTCGCTTGGCCAACGACGTATAATCCGGTATATCAATGATTACTTCCATCAGTTCGGCAAGCGATTTTCCCAATCCTTCCGTTTGGCGATAGGGCAATTGAAAAAGCTCTCGCAAAACGAGCATACACTCGATTGCCGTATCGCTGAAGACAAAAGGGTGTCCAACCTTGGGTTTCGCATTGTTGTGATGCCATTTGTCAATCGTGTCCTCGTTAAACCAGAAGGTAATCGACCCCCGCTTAACGAGAGACTCGTTGTATTTTCTCCAATTTGTTATTTTATACGTACCTTTGCGTGTCCCGGCCATGTCGAAACTCCTTTCATGACGTTTGTGTTGTTAGGTTCCTCCTTGTTTTACGTACTGAACGCATGAATAGTTCGACAAGACCGCAAAAAAGTGTAAGAGCTTATCCCAAAACATAAGAATACAATGATGACGAGAGGTTTTAACAATATATTCTCGGCAATTCAGCCCTCACCCTAGCCATCTCCCGACCAACCTTCGGTTGGTGCCCGGAGAGGGGATTTTTGGGATAAGCTCTAAATCCTTCCCGCTACGCTTATAAATCGTGACTCTCGGCCGGATAGCGATTCTCTGCCGCTGCCGCCATAAAAAATTTCTTTTTCGGCGTTATATTTCACGAATCATCGAGCCAAATAAGCTGGGTCGCAATTATATCCCCCAAGGCGGCGTTTCCGAGTCCGCTTTGTTTCACAATTTATAAGGAGAATGTCTGATGAAACGTTTTCTAGCCATATGTTGCCTGTGTGCATTAACCCTGTCCTGGCCGGGCGTCCTGCGGGGCGAAGATGCGGCGGTAAAAGACCGGGAAAAAACGATCACGGTCTTCCCCATCGTCTTGAATTCCGGGCGCCTGTGCCCGGTGTGCCCGCCGAGATGTCGAAGCGTATTGCCGAGGTGGTTGGAGTGGTATTGGAACGGGACGGGATGAAAGACATAGAACTCGCCGACGCGGCGTTTGTTCCGCCCGAAAAGGCCGATCTTGCCAAGACGGCCGAGGCATTCGGCCAGTATGTGAAAGAGCGGAATCTTAATACCGAATATGCGGTCTACGGGCAGTTTTTCGGGACGCCGGGGAAAGGTATAGATGAAATTCGCATCGTAGTGGCCGATCGCCAAGGAAAGATCGTTCTGTCGGAGCAGAGGAATAAGGAACAGCTCCAGCAACCCGGCGAGGAGAGAATCGATCCCATGACTGCCAGTTGTCAATTGGTCGAGCGGATTCGAGGACTGTGGGGGCTGGCCGACGTGAACGAAGGAGACGCGCCCGAAGGCAAATTAGAGAAACGCTTGAAGGAAAAGTCCGGCATTCCGCCGACGAGCGAGTTTGAAGAAATGAAAAAGCGGCTGGACGCGCTGAAAGAAAAAATCAAAACCAGCAAAATTACCGTGTATCCCATTCACATTTGGCTGGACAAAGGCGACGAGTCCGGCGCGGTCCAATTGGCTAAAATGATAAGCGAGTCGGGTGTATGCCGGGCTAAAACTGCCGATGCGGATCCGAATTTGAAGATCAAAGGCAATATGAACGAGCAAATAATTCTTTGGGACACTGCCCGGGCGTTCCGCGATTTCATCCGCAAGAATCCCCCGAGCACTGAATATGCCTTGCTGGCCAGCTACGCCGTCAGCCCGGACGGAAAACACGAGGCCGGCGCGGTGCACCTGGTGCTTTGCAATAAAGCAGGCGATTGGGTGCTGGTCGATTTTCAGAACAACCACCATGAGGATTTCCAGAGCATCGCACCTAAAACCGTGGACGACTGCAACCGCTTGGCAGTTGTGCGGCTGAAGCACCGCCTAGAGAATTGAAGAATGCTGCGGTTAATAGAGACAGGTTTATTGATTGTCAGGTAATGAATGTCGCTAAGCCCACGGGTTGCAACCCGTGGGCTTGGGCTGGATTCATACAAAGGTACGACATTGGAGTCGGGCCGTATCGAGTGCAGAAATGCCGGGGAGGCACGCCCCGGATCTGATTTGCATTACGACGTTGTTTTTCTGAGATTCACTAAGCGGTCGCTCCCATCATCCCAATCTTTGCTCTAAAAAGCTTCTACTAGGCCCCCGGTGTATTCACCGGGGGCTAAATAAAAGTGGTGAAAAAATAGGGGTGAAATAAAGGCGGATCAGAACATTCCCAGTTCGTCGCGGGCCTCTTCGGTCATGCGGTCTGGGGTCCAGGGTGGCGTGAGGGTGATTTGCACTTCCACCGTGCCCGCGCCTTCCATTGCGGAGAGAACCTCTTTTACTTCCCGGATCAGTTCCGGACCGAAGGGGCAGGCCGGCGTGGTCATGGTCATCATAATGTGAATATTCGACTTCCCCTCGACCTCGTCCACGCCGATGCCGTATATCAGACCCAGATCGACGACGTTGAGCATCAACTCCGGGTCGCGGACCTGGCGCAAGGCGGCAAGGATCGACTCTTCGGCGATGGGCATGGTAAAAGATGGCGGTTAGTGGTTGGCGGAGAGTCGGCGACGGTTGTCAGTTTTCAGTTATCAGTGCCGTGAATTCAGGATTTATAATTTATAAATCATTATTTTTCATTGATTCTGACGAACACATCATTTCCTTCCACTTTTACTTCATGGGCGGTAGTTGCATGGACCGCTGGCATGCAAAGGGCCTGGCCCGTGCGGACGTCGAACCGGGCCCCATGCCGGGGACAGATTATTTGGTAACCCTCCAAGATGCCCTCGCCCAGCGGGCCGCCGTCGTGCGTGCAGGCGTCGTCCAAGGCATAAAACTCGCCGTCCAAATGTATCAATACGATAAAATGATCGTTGACTTCAAAAACTCCCATGCCAGGATCCGGTACATCTGCGATTTTGCATACTCTGAAGAACTCTGACATTACTACTCCTTGTTAATGTAATGGGCACACTCCGTGTGCCCGGTATTAAAGTAGCGGGCACACTCCGTGTGCCCGGCCCCGCACATGGAGTGCGCGGGCTACGTTATTTCAATTATATTCGCGGATCCGCCGGCCGATGGCCTCGCCCAGGGCGTGCCGCACGCTCTGGATCGTGATGCGGTCGAACACCTGTTGGAAAAAGCCGGTCACAATCATGCGGACGGCTTCTTTGCGGGTCAGGCCGCGGCAACGGGCGTAAAAGACCTGCTCGTCGTCCACGCGGCCGGCGGTTGCGCCGTGTGAACATTTTACATCATCGGCCTCAATTTCCAAGCCCGGAATGGAATCGGCGCGGGCATCCTCGGAAAGAATTAAATTATCATTGCGCTGGTAACCATCGGTTTTTTGCGCGTCGCGGTCGACTTTAATCATTCCCCGCCACACCAGGCGGGATTTGTCTTGCAATGCGCCTTTATAAAGCAGATCGCTTGTGCAGCGTATGGCGTGATGGCGCTGGAGGGTGTGATACGACAGATGCTGCCTGCCCTCGGTAAACATTACGCCGTTGACCTGGGCATTGGCGCCCGGGCCGATGAGGGCCACGTGCTGATTAACCTTTGCCAGCCGGCAGCCCAACGCCCCGATGGTCCACTGGATGTCGGCGTCGCTGTTGACCAGGGCCTTTTGATGCGCGAAATGCCAAACACCAGTTCCCCAGTTTTGCAGATTGACGTATCGCAGGCGTGCCCGCGGACCGACAAAGATTTCGATGGCCCCGCAGTGCAGCCCTGCGCCGGATTGATCGGCGCCGGCGGTTTCGGAAAGCACGGTAGCCTCGGCGTCTTCGTCCAGGATGATGAGCGTATGGCTGAAATCAACGGCGTCGGGGGATATAGAGGAAAAAACGTGCAGCGGCCGGTCGATCTTCACGCCCTTGGGCACATAAAGCACGGCCCCGCCCGACATGCAGGCCGCGTGCAGGGCGGCGAATTTATCGACATTATAATCCACGGCCCTGGTGAACAAGTAAGGTCGAATCAAGTCGCCGTGAGTTTGTATTAGTTCCTCCAGGCTTCCGAACAATACGCCCAGGTGCGCCAGATCGGCGTCGAGCCGGGTAGGCAAGGGCCGGCTGTCGGCGGTTGCCGCACTGCCGCCGAGATCGACGCCTTCGGTCAAGAGGGCCTTGCCAAGAGGCCGATTATCCTCGGCCGATGGGGCGGGAATGCCGAATTTATCCAGCTTAAAACCCCTGATGTCCGTGCGGGCCCATTCCTCCTGGGATCGGTCGGGCAGGGGCAACTCCAGAAACGTGTTCCATGCCTGGCGGCGCAATTGAGTAAGCCATTCCGGCTCGCGGCGCTGCGATAAGAAAGTTTCAAATGCTTCTTGGGTAAAGCCTTGTTTAATGACTGCGCCACTTGCCATATATATCCGCAATTCAAATAATCCAAAAGAAAACGCCGAATGAAAAACAGAGCCGGATCGTGTCGGTCCGGCGAGTTCGCACTTCATCCGGGCCGACACGGCCCGGCTCCGATATCCTGATTTTTAATGTCTAGCGTCTTCCCCTTCTCCATTTATGCTACGCTCATTTACCCTACGGTGCCTTCCATTTGCAATTCGATGAGGCGGTTCATCTCCAGGGCGTATTCCATGGGCAGTTCCTTGACCAAAGGTTCGATGAACCCGCTGACGATCATGGTAGCGGCTTCGTGTTCGGTCAATCCCCGGGAGGCGAGGTAGAACAGTTGTTCCTCGCCGATTCGAGAGACGCTGGCCTCGTGGCCGACCATCACGTCCTGCTCTTCGATTTCGATGTAAGGGTAGGTGTCGCTGCGGCTGCGGGGATCGAGTATCAGGGCGTCGCAGACCACGTTGGACTTGGATTTTTTGGCCCCTTTCATTACCCGCACCAGCCCGCGATAACTCGATCGGCCCCCGTTTCTGGATATCGACTTGGAGATGATCCGCCCGGAGGTGTGCGGGGCACAATGCACCAGTTTTGCGCCGGCGTCCTGGTGCTGGCCGGTGGAGGCGAAGGCCACGGAGAGGATTTCGCCGCGTGCGCCGGGCTCCATCATGTAGATCGAGGGGTATTTCATGGTCAGGCGGCTGCCCAGGTTGCCGTCCACCCATTCCACCAGTGCGTCTCGATAGGCCACGGCCCGTTTGGTGACCAGGTTATAGATGTTGTTGGCCCAGTTTTGGATGGTGGTGTATCTGAAGCGCGAACCTTGCTTGGCGATCACCTCGACCACGGCGGCGTGCAGGCTTTCGGTGCTGTACATGGGCGCGGTGCAGCCTTCGACGTAATGGGCCTGGGCGCCGTCCTCGATGATGATCAGCGTCCGCTCGAACTGGCCCATGTTGGCGGCGTTGATGCGGAAATAGGCCTGCAAGGGGAACTCGACTTTCACGCCGGCGGGCACGAAGACGAACGATCCGCCCGACCAGACCGCCGAGTTGAGGGCCGCGAATTTATTGTCCGTGGCAGGGATGATGGTGCTGAAATACTGCCGCACAATATCGCTGTGCTCGCGCACGGCCGAGTCCATGTCGGTGAAGATCACGCCCTGCTTCGACAACTCCACCTTGAGCGACCCGTAAACCACTTCGCTTTCGTATTGGGCCTTTACGCCGGCCAGGAATTTTTTTTCGGCCTCGGGTATGCCCAGCTTGTCGAAGGTGGATTTGATTTCGGCGGGCACTTCGTCCCAGGATTTGACCTGCGCCTCGATGGGTTTCAGGTAGTAATAGATGTCGTCGAAGTTGATGGCGATATTCCCGCCCCAGCGCGGCATGGGTTTGGAATAGAAAATTTCCAGGGCCTTGAGGCGGAAATCGCGCATCCAGGCCGGCTCGCCCTTCATTTCGGAAATTTCGGCGACTATTTCGCGGCTCAATCCCTTGCGGGTCTTGAATACGAATTTCTCCTCGTTGCGAAAATCGTATTTGTTGATTTCGCCGATGGGATCGATGACAGGGTTGCGAATATCGGTGGCCATAACGTTTATGTGCTTTATATCCGGCGGTCGTTGACCGCCGGCTATTATCAATTAAAAAATTATACAAGTATTAAACTAAACTCGGCGTTTTGTCATTATTTTGCGATTGCGGTTTGCAGGGGGACGCTGGAATCCATCATGGCGGCTTCCTCGGCCGCGGCTTCCGGGTGCGCGGCGCGGATGCGGTCGTAGCCTTGTTTGTGCAACTGGGCGGCCAATTCCGGCCCGCCGGTTTCCACGATCCGGCCGCCGAGAAGGACGTGCGTGAAATCGGGCGGGTTGTGCTCCAAAAGCTGCTCGTGGTGGGTGATGATCAAAATGCCCATCTCGTGCCCGCCGATCTCGGCGATGCTTTGACTGGCCAGGCGCACGGCGTCCACGTCCAGGCCGGAGTCGGTCTCGTCGAGGATGGCGAATTTTGGGCGGAGGACGGCCATTTGCAAAATTTCCGCGCGTTTCATCTCACCGCCCGAAAACCCTTCGTTCACGTAGCGCCTGGCGAATTCCGGGTCTATCCGTAATTCCCGCATTTTTTCGCCAAGTTCCTTGCGGAACTGGCGCATGGGGATCAGGTCTTCGCCTTCCTTGCGTTCGGGGCGGCGGATGTTGGTGGCGGCGTGGCGGAGAAAATCGGCCATGCGCACGCCGGGTATCGACACCGGGCGCTGAAAGGCCAGAAACAATCCGGCCCGGGCCCTTTCGTGGGGCTCCATTGCCAACACGTCCCGGCCGTTAAGCTCGATCCGCCCGCCGGTGACCTGGTAGCCGGGATGGCCCATGACGGCGAAACCCAGGGTGCTTTTGCCGGACCCGTTCGGTCCCATCAGGGCATGGACCTCGCCCCGATGGATTTCCAGCGATACGCCCTTGAGTATCGGCTTATCGGCCACGTTTACGTGCAGGTCGATGATGGACAGCGTCTCGGTCATATTATTATTTCGGTTTTACCTTTTGGTGGTTAAAAACCAGGTTTGTTTCTTCTCTTTGCATGAATCCCGATTGGTGCAGCATGGGGATTTCGTCTTCTACTTTAAGTCCGCGGTGGTTGATTCCGGCCGGCACTTCGTTTGCCGGGAGTTTGGCGATGCGGTGCCCTTTGATCTTTTCCTGAAGGCGCATCAATCCCTCCAGCAACGATTCCGGCGCGGGGGGCAACCGGGGATGTAAACGTCCACGGGCACGACCAGGTTGACCCCGCGAACCACGTTATATCCATGCTCGAAATACGGGCCTCCGCCGATTGCGCATGCGCCCATGGCTATTACATACTTAGGCTCGGGCATAAGGTCGTAAAGGCGTCGAATCCGGCTGGCCATTTTAAACGTGATCGTGCCGGCCACGATCATCAAGTCCGACTGCCGGGGACTGGCCCTGAACGCACCGGCCCCAAAACGATCAAGGTCGAACCTTCCAGCCCCGGCCGACATCATCTCGATGGCGCAGCAGGCAACGCCGAAGGTCATGGGCCAGATGCTGCCTTGTTTAGCCCAATTCAGGGCCTGCTCCAGGGTAGTGGTGAGAGCGTTTTCCTCAAGGCGTGCTTCGATCCATGGTCGGGTCATTTAACTGCTCACGAGAAAAAGGGCCTATATTCCAAAGCAAAACCGTCCAAATCGATCAGTATACCGATTTACTAACCGACTTGGAACCGGCACTGCTCATCCCCCTCTTGGCGGCATTTTGTGAGTTTTACGTCTTGACCGACCAATTCCGAGATCAACATCCGCTCCATCGTGCAAACGCTGTGGTCCTGCTCGGCCAGGGCCTGGTACGGACAAGCATGTGCGGTTATCGAGGGATTAGGCGAGGTGTCGTCCACGGTGGTGGGGATCCTGCGTTGAGCCAATATTTCGGCTACAGAATGCAACCGCTCGGCCGGAGTATTCCCCTGTATCTGATTGGCATAACCGCTAGCTAAGGCCTGGGCTATCCGCCGCAACATATCCCGGCGGATTTCAGGATCTTCTAGCGAACGAACTTCCTTCCATAACACCATGGCCAGATCGGTAAAATTCGAGCCGGTCATGCGCATCCCTTTATCTGTCAACCAGTAACGATGCTTGGGCCGGCCGCGACCGTTGCGCAATGCCTCGCGCTGGATGATTTCCCGGCTCATTAGGCGGGTTAGGCGCTGGCGTACGGCAGTGGGCGTGACTTCCATGGCATCGGCCAGTTCGGCTACGCTCAAAGGCCCGGTCGTGCGCAGCAAATCCAGAAACTCGGGATCGGATGACGGAGATTGAATGCTCATGTTTATTCCCCTTTAATAGGTAATGATCTGCTCACACTATCAATTATTAACATAATTTGCATTTTTATCAATATAAATTGTTAAAAATGTGTATAAGAACTTGTCTTGATATCGTAACTGCTTGATATATATGTACTTATGATATTTAACAATAGATAATCTGGAAAATCATGCAAAAAATCCGGATGAGACAGTTTGAAAGAGTCAGCGTTTTTAGCATTTGTACAAAAAATCTATGACCTTATACTTATTTTGCCGCGTGCAATTCCTTTTTCATGATGATCTTAGAGGGTTTTATGAGCTGGCTGCCACGCAAAACAATCGTTGTTCCCATAGATTTTTCTGACGATTCGTTTTTGGCCCTGGATACTGCGGAAGAATTGATTGACAACGCCAGCCATTTGCATTTGATCCACGTATTGCCCATCATTACCCCAAACGATCCGGGCGTGATATGGGAAATGATCGACGACGGAAGCCGTGCCGAACATGCCGAGGCGGCCTTGCGAAAAAAACTCACCCATCGATCGGCGGGGGATTTTCAGGTTGCCATTCGTTTCGGCGACGCCGGTCATCGCATCGTTGATTACGCCCAAGAGGTACAGGCCGATTTAATCGCTCTTTCCAGCCACGGCCAGACCGGGCTGACGCGGCTACTGCTCGGTTCGGTGGCAGAAAAGGTGGTGCGCCTGGCCCACTGCCCCGTGTTGGTCTTGAAAAGAGGGGCGAAAAGTTAAGGGCCGGCGGCTAGGAACTGGAAAAACCGCTTGCGTTTCATGGTAGCGTGCCCACTCATGGCGCGAATGAGACTGGTATACCCATAAACTAAGTGGGAACGAATAAGAACTTATGCTGTATGTCACTGCTTGTTTGCAAGCAGTGCCGCTGTTTTTTTGGCAATTCTACACTGCTGGCAAGCCAGCAGTGGCACCCAATTTCTTATGCCGTTCTACTTACCTCTCGGAACATTTTTTCCAGGTGCTGATTTCTGAGGTGAGAAAATAAGACCTCTGCCGCTGTAGAGTCAGATAACGATTTGGTACGGTGAAACGACTGTCGGAAAATGAACCTATTTCGGTATATATGATTTGATTCGACTTTTTGGCACCAATAGGACCATCATTTAATAAATTCTAGGTTTGATGCGTTGTATCTAGCCACGGTAAGAGCCTCATCATTGGCGAGAACAACAATTCCCCCTTTTTCTCAGCGGAGGAAGGCGTTATGAATACACCTAGACTATTCGCAGACGTATGTCGGTGGACTGCAAGAGTCATGGGCACCTTGTTTGTCTTGCTAATCCTGATTATTGCAATTGGTGAAGGGATGCCAATTCTTGGATTTGGACAACTCGCACTATATCTAATGATGATTGGTATTCTTGTCGGTTGGCGATGGGAACTTACGGGAGGGATCATATCGCTTGCTGGATTGTGTCTGTTTTGTCTGCTTATCGAACTAACAGTAAATTATGCCCCGAGAGGGATGACTTTGGTGTTTTTTTTCACCATGACTCTCCCGGGGGCACTTTATGTAACAAGCGCTCTTTTAAGGCACTATCATGAAAGGCACATATCAGCCTGACCAGAAATGAATATAAAACAATTTCTATTGGCACAAAGGGTATCCGAATGGACCCAAAAGCAATGGAGCCCCTAGGATCGGCTTTGCTCGCCTATTTCCAAGGCGATTGCTATGCAGAACTGGTCATGCGCAGAGACGATGGTCTAGCAGACACTTTACGGGTCAGTCACTTTTTCCGTGATCCGTCAGAATTCACGGAGATCGAAACAGCAGCGATTAATCTATGCACAGGCCATGTCTTGGATGTAGGGGCTGGAACCGGCCTTCATAGTCTCGTTCTCCAGCAGAAGGGGCTGTTAGTGACCGCTATCGATATCAGTCCCCAGGCCGCGGCAATCATGTCTCGCCGGAATGTGAAACACGTGCATTGTGGGGATATCTTCGATTACCATGGCGGATTGTTTGACATTATCTTGATGTTGGGTCACGGGATTGGCATGGTCGAAACCATCGCTGGATTGGATCGGTTCCTGTCTCATACGCGTGGATTACTATCGGATAAAGGCCAAGTGTTATTGGACTCCACGGATGTGCGCATTACGGACAATTTGCGTCACCTAGCTTATCAGGAAGCGAATAGACGATCTGGGCGATATATTGGAGAAATCCGTCTGCAACTTGGGTTTAAAGGTAAGAACGGGCCTCTCTGCGGCTGGTTGCATGTAGATGCACAAACCTTGAAGGAACGAGCCAAGGCATCAGATTGGAAATGTGAAGTACTGCTACAAGAGGAAAACGGACATTACTTGGCAAAAATCTCAAAGTTTCAAGCTGCAAACTAATTCGCCACAGCGGGCGGATGACCGCGCAGGAAGGAGGTGTCCCGACGATGTCCGAGTTTGCACTACGTCTACTCAATATCGTCGAAAGGATTGCACCAGCTACCCACAGTTTATGAGCCGGTTGTCGTGTTCGCTATTGTCTCGTAATCTCAACCGTTTGCTAGTACGTCTCGTCATACGACAGTATTACGAGATTAGCGGCGCGGTTTCTTCGCGTCCCATCGACTTAATTGCGATTCCGCCAAGAACGGCCTTTAGAGCGCTACAAATTAACAACCATTTCCGCATTTATCCGTTTATCGCCCAGGAAAATATTTTTCCACCATGTCGTAAAACTCCTCAGTCGTTTGCACCCTGGCGAGATGATCGCGGAAGGCCCTTACGCCCGGCCGGCCTCGGGCGTAGCGACATGCCAAGGAGCGCATGAGGAGCGTACCCTTTTCCTGGCCAAATTGTTCCAGCACCAGCCGATAGTGGTCTGATATGATTTGCCGCTCTTCTTCGCAAGCGGGATCGGGCGGGATCGGCTCACCGGCCAAGGCTGCTTGAACCTGGCGGAAAATCCAAGGTTTTGTCAATCCTGCCCGGCCGATCATGATTCCATCCACGCCATAACGGCTAAAGGCCTCGACGGCTTCTTGAGGCGATTTCAGGTCTCCGTTGCCGATAAGCGGGATTTGTTTTAGATGGGGCTTGATTTTGGCTATTTGATCCCAATCGGCCCGGCCGCGGAACATGTCGGCGGCGGTGCGGCCGTGCACGGTGATTGCCGCCCCGCCGGCGGCTTCCACCGCCTGGGCCACGTCGATGGCATTGATCGTGTCGGGGGTGCATCCCAGGCGGATTTTCGCGGTCACGGGCACGGGTTTGCAGGCCTGGGCTACCCAGGCCACAAGTTCGCCGACCTTGTCCGGATAGTGCAACAAATACGAACCGCTTTGGGCCTTTTCGGCCACGTCGCTGCTGGGGCAGCCGAAGTTTATATCCACTACGCTTACCTGGAATTCTTTGGCCAGACGGCTGCCGACTTCCGCCAGCGCCGAGCGATCGTTATCCCAGATTTGGACTGCCAAGGGCCGGGGTTCGTCTCTTACGCCCCAGAGCCGGTCGGGCAGGTCGTTTCGGGCGTCAATGTGTATAAAGCTCCTTGCGCTGACCATCTCGGTGCATAGCAGCCCAGCCCCGCCCAGGCGGCGGACAATTTGCCGGAAAGCATAGTTTGAAAATCCCGCCATCGGCGCCGAGAGCAGCGGCGGATCAATCGTAAGCGGCCCAATTCGCAGGGGAGTAACCACAAAAGGGTTCAGGGTTCAGGGTTCAGGATATCAGTTAATCGACACTTAAAGCTTATCCTAAGACATAAAAATACAATGCTGACAAAAGGTTACAACAATATATTATCAGCAATTTAGCCCTCACCCTAACCCTCTCCCAAAGGGAGAGGGGACTTTTGGGATAAGCTCTTAGGAAAAGAATGTCGTATTGCGGGAGATTAATCAAGACAAGCCCACGGGTTGCAACCCGTGGGCTTAATGACATGCATATTACCTGAAACCCGATAAACGTCTGTTCCTCATCATATATTGCTTTACTGCGACACCACCAGGGCGGCGGCGATTCTGGTGGGCTGGGCGTCGGGGGGCAGCACGGCCAGGGCGTACTGGGCGATGGAGCGATTGTAGTCGGTCAGGGTTTGCAGGAAGTCGAAGGTTTGTTCGGTCTGACGGTTGACATCTTCCAGGACCCGTTCGACCGGCAGATTGCCCGCGGCGTATTTTTCGATAGATTGTGCCCGGGCGGCGTCGGCCGCGACCACCGAGGCGGCGTGTTCCTCAAGGCTTGTGGTATAAGTGGGGATGGCGGCCGCCAGGCGCCGCATGGGCCAGGACTGGATGAGCGTGCGCGGCTGGGCATCCAAATTCAGCGAGTATTGGCCGGCGTGGGGCGGAGTGGACGGCAGGGGCCAAAGTGCTTCTGCGGCTGTTTGCGTGCGGAGGGCAAGATCGAATTGGGCCTCGATCAAGGCGGCTTGGGCTTCGCGAAGATCGGCCTTGGCCTGTTGCCGGGCCGCGCGTAAATAAAGCATGGCCGCGGCGCCTTCCGGCCCGGACCTCTGCTCGAGGACCAGCGGCACGAGGTTGTCCAAGAACTCGATCTCTTGGGCCAGGGTTTGATATTCGGCGGCTCGTTGCCGGGCGAGCCAAAAGGCATCGACCGCGGCACGGCGCTCGCTGTCGGTGGCGCCGGCCTGTTTGCGGGGGCTGATGCCGGCCGGCCCGGTCATGCCCGTCTGCTGCGACAAGCACTCTTCGAGCGTAGTGGATCTGCCCGCGCCCTCGGGCAGGGAGCGATCCCAATGCAGGGCCAGTGTGAGTTCTTTCGCCCTTTCCGAAGGAGTACTTTCGACCAAGGCCGGATAAAGGGCGGTGGAAGGGCCGGTGTCTGATGAAACCGGTTTGTCGGTTGTTTGCACGCGCCGTGAAAACGGATCGCCCACGGAGTAGCGGATTTTTGCCGGTTCCTCGTCCTGGGAAGCCGGTTGAGAATTATCCTGGTCGGTTTTCGGCTTAGCTTCTGGCTGGGGGTGATCCGGATCGGGTTGTACACCGGCCTTCGGTTTTTGGCCATCAATAGGTTTTGGTTGTTCACGCGGCGGGGCCAGGGTGGGTTCGTTTTTCGCCCCTACAGTCGATAATTTGCGCGGCGGGGCCGGCGTCGGCCCTTGTTTTCCGCTTGGCGTTGCGGCGTCCCGCTGCGGGGCTAAAGTCGGCTCGGTTTTCGTGGGCGAAACTGATGCCCCCCATTGCGCCGGGCGGAACTGTGGGAATGGGAGTCGCCCCGGGGACGTTTCGCGGGGCCAAAGTGGGCTGGTTGTTTCCATTCCATGTGGGCTGAATGGACGCCGGTTCGTTTAGTCCGGCCTGACGCACGCCGCCTTCCACTTCTGGAATCAAGGTCTGAGCGGTATTCTGCGGGTTAATGATCATAAAGCCGACCAATACCTGGGGTGTTGCATTGGGGGCCGCCACGGTCATGGCATATTCGGCGATGTCTTGATTGTAACGGCAGACCGTTTCGATGAACGTCCATTGTTGATGGAGCAATTGGCCGCTCGTGGAAATCAAATTTCCCAGGTTGCCTTGCCTGCGCTCGCAAGCCTCGGTTGCCGCAGTCAAGGCGTCCTGGGCCGCTTGGACGGCGATTGCCCGCTGGTCGATCCCGGTGCGGCGGATGGGCAAAGTGCGGTCGATGAGCCTGGCTCGATCCGGGGCGGGGCGGGCGGCGAAAAGCTCCTGGAAATTGGTGCGGTAAGCGCCGACGTGTGGTCGGTCGGCGGGCAAAGGCAGCGGTTGATCGGCTGGAAGTTGCATTAGCCCTGCCAACTCGTATTGGGCCGAACCGGCCGCCAATTCCGCTTCCCTTAGCATGGCCGATGCCGCCGCGCGTTCCGCATCGAGCGACGCCTCGTCGCCGGGCCGGGATCGCACCCGGCCGAGCTGATCGGCGTGCTCCAGGCAGTAATGATATTTCGCCACTGCCTCGACAGTCTGCCAATAAGCGCGGGTAATGGCAAATTGTTGACGCCGATCGGCCGAGACCGAGAGGGCTTGCACCAGCGGCAACGGCTGCCCGGTAATGCTGCTTTCCGCAGGCAGCGTAAGCGCTTGGGCTATCAACTCCGGCGGGTGAATTCGCGATGAGGCCGGCACGCTTGGTGGGATCGATGTCTTTTCGCCGGCTGTGATCGATATTGACGATTTGGGGGCATCGGGTATTTCGGTTTGTGCCGCCGACTGGATTGTGGAATTTGCCTGTTGAGCGGGCTGGGAAAAAATATCGGCGGTTGGACGGTTATTTTCAGCCGGCGCCGCTTGTTCAACCGGCTCGATCGCAGCCTCTGTTTGCGTCTGTTCGGCAGAAATCTGGCTGATTATGGCAAAACTTAATATCGTCATGAGAATCGACATCGAAAACCTCCTTGTCGCGATAGCTCGAATATGGCGCTTTTTTATATGGCCATTTTGTGGGGATATTGCGATCCAGCCGCAATTTGCCGTGCACTTTGGGTCAATAACGGCCCCTATAGAGTGCCATTCTAATTGGAATAGGTCAACGTTGATTTATGGTAATATTGGGGATTTAAGGCCTTCCGGTAAGAAGGTTTTTTAGGGGAGAGGGTGAGGATGACGGCAAAATGCCTATTTAATATCAATTATGCGATTTTATGGGGATATATTATTACCCCTCCCTCCGGTGAAACTGGAGGTCGAAAAAGCCGTCACAAGATTAAGACGGAATTATTCCAAATTCCTTAGTGGCGGTGAAGGGGCGTCAGCATCCTCTCGATCAGCTTCGTGCCAGATCGGCAAACCCAGGCGCACTGCGCTCGGCCATAACGAGCAGTTTTTCCTTTGTGCCCGGCATGGCGTCAGCAGCATCGTACTGCATGGGATCAGCCTCCAGCGGTTCGAAATCCCAGAGCCCCAGTTTTATCGCCTCCAATATCGATTTCGGCACGATCAAGCTCCTTCCCCGAAAAAATAAAACTTCCAGACTAGTTCTATACCGAACGGGAATAAATCGTGCTTCTCCTAGTTTTTAAAAAGAAAAAGATGTAAAAAGTACGTGAAGGATAGTTAGTATTACAAAATAATCTAAAATGTCAAGTAATTCTCGTTTACATTTCCTGTTTTAACACTTTATATTGTGTTGCTTGCGGATATTCTGATTGGATGGAAAAACTAGGAAATGTAGAGAGGGTGGAAGTTTCAGAAAAACCTTCCTTAGATTGCATGCATAAGTCTTTTTAATATCATAGTGTTAATTGTTTGAGATTAGTAATTTAAACATGTTTTGCTACTTTTTGATAATACACTTCGGGGTTCGCAGAGAATCAAATGAGCGAAGATGATTCTTCCGCAAAGTCGAGCAAATATGTGCTTTTCGGCGTTGGCATTTTGGTAGCCATTTACCTGCTGGCGTTGAGTTTAAGCCTTCCCCAGCAAGCGACTGTGGCGATAGTAGCCGGCCAACACAATCCGTCCGGAGCATCAGCAGCCTCCGGGACAACGGTAGAGCAACCCGCTGAAGTTGAGAGCCATGTTCCCCCGCCGTTGTGGATGGTGCTGCCCTTTGTGTTGATATTAGGCGTGATAGCAATATTTCCCCTGTTGCCCGGCGCCACGCACTGGTGGGAGAGCAACTTGCATCGTTTTTATGTGGCGGCGGTTTTAGGGGCGATCACATTGGGATATTACCTTTGGATACACAATCAACCGATCGAGGCCCATTGGCCGGCCCACCACGTGGCAATGCCCGGGGTGTCAGGGGCCAATTATGGCTTAACGTGGGAAGTCCTTGCCAATGCGATGCTCAAGGAGTACGTACCTTTTATCATTTTGTTGTTCAGTCTTTATGTGATTAGCGGGGGCATTCGCATTACGGGCGATCTTCGCGCCCACCCTTTTACCAATGCCATGTTCTTGCTCATCGGCGGGGCGCTGGCTAGCCTGATCGGCACCACGGGCGCGGCCATGGTTTTGATTCGGCCCTTGCTGGAGACCAACTCCGAGCGCAAGCACGTTGTTCACACGGTTATTTTTTTCATCTTTGTGGTATGCAATTGCGGGGGATGTCTTTTGCCCTTGGGCGATCCGCCCCTGTTTTTAGGATACTTGCTGGGGGTTCCCTTTTTGTATACGGCAAGCCTTTGGAAAGAATGGCTTTTTGTAAACGGCCTGTTAATAGCCATTTATTACCTTTGGGACCGCTTCTGGTACTATCCGCACGAAGAGCCATCGGACATCGCCCGCGACGAGACAGAAGTGCGCCGTCTTAAGATCTCCGGCGTTTGGCCGAATGCGTTTTTGCTTTTAGGGGTGGTAGTTTCGGTGGCTTTTTTGGCTCCCGCCAAGACGATACCTGGCACGGATTGGCATCCCTGGTTATACTTACGCGAGATCGTGCAGTTGCTGTTGGTGGCTCTTTCGCTGGCGTTGGGCAGCCGGACGCTAAGGGAAGAGAATAATTTCAACTATGCCGCCATGATCGAGGTGGCGGTGCTGTTCTTTGGCATATTCATAACCATGCAACCGGCCTTGCAGATTCTTGCGATTCGGGGGCCCAGCCTGGGCTTGAGCGAGCCGTGGCACTTTTTCTGGGCCACGGGCGGATTGTCGTCGGTGCTGGACAATGCCCCGACGTACGTGGTTTTTTTCACCGCGGCGCAATCGTTGACCGCGAAAATCGGCTTGCCCTTGCCTGTTGCCGGAGTAGCCGAGCCGCTGCTGGCCGCGATCAGCCTGGGGGCCGTGTTCATGGGCGCGAACACTTACATAGGCAACGGGCCGAATTTCATGGTCAAGGCGATTGCCGAAAAGTCAGGTGTGAAAATGCCCGGCTTTTTCGGTTATATGCTTTACAGCGGGGCTATCCTAATACCTATTTTTATCCTGACTTCGTTTTTGTTCTTCTAAATCCCTGTCTTAAAATTAGAATATATGTACGGCATTTTGTATTCCCGCACCGATAAAATCCGGTTTTGGGATAAGTGCTAGATTTTCATGCAGTACAAATACGTAACTACAAGCGAACAATTGGCAGAATACTGCCGGGCGTTGGCGTCGTGCAGGTCGATCGCCTTCGACACCGAGTTCGTGTCCGAGCACACGTACCGGCCCGAGCTCTGCCTGGTGCAGGTCTCGGCCGATAACGAACTGGCGGTCATCGACGCCATGGAGATCGGCGACTTGACTTCGTTTTGGGAGGTGATTGCCGCCGAGGGGCATGAAACGGTGGTCCATGCCGGGCGGGGAGAAATGGAATTTTGCCTGCACGCCACGGGGCGCCGGCCGGCCGATCTGTTCGACGTGCAGATCGCCGCCGGGCTGGTGGGCGTGGAATATCCGGCCGGTTACGGCACGCTGGTGTCCAAGCTTTTGGGTCACAAGTTCGCCAAGCACGAGACGCGCACCGACTGGCGGCGCCGCCCGCTTTCCAAGCGGCAGATCGAGTACGCCCTGACCGACGCCCTGTATTTGCCCGCCCTTCGCGATATTCTTGAGGAGAGCCTTAAGAAACTCGGCCGGCAAGCCTGGATGCAAGAGGAAATGGCTTCATGGCAGGATGAGGCGGAAAAGTCCATCCTGCACGATCGTTGGCACAGGGTATCGGGCAACACGGGGCTGGACAGCCGTGCCTTGGCCGTGTTGAGGGAACTTTATCGCTGGCGGGACGCGGAGGCCAAGCGCCGCAACCAACCCGCCCGGCGCGTGCTCCGCGACGACCTGATCGTGGAACTCGCGCGGCGCGGGAGCGCCGATCCCGCACGGATCCGGGCGTTGCGGGGCATGGAGCGGGGCGACTTGATCCGCCGCATGGACGAGATCGCCGCCTGCATCCAGCGCGGGCTGGACCTGCCGGAGGAAAATCTGCCCGTCAAAATCCACGGCAACCAGATGCCGCAGCTTTCGGTGCTGGGTCAATTTCTATTTTCCGCCTTGGGAAGCATTTGCCGCCAGGCCCAGTTGGCGCCGACGATCGTGGGCACGCCCAACGACATCCGGGAGCTGATCGCCTACGACATCCGCAAGACAAAGCCCAAGTATCCGCCCCGCCTGGCCTTGGGGTGGCGCAAGGAGTTCGTGGGCCGGTTGTTCGACGACCTGTTAAGCGGTAAAGTGGCGATCCGCGTTGGCGATCCGCACGCCGACGCGCCGCTGGCTTTTGAAGGTGCCGAGAAGTACATAAAGCAGCCCGCGGAGCAAGATTCCATAACCGCGCCACAACCAAAAAAACATGCGACAAGCCCTAAAAGCCCGCGAAAGCACAAAGAATAAAATAAGTGGCAATGAACTGTGAATGCCATTTTATCTAGCCCAGGCGTTTACGCCTGGGGAGCAAAGCCATTGCCATAATTTAATATCAATCTCGTTTACAGGATTCCTTTACTATCAGTTTCAGCCGCCCCTAAAGGGGCTTTGATGAAAGAGATTGTGGGATTCTCCCAATCCCAGGCGTAAACGCCTGGGCTAGAGAAAAGTAAACGCCTGGGCTAGAGAAAAGTAAACGCCTGGGCTAGAGAAAAGTAAACGCCTGGGCTAGAGAAAAGTAAGCCCTCATATTAAAAAACACGCCTGGGCTAGAGAAAAGTAAACGCTCGCATTCGAAAAACGCTTAGGCTAAAGAAGAGAATCTGAAAGAGCCATGAATATCCTGGAATTCACGGGTTTAATCTGGTTGGGCTCTTTGCTTGCCGGTTTTTTGGGCGGGTTGACGGGCCTGGGCGGCGGAGTGGTTGTAGTGCCGCTTTTGTCCCTGGCCTTTGGCGTTGATATCCGTTATGCCATTGGGGCGTCTTTGGTTTCGGTGATTGCGACCTCATCGGGCGCGGCGGCGGCTTATGTCAAGGAAGGTTTTACGAACATGCGGATCGGCATGTTTTTGGAAATCGCCACGACGGTGGGGGCACTGGTGGGCGCCGGAGTGGTGGCGGTGTTGTCGCCCGCCGTGGTGGCGGTGATCTTTGGCATTGTTTTAATGGGATCGGCATACATGTCCAGCCGCCCGCGCACGGCGGAACAACGGCCCGATAAGCCCGATCGGTTTGCGGCGTTCCTGAAGCTCGACGGCGCATATCCAGGCCCTGACGGGCAGGGCACCATGCGCAGCATGGTCGCCTATCATGTCAGCGGCGTGCCTGGGGGATTCAGCCTGATGTTTTTGGCGGGCGGGCTTTCGGGACTCTTGGGCATCGGCTCCGGGGCGCTCAAGGTCCTGGCCATGGACCAGGCCATGCGGATTCCTTTCAAGGTCTCAACCACCACCAGCAACTTCATGATCGGCGTGACAGCGGCGGCAAGCGCGGGCGTGTATCTCAATCGCGGCTATATCGATCCCGGTTTGGCCATGCCGGTGGTGCTGGGAGTCCTGCCGGGCGCGATGCTGGCCACGGTGTTTTTAAAGAGCGCAAAAAGCGCGATTTTACGGAAGATATTTGTGGTGGTCATTCTGGCATTGGCCCTTGAAATGATTTACAACGGTTTAACTGGAAAATTCTGATATTACAGCAGGCGCACTCCGTGTGCCATCAGAAAAGAGAAGTAGGGTGCGTGCTTGCACGCACGCAATACCTTACCGCAAATGACCGCGTGGGTGCAAGCACCCACCCTACTAAAATAGCATGGAAAAAAACAGCAAACATACCGGCCCGACCGATCAACAGGTGGAAACGATCCTGGGCAACGTGCTGAGGACGGGAGTGGTGGTTTCGGCGGCGGTGATTATGATCGGGGCTGTGGTTTATTTATTCCGGCATGGGACGAGCCTGCCCGATTA
Source organism: Pirellulales bacterium (assembly GCA_963838495.1). GTDB lineage: Bacteria > Planctomycetota > Planctomycetia > Pirellulales > Thermoguttaceae > JBEKIK01. The sequence goes on along the minus strand of CAWIRC010000001.1, from coordinate 2,132,223 downwards.
CAGGCAGTTCAAGGGCGAACCAACCGACTTGCGTCTGCGGGGGGAATCGTCAAAGACGTCTTGGCCTTAAGCAGCCGGGGGATAATTCAGTTCGGATTATTGTTGCTGATTGCCACGCCGGTGATGCGGGTATTGCTGTCCTTGGTTGCTTTCCTCCGGCAAAGAGACAAGATCTACATTATCATAACTTTGACTGTATTTATCATCCTGATTTACAGCATAGCCGGGCCGCGTTGATTGAGATGTCTTGGTTGAAAATTTCTTGTTCCCAGGGTCCTCCTTGGGAACACTTCAAGCAATTCTCTGTACGGCCAGGATAAGAGCGGGGCATCGGAAAAGACGGGTTCCCACGCGGAGCGTGGGAACCAGGAAATGCGGAGTGTGGGAACCAGGAACTGGCATTAATATCCGGTTTATCGAATATCGTCAATAATTAAGGAAAAGCGGCGAATACAAGGGTAATGGCCGGCTTTGCATTTTTGCCGCTTTTTTGCTACAGTAACTGCCAAGGAGGTTTTCGGCCATGTCCATTGAATTCCATTGCAGTCGATGCGGGCGGTTATTGCGCACGGGCGACGACACCGCGGGCCGGATGGCGCAATGTCCGGAATGCGGGGCCCAAACCCAGGTGCCCGAACGGAATGCATCTACCGCCCCTTCGCCCATATCAGGTGCCGGCAGCGGCGGCATGTCCGATTCCGGCGATCCGCAGCCTACAGGCTCCGCCGGCTATCAAGCTTCTTATCAAACGCCGCCTGGATATTCCCCAGGACAGGGCCTTCAAACCAACCAGCAATATGCAATGCAGCGGGTTACCGGGCCTGCCGTAAGCCTGATCGTGATCGCCGTGCTCGATTTAGCATTTAGGGCGATATCCATTTTTGCACAGTTATTTAAAATTGGCATAGTGGCTGCCGCTGCCCATCGACATGCAATGCCGGATATTATCGAGGGGCCGTTTAGTATTTTTTTCGGATCTATAGGGATCATTTTGAGCATCGTAGTCCTAATGGGCGCTATAAGGATGAAGAGCTTAGAGAATTACGGATTTGCCATGGCGGCATCTATAATTGCATTGATTCCCTGTATGGGACCCTGCTGTATTCTGGGAATCCCCTTTGGCATTTGGTCGCTCGTGGTTCTAAGCGACCCGGTGGTGAGATCTTCTTTCAAGTCGTGATTTTTCAGTTGTCAATTTTCAGTTCTTCATTCTGCATTCGTCATTTTGCCTTCGGCATTTCTCTCATTTCTTTTGCCCGTAAAAACTACTGAGAATCCGTACCCGCTGGACCAGGTATCCCACGATCAGAGCCGAGATGGCCAGCGACACCGCGAATATCACGTGCCGGTCGGCCGCCAGATAAGGCACATTCCATTTAGGATCGAGCCACGGTCGCCAAATGCAATAATAATCCAGCACCAGCACGCCGTACGAAATAAGCGATAAAACGGCCATGTAAGACACGAATCGCACGCGGAACCAAAGGCCCGAGGCCACGATCAGCAATATGTAGCCCACGACAAGGGCGCTGGCCGCGCCGTCGCCGATTAGAAGCACGATGAGGAAGAGGATCGAGTCCAGGGTGCCCCAGATAAAAGGTGCGGCCATTGACCAGCGGCGTGTTTCCACCAGCCGCTGACAGATTATCGATCCGATTACCCAACACGCAAGCACAATGGATATCTTTATGTGAAAATCGGCGTCGATCGCGCCTCGAAGATAATTTATCCAGGCGATGACGTAAAACAGGGCCAGCCCGCCCAATCGCGAGGCCAGGGGCGGCTGACGCCGCGTCCAGCCCAAAAACCGCTGGCCCAAGTGCGGTGGGCGGATTTTGATCGGCTCGCCCCGGGCAAAACGATCCAAGTCGTCGGCCAGCGCCTCGGCCGAGGAATATCGCTGGCCCGGCGTCTTTTGCAAACATGTCAGGCAGATCAACTCCAGTTCGCGGGGGATTTTTGGATTAAGTCGCCGCGGCAGCATCGGATCGGCGCTTAAGACGTTCAAGAGCGTGTCGAGCGGGTTTTCCTCTAAAAACGGCGGCTGGCCTGTAAGCAGTTCGTATAAAATCGCGCCCAGGCTGTAAACGTCGCTGGCCGGCCCGACCTCCCGGCCGCGCCCGGCGGCCTGCTCCGGGGCCATGTAGGCCGGTGTGCCGGCAATCACGCCCGTGGCCGTGGCCTGCACGTCCGGCTGGAGCATCTTAGCCAGGCCGAAGTCCGTCAGGTACGGCTCGCCCTGGGCGTCCAAAAGAATGTTCGATGGTTTTAAATCCCGGTGCACGATCCCCTGGGCGTGCAGATACTCCACCGCCCGGGCAATCGTGCTAAGGATCCGAACGGCGGTTGCCACATCGACCGGCCCTTGCTGAATGTGTTGAGCAAGACTTTGCCCCTCGATGTAGTCCATGGTGAAGAAATCCTGGCCGTTGAGTTGGCCGACTTCGTGGATGGGCACGATGTGCGAGTGGCGGAGTTTGGCCGCCGCCCGGGCCTCGGCCTGGAATCGCCGCACCTGCTCCGGCGAGGCCAGATGGCGGGAAAGGATCATTTTCACCGCCACCACGCGGTCCAAATCCTCCTGCCTGGCCTTATAAACCACGCCCATCCCGCCGCGGCCCAGTTCGGACAGCAATTGATAACTCCCAAACTCACGCGGCAAATCGCCGGCCTGATGGATTTCGCTGCTAACAATAAACCCATCATCCTCTTTTTCCATACCCGCGGGCTTCGGCCCCAGTTTTTCCAGCGTCTCCAAACAATCCAGCGCAGAGGCCAATTCCGGATGCTCGCTGAGCACCGCCTTCCGATCCGGCCGCTCGCCCGCCTGCAATCGGGCGAGATAGGCGTCGAGAATTTCTAATTCGGATTTATCGGGATGCGCATCTGGCATGGGGGTTTATATTCAAAGACGGGGAAACTCGGATAATAATAAACTGATACTCATGATAGAGCTAAGTATGACGGCTGACAATGTAATAAGTATGAAAAGTTCGCTAATTGTGTATTGCGGCAGAAGTCGTATGCGTTGAAATTTGCGATAATCACGGGCCATTATGGCGGCCCAACCACCTAGTATCGATCCTGAACAAATATAGATAATTCCAAGAATAGATGCGAAGTAAACAAATATGATACCTTGCTCATTTCCATAGGCATAAAAAAATCTAATAATGATTGGCAATATAAAAACTGTTCCGGTCAATCCGATAAGCACACCTCCTTTTAAAAAAGCAAGATTTACGCTCTGAGTATTTGCGCATTTTTTTGCAATGAAGTATCCAAGCAACCATGTTATGAATATAAACGTAAATGCAAAGGACTTAAATTCCGCCAAATCTCTAAGGTACTTGTTAGGAGAGAGCGACAAGGAAATAAGAATACTGAGTGAGGGGATAATTACTAGAATCCCCACTCCCATTAGACCGTAGATTCTTAAGATCTTCTTATCCATTGAATATATCAATTAATTCAAAAGATCTTTTCATTTCTACATCGCGTATTCATCCGCTCCCCTTCGGGTCGCGGCTAAACAATGCATTTACTGCCTTGATCCATCCTCTCTTATCCCTCATCACCCATTACCTCTTGCAATTTTTTTATCGCCCGCATCCAGAGCATTTGCACGGCGGGGCGGGTGCGGTTCATGCGCTCGGCGACCTCGTTGAAGGGCAGGCGCTGGAGGTTGCGCAGGACGATCACCTCTTGATAGTCCTCCGGCAGATCGGCCAGGGCGGCGGTCACGCGGAGCTCGGTGTCGATGAGCAAAAACTCCTGGCTGGGCGTGGGCTGGTCCGCGGCGGGTTCGGGTGCGCCGCGGGCAAGGCTGTCGTCCGGATCGCGAAAGGGAATTTCCCGGCCGGCCTGGCGCTTGGCGGTGCCGCGAAAGCGGCGGACAAAATCGGCGGCGTTATGGGCCAGAATCCGCTTCAGCCAGGCCAGCCATTCCTGCTCGGTCCCACCCTGAAAATTCGCGAAATCGCGATACGCCTCGAGCATCGTCTCCTGCACCAGATCGGAGGCGTCCACCTTGCGACGAAGCCAGGTTTCAACCTGCGACCGGGCGACAAAGCCCAAATACGACCGGCACAGTCCAAACAGCCGATCCCGGCACTCGTCATCGCCCTGCCGCGCCCGGTCGATCAACTCGGAAACCTTCGTTCGCTTGGAATCGGACATGGAAGCGCTCCCCGACCATGCACCACATGGTACCCGGTCGCGGCTAAACCAAGGTTTGACGCACGGTCAATCCTGTCGTTGCCTTATAATTTGCAATTTGCAATTTGCATTTTGCAATCTAAATTCCATCTACCACCTACTCTACTCCGTGACGGCCTCGAATCCCAGGGCCTCGATCATTTTCATATCCTCGGCCGGCGGTTGGCCCTTGGTGGTGAGGTAATCGCCGGCGAAGATGGAGTTGGCCGCGTAAAGGCCCAGCGGTTGCAGCGGTCCGAGGTGCAGTTCCCGGCCGCCGGCGATGCGCAGTTCGCACTTGGGATTGGCCAGCCGGAACAAGGCCAGGACCTTCAGGCAATATCGCGGATTCAAGTTCCACTCGCCTGCCAGGGGCGTGCCGGCAATGGGAATCAAGAAGTTGATGGGCACGGCCTCGGCCTTTAGGCGGCCGAGTTCCAGGGCCAGATCGACTAGGTCGGCGTCTTCCTCGCCCATGCCGATGATCCCGCCGGAGCATATTTCCAGCCCTGCGCGGCGGATGGCTTTGAGGGTGTCCAACCGCTCTTGATAGGTGTGGGTGGAGCAGATGCGGGGATAGAATCGCCGGCTGGTATTGAGGTTGTGGTTTACCCGATCCACTCCGCCGGCCTTAAGCCGCGCCGCCTGCTTATCAGAAAGCAAACCCACTGATGCGCAAATCGCCAGGCGGTATTTGGCTTTGATCCGCGGCACGATCGAGGCGATGGCCTCGATATCGCGGTCATCGGGCGAGCGGCCGGAGATCACGATACAATAAGTTTTCGAGCGATATTCGGCGGCGATTCGTGCCCCGTCAAGAAGTTTATCCTCGTCCACCAGATCGTATCGCGGAATATCCGCCGAGGAGACCCGCGATTGGGAGCAATAGCAGCAGTCTTCGCCGCAATGCCCGCTCTTGGCATTGATCAAAAAGTTAAGATGCACGCGATTGCCGAAGTAGCGATGCCGCACGCGATACGCAGCAGCCAGAATATCGAGCAACTCCTCGTCGGCGGCGCGGAGCACGGCCAGGCCTTGCTCAGAACTGAGCAAGTGGCCATCGAGGACCTTGTCTGCAAGGCGAGTCCACGCAGACCGCAGCGAGCAGGCGGACTTTTCGCTAGGAAGCTGACTGCAAAGCACGGTTTAGTCTCCTTGATTTCCCCCGCCTCTGCCTCCTCTGAACTGACGGCCTCGCCCTTGTCCTTGGCCGGAACCTGCCGGGCGATCGTCCTCACTTTGTCCGGAACCTCGTTCGAAACCCGGCCCCCTGCCCTCCGGCGGACCGCGGTGCTCGGTGCATCCTCTTATTATGCTGAAAGGCGGGACCTGGTATACAGTTCCGGTCACAACCAGCGCGGCAAGAACTATTGCAGTAATCATTTCGGTTTTCATGCTCCAACCGTAGCCGCAGGCCTTTTTAATGTAATTCCAGAACAAATTCCAGTTAAATATCAAGTGCAATATGATAACAATTAAGAACAATAGCGCCACATTTATGTGGATGGCTTCCCATCCCGGCTTTCTAAGTGCAAATGCGAACCGACTGATCCAACTGGCTGCTTCGCCCCGGGGAGTGAAGTAAAGGATCATGCCGGAATAAACCATAATGAGAAACGACATCGCCAGTAATAACGAAGTAAATCCCCTGAAATGAAATTTCATGATTTCAGCTCCTGAGTAGTTATACGCGGGTTCAGATATGCCTCCATATTGGTTTTAAACCCCTAGGGAATGAAAAAGGTGCGGAAATCGTATGTAAACTTGTGAATATCATATATACACTTCATCCGGAGCCAGGGGAAGTGTATCTGGACAGATGATCCATGCCGAAGCGATCTATCTCGATCGCCGTTCTGGGCTGCGCGACGCAAAAGAATGGAAGATTTCCGGGAGGTGTAACGGTAGCGCCAGTTGCGGCAACATTCGTGTGGTTATTTAGCCCGTGGTGGAACACACCGGGGGCCGGATTGTTGCTTTATGTGCTGCTACGCGATCCCGTGGGCTTTTTCGTAGGCGGCGATTTCGTTTTCGTGAACGAGCGTCAGGCCGATGTCGTCCAGGCCGTTTAAGAGGCAGTGGCGGCGGAAATCATCGACCTCAATGGTCAGTTTCAGGCCGAAATCGTCGCGGATTTCGCACTTTTCCAGGTCTACGGCGAGTTTGTAGCCCGGGTGTTTTGCGGCGCGATTGAAAAGATCGTCAACCGCGGCCTCGTTGAGACGCACGGGCAGCAGGCCGTTTTTGAAGCAATTGTTGTAAAAGATGTCGGCGAAACTGGGGGCGATGATCGCGCGGAACCCATAATCCTCCAGGGCCCAAGGGGCGTGCTCGCGGCTGGAACCGCAGCCGAAATTACGCCGGGCAAGTAAAATGCTCGCCCCGCGATACTCGGGCAGGTTGAGGATAAACTGGGGATTGTCGGTGCCGTCGTCCAAAAAACGCCAATCGAAGAACAGGAATTTCCCGAAGCCCGTCCGCTCGATCCGCTTGAGGAACTGCTTGGGGATGATCTGATCGGTATCGACGTTGGGCCGATCCAGCGGCACAACCAGTCCGGTGTGAACGGTAAATGGACGCATGATGGTTTTTGTGTGATAAAATGTGTTTGTTATTTCAAATTTCAAATTTCAAATTGAACAACGATGTTAATTTGCAGTCAAATTTAATAGCTCTAATAAAACATTATATCCTTTTATAAATGCCCTCACCCCTGCCCCTCTCTCGACCAACCTTCGGTCGGTACCCGGAGAGGGGAGGTTTTATTAGAGCCCCTTACTTGTAATTCCAGTCTCGAATATCGACGAAATGTCCGGACACGGCGGCGGCGGCGGCCATGGCGGGCGAGACCAGGTGCGTGCGCCCGCCTTTGCCTTGGCGGCCCTCGAAATTGCGGTTGCTCGTCGAAGCGCAGCGCTCGCCGGGCAGGAGCTTGTCGGGATTCATAGCCAGGCACATGCTGCAACCGGCCTCGCGCCACTCAAGGCCGGCTATCTTGAAAATGCGATCCAGCCCCTCGGCCTCGGCCTGTTTTTTGACCAGGCCGCTGCCGGGCACGACCAAGGCTTTCACGCCTTCGGCGACTTTATGCCCGCGAACCACGGCGGCCGCCGCCCGCAGGTCCTCCAGCCGGCCGTTGGTGCAGGAGCCGATAAACACCTGGTCGATTTTGATGGAGGCGATAGGCGTGCCGGGCTTGAGGTCCATGTATTCCAGGGCCTTGGCCACGCCTTTTTGCTCGGTGGGATCGGCGAAGTCGGCGGGATTGGGGACCTTGCCGCCGATGTCGGTCACTTGTCCGGGGTTCGTTCCCCAGGTTACCTGCGGCTCGATATCCTGGCGCGGAATACTTCCACGCGGTCGTACTTTGCCCCGGGATCGCTGGGCAGTTTTTTCCACTCGGCCACTGGCGCCTTGAAATCCTTGGGGGCATGCGGTCTTCCGCGGAGATAATTGAAGGTGGTTTGATCGGCGCGATCAGGCCCGCCCTGGCCCCGGCCTCGATGGACATGTTGCAGACCGTCATCCGCTCTTCCATGGTCAATGCGCGAATGGCCTCGCCGGTATATTCGATACAATAGCCCGTCCCGCCGCCAGCGGAGATGCGCCCGATGATGTAGAGGATCACGTCCTTGGCGGTCACGCCGAAGTGCAACCGGCCGTCCATGCGGATTTCCAAGGTTTTGGGCTTGTGCTGCAACAGGGTTTGCGTGGCCAGCACGTGTTCGACCTCGCTGGTGCCGATGCCGAAGGCCAGTGCGCCCAGGGCCCCGTGCGTGGCGGTGTGGCTGTCGCCGCAAACGATGGTCATGCCCGGCTGCGTGTAGCCCAATTCCGGCCCGATCACATGCACGATGCCTTGGTATTTGTCGTTCAGGTCGTAGAGCTTTATGCCGAACTCCCGGCAATTCGCCCGCAGGGTGTCGATTTGCTGCTTGGAAACCTGATCGAGGATAGGCAGGGAACGGTCGGTCGTGGGCACGTTGTGATCGGCGGTGGCGATGGTGCGTTCCGGGCGGCGCACGTTGCGTTGGGCCGAGCGCAGGCCTTCGAAAGCCTGGGGACTGGTAACTTCGTGAACCAGTTGCAGGTCGATATATAGGATTGTTTGTTTCCCCGGTTCGGCGCGGACAACGTGGTTGTCCCATATTTTTTCGAACATTGTTCGAGGTTCGGTGGATTGGCTCATATATTTTAACGGCTGAAGAATATAAGGGAGAATTTAGCCCGTGCATCGCATGAAAAAACGAAGCATTACTTAAAGACTCATTATACTACACTTTGGTTCGGTGATAGGAGTGAAGCAATTTATTGGAGAGCCGGGGCGGTCGCACCAGCCGGGGAGATTATTTATTAAGGGAAAGATAATCTTCCCGCTTGCAAATACCTGCTCCATAACCAATTTTACGCAGCTTTCCAACGGATGGCCTTGGCCGCCCATTGTTCGACTTCACGGGAAGATACCGCCAGCAAGGTATTTTTACCCCCCGGCAGCGTTTGCTCTACAAAGATGCGCGTATGGGCGTGCAACATTCGAGGTACGAAATACCATACCCTGTTCAAGCGGTCGGTTTCGGCCTGGGGAGAGACTACCAGCAGATCGACTTGTCCCAGTTCGTTGGCAGTGCTGGCAAGGCTTCTTAAGGGGTCGCCGGGGATAAGTTTGATTTTTGCGCCGGTTCGTGAAAGCATCCGGTGGGCGGCTATAAGCGACAATCCCGGGGCATCGTTTTTGCCGCGGCCTTCGAAATGATCCAGGCCGATGTATTGGATATCAGTGCGGGAAGTGAACCGTGCGGCGGCGTCGATCATGCGCAATGCCCGCCGGCCGTCGGCGATGCCCAGTTCCAGGATGCGATAGGCCCTTTTTTGGGCAATTGCCCGATAAATTGCCCGATACGATGCCGGTTTAGAAAAAAATGAAAGGTAAAAAAACCTCCAACGGCTGGTATGCGTCAATTTAACCCTCCCTGGAAATGACGTTAAGTTCGAGAGTCTATTACAGTCCCTAAGTACTGTTTCGGCCGGCCGTTGAATCTTAATTCAGCCTAAACAAAGCGTCGATGTAGGGAAGAATAGAGCGCTCGCATAAATCCGTTTTGCGTGTAATAAATCATCCAGATTACCGCCGGTTGAGATTTTACCATTAAACACTTATGGGGGGAATATTGATTATTAATGTGCTACTACTTAATAGCTGGTATAATGATAGATTAGGAAGGCGATTAACTACATAAATACTTGTTTATTCAGTCGGTAGAATTTACAATTTTTAGAAGGTGGGGCTATTGTTAGACTGTTCGCTTGACCCCCATTTATCCCCTAATGGATTGGGAGGGATATGTTGCAGGGGTTTAATGTACAAGGATTGATGGCGTGGCACTATCTGAAATCGACCGCAATCTGCTGGAGCGCTGCCTGCAACAAAAGCCCAGGGCCTGGGAGGATTTTGTCGATCGCTTTATGGGACTGATGATTCACGTGGTCAAGCATACGGCCCAGTCCCGGGGACTACAGTTGACCCCCGAAGACCGCGACGATCTATGTGCGAACGTTTTTTTGGTGATAGTGGACAATGATCTGGCCGTTTTGCGTAATTTCCGCCGTCAATGCAGTTTAGCCACATATTTGACGGTGATCGCGCGGCGCATCGTTGTTCGGGAGTTGCAGGCCCGCAAACCGGTTGAGACGCAAAGCATCTCGACCGAAGAGATTTACGCCCTTTCATCCAATTATCCATATCCCAGCATTGAGCAGCGGGTCATGGATAAAGAAGAGATTACTCGCATGCTAAGCTTGCTCAAGGGCATCGAGGCCGAGGTAGTGCGGATGTATCACCTGGAGGGAAAAAGCTACCAGGAGATCAGCATGCAGATAGGGATGTCCGAAAACAGCATTGGGCCGATCCTCAGCCGGGCCCGCGACAAACTCCGCCACGCCGGCGTTAATCACGTCATAAAATAATCTACCGCTTGCATTCCTTTCGCCATGCCTCGCGATCGGCGGCCAGGCGGCTGGCAATGCGAATGGCTTCGATGAGGCTGCCGGTTTCCGCGCGGCGTTTCCAGGCGATGTCAAAGGCCGTGCCATGCGCCACGCTGGTGCGGATGATGGGCAGCCCCAAGGTTATATTTACAGCCCGGTGCATTCCCAATAATTTCAAGGCGATGTGGCCCTGGTCGTGGTACATGGCCACCACGGCGTCGTAATGCCCGTCGCGGGCCCGAAGCATAAGCGTATCGGCGGGCAGGGGTCCTTCGAGCTGCAGGCCTTCGCTTATTCCTTGCTTGACGGCGGGCCGGATGATCGTGCGCTCCTCATCGCCGAACAAACCCCCTTCGCCGGCATGAGGATTGAGCGCGCAGACACCGATTCGCGGCCGATTTTTTCTTGAATTTTGCGCTGCGGCCTTGCCGTACCGACCTTGACTGGCCGCCGCTTCGTGTCCAGTCTCGAGCGGATGCATCAAGCGCGACATGAAGCTGTCGGCCAGACGGGCTTTGGCCAAAATTGCCTCGGGTGTAAGCAAATCGATCGCTTTTTTCAGCGCGGTGTGCAACGTGACGTGAACCACGGTCAAACCGTAGGGCGCCAAAAGGTCGTCGCCCGGCCCGACGTAAAGCATCATGGCAAAATCGTCGACGCCGCAGAGTTGGGCGAGAAGTTCGGTGTGCCCCGGGAAGTTGTGGCCTGCCCGGTGCAGGGCCTCTTTTTGCAAAGGCGCGGTGGTGATGGCGTCGACATTGCCGTCCAGGGCCAAGCGAGTTGCCGTTATAATCGCGTCGTAGGCCGCCTGGCCCGCCCGGGCGTCGAGCGTGCCGGGGGCCACGTCCAATACATCCGGCGAACCGCAAACCAGGCATGGAATCACCTCCGGCGAAGGCCGGGCCGAAGCGGGCGAGTCGATTTCCTCCACCTTCACGCTCCGCTGCCAAAGCGTCACCGCCCGGCGAAGGATTTCAGCGTTTCCCACCACCAGTGGCCGGCACCACTCGTGCACCACAGTTTCGGTCCAGGCGCCGACGATTATCTCCGTTCCGATGCCGGCCGGGTCGCCCATCGTTATCGCAATTAAAGGTCGTTGCTCGTTCATTGTTGCTTGTCGGTTATGTTTTTTATCAAGTGATTGTTCAGGCTGGCCCCCGGTGTATTCACCGGGGGCTAAATAAAGTTTATTTATCGGAGTTGTGTGGCATGGCCACGCTTGCGTGGCCATGGGGCGATTTTCCCGGAAAAACATGCCCACGGCAAGCGTGGGCATGGCACCCACGCATGCATGGGCATGGCACCCACGGCAAGCGTGGGCATGGCACCCACAGGGGTCTCAATAAATTGTACGTCATGGCGGCGCCGAGGCTAAGGGGAGGTTGCAACGAAATCGCCGATGTTTTATGGTAATGCGATATGAAGGCATGCGTGCAACGAGTCAGCCGGGCCAAAGTTACAATTGCCGGTCAGGTCTGCGCCGAGATCGGCAAAGGCATGCTTGTTTTGTTGGGCGTGGCCGAGGGCGACGAGGAGTCCGACGCCCGCCAACTGGCCGATAAGATCGCCGGGCTGAGAATTTTCGAAGACAGCCGGGAAAAAATGAACCTCTCTCTTAGAGACGTGGACGGGGCGATGCTGGTGGTAAGCCAATTCACTCTCCTGGGCGACTGCCGGAAGGGCCGCCGCCCCAGTTTCGACGCCGCCGCCCCGCCCGAGGCGGCCGAAAAACTCTACGAGCAATTTGTCGCCCACATCAGGGCACAAGGCCTGAGCGTGGCCACCGGCCGATTCCGCCAGCACATGGAGGTGGAACTTACAAACGACGGCCCGGTCACGCTGCTTTTAGACACCAGATGAAAATTTATTTCAATACCGTGAGCGTGGGCAACTCGGGCTTTTCCCTGTGTCGCCGGGCAAGGTTTCGGACCAGGTTCAGATATATCGATTCCAGGTAAGGCCGCGCATCTTTGTTGTCAAAGGCCTTGCCGATCTGGCCGCGGTCGGCCAGAACCCTTAGTTCGGTCACGATCGGAAGGTCGCCCAGAAAAGGCACGAGCAACTCGTGGGCCTTCTTTTTCGCCCCGCCGGAACCGAAAATATCGTGCCTTGCGCCGCATTGGGGGCAGCTGAAAAAGCTCATGTTTTCGATCATTCCCAATACTTCCACGTCCAGTTTTCTAAACATCCCGATGGCCTTGACCACGTCGAGCAAGGCTACGTCCTGGGGCGTGGCTACTATAACCGCGCCGGAAAGCGGCAGCAATTGGGAGAGCGATAGTGCCACGTCGCCCGTTCCCGGCGGCAGGTCGATGATCAGGTAATCCAACTCGCCCCATTGGGTATCGCGCAAAAACTGAGTAAGCGCGGCGTGCAGCATCGGTCCGCGCCATATCACCGCCTCGCCGCGCGGCACCAAAAAGCCCATGGACATCACTTTTAAACCGTCAACTTCCACCGGCAGGATGCGGTTGCCGACGATTCCGGGCCGATTTTCCGTGCCCAGCAGGTGCGGGATGCTGGGGCCGTACACGTCGGCGTCCATCAGACCCACCTGGCAGCCTGCCCGGGCAAGGCCGTATGCCAGATAAGCGGCGATGGAACTTTTTCCCACTCCGCCTTTGCCTGCCCCAACGGCAATCGCGGTTTTTACCGTCAGTCCGAGCTCGCCCAACTTTTCCGGCTTACGCTGGTGGACGGCAAGATCGACGGATATTTTCAATTGCGGAAATTGTTTTTCGAGCAGCGAAACCAATTCCGCGCGGGTTTCCTCACGGATCGGGGCCGACCAGGTGGTCAAACCCAGCGTAAGCGAGAGATTTTCGCCCGTCAGTTCCAAGGCATGAATTTGCCCGAGTTGCGCGGCGCTCCGCCCGGTTTCAGGATCTTTAAAAGCCGCAATCGCCTCGCGCACCGCCGTTTCTGTGACGGGTGGATTACTCATTCGCATCCTCATCAGGCCCGCTCATCGCGTTGATGCCCAGCGCGAGCAGCAGGAGAATCAGATCCAGGGCCCAAATAATTCCGCAGGCCAAGGCGATCCAGTGCAGCACCCCACCGCCTGACGAATCGCCCATAGCCGATAGAAGGGAGGCGACGCCCAATATCAAGCAAATGGCGATGGGAAGAATGATTGCCCCGGAAATGGCCAGGGCAATTGCGGATTGTGGAATAGGCGGCTTGTGCATGATGGATTTCCCAGTTTCTCCGATTTTGCTGCCCGCAATCCGCTATGTCAAGGATGTATATTACTGAAATTGGAGATTAAGTATGGTTATAATACAGGAAGATCAAGTTGCACGAAGCAAAATGAACACCCATAAAAATAAGCATATCCGGGAGGCGGTGGATTACGCACTGGAGCAGGGTTGGCGGCTGGTTATGGCCGGGCCGCGAGCGCATGCTTGGGGTCGTTTATTTTGTCCACAAAAAGATCGTTCCGGTTGTCAAATTCCGATTTATTCCACGCCTCGAAACTCGCAAAATCATGCTCGATGGATCAGGCGACACATCGATTCTTGTCCCCATGCAAGAAAATGAAGCAAAGGAAAGTTTTTATGAAATGCTATGAATTTAGTGTAATTTTGCGTGGACTTGACGTAATCGACGAAGATCTGGTCGATAAATTATTCGAAGCCGGTTGCGATGATGGTTCGCCTTTTTCTTCTTGCGGCATTGCCAGTGTTGGTTTTAGCCGCGAGGCGGAATCTCTTGAGGAGGCGATTCGCTCGGCGGTTGCCGACGTTCAAAAGGCGGGCTGCACGGTGGAACGCGTTCAAATTGAAAGAGATTCTCCACTGCTGGCTAAAACCGACAATCCATAAAGGACCGATGCTGCTAGGTCGATCAGGAAAAACATCATGACCCGATTCGGATGCCTTCGGCTGGGGACGTTAGTGCGTTGGATGTTTTTCTGGTCAATCGCTCTAATCCCCGCCGGTCGGGCTCTAGCCACCGACGTGGTCTTAAAAGACGGGCGGGTGCTTCACGGCAAACTGGGCAAGACTACCGGCGTGGCCGATCTTATCCAGCCGCAAAGTCCGGACAGCGACGCGCCGGGGCCGACGATTTTATTGATGGACGACGACCTGAGCCGCACCTTCGTTTCCGAGCGGCTGATAAAGGAGGTTCACCAGGAGGAAGCCGGGCAAGGCGAGGAAAAGTTCAACCTTCATCAGCGCGTGATGCGCGGCGGACAGATCATCCGCAGCGTGGGGCCGGCCATGCGATTGCAGCCCTTCGATCAGTTCGGCAGGCGAATCTTTACCATGTACACGGGCAAGGGCCCGGTGGACATAATTCAGGGCATCACCGAGCTGACGCCCCGCTGGGCCAAGGTGGAGGGCATTACCCACGTCTGGGACATGCGCATGGCCACCAATTCCATTCCCCGCGAGGACTTGCAAAAGATCCTTTTGAAACAACTGAATCCCAAGGACCCGGAGAGTTACAAGAAGATCGCCCGTTTTTATTTGCAGGCCGAGCGCTATGCCGAGGCCCGGCAAACGCTGGACGACCTGATAAAGGCCTTTCCCGAGCGCAAGGACATGCAAGAGCAGTTAGCTCCGTCGCTGAGGGCGATCAAACAATTGTCGGCCCAGCAGCTTTTAACGGAATTGAAGCTTAGGCGCGAGGCCGGCCAGCACGCCTTGGTTTGGGAGGGATTGAAAAAATTTCCTTCCGACGAGGTGGGCGGCGAAATCCTGCAAGGGGCCGGAGACATGCTTAACGATTACGAGACCAAGTCCGCGCGGCGGGAAAAAACCCTGGAAAAATTCGACGCCCTTTTGGCGAAAATACCCGACGCCTACCAGCGGGAGCAACTTCGCAAAATTCGCGATGAAATGGCGGCCGAGTTGAGCATCAACACCATCGGCCGCATGGCCGCCTTCCTGCAAAACGCCGACAACCCCCAGATGCCGGTGCAGGAAAAACTGGCCCTGGCCGTTAGCGGCTGGCTGCTGGGCAGCGATTCGGCGATCGACCAGTTGCCGGTGGCCTTGTCGGTTTACAATATCCGCCGCCAATTGCGGGAATATCTGAACGAGCCGGAAAAACCCAAGCGGGAGCAGATTCTCGACGGCCTGAAGTCGCAGGAGGGATCGTCTCCCGCGCTCGTTGCCGATCTTTTATCGCACATGAAGCCGCCGCTCGATCCGCCCCCGGCCGTCTCGCCACAGAAGCCGGGTTATTATAAGTTGGAGGCGACGGGCTTGTCTAAGGAGCCGCCGATTACTTATTGGGTCCAGCTTCCGCCCGAATATGATCCTTATAAACTTTATCCGGCCATAATCACTCTGAGCGGCGCGGGCAACACGGCCGAGAGCCAGATCGACTGGTGGTCGGGCGATTGGGTCAAAGCGGCTCCTGCCGGGGAAAAATCGGATACAGGCGAAAATGCCTCCAAGCCGCCCGCTTCCAATGCGACAAAGCCCGAGAAGGCAAAACCTGCGGAAAATGCCTCGCCCCTTGCGATGTCGCGCAGCGGCCATGCGGCCCGGTTCGGCTACGTCGTAATCGCACCGAGTGGACCGTGGAGCATCAAAAACAATACAACTATTCGGCCCGGGAGCACGCCGCCGCGCTGAACAGCCTGCGCGACGCCTGCCGCCGCTTCGCGATCGACACCGATCGCGTTTACCTGTCGGGTTATTCCATGGGCGGTGACGCGGCCTGGGACATGGGCCTGGCCCATCCCGATCTTTGGGCGGGGGTGATTCCCATTTCCGCCCAGGCCGACCGCTATTGCAATTTTTATTCGGAAAACGCCAAGTACGTACCTTTTTACGTGGTTTTAGGGGAACTCGACGGCGCGAAACTCACCAAAAACGCCCTGGATCTGGACCGCTACCTGAAGCGCGGGTACGACGCCACGGTGATCGAGTACGAGGGCCGCGGCCACGACGATTTTCACGAGGAAATACTGAGAATTTTCGATTGGATGGGCCGGTTCCACCGCAATTTCTTCCCCCGCGAGTTTACCTGCTCGACGATGCGCGATTGGGATTGTTTTTTTTGGTGGTTGGAGTTGGAAGGCCTGCCGCCGAAAACGCAGGTCGATCCCGAGCGCTGGCCGCCGCCGGCCGGAACGCGGCCCGCGCAAGTCAAGGGCAAGATTGTCGGGAACAATGTCAGCGTCTTTGCCGGAAGCGCGCAGGTCAGCGTTTGGCTGTCGCCGCAGATGATCGATTTCAAAGGGCGCACGAGCATCGAAGTGAACGGGCAGTCGATCAATCCCAAGGAACCGTTTCTCCAGGGCGATCTCGGCACGCTGCTGGAAGACGTCCGCACCCGCGGCGACCGCCAGCACCCGTTCTGGCTGCGCCTGGACAGCTCCTCCGGCCGCGCAGGGGGAAATAATCTATTTTATCGTGCTCTTTTCCGCCTGTTTCGATTGCAGATCGGCTTGTGTCTGCCCTTCCACTTGCGTTTTGGATTGCGGCGGCGTTGAATGATCGGCCGAGGTGGGCTGGGCAGCGGGCGTTTTTGCCTCGGCGGGCGTTTTCGGGGCGGTCACATCCTGCGAGTCGCCTTTGGATTGCCCTGCGGCAGGCGGCTGCGATTGAGAGGCCTGGGCGGTTTGTTCGCCTTTAACGGCTTCCATGTTCAGGGTGAAGCCCTTGAGGAACCAGCCGTTTTTCTCAGAGGTTATTTGCATGCCGGCCGGGTTGAGGTAATGCCGCACCATTTCATAGTCGGGCAGTTTGCTGCCGTCGATCCTGGACTGACGGAGCGCACTCTTTTTGTCGCCTTCGCTGAAAAGCGCGTTCAGGAACCGGGCAAACATGGAATCGCTTTCGGGCATTTTGTTCTGCTTGATCATTTCATAAGTGACGCGGTATTCCTCGTCGGTGCGCGAAAAATCCGCCCGCACTTGTCTTGCGGGACCAATTGATCGATGGTCTCCTTTACCATTTGATAATCGACGTCCTTGACGAGCGGATCGTTGGAATTCAGGACCTTGAGGAGGAAATCCAAGTGCGAGGCGATAAACAGGTTCCCGTCCAACACCGTGTAAGCGGCGTGCGGCATGACGTTCTGCTGATTGGTTTTTTTCTTTTTCGGCTGCGGCGCCAGGTCGGGCACGTCGGTACCCAGCGAAACCTCCGGGGTATCCATTTCCGGCCCCTCGTTTTCGACAATCTCCCAAATCACGCGCCCGTTGATTTCCCGCCGCTTGGCCGTGGGATCGTTGCCGAACCACTTATGCAGGGCCTTGGCCACGGCCTCGTCGTCCATGCTCTCGACGACGATCAAGAGCCGTTCGCTGGTGGTGGTGATGGGCAATTCATAATCGGTGAGCATCGACACCCTTTGCCCCAGTTTCTTGAACATCTCCTCGCGGAGGTCGATTTGCGGCCCGTTGGGATCATCCTTCTCTTGTCTCAGGACGTCGGCCCATTCGCCTTTTTCGCCCGCCCCGTACAGTTCGTCGAACAAGGGGCCGAAATTGTCGAAGGCGTTGAGCACGTCGAAATACACCGTGCTGTACGTGGCTATTTCGCGGGGCACCCATTTTTGCGGCGTGTAATCCTTGCCGTTCAGAAGCATGAGCATTTTCATGGCGTTCTCGTAAGGCAAGGGGGCATATACGGCGGTGCGGTGCACGAGGTCGAATCCCTCGGAGTTGAAACTCGCATATCCGCCTATGCCTTTGACCGCGCCCACGCCCTGGTTGCGCATTATTTCCAAGATGCTCTTGCCTTTGCGTCGTTGTTCGGGCGGTTGCGATGCCCGGGCGGCGGCGGCATAGCCCAACGGATACATGAACCAGCGAATTTGCGGCGTAATTTCCGGGATGTCCTTCTTGCATCGCTCCATGACCTTGTTGAATCCGTCCACCTCGGACAGGCTGCCGCCTTTTTTGCCCGCCAGCCGTCCGAGGATCCCGCGCATTACGGCCAAATCGTCGGCCGAACACAGGGCGTTTCCGGTGAGGACATAATATGACAAGCGGGGCTTGGGCTGATCCTTGCTCGCCGCGGCCTTGGCCGGCTCCGTCGGCTGGACCCCCGGCAATTTGCTGGCTTCGGCCTCTTGCTCCTCGGGCGGAATGGGCATCTCGTACTGAATCACCGCGTCCGGACACTCTTCGACCTTCAAAACCGTGCGCTTGCCGCCTTGATCCGTTAAATTCTTCCTCACCCTTCCCATTAATTGCCGGGCTTCGGGAAGTTTTCCGCTCGTGTCGACCACGATCGCCAGGGCCGACGTGTTTTCAATCGGCTCGATAAGCCCAATGCACACCTCGCCGCCCGATACTTCCTTTAAATCGTCCAGGGTCAATCCCAAGCGGGCGTGAACGGCGGACCAGCGCTTTTCGAACTGCTGCCGCAGGTCCTTGGTGAAGGCCTCCATCTTCGGATCGGCGGTAAGTTTGCCGAGCTGTGTTTTATCGAAATTCTCGCTCATCGTGTTGAAATTGGTTATGACTATGAATCCCCGGGTAGTATCAGGGAACAAGAATTCGCCGAGAGGAAGCGCCTCGGCAGAAACTAGGCCTGCCCAGAACAATACAATAATAAATATGTAATAAGCACACGCCGTGTGCCGTTTTGTGAATCCGGAACATAACCAAGTTGCAATACGCATCACCCAAAACTCCTTATATGGCCGAAGAGGAAGCTAAAATAACGCAGTTTTCCTAATCGGAAAAGTCTATAGTTATAGACAAAAGTGTATTATCACACGCCGCCTTACGCTAGATCGGTCGGCAAAACTGTGAAAATGAACAGGGTTGGTCATTCTCTTCCGATTACTCGATCCGAACGTTTTTTTTCAATTTCTTTTAAGGAGGGCCTCTTTTATATTTTCGCTATACTGCCTATATTCCGCTATTTTCTAATTCTAGCAACTAATTCTCAGTCAGCCATTCATAGTATGGTAATTAATACCAAATCATCAAATTTAATCAACTCATAGTCTTTTTCCCGGCAGTTGCCCACCTTTTACGCCCCCTGTTCCCTGTTTCCAGTTCCCTGTCATAATACCGTGCATGCGAGATTTCCAGCACGAGAGCCTTAGCCACGACCCGATCCACGGGTATATTCCTTTCACGTCTTCGGTAGGCGCCCTGACGCCGGACGGCGCCGGCGGCGAGGCAACCGAGCAGCAGATCATCGACCACCCGTGGCTGCAGCGTCTCCGCCAAATTCACCAGTTGCAGACCGCCTGGTGGGTCTTTCCCACGGCCGAACACACCCGGTTCCAGCATGTTTTGGGTTCCATGCACCTGGCCAGCCGGGCCGTCGAGGTGCTTTACGACAGTCTCAAGGAAGTTTGTGCGGACGTGCCCAGCCGCGGTTACGTTGAATCGCTCATGCGCCTGGCCGCGCTTTTGCACGACGTGGGCCACGGTCCGTTCGGCCATTTTTTCGACGAGCATTTTCTGGCCGACTACGGCCTGACGCACGAAACCCTGGGCGGAGAGATCATCCGCCGCGACTTTGCCGAGCGGATAGCCCGCATCCGCCGCAATCCCAACACCAGCCTGGAAAGCGGCGAAACACTAGATCCCCAGCAGATTACATTCCTCATCACCCGGCCTCAAAAAACAGTTGAGTCTAAACCAGGTTGGGGCGACAGTTCAAAAACACGTTGGGGCGACAGTTTAACTGTCGCCCCAACAGATGTCCCAACATGGCTGCGTTTCTTGCGCAGCCTGTTCAGCGGCCTGTATACCGTTGACAATATGGACTTCGTGCTCCGCGACGCCTACATGTCCGGCTACAGCGCCAAGTCCTTCGATCTTGACCGGCTGCTGCACTACAGCATGTTTACCGAAAAAGGTCTTACGATCCACGAACGCGGCCTGTCGGCCCTGGTGCGGTTCATTTCCATGCGGGCCGAACTGTTTCGGGCGATATATTTCCACCGCACTGGTCCGGGCCATCGACCTGGGTTTGCAGGAACTTTTTCTGCAAAGTAAAGCATTTATCTTTCCCGGCAACCCCATGGAACATCTCGACGAGTACCAGCAGTTGACCGAGTGGTCGCTGTTGATGCAGGTTTCGGCCTGGCCGAAAAGCGATGATCCGAAACTTCGCGATCTGGGCCGGCAGTGGCAGCAGTTCCTGGGCCGGCACCTGCGCTGGAAAATGGCCTGCGAGCAGACGGTTTTCTTTGCCCCGGGCGAGTCGGAGCAGAGCAGCGTCTTCGGCAGTGAAAAATCATTCGAGGCGGCCGTGCGCGCTGCTTTGCCCAGGGAACTGAAGGATTTGCCCATCCGCGTGGATACCGCCCGGCACGTGCACCGGCCAGGGGCCCACACTCCGGCGGCAGGGCAGAATTTCCTGTACGATCCCGTATCCGGCCGGATCCGCAGCCTCGACGATCGCGAACTTTTCCGCCGCATTGCCATCTCCTACCGCATCTGCCGCATCTACGCCCAGGACAACAGCCACAACGCCGAATTGGCAGCGGCCATGGACCGCCTCGTCTCCGGCGCAACCGATGAGGCAACGAATATGTAAGGGATTAGAGATTAGGGATCAGAGATTAGAGATTAGAGATTGGGGATTAGAGATTAGAGATTGGGGATGGGGGATGGGGGATGGGGGATTGGGGATTAGAAACCACTTGCGGTTTCGTAATGACAACCATAAATGTTCAAAAGCGAAAAACCATCGGCCGCTGATAAAAACGAGTTATATCGTCGATTTGCCGACCAACTTCGGGCACTTTTGGCAGACGAATCAGATTTGATCGCCAACGCGGCCAATGCCGCGGCGCTGCTCTGCAACAATTTGCCCGACGTGAATTGGGCCGGCTTTTATTTTCTCAAGGGCGATCACCTCGTGCTCGGCCCGTTTCAAGGAAAACCGGCCTGCACGCGCATCCCGCTGGGCAAAGGCGTTTGCGGCACTGCCGCGCAAGAGCGGAAAACGATCATTATTCCCGACGTAAAAAAATTTCCCGGCCACATTGCCTGCGACGCGGCCTCGAACTCCGAAATCGCCGTCCCGCTAATAAAAAGCAACAACCTCCTCGGTGTCCTGGATATCGACAGCCCATCGCTTGCCCGATTTGACGAAGATGATCAAAAAGGTCTTGAGCGGCTTATGGGTATATTTGTTGATAAATCAGGCAATTATCGGGACAAATAATCTTAGAGCTTATCCCAAAACATGAAAATACAATGATGACAAGAGGTTTTAGCAATATATTCTCGGCAATTCAGCCCTCACCCTAGCCCTCTCCGAGCACCGACCGAAGGTTGGTCGGGAGAGGGAACTTTCGAGTTAAGCTCTTAATCTATAGATCAAAATCAGCCCAGAGGGCCGAAGTCGTGTAACCGGTGGCGTAAGCCACTGGAAACCGGATCCACCAAAAACCTCTCTAGCCTTGAAAGGGCGACATGTCATTATTTATTCGTCTCTTGCCGTGGGGGATAAAATGTGCTACAATGTATTACATGAACACTTTAACTATTCGTATTCCCGAAGAACTGCGATCGGATTTGCAGGAAATCAGCCTGAAGCGAAGCGTGCCTGTCAGCGATCTGGTGCGCGAATCGATACGCCGCTACGTGGCTATCGAGCGATTCAGATCGCTCCGGAAACGCTCGCTCCCGTTCGCCGAAGCGCAGGGTCTGTTGACTGACGAAGACGTATTTCGGGCAATCTCATGAAGATCGTGCTGGACACGAATGTCATATTGGCGGCATTTGCCGCCCGAGGACTGTGCGAGTCGATTTTCGAGCTTTGCCTTAGCAGCCACGAAATCCTTCTAAGCGAACCTCTGCTGGCCGAGGTCCGGCAAAATCTATCTAAAAAATTGAAGTTGGACCGCCGGACGATAGCACGTATCGAGCGGTTGCTTCGCGAAAATGGAGTGCTGATGGAGCCGGCCGCCGTCAGCGCCAAGGCCTGCCGCGACAAAAATGATCTGCATGTCTTGGGATTGGCCAAGGCAGGCCAAGCCGACTACATTATCACGGGCGATATTGATCTACTATCGCTAAAACGCCTTGGAAGATGTGGAATAGTGAATCCCAGGCAGTTTTCGACACTAGTGCAAAAAGACTGAAGGGATTAAAATGGCCGTTGATCCAATAAAGTTATTGATCTAATTCAGGAGTTACATAATGGGTAGAGATGAAATCGTTTCCATCCTGCAGGATTTTAAAAAACGATACTCGTCTCAATTTGGCATCCAATCGCTGGGGATTTTCGGGTCTATGGCCCGCGGTGAAGATCGGGATGGAAGCGATGTTGATATCGTGGTCAAAATTGATCCGCCGAATCTGATAACGCTATCGCGAATTCGCTTGGAGATCGAAGAAATACTTCACAAACATGTGGATATAGTGCATTACCGGGAGCGGATGAACAAATTGCTCAAAGAAAAAATAGACAAAGAGGCGGTTTATGTATGACAAGGACATCATAATGGAAAGATTTAAATCGCCGTTAATTTATTTAGGTTATCTGATCTCTCCGCTTTTTCCAATATGAGGTATTATATGATCGCACGATACAATACAATGAGTTTTATTTGGGGCGTGCCCGGGATATTAATGCAAATATGCGGTTACATTTTACGCATGATGAATGCGCAAGGCTCTAATGCACAGGGACAGATAATTACAACAAATCTTTTAATGGATAATGTGGGGCGACTTGTTATGCTTATTGGCACTGTATTATTGTTGGTCGGCTTTGCGTTTTATGCCAAGGCCAAGGGCCGCAGTCCTTGGTGGTGTTTGTTTGCATTTTTATCTTTGATAGGTTTGATCGTTCTGGCATGTTTAAAAGATCTCTCTGGAGAGCGGGAAGAATAAAAATGTCGGAAAAAAATGACTACATCCAATACGACAATCCGCTTATTACCCGTTACGCGTCGCCGGAGATGATTGCGCTTTGGGGGCCGCGGCGGAAATTCGGCACTTGGCGGAGGCTTTGGGTGGCGCTGGCCGAGGCCGAGGCGGAACTGGGGCTGCCGATCACGCGGGCACAGATCGAACAGCTTAGGGCCCACGTGGATGATATCGATTTCGATAATGCTGAGCGTCATGAACACCGCTTGCGGCACGACGTGATGGCCCACGTGCACGCTTACGGGGACGTATGTCCCGACGCCCGGGCGATCATCCATCTCGGGGCCACCAGTTGCTACGTCACCGACAACACCGACCTGATTTTATTGCGCGAGGGGCTGGAGATGATCCGCGGCCGTGTGGTAGCGGTCATTGAGCGCCTGGCCGAGTTCGCCCAAAAGTATCGCGACCTCGCTTGCCTGGGCTTCACGCATCTACAACCCGCCCAGCCGACCACCGTGGGCAAGCGGGCCTGCCTCTGGGCGTACGATCTTGTCATGGACCTGGCCGAGATCGAGCACCGCCTGGCCAGTCTCAAGGCCCTGGGTTCAAAGGGCGTAACCGGCACGCAGGCAAGTTTCCTGGAACTCTTCCACGGCGACCACGAAAAAGTCCACAAGTTGGAAAAACTCATCTGCCGCAAGATTGGCTTTGACGCGGGCTATGCAGTAAGCGGCCAGACGTATTCGCGAAAGATCGATTCCCAGTCGCTCGCCGTGCTTTCGGGCGTTGCCCAAAGCGCCCATAAAATGGCCACCGATATCCGGCTTCTGGCCCATCGCAAGGAACTGGAAGAACCGTTTGAAATGGAGCAGATCGGCTCCTCGGCCATGGCCTACAAGCGGAATCCCATGCGATGCGAGCGGATCTGCTCGCTGGCCAGATTCGTAATGAGTCTCGAATCCAGCGCCGTGCAAACCATGGCTGTGCAATGGCTGGAGCGCACGCTGGACGACAGCGCAAATCGCCGCCTCACGCTGCCCGCAGGCATTTTTGGCGGCCGACGCCGTGCTCATACTATGCCAGAACGTGACCGCCGGGCTGGCGGTATATCCGAAGGTGATAGCCGCCCATTTGGCGGCCGAATTGCCCTTTATGGCCAGCGAAAACATCCTTATGGCGGCCGTGGCCGCTGGCGGCGACCGGCAGGACCTGCACGAGCGGATCCGCCGCCACAGCCAGGCCGCCGCGGCGGTGGTCAAAGAGCAAGGCGGGCAAAACGATTTGCTTGCCCGGCTGGCCGCCGACCCGGCCTTTTCAAAAGTGAACCTGGCCGATGTTACGGAGCCGGCGAAATTCGTGGGCCGCGCCCCGCAGCAGGTGGACGAGTTCCTTGAAGAGGTCATCGCCCCCATCCGCGCAAAATATGGTCCGATCGGCACGGCGGAGGCGGAAGTCAAAGTTTAACACCGGCAATCGCAGCGGGGGAATCGACCGGCGTTTCCCGCGGCACAAGCGCCGCTACTGAATCACACATAAATAATGTCGTATAATAATCATCTAAAACCCGCTCCCCTGCGGGTCGCGGCTAAACGCATTACGACATTTATTACCTGACAATCAATAAACTGAAAACTGTTAACTGAAAAGTCTGCCGAAAAGCATTACCCAATTTCATCCAGCAGCCGTTCCACGGCGGCGTTCAGTTTTGCCTCGGTTTCGTATGTGCCGTCGGCGATTTGCCGGCGGATCGCATCGACGCGATCTTGCCGGATGTCGGGAATATCGCGAGCTTGTTCGACCAGCGCGCGGCGTCGGAAATTTCCACGGAATCGTGGATCGCAGACGTGTTTTCCGTTTTTGCGGGCGCTTGGGTGTTGCGGACGTTGTGCGGGCCGCCGATCGATTGGGGGCCGTGCAACTGCGTTGGGCCGTATACGTGCATCGCTCTGTCTCCTTGAGGACGAGGTAAAAATTGCGTCCTAGCTTGTAAACCTTGCCTTCCACCGTCGCCTCGCTTGGCATCAGCCGTGACATATCCAACGGGCAATTCATTGTTGGCAATCGTGTCATCGGCCTGCGCTGCGGCGGCGATTAAATCAAACCCAAAACCTTCGCTCGTGCGGATTTCCTGCTAACAAATGCCTGTAACGCCTTTGAGGGCGCAACTTTGGGCGTCGTGTTGCCTCGCATAATCGCGCGATGTTTTTCGGACACGCCGAGGCGGTGAATTTAGGCGACAATTCATCCGCTATTCATGACCGATCATGCGCGATCGTGGCGCTTACTCCTATTTTGTCTTCCCGCGCTGGAAAAGCCAAGCGGAAAACGCAAACAAATCCGACGAGTGTAATTAGAACGACTTTCAAAGTCGTTCCACCGAATCTAAGTAAGACGACTTTCTAAGTCGTCCCACACATGCCATCTGCACCACTATACGGACTTTCACTGTCCAGGGTTCGCCGCAGTAAAAGTTTTTCTAAAACCATTCTGCGGGGCGGGATTATAGGCCGTTGCCGAAATCTGGGCAATATCTATTAAGACCCAGGAATGGAAAATAGAGTCTTTATATTGAAGTTTGAGGGCATTATGCGCGGGGCATGTCAATTTTATTGCAAATTGTAAATTGCAAATTTCATATTGCAAGTTAAATGTCTATAAGAACTTGCGTAAATTTGTCATCAGCAAGAATTTGGCTGCGGACTTAGGCCAAGATAAGGAATGGGAAACAGGGATAGATGGTTAAAAATGGGCTGGCGGGGGTAAGTTTTCATGCCAAATAATCAGCTTGCTTTATGGCCCTGTCTTGCTGGGAAAAGAACTCTAATCCGAAGGACAACCGCAAAAAGGTGTTTGTGGAAATTGCCGGAATTATCGGAACCGTTTCCGGGTTTAAGGGGTTAGACACTGTAGTAAGCGTTCGTAAGCCTTCAATATCCCTCAGTTAAGGAGACGGACAATGCAGAGGCTGATTCCCTATTTGCTGACGGGGTTAATTGTTGTTTTTCTTCCCCAAAAACTATTGGCGGAAGATCCTGCCGGGCCGCCTGGACCTCCCAATACCCAGCCTGCCGGGCCCAATCCTGAAATGTTGTTCAACCGCCTGGATGCCAAGCACGACGGTTTTATAACTCAGGATAAGCTTCCTCCGGACATGCCGGAAATGTTTAAGCAATTGCTATTTCTCGCGGATAGCAACGGCGACGGAAAAATCACCTTGGCCGAATTAACCGCTGCACTCGGCAAGCATCGGCCCGGACCGGATGGCGCGCCGCCGTTTGGCCGGCGTTTTCGCGATCCGGAAGCTCAATCCGGCCAGATGCCAGGGCCGCCGTTGGGCCGCCGTTTTGGACGAGCGGAAGAACAATCCGGCGAATTGGCCGGGCCGCCGTTTGGCAGGCCGGGGCCAGGACCTGGCGTAGAACCGCCTCAAAAACCTGCCGGCGCAGATGATCAGCAAAAGTCGGTTTTAGTGGAGGCTTATTCTGTTGGTGCGGCCGATCCGCAAATGACATTGAAAGTCATGCAATCCTTGTTGGCAGGAGCGCCCGACTTGCGCATGGACATCGATCCGAAAACCAACCACTTGATCGTCCTTGCCCGGCCGGCGCAACATGCCGCGATTCGGGCCACGTTGGCAGCGCTGCAAAAAGATTCCGCGGTTACAACCGCCGACAAAGAAGACCACCCCGCCATGCCAGGACCGCCGCCAGGAAGACTAGACGGCCAACGCGGTTGGATGGCCGGGCCGCCATTTGCCGGGCCGGGAATGGGCCCCGGCTGGATGGGTGGCCAAGCCTTTGGTAGACCGGAAAGAGGTCCAGGTTGGATGGGCGGGCGAGGTTTTGGTGGGCAGGGAATGGGATTTGGCTGGATGGCCGGGCCGGGAATGGGCCACGGCTGGATGGGCGGCCAAACCTTTGGTAGACCGGAAAGAGGTCCAGGTTGGACGGGCGGGCGAGGTTTTGGTGGGCAGGGAATGGGATTTGGCTGGATGGCCGGGCCGCCCGTAGACGGTCCTGGAGGTCGGTCTTGGGCAGGGCCGGGACATGGTCCTCAGCACCATTTGGCGGCCTTCGAACCGATGCGGCCGCGTCCCTGGGAACAAGATGGGCCTTGGGGGCCGCCGAATCACCGCTGGCGATATGGCACTCATGGAGCGTCGCATCGCACTTGGCAGGCCAACTTCGAAAGGCCCGGTCGCCCCTGGATGGCCCCGTGGATGGAATATGGGGTTGGGCCGCGGCATCCTTGGCAGCCGCATGGACAAAACTGGTATCAGCAATTGTTGGCCTATAATCAAAGGCCCGACGCCCGGGATTCAATCTAAAAGCCCTTTTCGATCGCCTGGACACGAACCATGACGGTCAACTTAGCTTTGAGGAATTTTCCCGGGGCGTGAAGCATTTGCTGCGTGCCGCTCTGTCCGGCCCCGGTCCCGGATGGGCGCGGCCTGTGGGCTGGTTTGGCGGGCAAGGTTTTGGACCGCCCGTACGTCCCGCCATGTGGAATTATCCCGGTTCTCGAGAGGAGGTGTTCAGGGAAAGAATAACCCTACTTTTCCAGAAATTTGACAAGAACCACGAAGGGAAAATCACCAAGGACGAGGCCCCGCCTTTTATCCAGAAAAACTTCGACCGCATCGACACGGACAAAAAAGGCTATATCACCCCGCGCGATCTATACCGGGCAATTCCCCTTTTGCGGCACAGGCAGGATGGTCAAAAGCCGGCCAAACAAGGTGCTGAAAAGGCTGCGGAAACACCGCCGGCTAAGGAAAAACCATAGAGCGCATCCAACATAAGTGTGGCGGGCGGGTGGCATGGCCACACTTGCGTGGCCATGAGGCGATTTTCACGGAAAAACATGCCCACGGCCAGCGTGGGCATGGCACCCAAGCCTTGGAAACGCCACCGGCTAAGGAAAAATCCTAGTAAGGAAATTCCGGTTAGATAAAGCGTAAAACCATACTTTCCTCCGCCCGGCGAATGCTATGGTATTTTGTCGGGCGTATTTATTGCGCCTTGCCTAATTGCCCCAATCTCGCCTTTTTTTGCTAAATAATGAACTCTGAACCTACCGGGGATGTCTTACGTAAAGAAACCAGAAGACGATGTTAAGGAAGGCGATAATGAATAACCTCGATCAAAACCTGCACAATTTTATAAGCATCGGCCGGGATCATTGGGACGTGCCGGTGCGGGTGGAGTTGCGTGCTTATCTCGATTTCACCCGCCGCATTAATGTGCAATTACGGCGGTTGACCGAGCGCTGTGAAAGGGATTTCGGGCCTGTTCCAAAACGATATAAACGTCAGCGGCCCAACCGGCCGCGTTAAAACACTGATTATAGAACCTTTATTCCGAACACTCTACCTCCAGGTAACGCCCGAGCGCGGCATATTTCCACTTGCCCTCCCGCCAATGTCGTGCCGGGCACGCCTGGAGGAATTTTATTTACTTATTACGAGCCGAATTCCGGGCGGCGGCGGGAGAGTTGGCTTTGCAGGCGCTGGACTATGGAACTGTGCATTTGGCTGACGCGGCTTTCGGACAAATCCAGCGTGGCGCCGATTTCCTTCATGGTCAGTTCTTCGTAATAGTAGAGGATAATGATCAGGCGTTCGTTGCGGTTTAGGCCCTTCGTGACCAGGCGCATGAGGTCGTTTTTCTGGATTCGCCTTGTGGGGTCCTCGCCTTTTTTATCTTCGAGGATGTCGATTTCGCGGACGTCTTTGTAGCTGTCGGTCTCGTACCATTTTTTATTGAGGCTGATGAGATTCACCGCGTTGGCGTCGAGCATCATTTTTTCCAGCTCGGGGACGGAGATATTCATGGTATGGGCCAGTTCGGCGTCGGTGGGCTGGCGACCGAGTTTGGCCTCCAGCATTTTCATGGCTTCGTTGAGCTTGCTGGCCTTGGAGCGGACCAGGCGCGGGACCCAATCCATGGTCCGCAGTTCGTCGAGCATGGCGCCGCGGATGCGCGGCACGCAATAGGTTTCGAATTTCACGCCCCGGGAAAGATCGAAGGCGTCGATGGCGTCCATCAGCCCGAACACGCCGGCCGAGATCAGGTCGTCCAGTTCGACTCCTTCCGGCAGTCGGGCCCAGATCCGTTCGCCGTTGTATTTCACCAACGGGAGATAGATTTCCACCAGCCGGTTGCGGAGTTCCTGGTTGCTCGTGTCCCTTTTGAATTCCAGCCACAGTTGCTCGACATCGTCCGGAGCAAGAATAGTCGCCATGCGATCCTCCATGATGAAGCGCTAAAGCGCGCCTAATTTTTGAGATCCTTCTCGATTGAACAATCAACTATCATCCACCGATCGGCAGCGCGAAACCGCGAGCGGTTTCATTCATTATGCATTTTTCTTTTTTTCGGCCAGTTCGGTGGCCAGGCGGGCATTGACGCTTTCTTCCACGATCCTTCCGGCAATCCAGCCGATGACAAGTCCGATGGCGCTGAAAAGCAGCAAGTTAAGCCAAGCGGTGTGGAGAATCGATTCCGCGTCGCCGCCGTGAATCCAGCCGCGTATCAAGGTCGTCAGGAACGACAGCAGGCCGAGGATTCCGCAATAAATTTTTGCCACGAGCTAATCCTGGGTTGCCATTAAACTTTATATATTCGCTCCAGTTTAACAGCACATCGGGTGCCGATAATGCTCACCCATTATCGGCCGAAGCCCGGGCGAAGTTGACTTTTTTTCCTGTTTCCAACCTCCTGTTGGGTTAAAAGTTATGTCGATTTATATTGATTTGAAGGTCAAATGGACGTGCGGAGTTGAGATTGGTTATGTCTGTGCGATAGCATTGCATGCGAAAAGGACACTTCTTCCAATCCTAAAATCAATTTGGCCAAACGCGGCGGATCGGCAATTTCAATATCGTCCGGCACATTCTGGCCGTTGGTCAGGTAGCTTAGCGGCAGGCGGCTAAAGCGCAACACCGGCAGCAAATTCCCCAGGCCGTTGGCTTCGTCAAGCTTTGTGAGGATCAGCGCCGTGGCGCCTACTGCGGCGAAGCGCTCGACGGTCTGTTGAAGCGTGCGCGAGGATGCTACGCTGCTTAAGACCAGATGCACCTCGTCGGCCGAGGCTTCGCTGATAAAAGCCTTTAGTTCCCGGAGTCGGATTTCATCCTTTGGGCTGCGTCCGGCGGTGTCGATCAGCACCAAATCCATGCCGGCCAACTGGCGGACGGCCTCGTGCATTTCCCTGGGCGTGGAAACGACCTGCATGGGCAGGTCGATGATGTTCGCGTAGGAGCGCAACTGCTCGACGGCCGCGATGCGATAGGTATCCACGGTAATCAGGCCCACGCGGCGATTATCTTTCAGCCGGTAATTGGCGGCCAGCTTGGCGATGGTTGTGGTTTTGCCCACGCCTGTGGGGCCCACTAGCGCCGCCACCCGGCACCGGCCCGGCGTGACGGCGATCGGAACCGGCAGTGCTGATGTCGGCTTCGATCATGTGCGCGATTCGCGCCTGGAGCGAAGCTGGATCGCCGAGTATGCCCCGGGATTCGCGCCTTAGCCGCTCGACCAATTCCTGGGCCAGGTTCTCGCCCACGTCCGCGTCGATGAGCCTGGTGAAGAGCGCGAAGAGTTCTTGCGGCAGATCGTCGATGCCGCCGGATTTCGAGCGGCGGCAAAGTTCCTTGACCATCGTGTGCAATCCGGCGATCTGCTCCTCGACGCGGGGCTGAAGCGGGGCCTGGCGCGGGGGCGAATCGAGAACTGCCGGCGATGCGGCCGCACGAGGCCGGGCGTGCGTCGCTGCCGATATTTTCGCCGATGCCGAATCCGCGTGCTCTTTCGTTTTCAGGCGGCTGGGAACGTTTACGTCTCGCGATGCCGTGACCTCGATCATCCGCCTGCCGGAAAACAGGCCGAATAACCGCTTCTCTTGCACTTCGCGGGTGTGCAGGACCGCCGCGTCGGGGCCCAATTCCCGCCGGACAAGGGCCAATGCATCGCTCATTGTCGCGGCTCGATATGTTCGTAGTTCCATGATAGGGTTCAGGGTTCGGGGTTCGGGGTTCAGGATTTGTCACGACTGACTGCCGACCATGCCGACCAATACTGCGAGTTGGCGGCCATCGGCGCTCGCCACGGATTTACATTATTTAACGTCCCTCGGTAACCATGGCCAATGAATCGATTTTCGTATCGCGGGTGATTTCGTTGTAACTAAGCACTACCAACTGCGGGATGTGCGGGGCGGCCATCTGTTTCAAAACGGCGCGGATTTGCGGGCTGACGAGCACGATGGGCGGATGACCGGCGGTGACCAGTTTTTCCAACTCGGCCGAAATCATGCGGCAGATTGTCTCGACCGCCTGCGGCGACATGCGGACAAACATCCCGTGCTCGTTGTGGTCGAAACCGGAGCGGATCCGATCCTCCAGCGCCGGATCGAGCGTTATCACATACAGGCAATGCTCCTTGTCGCGGTAGCGTGTGCAGATGGTCCGGGCCAGGCGGTGGCGGACGTATTCGGTCAAGAGGATGGGGTCTTTTGTGCGCGGGGCGTAATCGCCCAAAACCTCCAGGATCGGGCCCAACTGCCGGATGGGCACCGACTCACGCAGCAGCATTTGCAGGATTTGCTGCACCTCGGCCAACTTCATCACGCCGGGAATCAGTTCGTTGACTACGGCGGGCGAGGTGCGCTTCAGTTCGTCGATGAGGTGTTTTGCCGCGTCGCGGGTGAGAATTTCGTCGGCGTTTTTTCGCACGGTTTCGGTCAAATGCGTGGCGATGACGCTACCCGGCTCGACAACGGTGTAACCGTACATCTCGGCCTGATCCCGGGTACCCGCCTCGATCCACACGGCGGGGGTGCCAAAGGCCGGGTCCTTTGTGGCCAGGCCCTGGATCTTCCCGGTTGTCATGCGGGAGTCGATGGCCAGGTACTTGCCCGGATACACCGTTCCATCGGCCACCACCATGTCGGCGATTTTGAGGCGATACTGATTCTGTTCCAATCGCATGTTGTCG
This sequence comes from Pirellulales bacterium, assembly GCA_963838495.1. Taxonomy (GTDB): domain Bacteria; phylum Planctomycetota; class Planctomycetia; order Pirellulales; family Thermoguttaceae; genus JBEKIK01. The sequence continues at coordinate 2,100,285 of CAWIRC010000001.1, read as the reverse complement.
CGGATGCGGACCTTGGGGAGGATAATGCCGATGTCGGCGGCCACGTTCTGGCGGACCCGCTGGATTCGCTCCAAGAGATCGCCGCCGCGTTTGGGATCGGCCAGGCGTATCAGCCCCACGCCGATTTCGACCTCCATCGGATCGACGGCCAGGAAATCTTCCACTCGTTCTTCAGGATGCTTGGCCGCGTCGGCCTGTTTTTTGGCCTTTACGGCGGCCGCTGCCCGGTGCTCGCGCCGCTTGATGGTCAGCGCCAATCCCACGCACGCCCCGCCGATAGCCATCAGTGGAATCCGCGGTAAATTGGTGAATATCAAGACCCCTAGAAATCCGCCGGCCACGGCCAATGCCTGCGGGCGGGAAAACAATTGCTTGATGAAATCGGCGGGCAGGTCGGATTCCTGGCTACTGCGGGTAACCAGCAGGCCCGCGGCCAGGGAGATCAAAAACGCCGGCACCTGCGTGACCAGCCCGTCGCCAATGGTCAACTTGGTGAAAATGTCGGCGGCGTCCTTGAAACTCATGCCCGATTCGATCATGCCGATGAACAACCCGCCCACGATGTTTATAATCGTGATTACGATGCCTGCAATGGCGTCGCCGCGGACGAACTTGCTGGCACCGTCCATGGCCCCGAAAAAGTCGGCCTGCTGGGTGATTTCCAGGCGGCGGCGCTGGGCCTCGCGCTCGTCGATGGTGCCGGCGTTCAGGTCGGCGTCGATGGCCATTTGCCTGCCGGGCATGCCGTCCAAGGCGAAACGGGCGGCAACTTCCGAGATGCGCGTGGCGCCCTTGGTGATCACCACGAATTGGATCACCACGATAATGGCGAAGATAATCAGACCGATCACGATCCTGTCGCTGGCCACGAATTCGCCGAAGGCCTTTACCACTCCGCCGGCCGCCCACAGGCCGTCGGTCCCGGCGTGAGACAGAATCAGCCGCGTTGTGGCGACGTTCAGTACCAGGCGGAAGAGCGTCGTGGCCAAAAGCAGCGAGGGAAATATATTGAATTCCAGCGGCGTGCGAACAAAAACAGTCGTCAAAAGCACGAGCACGGCAATGGTGATGTTCGAGGACAAGAGCACGTCCATCAACGCCGGCGGCAAGGGAATCATGATCACCAGAACGCTGGCGATGATCCCTACGGGCAAGATCAGATCTTGGAGCCGGGCTATCGAGCCCAGCGACGGCGCTGGCGCCGCAACCACCGAAGCCATCAACCTCTCCGGTTATGTGATTTAAGTAATAAAACGTAAGGCGACTTTAAAAGTCGCCCTACAAACATTCGTGACGACTTTAAAGGTTGCCCCGCAAACATTGGTGATGAGACTGGCGATAAGCGATCAAAGGTTTGGGAAGGTACTCAAAACCCCAATAATTGTCCAGGGCGGTTTGATATAAGGGATTAGGGATTAGAGATTAGAGATTAGGGGGGATGGCAAAAAGGGAATGAGGGGCTGGGCAATAGAGTGAACTTTGATGAAATAGAAAGATTCCGAATTATAAACAAGTAAGCCAATCGAGCCGATTCGGTCAATTTGCCCTTGGCCCGAATCCCTATTTTCGCTAAAACTCCCACGCCAAGCGGCGGTGGCGGCATGATGTTTTGCGCGACCAATGGCCGCTGCTTTTCAAAACACTAATCCCCAATCTCTAATCTCTAATCTCTAATCTCTAATCCCTAATCCCTAATCCCTTCTATATGGCCGGTTTCAAAACACATATTACCTTCAGCACTATTCTGGCGCCGGTTATGGAACGGCGGCATATTTTTTTTACGACGTGCCGATTCCCAGTTGCATATTGGCCGCCGGGTTGTGCGGGGTGTCGGGAATGTTGCCCGACTTGGATTCCGGACCGGGCCGGCCGCTTCACGAGAGCATGGCCTTTGCCGCCGCGGTCGTGCCGGTGATGATGATTCATCATTTGCAGCGGATGGGATTATCCAACGAAATGATAATCTTGATATGCGCGGGATTATATCTTTTGATTCGTTTCGGAGGGGCGGCGCTGTTGAAACTTTTCACCGAGCATCGCGGTATGTTCCACAGCCTGCCGGCCGCGGCAATTTTCGGTGAAATCGCCTATTTGCTGGCCTCGGGCGACAACACGCTCAGGCTTTACAAGGCCGGGGCGGTGGTTTTGGGATACATGTCGCATCTCATACTCGATGAAATTTGGAGTATCGAGTGGGCGCACGGATTGCATTTTAAAAGTTCCTTTGGCACCGCCCTAAAACTATTCGGACATAATTGGGGCGCCAACCTTTCGGCTTATGCCAAGCTGGCCGTGCTGACATCGGTCATATTTTTTCACCCGGTTTGGATGCAGCGATACTTGCCTCAAAACGGCAATACGAACGATGTCAGCAATTCACCCGCTCAGTCAACGCCGAAATCCGCCGACCACCGGATAACCTGGCCTTGGCAGTAGCAGATCAATTATTGCAATAACTCCTTTCACTGCAAACAGTTAGAGCCGCCGGAACGCGTGATTCCGACGGCCCTTTCTCGTCGTAGTCCGGGTGAAGCAAAGCCGGTCAGGTCTGCTTAAAAGCTGTTTACTTGCAGCAGCAGGACCTGGACATTTTCTTCTTGGCAGCCTTTTTGGCTACCTTTTTGGCGGTGCTTTTCTTGGCCGCCTTTTTCGCTGCTTTCTTGGCCACTGTTGTTTCTCCTTTAAAGGTTCGCGGCTTGGCCGAACTGGGGAACTTCCGATTATTGAAGATCCGATCCGTCGGCCGATAAAAAAAATTGTGGTAATTTCGGCCCCCTTTGCCGACAAACAAATTCGTCTGTCTTTTCTCCGGCAAGCGTTATTCATGCCGGAAATGAACAAATCCCTTTAATATTTTTTACATGATCCTGCCGGCATTTCAATACCTTGATGGACAATTAATGGATATTTTCCCAAAAAAATATTCTGCCGCCACGTTCATGGGCCGTTACCATCTGCCGCCGCGGGAAAGGGCTTGCATGGCAACAAAACTTTCGTAGGCCAGGAAGGCGAAAAAGATCGCGATGTAGTAGTCATGCAATTTGATCGCCCCGAAAATGGCAACCAGTCCCGCTGTAAAGATGGAGAGTATCAACGATTGTTGCACGCCTTCGCGGGGATTGAAATAGAGCAGGATTTCGCGGATGATTTGCCCGCCGTCCAAGGGATAGATGGGCAGCAGATTCATCAGGCCCCAGAAAATGCTGATGAAAAAAATATCGTTAACAAAGCGCACCAGCCGGCTGGGTTCGTGGTAGCCCTTGATCAGATCAGCCAGACTTATCACTTCATTCCAAAAAGGTCTCAAGTTGAAAGGCATTTCGTAGCTTATTTGATGCCCGAAACCCGCCGCATAAAGCACACCCAGCAGCACGGCAGCCAGGATAAAACCCGCCAAGGGTCCGGCAATGCTGATGGAAATCTGTCCCAAGGGCGTATTGGCCTTGGAATTGTAGTTTTCGGCCGGGTCGTGGCATGCCAATCCGCCCATGCCATAAAGCACAATCCAGGGGCGAAATCCGAATGTTTTTATGACCAGGGCATGGCCCAATTCGTGGATCAGAATGGAGATCAACACCGCCGCCACCCAGATCAGGACTTCGATTGCACCGCCGCTACTGGCACCCAAAAAAACCGCCACCAGCCAAAAAAACGGGTGGATGCGGATGGGAATGCCCAGCAGTTTGAAATGGATGTCGTATTGAGTAGGGCCGGGTTCGCCGAACATTGAAGGGTTCAGGGTTCAGGGTTCAGGATTCGAGGTTCAGGATTCGATATTCTTCATTTTTTCTTTTCTTCTGTTCACTGTCCACTGTCCTCTGCGCGCTATCCGCTGTTCACTGGCTGCCGCTTACTTTTTCACTGACGGGCAGGAAATGGGGCCTGGGGATGGGGTGACGGCGCTTGGCAAGCACGTCGAGGATGTACTGGGCGGCCCGGCCCGACGCCCCGCCGTGGGCGACCTTGTCCTTTAAGGTCTTCAATTGCGCCACGCGGACTGAGCGTTTGGCCGGATCGAGGAGCCACTCGATCACGTGGCCCGCTACTTGTTCCGACTTGTCTTCGCAGGTCAAATATTCGGGGAAAAGCACTTTATCGGCGTCGGGCTGCGCGGGATCGTAAGGCGAAAGGTCCCGCGGATAAAGTTCGCCGGTCGAGAGCAAATTTACCAGCGTGATGTACTTCACCTTGCGGAAAAATCCCTGCACGAAATAGCCCAAGCGGCTGATCCAATACAAAATCACCGTGGGCGTGGCATGATACAGCAGTTCCAGCGAAACGGACCCGGAAACGGCCATGGCACAATCGGCCAGGGACATCAGCTCCGGTGTTTTTCCCACGCAAATTTCCACGGGCAATCCGGCCGCCTCGACCTCGCGCCGGGCGATTTCGGCCTGGTGGGGCTTGAAACAGGCCATGGCAAAGCGGACGTCCGGCACCTGCCGGCGGATGATCGCGGCCGCCTTTAAAAACCATTTCAGGTTGTTGGCGACCTCCTGGTTTCGCGAGCCGGGTAGGATGGCCACCAGCGGGCCGCTTTGCCGCCGATGCTCGTCGATAAACTCTTTATCAAGCGCATATCGCTCGACCTCGTCGAAAAACGGATGGCCCACGAACGTGGCGTTGCAGCCGCGTTTGCGCAGCCAGTCTTCCTCGAAGGGCAGGCTGCACAGGACGTGATCCACGAACTTTCGCATTTTCTTTACCCGCCACGTCGCCCAGGCCCAGATTTGCGGCGGGGTGTAATAAAAGACGGGAATGCCGTGCAATTTCGCACGCCGGGCGATCCACCAGTTAAAACCGGGATAGTCGATAAGCACCACGGCATCCGGCCAGTGATGGCGAAAATATCGATCCGCCCGGCTCACCAGCCCCCAAAACTTGTGAAAATTCACCAATACTCGGGCGATCCACATCACTGCCAAAGCAGTAAGATCGGCATGCAAACTACATCCGGCGGCGGCCATTTTCGGCCCGCCGTATCCGACCGCCTCCAGATTCGGGCAGCGGCTTTGCAATTGCCGGATCAGGTTGGCCCCGTGCAAATCTCCGCTGGGTTCGCCCGCCGAAAAGAAAATCCTGTAAGGTTTGGATCCTGGCATATCGGTTCCTTCCGAAATTGTTTTTGTAGTATGATGCCGACAGCACACGGAGTGTGCCTGCTACGCTAACATTTGCGTCCCAAGTATCGCAGATTCCCCATTTCAACGAAAGGGCAAAATAACCTATACTTGTCGAACCATGTTCCAACGCCTCCTGCTATTGTGGCTTTGTCTTTTTGGATGCCTGGCATACTTTTGGCCTCAGTTGATGCCGGGCGTTTGGGATCCGTTTTTGGCAAGCAAGCCGGTGCTGAATTGCTTTTTTGCCGTGACAATGTTCGCCCTGGGATCGCTTTTGCCCAAGGAAGAAATTGCCATGGTCTTTCGACGTTGGCCCACGGTGATCGGAGGAACTGCCGTACAATACACGGTCATGCCTTTTTTGGGCTGGAGCATGGCCTGGGTGTTCGGCCTGGACGACGGTTTGCGGATAGGCATTATCATTGTCGGGTGCGTGCCCGGCGCTATGGCATCGAACGTGCTTACGATGGTCGCGCGGGGCAATGTGAGTTATTCGGTGAGCATAACCACTTCGTTGACGTTGCTTTCACCTATAGTGGTGCCGTTTGGATTGTGGCTTTGCCTGGGAAGACATGTCGAATTCCCGCTGGGGCGGGTCAGTTGCGAGCTGGCCTGGATGGTGGTTTTGCCGGTGGTGGCGGGCCATCTGCTTTCGCGATATTATTCACCGTGGCGGCGATTGGCCGGCCGATACGCAGGCATTGTGGCCAATCTGAGCATCTTGTGGATCATCAGCGTTGTCGTGGCGGTAAATCGAGAGTCTCTGGTGCAAATGGACGCGCGGCTTTTCTTGGCCTTGCTGGCGGTGAATGTAATAGGATACATAGGCGGTTGGAGCGGCGCTTATTTTATGGGCCTGCCCTCGTCCATGCGGCGGGCCTTGACCCTGGAAGTGGGCATGCAAAACGCCGGGCTGGGGACGGTCCTTGCCATGCGGGTCTTTGGCGACTATCCGACTGCCACCATCCCGCCGGCCATCTACACCTTCGGCTGCGTGCTAACGGGCACGATTTTGGCCCGAATCTGGGCTGTATATTTTACCACGGAGAACACGGAGAATGTGGAGAATAAATGATGAGTGATGAATGATGAGTGATGAGTGTCATCATTTTTCATTTCTTTTCATTTATCGTCAGCCTTGACCTCCCGTCTCCGGCCTTTAGCCGCCGGCCTCCAACAACAATTCCAGGTAGCTGCGGCGTTCGCTTTGTTTCAGGCCGAGTTCGGCGGCCAGGGAGGCGATTGAGGATTTGGCGGTTTCCAGGCCGGCCTGGTCGGCCAGCAGTTCCAATTCGCAGAAATTTCCCAGGCCTTCGACATGATCCAGCGAGCATTCGATTTCCTGGGCTTGCCAGGGGATTTTGGCCTTGCGCCGCGATTTGCGGACCTCGCGGAATGGTTTGAATCCCAATGCCTCGAGCAAACCGGTCCAGGCGTGGAACGGTTCTTCTCCGTCGGGCAAGGGCAGTTCGATTTCCCACCGGGTTTTGGTCGTGGCGTCGATTTTTGGGCCTTTGTAAGTGATGAAATTCTTCGGCCCTTTGCGGCGGATGGCAGGGCCTCGTCGGTCTTGGCGAAATCGCGGGCCGGATGGGAGAAATATGAATCGACCTCCACCTGCGTTTCGCCAATCGTTATCCCAAGAGCGATCAAACGCTTGTGCAGGGCCTGCATGTTTGCGACGGGGAATTTTTGTTCGACTTCGTATTGCATAAATGATTAAAAGTCAGGGCAGCAACGCCTGCTCAAAGGTTTTAAGATTTTTTAATGCCAAGTTGTCCCAATAAATTATAAACCATTGCGGCGGGATTGGGGATGGAGGCGATTGCGCCGGCGATGGCCACGCGGGTGATTCCGGTTTGGAGGACTTGGGGCAGGTTCTGGGGGGTGATTCCGCCGATGGCAAAGGCGGGGAGGCGGATTTCGGCGGCTATTTCTCTTAAAAAATCCAGGCCGGGGAATTTTTCAAACTGCTTTGTTTCAGACGGAAACGTTGGGCCGGCGCCGATGTAGTTGGCTCCGTCGAGGACCGCCTGCCGGGCTTGCTGGATGGTGTGGGTGGAAACGCCGATGAGCGCATCGGGGCCTACGATTGCCCGGGCGTCCTTTATCGACATGTCCTCCTGGCCCAAGTGGACTCCGTCGGCACGGCATAGGGCGGCCATGTCGGGCCGGTCGTTCATGATAAAAAGTATGCTTGTGCCCCGTGTTGATTCATATAATATTCGTCCGCGTTCCAATAGTTGGCGGTCGTCGAGTTTTTTATCTCGCAGTTGCAAAATATGCACGCCGGCTGAGATCAAAGTTTGGACTAATTGGCGGAATTCTTCGAGGGTGGCTCGTCCGTCGATGAGCACGTAGAGCCGGGCATTGGCAAGGCGTTTGATGCTGGTTCGGGTGATTTCCACGGCCCGATGCAGGGTGTAAGTGCGATAGCGGAACTGTTTGATTTTGGCCGCCCAGATGGGGTCGATTAGTTTGCCGAATTCCTCCAGGCTGCGGAGCGACTCTTGGAGCCGGGCGAAATTGGCCGCAAGCACATCGGTCGCGTCGGAGCGTTGCTCTTCGGAGGGTGTGGATAGCATTGTGCCCACGTCGGATTGGGTTTCCCGTGCGGCTAAAAGCCGCTCGCCTGGGATCTGGCCCAACAGGGCGGCCAGATCGTGGCGGAGTTGCTTGCATTGTTCAGTGAGGCGCCGGTCGTCGAGCGCGAAGCGGACGAAATCCTCGATTACACGCAGGGCCTCGCGGGCACGATTTGCCGCGGCGTCGATGATGCGGAAACAAGGATGAGTGATGAAGGATGAAGGATGAATCTCACTTTGCCGCTGACTGCCATTTTGCATGTTCTGCCCGGTGGCTACTGTCCGCTGCTTACTGTTTGCGGTTGCTGCGCTCGCCTCCGGCTCGCGGCTAAACGGGTGCTTGAGATCGCTCGCCGGCTCGCGGCTAAACGGGTGCTTGAGATCGCTCGCCGGCTCGCGGCTAAACGGGTGCTTGAGATCGCTCGCCGGCTCGCGGCTAAACGTGTCCGACTGTCCGCTGTCCCCTGCCCACTGCCCACTGTTTGAAATGGATTCGGGTTCGATGGGCAAAGGGCCTTCTTGATAACCATATCGTTTACGAATGTCGGCCTTGATTTCCTCTGATCGCACCCCCCGCTGGTTTAACCAATGGGCCAATTCGTTTTCGGCTTCCAGGAGGCTGAGCAACAAGTGCTCGGTTTCCAACATGGGGGGATTGACGTATTCCGCCACCAAATGACTGACGAATTGAAGCGAGCGATCCAACTCGGGCGTGAGGATAATTGGATTAGCAGTATCAAATCCCCCATCAGACGGAAATAATTGCAATTTAGGCCATTGCTGATATACGGATTCCGCGGTTATTCCGTGTTCAGCTAGCAAAAGAGCCGCCCGGCATTCGGATTCGTTTAATAAGCCCAAAAGCAAGGCCGGCGCGGCCAACTCGACGTAATCGGCACGATTGGTGCAACCGGCCGCATGGATCAAGGCCCGCTGGGCAGCGGATGAGAATTGGTATTGCATAACAATTTAGTTTTACAGATCGGCCCGGAGTGTGCAATCCTAAGGGGTTATGGTACTTTTAGTTGCCTTGATTCAGGTTATTTTAGAAGTTACAATTCCTTGGCCGACAAATTATGATTTTGCCGAGATTGTCGGCAATTTTGTAGGGTGGGTTAAACGCATAAAATCCAATTGAAGGCGGCGCGTTTCACGCACCTTACAGATCATTATTCAAGGAGGATAGATGGCCATGCGAAAAAGGCCTTGGGCTATATATGTTTGGCCCGGTCTTCCGCATATATGGTCGAGCGGCAGTTGGTCGGCCCTGGGCGTGGCAGCGATTGCTGCTGTAATGCTCAGCGCGGCGACAGTATGCAGCTTTGGCTGGACGGAACTAATGACTCCGGCCATGCGTAAAGTTGTATGGGCATTGCTGGGGGCGGTTTGGTGCATGGCGGCCATAGTTTCCGCCGTGAAATTGCGGCATGAGGCGGCAAAGGACGAAGCGGGCGGGTGCGAAAATCCATTCGGTCGAGCGGTTGACCTGTATTTGAAAGGGGATTATTACCAGGTCGAGCGAGTATTGAACAAATTGCTGCGGGAAAACGCCCGCGACTTGGACGCCCGCATGATGCTGGCGACCGTTTTAAGGCACACCGGCCGATACGGCGAGGCATGGAAGCAACTGGATCAACTTGTCTGTTTCGACGGCGCCGAGAAATGGGAGTTGGAAATACAAAGGGAACGAGAGTTGTTGAATGCTTATGTGAAAAATAAGGGAGTGCGACCAGAACAAGAGATTACATCGCCCTCACCCTAACCCTCTCCGGGTACCGACCGAAGGTTGGTCGGGAGAGGGGACTTTTGAAAAGCTAAACATGCAAACGGCATGACAATTGCGTAAAACATAATGGCAGGTGAAATAACGCTTAAACCTGACATTTTGGCATCCAGGGCAAGACAATAAGAAATCGACAATAACGGAGAATACAATGTACGAGCGATTTACAGACCGGGCGCGAAAAGTGATGCAACTGGCCAACCAAGAGGCGCAGCGGTTCAATCATGAATACATCGGCACCGAACACATATTGCTGGGCCTGATCAAGGAAGGTTCGGGCGTGGCGGCAAACGTGCTCAAGAACCTGGACGTTGACCTGCGCAAGATCCGCCTGGAGGTGGAAAAACTGGTGCAGAGCGGGCCCGACATGGTAACCATGGGCAAACTGCCGCAAACGCCGCGGGCCAAAAAGGTCATCGAGTATTCCATGGAGGAAGCCCGAAACCTGGGCCACAATTACGTGGGCACCGAGCACATCCTCCTGGGCCTGCTGCGCGAACAAGAGGGCGTGGCCGCACAGGTGCTGATGAACCTGGGGCTGAAATTGGAAGAGGTCCGCGAAGAAGTTTTGAATCTTCTGGGGCACGGCATGGAAGGGCCCGAGGGCGCGGAGCGGGCCGGCGGCATTCCAGGGGCGCCGGGCGGCGGCGAGGCCCCGCGGGGCAAATCGAAAACGCCCGCTTTGGATAGTTTCGGCCGCGATCTGACCGAACTCGCCCGGCAAAACAAGCTCGATCCGGTGATCGGACGGGAAAAGGAAATCGAGCGGACGATGCAAATCCTCAGCCGGCGGACCAAGAATAATCCAGTTTTGTTGGGCGAGGCGGGAGTGGGCAAAACCGCAATAGTCGAGGGATTCGCACAACGCGTGGTGCAGGGCGACGTGCCCGAGTTGCTTATGGACCGGCGGATCGTGGTGCTGGACCTGGCGATGATGGTCGCGGGCACGAAATATCGCGGGCAGTTCGAGGAGCGGATCAAGGCCGTGATGAACGAAGTCCGCCGCGCCAAGAATACGATCTTGTTTATCGACGAGTTGCACACTTTGGTAGGCGCGGGTGGTGCGGAAGGGGCCATCGACGCCTCGAACGTGCTCAAGCCGCGCTCTCGCGCGGCGAAATCCAGTGCATCGGCGCCACCACGCTCGATGAATACCGCAAATACATCGAGAAGGACAGCGCGTTGGATCGCCGCTTCCAGGTGGTGATGGTCGAGCCGTCCACGAAGCATGAGACGGTGGAGATTCTTAAAGGGCTGCGCGATCGGTACGAGCAGCACCATCACGTGCAGATCACCGACGACGCCGTGGAGGCCTCGGTCGAGCTTTCCGGGCGGTACATTACTGGCCGGTGCCTGCCGGACAAGGCCATCGACGTGATTGACGAGGCCGGTGCCCGGGTGCACCTGAAATCGATGACCCGGCCGCCCGATTTGAAGGAAATCGACGAGCAGGTCGAGGAACTCAACAAGCAAAAGGAAGAGGCGGTGGCCAATCAGGATTTTGAAAAGGCGGCCGCGCTTAGGGATCAGGCCGACAAGCTGAAGAAAAAGAAACAAACGATTACGCACGAGTGGCGGGAGAAATCGCGGGAGACCGACGGAGTGGTCGACGCCGACGTGATTGCCGAAGTGGTCTCGAAGATCACCGGCATCCCGCTTACGCGGCTGTTCGACCGAAGACTCGATGCGCTTGATGAAGATGGAACAAGACCTGCACAAGTGCGTGGTCAGCCAGGACGAGGCGATAAAGTCGATATCGAAGGCCGTAAGCCGCAGCCGCAGCGGTTTGAAAGACCCGAAGCGGCCCACCGGGTGCTTTATTTTTGCCGGGCCGACGGGCGTGGGCAAAACCCTGCTGGCCAAGGCGCTTGCCGAGTTCATGTTCGGCGACGAGGACGCCTTGGTGCAGATCGACATGAGCGAATACATGGAAAAACACAACGTCAGCCGCTTGATCGGCGCGCCGCCGGGATATGTGGGCTACGAAGAAGGCGGGCAGTTGACGGAAAAGATCCGCCGCAGGCCATACGCCGTGGTCTTGCTCGACGAAATCGAGAAGGCCCATCCCGACGTGTTCAACATGCTCCTGCAAGTGATGGAGGAAGGCAGGCTGACGGACAGCTTTGGCCGGAACGTGGATTTCCGCAACACAATCCTTATCATGACCACCAACGCCGGGGCGGAGGCGATAAAGAACGAGGCGGCCTTTGGGTTCCAAAAACCCGACGAAGATTCTACGTACGAAAACATGAAGGGCCGCGTGCAGGAACAGATCGAAAAGGTTTTCAGGCCCGAGTTCCTCAACCGCGTGGACGACACGATCGTGTTCCGCCACCTGACGCAAAATGACCTGGGCGAAGTGGTGGAAATGGAGCTGGGGAAGATTCGCACCCGGCTGTCCGAGTACGGCTTGAAAATGGTGCTCACCGACGAGGCCAAGGTCTTCCTGGTGAAGAAAGGCTCGAACCTGGATTTCGGCGCCCGACCGTTGCGCCGGGCCCTGGAAAACTTCGTCGAGGATCCGCTCTCCGAAGAACTTTTAAAGGGCGAGTTCCAGGGCAAGGATACGATCATGGTCGAAGTCAAGGACGTGGGCGGAAAGAAGCACCTTGTATTCCGCGGCACGGTCGGAGAAGAACCGCATGTGGAACCTCAGCCGGCAGTTGCCGCCGCGGGCGCGGGAGATTCGACCGCGGATGGAACAAGCACATAATTTCCGCATGAAACTGCCGCCTATTGAGTATTTAGCCCCCCGTGAACACACGGGGGGCTTTTTATCGCTGTTGCGAGGGTATTAACCCAAAGCCAATAGTTTGTTAGATTAATGAAGGCTACTGTTTTGGATGTATTGCATGGCTTCTATATTAAACAACATCGGAAATCCTTGGAGGCAATATCTTATGGCCTTGGACGACGTAACGGATTGTCTTGAGCGGATATGCCGGGCGTTGACAGAGGCGGGGATTCCATACGCCTTGGTGGGCGGGCAGGCGGTTGCGCTTTGGGTGGCTTCGAAAGATCCCGCCGCCGTGCGAACAACCAAAGATGTTGATCTCCTTATCAACCGGAATGATTTACCCAAGGCCCGGGCAGCCGCAACGTCGGTCGGAATGGATTATTTCGAGGTGATGGGCGTGGGGATGTTTCTTAAGCGGGACGATCCCAATCCACGGAAAGCCGTTCACATTGTCTGGGCGGGCGAAAAGGTCCGGCCGGAGTATGAGTATCCTTCGCCTGCTTTAGATCAATGCCAAGAGCTTTCTCCTGGGATAAACGTGGTGTCTTTGCCGGGCCTGGTGCAAATGAAACTACTTTCCAACCGCGATCAAGACCGGGTTCATCTCCGCGACATGATCGACGTGGGGCTGGTGGGCCGCGAACTTCTGGGCAAACTGCCAAAATCGCTTGCTAAGCGGCTCGAATCGTTGCTGGCAGAATCTGGAAGGTAAAATGCAGCAGGATGCTTATCAGCATTACCTATATTGCCCATTTAATATAACCGGCAAAGTTTGCTCAAGCCGGAATCTCTTAAGGTCGAAATATCAAAGGCATTAATATTGTGATTTAAATTTGCCTTATCTGAAACTGGTCAATGAATTGACCAGCCCTTGAGAAATCATCTTTTTCGACTCATATGGCAAGTGCATCGAATATCACCGGTTCCGTGTCCCAGTCGCGTATGGCCAGGCTCATGCAATGGGCTGTAAACTGGATTACGGATTTTGGGGAAATAATCCTGGATTGGATGGCCGGCTTGGGCAGCATTTCGTTGTTTGCCTATCGGATGCTGGGCTGGCTTTTCTCGCGGCTGCCGCGGCGGGAGACCATTTTGCCGAATTTTTATCAAATCGGCGTGATGAGCCTTCCGGTGGTTGCCATCACGGGCACGTTTATCGGCATGATAATGGCCGTGCAGACCTATACGCAGTTTCGCATGATGAACATGGAGACACGATTGGGCGTGGTGATCAATCTGTCCCTGGTGCGCGAATTGGGGCCGGTGTTGGCGGCCACGATGCTTGCCGGCCGAGTAGGGAGTTCCATGGCGGCGGAGTTGGGAACCATGCGCGTGACCGAGCAGATCGACGCCATGGCCAGCATGGGGGCAAATCCGATTTACTACCTCGTGGTGCCCAGGTTCCTGGCTTGCCTGATGCTCATTCCGGCGCTGACGCTGGTGGCGGATTTCATGGGCGTGGCCGGCGGGTATTTTTATTCGGTGTGCATTTTAGGCATCGATTCGCATCATTACTTGGAGAACTCGCAGCGTTTTGTAGGGCATTTCGACCTGTTCGCGGGCATTTTTAAAAGCCTTTTTTTCGGGGCGGCCATTGCCTTGATCGGGTGCCATCGCGGTTTTAATTGCGAACCCGGGGCCGAGGGCGTGGGCCGGGCGGCCACGTCGGCCTTTGTCATTTCCTTCGTCATTATAATGTTATTGAACCTGCTTTTGGGCATTTTTCTGGACGGCGTCTACTACACCCTTTGGCCGGAGGCGCCGAAAATCACGAGCTAGCTATTAGCAGTCAGCAGTCAGCAGTCAGCCATCAGCCGTAATATAGCTATTAAAAACGGCGCCAGAAAGCTGATCGCTGAAAGCTGACGGCAGATGGCTGAAAGCTGTAACATGGTCGCTACATCGCTTCCTAACAACGAATCGAACAAGGCGCTGGTGAAGATCGAGTCCTTGGACGTCGATTTTGGCCGGCACCGGGTGCTGCGCGGGATCAACATGTCGATTTCGCGCGGGCAGACGATGGCTATTATCGGCGAGAGCGGGTGCGGAAAGACCGTGCTTTTGAAGACCATGATCGGGTTGATCAGTCCCAGCCGGGGGGCGGTGTATTTCGACGGGCAGAACCTGGCCGCCATGCACGAAAAAGAACTTACCAGGCAGCGGATCCGTTTCGGATTTTTATTTCAGCAGGCGGCCTTGTTCGACAGCATGACCATCGCCCAAAACATCGCCTTTCCCATGCGTCAACACACCAACAAATCGGCCGAGGAGATAAAGCGCATAATTTCGGCCCGCATTGCCGAGGTGGGCTTGCCTGAGAGCGTGCTTATGAAAAAACCGGCCGAGCTCTCGGGCGGGATGCGAAAACGCGTGGGATTGGCCCGGGCGTTGGCCCTGGAACCGGAAATCATCCTTTATGACGAGCCGACCACGGGATTGGATCCGATCATGAGCGACGTGATCAACGAGTTGATCGTAAGCACGCGCCGCCGCCATCCGGTCACGAGCGTGATTGTCACGCACGACATGCGGACCGCGCAAAAGACGTCCGACAGGGTGGTGATGATGTATTCGCTCGATCGCTTGCGGGAAAACGAGCCGCAAATAATTTACGACGGCCACCCGAACCAGATCGAGCGCTGCGGCGATCCCCGCGTGACGCAATTCGTGCGCGGCGAGGCGGGCGAACGCCTGATGGAAATGCGCCAACAAAATGGAAGGTGAATCATGGAAGAACGAGCAATGCAATTTCGCGTGGGTTTTATGGTTTTCGTCACCCTGCTCATCCTGGGTATACTAATCGCCATGTTCGGCGAAATGCCTAAACTGATCCAAGGCGAATATACGCTTTATATCACTTTTTACCAATTGCCGGGAGTCAACAAAGACACGCCCGTGCGCAAAAGCGGGATCCTCATCGGCCGGGTGACCAACGTCCGCTTTGCCGACGACGACTCCATGGTGGAGGTAACGGTGGCGATTCAAGAAAAATACACCCTGCACAAGAACGAGGTCTGCCGGGTGCAAACGAATTTGCTGGGCGACGCCACGTTGGAATTCATCCGCTCGCCCAGCGAACCGATGACCAAGGAAGTCTGGAAAAACGGCGACAGGCTCAAAGGGGTGTACACGCCCGAGCCCACACAATTGATCGCCAACATCCAGGACAAATTCGACAGCACCATAACCTCGGTGCAAAGCACCAGCAGCGACCTGGTGCGGCCAGCAGAAAACTCACCGTCACCTTGGATACGCTGAATTCCATGCTCGAGCAGAACCGGGACGGGCTGAAAAACGCCGTGGATCAGGCCAACGACATCATGACCAGCACCAGGAACATCATCGGCGACCGCGAGACGCAGGAGCAACTCCGCTCGGCCATGCAGCAAATGCCGCAGATGATCAAGGACACCCACGACACGGTAGCCAAGATGCGGGAGACGATGGCGGCGTTGGATCGCAACCTGCAAAACATGGAGGGATTCACCAAGCCCTTGGGCGATAAGGGCGAAGTGCTTATCGACAACCTTGACCGGGGCACGGAAAGACTGGACAAACTCGTGAACGAGATGCTCAAGTTCAGCCAGGCCCTGAACAGCTCCGAAGGCACGATCGGCCAGTTGGTCAATAATCCCGAGCTGTACCAGCACATAAATCGGGCCGCCCGAAATATAGACGAAGTAAGCCGCGAACTGAAACCCATCGTGGACGACGCCCGGGTGTTTTCCGACAAGATTGCCCGGCATCCGGAAATGTTGGGCGTGCGGGGTGTCATGCAAAAGGGGGCGGGAATTAAATGAGTAGGTGGTATATGGTAGGTGGTATATGGTAGATGGTAGATGGTAGATGGCATGTGTTGCCAGACGGCAAATACTGTTGCCAAGTTTTAAATATGGGAGTTGTTCAATGGCGGGGAAGGATTATCGCGACCTTGTTGCGTGGCAAAAAGCGATGGAGTTGGTTCTGCTTGTTTATCGTGTCACTAAAACCATGCCCAAGGAAGAGCTTTATGGATTAACGATCCAGATGCGCAGGGCTGCGGTGTCAATTCCTTCCAACATTGCGGAAGGTCAAGGACGTTATACAAAAAAAGACTTTCATAACTTTTTAGCTATTGCATTAGGCTCACTTCGAGAGTTAGAAACGCAAATTCTGATTTCTCAAGGCTTAAACTATATCGCCGATTCAGCAAAGTCAGAATTGCTTGTTTTAACCGACAGAGTCGGGCGTCTGATTCGCGGGCTGGCAAAATCGCTCATCCCCCAAGCCTAGCTACATGCCGCATACTATCTACTATCTACCATCTACCATCTACTATCTACTTATGTTCATTCATCTCGGCGGTAATTCGTAGATCGGTTGGCCGCCGATTCCGGCGGGCGGTTGATAAGTGTTCGGCGGAATGGCTGCGCCCGGAGGAATCGATGTGTTCGGAGGCGGATAAGAATTGGGGCTGGGTACTGTTCCCGGCAAAGCGCCTGGCACTGTTCCCGGCAAAGCGCTTGGAATTGTGCTTGGGGCCGTGGGTTGCTCGGCGGGCGCTAATCCGCCGGGCTGCGGGATGGTTGCCCCTGCCGGAACGACCATGTTATTGTGCCGCAATCCCTCTGCCCTGGACATAAGCTGATCGGTGGGCACGATCATCTGCGGTTTGAGTTGGTAATCGAGCACGCGCTGATCGCGGATCTTGCCGGGCACGAAATTCTCGGTGATAAAATCGATGGGCGGAACTTCATACCACGGCGTGGGAAACGGCTGCATGACGGTCAGGGTTTCGTAACCGTCTTTCACTATGCGGATTTTTCGCGTGCCGTAATAAGTGAAATCGGCGGAAATCGGGGTGGCGCCGATTTCATAATCGTCCACGTAAACCAAGGCGCCGGGCGGATTGGTGCGGACGGTCATCCGCCGCTCGACGCAGCCGGTTAGAACCGGCAAGAGTACGGCCGCTAAAATAATTACCGCACGGATAGCCCGGCGAGCAAGCGATATTAACATTCGATAAGACAAGAACATAGCGACAGCGCCCAAGACAAGGAAAAGTCGGGCAGAGTATATCTTCCCAGGCCGATTGTCGCCAGAGCGGATTACAAATCGGCCCTATACAAATTCCTTTTCCAATTTATTCAGATTGCCCATAATAACGCCGCATGAAAAACAATGCGACGTTCACTAGTCCGATCATTACCGGGACCTCGACCAAAGGTCCGATCACCGTGGCAAAGGCTTCGTTACTCTGCATACCGAAAACCGCCACAGCCACGGCAATGGCCAGCTCGAAATTATTGCTGGCCGCCGTGAACGAGAGCGTCGCGGTCTGGGCGTAGGTAGCGCCAATTTTGCGGCCCATATAAAAGCTGACCAGGAACATCACGACAAAATAGATCAGAAGCGGGAGGGCGATTTGCAGCACATCCCAGGGCTGGTCCACGATTTTTTGGCCTTGCAGGCTGAACATCACAACAATCGTAAAAAGCAGGGCGATGAGCGTGATGGGGCTGATTTTGGGAATAAATTTTTGCTCATACCATGTCCGTCCCTGTGATTTTATAAGGGCAAACCGCGTGATCATTCCGGCCAGGAACGGGATGCCGAGGTAAATGAAAACGCTTTTGGCAATCTGGCCGATGGTGACTTCAACCATTTCACCCTTCATGCCCAAGAGCGGCGGCAAGATGGTGATGAAAACATAGGCATACAGACTGTAGAATAGAACCTGGAAAATGCTGTTAAACGCCACCAGCCCGGCGGCATATTCCCTGTCTCCCCGGGCCAAGTCGTTCCATACTATGACCATGGCAATGCAGCGAGCCAGGCCTACCAGGATCAGGCCGGTCATGTAACCGGGCTGATTATGTAATAAGATCACAGCCAGGCCGAACATCAGCAGCGGGCCGATCACCCAATTCTGCACAAGCGAGAGCCCCAAGATCTTCCAATTTCGAAAAACGTCGTGAAGTTCCTCGTATCTGACTTTGGCAAGCGGGGGATACATCATCAGGATCAGGCCTGCGGCGATGGGGATGCTTGTGGTCTTGTCCATTTTGAAGCTATCGATCAGGGCGGCCATGCCGGGGGTAAACCGCCCCAGCATCACGCCCGCCGCCATGGCAAGGAAAATCCACAGCGTCAGGTAGCGATTGAGAAACGACAGGTTTTTTGGGGCAACTTCATTCATAGGATATACTGCTAATTAATTATATTCGGGAGTCTTTGAACAAACTCTCTGATTTCATCGCGCACGCGGCGGTATGGCGCCAGACGCTCTTCTTCCGTTAGTGCGCCTGCCGCCAAACTTGGGGGATCATCGAACATGGCGTGAAATACCTGGGCTTTACCGGGAAATATCGGACAGTTTTCGCCGGCCCTGCCGCATAGGGTCACTACGTAATCGAATTCCAGGCCGTGCAACTCATCTACGCGCTTCGATCTTTGGCTGGAAATATCAATCCCTGCTTCAGCCATTGCCTTAACAGCGTATGGATCAAGACCGCGGGCTTCCGTACCTGCTGAATAGGCTTCGATACACTCGCCGAACAATTCCCGCGTCCATGCCTCGGCCATCTGGCTGCGGCACGAGTTGCCGGTGCATAGAAAAAGGACTTTTAGTTTTACAGGAGGATTGGCGGGGGCGGTCATCAGTATTTTCAGCCAAACCAGTAATCCGGGGTGGAGATTATTCCTTGTCGCCCTTTCTTGGCTTGGGCAGGCATTGGCTTTCACACAATTTGTGGGCGTCCATCTTGAGGATTTGTTCCAGTCGCTTGGCATCGCCGATTATTTGCGGATCGTCGGCCAGCGATTTCCGCGCCCACTCAATGGCACCGCGGACGATTGGCGAAGATTTCGACCCGGATAAGCGGTAATACATCCAGCGCCCGTCCTTGCGGGCGTCGACGAGAACGCGCAGCCCTCAAGATGGACATGTGTTTGGAGACCGTGGACGGGGCGAGTTTCACCAATTCGATGATCTGGCAGACGCAAAGTTCTTGTTTTTGCAGGGCAAGCAGCATACGGACCCGGTTTTCATCGGCCAGGGCCTTGGTTATGGACATGAAATCCCACATATTGCTACCTGATGGATTACCAAAGGACCAGCATGACTTTTGGTAATTTTTATCTATTTCCGCATCTAGTGTCAAGCATGGAACCACGTCGAGGCGGTTTTGAATCTCATCAAGCAACATGCAATTTTCCCCAGCCCTGATCATTCGAGAGGATAGCCCCGTTGTTTAATCGCAGTGTCTTTTTTGCCTTTTCAGCGGCGCGGGGATCGTGGGTGACCATGACGACAGTCCGGCCTTCTTTGTTGACATCTTCAAGAAACTTGATTACGTGATCGGTGGTCTCGGGATCCAGGTTTCCGGTCGGCTCGTCGGCCAGAATCACTGCGGGATCGTTGGCCAGCATCCGCGCCAAGGCGACGCGCTGCTGCTGGCCCACGCTTAGCTCGCATGGCTTGTGATGCAGGCGGTCGGCCAATCCCACGCGGTCCAACAAAGCCGTGGCGCGTTTTTCCTGGGCCCGGCCGTCCAGCCCGGCAAGATAAAGCGGGATTTGCACGTTTTCCAGGGCCGAAAGATAGGGTACCAGATTGAATGTTTGGAATACAAAGCCGATCTTCTTTTTTCTCAGCCTGGCGCGCTGGTCCGATTTGAGGTCGTAGATCGACTGTCCTTCCAGCAGTATGCGGCCCGAACTGGGCGATAGCATGCCGCCCAGCATAAGCAGCAGGGTACTTTTGCCGCTGCCGCTGGGGCCGACCACGGCCATAAAATCGCCTTGAGATATGCTGAGGTTGGCTCCGTCCAAGGCAGTCACAACCTGGCCGCGATGACGGTATTTTTTGGAAACATTTTCCATTCGCAACATGGTTCAGATCTCCTGGAAAGTGGCGCAAGGGTCGAGCCGGGCTGCGCGCCGGGCGGGAAAATAACTCGCCGCAAGGGTAAGGGCGACGGAAATGCATATCGCCGCCAAGGCCAAGAGCGGCATGGGCAGCACAGGCACGCCGGCCAACCGTGGACCGAGCACAACGGCCAGGATCGTGCCCAGCACATAACCGCCGATTCCGCCGGCAGAGCCCAAGAGCAGGGCTTTTAACAGAAACACCTTCTGGACAAATCGCGAGTCCGCGCCCAGCGCCATGAGCGTGCCGATTTCCCGCCTCCGCTCGAAGACGTTGGCATACATGTAGTTTGCGATGCTGGCGCCGCCGACGAAGACAATAATCACCAGGAACATGAGCGAGAGGTTGGACATCATTCGATTTATTTTGATCTGGGCATCGGCGATCTGAGTGATCGTGACCACTTTTGCATCGGGCAGCAAGCTATTGATCTTTGCCACCAGTCCCTTGGAAATTTGCTGGCAGCAGCCGATGACTTCAATGGCGTTGATGACCGGCCCCTTGCCGGACAAGTCCTGCACTGTGTGCAGATGGGCGAAGATGCGGGCATCATCCACGGTGCCGGTCTGCGGCAACACCGCGGTGACGGTGAACTTTTTGCCGAGCAATTCGAGCGTGTCGGCGTCCTTTAGTTGGAGTTTGGCTGCGACATCGGCTCCAATCAGGACTTCATTGTCTTCCAAGGTCTCGATGACGCGCTTGCGGGCAAGGGTTTTTTTGTCGTCGGACCCCATCATGCCGACCGAGGCCCCGCAACCTATGGGCCGGGAAAAGATGCCGGCGCCGCCCCAAGCCGCCTTGGCTTGAAACTCGCTTTTGGGCAAGATGCCGGTGAGGGTGAAGGTCTTGTCGCCGATTTCCACGGGAAGCGAGAGCTTCGGAGAAAGATTGTCGAGTCCCTGGAGATCGGACATGGCAAGTTGCGTAACGTATTCCTCGGGGATGGTTTCGCCCTGCATGTCTGCCGCATAATAATCCTGCAACGTGGAAGATTTTGGCAACACCAGGACATTAGCCCCAAGGGAGTCCATTTCCCGGGCAACGGCCATCTCGGAATAATAGGAGATGTTCTTGATGGAAACGATCACCGTAATTCCCAGCAGAATCGCCAGGAAGCTGGTGAGCAATTGGCTTTTGCGCTCGAAGATTTCGCGCAAGACGATGGTTCGTAAACGCATGGATCATGCCTCCTATTTCTGATGACAAGCGCAATTGGGACCGCAGCTAGATTGCGCCTCTTTGACCTTGGCCTCGATTTGGGTCTTGGTCACTGCCCCTACGAAACGGGCGACCGGAGCGCCGGGCGGAGTGACAAGGAGCGTGACCGCCTTGGGCGTCCTTGGATCGATCTGCAGGGACTTGAGGAACTGCTGTTCCTCGTCGTCGGCGGGATTGAGTACAACGATTTCCGTTCCCCGGGCATACTGCGGATCGGCTTTGAACGCTTCGGCGCCCTGCATCGCCTCTTGGTTGAACTCAGTTTTGTCATTCTGCACGCAGAGCAGGATCGAATGCCGGTCCTGGATCGCCTTCATGCACCTGGCAGTGCATGGACTTACGAACGCCTGTTGAAGTTGGGCCTCGTCGAATTGTTTAGGGAAGGCACGGGTGGCGGCCCCGGTAGGGGCGATAGCCAAGACCAGCGGCATGGGCGCCCCGCGCACGTTGAACTTATCCACGATCGGCTTTTCGGCGGGGTTCGCGACGTTGATTGCCACCGAATCGGCCCGATCGTCCATCTTCGCCATCGCCGCTCTAAAGACGCCGTTCATGGCACTGGTGTGCGAGTCTTGTCTATCGAAGAAGAAGATGAAGATGTACCTTCCAGCCGCCGCCGCCCGATCAATGGCGGCTTGGGCTTGGCTGACGTTAGCGCCGGCGGCCTGATCCATCGCGGATGGCGTGCGGGCGACGCGATCTTGAGCCATGGCCGTCACGGCACTTATAGTTGCGGCAACGCAGATGATTGCGAAAGAAATCCACCTCATTTTTGATCCTCCTAAAAAAACAGGTCATAAACATTACATCTATCGTTTCGCCAAGTAACGAAATATTAGACTATCTGAGAATAATCTACAAGGCACTCTTTTAGCCACTGCTTGGCGATTTTGCGAGGATTTATATATAATTGGAGGGCTTGGGATTTTTCCGAATCGCCAATAAACTGCCGGTTTGATATAATACCAGGGTTGTCTTGCAAGAAATGTTTATCCCATAATACGCATTTGGTCTAAATTATCCATTTTTAAGCAATGCCCCAGTCACTGTCCTGGAAAAAGAGTTTTGAGAATGCGGCGCTGAGTGACTTGGGACTGCGCCGGGCAAACAATCAAGATAGCTTCACGGTTTTTTTGGCGGGAAATCAGCAGGATTTCATGCGCCGCGGGCATTTGTTCATGGTGGCGGACGGGATGGGCGCCCATGCTGCCGGGGAACTGGCCAGCAAGATCGCCACCGATGTAGTACCCCTGACATATCAAAAACAAAGCGACAAACCGCCGCCCGAGGCCCTTTTGGCGGCGTTGGTGGATGCAAACAATCAAATCTACACCCGGGGCCAGGCCAGTCCAGAGTTCAAAGGCATGGGCACGACCGCCACGGTGCTGGTGCTGTTGCCGCAGGGGGCCCTTTTGGCGCACGTGGGCGACAGCCGGGCGTATCGAGTGCGCGGGCAAAAGATCGAGCAAATCACGTTTGATCACAGCCTGGTCTGGGAACTGCGGGCAACAGGGCAGAAGTACGATGAGCCGATCTCGAACTTCATAGGTAAAAACATCATAACAAGATCGCTGGGGCCGAATCCGAATGTGCAGGTCGATTTGGAAGGCCCGTATCCCTGCCAGGCAGGAGACACGTTTTTGCTGTGCAGCGACGGGCTTTCCGGCCAGGTGCAGGACGCGGAGATCGGGGCGGTGCTGGTTTGCCTGCCGCCGGCCGAGGCGGTGCAGGCCCTGGTCGATCTGGCCAATCTCCGCGGCGAACCGGACAACATCACGGTGGTTTGCGTGCGGGTGTTGGACCGGCAAGAGGCACAAAATTCAGGAGGCCGGCAGGCTGACGAGGCGGGGGATCATAAGCCTCGGCCGGTTCATCCCTTGATTTGGACGATCATGGGCATAGCCTGTCTGGCGGCATTGGGTCTTGGGGCCATCGGGCAGTGGACGGCCGCCCTTGCCGCGTTTTTGGCCGCCTTTGTAAGCGGCATCATAGGCCTGGCGCGGCGTTACGGCGGCGCCGAGAGGCGCCGTCGTTCGACGGCCGGCACTTCGGCCGCGGACCATACGTGAGTTGCGATTGCCCGCCCGACGAGAAGTTCATCGTTAAGCTCATGGAAATCATCGACCAGTTGCGCGACGCGGCCCTGGGCGAGAACTGGAAGATCGATTGGAACCGTTTCAATCAGTTTCTCACTTCCGCCAACGCTGCCCGCAACTCCGCCGATTACGTGGCCTCAGCCCGCGAATGTCTACATGGAATAAGTTTCATGATGGCCGAACTAAAACACCAAAGACCGCATGCCAAAGATGGCCGGGGAGATTGAGGATAAATATTTTGTCTGAATTAGAAGTTTTTTTTGTGCATTTTTTATATTTCAAATTGCAAATTGAACAAAGAAACCGTTAAGGTTGGTTTACTCTGAAACATTTCGCTATTATTCAATTTAAAATTTACAAAATTAAATTTGCAATTTTCAATAAGTTTACTGCGGCCGGAGGCTACTACAGGGAAAAAGACAATGATACGGAGATGCGCGGACGAGGAGTTGAAGGAAATATTCGAAATCATCAACGACGCGGCAACGGCTTACAAGGGCGTCATACCCGCCGACTGCTGGCACGAGCCTTACATGTCTCTGGAGCAGCTCAAATGGGAGATCGGCGACGGGGTGTGTTTCTGGGGAATCGCGGATGAAAACGGATTGATCGGGGTGATGGGAATTCAGGACAAGGGGGAAGTAACGCTCATCCGCCATGCCTATGTGCGGGCCGGCAAGAGGAACCAGGGCATTGGCACGCGATTGCTGCGATATCTTGAAACGACGACGGAAAAACCGATATTGATCGGCACCTGGACCGATGCCGTCTGGGCCGTGGAGTTCTATAAGAAGAACGGGTACCGGCTCTTGCCCACGGATGAAAAAAACGCCTTGTTAAAGAGATATTGGACGATCTCGCCGCGGCAGATCGAGACATCGGTGGTGCTGGCGGATGCGAAATGGTAGAATATTAACAGAGAACAAAGCCCTCACCCCTAGCCCCTCTCCCAAAGGGAGAGGGGAGTAAAAAAATAGAGCCGTCACCCCCGGGTACTTTCTGGCGCCTCTCCCAAAGGGAGAGGGGAGTAATATGCGCCGCGTCTTTCGCTTGTTTTGGATTGTTTTTCTCGTTGGATCAGGTTTGTCGGGTCTGCTTTTTGGGGCCGAGCCCGAAGTGCCCAAGCCCGTCAACAATCCTGCGGGGAAGGAATTCGAGGGGCTGGGATTTTCAGTAGCGCCCAGGGGCGGCGGCAAGGCCCGCACCGGAATGTTCGGCCTGTGGGGCGAGGGATACAAGTTCGTTTACGTGTTCGATCGATCGGGCAGCATGGGCGGCGACGGCAGCGCCTCGCTTAGGGCGGTGAAGGCCGAGCTTCTGGCCAGCCTGAAAAACTTGGACACGGTGCACCAGTTCCAAATCATCTTTTACAATCATCGCCCGGTGCTCTTTAATCCCAGCGGCACGCCAGGAAAGCTGGTTTTTGGCACCGAGCAGAACAAACAGGCAGTGGAGCGGTTTTTAAACACCATAGAAGCCAACGGCGGGACGGACCACGAGGCCGCCCTGCGGATGGCCTGCTCGATAAGGCCCGACGTAATTTTTTTCCTTACCGACGGTGACGAGCCGAAACTCACTCCCCAGGAGATGGAAAAGGTCCAGCAGTGGTCGGTGGGGATCCGCATGAATATCATAGAATTTGGCCCGGGGCCAAACCCGAAAAGGACAGCTTTTTAAAAGAGCTTGCCCGGCGGGTAGGCGGCGAATACACTTACGTGGACACTACAAAGTTCACCGCTACCAAGGAAAAAGCGAAAATCCCTGGTGGTCCTTGAAGGGTTTTGGCAAAAATCTTCGGGCAAATCGGCTTTGACCCGGCTTATGCAGCGGCCTACAATTCATGGGCGGCAAATTTGTATCTTTATCATTAGAGAAATATGGTTTAGTATTACGTCGCCTTTTTGGAGACCACGGACATGATCCAAGACATTCTCAATGCAAAAGGCAGCATTGTGCATACCATTTCACCGGGGGCCATGCTGGACGAGGTAGCACATACGCTTGTGGAACGCCGGATCGGTTCATTATTGGTAACCCGGCAGGGCCCTTCTGGCGAGCAGGAGTTGCTGGGCATAGTCACGGAACGCGACATTCTTCACCACTGCGGAAGAGCAATTTGCCCTTGGCGGCCGTGGAGGTGACCACGATAATGAGTTCACCGCTTATAACCGCTTCTCCGAACGACAGCATCGACCAGGTGATGGGCCTGATGACCGACAAGCGGATACGCCACGTGCCTGTGCTTTCCGAAGGCCGCCTGATGGGCATTATTTCCATAGGCGACCTGGTCAAGTTTCAGCACGATCGCCTGGCCATGGAAAACCGCTTTATGAAGGACTACATCAGGGGTTAAGGCGGAAGGCGGAATGCAGAAGGAAGAAGGAAATGCTTCTTCTCCTTTTAATTAATATTCATTCTGCTATTTAACCGACGTATTTTTCGACCTTTGCGCGGTCGATTTCCACGCCCAGGCCGGGCGCTTGGGGCACTGTGATCATGCCGTCGGTGAGTTCCAAGGGGTCTTTAAGCAGGGAATCGGGGATTTGGTGCAAGGCGCATTCTTGACAGCCGGAGAATTCGGGGATTGCGGCGGCCAGGTGGAGCATAGCCGCGGTTCTCGGAAAGAGAGAAGTGCGGCCGCCCAGCAGGGCCCGAGTTTGCGCGGCGTCGGCAATGGCCGCGCACTTCCGGGCTGGGGCGATGCCCCCGATCTGCTCGAGATCGACCACGATGTGCTTTCCCGCCCCGCAACGCACGGCGGCCAGCACGTCGGCCGGGGAGCGGATCGCCCGCCAAACGCCCAAGGGCACCGGCGTCTGGCGGCCAAGCGAGGCCAGGGGATAGAGATCACGTGTATCGAGCGGATCGAGAAAGAATTCCAAGTCGGCATATTCCAATTCGGCGCATAGATCGCGTGCGATATCCTGATTGTACCGGGCTTG
This sequence comes from Pirellulales bacterium, assembly GCA_963838495.1. Taxonomy (GTDB): domain Bacteria; phylum Planctomycetota; class Planctomycetia; order Pirellulales; family Thermoguttaceae; genus JBEKIK01. Next base: position 2,073,892 of record CAWIRC010000001.1, on the reverse strand, counting down.
CCCGTCCAGGCGGAGGCGGACGGCGTTGCCCGCGTACTGCCGAACCGCCGCCACAAGGCGCAAGTCGATTTGCGCGTGCCCGCTGGAGGCGATAATCTGGTTGTGAAAGCCTTGGGCAGCCAGTTCCTTGGCGATTTTGCCGATGCGGTCGGCTTGTTCATCGGGCAATCGTACGGATGCGGGGATCCGCCGCCGATAAATGCCGCCGAACAAGTTGTATAACGGCTGCCGAAGGGCTTTGCCGGCCAGGTCCCAAAAGGCCATCTCCACTCCGCAGCGGAGGCCGGCGTCGGAAAGGGTTTTCAGGGTATGCAGCTCTTCGATGTCGAAAACGCTTCTCCCTTTCAACACGGCCAAGAGCATATTTTGCCAGCCGGGCAGTTCCGATTCCTGCCAGCGGCTCGACGCCTCGCCCCAGCCTTCTATTCCGGAGTCGGTGACCAATCGCACCAACAACGAGCGCGGGCATTGTTGCATTCCTTCCGGCCGGATAGAAACCAGATATAACTCCAGGTCGTTGATTTTCATGTAACGGCGGGCGGTGGGCAGTGGCCAGTGGACAGGGGACAGAGTGGAATATTGTTTTCGGTTGTCAGTTTTCAGTTGTCAGTTTTTTAGTAAAAAGTACGAAGTACGAAGTACGATGTATAAAAAAATGGGATGAACTGTCAAACTGCGTTGTTACCATTTTCCAATTACCGTGGTTCCAGCTTTGACCCGATCGCCGACGTTGACTTCGAGTTTAAGGTCCGGGGTCTTGGGCAGGACAAGTTCGGTGCGAGAGCCGAATTTGATCATGCCGAATTTCTGGCCGCGGGCAAGGATTTCGCCGGGGCGGAGGTCGCAGACGATCCGCCGGGCGATAGCGCCGGAGATTTGCCGCACGGTCAAGCGTCTGTGGGGCGGGGAATCTTCTTCCAGGCCGATCCAGGTGTTTTCGTTGCTTATTCCGCTTTCCTGGCGCATGGCGCTCATGAATCGGCCGGGGGCGTAGCGCAGGGCGATTACCTTCGACTCGACCGGGGCGCGATTCAAATGCACGTTAAAAATCGACAAAAAAATGCTGATCCGCACTGCCGGTGTGCCGATGAAATCGTCGTGGTCCAGGTCGGCCACTTCGGTAATTTTGCCGTCGGCGGGAGATACGATCACCCCCTGCCCTGCCGGGATTTTCCGCGGCGGATCGCGGAAAAAATATATCACCAGGCACAATAACGCGCCGGGCACAAAGGCCAAATACCAGGCGTATATCGCGGCCAAAATAGTAAGTGCCAATAGCGGCCAGCCGAAGATTTGCAGTTCGGCCAATCCCCAGCGGGCAAAAGGCAAGCGCTCCCGCCAGTGAAACGGATCGTCGGCCTTGTCCCAATGGCACTGGCAGATGTTGCGGCAGAATTTTAGATCGCGGGGATCGAGGATTTCGTGCGGGGCGCCGTCGCAACTGCCGCGGCGGAGCTCGGCCATCCGCCGGACGTAGTTGGGGCGGAATTTTTTCAGCCAAAATCGGCGCCAATGGCCCCAGGCCAATTCCAGGCGATAGCACATCCCACCCCCCGGCTGAATGGACAGAAAATTATCCGGTAGCGGTTGTACAGTTGCACGACCTTGAGCGTTTTTGGCGGTTTCCATGCAGATGTTATCGCAAAAACAATCTAACTTGACAACCCGCATGAAAATGACGAAAATATAAGAGTTAAGGGGATGGAGTTCCCCCGTGCAACCGCCCGATGTCGGGCTGATGACTCCTGCCATGATGCCCTCACGGCAGGGGTTAACCCTCTGTACCAACAAGCCTTGCCGTGAGGCAGGGTTTTTTTGTTGGTACGGAGGAACTCCAATGGAACATGTCTATGCAGTAGCCGCGATCTGGCTGGCCCTTGCCGTTCTTGCCGCCATGCTGGCCAGTCACTTGCGGATATCTATGGCCCTGGTGGAAATTTGTGTTGGGATGGCGGCGGCAGTTGTCGCCGATCGATTCTTTCACCCCAATGCCCTAGGCGCCGATCTCGATTGGCTGCGATTCGTGGCGTCGATCGGCGCGGTTTTATTGACCTTTCTGGCCGGAGCGGAACTGGATCCTGACGCCATGAAAACCAAGTTTCGCGAAGTTGTGGTTGTGGGGCTATTTGGTTTTTTCGGTCCGTTTCTGGGTTGCACTGCTTTGGCGAGATTCGTTTTGGGCTGGGGCGCACAGGCGAGCTGGCTGACGGGGATCGCCCTTTCAACAACGTCTATGGCCGTGGTTTATGCGGTGATGCTCGAATCGGGTTTCAACAAGACCGAATTTGGCAAAGGCATTCTGGGGGCTTGTTTTGTCAATGATCTGGGCACGGTCGTTGCTTTGGGGCTCATGTTTGCTCCTTTTACTTACAGGACGGTTATTTTCGTGGGAGTATGTGTCGCGGTTCTGTTGCTATTGCCGCTGATTACATCACGTCTGATTGCTTGGTACGGGAACCGCACGGCGGCGATCAGGACAAAATGGATATTGCTGGTTCTGTGCGGATTAGGCGCGTTATCGCTATGGGCGGGAAGCGAAGCCGTGTTGCCGGCTTATATTGCGGGCATGATGCTTGCCAAGACCGTCGGCCGAGACCATTTTTACATCCGCCGCTTGCGAACGCTTACCATCGGTTTTCTCGCTCCTTTTTACTTTATCCGTGCAGGCTCGCTGGTTTCTTTACCCGCCTTGATGTCGGCGCCGATGGTGTTTTTGGTCCTTTTGGGCGGAAAAGTGGGAGCCAAAATATTCGGGCTGTATCCGGTTATCGGCATGTTCCGCGAGAACGTCAAAGAGCGATGGTATTACACTCTGCTGATGTCAACGGGGTTGACGTTCGGCACGATATCCGCCCTATATGGGCTGACGCATGACATTGTTAGTAAAGAGCAATACTCTTTCTTGGTTGCAACAGTAATTGCAAGCGCGGTTGTTCCGACCATGATTGCCAATGCCATTTTTTTACCTCGACATCTTTTGGGCGGATTGTCAATCGCCGATGAGGAGATCCCGCATTTGGAAACCGCATTGCCCGGAGCGGCTGATGAAATGAATGAATTTAAAGCTGAATAGTGCTTATACCACTAGTCAAACGCTGGTTAATAATGCAAAATAGGACTTTTTCGAAGGGCCTCTATAGTTCGGGCCCACAAACTGGGTGACTAAAGCGACCAACCCTTGGTAGTAAAATAAAACAAAACATTTTTCAGGAGCTTAAAATCCAATGAGTTCGACAATTGTGGACATTCGTGGGCGGCAGATTCTGGACAGCCGGGGGAATCCGACCGTGGAAGTCGACGTGGAGCTGGCCGACGGATCGTTTGGCCGGGCGGCGGTGCCCAGCGGGGCCAGCACAGGCGTGCACGAGGCCTGGGAATTGCGCGACGGCGACAAGGCGAAATACCTCGGGCGCGGGGTTACGCAGGCCGTCAAAAACGTAAACGAGAAGATCGCCGACGAAGTTTCCGGCATGGACGCCCTGGATCAGTACGCCGTGGATCAGAGCATGATCGCGCTGGACGGCACGGAAAATAAAAAGAACCTGGGCGCTAATGCGATATTAGGGGTGTCGATGGCGGTTGCCAAGGCGGCGGCCGAACACACCGGTTTGCCGCTGTTCCGATACCTGGGCGGAGTCGGCGCGCGGATCGTGCCCGCCCCGATGATGAACATCCTTAACGGCGGCAAGCACGCCGACAACAAGGTGGACGTGCAGGAGTTCATGGTCATGCCGCTGGGTTTCACCTGTTTTTCCGAGGCCATTCGCTGCGGGTGCGAGGTGTTCCACAATTTGAAAAAGGTGTTGCAGTCGAAAAAGCTGGCCACCAACGTGGGCGACGAGGGCGGTTTCGCCCCCGACCTGAAGAGCAACGCCGAGGCGCTGGAAGTGATCGTGGAGGCCATCGGCAAGGCGGGCTATGAACTGGGCAAGCAGGTATTCATCGCTTTGGACCCGGCCGCTTCGGAATTCTACAATGCCGAGAAAAAACGCTACTTGGTCGACGGCGAGGACATTACGGCCGAGGCATTGGTCGATTTTTACGCCGCCTGGGTGGAAAAATATCCCATCTGCTCGATTGAAGACGGCTTTGCCGAAGACGATTGGCACGGCTGGAAATTGATGACCGATAGGCTGGGCGATAAAATCCAACTTGTGGGCGACGACATATTCGTCACCAATACCAAGCGCTTCCAGCGGGGCATAGACGAGGGAGTGGCCAACAGCATCCTCATCAAGCTGAACCAGATCGGGACTATAACCGAGACCATAGAAGCCATCGAGTTGGCCAAGCGGAACGGTTATACCAGCGTGACCAGCCATCGCAGCGGCGAGACCGAGGACTCGACCATCGCCGACCTGGCCGTGGCCTTAAGCACAGGGCAGATCAAGACCGGCTCGGCCTCGCGCACCGATCGTATGGCCAAGTACAACCAACTGCTGAGGATCGAGGAAATCCTGGGCGAGGCGGCCATTTACGGCGGGCCGCTGTTTCCCAAAAAGATATAGAGTTTATCCCAAAACATAAAAATATAATTATGGCAAAAGGTCATAAAAATATATTTTCGGCAAATCAGCCCTCACCCTAACCCTCTCCCAAAGGGAGAGGGGATTTTTTAAGATAGGCTCATAACTCGTTATCGCGATAAAAAATAAGGGGGGGATGCCCGGTCAACGGCTTCCCTCCTTTTTTTGCGCATTTGATATTGTTTGGACGGCGATAAGAGGGTATCCTGCGCTTCGATAAAACACGGAGGATGTGCGATACAGGACAGAAGATCATGGCGGATGGATCCTACACTGGGGCCGATAACCTGGCGGCCATGACCGCGGCCAGGAACTATAACCGATTTCTGTTGCAAGAGGTATTGCGGGAATCGGGCGGAGCGGCGGCGGTTGTGGATTTTGGGGCCGGCTCGGGCACCTTCGCACGCGAACTAAGGGAGCGCGGTCTTGAGGTCGTCTGCGTCGAGCCCGACAACGGGCTGCGCCACGCTTTGCAATCACAGGGATTCGAGTGCCGCGCGGGCGTGGAACAAATTCCGGAAGACAGCGTTGACTATATCTTTTCTTTGAACGTGATGGAGCATATCGAGGACGATTCGGGCATGTTCCGCGCGATCCGCCGGCGTTTGCGTCCGGGCGGGCGATTATATTTGTACCTGCCGGCCTTTCCCCTGCTCTATACGAGCATGGATCGAAAAGTGGGCCATTATCGCCGATACCGGTGCGCGTGCTGGGGAGGCAATTGGAACGCGCCGGATTTCGCGTGCTCCGGCGCGATACGCCGACAGCCTGGGATTTTTTATCACCCTCTTGTATCGGCTGATCGGCAGCCGGCGGGGCGACCTGAATGCGGCGGCGCTGAAGTTTTACGACCGGGCGATTTTTCCCCTGAGCCGATTCTTGGACATATTCTGGGCGCGTAATCGGAAAGAATGTTGCCGTTTCAGCAATCCGGCCGGCCGAAACTCCGGCGGAAATCGGCAGGCCATCCAAATCCGCGCCGGTCTTACGCTCCTGACCGGTCGGCGGCCGCTTGAACTAAGGAGCTCTAACAAAACATTATATCCTTTTATAAACGCCCTCACCCCTAGCCCATCTCCCAAAGGGAGAGGGGAGCTAATATTTTCTCCCGCAAATTTCGCACACCTGCTCTAAAAGCACGGCCAAAAAAACAGGAAGCAGAAAACCGAAGGGATGGAGGTATCGCAGCACGGGAATGGTAAATACGCAGGGCGCGGGCAGGATGGCAAAGGCCGCCAATGAAAGCACAAGCAGGGCGGCCGGATTTCTTCGCCAGGCAAGGCAAACACATGCCGCGCCGATCAAAGGAGTGATCATAAGCGCGTAGTTCCAGTATTTCAGCGCGAACTGGAGGCGTTTTGTGACCGTCAATAGTTTTCCCCAGTCGGCGGGCACCGATAAGAGGAAGTGTTTTCGCAAGATTTGCAACTGGGCTTCAGGCAGATCGGCCGTTGCGCCCTGGTCTTTGAGAATGAGCAGGTCCAGAGGCTCGCAATGGAAATAGTCAAGCCACGTATTCAAACCCAAAAGCAGAACCTGCAAGGGGGCGCGGAGCATGGCGTGCTTGACCGTTTGTTTGCACAGTTTTTCGCGTTCGGCCGGGTCCGGAATGTCGAGCTGCAAGCGGGCGGCCAGTCCATCGGGCTTGAAGAGGAGATAAGCGCGTTTTTGCCGGTCGCGGAGCATTTCCTGGTGGCAATTTCGGATGGCGGCGGCTATGCGCGGATCGGGAGCATCCTCCGGAACGACGATGGAGGCGATGCCGCAGATCTGAAGCAATCCCTGGCCGTTCATGTATGATACGATGCCGCTGCCCGATAATTTGGAATTAAGTTGTTTGTAACCGCAATGCAAAGCGTACAGGCAGGCGCAGACAACGGCGAGGTGCGTTAGATAAGCGAGGAACTCGCGCTTTCGGACCCGCAAGGGCAATAGACGCCTTTTTCGGCCCGGATCGGCCTGTTTCATTTGCAGTCCCTTAGTCGCCAACTGATAAAGCGGAGGGAACAGGCAAATGACGAGCGTCGCCAAGAGGAGAGCCAGTCTAAGGGCGATGGCGGCCGTGCATATAAGCGCGAGGAGGGGGAGTTTGTAAAGTTTTGTCTTGCGGCAGTAGCTCAACGCCAGATTGAGGCCGAGGGCGAAAAGGAACGTGGAAAAGGCCTCGGCCATGACGGCCCGTTCGTAAAAAAGCTGCATGGGATCAAGCGCGCAACAGCACGCCGCCGCAACAGCCAACCAAGGCGTAACGCGGAAATGGTTTTTTAGCACGCGATATACAAGCAGGGCCGTGCCTGCTCCGGCTATGCACTGGGCGAACACCAGTGAGGTAAGCGAATGGCTGCATCGCGTCAAGAGGGCGATAACATAGCCATAGGTGAATGAGCGGATGGGGAAAACATCGCCGGTGAGCGAGGTCCAGATGAAGTCGTTCGAGTCGCCCTGGAAAAACTGGGGCATGGGATCAAGAAAAAACACGGCGAGCTTGATGCCGATGACCAGCGTGCAGGCGGCGATCCAATCCCTGCCCGCTGATGGCCGGCCAGTAATCAAGGGATGCCTGGCGGGAGGCTTTTGCAGCTCAGGAAGGTTACCCATACCTTGATTTTCCGCGATGATTCATGCAAATGAAAATATAACGCCGACATTACCTGGCTTTTTTGGCGGGCACGTGCGGGGGTTTCGATCGTTGCGAGGCGTTGCCGCGGCGGAGCTGATATTCGAGTTCCCTGATCCTGCGCGTCATGCAATGCAGGATCAGGCCCGCGGTAAACTGGAGCATTCCCAGCAAGACCAGTCCCACGGCCAGGATGGCGGAGGGCACGTGAACGACGTTTCCCGAGCGGAAGTAGTCGAGAATTGGGGCGGAGCCGGCGAGGCAGCCGGCTGAGACGAGCGCGATGGCAAGACCGCCGAAGAAGGTCAAGGGCTTGTAATCGCGGACGAGTGCGAAGATGGTGCCCAGGATGCGGAGGCCGTCGTTTAGAGGGCGGATTTTGGAAAAACTGCCCTGGGGTCGTTCGTCGAGATCGATGGGGACTTCCAGGACGCGGAAGCCCGCTTCGAGGGCCTTGATCGTCAGTTCGGTTTCCACTTCGAAACCGCCGCCTACGAGGGCCACGGTTTTGACGAATTCGCGGCTGAAGGCCCTGTAACCGGACAATATGTCGGTAAGTCGGACGCGAAACACCGCGTTGAGGGTGGAGAGAAACAGGCGGTTGCCCAACAAATTGAGCTGGCGGAATTTGCTGTTCGACTCGGAATGCAATCGTGATCCTACGACCATGTCGGCCTCGCGGCGCTCGATGGGAGCGATCAGGTTGAGCACTTCCGAGGCCGGATAGGTGGCGTCGCCGTCGATCATCACGTATATATCGGCGTCGATCATGCGAAACATCGATTGCACTACGAATCCCTTGCCCTGGCGCGGCTCGCGCAAGACGACTGCGCCGGCGTCGGCGGCGATTTCCGCGGTCCGATCGGTCGAATTGTTGTCGAACACATAGATGGCGGCATCGGGCAGTTCCGCACGGAAGTCGGCGATCACGGAACCAATTGTCAGTTCTTCGTTATAGCAGGGAATAATGACCGCGATATCGGCTTGCTGGATTGCTTCGTGGTCCGCGAAGGGCATTGTTACATTCTGGCGCTGGATGCTTATCATTTAGAGATCCTCCTTCCCTGGAGTTTTCAGGCGTTGGAAACGCCGCATGACAGCATTGATAGCACATTTGCCGCCCGCGGGGAGTCTTTCCCCAATATGTTTGAGATCACTTGTACAAGGCAGCGGCGCTTCCTGTCAAGAGCATCTGTTTTGCTATAGGAGATCTAACAAAACCTAATATCTATTGATAAACGCCCTCACCCCCGGGTACCCTTTGGGTGCCTCTCCCAAAGGGAGAGGGGAGTTTTGTCAGGGCCCCTTAATTTGCCGTTGGATTGGCGGCCGGGGGTTGTTTCGGCGTCAGCAAGAGAAAACCGGCGCGGGAAAATTCGATATTTACCATTTGGCGGAACTGCGGAGATTTCAAGAGCGAAAACCCGCAATATTCGGAGATAATCATACATGAAAATTTTCTTTTACGGAAAATCCAATCGAAAGCGTCTTGTTCGTTACGGCAATTGTTCATCGCTTGCCAATTGCCGGGATATGAGCCATTTATGGCTTCTATGTATTGGTCGGCCAGGCACAAGTAAGGCGAAGATGCCAGGAGACAGGACGCTTCCTTGCCGAGCCTGGCATAGCTTACCGAAAACACTTTTTCAATCTCCTCCAAGTTCGACATGTAGGGTCCGAGGTCTTTGTATTGCCTGTTGAAGACTTGAAGCAAGGGATAGAAACAGATGCGTTCGTTCGAGTTCAAGAGCGAGATTGCATTTATGGATATCACCGCCGTCAAGGTTAAATAGCCCGACACCCGGGCCAAGCGGTCGCAGCGGATCAATTCCCAGAGGAAATTCGCAATCAGGCCGATTAAAACGGCGCCTGGGACAAGCGGCCCGACAAAGTAGCGTATGTTGGGACTCGTAATTTTCCACCACAACATTAAAGAGGCCGCAAACAAGGCGAAAAGCGTCCATTTCAACATCGTGTTCCTTCGGCCGGCCAATACAAATGGAATGAACAATGCCGCAACGAAAAAATTGATGCCGAACAGGAACGGGCCGGTTTCCACGAACAGGTCGCCGCGAAAGGTGAGATCGGCGAGGCTTCCGAGATGTAGAGGCTGGTCGAAGCGGTATCCCTGGATATTGACGGGTGGCAGAAACTTCGAGTGGAACACGCCATTAAACCAGGGGAAAAAGGGATTACTCGTCAGAATGAAGTTTTGTGCGAGAAACGGCGCTACGATAATTACCGCCAATGCGGCGCCGCCCGCCATGGAGAGCATTGGCTTATAAGACCTATTCTTCAGACAACAAACCGACGAGGCTAGAAATAGGATCACAGTCAAGGGCAAGGCGAGAAACACCGCCTGCTGCTTGTACAGGAAGGCGAAGGCCGAAACTGCAAACGCCAGGAGAACGGTGTTGCGATCGATGTTTTGAAGCCCATACAACGCGACGGCCACAAGGACGGTCACTGACAAAAAATTGAGGGTTTCCAAGGAGACGGCCAGCACCACGACGCCCATAAGCGGGGTGGAAACCAGCGCCAAGGCCGTGAAAAAGGCCGTGGCTGAGCCGAAGATGCGGCGGCAACAATTCTCAAGCAGCAGCATGGCGGCGACCGGGGCGGCCAAGTTGCATAAGCGCAGGGCGTACTCGCCGCCCAATAAATAACTTATGGCATAGTAACTTTGGGAAAAGACTTCCGTATCCAGCGACCAAATATTGGACGGGTCGAAAACGTGTTGGCCGAAGAGGGCGACTTGCTTGGGAAAGAAGATGTGCCTCATGCAATCGTCAAACACGTACAATGGAATGAGGGAATATGGCAGAACGAAAATTGCCCAGAATATTACGGCCCATTGCCCCGGCGTGAACCGGCAGGATTTGATTCGCTTAAGCGCGACGACGAGCGTTTCGGTCAAAGTCCGGCGGAGGAGAAATATCTCGGCGAAGGCGGCGCAGAAATATATGCAACTGAAGTTGATTCTCCAATGCAGCGCAATCCAGGCAAGGTAAGCATTGATCGACCCGCCTAGAAACCATGAAAAAATAAGGCCTGCCAGGCTGGACTCGCCAGGCATTGTGCAACCGCGCATGCGGCGGTATACGGGCAAACCCACGGCCAGGCCGGCCGTCGCTTGGATCAAGAAGCCGGCCAGTGCTCCGATGTAGCCGGCGGAGGCGATCATTACGGCGGGCACAAACAAGATGAGCCAATCCTTGCGCAGGACTTTCGCGCACAACGCGCATGCGGCGGCCAATATCAAGGCAAATGCCGCGGCGGTGAAGAATGTATTTTTCGTGAGGTAAAATAGTGAGAAATCCCACGCCTTGGTGACGTCGCCGGTCAGTGGATGACAAATCATGATCCGATAGCCTGAATATCCGGCCAGCAGCAAGACAATCAGCGACGCCAGCCGCGCTCCCCACAACTTCAGACTCGTATTACCGGCCAAGACATTCATTCCTGGTATTTCTAGATGGCGATTATCGGCAACGACTGGCAACTTCCAGGCAACAATCGTTCAAGATCATAACTGAAGTTTTGCAAATATAGGATTCATTGTCCCCTCTCCCACTGGGAGAGGGTTAGGGTGAGGGCGTTTGGATGAAAAACGACTTGCCAAGTTTACACGGCTTCACTAGGCCCTCACCCCCTGCCCCTCTCCCAAAGGGAGAGGGAAGGTTTTGTTACAGCGCTTTAATCAACCTTAACCGCGACTTTATTTTGCTCCTTGGGCGACAACAGGAGCAATCCGGCGTGGGCAAAATCGACATTTACCATCTCGCGGAAGCGCGGGGACGTAAGCAGCGGAAAACTGTTATCCTGATACATAATCATGCAAGTGAATTTTCTCTTTTTAAAAATCCAATCGAATGCATCTTCTTCATTCCGCCAGGTCTTCGCGGCCGATATGTTTCGGCAATATGTCCAGTCGAGCTGTTCGATGTGCTGGTCGGCCAGGCACAAGACAGGGGTTGAAACCAGCAGGCAGGAGGCGTCTTTGCCGAACTTGGCATAAGAGACCAGGAACACTTTTTTATATTCTTCCGTTGCGGCGAGGCAGGGGCCGCTTTTGTCGTAACGCTTGGAAAACGCCTCGACCAACGGGTACGTGCAAAAGCGATCGTAGGAGTCGAACATGGAGGCGGCGTCGATAAACACGGCCAGGGCCAGGGTTGTTATCGCCAACACCTTTGCGGGAACGTCTTGCCGGATCAATTTCCAGAGCCAGTCCATGGTCAGGCCGAGCAAAACGGACCCCGCGGCCAGCGGCCCGATGAAATATCGCATGTTCGGGCTGGTGATGTACCACCATAAAAGAACCGAGGCCGCGAACAAGACAACGAGGGCCAATTTGAGCATCAGGCGTTTTCGGCCGACGAGCATCAGCGGTATGAACAATGACAGGATAAAGAAATTGACGCCGAACAGAAACGAGCCGGCCTCGATGAACTTTTCGCCGTGAAATGTAAGCCTGACGAGACTCTTAAGATTCAGCGACTGATTGAAAACGCATCCTTTGATATCTACGGGCTGCAGCAATTCCGAGCGGAATACACTGTTAAACCAGGGGAAAAAAGGATTATTAGTGAGAATGTAATTTTGCGCAAGAAACGGCGAGACGACGATTATCGCCGATAGAATGCCACCGGCCAGCCAACACATCGGCCGATAAGACCTTTGCTTGATGCAATGGAACGACAACGCCACAGCCAGGATGGCCGCCAACGGAACAGCCATAAACACGGCCTGCTGCTTGTACAGGAAAGCGACGGCCGCCAATATACACCATAGGACGACAGTCTTGCGGTCGAGGCGCCGGAGCCCGTCCAACATTACGATCATGATTGCCGTCACGGACAAGAAATTGAAGGACTCCAAGTAAACGATGCTGACATACATTCCTAGAAACGGGGTGCAAATCAACACTAATGCAGTGCACATGGCGGCGCGAAGGCCGAATGTACGGCGGCAATAGTTTTCCAAAAGCAGCATTGCAGCGACCGCCGCCGCCAAGGTTGAAAACCGCAAGTCATACTCGCCGCCCAGAAGATAACCGATGGTATAATGGCTTTGAGAAAACATTTCGGTGTCGATAGCCCAAATATTGCCCGGGTCGAAAACATGGCGGCCGAAGAGGGCGACTTGTTTGGGGAAGAAAATGTGCCTGGAGCAATCATCGCCCACTAACAAGGGCACGAGTGTATATGGCAGCATGAAAACGGCCCAAAAGACGATGGCCCATTGTCCCGGAGTAAATCGTGGGGATTTTACTCGTTTCACGGCAACGGCAAGCGCCTCGACCAGAGGACGGCGGAGGATAAAAATCTCGGCCAGGAAGAAAACAAAATAAATGTAGCTGTGATTTACTATCCAATGCAGCGCGATCCAAACGATATAGGAGTTGACCGCTCCGCCCAAGAACCAGGACAAGATCAGGCCTGGAAAACTGGTCTCGCCGGGCAATCCGCGGCCGCGCAATTTCTTATAGAGCGGAATGCCGACGGCCAGTCCGGCCGTAGTTTGGATAAGGAAGCCCGCAAGCGCTCCCGCCTGGCCGGCGCAGATAATCATTAACGCAGGCACGGACAAAATGAGCAGATCGCTGCGCAAAATTTAGCGCACAAGAGGCAGGCAACGGCCAGAACGGCGGCAAATATCGCGGCGAAGAAGGCCGACCTGTCGGAGAGGTAAAAAAGGGTGAAGTCGTAGGCCTTGGCGGGGTCACAGGTAATAGGATGACAAACTATGATCCGATAGGCTGCATATCCAACCAGGAGGAAGAGAATCAGCGACAATAGGCGCGACACGAAGCGCATCGAACTTTTTTTGCCGATCAAAGTCAACATTCCTCCAGGATCGTACATTCCCGCTCTCCCGGCCCGCTACAGTTTTAAAATCATCCGCAGACCTCGCAGAGCGGAGACGAAATCGTTCATATTGCGCAATCGCCGCAACTGTTTGAAGATGAACTTCGGCCTGAAAAAGAAGCGCCTGTGCGCCGAATCGTAATAGCGCTGGACGATTTCCGGGGCGACGGTGGGCAGTTTCAGAACCGGCCGGGACAAGTCGAAGTCTTCCCAATTTTTCGTGAGGAGACAATCGTTTTCGCTGGCCCAGCGGAACATTTCGGTGCCGGGGAAAGGGGTGGTGATGTTGAACTGGACTAGGTCGGGATCGAGGCGGAGCGCGAAGCGGATGTTTTGCTCCATGGTGGCTTCGGTTTCGCCGGGGTTGCCCAGCATAAAGGCGGCGCGGACGTCCAATCCCAGTTTTTGCATGGCGCGGATGACGGATTCGACTTTATCGACGTTGATCCGCTTGTTGATGTTTTTGAGGATATCCTGGTTGGCCGACTCCACGCCGAACATGACCTGGTGGCAGCCGGCTTGTTTCATGAGGCGGAAGGTTTCTTCCTCGAAGGCGTCCACCCGGGTGAAGCAGCTCCAGGTGAGGTCCATTTTCCAATCGATCACCGCGCGGCAAAAGGCCCTGACCTCGCGCTTGACGGCGGTGAAGGTGTCGTCATAGAAACAGACCTCGCGGATGCCGTATCGGTCTTGGAGGTGCTTGACTTCGCGGGCCACATTTTCGCCGGAGCGGAACCTCAAGGAGTTGCCAAAAATTCTATAGCAGAAGGTGCAGCGGCCGGGACATCCGCGGGTGGCGAGCACCGATGTGGCGGGCGTTCGCCTGGCCGCCCCGGCCGCCGGACGATACTTGTCCATGGGCAGCAGATGATAGGCGGGGAAAGGCAGGCTGTCGAGGTCGCGGATCAATTCGCGGTCGGGGTTATGGACGACATGCCCGTCGCGGCGGCAGGAGACGCCGGCGATAGTCGCCCAATCGTTGCCCGCGGCGATTTCGCATATCGTATTTTCGCCCTCGCCGCGGACCACAAGATCCACCGCCGGTTCGCCGAGCACTTCGTCGGGAAGCACGGTAGGATGCACGCCACCGAGAACCACGAGCGTGCGCGGCCATTCTCGCTTGACGCGGCGGGCGATTTCCAGGGCATTGCCCACCAGGGGCGTTGTGGCCGTTATTCCCACGAGGTCGAAGGGGCCTTGCTGGCGGATCCAAGGCGTCACCGCATCGATGAGGAGGCGCTGGGCATGGGCGTCGAGAATTGCGACGTCGTGGCCCTCGCGTTCCAAAACCGCGGCCAGCCAGGCCAGTCCCAAAGGCGGCATTATGCTGGCCACGTTGCGCCAGACGTTTTTTCGGTTGAGGATCACCCAGGGAGGATTAATCAGCAGAATACGCATGCGTCACCCCATTTATTTAGCTTTGTTCAAGCAAGATATATTAAAAAGAGTGGATATATGTCAATATCAGCTTTCCACCCGTGAGTGTGGCGGGATATGCATATAACGGTCAAATTGAGCTATTGCGGGCGGCATATTTGCTCTTGATCCGATTTAAAACATAGGGCTACAATCACCTGCGAATTGTTTTATCCGCTCAATATAGATAGTTGATATTTTTTTGAGAGTTCTAATAAAACTTTATATCAATTTATAGATGCCCTCACCCCCGGGTACCCTCTGGGTGCCTCTCCCAAAGGGAGAGGGGAGATTTAATTAGAGCCCCTTAGATAAAACAGATTGCGGCGATGCGTTTTTTCACGAACATGTTGAATAGAGTCCTGGGTTGGTTTCGGCTTTTGAAGCGCGGCGTTATTTTAATAATGCGGGGCAATTACGAGGCATTTGCCCAGGGCGTTTATAAAAAACTGCGGTCGGTGCCCGTGGTCGGACGGCTTTGCGTTTATTACAAAAATTATTTGGATCGCCGCGACATTCGCGAATTCGAGCGCAAAAAGCGCCCGCACGTGGTAAACATTCTCACGCCGCTGTTCTTTGATTTCGAAGGCAAGGAGATGTATTGCGGCGGGGCCGAGCGATATCTGATAGAGCTCAACCGGATCATCCGCAAGCTGGGCTATGAAACCGCGGTTTACCAGTGCGGCACGTCGTCGTGGGTGCGCTGGTACAACGATTTGTGCGTGGAGGGCCTGCCCGCTTCAGGGGACATAGAACTGTTGAACCGGGAGTTTCACCGCCGGGTGCCGCCCGGGGCGCTGACTATTTACTTCGCCTTTTCATTCGCATATCCCTATGCTCATCGGAACAGCCTGGGAATAAGCCACGGAGTATGGTGGGATCACGCGGCATACCAGTACCCGCAGGGCAAAGGCGACGCCATGCGCGACAGGCTCCTAACGGCCATCGGCAATTGCCGGCACCTGGTGTCGGTGGACACGAACACGATCAACTGGGTGCGGGCGACCGACGTCAAGCAGAGCGGCAAGATGACGTATATTCCCAATTTTGTGGATTTGGAGGCGTTTGCTCCATCGCGTGATCTGATAGATGCGAAAAACATCGTGATCCTTTATCCGCGGCGGCTTTACGAACCGCGGGGATATTGGCTGGTGGCCGAACTTGTGCCTTATTTTTGCCGGCGATATGCGAACGTGGAATTTCATTTCGTGGGAAAAGGCGACGCGGCCGAACTGGAGCACGTGGGCCGGCTTTGCGGGCAATATCCCGGCCGGGTGCGGCATTATCATCTTGAGCCCGAGGACATGCACAAGGCCTACCAGGGCGCCGACATAACGCTGATTCCCACGGCGTCGAGCGAGGGTACCTCGCTTTCTTGCATCGAGGCCATGGCCTGCGGCAACGCGGTGATCGCCACGGACGTGGGCGGGCTGCCGGACCTGGTGATCAACGGTTATAACGGCTTGCTCGTCTCGCCCAAGGCCGAAGAGGTCAAAGAGGCCATAATAAAACTGATTTCCGATCCGCAATTGCGGCGGCGCCTGCAGGATAACGCCCGGGAGGTGAGCGAATGCTTTTCCCTGGACGTGTGGCGCGGGCGATGGGAACAATACTTGGGCGAAATACTGCCCCAGCGGGAGACGATCCAATCCGGCGCTGGCCCGTGCTGGTCGTTTTTGCATCTTTCCACGCCGGGCATTACTTGGGAGCGCGCGAAACAGCGCCCGCAGCAGTTTTTCGAGGCCTTTGCCGAATTGGGGCACCACGCATTTTTCGTTTCCGATTCGGCGTTTCAGCGTCCATCGACCGGAGAATGCACTCATAAAGATAGTTTAAACAAGCCTCAGTTGTTGCATCTTCTGCAATCGGATAGGGAGTTGTATTTGACCAATCCCGTGCTGTATATATATCATGCGTACCTGTATCCCAAGCTCAAGCAATGGCCCAAGCGGAAGATTATTTACGACATTCTCGACGATCCGGCCATTCACGCCGAGGGCGACGTGCGCATGGGCCGGGGACCAAATGATAATTACCTTTATTACCACGAAAAGCTGCTGGGCGAGGCCGATATCGTCATAACCAGTTCGCTTAAACTCCATCAGCAGTATCGCTTGAAGCGGCCCGACATATTGCTTGTTCCCAATGCGGTTAAGGCCGCGGATTTTGCGAATGGCTTTGCCGAGCGGCCCTCCGACTTGCCCAGCGAGGGAAAGACGATTATCGGCTACTATGGGGCGATCGCGGAATGGTTCGATTTCGATCTGATGGAGTCGGCCGCCAAGAGCCGGCCGCAATATCAATTCGTGTTGATGGGTTTGACGAATTGCCCGGAAAAAATACAAAATCTCGTTGCCCGGTGCGGTAACGTGCGTTACCTGGGCGAAAAGCCTTATGAGGAATTGCCCCGGTATTTGGCGCATTTTGACGCGGCCGTGATTCCGTTTTTGGTCAACGATATAACCAATGCGGTTTCGCCGTTGAAGCTTTTCGAATACATGGCGGGCGGAAAGCCCGTGGTCTCGACCGGCATATTTGAATGCCGAAAATACCAGGGCGTGCTGATTGCGGAAGACTACAGGGAATTTGCCGAGCGGCTGGACGAGGCGATTGCCTTGGGCCAGGATGAAGAATATAAGGCGGGGCTTAGGAATTGCGCATGGGCCAATAGCTGGGAAAGCCGTGCCCGGCAGATCTTGGAGGCCTTGGGGGATTTGAGGGGAAAGAAGTCCGCCGAGTGTGCAGCAGCGGCCCCTGCGGTTCGGCTGGCTAAGGTTTCATGACGGACATGCATGCGCGGTGTTTTGCATGTTGAAAGATATGCAAAGCCCCCGGTGTTTTTCACCGGGGGCTAAATGATCAACATGCAAATATATTTAAGCGGCTGGCCGCAAATCAGGTCAGCCAACTCGCCGATGGTTTTTCCAGCCAGGAGTCTTGATCCTGCAAGGCGGTATCTACTGCCGAGAGCTCTTCATTCTTGTCGGTTACGGCGAGCAACTCTTCGTCGTCCTGATTATTCAGCTCGGCGGAATCGGTGACCCGCTGGGAAGCGTTCGCGGGGGTCAGTACGGCGGAACTGAAAACAAGGTCCTTGCCGGAGATCGCCAGGCTGGCGGCGTTATCGACCAGGCTCGCTCCATCTGTTCCGTTCTGAGCGGCCAGAGCGGCGCTTGATCCGCCGGTTGATTCGGCCACGATGGTGAAGGATTGCATCAGATGCGAATTGGTGAAGACCTTTGTCGATTTGTCGTACATGTATCCGCCGATGAAATACGTGCCCGGGGCAACTCCTGTAGTGTTCCAGGTGTAGGTACCGTTGGCATTTGCGGCCGAGACCTTATCTACTTCGATCCAGTGATCGGTGCTGTTCCACAACGTTGTGTCGGAGTCGTAGCACAGGCTGATTACGCTGTTGGCCGAGTAGTTGGAGGCGGTCCAAGTGATCGTAATTGACTGCCCGACGGTGTATTGCCCGGATGTGGGGGCGGCCAAGGTAAAAGCTGGGGCGGGGACGGTGATGGCCGATGTGAGGTGCGAAGTGGTGAAGGCCTTAGTTGACTTGTCGTACATGTATCCGCCGATGTAATACGTGCCCGGGGCGATTCCGGTCGGATCGAAGGAGTACGAGCCGTCTCCGTTGGCGGCGGTGACCTTGTCGACCTCGACCCATTTTTCGTTGCCGTTGAAGGGCGTCTGGTCGGCGTCCAGGCAGAGGGTGATAACATCGTTGGCCGTGACATTGGCGGCGGTCCAGGTGATGTTGATATTCTGTCCCGGGGCGAAAGAGCCGGAAGTGGGGCCGTTCAAGGCGAAAGTCGGGCCGGGGACGGTAATGGCCGAGGTGAGGTGCGAAGTGAGGAAGGCCTTAGTTGACTTGTCGTACATGTATCCGCCGATGTAATACGTGCCCGGGGCGATTCCGGTCGGATCGAAGGAGTACGTGCCGTCTCCGTTGGCGGCGGTAACCTTGTTGACCTCGACCCATTTTTCGTTGCCGTTAAAGGGCGTCTGGTCGGCGTCCAGGCAGAGGGTGATAACGTCGTTGGCCGAGACATTGGCGGCGGTCCAGGTGATGGTGATATTCTGTCCCGGGGCGAAAGAGCCGGAAGTGGGGCCGGTCAAGGTGAAAGTCGGGGCGGGGACGGTAACGGCCGAGGTGAGGTGCGAAGTGAGGAAGGCCTTAGTTGATTTATCGTACATGTATCCGCCCACGTAATACGTGCCCGGGGCGATTCCGGTCGGATTGAAGGAGTACGAGCCGTCTCCGTTGGCGGCGGTGACCTTGTTGACCTCGATCCATTTTTCGTTGCCGTTAAAGGGCGTCTGGTCGGCGTCCAGGCAGAGGGTGATAACGTCGTTGGCCGTGACATTGGCGGCGGTCCAGGTGATGGTGATATTTTGTCCCGGGGCGAAAGAGCCGGAAGTGGGGCCGGTCAAGGTGAAAGTCGGGGCGGGGACGGTAATGGCCGAGGTGAGATGCGAAGTGGTGAAGGCCTTTGTTGATTTATCGTACATGTATCCAGCCACGTAATACGTGCCCGGGGCGATTCCAGTCGGATCGAAGGAGTACGAGCCGCTTCCATTAGTGGCTGTAACCTTGTTGACCTCGATCCATTTTTCGTTGCCGTTAAAGGGCGTCTGGTCGGCGTCCAGGCAGAGGGTGATAACGTCGTTGGCCGTGACATTGGCGGCGGTCCAGGAGATTGTGATGGATTGGCCGGATACAAACAATCCGGAAACTGGCCCGGTGAGGGTGAACGAAGGAGTCGTAATCGGCGGGGGCGTGGGATTTATGGATATATAAGGAACGCCGTAGAATTGGCTGTTGGTCGCCACGGAGGCGACCGGGATGTATGTACTGGTGTTGACTACTATAACGCGGCAATAAACTCCGGTCAGACTATTATCGGGTCCGACCCAAACGGTGCAGGAATCGCCGTCCGAATCCATGGTCACCTCGGGCGTGACTTGATCGCCTACAACTGTGGCGTTGATACGGAATTCGCCTAAGGAACCGATAAGATCGGAGCCGTCGATTTTGTACATGCGGGCGTAAACGCCGTAGTCCTTTGCGAGGTCGCTGTCCTGTCCGAAGGCGCTCCACACGATGATGAAGTCGCCGGCGTTATCCATGCTAACCGAGGGCTGGTATTGCCAGCCCGAAGTGGCCTGATTTGCGCGGAATTCGCCGCCCAACCGCGTGCCTGCGGGGTTGAACCTTTGGGCGTATACGCCGTAACCGCTGCCGTCCTGGCCGAAACTCGACCAGGCGACGACGAAGTCGCCGTTGGAATCCATGGCAACCTTGGGCGCTAATTGCTTGTCGGTGGAGTAAGAGTTGATTTGGAACTCACCGCCGGAGCGCTGGCCGGCGTAATTATAGCGCTGCCCGTAGACTCCCCAGGAACTGCCGTCTTCCTGCTCGCTTTGCCACACGACTACGAAATCGCCTTTGGAGTCTATGGCAACGTCGGAAGCGGTTTGGTTGTGCATGGTGTAAGTATTGACCACGAATTCGTCGCTTAGGGGCAAGCCGGCAATGCTGAAACGGCGGGCGTAGATGTCGCCCACGCTGGGATCGCTGGGTACGGCCTGGCCGTAGCTGGTCCAAGTGACCACGAAATCGCCGTTGGGATCCATGGCCACGCTCGGGGAGTTTTGAACAATGGTGCGCAATTGATTGACGCGGAACTGGGTGCCCAAGGCCTTGCCGAAGGTGTCGTAGACCTGGGCATATACGCCCGCGTCGTCGTCGGCGCCGGCGCCCGACCATACGACCACGAAGTTGCCCAACGTATCCATAGCCACGTCGGGCTGGATTTGATTGCCGGCGGTGTAGGAGTTGACAATGACTTGCGAACTGACAGTGCGGCCGTATTTGTCGTACCTTTGGGCCATGATGTCGGTGGTGCCGTCGAGCTGGGTCGTGGTCCAGACCACCACGTATTCGCCCATGGAGTCGCTTGCCACGACGGGCTGGCTTTGCTGGCCAATTTGATTAGTATTGACGAGAATATCGGTGGCGGCAGCACTGGGATTGCCCGGCGGGGTAACCGTAGGCGGGAGTTGCGGGCCTTGCTGCTCGGCCGTGGGAATCGTTACGGTCAATATGTAGTTGCCGCTTGGGGCGCCGTCGTAATTTCCATCCAGGGCGTTGCCGAAGAGGTCCTGCACGCTGTCGGATAGAGTGAGCACGTACTCTCCCGCGAGGAGGGCCTGATTGCCCGCCGTGTTGGGATCGCTGTCGAAGGTGACCACCACTTCGTACTTGCCGTCGGGAGCGGACATGAATCCGGAATTGTAGGCCTGGTTCAGGCCGAATTGCACGGAGGACACGCCGTTTCTCATAACGGTTCCATTATTGGTAATGGTCCAATTGCTGAGATTGGTGATGCTGTGGATGCCGCCCGGGCCATAAATTGTGTTGAGATTTTCGTCGAAGGTGATCACGAATTGCGAGATTGAGTCGGCGATTGTAGTGCCGGTATTGATTTGCCCGAGGTATGAAGGACCGGTGGCAGGAGTGTAGTAATTCTGCACTTCGGTGACGAACGGCCCGGCGGTGTCGGTGAGATTGTTATAGCGTTGCATGAACACGCCCGAGTTATCGCCCGCGCCGTTGCCGGACCAAACGCCGATCATGTCGCCGGTGGCGTCCACGGCGACGGAAGGATAGTTCTGGTTGCCGTCGGTAGTGCTGTTCAGGCGGAACTCGGTGCCTAGCTCGCCGTTGGGGCCGAGATATGGACTGACGCCGATCTGGGAGCTGCGGGCATAGCGCTGGGCGTAAACGCCGTAGCTATTGGCCGCGTCGGGGAGGCTGGTGCCGTTTGCCGGCCGATCCTGGAAGCTCTCCCAGGTGACGACGAAGTCGCCGGCGGCGTCCATGGCCACTTGCGAATGCTGCTGGTTGTTGGCGGTGAAGGTATTGACCCTGAAGTCGTTGCTCTGCGCACTGCCGTGCGAATCGAAGCGTCGGGCGTAGACGCCGTTTTGGCCGTTTACTCCGGCGCCGGCGCCGTTTCCGCCGCCGTCCTGGCCGTAACTGGTCCAGGTGACGACGAAATCGCCGTCGGCATCCATGGCCACCGAGGACCATTTCTGGTCGTGCGCGATCGTCGAGTTGACCCGGGCCTCGGGTAAGGAGGCCAGTTTGGCAGTGGTTTTGCCGCCGCCAACGTTCGAGGGCAAGGCATCAACATACGTGCGGGGCCCGGTAAGGATTTTCGTCCACCCGGTGATCCAGCTGGGACTACTGGAGCTTATCTGCCGGAAGTTCAGGGCAGCGCCGGCGTTGACCACATAACCGAGATCCTCAAACTGGTAAGCCGTCGTTTGACTGATGAAAGTGGGGTAGTTCAACCAGCCGGTCATCAGTTCGGATTCCATGTCGCGCCCCTGGGTATCGACGATTCCCGTGGGGCCGGCGCCGCCATCGACTTCATTCCAGTGGGCGTCAGCAGTTCCAGTCCCGCCGCCTAACTCCACCGGCACGAAAGCGGCATTCTGCTGCCCGACGAACTCCGACCGATATGCCGCCAGCGCGGCGGCGCCGGTGTATTGACCTGAACCGTTGACATAGACCCCGAGGTCGGTCCAGATCGTACCGAAGCCCAGCACGTGTGCAATTTCGTGAGTGATCACGTCCAGGAGTTGGCCGCTGGCTTCCAAGTCCGCCAGGTCCGCGGTGTCGAACTGCATGATGCCGTAGTCGGGGAGGAACGAGCCGGTTCGGAATTCCTGGGGGCCGGCCTGGCCGAGGATGCCGCCCGGGCCGTCGATGAAAACCGCGCTGGCGTCGATCATGACGTCATCGACGTAGCCGACCAAGGGGCTGACCACGTCGGGGATGTCGCCGACGATGATCGATTCCCATCGGTAGGCCGCCAGCTCAAAAATCGATTCCTGGCTGGGCGTCAGGCCGCCGCTGAACTGAAATACGATGTCGAACTCGGAAGTGACGCCGGCCACGAAATCCTTGACATAGACGTTCGACTCGTAGGGAGCGTCCCCATCCTGGCCGTAACTGGTCCAGGAAATGACGAACGAACCTTGGGCATCCATGGCAACTGAAGGATCCATCTGATCGCCGGCGGTGGTGTCGTTCACGCGGACCTCGCCGGAAACGCCCTGGATTGAGGTGGAGATGTTTATTTGGAAGCCGGCATCGCCGGTCAGGTTGGGATTGGCTAAAGTAAATTGCGGGAGGTTGGCCACGCCGGTATATTTGCCTTTGAAATTGATGGCGATTTCGGTGCCGGTCAGCGCCGTCACGTCGGCGTCGTTGGAGCTGATTCCCAAGGACGCCAAGGCGGCTTGTATTTGGCCCAAAAGCGCGGCGGACGACGCTTCGCTTTGCAACCCTTGAAGCGTGATGACAGAACTGTTGGCGGTAACGCCGGCGTATTCCCAATGCAGTGTAAAGGTGCCCTTGGGCCTGCCGATCAGGCTTATCTCTTGCTGTTCGTTGGTGCCGCCCAGGGCTACCCCGGCCGGGCTGTAACGTTGCGCGTAAACTCCGTAGCCGCTGTCGTCCTGGTTCATGCTTTGCCAGGTGATGACAAAGTCGCCTTGAGCGTCCATGGCCACGCTGGAATGGCGTTGGATGTCCGGGGTGTAGGAATTGACCTGGAAGATGTAACTGCTTGTGCCGGCGGTGCTGGTAAGCAGCGCGTTTCCCTTCGAGTCGAACCGCTCGGCGTAAACATCCCAACTGGTGCCGGTATCGCTGGGGTCGTTCTTGTCGCTGGACCAGGTGATGACGAAATCGCCGTCACCGTCCATGGCCACGGCGGCGTTGGTGGCGTAGGAGTCGGAGGTGACCAGAATCTCATTGCTGGCGACGGTGGAGGACACGCGTGTGGTGCCGCTAAGGGTCCAAGTGGTGGTGTAGAGCCTGGCGTAAATGCCCAGCTTGCCCGGCGCGTCGCTGGTCCAGACCACGACCGAGTCGCCGTTGCCGTCGGAGGCCACGACCTGACCATTGCCGTCGCTGGCCAGGCCGGCCACGTCGGCGGTAGTGGTTTGATCGCCGGAGGTGGTGGTGTTGACGATGGTTTCCGATCCGCTGGGGATGGCGATGCTGAAGGAGCGGGAGAAGTTGTTGCCGTTGATGTTGTAACCGGTGCGGCCGAGGGGGTTTCCCGCCGCGTCGCGGAGCGAGTTGAGGGCCACGACTTGATAATTGCCGTTGGTCAACACCGGTGTGCCGGCGGCCTGGCCGTTGCCGTCGAGGATAATCACCGCTTCGTACTTATTGCTGGCGGGCGCGTTGATAAAACTGGAGAATTTTGCATAATCGGCGGGGTCTTCGATGCTCCACTGCCCGAGTTGGGAGGCCATATTCAGGCCGTAATAGATTTTGCTGATTCCGCCGTTTACGATGGTGCCGTTTTTCATCAAGGCCCAGTTGGCCGGATTGGTCACGCTGCTTGCGCCGGCGGTCATCATGGATTCATCGAAGGTGACCACGAGATATTGCAGGGATTGATTGATTTCCCCGCCGTTTGAGAGGTGCGATCCGTCGGTCAAGGAGAAATCGGTTGCCAGGGGGCCGGCGGTGTCGGTGCTCTCGGTGTAAGTGCGGAAGTGGATACTGGTGCCCAGCAATCCCATATCACTATTATTACTATCATTGGTGGTGAAGGACGTATCAGTCGGATAATTTCTATTATAGTCGGTGGAATTCTGCGTTTGGCCGTTTGAATACCTGTCGGCTTGGGTCCAGACTATAACGGCGTTTCCGCCGGGCGTAACGGCGACGGCGGGGAATTGCTGGAGCGTGCCCATGTCCGCGGTGGTTTCCACGGCGATCTCGGCCGAATTGGCGTCGCCCCCGCCCGTATATTTCATGGTGAAGGGATCACGCGTAACCATGCTAATGTCCGGCCAGTTGTGAGCCTGGTCGTCAAGGAGGATTTCGTAAAATTGATAGGGGATTGTATTCGCACCCGTTAAATTCAGGCCCAAGTTTGACATATCCCAATTGGTTCCCGCGCGGGCGGTGACTTCGGAGGCGGGAATCAAACGGACCAATACCGACGTGGTAACTGTAGCGCTAACGCCGCCCAGGCGTGCGGTTACGCCGGCTAAAGCTCTTTGAATCGTAGTCGTAGTTTCGACGACATTGACCGGGCCGCCGTTGGGAAAATAGGTGGGCGTAATTGTGAGGTCGGTGTATCCCGGAGTTGTGGTATCCAAATTGGTTATTCGCAAGGTGAATCCGCCGCTTGTGGCCGCAGGATCGATGCCCAAGATGTATTGAGCGTCGTGCCCGTCCATCTGGCTGTTGGCCACTACGTCTTGTTGAGTGCCTGAATTATCATATTGCATCGTAATCGAGCCGTCGGGATTGACGACGCGGAAGGCGTCGAGCTGGGCGAAACTTATGCCGTTGGGTTCGCCGAGAATGTAACCGTTGGGTTGATCCAAAGTGCCATTGACTGCATTGCTCGCATTGAACGCGGAGGCGTAAGCGCTGTAGTAGTACGACAGCAAGGCGTTATTCAGATCGCCTAGCACGGCGTCAGTGGCTTTGGTTCCAAATAACGAAGACCAATTTGGATATTTATAAGGATAATATTGATTCAGCAGATAGGCGTCCAAATACGAAAGTCCGTTTTGTCGCGCGGACCATAAATCGGAGTTAAAGGTGTAATCGAGGTTAAGACCATAACCCACCTCACTTCCAAAGCCGTCGTACACCGAAGTGATGTCGCCGTCCGCGTCCATGGCCACCTGGTTGTCGCCCTGGTAATAAGGCCATAATGTATAATATCGGGCGGAACCGGAATCGGTGGGGGCGGACCAGGCGGTGTTGACCCGGAATATGGGAAGGGTCACGGTGTTTCCCGTCACTGCGCCTGTCGCGTCGGTTGTAACGCTGTACCTGATCTGGTACACGCCCTGGCTTTCGATAGTGAAAGTAGCTGCATCGGATGTGCCGGGAGGGATGTCGGGCCGGTCCCTGTCCAAGTTGTTGTCTGCTGCGGGGTTCGGCCAATTGATCCGGTCGAAAGTAATAACGTAATTGTTGCCGGAATCCCAGGCCGCGCTGGGGGCGAATCCCATTGACACGTCGAACACGCCAATGTTGCCAACGGCGTTGCGGCTGATTACATTGCCCTGGGCGTCGAAAACCATTGCCATGACCGTATCCTGTTGCACGGCATCGCGCGTTCCACCCAGGTAATCAGGAAGTGGCCGTCCGGGCTCATGCTCGTATAGGATTCGAATTCCGCGCCGGTGATTTCCTGATTGACTTGGAATTGGCTGCCTATGCGATTGCCGTTGCGGTCGAAGCGCTGGGCCTGGATGTTGTTGAAGAAGCTGGTGAACTGTCCTTCGTCGGTCCAGGAGATCACGAAATTGCCGTCGTAGTCCATGGCGACCGAGGAATCGTATTGCCTGTTGGGCGAATAGGAGTTCACCCTGAAGGCGTCGCCCTGCGGCCTTACGCCTTGCACCGGAATGCTGTCGGTGGTCGGCACGTTGCCCGCGGAGTCGGTTAGCTTGGGCTCGATGTGGTTTAGCACCGTGGCCGTGACGGTGGCGCTCATGAAACCGGTGGCGGAGATGAGGAATTGAGCGCTGCCGTCGGTGGTGTAGGCGGTCTGCGCCTCGGAATCATTGAGGATTTTCACATATTGCGGCGTGTTGTAGTTGGCGCCGGTGAAGGTCAGCGTAGTGGGGATGGCGCGGATGTTCGGGTCGCCGCCGGCCTGCCTGGCGATGGTCACGGTGTAAATATCATTCGCGTCGATGAAGCCGTCGCCGTTTGTATCGTACAGGTTATTTTTGTTCAAGGCGAGCGTGACCGAGAAGGTGCTGGTAGATCCCTCGAGCACCTGCACCGCATCGGTGGAAGTGGTTATGGTGGAGCCGTAATTGATTTCGTTTGCCGTGATCCGGGTGGTGGGGAACGTCGTGACCGGGGTGGTGGATCCCTCCGATGTCGGAGTTGTGGCTACAAGATCGAATGTGGCCGTGCCGTTGGTGTCGCCGGCGGCATCGTAGATGACCAACATTTGGGGGATGTCCCACTGATTAACAGGATAAGTGCCGTTAAAAGTGGATGCAAACGTGAAGGAAGAGGGGAATGCCGAGGGGTCTGTTGCATTCGAGAAATATGCGGTTAAGTTCGTATCCCCGCCCGATTCCCTGTTAACAGTGACTGTAACCGGCGAAATAGGCTGGTAGGCCAATTTTACCGGCATAATATAATACCCGCCTTCGGGCACCCACACGGTGCTGCCCGTAATCACTATGGGCGAGGCGTTTTTGTCGATTTGGGTCACTTCGACGGTTTGGATCGTATAGCCGATGGCGGAAATATAGAAGTTTGCGATGCCATTGGTCGTGTTTGCGTCGTTAGTCGAAGTGACTTTCACCTGTTGCCAGGTGCTCCAGTTGGACGTGGTGAAGGTGAGCGATGATTTATCGGCGGATATAGCCGCGTCGCCGCCCACTTGTTTATCGATATTCACCGTCACGGCATAAGTCGGTTGGGAGGGGAGCCGCACATAAAATATATGGCCGGTGGTGTCTCCCTCCAGAACGGATATGTCTTTTAAGGAAACGACGGGAGGAGGGCTGGAATAACTATATGATGGAACAAGGACGTCGTTATCGAGTTCCATCGCCGTGACTACCTGGGTCGTCATGCCTGACGACTGCACGTAGAAGAACCTAGTGCCGTCGGTATTGTCGGCGTCCTCGGCGGCGCGGATGGTCACGGTTTGCGGCGTGTTCCAGTTGTCGGTAGTGAATATTAGCGCATTTGGATTGGACGTCAGGTTGGGATCGCCGCCGTCGGTTGTCGCCTGGTTTCCGATGGTGACGATCACATTAGCCAAGGGCTTGGCGGAAAGCTGGACGGAAAAGGTGTTGGTGCTTCCCTCCGGCACGAACACCGTGTTGCTGGAAACCAGCAGATTTATGGGCGTATTATCATCTTCGATCACTGTTACCGTATAGGTGGTCAAACCGTTTGCACTTACATCGAAGTATGCGATGCCATCGGCGGTGTCGGTATCCGCAGCCGCGGTTACAGTAACGGTTTGAGGAGTGTTCCAATTGCCGATGACAGGAGGCGTGGCGGTCGAATCGGAATGGGTAAATTGGAGCGTTGCCGGTTGCGCAGTAAGGTCTTGGTCGCTGCCTGGCCGGGCAGCAACATTCACACTAGTGTCGGCCGCAGGATTGGCGTTAAGGACAACGGTGAAGGTGTTTGTTCCACCCTCGGGCACGACCACGATGCGGGCGGTGGTGGGCGTATAGCCGATGTTAAAATCCGCCGGATCACCATCATTTTCGACCACAAAAATCTTTTGCCTGGTATAACCCGGCACGTCCAAATAAAACACCGCCGCGCCGTTGATCCCATTGGGATTGGCCTCTGTATCGCTGAAAGTTATGGTCTGGGGAGTATTCCAGTTGGTCGTGGTAAAGGAGAGCGTATTCTGAATGCCTGGAGTGATTGGGTCCGTATCCACCAACTGTAATCCCGCATCGCCGCCCGCCTCCCGGGTAACTGTCAGCGTAACATTGGAGGGCGGTTGAAAGGGAAGGGAGACATTAAGTATACCAGTTGAGTTTATCGCCATGGTCACGATCACCGGGCCGGTGGGAGGCAGGTTGTTAAATAACAAGGTTGGCGGAGCTGAAGTATCCAGTTCGCTCACGGCGATGGCCTGGTTGATATAACCCGGGGCAATCACGTAAAAAACAGCAGTGCCGTTAATGGCGTCCGCGTCATTATTTGCCAAAATGAAAACGGTATGCGGGATGGCCTGATTGGTGGTATTATCCCAATCGTTTGGACCAAGTTGGAATTGTTCGTAGCTTTGACCGACGGGATCCGTTAGACCGGCCAAAGGGTCAATTAGATCCGCATCACCGCCGAGCTGCTTTACGATGCTTATCGTAATTGGTGAGGTTACGCGTTGGGCAAGGGCAACAGTAAAGTAATCAAAGCTGCCTTCCGTGACCGTCATGGTGTGTTGTGTGCCTTGTGCTTGGATATCTCCGCTGATAACGAGTTCTCCAACTCCGACCACGGATGCAGCCGCCACCTGAGAGTCGTCAAGGAATTGGCCGACGCCGATTTCGTTGGCGGTAACCGTATGATAGCCGTATTCAGGATTGTTGGGGGCATAGACATAAAAATACGCCGTGCCGTTGTTGATGGTCGTTTCCAGCGGCGCGGTTAAGGTTACAGTCTGGGCAACGTTCCAATTGCTAGCGTTAAAGGAGAGCTGATAAGGATTAGAGGGGAGATTGGTGTTGGGATCAATCGGAAGCTGAATATCCGAACTGCTGTCGTCCCGCTTCAAAATGTTCACTACCACGGTCGAGGTGGGCGCGTAGGACAGACTGACCGTAAAGCTGTTCGACTGGCCCTCGGCCACCGACACTACTGCCTGGGAAAGCAATATGCTGTTCAGGTCGTTATCGATTTCGGTAAGGTTGACGGTCGAGGTCGCGTATCCGGAACCCGTGTTGGGCTTCAAGGTAAGCACGGCGCTGCCGCTTGACGTGTCCGAATCGTCGTTGAGAGCACTAACCTTTATAGTATGATCTTTGTTCCAATAATTTACGTCATTGGGATCGGTGGTGAATGTAAGGGACGATTTATCGGCGCTGAGGTCGCTGTCTCCCGCGACTGAGACAGTCACCGTAACAGTTGAAGCCGGGGCGGAAGCGAGCCTCACGGTAAAGATGTTAGATTCCCCTTCCGGAACCGATACTTTGCTGGAGGAAACGATCAGGGTTTGGGCGTCGATCTGGGTGGCGGTTACAACTTGTTGCGAGTAATTGCCTATAGTAAAGTTGAAGTTCGCGGTTTCGTCGATGTTGTTGGTGTCCTTGGCCGAACTGATGGTTACCGTTTGCGCTATTTTGTAGTAATTCGGGTCAGTTGGGTAGGGAGAAAAGGTGAGCGAGGTTTTGTCGGCCGTTAGATTCGAGGTGCTTCCCGATATGTTCACCGTAACGTACGATAAAGGCTGGATGTCGTTGTCGAGTTGTACCGTAATGGCGGTGCTTCCGCCCTCCTGTACCGAGGGCGTGTGGGTGGAAATGATCATTTCCGGCATGTTGGTCAGGGCCGCGGAGGAGTATCGCCTGGCAAAGACGTCGGTCTGGCTGCCTTGATTGACCGAATTGGGAACCGTGCCGGTCCAGGTAATAACGAAATCGCCGTCCACGTCCATGGCCACCGCCGGATTGAGCTGATCGTATTGGTCCGGCCCGACCGTGAAAGGATTGTCCGGCTCGGGGGGATTAACGCGGAACTGGGGGCTGTTTTCCTTCAAGATCCTGATGTTAGCGCTAGAGACATTCAACTTATCGACGGAAATGCTGTTCCCGCTGGCATCGGTCATCTGGTCGAACACCAGTTGGGGTATGTCCATTTTTCCGTAGTTGCCCACGAAAGTAATATCAAAACTGAGCAAGCCGGTGGGATCGTCGGCGGTGACGCCCACGGGCGTCACAGTGACCGTAACCGGAGTCATGCCGCTTGAGGCCCAATCGGCCCCGGTAAAGGCCGTTTGGATGCTTTGCGCCGTTAAGGACGCATCGGCAGACGAGACATATATGCGCGGGCCGCCGCTGGAATTGATCCCGACTCGGGTGGGTTGCCGCACAATACTGACCGAAGCCGTTATCAATGGCTTCCAACTCGAACTAGAACTCGTAGTAGTCCAGGCCGGATTGAGGATTTCGATTTTCTGCGCCGGTCCCCCCTGCGAGGCGTCGCCGAAATCGACCATATAATCGTCGGCATCCAGTGCCGAGACAGTCACGTCGGCCAATGGGCCGCCCAAAGTCCGCAATGCGTTTTGCATCGCAGTGGCCGAGGCGGTGTAATGGGTTTCATCGAACTGGATAGGCTGTGTGGTTTCCGTCACCGGATCGATCCTGCCGTTGCCGTCGAGATCGTAACCCAGGCTGAATACGCCTTGTATGGTGGTCGTGGTGGCCGTGCCCGTGGGATATGTCTGCGAGAAGGTTATTTTCTGCACGGCGTTGCCGCCGTAAACCAGGGAAAAGGCCGGAAGTTGCGTGCCGGAGTTCAACATTGCAGCGGGCAGGGTAATCCGCTGGACCTCGTCGGTGTAATACCGGGCGTAGATGTTGGCCTCGGTCTTTGGCAGACCTGTGAGGGAATCGGTCACCTGCCGTCCGGTTTCGGGATTGATGAGCGGATCGTAACCGGTCCAAGCCACGAGGAAATCGCCGTTGCCGTCGGCGGCCACGGCTTTCGTGCCGGTGACGTAGGTATACGATGTTCGCGGATCGGCGGTGGTTCCGGTGGTTTGGCTGCCGAGCAACTGGTTGATAATTTGATCGGGGGTATCTCCGATGGTGATGGTAAGCAGCATCCGTTCTTCAAGCTGATCGATAACCAGTCGCCGGTTACGCCCGCCGGCGGGGCGGCGGCGATTTTTCCCGGAGAAAAATTCCGTGATGCTTTCCCAAGATGATCCGAAACGTTGAAATTTAGGCATTCGCAAAAATGACATGATTGAAAATCCTCACAAAAATTTTCCGGTATCCGGAATTTAATTTATCGCTGTAGCCCTGTCTGGTCCTGCCGGGGCCTCGATCGCCGATCCGGCAAAGTTCTGCTCGTCAATGGTGTTGTTTTTATTAGTCGCCGCGTCGTCCGGCAACGCGTTTTGTTTAGTCGCCGCGTCATCGCGGATTTCATTGCCGGGCCGCAGCCAGAAAGACGATTCCGGATTGCTTATTGCCCGGCGGGCGTCGGTTTTTTCCAAGTTTAAAATCATGGGTCTTTTCAGGCCGGGAAGGAATTGGACGTCGTAAATTTCTTCGCAGCCGGCGGTGAATTCGAAAAATCCCGCTTCCCGGCCGGAGCGGAGATCTATCGCCGCCAGCCCGCAACGCAGACGTTCGCAGCGCGTTTGCACGGGCAAGCCGCCGAAGATGTGTTTTTCCCTGATCCTGGACAAACCCACGACGGCGTAAGGCCCGATGAAACATAAACCCCGTAAATATCCGGGCAGCCCGCAAACCGCGGTCTGCCGGCCGGTGGCGGGGTCGATTAATGTCAGTTCCCCCGTGCCGGAGTTCAGCACCCATAACCGGCCGTCGTACCAGCGGGGCGAATGGGGCATGGAAAGACCTTGGCTTACGATCTCGTCCGTGGTGATGTCGATTACTATGCCGCCCGTGGCCTTGTTCTCGCGCCAGGCGCCGGCGCTGTCGGTGGTTCCCAGCGCCGTCACATACTTGGGACGATTTTCGACCAGCGCCAATCCGTTCAGATGGCAACGGTCTTCCGGTACAAGGTCGCTCACGAAATCGGGCTTCCAAAAAGGAGTAAAATTGTAGTCGAAACTCAATCGCGCCAGGCAGGAAAACCGCGTGGCCGCGATGATTATCCCTTCGCTTGTCAAGGCCACGTCATGGGTGTGCAAGTCGCCGGTGTGATAGGTCACGCGGGGCAAATACAAGGCGTCGTAACGTCCCGGCTGATCTTCCAAAAAATCTTGGGCCAACAATGGGGCATTGGAAAAAATGCATAGGTCGTGGCGAGTGGCCAAAATCATCCGGTTCCCGGCCGCGGCCAGCCCCAGGGGCTTGTCGAAATCGCGCATCAGAAGAGTCAATTGGCGGCCGTCCCAGCCGATCATCGCCACCTTGCCGGCCTGGTATGTCAACACCGCCAGCGATCCGCCGGAGTGGGCGAGAAACTCCTCAAATGCCGCCGAAGCGAGACACTGAATTTCAACGGGCGCGTTCATCGATCTCTGTTCCTGTTTTACGCCACAACCTTTTCGGACTCGTATATCAACGTCCCCCGTGGTAATGACGTAACACTACTTAAAGTTCATCAAAATCGATTTTTACAAATCTGTCAAATTAATTGAGTCTTTTTCGCATGTAAGATGAATAATATACCTGATATGGCCGGTTCCAACGATATGCGGATATATATCCTCCATATTTCGCAAACTTCTTATTTTATCATGATTGGGCCCCTTTTTCTCGTCAAGAGCGAACAACCATGTTTAAGAGGTTGTGGCGTAACCCATTGGGTGGGTAATATCCGCAAAATTTAACAGGATGACGGTATTTTTGACTAACAATCGAATTTCAATCATGAATCGCATGGGATTGGGTCAGAATTACATCATCTACAACTGTTATAATTAAGCAAGAACCTGCCGAAGACGGCCAATTAGAGGATAATTCAATCTCTGGATTTGAACTATTACGACAGGGCGGCAATTTAATTGCTGTTCCAACATAAAAGCCCATGTTACAGGGCGGATAAACATGTGCCTTATAAAAGAAAAAGGAGTCGCTCTCATGCCAATGAAACGGCGTCGGCCAATAGCCTGGCTGGCATTTTTATATTCTTTTTTTTCCGCCTGCTTGATTTCGCTGCCTGCCGGCGAAAAACCGGAAGTCGAAAAAAACAAAGAAAATTCTTCTCGCTTTATTCGTTTGAGGCGTGATGAAAAAAACCAGCCGCTCGCCTTGGAGGCCGCCATTGTCAGATACGTTCCCAAGGATCCCCGAAAGAAGACCCCTGTCGTTGATCTTGTCACGGCGGTTCATATCGGAGAAAAGAGTTATTACGAACGGCTTAACAAGGAATTTGAAGGTTATGACGCGGTCCTATACGAGATTGTGGCGCCTGAAGGCGTGACAATACCCAAAGGCGGCGGCACGGGATCGGGGAGCTTGATCTCCATGATCCAGAAGGCGATGAAAGACTTTCTTGAACTGGAATTTCAACTCCAGGTGATCGATTATACCCGTCCCAATTTGGTGCATGCCGACATGTCGCCCGCCCAATTCGCCGAATCGATGGACAAGCGCGGCGAAAGCATGTTTTCCATGTTCATCCGCATGGTGATCGCCGCCATGAACCAGCAGGATTCCCAGGGTGCCGCCGCCACGGACACCCAGTTGCTTATGGCTCTTTTTGACAAGAATAGGGCGATGGCCCTAAAACGCGTAATGGCGGAACAGTTTCAATCGATGGACGGGATGCTATCGGCCATGGACGGGCCGGACGGATCGACACTGATAAGCGAGCGCAACAAAGTCGCCCTGGAAGTATTGCGGAAGCAAATCGGGGAGGGCAAGAAAAAACTGGCGATTTTCTACGGCGGCGGCCATATGCCGGATTTCGATAAACGGCTGCGCGACCAATTCGGTTTAGTGCCCAGCGGCACGCGCTGGCTGGCGGCGTGGGATCTCAGACGCGAATCCAAGCCGGAAGCCGATGAAAAAAAGCCCTAATGCCATGTTTGGCGGCGTTTTTCACAATTTAACGGCATTAAGACGCTATCAAAGCCCCCGGTGTAATCACCGGGGGCTAAATATTGTGATGGGGGCTAAATATTGTGATTTAAAATTGTGATCTTTTTCCGCGACCTTTACAAGATTCCGGTATTATTTCATACTGCCGTTATGAAATGAATTCTCAACCCGGGATTTTTTGAGGAAAAAACGCCGGTTTTCACGCATCTCAGGAGCGGACACGGATGGCAATACTCTCGATAAACGAGACGACCACATTTCGCTGGTCGTTCGAGGAAGACGTAGCCCATTATAGTGCGGCCGGAATCCCGGCCATGGGCGTGTGGCGACAGAAACTTTCCGATTGCGGCCAGGACAAGGCCTTGAAATTGCTGGAGCGATCTGGGCTTAGGGTCTCGCATTTGTTTTGGGCGGGCGGATTCACCGGCAGCGAAGGCCGCAGTTTTCGCGAAAGCGTCGAAGACGCCCAAGAGGCGCTGTTGACGGCATCGGCGTTGAAAACCGATACATTAATAATTTACAGCGGGGCCAGGGCGGGGCATACTTTCAACCACGCCCGGCGACTGCTCCAGGACGCTTTGAAAAAACTCTCGCCGCAAGCCGCCCAGCTCGGCGTTTCTCTGGCTGTCGAGGCCATGCATCCCGGCTGCGCCGCCGATTGCACATTCTTGAATACCATTGATGATGTTTTAGAAGCGATTCATGCCGTTGCCGGCCCTCAGGTGAAAATGGTTTTAGATACATATCATCTCGGTTTCGATCCCAGGCTGGTGGATCGGATTGCTGAAATCGCCCGGTATATATCTCTTGTCCAGTTGGGCGACGCCCGGCGCCCGCCGGAGGGCGAACAAAACCGTTGCCGGTTGGGCCAGGGCATTGTCCCGCTCAAGGAAATCGTAGCCGCGTTGAAATCGGCCGGGTACGACGGATATTATGACGTCGAACTGCTGGGCGAAGAACTGGAAAGCGCCGATTACGGCTCATTGCTCGAACATGCCAAAACCGCCTTTGCGGATCTGATGGGAAATTAGCCCTTGGTTTTTGGCCTGAAAAACGGGATTTCTCGGGTTTTCTTTTCCTTGCATCCTCGCTATCATCGCCTTTTATGAACGCGTCAACGAAGCATTCCCCCATAAGCACGCCTATTCGGGCCGTAGTCCTGGGGTCGGGCCGCCCGAACGTGCTTGCCGAAGCGCAACGAATCTGCGGCGAAATCGCCTGCCACGTCCAAATTGTCAAAACCGATTTCACCGGGAATGAGGACTTGTCGGCCATCGACGCCGATTTGGCCATTGTGTTGGGCGGCGATGGATCGATCCTTCGCGCCGCTCGACAGATGGGACATAGTCAATTGCCAGTGATGGCCGTTAATATGGGAAGACTGGGGTTTTTGGCGAATATATCCATACCGGAGTTGTCTGCCACGCTAAGAGATTATCAGGCAGGCTTGTTAAACGTCGCCGAGCATTTAATGTTCGAGTGTTCCTTAATACGCGACGGCCAGGTTCGGCTGAAACAACTGGGGCTCAACGAGTTGGCCGTTTTATCTGGGATCCCCTTTTCCATCATCAACATTAATCTTTACGTTGACTCGGAACTGGTAACTACTTATAGTTGCGACGGGTTGATGATCAGCACGCCGGTTGGATCGACGGCTCATTGCCTTTCGGCCGGCGGACCGATCCTGCGGCAAACCATGCAGGCCTTTGTGATCCTGCCCATCAGCCCGCACACGCTAACCAATCGTCCTGTGGTCGATTCCGCCGATCACGTGTATGAATGCGAGGCGCCGAATCCCAACCCGGGCACGTCGGCAGTGGCCGACGGCAGGTTGCTCAGCCAGCTTCAACCCGGCGACCGGGTGCGCGTGGAGCAGTCCTCGGCAAAATTCAAATTGGTCACCGGGCACGGACACGGGTATTATAGCACGCTACGGGAAAAACTGGGCTGGGGAGGCCAACTGAAAATCGACAAATAAGGGAGGCTTTTTGGATTCGAGTGCTTATTTGCAGGCAATTATTATATTGCAAATTGAAAATTGCAAATTTCAAATTGAATAAAAGAGAAGAGCATGCGCCCGAGTGCGTAGGAACTTGTAATTCTTTTTCGATTTACAATTTGCGATAAATCCGCTTGCGGGCAAAGGTTGCACTGGGACGGGGTCGGAGGACCAGAATCAAACTCGAAAGGAAGCGAGTCAAATGAATATCAGATTATTTTTCATTTGTGGCGCGTCTGTTCTTTTTTTGGCTATCAACTCTTCGGCAGGGGAGCAGGAAAAATACACGCTCCGCTACCGGTTCCATCCCGGCGAGACTCTGCATTGGAACGTCGAGCATCGGACGATGGTCCGCACCGCGGTATCGGGCGCCGATCAGACGGTGGAAACATTGAGCTACTCGGAAAAGGTGTGGCGGGTGAAAGAGGTCAAGCCCGACGGCGCGGCCACCTTTGAACTGCTCGTGGATTGGGTCGACATGCGGCAGGAGCGAACCGGGAGCGGCGAAGTCCGCTACGACAGCCGCACCGACGCCAAGCCGCCCATGGGATTCGAGGACGTGGCTTCATCGGTGGGCGTTCCGATATCGGTGATTACCATGGATGCCCGGGGCAAGATTCTTAAGCGCGAACAAAAGCAGACCAAGGGCGTGGCGGTGAACGAGGGCCCGATTACCATCCCCCTGCCCGATGAACCGGTTGCCGTGGGCCACGCGTGGACCTTTCCCTGCGACATTGACGTGCCCTTGGAGAGCGGGGGAGTGAAAAAGATCAAGGCCCTGCAAGAATTCAAGCTGGAAGGCGTGCAAACGGGCGTGGCGTCGATTCACGTGTGCACGCAGATCATCACGCCGGTGACCGAGCCTGCCATCGAGGCCAAGGTCGTGGAGCGGGAAGCCGCCGGAGTGGTGCGTTTCGACATTGACACGGGGCGGATCATAGGCCAGCAGATCGACACGGACAAGCACGTGGTGGGTTTTCGCGGCCAGGCCAGCAGTTTGCACTACGTCAACCGCTTTTCCGAGCAGTGGATCCCGGAAACTGCAAATTCCACGGCAAAATCTTCCACCGCCTTGAAATAAACCGGCGGATCGTGGATAGTATGGGGTAGGTGGAAACGGCCAATGACAAAGCCTGAAGCCCAAATGACGAAAGAATGTCAAAGCATCAATGTCTAATAGCGATAAAAAAATAATTCGTCATTAGGATTTAGTCATTCTTTAGACATTCGTCATTCGTCCTTAGACATTACCTTGTTTCCAAGACCGCGCCCTAATCCATAAATCTTTACCCATGCGTCGTGACGATATCCGCAACGTAGCCATTATTGCCCACGTCGATCACGGCAAAACGACGCTGGTCGATTGCATGTTGCGCCAGAGCGGGCGGTTTCGGGAGGCGCAGCTCCAGGGCGATTGCATCCTGGACTCCAACGAACTGGAGCGCGAGCGGGGCATCACGATCCTGGCAAAAAATATCGCCATTCCGTATAAAGGGGTGAAAATCAACATCATCGACACGCCGGGCCACGCCGATTTCGGCGGCGAGGTGGAGCGGGTGGTGGGCATGGCCAACGGGGCCTTGCTCCTGGTCGATGCGGCCGAAGGCCCCATGCCGCAGACCCGGTTCGTGCTTTCAAAAGCCTTCCAATGCGGAGTACGGCCCATCGTGGTCATCAACAAGATCGACCGCCCCGACGCCCGGCCGCACGAAGTGGTGGACGAGGTGCTCGATTTGTTCATATCGCTCGGTGCGAGCGACGCTCAGGCCGACTTTCCCTTTATTTTCGCCAGTTCGAAACTCGGATTCGCCACTTTCGATCCTGACCGGCCCGGCGAAAACATCCATCCCTTAATGGACCTCATCCTGAAAAAAATTCCCGGCTCCAGGACGTCGATCTGGGCGATCCCCTGCAAATGCTGGTGACCACGCTCGACTGGTCGGACTATACCGGCCGGATCGCCATTGGCCGGGTGCAGTCGGGCACTATCCGCAAGGGTCAAAGTGTGGCACTTATGCAAAGCGACGATAAAATAGTCCCCTCCCGCGTGGTTTCGGTGTTTTTATTCCATGATCTCGGACGGCAGGAGGTGCATGAAGTCGACGCCGGCGACATTTGCGCGGTAGTCGGATTGGAAAACGTGGAGATCGGCGACACGATTTCCGATCCGCAAACCCCTCGCTCATTACCCAGGCTAAAGGTCGACGAGCCCACGCTGAAAATGACATTCGGCGTGAACACCTCGCCGTTGGCCGGTCGGGAGGGAAAGTATCTCACCAGTCGCCACCTGCGCGAACGGTTGTTCCGCGAATTGGAACGCAACGTGGCCCTGCGTGTGGAGCCAATTCCCGGCACCGAGCAGTTCGCCGTTTCCGGCCGGGGCGTGCTGCATCTGTCGGTGCTTATCGAAACCATGCGCCGCGAGTTGTACGAGCTATCCATCGGCAAGCCGCAGGTAATTTTCAAGGACATCGGCGGCGTTTTGCACGAGCCTTTTGAATCGCTGGTGGTGGAAGTGCCCACCGAGCCGAACCGGGCCGGTGATGGAACTTGTCGGCGAGAGGCGCGGGCAACTGGCCGAGATGACGTCGCACAACGAATACACGTTCATGATTTTTTCCATTCCCGCCCGGGGGTTGATCGGGCTGAGGACCCGGCTGCTTAACGCCACGCAGGGAACGGCCGTGATGCACCATCGCTACGAGGCCTACAAACCGGCGGCCGATTCGATTCCCGGGCGTGCCTGCGGCGTTTTGGTCTCAACGGTCGCCGGCCGGGCGGTTGCCTATGGCTTAGACACATTGCAGCAACGGGCGGTTTTGCACGTGGCCCCAAACGACGAGGTTTACGAAGGCATGATCGTGGGCGAGAACAGCCGCGAAGGCGACATGAACGTCAATCCCACCAAGGAAAAAAAGCTTTCCAACGTCCGCGCGGTGGGCCACGACCGCAATATTCTATTGAAACCCGCGCGGCGGCTGACGTTGGAAGAGGCGCTGGAGTTCATCGCCGAGGATGAACTAGTGGAAGTGACTCCCGCGCAAATCCGCCTGCGAAAGATCATCCTAAAAGAAATCGATCGCCGCCGCGCCGCCCGGGCCGGGACGTAGGGTCTTTCCCGGTTTAGCCGCGAGCCAAAGGCGAGCGATTTGACATTTGTTATTGCGGCATTATTCTCTTGTCCTCAACAAGCCCCCGGTGTATTCACCGGGGGCTAAATAAGTATTGTCAGTTCTGAATTGTTTTCATCTTTCATCCTTCATCCTTCATCATTCATCATTTCTTTATTTCCGCTTCACCGGTTTCGATGTCGAGGGACCAGGGCTTGGGTTCGGGTAGGCGGAGGTTGCCCTCGCCGATTTCTAGGGGCATCCACAGGTAACGGGAATCCCATTGCGACCAGGGTTTCCAAATATCGCCCATGAAAATCACGGTGGTGGCCTTTGTGCCCGTGACCTTTAGCAGCATGGTGGATTGGGAGCCGTAGGTATTGGTTTCGGGCGGGGCGACGTCCTTGAGCTCCGACCACGGGCCTTCGAGCGATGAGGCGGTGGCGTATTTGTTGGGATTGGGTTTCCAACCGGTCAAGGCCGAGCCGACCACGTAGTATAAATCTTTGTAATGCACGACCGCCCCGCCTTCCAAAGGCGCATTGATCAGGCTCATGTCTTTTTCCACGTTCAGGTAATCGTCGGAGAGCCTGGCGATATGGAAGCCCTTGGCCGGGCGGTCCTCGAAAATCAGGTAGGCCGAGCCGTCGTCGTCGATGAACTGCCCGATGTCGCGGCTTTCCCGTCCCAGAGGCCGGAAACTCTTCAGAAAGGTGTAATCGCCGTCGATCGTGTCGCATGTGGCCACGCCCACCCGGGCCAGTTTATATCTGGCGTCGTCAAGGTGCATGTACATAACGTATTGCTTGGTCTTGTCGTTATAAAACACTTTCGGGCGTTCCAAGACCCGACCGGGCCCTAAGTTTTCCGGATCGGAAAACGCCATCTGCCTGCGGAATTTCCAATGGGCCAGGTCCTTGGACCAGTAGCAAGCGACGCAGCGCTTATCGCGATCCAAACCCCGTGAGCGGTCTTCGCCGAACCAATAGTAGGCGTCGCCGAGATTAATGATTCCGCCCCCGTGCGCCTGGACGTGTTTGCCGCGGTCGTCCGGCCACACCGCGCCGGGCTCGATTGTTTGCGGGGCGGCGCGTGCCATGGTTGCGACCGCGGTGGTCAGATAAAACAGTACCGCAGCCGCGTCGATCGCCGCGCCGGTCCATAAACCGTGCCGCATAATTCGTGTCTTAAATATCAGCATATTTTTTCCGTCCGTAAATAATGAATTGGCATGAGTTGGTCGCCAAACTCCTGCTAACTTATCCGTTGTAAATTCACATGTCAAATTGCCGGGATGATATTACGGGCGCGATGGCGCTTGTGTCACAAAAGCGCGGCCACGCCCCCATCTGCACCGAGGTCATTCGCGGTCTGAAGGCAGGATTCAACCGGTTAATACAATTATTCCGAAAGTTGGGGGCAATCGGGCTGCATCGCGCTCGTTTGACTATCGAAAAACCGTAACCAATACTTCTGGGGGTGACATAACACGGCTCTGTCAAAGGATATTCTAAAACAAGTTGCCGATTGTCGCCGGAGGTCAACGGCGGTCTTTTTTCGTAATAGGCCGCACCAACATGTTTTGTCGCTCATTGCATATGATGGAGCACCTTTTTGGAACCTACTGAATCATGTTATCGATCGTCTTGAATATTTTCTATTACTTGACCGCGGGTATGATGGCGGCGGTCGTGACCTGGTGGTTTTGTTATTCCTTTTACCACAGGAAGCAACAAGAGAACGGCGAAAAAAAGACCAGGCAGGCCGTGGAGGTTCTCAGCCGATTGCAGGAGTTGTCCACGAACGTGGCGGTGGAGGTCGATAAACACAACAGCAAGGTCGAGGATATAAGCAACAAGTTGCATTCCGCCGAAAATCAAAAGCCGACCGTAATCATCGACGTAGTGGCGCAGTTGATAGAAGCGAACCAGAACATGCAAAAACGGCTTGCCTCGACCGAGGACAAGCTCCGCAAACAAGCGCGGGAAATCCAGATGCATGCCGCCGAGGCGCAGCCGACGCCCTCACCCTTTTGGCCAATCGCCGGGCATTCGACGACACTTTGACTCGCAACATCGCGGAATACCGCCGCATGGGCAGGGTATTTTCCATGATCATGTGCGACGTGGATCATTTCAAGACGTACAACGATACGCGCGGGCACCAGGCAGGCGACGATTTGCTGCAAAATGTGGCGAAGATTCTCCGCCGCTCGATGCGAGAGATGGACTTTGTCGCCCGCTATGGGGGCGAGGAATTTGCCGTCATCCTTCCGGGAACCGGCGTGAACGACGCTAGCAAGGCGGCCATGCGGCGCGGGAGACGATCGAAAAGTTCCACCTGCAAGGCGATCATTCCCAAGACTTGCATATCACCATGAGCTTCGGGGTGGCCCAACTCATGAAACATGAAGACATGGCCGCGTTCGTCGGTCGCGTAGACAGAACGCTTTATGCCTCCAAGCAAAACGGGCGCAATTGCGTCCACATGCACGACGGAAAAAATATTCTCCGCGTAGAACCGGACAAGCATCAGGCGGCGGCGCAGCCCAAGGCCGAAGAGCATATTCCCTCTGGGCAAGGGGAAGATAAAAAACATGACACCCATAAAACGATCGACAAAGATCAAGTCACGGCATCGGCCTCCAAAGCCGCCGGCAACACAGAGCCGGACCTGCTAGCCGAACTGCCCGGCCGCACCAATTTCTGCCAGCTTGTAAGGAACAGGATGGCTGAATGGAGACGTGGAGGCCCCACGTTTTCGATCGTTATGTTGGAGGTGGATCACCACGAGCAAGTCGCCGACGGCAAGATTCGGCCTTTGCACAACAATTCCATCGCAACCGCCGCCAGGTATCTCACGTCATCCATTCGGGAGATGGACGTATTGGGCAACTACTCTCCCGGCTGTTTTGTGCTTCTGTTGCCCACGGCCGAGCTCGTCAATGCGATTCGCGTGGCCGAAAGGCTGCGCGAGGGATTCCAGCTATTCCGCTCTTCGGAAGACGGCGAAATTCCGACGCAGACCTTGAGCGTCGGGGTAGTGCAAATCACGGACAACGACGAGTCGGTATCTTTGTTGAAACGCGCCGAAGCCGCCTTGGACGCGGCGACTGCCGCGGCGGGAATCGGACCTATTACCACGACGGACAAAGATGCGCGCCCATCACGGCCATGCTGGAAACGATGGATTATCTTGCTTGACGACCAGGCGATTGCAGGTGGGCGGACAATAATGTCGGCCATCTTAATAATTTGCCCTGGCGTTCTGTCAGCTCTCGATTGAGGCCTGGCCCGGCCATCTTGCCCGTGAAAAACTCCTGGGAATCTTGTGAAATTCATGCCTTCAGCAAATTGCTGATAGGTCTATTGCGGCATGCGAAAAAGTTTTTAATAAGGGCAATAAGGTGGCGGTTTTCGCATCATGCCTGCTGAATTTCTATGGCAAACCGGCAAATTCGGGATTGTTGTCAATAAGGCGCATATAATTCATTGTGTGCTCGATTGTTGAAGTATAAAGACATGGGAAAAGCGATAGAGCCGGTTTTAAAAATCATTTCTGCAACCACGGTATTTTGTGAAAGGAACAGACCATGAAAATTGCAGTCACCACGCCCTCGGGGCACGTGGGAAGCGTCGTGGCCGACGTGCTTTTGGACTTCGGCGACGACATTCATGTGAAACTGTTGGCGCGGCGCCCTAGAAACCTGGACGGTTTTGTGCAAAGAGGGGCGGAATTAGTAATTGGATCCCAGGACGACGCCGACTATCTCGTCTCGGCCACGCACGACGTGGACGCATTGTTTTGGGTTACGCCGCCGGGCTACGGCTCGGACAACGTGCGGGCGTTTCAGAACCGCCTTGGCATAGCAGCGGCGTTTGCCATCCGCACCAATCATATTCCCCGCGTGGTCAACTTGTCGGCCATCGGGGCCCAGTTGAGTTCGGGGGTCGGGCCGATCTGCGGGCTGTATGACGTGGAAGGACTGCTTGACGAAGCGGGCGACAACATCACGCACTTGCGGCCCGGTTTCTTTTTTGAAAATTTCCTCATGCAACTGGATTCGATCACGAAATGGGGAAGGATTTCCTGGCCCATATCCGGTTCGCGGTCGTTTCCCATGATCGCCGCCCGCGACGTGGGGCGCGTGGCGGCCGTGCGCCTGGCCGATCCGAAATGGGCGGGGATTTACATCCGCGAATTGCACGGTTCCGGCCGATTTGAGCTTCAACGAGGCGGCCGAGGCGCTTTCCCAAGTCCTGGGGCGCAAGATCGTTTACGTCCGCTCCGATGTGCAAGAGGCGCGACACATCATGC
Organism: Pirellulales bacterium; assembly: GCA_963838495.1. Taxonomy (GTDB): domain Bacteria; phylum Planctomycetota; class Planctomycetia; order Pirellulales; family Thermoguttaceae; genus JBEKIK01. The sequence continues at coordinate 2,030,732 of CAWIRC010000001.1, read as the reverse complement.
TCAATACGGGCATGAGCGAGAACCTTGCCGATATGCTGCTTGAAATGTACGAGGCCTTTGAAACGGGGAGGTTGCAGCCTTTGCAGCCGCGCTGGCCTGAATCGACCACGCCGACCACGCTTGCGGAATTCGCCCACGAGGTGATGTTGCCGCTGATCGCCCAGCCCGTGGGCCGTTGATCTCCGGTTTATCCGCATGTTTATTTGGCCCCCGGTGTGTTCATCGGGGGTTAAATACTCACTGGGACCATCAAGTTTGTTGAATTCGTGCAACGTGGCATTAAAAATGTACGGATTACCCGGAAGCGGGATAATCGCCGTAAGTCTTTGATATTAAATGCCATTTCAAGGGTGGGCTCTTGTCGATCGGGACACGGCGGGGATTTCGGCATCTTGTTTGCGGCTCTGTATATGCATGAAAAACCAGGCCGGGAGAGCCTTGGTCCCCTCGGGCTCTCCCGGCGGTTGATTTCAAGCCGAAATCGCGATCGCTGATTGCGGCTTTACAAAGAGAATTAAGAGCGCGACCGGCGGTCGCGGCTTTAGAATTTCGCCGAGAGCGACCATGCCGACCAACGCGACCATGCTACGCATGGTGCCCCGTCGGTGCCCGATGGCGCCCCTCGGACTAAACTAATCTCCGATTTTTGACGCCAGGCATGCACGCACGCGAATTAGTTGAACTAGCGGCTATTGTTTCCGCACACGGACCGGTGTTGATCCGCGGCGTGGAGCGGATATCGGAAAGCGGGATGGAGGAATATTGGACGGCCTCGAAAATCCGCCTGGATCGCTGGGGATTCTGCCTGCGGGAATTCATGGCCAAGGCCAACGACGTTAAATGGCTTGGAACGCGATGGCCGCATATACGCGGAGTGTTGGAGGAAATAATCAGCGGCGAGATGCTCGCGCGGGTGTGGACGGCCGTGGTCTGTGCTCACGACAGGCAACATGGCGCCGGTGACGCCGAGCCCGTCGCCTTAAGCGTGCTGTCGGGACATCTGGAGGCCCGGCATCGAGTGTTGACCCTCTTGGTGGGCGGGCCGGGCATGGACGCCGCAGCGGCCGTGAAACTCAATCAGTTGCGCTGCCGCACCGAACGCTGGACCGACATGCTGGTGGGGTACCTGGCCGGATTGCACGATTCCTGCCGGTTCGCGGTCGATCCGCGGCGGGCGATGGATTTTTCCCAGGATTTGCATTATCAATGCCGCAGTCCGGGCGGGCGGCATGCATGGCCGCTGGTCCTGGCTTCGCTGCGGGCGGCGTTTCAGCAGGGCATGACCCAGCAGAGCCCGAACGCCGATCTGAACGGCCGCATCGCCGCCAGCGTCATCTCTTGTTTCCAGCCGGAACTTTTCGATTCGACCGGCTTGTTCTGCTCGATGTGGCTGATGAGGCTCATCAATGCCGCCAACGACGCCCAGGGCATGCTCGACGAGTTGCTGTCAACCGAAAGCCCTTTAGAAAGAGGGCGGAATCGGCCGGGCGAAAGGACTTATTTGCGCGGCCGCAAGCGGTTTGAATGAATGTTCAATAGGCACTGGAAAAGCCCTCACCCTAACCCTCTCCGGGCACCAATCGGAGATTGGTCGGGAGAGGGAATAATTATTTCAATGCCACGCAATAATTTAGCGCCTACGGTTTTGATATTGTCGGCTGGCGGTTTCCAGGGTGCGGCGTTCCTTGCGTGTAAGGCTGGCTTCGCCCTCGCGGGAGATTTTTTCCAGGATGCGATCCACTTCGGCGCCGAGATCGGAAACTTCTGATTCCTCGTCGGGGTTGTGGACGCGGAACTTTGGACGGGACAGGAACTTCGGCATGCGAAAGATGTTTGCAAAAAAGCGGCCCAGGTTCCAGCTATTTTGGAAATATAGCCAGGCAAAAACAATGCCCACCAGGTGAACGCCGAAGGCCACGTTGCTTCTTGTTTGTGCAATTGTGCCGAACACGTTATACACCACTAATAAGACTCCGATCACCCATGCCTTGATGGGAATGGGAATGGGAAAGAGTATGAGCGTGACGTTGGGAAAATTCAGCACAAACAGGATCGTTACCCCGGAGACCGCGCCGGACGCTCCCAGGAGCGTAAAAGGGGTATATTGGCGGGTAAGCGTGTCAATAGCGGCCGAGCTCAAGGCAAAACAGAGCGATCCTAAAAGCAGCATTAGCATGTAGATTCGCAAGAATTCCTTGCTGCCGTAGAGCTGTTCTACGTACCGGCCCAGGAAAAACAGCCCTATCATGTTGGCGATAATATGCATGGCGTTGTGCGGATCATGCGCGAATCCGTAAGTCATGAATTGCCACCACAGCCAAGGGCGCCAGAGGGTATTGCTGGTAAGAGCGAGACTGTCCATCAGGGCATGATTGCGTTGGAAGAGGAGGGCGTCGATCAGGTACAGGGCGACGTTGACGGCAATCAGCGTGATGACCATCGACTGCGGCATGCGCAGCGAGGAACCTGGCTGGGAGGGGCGGTAGTAGTCGCGGTCGTAGATGCCCAAGGGCGTTATTTTTCCCCGTTGGAAGACTGCGCCATGGCGCAGGTGCGCTCGTCAATGCGCCGGGTCGCATCCAACTGACTTTTAGCGATCTGGCCGGCCATGGCCTTGTTGTTTTTAGTGAGGTTCGCCGCGGCGGCTTTTGCCTCGGCGAATTTCTTTTGCAGGTTGTCGAGATGGGCCTGGACCGCGTCGCGCTGCCGGGCCATTTCGGCCAATAATGTTTTTGCGACCGTCCCCTGCTGCCGCCAGTATTGCACCTGGAGCTTGGCGTCGGCCAGGGCGTCCTCGACCAACTGCTTGTCGCGGACCACCGCCTCCAGGCGATCGACCAGTTCGGTGATTTGCAGGCGATAGGTCTTGAACAAGTAGCCGTAATCGCGGAGCGGACGCACGTATTTTCCATCCACTATATCTGCCGCGGGCGAGCCTTGCGGGGCAGCCCGGCCGTCTTCGATATATTCTTCCAGGCTATCGGCCGGGAGCATGGCTTTTTTGTCCTGCTGGCCCAATTGATCGAGGATCCCATGGCTGTCGTGCGGCAGGGAATCGTACAGGTTCCAGGGCTTTTTGGCTTCGGCCAATTTTTTCAGGTCGTCGGGGTTTAATTTGAAAGCCGGCTCCAAGGTGATTTGCTTGTCGGCGACGGCCGTCACTTTGAACACGCCCAGATAGCGGCCTTGGGGCGGGGAAACGTCCTCGAAGGCGTAAAGGATGCTCTTGTTGGCGATGCCGGAGGGATGGGGTTGGTCGACGGTTACCTTAATGGTTACGGTGCCGGCCGGCCTTTTGATGTTGACTTCCGGCATGCACTTGTACCATACCCGCTGGCGATCGACGGTCAACTTGTACAATTCGGCGCGGACCTGCTCGATGCCGGGCTTGAATTCGCCGCCGACATTGCCGCCTTGCTCGATGATTTTGTCATCATCCTGCATATCCTTAAATTTTTTCGCGTACTGCTCGGCCCTGATGCTCCAGTTTCTTTGTGTCATCAACATCCTTGCCGACATGTAAAAAAAGACAAGCGAGCAGGCAATTATCAACCCCAGGAGAATTTTATTCCAAATGCTCATGATGCTTACACCAAAAGATCAAAGAGGTTACTTGCCCGGCATACGACCGGCACTGGCAAAGCCAGTGGCACGCGCTATTTACTGGCAATTTAAGCCCTTAATTTCGATGATATTCGGGCGACTATGGGTAGTCAAGGGTTAACTTGATAGGCGCATCTTATCTAGGCGCTTTGTTTTATCGCACATGGACATAATCCTTAAACGTGGTAGGGATTGCATTATTATTCTAAAAGGATGATGAAAAACACCTGTTGCATCCACTTTTAGGGGGGGTGGATAGAGTATGGTGTGCCCGTAGGTGATTTATCATGGTTTGTTTTGGATGGGAAAGTGGTGGGAAGTACGGAGATATCTTCGTACCCCGTGCTTTTTATCCTTCTTTTGTTTCATCCCTCATATCTCATCCTTTATCCCTCATCGTTCCATTAATCGCCTTGCATAGGAAGCGGCCGGTATAGTTGTCGGTTAGGGCGGCGATATCTTCGGGGGTGCCTGTGGCGACGATTTGACCGCCGGCCTGGCCGCCTTCTGGACCGAGGTCGATGATCCAATCGGCGGTTTTGATTACGTCCAGGTTATGTTCGATGACGATCACGGTGTTGCCCAGATCGACCAGCCGGCCCAGGACTGCGAGGAGTTTTTTGGTGTCGTCGAAGTGCAGACCGGTGGTGGGTTCGTCGAGGATGTAAAGTGTTTTTCCGGTGTCGACCCGGCCCAGCTCGGCGGCCAGTTTTACGCGCTGCGATTCGCCGCCGGAGAGGGTATTCGAGGGTTGGCCCAGCGACATGTATCCGAGGCCCACGTCCTGGAGGCTGTGGATGAGCCGGGCAATGACGGGGAAGTTTTGAAAGAAGTCGGCCGCGTCGTCGATAAGCATGTCCAGCACGTCGGCGATGGAGCGGTCGCGATAGCGAATTTCCAGGGTCTGGCGGTTGAATCGCTGGCCTTCGCACACGGGGCAGGAAACGTAGAGGTCGGGGAGGAAGTTCATCTCGATTTTTCGCTGCCCTTGGCCTTGGCATTCTTCGCACCGGCCGCCTTTGACGTTGAAACTGAAGCGGCCCGACTTGTAGCCGCGTTGCCTTGCGTCGCGTGTGTTGGCGAACACCTTGCGGATTTCGTCGAACACGCCGGTATAGGTGGCCGGGTTGCTCCGCGGGGTGCGGCCGATGGGCGACTGGTCGATTTGCACCACCTTGTCAACCTGGTTCGCGCCGCGGAGGCTTTTGTGCGGGCCGGGCTTTGGGGCCAGTCCGCCCAGGCGGCGGATCAAGGCCCGGGCCAGCGTTTCCTGCAAGAGCGAACTTTTGCCCGATCCGCTTACGCCCGTGACGCACACCAAGGCGGAAAGCGGGAATTGCACGGCCACGTCCTTGAGATTGTTGGTCGTTGCGCCTTCCAAGGTGATCGTGCGGGTTTTGGCGATTCGGCGGCGGCGCTCGGGCACGGCAATGCGTTCGCAACCGGCAAGATACCGGCCTGTGAGCGAATTGGGATCCGCGGCGACGGTTTGCGGCGCGCCTTGGGCCACGATTTTTCCGCCCTGCCGGCCCGCGCCGGGGCCCATGTCGATAAGCCATTGAGCTTGACGCATGATGGTTTCGTCGTGCTCGACCACCAGCACGGTATTGCCGCGGCGCTGCAAATCGCCCAGGGAATCGATCAACCGCTGATTGTCGCGGGGATGAAGCCCGATGGAAGGCTCGTCGAGCACGTAGCACACGCCCACCAATCCGGAACCCAAACCGGAGGCCAGGCGTACGCGTTGCGATTCGCCGCCGCTGAGGGTGCTTGCCGGGCGGTCGAGCGTCAGGTATGCAAGGCCGACTCGATCCAAAAAATCCAGCCTGGAGAGGATTTCCGCCGTCAGCGGCCGGGCGATGGGTTGTTGATCTTGGCCGAATTCCAGGCAGCGGAAAAAATCTATCGCCTCGGAGACCGTCATCGCGGCGACATGGTGTATGGGCTTGCCGGCAACGAGTACCGCCCGGGCTTCGGCCCGCAAGCGTGCGCCGCCGCACTCTTTGCAAATCATTTCCGCGCGGAAGGTTTCCAATCGCTGGCGCTTGGTTTCGCTGGTGGTGGTGACGTATTCTTTTTCCAGCATGATGAGCAGGCCTTCGAATCGCTTGTGACTGCCCTTTATGCCCTCACCCCCTGCTCCTCTCCCATAGGGAGAGGGGAGTATTGCTTGGTCGCCGAAGAGCAATGCTTCGCGATCACCGGGGGAGAGTTTTTCCAGGGGCGTATTCCAGCGGATGCCGGTTTTGGCCAAAAAAAGCGCAAGCGGCGCTGGATTTTTTGCATTGCCGACGCGGTGGCGCCTTTCCACGGCGCGACTGCCCCGGATGCCAGCGACAAGCTCCAGTCGGGCAGGACCAACTCCGGGTCGAAGCCCTCGCGGACACCCAATCCCTCGCACTTCGGGCAGGCGCCGTAGGGGCTGTTGAAACTGAAGGTGCGGGGTTCCAGTTCCTCGTAGCTGATTTTGCAGTTTGGGCAGGCGTATAAGGTGCTGAAAAGGCGGTCTTGCCAGCGGCTGCCGGATTTGCTCTTTTCCTCGTAGGCGGCCAGGACCGTGCCGTCGCTGTGCTGGACGGCGAGATTTATCGACTCGGTCAGGCGGTCGCGCACGCCTTCGCGGATTACTATCCGGTCGATCACGGCCTCGATGTCGTGCGGTTTTTGCGGATCGAGTTCGACGGCCTCGTGGACGTCGACAACGGCGCCGTCAACCCTTGCCCGCAGCAATCCCGCCTTGCGGATTTGCTCGAAGACTTCTTTGTGTTGCCCTTTGCGGCCGCGGACCAGCGGGGCCAGGACCATCATCCGCGTGCCCGGGGGGAGTTGCAAAAGGATGTCCAGGATTTGCTCGGGCGTTTGCTGACGGATGGGCTCGCCGCACTGGTGGCAGCGGGGCTGGCCCAGGCGGGCATATAGCAGGCGGAGGTAATCGTAGATTTCGGTGACCGTGGCCACGGTGCTCCGCGGATTGTGGCTCCCGGCCCGCTGATCGATGGATATCGTAGGCTGCAGGCCCTCGACGAGATCGATGTCCGGGCGTTCCAACTGGTGCAAAAACTGCCGGGCATAGACGGAAAGGCTTTCGATGTACTGGCGCTGTCCCTCGGCATAGAGGGTGTCGAAGGCCAGGGAACTTTTGCCGGAACCGCTGGGCCCGGTGATCACCACGAGCTTGTTGCGGGGGATGTCGACATCGAGATTTTGCAGGTTGTGCATCCGCGCCCGCGCAGGCGGATGCACTCCTCGAACCCGGGATGAATTTCGCAATGCTCTCGGTCCATGCTGCGCCAATGTGAGCAGAATAATGCATCATCAAATAATACAGTTTATCCGGATACGCCACTGCCGGCAAGCAGGGGAAGATTATTTGAGCGGCTTTACGGTTTAAAGAGCGGCTTTAATTCCAATTTTTTCATGGGCAGGGCCGAGGAAGGACAGGAGCCCATGGCCAGGTGCAGGATCAGGGTTTCGGGTTCGAATATCATGGATTGCACGGTCATGCTACCGGCGTTTACTTCGTCCAGTTTTTTCGCCACGTCGTCCACGCCGAGGGTTTTGATGGACTGGGCTTTTTCCAGGATTGGATAGCGGCGGCACAAGCGGGAAACGATGGGCACGATCAGTTCGTCGGTGCGGAAGTGATTGGTGCAAAAGCACAGGCCGTCGTTGGCCCGGCGCACGGCCACGGATTTGGGCGTCAACTCGAACACGGCTGCCTGGCGGCGGTCGCAGGCGACCAGGCTTAGAAGAGTGGTGCGCTCGGTGGAGCGGAGGAATTTTTCCGCTTCTTCCACGCTGGAACATTCCTCCAACATGTGGCGGAAGCACATCGTGTAAGGCACGCCCTTGGGATTGAACATGGGCGCTCTGTCCTTGCTTAAAAACACCTCGTGCACGGCCAAGGCCAGGCCGGCGTCGTTGATTCCCGATATGCAGCCGAAAATTCCGGGAAAGCCGATGGAAGCGAAAGCATGTTTGTCTTTTGGGCGATGCACGGTCACGAGCCCGTACTTGTCGAGTATGCCCAAGGTGTAGAAGTCCAGGTTGCGTCCGAAGAGCGGGCCATCGGCGGCGCTGCGCTGGGCTTCGGCTATAATCGACGAGCAGCCGAAACCGCCGCGGTAGATGTCGAGCATCACGTTGCCGAGGACTCCCATTTCCCAGCGGCGGTCGATCCCGGCCTTGTCGGCGAAGGCCTGCATTTCAGCGATGTAATCGGCGGGGATTTGGGGTTTGAGCGCCTCGCCCATGCCGACCAATTTTTGCCAGCGCTCCTGGCTGCCGTTGCCGATCTGCATCAACTTTTTCGGATATTCGGCGAGTTTGCGCACCACGTCGCCGGTAAGGGCCGCCTTTTGCCGGCCGATCTCCTCCGGCGTGCCAGAGACCACGAGCACGGGCAGGTCGTTAATATAGCGCAGTTCGCCGGCCTCGAACCGTCCTTCCTGAAAGGGCCTTTCTTCAGCGGCAACACTTAAAGAAGGACATGGCGGCAGAAAGGAAAAAAACAGCAAAAGATAAGTTATTGCAAATTGCAAATTGCAAATTGCAAATTTAAAATTCCAGGTTGGCCGCATATATAAACGCGCGGCTGGTGCAGTAGACTTTTTGATTGGCATGGATTGCATGGGATGGAATTATGGTTGTGCCCGGGTTAATCGGGTCCAAAAAGCCTCGCGTGCTCGGCAGGCCAGGGGATATGCCTGATGATTTTCAAGACATCTTCTCCCCAAGCCAAGTATATCAGGATGGGAACGGCAAAGGCAAGAAAGAATCCCGCCAGAACCGCAAGTGTACTGGGGACCGCATGGCCTTGGGAATATGCAAGTTTTTTTGCCTCTAAAAAATGCCGTAAAAACACGTGGCAAGTGATAAACGGCGCGAATCCGGCCAGACCGATAATGACAAGCAGTCCGATAAAACTAAAGGGCAAAAGCACGATCCCGCATCCGAGGGCCAATATCGCCCCCGCCAAAAATATTCCTGCGAACAGCCCGCCTAAGCGAGCCAGCCGCCATCGCCCGAAGAGCCAGGCGAGCAAAGCGGTCATTTGAAAGACTATGGCCGCGTAAACCGGAACTTGCAAGAGATTGTCTTGATGGTTACTGAACAAGAGCGGATCGTAAAACGCGCATAAAACAGGTAGAAAAATCCCGCCCAACAAATCCTGCATAAAACGTTTCATGGGGCGTTGATCCGGGCGGACGTTCGTGCAGGCCAGGAACAAGGTGGCGGCCACGGCAATGGGAACGGAATAGATTCCCCACCTAGCGGCAATCGCGAAAAAAACGGCGCATGCCGCCTGGAGAATCAACAAGCTCCGCAGCGAAAACCGCGGCGGCGGGTCGAGGAGTTGCGTTTGCAACGAAGTCGTTTGAGTCATTATTGATTCCGATGCAGCCAATGATTCACATTCGGCCGCAAACGCGGCTGTTCCAGCCGGGTTTGCCGGACGTTTGGCCGTGGGAGGCATTCATTAGCAATGAAGGACTCAATAAGAAACCGCGGCAGTTATTTGCGCAGCATCATTTTCACCGGGCGTTGGTCGCCAGGATTAACAAACGAAATCTCCCGGGTCTCATCGATTGCAACAGGCAATCGGAGTTTAAAAAGGAGATCGAAACGAGGCAATCGCGGTTAAAACAGGGCGGAGTTATTCGTCGTCGCCGCCGCGCAGTTCGCCGCGATGTCCGCCCCGCGGTCCGCCGCGCCCGCCGCCGCGCCGTTGGACCTGATTTTCGGCCTCGTTGACCCGAATAGTCCGGCCATCCAATTGAGCGCCGTTCATCTCGCTAACGGCACTGATGGCGCCTTCGTCGTTGCCGAAGGTTACAAAACCGAAGCCGCGTGACCGGCCGGTTTCCCGATCGGTGATGACTTTGGCTTCGACTATTTCGCCGAACCGTTCAAACGCTTGGTGCAACCCTTCATCGGTCGTACCCCAACTTAACCCGCCAACAAACAATTTCTTACTCATCGAAAAAAACACTCCAAAACCGGCATGGACACTTTTCGACCATGCGAAACAAGGACACACGGGTCTCGGGGGTTCTCAGGCCCACGCTCCCCGAAGGCAGCCCCAATAGCCGCCATTGGTGTTCTTAGCATACCACCTTTTATGGATCATGCAACCGGGACTGGCAAGGAATAATGTATTGCCGTATTAAATATTTGCCCAATCTAACATAAATACTACTTAAGACGGGTAGGTAAAAGGCAGGGACTTGCTTTGTTGCCATAAAAAGGCTTAGCAATATAGGGCTTGGAAGTGAAATTATTATGTTACCGGGATCGAGGATTAGCAAAAATGATAGTTGCCGAATGATGAATCGTAAAAAGAAAATTTGTAAACTAATGAGTGTATGCCGAATTTTTTCCCAAACCTGAATCCCGAATTCCGAACTCTGCCCCATTGAGCCCTTATTTATCCGGAGCAATCGCCATGCCCAACGTCGTCCGCTTTTCAGTGTCCTTGGAAGACGATCTTTTGGAACAATTCGATCGTTATTGCAAAGACGAGCATTTTGCCACGCGGAGCGAGGCGATTCGCCAATTGCTCCGCGACAAGCTTACTCAAAACGCCTGGCAGTCGGACAGCAAGGACGCGGCCGGCACGCTGACTTTGGTTTACGATCATCACAGGGCGCAGCTTCGCGATCATCTCACGGCCTTGCAGCACGACAACACCGATCTGGTGATTTCCACGCTGCACGCGCATTTGACCCATGATCTTTGCCTTGAGGTGATCGTGCTTCGCGGCCCGGCCAGGCGGCTGCAAAAAATCGCCGCCCAATTGCGCGGGCTGAAGGGCATTTTCAAGGGCGAATTGGTGATGGCCAGCGCGGAAGGACATTGAAGTTGTAATGCAAATTGAAAAATGTAAATTGCAAATTGCAAATTGGACGGGGATAAGGATTCAAATTGGGCGTGAACAAAGGCATTTCATTGTAGTTCGATTTATTTTTGATATTCCCATGCAGTTTCGACTATCCACGCTTTTTTTGATCATTTTCAACGTGGCCGCCTCGCTGGCGCTGTTCGCTCCATTGGGTATATGGTTTATTGCCATATGGGTCATTGTGGTAATTCTACTCGCCGCATTTTGCCTCAACCAAGCTGAGAAATTAAAAGCAGGAATCAAGCAAGCCGCTGTTATTTTCTTTTTTGGAATTATTTTCCCCTGGTTCTTATCGCCACTTTATTCACATGCGAGTCCGGATATGTATCGCAGGGCATGCATGCACAACTTAAAGCAAATAGGTGATGTATTACATGAATATCACAAAGTTCACGAATGTCTTCCTGTGGTATATAAATGTGACGAAAAAGGCAAACCATTATTTAGCTGGCGCGTAGAAATATTACCGATGTTTGATTACGGTAATCTTTATAATTCTTTGAAGATGGATGAACCTTGGAATAGTACTCACAATGCCGGAATATTAAGTGGATTCTGGTGGGAATTATTTTGTTGCCAAAGTGGAATATATACGAAAAATATGACAGACTATGTGGCCGTAATCGGGCCTGGAACTGCATGGCGGGAAAATGGGGCAATACGTTTATCAGATCTGCCAGATGGCGGATCGCATACTGTCATGGCCGTGGAGATAGTAAATTCAGACATAAATTGGGCTGAGCCGCGTGATCTGACTGTGGACGAAGCCTTGGAAGGATTAAAAACTGGAAAAGGGCTTCACATTGGGTCCAATCATGCCAATTTGATCAATATGCTGTTTGCCGATACTTCGGTACATTCTGTGCCATCAAATATGGATATCTCAGAATGGAAAAAACTCTTTTCCGGAGAAGAAAAAGATATAGCAAGTATTGAATATATGCCTCCACATGAACCTGAAGGACCAATCATCTTTCTCGCTTTTGTCATCTGGATGATCTCCGTCGTGCTGCTTTTTCGGCGGGCGGTAAAAAGCCGGCGGAAGGCGGAAAATGACGCATAGAATGGAGAAATGGAGATATTGTTTTCATGATCATGCGGCCATTCGACGGAAAATTTGCGCCCTAAAGGGGCTTAAAGAAAAAATAGGAATGTGGCCTCGTTTAACCCGCAGGCGTAAACGCCTGGGCTAGAGAAAAGGCATAATGGATCAATGTTTAGAAAGAGGCGTGAACGATTTGGGTAGAGAATTGGAGACATAAAGAAGGCATCCGGCGCTGTTATAGTACGCAGTACAACGTACGGGGCATTTGCGAAGGGATTGCGACATAAGTGGTTGCGGTTGTTCGATTTGCAATTTGAAATTTGCAATTTTCAATTTGCAATAATTCCGATTTCCTAATCTAAAAATCATTTTTCGAAAGTCCTCTTTACAAATCCGGATGGACTGCTAGATTTATATTGTTACATTCGTTCCATCGGTGCGTTGGTGGTCGGTTTTCTTCCGCTGGAAGCGCCGACAAACAGGGAACTCCGGTGCAAAACCGGGACGGCCCCGCCGCTGTGACCGAGCGTAAGAAGGACGGCCCAATCTCATTGGCCATTGTCCTGTCGCGATGGTGGATAACTTTTAGCAAGCACTGCTTGCAAGCAAGCAGTGGCACACGAGTGCTTATCATTCACCATCGGCAGGATGAGAAGGCCAGGCCGGACTCAGGCTCGGGAGTCAGAAGACCTACCAACGCGGGTAGTGTGCTCTTTGCGAGGGACAAAGGGCAGCGCGTATTTCGATGTTGGTGTTTCATGGCCCGCAACCGTTTTTGGTTTGCTCGTGCCTCGGGCTTTTCGCTGGTCGAATTACTGGTGGTGATCGCCGTCATCGGGCTGCTGGCGGGGATGCTGTTGCCGGCGATACAATCCTCGCGGGAATCGGCGCGGCGGATGGGCTGCCTGAACAATCTGCACCAGATCGGCCTGGGCGTGCTGGCCTTCCACGACGTGTACAAGCATTATCCGCTTGGCGGCGTGGAAATGAAAACGCTGAAGATTCCGGGCACCAACAGACTCCTTTATCCGAACGGCCGGCAATTGGCCTGGTCGGCGTACATTTTGCCTTACGTGGAATTGAACTCGCTTGCCAAGCGAATTGATTTTACGAAGGCATACGACAGTTCCGAGAACGCCGCCGCGGCGGCCGAGATCGTGCCCTTGTATCTATGTCCCAGTCATTCGCGGAGTTCGTATTTGAACGATAGATTCGCGGTATGCGATTACGGCGGCATATACGGGCAGCGAATTGTGCCCAGTCCGGATCCGAAAAGCGGTCCGCAGGGCATGATGATCTATACCAAGTACATTTGTGCGCGGGACGTGATCGACGGCACAAGCCACACGCTGATGGTTTCGGAAGATTCGCGGTCGCCGGACATGCAGTGGATTTACGGCGGGAACGTATTCGACGTTTCGAGCGCCATAAATTCGGCTCAAGAAAACGATCTGTGGAGCAAGCATCCCGGCGGAGTGAACGGACTGATGGCCGACGGCGGCGGGCGATTTTTAAGCCAGGACATGGACCTGAACGTTCTGGCCGCGATCTGCACCCGCAACGGCAAAGAAGCGGTGGGCGAATTTTAAACGGCATTTACTGGCAATGTTTGGCGCCGACGTTGAACGCGGTCGGTTTTTTTCAAGGAGAGACATTTTATGACAGCGCATCGTTTTTCTTTGTTGATAATTGTTGTCGCATTCGCGACAGGCGGCGCGATTCATGCGTCCGGCGGCCGGGCCGACGTCGTCGATTTTGAAGATTTGCTCCTGCCGGCCGAAAGCGAGTGGCACGGGCCTGATCCGAACGGAACCGTCGTGCATCAAACGACGCCCTGGCCGTATACATATACATCCGGCAAATTCACCAGCGGCGGGGTCGATTTTCATAATAATTGCGATGCCGACGGTTATTGGTCGGGTTGGGCGTATTCAAACATGACTTACAATCCGGCCGATTATATGCCCGGGGATTACAATCCCGGAGACGGTTCAAACGGCAATCTCCATCCCGTGCCGACGGGCTGGACCAGCCAATACTACGCCGCGTCGGGAGGCGACGCAGGGGGGCTGACGGGTTCGGGCGTTTACGGCGTAGGCTATACGTTCGGCGATCCCGCCGGCACGGCCATAACGCTGCCCAGTCCGACGTCGGTTCAAGGCGGGTTTTTTTCCACCAACAACTACGAATATTATTCGATGATGGAGGGCGACCCGCCGTGGGTGGGCACATTCGCGGCGAAAAAGTTCTCCGCCGCGGACCAGGACTATTTGAGACTCATCATCTACGGCAAAGACGCAACCGGCGCGGCGAGCGGCCTGCCGGTAGTTTTCTATCTCGCCGATTTTCGCGATCCCGGCGCTCGGGCCGACGATCCGAGGAAAGACAATTATATAGTCAACCAGTGGACTTGGGTCGATCTGTCGAGTTTCGGCGGCGGAGTCAAGTCGCTGGAATTCGATATGGAATCGTCCGATTACAACGAGAACGGAATTCTGACGCCGACGTATTTTTTAATCGATAACCTGGCCACCGGTCCTAAACCATTTTGGACGGGCGCCGCGGACGGTAAATGGGGCAACGCCGCCAACTGGAGTTCCGGTTCCGCGCCCGGCTCGGGACAAAATGTCGTTTTCAACAATAATACACAGGCAAATATCATTTTAGACGGCAACCAGCATGTCGCCAGCATAACTTTCGACGCCGCGCCGACCGGTTCGTTCACCTTTAGCGGCGACACGTTGACACTGGATGCGGGGGGATCGATCACCGTAACCAACGCAGTTGCAAACAGCCAAACCTTTAACTGCAATATTGCTTTGGTGGGCAACGGCATTCTCGTGAACGACGGCGTCGCTTCAGGGCAGAAACTGATCGTAACGGGTGATATCGGCGGCGCGTCTCCGGGCGGAATGCAAAATCTAATTTTGGGCGGGGCGGGCGACGGCCAAATCAGCGGCGCGATCAGCGACGGCACAAGCGGCGGGACGCTGGCACTGATAAAACAAGGCGCCGGAACCTGGACGCTCACCGGCTCGTTCGCATACTCGGGCGACACCGCCATCGAGGCCGGCACGCTGGCAATTGCCGGCGAAACGGCGAACTTGCACTCCATAAGCGGCCAAGGCGACCTGGTCGTGGGCGGCGGGGCGTATTCGACCACGCTTACGGCCGATTCGATCGCGGTGGATACATTGACGATCGAGGCCGGGGCCACGGTTGTCATCCGTGCGATTCCTGGCGGGCCGGCGGCCGGCGGTTCTGATATAATTTCCGTGCCGGAGCCCAACGCGGCCGTGCTTTTAGCATTGGCCGGCTTGGGGGTGCGGATTTGGTGGAAGAAAAGAAACGGCACACGGAGTGCGCCTGCTACGTAAGCGTGATCGATGAGCGCGGTTTCATATTCAAGCGCGACCAATGGTCGCGGCTTTACATTATAAAACAAGCCCACGGGCTGCGGCCCGTGGGCTTAATTCGCAATTCGAAAAGTTGGGGCGGCAGTTTAACTGCCGCCCCAACATATTGAATTATCAAGCCGTTATCGAATAAGGAATGATATTTACCTTTCGATCATGTCGGGGGTTTCGCGTTTCGACTGCCAGATTGCCCAGAGCAAACCGAGCACTCCGACAACCAGCACGATCCAGAACAGGCTATCGTGCGATTTTCCCGTGACATTTACGCCTTGAGCTTTGAGCTTATCGACCACGTTCCAATGATAGGGCAGAACCAGGCCGATGATCAACAAGCTGACCATATTCATGACTTTGATCAGGGGGTTGATGGCCGGGCCGGAGGTGTCTTTCAAGGGATCGCCCACGGTGTCGCCGGTAATGGCGGCCTTGTGTTTTTCGCTGCCCTTGCCGGTGGTTTCGGTGCGGGGCTCGTCTTCGATGGTTTTCTTGGCGTTATCCCAAGCGCCGCCGGAGTTGGCCATGAACACGGCCAGCAATTGGCCGGAAACGATCATGCCGCCCAGGAACCCTGCCAAAGCGATCGGTCCCAGCCCGAAACCGACGAGCATGGGCACGAGCATGGCCAGGAGCCCCGGGCCGATCAATTCTTTTTGCGCGGAGCCGGTGCAGATATCGACCACGCGGCCGTAATTGGGTTTCTTTTTACCTTCCCAGATATCCTTGTCGCGGAACTGTATGCGGCACTCCTTGACGATAAGGAAGGCCGCCCGGCCCACGGCGCGGATGGTCATGGAGCTGAACAGGAACGGCACGGCGGCCCCGATCAACATGCCGATGAACAACTCCGGATCGGAAATGGAGAGCATGGCGGCCACGGCGTCGTAAACCGGGCGTGTGATTCGCTCGTTTTCGCCGCCGCCGCCCGATCCAACCGATACAATGAAACTGTTGAACAGCGAAACGGCGGCGATCACGGCGGAACCGATAGCGATGCCCTTGGTGATGGCCTTGGTGGTATTGCCCACCGCGTCCAGATCGGCGAGGGTTTGCCGGGCCTCCTTGTACTTGGCCGGGCCCATTTGTTGTTCGTCGTAACCCATTTCGCCGATGCCGTTGGCGTTGTCGGCCACGGGTCCGAACACGTCCATGGAGATGGTGTTGCCGGTGAGGGTCAACATGCCGATGCCGCACATGGCCACGCCGAAGGCCACGAACGTCGGGTTGGTGCCGGAATATATCAATATGCTGGCCATAATGGCGGCGGCAATGATCATAACCGCGGAGACCGAACTTTCAAAACCCACCGCTAACCCCTGAATGATGTTCGTGGCATGGCCGGTTTCGCAGGCTTTTGCCAGACCTTTTACGGGTTTATATTCGGTGCCGGTGTAGTATTCGGTGCATTTGTTCAGACACACGGCCAGCACAATGCCGACCAAACACGTCCAGGCGGGCCGCATGTCCAGTCCCGCTTGCCCGAGCGTGACCCAGAAAGGCAGATCTTTCATATAAGGCGCGATCTGTGCCCAGTTGGGATACGATTCATCAAATCGCATGTAGAAGAATCCGAGAATGATGAAGCCGAGGACGCTGATGATGGAGCCGATGATGAAACCCATGTTTACGCTTTTCATGGCTTTTGCCACGTCGCCCTTGTCGCCTGCGCGGACGCAGTAGGTGCTGATGATGCTGGCCACCACGCCTATGGCGCGGACCAACAAGGGGAAGATCACGCCCTTGTGTCCGAAGCTGGCGATGCCCAGGATCATGGCGGCCACGATGGTGACTTCGTAGCTTTCGAATATATCGGCGGCCATACCGGCGCAGTCGCCCACGTTGTCGCCCACGTTGTCGGCGATGGTGGCGGCGTTACGGGGATCGTCCTCGGGGATGCCGGCTTCGAGTTTTCCGACCAGGTCGGCGCCCACGTCGGCGGCCTTGGTGTAGATGCCCCCGCCGACGCGCATGAACAAGGCCAAAAGCGTGCCGCCGAATCCGAATCCCAAGAGGGCTTCATAGGCATGCTCGCCATAAATCAAGAAGATGATCGAACCGCCAAACAGTCCCAGGCCGTCGGTCAACATGCCGGTGATGGTGCCGGTGCGATAGCCGAGTTGCAGGGCCTTGCCGAAACTATCTTGGGCGGCGGTGGCCACGCGAAGGTTGCCCACGGTGGCCAGTCTCATGCCCACGAAACCCACGGTGGCGGAAAAGGTTGAGCCCACAAGAAAGGCGATGGCCCGGCCCCAACAAATTTCCAGCGGCAGCAATGATCGCTGGGCGGCGAAAAACAATGCTACTGTGATTATGATGATCAGCACTCCCACTACGCGAAATTGTCGATACAGATAGGCGTTTGCGCCCTCGCGCACGGCCTGTGCGATCTCTTGCATGCGCGGGTGCCTTTCGGAGCGCCGTACACTTCCTTGACCAACAGCCCGGCGTAGATCAAGCCCGCCAAGGCCACAAAAACGTTCGCCACCAAGGCGATCTTTTCGTACGTCATGTACCTGGGGCTGACGAGCGGTTCCCAAAGTTTGATGGAGGAGCCGTCTGTTTTTTCCGCACTTATTCCGGATGTTGCGGCCTCGGGCTGTTGGAACATCCAGCCCGCCGCCGATAATATGCCCACTGTCAACAATAACAACCATAAGACGCGCATCCTGTGCGACGTCCGCCTGGCCGGCTTTCGGCCCGAATTTCCGTGCTTAAACATGCTTCATGTACTCCTATAGAAGAAAAAGGGGGGTGCTTAGCTTAACTTATGTAGAAGCGTAAGTGTAATAAACCGAGAAGTTTATAGAATAAAATGCATATCTGTCAACAATAATATTATCGAGGGGGTAAGGAATAAGATAAAAAACACTCAATATCAGGTGTTTTTTTCCTTAATTGCGGGATGGAATTGCATCGACTTTGTCCAATAGCATCAAAAAGCGGCTTTTTTTGGGGTAAAAACGAATCCGGGCTTTGTTCCACTTTGCACCCATCTTAAGAGTTATTTGCTTGATTTGTAGGATAGTCGCGGTTCTACTTTTTACTTGGCTTTCTTGACCATACTAATTAAGATATATGGAAGCAGGTACTAAACACTGCATACGTAACCGGCAGAGAGTCTAAATACGCATTTAGAGGACATGGCATATGATTTTATCTATTAACAAGCGGCGGTTTATTTTGGTTGGCTCGGTCGTCGTCCTGGCATTATTGCCGGCCTTGCTAATTGCCGCCGAGGGCCGGGCGCCTAAGTCGGGCGTTGACAATGCCAACCAGGAAACGGTGGATATGTTCAGCGCCATGGAAAAGGGCCAAATCGCGGTAAAACTGATTCCCAAGGATTCCACGCAAAGCCGGATATTCATCGAGAATAAAACCGATAAGCCCCTGAGCGTGAAATTGCCCGAGACCTTTGCCGCCGTGCCCGTTTTGGCGCAGCGGAGCAGGCGGAGGCGGGGCATCCCGGCAGAACCACAACCTCCGGCGGTTACGGCGGCGGCAACCAATCCATGGGCGGCGGCATGGGAGGCATGAGCGGTGGAATGGGTATGTTCAACGTCCCGCCTGAAAAAGTCGGCAATTTCTTCGTGCGCACCGTGTGCCTGGAGCACGGCAAAGGCGAGCCCAACGAACGCATTCCATACGAAATCAAGCCCCTGGAAAACGTCACGAACAAGCCGGCGGTCGTGGAACTCTGCCGCGCCTTGGGCACGGGCCAAATCAACCAGCGGGCGGCACAGGCGGCGGCCTGGTTCTTGAACAACGACCTGACCTGGCAAGAATTGGCGGCCAAACGTTATCGGCATGCCAACGGGACCTGGGGCGAATCTTATTTCAGCCCAAAGGAAATTGAGGCCGGCATGCAATTAGCCAACGTGGCTATTAGAGCCGCCGCGGAAAAACAATCACAGAACCAACAAAATTCCGAATCGGCCAATCAGCCCGCCACAGGACACCGGTAACTTGCCAATTTACGCTTGCGCAATAATAGACGATAAAGAAAATCAACCCGCGGGAGATAACTCGCGGGTTTTTTATTTCTCGGCGGGGTGGATTGGTAAAACTGGAGATGATGGTTAAAATACCGGAATTGCGGTTCAATAACACTCCTGCGAGATGCCCACATGAAGCATACGAGCGCCCGATTGGAAGCAAAAATCGAAAAAGCGCAGGCCGGGAGCCTTGAACGGGCCTTGCTTGCCGCCCGCACGGCCGAGGATAATCGCGGCAGCGACATCGTCCTGCTCGATATGCGGGAATTGACCTCCTTGTTCGATTTTTTTGTGATCGCGAGCGGATCCAGTCGGCGGCAATTGCACGCCATGAGCGAGGAAATCGACCGGGTGCTGGCGGAAAAGGGCGACTTGCGCCTGGGAATCGAAGGATACGGCGAAAGCCGGTGGATACTGCTGGACTACGGCGACGTGGTCGTGCATCTATTCGAGCCCGAAACCCGGGCTTACTACGACCTGGAACGGCTTTGGGGCCGGGCGAAACGCATTCCATACGAACATCAAAAATAAAATGTCTGATGCGCGGAACGGAATATCATTCAGCCGGATATTCTCGTGCCGAAAGATCAAGCCCACGGGTTGCAGCCCGTGGGCTTTACAATATTCAATTCTTGATTTCCAATAGATGGATTATCTCCTAGTAGTCGGCCAACATTAAAACTGTGGATGTTGGGATGGCAGTTGTACTGCCGTCCCGGGGCGACAGTACAACTATCGCCCCAACCAATGCATAAAACTAGTTGTGGCCGCATACTAGAATTTTTCGAGCATGAATATTCTTTCCGAGTTGAAATCACGATTTTGCGCCGCTTTGGCCGGGCTGGTCGATGAGCCGGAGGAGTATCTGGATCAGGTTCGCCCCAGCCAGGAGGCGAAATTCGGCGATTACCAGGCGAACATGGCCATGCCCTTGGGCAAGCGGTTGAAGCGCACTCCGCGGAGCGTGGCGGCGGACATCGTGCGCCGCCTGGACGCGGCCGACATCTGTCATCCGCCCGAGGTGGCCGGCCCGGGATTCATCAATCTTCGCCTGAAAGACGAGTGGCTTATCAGTCTGCTAAACCGGGCCTTTAGGGATTCGCGCCTGGGGATTGCGGGTGTGGAGCGGCCGCGGACTTACGTGATCGATTTTTCCGCCCCCAACGTGGCCAAGCCCATGCACGTCGGGCACATCCGCTCGACGGTCATCGGCGACGCCCTCTGCCGCACGCTGCGTTTCCTGGGTCACAAGGTGATAAGCGACAATCATATCGGCGACTGGGGCACGCAATTCGGCATGATTCTTTACGGGTATAAGCACTTCCTCGACGCCGAGGCCTACCGGAAAAATCCCGTACGTGAACTCGCCCGGCTGTATCGGCTGGTGCGGCGGATCATGGATTATCAAGAAAAAAAAACCGGGGGACGGCAAAACGACCGAGTATCAAGAAAAAAATCCGGACAACGGGAATTTCGATTCCGAACTTGCCGGACTCTCGTGCGATCACCCGAATATCAACGCCGCTGTGCTCGCCGAAACCGCGAAACTCCATGCCGGCGACGGGGAAAACCGCCGGCTTTGGCAGGAATTCCTGCCCTTTTGCGAAATGGAAATAAACCGCGTCTACAAGCGCCTGGACGTGAGTTTCGATCACACCCTGGGCGAAAGTTTTTACGAAGACCGGCTGGCTTCGGTTGTTGATGATCTTCTGGCCAAGGGCATTGCCCATGAGAGCGAAGGGGCGATTTGCATTTTCTTCCCCGGTCACGAGACGCCCGATGATAGTTCGCAAGCAAGACGGGGCTTTTTTGTACGCCACCACCGATCTGGCCACGATCCGCTATCGCATGGAAACCTGGCGCCCGGACGCCATTTTATATGTCGTCGATCATCGGCAGAGCCTGCATTTCCAGCAGCTTTTCGCGGCGGCAAAGCGGTGGGGATACGACAAGGTGGAGTTTCAGCACGTCAGTTTCGGCACGGTGTTGGGCGAGGACGGGCGGCCCTTTAAAACCCGCTCCGGCGACACCGTGGGCCTGGAATGCCTGCTGGACGAGGCCGTGCGCCGCGCGGCCGAGATCGTGGCGGCCAACGACGACGCCAAGCCGGACGGCCCGGAGATCACGCCTGCTATACGAACCGAAATAGCCGAGAGTGTGGGCATTGCCGCCTTGAAATACGCCGATCTTTCCCAAAACCGCACCAGCGATTACGTGTTCAGCTACGACAAGATGCTGGCCATGAACGGGAACACGGCCACTTACATGCAATACGCCTACGCCCGGGTGCGGAGCATCTTTGCCAAGGGGAAAGTCGATGCCGAGGCCTTGCGGGCTTCCGGGGCGGAGATAATCTTTTCTCCGCCGGAAAAAAAGGCGAGCCACCTAGAGGGTGCCCGGCGCGAGCCGGCTGAGGCACAACGCGAGGCGGAACGCTCTCTGGCGCTGGCGCTGCTCCGCTTTGCCGAGGCGTTGGACCTGGCCGCGGCCGATTATCGCCCCAACCAGCTTACGGCCTATCTATTTGAGCTGGCCAATTGCTACTCGACTTTTTTCGAGCGCTGTCACGTGCTGCGGGCCGAAAGCGAGCAGTTGCGTCAAAGCCGCCTGATGTTCTGCGACATGACCGCCCGGATAATCCAAAAAGGGTTGGAATTACTGGGGATCAAGGTGGTGGAGAAAATGTAGGGCGTGGGTTCATGAAAATACTTGTTCTTGGCCTTGGCAATCCGCTGGTGAGCGACGACAGCGTCGGGCTGCGCGTGGTTGAAAAGCTGAAGCCGCTTTTGGCCGGCCGGAGCGACTTGGAGGTTTCTGAGGATTATTGGGGCGGGCTGAGGCTGATGGAGCGGATGATCGGATTTGACCGGGCGATAATAATTGATGCGATGCAAAGCGGCGCCCCGCCCGGCACGGTGCACCGACTCGGGCCCGATTCCATTTCCACGCAGCGGAGCGCGTCGGCGCATGACGTGAATTTGCCCACGGCGTTGGAATTCGGGCGGAAGGCGGGCGCCAGTTTGCCGAAAAACGAGGATATCCTGCTTGTGGGAATCGAGGCCGAGGATATACTGACTTTTGGCGAGCGATGTACGCCTGCCGTCGAGGCGTCCATTCCCTTGGCGGTCGGGGCGGTGATGGAGGCGATCGAGGAGATGCAAAAGGAATTAGAGATTGGGGATTAGGGTATTTGTATAGTGTAAATTGACAATTGCAAATTTCAAATTGCAAATTGGACAAGAATAACGAAACGATAAAAAAATTGAATTGGATATAGAACAAGGGAGGAGAATCTTGTTCAATTTTACAATTTACATTTTACATTTTGCAATTTGCAATAGAACTGATTGCGACCAAAGGCCGCACTAGGAAATTAATATCCATTGTCACGGAGAAACAGTTATGATATCCCCTGAAGTTTTACGGCGCTACACCTATTTTGCCGGCATCGGCGAAGAGGGCCTTAAACAGATCTCGATGATTGCCGACGAGAAGTCGGTCCCTGCCGGCACGCGGGTTTTCAACGAGGGCGATCCGGCCTCGCACATGTTGATCATAGTCCGGGGCGAGATCAATATTGAGTTTCTGCTGGGCAACGGCGAACTGCGGGTGATCGACACGATGGCCGACGGCGATCTGCTGGGCTGGTCGTCGCTGATCGAGCCTTACAAGATGACCGCCAACGGCACCACCGCCAAAGCCACCGATTTGATCCGCATCGACGCCATTAAACTCCGGCAACTATGCGAAAAAGACCGGTCGCTGGGCTACTGCCTGATTTTGCAAATAGCCAAACTTCTTGCCCATCGCCTGGAAGGCGCCCGCGTGCAGTTGGCTGTGGTATAATATAGTAATGCACGAACTATCCATCGTTGACGCCCTGATCGAACAAGTCGGCCGCGAGGTCCATAGAGCGGGCCAGAGCGGGAAGGTCCGCGGCATCGAGCTGAGCATCGGCCGGCTTTCGGGGGTAAACTGCGATTCGATTCGCTTCGCTTTCGAGCTGCTTGCGCCCGGCACGCTGGTCGAAGGGGCGGAGATCGTCATTCACGAAGCCAAGGCAGCCTGCCGCTGCGGGGTCTGCAATGCTCGCATGGAGATCGACAATATAATTTTTAAATGCCCCAAATGCGGAAGCGACGCGATTGTCATCGAGGGAGGCGCGATCTTATGCTGCAAAGCATCAACGTGGAAGATAAGCAGAAAGTGGACAGCGGTTAGTGGACAGTTGTAGGGTGCGTGAAACGCACAAATAAAAAATATTAACATGCGGTGCATTTCAAGCACCCTAAGAAACTGCAAATCGGTGCATTTCATGCACCCTACGAATAATGAAGATAGTAGCCGCGAAAAAAATATTGAAGGTCAACGACCAGATTGCCGCGGATAATCGAGCGAAATTGGACGCCGCGGGCGTGTTCGGGGTAAACGTGGTCGGTTCGCCGGGGTCGGGCAAAACCACGCTCTTGGAGGCCCTTTTCGCCGAACTCGGCGGGCGCATCCATCCGGCCGTGATCGAAGGCGACATCGCCGGTGCGATCGACGCCCAGCGGATCGAGGCCGTGGGCGTGCCGGTGGTGCAAATCAACACCGACGGCGCATGCCACCTGGACGCCAACATGGTCGCCTCGGCCTTGGGCGAACTCGATCTGGCCGGTGTCGAGTTGCTGATGATCGAAAACGTGGGCAACCTGGTGTGCACGGCCGGTTTCGACCTGGGCGAACGCCTGCGGATCATCGTATTGAGTGCTCCGGAAGGCGACGACAAGATTATAAAATATCCGGCCATTTTTCAAGGATCGGACGCCCTGTTTATCACCAAGATGGATTTGGTGCCGCATCTGAATTTCAATCCGGCGCGAGTTGCCGCCGACATGAGGCGATTGGCCCCGGATGCCCCAGTTTTCCAGGTTTCGGCCTTGAAAGGCCAGGGCATGAGCGAAGCTGCCGCGTGGCTGAGGGAAAAAGTTGGTAAAACAAGTTAAATTGTATTAGAGCATTGGTTGGAATTGGGGCGTGTTTGTGCCCATGTTTTCTATTGCAAATTGAGCAATTGCAAATTTCAAATTGAACAGAGGGAAGAATAAGGTTAGGTACAAATGCATTTCATTTATGCTTTAGGAGCTCTAACAAAAAATTATATCCTTTTATAAACGCCCTCACCCCCGGGTACCCTCTGGGTGCCTCTCCCAAAGGGAGAGGGAAGATTTTGTTAGAGCCCCTTATTTAGAATTTGCAGTTTACAATTTGCGATTTGATATGAGCTTTTCGATGTCGCAACAGTCGTTTTCCCACCGCCTGGCGATTATCGTGCGCGGGGTGGTGCAAGGGGTGGGGTTTCGGCCGTTCGTTTACAATTTGGCGCGGGCGAAAGGGCTTGGGGGCTGGGTTCTCAACGAGGCCGACTTGGTGCGGGTGGAAGTGCAGGGCGACAAGGCAGCGTTGGAGGAATTTGTAGAACTCTTGCGGAGCGGATGTCCGCCGCAGGCGCGGATCGACGAGCTTGATATTCGCGAAATTCCATGTGAAAAAGATAGTCCGGCGGCATTTGAAATCCGCGCCAGCCTTAGCCAATCCGTTCCGCGGCCGACGATTCCCGCCGACCTGGCCACGTGTGTGCAATGCCTGGCCGAGATCCGCGATCCGGCCCAGCGGCGTTATGGATATCCATTTACGAACTGCACGAACTGCGGGCCGAGGTGGTCGATCATCGAGCAACTGCCGTACGATCGGCGCGGACCTCGATGGTTGGTTTTGAAATGTGTCCGCAGTGCCGCGCGGAGTACGAGAATCCCTCCGACCGGCGATTTCACGCCCAGCCGATTGCCTGCCCGCAATGCGGACCGCATTTGGAATTGCTTGATTGCGCGGGAAAATACATAGCCCGGGCCGAGCAAGCGATCGCTATTGCGGCGGAAATGGTTTTGGAAAATCGCGTGCTGGCGATAAAAGGATTGGGCGGTTTTCAGTTGGTGGTAGATGCCACGAGCGCGGAGGCCGTGGCCCGGCTCCGCCAGCGCAAATTACGGCCGGACCGGCCATTCGCCGTAATGTTGGCGAGCTTGGACGAAGTGCGGCGGCATTGCGAAGTTTCTGAGGAAGAAGCGGCGATGCTGATGTCGCATCGGGCGCCGATTGTATTGTTGAAAAAACTAAGGGTGAACGGCCCTCACCCTTACCCTCTCCCAAAGGGAGAGGGGATGTGCCAACAAGGCCCTCACCCTGGCCCTCTCCGGGCACCGACCGAAGGTTGGTCGGGAGAGGGGACTTGTGAAATAGTTGAAGGCGTGGCGCCGGGCAATCCGTATTTGGGGGTGATGCTGCCGTACACGCCGCTGCATTATTTGCTTTTGGCGGCGATGGGCCGGCCGATAGTCTGCACCAGCGGCAACCTGACCGAAGATCCGATGGCCATTTCCACGGAAGATGCGATTGACCGATTGGGTTCGATCGCCGATGTGATATTGACGCACAACCGGCCTATAGTTCGGCCGGTTGACGATTCGATAGTCCGGCTTGGCCCTGGCGGATTCCAGGTTCTGCGCCGGGCGCGGGGGTTTGCGCCGCTGCCGATGCGTTTAAAAATCAATGCCCCCACGATTCTCGCCGTGGGCGGACACTTGAAAAACACGGTGGCGCTATGCTTAAGCAGTGTGAATGAAACGGCCGCAATATGGCGCAGGTGGTCATGACACCGCACATAGGCGATTTGGATAATATTTTAAGCGTGCAGGTTTTTCAGCGTGCGATTAAAGATCTGGTGGATTTTTTTGCCGTCAGGCCCGACGTTGTGGCCTGCGACTTGCATCCGGATTACGCCTCGACGCGCGAGGCGGAATCGCTGGCGGCCGGGTGGGGCGTGCCGCTCGTGCGGGTGCAGCATCATCATGCCCATGCGGCCGCGGCCATGGCCGAACATGGCCTTAACGGGCCCGTGCTTGCGCTGGCTTGGGACGGCACCGGCTACGGCCTCGACGGAACCGTGTGGGGTGGTGAAGTGCTGTGCTGCGAAGGGGCGGATTTTACGCGCGTGGCACATTTGCGGACTTTTTCGCTGCCCGGCGGAGATAAAGCCATGCACGAGCCGCGCCGCTCGGCGTTGGGGATTTTTTACGAAATACTCGGCAAAGAGGCGGGGCGACTGGCCGCCGCCTGGTTTAATGACCGGGAAATGACCGCTCTCGTGCAAATGCTGGCACAAGGAATAAATTGCCCGCGGACCAGCAGCATGGGGCGGCTATTCGACGCGGTCGCCGCTTTGTGCGGATTGCCGGCGGTCATCAGTTTCGAGGGCCAGGCGGCCATGGCCCTGGAATTCGCCGCTGACAAGGAGGAAACATCCGCTTATCCCGTCGCCCTGTGCCGCGATGAAAAACAGATCATCCTGGCCGACTGGGAACCGATGCTGCGGGCGATACTCGCCGACTTGGCGGGGAAGGCGCCGGTGGGAATTATAGCGCCCGATTCCATAACGCCTTGGCCGAGATGGCCCAGGAAATTGCCGAGTATTTCGGGCTGGAAGGCGTAGTGCTTTCGGGCGGGTGTTTTCAAAACGCGTTGTTGAGCAAACGTGTGTACAATCGGTTGCACAAGGCGGGCTTTACAGTGTATCTTCATAAAGAGGTTCCGCCCGGCGACGGCGGCATCGCCCTGGGGCAAATTTATGTGGCCGCGTTGAAAGGGTGCGGGGTTCAGTAATTAATGTACAACATAAGGACAAATTAAGGGTAGATATATTATGTGCCTTGGCGTGCCGGGAAAAGTGGTGGAAATTTATCCGCCGGTGGAGTTGGAGTTGCCCAGGGGCAAGGTCGAATTCGGCGGTGTTTATAAGGATGTTTGTCTGGCCTATACGCCCGAGGTCCAGGTGGGCGATTACGTGCTGGTGCACGTGGGATTCGCCATCAGCCGCATCGACCAGGCCGAGGCCGAGGAGATTTTTACGTACCTTAACGAAATCGGCGAAATAGAAGAGGAGCAGGAACAATTTGGAATGAATAAGCATTGAGTATATGCGGCCGCTTGCGGTTTCGCAACGCAAGCCCCCGGTGTATTCGCCGGGGGCTAAATGAATAACATGAAATACGTGGATGAATATCGCGATCCTGAGCGGGTAAGGCAATTGGCCTCGGCCATTGCCGCGGCTACTACACGGCCGTGGAACATCATGGAGGTCTGCGGCGGTCAGACGCATGCTATTATCCGCTTCGGCTTGGATGAACTGTTGCCGAAGAAGATTACATTGATCCACGGTCCCGGCTGCCCGGTGTGCGTCACGCCGGTGGAGATTTTGGACAAGGGTATAGCCATTGCCTCGAGGCCGGGAGTGATATTCTGTTCATTTGGCGACATGCTGCGGGTGCCGGGCTCGCAAAAAGACTTGTTTACGGTAAAAAGCGAGGGGGGCGACGTGCGGGTGGTGTATTCGCCCATGGACGCGGTTGTCCTGGCCCAAAAACACTCGGACCGGGAGGTGGTTTTTTTTGCCGTGGGCTTTGAAACCACCGCCCCGGCCAATGCCATGGCCGTGGCCCAGGCGGCGAGGCTGGGCTTAAGGAATTTTTCCGTGCTGGTTTCGCACGTGCTGGTGCCGCCGGCGATGAGGGCGGTGCTTTCCGCGCCGGAAAACCGCGTGCAGGCCTTTATCGCCGCCGGGCACGTGTGTACGATAACCGGCATGGATGAATATCGCCCGCTGGCCGCGGAGTTCCGCGTGCCGATCGTGATCACCGGGTTCGAGCCGCTGGACATTTTGCAGGGCGTGTTGATGTGCGTGCGGCAGCTTGAAAGCGGTAGGCACGAGGTGGAAAATCAATATGCCCGATCCGTCCGGCCGGAGGGCAACGTCGCCGCTAAGCGGCAGGTGGAAGAGGTATTCCGGACCGTGCCGCGGAAGTGGCGTGGCATCGGCGAAATCCCGGCAAGCGGATTGGCCTTGTGCGAGAAGTTTACGGAGTTTGATGCCGAGCGACGATTCGGGGTGGAGCATATTACGGCGGAGGAATCGGGCGAGTGCATTGCCGGCGAGGTGCTTAAAGGGCATAAAAGACCGCCCGACTGCCCGGCCTTCGGCATCCGTTGCACGCCGGATTGGCCGCTGGGTGCGCCGATGGTTTCGGCCGAAGGGGCATGTGCGGCGTATTATCGGTATCGGAGGAATATATAAACAAACTTATTGCATATTGCAAAATGCAAATTGCAAATTTAAAAATTAACAAAATAACATGAGAGTTTTCGCCATTGTTTATTACCGCGAAACCGCAAGCGGTTTGTCCAATTTGCAATTTGAAATTTGCAATTGTCAATTTGCAATAGATGAACCTAAACAAAGACTCAAACCGCCCTCACCCTGACCCTCTCCCAAAGGGAGAGGGGACTACTGATATAAGTTCCAAATAATGAGCGAAGAATTCGAGTTGCAATGTCCGATTCCACTTCGCGATCATCCCACGGTGCAGATGGCCCATGGGGGAGGCGGGCGTTTCATGCGGCAGTTGATTGAGTCGATGTTCCTGCCGGCATTTGGGTCCGGCATTTCTGATGGAAATCAAACGCCGGCGCACGACAGCGCGGTGATCGAGTTGGGCGGCAAGCGTTTGGCATTCACCACCGACACGTTCGTGGTAAGTCCCCTGTTTTTCCCCGGCGGCGACATCGGCAAGCTGGCCGTTTACGGTACGGTCAACGACCTGGCGATGTCCGGGGCGAAACCGCTTTATCTCAGCGCCGGGTTCGTGCTGGAAGAAGGGCTGGCGATGGAGAGCTTGCAACGTGTGGTAAAGTCGATGGCCGACGCGGCGAGGGAGGTCGGCGTGCGGATCGTCACCGGCGACACGAAGGTGGTCGATCGCGGCAAAGGCGATGGCATTTTCATCAACACGGCAGGCATAGGGCTTGTGCCAGACGACGTGGAAATCTCGCCGGCAAGGGTCCGGCCCGGCGATGCGATCATTCTTAGCGGCGACCTTGGCCGGCACGGCATGGCGGTGATGTCGGTGCGGGAGGGTTTGGGATTTGAGGCGAATTTGCAGAGCGACTGTGCGTCGCTGGCCGGGCTGGTCGAGGCAATGCTTGCCGCGGGGCGTAATATTCATTGCCTGCGGGATTTGACGCGCGGGGGCTTGGCGGCGGCTTTGAACGAAATCGCCGCTGACGCTCGGGTGGGAATAGAATTGGAAGAGTCGGCCATTCCGGTTTCCGAACCGGTTGCCGGGGCATGCGAAATATTGGGGCTCGACCCCTTGTATGTGGCCAACGAAGGGCGGCTGGCGGCGTTTGTCCCGCCGGAGACTGCCGATAGAATGCTCAATGCCATGCAAAAACACCCGGCATCGTGCGGCCCGGCGATTATCGGCAAGACCACGGCGGAACATCCTGGCACGGTTGTATTGCGGAGCCGGCTCGGCAGCGGGAGGATTGTAGACATGCTTTCCGGCGAGCAATTGCCAAGGATATGCTGAGGATCATTCTGACCGGCGGCTGTTAGCCGCCGGCTATTTTTTTTACGATATAGGTATTGTGAGCAGTTTGGTTGAAAAAATGCAATTAAGGCCAAGCCCTTGTTTATGGATGAATTGCCTGAAGAACGGTATAACGCGGAGAAAGTGGAAGAGGGTTATGCGATCGCGCCCTCTCCGCCGGAAAAGAAAAGCGAGCCGCAACTGCTGACAAGGATATATTCCAAGGTTTCGGCGTACGAATTTCCCCACAAGAAGCCCTTCCAATACACGCTCGCGGACATGTTCGCGCTGACGACGGCCGTGGCCGTGTTTTTCAGCATATTCTTCAGCATTTTGAAAATCATCCCGCTTAAAACCATTGCGGGGGCGAGCGGATTAGGAACGCTGATGAGCCTGATCCTCTTGGTCTTTTGGCCGCCGGAGCGGCCGCTCGTCCGCATTGGCTGGTGGATATTGTTCGTGTTTTATCTGTTCGCGTGCATCTGGGCGATGATTTTCGCGTAGCAAATCTTCTTTTGCCGTACTGCACGAATCGCAGCAGTCGCAGAATGGTTTTTGTTTCCAGGGCCCGACACGAAACAGGCGCATGAGGATATAGATTGCCGCCGCCGTGACGACGAGTGCGGCAGCGATGTTTTGCCAGGGGAAAGTCATTGTGATCCGATCCACGTGCCTAATTGATAGGTTACAAGCGCGCCGAGGTATGCCAGCGTGGTCATGTAGGTGAAAACGAAGGCCGGCCAGCGCCAGGAGTTGGTTTCGCGGCGGATTACAGCCAGCGTAGGGGCGCATTGCACGCACAGGGCGAAAAACACCATGATCGACAGCGCCACCGGGATATTATATACGGGCCGATCGGTGCCTTCCCAAACTATGGCGTGAAGGCGTTTTTGCAGGGCTGTTGAATCGGGATCGGATTTGACGTCCGCATTGCCGCCCAAGTTGTACATCACGCCCAATGTGGCCACGACAATTTCTCTTGCCGGCAGCGAGGCCATCACGGCGCAGCCGATCCGCCAATCCCAGCCCAGGGGTTTCACGGCCGGTTCGATGACGCGGCCCAAGCGGCCCAGCAGGCTGTTTTGCTGATAAGCGGCATCCATGTTGCGCTGGAGTTGGGCGATCTTTGCGGCGGCATCGGCCTTCAGCGGATCATCGGGACTCATTGCATCCAGGCGGTTTTTAAGTTGCTGGGATTCTTTAGCCAGCGGGGCGACGATCGCCGGATTGTGGGGATAATACAGTCCGGCCCATACCAGGACCGAGACGGCCATGATCAGCGTGCCTGCGCAGCGAAGAAAAATCCATCCCCGCTGCCCGACGCGATATGCCACAGTCCTCAGCGAGGGCCACTTGTAGCCGGGCAGTTCCATGACAAAGGGCGGCGAATGGCCGCGGAGCAGGGTTCGTTTCAGGACCAGGGCCACGACGACGGCCATGACAATGCCCAGCACATACAGGCCGGCCAGGGTCAGCCCCTGCAAGTTCACCAATCCGCGGAGATAAGATTGCGCCGGAATGAACGCGGCGATAAGCAGGGCGTAAATGGGCAGACGGGCGGAGCAAGTGAGCAGGGGCGAAACCAGGATCGTGGTCAGGCGGTCGCGCTCGTCCTCGATGACCCGCGCCGCCATGATTCCGGGCACGGTGCAGGCGAAGGAGGAAAGCATGGGGATGAATGATTTTCCGCTTAAACCGATGCGGGACATAGCGCGGTCCATGATAAAGGCCGCCCGGGCCATGTATCCGCAATCTTCCAGCAAGCCGATGAAAAAATAAAGGATGAGGATTTGCGGGATGAATGCCAGCACCCCGCCCACGCCGCTGATGACTTCATCGACCAACAGGCTTCGCAAGACGCCCTCGGCCATGCGTGCTTCCACCCAGCCGCCCAATGCGCCGACGGCCGATTGGATGGCGTCCATTGCCGGGTGGGCCCAGACGAAAACGGCTTGGAACATCAGGAGCATGACCGCGGCGAATATGGCCGGCCCGATCACGCGATGAGTAAGCACCCGGTCGAGGCGATCGGAATGAGTATGGGGATAGTGGCCGGGTTCGGCAATTACGCCGTCAAGGACGCGATGGATCCAATCGTAGCGGGCCGCAGTTTCCACGCCCGGGACACCGCATTGCGCCGCAGCCAGGCGCCCGCGGGCCAATTCCAGATACTCGGCAAGGTCGATCTCTAAATCGGCCGAGATTGTGCGCTCCAGATAGCCGTTTGAATCCAAGAGGAGGCGGCGGGCTAAAAAGGAGGGCAAGGTAGTCCTTGTGTCGTCGATCGGGGAAAATGACGCGCATTTTTCCACCAGCCAGGACGTCTCGCGCTGGAAAGCCTCGGGAAATATCGCCTGGTTCGGATACGGATCGGCGGCAAGGGCCCGAGCAAGGGCGATTTTCAGCTCGGCCACGCCCACGCGGCGATGGGCCTGGATGCCTATCACCGTAATGCCCAATTGCCGTTCGAGCCTGGGCAAATCGAGTTCGGTGCCCCGGGCTTTAACGATGTCCATCATATTCACTGCAAGGACCACGGGCAGGCCCAATTCCAGGACCTGGCTTACGAGATAAAGATTCCGGGCGAGATTGGCGGCATCGACGATGCAAATAACGGCGTTGACGGGTGGATAATTTTTTTGCCGGCCCAGGAGCAAATCGACCGCCACCATCTCATCGCGCGATCGCGGGGCAAGGCTGTATAAGCCGGGCAAATCGACCAGTTCGTAACGCCGGCCGGCAAAACTCATGGTCCCGGTTTTCTTTTCCACGGTAGCGCCCGGATAATTGCCGATGTGCTGATGGATGCCGGCCAGGGCGCTGAAGAGCGTGGACTTGCCCGTGTTCGGATTGCCGATCAGGGCGACTGTTAAGACTGATTTTTCAGCGACGGTGGACACAATATGATTAAAAAAATCTGGATCTTTGGCCGGTAAATCTAGGGCGGCGCAATCGGTTCGACCAACACGTTGAGCATGTCGTCGGCCCGCAAACATATTTTATTGCAAGCCAGGCGGATGATGCAGGGGTTCCCGGGCCGGAACATCTCGATTCGCATCCCGCCGCGGAGCCCGATTTCTTCCAGCCGGTGTATGTGGTCGGGATCTCCCCGGATGCTGTGAATATAGGCGGCTTGTCCGGCAGGCAGTTGATCCAGGGAAATGGTTTTTTTAGGCACAATAGACAATGAATTTAATACTATTTTATGTTTTAACTGGACTTTTGCAAACTGTTGTTTGGTCTTGTCAAAATGGGTAAAATTGCGTTTAATTCGGTGGTGTTTGGGATGGCACTTCACAACCAAGGATGGTGCAGTCATGCCAGGGATCATCGAGTTTCCTCAAGTCGTTCGGGACGCTATGGAGCAGTTCGGAGATTTGTTTGCCAACGAACCGCAGCGAAGGCATTTCGCGGAGTATCTTACAGGACTGATGATTGCGGAGCGGAAGTCGGTCCTGGGGATCAATCGGGAGTTTGCCCAGACCACCGACCAATCCTGCCTCAACAAATTCTTGACCGAAGTGGATTGGGACGCGGAAACCCTCAACCAACGGCGGTTGGAATGGTTGCAGCGGGATTCCAGCACTCAATATACGGACCGCGGGGTCATTGCCATCGACAACGTGCTGATCGACCACGACGGAAAGTACATCAAAGACGCAGGATGGTTCTGGGATCACGCCGATCAGCGAAACAAAATCGCCCACGATTATCTGTTCGCCAACTACGTGTGCTCCAGCGGGAAGCACTATCCCCTGGAATTCCGCCGCTTCCGCAAGCGGGAGCAATGCGAGGCCACCGGAGAGAAATTCTTCGATCATACCAAGCTCTGTTGCCAATTGGTCGATTGGGTATGCGAGCGGGAAATTCCCGGGGACTTCACTTTCGACAGCTATTTCACCAACGCGGAGATACTGAACCACATTCATTCCAAGAGGGACCGTTTCGACCGGCCTCGCGGCTATGTCGGCGACTTGAAGTTCAATCGCAAGGTCGAATGGAAGGGCAAAGTGATCCGCGCCGACGAACTCGCCGCCGAGATCGATCCCGAAACCCGCAAATCGTTCCATCGCGGACGAGAGCAACAATGGCATTTCACCGTTTGCTTGCATATACCCGGAGTCAACCACAAGGTACGGATCGTAATTATTTGGGACAACAAACGAGACAAACAACCCTGCAAGATTTTGATAACCAACCGTGTCGCCTGGGACGTGGTGCGGATTCTCTTGGTTTACAAATATCGCTGGACAGGAACGGAGACCTTTCATCGGGACGGAAAGCAGGAGTTGGGCATGGGAGATTGTCAGCTGCGCGACGGCCAAGGCCAGACCCGGCACATGTACTTGGTCATGCTGGCGTACACTCTGCTCATGGATCAACTCGGGCCGAACCGTGCGAAAACATGGGCCCTCCGCAAACTGACGACCATCGGCGAAGCCTGTCGGGCGGTAATGCGCGAAACCATGCGATCCACCATCGCCTGGGTGATCGAACAAGTCACCGATTATTCCTACGGTCTTGACCATATCACATTACGGTTGGGTTTGACCTAATTTGCAAAAGTCCAGTTTTAAATTTCAGCGGCTCTCCATCAAATATTCTAATAGTATTTGGGGAAAGAAGCAAGTTCTGTAATAATGGCAAATCGAAGCGGCTCTTTTTCCGCCAAGCCCAGGGGTTGCAACCCCTGGGCTTAACAGGCAAGAATGCCTGTACTCCTATTGCATAAGAATGCACGCCTTCCTGTTGAATAAGATGCCTGTCCCGCGCGGAATAAACATGTTCCGGCATCAGCCGGCGGCTTTGGCTTTGCGATAGGTGAGGGTTTCTTCTTCGGTTTCGCGGGGCTGGATTTTCAGCGTGGCGCCCGGCGGCATGCGGCGCTCGGACACTATACCGCGCTTGGTGGTGGACAGGAATTCATAGAACAGTGCGGCCGGGCCGAGAACGTATTCGGTGCGCAGGATCTCCAGGATTTCCTTCCACATCAGGCCGCTGCGATAGATCACGCGATAGGCGTTTTTAAGCTGCTGGATTTTGGCCAGATCATAGCCGGTGCGCCGCAGGCCGACCTGGTTCAGGCCCACCACGAGGCTGCTCAGCCCGTTGACGGTCACGAACGGCGGCACGTCCTGTGAAAGGTGTGCCTGGCCGCCGACCATTGCCAATATGCCTATGCGGCAGAACTGATGCGCGCCCACCGCGCCTGAGAGGTACGCCCGATCGCCCACGGTGATATGGCCGGCCAGCATGACATTGTTGGTCAGAATCACGTTGTTGCCGATCTGGCAGTCGTGGGCGACGTGGACATTGACCATCAGCAGGCAATTATCGCCGACGAGCGTGGTGCGGTGTTCATCAAGCGCCCGGTGGATGGTTACGTGTTCGCGGATGGTGTTGCCCGAACCGATCAGGATTTTTCCCGGTCGCTCGGGGACATGCACGTGTTGAGGCAGACCGCCCAGCACCGCCCCGTCGAACACGTGATTTCGCGCTCCGAGCGTGGTTCCTTCTTTGATAACCACGTGATTTTCCAGGATACAGTCCGGGCCGATGGTCACATTCGGCTCGATCACGCAATAAGGTCCGATCTTGACACCTGGCTCGATCTTGGCCAAGGGACTGATAACGGCAAGGGGATGTATGCTCACGGAAGGCACCTGGGTCATGGTGAGGCGTTGGATGGCTAGGAAAATTTATCGGTTATTCCGGCAAGACCCGTTTGTCGAGATCGAACGGTCGTAACTGTTTTCCCAAATTTGCCAGATAAACACCCCCGTAATAGGGGCGAGAGATAAAAGGTAAGTGATTAGAAACTATTACCTGGGGTGCTTATGGTGAGGAAAGAAAAGATGAGAAGCTAACCAATCAGGGGACGTGTCGCTCTTTTGGGTGGTGCCAATTAGCTGGATATATAAAAAACCGAGAAGTTGCGATTGTGTGAAATCGGCTGTCCGGAGACAATGCGGCACCCTTGGACACTATAAGATGTACGGTGCATTTCACGCACCCTACGCGCAACAAGAAAACTACATAGCGGTCGGATAACCGTTTGGGCCTCGCAACTTTGATGAGGAATATTTTTGGCTCCGCCTCCTCGTGTGGGGTAATAACGCCGCAAGGATCGCGGCGACCAAGCGTTATCCAATTAGACGAGGATCCAAAGGAGGGAACCGATGGTCTCGTTACACGCGGCCTTCGTGGCCATATTATTGTCTAATCCCGGGCAGTCCGTGCTCTTGGATTTCTATGCCGACTGGTGCGGCCCGTGCAAGGCCATGGAGCCCACGGTGCGGGCGCTTCAGGAAAAAGGGTATCCGATCCAGAGGATCAACATCAAGGACAATCCCGACCTGGCGGCAAAATACGGCGTGCAAAGCATTCCCTGTTTTGTGATGCTCGTTGACGGGCAGGAAGTGGATCGCGTTACGGGCAGCAATACGACATTCAGCCGCCTGGAACGGATGTGTAAAATCACGTCCCCGCTGCCGCAGCCGGATCGCTCGCCCAATATATTGGCCCGCGGCGCAACTGTGCCGGATACGACGATTGGACAACCGAACGTTCCGCCCGCATTAGTGAATATGTCTGGTTCCATGCCTCGGCGCGAGGATGCGAACGTCGTTCCGGCCTCGTTTGCGCCTTCCGCCAATGCAAATTCGCTTGCCGCGCAGCCGTGGGCAGGATCGCCGGCGCAGGGCGGGTCCGAAGGTTTTGCCCCCGATGCATGGTCATCCATGCCCGGTGCGAATCTTCCTCCAGGCGGAAGCCAGTTGGACGCCAAACTAATAGCCGCCAGCGTGAGGTTGCGGATCGAAGACCCTAACGGCAATTCCTGCGGATCGGGCACGATAATCGACGCCCGCGGCGGCGACGCCTTGATTCTCACCTGCGGGCATATTTTCCGCGATTCACAGGGCAAGGGCAAAATCGACGTGGACCTGTTCGGGCCAAACGCCGGCCGGCGGGTAAGCGGCCAATTGATCTCCTACGATCTGAAGCGCGACGTGGGGCTGTTGTTTATAAAGGTCCCCGGCCCGATGGCGGCGGTTCGCCTGGCCCCGCCCGGTTATCAAGTACGCAAAGGCGACCGCGTGGCCGGCGTGGGCTGCGACAACGGGAAAGATCCGGCCGTTCATCAAAGCTACGTGACTTCGCTGAACCGCTATACCGGACCGGCCAATCTGCAAGTGGCGGGCCAGCCGACCGAAGGCCGAAGCGGCGGCGGCTTGTTCAACGCCGACGGCCTGGTGATCGGCGTGTGCAACGCCCGCGATCCCCAGGATCAGGAGGGTTTTTACGCCGCCTTGGAGACCATTTGCGCCTGTTGGACGACGCGCACATGGCATTTGCATACCAGGCGCCCAAAGGATACGAAGGCATTGGCGGAACATCTCCGCTTATGGCGGGGACAAGCCCGCCGCCCATGACTCAGCAGATGCCCGCGGCGGTTACGCCTGTTTCAATGTCGAATGTTCTTGCAAATAATTCGGCACAAACTCCGGCGCCGGCCGAAGCGCTTTTGCCCGGACTGAATCCCGGCGAGCAGGCGGCCATGGACGAGATCCATCGTCGCTTGAAAGAAGATGCGGAAGTGATTTGCGTGATCCGATCGCGGCGCAATCCGCAAGCCAAAAGCGAGGTGATAATGCTGGATCGGGCCTCGCCCGAGTTGCTCCAGCAATTGGCCGCCGAGGCCCAATCTTTGCAAGGCCCGCAGCCGACTTCTCTGCAAGTCTCACAACCCAAGCAACCGGCCCTGGAATGGTCTTCCAATGGAAATTCCAAGACCTGGCGGCAGGGACAGTGAGGAATATCTGAGGAGTATCGTTTGAGGAATATCTCTTAAGGAGTATTCCTTCTTATAAAAAAAGCTCCCCTCTCCCTCTGGGAGAGGGGAGGTTTTGATAGAGCCCCTTAAACATTAAATGGCATGTATAAAATCCGCGACAAAATCATTGACAAGTTCAACGGTGCAATATTACAATAGCGGTGTTAACTAGGTGTTTTTTTAAAACAATCCTTAATAAGATGAGGTAGCGAAAGTTTAGCCTGGGAGCAAAACTCCCTGTGAATTTAACAGCGATATGCTGCGCTGTGCTATCTTGTCTTTGCTTGAGCGTGTTTGTTTGGCTGTTTAAATTCACTCGTTTACCGTAAGCGAGGCAGCGTCTTAAAAATCCGACTTTTTCTCGCAATTAACGGCTGAAGGCCGTCGGCGAGTGCTTCTTAGTCGGATTCTTCCCTTTTTCAGGCATACATTCACTGTAAAGGAATGTGTAATGGCACGGTCATCGTATTTACGTTTCTTGGTTATTGCTTCTGCGATCTATGTATGCGCTCATGCGGCGCCGCTTTGCGCCGATTACATTGTCACAGGCGACGTCATACCGGACGATCCGTCCAAGTGGGGCGATTCCACTTCCGTCTTCATTGCTTGGACTTATGACGGGTCGGTGACGATCGATTCCAATTACGACGTTCTTACCCAGTATGCTTATGTCGGTTATTTGCCCAGGCACACGGGCACTTTCACCGTGGATGGGCCCGGCTCGACATGGACCAATAAAGCAAGGCTCTATATCGGCCTTGTCGGCAACGGAATCCTTAATATCACCGGCGGCGGGGCGGTTATTAACTATGACTACGGATACCTCGGCGATTATGGAAGCGCAACAGGCACGGCAAGAATTGACGGTACAAACTCACATTGGACCAACAACAACGAACTCTATGTGGGCTTTTATGGCAAGGGGAGGTTGGAGATTACCGGCGGTGGCGAGGTCAGCAATACTTTCGGCTACATCGGCTACGATGTGAACATTTACGATCAACCGCCATCGGTTGGCACGGGCATGATAACGGTTGACGGCGTTAACTCAAAGTGGACCAACAGCTCGAGCCTTTATGTGGGCGATTATGGAAAAGGAACGCTCAACATCTCCGGAGGCGCTTCTGTCACTGCGACCAGCGCCTCTGTCAATAGCCAATCGCTGCTGGTGATAGACGTGGGCAACAGCAGCCAACTTAGCATCGACGGCGGAAGCGGCGCGATCACCAACAACGGCACGATCCGCATCCTGGCCGGGGCTAATGCCGCGGGTATTGCCTATACGCCCATATCTGCCGCCCCGACTTGGAACGGCAGCGGCGCTTACCAGGCCATTGGCGGCACGTGGGATTCTACTGCCCACACTTTTTCCGCGTCCGGCGTGCAACAGGGACTGTTGGACAATCAGATAACCATCGATCTAAGAGACACCCAGCGTTTGCTGGTCACCGACGTGGGACTGGGGGCAAGTTTTGCCCCGGCTACTGCGGACACGTCGCTGGACTTTACCGCCTCGGCCATCAGCGGCCAGCCGTTGGTCGATCTGCAAACAATTCTCAATGCTAACAACCAAACGCTTTTGGACGGATGGCAGATGACGGTCAGCGGCGGTTATACGACCGGACAGCCCGCCTATCTTTCGTTCAACGTGGGCTCGAGTTTTTCCAGGAACGATATCACAGTCTGGTACTACGACGGCACTGCCTGGAGCCAGTACGACGCCACCGACCTGACCTGCAACGGCGGCTATGCGAGTTTCACGGTTTACG
Organism: Pirellulales bacterium; assembly: GCA_963838495.1. Taxonomy (GTDB): domain Bacteria; phylum Planctomycetota; class Planctomycetia; order Pirellulales; family Thermoguttaceae; genus JBEKIK01. The sequence goes on along the minus strand of CAWIRC010000001.1, from coordinate 1,991,715 downwards.
GTTTCAGCGACTACGCACTTAGTGTGCCCGAGCCGGGAACGCTGATGATTCTGGCCTCGGGATTCTTGATTATGCTTGTTTATATCCGGCGGCGGTTTCGTTAGTCAGCGTTGCCAAATTTTAGTTGCACGGGCATCTTGGCCGTGGCTCGATCAGCACTGTCTATAGCCAGTGGCACGCTTTTTAAATACTGGCAATAGCCAATGGCATGTGGCGAAGGCACACGGAGTGTGCCTGCTGCATGGCGACTTATGACCTATATTTTTTATAGCCATTTCTTGGGCTTTCTATGGGAAAGGTCGGATTGTGGTGGTTTTAACGCTTATATTTGCAGTGCTGAATATTTGCCTGGGCTTTGCCTTGGCGATGTATTTGAGGGCTGATTCGTTCGAATCGGTCAAGGCCGGGGAAGATTCGGGCATAAATCCTGCCAAGGCCGAAGCGGAACCGGCCGCCGGGCCGGAGAACGCATCATCAAATCCGGCTTCTTAGACTATATGTCGCTGGTCAGGCGGTCGTAGAAGTCGATGTAGTTGTCTCTCCGTTCGCCGTTGCCGCGGGCGGCCATTGCGCTGCGGGGATGCTCGTTAAGCTGTCCGGTGATGTTGTATTGCACGTACGGCCCCCATTCCACGGTGCGGCTTAGGGGCAGCAGTTGGTCTTGAATGACCTGATAGACAGGCCGGATTTTGAACTTGGGATTGCGGAGGAAGCCGATGAGAAGTTCCATGGGGCAATTGCCGGCCCCGCGGCCCAGGCCGGCCATCGAGGCGTCGATGCGGTTGGCCCCGTGGATGATGGCCTCGATGCTGTTGGCGAATGCCAATTGCTGATTGTTATGTGCGTGGATGCCGACCTGTTTGCCCGACCCCTTGCAGTAATCCAGATATTTTTTGACCAAGAGTTCGACCTGCTCGGCGTACATGGCCCCGTAGCTGTAGACGACCACGATCACGTCGGCCGGGGATGTAATCAGCACTTCCAGGACCTGGTCGATTTCCTGTTCCTTGACGGTGGTCACGGCCATGAGGTTGGCCGAGACTTCGTAGCCCTTGTCCTTGGCGTCCTTGATCATGTCCATGGCCTCGGAGACCTGGTTGGCGTAGAAGGCCACGCGGATCATGCTCAGCACGCTGTCGTTTTTATGGAGCACGTCGTTGCGCCAGTCGGACTTGCCGGCGTCGATCATGGCGGTGAGCTTTAGCGGCGTGGGATTGTCGCCAACCACGCGGCGGATGTCTTCTTCGCGGCAGAATTTCCAGGCCCCGAACTTGTCGCGGGCAAGGACTTTGCCGTCGGCCTTGTAACCGACTTCCATGTAATCGATGCCCGACTCCACGCAGGCGCTGTATATCGCGCGGACGAAGGCGTCGTCGAAGAGGTGATCGTTTACAAGTCCGCCGTCGCGCACGGTGCAGTCCAATACCTTCAGTTCCGGCCGATAAGTAATCCACGGTGCAGTCACGGGAGTCTCCTTGAGATGCTATGGTGTTGTAGCGGCAGTTGAACTACCGCCCCAACAGGTATTGAAAAAATGCGTTTTTATAATGCAAATTGGAAATTGCAAATTTCAAATTGCAAATTGAACAACTTGTGCTTAATCAATTAATTTTGGTTGCGCAATAGGGAACTGTCAACCGAACGCCGCCCCTACTTGTGTGGGGTACTGGGGAAACATTGCAATAATCCGATTATATGGATATTGTGGTTAGAAATGGGGTAAAAATATCGTTGGGGCGACAGTTCAACTGTCGCCCCAACAGCCAATCATTATCCCAACAACTGATTATCGCCGCAACAACCAGCTATTGCCTCAACAACCGAGGTGCAAAATGTCCGAATTTCGCGGAGAACACGACTCCATGGGCGAGGTCCGCTTGCCGGAGAAGGCTTATTACGGCGCACATACGCAACGGGCGGTGGATAATTTTCCCATATCCGGCCGGACCTTGCCCAAGGAACTCATCCACGCCCTGGGACTGGTGAAATTCGCCGCCGCGATTGTAAACCGGGACTTGGGCAAACTGAGCGGCTCGGGTAAATATTCATTGAATGCCGAGCAGATCGAGGCCCTGCTGGCCGCATGCCGGGAACTGGCCGACGGGCGGTTCGACGACCAGTTCCCCATCGACATTTACCAGACCGGCTCGGGCACGTCGAGCAACATGAACGCCAACGAGGTGATCGCCAATCGGGCGATTGAACTGGCCGGCGGCGACCGGTTCGGCCGCGTAAAGCCCATTCATCCCAACGACCATGTGAACATGGGCCAGAGCACGAACGATATTTTTCCCACGGCCATTCACGTGGCCCTGGCCCTGGCGATTCACGAGGATTTAGTGCCGGCATTGACCCGCTCGGCGCGGTATTGGCCGAAAAATCGCGGCAATGGCAAGAGATTCTGAAAATCGGGCGGACTCACCTGGCGGACGCCACGCCCATGAGCCTGGGCCAGGAAATGGGCGGATTTGCGCGGCAGTTGGAGCGATCGGTGGCCCGGGCGGCCACGGCCATCGAGGCCCTTTTGGAGTTGCCTGTTGGCGGCACGGCTGTTGGCACGGGCATGAACACCCACGCGGAATTCGGCAACCGTGTGGCCGAAATTTTGGCCGCGCGGACGGGCATTCCATTTGTCGAGGCGGTCAATCATTTCGAGGCCAACGCCCAGCGCGACGCCCTGGTCGAATGTCACGCCGAGCTTAAGACCATCGCGGTTACGTTGTTTAACGTGGCCAACAATATCCGGCTTTTGTCGTCCGGGCCGCGGTGCGGATTTTATGAAATAAAACTGCCGGATCTGCAGCCCGGCAGCTCGATCATGCCCGGCAAGGTCAATCCGGTGCTGTGCGAGAGCGTGATGCAGGTTGCCGCCCGGGTAATGGGCAACGATCAGACGATATCGCTATGCGGCGCGGCGGGCGGGCAGTTCCAACTAAACGTGATGATGCCCATTATGGCCGAGGCGGCCTTGGAAAGCGTGCGACTTATGTCCAGCGCACTTAGGGCGCTCACCACGCTTTGCCTGGCCGGCATGGAGCCCAATGCCGAGGCCTGCCGGGCGGCAGTGGAAAACAGCCTGTCGCTGGTGACCGCATTGACGCCATACATCGGTTACGAGCACGCCGCAGCGCTGGCCAAGGAGGCGTTTAAAACCGGCAAAACCATCCGCCAAATTTGCCTGGAAAGGCAAATCCTGCCCGAAAACCAACTCAACGAAGCACTGGATCACTGGCGGATGACGCGGCCGGAATAAGGTGGAGGGAAACAGCGGGGGTAGGACGACTTTCAATGTCGTCCTACGCCAGTGCACTTACGAGCCGCTCATCAGTTTGTCGAACACGTCGACGGGGACTGCGGCCGAGGTTGTAAAGCCGATGCCGGTGAGCTTTGTCAGCGCCACGGAGGTCTTCATCGCCTCTTTTACGCTGGGGAAATCGAGAACCAAGAGCAGGTCGTTCTGGCCGAGGGTGGCGTACATGAGTTGCACTTCGCCCTTGTTCTTTTTGATTATGGCCAGGGCGTCTTTAGTCCGCTTGGAACTCAGATCGGCCAAGGCCTGGGGGGTGTATTTGCCCAACATTACAAAGGTGGCCATGATATGTCCCTCGCTGTAAAAAGGATTCGATTTGTTGGGGCGGCAGTTCAACCGCCGCCCCAGCGGATTGGGTGAAAGTTTTCCACGATAATTAATGGACTACAAGTCCGCGGAGTCAAGTCCTATGTAGCAGGCACAGTCCGTGTGCCGTCAGTCTGATGTGCGAGTCAAGATGGAATTATCATGACGGCACGCGGAGCGTGCCTGATTCATTAGGGTTTTGTGGCGGGCATAACGGGTTGGATGTTGCGGAAAGATATGGCGCCGACCAGGCGCAACACGTCCTGGGTTGGCGTGCGGATATTCCAGCGGGCACGATCCCAGGGGATGGCGTAGGCCACTGCCTTGCCGGTGGTGGTTTCGGCCACGTACACGACCGAAGAACCGCCGTAGCCCCGGGCCGTCGTACTCCTCAAATCGGCCAGTCCGGTAACCATGAGGAAATGCGGATTCTTGGCCAGATCGACCTGCAAATCATTCAGAACGTTGCAGCGATACATGCCGGTAAATCCGCCGGTGGTCTTGCCCGGCACGGCGGCAAACAGATCGCCCGTGAGGCAATCGAGAAAATACACCGCTTCCACGTCGGTATCGAGCAGTCCGGTGGCCATGATGTAGGTTTCGCCGCGATCGGTGGCCACGGCATGCATGGGGATATGGGGTAGAAAACCGCCTAAAACAATCCCGACCAACAAGGTCGCCAATGGCAGAAAACCGCGATAACGATAAAACAGGCATTTCATAATCTTGTCTCCCTCAGCATAATTATAGTTTATCGATTCCGATGCAGCCAATGATCTTTATTTAGCCGCAAACACGGCTGTTCCAGCCGAGTTTGCTAGTCGTTTGGCCGTGGAACGGTTCCTTTGCAATGTAGGACTCAATAAAAAGTCAATATTCGGGGAAAAATAATGAATTATCTTGCCCATGCGCTGCCGCTTATGGACCGGCCGTATTTTGCGGCCGGGGCGGGCGTGCCGGATTGGCTGACGGTTGCCGATCGCACGGTGCGATTGCGGATCAAGCACGTGGAGCCGTTCCTGGCCGACGCCGACGCGGTGGCGGCGGGAGTGGCGGGCGGGGTGCAGAGGCATATTTGCCAAGACGCCAGGTTTCACAATACCCGGGCATTTGCCGAGCTTTCCTGGCATTTGACGGTGATGGTCCGCGATTGCTTGGGCGACCGGCACGGTTTGCGTCCCAGTTTCCTGGGGCACCTTTTGGTGGAGATCCTGCTGGATGCGGCATTGGCCGAAGAGAATCCGCATATACTGGAGCGATATTACGGGCTTTTGCAGGAGATCGAACCGGAACAGGTCCAGGCCGCGGTGAATCGCATGGCGCCGCGACGTACCGAGCGGCTCTCGACGATGATCGCGGAATTCCGCCGGCAAAAGGTATTGTGGGATTATCTCGAAGACGACAAGCTGTTGATGCGGCTGAACCAGGTGATGCGGCGGGTGAAACTTCCGCCCTTGCCCGATCAGTTCGCGGAGATTTTTCCAACTGCCCGGCGGATGATCGGGACTCGAAAAAACGAACTGTATGAAGAATCAGCGGCATAGTAACAACTGTTATAAATACAGACAAATCTCCGGGCACAAGTGCCCGGGCTATTGGCTCTCAGATTGCCAAAGTCACATCGCGTTGGGGCGACAGTTGTACTGTTGCCCCTATTTCGCCAGCGGGGACGGGAGTACAACTCCCGTCCCAACGTGATATTATCAATCTGAGGCTCAATAAACCATGATATTGCATATTTTGATTGATTATCGTTAAGATACTACAATCATGTCACAATCATCCGAACCATCTCCTGAAACGCGCAGGCAGGAAGGCATTTCGCTGGACGAATTAGCCCGGGCGTTTGCGCAGGTCATGGGCGGGGCGCCGCGGCGCAGGCGGAAGCGGAACAAGCGGCCGCAGTCGGCGATCGAGGGGCGGATATGGATCAAGAGGCGGTCGAATCGCAGCCCGGGCCGGCCGAGCAGCCATCGGCCACGGCGGTCATGGAAGACGCTTGTGCGGTCAGCCCGCTGAGCATTTTGGAGGCCATGCTGTTTGTGGGCAATCGCGACAACAAGCCCTTATCGGCGATAAAGGCGGCGGAGATGATGCGCGACGTTTCAGCCGAGGAAATTCCGCTTTTGGTTAACGAACTCAATCGGCGTTATACGGCCGACAATTGCCCGTACAACATTGTCGGCGAGGGCGACGGGTATCGGCTAAGCCTGAGAAAAATCCATTCGGCTTTGCGAGACAAATTATACGGGCGGATTCACGAGGCCCGTTTATCACAAGCCGCCATCGACATCTTGGCCATCGTGGCATACCGACAGCCCATAAGCGGCGAGCGCATCGGCCGCATGCGCGGCAAGCCCAGCAGCCATACTTTAGCGCAATTGGTGCGCCGCGGTTTGCTGCGCATAGAGCGGCCCGAGGGCAAACGCCGCACGCGTCATTATTACACCACCGAGCGGTTTCTGCGGCTTTTCAATCTTCAATCGCTGGACGATTTACCGCGCAGCGAAGACGCGCCAACATAGTCTTCTTTCCGACAGTGATAAACAATAAAAAAGGGAATTCAAAAGAAGTTTTTCCAGCGGCACTGCTTGCAAGCAAGCAGTGGCACACGTAACCTTAACCCCTTATTTGGGAAGGAGATACGTTTTTCCCCAAAAGGAGCGCAGACATGCGTTGCTGCGATTGCTAAAATAGGCGTGTATAATAGTTGATGTCGAGGGACGGGCCTCGACGCCGATGCCGGCCGGAGTGCCGGTTTCTCCATTTTAGGCGGTAGGTTGTGATCGCGCAATTTTGATCAAGCAACCCAAGAGCGGCCGGGAAAAAGGCTCGGCCGGACAGTTATCGTTGAATTTCTGTCGCGACCGCCGTTGCCTGTTCGCACGATCTAGTGGTTTGCATTATGTTTTTATCCAGGATGCTCACCGATTTGCACAACGCGGCGCCGCTTGTTGATCCGTCGTTGTTGTCGTGCGATTTTGCCCGTGTTGAAGAAGAAATCCGCCGCCTGGAGCACGCTGGAGCCAAGATCCTGCACCTGGACATAATGGACGGGCATTTTGTGCCCAACTTGAGCATCGGGATCCCGGTGGTCGAGGCCATCCGCCGATCGACCGATCTGCCTTTGGACGTGCACCTGATGCTATCCGAGCCGGCCAGGTACGTACATGCATTCCGCCAGGCCGGGGCCGACCTGTTGACCTTCCACATCGAGGCCGTGCCGAACCCGCGGCACTTGTTGGACGAAATACACCAGATCGGCGCGGCCGCGGGGATTACCCTGAATCCCGACACGCCGGTTTCCACGTTGGAGGGCTGCCTCGATCTTTGCGACCTGGTGTTGGTAATGAGCGTGAATCCGGGATTTGGGGGCCAGGAATTCAATCCGGTTACGTTGGATAAATTGCGGCAGTTGCGGCAAATGGTCGAAGATAACGTGCTGCTTTCGGTCGATGGCGGCATTCAGCACGACACAATCGGCCCATGCGCATCGGCGGGAGCCGATTTATTCGTCATCGGCTCGGCATTGTTTTCCCAGAAGAATTACGGGAAGTTTATCGAAGAAATGACAACCATAGCCGTGTCGGCAAAGAATGTACACGTTTGATTGGGGGGCCGTCGCATTTTCGCAGAGAAAATGAGATTGTCCCATTTTGAGGTGAGGAGAAAGGACAACTTAGTAAGAAATGTTAAAAATAGCGCTTATCCGCCCGGGAACTACCGACTATGACGTGCAAGAGCGGATTCAAGGAACTTTAGACATCCCACTGAACGAGCAGGGCCTGGCCGAAGCCGCCCAGGCGGCTGGGGATTTACGCGACAAAGGTTTGGAAGTGATTTATGCCCCGCCCAGCGAGCCGGCCTTTCGCACCGCACAGACCATATCCGAGACCCTGGATATAAAGATGCGGAAGCTTGTAAACATGCAAAACTTGAACCAGGGATTGTGGCAAGGGATGCTGGTCAAGGACGTGCGGCGAAAACATCCCAAGGTTTACCGCCAGTGGCAGGAGCAGCCGGAAAACGTCTGTCCCCCGGAGGGTGAAATGCTGGCCGCGGCCGACCAGCGTGTCCGCGCGGCCATGATGAAATTGCTCAAACGCCACAAGGATGGTATGATTGGCATCTGCGTGCCCGAACCGCTGTTGAGCCTGGTTCGCCGCTTTATCGTACACGGCGAATTGGGCGATTTGTGGAAGCCGACCAACGGCCACAGCCGCGTGGAATTCCTGCAGGTCGAGCCGGAAGAAGTTCTGGTTAAATAAACCGAGGGTGTCCTGGAATTACATGTCGTAAATCTTTGTTGGGGCGACAGTTGTACTGTCGCCCCTGCATGGGTGCGGCAGTGCAACTGCCGCACCAACGAGACAACCAATTCCAGGATACCCTCAAATAAACCCCTGTCCGCTGTCCCCTGTATCCTGTCCGCTATCACATGCCATCTAACGCACCTGATCCCAGCAGTTGGCGGAATTTGATGAAGCGTCCCAAGCGCGGCGTGCCTGAAGGGCTGTGGAAACGCTGTCCCGGCTGCCAGCAGACCATTTTCCGCAAAGAAGCGGAAAAACGCCTGGGCGTTTGTCCGGAATGCGATTACCACTGGTACGTGCCCGCCCAGGAACGCATCAAGCAGGTCCTGGACGAAGGCACGTTCGAGGAGTGGGACGCCGATCTGCTATCGACCGATCCGCTGGGCTTCGTGGACAGAATATCATATCCGCAGCGGCTCGAAGAGGAACAGCAGCGAACGGGCTCAAGGAAGCGGCCGTGGTGGGCACGGGCATGATCCGCGCACGACGCGTGGCCTTCGGCGTGACCGATTCCTCTTTCATCATGGGCACCATGGGTTCCGTGGTGGGCGAAAAGATCACCCGCACCATCGAGCGGGCGACCCAGCAACAACTGCCGCTTATAATCATCTCCGGCTCGGGCGGCGGGGCGCGCATGCACGAAGGCATACTCTCACTCATGCAGATGGCCAAGGTTTCCATGGCCTTAAGCCGCTTTGACCAGTCGGGCGGGCTTTTCATCTCCGTGTTGACTAATCCGACCATGGGCGGCGTGGCCGCCAGCTTCGCCTCGCTGGGCGACGTGATCTTTGCCGAGCCCAAGGCCCTGATCGGTTTCGCCGGCCCGCGCACCATCAAGGCCACCATCCGCATCGAACTGCCCAAGGGTTTTCAAACCAGCGAATTTCTCCTCGAACACGGATTCATCGACCGCATCGTGCGCCGCAAGGATCTAAAAAGCGAACTGGCGCGGACCATCGACTACTGCGGGAAATAGCGGGCAGCGGATGGTGGACGATAGGCAGTAGCTAGTAGGCAGTTGTAGGTGACGATAGGTGATGGACCAGGCACAATTGAAAACAAGTATTTTTCGGGCCTTTTCGTGCAAAAACGTGGAAATGCGGTTGCTTTGGATGGTATATTAAATATAAGCGCGGTGGGTGTAAAATATGTAGATATTTCACTGCCCATCATCCACCATCTACAAAGAACAAGGCTGTTGGGGCGGCAGTTTAACTGCCGCCCCAACGGATACACCGTCCACTGAGCAAAAGGCTGTTGGGGCGACAGTTTAACTGTCGCCCCAACCAGATTGACCGAGCATGCCATTTCTGGATCACTTTAAACAACTGTTTGCCGGGAGGAGGTTGAACGTATCGGCGCGTTTTGCCTTGCTGCGGGAGGCGATACAGGGGACGATGTCGAGTTTTTACATGGCCCGCGATTTAAGGACCAATAAAATCGTGGGCCTGAAGATACTCAATCCCAAGAAGACGGCGGAATTCAACGCCCGGTTCCGCGGCCTGCGCAAACCCAGCGAAGGCGAAATCTCCAAGCAACTGAAGCACCCCAGCATCGTGGAAACCTTCGAATACGGGCTGACGACCGAGGACGAGCCGTACTTGGTAATGGAATTCCTGGACGGGGCCACGCTCTTTTCCGCATTGGTGGCCTACGATCCTGTTTTGGAAGGGCGCCGGGTGAAGTTCATCCGCGAGGCGGCCGAGGCGGTGGCGGCGGTGCACGAGGCGGGTTTTATTCACCGCGACATCTGCCCCAGGAATTTCATGCTCACAAACAACGGCGAGGACATCAAGCTCATCGACTTCGGCCTGACCGTGCCCGCCACCAAGCAATTCATGCAGCCGGGCAATCGCACGGGGACGCCCAACTACATGGCCCCGGAGCTGGTCCGCCGCCGGGCGACCGACCAGCGCCTGGACGTGTTTGCCTTTGGCGTGACGGCCTACGAGATATGCGCCTTCGAGCTGCCGTGGATGCGGGGCACCACCGGCATGGCCGCCATGACGCACGACCGCCCGCCCACCGAGATCAGCAAATACCGCCCGAAAATCAATCCTATTTTGGCCAAGGCCATTCATGCCTGCATCGAGCCTTCGATCAGCAATCGCTGTCCTTCGATGGAAAAATTTTTGCAGATAATCCGCGAAGTCAGGCATGAAGACGTGTGAGAAGTAGGGGCTAGGGGCTAGGGGCTAGAGATTAGGGATTAGGGATTAGGGATTAGAGGATGGGAGATGAGATAGGGGTATATAATAATGAAACTACATGCGGTTTGACGCTAAGGATTTCAAATAAAAGGGGGCCGATAAACAGGCCGCTTCGTTTATCCAGGATCTCGAATTTTTGACCCTAGCAGCGCTCGCCTTTGGCTCGCGGCTAAACGGTATCACGCCCGAATCTTGAATTCTCCGGGCTGACACGGGTGCGGCTCTGATAATTGCCGAACCATGAATCCCAAGTAGGACGACTTTCAAAGTCGTCCTACACTACCCCAATCCCGAACCCTGAACCCTAATGGAGCCTCTTGTTCGATAGTCTTTTGGGCATTAAGATGGTTGTTTTATTATTTAAAGGATCAGTATATGCGGCACGTATTATCGGCATTGGTGCAGAACGTACCCGGCGTGTTGTCGCACATATCGGGGATGCTGGCTTCGCGGGGGTATAACATCGACAGTCTGGCCGTGGGGGAGACGGAAGACCCCCATTTGTCGCGGATGACGTTTGTCATCGTGGGCGACGACAGCGTTCTGGAGCAGGTGCGCAAACAATTGGAAAAGATCGTGACGGTGGTCCGGGTGGACGACATCAGTTCGCAGGACTTCGTGGAGCGGGATTTGATGCTGATCAAAGTCGGCGCCCCGCCCGGCAAGCGCGGCGAGATCAGCGAACTGACCAATATTTTCAGCGGCCGGATCGTAAACGTGTCGCTCGATTCGGTGATAGTGGAAATCTCCGGCCAGGAACGAAAGATCGAGGCATTTATCGAATTGATGCGTCCCTTCGGCATCCTGGAGGTCGTGCGCACGGGGCGAATCGCCATGGTCCGGGGAAGCAATAAAGTCAATGATGAATGATAAAAAATAATAGCGATCAGCCATCAGCAATTAGCAATCAGCCACAACACCATGTTGAGGCTAATTGCTGATAGCTGATTGCTGATAGCTGATAGCTTAGTTACAACCCATAATTGTTAACTCAGGGGACAACCATGCCCGCTAAAATCTATTATGACAAAGACGCCGACATTTCCCTTTTGAACAACAAGACGCTGGCCATATTAGGCTACGGTTCGCAAGGCCACGCCCATGCGCAAAACCTGCGCGACAGCGGCTGCAACGTGATCGTGGCCGAATTGCCGGGCACGGACAATTACGAGTTGGCGGTAAAAGACGGATTCAAGCCCATTTCGGCGGCCGAGGCCGCGAAAAAGGCGGACATCATTACAATCCTCCTGCCCGACGAGCTTCAGGCCGACGTGTTCCGCGCGCAAATTCGCGACAATCTTTCGCCGGGCAACATCGTGGTATGCTCGCACGGATTCAACGTGCATTACGGGCAGTTCGACCTGCCCAAGGGCGTGGCCGTGATACTTGTGGCGCCCAAGGGGCCCGGGCACCTGGTCCGCTCGGAATTCGTGCGCGGGGCCGGTGTGCCATGCTTGATCGGCCTGGGCGCGGCGCGGCGCGGAGGCCTTGAAAATCGGCCTGGCCTACGCCAAGGGCATCGGCGGGACCAGGGCGGGGGTTATCGAAACCTCGTTCGCCGAAGAAACCGAAACCGACCTGTTCGGCGAGCAGGTCGTGCTCTGCGGCGGATTGTCGGCGCTTATCAAGGCGGGCTTTGAAACGCTGGTCGAGGCCGGATATCAGCCCGAAATGGCCTATTTCGAGTGCGTCCACGAGGTGAAGCTGATCGTGGACTTGATTTATCAGGGCGGGCTGAGTTACATGCGATACAGCATCTCGAACACGGCCGAATACGGCGATTACACGCGCGGCCCGCGGATCATCACGCCCGAAACCAAGGCCGAAATGAAGCGCATCCTGGCCGAGATCCAGGACGGCCGCTTTGCCCGCGAGTGGATCCTGGAAAACAAGGCCAATGCCCCCTCGTTCAAGGCCCTGCGGCGGAGAGAACGCGCGCATCCGGTGGAAATAATCGGCCGGCAACTGCGCAAATTGATGTCCTGGATCAATGCCAAGGAAGTGTAAAAACTTATCTCCAAAAACCCCTCTTCCTCTGGTAGATGGTAAGGGTCAGGGCCTGCAATGCCGAAAGACTTATTAAATTTTCAGGCATGCATGCCGATAAAAATGCTTAATTTAAACTTTGGAAGTATGCACCCCATCATAAGGAGGGGGAGTAGGGGGTAATAAGTATAAGCTATTGCCTAAGCACCTCGATTCTTCCAATCAAATCCCTATTGCTAAAATCTGGAATATCCACAAAATAAACATAATTGATTCATTTCTGCCTGCAAACTTGACAATCTTTTCGGCATTTAAGGCAGATGGCGAACAAAAACACCTTGTCTACGTAATGATTTTTATACGGTTTTAATTATGCCAACAACACTCAGTCACGCACACACGCTTTTCGACGAACTCAAGCCCGGCGACCGCATCGAGGTCGAGCACACCGTTACGGTGGGCTGCAATGGCTGGCCTACCAAAACCTACGGGACGGTGCTGCGGACCGAGCGGCGGCGGCACGGGCTGCACCATCGCCGGAATTTCGACGACAAGGTTTTTTCCGACACCATCCTCTTGGAACTTCCCGACGGCGAATTGACCGCCATAGCCGTTGACGAATACACCACGCTGCGCCGCGCATAATGTGGCAGGCACACTACGTGTGCCGTTTCGTATTTTTTCGAATTATTCGTGCGCGACTTTTTTGCAGGCAGCGCTTATTTTTTGCAGGCAAACTTGACTGTTTTGCATTCTTCGGCATCGTCGTCTATAATAAACGGCGCATGGAGTGCGTCTGCAATATAATCCGCAAACCGACGGCACACGGCGTGTGCCTGCTACATCACTAAATGTCAAACTCCACCGATCCGCTCTTCGCCGCGCATCCCCGCGATTTCAAGAGCAATCTTTACGTCTATCCGGTTTTGAGCCGCCGAGCGGGCGGGATTTCCATAGGCGTGAACCTAAATCGCAACAAGTTTTGCAACTTCCATTGCATTTATTGCCAGGTCGATCTGGCCGAGCCGGGTGAGGATGATCTTGTCGATTTAGAGCGCCTGCGCGAGGAACTCGATTGGACCGTGGAACTTGTGACTTCCGGCCGCATCTTTGCGGATCAGCAATTTTCCGGCACGCCGGAACCGCTCCGCCGGCTAAACGACATTGCCTTTTCAGGCGACGGAGAGCCGACGGCCTATCGCAACTTTGCCCAGGCCGTGGCCACAAGCGCGGAGGTCCGCAGCAGCCGCAAGCTGGACGACGTGAAACTGGTGCTCATAACCAACGCCAGCCTGCTACACCGCTGGAACGTGATGCCCGGGCTGGAAATTTTGGACCAGAACAACGGCGAGATTTGGGCCAAGCTGGACGCCGGGACAGAGGCATATTACCGCCGGGTCGTGCGCTCGGCCGTGCCGTTTAAGCAGATTTTGGAGAATCTCCGCGATGCCGCCCGGGCGAGGCCTATCGTCATCCAAAGCCTTTTCATGCGGATAAATGACGAGCCGCCGCCGGGCGAGGAAATTGATGCCTACTGCCGGCGTTTGCAAGAGATTGTCGCGGCCGGGGGAAAGATAAAGCTGGTGCAAATCCACACCGTTGCCCGACGCCCGGCGGAATCCTGGGTTACGCCGCTTGCGAACGCCGAGGTGGACTCGATCGCCGAAAGCGTCCGCCGCCAAACCGCCCTCAGCGTGGCCGCGTTTTATGGGTAGATATTAACGGGCGGCATTGGTTCTTGAGTCTGTGTTGTTTGCCGCGTACAGACGCTGAAGTGTCGGCTCTCCTCAAGTGTTTTGAGCGAAGCGCCCCTTTTGCGGCATGGCACGGCAGCATATATAATGGATAAATGATCAAGAGGCCAAGCGCCTATTCAAAGACAATTCAATCCAATACTAGAAACAAATTAAAATAGAATAACGATTGGCAATTATGCCCTCACCCTAGCCCTCTCCCGGAGGGAGAGGGGAGTTTTTATATAGTCTCTAAGCCTGGAATCGATCTTTCGCTCGCACGGTCGGCCGAAAAATTTTAAAGAACTAGTTCACTGTTTTTTTACACTCTCGCGTACTTGCATCGGCGCATTACGTTCAGAAAAAAGACAAACCTTAATAATATGGACAGAACGATTTTCTGGATAATTGCGGTCGCAACGGTGTGTATTCTGGCCGTGTTTTCCCTGCCGCTTTTCAACGGAACCGTTTACACTTTCGATGACTTTATTTATTTTCATCTGCCTTACCACAAGTTCTACGCCCGCGCCTTATCGGAAGGGGCGGATTTTACATGGTGTCCCGACGTGTTTTGCGGATTCGATCTGCACGCCGAAGGACAGGTGGGCATGTACCATCCTCTGCATCTGCTGCTTTATCGTTTTCTGCCTTTCAGCGCGGCATTCAATCTTGAACTCTTCTTATCTTATCCGTTCTTATTTATAGGCATGTACTTCCTTCTCCGACGCTGGAATTTCTCCAGCGGCGTTTGCATGTTCGGCGCATTCACGTTTACTTTCAATAGCTTCATGTTTTTGCGGTTTCAACACATGCACATGATCGCCACGATCGCCCATCTCCCCTGGACCCTGCTGTGTTGCGACGTCATTCTTCGCGGCGGAAGCCGTGGAAAAGTTCAAGTCTCGTGCATCATGCTTGCGATCCTGACTGCTTCACAAATTCTGCTCGGTTTTCCCCAGAGCTACTGGATGACCGCCATGATCGAGGCGGTTTACGTTCTTATTCTCGCCATAAGCCGAAGGGTTTACTTCCCTTTGTTGAAGGTTTTCGGATTCAAGTTGCTCGGCGTATTGATGGCAAGCGTTCAACTGATTCCAACAATGACGGCCATTTATTCAACCGCTCGCCCAATACAGGACCTGAATTATCAAGGCGAATATTCTTTCCATCCGATCAATTTCCTGCTATCCGTCTCGCCTTATTATTTTAAAGAGCCCATCGTGCCCTTTAATTGTGTATGGGAAGGCACCATGTATAGCGGAGTTATCGCCATAGTTCTATGCATTTGGCTTGCGACCCGAAAAGAGGACTTGCTAAAGAATCGAGTAATCCTGGCAATTGCCCTGGTGCTGACGGTCGTGGGGACGCTTTTGGCCCTGGGTCGATATCTGCCGATCTTTCCTCTGTTGATGAAAGTGCCGCCCTTCGGCATGTTCCGATGTCCGGACAGGTACGATCTATTGGTCCACTTCGGCCTTTCCGCGGCCGCGGCATGCGCATTGGCATGTTTGCTCCAGGCCCAGCGGAAATCAGGACCGCTGTCAAAATCAGTCCGCGTCTTCATATTGATTGTCTTAGCCGTGGCCGTACTGCCGCTGCTTTATAATATATGGGTGTCACGAAATCCCCAGCACCCTCTGGCGGCCAACATCAATTCCCCGTACATGGCGGCCATAGGTTCGGCGATTCTTGCAGCCGGCGCCGCATTGGTGATCGCGGCGCTTAAGGGTTTCCGCTGGGCCGTGTTGGCCATTGTTCTATTGCAAGTCACGGATCTGGGAATATACTGCGAAAGCTACGTTCTCAGACAAGGTCAGGCAATGTCCCTCGCCGATTTAATAGCCGCCATCCGAACGCCCCAGGAGGTGACCCGGGGTGAACTTGTCTATACCATCACTGATAATATCTTGCTCCTGAAAGGGTTCCGATTATTTGTCGATTTAGTCGCACTTCCACCGCACAAAGAACTGATTTCCTACAAGATTATCACCCTGCACGTCGCGGGTGTAAATTGGATCCGGAAGATAACCGGTCCGAACAATGAGCAAAAATGGACCCGCGTGCCCGATCCTCTTCCACGGGTTCAATTATACCAACGGGCAATGGTATACGACGACCTTAATTCTCAGATCAACCAGATCGACTGTAAAACCACGGCGCTGGTATCCAAAGAGATTTCACTCTCCGGGGAAAGTCTCGGAACGGTTAGCATCTTGAAAGACGCGCCGGGCGACATCGAAATCGCCGCCGATGTAAACTCAAGGCAATTGCTCTTTTTATCGGAAAGTTTTAACCCGGGATGGCGTGTGGAAGTGAATGGAAAACGCCGGGAGGTAATCCGCGTCTTTGGCGATTTTATGGGTTGTGTTCTCGATGCCGGAAGCCGCAACGTGCGATTTTTATGGAATCCCGCCGATTTAATGATAGGAAAATCGATATCGCTCATCTTGGCCGCCGCAATGCTGATTTGGTTGCTCGTTCTCGGCGCGCGGAACCTGCCTAGTCTCTATTTAACAAGACGATTCCGCGAAGCAGGCCATACTTAATCATAGAACGATGAGACCTTTTCAATATGCCGAAAGTGTTCTAAGCAGCGCGTAAAAAGCGATGGCATCATTTGCCCACTTTTTTCTCCCCTTGCCCGGCGTCGAGCAGGGCTTTTTTGAGCGGTTCGATCCACTGGTTTTTTTGCGGGTCGAAGACTCCGAATCCGGAGCAGAATTCCCAGTAGGCGATGCCCATCTTGCGTTTCAGGGCCTCGTCGGCCACGAAGGCGGTCCAGCGGGCGCGGGAGTCTATGTCGGCCTTGCTGTACGCGCCGAACTCGCCCAGATAGATGGGGCGGCGATGCTCGACGGCCCAGGCAATGGCCTTGTCCAGGTCGAGCATGACTGCCTGGCGCTCGGCCTTGGTGCCGGTCCATTTGTTGCCCAGCCATTTTTTAGACTCCGGTCCAGACCCATCCGCCCCTGATGCGTGAACTGGAAGGGGCTGTAGTAATGAACCGTGACGACGAGGTGCCGGTCGTCCTCGGGGAGTTCAAGGGTCGGCAGGTCGCCGATGCCGTTCCAGCCCACCGGGCCGACCACGATTTCACGTGTGGGATTGCTGGGCCGGATGACGCCGATGGCCCGGCTTAAAAGCCGGTTCCACTTTTTGGCAGTCAGTTTGTCTTGCGGCTCGTTGAGGAGCTCGAAGGCCAGTTCGGGCGGATAATCTTTATAGTGCTCGGCGATTTGCCGCCACATGGCCAGGAACCGCTCAGAATTATTATCGGGATCGGTAAAGATTTCCTCGTAGTGGTGCATGTTCAGCACCGGTATCAGATGGCGCTTGAGGGCCTGATCGACCGCCCAATCCACGCGGTCGAAAAACTTGGGGTCGATCTGGTACGGGGGCGATTTATCGGCATGGGTGGACCAGCGGACCGGAATGCGGACCGAATCGAATCCGGCCGCCGCGATCTTATCGAAATATACTTCCTTGAGCACGACACCCCAATCGCCTTCCTTGGGGGCTTCCAGGGCGTTGCCCAGATTCACGCCCCGGCCAAAAACGGGCTTTAATTGCTGGAAGAACGGATCGGCGGAGATTTTTCCTTCTTTTTTATCCTCTGCCGCTTGCGAGAAAATATTTATGCTTGACAGTAGCCCGAACGCGGCCCAGAAAACCGCCAACAATCGCCAACTGTTGTAGGGTGCGTGCAACGCACCTCGATAAATATTACCGTCTTTGTTGGTGCGTTTCACGCACCCTACGGGCTGCGAAGTCATGCGCATAAAAGTCTCCGATACTAATAATGGAATTCCGTGGTAACTTTATCAGCATGGACTATCGTATTTTAGCGTGCAGATAATCATTATTCAAACCTGAATTCCTGCCCACAAAACCGCAAGTGGTTTTTCAACGTTTTCTATAATTCCAGAAGGCACCGGGAGAAAGCTCCCGGGCTAAACGATATTTTCGTTCCCGGAACGCGGATTCCGAATCTGATTTCGCTTCACCCGCCCAATTCAGCTTATCGGCGCTTCCGCCACCAAAAGAGTACGAGCAAAATTGCGCCCATGTCGAGCATCATTAGCGCTGCTGGTTCGGGCACCGGAATCCAGAGAATTGCATGAATATTACCGGGCCCGATAATTCCATAACCAACGATGTCACCTTGATCGTCAATTGACTCGGCCTCAGAACTGACGAATGTGGCGGGCAGGAATTGATTAAGGTCCACGACGCTGTCTGCCGAGCCGCTCCAAAGCAAAGCATGATCTTTTCCTTTTGTGGCTGGTCCAGAACCAGCGCCCACCTGATACCCACCGCTAATACCATAGGCATGAGAATAATCAAATCCATTTGGATTAAGGTCCACGAAACTTGCCGCAGAACTGCTCCAAAGTAGAGCGTGATTATTATTTCCGGTTGCCGGTCCATAGCCATAACCCACTTGCTGCCCGCCACTAATAGCATAGGCTTCAGAACAAATATATCCATAATCATAAGGGTTAAGGTCCACTGCGCTTGCCGCAATGCCGTTCCAAAGGAAGGCATTCGAATTAAAGGACGTACTTACTCCATAACCATAACCCACTTGCTGCCCGCCGCTAATACCATAGGCTTCAGAACGAATACATCCATATCTATAAGGGTTAAGGTCCACTGCGCTTGTCGCAGTACTATTCCAAAGTAAGGCATGATAATTCCCACCAGTGGCCGATCCATAACCGTAGCCCACCTGCTGCCCACCGCTAATATCATAAGCATAACTTTTAGTAAAACCACTGGGATTAAGGTCCATAACACTTGCCGCAGAGCCGTTCCAAAGCAAGGCATGAACGTTCCCGCCCGTGGCCGATCCATAACCATCGCCCACCTGCTGCCCGCCATATATGGCATTAGCCTCGGAACTAATAAAGTCACTTGGATTAAGGTCCACGGCACTATCCGCAGAGCCGTTCCAAAGCAAGGCATGTGTATAATCTGCACATGTGCCTGATACCCAACCATTACCCGCCTGCTGCCCACTATATATGGCAAAAGCCTTGGATGTATTAAATCCACTTGGATTTAGATCCACAGCAACATAGTCTGTAGCAAAAACTTGATTAACACAATCGAGAAGAATTATCGTTGAAATAAAAGCGAAGTATGGATTGCGATTGATATTCATGTGTAGCCCCTTATTTTGGAGTGACATATTGTAAAAAATAAACCGATCTGTTTATATAAAAACACTACTGATATATTCCGTCTATGTGCCACTAACTAATAATCGGCAAGGTATGTTAATACTTCGCGGGAAAATCAGCTTGACTGAAATTAGAATGCCGCAGGTATGTCTAACGCATATTAGGTAATTCTTGCGTTGAAAATCATCCGCGGGCCAAAGCCGCTGCCTCATGATAACTAAGTGTAGTCCTTTGATTAAGGATAACATTTTTAATATAATACTATCATCATAATTGTCAATAATTTTGCTAGGTTATGGGCTATTTTCTTTTGTAAAATCAATAGAAAAGATACCGTTCTGAGTACCATTTGCCAAAATCGCTTAATTTTTTCGCAAGACCAGCGGATTCCAAATCCTTTACCGCGCGGTTAAAGCGGCGGGTTGGGTATTGAGGACGTGTATTCCTACGTCGTCGATCCAGGCTTCGCCCAGGCCGGTCAGGGCGAAGGTGACATTCACGGCCCCCGACTGCGGGACGACACGATACAATGCGAATTCCTTCCAGCCGGCGGTGTGGCCGACGCGGTCGGCCAGCGCCTCGCCGCCCAGGGAATCGAAAATCATCAGCCCGTCAACGCTGCCGGTGATGGGATTGGGCACGTTCACCCAGCCGTGGACGCAGACGATCTCGCCGGCCTCGAGCATGATCGAGGGACTGACGAACCTGATGGGCGGCGATTCCAGCATGGCCGGCGGATGCTTAAGATCGTCGGCCGTGACCGACAATCGCAATCCGAACGCGCCGCTGTGGGCTGAGGAGGCCAAAAGGTCGGCCGCGGTTTGCACGCCTGGGGCCGGGCCTTTCAGATATCGCCAGCCGGTCTGGAACATGAGGTTGAGGTTTTCAAAATCACCGCCTGGTAGCAGGTCCGGGCCGAAGCGGGCGGAGCGAACGCGGTCGATCAATCGCCAGTGAGCGGGCAGAGTTTGAAAGCTCAAGGCCGCGGGACTGGTGGCCGGCGAGGCGATTTTTTTCTCGTCCACGGCTTCTTCCCAGTAAAACCGCTCCACTGCCCGCAATGAACTCAATGCCCGATCGGCGCCGAGTTTTGCGGCGTCGAACTGGCGGGCGGCGATTTGCGTGTCGCACCATTGCAGGCTTTTTCGCGCGGCATCGAGCAGTGCCGGCGGGGGTGTCTTTGCTCCGGGCCGCTGGTCTAATTGCCCGGCGATCCTTTGCACCGTGTAAAATTCGTGCACGGCCAGGTCGTGCTCCAACTGGGCGGCCTGGCGTCCGATAACGGCCCAGCGATTTGTGACGTTGTTGACTATCAGGGGATCTTGGGCCAGGAGCACCTCGGCCGTGAGATTGAATTCCTCTAGAGTAACACTCGTTCCTCCGGCAACGCGTTTGTGGGGGATGGGTTTAATGCCGCTGGGATTTAGCTCATAGGCGCCGGCCGATTCCGGCACTCCCGGCGCAACCAGGGAGAGGTTTTTCGCCGCCGATTGGGCGGGCACGCATTGGGCCCCGGGCGAATACCAGAGGGGCAGCACCAGGCGGGCGCGCTCGGCCCTGATAACCGGCGTGAAGATTTCTTTTTCCTTTTCGCTGCTGGCGCCGGCGGTCACAAAATCGCCCGCCGCCGCCCAAGGTTCGATCAGTTCCAATTCCAAATTCAAGAGTTGCAAGGCCACGCTACGGTGGCGGGTCTCGGTGTCGTTTGCGTCCAGCGGCGAGGAGGAGAGAAACATAAGCCCACGACTGCCGGAGGTTATCGACGTGAGCGCCATGATCTCGATCTGCTCGAACGATATTTCCGGGGGCGTTGCAACTCCGGGCTCGAGCGCGGCAATTTGTTGGCGAGTGGATTCGTTCACTTGGGTCTGGACAGTGGTCCAGATGGGAGTACCTGGCAGGGCCAGGAGCGGTTGCCGGCGGACCCATGTGCCGTAGTCGGCCATTTCCATGCTTGTGCCCAGCGGGCGGCGGTCGATAAGCAGAATCATGGCGCCGTCCAGCCGGCTGTATCCGCGCAGGTCGGCGCATGGGCGGCAGATCAGCGGTCGCTCGCCGCGGCGGTCGGCGTTGCGGATTTGTTCGGCCCAGCGGCGGGCGGAATCCAGGCGCTGGGCCACCGGCAAGACGGCAGTGGCGCCCGATGGCAGATCGCCGCCTAAATCCCACATCAACACGGGATCGAACGCCGGCCCTACGTCGGTTAACGCGGCCGCCGGGTCGTTTACATCTCCGGCACTTGGCGGGCGGGGCGGGGGACAAATCAAGAAAAGATCGAGTCTGCCGGCCTCTTCCAGGATTTCCTGGGCGGGCAGCCTTTTGAGCCACACGGTATTGAAGCCCAATTGTTTCAGGACCGCCAGCGGCTCGCCTTGGTGTTCGATTGCCCGGGGAAAAAAAGGCCGGCCGTCCACCGCAAGCACCGAACCCGACAACTTCACATCGTGGCGCTTGGGTTGGACGCGAACCGACGGCAATGCCCGGACAGGATCGCTCTCGGCGAGATTTTGAGACGAAGCAGCGGCCGGAGGGGCAACATTGCCGGCGGGATTTCCAGCGGCGGAGGGAACGGCCGAAGGCGGGGTTTTGCTTCCTTTAGGCATCCAGCCGCTCGACTCGGCATTATTACCCACAGGCGGCAAAGGATTTGCAACCTGCCTGCGCAGGGGCCGACGTGCCGACGTAACCGGACAGGTCCAAATCGTCGATCCAAACGTTTGTCATGCCCGGCCCGCCATAGACGTTTAAAAACACGGCATCGACATAGGCTTCGCGCCCATCCACGTTTGGGCCGAACTGGCTATGTAAAGAGCGGATTTGACGGGCCAGGAGCCGGGGCACGTCGTTGATCCGCAGTTCCTGCCATCGACCGGCGTCGGTGTAACTTGTTCCGGCGACCAAGGCGGTCATCGGCTTCCCGGTTTTAGTGTCAAGCGACCGCGGCAGCGCGATCCGGGCAAGCAGTTGCAGGCCGGCTCGATCGGATTTTACCCACAGACTGGGCATCAATTCGTCGATAACCGCCGGCTTGCCGACTTCATGGGCAATGTAGACGTGAGAGCCGCCGCTGGCCGAGATTCTCAGCCATTCGCATCCATTGCCGGTGTGAGCCTCGTTCTGCACGCGGCGGTGGTCGAGGATGCGATATTGGGCGTCGCTGCCGGCGTCGCGCCAGGAAGTTTCCAATCCCTCAAAGCCCTCGTACCAAGCCGATTGTCCACGCACCGCTGCCGGGGCTGAAAGCATGGGCATCATTAAAATCAAAAATATTGGCCGGAGGGAAAACATGGATCGGATTTTTGTGTTTGGACTGGAGCGAGTTTTACCCGCTTTATGTAAAGCTACAACCGTTGGTCGCGCTTTGTTTGCGGCCGAAGGCCCATAAAGGAACTTGAGATTAGCGATTAATCTGGCAAAGGATGTGGGCCACTAATTTTTTGGTGCAAATCCGTGGGAACCAGGCTTGCCACAACTATTCACGCCGGAGTTTTCCTATTACCATGCACAAAATGGATTAAAAACATTTGTGGCCAAACCGCCACGCATGGGACGGAATTGCGCACCTTGACGTAACTGGTGCTTGTATCAGGAGTTGCGAATAATATCCAGATCAAACGTTGTATTTTTTCAGCATGCGTTGCAAGCAAAAGAGGGGAGTGTTTTTCTGTAAGTTGTTGTCTACAAAGAAGTTAATGGATTTTTTCTCTCGCGTGGCACATCTCGGCACATCGCGTGCTTCCTATGAAAAACAACCAACCATGAAGGAGATGCCAATGAGCGAACACGCACCTGTAGCGAATCCGAGCACCGATGAAATTCCCCGCGAGATTCAGGACCTGGCCGATGCAATAAATCTCCTGCCCGATGACTGCCGGCAAAAAGTCGATCCTTTTCTTACCCGGGTAATCGACAGCACCCGCCGCCGTCGGCGCATCCTTTCACTTGTCCAGGACGCACTCAGCCAGTTGCGATTGGATATGAAATATCTGGCTTTCGACCTGGAAGCCACCCGCCGGGAGCGAGATGAATACCGCCGGAAAAGTGAAGAAGCATAAAAGGTGCCATAAGAATACCCCATAAGCTGGGTTGCAGCCGTTGTAACTGGATTCTAGCATAAAAGAATGGCCAGCCAATTGCGGGCGCTATATTGGCATCATATTTATCATCATTTTTATTTAGTTGAACGGGAAGAGTCGGCATGGTTCATGCGAATGCCGAACAAATCGGCCAGCGCGCCGTTGATCTTGGCCTGCTTAGCCAACAGCAGTTGCTCGAAGTCCAGGCTTCGTTTGGGGGCGTGAACATCGGGGTGCAAGATTTCCTGCAAACTCTTGTGCGCAAGGAAATTCTGACCAATTACCAGGTCGAACGGCTGTTGAAAAACGATAAATCGGGATTTTTCTTTGACCGATACAAAGTTTTATATCTGGTCGGCACAGGCACCTTCTCCCGCGTGTATCGGGCCGTGCATTGCGATTCAGGCGAGGTGCGGGCGTTGAAGGTCTTGCGGAGCCGATTTAGCGACCGGCCGGATCAATACAACCAGTTCGTTCGCGAAGGCAAATTTGGGTGTTCTTTGCGGCACGCCAATATAGTCCGCATAGACGAGGTAGTGTCTCACGGGCGGACCCATTTTTTTGTGATGGAATTCATCGAGGGCAGAAACCTGCGGGACTTTGTTAAAATACGCAAGAAACTCCATCCGCTGGAAGCCACCCGGTTGATGCTGGATATCGCCGAAGGCCTGCGTTACGCCTTTGACCACGGTTTGACGCACCGCGACCTGAAAATGAGCAACGTGCTGGTTTCCAGTCGCGGCCAGGCCAAGTTGGTCGATTTCGGCCTGGCGTCGATAGATGAAACCCTAAGCGACGACGAGTTGGATCGCTTGCCCAATCCACGGACTATAGATTATGCCGCCCTGGAACGTGTAACCGGTGTTCGCAAGGACGATACCCGCAGCGATATTTATTTCCTCGGCTGCATCTATTACCACATGCTGACGGGCACTCCGCCGCTGCCCGAAACCCGCGACCGCATTCAACGCCTAAGCAAGCAGCGCTTTTTAGACGTTGTTCCTATGCGGAAAGTAGATTCCACAATTCCGCATTGCGTGTCCATGGTGGTCAACAAGGCCATGCAGTTGGATCCCGCTCGCCGGTATCAAAATCCGGCGCTCATTTTGAACGACCTGGAAATTGCATCCAGGCGTTTGACCGAGATGGCACAAGCCGCCAGCGAGGGTCCCTCGCCCGACGACACGCAAGTCGAGGGCGGAGACTCCTCGCTTTCGCTGGCCACTTCGCCTCTGATGGGTCATACGGTAATGGTGGTGGAATCCGACGGCCAACGGCAGGATAACTTTCGCAAGAGTTTCAAAAAGGCCGGCGCCCGAGTGCTTTTAATCAGCGATCCGAGCCGTGCCCTGGGCCGTCTGCAACAAGACTCTAAAATCGCCGAATGCCTGATAATCGACGCGGAATTCATTGAGCGGCCCGCCGTGGAAATGTTCAATGCAATGGCCGAAAACAACGATACCGCCACGATTCCTACAGTTCTGTTGGTTGACCAGACTCAGAAGAAACTGGCCGCACATGCCAAGACTTCCGATCACCGCCGCGTGGTTTTTATGCCCATCACTAACAAACAGTTCCGCGAGTTGCTTGT
Source organism: Pirellulales bacterium (assembly GCA_963838495.1). Classification (GTDB taxonomy): domain Bacteria; phylum Planctomycetota; class Planctomycetia; order Pirellulales; family Thermoguttaceae; genus JBEKIK01. The sequence goes on along the minus strand of CAWIRC010000001.1, from coordinate 1,967,007 downwards.
TGAATTGATCGGCGCCCGGGCGGCAAAAGAGGGTTAAACGCGGGAATCTCGCAATGGGGGAGGCGAAATTGGATTGGCGCAAGCACCCGGGGCTCATGGTGGGGAACGATGGCCTGAAAAGCAAGGTAGAGCAGCCCACTTACCGCCCGCAATTGTGATGGGGGATAGTATAGTTTCCCGAGTAATTGCGGTTTTTTCGCTTGTCATTGGATGAAAATGCATCTTCCCGGTCGATTGACGGTTTAAGCGGCGGCTCTATAATATTCTGATTGATTTGTAACCGAATAAGGAGCCATTAAATGCATAATGCCGTTGAAATTCAGGATCAGAACTTCGAGGAGGAGGTTCTCAAGTCGCCGTTGCCGGTTTTGGTCGATTTTTGGGCGTCTTGGTGCGGTCCCTGCCGAATGATTGCACCGGTTGTGGAAGAACTGGCCACCGAAAACATCGACTCGGTTAAAGTATGCAAACTCAATATCGACGATAGTCCGAACGTTGCGGCCGGATATGGGGTCAGCAGCATCCCGACGTTAATGATTTTCAAGGGCGGGCAGGTGGTCGAACGATTTGTGGGTGTGCAACCGAAAAAACGCCTGCAAGAGGCGCTCGATCAGGCGAAATCCTAAGCGGCCAAATATTTAATTCCAAATCTTCAAGCTGCTTGTCCAGTACAGCCGCAAGCGAGGGCCATATATTTGCCTCGTTTACGTGGTTTATCCATGCTATCATTCTGCCCTCACCCCAACCCATCTTCCAAAGGGAGAGGGGCACAAATTGTAAAACTCCAAGTTAATTTGGACATGTCGCTTGCCGATTAAGGAGTCTGGGAAAGCCTTGCCGATTGCGGAGTTTATCGAGCGGCCGAGCTTTTTATCCTTTGGGTATGGCGACGATGTCCAGCACTAGAACCGAAACGGCATTGCCTAAGAGTCCTGGCAAGGGTGTGCAGGCCCTTCTCCAGGATGCCCGCATCGACGCCGCCCATTCTGTCGGGCAGGACATGGTTCTTATGCCCGCGGCTGTGCCGGATTCGGGCGTGGAACTGGATGTAGAATCGGCGACCTCGGGACTGGCCGAAAACCTGCCGGTTCAGCCGATTGATGAGTTGCCCGAAGACGATTTGGCGGGCGAAGGGCTTCAAAAACAAGCCGAGCAATTGGCCCATTTTCTCCGCCAGCGGCAAAGAGAGCTCGATCATCGCGAGGCGCAATTGAATGCGGAGCTTGCCCAATTGGAAACCGATCTGCGCAGGGAGCGGTTGTGTCTAAGCGAACGGGAGGCTGAACACGAGCAGCACCGGTTGGAGTTGGACGTTCGGGAAAAGGAAATCTTGGAGCGATTGGAGCGGTTGGCCGCTGCCGATGCCGTTTTGAAACGAAAAGCGCGTGCCACACGTGAACAAGCCGGTCCTTGCGCCGGTCAACCGCTGGAAAAAGTGCAAGCTGCCCAAAAACATGCAGAACAAAACGATAGAAGGCAGCGAGAGCTGGAAAAGGCCGAAAATCGGCTTGCCCAGGCCCAAGGCGAAATCCGGAATTTTCGTGAGCAATTAACCGCCCAGTTCCGGGAACTGCGCGAAGAGATCCATCGGGAACGCCAGCATCTGGTTGCCCGGCAGCGCCAAGCCCTGGCCGATCTGGAAAAGAAACGCCGGGTCCTGGAGGAGCGCGGCAAGAGTGTGGATCAATGCCGCGCGGGGCTGTTGGAGCTTCGCGGCGAATTGCAACGGATGCACCGGGAGACGTTGGAAATCCATTTGGCCACCGAGGAACTTTGGCTGAAGCTCTCCGGCTCGGCCCCCGCGGCGGCGTTGACCCGCTCGCTGGGCCGGATCCGCAAACGCCTGGCCGACCAGTATCGCCTGGCCAATGCCGAATTGATCAAGCGGAAAGAAGAAATGGAAAGCGTGCGGGATCAATTGGTGGAGCAATACCGCAAGCTGGCCGGGCAGAAGCAGGAATTCGGGCGCCGCTTGGAGGCCGAGCAAAAAGAATCCCAGCGGCAGGCCGCGGAGATGACCGCCCGGGAACAGGCGCTTTTGCAGCAACAAACGCGCTTCGAGGAAGAATCGCAGCGGTGGCAGGTGGAGCGGATGCAATACGAGCAGGAAATCCGCCTTTTGCGCCTGCAACTCGCCCGGCAAGGCGAGCAAACCGCGAACGCATAAGTGTTTGGCTATGCTTCTGGTTCCCATGTTCTACTTGGGCCCCCGCTTTTCCGTAGTGCGTTCCCACGGAGGACCGTGGGAACGAGGATATGGAGGACCGTGGGAACGAGGATAAAACCGAGAAATACTTATTCCTTGCGAATCGTCTTGCACAATCTTGGGGGGAATTGTTTTTTTGCCGGTCTTGGGCAACAATAGCGATGCAATAGGAAAAATACATCATCTTGATTGAGGTTCCGACCGTGACCAGTTCTGCAGTGCCCTCGATTCTCGCCTTGCTGGCGCAGCCGGTGAGCGGGAATCCCACGCAGTACATGATCGAAAAGGCCTTTGCCCATCACGATCTGGATTGGCGATATCTTACCTTTGAGGTGGGGGCTGACGATCTGGGCGATGCGATCCGGGGGGTTAAGGCGTTGGGATTTTTTGGTGGGCATTTCGGCGATCCGCACAAGCAGGCAGTCATTCCCCTCTTGGATCGCACTACCGAGACCGCGGCCGCCGTGGGAGCGGTTAATATTTTCACTCGCCAGGGGGGCGATTTGGTGGGCGACAATCTCGAAGGCAAGGCCGTGTTGCAGGCGATTGGGCGGGACGTTGCCCCGGCCGGCAAGCGATTCGTGCTGCTGGGCGCGGGCAGGGTGGCGCGGGCCACGGCCTTGGAGTTGGCCGCGGCGGGCGCGGGCGAAATTACAATCGTCAATCGCAGCGAATCCCGGGCAAATGAATTGGCCGGCCTGTTGGCCTCTAAGTGCCAGGTTCCGGTTTCGGCCGTGCCCTGGCAAGGCGAATATTCCGTGCCGGAGGAAGCGGACGTGCTCGTTCATGCCACATCGATGGGTCGGGGAGACGATGATGCCCTTGTTTCGCTGTTCTATGACAGTCTGCGGCCGGAATTGCTGGTCGCCGACGTATCCACCGATCCGCCGCAAACGCGGCTTTTGCACGCAGCCGCCGAGCGCGGATGCAAAACTGTGGATGGCCTGAGCATATTCATCGAGCAAATCGCCTTGGCCGTGAAACTTTGGACCGTCGTGGATCCCAGCCGCGACGTGCTCCGCGAAGCGGTGGAAGAGTATTTGGAATTCTAATGCCCTTGGCTATCGCGAAACCGTAAGCGGTTTTCCATCAATCATCTCGGCAGATTGACGCCGGGTACCCTCTGGGTGGCTCGCTTTCCGCCAAGGCGAGCCGCTCGGCGATGGGCGGGTGGCTGTGGAATAGAAAAACTTCCAGCGGATGCGGATGAGGGTCGTCCTTGTTGAGCCTTGCCAGCTTGCGAAATGCCGAGATGTACGCCTCTTTATTGTCGGTCCGGTCGATTGCGTAGCGATCGGATTGCCGTTCGTAATGCCGGGAGATGACGTTTTGCACGGGCTCCAAGAGCATGGCGAAAAGGGTGAGGACAAACATAATAAGCGGCAGGGTGTATACAGGCAAATGGGAGTAATCCAAGGGTGCATGGCCTGCGCCGATCCAGGCGGTTAAAATCCGGTCGCAAATGAAAAATCCGGCGGCGCTGTAAAAAATCCCCGCGGCGATCATCTTGCGGATGTGATGAAAAACGTGATGCCCGATCTCGTGGGCGAAGATGACTTCGATTTCCTCGGGCGAAAAGCCATTCAGGAGCGTATCGCCCAAGAGCACGCGGCGTGTGCGGCCCAGACCGGCGAGCATGGCGTTGGCCTTGACGGTTTCCTCGCTAAGATCGAGGCGATAGACGCCTTCGATCGACAGGCCCGTGCCTTGGGCCAGTGCGGCGATGCGGCCGGTCAATTCCGGAACATCTAGTTTTTCGATTTTATAGAATAGCGGCAGGATGAGCACGGGGGCCAATTGTCCGAGCAAAACGCTGACCAGGAAAAACGCCCCGGCAGCCACGAGCCACCAAATCGGGCCGGTGGTCCAGATCAGCCAGTAAAGGCCGACGATAAGCACGGCGCCTAATGTAGTGCCCAGTAAAATTCGCTTGGCGTATCGCCACAGCCAGCCGGCGAATGTCTGTGTGCTCAGGCTGAACTGGTGCTCCAAGATATGGCCCGAATAAAACGACAGGGGAAACGAGACTACGATATGTCCTGCGGTAAGAATAAGAAACAGGAGCAGCAAACGGAGCGAGGCGACGCGCTCAGGCAGGGAAAAATTGTTTAACCATCCATCCACGGGCCGGGCAAGCACAAACGCGGCCACGGCCAAATAGGCGACGTCGATGGCCTTGTCCGCCAATGCGCAGATCAACTCTAGCCGGCCGTAGCGCTTGGCCTCGGAAAGCTCCTCGGGCGTCAATCCTGCTGAATCCGGTTGTTCATCCGCTGTCTGCGGCGGCGATTGGTCGGGCAACGCTTTAGCTCCTTATAGTATTGAGTTTTAGGAATGTATATCATAAAGCCCACGGGTTGCAACCCGTGGGCTTGAAATGATTTCTATCTTTGGTTGTTATGTGATTAATTCCGGGTATTTTTCCACGCGGTCCAGGTCCAGTGGCGGTCGCTGGTTGCTTGTACGGATTCGGGCGGTATGCCAAGCGGAGCTATCAATTTGCGCATCTCTTCCACGGTCAATGCCGCGCGAAAAGAATCGGCGAGCATTTGTTGCTGGTGCAGGTTCGCGCCGGCCGCGTAGTTTTCGACCAGGCGGCTGATCGCGGCCTCATTTTCGGGACGAAATAAATCGCGGAAGAATATGAGTCCACCCGGGGCGGTCACGCGCCAGGCCTCATTTATCGCAACGCCGGGATCGGAAAGATGATGGATTATGCTGTTGGAGATGACGGCGGCGAATTGCCCGTCGCGATACGGCAGGCGCTTGGCGTCAACACGTTCCAGGCGGATGCGGTCGGCCAGGCCGGCCTTTTCCACGTTCCGCCGGGCGAGCGCGAGCATGTGTTGGGCGGCGTCCACGGCCAGCAGGCGGGCGTTGAGAACCCGGCGGCAGATTTCGATGGGTATCAAGGCCGTGCCCGTGCCTAAATCGAGGATTTCAGACGTGAAAAAGGGGGCCCCTTTTTCCAAAGCGGCAAGCAAGTCGGCCGCAAAGATCCGATTCACCTCGCCGTGGTCCATGGAATCGTAATCCCGGGCCTCTTCGGGGCTGTCCATGGCTTCGGTTTCGAGAACGCGCTTAAGCATGAGACACCTGTATTACTCTGGTTCCCACGGTCCCCCGTGGGAACGCGTCATATGCAACGATCGGTATTGCTTCAATCACCCGGGAGTGCCGGGGCAGTAGGTTTCCACGCAGGAGCGTGGGAACCAGTAAAACCGCGCTAAACCGCAAGTGGTTTCTTATTCATCATTCATAATTCCGCATTCGTCATTGAATTTGCATTTCTCGGCGGACTTTGTCCAGATCGACGCCGAGAAATTGCCCGGCCGATTGGGCTAAAATATCCGGATTGGCATGAATGTGGATAGTCACGTTTTTGTGGGATAACGATTCGCCGGTTTTAAGTTCTTTTGCGGGCGAGAGGGATTCGAGTTCGTAGAACGCCCCCATACCCTTTTTCCCCGGCTCCGCAGGGCCGTCGTTGTAGCTGTTCATCACGTCGCCGACGTAGGGTTGATCAAGATGCGGGCTCCAGAGATTGTTCATATAAAGGTTTTCTGCCGGATTGTCGGGCATGCTGAATTTTACCAGCGTGAGAACGTTTGATTGATAATCGATCGATCCGACAATGTCCCTGGCGCGGCGCTGCGAGGTTCCGATCTTGGAGCGGCACAGGCCGTCGGCGCGGAAGAGGACGGCCTCGGGGAGGATTTTCAGGCGCTCGGGCGGGACCGCGCCGAAATAATCGCTCCGCACCGCCGGGCCGAGCCGCTCGGGATCGCCGGATTTATAAGGCGCCAGGACCACGGTTTTGGGGCCCGCGTTGAGCATGCCCAGAATCCAGATGGAAATCAGCCCCTTTTCCTTGGTCATGGGCGGGCCGAGGTTGGCTATCTTATTGATGGTTTCATAGGCCACTATTTTGACGTCGTTTTGCGAAAATGCATTGCCCGCCGACGGACCGAAGATTTCACTACAGTCGCGGGCGGAAAGCAGGCGCACGGCGCGGCCCACTTCCACCTCGAAGCGCGTGCCTGAGGTGTTTTGCAGTTTCATTTTTGCCGCCATGCTCACGGCGGTATTGTTTTCCCGGGAGACCACGGGCCAGGAGCCGTCGTTCAATCCGGGCGGGGTGAACCAGTCGGCAAGAGTCTGTTCTTTAACGCCGGGCTTGAACCAGAGGCTGAACTGTCCGCCCTCGGGCGAGATCCACATGCGTTCCTCGCCGCCGTAGTTGTTGAAATGCTCGTTGGGAACCCCGGCGGAGATGAAATCGCGGTTGACGAACCCGAAACTCATGCCTTCCGGCCCGTCGCAGCTCGAAGTCATCACCCGGCCTTGATAGATGGGCGCAACGGCCACCCGCCCGCCGGCGGAATCAAACAATTCGATCAGTTGCGTATGTTTTGCCAGAAAATCGCGATCTTCACCGTAAGACATAAAGAGATACTTGTGTGGAAAATTGGAATGAGTTAATGTTTTTCAAAACAGTAGTTCAATATTTTGGAAGCCGCTTGCCACACGGATAATTTCCACGCCGTTTTGTGTGGGCCGATAAAAAATTACATAATTTCTAAAGCTGAAGCAGCGAAGGTTTTCCGCGAGATCGGTTCGAAGTTCGCCAAGATCGGGATTAGAGGCCAACAGAAAGCACTTTTCACGCAATTTTTCCACAAAAGAGACTGCCGCGATAGGCTTATCTTTGGCAATGAATTCCAGGATCTCGTTTAAATCGGCCTCGGCTCGGGGGGAAAAGGTCAATTTCTTCTTCATTAATTTCCGCCCCGCGCACAGGATAATGCATGGGCTTTTTTCATCAATCGGGCAAAAACGTCGTCGGCGTCTCGGCCTTGGCCTTGATCGAGCTGGTCGATTCCCGCTTGAATTTCGCGGCGGAGTTTTTCTTTATTTTGCAGCATTTTCAGGGCTGTGCCCACAACTTCGTCGGAATTGCGATAATCGCCCGATAAAATAAGGCTTTGCACAAAACCTTCCAATTCGGGAGGTATGGATATATTCATGATTGATGTCTCCTGGATAAAGCCGAATTCATTTTAACATAAATGATAATGGTTACAAGTCGGCTATTATCCGACGGAGTTTGCCCCGGCGGAAGCGACGGCGTGATCGTTTTCCACGGTGCTGCCGGAGACGCCGACCGCGCCGATGATCGCGCCGTCCTTGTTCTTGAGCGGCACTCCGCCGGGAAACGAGATCAGTCCGGCGTTGGAGTGCTCGATGTTGAAAAGCGGGCCGGCGGGCTGCGAGAGTTTTCCGATTTCGCCCGTGGGCATGTCGAAGAAGCGGGCGGTTTTGGCCTTTTTTATGGCGATGTCGATGCTGCCCAGCCAGGCATCGTCCATGCGGACGAAGGCCTTGAGGTTCGCGCCCGCGTCGACCACGGCGATGTCCATTTTCGTGCCGATTTCCTCGGCCCTTTTTAATGCCGCCCCGATGACCGCATGGGCTTGTTTAAGTGTAATATCCGCCATCTGAAATTCTCCTAAAAAATGTGATGCCGTTTTCCACACTCGATATTGTACGTACACGGTACTCGGTTGGACAAGATAACCGGCCAAAAATAGAATGAGATCGCAGCACAGAAATAATTTAGCCCCCGATGAAAACACCGGGGGCTTTGGTTACGAAAATTTAACTCCCAGCAAATACACCGGGGACTCCGGTTGCGATATATGTCACACTGGGTCAATGCAAATAGCCGGAAGCACCGGGAGCAAGCTCCCGGGCTAAACATAACGTGCTTCCACAACTTTGCCCTCACCCCCAACCCCTCTCCCGACCAACCTTCGGTCGGTGCCCGGCGAGGGGAGCAATGGTTATCGCCGTGGTTTTAGGACCACGGTGGCCAGGGGCGGGTAGGTGACGTGGATGGAGTACGGGCGGCCGTGGCTGGAATGATTTTCTGCCCTTGCGCCCGGGGCGTTGCCCATGTTGCTGCCGGAGTAGTACGACGAATCGCTGTTGAAGATTTCTTCGTACCAGCAGCATTCGGGCACGCCCAGCCGGTATCCCACGCGGGGCACAGGGGTAAAGTTGCAGATGACGACCAGGAAATCCTTAGGATCTTTTGCCCGGCGGATGTAGCACAACGTGCTGTCGTCGTGGTTGTGGCAGTCGATCCATTCGAAGCCGTGGTAGTCGAAATCGACCTCGTGCAGGGCCTTTTCACGCCGATAAAGGTGATTCAGGTCGGCGACGCACTTGAGCAATCCCTGGTGCGATTGCCACTGCATGAGGTGCCATTGCAGCGAGCAGTCGTAGTTCCACTCGTTCCACTGGCCAAAGTCGCTGCCCATGAAGAGCAGTTTTTTGCCGGGGTGGGTCCACATGTAACTGTATAGGAGGCGGAGGTTGGCGAATTTTTGCCACAGGTCGCCGGGCATCTGGTCCAGCATGGAGCCTTTGCCGTGCACCACTTCGTCGTGCGACATGGGGAGCACGAAGTTTTCGTGGAAGGCGTAAATCAGGCTGAAGGTCAGTTCGTCGTGATGGTACTTGCGGTGGATCGGCTCGTGGCGCATGTAGCCGCGGGTGTCGTTCATCCAGCCCATGTTCCATTTCAGGCTGAAGCCCAGTCCGCCCATGTACGTGGGGCGCGAGACAGCGGGCCAGGCCGTGGATTCTTCGGCGATGGTAATCACGCCGGGGTGCTGGATGTGTGATTGTTCGTTGAATTCCTTGAGGAACGCGATTGCGGGCAGGTTTTCGCGTCCGCCGTACTCGTTGGGCAGCCAATCGCCTTCTTCGCGGCTGTAGTCGAGATAGAGCATCGAGGCCACGGCGTCAACGCGCATGCCGTCAACGTGATATTTATCGAACCAGAACAGGGCGTTGGAGACCAGGAAATTGCGGACTTCGTGGCGGCCGTAATTAAAGATGTGGGTGCCCCAATCGCGGTGATCGCCTTGGCGGGGATCGGCGTGTTCGTAGAGCGCGGTGCCGTCGAAGCGCCGCAGCCCATGCCCGTCGCGGGGGAAGTGGGCCGGCACCCAGTCGATGATCACTCCGATGCCGTTTTGATGCAAAACATCGACAAAATACATGAAATCCTGGGGCGAGCCGTAACGGCTGGTAACCGCGTAATAGCCCACGGTCTGGTATCCCCAACTGGCCGTAAAAGGATGCTCGGCCACGGGCATCAGTTCGACGTGCGAATAGCCTATTTCCTTGCAGTATTCGGCCAATTGATGGGCCAGGTCGCGGTAACTCAGCCAGCGGTTGGGGTCGTCGCCGGGCCGTTTCCAACTGCCCAGGTGAACCTCGTAAAACGAGAGCGGCTTTTCCAGCCAATTGGTCTCGCGGCGGCGGGCCATCCACTCCGGATCGTGCCAGTGGTAACGGTTCAAGTCGACGACCTGCGAGGCGGTCCTAGGCGGGACCTCGGCGGCGAATCCGTATGGATCGGACTTTTCGAAGACCCAATCGTGGTGGCGGATTTGGTATTTATACAAGGTGCCTTCGCCTAGGCCGGGCACGAACAATTCCCAAAATCCGCTGGGGATGTGTTTGCGCATGGGATGTCGCCGGCCGTCCCAGGAGTTGAAGTCGCCCACCACGCTGACGCTGGTGGCATTTGGGGCCCAGACGGCGAAATTCACGCCGTCCACACCGTCGATGGTCCGCAGTTGTGCGCCGAGTTTACTGTAAGATTGCCAGTGCCGGCCTTCGTTCAGCAGGTGCAAATCGTAATCGGTCAATAAATGCGGAAAGGAGTAAGGATCGTAGATCATAGTGGGTTTCTTTCCCCCCTCTTCGGCCACGCGGATCATGTACCGTTGCGAGCCGTCGCCGTTGGACATGGGGCAAATGGCCTCAAAAAGCCCGGCCGGATGGATCCGCCGCATGGGCAGGGGCGACTGCGCATGCTTGGGATCGACCACCCAGGCCTGCATCGAATTGGGCAAATACGCCCGCACTGCCAAGGCGCGGCGTCCGGCATCGTTTACCTCGTGAGGTCCCAGCAATTCAAAGGGATTTTCGTGTCTTCCTTCTATCAGTTGACCGATGTTTTCCAAACAAAGGTTGGTACGCACACAAACCTCCTTGCGTTATTTTTATATTCATTGTTGCGGCGACGGTTGAAGTGCCGCCGTAACATATTGTCAAATACGAACATATATGGCCAAGGAAAAACACGTCCCCTTGGGCCGTAAATGGAATAATTTTCTAGCTGTTTCCCGGACATGGTTTCGAGGCGGATCGGAGGTGTATAAACCGTAGCAACAAGTTTTGCAGTGCAGGTCTGAGATAACGGCGAAATGCATGGGGCATTATACATTCAGTACATTTTAACCAAATATCGGCGACAACGCGAAGCCTCCATTTTACCGTTTGCACTCCTGGTTTCGTTTTGGGACCGGCCAATGTGCGGTGGGGACCGTCCAAACGCAGTTGACGGCATTCAACCGAGTGCACATGCAGCAAATGATCTATGCGCTGCCATAAATCAGCGTGTTTTATAGGGACCATGTACCCGAAAAACTCCCATTGCCATTTATTTTCACGCCATTCGGATATGCCATATTGCACCCCCTGCCGGATGTATGCAGAACAGGAGGCCAATGTCACGCGTGATGGCTGATCCAATGATTCCAACGCTCGAATAATAGTCAGCAGGTCAAGGCGCTCTCCAAAAACTCCGGGTTCGATATCGCTCACATCGAGCTGGGAACTACCCCCATTGGCTTGCCTTAGCTTAAACTGCCACTGACCGGGATTATTATTCCGGGCTGTTTCGACAAACAGCAAAAAATGGGGTTTATTCCCGTTTATTTGCTCTTTGATTTGCGTAACCATGGCCTAATTCCTGCAAAATATCACTCAAAAGACAAACATTCATTATGCATTGTCAATAATAGCCAATGTCTGAATGCAGCCATTCATTTTCTGTAGATATAATCGACAACTTGGATTGCCGGCTTTTGCTCACCGTAAATAATGACCTATACTAATCATTTTATCTATTTTAACGACATTTTGGAATTCGGCGGTTCAATGCCATATTCCAGGGCCGAATAGCATAGATCAAATCAGCCTGCTCCTAAAAAGCTAAAGAGCCGTAAAAATCCCTCATGCGGACTTTGCGTTCCTTGCCTTTTAACTAGGATTGACAACTCGTTTTATGAACTGTGCAATTGGGATATGGATGCACTTGTAACCGGCGCCGGGGGTTTTCTCGGGCGATATATCGTAGAAAGGCTTCTTTCCAGGGGCTATCGCGTCAGGGCGCTTGGCCGGAAGTGTTACCCGGAATTACAGGCTGCCGGTGTGGAATTTATCCATGCCGATTTATGCGACCGTTTTTCGGTTAACGATGCCTGCCGGTCGGTGGATGTTGTATTTCATGTTGCGGGCATTGCCGGTCTGGGGGGGCGATGGAGGGATTTTTATCAAATAAACACGCTGGGGACGCGGTGGGTAATCGAGGGTTGCCGCCGGCATGGAGTGAATCGATTGGTCTACACCAGCAGTCCCAGCGTGATTTTCGATGGAAACGATCAATGCGGCGTGGATGAAACTGTGCCTTATCCGCGCCGTTGGCTTTGCCATTATGCAAAATCTAAAGCCTTGGCCGAGCAGGAGGTGTTGGCGGCCAATGGGTCGGGTAGATTATTGACTTGCGTGCTTCGGCCGCATTTGATTTGGGGCCCGCGCGACCGGTCGCTCATTCCGCGGATGCTCGAGCGCGCCCGGTGCGGCCGGCTGATACGGGTGGGCGACGGCACGAACCGGATCGACACCACCTACGTGGAAAACGCCGCCTGTGCCCATATTCAGGCCGCGGAGGCGTTGAGTCCGGGCTCGGCTGCCGCCGGGAAGGCCTATTTCATTTCTCAGGGCGAGCCGGTCAACTGCTGGGATTGGATCAATCGGCATCTTGCCTTGGCCGGTCTGCCGCCGGTGCGGAGATCGGTTTCGTTTGCCACGGCCTGGAAATTGGGGGCTTTTTTCGAGGCGATTTATCGGGTTTTCGGGTGGCAGGGCGATCCGCCCATGACCCGGTTCCTGGCCGCTCAAATGGCCCGATCGCACTGGTTTTGTATATCCATGGCAAAGGCCGATTTCGGCTATTCGCCGGCGGTATCCACGGCCGAGGGCATGCGGCGGATGGCAAATTATTTGAGCAAGTCGGATTTAGCTTGAATGTCCAGGAGTTTAACGAAAAGCCGCGTTTTGTGGCCGTGATTTTATTTTTATCAAATCCGAGCAAAATAAACCCTTATTATGGAGGAATTTAAAATGAAACCATCCGACTTGTTCGGAGTTGTAGTGCGATCACTGGGACTGCTTCTGCTTTTGGGATCGCTTTGGCTTCTGTTTTGGGCACTTTTGAATTTAGTATTGGGAGGGCCCGCTAGTGTTATTGGGATGATAATATTGGCGATTCCGCCGCTTTTTGTCGGTGTCTATTTTCTTGGCGGAGCTAAGGGCCTTGTGTATCTGGCTTATCAAGAGGAATTTGGAAAAAAGGAATAATGCACAATATAGCCACTTGCTTCTGCATATATTACAAAAGCCCTTGGCAATTTGATGAAAAACCTCATTGGGCCTGCTGTTTTTTCATGTTGTTTTATGTACTACCTACCCATTGGAGTGGATAATTCATCATTTTTCGGGTCTATTATATTTGCCGCTTGCCAGAAAACACGCAAGGATGTAACCTCTTTAATTTGGACCAGTGAAAAGGACGTAATTGATGATAGCACAATGGCCGCGGCACGAGCGGATAGTCATTACGGGTGTGGGGCTTACCGCGCCCAACGGCAACTCGCTGGGCGAGTTTCGCGCGAGCCTGCTTTCGGGCCGCAGCGGGGTAGTGACCTACGAAACGCGCTATTTTGGCCCCACCTTGGCCGGGGTTTGCAACTTCGATGAACTTTGTTATCAAAAGCGAAAAGAGGTCCGCCGCGGCACCCGCGCGGGCGGCATCGGCATATTTTGTGCGCATGAAGCCATCCACGACGCGGGCTTGGATTGGCCCAACGTGGACAAATCGACCGTGGGCATTTACGTGGGCGTGACCGAACACGGAAACGTGGAAACCGAGAACGAACTCTACCTGCTTAAGGGTTACGATTACGACACGCAATACTGGTCTCACCATCACAATCCGCGCACGGTGGCCAACAATCCGGCCGGGGAGATTTCGCTGAATTTGGGCATTACCGGCCCGCACTACACGCTGGGCGCGGCTTGTGCGGCGGGCAACGCGGGAGTGATTCAGGGCGCGCAGATGCTCCGCCTGGGCGAGTGCGACATCGCGCTTTGCGGCGGCGTTTCCGAGAGCATTGGCACCTTCGGAATTTTCGCCAGTTTTCACAGCCAAGGGGCATTGGCCAAACACGAAGATCCGGCCAAGGCCTCCAGGCCTTTCGACCTGGACCGCAACGGCATAGTGGTGGCCGAGGGCGGGTGCATGTTCGTGCTGGAGCGATATACGGACGCCGCGGCCCGGGGCGCGAAGATCTATGGCGAGATTGCCGGCTATGCCATGAACAGCGACGCCACGGATTTTGTCCTGCCCGATCCCGTTCGCCAGGCCGAGTGCATCAATCTGGCTTTGGAACGCGCCCAATTGAATGCGGAGGACATAGACATAGTCAGTACGCACGCCACGGGCACGGCTTCGGGCGACATCCAAGAGTGCCTGGCCTTGAGGCGGGTATGGGGCGGGAACGGGCGCACGGCCTTCAACAACACCAAGAGTTTTATCGGTCACGCGATGGGCGCGGCCGGGGCCTTGGAAATGGCCGGCAATCTGCCCTCGTTCAGCGACGGCGTTTGCCATGCCACCATCAACCTGGACCGGCCCGACCCGGAGTGCACGCTGCCGAACCTGGTGGCCAACCAGCCCCGCGAATTGCGGGGCGTGAAAACCATCTTGAATAATTCCTTCGGGATGCTGGGAATCAATTCGGTGCTGATCGTGAAAAAAGTTTAAAAACCTATCCTAAAAGTCCCCTCTCCCTTTGGGAGAGGGCCAGGGTGAGGGCGTTTATAAAATTAGGTTTTCGGTAGATATCCTAAATTCAAATACGTTCATTCTTGAGATAGCGAGTGTAAAAAGCATGACTGCGGCCGAGATAAAAAAAGCGGTGCTGGGAATTTTAGCCGATATCGCCCCGGACGAAGACCTCAGTGATTTGAAAGAGGACGTCCCCTTCCGCGATCAGTTGGAAATGGACAGCATGGATTTTCTGGACATCGTGATGGAGCTGCGGAAGCGCTACCGCATTCAAATTCCCGAGGAGGATTACGGCCAGTTGGCCAGCATGGCCAGCACGGTCGCGTATCTGGAGCCGCGGATGAAAGACGTGGCGGCCAAAGGATGAGAGATGAGGGATGAGGGATGAGAGATGAAGGAAATTATGAATGATGAGTGATGAATGCTGAATGATGATTAAAAAACCGCTCGTGGTTTCGCGAAATTTGCTGACCTCAATCATCCATTTCCCCGGCGCGACCGATGGTCGCGGCTTTACATTGATCCGGCAACGGCCGTGGTTTTACGTCAATGTTGAATTTCCAGCCCCTAGATCCTAACCTCTAGTTCCTATATGTACGACACGATCATAATCGGCGCGGGCATGTCGGGATTGGCGGCGGGGATCCGCCTGGCCCATTTTGATCGGCGGGTGTGCATTCTTGAACGGCACGATGCCATCGGCGGGCTGAATTCGTTTTACCGGCGCAGCGGCCGGGACCTGGACGTGGGCCTTCATGCGGTGACCAATTACGCGCCCAAGGGATCGCGCACGGGTCCGCTGGTGCGTTTGCTCAGGCAGCTTCGCCTGGCGTGGGAGGAATTGGCCCTTTCGCCGCAGTTGGGTTCGTCGATCGAGTTTCCCGGGGCAAGCATGAAGTTCAACAACGACTTTAGACTTTTCGAGTCGGAGGTGCGCCGCCATTTTCCCGGGGAGATCGACAATTTCCGCCTCTTGATGGGCGAGCTTTGCGACTACGACCAATTGGGGCAAGCGCACGCGGGGCGTTCAGCCCGGGCGGCGGTAAGTGAAATAATTCACGATCCGCTTTTGGTGGAAATGCTGTTTTGCCCGGTTCTGTATTACGGCGGGGCAAAAGAGCACGACATGGATTTCGGCCAGTTCAGCATCCTCTTCCGCTCGATTTTTTTCGAGGGTTTGGCGAGGCCCTTGGCCGGCATCCGCTTGATACTGAAAAAACTCGTACAGAAGTTCAAGGACCTGGGCGGAGAGCTGCGCCTGCGCGCGGGAGTGAGCCTGATCAGCGTGAAGGACGACTGCGTGGCCAAGGTGGTGCTCGAAGACGGCTCGGAACTTGAAGGAAATCAGGTACTCTCGTCGGCCGGGTGGCTGGAAACCATGCGCCTTTGCGGAGCGGGCGAGGCCGAAAAGGGCGATCAGAACCGGCTGTCGCTTATAGAGTCGATATCCATTCTCGACGCTCCGCCGCGCGTTTTGGGTAACGATAAAACAATCGTCTTTTACAACGATTCCGAAAAGATCCACTACGAAAGGCCGCGGGACCTGGCCGACGAGCGTTCCGGAGTCGTGTGTTCGCCCAACAATTTCGAGTACGACAAGCCCATGCAGGAAAACGTGGTGCGGATCACCTCGCTGGCCAATTACCAGCGCTGGGCCGAATTGGACGAGGAGCAATATCAATTGGCCAAGCTCCGTTGGTACGACCGGCTGGCGGCCTCCGCGGTCCGCTTCGTGCCCGATTTCCGCTCCTCGGTGATCGATACCGACGTGTTCACGCCGGTCACCATCCGGCGATTCACCGGCCACGAGGGCGGGGCGATGTACGGGTCGGCCCAAAAACGCTACGACGGTGCCACGCATTTGAAAAATCTCTATATTTGCGGCAACGACCAGGGCATGGTGGGCATCGTGGGCACGATCTTAAGCGGCATCAGCATCGCCAACCGGTATCTTTTGAAAGGATGAGGGATGAAGGACGATGAAAATGATGAATGCTGAATGATGGATGTGGAATGAACTAAATGCCTCTTGCTATTTCGCGATAATTGCCAACTACAGTCCACATCTTGTACGCTTATAAATTCTGGATATAATGAAAATATGAACTGGCAAGACTATATAGAGCGCGATCCGGAAGTGATGCTTGGAAAGCCGGTGTTCAAAGGCACGCGCTTGACGGTTGAATTCATTTTAGAAAGGCTTGGGCAGGGCGCCGCAGTCGAGGAATTACTGAGCGGCTACGTCGGCCTGAAATCCGAGCACATTCGCGCTGCCCAGACTTATGCCGCTTATACTATTGCTTGATTAATGGGAAATCGAAGTATGAGGGTTAGGTATGAAAACATTTGAAACTTCCATTTCCGTGAAAGTTGATGGATCAGCGGTTATCGAATTAAAATTACCTGATAATGTGTCTCCCGGAATGCATCGGGCTATAGTGATGGTTGAAGAGCAGTCTGCTGCTGCCGGCTCTCGCTTCGACGAGCCTCTGGATTTTCTGCCCATGAAATTTGAAGCTTGGCCAAAAGACTGTACGTTCCGCCGCGAGGATTTATATGGCGATAATGGACGTTAATGTCTCTCGTTGGTTTGTTGATACAAATATATTAATATTCGCAGCCAATAAGCATTCTCCTTGGCACTCGGCAGCAGTTACTAGATTGCAAACTGCAAGGCAAGAGGGGATCTCACTGGTTGTAAATTCGCAGGTGGTTCGAGAGTTTATCGTGGCTGCCACGCGCCCTACCCCCGATATTGCCGCTCCTCCTATCGAAGTGATTCTTGAAAATGTAAGACGCATTCAAAATAGCTTTATCCTTCTTGATGAGTCCTCGGCAACTATCGATCGCCTGGTAGAACTTCTGAAAGATATCCCGACTTATGGCAAACAAGTTCACGACGCTAATATCGTCGCCACAATGTTGACTTATGGCGTGGCAAACTTATTGGCCCATAATACTGCTGATTTCATCAGATTCGCGCCATTAATCAATATTGTTCCATTGTTGCCATAATATAAGCAACATACTCTAGGTGGAAATGGAAAATATCCGCGAGTATTACGACTTGATTGTTATCGGGGCCGGATTGGCGGGCATGACGGCCGCCAATACGCTGGCCAGGGCGGGGCACAAGGTTCTTTTGTTGGAGCAGCACTCGAAGCTGGGCGGGCTGGCCACTTGGTTTCGCCGGCCCGGCGGGCAGATATTCGACGTTTCGCTGCACGGCTTTCCCGTGGGCATGATTAAAAGCTGCCGCCGCTATTGGAACGCGGAGATCGCCGATTCCATCGTGCAACTGAAGAGCATTCGGTTCGACAACCCCATGTTTTCGCTGGCCACCACGTTCGACCGCGAGGATTTTTCCCGCCTTTTGACCGGCCGGTTTCATGTCCCGGTGGAGACGGTAAACGCCTTTTTCGACGCCGCCAGGAATATGAATTTCTACGATGACCAGGCGATCACCACCGGGCGGTTTTTGGAGAAATATTTTCCCGGCAGGCCCGACGTCGTGCGCCTGCTCATGGAACCGATCACCTATGCCAACGGCTCGACCCTGGAAGATCCGGCCCTTACGTACGGGATCGTTTTCTCTAATTTCATGTCAAAGGGAGTTTATACATTCCAGGGCGGGACCGACCGGCTGGTCGGCCTGATGCGCGAAGAGATGCTCCAGCGCGGCGTCGATATTTGCACATCCAGCAAGGCGGAAAAAATTCACGCTGCCGGGCGAAATGTGCAAGGCGTGGCCGTCGATGGAAGGACGATCAAGTGCAGGGCGGTCGTTTCCAACGCCAATTTGATGGGCACGATTTTCAACCTCGTGGGCCAAGAGAATTTCGACGCGGATTTTATCGAACAGGCCCGGGCAGTCAGGCTGAACAACTCCAGCACGCAGGTTTACATGGCCCTGAAGCCCGGCGAGATGATCGACCATGAGGCCTGCGGCGACCTGTTGTTCGCCTCCACTGCGGCGGAGTTTCGCACCGATCTGCTCCTGAGCCGGAATATCACCAGCCGCACGTACTCGTTTTATTATCCCAAGACCCGCCCGGGAACCGATCGCTGCTACTTGGTGGCCAGCACGAACGCGAATTACGGCGATTGGGCGGACTTAAGCCCGGAAGACTACCTGGCGGCCAAACGCGATTTGGTCGAAGGCACCCTCAACGCCCTGGGCAAATTCGTGCCCGATTTGCGGGCCAAGGTGGAACATGCCGAGGCGGCCACGCCACTTACATTCGAGCGATACACTTTACACCTTGCCGGGGCAAGTTTTGGCACGAAATTCGAGGGGCTGGCCGTGAGCCGGGGATTGCCGGAACATATCGCCGGGTTGTATCATGCCGGGAGCGTGGGGATTATAATGTCCGGTTGGCTGGGGGCCGTAAATTACGGCGTTATCGTGGCCAACGACGTGGATGCGTTTTTGATGAAAAAGTGATTTGTAGGCGGCACACTCCGTGTGCCGTATTCCCGCACACGGCGCGTGCGGATTACATTATAAAACCATGAGCCGAGAACAAATTCTTGCCGCCATTCCGCACCGGCCGCCGTTTTTAATGGTCGATGAGATCGTCGAATGGACCGACTCGCGGATCGTGTGCACCAAGGTTTTTACCGGCAAGGAGGATTTTTTTGCGGGGCATTATCCCGGATATCCGCTGGTGCCGGGGGTACTGTTGTGCGAGGCGGCGATGCAGTCCGGGGCGATTCTGCTTTCCAGGCATTTTTCAAAGATGGAAAATAAAGTGCCCGTGGTCGCCAAGATGAACAACGTCCGCTTTAAACGCATAGTCCGGCCGGGCGAGCTGATCCGCATGGAGGTCGAGTTGATCGAACGGATGGCGGATATTTTCTTCCTCAAGGCGAAGGTGACCGTCGAAGACCAAGTCGCCGTCCGCTTCGAATTTGCCTGCACCGCGACGGATAGACAAGATGAAGGATGAAGGATGAGGGATGAGGGATGAGGGATGAGGGATGAAGAAATATGAGTGTTGAAAAATTTAATAACCGCTTGCGGTTTTGCGAGAATCTGTGCCTGCCGCCTGTTGCTAACTGTTCACTGCCCACTGTCCACTAATTTCCCCCGACATATATGGATTTTCTCCAACTGGCCGACAAAACGATTTTGATTTTTGGAGTGGCCAACCGCAAGAGCGTGGCATGGCACGTGGGCCGGGTGCTGGCCGAGGCCGGGGCGCGGTGCGTATACGTCGTGCAAAACGAGGAAATCAAGGCCGGAGTGTCGAAGCTCCTTGGCGGCGAAACTGGGGAAATTTACGTCTGCGACGTGGAACACGAGGAGCAAATCGCCCGGCTGAGGGATGAATTATCTCGGCGGGGCGAAAAATTCTACGGTCTGGTGCATTCGATCGCCTTTGCCGATTTCAGTTTCGGCCCAAAACCCTTCCACGAGACGCCGAAAAAGGCCTTTTTGCAGGCCGTGGATATTTCCTGCTATTCGCTCATCGCCCTTTGCAACGCCCTCAAGGACCTACTGGATGCTAACGCCTCGGTGGTGACGATTTCGATTTCGACCACGCAAATGGCCAGCGAGAACTACGGATACATGGCCCCGATCAAGGCGGCCTTGGATTCGTCGCTGGCCTTTTTGGCAAAATCGTTCAGCCGGTTTTCGCGGATTCGCTTTAATGCCGTGGCCCCGGGACTTTTAAAGACTTCGGCCTCGGCGGGCATTCCCGGTTACGTGGACGCATATCTTTACGCCGAGCAGGTCATTCCCCGCAAAAAAGCAGTGCATACGGATGAGGTGGCCAACGCGGCGGCATTTCTTCTTAGCCCTCGATCCAGCGGCATCAACGCCCAGCGAATAGTGGTCGACGCCGGTATGGCGATAAACTATTTTGATCGGGAAATAATAGAAAAGTACTTCCGCCAATAGAAAATAATATACGATAAATATTAGATCATCTTTTTTGCGCTTGTATATCTATATATAATGGGGTATAATTATCTATGGCATGGGAAGTAGTGGAATCTCGGCTGGTTGTTCGACAATTGCCGCGGGCGCCGAAAGAAATACAAGCAAGATATTGTGCTTGGCGACAAAGGGTGTGTGAACAAGGGCCGAATCTACAAGGCGGTTATCGGACCCATGCCTTGCGAGGCAAACGTGAGGGAGAGAAATCGGCTTGGCTGGGCCGGCGTTGGCGAATTATTTTTCGCGTGTTTGAAAGTAAATTAATAGTTGAAGCTATTGATCTTACTCCGCATAAATACTAGGAACTATTGCTATGGCTACCGTCATTTCAGCAAAATCCTTGAAAACTATTGAAAAAGGAATCCGGGCGGGTAAATGTTTGACTTTGATCCCAAACCGCCGTGGTTCTATAGACATATTGGAGAGCAGTGAATTTCTATCTCCCCAAGAATCCGAGGCTTTTTTAAAGACACTTGCCCAGCCGACAACTGGTGATTGGCTGGAACGTTTTATCTGGGAATTCGCCAACGGCAGCGTGAAAAAATTCGCCGCCAAGGTCGGTTATCATCCCAACCGGATTTCAGTCTTGAAATCGTTAACGGAAGGGCTTTCTATGCGTCTGATTCGACTGATGATTAAAGCCTACAGGCTTTCCGAAAAAGAGCAGGCTTTTTGGGTAAAACGGCTATTGAACGTTTAACGCCATGCCAAGCCCAGGATTATCACGTTTATTCCCGAGCCGATGCCCATGAGGGCCACCTTGTCGCCGCTTTGCAGGCGGCCGTTTTCGATGCCGATGGCGGCGGTCATGGGCGCGGCGACCGAACCGGTGTTGCCCAGGTATTCCAGCGTGGTGAAGTCGATGTTCGGATCGAGGCCCAGTGATTCGAACATCAGTTTTTGATGGGCCTTGCCGACTTGATGGCAAAAGGTCTTGTCGATGTCGGCGCGTTGCCAGCCCAACTCGTTTAAAAAATCGTCGAAGGCTAGTTTTCCCACGGCGATGCCTTCGCGCATGAGGGTTTCGGAATCGGTTTGCATGAGCGGCTGCATTTGCGCGTCGGCCGATTCATGCTCTCCGCCTAGGCAAAGGGCGCATTGCTCGGTGTTGGCGCGCATCACGCCGCCCAGCAGGCGGTTGCCGGTGCGGCTTAAGTTGCGGTGGCAGAGGACCACGGCCGCGCTGCCGGAGCCGATCGTTAATGAGGCGACTGAAAGTTTAATATCATTGCGTGAAAGCGAGGTGTTGGCATTCAGTTCGCGGATGGTGTTTTCGACCAGTGCCCGGCCGCTTTCGGTGCCGACGACCACGGCCGCGGGGATCTGCCCGAGTTCGATCATGTTTGCCGCCTGCACCATGCCGTTCATGAGGCCCAGGCAGGCGTTGGATACGTCGTAGACCATGCACTTTTCGGGCAGGCCCAGGCCGTGATGCACGCCGCAGGCGGTGGCGGGCTCGAGAAAATCACGGCACACCGAGCCGTGGATCAGGGCGCCGACGTGAGAGCGATCGATGCCGGCTAAGTTTAGGGCTTTTTCGGCCGATTCCACGCTTTTTTCGCTGGGCGGCATACCCCGGGGCCAAAATCGCCGCTCTCGTATGCCGGTCATCAATTCCAAACGGCCCTGGGGCAGTTTTAGGCGCGAATAGAGCGGTTCCAATCGGGCCTCGATCTGGTCGGAGGTCACGATTTCGTCCGGCAGAGTGAAGGAGATGGCTTCCAGGCAGACGTTTTGATATAACATTGGAATCCTGCGGTATAGTTTAAAAGCGAATCAGCCCACAAACTGCAAATTGTAAATTGCAAATTGCAAATTGCAAATTGATGGATGAGGTGGAAAGCGATATTTAAAGGCGCGAAACCGCGAGCGGTTTCTTATTATCGAACATATGGCGATAAAGGTCCAAATGTGGAATACCACAATGCTAGCTATGCAGTCAATACAACGGCTTGGGGGCGAAGGGTGTAAGCACCACAAAATAGCTGGGGGTGGTTGAGTTGAGTTTAACGATTACATAAACTCTGTCGCGACTTGCACTTCAATCGACGGTGACACGTCAAAGCTTAAAGGAGTTCTAGGCCGCTGGATAAGGAAATCGCCCCGGTAAAGTGCCCAAGGCCGGGCACATAGAGACCGGCGGATAAGGTCGGCGGACCTGACGCGGAAGGAACGGCGTTTAGGCCTGCCTCCTAGGCATTAGGTTAAGTTTTCACCGCATTAGACCGCAGCGCAGTGCTGATCCGTCCTTCTTCTGTACACTCGGCCAGGCTGGAATTTCCGCGATTCTTTTTTCAGCCCTTTTTCCCCGGCTTCCTTACGATTTGGACACAGGAAGTGTCCGGAAAGGAGTGTGCAATGGCTGCTAAACCGTTGATTATTATGAACGGCGACTATCGATCCTCTCGGAAAGACGCTCCTGCATTTTCATTTATTGCCGCCGGCTATTACAATTGCCTGATCAAGGCCGGCGCCATACCTGTGATCATTCCACCTTTGGCCGATGTAGACGACTTAAGCCGCATATTGGATCATGCGGACGGTGCGGTTTTATGCGGCGGGGCCGACCTGGATCCGCGCCACGACGGATTCATGATCCATCCGGCGATGCGGCTCTTGGATGCGCGGCGGGAAAATTTCGACCGCTTGCTGGTGCAACTTGTTGCCGAGCGGAAAATGCCGGTAATGGGCATTGGCTGCGGCCTGCAATTATTGAACGTATCTCAAGGCGGCAACCTGTTTTTTCACATTCCCGAGGATTTGCCCCGCGCACTGCCGCACTGCGATCCGATCGATCCCAATCACCGCCACGCCCTGGTGGTGGAAAAGGGCTCGTTGATGGAGCGGGTCTACGGCGAAGGGGAAATCCGCGTAAACAGCATGCACCACATGGCAATTGACGAGGTGGCGCCCGGTTTTGCCGTCACCGCCCGTTGTCCGGACGGAGTGATCGAGGCCATCGAAAGCACCCAGGAAGACTGGTTCGCCTTTGGCACGCAATTTCATCCGGAGAGCGATTCGGCCTCGGCCCTGGATTTGCGGATATTCGAGGAATTCGTGGCCGGCATTACGGGCGAGGTGATCGAAGAAGCGCGGATGGTGGCGTAATAGAATTGGTCCCCTCTCCCGAGTACCGAACGAAGTTTGGCCGGGAGAGAGTTAGGGTGAGGGTTTAACTTATGCGATCTGCCCTCACCCCCGGGTACCCTTTGGGTGCCTCTCCCAAAGGGCGAGGGGAGAATTATGTGATCTGCCCTCACCCCCGGGTACCCTTTGGGTGCCTCTCCCAAAGGTAGAGGGGAGAATTATGTAAAACAATAATATGCCCAAGTTGTTTCAACCGGAATTGCCGCAGGGTATGGACGGCCGTCGCTGGACGGTGGGCGTGCTGGTGTCGTCGCGATGCACGCGGGTTTCGGCCGCCATAGTCGGAGCCGGGGGCAGCGGGCGGGACTTGCTGGTCGAGGTGGTAGAGGCCGCCGAGGTCGAGGTCCCAAGACAAACCGTGGCATTGTTTAACGATCTTTCCGGATCGGGGCCGGGCAAGGTGTCGGCGGGGATGATTGCCGCCTGCCGCGCACAATTGGCCGACGTTCAAGCCGCACTGGTCAATAAGTTGGCGGCGACAATGGCCTTGAGTTCAAACCGGATTTTGGCCCTTGGAGTGCACGATCCCGGCCTGTGGGACACCATGCACGGCGAATCGACGGGGTATCTTGGCCTTTGCGACGCTGCCCGGCTGGCCGAGGCGACGGGTATGAACGTGGTCGACGCCTTTCCAGCCCGGGATCTGGCCCTGGGCGGCCGGGGCGGACCGGTTACGGCAGTGGCCGAGTGGATGTTGTTGCGGTCGCAGCTCCGCAATCGCGTGCTTTTGGACTTGGGCCGCACCACCAGGCTGACATATCTGCCCGCGGCCTCGGCCGATCGGGCGGAAACCAAGATCGTGTCCTTCGAGGTTGGGCCGGGCACGTCGATTTTGGACATGCTTGTGGAGCGCCTGACCAATGGTCAACAGCGATTTGATCCGGGCGGGCGATTTGCCGTGCAAGGGCACTGCATCGAGGAATTGATCCGGCATTGGAAGCGCGATCCTTATTTCGATCTGCCCCCGCCCCGCTGGCATCCGCGCGGCGTGCGTCCGGAACGATTTTTGGGCGATGCCTTGCAGATGGCCGTTAAGGCCGACTGGTCGGTGCGGGATTTGCTTTGCACGGCCACGTGTTTTATCGCGGAGATGATCGCCGACACTCTGGCCCGGCGCCTGCCCGAGGCGGCCCGGTTCGATGAAATCATCGTTACCGGCGGGGGGCAGCACAACGGCATGTTGTTGCGGGAGATCGGCCGGCTGATTCAAGCCCCGCTTGTCCACGATACCGAACTGCACATGCCGGTTGGGTCGTTGGAGCCGGCTTGCATCGGCGTTCTGGCCCTGCTTTACATGGACCAGGTGCCGGCCAGCCACACGGCCATCAGCAAGACCGAGACGCCGCGTCTTTTGGGCCGGCTGACGCCCGGCTCGCCGAAAACATGGCTGAAAATGCTGGAGACCTGCGCGGCCAACAGCCCTGCGCTGCGGCCCCTGCGAAACGCCATGTGATGATACAAAGTCGCGAATGCTGGTCGCCGGCGTAAAAAACACACTTGGTGAGTGTTGCAAGACAAATCGGAGCCGGGGCGTGCCGCCCCGGTGTTTCCGGGCCGATACGGCCCGGCTCTGAGGAGAAAATGCGACCTTGTTGAACTGGGCATCAACAGCCCGAGTAGAATAAGCCCCCGGCCTTGTGCAATCCACCGAAATAGTGTTAAATCGAGCGCGTCCATTCAGCGAAATCAAACATCGTGGTTTGGGCCGGGCAATTGTGCCCGGAGGCCTGCGGATGCTTAGATCGATCCATTCATCTCAATAAAACACTAACGGAGAACGTTGTGGGAGTAAAAAAGTCAGGAAAAGGCCGCCGTAAACTCGGCCGTAAGAAACGCCGCAATCGGGCCCGGATTCGACACCGCAAGGGTTGATCTTTTTCTTGGGCCGGGTCGAAGATTTTTCATTGTTGCGCGGATGGTTTGCGCTCAATGAGAAAAAAGATGAATGGGGAATTCTGGCATGTTGCCAGTGTTGCACGTTAGCAGGGGCAAGATGCCCGTGCACGCAATTGCGTTCGCGATGTTGCTCATTTTGCCCAGCCTTCCGCGTTTGTTGATCTTGACCTATCCATGATCGGCGGTTATTCTCCGCTCTCTTTGTTGCGGCCGGGAGGTCGCTGATAAAATTGACCAATTTCTATCTTGCGCCATGGATGGTGCGGCCGGTAAGGCATGGAAGCTTATTGGTGGACATTGTATTGGATAGTCGCGGGGGCGGCGATTGTTCAAGCGTTGCTATTGATGTTGCAGACCTGGGAACACCGCCGATTCGTGCGGAGTTCGATGCAGGGCTGGGAGCGGCATCAACCAGTGGGCCGGGTCTTATTGTGTGTACCGTGCAAGGGACGTGATCTTAACCTGGAAGACAATCTGCGATCGCTTTTGGAGCAGGATTACGACGACTATGAGGTATCGTTCATTGTGGAAAGCGTGGATGACCCGGCCTGTGCGGTAATCCGGCGGGTGATGGCAACACATTCCTGGATGACGGCTCGGTTGGTGGTGGCCGGCCGGGCCGCGGAGAGCGGGCAAAAGGTGCACAATTTGCTGGCGGGCACCGCCCGGCTCTCGCCGCGGATCGATTACCTGGCCTTTGCCGATTCCGACGCCCGGCCCAGGCCCGAATGGCTGCGAATGCTGATCTCGCGCTTGTACAGGCCGCACATAGGCGCCATGACCGGGTATCGCTGGTTCGTTCCGGCCGGGAATTCGCCGGGCAACATGCTGCTTTACAGTTTGAACTGCAACGTGATGTCGCTTTTGGGGCGGGACAGTCATTATCTCATTTGGGGCGGATCTTGGGCCATTCGCCGGGAGGTTTTCGATAAAATCGGCTTGCGCTTGGCCTGGAAAGGTACCATTTGCGACGACCTGGTGGCCGGGCGTTTGTTAAGCAAGGCGAAGATGCATGTGCGTTTTGAACCGGCATGTGTAGTCGCTTCGCCCATCGATCATTCGTTTACCGAGGCGATTTCGTTCCTCCGCCGGCAATATCAGTTGAGTTTTTTTTACGCCCGGGATTGGTGGGCCTTTGCCTGGTTTTCGGCGATGTTCAGTAATCTGGCGTGGTTGGGAAATCTTGGACTGCTGGCATGCGGCTTAATTAAAGGAGCAAGTTGGGCATGGATTCCGGCGGCGGTGATATCGATCTTGTACTTGCTGGCGGCCTGCCGCGGCAAAGTGCGCCAGGATCTCGTTGATTTATATTTTCCGCATTTACAGCGGGCTTTGCGGAAGGCAAAACTGTTTGACATCTGGCTCCAGCCGGCGATCAGCCTGGTGCATGGGATAATAATATTTAGCGCCGCGTTTGGACGGCATATTAACTGGAGGGGGATCGGCTACCGTTTGTCGGCCGATGGGAAGATCAAGGCATCTTGGCGGGACAATGACCCTGCCATACTGCCCGTGCCCGGAATTGCGGCGGGAATTTCAAACCCCAGGCAAAGAGCCGCCGATTATCAAAAAGTCTCTTAAACATCCCTAAAGATAATATTTTAGTCGTTTGCAATGAGATTGTGTCTTAGCCGCGAAGCGGCGACATATTATAGCCAGGGGCGTCAGCCCCTGGGGAAAGATTGTAATATCCACACCAGTCCCGAAGGGACGACATCGGGCGTGCAATAAAGACCAAATGTCGCCCCTGCGGGGCTTTCGCGGTTTATGATAATTGCCTTGCTCCAGGGGCTGTCGCCCCTGGCTACACTAATCCGGCCCTCCGGGCCTGATGATTCCGATCCACTGCAAATGGCTGAAATGTCACCCATTAAGAATAAAGAATTCACGCACATTCTGCCCTCACCCTAGCCCTCTTTGGGCACCGACCGAAGGTTGGTCGGGAGAGGGGACTTTCGATATGCACGTTGTACTATGGGATACGCGTAAGAGCGATGTTTCCAAGGAATTTGCCGGCGGGTACGGCGTAGGGCTATATCCCGGGTATGGCGGGTGGCGGGGGTGGATCATCCGCGGTTTTTTCACCCGCGATCGCCGGCCGGCAAGTTTGCTTTTTGCTTATTTGGCGGCCATATTTCGCAGTTTGGGACATACGGTTGAATATGTCGAAGATCGCATGCCCGGAAACGCCGATCTCGTGGTTTTCTGCCCGGCGCTTATGACTTTGTCCTTGGAGCGTGCGGCGATTGCCGAGGCGCGTTCGAGATTTCCGAGGGCGGGGATATTCGTGGCCGGGTTGACTGCCTCGATGTTGCCGGAGGCGTTCGGCGATCTGGGGGCGACGATTATCCGCGGCGAGGCGGAGCAATTGTATTGGAAATTGGACGAGGCGCTAGGTCGGCCTGGATCGGTCGTGAATTTGGGGATAGTCGAAGATTTGGATCGCCTTCCGCCGCCCGATTGGTCGCCCTTTGGTCCGCGGGCATTTCGCCTGGGGTATGATTTTTGGCGGTTTCCCACGGCGTTGGTCCAGGCCAGCCGGGGCTGCACCTTCAAATGCGGATATTGCCCGTATATTTTGCTGGATAA
The DNA here is from genome assembly GCA_963838495.1 of Pirellulales bacterium. Classification (GTDB taxonomy): domain Bacteria; phylum Planctomycetota; class Planctomycetia; order Pirellulales; family Thermoguttaceae; genus JBEKIK01. The sequence goes on along the minus strand of CAWIRC010000001.1, from coordinate 1,939,233 downwards.
TTCGATCCGTTTCCGCGATCCGCAGGCCGTGATCGATGAGATCAGTTACGGCATGAGTCGTTGGGGTTTTCAATCGTTTAAGTTCCGCGATCCGCTGTTTGGATTCAGTCCGGCGCGTGCGTATCAATTGGCTGAATCGATCGGCCGCCTGCCGCGAAAGATCCAGTTCTCCGTGGAAACGCGGATAGAATTGATGCCGGCCGAGATGCTCCGCGAGCTGAAACGCGCGGGGCTTACCAGTGTTACGATAGGCATCGAGTCGCCCGACGAAAACCTGTTGCGGCGTCATGGGGCAGCGGGCCGGGCGAGGATCGGCAAAGGGAGTTTATCGAGCTTTGCCGCAGGTTGGGAATCCGCACGGTGGTGGGATTTATGATCGGCTTTCCCGGCGATACAGAGCAGTCCATCGGGCAAGTGTTGCGATATGCAAAACGGCTGAATCCGACTTTCGCCAACTTTAACGTGGTTACGCCTTATCCGGGTACCGTTTTTTTCGCAGAGAATCGCCACCGCATAGTGGAAACCGACTACAGCCGATACTCCTCTTATGATCCGGTGTTTAAATATGACAACCTTACAGCATGGGAATTGACGCGGCTCAACGGGCGGTGCTTCAATCATTACTACTTTCGCTGGGAATATTTGCGGGGAAATGCCCATTTGCTTTGGCCGGCGTTACAGAGATTTGGATGGGTTAGAAGTTGGTTTTCGGCCGCAGGCGGACGCACTGCCCATGCAGTCGTGCCTCAATGGCCTTCAGGCCCAAAGTCGTTGAAACATAAGGGAATTCGCGCTCACACCCCCCGCCGGTTGTACAAGAATTCTGTATATTAAACAAATAATAACGACTTGGAATATATCTATTAGTAATATCAGGTGCCCTTTAAGAGCCGTTTTATTTCCTTTTTTAAAGATTCATAAGGAGCGGAACTCTTTTTGCACGGGTGGTGGTTTTTCATAGAGAATTGTGTAATACTGGTTTATATATCCCTGACTCAGAGATGGATTTTGATGCATGTGGAACCGGAGAATAGTCCATGTCCAAAAAGCGGAAGCCTGATGACGATCTAGCCGATGCCCCGCAGCTTAAGCCGATCGGCAAATCATCGGGCAAGGGGAAAGGCTTGCAGAAATATTTTCAATCAAATGCCGTCAAGGCGAGTGCGGCAGGGGTCTTGGTGTTGGCGCTGGTCTTGGTGATCGGCTGGCAAATTTTCAGCGGCGGCAGCGAAACAAAACCGGCAAGGACTACGGCCTCGGTCAGTACAGCTCAAGCGCAAGCGGCGCCTCCGCCGATGCCGGAGGTGCCGACCGACACGTCGCCTGCCACGCCCGAACAGAAAGATGCGCCCGCCGATCAGAACGTCCAAGCCGGACAAGAGAGCACGCAAAATCAATCTCCTGAAATCCAAGCGGAACCGGCGCAGTCGGAGCAGCCGCAGCCACAGCCCGGCGGACATGGGCGTGGGACGACTCGGGAGACCGTGCCCGGGGCCGAGAACGCATCCACCCAGCCCAATTTCCCGGATGACATATCAAAATGGCAAAAGGGCGACTTCATGCGCGCCAGGCAGGAAAACAATCCCAAACTGCTGGAAGCGGTGGCATACTTGGGCGAGAAGTTTCCCGGCAAAGAGCAGGTGGCGCAGGGACTGGCCGATATGTTGAAGACGCCCAAATCGTCGGACCCGAATGCGATTTACTCGCAAACCACCATGCCAGGTTTGCTTGAGGCGGTTATCGAGGCTTTAGGCAGGAACGGTTCCCCTGCCGCGCGGGAGACGCTGAAGCAAATACTGAGCGGAAAGATAACGACCGACGATGATTCAAGAGCGGTGGATGCGGTGTTGAAGACGCTGGTTCAAATTCCCTCGGCCGAGAACGAGAAAATTATAGTACAAGTGATCACCTCCCCCGAACAAATCCGCCCGGCCACTACGCAAGGGGCAATACAGCCCGCCACGATGCGTTCGAGCGCGTTGGAATTAGTCAAGCAGAATCCTTCGGAGGGACTGACCCTGAAATTGGCGGAGAATTTGGTGCAAAAGGGACCGGAGCCGAACGATCCGGTAATGGATTTCCTCTTGCAGGACAACCCCGCATTTCTCAACGCCCAACTGCTTTTATATAAAAGCGAAGAGCTTAATCCGGATACCAAGGCCAAATTGGAGCAGTATTTCCTCAATCGCAGTTCACAGGCCATCGGGATGACGATGGGGATTCCCTCCGGAATCGAGGGGACGGCTTCCGCGCCAGGGAGCACGTGGACAATACCCCAGTCAAGCGGACGGGACATCAGGATGTCGCCGCCGGGGCCGGGCTCCGCCAATGCAGAGACTACGCCCGGCGAAGCCGCGAAAGACAAACCCACCACCGACTATGAACGCGGCGCTTATCTTGCCAAATTGTTGTGGAACGAACCGCTGGTAGGATTGTTGTCCGAGCACCTGGCCGATGTTCGTTTGCTGGATCGTTCGTCTCAGGACATCGTGCTGGCTTCTACTTTGCCCCTGAACTCGATTCGTGCCGGCATGTTCAAGATGCTCAAGAAACGAATGGGCGACAGCCCGCAACCCCTGGAAACCGCCGGATGGAGCGACAAGGTGCTGAACGATCCGGGTTTGCTGGTGGTGATGAAACTCTTGCCGCGATCGAAGACGATAAAGACGGCGCCGATAGCGGCGCGGCCTCGAGCACGCTTGTGACACCGAGGACCGGCCGGTATCCAACGACGCGCGGCAGGGCTTCCGGGGCCGATGCCGGCGGCGGGACTCCGTCCGCCGCGGCCGAGGCGGCCCAGAAAAAAGCACAAGTTGAAACGGAATGGCTGACTTCGCTCTCGAAAATGGTGGACGCTTGGTGCAATCGCCTGGATTCGGCCGGGCAGGCGCAAAAACGGGCCATTCGCAGGGGGCAGAAGGTTTTGGAACAGCCTCCCACCCGGCTCGATGAATTTGAAATCCCCCAGGACGCAAAGAACCTGAAGGACGTGAAAATCATATCCGCTTATCAGCTCAACTGGCCGGAAAAGGCCCCGGGCGATATGGGAAAGCTCAAACTCGCCGGGCTGAAAATCCAATATTTCCGCCTGCAAACGACCGGAATGCTTAAAAAGACCATGACCATGTTCAAGCAATTGGCCAAGGGCGGCGACATCCACGACATGTCCGACGGACAATGGTTGGAATCGATCAAAAACGGCTCACAGCCCAATACCAAACGCTCGCTGGACATACAGGTCGTAAGCGCCGATAAACAAGCGGTCGATTTAACTCAAAAAGAAGAACCCGTTGACCTCCAAGTGGATATTCTGGCCATCGAAATTGCCGATCCAAGCAGCGTTAAAGATTGATCTTGTTAAAGATTGGTCTCGTTAAAGATTGGTCTGGAAAAAATAGAAACTCCACATTTGATGGCTGCGCTTTTCTCGCACCTGTATGTAATAGAGGGGATAAGGGATAAAGGGGACAGGCGCATTTATTGACTAAAATGGGTGGCTTTGGTAAGATTGCGGCCATGCCCAAGGGGAATTCCCAGAAGGAATTCGAAGTAAGGATTTCTTTTGGAATTTCTTTTTTCTGGATTTCTTTGTCCCTGGAATTGGCGGAATTCACCCATACTGAAACAGAACATTTTCGTTCTGATTTATCTTCAACACTCCTTTTTACGAACGATTTAAACCATCATGGCTTCCCAGTTCAAAATGGCGGCGGATGCCGTCGATCCCAAGAGTGTTCCCGGCAAAATCCTTTATACCGGAGCGACAATTCCAGGCATCGGGCTAGGGACGTTCGGTTCCGACGCGGTTACTCCTCAAACCATCGCCGATGCCGTTTACGAGGCGGCCCAGGTCGGCTACCGGCATTTCGATTGTGCGTCGGTCTATGGCAATGAGCGCGAAATAGGATATTCGCTGCAAAAGATCATGCACGGCGGCATCGCCCGCGAGGAGCTTTGGATCACCTCAAAGCTGTGGAACGACAAGCACGGCGAAGGCGACGTTATCGCCTCGTGCAAGCAAACGCTGGGCGATCTGCGGTTGGACTATCTCGACTTGTATCTGGTTCACTGGCCTTTTCCGAATTACCACCCGCCCGGCTGCGACGTACACTCCCGCAGCACTAAAGCCAGGCCCTACATTCACGAAAACTACATGAAGACCTGGCGGCAGATGGAGAAACTCGTCACGATGGGCCTGGTCCGCCACGTCGGCACCTCGAACATGAGCGTTCCAAAGCTGGAATTGCTGCTCCGCGACGCCGAGATCAAACCGGCCGTGAACGAAATGGAACTCCATCCGCATTTTCAACAGCCGGAACTGTTCCGCTATGTCGTCGATCACGGCATCGTGCCGGTCGGCTACTGCCCGCTGGGATCGCCCAATCGGCCCGAGCGCGACCGGACCCCGGACGACACCGTGGACCTGGAAGACCCGGTGATCGTGGGCATCGCCCGGCGACGGGGCATTCATCCCGCCGAAGTCTGCATCAAATGGGCGGTCGAGCGAGGTCAAGTGCCTATTCCATTCTCCACGAAGCGGCGCAACTACCTCGGCAACCTGAAGTGTGTCGCCGCCGACCCGCTTGACGCCGGCGAAATGCAAGCCATAGAGAAAATCAACAAAGGCTGCCGGCTCATCAAGGGCCAGGTGTTTTTATGGAAGGAAGGACAAACTTGGGAAGCCCTTTGGGATCCAAGCGGCCAGATAACGCCGCCCTAATTATTTCAGGAGACTCACATGACTAAGAAGAAGACCATGCAGGGCGCGATCCTGCCGGGAAATAGCACGGTCCTGTTGCGCGAGTTCAACATTCCGGAGCCCGGCCACGGAGAAGTCCTGATTAAAATGAAGGCCTCGACCATCTGCGGCTCGGACATCCGCTGCATCTATCACGAGCATCTGGGAAAAGGGCCCGAAGGTTATCAAGGCGTTATCGCCGGACACGAGCCATGCGGGCAGATCGCCGCCGTCGGTCCTGGCTGCCGCCGATTTTCCGCGGGCGACCGCGTCATTGTCTACCATATTTCCGGCTGCGGCTTGTGCAACGACTGCCGCCGCGGATATATGATCTCCTGCACCAGCGAAAAATACCGGCGCGCTTACGGCTGGCAGCGCGACGGTGGCATGGCCGACTATCTGCTCGCCGAGGAAAAGGACCTCATTCTGCTGCCCGATCAACTAAGTTATGTCGACGGCGCCAGGTGGCTTGCGGCTTCGGCACCGCCTATGAAGGCCTGGAGAAAATAGGCATAAGCGGCAATGATGCCGTGCTTGTCACCGGGCTGGGACCGGTGGGGCTGGCCACGGCAATGCTCTGCCGGGCCATGGGCGCACGGTTCATCATAGGCATCGACGTCATCGAGCAGCGCCTGGCACTCGCCCGGGATTTGGGGCTGTGCGATACGGTCCTCCGCTTTGGACCGGACAATGTAAGCCGAGTAAAGAAGCTAACCTCGGGGGCGGGCGTGGAACGCGCAGTGGACTGCTCGGCGAACGCCGACGCCCGAGCAACCGCCATCCGCGCCACGCGCAAATGGGGACGCATTGTGCTGCTCGGCGAAGGCGGCAGCGTCGCCTTCAATCCCTCCCCGGACATGATCCACGATCAGAAGACCTTGTTCGGCTCATGGGTTACCTCTACCTGGAAAACCGAGGATCTCGTCGAACGCTTGGTGCGCTGGAACATCCATCCCGAGAAACTCGTGACTCACCGATTCGCCCTCAGTCAGGTCGCCGAGGCGTATGCCCTGGCGGCATCGGGCAAGTGCGGAAAAGTGGCGGTCTGTTTCGATGAAGAGCTGGCATCGCGTTGATACTAATGGAGGTGTTCCCTTTATTTCCAGTCGGCGGCTTAAACTAAATTTGACGATTTGGCCCAGCGGCCGGCCGAAAAGGTCGAAAAATAAATGAAAAACAGTTCTGCCCCCTTTTTATTTCGTAAGTTTGTTTTGAAGGCCCAATCGGAAGACTTTGTCTGCCCGTCATTATCATGGAATCTAATGATCGGAGTAGCAATCATTTTCGTCGCCGCTAGTATTGCATACCTTCCATCCCTAAGCGGTGGCTTTATCTTAGACGATGATACCCTCATAACAGTAAACAAACTTATCGAAGCTTCGGACGGATTGTTCCGGTTTTGGTGTAATACCGAAGCGACTGACTATTGGCCGATGACCAATACCACGTTTTGGATCGAGTGGCGATTGTGGGGGACGAATGCAACATGCTATCGCATTACCAATCTGATCATGCACATAATCGAATCCTTGTTAATCTGGCTTATTTTGAGGAAACTATCTATTCCCGGCGCATTTCTTGGAGGCCTGATATTCGCCATACATCCTGTGAATGTGGAATCGGTGGCGTGGATCTCGTCACGAAAAAATCTAACGGCAATGTTTTTCTTTCTGGCGTCAATTTTATGTTACTTAAAGATGGATCCTCTATCTGCATGTGGGCAGTCTCAAAACCGCAATTATTCGCCTATGACAAACCGTTGGTACTGGATGAGCGTGACGGCGTTTGTATTGGCGATGCTCGGCAAGGGATCGGTAGCAGTTCTGCCCGTGTTGTTGCTGGGAATCAACTGGTGGCAGCGTCCCCTGACGAGAAAAGATTTATTGCAACTCGTACCTTTTTTTATAATTGCAGCGGTGTTAACCATAGTGAACGTATGGTTTCAGAAACATGGCCAAGAACAAATAATTCGGAATGCGGATTTTCTAGAACGTCTCTTGGGTGCTGGCGGCGTGGTGTGGTTTTACCTTGAAAAAGCACTATTGCCGCTGAATCTGTCTTTCGTATACCAGCAATGGCATATTCAATACGGTAACATGCTATGGTGGCTGCCGCTGCTGGCGGCTGTGGTCGCTACCGTAGTGCTGTGGCAATTTCGGCAAACCTGGGGTCGGCATCTATTGTTTGCTTGGAGTTTTTTTTGCATCTCTCTGGTGCCAGTAATGGGCTTTATCGATGTGGGTTTTATGAAACACTCGCTTGTATCCGACCATTATCAACACATCGCCATTCTTAGTGTTATTGGATTGGCGGTAGCGGGTTGGCATCAGTGGCGCCGGCAAATGCAAGGAGTTAAACGCCTTGCGGCGAACATAGCAGCGACGTTTGTTGTAAGCATGCTTATGCTACTAACTTGGCAACAATCTTGGTTTTATCGCGATGCAGTTATGTTATACCGGAAAACAATTCAAAATAATCCAGAGTGCAGCATAATCTATTACGAGTTGGGCTCGAAAATGGTCGAGACAGGCCGGTTTGCAGAAGCTATGGAATATTATCAACAGGTTCTGAAGCGAAATCCAAAAGACACGCATTCCTACTGCAATATAGGTTATTGTCTCTCAATGCTAGGCCGATCTCCGGAGGCTATTGAATATATGAAACAAGCCCTGCGACTGGAACCGACTGATGCCAATACCTACGTTAATCTAGCTAACGTTATAAGCAAAACCGGAGAATTATCGGAGGCTCTGGATTATTGCCGACAGGCCTTGCGACTTAAACCTGATTTCCCCGAAGCCCACTATAATATGGGCAATATATTGCGTCAAAAAAAAATGAACCAAGATGCGATCGAACATTACCGAGAGGCCCTGATGCTCAAACCCAATTTCCCTGAGGCACACAACGGCATGGGATTAGCATTGGTGCAAGCAGGTCAGTATCAAGAGGCCATCACACATTTCCAGCAAGCTGTTTCGTATGCACCTGATTATGTCAATGCATGGAAGAATTTAGCGTTTGCCTACGCCATGAGTAATAAATCTGCTGAAGCAGTTTCCTCAGCCCAAAAGGCCTTGGACCTTGCTCAATCCAAGCATCAATCGGCAATGGCTGAGGAAATTGAAGTTTGGCTAAATTCTTATCGTGCCAGCCTGCCCGAACAAATTGAAAAACCATCTACTCCTGGATCCACTTCCTTAGAGTAAAAAGAAAAGTAAAAACGGGATGAGAACTATTATCCGTGGTGGATTCGGGGGCACGATCCGATATTGGTATTTTAGCGAAACTTCGATAGATTTCCGGCATGGTTAGGTTGGCAAGATTAATCGTTCCTGGGTTGCCGCATCACATAACCCAGCGTGGCAATCGTCGGCAGCCGGCATTCTTTTACGAGGAAGACCAAGCGGCCTGCGTGGAACTGATGGCCGACTCGTGCAAGGAGCGCGGAATTGCGATTTGGGCGTATTGCCTGATGCACAATACGGTCATCTAATTGCTGTTTCGCAGTCGGAGCATGACCTTGGGTGGAAACAAAGACCTCTTTTTTTGTTGTGTTTATCATGACTTCTTTTCATGTCAATGGACTGAAGGTTTGTCTTCGATCAATCCATTTCCGGTCAATCCTGATGAAACACTTCCTCCATTGCCGCCCACCACTCGCCTTCTTTTCGATCGGACAACGGGATGTGGCATGGTTTGCAGCAATCCCACCATTTTTGCGTTACGGGATCGGCCGCCATTTTGATCATGTCGGCGGAAAAGTCGTTGCCGCGGTACTCAAAATAGCTGAACAAGTAGTATTGTCCGTCCTCGAGACGGCGGAGGTAAATCGAGTAGTTGTGGATGTGGCACTGGCGGATCATGGCGAGCACTTCCGGCCACACCGCGGCATGAAGCCGGCGGTACTCGTCCACTTTTTCAGGATGAAGCCGCACTACCGAACCATAACGAGTCATGATATTGTCCTCTACTGTTTTCTATCCGCGGTCGGCGAGATAGTTGCCATAGGTCAGGAACAAAATGGCCGTTACGAGCACAAACAAAGCGACGACGATCGCCCCGAACGTGTGCCAACGGCAGCCTTTCCATTCGCGAAACAGGATGCCGAGCAAATTACTGAACAGAACAAGCATAATCATGTGGATGGCCCAACTGGTGAACTCGTAGGAACCCATTCGGACGTGTCCCAGGTTGTAGAAAAAGAACTGGCCGTACCAGAGCGTGCCGGTAAGCATGGCCAGAAGATAGTTCCGGGCCAGGGTTCCGCCTTGTCCTTGTGAATCCAGCCGCGCGAGTTGCCCTAGTGACCGATTATCACGGGCGAGGAACAAGCAGTAGGCGAGCGACGTCAGAAAGGCGCCGGGATTGACGAACAAGTAGGCCACGTTGCCTTTCCAGTGGTTTGCGCCCATCTGTTCGGCCACGTTGACGAGCGGCCGGGCGACGTCGTTGATGGCTATGCCGTAGACCGCCGAGAGCACGCCTGCCAGCAGCGACAATAACAATCCTTTTGTCCAGGAAAATTCTCCCGGACCACCATTTTCACTGCGCAGGTCGATTTCCTTGAATCTGCCGGCGACACCGCACAGGGCGATGCCCAGCGCACCGAGGGCGACGCCCATCATTACCCATCCGCCGCCAGGCCTGACGATGACCGTGCCCAGCCGGCCGTGGAGAATCGGCGCGGTCAGCGTGCCGAGGATGCTGGATAGCCCGACGGCGATGGCATAGGTTAAGGCAAAACCGATGTAACGGATGGAAATGTTGAATGCCGTGCCGCCGACGCCGTAGGCGATGCCCATCAGACAGCAATAGAGCATGGGGAGTTTGGGCGCGGAACTGAGAACCTGCGTCAAGTGAGGGATGGTGAGGACGGCGCCGACGATCGGCCAGAGCAGCCAGCACCAGGCGGCTTGAGTGATCCAGAAGATTTCCCACGACCAACGACGAATGAACTTCTGCGGGGCGTAACAGTTGGCCGCCAGCATTGCCCCGAGCGAGTGAAACGTCACGCCGAGAAGCGGATTGGGCGGCAGCGGCGTCATACGGCCTCCTCGAACTCGCCGAGATGCAGAGGATAGCGGCCGTACTCGCGGACAAGCTTGACAATATAATCGTACGTCTGCCCGGAAACGGAACTGGACACGGAATGGTCCGACTGAAAGATGAGCCCACCGCCGCGCGCGGCATTGAGTTTCCGGAGGACCTCGCGGCGGATGGCCTTGCGATCGCCCGACTCCCATACTTGGATGTCGCTGTTGCCGCAGAACGAAATGCGGTGGCCGAAGCGCCGCCGCAGGTCGAGCACGTCCATGCCGGCCTTCGCCTCCAAGGGATTGTAGGCGTCGATGCCGGCCTCGATGTAGTCCTGGAAAATCGCGTTCACATTGCCGCAGCCGTGATAAATCACCTTCAGCCCTTTGGCGTGGGCATAACCGGCGATCGCCTTGACCCACGGCTTATAGTGCTGCCGCCAGTAGCCGGGCCGCATGAACGTGCTTTTCTTGTATGCCACGTCGCCCCAAATGACAAATCCGTCGAGCCACGGCATGGCGGCGTCGATGGCCGCCTTGGCGCAGTCCAGATAGAACTGCCCGACGCGTCGCAGCACCGCCCCCAACCGCTCCGGCTCCAGGGCCATCCACATCATGTGGTTTTGCGGGCCGATCAGCCGCGTCATGCATTCGGAACACTCGATCATGCTGCCGTATACGGGAAAATCGGGCCAAAGCGACAAGACGGTTTCGATCCACGGCGGCGAATTGCGCTCGAAACCGTCGCCGACACCGGCGATTTGGTTGTCGCCGGCCGAAAAAAAACGCCGCCGGTCGCAGGGATCGTCGAAATCGGCCGCCTCCAGCTTTTCCAGCGTGTCGATCTCCCAACCGATGAACTCGGGCATGGGACATGCGTAGACTTTTCGCATGATCGCCCCAAAGCCTGTCTTCACCACCACCTCGTCTTGCGTCTCATTCAAAGTCTCGAACGGCCGGATCCACGGGTCCATGTTCGGCACCGTCGCAATCCAATCGAGATCGTAGTGGTAATACGGATTGGCGTCGTCCGGCAATCCCAATTCGCTTCGCCATCGCCGGATAAATCCGCCCCAGAAGAAATCACTGATCGGCACTCGATCGGGCTCCTCGTGACTAAGCGCTTTGTTCAGCCGATCGAGTTTCCGCAGAGTCTCCGCCTTTCGTTTCGAAGTCGAATCGGAGGTTCCAACCGTGTCGAACATTCCCATGCGTTTTATTGCCTGGCAGGCAGTTGTCGTTTTTTGTGCAATCCCGTCTACAATGCCACAGCCGCATCGCGACCGGGAAATACCACACATCGTTTGACCACTTGGCACTGTTTCCGATATTATACGAATATACTCGACACGGCCGATTTTTCCAGGGGGACAAAGATGGGTCCCCCATAACCGCCGCTGGATCAAGGCCCGGATTGCAGTGCGCCGAGAACTCCTGGCTTGACAGATTGCCTCGGCGGCTTAAGCTGGATTTGATAATTCAATCCCGCAGCCGGCCCAAGAGAATCAATGGCCAACAGAAAAATAGTTCCGATCCTTTTTTCCTTCCATCGCCCATGCGAGGCATCATCATGCGAACCAGAACTTGCACCGTGATCGCGGGAATCTTGCTCGGGGTTTTAGGCGCGGCCGCTACCGTACCCTCCGCGCGAGCGGGCGATAAAGCTGCTCGTCGACACCGCCAAATCGCCCCACGCCAAGATGTACATGCCCGACCTGGCGGACGTGAAATGGACCGGCGGGCTGTGGGGCGAACGCTTCGAGGTCTGCCGCACTGCGATGATCCCCTACATGTGGTCGCTCTACTGCGACACCCGCCAGAGCAAGGCCTGGATGAATTTCCAGGTCGCCGCCGGCGTTGCGGCGGGGGGCCCCGGCCAGACCGGCGGGCCGGCCTTCAACGACGGCGACTTTCTCAAGTGGTTCGAGGCCGTCGCCCAGATGTACGCCGTCACCCATGACCCCGAGCTCGACAGGCTCATGGATTCCATCATTCCAGTCATCGCCAAGGCCCAGCGCGACGACGGCTACCTCTACAACCAGCAGATGATTGCCGTGCGCCGTGGCGAGGCCGCCGGGGAATCCTCCGGACCTGATAACTTTGCGACTTACAACATGGGCCACCTCATGACGGCGGCTTGCGTGCACTATCGAGCCACCGGCAAGACCACGCTGCTGGAAACCGCCCGCAAGGCCGCCGCGTACCTCGATGATCTTTGCCGGCGCGCCCGGCCGAGCTGGCCCAGAGCGCCGTCTGCCCCTCGCATTACATGGGCGCAGTGGAGCTCTATCGGGCGACCGGCGAGAAGCGCTACCTTGACCTTGCCAAGCAGATGATCGACATCCGCAATCTACAGTCTGAAAAGGGGAAAGGCGGCACCGATCAGAACCAGGATCGCATTGCGTTCCGGCAGCAGACCAAGGCGGTCGGCCACTCCGTGAGGGCCAACTATCTCTACGCCGGAGTTGCCGACGTTGTGGCGGAAACGGGCGACACGACGCTGCTCGATCCGCTGCAACGCATTGCCGATGATGTTGCCGCACACAAGCTCTACATCACCGGCGCCACGGGCGCCAAATACGACGCCGCTTCGCCCGATGGTTCGAGCAACAACAAATCCGTGCAACTCGTGCACCAGGCTTATGGCCGCGACTTCGAGCTCCCCAATCTCACCGCCTACAACGAAAGCTGCGCCACGATCGGCTACGCCATGTGGACCTTCCGCATGCTCGAACTCACCGGCGACGCCCGGTACGCCGACTCGTTCGAAAACACCATGTACAACGGCGTGCTGGCGACCATCAGCCTGGACGGGAAGAATTACTTCTATGTCAACCCGCTTCGCAAGCTGGCCGACAACACCTGGCCGCTGCGCTGGTCGCGCTCTCGCGTGCCGAACATTCCCGGCAGCTTCTGCTGCCCGCCCAACATTGTCCGCACCGTGGCCGAAGGCCAGAACTACATTTACTCTCTCTCGCCCGACACCGTCTGGGTTCATCTATACGGCGCCAGCACACTCAGCACGACGTGGTTCGCCGCCGGCGCTGCCGATGCGCCTGCCGCGACCGTGAATAGTCCTGCGAGCGGCCGCGGCGGTCGCATCCGCCTGCACCAGGACACCGACTACCCCTGGTCTGGTGTAGTCAAGCTCATCATCGACGAAGCCCCAAAGCGCCCGATCGCGCTTAAGCTCCGCATTCCGGGCTGGGCCTCCGCCGATCAGGTCTCGCTCAAGATCAACGGCCAGGATGCCGGCGCCAAGCTCACGCCCGGCACTTATGCCGAGGTTACACGCGGCTGGAAGGCCAACGACGTGGTGGAACTCAACATCGAGTTTGCCGCCAGCCTTTGGGAAGCCAACCCACTGGTTGAGGAAACGTTAAACCAGATCGCCGTCAAATATGGCCCCATCGTCTACTGCCTGGAATCCGTTGACCTGCCGCCCGGGGTGAAACTCGAGGATGTCGCGCTCCGGCTGGATGCCAAGCACCGCATATTTACGCCCCGGCGCGAGAAGATAGCAGGCTCCGAGCTGGTGACTTTAAGCGTCCCGGCCATTGAAGTCCCACGTCATCGTCAAGCGTCCAATCAACTCTACCGCGAGGTTGACTCCGTGCCGCCCCGCGATATCCAGATCAAGCTCGTGCCCTACTACGCCTGGGGAAACCGCGGCGACGCCGATATGTCCGTCTGGCTGCCCGTGCGATGAGGATAAGCCTTGCCTCCGGTCGATCCCCGAATTCGCAATTCCGGCAATTCCGCCGCCTTCGTTTTCCATAGCTTATAAGCCTTCAACGCATATTATTTGCCATTGACCCTTTTATGGGTTCCACTACAATGCCGCAACCTGTTATTTTGCATTATTCTCTAGGTAATTTGGCGGATAAAGCATGTCGGAACGGCCGGATTCCAAATCGAAGAGCTCAGCCGAGTCGCTGGAGGCAGCCAGACGTGATAAACTGCGTAAAATAGCTGAACTGGGCATCGACCCTTGGGGCTCCCGATTCGACGGATATCAGCCAATAGCCGAAATTCGCGACCGGGTGGGTGAGATCGTTGTCGAGCCCTCCGGGGAGTGCGAGACCGGCAAGCCGCCCGTTCAGCACGGCCCCCACGTCCGGGTGGCAGGGCGGATCATTCTGCGGCGCCCATCGGGCGGGTCGCACTGGCTGCAAATCCGCGATTGGACCGGCACCATCCAGGTGATGATCGGCAAGGCCCAGGTGGGCGAGCGGAATTGGAAACTTGCCCAGTGCCTCGATCTGGGCGACCTGATCGGCGTGGATGGCGAATTCCACCGCACCATGAAGGGCGAGTTGACGATCTTTGCCGACGACCTGCATTTCCTCAGCAAGTCGATCGAAACGCCTCCGGAAAAATGGGCGGGACTGAGCGATCCCGAACTCCGCCATCGCATGCGCTACCTGGACTTGATTTACACCGAGGGCGTGTTGGAGCGTTTTCTGCGGCGGACAAAGATCGTGCAGTCGATCCGCAACACATTGGCCGGGCAGGGATTCGTGGAGGTGGAAGGGCCGACGCTGCACTCGATTGCCGGCGGGGCCGCCGCAAGGCCTTTTACCACGCACCATAACGCCCTGGACATCGATCTGTTCCTGCGGATCGCCTTGGAACTGCATCTTAAGCGGCTGTTGGTGGGCGGAATCGAGCGGGTGTACGAACTGGGTCGGGTATATCGCAACGAGGGCATAAGTCAGCGCCACAATCCCGAATTTACGATGCTCGAGGTTTACCAGGCCTATGGAAATTACGAGACCATGATGGATCTTACCGAGAAGATCATCGTGGACGCGATCCGGGCGACGGGCCAGGATTTGAAACTGCCTTGGGGCGAGCGGGTGATCGACTTTACTCCGCCCTTTGCCAGAAAGACCTACGACGAACTTTTTGTCCAGCACGCGGGGGTCTCGCCGCACGACCCGGCAGCGGTCAAAGCCGTAGCCGAGCGGCTGGGGATGGCCACCGCGGGAAAACACCCGGACGTGATAAAAAGCTTTGTCTTCGAGGAGATGGTCGAAGAAAAATTGGCCGGGCCGATCTTTGTGCTGGATTATCCGGCCAGCATCTGCCCGTTGACAAAGCGCAAGGCCGGCAACCCTGCCGTGGCCGAGCGTTTCGAGTTGCTCATCCAAGGCATGGAAGTGGCCAACGCCTACACGGAATTGAACGATCCTGACTTGCAGGAAAAGCTGTTTTCCAGCCAGCTTGAAGGGCTGCCGGAGGAGGAATCGATGGCCAAGATGGACCGGGATTTCATTCGGGCGTTGCGGCACGGGATGCCGCCGGCCGGCGGGCTGGGCATCGGCGTGGACCGCCTGGTAATGCTGTTGACCAATTCGCAAAGCATCCGCGAGGTGATATTGTTTCCGCTTTTGCGCGGAAGCAGATATAAGGATAGTTAGTGAAGCGGATGTAAAGATGAAGGTGAATGCTGAAAAAAGTGGCAAATAACAAAAAGAATACTGTGAAATGAGCACCTGAAAACTTTCCGGCGGTCGTTGACCGCCGGCTACTTTCCTTTGATCTATAAGCTCTGGTCTCTCTCATGTACAAACTGCTTATATGTTGGCGATATTTGTGCACGAGGTACATCGCTTTGGTGCCCATCGTCAGCGTCACCTTGGGCGTGGCCACGATGATCGTGGTCAACAGCGTGATGCAGGGATTCACCTCCGAGATGCAGAACCGGATACACGGGATTCTCTCCGACGTGGTTTTGGAGTCGCGGAATTTAAACGGCATGCGCGACGCCCAGTGGCACATGAGCGAGATCAACCGCATAGCGGGCGAGTGGATCGAGGCCATGACGCCGATGGTGATGATTCCGGCCATGATTTCATACAGGGACATTTACGGGGGCCAACCCATATCGCAGCACGTGCAATTGATAGGGATCGACGAGAGCACCAAAAGCGCGGTGAGCGATTTCAGCAAGTATCTGCAACACAAGGAAAACCGCAAGAATCCGAGTTTCATTCTTCGCGACGGCGGTTACGACGTCCGCGATCATCAGGGCGGGCCGGGCGCGCCGGAGCGCCCGCAAATGGCCGGCGCCGGTTGGCCGCATCGCCGTGAAGTGGCCCGGATCAAGGCCTATCAGGAAGAAATGTTCAAAAAGCAAAGGGGCGAGACCTCCGGCGCGGGGAATTCTCCTGCCGCGAACGGTTCTATAGGCGTATCCGCAACGGCCTATGAAGAAGCCCTCGGCGGCGATGGCAACAAGAACATCGCGGGATTCGGATCCGGTTCGTTGCCCATGCCGGGGCCGAATGCCCCCCAGGCGGATCCCTTCGCTTACCGCGGGCCATTGCCGAATTCCGCCGCGGCGCCCGGCACTGCTGGATACGGCGAGGGCCAGGCCCGGGAGTTCGACATGGCCACGCAACAGAACACCGGCATAGTGCTGGGTCTTGCCATGGCCAGCCAGCGGTACCTGAAGGACAGGCAAAATCCGAATGCGGGTTTTGAAGATCGTTTCCGTATTCTGCCCGGCGAAGACGTGACGCTGGCCACGATAACCGTCGGCCAACCGCCCAAGTTTACATACGACAATTTCACGGTCGTCGATTTTTACGAAAGCAAGATGAGCGAATACGATGCGAGTTTCGCCTTTGTGCCCATCCGCAAACTCCAGGAATTGCGGGGAATGATCGATCCCACAACGGGCCAGGGATTGGTCAACTCCATCCAGATCAAACTGAAGCCCGGCGCCAATGGCGAGAAGGTCCGCGACAAGTTGGCGGCCGCGTTTCCCTGGCAGGAATACGCGGTGGAGACCTGGGCGACAAGCAAGGGCCGCTTCTGGCCGCGGTGTGGACGGAAACCGCCATCCTCAACGTGCTCTTGTTCCTGATCATCGCCGTGGCGGGCTTCGGCATCCTGGCCATCTTTTACATGATCGTGGTGGAAAAGACCCGCGACATCGGGATTCTCAAGTCGCTGGGTGCGTCGGGCCGCGGCGTGATGGGAATATTCCTGTCCTACGGGCTGCTTTTGGGATTGATCGGTTCGGGCTTGGGACTTTTGATCGGGCTGCTTTTTGTGCGTTATATCAACGAAATTGCCGATCTGCTGGGGAAGATCACCGGCCAACCGGTATTCGATCCCACGATTTATTACTTCTATAAAATACCCACAATCATCGTTCCGCGCACGGTGGCGTGCATAGTTGTCGGGGCGGTGGCCATAGCGGTGGCGGCGAGCATATTGCCTGCCCGGCGTGCTGCCCGATTGCATCCGGTGGAGGCCTTGCGACATGAGTAACGAAGTCGAGCAGATATTGAAATCCGGCGGCAGGGTGCGTGAAACGCACCAGCCGGCCCCCGCGTCCAAATCAGGCCCCGAGGTCGTTCTGATCAAAGATCACCCCCATCTGATTCTTCCTCCGCACCTTCCCATGACGCAACTTCAGCAGCCCGACGCTGTTCGCATTGTTCCTGAACCTGTTGCCCCGGTCAAACCGGCGGCGGCCTGGCATCTGAAGGCCGTGGGGCTTTATAAAAGCTACCGCAAGGGCCCGATCGAGGTGCCGGTGCTCACGGGCTTGGACATTGAAATCCGCCGCGGGGAATTCATCTCGATAGTCGGTCAGAGCGGGTCGGGTAAAAGCACGCTTTTGCACCTCCTAGGCACGCTCGACGCCCCGGACCAGGGCGAAATCCATTTCGACGGTCGGCGGATCGACAACCTTCCGGTGCCCCAGCGCGATGTCTTGCGGAACAAGCGGATCGGCATGATTTTCCAGTTCTACCACCTCCTGCCCGAGCTTTCCACGCTGGAAAACGTGCTTTCGCCCCTGATGATCGCCGACAGTGCTTGGAAATACCTCAAAAATCGCAAAAAGCACCGGGCTACGGCCATGGGGCTGCTGGAAACGGTGGGGCTTAGCCATCGCCTGAATCATAAACCGCGGGAACTATCGGGGGGGGAGATGCAGCGGGCAGCCATTGCCCGGGCATTGATCGCCCAGCCCGAACTGCTCCTGGCCGACGAGCCCACAGGAAACCTGGACCAGGTCACGGGCCAGGAAATACTAAAAATCCTGCGAACCTTGAATATGGAACACCGCCTCACTATAGTGATGGTTACGCACGATCAGACCCTGGCCGCCCAGGCCGACCGGATTGTCCGCCTCGCCCGGGGGAAGATTGAAAAGAATGATGAATGATGCGCGATGAAAGATGGGAAATAAGGGATGAGTGAGGAATAAAAATTAAGGAAACCGCTAGCGGTTTTGCAAGCTATATCTCATTCATAGTTCCTCGTTCCCACGGTCCTCCGTGGGAATGCACCGCCCGCATCCTCGGGTCTGACCACGACCTACGGAGCGTAGCGGCAAACGTGGGTTCCCGCGCAGGAGCGTGGGAACCAGATAATTGAGCATCCTTTAATAATAATTACTCGTTCCCACGGTCCTTCGTGGGAACGCATGAATCAATTACCAAGTATAGCCTATGGCCATGTCTTCCAAAAACTCGCTTCAAATATATATCAACGGCGCTCTTTACGACAAAGAGGACGCCAAGATCAGCGTTTACGATCACGGCCTGCTTTATGGCGACGGCGTATTCGAGGGCATCCGTTCCTACGGCGGCAAGGTGTTCCGGCTGGATGAGCACCTGGATCGGCTCTGGAACTCGGCCAAGGCCATCATTCTCGAAATCCCCATGACCAAGGCCGAAATGGCCAAGGCAATTTACAACACGCTGGAAGTCAACAAAATCAAGGATGGATATATTCGCGTTGTGGTTACCCGGGGCGTGGGCAGCCTGGGGCTCGATCCAAACCGGTGCAGCAATCCGCAAATAATTATCATCACCGATCGTATCGCTCTTTATCCGGCCGAACTGTACGAGAGGGGTTTGGAGATCATCACCGTGAGCACGGTGCGGAATCATCCGGCCGCGCTCAGCCCGCGGATCAAGTCGCTCAATTATCTGAACAACATTCTTGCCAAGATCGAGGGCGTGCAGGCGGGGTGCATCGAGGCGTTGATGCTCAACTGCAAGGGCGAGGTGGCCGAATGCACGGGCGACAACATTTTCCTCGTCCGCCAGGGCCGGTTGCTTACTCCGCCCTTGGAGGCCTGCATATTGGAGGGCATTACCCGCGACGTGGTCATCGACCTGGCCCGGCAGACCGGCATCGCGGTGCTGGAGACGCCGCTCACGAAGCATGACGTATATATCGCCGACGAATGTTTCCTGACCGGGACGGCCGCCGAACTGGTGCCGGTGGTGAAGGTTGACAGCCGCATGATCGGATCTGGCGCGCCCGGCCCGGTGACCCGCGACCTGATGACCCGCTTCCACAAGTTGACCAGGGGCTAAGTATGCCGTTCATTTAGCCCCCGGTGAACACGCCGGGGGTTTCGTCTTTTCTCTTGGAGGTTCCGGTGGAGTGGATTAGGTATTTTTTCGATCTTTTCCGGCATCTCGATCAGGTTCTGGCAGAGTTGTTGAAGAATTACGGCGCCTGGACGTACCTTATACTCTTCGTGATTATATTTTGCGAGACCGGATTGGTGGTGACTCCGATTTTGCCCGGCGATTCGCTGATTTTCGCCGCCGGGGCCTTCGCCACCAAAGGACTTAACGTTTGGCTGCTTTTTGTCCTGCTTAGCCTGGCTGCCATTGCCGGCGATACGGTGAACTATTGGGTCGGGCATTATGTGGGGCCAAAGGCATTTACGGGCAAGGTCCGCTTTCTGAAAAAAGAATATCTCGAGCGCACGCATCGCTTCTATGAAAAATACGGCGGCAAAACGATTATCCTGGCCCGGTTCGTGCCGATTATCCGCACCTTTGCCCCTTTCGTGGCCGGCATCGGGGCGATGAACTATGCGCGGTTCATCGTTTACAACATTATCGGCGGGGTGGCCTGGGTGGCACTGTTCCTCTTTGCCGGATATGCCTTTGCCGGGCAGGCGTGGGTGAAACGCGACTTTCACTGGGTCATCCTGGCCATCATCGTCATCTCGGTGATGCCGATGGCGATCGAATATTTCCGTGCGCGCCGGGAAAATAAGAGGATAACATGAGCTTTTGGAGAGCGCTTTTGTGCATAATCCTGCCCCCGCTGGCCGTATTGGATAAAGGCTGCGGCATAATATTGATAGTGACTCTTCTAACCCTGGCGGGATGGGTTCCCGGCGTTCTTGCTGCGTTAATTGTTTGCACCAGGCCCCCAAAATAAGCGAAATAGGGTGTGTGTGAAAAACACCGAAATAATTGTTCCGGTGCATTTCATGCTCCCTACCATTGCAACATATTCTCGGTAGAATAAGATTCTTAAATAAGTCGTTCTACTCCTGCATTTGGGGAGGTTTTTTACATGACAGCGCCCGCGGTTGTGAAGGAATTGGTTGAACGATTCGACGCCCATAAGGAAACTTATCAATCCGGCCAATACAACGAGGCCCAATTGCGCGAGGAGTTTTTAAACCCCCTTTTCGAGGCCTTTGGCTGGGACATATATAATCGCAAAGGCTATGCCGACGCATACAAGGAAGTAATACACGAAGACGCCATAAAAATCGGCGGGCGAACAAAAGCGCCGGACTATTGTTTTCGCGTAGGCGGCGGACAGAGGAGCTTCTTCGTCGAGGCCAAGAAGCCTTCCGTCGATATCGGCGAGGCGATCAGTCCGGCATATCAATTGCGCCGCTATGCGTGGTCGGCAAAACTGCCGGTGAGCATCTTAACCGATTTCGAGGAATTCGCCGTTTACGATTGTCGCATCCGTCCTGATAAAGACGACAAGGCATCCACCGCCAGGGTCATATATCTCAATTACACTGAATATGTCGAACGTTGGGACGAACTCTACGGGCTATTCTCGCCGGAGGCAATTCGCAAGGGATCGCTGGAAAGATTCGTCACAAGTAAAAAAGTAAAAAAAGGCACGGCCGAGGTTGATAAGGCATTTTTAAGTGAAATCGAAGGTTGGCGTACTGAACTTGCTCGACATTTAGCATTGCGAAACGAAGGTCTCGAACAGCGCGATTTGAATTTCGCGGTGCAGCGGATTATCGACCGTATCATCTTCCTAAGGATATGCGAAGATCGGGGGATCGAGCCTTATGCCACGTTGGAATCGTTGCAAAACGCGCCGAATATCTATCGCCGAATGCGTGAATTGTTCCAGCGAGCGGACGACCGCTATAACTCGGGTTTGTTCCACTTCACAGAGGAAAAAGACCGCTCTGAACCGCCGGACGAACTGACCCTCGATCTAACGGTTGATGACAAACCGCTAAAGGATATTCTCGGCGGTTTGTACTTTCCGGAAAGTCCCTATGAATTCTCTGTATTTCCCGTCGAAATTCTGGGGCAGGTTTACGAGCAGTTTCTGGGTAAAGTCATCAAGTTGACAAAGGGCCATCAGGCAAAGGTTGAGGATAAGCCCGAGGTTCGCAAGGCGGGAGGCGTATATTACACGCCGTCATACATTGTCGATTACATAGTTCGCCATACAGTGGGGAAATTGTTAAACGGTGAATCTGACGAACCGTTTAGCCGCGACCCGAAGGGGAGCGGGATTGGGAGTGAGGGACGTGCGAAAATGAACCCTACACAAGCCGCGAAACTCCGTATCCTCGATCCCGCCTGCGGTTCAGGTTCGTTTTTGCTCGGCGCGTACCAATATTTACTGGATTGGCATCGAGATTGGTATATGGCCGACGGAGAGGAAAAACATGCAAAAGGGCGAACCCCGAAACTTTATCGCGGCAAAGCGGGCGATTGGAGACTGACTGCCGCGGAACGCAAGCGCATACTCTTAAACAACATCTATGGCGTTGACATCGACGAGCAGGCGGTCGAGGTGACAAAACTTTCACTGCTGTTGAAGGTATTGGAAGGCGAATCCGGGGAAACCGTGGACAATCAAATACGCTTGTTTCACAAGCGCGCCTTGCCCGACCTGGGCGACAACATCAAATGTGGCAATTCGCTCATAGGCCCGGATTTTTACAATGGCCGCCAACTAAAACTCTTCGACGATCAGGAACAACTACGCGTCAACGTCTTTGACTGGCAAGATAAAAAGCAGGGTTTTAACAAAATAATGAACTCCGGTGGATTTGATGCCGTTATTGGTAATCCGCCTTATATAAGAATTCAGACCTTGAATGAAATACAACCATACTCTGTTGATTACTTTGGTAAACATTATGTTTCAGCAGGCAAGGGCAACTATGACATTTATTTACTCTTTTTAGAGAAAGGCTTAACTTTATTAAATAAACTTGGGCTATTGGGTTTCATTTGCCCACATAAATTCTTCAATGCAAAATATGGTGAGGCATTGCGCGGGCATTTATCATCCGGAAATCATTTGTCTCATATAGTACATTTTGGGCATCAACAGGTTTTTCATGGGCCAACCACATATACATGCCTTTTGTTTCTGTCAAAATCTGGTGTTCAGGAATGTGAATTTTTTAAAGTTGATGATCTGGATGATTGGTGTGAAAAAAAGATTGCAGCGCCTATATCTATCCCCGCGAAAGCTTTTACCTCAAAAGAATGGAATATAATAGATGGAAAAATCGCCGCTCTTTGTACAAAACTTGATTTAATTCCTACAAAATTGTCAAATATCGCACATTTATTTGTTGGCCTTCAAACCGACGCAGATGATGTCTTCATCTTGGAGTCCATTAACGAGAAATCAAATCGAATTCTTTGTTACTCGGAATCAACCGGAAAAGAGCATTGGTTTGAATCCGATCACCTAAAACATTTTTTGAAGGGTTCTCTTAACATTCGACGCTACTGTCTTGCCGATGCCACAAAACGCCTGATTTTTCCCTATAAAATCGTAAAAGGAAAATCTGTTTTAATCGATCCTAAAGAATATAAACGACTTTATCCATTGACCTGGAAATACCTAGAAATAAACCATAATCGTCTAGCGGAGCGAAATAAAAAACAAATGGGTCGCGCGTGGTATGGTTATGTATACAAGAAAAATCATTCCAGATTTAATATGTCTAAGATCCTGGCTCCAGCAATTGCAAAGGGAAGTTGTTTTGCGGCTGATTATGAAGGAAAGTATTTTTTTGTAGGCAGTGGAGGAGGTGGAGGTGGAGGGTATGGCATTACCTTATTACAAAATGTTAAATTAAGTGATAAATATCTTCTCGGATTGCTGAATTCCAATTTATGCAGCGTATACCTAAAATCAAGAAGTACAATATATCGAGGCGGGTATATTGCACTTAATAAACAGTATATCGAATATATTCCTATACGTATGATTGACTTTTCCAACAAAGCCGACGAGCGACGCCACGATCGGATGGTGCATTTGGTCGAAACTATGTTGGAGTTACAAAGGAGATTGTCTACCGCTCGGCCTGGGCAACTCCAAATTGTACTCCAACGGCAGATCGCCGCGACTGACAAGCAGATCGACCAGTTGGTTTATGAACTCTATGGGCTGACTGACGAAGAAATAGCGATTGTAGAACAAAACACGTAATCTTACTCGGGATATCTTTCCAAGGGAAAGTAATCAGATGTTCGCCCTCACCCTAACCCTCTCCCAAAGGGAGAGGGGACGATTTAAGCTTCACGAAAGTTACTCGTCGTTAAAGTGAACTGGTTTGTCAATCGCCTCGGCGAGGCGGGCGAGATATTCGCGGCGGGGGATTTCGACTGCACCGAAGTGGGCCGTGTGCGGGGTGAGCTGCTGGATGTCCAGCAAAACGAAGCCGCGCTTTTTTAAATGCTCGACAAGATGAACGAGCGCGACCTTTGAGGCGTCGCGGAGGCTATAGAACATCGACTCCGCGGCGAAAAAACCGCCGATGGCCACGCCGTAGGTCCCGCCGGCCAGTTTTTCCCCGTGCCAGGCCTCGACGCTATGGGCGTGGCCCAACCGATGCAACCGGGTGTATGCGGCGATCATCCGCCTGGTGAGCCAGGTATTGCCCGGACGGTTGCCGGCCGTGGCGCAACCGCGGATCACGCCTGGAAAATCGCGGTCCAGGGTGAGCGTGAACCGTCCGCTATCGCAAGTCCGCCGCAGTCGCCGGGAAACGTGGAAGCGATCCAGTTCGATGATCGCCCTCGGGTCGGGCGACCACCAGGCCATGGGCGTATCCATGTCGCCGATAGGCCAGGGAAAGATCCCGTGCCGGTAGGCGTCCAAGAGCCACTCCGTGGAAAGTTTCCCCCCGAATCCGACAATTCCGTCCTCATCGGCATCCTCGGCCGGCGGAAAAAATCGGGAAGGAGGATAAATGGGCATGGGAATTCAGAATGCTGAATGTGGAATGATGAATTAAGGTGCTTATTCCGTGTTTGGTTATAACTGACATTATACGCACGGGACAAAAAAGCGGGCAGCCTCGGCGAACCGGGGCTGCCCGTTCTGAAATTCTCCATTTTTGATAGCGGTTACGCGCCGCCGCGAACAGTGCTCCAATCGCTATTCGGCAGCCGCCACCTCGTCCGTTTCCGGCGGGGCGTATGGTTTTTGATTCACTGTCCAACCGTGTTCCGTCCCGGCGAAGGTGTAGATGCCATCGGCCATCACAAGGCGGGCCTTACCGAATGATCCACCGCGGTCATAAACGAGGACACCCGCCTGCACGGCCGTCAGCTCCAGGCGGGAGCCCGAAGGCAGGCTCTTGAGCTGGCCGTCTACTAGGAACTGGAGGGTTACGCCGGTCTCAGCCGGATTTACCACGGCAATGGTCCGGGCAACCATGGGCGAAGGATTGGCCGGGACCGCTTCCGCCGGAAGCGGATTCGCCGGAACCACACCAATATCGGCCTGTGGCATGCAGGAAGTGCAAGCGACATTGCCATCCGGGACCTGCTGACAGGTCTGGCAAGCGCAGCACTGACAACAATTGCAACCGCAGCAAGGCGTCGGAACTGTAACTAAGTCATCTGGAACTGGGCACGGACCAGGGCCAGGGCACGGACCAGGGCCCGGACCAGGGCCAGGACCCGGACCCGGACCCGGACCAGGACCCGGACCCGGACCAGGGCCAGGACCCGGACCAGGGCCTGGGCCAGGACCCGGACCAGGGGTAGGTCCATGGTTGGGAATAATCGGAATCGGACGGCGGGCGAGCGTTGGATGGGTCTTAATGGTGGCTGTGCCGGTGCCGGTCGCGTTGGTCAGGGTTTCCGGCTTGGCGACGAGTGTCTTGGCTGACGTGATGGGGATGATCCGTTCGGCCTTTGCGGCTGGGAAATTTCCGGTTTTGACATTGCTTACCGCATTGGTTGACAGTTTGGTGCCGGCCGTCGAGGTCGCGTTGCTCAGTTTGGCGTCTTGTCCACGTGAAGCGACCGAGGCGGCATTTGAGAACGAAGCAAAGTTCCCAGCCGATCCTCGCATTGCTCCACCAGATGCTCCTTCCCCTGCGGCTGCCGGGGTTCCACATGTTGCCAATGCAATTGCAGCCGCTGCGGCACAGGCGCATACTCGCTTCAAAATAAACGATTTCATCGCACATCTCCTTTACATTTGTAGGTCCAAGAAGGACCTGACCTGGGGGTAAGGAACTGCTTTACACTGTAGAGAAGCCTTATCCAACAGCTCATGAGCCTGTGAATTGAGCTTCCTATTTCTACTACTGGCAGGGGCCGATCTGTGACTGCATTTTTTCGCCTTTCCTCCGCCACAGTTTTTGGGGGGTAAGGCAGTTAATGAGTCATGAAAGCATCGAGCGACGATGCGTTTCTATGTTGGGCAGAGCGCGGACACGATCAGGGAGTGGGTTTGGGAAGTTTACCGAAAAAAGAGGCCGGGCCTGGAACAGGCGGGATCTAATGATCTAATGGCGAAAATCGCCAAATATGTGATAATTTATGAGACGGCAATACAAAACAGGACCGGCCTGAGAAAAACCGGCAGATATAAGTTCAGCGTCTATCGATTCTTGGAAAAGTGAGGTTGATGGGATTCGAACCCATGGCCTACGGATTAAAAGTCCGTTGCTCTACCAGGCTGAGCTACAACCCCTATGTTGAAAACATTGTATCATTTACTGTAAAACACGTTGTGTCAACCGGGGGTAGAAACCGGCAAAACAGGGTTAAACTCTTATTTTAAAAGAGGTTGCACGAATAAATGACATTCCCGCGGTTGAAAATTTAAGACTGGATGGGAAATATCCAGTGCGAAACCGCAAGTGGTTTCAGATATCCCTTGGCCGTATTGCGCAGGCCGCTTGCCCGATAACTTTATCTTTCCAGCGTTACCGGTTCCTCGGCAGGAGAAACGGACGTCTGCGGTGAGGAAAGATCGGTAAGAACGTTGGAGCGGGCGCAGTTCAACAGGTCGTTGACGATGTGTTGCACTTCGCTTACCGCTTCCACGGCGTTATCCAGCATCAATTTGGCCTTGGGTTCAAAGAACTCGGCATATTGATCGGTCAAGGCGAAACAGGAATGGGTGATTTTTTCCAGCGGGACTCGCAGGTCCTTGGCGACTACTCTGGCCAACAGGCCGAGTTTTTTGGAGAACTGCTGCAGTTCGTAGAACTGTCGCCGGTTTAAATCCAGGAGGCGGCGATTTTCGGTCAAAAGCGCGCGGTGCTCGATGGCCTTGCGAATTGCAACGGCCAGTTGCAGGTTGTCGCAGGGCTTGGTGAAGAAGTTGTATACTTGACCTTCGTTTATGGCGCGGATGGCAATCGCGGTGGTGGCGTTGCCGGTCAACATGATGCGGATCGTATCTGGGGCATTTTCGGCGGCCCAGGCCAACACATCGCCGCCCGAGATGCCGGGCATGATCTCGTCCACCACGATCACATCGACGTCGTGGTCTTTGAGGATCAGCAACGCCTCGTCGCCCGAGCGGGTCGTGAGCAATTGGTAGGGCTCTTTACGCAGGGCGCGTGCCAGGCCATTGAGGACGTTTTCATCGTCATCGATCAGCAGGACAATCGGTTTCATTACAGGGTTCTCCTTGCTCAATCCGCGTAATTGTGAGATTCGCCAAACCGGCTTCCTTATAAAAAAATAGCATGTTTTTAAGGGGGGGCTATGCAAAAAGGAAATTCGATGTCCCCTCTCCCAGCGGGATGGGGGAGAATTCAAAGACATGCTTTAAATCAGAATTACCGGCTTTTGTTCGTTTTCTTCCCATGTTTTTTTAAGGGGCAAGCGGATGACGAAGGTAGTGCCGTGGCCGACGCGGCTATGAAATTGAATTGTCCCGCCGTGTTTATTTGTAATGATGTTATGGGCGATGGACAGCCCCTGGCCGCTGCCCTTGCCCGGTTCCTTGGTGGTGAAGAAGGGGTCGAAGACGCGGTGGCTAATTTCTTCGGGAATGCCTGCGCCGGTGTCTTTGACGTGGATTTCGGCCCAGTCGCCGTTTTGCCGGGTGCGGATGGTGATGGTTCCTTTCTGCCCGGCTTTCTCGGCGATTGCCTGGGCGGCATTGACTATCAGGTTTAGAATCACCTGGTTCAGATCGCCCGGCAAGCAGGGCACCATGGGCAAATGCGGGTCGAAGTCGGTAAACACCTTGGCCGCGTTTTTCCATTCATTGCGGGAAATGATGAGCGCGTTTTCGATGGCGTGCGCGAGATCGACGTTCTGTTTTCGATCGCTGCCGGGATGAGAAAACTCCTTCATTGCCCGGATGATGGTCGCCACGTGGCCCACGCCTTCCAGCGACTGGTCGATGGCCTTGGGGATTTCGCTGCTTAAGTATTGCACGTCGGGATGGTTAAGTGCCGTTTCGGCTTCGGCCAATGTTTCCGCAGTGAGGGATCCGGTTTTCAGGGCTTGCAGGAGGCGGTTGAACTTTTCGAACAGGGCGTTGATGTCGCTGAAAGCGTCTTTGAGGAAGCGGTTGTTGTCGCCGACGAATTGCATGGGCGTGTTGATTTCGTGGGCGATGCCCGCCGCCAATTGACCGACGGCCTCCAGCCGGTGTGCCTGGGCCAATTCCCGTTCCATGCTAATGCGCTCGTCGCGGAGCCGGCGCAGGCTGAGGGCGTTATCGATTAACATGGGGAGCAAATTGAGGAAGCCGCCTTCAAGATCCTTGACTATGTAGTCGCTGAGGCCCAGTTTCATTGCTTCGACCGCGATCTGCTCGTTGCCCGTGCCCGTGACCATGATCGTCACCGGCAGGGGGCCTGACGCGGCGATAGAGCGGATTAAATTCAGTCCGTTTCCCTCGGGCAAAGTCTGATCGACGATCAATACGTCGTAGTCGGAAGATTGGAATTGTCTTTGCCCCTGCCTGGAATCAAAGGCCAACTCGACGGCATAGCCCAAGTGTTCCAATCGCTTCTGAACCAGGCGTGCCAAGGCCTGGTCGTCCTCGACGTACAATATTCGGATTTTATTGGCGGCATCCATCAAAACTTATCTTTGAAAAACCATTTGCGGGTAAGGCAGGTCCGATGCCGAGAAAAAATACTGCCTGGCAGCGGCCTTGGCGACGTATGTGAAAATCTCGATCTGCGCCGATTCATGCGATTTATGCTCTCCTACCCGGAGAGTTCAAGATTTTACCCATGTTGCAAGCAACCGAGTTCTGTTATCCGTGCAAGGGTTTGGAAACCAATCGTTGCGATCCGTCCAAGATCAACTCAAGATCATTCAAGATTAGGTTATTTTTCCCCAATTCGGGGGAAATATAAAAAACATGGGACGTGGAGGTTGCCGGGAATAGGGGATTTTCAGTTTTTGCCGAACGGCTCACTCCCCAATTTTTCCTTTAAAGGCTTTTGATATAACCTCGAATTGTTGTGGCGACATTTAAGCCGTTGTGGCAACGGAAGGAATGCCTGCGGCATTAAGAGAATGCTAAAAAAAGAGCCGTTTCCTATCGCGCCGTCCAAATAATGGCGTTGGCCAACAGTCGAAGGAAGCATTGGTTACGGAAGTCGGGCGGAGAGCCCAAGGTGGTGGCAAATACCCGCCGCCCCAGCCTGGAGCGCACCCATGCCACGGGCAAGGTCTCGCCGGAAGACGAACCGAACAATATCGGCGTGGCTTCGGTCAGGGACAATTCATAGCGGTGCAGCCCGCCGCGGGAAATGAAAGGCTGAACTCCGCGGAGCAGCGGATGATGGCCGGCTTGAGACAGCAAGCTGATGTTGGCCGGCTCGAGCAGATGCTCGTTGTAATATTCGCCGCCAAAAAGATCGCCGGCGAAGCGGGCATTGCCGTAAAGGGGAAAATCGGCGATGCGAACCGCAGCCAACGATCCGCCGCACTGCCAATAATCGTGAATCCGTTCCAGGACATTTGCGTTCATCGCCTCGGGACGGCCGAATAGAACCAGGCAGTCGACGTCGTGCGGAGTGATGTCCGCCAGAGGCTTTTGCTTTGCTTTAATTGCCATCCAATTCCACTCGAGGGGAAATTCATCGCTGAGGAAGTCGAAAAGATAATTTTGCACCGCCGCGGCCAAGGCCCGATCTTTAGGCCCCACGACTGCATACACTTTTCGCGGCTTGGGCACGATATATTCAAAATGGCGGGCGGCCAGAGCGATTGAGACTCCGATGGTCGGATGAGCAGGGTGCATGAAGAACTTTCGTTTTTGTATTGTGTATCCGGACATGAGGTTCATTATCGTGGTGCAAATCGGCACTGTCTATATTCAGAGAGGGTTTTCCGCACAAAAATCCTTAACTGGCATAGGGTTATGCAAAAGATTCCGTTTTCATCGAGCGCGAAAAAAATGCCAGTTTTCGCGATAATGGCGGTTGATTTTGACTTGGGGGAAAGTAAGAATGTTTTGGCCTGCCAGTAACTCTTTTTAAACGGCGCACACGGCGATTATCTCTTCAGCTTGCCCTTTTTAGCCCGTCGGTTTTTATCTCGCATATCGCCTCTCTTGCCATAATAATGTTTTTCCCACTGATGTTTACTCGAAACTGAGAATTGATTATGTTTCGCGTTTTATACGCTCGATTACTCTCGTCAGTGGATTTAGTTAGACTGGGGCGACCATCGATGGATTGATGGTGTGTAATATTTTTTCTTAACACTATGGGAAGATATTAAAAATGGGCAAGGGCATGAGGCCTGTCTGCGCGACGATGGATCGAACCGCGGATTTGACTGGGAAATGGGCGCCGCACGATATTCAAGTTTGTCCGGCCGATCATGATCTGACGGTCATTATTCCCGCTTTCAATGAAGAAAAACGTTTGCCTTGGACGCTCGATCAACTGTCGGCCTTCCTCGATGATTGGGCCGTCGATTATCGAGTGCTGGTTGCGGACGACGGCAGCACGGATCGCACCGCCGCCTTGACCGGCGGACTGGGACCGCGATTTTCCACACTTAGGCTCAGGAACCACTGCGGCAAAGGCCGGGCGGTAAAAACCGCGATGCTCAGCGCCACCGGACGGGTGCTCGCCTTTACCGACGCCGATCTGCCCTTTGATTTGGCCGCTTTGCGCCAGGGTTACGATATTCTCAGCGGGGGAAATTGCCAGGTGGTTTTTGGGGCCCGCGACCTGGCCGGATCGCGTCACCTGGCGCCGCGCCACTGGTCGCGGGAAATGGCGACCCGTGTGTTTCGGGCGATTGTCAAAACGCTGATTTCCAGGCAAATCACCGATACGCAATGCGGGCTGAAATTGTTTACAAGGCAGGCGGCGCTGGATATTTTTTCCCGGGTGAACATCGACGGATTTGCCTTTGACGCCGAGGTGGTGTTTTTGACCCATCGGCTGGGTCTGGCTTTCCAGCGCATTCCGGTGACATTGATAAACGACTATGCCTCGACCTTGTCGCTGCGGCGCAACGCCTTGCCCATGCTGGCCGAGGTGCTGCGAATATGGTGGCGGGCGAATTTCGCGCATCCGAGGCCGGCTCCACGAGTGGTTTATCTCCAGGAAAAATTGGCCGAACAACCGAAAAAGGCGGCCTGATGAAAAACGAGCGGGAAAATCCCGATTACCGGCGGGTAATCTTGCACGCCGACGACT
This sequence comes from Pirellulales bacterium, assembly GCA_963838495.1. Taxonomy (GTDB): domain Bacteria; phylum Planctomycetota; class Planctomycetia; order Pirellulales; family Thermoguttaceae; genus JBEKIK01. Next base: position 1,908,503 of record CAWIRC010000001.1, on the reverse strand, counting down.
TGGGCATGAATCGCGGCGTCACGGACGGGATCATACAGGGTTTCAGAGAGGGGCTTTTGACCAGCGCCTCGCTGTTGTCGAATGCCCCTGACGCCGAGCGGGCCTTGAGGCTTTGGATAGAACTTCTTGAAGATCAAGCGGCGGCCCGATTACCCCTTCATGCCTGGCGATCCAGGCTGGAGGACCCGTTTAACCGATTCGATCTGGGCGTGCATCTGAATTTGACGCAGGGCCGTCCGCTTACCGGCAAGAACTATCCCGTCGAATTGCTCGATCACCAGGGGCGGTTTCCCGGTGTTTTTGCCCTGTTTTCCCGCTTGCAGCGGCACGGAGTGCGTTTGTGCGGGCAAATTCAAAGCGAGTTGGCCCGGCAAGTGGAGTTTCTCCTTGATCACGGAGTGCAACCCACGCACCTTAACGGTCATCAATATATCGAGATGCTGCCGGTGGTGGCGGATTTTGTTCCGCAATTATTGTCAAGGTACGATATTCATGTAGTGCGGGTGGCCGAGGAGCGCTCGCTTTTTCGCTCCGCACTGGTGCGCAGCCATTCGCTGCGATCCTGGATTTTGGCGCGGATAAAGCAGATTTTCGCCAAGAGATTTCATCGCCGCATGGAACAACTCGAAGTGCGTTATCCCCCCCGATTTCACGGCACGGCCCATGCGGGCAAAATCGACATGCCTTTGATCCGTTTGTTTCTCGGCGGCGACGAGCCATCCGATCCGGTGGAAATCGGTTTGCATCCGGCCGCGGAAACCGGCTGGGATAAAAGCGGCGATGAGAACGACGGCTGGGCCGATCCGCTGGTCTTAGATCGACCCAACGAGCTGCGTTTGCTCATCTCGGGCGAACTGGCCGAATACCTGGAAACACATCACTTCCGCCTGGGGCGCCTGGCCCGGTTGGCCGCCGCCTGAAATGGGCTGAGGACTAAGGATTCTAAAATAAATCGCTTGTGGTTTTTCTTGGGGATTTCTACCCAGCCCCCGGTGTGTTCAGGGGGTTCTAAATAATTAAATTAACTGAAGGTTTTTTAATTAAATTCACCGGCGGTCGTCTGCCATATTTGCTTGCAAATTGCATTTGCAATCTGTTAAACTGTAATGAGTTGGATAGCATCCCCCCTTTATTGCACACCACCTGGATGGATGATAATACATGTCCCGGTTCACACGGCGGCAGTTTTTAGAGGATTCGTTATTGGCCGCGGCGGCGCTGGCGGTTTTGCCCGGCGGCGTAGTCTTAGGCGCGGAAGAAAAACAAAGCACAAGCCCCAATGAAAGGCTCGGCGTGGCGGTGGTCGGCGTCAATCAACGGGGTAGAGAACATTTGAACGCCTATAGCAAGCGAAAGGATACCGAAGTCACCTATATCATCGATGCCGACGAAGCGGTAGGTCAAAAACGGGCAGAAGAAACCGCCGAGGTTCAAGGCCGAAAGCCCAAGTTCGTGCAAGACCTGCGCAAGGCACTGGACGACAAGTCGGTCGATATCGTGACTACGGCGACTCCTAACCACTGGCATGCCTTGGCGGCGATTTGGGCCATGCAGGCCGGAAAGCACGTTTTTGTGGAAAAGCCCGCCGGCTACTGCGTTAACGAAGGCCGCAGTATCGTCGAGGCCGCGCAAATACAATAAAATCTGCCAGGTGGGGCACCAATGCCGCTCGTTCAGCGGAACCGTTGACGCGATTAAATATGTCCTTTCCGGGAAGATCGGCGAAGTGAAAATCGCCAGGGGGCTTTGCTACAAACCTCGCGATTCGATCGGAGATCCCGGCGAGTACCAGGCCCCTGCCGGCGTGGATTATGATCTCTGGTCCGGCCCGGCCCCGATTTTGCCCATAACAAGAATAAGGTTCCACTATGATTGGCATTGGCAATGGCCCTATGGCGGCGGCGATTTGTGCAATCAGGGCGTGCATGAGATGGATATCGCCCGCTGGGGACTGGGCGAAAACACTTTAAGCAAACATGTCTTCAGCTACGGCGGACGGCTAGGCTACAAAGACGCCGGCGAAACGCCCAACACGCAGGTTATAATGCACGAATACCCCGACGACGGCAAAACAATCGTATTCGAGGTCCGCGGCCTGAAAAGCGAAAATCTAAAGGGCACTGGAATCGGCGTGATTTTCTACGGCTCAGAGGGCTACGTAGTGATCAATTCATATACGGCCGGGGTCGCGTTCGATCCAGACGGGAATGTCGTGAAAAGGTTCTCCGGCGGCGGCGATCATCACGGCAACTTCCTCAAGGCCGTGCGCAGCGAGAAATGGGAAGACCTCAATGCCGATATCCTGCAAGGTCACCTATCCAGCGCGCTCTGCAATATGGCCAATATATCCTATCAACTGGGCCAGGAAATGACCTGCAAAGATTTGAAGAAATACCTGGCCGAGGTGAAAAGCAGCGAAAACGCCTTGGAAACCTTTGATCGGGTGACGGCCCACCTGGCCGAAAACGAAATTAAAATCGACGACATAAAAATCCGCGTCGGTCCGCAACTGACGTTCGATCCTGTTAAAGGGATCTTCCCAGGCAACGATGCGGCCAACAAATTGCTCACCCGCAATTACCGCAAACCCTTTGTGGTGCCTGCGGCCGGCAAAATATAAGTAAGAGTGTCTAATAAAATGACGTGTGCCACTGCTTGCTTGCAAGCAGTGCCGTCAAAAACAGCGAAAAAACACTGCTTGTGACCAAGCAGTGGCACACAAAATCCCGTTTCATTTCATTCTGTTAGAAGCTCTAAGACTTATTTGGCACCCGGTGAAAACACCGGGGGTTTGCGTTGGGGTGACAATTGGGAATTTTAAATAGCGCGCACAAAGGGATTGCTGCGTTTTTCCCGGCCTACGGTTGTGGTCGGGCCGTGGCCGGGCAGGAGAATCGTGGCGTCGGGCAGCATATATAGAATCTTGCGGATGCCCTCGGCCAATTGGTTGAAATCGCCGCCGGGAAAGTCGAACCGCCCGATGCTGCCGGCGAAGATCACGTCGCCCACCAGTACCATGCCGGGATTACAATCCTCGATTATATAAACCACGTGGCCCGGCGAGTGGCCGGGAATTGCGCGGACTTGCATGCGAATTCCAGTTGCTGTGTAAAATTCGCCGTCTTCAAGCGTGACATCGGCCGGCGGGCTGGCAAGTCTAAATCCAAACATGGCCGACAAATTCGAGCGGGGATCGGCGAGCATTGCCGCCTCGGCCGCGCCGATGACCAGTTGACACTTGGGCCAGCGTTTTTTTATAGCCTCGTTTCCGGCAATGTGGTCACAGTGGGCATGGGTAATGAGAATAGCGGCCGGGTTCAATCCCCTTCTTTCTAGGTGGTCGATGATTTTTTCCGGTTCAAAACCGGGATCAACAATCAAGCAATCAGTGCTGTCGGGCAAATGTGCCACAAAGGCATTTTCTTCGAATGGGATCGATAAAATGGGCGTGATTTCAATCTTTTTAAGCGCCAAGAAACTGACCTCCCTATACTAATTGAAAATGGGTAAAATGTATTGATTGATGTTGAATCTTATAAAAGAGCCCAAATAAACGATTGGGTAATTAGACCCTATAAAAGGAAACATTGTAATTCTAACCAAAAAGTATTGCGATAAGGTCAAAATAGGGACGGTGGCGAACGAAAGGGATAATATAGTCTTTTCGCTCGTATAAGACGTAATAACAGGAGGTTGCGACCGTTATCTTCTTCAATTGAATTAACCGCAAGTTGATGTGGCATAAAAATTGCTCTTGGTTGTGCATATCAGCGATTCATGAAGAAGAGAGATTCAAGGAAGAAAATTGGACCTCGCCAAGTTGCTTGCCTGGCGAGTAGAATGCACAAAACCGCCGCGGTGCCCCGCAAGGAGGGCTTTTTTCATGAAGTTTTGCAAGATCTTGCGTTGCCTGGGATTACCGATGTTGATAGCCTGCCTGTTGCCGGCGGTTTTGGTTTGGGCCCAAGTTGGCGCCGATCCGGGCGCCAGCGGCAATGCCGCTCAATCGGGCCAGCAACCTGCCGGCTCGCAGCAGCCCATTAAAGTCGCCGACCGGCCGGAGTTGCTCTCCCAGCGCCTGCCCCGCAGTTGGCCCCTGCCCAGGCCAACGAACATCCGCTTATGCCCACCCTGCGCTGGGCATACGACGGCATGGGCAACCTGGAAAAGATCACGGACTATTCGGCCACCATTGTTAAGCGCGAACGCATCGACGGAAAACTCAACGATTTCGATCATATGTTCGTGAAAATCCGCCACAAACCTTTTAGCGTTTATATGTATTTTCTCGCCCCGGCCAAGATTAAAGGCCAGGAAGTGATTTACGTAGAGGGTCAAAACAACGGCAACATGTGGGCGCACACGATAGGCATCAAGGACAAGATGTTCGGCAAGGTTCTGATCAAGCCGGATGGCCCGATCGCCATGAACGGCCAGCGTTATCCGCTCACCGAATTGGGGATTTTGAATCTTACCAAGCGATTGGTCGAAGTGGCCGAGCAGGACATCAAATACGGCGAGTGCGAAGTGAAGTTCTTCAAAAATGCAAAGATCAACAACCGCCTTTGCACTTGCATCCAAGTCGTGCATCCGGTGCCGAGGCGGAACTTCCTCTTTCACCTGGCCCGCATTTTCGTGGACGACGAGCTGAACGTGCCCATCCGCTACGAGTCGTACGAGTGGCCGAAAGAACCCGGCGGTCCTCCGGAATTGGTGGAGGAATACACGTATTTGAATCTAAAGCTCAATAACGGGTTCACCGACGCCGATTTCGACATCAAAAACCCGAATTACCATTTCCGGTAATCGTTTTTTAAATGGCATAACCATCCGACCTCGCGCCGATGAAAATAGCGGCGCGAGGTCGTTCAATTTACGGCCTTGAATTGTCGTTAAGCCCAAGGGTTGCAACCCGTGGGCTTGGAACTTGGATTTCACTTGCTTTTTTAGATGATTTACCGTGGAAAATAATCCCGCCGCCCCTTCCAATCCTGAAGGGCACACGGTTGAATGTGTAAAAAAGCCATGGAAGCGGCGGACGCTCAGGCTGATCTTTACCGCGTTGGCCATCTATCTTTTAATCGTGGTGTGTATGATGTTTCTCGAAGAATCGCTAATTTACTTTCCATCCAAATATCCTGAAGGCGACTGGAAGCCGCGGGGCCTGGAGTTCGAGGACGCCTGGTTTCAAGCGGCGGACGGAATAAAACTCCACGGCTGGTACGTTCCCCGTGAAAAACCCGCGGCAATCATCCTTTTTTGCCACGGCAACGCGGGAAATGTCACTGATCGCGCCGACATCCTGGAAATATTGCACAACGTCGTGGGGGCTTCGGTCCTGGTGTTCGACTACCGCGGCTATGGACGGAGCGCGGGCAAGCCCAATGAAAAAGGCATTCTGTCCGACGCCCGGGCCGCCCGCGCCTGGTTGGCCAATCGTGAAAAAATCGCCGAAAAAGACATAGTCGTGATGGGCGAGTCGCTGGGCGGCGCAGTGGCCGTCGATCTGGCCGCCAAAGACGGGGCAAAGGGTCTGGTGCTTATCGGCACTTTTACCAGCGCTCCAGACATCGCGGCGTATCACTATCCGCTTCTGCCCGTCCGCCTGCTGATGCACACACGTTTGGATGCCCTGGGGCAGATTGCAAATTACAAAGGCCCGCTGCTGGATATGCACGGTCAGGCCGACACGATTGTGCCTTTCCAGTTCGGCAAAAAACTCTTCGATGCGGCCAATGAACCCAAGCAATTGCTGGTCTTTCCGCACCACGACCACAACGACCCGCCGCCGGACAAGTTCTTTGAGGCCTTGGAAGACTTTCTTAAAAAGCTTTAAACGTTCGGATAATCCTAGTTTTAAATGCTTTTCTAGCATTCCCCGTGCACTCATTAGGGGGGGCTGATATGTAACAAGTCTTGCCGGAAGAATATAAAAATCGGGTTTCGGGCTGTTGAGAGGATTGTTCCAAATAATGATAGAATTCTACCATATTAATGGAAGAATTTACTTGATACATTTTATAAATATGGCATAATGTGAAATAGGGGCCCTGGCGAGGATATTTAAGGACAATCAAGCCATGCTCGTGGAAGAACGTCGCAATCGACTGCTGGAACTTGTGCGGATGGGGCGTTTCGCCTCGCTGCCGGAATTGGCCGAGACGCTGGAGGTATCAGAATCGACTGTCAGGCGGGACTTGGACTATTTGGAAAACCAGGGCTGCGCCAGGCGGATTCACGGCGGGGTTCTATACACTGGGGCATCGCCAAAACTGCCTCATTTCGATGCCCGTCAGGGCCTGCAATGGGAACAGAAAAAGGCCATCGCCGCTAGGGCAGTCGAATTGGTCGAGGACGGCGATACCATACTATTGGATGGTGGCAGCACCACCTATGAGGTAGCAAGATTGCTGGTTGGCCGGCCGATTCACGTGGTTACCACCTCGCTGCCGGTGGCTAATTTATTCGCCTCGGATACCATGAGCGACCTAGTATTGGTAGGCGGCAATATATGTCCGCGCACGGGCGTTGCCCGGGGGCCTTATGCCGTCGAAATGCTGTCGCAGGTCCGGGTCCGCAAGACCATTCTGAGCGTGGCCGGGATCAACGAGGAAGGTTTTTTCAACAACAACTTACTGATCGTGGAGGCCGAACAGCAGATGATGCAGGCGGCCGACGAGGTGATCGTCGTGGCCGACAGCTCGAAGTTCGGCCGCCAGAGTTTGACGCATTTGTGCCCCCTGGCCGAAGTCGATCACGTAGTGGTGGACAGCGGGATCGACCCCAAGTGGAAAGAAAAAATAGCAGCAGCCGGCGTGAAATTGCACGTGGCAGAAAATTGAAAACAGATAAATGATTTTGTTGGGGCGACAGTTCAACTGTCGCCCCAACAGATGCCTGCTGATCGCGGCTAAATCGAAAACTGAAAACTGTAAATTGACAACTGTCAACTTCAACCATGAGCATTGCCGCACCGCCTATTGAACGAAAACTAATCGAGCAGATCGTCCGTGAGATCGTGCTGGCCCAGGTGGGCGAGCCGCCGGGCAAGCCGAACCTGGTGATAAGCGTTTCCGCCCGGCACGCGCATCTGACCGACGAGGACGTGGAGACACTGTTCGGGCCCGGGCACAAGCTGACGGTGATGAAGGATCTGTACCAGGACGGCTATTATGCCGCGGAAGAGACCGTGATGATCGTCGGACCGAAGCGGAGGATGTTGCCCACGGTACGGGTGCTTGGACCCACGCGTCCGGAAAGTCAGGTGGAATTGGCCTTTACCGACAGCATATCGCTGGGGCTGGATATTCCGGTTCGGCCCAGCGGGAACATCGAAGGCACGCCGGGCTGCGTTATGGTCGGGCCCAAGGGCGTAGTGGAACTGAAAAAGGGCGTGATCCGCGCGGAACGGCACGTGCACATGGGGCCGGCGGACGCCCAGTTTTACGGCGTGAAAGACGGGGATTTGATGTCGCTCCGGGTATTTTCTTCCTGCCCAACGGTATTCGAGAATTTGCTGGTCCGGGTGGGCAAGAAAATCAAGCTGGAAGTGCACATCGACACCGACGAGGGCAACGCCTGCGACATCGATCATGCGACGAAAGTGGAGTTGTTTAAGTAGTTAACAGTTGACAGTTAACAGTTTACAGTTCTCGAACAATTCTATGTAAACTGAAAACTGTGAACTGCAAACCGAGAACTGAAAACTGTGAACTGTAAACAGTAAACTTTATTCCTGGAGAATATCAACCATGGCAAAAAAAGTGATGGAAGCGTTGGGCATGATCGAAACCAAGGGTTTTGTGACCCTGGTCGAGGCCAGCGACGCGATGTTGAAGGCAGCCAACGTGGAATTCGTGGGCTGGGACAAGGTGGGCTCGGGCCTGGTCAGCGCGTTTGTGACCGGCGACGTGGCCGCGGTCAAGGCCGCAACGGATGCCGGCGCCGCAGCCGGTGGGCGCATCGGAGAGGTCGTGAGCGTGCAGGTTATTCCCCGCCCGCACGAAGACCTGGAAGTGGTCCTGCCGGAGCAAGTCAAGCGTGCCTCGGCCGATTAAAGTAGTAGGACGACTTTTAAAGTCGTCCTATAACGATTCACGATTTAGACATTTGTAACAAACTATCTTAGCGAAGAAAGGTATTACCTCCTATGCAAGACGCCATTGGATTGTTGGAAACGAAAGGACTGGTCGCGCTCGTGGAAGCGACCGACGCCATGGCCAAGGCGGCCAACGTACGGATTCTCAAGCGCGTTCAGATCGGCGGCGGATTGGTGACCACGGTTGTCCGCGGCGACGTGGGCAGCGTTCGTGCGGCGGTCGAGGCGGGCGCAGCCGCGGCCTCGCAGGTCGGCGAGCTGGTGGCCAGCCACATTATTCCCCGCCCGGCTGAAGGCGTGGTTGCCGCCTATTTGTCCTAAAGGATAGGGATTGGGGATTAGGGATTGGGGATTGGCTCTGCGGGTCTAATTCCCAATCACCAGACTCCGATCCCTCATCGAGAAAGGATGCCATGAAGGTCCTGGTGGCCAACCTTGGTTCGACGAGTTTCAAGTACCGTTTGTTCGACATAAACGGGGATATTCAGCTTGCGCCGGGCGCATCGAGCGGATCGGCTCGGCAGAGAGCAAGTGCGTTCTGGAAATCGGTGAGAATCGCCGGGAAAAGATGATCCGCGTGCCCGACCATGCCGAAGCGGTCCGCCAATGCCTGGCTCAACTGACCGATACCGAGATCGGGTGCCTGAAACAAGCCGGGGAGCTTTCGGCAATCGCTTTTAAGACCGTGCATGGCGGCCGGTTGAGCGGAGTCAGGCTGGTTGACGATGACGTGCTCTCGGCCATGGAGGAAGTGGGCGCGGCTGCGCCGGCCCATAATCCGCCTTACATAAACGCCATGCGCCTTTTGGCCGAAAAACTGCCGGAAATTCCTTTGGTGGCGGTTTTCGAAACCGATTTTCACAAAACAATTCCACAGCACAACCGCTACTACGCCATTCCTTATGAATGGTCGGAAAAGTTTCTGGTAAAGCGATATGGATTTCACGGCGCCAGCCATCGATACATAGCCGAGCGCACCGCCCAGCTTTTAGGCCGCAAGAACTTACGCATTATTTCCTGCCACCTGGGCGGATCGAGTTCGCTGTGCGCGATCAAGGACGGAAGAAGCGTGGCGACCAGTATGGGTTTCAGCCCGCAGAACGGTTTGCCGCAGAACAATCGGGTGGGCGATTTCGATCCCTTTGCACTGCCTGTGCTTGTTGAGGGGACCGGGAAGTCGCTGGAAGAAGTGCTTGACGTGCTGGCAAATCAGTCTGGGCTTTTGGGTGTAAGCGGCATAAGCGGCGACCTGCGCGACATTGACCAGGCCGCCAAAGCGGGCAACTCTCGGGCAAAATTGGCCCTGGACGTGTTTACCACGAGCGTGCGGCACTATTTGGGGGCCTACATGGTCGAGCTGGGCGGAGCCGATGTGATCGTGTTTACGGGCGGCATCGGCGAAAATCGTCCCGGCATCCGCACGGCAGTGCTCGAAAACCTGGAGGGCCTGGGAATCGTCCTCGATCAGAAAGTCAATAAATCGGCCAAGGGCGAGGCGAAAGTCAGCGCGGAAACTAGTAAAGTGCAAGTTTGGGTCATGCCTACTAATGAAGAATTGATCGTCGCCCGAATGGCGGCGGAGTTTTTATCGGGGAAGAAAAAGTGAAAAATTCCGTTGGGATAAAATTCCGTTGGGATGACAGTTAAACTGTCATCCCAACAACGACATTAAACTGTCATCCCAACTACGAAGTCAATGCGGAGTTGAATCATGTTTATCGCCAAAGTAACCGGGTCGCTCGTGGCCACGCAAAAAGTGTCGACGATGAAAGGGCACAAGATGCTGCTCGTCGAGCCTTACCGCCTCGATCCGCAGAACCGCGATTCGCTCGTAACCACGGGCCGATCGCTGGTGGCGGTCGATACGGTGGGGGCGGGCGAAGGCGAGTTCGTAATGATTACCCAGGGCTCCAGCGCCCGGCTGACTCCCGAGACCAAAAACCTGCCGGTCGATACCGTGATCATCGGCATCATCGATTCGGTGCACGTGGGGCAATCGTGCGTGTATCAAAAGGATAAATAGCAATCAGCAATCAGCAGTCAGCTATCAGATATCAGCCGTCAGCCAGTCACTCAGTTTGCTGATCGCTGAAAGCTGAAAGCTGATGGCCAAAGAGAGAATTAACCATGCAAGTCGACGAAAAATTCATCCGCAGTGTTGTGGAACAGGTGATTACACGGCTGGGCGCGAACGGCTCGGGCACCCATACGGGCGACGGGCGCCAAGGCCGATTGGGTTTGTTCACCGACGTGAACCAGGCTGTTACCGCCGCACGGGAGGCCTTTGAACAGCTTTCCCGCCGCACGCTGGAAGAGCGGAACCGCATCATTGGCCACATCCGCCGCATTGCCATCGACCAGTGCGTGGAACTGGGCACCATGGAGATGGAAGAGACCAAGATCGGCCGGCTGGAGCATAAAATCGAGAAGCTGAAAATCCTGGGCGAGCGTTCGCTGGGCGTGGAATTTTTGCGCAGCGAGGTGTTTTCCGGCGATCACGGACTGGCCGTTATCGAACACGCCCCGTTCGGCGTGATCGGGGCGATAACGCCGGTCACCCATTCGCTGCCCACGCTTACGGGCAACGCGGTTTCGATGATCGCCGCCGGCAACACGGTTGTATTCAACCCGCACCCCAGCGGCAAGCGCGTGGCTGCCGAGGGCGTGCGGCGCTACAACGAGGCGATAAGCAAAGACCTGGGCATCGACAACCTGATCTGCATTATTACCGAACCAACGCTGGATTCGGCCAATGCGATTTTCAAGCATCCGGACATCAACCTGCTGTGCGTCACGGGCGGGCCGGCGGTGGCCAAGGCGGCCATGCAGCAGGCCAAGCGGGCGATCGTGGCCGGGCCGGGCAATCCGCCGGTGGTGGTCGATGAGACCGCCGACCTGGACCGCGCTGCCCGGTGCATCATTCAAGGCGGCGCTTACGACAACAACCTGTTGTGCATTTCCGAGAAACAGGTTTTTGTGGTGGAAAGAGTGTTCGACGCCATGATGTCCGCCATGGAACGCGCCGGGGCCGTGAGGCTCAGGGCGGCGGAAATCGCGGCCTTGACCAAGGCCGCCATCGTCTCGGTGGGCGAGGGCGAAAAAAAACACGACGTGCCGCACAAGGATTTTATCGGCCAGGACGCCGCCGTGCTTGCCAAAGCCGCGGGAAAAACGGTTCCGGCCAACACGGAAATCCTTTTCGGCGAAACCGACGAATCGAATCCCTTTGTGCCCGTGGAACAGATGATGCCGTTTTTGCCGTTTGTCCGCTGCCGCAATGTGGATGAAGCCATCGAAAAGGCGCGCCTGAGCGAGCATGGTTTTCGCCACACGGCCATCATCCATTCGACCAACGTCCACAACATGACCAAGATGGGCAAGGCCCTGGACACCACGATTTTCGTGAAAAACGGCGCGTGCACGGCGGGCTTGGGACTGGGCGGCGAAGGATACCTGTCCTTCTCCATCGCCGGCCCGACCGGCGAGGGCATCACCACGCCGCTCACCTTCACCCGCGAACGCCGCTGCGCGATGATCGACGATTTGAGAATTTTGGGGAAATGAAAATAAATGTTGACTGGTTCCCACGCGGAGCGTGGGAATGAGATAAAACAGACAACAGAAAACTGATAACTGAAAACTAATAAGCCATGTATCTCGCCAAAGTGATGGGCAAAGCGACCTCGACCTTAAAGCATCCTTCCATGGAAGGAACGAAGCTGCTTTTGGTCATGGCTTTGCAGGCCGACGGGCGCTCGATCGAAGGCGATCCCATCCTGGTGGTCGATAAACTGGGGGCGGGACTGGGCGAGATGGTGATGATTACCAGCGACGGCATCGGCGCACGGGAAATGCTCAAAAACGACAAATCGCCGGTTCGCTGGACAGTGCTGGGGATTCCGGACCGATGACGCAAATTCCCTCGGATATCGAACGCGTGGTGCGCGAGGTGCTCGCGGAGTTAAAGCGTGCGCCGGCATCCGCGCCGCAAGAACCGGCGCCCGCTTTAGCATCGAAGCCGGCAAACGGCGAACTGGTGCTGTCGACGCGCCTGGTGACGATGGACGACATCGGAGACAAGCTTGGCGGAGTTCGCCGCGTGGTTGTCGGTCCGCAGGCGGTGGTCACCCCGGCGGTGCGCGACGCCTTGCGGCAGCGAGACATCGAATTGTCACGCGCCACGCCAGCGAAAGGCCAGTCGGCCAAGCCGTTGAGATTGGTGGTCGTCGCCGCCAGGACGAAAATGGATCCGAAACTGCTGGCCGGTTCGTTGCAGGGCGAAGGCATTAAGGCGGAATGCCGCAAGACCGACTGCATTCTGGCTGCTACGGATCAATTGGCCGCCGAACTGGCCAAGGGCGACGCCTTGGGCATACTGCTTACGCCGCATACGACCGCGGCGATGTGTTTGGCCAATCGGCTTGCAGGAGTGCGGGCGGTGTTGGCAAGCAACGCCGGCAATATCGAGGCCGATCTGAGCGCGATCGGAGCGAACCTTTTGGTCGCCGATCCGCAAAGCGTGAGTTTGTTTAAATTATCCCGCATGGCCGGGGATTTTTACCGCGGAGGGATCCGCCCCTGCCCGGAGGTTTTTAGAAAACGATTGACGTAGGGTGGACCGAGCGAAGCGAGTCCCACCATGATTCTTATACGAGGAAACAGATGCGAATCGCGGATGTCATAGGCACGATAACGCTGAATCGCCGGCACCCGAGCCTGGCTGGCAAGAAGTTCAATTTGGCCACGCCACTAAGCTGGGACAATCTGGCCGGGCGCTTTGAGGAGCGCCTGGAAGACATAGTGGTGTTGGACGAATTGGTGCAGGCGTGGGCTCGCGCATCGGCGTGAGCGAAGGGCGCGAGGCCGCCATGCCGTTTTATCCTAATATTATTCCCCTGGACGCGTACAACGCGGCCATACTCGATACTTTGGATTACGAATTGCCTTTTTAGCTATCAGCTATCAGCCATCAGCTATCAGCCATCAGCAATGCGTATTAAGGCGATAGCTGAAGGCTGACTGCTGACGGCTGAAAGCTGAGGAAAGAACCCATGTTAAACCTGCAAAAGTTAAAGCAAGAGATTTGCGACATCGGCGACCGGCTCTATAAAAAAGGCTTTGCGGCCGCCAACGACGGCAATATCTCCTACCGGATCGCCGAGAACCAGGTGCTATGCACGCCGACGATGATCTGCAAGGGCTACATGAAGCCCGACGACCTGTGCATCGTGGACATGGAAGGCAAGCAGGTGGCCGGCAAGCGCAAGCGTACCAGCGAGATCATGCTGCACCTGGCGATAATGAAGGAGCGGCCGGAGATAAAGTCGGTGGTGCATTGTCATCCGCCGCATGCCACGGCGTTCGGGATTGCCCGCGAGCCTGTGCCGCAGTGTGTGCTGCCCGAGGTGGAGATATTCTTGGGCGACGTGCCGATAACGAAGTACGAGATTCCCGGCGGCAAGGAATTTGCCAATACGATCCTGCCGTTCGTGCACAAGACGAACGTGATAATTCTTGCCAATCACGGCACGGTAAGTTTCGGCGAGACGGTGGAGAAGGCGTTTTGGTGGACGGAGATTCTCGACGCTTATTGCCGCATGTTGATGCTCGCCCGGGGCTTGGGCAACGTCAATTACTTTACCGAGCCGGAGGCCAAGGCGCTTTTGGAACTGAAAGGCAAGTGGGGATTTACCGATCCGCGCCTGGACATGAAAAATTGCGACATCTGCGCCAATGACGTGTTCCGCGAGAGCTGGAAAGACACGGGCGTGGCGCCGAAATACTTCCAACCGCCCTCGTTCGACGGGAAAAAAGCGTCGGCCGGGCAATCTTCCGCGGATTCTTCAACCTTTACGCCGGGCGCACCAATCGCCACCGCCGAGCAAGAGGCCCTGATTCAGGCGGTCACCGACAAGGTGATGATGATGCTGAGCCAAAGATAAAAAATTGAAAACAGGCTATACCAAGCCCATGGGTTGCAACCCATGGGCTTGAATTTTATAATCACCCATCTATTATTTGACATTGGAAAGCCTTAACACTCCAACATATGATGATCCCATGAAAATCAGCATTATTGGCGGCGGCGGATTGGTCGGATCGTGCGCGGCGTTTGCCTTGCAGGCGGGCAAGGTGGTGCGGGAAATCGCCCTTTTGGACGTAAACGCCGAAATGGCCGAGGGACAGGCCCTTGACCTGATGCACGGCACATCGGTCACGGCGGACCAGGTAATCCGCGCCGGCGGCTACGAACAGGTCGCCGACAGCGATTGCGTGTGCATCACGGCCGGGCTGAGGCGCAAGCCGGACGAAAGCCGGCTGGATTTGATCAACCGCAACGTGGCCCTGTTCAACGGCATTCTGGATGAGATGCAGAAGGCCGGCCTGCGCAAAGGAGCCTTGATTCTTGTTGTATCCAATCCCGTCGATATACTCACGTACGCGGCCGCCAAGCGGTTGGGATTGCCTCCGGAACAGGTGTTCGGTCTGGGCACGCTTTTGGATACGATCAGGCTGCGGAGCCTGATAGCCGAGAAACTGTCGGCGCCCGCCACGCAGGTGTCGGCCCTGATTCTGGGCGAGCACGGCGACAGCATGGTGCCCATCTGGTCCGGGGCGACGCTGTCCGGGCTGCCCTTGGAAAAACACCCGGCTTGGAATTTGCAGTTGGCGGGCGAGATTTTCAACCGCACCAAAACGTCGGGGGCGGAAGCCATAAAGAAAAAGGGCGGCGCGGGTTTTGCCGTGGGCCTGGCGATTGCCGAGGTGATCCATTCTATTGCACTGGATCGCCGCCGGATATTGCCCATCTCCAGCATGCAAAACGGCTGCTATGATTTGCACGATGTGTCGATCTCGGTGCCTACCGTGGTGGGCCGGGGCGGAATCCTGGGGACTTGCGAAATCGAACTTTGGCCCAAGGAGCTGCAAGGGCTGCACAACAGCGCCAACGTTTTGCGGCAAACCCTGCAAAGCATGAAGTTCTAACGGCGAGAAAGCGGAATCAGCATGTCGCTACAACGGATGGACATTGAACGCGACCATGTAATTCTGCACTCTCTGGGTCTGGGATGCGATTCGAGTGAGGAAATCGTCGGCAGCCATGCGTTCGCGCAGATAGTGCAAGCGTATGTGGATCTTTTGCGGAAGCATGATTCTCCGTTGCTGGATGATATTCCCCTGGATTTATTGCACCAGAGCGGCGTATCTTTGCTGGTTGATTTATTGCGGGCGCTGGCCGCGATGCCGATCGAAGAAGCCGCCAAGGCCGTGCCCGGCTTCGGCAATTGCATGGAATATCGGGCGGCGTTGAGTCGTTTTGTCGAGGGTTTGTACGATTTTTGGCGCGAGCATCACCGCTACATGGTTTTGCATTCCCTGCCCGGGCCCAGCGGCATGGATCGCCGGCCGTACCGGGCCTTCAACATCACGGTGGAGCAACTGACGCACATGATTCGGGGGTTGTACCGGGACGCGTGCGAGAACATTACCGGCGATCATCCGCGCGTGTACCGGCAGGTATCGGCGGGATGCAACGTGGGATTGATCGCCGTGCCCGGCGACGCGCATTTGCCCGCGCCCTACGATCGCGTGCTCCGCGACATTCCGATAATTCGCCAGGTGTGGATCGACCCGCCGTTTATTCTCGATCCGCCCATGAACAAGCGGATGGGCAGTTTTCAGAAGATCGATTGCAATCCGCTGGCCAAGTTAAGTCTCGATGCGTCGCGTTTCCTCTGCTACCCGGCGCAGGTCGGGCCGCTGGTGATTTACACTTATTTTCACCAACGATATTTGGGGTTGGGCTGCTCGCTGGCCAATCTTTTCGAGCTGGCAAGCGACAGCCAGCTAGGCGCCCGGCCCGACGCGGTCTTCGTTTACGGCACTCCTTCCGAGCTGATGATCGATTTCGGGCCTTTGCCCACCGTGTTTTTCGACGACGAGGAGAACGGTTTGCTGGTGGGCGCGGTGCCGCTGGAGGATCGTTTCGGATATTTCGGGTACGTTAAAAAAATGGTCCTTACCCTGCACAACATCGTGATGATGAAGCGGGGCCGCCTGCCTTATCACGGGGCCATGACGAACATCGTCATGAAGACCGGCGCACACGCCAACGTGCTATTGATCGGCGACACGGCCACGGGCAAATCAGAGTCGCTGGAGGCGTTTCGCATCCTGGGCGAGGACAATATCCGCCAGTTGCGGATCGTGGCCGACGACATGGGATCGCTGGAAATCGCCGCCGACGGCCGCCTGCTGGCCTACGGCACCGAGATTGGGGCGTTCATCCGCCTGGACGACCTGCAGCAGGGATACGCCTTTGGGCAGATCGACCGGGCGGTGATCATGAGCCCGTCGAAAGTCAATGCCCGCTGCGTGTTGCCGATCACCACCCTGGAAGACGTGCTAAAGGGCTACCCCGTCGATTATTTGCTGTACGCCAACAATTACGAGGAAGTGGACGAGGACCATCTCATAATCGAGCCTTTCCGAACCGTGGAAGAGGCCTTGAAAACATTCCGGGAAGGGGCGGCCATGTCGAAGGGCACGACAACCTCGACGGGGCTGGTGCATACCTACTTCGCCAATATTTTCGGTCCCCCGCAATACAAACATCTCCACGATCCCCTGGCGATCAAAACCTTCCAGGCGGCATTCTCTACAGGCGTGTTTGTAGGGCAGATTCGCACCCGGTTGGGCATTCAGGGCCATGCAACCGCCGGTCCGGCAGAAGCGGCCAAAGCCCTGTTTAGCTTGATTACGCGAAGCAATCGGGAGTCGTGAGCCCTGCCGCGTTTAGACCAAAAGCATCGAAAAATGAGCATCGGCAGTTTCGCCCTCACCCTAGCCCTCTCCGGGCACCGACCGAAAGTTGGTCGGGAGAGGGGACTTTTGGGATAAGCCCTAAACGTCCAAGGTAAAGCCGGGCCGGTAGTTGGGCTTGATGAGCGGTTCCAGGCCTTCGATGTTGGTGCATTTGAGGTTTTTCGCGTCCCAGAGGATTTTTTCGCCGTGGCCTTTGTCGGCAACCCACACGGCCAGGTTGCCCAAGAGCACGGTTTCGGTGAGTGGGCCGGAATAGTCGGGAAAGTTGGACTTGGCAGGTTCGCCGCCCTTGATGGCCCGGACCCATTCCTGGAAATGGCCCGGCGACTTAACGAATTGAACCTCCGGAAGCGGTTTGTTGCCCGATAGTCTTATGAAATTATCCGCGTAATCGCCGGGAACATACAGCGTGTCCTTATCGGCGACGACTACACAACCGCTTTTGAGCAGCTCTTTGTCTTTTTCGATCTCCTTGCCGAAAAGCTCGTACATCGGACCGATGACTTGTTCCTCGGGCAGATTGCCGCCGTCGTACCAGAATAGTTTTACGGCCGGGCGCTTGTCGGTGGCGGGAAACTCGTAAACGATTTTTGATGATGCCGGGAAACTGTCCTTATTATGGCCGGAGGTGTCGGCCTGAACGGATATCGGGTCGCGGAGATCGTATGCCCAGTACGGCATGTTCATGGTGTGGCAGGCCATGTCGCCAAGTGCGCCGGTGCCGAAATCCCACCAGCCGCGCCATTTGAAGGGGTGATAACCGTCGGCGTAAATCCGCATCTTCGCCGGACCGATCCATATATCCCAATTCAAAGTCTTGGGACATTCCGCGGGCTTTGGCCTTGTGCCGCCTTGCGGCCAAATGGGGCGATTCGTCCACACGTGGATTTCCTTTACGTCGCCCAGGATTCCGGATTGGATCGCCGCCGCCGTTTTTCGCAACGGGGCGGCGGCCGTGCCTTGATTGCCCATCTGCGTGGCGACTTTCATCTCCCGGGCCACGTCGGCCATAAGCCGGGCTTCGTACAGGCTGCGGGTCAGCGGTTTCTGGCAAAAACAATGCTTGCCCATGCGCATGGCCATTATGGCAACGGCGGCGTGGACATGGTCGGGCGTGCTCACCGTCACCGCATCGATGCTTTTTCCCATCTCCTCGAACATCTTGCGGAAATCGGCATATCGCTTGGCCTTGGGAAACTTCTTGTCGCCGGCCTTGTTTAGCCGGGTTTCGTCCACATCGCAAATGGCGACCATATCTCCCGCTTTCCCGGCGTCGTCCGAATCTTCGCTCCCCCTGCCCGCTACGCCGACGCTGGCCATTGCGATGCGTTCGTTGGGCGATTTACTCTCCTCCGCCCCGCTCCGCGAGGCGATCCAAAAGCCGATGCCGGTCAATGCCGTGGTCTTTAAAAATTGGCGGCGGTTCGATCGCTTTGACATGGCCATAATCTCCTGCTTGTGAAGCACACTCGGGCGGAAAAAACACGGACAAAGGCAGTCGATGTTATCCACATCAGATTAAACCGTTATGTTCGGGACGGCAAGATATGCGCAAAAATATATATTGGTGTAATAAGCAATCCTCGTCGGCGGATTATGACCACCAACATTGAGGGAGGGTTGCTTCTTATCACCCACTTCATTACGCTGTAAGGCATTGACGCATTCATGACATTTTGTCATTCAAAAAGGAGCGATTCGGTGCATACCCGTCTGTTCGCCATGCTGGCCTTTTGCGTGATTTGTCTGATGGGACGGGCTATTGACCTGTGCAAAGCCCCGGCCGGCCAGGCCCATAAGCCCATTGAATCTGCGCAGAAAAACAGCGAAAATCCGCCGGCAGGTGATGCCAAGACCGAAAACGACGCCGCGACGACCGTGGTCAAGCGCGTCCGGGAATTGCACGGCAGCGTTGAATTCGATGCGAACGGAAAACCCATCGGCATCGATCTTTTGGACCGCCAGGCAAGCGACCGGGACGTAAAAACGTTTACTCTGCTTCGGGGAATTCAAAAATTATCGTTGTGGGGGCAAAATCACCGATGAAGGCGCCGAAGAGCTTGCGGCCTTTGGGGATCTCGAGCAATTAGTGCTGGAAAATACCGCGATCACCGACAAAGGGCTGCAGGTGCTGCGAAAATTGCCCAAGCTCAAGCTGCTAAATCTCCGCCGCACTTCGCGGATGACCGACGCCGGCCTGGCGGCGATCAAGGACCTGCCCCAATTGCAGTACCTTTCTTTGTTATATAACGACATCGACGACGCGGCCATGACCGATTTGAAAGGCATGAACAGACTCAGGCTTCTGGATTTGCGCGGCTGTACAAGGATCGGCGACGCGGGCTTGGAGCAAATTAAAGGCCTCGTGAATTTAAAGAGCTTGAAACTTCAAAATCCGGCGGTTACGGACGCGGGCCTGGCCCATCTTGCCGGCATGAGCAAACTGACTTCCCTCTCGATCGAGGATTGCTCTTGCAGCGACAAAGGATTGCAGGTCTTGGAAAACATGCCCGACCTGGAAGACCTGACTATTTTCCGCTGCGTCGGGGTGTCCGACGGCGGCCTGGATTATTTGAAAGGGCTTAAGAAACTCAAACAGCTTACGCTTCGCGAAACGCCCATCAGCGGCCCGGGACTCTCGAACCTGATCGGGGCGGCCAACTTGAAAAAGCTCGATCTAAATGGAACCGGCGTCGATGACCCGGCTTTGACGATCGTGTCGAAACTGGCCGGTCTCCAGTGGCTGAATCTCATGAACACCAGGATTTCCGACGCCGGATTGGAACGCCTGGCCGGTCTTGCAAACTTGAAATATCTCGATCTCGCCGATACCGAGATCACCGACGCGGGCTTGGAAAATCTCGGCAAAATGGCCGGATTGGAAACGTTGGACCTCGCGTCCACGAAAATTTCCGACGCCGGCTTGATCCATCTCTACGGCTTGAAAAATCTCAAAACGCTGACCGTCCGGCAGACCGAGGTCACTGCCGCGGGCGCTGGAAAATTGCGGGGAGCGCTGCCGAAGTGCAAAGTGGAGCAAGAATAATTTTATCTATTTCGATAGTCCGGCGCGATAAGAATTCAACCAGTCCTCGAGCTTTTTTGCCTGCGCCGCTTGCCCTTGCGCTCGGGCGAGATCGATTGCCCGCTGTGCCGCGTCGATCGCTTGGGCCGACTGCCGCGTCTGGGAATAAGCCACGGCAAGATTGCCGTAAACGGCCGGGACGTCCGGATTGAGGCGCAGCGATTCCAGGTAATGTTCGATTGCCTGGTCGGGCCGGCCTGCCTGAACCAACGCGTCGCCAAAGTTCCGATGCGCCTCCGGGTAGTCGGGATCGATCTGCACCGCACTCTCGTAATGTTTGATTGCCTCCTGCAACTTACCGGACAAGAACATTAGATTGCCCAAGTTGAAGTGCGCCTCGGCGTGATCGGGTTTCAGCGACAAGACATGCTGGAAACTCGAAATGGCCTCGGGTACTCGGCCGGCCCTGGCCAGAGCTATTCCCAGATTGTTCTCCGCATTGGGAAAATGGGGATCAAGTTTGGTCGCTTGTTGGAAACAATCGATGGCCTCCGAGAGCCGGTTCGCCTGCGAGAAGGCATTTCCCAGGTTGTAAAGCGCTCTGCTGTTGCCGGGGCGGAGGCGCAGCACTTCCCTGTACTGTTGGATGGCCTCGTCGATGCGGCCGGACCTAACCATGCCGCCCCCAGGTTGATGCGGGCCTCGATGTAACCGGGGTCTTCCTTTAAGGCCTTAAGGAAATGTTCGATCGCCTCTTCTGACCGGCCCATTCGGGCCAATATCGCGCCCAGGCCGTTGTGCGCCTCGCGAAAATCCGGATCGAGCTGCAAGGCCTTTTCGAACTGCTCTATCATTTCCTCCGGCCGCCCTTTTTGCACCAGCGCGTATCCGAGGTCGTAGCGGACGACACAGCAATCGGGATTCTTCTGCAGCGTGGCCCTGTACAGGGCGATCTCGTCGCTGTAGCAGCCGTTCTGCCGCCAGGCCAATAGTCCAAGGGCTGCCAGCGCGACTGTCGCCAGCGCAATCGCCGCGCCGCGCTTCATGCCGCCGCCTGCCCGCTCGTAAAACGCGGCAAAGCCCGCAGCCGCCAAGGTAATGATCCCGATGATGGCGATGTGCTGATACCGGTCGGCCACCAGCGAATAGCGCATGAACAGCACATCGGTAAAACCCAGCGCGGGTGCCAAGGCAATGCAGAAGAACCCCCATGCAAACGCGAGCGGCCGGGCCGTGCCTTTTCTATACGCCCACAGCACGGTTGTGACCGCAAACGCCGCCGCCAGCGGCAGCCACCACCAACCGCTCAAAGCATTGATCCGCCACTGGCGATAAATAGGCGACAGATCGATGGGAAAAATCGCTTTGTAAATATAGAACCATATCGCTCCGCCGGCCCCGACCAGCCGTTCGGCGAAACTGGCCGTCCGGATCACTTCGCCGGACCCGTGGGTCTGGAACCATACGTTCGCGCCCGACAAAACGGCCGCAACCGCGAAAAACGGGATACTGAGCACAAAATCCCATCGCATCAGGGGGCGCAGCCACCACGTTATGCCCAGGAGCAATAAGGGCAGCACCGCCACCGATCCCTTGCTGAGCATCGCCATTACGAACGCCGCCAGGCTCAACCAATAAAAGGATGAAGGATGAGGGATGAAGGATGAATGATGAATGATACCGCTTGCGGTTTCGCGACCTGCGCCCTCCAGGCGGCCGGGCGCCACCTTGCCGGCCGCATGCTGCATTCCCTTCACATACCACAAAATCGACAAAAGAAAGAACAGCATTGCCATGGTGTTCTTACGCTGCGAGATCCAGGCCACCGACTCCACGTTCACCGGGTGCAGGGCAAAGACCGCCGCCGCCAGAAAAGCCCCGGGAATCGACAACTTCCGTAAAATGATCCAGATGAGCAGGCACTCGGCGACGTGCAAGATCATGTTGCTGACATGATAGCCTGCCGGGTTCATTTCCCAGAGCCGCCATTCGATCCAAAACGAGGTGTTTGTTCCCGGCCAGTAGTCTTTGGCCTCGGTCGAGCACCAGATCAAGTCCAGGCCGTCGGGGGACTTGATCAGGTCGTTGTTCGTCAGCAGGAGGTCGTCGTCCCAGACGAATCCGCCGTTGATCGAGGGAAGGTAGGCGATAAAAGTCACAATCGTGATTAAAGCCGCTCCGGCCCAAACGCCCGAAAACGGCGCGGACAGGACCGGCAGTGCGGTCCAGGTCCGGGTTGCGAGTTTATTAGATGATTTTTCGCGATTGGACATGAAAGTCCCCTCTCCCTTTGGGAGAGGGTTAGGGTGAGGGTGGTTTACCTGGATATACAATTTATTATTTTGGTCTTTTTCATCTATGCCCTCACCCCCTGCCCCTCTCCCAAAGGGAGAGGAGAGAATTTTTGTTCTTCCCAAAGGGAGAATCTAGGGCGTCCTATAACAACCGAGGCACGTGTTATTCGCCGCAGGTTTCGGCCAGGTCGCGTACGTAGGCCAGGGCCTCGGGAACGTCGGGCGCATCAACTCCCACCCCGCGGCCTTGACGGTCGCAATCGGCCAGGAGCATAAGTTCGTCGAAACTTTCCCCGGCTTCCAATCGCCCGCGCAACGCGCGCCCAGCGTGCCGCTTCTGAGCGACAGGGCATCGGTATGATGTTCGATCATCCAGGCGGTGCGGGGCGTGATGTAACCGTCGAGCGCTTCCAGGCCGGCGGCGACATGGTTGCGGGCGTCGATGGCCTTGCCCACGTCGTGCAGCAATGACGCCAAGAGAAATTCCTCGTCGTAGGGCAAGGCTTGCCGGGCCAACTCGAAGACCTGCAAACTGTGGTACAGCACTTCGCCCTCGGGATGCGTTATCGGATCTTCCTTGATGTTTTCCAAGGGCAAAAGCAACAATTCATATATGCGGAACCGGTCGTCCGGCTTGATCGCAGGCGGCGGGTCCTGCGGTTTTTTCTTCTTGGCGGATTTTTTTGAAGCACCCCCGCGGACTTGCCTGAGGGCTTCCACGGCTTCGACCACGGCCGGGATCTGATTGCGTATTTCCCTGTCGCCGGGCAATTTGCCGGCGTTGATTCCCACCCCGCGGAAGCGCCGGGCGGCCTTTTGCTTGGCCTGAAAATAGCCGGTTTCCTCCTGGGTGTATATCAGCCGGGCGGCCTCGAAAGCGACTTTGCGGCGGATCTTTTCTTCGGACATATATTGTAGTTTAAACGCATGATCTCCGGCAAGCAAGAGAAATTACTCGTTGCCGCCGTGACGAAATATCGCCGTAAACCCGCCGCCTTCCCGGACTTCCACCTTGATTCCCTTGGGCAGGGAAATATTCCGCTCCGATAAACGCTCGAATATCCGCGCGGCAAGATATTGGGCCAGCATTTCGCCGGTGGTGTTGGCCACGGGCAAAAGCAGGCAATCGTCCTTGGGCAGCACCCAGCGGCGGCCGCAAAGCGACACTTCCAACTCGTTGCCGATAGTCCGCAAATGGATGCGGGGATGATTTTGCGGGATCAGCGCGCGGTGGTCCAATTCCTTGAGGATGCCTTTGACGATCTCGCGCAGCACGGCGAAATCGACGACGTACTGACTGGGATTGAGCGGTCCGTGCGCCTCGGCCGCAACGTGAAAATCGTGCCCGTGCAAGGCTTCGCAGCCGCCGCCTTCAAAGGTAATGAAATGCGAAGCGCTGAAAACCAGGTCGTCGCCGGCAACGCGAATGGTGAAATCGGGCATAAAAAAGGGATTAGGGACTAGGGATTAGCGATTGAGAACAGGTAATTTAATTTCCCATTCAATCCAGTACTCATCAAACTTATTATATTTAGGGGCTCTAACAAAACCATATATCCACGTATAAACGCCCTCACCCCCGGGTACCCTTTGGGTGCCTCTCCCAAAGAGAGAGGGGAGGTTTTGTTAGAGATCCTTATATTAATGCGGCTATTAATGCGGCACAAAATTTTCCAAAATCGGGATGATTTGTTCGTGCGCGTCTTCCACGACGTAATGGGCGGCGTCCGGCAGGCGATGGACCTGGGCCTGGGGAAAAAACTGCAAAAAACGCTCTAAAAACGCCGCAGAAAAACACCAGTCCTTCATGCCCCAGATCAAACAAACCGGATGCCGGCCGAATTGGGCTAGGCCTTTTTCAATGTCCACAATCGTTTGATAACTGGGATGGCTGGAGCGCAAAGGGATGTCGCACACGAAGCGGTACACGGCGGTCCGATTTGCCCAGGAGTCGTAAGGGGCGATCATTCCCGCGCGGACGGCGGGGGTCATGCGTTCGTGTTTTGCCACGGCCTGGTCCAGGGCCGCCTTGGCAAAGAGATTCAAACCTTGCACGCCCAATGGGCCGATAATGGGCAGATGGCACAGCCGGATGCGAAACGGACAGCTTGCGGCCCGAAACGCGGCGGTGTTCATCAATACGAAGCGCTCGAACCGCTCCGGCGCAGCCACGGCCGCGCCCATGCCGATCGGCCCGCCCCAATCGTGAGCCACTAAGGTGATATGCTGCAAATCTAAATGCTCGATCAACTGCCCCAGGTCGGCCACGCGCTGAGCCAGGCGATATGAATACCGCGCCGGGCTGGGTTTATCCGATAATCCGCAACCGATGTGATCGGGCGCAATGAGCCGGAATTTTCCCCTAAGCGCCAGGATGATTTCCCGCCACATAAACGACCAGGTGGGATTGCCGTGGACCAGAAGCAGCACCGGGCCCGCGCCCTCGTCCAGATAATGGTACCGCATGCCGCCCAGGCGAATCTCGTGCGAATCGAAGGGATACAAAGAGCGCCAATCATCGAGTCGAGACATTGTGCGGCCGCTTTTCCTAAGAGAAATTCCGTTTGGATAATGTCCCCATTGTGTGAAACTCGCCGCTTAATTTCAAGGGCGGAGGCCAAAGGCTGCTTATGGTTTACAGCCAAAACGTATGTGGAAAAAGATGTTCTGCCGGCCCGGCATTTCTCAAACATGTTCGTATTGCCCTTCCAGCAAGCGGATGTGCAAGGAATGCCCTCACCCCCCAGCCCCTCTACCAAAGGGAGAGGGGAAGTTTGGACCCATAAATATGGGGGGCGTTATTTATGGGTATTTCGCCATGAATTGCTCGCAGTCGCTCAATTGAGTAATTATAATTAAATATGGTCTTGTCGAACTATTCATGCGTTCAGTACGTAAAACAAGGAGGAACCTAACAACACAAACGTCATGAAAGGAGTTTCGACATGGCCGGGACACGCAAAGGTACGTATAAAATAACAAATTGGAGAAAATACAACGAGTCTCTCGTTAAGCGGGGGTCGATTACCTTCTGGTTTAACGAGGACACGATTGACAAATGGCATCACAACAATGCGAAACCCAAGGTTGGACACCCTTTTGTCTTCAGCGATACGGCAATCGAGTGTATGCTCGTTTTGCGAGAGCTTTTTCAATTGCCCTATCGCCAAACGGAAGGATTGGGAAAATCGCTTGCCGAACTGATGGAAGTAATCATTGATATACCGGATTATACGTCGTTGGCCAAGCGAGCAGCGAAAATGGCTATATTGCTGGAAGTTAGAAAACATACCGGCCCGATCGACGTGGTTGTAGACAGCACCGGGCTTAAGGTTTTCGGCGAAGGCGAATGGAAAATGCGTAAGCATGGCAAAACGAAACGTCGTTTCTGGCGAAAGTTGCATTTGGCGATCAATCCGGATACGCATGAGATCGTGGCGGAAACCATGACGGAAAATAGTTGCGATGACGCCGGCCAAACGGACAACCTGTTGGATCAAGTCCACTCGCCGGTTGAAAAATTGTATGGCGACGGAGCTTACGATCAACGAAAGGTTTACAGAACGTTGAAAAAACGCGGGATAAAGGCAATCATCCCGCCGCGACGCAACGCGAAGATTTCGCGACACGGAAATTCTCGTGGCCGTCCTCTGGCACGGGACTTGGCGATTCGAGAAATCCGCCGCCACGGCCGCAGGCACTGGAAAGAGCGAGTCGGCTACCATCGCCGCAGCCTTTCGGAAACAGCCATGTATCGAATGAAATGTTGCTTCGGCGACCATTTGAAAAACCGTTTGATTCAAAATCAAAAAACAGAAACACGACTAAGATCTAAAATCCTTAACAAATACACCCACCTCGGACTTCCTTTGTTCGAGTGGAATTAGTCAACAAGACCATTAAATATTGATAAGATAAATTGAGGCCAAAGAGGTTGTCTGTCCGAGAAAGCGGGCCTGAACAAGAATCTTATCAGTCGAGATTCCGGAGGCGATTGTGTCATCACCTGAAGATAAAAAAATCGATTTTGAAAAATTGTCTTTGTCCGAGGATTTAGCCGGCTCGTTGGAGCCGATTGGCAACGGAGCGGGCGAACAACCGCTGCCGGAGCAGGAACTCCAGCCCGAGGCGAAGATAGAGCCCGAGCCTGCCCTGGAAGAAAAATTACCCACCCTGGAAGAATTGACCGGCCCTGAGGGCGCGGAGGCGCCGGCGCCGTCAAAATTAAAAGCATTGATAAACAAGCTGAGCGTTGCCGATCCGTTCAACGTAATGTTGGTCATAGCGGCGGCGGCATTGTTTATTGCGATTCTATGCTGCCTTGTGGAATTGGGCCGCTACGGGTTCCATATCAGCGCGAAACAGGCCAGAAGCACGGTTACAATGTCGGCGCCCGTTGAAAGTTTCCGCTCGATTCGTTAGAGCTTCTAACAAAATGAAATGAAACGGGATTTTGTGTGCCACTGCTTGGTCACAAGCAGTGTTTTTTTGCTGTTTTTAACGGCACTGCTTGCAAACAAGCAGTGGCACACGTCATTTTGTTAGACGCTCTTAATTCATTGTGGAACTGCCGGCGGCGCATTCTTCCAGCAACTCGTCGGCCCTGTGGAGCAGGCTGTTGTTCTGATTCCAGACGTCCAGGGGATTGCGCAACAAGTCGATGGCCGTGAATCGACCGCCGCAATGAGGGCAGGCGACTTTCTCGCCTTGATATTCCCGGCGGATTTCCAGCGGCCTGCCGCACACCGGGCATTCTTGCATGAATATGCCTTTTCGAGACATTGAAGGCTCCTTTCTTCAGCAATCAAGACACGGGCCGCCGAATTTAGTTCGGCTTGCCCGCCGCGCAACGCGCCGGTTTGGACTTTAAGCATCCCGCTAATGCCATGAAGTTTAAAACATGCCGTTTTCTTTTATTACGCAAATGCAGCCTCGGAGGTTCTTTTTTTTATTTGGAATCGACATAACATGTTGTGAATTCGATGATTAGAGGGAAACCTTCACCCTCTTCGGGCGGGGGGCGGAAATTTTAAATTCAAGCTATAATTGAAAGTTTGAGAATATGCAAACTGTCGCCAGTCAATATAAGTTACAAGCAACAAATTAAAGATGACCCAAATTACGGTTCAAGATATCGCCCAGGCGGGAGTCGTCGGCGCCGGAGGCGCGGGCTTTCCCACGCACGTGAAACTGAGCGGAAAGGCCGACACCCTGCTGCTGAACGCCGCCGAGTGCGAGCCTTTGCTGCACAAGGATAAAGAGGTTCTCCGCGAGTTTGCCGACGCGGTGATCGAGGGCATGGACGCCGGCATGAAACTCGTCGGCGCGACTCGCGGCGCGGTCGGCATCAAGGAGAAGTACGGCGAGGTCATCGAACTGATGCGATCCAAGCTGCCGGCAAATATGGACGTGGCCCCGCTCCGCGACACGTATCCGGCGGGCGATGAATTCATTCTGGTCTTTGACGTGCTTGGGCGTGTGATTCCGCCGGGCGGAATTCCCCTACACGTGGGCGCAGTCGTGATGAACGTGGAAACCGCGCTCAACGTCGCCCGCGCGGCCGAAACGCCGGTGACCGAAAAATTTCTTTCCATTGCCGGGGCCGTGGCCGAACCGGTTACGCTCCGCGTGCCTGTCGGCGTCACCCTGGAAGAGTGCGTGGCGGCTGCGGGCGGGCCGACCATCCCCGATCCAAACTACATGGTCGGCGGAGTGATGATGGGCTACCTGGAAGAAAATCACCAGGCCCTGGTCAACAAGACCACCGGCGGAGTGATCGTCCTGCCCAACAATCACGTGGTGATTCGCCGCCGGCGGCAAGACTGGCCGCAGGTCGCCCGCATCGGGCAGAGCGCCTGCGATCAGTGCAGTTTCTGCACGGAACTTTGCCCGCGCTGGCTGCTTGGCCACCCCATCGAACCCCACGCGGCCATGCGCAGCCTGGGATTTAACCGGGTGGGCGAGGCCAACGTCGTGGGCACGCAGTTTTGCTGCGAGTGCAACTTGTGCAGCCTGTATTCCTGTCCCGAGGACCTGGATCCGAAAAATGTCTGCACGCAAAACAAGCACGGCTGGCCGCGGAAAAAAGGCGCTGGGAAAATCCGCCCTTTAATCCAAAACGGCCAGAGTTGCAAATGGCCAATCGCAAGGCGCCCATGATTCGCTTGATGAACAAACTCGGACTACGGCAGTTCCGCAACGTGGGGCCGCTGGTCGATAATTTTCCGGCCGTTGGCAAAGTCGGGATCAAACTGAAACAGCACATCGGCGCGGCGTGCGAGAGCGTGGTTTCCGTAGGCGAGCGGGTGAAAAAAGGGCAGGCGGTGGGCCGACCGCCGGTCGTAAACGGCAAGCCCGCGCTAGGCGCACCGGTCCACGCATCGATCGACGGCGTGGTAACGGCCATCAGCGACGGCGTGGTTTGGATCGAAAGATAAAATTATTAACTTAGCCCCCGGTGAATACGCCGGGGGGAAAGCTGCAACAGACATGGCAACACCCACATCAGTCGGCGTTATTGAACTTTCGAGCATCGGCATCGGTTATCTGGTCGAGGACGAGATGCTCAAGGCGGCCTCGGTCAATCTGCTCATCGCGCGGACGATTTGCTCGGGCAAATACATCATCGTCATCGGCGGGTCGGTGAGCGACGTGGAGGCGGCGGTCCAGGCGGGCTTGAAAATCTCGGGCGAGGCGATCATCGATCACCTGATCCTGCCCAACGTGCACGAGTCGGTGTTTCCGGCCCTGGGGCAATCGGTGGTGCTCGATCAGAAACAGATGGGCGCCTTGGGCGTGGTGGAAACCTTCAGCGGCACGAGCGTCCTGGCCGCCGCCGACGCCGCGGCCAAGGCCGCGCGAATTACGCTCTTCCGCATCCATGTGGCCATGGCCCTGGGCGGCAAGGGCCTGTGCCTGATGACCGGCACGGTGGCCGACGTCCGCGCCGGCGTGCAAGCCGCCGCCGACGAAGCCCGCCGCCGCGGCCTCTTGGTCTCCGAAATAGTAATCCCCCGGCCGGGCAAAGAACTTTTCAGCGAGTATCTGTAAAATAGAAATTAGTCTTGTTTCGCTAATTTTGAAACAATAAAATAGATACAATCTTACATGGTGTCATATTTGATAATTGTCTTATATGCCGACTGCATTGAAAATTGGTCCTTATCGGTTCTTTTTTTATGCGGGTGATCGTAAAGAACCTGCCCATGTGCATGTTGAACGAGAAGGTAACCAGGCCAAATTCTGGTTAAGTCCGGTTAGGCTTCAAAACAGTTTAACAGGCATGAAATAAGCCAATTACATAAATTAGTTCGAGACAATTCCGAACAATTATTGAGGGTATGGAATGAATATTTCAACGGTTAGCGTGCCTATTGCACCAATTAAAAATGTCAATGTTACAGATGAATCACTGTCTGTAGACCTTGCCGACGGCCGAACCATAACGGTTCCTCTTTCTTGGTATCCGAGACTATCGCACGGCAAACCGGCGGAACGTAACAATTGGAGGTTGATCGGCGCCGGGGAAGGCGTCCATTGGCCCGATCTCGATGAGGATATCAGTGTTGAAAATATTGTTCTCGGCCAGCCATCGGGTGAAAGCCAGAAATCGTTTGCAGAATGGTTAAAACAAAGACAAGGGATTTGTCCATAATTTATCTTTTTTCGGAATCGAAACATATCTGATTTTGCAATAAAAATCTGGAAAATTGCCGGATAAGGATGAAAGTCTTAGGCGGATTATGCCATTTATGATAAGGCGTAATTTTTCCAAAATGCTTTATTGGCTGGGGCTCAACGAGTTGGCCGTGCTGCTGGGGGTGCTGGTCGTGGTGGCGGGCACGTGGGGATTCATAGCCTTGGCCGACGTGGTGGGTGAAGGCCGGACGCAGAGTTTCGACGAGGCGGTGATTCGGGCCTTGCGCCGGCCGGACAATCTTGCCATTCCCATCGGGCCGGATTGGGTGACGGAAGTGGCCCGCGACATGACCGCACTGGGCGGAGTTGCCGTGCTGGTTTTGGTGACCCTGATTGCGTCCGGATCGCTGTTTCTGGAGCGGAAGTATGCGGGCGGGTGTTTTTTGCTGGCTGCGGTCATAGGCGGACTGATACTGAGTTCCGTTTTGAAGGCATCCTTTGATCGTCCGCGGCCCGAGATCGTGCCGCACCTCTCCGATGTTTATACAACCAGTTTTCCCAGCGGGCATTCGATGATGTCGGCCATTGTCTACCTGACCCTGGGGGCCCTGCTGTCGCAGTTGGTTGCCCGGGAGCGGCTGAAGTTTTATTTCCTTGCCATTGCCTTGCTGCTGACCGGCCTGGTCGGGATCAGTCGGGTATATATGGGCGTGCATTATCCGACCGACGTGCTGGCCGGATGGATGGCCGGCTTGGTTTGGGCCTCCGTCTGCTTGTTGGCGGTCCGCAAATTGCAGCGCCGCGGCGCAATCGAGAAGCAAGACTGAGGAAATTCAATAAAATCTCCTGAACATTTAAAAAAACCCTCACCCCCTGCCCCTCTCCCAAAGGGAGAGGGGAATTTTTTATTGGAATCCTTGAGATTTCAGCATGCAACTTGTCGGGCAGTTCTGGAAAATCGCGATTTACGTTCCAAAAATTCCGAGGATTAAAATTCCGGGTTGGATGCTTCGGCAGATTGGCCATCTCGGCCGCGAATCAGGTGAAGAATGACGAGCAATAATGCAGCCAGGGCGTAGGCGGCGGTCCAGTGGTATGGCGACTGGCAGCGGATGGCGGCGTCTTGGGGCATTTGAGCCAAAACCCAGTGCGGAAGGGCGATCACCGCCGGATGGAGCGGGGAATGAATGATGCCGAAGAAACTGCATGCGCCGCAGATTCCGAAATAGCCGGCCGCGCGGAGCAGTTTTCGGTCCAGCATAGCGGCCAGGGCCGAGGCCCAAAGCAGGCTGGTGACGATGAAGCCGTTGGCCAGGCAGCGCAGCGATTGGAGCATTGCGGCCATGTGCGGCGGCGGCGATGCGCCGGATAAGACCTGGTCCACGGGCATGAGCACCAGGTAGGCCAGCGCGGGCAAAATGGCCAGTGCCAGGGCGGGAAAATGCCGCGCGGGCGTGGCATGGAACGACTGGGCCGTGATTTCCAACCCCACGAAGACCAGGATTGGAAAGGCGGCCGCCTCGGGCAGCCACTCGAACAAATGGGTGAACCAGCCGAACCATCCGGCGGCGCCGATGAAAATCGCGGTGGCCAGGGTGTATGCGGCCCTGCCGCCCATGGCCTTGTAGGCCGGCTGGCCGATGTACGGCGTGTTTTGAATCACGCCGCCGCACGCGCCCGCCGCCACCGACGCCAGGGCTTCGGTCAGGAGTATGGCGCCGGTGTTGAACTGATCGCCGGCGGCCGCGGCGCTCTCGGTGCAATCGATGCCGCCCACGATGGTCGCCAGGGCGAACGGCAACATGACCGGCAAATAAGACAATGCCTGGAGAAAAACGTGTTGCCACCAGGCGGGATTCCGCGAAAACTCGGGCAGCAGTTCCGGGGCCCGCCATGCGGTATTTGCGTGAGGTGTGACCGAGGGGAGAATATTCCAGGCGAACATCCGATCAAGATAAGCGCCGAGATAGTAAACGATCATGCCCAAAACCACGGCGGCCAATGCGCCCGGGATTTTGCCGGGCAGAACGAATTTTGCCACCAAGGTTGCAAGAATCACGGCCAGCGACACGATGCCCACCATGGGCACCGCGGCGATATGCGTCCACAAGGGCACGAAGGCGATCAGGGCCAGGGCGATTGCGGCCAGGGAGCCCAGCAATCCTGCGCGGGGAACCCAACTTCGGATTTTTCCGCCCAATGGTGCAACGGCAGTTTTGAAAATTCCCACCGCGACAAGGACCGCCGCCGCTACATGCCAGGCAAAGACCATGGCTTTACTGTGGTCGAGGCCGTAGCGTGTCATGCCGTCGTTCAGGGCGGGCAAAAGCACAAGGGCGCCCACGGCGAAGGTGCTGGGCGTGTCCAATCCCAGCGGCATGGCGGTCACGTCCGTCCGGCCGGTGCGGCGGGCAAGGCGAAAGGCCATCCACGTATATACTAAATCGCCTATCACCACTCCCAGGGCCGTGCCCGGGATCATCTGCGTAAGCACAAATTCCCGGGAAAAGCAACGATCGGCGACGGGGTCCGCCCCGGTCACCAAGACGACCAGCACGATCATCACCGCCACGTTGTCGAGGATCAGGCCGAAAAAGGCGTTTACATCGCCCCAGCCTGCCCAGGCGTAGCGGGAGGTAGTTTTGCTTGCTGTGTTTTCCGGCATCATGGGACTCAAACCTGTAAAGACTCTTGTAGGATAAGGATAAAATTCAGGGAAAACTTTATGCACATTTTATTGATACAGCCATAAACAATGCAATACCATGATTTATCTGATCTCGGGTTGCTAATATTGCGTTGGGCGAGGAGTGAATTTGCGTCTCGAGTGGGAACAGGGACGGCGCTGCCATTAACCCCGCAACTTATGCGGCGAGTTCGACCTTTGGTATGCGGCGGATGCTTGAAGCCAGGTCATGATTTGTCTAAAATGGGGCCCGAACTTCCTGTTCGGCCAGTTTTATATGCTTGGTTATTTCCGCCGTTAAAATTGCTGCTAAACGAATAAGAGATATCATGATCGGAGCCATTGCGGGAGACATAATCGGCTCGGTGTATGAGTATGGGCGAATCAAGAGGAAAGATTTCCCCCTTTTTCCACCCGGGTGCGGATTCACGGACGACACGGTTCTGACAGTCGCCGTGGCACGCGCGATTCTGGAAGGGCGGCCGTACATGGATTCGGTCAGAGAAATGGGCCGGCGTTATCCCGGCGCAGGGTATGGAGGCGCATTTATCCAGTGGCTCCGCTCGGACGATCCCCGGCCGTACAACAGTTGGGGGAACGGTTCCGCCATGCGCGTCAGCCCCGTGGGCTTTGCCTTCCAGTCAGAGGAAGAGGTCCTTTTTGAGGCAAGGCGAAGCGCCGAGTTTTCTCACAACCACCCTGAAGGAATAAAAGGGGCGCAGGCTACGGCAATGGCGATATTCCTGGCAAGGTCGGGAACCGGCAAGGAGCAAATCAGAGAGCGGATCGGGAAAAAGTTCGGTTACAACCTGGATCGCAGCGTAGACGATATCCGTCCCTCGTACACATTCAATGAATCATGCCAAGGCACGGTGCCGGAGGCCATCATCGCGTTTCTGGACTCCGAATCTTACGAGGATGCAATCCGAAACGCCATTTCGCTGGGAGGCGACAGCGATACCCTTGCCTGCATCACGGGCGGCGTTGCCGAGGCGTTCTACGGCGGGGTCCCTGACGAGATTCGCTCAGAAGTGTTAGAGCGTCTGACGCCGGATCTCAGGGCGATTACCGAGTCTTTTTCCCGGAAATATATACAAAAAGTTGAATCGGAGATCACGCGACATAGGCATTGAAGCGCATTTTCTCTAGGTGTAACGGTTTAAAGTGGGTGTCACGGGCATGTTGTCCGTGTTATTCCTGCACTGGTAAGACGCCGGAGCCGCACAAAGACTACACTGACTTGAAATATACACTTGCCGGTGGTCAACCTCCGCCCGAATAAACCAGAATTTCCAGCGGCGGCAGAAAGCCGGCGGCCGTCTCATGCGTAAGCTGTTTTATACACTCGATAAAGCGAGTTTTACTGGGATTCCAGGGAACCCACTTGTGCTTCCAGGACTTTTTGGCGGCGGATTTTGCGGACGACGACGCGCACTCGGTTGCGTGTAAGCTCGTCGCCGCCGCGGATGGGGCGGCCCAGGTGGCCGGAAAACCAGTTCGACAGCGTGGTTGCGCCCGGGTACCCGCTTGCGGGTGGGGGCGGATCGGTTGCCAGATCGACTCCGGTCACGTCTTTTAAACGTTGAAGACTGATGCCGCCGCCGACCACCCATGCCCGGCCCGAGTGGATAACGTGGGCCGGCAGGCGGTCGTATTCATCTTCGATCTCGCCGATGAATTCCTCCAAAATATCTTCCAAGGTTATCATGCCCAGGACTTTGTCCGCGGCGTCCACGACCAGGGCGATGTGCGTATGCTCGCGAATCATGCGTTCCAGGGAGGCGGTAATGGGCGTGGAATCGCTGAGTCGGGGAAAGGGCCGCAAAATGGAGCGGAGCGTTGGTTCCTCGCCCCGCGTGAGGCGCATCAGGGCCAGCAGGTCCTTGAGATTGATGTAGCCGATGATGGATTGGGGATCGCCCGGGTTCTGGGCCACGGGAAAGCGGGTATGCATGTCGAGGTGGGCGGTGATCAGCGATTCGTCGAGGGTGGCGCCGACGTCGAGCATGCTGATGAACTCGGCGGGGAGCATGATTTCGCGCACGGGCCGCCCGGAAAGATGGGCGGTGTGCAGGATGATTTTTTCCTGGCGTTCGCCGATCAGTCGCGACGCCCGGGCCAAGGCGGCGCTGGCCCTGAGGCTTTGAAATTCGGCGGACTCGGCCCTGTGCAGGTCCAGGCTGCCGTTTTTGCGGCGGCGTTCGTTCCAGTTCATAATGGCCATTACGGCGTTTTCGAGCAACCACACGGCGGGCCATACGCTGAAGGTGAACCATTTCATGCCCGGCGACAGGCGCAGGCAGACCAGCTCCTTGTTGCGGATGGCGAAGACCTTTGGGACCAGTTCGCCGAAAAAGAGGGTGAGTAAAGTCAAGGGGACGACGATGACGGCGATTGCCAGGAATTCGGAGAAACCCGGCGAGACGCCCAGCCAGTGGCGGAAGAAGGGGGCGAGTTTTTCCTCGGCGCCCGCCCCGCCGGTGGCGGCGGCAATCGCTCCCAGAACCGTCATGCCGAGCTGCACTGTGGCCAGGCTGGCCTCGAAATTCTCCTTCATATACAAGGCTGCCTTGGCGCCGCGATGATTTTCCCTGGCCAACACCTGCAGGCGGGCGATGGTGACCGAAGCCAAGGCGATCTCGTATGCCGCAAAAAGGCTGTTGAAGCCGATCATCAGCAGGATGACGAGCAGTTCGAATAAATGCACGGGCAAC
This sequence comes from Pirellulales bacterium, assembly GCA_963838495.1. Taxonomy (GTDB): domain Bacteria; phylum Planctomycetota; class Planctomycetia; order Pirellulales; family Thermoguttaceae; genus JBEKIK01. The sequence continues at coordinate 1,873,222 of CAWIRC010000001.1, read as the reverse complement.
TCCGTTAACCCGGGTGGCGGTAGAGGCAAATATAACGGGCACACGGAGCGTGCCTGCTATATTTGTGCCCGCTACGTTAATGGACCTGAACGCTTATGTTTATAATTGATAGAAAAAGGGCCTGTCAAGACGGGGTTACCAGTCTTGACAGGCCCTTGGTTTAACCTTATTTGTCCGTGGGGATTTATTCTATTAAATCCTGCGGATGAATTATTTGTTGCGGCGACGTTTATACAACAGTCCCAGCCCGGCGGCCGTAATCAGCATCAGCAAGGCTGCCGGTTCAGGAACGGTAAGGATAGCCACGTCGTTGCCGCTCCCCTCGGTGAGGTTTGGCGTAAGCGGATCATAAGTGACTCTGTATAACACCTGCCATCCATCCGGCAATCCAGTGACGGTGCCGAACGTACCGGTAAGGGTTCCTGTGGCGGAGGTGTCATTTATGATCCAGAGGGGCTCGCCAAGGGGCACATAGGTGCCGGACACTGTCAATGCCAGGAGGCCGCTGAGCGTGACATTGCTGACCGAAGCGCCGTTGTCGTTGACTACGAGTTGATCGTAGCCGGTCCCGGCGGCGTTGCTGTTGATTTCTTCCGCCAGCGAGCCGCTAAGACCAACGCTTCCGGCGATGGTCAATTGGCCCGGGCTTTCGCCTGGCGCCAGCGTGCCTGCTATGTCAATCGATCCGAGGACCGTTCCGTTGCCCTGGAGCCTCTTTCCGCCGGGCAAGTTATAGGGGCTGAAGGCGGTAACGTCCAATGTGCCCCCGAATACGTCGAATACAGTGCTGGCAATCGTGACGCCGGAGGTAAGCTGCAAAGTGCCGGCGGTTACCTTGGTGGTGCCGGTGTAGGCATTGGTGCCGTCGAGGATAAGGGTGCCGGCAGTGGTTTTATTCAATCCGTAGCCGTCGGCAACGCTGTAAAGGCCGCCGACGTTTTTAAGGGTTCCGCTCTGGAAATTCAGGTTGTCGAACGGCGCTGACGGTTCCGATGCTGTTGCTCGCCATATCGAGCGTTCCGCCGTTGAGAGTGACCGTGGCGGTGTCTGTGCCTCCGTTGCTGGTGGTTAGAAGGCCCTTTACGATGTTGCCATTGACCGTAACGGAGCCGCCGGTGATGTTGATTGTGCTGGCAACGCTCCTGCCGGTAGTGGGTCCGTTCCCGGCGGCGAGGGTATTCATGCTGATGTTCGCACCGACCGTGACCGTACCGCCGCTGACGTTAAGCGTGCTCGCCGCGGTTGCTTGCTGTCCAAAATTAGTATTGCCGGCGTAGTTCGACATGGCTAAACCGCTGGCGCCGACTGTCAGAATTGCCGTGCCGCCGACGTTTACGGTGCCTGTGGCTGATGAATTCAAGTCGGTGGCCTGGTTGGCGATGCTCATGCCGGTCGTATCAACGGTGCCGGCGTCAAAGGATAACGTTCCTGTTCCTCTATACCCGTTCCTGGTGTTGACGCCGACATAATTTGTCGTTGACTGGCCTACGATGATCGCATCTGCCATGATGTCCACGCTGCCGCCTCTTAGATCAACCGTCCCGATGGTGGGATTGCCGCCAGTCGAGTTGTTGGTCTCGTCGCCGATGAGAAATTGTTTAACGCGGGGTTGGCTCGTGCCTCGCAATTGCATGCTGGAACCGTCGGTCGTGGATTCCCAGCCCATGGCGCCGGGTCGTAATCTGCCGCCGACCAAGACGTAGTCCGCGTGTATCGCATTTGTGTGACCGAGATAAAGGCCGCAAACGTATGCATCTCCAGCCCCCTTGTTTGACGTGTAGCCGACTATCAAAGCCCCGCCGGGAAGCGGGCATGAAGTGCCGCCGGCCGCGGCTGCGGGCGAAAGGGCATTATTTAATACAATCGTGTTGTTTTTAGCCAGGTACATTAAGCCGTTCGGACGGTCCAAACCTGAACCAGACCCTTCGACGCCCACCAGCAACTGATCGACATTGGCATTAAACATAGACAGCCCCGACATATCGAGTATCGCGGTGTGGTCAGGGTAGGTGGTGCCGGCATTGGCATTGCCCATAGCCACTATTATGTCGCCGGTGGTGTTTTCATTGTTGGCGTTCGACACATCCAGCGCGCCATAGCCCTGGATCACGGTCTTGAGAACGCTGGTTTGAGCGGCGCCCACATTGCCCGCAAAGAGCGAAAAAAACTCAGTAGCGGCAAAACCCGGGGCGGGAGTAGGATTGACGCCCTGAACTTTCAGCGTGCAACCGGCGTCGATCTGGGTGGTATGGATTTGGCCCGTATCATTTTGGGCGTACCACAAGCTGTTTATGGGGCCGATTGATATTAAATTTCCAGGACTAGTAACGTTATCCTCTGCATAGTTGATAGTACCCAACCCCGCCGCGCTGTTGAAGGTCACATCACACCCAACCGGAGTCGGAGGCACAGGGAGACTCCAGTTGGTGCTGGTGGACCAGTAGCCGTCCACTGTAGGGCCAATGTAAATATCTACTGCCGCTAAGGCAGTCGAGGCTGAAACTGCGGCGATCGCCAAGGCCGCCAAACTCAACGCGGCCAATCGTCTCGCCATTCTCTCAAAATTACTCATAGTTGTTCTCCTGTGCGTAAATGACTTGTTTTAAAGCCAATTGAAGTAATTCTATTATGGAAAAAGCATTATCTTCAAAACGGGTATTATTAATACTGTCTATTCACATTTTGTGATAAACTTTAGTGTAAACGGTTAAATTGCTACCTGCGGAATCGTTTAAACAACAGTCCCAACCCGGCGGCCATAATCAACATCAGCAAGGCGGACGGTTCGGGGACCAGTAGTGCGATGGCCACGTCGTTGCCGCTATTTGGGGCGAGACTGTTTGTGGCAAAATCGACGTTGTAAAACACGTCAAATCCGGCCGGCAGTCCGGTGATGGTGCCAAACGTGCCGGTAAGGGTTCCAGTGGCGGAAGTATCGTTTATGATCCAGAACACGTCGGTTGCATTGGGCGTGTAGGTGTCGGTTACCGCCAGGGTGCCGCCAATGGTGACATTGCTGACCGTGCTGCCGTCGTTGACCACGAGTTGGTCGTAGCCCGTCCCGGCGACGTTGCCGAGGATTTCTTCCGCGAGTATGCCGCCGAGGGAGACGCTCCCGGCGATGGTCAATTGGCCTGGGCTGTCACCCGGTGAGACCGTTCCGCCGGCTTGGACGTTCAAACCGCCGATAGAGCCTTTTCCACCGAGGATTGCGCTGCTGTTGACGGTGACGATACTAGTCAGGCTGCCATCGGCCAAGAGGGTTCCCTGGGCCACGGTCGTGCCGCCGGAGTAGGTGTTTATGCCGTCAATAATTAAAGTGCCTGCGCCGGTTTTGCTTATGTTAGCGCCGCCGTTTATCTGGCTGACGTTCTTTAGCGTGCCGCTGGAGAAGGTCAGCGAGTCGATCGCAGCAGTACCAGCGCCACCAATGGCGTGAAGGCCGCCCACGCCCATATCGAGAGTGCCGCCGTTGAGCAGAATCGTGGATGTAGCGGTTGCAGGTGAAACGGGTGCGTCGCCGCCATCGAGTATGTCGCAGCCGGACTGAACCGTACCGCCGGTGATATTCAGCGTGCCGGCGACTTGTCCATTGATGCCGCCAATCGTTGAACGATAGGCGAGAGTAAAGGTAGTGCCTACCTTCAGTGTTCCGCCGGAGACATTAATGGTACCAGTAGTAGCGTGCGTCGAGCCGGACGAATTCCAGTCGCTGAGCTGGTCGCCGAGAATGATGGTGGTGGCGTCGATGGTGCCGCCGGCCAGGTACAGAGTGCCTTGCCCGCCTCTGGCCGTTCCAGAGGAGCCAGTAGTGGGAACTCTACCGAGGATAAGCTGGTCCACGATGATGTCGGCCGTGCCGCCCCTGAGATCCATCAGGCCGTAAGCGTCGCTGGCGCTTCCGGACGGGGTCTCGCTATTTTCACCGAGAATGATGCTGCTCACGGGGCTCGATCCGTCCTTGCCCCGCATTTTGAGCTGTGAACTCGCCCACTTCGCGGTATTGAACATCATCCATCCCTGAGAGCCCCTTTTGCCTGCGATTATCACGTTGTTGACATTCAAGACATTGGTTTGGCCGAGATAGAGGAAGTTGTATTTTGCGCCATTGCGGCCAGCATAGCCGACAATCAGACCCGCATTGGCGAGCGTGCCGGGGTTGTTCATGGTAATAGTATTGTTTTGGGCCAAATACAATGCGCCGCTCCTGCGTGCGGGATCGCCGGAAACGGTGGATTTGCTGTATCCGATCAGCACCTGGTCAACATTAGCGGTAAAATTAGCCAAATCCGACATATCGAGTATTGCGATGGCATTGCCTTGGGCGTCGTTACCGCCGATGGATTGGCCGACGTCTATATCGCCGCTGGTGGCGCTGTCGCCCGTCCAAGATTGGATGCTCATCTGGCTGCTGGAGTCAGCACCGACAATATAGGTCAGGCTCACCGAATTATTGCCGTTGGTGTATGTAGCCAGGGGTGCGTTCACGCCGGCAAAAAGTGCATAAGGACCATTCATACCCGTGTACGGTGCGGCGGCGCTGCCGTTAATCGTCAGTATTACGCCGGCGTCGATCTGGGTTTTGTGAACGTTGATTGCAGGAATAGCCAGGCTAGGAGGATTGGGAGGAGTGGGGTTCCACGACGGGTTGGGATCTAACTGACTGTACCACAGGCTGTTGATCGGCCCATAGTAGCTGTTGTCCACTTCGTTGGTGACCGGGTAAGGCGCGACAGCTGAGCCTGTGTTGTCGAATATCACGTCGTTGCCGACCGGGCTCCCCGTGGTTTGCGGGAGTCCGTTGCTAGCGGTTAGATTCCAGTTATTGACATTGGACCAGAGCTTGTCCGTCGAACTGTCAAACCACCAGATTGGCGAAACCGCTAAGGCAGTTGAGGATAAAATAGCTGAGATCATCAATGCCGCTACACCCAATAAAGCAATTTTCGTTCTCATAGTTGTTCCCCTGTGTGTAAACGAATTTTCCGGAAAAGTCGTTAAATGATCCGATTGTGAAAAATGTGTTAACCTCAAAACGTTTTAATTAAATCCATCCAGCCAAGCCTTGGGATAAGCATGGGGCAATGGCCGGACAAGAAGCACGTTTAGCACGAAAGAAATTTTGGCGAAATGAAAAGTGCGGGCAGAACCTTGAGGTTTATGCTTTACTTCTCATCGGCCAAAGCTTACGCGCGTGTACGCGCTGGGATTCGCTAAAGCGAGAGAAACGCTACCTCAAGTAAAACAAGGCACGCCAAATTAAAACCCTATTAAAGCAGCCGTGGCGTCGTCGGACAGCCCTTTTATTAAGTTTAACAACTGTAGAATATCAAGTTTGCGAATTTTTGTCAATCAAACCCCCCCAAAAATATAATAATTACCCAAAAAAACTACATGCCCAAAATTGACGAATAGCTGGTTTTATTGGACACCAAACATAGAAAAAGCATAAAACTCAGTTTTTAGCCTAAACCAAATACTACCTTATGGTGGTTATGAACAACAGAATAGTGTAATAATTGGAAGAATTAGCCCTGGTGTTGAATTAAACGTTCCTCGATGAGGCGAAAAATTTGCCCGGCGACTTCCCGCTTGCTGCCGGCGAAATTGGCGATTGCATGGCCTGAGGCATCGAGTATTTCGACTTGCGTGTGCGGGGCATGGAGGGCTTCGGGACCGTTAAGGACGATCAGATCGCAGTTTTTTCGTTCCAGTTTTTGCATGGCCCTGATGCGCCGATCTTCGGTTTCCAGGGCGAAAGCCACCATCCATTGCCTGTTTTTGGCATCGGCCAATTTGGCGACCACGTCAGGCGTTTCGACCAGTTCGAGCATGAGCGGATTGCCTGTTTTGCGAATTTTGTGCCTGGCCACGGCCAGGGGGCGATAATCGCAGGGGGCCGCGGCCGCAATCAAGCCGTCGCAGGCGGGAAAGATTTTCAAACAGGCCTCCAGCATTTCTTCGGTAGACTGGACGGAGACGATTTTGGCCTTGTCCGGGTAAGGCACATCTACCGGCCCGCTGACGACCACCGCCGTGTGTCCGGCTTGGATAACGGCCGCCGCCAGCGCCGCTCCCATTCGCCCGCTGGATGCGTTTGTCAGATACCGCACCGGATCGAGATACTGCCGCGTAGGACCGGAAGTGATAAGGATGCGGGCCATTCGAAAGGATGAAGGTTGAAGGATGAAGATGAATGCGGATGGTTTTTATTGCAAATTGAACAAAGGGCTTATCCCAAAAGTCCCCTCTCCCTTTGGGAGAGGGTTAGGGTGAGGGCTGACTTGCCAAAAAAATATTGTTATAACCTCTTGTCATCATTGTATTTTTTTGTTTTGGGATAAGATCTAAGGGAAACTTTGGAGAACGGGGCGCCAAGGAGTTAAATTTCGTCCGATTTAAAATTTGCAATTTGCATTTTGCAATTTGCAATTCGCGATACATTGATTATTTTTTTCCCAGTAATTTCTCGCAAATTATCGGAAAGATTCGATCGGGTTCGGCCATGCGTCCGGCGCCGATTGCGCCGCAACTGAGGTAACCCGATTCAGGATCGATCAGCGTTATACCATCGGCCTGCAATTGGGCGACGTTGCGTTTTACGGCGGGTTTTTGCCACATCAGCGTGTTCATGGCCGGGGCCATGAGCACCGGGCCGTCAAAGGCCAAAAGCAGCGTGCTCAGCAGGTCGTCGGCCAGCCCCCAGGCGGCCTTGGCAATGATATTGGCCGTGGCGGGCGCGATGCAAAGCAGTTCGGCCTTTTGGGCCAATTCGATGTGCGGATGCGGGCCCGGGCCGAAGACGCGGGTAAGCACGCTTCGCCCGGTAAGGGCCTGGAAAGTCTTCGGGCCCACCAATTTCGTGGCCGAGCGGGTCATGACAACGGTCACGCCGGCGCCGGCCTGGACCAGCCGGCTGACCAGGGCGGCGGTTTTGAAGGCGGCGATTCCGCCGCTTACGCCGATAATAAGTTCGCGGCCTTTCATGGTGTTCATTGAGGTAAAAAGCTATCAGCTTTCAGCCGTCAGCTATCAGCTTTCAGCCGTCAGCAGTCGGCCGATTGTATGAACTGAAAGCTGAAAGCTGAATGCTGATCGCTGTGTTTACAGATTGTGGAAGTCCAGTTCGTCGGCCGCGGCGGCTTGCTGGTCGGCCGCGATTTGCACGTTCAGTTCGGTATCCAGATAAATCTTGTCTTGCAGGATTTCTTGGATTACGACCTGGATTTTGTTGTCGGTTTTCAAATCGACCAGTGGCCGGGCGCCGGAATTCAGGGCTACCAGGCGTTTTTGGATGAGGGTGGAAAGTTTAAAACGCCCGCCCACTTTGCGTACAATTTCCTCTTCTCGCAGTTCTTCAATCATTTTAGGCTTTCTCCCATTCTTTGGTCAAAATGTTACAGATCTCTTGCACGGCATTCTCGATCCGGTCGTTTACGACGATATATTGATATCGCGGGGCAAAGGCCAGTTCATCGCGGGCCCTGGCCAGGCGCCGCTCAATCGAGGCTTCATTTTCGGTTCCCCTGCCACGAAGCCGACACTCAAGTTCCTCCGGCGATCCGGGATGTATGAAAATCGAAATTGCATCGGCAAAGCTATTAATTACTGTCAAGGCGCCTTGCACGTCAATCTCTAAGACTACCCATTTTCCGGCATTAAAGCCAGCGGACACCTCGCTCTTGAGGGTTCCATACCAGTGATCTTTGTCGAAGACCTGGTAAGACTCGAGGAAATCGCCCCTCTGGCGGCGTAGTTGAAAGTCGTCATTGGTAAGGAAATAATAGTCTTTCCCGTCCACCTCGCCGGGCCTGGGCGGCCTGGTAGTCGCCGAAACACTGGCTGCCAGCGGCACCGGCGCCCGCCGAAAAACCTCTTGCATAACCGTGGTTTTGCCCACCCCCGACGGGCCGGAAACGATTACCAGTTTTTTCTTAAATTTTGCAGGCACTTTATTCAATGTTTTGAATCATTTCGCGGATGCGTTCGATGGCGGTTTTCATTTCGATCACCTGGCGGGCGATTTCCACGTCGTTGGCCTTCGATCCGATGGTGTTCGCCTCGCGGACCATCTCTTGGGTGAGGAATTCCAATTTCCGCCCGGAGCTTTCGGGCAATTCCATGGTGGAGAGGAACTGCTCGACGTGGGAGCGGAGGCGCACTATTTCTTCGGAGATGTCGACGCGGTCGGCAAAGAAACTGACTTCCTTGATCAGGTCGGAGGGATCGAGGAGCACGGAGTATTTTTCCAGGATTTTTTGCAGTTTTTCGTGCAGCCGCGTGCGATAATCCTCGACGGCCTGGGGCGAGCGGGTTTCGATTTGCTCCAAACACGCCGCCACGGCCCTGCAATTGGCGGCCAGGTCTGCGGCCATGGCCCGGCCCTCTTCGGCACGCATCCGACCCAGATGTTCAAGGGCGTCCTCCAGGGTCCGGCCGATCACGGGCCAGTCGGCCTCGTAGTCGTGGAGGATCATTGATTCCTGGTGGACCACGCCCTCCAGCGGCAAGAGCGAGCTAAGCGAGATGTTCTCTTTCAGATCCCAGCGGCGTTTTAATTCTTCCAGTTGGTTGCGGAAGCGTTCCAGGACGTCGATGTTAAGGCGATAATCCTCGGCCGCGTGCAGTCGTTCCGCCCGCAGGGTGACTTGTATGGTGCCGCGGTGAATTGCCCGGCGGACTGCCTCCTCGATGTGCGGTTCCAACGCGGCGTAACCTTCGGATGAGCGCACGGATAGTTTGAAATAGCGGCTGTTGATGGTGCGCACTTCGACCGACACGGCCAAACCGTTTTCCTGGCAATGCGATTCGCCAAAACCGGTCATGCTTAAGAGCATGAGAAGATGACTCCGCCGTTACTGCGGTTTGCTTGGTGTAGAAGGAATCGCGGGGGCGGATTTTTCGCCGCCCGGGGCCGGCTGATTTTCCGCCGGGGGAGCTTGTTTTTCCGTAGAGGCGGGGGCCGAACTTTGTTTTATGGGCGAGGTGCCACCCTGCACATTAATCACTTCTTTAGACGTTCCCATGAGGCGCACGGAGATAATGCAGAGGATGATCCAGAAGGCCGCCGCACCGATGGTGATTTTGGTGAACAAGTCGCCGGCCTTGGTGCCGAAGGCGCTTTGCCCGCCCGCGCCGCCGAAGGCCCCGGCCAGACCGCCTCCCTTGCCTCGCTGGATGAGTATGAGCACGATTAAAAAAATTCCCGTCAAAATCAGTAGGGTCATTAAAATAACAGGCATTATGAATTCCTTATAATCTATCGCAGGGTGCATGAAATACACCGCTTTGCAGTGGTCGGTGCGTTTCATGCACTATACAAATATTTGGTGCGTTGCAGGCACCGTACATTTTTTTGTGGTGTGTTTCACACACCCTATTTTACACCGGCAATTATGCCCAGGAATTGATCGACTTTCAGGCTGGCCCCTCCCACAAGTGCGCCGTCGATGTCCGGCTGTCCCAGCAAATCGGCGGCATTATCGGGCTTTACGCTGCCGCCGTACTGAATGCGAACCTGCTCGGCCACAGATGAATTATAGCGGTCGGCGATGATCTTGCGAAGGTCGAGATGCACCTGCTCCGCTTGTTGGGGGGTGGCAACTTTGCCAGTCCCAATGGCCCAAACCGGCTCGTAGGCGATTACCAAATTTGTCATTTGCTCGGGGCTCAAGCCGGCCAAGGAGCCGTCGAATTGCCCGCGGATAACGGCCAAGGTCCGGCCGGCCTCGCGCTCGGAGAGCAGTTCGCCCACGCAAACAATCGGCACGAGTCCGGCGGCCAATGCGGCGTGCACCTTTTTATTAATGGCGGCGTCGGTCTCGCCCAAAATGTGCCGGCGCTCGCTGTGGCCGAGGATGACGTACTTGCAGCCCAGGTCGCAAAGCATAGCGGCGCTCAGTTCGCCGGTATAAGCGCCGTCCTTTTCGTGATACATGTTTTGCGCACCAGGGCGACCTTTGATCCGGCAATTGCCCGGCCCACGACGTCTAAATAACAACTCGGCGGGCAAACGGCCAGATCTACGCCTTCGATGCCGGCCGCAGCCTTGGCAATCGCTTGGGCCAGAGCCGCCGCCGAAGCGCGATTCAAATTCATCTTCCAATTGCCGGCGATAAATGGTTTTCGCATAGTGGGGAGTGGTTAGTGGCTAGTGGTTAGTGGCTGGTGTGGACAATGGACTGTATGGACAATATCGACGGCATGGACGCACCGGGTTCATCATTCTGCATTCTGCATTCTTCATTAATTCTCATTCCACCACCGTTGCGGCAGGGAAGGATCCCAATATTTCCAAACGCAATGTCTTTTTCTCTAGGGCGGCCACGGCGCGGCGGAAGCGGATGTCGGTCTCGTGGGCCTCCATTTCCACGAAGAACAAATACAGCCGGGCCATGCCCGGAACCGGAAACGACTCGATCCAGGTCAGATTGAGCTTGCAGCGTTTGAATATTTTCAGGGCCTCCTCCAATGCGCCCGGCCGATGCTCGGTTTGGAACAGCAGCGTGGTGCGGTCGTTGCCGGTGCGCTCGGGCCTGTCGCCGCCGATGATGGCGAAACGGGTGATGTTTCCCGGGTTGTCTTCGATGTTTTCCGCCAGGATGTCCAAGCCGTAATGCATGCCGGCCTGTACGCTGGCAATGGCCGCAGCCCCGGTCTTCTCGGCTGCCAACTGCGCGGCCGTGGATGTGCTGGTCACCTCGATCGTGCGGGCGGCGGGCAAGTGCTTGGCCAGCCAGTTGCGGCACTGCGAAATGGCTTGCGGCTTGCTGTACACCTCCTTAACCTCGCTGCGGGGGAAACGGCCCAATAAATAATGATGGATTTTCAGGTCGATCTCCCCGCATATTCGCAGCGGCATGCGGGTGAACATGTCCAGCGTGTCGGCAATCCTGCCGTCGGTGGAGTTTTCCACCGGCACCAGTCCGTAATCCGAGTGGCCCTGCTCGACGTCCTCGAACACCGCCGCGATCGTGGCCACGGGCACGAATTCCACGCTTTGGCCGAAGCGATGGATCGCCGCCAGGTGGCTGAAACTGTACATCGGGCCCATGAAGGCAATCCGCGGCCGCTTGACCAGCGCCCGGCACCCGCTGGTCAGTTCGCGGATTATGGTTTCGACGCATCGCAGGGGCAGCGGTCCCGGTGAGTTATCGGCCAGTTGCTTCAATTTCTCTTCAGAAAGGGCCGACGCCAGGATTTGCTTGGATGCCGCGTCGGAGCTTTTGGCGGCATTTGAAATCAGGCTCGCACGGCGCTGTATGAGCTGCAATAGTTCCCGGTCTAATTGGGCGATGTCGGCGGCCGAAGCCTGGGCAGTCGATTCCGAACGCCGGGCGGTTTTTTTCCTTACGCCGCCTTCAACCTCGTTTTTCGGCTTGGATTTAGACACGGAACTATCTCAATGACGGAAGAATTATTAATTAATAATACTGAAACATTTCCTTTTAACCGCCCAGGCCCGGTGTGTCAACCGGCCAGGGATTAATACTGATACTTGTTTATCTCACATTAGCCCGCAGCGTAAGCAAGGCAATAGCGCTAGAATTGGAGGATCGCAAGCAATGGATATGGAGCAAGTTGGGGAAGGGTTGCGGCCCTTGCTTGCGCTGCGGGCTTGTGTGGGACTTGGCAATGCATACTTTGTTCCAGGGTGTCAAAATGGCAGTTCGGATAAGGATTACAAACGGATCGTGTTTAAAACGGTTCAATATAATGATCGTAACACCTTATCAATAAAGATGTTACGCAAGCCATGTTTTCCATCTTTTCTTAACCGGCATGTTCTTTGCAATTAAAAAAATATAACATTGTGAGTGCCAGAAAGGATCAAAATATGTCGGCACTTATCCATTAATTTTGTTGGCATAACTGAAAAAAATTACTAAGGGTTGGCTTAAATAAACAGTATCGCTTTTATCCAGCCCTAATCTGATACGTCTGAAAGGAGCTTATAAATGGCCGTTGCGGAAAAAATCATTGGCATCGATCTCGGAACTACCAACTCCGTGGTTGCGGTTATGGAAGGCAAGGAGGCAAAGGTAATCCCCAACGCCGAGGGCAACCGTTTGACCCCCAGCGTGGTCGCGTTCACCGATAAGGGCGAAACCGTGGTGGGCGAACCTGCCCGGCGTCAGGCCATTACCAACCCCATGCGCACGATCTATTCGATCAAGCGTTTCATGGGCCGGCGGCACAACGAGGTGGCCTCCGAGGAGAAGATCGTGCCCTATAAAATCGTGGGCGGGCCGGAAGATTACGTCAAAGTCGAGGTCGGCAGCAAGGATTATACCCCTCCGGAAATCTCCGCGTATGTTCTGCGCAAATTGAAAGAGGCGGCCGAGGCCTACTTGGGCCACAAAGTCAATAAGGCGGTCATCACCGTGCCGGCCTACTTTAACGACGCCCAGCGCCAGGCCACCAAAGACGCCGGCCAAATCGCCGGCCTGGAAGTTGCCCGCATCATCAACGAGCCTACGGCGGCATCGCTGGCCTACGGCCTGGACAAGAAAAAGAACGAAAAAATAGTGGTCTTCGACCTCGGCGGCGGCACGTTCGACGTCTCCGTGCTGGAAGTGGCCGACGGCGTGTTCCGTGTGATCAGCACCAACGGCGACACCCACCTCGGCGGCGACGACATCGATCACGTGCTCATCAAATACGTGGCCGAGGAATTCAAAAAACAGCAGGGCATCGACTTGATGAAAGACACCATGGCCTTGCAGCGCCTGCAAGAGGCCTGCGAAAAGGCGAAAAAGGAGTTGTCGTCGGCGCAATCGACCGACATCAACCTGCCCTTCATCACGGCCGACGCCACAGGCCCCAAGCATCTGCAAATGACCATCAGCCGGTCGCAGTTCGAAAAGCTGGCCGATCCTTTGATCGAGCGTTGCCGCGGGCCGGTCAACCAGGCCATGCAGGATGCGCATCTGTCGCCCAAGGACATCAACGAAGTGGTGCTTGTGGGCGGATCGACGCGCATTCCCAAGGTCCAGGATCTGGTACGCCAGATGTTCTCCAAGGAGCCGCATAAGGGCGTGAATCCGGACGAGGTCGTGGCCGTAGGCGCGGCCATCCAAGGCGGCGTTTTGATGGGCGACGTGAAAGACGTGCTCTTGCTCGACGTTACTCCACTCTCGCTGGGCATCGAAACACTGGGCGGCATCATGACCAAACTCGTCGAGCGGAACACCACCATCCCCACTGAACGCAAGCAGATCTTCAGCACCGCCGAGGACAACCAGATGGCCGTGACCGTCAAGGTCTATCAAGGCGAGCGGCAAATGGCGGCCGACAACCGCTTGCTGGGCCAGTTCAACCTGGAAGGCATCCCACCCGCGCCCCGTGGAATGCCGCAAATCGAAGTGAAATTCGACATCGACGCCAACGGCATCCTCAACGTCTCGGCCAAGGACCTTGGCACGGGCAAGGAGCAAACCGTGCGCATCGAGCAATCCAGCGGCTTGTCCGATACGGAAATCGATCGCATGAGCAAGGACGCCGAGGCCCACGCCGAGGAAGACAAGCGCAAACGGTCGCTGGCCGAACAGCGCAACCAGGCCGATTCGATGTGCTGGCAGTTGGAAAAACTCATCAAGGAACACGAAGCCGAGCTGAGCCAGGCCGACAAGGACGCCGTCACCCGGGCCATCGAAAAGACCCGCGAGGCGGCCAAAGGCGACGACGTGGAACGCATCAAGTCGGCAGTGCACGAACTGGAGCAGGCCTCGCACGCGTTGAGCAAAACACTTTACGAAAAGGCCGGCGCCGCGCCGGCGCAAGCCGGCCCGCAACCCGGGCCGCAACCAGGCCCAGGCCCCCAACCCTCCGGCGGCGACGACGACACGATCGACGCCGAGTTCGAGGTGAAATAAACACCTGGGGCTGGGAAAAAGGAAGTCCCCTCTCCCTCCGGGAGAGGGCTAGGGTGAGGGCGGAGGGTCATTTGTGTATTATTTGATGATTGAAGATTTCTACTGGGGGAGACCCTTATTATGTCAGACGAAAAATCAACTCATGATGATTCAGATCAAAAAACAAGTCCTTTTAATATGGTCTCTGAAATCCAGTACGATTTGATTTCTCGAGTGATTCCAGGGTTTATTCTACTGAGTGCCATTGCACTCGAATTTGTACCTTTTGAGCATCTTAAGGATAAGCCGCTTCCTAACCCATCCGCTACTCTCCTACTTGCCGTCGTTGTGTTCATATTCATGGTGAGCTATGCGGTGGGTATGCTCTTGTCTAGCTGCAGCCATTATTTGGTGAAATGGTTTTGTCGATGTTTTGAACAACACTGGGCTAACGCTTTGAGAAATATGGCGTCAGCAGATACACCGTCGGCAGATACACCGTCAGCAGATAAGCCAGCGGAGAAGATTGAAACATTGGCAAAATGCTACGGCATTGATGCTGGGCAGGATAAGGATTTTAATTGGTATCTCGATCTAATGACGAATATGATTGCGCAACTCAAGACGAAAGATAAAGCAACCTCGCAAATGCTAACTGGACTTTTGCAAACTGTTGTTTGGTCTTGTCAAAATGGGTAAAATTGCGTTTAATTCGGTGGTGTTTGGGATGGCACTTCACAACCAAGGATGGTGCAGTCATGCCAGGGATCATCGAGTTTCCTCAAGTCGTTCGGGACGCTATGGAGCAGTTCGGAGATTTGTTTGCCAACGAACCGCAGCGAAGGCATTTCGCGGAGTATCTTACAGGACTGATGATTGCGGAGCGGAAGTCGGTCCTGGGGATCAATCGGGAGTTTGCCCAGACCACCGACCAATCCTGCCTCAACAAATTCTTGACCGAAGTGGATTGGGACGCGGAAACCCTCAACCAACGGCGGTTGGAATGGTTGCAGCGGGATTCCAGCACTCAATATACGGACCGCGGGGTCATTGCCATCGACAACGTGCTGATCGACCACGACGGAAAGTACATCAAAGACGCAGGATGGTTCTGGGATCACGCCGATCAGCGAAACAAAATCGCCCACGATTATCTGTTCGCCAACTACGTGTGCTCCAGCGGGAAGCACTATCCCCTGGAATTCCGCCGCTTCCGCAAGCGGGAGCAATGCGAGGCCACCGGAGAGAAATTCTTCGATCATACCAAGCTCTGTTGCCAATTGGTCGATTGGGTATGCGAGCGGGAAATTCCCGGGGACTTCACTTTCGACAGCTATTTCACCAACGCGGAGATACTGAACCACATTCATTCCAAGAGGGACCGTTTCGACCGGCCTCGCGGCTATGTCGGCGACTTGAAGTTCAATCGCAAGGTCGAATGGAAGGGCAAAGTGATCCGCGCCGACGAACTCGCCGCCGAGATCGATCCCGAAACCCGCAAATCGTTCCATCGCGGACGAGAGCAACAATGGCATTTCACCGTTTGCTTGCATATACCCGGAGTCAACCACAAGGTACGGATCGTAATTATTTGGGACAACAAACGAGACAAACAACCCTGCAAGATTTTGATAACCAACCGTGTCGCCTGGGACGTGGTGCGGATTCTCTTGGTTTACAAATATCGCTGGACAGGAACGGAGACCTTTCATCGGGACGGAAAGCAGGAGTTGGGCATGGGAGATTGTCAGCTGCGCGACGGCCAAGGCCAGACCCGGCACATGTACTTGGTCATGCTGGCGTACACTCTGCTCATGGATCAACTCGGGCCGAACCGTGCGAAAACATGGGCCCTCCGCAAACTGACGACCATCGGCGAAGCCTGTCGGGCGGTAATGCGCGAAACCATGCGATCCACCATCGCCTGGGTGATCGAACAAGTCACCGATTATTCCTACGGTCTTGACCATATCACATTACGGTTGGGTTTGACCTAATTTGCAAAAGTCCAGTGCTAACAAAGATCAGTGCGGAATGCGCCTTCGCATTTAATTTATGCGCGGCTAGTGTAATTTGGTTCTCTGTTATATTGCTAGATCATATTCATAATTGCATTAATACTGGCTGGGATTATTTCTCCAAAATACAATTATTTAAGGGTGTTTTAGATGAGCAATATATCGTTCTTTTCCTGAGTTTCGTATTCATGATAATGATGTTCTTTGTTAGTAAACACCGAGATCAACGTTATATTAGTAGGGTTATTGCACAACATTTTGCAAAAGAGAACAAAAAGCGAACGAACTAGAAGCCCTCACCCTAACCCTCTCCCAAGGGGAGAGGGGATCTAATTTTATGGGCAAAAAATATTCATCCAAGCACATGATTGATCGTGCTAGGCAATTGCGGCAGGAGGGCACGCCGCCGGAACAATTATTGTGGCTAGCGTTGCGCAATGGACAAATTGCCGGGCTGAAATTTCGCCGACAACATCCAATCGGTCCGTACGTTGTCGACTTTTTTTGTAATAGCGCTGCACTTGTCGTTGAAATTGACGGCATGAGTCATACCGATAGCGCAGAACAAGATCGTGAGAGAATTAATTTTTTTGAACAACAAGGTTTGAAAGTCCTGCGAGTCACGAA
This sequence comes from Pirellulales bacterium, assembly GCA_963838495.1. GTDB lineage: Bacteria > Planctomycetota > Planctomycetia > Pirellulales > Thermoguttaceae > JBEKIK01. Next base: position 1,856,724 of record CAWIRC010000001.1, on the reverse strand, counting down.
TCAAGATGTCATGAGCGATCTTGATGCCGTGGCAAGAGGCATTGCACAAGCTGCGGGAGTGGAATGGGATTGAGGCATCTGTCGAAGTTCAGCCCTCACCCTAGCCCTCTCCCGGAGGGAGAGGGGACAAAATAACCATGGCATTCCGATTCGATAAACTTACGCTTAAAGCCCAAGAGGCCGTGGCGGGGGCGCAATCGCTGGCGGCGGACAGTGGCAATCCGCAGATCGATCCGCTGCATTTGCTGGCCGTGCTGCTTTCTGAAAAGGACGGCATCATTGGGCCGATCTTGGACAAAATCGGGGTAAACCGGGCTCAACTCGATAAGATCGTCCAGGCCGAGTTAGGGCATTTTCCCAAAACCTCGGGCGGGGCGCCGCCACAGCCTAGTTCCGAGTTGAACAAGGTCCTCGAAGCCGCCCAGCGCGAGGCCGAGGCCATGAAGGACGAGTTCGTCTCGACCGAGCATTTGCTTCTGGCACTGACAAAGGTCGATTCCAAGGCCAAAAACGTCCTCAAACTAAACGCCGTTACCGATAAGGAAGTGCTGCAAGTGCTGCGCGAGGTCCGCGGCAGCGCCGGGTAACAGATCAAACTCCGGAAGATAAATTCCAGGCTTTGCAGCGTTACGGCATCGATCTTGTCGAGCGGGCAAGGCAAGGAAAGCTCGATCCCGTGATCGGCCGCGACCAGGAAATCCGCCGCGTTATTCAAGTCCTTTCCCGACGGACAAAGAATAATCCGGTTTTGATCGGCGAGCCGGGGGTGGGCAAAACGGCCATTGTCGAAGGCTTGGCGCTGCGGATTGTCGATGCCGACGTGCCCGAGAGCCTTAAGAACAAGCGCGTGATCGCGCTCGACATGGGCGCGCTTATCGCCGGCACAAAATTCCGCGGCGAGTTCGAGGAGCGGCTTAAGGCCGTGCTCCGCGAAATGGCCGACGCCGGCAATGTTGTCATGTTCATCGACGAGTTGCACACCGTCATTGGCGCGGGCCGGGCCGAAGGCGGATCGGACGCCGCCAATCTCTTGAAACCGGCCCTGGCCCGCGGCGAGCTGCGCTGCATCGGAGCCACCACGCTCGACGAATATCGCAAATACGTGGAAAAAGACGCCGCCTTGGAGCGCCGTTTCCAGCCGGTGTACGTGGGCGAGCCGACCGTGGAAGACACGATCGCCATCCTCCGCGGCTTGAAACCGCGGTACGAGGCGCATCACAAGGGCGTGAAGATCAAGGATTCGGCGCTCGTGGCGGCGGCCAATCTTTCGCACCGCTACATTACAGACCGCTTTCTGCCTGACAAGGCCATCGACCTTATGGACGAGGCCACCAGTCGCCTTGCCATGGAGTTGGAAAGCGTGCCTACGGAGATCGACCAGGTGCAGCGGCGATTGATGCAGCTTGAACTGGCCGAGCGGCAGTTGGCCGAGGAGACCGAAGAGCACGCCATCGAGCGCCGCAAGGAAATCCAGGACGAAATGGCCGACCTGCGCCGCAAACTGGCCGATCTCCGCACGCAATGGGAACTGGAAAAAAGCGGCATGGGCGACGTGCAGCACATCCGCCAGCGATTGGTCGAAGTCGAGCGGCAGTACAACCAGTTGGCCGCCTCGATCAAAGAAAAGCAATCCTCCGGCGTCATGGTCCGCGAGGAGGATTATCAGAAACTCTATGAATTGGACCTGGAGCAAAAACGCCTCTCGAAACAGTTGGAAACAAAGGAGCAGGAAGACGAAAAACCGGCCGAAGGCACCAGGCGGCTGTTACGCCAGGAGGTAGGGCCGGAGGAAATCGCCGAGGTCGTGAGCGCCTGGACCGGCATTCCCGTGGCACGCATGGTCGAAACCGAACGGGCAAAATTGCTTGTGTTGGAAGAGCGGATCCACCAGCGGATGGTCAACCAGGACGAGGCGGTCGAGGCCGTATCGAACGCCGTGCGCCGCAATCGCTCCGGCTTGCAGGACCCCAACCGGCCCATCGGCTCGTTCATATTCCTCGGGCCCACCGGCGTGGGCAAAACCGAATTGTGCAAGGCCCTGGCCGAGGTGATGTTCGACGACGAGAACGCCATGGTCCGGCTGGACATGAGCGAGTTCATGGAGCGGCACACCGTAAGCCGCTTGATCGGCGCCCCGCCGGGATATATCGGCTACGAGGAAGGCGGGATGCTGACCGAGGCCGTGCGCCGCAGGCCTTATGCCGTGATCCTCTTGGACGAAATCGAAAAGGCACACCGCGACGTTTTCAATATTCTTTTGCAGGTGCTCGACGACGGCCGGCTCTCGGACAACCAGGGCCACACGGTCGATTTCAAGAACGCGATCATCGTGATGACCTCGAACATCGGCAGCCAACTGATCCAAGAGGTGACCGAGCAAGGCGGCAGCGAAGAGGAAATCCGCGATGCCGTGAACAATAGTCTGAGCACGCGGTTTTTGCCCGAGTTTTTAAACCGCATCGACGAAATCCTGATTTTCCATTCTCTCAAGCGCGATCAGATCCGTAAGATTGTTGAAATCCAGATCGGGAGGCTGAAAAACCAGCTTTTGGAAAAGGGAATCGAACTGGAAGTCACTATCGCTGCGCTAAACGCCATCGCCGCCGAGGGCTACAACCCGACCTACGGCGCCCGGCCGCTAAAACGCCTGATCCAGCAAAAGATCCAAAACCCGCTGGCCGTGGAAGTCCTGAAAAAAGAATTCGCCGAAGGCAGTCGCGTGAAAATCGACTGCGCGGATGGGGAATTTACCTTCGAGCGGATTGAATGAAACAAGAACAAAGTCCTGCCATCGCGCAATCGGCCAACGAAGGATTCCAAGAGGCTTTACATGATCCAGGGGATGAATTTCGACGCCCTCGACACATCTACAAAGGCAAAAATCCTGATGGTGTCCAATCTATAGATTATGCTCGGCTACGTCGGAGAAATTCAGTTTGATATTTCGTTCCACCCAGTTTTGTAATCGGGCAGTACTGAGTAATTCTGGATGTATTGCGCGATAGATCCGTACGACTGTCCATCTACGTCGGTAATACTCGTCCCATCGAATGCCTCTTGGAAATGAGCTATCATGGACCCATCCACCGAAGAGAACGATGGCGTGTCTTGGCCGCAGACGCCACGGCGGTCGGATAATTGCAAGCACGGGCTCCTTTATGATGTGGGAATTGTCTCCGCGAAAGATCGTATCCAACCTGCGGAACCATCCGTCGTAATATCGCCACTTGATATGTGTGAAATGTTTGAGAACTCTCGGTAATCGCCAAAGCTTCAGTCCTCTTTTGGCCACGCTTGAAGGGACCATCGCAAGAACTTCGTCGTATGTCACATTTGCTATCATGGCCACCGCGGCGATCGCACAGTCGCGCAAATTGGGGTTCTGACGAACATGATGCAAAAGATGAAAAGAAGGGGACATTACTGAATTCGCCGAATCAAGTAGTGTTTGGTTTCGATCGCTGATATCGCAGCGTGCCACGGGCATCGCCCGTGTTATTTTGGCAGCGCAGCCATTATGGCCCGCAGGGCGTGGTTGACGGATTCGGAGGTCGCAAAGACTTTAGCCACGTCGGGATCGAGGGCAACAATCAGCGAGGCCTTGTTTTCGCGTTGGGCAAAACGGTTGGGGCGGGCCTTGCCGTAGTCGAATTTATAATCGCTACGCAATTCATCGCGCTCCCCTTTTCGGCTTTTGGTTGGTTTAGCGGTTTTCTTCATGATTTCTTTGCTCTCTTTTAGTAGCGCGCCTTGCGCTGATGATGCGAATATAATCCTCTTCCAATTCGGTAAAACTTATTATTAACAAATGATCGAGTGCGGAATATCCAATAATTATTTCTCGATGTTCTATTTGTGAATGTTCTTCATCATCAAAAATGCACGCCAACGGATCATAAAATACCGTAGCGGCTTCTTCGAAACTCACCCGATGTTTGCGGATGTTTGAATTCGCTTTGTTCGCATCCCAGGCAAATTGCAGGCTCATGCGATAATAATAATCTTGTAGAAGGCATTTGTCTTTTGGCTTAATTTTAGTTTAATATGACCGGTGAATCAACCCCTTGCAAACGGGCGGATTTAAATGGATAATCCCTTATATCGATCAGCATATAAAAAAATCAATTCTTATCATAAAACCGGAGGGACCAGTCATGCCGCAGGAAATCGATCCGCAGCATTCCGACATCCGCGATTTGTTGAGGGTGGTTGGGCCGCTTGTGGTGGGCGTGGGGTTGATATTTACGATTATCGGCGTGACCAGCTTTTTTTCCGCGTTCTCAGGCGGCGGATTTCCCAGCCAATTCTGGTGTGCGTTCGTCGGCCTGCCGCTGATGGCCCTTGGCACCGCCATATGCAAATTCGCCTACATCGGCGCGGTTACGCGATATATCGCCGCCGAGGTCGCGCCGGTGGGCAAGGACGCGGTCAATTACATGGCCGATGGGACGAAAGACTCTGGTCCGCGACATGGCAACCGCGGTGAGCGAAGGAATCAATGAGGGCGTCCAAGCGCATGCCCGAGCCGGACAGGCGGACGCGATTATTTGCCCCAAGTGCGATCACGTAAACGACGCCGGGGCCTCGTTCTGCAAGAATTGCGGCGCATCGCTCTTAAAAGCTAAAATATGCCCGTATTGCAGCAAATCGAACGACCCGGACGCCAAATTCTGCGACCACTGTGGCAAGCCGATGGAATAAAGAATTTGATCGGGAAATGTGCGTGACCGACCAACCGACCATGCCGACCAATGCTGCGCATCGGTGCCCGATGGTGCCCGGTCGGTGCCCGATGGTGCTTGTTGGCGCCCGTCGCGGCTTTACAGAACGTCACATTATTTTCTGAATCTCTACGGCCGCCGCCAAGGCCTGTTTGGTGCGCTCGATTCCGCCGCACTGCTTCAGCAGACCAAAAGCCGTTTTGATTTCATGAACGCTGATGCCGCTCTTGGTAGACATGGCCTTCGCCGCTTTACGCCGACGTTTCCGCTTCCCTTTAGAAACAGCCATTTTGCTTTTGATATTGGCGACGTGGTTGGGGGAGATTTTGATCCCTTGTTTTGTCAATGCTTCGGCGATCTCTTTATTGGCAGTGCTGGGATGGGCCTTAAGATAATCTCGAACAGCTTGGGCTTTGTTGACTGGTGCCTTTTTGGCCATTATGAACTCCTTGTATTGGGGGAATGGTAAGCGGGTAGCCTCCCTATTGTAACAGGATGCGTCAAACGGACAAGCCTTAGCATCACTAAAGGGCGCCCCCCTTTTTCATCAACATCCGACAATTATGTCAAAGATGCATCTATCGACGGCAAGATAGACTTCACGACCGACTTCGTCTTTTACAATAATCTTCGCATTTCGCCGGCCAGGAAGAAGGAGCCGGTGATGCAGATCAGATCTTCGGGCGCGGCGGATTGGCGGAGATGATTCCAGGCTTCGGCGGGATGGGCGAAAACAGGATAGTGGCGGCCGGAAAGCTCGAAGGCGGCGGACTGCAGTTCGGCGGGCGGCAGGGCGCGGGGATTAGTGGTGTATTGGGTAAAGGTGATCTCGTCGAATCCGGTCAAGAGCAGTTTTAACATTTCCATGTAATCTTTATCGCGGGTGGCGGCGAAAATAAGCAGGCGGCGGGATACGGAAAAACTCTCATTTAGCACTTCCATCAAGGCGGCGATGGAAGCGATGTTGTGGGCGGAGTCCAAAATCACCACTGGCTGCCGGGCGACGATTTCTATCCGCGCCGGCCAGCGGACGGTGGAAAATCCTTGGCGGATCGCTTGCTCCGGGATGTTCCAGCCTTGTCGGATGAGTTCATCAATAACGGCCAATGCTACCGCGGCATTGGCGGCTTGATGCCGGCCTAAGAGAGAGAGCTGTACTTGAAATAAAAGGGATAAGTCCAATTTGTTGCTTTTTGGAAATATTGGACTTCTTCCTTTTACGCCAAAATGCATGGTTCCCAGGGCCGATTGTTTTTCTAGATTTCGCGGCGGGTGATATTCAAAATCAAAATCTTTTTTTAATTCTACAAGTCGGCAGCCGCAGGCTTGGGCGATCTGCCGAATTGCATTTCCAGGTTCCTTGTCGATTACGCCGCTGACAACCGGCACGCCGGGCTTGATGATGCCGGCCTTTTCCCGGGCGATGGATTCCAGGGTGTAGCCCAATTGCTGGACGTGATCGAAACTGATGCTGGTGATGACGGAAACAAGCGGGCGGCAGACGTTGGTTGAATCCAGTCGTCCGCCCAGCCCGACTTCGAGCACGGCGGCTTGTACGCCGCACTTAACAAAATGCAGCAGGGCCATGGCGGTAATAATTTCGAAGTAGGTTGGGCCGTCGCCTGAACATTCTTGGTCCAGGGCTTCGACCGCCGGCCGAACGGCGGCAACCAGTGCGGCAAACTGATCGGCCGTGCAAGGTTGGCCGTTGATGGCGATGCGTTCTTCGATTTTTTCCAGGTGCGGGGAGGTAAAAAGCCCGGTGCGGAATCCGGCGGCTTGGAGCACGGCGGCGATCATGGCCGAGGTGGATCCCTTGCCCTTGGTTCCAGCCACGTGGATTATAGGCAGTTTTTCCTGCGGATTTCCCAGTCGGTCGAGGAGTGCCCTCATGCGGTCGAGCTTGAGTTCCCGACCCGGGCCGGGCATGGTCTGAAAGCGTTCGAAATCGACGCGCCGGTCGAGGAATTCGAGGGCCCATTGATATTGGGTCGGGATTGTAGTGGTGTTTACCGGTTGGGCCATTTTTTTTATAAATCGAAACGCTCGCGGACCAACCCTCGGTTGGTGCCCGCTCGCGGCTAAACGTAAAGCAAAACCTGCGAATAATCATCTTATGATCGAAGGATGGTTTTGCCCATAACCTATCCTGTGGATTAATAATCACCCCTGCGATAGAAGGGTTTGCCAATGCCTTGCAATACCGTTAAAACTTGCATATAGTGAGGTGTTTACGATGTTCATCAAGGGATGAACTATCCATTTAATAAAGGCGTACTGATATTTGAGCGATCCTTGCAGGCGAGGATTTCTAAGCAATTGGGCAAGGGGCCGGTCGGCCCGCCCTATCGAGGTTTTTCATGCAGCCAGACGTCATAGTAGAAACTCGGAATCTTACCAAGGTTTATCGGGACTTTTGGGGCCGGCAAAAGGTGAAGGCCCTGAAGGCGTTGGACCTGGAGATTCGGCGAGGGGAGATTTTCGGGCTATTGGGCCCCAACGGATCGGGCAAAACCACAACGATCAAATTGATCCTGGGATTGCTGTTTCCCACCAGCGGCCAGGCCTTGGTTTTTGGCAAGGACGCCACCGACGTGCGTAAAAACGAGCGGATCGGTTATTTGCCCGAGGAATCGTATCTTTACAAGTTCCTCAATGCCGAGGAGACGCTGGATTTTTACGGGCGGCTGTTCGACATGCCCCGGGCAGTGCGGCGGCAAAGGGTGGCCGACTTGATCGAGATGGTCGGCCTGGAATGGGCAAAGCGCCGGCAGTTGAAGGAGTATTCCAAGGGCATGACCCGGCGGATCGGGCTGGCCCAGGCTCTTATAAACGATCCCGAACTGATAGTGTTGGACGAGCCCACGACCGGCTTGGATCCGATTGGCACCCACGAAATGAAGGAAATGATCATCGATCTGCGGAAAAAGGGCAAAACCGTGCTCCTTTGCAGCCATTTGCTGGCCGACGTGCAAGACGTTTGCGACCGCATCGCCATTTTATACCAGGGCGAGCTGAAGGAATTGGGGCGGGTGGATGCCCTGCTTAAAGTCCGCGACGTAACGGAGATCCACAGCACCACGCTCAGCCCGGCGGTGCTGGCCGAGATCAAGAATGTCATCGAGCGTCACAACGGCAAGGTGCTGTCGATAGACAATCCCACCACGACCTTGGAAGACCTGTTCCTGAAGATCATCAGCGAAAGCGAGGCCCATCCCGGCCGGCGCGTGCGAGGAGTGGACGATGCCCGTTGATTTATCCGATGCCGCGCCGTTTTTAAGCTGGCTTCCCTGGGCCTTGGCCGATTGGCTGCTGGCGATTTTCGTGATATCGCTGGTGGTGACGGTCATCGGGTGGCTGATCGCGGCGATCAGGCACGGGCCCATATATGCGTTTTCGGCGACCGGCAAGGTCTGGTACGCGGGAATCAGCGATTTATTGTCGATTTCTCCGCGCCGGGTGTCGGCTTTAAGCTGGCTGGCCGTGAAGGAGTCGATTCGCCGCCGGGTAGTGGTGGTATTCGCGATTTTTATCCTGGTTTTATTGTACGCGGGCTGGTTCCTCGATCCGAGAAGCGTCAATCCGGCGTTGTTGTATATAAGTTTCGTGCTTACGGCCACCAGTTATTTGGTCCTGGTGATGGCCTTGTTTCTCAGCACTCTGAGCCTGCCGGCGGACATCAAAAACCGCACGCTGCACACCATCGTAACCAAGCCTGCCCGGATGAGCGAGATCGTGCTGGGCCGGATCATCGGCTTTACGATAGTAGGGACTTTTCTTCTGGCGGTGATGGGATTGATTTGCTATGTATTCGTGGTTCGCGGCATGGCGCACACGCACACGCTAAACGCCGATAATCTGCGCCCGGTCGAGGGATCGGCGGCCGGCCCCGACCAGGCGCCGGCGCTCACCGGACGGACAAGCTTCGACCACTATCACAGCCACGTAGTGACGGTCAGTCCTTCGGGCGAGGTCCGCGTGGAGCCGGAGCAAGGGCACACGCATAATGTCACCGTGGAAAAAGACGGCGACAAGACGGTGTACAAGGTGGGGCCGGAAGAAGGGGCGCTTATGGCCCGCGTGCCGATTTACGGCAAATTGACTTTTCGCGACCGCGCCGGGCAGCCCAGCGAAAAAGGCGTGAGCGTGGGCAAGGAATGGACCTACCGCAGTTATTTTGAAGGCGGCGGGCTGGCCGCCGCTATATGGACCTTTCAAGGCGTTACGCCGCAGGCCTTTCCCGACGGTTTGCCCATTGTTTTGAACATCAGCGTTTATCGCACATACACGGGCGAGATTGCAAAAGGGCTGCCGGCCAGCCTGTCGCTGAGGAATCCGAAGACGGGCAAGATGGTCGAGGTAAGGATTTTTCCCGCCAAGGACTACGCCCTCGACGAGCAGTTTATTCCCCGCCGCATAATCAGCCCCAAGGGCGAAAAACTGGACCTGTTCCACGATTTCGTGGACAACGGCACGGTGGAGGTCTGGCTGCGGAGCATCGCTCCGGCGCAATATTTCGGCGCGGCCCAGGCCGACATGTATCTCCGCGCCCGGACGGATACTTCGCGCTGAATTTCATCAAGGGTTACATCGGCATCTGGTTGCAGATGACGTTGATAATCGCCATGGGAGTGATGTTCAGCACGTTTTTAAGCGGCCCGATCGCCATTTTGGCCACGGCCGGGGCGATGCTGGGCGGTTTCTTCCACAATTTCCTGTACGAGGTGGCGTTCCAGAAAACCGTGACCGGGGGACAAGTCTTCGGAGGCGGGCCGTTCGAGTCGATACTCAAAATGCTTACACAAGACGCCATTACATTGGATTTGGAGCCCAACCTGCGGACGATGGTGGTTCAGACGCTGGACAGGCTGGCCGAACCCATGATGCGCGTGGCGGTGATGCTGGTTCCCGATTTCAGCCGCTTCAGTTTTTCCGACTACGTGGCCTATGGTTTCAACATTCCCGGCGACCAGGTTCTGAAATTTACATTCCGCATGTTGGCTTTTGTGATTCCGGTGTTCGTGGCGGGTCTGTTTTGCTTGAAAACGCGCGAGGTTGCCCAATGAATCCGCGAATTATATTTATCCGGAAAATCGTGTACCTGGTGATGATCGGCGTACTGCTGGGATTGTTGTATTGGCTGGGCCATCCCTCGACCGCCGAAACACCCGGCGGAGTCTTGGCCCGCAAACGAGTGGATTACAAGATCAGCCAGACCCAACTGGGCCAGATCGATCCCACGAGCGAGACGATAAAGCTGGCCACGTTCGGCCTGCGCGGCGTAGCGGCCTTGGTGCTCTGGGAAAAGGCCAACGATTACAAAATGAAGGAGGATTGGGCCAATTTCACCGCCGCGCTCAATCAAATCATCAAGGTCGAGCCGCACTTTGTTTTCGTGTGGATCCACCAGGCTTGGAACATGTCGTACAACACGTCGGTCGAATTCGACGATTATCACGAGCGGTATCGCTGGGTCATCAACGGCATAAATTATTTGATACAGGGCATGGAATACAACAAAGAAGAGCCGAGATTGCTCTGGGAAACGGGTTGGATTATCGGGCAGAAGATCGGCCGGGCCGACGAGCATAGATATTATCGCCGCCTGTTCAAGGCCGACGACGAATTCCACGGCGCCCGGCCGCTGGCCCAGCGCGACAACTGGCTGGTGAGCAAGCAGTGGTTTATAGAGGCCATAAAGCTGGCGGACAGCATCGGCAAGGGCATAGGCGGCAAGAGCCCCTTGATTTATCTTTCCGATCCGCCCATGTCGCAGATGAATTATTCCGAGGCCATCGAAACCGAGGGCACGTTCGGCGAGGTTGCCCGCCGGGCCTGGAAAACCGCCGCCGACGAGTGGTTCCGGTTCGGATCGTCCCCCGTCCCCAGCTCTTACGGCATGGATCTCTATCTGAACGACGAAGAAAAGGATGAAGAATTGGGAAAAAAGCTCGTCGCCGAACTCGACGCCTTGCAGCCCGGACTGCGCGCGGAAATACGCGAGAAAAAACGCCGGCAATTGACGCCCGAGCAACTGGCCGCTTATGAAACTCCCGCCGAAAAACGCACAAGCGATCAGAATCTACTGGCCTACGAGGCGGAAGAGCGGATGCGGGTCACCCACGAAGACGTGGCCCGGCAAATCAAAGGCCCCCAACACGCCAAGGCCAAAAAACTCGCCGAAGACGCGACAAGCCGCGAGGAAACGGCCACGTACATCAGTCGATACCGGGAAACGGTGAATTTCATGTATTGGCGGCTCCGCGCCCAGGTGGAACAATCGGAAGAGGCCCTAAACGCGCGAAAATTCATCTACCAGGGCGACCGGGCCTTCCACGATGGCGATCCGACCGCCGCCAAAGCCGCCTATGATCAGGGTTTTGCCCTGTGGCGGCAAGTGCTCGACAAGTTTCCCGCCTTTATCGAAGACGATATCACCGGCAGCGACTTGATGGATCTGGTGAAGCAATACAAGCGGATATTAAAACAACTAGACGAGCCGTTCCCGCAAAAATTCCCTCTTCAAGACGTAGTCGATCGCTACGGCAAAAAAACGGGCGGGGAATAAAAGTTCAAGCGGATATGTACGGATTCGAGATTGCCGGATTTTATGCGGAGAATAGCCCTATTTCTAAATCGGGCCACGTATGCTTGGGTGCCATGCCCACGCTGGCCGTGGGCATGTTTTTCCGTTAAAATCGCCCCATGGCCACGCAAGTGTGGCCATGCCACCCCCTAGCCGACCGAAAGGCCTTATCTTGCCATTGTCCGGCAACATCTGTCAAGCGCGGCAGGTGGCGATTTGGGTTAGCTGCGCAAACTTTGCCGAATCGCAGGGCATTGCTGAATTTTCCGTATCCCCTACACGAACATACCTCTTAGGGACCTATCGGCACTATTCAGGAAGGCGGCGGCACAAACCGGGCTATGACGTCAACATCAAGCATCACCTCAAGCGTCACTCGATCTGCCATTTGTCGATTTTCTTCGACTTTTGGGGCCCTGCTGGTTATCCTTTTTCTATATAGCGACAGAGCGCTGCCGGATGAGGCGCCGGTGTATGGTGTGGGCAATAATATTGCGTGCTGTGGGCCGAACATATGGGACGGTTGGCCGGACTCCGCGGACGGTTTTGGTCGGACCCGCCCGGCCCGCTGGCATTGACCGTTAACTGGCGGATTCTCGCGCTGTGCGACAGCCACACTTCATATCAATTCGGTACGCCGCCGGATTACTATCGCGGCAACTATGCGCCATTGAGCAAGCTCGACTGGTCTTTGAACTCGGTATGGACCGGTTTCCGACTTGGAGCGGAAATGGCGGACTCGGCAGGGCATTTCCAGTGGCTCACGCCCATGGTGACGAGCGTTAACGGGGGCATGTACGACTTCGACTGGAACATCGACGATAATCTTCCAAACGATCCCACGCGCCTGGACAGCCTGTCTCGTTCGACGGAACAATGGACCGAGGGGCAAATGCTCGAGCTTGAATACGAGTTCCGCCTGCTGGAACGTCCTTTAGGGCTGCCCTTCGACGTCTGGCCGTTGGCCGGATACAGGTGGCAGCGATTTGACATAACGGGCTCCTCCACCGACCAGATCATTCCGCCTGACAGTTCGGTTTCCGCCGCCGCTTGACGGCGAAATAATCACGTTCAAGCAGGATTACTCGATCGGTTATCTGGGCGGCCAGGTTCGCGGGAGGCTCGAAACCTGTATATTTCCGCCCATCGCCTGGACGCTGCAAGGCGATTGGGGTTATACGCAGGCCAACAACGTCGATCACCACCTTTATTATGAGTTTTTCGACAGTCACCGGTTCACCCTGGAAGACACGCACGGCGACTGCTGGCACGTTAGTCTCACCGCCGAAGCCTTGTATTGCCTCGATAGACTGGCGATCGGCGTCCAGGTCGAACATATGGAGATCAGGAGCACCGGAACGCATCATTGGCTGCAATATGGCGGCGACGTCTACGCGCCCGCCGATGAGGTGTGGACCAATGGAGTGTCTGTCAGGTCATACCAGACGGCGGTTACGGCTTATATTCGCCTGCGGTTCTAGGCCCCGCCATTCTTGACTGCCTGCGGAAATGAGAGAGCGGATGGGGAGGGATTCGAACCCCCGGTGGACTAACGCCCACAGCAGTTTTCAAGACTGCCGCCTTAGACCGCTCGGCCACCCATCCGGCGCTTAGAGTTAAGTATTATAACATACATCCAAAAAACGTCACAGGTCGAGGGAAACGGTGGTTATTCATCGGGAAGCCGCAAGCGGCTAGTTTATCGGCGGCGATAACTTAGTGAAATATATTCGAACAGACGCGATTGCCCGTATTAATTTGGTTTTCCGCCTGATTGAATGTCCACCATGTGGGATTTATAATGGATACCATTGAGTTTCGGGCTTTTTCCGGCCACAGATGTTTTTCGAGCATCATTTTATTAAACCACTTATCGAGGAGTCGCTGCCATGCAACCGTTGATTTTGTATTGGGCTTTGGGGATCGTTGCGGCTTTGATCGTGATTTTGGTGTTGCCTTCAATCAGGATAATCGGGCCGACGTCGATCGGGCTGGTGACGAAGCGGTTCTCGCTTAAAAAACTCCCCGACGACAACCCGATCGCATTCCGCGGCGAGGCGGGCTACCAGGCCGATCTTCTTATGCCGGGCTGGCACTTCAAGTTGTGGATCGTGTACGCGGTGGAAAAGCATCCTTGGGTGCAGGTTCGCGCAGGCGAGATCGGCGTGGTTGTCTCTCAGGTGGGCCGGCCGCTTCCGGTGGGCGCGAAGTCGGCCGTGTCGCTGAGCGAATTGAATCTGATCACCGACATCAGGGCATGGCTTAAGGCCGGCGGACAAAAGGGCGTGCAGCGTCCGGTGTTGCCGCCGGGCAGCCTCATGCCCGTGCATCCGGTGGGCTTCCTGGTGATTACGCGCAAGCGCGTTTACGGGGTGCCCGTGGCGAAAGAGTTCCAGCGTCTGCAATTCTACGGCAATTTCACATATCAGTCGTTTGGATTGGAAGAAGACCAGCTCAAGGTCACTGTGATCACGCCGAAGTCGACCGACGGCGAGGGAATTATCGATACCTGCGGCATAATCACCACGCTGGAAGGCCAGCCCTTGCCCGCAGGGGCCATTGCCGGCCGGCTGGGCGAGTTCGAGGACATCAAGCGGCTGGAAAAGGAACACGCCACCGACCAGACGCTCATCGAGGCCCTGATCGCATCAAAGGCCACGCAACACAACAACTATCAGGACCTCGACGCTTTCTTAAAGGCCGGCGGCAAGATCGGGCTGCAACACGATACGCTGCTTTACGGGGCGTATCTATTGAATCCATTCCTGGTGCGGGTTGAGGAAGTCCCCATGCTCGTCGTGAAGCAGGGCGAGGTGGCGGTAATCAAGGCCTACGTCGGACTGCCCACCGAAGACACGTCGGGTGCGGCGTTCAAGTTCGGCTCGATCGTCCGGCCCGGCCATCGCGGCATCTGGCAGGAGCCGCTAAGGACCGGCAAGTACGCCATCAATCCGCGCTGCTACGAGGCCGAGAAAGTGCCCACGGCCATTTTGAGCCTGAACTGGTCGGAGGCGGTAAGCATGGCCCACAAGCTCGACGAGCGCCTGTCCCAGATCGAGGCCAAGAGCCGCGAGGGATTTATTTTCAAGATCGAGCTGGTCGTGCAGATCCACGTGCCCGACACCACCGCCCCGCGCGTGATCAGCATGGTGGGCACAATCGCCAACCTGGTAAACGAGGTGCTGCAAGCGGCAGTAGGAAATCATTTCCGCGACAAGCTGCAAAGCATGCCGGCCGTGCAGTTCATCGAGACCCGGCAGCAGGTGCAGGAATCGGCGCTTGTTCACATTCGCGAGCAGCTTAGCCAGTACGAAGTGGAGACCCGCGGGGTGTACATTCAAGACGTGATTCTGCCGGAAGCGCTGGTCAAGGTGCTTACGCAGCGCGAGATCGCCAACCAGGAAAAGGCGACCTACAAGATGCAGCAGGAGGCGCAACAGTTGCGCATCGACATGGAAAAGACCAAGGGCACGGCCGACATGCAGGCGCAATTGGCGCAGGCGCAGGTGGGCGTGGAGATCGCCACGCAAACGGCCCAGGCACGCAAAAAACAGGCCGACGGCGAGGCGACTTACATTTCCGAAACCGGTCGGGCCAAAGGGGCCGAGGTCGAGGCCGTGGGCTTGGCAAGGGCAAAGGGTTTCGAGGCCCAGGTTAAGGCCATGGGCCAGGTGCAAACCGCGGTCATAAACGTCATTGCCGCCTTGGCCGAACGGGGCGTAAAAATCATGCCCGAAATTCTGGCCCTTGGCGGCGGCGCAACGCTGGACGGCGTGGGCGCGACGCTGATGAAATACCTGAGCGAGCAGATTGCATCGCCGGCCAGTCCGAACGCCCCGGTTGCAGCTACCCCTAAAGAGATCTCGAAGCCATAATTCGTGCCACCACCCGTTAGGGTCGATTGAGGCATAACCGGATTGAATAGACGGACTTTGCAAATCGCCTTTTTTGATTTAAAATATATTAGCTTTAATTCTGTAAAAACAACTAAAAACGAGATTTAACAAGACGTCAGGGGAGAATATATGAATGCAATAAAAAAGGCTTTTTTGGCTTACATAGCCTATCCGAGCAATTGGTACGTTTACGTGGCAGCCATCGGCTGGACCGCCTGGGTCATTTTCATGGTTGGGTATATCATTTACACTGCTATAGCCCCTGCCCCGCCGCAAAATGTTTGATTCCCCCGGTATCTAATCCCTAATAAAGTATGGCCTTGCGTATGCCAGGTATAGACCGCAGGCTAATGGCAGCGATGCCGAGTAGGACATGGCTCTGGAATAGGCTCTCAAAAGAGACGTAATCATTGCCAGATGCGTCAATCGTGGTCCTGACGATAATTTACTTGTGCATCAATTGCTTTGGCAGGGATACCGTCAATCTCAGTGCCGAAGCTGTGGTAAATGGAACGAATCTTTGCCGAGGTCAATCCGGTCATCCGGCGCCGGTTCAAGCAGCGCGTCGGCTCAAACGGAGTCGCTTGAGCCATCCGACAAAACAGGTCAGGATGCCTCCGACGGCCAGCATCGCCAGTGACGCTGGTTCTGGTATGGTGAAGGCCATCAGACGTCCGGTGGTGCCTGAGCTGTCATATCCACCGACAACATAAAATGTATTGCCGATGACGGCGCCACCTGCCTGTTTGGTGCCGAAGGGCATCGAAGGCAGTGAGTACCAAGCGTTCGTCCCGACATCGTATGCTTCAAAGCTGCTCAGAAGATCAGTTGTGCTTGATGAACCTCCGGCTACAAGGAGGTCGTCGCCGAGAATGCCGCTGGCGACAGCCAATCGAGCAGTTGGCGCTGAGGCCAACGTCTGCCATGAATTGGTCGTCGGATCGTACGCATCAAGTTGAGTCATATACTGATTATCATAACCGACGCCAACGTAGAACTTGCCTCCAATCGCGCCGCCGGCGCCCCCAGAGTGTCCCGAGGGGCTGTTCGGCAAAGAGGACCAACTGTTCGCCACGGGATCATACATGTCCAAAAGTCTTTTCGCACCGTCATACCCGTCGGCGGGTGTGTGTAAATAGATTTTGCCGTTGATCGCGGCGGCCTCTCCCGACGCACTCAGGTGGGGAATGGACGCACCAGTGCTCCACGAATCCGTCGTCGTGTCGTAAATCTGAACATTTGTGTGCGGCAACCACGTGTACATGTGGTCCCAACCGCCGAAGCAATAAATCTTGCTGCCAAGCACGGCCACGGAACCCTGGTATAGGGCAGTAGGCATCGGCGCTTTGGTGGTCCAAGTGTTCGTCGCCGGGTCGTATTCTAGCAGTGTGTTGACTTGCGTCGGGCCCGTGTTGCCTCCGGCAACATACAACTCGCCATTCACGGCAGCCACAAAAGTATCGGACGTAGGCGTTGGCATAGGCGCCAGGACGCTCCACGAACCAGAAAGGGTGTCAGCGAATGTAGTCTGGACACTCGCGGCAGAAAACACAAATGACACAATGCACAGAAACTTTAAAAAAACGTAACATGACAATCTCTCCTTTGGAAAAAAGTTGCCACTCTTGGACGCCGAACCCAACGCGGGGTTTGGCCTTGCGGATAGATTCTGAAAAACTATGCCGAATCCTGAGAAGGCATTCCAGGGCTTGCTGCAACAAGCGTTTTGCCGTTGTGCTGTGGAATGCTGCCGCTACCTCTGGGCATGATGCCCATACGGTGAATCGCGAGAATTCGATTAGTATACAATTTTGATTGTAGGTATCAATAACCCCAGAAAGATGAGGTAAGGGGGGGCGGCCCTTCTATTAGAACAGTGCACAAAATCCTGATACCTGTTTAACACCCGTTTTGACCGTTTTTTAGATAAGTGATCGTGGATAGGCCGACAAAACAAAAACCCCCATGCCCGGACTAGCCGGACATGGGGGCTATTTTTGATAGGCGGTGGCCGGATGGGGCAGGGAATCCGACCGAAGAATGCCCATCGACTAACTAGCATAATCTATTCAAAATGTATTGCAATAGGCGAACAGGCGTTCAGGCAGCCAGGAAAATAATCCAGGCGCTAATCGGCCCCTTTTCCCGCATGCTTGATCACCCATCTCAGGTAGGTAAAAAGGAATGGGTGCATAAATTAGCGACAAACATGACAAGATTGTGGCTGTTTATCGCGTGCATTATCAAGTAGCCGTCTTCTCGTTCTCTATTAATGTGAAAACAGGCACAGAGAACATTAAAAGGCCCATTGTTGCTTCCTTATTACAATGGGCCTTTATTGTCGGGGCGACAAGATTTGAACTTGCGACCTTCTGAACCCCATTCAGACGCGCTAGCCAGACTGCGCCACGCCCCGAATTGGGTATGAGGTGTTAAACACCCGGCTTCGCTAAGTATGACAAATCGGATTGGAATTTGCAATGGCCCCTTTTTGGGCTGGAGGCCGGAGACTGGAGGCCGGAGGCCGGAGACTGTAGACTGATAACTGATAACTGTTTACCGAGGAACTCGTATCGTGAATTCGTTTATCGATCGGCTGGCCGAGGCGGTGGGACGTTTGAAAAATCCGGTGTTGGTGGGATTGGATCCGCGGATAGAATCTTTGCCTTCGGGTTTGTTGCCTGCTGAAAAAGCGAATGATTGGAACGAACAGGCCCTGGCATGCAAGCGGTTTTGCATGGGGGTTATCGACGTGGTCGCCCCGCTGGTGCCGGCGGTAAAGCCGCAGGCCGCCTTTTTCGAGCGGCTGGGCCCCGGTGGAATGGCGGCCTTGGGCGAGGTAATGGCCTACGCCCGGGACAAAGGTCTGCTGGTGATCTTGGACGGCAAACGCAACGACATCGGATCAACGGCCACGGCCTATGCCCAGGGTTTTTTGGGACGTAGCGGACAGAGTCCCTGGGGCGCGGATGCCTTGACTGTAAATCCCTACCTGGGCGATGACAGCCTGCAACCTTTTATCGACGTTGCCCGGCAGCGGGCGGCGGGAATATTTGTGCTGGTGAAAACATCCAATCCCGGCGGGAGGATGCTTCAGGATTTGCTGGCCGGCGGGCAGCCGGTTTTTGCCCACGTGGCCCAATACGTGGAACGCATGGCCTTGGAAACCACGGGCGAATGCGGCTATGGGATAGTTGGGGCGGTGGCCGGGGCCACGTATCCGCGGCAGTTGGCCGAACTGCGGGCGGCGATGCCGCACACCTGGTTTCTCGTGCCCGGCTACGGCGCGCAAGGCGGATCGGCCGCCGACGTTGCAGGAGCATTCGACGAGCAGGGAAAAGGCGCGATCATCAACAATTCCCGGGGCATCATCTTCGCCCATGCCATCAAGCCGTATTCTGAACGGTTCGGCGCATCCCGTTGGCAAGAGGCCGTGGAAGCGGCCACCCGCGACATGATCGCGCAGCTCAGGGCGGATACACCGGCCGAGCGGCTGTAACGTTTCCTAATCGCAGATAGACATCTTGACAAATGTCATAAATATGTCATAATAATTTCATGGCAAGAGTGACCTTTGAAGCGGAAGCGGCGGAACAATATGCTCGATTGTCCGAGCGGATTAAATCTCGCGTCGTAACCATTATCGAACGCCTGGAGCATTGGCCGAATGTCAGCGGGGCCAAACCTTTGCGAGGAAATCTAGCAGGACATTATCGAATACGTACGGGAGATTATCGCCTGCAATTTCGCATTCAAGGCCCGGAAGTGATTATCGAAAGAGTGGGGCACCGCGACGGTTTTTATGAGGAGTGAATGAAAATGATCGGATTACAACAGATCGAGGTGGAAGGCAAACAATTTGTGTTGTTGCCTAAAATTGAATACGAACGATTGTGCCGCGAGGCAGGCGAGGCATTAGCGGCGGATGATGAAGGGCTGCCGCCGCTTCCCAAGCCTGATAAAAGCGGCCGCA
The DNA here is from genome assembly GCA_963838495.1 of Pirellulales bacterium. Lineage (GTDB taxonomy): Bacteria > Planctomycetota > Planctomycetia > Pirellulales > Thermoguttaceae > JBEKIK01. The sequence goes on along the minus strand of CAWIRC010000001.1, from coordinate 1,837,548 downwards.
TTCCCGCCTTGGAATATGCCCGCGTGTCTTTGGCAAGGGACTTGATTCGAGATCGTAAACGCGCCGGCTTGAGTCAACAAAAACTGGCTGAATTGGCGGGCGTGCGCCAGGAAACCATATCGCGAATTGAAACAGGGAAGCATACCGCTTCGCCCAAAACTGTGGATAACATAATGAAAGTTATTGAGTCCCGAAAAAAAAGAAAAGGAAAATAGACAAAATATTTACACAAGATTGCTCAATGAGATTATGCAGAGGAAAATTAAAAAAGAACACGATAAGGAACTGCGTCCCGAATACGACCTGTCCAAACTCAAAGACGGCGTTAGCGGGTAGTCTGGCGGATTATTTTCCTATATGGTAAAATACTTTTAGGTGGAATGCCGTGCTATTTAGATGGAATGATTGGAACATGGAACACATTGGCGAACATGGCGTTTCCCCGGAAGAGGCGGAGCGGGTGGTGGAATGTGCCCGGCGACCATACCCGAGGGCCCGAGCGGACGGGAAACGGTACGTGATCGGGCGAGGTAATGGAGGCCGATGGTTGCAAGTGGTTTACATTTATGACCCTGAAGACGTAGTGTACGTGATCCATGCCCGGCCGTTAAATGACCGAGAAAAACATAGAACGCGAAGGAAGCGCCGATGAAAAAAAACAAAACGACTTTAGCAAAAAAGGGTAGAGGCGGAAAAACATCGCCCCAGCCGTCTAAACCGTACTGGGAAATGACCACTTCCGAGTTGCGCGAGGCCACAAAGGAGTTTGACCGAGAATTTATCGGCGAGAGTTTCGGTCCGCCAACCGCCGAACAACGCGCCCAAGATCGTCGCGCTCGCCGCAAACGCGGCCGACCACGCAATGGCCGCGGGGCCAAAACTATTTCAGTCACGGTCGAAAAAAAATTGCTTGCCCAAACCGACCGGCTTGCCAAGAAGCTTAACGTCCCCCGTGCAGTCCTGGTTGCACGGGGACTTCAGGCCGTTATTGGCCAAGAAGTACCCGTCGGATAAGCACATGGCACCGGTTCGGCGCTTCCCGTTGGCAAGAGGCCGTGGAATCGGCCACCCGCGACATGATCGCGCAAATCCGCGCTGACACACACGCTGGGCGACTATAGACAATACAAAGAGAACGAGAATGTCGAAGAATATCGGCGAATCGACCTACTTCTTGGCGTGGTTTGTGTATTGGATCACTTCTGCCGTTGGTGCATTTATAATCGGAATAATTACAGGGGCATTCGTAGGAGGCTTTTTGGGTGCATTGGGCGTTGAATTACAAAGCATCAAAATCATCTGCGGTATGATGGGATTTATCATAGGAATCACAGTTTCATACGTCGCCTTCCGTTTTATTGTCCAATGGATGATCGTCGCAAAAGTGGAAAAAGACGATACAAAACCGGCTGAATTATAAGCTAGGGATATGCCTAGTATGAATGGGCTTGACTATCGTATAGCCTAGGATATACTATTAATGCCCGGTGAAAAAGGTTTGCAGAGGTGAAGAAGATGCTGGAGCGGGCCGGGTACAGCCTGGTGCGGATCAGCGGTTCCCATCATTACTTTACTAAACCAAAAGAGCAGCCGTTTTCTATTCCAGTGCATAAAGGAAAGGTCAAGCCATACTATGTCCACCAAGTCGAAAAAGTCTGCCAAGGCGATTGATCGGCCGTTTGATGCCAAAATAATGGCCAAGGCTAAAAAGATCGCCGAGCAGTACCAGGTAATTCTCAGTTTCGAGGATGGCCATTGGTACGGCCGGGGGCTGGAGTTGCCCGGCATTCACGGCGACGGAAAAACAGTCGAACAATGCGTAAAAAATACCAGAGAGGCGTTTGCCGGTTGGGTGGCATACTTGCTCGAAGAAGGAAAAAGGCCGCCGACACCGGCCCGGGAAGGCTCTCGCACAATGCAAGTCAACGTTCGGCTAACTGCGGACGAAAAAGTGCTGTTGGAGGCGACGGCAAAACGAAAGGGATTCACCGGATTATCGGATTTCGTACGCGCGGCGGCCATGGAAACGGCAAAATGAGTCTGACGTGCGGCGCTGGTTCAAAAAAACACGACAGCCAGCGAGAAATACACGGGATTGTCGAATATGAAATATCAGGATAAACTGATAATATGAAGTTCGAATGGGACCCGGACAAAGCTAATCTGAATTTAATTAAACACGGCGTCTCATTTTATGAGGCCGCGACTGTTTTCGCCGATCCTTTGTCAGTGACATATCACAATCCTGACCATTCTTTGGCAGAAGAACGATATATCACAGTGGGAACGTCACAATCCGGACAATTGCTTATAATCGCACATACTGATAGGGGAGAGAATATTCGAATTATCAGTGCTCGAAAAACAACTCGACAGGAAAGAATTCATTATGAAGAAGAAAAATAAAAAAGAACGCAATGACGAACTGCGTCCAGAATACGACCTATCTAAACTCAAAAGCGGCGTTAGGGGAAAGTATGCTAAACGCTTCAAGGAAGGTACAAACTTGGTGCTGCTTTCACCCGACATTGCTAAATATTTTCCCAACGATGAGGCCGTTAATTCGGCATTGCGGTCATTGGTTGACATCGCAAAAACTGCAGGCAGATAAGAAATATGTGAAAAATAGAGAGAAATAGGGAACATAAACAGGAATAATATAAATCTTCACACCGCACCGGCCAGGGCCGCTTTTTTTCGCTCGGCGATGATTTCTTCTTCGAGATTTTTGGGCAGGCGCTTGTAGCGGGCGAATTCCATGGTGAAGGCGCCTTGGCCTTGGGTCATGCTGCGTAGATCGGTGGCGTAGCCGAAGGTTTCGGCCAGGGGGACTTCGCCTTCGATGCGGACGTCCACGCCGTGGACCTCGGACGATAAAATAAGTCCGCGGCGGGCGGTGAGATTGCCCACCACCGCGCCCTGGAATTGCGAGGGGCACTCGATCTCGATTTTCATCACCGGTTCCAGGAGCACGGGCTTGGTTTGGGGGAAGGCCTCGCGCATGGCGGTTTGGGCGCAGATCTGGAAGGCCAGGTCGGAACTATCGACTTCGTGATACGAGCCGTCTTCGAGCGTTACCGCGAGTTTGACGACCGGGTACCCGGCGATCGGGCCCTTTTGGAGCAGCGAGCGGAAGCCTTTTTCCACGGCCGGGATGTATTGCTTGGGCACTCGCCCGCCCGTGACGTTTTCCTCGAAGATGAAATTTTCCTCGGCATCGTCGGGCAGGACTTCCAGCTTGCCGATGATGTGGGCGAACTGGCCTGACCCGCCGGTCTGCTTTTTATGTCTGGTATTGAACTTCGCCGGCTGCGTGGGGGCCTCGCGGTAGTTGACCCTGGGCGGGCTGACCTCGACCGCCACGTTGTATTCGCGGCGGATGCGCTCCACGTAGATGTCCAAATGCAGTTCGCCCATGCCGGCGATGATCGTCTCGCCGGTTTCTTCGTCGGTTGATACGTGCAGCGTTGGGTCTTCGCGGCGGAAGCGGTGCAGGGCCTTGCTCAGGCGGTCGGCCCCGTCGCGGGCCATGGGCGTGATGGCCATGCGGATGACCGGCTCGGGCACGAACATGCCCTGCAACTGGCAATAATGCGGTTTGGATGCATAGGTGTCGCCGGATGCGCAATCCACGCCTAAGACGGCCACGATGTCGCCTGCCGCGGCCTCGTCGATGTCTTCGCGCTGGTCGGCGTGCATGCGGACTATGCGGCCGAAGCGTTCCTTGCGCCCAGTGCGCTGATTGTTGTAGCTTTCGCCCTTGATGATCTTACCTTGGTAAATCCGCATGAAGGTTAGCGTGCCGTACGGGTCCTCGACGATTTTAAAGGCCATGGCGACCATGGGTTTGTCAGTGTCGGGCGTCAGCGGGATTTCGTGGGGGATGTCTGTTTTAGCTGATGCCGTTGTCCCCTCTTCATCCGGGAGCGATTTAGGGTGAGGGCCATGCTTATTCTTTTTAAAGGCCTTAATTTCCACATCCAAGGGCGAGGGCAGAAGCCGGACTACGGCGTCCAAAAGCGGCTGCACGCCTTTGTTGCGATACGCCGAGCCCAGAAAAACGGGCGTGAATTCCAAGTTCGCCACGGCCGAGCGGGTCACGTCGTAAATTAATTGTTCGGGCACGGGCTTGTCGGCCAGGAGCAACTCCATGAGTTCGTCGGAATACATCGACAGGGCTTCGAGCATGTGCTGCCTGGCGGATTGGGATTGAATGGCAAGCTCGGTGGGAATGTTTTCTTCGCGCAGTGTTTCGCCGTTTGGGCCGTCGAAGTATACTGCCTTCAGTGTTACCAGGTCGATGATGCCCTGGAATTCGGTTTCGCAGCCGATGGGCAATTGCATCAAGACGGCATCGCAGTCGAGTTTTGCCCGCAGTTGTTCGATTACTTTTTGCGGATCTGCGCCGATGCGGTCCATTTTATTGATAAATGCCAGGCGCGGGACATGATAGCGACGCATCTGGCGGTCGATGGTGAGCGATTGTGCCTGGACGCCGCCGACGGCACAAAGCACCAGGATTGCCCCGTCCAGCACGCGGAGGCTGCGCTCCACCTCGACGGTGAAATCGACGTGGCCGGGGGTATCGATCAGATTAATCACGGCGTCGCCCCACTGGACGGTCGTGGCCGCGCTGGTGATGGTAATGCCGCGTTCCTTTTCCAGTTCCATGTGGTCCATGGTGGCGCCGCCGCCGTCGTGCACTTCCTGCATGCGGTGAATCCGGCCGGTGTAGTACAAGATGCGCTCGGAGAGCGTGGTCTTGCCCGAGTCGATATGGGCCGAGATGCCGATATTGCGAAGTTTTGCGATTTCCATGTTTACGAAGGTGGCAAGCGAACCCCCTGACGGGTGAAGACGGGCTGCATTGGCCCTAACGGCTAGCACCCGCCGGCTGTTTTGGTCACCCCGGCGAATGCATTTCAAGCTAATTCGATGTTTTCAGGGGCGCCTATGCAAAGGATTCGAAATTGTAAAAACAGCCGTCATAGCGGCAATTATTAGAGTTTACCTTGAATTGATTGGATTGGCAAGAGAAACAGGGAGAGCAAATCTTTACTTAAAAAAAGGGTCTTATGGAAATGTCGTATGCCCTCCGAGATAACGACTTGCAGATCTATGCGCGAAATTAGGGGGGATAGTTGCTACCTGCTTGAAAAATAGATTTTTGGGGAATTGCTTGCTAATTTTCCGCGGGACATAATAAAATAATGGTACAATAAAAAATTATGGATCGAGTTGCGTAGTACACGGGGATTCTGACATGTGGTGGTGGATAGCCGGGACTGGCGTGCTGATTTTCGCCTGGATTTGTCTGTGGCGGCCGGTGCGGACCATGTCCAGGGAAGTTCAATTCGCCAAGGCGAAGAAATTTTTTCATACGCAGCGCGAACGGCTGGAGGCCAAATTTATCCATTTGGCTTCAAAGCGGGCCAAGCCCGCGTCGCCGCGATGCTCGGACTGCACTTTTGCCGACGACGTTTGTTACGTCCGCAATCGCACAACGGGCGAACTTTCGGCGCTGGTGGCCATTGCGCTATCCATGGAAGATCCCGATTCCACCGCCCGCAACAGCGGCGACGCGGTGGGCAACATGCAGCTTGGCACGGCGGTGTTCCGCTTCGACCGCGATCATTGGGAGACCGACGGCCGGGCGATTCTCAACCTCAGCCCGTCCGAAGCCATCCGCTTCTATCGCAAAGACCTGGAAAAGGTGGGCGAAGAACTGGCGCATCATTCGTAAGAATGGCCGGAAAAGCGATCAATCCACCAGTTCGCGTTCGATCTGTTCCAGGGTTTTATTCTTGGTCTCGGGCAGTTTGAAGAATATAAAAATAAAGCCCGCCAGGCAGATGCCGGAATACAGCCAGAACGTACCGGCAGTGCCTAAATGCCGGTCGAGGATGGGGAATGTGTATGTCAGGATAAAACAAGCGATCCACAACGACATAACCGCCACGGCAATAGCCGCGCCGCGGATGCGATTGGGGAAGATCTCGGAAATCACCACCCAGGTTACCGGGGCCAGCGACATGGCATAGCAGGCTATGGCGGCCAAGACCAGCCAAAGTATCGGTGAGCCCTGGATGCCGGCGAAGTAACAATAGCCCAACAAGACGTAAATTATGGCCAGGCCGACCGGGCCAAAAAGCATCAGGGGCCTGCGCCCGCCGCGATCGACTATCCCCATGGCAACCAAGGTAAAAATAAAATTCACCGAGCCCGTCCAGACGATCTTGTTAAGCAAGTCTGAGATTTCGTAGCCGGCGGGCGTGAATATTTTATCGGCGTAGTTGAAAATCACGTTGATGCCGCACCATTGCTGAAAAACCGCCAGGATGATTCCAATCAGCAGGACCTTTCTCATCCGCGGCTCGAGCAGGTCGCGATAATTCACTTTCTGAATTTCGTTGACCAGCGTGCTATTGATATCGGCCAAGGCGGCTGATGCGTAGTCATGGCCGCCGATCTTGGCTAAGACGGATTGGGCCTGGTCCGCGGCTCCGCTTTTGACCAGCCAACGGGGGCTTTCCGGCAAGAAGAACATGCCGATCAGGAATAACGCGGCGGGAACGGCGGTCAGGGCGAACATCCAGCGCCAGCCCATTTGCACGTACCATGATTGCGCCAACAGTTCTTCGCTCATCCCCTTTTCCATGCCGAATCCAAGGGAATTATTCACCAATTGCGCCAATAAGATGCCAATGACGATTGTAAGTTGGTTGATCGAGACCAGGCGTCCGCGGATTTGGGCCGGCGCGACTTCGGCGATATACATCGGCGATAGGCTCGAGGCCAGGCCGATTGCCACGCCGCCGCAGATTCGCCATGTCACAAAAACGGCAAAGGTCGGGGCCAGGCCGTTGCCGATCGAAGTCACCGTAAACAACAATGCGCACAGTATCAGAAGTTTTTTTCGTCCGAACCGGTCGCTCAAGGCCCCGGCCATTAGCGCGCCGAAACAGCAGCCAACCAGGGCGCAGCTATTTGCCCATCCGCTGGCAAATTCGTTGGTGGTGAGATGAAAATATCGTTCGAAGAAGGGTTTTGCCCCGCCGATCACCACCCAATCGTAGCCGAACAGCAGCCCGCCCATGGCCGCGACCAGGGAAATCACCCAGACGTATTTCATGTTGATAGAGTTGTTCATAGGACTTGAAAATTTAGCAGTTTTTTTATCTTGAGGAAATGGGGGGATTGTTTTTTTCCTTTCCCCGATACAAAAAATTACCCCATACGTTGATCCGAGACCCATGTTTATTGATTTACCGCAAACTGAATCCGGGGACGGCACACGGAGTGTGCCTGCCACTATCTAACACTAGACGGCACACGGGGTGTGCCGCCTACATAGAAGCGGGCGGTTTAAGGCCTGTGATTTCCAGGGTCGATACCTTGTTATGATCGTCCAAATCGATCACGCGGATCATGTGGTTGTTTGTATCGGCCACGTAGAGTTTTCCGCCGGCCGCGGACAGGCCGGAGGGATTGTTGAATGCCGGCGGGGCTTCGGAATAGTCGGCCTCTCCGGTGCCGGCCAGTGTTTGCGTGTCGCCGTGGATGGGATCGACTTCCTTGATTTTATTGTTATAGGTGTCGGCAATATAGAGTTTGCCTTGGCGATAGACAATGCCCAGCGGGTGCTGCAATTTGACTTGATATGCGAGGCCGTCAGCGTCGCCGAAGGTAAACAGCCTGGCTTCGGGGAGATGTGCGGTGCCGACCACGGTGCGGACTTTTTTACCGTGATCGAAGGGGACTGCGCGAATGGAACTGCCTTCGGCGTCGGCGACATAGAGCCACGTGCCGTCTGATGCCAGTCCGCTGGGCTGGGCAAACGAGGCAAATCCGGTTTGATACGCCTTGCGGGTGCAAGCGGGCCGTCGACAATGTCTTCCACGCCGTTGCCGGCATAAACGCCGATGTAGATTTCGTCGAGGGGCATTTTCCAGATCTGGTGCGATCCGGCCATGGCAATGAAAAGGAAGTTTCCCTGGATCCACAAGGCCCAAGGGCTGTTTAAAGCCGTTTTTCGCGGTTTTGCCGAATCGGCGAATGGCGGCGCATCCCGGCTTTGATGGCCTGTGCCGGCGATAGTGGTTACTTGTTTCTTTGCCAGGTCGATTTTGCGGATCAAGTGGTTTTCGGTGTCGGCCACGTAAAGCATGTTGTCTTTTAGGGCCATTCCTTGCGGGGAGTTGAATTGGGCTTGGGCGTAATCGCCGTCGGACTGCCCGCGGCCGCCCTGGCCTATCGTATCCAGCAGCATTCCGTCCAGCCGGGCGACGACGATGCGGTTGTGTCCGGAATCGGCGATGAACAAGCGGTTGCCGGCCTCGTCGGCCAGGATTTTGCCCGGGAAACTTAGCGGGGTGTGGGCTGATAATTTACTCTCTGGTTCGAAGACCAGAGGTTTTTCATCCAGAAGCCCCATTTTTCGGTAATATGCAACGGCGGGTTTCAGCAGGTTGTCGAGTTGCTCGAAAGTGACTTCGCCGCTATGACCCCAGACTGCGTATCCCTCGGGATCGATAAGGACCAGGCTGGGCCAGGCCTGAATGCCGAAGCTTTTCCAGACGGTGAAGTCGGAATCGTTTATTACCGGATGCCGAACGCCGTAGCGCAACACGGCCTGGGTTATGACTTTGGTGTTTTTCTCTTCCTGGAACTTGGCCGAATGCACGCCTATAACCACCAGGTCATTTGGCCAGGCGGCCTCGATTTTTTTAAGTTCGGGAATGACGTGCATGCAGTTTATGCACCCCAGGGTCCAGAAATCCAAGAGCACGAACTTGCCCTTGAGTTGATCGAGTTTGATTGGGCGGGCGGCATTGATCCACGAATCCGAGATGGGAAAAGGCTGGACTGGCAGGCGCTTGGAGAAAAAGGGTGCGGATGGTTCTTTGGCATGTATGTTATTAATGGTTACCAAGGCATGCACCAAGAATAACATTGCCGCGGAAATCAGAGGGCTGGACGCTCTTATTTGTTTCGAATTGTTCCGGCCCGAAAAAGGCAGGCGACAACGTCCGCCCTTTTGTTTCAAGTTTAAGGACATGAACAAGGATTACACCATGGTCGCGGGTTTCAAAAACAGCATAAAGTGGTGCCGCCATCGGGTGGCAAAATCGCTGCAGTGCACGCTAAATGGATTTTACTCCCAGTACAGGAGCGGATTGCAAAAATTGTTTACTTGGCGGAATAAGAAGTCAAGGATTGGTTTTTATGTTACAGACCACTCACAAGAGTTGTTTCGCCTGAAAAATATAACATCTAAATGGTGATTTTTTGAAAATTTCTGTTAATATAAGTGCAATGTAACGGGGGATTATCTATGCTTTGATCGAACAGCATAGCAATGTTCACATTTGGGCAGGGATTAGTCATGAAATCTCTTCTTATAAGTGTCGCCGGCGCATGGGAAAACTGTTTGTGCGAATTACTTGCGCGACGGGGGCACGTCGTTTCGGTCGTCAACGATATCGGAAAAATAGGCGACGTGCTGGCACAGGCGGATTATGAGCTGGCATTTGTCGGCATGGATTGGGCCAGTGATAAGACCATTGAGATTTGCCGGCAATTGCGGGCCTGCTCCGGGGCCAAGCCGCTGGAGATCATAGCCTGCGGCGCCGTTGCCGGGCACGATAAGATGCAGGTGCTTTCATCGGCGGGGATCAACGATTGCCTGACCGATCCGCAAAACGGCGCCGAGCTTGAATTTCGCCTGGCATTGGCCGAATCGCGCGTTTCGGGGCGGTCGGTTTCAGGCGCGATCCAAGGGCCGGGCGGCGGGCATTGCCTGAAGGATTATTCTTTTGACGGCGCACCCAAAGGTTTTTTCCGCAGCAGCTTGGAAGGGAAGGTGCTCGAGATCGATCAGTATTTGGTGGACATGCTGGGATATGAATCACGGGAAGAAGCGATGCGGATTGATATTGCCCGGGATTTTTATCTCGATCCCTCGGTGCGGATGCAGTTGTTGACCGAACTTTCCGCTGAAAACAAAACCCATGAATTTTTTTGCAAGCGCCGCGACGGAAAGCCCATGGCCATACGAACCACCTTGCGGCGGGTATTCGACGATGCCGGCAAATTTCTCTATTTGGAAGGCACCATTCAAGACATCTCCGCATCGGCAAAAGACCAAAATTTACTAAGAATCCAATGCGATTTGGCCTTGAAACTATCCGACACTTCCGACCTTCAAACCACGTTAAACGAAGTGCTTGTTACGGCAATGCGCATTGAGGGCGTAGATTGCGGGGGAATTTATCTGTTCAACAATTCTTCAGGGAAATTCGAACTGACCGCCTGGAATGGTTTTCCCAATTGGTTTGTTCAATCCGTTTCGGAATACGCATTGGATGAACCCCAAATGCAGTATTTGATGCTGGGAAAGGCGTTGTATTTAACCGTCGAGGAGCTCCGGCATCCAAGCAGGCCGTACTTTGAAAAAGCGGGCATTAAAGGGGGAGTAATTGCTCCAATTACGCATCAAGGCCGAGTGATCGCCACGTTGAATCTGGCTTCCCACACACATAAAACCATTTTGCTAAGCGCACGGATGGCGATAGAAGCCATAGCTGCGCAAATCGGCGGCAGCGTGGCGCGCTGCGCAAGTCGAATCGGCAAGGCACATCGCCCAGCAAAACCTGCAATCTCTTTTCGACACCCTGAAGGACATGATCTTTGTCCTGGATAAAGGGGGCCGCGTGTTATACGTCAATCATGCGGTTGGCAAAAGATTGGGATATTCGCAAGCGGAACTGGCGGACATGCACGTCAGCGATTTTCATCCGCCTGAAAGGCATCAGGAGGCCCTAGACGTATTTTCGCGAATTGTAGCCGGGCAGACTTCGCTTTGCGAAATTCCGTTGCTGGCCAAAGATGGGATGCAAATTCCCGTGGAGACGATAGTGGCCCGGGGCAATTGGGGGGAAATCGAGGCCTTGTTCGGGATCGCCCGCGATCTGAGCGAGAGTCATCGGGCCCGGCTGGCCCTGCATGAAAGCGAATCGCGTTTTCGCGCAATATTCGAGAGCGCCGCGGTAGGTTTGGCCTTGGGCAATTTGCAGGGGATAATGCTGGTGGTGAACGCCACTTTCGCAAAAATGCTGGGATATTCAGCGGAGGAATTGGTCGGCAAAAAATACACCGAATACACGCACCCTGATGATGCCGGCATCCAACAAGGGCTGCTAGACGAACTTTTTAGCGGCAAGCGCGATAAAATCTTGTTGGAAAAAAGGTATATTCACAAGAATGGCGACGTAATCTGGGGCCGGCTCAATATCTCTTTGATACGCGACGCGGAAGGCGCGCCCCTTTACGGCATCGGCATAATCGAGAACATCACCGATCGCAAACAAGCCGAGGAACAATTGCGCAAAAACGAGGCCCTGCTCCGCGGATTGTTCGAGAATCTCCCGGATTTCATTATTCTTGTGGACCATAATGGAAAAATCCTTTTTGCCAACCGCGATGTGCCGGGAGCTGCTAAGGAGGCGATGATCGGCATGGACGGGTTCGGCTTTGTGCGGGCTTCCCATCAGCAACAATGCCGCGAGGCGTTTTACAGGGCCATATCCAGCCGCACGGTGCAGGAAGTGGATTCTTTCGACGTGTTCGAACGTCATTGGTCATGCCGGATCGTCCCTTTCAGGGAACATATTGCCGGAGAACACGCCATAGTGATCTGCACCGACATCACCGAACAAAAACGGTCGGCCGAGGCGATCCAAAAGGAGCAGCAACTGCTGCGAAGGATCATCGACCTTCACGAGCGCGACCGGCAAATAACGGCCTATGAAATCCACGACGGCATAGCCCAGCAGGTCACGGCCGTGTTTTTGCATTTGGAAGCCTTCCGCCGCCTGCGCGAATCCGACGCCAATGCGGCGGAAAAATCCCTGGACTTTGCCTCGAAATTAATCAGCCAAAGCGTGGACGAAACGCGGCGGCTTATAAGCGGATTGCGGCCCTTGATCCTGGACGAGTACGGCATAATCGAGGCGATCGATTATCTGGTGTGCGAGAACAGGGAGCGGAGCGGATTGCAGATCGATTTTCTTCACGACGTGCAATTCAAGCGATTGGCGCCGCCCTTGGAAAGCGCCGCGTTTCGCATCGTTCAAGAGGCGGTCGCCAATGCCTGCCGCCACAGCCGGAGCGATATCGTCGTTGTGGAAGTAACCCAGCGCGGTGATCGCTTGCACATCAAGGTCCGGGACCAGGGCCTTGGATTCGACCCGAATGAGGTCGAGGAGAGCCGCTTCGGTTTGAAGAGCATTCGCGAGAGGGCCCGCTTGCTTGGGGGCCGGGCGGAAATCCAATCGGCCCCCGGCTCAGGGACCGTAATCGACGTGGAACTGCCCGTGGTGCTTCGAGCCGAGGAAAAAACAGAATAGCGGGGATCTCATCTTGCCGCCGGGATGTCGCGGCGGCAAAAGATCGCGATTCCGGCGGCGTAACAAAGAAGTCCGATCCCCAGAAGCGCGCCATTGTATATTACTTGTGTCCTCAGTGAATGATTCCAAAGAACAATTAATTCTTGTGGTTTATATGTATATAAAAAACTGAAATAGTGAAGCCACGAGCCGCCGGGCCAGGCCCGGCAAACGGCCTCGATGATTAAGGAAACAATATATAATCCCATCGCAATGCTAATCGTCCGCCAGCGATCCCGGTTGATCGAGGACAACAAGGTGGTTATCCCGGTGTAGCAAAAAATCATAAAAAAAAGATTGATTGCGCCGGGAATGAATTGCACCAGGGTGATTTCTTTGTGATTTGTTATTGAGTTCAATCCAAGGGCGATTCCCAGCATTACCGAAGCCGACAGCAAGGCCGCCCCTACAGTCGCCGCAACGGCGGGGATTACAACTAAAGTCGGTCGCCATATTGGCAGCGTAACCAGCAGGTCTATCGTCCCCCGGCCGATCTCGCCGCAGATTGGATCCGATCCGCGCCCCACCGCCCAACCTGCACAAACCAGCAAAACCACTATATGCACAAAGACAATGCTGATCACTCCGGTCGGCGTGGCCAGTTCCCCTATTGGCAAGTTCAATATCCGTTGTAAAAATCCCGGCAATGAGTTAAGCAACGAGACGGCCAGATCGCCCCGAAGCTGGCTGAGAAGCCACAAAAAAAGCCAGCTAAACCCGGTAAGGATCAGACTGCTAACGAGCAACTGCACCCACATGTCCGAAAACGCTTTTTGCCACAAGGCCCTATTCATTGCTCACTAGAATATCATCCTTAAATGGGTTTATCAATTCGTCTTTACTCAAAGGCGTCCGGCAGGTTAATATTAATTGGTCGCCGGAGAGAAAAATATGCTACCCGGTGGATGGAATTTTATCCAGCCGCATGGCAGCCGCGAGGAAAACCGGTTATTACCCGCAGATATCGGAGGATATTGAGATGTTCGCTCACGTCCTGTTTTTATGCACGGCAGTTGTTGGAACCGATGTCGGCTGGCAGCCCTTGCAGGAGGGGGGGATGGAGTATGTCATCCAACTCGATCCGCAATCTCTGGAGGCGTTAAAGGCCGGCGAGCCGATCCAATGCGACATACTGCCCGGCGCGGGAGAGGTGCGCTCGTTCAAATTTTACTTGGGCGGAGATAAACCGCAGCGGATCGGTCGCCTCGAAAATCGATCCAGCGGCAACCGGTCAATGCCGCCGAAGGCGGCCGGATGCCGTCTGTAGTCTTGCCTGAAAGCGAAGATGGTTCGGCAGCCAAACTGCCCAACCAACAAGCGATTAAACTGCCCAACCAACAAGCGGCAATCCCGGTGCCAACGGATCCCTTTCCCCGCGCCTTATACCCGATCCGGCCGTGAAGCCACTTAATTCTCCCGCGGCGTTCAATGAACCCGGCGGCACCGCTAAGTCGGAGGCGGCTTCACAAAATCGGTCCGAGTCGAAGAAAGAAGAGCCTGCCAAACCATGGATGCCTTTAATCCTGGTGTCGCTGGGATTGTTCGCTTCCTTAGGAGGCAATGCCTATTTGGCCTGGATCTTCGCCGATCTTCGCCGACGCTATAAAAAATTGAGCCAGGCGTGAAGAATGCAGGCGGTGGGCATTAGCCCGACTCGGTCGTTTCCTTTTGATATTTTTTTCGAGCCATGACGACAAAACTGTCGGACTTGCCCGCGAGTAGATACAGTTTTGATGCCGCGCTGCTGGGCAAGCGGAACTTCAGCAGGCGCAAGGGCAGGGGAGTTGCGCCGCGGCGGCTCGCCAACAGGGCCGATTGCCGCAGCCAATAGCTGTGCCGCGTCATTTGCATCGATTCGAACCGGAAGCCCGCCAGATCGAGCATTTTTCTCAGCGTTGCCGGGGTAAAGTGGGTCAGATGCCTGGGCAGATCAAGACCATACCAGGCCGGTCCGAACCATCGGAATGGGGCGCTATCGATGTTCGGCACGGCCACGAGCAGCTTTCCGCCCGGGGCCAATAGACCATGGATTTCGCGGAGCACGTCCAGGGGCCGATGCGCGTGTTCCAGGGCGTGCCAAAGCGTGACCAGGTCGAAACTTTCCGGCGGCAGAACCGGATTCGGCAGCGTGCCCAGCAGGGCGGGGAGTCTTAATTCATCTAGCACGTATTGCACCGCCTTTGCCGAGATGTCCAGGCCCACCACCTGCCAACCTCGACTGTGCATAAGCTTAAGAAAGGTCCCTGTCCCGCAGCCGAAATCGAGCAAGCGGCGCTGGCCCACGGGATCGATTTCGCCACGCTCCCAATTGGGTTTTGCTTTACCGAAAAACCGCGGCCGCCATTTATCGCGGAACCTTGGATTTTTTGCGGGGATTTGCGGCGCCTGGTGCGGGGTGTAGTCGTCGTAATAGAACCGCCTGATTTGCGCCGCACTAGGCCGCGGATTTGTATAGCACAAATCGCAGCGGCGGCAGCGAACTACGATAAAGCGCGGCTGGGGCGGCGGCGATTCCTTGTCGGGCGCGGCTACGACCAATCTTTTTTGATTGCTTCCGCACATCGGGCAATTCGTTGTCTCCCACAAGTAAGTCGGGGACGCGTTAATGCCAGTCGCAGACTTGTTAATTGGCGTAGTGATCAATGCTGGGTTATCTCCTTTTCCCGGCGGTTGTCGTGCCCGGGCCAGTGGTATAATTATTTGGAATCGTTATTGTAGGTTTTCCGTCAATCACAATTGGCGTTTATGCCGCTTCGGCGCCGGTGTCATTGTTGAATTTGTAAAATTCATCGGCATCGTCCGCGTCGTTTTCCCACAGCGATGGGTCGCCATCCGAAGCGGGCGAGTGTTTTTCCTGGTTCCCGCGCTCTGCGCGGGAACCCTTTGTTCCCGAGGAATCGAAAAAGTCGGCATCGAACACGCCGTGGGCTTTAGTTTCGGGTTTTATGATCTGCGGCGGTATGTGTTTTACCGCCGCTTTCTCGACGCGGGCGATTTGATCGGCCGGGATGGGCGGCGGTTCGACTTCTTCAGGCGGCGTGTTGGATTTGGGCGATGTTTTCCGCCTGTTGGACGGCTTACGAGGCCGTTTGACCTCGGATGGGGCTGTTTCTGCTTTTCCCCCGGCCATCTCAAAAGATATCAGGGGCGACCCGGCAATGGATGCGGATGGCAGGGCGCCGACCGGCACGCCCAGCGACGCGAAAATATTTGCAATATGTTGGTGGCAAGTGAAAATCAGCAGTTGATGTCCGGTGGCGGCGAAATCGCGCAATGCCGCGGCGGCGGCGGTCGCGCGCTCGGCGTCGAAGTTCACCAGCACGTCGTCGAGGACCAGCGGCAATGCCGCGCCGCGCCTGGCGTAAGAGGCGGCCAAGGCCATGCGCAGGCCGAGGAACAACTGCTCGCGCGTGCCGCGGCTGAGATTCTCCACCGGCATGGGGCGGCCATCGGCGTCGTCCACGCGGAGCGTGTTTTCTCCCAGCGGCGTCCAAACCCGGCGATATCGGCCTTGCGTCAGGCTCTGGAGGTATGCGGAGGCCTCTTGCAAGGTTTCGGGCTGGCGCTGGCTTTCGTAAGCCAAGCGGATCCGGTCTAAAATCCTGCACGCCGCCGCCAGCACCTGCCAGCGATCGATCGCCAGTTCCAGGCGTTTTTCGATCATGGCCAATTCCAGGCGTTTGTGTGATAGTTGCCGATCTTGGGCCAGGATTTGGATATTGGCGCATAGTTCCCCGCGTTTTTCCATGCGCTGGCGGATTTGTGTTTCCGCGGCGGCCAGGCGCTCCTTCATCGCCGTGCCCTGGGCCTCGAGCCCCCCGGCTGATTCCTTCTGGATTTGCACGCCGACGGCCTCTTGGGAACACTGGTTTCCGATTGCCGCGGCGATTTCATCGCCGAGGATGTTCCGCTGCCTGAGCAGGTCGCTTGCCCGGGCGTGCTCAAGAGCCCTGCGGCGGAACTCAATCTCGTCTTCGGCCCCGGCCTGGAAGAACAATTCGCGGCGGCGGTGTTTCAATCGGGCGGCGGCCTCTTCGTGTTTTGCGCGGCGGAGCCGCAAGCGCCGAATCCGCCCGCGTATGGTTTCGCGCTTGTCTATGTCGGCTTTTTGCAGGTTCAGCGAGGCGGCGAGTTGTTTGAGATGTTCCATCGCGTCCGCGCCATCGAGTGCGACGCCGGCCTCGGACGCCAGTTGAGCGATGCGCGATGCATGCATGTCCCATTCCTGCCTCCGGCGCAGGACTTCCTCGCGCAATTGCTCCAGGCGGCACTCTGATTCGGCCAGGCGTTGCCAATGCCCGGACAAAAGCCGCGCCTGGCGCAAGGATATTTCCCCCGGCAGCCCCACGGCCACTAATGCCTCGCGCCAACATCGCCGGGCCGACTTGAACTCCTGTGTCGCTTCAGCGACACGCGCCTGTGCCGCCGTTGCCTGTTGCCGTGCGGAATTTCGTTGTGTTTCCAAGGGCACCAATTCTTCGAGCGACGCCAAATCTTGTTCTGCCGCCTGCAAGCGGCTGACCATCGGCCCGCCGCCGCGGGGGAGTTGGGCGTCCAATTGCTCCCGTTCGGTTACGGTCTGCTCTTGCTGCGATTGAAGCATGTTTAGTTGTTTCTGACATGAAACCAAGCGCAAGGCGCGGGATTTTTCGACTAGATATTTTCCGGATACCGCTGCCCCGCTGCCGGCCAATCCCAAGACCGCCAGTGCCCAACCTATCGAGCCTGTAATCGAAGCGGGCATGATCAATCCGGCCAGTATCAGCACCACGCCCAATATAAATGCCGCGCCCAGGCCGGCCAAAATGCCGATGGGCAGGAGTTGATGTTCCAGGAGCCAGCGGCTTTGTTCCTCCAAATCGGTGCGGTGGCGGGCGAATTGATCGAGCCGTTCGTCGATTTGCAGGCGGCGGCGATACTGCGCGACCATGTTCCCGCGGCAATCCATTGCGGCGCCGAGGTCCTGCTCCCCGCGGGCGCTGAGAGCGGCCTTGATCTGTTCATCAAGCGATTCGGCGGTTTTGCCGGCCTCGTTCTGTTCCGATTTTGCCTGCTTTAGTTTGGCGTGGCAGTTCCGCAAGGCCCTGGCCGGGGATTTCAGCGCGGCAAGCGATCGGCCGGAAAAGCCTTTCATAGCCGTGCCGGCCGAATTTTCGTCCAGGCCCATGCGCTGCCATTGTGTTGTAAGATCAGTCTGCAAATCGGCGATTTCGGCGTCCATTTCGCCGATCCGCGATTGCAGCGAAGCCAACCAGGATTCTTGTTCCTCTAAGGCTTCGATGCGGGCGGATTGGCGGCGGAGCGGTTCGTTGATTTTCAGGTTCGAGGCTTCAAGGGCGAGCTCTTCCTCCTTTTTTTGCAGGCGGTCGATACGGTCTTGATGTTTTTTCAGCCGGGCGTTTATGGCGTCCAGGCGTTCGATTTCGCCTTCCACCAGCGGCGGCAGCGGGCCAAGGGCGGCCAATTGGTCCTCGATGGCCGTGCGCTCGATCCAGCGGTCGCGAACGGCCAGGGCAAGCTCCGCCACGCGCAGTTGGCGCTGGGCTTGGTTTTTTTCTTCGTCCAGCCGGGCAAGTTCCTCGTCGATCTGGCAGCGCTGGGCGGTCAGATGGTTGAAGCGGCGGGTTAGCTCGCCGAGTTCATCGATTTCGATGCGGAGTTTTTCCCGCTGGGCCCAAAGCTGAGCGATTTGCGAAGGCCCTTGGCCGGCGTCCAAAATGTGATTCCGCGATGCTACCAGTTCCCGCATCACCTCGACCAGCGAAATGCGGTCCAGCCCGGCGGTCAGATTGTAGAGCAAATCGGCGGCCTCGGTGTTCCCCAGCGTGGCCAGTTCCTGCAATTCGCGGAGTTCCACGGCAAAAACGTTGTTGAAAATCGCCTCGTCGATATTCGCCAAAAGCAGCTTGACTACGTGTTCGCCTTGCCGGGTGCCGTCGGGGGCGGTGAGCGTGATCGCCTCGCCTGGGCCGCCGTCTTGAAGATGGCGCGAGATTTCGAATCGGCCGTGCGGTCCGGAAACATTGATTGTTCCGCCCGGGGCGCCGCCGTGGACAGGTGGAAAATACCGCCGCCGCTCGGGCGAAAAACCGTAAAGCATGGAGCGGATGAATTGCAAAAGGGTTGTTTTGCCGGCTTCATTGGGGCCGTAAAGCACGCTCAGCCCGTCCGCAAGGCGCTCGATCCGCAGCCCGGTCCATACGCCGTAGCCGTCGATATTCAGGGCGTCGATTTTCATAATCGGCCCTCGCATTTATCAGCCGCGTCGCCGCCGAGCAAGGCTGCGCCCAATAAGGCCGCCTCGCTTAACACGCGGCCGCGGGCGTTTTTGTCGGCCAAGTGCGGATTGCGCCCAGCGATCCGGCCCGGTGGGCTTCACAGATGTAATCATGCAAATCCAAGGGCTCGTCGCAGTTCATCTCCAAGCGGCGGATTTCGCGGAGGAAGTCGCCGCGGATGGTTTCCTGCTCGTACCACTCCTCGGGCACGTCGTCCGCCGCTTCGGTCTCGATCGACAGGCTCCAAGCCGCCGGCGTGCCGAAACCGTAGTCCACCCGGAGCTGATCGAGCAGACTTGCTCCAAGCCTGCCGCCGTGCAATTGCTCGATAAGCGGCCCCCTGCCGGCGACCGTCCAGGTAATAAGCAGGTGCAAGTTCGGGGCGGATTCATGCAGCGAATGGATCCGTTGGCGAAAGCGGGTTTCCAGGTCGGCCTGGCTCGTTTCCTTGTCGGTCAAAATTCGCTCGTTAAACCAACGCACGGTGTCGGTGGGGACCAGACTAGTGCGGATTTGCAGGCCTTCGTCAACCTGCACCAACGTACAGCCGTGCACGCCGTTTTCTTCCGGGCGACGGCCTTGAGGACTGCCGCAGTAATGGATCATGTGAGGCGCGACGGCCGGCGTTGCGCGGTCGTGACGGCCGCCCAAGGCCCAGTAATGAATGTTCCGGGCTTGCATGGCTGTAGGGTCTGCGCCGCCGTGGCCCACGGCGATGGTCGGCAATCCGCTGGGATCGGGATGGAATTCGCCTGCCCTGATGGTCGATTGTTTATTTTGGCTGGTGCCCAGCAGCCGGGCAGCCGGCGAGCCGTCGTGCTGGAAAATGAATTCGTCTACCCGGCCGCGGGGAAAGATATGTACGTTTCCAGGCAGGGCGACGGATGCCGGCCACTGGTCGGGCGGATCGACCGTTCCCCCGGCCCAGTACACGGGAATCTCGCGCTGGGCCAGGCGGGCGAATTGCTCGCATAAGAAAACTATTCCCCGTGGTCCGGCGTGAAACGGATGCAAGATGTCGCCGGATAAGATTAAAAATTCGGCCTGTTCCATCAAAACGGTTTCAAACACCTTGGCCGCGGCGGCATAAGGGGCTTCGAGGAACAAATCGCCGAGATGCTCCGGCACTTCTGTCACGCCGGATAGCGGTTGCTCCAAATGAAAGTCGCTGGCGTGAACAAAGCGAAAAGGCCAGTTCGACATAAGCGCCTCCATGCGCTGGCGAATTCTATTGCAAATTGAAAAATGCAAATTTCAAAATGCAAATTGAGCAATTGGAATGGGTTAGTGTAGCGAAATGAGCACTTAAGGGCTACATTAATTCTTATAATGGCTTGTTAAAATAACGAGATCAGGCAAGCTGCGATAGATTATTTCTTAATTGAAGACTTTTTTAACTTGTTTCCGGCGATTTTCAAAGCCGTCCGGGGCATTGTCAGATGCGCCGGGTGTCTTTTTTGCTTTATTGCCAGGTATTTTGGGTTGTCGGCCTGGCCGGTGATTTCAAAGAGGAAGCGGCTGGGGACGGTGGGCCGGGGTTTGCCCCATTTGTTGCGGCTGAGGGCCATGGTGAGTGTCAGGCGGCGTTTTGCGCGGGTAACGCCCACGTAGCACAGGCGGCGTTCTTCGTCCAGGGCCGAGCCGTCGTCGGCCACGGAGCGGTGATGCGGCAGCAGGCCTTCTTCCATGCCCACCATGTAAACCTCGGTGAACTCCAATCCCTTGGCGGCGTGAAGGGTCATCAGCGCCACCGCGTCGCGCTCGAGTTGTGAATCTTTATCGCGATCCGGTTCGTTTTCGGCCAGGGCCGCCTCGTGCAGGAATCCCGCCAACGTGGCCGGCGTTGCCCGCCTTGAATATGAACCCAAGGCGTTGACCAATTCCTCGACGCTCGCCCAGCGGGACTGCTGATCGCCGGCGTCGGGATATTGCCGGGCCAGGTCTTGCTTGTATCCGATTTCCTGCAATAGTTGCTTCACAAGATCGACCAGCGGATGGCGTGAACTCGTGCGGGCATGGCCGGCCGCGTCGGCCAGTTTGTGATAACGCTCGATAAGGCCGTGGAATTTTTGCACCGCCTCGACCGCCTGCGGAGTCAGGTTATCCAGTTCAGCCGCGCGAGGCAATATATTCCATATAGGCTGACTTTTAGCGACTGCCGCCTCCAGCAGCAGTTTAACGGTGTTCTGGCCGATTCCCCGCGGCGGCGTGTTGATGATCCGCAAGAGCGAGATTTCATCGGCCGGATTGACCAATAATTTCAGGTACGCGAGCACGTCGCGGATTTCCTTGCGGTCGTAAAACGACAAGCCGCCGATAAGGACGTAAGGGATTTTTGCCGATCTTAGTTCGGTTTCGAAGGTCCGGGGTTGTTCATTTGTGCGGCAGAGTACGGCGAAATCGCGGGGCCTGCGTTTATGGGCGGCAATCCGGGCGGCAATTTCCTCGACCACCGTTTTTGCCTCCGCAATTTCGTCTTGGAGCTGCAAGATTCGCGGGGTCTCGCCGCTGGCCGCCGCCCGCAGGATTTTATCGTGGCGGAGCTTATTGAAGGTGATGAGCCGGTTTGCCCAGCCGACGATTTCCCGGGTGGAGCGGTAATTCAGTTCCAGGCGCACGATTTTGGCCTTGGGCCAGTCGTTTTTGAAGCGGAGGATGTGGGTCAATTCCGCCCCGCGCCAGCCGTAGATCGATTGATCGTCGTCGCCCACCACGCAGATGTTTCCATGCCCGGCGGCCAGGGTTTTGATGATCCGGTATTGGCTGCCGTTGGTGTCTT
This sequence comes from Pirellulales bacterium, assembly GCA_963838495.1. GTDB lineage: Bacteria > Planctomycetota > Planctomycetia > Pirellulales > Thermoguttaceae > JBEKIK01. Next base: position 1,816,045 of record CAWIRC010000001.1, on the reverse strand, counting down.
GATATTCGTTGACCAGGATGTGATCGAAGCGATCGGCCTCGGCCCGACGGATTTTGGGGAATTGGGAAAAAACGTCTTCGGTCAAGAGCAGGAGGTCGTCGAAATCCAACGCCCCGGCGGCCTTCAGGGCGTTCTGGTAGCGGCGATAGGCGGCGGCGGCAAGGTGTTCCTTGTCGGTTTGGGCCACCTTGGCGGCCTGGTCGGGCCGGATGCCGGAGTTTTTCCAACGGCCGACAAAATAAAGCAGGTCGCCGGGCCTTAACAGGGCGTCGGAGAGCTTGATTTCCCTGAGCGCGCCCCGGGCAACTCCTTCCTGATCGCCGCGGTCGTATATGGCGAACTGCGCGGGATAGCCCAGGTGCCGAATATGGCGGCGCAATATGCGCAGGCAAAGCGAATGGAAGGTGGAGATTTCCGGGCGCTCTTTAAGGCCCTTGCCCAGCAGGGCGGCGGCGCGTTTTTGCATTTCATCGGCGGCTTTATTGGTAAATGTGACGGCCAGGATGCGTTCCGGCCGGACGCGGCTGCGGATAAGTTCGGCGATGCGATGCGTAACGACCCGGGTTTTTCCGGTGCCTGCCCCGGCGAGCACTAATAACGGGCCGGAAAGCGTGCGTACGGCCTCGAGTTGGGCGGGATTGAGACTCATGTAGGCGGGGGTAAGGGCGAGGGTCGAAGGATTTGATGACGCATGGAAATCCAATGTGGAAATAATCCAATAAGACAAGGATTATGAGGGAGCATTACGGGCGCTGTCAACCTGCTCGCGAATCATAAGGCGATTGGCTGCCCGGGTTCCCGTCTGCCGGGGCTCTTATGGGGTAGACGGCTCTTGATATATCGATTCAAGCGGGATTTTTGCCGCGGTTTTCCAGACCTTGCGATTTTTAGAGCAAGGATTTATACTTCTTTATCCGTGTTTAAATGGATATTATTTGGCGGATTAAGATAAACCTCCATTAAAAAAGGTAAGAAGATATGAAAAGCGAAGAACGGCACAAGCTGCATCAAAATGCACTGGCCGAATGGCTCAACCAGACGTACATTGCGATAAAACCCTTTCAGAACGCCATCTTGGCGGTGATAATCGTGCTCATCTTGGCGGCGATCTTCGCCCTCTGGTGGACTAGCGAATCGGCGTCCTCGGCCAGCAAGGCCTGGACGCAGTTTTTCATGGCATTTAACGAGGGCAATCCCGCGGCGCTGGAAAAAGTCGCGGAAGACAACCCCGGTTCTCGGGCCGCGCCGGCGGCCGATATCATGGCGGCCGATGTGCTGCTTGCCCAAGGCTGCAATATGCTCTTCGTAAACAAACCTACCGCCAATCAACAATTGAACAAGGCGGTGGAACTATATCAGAGGGCCGTTGCGCAAAGCACCTCGCCCACTTTGCGAGCCCAGGCTGCTTTCGGGCTTGCCAAGGCCTGGGAAGCGATGGGTAAACTGGATACGGCGATTAATTCTTATACACAAGTGACTACCCAGTGGCCCGACTCGATCTATGCCCGGATGTCCACGCGCCGCTTGGATGATCTGAAGCGGACATCGACCAAGGAAGTCTACGACAAATTCGCCCGGTTTGAACCCAAGCCTACGTTTACGCAGCCTCCCCGCGGGAATACCGATCTTGAGAAAGTGCCCGAGGAAGGGCCGGTTTTCACGCCCGGGATTAAAAGCGACTTGTTGGGCGAGGGAAAAAAAGCCGGGAAGACCGATAACACGGGCGAGGCAAGCAAGCCGGAGGAAAAAACCGAGAAACCCGCCGATTCCGGGCAATCTGGCGGCGGAGAAAAACCGGCCGATGCCCAACCCGTGCCTGGGGCAAATAAGCCGGTTCCATGAAAATCTTCCCGGCGGCTGAAATCAGCGGTTTTGAAATGCGATAAAGGCGGCTCGAGACGAAAGGGGCCGCTTTTTTTATTTCTTCGGCGGCCAGGGAATGAGAAACGAAGTGCGGCGGCGATATTCTGCGTATTCCTGGCCAAACCTTTCGAGCAATTCTTTTTCCTCGACCTTTTTATGATAAATAATGCCCAAACAAATGGGTATTATAAACATGATTAATCCAGTGGATAAACAATCGCAGATGGTTCCCAGGCCGAAGTAATAGCTGAATGCCCCAAGCTTAAGGGGATTGCGGGTGTATCTGAACGGGCCGCTGGTGATTAACTTTGAAGTCGCCACAAAAGGAAGTGGAGTCCCTTTGCCGATGAACCAGAATGAATATAACGACCAGAGAATGAAAAACAGCCCGAAAACCAGGACGATTACGCCAATTGTAATTTCCGTGCCGCGCGGCAGAGGAATCATCATGTATCTCGCGATGTGATGGCTTAATAAGCCCAACAAGGCCGGAATAACGGCAAGAAACAACGGCGCGGCGAGTAATAACGTTAGCACTATATATAGCATGGAACGTTTTGCGGCTGACTGTCGTACGATGAAACCGGTTAATTTTTCACCCATGGCTTTTCCTTGTGTCACGGATAGGCCTTGCCGGTGATTTCTTCAATGGTTATTGCCCACAGCCTTGTTTTTGCGGTGGTTTGCGGGTTGAAATCCCACTGCCTGCCGGAATAATGTTCCATGATTTTGTTTAGCGCCTCGATTTTGAGCGTGGGATCGAGGATTTCCTCGACCGCGCCGAATCCGATTACGCTTTTATAATGAGTTTCCCATTTGCAAGCCTCATCGGCATTCGGAATAATCTTTACGTCCTGTTCGACCTCGAAGCAAACTTGTTTATTGGCCATGAAGTAATCTATTTTCATGCCTTCGAGAGCCGTGTGGAAATAAATGCGGGTGCCGTCGTAAGCGAAGTTCACCGGCACGATGTAAGGCTTGTTGTCCTTGCATAGCCCCAGTCTGCAAACTTGGGCCTTCTCCATGATTTGCGCAATGAGGCCCTTATCGCGTATTTCAAGGTTGCTCTTTCTCATTGCCGTTCAAATCGCGCTTCTAATGACTTCGAGTTTTATTTTCGAACTGGGCTCGGAGGCGAAAGACTTTTGCAGCTTTTCGCAGGCGTAGTCCGGGCAATGGGCGCAGGTTTCGACCTTCCGCTCCCTTGCGCAGATCCTGATTTCGCATTGATTGCAGCCGGAATAGATTCTACCGTTTTTGGCATTGCATCCATCGCAGTCGGTGATTTCCTCGGGCCGCATCGTCACGCCGTAATGTTCCTGGCCGAGCCGGGCGATGGCGATCCTCATTTTCATTTTTTTCTCGGGATCGTCTTCCCGCGTCGCCCAATAGATTGGGCAGCCTTGGCAGGTCAGGCCGCAATAGGCGACCAATTCATTTGCTTTCATATTGAACCTCCGGGCTAATTTTTTCGCCGGGTTTTTCCCGGCGTATGCGGATTATAGTTAGAACCTATCCCAAAAGTCCCCTCTCCCTTTGGGAGAGGGCTAGGGTGAGGGCTGATTTGTCGAGAATATGTTATTATAACCTTTTACCATAATTGTATTTTTATTTTTTGGATAAGATTTTCGTCAATGTTATCATCGATCCTTATCAAAGCGCTCGTCCGCGGTTTTTTTGGCGACCGAGTCGTTTTCGAGCCAGCCGGCCTTTTCATTTGGGTATGAATCGAACTCGGGCACGTAGGGCTTTATATCCAGCACCGGCGTGCCGTCGAGAATATCGACTTCTTCAACTTCTATCGCCCCTTCTTCGACCGAAAGGAGTTTTACCGCCGAAATTCCGATGGCGTTGGGTCTTGCCGGGGCCCTGGTGGCGAATAATCCGCGCCGGCGAACGTCTTTATACGGCACGACCAGCGGCTCCCAGGTTTTTGCCCGGTCGAAATAGTAGATCAGCCACACCCGCGAAAATCCGTCCAAATCTTTCAGCGCCGCGCGGTAGGGCTCCAGGATTTCCACCCGCGCCCGCGTATTTTTAGCATAAACCGGCTGTATAGGCGTGCCTTGTTGCTCCTTGAAGGGCGAACGAACAACGCCGATTGCGCGGATTTCGATTTTCATGTTTGCATTCCAATTATTACACGAACCGGCCTGATGCTATCGTGATTGCCCTGCCGCCGACGGTTACGTTTATTTTTCCATCTATTTCCTCGGCTTTCAATAGCAACAGCGAGGGCCGGCCGATTTCGTATCCTTGCTCGGCGCGGACGTCGATTATATTTTGCCCCCAAAAGCGATGCCGCACAAGATATGCCGCCAGACATCCGTTGCCGCTGCCGGTGGCCGGGTCCTCGGGCACGCCGTAATAATCGCCGAACATGCGGACGCTTACGTGGTTTTCCGGTTTGTGCGGCTGGGGGCAAAAAATGGCGATGGATTTTGCCCAACTGTCCTGAATCAAGGCGAAATACTTGTCTTTATCCACCCTGGCCCGCTGCAACGCATCCAGGCCGCGAAGCGGCACAATAATAAAGGGGAGGCCGGTTGAGACTTCTTCGATTGGAAAGCGTCCGTCGATATCGCTATGTTTCAAATTCAGGACCGCCGCAATGATTCCCGGGTCGAATCGGCGGCCGAAAACCGGCTCGATCTGCTTCATCCAATATATGTCTTCCTGGCCGGCGTCGTTGCCAAAGGTTACAGGAATTTGCCCGGCTTTCAAATTCAGCACGATCTTGCCGGCGGCGACGTGCATAATTTCATGCCGAATTATATGTGCGGTGCCCAAGGTGGGATGGCCGGCGAATGGCACTTCCTCGCGGGGCGTGAAGATCCGCACGTCGAAACCGCCGTCGCGCTGGGTTTCGGAAAGAATGAACGTGGTTTCCGAGAAATTCATTTCCCGGGCGATGCGCTGCATTTCGGCGTCGGCCAGCCCGATGCCGCCCCGGAAGACCGCCAATTGATTGCCGGCGTATTTTTCCTCGGCAAAAACATCGACGATGCAGAAAGTGACTGAGCTCATGTTTCACGTCTACGTGACATCTTTATGAATGCTCAAACATCGGGTAGGCGGATTATAAGGGGCAGACAAGCCGTGATACAAGGTCCCGGATGCGTCGGCCGCCAATCCTGGAAAGACTTGCTTTGGACTGATTTTCATCTCCTGCACTATTCGGCCGGTCATGTTTATCGTAGAATGGCAATCGCTGTGCTTTACTAAGAATCATCGCTACCCGAGTTGCGCAAGAGGGGGAAACACCGTGGAAGGCTCACCGATCAGCGTTTTAGGTAGTGGTTCCTACCTGCCGGGCGAGCCGGTGGCGGCCGACCGGGTGGAAGACGTGCTCGGACGCTTGGAAGGGCTGAACGATCGCCTGGCCTCGCGGCTCGATCAGTTCCGCGAGCGGCTGCTTTTGCGCAGCGGCGTCAAGAACCGGCACTTTGCCATCGATCCGCACACCCGCCGGCAGACGGAGACCAATGCTTCACTGGCTGAAAAGGCGTCGCGCCTGGCCCTGGATGCGGCAGGACTGGACCCCGAGGAGATCGACCTTCTCATTTTTTCCAGCCCTGCCCCGGACTGCCTCACCCCCCCGACCAGCTCGATGCTTCAAGAGCGGCTGGGCATCCGCCGCTGCACCGAGATGGAGATTCACTCGAATTGCACCGGCGTACCCAAAGCGATCCAGATCGCGCTCGACATGCTCCGCCAAGGACGATATGCCAGGGCGCTGGTGGCCTATTCGCAGTTGTCGTCCATTTTTCTCCGCAGCGAGTTTTACAACAGCCCTCGCGTCACCCTCGAGCATCTTACGCTGCGATGGATGCTCTCGGACGGAGCAGGGGCACTGGTCCTCGGCCGCGACGGGCAGGACCACAAGCACCCCGAAATGCTCGATGCCTACGTGGAGTCGGTCGGAGTCGGCCAATCGCCGGGAATGACCATGGAGCTTGGGCGCAGCCCGGTCCCGATCTCGCCCACCTGCCTACTCCATATATTGTGGCTATCTACGAAACGGGTCGTCATCATTTGTGGCAAGACGTCGCGAAAGTAGCCAGCCAGGGCGGTGAACTGGACCTCTTGGGGCTGCGGCACATGCTCGACGCCTGCCACTACGATGCCGATGATATCGCCGTATTCATCTTGCCTTTCCCAGGTCAACATTTCATCTCGGACAAGCATCGGGACTTTGCCCGCCGCATTTTTGGCACGGATATCGAACCAAGAATGCCGTTCTTGATCTCCGAGTTCGGCTATTGCGGCGGGGCGGCAAGCCTGGTGCAGTTCGACCGCATGGCCCGGGCAGGCAGCTTCAAGCCCGGCGACTTGATCGCCGTCTATGTCGAGGAATCGAGCAAGTGGATGTCGGGCGGATTTCTCGTGCGATGGTAGCATGTAGGTGGCGCCGGTTCTTGAACCGGTGCCACACGCGTTCGTGCCACAATACATGAAGAGGTCAATCAAAGTCTTCCGATCTCATCGTGTCCCGTTGTGTCCTCGCTGATAGCCTATTGACATTTTCAGAATCCATGCTATTCTAAGATGGTTAATTATATACTATCTACTGAATATCATGTGAGGCAGCTTCTGTACCTTATAACTTGACACTCGGGACAACTGAGGTCATTGGGTACACTCTTGTTCGGCGAAAATTAAGCTGGCCTCGAGACAAATGCCAGAACTCTTCTGGTGTTTTGATTCTTTCTTCCATTTATTCCAATCCTACGAAACAACAAGGAAATTATGCGATGAATCGATTGCTATTACTCTTGATTATGTTGCTAATCAGCCTTTTAATTTGCACTACATCTCAAGCGACCGTGCAATACACAGTTACAGACCTTGGAGCATTCGGCGGAAATTATAGTCGTGCTTGGGCTATCAACAATAGAGGAGAAGTTGTGGGCGAGGCATACACCAACGCTGATAGAGCGTTTCATGCCTTTCTTTACAGTGGTTTGATGATGACTGATTTGGGCACGCTCAACGGTTATAATAGCGTAGCTCAAGATATTAACGATCTCGGACAAATCGTGGGTTACTCAACCGATTCTACGGGCAATTGTGATCATGCCTTTCTCTATAGCGATTCGAAAATGACTGATCTGGGAACACTCGGTGGAGGAAACAGTTATGCATGCGGAATCAATAATAACGGGCAGATAGCGGGCCATGCCGCTATCGCCGGAAACGTTGCTGAACACGCCTTCCTTTACAGCGGCTCTACCATGGACGATTTGGGCGCGCTAGGCGGTGTTAGCAGTAGTGCCGGTCGAATTAACAATAATTCACAAATCGTAGGCGAGGCTTGTACGGCCACCTGCGTTTCACATGCCTTCCTATACAGCGGCTCGATTAAGACCGATCTGGGCACACTCGGCGGAACGGACTCTCATGCATGCGACATCAACGAGAGTGGGCAAATCGTGGGCCAGGCCTATACCACCGGCAATGCCGGTCAACATGCTGTCTTGTATAGCGATGGCGGCACGGTGATCACTGACCTCGGCACTCTAGGCGGAACGTGGGCTATTGCGACCGGGATAAACGATAAAGGACAGATCGTGGGCTCTTCTTATATAACCCAAAACATCATCGAACATGCGTTTCTTCACACTGATTCGACGATGGTCGACTTAAACACTCTGATCGATCCGCAATCCCGATGGATATTGACAAATGCACAAGATATTAACAATGCCGGTCAAATTGTGGGGTACGGATATAATCAAGCCATCGGTAAGGAACATGCTTTCATACTCACGCCTATTCCCGAGCCATCTACCCTTATCTTACTCTGCACTGTTGTTGTTACTTTGCTGACCTACTCTTGGCGAAGAAGGGTGCTCAAAACTCCTCCACGACCGCTCTGCCTTCCATCCAAGCGATCATGTTCATGACCAGATAGTTCCAGTTCTGGAAACCTTTATTCATGATCGGCTGACCGGTATCGGGATTATAGTATTCATGCAGGGCGTCATTAGCCGCATAATCCTGGCCGAAAAGTGCGATCGTCTTCCCCGCCATTGCCTTGGCTTCATCCGTAAATCCGTATTTCACCAGGCCTCTGAAAACCATATAGTTGGAAATTCCCCAGACGGGTCCGTTCCAATTCGATGGGTTGCTGCTGGCATATAGCCCGTACATCTTCTCCATCTTCGAGAGTGTGCGGATCCCGTAAGGCGAGCCGAGCGTCTTGGGATTCTTCAGATGCTCCTCGACCATGCGTTTGGCCTGCTCCGCCGTGGCGATGCCACTCCAGAGGGCCAGAAATCCGCTCCATCCCTCAATACGCTGGATCAGACAAGCATAATCCCGCGGGTGCCCTTTGTGCAAAACCATTTTCGAACCCAGATAAATGCCGGGTTCGTTGGTAACCGGCCGCAGATTCAGATCGGCTGAATAAAAAAAGCCGTCGCGCTCGTCCCAACAGTTTTTCTGGATGGCTGTTTTCAGCTCCTCGGCTTGCCGCTCATACAGGTCGCTTACGCCTTGTTCCAATTTAAGGCATCGCGCCAAATAGGCCATCGCCTCGAGCTCTTTGAACATCAGGCAGTTCAGAAAAATCGACGCCGAGCTATTCGTCGGGCGGAAGAAAGTCGCCGGATCGTTATCCACCCCGATGGCCAAATCGTCCTTCCAAAAATACAAGCCCGAAGCGGCATGATATTGGTGCTCGCGGTAGTTCTTCTCGAATGCTTGAAGAGTCGCAAAATCTTCGCGCAGCCACTCCGCGTTTCCATTGTCGAGCTTGACCAAAAACGCCGCATGTTGAGCCAGCACCGGCTTATGGATATTAGAACTGCTCGTCGTAAGCGGTAGACTCGCTTGACTGGCCGAGGGCGCGGCCACTTTTATCCTGATCGGTATCGCTCCGTCCGCTTCGGCGGCCTCAAGAAAATTCCGCACGCATCCCTGGCCGTAAGAAAGCATCTTCGCCCTGTCGGCATTCGGATCTTTGTCGAGCACGATCTGGCAAAGCGCCACGTCCGACAGCCACGAGTCCCAATCCCAAAGCTCTCGCGCATAAACGCTGCCGGGCGTGATAAACGGATGCCGTAGCGCCCCGGTGGGCTCATGCAGCATCCCCGGATAATCCCGCATTATCGACCGCTTGACCGTCTCCGAAAAATCCCTCTCCCCCGCCGCGCCCTCAACCGGAAACCAACCAGCAGTCAATAAAATCAGCAAACAAACACAAAAATCAATCTTCTTATGCATCTGATTCCCAGGAAAATTTCATGAATTATGGTGCCTCGTAACCCCCGCAACCCCTTCCCGGGATTCTCTCTGTCACTGAAACTTCCCCTTATAATGTTCTTTGATTCTTTCTATTGTTCCAAAAAACTCCTCACGTGATTGCTTCTCTTCTTCAGACAAAGGGCCAATGAGCTCTGGATCTGCAAACATGCGCCATAAGTCGTCCCAATTTTTCTGCTCTGTGTTTAGCGCTTCCTGAAGAGAAATTACATGGCAATCTTCGAGACCGTAAGTCTGTTTGATAACTCCTTCGATTATTGATTGCGATTCGCCGATGAAAACCGACAGACATGGTGAATAGCTGTAAACTCGTAATAAATACACCCAGGGAACTTCTAACGAGCTAAAGAGGTCCCTTTCCTGCAAAAAGTGAAGTGGTCTCGCGTTTTTCCAAATGGACGAAATTTCACTTGAAGCTTGATAAGTCAATTCTGTCGGCACAATTATTTCAGGATAACCATCTTGTTCTGAAACAGCCCTACAAACCCAGTTAAAGTCCCCTTCAGACTTAGGTATGTAAAGGGCATAGACCCGCGGATCAAGTTTTTCGAGATCTAATGTGGGGCATGGTTTGACGTACGATCGAATTTGCGCCCTAACCTGCTCCTCGTTAATCCATGATCGTTCATCGTTGCTTCGATCACCTAATTCGCGAGGAGCGTAAATGCAAGGGACTTCGTGGCGTAAATCAGCGAACCGCCATACAGGAAGTCCAAACATACGCCCTTCTTCCATTAATATTATTTCTTTCACCATTTTTCTCCGGGGATATGAAATTCATATTGCGGGTTACCGGCCAACCAATGGTCAACCGAATTCCGGGGAAACCATACTTTATTCAAGCCCATTCTGCATGCTGATATCCAATTCTCGGATTATCTCCGCAATGACGTATAAATCTGATGGGACGTATTTCTTCCGATTAGCCTATGATATTGCAACTCCCGGGTCAATTCCCCGCTGTGTTACTTTCTCGGGTGGCCCAGGTTCTCGAACCTGGGCGCCTTCGGTGCAAGAGGCCTTATGGAAACCGATGATAATCTACCTCCCGCGACTTTGTCGCACCGGTTCAAGAACCGGTGTTACCCGCTTATAATGGTATGAATTCCATGGAATCCATATCATCAGAGCCTGTTGAACTGATCGTCCAGCCCTCCGAGGCAGGCTGGCGGCTGGATGTTTTTCTTGCGCATCATTTCGCCGATTACAGCCGCGTGCATCTCCGCCGGGTAATTACGGCGGGCGGGGTGAGCGTCGACGGGCGGGGCGGCAAGCCAGCGTACCGCTTGATTCCTGGGCAGCGAGTGAAAATCGTGCTACCGGAAATTCCGCGCGAGGCCCCCAGGCCGGAAAACATCCCCCTGGACATCCTTTATGAAGACGAGCACCTGGCCGTGATAAACAAGCCGCCGGGGATGGTCGTGCATCCGGCCCGTGGGCACTGGTCGGGAACGCTGGCCAGCGCACTGCAATTTCATTTCGGCTGCGGGCTAAGCACTAGCGGCGGGCCGACGCGGCCGGGAATCGTGCATCGCCTGGATCGCGACACCAGCGGGGCGATCCTTGTTGCCCGCAACGACGTCGCACATGCCAAACTCTCCAAGCAGTTCCATCAGCGGACGATTGAAAAGGAATATTTCGCCTTGGTCTCCGGCTGCCCGGAGCGTGACCGCGATTACATCGACTGCCCGATCGGATTTCATCCGCACCAGCGGGAGAAAATGGCCATCCGCCGCGACGATGCCCAAAGCCGCTCGGCGCAGACGTTTTACGAAGTTTCAGAGCGTTTCGACGGCTTTGCGGCCTTGAAAATTTTGCCAAAAACCGGGCGGACGCACCAGATTCGCGTGCATCTGAATCACATCGGCTGCCCTGTGCTCTGCGATCGGCAATACGGGGGCCGTGCGAAGATCACGCGGGGCGAAATCCGCCGCGACCCGGGCGATGCCACTGTGCTCATGGATCGGCAGGCCCTGCACGCCCGGCGTCTGAAATTCATTCATCCGGAAACCGGCAAAACACTGGAAATCGAGGCCCCTTTGCCCGCCGACATGCAGGCGGTATTGGATGAGCTGCGAAAGTATCGGAGCTAGAGGCGGGAGGCCGGAGGCGTGAGGCTGGAGGCTGGAGGCGGGAGGCGGGAATCTTCTAATTCGCATTAAATTGCCTAGTTTATCATATCGGCGGGCGGGTTCATCTTGTCGGGCGGGTGCGATTATTGGTACACTTCTCCGCCTTTTCAAATCAAACTCTTTTCCATGTGTTTTGTCATTCGGGGGACTACGGGAAATCTGTGGAACCCTGAACCCTGAATCCCGAACCCTTTCACGGCGACAATGCAGAAGCGGCCGATTCGCACAAAGTTGCTCGTGGGCTTAAGCCTGCTGGTGCTGGTGGTGGTCACCCTTGCCGGCAGCGGATTGGTGGCAATCTATTCCTATCGCAACCTGGTCAACAGCCTGTATTGGCGTGTGAGCGAGCTGCCGGTGGCGGCCGAGCTCAGTCGGCACGTAAGCGATCTTCGCATTACGCTCAGCGAATTGCGCGGCCTGCGGGCAAACACTTACGATACGCATTACACTCGCGTTTTAAATTGCCGTAACCAGTTTCGCGACCAGTTGAAAGAAGTCAGCGAGACGCTGGCGCGGTATCGCGATCAACTGGAGCACGAGCAGCAACCAGATTTTCGCATGGCCGACATCAAGCGCGAACGCGAGACGGCCCGAAACATCGCCGTAGCTCTGGACCGGGTAAAAGAGGCCAACTGCGACGAGGACTGGATGCTCGACGTGGTGAAAATCGAGTATCTTGAAGGCGAGTTGAAAGAACTGCAAGATCTTGCCGCCGAATTGCCCAGCCACCTGCACAAGAAACTGGTTGGTTTTGCCGACGAGGTGCGCGGACAATACCGCATGTTGATCAACGGCACGTGGGCCGTTACCATAACGGCCGTATTGCTTTTCGCCGTGTTCATGCACCTGTTTTATCGCTGGATATTCAGTCCACTGAAGACGCTCGTTGCCGGATCGCGGCGCGTGGCGGGCGGGGACTTCGATTACCGCATTTACCTGGCCACGAACGATGAAATGTCGGAACTTGCCGGGGCCATGAACGACATGACCGCCCGGTTTCAGGCCGTGCGCGACGACCTGGATCGGCAGGTGCAAGAGCGGACCAGGCAGGTGGTGCGGGCCGAGCAGATGGCCAGCGTGGGGCTTTTGGCGGCCGGCGTGGCCCATGAAATCAATAATCCCCTGGCTTCCATCGCCTTATGCGCCGAATCGCTGGAGAACCGGATCCGCGGCGTTTTGAATACGAGCGACGAACAACACGAAGTCGTGGCCAATTATCTGCGGATGATCCAGACCGAGGCCTTCCGCTGCAAGGAGATCACGGAAAAACTGTTGGATTTTTCCCGCATCGGTCCGGTGCACAGGCAAAACGCCGACCTGGGCGAGTTGATCCAGGGCGTGATCGACATGGTCGGCCACATCGGCAAGTATCAGCGGAAAAGAATTGAATTTATCCGCGGGGAAAAAGTCGTCGCCTACGTCAGCGTGCAGGAGATCAAACAGGTTGTGCTGAACCTGTTGACCAACGCCCTGGACAGCCTGGACGACGACGGAGCTGTGCGAATCGAACTTGCCGCCGAAAGAGATTATGCCCTGCTGGCCGTGGTCGATAACGGCTGCGGCATGGAGCCCGAGGTGCTTAGGCACATTTTCGAGCCGTTTTTCACGCGCCGCCGCGGCGGGCAAGGTACCGGCTTGGGATTGTCGATAAGTTACCGCATCGTTTCCGACCACGGTGGAAGCATCGAAGGCTTTAGCGCGGGCACGGGCCGGGGCGCAACCTTCCGCGTCCGCTTGCCGATAAATCAATCCCAGCAAAAATCGAATAAGGAGACCGATCATCGCAGACAAGCAGCCTAAAAAGTTGAAATTGTTATTCGCCGATGACGAAAAATCCCTCCAGGAAGTGATGCGCCTGGAACTGCCCAGGATGGGACACGAGGTGACGGTCTGCCCGGACGGCACTACCGCCGTCGCCGCCCTGGAGCGCAACACTTACGATTGCATCCTGGTCGATCTGGACATGCCGGGCCTGAAAGGAATGGAGGTAATCGCCCGGGCGAAACAACTCTCGCCCGACACCGAGGCCGTCATTCTTACCGGCAAGTCTTCGCTGGAAAGCGCGATTGCCGCGCTCAAGCAGGGCGTGTTCGATTATCTGACAAAGCCCTGCAAGCTCGTCGATCTTCAGTCCGTGCTCATGCGCGTGGCCGAAAAACGGGAATTGACCAACAAATACCGGGCTTTGAAACAACGGCTTAAACGCCTGGAGGGTTCGGCCAACCTGATCGGCGATTCGGAAAAAATGCGGGAAGTCGGCCGGCTGATCGCCAAAGTGGCCCCCACCGACTCGACCGTTTTGATCCTGGGCGAGACGGGCACGGGCAAGGAACTGGTCGCCCGGGCCGTGCACGATAGAAGCCTGCGGGCGGACATGTCGTTTGTGCCCGTTAATTGCGGCGCTTTGCCCGAGAATTTAATCGAGAGCGAACTGTTCGGGCATCGCAAAGGGGCCTTTACTGGGGCAGACGAACATCGCACGGGGCTCATAGAATTGGCCGACGGCGGCACGCTGTTTTTGGACGAGATCGGCGAATTGCCCAAATCGCTGCAGGCCAAGCTGCTAAGGTTTCTGGAAAGCGGGGAAATCCGCCGGGTGGGCGATAACGAGTCGTTCACCTGCGACGTACGCGTGGTTGCGGCCACCAACCGGCATCTGGACGAGATGGTGGCGGCGGGCGAGTTCCGCGAAGACCTGTGGTACCGCATCAACACATTTGAAATACAATTGCCGCCGCTAAGGGAACACATCGAGGACGTGCCGGTTTTGGCCCGGCATTTGGCCGCGCGCTTTGGGGCCAGGATCGCCGCCGATGATGAAGTTTTCACGCCCGAGGCGCTCGAGGCCCTGTGCCGGCACTCCTGGCCGGGCAACGTCCGCGAACTGGCCAACGTGATCGAACACGCCATGATCCTGTGCGAGAATCTTCCCATCGACATGGAGCATCTGCCGCACCGTTTTGTCTCCCCATGCGTGTCGGTGCCGATCAGTCGTCCGGCTGCGGGTCAAAGCAGCAACCTGCGGGAGATTGAAATTCAAGCCATCCACGACGCCCTTGCCCGGCACAACGGCAACAAGCCCCAGGCCGCCGAAGAACTCGGCATCAGCCTGAAAACGCTGTACAACAAACTTAATCAAGCTTCTACAATGAGCAAAACGGCGTGAATTATATTTTCTATTACAAAGATATTTTATGTCAGTAGTTATTGATTATCGGGCCCGGATTATTTATTTACACGTATCATTTCACCTTTGTCTTCCATAACGCTGCCGTCGGGCATGGGGGTTCTTTCGATAACGGCCATTTTGTTGTTGCTGATTATTTCCGTGATGCGTGTGCTCTTTTGTCCGTTGGCCCACTGCCACTGGATAGTTTCCTTGTTGCCTTCCCGTTTTCCCCGGCCTTGGGCTGTGCAGCGCAGGCTGTCGAAAAGGAATCCCACGACTTCTCCGGTTTTTTGATCGATCGTATAAATCTCCAATGCCTTGTAGGGCGATTTTTTAAATCGCTCGACTTCTTCGTCCGATGCGTGCATGTTCTTTTTGAGGTAATCGGCGTTTAGTTCTCCTATTTCCGCGTGGCCGCTAATGATCAGGAATTGCCCGTTCAGCCCCAGTTCTATTGCCATTGTGCCTGCGCCTTTTCCGGCGGTTGAATCGCCGGAACCTTGCCATTGGCCGACGATCCATTTTGTCCAATCGTCGTCAAGGGGTTTAGGCAGGAACATGGGCCGTTTGCTTTCTTTGCCGGAGTCTTGCTCCCGGCTCATCAAGGGCAAAGCAATAATCGCCGCCGCGATTAGCAGGGATAATGATAGGCGTTTCATAATGAGAATGTCAGTATTTTACTGGGAGACAGAACTAAACATTACTCAATACTTTCCCGAATTCTTCAGGGGAAAGGTCTATCTCTTGAAGGATAGCGCGAACTAATGGCCGGGCAAGATCGCGGCCAGGATGATGCGGGAGTGTAGTTGTCCGCCCATCGGCATGCCTATAAAAAACATGACTGCCTCGTTGCCGTGTTGCAATGAATCCCAGATGTTTCAATACCCGTTCCATTTTCCGGGCATCGATAATTGGAATTTTTGTCATGCGTTAACGCTGATCTGTTGGATGCCGACAAATGGGGCGATTTCTACTGTTTCGCCTTGTTTTTCCTGTTCCTCGAGAATAAGTTCGATTACTTCCTTGAGGTTCTGCTGCAATTCGTCGAGAGTGGCGCCTTGACTATGAGCGCCGGCCAGGCCTGGAACTGTTCCGACATAAAGTCTAGTGTCAGAATCATATTCGATATAGGCGGTAAATACTTGTGTCATGATTTGGCCCTCGCCCTAACCCTCTCCGGGCACCGACGGGCACCATGCGGAGCATGGTCGGTTGGTCGGGAGAGGGGAGGTTTTATTAAACCCCTAAGTCATAATGTGCCGTATATGTTTTCTCATTGTACACCTTGGCATAAGTTTGCCAAGTCACTGTTGATTCGCGTTACCCATTCTTTTCCCGCCGGCGGTCGATTTCGCGGCTGACGGCTTGTCCCAGGCGGTCGGCGGCGCGATTCACTGCGGCGACGAGATCGGCGTCCAGGTCTTCGATCTTGATGGTCTTGCCGCCTTTTATACTGACCAGGATGCGGCACTGCTTGTCGATGCCGCGGCGCGGCCCGTTCACGTCTTCCAAGTGCACCTGAACGCGGGTAATCCACGAGTTGAATTGCTTGAGGGCGAACTCTATCCGACGTTCGACATGCGATTGAATTTCATCATCGACGTGCATTTTTTGACTGCGAATTTCCACTTCCATAAAAAACCTCCTGAATGCATCTTAGATTGTCCCTTCTCAACTATATAGTCACATTGGTGCGGTGCAATCCAACCGCAGCCCCAACTTCGATCTTATGTATTAACTGCATTCTCGCATTGCAGATAGTGCGGTTTAATGGGGCTCAAATCCTTGACAAAAAACCGCGAACAGGAATTCATCAATCCCCCATAAAGTGGTAGTTTGGCCAAGTCTTTTAGAAAACAATTAACAGTATGTTTCCCTCATACAATTTTAACAGTGAAAAGTTATCTTGCCATGGTTGATCATAAGTGAAACTAATGATAAGATTATTTTATGAACATCGAAACACTGCGAATTTTTTGCGACGTAGTTCAGCACCAGAGCTTTTCCCGCGGCGCAGTTGCCAACGAGGTGAGCCAGTCGGCGGCCACGCAATCGGTGCATCGCTTGGAGTGCCATTTTGGGGTTCAATTGGTCGATCGTTCAAAGCGTCCCTTTGTGCTGACGCCGGAAGGGCAGGCTTGTTTTGAGGGGTTTCGCGAGGTCTTGGAATTATACGATTCGGTGGAAGCCCGGGTTCGATCGCTGCGCATGGAGATCGGCGGGCTGGTGCGGGTGGCGGCGATTTACTCGGTCGGCTTGCACGACATGAGCCGTTGCATGCAGGATTTCATGCGCAGCCATCCCAAGGCCAAGGTCCGCCTGGAATATTTACATCCCAACAAGGTATACAACGCCGTGCTCAACGCCGAGGTTGACTTGGGCATAGTCTCCTATCCCGTGGCATCTCCGGATTTGAATGTCATCCCCTTGCGATCGGAAAAGATGGTGGTGGTATGTCCGCCGCAGCATTCGCTGACGTGCCACAAGGCCGTGACCGCCGAGCACCTGCAAGGCGAGGATTTCGTAGGTTTCGATCGCGACCTGAGCATTCGCAAGGAGATCGAGCGCCAGTTTCGGCAGCGCGGCGTAAGCGTGCGGGTAGTCATGGAGTTCGACAATATCGAGACTATCAAGCAGGCGGTGCAAATCGGGGCGGGCATAAGCATTCTGCCCGAGCCGACGGTCCGGGCCGAAACCAAGGCCGGCACGCTGGTTGTAATACGCCTCATAGCGCCGGAACTGCGCCGTCCCATCGGGATCATTCATCGCCAGCGCAAAGTTTTTACTCCTACCGTGGGTAAATTCGTAGAGTTGCTCCTGCAATCGCAGAAGAATGTTGCGGAGGAAACATGATGCGCGAGGCCGAAGTGCCGGTCACATTCCTGCCCGCCGGCAGAACGGTGTATGTGCTGGAGGGGACGCGACTTATCGAGGCGGCCGCCGAAGCGGGCATCATCCTGGATTCGCCTTGCGGGGGCGAAGGGGCTTGCGGCAAGTGCCGCGTGCGTCTGGAAAATCCGTCCGCAGAGCCCGGCAGGGCTGAGAAAATATTCTTCCTGCCGGATGAACTCCGCCGGGGTCTCCGCCTTGCCTGCCAGACCGAGGTCCATGGGCCGCTTACGGTTTTCGTTCCGGAAACCTCGCTTGTGGCGGCAAAGCATCAGATACTCGTCCGCTTTGTCAAAGCGGCCGTGGCGGCGGATGATCGGCCTGTGGATTTCGAAGCGGGAGCGACTGCAAGGGGGCGATTTGCCGCCGCTTTTGACATCGGCACCACCACCTTGGCGGCCATGCTGCTCGATCCGGATACGACTAACGAGCGAGCGGTTGTGTCGCAATTAAATCCGCAGACGCGATTTGGCGACGACGTGCTTTCGCGGATTTTCTTTGCCCGGGAAAATCCCCGCGGCCTGGAAACCTTGCACGAGTCGGTCGCCCGGGCCGTAAATGAGATGATCGGCGAGTTGTGCGCCCAGGCGGGAATCGAGCGGGAAGAAATTTCGGTTCTTGCCTTTTCCGGAAATACCACGATGCAGCACCTGCTTTGCCGCGTGGATCCCAGTTCATTGGGCGCGATGCCTTTTACGCCGGCATCGCGATTTGGAACGTGCTATAGTGCGAGCGAATTGGGATTGCACGTGCATTCGCAAGCCAAGGCTTATGTTTTTCCGATTATCGGCGGATTTGTGGGCGGCGACACGGTGGCGGGCATTTTGGCCGCCGAATTGACCGACAGGCCCTGCCCTGCCCTGTTTGTTGACATCGGCACCAACGGCGAAATCGTGCTTTGGGCCAAGGGGAAATTGACTGCCGCGTCCACGGCGGCCGGGCCGGCCTTCGAGGGCGCACGTATCTCCTGCGGAATGCGCGCCAGCACAGGGGCCATTGAAAAGGTCATCGTGGACGGGCGGCTGCGCATCAATGTGATCGGCAACACGGTGCCGGCCGGTATGTGCGGTTCGGGCCTGATCGACCTGGCCGCAGAACTGC
The DNA here is from genome assembly GCA_963838495.1 of Pirellulales bacterium. Lineage (GTDB taxonomy): Bacteria > Planctomycetota > Planctomycetia > Pirellulales > Thermoguttaceae > JBEKIK01. Next base: position 1,797,625 of record CAWIRC010000001.1, on the reverse strand, counting down.
TCGGGCACAAAATCCTCAGCCCGCAGGGAAAACTGCAAACGCCGGATCAACTGCCGGAGGATGTTTTGCCCGACCTCAGCGAGCGGATTGTCTTGCACGAGGGGAAGGTGGCGTTTCTGCTGGCGGCCGAGGAAGAGTCGGCCACGGGCAAGGCCCTGACTGTTACGCAGCGCGATTTCCGCGAACTGCAACTGGCCGCGGGGGCAATTCGCGCGGGCATCGGAATCTTGCTGAAACTGCGCCGGGCTTAAGGTGGAAGATTTAGAGGAGGTGTTCATTGCCGGGGGATTCGGCAATTTTATCCGGCGGAGCAATGCGCAGCGGATCGGGCTTCTGCCCGGCCGGATCGAGCATCATTGCATCCATTACCTGGGCAACACGTCGCTGGCCGGGGCCCGCTTGGCCGCCCTTTCGCTCCGTGCGCGAAGTCTGGCCGAGGAAATCGCCCAAAAGGCCGAGCACGTCGATCTTTCCGCCGATCCGGATTTTCAGCAATTATTTGCCGAAGCCATGATCTTTCCCGGGGAATGACGTGAGGATACGACACCTTATCGCCCGGTTTTTATATTGCAAATTGACAATTGCAAATTTCAAATTGCAAAATGAACAAGAATGTACTTTGGAATTCGGCGCATGTGAGGGCATTTCTTTCTTGCCCAATTGAAAATATGCAATTTGCTCGATTGGGACCAAGAGCCAATTTATTGAGTCGCAGATTTCCAATGTTTCGTTGGGACGGGAGTTGTACTCCCGTCCCTGCCGACAAATCAGGGGCGACAGTACAACTGTCGCCCCAACGAAGTCCAATTGAAAATTTGCAATTTGCAATTTACAATTTGTAATATGCTTGATTGGGGCCAAGATGCAATTTAGCTTAGGAAAATTACAACGTCCATGAACAATCGTTTCGAATACCATCATACCGTAACCGATAACGAGATCGACGAGCAGGGTCATGCCAATAACGTGGCCTTTGTGGCGTGGATGCAGGCGGCGGCCATCGCGCATACAAAGGCCTTGGGATGGTCCTCGGAGAATTACAAGCGGTTGGGGGCGGGCTGGGTCGTCCGCTCGCACACCATCGAATACCTTTTGCCGGCGTTTGCGGGCGATAAGTTGATAGTGCGCACTTGGGTGGCGGCCATGAAAAAGGTCACTTCCCTGAGGCGATACCAAATCATCCGCCAGTTCGACAGGCAAGTTCTGGCAAAGGCCGAAACCAATTGGGCGTTCGTCGATCACAAGACCGGCAAACCGATGAGAATCCCGGCTGAAATCATCAACTTGTATAAGGTCATTGAACGCTGACGGCTTGAGATTTTGGATGTGTTCAATTTGCAATTTGAAATTTGCATTTTTCAATTTGCAATAAGAACTTTATGAGCACAAAAAGCGGCTAAAAACATAACCGTCCTCCGGTGTATTCACCAGTGGCTCTTGAATGTCAGATATTAGTCGTGATTAATGTTTAGCCCGAGAGATTGCTCCCCATGAGATTGACTACGCTACGCCGACCTGAATTCCGCTATAATGAAAGCAGAATTGACACTTGTCTTAGGGCATAAATGTAATTATCGTGCTAGAAATAGGTACAAGTGCCGTGGCCAAAGGAGAAGTATAGGTGCGGAGCGAAGTAGGAAAAAAGTGATTTTGAAGAATGCGGGTAGGATTTATAAAGGTTGATTATGCTCGCGAAACCTCAAGCGGGAACATCCCTGCCGTCTAGAGTGTTGCTTGGAGCGGCGATAATATTCGCGTCTGCTTGGTTTTGCTATTATCCTTCGTTAAGCGGGGGATTTCTGTGGGACGACGACAGGCTGCTGACTGAAAGCCGCATTATAAAAGGGGCGGATGGCTTATATCGGATATGGTGCACGATTGAAGCCGTGGATTTCTGGCCTGTTACGAATAGCTTGCTGTGGACGGAGTGGCGGCTGTGGCGGATGGATCCGGTCGGATACCGCGTGACGAACGTAATCATACACCTTGCCACGGCGTTTTTGATTTGGGCCATATTGCGGAGGTTATCGATTCCCGGGGCTTTTTTGGCGGCCATGATATTTGCCGTTCACCCGGTGAACGTCGAGTCTGTGGCGTGGATCACTCAGCAGGATAACACATTGGCGATGCTGTTCTTTCTGTTATCTATCGTGTGGTATATAAAGGCAGACGCGTCGAGAACGAGCGGCGAAGGAATTGCGGCTGACGGCGATACGACCCCACGAGGGAGTGTGGGAACGAGTCAACATTTTGTGCAAAATCGAGTCTTTTGGTACTGGATTAGCCTGGCGGCGTTTGCCTTGGCGATGCTCGGCAAGGGATCGGCGGTGGTGTTGCCGGTTGTGCTGTTGGGGATTGTGTGGTGGCGGCGAAAACTTGGGCGATGGGACTCGATACGCATTTTACCGTTTTTCACCGTAGCCGCGCTGTTGACGGCGGTGAATATATGGTTTCAGACCCATGGTTCGGGAGAAGTATTCAGGAATGCGGTTTTTTTGGAGCGCTTGCTGGGCGCCGGGGGCGTGATTTGGTTTTACCTGTACAAGGCGGTGTTGCCGTTCGATCTGGCTTACGTGTATCCGCAATGGGAGATTCAGGCCGGCAACTTGTTGTGGTGGCTGCCTTTGCTTGCGGCATTGGCGGTTACGGCGGTGTTATGGCGATATAGAGAAACATGGAGCCGGCCGTTTTTATTTGCCTGGGGCTTTTTCTGCGTATCGCTCCTGCCGGTGATGGGTTTTACGGACGTGGAATACATGGAATGCTCGTTGGTGGCCAACCACTATCAATATATTGCCATCATCGGCGTGATATCGCTGGCGGCGGCGGGGTGGAGCGCATGGCGCCGGCAAATGCAAGGGTGGACGCTCCGGGCCGGCGTAAGTGTGGCAGCGGCGGCATTGGCCGGCGCACTAATGGTTCTCAGTTGGCGGCAAAGCAGTTTGTACAGCAGCGCGATAACCCTTTACCAGGCGACGCTGGAAAAAAATCCGCGATCGTACATAGTTCACAACAGCATGGGCATCGCGCTCAACAAAGCCGGCCGGCCGGATGACGCCATCGCGCATTTCAAGCGGGCGGTGGACTTGAGGCCGGATTATCTTGACGCCATCGACAATCTGGGAGTGGTTCTAAACAACACGGGCCGGACGCAGGAGGCAATAGGGTTCTTTCGACAAGCCCTTTCGCTGAAGCCCGATTATCCCGAGGCCCTGCACAATCTGGGCGCGGTCCTAAGCACAATGGGCCGGAAAGAGGAGGCGATAAAATATTTCGAGCAAGCAGTGCGGCTGAAGGCCGATTACCCGGAGGCACATTACAATCTCGGGATGGCACTATGCGAAACCGGCAGGCAAAATGAAGCCATAGGGCATTTCCGTCAAGCCATATTGCTCAAGCCCGACTATGCCGAGGTTTATAACAGCCTGGGCGTGATTCTGGGTCAGGCGGGGCTGTCGGGGGAAGCCGCGAAAAATTTCCGGCAGGCATTGCATTTAAATCCGAAAATGTTTGCCGCTGAAAACAATCTGGGCAACGCGCTGAGCGACGAAGGCAAGAACGACGAGGCGATCGAACATTACGAGAAAGCCCTGCTGCTGAAGCCGGATTATCTGCAAGCCCGCATCAACCTGGCCGATGCTTTGGTGAAAACGGGGCAACTGTCAAAGGCCATCGAGCATTACGAGGAAGTGCTGCGATTAAAACCGGATTGCGCCGAAGCATGTTTTAGTTTGGCATTGGCATACGCCAAAACAAAGCAGCCGGTGGAGGCCCTTGCAGCGGCCCAAAAGGCTTTGGAACTGGCCCGAATCCAGGGGCGAACGGAACTGGCGGGGCAAATTGAGGATTGGCTGAAAAGTCACCATACCGATTCGTCGGAATGAAACAATTCCGCAGTGGCCCATCGATCACAAAACCGGCAAGCCCACAATAATCCCGGCCGAAATCATCAGCCTCTATAAAGTCATCGATCGTCAACTGTCTCGATTTCTTACACTTGCCCAATTTGCAATTGTCAATTTGCAATAAGAGCTTTATGAGCATAATAATCGGATAAAAGTGCAATCGAGCCCCCGGTGTCTTCACCGGGGGCTAAATATTAGACTATCAATGATGTCCGCAGCCGGGGCAGCCGCCGCCGCGGGGGACGTTGGGATTTTCGATGGCGAAGCCTTGGCCCATCGGCCCGTCGACGAAATCGATGGTTGCCCCGTCGAGGTGCAGGGCCATTTTCTTTTTCGTGACGATGTTGATGCCGTGCTGCTGGTATCGGGCGTCAACGGCCGGATCGAAATTGTTCTCGAAACCCAGCGTATATTGCAGGCCCGCGCACCCGCCGCCGGCCACGCCCATGCGGAGCATGGTCGTAGGCTCGAGTTTTTGCGTTTCCATGAAGCGTTTGATTTCGGCGGCCGCGGTTTCGGTTACGATGATTGGCATTTTGAAAACTCCGGATGTGGATTGTGAAGGTCAACATTATTATTTTAACCGGAAATTGTGTGAAGGCAAAGGGGATGAGGATTAGCGGGGAGTATGCGGTGGACAGTGGGCGGTGGAACCGGTTAAAATATAGCATCGATGTAGCAGAGCGGGGGCAAGATTCAAAAAGGTTGATTATGCTGGCGAAAATGCAAGCGCGAACAGCACTGCCGCTTAAGGGATTATTGGGCGCGGCGATAATATTCTTAGCCGCTTGGTTTTGCTATTATCCTTCGTTAAACGGGGGATTTGTGTGGGACGACGACCAGCTACTGACCGAGAGCCGCATTATAAAAGCCCCTGATGGTCTGCGCCGGATCTGGTGTACGACCGAGGTCGTGGATTTCTGGCCTGCTACGAATAGCTCACTGTGGACGGAGTGGCGGCTGTGGGGAATGGATCTGGCGGGGTATCGCGCGACGAACGTAATACTGCACGTTGCCGCGGCATTGCTGATTTGGACCATATTGCGGAGGCTGTCGATTCCCGGGGCTTTTTTGGCGGCCATGATCTTTGCCGTCCACCCGGTGAACGTCGAGTCGGTGGCGTGGATTGCCCAGCGGAAGAACACGCTGTCGATGCTGTTTTTTCTTCTGTCGGTTTTATGGTATCTCAAAGGAATGCAGCCTGCGGCCGGCAAGGCGGCGCCCGGCTGCTTAAAGGGCGCCGGTCGCGAAGCCGCAAGCGATATCCTTCATCCCTCATCCTTCATCCCTCATCCTTCATCCTTCTACTGGTTGAGCCTGGCGGCGTTTGCCCTGGCGATGCTCGGCAAGGGATCGGTGGCGGTGTTGCCGGTTGTGCTGTTGGGAATTGTATGGTGGCGGCGAAAAATTGAGCAAAGGGACGTAATCGGTGTTTTGCCTTTTTTCGCGGTTGCCGCGCTGTTGACGGCGGTGAATATATGGTTTCAAACCCATGGTTCCGGAGAAGTTTTCAGGACGGCAAGCTTCATGGAGCGTGTGCTGGGCGCCGGGGGCGTGATTTGGTTTTACCTGTACAAGGCGGTATTGCCGTTCGACCTGTCTTTCGTGTATCCGCAGTGGGAAATTCAGGCCGGCAATGTTTTGTGGTGGCTGCCATTGCTTGCGGCGTTGGCGGTTACGGCGGTGCTATGGCGATATAGAGAGACATGGAGCCGGCCGTTTTTGTTTGCCTGGGGCTTTTTCTGCGTATCGCTGGCGCCGGTGATGGGTTTTACGGACGTGGAATACATGGAGTGCTCGTTGGTGGCCGACCATTATCAATACATTGCCATCATCGGCGTGATTTCGCTGGCGGCGGCGGGGTGGAGCGTATGGCATGGGCAGATGCCGGGGCGAATCCGCTGGGCCGGCGGCGGAGCGGGGGTTATATTGGTGATCGCGCTCGTGGTCCTGAGCTGGCAGCAAAGCAGTTTGTACAGCGGCGAGTTGTTTCAGGATTCACTGAAAAAAAATCCGCGGTCGTGTATAGTCAATAACAACATGGGCACGGTGTTGAAAAAGGCCGGAAGGCTGAAAGAGGCGGCAGAGTATTTCAAGCGGGCGGTGGACTTGAAGCCGGATTATCTCGCGGCCCGCAACAATCTGGCGGTGGTTCTAAACAACTTGGGCCAGACGCAGGAGGCAATCAAGCTTTTACAGCAGGTGCTTTTGCAAAAACCCGATTATCCCGAGGCCCTGAACAACTTAGGCGCGATTTTAATCGCGGCGGGCCGGCCGGAGGAGGCGGAGAAATATATCGAGCAAGCTTTGCGGGTGAAACCCGATTATGCGAGGGCCCATTACAATCTGGGCATAGCGCTGAGCGGGATCGGCAGACAAAAGGAGGCGATTGAATATTTTCAACAAGCCGTGTCGCTGGAGCCAGACTACGCCGAGGCGCACAACAGCCTGGGCGTATTGCTGGCCCGGGCCGGCCTGTTGCAGGAAGCACTTGAACATTTCCGGCAAGCATTGCATTATGATCCGAACATGTTTTTGGCTGAAAACAATCTGGGCAACACTCTGAGCAGTGCAGGCAAGGGCGACGAGGCGGTCGAACATTACGAACAGGCATTGCAACTGAAACCGGATTATCTGGAAGCCCGCGTCAGCCTGGCGGCCGCATTGGTGAGAGCGGGAGCGTTCCCAAAGGCCATCGAGAATTACGAGGAAGCGTTGCGATTGAAACCGGATTCCATCGAAGCATGTTTTGGTTTGGCTTTGACATACGCCATAACAAAGCGGCCGGCTGAGGCCGCTCGAACGGCCGAAAAGGCTTTGGAGCTTGCCCGAGCCCAGGGGCGAATGGATGTGGCCGGGAAGATTGAGGATTGGCTGAGAAATTACCGCGCTGACTCGCCGGAATAAAGCGGATGGGGACAATAAAGGAGTAATTCGGTACGGTATATGGAGTACGGCAAAGTGATTCTGCAGAGCGGGGGCAAGATTCAAAAAGGTTGATTATGCTGGCGAAAATGCAAGCACGAACAGCACTGCCGCTTAAGGGATTATTGGGCGCGGCGATAATATTTGCGTCTGCTTGGTTTTGCTATTATCCTTCGTTAAGCGGGGGATTTCTGTGGGACGACGACAGGCTGCTGACTGAAAGCCGCGTTATAAAAGAGGCGGATGGCTTATATCGGATATGGTGCACGACCGAAGCCGTGGATTTCTGGCCTGCTACGAATAGCTTGCTGTGGACGGAGTGGCGTCTGTGGGGAATGAATCCGGCGGGGTATCGCGCGACGAACGTAATACTGCACGTTGCCGCGGCATTGCTGGTTTGGATCATATTGCGGAGGCTGTCGATTCCGGGGGCTTTTTTGGCGGCCATGATCTTTGCCGTCCACCCGGTGAACGTCGAGTCGGTGGCGTGGATTGCCCAGCGGAAGAACACGCTGTCGATGCTGTTTTTTCTTCTGGCGATTTTGTGGTATTTCAAAGGAATGCAGCCTGCGGCCGGCAAGGCGGCGCCCGGTCGCCTGGAGGGTGTCGGTCGCGAAGCCGCAAGCGATATCCTTCATCCCTCATCCTTCATCCTTCAACCTTCATCCTTCTACTGGTTGAGCCTGGCGGCGTTTGCCTTGGCGATGCTCGGCAAGGGATCGGCGGCGGTGTTGCCGGTTGTGCTGTTGGGAATTGTGTGGTGGCGGCGAAAAATTGAGCGAAGGGACGTAATCGGTGTTTTGCCTTTTTTCGCGGTTGCCGCGCTGTTGACGGCGGTGAATATATGGTTTCAAACCCATGGTTCCGGGGAAGCGTACAGGGAGGCCGGTTTCTTGGAGCGTGTGCTGGGGCCGGGGGCGTGATTTGGTTTTACCTTTACAAGGCGATATTGCCGTTCGACCTGGCCTACGTGTATCCGCAGTGGGAAATTCAGGCCGCCAATGTTTTGTGGTGGCTGCCATTGCTTGCGGCGTTGGCGGTTACGGCGGTGTTATGGCGATATAGAGAGACATGGAGCCGGCCGTTTTTATTTGCCTGGGGCTTTTTCTGCGTATCGCTGGCGCCGGTGATGGGTTTTACGGACGTGGAATACATGGAGTGCTCGTTGGTGGCCGACCATTATCAATACATTGCCATCATCGGCGTGATTTCGCTGGCGGCGGCGGGGTGGAGCGTATGGCATGGGCAGATGCCGGGGCGAATCCGCTGGGCCGGCGGCGGAGCGGGGGTTATATTGGTGATCGCGCTCGTGGTCCTGAGCTGGCAGCAAAGCAGGCTATACCGCAACTTCTTGTTGCTTTATCAGGTGTCGCTGGAAAAAAATCCGCTAGCATCTAACATCCATAACAGCTTGGGCCTCGCGTTGGACAAGGCCGGAAGGCTGAAAGACGCGGCAGAGCATTTCAAACGGGCGGTGGACTTGAAGCCGGATTATCTCGCGGCCCGCAACAATCTGGCGGTGGCTTTGGACCACTTGGGCCAGACGCAGGAGGCAATCAAGCTTTTACAGCAGGCGCTTTTGCAGAAACCCGATTATGCTGAGGCCCTGAACAACCTGGGCGCAGCTTTAATCACGGCGGGCCGGCCGGAAGAAGCGGAGAAATATATCGAGCAAGCCCTGCGAATAAAATCCGATTATGCAAGGGCTCATTACAATCTGGGCATAGCACTGAGCGGGATCGGCAGGCAAAAGGAGGCGATTGAACATTTTCAACAAGCCGTGTCGCTGGAGCCGGACTACGCCAAAGCGCACAACAGCCTGGGCGTATTGCTGGCCCGGGCCGGCCTGTTGCAGGAAGCACTTGAACATTTCCGGCAAGCATTGCATTATGATCCGAACATGTTTTTGGCTGAAAACAATCTGGGCAACACTCTGAGCAGTGCAGGCAAGGGCGACGAGGCGGTCGAACATTACGAACAGGCATTGCAACTGAAACCGGATTATCTGGAAGCCCGCGTCAGCCTGGCGGCCGCATTGGTGAGAGCGGGAGCGTTCCCAAAGGCCATCGAGAATTACGAGGAAGCGTTGCGATTGAAACCGGATTCCATCGAAGCATGTTTTGGTTTGGCTTTGACATACGCCATAACAAAGCGGCCGGCTGAGGCCATTGCAACGGCCCAAAAGGCTTTGGAGCTTGCCCGAGCCCAGGGGCGAATGGATGTGGCCGGGAAGATTGAGGATTGGCTGAGAAATTACCGCGCCGACTCGCCGGAATGAAACAATGCGCGGATGCAGATTTGGGACCAGGTTTCAAAGGCGTCGAGGTGGGGGCGGATTTCGCTTAGGGGCAGAAAGCCGCTTTCCAGCAGGTCGGATTCGCGTGGGCGGACGGCGGGTTTTTCCACGTTAAACACGTGAACCACGCCCAGATGCACGCTGCCGACTTCGGTTTGGTCGTCGTTTATCAGGCCCACGCATTTGGCGGTGTAAGGGGTGAGGATTTCGACTTCTTCGGCCAGTTCGCGGCGCATGCCTTCTTCGTATGGCGATGCGCCGAGGTTCGGATCGGCGTCGATGGAGGAGATATGGCCGCCGATGCCCACGCTGCGCAGGCTGTGCAATCGGCCTTCGCCCATGCCGGTGCCGCGAGTGTATTGGAAAAGGGTTAATTTTTTATCCGGGTCGGCGTAAGTGAAAATCACGTACGGGATGAGTTGTTTGAAGCCGGGATCCTGCTCGACCTCGCGGCGGGGGCGGTAGCTGGTGTGGCGCGGGCTGAACAGATCGGGAAGATAACGATCGACCTGGGCGCTAAAACCCTGGAAATATCCCAGGCGGCGGAATAGTTCGGTTGGCACTACCAATACACGCTCGGTATGAACTTCAGACACGATTGTTTCCTTTTAAAAAACTCCAGGAGCAATCTCCCAGGCTATAGGGGTGTTACAAAATCAGCATGGCGTCGCCATAACTATAGAAACGGTATTGTTCGCGGATGGCGGTCTCGTAGGCCTGCATGATCAGTTCGTCGCCGCCGAAGGTGCGGACCAGGATCAGCAGGGTGGTGCGGGGGAGATGGAAATTCGTCAACATCGCATCGATGGCATGAAACTGGTAGGGCGGGCGGATGAACAGGTTTGTATATCCGCAAAATGGCTTGAGCAAGCCGTCGGAGGCGGCGGTTTCCAGGAGGCGGACGGATGTGGTGCCCACGGCGATCACTCGGCCGCCGCGCTGCCGGCAGGTTTGGATGATGGAGACGGCGTCGGGCTCGATGGTTCCCCATTCGGCGTGCATTTGATGCTCGGATAATTTGTCGGCGGTAATCGGGCGAAAGGTGCCCAAGCCGACGTGCAGCGTCAGCCGGGCGATGATGACTCCGATTTCTTTCAGCCGGCGGAGCAGCGATTCGGTAAAGTGCAATCCGGCGGTGGGAGCGGCAACCGCCCCGGGCGCACGGGCGTAAACGGTTTGATAGTTTTCGCGGTCGGAGTCGAGCATCTCTCCGTTGCGAATGTAGGGCGGCAAAGGGACGCGCCCCACGCGGTCTAAAATCGCCAAGCGATCTTCGCCGGACTGGGGGCGGGCGATCCAGGTCCCGTCCTGGTCTTTTACGGCCAAAATCAAGTGGATATCTTCTTTTCCGTTAACATTTAGAAGGATGATGCGCTGGGCTGGGGTGAGTTTACCCCTGGTATGGCTTAAAATCCTCCAGGCCCCGTCCGGGGCGGCTTCGAGGAACAGGCCTTCCCACCGCCCCCCTGTATCGGCGCGATAACCCAGCAGTCGGGCGGGGATGACCTTGGTGTCGTTCAGTACCAGGCAATCGCCTGCGCGAAGGATCTCGGGCAGATCGCGTATGTGCCAGTGGTCCAGGGAGTTGGATTTACGGTCGACAACGAGCAAACGGGCGTCGATCCGAGAAATTGCCGGGTTTTGGGCAATTAAATGCCGGGGAAGTTCGTAATCGTATTGGTCCAGTTCGCTCATGGATTTTCGAGTTTGTGGGCCGAATGGGCCGGGCCTTGGCATGGAAAAGTAATGAGTATAAGCCGCCTTTCCGAGAGGGGGAAGATGTGCCAGACGCATTCCGCTGCGGGGGGGTAAAAAACAAACTTGTCTGCTCTCGGCGAAGAGTGTATTCTGTTCGTTCCCGGGCTGAAGCATAGCAGTAAGCGTCCGCATGTTGAACAAATAAAATATTATTCGTGTTATCCATCCTTTTTCGCCCGGACTTTGGGTGGAAATGCCGATCGATGGCCACCTATCGGCATTTCACTCCGTCACTGCGAGAAAAGGGAGGATTTTGCGGGCGGGTAGCAAAGGAGGCTGCCCGGAGTAATAGCGCTCAACCACATTCGGGTGCAAGGATGCGCCTGGGTTGAGTGGAATATGAAGCATCGAAAGTGATCGAGATTAAATGAGAGACGGCACACGGAGTGTGCCTGGTACATTTAGATGGCCGAATCGCCGACAGTCCACGTGCCTGTATTGTTGGATGCCGTAATGCGGTGGCTTGATCCGCGTGCGGGCATGGTGATGGTGGACGGAACGCTAGGAGGCGGCGGGCACGCCCGGGCGCTCGTCGAGCGGGTGGGCGCCAAGGGTTTGGTCATTGGGATCGACCGCGATCCGGAGGCGATAGATAAGGGTCAAGAAAAATTCAAAGACATGCCGGTGCGGCTGGCGCAGGCCAATTTTTGCGATCTGCCCGAGGTCTTGGAACAATTAAACATAAAAACCGTGGACGGGGTGATATTGGATTTGGGCGTATCGAGCGATCAATTGGCCGACGCCGGCCGGGGGTTCAGTTTTTCGGCGGACGGTCCACTGGACTTGCGGTTCGATCCGATGTCGGGCGAGCCTGCCAGGCGGTTGATAAGCCGGATGAGCGCCGAGCATTTGGCCGATTTGATTTATCATTACGGCGAGGAGCGATACAGCCGGGCGATCGCGCGGGCGATCGTCGAGCTTCGGCGAACCAAGCCGATTGAAACGTCGCTGGAGTTGGCCGAGTTGATACGGCGGAGCGTGCCCAAGGCGGTGCGCGGAGAGCGGATCGATCCGGCCACGCGGACGTTCCAGGCCTTGCGGATCGCGGTAAACGACGAATTGAAATCCTTGGAAATCGCCTTGCGGCGGATACCGGATTGTTTGCGGCCCGGGGCGAGAATGGCAGTCATAAGTTTTCACTCCCTGGAAGACCGGCGGGTAAAGGAGGCCTTTCGCAACGATCAGCGATTGAAGAATTTGACTGCAAAACCGATCCGGCCGGATGCGGAAGAAATCGAACGCAATCCGCGGAGCCGGAGCGCGAAAATGCGCGTGGCCGAACGCGCGGGAACATGATCGATACACACAAGGAGGTCTAGCATGAACAAAGAGGCGAAAGTCGGGCTGGGTGTAATCCTGGTGTTGATGATCACCTTCATATCGACGGTGGGTTGGAGATTGTATCATTCACGGTTGGCGGAGCCGGTTTCGGCGGCTGGAGAAAATGGCTTGAAAATGGCCGAAACGGCGGGCAAGTCGGAAAAGGACGCATCGCCCGGCTCGGAAAATGCGAATCTCACGGCCGGCTCTCCCAGGGTAATTGCCGCTGCGAGCACGGCGGCTAAACCGCCGCAAAGCGCGGCAGGCGACGATGATCTGTGGAACGGCATATCCGATGCCGGAAGGAAAAAGCTTTCGATCGGCGGCCGATCGGAGTCGAATCGGAAACCATCCTACATGCCCGAGCCACCCAGAAGCGACGCCGGCGACCGGTATGGTCGCAATAAGGACCCGGACAGGACGGCGTACGTCCAATCACGGGAACAAGGTGACATATTCGGCGCTTCAGGAAAGGCGGATACTAAGGAATATCGCAGTGATTCGCGTGGTCGGCGTGCAAGTGCTCCAAGTGCCTCGGGCGGCCGGACTCATACGGTGGCCGAAGGTGAATCGCTATTTGACATCGCGCGAAACGAACTTGGCAAGGCGTCGCGATGGGTGGAAATTTATGATTTGAATGCGGAGGCGTTGGGAAACGACATTGATAACTTGACGCCCGGCACTCAAATCATTCTTCCGGACGACGATGCCCAGCAGGCGGATCCGCTGACGCGGCGTTCGACAACGGAATACCGGAAGCAATAATGACATTAAAGAAGATCATATCGGGCGGGCAAACGGGCGTGGACCGGGGGGCTTTGGATGCGGCGATTGCGCTGGGGATCGAGCATGGCGGTTGGTGCCCGCTGGGCAGGCAGGCCGAGGACGGGCGAATTCCGGATTGCTACCGGCTGGAAGAAACCGACTCGCCCGATTACCCGGTGCGGACCGAGCGCAATGTCGTGGAGGGCGACGCCACGCTGATACTCTATCGCGGGCAGCTAAGCGGCGGCACGTTGCTGACGCTGCGCTCGGCCGAGGAACATCAAAGGCCGGTTTTGGCGGTCGATTTGGATTCGCCAGGCCCGACTGGCGAAATTCACAAATGGATGGAGAAGAATCAGGTGCAGGTGCTGAACGTGGCCGGCCCGCGGGAAAGTCAATGTCCGGGCATAGGGGAATTGAGCCGGGATTTTATGTTGGAGTTGTTGGCGGTGCGGGAGAAAAAAGCCAGGCGCAGCGCCCGGGCTAAACTTTGACTTTGTTGGGGCGGCAGTTAAACTGCCGCCCCAACATAACGGGCTAAACGTAGAAGTGCGTTCGTAATTTATTTTTGTGCGGCGGGGTTTGCGGCGCCGGGACGAATGATGTGCGCGGTTATGGCGATTTGCCGGGTCTTTCCGTTGCGAGTCATGGCGCTTATGGTTTGCGTCTGACCGTCTTGGAGTTGGAGCGTGGTCTGGTACGTAAGATTTTCGGTATTTGGCGTGCGAATGGGCGGGCCGTCTTTGGGGGTGACAACGATGGCTCCTTCTTCTTGAGGGCCCAATCGAGAATCTTGAATATCGATCAGTACTGCGACTCTTCCTTCTGAAGACACGCGCGGTGTAATTGTGATCGCGCTTCCAACTTTCTCATGGGTAAAAATATTATATGCACCCGAATTAGAAAACGTTGCGCCGGTGATGCGAGGTTCCTGCCGGCCAAATTGGATATATGCCTTTTGATTGTCCAGGGTGTACAACTCGGCCTGCATTAAAGGCTCTTTCTCTTGGGTTAATTGGACTTCCAGGCGGATCATTGAAGCGGGGCGGTCGATCTCGCTCACCAGGCGGCGGACTTCCTCGACGGCGGCGGGCGGGCCGCTTAAAAACAGGCAATTTACCGTGACATCAGGTACGATCACCACCTTGGTTTTAACGGGTTCCGCCACCGATTCGCCCTCGGTTTTAAGCAGTTTTGTGAGGATATTGGCGACATTGTTGGCGGGGAGATTCCCTAAGCGGCAAACCGTTCTCACATGCCCGTTTTCGCCTTCCTTGATGGGAATCACTGGGAGCGGCTCTGGATTGAAAGACGAGGCGGCTGAGGCGGCGGATCGGCTTTGGGAAGATGCGGGCGGTATAGCAGGCGAAGGGGACGTGTCGATCGGGCGCGTTGAATCCCCGGGATTAGGCGAAGTTTTTATTCCGCGTTGAGCGGGAGTTTGAGCGGGTGTGGATTGCCCTTCCGGCGCATCGCTTTGCGCCCAGGTCGGCAATATGCAATATGCCGATAATACGAAGATAACGCTTATTGTGCGCAGCATTGCCATGCTCCTTGTGTAAGAGAGAAAGAAATATCACTTGGCGTTAGAGAGCCGGTTTTAAAAAAAAAACCAACTCGGGTTCAGGGTTCGTAAAAATATATCATCGTTTCACCGTGATTCCGCACTATAAAACGATGTATATTGAACCCTGAACCTTAAAGTTGGTTACGGCCGTAGGCCGTTCTAGGAAGGATTTTTTGGGAAATTCCTGGATTTTGCGATACCCTGGATTTTTTATTCAATAAACCGAGGGAGCCGTGAGGGTTTCGTTCAAAGAGCCAGTGCGGGGATGACACCCTGGCTCGTTGAAGGACCGGGCCTCGTCGGCTGGCCCTCGGTTTTAATTCGCTTAGAATCCGACTCCTATGCTAAGTTGCGGGCTGGAATAATAAAAACCGGCGCTGGGATAATAGTAATAGGGTGTATAAACGGGCGGTGCAATCAAGGGTGGAGCGGGTGGAAACAAAGTTGAAGGCACATGGTAATTCCACAGTGGAGGAAGGGCGTTATAAACAACCGTTCCGCCGAAATATGGGCCGTGATATCCGCCGTGGTAGCCGCCGTGGTAGCCGCCGTGGTAAACCTCGTGATAGCCGCCGTGATTATTGCCATGGTAGGCGCCGTGGTAATATTGGTTGACTTTGACTATGTTAGGATGTGCTCCTTTGCCGGGCGGATATCCGTTTGCCAGTGAAGGAGCGGACAAGATGCCTAATACACCGAAGACTGCGATGCTGAGGATGGTGCGTTTCATGGCAAGCTCCTTTCGGAACAAAGGTTTTAAACACTATAGATTGATGGGTGCATTCGCCATGCCAAAAATTTATCAAAAGTACGTAACATACTAACTGATAAGCAGTTGCGATTATATGATGAAAAGGGAACGAGGATTTTGTGAAATCGGAATGATGGCGCATTAAATCTTTATGAGTACAGCAAAGTCGATAAATGCCTTTGGTAGCAAGTTCTTAATAGCAACGGCATGTGTGCTGGCGTTTGTCGCGTGTTTTTCCATTCGTGAGCGATATTTCCCGGCCGAAAATAATGCCGCCGCTGGACGGGGTGATTATGGGCGGATCGTTTCCATGGCGCCGAGCATAACCGAAACGCTTTATGCCTTGGGATTAAGCGATCGGCTGGTTGGCGTCACGCGATTTTGCACGTATCCTGCGGAAGTGCGAAGGCTGCCGAAGGTAGGCGGTTTTTTGGATCCGAATTTCGAGGCCATAATTGCCCTGAAGCCCGACCTGGTTATCCTGCTTGAAGAACACGAACAATGGCTGCCTGGATTTCGGAAATTGGGATTAACAACGGCAGTTGTTTGCCACAAATATATCAGCGGGATTATCGAATCGCTGCGCACGGTTGGGAGTACATGCGGGGTTGAGGATCGGGGGCGTCGGGCGGCGGATGAGATACAAACGCGGTTGGATCGAATTCGCGATAAAACCGCCGGCGCCAAACGACCTCGCGTGATGATTTCCATCGACCGCATACAAGGCAGCGGCGGACTGGTGGACGTGTATATCGCCGGCAACGACGATTATTTTGACAAGATGATTGAACTGGCGGGCGGAGAAAATGTCGGCCACCATGCGCTGGCCCGGTTTCCAATGGTATCGACCGAGGGCATTATGCGTATGAATCCGGATGTGATTGTAGACCTGGTGTCGGGCGTGGATACAGAACATTTTCTGCCGGAAGAGACCTTGGCTGATTGGCAGGGATTGGAAAATGTGGAGGCGGTCAGGCGGCATAGAATATATACTTTTAACCGGGACTATTCGATAGTGCCGGGGCCTCGATTTATACAGTTTGTGGAGGATTTGGCTCGATTGCTGCACCCGGAAATGGATTGGGGCGATAGATGAAAGTGCCGACACCCCCGGTGTGTTCACCGGGGGCTAAATAAGAGATGACGATGGAAACTAACACCGGCAAAGATGCTGTCCTGGAGGCGAAGAGCTTCTCTATTTCACTGGGTGGGAAAAAGATTTTGCGGGAGGTGTCGTTTTCGGTTCGGCGCGGGGAATATGTGGCGGTAGTGGGTCCAAACGGGGCGGGCAAGACGACGTTGTTGAAGTGTTTTGATCGCTTGCTCGGCGGCGGAAGCGGGGAATTGGAGATCGAAGGCCGGCCGCGCGATCGGTATAGCCAGAAAGAGCTTGCCCGGCTGGTGGCGTACGTGCCGCAGGCCGACAGCCGCATGATTCCCTTTAGCGTGGAACAATTTTTGTTGATGTGCCGGTATCCGCATCTCAGCCCGTTTTCGCCGGTAAGCAAAAAGGACCGGCAGGCGGTAGGCGAGGCGATGTCGAGGACCAGTACGGCGGAATTCGCGGGGCGAAGGATTTCCACGCTCAGCGGCGGCGAGCGGCAAAAGGTATATATTGCCGCCGCGCTGGCGCAGGCGCGCACGTCTGGTTGTTGGACGAGCCCACCACGTTTTTGGATTATTACCGGCAAAACGAGATTATGGCGTTGATGGCGTCGATGAACAAGGAAATCGGGGTCACGATACTGGCCGTTACCCATGACCTGAATAATGCAGTGTTGGAAGCGGGCCGGGTGGTGGCGCTGAAGGATGGAAGAGTGGTGTTTGACGGCTCGCCGGGCGAGATCATGAAAGGCGAGATTTTACAGAAGATTTACGATACGCCGCTGTTGCTGGTCGAACATCCGGGTAAGAATATTTCGATGATTGTGCCCGGCGTGCATAGGGGCGCGGGCCAAAGCGGAGGGGTATAATCGCCGGGATGTTATGTAGAAAATATTTATTGCAAATTGCAAATTGCAAATGTCAAATTGAGCTTCGATTAAATGTTTTTAAACTTTTGGATCTCTAACAAAACCAAATATTCATTATATAAACGCCCTCACCCCTAGCCCCTCTCCCAAAGGGAGAGGAGAGGTTTCGTTAGAGCCCCTTAATTCAAATTATCCTTTGTTCATTTTGCAATTTGCAATTTGCAATTGCTCAATTTGCAATAGATTTACTTATGGTCTATAGCCGTGCAAGAAACAGGTAAAGGATGAATCGGGGATTGATACTTGCCGGATTGTTCGTGCTGGCCTTGCTGGTTGCGGCGGCGGCGCCGTTTTGGGGCATGGAACGGATACCTTTTGGGGCGCTTTGGGGCTCGGCCGAGGACGCGGTGAAGATCGACATTCTTTGGAAACTGCGCATTCCCCGGGTGGCAATGGCGTTTTTGGCCGGTTCGGCATTGGCAGCAAGCGGCATGAGTTTTCAGGCCATGTTTCGCAACCCGCTGGCCACTCCGTTCACGCTGGGCATATCGAGCGGGGCGTCGCTGGGCGCGGCGTTGTGTTTTTTAATGAGGTGGAATTTTGCATTTTTGGGCATTCCCGGCTTCACGCTGGCGGCGTTTTGCGGGGCGGCGCTGACCATTCTATTAGTGTATGCCTTGACCACGCAGGCGCCGCAGGGATCGACCACGGCCACGATGCTGCTGGCGGGCGTGGCGATAAGTTTCTTTTTTTCCAGCCTGATCCTGTTTTTGCAGTACATAAGCGACATATCGCAGACGTTTCGCATGATCCGCTGGGTGATGGGCGGGATGGAAAACGTGGTCAGCTTCCGCGACGTGCTCACTTTGCTGCCGTTTGTCTTTATCGGATGCCT
This sequence comes from Pirellulales bacterium, assembly GCA_963838495.1. GTDB lineage: Bacteria > Planctomycetota > Planctomycetia > Pirellulales > Thermoguttaceae > JBEKIK01. The sequence continues at coordinate 1,779,470 of CAWIRC010000001.1, read as the reverse complement.
GATCATCGCCTCGCTGACGCACGAGCTGAACCTCATGCTTTTGGGCGAGGATTTCGCGGCCAGCCGCGGCGTGGCTGTAAATTTCACCAGGATGTTGTTGTTTTTCGCGGTATCGCTGATGGTGGGGGCGGTTGTGGCGTTTTGCGGGCCGATCGGGTTTGTGGGGCTGATGGTGCCGCATATCTGCCGTCTGCTGGTCGGGCCGGAGCACCGTTTTCTTTTTCCGGCCACGTGGCTTTTGGGCGGTGCGTTTCTGGTGCTGTGCGACACGGTGGGGCGGACGATCATGGCGCCCGGCGAACTGCCCGTAGGCGTGATCACGGCGCTTTTGGGCGGGCCGTTCTTCCTCTGGCTCTTGTTCGGAAGGAGATGGGGATTTCATGAATTTTAATATCGCAACGCCGAGAGCAATCTCCCGGGCTACTGAATCTCAGGAAAACAATATCGTAAAATAAATCAGAGCCGGGGCGTGTCGCCCCGGAATTTCCGGGCCGATACGGCCCGGCTCCGATGAAAAAAAGATATTACTTACCTGACAATCAATAAACTTTAAAGCAACATTCATTAGCTTAGAAAATGGATATTAAATTATGTTCGATTACAAAAAATTTGATCCGGCCGATCCGCAATATGCAACGCGGGCAGTTGACGCCATTCTGGCCGAAGGGTGTGCGTGCGGGGCCAGCGACTTGCATCTGCAACCGACTTCGCAGGGATTGGAATTGAAGTATCGGCTTAACGGGGTGCTGGCGCCGGTGGCCGTTTTTTCGGCCAAATTAGGGCCGAACATCATCGCCCGATTGAAGGTCAAGGCCGAGCTTTTGACATATCACACCGACCGACCCCAGGAAGGCCGCATCCGCGCCGGAGAGCGACGTGGAAATGCGGGTAAGCACTTTTCCCACCTTGCACGGCGAGCGGGCGGTGGTGCGTTTTTTCGGCTCTTCGAGCCTGTATCAGCGCCTGGACGATCTTGGGCTCCCGGCGGACATGCTTTCGGCGTTGCGAAATTTGCTGGTGGAGACGTCGGGGGCGATCGTCATATCCGGGCCGGCGGGAAGCGGAAAGACCACGAGCGCTTATGCGTGTCTGCGGGAGATTGCACAGCAGACCTGCGGCTCAAGGAGCATGGTATCCATCGAGGATCCGATCGAGGTGGCCCTGGACGGCGTGGCACAGGCGCAGGTCAATCCGCAGGCGGGATTGGATCTGTCCTCCGGGTTGCGATTTCTGATGCGCCAGGACCCGGAGGTGATTTTCGTGGGCGAAATTCGCGATCGGGCCACTGCCGATGCGGCCATGCAGGCGTCGCTTACTGGCCACTTGCTGTTGACCACTTTTCATGCCGGCAGCGCGGCCGAAACCGTAAGCCGGCTTCTGGACATGGGCATAGAACCATATATTTTGCGAAGCGGCTTGCTGGCCGTACTGAATCAGCGATTGTTGCGCGGATTGTGCGATTGTGCGCAGGATTCGAACGATCCCGAGGACCGCTTGGGGCTTGATGTGCGGCGGGTGCGCCGGGCTGTCGGCTGCGAAGCCTGCCGGGGAACGGGGTTTTTAGGGCGGTTTTTGATTGTGGAACTAGTGGTTTTAAAGCATTCCGATCTTGGCCGGGCGGTACTTTCTCGCGCAGATACGGCGGAATTGGAAAAACTTGCCATTGCGGCAGGGATGGTCAGCCGGTGGGCCAGGGCCTGCCAGGCGGTCGAGGCCGGCAGGACCTCGGCTGCCGAAGTCCGCCGGGTTTTAGGATTCAGTAATATATAGCTACTCGGTTTTGACAATTTCTGTTGGGGCAACAGTTTAACTGTCGCCCCAACTAGACTCTCCAACTATCCACCGCCCCAATTATCAGTTGCCCCAACCAGGGTATTTTCAGAATTATTGCAAAATTACTACTTTACTTTGGCAGTAAACATTGATATAAATAGATAGTTCTCGGGCATGAGGATTTAAATCCCGGTATTTTTATTGGGAGTTAAATATCTGAGCGGAGTATCCATGTCCTCAAACAGCCCGCCTAATTCACCTCCCATTACGCTCGATCAACTCACCGCTCTGAACGATGAGATTGTGGCTTTAGTAAGAGCCGGCGTGCCATTGGAGGCAAATCTGGCCGAGATTGGCGGCGATTTGCCGGGTGCGCTTGGCCGTATAACCACTATGCTTGCGGAGCGTGCCAAAGCGGGCGAGCCGCTTGGGCAGTTGATTGCCCAGTCTTCGGCGCAATTTCCGCCGGTATATCGGGCGGTGATCGAGGCCGGGCTGCGCCGGGCGATTATCGGCGGCGTTGGAATCCCTATCGGGCAGCATTCGCCGCCTGGCCCAGACGCGGCGGAGCATGATATCCGCCGCCTTGTATCCGTTCGTGGTGGTGATTTTGGGCTGGTTGAGTTTTGCATTTTTTTCCAGGTTTCTGGCCCCGGGATTGGCCGCCGACTTTACGGCATTGCATGTGCCGTGCCGGGGATTTTTTGTGGCTCTGGCCTGGATCGGACGCGGCGCGATCTATTGGGGTTTAGGCGTGCCAATATTGCTTGTAATCCTGGCCGTTTTGGTTTGGAATGGATCGCGGCGGGCAACATGGATCGGGATGACGGGCCTGGGCCGGATGGCGGCAAAAATGCCTTTGTACGGGTCGATGCTGACTTGTTCGCGGAACGCGGCTTTTGCCGACATATTGGCGCTGCTGGTGGAAAACTCGGCGCCTTTGCCCGAGGCATTGACCTTGGCCGCCGAGGCCTCGGGAGATATGCGGCTGATATCCGCCGCCCGGCAGGCTTCGCAAATGATCGGCGCCGGGCAGAGCCTGGTGGGATACGACGGGCAATTGGCGGCCTTTCCGCCGCTTATGCGCTGGCTCTTGCCGGCGGCCTCGCAAAGGGACATTCTTGTGCCGGCCTTGAAACACGCCGCTGAAATGTATAATCGCAGGGCGGAGCATCAAGCCGACCTGCTTAGGATTTTCACGCCCGTCGTTTTGACGGTATGCATTTCCGGGGTGATAACGGGTTTATATGCTTTGACGTTATTCATTCCTTATACGACGATGCTGCGAGCATTGGCACAGCCATGAACTAAACTTGTTCCCAAGCTCTGCTTGGGAACATGATGCGTTCCAAGGCAGAGCCTTGGAACGAGGAATAAGGGAGAGGGAACGAAGTTCAATGAGCACGGCCGATCCATCAAACGCCGTTTCGCCGGTGAAACTTTCGACAGCCGAGGCCGCCGAGTTGGCCGCCGGCGTGGCCGAATTGGCCAAGGCCGGTTTGCCGCTGCCGTCGGGTCTGCGGGCCTTGGCCGAGGAATGGCCCTCGCGCAGGCTGCGCCGGGTGTTGCTGGATTTAGCCGGCAGGATAGAGCGAGGCGTGTCGCTGGAAGATGCGCTCGGCGCCATAGGCGGGCGCTTTCCGGTTCATCTCAGAGGGCTGATTACCGCCGGGGTGCGGAGCGGGCGTTTGCCCGAAGCGCTGGAACAGTTCGTCGATCTGGAGCAAACTCAGCACGACCTGCGCAGGCAGGTGTGGCTGAAACTGGCTTATCCGACTTTCTTGATGGTCGTAATGAGTTTTTTGGCGGTATTATTAGGTTTTTATATCGTACCTCATTTCGGCAACACGTTTCGAGATTACAAAACCGAACTTCCGCAAATTACTAACTTGGTGCTCTACGGGACCAAGCCTGTAGCAACAGTATTTATATCCATAACAATAATTTTATTGCTTATCCCCCTGATTTTAAGCATGCGGATAATAAGCTCCTGGATAATGCCGGCCTTTTACGCGCTGCCGCTGATTGGTTCGGTGTTAAGATGCAGTCAGATGGCCCGATTTTCGCGGTTGATGGCAATGCTGATAAATCAACAAGTGCCACTTCCGGAATCCTTGCGTTTGACAAGCAATGGGATGCAGGACGCATATCTGGCCCGGGCGTGCCGCGGGGTGGCGGCGGAGATCGAGCAGGGCCGGTCGTTGAGCGAGAGCATCGGATCAAGACGGCAATTTTCGCGGGATATGTTGCCATTGATCTATGTAGGCGAGCAGGCATCGACGCTCGGCGGCGCATTCCAATCGGCGGCCGAGATGTTCGAGGGTCAGGCGACTGCACAAAGCCGAAACCTGGAAGTATTTTTATTGCCCGCCACTTTCCTCTTGATCATCTGTTTCTGCGGCTTCGTTGTGCTGGGGCTGTTTATGCCTTTAATTGCTCTGATCACAATGTTGACAGGCGGAGGGCCGCATAATTACGTACAATCACATCCGGCTAATACGATGTCGGCGACTCAGGCGATTATCATAGCCATAGGCCTGATATTGGCAGGCATCGCATTTTTAGTGATTATTCGAGTGCTGGCAAAGACAAAATTCGTTGGCGATACGTTTGAATCCATCGTAACGGTAATATGTTGGATATTTATTGTTCTCGGGCTGATTGGGCTTTCATTTTCGCCGTTTTTGTTGACGTCTTGGATCGTGTTGCTGGCGACCGTTTTCATAGTGGTAGAAATTCTGCGGCAAAATAGTAAATCTAAGCAGAATGCGTTGCTCTGGTCGCTGGCGATTGCGGCCGAAAAAGGGATTCCATTGGTTCCAGCTCTCGAGGCCTTTGCCCAGAGAGGCGGGGGGCGGATGGCGGATAAAGCCCGCATGTTGGCTCAATTGCTCAATGCGGGCTGTCCCTTGCCGGTGGCCATCGATCATGTTCCCGGCATTGTGCCCGAAAAACTCTTGCCCATGATCCGCGTGGGATATGAATCCGGCGAATTGGCTAAATCGTTGCGCCAGGCGGTGACATCGCGAGACTTATTCACCGTGATTGCAAATTCCTTGTTCGCCAGGTTCCTTTACATCGGCTTGGTGATAATTTTCGGCCTGGGCATCTTTAGTTTTACGATGTTGAAGATCGTCCCCAGTTATGAAAAAATATTCCGTGATTTTAGAACCGGTTTGCCGGGTATAACAAAAGCTTTAATGGGAACGTCCCATTTTGTCATTGATTTCGGATTTATTTTCATGCTGTTATTTTTGGTTATTGTCGGGCTGATTATTTATTTGATGGTTGGTTACTTGGGCCGGTTTAAATTAAATCCGCCCGGGTTAACAAGGATTATGCGCCGCAGGCACGCGGCGATAATTCTGGACAGCCTGGCCCTGGCGACGGAAAGCAATCAGCCGCTGGGCAATATGGTGTTAACTTTGGCGGGGATGTATCCCCAGGGGGGCATTCGCCGAAAACTGTGCTACGTGGGCGTGGATATCCACCAGGGCATGAACTGGTGCGACAGCCTGTACCGGCATGGATTGATCAAGCGGGCCGATCGGGCGGTGCTCCTGGCGGCACAGCGGACGGGTAATTTGCCCTGGGCCATGCGCGAAATGGCCGACAGCAATCGCCGCCGCCTGGCCTACCGCCTCAACGCCCTGGTGCAACTGGCGTATCCGCCTTTCATAATATGCGTGGGGCTGGGCGTAATGTTCATTGTGGTGGCGTTGTTCTTACCGCTGATTACATTGATTAAGAAGTTGACGGGAGGATGAGGCGGCACACGGAGTGTGCCTGATACAATGGCGGTGCGAAAATGAAACGGCGTGGAATATATTTGCTGGAAATGTCGGTGGCCGGCGTGCTGCTTTTGGCCATGATGGCGCTCTGCGTGCGATATTTCGCGGTTACGGCCGCTGAGCGCCGGGTCTTGGACCAACGGCAAGCGGCCCTCGGCGAGGCCGCCAACGTCATGGAGCGGATATCGGCCATGCCGTGGAGCGATTTGACGGCCGAAGGGCTGGCGAAAACATCGCTCTCGCCGGAGGCAAAAATCGCCTTGCCCGATGGGGAACTAAAAATCGACATAGCCGATGAAGATGCGAAACCGGAGGCCAGGCGGATAACTGTGACTATCCGCTGGCAGGATGACGAAGGCCAGTGGGTGCAACCGGTGCGGCTTGCGGCTTGGAGGTATAAACTATGATGCGGCGGCGCGGAATATTTTTGATCGAGATGTTGGTTGTCATTACCGTGGGCAGCGTGCTGGCGGGAATTGCCGTGTTTTTACTGTACGCGCTAAGGACAAACCACGACGCCGGCCGGGAACACCTGGAATACTGCCGCAATATAAACCGCCTGGCAGAGCAGTTCCGCGAAGACGTGCATTCGATGCTAAAAACGTCGCAGCAAGGCAAAGAGACGGAAATCGATCTACTGCCGGATGGGGCCGATAGCGGGTCCAATAATGCGAAGGTCCGCTATCAATTATTGGACGACCGCATAGAACGCGGCGAATTGCAGGGCGATAAAGTCGTGCGGCGGGAATCGTACGTGCTGGGACCGGACGTGGAGGCCTCGATCAAGATCCAGGCGCAGGGCGATACCACTATCGTGAGCATTGTAATATCGCCGAAGGAACAAGGTGAAAAACTTTACCGCGCCGCTCCCCAGCGGATCGAAGCCGTGCTGGGCCGCGATTTGCGCTTGTCCAAGTCTGTGCAAAAGCCATCGACGGAGGGCAAGCCATGAAGAAAATGATGAAATCAGGGATTTACCCTCACTCCCTGCCCCTCTCCCAAAGGGAGAAGGGAGAAAGGCGGGGAATGATCTTGATTTTGATTCTGGCCTGCATTGCCATTGCGGCTTTGCTGTTGATCACCGGCGTGAGATTGGCCTTGACGTCGCATCGTGTTACGCGGAGCCTGGGCTGGAGTTTGCAGGCCCAGTGGCTGGCCGAATCGGGCCTGGAGCGCGCGGCCGCGCGATTGGCCGCCGACGCCGAATATAGCGGCGAAACATGGAATATTCCCGCCAAAGACTTGGGCGGCAATGAAGCCGCAGCGGTAAAGATCGAAGTCAAGCCGGCGCCCGGTGAGGCCAAGGGCCGCCTGGTCAAAGTCGAGGCCGACTTTCCGGACGATCCCTTGGATCGCGTACAATGCAGCAGGGAAATGATTTTGGAATTGCCATAATTTATATGACCTTTACGGGGAATTAAATCGCAATCGAATCCCCGGCGTGTTCACCGGGGGCTAAGTGAAAATCCTAAGGTTGGGGCGGCAGTTTATCTGCCACGCCAACATAAAGGGCTAAATGAGGAGCCGAGCCATGAAACGCAGAAAACATTTCGCATTTACACTGGTGGAATTGCTGGTGGTCATCGCCATCATCGGGATTTTGATATCCATGATGATGCCGGCGATACAAAGCACCGGGAAGCGGCGCGGCGGGCCGATTGCATGAACAACATGATGCAACTGGGCATGGGGCTGTCGGGCTACCAGGCGGCGCACGAGACCCTGCCGCCGGGAACGGTCGATGAACGCGGCCCGATCCTTAACCTGCCAAAAGGCAACCACATAAGCTGGCTGGTGCAGATATTGCCGTACGTCCAGGAGCGCACCACTTATAAATACATCGACCTGGCGGCGGGGGCGTATGCCCCGCAAAACGCCAATGCGCGAAGGCTGTCGATAGCCCTATTTAGATGTCCGAGTTACGCGGGCCAGGTAAATCCGGAAACGCCGCTTTCGAATTACGCCGGGTGCCATAACGGCACGGAGGTTCCCATCGACGTGAACAACGACGGGGTGCTGTTTCTGAACAGCCACATCAGGAACAAAGATATAATCGACGGCGCGGCTAATACGATTTTCGCCGGGGAAAAGAGCGGGAGTTCGACGGACATGGGATGGATGTCGGGCACCAGGGCAACCTTGCGGAATTGCGGCACTCTGCTGGACCAGACGATGCTTGACGACGAGCCGGGCCACATTGTCCAGATCGCCGGCCGGGAGTCTGTGGAAGCGCCAGCCGCGACGGAGAAAGCGGCCGGGGCGGAAAAAACCGCCGAACCGGCCGAGACCGCGGCGGCGGAAACATCCGCTGAACAAAAAGAAACACCCGTCGAGCAAAAAGAAAAGCCCGCTGAACAAAAGGAAAAACCGGCCGCGGTAAAAATCGATCTTGATCTTTATGTGGGAGGATTCGGATCTTACCATCCCTACGGGGTCAATTTCCTCTTCGGCGACGGCGCGGTTCACTTTACCAGTACCGACATCGAACTGAAAGTGCTCGAGCAACTGGGCAACCGCGCGGACGGCAAGCTGCTGGAAGGCGGGCCCACGCGCGGGCAGTAAGCCGCATTTATCAACACGGAGGCACGGAGTACACGGAGAATCATTATGTAGTAATATTATGCACGTGCAAGGATGCACGCTGCGATTCGCGGACTTTTTGCTATTCGTACTGCATAGGTTTATCCGTTGTATTGACCGATTCTTTTTTGCCTGATATTCTCTTAACAGGCGGCGTTTCGGATTGTCGTCGTTTTTTTATACGATGAATGCGCGACCGACCAACCTTTGGTTGGTGCCCGTCGCGGCTTTACATATTTTTAAATAATACGGCTTTACCAAATTGCGAATAATTCAGAATGATCTTGCTTGAAGTTGAAGGCGTTCGTAAGCATTTTGGCCCGGAGCCGGTCCTCGACGGGGTGAGTTTCGACGTTCGTCCGGGCGAGCGGATCGCCCTGGTAGGGCCCAACGGCTGCGGGAAAACCACGCTTTTGAGGATCTTGGCGGGCCGCGCGGAGACGGAGGGCGGGGCGTGCCGCGTCCATCCCTCGGTGCACTTGGGCTATTTGGAGCAGCAGGCGAAATTCGAGCCCGGCCAAACGCTCTACGACGAGGCCAAGACCGCGCTGGCCGCGCTGATTGCCTTGCAGGAAGAGGCCCTGGCCGTAGCTGAGGAAATCGGCCGATGCGACGATCCCGAGGAACACAAACGCCTGGCCGCCCGGTACGATCACCTTCAGCACGAACTGCGGAGCAACGATGCATACAACCTGGACCACAAAATTTCTCGGGTGCTGGACGGCTTGGGATTCGCACGCAGTAGTTTCGACCAGCCCGTGGTTTCTTTAAGCGGAGGCGAGCAGAACCGGCTGATGCTGGCCAAGCTGCTCTTGGCCGAGCCGAACCTGATGATCCTGGACGAGCCGTCGAACCACCTCGACCTGAAGTTGACCGAATGGCTGGAGGATTTTCTGCTCGAGGCCTCGGCGGCTCTGATTGTCGTCAGCCACGACCGCTATTTTCTAGACAAGGTGACCAACCGTACCCTGGAACTGTTTCACGGCACGGTCGAATCTTACACCGGCAATTTCACCGCGTATTGGCGGCAAAAGGCCGAACGCCTGCTGGTCGAGCGGCGGACGTTCGAAAGGCAAAAAGAGGAGATCGAAAAGACCAAGGATTTTATCCGCCGCAACGCCTACGGGCAGAAGCACGCCCAGGCCGAAGACCGGCGTAAGAAACTGGAGCGATTGGAGGCCGAATTGGCGCCGCCACCCAGGGAAATTGCCGCCCCGGCGATGGTTTTTCCGCCGGCCGGGCGAGGAGGCGACATCGTGGTGCGGGCGGAGCGATTGGGGAAAAATTTCAGCCGCCCGCTTTTTTCCGATCTATCGATGGACATTATCCGCTCGCAGCGATGGGCGCTTTTGGGTCCAAACGGATGCGGCAAGACCACGCTCTTGCGCTGCCTTTTGGGTTTGGAACAACCCGATGCCGGGAGCATCGTGTTGGGGCAGGGATTGGCCGTAGGATATTTTGACCAGCAACTGGCGGGACTGGATGACGAGGCGGCGGTAGTGGACGCCATCCGGCCCGGGCGGAAACAACTCCTCGAGCAGCAGCGGCGCGACCTTCTGGCCCGCTTCGGCATTACCGGCGACACGGCCCTGCAAAAGGTATCCAGCTTAAGCGGTGGGGAACGATGCCGGGCGGCGCTGGCCCACCTGGCCGCCGACGAGGCGAATTTTCTGGTGCTCGATGAGCCGACGAATCATCTGGACATCTGGGCCCGCGACGCCTTGGAACGGGCGATCAAAAACTTCGACGGCACCGTGCTCTTGGTAAGCCACGACCGCTATTTTCTCAACCGGGTGGCCGATCATCTGCTGGTCTTCGAGCCGGACGGTGTGCGGATCATCGAAGGCAATTACGACGAGTATCAAATGCAGCTCGGGCGGAAATTTCAGGCAGCGGCGGAAGAAGAAAACGTAGAAAATCGGGCCGAATCGGGAAAACCCGGGCGAAAGACGAAAAAATCCCCGCAAAAAAAGGGAAAAATCCGGAAAAAGGAGGAAAAATCTCCGGCAAAATCGGGCAAAAAACGCCGTTTCCCCTACCGCAAGGTTTCCGACCTGGAAGACGAGATTTTCATCCGCGAAACCCTGGTGCAGGAATTTCAAAAAGAACTATCGCTGCCGGAAACGTTGCGCAGTGGCGACCGCGTGCGCTCGATAACGGTCAAAATCGCAGAGGAGCAAGAGGCTCTGAGAAAGCTCTACGAACACTGGAACGAGGCCACGGAACTGAATTGGTAGCTGCTCAGATTTGCTCGCCTATGAGCACGGGCATGCGGGAGTTGCGGGTCATGATTTGATAGTAGTGCGAGGCGGGCTGGGTGAGCATGTAGACGTGGGGCCGCCCGCGCCGGTCGCGGACCAGGACGCCGCGGATCATGCCCTCGGGAATGAGGAACCAGACGCCGCGCTCCAGGCCCAAGGCGGCGGGGATTTCCACCGGCTCGGGATTCAAGTGCCGCCATAAACCCTCCTCCAAAATCTCCCGGCGGCACCAGCCGGTGCGCGGCAGGGCGGATTGCCGCTCGCGGTTTCCCCAGGGATAAATGCCCAGCCGCTCGCCGTACCAGGCGGGCAGTTCGGCTCTCGGATCGCGATACAAAAACCGCAGTTCGCGAGAATCGCCGGGCGCGCAACGCCAGGCGCCGCCGCTGGGTGCGAAGCAGCGATTCGGGCAGATCGTCGATGGGCAAGGCGATTCCCATGCACATGGCTGCGCAAAGATAAATTGATTGCAAATTGAACGAATATCCTGATATGCTCGGACGCGGAGCGTCCTTCAATTGCGTTCCCACGCAGGAGCGTGGGAACGAGGAATTTCGGCGCACATGGATTTTGAGTTCACGGTTCACAGTTTTCAGTTCTCAGTTCACTGTTTACTGACAACTGAGAACTGAAAACTGACAACTGTTCAAAAACATGTTTTTCCGTATATGTCGCAAATATCGTAGGAACTGGTTTCATCGCGGTAGAGGTCGTCCAGGGGCAGGGTGGCGCCGCTGCGCAGGGCGAATCGGCCCACCCGGCTGTTGATCGAGCGTTTCACTTCGGCAATGGCCTTTTGTTTTGGGGTGGACTGTTCAAATAAACTTAGCTGTGCGAATTGGCGGGCGGATAAATTCTCGGCGATGAGGTGCATGTAGGAGACCACGCGGCCGTCCGGCCAGCAGATTTTCAGCAATTGCAAGGCGGCGGGATGGAGGATGTGGAAGTCGGCGGTGGCGGCGGAAAGGCTTACCCGCCATGCGGCACCGCCGCCGTCCTTGAATTCCAGGTCCATGGCCAACTGGTCGCAATACACCTGGTGATAGTCGAGGGCCTCGACCAGGCGTTCGGCGTTTCGGGCGACCCAGCCGGTGAGCCGGTCGGGATCGGCGGTGGCAATTCCCAGGCTTCCGCCGCGGCTGAGATTTTTATGGGCGGGCCGCAGGGTGCTAAGCGGCAGGGCCGGCGTGCCGTTAAGCTCCCACCACAGGTCCTCGCCGCGCTTGGTCAACAGGCGGCGGATCAAGCGGCGGTCGGCGCGGGCGAAATCATCGCAGGTGCGGATGCCGTAGGGCTCGAGCCGCCGGGCGCTGCGCCGGGCAATGCCGGTGATCTTTTCCACGGGGCGGCCGCAAAGCAGGCGCGCGATATCGGCTTGCTCCACGGCCACCACGCAGCCGAATGGTTTTCCGGAACTGGACGCCAATTTGGCCAGGGTTTTGGAGAGCGACACGCCCACGCTCACGGGCACGCCGGTTTGCTCGAGCAGCGCCTGTTGTAGGGCCTTGGCGCGGTGGAAGTCGAATCCCTCGGCGTCGAAGAACATTTCGTCGATGGAGTAGTATTCCACGGCCGGACTGAAGGTGCGGGTCACCTCGAGTATGCGGCGGGAAAGGACTTCGTACCAGTGGAAGTCGCGCTTGACAAAAATGGCCTCGGGGCAAAGCGGCAGGGCGTCCCAGATGGGCATGCCGGTGGTCACTCCGCGGGCTTTCAGTTCGTAGCTTTTGGCGATCACGCATGCGCCCTGGTTGCTCAAGACTCCCACGGCCCGGCCGCGCAAATGGCGGTGGCGGACTCGTTCGCAGGATACGTAGAAGCAGTCGGCGTCGAGATGTGCGATGCGCTTTGTCATATACATAAGTATACATGTACATTTGTATATTTTCAAGATCGGCAAGGGCGGGGGCGGGCATTACAATCCTCTTGGATTATGCAAAAACTCCAGGCATAAGTGTCCGGGCTAAACGGCGGGCGGTTTGCCTGAAAAACGGCATATTTCTGCGGGATTTGCTGTTTTCACCGGCCTCTTGCCCATTGCCCTCACCCCCGGCCCCTTACCCCCTGCCCCTCTCCCATAGGGAGAGGGGAGTGCGCGTGAGCCCGCCTTGATGGTTATTGCGCAGACTTTTTGCAGAATCGTGTTAAAATAGATGAATTCCGGAAATTTTGCCGATCTTAATGCGAACAGATATAAGACAGATATAAGGACAGATACAAGAAAGGGTCATACGATGCGACGCATATTGCTGCCGGGCTGGTTGATTTTGGTTTTATGCGCATCGATTTCTATTGCGCAGACCGAGGGCGAGAGATCCAAGGCGGAAACGCCCGGGGAAAAAACCGAACAAGCGGATAAGGACAAGGCCAAGGATAAAAAGGAGGCGGATAAACAAAAGCCGGAAAAAGGGACTATAGAGTCGCAGATCGAAGCCATTAAGGCGGAGATGGAGGCCGATAAGGCCAAGTTGGAGGCCGTCAAGCAAGAGATCATGGCCGCCATCGAGGCCTCGAAGGGCAAAAACGATAAAGAAGCGAAGAATGCGGAGGACAAAAAAAGCGGCGGCGAGACCCAGGCGGGCGCGGACAAGGAAAAGGAAAAGTCGCCGGAAAAGAAGGAGCAGAAAAAGCTGAAGGTGGTCTGTTTCACCTTGCAGGGCGAATATCCCGAAGGCCCGGCCGGCGCCGAATTGTTCAGCGAGATTCGGCCCTCGTTGGCCGACATAATCGGGCGGATCGACGCGGCTGGAAAAGACAAGGACGTGGCCGCGGTGTGGATCAAGTTGGAAGGCTTGTCCGCCGGGCGGGGGAAGATAAACGAACTGCGCTCTGCCATCGCCCGGCTGCGCAAGGCGAACAAGCCGGTTTACGGGGAATTGGTCACGGCCGAACCGGGCGAGTACCTGGTGGCCTCGGCGTGCGATGAAGTTTTCATGCCCGAGTCTGGCACGTTGATTATTCCCGGCGTGCGGGCGGAGGTGATGTTTTTCAAGGGCTTTTTGGACAAGATCGGGGTGGAATTCGACGCCTTGAAGATGGGCAAGTACAAAGGCGCACTGGAGCCGTTCACGCGCCGCGACATGAGCCAGCCGCTGCGGGAGAGCCTGGAATCGCTGGTCAACGATTTTTACAACGAGATGGCCCGCGCCATTGCCGCCGATCGTAAAACCAACGATCTGGTGGTGAAGTCGCTGATGGATCACGGCTTTTTCACGGCCGAGGGGGCGAAAAAGGCCGGCCTCATCGATCAGGTCCTGTACTCCGACCAGTTCGAAGAGCGGCTGCGAAAAAAACTGGGCGCCGAATCGTTGGACTTAGTGGCCAATTATAAGCAGAAAAGCATCGAGACCGATTTTTCCGGCATCGGCGGGCTGATGAAGTTCATGGAAATTTTGACCGGCGGGAAACCATCTGAGACCGGGGATAAGAAAGAAAAGATCGCGGTGGTCTACGCGGTGGGCACGATCATGGAAGGCAAGAGTTCGTCCAGCGTTTTCGGGGAGTCGGTCTTGGGATCGAAAACCCTTACCGCCGCTTTGCGAAAGGCTGCGGAGAATCCCAAGGTCGTGGCGGTGGTGCTGAGGATCGACAGCCCGGGCGGATCGGCCTCGGCCAGCGATTTGATCTGGCGGGAAACCGTTCGCATGCAAAAACCGCTTATCGCCAGCATGGGCGACGTGGCCGGTAGCGGCGGTTATTATATTGCCATGGGGGCGAATAAAATCTATGCCGAGCCGGGCACTTTGACCGGTTCCATCGGCGTCTTGGGCGGCAAGGTGGTCTTGAAGGGCCTGTTCGATAAACTGGGGCTCAATACCGAAGTCATCAGCCGGGGGGCAAACAGCGGCTCCATGTCGGCGGCGCAGTCGTTCACGCCCGAGGAGCGGCGGATATGGACCGATCTGCTCCAGGAAGTGTATCACCAATTCGTGGACAAGGCCGCCAAGGGGCGCAAAATGTCTTACGAGAAGCTGGAACAATTGGCGCAGGGGCGGGTGTACAGCGGTCAAACGGCAAAGAAGATCGGACTGGTCGATGAATTGGGCACGCTCAGCGATGCAATCGTCGCGGCAAAAACAGCCGCGGGACTGAAGCCCGACGCCGACGTGGACCTGCTCATCCTGCCCGAACCGAAGACGATTTTCGAACAGATATTCGGCGACAACGATCCTGATGCGGAAGCGGACGCCAAGACCATTTTGCCCAAGACGATCGAGGCCTTGGTCCCGCTTAAAACCATTAGACAATTTTTCAGCGAGCCGGCTTTGCTGTGGATGCCGTTCAGAATAGATATTAAATAATAGTGGTTAGTAGTAAGTGGATAGTGGGCGGTGGGCAGGCGAGGGCCGGGCAATTCGTTGCCCGGTTTATTTTCGTAGGGTGCATGAAATGCACCACGATCTTTATTTGACCGATGCGTTTCACGCACCCTACGCTTCTCGCGGTCAAAGTAAAAGCACTGGTTGCAGGCTCCCGGGCTAAACGGCTGTTTCACTTTCTCTAATGCTGCCAAGGTATTAATATGGGAAAACTGCACAATATATAATAATCCTTCTGAATATATTATTTATAAGGAAACTAACGAGCCGAAAAGCGATAGGGACGTTTTAGGTTGGGCAGTGGTATGCAAACGGCCCATGGAATGCGCCTGATAGATTAAGAAACGGCGTAGGGATTGTGCCTGCTACATATTTAGAGGGGATTTATGCGGCGCAGCTTATTTAGGCAAGAATTTGATCATTGGGCTGTGGGCTTGACCTTCTTAGTGTGGGTAGTTTTGGGCGGATTGGTATCGGCTCAGAATATCCCGCCGTCGGGATTGCCGTCGGGATTGCCGGACGACTTGTCGGACATGTCGCCGTTTATGCCGTGCCTGGGGAATTTGGAGGGCATGAGGCCGCCTTATTGTCCGTTATATGTCGAGGCCGATGCGATATGGTTGAGGCGCGATCGGATAGATCCGGTGTCCCTGCAAACCCTGGGCGTCTTGGGCGACGTGGTGCTTTCCACGGATGCCTTAACCGAGCCGTATCGCCCAGGGACGCGGGTTACAGTGGGACACAGTTGCAGGGAGTCCTGTTGGCAGGTCGATGCCACCTATTTCTATATTGACACTTGGGACGACACGGCCGCGGTCGCGACGCCACCCCCATTCTCCCAAATATCGGCGGCACGGGATATATGTTTTCACCGTTTACGAATTTCGGGCACCCGCCGGTTATCGGCCTTGATTATAACGATTTTGTGAATATTCGAGAATTTTCAGAGTTTCAAAGCGTGGAATTGAATTTCCGTTACTCCGTTCCCATGCCGCACGATTGCCTGACTGCGAAGCTCATCCTTGGTTTTCGATACATCATCGTGAACGAGCAATTCGATTACTTTACGCATTCGAACGTGCCGGTCGTGGTTCCGCCCACGGGATCGTCGGTTTATCTTGACACGCTGACGAAAAACGATCTGTTCGGGCCGCAGATAGGAGGGGAGTTTTACTTTTTCGTATATCCGTGTTGCTGGATCGATGTGGGAATAAAGGGGGTCCTTTGCGACAATCGCGCGGTGCAGCATACGACCGGAACCATAACCGATCCGGGTATTGATGTGGACCAATACCGCGAGCGCGACGCCACCGCTTTTGTGGGTGACTTGGATGTTGAACTGGTGTGGAAGTGGAACCGCCACACTATGCTCAAGATGGGTTACCAGGCCATCTGGGTGAACAATCTGGCCTTGGCCACCCGCAATTTCAATCCATCGGCGGACATTCTTTTGAACAACGGGCCGCCGCAAATCGACACCATCGGCCGGGCGGTGTATCACGGGCCGCACATCGGGCTGGAATTCGATTGGTAGCGGCGTGTGTGAGTGCGCGCCCGACCAACCGACCATGCCGACCACGGCCGACCATGCTTCGCATGGTGCCCGCGCGGTGCCCGATGGTGCCCGTCGCGGTTTTACATCACACTACCGGCTAATTTTTTCGGCATGGTTTTTATCTTCTCGTTTTTCGGCGGGACGGTCAGCATTGTACCGCTGGTATACTTGTCGATCAGGTTGAGCAGTTTCATGCGCTGGGGATGGTCTTGTTCCAGATCGAGCACCATTCGCCATTGTGCCACGGCCTCGGGGAATTTCTGGGCCTCTTCATAGGCATTGCCCAATTTCAGGTGCAACGAGGCGGTTTGCGGGCTTTCGGACACGGCGCGGGCGAGAAATTCGATGTAGCGGTCCAGGTCGCCGGACTGATTGTACTGGTCGGCCACTTGCACGTAGGCGTTGACGAGCGTGGATTTGTAAGCCTCGGGTTTCAGCTTGATGGCCTCATCGAGGAGTTCCAGGTAGCGGTCGTATTTTCCTATGCCGAAGGCCGCCTGGGCGAAGTAATAGTAAAACAAGGGTTTATCGTCCTTGGGCACCGAGGATTCGATTTTTTCAAACATATCGTAGGCTTGGGCGCAGCGGCCGGCGCCGAGATAGATCGAGGCCATGAGCACGCGGATATCGGGGCGGTCTTCGATGCCGTCGGCCAGGGCCTTGGCCAACTGGTAAACGGCCGAGACCTCGGGCGCACAGCGGAAGGCTTCTTTTGCACCGGGCACGGGCTCGATAAGGTACCATTTCTCGTAAATCGCGCCTGCTTTGCCCGACTTGACGGTTTGCACGCCGATCGAGCCGAAGTAATTCCGCAGATTGAAATACGCCGAGGCGAGTTTGTAGTGCAAAACGGGCGTATCCAGGCCCAATCGCAGGGCCGATTGGTATGACTCGGCGGCCAGGGCGAAGGAATTTCCGGCCAGGTAGATGTTGCCGAGTTGATAATGATCCTCCGCGCTTTGGGGATTGAGTTTCACCGCCTCCTCGTAATTTTTTCGCGCCTTGGCCTGATCGCCGAGGTTGTATTGGGCCTCGGCCAGCATGTGATAGGTGGGATAGTCGTGGCGATATTTCAAAATCGGCTCCATGACGCGGGCCACGTCTTTCCATTGTTTTTTGGCGGAATAGATTTCGCCCAGGGTCTGGCCGGCCTCGACGTGGTCGGGGGTTGTTTTGAGGATTTCCTCCAACTGCGTTACGGCATCGTCCTCTTTGCCGGCATAGCGGTACGCCCGGGCGAGATGCAGGCGGTAACCGGTTTTGGTTTTATCGGCGTCGACGGCCTTGGAAAGCAAATCGGCGGCCTTCTGGTATTGGCCTTGGAACAAGGCATTGCGGCCCTGCGTGAAAAATTCCTCGGCGGCGGATGGTTTTGAGTCGGTCGGAGGATTTCCGGGCTTTGGCTCGTCGGCGGGCAAAAAGGCGGCGGCCAGGCCCAGTACGGCGATACTTGTCAAGGCAGCGATGAAAAAACGCATTTGTAATCTCCTTTATATTGTCCTGAGTTCAGCCGTCCCTACGGGACGGGAGGAAATTTTTTGCATTATTTATCCCCAACGATAAATCGCTGGGCTAACGTCGGTCGTCCCTACGGGACGGATGTCAGTAGTCCCTACGGGACGGAGGTAATTACAGCCGATATGTTTTAATCCAATTGATTTGTTCCTTGGCCTTGTTGACCATGGGGCCGTCGGGGAAGCTGGTGATGTACTTGGTATAGGCGTCCATGGCGTTTACCCATTGGCCGAGGTGTTCGTAATTTTCGGCCGTTGCGAACTGTGCCGGCCCGGCATTGGGGCTGCGGCGATAGTTGCGCAAGAAGGCCTGATAGGCCTCGATGGCTTCGGCGAATTTTCCCTGGCGTTCGTCGAATTGGGCGATTTTCCAACTGGCGTCCTCGGCCACGCCGGTTCCGCTGAACTGGCGGACGATTTCCAGCCATGTCTCCACCGCGGCCTTCGAGTCTTTCAGGCGCAGGTCGTATATGGTGGCCATTTGCAGCAGTGCGTCGCCGGCTTTGTCCGCGCCGGGCACCTTGGAGGCGGCGGTATAGGCCTCGACCGCCTTGCGCAAGGCGGCGTTGATCTTGTCCTGCCGGTCGGCAAGTTGGATGGCCGTCAGCGATTCCACCTGCTGTTCGGCCTTTTGGGAGAACAGCTCCACGTTGGCGGCATTAATCTGCTTATAATTATTTGAATTTCTGGCTTCTTCCAGTTCGGCGGACAAGCTCTTGCCGGCCGATTTCAAGGAGGCTACCGCCTTCTCGTTGATGTCTTGTTGCAGGCGGCGTTGCAGTTGGACGGCGTCGTAGGCGCTGCGCTGGGCGATTTCCTTGGCCTTTTCCAGCGTCCGCTCGCGGGTCACCGTGGCGAGCTTGTCGGCCTCGTCTTCGTAGCTCTTGCCGACCAGGTACAGGGCGTCGTCGGCCAGCGGGCTTTCAGGATATTTTTGTGCGACTTTGTAAAGGGCCTCGCGGGCCTTGCCGGTCTCGCCCAGCGACAGGTATGTCTCGCCCACGGCGTAAAGGGCCTCGGCGGCGAGGTAACTATCGGGCCAGTTGGCCGTGACCTTGCGGTATTCGATAATCGCCTTGACCGGATTGTTGAGCTGCGTTTTCACGATGTTGGCGATTTGAAATTGGGCATCGAAGGCCTTGCGCTGGCCTTTTTCGTCGACCAGGGCCTGGTAGCGGACCAGGTCCTTGAGGATTTCGATGCGGCGGTTGGCCTCAGGAATTTTGGCGTCGCCGGGATAGGCGGCGACAAACGAGCGGTAGGCCTCCATTGCCTCGCGCCACTGGCTAAGGTTGATGGTGCATTCGGCGATGGACCACTTGGCGTCCTGGACCCATTGGCCCTCGCGGAACTCGTCGATCACGCGGCGATAGGCGGCGATGGCGTCGGCCCAGGCCTCGTTGGCCTGATGGATCTGGCCGGCCATGCTGAGGGCCTGACCGGCCTGGGGATGGCGGGGAAAACTGTCGGCGAAGGTTTCCAGCACGCTTAAGGCCTCGATCCAGCGCTGCTGGTTTTTAAGTTCGCTCCCGATCTGGAAGACCGCGGTTTGTAGGCCCTGGTCGTTGCCGCCGCGAATGAAATTCAACTCCTGATAGACTTCGGCCGGCGCAGGGGGCGATTGAGCTTATGCTGGTATGTCTGGGCGATTCGCATGGCCGACTCTTGGGCCTGCGGCAAAAGCGGGTCGTAGCCGAGAAGTTCCTGCCATACGGCAATCGCCTCTTCATCGTAACCGCGGGCCGATAATTCGTTGGCGATGTCCCAAAGCATCTGGCCTATTGAACCGATGCGCGGATGAGCGGGATATTTTTCCGCTACTTGGGCCAATTCCTTGGCCGTGCGGACGTACTGGCCGCGGGCAAGCGTGGGGCTGACCGAATCGATGACCCGGGCCTGGCTCAGATAGCTCGTGGCGATGCTCCACTGGGCATCCTCGACCACGCCTTGTTCCTTGGGGAAGTCGGTGATGATTTTGGCGAACTCTTCCCGGGTGGCGGCAAAGCGGGATGCGGTTTCGGCAAGCAGTTCCTGGCGCGTGGCCTTGCGATCCAGCGGTTTGGCTGCCCAGGAAAGGCGGTCGCGGGCAATCTCCATTCGCAGTTGGGGGAGTTGCTCGTCGGCGGGATTATCGCTTATGTATAGCGCAATTAACTGGGCCGCTTTCAGCCATTGACTCGATCCCCGCCAGTGCCCGGCCATGACCATGATCTCGGCCCGGGCTTGCCGGGCGGTGGGTGTGTGGGGATAGTTCTTGCGGATGGATAGGAAGATTTCATAGGCGGCGGCGATGGCTTTTTCTTGCCGGGCGAGTTCCTGTTCGGAAAGAGCGGGCTGGCGAGAAATTGGCATTCCACGCGCCGGGGCAGGATTTTGCTGCGGTGCGGCCGGCTGATTGGCAACAAAGCGGATTTCATTTTGCGCAGTTGCGCTACCTGACGTGCCCGGTTGGCCTCTTGATTTTGTATCATGGCCAATAGTTGGGCCTCACGCCGGGCTTCGGATCGTTTTTCTTCCGCGCCGCTCATCGCCGCCGGCTTGTCAACATCCGAAAGCTCAATGGCGGGCGTTGATAGAGGATTTGCCGAATAGAAATGGTCATTTTTACCGTCATCGATTGCGGCACGATCTTTATCGGCTTTACCGCCCCTGCCGTTTACAGTTCCGAAGGCCAACATGCCGCCCGAGGCTTCGCCCGATTCTCTTCTATCGATAAGCGAGAGAGCGGAGAGAATTTCGCGGGCATGGTCGGGCATGGCCGGGCCCAATCGGCAAAGCCCACGGGCGAATTGCAGACGTTCAGGACGGTGGACGCCAAGTTTTGCGTCGATGATGTCGGCGTATACGCTTTCGGCCGCATCCCAGGCGTCGAGTTTTGCGTATTCCACCCCCACGGCCATGATTTTGGCGATTGCCTGGCCGGCCAAAAGGCACTCACCATGTTTGCCGATGAAATCTTTATAAGCGGCGATGGCGGCGGAGAATTCCGGGCTTATTTTTTCCGGTGCGGCGGACTTGTCTTTGCGCTGGGACATGGTTTTTTGCAGCAGATTTCGGGCGTGGGAGTCCAGGGCCGCGGCTCGGGCGAATTCGGGCGCTGGACTGTTGAAGGCGCATTGTCGATTGTTTGAGAAAGTACATTTTCGCCGGCGGCGAACTTGGCGAAATCGGCGTACACTTCGGCAGCTACCGCATGGGCCTGATGGCGCTCGAACACCTGGCCTATGGCGAAAATCCGTTCAACCGCCTGGGGGACTAATGGACTTGTCTGGTAGTCGGAGATGAATTTCATGCATACGGCCATGGCGTTTGTGTATTCCGGCGTGATGGCGATTTTTTCGGCCGCTCCGTATTGCGTAATGAGTCGTGCGAATTGGCGATCAGCCAGGTCAGCCTGGAGGCGGGCCATCTGGAAGGCGGCGAACTCGTCGGCGGCTGGAACGGGTTTTTCCGCCTTCACCGCGATGGCGGCCCTGGCTGTCTCGTTGTATTCGAGGAGTTTGGAATAATGGATGATGATCGACGCGGAAACGTCGCGGATCTCCTTCAGTTCCGGCGATTGCGGATCAAGGCCGGCCTGCAACTCGTAAAGCCGCTTGAGGGCCTTTTCATGGAGCGGATCGAGGTTTTGGGGGACGCTCAGCCCGGCCTTTAGCAAGCGATCGTGCTCGTCGAACGCCCTCTGCGCCAGATTTTGGCCAGGGCCGTTTCGGTGCGGCGGCGCTCGTCCGGGGGCGAAAATCCGGCCAATTCTTCATACATCCGATCGACAACGGCCCACTCATGATGTTCCATCCAAGGGGCGAGATGTTGCTGCAATAAGGAACTCGCGGCCGGGGCATTAGTTGCATCAAAGGCGACGAACTTGTGCAATGTTTCCATGAAATCTTTTTGTATGTCCGATATTTTGTCGTTATCCGCGGCTAAACCAAAAGTTAGGTTCCTGTCGAACTGATATTTCGCGTAAGCCGACAACAATTTCGCGTGATGCCGCAGTAACTTTGACCATGAAGGGTTGTCGGGCTGAATTAATTCGAATGCAAC
The DNA here is from genome assembly GCA_963838495.1 of Pirellulales bacterium. Classification (GTDB taxonomy): domain Bacteria; phylum Planctomycetota; class Planctomycetia; order Pirellulales; family Thermoguttaceae; genus JBEKIK01. The sequence goes on along the minus strand of CAWIRC010000001.1, from coordinate 1,757,633 downwards.
AAGGCGGCTTAATGCCGCCCGCGTCCGCCACCAATCGGGCGAAGTGGGTGTGGCGGGCTGATCCCATTTTTCCTGCTTGTATAGTTTTAAATAGAATTCGGCCAGCGTCTGCCGCGCGTCGTTTGTCTTGTCCTGTTTGGGATTTTCGCCGACCCACTTGGCCAATTGCTCCAACTTTTCGACGGTGACTTCCGGCTTCAGATTGTGAAGCAGGAGTTCATACTGGGCGGATATCGCCGCTGGGGCGCGGGATTTTCGGCCACGAGTTTTTTCAACAAGGTTATTCCCTCGCCTGCTTCGTGGCCGCCGATGAGGATTTTTGCCCGGGCTAAGAGCAAGGATATTTGCAAAGGATCGGCCTGTTTCGAATATAAAGCCTGTGTTTCGGCGATGATTTTTTCCGCGTCGGCGGATTTACCCAGGCCGATGGCCGACTCGGCCTGCAAGAGCAGGAGTTTTGACCGTTGAAGATTGGATATCGCCTTGTCGGCAAGGATTTTTTTGGCCTCTTGGGCGGCGGGCTGGAAGAGTTTTTCGGCAATCAGCATTTGGATAAAGGCGATGCGGACGTTGACGCCGGCGCGCTGGGCTTGCAGGACTTCCAACATGCGGGCGGCAAACGGTTCCTTTGGTGCGAGGGCCAGGGTTTGCTTCCAGGCGGCGACTGCCTCGTCGACCCGGCCGAGTTGATATTCGGCCTGCCCGAGGAGCAGAAAGACCTCGGGATTTTTCGGATCGGTTTGGGCGGCCTTTTGGGCCAGGTCGCGGGCGTCGGCGAAATTGCCGGCCTGATAGGCGGTTTTGGCGTCTTGATAGGCCTTTTGGGCGTCGGCCTGGGCGCGGGCCAGGGATACGGCTGTCAATAATAACCAGCCCATTGTAAAAATTGTTTTAAATTTCGGCATTTTTCCGCTCCTGGATGGCTTTAAATTACGTATTGATAGTGTCAGGGTGGAACTTAGATGTTGAATGCTTGGAAAAAGTTCCATAATTGCAATCAATCTTTCAATTTAAAGGTGACGTTTACATTCGCCCGAATTGATATTTTTCCCAATGCAATGGTGTCGGAGATTTCACTTCTGTTGCCGGACATGTCTTGTATGACGTTTTGATTCATGCCGCCGCCCCTTGATCCCCAACCCCATCCCCACCAACTTGAATAGTAAAGACCTCCGGAGCCGGTTGGATTTTCATTGATTTGGAGCGGGAGACCGACGGATTGACCCAGGACGGCGGCCATTGAATCGGCTTTTTCTTTGGCGGCTCTAAGGGCGAGTTCTCTGGCTTGCTGGCGATATTTTTTAAAATCCGTGGTTTGAAAATCAACTCCATGTATATTCGTCACACCCGCTTGCAAGACATGGGTGATCAAGTCTTCAATTTGCTTGGTGTCGTTCAGGGTTACAACGAATGTATTACGGACAAAATAGCCGATAAACTCATTTTTCTCGTAATTGTCTTTCCAGTGGGGATCAATTGACAGATAATCGGTTTGGATATCCTTTTCCTCAACTCCGCAATCCTTTAAGGCCTTTATGGCCTTTTTCAGGATATCGTTGTTTTTCTGTTTGGCCGCGACGATGTCGCGATCCCATGTTTCGATGCCCAGGGTGATCACGATCTTATCTGGTTTTACGTATACCACGGCCTCGCCGCTGACGGTGATTTTCGAGCGGTCGTCAAATGAATAGACATTCTGAGCGCGGGCGATTTGGGCCGTTAAGGCCGCACAGAACAGAACCAACATGGTTAATCTCATACGATTTCTCCTTGTGACGTATTTTGGCGGATGCCCCCGGAACATGCTCCGGGGCGTGACGACTTCTGACAAAGATGATTTTATCCGAAATCAGGAGGTGCAAACGTAACGAGGTTGTAACAAGCGGAGCGCGCACAGTGTAAGCGGTGATTGCGGAGTATGGAATCTCAGGCAATGAATGCCGCTAAGCCCACGGGTTGCAGCCCGTGGGCTTGGTTGTAGAATGGGCACGGGCATGATGCCCATGTCATACAGCCGCGAATATCAGGCGGCCGATTCATCGTCCCGGTCGTTTGATAAGAGCAACTCCGGGGCTTGAATTTGGCGGACGGGATTGTTGAACGGGCTGGAGCCGATCTATGTCGTCGGCCGTGCTTGCGCCGAGTTCCTTGAACTTTCTCGCCCCGGGCAGGACGCGGTTTTCCAGCGATGACAAAGTCTGGTTGTAGGCGCTGACGGCCTGGTCGAGGCGCTGGCCGATCTTGGCGAAATGCTCGGTCAGTTTTGCCAGGCAATCGTAAAGGTTGCGGCCCAGGTCGCTGATTTCGCGGGCGTTCTCGGCCAGTTTTTCCTGGCGCCAGCCATAGGACACTGCCCGCAACAAGGCGATGAGCGAGGTGGGGCTGGTGATCAAGACCCTTTCGCCCACGCTGGCCTCGATCAGTTCAGGATCCTGCTGCAGGGCGGCGGTATAAAAGATTTCGCCCGGGATGAAAAGCACGACGAAATCGGGGCAATGCTCGAATTGCTCGAAATATTTTTTCTTTCCCAGCATTTGCACGTGGTTGCGGATCTGCCGGGCGTGATCCTTGAGCTTGGCGTTTCGCGTTTCCTCGTCCGGGGCCTCGATGGCCGAGAGGTAGGCGTCAAGCGGAGTCTTGGCGTCGACCACGATGGTCCGATCGCCGGGCAGGCGGACAACAAGATCGGGACGCAGCCGGCCTTCCTCGGTATTGATGCTTTGCTGCTCGATGAAGTCGCAGTGTTCCAGCATTCCGGCCATTTCAACCACGCGGCGCAACTGGATTTCGCCCCAGCGCCCGCGGACCTCGGGCCGCGCAGGGCCTGGACCAGGTTCGATGTCTCGCTACGGAGCAGGTCTTGTGTTTCGCGCATGGATTTTACCTGCTCGGTCAGTCCGGAATATGCTTCCAGCCGGGCCTTTTCGATTTCCTGCAATTTCGCATCGACCTTGACCAGCGATTCTTTGACCGGTTTGACGAGTTCGTCGATGGCGGTTTGGCGTTTCTCGAGGTCGCCTTTTGCCGCCTCGTGAAATATTTTCAATTCTTTTTCGGCCAGCTCGAGGAACGATTTGTTGCTGTTCTGCAACGTGTCCGCTGCCAGGGCCTTGAACGTATCGGAGAGCTTTTTCTGGGCGTCGTTGAGAAAGTCGATTTTTTCCTGCGCCTGGCGGCGCTCGTCCACAAGAGCGGTTTCCATCTGACTACCCCTGGCGTTTAGAACCGCGATCTGCGCGCGAAGGATCAGCCAAACCGCGACCGCCCCCAAAGCGAGGCCAAGAAGGAGCATGAAAATATATAAGATGGCATCCATGGCGACTATCTCTGAACTTGTAATGGATTCTAAGGTCAACAATTGGATACAGGAAGTATACCAGAATCACGCCCGAGATGCACAGATACCAAGATTGAACATAAGCAGTTTAAAAATAATAAGCGTCATATCCGCCTAGATTGCCCTGAAAGGCATTGGTCGCGAACTAAGGCGGCATGATAAGATGTATTCAACCCGGCGGCGGGAGTTTTTCCAGCGGGCCGATCGTGAGGGTGGCGGAGCGGGAAAGGGGGTATTTTTTCAACACGGCGTGGATTTGCTCCAAGGTAATGCCGGCGATTATGTCCAGTTCCTCGCCGATGGTTTTGTATTGGCGGCGGTAGACCCATTCGCTGCCCAGGGCGAACAGCCGGCCACGGGGGCGCTCGGAGGAGAGAACCAACCGGGAGCGGATTTTGTTTTTGGCCTGGGATAGTTCGGCGTCGGTAAGGCCCTCGGTTTCGGCGAGCCGGTAGACCTTCAAGATACTTTGCAGGTTGTCGGCCGTGCAATGCGGTTCGCAACTCATGTAGGTGATCATCAGCCCGGCGCGGAGGTATTCGCAGTGGCTTAGGCTGACTTGTTCGGCCAGGCCGGGATCGACCAGTTCCCAATACAGGCGGCTGCCGCTATCGTCGCCGAGGATGGTGGCCAGGAGCTTGGCGGCGTAGCGGTCGGCGTCTTCGGCTGCCGGGCCGGGAGAGAGCTCGATCACATATTGTTGCGTGGCGGTTTCTTTGGGCAGCACTTTGAAATCGAATTGCGGGCTTGCCGGGTGCAGATCGCGAAGGGCCGCAACCGGCCGCCAATGGCCGCAGGATTGCGAGGCGGTATCGACGAGTGCGGCGAAATCGATCCGCCCGGCCGCCGCCAGCACGACGTTCCCCGGGCTGTAACGGGCGTTGAAATAATCGCGCATGGCCGAGGCGGTAAGATCGGAGATGCTCTGGATAGTTCCCAGCACACTTCGACCCAGGGGGTGGCGGCCGAAAAAGGCGGCGCGGCATTTTTCGTCGGCCCCGAACGGCGGCTGGTCCTCGTACATCTTGATCTCTTCGAGGATTACCCTTTTCTCGGTGTTGAAATCGTCTTCGCGGAGCGAGGGGCGGAGAATGTCGGCCAGAAGGGCCACGGCGTTGTGCTGATATTCGGGCAAGACCGCCGCGTGAAAGACCGTGTTTTCCTCGTTGGTGAAGGCGTTGTAATCGAGCGCCGATCTCGTCGAACTGGCGGTTCACGTCGTCGGCCGAGCGGGTGGGCGTGCCCTTGAACATCATGTGTTCGAGGAAATGGCTCACGCCCGAGACGGCGTCGGTTTCGTCGCGGGCGCCGGTCTTGACGAAGAAGCCGAAGGCCGAGGAATGGGCGTCGGCGTCGCACTCGGCCACGATTTCCAGGCCGTTCGGTAGGGTGTGATTGGCGAATTCCACCGGATTTTTAAAAGGGTTCGGGGTTCGGGGTTCGGGATTATTTAGCCCCCGGTGAATACACCGGGGGTTTACGCCTCGCGAAACCGCAAGCGGTTTCATTCATCACTCATCATTCATCACTCATCATTCATCATTCATTATTCCATCGGGCATCTCCAGCGGTTTCGGTCCTAGCGTGACCACGGTGAAATCCTTGGGCGGATTTTCCTGCAAATAGGCGTTGATGCTGCGGCTCGTGAGCGCGTCGATGAGTTTTTCCACTTCGTCGAGGGTGCGGGCTCGGCCGAGGTGATACCAGTCGAAGGCCACCGACGAGCTTCTGGCCGAAGACGATTCCTGCTGCATGACCAGGCGCGCTTTTGATGCGGGCCTTGAGGCGCTGGAGTTCGTGGTCATGGATGCCGTCGGCCAGGCGGCGTAGTTCGCCGAGGATTACATTCAGCGTTTCCTGTGCCCGGTCGGCGGAGGTTCCGGCATAGCAAAAAACACCGCCGATATGCCTTAGGGTATGATACGAGGCGTAGACGCTGTAACACAGCCCGCGGCGCTCGCGGACCTCGGTAAACAGCCGGCGCTCATGCCGCCGCTTAAAACGCCCACCGCTCCCCAGGCCTGAAAATAATCGGGATGCCGGTATGGGATGCTGGAATAGGCGATGCCGATTTGGGTTTGATTGGAATCGTAGGGGATGTGCAGGTAACGGCCGGCCGGGGGCTGCTGGTCGATGGATTCGGTAACGCCGGGCGTCCAGTCGCCGAGCAGGCCGCTGACAAGATCCTTGAGGCTTTCCCACTCCACTCGGCCGGACACGCCGAGAATGGTTCCTTTGGGCTGAAAATGGCGGTGATAATACGTGTGGATATTGTCGAGCGTGGTTTGTTGCAGGGCCTTTTCCTCGCCTTGCGGAGGGCGGCCCCAGGGCAGCGGATAATGGCGGCGGCGGAGTTCGAGCATGACCTTTTGGGCGGGTTCATCCTCGACGGCGTGCAACTCTTGCAACATGCCCAGGCGGCCGGCCTCAAGCTGATCGTCGGGCAGGTGGGCGCGGCGCAAGACGTCGGCATAGATCGATAAAGCGTGGGGCAGGTTTTCGGCCAACGTGGCGCCGCTGTAACTGATATGGGCGTAGGAGACCGATTCGCCGCGCTCCACGCCGAGGTTGTCCAGGTCGAGGATGAATTGCCGGCTGTCGCGCTGGCCCGCGCCGCGCAGCGACATTTCGCAGGTGAATCCGCCGAGGCCGGCGCGGTCGGCCGGGTCGTGCACGCATCCGGCCGGGGCCACAAAGGTGAAGGCCGCCGATTTTAATGCCGGCCTGGGCTCGGCAACCAAAGCCAGGCCGTTGGGGAAGACGTGAGAGAATATGGGTGCGGTCACTGTTGGTTTTCTGTTTTCAGTTGACAGTTTACAGTTTTACATTGAGCAAGCCGGTTCGGCGGCCTTGTAAACGGTTTTGGTTGTAATGAAGCCCAAGCGGTGGTACAGGCGGATGGCGCCGGTGTTTTCTGCGGTGACCTCGAGAAAGACGCGGTGAATTCCGGCGCGTCGAAAACCGTTCAGGCTGTGCATCAGGAGGCAAGTGCCAATGCCCAGATCGCGGTGTTCGGGCGTAACGCCCAGATTTTGAATTGCCCCCAGGCCCGATTTATCGCGGATTCCTTGGATCGTGCCGCAATATTCGGGCTGGTCTGATCCGTTGTGCGAATATACCGCCAACCAGGCCGACTGGGCTAAAAAACCCGGCTTGTGGATGATGTCGGACATCAACTTCCGGCATCCGTTCAGATCGCCCAGGCAGGGAAAGACGTTGGCGTCGATTTCGCCGCGGAAACTGTTGTATTTCGCCAGGGCAAAGGCCTCCAAAAGCGAATCGTTCCAAGGCGATATGTGATATTCGCTGGGGACGGGACGCGGGCTGAAATCGCAGCCGTACAGGTCGATTTCCATGCGGAAGCGCTTGTAATAGTTTTGTTCCATGAACTCAATCGCGGCAGGGGGAAAATGCGTCAAATCCAATAGCTTCCGGTTAACCGGTAATACGCAAGTGCCATATTGTAAATTTAGCTGTCGCCTACAGCAGGGTCAATTCACAGTTTGCATCGGTTTGCGGCAGCGCGAAAACCCTAAATTTCTATAAGGGCCATAATCACCGGTAAAATTTGCACGCTAGGAGCGATTTTCACGCATTTTACCACCTGTTAGATGGGTATAAGACAGAAATACAGTTCTAATTGATAGAAATACAGTGCGAATTGATAATGTAGTTCACACTGTGCATTGAACATGGACAGATTTTATGAATTTTTGCATAGTCCCCTTTTCTTTCTTTTTTCTCCCTCTCACCCTGGGCCGGATACAGCCGAGAGTATTCCGTTTAATCGCCGGAGACCGTCGAGCGGTCATCGAGGAACGTGATTTGTTGGCCGTCTGCAACTTCGCTGCCGATGCAGGTCGGGATTTCCTCCAGGGGTGAATCAGGGTTTTTCCTGACTTGCCGGTTCATCCTGCATATTTAGTATTATCATGTGTCTGAAATTCATTTGCGCCAAATTATCGCATAAGGCGAATATAAAATCTCCGGAAAAAAAGCAATCATTTGAACGTTGTAACCCGATCGCATGTTGCAGTGCGAATCCCGGCTGTTGCCAGCGCCTGATGGCGGGAAGTTTTTCATAATCGGTTTTTACTGTTTTCAAAGTCTATGCACGAAATGGGCGGATTTAACATGAACACGCTTCTGAAAAGTTTAGGATATCTAAATGTCGAGGAGTTGTCGGCTCTCGGAAAAATGGTTCATAATGAACTTGATGGGCGGCTTAAGCGCATCTGTCCCGCTGCCGATTCCGCCCGAGGTCGATCTGCCTACCGGCGGGAGAGCAATGCGCATAATGCCCGATCGGCGGCGCCCATCCGTATGCGGGCATGAATAATGCCCGGCGTTTATGCCGGGTATCAGAGACGTCCGCCCCCACTCTACCCCATTACCATAGGCTATTGCATATCAGAAAATTAATGTCGTAGTCTTGTTTAGCCGCGACCCGTAGGGGAGCGGGCTTTTTGCATGCGTCATACGACATAACTTATCTGTCTGTCACTAAAGCCGCCAAGTCGAGATCGCCCGTAAGCGGGCGTCGTAGATGATTGAGAGAAGGGAAAGAAAGGGATATTATCCATCCCCGCCAACCCGGCATAAAATGCCGGGCCTAAAACCGCCTCCGGCGGACAAGGATCGTAAACGATCCTAAAAAATATTGTGCAATCGTTACGCCACCCGGCAACAACCCGATAATATGTCCCGTAGGGACAATCGACAATAGCCCAGCGATTTATCGCTGTGGTGAAATGGGACGAATAAAATCTTTTCGTCCCGTAGGGACGATTGAAATGCGACGCACATCACACTGTTCAACCGTCCCTACGGGACGGGTGGGACAGGGGAAAATAGGGCCACCGATCCCCAGCGATAAATCGCTGGGCTAAAAATCAAAACGCCCCGACGGGGCAAAAACCAATCCGGCATGAAATGCCGGGCCTAAGACCGCCTGCGGCGGACAAGGATCGTAAACGATCCTAAAACATATTGTGCAATCGTTACGCCACCCGGCAACAACCCGATAATATGTCCCGTAGGGACAATCGACGATAGCCCAGCGATTTATCGCTGTGGTGAAATGGGACGAATAAAATCTTTTCGTCCCGTAGGGACGATTGAAATGCGACGCACATCACACTGTTCAACCGTCCCTACGGGACGAGTGGGACAGGGGAAAATAGGGCCACCGATCCCCAGCGATAAATCGCTGGGCTAAAAATCAAAACGCCCCGACGGGGCAAAAACCAATCCGGCATGAAATGCCGGGCCTAAAACCGCCTCCGGCGGACAAGAATCGTAAACGATCCTAAAATATTGGCAAAACAGCAGTGACATCCGGCGCAGATAATTTCAGCTCATGGTAGTTCGATACATTCCAATTCTTTAACAACCTTAGTTGCCCGTGTATTTCCAACTACGTAAGTAACCGTCAATTGCTTAATATTATTAGGACATGGATCACCACCAAGATTGTCATTATTAACAATTAAGAATAGGCGTTCGTTTGTTATATATTTTCTGATTAATTCCGTTACATCTTTACTGAAGTTACTGGATCCATATATGGCTTTTTCAATTTTGAGTTGAATTGCATTACTATTTTCACTCTCGTTGTTTTGAATGGCATTGTATTTTTTACCCGCTTTTATACCCAATTCTTTGCAATTTATGAAGAATAATTTATTAAAAATAACTGTACATTTTTTACTCGTCATTATAGCATAATGGCCATAATTCTCTGGTTTATTTTCTTGTATTTCCGACGGATTGCCATTAATTAATATTTTTGCTTCTCCATTCTCGATCCAAAATTCAACATCATATTTACCTTTATATAAACGATTAACTGTTCCATGAGGCGAAAGATCGTGAGGTCTTAAGGCAATTTCAATACTTCCATGTTCAACAGTAAATGAAGCAAACATTTTAACCGAATAGATATCTACATTATCGAAAAGAATCATCTTATATTCGTAACCATTCTCAATATCTTGGGTTAATTTATATCCATTCTCAATTTCTTGCAGTTTGCATAGTTGTCTAATATCATTATTCCAAGTATCGCTAATATAATCCAAAAAACGAGCAGCCTTGAGATTTAATTGAATTAATTTTTTATCGTTTTTTGAGAGATGAATATAAGGAAGGAAATGAGATGTATATAAAAATAAACGCTTGAATGTATCCCATATCATATTACGCCAATCCAAGATTTTGAGAACGGGGAAAAGTAAAAAAAGAATTAAAACCCATCGTGGAACAGTGATCGTCCAATTGCCGAAAGGCCAATACATGACAGAAAGGATGTGTGAAAGAATGGATGGGGGTAAATTAAGATACAAAACAAAAGATATAATTGTAATAATGCTTCCAAAAACTCCTAACCATTCCCACCAAGTTCTTGGCATTAGTTTCATTTTATAATCTCAATAGGTTAAAAACAAAGGTGTCAGAACCGACTGCCGGTACTGACACCCTTTGTATTTTTTCTCCTTGTCCGCTCGGCGACCATGCTCCGCATGGCGCCTGGTCGCGGTTAAACGGAAAATGGCATATTTTTCATCCCGGCGCGAGTGCCGGGGCTAAACGGCTATTTGGCGAGCGGGATTTTCATGTATGACGCATACGGCACGCACACCGCGACCGACGGTCGCGGCTTTATGGCTAATCTCTAATCCCTAATCTCTAATCCCCAATCCCTTGGTTTAGTACATATCCTCATCGCCGCCGGGCGGCATGGCGGGGGATTTTTCTTTCTTGGGCTTGTCGGCGACCAGGGCGTCGCTGGTCAGCATCAGCGTGGCTACGCTGGAGGCGTTTTGCAGGGCGGTGCGGGTGACTTTCGTGGGGTCGATCACGCCGGCCTTGACCATGTCTTCGTATACGGCGGTCTGGGCGTTGTAGCCCATGGGGCCTTTCATGTCGGAGACTTTTTCGCAGACTATGCCGCCGTCCTGGCCGGCGTTGTCGGCGATTTGCGTCAGAGGCGCGCGGCATGCGCGGAGCACGATCTTGTAGCCTACCTCTTCATCCTGCGATAGCCCTTCGGGCTTGACCGACGCGCATGCCCGCAACAGTGCCACGCCGCCGCCGGGCAGAATGCCTTCCTCGACCGCCGCCCGGGTGGCGTGCAAGGCGTCTTCAACCCGGGCCTTCTTTGCTTTCATCTCCGACTCGGTCGAAGCGCCCACGTTGATCTTGGCCACACCGCCGGCCAATTTGGCCAGCCGCTCCTCGAGTTTTTCGCGGTCGTAATCGCTCTTGGTGTTTTCGATTTCGCGGCGGAGCTGTTCGATGCGGCCCTTGATGTCGGAGCTCTTGCCCGCGCCTTCGATGATGGTGGTGTTGTCCTTGTCGATGACGATTTTCTTCGCCCGGCCAAGGTCGCCCAGGCCGATGTTTTCGAGTTTCTTGCCCAGGCTTTCGAATATGGCGATGCCGCCGGTGAGGACGGAGATATCTTCGAGCATGGCCTTGCGCCGATCGCCGTAGCCCGGGGCCTTGACCGCGCAGGCCTTGAGCGTGCCGCGGAGCCGGTTGATCACCAGCGTGGCCAGTGCCTCGCCGTCCACGTCCTCGGCCACGATCAAAAGCGGCTTCCCGGCGTTGACGACTTTTTCCAGCACGGGAACCAGTTCCTTGATGCTGGAGAGTTTCTTTTCATAGACGAGGATATAGGCCTCTTCCAGGACGCATTCCATTTTCTGCGGATCGGTTACGAAGTAGGGCGAGAGATAGCCGCGGTCGAACTGCATGCCTTCGACCCATTCGACTTCCGTTGCCAGGCTCTTGCCTTCGTCGACGGTGATGACGCCGTCCTTGCCGACCTTTTCCATGGCGTCGGCCAGGAGTTTTCCGATTTCGGCGTCGTTATTGGCGGCCACCGCCCCGACCTGGGCGATTTCTTCCTTTTTATTTTTCACGGAGATCGACATGCTTTTCAGTTTTTCGACGACGTCGGCCACGGCCTTTTCGATGCCTTGCTTGAGCTGGATGGGATTCACGCCGGAGACGACCGCGCGGAGGCCCTCGTTGAAGATGGCCTCGGCCAGGATGGTGGCGGTGGTGGTTCCGTCGCCGGCCACGTCCGAGGTTTTCGAGGCGACCTCGCGGACCATGCGGGCGCCCATGTTTTCGAAGACGTCTTCGAGATCGACTTCCTTGGCTACGGTCACGCCGTCCTTGGTGACGGTGGGCGAGCCGAAGCTTTTCTGCAAAATCACGTTTCTGCCCCGCGGTCCAAGGGTGACCTTGACGGCCTGGGCGAGTTTCGCAACGCCGCGGCGCAGTGCGTCGCGGGCTTCCTGGTCAAAAGCTATCATTTTTGGCATTAGAGGTGTTCTCCTTTTATTATTAGCGTTTAAAGGGGCAGTCCCATTTTCGCCGACCATGCCTTCGGCATGGTGCCCGGAAAATTGGGACAGGCCCTGGTTATTTGATAATGGCGAGGATGTCTTCCTCGCGCATGAGCAATAATTCGCGGTCGCCGAGCTTGAACGTATCGCCGGCGTAAGAACTGAATAGGATACGATTCCCCGCCTTGACTTGGAGGGGGGAGCGGGAGCCGTCTTTCATCAGGCGGCCGTCGCCCACGGCGATAATTTTTCCCCGTGCGGGCTTGTCCTTGGCCGAATCTGGGAGCACGATGCCCCCGGCGGTGACCGATTCCGATTCTTCCCGCTCGACCACCACCCGGTCTCCCAGCGGCTGGAGTTTGATGTTTCCGGCGGTGGTTTTTTTACTTTCTTGTTTTTTTGCCATATTTAGCGGCCTCCAAAATAAAAATTTCGAATGAAGTAACTATTCCGCCTCAGGGGGCGATATTCCAATTGGCATCCAGAATTCTAGTTTTAGCCGGCGGGGGCCGGCATTCCGCCAGGGCAGCAATAAACGCTAAAAACAAAAATGACCGGAGAACTTTGGAGTGTAATTACAAAAACTGGTCAATCTTCGTCTGCCAATCATGCGCGGAATGACTTTTTTCAGACAGGAAGCAATCGGCGCACCAAAAAACCACTGCACGATAAATTATTGATGGACAGGAAGTTACATAGACTAATGCGGCATTAAGCCTAAGCGCCGCCCGCCATCCTTGGTATAGTCTTTCCATTATAGTATTCCATTACTGCCAATTTGGCAGGTGTTCTTTCGGCGAAATCCACTACAAATTGGGACGATAAACCACAGATTTGTCGTACCTCATATGATGTAAAATCCCCGCCTAAGCTCGACTTTTGCCCTTTTTGATCGGCATGAAAGTGCCTATTTTCCCGAGGTTCTCTAATCGCGCCGCGTAGTTTTGAAACGCCCCGTGGTTTCCAGAGGTTTTCAAAAGTCTACGAGCACCCATTTTTCCCGGAATTCCCAACATCACACGCAGCTAAAAAGGGCAAAAGTCGAGCTAAGTACTGGACACATGTATGTCTTTTTATCTTAAAAACATCGAAGTCTGGATCGGCTTGAATTGTATTTACGTTATTATGACGTTTTTTGAATGGATAAATTTTTTCATTCTCCATACAGGAATTATAAAGATGATCACATGAATCAAACCACGATGCGTCTCGGCAATCCGGCTAAAATGGCACGTTGGTTTTGTGATTAGGAGGATCAATGAGAATAAAATGAGGGGAGAAAACAGAGGTCACCATAAGGCGCGATGAACTATAAGAGCCATAGATGAAGCAGACGATTATATACTTATTAGTCAAGTACGTTTGACTCATAATGTGGAAAAGACTTTTTTCAGTTAGGGGGGTTTACACTCAGACAAATGCAAAAATCATTGATAAAAATACTTTTTCTTATTTTCATTTGCGCAATTTTATATAAAATATAGATATGGGAAAATTGATAAATGCAATTTTTATGGGTGCAAGGCATATAGATAAATTTTGATAACGGCCACATGATTTTCCAGTCCAGAGACATATCTTTTTATTAAATTAAAAAACCCCGTTCGGGACAGCGTTTTGTTTGGCTGTATCGTGTGGTGTCTAATATGGCAGAGCAAGGACCAATTATCCAGGATAATTCCTTGGCTGCGGAAAAAGTGCGTACTTTCCCGCAAACGCCGGGCGTTTATCTGATGAAAGACGCCGCGGGCAGGGTTATCTACATCGGGAAGGCGAAAAATTTGCGCAACCGTGCGGGAAGCTACTTTCTCAAGGCGGCGACCGAGGACCCGCGCACGGCGAAACTGGTCCTGGAAATCCGCGACATCGACTACATAGAGACAAAAAACGAGATCGACGCCATCCTTACCGAGGCCCGGCTGATCAAGGATATTTTGCCGAAATTCAACCGGGAGTTGCGGGACAGTAAGACGTTTCCATATTTAGAGATACACGTGCGCGAGGATTTTCCCCGCGTTTGTTTTACGCGGGAACCGAAGGGGCACGGGTCGAAACTGTACGGGCCGTTTCCCAATCCCCGGCAGTTGCGGGGCGCGATCCAGGTGCTGCAAAAGATTTTCAAGTTCCGCACCTGCACCCTGGAAATCGAGGCCGACGACAAGCGCTGGCAGTGGTTCCGGCCGTGCCTGCTGCATTCCATCGAGCAATGCACCGCGCCCTGCAATTTGCGGATTTCGAAAGAGGAGTATCGCAAGGGCATCCGCCGGCTGCAACAGGTTTTGGACGGGAAGAAAGACGCGCTGCTCAACGAGATGCGCGAAGAGATGGATAGGGCGGCACAGGAGTTGCGCTTCGAGGAGGCCGCCCGGCTGCGGGACGAAATCGAAATGCTCCAGTCGCTCGACAAGCGCGGCGTTCTGGAAACGCACGTTCAGCCGGAGGTGTTTCCCATCGATCCGAAAAAAGGGCTGGCGGGATTGCAAAAAACGCTGCGTCTAGATGCGCAGCCGCGGATCATCGAAGGCGTGGACGTGGCGCATACGGCGGGCACGGATACGGTGGCCTCAGTGGTGCAATTCATCGACGGACTGCCTTTCAAGCCCGGATACAAGCGGATGCGGATTCATCAAGCAAGCGGCGGGGACGATTTTGCCGCCATCCACGAAGTGGTGTCGCGGCGGTTCCAGCATCTGCAAAGGGAAAATGAAAGCATGCCGGACATGTTGCTGATCGACGGGGGCAAGGGCCAGCTCAACGCCGCGCTGAGCGCGTTGGCCGGTTTGCGAATCGATCCCCCGCTGATCCTTTCTCTGGCCAAGCGCGAGGAGTTGGTCCACGTAATGCATCGGGACGGGCCTCTGCGCCTGAGCCGCCATTCTTATGCGTTAAGGCTGCTGCAATACGTCCGCGACGAGGCGCATCGATTCGCACAACATTACCATCATATCTTGCGGCGGCGTTCGACCCTGGGCGAATAAGGTCGGGGATTAGGAATCTTCCTTTTCAAGGCGCGAATGTTTTTTTTGTGTATCTTTTCTTATTGCAAATTGTCAAGTGCAAATTTCAAATTGCATATTGGATAAGGGCGAAGACCGGATTTCGACATGCGCAGAGGCGTTTGCCACCTTTTTAAGTATTGCAAATCGAATGAAGCAAATTTAAAATTTCCTGGAGAACAGGCGGAATCCCCGGGTATAGGCAAATTCCGCGAATATATGCATGAAATTCGATTCTATTACAGTTATAAGGAGGGCGTTTTATGCCGCAAGAAATGATGATGCTTCAACTGTTAAACCAAACCGGAACCGGATGGTTGACATCCGTTTTGTTGTTGGGATTGCTGTTGGCTTTATTATTCAGGCAGGATCGCGTTTATAATTGGGCGTTGTTTCGCATATCGTGCTGGCTGTTGGCGTGTTCGATCGTTATCCCGTCCATATTACACGTAATGATGAATTTAACGAATGGTACTACGGGGTCGTTTCGGTCATCTGCGGATTATCTAGTCACGATTTGCATTTACGCGCTTGGCCCGATTCTGTTGGGAATCAGTGTAATATGCGGGCTATTGGCGATGATTCCCGGCGCTTCTCGCCAGCAGTTTTCGCCGGCCAAACATCCTTTGGAATAAACGGGTTGATTAAATTGGGAGACGCTTGATGTTCGATCGGCAGGAGCTATGCGCCCGGCGCTGCGTGCGGACTTTGATCGAGATGATCGAGCAGGTTCCGGCCCGCTGGGCCGCCCGGGCGCCGCTGGTCTTGGACGAATCGTCGGTGGGCATGTTGCTCCTGTGGTCTTTTATACGTTGGGAGCGCCGCTTTCCATTGACTTCGCTGGAAGAAATGGGCGTGGACATGTGGGCGTTGACAAGAGACGTCGATCGCTTGCTGGAAAATAAGAAAATTCCTAAGTCCGGGGAAAACATCGTTGAACGGGCAAATGAGAGGAACGATGCGAATCCAACCCTGTTGCTGCGAGTGCTGACTGACAGGTGGCTTAAGCGCGCGGAACAGCAATCCCGGAACCTGGGGCATTCCTTTTTGGGCGCCGAGCATCTTTTATTGGCTTTGGCTGCCGGCGACGATTCTTTGTTACAGCCGCTTTTTGCCCGACATGACATGAGCCATGGGCGTTTGAAAAACGCGGTGGTTGAAGCCCTGGCGTCGAAGACGGGCCAGGCGCCGGATGCTGTAATTGAAGCCATTCTCCTTCCGCCGTCAAAGGAAGACAATAGCGCGGCGCAATGCGCGGTTCCATGGGGCGCGGCTTGGGATTACAAACCGGCGGTTGGCATGCCGCGGAAATTCAGCATGGCCGTTTTGATGATGATGGTGGCGTTGTTTGCCGTGATGTTTTCGACTTTGAAATGGTTCGACGCGTCGCCGGTTTATTACCTCGTGTTTGGCGTGCTGGTGTTTGGGGTGACCATGGGGCAGATGATTTTGTTCGGGGGCAAATATCCGCGGGCGGCCTCGATCTGGACCGGGGCGGTGTTGCTGCCGCTGGAAATCGGGGCAATCAATCTGTTCACGACTCTTATAATCGGGAATGTCCGAATTTTCGAACGATTTTTGATTACGATTTTTTTCATGTTCTTTAGCGTTCCGGTGGGCGCGATGTTCGGATATCTGGCGGGCGGTCTTTCGGCCGGAGTGGTGTTGTTGCTGGAACGAAAAAAAAGCGAAGAACCGCTCGCGACCGATGGGCCGGATCTGTAAATCGGTACATGATTCCCGCAAGAAGGTTGCTTTTTTTACGGGGAATAATTCATGTCCACCTCTATCGGGGCATTTTGGAATTTTTTGGGAAAAATTTCATCTGGGTACTTGCCAAAGATGCAAATGATGATAAATTCCATTTATTGATTTTGTGGGAATATTGCCCATTTATGGATAATTTGAAGTTTATTTATGGATATATTACCCAAACGAAATAAAAATTTATTTCCTCGTAATTACACCCCGATAAAACATGCCCGCAGTCGAGGACTTCCTGCTAGGCGAGCACCGGCGGACGCTGGATGAGCGTTGGCGGATTTCGATACCCAGCGAATTTGCCGATCGCCTAAGCGCGGGATCGGTGGACTGCATTTTGGCCAAGGAGCGGCCGGGTTGTTTGAGCCTGTGGAGCGGCCCGCTCTGGCAAGCACGGCTGGACGAGGGCGTGGAATTGGTCAAACAAAAGATGCACGCCGGGAAACTTCACGAGAGGATTGCCGAAGTGCAGTTGTTCGGCCGCCTGCTTTCCACCCGGCATTGCACCGTGCAGTTGGCCGGGCGAGGGAGGTTGCTTATACCGGAGGGTTTTCGCGAGTTCCTCGGCGTGGAAGCAAACGGAGAGGTGATAATTTTGGGGGCGGCGGTATGCATAGAGATCTGGCAGCCTGGCGCATGGATCAAATACCTGGAAACCAGGATGCCGAAATTCCGGAGGTTATTCGACCAGCTTTCTAAATGAATAAATAATCGTAGGACGACTTTTAAAGTCGTCCTACTAAACGATCAACAACGCAGGACGGTTTTTAAAATGTCCTATTGAGAAATAAACAGCGTACCAATCCATGCCCGGTTCCGGAGGATTCCCGAAATAAATTAACCCGGTTTCGTCACCCGGTTGAAGTTGCAGGTCACCAGGGAGGGGTTTTCCAGGGCGCAAGATGCGCCCGCCCTTTATATCCCCGGACCGGGCATGGAAATTATATTATTGCAGAATGAAGAATGCAAAATGCAGAAGTAACTGTGCATTCTGAATTCTGCATTCTTACTTTTGAGTCACGGTGACGAATGCCAGGCGGAGTTGGTGGAGCATGCCGTCGATCTCCTCGCTTTCTTCCGGCGTGCGGTTGCCTTCGGTCTTTTGCTTAAGCATGGACAATAATTCGATGGCGTGCCGGGCTTGATCGATATGTACGGCGGGCTGCTTGTCGGAAGCGGGATTGGGCAGAAGCCCCAGGGCAATGGCCCCTTGCAAATACAGCGTGCCGGCCAAAAAGGAAAGCGTGGGGGCCGGCAACGGGGCTTGGGATTCCCCGGCCTGCTCAGGCTTTTGTTCCTCTTGTTGTTTAAGGCGTTCGGCTTCTTTTTCGGCTTGGACCTGGCTTTTCCAATCCTCGTCGATAATGATTTTCTTTTCGCCTTCGATTTTGTCGTCCGACATGGAATGCCTCCGTGAAGAACGCGCTTATTTGTTCTGCATTTTGACCGCCGTCAAACACCCGGTGCATTCACCGGGGGCTAAATATTATTCATCCCGCGCTGTGTACTTTTTCCAGGCGCCCCTGGCGGACGAGGCGGCGGTCCAGGGCCGCGCCCACGAACCCGGCGAAAAGCGGATGCGCGGGGTGGGCTGCGACTTGAACTCGGGATGATACTGCACGCCGATAAACCAGGGATGATCGAATATCTCCACGATTTCCACTAGTTGGCCGTCCGGACTTGTGCCGGTGACTTGCATGCCGTGGGCGATGAATTGTTGGCGGTACTGATTATTGAATTCGTAGCGGTGCCGATGGCGTTCGGAAATCTGGCACGCGCCGTAGGCCTTGGCGGCCTTGCTGTCGGGGGCGAGTTTGGCCGGCTGGGCGCCTGAGCGCATGGTGCCGCCTTTGTCGGTGATGGTTTTTTGCTCGTCCAAGAGGCAAATTACCGGATGGGGATTGTCCTTGTCGAACTCGGTGGAGTTTGCGCCCTTCAGTCCGAGCACGTTCCTGGCGAATTCGGCAACCGCGCATTGCATGCCCAGGCAGATGCCGAAAAAGGGGATTCCCCGTTCGCGAGCGAAGCGGACGGCGTCGATTTTGCCTTCGATGCCGCGTTCGCCGAACCCGCCGGGCACCAGAATGCCATCGACGTCGGAAAGCAGGGTTTCGGCCCCTTCGCGCTGGACCGCCTCGCTGTGCACGCGTTGGACGCGGACCCGGGCCCGATGGGCGACCCCGGCGTGGTCCAGGGCTTCGTAGATCGACTTGTAGGCGTCGCGGTGCTCGATGTATTTTCCCACCACGGCGACGGTGATTTCATGCTCCGGATTTCGCAGCCGGTGCATAAGATCGCGCCAGTCCTGCAAATCCAAGGGGCCGGCCTTGAGGTTCAGCTTGCGGACGATCAGTTCGTCCAGGCCGTTATCCACCAGGCTCATGGGCACTTCGTACACGGAGAAATCCTTGTCTTTTTCCTCGATCACGGCCTCGATGGGGACGTTACAAAAGAGCGCGATTTTCGCCCGTTCGTCGCGGCTCAACGAGCGCTCGGTGCGGCATATGAGCACGTCGGGCTGGATGCCGATTTGGCGAAGCAAACCCACGGAATGCTGGGTGGGCTTGGTCTTCAATTCGGCGGCGGCCTTCAAGTACGGCACCAGGGTGAGGTGTATATAAAGGCAATTTTCCTTGCCGTAATCCAGGGAAAACTGGCGAATGGCTTCCAGGAAAGGCTGGCTTTCGATGTCGCCCACCGTGCCGCCTATCTCGGTTATGACCACGTCCACGCCTTCGCCGGCGGGCATGGCCAAGGCGGCCTTGATCTCGTTGGTAATATGCGGAATCACCTGCACGGTCTGGCCCAAAAATTCCCCGCGGCGTTCCTTGTTGATCACGGAAAGGTATATTTGCCCGGTGGTGTAGTTCGAGTGGCGGTTTAGTGGGCTGTTGGTGAATCGTTCGTAATGGCCCAGATCGAGGTCGGTTTCGCTGCCGTCGTCCAGGACGTACACCTCGCCGTGCTGGTACGGGCTCATGGTGCCCGGATCGACGTTGATGTAGGGATCGAGTTTTTGCATGCGGACGTTGAGGCTGCGCTGCTCCAACAACATGCCGATCGAGGCGCTGGTAAGCCCCTTGCCAAGCGAACTGACCACTCCACCGGTGACAAAAATGTGCTTGCTCATAAAGACACCATCCTTGCTGAAATGTCCTTGGATAGAAAAAGATATTTTAAAGCACTATTGGTCTAGGCGGAAGTGGCCGCCGACTCCAGCCCAATGGGGGGATATTAATAAGACAATAAAATCAACCCCTTGGACCAGACGGGCAAGATGGCAATAATGATGGCTTTGGTAAATAGGAAACGCACAATTTCTCTCAATCTATAATTCATAAATCGTCTACGAACTAAAAAATAAAGTCATGCAATAGACATGTCAGTCATCGAAAAAATACGGGACAAGATTCGAAACCGAGATTATTATTTGTCTTCCCATGCAGAGGAGGAGATGGCCGAGGACTCATTCGAGCGTCTGGACGTGGAAAATGCGATTTTGCGGGGATTTGTTGAGAAGAAGCTGACGCACGATCCGAGAGATACAAGATATCGCGTGGAAAGACCGGCAAAAGACGGTAGGTTGATGCACGTGCTTTGCCGTTTGAAAGAAACGGGATCTCTGATTATAATTACGGTATACGAAAAGGATTGAATAATATGAAATGTGAGTTTTGTAATTCAGACACGAATCGAAAAACCGTCCGGAAACAGCATTGGTTACAAGGCAAACTCTACATCGTTGAAAATGTCGAAGCGGAGGTCTGTCCCGAGTGCGGCGAAAGATATTATCATGCCACAACCCTGGACAAAATCGATCAACTGATCGGCAGCGATCATCCGGTGAAGGAAACAATGTCCGTGGAAGTGCTCACGGTATAACGCTATTGCGGATGCACCTTCACGCGGCGCGTGAGGAGTATTTTTCCACGAACGCCCGGTAGTCTTCGGGGGTATCGATGCCGAATGTCGGTTCATCCACCACGCCGACGAGGATGGAATAACCGGCCTCCAAAACCCGCAGTTGCTCGAGTTTCTCCAGTTTTTCCAGCGGCGAAGGGGGCATCGTGGCCAGTTTTAACAAGAAGTCGCGTCGATAGGCGTAAAGCCCTACATGCTGAAAGAATTTTGGGGGATTGCAGAGGAATAGGGTTTCATCCCGCTCCCGGGGAAAAGGAATCGGGCTGCGGCTGAAATAAAGGGCCCTGCCCCGGCCGTCGAATACGACTTTCACGCAGGCCGGATCTTCCCATTGCCTCCGATCGCGAATGGGCGTGGCCAAAGTGGCCATTACGGCGGTGCGGTCGTCCTCCAGGAGTTTAATAGCCAGATCGATTGATTCGCCGGCCAGTTCCGGCTCGTCGCCTTGCACGTTGACAATAATATCCGCGTCCGTCAGGCTCCGGGCGACTTCGGCCACGCGATCCGTGCCGCTGGGGGCGTTCGGATCGGTCATTACCGCCTGACCGCCGAATGCTTGCACTTCGTGAAAAATTTCCTCGTGATCGGCGGCCACGCATACGCCCGACGGCCGCCGGGCGCGTCGGGCTGCTTCGTACGTGTGTTGGATAAGCGACTTGCCGGTCTCGCGTAGCAGGAGTTTTCGCGGCAAGCGGGTAGAAGCAAGCCGGGCGGGGATCACAAGATAACTTTTTTGTGCAGGAAGAGAATGGGCCGAATCGATCCTTAGGGCGCCAAGCTGCGGAATTTGAACGCCGGTCAGATTCGAACCATTCTCAATCGGGATTTCTATATGCCGGGCCATGGAAGCGTCCTTGCTCGTTATGGAGAGTCTTTCTCATATCCAAATTCCGCTTTTTTACCAATACCAAGACTTCGAATTGCTATTGAAATCGGACTGAGTTTTGAAAAAAAACTTGATTTTTCAAAAACAATCTAATGGGACTAATGCGCCTTACTTCAAGCCAATAAAGAAGTTATGGAAAATATAAGAAAAAAACTTGACAAAAAGTTACATATTCGTATAATAGCATGTGGTTAGAGGTTTATAACATGATATCCAGAACCGGGATCCATGCTTTGAAGGCCTTGTCGGCCCTGACAAAATTGCCCGAAGGGGAATTTACCGGGGCGAGCGATGTAGCCGAAGAAATTGGCGCCCCAAGGAATTACCTGGGTAAATTATTAAAAACTCTGGCCGACGCGGGATTGCTGGTCTCGCAAAAAGGCAAGGGCGGCGGATTCCGGCTTGCTCGAGATGCCGCGCATATTTCGCTTTACGAGGTCATGGATCCCATCGAGCACGTCAGCCGCTGGACTAATTGCCTGCTGGGCCATGGAGAATGCTCTGCAAAAAGCCCATGCTCGCTGCACAATAAATGGGCAAAAGTGCGAGACGCTTATTTACTGTTTTTGCGAGAAACGTCCGTTGCTGACGTAACTATACAAGGTGCCTCGCCAACATGCACAATAAAATAAATTTTTCGTTTATGCGGATATTTACATGCGATTCTATAAATAGGAGACTTTCAATGAAACCGACCGACATTCTTAGCAGCGAACATCGCGTCATCGAGCAGGTATTGTACTGCCTGGATAAAATGACTCAGATCTGCCAATCGGAGCACAAGCTGGACCGGCAGTCGGCAAAGGATGCCTTGGACTTTTTCCGGAATTTTGCCGATCGCTGTCACCACGACAAAGAAGAGGCGCATTTATTTCCGGCCATGGAATCCAAAGGGTTCGCTCGTGGTTGCGGCCCGACCGGCGTGATGCTTTACGAACACGAGCAGGGACGAAAATTTGTCCGCGGCATGTCTGAGTCGGTCGATGCGGCTGCAAGTGGAGACGTCGTTTCGCAAAAGGAGTTCATGCGCAACGCCAGGGAATATATCGATTTATTGCGGGAACACATCAAAAAAGAAGATCATTGCTTATTCGCCATGGCAAACAAGGCATTTACCGAACAAGACCAGCAAAATTTGTTGACTGCTTTCGAAAAAGCGGAGGCCGAGGAAATGGGACGGGGAGTTCACGAAAAATACTTGAAAATCGCCGACGATTTGGCTGATCGCTATGGAGTTCCGCTTGCCCACGGAGATAAGGCGATGGCACATGCCTGCGGATGCGGACACTAGAAAAGGATAATTAATGAGGGATCAGGAATGAGGGATTCAAGGATAATTAATTGCTGAATACTGAGTGCTGATTGCTGAATCTAAAAATCCAACTAAGGGAGTCAACTGTAATGAGCGAATCTACGGAAGATCGTGCCGAAAAAATTCGCAAACTGGAAGAAATCATAAAATCCTTGCACGGCGGTGCGGCGCCGGCAGCGATAAAGGCGCAACTCAAAGAAATCGTGCACCGTACCGATTCGGCCGAGATCGCCGCCATGGAGCAGCAACTCATGGCCGGGGGCATGCCTGTGGAAGAGGTCCGCTCGATGTGCGACCTGCACGCCGAGGTGCTGAAGGAGATTTTGGCCGAGCCGTCGGTCCATGATTTTCCGCCGGGCCATCCGATCGACACATTTCGCCGCGAAAACAAGGCGATTCACGACTTGGTAGAGCAAATACAATCGGTAATTGGCGAACTAGGCCGACTGCCGGAATCGGAAGATTGGCGAAAGACGATCGTTGTTCTGCGGCAGAGATTCAACGAGCTCATGGATATCGACAAGCATTACCAGCGCAAGGAAAACCTGCTTTTTTCGCGGCTGGAGGCGCACGGCATCAGCGGCCCACCAAAGGTGATGTGGGCCAAGGACGACGAGGTGCGACAGTTGCTAAAACGAGTGGATCGGGTGCTATCGAAGGATTCGCTTCGATTCGGCGAGGCCATGGAACTGGTTTCCACCACGGCCGAACCTGTTTTAAACGCCATTACGGGCATGATCTACAAGGAAGAGAACATTCTTTTTCCGATGGCCGTTGAGAAATTGACCGAAGAGGATTGGGGCGAAATTTGGCGCGACACGCCCAATTACGGCTGGTGCCTGGTCGAGCCGGGCGAAGGCTATAAACCGTCGATGCCGGACAGCCCATCCACATCAGCTCAAACCGCCGAACAGGTTCTTACATTCCCTTCCGGCAGCATGAAGCCTGACGAATTGCGGGCCGTGCTTGCCACGCTGCCCGTGGAACTAACGTTTGTGGACGCCGAGGATCGCGTGCGTTATTTTTCCGACAGCCGGGAGCAGATATTCAAGCGTAGCAAGGCCATTCTAGGACGCAAAGTGCAGAACTGCCATCCACCGGCCAGCGTGCACGTGGTGCAGAAGCTACTGGACGACTTCCGCGGCGGGCAGCGCGACGCGGCCGAATTCTGGATCAACTTCAAGGGAAAATTCGTCAATATCCGTTATTTTGCCGTGCGCGATGAAAAGGGAACGTATTTGGGCACCCTGGAAGTGACGCAGGACGTTACACACATCCGCTCCCTTCAGGGCGAACGCCGACTGTTGCAGTACGATTAGAGACATGGCATAATGGCCGCCGGTCCTTATCTTTTTTACACAAAACACTCTCTAAGGAACCGCGCATTGTGCCCACACAAACCCTTGGCGGCAAAATATTCGATCGTCTTGACCAGTTAAACGAATTCGAGCGAGCACTATTGCGGCGGACAAACTCAAGCCCGGCCGGTATTTCGCGGCCTTGTTCACGGGCGAGCACATCGCCGCCACGGAATTTGTGATCGGGGCGCTGTTCGTGTCGTTTGGAGCCGGAGCCTTCGATGTCTTGGTGGGGCTTATTTTAGGCAATTTCATGGCCGTGCTTTCCTGGGCGTTCATTTGTGCGCCCATAGCCGTGCAAACCCGGCTTACGCTGTACTGGTATTTGCGCAAGATCGCCGGGCCGGGCGTGATGGCGATATACAACATGCTGAACGCCATTTTGCACTGCATTCTGGGTGGGGCAATGATCACGGTATCTGCCTCAGCCGTGCGGTTGATCTTCAGCATTCCCGAACAGACAA
This sequence comes from Pirellulales bacterium, assembly GCA_963838495.1. Lineage (GTDB taxonomy): Bacteria > Planctomycetota > Planctomycetia > Pirellulales > Thermoguttaceae > JBEKIK01. The sequence goes on along the minus strand of CAWIRC010000001.1, from coordinate 1,733,241 downwards.
AATGGTTTCCGGACGACTATCGCTTTGTGCTTTTAGTCTTGGGCGTGGGGGCGGTGGTGGTGACCATCGCGATTTTGGGATTTGCCAAGCTTTCGCAGTTTTCGGCGGTTTGTTCGCCATGGATGACCGTAATGTTCATCGTGGGCGGCGTGGCCATGCTGCCGATGCTGGGAAAAGTGGAGAGTTTTTCCGATTTTTGGCGGATCGCGAACGAAAAAATATGGACCGGCCATGCCCCGCCCGGCCATCCGACCTTGGGTTTTTGGCACGTGGCCATGTTTGCCTGGATTTGCAACCAGGCCACGCACATCGGATTGACCGACATGGCGATATTCCGCTATGCGCGGCGGGCGAGTTATGGATTTTACTCGGCATTCGGCATGTACTTGGGGCATTACCTGTCCTGGATTTGCGCCGGCATTTTGGGCGCCACGGCGGCGGCACTTTTGCACCGGCCACTTATTGAACTCGACTCGGGAAGCATTGCATATAAATGCCTGGGAGCAATGGGGGCCTTGACGGTAGTGATCGCCGGCTGGACCACGGCGAATCCCACGCTGTATCGGGCGGGCTTGGCCCTGCAAGTCGTTACGCCCGGTTGGCCGCGATGGTTTGTGACTTTTATTGTCGGCGTAATTACAACCGTCATTGCCTGCTTTCCTTTCGTCTTTACAAAACTGCTCAGTTTTGTGGCGATATACGGGCTGTTGCTAATGCCGGTGGGCTCCATAGTGTTTGTCGAACATTGGATTTTCCCGCTTTTGCGCTGGAACCGGTTTTGGGCTTCACGATGCGGATTGCACTTTAATGTTCCGGCGCTGATTGCCTGGTGGGGATCGCTGCTTGCGGCTTTGGGCATCTGGGAGATGGGTTGGCTGCACGAGTTTTTCTTGCCCATTCCTGTGTGGTTTTTAACGGCGGGCATTTATATTGTCCTTGCCGGATTAAGCGGCGCCAGGCGGTTGCTGCCAGCATTGCCCGACGATTCGCCGGCGGTTTCATCGGCAACCGAATCGGCTGCCGTCTTTCGCATGTCTGAAACGCAAAAAATCATTTATTACATTTGCGGCGCCGTTGCTCTGTTATGCTTGTTGGCCATGCTGGCGTTTGCATTTGCCACCTTTAAAGGCAGCATTACAACCGATAACCTCAAAAACTATCTCATACCCGCGACAGCGATGTACTACCTGACAAGCATCCCGTGGCTCTACTATCGCGAAAAGCTGCATCCGGCTTAGTCCAGGTCATTAGTTGCTTCCACACTAGCCCGATGCGCAAGCGAGGGAGTTGTCTTCCTTTGAATCCTCGCTTGCGCTTCGGGCTAGTGTTTCAACCTATGCAGCGGTAATTCTCATTCACCCAATCCTGCTTGGTCCAAGCAACTACCCTGCAATCCAGCCCGACGGATTAGGCTCTGGCTAGGACTCTTCTATTTTGGTATCTTGTTTTCGGGCCTGTAGCTCAGTGGTTAGAGCAGGGGACTCATAAGTTTTATATTTGTCAAGTCAATAATCTGAAAAAATCAAGTGGGCGATTCTGTTTCGTCTCGCGTCTTTCCCATTATACACCAAATTGGGCGTGGGTTGAGAAGGCGTCACGAGATAGTTCCCAACAGCTTGTTCATTCCCTCGGCACTATGCAGCCCCGTCTGACCGCCAGAACTGTATTAAGCAGCCCTGCGTAGCGCCGGTCAATATCATCTTTAGCAGTCTCGACGATTGAAAAAATTCCCAGTTGATCTTCATGGGGCAACAGTGCCTGATTCATCAGAATCGCATAATCTGCTATTTCACGTGCCGTGGCAATTCCACGCATACCATGTGTAGCCCGTGATACCACGGCCGCAGCCATATCGGCGATCTGGATTCCTGGGTTTGCAGATGATTCTTTCCAATGTACATTCCCTCTGAGTATGTCTCCAAGATTGATGCCGTTGGGGTGGCCATATTGCTTGATGAATGGGTGGTCTGGTGTATGCAACTCTTCCACTATTGTGATCGGGTATTTAATGCTCCACGCTGTGATCCAGGCAGGCAGAAGCGACTCGAAAACCTGTTGCTCACGGTTGTTGGGCCGCGTCTGAACCGAATCTAACTCAAAACTCATTGTATTCCAGAATGGCCTATAGCAATCTGCTGCGAACCGAACGACAGCATGATTCAATGCTCTCATAATACACCTAGCGGTTGCGGTGAGCCTCAAAGTCTGGGGAATGCTGAGATTGCCCACTTGCTTTGCCAACAACATAACATCACTACGCATTGTTTCGTAACGGCATTGCCCCGCTAGACTATTCAGTCGTTGAACGATCGATGCACCGATTGTTGTGGCGTCCATCCTTGCCAGGGGTGTGATATCGAGCATTGTGACAGCTATCATAAGATCTTTGCAGTCCGCTACTAGCTCACAAAAGGCAAGTCTATTTGCATCCGTTAGCCGCGCCCCCTTGGGTTCACCTTTGTGGCACTCGCTTTTAGACAGCTTTTTGATGAAACTCTTGAAGCGACAAAAGACCTCATCCAACGCCGATTCTGGAAGTACTACCGCCACAACAATTCCTGCCCTATGTCCACAAGGCCGTGCGTCAAAGCCACCAGACTCATCAAAAAAGAACTGCATCTTCCGCGCTGCTCCAATTTATGCCGTCCACTTCAAGGAGAATTGTCTCCACGTTTCTTAGCAGCCCGTTTTTTGTAGTACTCCACGTTACTCCGAATCGCTGTATCCCGATCCACAGAATCGCGCACGCTAATACGTGGTGCTGATTTTGGCTTATCAGGGGTGTAATTGCTATGCTCCACGATTGGCTCCAAGAGTCTTAGTTCAGTCCATTCTGAAACTACCTTGCCGCTGCTAGTCTCGACACGCGATCGAAATGGACCATTCTCCGCGCACCACCCCACGATGACCGTTGAAATACTGCCGTTTGAGCTCAGTTGGATTGATTGTGTTTCAGAACTCCCGTTTGCTCGCCTTATCACCCATTTGAATTGTTGCGTGGAGGGACTCGGAGCATTTTGAATAAATTTGTAGCGTGTGGCGATGCTCACGGACTCCCCGTCAGAATCAATAAGAGGCAATGCCACACCATCGGAAAGCTCGATTGAGTAATTCGATTCGATATGAGTAGACTCCCACTCACGAGTATCGCCTGAGCGGCTTCCGGCCACTGGTTTCACATCATCTAAGGTTGAACCGCGCGACCCGGATTTGACATTTTCCAGGGAGTCGGGGTTTGACAGTGGAACAGTCGCTTCGCTCGTCGCTGGCAAGACACTATGCGTCGAATCTTTCTGATTTAGGAAAAACACGGTACCCACAACGATAATAATTATCGAAATAGCCAACGCAAGGTACGCAAATGAAGATGTGTTTGTTACAGGCCTTTTAGCCGTCCTCGTTGTTGCTAGCCGTGAGGAAGTCACAGAAACAACTTCGGCGGCTTTTTCTTCCGCGTCCTTCTTCTCCTTGGCTGCCTTCTTTACAGTCGGCTTGGCAACGGAAGCGTAACATGCGCGATCTGGGTGCGAGTCCTTTTTCTGTCCCTTCTCGCGCTTTTCAACCGTGGGTTTGGTAGCCCCACTCTTTCGAGCCGCCGACGCTGCCGCTGCGTCTCGCTCATCCCGTGCGTAAATGTCGCGTTTCGCGGATCAAATGCAGAGTTGATATGTTTCATCCGCGCATCGGCTTCTTGCCTCTGGTTTTCAGAAGCACGCACCCACACATCGGGATGGAACTGCATAGCTAATTTTCTATACGCAAAAGTGACCTCATCAATTGAAGCCTTTGAGGACACGGCTAACACTTCCCACCACGGTTCCCCAATTCCGTTCCCAAGCGTACTTGTGTCTAACTCTTCATATACTTTATTAGGATTAAGACCGAGAAGCTCGGCTAAATTGCGCAGAATGCGGGTTTCATTCTCATCGACGAAACCATCCGCTTGTGCAACAGATAAGGCGACACGCAGCGCTAGTTTCTTATACTCATCAGTGCAGGCTTCTCTCAACGCCTGCAACAAGCCCTCGGCCTTTCCTACCGTACACTTGTCAAAGTAATTGCCGAGGTAAGTAGCGGTCATTTCATCTAGCCCGAATACCGCACAGACCGCCGTCAGAAACGCTTTCCTTTCCGCTGTTCCAGCAGTTCCATTGACCGTTGCCACCACAGCAGCCGCCTCGGCAATTGCTCGCACAAGGAGTAACACTGCCCAATTACGCACTGCCTCCGGTCCTCTTGTGCAACGACCACAGGCACGACAATTCAGTATCACATCCCCGAAGGACTCTGCTTTGCCGACGACATGGACTGTATTGCATGACGTGCACGATGCCACTGTAAACACACATCCGCATTTCTCACACTGGGCTGGGCCAGCCGCTGCCACGTTCTTCTGTTTACAATTGGGACAGGCAACAATATGAGGCACCCAAGCCTCATCTTTCACTTCATCAGGAAGGTCGAGGAGCTTTGCAGAATCATAGAGTGATTGCAGTGTGCCAAACACCAGTGAAGTAGGAGTAAACCACATCCCCTTCAACGTAGCACCACGAGCAGCGAAGTACGCCTCCAAAGCATGGTCACGGCAGAAAACGCCAGAAATCTCCGTGACACGTCGGAACAACACAAACCCTTGATGAGCACGAAATGTCATGCTCTTCGCTGGGTGGCGACCGCATACTTGGCATCGTTCCATCGGCTGTATTCACATTTCTAAAGCAAATGACCTTCCACGACGCACATGGCTTTTCTGAAGATTGGATATTAAGTGAATATTTTACCCCTTCCATCACGGGGTAGCAAGTAGCCCAGTGCATTTCAGGCCGCTTTTTGTCGTCAGTTGGGCCAATAGGGTAAGGAGGCAGGTCCGACATCAGGAAGACAGAACAACTAATTCAGAATCATCTACGCGACCCACTGTAAATTAAGTGATCGACTGGCTAGAGTGCTTTTTTTTTGGTATCTTAATTTTGGGCCTGTAGCTCAGTGGTTAGAGCAGGGGACTCATAATCCCTTGGTCGGGGGTTCAAATCCCTCCGGGCCTACTTTTTAAATTCGCTTGATCAGTGATTCCAGAGCATCTGGACACAGGCATGGTCTATCAAGAACAATTTTCCTTTGAGACCGCCGGGCACCGGCACATGGCCGACATTACCGACGAGGTCACGGCCATCGTCGGCCGCTCTGGAATTAAAACCGGGATCGTACAAGTGTTTTGCGTGGGCAGCACGGGAGCGATCGGGGCTATCGAATTCGAGCCCGGCCTGGAAAGGGATCTGCCGGAGATGTTGGATCGCCTGATTCCCCCAAGCCGTTCGTACGGCCACGAACAGGCTTGGCACGATGGCAACGGCCATTCACACTTGCAGGCCACGCTTTTGGGGCCGTCGCTTTCGGTTCCCGTGGCCGCCGGCAAACCGATGCTGGGCACTTGGCAGCAGATAATACATCTGGAGTGCGATGTCCGCCCGCGGAGTCGGACCGTGGCGGTGACAGTTTTGGGAGATTAGAAGACGGCCGATTCTTATAAAACTTGTGCCAGCGTAAATTGAAATAGGCACTTATATTGCCACCTCTGGACTATGATGCAACCGTCCGCTCCAACTGGATTCTCTTAATCGGCAAGGTTTTCTTCATAATTTGACTGATTGGAGCGCTATATGGATCGTTGAAGATAAATTGTACTTGTAGTATCCATAAACGCATTGACACCGCGTTTATCACAGCTAAAATGGGTGGTTTCTATCTACTTTTTGCGACCAAAATATATACCCAAAATAACAGTAACTTCTTTTTTTCCCGGGAGGAAATAACTAATGGCAGAGGCAAAATCCGGTCAGATCGTAAACGTAATGAAGGAAGAGCGGCTCTTTCCACCGCCTAAAGAATTCGCTGAAAAGGCTTGCATCGGCTCGATGGAGGAGTACGAGAAGATGTGGAAAGATGCCGCGGCCGATCCCGGGGCTTTTTGGGGTAAAATGGGCCATGAACTGCACTGGTTCAAGCCTTACACCAAGGTTTTGGAGTGGAACGAGCCCTTTGCCAAGTGGTTTGTCGGCGGCCAGACCAATGTTTCTTATAACTGTCTTGACGCCCATCTGGGCACCTCGCGGCGGAACAAGGCGGCCTTAATTTGGGAGGGCGAGCCGGGCGATAAGTGCGTACTGACTTACCAGATGCTGCACCACGAGGTGTGCAAGTTCGCCAACGTGCTGAAGAAACTGGGCATCAAGCAGGGCGACGTGGTTTCGATCTACATGCCCATGATCCCGGAATTGGCGATTGCCATGCTGGCCTGCGTGCGGATTGGAGCCACGCATTCGGTCATCTTCGGCGGATTCGCCTCTGAGGCCATCGCCGACCGGAACAACGACTGCAAGGCCAAACTGCAAATCACCTCCGACGCCGGGTGGCGGCGGGGCAAGCAGATTCCCCTGAAGGCAAATGTAGACGTGGCCCTGGACAAGTCGCCCACGGTAAAACAGTGCATCGTAGTCAAGCGGACGGGTTGCGAGGTGCGGATGAAGGAAGGCCGCGACCTGTGGTGGCACGAGTTGATGGCCGAGGCCTCGGACGATTGCCCTGCCGTGCCGGTGGACAGCGAAAACCTGCTCTTCATCCTTTACACCAGCGGATCGACCGGCAAGCCCAAGGGCATTAAGCACACCACGGCGGGATATAATCTATTCGCCAAAAAGACCATGGAGTGGGTATTCGACATCCGCGACGAGGACGTGTACTGGTGCACGGCCGACATCGGTTGGGTCACCGGTCACACGTATATCGTTTACGGCCCGTTGACCGCCGGGGCCACGACCTTCTTTTACGAGGGTGCACCGGACTGGCCCAACCAATCGCGGTGGTGGGAGATGATAGAGCGGTACAAGATCAACATTTTATACACTGCCCCGACGGCCATCCGCACGTTTATCAAGTGGGGCGACGAATGGGTGGACAAGCACGATCTAAGCAGCCTGCGCCTCTTGGGCACGGTGGGCGAGGGCATCAATCCCGAGGCCTGGATGTGGTATCACCGCAAGATCGGCGGAGAGCGTTGCCCGATAGTCGATACCTGGTGGCAGACCGAGACCGGGGGCATCATGATGACGCCCTTGCCAGGCGCGATTCCCACCAAGCCGGGCAGTTGCACCAAGCCCTTGCCGGGCATCGTGCCCGAGATTGTGGGCGAAGACCGCAAACCGGTGCCGGTGGGCGCCGGCGGGTGGTTGACGATAGCACAGCCCTGGCCGGCCATGCTGCGGGGCATCTGGGGCGACGACGAGCGATACAATATTCAATATTGGACCGACGTGCCGCATAAATATCTTTGCGGCGACAACGCCCGCTGCGACGAAGACGGGTACTATTGGATCATGGGCCGGATCGACGACGTTTTGAACGTATCCGGGCACCGGCTGTCGACGATCGAGATCGAAAGCGCGCTTGTGAGCCATCCGGCGGTTGCCGAGGCGGCGGCGGTGGGCCGGCCGCACGACGTGAAGGGCGAGGCCGTGGCGGTGTTCGTCACGCTGTCCAGCGGATTCGAGCCCAGCGACGACCTGCGCAAGGAGTTGAAAACGCACGTGCGCAAGGAGATCGGGGCTTTGGCCGTGCCCGACGACATCCGCTTCACTACCTCGCTGCCCAAAACCCGCAGCGGCAAGATCATGCGCAGGCTGTTGCGCGACATCGCCGCGGGCAAGGCCACCGTGGGCGACACAACCACGCTGGAAGATTACAGCGTGCTTGCCCGGCTTCGCACTGAAGAGGAATAGTCGTAGTTTTCAGATATAATTCAACACGGAGGCACGGAGGACACGGAGAAACGAATTATAAATTGCGGATAAACCGCTTGCGGTTTCGCGGATTTATTTTTTTAGACTTTATCTTTACCGCATCTTGATCTCCGCGATCTCCGTGCCTCCGTGTTTTATGTATATTCAATGCCCAGGGTGCAATGCGGTTAGAGAGATGGCGCCGGCGGGGTGTCCGGGATGCGTATGTTCCTAGTTTGTTGACAATAATAACCTATTTAGTCTAAAATGAATGTTGTGCTGTCACAAATGGCGTCGTTAGTCTATTTATTTCAGGTGCAATATGGCATCCACGGGCGAAATTCAATACGTTACCGATGCGGAAGGCCGGCCGGTGAGCGTGATCGTGCCCATCGAGCTTTGGCGGGAGATCGAATCAGAAAAAGAAACCGCCTATCTGTTGAAAAGCGAAGCGATGAAGGAGCGACTCTTGGCGGCCAAAAAGCGGCAGGAGGGTGTTTCCCTGGATGAAGCCCGTAAACAAGCTGGAATTTGATCCGTCGGCCGTCGAAGATTTGACATATTGGGTTCGTCAGGACCGCAAGAAGGCTTTGCGCATTCTGGAACTGATCCAGGAAACTCAACGTGATCCGTTCGGCGGTAAAGGCAAACCTAAACCTCTAAAACACGAATTGGCTGGGTGCTGGTCGAAACGAATAGATCAAGAGCATCGACTGGTTTACCAAGTTTCTGAAAATTGCATTCGCGTTTTGGCCTGCCGATATCATTATTGATCTTGTTTATGTACATTCACTGTCCAGGGTGCAATGCGGTTAGAGAGATGGCCGTTGCGGGGTGTCCGGAGTGCGGGCGGTGCGCGAATTGCGGGGAAAAGCTAGACGCGGGGGAGGAAAACTGCCCCTGCGGGTTCCCGGCAGATGAAAAACTCGCCCGCTGGATCAGCAACCGTTACGGCATCGCGCCTGAAAACGTCGAGCAGGAAAAGGCGAAGCGGCAAAGACTCAAAAAACTGGAACCGATCAAGCGGGCGGGGCGGATTGTGCTCCTCGTAGTTTGCATATTCCTGGCTGTGATTACGGCCAATGTGCTGTTCGCCGGGTCGGGTGAGTTTATCAAGGTCGTGCTGGGTCTGATGGTTGTCTGTATATTGGCGATGTTGTATTGGGTGGGATCAATCGGTGTGGGGAGGATTGTGCTGTGGATGATTAGCAAGTTCAGGCCGCACGATAAGTGAATCAGAGCCGAACCGTGCTGGTCCGGCTCTGACGAGAATCTATTGACTGTTCTGATAAAATGTTACGTAAAACAAGCCTGACAAGTTAAATCAGGCAGATTGCTATAAATCGAGGCATGTATCTATGAAAACCAAAGCCGGCATTACCATTCCCGCCGACTTATCCAAGGCCTTGTCTAATGACAAAAGTATGCGTGCTATGTGGGATCGGCTTCGGCCTTCCTGCCAGAAAAGACATGTGGAATATGTGCAAGGAACTGTAAAGCCTGAAACAAGACAACGGCGAATTGGAATTGTGCTTAAAATGACCGCTGATTATTGCCGGGAACATGAAAAAAGGTGATTCGTCCGCTTTCGTTGGGGCAGATGTCGTGGTGGAGCGTGGAAAAATTTATATCGAAGTCCTGTTTCCATGCGGGAGTATGGGAACAAGGAACGATGTGTTCCACACACCCTACAGCGTGCTGAGTTTCGTGAAGTTGATATTGGTTATAAGCGGGAACACGCCGTAGATGCCGCGGGTGAAAACCAGGTTGATGAAGTCGTCGGCCTGGAGGATGGGGCCTTTGGGCACGATGATCACGTCGGAGTCGTCGATCCAGATTTCGCCCTTGGGGCAGGGGGTGCGACCGAACAGGGCTGCTTCCAGATTGATCGTGGTGGCCATCAAGTCGCCAGTCGTCGCCGCGGCGGAATACCACAATCTGCCGCAGATTTGCCCCTACCCGCCAGCCGCCGGCCATGGTGATGGCCTGCAAAGCGGTGGTGGGGCCGGTCAGTTCAAAGCGCCCGGGATTGTTCACTTCGCCCTCGACAAACACGTATCGCGATGCGCGTTGCGATAGTATGGGAATTATCTGGATGCCTTCGATGTCCTGGCGATATCGCTCGTTTACTTCGTCCTGGAATTCGGTGAGCGTAAGCCCCTGGGCCATGACCGAGCCGATGGCGGGCAGCGACACGGTGCCCTCGGGTGTGACGCGGACGAACTGGTCTTGACCGCCGATGCCTGCCCGGCGGTCGACCGTGGCCCGCAGGTCCTCGAGCTTGGTGTTTACCTTAAGCGGCGTGACCGTAATCGATGGGGATTTGTAATATTTTTTATAAAGTTCATCCAGGGCCTCGGTAAGTTTGGTCACGGTCCGGCCGGTGGCGTGGACTTGTCCCAGCAGGCGAAGGGTTATGGTGCCGTCGGGCTGGATGAGCAGGTCGCGGTTCAGATCGGGATCGGTGAATGATTCCACGCGGATTTCGTCGCCCACGTTGAGCTTATATGGATTGGGGGTTTCGTCGCGAGTGAGGCGGTAGGTCATGTCGAGCTGATCGTCGACGCGCAGGCGGTACTCGGGCACGTGGGCCAACCGGGCGTGGCCTACGTATTCGCCCTGGGCATAGGCCTGCCAATCGATGAGCCTGGCCATTTCCCAGCCCCCGCAGCGACGGCCGTAACAACAACACTCGGCACAATCGACCGCGCAGATGGGGTACGGTGCGGCTGGTCCGAGCCCCTGGCAGAGTCGGATGAAATTGGGCTCGCGCGGGGTGAATGAGGAGTCGCGCGTCGGCTTGGAGCCGGCCTGGCGAAGTCCCGCCGAAGTGGCCACACCCGCTTGAGCCCCATCCAGTCTCCGTCCTTCCCGCTTCAAACCGCAATATAAGGCTGCCCCGATGCAGGCCGGCAATAAAACGAGCAATATCGCGCGGGCCCGATTGCGCATCACAGGTTTGCCGGCGGTAAGATCGGGGTGTTCGGTATGGTATCGCATGGCGGATATCGGTTGACGGTTTTCAGTTGTCGGTTATCAGTTTTCAGTCTGCAAGTTTTTTATGAGTGCCAGGAAACGATGAATGTCGGTTGGGAGTGTTCGCAAAAGTGCAAGCGGTTTTTAATTCATCCTTCATCCTTCATAATTCATTGCTCATCTCCGAGTGTCATAAGGCGTAGTGGAAATCCAGCCGGCGGCGGGCTGCAAGGCGGGCAGGGGATGAACGGCGGTTTGAGGAGTTTGCCCTGCGCCGGCGTTGAAATTGTTTGGCTTGTACTGCTTCGACGCCGGCTGCAAAATACCCTGCGTCGGGGCCGGGCCGGTGCGGGGCGTTGAATCGGGGAATTAGCGGCAACGACAGCTCCGGGGTGGGCGGTTTGCGGGATTTTCGATGAATTATATGAATCGGCAAACGAGTTTTCATCCACCCAACGGACCTGACCGCCGGCGCTGGCCTGCATTTTTTGCAGACGGGCTTGTTCGATTTGCATGGCGAGAAGGGCCTGTTGTTGCGCTTGCCGAGCCTTATCGCCGAGAGCCAGGTGTTCATAGACCACGGCCAGGTTATGCCAAACCGTCGATTGCTTGTTCAGCGAAAGGCTGTATTCCAGTATTTTGCGGGCGTCGTCGAAATTGCCGTTGCGGGCGAACATCACGCCCAGATCGTTGGCGGCCATGAAATTCAGCGGGCAGACCGCGAGCGCCGCCTGATAAAACACGATTGCCTTTGGGCCGGCGGCTTTTGTGCCGGGGCCTTTTCCCTTGGCCAATTCCTCGTGCAGTTTGCCCAGCCCGCGCAAGGCCATCGATCCGGCCACTTCGCTGCCGGCCGCTTGGGCGAGTTGGGCTTGGGCGAATGTCAAGTAGCTTTTCAGGGCGGTCAGGCTGGTTAAGGAGGCGGTATCGGCGTCTTTCAATACGGGAGTGGAGTGTCCGGCGATAATGGCCGACAAATCCAGGTCGGCTTCCAGGCGGTTTTCGGCGGGGAGGAAATCTTCGGCTTCTTTCATGGCTAGAAACCCGGCCGCCAGTGACTTGCCGTGGATTTTCGTTTTTCCATCGGCGTCCAAGCCTTGTGCGATCAATCGCAAGGAGGATATGAATTGCGAGCGAGCCGCAAAAAAGGCTCCTCGGCCGGCCAGTTCTAAACCGTGGCGCGTTAACTGGTCGGCCTGTCGGGCGATGGATTCCAACTGCTCGGAACGGACGGGCAACTCCGTTTTGGCTGCCTTCTGGGTTGACGGAGGTTTCGTCGAAGGGCAGGCCTGTTCCCGATCGGTTGCTGGAGCTTCGGATCGATCATCCACAAACGAATTTTTGGCGGCCGGGGCAGATTTTGCCGAAGAAGCCGAGGCTGCCGCGGCCCCGGGCGACTTCGGCACGGGAGATGATTCCACGTTGGAAGCGGACTGGCCGGAGGGATTATTCTCTCCATCCGGCGATTTCACTATTTCATCAAGCGGCGGCGATTGTTGTTCTGTTGCTGCCGCCGGTTGATTTGACGGTTCATTTTTCCCTTGGTTTGGCAGATCAACTGCCAAACCATCATTGGGACCGTCATCGGTTGATGTCGTCTGCACCGGCGAAGATTCTGAGGTTTTGTCGGCTATAGGCATCTCTTTGGGCTTCCATACCGGGGGAGAAGAGGCGGCCGACAATTCGCCGAAATCTTCTTCAATTATGCCGGAAGGAGAAATGGAGGCCAATTTAGGCTTTTCAGTTTGCGCGGGATCGGTTAATTTCGGGCCTTCGGCGGAATTGTCTGGCTGGGTTGGGGCCGAAATGGGATCAGCGGTTTGCCTGCCGGGGAATTCCGCGGTTGGATTGGATTGAGTCTGCGTGTCGCTTGTTAACAAACAACGTGCCGAATCGGCCGGTGCAAGCAAATTCGGCGACGAAGAATTGGCGGCCGCATCGTTTTCCCTGGATTGTGAGCAAAAATAAATCGAACCCAACCAAGGCAAAACCACAAGCAGAAGCACTATAGTCAGTGTCTTCGATCTGCTCAGCAAGACCCGCACAAAGCGATTCATCGTTATTCTATGATCTTCCATGAATAATCGTCAATTTGCGACCATATTGCCCGACAATCCGTGCGGACAGTTTTCATTTTGACCGATCGGCCGATTATTTCGATTGCGCTGAAGAAAAATCGCCTTTCGGGGCCGCAGGGATCATCAGCGTTCAGAATAGCCGTTAAAGAAGGACTAATTGGACCGGGGCAAGCGTTAATAGTGCGACAGGCCATTAAATCCGTTTTTGAATGTTCTACGATATGACCTGAAAAATCAGCCCAAGACATACAACCATAAGGCTTGATCTTATTTCCGGGGCGGATAGGCTATTGCTATGCTTTTATTCAAGAAAAGATTCCTGCCGGCGATCCGCGAGGGTCAAAAGACGCAGACCATCCGGCTCTGGAAATACCGGAAGATGCGCCCGGGCAGCGGAGTTACATCCCCGGCACGGATATATCAGGCTAACAAAGGTGGAAGAGGTGCAACTCGAGGCCCTGACCGACGACGACGCCCGGCCTGACGGCTTTGAAACGGCCGAGGAGCTTCGCGGGGAGATTATGCGGCTTTACCCCGGGCAGTTGGCCGACGGGTATCGGGCGTATAGGATCGTTTTTCATCTACTGCCGCCGGAAGAGCAGAAGAAAAGTAGGTCGTAGGTGGTAGATGGTAGATGGTAGATGGCGATGCTGCCTGCTACGGCACTGCGAATCCATCTCTAATCTCTAATCTCTAATCTCTCATCTTTTAGAGGTTGAGCATTTTCAGCACCGCATCGGTCAGATCGAAGATGGATTGGGTAATGGCTTGCGGGTCGCGAGAAATGACCAGTGCCAATCCGGCGATGATGAGCAAGGCGGGAAAAACCAGGCCCAGTCCGCGGGGACTGCGGGACACGGTTTCCCGGTTCAGGGCGGAGCCGAGTGCCTGTTCCAAGCGGCGCCAGCCATGAAGATTCTGATTTCCGCCTATGGATTTTAAAGACACGTTGCGAAAGACGCGGAAGTTATCGATGGAGAGTTGCACTTCCAGACTGGGCAATACAAGGCTGTCGCCGGCCCAACGTGCGTCGCTCTCCAGGCCCGCGACTACCTCGGCCAGGATTGGCCGCAGTTTGTCCGCGGAAATATTATAGATCACCAGCCTGGGTCGCAACATGAGGATGCCCATTGCCACGCACAGGCCGTAAAAGGTCAAGACCATTACCCAGGCGTAAGGTCCATAGTGCGCGAGCGAGGCCTGGGGCAAAAACAAGTCGAAAGGGCCGACGATCAACATGCCGGTTACGGCCAGGGCCATAGCGGCGGCGTCGCGGCCCCCGGAAACCATCAGCGGCCGGCGGGATAAATTAATCATTCCCAAAAGCAGCAAGTATATGGCCACCGGGCCAAAGGCCAAGGTTAATCGAAACGGGTCCATATTCGGGATACCGAGCATCATTTTTCCCACTATATACTATTTGCTGTCCACTGCCCACTACCAGCCATTGACTAGTCAGAATTCCGAATCCTTTTTTCCTGGCGGTTTTCCGTTTCCGCGGATGGATTGAACGCGGCGGATTTCGGCGTGGAGCTTGGCTTGTTCGACAAGGCATTTTTGCCTTAGTTGGCCGAAATGATATTGGGTCGCCCAGATATCGGCGGCGGCCAACAACGCCACCCAAACCACGAGCACAAGCGCCGCTGCCCAATAAATGAAAAAAAAGACGTGCGAATTGACCCACAAGGCAAGCAACTCGCCGAGAAAGATCATAACCGCCAGGATGCCCAGCAAGGCGCTGGTCTGAATGCGGCGGCGGAATTGGCGGCGGTAGAAGTCGAGTTCGCCGGCGGCCATCTCGGCCATCTGCGCCTGCGCCAACTCAGCACGTGCCAATACATTAATCCCAAGGCAGCCGATAAAAGCAAGACCGATATCAGCGATGATGACCAAATATCCATTGATTCTGACGGTTGATGGGCAGTGAATAGTGGATGTCGCGAAAACGCAAGCGGTTCTTTCTTTACCTTTCCAGATTAGAGAAGGATTCCATGGAGGCTCCAAAAAAACCTCCCCTCTCCCTTTGGGAGAGGGGCCAGGGGTGAGGGCGTTTTAAAGCTCCTTAGCATTTTGCCCGTTTACTTGGCATTTTTCAACCACTGGCTTATCACCCAGCCGACTTTTGCCAGGCTGAGGGCCGAGCATTTATCGGGCGTATCGCCCTCGGTGTGCCAGGGGGGATAGTCAAAATCGATCAGATCGATACAGGATATTTTGCCTACATTGTGCAGCATGAAATGGTCGTCTTGTACGTCGTGTTTTGGGCGGGGGATGAATTCATTGACGCCAAGGCCGGCGGCTGTGGACCAAACGGCATCGACCAGCGGCCGGGTGTCTTTCCACTGCCAGCTATTGCTCTCTTCATAAATCTGCAAATCCTTGTCGGAAATCATGTCCAAAAGCAGGCCCCAGCGATAGCGATATTTTGGCGGATGATCGACGTAATTCCGGGCGAAATACTCCGAGCCCAGGAAAAAGCGGCCGTTGGGCACGAACATGAATTCTTCACCGTCCAAGAATAGGAAATCGATGCCGTACTTGCAATCTATCTTGGGGATGTCGTGGGCCAATTCCATCAGCAGCGCCACGCCGCCGGCATTGTCGTTCGCGCCGACGAACACGCCGCGGGGGTTGTTTTTATCCATCAGCGGAAAGGGCAAGGTGTCGTAATCGGCGCATAACAAGATGCGTTCGCTTTTCTCGGGATGCCAGTGCACGATGATATTGGCCATGTTGACCGGAGAATTGTCCAAGGGATGGGGCGTTTGAAAGCGCTGGAACTCCACCTCGCCGCCCAGTTTTTTGAAATGCTCGGCCAGCAGTTTTTGCTGGGCTTTCATGCCGGGCGAACCGCTGGGCCGCGGACCTATGGCGCATAGTTGCTTAAGATACTCATACGCCCGGGCGCCGTTCAGTGGAATGTCCTCCAATCGCAGCGGAGACGCCGAGGGAGCGGGATTTTCGTTCGAGCCGCGACCGGCAAAAATAATTATTCCACCCAAGACTCCGCAAGCAAGGACAATCGCCGCGAACAGCAGCAGGTTCTGCAAAGAGTATTTCCGGGCATGGGAAACAGGCGGCGCCTTCATGAGCGATCCTTTTATAACCGAGGCTGTGAACTGCCAGTCTGCCGTTGCCATGCCTGTGCGATTCCCATTTGTGCGTTTTTTCGGCTTTAAATGAACGACTTGGTGCAGTTTGCGCAGAGGGGGATTTCCGCCTGGCGCCCTTCTTTGTGCAACCGCCGCACGCGGCGATAAGCCTGATTGTTCCAAATTTCGCGGATCGTAACGTTTTCATCCACCCGGCCTAATACACATTGGCCGTCGTAATCCAGGCAGCACAAGGAGACCTCGCCGCCGGCAAGCACGGTCAGGTTTCGCCACAGGCGCTGACATGGTTTGCGCAGCCGGCCGGGATTTTTGGCCTGTTCGCAGGTTCCCCAGTTGTGAATTCTGCTGAATGAGAAGCCGTCAACGATATTTTTCAGCGGGCGCAATGGTTTCTTGTTTATCCGTCGTGCTGCAACAGGTGATGTGGACTTTCAAAGGGGAATGGGATGTATTGCGCATGGTGATCAAATCTTTGATGTTTTGCATCACGGTTTCAAATTTCAGGGGCACGCGGATCCGCTCGAATTCCTCTTTTGAAGCGCCGTCGATGCTGATTTTTATCTCGTCCAACCCGGCGTCGATCAATCCCTTGGCCCGATCGCAGTTCAACAGCGAGCCGTTGGAAAAAATCTTGACTTTTTTTATTCCCTTCCCCTTGGCATAGCTTACGCGGTCTTCAAGCTGTTTGTCCATAAGCGGCTCGCCGAAATTGTGGAGATGGATTTCCCGGCAGCCGAAGCGGGCACATTCGTCGATCAGGCGCAGGTAAAGGGAGTCGTCCATGTGGGTAATCCGGCGGCGGATGTTTCTGCGCGGGCAGATGGTGCAGCAGGCGTTGCAGGCGTTGGTGGTTTCAATGCGAACCACGGCCGGGAAGGCGTGTTGGGCCAGGTCGTACACGCCCCCGCCTATCCGGCACACGGTTTTTGACAACATGGCGTTAAGCGAATTCATAATGGCGTATTAACTACCAGGGTGCTATAAATAAATCAATCTCAAAGCGGACAAAGACGGATCACTCCAACTCGGCCCAAACCATGGGGTGGTCGGAGGCATCGTTTTCCACGATTCCGGCGTCAATCGAACGCAGACCTCGCACGAAAATCCAGTCTATGCGGTCGCCGGAATCCTTTGGACCTAGAATTTGGCCTACTGGATCAATAACTCCCGGAGAATCCACAAGCTGGCGAATTTGGGAATCTTGGGCAGTTGAGTTTAAGTCGCCCAGAAGGATAGCCGGCTCGGCTAAGGCCAAAAACATAGGAATTACTTCTTTAAGCTGGGCAATCCGTTCGCTCTCATAGCGGCGGTTGACGTGGGTAAGCAAAACGTGAATCACCCGGTTTTCTGAATCAAATTGCCGGCATAGATCCACTTGCACGGCATTGCGATAACTGTAATCCACCTGTCTTATAAGGGGAATCCTGCGCCAGCCAGTTACCGGCATTCTGGTTAGCAGGGCATTGCCTGATTCCAGCCAATACCACTGTCTGACGGAAGGTGCGAAAAGCCAGGCCATGCCCAAGCGTTGGCCAAGCAGGGCGGCCTGGTCCTGTTTTACGAACAAATTCGGGCCTTGAACCTCGTTTAAAGCCACAAAATCCAGGTTTTTTAAGTAATTGGCCACGCGATCCACGTCGCGCCGGCCGTCCAAGCCCTTGCAACTGTGGATATTAAACGTACTGATACGAAACCTGTGCGGCTGATTGGTATTGCTAAGTTCAATCGTTGCAAGTTGATGCGGCATATTATCAGTTGAATTGGCATTGGCCGAAGAGGTTATAAAACCCATGCCTTGAATATCCACACCCTGGGCGGGCCCTGTCGGGCGGTGCAGCGAAGCGTGCCAAATTCCCGCCAGGATAATCAAACATATAATCAGGCTGATGTATCGCTTGCGGATTTTCATGTTGTCGCAGATCCTTAGATTTGCTATTCTTCCCCGCTTTGCAGGCTGCCATTCCGGCAATTCGGGTACGGCAGCCGTTGTTGTAAAAGCGTTCGAAACACATGCCGGGACGGCAGTCCAACCGCCGCCCGAACGAAGGCAGTTTCCAAATCGCACAAGGATTATACATCAATGATCGAAGTTCGGCAATTACCGAGCTGCATGCTACGACCGTCCAGCACTGGCATCAACAGCAGATAGATAATCAATACGAGGATTTTTTGGAAGTAGTTTGCCGGCAGCATCAACAAAATTTCAAACTCTGGCACCAGGAAGACATCGCCCGCAGTCCGGACGTGAGTGACGCCGACCTGGCCCGGGTAAAGCACAGCATCGATAAACTGAACCAGCAGCGCAACGATTTAATCGAGCAAATAGATGAATCCATAATTCAGCAATTAAGCCTTTCGGGCGTCAAGGCCCAGCCGGATGCCAGGCTGAACACCGAAACGCCGGGCAGCGCAATCGACCGGCTCTCGATCCTATCGCTTAGGATATACCACATGGAAGAACAGGCCTTCCGCTCGGATGCATCGGACGATCACATAGCCAAGGCCAAGTCCCGCTTGGAAATTCTTTACGAGCAGCACGGCGACCTGTGCCGTTCGCTCCAAGACCTGCTGGACGACATCTTTGCCGGGCGGAAATGCATGAAAACCTACCGGCAGTTCAAGATGTACAACGATCCGGACATGAATCCGTATCTCTACAATGCGGCAAAACGCCCGGCGGCGTAAATTATCAAGCCAGCATCCGAATATTCATTTTCTTTCTATTGCCATCTGTTCGCATAATGCTGTCGCAGGCGCTGCACACGTCTTCCACTGAGATGGCTTGCATCAGCTCCGGCGAGGCGTGACGGCGCCGCGGGTTGAACCCTGGAAAAAGGCCTTTTGCAGGGCGATATGCTGCGGGCCGAATGGGCCATGTATGTTTGCCGGCCACGGCCCATAAAGCCCGATGCAGGGCGTGTCAACGGCCGCGGCGAGATGCAACGGCCCGGTGTCGGAGCCGATAAACAGCTTCGCCCGGCGGGCAAGTGCGGCCAACTCGGTTAGCGTGGTGGGAGGCGCGATCTGGGCGTGGCCCTCCGAACCCATTCCGATGAGCAGGCTCATTTGCATTTCCTCTTCGCCGGCCCATGCGATTAGCGTGGGCAAATTCCATTTTTTCCCCAAATGCCTGGCCACGGCGGCGAAGCGATCGGTGGGCCAGAGTTTCGAGGGCCATCCTGCCCCGGGATTGATGATCACAAAGCCGTCTTCCAAGCCGTGCCGGGCGATGATTTGTTCCGCGGTTTCACGGTCGGCCGGATGTTCGGGCACCATGAAGCGAATCTTTGGCGAGCGGATGCCCAGGGGCTGCAAGAGCTGCAAGTTGCGCTGGACTATGTGCAGGCCCGGGGTATCGACTAGTTCGTTGTTCAGCCATTGCGTCAGTTCGCGGCCCCAGGGATGCCCAAACCCGATCCGCCTGGGCGCGGCGGAAAGCCGGGCCACAATCGCCGCCTTGGTCAGGCCCTGGACCTCCAAGGCCGCGTCGAATTTTAAATTGCGCAAACGCCGGCTGAGCCGCCACACGCAACGCGGCGACTTGAGCCAACCGCGGGGCAAGGCGATCAGTTCGTCGATTGCCTCATGTCCGCGTAACAAGGCGGCCGCCCGGTCCTCCACAACCCAGGCCACAAACGCCTGCGGAAAATGCTCGCGCAGGGCGCAAGCCACCGGCATGGTGTGGATCACGTCGCCGATTGCGCTAAGACGGACGATCAGGATTCGCGGGGACTGGGTTTCCATTGAATCTCGCGCCCAATTCCTCAATTTATCGAACCCCAGAATGTTAAAATTGCATTACGTTGGGGCGACAGTTGTACTGTTGCCACTGATTTGCCGACAGGGACGGGAGTACAACTCCCGTCCCAACGTAACATTAGAAAATTGGGATTCAATAGCCCCTGCTGAACACACCGGGGGTTCGCGAGAATTATAATTCGACGCTCATCTTTTCCCCAATAGATGTTCCTGGTTGAGTTTCAATACACATACCCCGGGGGAGGGGAAACTCGCACGTACGCTATCTTTTTGTCATCAATCTCAAGTAAAATTAAATATTCAACTCGTTTCACTGATGACAAAGCCCTCGGGTTGCAATCCATGTGCTTGTGTTGATTCGAATATGATTACTCCATCCGGGCACAAATCCCGATCCGAATGCCCTCGGCCGCTGCCAATGACTCCCCGGGAGGTCAAGGCCCGCGGCTGGGACTCGGTGGATGTGGTGTTCGTCAGCGGCGACGCATACGTCGATCATCCCAGCTTCGCCATGGCGCTTCTGGGCCGGTTTTTGGAAAGAGAAGGCTTTCGCGTGGCCATCCTCAGCCAGCCTGAATGGCACTCCTGCGATGCCTGGCGGATTTTTGGCCGTCCGCGATTGTGCTTCGCTATAAGCGCCGGCAACATGGATTCGATGATCAATCATTACACCGCCAATCGCAAGGTCCGCAACGACGATGCCTATAGCCCGGGTGGGAAAATCCATAAGCGGCCGGATCGGGCTACCTTGGCCTATTGCCAGCGGGCACGCGAAGCCTACAAAGGCGTGCCTATAATCGCCGGAGGAGTCGAAGCCAGCCTGCGACGCCTGGCACATTATGATTATTGGAGCGATAAAGTCCGCCGCTCGATTATCTTCGACGCCAAGGCCGACCTGGTGGTCTTTGGCATGGGCGAGCGGCCGCTTTTGGAAATCGTCAAACGGCTCGATGCCGGCCAAAGCGTCGAACAACTCCGCGACATCCGCGGCGTGGCTTATCGGCTGGGGGCCACAGAAGCGGTATCAGTCAGGGGACAGGGGACAGGGGACAGGGGACCGGGGGCGGTGGGTGGCGCAGAAAGAACCCATCTCCCCTCTCCCGACCAACCTTCGGTTGGTGCCCGGAGAGGGTCAGGGTGAGGGCGGCAGTGGAAAAAGGGTTCAGGGTTCAGGGTTCAGGGTTCAGCATCCCTCATCCCTCATCCCTCAGCCGGCTGACGTCGGCCGCTCGCCTCAGCCGTTCGAAACGGTGTTTCTGCCCAGCTTCGAGCAAGTCTCGACCGAAAAGGCCGCTTTTGCCGACATGACGCGAACGATTTATCATGAAGCAAATCCATACAACGGTCGGTGCCTGGTGCAGCATCACGGGCGCGAGGCGGTGGTGGTCAATCCGCCGGCATTGCCGCTTACGGAAGCGGAAATGGATCTGGTTTACGGGCTGCCGTTCATGCGCCGGCCGCATCCGAGCTACGGCAAACAGCGTATTCCCGCCTTTGAGGTGGTCAAGGATTCTATTCAGATTGTGCGCGGCTGTTTCGGCGGGTGCGCATTTTGTTCGATCACCGCGCATGAAGGCCGGGTGATCCAAAACCGGAGCGAAAAATCGATTTTGGGCGAAATCCGGGACATGGCCGAGGATGGAGATTTCAGGGGCGTAATCAGCGATCTTGGCGGCCCCACGGCGAACATGTACGGCATGAATTGCACGCGGCCGGAAGTGCGGGAAAAATGCCGGCGTCGGAGCTGCCTGCATCCGGCGATCTGCCCGCTTTTAGACACCGATCACGGCCCGATCATCCGATTGATGAAGGCCGCCCGTGGGGAAAAGGGCGTGAAACAGGTGTTCATCGCCTCAGGAATCCGCATGGATTTGGCCCTGCGGAGTCCGAAATATATCGAAGAAGTCGCTAAATATCATACGGGCGGATTGTTGAAGGTCGCTCCGGAACATACCGAAGCGGAGGTCCTGGAATTGATGCGAAAACCCGCAATCAAGAATTTCGAGGCCTTTGCCGAACAATTCCGGCAGGCATCGGCGGCCGCGGGCAAGGAGCAATATCTGATACCGTATTTTATCGCTGGGCACCCGGGTAGCAATCTGGCGGCCATGATCCGCTTGGCATTGTATTTAAAACGGCATGGGATAAGACCCGACAAGGTCCAAGATTTTATTCCCGGCCCGATGGATATTGCCACTTGCATGTATTACACCGGCTTGGACCCCATGACCGGCAAGCCGGTTTACGTGCCCCGCGGCGCCCGGGAGCGGCGTTTGCATAGGGCGCTTTTGCAGTTCTTCAAGCCCGAGAATTACCAGGACGTGTGCACTGCTTTGATCGAAGCCGGGCGGACAGACTTGATCGGCGACGGGCCCGATTGCCTGGTTCCATCCCGCCGCCCGAAAGCGGCTAAAATTGCCAAGAAAAAATCTTCCCCACGCACCATACAAAAACATGCGGCCGGTTATCGCCCGCACCGTAATACGGCGAAAAAACGGAACAAAAAGTTTCCCAAATAATCTTGACGAACTGGTTTTTATCCGGTATGATTATTAGTAATACTGGAGGAAAATCATGTCTGCTTCCAAAGTTGCCATCTCGATAGATAAAAACCTGCTGGCCGAGTTGGATCGATTTGTCGAAAAAAGGGTTTTTTCCAGCCGCAGCCAGGCGATCCAATTATCTGTTTCGGAAAAACTGTCTCGCATGCGCCGCAGGCGTTTGGCGGAAGAATGCGCAAAACTCGATCCGGCCGTTGAAAAAGCCATGGCCGAAGAAGGCATGGCAGGAGAACTTGCCTCATGGCCCGAATATTAAGGGGCGATATTTATTGGGCCGATCTCAATCCGACCCGCGGCCGTGAACAGAGCGGACTCAGGCCCGTCCTGGTTGTCAGCCACGATGTATTCAACGAGCGCTCTGGGACGGTCATTGCATTGGCCATTACGAGCCAAGAGTCGCGTGCGGGATTTCCGCTCACCATGGAAATCAAAAGCACAAAACTTCCTAAGCGATCGTGGATCAAAATCGGGCAAATTCGCACTCTGGCCATCGAACGATTAGGCAAAAAACTAGGACGGATCATCTCTGAAGAACTCAATCGTGTCATAGAAGGTTTGAATGAAATCATAAGCGACTGACATCTGCCGGTATGTTCACTTCCGATCATTATCAACTTCTCGATTTCGGCGGCGGGCGGCGCTTGGATAGGTTTGGGGATTATATTTTGGATCGGCCTTGCCCGGCGGTCGAAAAGACGGCAAAAAGCGATCCGGCCGCGTGGGACATGGCAGATGCCGTTTTTGAGGATGCCGGCGAAACGGAAGGCCAATGGATTTGCCGCGGCGATTTGCCCGATGGCTGGACTGTCGCCCATGGCCCGCTCAAGTTTGAATTGAAGTGCACGCCGTTTGGGCACGTGGGGTTGTTTCCCGAGCAGGCGGAGAATTGGGATTGGATCGCCGAAAGGATTCAGAGTTCAGGGTTCAGGGTTCAGGGTTCAGAATTTAGGATTCAGGATTTGCAGAGCCGGGCCGTGTCGGCCCGGTTCACGTTTCAGGAGCCAACCCAATCCAACAACCTCCAGCCTCCGGCCTCCGGTCTCCAGCCTGCTGAAAAAAAGGGAGATGAAAGGCTTAAAATCCTCAATCTTTTTGCATATACAGGCGGGAGCACCTTGGCGGCCGCGATGGCCGGTGCTGAAGTAGTGCATGTCGATGCCGCAAAGAACATCGTCGCTTGGGCGCGTCGCAACGCGGAACTATCAGGCCTGGCCAAGGCGCCGATCCACTGGATCATCGAAGACGCCGTAAAATTCGTGAAGCGGGAGCTCAAACGCGGTGCACGATACGATGCCGTGATCCTCGATCCGCCCAGTTATGGCCATGGACGGCGGGGCGAAGTCTGGCGGCTTTCCAAGCATCTGCCGCGACTGCTGGGCATGTGCGGCGAATTGACCGCCGATCGATGTCGATTCATAATCCTCTCTTGCCATACCCCCGGCTACGAATGCGAACGACTGGCTGATATGCTAAGAGCAACCATCTCGTATGCCCAAAATGGTGCAATCGAGGCCAAGACACTGATAATCCGCTCCGCCGCCGGCTGCGATTTGCCCAGCGGAGCGGTTGTGCGATGGATAGTGTGAAGGTTGTAGAGCCCACGGGTTGCAACCCGTGGGCTTATGCATGATTTGAAAATACTATGCCAATTATAACCAGTCTTCAAAATCCGCGGGTTAAAGACGCGATACATTTGCGCAATGCCAGGCATCGGCGGCGCCAAGGGCGAATCATAATCGACGGCGTGCGGGAGTTGGCCCGGGCGGCGTCGGCGGGCATCAAGCTGATTGAGGTCTATGTTTGTCAGTCGCTTTTGGCCGGCGAGAAAGTGACGTCGTTGCTGAAGACTCTGGAAAAATGCGGCGGTGAAATTCTCGAAGTTTCGGAAGCGGTTTTTCAGAAACTGGCGTTCGGCAGCCGGGCGGAAGGGATTTTGGCTGTGGGGGAAATGCCACAAAAAACGTTGGATGATCTATCGCTGCCCTCACCCCTAACCCCTCTCCCAAAGGGAGAGGGGACTAGAAATCCAATTCTCCCAAAGGGAGAGGGGACTTTTGATGTCACCTCACAAAGAAAGCCGTTGATCGCCGTGTTGGAAGGAGTGGAAAAGCCGGGGAATATCGGGGCGGTCCTCAGGAGCGCGGATGCGGCGGGAGTTTCGGCATTGATCCTGGCCGACGCGCCGAACCGATCTTTATAATCCCAACGCCATACGTTCGAGCCTGGGCACGATCTTTACTATGCCCGTATGCGAAGCGTCAAGCGATGAGACGCTTGCCTGGCTGAGGGAGAAAGACATTTCCATTGTCGCCGCCCGGGTGGACGGTTCCGTGCCATATACCGAAATCGATTATCGCCGTCCCACGGCCGTTGTCCTGGGCAGCGAATCGGCCGGATTATCTGCCGCCTGGACTGCGCCCGACATTGCGGCGGTGCGTTTGCCCATGCTGGGTGCGGCCGACAGCCTGAACGTTTCCGTAACCGCCGCTGTAATCTTCTATGAAGCATTACGGCAGCGGAGTAAATAACTGTAAAGCCGCGACCACCGGGCGCGGCTTTACAAATAATCTTTGTTATCGGCTATTTTGCTATCTTGATCCGATACTCATAGTTTAATCGCATATTTCCATCGGCAAGAAGAACGGCAGTATTGCCGTCCAAACGATATGAGAAAGGTTTGCCGGTCTGGGGATTAGATGGAATCGGCACTTCCTTGATATCATCCAAACTGCCGGGCAGTTTGCCGTCATGCGAATAAGCATAAAGCCGAATAGCCTCTATCAATCGCAGGCTCGCCATCTCCCGCTCAAATCGCACTTGTTGATTAACAGCCGCGTAAAATGGCGGGATGAGTTTTGTTAAAGGAATAATTTCTTTATCTTTATACGTTTTTGCCAAATCCTTGGTCATATCTTGCCAATTAGTTGTCGATTGCATATATTGCCATTTATTCGGCCATTGCGAATAATCAATGCCCATCCACTTTACGTTATCATCTTGCATTTCTTCATTTATTTCAGCGCAATATAGAAGCAATACTTGTGCAGGCGCCATGGACTGCATTTCCTTTTCAGCCCAACCCAGGTTTATTAGATAGTCCCGAGCCTTTGGATAGTTCTCCTTGAGCAGCTTCTTGGCATCTTGGGCAGCGTATTTCTCTTTCTTTTCACCTGCCGGGTATGGGTAACCCGCGATTACGTCGTTAATTCTTTCAACAACGTCTTCCCATATATTCTGCCATTGCTCGGGTGAGTGTTGACCTTTTTTCGCCTCTTGCAACTCCGGTAACAGCTGATATATTAGCGATTCTTCAAATTCAACCGTATCGTGGAAACTTAGATAAGGATGCGGTAAATTGGAAAGCGACCAATACAGGTTTGGAGTATCTTTTAATTGACAAAGATCGAGTAATTGATCCCTCGCCATACTGGCCGTGAATATTCCATTTCCATAACATACTAACGGTACTTTTCCTTTTCCAGTCTGTTGCGAAAGGCTGAATACCATTTGCAGCGATTTTATCGCATCCTCAGGTTTCCCCTCGGCCATAGACAACCTGGCCTTCATGGCTAGAATTCGTACTAAACTTCTGGCAGACTGCAAGTAATAAAGGTTAGTATTATAAGGATTATTCATCCCGCGTACCGGCAAGTCCCAATCGCAATCCATGCGGCGGGAAGCTATTTCGGCATATTCCATCCACCACGGCGTTATGTTGTCTAATAATTTCCGGACCTCATCCTTGGGAATTTCGGCTAGCGGCGTGTCCAGCCACAAGGAGAGTTTGTCGGCGTTTGTATAGTACTTTTCCTGTTCTTTTTCGTCTTTTATATCTTTTGATAACGCTTCTCTTATGCCATTCTCAAAAGCAATCTGCATAAAAACTGCATCATATAAAGGTGCGGCATTGCCCGGGGTTTGGTCAGCGTAACGCGGCAGCAAACGGTATTTCAGGGCCGGGCGGGGGATCGGTGCGGGATATACGGAAAGATTGATAACTTTCAGCTCGGGCTCCGCCTCCTGCTTGCTCTGAGCCGGCGCCTCTGCGGCGCAAACTGAAATAGTACTTAAAAAACAAAGTGAAAGGAAAATGGCTAAACGGATAATGTATTTCATATAGTTTTCCTTGTGTAAAATTATTGTCGCCTCAGAAGACGCAGAGGCAGGTAAAAATGTTTTTTATCATTTAAAACCCTCTGCTATCTTCTGCGTCCTCCGCGGTAGATTTAGTAATACTCTTGATTGTTTAAAACATTTTCCACTCGTCCTGCATCATTGGGTCACGACGAGGAATATTTTCCGGCCCGATCGGGATCCACAACGGGCCGGGCAAGGCATCCACGCCTTTTTCCACTATTAGTCTGTTTAACGACAGGTAATCCATGCGCATATTATCACGTCGAGTGTTTGGGCGCGGGTACATAGTTTCGTCTGTTTCTTTTCGTACGTTTTCGTACCAAAGTTTTTGAGATATATTTTGTGGACCCGTTCTGTGCAAAACCAACGCGCTGCTAGAAACAATCGCCAAGAGTAATGAGACGGCGGTTATGCAAGGCCACAGCCATTCACGTTTTAGACGCATGCGCGGCGGAGCATTTGGCAACACGGACGCCCGGCCCGCCAGGAACATCACGCGGTCGCGGTCTACGCCGGAGGCCGCGGGCTTTAACGAGGCCAGGGCGGCTTCGACGGCCGATAGTTCTTCGTTTATTCTTTTTTCCGACATGGTATCCTCAATTTCTGCCGTATTGCGGCCAGTGCAGATTCGTAACGGCGATGGGCGGTGCTGTCGGTGGACCCGATCAGTTCGCCGATTTGTTCGAAGGTCAATCCGCCCCAGATGCGAGCCACCACCACTTCCCGCTCCAGGGAGGAAAGTTCTTGTAAAACCGTCATGGCCGTTGCGGCGTCCAGGGCGTCGCCGGACGAGAACTCGAACCAGGCGCTGCGGCGTCCGGCCGCCAGCGATTCGTGCGTTTTGTGTCGCCGGTCGGCCCGAGACGCGCTTATTGCCTTGTTGCGAACCACTCGATACAGCCAAAGTGCCGGTTCCGTAGGCGCGGACGGTTGCCGGGCGAGTTCCACAAAGGCCTCTTGGACCGCGTCTTCCGGACAGTTGCACAATTGCCGGGCGTAAAGTGCCAGGCGATCGGCATACCGATCCAGCAGCCGGCCCAGCAGTTCGGGGTCTATTGGCCCTGTCGAGTTACCGTAAATGTGGTCCACAATATGAAAACGCCTGTCAAAAGGGTTTATCCCGGAAAAAATAGGGGAAATCATCGCCGATTGCTGGGGTGGAAGTTGTACTTCCACCCCCAGGGGCGACAGTACAACTATCGCCCCAACGGACGTATTGCCGCCCTCACGTTGATTCTTCTCCGCCAATGCCTAGTCATAAGGGGCATAAAATGATATTTTATACCATTTGACGACGTTAACATGTCCCGGGAACGCGTAAAAACGAGGTTATTATGCCCTGGTTCAGCGAAAAATCCGATCACATAAGTCCGAAACGCATACAAGAGTTGATGGCACGCACGGCCGAGGAGGCCAAGAGTCGGTTATGTAAGCAGCCCCGCCGGGTATTGCTCTTGCCGCCGGATATTACCAGGGCGCATTCCAAGGCCGGGCAGATGACGGAGATGTTGTATAATCTTTTCGCCAAGCAGGCCGAAGTGCACGTGATCCCTACCCTTGGCCAGCACGTGCCCCACACTATCGATGAAAACCGGCGGATGTTCGGCTCGATTCCGGAAGAACGGATCCACGCCCATGATTGGCGCGGGGGCTGCGTGAAGGTGGGCGAGATTCCGGCCGATTTTGTGAAAAAAATTACCAAGGGCGCGGCCGATTGGCCGTTCCCAATCGTGCTCAATCCCATGTTGATGGAAGAGCGTTGGGATTTGATCATCCACGTCGGCCACGTGGTGCCGCACGAGGTTTTAGGTTTTGCCAATCACAACAAAAATTATTTCATCGGCCTGGCGGGCAAGGAATTGATCTGCGCCTCGCACATGGCCGCTGCCTGCTGCGGGATCGAGAACAACCTTGGTACGCTGATCACACCCGTGCGGCAATGCTTCAACAAGGCCGAAGACGATTATCTCGGCCGCCTGCCCGACGTTTACGTGCAGATCGTCATGGCCCGCAACGAGCAAGGCGAATTGGTCCACACCGGGCTTTACGTGGGCGACGATCTGGACACATATTTGCAGGCCGCCCGGCAATCGCGCGAGCAAAACATCACCGCCCTGGAAAAACCGCTGCATAAAGTGGTCTGTGTCATGCAGGGCGACGAATTTTACAGCACCTGGGTGGCCAACAAGGCCGTATACCGCACGCGCATGGCACTGGCCGACGGCGGAGAGCTGATCATCATCGCCCCGGGGTTGAAGCGCTTCGGCGAGCAGCCCGAGGTGGACGCCATCATCCGCAAGTACGGTTATTGCGGCACTCCCAAGGTGATGGAAAATTACCGCCGCGACCCGGTGTTGCAGGATTTCGCCCATGCCACGGCGCATCTGATTCACGGTTCGTCTGAAGGCCGGTTCACTATTACTTATGCCCCGGGCCACATGTCAAAAGCCGAGATCGAAAGCGTTAATTTCCGCTACGCCGACCTGGGCGAGACTTTGGAAAAATATCCCCTCGACCGGATGAAAGAAGGATTTAATGATTTGCCCGGCGGCGAACAGATTTATTTCATACCCACCCCGTCGGCGGGTCTTTGGGCGACGCGGGAAAAACTTTACGGCCGCCCCGCGGGATTCGGCACTTAGTTGCGCATATAATTTTGGTAAACGGAATCGATCCAAGCCCACGGGTTGTAACCCGTGGGCTTAAGCACGTTGGCATAAAGCCAAATCGACGGAAGTACACGAGTTTGCATTAGCCATGTCGTATGTCATCGATCGGACGAAACTCAGCCAGAGCGGGCGCGACTTTATCGACGAGCGGCGCTTGCACGGCCTGTTGAACCGGCCCACGTGTGCGGGCGAGGTTCGCGACATTATCGCCAAGAGCATGGCCAAGCAGCATCTGGCGGTCGAGGAAACGGCCGCGCTTCTGGGCGCCGACGAGCCGGAATTGGTCGAAGAGATCTTCGGCGCCGCCCGGCAACTCAAGCGCGACGTGTACGGCAACCGCATTGTGATATTCGCCCCGCTTTACATCGGCAACGAGTGCAACAACGACTGCGTGTATTGTGCATTCCGCCGCTCGAACCAGGAAGTGATTCGCCGCACGCTGGACGAAGATGAAATCCGCACGCAGGTTTTGGCCCTGGAAAACAAGGGGCACAAGCGCCTGATCCTGGTCTTCGGCGAGCATCCTCAGTATGACGCCGAATTCATGGCCCAGTGCGTCGAGCACGTTTACGGCACGGCATCGCGCCACGGTGAAATCCGCAGGGTCAGCATCAATGCCGCGCCTTTGGATCACCAAGGGTACTCAATCATCCATGACACGGGGATCGCCACGTATCAGATCTTCCAAGAGACCTATCACCATGAAACCTACAGTCGCGTGCATCCGCCCCATACCCGCAAGGCCGATTATCTGTGTGCGCTGGACGGCGTTGCCCGGGCGATCGAGTCGGAATGCGACGACGTGGGCATTGGGGCCCTGTTCGGACTGTACGATTGGCGGTTCGAGGTGCTGGGGTTGGTGTCTCACGCCCTGCATCTGCAAAAATATTACAACGCCGGCCCGCATACCATCAGCTTTCCCCGCCTCCGCCCGGCCAGCGGAGTGAAACTCGACGATAAATATCTAGTATCGAACGATGATTTCAAGCGTCTGGTGGCCATTTTAAGGCTCTCGGTGCCCTATACCGGCATGGTGCTTACGGCCCGGGAGCCGCCCGAGGTCCGCCGCGAGGTGCTGGCGTTGGGAGTTTCGCAAATCGACGCCGGATCGCGCGTCGAGCTGGGCGGATACACCGAATTGGGCGACACGCAGGTTCTCGAACGCGAGCAATTCGAACTGGGCGACATCCGGCCGCTGGACGTGGTGCTCAGGGAACTGCTTGTTGACGGATACATTCCCAGTTTCTGCACCGCCTGTTACCGCCTGGGGCGAACCGGCGAACAGTTCATGGAATTCTCCATTCCGGGCTTTATCCAAAACCTGTGCACGCCCAACGCCCTCAGCACGCTCTTGGAGTATTTGATCGATTATGCCGCGCCTGAAACGCGGGCGCTCGGCCAGGCGGTAATCGAGCGGGAACTTGCCAGGCTGCCCGAAAGCCTGCGCAAGCGGCAGCTTCTCGACCGCCTGGAGCGCATCCGCAGCAACGACGAGCGGGATTTGCCGTTTTAATTCGCTCGCCGGCCAACCTTCGGTTAGTGCCCATGCGTGGCCAAGACGTTTATTTAACTATCGCTATTTCCACGTGCACTTCGCCTGCGTTGTCGTCCAATTCGGCGGCCGAATCGTTGATCTTAAGGAACAAAGTGCCCGATTTTCCTGGGGTTATCGTTGTGCCCAGGCCGACGGTTATGGGATCGAGAAAGGTAGAAGGTTTGTTTTCGTCGGGGTTATCCGGCGCACGGCGGCCAGCAGGATGCCCAAGGGCCGGCCCTGATAATAGCGGATGGAGACGCCGCCGGGCTCGCACCACCAGATTTTAGGCTGATTTGCGACTTGATAGCGGCCCGAGGCCTTTAATCGATATTTTGCGCCCGCCTGTAATTGAATGCCGCTGTTTTGCCATCCGCGATCGGCCGCTATGGAAACAACTGTCCCTTTTTCAGGCAGCGGTTTGCCCGGGGTAAAATCGATCGCCGCGCGGGCGACATCATAGCCGTATTCCAGCCCGGCGATGAACACTTGCCATTCTTCGCTAAGCTCGGGCCAGTCTTTTTCGAAAAGGTCGAATACGAATTCGTTGAAATCCGGCCGGCCCACCTGTTTGTAAAGTTGCCGGAAGCGGTCGCGATAGCGGGGATGGCGGTCCAAGAAGGCGGCGGCGGCCCAACTCCAGGCGTAAAGTTCGGTTTCTTTTTGCAGATTGCGCGGCCCCTCGATGACGCTCCTAAGCGACTCGGACCGATTGCCGGCCACGGCATCCTTGATAAGCTTGATGCGTCCCCACTCGGGAACTTCTTCGCGATTTTTTGGGAAGTAATTGAGTTTTAGCCGGCCGTCTTGCAATTCGTGCGTGGCCAGCATTTCGGCCATGCCTTCCATGTACCAGGTAGGGCCGCAGCCGCCCAGCACCGCGTTCATGAAACCGTGCACGCCTTCGTGCAAAAGCAGGTGGCGGCGGTAGTAATCGCTGGGCTGATCGTAAATCCAGAGTTCGTGGCCCGCCGAAAATCCATGGAGAAAATCGGGCAAACCGCCGGGCAACAGGCCGGTTTGCAGGAATCGGGACTTGTCTTTCATCAAAAAGCCGCGCATCATCCAGTGGGCCAGTTCGCCGGGCGGAACGTGGAAATACTCGCAATACTGCAAAAATGCCTGGTCGAAAATCCCCGGCAGGCGGTCGATTTCATCGCCGCCGGCATCGGTATAGAGCGTGAGTCGTTTGCCCGAGAGCTTGCGAACGCCGTGCAAGGCCGCCTTTGTTTCATCTATAGGGCGGAGTTGCGGAGGGGCGGTTTTCGGTTCAGGGGCCGCTTTGGCGACGTCAAATCGGATGCAATTGATGAAGCATATTAGAAGCGCGAGACCGGCAATGCGATAATTGGTAATTAAAAAAGTCCCCTCTCCCTTTGGGAGAGGGTTAGGGTGAGGGCGTATTGGCAATATCGAAGACATTGGTAGTTCGGTATTAAACGGCTGTTTATATCTGAATTATTTGATGGCCATTCTTGCGGCGGATTGTAATATACCCACTAATATTATACGATAACATGCTCATTCAGAAAGGACTTATATGCGGGGAAAATTGAATCCACAATATTGCGCGGCCAATAACCGCGGCTTTGCAAAACTCAATTTGCAGGGCTTTTTTTTCAATTTTCAATTTGCAATTCTGCTATTGGCGTTTACGGGGTGCTGGTCTTCGACGGGCCGGGAAGTCGTGGTTTACACCGCCTTGGACTCGGAATTCTCCCAGCCGATTTTCGACGATTTCACGGCCCAAACCGGAATTGTTGTGCGGCCGAAATTCGACACCGAATCAACCAAGACCGTGGGGCTGGCCGAGGCCATATCGGCCGAGCGCGACCGGCCGCGGTGCGACCTTTTTTGGAACAACGAGATCCTCAACACCTTGCGCCTCGAGCGGCAAGGGCTGTTGCAGCAGTACGATTCGCCCGTCGGTCAATATTACCCCGCCGAATTCCGCTCGCCGGAAGGGCTTTGGTATGGTTTTGCCGCCCGGGCCAGGGTGCTTATCGTCAACACCAATCTGGTTCCCGAATCCGAAAGGCCAAAATCAATCCATGACCTTGCCGATCCGAAATGGAAGGGGCGATGCGCAATGGCAAAGCCGCTTTTCGGCACCACTGCCACGCATGCGGCCTGCCTGTTCGCCGCCTGGGGCGATGAAAAAGCGAAGGCCTATTATGAGCAACTGAAGGCGAACGAGGTGCGGATCGTTTCCGGCAACAAGCAAGTGGCCCTTGCCGTGGGCGGCGGACAATTGAGTTTCGGAATAACCGACACCGACGACGCCATAATCGAATTGGAAAAGGGAATGCCGGTGGCGATCGTATATCCCGATCAGGGTCCCGACGGGCTGGGAACGCTGTTTATTCCCAATACGCTGGCCATTATCCGGGGTAGTGCGAACGCGCAGAACGCCAGGCGTTTGCTGGATTACCTGCTTTCGCCCGCCGTGGAGGAGAAGCTTGCCCGGGGCGAGAGGCGCAAATTCCGCTTAATCCGCGGACGAAGGTAAAAACCCGCCTGGAATCGCCGAAAACGGTGAAGCCGATGGAGGTTGATTTCTCCGCCGCCGCGGAAAAATGGGATGCCGCCGCGAAATTCCTGCGCGATGAGTTCACCGGCGGATAAGAATTTTGGCGGCCTAAACGAGGCAATCCCTCACAACCGGCATAATCGTTTTTATTGCGATAATTGTCTTTCCAGTGATTTCACGAAGAGTTTGCGAGAGTATTTTGTTCTTCATGGCGGCGGTTGGAAAACATCCGGCAATCTGAGCCGCGGCTTTCGCCGCACATTTTTCCCAGGCGACATATTCCTTTAGTCCGGGCGGGCAATCCGTTGCGACACGGTATTTACCACGGAACAATCGCTATTGGCGGCTTCGCTCTATTCCGATAGTAACACAGACTTCATTTTTAAGGAGTATGAAGATGAAACTGCTAAATTGGGTGGCAATAATTGCCATGAACGTGGCGATAATGTTTATCGCGACAGAAAATCCGACATGGGCAGCAGACTCGAACCGCCAGCCGGGCTCGGTGGTGCAGACCTCTTACAATAACAACAGTTACCCGACTACAAACGTTTCCCAAGAAGGACAAGACGCCTTTGAATGGGCCGACACGAAGAAAGCGCAGGAAGTGCAGGCCGCCGAGGAGTCGTCTCCGAATTCGACTGAAGGAGCGGCGCAAGGCGGCGGAAACGGATACGCAGCGCCCGACCCGCCCAAACCCTGGCATATACCCCAGCCATGTTTCTTTCAGGCGCATAATATCGACATGGGGGGCTGGGTTGAACAAGGCATCACATTTAATAACCTGCGGCCTGCGGACCGGTTCAATGGGCCAAACATCACTAACGATCGCGACCGGGAATATCAGTTGAATCAGGCGTGGTTGTACTTCAATCGGCCGACCAACACTGATGGCTGTGGTTGGGACCTGGGCGGCCGGATCGACTTGTGCTACGGCACTGATTGGCGTTTCGGGCAATGCTTCGGCCTGGAAAACCGCTTCGACGACTCCAACAGTTTTTACGGCCTGGTGCTGCCGCAATTTTACATGGAGACGGCAATCGACAATTTGACCGTCAAGTTGGGGCACTTTGCCACCTTTACCAGCTATGAAGTTGTGCCCGCGCCGATGAACTTCTTCTACTCTCACTGTTACATGATGGGGGGCTATTTCGACCCGGTGTTAGTTACCGGCCTTCAGGCGGAATATAATTTGGGTCACGGTTGGAAGGTCATCGGAGGAATCAACCGCGGCTGGCAGGAGTTTGAGGATCCATCGAATACCTGGAATTTCCTCGGCGGCGGCAAATGGACCAGCAGTGATAAGAAGCAGACTATTTCCATTATGACCGACACCGGCCCGCAAATTGGTTTCACGGGATTGCACGAGCGCGACAGCGTATATATCGTTTACACGGATCAACTCACCGAGAAATTACAGTATGCTACGCAAATAGATGCCGGCCAAGAGAAAAACGGCTCCGTTGTTACTCCTGGACAAAACGCCAACTGGTACGGCCTGGAAGAGGTGCTGATTTACAAGCTCAACGATAAATGGTCGGCAGGAGCCCGCTACGAATGGATCTGCGACGAGGAAGGCTCGCGGGTCGCCGGCGTCGGAAACGTGCTGTTGACCGATAAGGGATGGGACGGTCCGCCCGGGTTTGCGGGAAACTTCCACGATGTGACCCTGGGCCTGAACTGGCGCCCGCACCCGAATGTGCTCTTTGGCCCCGAAGTCCGCTGGGACGCCTACGATGGATCGCCTAATGCAACAGATCCTTCACGACCGTTTCCCTACGGGAATCATCTACGCACCTACCAGTTCACCGTTGCTTCCAATTTGATAGTTACGTTTTAAAAAAAGTTTATAACGGCGACAAACCGCAAAACGCCTCCAAGCCTCAAATGCAACGGACGGTTTTGCGGTTTGTTGTTTTCTTGACGAATTTCTGCCGGGCTGGTATATATTTAGCATGTCATGCTAGTTATTTAGCCCTGGACGGTAACATTGGGGGTTGTGGAGGCGTTTGATCTTTTCCATTAACAGAGAGATATTCAATCACGTGAAAGACACACTTATATCCATTTTGGCCCCATACGGGCAAGAACATTTGTTGGCCTTTTGGGACCGGCTGAACGAGGCCCAGCGCCGGGACCTGGCCGGGCAGATCAGCCGCATCGACTTTGCCTTGCTCGATCGGCTTTATAGGCGGCGGAACGATCAGAGCGACGTGCGCGAGTTGGCCAATCGCGCCGCCCCTCCCCCGGCGATCCGTTTAAACAGTTCGCAAAATGCTTTTACTCCCGGGCAAGCTCGGCAGCGGGGACGCGAGGCGTTGGCCGCCGGCCAGGTGGGTGCGATCCTGGTGGCCGGAGGGCAGGGAACCCGGCTGGGTTTCGATCATCCCAAGGGGATGTATGCGATTGGGCCGGTGTCGGGCCGCACGCTGTTTCAAATTCACGTGGAAAAGATCGTCGCCGCCTCGCGCCGCTACGGGGTGAAAATTCCGCTCTACCTGATGACCAGCCCGAAAACGCACGATGAAACCGTGGCCTTTTTCAAAGAGCATGATCGCTTCGGGCTGCCCGAGGACGACCTGATGATATTTTGCCAAGGCACCATGCCCGCGGTCGATGAAGCAACCGGCAAGGTGTTGTTGGAATCACCGTCGCAGATCGCCCTTAGCCCGGACGGACACGGCGGGATGCTGGCGGCCCTGGCGGCAAGCGGCGGGCTCGATGATGCCCGGCGGCGCGGAATCCGCCAATTGTTCTACTTCCAAGTGGACAATCCACTGGTCGATATATGCGGGCCGGAGTTGATCGGTTATCACATCCTGGGCGATTCGGAGCTTACGACACAGGTAATCGCCAAGCGCGATCCGATGGACAGGGTGGGCAACGTGGTCGAGGTGGACGGGCGGTCGCACGTGATCGAATACAGCGACCTGCCCGACGACGTTGCCCGGCGCCGCAACCCGGACGGTTCGCTGGCGATCTGGGCCGGCAGCATCGCGGTCCACGTATTGGACACGGCCATGCTTGCGCATGGCAGGATCGGCCGAGGGGCTGCCGTTCCACTACGCCCATAAAAAAGTGGCGCATATCGACGCCGGCGGTGAGTTCGTCGAGCCCAAGACGCCCAACGCCATCAAGTTCGAGCGGTTCATTTTCGATCTGATGCCGTTTTCAAAGAATGCGATAGTTGTGGAGATCGATCCGCAGGAGGGTTTCGCACCGCTAAAGAACGCATCGGGCGCGGCGACCGATACGCCGGAGATGGTGCGGGCGATGATGGCCGCCCAGCACGCTCGGTGGCTCGAACAAGCCGGCGCCGAATTGGCCGAGGGCGTAGCCGTGGAAATTTGCCCGCTGTTCGCCCTTGATGCGGAGGAACTAGCCCAAAAAATTCCGCCCGGCACGCGCGTGACCGCTCCCACGTACTTTTCTTAACTTCGCGCCAATAAACCGCTTGCGGTTTCGCGGTAAGTTAGCATATAGATAAAAATATCGTGAAGCGAATTTCGTGACCAATGATCGCGGCTTTATGGGTTTAATTTCCACCGGGGCCTAGCTTTTGCAGGTCGTTAAAATCTATCGCCGGATTGGTGGGAGATAGTTCTTCGTCGCCGGGTTTATTGCCGGCCTTGGCGTTCTTTTTCTCTTTTTCTTGACGATGTCGTCGTGTCCCAGGCGGATTTTGCGGTATACGTCGTCGGAAATGATGTAGTACCAATCGGCGAACCGGGCGTTTAGTTCCTCGGCGTGTTTTTTTCCGGCGGCGAGTTTTGCTTCGTATTCCTCTTGCTTACGCTTGTTTTCCTTCTCGACCTGCTGGCGCTGGGCCTCGAGCGAAGGTTTTTCGGCTAGTTTCTCGCCAGGTTTTTCCTTCTTTTCGGCCGCCACCTCATTCTTTTCGCTAACTGGATTTTCCTTGGACTCGGCCGCTTTCTCTGCCGGCTTGGCGGCTTCCTTTTCCTTGGCGACAGTCTCTTTCTCGGCCGGCTTGGCGGCGTCTTTGGACTGGGCGGATTTTTCCTCGGGCTTGGCGGGTTGCTTCGATTCCGGGGCGGGTTTGTTTTCCGCCTCCGGCTTGGCCTCGGGCAGAGGATCAAGTTTCGGCTTGGGAATGACCTCGGGGTTGAACTCGGCCATTACGAACAAATAGCGATTCTGCCCGGTGGAGGATTTTTTGGTTTCCTTGTTTTGGCCTTCCTTTTGCTCCTTGTCTTTTTCATCCTCCTTGGCCTGCGCGGTTTCGCCCCTGGCGGTTATATCGCCGAAACGGAGAACATATTCCACGCCGTCTTTCATCAGCGAGCGAACTTCGCCCTCCTTGGAAAACAGTTCGATCTGTTGATCCAGCTTGGCCGGGAAAAACCCGCGGGACTGCAACGTGAGCAGTGAATCTTCTTTTTTCATGAAATCGGCCGAGGCTTTCAGGTCGGCGCTAAGCCCTTGCGGCTTGGGCACGACGTCCACGATTTTCAAATCGTCCAGGGCGGTTTTAAGTCCATCGAGCTTGGTGGTATTCAGTTCCTCGTCGGCTTTGAGCTTGACGGGCTTCCATTTGCCGTCGTCGGTGAAGCGGCGGTCTTCGGCGAGTTTCCATTTCGGCTCGGCCTGGTCGGAATAATCCAGGGTTATTTCGCCTTTTTGCACTATTGCGCTTGCAAAACGTCTACCGAGTAATCGTGGATTTTAACGCTTTCCAGGTCCCAGGCGTTGAATTTCAGCAGATTCTTTTCAATCCAGCGGTCGAATTGCGTGGAAAGGCTGGCCGTGTTTACGGCCGCGGTGTACGTAGGATCCTGGCCGGTGCGGCGGACGTAGCGCAGACCGGGCCGGCCGGGCACTTCCTTGCCGATCACCAGCGACAACAGTTCCTTGCCGCTTTTATCGCGGATGGTAACGCGCATGCCCACGCCCGAGGCCCCGGCCTTGAGGGTCTTTAGATCCGGATCGACGACGCCGAATTTTTCATGGTCTGCCGGCGTATCGCCTTCCACGCTTAAGATTTGCAGGCCCATAAGCGCGGTCGCCGCGTTGGCGACCTGTTTTTCAGCGTCGGCCGGATAATCGCTGTGCGAGGGGATGGACCAGCGCGGCTTGCCCTTCACTTCGACCAGGGCCACCTCGAAGGGATGGATCGTGGCCGTGGATTCGTCGTACTCGGTTATGTTCAGGCTGGCGGCGGCCAGGGGATCAAAATCGGCGGTGAGTTTTTCGCCCACGGCCTTGTTCGGGGTGCCCGTCCACTGGCCGGGCCGGCTAATCCAGGCGATTAGGGCCAGTGCAACCGCTATAGTTATCAAAGAAATCGTTTTCGCGTTCTCGTTCATTTGAAACCTCGTAATGTCGTATAATAATTCAACACGGAGGCACGGAGGACACGGAGATGTATATGGATAAAGGAATTTCGCTTATTGGGTCTCGTGTCGGTAACATTTTTTTGCCGGCGGTCAACGACCACCGGAGCATTGGTGTTTTTTTTATCCGGCGGCTGTTAACCGCCGTCTACAAAAGTTGCTTTTTTTCCCGGCATTCATTGAATTTTCAAAATACCTCCGTGATCTCCGTGTCTCCGTGTTGAAATCATAGTAATCAATTTATCTCAAGCGGGATTTTGCCACGCCTTCGCGTTCGCGCTTGCGGCGCAGTGAAAACACCACTATCGCCAGCAAAAGCGGAGGGATCGGCGGCAGGATCACCGCCCACATCTTGTATTGTTTCTGGTATTGTTCCTTTTTCCTGTTCAAGTCGGTTTCGATTTTATCGAACTCCGTTTTTTTCTCTCTTTTGATGCGTTCCAGTTTCGCCTCCATCCTGCGGTTCAGATCGTTCTGGATCATTTGCACTTTGATAAGCGTTTGCATGGTGTCGGTGTTTTGCTGGCTTTGCAATTCTTTCACTTTGTCTTCAACGACCTTGCGCTCGTCGTCTTCGGCCTTTTGTATGTCGCTTAAATATTTGTCATGCTGCTTGGCCACTTCGTCCTGTGCGGCTTGGGTTTCCTTTTCGATGCGCGTGAGCGTGTGGTGGCGGGGGCGGCGTTTGCGGATCTCGATGAACCGCTCGTCGCCGGCCAGCTTATCCAGGGCGTTGAGGATGAAGGTCACGTTGTCGAACTGGAAATTGATTTCATTTTCCGGCGCTTCGCCCATTTGCGCAATTGGAAAAAGGCGTCGGAAAGCATGTCGATGTCTGCCGCCAGGACCACGTGCAGATCGACTTCCTTTGGCGGGGCGGGTTTTTTCTCCTCGGCCGCGGCTTTGTCATCCGCCTTGGGATCGTCGGTTTTAGTCTCTCCGGCTTTTTTAGCGTCTTTTTCCTCGGCCGGCGGCTGGCGGGGCTTTATCTTGCCCTCGATCTCCGCGGCCAGCGTGTATTCGCTGAAAGTGGGCACCTGGCGGCGGTCTTCGTTCAGCTCGCCGCGGCCGCCGAAGGGCGAAAATTGCATGACCTCCGCCACCCGCACCGTGCCCGTGTTTTTGCCGGTGTTGGCCAAGGGCATGAATTTCATTTGCGAGGCGTTCAGCTTGGCAACCGAACCCGGGAATGGGAAAAGCACCTGCTGCAAGCCCAAGCTGATGTTGTCGTCAGTCCCAAAAGCATTGACATTGCCTTTGTCTTCGTCCTTATCGACGAACACGAACTCCTTGGGGAAGAAGCCGGCCTTTTTGTAAGGATTGTAATTCTGCCAGACCACGTCGTTGGCCATGAAGTCCACGCCCAGCAGGTTCCACAGCGGGCGGATGTCGCCCTTGGGTTGCGGCCGGCTGCCCATGAGCATGGCCTCCATTCCGCCGGGCGGGCGGCGCGGCATGATCGTGCCGGGCAGGTTGCTGAAGTAGGGCAAGGGGTCCTCGAAAATCGCGGTGGGCTGCCCGTTCTCGACCGCTGCGAGGAAATTGTTCATTTCCTCGGGGCCGAGCGTGGAGGGCTGAACGGCCAGAAGCACGTCATACTTTTCCGTTATCGGTTGCGAAGGATTCACCTGCACCACGTCGTACTGCTTTTCCAGCTCGTCGATAATTGTCC
Source organism: Pirellulales bacterium (assembly GCA_963838495.1). Taxonomy (GTDB): domain Bacteria; phylum Planctomycetota; class Planctomycetia; order Pirellulales; family Thermoguttaceae; genus JBEKIK01. Next base: position 1,693,086 of record CAWIRC010000001.1, on the reverse strand, counting down.
AGTTTCCGCCCGAACCCGGATTCATGGGGTTGAATCGCCCGAAAAGCTGGGCGTCGGTCGTAAGCACTCCCACCCGCTTGCGTTTTTCCTGGGTCACGGTGCACAGCGAGCGGATCAACTCGTATTCCACGGGTGTGCCGCGGTCGATAAAGGGTAGGATGACTTTTTCCAGCCCGCCGGTAACGGCCACGGCCATGAAGATGTTGTCGAACGACATCACGCCGTGCTGCCTGGTGGGCACGCGCTTGGGCTCGATGCCGAAGCGTTTTTCGGCCAGGCCGGCCTCGTCGCTTAACGGTTCGGTGTTGTGCACGGTGACGCGGATCATGCCCTTGCCTCGGGCCTGGAATTCCCGCAGGGTGGTGAGCAGGTTCAAACGCGTTTGCACGTAGGCCTCGGGCACGTCGGGGCTGACGAAGGCGTCGATCTGCACCGGGTGATCGAGTTTCAACTCAGCCAGCATTTTCACGGTCTGTGGGGCCAGCGAACTGAGTTTTTCGGCGGTGATGTCCAGGCGAACGTCGTGCCGCTCGAACATGACCGTGATTGCTAGGGCGATCGCGGCCAGGGAAAAGAATCGCAATGTGTAATGCACGCCCATGGAGCTGCCTTGCCGGCCGGTGACCCAGTGCCTGCGCTTGATGAGCACCATGCTCAGGTACAGCATTACGGCCACGATGGCCAGAAAGTAGATTATGCCGGAGAGCGAGATCAGTCCGTGGCCGAAATCGGCGAACTGCTCGCCGATGGAGAAATTTTTAAGCGGGGCGGCCAACGTCGGGCCGAAAAGCACCTCGGCGGCAGAGGCGAACACCAGCGGCACGTTGAACAAAACTCCTAGGATATAACTCACGGTCAAATTGCTGGTCAGAAACGAGGCGGCCATGCCCACGGCCAGCATGGCCAGCCCGATCAGCCAGTAGCCGAAGTATGTGCCCAGGAACAGGCCCGCGTCCGGATCGCCCAGCCATTTGAGCACGGCGAAGTTGCAAATGAGCGAAAACAAAAGCGCGACGGTGAATATGGCCACCGCGGCGAGATATTTACCGAGCACGATCTGGAAATCGCCGGCCGGGATGGTAAGTAGAAGTTCGTCGGTGCCCTGCCTTCGCTCCTCGGCCCAGATGCTCATGGTGATCGAGGGGATGAAGACCAGCATGATGATGGAAAATCCGAAGCGGAAACCGAGGATTTGGATCCCCCAACTGAGCTGGTCTAAGTTTGCCAGGTTGTTGTTGAAGAAGTCGGGCGGCCAAAATGCCGACGCCGAGCACATCAACACGAAAACGCAAATGAACAGGTAACCCGTCGGACTGGCGAAATAACTGACGAAGTTGCGTTTGAAAACCGCAAGTGGAACGCTGATGTTCATGGTTTTATATGGTTCAGGGTTCGGGATTTGTTTTTTTAGTGGGTAGCGGGCAGATCCTATCATGTTTCACTGTCCACTGCACACTGTCCACTCGTATTTCTACACCGGCGCAAGTTGGCTGCTTAAGCGGCGGAAATGCTCGTCCAGGGGCTTGCCGTCGCGGGTCAGTTCCTTGATCGGGCCGTCGAAGACCAATCGCCCCTCGTCGATGAACAACACGCGGCCGGCCATGGCCGACACCTCTTGCAATATGTGCGTGGAGAGCAGGATTGTTTTGCTCTGGCCCAGTTTGCGGATTGTTTCGCGGACCTCGTGGATCTGGTTGGGATCGAGTCCGGCGGTGGGCTCGTCGAGGATCAGGACGTCGGGCTCGTGGAGCAAGACCTGGGCCATGCCCACCCGCTGCCGGTATCCGCGGGAAAGCTTGCCGATGGGCTTGCCGATCACGCTGTGCAGGTCGCAGAGATCGATTACGGCGTCGATCCGCTCGCGTTTCCGCTGGCCTGTAAGTCCCCGGGCGTCGGCAAAGAAGCTAAGCAGGCCGCGGGGCGACATGTCGGGATAAAGCGGGCCGTTTTCGGGCAGATAGCCCAAGCAGGCCGAGCCGGCCAGCCGATCGGGCCCCATATCGTGGCCGGCAATCCTGGCCACGCCGGCCGACGGGGCCAGATATCCGGTCAACAATTTCATGGTGGTGCTTTTGCCGGCCCCGTTAGGACCGAGAAAGGCCGCCACTTCGCCCTTGTGGATCTTGAAAGTTACGTCTCTTATAGCCGCAAAATCGCCAAAGAATTTCGAAAGCCCCTGGGCCTCGATCATGGCCGGACCTTGCTCTTGGATCATTACTATTTACTCCGGAATTTTGGTAGGGTCATCAAGCCGGATAGAAACCGGGCAGGGCATGAATTAAGGGGGCCAGTATAGCACATTTCCCAAAAATTCCCCAACCCCACCTATATAGGCATGTACAATATGGCCGGATTTTTAAGTTCAATGTCGCCCTTTCAGGGCTTTTGTATTTGAGTATGCCCTTTACCGGCGGCTGACGCCGCCGGCTACACGACTAAGCCCCTCCGGGGCAGAAGCCGGCTACACGACTAAGCCCCTCCGGGGAGAAATAATTCTGGTAAAAATGTCATTATTCTTTTGATACGTTTCCGCAAGACAGGAGGTTCTTGTATGGATGCATCTCCCTCCGGGAGAGGGTTAGGGTGAGGGTGGAATATTCTTTCTTGTGTGAACCAGCTTATAAAGTCCGACACAAGCCCCGGGTGTGTTCACCGGGGGCTAAATAAGAATACTGAATCCCGAACCCTGAACCCTATTCCTCGAACAGGAGGCAGAGCACGTCGAGGGCTTGGACGGCCTTGGCTGGGTTGCGGACATTGTTGTCGTCTATGCAATTTTCCCAGATCGTCAAGGCGAAACGCAGATATTGTTCGCGCGATTCGGCCAGTATCTGGAAGTCCAATTTCTCGCGCAACGCGGGCCACAAGGTTTGCAATTGCTCCAAGGCGCCCGGGCGTCCGCTGATGGCGTCGTAGACAAGGTCGTCGAGGAGTTCCAGTTTTTCCAGGACTTCGGGCGATTCGGGCGCAAGATCGGCCGAAGGCCCTTTGACGGCGAGATGGGCGGATTGATTTTGTCCCTGGGCTTGGGTTTTCTGAAATTGCCGATGGGCGGCATGGGCCTGTTGGATTTGCCTTTCTTTGCCGGGCGAATCCTGAGACGGGCCGAAATTATCACTCGGCAGGTTGTCTCGCCAGCCCGACGTGTATGAATCGGGCTTATTGTCTTCGTTTTTGGAATAGGTTCTTGTCTTGCCGGGATCGGAAGCGGAATCGGAAAAGGCCGCGGCATCCAAATCCTCCAGCAATTGCAGTCCGAAGGCGGGCAGGTCTTCGGGTTTGAGATTGAATCGGCGCTTGGATAATTGGGCGGCGAAAAACGCGGTCCGGCCCGAGGCCAGCACGCGTTCGACAAGCCTGGCCCAGCCGTCGATGGGAATCGAAGGCAGATCTGCGCTTTCAATCAGATCGAGCACAGTCACGTTATTCTGATGGGCAAGCCAGCGCCGCTCGCCGGGGTCGCCGGGCAGGGCGATCAAGCGGAAGGGCCGGCGCCCGGAGTATTTCAAACCCGTGGAAAAGGAAAATTCCAACCGGCATGACGGGGGCAGGCAATTCAAGAGTCCGGCGATCAATTCACCGATCGAAGGCTGGCCGGCCACCGCCAGGCACAGCGCATCTAGGGCCGCTTGAATAAAAACGGCCATGGCCGCGGGGCCGGGTTGGGCGCTGAGGCCGGTCAAGAGGGATTGATCGACCGGCGCCGCCCCGCTGGAAAGGAGCAAAGGCTCCAAGTGCACCGGGACGGGATCGCGGATTTCCAGGGCCCCGGCCGACGTGGCGGCATGCAAAATTTCGAAGGGATTATTGGCGAAATGGGCCAAGGCTTCCGGCGGCACAATCAGGCAATGGGTATAGACCCGCATTCCCCCGCGGCCGCTGTATTCCCAACCGGCGGGCACGGTCGCGACACGCAAAAGGCGCCGGTGGGCAAGGGATGAAAATTGAAACTCACCGCATCCGGACCCTGATCCAAAAGCGAGTCGTGCGAAGGGCACCAGACGGCCAACTCCCGGATGTCAACTTGATGAATCCCGGAGCTGTGCCCAACCACTTGATACCCGACCGCACGGTCTGTCTTGGCGGAGGTGAATATAGCTTGTTCGATTTTATTCATGGAGAAATTCTCTTGGTGCTGGTCGGAATTCAGGGTTCGGAACTCGCTCATATTCGATATAGAAAACTCCGGGAGCAGGCTCCCGGGCTAAAGTATTGATATATAATTCCTTTATTTTTCTCCTAACATATTTACCAGCCATTCGAATGGCTCCACAATTCCGTGCGGTTCGATGCGGAGCGGGAAATACAGCCGCCCTTCGGTCATCGTGTCGCAACTAAGGCAAGTGCCCGATACGCTGGCGGCGAAAAAGCGATGGCAGCCGAAGCGTTCCCGGCACAACTGCCACAAACCTGCGGCGTGGATGCGGGCGAAATCGGCGGGATTGTCGCGGCACTCCTCGCAGCAATCGGCCTTGGTAAGGATCAAGGCCAGCGGCCTTCGCCGCCATCCATCCCGGGATTCGGCGTGGAGTTCGCTCAGGTAGCTGAGGAGTTTCATGCTGAAGAAGTCCTGGTCGCGGCCGCCTGCTTTGAGTTGGCAGGCGTCGATAAGCACCATGGCGGCCGTGGATTTCTGCAGGAACTGGCCGATAATGCGATAGGTGTGGGGATGGTCAACTTCTTCCAATATGGCTTCGCCGGCCATGTCCGGCATGAGCATTTCCATGTCATGCCTTTGTCCCGGGCGGCGGACCTGGCAATACACCCAGTTCCAGCGGTCGGGTTCGTTGGGGGTTTTGCGGGGGAAGGCGCAACGGGCCAGGGCCGAAATAGTGTTTTGCTGCATGGTGATGGAAAACGCGCCCCGGGCAAGGGCCTGGATTGTCAACGCCGGCTGGGAAAGCATGTCCATGAGCATTCCCAGGTAAACGGTTTTTCCCACCCCGCTGGCGCCGATCATGCCCACCAACCTGGGTTTTACGTTCTGCGCATTGGCTTGATGCGCCAGTGCCATTGGCGCCAGGCATAGATGGCAAAACTCGGCGTCGTAGGTGTTATCGGCGCCGCAAATGTAACACGGAATCGGCAGGACATATTGGACCAGCCGGTACGATTCCAGCGGTTGAACGGCGGCTTTGGTCATACATGCACCTCCACTTGCGGTTGGACCAGCGTCAGATCGCAAACGCCGATCGCGCAGCGAAAACCGATATTGTTGCGGCGATTCAAGGGGTTTTCGCCGCTTTGGAACTGGCAGGAAGCCTGCTTGTCGAAATATGTATCGAATGCGCCGCCCCTGATGCTCCTTAGCGGCGAGGGCAAACGTAATCCGGAAATGGGCAATTGATCGGCGGGCAAAGAAGAGCCTCCGTAAAGACTGGCGGTCCATTGCCAGACGTTGCCTATCAGTTGATATACGCCGCCTGCGCTCGCTCCGCCGGGATATTGATCCACCGGCACGGTGCCCCCGGATCCCGATCCCCAAAGATTGGCGCAATTGCGGTCCATGGCGTCGCCCCATGGATACCTGCGCTGCACCTGAGTGGTGGAGGAAATGCGCACGGGCCAGGTGCCGGCCTTCACCCATTCGGCGTCGGTGGGCAAACGCTTGCCGACCCAGCGGGCGTAAGCGGCGGCTTCGTACCAGCTTATGCCCACGACCGGATGCTTTTCCTCGTCCTCGGGATAACAGCCGTTTAGCCAGTATTTTGGGCCGGGATTGCCGTCGCGATCGATAAACTCCAGCACGCCGGGCAAGATCGCCTCGTCCCACAAGGCCGCCTGCTGATAGCAGCCCGCGGACACAAATTCATAATATTGCCGGTTAGTGATCGGGTAACGGTCCAGGAAAAACCGCTTGACTGAAATAATCCGCGAGGAGTCGCCCTCCTTCAGTTCCACGTCGCCGTCTGGAACCAACGCCATGCACTCTCCCATGACCTTAAGTGCCAGGCCGAATTGAGCCGGGCTGAGATTTCCCGCGATTTTCTGGCGGAGCAGCAGGGCATAGCGGTCTTGGGCCAGCATCTGCCCGACCAGGGCTTGGATGTCGTTGGGATCGACCGGTTTTCGGCGGGGCGGCGGAGCGGCGCCGCGGGTTTTAGAGCCTTGCGCAGCCTGGTTTTGGGGGGAATTATTTCTTCGCCGGGCAAAAATCCGCCGTATCAGCCGCCTGCGGTCCGATATTCCGTGCGCCAAAACATAGACCATTCCAACCGCCGCTGCGCCGATGAATATCGGCTTGTATGGCCTCGTTCCGGGGAGCATTGCGGCCGCACCAAGCAGCAGCGCCGCGCTTGCCACGCCGAGGATTGTAAAATAAAACGTGATTTTGGGCAGAATGGCTTTCATGGCGTCATCCCGATTTAATTTTTTTATTTTATCCGGCCGTTTCCGAACGGCGGAAAACGCGGTCTTGCTGCAAGACTTCAAATTGCGCCAAAACCGATTCCAGGACCGGGTCGGCGCTTGCCGCGGCCGCGACTCCAGTCTGGCGGATGACTGGCGGCGACGCCTCGACTTGCCGCTTGCCCTGGGCGAATTGCCGGGTCAAGTTTTCCAGCATCGCCCGCATTTGCAGCAAGTTCTCGACCCACTCGGCTTGCTGCGGGGCGGAGATGCGTTTCTGCTCGGCCAGCATATCGGCTATTCTGGCCGCTTTATCGCCCACGGACGCCAGTTCCATTTCCATGGCCGCGCGCTGGTTTTCCAAAAGCGCCTGTTGCCGCTCGACGTCCTGGATTTTGTTCTGAATGTTCGACTCGGCGGCCTTTTCCATGGCGGCGCGCTCTTTTTCCAACAGCGATCGTTGTTCGTCCATCTGGCGGATTTCGTCTTTGATGCTTGACTGGACTTCCTGCGAGGCCGATATGGACTGGGAGCTGATCGCCGAGAGTTCCTGGCCTTGCCGGGCGAGTTCGGCGCGGGCGGCCTGCAATTCATTCCGCGCGGCGGTAAGATCTTCTTTGGCGGCTGCGAGCCTTGTGAGCTGCTCTTGCACGGTTTGTTGTGCGCCGCGGATTTCCTCCCGGCCGGCATCAAATTCCTTTAACAAGCAGTCCAGGCGGTTATTCCCGGCAGTCCCGCTTGCCAAGACGTTATCGCTCCTTTCGGCGGCCGGATTTTCGACCTGCCGCTGCCGCGTCAAAAGCGTTTCGCACAACGAGTCCAACTGGTCGAATATGCCGCCGAAGAACGATTGAGTTTCATCGCGGCAAGCGCGGATTTCGTCCAGCGCGTTTCTGACTCGATCCCAGCCGCCAATGTTTTCGACCAACTCGGCAACCACGATATTCTTCGCCAAAAGACAAGAAGGAATATGATTCGAGCTGAAAAGCTCGTTACACTGCTTGAGAACCGGTTCGCTATCAAAAATCTAGTTCAATAGCTGATGGCTGGCAAATCGTTTACTTCGGTTAATGGATGAACCTTGTTGAATATTCACATTATGGCAACTGTTGGGGGAGGTTGTTGCCAATTTTCAACATCCGGCCCGATTCCCGCGTGGCGGCTGGTAAACAACCACCCGATAGCCCCTTGTCCGGCAATCGTCGCCCGCTAATGATTTATTTAAACTACATCGCACGGCGGCAATAGTGCGGCATCTATTGCCGGCCGGTTTATCGTCGCCGGCGATAGAAGATTAACGTTTTAGTGCCCCACTTTAATATCCCACCCAACCCGACGCGCCGGTTCGGTGTGTAACATGCCCAAACCGGTGCGTTAAACATAGTTTCGCACGATCAAGGAGTATCCATGTTCCATTTCTCAAATCTCTCATTGTTCGCGATAGTTCCGATTTTTTTCGCGGCAGTTTTAAGCCGGGGCGCCGAACTTAAGATCGGCGACGCCGGGCCCGATTGGACCGGCCTTATCGGCGTGGACGACAGCCGCCACGGCCTGTCCGATTACAAGGACGCCAAGTTGGCGGTCGTGGTTTTCACCTGCAATCACTGCCCCGTGGCCCAAGCATACCAGGACCGGATTATCGCCCTGCAAAAGGATTACAAGGGCAAAGGTGTCCAGGTAATCGCCGTGAACGTGAACAACATTCCTGAAGACACCCTGGACAAGATGAAGGAGCGGGCAAAGTCGAAGGAATTCAATTTCCCCTACCTTTACGATTCCACGCAGAAGATCGGGCATGATTATGGGGCGACTACGACGCCGCACGTTTTCGTCCTCGATAAAAACCGCAAGCTGGCGTACATGGGCGGAATCGACGACAACATGAAGGCCGGCGACGTGAAAAAGCATTATCTTCGCGATGCGCTCGATGCGCTTCTGGCCGGAAAAACCCCGCCCGAAACCGATACCAAACACATGGGCTGCTCGATTAAGTATGAAGATGCGAAATGATCGAAGACATAAACGTTGATAAAAGTCCCCTCTCCCTTTGGGAGAGGAAAAGGAATTATTTAAAAAGTCCCCTCTCCCGACCAACCTTCGGTCGGTGCCCGGAGAGGGTTAGGGTGAGGGCCGCCCGGTTGCTGGCCGTGGCATTGCTCGGCTGCGCGGCCATTAATGGATGTATGGAATCATCAGGGGAAAAATTGCAGACTATCGATGCGGCGGGATTGGCGCAATTCGTTGAACGAGCACCCGGGCAAGGTGGTGCTGGTCGATTTTTGGGCCACCTGGTGCCCGCCCTGCGTGCAATTGTTCCCCCACACAGTGGAACTCGACAAGCGCTGGGGCGATCAAGGATTGATGGTTGTTGGGGTTAATCTCGACGATCCGTCGGATGAATCTGTTGTGCGCCGCTTCCTTGCCCAAAAAGGGGCGAATTTTCCCAACTTCATGAGCCGTTTCGGGGCCAGCGCCCAGTCGGCCGAAGCCTTTGAGATTCCAGGCAGCGCTATTCCCTTTTTACGCATCTACGACCGCCGGGGAAAACTCGCGAAAACCTTTGGCGGTGATAAACCGGTCGATCCCCAAGAGATCGACCAGGCCGTGGAAGAGGCGATTAGCAGTATGTAGTAGGTGGTAGTTAGTAGTTGGTAGATAGTAAATGGTAGATAGTAAATAGCAGAGCCGGGCCGTGTCGGCCCGGAAAACGCCGCGGTGATATGCCCCGGCTCTGAACCGCTCCGCATTACTTTTCCAAGAATCGATTCTTCATGCGCGAAACCGCAAGCGGCTTCATATTCTTCATATTTCCAATACTGGGCAATGAATTGCCCAGCCCTATTCTCTCTCATCTTTCATCCCTCGACCCTGATCCATCACGAACAGCCCATGCTGTTGCCGCAGTTGTGGCAGAGGTAGCAATTGCCGTTGCGGACGGTGATTGCGCCGCAGTTGTCGCAGGTGGGGGCGTCGGTTTGGAAGGCGGCGAATTGCTCGTTGCGCGTGGAGGGGCTTGGGCCGGTTTCAGAGACGATAACGAGCGGGCTGGATTGCGACGCGGTTTTTTTTGCCAGAACAAATACCTCGCTATGTCCGGACCCGTTGCCGTTGCCGTTACCGCCGGCCGAGTCTCGCCCGTTCGGTTTGGCCCGTGCCGTGCCCGAAGAGCCGTTGGATGACTTTGGGGCCTGGTTATTGGCGGTTCCTTGCCCGGCGTTGGGCCCGCCGGCCGTCGTGGCGGCGTGCCCGCGATTTGTTTCCGTTTCGCCGCCTTCCGGGTGCGGAGGTTCGTCCGGGCCGGGCGGCAGGGCCTTGTTGGCTTCCCGGTACCCGGGCAAAAACTGGATCCCCAGCCAGCGGAATATGTAATCCACGATGCTCTTGGCGATGCGGATGTCGGGATTCTTCGTAAAGCCCATGGGCTCGAACCGCGTGTGGGAAAACTTGTTCACGTACACTTCCAGCGGCACGCCGTACTGCAAACTCATGGAGACCGCGGTGCCGAAGCAGTCCATAAGTCCGCCCACGGTGCTGCCTTCCTTGGCCATGGTGATGAACAATTCGCCCGGCCGGCCGTCGGGATACAGGCCCACGGTGATGTAGCCCTCGTGCCCGGAAACGCTGAATTTGTGGGTGATGGACTGGCGGGTGTCGGGCAGGCGCTCGCGGCGCGGGGCTGCCAAGAGCGGCTTTTCCAGCCCTTTGTTCGCATTCGACTTGGTCGAAACCGGCTGCACTTCCTTTGACCCGTCGCGATAAATCGCCAGGGCCTTAAGCCCCAGGCGCGAACCCTCTGTAAAAGCGTTGGCAATGTCTTCCGGCGTGCTCTGCTTGGGCATATTCACGGTTTTGGAGATCGCCCCGGAAATAAAGGGCTGGGCCGCGGCCATCATTTGGATGTGGGCGCGCCAGGGGATCGACCGCTTGCCGTTGTGCGGGGGAAATGCGCAATCGAAGACCGGCAGGTGCTCGGGCTTCAAATCCGCGGCGCCCTCGATCGTGTCGTTCTTGTCGATGTAGTCCACGATGGCCCCGATTTGCGCGTCACCGTAGCCCAGGGTTTTAAGGGCCAGGGGCACGGTCTGGTTGACGATCTTAAGCATTCCGCCCCCGGCCAGTTGCTTGTACTTCACAAGCGCGATGTCCGGCTCGATGCCCGTGGTGTCGCAATCCATCATAAAGCTGATCGTTCCGGTGGGGGCAAGGACCGTGGATTGGGCATTGCGGAAACCGTGGCGCTTGCCGTGCGTGAGCACCGCGTCCCAAGTCAACTGGGCGGCGTCGAAAAGATACTTTGGGCAGGACTTGATGTCCTCGACCTTTTCCCAGTGCATCTCCATGACGCGGAGCATGGGCTCGCGATTTTTCTCGAACTCGTCGAACGGCCCCACAGCGGCGGCCAATTCTGTGCTGGCCAGGCAGGCCGAGCCATGGAGGATGGAGGTCAGCGCCCCGCAAATGCCCCGGGCTTCGTCCGAGTCATACGGCAGGCCCCAGGACATCAACAGGCTGCCCAGGTTCGAGTAGCCCAGGCCGATGGGCCGGAAGCGGTGGCTGTTCAGCGCGATCCGTTTGGTCGGATAACTGGCATGATCGACCAAAATTTCCTGTGCGATAAACACCAGGCGGCAGGCGGCCTTGAAACGTTCCACGTCGAAGGCCCCGTCCTCGCGGTGGAACTTCATGAGGTTTATGCTGGCCAGGTTGCAGGCTGAATCGTCCACGAACATGTATTCCGAGCAGGGATTCGAGGCGTTTATGCGTCCGGAATTGGGGCAGGTGTGCCAGCGGTTGATGGTGGTGTCGTACTGCACGCCCGGATCGCCGCAACTCCAGGCGCATTGGGCCAGGGTTTGGAACATCTCCCGGGCCCGATACTCGGGGCCGGCCTTGGCCGTGTCGGTCACCCAATGGGTGGTCCAGGTTTTGTCTTCTTCGACCACCCGCATGAAATCGTCGCTCACGCGGAGCGAGAGGTTGGCGTTTTGAAAGAGAATCGAATCGTAGGCCTCTAGCGGATCGTAGCCTTCCTCGATCAGGAGCCGGGCCTTTTTCTCTTCGCTGCACTTGCATTTGATAAACTCCATCACGTCGGGATGCCAATCCTTGATGGACTGCATTTTGGCAGCGCGGCGGGTTTTGCCGCCGCTTTTCACCACGGCGGCGATCTGATCGTATACCCGCATGAACGAGAGCGGCCCCGACGGCCTGCCGCCGCCGGAGAGTTTTTCCTGGTGCGAGCGCAACGTGGAAATATCGGTGCCCGTGCCCGAGCCGAACTTGAAAAGCATGGCCTCGCTGCGGGCAAGCTCCATGATGTCTTCCATGTTGTCGCGCACGCTTTGAATAAAGCAGGCCGAACCCTGGGGATATTCGTAGGGATTTTCGGGCTGGCGAATTTCCTGTTTTTCTGCGTCCCAGGACCAGTTGCACATCGCCCCTTTCACTCCGTACTGGTGATACAAGCCCACGTTGAACCACACCGGCGAATTGAACGCGGCGTACTGGTGCAGACACAGGCAGACCAGGTCGCGGTAGAATCGCTCACCGTCGGCCTTGGAGGCGAAATAGCCGTCGCCGATGCCCCAATCGCTGATGGTGCGGCAAACGCGATGAACCAACTGCCGAACGCCGGTTTCGCGCTCGGGCGTGCCGACTTCGCCGTATAGATACTTGCTGGCCACGACGTTGGTGGCCAACTGGGTCCAGGAGGCGGGAATTTCGCAGTCGTGCTGCTCGAAAAAGATTTCGCCCCCTTCGCCTTTGATCTGGGCCGTCCGCTTTTCCCACTCCACGGTGGAAAAGGGATCGCTGATGTCTTCCGGACAAAATATCGAGGAGACGGCAAGCCCGGGCAGCGTTGCCCGAGCGGATTTTTGCAATGGATGATCGCTCAACGTGGCCGAGGCGGCCGAAGTTTCATTTTCTGATTTATTCATGACCGAGTTCCTTCCACAGTTAAAGAGTTTGACATCCTGCCAAGTATACTGTACATCGGTTTAGTTTTCAGCGGCCCGACATGGTATTTTTCACAGATTCATAGATGTTTATAAAGGGATTATTGCCCTCGTGGCTTTTATATCAGTCCCTCTATATATTGTATACCATTTCCAGCGAACCACAATATACGGGCCAAAGCGACCAGTTTAACCATTTCTTAACAATGGTCAATGAGAGTCTGGAAGACTTTTCTAAGTCATTGCCAAATCAGGGGTTGCATCAAAATACCCCAACTAGCAATGCTAGCGTGGGCTGTCAAGATAATTGCCCTAAGTTACTGCTTTCCAGGATGTTCGGGAATCGGGACAACTGTAAAAATGACAGAGACTTGTGAATACATGAAAAAAGGTTTTTTTCCAAATTTCTTTAGTGTCGAATCGGCAAGATGCGACGGCCGGAAAAGCAAGGCGAATTGGTAAATCAATTTTTGTTCACGATTTCAAGAACCTCGGCAAGTATCAAGCCGTTGGTGGCGATTCCTTCGCCGCTGTAGATGGTGTTCCGCCCCTGCCAATCGGTAAATGTACCGCCGGCTTCTTCGAGAATGGGCGACAAGGCGGCGGCGTCCCAAACGGCCATTACCGGATCGACCATCAGGTCGGCGCGGCCGGTGGCCACCATCAGATAGCCGTAGCAGTCGCCCCAGGTGCGCGTCAGTCGCGTGGCGGCCTGGAGCCGGTCGTACGCTGCCCGGCGGCCGGTCTGCTCGAAGGAAATCACCTCGCTGGTGACAAATAGGGCCTTGGCAAGTGGTTTTCGTTGCGAGACGCGGGCGGGTGTTGGCTTATTATGCCCGACAAAATACCAGGCCCCCTGCCCTTTGGCCGCATATAAACATTCATCCAGAGCCGGAATGCGGATAACGCCCATTATGCACTGGCCCTGGTATTCCAGGCCTAAAAGCGTGCCATACAGTGGCACTCCGTGGATGAATGATTTTGTCCCATCGATGGGATCCAGGATCCAGCGAAATCCGCTAGTGCCTGTTTTTTCTGGTAATTCTTCACCCAAAATTCCATCGTCCGCAAAGGCCGAGGCAATCGTATCGCGCAAATACTGTTCGGCCTGATGATCGGCAATAGTGACGGGCGTATTGTCCTGTTTCAGGTTGACGGCGAGATCATCGGTGCGGAAGTATTCCAGGGTGATGTTGCCCGCCTTCCGAGCGGCATCTACGGCCAGATCCAAACGGTGAGTGATTTCTTGGGCATCTGCTTGCATGCCCAAAGCTTACTGGATTCCCGGCGGGTTTGTCTATAATTGGGAGCTAATTATTTTTTCGCCGCGGGGAAGGCAGGAGATGGGCGATTTTAATGGCCTCCAAGTCCTTGCGGGAGGATTCGGTTATACTGGCCAATAGCCCTTCAAGTTTCGATTTAGAACCGGCTAAAATGCCTTGGGAAACGGGAATCACGGGAGTAATAGGGCCATCGACGGCCTCGATAATCTCCAACAGGGAGATTTCCTCGGGAGGGCGGTCTAAGGTATACCCGCCGTCCACCCCGCGCGTGGAAGACAGAATTCCATGCGCTACCAGGTTTCGTAAGATCTGCAATAGAAACCGTCCCGGCATTTTGCCTTCGGCCGCAAGAGAACTACATGGCACAGGTTCCTTGTTGCCCGTCTGTGCCAATTGCAAAGTAGCTTGAAGGGCGTAGGCTACCGTACGAGAAAGCTTCATTAAAGTATCCCTCAATAGTGATCCCTCGTTATTGGGGAAAGCATAGGTTTTAATAGTCGGTATGTCAATAGATCGTAGGGGGTAATTTAGAAGATGAGCAGAATTTCCATATATGGTATCTGCTAAAAGAACTTAGAGAGTGCTAATCGCACAATTTTTATAGTGCAAATACCCTATAAACTTGCAGATACATTATCAATGTAGTGATATATTATTGCCTATTCGGAGCACTTTTCTAGACAAGGAGCGTGCTTGGAATGCAGGGCATGCCAGACCAGTAGAATTGCTCCACACACCAAAAAACTATCGGCAAAATTGAAGTTAGGCCAATGCCAAGGGCCGATCATTACCAGGATAAAGTCGCGCACGGCAAACACCAGTTCGTCTGGGGCATGGGAACTGCTCAGTCCATTCCACTTCAGCCCCGGCAATCCCAAGCGATCATAAAGGTTGCCGAATATCCCCGCCATAATAAAACCCAAGGCGATGGTCAACAGCCAATCGCGGGTTCCGCCCGCGAAAAAGAGCCAGAAGAAAATGACGATTGCCGCCACAATCGATAAACCGGCGAAAATCCGGACCATTCCTTGTCCCAGGCCAAAAAGGGCCCCTTCGTTTAAACTGGTTTGAAGGCCGAGCACGCCTTGCCAAATCCACTTGGTTTGACTGGTTGGGTCGGGCATTCCCAGCCAATGGAAGGCCAACGACTTTGTGGTTAAATCGAGCGCGCAGCCTGAAACGGCTAAAAGCAGAAAAACAAGACAACGATTGGCGGAGATCGCCTTCATGGCCATCCCTTATTTTACCGCGACCCTTTTCGGCCTGTTTAGCTTTAAAAACCGTTTTCCTGCTGTTCCGCGCACCGGACACAGAGGGTAGCGTAGGGGATGGCGTTGAGCCGGGCTTTGGGAATCTTTACGCCGCATTCCTCGCATTGCCCGTAGCTGCCTTCTTCGATCCGCTCCAGGGAGGATTCTATTTGCTCCAGGGTAACACCCTCGTTTTCCATAAGGCTGAGCGTAAACTCTTGCTCAAAGTTGTCGCTTCCTATGTCGGCCATGTGGATGGGCATGGTGGAAAGATCGCCGTTGGCCTCAGATCGGCTTTTTTTCAAGGCCGCATCAGCCATCTGGCTGACATCGCCGCGAAGCCGTGCCCGCAAACCGAGCAATAACTCTTTGTATACACCCAATTCAGCCTTATTCATTGCATTCTCTCCGAGTAGTGGTTTATCGGCTAGCTATGTTTTACAACCTCAGAGAATACTTATTCTAGACATATCGCCAATATATGTCAAATACCCAAAATGGATGGTATCAATCCCGCCGATGCGAGAGAGCGGGCGATAAGATTGAAAGCCGTGTTTCAAGGCAAAATCGAGTCTATTCCTGCTAGCATTCCCCCCTCTAAACAAGGGGAAATGATGGCTTGTAGCTTGAAGATTGACGCTTATTGATCTAGATTTGTTAAATATGATTTCTAATAACGATTCCGCCTATCAACAATGTATTGTGCCCTCTTGCGGGGCGACGTATTCCATCGATGAAATTCGGGTTGACTGCGCCAAATGCGGCAACCTGGTCGATGCGGTCTACGATTGGGGTCGCTTGCCCGTCCCAAAATCGTTAAGTCGATTCGAGGAAAAATGGGGCAGGCGCGCCGATCCGCATTGTTTCAGCGGGGTGTGGCGGTTCCACGAACTGTTGCCTTTTGTTCCGCTCAAACAGTGCGTCACCGTGGGCGAAGGCCAGACTTTGCTGCATTCGTCCGAAGGCGTGGCCCGATACGTCGGCACCGTCCCCGGCCGGTTATTCCTGCAATACGAAGGCATGAATCCGTCGGGCAGTTTTAAGGACAACGGCATGTCGGCGGCCTTCAGTCACGCGAAATTCGTAGGCGCCAGCCGCGCCGCTTGTGCCTCGACCGGCAACACCAGCGCGTCGCTGGCCTTGTATTGTTCGGCAACGCGACTCATGCGGGCGGTAATTTTCATCGGCTCGGGAAAAATCTCCTACGGCAAACTTTCGCAGGCCCTGGATTTCGGGGCCCTCACCTTGCAGATCAAGGGCGATTTCGATGACGCCATGGCCCGCGTGCAAGAGGTGAGCAAACAGTTGGGCATCTATCTGGTCAATAGCGTCAATCCCTTCCGCCTGGAAGGGCAAAAAACGATCATGTTCAGGGTCCTGGAAGCCCTGCGATGGCAAGTGCCGGACTGGATCGTCGCGCCAGGCGGCAACCTGGGCAATTCATCGGCGTTCGGCAAGGCCTTCCACGAACTCCATCAACTGGGACTCATCGATCGTATTCCCAGGCTGGCCGTAATTAACGCCACCGGGGCCAACACCTTATATGAACTATATGAACGCCGCCGCTTGCGCTGGAACAACGGCAAACCGGATATGAATATAGTCAACCGTTACTACGGCGAAATGGACGCGGAAAAACGCCGGGCCTCGACCATCGCCAGCGCCATCGAAATCAATCGGCCGGTCAATTTGCTGAAGTGCATCCGCGCCTTGGAGTGGTGCAACGGCCTGGTCCGCGAGGTCAGCGATCAACAAATCCTCGACGCCAAGGCCCAGGTCGGCGCCGGAGGCTTGGGTTGCGAGCCGGCAAGCGCGGCCAGCGTGGCCGGCGTGAAATTGCTCGTCGAAGAAGGCCTAATCGGCCCGGACCAGCGGGTGGTGTGCATCCTTACCGGCCATCAACTCAAAGACCCGACCGCCACGGTGGCCTATCACGCCGCCGACGAGGAACAATTCATGAAGGTGCTCGGCTCCCGCGGCGTGCGCAACGCAACCTTCGCCAACCGCGCGGTTGCGGTACCAAATGACCTCGATGAAATCGTCAAAACTATTAAATTGCATAGCTAGGGTGCAATAACCGCTTGCGGTTTCGCGCCTACTGGGTGGCTGTCTTCTAAAAAACTGAAAACTGATAACTGAAAACTGATAACTATCTTATGATCAAAATTGCCATCAACGGCGCGGCAGGGCGGATGGGACAGAGATTGATTGCCCTGGCCGCGATGGACCGGGAACTCTCCCTGGCCGCCGCGATTGAATCGCCCGGCCATCCCAGGCTGGGTGAAGACGCCGGAGAAATTGCCGGATTGGGCAAGCTGGGTGTCCCAATTACGGAGAGCATAAATGGTCCGGTTGATGTGGTTGTTGATTTTTCCACGCCTGCCGGTACGGAGAACATGATTCAAACCTGCCGGCAAAGGAAGATCCCCCTGGTGGTAGCGACAACCGCATTAAGCCCTTTACAAACCGAAAAACTTCATGCCGCGTCGGGTGAAATTCCTTTGCTCTGGGCCCCAAACATGAGCTTGGCCGTCAACCTGGTCATGAAATTGGCCGAGCTTTCCGCCGTCGCCCTTAAGGATAAAGATGCCGACGTGGAGATTCTCGAGCGGCATCACCGCTACAAAGAAGACTCGCCCAGCGGCACGGCGCTAAAATTCGGCCAGATTATTTCCGGCATAATGGGGCAGACTATCCATGCCCACGGCCGCCAAGGCCGCCCCGGCAAACGACCGCACAATGAAATCGGTTATCACGCCATCCGCGTGGGCGACAACCCGGGCGAGCACACCGTGCTCTTCGCCATGCCGGGCGAGAGTATCGAATTAACCGTCCGGGCAACCAATCGCGATTGCTACGCACTGGGCGCGTTGGCCGCCGCGAAATTCCTTGTCGGCAAACCGGCCGGACTATACGGCATGAAAGATGTGCTGGGATTTTAAAAGCCTATCCCAAAAGTCCCCTCTCCCTTTGGGAGAGGGCTAGGGTGAGGGCCGCATCGCCGAGAATTCATTGTTATAACTTCTCACCATTATTGTTTTTTTCGTTTTGGGATAATCTCTAAGAATAATGAAATGAGTGATGAGGAGTTTTTGGTAAAACGAGAAGATAAGTTCCTTGAAAATCATTTATATAGGCGCAGATAAATAGCGCCAAAAATCTGAGAGAGAAAAAACACCGGGCAGATCAGAGACCCGGGGTTATTTGCCCGCGCCGCGACCGACGTTCGGCACGTAGACGTGCGCGTCGTCGGATTTCGCTGGGTTTTTCGTAATATTCACGGCGGCGCATTTCCTTTTTGATCCCGCTTCGCTCAACCAATTTACGGAAGCGACGAACCGCCTCCTGGATAGATTCACGTTCCCGCAATGTCAATTTTACCACTCAGTCCTCCAATTTAGTTAAAGATCAGTGTTAATTAAACGATTGCCATCCTATAAGCATAGAAAATGGCTAGAGCCTTATATTTTATACTACTGTTCTGTTTTCTGTCCACCCATATCGGCTATAGGTAGTGTCCTAATTTGAATTTTGTCAAAAATTTTTATCAATGATATAGACATTATGGGGGGGAATGTAATTAAATTAGCCGCTTTGATATAATTGTTTACTGTTCAAGTGGTCTTGCATTAATTAGTTAATATATTTACCTTTCAAACGCTCGACAAGCATTTTTTGGGACATTAAACTAAAAAAAGACCTAGGCGAGCGGTATTCTCGCCTAGGTAACCACAAAGTAGTTTTTGTTAATTGTAAAGATAAAAATCTTTACAGCATTTAGCCAAAGCCCTCCCTTTGCCGAATAATTGGCAAAAGAAGGAGCAAAAGCCATTTAAACATGGCAAACCTCCTTGTTTGGTTATCTTTGCGGGGTGTTGCCAAACAGATCCACAAGATAACGGTTAATGAGGGCTATCCTTTGCGGCCGGCGGGCATACCCTCATAGCTCGCCGGCCGTTTTCACGCGCATTTAAAACAAAAACGCCCGAAAATGCCAACAAAGCATCTCCGGACGAATTATTTTTGAGAAAACGAAATCGCGGTTGTTGCAATTCAAAATAAATGTTATATAATGCAAACTCATGAGGGGTGATCCCCTATCGCTCCTCGAAAAAACACTGGGGTTGGTAACCCGGTTATAGGATTCATGTGAAAGGCCCGCAGAGGTAGCATTTTGCGGGTCTTTCTCTATTTGGGCAATTTCGGCCAATTATAACAAATTTGCTTTCATGCGACAATACCAGTATGCTAGTATTGCTGGCGCTTGGATTAGTGCCGTGCTAGATGGTCATATCTAAGTCCGCGCAACCCTCTCGTTTTTCTTGGCTATTCTTGCCAAACAAGATAATACTACATTGTCAATCTCAATGCAATAGCATTTTACTGCAAACCACTAAGTAGAAGGGTTGGCGCAATATTTCGCTATAGCATATAATTTGTTACTGAATGCTCTGGTAGAATATTAGCCCCTTGCATTAAATATAACAGAGAGTAAAATAAACGCATTAGGAGAATAATTATGAATATTACAAAAGCCAAATTACTGGACGAACTTATAGGGGAAGCAAAGGATCGTTCTGCTTCATTACAACAGCAACTTTCTTTTCAAGAACAGTATATCCGAGACCTAGAAAATAAGAAAAAAGCCCTAAATAATGGGGATAATTCTCAATTATCCGAAGAACTAAATATCTGCCCCGATGTGGTTTCATTAAATCTACCCGATGCAATTAAAATTATTTTACATTATTTTGATAAACCCATGAGAGCAAGGGATATCGCTGAAAAACTCAAGGATAAAGGCTACAAGAGCACTTCAAAAAGCGGCCTTTTGCCGAGTGTAAATTCAGCGCTTAAACGCCGTGATGATTTATTTAAGAAAACCAAAAGAGGCATCTATAAACTAAAAACTACAGATTAATGAAATTAGCCCTGTTGCCGTCGTTACTGGGTAAGTGATTAACGACAACAGGGCAAATACACATTAAACCCCTTTTACAAGGAGGTCCGTGAAATGTACGGACACACAGCTTGGGGTTCGCCCTTTATATTAGCACGCCCGCCACCACTGTCAAGCCCACCAAACAAAAAACCGTACTCGGCCAGCATTTATATATCTTGCGCCGGGTACGGTTTCTAATGTGGAAGGCGACCCGCGTCTAGGACGCGCAGCGGCCTTATAAACCGCCGTAGGGCGCGACTTATGTCGATGGGGTTCAATTCCCTCGCCTTCCGTCTTTTATTTTAGCTCCTTTTTAGCGCGGTCCCAATAGGGGCTTTTACATTTTGGGCATACTTTTGGATATTCCCCCTCTTTGCGGGGTTGCCACTCATGCCCGCAACGTTCACAACGAAACCCTGATATTTTTAATGTGATCTTAGCCATATGTGATATTATACCACATAATATATGATTATCAAGGGAAATATTTCGGGAAAGTTTCTGGATTTATACTTGACATTATATTACTATATAGTATATTATTATATAAGTAAGAAGCAATAAACAATGTAATAAAAAACCCCGGCTAGGACGGTAATCCCAACCGGGGCCAATCACAACCAAGCGGTTAGCTCAGAAGTGACTCGGTAACTCAATCTTAGCTAATCCGCTGAAAAAAGAAAGGTGGATTAGCCATGAGTAATGTACTTGCCGCCAACAAAAAATTGACCGTTTTAAACCTTTTACTTGAGGGCTGTTCGATCCGATCCGCCGAGAGAATGACCGGAGTGCATCGTGATACGATCATGCGTTTACTGGTTTCCGCTGGTAACAAATGCCGGGAGTTTTTAGATAATCGGATGCGCGATCTTTCATTAAAACATCTCGAATTGGATGAAATTTGGACTTTTTGCCGGAAAAAATCCGGCCATTTAACTGAAATCGAGAAAGAAGATACCGACATTGGTGATATTTATTTGTGGGTTGCTTTGGACCAAGAAACAAAACTGATTCCTTCTTACATAATCGGTAAACGTACCGCAGAAATGGCTTATCGTTTTGTTGCCGAACTTGCTGGCAGGATCATTTTGCCTAAACCTCACGACTCCGATGCGCACGCCTATCAAAAAGAAGACTATAAACAAAAAATTCTAATTTCAACTGACGGATATTTTGTTTATCCCGATGCAATTGATTTGAGTTTTGGCCCCTATGCTGATTATGGTCAAATCATCAAAAATTATCGTCCTTCCGATCAGCCTGGCCGATATGGACCTCCTATAATGATAGAGGCTGACCGTAGGCCGATATTCGGAAACATAGAACCCAAGACGATATGCACGTCGCATGTTGAACGCAACAATTTAACGATCCGCACCTTCATGCGGCGATTTACTCGATTGTCTGTAGGGTTTTCAAAGAAACTTGAGAATCTAGCCGCTGCCGTCGCGTTATACGTGGCCTATTTCAATTACTGCTGGCGACCGCGTAAACCCGGCACAACTGGAAAGCGCGGCCCTACACCCGCTATGGCCGCTGGATTAACTAATCGCCCCTGGACATTGGAAGAATTGCTTGTTGAAATTGGCCTAATTCATCATGAACAATAACTACCGAAATCATTTTATAATTATTTGTTTTATTCGATTGTTTTAGATTCACCTTTGATTTTATTTATTTGGGTATTTTTTTTGTGTAGATAATATATACCAATTGAAAAGCACAATATTGATACAAAGACACATAGCGAACATATAACAACTATTATAGCTACCGGCATGCTGTTTGCCGTTTTTCCCCAATCAATAATGTTGTTAATAATTATCCCAATCGCACAAGTAATACACCCCCAACCCAAGCTGAAAAATAATGTTGCGATCCCATTAAATGCAGATAGCGTATCCATTTCGGTTTCGAAAATTTCAAAAGCTTTCATTTTTCTTTCCGTATGTGTAGTTGATATATATGATCCTCGCAAAGGTTGGACGCTAGCCGATTGCGAAGTATTTTCACTATCTGGTTTAATAACATTTTCATCTTGTTTTGAATTAGCCATTGGTCGCCTCCTTTGCATCTGGAGGCGAAGGTAATGCGATTCCTGCTTTTATTGCATTTATAAGTTGTACTGATCCGCAATTACTACATAAGAGCTGGATACATGGATATGTGGGCCCGCCGATTGTAAAAACATTAGGTGTATGAATTGTAAATAAAACTAGATGTTCAGTAATTCCCCAATTTTTTTGTTTACAGATAGGACAAGGGATGCCGAAACCTGCGCTATGATCTGTAATCCATTTTATAATTTTTTGCTGTTCGTCTGCACTTAACTTTCCTTCTTTATCAGGCATGGCACATTTTCCTTTCGTTAAGGGTATGCCAGCCTATTTTAGCTGTTTTTTATTCCTTTTGAAAACTCATGCCAAATAAAATTAAATTATTTTCAAAACCGGACACTACCCGGCTATAGTTGCACATTTTTTTCACCTTGGATGATAATTTGGGCATTTCTTTCGCCTGATTGCCCCATTTGCCCATAATAACATGGCCTAAAAACCACTCTATATCGGACATCCATCATAAACGGAACTCTTTGCCAGGCTTGAACTTAATTAGTGGAGATTTTATTAGCAATTTCAGTTAATCGCAGATAGAAGACGATTATGAGATCGACGCATTAGGAAAAAAATCAACAAGCCAAAGTGTAAACAATTTGAGGGAGAAGCTTTGCCGGCTCCTCATTAAATAATCTTATATAAGCCCTAAGTTTCCTTTGCAAATAACGCGCTTAAAAAAAACTGAAAATACAAGAGAATATGATGTACGATCGAAGTGTTCAGCACAAATTGCTCTTAGACCTGGAAACCAGGCATGATGAGTTGCTCTTTCGCCTGGAAGAACTGGACAAACGAGTGGCAAAAACACTGGCCGAGTTTATGGCCTCGCGCCAGCCGGCGGTTGTCAACCAGCAGTGCGCTGGCAGCAGCGAACAATGAGCGTTGATTTATTGTGTTCGCCGGTCCCCGGTGTATTCATCGGGGGCTAAATATTCACCGGGGCTGAATATCAAGTGAATTTTTTGTTTAGAGCGTCTAACAAAATGACGTGTGCCACTGCTTGCTTGCAAGCAGTGCCGTCAAAAACAGCGAAAAAACACTGCTTGTGACCAAGAAGTGGCACACAAAATCCCGTTTCATTTCATTCTGTTAGAAGCTCTTAATCTTTTTTCGGGCGATCCAGGTGGCCGGTTTTATTGATCGCCCGCAACAGGCGCCAGCCCAGGGCAAGTGCCACCACGCAGCCGGCCAGGCCCAAGACCGATAATTTTTTGGGTAAAATCCACAGATCCGTCACCGGGGGCACGTCGCGGCTTAGGAGCAATGAAGATCCCAGGAACAGGGCGCTGGCCAGCATGCCCAGCACGAGGCGATTTACCGATGGTTCCAGGCCGCGATGGTCGAGGTGGACGTCGAATTTGCCGCTTTGCACTTGCTCGAAGATTTCGCTTATGCCGCGGGGCAGGAGATCGAAGACGTGTTCGATTTCGGCCAGGAATCGCCGCAATTTTCGCATTCTGCGCAGGGGCGACAGCCGCCGCCAAAGGAGTTTTCTCCGGTAGGGCCGCATCATTTCCACAAGGCTGAATTTCGGGCTGACCAGTTGGGACGTGCCTTCCAAGGTGATAAGGGCCTTGATAAGCATGGCGATCCGCGCGGGGAGCATGATGTTGTAGCGGCGGATCAATTCCATAATCTCTCTTAGCGCGCCGCTGAGATCGAACTGATCCAGGGGTTGGCTGCTGTAATGAGCCAGAAAGTCTGTGACATCGAGCGTGAGAGAGGAGCGATCCAGATTGGCCGGCGCCTTTCCCACGCGAATTATAAGCGAGGTGAGGTGTTCGGCGTCCTGGTCGCCAAGGGCCAGCAACATCTCTCCAAGATCGTCGTGCAGTCGCTCATCGACCCGGCCGACCATGCCGAAGTCCAAAAGTCCGATGACGTTGTCCTTCATTACCAGGATGTTTCCCGGGTGGGGATCGGCGTGATAGAAACCGTTGTCGAAGATCATTTCCAGGCAAATGGCCGCGCCGCGCCCGGCGATCTCGGCAAGATTGACCCCGGGCGGAGGCGATTGCACGATTTCCGACAACTTCATGCCTTCCACCATCTCCATGGTAAGCACGCGCTTGGAGGACAATTCGGCATGTGGGCGTGGGATGTGGACCGTGGGATTGCCGCGAAAATCGCGGGCGAACTGCTGCAAATTCCTGAGTTCCCGGCCGAAATCCAACTCCCGGTGCATGGCCCGCTGAAATTCCGCCACGAGCGCCCGGGGACGATAATTCTGGTATTCGGGCACTTTTTCGGCCAACTGTGCCAGCCCGGCAAGGATCTCCATGTCCACCGCCACCTTTTTTTCGATGTCCGTGTGCAGGACCTTGACCACCACTTTTTCGCCCGAGTGAAGCCGGGCTTGATGCACCTGCCCGATCGATGCCGAGGCCATGGCGGCGGTATCAAACTCGGCAAAGAGATCTGCCAAGGAGCGTTTCAGTTCGGCCTCGATCGTCTTGCGCACGGCGTCCGGCGGATCGGCGGGCGCGTTGGCTTGGAGTTGCTGCAATTCCTCGCTGAGCGCGACTCCGGCCAGGTCGGGCCGGGTGCTTAAGAGTTGGCCAAGCTTGATGAACGTCGGCCCCAGTTCGGAAAGGGCCAATCGCAGCCGGGTTTCCCAACGATGCCGCGCTATCGGAGTACCTCCCGGCGCCTTGAGCAGATCCTTGGCAAACTCCGGCCCCAGCCGATTGATCCAGGCGGCCAGCTCATATTTGCTCAATACGGCCAGGATTTCGTACCAGCGGTTCAAATGGCGGTATATTTGAGGGATAGAAGTAAGGCGCATAACTACCCGGTGAAAAAAGCCTTCAAGTAATTCTTACTTTAATCCGCTTAGCCATGTTTATCCAGGCGTGTATATGGGATAATTTTTCATCTTTTGCGGCCCTGGAGTTTTGCCTGTATCGGTATTTCTGACAAATACGGGAGCATATGTTTTCTATTTTACGGGTCATTACCCAATTCGATGACGATGCCGGCACTTCGCCGCGCGTAAAAAAAGCCCGAAGGGCTGCAATATACCCGCCCTTCGGGCTCGATTGTTTTAAATGTAAAACGGAAATTTACTATGCTTTGAAATGGATTTCAGTGCTTTTAGTAATACGATCGCGTCTCCAATTATCTCTTGCGATAATGTCGCAGGGCCGTCCTAACAATGAAGGGGATCGCGGCAAAACTCAACAACACCACGGTTGATGGTTCGGGCACTGCTGAAGTAAACGAAGGGTCGGCCGGCGTCGAAGCCAGCAGCATCCGTTTGGTGAGCAATTGAATTGGATAGTATTGGGCGGCAAAATCGAAATTCTTGCCCTGATCTCCAGCGTTTAATTTAACATTGTCGATCTCCATGCCGCCGCCGCTGGCCAGGCTTGCAGACGTGGTTTGATCCATCGCTTGAATAGAGCCTGGGACGGGCAACCAATTTCCCTGAGTTGTGTTGTAGACCTTGTAGGTCCCGGGGTCTAAATCGGGAAAAGAGTATTGACCGTAACAGTTTACTTGTGCCGTAGCCTTCAAATTGCTGCCTTGGTACAAGTCGATTGTGCCGCCGCAGATGGCATATTCGCCGGTATCGAGCAATCCGTTGTGGTTGGCATCGAAATATACTACGCCGGATAAAGACGCGGGGATTGTGGGTTGGTTAGGGTTGGGAATAAAGCCGCCGGCGGCTCCCAAGGCTTGTTGTGAGAAGGTCAGCGGGAATGCTGCAATCAACACTATGACCCACGAGATGAGACAACAGTGGAACTTCTTCCGCGCATGGCGTGCGCATGCGGGTGCGGGCCTAAAGATTACCGAGTTCACGAACGCTGCCTCCATATTTGGGGTTATAATTGATAGAAATTACCTAGCCTCTATCTTACTTAAATTCCCAAAAATTACAAGAGTCTGCCCAAATTTTCCCCAAAATTTATTAAAAAGACTAAATTCAAGGCCGTTATAGAAAATCTTTCATCAAAGTAATAAGAAAAATAACCCGAATCATTAGCTCACCACTATTGATGCAATTTTGTATTAAAAAAGACTGAGAACGGTTTTCATAAGTGATTATATGACATGATGTTGCGGCATATAGCTCCGCAGTGTCGCCGTTTCCGATCGCCTCTAGACCTTTGATCTCTAACTCTGCTGTTTTCCCCAAGCATTGAACCATGCTCGGTGACTAAAAGGCAGCTTTTCGCGCTGCGTGCCCGGCGTGGAAGCCACCCCAACTGGCAGAATAATTCTTACGACCTTGTCCGGCGGGACGCCGAGCAGCTCGCCGATAAGAGCGGCCCGATTTTCCAGGCGTAAAACGCCGTCCAGCCAAACGCTGGCATAGCCCAAGGCGGTAATGGCCAAAAGCATGTTTTCCACCGCGGCAGCGCAATCTTCCGCGGCAAAAGACAGGCCGTGATATACGGGGCGGTGATCGATCACGCACGCGATCATTGCCCGGGCGGTGACGCAGACCGGTTTTACAATAATCCGGGAAATTTTCTCGAGCAGTTGCGGGTCGTCGATAATCACGAAGGAGACGACTTGTTCGTTGCAGCCCGATGGCGCCCGGATGCCGGCCTGCACGATCTTTTCCAAGTCGCTTCGCGGAACCGGCGTTTCTGTGAACTCGCCGCGATAACTATATCGCTTTTCAATGGCTTCGAAGACGTCCATAGTAAATAAAAGTGTTGGTTAGGAGCCGAGAACTGTAAATTGACAACTGATAACTGAAAAATCACTGTGAAGTTTTTGCCCGGATGTCGATGGTTTCTCCCCTTTTGTATCGCTGGGCATAATCGACCAGTGTAGGGTCCTTGCAAATGGCGATCACCTTGTCGAGCGCCTTGTTGAATTCGTCTTTGTTCGGATCGCGAAGTTCGCGGTAATGGGCCAATTCGACTATGGTGGCGCAGGCGCTTTGGGTCAACTCGGGCCGGTCCATGTACGAGAGCACGAAGCGCAGGCAATCCATGGTGCGTATGGCTTTTGCCCGTTCCAGGGCGTAATTGCGCTCAGCGTTGCTGCGGGCCATAGACATGGCTTTTTTCAACAAATCGAGTCTTTCGGCGTCGGAGCGGCTGTCGCGCAACACGGCCACGCGGGTCAATGCCCTCAACGCCCAGGATCGGTATTCGGCATTGTCCGAAGTTTGTGCCATTATTAGAAGTTTTGGGGCCACGGAGGCGTCGGGCCAGTTGCACAAGGCTCGGACGCCCGCATCGCGGCGTGTGGCAATGCCGCCGGATATTGATGCCTCCACGACCTCCAGCGCCTTTGCACCGCCGACTCGGCCCAGAACGGGAAGCAGGATTGTCTTTTGCTCGTCGCCCAGTCGCTCCCATGCGGCCAAAAGCGGATCGGCTTGTTTATCGGCAGCCTTGATTCGCTGGCAGGCAAACATGATCGTTTTTTCGGCAGTGTCACGCTCGGCGCCTGGTTCAGTCTTGAGCAATATCTCGACCAGCTTGGGGATGTCCTCGGCCGCGGCCAGTTGACCCAGCGCCTGCATGGCAATGGACCGGATGTCGGGCTTGCCGGAAAAAGCAAGATCCAACAAAACGGGGACGGCGGTCGGGATTTTGCGGCGCTGCACGATTTCAATTAGCGCGGTTTGCCGGCGGGGATCGCTGGCGGCGGCTTTTAATTCCTGGACGATTTTTTCCTCAACGCCATCGGCGCGGAGTTGCTCAAGGCTGCGCTGGGCTGCGGTTTTTTCCGCTTCCGTTCCGGCCGCAAGCGATTTTGCCAAAAGCGGCACGTCGCCGGCCTCGCCCAGCAAACCCAAGGCCCGGATGCCCGCCGCGCGGACCTCTCCTTCGGGGGACTTAAGGGTTTCGACAATTGCGGCTCGGGCTGTTTTGTCTCCCCGGGCGGCCAGGGCGTCGATCAATCCCGCCTGGGCGTCGGGGGGGAGCGTGGGCAGCAATTCGGCGAATCTTTTCGTGGCCGCCGCCCCTTTGACCTCATCGCGGACCTGCTGGAAGCCGATGGCCCGCATGTCCTTGTCCTTGTCCTTCACCAGGTTGACGACGATATCGAGCAGCGTGTCAGAGGCGGCATCGGAGGCTGGAAGCACAGGGTTTGTCCAGAAGGCGGCAGCAAGGAAAATTACTGCGGCGGATAATAACAGGGACGTTTTCACGGTTAAAGCTCTATTGTTTTTTTGCGGCGGCAAGAAGGCCGCGAGTGGCTGCCAGGCGGATGAATTTGGGCTGATCTTCTCCGCCTAATGTCTTGTACAAGATTATTGCCTGGGGCTTGCTTCCGGATGCCGTCAACCTTTCGGCGCAGACAAGACAGGCGTCGGCGGCGATGGGTTTGAGTTCGTCAGGCGTTTTTTTAACGATGTTGACCAAAGCCCCGGCTGCTTCAGGGGTGGCGATCTTGCCCAAGGCATTGATTGCGGCAAAGGCCAGGGTTGTATTTTGCCCGCCGGCCATGACGGTCAATACGCCTACGCTTGCAGCGTCGCGGCATTGGCCGAGCGACTCGATTAGTCCCGCTTTCAAGGCGTCGTTCGCCTTGGGTAAGGCGTCCCGCATGGCTTTCATCGATTCCGCTCCGCCGATGCGCTCCAGGGCATAACGGGCCATGTGCGAAAGGTCGCTTATGGTCAATAGTTCGGCCAGGGCCGGCACGCAGTCGGCCGTTCCGATTTGACTTAACATGCGGCAGGAAAAATCCTTTGCCGCGCGGGAGGCATTGGTCGGAAGCACCGCGGCCAGGCGGTTTTCCAGGTCTTTGCGGGCGGCCGGGTTGCCGTGGGCGGCTGTCGCCGCATCGTCGATTGCCTGGATCTTGTCGTAACTGACGCCCCAGTCGAAGGTTTTCAAGGCTTCGAAGGATTTGTCCACGGCGGATTTATCGAACACGCGGTCAGGTCTGGGATTGGGATTATATTTAAATTCGGCGGAATTATCATCCGCGCCGACAATAGCGGGGCCAATGACGATTGGATTTTGTTGCACAGCCATGATAAAGTCCTAAGTTTTCGGTTATCAGTTGTCAGTTTTCAGTTCTCAGTTTTCATCGCGAAACCGCAAGCGGTTTCTAACAATCCCCCTTCCCTCATCCTTATATCTGCCAGGGTTCGCGTTTGGCGCGGTCGAGGAAGCGATTGGCCTCTTCGTCGCCGGGGAACTCCTCTTTTTCAGGATCCCATTTCAAGGGCCTATTCAAGTGATAGGCGATGATTCCCAGGTGGCAGACGGTGGCGGTGCGATGGGCCAACTCGATGTCGCGGAAGGGTTTTTCGCGGGTTTTTACGCAATACAGGAAATCGCCGTAAATGCCGCCCGTGCCCTTGTATCTGGGCATGGTCTTGGGCGGGAGTTTTTCATCCGGCGTGCCTACCACAACAAGTCCCTCTTTTTGGTCCGGCTTGCGATACATCAACAGTCCGTTGGCGAAGCGATAGGTCAAATACTTGACGTCTTTGCCGTCGGGCGGAATGATTTCGACCGGGCCTTGATCGGCCACTCCGGCGGCGAACATCGCGCCCCCGAAACGGTGAGCGCCCCAATCGGTCATTCCTCCGCCCGAGTAATCGGACCATGACCGCCAACTCTTGCCGTTGATCACGTAGCTGCTGCCTATGCGGTAGGGATGGTACGGGGCCCAGGGCGCGGGTCCCAGCCACATGTCCCAGTTGACGTCGCGAAAGTTTTTCTCAACGGACTGGTCATTGGCGTCGGCCGTCTTCTCGGGCAGATAACAGAGCGTGGAAGGCGGCCCGCAATTGACGTATATTTCCTTGATTGTTCCCTTTTCGCCGTTCCAGCAGCTTTCGGCCAGTTCTCCGTGATCGTCCAGAACCCGCTGGCTGCCGCCCGAGACCAAGCGCCCGTAGCGGCGCGCGGCCTGCACCATGGCCCGCCCCTCCTTGATCGTCAGCGATTCGGGCTTCTGGCAGTACACGTCTTTGCCTTGGCGGCAGGCCTCGATGCTTATAATTGCGTGCCAGTGGTCCGGCGTGGCGATGTGCACGGCATCGATGTCTTTGCGGGCAAGCAACTCGCGGAAGTCGTTGTAAACCTGGCAGTCGTTGTTGTCGTATCGCTTGTTCACTCTATCTTTACCGCGGTCGCGCATGGATTGCTTCACGTCGCAAAGGGCCACGTACTGGACTTCGGGGTGTCGCAGGAACGCGCCCACGTCGCCGCCTCCCTGGCTGCCCACTCCGATGCCCGCCATGACGATCCGCTCGCTGGCCGGGGGTCGCCCTTCTTGCCCCAACGCGCTTGCGCTGATTACGTACGGGGCGGCTACGGCCAGGCTTGCAGTTTTCAAAAAATCCCGTCGGGTGGTGTTATTTTTCTTGATCATTATCTTTCCTTTTGATTTTTTGATATTAATAGCGTTGTTCGGTGCACAGAAATCCTTTGGGAGCGACAATGCTGTGCATGGCGACGCCAGGGCTGTTGACTCTTAGATTGCCAAAATCACATTGCGTTGGGGCGACAGTTGCACTGTCGCCCCCATTTCGCCGGCAGGGACGGGAGTACAACTCCCGTCCCAACGTGGTATTAACAATCTGAGGCTCGATAAACTTTTAATGCAATATTAATTGCTTGAGGCGTCAAGCGTTCCCATTTTATCCGTTAATCAACGTGAATGTCAAGAATCGCTGCAAATATGCGCATAACGTGTTTCGGTGGAATTGGGTCTCTAAAGCGACCGTTCCTCGATGATTGAAAGGGACAATCTAATGATTATTTTTCCACGGCCGGCTGGCAATAGGCAAGCGTGAGCAGAACATATCCGGTGACCAGATTCGGATCGCTTTCCATCCAGTGTTTATCGTCGTTGAGCCATGAGCCGTCGGGCCGTTGGCGGCGGATCAGTTCGTCCAGCAAATCGCGGCGCCAATCGTGTTTAAGGCCTTTTTCGTCGATGAATTCAGGCTTGCCCAGGGCGTCCAGGGCCTTGGCAAAGGTGTGATAATAGTAATACAGCCCGGAACTGCCCATGCCTGGATTCGTGGTCAGATCATAATGCGTTTCGAGCCATTTCAGGGCGGCCTTGACGCGGGGATCGTCCGGCCCCACGCCGGCGTAGATCATGCTTTTAAGCCCGGCGTAAGTCATCGAGCCGTAGCTGCGGAGCCCGCCGTTGGGAAGGTTGCCGGCCTGGCTGACGCCTCCGCCGGCCGGGGTGTAATAGAAACCGCCGTCTGGATTTTTGGCCGCAAATGGCAGGGTATTGTGTTCCGATTCCAGGTTTTGGCAGCGGGACACGAAAATCAGGGCCTTTTTCACGGCCTCGTCGTCCGGGCCGTCGCCGGCGGCCTTAAGGGCGTCCAAAAAGAAACTGGTGTTCGACAGGTCGGGCCGCTTGTTCCTGCCGTAGCCGGCCCCGCCGTATGAAGGGCTAGACTTGTCTTGTTCCATTTTTTCATCCCATTGTTCCGATTTCAGAAATTTCTCGGCGTTTTTAATCAGTTTGTCGTATCGCCCGTTGCGGTTTGCCTGGACAAAACACATCAGGGCCAGACTGGTTTCGTAGTTCTTATAAAACGAGTCCTTGGCATAGACGCCGCCGTCGGCCTGGACAAGTCCTTCCAGGTACTTGAGGCCCTTGGCCAGGGCAGGATCGTCGGGGCTGCGCCCGTGCTGCAAGATGCCGGTGATTACAACGGCGGTTACGCCGGGACCGGCCTGGGCGGAAAACGATCCGGCGGACGCTTGACCCTTGCTAAGTAGAAATTGGACTGCCCGATCCACTGCCTGACCGTACGCCTTGGCGTCGATTGTGTTGTCGTCTGCCGCCCAGACAACCGAACCTGGGATCGTAAACAGGACGGCACATAGAACACATATCACATGGCGATTGTGAAATATCATGAGCATGTCCTTGAGTTGTTTGTGGATAGTTGGATAACCAATGTCTTTTAATAATCGGCGGTAAGAATGCGACTCAGTGAATTCAAGAATAATCCAGCGGTCGTTGACCGCCGGCCGGTAAGATTACAAATCGGAGTCTCTCGAATGTTCCACCTGGAGCATAACAATTATAGAACAACGGCCAAGACTTCGCTCTCGCTCATTATTAGCAATTCCTCGCCGTTTACTTTTACTTCGGCGCCGGCGTAGTTGCTAAAGAGAATCCGATCGCCCTCGCCGACTTGGTGAGGGGCCCTGGTTCCATCGGGCAACAGATGACCGTCGCCGACCGACAGCACCCGGCCTTGCCCGGGCCTTTTTTGGGCCATGTCAGGCAAGACTATGCCTCCGGACGTTTTTTCCTCGGCGCTGAGCCGCTTGACCACGATTTTCTCGCCCACCGGCACTAGTTTCATTTTTTTTCTACTCCGCGAGTCTTCAAACCACTGACGTTTAACCGACTAAATTGCAGATACCAGTAATTTTCGCATTTTCAAACGAGTACACAAGGGATATGATCAAAAGAAATTAACCTTAGAGGCTGGTATCCGAACAACTACTTATGCGTACTCTATGCAGCATCATCCTTTGGTTAGACGTTGTGGATAAACGCGGTATTTGTCCCGCAGCGTCATTTCTACCTGTGTGGGCACATGGCTTGTGCTTACATGTCCGACGGCACACGGAGTGTGCCTGCTACCAGGCTCCGGATTTGCGGATGCTGGTTGAGGATACATCTTCGCGGAAGATTTCCGGCGGCACGTCGCGGCAGTTGTTGCGCAGCACGTCGGGCAGATCGAGATCGGCAAGCTGCATGAAGCCGGTGCCCATGTTGCGGCCGAAGACCAGGAAACGGCAGCCGCGCTGGGCGATATATTCCAGGCAATTGCGGCAGGCGGCCGGGTTGTTGTGATAGTACCGGTCCATGGCGATGCGGCGGAGCGTATCGGTGCCCACCAGGAAGGTGGCGCCGGGAAAAAGCCGGGCCTTTTCCTCGAACGTCGCCGCGCGGGTCAAATACAGAGGTTGGTCCGGGGCAAATTGCCTTACGTGCCGGTCGATTTCGTAAAAATCCAAAGGCGGTTTGTCGGGATTGAGAATTGTGATCTCCATGATCACGGGTTTTTTCAGCAGGTCGGTGCCTACCGCGGCGATGCGGCGATGCCCGTCGTGCAAGGGATTGAAGGCCCCGGAAAGAATCGCCGGATTGGGCGGGATGGTTTTGCCCGTGGCGGGCAGGAATGTCCGCCCTCCTTCTGGAACGGCCTGACCTTCCCGGGAAAGGATTTCCACTTTGCCCAGCAATAAATCCTGCCAGGGTTGGAGGGCGGTGGTGTGCGATTGCTCGACTTTTTCGCCTTCGAGCAGGTCCAACTTCAGCCGGGCTTCAAGACGACAACTTTCGGCAACGGCATTTAGCAGCATCCGGCCGGCCATGCGCTCCTCTTCCGACCGGCTGCGCCGGCCTTTGAGCAGTTCCAAGGACCAGGTTGCCGTGAGCGCGGCGGTTTGCAGGGCCACGTGGATGCGATGCGATCCAAGCCTGGGCCGATCGGTGACCAATCCGGCCGTGCAAGCCACGCCTGCCAGATTGTCAACACTGCTGGGCAAGCCAGCAGTGGCACCCTCGGATTGCGCCAGCTTGCGGGCATGGAGAAAGGCGGCCATGGCCATTGCCCGCGCGGTTCGATTGGAGCAGAACTCGTCGGGGCGGCTGCCGAGGTAGTCGATCATGGCCTGGTCCGAATAAGGCACGTAGGCCGCCAGCAAGGTGCGCGAGGCCCCGGGCACATCGAGCAAGTCGGCTATGGCCCGGCTGCCTCCGCCGGTGGCGGCCAGCACGACCCGCGCCGGGGCATCGTGGATTTGCTGTACAAGTTGATCGACGGAGAGAGTCATGACCAAGGTTCTCAGTTAACAGTGTACAGTTTACAGTTCGGCGGGCCAGGGGATGAAAGGCAGATAAAACGCGCAAATCAATCCATCTTTAATCGCGAAACCGCGAGCGGTTGCCATTAAGTTTTGATTGCTCGTCCCTCATCCCTTATTCCTCATCCTTAAATTCTATCCCACTGCGTGGGGGATAAAAAACTTGTCAATATTTTCCCTTTAACGGCGAATTACCTTTATGCCACGGTCGGCGAACAGGTCGCCGGCCAGTGCAACAGCCATGAAACTAGTAGGGTCCTATTTATAAGGAGGTCAGAATCATGATTAAGAAGGTGATTTTTGTCGGTGTTGGGGGGGCGATTTTGTGCGTATTGTTTGTGGGCCGGGACGCATTGAGCTACGTTCGCACTTCGTTTGGGTACTTGAAGCAGTCGGCACAGGAGGCCGTGCCCATCGAGTTCCAAATCGAACGTGCCCGGGGATTGATCAAGGACCTGGTTCCCGAGGTTCGCAAGAACATGCACGTGATTGCCACGGAAGAGGTTCAAGTGCAGCGGCTTGAGGAACAGATCGCCGATACCGAGGCCCGCCTGGCCAAGGAAAAGGAACAGATCCTGAAGCTGAAATCGGACCTGGCCGAGTCCAAGGGGCAATACCGTTATGCCAGCCGGACATACACGGCAGCCGAGGTCAAGACCGATCTGGCCAATCGCTTCGAGCGGTTCAAAACCGCCGATGCCACTCTGGCCAGCTTAAAGGAAATCCGCAGTGCGCGGGAAAAGAGCTTGCAGGCGGCCAGGCAAAAACTGGAAGGCATGCTGGCGGCGAAACGCCAGTTGCAGGTTGAGATCGAGAACCTGGAAGCCCGCTCGCAAATGGTTGCCGCGGCCCAGACCACCAGCAACTACCAGTTCGACGACAGCCGGTTGGGACACGTCAAGGAATTGATCGCCAACCTGAAGACCCGCATGGAAGTGGCGGAAAAACTGGTCAACGCCGAGGTGAATTTCCATGATGAAATTCCCCTGGATAAGCCGAATTCGGAGGACATCGTGGACCAGGTGACCGAGTATTTTGCCCCTCCTCAGCCGGCAACGACCGTAAAAGTCGTTTCGACGGAGAAATAGTGATGGATGGGCGGCGGACGGCGGGTGGTGAAGGTGTTGGCAGTATGCCTGCCCACTGAGGATTTACTCTTTCTCCTCCATCCCGAACACACCCGGTGCACTGCCCACCATCCACCGCCCATTTTCAACGCCTAACGCGGCATAAGGCCGCAACCGCAACCCCCGGTATATTCACCGGGGGCTAAATAAAATGTGCATAATAAACGTTTCGTGGGATGATCGTAGGAATCTCTGAAAACTCAAACAATGGTTTTTCCACTATCCCCTGACCCTTAGTCCCTATTAAAATGTTCAATTTGGCAGACAGATTTCGGGGATTGTTGACCATGGAAATCGGCGGCACACTGCAATCGGACAAGTTCATGATGTGGATCGACGCCGTGGGAGGCTATTGGGTATGCCTGAACGATGAAATCAGCATTGGACAGCCGGCCGCGGGAGGAACGATCGACGTGCCGATCCTGGGCGACATATCGCCCCGTCATGCCCGAATCCACCGCGACGGCGAGGGATACCTGATCGAGGCCATCCGGGAGGTTCGCATAGACGGCCGCGCGGTGCGCGGGGTGGCGTCGCTGGGCGACGGCTGCCGGATCGAGTTGGGCGAGAGCGTGCGATTGATATTTCGCCGCTCGCACGCCCTGAGCGGCACGGCCCGGTTGGATTTTGCCAGCCGGCACCGCACCCAGCCCTCGGCCGACGCGGTGTTGTTGATGGCCGATTCGTGCATACTGGGTCCAAAACGGCATTGTCACGTAGTTTGCCGCAATTGGACGAGGGAAGTTGTTTTGTATCGCCACGACGAGGAATTATATTGCCGCACCGCAGGTAACTTCAAAATCGACGGCATGTTATGTAAAGACAAAGGGCGAGTTACGCGCGATTCCCATATTACCGGAGAGGGGTTTTCGCTAAAGTTGGAAAGGTTCACCGGTTAAATGGTTTAGGGTTGTGATAAGGGATGTTAGAATAATGGTTTGGGCCGAACCGCTCGTGGGAACGGCCCGGGAGCGAGTGGGCCATGAAAGAAATGGTTACTGCCGTGGAAGCGAACGGACAAAAAGCGCCGAAGCCCGCCGTTGTCCCGCCCCCGGGCGAGATGTCGGGCATGGCGTCCCATCAAGCGGCCAAGTTCATTTATCCCGGCGGTTCGCGACCCCTGGATGGGTACACCATCAAGCGCGGAATAGGGCAAGGCGGGTTTGGCGAAATCTATTACGCCGTAAGCGACGCCGGCAAGGAAGTCGCGCTGAAACTCATCCGCCGAAATCTCGATGTTGAGCTTCGCGGCATGCGCCAATGCCTCAATATTAAGCATCCCAACCTCATCGACCTTTACGATATCCGCCAAGACGCCCAGGGCGACACCTGGGTGATCATGGAATATGTCAGCGGCCTGTGCCTGCAGGACGCCGTGGACAATAATCCCCAAGGCATGCCGGTGGAGGAAGTGCTGGCCTGGATCCACGGCATCGGCGCCGCAGTGGCCTACCTGCACGACCACGGAATCGTGCACCGCGATCTCAAGCCGGGCAACGTGTTTTCCAATGAAGGCGTGGTAAAGGTGGGCGACTACGGACTGTCGAAATTCATTTCCTGTTCCCGCCGCTCCGGGCACACCGAAAGCATCGGCACGGTGCACTACATGGCGCCCGAGGTGGCCAACGGCCGCTACGGCAAGGAAATCGACGTCTACGCCCTGGGCATCATCCTGTACGAGATGCTCACGGGTCGGGTGCCGTTTGAAGGCGAGAGCGTGGGCGAGGTGCTGATGAAACACCTAACGGCCAAGCCCGACGTGTCCATGCTCGCCGAGCCCTATCGCGAGGTTGTGGCCAAGGCATTGGAAAAAGACCCGGAGCGGCGTTATCGATCGGCGGCCGAGATGCTCTCCGTCTTGCCGCAAGCGAAGCAGACGTTTCCGGGCGACGGGCGGTTGCCGTCGGGCAGGCCGTACGCAGCGGACGTCCCGCCGGAAAGCGGGTCGGAAAAGCACCTCGCTGAAACCGTGGTCTTGGCTCAAGGGGTGGAAGATGAACCTGTGCTCCGCGCTATCAAGCAGAACTGGGCGAAAGTCCGCAAAACTTGGGATGACGCGAACCTTCCGCCTGTAGCCAAGATCGCGCTTTTGATCGCGGGAGTATTGGTGTTTGTTTCCAGCATTGGCGCGATAATACCCGTCGCCTTGAGTTTATTCATTTCCTATGGCGTATATCGCTTGATCCGCATGATTGTGCTGGCATGGCAAGGGCCGAGCCAGGTGACGGTGCGGCATCCAGATGCGCCGGCTTTGCCGCGGGCGCAGTCGCCGCCAGGGGGTGCGCCCGGCGCATCTCCGGCCGATGTTCGGGAGCAGCGAAGGCAAGAATTACGAGCCGCCAGAAGGCGTTTTGAAAAAGCGGTGCCGGCCTTGGTGCTGGGCACGCCCAGGGAACGAATCGCCGAGCTTTTGGGTTCATTGCTCTTGAGTACCTTGGTGGCAGTCGCCATGACGGTAATCATGGCGCTAATAAGCAATTATTTCGGTAAATCAATTCCCAAACCCGAGCAATGCGCTTGGCTGCTTATGACGACCATAGCGGTGCATGGGTCGTGCTTATTCCATCCAAGCTTTGGGAAGGCACGCACGGCGACGCGGCGCTTAGACGTTTTGTAATGATGGTGCTGGGCCTGGGGCTGGGCGTACTGGCCTTCTACATTGCCCTGTTGTTTATGGTGGCTTTGCCCCCGTCGCCGGATTTTCCACAAAGCAGCCCATCATATTCTGCACATCTACCGCAGAATTTTTACAAGTTTGACGGCCAGCCCATGTTAATGGCCTATTTGGCCGTTTTCGGCGCGTTGTTTTTCATCCTCCGCTGGTGGCGGCAGGCCGACCCGCTGCGAACGAAGCGTCTCAGCCTGTGGTCGCTGTTGGTTACCGTGGCGATGGCCATGATCATCGCCGCGATATTGGATTTCCCCCAACCCTGGCTGCCCATGGTCGCTGGAGCGATTTCCGTAACCGTGCAACTTTCCAGTCCCTGGGCCAATCCCGGGAGACTAAAGCGTAAAACATGAAAATTAAGGATCAAAAAAAGATTGAGGTCCATACGCCTATTCACAGGAACTTAAATTGCATCGCCGCCGCGGAGTGTAGGGAAAACAAGTTCCCACGTAGAGCGCGGAAATAAGGAAAAATCGGAAAGACATATATCCATGCACGCACCTCTTATATTTTTGTTTGTGTTTATTTTTATCCTTTTTATACTTTCGCGGCACCGGCATCGCGGATCTCGTGCCGGCGGTATACCTTTAGTTTTGTTCTTTGTGCTCTCTGTCATCGGAATTGGTTTATTTTATCGCCTTTCCGAATCGCCTCAATCAAACCGATGGAACCGGTCCGGTTCTACGCAAACGGTTCAGATTTCACATAACAAGGACAAGCATAAAAAGATCGGCGCCGCTGCCTCCGACGTTCGAGTGGAAGATCAAAGTGCCGACCTGTCCGTAAATCCCTGGCCCGATGAAGAGCAAACATCCCGCGCAGAAGCGATTGTGCCGGGGGTCTTATCCCCATCTAACTGGATAGGCCTTCTGGTCACATTTGCTCTGCTGGCGGCGGGAAGCCTGGCATTGATCATTGCCTTGTTGTCGAATCCTAAAACCCGACTGCCAGGCATCATAGTATTAGTTGTCGGTTCGATTGTCATCCTCCCTATTCTAGGCGGACTATTCTGGTTTGGATCCTGGCAAATGAAGCCGAACAGCGAAACTGCAATTGTTTGGCCCGCGCAAAACATCCGGCCGATGGAACAAATCAACATGGCTCAAAACCCGGGTGCGCATGTGTCCCCGCCGCCAGGCTACGAGAACTCGGAGGTGCCCCCACCGCCCCCGG
This sequence comes from Pirellulales bacterium, assembly GCA_963838495.1. Classification (GTDB taxonomy): domain Bacteria; phylum Planctomycetota; class Planctomycetia; order Pirellulales; family Thermoguttaceae; genus JBEKIK01. Next base: position 1,654,432 of record CAWIRC010000001.1, on the reverse strand, counting down.
GCTATATTAATCAGCCGCCCAATTCCAAGCCGGCGAAATCTCCACCGACTCCGGCATCGCCCGAGCCTAATTCCAAACAGATAGTAAATGCCTATGAATCGGCGATATCATACTATCGCAAGGCGATTTCGCAGCCGTTGAACCTGGAAATAAAAGATGAACTTAAAGACAAAGTCAGCACTTTGAAAATAAACGTCCAGGACATCGGGCAGGTAACGATTTCCGGTTCGTCGTTTTTGATAAATTCCATCGGCCAGGCATTGGCCAAGGCGATGACCGAGAGGATGAAAGACGGCAATCAGCAGATAGACATTACCGCGGAGAACACCCAGGGCGATTGGGTTGCTAAAGCGGCCGGTACAGGGGGCGCATCCGAACCGGCGCCGGCGGAGGCATCGTCGAAAATAGAGAAGTCCCCGAAAGAGTCGCCGGCAAAGGACGTCTCAGCCGCAACCGCAAAAGCGCCGGCGCCGATAGCCAAGGCCACGGGTTCCGCCCCTGCGGTCAAAGCGGTTTCCACCGAGGGCGCGGATATTGCCAGTGTGCCGAATCTGCCGGAGTGGGTCGGCAAGCGGCCGTTTTTATGGCAGGCCGGCAAGGGGATGGAATTGCCCGATTATTATAAAATCGTGCATCCTAAGACCGCGGACGGCGACGCCTACATAATGAGCGTATCCACCGATCCGTATACCACGATGCAGGAATGCGAGGCTAAAGTTCCCGAGGTTCTACAGTCCGCAGTGGATCAGTACGTGGACAAATCTCCCGAGCTCCAGCAAATGGGTCATGTGCGATTATCCCCGGAGCAACTCCGCCAACTAGTCGTGGCTGAATATGAAGAACTTTGGCAATCGCAATCGCTCTTGGGGCCCATGCCGCGTATTCACCTCCTCTTGACTTTTGATAAGAATGCCATAACACTCATTAAAGATGCTATGAAAGAGCGACTGTTCACCGATCACGCAACGATCGCGGGCGCGGGGTTTATCGGCCTATGGCTGCTCTTGGCCGTAATCTGGGGCTATCTGAAATTGGACCTGGCCACAAAAGGGGCCTATCACAAACGCTTGACTGCGGCCGCCGTATTCACCATATTAATGGTATCATGCATAAGTACAAGGTTATTAGTTTATTTCGTGTTTAAACTGTAATTTATTGTGCCCGCTTTCAGCCAGTCCGACAATCTGTTGATCGACCGCATCCGCGCGGGCCAGTCCGACGCCTGGACCGAATTGATCGCCCGTTATGAAGGCCGGCTTTTGGCCTTTGTCGAGAGCCGCACCAAGCATCGCGGCGTGGCCGAAGACCTGGTGCAGGAGGCTTTCATCGGATTTCTCACCAGCCTGCCGAACTACGATCAGCGGCGCTCGCTGGAAGGGTATCTTTTTTCGATTGCCGCGCACAAGCTGACCGATTATCTGCGGCGCGAGGGCCGCCGCCCTGCCCTGCCCCTGGTGCCGGACACGTCCAATAGCAGCGATTGGGAGCCGCAAGGGCCCGGACGCCCGGCGAGCAGCATCGCCCGCAGCCGCGAACGCCGGGGACTGGAGGAAGATGCCCTGGTGGCCGCACTTACCGATCAAATAGAGCACTGGCAACACCAGGGCCAGTGGGACAGGCTCAAATGCGCCGAATTACTCTTTGTCCGCGGCTGGTCGAATAAACAAGTCGCCGACCACCTGGGAATCTCCGAGCAAACCGTGGCCAATTACAAATTCGAATCGGTGGCCAGGATCCGCAACGCCATCCGCAAGCAAGGCCTGCCGGAGGAAGTCTTTCCGGAATTGTATGAATAGCTCTCAGCAATCAGCTATCAGCCATCAGAATATAATTCATGTCTATTTGCTGAAAGCTGATTGCTGAGAGCTGATAGCTGATCGCTGATAGCTGAGAGCTGATTGCTAAAAGCATAAAAAAATGGAATCCGCGTTAATTGCCTGGCTTCGCGAACGATTGCCGCCGCATCCGCTTCTGCAGTTGGGGATTGGCGATGATGCCGCCGTTTTGAATATGGCCGGCGTGGAGCAGTGCGTTGTTACCGTCGATGCCGTGACGGATCATGTGGATTTCGAGCTTTCCCGCGGTGACGATCCCAGGCGCGTGGGCCGCAAGGCATTGGCAGTGAATCTGAGCGATTTGGCCGCCATGGCCGCCCAGCCATTGGCCGCCGTTATGGCTTTGGTCCTGCCCAGGCAAAACGGCTTGCAATTGGCTCAAGCTCTATTTGAAGGCATGCTACCCCTGGCCGAAAAGTACAATCTGGCCCTGGCCGGCGGAGATACGAACAGTTGGGATGGGCCGCTGGTTATAAGCATCACGCTTTTAGGCAAGGTTACAGATCGCGGCCCGCTTCGGCGCGGCGGGGCCAAAGCGGGCGACAGGATTTTGGCAACCGGCCAGTTCGGCGGCAGCATTTTGGGCCGACATTTCGATTTCCAGCCCCGCGTGGAAGAAGCCTTGCTCTTAAACCAGCGATATCGGCTCCACGCGGGCATCGACGTGAGCGACGGCCTGTCGATCGATCTTGCCCGCATGGCCCAGGAAAGCGGCTGCGGCGCGGTTCTGCAAACCGACGCCATCCCCGTCTCCGACGACGCCCGGCGATTATCGCATGAGCGCTCCGACGGCCTTTCGCCGCTCGATCACGCCCTGGGCGACGGCGAGGATTTTGAACTCCTCCTTGCCGTTGCGCCCGCGGAAGCCAAAAAAATTCTTGTCGACCGCCCGCTAGAAATCCGGATCACCGACATTGGCGAATTTATTTCCGAACCCGGCCTATGGCAGCGTGATTCATCCGGGACAAAAGTCCCGCTTGCTCCCAAGGGCTGGGAACATCGGTTCGATTGATACTTTTCTCAAGGATTAAATGAACGCGATCTGCCCTCACCCTAACCCTCTCCCGAAAGGAGAGGGGACTTTTAAGGTAAGTGTTAGATAAACTGCGATAGAGTTTCGATCACTTCGCCCCGCGGGCCGCGGATGGTGACTTCCAGGGGCATTTGGCCGGGCAGGCTGTGGGTGGCGCAGCCGAAGCAGGGATCGTAGGCGCGGAAGGCCATCTCGACCATGTTCAATAGTCCTTGGCGGACCTGGCCTTTGTGGATCAAGCCTTGAGCTGCCTTTTTCACCGACATGCAGATCGGGCGCGTTGTTGTTCGTCGTGCCCACGATGAGATTCACCTTGGTGAGGATGCCGCGCTCGTCGGTGGTGTAATGATGGGTGAGCGTGCCGCGCGGGGCCTCTACGCAGCCCACGCCGTCGGTCGGAGTTTGCGTGGGCAGAACGCGATATTCCTTGCCGGTGATCTGTGGATCGGCGGCCAGTTCTACCCAGCGCTCGGCGGCGTAGAGCAATTCGACCAGCCGGGCCCAATGCGTGGCCAGCGTATGGTTGATGGGCTTGCCGCCCAGCGTCTCGTACATCCGCTTGTACTCGGCGTTGGCCAGGGGGGTGGCCATGCCGTCGGCGGCGTTGCATCGTGAGAGCGGAGTGGCCTTGTACACGCCCGAGTCCTCGCCGTCGACAAATCCCTTCCAGCCGATTTTCTTGAGATAGGGGAACTTCAGATATGACCAGGGTTCGACCCGCTCGGCCACGTATTCGCGGTACTGCGAGCAATCGTACTTGGCGTGTTCCTTGCCCGAAGGGCTGGTCACGCGGATTTTTCCATCGTAGAAATTCGTATTGTTTTTGGCGTCGACCATGCCCATGTTGTAGGTCTTGTGGACGTAGATGTCGCCGGTGATGAGTTTCACATAGTCGCTGTTTGCCAGCACCACGTCGTCGAAGATTTTGAGGGAGAATTTTGCGAAATCGACGGCCTCGCGGCCCCGGGCTTCGATTTCCTGGCGTTTTTCCTCATTCATGCCCGCAGCTTACCCCGCCGGGCAGTCCCCAGTTGGGATGCACGCGCCGGCCGCCAATCATTTTGATGAGTTCGTGCCCGTCATGGCGCATTTTGAGCACGTGCTTGGCCACGTCCATGCCCACCTTGGCCACCACGCCCAGAATGTTTCGCTGGGCGGGCGGAGCTTCGGGCCCGACGACAAAATCCGGGCCGCCCAGGGCGTAAAAGTGCGTGGTGTGGTCGGTGGCGTAAAAGATGCTGTAGAACAGTCTCGCGGAGCTTCTTGGCCGTGGGCGGCGGATCGACGTGGAACAGCGCATCCAGGGCCTTTGTGGCCGCCATGTGATGCGCCTCGGGACACACGCCGCAAATGCGAGCGGTCAGGTTCGGCATGTCCTCGGCTGGCCGGCCCAGGCAGAATTTTTCAAATCCCCCAAGCTCTGGAATCTGCAAATACGCGTTGGCCACCTCGCCTTGGTCGTCCAGGAAGATGTCGATCTTGCCGTGCCCTTCCAGCCGGGTTATCGGATCAATGGAAATACGCTTCATGGTCTACTTTCCGGTATGTAATTGAATTTTCCTCGTTCCCACGCTCCGGCGTGGGAACGATATTTTCGGATGTTCTACGTTCAATGCGTTATTGTATGTGTGTTCCCACGGAGGACCGTGGGAACAAGATTATTTTCAATTTGCAATTTTTACTTCTTTGCAGCGCCATTGCCGCCGGCCAACGCCTTTTTGCTTTTCCTCCGCAACTGGCTTTTTGCCAGGCTGAAGCGGTAGAACGTGCCCACCGGGTCGGGAATGCCGTCTTTTATAATGCGGTCGATCTCGGCCGGATCGTTGGAATCGATCACCGAGGCGAAGGCGCTGAGTAGCCGTGCGCCGTAATCTTGCACGTCTTCGTTGGCCCCGTGACAGCCGATGCATGGCGAGTTGACCTGCGGGCAAAGCGCGCCGCAGCCCGCCCGAGTCGCCACCCCGCAGCACAACAGACCCTGTTCCAACAGGCAGGTCGTGTCGTCGGGAATGATTTCCCAGGTGCGGTGGAATTTTTTGATCTTCTTTTCGTTCCGGGTACGCGGGCATTCTTCACACACAGTGGTGTTTACGCCGATCACCGAACCCTTCGGCGGCAGCTTGCCTTCCAGGATGGCCACAATCGCCTTCCAGATGTTTTCCGCCTCGGGCGGGCAGCCGGGCAGGTAATAATCCACCTCGACCGTCTGATCGAGCGTCTTGAGCGTGTCGTAAAACATGGGCAGGTGCAGCGTGCCTTCGGCTGTTTTGGTCTCGGTTTGCGGACGCACGTCCTGCGGATTTACCGGCGCGGTCATCGAGCCTTCTTTATAAACCGCGTCGAAAATCTCCTGGCGGTTGCTCAAATTGGCCAGGCCCGGTATGCAGCCTTCCGACGCGCACGAGCCGAACGCCACCAGCACCTTTGATTTTTGCCGCAGGAGTTGGGCCATGTATTCCTGCTCGCTGGTGCGGATGCCGCCGTTGAAAAGGCAGACGTCGATCGTCCCGTCCGGCAGTTTTTCCACGTCGCGGACCTTGCCGTCGGCGGCGCAGGGCCACATCACGATGTCGAAGGCGTTGGCTACGTCGAGGATTTTCTCGTCGATGGCCAGGACGGCGATTTCGCACCCGCCGCACGAAGCGGCCCAGTATATCGCCAATTTGCCCTTGGGTTTTGCGGCAGCGCTCATGATTTCACCTCCATCGCCTCTTCGTGTTCCTTGGCGATTGCCTTAAGCGCTTCCAGGCGCTTGCCGTTTTCGGCCCAGTTGGCCGGCCAATTCAAGGGACCGAGCTTGCGCACGTCCTCGACCAGCTTGTCGATCTGTTCAGCCAGCAGTTGGCCCTCGGCGGCGGAGGCCCAGACCAGGCGCACGCGATCCGGCTCCACGCCCAATGCGTCGAGCGTGTGCTTGAGCATGTGGTAGCGGCGCATGGCCTTGTAATTCTGTTCGATGTAGTGGCACTCGCCCGGATGGCACCCGGCGATCATCACTCCGTCTGCGCCCTGGGCCAGGGCCTTTAATACAAAGGTGGGATCGACGCGGCCGGAGCACATCACGCGGATGATGCGGACGTTGGTGTCGTACTTGATCCGCGCGGTGCCGGCCAGGTCGGCCGCCCGATACGAGCACCAGTTGCAAAGGAATCCCACGATTTTGGGTTCGAATGTTTCGGACATTTTTAGGTTTCAGGGTTCGGGGGTTCAGGGTTCAGCAAGCCTTCAGCAATCAGCTTTCAGCTATCAGTTATCAGCGGAAAGCTCTGTTGCGGCTGATTGCTGACCGCTGAAAGCCGAGGGCTGTTAAAATTCATCATTCATCATTATGCATTCTGCATTTCCTTGGCGTCCCAGAGGATGCCGTCGATCTCGGCGAAGATTTGCTTGTTGTTGAAGTGCGCGCCCGGTGATTACGCCCGCCGGGCAGGCGGCCACGCAGGTGCCGCAGCCTTTGCACAAGGCGGTGATCACGCGGCTGACCTTTTTCTCCTCGTCGAATTCTATGGCGTTGTACGGGCACATGTTGTTGCAAATCCGGCAGCCGGAGCAGCCGTCCTCGTTGATCGAGGCCACGATGGGCTCGATCATCACGGTGCCCTTGGTAATCATGCCGGAAATCCTTGCCGCGGCCGCCGCACCCTGGGCCACCGAGGCCGGAATGTCCTTGGGTCCCTGGCACGCCCCGGCCACAAAGATGCCGTCGGTCATGGTGGCCACCGGGTCGAGCTTGGGATGCCGCTCGGTGAACCAGCCGCGCATGCTGCACGAAATGCCGCACTTGAGGCCCATTTCCTTGGCATCGGCCTGCGGCTCCAAGGCGCCCATGAGAATCACCATGTCGAAGGGCAATCGCCGCTGACGGCCCATCAGGGTATCTTCGAACTGCACGATCAATTTGCCAGCCTCGGAGGGCGATCGGGTGGCGTCGGTAACTTCGGCCACCTTGCCGCGGACAAAGTGCATGCCCTCGCTGAGCAGGCGCTGATAAAATTCCTCGTAATCCTTCTGGTTCGGACGCATGTCGATGTAGAACGAATACACCTGGGCCTTGGTTTTTTCCAGGACCAGGTGGCCGAACTTCAAGGCCGCCATGCAGCATACGGCCGAGCAGTGCTCGTTGTAATTCACGTCCCGGCTGCCCACGCAATGGATAATGGCCACCGATTCGGGCTCGGTCTTGCCGTCGCGGAGCACGATTTTGCCGTTGGTCGGCCCGGCGGCGTTGCACAGGCGCTCGAATTCCATGTTCGTAAATACGTTGGCCAGCCGGCCGTAGCCGTATTGCGGGATCCGCTTGCAATCGAACAACTGCCAACCGGTGGCGAGGATGATGTTGCCCACCTCTAACTCGATGATCTCGTCCTTCTGGTCGTAATCCACCGCGGCAGTCGGGCAGACCTTCGAGCAGACCTGGCACTTGCCCCGGGTGAACCAGGTGCAGTTTTCGGTGTCGATCACCGGAATTCGCGGCACGGCCTGGGGGAATGGCGTATAAATGGCCTTGCGATAGCCCATGCCGGCCTCGAAGACGTTGTCGATGATTTTTCGCGGGCATTTTTCCACGCAGATGCCGCAGCCTGTGCATTTTACCGAGTCTACATGGCGGGCCTTTTTGCGAATCTTAACCTTGAAATTGCCCACCGACCCGCTGACTTCCTCCAACTCGGCATAAGTATATAAGGTAACGTTCTCGTGCTGGCCGACCTCCGACATCTTGGGCGTGAGGATGCAGGCCGAGCAGTCGAGAGTTGGGAATGTCTTGTCGAACTGTGCCATGTGCCCGCCAATCGACGGTTCGCGCTCGACAAGATAGACCGGGTAGCCTGCATCGGCCAGTTCCAAGGTGGCCTGAAGTCCGGCAATGCCCCCGCCTATGACCAACGTGGCCTTGTTCACCTTGACCGACATTTTTTCCAGCGGTTCCTGGTATTTCACCCGTTCGGCCGCGGCGGCCACCAGGGCCTTTACCTTTTCCGTGCCCGCCTCCTTGCTCTTCGTGACCCAGGATACGTGCTCGCGGATGTTGGCCATCTCGAACAGATACGGATTCAGCCCGGCGTTCTGGCAGGCGCGGCGGAAGGTCTTTTCGTGCAAATGCGGTGAGCAGGCCGCCACCACCACGCGCGTAAGCCCTTCTTTCTTGATGTCCTCCTCGATCATCTGCTGGCCGAGCGAGGAGCACATGAACTTGTAGTCTTTTGCTACGACTACGTCCTTGATATTCTTTCCCGCCCAGCGTGCGACCTCTTCCACGTCGACCATGCCGGCGATGTTGCTGCCGCAGTGACAAATATAAACGCCGATTTTCTCGGCCATGGCGATTCTCCGTGTTATCAGTTTTCAGTTATCAATTGTCAGTTTTCAGTTGTCAATTTAGCCGCGACCCGGCGGGGAGCGGGCAAAAGAGATAACTTGCTCCTCTCCTACTATGATGCGACCGCCGCTTTGCCGTTTAGTTTAGCCTTGAGCACGGGCGAGGCGGCGACGATTTCCTTGCCGAAGCCCAGGGTTTTCGGATCGATGCCGAAGGCCACGCCCAACAATTGGGTGAAAAATATGATCGGCATCTTGAAATTCAACCCGAAATGGCTGTTCACTCCGCTCTGGTAGGCATCCATGTTCAACTGGCACATGGGGCACATGCACAGGATCATATCGGCCTGGTAATCCACCGCGCTTTGCAGCAGCCGGCGGATGAGCTCGAAGGCCTGGGGCTCGCTGATCTGGGTCATGTGCCCGCCGCAGCAATGGGCCTTCACGGGATAGTCCACAACCTCGGCCCCCAGCCACTTAAAAAGCTCGTCCATTTTCATGGGGTATTCGGTGCTGTCAACGCCCTTAATGGGCCGGACCACCTGGCAGCCGTAATACGGGGCGATCCGTAAACCGGTAAGGGGCTTTACGACCTTGTCGCGGATGGCCGTCTCGCCGATGTCGGTGTGTATTATGTCCAATATGTGCCGCACCCGCACCCGGCCTGGCTTGTACTTCAACCCGCCGGCCGCCAAAGCACAGTTTATTTTTTCGTTCATGTCCGCGTGTTCGGCCATGAGGTTATCGACCTTGGCCAGGTTCAGGTAACATGCGGCGCAGGGGGCCACAAGCTGGTCGAACTGCGGATCGACAAGGGCCAGATTCCTGGCAATCACCGAACAAGCGGTCAACTCGTCCTGGGAGAAATACTCGGTGGCCCCGCAGCAGTTCCAGTCGTCGAGTTCCACGAGCTTGATGCCCAAAAGGTCGGCCACCGCCCGGACCGACATGTCGTAGGCGGCACTGCTGCATTCCAGAGAACAACCGGGATAATAGGCGTATTTCATGATAAAAGTTTTCAGTTAACAGTTTACAGTTCTCAGTAGGTCAGGCTCTGCCTGACACTATCATTATTTTCTTGCACTAATTCTGTCAGGCACAGCCTGACCTACAGATTTCATCCTTCATCCCTCATCCTTTCCTCCCTGTGCCCCAATTTCTCTGGCCTTTTTGATGATGGCCTGCAATTGATCGAGCTTCTTGATCTTCGTGGGCGTAAACGCCATGCGGCCGCGGGTGAACATCGACAGGCCCATCGGCACCATCTTGAGCATGGCAAACGGCTTGTTGAGCAAGTAGAACCGGCTGGCCAACCCCAGTTCAAAACTCCGGCCGTATTTATCCAGCAGGTCGGTAAACGTCTTGGCCAGCGCCGGGGCGTCGGTATCCTTGTACATTTTCTCGGCGATGGATATCCGCTTGAGACTATAAATAATGTCCGTGATGGGGATATTTTGCGGGCAGCGGGTAGTGCAGAAATAACACGATACGCAGGCCCACATCGTATTGGCGGCAAGCACGGCCTCGCGCTGATCGGCGTTGATAAGCGCGAACAAGGTCCGGGGCGTATATTGCATGTCCGCCCCGCTGGGACACGATCCCCCGCAACTGCCGCATTGCAGGCAGTGCAACAATCGTTCTCCGCCGGGCGTGGCTTCGATCACTTGAGCCAGAAATGAACCTTCTTTGATCGCCGTTGCGTGAGCCATTAAAGTCCTCCACCGCATGAATAGTGCATCGGATACACTAGAGTTTGGTTTTCTTTGACAGTCTTTTGCGTATTTTACGCATATTACCGAAACAATCCATCCCAACTTTAAGCATATTCGGCTGTAACTTCTTACAGCAACCCTTATGCCGACAATCTATATCATCAAGATTAGATAAGCAAATAGCAATGGTTTAGAAAATTTAAAAATAGGACATAGCGGGATTTTATTAATATAGATATTTGAAAATCTCGCGGAAACCCGCCACAACTCACGGAAATCCGCCAATAAATCGATATTTGGTTTGTTGCAAACAAGTCAAACGGGGTTGTTCGTGCCTTGACGACGTTTATTATTGAATTTCGTATAAACGTTGTTAGCCGTCGGTCAACGACCACGGGAACAGGTATGAATATCTTTCGGCGGCTCTTAGCCGCCGGCTGTCAGGTGCGACATTTCTTATTTGAGCTTCTATAACGTTTCTATAACGATCTCAACGGATCGGCGGTTCATGTGATCGATTAAACTTCTCAGTTGCAACATCGATATACATCAACACTGGGCCTTTTTTGCGAGAAAAGAGGTAATTCAAGAAAATAGAAACGCCCGGTCAGCCGTGCCGGGCGTTCCTTTCTCGTCGTAGCTGCTTCGGTGTACCGAAGAGGTTGTTTTCGCGGTTAATCAACCGCTCGCCGGTTACTTTCTCTTCTTGGCTTTTTTCTTGGAAGCCTTCTTGGCTACCTTCTTTGCCGGCTTCTTCGCAACCTTCTTCTTAGCCTTTTTCTTGGCCACCTCACGTCCTCCTAATACGGACCGGGCGAACGCCCTGTCGCGACCGGGCTGGGGCCGAAACACGACCGGCTCTTCGCCACTTGAACAAGACAACGAACTTCATCGACATCTTGTCCGCGATGCTCCGAGCATCGCAACAAGCCGTCGTTCGTTTCTTACATTGATTTGAAATCCTTTTCGATTTGAGAAATTTCAAATTTCGTCGGGCATTGAACAACCCAACTCTACATGATGTTATCTATTTCCAAAATTATTTCAAGTACAATTTATGCAATTGTGCAAAAATTATTCTAATTTTTTTCGCCGGGACGCCGCTAAGATGTACGGGCGAAGCTCGTGCAGTGCAGTTCCCTCAGCCACTTTTTCATTGTCGAATGTGTATTCGCCGGCGATATGGTCCGCATCTTGCAGTAGTCGCGGCCTCGCGCTTGCGGCAACACTCTTCAAGCGACGTGGATGTCGTCTGAAAACGATTCCTGAAAGAATTATTAACGTCCAGCGTTGGCCGGCCGATAAAACAACCGCCTTGATTCGGCATGTATTTATGGCCGCAATTTGTTTGGCGGAAGAATTGCGAGCAAAATTTTGCGCATGATCATAACTTTATGCAGAATAACAACTTGCGCAATCGTTTTTTTGCGACTTATCCTGCTCTAAACGATCCATACTCAACAAAACAATTGTTTTCCGGCGACGCTTGCTCGCTCATGATCGCACATTTTCCGTGTGTAAAATTCTTAGGAAAGGATTTTATCATTCGCGCGACTGTGCCGTGCTGTTTAAAAATCATATTCGCTCATTCTTGACTCCGAATCGCCCTTCATAAGCTCATCTAGATAAAAAAAATCTGTCGTGCGAGAAATTTTCAGGAATTATAAAATTGATCGAATCTGCAACCCAAAATCAGATGGGCGGAACAAAAATAAATTTTTGAAAATTTTTTTAAAGGTGAAATTTTTTCCAAAATTGCCCCAAACGGACATTTTAGAGCTGGAACCTGGCGTTTGAACGCATTCGCTGCCGAGCATTTCTTGCACATTTATGAGTTCAGTCTCGCGAAGGTCGCCATTTTGCAGCCAATGGATGATGCAGGGCCCAATAGATTACTTTCAAATCAATTTCCAACCGCTTGACCGCAAAAACTTCATTGGGTCGACACTCTGGGAAAAAATCGTATGTCGTCAATTGGGAAAATCATTCTTCATTCTCGATTTAAGATGTTGACTGCTTCATCTAAAAACAAAAAACAAAAGCAAAATGCTTTGCCCTGTTTAACAAAACTCGCCAGATTATCATGTTTTTGTTTTGTATGTGTGCCGATCTCTCGGATTTAAGGAATTGCGTTCAACTGCCTTTCTATTCCTGCATATCGAGAACAAAGAAATTGTTTCCAGGTCTCTAAATTGGAGCCAGGCAGATGATGTCCACCTTGTATAACCGTAGAGATTGGGTTACCTTTGGTTAAACGCTTTTCTGGGAAAAAGCCGGAGAAAACCGCCATGAATCCCTCATCAGAACCCTTGCCGCCCCAAGCGGTTCTGAAGCAGTCGTCAACCTTAGCGCGGCCGTCCAGCGGCGGGGCGAAATTACTGGTCTCCCTGGCCGCTTTCGCCTTGGTGGCGATTTCAATTGCCGGATATTTCTACAATCGATTCCAGATGGCCGCGATTGCCGCCGAGCATTTGCGCCTAATGGTGACCGGTCCCTCGACGTTGCAGTCTGGTGCGCCTGCCCGGTTCGACGTCCGCGCGACCGATGTCACCGGGTCGGCTGCATCCATCCCCATAGAATTCAACCTCTACACCCCCGATGGAAAAATTCCATTTTCACGACAGGAATCGACCGACCAGCAAGGGCGGTTGCAGGTTTTTATACCGGCCGACTTGTCCGTGCCAGCAGGCGTAACCCTCAAAGTTGTAGCCCAACATCGCGACAACATGGAACAGATGTCCGCTCCCTTGGCGGTTTATCCTGCCCGGCTGACCACGCAATTATCGCTCGATAAACCCTTGTATCAGCCGGGCGAAACCATATTTTATCGGTCATTGAGCTTATCTTGTTTCGGCCTGGCGGCAGAGCGGGAGATTCCCATCCATTATGAAATTCTCGATCCTTCAGGAGCTGTGCTGCCTAATTCCCGGTTGGATGGCACGACGGAGCAGGGCGTAGGCAACGGCATATACAATATTCCCGAGGACCTGCCCGGCGGCCAATACACCGTCCTAGTTCGCAGTTTGGACGAATCTTTTCCCGAGGAGAGGCGAAAATTTCTCGTTCGTCGTTATCGGGCTCCGCGGTTGAAGAAGGAATTGGAATTCACGAGCGAGAGTTACGCTGCCGGCGATGCGGTGGCGGCCGATTTTTCCGTCAAGCGCTGGGAAGACGGGCCCGTGCCCTTCGCAAATTTGCATGTTTTAGCCACCCTCGACGGGCAAACTCTACTGGATAAGAACATGCAGGCCGATAAGAACGGCAAGTTCCGCATAGAACTGAAATTGCCGGAGAAAATAGCCTCCGGCAACGGGCATTTGGCCGTAACCGTCAGCGACGGCGGCGCGGGAGACCATTTCCAAACCCATACCCATAAATTTGGGCAAGGCCGACGTGCATTTCTATCCCGAGGGCGGCGACCTGGCGGCGGGCATGGAAAATCGCGTTTATTTCGCCTGCCAAGATCCTTTGGGCAAGCCCTTGCGCATCTCCGGCGTGATCGTGGACAAAAACGGGCGTACCGTGGCCTCGGTGGAAACCATCTCTGAAGGCATGGGCCAATTCAGTTTCACGCCCCAGGCGGGCGAATCGTACAGGCTGAAAATCATCACGCCCGCCGATGTGAAAGATGAACCAAAACTACCCCCCGTCGCCGATTGCCCGATTGTGTTGACTACCGGCGCGGGCGTATTCGGCCCGTCGGAGGTCTTGGAATTCAACGTCCGATCGTTAAAAGCCGGACTGCCGCTGGTAGTCGGGGCCTGGTCGAGGGGCATTATGGTGGGCCAAGTGGCCCTGGTTACCAAAAAGAGCGAAAACGGCGTAAATCCGATAGCACTCTCCCTGCCCGATGAAGTGGGCGGTATTATCCGCCTCACGGTGTTCGACTATTCCATCGAGTCCGGTCGATCCGGCAAACAATTTCCCAAGCCCCTGGCCGAACGCCTCGTGTACCGCCGCCCGGATCGCCGATTGAACGTCCAGGCACTTGATATCCGCGATCATTATGCGCCGGGCGAAGAAGTGCATATATCGCTGGCAGTGGGCAACGAGAAGAACAAACCCGTTGCCGCGGCGGTGGGAATATCGGTGGTCGATCAGGCCTTGTTCACCCTGGCCGGCGATAATACTCCCACCATGACAACAAGGTTTTTGCTGACCTCCGAAAATATAAATCCCAAAGATCTGGAAGAAGCCGATTTTTATCTTTCGGAAGATAAGACAGCGGCGGTGCCTCCGGCCGTGGCGTTGGATTTGCTCTTAGGGGCGCAAGGCTGGCGGCGTTTTGTTGACAACACTCGGGCACGAAATGCCGCAACCGTCACGGAAAACAACCTTTCCACCCGCCCGGATGATTATAGCGCGAGTGCCACTGGCTCAGCCAGTGCCGCCCAAACCTCAACGAGTGCCACTGGCTCGGCCAGTGCCACCCGCCTATTCGCCCCGCCCATAATGTACGACAACCTCAGCCGCATCCGGGAAGACTATCAAAAGAAACTTGCCGCTTATTATGCCGACCGTAGCCAGGTTCTTTACTCGGTTGTAACGATCAGTTTTCTTGGGGCTTGGGGCATGCTTTTTTTGATATTTATGCTGGGTTTGCTGAGAATTGTCCGCGGCGCGGCGTTTTGGCTGCCGGTCTTGGGAATGGTGGTCTGTTGTTCGATCATCGAGGCGTTATTGATAAATCCCTTGCGATTTGCGGGGGAGAACGATCAGGCGGCGCCGTTCATGTCGTATCCTGCCTCAGACGAGCGAGTGCCGCTGGCTAAACCATTGCCGCCCGAAATTCAGCGAGTGCCGCTGGCCCAGCCGGCACTGCCCGGAGCTTTACCCAGCCTGTCGCCGCAACTTGAACTTGTGGTTCCCCGGGCCGGCGCTGCCCGCGGAGAAAGCCCCCTAACAGGCCCGGCCGAAGCGGAGAAACCGGGACATTTTGTCGTTCGCCAATACGCCCACCGGCATGTAGCCGAAGGCGGGGCGGGGGGCGATTTCGCCGAATCGCTGTTTTGGAATCCGCTTTTGATCGCCGGTGCGGACGGCAAAGTGGAGGTGAGCTTCGACCTGCCCGATTCCATCGCCAAATTCCGCTTGCAGGCCGACGCCAGCGGGGCCGCCCGCCTGGGCTCGCTGCGGATGGACATTTCCACGGAAAGCCCCTCGGAGCAGGAAACAAAATAAGGAGCTCTAACAAAACCTCCCCTCTCCGGGCACCGAACGAAGTTTGGTCGGGAAAAGGGCTAGGGGTGAGGGCATTGCTCGATAGATATAAGTTTTTATTAGAGCTCCTAAATCTTAGTTCGATTTGCAATTTGAAATTTGCAATTGTCAATTTGCATTGCGAAAAACTAGCTTCCCGGCAATTTGCGCACTGTTCCGGGCACAACCGGGCGGCCGGTTTCGGCGCTGGCCACGGCGGCAAAGCAGAGTTCCAAACTGCGGAGATTTTCCCGGGCGCCGTTTGTGGGCTCACGGTTCTCTTCGATTGCCGTGAGCAATTCGCCCATGGTACCGTGAAAACCGTCGGGAAACCAACAACCTTCCAAATCGGGCGCCGCCTGTCCGGCGGCGGTGTGAAGGGTAAGTTTCTGATGGCGCGAGTCCGGTCCGATGCTTAGAATGGTGCCGTCCGTGCCGGCGACTAAGGTGCGATCTTGTTTGCCAAAGCGGGTGTCGCCGTCGAAGACCAGCGAGGCCTGGCCTCCGTCGTATTCGATCATCGCCTGGGCCAGAAGCGGCGGCCGGGCCTCCTGTCCGGGGCTGCGCGTGACCGTGGCATACACCTGCTTCGCCTGGCGCCGGCCCATGAAACAAGTGACGATGTCGAACCAGTGAATGGCATAATCATATAGTATCAGGTGCTTAATGTTATCGAACTGGGTGCCTTTGACCCAGCCATGATCCCAATGCACGGAAAGATGCGCGGCCGTAACCTGGCCCAGCAATCCAGCTTGGATGGCCTTGCCAATGTAACTGAAATGCGGCGCCCAGCGCCCGTTCTGATTTACCGCCAGGCGAAGCCTTTTCTTATCGGCCAGATCGGCCAGGCGCCGGCCAACGTCCAGGTCCAGGACGAAGGGTTTTTGGCTCAAGACGTGCTTGCCGGTATTTAAGGCGGCCTCGATGATCGCCGCCCGCTCGGGCGGATGCGTGGCGACGTCGACCACCTCGATGTCCGCGCGCTTGAGCACGTCGCGATAATCGCTGTAAATTTGGGCCTCGGGATAGAATTCGGCCTTCCGGGCGGCTGCCCGGCTTAATACCACGTCGCACAGGGCGGCCACGCGATAACCCGCCGCACGGTAAGCGGCAAGATGCTCCTTGGTTATCCCTCCGCAACCGATCAGCCCGATCAAGGGCCGATATTTTACCGGGTCCCCGGGTTTGTAAGGTAAATCCGGCCCGGCAATGGATTCTGCATGCGGAGTTCGGGCCGTTACATCGACTTTCTTTTTTTTCGTCATGTTCTTATTGATTCAATAGTTGATCGAGCATCGGGAGAATAATGCCGAAAAGCCCACGGGATGCAACCCGTGGGCTTGGCTGGATTTATCACCATCCACAAACTATGTTTTCCACTATTGGAAATTATCCTCTAAAAAATCAATTAATCCAATAGCGTTAGCCGCAGGAGGTTCAGGGCGTGTTTGGCAATATAGATTTTCAACCAGGCAGGATGGCCCGCAAAAGGGATGGACTTTTCTTTTACCCCGTGGGCGTCGGCCAGGGCCAGATGAACCGGCTGGGGTTCCTGGGGGTTGAAGGCGGGAAAACTGCCCACTGCCAGGGCATAGTCGGCCCCGAACCGCTCGCGGCAGGCGGCGGCCATTCGCTTTGACAATTGCTCGTCCGATGCCGGCAGGTTTGCCGACAGATTTTGATCCAAACCCAGCAGGCCGCTGAGACTGTCTTGACTGCGGACCACAAGGCCGCCCAAGAAACATTCGCCTCCGCTGGAAATTTCGCCAAGCCAATCGGCCAGCAGTCCGGCGGTGCCCCATTCCACGGTCGCCAGGGTTTTATCGTGTTCCCGCAAGAGCCGCATCACGGCATGTTGCAGTTCATCGTCGCCTTCGCCAAAGACCAGCCGGCCCAGGCACTGCCGGATGGTCGCCGCGGTGGGCTCGATCAATGCGTTGCACTCTTCTTCGCTGGGCGCTTCGGCCGTGATCCTGAGGCTGATTGTGGTCTTGCTGGCGGTGATGCCGACGCTGGGCACACGTCCGCGGCGGATCAGCTCGGGCAGCATGGCCTCGATTTGGCTTTCGCCCGCCCCGAAGCAGTTGATCTTCAGCCGGCGAATCACTTTTTGACCGGCGGACAATGCGCCAATCGCCGGCGCCAGTGTGGAGTTCCACATTTCGATCATTTCGGCCGGCACGCCGGGCAGGGCGAAAAAACGGCAATTGCATTTCCCCGGCCTGGGCACTTCCAGATCGATGCCCGGGGCGGTTCCGTGCGGATTGTCGATCATCCGGCTGCCGGCGGGAAACATGGCCTGGATTTCGTTTTGCCGGGGCATTTCCCGCTTTCGCCGGGCAAACAAGGCGCGGATATGCTCCAAGGCTTGGGGATAAAGCACCAACTCCAAGCCCGCCGCCCGGGCCAAGGCCTCGCGCGTTAGATCGTCGGCCGTGGGACCCAGCCCGCCGCTGGATATTACGATCTCCGCCCGGTCGATGGCCTTGCGAAAAACGTCCTCGCAAGGTCCCAGCTCATCGCCCACGGTGGAATGATACAACACCCGGACGCCCAACTCCTCCAATCTTTGGCTGAGCCAGGCGGAATTGGTGTCGAGATGTTCTCCGCTTAGAATCTCATCGCCGATGGTGATAATTTCCGCGTGCATAAGAATCAATTCTAAACATCCCCTTTCCCTTTGGAATAGCGGCGGGTTGTGACATCCGCCCCCTCTCCCTTTGGGAGAAGAGTTGTGTCATGAGTCCCCTCTCCCTTTGGGAGAAGAGTTGCGTCATGAGTCCCCTCTCCCTTTGGGAGAGGGGTAGGGGTGAGGGCCACTACTTTAAATAATCATCGCAAAACCGCAAGCGGTTTCATCGCTGATCATTCATCATTCATCATTCTGCATTCATCATTCTGCATTTCCCCTCATCCCTCATCCTTCATCACTCCCCGCTGTTATTGCCTTTCCGCTTCATGGTAAATTCCATGAGGTGCAGGCCGCTGGCGTCATCCACGGCCATCGAGCCGCTGGGGGCCAGGTATTGCTGGATGACCTCGAAGGGCGGGAGCGGGGTCTTTTGCAAGGTGTCATCCAGAGATTTGAAAAACGGATTTTTTTCCGCCTGTTTTTTCAATCTATCGCGGGTATTGTCGGAGTTGATCAAATCGTACCAGTATCTCAGCCCTTCCTCAGGCCGGCTGAAACCCAGCATCACCGGCCTGGCGCCCCCGCTTTGGCGCTGGATTTTGTTGGCGATCAGTTTGAATTCCAGTTCGTCGCCCAGAGATTTTGAGCCCTCGGCCAAGGTGCTGAGCACTTTTTCATACAAGCTCGGACGGTTTGTGAACACGAAATAGTCTTCCACTATACCGAAACAGGGGATGGGCATTTGCGGCGGCTCCGCGCCGGGCGGAACGCGTGGCGCAGGTATGTCCACGCGATAATAATCCTTGCCCGACGAACTTTGCTTCGATATCCTCTCGCCGACCCTGCTTGCCAGGCCGTCCATGGCCTTTTTGACCGGCTCGATGTCTTTCAGCTTCACCGCCACCAGCGTTACCCCGCTGACCAAAGTGGCCGGCTTTTCGATCCAGGTGATGTATGTAACCCGGCCTTCCAGTGCCGGCAGGATTTGCTTTTCAAAATCGACGCCCAGGGGCGTGGAAAATCGCCCTTGGATCATCTTTGAAAATCCGCCCTCCCCTGCCAGACTGTCATACATCGGGGCCAGGGTTTTTATGGCCGTGTCGAAGTTCACGTGAACCGTCATGTAAGAGGCCACGTCGGTGCGGCACCCAGCGTTCGGGCTTGGGATCGCCGGGCTCCAAGGCGATCATCTTCAAGATGCCCGAGCGCGGATTTTCCAAAAGCACGTGTATGTGACTAATCGAATCGTATTGGCCTACGTCGTACATCATGCTGCCGCCTATGGCCGTCAGTCCGTCTATCCCCAACACCGGCAGCATGGCCACCGCCACCCGCATGCCCACGTTTTGCTCGGCTATGTTTCGCATAATGTTGATCGGGTCAACAAACCAGATAATCTGCGGCCGCTCGTCCTTGGCGCCCTGGCAGCGATTCATGATCGTACCGAAATTGGCGTTGTCCGACAGGACCTGGCCCTTTTCGCCGTTCCAAATTCCCAGGATTCTTTTTAAGGCGTCGAGATTGGTGCCGGCGACGATCGTACCGTCCTTGTCGAAAAAGGCCAGAAAGTCGGTCTCGGGTCCAGATATGGATGTGATTTTTGTATCTTTGATGCTAATTTCCTGCTTTTCCGCGCCCTTGTTTACCGCTTCGTCAACCGCCCGCTGAAGCAAAACCTTGGCATTAGCCACTTGGTCGCCGGTGTCGAAAAAAAGAACAAATGCCGGCTTGGCGTCCTTAATGCCCAAATACGCCAACGTTATTTCACCGTGCGGAAGATTCACGATCTCAGAGAGCGACAAGCCGATTTTGTCCTTGAGCGAAGCCACCAGCTCGGACATGGACCCGTACAACTGATCCACCACCGGTTTTAGCTGCGGGTCCTGGCTCATCAGCCCCAGGCTGGTGTTCATGAAACGTTGGGCCAATTCCTGCGTGTCGGTCACGGAAACCAGCCCCAGCGTATCCTCGGGCAGCAATTCCGAGGCCGCGGGCCGCGCCGCAAAAGCAGATGCGGCCAAAACCCCCGCCAAAATGGCCGCCCCCACAAAACCACGCAACAAGCCATTAACAGCCATGCGAGTAATAATCATGAGAATTCCCCCGTTGAAAAAATACTATTCCCTCTCCCTCCGGGAGAGGGTTAGGGTGAGGGCAGATGAATGCCCAGGTTTGTCATTCAATCTTTATTCGCAATTATATCAGAAATATTGGATCGCGATTTACAATATGAATTTGCTCAAATCCTCGTCCTCGGCCAGGTCGGCCAGGCGCTCGCGGACGTAGGCGGCGCTGATTTCTATGCGGCCTTGCTTCATCTCCGGGGCCTCGAAACTTATGTCCTCCAGCAGCCGCTCCATGATGGTGTACAAGCGCCGGGCGCCGATGTTCTGCGTGCTCTGATTTACCTGGAAGGCGTATTCCGCCAGTGCGTCCACGGCGTCGTCGAGGAAAACGATCTCCACGTTTTCCGTCTGCAATAGCGCCACGTATTGCTTTGTCAGCGCCCCCTTCGGCTCGCGCAGGATGCGGACGAAATCATCCTTGGTCAGGTCCTTGAGTTCCACGCGGATGGGAAACCGGCCCTGCAGCTCGGGCATCAGGTCGCTGGGCTTGGCGCGGTGAAACGCCCCGGCCGCGATGAACAAAATATGATCGGTCTTCACGAAACCGTAGCGCGTCTGCACGGTCGTGCCCTCGACGATCGGCAGCAAATCCCGCTGCACGCCCTGGCGCGAGACGTCCGCCCCGTGCGTCTGCTCGCTGGCCACGATCTTGTCCAACTCGTCGATAAATATAATGCCCAGGTTCTCGGCCAGTTCCACCGCCTTGGCGTTCACCTTTTCGGCGTTAATAAGTGCGTCGCACTCCTGCTCGAAAAGCACGTTGCGGGCCTCGGCCACCGTCATCTGCCTGCGCGAAGTGCTGCGGGGCAGAATCTTCTCGAACATCCCCTGAAGGTCGAAATCCATCTGCTCCATGCCGATGCCGGTGAACATCATGGGCACGGCCTTGTGCTCCAACGCCAGTTCCACGCGCCGAGATTCCAATTCGCCGGTGGCCAGTATCGCCCGCATCTTTTCCCGAGTCCGCTCGTAGCGTTCGGGCGAGTCCGGGCTGCCGGGCGAGGCGTCGAAGGCCGGCGGTTGCGGGGCCAAAAGATCCAAGAGCTTCTGCTCCACGCGACGCCGGGCTTCGGCCTCGATGCCTTTCCGCTCCTGCTCGCGCACCAGCCCGATGGCATTCTCCACCAGTTCGCGGACCATGCTTTCCACGTCGCGGCCGTAATAGCCCACCTCGGTGTACTTCGTGGCCTCGACCTTTATAAACGGCGCCCCTGTAAGCTTGGCCAGACGCCTGGCGATCTCGGTCTTGCCCACGCCCGTCGGCCCGATCATCATGATGTTCTTCGGCGCCACTTCCTGGCGCATGTCGTCGACAAGCTGTTGCCTGCGCCAGCGGTTCCTAATGGCCACGGCCACCGCCCGCTTGGCTTCGTCCTGGCCGATAATGTGCCGTTCCAATTCTGCCACAATTTGCCGGGGCGTTAAATCTCGCACGATTATTTCTCCGAGTTATAAGTTCTCAGTTTTCAGTTCTCAGTTCTCAGTCTTCAGTTGTCATCGCGAAACCGCAAGCGGTTTCATCGGCGATTAGAACTCAGCCGGCTTACGCCGGCCGCTCGCCATTCATCATTCTGCATTCTGCATTCTGCATTTCCCCTCACCCTTCTTTCAACTCCTCGACCATGATGTTGGTGTTGGTGTATACATCGATCCCCGCGGCAATTTCGAGCGAAGCCCGTACGATCTCCACCGCGCTTAGGTTGCTGTGAGCGAGCAACGCCCGGGCCGCGGCCACGGCGAAATTTCCGCCCGATCCGATGCCGATCACGCCGTCGGCCGGCTGGACCACGTCGCCGTTGCCCGTGACCAAAAGCGTATTCTTGGCGTCGACCACCACCATCATCGCCTCCAGGCGCCGCAGCACCCGGTCGGTTCGCCACTCCTTGGCCAACTCGGTGGCAGCCCGCGGGATGTTCGACGGATGATCCTTGAGCTTGGCCTCAAAACGTTCGAGCAAGGCGAAGGCGTCGGCCGTGGCCCCGGCAAAACCGATCATCACCTTGTCGTCCATGAGCCGGCGGATTTTCACCGCGTCGGCCTTCATGATCGAATTGCCCACCGTCACCTGCCCGTCCCCGCCCATGGCCACAATGCCCTTGTGCCGGACAGTCAAGATTGTTGTCGAGTGCGATTTAGGTTTCATTTTATTTCCTATTATATATGTCCCCTCTCCCGCTGGGAGAAATTGTAATCAGTCCCCTCTCCCACCGGGAGAAATTGTAATCAGTCCCCTCTCCCACCGGGAGAGGGCCAGGGTGAGGGTGATTTTACTTTCCACCAATATGGCGTAAAAAAGATTTTATTGCCAGGGCGGGTGAATTCATACTGTAATGTGCTTGTAAACCATTGATTTAGGAAATTCCCAATCTTATTCTTGAATCCTCGAGAACGGCTCCTTTAGCGGCCGCTCCCCGACCGTGCTAGGCATGGTGCCCGGTCGCGGCTAAATTTGATAGCATGAACAGCATGACCGCCACACCCATGATGCGACAGTACCAGGAAGCCAAACGGGCCTGCCCGGATGCGCTGTTGTTGTTTCGCATGGGCGATTTTTACGAGATGTTTTTTGAGGATGCGAAAACGGCGGCCCGGGTGCTTAATCTGGCGCTCACCAGCCGGGAAAAGGGCGAAAACGCCATTCCCATGGCAGGCTTTCCGCATCACCAGTTGGAAAGCTATTTGGGAAAGCTAATTGCGGCCGGTTTTCGCGCGGCGGTGTGCGAACAAGTCGAGGACCCCAGAAAGGCCAAGGGATTGGTCAAGCGAGAATTGATCCGCATCGTCACGCCCGGCACCGTGACCGACGATGCCCTGCTCGATCCCCGCGAAAGCAATTTTCTGGCGGCCGTTGCGCCCGGCGATCCAGTGGGACTGGCCTGGGTGGAGCTTTCTACTGGCCGGTTTTGGGCGGCGGGATTTCCGCAAAAGCAGTTGGCCGACCAAATTGCTCGCATAGCCCCGGCCGAGTGCCTCGTGGCCGAGGACGCCCCCAATACTCTCCCCTCTCCTTCCGGGAGAGGGGTCGGGGGTGAGGGACTGAACGAGCGGATGATGATTTCCCGGCGTCCGGCTTGGGCATTTTCGCATCAAACCGCGCGGGAAACATTGGCCAAGCATTTCGGCACGGCCACGCTGGAGGGTTTTGGATTTACCGACTCGGCCGCGGACGTGCAGGCCATTCGTGCCGCCGGGGCCATACTCGATTATCTCAATGAAACGCAAAAAAGCTCGCTGGAACACATCGATCGGCTCATCCCGCATCGCACCTCGGGCACGCTGGAGATCGACGAGGCCAGCCGCCGCAGCCTGGAAATCACTCGCACCATACGCGACGGCCGGCGCGAAGGCTCGCTTTTAGCCATCCTTGACCGGACGGTAACGGCCATGGGCTCGCGGCTCCTGGCCGAATGGCTGGCCAACCCGCTGACCGACGCGGCCGCAATCCGCGCCAGGCACGAGGCCGTAGGTGAACTGGTTACCGATGCTTCGCTTTGCTCCGATCTGCAAGAGGCCTTGCGCCGCGTGTACGACGTGGAACGCTTATTGGCCCGGGTAACTACCGGCCGGGCAAGCCCGCGCATCTTAGTTTTTTAGGTCGCACGCTCCGCTGGCTGCCGGCCCTGAAGGCCAAACTCACCGCCCGGAAAAGCCCGCTTCTAAACGATCTGGAAGCGGCAATCGATCTCTGCCCGGAATTGCGGGCGAAACTCGACGCCGGGCTGGCGGACGATTGCCCGCTTACGAGCCGCGATGGCGGTTTCATCCGTGAGAAATTCAGCGCCGAACTGGACAATCTCCGCGAACTGGCCCACGGCGGCAAACAGTGGATCGCCCGATACCAGGCCCAGGAGACGGAGCGGAGCGGGATTCCGAATCTCAAGGTCGGTTTCAACAAGGTCTTCGGCTATTACATCGAGATCACCAACGCGCACCGCGAAAAAATTCCCGCCGACTATATCCGCAAGCAGACCGTCAAAAACGCCGAGCGTTACATCACGCCGGAGTTAAAAGAGTACGAGGAAAAAGTCCTTACGGCCGATGAAAAGGCGAAAGAATTGGAATACGACCTTTTCCAGCAACTTCGCGACTCCGTAGCCGCCGAGCGCCGTCGAATCCAATCCACCGCCGCAGTGTTGGCCCAACTCGACGTGCTTACGGCCCTGGCCGAACTTGCCCGCCAACGCAATTATTGCCGCCCGGATATCGTCGAAGAGCCGGTGCTGAATATCGCAGACGGCCGCCATCCCGTGCTCGATATCGTCGAGCCTGAAGGCACTTTCGTCCCAAACGACACCATCATCGGCAACCTTAATTCCTCTCCCCCCTCCCCTCTCCCCTCTCCCCCCGCCCTCATTCTGCTCATCACTGGGCCGAACATGGCGGGCAAGAGCACGTACATCCGCCAGGCGGCGCTGATTGCGCTGATGGCACAGATCGGCAGTTTCGTGCCCGCCCGATCGGCCACGATTGGCATAGCCGACCGGATTTTTGCCCGCGTCGGGGCCAGCGACGAGCTTGCCCGCGGCCAAAGCACGTTCATGGTCGAGATGACCGAAACCGCCCGCATCCTGAATACAGCCACGCCGCGGAGCCTGGTGATTCTCGACGAAATCGGGCGCGGCACCAGCACTTACGACGGCATATCGCTGGCCTGGGCGGCGGTGGAATTCCTGCACGAGCACATCGGCTGCCGCACGCTTTTCGCCACGCATTATCACGAGCTTACTGACCTGGAAAAATCATTTTCCGGCATGAAAAACCTCAATGTGGCCGTGCGCGAGTGGCAGGACGATGTGGTGTTCCTGCACAAGATCGTGGAAGGGGCGGCCGACAAGAGCTACGGCATCCACGTCGCCCGCCTGGCCGGCGTGCCGCGGGAGGTGATCGAACGCAGCAAAGAAATTTTGGCCGAATTGGAAGAAGAGCGTCTCGACGCCGAAGGCCGCGCGAAAATCGCCCGCCACCCCAACATTCCCGAGCGCCGCGCCCACTTTCAACTCACCATGTTCGGCGCCGATCACCCCATAATCGATGAAATCCGCGCACTGGACCTCAATGACACTACACCTCTTGCAGCATTACAACTGCTGCAAATGTGGCAAGAGAAGTTAGCGATTGAGAAGAAAAAAGGGGATCCCTAGTTAAATAACACTATCCCATCGGTGAAACCATGAACTCCAGACAAAGAGTTGAAGCCGCTTTAAACCACCGGCAGCCCGATCGCATTCCGCTCGACCTGGGCGCTACAACGGTCACCGGCATGCAGGTCGGCTGCGTGTATAAATTGCGCCAGGCTTTAAAACTCGATCCGCCGGGCACGCCGGTAAAAGTCACCGAGCCCTATCAGATGTTGGGCGAAATCGCCCCCGACTTGCTCGACGCCCTGGGCGTGGACGTCATCCCCCTGGGCAGGCCCTCGACCATGTTCGGCTTTAAAAACGAGGACTGGAAGCCCTGGACCACCTTCGACGGCACGCCGGTCCTGGTGCCCGGCAAATTCAATACCGATCCGGAGCCCAACGGCGACATACTCATGTATCCGGCGGGCGATAAAACCGTCTCGCCCAGCGGACGCATGCCCAAGGGCGGGTTCTATTTCGATTCCACCAAGCGCCAGGACCCGATCGACGACGCGCACCTGAACGTCGAGGACAACCTGGAGGAATACGGGCCGGTTACCAATGCCGATCTCCAGTATTTCGCCGCAGAAGCCGAACGTTTGCACAAGGAAAGCAACCGGGCGATAGTTGCCAATTTCGGCGGCATGGCCTTCGGCGACATCGCCCTTGTGCCAGCCCCGTGGCTAAAACATCCCAAGGGCATTCGCGACGTGGAAGAGTGGTACGTAAGCACCGTGACCCGATTCGATTACGTATATAAAATCTTCGAGCGGCAGTGCGAAATCGCCCTGAAAAACCTGGCGAAGTTTTACGATGCGGTGGGCGACCGGATAACGGTGGCGTTCATGACCGGCACCGATTTTGGCACGCAAAACGGACCATTTATCGGACCAAAGGCCTACCGCAGTTTGTATCAGCCCTTCCACCGCCGCCTGAACGATTGGATCCACCAGCACACGCCCTGGAAGACGTTTATTCACTCCTGCGGCTCGATCATCGCCTTGATGCCCGACATGGTCGATGCGGGCTTCGATATTTTCAATCCTGTTCAGTGTTCGGCTGCGGGCATGAATGCGGAAGTTTTAAAAGAGAAATTCGGGGACAAGATAACATTTTGGGGCGGGGGCATTGACACCCAGCGGACATTGCCTTTTGGCACGCCCGGGGAAATCCGCAGTGAAGTTCGCCGGCGGATGGAAATCTTCGGGCGAGGCGGGGGTTTTGTTTTTACCACCGTGCACAATGTTCAATCCGGCGTGCCAACGGAAAATTTGCTGGCCCTGTATGAGGCCTTTCGCGAATCGCGCTAGAAAAACCTGCATGCGCATAAAAACCAGCTTGTTGCGGTTGCGGGAATTCTGAAAATCGGGCGCCGTGTCCGTGCATGCATAGAAAGCCGCGTTTTTTTTGCACATGCACTATCGATATGTCCGCGATTGCGTGGGTATGGCATTCTAATGATCCGAGCCAAAAATCACCCCTACCTCTGCGAGAGGGATAAGGTGAGGGTGGTATTAAGGATATGGCTGAGATCAGGTTATTTTTCGGCTATCTTGTGGTTTATGGCCATAGATGTTAGTATAATATAACTGTGTAAGGCTTTTTTTATAAAATGGGCTGGGCAAACTGAAACTGGATCTACCGGCGGGAAAAGGGAACAGGAAGGGGATTAGACCATGACAAAAAAATGGCAGACAATCCGGTTTTTTTCGCCTCTGGTTGTGTTCGGTGTCTATCTGGCGTTGTCGCAAAGCGCACTGGCGTATCAACATCCGGGTCAACAGCCACCCCCCACGTCGGCGCACGGTAGAACCGCCCCAGGCGCCAAGGCCAATGAAACTTATTGCGTGATTCAAATCGGCGAAGACATCAAGGTCGCTTCCAGCTCCGAAACAAACAACCTCAAAAAAAAGGCAAAAGATGACTTTAAAGCGGATTTGAAAAAATATAACGATGATAAAAAAGATAAAAAGAATCATGACGCGAATTTGAAGAAACCGGAGGAGAAGGATTATGTCGTCAAGGTCTTGAAATTAGGTTTCAAGGCGCAGGAAGACGCCCAAAAATTCGCCGACGATAAAATCAAGGAGCGCGACAAGGGTCCTGAGAAAAAAACGACGGCCTCCAATAATAACTGGTAATCGAGAGTTAGACCGCGGAGATTTTCCGCGGTTTTTTTATTTTTGCTGTGCGAGGGCTTTCGCCGTTCGCCCGGGTGGTTTGCGTTTAAGAGGAGTGGTTGCGATGCCGCAAGGTACAATCAAGAAAATCGTCACCGATCGTGGCTTTGGGTTCATATCGGGAGGCGAAGGCGACGTGTTTTTTCATCATTCATCGGTGGTCGATCAAAAATTCGACGAATTGCAAGAAGGGCAAGCAGTTTCGTACGAGCTGATCAACGGTCCGGACGCGCGCGGCCGCGACAAAGGTCCCCGCGCCGCGTCTGTAAAACCGGCCTAAGAAGATTCCCCTTTCCCATACAACCTTCGGTTGGTTTCCGGAAAGGGGATACTATTAGTTTTTATTTCAAGCCGCTTTTTAAGCCGATTATTCACGTTGGCCCCGGCGTCGCCATGCCAGCACTTTCTGCGCCAACCGGGCGGCAGCCGGATCGCAGCCGGGCGGATGCGGCGAGGGCACGAATTCCACCACGTCGGCCCCAAGCCAACGGATCGCCGGCGTCTCGGCAACCGCGCGAATCACTTTCATGGCCTCCCTCCAGCGCAAACCGCCGGGCTGCGGAGTGCCGGTGCTGGGGATGATCGATGGATCGAGGCCGTCCACGTCGATGGTCAAATACACGGGGCCCTTCAGATCGTGCAAAGTTTGCATCACTTCCGACCATTGTTCTTCCAAGCGATGAGCGAAGTAAATAGTGATCCTTTCGCCCGCTTCTACCAACTCGTATTCCGATCTGCTTAGGCTGCGAATGCCGATCTCGACCAACCGGCAACCCTCTTCCCACAACCGCCGCATCACGGTGCCGTGCGACCATTTCAGACCGTTTAGCTCGTCGGCTAGGTCGGCATGGGCGTCGATTTGTACTACGGTTATTCCGGCCGGATCGCCCGCCAAACCCTTTACCAGGCCGTAGGTAACAATGTGCTCTCCTCCCAGGCCAAGAATGAACTTATCGGGCAATGCGGCAACATATTTTTCAATTGCTTTTAAATAATCCCGAACCGTTTCGATACCGTTGTCCAACAAGGCAGGCAAGGTATGAAGTTTGGGCGATTTTTTGAAGTCGACTAAAGTCTCTTCGTCAAATAATTCCAGTTGTAAACTGGCGTCTAGAATAGCCTGGGGGCCGTTGCGCGTGCCGCCGCCGTAGGATACGGTCTTTTCGTAGGGCAAGGGTAAAATCAGGCAATCGGCGCCGGCTTTGTCGCTTGAATCCATGCCTAAAAATTGTTTGACAACTGCAGTAGGCGTTATATTCATTGCCATAGCACTGATACTTTCCCGTAGGGAGTGGGGGGCTTTTTCAGTTTAATTTTTAAGCGTTCTGTGGGCAAATATGTAGATTCGTTGAACAAAATACAGGGTTAATATTATAAACTATAGACTTTAATCCTGTCAGCGGTTGACAAAGAACACCGACTTCAGACAATTAGGATAGAAAAAGAACCGGAGACATCGTTTAAGGAGTTTGCCATCCGATTTTTGCCGTTGCAAATCCAGTATCCCGTAATTTCGCATGGCGCCGTTATAATCACAAGCTATCCCCCTTACGGCCTATAGGCCTAAATTGCATTATTCTGCCGCCAATTTGCCATGCGTTTTTCCACATTTGTAGTTAAAAACATTGTTCGACGGCGCGTGCGATCCAGTCTCACGGTGATCGGCGTGGCAGTCGCCGTGGGCGCGGTGGTAGCGCTGGTGGGCATCGCTCTTGGCTTTGTGCAGTCTTTTCTGAAGATTTACGAAAAGCAAAAGGTCGATCTGGTGGTGCAGCAGTCCAGCGAGAAACAAAAACTTCTCAGCGCCTTGCCCGAGGCGTTGGGCGATAGGATCGCCGCCTTGTCGAACGTGAAGTCGGTGACTTCCGGGCTGCTGGATTGGGTCGACATGGACGAACTTAAGCCCATCGGCTTGTTGCTCCAGGGTTTGCGCTCGAATTCGCCGCTTTTTAATAATTGGAGAATCGTCGCCGGACGAAAAATCCGAGACGAAGACGACAATCAGGTAATGCTGGGCCTGAGATTGGCGGCCACGTTGAACAAAAAAGTCGGCGAAAACGTTACCATTCTCGACGACCAGGAATTCCAGGTCGTGGGCATTTTTGAAGCGGGTACCACATACGAGGACGGCATGATGATCATGTCCCTGGAAAAATTGCAAAAATTTATGGGCCGCAAAGGACTGGTCACCGGCTTTTCCATCACTTTAGAGGATCGTTTGCCGGAAGCGGTCGATCGGGTGGCGAAACAAATTTCCGGCCTGGCGAAAAATTTGGACGTTAAAACCACACAGCAGCTCGTCGATTCGACCAGCGAAATCCAATTCATCCGCGCCATGGCCTGGGTCACTTCGACCGTGGCACTGTTCATCGGTTCCATCGGCATGCTCAACACCATGATCATGTCGGTATTCGAGCGGACCAAGGAAATCGGCGTCCTCCGGGCCATCGGCTGGGGGCGCTGGCGGGTGGTCAAAATGATCCTCATGGAGTCGGTTATCCTCAGCCTGTTGGGCGGCGTCGTGGGAACTGTGGGGGCCATGGTTCTGGCCAAGGTGTTAAGCATGTTTCCGGCCGCGGCCGGCGTGGTCGAGGGAAGTTTGCCACTAAGCGTAATCATGGAAGGATTTCTGATCGCACTGGGAGTAGGGCTCTTGGGCGCCGCCTACCCGGCATACCGCGGCGCAACTCCTGCCCACGGAGGCCCTGCGCCATGAGTAGTCTCTTGATTCGCGAACCTCCTTTATTGCGGGCCGATCACGTATCCAAGCTCTATCCCGACGGCGAAGTGCACGCCGTGGAAGACGTCAGCCTCGGCATCCGTGCGGGCGAATACGTGGCCATCATGGGCCCCAGCGGCTCCGGCAAATCCACTTTGCTCAACCTGTTTGGCGCATTGGACGCGCCGACTTGCGGGGAAATCTTTTTCGAAGAGCAACCCCTATCGTCGGTCGCTAATCTCGATAAATTTCGTTCGCAAAAACTGGGCTTCGTTTTCCAATCGTTTTACCTCCTGCCCATACTCACGGCCCTGGAAAACGTGCAAGTTCCCATGTTCGAGGGCCCGCTCTCGGTTTCCAAACGCATAAAAAAGGCCCGCGAACTTTTAGAACTTGTGGGCATGGGCCATCGCGAAGATCATCTGCCGTTGAAACTCTCCGTGGGCGAGCGGCAGCGGGTGGCCATCGCCCGGGCGTTGGCCAACGACCCCGTGCTGCTTTTGGCCGACGAACCCACCGGCAATCTCGACTCGGTTTCGGCCGAGGGCGTTTTCAATCTTTTCGCCCAGTTGCACAAAGAGCGCGGGGTGACGATCGTGCTTATCACCCACGATCCCGACCTCGCCGCCCGTGCCCAGCGCATCGTACGCATGCAAGACGGCCGCATCAAGTCCGACGGCCTGCCCGAGCGGAAAAAAACCCGCACGCCCCTGCCGCCGTTCGCTGTGTAGATCATAAAACCGCCAGCGTGGAACGCCATCCGATTGCGACCATCAGGACGCTGCTGTGCACAGATTGCACGTGCCCCCTTTTTTTCTAGAGCAAATATTTTTTTATGGTTTTTCGAAGTATCTGCTATAATACATTTTTCTGTTCCTGGAATGGTATTACTCAATTATCAAGCGAACTTTGAGCATTTTTATGAAGTTCAATGGCAGGCACATGGACCACGCCCCAACATCCGCCTTTACCCTGGTGGAAGTGTTAGTGGTGATCGCAATCATAGGCATTCTAATCGCATTGCTGCTGCCGGCCGTGCAAATGGCCCGCGAGGCGGGCCGGAAAATGGAATGCGTCAACAACCTCAAACAAATCGCCTTGGCTGCCTTGAATCATGAACAGGCCGCCAATAATTTGCCCACCGGCGGTTGGGGATACAACTGGGTGGGAGATCCCGACCGCAGCAACGGGCGCCGGCAACCCGGCGGATTTTTCTATAATATCCTCCCTTACTTGGAACAAAACAACCTTCACGATTCGCCCAAAGTCGCTGACATGGCCAAGAAAAAGGCTCTCGGCCTTGATGCTCATGCAGACTATGCCGGGCTTTAATTGCCCCAGCCGCCGCGCTGCGCCGCTCAATCCGGTAAACCCTACTTACGATTCCATGGTCAACGCCGCCAAGGCTTATGACGTCGATCCACAAGCGGCGTGGTTCCATGCCGACTACAAAGCCAACGGCGGCTCGGAAATGCACCAATGGGTGATGGGCCCGGCCAGTTGGGCGGACGGAGACAGCTTCGGCCCAACCGGCTATTTCCAGTCCGATGGAAATGCCTTAAATGCCCGAAATAATAACGGCATTTGCTACCAGCACAGCGTCGTCACAAACGCGGATATTGCCGACGGAACATCGCACACCTATCTGGTGGGCGAAAAGAATCTTAATCCCGACCAATACTTCACCGGTATCGATTTCTCCGACGACCATCCTTTCCTGGGCGCAGACGATTACGATCTTGTCGGATGGACGGATAATCCGCCCTTAAGAGACCAGCGCGGAGTAAGCAGCGTTATTTCCACGCCTTTCGGCAGCAACCACCCCTATACCTTCAACATGGCCTTTTGCGACGGTTCAGTCGATTCCCTGGATTTCGATATTGATATGACCGTCCACAAAAAAAACGGGTGCCGCAACGACCGGCTGTTTCATCTAGATCCATGACCCAGATTATTCATGGTTCGGGAATCCCGGCACGTGGTGCGGAACATTAGATTCATGAATTATCCGAGCGAATGGGGTATTTCGCTATAATCAAATTCACTGCTGCTTTGCGCTGGCGATGGCGAGTTTGCTGCGGAATGTTTTGGCCCTTTGCTGGATCATGGCCGGGGCCTTCGAACGTAGCTCGTTGCCGCCCTCGAACCAGCCGTAGGGCTCCTCGAAGACCATGTGGCCTTCCACGAAAATCGCGTCGGCGGGCTGGACGAGCCGGGTGATTTTGACGTACGCGCCTGCCCCGGAATACGGCTGTGGCGGGCCAAGGCTGATGTTGGCGGCGGCGTCGCGCAAGATCGGACGCCACTGGTTGGGATATTCGGCGTCTTTGTCAAAACGGCCGTCAACCCGGGCGGCGGCCAAAAAATCGTCCTTGTCGCGGGTAACCACCACGTAGCGGGTGGCGCTCACTTCCACCTGGTCGAAGAGCTCGAACGTAGAGTACAGGAATTTCGCTTCCTGCCCGTCGGGCGTTTCCAGTTTCAAATTTCGCTTCTGCATTTCCTCGTCGGTCACTATGCCCGACTTGGAAACGGTGCGATTTTCACCCTCGGTGTCTTTACTCTTGGCCAGGCTGTCCTGAAAATCCTTTGAGTTCAAAGTGTCCCATTTACCGTGAGCGACAAACCACACGTCGATCGCCCGGATGGTGGCCGACTGGCCTTCGGCAGTCTTGAGCGTGCGAATCCTGATCATCACCGGTGCGGAGGTTTTTTTCTGCACCAGGTCGTCAAAGGGATAGCGTCCGCCCGAGATTTTTTCCATTGCCGCCTTTTGGCTGTCGGCGTCCAAGGCGTCGGCCATGGATGGGGCGGGCAACTTGTATGCCTTGCCGTCGGACATCATCACGCCTTTGTCCAACAGTTCAGAAAACATCGGGTTGGTTTCAACGGCCGGCGCCCCCGCTACAGCTTCGGCGCATGCGGCAAGTAAACAGAGGTGATACAAAACTACGAACATATTTATCCCCAAATAAATCCTATTACAAAATAAAAAAATAAAATCACCGCAGAGGACGCAGAGGAATGCAGAGTATTAATGAGAATTCATTGCCATAGCGTTTTCCGCAAAATTGGTACTGTTATTCCTAACTTTATCCGCGTCCTCTTTGGTGGATTAGAGTCTATTAACCATTCTTACGATTCCATCTTTAAGGTGAACAGTGTTAAAATTTATCAGCAATCCGAGTTTCTTATTGTTTAGTTTAAGATATGAAAGTAATTGTGCCTCATGTATAGGACATAATTCTGCAACAGATTTTACTTCCACTATCACCGCGTCTTCAACCAATATATCAATCCTGTAGCCGACATCAATTTTCACCTTTTCATAGATAACCGGAAACTCGACCTGCTGATTTGCCTTTAGTCCTCGTTTATGTAATTCAAATAGCAAACACGATTCATACGCCGACTCCAAAAGTCCAGGTCCAAGTGCCGAATGCACTTTCATTGCCGCATCGATAATCTGACCGCTGATAAAATTAAGTTCCATTCTATATTCCCAACCATCTGATGACGATGAGGATTAAAACATAATATTTACAGGAATAATAACATACTCACGAATATATTCAATGAATCCCATTTAATATTTCTCTGCGATCTTCTGCGCCCTCTGCGGTAGTTATGCTTTGGTATACATTATGGAATGACAATTATAGAGTCTTGTGGAATCGCTTTGACGCCAGGGTGAGCATGAACACGCCCATAAGGGCCAGGGCAAGCATGTCCGGCCAAAGGATTTCC
Organism: Pirellulales bacterium; assembly: GCA_963838495.1. Classification (GTDB taxonomy): domain Bacteria; phylum Planctomycetota; class Planctomycetia; order Pirellulales; family Thermoguttaceae; genus JBEKIK01. The sequence goes on along the minus strand of CAWIRC010000001.1, from coordinate 1,620,813 downwards.
AGGCCCACGCCTTTTAGAAATATCGAGCGGACGATCACGAGGAAATATCGTAGTGGATCGAACAAGGTCAGCCACTGCACCGGCTGGGGCATGTTGGCGATGGGAAAGGCGAAGCCCGAAAGCAGCATGGCCGGAAAGAAAAAGAAGAACGTGCTGATCATGGCTTGCTGCTGCGTCTGGCTTACCGTGGAGACAAACAGCCCGATGCCCAGCATGGTCATCAAATACAACCCGGTGGCGAAAAACAGCAAGACAAGATCGCCGCGGATGGGTACCTGGAACCAGAACCTGCCGATCAGGGTGACCAATCCCACGTCGATCAGTCCGATGAGCGCGAAAGGGATCGTCTTACCGAGGATGAATTCGGCGGGCGTGATGGGGGTGACCATGATCTGTTCCATAGTTCCGATCTCCCGTTCCCGCACCACGGCCATGCTGGTTAGGAGCATGGTGACAATGGAGACTACGACCACCAACACGCCGGGGACGAAAAAGTTGCGGCTTTCCAGGTTTTCGTTGAACCATGCCCGGGTTTCGAGAGCGGGCCGGCCGGGCAAGTTTATTGCCCCCATAAGCCGCTCGTATTTTTGCACAAGAATATTTTGCGAATAGGCCGCGGCGATTTTCACCGCGTAACTTTGCACGATGTTCGCCGTGTTCGAGTCAGTGCCGTCAACAAGCACCTGCAGCACGGCGGTTCGGCCCGCGCAGATCATCGGAAAATCCGTGCATGATGTGCAGTATCGCGCTCACCTTGCTGCGGTCCAGCAGGGCCGTGGCTTCTTTATCCGTGGTTATGCGTTCGACCACGTCGAAATAACCCGAGCGCACGAAACTGGCCACCACGTCCCGGCTGGATTGGCTGTTGTCCAGGTCGTAAACCGCGGTAGGCACGTGCTTGACGTCCATGGAAATGGCATAGCTGATCACGAACACTTGTATGCAGGGGATGACGAAAATCACCGTCCGCATCCGCGGGTCGCGAAAGACCTGGATGAACTCCTTGATCAACATGTGTTTTATGCGTTCAAACATGATTTATTTGCACGTCCCCTCTCCCCCTGTTATTTTCGTATCCCCTCTCCCGACCCCTACGTGGTGCCCGGAGAGGGCCAGGGTGAGGGTGAATTATAAATTATCGCTCGCCTTCGGCTCGCGGCTAAACATTGTTGTCGATCCGCTGTTCACTGTTCATCGTCCACTATCCGCTGAAAAACCTGTCCTACGTCAATTTCTTCTTGAACATTACTATCGCCGCCAAGAACATCACGGCGGCGTAAATTACCAGCAATATCGCCTCGCCCCACATCACATTAAAGCCCACTCCTTTCAGATAAATCCCCTTGAGCAAATATACGAAATACCTGGCCGGCACGGCGTATGTGACTATCTGGATCGGCTTGGGCATGTTCGAGATCGAAAACATGAATCCCGACAGCAAAAACGAAGGCAAATAAGTGGCCACCATGGCAAACTGGCTGGCCAGCAGTTGATTTTTGGTGTTGATGCTGATTACCATGCCCATCGACATGGTGCCCACCAAAAAAACGATCGTCATGCCGAATAAAAACAGCATGTTGCCGCGCAAGGGGACGTGAAAGAGAACTTGGGACATAATGACTGCCAGCAAAACGTCGAAAAATGCGATGGTGAAATACGGAATCAGCTTGCCGATGATCAATTCCGGTCCCTTTACCGGAGTGGAGATGAGCTGTTCCATAGTTCCTCGTTCCCACTCGCGGGCGACGGTCAGCGAAGTCATCAGCGCCGCGATGACCATCATCAGCACGCCGATCAGGCCGGGAATGATGAAATTCCGCGATTCCATGTCCTCGTTGAACCATACCCTGGGTCGTACGTCCAAGGGCTGCTGCAAGGCCGGCCCACCGATCCGCTGGATGGCCTTTATCACCAGGTTTTGCGAATAAGTTTGAGTAACCGCCTCGGCATATCCCAGGGCGATGGTGGCGGTGTTCGAATCGCTGCCATCGACTATAAATTGCACCTCGGCGTCGCGATGCGAGGCGATCCGCTGCGCATAATCACGGGGTATCACCATTGCCGCCAGGGCCCGGCCGGAATCGATGGCCTGCGTAATTTCATTGTTGTTGTTCAAATACTCGCGTAAGGAAAAATACCGGGAACCGGCGAATTGAGCGATCAACTCCCTGCTCCGCTCGGTGCCGCTCTGGTCCCAGACCACCAGCGGAACCCTGTCCACGTCGAGCGTCAAGGCATACCCGAAAAGCATGAGCATCATCATCGGTATGGCGAGCGCCCGATCAAACTGCGGACGTCGCGCAAAACGTGCAAAAATTCCTTGCGGGCAACGGCCCAAACGCGCAACGGTCTCATGCCCGCACCTCCTCCTGGGGCCGCTCGGTGCGGTCCCGGGTCTCGATGAGCGATACGAACACGTCTTCCAGCGAAGGAGTGATTTTCTCCACCCGCTCGATCCGGTATCCCTGCCGGTCGAGCAATTGGCGGATCGATTCGGCTGCCGCCTCGGCGTCGTCGGCCACCACGTGCAGCCCGCGGCCGAAAAGGGCCGCTTCTTTAACGGCGGGCAACTCTTCGATCTCGCCCATGGCCGTTTCCGGCCGGTCGCAATACACCTCCAGCACCTTTTCTGCCATATATTCGTGTTTAAGCTGCTCCGGCGTGCCCAGGGCGACCAGCTCGCCCCGATAGATGAGTCCCAGGCGGTCGCAGTATTCGGCCTCGTCCATGTAGTGCGTGGTAACAAAAACGGTGACGCCTTTGCCCGACATCTCGTATATCAACTCCCAAAACGCCCGGCGGCTGATGGGATCAACGCCCGAGGTGGGCTCGTCGAGGAACACGATCGGCGGCCGATGCAAAATCGCGCAGCCCAGGGCAAGCCTTTGCTTCCATCCGCCGGAAAGCAATGCCGTGGGCCGGTGGCGATGTTCTTCCAGCCCGGCCATTTCAATGACCCACTGTTTGCGCTCGTTTTTGAGTTGATTCGGAATGTTATATATGCCGCTGTAAAAATCGATGTTCTCCTCTACCGTCAGGTCCTGGTAGAGCGAGAACTTCTGGCTCATGTAGCCGATGTTGGCCTTGATTTTTTCCTGCTGCGTGCGGATGTCATAACCGGCAACGATTCCCGAGCCGGACGTAGGCTCCAGAATTCCGCACAACATGCGGATGGTGGTCGATTTGCCCGCCCCGTTGGGCCCCAAAAAACCGAATATCTCGCCCTTGCCGACCTGAAAGCTAACGCGATTTACGGCCACAAACCCGCCAAATCGCTTTTCCAGGTTTTCCACAATCACAGCCTTGTCGTTGTTTACGGCGTTCATAGTTTGTCGGTTATGCTTGGACTTTTGCATATTTCTCCCCTCTCCCTTTGGGAGAGGGGGCAGGGTTAGTGGACTTTTGCATATTTCTCCCCTCTCCCTTTGGGAGAGGGGCAGGGGGTGAGGGCCGTGGCAGGTTGCACAAGTAAATTAAAATTATTTATCTCGTTCCCACGCTCCCGCGTGGGAACGAGTGGCTAAGTTTTCTGCCCACTGCCTACTTTAATCCCTCATCCCTCATCCCTTCTCCGCCAGCACGGAAACGAACACGTCCTCCAGAGTGGGCTCGATCTGCCTGATGCCCGCCTGGGCAATCCCTGCACCGGCAAGTAAACTCTTGGCTGCCGAAGTGAGCGAATCTTCCGGTTCATATCCCACGACGTGCACCTTGTCGCCGAACAATCCCACGGTGGCGCCGGTCATTTTTCCCTTTAATAGTGCGGCAACCTTGCGCGGCTCATCGCAGCGGATTTCCAGGATCGTGCCGCGCATCAGCGTCTTGACTTCGTCCGGCGTGCCGCAGGCCAGCATCTTGCCTCGGTCGATCAAGGCCACGCGATTGCAGCGTTCGGCCTCGTCCAGATAAGCCGTGGAAACAAAAATAGTCACCTTTTCCCGCAGCAGGCGGTATAAAATCCGCCAGAAATCGCGGCGCAACACCGGATCGACGCCGTTTGTGGGCTCGTCCAGAAACAGGACCTTGGGCGTGTGGATCAACGCGCAGGCCAGGCCGAGCTTCTGCTTCATGCCGCCCGATAGATTGTCGGCCAACCGTTTTTTAAAAGGGGTAAGATTGCTGAACGCCAGCAGGCGCTCGATTTTTTCCTGCCGGCCCTTGTGTGGCTCGCAATACACGTCGGCGTAAAAATTGATGTTTTCCATCACGGTCAAGTCCGGATACAGTCCGAACCGCTGGCTCATGTAGCCGATGTTCTCCTTGATGGCCTCGGCCTGCTTGACGATGTGATATCCGGCGACCCATGCCTGGCCCGAATCTGGTTCCATGATCGAGGTCAAGAGCCGCATGGTCGTGGTTTTGCCGGCGCCGTCCGGCCCGACCAGCCCGAAAATCTCCCCCTCGGCCACCTCCAGGCTGAGCGAATCGACCGCCGTTAAATCGCCAAAGCGCTTCGTCAAATTTTCGGCTCGAATGGCTTGCATCTCTCATCCCTCATCCTTATTTCCCCGTCTCGATCACCGCATCGGCCGGCATACCGGGTTTTAATTCCATATTTGGATTGGTGATGTCGATCTTGATCCGATACACCAGTTTCACCCGTTCTTTTTCGGTTTGCACATTCTTGGGCGTGAACTCGGCCTCCTGGGCGATAAACGACACCCGGCCTTCGTAAACCTTTCCCGGATACGTGTCGGTTGTAACTTTCGCCTTTTGCCCCACCTTGACCCGCCCCAGTTCAGTTTCAGGAATGTAAGCCCTGAGCCAAACGTTTAGCAAATCGCCCACGGTAACCACAGGCGTGCCCGGCGCCACATATTCGCCCGGTTCGATGTTCTTCGACATCACCACCCCCGACATCGGAGCGGCCAGCGTGGCGTAGCCCAGGCGGGTCTGTGCCAAATCCAATGCGGCCTCGGCCTGTTTGACCCTGGCCCGGGCTTGGTCGATGGTTTCCTTCCTTGGTCCCGCCTTGACCAGGTCGTACTGGGCTATTGCCTGATTGTAGGCCGCCCTGGCCTCCTCGATCTGCTGTTTGCGCGAACCTTCCTTGACCAATGCAAGATGTTCCACCGCCTCGCGATAACGCTGGACGGCTATGTCGTAAACCGCTTTTGCCGCGTCGTATTGCTCTTTGGAGATTATTTTCTTCTGTACAACATAAAGTCGGTATGCCCGATTGTAATCGGCTTGAGATTCCGCCTTCTGGGCCTCGGCCGCGCTTAAGGACGCCTCGGCAAAGGCAATTTCCTGCGGGCGCGATCCGGCCTCCAGGTCGGCCAGTGCGAATTCGGCCTTGTGCATGGCTGCCTCGGCCGCGGCTATGTCCTCTTTCCGGCTGCCGGCCTCCAGTTCGGCCAGCGCGGCCTGGGCGGTCGAAAGTTCCGCCGCCCGCATCGCCACGTCGCATTTCAGGTCGGCGTCGTCGAGTAAGGCCACCAGGTCGGCTTTTTTGACCATATATCCTTCATCCACCGGCCGTTCGACTACGCGGCCGGCGATTTTGAAACTCACGTCGGCAATTGTGGCCTCGATGTTGCCCGATACATTGATCCCAGACGACATTTCCGCCTTGTGATTGTTGTTAAACCAATACACACCGCCGCCCGCTACGGCCAGGACCAAAATCAGAATTAGCAGCTTCAGTTTCATAATCAATGATGTTTAATTGGTGAATAATAATTCACATCTTGCCGATAATTACCGCTTTCCCTCATCACAAACAATTGCATTACGGAGCATCTCCCATGCCCGCTCGGCATGCCGCGTGACGTCGAATCCACCCTCGGTCAGATGCCACAGGATTCCCGCCGGCAAGACGATGCCAAAGACCATCATGGCCACCGTGGCCGGATCCAGGTCGCCGCGCACAAGGCCCTGCTCTTGGCCGCGCCGCACGATATCGGCTAGCTGGCCGGAGTATTGGCTGAAAATGTCGAGGACTTTTTCTTTCAATTCCGGATGCCCGCCGTGAAAGTCGTCGGAAAAGATGATTCGCGGAATCGCCCGGCCTTCCCGAATAAAGCGGATGTGCCGCATCAGCACGTCGCGCAGGCACTCCAGCGGATCGGCGTGTTCCTGGCAAGCGGCCTGGACGTTTTCCATAAGCCGCTGCCTGATCCGGTCCAGCACGGCATGCAGGATTTCATTCTTGCTGTGAAAGTGCCGGTAAATGCCCGACGGCACCAGTCCAACCCGCCGGGCGACCGCGGCTACATTAAGCTTCCGCAATCCCTGGCCGGCGATCAATTCCAAGGCCGCCTGTGCAATCTGCTCCCGGCGAATTTGCGTATCCAATTTCTCTTCACTCATAAAACACCTCTATTGTGATTATACGTTCACAATGGCTCGATGTCAAATTATAATACGTCTTATGGGTGGTTTGTTCATATTAAGAGCCGGGGCGTGTCGGCCCGGAAACGCCGGGGCGACACGCCCCGGCTCTGATTTGCTTTACGACATTGTTTTCTTGGTCGCCGAGTGCGTGAATTGAAAAAGGTAATCGTTTAGCCGCGAGCAGGCACCATGCGGAGCATGGTCGGCGAGCGCGGGAATTAGAATACCAGCCGAAGTTTCATGAGCCGTGTTTCGGTCTCGGCCATTAATGCGTCTTCGGCCGCCTCGTAGGTAGCTGAAAGCCGCAAGAACGCCCCGGCATCGTCCCATGGCACCGTGCAAATCGAGTGTTCGGTAATCAAGTATTGGCTGCAATCCTCGGCCGTGGCGAACTGCGGCCCTCCGGCAACGCCCTTTGGACTGGGCACATACAGAAAATAAGTTCCGCCGGGCATTTGGCACTTGAATCCGCAACGCCGCAGCGTTTCCACCAGTTTCCCCAGCCGTCGCTCGTACTTTGCCCGGATGCGGTGCGGGATTTCCGCGTCATCCAGTGCCGTAATGGCGGCCCTTTGAATGGCGATGAACTGGCCGGAGTCGCAATTGTCCTTGACGTCGGCGAAGGCTCGGACCAGGCGTTCGTGCCCGCACACCCAACCCAGGCGCCAGCCGATCATGTTCCAACCCTTTGAGAGCGAATGCACCTCCACGCCCACGTCCCGAGCGCCGGGCACTTCCAAAAAACTCAGCGGCCGGTCTTCATAACTGAGCATCAAATGGGCGGCATCCTGAACCACCACGATGCGGTTGGCCAAGGCGAAATCCACCACTTTGGCGTAAAAATCCCGCGTGGCCACCTTGCCCGTCGGACTGTTGGGGTAATTCAAAACCAGCAGTTTCGCCCTCCGGCGGACGTCGGCGGGGATGGAATCCAAGTCGGGCAGAAAATCGTTTTCCGCCCGAAGAGGCAGCCGATACACCTCGCCGCCGTAATACTTCGTGTGCGTGCCGGCCACCGGATAACCGGGCACGGTCATCAGCGTCACGTCGCCGGGATTGATAAACGCCGCCGGCAACATGGCCAACGCGGTTTTCGTGCCTATGCAATGGTTAATTTCGGTTATCGGATCGAGCCGGACGTTGAACTCCCGGGCCATCAGCCTGGCAACCGCCTCTTTGAACTCGGCAATGCCGTTGTCGGCATAGCCGCGGTTCTGCGGCTGGTTGATTTCCCGGGCCATCACCCGGCGAACCGATTCGGCGGCCATCTCGTCGTTCTCACCGATGCCGAAATCGACCAGTTTCCGCTCCGGATGATCGGCCAGGGCCTTGCGCTTGGCCCGCTTGATCTTCTCGAACTTGTAGATATCGGTGCCCTTGCCATAGGCGCTGCCGCCGATCCGTTCGGCAAAAAGCGTTTGAAAATAAGGATCGCTCATGGTAGTGACGCGTAAATGGTAACAGGACTTGGATTCATCGGTCAAAAAGAAAGTTTATCTCAAAGGGCGGTTTTCGGCAAGGCGACGGCTTTTTAAAGATCAAGTGTCCTACAAGCCCACGGGTTGCAACCCGTGGGCTTAAGTTTGACGTTATTGGCATTATATGAAACGCACCTGCCCATGTAATTTCGGCTTGCCTTGCGGGCTGAACTCCCATAAACTGTTCAGGATGTTCTAGTCATGCATTTCATCCTTTTGCAAAGGATTTTGTCATGAAGATTCGCCATTATGTTTTTTTCGCGGCTGTCGCCATCTTGTCCGTAGTCGGCTCCGCGATGTATGCCAACGACAAGAACTATGACGCTTCTAGATATAATCCCATTAATCCCATAACGCCTCCCCGCTTGGAGATGGCGCTTTACAACGATACGGCCGACGGTTTCGTCCCGCTGTTCGACGGCAAAACTTTAAACGGTTGGACCGAAGCGCGGCGGCAAGGCCAAGTACGCGGTCGAAGACGGCATGATCGTGGGCGCCTCCGCTCCCAATTCCCCAAACAGTTTTCTCTGCCACGAAAAGAACTATGCCGATTTCATCCTTGAAGTCGATTGCAAAGTCGATCCGGCTCTAAACGCCGGCGTGCAATTCCGCAGCCAGTGTTTCGACAAACCAATAACCGTCAAATCCGGCGACAAGGAAATCAAAATTGAAGCCGGGCGCGTGCACGGGTATCAATGCAAAATCGACATGGACACGAAAAAAGTCCGCTTTTGGACCGCCGGCATCCTCGACGAAGGGCGCCGCCAATGGCTCTACCCCGGCTTGCTGGGCGGCGATAATAAAAAATTCTCCGAGCAAGGCGAGAAAATCTGCAAACCCAACGAGTGGAACCATCTCCGCATCGAGGCCATCGGCGAATCGATCAAAACCTGGCTCAACGGCGTGCCCCGCGCCGAAATAAAAGACTCCATGACCCCCAAGGGTTTCGTCGCCCTGCAAATCCACACCGTGGGCAATCGGCAAGAACCGCTGCACGTTTATTTTAAAAATATCCGCATCAAGGAAATCAGTCCGAAACAAGAAAGTACGGAAAAATAATATCGCGATTTTTCCCGGGATTCGTGGAACATGTCTAAAGAAAACACGCCTGAGATCGAACCTAACCGCACACGTGCCGCTGATTCAGCCGGTGCTGCTCCCACTGGCTCGGCCGGTGCCGAGATGGGTGCCACCGGCTCAGCCGGCGCCGATCCCACTGGCGTAGCCGGTAGCACCCATAGTTCAGCCAGCGGTACTCTTGGTGCAGCCGGTGCCACCACCGATCGTCCGCGAAAAAAAGGCATCACTCTGCCCATTGTATTATTCCTGGCGACTTGTCTTTCGACCTTTTGGGCCGCCGGAACCAACTGGCGTCCCTACGCCCATTTTGACGACTTGGATCGGGCGTTTTGGGCCTTTTGGCAAAACGCACAGCAAGGCTCCGTTGCCGGGGCCTTGCGCGAATCGCTGGCCATGTTGAACCTCAATTGGTCGCAGGGCCTGACGTACACCCTGGCGGTTATGTCGATCCTGCTGGTTCACGAAATGGGGCATTTTTTCATGGCCATCCGCTTCGGAGTCCCGGCCAGTTTGCCATATTTCATTCCCGTGCCCATATTGCCCTTCGGCACGATGGGGGCGGTGATCAGCATGGAAGGCACGCACGCCAACCGGCGGCAGATGTTCGACCTGGGCATAACCGGCCCGCTCTCCGGCCTGGCCCTGGCACTGCCCGTCACCTTGATCGGCATTTTACAACTGCCCGCCACGCCCGCTGCGGGCATGGGTTTCCGCTTCCACAATCCCTTGATCATTCAACTCCTCATAGCCCATCTCCGGCCCGAGTATACTACGCCCACGTATCTCGATCTGACGCAGTTCAACCCGTATCTCATGGCCGGCTGGGTGGGGATGTTCGTCACGGGCCTAAACATGCTGCCCATCAGTCAGCTCGACGGCGGGCACGTGGCCTACGCCCTTCTGGACCGCGGCGCGCATACGCTTGCCCGGGGTTTGCTCATTGCGGCGATGCTTTTCGTGCTCATCACCGAACAATATGGCTGGGTAGTGATGCTGGTAGTGATCATCCTCCTGGGCATCGACCACCCGGCCATGGACGAGGACCCCGAGCCGCTAAACCCGCTGCGCCGTGCAATCGGCTGGCTTGCGCTTTTGGTTCCTATCCTTTGTCTTTCGCCCCTGGGCATTACCCCGGCCGCACATTGAGGGTTCAGGGTTCGGTGGTCAGGGTTCAGGGTTCGGTATAGGAGAAAGGGGAGGTTTTTTCTTGGAGTGGTTTGGAATTGTTTCCTGGATACGAAGTAAATTTTTTTCGGTGTTTTGGGGCGGGGGTTAAGGGGTTGAAAAATAAGGGGTTATGATGCCGATTTTTTGTGCATTTTAGTGCTGCGAAAGTAATCAACAGTTTTTTAAGATCGCGGAATGCGCAAATGATTTACAGGATAAGGAGTTGGAATTTTTCCTCAGGGGGTTTTTGAAAATGAATTATTTCTTAAAAAGTCGAGAATTGAACTTTTGGGAAAAACAACAAGGGGGGTGGAGTTAAATGTTTGTGAGATAGAAGGATATGAAAAGTGCTAGGGGTAAATACACTATAAAAAAGTTGCGCTAGAATTGGATAGTTCGTGACATTTTGGGATTTTTCGTCATTTTTGGGGGGGATTTGAAGAAAATCAATTTTCATGAAAAAGGGCAATTGTTGGATATTCTAATTCCAGATGTGAGACAAAAAAAGTTTATATTCATCACTGAGTGCAGAAGGACAGGGAGAAATAAAGTAGATGGTGGGCGGTGGGCAGTCGGTAGATAGCATTGATGGACAAGCCAGGCACTGACGAGCACCACATGCACTATGGCCTTGCTGGACCTGTTGATTGTGACACCTTTGAGTCATTCTCGCTTTGATAATTCTGTTGCAACAGTATCAATTGTCTTTATGATGAATGAAAGTTCAGCGCGAAAGAACTCTCGTTGCGGATTAATTCTGAAAACAGCGAGTCTTTGGTGGATTTCTTGCTCAACATGTGCGCAGTCATCGACCTCCCAATTAGCCAGTACATCAAATGGCAAAGGAATCCCTGTTGCCGAACTGAGTTCTTTAGCGCGTATCTCTGCACTTCTTCTGGTCAATCCGATCTTATAAACGTTGATTTCGAGAGCCGGAGATCTCTGGATATATATGATGCCTGGGTCGGGTCCTCCAGACTCAGTTTTGCCCCGCTGCAAAATAAACGACTGTGGGCTTCGAGCCGACCACGATTCATGTCTTGCAACCCAAGTATGCCCCACTATAGGATTGCCATTTTTATCTTCACCAATTTCTTGCGGGCCAATCGCTTTCCAATAGCCATCGCACTTGAATTGCATATCCGGTGGCTTGATATTTCTTTGTGATCCTTCGTCGATCCCAAACGTCAATGGCAGACAGTGGATTCTACGATGGGTCACACATTGTGATCTTCCAAGTACTTTCATTGTCTGCCGATTCCACTTAGCCTCTCGCATAGCGTGCAACTTCGTTGTCACTTCTAACTCCTGAATTCTTTCGGGATGAGCGGCGAAGAAGGCTGGCAAATATATCAAAGATGAAAGAGCAGCGAAAAGATCATCGTACCGCTTCAAATCATTAACCGCTGCTTGCCGAAACTTATCAGAATTTTCCGGCGGTACATCTTCAAAGGTCGAGGAGTCATCAGTAAGAATCGTAAAGGAGCAACCATCATCAAGATTTACATATCTTACATCATGCTTCCCGGCTCTCAGATCAAACCGAGTTAGTACTATCACCTTCGCAAAACCTGGATAACCATCGAGAAATCGATCCTGAATTGTCAGATCTGGGGCTGCCACAATATTTTCTCGCCCAGATGTTGACAACATATGCTGTTTATATAACAAGATGTCTTCATCCGAGTGAAGGGGTGGTTTTTCACCCGCAAGCAACAAACAGGATAGCTCGTACTTGTGCCTGATTAAAGAAACACCCGCGAAAACCTGCTGAGAGTCCCCACAAATCCGAAATCCAGTTGCTTCACTTATCATGTTATATGAATAAACAGTTCCTTCTATCAAAATATCTTCTAGAATTCGTGGCTCCTGAGGCAGATTACTGTTGTCATACCAGCGGAAGTAATCGTTAATTGATAAGAGATGCTCAATCTCATCGCGTAAATCGAAGTACCAGTACTCATGGTTGAAAGCCATGAATGATTCAACTACATTGAATGACGTGGGAAAAGATTCAGGTCCATATTTTAAAAAGCGATTTAAGTACTCAAGGAAGTAATATCGTAATAGATCAGATAGCGGTAGACCAGAACCGCCCATCATCCGGGCGTTAACGAGATGTGGAAGCCGTTTTTTCAGTTCTTTGAGTTTCAACTGGAACGCAACGTCCATTTCCATAAGTTTCTGCAAACGAGAAGCCTCAGGTGATCCGAGTTGCGGAACAGGACATATAAAATCTAACATTCGACGATCAAACTGAGACATCGGTTTTATTAACGTTGTGGGTGGAAGAAGAAGCAAATTCTTTCTCGGCTCAATGATCTGTTTCTGACGTTCTGACTTTTTGATCCGTTTTTTCTTCTTTTTTCCCATGCCGGTATCCTACTGGTTCATCACACTATTAAAACCATTATACAAGACCCATCAGAGTGCGTCCGTTTGCTTTATTTTTCTGGTGCCACTGCTGATTTGTCCAGCATTACTTAATTCCTAATTCTATCTTGCCCATGGGTCATCGCCCACTGCCGAGCAAATTCTGAACCCTGCACCCTTCCATCCACCCCCTGGTCATTGACATGGATTTTGGTATTCTGTCCGATTCGGTAGAAATCTATCGGGACTACAAGGCTCTAACCCGACCCTCTCCGGGCACCAAGCAGTGCTCAAAAGAGGGGCATTCGGTTGCCCCCTCCCGGTCAAACACGCATTTTTTCATCCAACAATTATTACAGAATATAAGAATCTTGAATCAGAAGGAGAAAATCCATGTCGGTTACGCCTAATGCGATGGTTTCGTTTTGCCGGAAGTTTATGGGGGCCGATCCGGGGTGCCCGATGTTGGCTTTGGAAGGGTATTTGAAGGCCATTCCGCGGATGGAATGTCTTGGAAAGCTGCCGAGCGGCACCGCGGTCTTGATCCGCGGCGACGTGGACGCGAAGCCGGGGGCGAAGGTGGGCGAGGGCGACATCCGGCTGAGGTCGATGAAAGAAACGCTGCAATTCTGCCGCGAGCGGGGCTGGAAGATTGTGATCTTCGGGCATATCGGGCGGGAGCCGGAAAAATCGCTTAATAAAGTGGCCGCCCGGATCGGCGAGATCATGGGCACGAAGGCGGCGTTCGTCGAGGATTGGCTCGATCCGGCCACGACGACCATCAAGGACGAGGCGGCAAAGACGATTGCCCAGGCCAAGCCGGGAGAGATCATCGTGCTGCAAAACACGCGGAAGTACGACGTGGAGCGGGTGCTGTGGAAGGCCAAGCCGGACGATCTGCCGAAGCTGGCCGAGCGGTTGGCGAAGCTGGCCAACGAATTTGCCGAGAAGGTGGCCAAGGTTTACATTCACGAGGCGTTTTCGGCGGGCAGCCTGGATTCGTCGAGCATGGTCGTTCCGGCGGCGATGGAAATGCTGGCGCTGGGAAAATATGAGGCCGAGCAGTTCGCCGGGCCCTTGACCGATTGCCTGGCCGCGCAGATGGTGATTTTCTCGGGGCTTAAGATCGACAAGCTGGACGATCTTGAGGCGATGATCGCGCGGGGCAAGATTCGCACGGTAATCACGGCCGGATCGCTGGCCATGGCCTTGAAAAAGGCGGCGGCGGAACTGGACGGCAAGGATTTCAATTTGGGGCTGTCCGAGGATCCCGCTCACAAGGACAAGCCGTATTACATTCCCCGCGAGCGGATCGAGCAGGCGAAAAAGATGATCGCCGACGGCCGGAAAAAGGGGATGGAATTCGTCATGCCCCTCGACTTTGTTCTACAAGATGGCCGCGTTTCCGAAACAGTAGGGCCGGGCAACCAGCAGTTCGACGTGGGGCCGGCCTCGAGCGCGGCTTATGAGAAAAAGGTGGGCGAGTTCATCGCTCAGCACAAGAACGACAAGCCGCCGGCCGTGGTGTTTCATAACGGCGTGTTCGGGAAATTCGAGGAGCCGCAGTTCGAGGAAGGCACGAAAAAATTCACGGCCCAGCTCAAGCGGATGAAGGACGCGGGGATAAAGGTGTACGTGGGCGGGGGCGAAGGCGGCGCGGCAGTGGAAAAGTACGGCAAGGAAGACTGGATCACTTATTGCTTTACGGCGGGGGGAACGGTCTTAAACTGCGCTGGGCAGCGAGCCGGTGCCGTATCTGGTGGCGTTAAAACTGGCGGCGGAGGCGATGGGGCCGGCGCCGCACGCGGTTTAGTATTGCAAATTGACAAATGCAAATTGCAAATTGAATAATTAAGGGCCCATCCGAAAACTCTCATCTCCACTAAAGGCGATGAATTAACTGTGGATAATGATCGGCAATTCTGCCCTCACCCTAGCCCTCTCCCGGAGGGAGAGGGGATTTGTGGGATGAGCTCTAAGTATAAGAGAAACAGAAGAAGTTGTGACAATTTGCATTTTGCAATTTGCAATTTGCAATTTGCAATGATTTGGTGATTGAATTATTGAATCAGGCTTCGGGCGGGGTTCCGGCGCGGGTGCGGTTGCACAAGGTGACCAGGTCGTTCAACGGCCTGGCGGATATTTTCTTCGGGCTCCTGGTCGCGGATGGCGGATTCGAGTTTTCCTGCGCACGGCGTAATGGCCCCGAAGCCGTAGCTGCCGGCAGCGCCTTTGATTTGGTGCGCCGCGGCGCAATTCTTCCCACTCGCTGCGGTCGAGCAGGTCCAGGATGTTGGCCACCCGATCGGGCATTTCCTCGACGAACAATGTGACCAGGTCGCCGAGATCAGGATCACCGCCCAAGGTGGAATACAAGGGTTCCATGGCCCATTCCCTTCGCGTCTTCATGTAATCTGCCCCCTGCCAATTCGCAATTAAAAAAAGGTAAGAAACAGGTTCGGCAGTCGCTTAAGGCGTTTGCCGCATATCAAGGCCCTGTTAAAAAACAATAGGTTATGGCGGGCATACAATCCAACGCCGGGGGAATGAATTATCCATAATAGGTATTAATATATTTGGAGGAAATAAAGCGGCCTGGAATTGGAGCAGGAAAAGCCATGGCGCGGAGTGAATTTCCGATAAATCAGTTTGTTTCCTATGTAGTTACCGGCAACGGAGTTGGATAGCCTAGGCCATAAGTGTGTTAAGGCCGATTCTTTTGGCTTAGTTGATACATTTGGGAGATGCGATTCGGACGGCATGGCGGGAGGAGAAGTTTTGGCGGAAATGGGTTGTCTGGTTAAGGAATGCGATGACGTTGCGACGATAGCAGAAGCTAGATTGGACCTAAACCCCCTAACTACGCTATTTTGCGTTAGTATCCCACAAGGTTTTTCCTAACAAGGAGTACCGCCCATGTACCGTCGTATTTTGTTGCCGGCGCTGGTAATGGCAGCGATAGTAGTTGCCATCAGTGTCTCCAACGCGATTGCTGGTGATTGTTGTGCCCCGGCCGCATGTGCCCCGGCATGTTGTGAAAAGGCTTGCTGCGCCCCGGCTTGCTGCAGTAGCTGCGGATGCTGCGAGCGTTGCTGCCACCGTTGCCGCTGCTGCCGTTCATGCCGTCCGGTGAGCTGCTGCCCGGCGCCTTGCTGCTGCGAACAAGCATGTGCGCCCTGCGCCCGGCTTGCTGCGAAAAGGCATGCTGCGGATCATGCTGCAGCACCTGCTGCCCGAAACGTTGCTGCCGCAGCCGTTGCTGCCGTTCATGCCGGCCTTCTACTTGCTGTGCAGCTCCTTGCTGCTGCGAGAAGGCCTGCTGCGCCCCGGCTTGCTGTGAAAAGGCCTGCTGCGCCCGGCTTGCTGCGCCCCGACTTGCTGTGAAAAGGCTTGCTGCGGATCGTGCTGCAAAAGCTGCTGCCGTTGCCGCTGCCGTTGCTGCCGTTCATGCCGGCCTTCTACTTGCTGTGCAGCTCCCTGCTGCTGCGAGAAGGCCTGCTGCGCCCCGGCTTGCTGCGCTCCGGCCTGTGGTGGATGCTGCGAAAAGGCATGCTGCGGATCAAGCTGCGGCTGCTGCTGCAAAGTGCGTTGCTGCAAGGTGCGTTGCTGCCGTTCATGCCGGCCTTCTACCTGCTGTGCAGCTCCCTGCTGCTGCGAGAAGGCTTGCTGCGCCCCGGCCTGCTGCGCCCCGGCTTGCTGCAAATAACCATGTAGATGTACAAGCGAGTGGCTAGGACTCAATTCCCGATCCGGGTCCAAGCAAACTCCTTTATCATAAAACAAGCGGCCCGTCTTAAATGATACGGGCCGCTTGATCTTTTTTATAGACTTCAGGCTATAGACCGGAGGCGTTAGACTGGAGGACAGCAACCGAGAACTGAAAACTGATGTGAAAACTCTACGTTTTATTCCGGGAACAATTTAGTGGACAGATAACGTTCACCCAGATCGGGGAGGATGGCGACAATGAGTTTTCCGCGATTATCCTGGCGTCGTCCCAGTTCCAGGGCAGCCCAGGCGGCGGCGCCGCAACTGATGCCGCACATCAAGCCTTCGAGCTTGGCCAAGCGGCGGGTGGTTTCAAAGGCGTCCTCATCGAGGACTTGAACTACGTCGTCGATTATATCCAGATTCAGCACGTCGGGGATAAAGCCTGCGCCGATGCCTTGGATCGTGTGTTTTCCGGGCTTAAGCTCTTCGCCGGCAAGGCGCTGGGTAATGACCGGACTGGCAACGGGTTCGACGGCGACCATTTTGACCGAAGGTTTGCGGGCTTTCAGCACCTCGCCCACACCTGTGATGGTGCCGCCGGTGCCCACGCCTACAACTACCATATCCACGGCGCCATTGGTGTTGCGCCAGATTTCCTCGGCCGTTGTTTTGCGGTGAATTTCGGGATTGGCGGGATTTTTGAACTGCTGGGGCATATAGTAATTGCGGTTTTTAGCGACTAATTCTTCGGCCCTGGCGACCGCGCCTGGCATTCCCTCCGCGGCCGGCGTAAGCACCAATTCCGCACCCAGGGCCTTGAGCATGCGGCGGCGTTCGATGCTCATGCTCTCGGGCATGGTAACCACGAGCTTGTATCCCCTGGAGGCACATATATAGGCCAGACCGATGCCGGTGTTTCCGCTTGTCGGTTCGATGATGACGGTATTTTTGTCGATCAAGCCATCCTGTTCGGCGGCGTCGATCATCGCCCGGGCAATGCGGTCCTTGACGCTCCAAAGGGGATTCAAGTTTTCCATTTTTCCGACTATAGTGGCAACACATCCTTCGGCGATGCGGTTAAACTTAACCAAAGGCGTATTGCCAATGCACTCGGCGATATCGTTGAAAACTCTGCCCGTTTCTGTTGGAGTCATGTGTTGGGTCTCCGTATAATCCACATAATTTTTGTCTTTGGCGGGCGGGAAATTAGTGGTTTGAGGTGCGGCAAGGGGACTATATATTGAAATCCCTCGAATGCAATAGGAACTTATTCACAGCCTCATGTCCAACCGGCCGGGGTACATAAAACATCAAAACAACCGGGAAAAATAACCCTTGTAGTTATCAAATCGAGAGAATTGTACTTATCTTTCCAAAGATAGTCAACTCTATAATCAGTGTAGTAGATAAAGCTAATAAATAATGGCAAAAAACTTTAATAAGTGAACCACCATAAAGAGTTGTAAATCGCAAAAAAATGCAGTTACATGTTATTCTTAACTAGGCGAATAATAGATATTCTAGTGTTTTGGCCGGATGTTTAATTGTGAACGGGGCTCGAGTGACCAACATTCGGTTGGTGCCCATCGAGGATTTACGGGTAAGTGTTTTTGAGATGTGCAGATTGTGCCCAAGCATTGGCATAAAGACTATATCTTTATCTTTTTTATTCATACGATGTTCCATTTATTAACCCCACATCTTCGCGTAGAAAGCGTTCTGGAACTGACAATAGAGCGGTTTCGGGCGTTAGGAATTGAGGGAGTTTTGCTGGATCTGGATTGCACCGTGAAGCGTTATCGCGAGACCGAGGTCAGGCCGGAGGCGGCACAGTGGCTGGAGGCCTTAAAGGCGGGTGGAATCGGGTGTTGCATTGTTTCCAACGGGGGGAACCATCGGACTAGGCATGTTGCCGATAAACTGGGGCTGCCGTTTGTGGCCAATGCCTTAAAACCGTTTCCATTTGGCGTGCGCAGGGCCATGACGAAGATGGGTTTTTGGCCTGAGCACACCGCCATGATTGGCGATCAGATCTTTGCCGACGTAATGGCAGGGCGTTGGGCAGGTGTAAAATGTATTCTTGTCCGCCCTTTGCATCCAGAAGAGGAACCATGGTTTACGCGTATAAAACGCAACCCCGAGAGGCTATGGCTCCGCTGGCTGGAGGCAAGGGACAAGGGGCGTTTGCCGGGGGCAAAAAAGGGCGTTTAGCAGGGGGCGTAGACCGGGAATATCCCCCCTAAAGCATTGACTTTTTACGCATTTTAAGGTCGAATAATATATGGACGACCGGGCCGGCATGCTTTAAGGGTAAAGACTGTCAGAAAATATAGCCATGAACAGATCCTTAAACTACCAGCCCGCAGCGGCCAGGAAAAACGAGAACGGCATAATGGGTTCAGGGTTCAGGGTTCAGGGTACAGGATTTGGTGGGCAGTCACCCAGAGGGTACCCGGTGGGCAGTGGACATTCTGAAACCGCAAGCGGTTGCTTTCATCCTTCATCCTTCATCCTTCATCCCTCATTTTTTGGCCGTCGTGCATCCGGCTACACCTTGGTAGAGATTCTTGTGGCCGTGGTTTTGACTTTGATACTGATGGGGGCGGTAGTGCAGATGTTCGGGACATTGGGGCGGAGCATTACCGATTCGCGGTCGTTTTTAGAGGCCTCGGAAAGACTGAATTCGGCCGCCGCCCGGCTGCAAATGGATCTCAAGGGGGTAACGGTCAAGATGCTGCCGCCGCGCAATCCGGACGACGGCGAGGGTTATTTCGAATACATCGAGGGGCCGGCGCCGCCGCAGCAGTACATTCAATATGACAATGCAGGCAATATTGTGCAATATGATTGGGACCCCAATCTATTAGGCATCGAGCCCAAGCCTGTCAACACAGACAACAATCAGACCGACACCACGGTGGGCGATTGCGACGACATCCTCATGTTCACCACGCGCACCACCGACAAACCATTCGTGGGCCTGGCAGACCAGGCGACATTTGGCACTCCCGCGGTGAAGTCCGACGTGGCCGAGGTGGCCTGGTTCATGCGCGGGCGTACGCTTTATCGCCGGCAGTTGTTGGTGGCGCCGGGATTATGGAATAATTTAGCCGCCCCGATCACCAACGGACAGAGATTTTATGAAAAAAACGACATTTCGGTCAGGTTTCAAAGCGGATTGGTCGTGCCCAACACTTTGTCGGACTTGACGCGGCGTGAATGCCGTTATGCACATCCCGTTGACGTATTTCCCTTTGACGCGAGGAGATGGGGTTTGCTGGGGTTGCCCACTTTGCAGGAATCGGCGACCTGGGATCTTCTGAATCCTCCAATACCGCCTCCGCAATTAATACCCAATCCTTCGCCGCTAAATCCGATCTATCCCAGCCAATATTGCTACTTTAGGGCATTCAGTCCGCCGTTTAATTCGCCTTTGGACCTTTGGACGAACGATACCAGCCATCGCCTGCCCGATCCATGTCCGCTGCTAATTCAAGGGGTTCAGAGTAATCGCATTGCCGATGACATAATACTTACCAACGTGATCGGCTTTGACGTGAAGGCCTGGGAGCCGGCCCTGGGACAATACGTCGATCTGGGATATGAAATGCGGCCTGTCAATCCGTTAAATACAACTATAATCCAAGAGATTAAACACTATCCGCCGGACGTGCCGGGGAGCAACAGTCCTGATAATCCCTATGTACAGGGCGAGATGTTCTATCACCGCGGATATTGCCCGTCAAACGCCCCGGCCAACGTATATGATGCGTACATATTGGGGTGTTATAGTGGTACGCCGCCGCTTTTTTGCGCCCAGGGTATATGATACATGGTTGACACATTATGAGAGCGTGGGCTTGGCGGGGTTGCCCGCGGCAACGTACCCGCCGGGGCGCAGCACCAATGGCTTTGACGATCCGGGAAACAGCGGGGTAGCAAACGGGATTGTGGATGACGACGATGAAAAGATCACGTCGCCGCCTTATCCGGCGCCGCTTCGGGGGATACAGGTCAAGATCCGCGTTTTCGAGCCCGACAGCCGGCAAATTCGCGAGGTAACCATCATGCAAGATTTTCTGCCCAAATGAAGGTGCCGCTTTATCTTATCTAGTAGAAATTCCAACGGACGCTTGTTAAAATATGTTATCTAGAATAGGGTGCATGAGGTTTACCTTGACAAGGGTGGAATAAATAACATATCAAGTAATTTTCACACATCCTACGCCAATAGATTGGGGCGGTCGGGTGATAATCCAGTAAGGAGCTCTAACAAAACCCTGTTTGTACATGCAAACGCCCTCACCCCCGGGTACCCTCTGGGTGCCTCTCCCAAAGGGAGAGGGTAGATTTTGTTAGAGCCCCTAGATAAAAAGGGAGCATGGCATTGACACCGACCGAACCGAACGAACAAGCCCGGACGACTGAAAACGAGATTCAGCGATCTTCGCCTACTCAGGCCGCGGGCGATTCTTCCGCTCCGACTATCGGGGAAAAAGACAGCCAGGAAAAGGCGACCAAGCGGCGGATACTGATCGGTTCGGAGCGTGATCCGGCGGCGTATCGTGCCCGGCGGAAGCGCGATTGGGCGCCGGTTGTGGAAGCCGAATCAGATCAAAACGCGGCTGGTCAACCCGCGGATTCCACCGAAAACACAGTGAAGGATGAAAAGGCGCCGACGCAGCCGCCGGGCGGAGAACTCGAAGGCGGGCCGCGGGTAATCGTACCGCAAGCGGTGCTAAGCGAGATGCTGGACGAGCCTGCCCCGCTGCCCGCGCTTCCAACGGATACCATGCCGCCCGCCGTGCCGGGCAGTTTTCCTCCGCCGAACGTCCGGCAACGGCTGGCCCCCGACCAGGAGGCTGAATTTGAAAGCGCCATGGGCGGGGAGTCGCTGGACGAGTTGCTTACGTCTGGAGATGCCTCGGCCACGCAGGAACAGTTGGAAGCAGACACGAAACTTGCGGCCCGCATCGTGGCCGTGCGCAAAGACGACGTGTTCGTGGAGCTCGGCAGGCGCGAGCAGGGGGTTTTGTCAATGCAGCAGTTCATCGATCCGCCCGTGATCGGCGGCATCGTGGATGTGATCGTGCAGCGATTCAATGCGGAAGACGGGCTTTATGAATTGATGCTGCCCGGCACGGCGGTGCACGTCGAGGACTGGTCCGATTTGAGCGAAGGGGCAACGGTCGAGGCCCATGTTACCGGGCAGAACAGCGGCGGGCTGGAATGCGAGGTGAACCACATCCGCGGCTTCATACCCATCAGCCAGGTTTCCATGTATCGCGTGGAGGACTTGTCGGAATTCGTGGGCCAGCGATTTCTCTGCCTGGTGACGGAGGCCAATCCCGATCGGCGCAACCTGGTCTTAAGCCGGCGGGCGATTTTGGAGCGGGAAAAGGCCGAGGCCAAACAAAAACTGCTTGAATCGCTCAAGCCCGGGCAGATACACGAGGGCGTAGTCCGCAAGTTGATGGGCTTTGGAGCGTTCGTGGACATCGGCGGCGTGGACGGGCTTTTGCACGTCAGCCAACTGGCCTGGGGCCGGGTGAATCATCCCAGCGAGGTCATTGCCGAGGGCCAGAAAATCAAAGTGCGGATCGAAAAAATCAACCCGGAGACCGGCAAAATCAGCTTTGCCTACCGCGATCTATTGGAAAATCCCTGGAGCACGGCCGGGCAGAAATTCCCACCGAATTCCATTAACAAGGGCAGGGTGGTGAAGATCATGGATTTTGGGGCCTTTGTGGAGTTGGAGCCGGGGTTGGAGGGGTTGATCCATATTTCACAACTCTCGTATAAAAGAGTTGTTCGCTGCACCGACGTGGTCAAGGAAGGGCAGGAGGTGGAAGTGATGGTGCTTTCGGTGGATGAGAAGGCCCAGCGGATAAGTCTTTCCATAAAAGCGTATCGCAGCCCGAGCCGACCAAAAAGGAAAAAGAAAAGGCCGAGCAAGAGGCGGCCGAGGCGGCAGCCGGGCACTCAAAGCCAAAGAAACCGGAAAAAGAAATTCCGCTTACCGGCGGGTTGGGGAAATCGACCGGGGCGAAGTTCGGGTTGAAATGGTAATAATTCAAGAATAAGTTTCTTAAAACGATTACCCTTACACTCTATTCGACCCATGAAAAAGAACATTATCATAGTCTTCCTTATCATTGTTAACGTCTGTACAGCATTATACTTGCAGTACTCCTTATGGCAATTAATGCTTTGGAGGAATGAAGCAACAATTAACTCTGAGTTCGCAGCAAGACTTTGGGCACGCGACTGCTACAGCAAAGGTAAAATCATCAAACTACGTCTGAAGATTGAAAAAGAGCCTAAAGGCTTCATTTCCCAACCAACTGAGTTTGATGGTCCATATGTCGTTTTAGACCAAATAGGCTATACAGATCCTTTCCCATTTTTTGGGGGCACAAATTCTCCAAGTATTAAGATTGCCAAGATGATGGTTGATTCATACAACAGCATAATGAAAGAGATGTATGAAAATCCTGGAAAGTATAAGGAGGAACTAACCGAAGAAATTGAGTATTGGAAAACCGATATCCTGGGTAAAGAAGGAAAGCCTAAAGAACCAGAAATAAAAGATGGAAAATAATTTACACCGCGTGTTTGAGAAGACTTATTTTGTACATTTTTAATCTTATATTTTCATTCGCTTGACAACCTCTTCCAGCTTTTCACCGCGTTGACCAAGAGCAGCGCTCTTTTTTTGCCGCAATAATCTGTTTTTCAGGGTCTTTCTTAATTCCAGGCCTTGATCCGGATCGCCGATTAGTTCGAGTAATTTCTCTTCGACTGCGACACCGATCATTTTTTGCAGTTCTTTCTCGGTAATTCGAGCTACTTTGACAACCATCATAAGCTCCTTTCCAAAGTCTAACAGAGCATGAGCTTTATATAGGTATTTTGACCTGTATAATCACCTTACGTCAATCTGAACAAAGCCGGATGTTGACATGTCCTTGAATTTGGACCCCGTAAAGTGCTTAAAGATAGCCTTGCCACTCTACCGGTGGGGCCACTGAGGGGCTGCGGTTGACGAATTGGGCTTTTCCACCCACAATGGATGGTTTAATCGGATGAATTTGTGAAAAAATGTCATATCATGGGAAAAATCGGCTATGAATTATCTTGAACGACAAGATCCGGACCTTTGGGCGGCAATTGAGGGCGAGATGGATCGCCAGCGGAATGGGCTGGAGATGATTGCCAGCGAAAATTACACCTCGCCCGCCGTTATGCAGGCCGTGGGCAGCGTGCTTACGAATAAATACGCCGAAGGGTATCCGGGCAAGCGATATTACGGCGGGTGCCAGTTTGTCGATGTTGCCGAAGATCTGGCCCGCAACCGGGCGAAGCAGCTTTTCAACGCCGAGCACGTAAACGTGCAGCCGCATTCCGGGGCCCAGGCCAACACGGCCGTGTATTTCGCCGTTTTGGAGCCGGGCGACGTGGTGTTGGGGCTCGACCTGGCACATGGCGGGCATCTGACGCACGGCATGAAATTGAACATCTCGGGCAAGTATTATCACTTTTTCAGCTACGGGGTGAGGCAGGATACGCACCGCATCGATTTTGACCAGCTTGCCGCACTTGCCCGGGAACATAAACCCAGACTGATCGTGGCCGGGGCAAGCGCATATCCGCGGGAGATGGAGCACGACAAGTTCGCCGAGGTTGCCCGATCGTGCGGGGCGAAACTGATGGTCGACATGGCCCATTACGCCGGGCTGGTGGCGGCCGGTTTGCACCACGACCCTGTGCCGGTGTCGGATTTTGTGACCACGACTACGCACAAGACGCTGCGCGGGCCGCGGGGGGGCATGATCTTGTGCAAGGAGGTCTATGCCAAGGACATAGATCGCTCGGTATTTCCGGGCACTCAAGGCGGACCGCTGATGCACGTTATTGCGGGCAAGGCCGTGTGCTTTGGCGAGGCCCTTACGCCGGCCTTCAAGCAGTATTCCCGGCAAATCGTGGACAACGCCAAAACGCTGGCCCAAACGCTTTTGTCCGGTGGTTTGCGCCTGGTTAGCGGCGGCACCGACAATCATCTTATGCTGGTGGATGTTACCGTGCTGGGCCTAGGCGGCAAACAGGCCGAGGCCGCGCTGGACCGCTGCGGAATCACGATCAACAAGAATATGATCCCGTTTGACCAAAGGAAGCCCATGGATCCTTCGGGCATTCGCATTGGCACGCCAGCCATAACTACCCGAGGCATAGGCACGGCCGAAATGAAGACGATTGGCGGCTGGATTCTACAGGTCCTCAAGGCCCCGGACGACGAGGCGTTGCAAGGGCGGATACGCGGGGAAGTGAAAAACCTGTGCAAACAATTTCCGGTGCCGGGGGAACGGCAGTGCGATAAATAGGATACACTCATGCCCAAAAGCAAAATTCTTATTGCCGACGACAATCTTACCAACGTCGAGTTGTTGGAGGCTTATTTGGCCGACATGGACTGTGAGATCGCCATGGCCGTGGACGGTCGGGACACCCTCGATAAGGTCGGGCAGTTTCAGCCGGACTTGATACTGCTGGACATCATGATGCCCAAGCTCAGCGGTTTCGAGGTCTGCAAGATGCTGAAAAAGGACCCGGCCACCAGGCATATCATGATATTGATGGTCACGGCGCTGAACGAGCTGGGTGACATCGAGCGGGCGGTTGCCGTGGGCTGCGACGATTTCTTGAGCAAGCCGGTGAACAAGCTAGAACTGGTGAAACGCGTGGAAAACATGCTTAAAATCCGGCACATAACCGATGAATGCGAGCGGCTGCGGCGCTATATCGACAGCATGGAAGACTCGCAATGGCCGAAAAGGAAAAGCTAAATAGCAGTCCCGCCCGACAATAAATGGGAATCGAGCAATAATTTTCACCCCCCATTCGGCTCCTCCCCCTGCTTTATTGCTGTCTGATTTTGTTACAATGGGTCACTTGATTGATCCATTTATTCATTGAGTGTAATCATGAAACCGCTTTCGACCGTGGCAATTGTTGGCGTTGGTCTGATCGGGGGCTCGATCGGGTTGGCGCTGCGGGAGCGGAAACTGGCCGGGCGGGTCGTCGGCATCGGGCGGCGCCAGGAAAGTCTGCGGGCCGCGCGCAGGGTAGGCGCTGTGGATCATACCACGATCGACATGGAAAAAGGCGTGGCCGAAGCTGAATTGGTGATCGTTTGCACGCCCGTGGGCCGGATAGTGGAGGACGTGCGCAAGGCGGCCGCACATTGCCCGGAAGGTGCGCTGATAACCGACACGGGCAGCACCAAGCAGACGATCGTGGCCGAGTTGGACCAGGGGCTTCCACGAGGTTGCCGCTTTTTGGGCAGTCATCCGCTGGCGGGCAGCGAAAAGACGGGGGCCACGTTTGCCCGGGCCGATTTGTTCGAGGGTCGGATTGCCATCATCACTCCCACGAAAAACACTAGGGCCGAAGATTTTGACGTTTTGGAACAATTTTGGCAGGCGCTGGGTTCCGTGGTGGTGCAACTCCAGCCGGACGAGCACGATCGGGCATTGGCCCTTACCAGCCATTTGCCGCATATAGTGGCCTCGGCCCTGGTGTCGGTTGTCCCGGAGAAGTATTTCCGCCTGGCCGGACCGGGACTTAACGACACCACGCGGATCGCCTTGGGCGACGCGGAACTATGGGCCCAGATATTCACGCTTAACCGGGACAACGTGTTCAGCGCAATTGAACAGTTTTCCGCCGGCCTGTCGGCCCTGCAATCGGCGGTGCGCGAGGGCAACCACGACGAAATTATCCGCTTACTCACTCTAGCCAAAAAAAACCGCGATGCTTTGGGAAGTTGACATCCATCCGTCTGAAGGGCAAGCTGATTTAACCGCACATCAAGTAGCCGCAGCGGCGGCGGAGCTGGGAATTGCCGCAAACCTTGAGGTGGCATCCGCCCGGGGATTTCTGATCCAAGGCGATCTTGATCAAGGTCAAATCGGCCGCCTGGCAAATGAATTGCTGGTTGACCGCGTGGTCGAGTGGCCTATTGTGGCTCCGATACACGACTGTTCGTTAACTCGACCCGTTAAGGGATGCGGGCAGGTCGTCCATGTTTTGCCCAAGCCGGGCGTTATGGACCCTGTGGCCATGAGCACGCAGGCGGCCATCGCCGATTTCGGCATGAAGGCCGAGGCCGTGCGCACGCTGAAAAAATACTGGGTCGCGAACCTGCCCGAAGACCGTTTGCAGCTTTTATGCAATAAGGCGCTGGCCAACGACGCCATCGAACAGGTGATCGTCGGGCCGCTGGGATTCGACCGGCTGGAAGTCGGCTCGCCATATAATTTCCACCCTATTACCGTACCCATCCGCTCGATGGACGATGATACCTTGGAGCGGTTGAGCAAGGACGGGCAGTTGTTCCTGTCGCTGGCGGAGATGCGGACCATCCGCGATCATTTCAATTCACTCGGCCGCGATCCGACCGACGTGGAACTGGAAACCATCGCCCAAACCTGGAGCGAGCATTGCAGCCACAAAACACTGGCCGGAAAAATCTATTATCGCGATGAAAAAGTGGAGCGGCGTTTCCAAAACATGCTCAAGGAAACGATCTTTGCCGCCACGCAAAAAATCCGCAAAAACCTGGGCAAGGACGATTGGTGCGTGAGCGTGTTTTCGGATAACGCCGGCGTGATCCGCTTCGACGATGAGTACAACCTGGTTTTCAAGGTGGAAACGCACAATCATCCCTCGGCCTTGGAGCCTTACGGCGGGGCGAATACCGGGATCGGCGGCGTGATACGCGATCCGATGGGCACGGGCATGGGGGCAAAGCCGGTCTGCAACACGGACGTATTTTGTTTTGCCCCGCCCGACACGCGGGCCGAAAACCTTCCGCCCGGCGTGCTGCATCCGCGGCGGATTATCAAAGGCGTGGTGGCCGGGGTACGCGACTACGGCAACCGCATGGGCATTCCCACTGTAAACGGCGCGATCTATTTCGATCCGAGGTATCTGGGCAATCCGCTGGTCTATTGCGGCAACATCGGCATTATTCCCCGCGACAAATCCTTCAAAAATCCCAAGCCTGGCGATTATATAGTGGCCGTGGGCGGGCCGAACCGGGCGGGACGGCATCCACGGGGCGACTTTCAGCTCCGCAGAATTGACCAGCCACAGCGAAACGCTTTCCGGCGGGGCGGTGCAGATCGGCAACGCCATCACCGAAAAAATGCTGCTCGATGTGCTGCTGGTCGCGCGCGATCTGGGATTGTATAACGCCGTGACCGATTGCGGGGCAGGGGGGTTTTCCAGCGCGGTGGGCGAAATGGGGGAGGAAATCGGCGCCGAAGTGTGGCTGGAACGCATTCCGCTGAAATACGAGGGCCTTTCCTACACCGAAATCTGGATCTCCGAGGCACAGGAACGGATGACGCTTTCGGTGCCGCCGGAAAAATGGGAAAAACTTTCCGCGCTGTGCACATCGGAATGCGTCGAAGCCACGATCATCGGAAAATTTCTGCCAACCGGCCGATTGGTGCTGAAATACGGCGATAGGCAAGTGGCCGACCTGACCATGGACTTTCTGCACGAGGGCCAGCCGCCGGTGGTGCGCGACGCGGTTTATACGCCGCCGTTGCCATGCCATCTATCCTCTAAAGCCCACGGGTTGCAACCCGTGGGCTTGGGCAAAGTTGAAAATAAAACGGCGTGTGTCACTGGCATAGCCAGTGCCACCCATGATTTTACAGATGCCCTGCATAAAATCCTTGGTTCGCTCAACGTGTGCAGCAAGCAGTGGGTGATCAGGCAATACGATCACGAGGTGCAGGGCGGCAGCGTTATCAAACCGCTTGTGGGGGCGACGAACGACGGTCCCAGCGACGCGGCAGTGCTTCGGCCGGTGCTTACCAGCCGGCGGGGAATAGTCGTTTCTTGCGGAATGAATCCGCTTTACGGCGATTTCGACACCTATTGGATGGCGGCCAGCGCAATTGACGAGGCGGTGCGAAATTGCATTGCCGTGGGGGCCGATCCGCGGCGGATCGCGATCCTGGATAATTTCTGCTGGGGAAATACCGACCGGCCGGAAACGCTCGGTTCGCTGGTCCGGGCGGCATTGGCCTGCCATGACGTGGCCGTGGAGTTGGGCACGCCGTTTATCAGCGGCAAAGACAGTTTGAACAACGAATTCCGGCCTTTGGGAGCGAAGGAGCCGATTTCGATTCCGCCTTCGCTGTTGATCAGCGCGCTGGGGCAGATCGACGATGTTGGGCACTGCGTTACTATGGACTTGAAGCGCCCGGGCAATTATTTATATCAGGTCGGGCTGACAAAAAACGAGATGGGCGGGTCGCATTTCGCCTTGGTTGAGGGATTAACCGGCGGCGAGGCCCCTAAAGTCGATGCGGTGATGGCCAAGAAAACATTTGCCGCCCTGCACCGGGCGATTTACAAGGGCCTGGTCCGTTCCTGCCACGACCTGAGCGAAGGCGGCCTGGCTGTTGCAATAGCCGAAATGGCCTTCGCCGGCGGATTCGGGGCGAAAATCGACCTAACAAAGTCCCCTCTCCCCATGGGAGAGGGCCAGGGTGAGGGCGTTTCGGACTCAGAGAAAGCAGGGATTCTCCTTTTCAGCGAATCGAACACAAGATTTATTTGCGAAATAACGCCAGAAAACGCCGCCGAATTTGAAAAAGCCATGTCTGGCATAGCCTGTACCAAAATCGGCGAAGTGGTTAATGACGACATGGTAGAAATAATCCTTGATACATCTCTCATTAAAGCAGATCTTGCCTCGCTCAAAGAAGATTGGCAGAAACCGTTGCGATGGTAACATCATTGCAATTGACACAAAGTAGAGGTCAATCATGACAGAAACAAAGATGAGCAAGAAACGAGCCATAATGTGGGTTGTGGCAACCGTATTGGTGCCTTTCCTGTTCGTCTGGTTCGCTTCAGGGTGGTATATCGGCATGTGGTATGCGCACACCAACCATCAGGGCCCGCCGCCTTCAGACATTATAATCAATGGCATGTTCATTGGTATTCCGCCGGCATATTGGGCAGCGATTGCTCTTTGGTGGTGGATTCATAAGAATAAAGCTCGTTTCGCAGATCTTTTCTTGACGCGGACTAATACTATAGGATTAGATATAGCCATTGGAATCGGTCTTGGAGTGTTGTGGATTGCGGCATACGGTCTAGGAGACGTTGTCTCCTGGCAGAAGATGTTCATTTTCGATTTGGCCAAACTGACTTCCGTTCCCGCGTCGCTGAGCGCCGGATTTTGCGAAGAATTTATGTACCGAGGTTTCCTTTTCTGGCTGATCGCCGCTGCCGGATGGAGTAAGAAAACGCGGCTTGTTGTCGCGTCAATCGCTTTTGGTCTTGCTCATTGTTTATGGGGACCCTGGGGCATGTTGTGGACCACGATCCTGGGGCTCACCTTCGGCCTTGCCGTTCTGTGGAGAGGTAACGTATGGCCGGCGGTTATCGCTCACACACTGTTGGATCTATGCATAGAACCAGGACTTTTTGAGAGGGCGTTCACGGGCGGCTTCAACCCATGACGTAGTCAATTAGTTCAGGTGCCCGGCGCCTGACAATTGCCGGGCTGCTCCAACTGTGCGGAAGTAGGATAGAATGTCGTATAGTAAACAAAGTCAATAATGATACTCTGGTGGAAAACCTGGAAGTAAAAACATGAGGTTGGAACGCATTACTATTGACCAGAATATTTGCACCGGCAAACCGTGCATACGCGGGCTTCGATTTCCTGTTTCTCGCTTGCTCGGACTCTTGGCCTCCGGCGAGATAAAGGAAACGATTCTTAAGTCGTATCCTTATCTAGAGGCCGAGGACATTGATGAAGCTCTGCGGTATGCCGCTTTCCTTGCCGAAGATGAAACCGTGGAGTTTGCCAAGTGAAACAAGCAAACCGCGGCCATTGGTCGCGGCATTATAAGCGATAACTGATCCCATATTCCCGCTCCCCTTCGGGTCGCGGCTAAACTATATTCACGAAATCTTAACCCTGAATCCCGAAACCTGAATCCTCCGATGATCAAGCCTAACGTTGTTATACTTCGTGCGCCGGGGACCAACTGCGACCAGGAAACCGCGTTTGCATTTGAGCAGGCCGGGGCGAAAAGCGAGACTTTACACATCAATCGGCTGTTGGAAAAACCGAGTCTGTTTGCGGGATTCCAGATTCTGTGCATTCCGGGCGGATTCAGCTTCGGCGACGACATTGCGGCGGGGCGGATCTTCGGGAATTTGATCGAGCATCACCTGGCCGACGAGTTGGAAAAATTCAAGGGCGATGGAAAACTGATTTTGGGGATCTGCAACGGGTTCCAGGTATTGATGAAATCGCCCGTGCTTTTGGAATCGGACCGGGAAAAGGGCCCGGCGGCGACGCTGGCGCTTAACGACTCGGGCAGGTACGAGGACCGCTGGATTCGGCTGGAAACCAAGGGCGATAAATGCGTTTTCTTGAGGGGCATCGAGCGGATGTATTTGCCGGTGGCGCATGCCGAGGGCAAGTTCGTCGCCCGGGATGAGGAGACGCTGGGGCAGTTGGACTCGGCCGGGCAGTTGGTGCTTAGATACACGTCACAGCAAGCGAATGGCGGCGGGCCGGTTCGATTTCCGGACAATCCCAACGGTTCGCAGGCCAACGTGGCGGGCGTGTGCGATTCGACGGGTCGGGTATTGGGGCTGATGCCGCACCCGGAGCGGCACATCGATCCTACGCAGCATCCCCGCTGGACCCGGGGCGAGGCAACATCCACGGGCGACGGGCTAAAGGTTTTCATCAATGCCGTAGCATATTTTGCCTAGAGCATCAACCGGAATTTTTTTCCGGTGGTTGTTCATCGCGAAATCGCAAGCGGCTTATAAGCGCTTACGAAAGCTTATTTCTATTCAAAATACCCTCACCCCCAGCCACTTTCCCGACCAAACTTTGTTCGGTGCCCGGAGAGGGGAGGTTTTGCTAGAGCGGCTTGCTTGCCGGCGGCAACGTGCAATGGCGGTTGACGCGGCGCCTATAATTTTATGAAGGGAAAGGAGCATTACTATGTTCGGACCTGAAAACTTATCTGATGCGGAAAGGGCGCTTTTGCTGGAGTTGCTGGAAAGCGAGCGCGATGAATTGCCGGTTGAGATCCGTCACACGGGGAAATCGAGCATGCGCGAGGAGTTGCACGAGCGGGCGAGATTGGTGCAGGGGCTGATCGAGCGGATGCGAGAGCCGGTCAAGGTATGAGGCTCTCAAACCGGATCGTCGGCTGCTGCCCGCGAGCGGCATCGGTGAAAAAATGTGTCAGTCAAAAATACCGGCGCCGAATTTGCCGTTGACGTGGCCCTTGGCATGGGTTTCCTGTGAGGGCGTCTTGTGTGGGCCTTGGGGTTTTTCGGCCCCTTGAACTTGCGCCTGCGAGACCTGAGCCGGGCGATGCGGCATATCCGCGTCTACGCCGTCCATGTCAACGTAAGTGGGGACGTAGCCGGGCTGGGCGGCGCGGGCCTTTTCCTCGCGGAAGGCCGCGATTACTCGCTCCTGAATCATTTCCCTGCACTCTGAATTGATGGGATGGGCGATATCGGCGTACAATTTTGCCCGGCCTTCTTCATCTTTTATGGCCGGCTGTTCCTTCAACCGCGTGCCGCATTGGTTGCAATAAGCCGCGCGGATGTGGTTTTTACAACTGCATTGATAGCAATGGGCGGTCAATTTGCGGCTGGGCATGGCCACAAAGGGACCAGAGGTGCCTTCGATGATTTTCAAGTCACGGACTACGAAAGCATCATCGAAGGTAATTGAACAAAATGCTTGGAGCCGTTCTCCCGGCTCATCCATAAGCTTGACACGAACCTCGGTGATTTCCACGGCCGTTCTCCTTACATGCGAATCAACGGCAACTACGTACTGCAAATACATTACCGACATTTAGCGCTTGCAAACGCCGCGCGATGTGCCGGGCATGGCGGGCGTGGCGGCAAAACCCAAAATAGGCCGAACCGCTGCCGCTTAATCCATGGCCCAGACAATGCAGCCTGTCGAATTCCCTTTGCAGGCGTTCGATCCAGGGGGTAATCATTGAAGCGGCCGGAAGCAATCTGTTAAAAAGCAATCGGCCTGCTCCGGATTTATTTCCTTGCTTGAGGGCATGGACAAGCGGCATTACCGGCAACGGCCTTTGAGCCGGCCGGCAAACCTTATAAACTGCCTCCGTTGCCAAACCTGTAGGCGGCCGAACTATAACGAAATGTAGCGTGCCAAGGGCATCAACCGGTTCGACTTGTTCGCCTCGGCCTCGGCAGATCGCCGGCGCCGAAGCGAGGAAAAACGGGACATCGCTCCCCAATTTTGCGCCTAACCTTGCCAGTTTATCGAGAGGCCAATCGAGCTCCCAGGCGCGATTGGCGGCCGACAAAGCGGCAGCCGCGTCGCTTGAACCTCCGCCCAATCCCGCCGCGGTTGGTATCCGCTTTGTCAGGCTCAGCTTCGCACCGGCACGGATTCCGGCATGCTCCCTTAATAATTCAACCGCCCGTACTGCTAAGTTACTTCTATCTACTGGAAACTGCACGGATTCAGCGCCAGGATAGGAGTTGAATCCGCGAGACATTTCGCATTGAAAATCTATGTTTTTACTTGACTTTGGAGAAAACCGCAGGGTGTCAAATAGCGTAATAGGACACATGAGCGTTTCGATTTCATGATATCCGTCGCTAAGTTTTGATATTACCTCGAGAAACAAGTTAAGTTTAGCAGGGGCCTGAACAATTACCTCCACCGGGTTATGGTGGATCCCCATTGCTTCTTTCCCTAATATATATCAGGACCCTGTTTTTTAAATAATTACACACGCTAGTACAGGGGATTCTATCACCCCGAGGCCGTCCGGTCAATCGGGATAGAAAAAACTTTGGATTAAAATTTGAAATATTTTATTTTATAGTGTTTAGACGCCAATTTTCTTAGTCGAAGTATTTTGCTTAAATTAGTTTTATTATTGAAAAAGATAACCTAAAGGCGGGGAAAACAGGGGGTATGCCATTGATCAATGATTGCCGATGGCCGCAGGCTCTTGCATTCCATCCTCATGTCCGTTAGGTATTAAGGTAGAAGTTATTCATTTTGGTGCATTTTTAATAAAGGCTGGATATGATTTTTTAAGCGACCCCGCACCAGAATTCGGCCGCATACAAAGCAGGTAATCTGATTATGGTTGACGAAAAGACCGGTGCTGAAAACATAGAAAAAGCGAAAAAACGCGTCCTTTTGGTGGACGATGACCGCGAAATCGTGGAATCCATGCGAATTGCGTTGGAATCCAGCGGTTATGAGGTCCTGGTTGCCCGGGACGGCAATCAAGGACTCGTTATAGTGGAGCGAGACGATCCGGACCTGGTCATTCTGGACATGATGATGCCCAAGCGGAGTGGTTTTCTGGTCTTGGAAAAAGTGCGGCGGACCAGACCTGTTCCCTTGCGGGTCATCATGATTACCGCCAATGAAGGCAGCCGGCATAAGGCCTATGCGGAAATGCTGGGCGTGGACGATTACATCCGCAAACCGTTTGCCATGGACCGCCTGCTGGAAAGCGTGGATCGCCTGCTGGCCTAAGCGGGAGGACGGGTATGTCGCCATCCGGCGGTCGTTCAACGCCGGCAAAACATGATTCCTCAGCGGCCATTAGTGCCGGCTGTCTTATGCGACATTAGTTATCCGATTCTTAATGGCTGGACTTTTTGGTGGCCGACAAGAATATTTGCCATCCTGATTTTGGAATATGGTTTTACCGTTGCGCTTCAACCAGGCGTTTTTTTTATTTTAGAGTTTTCCAGTTTTGGTTTTAGAATCAGTGTGACTGGGGTGCCAGGTGGAGGCAGGCGCTCGGTAAAACCCTCGAATAGACGCGATTCGATGGCCGAGGCGCTCTCCATAGGCACATCCAGCAATGCGGTAGGCAGATTCAATACGCTGATGAAATCACCGCGATCGGCCAGATAAGACTTTTCGCCGGTGGTTTTATCTTCCCAGAACAAACTGCCGGCAAAGACCCAATTGACATCGAGTTGTTTTTTGGTTTTGATGTCACGGATCCACTCCTGAGCCCGGGCTTTTTGGCGTTTGCCGTTGGGATCTTTCCAGGCGACGTCGATTTCCACCTCCGTACCTGATGGGGGGACAAACTTGGGACTGTATTGCACGGGCTTGCCGGGCACGGCGCCTATGGCCAACAAGGCGGCGTGCACAATGCTGGGCTTAGTGTATATCACCACGACCGACTCGTAGGCGCGGTCGGGATATGTCGCCAAAAACTCCAGCGGATAATTGGCCCTGCATACGGCGCCAACTAGAACGACTTGCTTATTTTTCTTGTCAATCCAGACCGGATAGTCGGGCAGTTTTATGAGCTCTTCGGGCTTGTCGACCAGGGGCGGGCCAAGATCGCGCGGCTTTTCCATCGACTCTTCGGCCGCATCATTCTCGTTCTCAGAGGAGGCGGTTGTGGCCGGGGGCTGTTTTTCGGCCGCTGATTCTTCCGGCGCTTGATTTTTTTCTTTGTCGGCTTGGGCCTGCTCTCCCTGTTTGTCACGGTCGCTTGCACCTGAGCCGGACGAGTCAGAAGGCCGGTCTTTTGCATTGGTTTGGCGCTGGCCGCCGGATTTTGAACACCCGAACAATAGCAAAGATATAATAACAATTGCGATAAAAGTGGAAAAAATATGCAAAAGGCCAAGGGATTTTTTCACAATTGAACTCCTTATGACAAAAGGACAAAAGGGCAGCGGTAAAACATTGGAAATCAATGTCAGAGGCGGCATGGCTGCTTTGCTATAAGGATACCCCTGAGTACCGCCAAAAGGCAAGTAGTGATATTCGAGAATTGATCACAGGGTTAATGCCGCTTCCTGTGGCTCAGGTTGATTTTGGGTAATTTTTCGAATATCGTCGCGGGCCCTGAAGATGGCGTCAACAACCTGGGGATCCCATTGTTTTCCCGCCCCATTGCGGAGGATCTTTTCGATTTTTTCTTCTGACATGCCTTCGCGATAGGGGCGGTCGCTGCTCATGGCATCATAGGCGTCGGCAACGGCGACAATGCGGGCGGCAAGGGGTATCTGTTCGCCTTCCAGGCCGTCAGGATATCCGCTTCCATCCCAGGATTCGTGATGATACAAGACTACGGGCATTACATCTTTCAGATTACCCAGATCGCGGAGAATGCGGGATCCGATATCCACGTGGGTTTTGATATGCTGGAATTCCTCGGAGCTGAGTTTGCCGGGTTTATGGAGAACGTCGTCATTGATCCCGATTTTGCCTATGTCGTGCAACATTCCGGCAAGGTTTAGAGTATTAATCATTTGTTCATCGCAACCGAGTTCCTTGGCCAGGCAGACGGCGATGCGAGCGACACGATCGCTGTGGCCGCAGGTGTAAGGATCCTTGGCGTCGATGGCCGAAGTGAAGGCGCGGACGAATCCCGCCAGCAATTCGGACTGCTGGCGGTATAACTCGATGTTGCCGGAATGGATGCCCAGGATGGCGGAGACCGTATTCAGCAAATTTGCTTCCACGGTGCCGAATTCGGCGTCGGTGAGATGGTTAAACACGGCCAGATGGCCGAAAAGGTTTGAGCCCTCGGCCATGGGGACGACAACCACCTGTCGGACCGAAGGGTAGGGCCATTCTTCCAAGCTCGTGATCTGCCGGTTTACCACTACCGGGCGGAGATTATTTTCCACGTCCATATATTTTATCAGGGAAGAAAACTCTTCATTATCCACGGGACAGTCGCCATGGGTGATTGTGATCGTGGAAGTTCGAGCCGTATGCGTCACCGATTCCTCGGCGCCGGAAATCGGAATAAGCTGCAATGCGAATCCTTTTGCGGGCAGGACTTCTTCCAGCCATTTGAGCGTTATCTTCCCTAATTCTTCGTCGCTTTTAGAAATTTTTAGATTGTGGGTAAGGCGATAAAGCAGGCTGATTTCTTCATAACTGCCCGCCAGATGGACCGAGAGTTTGCTGGTTTCTTCCTGCAATTCCTTGATGCATTTGCGGGATTCGATATGATCGAGAATCAATTCGCAAGTGTGCTGCAAAATCTCGGGGGCCCAGGGAATTTGCCGCATCGCCCAGGGGACCGCTTCCTCGGGTTTTAAACCGAACAAAAGAGATTGTTGCTGCAAGGATTCGCCTGGCTGGATGGGCCGGGTAATAAACAGGCCTACGGCAACCGCGCAATTTCCCTTGTCGTCGGGAATAGGCAGGGCCAGCAAGATGAAGGGGTCTTGCTCATCCAGGAACTCGGGTTTGCCGTGGAGAGCAATGATGCGGCATACTTCACCACGTACGGACCAATCGCAGACGGGAAACTCGGGCGATTCCTCGAGTATCTCGCCCGTGGCGCCGTCAAAAATGGCAAGTTGCTCACGAAAACTCTGTTTGAGCAACTTTTTAACGTCACTGTTTAAGGCGATTAAGTTGCCTCTCGCAACTGTGCCATTATCAGCAAGTGTTAATGCGTCGGAAGTCGGCATGAGTAACCATTAAAATCCGATGTTCCATGATGCGTAACCATAATCCGGCTATCTAGATAAGTTTATGTCACGGAGGATTAGCGGGCAAAATGCTTTGCAATTCCTATGCTTCCGTGGTGTATAGTTATATCGTGGGGAAATGAGATGCTTGTAATGATAATGCTGAAAATGACCGCTGTTTAGTCATTATTGCCTCTACCCCTTAAGAATGGTGCGCGGGAATTTTCCTTGGCCAATGTATCGTTATAGCCGATATTGGCAGCAATTGTTGTAATACTGGAGCCCTTTGCTGATGCATGAACCAGATATTATTTTTCGGGCCAGACGTTTTCAGATCGAGCGCGTGGTCCAAGTCGGCAGGAATGGCGCCGAACACGTGCGGGAGATCGTGCGTCACCCGGGCGCGGTGGTCGTTCTGCCGTTTTTGGATGACGGCCGAGTGGTCCTTGTGCGCAATTATCGGGTGGCCGTAAAGGAAAGGCTTGTCGAATTGCCCGCGGGCACGATCGATAGCGGCGAAGATCCGCTTGCGACCGCCATGCGCGAACTTGCCGAAGAGACCGGATACAACGCCGGAAACATGGAACTATTGCTGACCTTTTGCATGTCTCCGGGAATTCTCGACGAAAAAATGCACTTGTTTTTAGCGACCGCCTTAACGGCGGGTGAAATGGCACTGGAGCCGGGCGAAGATATCAATCCCTTTGTTTGCACTTGGGATGAGGCCCTCAGCATGGTCCGGCGGGGCGAAATCCGCGACGCCAAAACCTTGGTAGGATTGCTGTACTACGAGCGGTTCATGCGCTAAGACGCCCACTGTTTTCATGCCGGGACAGTAGTCTAATTGCCACCTCAACAGATAGTTGGCTAATCGTCTGATAACCAACAGCATTAAAAGGATCAGCCGTTTCGAGTCCTGCCCTTTTTAGGGTGCGTTTCCAGCGAGTTGCAGCGTTTGCAGCGGAACTGCTGTGAAGAGAGTTTTCCCCCGCACTTGCTGCAACGGCGGGTCCTTAGTTTCTTGGCAAACTTGGTGCGCGGTCGGAGTCCCATATAGAACCATTCCTTTAAAATATTGCGGATTTAGCCTGTTTTTTTGAAAACCTGGTTTGGCGGATTAAGCATCGCCTCAACACTGATTATTGGGCTATTCTGGCATAAATAAAAAAACATGTCAACTTGCCCCGGGCATGGATTGCTTGTGGAATTGCCCTGGACGCAAAGGCCGGGCAACAGTAGAATCCGCGTTCTTATCTCGGGGGAGGCGTTGTCCATTCTGTCGCTGAATTTAGCAACAAGGAGGTTGTCATGTTTAGATTTCGCAGTTTCTTTTTGGCTTTGATGGCTATTTTCGCCTGGCGCTGTGCGGCTTTTGGAGTGACGTTGGAATCCATCATTATCGACACTTATTGCGCCTGGGTGAACAATCTTCCGCAAACCAATCCTTACAGCTTGCAAATTGACATCATGTCATCGGACCCGATCGTCAAGGCCGTTCGCATCTATACACCCTCGGGATCAATCATTCCAATGCTGGATCTGTCGGCTTATGGCAACGACTGGGAATATCATTCGCCCTATAACTACGCGACTTTGAGCGATTTGCAGGCGCAATACAAGCCGGGAACCTGGACCGTTCAATTCTTGGGCGACGGGGCGGAGGTTCTCGACTCGGCGTCGCTAGACTACAATCCCGTAGCCCCCACAGGCGTGCCCATGATTACATACCCTGGCGCCGATGCCACGGGCGTATCTTTAACACCGGATTTCACCTGGAACCAAGTTGTGGGTACGGGCGACGCCCTATCGATGAATGTCCGCCCGGTCAACGGGGATGATCTTTATAGTTTGCTTACCGATCTTTCAACAACCCATTGGACGCCGGGGCCGCTCGATCCGTCAACGGCGTATGATTTCTACATAGGCAATTACACGGCCCCAGGCGTATCGATCGTCAAGGGACAGCCGCAAGGTTCTATTTTGACGACCGCCCAAGGTAGCAGCTTCATGTATATACCGGTTTGCGGCAACGAAAACCGGGTGGATTTCGCCACCATTGCTGAACCCAGCGTACTTTTATTGTTGCTTATAGGCGGAATAACCTTGATCTGCGGGCGCTCTTGCGGCATGAATATAAGGGATGAATAAAAGAGAAAGACGCATATATTGGGTGAATTTGCGCATAAAAAGGGACACACCCCATCGGGAAACAAGTAGTCGATTAGAAGAGCAAGTCGGCGCGACTGGACGCCAGTAGAACTTTTCCGACGCGGTGCCGCGTCCACCCCACCGGCCATCCGACGCCTGATTCTCGCCTTCGTCCAAGGCACCCCACCCCGGAATTGAAGCCCGTGGCTGGCGGGCGGTCAAGCCCGCCGGGCCGCCGTATGCCGGTTGCCGGGTAATTGCCTGGCCTGACCGGAAAGTCGGGTGAGGCGGCATAGGCGGTTGAGCTTCTCGATTCTTCGGCCCCATTGACAATGCCCCTTCCCGCCCTTGCATTGGGCGTTAAGAAGGTTGCCAACCCCAAGCCGGCAACTCTGACTCCTCCGGCCAGCCCGCGGTGAATTACACTCCGGGGGTAGTTGCGAACCTCCGGCCCCTCGACTATACTACTAGACGATTAGGAAGATGCTGGAAACCCACCCAGCATGACTTAGAGCAGTGGGAGAACCGAACCCGAAACGACCAACGGGCCATAGGTCGGCCATGAAGACAATTTGAACGACGCGAGAGCGTTAGGTCTGCTTCCTCGAAAACGACCAACTTGAGCCTTTGACGGTTCTTGCAGCAGAAGTAGTGCTTGGCACTACCGCCCCGATATGGGGCGTCGGCCGGGTGATGTTCTGCTGTGCCCCTTGGTCGGGGTTCGAGGAGCGATGTTGCGGGTCGGCACTACTTTTCGTTGGTGAAGGATAGAGCAATGCCCATCGTGGTTCAGTGCTCGGGATGCGGCGGTAAGTTCCGTGCGCCGGACGAAGCCGCCGGCAAACGACTGAAGTGCCCCAAGTGTGCCACCGTCATTCACGTGGGCAACGTCGCCCAGCAGCCAACACTTGCTGCCAGAGCTTTGGCTTCATCAGAGCCGAAGGCGGAAAAAGCTGAATGGTTCGTTAAGGCGTCTGACGGTAGGAACTATGGCCCAATGACGAAATCCGCCTTGGATCGTTCGGTCTGCGAGGGGAGGATCGGAGTAGACTGGCTCATTTGGACGTCGAGCTGGAACGAATGGAAAACAGCCGAAGACGTGTATCGTGAGTTACGGCCGCAACCGTTGCGACTGTGGGGATACCTCATAGCCACCGTTGTGACAGTGCCAGTCCTAGCAATTGCCCACGCACTGGGAGCGTCGCATGAAGCCCAAATGGTTATCTTTGTCATCGTCTTTTTTTCCGTAGGAGCAGCGGTGAATAGTTTCCTGCGTGGAGGCTCGCAGAGAGGCATAAAGGCGGTCACGGCGGTCGAACAATCGGGCCCCGTTCAAGCCCCTGGTCCCGAGACGGGGAAGCTCGACACCACGACATCCACTTCCGTGATATGCGGCTCCGTGCCGATTACCACATCCGTTAATGCCGCCATCCCAACACTCGCTCTGGGACAAAATGCAACTGCGAGTCAATCGACCGTATCTAAGGCTGTTACAACAGGCAAACGGTTGTTGGGTGGATGGCGAGAGGGCCATTTTATCATTTCCCCGGAGGAAGTGAACGCGGTGCTGAATCGTCCTGGTAATTTTGACAACGTTATCACTGGCAAACATGCCATCAAGCTCTTCGAGGGGTGGGATCAGATAGGAGCAGGTGCCTCAGTCGGGTCGGAGTATACTTGGTATCTTGTGCTCGCAAAAGGCGTTGCCGTTGCAATCAGAAATGATCGAAAGGAGATATGGTCACTAGGTGCTGAAACGCAGGAGCGCTCCGCAATATTAAGTGTGGGTCATGGTTCAACAACGGTCGCATTTGGATCGGACCTGCCTGCGTGGGATGCGTGGCGTTGCACAACTTGCAAGGAGTTGTATTCGTTGAAATCCTCGTTAAAGGAACCGCGATTTCCGACGCAATGGAGGTTACTAGGTTGGATGGCAAGAACGGGAAAGGACCCGTCGAGCTGGCTGCGCTTCCATCTGCCATTCTCAAATATCGGAGAAGGCATTGCGCAACTGTTTGCAGACCGTAAGCAACGGCGGCTAGTTTTGGCTTCCGTAGGAATTGACGACGCGGCACGATTAGTCACTCACGCAAGGCCGAACGAACGCGACTTGGTACTCGGCGTACTGCGCGCTTGGGTGCGTGCTCGTGCGGTTTTAAGTTTGTGTATTGGGATAGCTTTTCTTCTCATTGGCGCGGGGCTGTGGCTCGCGTTTCTAATTCCTGCCCATGATGCAATACTGGGTCTTGTTGCTGATGTTCCATGCTTTTGCGGCGCGATCGGTTTTATCATCTATTCGTTGTATGTATCGAGAACGTTCCGCCGTGCGCTCGATCGCGGGAACTGACCGGTTAGGTGTCTTTTCGGTCGATGTAACTGTTTGGAATCCGGTGACAGAATCCGGGGGACAGAATCCCCGGGCAGAGAATAAAAGGGACGGGCGCATATATTGGGTGATTCGCGCATAAAAAAGAACAATGCTTCATTTAGAAACATGTAGTCAATTAGAAGAACGAGTCGGGGTGAGAGGATTTAAACCTCCGACTTTCTGGTCCCTAACCAGACGCGCTCGCCAAGCTGTGCTATGCCCGCAAGCATGTTATTTTGCCGGGCATTTCGCCGGCCGCGACCATGCTTCGCATGGTGCCCGCCGGGCTAAACGGACGCTGCAGACGATTTCCGCCCGCAGAAGCTCATCGCCACGCCCACCAGCAGAATCGCGATTGACCACAACGCCTCCCAACTGCGGTTCTCCACGGCATAAGTCACGCTGGCGTAGACCATAATTGCACAGGACAGGCAGAAGAGTAGCGGCGTGACGGGGTAGCCGGGCACGCGGTAGGGCCGGGCGACCGCCGGTTCGCGCCGCCGCAGCACAAACACCGACACGCCCACCAGCAGTCAAGAAAAACCAGAAACCCGGCGTGGTGAACTTCACCATGCTCTCGAACCCCTCCCGGCTAAGACCGAATCCAAACCACCAAGACCAACGTGATCGCCCCTTGGATCAAAAGCGAGCAGACGGGCGTGCCGCGGCGGGCGTTCCATCGGCCCAACCAGGCGTACAGCCGGTGTTCGGTCCCCATGGCGTAATAAATTCTCGCCCCGGTAAAAATCTGCCCGTTGATCGCGCTCAGGGCGGAGATGCAGATCAGCACGCTGATGGCCGGACCGGCCCATGCTCCGATTCCCAGTCTCAGCACGTCGGCGGCCACTGCGGTGGCTTGTCGCACGCTGTTCAATCCCAGGGCGTGCAAGAAGGCCAAGTTGATCAACACGTAGATCGCGGTGACGGCCAGCGTGCCGACCAACAGGGCGCGGAGGATGTTTTTCCGCGGCTCTTTCACTTCCGCGCCCACGTAGGCCATCTCGTTCCAGCCGCCATAGGCAAACAACACGAAGATCATCGCCAAACCGAGATCAGACAGCATGGAGCCGGAGGGTGACGAAGTTATTACGGGCGACGGCTGCGGCGGGAGCGGCATACATGAAGCCTACCAAGACGATCGCCGCCAACCCCAACACTTTGGCCACGGTGAGCACGTTCTGCGTCCATTTTCCTTCCCGCACCCCGAGGATATTGACGGCCGTAAGCACGGCCACTGAGCCGACGGCGTACGTCATGAGTACATAAGCGGCGCAACTGCCTTCAGCCTGCGGCCAAATTTGATTGGCGTATTCGGCAAAGGCGTAGGCCATTGCGCCGATCGAACCGGGCCGAACGATCCAGAGCTGGCACCAGGCGAAGAGGAACCCGACCGCGCGGCCGAATGCATGGGTTAAATAAACGTAGTCGCCGCCCTCGCGAGGGTAGGCCGTGGCCAATTCGGCGTAGCATAGAGCGCCGATCAGGGAAAACGCCCCGCCCAAGATCCATAGACCGATGAGCCATATCGCGTCCGGCGCCAGGACCGCAACAGTGGGACTGCTGCGGTAGATTCCCGCCCCGATGATGATCCCCACGATGATGCAAGTGGAATCCAAGAGCGTCAATTCCCGGCGAGGAGACGCGGAAGAAGGGCGGCCAACGGAGGGCGAAAGGCGGATTTCAGAATCTCCATTCATTGTCCGTCGTTATCCCTTCAATCTCCAGCGAATTATTGGGAGTCTGCCGGTTGACAAGGTTTTCCCATTCCCGCGGAACAGGAAAAAAAGGGCCGAAGACCGTTTTCACGATCCTGAAACAGAAAACGGCTGCCGCGGCATTTTCCACGGAACTCTTCCAAGTCGGGGCGAGAGGATTTGAACCTCCGACTTTCTGGTCCCAAACCAGACGCGCTAGCCAGGCTGCGCCACGCCCCGCAAACAGTTCATTTTAACATGCTTTTCACCGGCCGCAAGCGGCGGGGTTAAACGGGTGAGTTTTAATCATCTTGTAAGGATGATGCGTTCCCACGCAGGAGCGTAGCAACGAGGTTGCCAGGCATTTCACCGGCCGCAAGCGGCCGGGCTATATTGGCTGTCAGCCATCAGCTATCAGCAATCAGGTCGATATTCCGATTGAGAACTGACGGCTGAAAGCTGATTGCCGATATCGATGCGCGACCAATGGTCGCGGCTTTACACACTTATCTATCCAACCTGGCTGCGGACATCCGGCCCGGCGCTGCCGCAGATATGTGCGCGGACGCGGTCGAACTCTTCGTGATCGCGGAAATGGATGACCAGCTTGCCGCGGCCCCGGGCATTGGAGGTGATTTGCACTTTTTTAAGCCCGAGAGCCGTGCGGAATTCCTGCTCCAGCGCGGCCAGTTGTTGGTTTTGACCACGGGAGATTTTCGACGAGCGTCCTTCGCGATCGACGACGCCTAGGGGTTCCTGGTCGGCGTCGATCATCTGTTGCACCAGGGCCTCGGTCTGGCGGACGTTCAGTCCCTCGCGCTTGATCCGTTCACAAAACTCGATTTGTTCGCGTTCGTCGCCCAGGGGCAAAAGGGCCCGGGCATGGCCCGGGGTAATGTCGCCGCGGCGCAGGGCGTCTTGCACGGCGGCGGGCAGTTCCAAGAGGCGGATCAGGTTGGCGATGGTCGAGCGGTCCAGATTCAATCGCGAGGCCAGTTCCTCCTGGGTCGCAGCCGTATTGTTCCAGGTATCGCTGGAAACAAGCGGCTTTTTCCAGCGCGTTAAGGTCTTTGCGCTGGAGGTTTTCGATGATGGCCAGTTCGGCGGTTTGGCGGTCGTCGGCCTCGATGATGTTCACCGGCACTTCGCTCCAGCCGGCCTGCACAGCCGCCCGCAGACGGCGCTCGCCGGCGATAACTTGGTAGCGATCGCCGACGCGGCGGACCACGACCGGTTGCAGCAGGCCGTGGGCCGAGATGCTTTGAGAGAGTTTTTGGATTTCGTCGCCGTCGAAATCCTGGCGGGGCTGGTTCGGA
Source organism: Pirellulales bacterium (assembly GCA_963838495.1). Taxonomy (GTDB): domain Bacteria; phylum Planctomycetota; class Planctomycetia; order Pirellulales; family Thermoguttaceae; genus JBEKIK01. The sequence continues at coordinate 1,576,601 of CAWIRC010000001.1, read as the reverse complement.
TTGCTGTCGATCTGGTCGATCGGCAACCGCGGCGGCTCGGCCTGATGGACGGGCGTTTGCCCAAGAGTCTGGCCGGCCGGCTGTTCGAGCGGCGGGTTTATTGCGGGCGTGGAATTACCGCCTGGGTATTCAAAAAAATCGGGCGGCGGCACGGGACGCGGATGCGGTGCGATCCCCACGGGTTCTTCTTTCGCCTTGATCCGTCGGCGCATCAAGGGCGCCGGCAGGACGGTTAAATTGTGCCGGCAGGGCGGAGTCGTTTCGTGCCGGATATCTGGCCCAAAAGGGCTTCCAAGCCGCGGCCTAGTCGTTTTTCCTTACTCACGTTCAAGCACCTCCATGCAAAGTTCTATATATGCTCTGGCGCCCCTGGATCGGGGCGCGTAATCGATCACCGGTTTTCCGTGGCTGGGCGCTTCGGACACGGCCACGTCGCGGGGAATGACCGTGCGAAACACGATCTCCCCGAAAAAATCCCGCACCTCTTCGTCCACTTCATGCGTCAGTTCCAGGGTGTGATCGTACATCGTCAGCACGATGCCGCCGAACTGGAGTTTGTTCGGCTCGTTCTGCATCACGTCGCGGATGACCTCGATCATCTGCGCCAGCCCTTCCATGGCGAAATACTCGCACTGGATGGGCATGAAAACCTCGGTGGAACTGGCCAAGGCCGTGCGCGTAAGCGGCCCAAGCGAAGGCGGACAATCAATCAATACAAAGTCATAAGAGTTAAAACCGCCGGAGAGCTGCTCGCGCAATCGGGCGGCCTGGCGGCGGTCGTCGCGCGTGAGGGCCTCCACGTCGCGAAAGCTTCGGCTGCCGGGGAGGAGATCCAATCCCGGCACGTCGCTCTGGCATACTCCCTGCCGCAGCGGCGCACAGGCCACAAGCGGATGATTGCCGGTTGGCTGCCGGCCCAATCCGCTGGTGGCGTTGCACTGCGGATCGAGATCGACCAACAAGGTTCGCGAGCCGGCCTTTGCCAGGCCTGCCGCCAGATTAACGGCGGTGGTGGTCTTGCCCACCCCGCCTTTCTGATTGGCCACGGAAAAAATCCGAACCACGCGGGCCTCCTTGCGTTGTTCGCGCTCGCCTTCGGCTCGCGGCTAAACGTATAACCTCCCCTCTCCCTCCTGGAGAGGGCTAGGGTGAGGGCGTATTTCAAAGCGGCGGATTGTAACCATGTCTGCCAATTCGAGGAAATGCCATTTTAGGGGAACGGGGGTGGACAGTGATCGGTGGGCAGTGAACAGTACTTAATGTCTGAATGGACAAAGAGTTTAGCCTTGGGTCATATTCCAAATTTTTTTAAAAAACCGCTTGACCGGACCGATGAAACTGGTATATTGATCTATATCAGTAGATCAGTGAGATGAAAAATGCGTGTCGATCCTTCCAGCCAAGTGCCTGTTTTCAAGCAGATTGCCGATTATCTGCGGAGTTCGATTGCCGCCGGGGTTTATCGCCCGGACGAGGCCTTGCCCTCCAAACGGGTGTTGGGCATGAAATTGGGGGTCAATCCGCATACGGTTCAGCATGCTTATGAGGACTTGCAAAAGGAAGGGCTTGTGGAGGCCCGAAAAGGCTCGGGCATGTATGTGGCCGAATCGGGGCATCGACCGCGCACAGAGCGGATAGCGAGCGGACTTGTTCGGAGCTCATGGAACGGGCCTTCCGCATTGCCCGGGAGGCGGAGCTTTCGGAAGATCAAATCCGAAATCTCGTGGATAAGGGCTTACACCATGATTAAGGCCGAAAACTTGACCAAGCATTATCGCCGGCTGGTCGCGGTTGACCACGTCAACTTGGAAATACCCAAGGGATGCGTGTTCGGGCTGATCGGGCCGAACGGGGCGGGCAAGACCACGCTCATCAAAATGCTGATGGGCCTTACAAAAATAACGGCCGGCTGGGCGAACATAGGCGGATTAGACGTTGCCGACATGGCCGATCAGATTCATCGCACGGTGGGCTACGTGCCGGAGACGCACAACATCTATCGTTGGATGCGGGTGGGCGAAGTGATCCGATTCAGCAGCACGTTCCGCGACACTTGGAACGAGGTGTTGTGCAAGGAACTGCTGGATGCGTTTGAGTTGGATCCGGGCAAGAAGGTGAAGCATCTGTCGAAGGGCATGTTGGCCAAATTGTCGCTGCTTTTGGCGCTGGCGTTCGAGCCGGATGTGCTTTTGCTTGACGAGCCCACCTCGGGCCTGGACGCGGTGATTCGGGAAGAGTTCGTGGATTCATTATTGGATATAATCAGCGGGCGGGAATGCACGGTGCTGTTTTCCAGCCACGCCATCGAGGACGTGGAGCGAATAGCCGACCGCGTGGGACTGATTTTCAATGGCCAAATGAGTTTGGATCAGCCGGTAAAAGACCTGCTATCGGCGACACGGCGGATTCGGGCGGTGCTGAAAGACGGGTGCGCGCCAAAGGACGTTCCGGAGGGGACCATTTGGCAACAGATGGACGGGCGGGAATGGACTTTAACCGTGAGGAATTTCACTGCCGAAACGATTTCCCGTTTAAAATCGGCAAACAGCCTGGAAAACGTGGAAACCGAGGAAATAAGCCTCACACAGTTTTTCAAAGACTATGTAAAAGGACGGAGGGTGAAAAAATGACAGAGGAAATGAAAATGCTGCTTTGGAAAGATTACCGGCTGAGCCGATTGTGCCTGTCGGCGGGCGTGATAATCATGATTCTGCCCTATTTAATGTTGTTTCTACCATATATATTTCATAAGTTTGAGTTTAATTATGAAGGCGCCTGGGGAGTAAGCGCCGTTTTTTCGCAACTTGCAATCGCACTTTTGGCGGGAAATATTATCGCTTGTGAACGAGCGGATCACTCGGCCGCGTTTCTTGCATATCAAGGGGCTTCGCGAAAAATGGTTGTTTCCAGTAAGTTGCTAATCTGTGCATTAACTTTTATATTGATCTGGGCAATTGCCATATTTTTGAGTTTCTGGTTAAAAATCAAGGCTAAGGAGGATCAAGATTTTCTATTAGTTCTAAGCACAATCGTCGCCACGGGATTTTGCTTTTTCGGCGGTTGTTGGCTGCTGTCGGCCTTGTTGTCAAGCTCTGTCGCTGCCATTGTGTTTGGGCTTCTCCCTCCCTTTTTTATCATAGCTGCACTTGGTTTTATCAACTATCATCTGAAATTGCCAAGTGATAATGCAATACCGTATTGGTACATTGCTTTGAACATCGCAACCAGCTTGATATCACTGGTCGCGGGCACTTGGTATTTCTTAAAGAGTAAGGAATCATAGGGCGGTGTTAGCGGCGGGAGTCGCGTCAATGAGATTGGTTGAAAAGTGCCTTGGGTGATTGCGAGGCGGGAGAGATCAACAAAAAGGCCCCCGGTGTATTCACCGGGGGCTAAATGATTTCAGTGGGGGCTAAATAGTCACGGGGCCAAATAATCACGACCAGGGTGTGCAACGGGTGATCAGTAATTGATCAGATGTCGCGAGCGCCAGCGTTGGGCATCGTCCGGATTGGTGCGTTTTTTCAGTGGGGCGCGGGCGAAGCTGAGGGCGATGGCGGCCAGGGCCTCGGCGCGGAGGGTGATGTCGGTCTTTTCGGCGTCGGGGAGCAGGGGAACGCCGGTTTTCTCGGTATGGCGGGCATGCTCGGAGGGATTTTGCGCCATTAGGGCATCGATCGCTTCATATTGCCGAGCCAAAGGAGCAACGGTCGCTGCCAGGTCGGCCTTTGGAAGTTGAGCAAGGGCTGTTAAAACGAGAGAGCGGGCTTCGGGCACGGGATCGGCCTTTGATGCACGTGCCGACCCTGTTTCGCCAACATAGCCATCGCCAAGATTGGTCAAAGCGATTGAGTCCGCAGTACTGTTTTGATCGCCCGGTTGCGAATCGGGGACCGGAGCAACGGCGACGAAATTCCGCGGACCAACCGGCAAGGTGGCAAGCATTGCCAGGCCGGCCGAATCATCGGAGATGTGGATGGAAAGCGACCCGATAGGCAAATCTCCGAGGTCTGGGGTTTGTTGAATTACATTCAAAGAGGCGGGCGATTTTGCCGGTAGATTTAGGGCAAATACAAATTCCGCATGATGTGAGACTGATCCCAATAAGTCCCTCACTGAAACAAATGAGCTGCCGGAGGGTGTGGCCGGACTTTTCGCCACCGATGCCGAAGCGCCGCCTAATGCCGAGACGATATTCTGTACCAGCGGCGATCCCAGGCCTGTAACCAGGTCGTAGCCTGAGCCGGCGCGGTTGCGTCCGGCCGTGCCGCTGGTGATGTCGTGAAAATCGGTGGAATGCTGTTGGGAATAAAGCGCGTAAATACTGGAATTGGCGTTCGACAGGGATGAGAGACCGTTTCCGGCCCTGACCTGGTTGACGATGGCGATGATTCCGGCCCATTGCGGTGCGCGGAGCGCTTGTGCCGCCGATAGTGTACCAGCCCCTGTAAGCGTAGGTGTCGTAAACGGCGAAACCGGTGCTGGGATTGGCGTCGTAGGCCACGTCGGGTGTGCTGCGCCGCCCAGTGCTTTGCACGGCGTACTGCCAGGAGGGTTCTTTTTCAAAGGAGCTATAGCCGCCTCCGCTGCCGCTCCAGCTTGATTCGCTGCTGTAGGAATAAACACCGGCGGCGGAGGATACAATGGTCAGAGAGCTGCCGCCCACGCTCAACACGTAAGGCGAGACTGCCGGCCAAATAGCCATGCCGCCCGTGTCGCCGGAGGATGCGATGAACGTCACGCCGGGGTGAAGTTGTGGGGAGAAATGGCTGTCGTAAGAGGTTTCGCTGGAAAACTCGCTGCTTCCCCAGCTCATGGACACGACTTTTGCCACCGATGATGCATAGTCAACGGCGGTAAGAAGATTGCTCAAGGAGTTCGAACTGGCTTCGACCAAAAGAATCTTGGCCGCCGGGGCCACGGCATGGGCCCATTCCACGTCCAGGGAGATTTCCAGTCCCCAGCTGGCGTTTGCGGAAGGCAGTTTTGTCTGGCTGCCGGTTTGACTGACCTTTTGGAAGCTGGGATCGGGCAAGCCGTACTTGGCGTCGAAGGCCTTCAGATCGCTTAAGATGTTGGGATCGTCGTAGGCGTCGACGATGGCGATAGTCTGGCCCGCGCCGTTGGCGGTCAAACTGCTGAAGCCGTATGACTGGCGGATTTCGGCCGGGGTATAAGGCGCCGAGACATTAGTCACCGCCTGGGCAAGTGGGCTCATGGTGATTTCCGGCAGGCCGGCGGCCGAGAGAAGGGTCCGCAACTCAAGGGGTTCAAGTATGCATTTACGATGCCTGATTTTACATTTTTTTGATAATTCGTTTTTACGACGGCGGTTAAGCAACGAGAACATAAGTCGCTCCTCTGTAAACCGGTTTAGTTGAAGTGTGTATGTAACTAACCTCTGACCTAAATGTTAAGGCGCGTTTCACGTACCCTACACAGTCACATTGAACGTTGGATGATGCAAAATGGTTCGATTTTTTTATTGTATTATGTTGTATTTTTAAAGTTGAAGCCAGCATAACCGGCAGGCATTAGCTGTGCATGGCTTAAAAATTATATAGGGTGAGAGTTATTTTTTGTTAATACACATATGAAACAACAGGAAAAAACCTATGACAAAAATACCTATATATAGGCACTTATACGATAATGAGAAAAGGCATGTCAACAAAAAATGGGAGTTTCGAATAATTCACAAGAGCGCTAATCATTAAATTAGGATGATTGGCTGGAATGGAAGGGATATCATCGGGCCGGAGGGGGCCGTCTTGTACAGCCTCTGTCAAGCGGCTTCGTGTTTAGGCGCTTTTCCATCGGGCATTTGGCCGGGTGGAATCCAAGGCGAGGCCGTTGGGCCAATTGCTGGCGCCAATTGCGCCCAGTTTATATCGATGGTCCGCACGTGGACGTCCTGCTGCGGAAAGGCGATTTCGATGCCGTTTTCGCGGAACGCGCGATCGATGGCCATGTGAAGTTCGTGGATCACGCGGGCACGGTTTTCCAGATTCGGCAAAAAACAGCGCAGGACAAAATCAAGCGTGCTGTTGCCGAAGGCCTCGAAGGTGACCACCGGCTGGGGATCGTCGAGGACCTGGGGATGCTGGCGGGCCGCGCATGAGCAGTTCGGCCGCCTGCTGGGTGTTCGATCCGTAGGCGATGCCGACTTTGATTTGCACGCGATTGACCTTGTCCGAAAGGGTCCAATTCAGCACGCGGCCGATGATCACGTCCTTGTTGGGAATGATCAGTTCCTTGCGATCGGCATCGACAATGGTGGTGGCTCTCATGCGGATGCGGGCAACCGATCCGGTCACGTCGCTGATGGTGATGACGTCGCCCACGCGGATGGGGCGTTCGATGAGAATAATCAAGCCGGAGACGAAATTGGCGAAAATTTCCTGCAAGCCGAAGCCCAAGCCCACGCTCACGGCGGCGACGAGCCATTGGACCTTGGACCAGCCCAGCCCAACGGCGTTGCAGGTGAACACGACACCGAAAATGGTGAGTAGATAACGCGAGACCGTGGCCACGGCGTAGCGGACTCCGGCATCGACGGGCAAATGCTGCAAGAGCGCTATTTCCAGCAAACCGGGGATGTTTTTGGCGGCAATGATGGTCGCGGCGAAGACAATGATCGCCAGGCCCAGGTGGGCAAGGGTCACGGCCTCGGTCTTCACGGCGGTGCGGGTGGTGCCGTCTGGGGCGACGACCGATTCGGTCACGTTGGCGGTGGTCTTCCAGACTTCCACGCGATTCAAGAAACCCAGGGCGGGCAGGACGTCGGCCCAAATCAGCCACACGGCGAAAAGTCCGGCCAGGGCCAGGGAATGTTCGACCAGTCGGCGGGTTTGAATGTTAATGGCGGCCAAATCGCCTTCGCCGCCGGCAGGGGAAACAGGAGTCAATGCGGCGGCTTCCGTGCCCGAGCCGCCGTGCACTTGCAGAGCGGCCCGGCGGCGCCGGGTTTTGGCCATGGATATCTTTCGCCGATTGACCAAAAGCCAGCGGAGCAAAAACGATCCCAGCAAAATCAAGCCCAAAAAAACATAGACGGAAATTACCATCCTGGCGGCAAGCTGCTGACTGGTGTAGTAGTAGCCGGCCAGGGCCAGAGCGGCCAGAAACAAGGGCAAGAGCACGATCGCCGGATACCAGACGTAACGCAGGCGATCCATCCAACTGCCGCGCCTGGAGGCCATATATTCCTGGAACACGCCTTTGCCGGGCGCAAAATGCGCTGCAAAAACAGGGCCGAAAGCAGCATCGCGGCGATAAAACACAAGCGGCCCAGCGAATCGTTCCAGCGTTCGATTTCCCGGGCATGGAGGGTGGCAACGATGAACACCAGCGGCAGAACCACTACGTTGAGCCATTTGAGATGATGGCGGAGTACTTGGAGGTTATGGCCGGGCCAGCCTAGGTGTGCCTCGCCCAATCCGTTCAGGCGGCACGTATTGCGCAGCAGTTCGAGGACGAAATTCACCAGTGCGGTGCTTGCCAGGCCGGCGCCGATGGCCTTGCAGAATTCCGAGGCGTCGGGTGCGGCGGTCATTCGCCAGGACAGATACAACATAAGTCCCGGCCAAACCGCAGCGATAAGGAGGGTCAAGGCCAGGGCTTCGACGGTGGGCATCATGCGGCAGCAACTGGCCGCCGCGGCCAGTTCGCCGATGTTTTGGATTTTGTTCCGCATCCGCCGCCGGCAATACAGAAGCGGGCCGAAGGTGCTAATCGCCAGGATATATATCGCGGGATCCTGGATTACATCATAGGCCAGGGCGCCGCCGATTTCCCGGATGGCATCGGGCCCGATTATCTTCCACAGCACGTGGCCGGCATGCGTTGCGTCGGCCGTGCTAAGAGGCGAGGCGCTGGCGATCCACAGCACGCGTTCGTCGATGTAGGTGGCATAAGCCTCGGTCTCTTTAATCAGTTGCCCTTCGGCGATGTCCAGATTGACGAGATAGTCGAAGTAGATGTTGTGATCCTTGATCAGATCGTTGAGATAATTTTTTTCGGTTTGCAGGGAATCGCGTACCGCGTTTTCCAGTTCGGGGCTGTCGGTTTGTGCGGCGTTGAGATCCAGGCTGCGCAGGGTGGCGTGGACCTGCTGTTCCATATCGCCCAGGGCGGAGCGGCGGTCCTGGTATTCGAGGAGCGCCAACTGGCTTGCGCTGATGGCCGCCTGGCCGGCGATGATTTCGCGGCGATGGTCGCGGAGATTGGGCAGCGTTTCCCGCTGCTTGCGCAAAAGCAAACCAATGGCATTTGTCAGTCCGCCGGCGTTAACTTTTTCCCGCGTCCGCTGAAACTGATCCTTGAGGGCGGATAACTGCTGCTTGGTTTTTTCGAATTGGCCGGTTGTGTCGGCGTTGCGCTGGACCTGGTTTTTGTGGATTTCGGCGAGATCGGCGTTTTCGCGGGCCAGGCGTTTTACCGCGGGATGAGCGCGGGCGGCGTCAAGGCGGGCGATTTGCAATTGTTTTTCCGCCTCTTGCCGGCGGCGCTGATTGGCCGCTTCCTGCCAGGCCTTGATTTCCTGCTCGGCCAAGGCGACTCGCCGCGCGGACAAGTCGCGGCGCAAGGGCAGCAGTTCGGCGGTGGCTTCATAAGCGGCGATTTCCTTTTCGAAGGCCTGTATCTGGCACTCTATTGCTTTGCGCTGGGATAAAAGCAGGTCCCGGCGCGGAGCGGTCAAGGCGACTGCTTCGTCGGCCGGGGCCGGGGCCTGGAGCTGTTCGTCCAACTGGGCAAGCCGTTCCTTGGCGGCGCTGGACAACTTTGGTATATCGGCGCGGCGGCTTGCCCGGCGCTTGGGTTCGGCTTCCAATTCGGCCAATCGAGAGCGTTGCTCGTCCAATTCGCTTTGCTTTTTGGAGATCAACTGGTCGATTTGCGACAAGGCGATGTTTTCCGGCGTTTGCAGGGAAGGCTTGACGGGCAATTGGTCCAATTCGGTTTTGGTGGCGGCCAGGTCGGCGGCCGCCGAGGCGGCCATTTGTTCAAACCGCCTGGCGCCGTCCTGCCAGGTTTGGGCGGAATCCAATTCCCGCAGCGCCTGTTGATAAGAGTCGCGGATTTTCGCCTTTAGCGATTCGTCCAAATCGTGTGAATCTTCGACCTGCTTTAAACGGGCTTGAATAATCTCGGCGGAAATATTTTCGGCCTGGAGCTTATCGGACTTGGTCTGGGCAAAGGCCGCCGATGCCAAAAACAGCCCGGCAACTGGGAGAAAAAAACGGCAAAAACGAAAAAAGTTTGTCATCGTTGTCGCATTGCAGAAAAGTATTAAATTGCCCTAAAACAAACGGGCTGCCCACTGCCAACATAAGAATTGCCAAGCCGGGCTGACTTTTACCGCTCTGCGCCTCATCAGGCAAGATCAAACTATGTGGTTTGTCATTCTCTTTGCAATTGTCGCCGGCTTTTTTACCCCTCGCCCATGGACTACGTCTTTTGATATACTGGATGGCATGAGCATCGATCCCACACAAATTCAGGACAGCCAGGAGCGGCTTTTATCGCGTGAAATCAGCCTGAAACGCGGCCATCCCCCCACACAGGTGCCGGGTTATGAGCCGGAAAAATTCCTGGGCGCAGGGGCCTACGGCGAGGTGTGGGTGGCTATCGAACGCAATACCGGGCGGAGGGTGGCGATCAAGTATTACTCACACAGGGGGGGGCTGGATTGGTCTTTGCTCAGCAGGGAGGTGGAAAAGCTGGCCTTCCTGTTTGCCGATCGTTACGTGGTGCAATTGCTGGGCGTGGGCTGGGACGCGGAACCGCCTTATTACATCATGGAGTACCTGGAGCCCGGCTCGCTGGCCGAGCGGCTGCAACAGGGCCCTTTGCCGGTGGACAAGGCGGTGGAGCTGTTTCGCGACATTGCGGTGGGCCTGGTGCATGCGCATGGCAAGGGCGTTTTGCACTGCGATTTGAAGCCCGCGAACATCCTGCTCGATCAGGACAACAAGCCGCGGTTGGCGGATTTTGGTCAATCGCGCTTATCGCACGAACAGATGCCGGCGTTGGGGACGATGTTTTACATGGCCCCGGAACAGGCAGACTTGGAGGCCGTGCCCGACGCCCGCTGGGACGTATATGCATTAGGCGCACTTTTATATTGCATGTTGACGGGTCATCCGCCGCACCGCAGCGGGCCGACGGTGGACGAATTCGAGCGGACGCCGGATTTGAAGCAGCGGCTGACGAGATATCGGGAGATGATCGAGCAGTCGCTGCCGCCGGCCGAGCATTGCAAAGTGCCCGGGGTGGATGCGCTTTTGGCCGAGATCGTGGATCGCTGCCTGGCGGCCGATCCGGACCGGCGTTTTCCCAACGTGCAGTCCGTGCTGGATGCCCTGAACGACCGCGAGGTCCGCCGCGCACGCCGGCCGATGATGGTGTTGGGGGCGATCGGGCCGGCTTTGCTTTTGGCGGTGGTCGCCTGGTTCGCCTGGCAGGGATTTCAAACGGCATTACGGGAAACGAATGCCGCTTTGATAGATCAAGCCTTGAAAAGTTCGCAATTTACGGCGCGGTTGGGCGCCCGAGCGGCTGGAAACGAATTGGAACGGCGTTACCAGATTGTGGAATATATAGCCAATTCGGAGCGCTTTCGCGAGGCGCTTAAAGAGGCCACGGACGATCCCGAGTACAAAAAAATTGCGGCCCAATTGAACGATCCCAATATTTCGGAAGACGAGCGGGACGCGGTTCTGGAAAAATTCCGGGACAATCCGAGGCGCAAGGAATTGCAGCGGGTTTTCACATCGCTGATTCCGCCCCTGGAACGGCCGCGGGAAGAAGAGGAAGTGGCAAGCTGGTTTTTTTGCGACGCCACGGGGCTATCGGCCGTGCACGTGCCGCAGAGCCGGACCATCGGCAGGAATTACGCCTGGCGGAGTTTTTTCCACGGCGGGCCGAGCGACATGGACGAGTCATGGCGCCCCGAGCCGGGAGATCATTTGAAGGCCACCGCCTTGTCCGCCGTATACCGATCGCAGGCCACTTCCCGCTGGGTGGTGGCCATATCCACGCCGGTTTTCGACGAGACGTCGAAGAAAAATTTCCTCGGCGTGGTGGCGATGACCGTGGAGGTGGGCCGACTGGTCGAGTCGATACTGCGCGGCGGCGACAGGGAATTCGCCGTGCTGGTCGATAACCGCGAAGGCGACAGCCGGGGCGTGATTCTGCAGCATCCCCTGTTCGACAAACTGCTGGATAAACAGGGCGAATTGCCGGATTACTTCCAAAAATACCGGGTCGGCGCCGATGAACTGCCCGACGTTCCAAAACGGCAAAGAGATTATCACGATCCGCTGGCCGATGATCTCGAAGGCGGGGCTTATAAAGGCCGCTGGCTGGCCCAGATGGAGCCGGTCAAGGTCCGCGGCGACGAGGATACGGGCTGGCTGGTGATCGTGGAGACCGCTTATAACGAGGCGATCGGTTCCACGCTGGAAAATCTAACTGCCGGACTGATCCGTTACGGCCTGGTGGCGCTGGTTATGGTCGCCTTGGTGATGTCGGCCCTGTGGGCGTGGGCCAGGAGCATGAGCCGGAAAAGCGGATAACGGAATGCAGAAGTAAGAATGCAGAATGCAGAACTTAAAACTCTATACTGAAAACTGATTGCTGTAAACTGTGAACTTGTCATGCCCGATTTGATTGCCCAAGGAATGGAACCTCAACAGCGCTGGCGGCGTGCGTTGCCGGACGGGCAGGAGGTGATATTGGGCCGGCTGGGCGGGACTTGGGCCGTGCCTTGGGATCCGCACGTATCGCACCGTCATGCCCAACTTTTATGGAACGGTTCGCGCCTGGAGGTCACGCGCCTGCCGAATACGCGGAATCCCATTTTTTTGATGGGCAAGGAAGTGGAGCGGTTCAGCATGCAAGCGGGCGATCATTTTGTGATCGGGCAGACCTCGTTCACGCTGGCCGATCAGCGGGTGAATATAACGGCCGACGCCCCGCAGCCGGTGCAGCAGCAATCGTTCAGCTCCCAATATCTGCGACAGGTGCAGTTCCGCAATCCGGACCACCGCATCGAGGTCCTCAGCCGTCTGCCGGACGTGATATCGGGAGCGGCGGGCGACGCGGAACTTGTGGTCCGCCTGGTGAGCATGCTGTTGGCGGGCGTGCCCCGGGCCGACGCCGCGGCCGTGGTCGCCGTGGAAAGCGGGCAGCGGACGGCGGACAGTGGGCAGTGGGCAGCGGACAGTGGGCAGGAAGAAGTTGAGGGCGAACAAAGAATAGAGACGTCCACAGAGTCTCGGAAGAACGATATTGTGAAACAGATCGGGGCCAGAGCGCGTAGGCGGGGCGCTTCCGGGCCGACACGGCCCGGCTCTGATAGGGAGTGCGAAACGCGAATGCCTGCGGAAGAGGCCGGTGGCGATGCGGCGGCGCGAGGAGGACCAGGACCGCCCGCCTGTGCGGATTCTGCATTGGGATCAGCGCCTGGTAGTCGGCAGCGATTTCCAGCCCAGCCAGGGTTTGATTCTGCAATCGCTCCGCCAGCGACAGAGCGTGTTGCACGTGTGGCGCGGGGCGGAAACCATGAGCCCGGACTCGTTTACCGAAAGCGAAAACTACGACTGGGCCTTTTGCACGCCTGTTCTGGGCAAGGCATCTTCGGGCTGGGCGCTTTACGTGGCCGGGCGTTTCAACGTGGAGCACGTGGGCCTGCCCCGTTCGTCCGATCCCACGGACCTGCGCGAGGACGTGAAATTTACGGAGCTGGTGGCGGCGATGCTGAGTTCATTGCGCCAGATGCGCTTGCTGGAGCACCGCCATGCCACGCTATCCCAGTTTTTTTCGCCCGTGGTGCTGGAGACATTGGCGGTTGAAGACCCCGAGGTGGTGCTTGCGCCCAGGGAGACCGAGGTTTCAGTGCTATTTTGCGACTTGCGGGGATTTTCGCGGGAATCGGAGCGGCACGCCGATCGCCTGCTGGGGCTGTTGCAGCGGGTAAGCAAGGCCCTGGGCGTGATGACGCGGTATATCCGCGAACAAGGCGGGGTGGTGGGCGATTTCCAGGGCGACGCCGCCATGGGATTTTGGGGATGGCCCCTGCAACAAAAAGACGCCGTGCTTCGCACCTGCCGGGCGGCCTTGGCCATCCGCGCGGAATTCGAGGCCGAGGCCGGATTCCATGCCGGCATCGGCGTGGCCACGGGCAGGGCGGTGGCGGGAAAGATCGGGACCATCGACCAGGTGAAAGTCACGGTGTTCGGACCGGTTGTGAACCTTGCCTCGCGCCTGGAGAGCATGACCAAGATACTCCGCGCCCCGATCCTCTTGGACGAAGCCACGGCCAACGCGGTGCGCAGGCAAGTTCCCCGCGACGTGGCCAGGGTAAGGCGCCTGGCGGTGGTCAAACCCTACGGGTTGGATTCGTCGTTGGAGGTGAGCGAGCTTTTGCCGCCGCAGGCGCAGTATCCGGTGTTGACCGACGAGCACCTGGCCTGTTATGAAATGGCCCTGGACAAATTCCTGTCGCGCAACTGGGCGGCGGCGTTTGAGCTGCTGCACCGCATTCCGTCCGAGGACGAGGTGAAGGATTTTCTCACCGTCTACATAGCCGAGCATAACCGCCGCGTGCCCCTTAATTGGGACGGCGTTATCCCGCTGGAAAGCAAATAAGCGGAACGCGGGCATGAACACGGTATAAAAAGAGATTATAGGCGACCGAAACGACTTATCTTGTTTCCGGCTAGCAGATGTCCAAGCTCAAGAGATCTTCCGATAAAAATGCTCGCCAGGTCCTGCCGGCGCCTTCCGTTTCATCGGCGTGGTCTTATGTCATAGTAGCGGGAGTGGGGATTATTGTTCTCGCCGTGTTCATTTCTTATATACCATCTATAAACGGCGGATTCGTGTTGGATGATGACAATCTGATGACAGAAAATCCGCTCATGAAGACTTTTGGCGGGTTGTGCCGATTCTGGTGCTCCCACGAAGCGCAGGAGTTTTATCCGGTATCGAATTCCACGTTCTGGCTGGAATGGCATTTATGGGGATTCAACCCGGCCGGTTACCATGTTACCAACCTGATCTTTCACATTGTGGACGGGCTGCTGATATGGGTTATTTTGCGGAAATTGTCCATTCCCGGGGCGTTTTTTGCGGCGGTAATATTTGCCGTGCATCCGGTGAACGTGGAATCGGCTGCATGGATCGCGCAGGCGAGAAACATGCTGGCGATGACGTTCTTCCTTTTATCGATTTTGTGGTATTTAAAGGGAATACAGCGTGCGGCCAGCAAGGTGGCGCCTGGTCGCATGGAGGGCACCGGTCGCGAAGCCGCAAGCGGTATCCTTCATCCCTCATCCTTCATCCCTCATCCTTCATCCTTCTACTTGTTGAGCCTGGCTGCATTCGTGTTGGCCATGCTCAGCAAGGGCTCGGCGGCGATATTGCCGGGGGTGGTTTTAGGGGTAGTCTGGTGGTTGCGGCCTTTGACTTGGCGAGATTTGGCGCGGATTGTCCCGTTTCTTGCGATGGCGGGCGTACTAGTATGGGCGAGCGTATGGTTCCAAACACGGGGCGAAAACATAGTTTTCCGCACTGCCGGTTTCACCGAGCGCCTGCTTGGGGCGGGATGCGTGCCTTGGTTCTATCTTTACGAGGCGCTGTTTCCCGTAGATCTGTATTTTGTATATCCCATGTGGCACATCCAGGCCGGCAATATTTTGTGGTGGCTGCCTTTGACGGCGGCATTGGCGGTTACCGCGATTCTTTGGATTTGCAGGGAAGGTTGGGGCAGGCCGCTGTTGTTCGCCTGGGGATTTTTCTGCGTGGCTCTTTTGCCGGTGGCGGGCTTTGCGGACGTGGGTTTTATGCGCTACTCGCTGGTGGCCGATCACTATCAACACATGGCAATTATCGGCGTGATCGCGCTGTTATCGGCGGGCTGGGGCGTATGGCGGCGGAGCCTAAAACGATTTGCCTGGACGCCGGCAAAGGCGGCGATCCTGGCGGCGGGGTGCCTTGTATTTCTGACCTGGCGGCAAAACGAAATCTATACCGATGAGATCACGCTGTACCGCGCCGCGCTGAAAAAGAATCCCAACTGCTGCATGGTCCACAACAACCTGGGATTCCTATTGGGTGTATCAAGTAATTCTAAAGAGGCGATGGATGAGGCGATTTATCATTTCCAACAAGCAGTGAACCTCAATCCCGAATATGAATCGGCTCAAAACAACCTGGGAACCATGTTATCCAAAACAGGGCGGCTAAAAGAGGCGGAAGAGCATTTACGGCAGGCCTTAAAACTAAAACCGAATTACCAGGATACTCATCGCACCCTGGGTGATTTATTGTTTAATACTGGTCGGTTTCAGGAGGCAGAAGAACATTTGCGGCAGGCCTTGCATCTAAATCCGAATGATCCCGAAGCAATGAGAATCCTGGGCGAGCTGTTGCTTGAAACTGACCGTCCGGAGGAAGCGGTTGAACAAGTCAGGCAAGCCTTGGCGCTTAAACCCGCTGACGCCAACCTCCACAACTATTTTGGCATCGTACTATTTAAAGCAGGCCGGTTACACGAGGCGATGGAACATTATCAGCAGGCTGTGCTTCTAAAACCTGATTTTACCGGGGCGTATTTAAACATGGCGTTGGTTTATGAACGCTTGAAACGTCCCACGGAGGCCCGAGCCTCGGCTCAAAAGGCATTGGATCTCGCCCGTTCCCAAGGCCAAACAGAGCTGATTAAAAAAATACAAGATTGGATGAGTTCCGGTCGCAGCGGTCTATAGCGCCCCCGCCCGCCGGGGACGTACTGACAGGAAAAACTATTCGTCGTCATCAACCTTGGAAATCGCGGCGACTAAAAGCACAACGGCCAAGGCACTCGCCGCCAGAACGGCCATGATGATCAGGCTTGTGGTCGGCGGAACTTGGATCCATCTGAGCGTGCCGAAGATCAGGCCCACGGCCAACATGATCCACAACAGCGAACTTAGGCCGAATTGCAGCGGGGGCGGCGGATGACGGGTTTCGCCGCTGGTAGGCTGAACGTCGTTTGGCGATTGATCGTTTTTTTCACCGGCATCTTGCATTCTCATGGTGTTTTGGCCGATTTTTTGCATCGATTCCAGATGGTCGAGAGAATCAATTTCGTAAACTTTCCCAAAAAATAATATATCAGCGCTTGAAATAAGAACATCAAAGTAACTGCGAATTGATAATTGCCGGCAGATGCTTTGCCACAGAGCGATACGCCGGCAAACCAGGCAGGCATTGTCGCGCACAACAAAATCCAGTGCAATGCGGTTCCGCGGATGCCCGGATCGACCACCGAACCTTCAACCGGATTGACGCGAAACTTTATCGTCAATATGAGCAACACTGCACCGACGATCACAAACACGGCGGAGATTATGTCCGGACGTAGCCATTTTATTTTCACCGCTGCCACTCCTTGAAACGCTCCACGGCCGCGAGCAGGTCGTGCCGGCGTTTTTCGAAAACGGCGAACATGGCGATAATGGCGGCGCCAAGCACAATTCCGCTGGCGTACCAGATCCAAGTTTGTTCCAGATCCTCGGCCGCGTACCAGATCATGGTGACGATGTCGAGGATGAGGAAGGCAATGCCCAGGATGAGGAACGAGCGGACGCGCAGGATCACGCCGGCCATTGCCCCGGCCGCCGCGAGCAGCATCAGGGCCACCGGCAGGCGCCAATCGATGTATACGCCGTGTATGAACATGTCGATATACATGTCGGCGGTGGACGACAGATAAATCACGCTTAGCGACAGGTATCGCATCACGGAGCTTTGAGTCTGGCTCAATCGCTCGTGATGCAGGAATTCGGCGACCAGGGCGGCCAGGGCGATGGGGATGAGCCATAATTGCGGGTGGTGCAAAAAGGCGATGTCGAAATGATGGAGCGCCACCCAAAGGCCCATGTTGGCGGTCAGAACGGAGAGCAATCCGCATCCGGCCGAGCGGCGGATATAGGCCAAAAGCCCGTAAAACGCGGCCATCAGGAACCACACGTCCGGCGTGCGCCCGACAGCGCCAACGGGATTTCGGGATTTTTCAAAAACCAAAAACCTATGGCCGGCACAAGCGGCACAAGCAGGGCCGTGCGCTCGAAAGGCAGACTGAGCACGGGCAATTTCAGGCGATGGAACCATTCGCTTAAGCCCGCCCCGGCAAAGGCCACGCCCATTATCAAAAACATCCAGTAATCGCGGATCAGTCCGAAATTGAAGAGTTCGGGCCTGGTCAAGCGCAAATGCACGCCGATCAACACGGCAAGGGCTTCGGCAAGATACACGTATGCCTGCCGGCCGCTGGGGCTGAGGTGCAAGGGGTCCCAATCGGCGCGCACGGCAAAGGCCAGGCAGACGGCAAGCATGGCCGCTACGATTATGGCCACGGCAACGACCTCTGTTCCGGCCAGCGGTGCGCCGATTTTGTCTTGATATAAAAGCCATTCCTGGGCCAATACCGCTGCGAGGGTGATAATAGTCACGCCGCCGAAGATGGGCGTCATCCGTTGTCCGGTTACAATCCAATCGCTCTTGCCGGATAGGACTTTTTTCAGCCCGAAGCTGCAAAGCAAGGTCATCATTGCCGCAGAGATGAGAAAGACCACGCTGCGATGGAGCCACGGGCCGCCTTGAGCCGGATCGATGCCGGCCCAGCGCAGAGTGCATAAGAAAAACAAGCCCGCGATGAACGACGCACATTGCCAGGCGAGCCGCCACGCCGGTTTTGCTTGCCAGGCCATGACAATCGCCCCACCCAGGGCCATAAGAACGCCCATGCTCCCGATCAAGCGGCCGCTGAGGCCGAAAAGGGCGACGCCTTTTGCCAGGCCGTCGAAACCGAAATCCAAGGCGGTCCAAATGGCAAGCGCCGCGGCCAGGGAAATAATAACGGCTTGAAGCCACATGAACCACGGGTCCGTCCAGCGGTCGGGAGTGTCAGGAATCCAGAGCCGGCGCCAAATCCAACGCGCCTTGGGCAAGAGCCAACCTGCAATGGCTGTGATAAGGACGAATCCACACAAATCGGAACCCGCCCGCAGGCAAAGCATCCGCGGGGCTTCATGCCAATAATTCCACTGCATGGCGATTGCAACCAGGCCGGAAACATACAAGCCCAAAAGCGGCAGTCTTGCGGCGCGATCCCACAATAGCAAGGCCATTGCCGCCGCAGTTGCCGCAATGGCGTACCAACCCAAGGGGGCGATTGCTTCGTGTTCCAGGCGCAATAAATCGAAGGACACATTGACCGCGGCCAGCGTGCCCATGGCGGCCAGGCCCGCTGAGGCGGCCAAATGGGCGAAAGGAAGGGGCTTATCATTCCAGCGATGATCGGCGATGCCCTGAGGGTAAATTATTTTTATTGCCGTCCAGATAATCGATCCCGCGGCCAGTGCAAGCACGTTGAGATCGACCAGCAGCGGAAACCCGCCCGGCCGCCAGGCGAACCAGGCCACGGTTCCAGCCGCATTAAGCAGCAAAGCGGAGATGAAAACGTGGCTTGCCGATTTCATCCACAAGGCGATTATGGCCGCCGCCAGGCTCAATCCCATTAAAACGCCCAACCGCCACCATGCCCCGGCGATATCTTCATGGCAATAAAGTATGGCCAGGATCACGGCAATAAATCCGAGGGCCGAGGCCCATATTTCTACAAGATGCCTTGGAAATACAAGATCGTTTAGCGCGGGAGCTTGCTCCCGGAGAACCGAACTTGGATCTTTTCTTTCCGGCAAGCGCAATTTTCCGCCGATCAGTGCGGCGAGAAGGATTACATAGGCCGCCGCCGCCCAGGCGGTAAAGAGCAGATGATATTCCAGCCATTTACCCTGGCCGCCGAGATCTGTGCCGGAGGCGGTGCAGGCGATCAATATTCCGGCGCCCAGCATTATTCCGCCGAGGACGTTGAGCAGGCTTGCGGCGCGGGTTTGATACAAGTACCAGGCCGCCGCCGCTGCGCAAATGAGCAGGCTCAGCCAGCCGGGCGGATCGGAGAGGTCGTGCATCCACTGCGGCAGTCCTTGGGGATGGATGAGTAAATGGTACACGGGCAGGATGAGGATCGCCGCATTGCCGAGTATGGGCAATATCGTTTGCACAGCCAGCAAGGGACTCTGGGCAAGGTTCCATGTTTTTAAGGCGTAGAGCCGCTTGTGCGCTGCCAGCCAGAACAAGGCGGCCAACGAAGAGGCAATGACATTCGCCTGCACCAGTCGAACCCACCACTGGTCGAAGGAGAGATGCCAGGTTTCTTCGAAATGCCAAACGGCGAGCGAGGCGGCCAGGTTGATGCCCAGTGCCGCGGTAAAGGCCCAGCCTTCGCGGCGTCGCCAAACCGCCATGGTCGCCCCGGCCGTGGAGGCGATGGCTATTGTTGCGACCGCCCAAAGACGTTCGTAATCGTCGTCGGGGTGAAAAAATGCGGCTTTTATTCCCAGGATAACGGCAGCGATGCCGGCCACTCGCACCCAAACGGCGGCCAGGCGGATGAGGGCCTGCGGCGGGCCGTGGGCGTCGGGCAGGGTGCGGAGCGAGGCAATCCACCAGGCGGCAAAGGCCACCAGCAAGGCATAGATCGACCAGCCCAGCATCAACACCCGGTACGCCCAAATGCCGTCAAAATTTGTGCCCGGCAGAACAATATTGGGCACGGTACAAGCCAATAAGGCCAACATGCCCATGCCCGATAGTCCCACGAAGTGCGGGTCCCAATGCCGCCGGGTCTGCAAACGGCGATATGCGCCGGCCCCGGCGGTCAAGAGCAACGCGCACCAGCCCAGCGGCATACCGGCGTGCATGGCCCACTCGGGTTTTATTGGTCGGGCGAGAAAGATTTCCAGGACGGCTATTCCTATTAGAAGCGTGTTTCCGAGGATTGCCATCCCCATTTGCACGTTCATCAGCGGGGTTTCGGTTTTTCCCTCCCGCCATACTGTGATCCAACGCCGGGCGATCAGCCAAACGATGGCCCAAACCGCCGCTGTAATTACGGCCAGTTGAATGGTGATGATAAATTCCGTCATTTCGTACCGCCGGGGCGGCGAGGCCAGGGCGACATGCAAGGTGTAGCCCAGGATGACGGCCATTTCGGCAACCAGTCCGGCCCCAAAGGCATAACCGGCCGACGATTCGCGCAAGGCGTGACCGACCAATCCAACTATGACCAAGGTCAGGGGCACGAGATAAGAGAGGTTCGGTCGATTTTATCGAAAAATGTTCCGGCCATGGGGCCATAAAGATTATTTCCGCCCAGTTGCAGGACTGCCGCTTGGAGCGTAAACAGCAACACGGGCAAGGCCGACAATATGACCGACATTCCGCGGGCGGTGGCTGGACCTTGTTCCGGTATTTCTATTTGGGCATGGAGCCATTCGCCCAGATTTTTCAGCCATTTTCGTCCCCACACGGCCGAGGAACAGGCGATAAAACATATAGCCAATGCCCAGCGTGCAGCCGAGGCCACGGCAAGATCGTTTACAAAGCGGTTGGCGATCAGCACTGGGACGGTTAGGGCCAAAATCAAGCTGATTTGCAGTTCGGAGTATCTCCATCGATCCCACAATGAGGCAATCAATACCGACGTTAAAATACCCAGCAGCACCCATGCAGGGCCGCCGCAGGCTGAAATCTGGAAGGATTTTATGCCGCCTATCCCGGTTTGCAGTTCCTGACCGCTTCCGATAAGGAGTATTCCTCCCGCCAGGATCAACTGGGCGGCTGCGACAATATATGTCGTGATCTTATCAATTGCCGGCCGAGTTTTCAGCAATTCTTTCCAATTGCCGTTCGGGGCCAGAATATGGAGCAATTTTGCGGATGCTCTGTTTTGCAGTTTTTGATTTTTCTCCCTGTCGATGGCAAGACCTGATGCAATCCGCACCGCCATCCATGCCAGGGAGAGCAATCCCAGGCCTATGCCGAAAACCTGGAGATTTTCCGGTTTGAACAAAACACCCATGGGGAAAACGATCCACTGTTGCCATTCCAGCCAGGACAAAGAAGCCAAAACGGCGGCCGCGGTAAATACTATTTGTCCGGCGGTAAAAATCGCCGGTTTTCGATGTATCCAGGCCAGCAAGATCCAAATAGCTCCCAGCCAGAATAAGCAGGCGGCCATGGGCAAAGTGCTTTGCCAGGCGTCGAATGCAGGCGAGCGGATGAGCCACATCGGGGCAAGGGCCAGTAAATTCCAACCAAAATAACTTAAGACTTGCACGGAGGCTATAAACATCCATCCCATATTTTTTTGTGAGGTGGTTATGGCAATGGCGCCCTCACCCCCCGGCCCCTCTCCCGACCAACCTTCGGTCGGTGCCCGGAGAGGGGAGGTTTTGTCTTTCCTGTCGCCAGCGTATGGAAAGAAAGATGCAGACAAGGCCATAAACGGCATATAGAACTGTTGCGCGAACGGCGTCTGCGTGGCTGCCCATGAATCCGTGGGCGGTGACGAGCATCAAGCCGATCGCGGCGGCCAATGCGGCGCCGCCCACATAGATCTTCCCGTGTGCTTTTTTTCCGCGGAGCAGGAACCACTCGGAAATAGCGGCAAATGCGAGGAACAATCCGGCCAAGGCGGTGCCGCTCCGGGAACTGATGGTCAGGCTGAGCAGGTCTTTGCTCAAGTTGTCCGATTGAATTAAAAATGCCTGGGATTGCAGGTTTCGCAGTGCCGGATCGAAAACAACAAAGAATCCGGCCAGATATGCCAAGGCCAATGATGCCATGGCCCCGGCATGTGCGGCGGGAAAGTCGTATCGCAAGGCAAGGTACACCAGGCCGGCGGCCCCGATAAGGCCCACGGAGAGAATCAAAAGCGGCTGGGGCCATGACAATATGATCGCCGCCACTTGCAGGATTACGCCCAGCAGGGCCACCGTGGTGCCGGCAGTTCTATAGGCTTCCAGTTCTGGATCGTCGGCCATGCCGCGCACGACCTGCAACCCGGCAATGAGCACGCTTAATGCCGCCAAGATAAATGGCATGGCCAGGCAGTGGAGGGCGATTGGAAGCCCGCAGGATTTAACACCCTGGGCGATCAGCAGCCCCAAGGCCACGGCCGAGCAGAATACGGCTATCCCTAAGAGCGTGAACAGCGAGTTGGCGGCAGGGGCATCATATTCTCCCTCGCCCTTTGGGAGAGGGGCAAGGGGTGAGGGGAACGTTTTATAAATGAATAGCTTCCCACGGCTGCCATCAACAAGATGGGCGGCAGGCAAGATGTCCCGATCAACCATTGGGGTGAGGAATGCTGAAAAAACGGGCGGGCCGCAAATAGCACAACGACGGAGTTGCCGATCACGGCCAGGACCATGCCGAGGCGGCCTTCGGGCGTCAAAACCCGCGCCGCTAGCGCTACTAACAATGTGAAAATGAGCAGCGATATAAGCTCCATGGTTCCGGTGAGCAGGCCCCAGGGTGCTTTATAAAAACTTGCCATGGCCAGGAAATTCAGCGGCACAAGCAAGGTGGCGATGACCATCAGGCCCCGGCCGGTGGATTCCAGTTTCCAGCGGTGATAGACAAACAGTCCAGCGGCAAACACGGCCGAAGAATAACCCACGAAGATGAGGAATTTCAGCGCGGGAATGCTTTCCAACTGGTTCCAGAAGGCGATAACCAGGGCGACCGAAGAGCCGACCATCAGCAGGCCGCCCAAGAGAACGCCGATCAATTCGGTCCAGCGGATATTGCGTTCGGCGAGGAAGCCGCCGAGGATTTCGGCCCAGGATTTTCGCGGTGGCTGCGGGGGTAATGAAGGCCGAGGCGGCGCCGGCGGCTGGGCGGCGGTTCCCGCGGCAACTTCAGCGGGCGGGACAACGGCCGCCTCTTGCGGCTTGGATAAATCGATTGCCGCTTGCAAGATCGGAGAGACTGGTTTTGCATGCGGTTTTTCTATATGAGGCGGTGTTTCAGGCGGTGGAGTAACCGTGGTTGCAGCGGGCTGCGGCACAACGATCGCCGGCACCACGGGTTGGGGGCTGAGCAACTGTTGCCTGTAGGCTTTAATCCGCTCGGTCAAATCCGCGAGCATATCGGCCGGGAAGGCGTCCTGCCGCTTGAGGCGGTTTAATTGCCGCAGCATGGCGTCGATATCACCCATTTCGGAGGCCAGCGGGCTGGTCAGGTCCCTCATGCACCATGGGCAGAAGTCGTCGCCGGCTGATATAGTTATGCCGCAGAACGGGCAAAGGCGATGTTTATGTTTTTTTCGTCCGCCGCGGAAAATAAAGGCCAAAAACACCCAAATGCCATGCCCTACGAGCGTAATAATCAACACGGCAAGAGCCAGAAAGAACAGGATTTGCAGGATGTCAGGCATATCCGCTCCTCCCGAAAAAACCGAGGGTAAGCAAGCGTGTTTCCCGGGGTAATTCAGCGTGTATTATTAAACCTTACATAAGCATAGGGCTTGTTTTGCGGCGAAATATAACGAAAAAGCCGTCGAAGAGCCGGATTTACTACATTAAGTTGCCATTACTCGGTTAGAAATGCAATACCGGAATAAAAGAGATAAATCCTGCAATTCAACCCGGTTTGAGGAATCCTATTGTGCAACCGGAGGCAAGGGGGCGGTATTGCTTGGGGCCGCGGTATTTGGAATTCCCGGATATGACTCCATCATACCGGCCGGCTGGCGCAAAGAAACCGGCGGAAGCCGTTGCATCGAGTTGATTGCAGGCGGCAGGGGCGGGGCATCGGAAGATTGAGGCAATGCCTTGCTTGCATCAACGTCACGGTTCGATACCGTGTAAGCAGGAGCAGCAAAAGAAGAAGTAGAAGGCACACGCGGGGAGATAACCGCTGCCGGCGTGATTATCACTGGATTCTGGGGTTGAGATGACGCGGCGGCAGGCTGCGTGAGCGGAGCGGGCGGCGAAATCACTTTGGCCGGGAAATGCGTCGAATAGGAGGTGCTGCCCATCAGGATCGCCGCATTGCCGGATTGTTTGCTTACGGCTGTTTCCCGCGATTTGTCTTGGAGATAATTCAACCATTTTTGGGCCGAGGCCATTTTGGGATCCACCCTCAGGGCCTGAGTAAAATAATGTTCGGCGGCTTCTGTTTGACCCTTTTTGTTCAACAGGTACCCCATGTTGTAGCAAGCCGCGGCTTCGCCATGCACTTCGCGGAGATTGGCAAAGGCCTCGGTCAGGCGGTTCTGATCGACAAGCACGGTTGCCAGATTATTTCGATACAGCGGATTTCGCAGATCCAATTGCACGGCCTGGCCCAGGGCCGAAGCAGCCTCGTTGAGCCTGCCGTGGCGGGAGAAACATAAGCCCAAATTGTTGTAAGCCACCGGTTCCTTGGGATGGGTTTGCACGGCTTTTTGGTACAATGTCACGGCCTCATTGATCCGGCCTTGATTTTCCTGAAACCGTGCATAGCCCAGCATTGCGCTGAGGTGGTCGGGTTTTTCCTTCAAAGCCATTTGATAGTATTGCTCGGCCTCAGTGTTTTTACCCGCATCTTCGTAAAGCCTGGCAATTGCGATGTAAAGTTCCGGACCGGGCTTGCTTTTGCTCTTTAGCGAGATAGCGTCATCGACGGGCTGGGAGGGATGGCTCGGCTTGGGTGTAAAATAATTTCCAACCTTGTTGAATCCCTGCTTGATCGAGCCGGTAACAGACGACTGTTGAGCCGGAGGCTGCCCGTACGTATCCTGGCCGTGACATATTGTGGCCATAAGACAACCAAGCCACGCCCAGGCCGCTAAGGCTAGAATCAAAGTCCGGCGTCTAAGCAAGACCTTGTCCACCAGGAACCTCCATGATCTTTTAATATTATGTCTTCAGGTCGGATTGGCTGAGACCGGCTAAGTTGCCTTAAAGACAACCTGGGAGCGCACTGGCCACCAGGCGATCTCGTATATGTGATCGGTCCGGACCAGTAGTTAGCCTAAACTGATTTGATTAATTGTAAGAGATTTGCGGGTTTTACCGTTTATGACAATAAAATGAGTAATATGGATTATATGGATAAGCTGGCTCAACGATCCTGGGCCTACGACCGATTGGTGCTTTAGTTAATAGAAGGAATATGGGTAAATCCCATATGCGAACGACCGTTCGACCACGCTCCGCGTCTTGCCTATCGCAGCTATATGGCGAAATTCGCAGGGTATTTTATGGTCCGGAACTGCCACTCGAACTGCTGCCGGAACCGCTGTTGTTACTTTGGTTGGGCATAGCCGGCAAGCGAGGGTTAGGCATCGAAGATTGATATTTTCGCTCGATCAGGTCTAGTCTATCGGCGGGATAGCCGCTGTCAGAAATTGTCGTTTGCATTACAGGAGGCACCTGGCCTTGCGGTGCAAGGGAAGCGGCTTCGGCGGTAACGGCGGTAAGGCGGGCCTGGGTTTCTTCGCTATTTTGGCCGATATGCACGTAGATTTCGCGATGTTGCCCAGGGGCCTCAAACACGATCCAGCGTATTTTGAGCTTGCCGGCCTCGGTAAGTTGGCCGTTGTTGGGCTCGAAATAGAAATCGCCCAGCATGTTTTGCCTGCGCCAGCCATTTTCTACCTCGATGGCAAAGGGGGCACGGACGGCTTGACGGTCCATACAGACAAATGGAGCAGGCCAGCAGTTGCGGCGCTTGGTGTCCCTGGCAACGCTATTCAAAAAACAACACAGCCAATCGGCCGACAAAGGAAGCGCGGATAATGTAACAACGGCAAAAACAAAAAACCTGGTGAAAAAGGCCAACATCTCCGGCACCTCCTTGTTGGAGAGTATCCACTGTGAGAATGAGCAACATGGGAGGGTTTTGCGGGCAATTCTTCCTGCAAATTCCACCCATCCTTTGTCGCTTAACGCGCATGGTAATCCATTGATAGGATTCCATATTACTTTATCGGCATTCTACAAGGCAGGGTTTATCCGCCGGCCATCATTGGGAACATCTCCCGCACCATGGTGATCGCCGCCGGGCCGACCAGGACCACGAAAATGCCGGGGAAGATGAAAATTACCAGGGGGAAGATGAGTTTTACGGCGGTTTTGGCGGCTTTTTCTTCGGCCAACTGTCGCCGCCTTGTGCGCATGGAATCGCTTTGCACGCGCAGGGCCTGGGCCACGCTGCTGCCAAACCTTTCGGCCTGGATAAGGACGCCGGACAGTGCGCGTAAATCCTGCACGCCGGTCCTGGCGCCCAGTTCGTGCAGGACTTCGGAGCGGGGTCGTCCCATTTGCAGTTGAAAATTGCACAAGGCGAATTCATCGGCCAGTATGCGATATGATTTTTTCAGCTCTTCGGCCACTTTGCGCATGGCCTGATCGAGACCTAAGCCGGCCTCGACACAGACGACCATCAGATCCAGAGCGTCGGGCAGGGCGAGAAATATGGCCTGCATCCGACTTTTGCCGATAAAACCGACCACCACATCGGGAAGGTAAAAGAGCAGCCCGGCCAATACCATGGAAAACACCAGCGAATTTTGGCTCATGCCTTTGAGCGAGAGGAGGGTGCCGCCGCCGAGGAACAAGCCGGCCATCAAGCCGGCGAATTTCAGGCCCAAAAATATGCTTCCCGCCGATTCGCCGCGGAATCCGGCATAGGAGAGTTTGGCCTTGAGCTTGCCGAGTTCCATTTCGGTTTTCGGTTGCAGGGGTTTAGCCAGGGCCGGCGTGGCCATCTCCAGCATTTTTGTCACGGGATCGGATTTTTTCAAGGCGCTGTCGGCTTGGGCGTTACGGCGGCCGTGGGGCGATTTCAATTCGGCCAGGCGCTGAATGGCCCTGGGATTTCCGGCGGCCAATCGCTCCAGGACCCACCATGCCAGGGCGGCGAATGCAACGAACACCGCTAAGGGAACCAACGTTTCAAAATTGAACAAGTTTGCCGCGAACATGATGGTTACACCCTGATATTCACTATTTTGCGGATCACCAAGGCCCCGATGATTTGCATGACGACGGCCACGGTCAGCATTTTCGTGCCCATGGGGTCGGTAAACAGGACCGTGATGTAGGTGGGATTCAATTGATAGACGGCGAGAAACAACACGAGCGGCAATATGAGCAACACCACGCCGGAGAGGCGTCCTTCGCCGGTGAGGGCTTGGACTTGTCCCCAGATGCGGAAACGATCGCGGATCAAGTCGCCGATTTTATCGAGGATTTCGGCGAGATCACCGCCGGTTTGCCGCTGCAGGATGACGGCGGTGACGAAGAATTTGAGGTCCAAATTAGGTATCCGATCGGCCAGTTCCTTGAGGCTTTGTTCCATGGGGATACCGAGGTTTTGCTCTTCGAAAACGCGGTTGAATTCGCCGGAAATGGGCTGGCCCATTTCGGTGGCCACAATGCTGATGCCGAAACCCAGGCTTTGCCCGGAGCGGAGGGTGCGGGCAATCATTTCCATGGCCTCTGGCAGTTGGGCGGCGAATTGCTTGAGCCGTTTTTTCCGCCGCAAAAGCACCCATATCATGGGCAAGGCGCCCATAATCGCGGCCACCAGGGGGACCAATATCGGAACGATGCGAATGGCCATTGCCAGTATGCCGCCGACCACCATCATGCCTATGGAAATCAGCAATAAATTCAGCGCCGTGAGCGAGGTGTCGGCTTGCTCGAAGATTTTGTTCATGTCGCCGAACCTTTG
Source organism: Pirellulales bacterium (assembly GCA_963838495.1). GTDB lineage: Bacteria > Planctomycetota > Planctomycetia > Pirellulales > Thermoguttaceae > JBEKIK01. Next base: position 1,548,980 of record CAWIRC010000001.1, on the reverse strand, counting down.
GACAAAACGCTCGAATAAGCCGGGCGAATCGTCGAGCGGATGTGCCAGAACGCTTTCCTTCAAGGAGATTTCCTTGGCGGCGGGGTTGATCTTCCCGGTCAAGAGGCCCAGCCGATCCTCTATGCGGTCCACGGGCTTGTTCCTGAGCAGCATGGTAAGTCCCAGGACGATCAACGTCACGCCTATAAACGTGGCCGCGGCGATTAAAATGAGAGGTAACACGCGTTAATCCTCCATCATCACACGTTGGCGGAAGGCGCTTGAAGGCAGGCGCACTCCGGCTGATTCCAAACGCGGCATGAAGGTGGGCCGGACGCCCGAGGCGATGAATTTCCCGTAAGTCCGGCCGTGCTCGTCCACGCCTTCCTTGTCGTATCGGTAGATGTCTTGCATGACAATGGTGTCCTGTTCCATGCCCACCACCTCGGCTATGGAGGTGATTTTGCGGGGCCCGCCCTGCAAGCGGCTGGCTTGCACGATGAGGTCTATGGCGCTGGCGACCTGGCTGCGCATGGCTTTCAGGGGCAGTTCGAAGCCGGCCATCATGATCATGGTTTCCAAGCGCGCCAGGGCGTCGCGCGGTGAATTGGCGTGCAAGGTGGTCATGGAACCCTCGTGGCCGGTGTTCATGGCTTGGAGCATGTCCAGGGCCTCTGAGCCGCGGCATTCGCCGATGATGATTCGTTCGGGCGCATGCGCAAGGCATTTCGCACCAGGTCGGTGGTGTAGATGGCGCCCTTGCCTTCGATGTTGGCCGGGCGGGTTTCCAGGCGGACCACGTGATCCTGTTGCAACTGTAGTTCCGCGGCGTCTTCGATGGTCACGATGCGGTCGGTGTTGGGAATGAAGCTGGAGAGCGTATTGAGCAAGGTCGTCTTTCCGGAGCCGGTGCCGCCGGAAATGAGGATGTTGAGCCGGGCCTTGATGGCGCCCTCCAGGAGCATTACCATCTCGGGAGTGAAACTTTTATAGTTTAAAAGCTCTTCTAATTTGAGCGGATTGGTGCCGAAGCGGCGGATGGAGACGCAGGCCCCGTCCAAGGCCAGGGGCGGAATGATGGCGTTGAAACGGGAACCGTCGAGCATGCGGGAATCGACCATGGGGCAGGTTTCGTCCACGCGGCGGCCGACCTTGGATATGATGCGGTCGATGATTTGCATGAGGTGCGTGTTGTCGCGGAAACAGACGGTGGTTTTTTCCATTTTTCCGCGGCGTTCGATATACACGTTTTTGGGGCCGTTGATGAGGATATCGCTGATGGTGGGATCTTTCAGGAGCATTTCCAACGGTCCCAGGCCGAAGGTCTCGTCGAGAACCTCGTTTACCAGGCGCTCGCGTTCGTTGCGGTTCAAGAGGGTGTCTTCGGTGTCGCAAAGATGCTCGACGACCAGGCGGATCTCCCGGCGTAGGGTTTCGCCTTCCATCTCGCCCACCCTGGAGAGATCGAGCTTGTCCACAAGCTTGTTGTGGATGCGTTGTTTAAGTTCCTCAAAGCTGTTTTCTTTTGAATCAGTTGTGCGTAAAGGCGCTGCTAACTTGGCCATGGCTTGTAATAGCTATTTTTGGGGGACGATTTCACCTGTTTGTAGAAACAAAAGCAACTGCCGCGACATTTAAAAAAATCGATGCGCAGGTTGCGGTTGGCGGCCGGGCGGCTCATAAGCGGTCCGGCGTGGATAAATATCCAAGAAAAGATAGCTTACAGGCGGGGCGGCAATAATTTGGGAGACGGTTTAACATGCGGCTCAAAGGCGGAGATGAAACGGATGTTGCATTTATCGCCCGGTCACGCCATAGCGATTATAGCGGATATGTCGCTTGCGACGGGATTTTATTTGCCGGTTTTCGCCGCCCAGAGTTTCCACAGGCTGCTTAGGCCGAATTTTTTCACCGGGCTTTCGACGGTCTCGATCTTGCCGTCGCTGGTCAGAGTTTTGGAGAGTTGGACGATCGATTGGGTGATGGCGGCCTTGGGGGCCTGCTCGATCAGGGGCACGCCGTTGTTGCGGGCTTCGATCATGGTGCGATAATCGTTGGGCAATTGCCAAAATATTTCCTTGCCGATGGTTTCTTCGGCTTTTTTCATGGTGATGTGGCCGGTATCGAGACCCACGCGGTTGATGACGATCTTCACCTTGTCGGCGATGCCCTCCATCTCGTTGAAGGACATCATCAGGCGGACCACGTTCCGCAGGCAAGGCAAATCGAGTTGCGCGACCAGGAGGATGTGATTGGCCATTTCCAGGGCTATCATGTCGATGGGGGTGAATCCCTTGGACAAATCCAGCACCAGGTGGGTAAAGGTGGCCTTCATCAAGCCGATGACACGCTGCAGATCTACCGAAGTAATCAGGCGGACGTCTTCGAGCTGGACGGGCCTGGGCAACAGGTACAGGCCCGAGGAATGCTTGGTCAGCGAGCGTTTTAAAAGCGTGAAATCGAGGCGGGTGACGTTTTGGGAAACGTTGACCAGGGTATAATCGGGAATGGTGTCCAAAAACACATCGGCGTCGCCGAGGCAGAGGTCGAGATCGATCAGGGCCACGGAGTTCTTTTCTTCGCGGGACAGGGCGCAGCCCAGGTTAACGGCCAGGCTGGTGGTGCCGACGCCGCCGATGGCCCCGGCCACGGTAATAACCTGGCAACCGCGGGGTTTGTTCTCTCCCTGTCCGAATCGGCGTTCGCTGATGCGGCCCAACGCGCCCAGCAGGTCCTCGATCCGCACGGGCTGGGTGAGAAATTCCTTTGCTCCCGAGCGCAGGGCCTGGAGGATCAGGCTGCCGTCGTTGGAGGAGCTGACCACCAGCACCGCGCAATCGGGCGCGAGTGCCGCCAGCTTACGCACCAGATCGAGGCCCTTTTGGGGATCGGCGTCGATGGCCACCAGGCCGATGTCCGGATTGGTTTGTGCCACGACGTCGCCGAAGAACTCGTACCTGGAACATTCGGCTTCCAGCCAGATCATGTCCATGCCCAGCAATAGACTCTTTAAAGCCTCGCGCTGAGTATCGTTGGGGTTGACGATGGCCAATCGGAGAACGTTGCTCATGGGGGTTGATTATAAAATGCAGATCTTAAATGGGATAATTAACGGAATACCTTCATGTGACCCAAATTCTATATTTGCAGTTGTTCAATTTGCATTTTTAAATATGCAATTGCTCAATTTGCAGTATAAAGCGATAAACAAAGACCCTCACCCCACATACATTCTCGTGGGGCTGAGTGTACTTTGATCTACTTTACTTTACTACATCGTAACCGACCGGGCCGATGAAGCCGGGAGGAGCGTTTGAGGTTCCGGACGATGATTCGGCCGCCGGGTTGTTTGGTTTAGATGAGATATAACGGCTGTAAGGAGCGGAAGAGGCGCCGCGCCGAGCCGTGTTTGCTGTGCCGGCCGTAGGAGGAGAGTTTAAGCCGCCTGATCGCGACGTGCTGTTGCCCGGGCCCGAGGGCGGAGGCGTGGTGATTTGTTCGGGGCCAATCATGCCATCGTCGGGCATTGGGGTTGGCGAACCGTTTACGGGCATGTTTTCGCCGTTGCCGGCGGGGCAGCAATTTGGAACTTCCAAATGACCTTTCATGAACAATTCCCAGTCGGTTGGGCTGGTGGTCTGCATGCCCGGCCCGCAGGGCGGAACCTCGCAGGCGTCCATGCCGTTGACAAACTCGGGAGTGACCAGGATCAGCAATTCAATCTCGTTGACTACTTCATGGACGTTGCGGAACGCCGCTCCCAAGTACGGCACTTCGCTGATCCAGGGCAGGCCGTTGTTTTCCGCTTCCAAACGGGTTTGCAGCAAACCGGCGATGGCCATAGTCTGGCCTGCGTTTAGCTCCACTGCCGTGTCGGCGAAACGTTCGGCAAAACCCGGCACGGTCGTACCGGAGATCGTGGTGCCGTTGGCGAAATCGGGTTCGCTGATGTCGGGCCTGACTTCCAACCGTATTCTTCCGTTGCCCAGTACGATTGGGACAAAATCGACCCGTGTTCCATAGTCGTGGTAAGTAATTCCGGGCGGCTGGTTGGCGGATGAAGCCGTTGGGATGGCGACTTGTCCGCCCACGTTAAAAGCCGCGGCCCTGCCGCTTTCGGTCACCAGCGTGGGTTCGGCCACAATTTTCAATAAGTTGTCTTTGCGCATCGCGTCCAAGACGCCGTAGAATGCAGTGCTGCCTGAATTGATAATATTAAATGCGAAAGTAGAGGGTTTGATGGAACGCACTACATCCGCGCCTATGTTCGGCGGAAAGCGGAGAAATTCACTCTGGGAGCTGGCATCGTTTAGAAAACCGGAGGTTCCGGAGGTAATAGTGCTGCCGCCGGTGATCTTGGCCCAATCGAACCCAAGGCGGCGGAGCTTGGTCCTGGAGACTTCCATTATTTTAACATGCAAGAGCACGGTTTGCACGCCGGCAACCGACATGTTGTCGATCACCTTGGGGTAATATTCCTCGGCGATGCGGACGATGCGATCGATGTGTTCCGGCTTATCGACGAAGCCCGAGATCAACACGGAACCGGCCACGGGGATGACGTTCAAGGCGGCGTTGGGGAACTGGGAGCGGAGGAGCATTTTCAACTCTTGGGCGTCGCCGTACACGATTACGTCGATGGTGAATAGTTTCTGGTCCTCGCCCCAGAGGTTGATCTGCGTCACTCCGCTGATCTTGGCCGAAACCTGGATTTGAGTGGGGGAAAGAGGCGTGAGGTCGAGGATGTCGGGATTGTTGACTTGGGCCTGGGGAATCTTTTGTCCGATGGTGATAATCCGGCTGGAATGCACGGTCATCTCCATGCGTTCATTCGGGGACTTCACAGCAAAGTTGATGGAGCCGGGGGTAGGCGCGAGGCTTGGATTTGGAGCGGGTTCAGGGGGCGGGGGAGTTTCCGCCGTCGAGTAGAGGGCAACACCAAAGATAAACGCCGCAGGCGCGAAAATGCGCCAAAGATTGAGCTTAAACATCCTTGTTTTCCTTGCGTTTTAATTCCGGGCTTCATGCACGCGGAATATACTACAAAAATCAAAATTTTTTGTCGCCGGGCTTTGCCCGGGAATATTCTCATTCCACCGGGTGATCCAAAGGATTGGTTGTGTTTTGCTGCGAAGGATTAGCGGCCTGTTCCGCGGGCTCGGGCTCCGGCGGCGTGGGGGCGGGGGCCGAGGCGGGCATATCGGACGGAGTGGCGACAGGAGCCGGGGTTTTGTCGCTTTTTTTCACCTTGCCCGTTTGGTCCGTCCCCGTTTTACTTCCGCCAAAACTGGTAACGTCGCTGGAGCTGACCCGCCAGTGTCCCAAACCGGCGCTGCCCGACGCGGGAACAATGTCTGATTCCAAGATCACGTCGTTGATTCCATTGGGTTGCAAAATGCGCATGTTCCAGGAGATCGTGGCGGGCGGTTCAGGTGTTTGTTTGGCGCCCGGTTTGGCCTTTATCTGGTTCAATAAAGCGAGGAAATTGGATTTGTCCTCGTTTTTATTGAGAGCCTCTTTATTCCGGTCGGAAAAGGCCGAACGGCCCAACAACTCCTCAGGCTTGGCCGACGCGTCTTCGGTGTGGGCGTTGTCTTCGGGTCCGCGCATCACAAGGCGAATTTTGCCCATTTCGCTGGCCAGGGTCACCTTTGCGGCTTGGGCGGGCGTGACCAGCAGGGATATGGTCTTTGCGGTAATGGTTTTATCCTTGCCGTCTTTATCCAATTCCACCACGTCGTTGACGGCAAAGACCTTTATATCCTGCAACACGGTCGTGGTCGAGGTTTCAAAGATTGCGTTTTGCGAATTATTGACCAGATAGACCAGCACGTCCACCCGATCGCCGGGCAGGATCAAGCCCGATCCGCTGGCCGAGTCGACCTGCACCGAAACCACGCGATAGCCCACGGGAATGACCGCGCTGCGCCTTGGGCGGAAGCGCCTTTGCTGAGGAGTTTGTTTTCCAGAATGGGCTCGCCCTTAAATATTCTCTGGCGGATGCGGCGCCCTTCCACGTCTTCGATGTTGGACATAGCGCCTTGGGGAATCCTATCTTTGGGCCAAGGTTCCTGTTTCAACATGGAGGCCGACAAAGACTCGCCCAAGGGGATTTCCTTGTCGGCGACGATAATGGGCAGAGTATCGGCGACCGGCCCAGAGGGCTCTAAATTCCGCTTGGCCATTACTTGTGTAATGCCGATGGAAGCGACCAGGCCGCAACCTAGGGCCAACATCAGCAAAGCCATGGACTTGGCTCTCATGAAAAACCCCCAACCGCCCTATGCGGAGTTGAAATACTTACGCGGATTGTTGTCCGCAACCACGCACGCAGGGTGCATGAAATGCACCGCATCCTAAATTCTCATAAATTATGGTGTGTATCTCGCACCCTTTAAATCACTGCACAGTTTCACGGCGCATGACAGTGGTCGCGCTTAATGTTTTGCCTCCGAGCCAAATCGGCGTGGGAAGCCAACTGACATTGTTGAAAGGCACCGAAACTTTAACCCTTACCGATTGTCCATAAATGGCCGTGCTGGGTTCCGTGGGCGTTGTAGTTATCGTGGCGCCGGTGATGCCGGCCGCGGCAAGATAGCTGTTCACAGTGCTTGTCACAAGCGGCAAACTCGTTTGACCCGTAGGCGGATCCAGTACGCCAATTCTGGCCCCTTCTCTTGAGGCGTTTGTTAAGACCTGTTGGACCATCACCATGCGTCCATATTCGATCATTCCAAAAACCAGCAAGAAAAAAATTGGCGCCACAATGGCAAACTCTACGGCTGCGGCACCTCGTCGTTGTTTTCGGCATGTTTGCCAAACTTTCTCTAGTTTAACCTTACCGTTTAGCGGGTTTCGGGTAACTATTGAGCCTTTGCTCCAAGCGGAAGGCCTCGATTCTTCATTATTTGGCAATGTGGGTAAAATCATGGCAGCATTCCAGTACAGATAAAATAGGCAATTGTTCCGATGGCAATGGGAATTCCGTAAGGCAACAGCAGCATCGAACTTTTTCGCTCGGCTGCGATGGTGGAAAGCTGATCGGGTTCGCGGATAAACCAGATTTCAAAAAGGATGGCCAAAAACTGGTGGAAATGGCGGCGCCAACTTTTTTTCCAAATAACCATTATCACGGCAATCACTCCGCCGATGACCGCGGAAATGCAAAAGGCATAAAAGGTGTTGGTGCCCCAGATCCAGGCCCCTACGCCGGCCAAGAGTTTTACGTCGCCGGCGCCCATGCCTCCGATGGCGTAAGCGGGCAACAGTAAAGCCAAACCCACGCAGGTTCCTAATAAACTCCAGGCCAAACCTTCCCAACCGAAGTAAGCCGTGCTGTAAATCCAGCCTCCGAGGACAAACGGAAAAGTGATCCAGTTGGGGACTTTCAGTTTCCAGCCGTCGATAATCGCCGCCAGGATGAGAACCGCGCTGACCAGCCAAATGGGCCAGTTTACCGCAGTAAAATGGGGAAAATCATTCCACAGATGCATTAGTCGTCTCACAGTAAGGGGTTCAGGGTTTAAAAAGTGGGGATTATTATTTCCCGCTCATCCCAGTTGCTTGCTACCGGCGCAAGCCATTTCGGGATTAGGGATTTCACCTGGTTTCCGCGCTCTGGCGCTGGAATTTCAATACATTAAGTGTCCCCATGGAGGACTGTGGGAACCAGAAATAAAAAACTGAATCCCATAACCTCCTATTAAAGGATATGTCAAAAAAATCCCCTCTTGGGATTAATTCTTTTAATGCCAAGAGGGAAGTTACCGATTATCGCGGTTGTTACATTTCGGCACGGGTGAAAGGGCCAATTTGCAACATTCACCCAGGTTAATCCGGCAATGTGGTGGCGACTTTGTTGAATGCCGAGTTGGCCTTCGTGCCAATCGATTGAATGGCAGTCAAGCACACAATAACGATCAAGGCCAGCATCACCGCGTATTCAACGGCGGTGGGACCATCCTCTGAAACGAGGAAACGACGCGACTTCAAGGCTAGTGACTTCATGGATCTTCCTCCTTCCAGTTTTCGTGCCCCAGAGAAAACCGTCAGAAAAGTAGGTATTGGGTTCCCTCAGGTAATCGCGCCTTGATCGACAGAGCGCCGGCCTGCTAGGTTTACCTTCAAGAGCCCGGCTTTAGTAAATAAGCCTCCTCCTCGCTAGTAGTTAAAATATGGGTTTTCACCCTTTCGGCGGCCAGGCTGCCGACGGTTATCGCGCCGGCCCTTGGCTTTGCGTCCCGGCCTTGCGACCGGTTTGCCTTTATCGAGGATGAAGAGGCTGCAGGCCTGATTTTCCCAACGTCTCATCTACTGAAAAGCACGTGAATCTGCAATTCGACTGATAAGACGCTGCATTGAGCGGGCCTTTCGGCTTGCTCAATTCTCAGGCTGACGCACACACGTCAAGCCTCTATTGAAACCTATGTTGGATCCGGGTGAATGTCAAATTTTTCGACTCACTGGAGACGCGAGGTTGACACGTGGGAATACCACGCCCATGCAAGAGTCATAAGACAGTGGGCCCGGGTCGTGAGCCTTTAAAATAGCAGGGACGCAAAGTGTGATATCAAGTTAGATGGACAACCTAATTTAAAAAACCGATCTGAGGGCGGCTCAATTCGAAGAGTCAAATAAGGTACATGGCATGCGCCTGATGCTTTAAAGATGATACCCTGTGCACGATCAAGGAAAATCAATGGCTTGGCCAGGAAAAATATTCCATGAAAAAACCCCTCGGCATTAAAGGAATTAACGCCGAGGGGTAGGGTACCGGTTATCGCGGTTGTGACAGTATGGCCCAGGCAACAGGGCCCATTATCAGCATCCAATCAGGTTAAGTCGGCAACGTGTTGGCGACTTTGTTGAATGCCGAGTTGGCCTTTGTGCCAATCGATTGAATGGCAGTCAAGCACACAATAACGATCAAGGCCAGCATCACCGCGTATTCAACGGCGGTGGGCCCATCTTCTGAAACGAGAAAACGACGCAACTTCAAGGCTAGCGACTTCATGAGTATTCCTCCATTCCAGGATTAGTTTCCAAGGGGAAACTACCGGATACTAAGAAAAGTATTGGGTTCCCTTGGGTGTTCACGCCGTCTGTAATCATCCGGCGCCGGCCTGCTTTGTTTACCCTCAGGAGCCCGGCTTTAGTAAAAAGCCTCCTCCTCGTCAATTGCCGTTTTTGGTTTTTACACCCTTTCGGCAGCCAGGCTGCCGTCGGTTTTCCCGCCGGCCCTTGGCTTTGCGTGCCGGCCTTACGACCGGTTTGCCTTTGTCGAGGATGAAGAGGCTGCAGGCCTGATTCGCACAACGTCCCGCCGCTTGGAAAAGCACAAAAATAAGTTTTCCGGCTGAAAAGACGCTGCACTGAGTCGGCCTTTCGGCCTTCTCTACTCTCAGGCTGACGCTCGCGCGTCGTGCCTCTATGTTGAAAACTAGGTCGGATTCGCGGAATGTCAAATCTGAAAGTTTAAATAATATCTAACGGCCGGAATGATTTGTTTCAACCTTGTGCCGGATATGATGCTTATGGCGATTGCATGGAAATTAGCGGGCAGAGCAGGTTCTCGAACCTGGGCTGCTTTGCCATAAGAGGTTTGGCCGGGAATAGCTAAACCTTTGCAAAACCAATTGGAACTATGTTTCACCGGTTCAAGGGCCGGCACTTTTATTATTTTCCCAAATCTTTGATCTAAATCGGGGGATAAAGCCACAAACATGGCCCCCGGTGTATTCACCGGGGGCTAAATAATCACCGGGGGCCAAATAATTCCGGGTGGATAAATAATCACGGGGGCTAAATATGATAAACGCAAGACATTTTCAAACTTTTATGCATAGATTTCTATTCTACACTTAAATACCTGTCAAATAATCGGTTTAAGCTTATGGCCGCTCATACTGACAATCCTGCGCTGCCGGCGTACCACTGCGAACGGAACTTGTTTGCCTGGTCGCTTTTGGCTGCCTTGGCGGTTTTCGCCGGATTGGCGGGGCCGTTTTTTACGGGACGAATTTATTGCCGGGACGATCTGGGCGGCTTCCACTTGCCGATTCGGGCATTTTACGCCCGGCAGATTGCCCAAGGCGAGGCCTTTGATTGGATGCCGCAGCTTTTTTCCGGTTTTTACCTTACCGGCGAAGGCCAGGCCGGAACGTACCATCCCGTTCACCTGTTGCTCTATAGTTCGCTCCCCTTACAATCCGCCCTCGATTGCGAATACTTGCTGAATTATCCATTCATGCTTGCCGGGATGTGGCTTTTTCTGCGAAGGCTAACCTTAAGCCGAAGCGCAGCCATGCTGGGCGGCGTTATTTTCACGTTTTCCGGTTTTAATCTCTTGCATTTTGTGCATCCCAATGCCGTGGCGATAGTGGCCCACATTCCTTGGCTTTTGTGGACCATCGACATCGTGCTGAGAGATTCCCGGCGGGTGAAGGTGTATTCCGTTTTGGCCGCGATGGCCCTTTTAACCGGTTCACAGCTCTTGTTGGGGTATCCGCAGTTTGTATGGTTTTCGCTTTTAACCGAATTTGCATATAGCATTTATGTTTTAATCGACATGCGTTATGTTGCGCGTGCCGCTTGCCATCCCGGCCCGTATTGCCGGAAGTGCATCGGCTGCCATGTTTCAACATGGCCGGATTTGGTGCTGGCGAAGACGGTGGGTCTGTTTCTTGGCGGAATGCAAGTGCTGCCGACTGTCGATGCCTTGATGCACAGTTCCCGCCAAGGCGCCGACGCGGCGTTCTCTTCGGTCGGTTCGCTGCACCCAATAAATATGCTGCAATTGGTGGCCCCATATTTATTTGTCAATCGTGTGGTGGGTGGGAACACGCACGAATTTGGGCTATACGCGGGCGCAGTGCCCTTGATGCTCATAGTTTGGCTGATTATGCGGCGGCGCGAGTTGGGAGATTTGCGATTGTTGGCCTTGGCAGCCGGAATACTGGCGCGTTCGCCTTATTGCTGGCTTTTGGAGAATATGGTCCGATTTATCGGATAGCGGCATATTTGCCCCCGCTGCGATATTTTCGATTTCCCGCTCGTTACGTGGTCATTTTCGAGATGGCGGCCGCCTTGTTGGCTGCGTTGGGGTTTCTTTTCCTCGCGCGGGCGAACCGGCAGGACGCCGGCGAAGGCGTGCGGCCCGGGCCTTCCCCGATGTCGGATACACGCCGATTTTTGGATGGCGTAATAGCCTGCCGCTTTGGATATTGGCGGCAATAAGCATCGTGGTTGCGGCGCTGGGCGTTGCATTTCACGGCCAACCCTATGTCGCTCCGATCCCGATGGTCCTGAGCGGGCCGGCGTTTTTTATTGCCGCCGCTTTTCTGATATATTGGTCTGCCCGCGGCGGTTTTGCGGCCTTGGCGGGCCTGGTTCTAGTGGCTGCCCTGGATTTGGGCGCCTACGGCCTGAGTTATTCGGTTTATCCTTGTTGTCCAAAAATGGCTGATTACATCGCCGGGATCGCAACTCCGCCCGGACCGGGCAATAGCCGCACGCTGGCTTCGATTTATCGTTACAACGAGCCAGGATTGCGCACGGGCGATCAGATCGTGCTGCGGGGTTGGAGCCGGGCCGACGGTTATGCCGGGTTGGAACCGCGGCAATTGCTGGATTACGGCAAGCTTCCAGCCTTGCGCCGCCGGCGTGGGCTGGGTGCGGCGCGGACCTAAAACCGGCGACATACGCGGGCTGATTCCCCATGACGACAATTGGTCTAAAGTGCCTGATCCCCTTCCGCGCATGCGCCTGGTTGATCGGGTAATCGCCAGCAGCGATCCGGCAGCGGATATCGCCAAGATCGACATCGATACTGAAGCGCTAAGCGACGTGGCGTTGGCGTTGCCGGAATCTAAGCCCGGCACGGCCTCGCTGATTGAAGACATTCCCGGCCGCTTGAGCGTTCGGACGGAGGCGCCGTGCGTGCAATTGCTGGTGGTTGCCGAGAGTTATCATCCGGGCTGGAAGGCCGCGGTCAACGGTTCGCCCGCCCAGGTGTATCGCGTCAACGGCGACTTCATGGGCTGCCTGGTGGGGCCGGGGACGCAGTTGGCAACGTTTAAATTCCAGCCGGCCAGTTTGCGTGCGGGCCGGCTGATTTCCTATTTGGGATTGGGCTTTTTGCCTTTTTGTCTAATTGGAATTTGGCGAAAGCCGGTCATTTCAAGCTCATTTTTCATAGCTGAGGAGCCGCTTCGATGAACGACGGAAAAAATTCCCGCCGCCCTTGCGAATCGCTGATAAGCGTGGTGTTACCGGTGTACAACGAGGAGCTGATCCTGCCGTTTTTGGCCGCACAACTTATGCGCCTGCTGCAATCGAGAGAATATGATTATGAAATCATATTTGTAAACGACGGTTCGCGGGATCAAAGCGGCCGCGTACTGGACGAGTTGGCCGCCAGCAGCCGGCGGATTCGGGTGCTGCATTTATCGCGGAATTTCGGGCACCAGGCGGCAATTCACGCCGGACTGGCCCATGCCCGGGGCGACGCCGTGGTGATCATGGATTCCGACCTGCAAGACGATCCCGAGGCAATTGGGGGAATGATCGAGCGCTGGCGGGAAGGTCATGACGTGGTGTATGCCCTGCGCCGCAATCGAAAGGAAGGCAAGATCAAGAAGTTGCTGTTTAAGGCGTTTCACCGCATGCTTTCCGGCGTGGCGTCGATTTCCATCCCCGCCGATGCGGGCAATTTCGGCCTGATCGATCGGCGCGTGGCAAATTTGATCCTTGCCATGGACGAGCGCGACCGCTATTTTCCCGGCCTGCGGTCCTGGGTCGGACTGAATCAAATCGGCATTGAAGTGGAGCGCAACGCCCGCTACGACCGGCAGCCGCGGGTATCGCTATGGGGTTTGTTCAGGCTGGCCAAGACGGCGATTTTCTCTTTTTCGGCCCTGCCGCTTACGGTATTTCACGTCATCGGTTTGGCGGCCGCCGCCATATTCATGGGCCTTAGCGCCTTCTCTTTATATTGTAAATTTTTCACCGACCTGGCGATCCCCGGTTGGACTTCTTATATGCTGGTGGGGAGTTTTTTTGGGGCGATAAACGCCATGGGAATCGCGATCCTTGGCGAATATGTAATCCGCATCTACGATCAGGTCCGTGCCAGGCCCAGGTACCTGGTCGATCGCATGGTCAATGTGCGGGAGAAAGTTGCGGATGAAACGGCAAAAGGCGACAAGCCTTATCTCGACCTGCTTTTGGAAGCTATGAACCTGCTCGATTCCGAAAAGATTTCTCAACCTTCATCGGAGAAATCCCCGCCGCCCGGCAAAGATGGAGCAACGAACCCGGAAACCGAACAATTCCGAAACATAGAAGCGGGGCGATGATCGAGCCCCAATACTGGTTGAAATCTTGCCCCACGAAGGCAAAAACCATTATGTACAAGCAGGCGCTGAGGCCGATGCGCGTGCCGAGGCGTGTGTGCCAGCCGGCCAGTCCGAACATGGCCGCCGCGAAATAGAGCGCCGTTGCCCAGGGCGGCAATAACAACAAATAGGCGTTCATTTGGGCCGTGGCCAGCACGAATCCCGCTCCGCCGAATCTGATCCATCCGTGTTTATGAGCGATAGCGTCCGGGGCGATCAGCCCCGATACGTTCCACCAATGCCAGGCAAAAAATATCAGCCATGCAATTAATCCCAGTCCCCAACTAATTTGTTCTATGTTAATTGACCCCTGAATATTTAGCCACCGGCGAATATTTAGCCCCCGGTGAATACACCGGGGGTTTTCCTTAGTATCGAGACTATTCCCGGGGGCATCTTTTAAAAACGCCATTGCCGCACAAAGCAGGCAATATGGCAGGGCCAGTTCGCACATAAAAAGTGCGCCGAGGCCGAATCCCAGCCCGAGTTTGGGTTTATTTATTCCATAGGCGCACAAGGAAAGGGCGATGAAAACTCCCGCCCATAAAACCGGCATCACAAACAGGTTGTCCAGCACGGTGAACAGCAGCGGCCCGCTGAGCAAAACGGCGCAACAAAGTGCGATGGCAAAGGAATTGCCTTTTTCCCGGGCCAGGGATTCAAAGGCGAAGAACATCAGTCCCAGCGACAAAAGGCCGAGGAAGTATTTTGCCCACTCGATTTGCGGCAAGCGGCCGATAAGCCACAAAGGCAAGGGGGTGCGCCAATTGAAAACGCTTTGCGTGGGATAGCCTTGGGCGGTTTGTTCGGCGGCGGTGGCATTGTAATAACCCTCGCCGTTGTGGATTCGATCTACTATTGCCCGATATAACGCCGCATCGCCGGCCCCGCGTCTCGCCCGCTCGATGTTTCCCTGCCACAAGGACGAGAATGCGATTTCAAGGCAGAACAAGGTTCCCAACGCCAGAATTGCCAAAGCACCTCGCGCTTGCCGCGGCGACAATCGGTAATAACCGGTAACCATGAGATTCTAGGGGAAAATGAAGATGTCTTTTATGCGTACATTTCAAAGCAACTCTAGCTTTTTCTGCATTGTATGAGACTGGAAAAAGCCGCTTCGACGGTCAAAAGACAGAGAGACCCCATGCGTAACTCTTTATCACGCAAAGGGCTTAAGAAGTGGAGGATAAGGGACTCGAACCCTCGACCTTCTGAATGCCATTCAGACGCTCTCCCAACTGAGCTAATCCCCCGAAATCCGCTCTCCGGCGTTTGTGTCGGAGATCGGCAAAAGTTATAAGGTCAACAACCAGTTCAATTTTCAATTATCAAGAATTATACACGATAGCAAAATACCAATTGATCTACCAGGAGGCCGAGATAGTAAAAACTAATAAAGCGTATGCCTAGAAGGAACCACGGGGAAAAAACCGGCTTTTTCGCGGCCATGCTCGCACCCCCAGCCCTCTTTCGGAGGGAGGGAACATACATAGCAGGCAAACTACGAGCGCCGTTTCTCCCAATTATGTTCCTGGAGGGGGAAAAATACGCTCTAATCTGTTTCCGGTGCAATCCGGCGTTAAATATTGTAAAATAAAGAGAAAATAAACACGACATCATTTTTTCTCGGCAAACGGATGTCTAATCTCAAAAAAACATCCTCCCAACGCGCCGCGAAGGGCCAGTTAAAGATTGCGGATCATATTTCATTCACTCCGCCCTTTTGGACGTTGGCTGGAATATTGCTGATTATAGCCGCGGTTTTTTGCGTTTATCTGCCCTCCATAAACGGCGGTTTTATTATCGACGACGATACGCTGGTGTCGGAAAGCAGAATCATCAAGGCCGCGGACGGCCTGGCTCGAATCTGGTCTTCGGAAAAAACGGTGGATTTCTGGCCCGCCACCAATACCTCTTTCTGGATCGAGTGGCGGTTGTGGAAGATGCACCCGACCGGATATCACGCGACCAACCTGATATTGCACGTTGCCGAGGCGTTTTTGATTTGGCTGATTTTGCGGAAATTATCCATTCCCGGGGCATTTTTAGCGGCCCTGATATTCGCCTTGCATCCGGTGAACGTCGAGTCAGTGGCCTGGATTTCCTCGCGGAAAAACCTGACGGCCATGCTGTTTTTCTTACTTTCGATTTATTGGTATCTAAAGACGCTGAAACGGACGGCCACGCAAACGGCACAAAATCACCCAGAAGACAACCATCGCGAAGCCGAAAGCGGTTTCCCTCATCCTTCATCCTTCATCCCTCATCCTTCATCCTATTACTGGCTGAGTCTGGCGGCGTTCCTGCTGGCGATGCTGGGCAAGGGATCGGCGGCGGTCACGCCGCTTTTGCTTTTGGGAATTACTTGGTGGTTTCGTCCCGTGACCAGGCGAGACCTGATGTGGACCGCGCCTTTTTTCCTGGTTGCCGTGGCGCTGGTGGTTGTCAACATGTGGTTCCAAACGCACGGGTCTGGGGAGCCATACCATACGGCCACCCTCACGGAAAGCCTTTTGGGCGCCGGAGGCGTTATATGGTTCTATCTTTACAAGGCGCTCATGCCGCTCGATCTGGCATTTGTCTATCCGCAGTGGAAGATCGCGGCGGGCAATTTGCTGTGGTGGCTGCCTTTAGCGGCGGCCGTAGCCGTTACGCTGGTGCTGTGGCTGTGCAGGAAAGGCTGGGGCCGGCCGCTTCTGTTTTCCTGGGGTTTTTTCTGCGTCGCATTGCTGCCTGTCATGGGCTTTGCGGACGTGGGTTTCATGCAATACTCCCTGGTCGCCAACCGTCACGAGCATATCGCCATAATCGCGGTAATCGCATTGGCACTGGCGCCTTTTTGCATTTGGCATGGGCGGATGAGCGGGGCGACCCGATGGATTGCATCGGGCATTATTGTTGCGGCGGTTGCCATTCTCGCATTTTTTACCTGGCGGGAAAGCGGCTTGTATCACGATGAGTTCAAGCTGTACCAAGTCACTTTGGAAAAAAATCCGTCCTGTTGGATGGCCCATAATAACTGGGGCCTGGCCCTGGACAAGGCGGGCCGGACAGAGGAGGCAATCGCGCATTATCGTCAGGCCTTGGCCTTAAAGCCCGACTATCCGGAGGCCCACAACAACTGGGGATTGGCTTTGAACAAAACGGGCCGGGGGGAAGAGGCAATCGAACATTTTCAGCGGGCCCTGGACATAAAACCCGATTATTATAACGCTCATAACAACTGGGGAATAGTTTTAGACAAGATGGGCCGGTTCCGGGAAGCGATCGATCATTACAAACTGGCCTTGGTGCTTACGACCGACAATCCGGAAATCTACAACAACCTGGGCGCCTCTTTGATCCAAACGGGCAGGCCCGAGGAGGGCATCGCTGAGTGCGAGCATGCCCTGGCGATAGATCAGGATTATGCCCAAGCCCACAGCAACCTGGGAAGCGCGCTTATGCAAACAAACAGGGTTCGGGAGGCAATCGAACATTTTAAACAAGCCCTGGAACTTAAGCCCGACTATACCGACGCTTACATCAACCTTGGCGGTGCACTGGTTAAGGCAGGCCATTTACAGGAGGCAATAGATTATTGCCGGCAGGCCCTGGAAATAGATCCTAATAGCGCCGAAGCGCACAATACCATGGGAAACGCCCTTCAAGCGCTGGGCGCAATCAGGAGGCAGTCGAACAGTACGAGGCGGCGCTGGAATCTAAATCGGACACGGTTAAGGCGCATATCAACTTGGGCAGCGTGCTGGCGCAAATGGGCAAGATTCCGCAGGCCATCGAACATTACCGGCAGGCCTTGCGTCTAAAGCCCGATTCCATTGAAGCCCATAACAACCTGGGCAACGCCCTGCAATCGATTGGTCAATATCAGCAAGCGATAGAACACTTTGAAAGCGCGCTTAGGCTTAATCCCAACATCACGCAGGTTCACGCCAACCTGGCATACGCGCTGGCGCATGCCGGCCGATTGTCGGAAGCCATCGAACAATATCGGCAGGCCCTGCGGCTCAATCCCGGGCTGACGCACGTCTATTTGAACCTGGCTTTGATCTATTCCAAGAACAAACAATCATCCGAGGCCCTAGATATTGCCCAAAAGGGCTTGGAACAGGCCCGATCCAAGGGTGAAACGGAGTTGGCCAAGGATATTGAGTCCTGGCTGAATTCTTACCGAGCCGGCCTGCGGTACATCCCAAAAGACGCTGCGGACGCCGGATCGGCGGCTCCAACACCTTAGGATTTAGAATTGTTGGCAGTCGGCAAAGATATTGTGGATTACATAGCCAAGAAATCATTATGATCCAAGATATTGTAAAATAGAGAGAATATAAAACGTCAGGGCTTTTCATTCGGTTGGATAATGTTCAAGAGCAAAATATTCACCAAAAATTGCATTGCATCGGCTTTCCCGAATAGCTTTAAGCCGTCGGCGTCGCAGTTGGGCCTGTTGGCGGGAGCGGCGATTATCGGGATTGCCGTTTTTATTGCTTATTTCCCTTCTCTTAGGGGCGATTTTGTTTTTGACGACGACCTTCTTCTTACGGAAAACAAAATCGTCAATGCACAGGACGGCCTGTATAAATTATGGTGCACGAGCGAAGCCCCCGAATACTATCCGGCGTCGTACGGCACGAATTGGATCGAGTGGCGTTTGTGGGGCCTTCACCCGGCCGGCTATCACCTGAGCAACCTGATTCTGCACACGGCCGAGGCATTTCTGATTTGGATCGTGTTGCGGAAGTTGTCCATTCCCGGGGCATTTTTGGCGGCACTGATTTTTGCCGTGCATCCGGTAAACGTCGAGTCGGTGGCCTGGATCGCTCAGAGAAGAAACATTGTGGCCATGTTGTTCTTTTTACTGTCAATTTTTTGGTATCTAAAGGTGGAAATGCCAACGCCCAGCGCACGAATGGCGCCTGCCAATGCCTACCAACTCCCCGTTTGCCGCTCTTCACGATGGTACTGGCTAAGTCTGGCGGCATTCCTGCTGGCGATGCTTGGAAAAGGCTCAACGGCGATCTTGCCTATATTGCTGTTGGGAATCCTCTGGTGGCTGCAACCTGAAGAGGCCGCCCCGATTTTGGACCCTGCTGAAAAATGGCTGCTTCCTTTTATTCGGCGGCAATTGCCACGGATCGCGCCTTTTTTCGCGATCGCTGTTGCGTTGTCGATGGTTGATATATGGTTCCAAACCTACGGCATGGACGTTGTATATCGTAAAGCGAGTATCGGGGATCGGCTTGTTGGATCAGGGTGCGTGGTATGGTTCTATCTTTACAAGGCGCTGCTGCCGATCGACTTATGCTTCGTATATCCGCAATGGAAGATCGAGGCGGGCAATCCGCTGTGGTGGCTGCCGCTCTTGGCCGCGCTGTCAGTTACGGCTGTGCTGCTGCGATATAAAAATGGCTGGGGCCGGCCGCTTTTATTTTCCTGGGGTTTTTTCTGCGTCGCTTTGATACCGGTGATGGGCTTTAAGGACGTGGGCTTCATGCAATACTCCCTGGTGGCCGACCATTATCAACACATTGCCCTAATTGGAATAATCGCCCTGGCGTCGGCGGCCTGGTGTTTATGGAGTACGCGGATGCGAGGCGCGCTATATTGCACCGCGGCTGCCTTAGCCATCGCGACAGCAGGCTTGCTCGCATTTTTGACCTGGCAGCAAAACGGGATCTATCGCGATGGGTATATACTATACCGCACCGTACTGGAGAAAAATCCGAATTGCTGGATGGCCCACTCTAATTTAAGCAAAGTGTTATTTGAAATGCTCCAACCGGGGGAAGCAATCGACCAATGCAGGCAAGCCCTGGAGCTAAATCCTGACTGCTGGCAGGCTCACCATAATTTGAGCCGGGCATTTCTCGACATGGACCAACCGGAAGAAGCGATCGAACATTGCAAACAGGTGCTCACACTCAAGCCTGATTATCCTGACGCCCAGAACAACTGGGGACTGGCCTTGCTGAAAGAGGGCCGGGTGCAGGAGGCGGTCGAACATTACAATAAGGCCCTGGCATTTGAGCCCGACTATGCGGAGGGCCACAATAATTTGGGCGCGGCGCTGATCCAAATCGGCCGGTTTCAAGAGGCAATTGAACATTGCAGGCAAGCCATTAAACTGAATTCCGATTATGCCAAAGCCTATAACAACCTGGGTGTTGCCATGTTAGATATGGGTCGGCCCCAAGAGGCAATCGAAAATTTCCAACAAGCTATAAAACTGAATCCCGATTACGCCGATGCCCACAACAACCTGGGAAACGCATTTATCCAAGCCGGCCGTTTCCAGGAGGCGATGGATTATTGCCGGCAGGCCCTGGAAATAGATCCTAATAGCGCCGAAGCGCACAATACGCTGGGCAATGCCCTCAAATCGCTGGGACGATATGAGGAGGCAAGCAAACAATTCGAAGAATCGCTAAAATTAGACCCCAACTCTTCGCAGGCGCATATCAACTTGGGCAGCGTGCTGGCGCAAATGGGCAAGATTCCGCAGGCCATCGAACATTACCGGCAGGCCTTGCGTCTAAAGCCCGATTCCATTGAAGCCCATAACAACCTGGGCAACGCCCTGCAATCGATTGGTCAATATCAGCAAGCGATAGAACACTTTGAAAGCGCGCTTAGGCTTAATCCCAACATCACGCAGGTTCACGCCAACCTGGCATTCGCGCTGGCCCATGCCGGCCGGTTTCCGGAGGCTATTGAACATTATCGGCAGGCCCTGCGGCTCAATCCCGAGCTGACGCACGTCTATTTGAACCTGGCTTTGATCTATTCCAAGAACAAACAATCATCCGAGGCCCTAGATATTGCCCAAAAGGGCTTGGAACAGGCCCGATCCAAGGGTGAAACGGAGTTGGCCAAGGATATTGAGTCCTGGCTGAATTCTTACCGAGCCGGCCTGCGGGACATTCCAAAAGACGCTGCGGACGCCGGATCGGCGGCTCCAACGCCTTAGGATTATTGGCTTTCGGCATTTTCGCCTACTTTCGCCTTTACGTATAAGCCGGTCTAGGGTATCTTTTGCATCATGTATTCTCGAATTATGCGAACATGTATATTCCTTTTGGTCGGCCTGGGTTGGCATGCAGCCACATTGGCTGCGGATTTCCGCGTGGAAAACAGGGTATATTCGGGCAATAAAAAAGAGCCGGACAGTCAAAGCACTACAATATTTCAACATGCATTCGTATACGATTTTTTGCAAAAACCGTCTGAAACCATCGTTTTTGACAAAAACGGCGGGCGATTCGTGATCCTCGACGATGCGCGGCAGGTCCGCACCGAACTGGGCACGAAAGAATTGGAAAATTTCACGCAGAAATTGAAGGATCGGGCGAGCAAAGAGCATGATCCGCTCGCGCAATTTCTTGCCGAGCCGGTTTTTGAAGAGCGATACGACCCATCCCGCCGTGAATTGATACTGTACAGCGATTTGGTGAATTACAGGGTGGTTACCACATCGGCGGATAATCCGGTAGCCTCGGAATACCGGGAGTTCTCGGATTGGTACGCCAGGTTGAATGCCATGCTGATCCCCGGTTCCCGGCCTCCCTTTGCCCGGCTTAAGTTGAACGAAGCTATAGCCCGGCGCGAGGCAGTCGCCCGAGAGGTGACCTTAACCATCACCACGATCAAAGACGGAAAAAGCCAACCTTCCACGATCCGCAGCGAACATCTTCTCAGCCTCACGCTTTCGCCCAACGACGCGGCGCTTATCGAGCGGGCCAGGAAATCAATGACCGCCTACAAACTGATTTCCCTGGATAAGTATCTTCAAGCCAAGTAACGGCGGCTTTTTCTGGGCCTTTTTTTCGTTTATAATTGCGCATAATGGCCAATGCGCTAATACTTTTCAAAACAGGAGGATCGGCAAGTGTCTCGCTATAAAAACAGATCAGGCATACTGCTACTCTTATATATACATGTTTCGATAGTATTCTCTACCCATGCCAGTCAATCGCTCGGCCAGGTGACCGTAGAAAAATCGCCCGGCGGCGCGATTGTGAAGATCAACGGCCAACTTTTTACCGAATACATCATCGATTCCGGGGATAATCCGTATCTGTGGCCAATTATTGGTCCCACGGGCAAGGCAATGACCCGGGCATATCCCATGTCAAAAGACAACCCAACGGAGAAAACAGACCATCCCCACCATCGCTCGCTATGGTTTTCGCATGGCAACGTAAACGGAATTGACTTCTGGAACAACGTTAACAAGGGCCACGGAACGATAAAACACCGCCAGTTTGTGAGGCTGGAAAGCGGAAAAACCGGCCTGATCGTTACAAACAACGACTGGCTCTCATCCGACGGAACGCGCCAGTGCGAGGATCAGCGGACCTTGCGCTTCGGCGCCGACACGGATTGCCGCTGGATCGATTTTGACATTAATATCAAAACGTTGGATATGCCCGTAACCTTCGGCGATACGAAAGAAGGCACCTTTGGGCTGCGCCTGGCCGAAACCCTTACCGTGGATGCCAAGCAAGGCGGACAAATCGTCAACAGCAACGGGCTAAAGGATATAGACGCTTGGGGCAAGACAGCCGACTGGGTCGATTATCATGGTCCGCTGGATGGCCAAAAGGCAGGTATTGCCATCCTAAATCATCCCAGTAGTTTCCGCTATCCGACATATTGGCATGTCCGCACTTACGGCCTGTTTGCCGCAAATCCTTTTGGACTGAGAGATTTCAGCGGAGACAACAAGAAAGACGGCTCTTATACAATCAAACCCGGAGAACAAATTACATTGCGTTATCGAGTTTTATTTCATCTTGGCGATGAAATGGCCGGCAAGGTGGCAGAGGCTTTTTCGAGTTATGCCAAAATGGAGGAATAGGAAATTTGCATTATAAAACGTGGTTTTATAGGCAGGTCTGGGACTTTAATAAAAGTTCTTTTTCGATGTAATCATTACTGTTATCGAGAGCGTATCCGGTTGGCATCCTGCAACTTAGAAATACAAGATTAAATTCTTTCTTCGATTACTAGGTCGAAAAGGATTAAATCCTAAAGCGAATTTATCTCTTCATTTTGCCGATAGCTTCCATTATCGGTATTCAACCTAATTTATCTCACCTGTTTGGAGGCCACTATTTATCTCAGTCTCCACATTCATCCAGGAGTGAATAACCAGATATGTATACTCGTATTTACCAAATTGACACTGTGAGCGATCTTCGGGAATATATCAATGTCACCCTATGTGAGTATTATGAACTTCAAAACGGGGCCTTCCAAATGACAGAACAGATATTAGTACGTGCGGGCAAGCCATGCGGGATCTTTTTTTGCCTGAACGGCCCCCGGCGGTTCGGTTTACCGCGATTTGGGAAACCGATAGCAATCAGATCTTATTTTACGGTCCTCAAGGTGAACGGTTCCTGAAGACCCAATTACTGGAAGCACCCCCCTTAGAAACCGCTGCCGCATAACTATTGGACGTGGAATGCTGGGACAAAAACACGGAAAACAATGAGGAGATACAAAGGCGAGCAAGACCGGGCAGCCCTGCTTTAGATTTGTGTCCGGTCGGCGGTTGAAAAACACCGGCTTGACAGGCCCGCAGTTATAATATACGTTTATACAGTATCATACCGACACGGAGGTTAACATGCTTGTCCTTTCCCGGCGAGAAAGCGAGCGAATAAAGCTCGGTAATTCCATAATTTTAACGGTAATTCGCGTATCCGGAGATCGTGTGCGGCTGGGAATCGAGGCCCCGCCGGACGTGTTGGTATTGCGGGAGGAACTGGAATCGCAGCAAGCCGCCAATCGGCTGCCGACGTCCTCGACGAATTAGATTGAAAAATT
Organism: Pirellulales bacterium; assembly: GCA_963838495.1. Taxonomy (GTDB): domain Bacteria; phylum Planctomycetota; class Planctomycetia; order Pirellulales; family Thermoguttaceae; genus JBEKIK01. Next base: position 1,525,776 of record CAWIRC010000001.1, on the reverse strand, counting down.
GTTAACGCATTAATTGCGCATATTTTCTACGTGGTTGGTGTTTAGATCTAAAGCAAGAGAGGTAATCGCCGCTATGTCAGAGGCGGCGGAACTTCTTGCTTCCAACCCACTTGCCGTTTCCCTGCGGCTTTGGCCCATCGGGCGTTTTGGACCCATCCGAAAAAATGCATTTAGCACACTTGGAAACGTTAGATAGAATTAGTGGTCTTGTTCTATTTCTATCTATCGAAGTCCTTTTTGGATAGGCACTTGGAGTATCTATCAAAACCCGGCGTTACTTTATTCCGGCGTGGATTTGGGCTGCCGGAAAGGGGTCGTACTTAGAAAATCGATGGTTTTGCTAGAGTCCTAATAAGGGCCCGCTGGCACTACGCTGGCGATTTAGAGTTTATTGCGCGGACGGACCGCGCCGGTCAAGCCACTATAATCCGACCTGTCTTCCGGATGCCATAAGGGCTCGCCCCGTAAAACTCGTTGCGCTAACACGTCCAACTTTGCCTTGGAGCCGGCAGGAGCATCGGTGGCATTGAATCCACCGGTGACCACCGGCGCAAAGCTCTTCATCGTGTCCGCACTCCAAAATCGCTTCAAACACATTACGCATGGAAATTAAACTCCATCGAAAAACTAAACTTTAAACATCCAGCCCGCCTTTTCTCGTCACCGCGACACGGCCGCAGGTGAAGGCTGGACACGTCCCCTTAAGGCGCCATAGTTGTCGGATCTGGTGAGTGTAGGGACCATCCGATTTGGCAGGATGGCGCACAACAATTAAAACATTTAATTATCCCAGGAATACGCCCAAAGTCAAGGAAATATTTTTAAAAAATACATATCAAGGTTATGTTTTTTTAAAATTTCTTTATTATTACTTCTCAGCTTAAGAATATGGTTAATTTACAATGACTTTGTGGCACATTAACCCACAGAGTCGTTATTTTATTTTCATACGCAGATGAACTTTCTAAGGTTCTGTTTAGATTATTTTTTTGAATTATTTTGAAGAGATATATGTTCAAAATCGGTGGGGATAGTTTCCCGGCACCAATCAATCAAGCCGGATACATGCAGTTTTTCCGCATAGAAACGATGAAAATCGGTAAAAACAACCCCCCTAACCTGCCGGGGCAAGAGATGTTGTACCAAGGGCCATGCCGCTTAGTGCATGTTTTCATGCCGCCCAAAGACCATCCGGCCGGCGCTGGTCTGAAGCACGCTGGTAACGGCGACGTTGATGTTTTCGTTAATGAACTCTCGGCCACCTTCGATCACGACCATGGTTCCGTCTTCGAGATAGCCCACGCCCTGACCGGGTTCTTCGCCGGCCTTGATGATGCGGACCTGGATGTGTTCGCCCGGCAAGAACACCGGTTTTAGGGCATTGGCCAGGTCGTTGAAATTGATTACGGGCACGCCTTGCAACTTGGCGATTTTATTGAGGTTGTAATCGTTGGTTATCAACTTTCCCTGCAAATGCTTGGCCAGGGCGATGAGTTTCAGGTCTACTGCCTGATCGGCGAACTCGGGCAGTTCGCGGTCGAAAATTTCCATGTCTATGTTATGGTTGGCCCGCATGCGGTTGAGGATATCCAGGCCGCGTCGGCCCCGCCCGCGCCGCAGCCGATCGGAGCTGTCGGCAACGGCCTGCAATTCGGCGATGACGAACTTGGGCATGATCAGTTTGCCGTCGATGATGTTGGTTTCCACCACGTCGGCGATCCGGCCGTCGATAACCACGCTGGTGTCGAGGATGCAGGGTTTTAGCCCTTTAACCTGCTTGGCGAATTCCACATAAGGGATGATAAAACGAAAATCGTTCCTGGTTTGGATCAGCAAGCTGATGCAGCTGTAACATACCACAAGGCCCAGCAGCAATTGTATGGGGTCACGCAGTTTATTCATCAGGTCGTATTGCCAGATAGGGACCAATGCCAAATTTAGTACATAGGTCATAAACAGACCGACGATCAGACCGAAATATACGGCCGTGATGGCGTCTAGTTTTTTTCTCTTGTTGAATACATCCAATCCGATCACGACTATTGCGAATATCATCATCCCCCCGAATACGAACCATCCCATCGATTCCGAATCAGCGGGGAAAATATGTTTTTGGATCCCGGTTTGAATGAACACCGCGCTAAGCCCGGCGGCCATGAGCACGAAAAAACAACGTAGAATAAATAGGCCCATATCAACCCTTAATCCTAAAAAAAGGATATATAAAAAAAGTATATATAATTTAATGCCCGCTTAGATTTATACCATTTTAAATATACAGTCCTAATAGTGGAAGGGCCATCCCCCCTTTTCCAATGACTGCTTGATGGAAACAATAATAGTCATGAATGAGTCAAAAAATGAGAGTTCATCGCTGGACCTGTTAAAAGTCGCCGGCCGGGAAGGGAAACTTTCAGCCGCCGCGGTTAAAAACATCCGCAAATGGCTTACCGAGCCATACCTGGCCGAATATGCCCCGCAAGTCGCCCAGCACATATCGGCCGGCCGATGGAAGGAATTGGACGACGCCTTTTGGGAGGTGATGCCCTTCGGCACCGGGGGCCGCCGCGGCCGAATGTATCCTATCGGTTGTAACGCCATTAACGATCGCACCATTGGCGAATCTGCCCAGGGGCTGGCCGACTACGTTAAACAGCAGGTCAAAAAGCGTCCACTTTCCTGTGCCATCGCTTATGACACCCGGCATCAGTCCAGGCATTTCGCCGAACTTTGCGCGGAGATCATGACGGCGGCCGGATTCACGGTTTATTTTCTGGATGGATATCGCAGCACTCCGGAGCTGTCGTTTGCGGTGCGATATAAAAAATGCGATTGCGGGATTATTATTACCGCCAGCCACAATCCGCCCTCGGATAACGCCGTGAAGGTCTATTGGTCAACCGGCGGTCAACTTCTCCCCCCCACGATGCGGCCTCCATCCGCTGTATGAAAAATGTTGCCGACATCGAGCGCACGCCGTTTGCCGAGGGACTTTCGTCCGGCAAAATCGTTTATTGCCAAGAGGAAGTCGATGCGGCTTATATTTCGGCCGTGCTGAAACAAAGCATCGACGGCCCCAGGGACTTGAAGATAATTTATTCGCCTTTGCACGGCGTGGGCGCCTCGGCCGTATGCCCGGTCTTGAAACAGGCCGGGTTCAAGGACGTCGAGATCTTTGCTCCCCACGCCGCTCCGGATGGTGATTTTCCCAATGTACCCAAGCACATTGCCAATCCGGAAAACGCGGCGGTTTTCGATGCCATAATCGAACGGGCGAAACAGATCGGCGCGGACCTGATTCTGGCCACCGACCCCGATTGCGACCGGCTGGGCTGCGCCATCCCCAAATCGCAGGCCCCCGATGCACCCTGGGCAACATTGACCGGAAACCAGATCGGCTCGCTTTTGGCCGAGTTTTTGCTCAATTTTATGAAAGTTGCCGGGCGTCTTACTTCCGGTCATTACATCGTCAAAACGCTGGTTACGACCGAATTGATGCGCCGCATTGCCGATTTCTACGGCGTGCAGACCTATGGCAATCTGCTGGTGGGATTTAAATACATCGGCGGCGAAATAGACTACCGCGGCCCGGAGCGATTTGTCCTGGGGGCCGAGGAATCGTACGGTTTTTTGATCGGCGACCATGCCCGGGACAAGGATGCCGCCGTGGCGTCGCTTTTATTGGCCGAATTGGCCGCCCGGGTAAAGGCCGAAGGCGAAACCCTATACCAAAAGCTCGACGACCTGTTCCGCCGGCACGGCTGCCATAGCGAGAGCCAGTTGAACGTGCAAATGCCGGGGGAAAAGGGCATGGAAGATATAAAGGCATTGATGTCAAAATTCCATAATACCCCGCCAAAATGTCTTGCCGGACTGAATCTGGTCCAAACCCGGGATTATCTTACTCGTAAAATCATTTTGCCGGAGGGGACCTCTAAACGCCTGGATGGCCCAAAAGGCGACCTGGTGATCCTGGATCTGGAGGGCGGCAATTACGTGGCCGTGCGCCCGTCCGGCACGGAACCCAAGGTGAAATTCTACATGTTTGCCTTCGACCCGCCCGAGGCTTCCGCCGACCTAGACGCCGCAAAGACCGCCCAAGCCAAGCGGCTGAAGGCCATGGAAGCCGATCTGAAGGCCTTTGCCGGCGTGTGAAAAAGTTGTTCTTTTATCATATTTACGATAGAATAGTTGGTGTAAGGAGAAGGCAAAGTGCCTGAAATCAGCCGATTTTAAGGCATTATCATTCGGATGTATGCCGAGTTCGGCGAACCCCATCATTTACCCCACTTTCATGCATATTATCAGGATGATGTGGCTATTTTTCGGTTATCTCCGGTTGAATTGCTTTCCGGTGATCTGCCAAAAAGGCAGTTGCGTTTAGTAGAAGCTTGGGCGGAACTCCATGAAACAGAATTACTAGACGATTGGGAACGTTTGCATTCCGGTCAAAAACCGCTTCCAATTAAACCTTTGATATGAAGAAAAACATGGACCATAACATCCATAAAGTGGTTTCTTTTCAGATTGCCGGTCCGTACACTTTACGGATTAGATTCGAAGACGATGTGGAGCAAACTATCGATTTCAGGCCGGTATTATTTGGAGATTTGTACGGGCCGTTACGGGATATTTCTGTATTCAATCAAGTACGAATCGATCCGGAAGTTCATACTCTGGTATGGCCGAATGGCGCCGACTTCGATCCGGCAGCATTACATGATTGGCCACGTTATGCGGAAGAATATGCCGCTCATATGAAACAATGGCAAGCTGCTTCCATCTAAACTCGACCCAATTCTACTGTTCTTTTTATCGTTCCACGTGACACAGCCAATGCAAATTGCCCGTTCCACGTGAAACAGCTAATTTGTTATTATCGCACAAGTAATATGATTGGCATCCAAGTAGTGTCAAAGACAAAAATACATACTCCTAACCAGTGCAGCCAATCGCGTCGGCAACCTCGGATGATATCTATCAACACCACTATGAATAAAATTATAAGCGGCATAATTAGAATGATAAAAAAAGCTGCAATACGAGGAAATCGGGAAAATGGCGAAAGACCGGGAATCATTTGATGGCATAGGAATTCAATAAAAACCAAGACCGCAGGTAAAGAAATCGTAACTGCCCATAATCTAAAAAACAATTTCCAGCGACCGCTCTCGGGAATTCTCGAAGCGCACCAGAAATATGCGGCAGATTCGCAAATAGTAACAACAACGGCTAATACAAGCGGATCGAAAGAGGTATGTAGGGAATTATGCAACCAGGCATAAACAATCCAGTTTATAATTGTTCCGAGAGTTTCTACAAATCCAAATAAGAGCATCCAATGACCCGGCTGGAGACAACCCGGCGTATGGCGGATTATCGCCTGGAATAAGACGTATGAACCGATAAAACCTGCCGCTTTTAGGATGAATTTGAAAGAAAGAATACAAAACAACACTGCTGATAAGGGTCGTTGCAGCGTTATGGGTGTGAGGGCTGTCAGAAACACCGCCGTCACGGTCATTATGGCGAGTAGATGAATGATGCCCAGCCGCGGCGGTTGCAGATATTCCGATGTTGAGCGACGGGGATCGTTGGAGATCTCATAGGTCCCGGGAATTGGCCGGGAACGATCGGAGGATTCGCCGGAGCTGGGTGTGTCAGAGGGGTTAGGATTGGCATCGGCCATGCCGGAGATTATCGGGCAAGCGGATTCATAGAACAAGAGGCGATGCCACCGGACGCGACATGCCGACCAACGCGACCTTGCTTTGCATGGTGCCCCGTCGGTGCCCGATGGTGTCCGCCGGGTTAAACGGGGAAATTCTGTTTCAGCATTTGGGCGGCGGTTCCACGTGGAACCGCAATGTATAAGCAGTTATTCCAACGGATTGATGACCAGGCCGCTAAGGAGCTTGGGATAGAAATAGGTGCTCTTGGCCGGCATGCGTTCGCCGCGGAGACTGACCTGGCGGACATGATCGACCGTGGCGGGCATGACCAGGGCGGCCAGGGGATATTCGCCGGTTTTCAGCCCGGCCACAACTTCTTCGACCAGGTGCATGTAAGTGGGTTTTGGCAGATCGGCGCAGCCCAATAGGTCGGCGATTATCAGCCGGTGCAATATGGCCACGCCCAGTTGGCGCCATTCTTCGTTATGGTCTTTGGCGACTTCGGCCATGCGGGCCTGGCCGGCCGGGGTGATTGTGACGATGGTCCAGCGGTTGTCTTTTTGCGTGAAAAGCCCGATGGTGCCTTGATTGCCCTCGGTTTCGATATCTTCCCAAACCTGGGGGGCGGAATCCGGTCCTTCGCCGGCCGCGCGGTACTTGAAGCAGTCGCCCAATTTTGCCGCTAGTTGGTTGCCGGTCATTTCCGGCACGCCGCGGAACAGGCGATGGGTTGGCATGACGATCAGGCCCGGGTCTTCCATGGCCACGAACATCATGAGCGTGTAATTCGCCGGATGGGTGGCCGAAAGGATGCCGCTGTCGTAGACCTGGTCGCGATATTTGCAGGAGGTTTCGTAGCGATGATGGCCGTCGGCGATAAAGACCGGTTTTGGGCCCATCAGGGCGGACAAGGCGGAGATGAGCGAGACATCGGTGACCGGCCAGAGCCTATGAAGGACGCCTTGCTTATCCACGGCCTGGAGCGGGGTCTTTCCGGCCACGGCGCTGTCGAGCAGTTTTTCGGCTTCCTTTTCCGGATCCGTGTACAGGCCGAAGATGGGGCTGAGGTTCATCTTGGTCACGGCCACGAGCATGAGCCGGTCGAGCTTTGGGCCGGGCATGGTTTCTTCATGGGGAAACACCTGGCCGGCGCCGAATGCCGATACCTTTTGCCGGGCAAGAAATCCGCGGCGGGTGTAGGTCGTGCCGGCATAGTTGAAATCCTGGTAGTAAACGTAAACGGCCGGATCGCCCTCGATGAAGAGCACGCCATCGCTCAGCCATTTTTTCAAAATCCGCCCTGCCCGGGTGTAGCGGTTGTTTTGCTCGTCGTCGTCGCCGGGTTCGATGCGGTTGAGGTCGACCCTCACGAAGTTGCAGGGATGCTTTTTATAAAGTTCATCCTGAAGTTCCGGGCCGATGACGTCGTAGGGCGGAGAGACCACGTCGCTTAACGAACCTACGCGGCCGAGGTTGTAACGAATTCCATGGAAGGCTTGAATATCTGGCATGATATCAATGACAGCAAATGATGGTTATGGTTCGCGTGTGATTTTTATTCTTTACAACGGCGGTCGATCAGTTCACCCAGCACATGGGGCGAGATTTCGGACAACGAGTTTACCACCAGGTCGGCGGCGGCAAGTTCTTCTTTGGTGCGGCCGGTGCTGACCAGCCCTACGGCTGCCATTCCGGCAGCGTGTGCGGCCGCTATGCCCGGCTGGGCGTCTTCGATCACCACACACCGAGCAGGCGGAGCGCCCGCCCGCTGGGCGGCGAGGAGGAAGACCTGAGGATCGGGCTTGCCGCGGGTAACATCCATCCCGGTGACTATGGCATTAAATAAACCGCCTTTGCCAAGCCGGTCCAGGACCAATTCCACGTTTTCGGGCGGGCCGGACGAGCCCAGGGCAATACGCCAATCGGCGTTATGCAAATCGGCGAGCAGCTTGTGAACGCCGGGCATGGCGGGGAAATTTTTGCGGATGATGTCCCTGAAGGCCGCCTCTTTTTCGGCGTCCAAGGCGGCGATTTGGGCGTCGTTGAAACGGCCCTGCCCCCAAAAATGGGCGATGATCTCCCGGCTGGTGCGCCCGAAGGTAGGGGCGAATTCCGCTTCGGTAAAGCTCAGCCCAGCACGCTTGGCCATCGTAAGCCAACTCTGAAAATGCGCGTGGTACGTATCGACCAGAACCCCGTCCATATCGAAGATCGCAGCGTAGACGCGGGTCATGGGGATAGTCCGTACTGAAGGCCGGGGCTGTAAGGTTATCTAGGAATATCAGAAAAAACGTGCTGAATGTCAAGCACTACTCGGAAGACGGGAAAATGCCCCAAGGGTTTTATAATATGTCAATTTTTCCAGATGCTTGAATAAACTTGGTTCAAATCCAGCCTATTATGTGCAACCGCTTAAGGGACCAATTGCGCGGTTTCTGCCGGTCGTAGCGAGGATAAAGTACTACATGCCGCCGCCAAATCATTTAGAGAATTGCCATTTATGCCCTGGAACATAAGCTTGAATATAGGACCAACTTATCAAGAAAACAGGCAGCATCATGAAATCGTTGGTTACAAAAATAGTCCGATTTTTTAGAGGTGCGGATGGCCCCACGGCCGTGGAATATGCGGTGCTTTTAGCGTTAATCGTCCTGGTCTGCTTTGCAGCCATTGAGCTTGTTGGCGAGACGACAAGCTCCAGCTTTAAACACTCCAACGACCAAATTCAAGCATCCTTTGGCCAGGGCAATTAGCGGCCGGAACACATCGCGCTCCTCCCCCTTTAATTTTGCTTGATAATGCTATATTCTGGGGGATTATGGCTGATCTTATTCGCCAGGAAATCGCCGCCACCTCGTCAACAATAGTGGTCAAAGTGGGGACCCGAGTATTGACCCGGGCCGACGGTCAACTCGACCAACAGCGAATCGAGAGCCTGGCCGAACAGATTCACCAGGCGATGGAAACCGGGCGCAAGGTGGTGCTGGTGAGTTCCGGGGCGGTGGGTGCGGGCATGGGCCGGTTGGGGCTGAAAACCCGTCCTGCCGATCTGGCCCGTCTACAGGCCGTGGCCGCCGTAGGTCAAAGCGTGCTCATCGAATCCTATGAGCGGGCGCTGTTAAAGCATGGCCGTCATGCTGCCCAAATCCTCCTTACCGCCGAAGACATGGAGCACCGCATCCGCTATCTCAACGCCCGCAATACCTTGGTTTCGCTCTTGGAACTGGGGGCAGTACCCATCATAAACGAAAACGATACCGTGGCCGTCGAGGAGTTGCAGACCACGTTTGGTGATAACGATCGGCTGGCGGCAATGATCACTAATCTTATCCAGGCGCCGTTGTTGGTCTTGCTCTCGGATGTGGAAGGACTTTATGACGGAGATCCCAAATCGTCCGGGAGCAAGGTAATTTCGATAGTCGATCGCTTGGATGACATGATTTTCGATTTAGTACGCGATAAGTTAGGGGATATAAGCAAGGGAGGCATGGCAAGTAAGCTGGAGGCCGCTCGATTGGCCACAACCGGCGGTGAAAATGTGATTATTGCCCATGGCCGATCCCCTGACGTCCTGCCTCGCATCCTGGCCGGAGAAAATGTGGGGACGTTGTTCCTGGCCCAGGGGCAGACCGTCGCTGCTCGAAAACGCTGGATCGGGCTGACTGTTAAGCCTCGGGGCCGATTGATTTTAGATGCCGGCGCTCGCGAGGCTATTGAAAAACGCGGCAAAAGTCTATTGGCCATCGGGGTGGTGGATGTGGCCGGCAATTTCATAAAAGGCGATGTTGTAGCTTTGAGAGACCAGGAGGACCGTGAATTTGCCAGGGGATTGACGAATTACAGTGCCGAGGACATCCACAGAATTAAAGGATTGAAAACCGATCAAATTGCCCAGGTTCTCGGCCATCGGCCCTACGACGAAATCATCCACCGGGATAATATGGTGGTAACAAGCATAAGGGTGAAGGATGAATATAAATAAGATACCCTGATAATAAATTGTAACTCGTTAAATTATTTGTACTTACGAAGTCTGATGATCTCCTATACTTGGGCTTCATCCCTCAATTCATCCTTCATCCCTCATCTTTCATCCTTCCGCTTGACTGTATACGCCTGTATAATGTACAATTATCCACGGGCTGCAACTAATACTGATATGGACTTTTTAAAATTGGTGAAATTATGGATGTTTTTGAAAATTTAACCGAGCGTCAACAGGCCGTTTACGAATTCATTCGCGATAAGATCCGCAACCGCGGATATGGGCCCACGGTACGCGAAATTGGCACGGAATTCGACATTAATTCGCCCAACGGGGTGGTGTGTCATCTTAAGGCATTGGAGAAAAAGGGGGTTATCAAGCGGGAGCAAAACCTGTCGAGGGCGATACAGTTGGCGGCCGAGCCCATCGAGGAGCGGGGCTTGCCCTTGGCCGGGCAGATCGCCGCCGGAGTGCTGCACGAGGCCGTGGAACAAACCGAACGGGTCGATTTCGATGAAATGTTCGATCCCAAGAATAAAAACCTGTTCGTGCTACAGGTGCGGGGCGACTCGATGGTCGAGGATCAAATCGCCGACGGCGACTATGTGGTCGTGCAAAAGCAGCGGACCGCCAAAAAAGGCCAGATCGTGGTGGCAATGACCGACGAAGGCGAGGCCACGCTGAAACGCTGGTTTCCCGAAAAAAACCGCATCCGCCTGGAGCCGGCCAACTCGTCCATGAAGCCCATCTACGTGAAAAACGCCAAGGTGCTGGGTGCATTGGTGGGCGTGGTGCGGAAGGTGTGATGAAATTATTAATTGCGAACTCACATAAACACTAATGCCTACGATCCTTACGATTGGACCATATCGTTTTTTCTTTGTATCGCAAGATTCGACGGAACCGCCTCATATTCACGTTCAACGTGAGCGTATGGTGGCAAAGTTCTGCTTGGATCCGTTAGTTTTAGAAAAATCAGGCGGATTCCAAGCACATGAGTTGACGACAATCGGCAAACTAGTTGAAAAACATCGCGATCTTTTCATGGAGAGTTGGAATGAGCACTTTAGCCGCTGAAATCCAAGAGGCGCAGGCGCAAAACGTCGAGGTCGGCGAGGACAGTCTTGTGGTTTATCTAACGGACGGTCGTGTTATTAGTTCACCGTTGGCCTGGTATCCGCGGCTGCTGCACGGTACACAACCGGAGCGCGGAAGGTTCGAGATCATCGGCGACGGGGCATATATCCACTGGCCAGATCTGGATGAAGACCTAAGCGTCGCCGGCATCCTAGCCGGCCGACGATCTGCCGAAAGCCTGGAATCGCTGAAAAAATGGCTGGCAACACGAAAATAATTCCCCTGCAAAAGCTGAACACTAATCCCCGCTGATAATATCTGTAAAAAACGGTGAAAATCGTTTCCAATCAGTGCTGCATGTGAATAATCAATACCGGTAATAATCCGGCTTGAATGGGCCGGTTACGGGGATGCCCAGGTATTCGGCTTGCTCGAGGGTTAGCTTGGTGAGTTTTGCGCCGAGTTGCTGCAAGTGCAGGCGGGCGACTTCTTCGTCCAGTTTTTTGGGCAGCGTGTGCACGCCGAGGGGATATTTTTCCGGCTCGGTCCAAAGGGCGATTTGGGCCAAAACCTGGTTGGTGAAGGAATTCGACATCACAAACGAGGGATGGCCGGTCGCGCAACCTAGATTCACCAGCCGGCCTTCGGCCAGGAGGATGATCGAATGGCCGTCGGGGAAGGTGTAGCGATCGACCAGGGATTTTATGTTGGTTTTCTTGATGTCCTTGCGGCCGTTGAGCCAGGCGACGTCGATTTCCAGGTCGAAATGCCCGATGTTGCAGACGATGGCGTCGTTGGGCATTTTTTCCATGTGACGGCCGAGGATCACGTCGCGGCAACCGGTGGCGGTGACGAAGATGTTGCCCCTGGAGGCGGCGTCGTCCATGGTGGTGACTTCGTAACCTTCCATAGCTGCCTGAAGTGCGCAGATGGGATCGATTTCGGTCACCAGCACGCGGGCGCCATAGGCTCGCATGGAGTGGACGCAGCCTTTGCCCACGTCGCCGTAACCGCATATGACCACGACCTTTCCGGCCACCATGATATCGGTTGCCCGCTTGATCCCGTCGGCCAGCGATTCCCGGCAGCCGTAAAGGTTGTCGAACTTGCTTTTTGTGACCGAGTCGTTGACGTTGATGGCGGGGACGGCCAATTCGCCGCGTTCGTGCATCTGGTACAGGCGGTGCACGCCGGTGGTGGTTTCTTCCGAAAGCCCGCGGATGCCGGGCAGGAGGTGCCGATACTTTTCGCCGTGGACCATTGCCGTGAGGTCGCCGCCATCGTCGATGATCAAATTCAGTTGGTTTCCGTCGGGAAAATGCAGTGTTTGCTCGATGCACCAATCGTATTCGCTGTCGGTTTCGCCCTTCCAGGCATAGACTGGAATGCCCGTTTTCGCGATGGCCGCGGCGGCGTGGTCCTGGGTGGAAAACTTGTTGCAACTGCTCCAAGTGACTTCGGCGCCTAGTTTTACCAGGGTTTCGATCAAGACGGCCGTCTGGATGGTCATGTGCAGGCAGCCGGCGATATGAGCCCCAGTAAGCAGCTTGCTGGGCCCGTATTTTTTTCTAAGCGCCATCAGGCCGGGCATTTCGTTTTCGGCCAAGATGATTTCCTTGCGACCCCAATCGGCCAGGGAAAGATCGGCGACTTTGTAAGGTATCTTTGTGGCAACCTGCGCCATGGCTTATCCTCGCGTTTCTTTCTGTCTAGATGTTGGGAATCATTGTAATGATAAATGCTAACCCATTATTTTACAAGATGATATGTTGCTTTTTCAATGCAGATGGGAGGCGAATTCTTCGCATTAAGCCGCGATCAATGACAACGTCTTATAGTTCAAGATTTGCAAACGCCTTTTGGGCGGCTTGGACAAAGGCTACCACAGCCGCGGGATCTTTTTTGCCAGGGCTGGATTCCACGCCGCTGGCCGTATCCACAGCAGCGGGCCGGACTTGGGCGATGACCTGGGCCACATTCGACGGTGTCAGTCCGCCGGCCAAAACCAGCGGAGGAAAACTTTCATCTCTCGGATATTGTGCGCAAATCGACCAATCGGGGGTCTCGCCCGATCCGCCGTATACGCTCTTGGATGGTGCATCGAGCAGGACGAGTTTTGGCAGATTGCGCAGGTGTTTGCAGTTGTCTAAATAAGCCAAAATCGGCGGCAAACCTTGCTTATTCAGCCGGAATGCCCGCATTATCGGCCGGTTGCCCAGTTGGGCGATAAAATCCGGGGGTTCATCCCCGTGCAGTTGAATTAAATGAAGATTTAGTTCGTCAAAGGTGCGGCAGATTTCTTTAGCATCTGCGTTGACAAAGACCCCGACTTTTACGATTTCCGGGGGTAAAACTTGGCAAATTTGCTCGGCTTTGGACATGGCGATGAAACGCGGACTAGGCGGGTAGAAATTCAATCCCACCGCATCCGCGCCTGCCGCTGATGCGGTTTGGGCGTCGGAAACGCTAGTTATGCCGCAAATCTTGATCCGGAACATAAATGTCTATTAAACCAGGGTATATAATAAGCGAGAAGACGGCACACGGAGTGTGCCAGCTACGTCTCTAATGATAGAATATGCCAGACTTATCGATTTTGCCAGAGATCTTGGCGGCAGTGAAGCTGCACCATATAGTCGGACGATGTCGATTGTAGGAAATATTGCGCGGGCAAACGCATTGATTGGACGTCAAAACGGCGATCTTTTTTTGAAAGAGCGCATATGTGGCCCGTTAATGAATCGAGCGTTCTTACATTCCGGCCTCTGTTGACATGGCGTCAAAGCCTGGTGTTTTCCGCCGTTGCATTTGGATTAACAGTGGCGGGGATCTATTATTTTTCACAAAAGGCCGGGCAGAGATCTAATGCGGTAAATGGCTCCAGGGCCGTTGCCATTTTGGAATGCAAGCCGGTCGGCGATCGGGCGATGCTTCCGAGCGGTGACATTTTCAGCTCGCCTGCAAATTCGAAAAACATCAAAACCAGGATTTTGTCGCCGTCATTTATACGACAGGCCTTGTATGACGCCCTTGCCACCGGATACCCTGCGGGCGCCTCTCCCATAACGGAAAAGGGGAATAAATTTTGGATGGCCGACAAAAACGGGGCCCAGGCCGCTTCGTCCGTCTGCGCGGAGCAACTGCTTCAAGGATTGAACGTTCGCATAGAGCCGAGGGAGGCATCGGGCGAGGACTTGATAACCCTGGATTTGACTTTAAGCCAGTGCCCGGATGCGGATAGGCTAGTGCGGGCGCTGGCCGAGCGGTTTCTACGGGAGTATCGGGCATTTTGGGCGGCTGAAGCACAAAAAGCCTGTCAGGACGCATCGTCCCAGGTTGATCAGGCGGAGGAAACGCATCGCAAGGCAGTGGAGGCGGTCCAGGCATTTAATGACAATGTGCTCGCGCAAGAAAAATCCTCGCCGGGACAACATCCAGTAAAGCCGGGTGACCGACAGTTGGCGACCCAAATTGCTGAAAATCCGGCTTGGATCGAACTCAACCACAAACTGGCATTGCTGCGGGAAAGAGAAAAGGGGATGCTGGAAATTAAAACGCCTTTGCATCCAGACGTCGAAGAAGTCCGCGAACGTATCGCCGATTTGCAGCAACAATTGGATTCCACGCCGCGCTTTGTCTTGGAGGCTGAAATCTATAATCCTGTCCGGCAGATGGAGTCGGCGGATAATCCGATTCGGCCGATGGATTCACCCACTACCAATAATGCGCCGGCATTAGTAAACGTAGAGACTTTGAAACAATTACAGTTGGCCGCAGAACGTGCCGAGCAGGATTACCAGGAAAAACTGGCTAACAAGAAAAAGTTATTTGAAATTGCCAACAAAGAACCGTACTGTTCTATAAGTGTGAACCGGGTTGCCGTGGCAAGTCCGCAGCCTGGATCGGATCGGGGATTCATGGGTTTTTTACTATGTTCAGGATTTGCCATGGCCTTGGGAACCGGCGTTTTTTCGTCGGGTTTGACGGCCCAGCCCGTCCTGGCCACCATTGCCGACTTGGAACCACTGTTGCCGGTCCCCATCATCGGCGTGACGCCGGACAAAGGGCGGTCGTGCGATCCTGTTGCCCGCCGCCGGCGTCGGATGATTCTTCGCTGGGTGTTGATCGCGTCGGGTGGATTGATGATTCTGGGATGCAGCATAAGCGTGTATTGCTTCTTTTCATAAATTGGCGGAAGCACAGGCAAAGCCGGCGGCAGGCATGTGATGGATGCACTGGCACAGCCAGTGGCACACTTTAGCATTTTGCGAAGGCAATGCGGTAAATTCCCATCTTTCCCGCTTATCCCTGATTTCCAATCACAAAGCCCCCCTCATAATTCACTTCGTGAGAGCCGAATTGATGCTATGGGAGAATGCGCCCATATAATGTGAAATGTTTTAAATCTGTTCGACTTGAGCGATTAAATAATCTGACAAACCTAGAGAAAATATGCCATGTACAGCGGCTTTTTTGGATTGAAAAAACAACCCTTTGCTTCTGTGCCGCAAACGGACCAGTATTTTCCGGCCGCAACCATCGAGGCCGCCCGGGTTGGCCTTGCCCGGTGCATCGAGCGCGGCGAAGGGGTGGGCATGGTCGTCGGGCCTACGGGAACGGGCAAGTCGCTCGTTTGCCGGTTGCTGGCCGAGCAGTTTAAAGCCACTTTTCCGGTAGCGGAACTATCGTGCGGGCGTTTGAGCACGCGGCGATCCTTGTTTCAGGCCATTCTGTACAAATTAGGGCAGGCATACCGGGGCATGGACGAGGGGGAGCTTCGCATCGCGTTGGCCGATTATTTGACGCTTGGCAAGGCCCCATATCGGGGAATGGTCTTAATAGTCGATGAAGCCCATACCTTGCCCTTGCGCTTGCTCGACGAAATCAGGATGCTCACGAACCTGGCCGGTCAGGGGCGTCCGCTGGTGCGTTTGCTGTTGGCCGGGAACGGCTCGCTGGAAGAGCGATTTGCCGGCCCCAAGATGGAGTCCTTTAATCAGCGCATATCCACGCGTTGTTACTTGGAGTCGCTGGGTCGGAGCGAGACGCAGGACTATATTTACGCCCAGATCAACCTTGCGGGCGGATGCGGCGCCGACTTGTTCTCCGAAGAGGCTTGCCAGAGCGTATTTAAAGCCACCGACGGCGTGCCGAGACTGATAAACCAGCTTTGCGATCACGCCCTGCTGGTGGCTTACGTGGCCGGCCGGCGGGCGATCGATCCGGCACAGGTCGAAGAGGCCTGGGCCGACCTTCAGCAACTGCCCACGCCTTGGAACAGCGACGGGCAACACGAGCAATGCGGCGTGATCGAATTCGGCCGGATGGATGATTCGGCTGATGATAGCTCCAAGCAAGGCGAGGAAGAAAGCGTGGAATTCCCGTCGCTGAGGGTGGCGAACGATTTTGACGAGGTGGAGGCTGAATTATCGGAGGTTTGCCAGCAAATCGAACGCATCGAAGAGCCGCCTGCCAAGAGCGAAGAAGACTTTCAGCCGCTGGGAACCATGCAGCCCGAAATTGAACTGGATTTCAGCGACAGCAATCATCCATTCAAGGAAAAATTCGAGCAGGAAGAGTTGATCACCGACCGCTATGCCGCTGCGCTGCGCCTAATCCGGTTTTTCAGCAGCCGGCGGCGAACATGCCGGCGGATCGGGCCGTGATCCAGGAAATCAACTCTGTGACGGATGTGGGGCAGTTCGAAGAGACCGCTTCCATGCAATGTCCCGACATGCAGGCGGAAAAATATTCTGAATATGCGGAATTGCCCAATGCGGCCGGCATTAATGACGCTGAAATCCCGCATCACAAACCCGGCCCTGTCGCCGCCGCTGGCCGGCAAAAATACAGCCGGCTGTTTGTCAAACTGCTGCAAGGGGCTTCTCCATGAGCCGAATGCTCGAGGCGCTGAAGCAGATCGAGGCCAGGCATCTTCGGCCGCAAGCGATTGCAAGCCAAGCGCATGTAAAAGACCGGCCTGCGGTCGGGGAGCCCGCCGGGCCGCCTGCCGGGATTGAATTGGATAGGGCGCGTGGTGCGGAAGTTTTGTGCGATGACGACCCGACCGGATTACATCCGATTATCCAAGAGGAGCTTGATAGGCTGTGTGCGTCAGAGGTGCTGGTAGAAGAACCGGTTGCCAGCCGGCTTACGGTACATTATGCCATATCCGATTCGTTGATGATCGAGGAGACGCTGGCCCGGGCGGAATCGGCGGTAGCCTCGGCATTAGAGGCCGAGGAGCCGGATATTTATGAAGACATGGCCCAATATATTCTCACGCAGATAAAGCCCGGATGCCCCGCCGCTCTTTTATTTACCAGCCCTTGCCGCTACGCGGGACAGACGGAAATGCTGAGTTGCCTGTCGGAAACGCTGGCCAGGCATTGCCCGGGACAGGTGTTTTTGATGGATGCTTCAGCGATTGAAAGCAAGTCGCGATACGGGAAAATGCCTGGCATGGGCGAGCGATGGGAAGAAACGCTGGAAGAGGCGAAAAAGCGGCATAATTTAGTGCTCATCGACGCGCCTCCCCTGACCAATTCCCGCACCGCTGCCATGATTCCACGGTGTGAGGGCGTATACCTGGTGATCAGGCTGGGATATGCCACTCCGTACGACGTGACCGAGGCCGTGAGAGTGATCCGGCAATGCGGGGGCCGGCTTTTGGGAAGCATAGCAGTGGGCGATAAGCCATCGAATCTTGCGGCATAGATCCGCAAACAAAGCCCCCGGCGTTTTCAGCGGAGGCTATTGATGCCCAGTTAATAAATGTCGTTAAGCCCACGGGTTGCAGCCCGTGGGCTTGGCTCGACTTACTGTGAGCGACGCGACATAATTTCCCAGACAATCAATAATTAAGGATTTAATTCTGGCTTACTTCTGTTTCAATTCCTTTTTCTTTCACGGGTTCGGGGGGAAAAACGTATCGATCGATGGATTGCATGAGGCTCTGGGAAGACAACTGGTATATCCACTGATGTCTTTTTCCCACTTCGCAGGAGAGGTCGAGGAGTTCGATTTTATCGTACTGGCCGCAACAGGCGGGGCCGACGAAACCCAGCGCATCCGGCCCGCCCCGCCCGTATAAGCGGGGATAAAATTTTAAAACTCTGTCGCAGCAGTTGCGCGTGACCAGCATTTTATCGACCTGGGAAAGCGCCAGGCCGTGCGCTCCGCCATTGGCCAGGCAATCGGCGTCGGCTGCCGCCGCCACCAGCACGGCGCGAATAGGCGCCGCTCGTTTTGAAGATTTATCGGGCGAATCGCGGCCGGGCAGGGTCCGGCAGGCGACCTCGCCGCCCGCCAATAGGTGCAAACTCCCGGTGGCGATCGGCGCGCCGAGGCTGTAACCGATCAAACATAACGGCACGTCTGGGCTCATGTGCTCGATGCAAACGGCCAGGTAATAAGCCTGGGCGTCGGAAAAGCAGACTTTCAACTGCACGTCGGCGCGGTTCCGCCGGCACATCTTCTCGCTGGGCCAGGACCAGATGACCATGCGGAATGGCCTGTCGCAGGCATTCTGCGACATGCGGCAATAGATGGGCCAGGCGAACTGGACTGCATCGTCGGCATCGTCGCGGTTGCCGTGGATGACGATCGTGGTGGGCTTGGCCGGATCGTCGCTCATGCGGAACGATTCTTCGTCGGCGGGGAGCCATTGGCAATCGGCTGAATAGGACCAATAACAGATCGATTTTTGCCCGGATTGCAGATCGCCCGACAACGGGGCCGAACGGGTGCTTATCAGCCAGAGTTGGCATTGGTTTTCGGCGCCCTGGGTTGTTGCGTTTGCCAGTGCGAAAAGCGCCGCCAGGGCGATGAGCGTGCATCGCCTGGGGGAGATTTTCGATGCAACGCAAGGAAATCCGAGGTTCGATGAGAAGTCATTCATGATCGATAGAATCCGAATTGAGATTTGATAATTTTAAAAACAGCGGGTCGAGAAATTTTGCCTCATCCTCACTCCTTACCCAATTGTAGCACATTGTGAACGCGTTAGGCTGCGAAAAGTCAACAGTTGCTTTTTTTAAAAACTGGCATGTTGCGTTTGCACATCATTAAGCGTGGTGTAGAGTTTCTTGGCGATCCACTCGCCGGTGACGATACCATTTCGATGGGAGAATCGAAAAATGAAGAAGTTGCTGCTTTTGACGAGCGTGTCGATTGTACTTTTATGCGCGGCCGGATGCCGGATATGCGACTGGTGGCGGCGCCCGCGCCCAAGCTCAATGTCCTCCGGCCGTGATGTACACAAATCCTTGCCCCACAGTTGGCGCTTGCGATCCTTGCGGCTGTAGCGCTGCCCCAGCAATGACAGCCGTACCATAGTTTCTTGCGCCGCCGCGCCGAGGCCGGCAAACAGCAACGCATGAACAATCCAGCCTTGCTGGCAACGATAACGTATCTATGGAGAATCGAAAATGAAGAAGTTACTGATCTTAATGATTATGGCGATGCTGCTGGCCAGTGCCGCTGGGTGCGGCATCTGCGACTGGTGGCGTCGCGGGCCGGCTTACCAACAATGCCAGCCGGCGGTGATGTACTCCAACCCTTGCCCAACTGTCAGCACTTGCGATCCATGCGCCGTGCGCGGTGGTGACACCCGGGCCGGAGACCTATAGGCCCGCCACGCCGTAAACGTGGAAAGTGAAAAGAACGAAGAACACAAAGACGGTGAATGGGAGCATGAATTAGTTTGTTCGGCATTCATCGCGGTGGGGTTTCTTCCTTCCTTGGATAAATCTCCGGCCAGATACGGACGGTGTAATGCAATCCCTTTGCACCTCCCGGCATAGGACGTTCATCGCGCACCGGTTGCGTTTACGCTGGACGCGGCCGGGCGCGATGAACTCGGATTAACACTGGTTAATAGAGTGTCGGAAAAAAGTCGAATGTTTAGCCCCGGAGCTTACCTGGGGAGCGTTTTACAAACATATCAGGAACCAGGCAGGCAGTTTAAGATAGGCCGCAAAGGCGCCGGCCTTCCAGCCAACGGCCCAGGCGTAAAAACTGCGTGCGCGGAACAGAGGAGGGAAAATGACTTAGGCGAATAATTGGAATCGTGCGATTTTGAAAATGCCGTTTGCTTTCCAGGGAGCCGATGCCCATATCGTAAATCCGATCGCCGCGTTGGGCGCTGTCTTTGAGCGTATTCCAAAGCAGGACGGTGCCCAATCCGGTTCTGGAAAGTTCCGCATTGAATCCGCGGCGCAGGCCGTAAACTAAGCCGTGGAAATGATAACCGTAGATGAAGGCCGCGGGACGGTCGTCGAGTTTTAGCAGGGACATGTCCGCCGCCCCGGCCGCCGAGGCCAGGCCGTGGACGTCGCGTAAAAACGCACGCACCTCGCGGTGAGATAGGGTGGTGCCGTCGGCGGCTCCGGACTGCCAACTACTGCGGGCGATAGACTCGCAGGCATCGTATATATCCCAGTGTGGATCGCCGTCGCCTTGTTCCCGGCTTGCCGGCCGGCAGCGGAGAAACTCCACCTTTGCCTGGCGGCGGAGTTTGTCCTCGGTCTGCCGAATGCGCCTGATCCAGATGCCTTTTTGCCCGGCCAGATAATTTTCCCAGCCGTCGGAAAAGTCGGCGGCCGCGGTTCGATTCCAAAGCGTGGCATAAGCCTGAAAACCGGCCGCTTGCATGGCATTTTGCGATTGTCGCCAGTCGGTGCCCGGCGCGCCTAGCCAGCGGAGTTCGATGATATCCCAGTCGCGGGCAGTGCGGCGAACGTGTTCGAGCGCCGTTTTCAAGGCCGCGGCGGGATCGGCCCCGACCGGTCCGTAGAACGAGCCCCAATTATCCAGGGGATAAGTCAAGACCCGCAATCGCCCCACCCTGGTATCTTCGATTTGCACTATAAACGGCACAATTCCTACGGTTCTATCATCATCAAGGACGATGATCGTCCGCAATTTTTTATCTTCGCCGAAATGCCGCCAATAGGCCTCCAACCATTGGAAAGACTGGAAAAAGGCGGCCCCCGGCGTCTGGGTCAAGAGTTTTTCCCAGTCGGTTATAAAGGGCGCAAGCCGATCCAGGGCGTTTATTTCAAGGATGGATTGCATATAACAAACGTAGCTTATGAAAAAAGACGAGCGAAGCCCCACGATTAGTGGGTGGGAAATCTGGATCGTTTATGATAGATTAAAGGTAGCTGTCTCTTCCCCCCCGAGAACAAACACCAATTCCATTCAGACTCGGGGCGAGACATGTAGACCGTGCTCGCCAGTTCACGGACTGTGAGCGCGGTCTTTTTTTATTGCAGGGAGATAATAAAAAATTGGGGCTTGGCCTATTTTCGTACGGCAGGTATTTGCGAGAGCCGCAGGGCGTACTGCTCCGGTCCTACAGCCAAGCCGGCCCAACCGTCGTCAATTACAAATTGCGTAACGGCAAGATCCTGCAACTTCGGATCGGTGAGGAAGCGATCGGGCATGAGTTTTACGGTTTCGTTTTGGGGAAATGCCTTGGAGAACATGCCCCTGAGTGCGATTTGAGAGCCGTTGCTCATTCGCTGGGCGATTAGTTGTATAACGCCGTCGCGGGCCAATTCGGCCGACCGGCCGTTGACCTGCGGCTTGTAAAACACGCGGACCTGAAAATTATTCCATTGCCGGGATCCTTTATTTATGGCCGCGATGTTGAGAGTCAGCATTACCCGCCCTTCCTGGCAGTGGAGGATTACGGCGTCTTTTTTCGCGAAGGTGACGGTCAAGTCTTCGTTTTCGGGGCTGGTTTGCCAGGTGTTGGGGCGTTGAAATCGCTCAGAAATCCGCTGGGCAAGTTGCGGCAGGGTAAAGGTCTTTCCGTCGAGTTGCAGGCGCTGGAGGGCGTTATTCAGCATTGATTCGCCGATTTGGAAACTGGCCATGCTGTTTTCCGGGGCCTGCGGACGGGGTGTGAAACTGCCCATTTGATCCTCCCCGGCCACCCGCAAACGCATGGTCATACGCTGCTTGGTGGTCTGGGCCTCGATCATAGTCGGTTCCAGCGACAGATTCACCAACGGCCCGAACAGCTTGCGATTCAAATTATTGACCAGCTCCGTCAATCGATCTTGGGCCTCGGTATCGATTCTTTGCCGGGCCTTGTTGGCCACTTTGCTTCTTGCCTCCTGATTGACTTGGGGCCGGGCCATCTCATGCTGCTGCCGGGCGATGCCCCGGGCAATCATGCCCAAAAGCGGAATGCCGTCGAAATCGGTGGCCACGTCGCGCAGGCGGGTTTGATGCCGCACGTTGACCTCGGCCGGCATGAGCTTGATGCCTTTCTGGTTGATTTCGAAGGGTTTTCGCGCAGAGTACAGCGAATCGCTGTCGTTATAAAACGTCGCCGGCCCGCTGGTCGAGGAGGTCATGGCTGCCACCTCGCCGGTCACTTCCAGGGCCATGCGCACGCGATCCGGATCGGGGATCAGGTGCAGGGCCACGTCGGTAGAGGTCATGCTCTGCCCCTGCACCGGTATGCCCATCACCGTGTCGCTGACGGGCGCGATTTCCATTTTTCGCTCGGGTATGAGGCGATTCAGCAGTTCCTCGGTCAGCGAAACGCGGATGTTCGCGTTGCGATAATGAGTTTCCACGCTGCGGGCGAGATCAATGTGCTGAGGATCGGAAGATTGGGCCAGGCTCCGCAGATCGCACCCCAGTGCCGGGCATTGCTGGGCAGGCGGGTTTGCTCGTATTGTTCGATGTCATGCAACACGTCGGCCGAGGTCAGGCAGTCGGCGGCCCAATGCCGCAATTCCGCGCAGAACCTGGCCATCGGTTCCGTGGCGATAAACTGCCGCTGCCGTGCGGACATGGGCGTTTCGGTCAAACTGCGCCAACACCTGTTGGGTGAGCTTCCGTTGCTCGTTGGCCCGGCTTTCTGACGCCGATCGCTCTAAGGACAACTCTTTCAGGGCGTTGACAAGCAGATATTTTCGCCACTGCCGTCCTTCGGCCGAGTTCTTTGTAAGATTGTCGATTTCAGCCAGGCACATCGACATGCGTTGGGCATCGGGCTTGGGCTTGTCCTTTTCGACCAAGGCCAATGTTCCCAGCCGATCGACTTCCCGCCACACCTCCAGCCTTCTTTCGATGGCGTAAGAGGCCTGGCGGAATTTTCGCGCCAAAGGCAAATCGGCAGTGGAATCGGCCAGGCGCTGGGCCTCCAAGCGCGAATCGGCCAGGCGATCCAGGATGGCGCCGGCCTGGTCCGAACCGCCTGTTATGGCCGGGCCTAACTCGTGCACCAGCCGGATGGTTTCGGCGGCCCAATCGGACAATTGTTTGGACTTGCCTATTTCGTCGAGCAGGGATAAAAGCGACGCGGGCTCGGTCCAGAGAGATGATTGTTCTTGGGCGGAATTGAATCGCTCCGGGTGGGAGGGTCCAAGAGGCTTTAACTGCTCCAAACCCGTGCTGGGATAGTTTTTACCCAGCGAATCCGGCTTTATTGCTTCCGCGGGTAGGTTTGTGATCTTCGGCAAATTGGCAACCAATGTCTCCGATTCTTTTGTTGCCGGCTCGTTGCTTTCCGACTCCTTTGTGGATGATTCCTTTAGTGCGGACGTTGGTTTTGCATCCGGCGCCGATTGCCCGGTCATGGACTGCGCCGGGGAAGATAAGCCCGATGCTATTAGTAGCGGCTCAACGACCTTTTTCTCCGTTTTTTTCTCTTTTTCGACTGCCAATGTCTCTGGGGCGGATGATTCGGATGATGCGCCTGGCTCGGATGATTCGGATGAAATTGAATCAGCCGTTTCTTCGTTGGCATCATTGGAGTCGGGAACCTCACTCAATATCGCCGCACAAGGTTTTACCGTGGCAGCCTCGTACAACGATCCCGTTTCCAAGGGAGACGGATTGATATCGTCATCCGGGGGAAAAACATCGACTTTGCAAATTACTGTATTAGTGTTTGGGAATATTTCCACCGGCTGTTGCGAAGTATCAGCCAATTCATGAGCGTCCCGCCCTTTTATAACGGGCAAAATGGCATATATCGCAAGCAAACAAGCTAGAATGGCATAATAAGGCCAACGTGAAGCACGCAGTTGCTGATCCATTACTCCTAACTCCGATCTGGTATGATCCGGAATTTCATAAAATCCGGTATCAAATAAGATCGGACAGATATAAGGAGTGAATCCATCAGGAAAGCCCAATTGGCAACTTGGGATAGTTGGGAAATATGCATAATGTTATTTGTTTATTAGCAACGTGTCTTCATGCTCGTAACCTGGGGCACAACAACATAGGAATTTTAGTAAGGCAGTATCGGTGTTGGTAATCTGATGCACAGAACCGGGGGGAATGGCAACGGCATCGCCCGGGGCCACCGATTGCGTTTCATTGCCGACTTGTATGTGACCGCGGCCTTCCAAGATGTAATAAATTTCCTCGGTTTTTATGTGCCGGTGCGGGGTTGTGGACCTGCCCGGCGGAAGTCGTGCTTCGGCCAGAGTCTGGTTTCGGATCACGGAATTGCGATGCGCCAGGAGTTCGCGAATTTCGGATCCATCTTTGGTGATAAAGGCTGGTACGTCATTAATATTTCTTACATCCATAATAAATTCTTTCTTAATGAAAGCCGCGACGGGCTCCGACCAAGGCAGGTTGGTCGCGGTTATACAGTTTGTTTGCGATACACGCCGAGCACCGCTGGGTGATAATTTCGCACGTCCCAGGTTTTGGGATCGGGGAGAAGGGCAAAGTCGAAGCGCTCGTCGGCTTCGACCAAAAACATGCTGTTTCCAGGGGCTGATTGAATCAGTCCCTCCAGCAGTTCAAGCATTTCGCCCAAGCGGGAGACGTAAAAATCGTACGGGGGAGAACTAAACACGATCCAACTGGCTTTTCCCAAATCCCCGCGGCGCTTGAACCAAATAAAGACGTTTCCAGACACGATCTCCGACTGCGATTGGACACCCAAGGCCAGGACATTCTGGCGGATGACGTCGGCCGTGGGGTAGTGTTGCTCGATAAAGGTGGCCCTTGCCGCGCCGCGGCTGAGCGCTTCCAGGCCAAGCGCGCCGGTGCCGGCAAAGAGATCGATTGCATGTGCGCCTTCGATTTCTGCCCCGATGAGATTGAACACTGATTCGCGGAGCCTGTCTTTCATGGGCCGGGTGCGGGGGTCTCCGGTGTAAAGCAGTTTGCGTCCGCGAAATCGGCCGCCGATTATTCGCAGGCCGACGGTTTTACCCTGGATTTTGCCGGCTGAAAATCTGTTAGAAGCGGCGGTTTGGCGGGGCGGTTTGCGGTTTTTTTTGTTCATTGTTTACCCTTGCCGGAAACAGATAATATAGTAATCTATAAATTAGGCAATAAAAAGGTTCCATATTCAAGGATATCACAATGCACAAGAGTCAGCTTGTCCTGATGGCGATAGTCTGTTTTTCGATGATAAACATCCCGGCAGCCTTAAAAGCCGCCGCCCCAGAGCCTAAGCCCGGTCCGGCGAACGCGGAATTTAAAAGGGTTTTTGAGGAGTGGAAGACGCTGGTGGGCCAACTTGGCAGCTTCGGGCGAAGAATCGCATAGCTACCAAGGAAGAACGCCCGGAAATTGAAAGACAATGGAATGAACTGATTGCCAAAGGCAACGTGCTGAAGCCTCAACTTTTTCAGGCCGCGGAAAAGGCCTTTATCGAGGCCCCGGACGCCGATAAAGACGTGACCGATTTGTTGCTGGGCATATTCTACGACGAGATAGGGCAAGACGATTACGAAAACGCCCTGCGCATCGGCAAGCTTCTGATCGATAATCATTGCGGCAACGCCCAAACTTACAACTGCGCCGGGATCGCGGCCCTTTACGTGGGCGATTTCAACGCGGCGAAGAATTACCTGGACATGGCCAAGAAAGAGGGCTATTACAGCGTAAAACAACCTAATGATCCGCTGGCCGAGCAGGGGGATTATTATTTAAAGAATCTGGATCAATTGAAAAAGTCCTGGGACAAAGAGCAGGCCATCCGCGGAGCTGAAAGCAAGGCCGACGATTTGCCGCGCGTGTTGATCAAAACCAACAAGGGCGACATGGAAGTCGAGCTTTTCGAAAACGAGGCGCCTAACACAGTGGCTAATTTCATCACGCTGGTGGAAAAGGGGTTTTACAACGGGCTCACGTTCCATCGCGTGCTTGAACACTTCATGGCGCAGGGCGGTGATCCGAAAGGCGACGGCAGCGGCGGACCGGGATACAAGATCGCCTGCGAATGTTATCAGCCCAATCACCGCCTGCACTTCCGCGGCAGTTTGAGCATGGCCCATGCCGGCCGCGATACCGGCGGGTCGCAGTTTTTCATCACCTTCGTGCCCACCAGCCATTTGGACGGCGTACACACCGTTTTCGGGCGGGTGATAAAAGGCATGGATGTGCTGGCGAAAATCCAGCGCCGCGATCCGGAGGGCCGTGATCCGCCCGATGCGGATAAAATCATCGAGGCCAAGGTGCTGCGCAAACGCCCGCACGAATACGTGGTGAAAAAGAGCGGGGAAAAATAGGGCGGGCAATCTATAAAATTGAGATGCCCTTTTTTATAAGATTTATTCTTCCATGACCTCTTTTTCCCGGGCCTTGGCCAGTTCGGCGGCCTGGGTTTCGTACTGCTTGGTAAGGTCCTGGATTTCGTCCTTGGCCTGGTCGCGGTCGTCTTCGGAGAGATCCTTGTCTTTTTCGGCCTGGTCGGCCGATTTGTTGCCGTCGCGGCGGATGTTGCGAACGGCGACTTTGGCCTCCTCGGCGAGTTCCCGCACACGGGCCACCATTTTTCGGCGGACTTCGGTGGACAATTGCGGTATGTTCAGGCGGATCACCCGCCCGTCGTTTTGCGGAGTGAAGCCCAAGTCGCTGGCTTGAATGGCTTTTTCGATGTCTTTTAAGGTGCCGGGATCGTAAGGGCGGATGACGATCTGGTTCGGCTCGGGGGCCCCCACGGAGGCCACCTGCTTAATGGGCAAGGGCGAGCCGTAGACCTCGACTTTAAGGGAATCGACCAGTCCTGGATTTGCCCGGCCGGTGCGTATGCCGGCAAGGTCGTTTTTCAGTTTGCGGATGGCCTTTTCCATGCGTTCTTCCACGTCCAGGAGGATTTCCTCGGTGGTCATAGGTATTGCTCCTCGAAAGCCTTAAGCTACAACCAAACTAATTGCAAATTGCAAAATGCACAATGCAAATTTAAAATTGGAAAAAAATAAAAGGCCTTCCCAGTATCAAAAAGTCAATTTTTATCTTTGTTCAATTTGCGATTTGAAAATTTCAATTGCCAATTTGCAGTAGATAAACTGTGTGAAAATACCCCTGATCTCTAAATACAGTATCAAATTCTTCTCAATCATTCAATGAATGAGGGTGCCGATCCTTCCGCCCAGGACGGTGTTTTCGATGTTTCCTTCCTTGCGAAAATTGAAGACGATGATGGGCATATTGTATTCCATGCATTTGGTGACCGCTTCGTGATCCATTACGCGGAGGTTTTGCCGGCGGACTTCGTCGTAACTGAGTTCGCCGTACAGGACCGCGTGGGGATTTTTTTCCGGATCGTCGCTGAACACGCCGTCCACGCGGGTGGCTTTGAGCAAAATATCGGCGTCGAGTTCCAATGCCCGCTGAGCGGCGGCGGTGTCGGTGGTCACAAACGGGCTGCCGGTGCCTCCGGCGAGGATCACGATGCGGCCTTTTTCCAGGTGCCGGCGCGCCCGGCGGCGGATATACGGCTCGGCGACTCCGTCCATGCGCACCGCGGTCATCAGCCGGGTGTCGCTGCCCAGCGATTCCAGGGCGTCCTGCAAGGCCAGGCCGTTCATAACCGTGGCGATCATGCCCATGTAATGGGCGGTGGCTTCGTGGATGCAGGAGTTGCCGGAAGTGAATTGTGCGCCGCGGAGGATATTTCCGCCTCCCATGACTATGGCGATCTGCACGCCGTGTTTGGCGGCTTGGTAAGTCTGCTTGGCGATGTGCAGCACGGCGTCCATGGCAATGCCGCGTTCGCCGGGATGCGTGAATCCATCACCGGAAATCTTCAGGACCACACGATGGTACTTGGGGCTGCCTAGCGGCAAATTGTCGGTCATCTTTACTACTCCCGTTACGACTCCCTACTCCTTGGGCAATTCCCAATGCACGAAGCGAATGATTTTCATGCCGGCTTCCTGGGCGAGTTGGCCCACGTTTTTTTTGCCGTATTTCATTTCATTGGCGATTTGCTGATCGACAAGGCAGCGCTGGGCGTAGAAATCGCGCAATCGGCCTTCAACCATTTTGGCGATGATTTTTTCCGGTTTGCCTTCTTTTTTCGCCTGTTCGCCCAGGATTTCCCGCTCTTTTTCCACTTCGGCCGGGTCCAGTTCTTCCCGGTTGGTAACCTTGGGGCGGAGTGCGGCCACGTGCATGCAGACGTCGCGGGCGAGTTCATCGTTTCCCCCTTCGATCTCCAGCAAAACCCCGGCGGCGGCGTTGTGATGGGCATATCCGGCACACGGGCCGTCGATGCGGACGATGCGATCGAGCTTGAAGTTCTCGCGGATGCGGTTGTGCAGTTCTTCGAACTGTTGCTTGAGCGTGTGGCTAGCCTGGCTGGGTGAAGGCTGTGCAAGCAGGGCCTCGGGCGTGGCCGCGCCTGGTCCGAGGGCCAGTTGCCTGGCCAGGTCGTTGGCAAGCTGCTTGAATTGCTCGTTTGCGGCCACAGGCGCGCTTTCGCAGCGGAGTTCGATCATGGCCCCCACTTTACGCGCAAGATCGGTGAACACGCTGATTCGCCCCGAGGTGGTCGCCCGGCCGGCTTGTTTTTCTGCAACCTTGGCCCCGGCCTTGCGCAAGAGTACTATCGCCTTTGTTATATCGCCGTTGGCCTCGCCCAAGGCGCGTTTGCAATCCATCATGGGCAAGCCGGTTTTTTCACGAAGGGCCTTCACGTCGGCCGCGGAAATCTCTGCCATAAAAACATCTCCAACGATTAGCGGATAATGGTTTGTGATATCTCGAATTATATATTTAAGTTTAGCCCGGTCGCTTGCGTCCGGTAAAAAAAACTCTCCTGGCATAAATGCCCGGGCTAAACAATTCAAATCGAAGGACTTGCACGAGAAAAATGCGCGATCACCCACCGACCGGGACCGCACCCTCGGTTTGTTCCTGCTTCAGGGCCCCCCCGGCCGCCTTGCCCGCCAGCACCGCATCGGCCAAGAGCTGCACGATCAGTTCAATCGAGCGGATGCTGTCGTCGTTGCCGGGGATGGGCAGGTCGACTTCGTCCGGATCGCAATCGGTGTCGATCAGGGCCACGGTGGTGATGCCCAGCTTTTTGGCCTCGTACACGGCGTTTTTTTCTTTGCGCGGGTCGATGATCACCAGGCATTCGGGCAAACGGTTCATGGTGCGAATGCCGTTGAGGTTGCGATACATTTTTCGGTATTCGCGGTTCAGGGCCGATTGCATCTTTTTTGAATACGATTCGATCTCGGTGCCGGAGCGAATGGCTTCCAACTCCTCCAGTCGTCCAAGGCGGCTGCGAATGGTGCGGAAGTTGGTGAGCGTGCCGCCCAGCCAGCGATCGCTTACGTAGGGCATGCCGCAGCGCAGGGACTGCTGTTCGATGGTGTCGGAGGCCTGGCGCTTGGTGCCCACGAACAGCACCAGGCTGCCGCCGGAGGCGATGCGTTGTAAATACTTCCTTGCTCTTAACAAACCGCGGATGGTTTCGCGGACGTCGATGATGTGGATCAGATTGCGGCGGGCATAAATATAAGGCCGCATCTTGGGATTCCAGCGGCTGGCGCGATGCCCGAAATGCACCCCCGCCTCGATTAAATCTTTTACTAGAACAGTAGCCAAAACAAATCCTCCAAAAGGCACACCGGCTATGTCCCGACTTGAGGTCACACCTGTTGAACCATTCCCTCGACGAGAGGGGGTGGGGCGAAGACGGATGTCCGGCGTTAATTTGAAAAAATCGGTCTGGTTTATTTGTAAAAAATCCATTACCGCCTTGGACCGTTCAAAGCGGTAAACCTTCCAATTTACTGGGAATAAGTTGCAAGGTCAAGTCACAAAGCATTAGTCCTACATGATTAATTATAAATGTTCCAAAGGATAAATAATTAAAAAAGCCGGCCTATAGCAACCGGCTAACCAGGAACAAAACCTATTGATCAGTAGAATAAAGCTACCCGGCAAGGATTCGAACCTTGAATGAGGGAACCAAAATCCCTAGTGTTACCATTACACCACCGGGTAACAAGAGAACGGCAAATATCCCCTGATGGGAGGGTGTATAAAGCCGTTTTTCTTTTCTCAAGGATATGGTATTGGCTGAAATGACTTCCGGCAAGGGGACTTTTCTAGATCAATTCACTTCAAAAACCATTTCATTTATGCAGATTATGCGAATGGGGACAAAATAAGATTTGCCCAACAAAAAAGCCCACGAGCAACAGCCCATGGGCTTGTGTATATGAATGAGTCTTATTTTTTTGGTGTCTAAAACTCCTGAGGCAATCGCGGCCATGCCAATCGGCTCACGATCCATCAAGGCTGAGTTTGATTGGTATAATCGTATCCGGTGTGATTGGGATAAAAAGCGCCGTCGGTCTGGTCATATTGCCAACCGGATGCACCGGAATCCGCTGAGCCAGTGGGCGGCGTTCCAGTGGGACTGGCGGTGTAAGTAACCAGCGCGTTGCTGTTGTTGTAAGGATTCTGCGGGATCGGGGCTTGGAAGTAAGGACCGTATTTCCCGCTGGAGTTGTTGACCGTGCCGTCGATATCGGTTTTCTTGGTCATTTGGTCGGCAAAGGTGGCTAACTTGGGCGGCGTTCCGTTGTGATTGATTTTATACATGTCAATCTGCGAGCGCATAGTGTGCAAATTGAAATTCAACGAGCTTTTTTTTGCGTCCGAGGTAGACGAAGAAAACTGGGGGATGATCGTGGCGGCAAGCAAGGCCATAATAATCACAACAATCAACACTTCGATAAGCGTGAAAGCAGTTCGGCGACCGTTCGCGTTCATAAAATCCTCTTCCTTTCTTATATGGTTAGTTTTAATCCACGGGCCGTTTGGGCGGCAGCCATTTTGATATAAACCTCTTACGCTCACTTGGCCTGCCCCAAATCAATTGTGCCGTATGGCGGCGTCTCTTCCTTGAATTGAATCCCTTACGGCATTTAGAAGAACTATTCCCGTGGGACTTACCTGATTGGCAGTAATGGTTGATGGGCAAGTTCCCTTACAAGTTCGTAGGTTAGAAGTTATTGAATGTCAAGGAAAAATGAATGGCATTCTCTTTATTGGCGCAAGAGAAGGAGAAGATGCCACCATGGAACTATAGGTTGAGCAATAACCTGTAATGCATAATTCCGAGTTTTTGCAAAAAAGAGAAAAGTCGAACAAAACCGGAATAAACATAATAAATCTTGTATTCACAATGATTTGCGTAAATATGACAGGTCTAATTGATTATTTTTTTGTGCTTAGATTTGCGAAATTGTGCATACATCCTGTATCAAGCAAATAACCCATGTTGACGATAGTTACAGTAGTTCGGTGCCTACATTGGCTATTTACGCAATATGTATAAATAACGCTGCAGTATTATGTCAGCGTGTTATGGGCAATGTAGCTAATGCACATGTTATGCATAATCCGAATAGAATAAAGGTGATTTTGCCTTTTAGACCAGGCCCTATCGTTTATTTGTGGAGTTTGAAGGAGGCATGCAATGAAACGGATGATTGCTATTCCGCTGATTGCGGTGGCATTAATGGTTGTCGCGGACAGCAAGGCACAGGCCTGCTACTGCGGTGCGGCAAGACTCTGTTGCTGCGAGCGGGAGAATTGCTGCACAACCGACTATGCCTGCTGCAAACAGCAGTGCTACACGGTCATGAAGACCTGCAAAGAAGTCGTTTACGAACAACGACAATATACCTGCTACAGGACATGCTATGAGCGGGTTTGCGAGCAGAGAACCGTCAATTGCGTGAAGTACGTTCCCGAAACCTGTTATCGAGAATGCACTTACACCGTATGCAGACCGGTTTGGGAGACCTGCGTAAAGACATGCACATATCAAGTCTGCAGGCCGGTCTGGGAGACCAGGACCAAGGAGATCTGCTACACGGTGTGCAAGCCTGTTTGGGAGACCAGGACCAGGGAGATCTGCTACACGGTATGCAGGCCCGTCTGGGAAACCAAGAGCAAGGAGATCTGCTACACGGTGTGCAAGCCTGTTTGGGAGACCAGGACCAAGGAGATCTGCTACACGGTATGCAGGCCCGTCTGGGAAACCAAGAGCAAGGAGATCTGCTACACGGTGTGCAAACCGGTGTGGGAGACCTGCGTCAAGGAGATCCCGTACACCGTTTGCAGGCCGGTGTGGGAGACGAAGAGCAAGGAGATCTGCTACACGGTGTGCAAACCGGTGTGGGAGACCTGCTCCAAGGAGATCTGCTATACGGTGTGCAAGCCGGTGTGGGAGACCTGCGTCAAGGAAATCCCGTATACCGTTTGCAAGCCGGTTTGGGAGACGAAGAGCAAGGAAATCTGCTACACGGTGTGCAAACCTGTATATGAAACCTGTTCCAGGAATATCTGCTATACCGTGTGCAGACCGGTGTATGAGCAATGCGAAAAGGTCTGCCAATATACGGTGTGCAAGCCGGTCTGGGAGACCTGCACCAAGAATATTTGCTACACGGTATGCAAACCGGTGTACGAAACTTGCGAGCGCGAGGTGTGCTACACCGTGTGCAAGCCGGTTTGCTGCACCAAAACGGTAAGGTGCTGCTCCGGTCACTGGGAAACGCGCGTACCTGCCTGCGGACCGGCGGCCTGCGAGCCGGAGTGCTGCGGGCCGACGTGCTGCGCCCCGGTGTGCCGCGTATGGGTGCCAGAAATCGTGGAAAAGCAGGTCGAGTGCGTCCAGTACGTGCCCGAGACTTGCGTAAAGAAGATTCCCTACACCGTGTGCCGGATGGTGCCGGAGCAATGCGTCAAGACCTGCACCTATCAGGTCTGCCACATGGTCCAAGAAGTCTGCGAGAAGCGGATTCCTTACACAGTCTGCCGGATGGTGCCCGAGCAGCGCGTCAAGACCTGCACCTACCAGGTCTGCCACATGGTGCCGGAGCAGCGCGTGAAGACGGTGTGCTGGAATGAATGCCACATGGTCCAGGAGAACTGCGTGAGGCAGTGCACCTACCAAGTTTGCCGGATGGTGCCCGAACAGCGGGTCAAGACCTGCACCTACCAGGTTTGCCGGATGGTGCCCGAGCAATGCGTCAGGACGGTGTGCTGGAAAGAGTGCCACATGGTCCAGGAGAATTGCGTGAAGCAGTGCACCTACCAGGTTTGCCGAATGGTTCCGGAGCAGTGCGTGAAGACGGTGTGCTGGAAAGAATGCCACATGGTGCAAGAGAACTGCGTGAAGCAGTGCAATTACCAGGTTTGCATGATGGTTCCGGAGCAGCGCGTGAAGACGGTGTGCTGGAAAGAATGCCACATGGTGCGGGAGAACTGCGTGAAGCAGTGCAATTACCAGGTTTGCACGATGGTTCCGGAGCAGCGCGTGAAAACCTGCACGTACCAGGTATGCCACTTGGAACGGGAGTGCGTGACCAAGGAGATCCCGTATAAGGTTTGCCACATGGTGGCCGAGCAATGTGTCAAGCAGGTTCCTTACACGGTATGCAGGCCGGTGTGTTACACAAAGACGATAAACTGTGTAAAGTGCGTGCCGGTACAGGTGCCGTACACGGTTACCCGTTGCGTTCCCGTGGTGGTGTGCAAGCAAGTGCCGGTGACGGTTTGCTGCCCGGCGCCGAGTTGCTGCGGAGCCCCCCAGGCTTGTGCACCAGCCTGTTGCAACTAAGGTAAGCGTCCCAAATAGCCTTGATATTAAATCGGCGGCAGGCAAAAGGCCTGGTCTAGCCAAAAGCGGCGGTCCAACCCATTGCGGTTGGACCGCCGTGTTTTTTTATGAAAAAACTATTGCGTACGAGCACGCATCCTACAATCGCATTAAATACCAGAGCAAAGTTCGCGATGATGTAGCAAAGCACTTTGCGTATTAAATTCACCGGGAGCAAGCTCCTGGACAATTGAGCCTCGGATTGCTAATGTCACGTTGGGACGGGAGTTGTACTCCCGTCCCCGCCGACAAAATGGGGCGACAGTGCAACTGTCGCCCCAACGTGATGTGACTTTGGCAATCTGAGAGCCAATAAACAGACACTACAGCAATCTAAACACTGTTCTAATTGTCCGCCTTTTCGCCGCCCAGCAATTCGCGCACTGGGGTTATGCGGGGTTTGCCGCCGGTTTCGGCGCCGGTGAGGAACTCGGCCAGATAGCGTTGTCGTTCGCCTTTGCCGTTTAAGGGTTTGAAGTTATCGCCCTTTTGCAGGACGGGCCGATCTTCGAGAATGCCGCCGAATTGGCGCGAACCGGCCGCCTGGCAGGGAAACCAGTGGCCCTGGCCTTTGTCGTCTTCCAGGTAGAACTCGGGATAGCAATGGCCTTGGACCCAAACGGTTCGGGCAGGGATATCGCCGGCCCGGCAAAGGGCGATAAACAGCGAGGTCATGTCTTCGCAATCGCTGCTGCCTTCTTTTAGCGCAGCGATTGCTCCTCTAAGAGGCATTCCCTCCTTGTACGTGACATGTTCCCGCGTCCAATCGTAGATTGCCTCGACTTTGTCCCAGGCCTTTTCCTTGTCGGCGATAATTTGCTTCGAAAGGCTGTGGATCTTAGCATCGCGGCTTTCGATCTTTGGGCTGGGTGCCAGATATGGCCGGATATCGGGGCGGAGTTTTTTTACATCTGGGAGGACGTAAATGTCGGTGTCGTCAGGGGGTAAGATCGGGCGGCGTTTAATCTCCAGTGTAACCAGGGCCTTGGCCTCTTGCCCGGCGCCCAGTTGGGCAATCTTCATAGTCATGATTTTGACCGTGCCGTCGATGATCTTGTAATCGACCTTGACGCCGGGTGAAATATCCTCATCCACGATTTTGACCTGCTGTTCGGGCCAGTCGGTGGGAATCGGGGCATAGCCGGTGATTGCCTTGCAGGCGCCGGCGGTTGCGGTGACGATCAGCCCGGCCCGCCAGCGGAATGTTTTACTGTCGCCCATTTTTACGCCTTGCGGTTCGGCATCCTTGAATTGGGCGAAAAGCACGCCTGTAACGGCGAAACTGAGAAACAAAGCTATTAACGGCGAACGCGTGGACATTTTTCAGCCCAAATACATGCAAAAAATCCAAACGGCACACGGAGTGTGCCTGCTACATTTAACGGCATGTGCCTGCTACATTTTATTTTAAATCAGAAGGGTCCGGCTTGGAAAAGAAAAAAATGGGGCAACATCGATTATGTGCCCTGCTAACCCAATGGTGGGGGTGTTGCGATGGCAAGCAAAACGATTTAAACGGTCTTGCCACATAAAAAGGGATGGAAATAATGGGGTTTAGGTGGTTTAAACCGATAAATGTTTGAGATTATTCGATGGGGCGGCAGTTGAACTGCCGCCCCATCTGTTACATCAATAAGAGCGATCAGGGGTTTTTATGGCAGATTCTCGGCCAACAACCGGGCAGCAGATTCTGGAGATGATGGGTGGATTCCGGCCCGCCTGTGTAATTGGAGCCTGCGCCGAATTGGATATTTGGAGCCGATTGGGCGATAAATCGCTTCCGGCCGAGGATTTGGCCCGGTTGCTGGATTGCGACCTGCGTGCGCTAACCATTATTTTGGATGCCGCGACTGCGCTGGGTTTGTTGGCGAAAAAAGGGGTCAATTACAGCGTTCCAGGCGAAATTCGGCCTCTGCTTGCCGAGGGCGGCCCAAAAACGGTTCTACCCATGATACGGCACCAGATGAATGTGATGCGCGGTTGGTCGCAATTGGCTTGGGTGGCGAAATCGGGCGCTCCCGAGCCGCGCCAGGCCAGCATCCGTGGTTCCGAGGCGGACCGGACGGCATTCATCGAGGCCATGCATTCGGTATCGCAAATGTTCGCCGATGACTTGGTGGCTCAACTTGGGCCTTTGCGGTTTCGGCACTTGTTGGACGTGGGTGGGGCGTCGGGCACGTGGACGCTGGCCTTTCTGCGGGCGATGCCCGGGGCAATCGCCACGATTTTCGATTTGCCCGATGCCATTGCCCTGGCCAGGGAGCGGGTGAAAAGGAGCGAATTTTCCCAGCGCATCACATTGGTCAGCGGCGACTTTTACAGCGATGATCTGCCCAAGGGCGCAGATTTTGCCTGGGTGAGCGCGATCGCGCACCAGCATTCGCGCAGGCACAATCGCGAACTTTTTATTAAAGTTTTCCAGGCGCTAGAGCCGCAAGGGCGGATTGCGATTCGGGACATTATAATGGATCCTTGCCGCACCAGCCCGCGCGACGGGGCGCTGTTTGCCATCAATATGCTGGTGAACACCGAGTCGGGCGGCACGTTTACGTTCGAGGAATTCGCCGAAGATCTGCGGGCGGCCGAATTCGCCCAGCCGCGGTTGGCCTTGCACGGCGATACGATGAACTCGGTGGTCATGGCCGATAAGCCGGGTTAAAGTTGAAGTTTTGCTAATTTCTCCCCTCTCCTTTTGGGAGAGGGGACTTGATTTTAGAAGGGTATTACCATGACTTCACACGACGATATACGCATCGGCACATTGGTGAAGGCCGAAAATCGGCCGGCCGAGTATATCCGTAATATTTTGCCGCTCGGATTCGAGAGTTTCGAGATCGTTTTTCCCGCGCATCTCGGCAATATAGATATAAGGCGGCTGGCCGATGAAATTCAAGGCGTGCTTGCCGATTTCGGGGGTACGGCGGTTATTAGTGCGCTGGGCATTTACGGCAATCCGCTTATCGACCCTCAGACGGCAGGCGATTGGGGAAGGCTGATCGATGCCGCGACCTGGTTCGGGTGCGATTTGGTTTGCGGCTTTACCGGGCGGATTCCCGGCAAACCCGTGCCGGATTCGCTGCCGGCACTGAAAAAAATCTTCACGCCGCTGGTCAGGCAGGCCGAGGATCGGAAGGCGCGGATCGCCTTTGAAAACTGCGACATGCAGGGCGATTGGGAGCAGGGCGACTGGAACATCGCCCATGCCCCGGCCGCTTGGGAGCTGATCTTCGACGCAATACCCAGCAGCACCTTGGGATTGGAGTGGGAGCCGTGCCATCAGATGGTCAGCTTCATCGATCCCTTGCCGCAGCTTCGCCAGTGGGCCGATAAAGTGTTCCACCTGCACGGCAAAGACGCCACGGTAATGTGGGACGTAATACGCACACAAGGCATCCGCGGCGGGGCGCAGTATGTTTATCATCGCACGCCCGGATTCGGCCAGACCAACTGGACCGACATTATCAGCATCCTGCGGATGAAGGGTTTTCGCGGATCCATAGACATCGAGGGCTGGCACGATCCGGTTTATCGCGACGACCTGGAAATGACCGGCCAGGTGCATGCGTTGAACTATCTGAAACGATGCCGGGGCGGGGAGTTTGTGCCGAATCCTTAGTCGGGATTATTTGGGCGCAATTGATATAAAAATCCTCGAGTTAACCGGTCATTGCGTAGTATTTACGTTTTAAAAAACTTCGATATTCCCCGAATTCGCCAGGCATAAACAAATAAACCAAAGGTTCCCATGCTAAAAAGAATCATTGCGGAAGGTTCGGGAACGGGTGATATTCCATAGCCTTCCGCCAGTGGACCGCCCGGCAGCGCGGCGATAGTTAATACAGCCCCAGGGCCGAGGGTTAGCGTGTCTTGATTGATGGAACTTGCCGTCAATTCGCTGCCGGCGGCGAGACAAGTCGTGCCCGTGCCACTTATCGTTCCCACCGTGTGCGAGCCGCCGTTGATTAGGAACGTGGCATCATCGGCCGTGGATATATCGGACACTGTGGAGATCTGCCCCGTGGAAACCAGTTCCAGCACGCCACCGTTGATAATTGTCGGGCCGGTGTAGGAATTACTGGTGGATAACGTTAGCATGCCAGAACCCTGCTTGGTAAGTGTCCCTGTTCCGCTGATGACATTAGCCATGATCACGTCGGAGGCGGGGTTGATGATTAGCGCGCCGTTGTTGATTATGGCTACCGTGGAGGCGATGCCGCTGTTGTATGTGCCGTCGCCGATTTGCAGGGTGCCGGAATTGATGTTTATTGTGCCGGTAAAATCGTTCGCCGTGCGGTTGGCCAAGGTCACTCTGCCGATGCCGTTTAAGGTCAATCCGGTGCCGCCGCTTATCTTTCCCGTACCCGTGAAAGTGTAATCATGGCCGGAACTGGAGTTGACGGTAATCGAGCCGGGCAACACCGCGGGGGCAGTGATATTTACGGTATTGTTTGCCGAGGAATCGGTGAAGTTGACCTGATCGCAGTTGTAGAAAAGATGGTCGCTGGTGCCGGACCAGTTCGTGGTGGTTTTGACGTCCCAATCATTGGAGCCTCCAGATCCTCCCACCCATGTCAGGGTGGGCGAGCCCACTAACAAGTCGATATAGTGCGTGGTGGCGCTGCTTAAGGTATAAGTTTGCCGTGTGTCGTCCGGTGGTGCGCTCGCAAGAATCAGGTCTATGGAGCCTGAGCCGTTGATCGATCCGGCAAAATGGATCAGGTGATAGTTGCCTATCCCTAAGTAGATGCTGACAGGATTGATCTGCACATTTGTGTAGGGGTACAGCGACAGGTTGCCGCCGACTTCTATCCGGTCGTTTGTGCCGGAGGGGCTGTTGGAGAGGTCCATGTTGATCTGCCCCATGCCGTTGGCCCCGAGCGTGAGATCGCTGTTAAAGGTGAGTGTGCCAATCGCGCCGTTGGCGGCGGATGCGCCGGGGCGATAATTGTGTTAAGTGAGTCCTGAACCGCGCCGCCGATAGTGCCGGTGCCGCTCAGGGTTGTTTTTACGCCGCTGGTGGGGCTTAGGGACAATACCATGGAGCCCTGAAGTAAACCATTCACAATCAAGGTGCCGTCGTTGAGATTCGTGGTGCCGTAAAACGCATTAGTGGCGGCATTCAGGATTACCGTGCCCGGACCGTTCTTCGTCATAATAGCCCAGCTTGGCCCGATGACCGCGCCGTTGATGGTCATCGTCGTATAGGGATTCGCGGTAGTGATGTCGCTGCGCACGCCTCCGGCGTTTAGTATGCCGCCGGTATCGGCGATATAGACAGGGCCGGAAACTGTGTTGTCGGTGGAAAGGCTGTTGCTTTTGGCGTACAGGGAGCCGCCGTTTTGGAGCACGATAACTTTGTTTAGGGGCGTGGCCAGGTTGCAAAGCTGCAGAGTCGCGCCGTCCAAAGTATCCGGCGAGCCAAGACTGCCGTCCACGGTCACGGTCTTAGTAGAATCGCCCAATGTGGAGGTCAGTTCGAGTTCGAGAACGCCTTGGTTAATAAAGACTTCTGCCAGTTGAGGATCAACGTTTGTCGCCACGAGCGAGACCTGGTTGTTGCCGACTTTAGTGAGGTTATACCCAATCCCGCCGGTGCTCAGGGTGGATGGCGCCGAAGTGGTTCCGCAGATATCCCAACGGCCGGAGTTTGCGATGCCGGCATTGCTTGTGCCGCCGAAGGTGGTGTCGCCGGCCAAGGTGACGAAACGCAGGGCCTGTTGGGGAACGTTGCTGGTGGCGGTATTACTGTTAATAATCGCGCCATTGCTGCCTACGCCTGGCCCCTCGACGGTGATTGCTTCTGAACCCAGACTATAGTTGTTGATGTCCAGCGTGGCGCCATTGGAGATAGTCGTGCCGGCGACCGTGCTGCCCAGTGCAATGTTGCTGCCGGCCTGCAAAGTGCCGGCGGAAACCAGCGTAACACCGGTATAGTCATTGGCGCCGGAAAGGGTAAGTATTGAGGAACTCCCTTTCTGCTCCAAGGTGCCGGATCCGCTGATTTTTCCGGCCACCGTGTAGTTATCGGTCTGGTTGAAAATTAACTGTGCATTGTTCGTAATCGCTCCGGACCCAAGACCGGTGTAGCCCGTTGAGCCGTCGCCGATTTGCAAAATACCGCCGTTGATGTTGATCGGGCCGCTGAAATCGTTAGTATTGCCGGCGGAACCGTTGTTTAGTATTAGCGTCCCGGTCCCGGACTTGGTTAATCCGGTTGTGCCCGTGATCTTGCCCGATCCGCTGATAGTATAATTCTGCCCCGCGTTGACGGTAAATGAGCCAGGCTGCACGGATGTCGTGCTAATAACTACAGGAATGGTGTTGTCGCCGGAGTTGTCGAAGGTAACGCTATCGAGGTCATAGAATGTTTCGGGCGTTGCGCCGTTTAGCCAGACCGGATTTGAGGGGTTAGCAACGTCCCAGAGATTTGCAATCCCATCACCCATCCACGTCAGGGAAGCGGAAGCGCCCACTACGTAAAGGTCAATTTCCGAGCCGGTGTTCTGCAGACTAAATGTTTGGCGGGTATAGCTTACGCCGCTGAGAGTCAAGTTATCGGCAAGAGTGCCGTAGAGGGTGCCGTACCTAATTAAGGAGTAATAGCCGGGGGCGATTGTGGATTGCAGGAGCGAGATGTTGATGTCGATCTTATTTGAGTTCCTGGCATCGAAGATATCCGCGACAATCAAATCGCTGGTAGACGAGGGATTTTGGGCGATATCAAACTTCAGCACGTTGCCCGAGCCGTTGACCAATCCCAAGGTAGAGCCGGTGCTGAAAGTCAGTGTTCCGGCGGTTCTGACGCCGCCCGGGACGATTGTCGCGCCGCCGGAGGAAGTATCGGCGACATTGCCCAGGACCGTGCCCGTGCCGGCCAAGGTCTGGCCTGAAGCCAGTGCAATACCGGCGGCCGTGACGTCGAAGGTCGCGCCGGAGTTGACGGTGATCAGTGTGCTTGCGCGAATCGAGCCGGTGGATGCCAACGCCAGCGTGCCGGCTTTGATCGTGGTAGTGCCGGTATAAGTATTGTTGCAAGTAAGAGTCAGCGTGCTGTCTGTAGATTTGGTTAAACCCACAGCGCCGTCAAGTACTGCCGAGATTGTGCCGGACTGGCCGTCGTAGTCGTTCTCGGATTTGACTATCGCGCCGTTCTGCACCGTCCCGCCCATGAATCTGACAGCTCCGGAGGTGGTTTGGTTGTTTGCGCCTAAATCTAATACACCTCCCGTAATCAAGATATCGCCGGTGGTCGGCAGTCGGTTGTCGCCTCCGGATAGCTGCAATTTGCCGGCTGTGATGACGGTCTTGCCGGTGTAATCATTGCCCCCGTCGTTGGCCAAGACCATGGTGCCATCCCCGCTTTTGATCAAATCGGTGCTGCCGGTTATCTTGCCCGTACCTATAAAGGTGTAGTCTTTTGTGTTATTATTCATGAAAATTGAGGCAGGCGCTACGGGGCCGGAGATAGTAATCGCCGGGTCGTTCGAGCCGGAGTCATCGAAGGTCACACAGTCCCCGTTCAAAAAGAAATCGGGCGTTGTGCCGTTGAGCCAGGCTGGATTCGAGGGGTTAGCAACGTCCCAGATGTTATCGTCGCCTTTCCACACCACGTGTCTCCTCGGCTGACTTTCCGGGGCGACTGCTTCCAGAAATGTAATGGTGTAGCTGCCGCCAGGGGACAAGGATCCTATATCCCACTTGAAAGCCCCCGCTACGGCATTGGGTTCTGAACCGTTCGGTGCGTCGTAAAATGTTCCATTCCGCAATGTGTCGTATTCAACCTGCCGTAGGACATCACTATAAGCGGCGGAGGGTCGCCCTAAATAACCAGAACCGAAAGGCGTAAAGTATGGATCATTTGGATAGCCGCCGCCATGATAAACATCATGCGCAGAGGCGCAATATTGGTGCTCAGAGCGGTATATGCCCACTCATAATTGCTGCCATACTGGCCGTACATTGTGATGTCATAATTATAGTTTATTGGATCTGTAATGCCTGTCGTGTAATCTACATGTGAAGGCGCCCAATTTGTAGGATACCAGTTATAGGGGCTGGGGAAATAGTATTGATAGAAGGCTATGTCAGACAATGGAGCACTGCCATTGTTGGTAATAGTGTAAGTTTGCTGCATTACCCAGGGCTCACTTGCTACATAACTATCATATCGCAACCCTAAGTTTGTAGTCTCCTTGACCATTGTTGCATTCATGTTGATCGTTATTGGCGCCTGAATATAGTTAAGCACACTGGTAATACTCGACGAAGTTGTCTTGACATACGAAGCTGGAAAGTAGTAAGCGTCAATCCAGTTCTGATTGTTCCCGATGCGGAGATTGGCACGCCAATTACCGCTTAACAAATCGATACCTTCATAGGATTTGTAACCATCCCAAACCCCGCCTTGTGCATCCATGAGCTCACCGAAAACAGGATTAGCTATCCAATACGTTTTCCCATTATATGCCTGTACATCACTTGATAAAAAGGTAAATATCAAAAAACCAAATAGGAAAAATATATTATGGAACTTCATTTTTTTCCTCCTTTTCCTTCTGTCTAAAATGTGTCTGAAAGAAGATTCGCAGTCGGTTTTTCGACTAATGGATAATGAAATGAGAGGGATCAGGGACCCGATTATAGACATTTTCCAATTAAATAACGCGGTAAATGGTTCCTGACATTTTTATCTTGTAGGGCATGTCTAACACTCTACATCTTGGGATACGTAACGTCTAATATCGCCTTCATAAGGCGACAATCTGCCAAGCCGCTGTAAGAGTTAGACATGTTGCATATCAAAAAAGAATCGACCGATCTTTTTCATTCGATATCGCTGCCTCTTTCCCGAATACCCATGGCCTAAAAAGACTTCATGATTATGATATGAATAATTGAAATGTAAAGACCCCAGGGGCAGGGGGTTTGGGGGTAGATAAACAAATTGTGTCGTTGTGAATTTCGTTCACCATGAAGGATTGACATCGCCATTATCCCGACTATGTCCCTGAGAGAAGCAACTTTAACGACACCTAGAACAATCAAGCAGGTTTTTCCGCCTTGATGATTTGTTCATCGTAACAGGACGCTATTCGGTAGCCTGGCGGAACCGTGAGAAAACGGTCGTTGTCCCAGCGGGCGTCGAGGAGGTCTTGGATCAGCGACATGTCGCCCTGGAGTTTTTCGTATTTCCAGCCCAGCGCGGCGGCGTCGGCGCGGGCCTGGCGCTCGAAACGATCGTCGGGTTCGACGCCCATTTCTATAAAGGCGATTTTACTGTAGTTTCGCGTCATGTTGCATAATTGATCGTACAGGAACCGGGCGTTGTCGTCGCCGTACTTGGCCGCCAGGGCTTCGAAAGAGAGCGTCATTCCGGCCTGGTGTTGAATAGTATCCATTCCGGCTTGTGCCAGGCCTTGGCCGCGCTCGATCCAGCCGCTGGTTTTAAAATACGTTCCCGGATTCTTTTGGAAGAAATCGAGATATCGCTGTTTGTCGCCGAGGAATAGGGTAATGCAATCGTGCGCCCGGGGAACAACGAGGGGGATTGTTCCGGCCTTGAGTCCCAGCAGGCCGTTGCTGCACAGGGCATAGCCCAGCAAGACGGCTTCATATTGCGAGTCATCGATCGCGGCCAGGGCTTCGTGAAGCCGGGACGACATGCCTGCCTGCCCGATGTCGTGCAGCCCTTTGGGCAGGAACTCGGCGTCGATCTGGTTGACTGATTTCGCGATGGCTGCGCACAGTTCGCGATAGAATATTTCGCAGGCGATGAGCTTTAAACGCATACGAGTTTTAAGTTGTCAGTTGTCAGTTTGCAGTTTTCTGTGGGTGGCGCGAAACCGCAAGCGGTTTCAATATACTATTCCGGCCGGGCCACGAAGCGATAGCCGGCGTCGCGGATGGTGAGGAAATGGCGGGGCTGGGAAGGGTTGGGCTCCAGGTATTTGCGCAGGCGGCGGATGAA
This sequence comes from Pirellulales bacterium, assembly GCA_963838495.1. Taxonomy (GTDB): domain Bacteria; phylum Planctomycetota; class Planctomycetia; order Pirellulales; family Thermoguttaceae; genus JBEKIK01. The sequence continues at coordinate 1,482,163 of CAWIRC010000001.1, read as the reverse complement.
TTGGTCCGGGCGCGGGTGTTCAGGCTGCCCGGCACTCCCCAGACTTTTTCCAGCAATTCGCGGCGGGGGATTACTCGGCCCTCATTCTCGATGAAATACCTTAACAGTGTCATTTCCAACTGCGTCATGCGGACCGGTTCGCCGGCCACGGTGACTTGGAAGGTTTCAAAGTTGATTTTCGCCTCGGCGAATTCGAATTGCATGATTCGGGCGGCGGGGGGCATGCGCCGCTTGCCGCGGCCGTGATAAATGAGCAAGTTCTTAACCCGGACGAGAAATTCGTCCAGGTCGAAGGGTTTTGTAAGATATTGATTTGCGCCGACCTCGAACCCGCGGGTGCGATCTTCGCTCAAGGTGCGGGCGGTGAGGATCAAGATGGGCATGTCCATGTCGATGGAGCGGATGGCCTCGCACACGGCGTAGCCGCTCATCCCGGGCAGCATGAGGTCGAGGATCACCAGATCGACGCCTTCGGGATTGTCCTGGAAGATCTTCAGCGCCGAGGGGCCGTCGCCGACCACGGTTACCCGATAACCCTCGGCGATGAGGTTATATTGGATTCCGGTCGCCAGGTGTTGTTCGTCCTCCACCACGAGGATGTGTTCTTTTTTGGCTGTGTTCAAGGACATCGACGCGGTCCCTTGTTATGTTTAATTTCACTCCCTATGCCCTTACCCCCGTGTACCCCTTGGGCGCCTCTTTCAAAGGGAGCGGGGAGAGCGAAGCAACCGGGCCGGCCGGCAATTGCAATTCGAAGACCGTGCCCGGCCCTTGTTTCGGATCGCGCACTCGGATGCGGCCTTTTAAACGCCGCACCAGGGTGCGGACGATGTATAATCCCAAGCCGGTGCCGGGTTTTTCCCGTTCCAGTTCCAGGCCCAGGCGGACGAAACGGCCGAATATTTTGCGGCGCAAATGGTTAGGTATTCCCCGGCCGTTGTCGGCCACTTGAACGAGCACCTGGTTTTTCGGGCCGTGGCAGGCGGTAACTTCCACGCGCGGCGGATTTCCCGCGTACTTTACCGCGTTGTCGATCAAGTTTCGGAACACGACCTCCATGTTGACGGGCCGGGCGCAGCCGAGCAGGGCTCCAGGCTGAGGCGGATGGTTTCGGCGGGCACGCGATAGCTGAGGCATACCGAGGCGGCGCAATCGCTCAACAACCGCGGCAAGTTGACGTCTTCGATTTCATCCGGCGATCTCAGCGCTTCCAGGCGGCCGGCTTCGAGCATCTGGTTGATCAGGCGATTGAGCCGTTCAAGGTCTTCGAGCATGAAGCGGTAAAAATCGGATTGCTCGGCCATGCTGACTTGATGCCGGGAAAGCGTCTGGAGATACAACTTCATCGAAGCCATTGGCGATTTGAGTTCGTGAGTCACGCTGTCGATGAAGTTCGACTGCCGGTGAGTCAGATTGATGGCCTTGATCGAAAGAATCAGATACAGAATCGTTCCCGCCAGCAGCAAGACGATGAACAACGAGCCGATGGTCAAGAGGGCCCAATACAAACCGGAATGTTCGCTATGCAGGGCGCCGCTGACGTTTAGAATTACCCAGCCCACGGTGAGCACGACCAAAAGCGCGATCATTACAATCGCCAGGATGATCGGCAGGCCGAGGGGACGATGCGAAATCATGATTTTCGATGGACGAAGTTTTTTAAAAACAAAACGTGGGCAGTCGCGCGCCCGAGTTCTTGTTTTCAGCCGTTTTTTTTCAAAACTGCCGGGAGCCAGTCCCATTTTTTTTAAGATTGCATAACCGAACATACCAAATTCGGGCGGTATTGGGTAGTTAAAAATTCAGTTCATGCCTCTATAAATGCACCCTTAATGGATGGAAAATTACCCCCCATAAAACCTATGATAATTTACCTTCTCACACTTGTTAAACTATCCAACAAAACTATTACTCAGCTATTACGCAACTAATACACAGTGCAAATACTTCGATGGGCGACTGGTCATATAATACCTGAAATGATGCGAATGACTGAAGGAAATTGAAACGCGGTGCGGGATATCTCCCGTTGAGATCGTTTTGCAAATTGAGCCGCACCGGACGCTGCATCAGGAGTCGTAGGAATCCCCAATGGTTAATTTACGAACAGATCATAGTATGGATAATCATGTTGAAAAAAACTTGCCGCCGGTTCATCCGGCGCGATCTCGCGCCCGGGTGTTGTTGAGCAGTGTATTCGGGCCTTACGGCAAGGACGACGAATATGGCAGCCGCAGGCTTAATCCCATGGAGCTGTATCACAACCAGGTGACCCGCACCCAGGGGGCATTCTCGCTGCGGATGTTTCATCGCAGTTGGGGACTGATGCTGATCCAGGCGAACATCGAGGCCCCGTGCGTGGTATTGGACTTTCCGGTGCTGGACCGTTTTATCGAAGAGATTCGCACGCACCAATACGACGTGATCGGCATTACTTCGATCATCCCGAACATGCTGAAGGTCAAAAAGATGTGCGAATTGGTCCGGCAATACCAGCCCGGTGCGGTAATCGTTATCGGCGGGCACATTGCCAATGTTCCGGACCTGGGCGAGCGGATCGACGCCGATTACATAGTCAAGGGCGAGGGTGTGCGGTGGTTCCGGCGTTTTTTGGGCGAAGACGCGGATCGGCCCATACGCCATCCCATGATAACTTCGGGTTTCGGGACCAGAAACGCCGGGGTATCGGTGCTGGAACAGCCGGGCGAAGTGGCGGCCACGCTTATTCCCTCGGTGGGTTGTCCGCTGGGGTGCAATTTTTGCTCCACTTCGGCGATGTTCGGCGGAAAAGGCAATTGCGTGCATTTTTATCAAACGGGCGACGAACTGTTCGACGTAATGTGCCAGATGGAAAAGCACATGCACGTCCGTTCGTTTTTCGTGATGGATGAAAATTTTCTTTTTCATCGCAAGCGGGCGTTGCGGCTCTTGGAATTGATGGAGCGCAAAGGCAAATCCTGGTCGCTGGACGTGTTCAGTTCGGCCAATGTGCTCCGCTCTTACAGCATGGAACAGCTTGTGCGCTGGGCATATCCTGGGTGTGGATGGGAATCGAAGGCGAAAACAGCCAATACGCCAAACTTAAGGGCATAGATACGTTCGAGCTTGTGCGGGAATTGCAGTCGCACGGGATACGCGTACTGGGCTCGACCATCGTGGGATTGGAAAACCACACGCCCGAAAACATCGACGAGGCCCTGGATTACGCCGCCCGGCACGAAACGGATTTTCATCAATTCATGCTTTATACGCCGATTCCGGGCACGCCTCTTTTCGCCGAGCTTTCGGCCAAGGGATTGATGAAGGACGAAAGCGAATATCACGTCAGCGACATTCACGGGCAGCTTATTTTCAACTACCGCCATCCCAACATAAACGACCGGCAGTCGGCCGAGTACATGATTCGCGCATTCGACCGCGACTTCGAGCGCAATGGGCCCAGCGTGGTGCGCGTAGTACGGACCACGTTGACCGGCTGGCTGCGATACAAGGATCATCCTGATCCCTGTATTCGCGATCGATACGCCTGGGAGGCCCGGGAGTTGGGGACAACGTTTTCCGCGCTGGTGGGCGCGGCCAAGTTGTATTATCGCCGCGATCCGGCGATGCACGCCAAAATTTCGGCGCTGCTTAGGGAGTTGCACGAAGAGTTCGGCTGGAAATCGCGGATGTTTTCCTGGATAGGCGGCCTATGGGTGCTTCGTCAAATCCGCAGGGAGGAAAAGCGCCTGGCCGCGGTTGGACTTACGAGCCCAATACGTTCTATGAGCGCAACGCCGCCGTCGTTGATCGGCCGGATGCCGTTCCGTGCGATTCGGCCTTGCCTAGAGTTGCGCCCGTTTCCAAGCCGGCCAGGCTGCCCGTTATGATATCCGAGCGGGAAACGGCGGTGGTGTGAGGGGCAATTCATGCATCGCGAAACCGCAAGCGGTTTTTGATTCGCGAAACCGCAAGCGGTTTTTGATGGCGTATTAAGCGCTAAATTTGGCTCTAATGGCCTTGATGAAATCGGGGGTGGTGCCGCAGCATCCGCCTATGAAGGCGGCGCCGGATTGGACGAGTTGCGGGACAAAGGAGGCGAATTCATCGGGCGTTTGAGTATAAACCGCCTTGCCATCGGCCATATGCGGCAGGCCGGCATTGGCTTTGATCCAGATGGGTCTGTTTGTAGAGGCGTGTAATCGGCCGCATATCGGCGCATATCCGGCGATACCCTGACCGCAATTTGCTCCGATTACGTCAGCCCCGGCCGAGGTCAATTGCTCGGCGGCTTGTTCGGGCGTTACGCCCATCATGGTGCGGTCGAGTTTGGCCCCGGAATCGAAAGTCATGCAAGCCACAATGGGCAGGCCGGTTTCCAGGGCGGCGGCTAGGGCCAGCTTGGCCTCGGTCAGATCGGACATGGTTTCGATCACTATTCCGTCGGCGCCGGCGGCGGCTTGGGCCCGGGCCTGTTGGGCAAAGGCTTCCTGCAATTCGTCCATGCTCACGTCGCCCATTAAAAGCATTATTCCGCTGGGCCCGATGGAAGCGAAGACCTTGGCCTTGTCGCCAGCGGCCTTTTTGGAGATTTCCACGCCGAGGCGATTGATTTCGGCAACCTTGTCGGCCAGTCCATGCCGGCCGAGGATGAAGCGATTGGAGCAAAATGTGTTGGTAAGAATTACCTGACTGCCGGCTTCGACATAGGCCCGGGCAACCTCCTCGACTTCTTTGGGTTGGGCCAGATTCCAAGTATCCGGAGTCGAACCCAAAGGCATGCCGCGGAGCTGCAATTGGGTTCCCCAGGCGCCGTCGGTGATGACCGCCGTGCTGGTTCCCCAGGCGCCGTCGGTGATCACGGGACCGGCCGAGATGAGTTTTTCTATAGTGGAATGCATGAATGGTTCAGGGCTCGGGTTCAGGACTTTATAATCGCAAGTCGTGCAACAAATGAGGGATCATTATATCATACTTTAAAGTGCGGGATACAGGGTATGCAACGGGAATTGGAGGAAACTAAAAGCCGCAATCAAAGCCCCCGGTGTGTTCACCGGGGGCTAAATAATAGAGGTGTGTTCACAGGGGGCTAAATAAATGCATAATGTCCTTGTATTCTCCGGAGGCAAATGAGAATCCTTTAACCGGCGATGCGGCGGGGGGCGGGAGGGGCCGCGTGGTGATCCGGGGCAAAGCCCCATTTCCACAACCAACGAAGATACGAACGAAGGTGTTTGCGGGCATCGAGCGAAAAAATACCTTTGCTGGCCCTTTGCTCGAGGTGATAGCAATACGTTCCGCCGTTATACATGACTTGCCATCCTGCCCGGGCCATGCGCAGGCACATGTCCACGTCCTCGAAATACTTGGCGAAACCTTCGTCGAAGCAGCCCACGTCTTCAAAGGCCTCGCGGCGGATCATCATGAAGCAGCCGGAGAGCCAATCGCAGGTGAAACTTTCGGTAATGGCGTGTTCGCGGTAGAAATAGTTTTTCAGGGATCGCTGAAAAAGCCGGCTCAAGCCCAGACGGCGGGCCACGATTGTGGAGATGGTCTGGAAGCGGCGCGCCGGGTAAGCGAAATCTCCGTCGGCGTGATACAGCCGGCAGCCGGCAATGCCGCAATCGGGATGGGCGTCCATGAAGGCGACCATTCGGGTCAGGCATTGCTCTTCCGGATCGAAGTACATGTCGGTGTTGAGAAGTAAAACGTATTTTGCCGTCGAGGCGCGGAGCACGCGATTAAGATTCGCGGCATAGTGCAGGCGGCGGTCGTTCGAGAGGACGAGCGTGTCCGGAAACAATTGACGATAGCTATCGACGCCGCAGTCGGAAAAGTTGTCGATCAAAACAAGCCGCATGCGCAAACCATTGCCCGAGGCCTTTAAAGTCGTGAGCAAGGTCGGCATCAAATCGAGTTCGTGCGTAAACACAACGCCGATGTCCAGATCCGGTCTTGGCCTGGGCAAGGGAATAACGTCGGGCGTCTCGTGCATTTTTCTATTGTCTCCAGATACAACGTGGCAGGTACGCAAAGTGTGCCTGCCACAGAGGTGTAATTGTTCATGCCGCCTTTCGGTGCTCGCGGCGCGCATCTGGGTAAATGCTGTATATTTCGGTTAAAAACGGGAAGATTTCCGCTTCTTCATCATGCTCGCACAGGCGATTGCCAAATGACTTAAGCATGTCGGTAAGACCCCTTAGCTCATCGCGTTTTCGGGGATCATTCCATCCGTCGGCGGCAAGTTCAAAAAGCCGGTCGCTGTGCCTTCCAATTGAAACGGCTATAGACCAGCGGCATTCTTGGACATTATCTATGCCGGGGTCGATCCAATACCGCCGTCCGATTATTGGCCCGCGGCGAAAGGTCAATTCCAATCGGCCGATATTCCAGTGTTTGACCCCGGTTACAAGCGTTTGCCAGGCAGTTTCCAGGGTGAGGTCGGGATGATCCATGAAGATCGATTCTCCGGATCGGCCGGATCGAGACAAAAACCGGGCGAGATTAAAAAATTGTTTAAGCACAACGTCGCGCAAGAGGGAGAATTCACGATGTCCGAATAATCTCATGCGAATCAGCAACATAACCAGGACCAGGGCGGTTATCCACGCCAGGGCGTCCTTGCGGAAAATGGTGGCTGCCGTGGCCGCGGCCCCGGTGGTCAAACACAAAGCGCCTACGATGCATAAAACTTGCCAGGGAGTCAAACCTCGAGCGAGCAGGAGATGGTGGATATGTTCGTGGTCGGGAGAATAGAAGCGCCGGCCGGTCAATTCCCGGCGGATCACGGCGGCGACGATGTCGAACATGGGCAAGGTCATCACGACCGCGGGGGCGGTGATGGAAAGCGTGGCCGAAGTTTTCAGCGATCCTTGCATTCCCAGCAGGCCTACTACTAGACCGATGACCATGCTCCCCGAGTCGCCCAGGAAGATGCTGGCGGGCGGGCGGTTAAGCACGAGGAATCCGGCCAATGCGCCCGATAGAACCAAGGCAATGATGCTAACATGTGTGCGGCCTTCGCTGGCCGCAATCAGGCCCATCATGGCGGCGGTGGAAAGACCGACCACCGAGGCCAGGCCGTCCATGCCGTCGATCAAGTTCAGGGCGTTTATGCAGCCGATAAGCCAGAGTACCGTTATCGGTATGGCTAATGGCCCGAGTTCGATCCTGTATCCGAAGGCGACGACCTTGTCGATGCTGTATCCAGCCAAGGCGATGGGTAAAACCGCGCAAATTTGCATGGCGAGCTTTAAACGGGCGTTGAGGCGGTAGATGTCGTCGATCAGGCCGAAAAGGCAGACGACACCGCCCGCTAATATGACTACCAGCGAAAGCTCCCAAGGATTTTTCCATGATCCGTCATTCAGGTAATTGACGACCAGGAGTCCAAAAATCATGGAAAAATAGACGGCCACGCCTCCGCCTACGGGTTTAACGCCGTGATGAAGTTTTCTCCGGCCATCGGGCCGGTTGACAATTCCCCAGCGCAAGGCCGTCGCGCGGACAAGCACTGTCAGCGCCAATGAAGCGGCGAAGGTCAATAAAAATATGAAAACCAGGGAAATCATGACGCAATCCGTTGCGTTGGGACGTTTTTCGTCCCTATTCTTTTCGAAATAATCCTTTATTTTCGTGAGATTGTCTTGCCGCAGGCCTCGATGTTCACCGGCGGCGGGACTTTGCCTCGGCATAAAACCGTGAGCACGTCGTCCGTTCCGCGCGGTAATTTTGTTCGGGGGATTTCGATATATTCCAATTTCTCGATTTCGCTGATGAGTTGTCTTGTATCGGACAAGTTTTTACGCCGCGTCGAGGAGAGCAGAATCACGTCGGGCTTGAGCTGTTTGACTTGCTCCAAGACCGCGGCGTCGTCCATGTACATAGCCAGGGTGGCCCAATTGGCCTTGGCATAATAGGCGACCACGGCGGTTACGCCTTCGGAGCCGTATATGAGGGGCGAAGGCCCGTATTCCCGGCGGACCCAACCGGCCAATTCCACTTCTGCGCCGCGGCGGTCGTAGGGGCCCGAATAGGCGACGCACCAGCCGGTGCAGGCGACGATAATCGCGGGAGCGAAGGCGGCAGGCCGCAAAAACACCTTGCTTTTCAACTGCCCGGCGAGACCCAGCAATCGCGCGGACAGGCCCATGAGCCCTAAAGCCGCGAAGGGCGAGCCGAACAGCACCATCGGCAGAAAATAACGATCGCAGGAACTTTTTGCACACCAGGCGTGGATCCAGGCGGCGAGCATGATTGCCAATCCGGTGTAGAACAGCGCTTGATGATCGCGGCGGGCCCAAACGCGGCGCCATCCCCACATGCCGCCCAGCATGAGCAAAGCGAACAGCGGGGAAAGCCCTTTGACCAACGTCGGTACATAAATGGCAATCATCCTCCCCAGGGGAACATATAATTGGCCATGAAGATTAGCGGCGGCATCGACCGGCGCGGAAAGGAACACCCCGTTCCACCAACGACCGATGAACGACAAAGGGGAGGAACGGATCGTGACCCATTGCGAGTGATGCCGCAGCAAGGTGAAATTGACCAATAGTATCAATGCGGGAAGGGCGAAAAACGCAAGTACCCAGCCGGCCGCGAGTTTTGCTTTATCGCGGCCCCGGTTTAAGGCACGGAATCGCCAAAATGTCCATAAACCAAGGGGTACGAAGAGCAAGAGTCCCTCGAAACGCGTAAGAATTGCCAGCGACAGGGCCAGGCCCGCCGCCAGCGAAAGGCCGATACGGACCTCGACCACGGCCCGCCATATCAAGTACAGCGACAAGGCGAAGAAGAACCAGAACGTGGGATCGCGGATGAGTTCCGGGCTCCATTGGATAAAGACCGGATGGACCGCGTACAGCAAACATGCCGTTACGGCCACGGCGTCGTCGAACTGCCTGCGCACCCAGCCGAAAAGGGGCAGGATAACCAGGCAAGAAATCAGTATGCCCCAAATCGTGCCGCCCATCTCCCAACTCAATCCCAGGCGATTAAGAAGCGCCAACACCGCGGGGTAAATATTCAGGTTCATTATTTCAAAAGCCTGGCGCAGGCGGCTCTCTTTAAGGGCTTCGGCCAGGCCGATGTAGAGAACGCCATCGGGACAGATGCTGCTTAGGCGCAAGGCTATCAATGCCCGGGGAATGACACATGCCAGCATCAAAAGCGATAGAACAAGAATACGGCACGGGTAATGCAGCCGTTGGGGCGCCGGGGCGGCCAAGGAATTGCCGTAACATGCGGGAAGATTTTGGAGATAATCAATAAACATCACGCCGCCCCTTGTCCGGTAAAAGTGTTAAGCAGGCTGTTGAAAGGCGAAGCCCTAACAAGGCGTTCCCTCCAATCGTGCTCGCGGCGGAAACGGGCCAATGTGGTCCGATTTTCACGGTGTCCCAGGGCACTCATGACAAGCGACGGTAAATCTCTTGCCTGATCCAGGAAGAACACGCCATCCTCGGATTTGCGCAAGGCCATTTCGCCGAAACTGGTTGTAAGCACGGGCAATCCGGCGGCGCGGTACTCGTAATATTTTATCGGATCGACGCCGGCCGTAAGTGAGTTGTTCCGAAAGGGAATCAGCCCGGCAGAAAACCTGGCCAAATGTTTCGCCGCCTCGTTTTGCCGGCACGGCGGAAAAATATATATGTTTGAAGGCATATTGCCCGGCAGCGGCGCGGCGCGGGCCGATCAATTCCAGGCGGGCCCGGGGCAGGCGGCGGGCAAGTTCAAGGACCAACGGCCAGTCGAACCATGATCCCAGGCACCCTAAATAACCAAGCACTACGTCACGGCGAAAGGCCGGCTGCCAGGGCGGAAGGGTTGACATCTGATAGGCGTTGGGGACTTTTTTGACGTTCAACCCGCGATTTGTAAATTTGGCGGCGAGATAACTGGATGATGCCAGCACCAGGTCGACCGCGGAGGCGATTTGATTTTCGTAATATTGAATTGCCCGCCGGGAAAGGCCGCGATGGAACTCGGGAAAGTTATCCATGGCGTCGTAGAAACTTGCATGGTGCGGCAATTCTCGCAGGGCCGCAAGGGCAAGCGCGCACGGCCGGCCGATGCCGATGATCGTGGTTTGCGGATCGCGGGCAAAATCCCGCATTTTTTGCCATGCCCCCCGCCAAAACAAACGGCTGTTTATCCATGATCCGCCGGGCAAAGGCTCGATGGGCAGGGCCGGTGTGCGCAGGACTTCAACCCGGTGCCGAGCGGGGAGTGTTGGTGGTTTGAGCCGCGGATCAGCCGGAGGTCGCCCAAGCGCGGCAAGCGGCAAGGATAAGGATCGACCCACAAAACGCGTTCGGCGCCAAGTTCCAACCAGGCTTGCGCGGTGAAATGCGGGCGCTGGGCATAAGTCTTGGCCGGAACTGGGGAAAAATAGATTAACCGCATAAGACCAAGTTATCCGTTAGTCCCCGGGCATATTCGCCCGGGACTATAATCAATTTGTTTTTTACGCTGCTTTCAGTTGTGCGATATCTTTGGATTGTTGTCGCTGGTAGGCCGCAATGATTTCTTCCTTTTTACCTAACATGCAAATCCGGCCGTGGTCGAGCCACAATATTCTGTCGCAGAGCATGGATAACGAGGCCATATCATGACTGACAACTACCACCGCCCTGGCGCTGGATATCAGATTTTGCATCCGTTCGCGGGCTTTGTGCTGGAATGAGATATCGCCGGCGGAGAGGACTTCGTCGATAATCAAAATTTCCGGTTCGATGGCCGTGGCTATTGAAAAGGCCAGGCGCACGAGCATGCCCGCCGAATAATAGCGCACGGGCATGTCGAGGAAGTCGCCCAATTCGCTGAACTCGGCGATGGGCTGCATTTTGGAGCGGATTGTTTTGGGGGTTTCGCCTTGCAAATAACCCCGGTATGAAATGTTTTCCCAGCCGCTGGCCTCGCCTTCGAAACCCAGGGCGATGTCGAAGAGCGAACTGACGTGGCCGCGAACTTTTCGCTTTCCGCTGGTGGGCGGATAGATGCCGGCCAGGAGTTTCAGCAAGGTGCTTTTTCCCGCTCCATTGTGTCCGATTATGCCCAGGCGGTCGCCTTCCTCGATCGTAAGGTCGATGTGTTCCAGGGCCTGGACTTCAAAGCTGTTTTTTTTCGACTGCCGAAACCATCCTTGGAGCAAATATTCTTTGAGGCTGATGCGGCCGAGTCGCCGCACGTGGAAAAGCAAACCCACGTCTTCAAGTTCAACCAATCGCATCAAGAATTGCTCCCTGGGACTACAAATAGAAGATTATCCGCCGCTCGTAACGCAGGAGGGTCAAAACGGCGGCGGCGACGGCAAGAATCGCAACCGCCGCTCCCAAGGCGCATATCTTCAACGACGGCAGTTCACTATAGAGAACCGGCTGCCGCAGCATGTTCAACATGATCGTCAAAGGATTTAAATAGAAAATCTTCAAAAGTCTTCCGCCTAAATTGAGATCCTTGATGTCGTACATGATAGGCGTCAAATAAAAAAGAATTTGCAGCAGAACTTCAATCAGGTGCTGGCAATCCTGGAAAAGCACGTTGAGCACCCCCATGCAGATCGCCATGGACCAACAAATGATGAACATGAGAACCATAGTCGGCAAAAGACTGATCAAGAATGGAAGGTTGCCGAAACCGTTCACCAGCCAAACGAACGTCAACAAGACACAAAGGCCGAAGAGAAAATGAATGCCAGCCCCCAAGGCGGTTCTCAAAGGGTAGATGGCCAATGGCGCCGGGTGTTGGCGGATGTACGATTCGCCTTGGAAAAAGCACTGGCAACCCTGATTCATTCCGGATGTAATGAAATTCCAGAATATCAAGCCGGTTAATACATAAGGTCCATATTCTTTCCAATCTTTATGCCAAATCTGGCTAAATACCACGCAAAAGACAACGGTCATGGCGATCGGGTGCAAGAGCGACCAGCCTATGCCGATCATTGATCGGCGGTAGCGGTTGCGTAAGTCGATACGCACCAAGGCCGACCAAAAATATCTTAGTCGCCAGATGTCTGATAGGTAGGTGGTCATTGATACGCCTCCCTGCAATTTGACCATGTCGGCCATGACAGGACAAAACAAGATTTCCACCCCTCTTATATGGCTTTTTAAGGGGGCCGAAGTATAGCCGGCACGTCGAAAAGGATCAATGCCAAGTTGATGCAAATAAAGGGTGTGCCGGCAACGAGTTACCACGAAAATTGATTATCGAGCATCAATAATCAACTTAGATATCCCAAAAAGATTATATTGCGCACTTATTCCAGCTATGCAGCATGGTGTGAAACTGCTTGCGACAATACAGGTTTTGGGGGCGTAGAAGAATCGGTTTTTAGACCGGCCGATGTTTTATTTTGCCACTCTTGACATAAGATAAGATCGACAATTCTTTGAGCTGAATATCCGTCGCCATAAGGGTTTACGTCGATTTGTCGCGAGGCGTACTCGGCCGGATCGGTAAGCAAAAGGCTAACCTGTTCTACGATTTTTTGAACATCGGTTCCAACCAGTCGGGCGGCTCCGGACTGGACGGCTTCAGGCCGCTCGGTGGTTTCCCGCATTACCAGCACGGGTTTTCTGAGCGAGGGCGCTTCTTCCTGCACGCCGCCGGAATCGGTAAGAATCAGCGTTGATCGATCCATGAGCCATACGAATTCGGGGTACGGCGCAGGTTCGATGAGGTGGATATTTGGGGAATTTGCCAATAGCCTGCCAACGGACTTGCGCACGTTGGGATTGAGGTGCACGGGATAGACGAATTCCACGTCCGGAAAACCGCCGGATAGCATTAGAATTGCGTGGCAAATTTGTTCCAAGCCGTCGCCGAAATTTTCGCGACGGTGGCCGGTGATAAGCACCATGCGGCGGCTGCCCAAGACGACGTATTTTTCCTGCCAGGGAAGATACTGATTGCGCTGGCGGTTGACGGTCCACATCAGGGCGTCGATTACCGTATTTCCGGTAACGGCCACGCGGTCGGCGGCCGCCCCTTCGCCGAGCAAGTTTTCGGCGGCGCGGGGCGTCGGCGCCAGTGCAAGGCGGTCACCAGGCCGGCAATGCGGCGGTTGAGCTCTTCCGGCCAGGGGGCTTGCAGATTGCCGGTGCGCAAGCCGGCTTCCACGTGCACAAAGGGAACGCGGCGATAAAACGCCGCCAAGGAAGCGGCCATGACTGTGGTTGTATCGCCCTGCGCCACAATGCAATCGGGCCGATATTCGGCAATTACCGCGTCCAGGCCGGTCAGGCAGCGCGAGGTCAAGTCGGCCAGGGTCTGATCGGGGGCCATCAGCTCCAAGTCCCGGTCGATTTGGATGCCGAAATAATCGACGACCTGGTCGAGCATCTGGCGATGCTGCCCGGTCACGCATACTATGCTCTCGATTTGCGCTATTGCGGCGGCAGCAGTGAATCACCGGGGCCATTTTAATAGCCTCCGGCCTGGTGCCGAAAGTGAGCAAGACTTTCAATTTTGTCATGGGTGCTGTATCCTGTGTGGTTGATTATTCACCAAAATTCGTCATACACCAGCCCGACGCGCAAGCGAGGACAAATATTCGATCCCTCGCTTGCGCTTCGGGCTAGTGTTTTGATTGATGCAAATGATTATAAAAAATATTACTTTGCCAGGTTTTGCAAGGTCTCGATCAATTTAAGCACGGTTATGCGGGCGGAGTAGTTATCATGAACTCGTTTGTACCCGGCGGCCGCGATTTTCGAGCGTCCGGGCAGGTCATGAATGGACTTGAGGATAAAATTCACCGCTGCCCGGGTGTTTCCCGGCGGATAACGATAACCGGTTTCGCCGCTTATGACGAAATCGTGGAATCCGCCCAGGTCGGGCACGACTACCGGGCAGGAATTGGCCATGGCCTCGGCCGCGGCCATGCCGAAGGATTCCAAATGCGAGGTGTAAACCAGGCATCCGCCTGAAGAAGCCGTGAATCTTAAGAGCCGATTCATTTTTTCATATTGCACAAAAGGCAGCCAGCGAAAGCGTTTTGCCAGATTCGCCTTTTTTATTTCCTCCCAGAGCAGGGCCTTTTGCAGCGGTGAAATCTTGTTGGTGCCGACGAGCCAATATTCCATGTCCGTGCCCGATGTGTTCAGGCTTCGGCAGATTTCGATGAACATTCGCCAGTTTTTATGCGGGTCGAGCCGTCCTACCCAAATCACCACGGGACGGGGATATTTCGGCGCTTCGCAATAGTCGCCGGCGTTTGAGGGGAGCGGATTGGGGACGACCTCGACCGGGCAATCGATCCTTCCGCTTAAGAGTGATAATACTAGTTCGCGGTGGGCGTGAGTGGGCGTGAGGATTGCCGATACTCCCCGCCAATTCTGATGTCTTAGGCGTTTCAGGCCGTCCGGATACGGCGTGTGCACTTCGTAAATGTAGCGAAAGCCGGGCGGACGGCGGTCAAGCTGCTTGTGGATCTGCGGCGTGTCGAGGCTGAGGAGGAAATCCGGCTTGAGGGCTGAGAGCTTGTTTCTGAGTTCCGCCGGCCGCCGGCAAATGCTCACACGATCGCCCAGGTCTTGGAATAATATTTCTCCTTCGCCGCCTTTGAGGAAAATAATATGGCTGTCTATTCCCAGCGATTGAAGCTCGTGCATGCGTGTGCTGAGCACGGTTTCGCAGCCGCCCATGGTGCAATATTTATAACAGAATGCAATTTTCACGTTTGTCTACGTCTCCTGCGCAAAAAGAGGATTTAACCAGGGCCAAGGAGACCGCATTCCAGTTATTTTCCAGGGCCAATAATTCGAGCAAGGAGTCTACGCGGTTCGACCAGCGGTTGCGATCCAGGAAGGCCTCTGCCGCGGATTTATCGATCGTTGTTTTCGCGGCCTTTTCCAGGGCGGTTTCGAATTCCGCCTCGTTAGTTGCGGTGAAAACGCCGGGATATGATGCCAGATGCGGCATTCCGCTTGCCACAACAGGCAGCCTTAGCGAAATGTATTCATAAATCTTGACGGGATCGACGGCCGCGCAAAGCTTCGAGTCCTGGAAGGGAATCATGGCCGCGTCCCAGTTCCCGGTGTAAGCCGGCAAATCGCGGTGTTCCACCGGGCCAAGAAAGATCAGGTTTTCCAGGCGGGCAACGCGTTTATCCAGGCCGTAGCCGATAATGTGGAAGATCCAATCTTTCCGGCGTTTGGCCAGAGAAACGACCAACGGCCAATCGAACCAAGAGGAAGTCAAATGGCCGAAGTAACCGATCGTTATCCGCCCTTTGCGAATCGGCCTGACTGCGTTATTATCAGGGTCCGGCCAGTCTTCGAAGGCGTTGGGCAACAGGGCGGTTCGCTCCGCTCCCAGGGCCTGGATTTTTTTAATCAGGTTGTTATGGGTCGCGGTGGCGAGGTCGGCGTTTTGCAGGAGATAAGTCTCCAGGTCGCGATCGTACCACACGGCTTGCCCGTGCTTGTGAAATTCCTCCCAGTCGTCGATCACGTCGTACACGGTTCTCCATCCACAGACGTTGGCATGATTGACGATTTCGAATAGGCAGGGATGCGGAAACTCCATGATAAAAACCCGCTTAAGCGAATTCAGCCGGTCATCGCCGAGCAGGCTTTCGTAGATTTTCCGGAATTCGTCGATGGGCAGGCAAAAAACGCCGGGAAAATTCGAGGCTCTAATCGGCTCGGAAGTTTTCCAGCGCCAGTAGGCGAAGACTACGGGGATGCCGCGGCGGGCCAACTCGCGGGCCAGCCGGGTTGGACGCTGCCCCTGGGATTCGTCAAAGGCGACGCTGGAAAATATCAGGAATATTCTTCCCGATGGGTTGTCTTGAGTTTCGAGTGATAAAAACCGGTCCAAGCGACGGCGCAGGGCCTCGTCGGGGGCGGCGCACAACACCGTTGTTTTCAGATATTCCTTTATCCACTCCGGCAATACGCTTGCGTACTGCGATCGATGCGCATCGAAGTGACTGCTCACGGAGCGCGGACAATGCGCAATGGTCCATTGCACCAGCCGCGATATCAGTCGATTGACCGGGCGCAGAAATGGAGAGCTGACCGGGGTGATGGTTGGGTCGGTGCTCATGGCCCGCACGTGTTTTGAATTTGGACAAAGTAGGACGACTTTTAAAGTCGTCTTACCATAATCCTTATATGGAGCCCGAAATTCTACTTTGCGGCCTGGAAAACCTGCAATATGGTTTTGGTTATGCTGGCACAGCTAGCATGAGAAAAGGTGAAAACCGCTTGCGGATACACAAGGTCCGGGCCGATTATTTTTTATTCTTGCCGCTTAGTCGAAGTCGATTTTGAGAATCTCGAATTTCAACACTCCTTGGGGGACGGGAATTTCCGCGCGATCGCCGACTTTTTTGCCCACCAGACCTTGCGCCAGGGGGCTGGTGATGAGAATTTTACCCTGGTCGTAATCTTCCTCGCCCGCGCCGACAAGGGTGAACTGCTCCGTATCGCCGAAGCTCAGATCTTTCACGGTGACTGTGCAACCGAAGGCCACGGCATCGGTGGGCATTTGGGAAGGATCTATCAAGACCGCCCTGGATAGCTTGTCGCGCAAGGCGTTGATGCGGGCTTCCATCATCAGCCGGCTTTCCTGTGCCCCGTGATATTCGGCGTTTTCGTTCAAATCGCCTTCGGCCCGGGCTATGCCCAGGCGCTTGAGAATTTTGGGCAATTCAACGGTATTAAGATGATCGATCTCGGCTTTGAGCTTGTCGTAGCCGATGCGAGTCATGGGTACGCGTTCTTCGGGCATGGAGTGGGGCTCGGGCGGCAGGGTGCAGGGTTAAGGATTCAGCAGTCAGGGTTCAGTTTACAGCCCAAAGCCTCCAATCTCAAGCCTAAAGGCTACTGCCCGCGCCGACGCCATAAAAACGCCGCGATTCCGGCGGAAATCAGCAACAACCAGGCGGCCGGTTCGGGCACAGAGGCAAGATACGCCGTTTCAGCCGCTTGGGCCAGGTCGCCGACATTGAGCACTCCCCAACCGTAGATCTGATTCCAGTAATGGGAACCGGGATTGGGATTGTCGGGATTAACAGCCGTGTCATAGAGCATTTGTTCGACCTGGTCGGGCGTAAGCAGCGGATCAATGGACCAGGCCAAGGCGGCGGCCCCCGCTACCAGCGGGGCGGCAAAGCTGGTGCCGCTGTTCAAACCATAACCACTGTAACCAAGGGGCACCAGCGTCGGATCGGCCAGTAAAATGTTGCTGGCCGGGGCGGATATGTCCACAAAGGGACCATAAGAACTGCCTATGCCGCCGCCTTCGCTCCAGCGTTTGCCGTTTTCCTGAGTGCCTGAAACAAATATCAAATTCGAATAGGCTGGAATACTGCGGTATCCATCGGTATTGCCCGCGGCAATGAAAGTCAGTGCGCCTTTCGATCGGGCGTAAGCCGCGGCGGCGTCCAATATGGAGTAATTGTAGGCGTAATAGGAGATGTTGATGACTTTTGCCCCGTTGTCGGCGGCCATGTGAATAGCGTTGGCCATCCAGTTATCATCGGAAGAGAGGTAATTGTCGGCGATGCGAATGGGCAGAATAGAAAAATCACCCACGCCGGCCCCGCCCATACGGTTATTTACGGTCATGGCAGCGGCGCTGGCCACCCAGGTGCCATGACAACGAAGTCCGTTTATCGGATCGGTCAGCCAGTCATCGGTAAAAGGGGCTTGGCCAGGGACGGCGGACAAGGCGGGGAGGATTCGGCCGGCCAGGTCGGGTGTATAGGAAATCACGCCCGTATCCAATACGGCCACGGTCACCGACGGCAAGCCCGTGCTTATTGCCCAAGCCTGGGGCTCACCGATTTTAGGGCTATACCACTGATATTGGGCGTAATAAGTATCGTTGGGTATTAAGACGGGTGTTGATTGAGCGAAAAGCGGCGATGCGACACAGGCGCACACAATAGCCGCCGCCAATGATGCCCGGCAGATTGTCCACATGATGCGATCTCTTTGATAATGCAGATCTGCGAACGCAGAACTGACTTATCTCCTTGTTAATATTCATTTTAATAAATTTTGATAATACTGTCAAAAAAAGACGGGGATAAATTAGCTTTTATAGTGGTGATGTCGCAATTACCGGGCAAAAAAGTTCATATTTATATATATAATGGGGGGGAGGGCTGGGAAAATCCGTATTTAACGAAATACCGTTTATTTGCCGCGTAATTGTATATAAAGGCAACGCCGGCCTCCGGAAAACTTGAATTATTAAGGGGGCAATGAGGCGGGTTTGCGGGCGGGCATCGAGTCGGGCAGGGCCGGCAGACCGGCACGATAGTTTTTCAGCCAAGCCTCGATTTGCCCGGCCATTTCCATCTGTCCTTGCGAGCGGGCAAGTTGCAGGGCCTTTTGGGCCGCAGAAATGGCTTCCGTGGGTTGATCTATTATTGTGTAGGCTCTGGCCAAATACATATAGGTGCGAAAAAAATTGGGTTTGATTCTCATTGCTTGCTTGAAATGTTCAATCGCCTCTTCCGGCTTTTCCAATCGGATCAATTCTTGGCCCAGGTTGTCATGCGTCTCGAAACTTTCGGGATTTACCGAGAGCGCCTTTATGAAATGTTCAATCGCTTCGTTATGCCGACCGGCATCTCCCAGAGCCAGGCCCAAATTGTTGTGAGTTATAGGGGAATCGGGGTCCAATCGCAACGCATATTTGTATTGTTCAAGTGCCTGTAGATTCTGCCCTATTATTCTCAAAGCGTTACCCAGGTTGTTGCGGATTTCGATGTCGTCTGGTTTGATGCGCAAGGCCTTCTGGAGATATCTTATTGCCTCCTCAGGCTGACCTGTTTGGGCCAATGTGGCAGCCAGGTTGCCGTAGGCCATGACGAAATTGGGATCGATTTTCAATGCTTTGTGATAACAATTGATCGCCTCTTGCTGTTTGCCGATACTGAAAAGGGCCAGGCCCAGATTGTTTAAGGCCTCGGAATTATCGGCATTGATCACCAAGGCCTTTTCGTAGTATTGGATTGCCTCCTGTATAAGACCTTTATCGAAAAGTGCCATGCCCAGATTGTTATGGGCCATCCAACATTCGGGATTCTTTTTCAATACTGCTTTATAAAGCGTGAATTCGTCGGAATAAAGCCCGCTTTGACGCCAGGTCAAAAATGCAAGCGCCCCCACTACTGCAAGGGCAATGGCATTCGCTAACCGGCGCATTTTGTACGGTGCGCTTTGACGCCATGCGACCCAAATTGACGCCGCCAGAGCAATAATCGCGATAATGGCGATGTGCTGATAATGGTCGGCAACCAGGGAATAAGTCATGAAGTAAACATCTGCAAAACCCATCACGGGCAAGAGCGCCACGCAGAAAAATCCCCAGGCAAAAAGCAAATTTCGGCTCCAGCGCTTTCTGTAAAACCACAGGACCGCAGTAAGGGCCAAGGCCGCCAATAGCGGCAGCCACCACAGCAAATTGCCGACCTTGATTTGCCATTGCGGATAGACGAACGACAGGTTTATCGGCAAAAGAGCCTTATATAGGTAGAACCATACTACGCCGCCTGCGCCTAGCAAGCGCTGGGCGAAAGTAATGTTTCGGATCGGGCCCGTGCCGTGCGTTTGGAACCATATGTTCACACCGGTCAATGCCAATGCAACCAGGAAATAAGGCGCGGTGCGAATAAAATCAGTCCTTTTCAAGGGCTGCAACCACCAAATAATTCCCAAGAGCAGAACCGGCGATATGGCCACCGAGCCCTTGCCGAGCATTGCCAATACAAATGCCGCCAGGCTCAGGCAGTACCATTGAAAACAGTGGACAGTGGACAGTGGACAGTGGACAGTATTTTGCCGTTTAGCCGCGAGCCAAGGGCGAGCGTGCTCCTCATATTTCAAATACCAGAGGATCGACAGCAGAAAGAAGAGCACCGCCAGCATGTCTTTCAGCTCCGCGATCCAGGCCACCGATTCCACGTTTACCGGATGCAGGGCGAAGATCAATGCCGCTAAAAAAGATCCCGGGATCGACAACCTTTGCAAAATAATCCAAATCAGCAGGACCTCGGCGATGTGTAATATCAGATTCGTGACGTGATAACCGGCGGGATTTTGGGACCATAAGCGCCACTCGATCCAAAAAGTGCTATAAGTCAAGGGCCAATAATCCGTGGCTTCAGTAGTGCACCAGAATCTATACAAACCGTCCGGGGCTTTGACAATTTTGTTTTTAATGAGAAATATATCTTTGTCGTCCCAGATGAATCCGCCATTTAGCGCGGGCAGGTAGACTAAAAAGGCGGCAAGAATGAGCAGGGCCAACCCCGCTATAAATCCAATCGATACTGCAGGTGCGTACGGGATGACCGATCGGTCTTGGGGGAGCCGTTTATCAGGTGTTTTTTTTCGCTTGGACATGAATGCGCTATTTTAGCAAATCTTTGCCGTGTTTAGTCTATAACAAATGGAACGAAGAACATAAAGCGGTAAAATCTGGGAATACGATTAAATTGATATTGGAGCAAAGTCGCTAGGTCCTTTGAATGTCGAGATTTCGGTAATGAACATACAAATGATAGTACCTGGATATCCATCATTTTATTACATCAAAACATATGATTCTATATTGATTGATTTTTGTGCAAAATGCTTTTCTGTGGAGGGAAAAACCCGCATTTAACGGAATATTGCTACAATCATAATTATGTCGTCGCATCAATACTTGAAGAAGCCAGTAACGGCCACCAGTGAATATAGACAGAGTGTTAAGGTGTCGATGAGGATGGTTTGCGGATAGGCGTCGAGTCGGGCAGGTCCGGCGGGCCGGCGAGATAGTTTTTCAGCCAATCCTCGATTTGTCCGGCCATTTCCATTTGTCCCTGCGAGCGGGCAAGTTCCAAGGCTTTTTGAGCCGCGGAAATGGCTTCCGCGGACTGATTTGTTTTAGCGTAGGCTCTGGCCAAATACATATATGTGCGGAAATAATCGGGTTTGATTCTTATCGCTTGTTTAAATTTTTCAATCGCTTCTTTAGGCTTTTCCATGTGCATGAATTCTTGGCCCAGATTGTCATGGGCCTCGAAATAGTCGGGATTTATCGAGAGCGCCTTTTTGTAATGTTCAATCGCTTCGTCGTGCTGGCCGACATCTTCCAAAGCAAGGCCCAGATTATTGTGAGTCATGGGCAAATCGGAGTCCAATCGCAGTGCATATTTGTATTGTTCGATTGCCTGAAGATTTTGCCCCGTTAATCTCAAAGCGTTTCCCAGGTTGTTACGGATTTCGACGTCGTCTGGTTTTAGGCGCGAAGCCTTTTGGAGATATTTTATTGCTTCCTGAGGCTGACCTGTTTGGGCCAGTGTGCTGCCCAGGTTGTTAAGGGCCTCAAGGTAATTGGGATTTATCTTTATGGCATAGCGGAAATTTTCAATTGCCTCTTGCGTTTGACCTGTTTTGATGAGTATGGAGCCTAAATTGTTTCGAGCCTCTGCATAGTCCGGCTTCCATTTCAAGGCTTGCTTGAAATATTCGATCGCCTCAGGTATCCGACCATTCTCCATCAGCAATAAGGCTAGATTGTTGTGGGCTTCAGGATAATCCGGATGCAACTTTACGGCTTGTTTGTAGTGCTCGATTTGTTCATTGATCTGACCTTTTAGGCCAAAGATGAAACCCAGGTTGGTGTGTGCCATCCAGCATTCCGGATTTTTTTTCAATGTTGCCTGATAAAGCGTTATTTCGTCACGATAGAGCCCGCTTTGCCGCCAGGTCATTAATGCAAGCACCCCCACTACTACGACGGCAATGACGTTAGCTGTCCGATGCACTCCAACCGGCGCACTCCGGCGCCATACGTTCCAAGTTGACGCTGCCAGGGCAATAATCCCAATAATGGCGATATGCTGATAATGATCCGCCACCAAGGAATAAGTCATGAAGTATACATCCGTAAAACCCATCATCGGCAAGAGCGCCACGCAGAAAAAGCCCCAGGCAAACAATAATGGCCGGCTCCAACTTTTTCTATACCGCCACGACACCACAGTCATGATTAAGGCCGCCAAAAGCGGCAGCCACCACAGCACATTGCCGGCCTTGATTTGCCATTGCGGATAAACAAAAGACAAGTTGATCGGCAAAAGAGCCTTGTAAAGGTAGAACCACAACACGCTGCCCGCGCCTAGCAAGCGCTCGGTAAAACTCGCATTTCGGATTGGACCGGTGCCATGAGTTTGGAACCATATATTCACACCCGTTAATACCAACGCAACCAGGAAATAAGGCGCAATGCGAACAAAATCAGGCCGTATGAGGGGTCGCAACCACCAAATAATTCCCAAGAGCAAAACCGGCAATATGGCCACCGATCCCTTGCTGAGCATTGCCAATACAAATGCCGCCAGGCTCAGGCAGTACCAGGTGTTAAGAGACAAAGGATGAAGGATGAAGGATGAAGGATGAATGAAATCGCTTTCGGTTTCACGATTCCCATTGCCCGATGCCTCCTGCACCTTCAAATACCAGAGGATCGACAGCAGAAAGAAGAGCACCGCCAGCACGTCTTTCAGCTCCGCGATCCAGGCCACCGATTCCACGTTTACCGGGTGCAGGGCGAAAATCATGCCAGCCAGGAATCCGCCGGGAATAGACAATTTCCGCAAGATGATCCAAATCAACAGGGACTCGGCAACATGAAAGATCAGATTTGTGATGTGGTAACCGGCTGTGTTAATTTTCCAAAGCCGCCATTCGATCCAGAAAGAACTGTAAGTCAACGGCCAGTAGTCCGTCGTTTCATTAGTGCACCAGAATTTATATAAGCCATCTGGATTTTTAACTACTTTCTTCTCAGCCAAAAAAACATCTTTGTCATCCCAAATGAATCCTCCATTTAATGACGGAAAATAGGCTAAGAAGGCGAGCATGGCGATCAGGATGATGCCGGCTAGCACTTTACACGATAACGACGATGAGAGCGAGCTGACCGATCGGTCTTGGGGGTGCCGTTTATCAGGTATTTTTTTGCGCCTAGACATGAATGCGCTGTTCCAGCTTTTACAATTTTAATACGTAAACCTGAAACATGCAAATGAGCGATATCTTGAGTGTAAAGGCCAATAGAAAAGCAGAATCAGACAAGAAAATGCAACGGGCCGCGAATTTGCGGCCCGTTGTTTACAAGTCGTATATTTGAAACTTCTTGTATAGAGGACTTTCTTATCTGCGACGTTTGATCGCCAGCAGGGCCAGGCAGGCCATGCTAAGAATTGCTGAGAATTGCGTCTAAGTCAAAGCAAGAGCAATTTTTAAGGTTTGATCAATTTTCAACATAATTTCGGAATCCAATTCGCCTAGACGTTTTACCAACCGGCGGCGGTCAATCGCGCAGGATTTGGTCGGGCAACGTGGCACTGCGATTGGTTAAACCCCCTTCCGGCGGTTCAATGAGCGTTTGATCGATTTCGGCTCGGTCTCGAGTCGTTACTGGGAGTACCGTTACTACCCAATTCAGCCGATTATATGTATCATCGGAAACTATTATGGCGGGGCGGGTTTTTTTAATTTCATGCCCGATTGTGGGATCAAGAGATACGAGCCATATTTCACCACGGCGAGGAAAATCAAATTCAGAGGCCATTTACAGTTTTTCCCAACATTCCAGGTCCAGGGGTTCCCAATCGGCATTGTTTTGGCGCGATTCGTCACGTCGTGATAGAATTGCTTGGGCTAACAACCTCCTGTTGACTTTTTCATGGGCAATCGGCATCATCCGCGCATAGGGGACTCCATTGACATCAAGAATCAAATCTTCCGGAGGTGTTCCGAGCGATAAAATGAAATTCCGCACGGATTCGGGCTGTTGGGTAATTTCAAGATGTTTCATGGATTTAACTCCTCAAATATCAATCTAGTTGATTATCGGCTGAAAAATGCCGCCGGTCAAGCCCTCACCCCCGGGTACCCTCTGGGTGCCTCTCCCAAAGGGAGAGGGGAGAGTAGGAGCAAGAAAAGGGAGTGGGGAGAGAAGCGGGCAAGAAAAGGGAGTGGGGAGAGAAGCGGGCAAGAAAAGGGAGTGGGGAGAGGAGGGGGCAAGAAAATGCAACGGGCCGCGAATTTGCGGCCCGTTGTTTACAAGTCGTATATTTGAAACTTCTTGTATAGAGGACTTTCTTATTTGCGACGCTTGATCGCCAGCAGGGCCAGGCAGGCCATACCAAGCATAACCAATGTCGAGGGTTCGGGTACAGCTGGGATGTTGATCCTCACGCTAGAGCCTGTATATCCCTGTTCGGGGCCAATTGTAGGTGTCGAGGGTTCACCATCATCAGCAAGACCAAACTGATAGGACACGCCTATAGAGGTCATGTTTGGCGTGAAGATGACGTCTGAATACCCGGACCCGCTTTTCACCGTGTAGGTGATATGGCCGATAATGAGCCAGTTGGCTAAACTACCTTGCTCGACATTAGTTCCGTTGGCGACAGGGGCAAATGCTCCTATACCAACGGAGGGAATCTGTATATCGCCACCAACAGTTCCGGCAGTTGGATATGATCCGGCGGACCAATCTGGAGAGCCACCAGGATAATTGGAAGAATATACGTTTTTATTCTTATTGGTATTTCCAGTGGTGCTTGTTCCCCAGGACATATCGCCTTGGACTGTATTGGAGGTTTCAGTGATACTTCCCTTAAGGGATGTAATCCACGCATCATCATAAGCCGTGTTGGTGGTGGTTGCTCTACCATAAATATAAATCTCAATTGCACCCGTCCAACCCGCAGGTTTGGTAACGGAGTGGTTGCCGGCTCCTCCAATATTGGATTGCTGGTTATAAACAGCCGCGGTACCGATTTCCAGATCAACCAAATATTCACCGAAGGCGGTGCCACAGATGGCGAGCAAAGCGACTGCCAAAAAAACTACTTTTTTCATCAATGATTCTCCTTGTTGAATGAGATTCCGAAGATGTTAAATACCATTAAATAATTACTTCCAGACTTTTTTGAAAGTAAACAACGACGCAAAACCCAAGAGCAAAAGCACAATTGTAGATGGCTCGGGAATTGGGACGATCCCGCCGCCACTTAAAGGTAATGGAGGTAAAACGAGACTACCTGCTTTCTGGTTAGCGATTGAGTTTTTTACAATTGTCAAATCGCCGCTTTCGATAGCACCATCATAATTGACATCTCCATGCACCCATGTATCTGTAGGCGGAGAACCCAGCTTTCCGTTAGCGATTGCATTTTTAACGATGGTCAGATCAGCGGATTCAACGGCGCCATCCAAAGTTGCATCGCCCACATAGGTAAACTTTATAAGGGTTGCAGTACTCGGGAGATCGTTGTTGACATCGTCAACGCCAAGCGAACCGGGATATGCCGTGGGTCCATAGAAACCGGCATGGGTCCCGTACAATCCCTGATATTCGGAAATCGATGCGAGCCCCAGGGCATAGATGTAGCCATTAGCGGGATTTGCACACACGGAGCTAGTAATCTCTAATCCGGTCCAAGTGCCGCTATTATACCCGGTGACAATGGCACTCCAGACACCGGCATAAAGGGGCGAGACTTGGATTATGGCGCTATTGTTTGTCAGGTCCAATTTGCCCGTCGAATCATAAACAAGGTTTACCTGATTGCTCCCGACAATTGGGTAAAAGACACCATATACGGAAGATGACGCAATAAATGCGATCATAACCGTGAAAAATAACACTCTTTTTAATTTCATACTATTTCCTCCATACAAAGCGAGTAATAAACGAGATTGGTTGAATAAGAAGAATTCAAGGAACCTTTAGCGACTCTCAATGGTGTTCTTCTTTACTACGACGACCTCCTTTCTTGAACATTCACATTTCACCTTTAAAATTGTCCATTTCCAGGAGGCATTTGCGTTTGAGTAAATTCCCGGTGGCAGGTGTAAGCCCGCCATTTACTCGAACACAAGTTTTAGCATAACAAAGCACACGCAAAATATCAAGTACCTGGGGGGAAATTTTGTGGAATTTTTTTCCTAATCCCCCCTATTTAAGTAATCCTTTTCTTCGTTAAATTATGCTCTTTGGATCTACACATACAAAAGCGTCGTTTTCCCGGTTAAAAAAACTGGTCCCGCAAAATCCGTTTATTAAGGCATATTTAAATATTGGACCTGTTTTCTGGAACCCGCTTTAGAGTTCAAACCCGCCAGAACGGCAAGTAACGGGAAAAACGCTGCTTCTGCCTGCTAGTTGTAAAACTAAACATCGCGAGAAAAAATCTTCCCTTTTTTTACCAAGAAAAAATCATTTGTCAAACAAATTTTATGGAATTTTCGATAAACCCCCCGAAAGATAGTAGGGAATAGAGTTTTTGCTGCTATAAGGGGGGAAAGATATGTGTTGTTTTTAAGAAATTCTGGGGGTAGTTGGTTATGGCACAGGCTTCCAGCCCTTGAAAAAGGGTAAAGATGGCCATACCACTTGGATATAGGCACAAAAATCCGTACGGTCCACTTTTTTGCAAAGTCGCCAAAACACACAGTATTAATAATACTTTAGCGGATTAACCGCCTTAGAAAGCTTTCTTCGCGATTTTCGTATCGTCCGTGATACAATAGTTTACGAATGTCCAAACACAAAATATGGGATAACAAGCGAGTTATACAAGACAAATCGGTTGCATCTTTCTCCTCAATGCTGCCGATTTTCGTCTTGGCGGGTTTGGCGCTAATCGTTCTTGCCACTAGCTTGTCTTACTTTCCGTCGCTCAGCGGCGGGTTTATCTGGGACGATAAAAATATATTTTTGGTTGAGAATAGAATAGTCAAAATTCCGGATGGTTTATATAAATTCTGGTGCACGAATGAAACGACGGACTACTGGCCGTTGACTTACAGTTCGTTCTGGATCGAATGGCGTCTTTGGGGTCTCAGCCCGGCGGGTTACCGCGTCACCAATCTGATATTGCACATCATCGAGTCTTTGCTGATTTGGATTATTTTGCGGAGGTTGTCGATTCCGGGTGCTTTTTTGGCGGCATTGATCTTCGCCTTGCACCCGGTGAACGTGGAATCGGTAGCCTGGATCGCGGAG
The DNA here is from genome assembly GCA_963838495.1 of Pirellulales bacterium. Classification (GTDB taxonomy): domain Bacteria; phylum Planctomycetota; class Planctomycetia; order Pirellulales; family Thermoguttaceae; genus JBEKIK01. The sequence continues at coordinate 1,455,142 of CAWIRC010000001.1, read as the reverse complement.
CGCAAAGACATGCTGGCGGTATTATTCTTTTTGCTGTCGATTATGTGTTATTTGAAGGAAATACAGCGGACCATGGGCGGTGGACAACAGACATGGGGAAGATTGCAGGAACAAAAAAATACGGACACGGCGGTGGCGTATTCCCGCAGAGGAACTAGGAAACGAGAAATCATGGACAATGGGCGGCGGGTAGTGTATGTAGGAAAGTGGTATTGGCTGAGCCTGGGGGGATTTGTCTTGGCAATGCTCTGTAAGGGATCTGTGGCCATATTGCCGGTGATACTTTTAGGGATAATTCTCTGGATGGGTGCCTTGACATGGCGGGATTTTGTACGCGTCGCGCTTATTTTTTAATTGCCGCTGTGTTGACAGGAGTAAACATTTGGTTCCAAACGCACGGCATGGGACCGATCAGAAATGCCGGTTTTACCGAACGCCTGCTGGGCGCGGGCTGTGTGGTCTGGTTCTACCTTTACAAAGGCCTTTTCCCGATCAATCTGTCATTTATTTATCCTCAATGGCAAATCAAGGTCGGCAATTTGCTGTGGTGGTTGCCGCTTTTGGCGGCCTTGGCCGTTACGGCGATCCTGTGGTTTTACAGAATGCGCTGGAGCCGTAATCTGCTTTTTGCCTGGGGATTTTTCTGCGTGGCGCTCCTGCCCGTGATGGGTTTTGCAGATGTATATTTCATGACATTCTCCCTGGTGGCGGACCATTATCAACATATCGCTGTGATTGGGATTATTGTCCTGGAAGCGGCGTCCTGGAGCGTATGGCGCCGAAAGCGCATCTGAAAAAACGCGCAAAATAGCGAATGTCGTTGCCGCAGCCGCGTTAGGGATTCTCGCATTCATGGTGTTCCGTCAAAGCGGACTCTATTGCGATGAAATCACGCTTTACCAGGCAGCATTGGAAAAGAATCCCGAATGTTGGATGGCCCATAACAATCTGGGGCTGGTATTGTTTGAGAAAGGCCGAACGCAGGAGGCAATCGAACATTACGAAAAGGCCTTGATTGTTAAAGCCGATAGTTCTGAATCTCTTAACAACCTGGGGCTGGCATTGTTTCAAACAGGCAAACGACAAGCGGCGCTAAATTATTACAGGCAGGCCTTGCTGCTGAAGCCTGCCAATGTTGACGCATACATTAATTTAGGAAACTACTACGCGGCGTTAAACCAATATGAACAGGCGGTCGAACAGTACAATCAAGCCCTGAAGATAAATCCCAGTAATGAAAAGGCACATGATGATCTGGGCGCAGCCTTTTATCATTTAGGCCGATATGAGGATGCGATCAAACATTATGAACAGGCCTTGGAACTTAATCCCGACGATGCCGAGGCCCACAACAACCTGGCGGCTTCGTTGAGCAAGATCGGCCGGTCTGGCGAGGCGATCGGACATTTCAAGAAGGCGTTGGAAATCAAGCCCGGTTACGTTAGCGCACAATACAATTTGGCCGAGGTCTATGCCGGGCTGCACCGATCGTCCCAGGCCATCGCCGCGGCTGAGAAGGCCATAGAATTGGCCAAAGCTCAAGGAAAGACTGCAGTGGCCAAGCAGATTGAAGATTGGTTGAAACAATACCAGGCTGGTCTTGAGGAAGGCGTAAAGGATGGGAAATGATGGATGATGCATAGGAAATGAAATAAGAAGTGGGCGGTGGTTGGTGTGCAGCGGGCGGTGGGCAGCGGGCAGTGGGGATAGAGGATGGGGCGATTTAGGCCCAGTTTTAAAAAAGAAGAGGGACTCTATGCCCGAATCAAGACATCGAGAAGTTCTTCAAAGCGGCTGATGTGGACGTCGGCTTGGGCGTCGGGGTCGAAATTGAAGGCCACGCTGGACATGCCCACGGCCGATGCCCCGGACAGTTCCAGGCGGTCGTGGCCCACGAAAACGACTTTATCGGAGGGCAGATTCATTGCCTTGAGTGCGGCCAGGTATGAGGCGGCCTCGGGCATGCAGCAGCCAAGGTCGATGGACGAGATCACGGCGGGAAAGAGTTTTTCCATGCCGAATCGATGCAGCCGCTTGCCGAGCGCGGCGGCATTATGCTCGGAATTGCAGATCACACCCAGGGCAAAGCCTTGCTGATGCAGGCGCCAGAGGGTGTTTCTCACGCCGGGCAGGGGGCGGCAGTGGGCTTCCAAGTGCCTGCGGCGGGCGTGACTGGCGGCCTCGACCTCGTCGATCTGGCCCGGGGTGAGGCCGGCACATTGCAGAAACGAGGCGAAGGCCTGGCGGAAATCGCGCCGCCCGCAGTGCACGTCCTCGAGATATTCGCGGTCCCAAAGGCGGAAGAAACTGCAATAATTGGTGCTTAAACCCAGGCGCGCCAAGAGCATCAGCACCCAGCGCCGCCAGACGGTGTCGTCGTAAAGGATGTTGCACATATCAAAGAGGATGCCGCTTACGGCCTTTGCCAGCGGCTTGGGCTGGATGGGCCGGTTGAAGCGGCGAATGTGCCGGGTTGCGCCTACTGGGATTTGAGAAAGCGGCATGGGGTAGATGAAAAAATAAATGTTGAATGCAGAATGCAGAATGATTTTTCACATATTATTGCTTTTTGCATTGGTCGTTTAATTTTAACGGGGCAGGGGAGTTTTTTCCAATTAATTCATCCTTCATCACTCTGCATTCCGCCTTACCACTGGGCATGGACGGTGTCGCGGTTCATTGCGGCCATGCGGCTGCGCAAGGCGGGATGCTGATCGAGCAGGTGGGAGATTCGCCGCCAATCCATTTTGTCCGGGCCGAGGGCCTCGTAGATCGTCAATACGTGGTCCCAATCCTCTTCCATCTCGACGGTCAAGCGGACGTCATCGCGGTCGATTTCGGCTGGGGCGGGGATGAGGCGGATATTGAATTTTTCGGGGTGGGAATAAATGAACCTGGTGACGTGCTCGCGCTCTTCAGGATGCTTTGCATGCCTGGCGGCCTTGTGCAACGCGTTGGCACGGATCCATTCGGCGTAAACTCCCACCGGGGAAAGGATGGCCGGCTGGCCGTCGCGCGAGCAGTAGCTGATGTAGTCGCACTGCGGGTGCTGGGCAGCGGTGGTCACCAGGCGGTCGATCAGCGCAGGGTCGATAAAAAGATGGTCGCCGCGGATGCGAATCACGTCTTGCGTGGTGAATTGCTCCAGGGCCTGGGAAAAACGGCCCAGGCTGTCGGGCTTGGTGCCGACGAAGATAGGGACGTCGGCAGGAACAAGATTGCGCATAAAACGGTGATCGGCGTCGTCGCAAAGAAGTACGATCACGCCGTCCAGGTGCAGGGAATCGGTGACGTGGCGAATGACCCATTCCAGGACCGACCGCCCTCCTAGTTTTCTTGCCGCCCGGCAATGGAATTGGCGCGCATGACAACAAGCTTGGACTATTCCAAGGGTCTTGAGCATCCCGCTTCTCCTTGTACAAGTCCTTTTAATTCCACTTGAACCTATTATCGCAATGCTGTTCCGAGAATACTGCTAAATGTAACATTTTGACAGGATAATAGTCAATAGGGGCGTGATTGTTTACTTAACCGTTAAGTGGGGAAATAGGATGACATACACAGGCATACTACTTAGGTATGCCATGACAACGGCACACGGAGTGTGCCTGCTTACAATACGGCACCTGATATAGATACGGGACGGGAAGTGCGACGTCTACAAGTATGACATCCAGAGTACGCCTGCTACATCGCGGTTACATTGCGAGGTAGCACTGCTTGCATATAGACGGGCAGGGGCGGGAATTCATTTTATGCCCAGGACGCTATAAAGCCTTGGGTCGGATAGACTTTCAACCACCAATGCGGCCGCGCTGAAATCGTGGGTTTGGCTGTGCCGGGCGGGCACGGCCACTGTAAATGCGCCGGCGGCGGATGCCGCTTGGCAGCCGTTTTGACTATCCTCCAAAACTAGTAACTCGCTGGGGTTAAGATCGAAGCGGGCCGCGGCGGTAAGATAGATTTCCGGGTCGGGCTTGCCACGGGTGATGTCTTCGGCCGCCAGGAAAAAGCTGAAACGCCGGTGCATGCCGAATCGCGAAAGACAGGCGTCCATCAAGGCCCGGGAGCTGCTGGTGGCGATGGCCTTTGGAATGCGGGCGGCCTCCAGGGCTTCGATCAATTCGACGAGGCCGGGCATGGGGGCCAGGTACTGGTCCAATAATCCGATGAACAGGGCATTCGATTCGGCCGCCAATTCCCGCCACGATTCGGTCAAATTGCAGCGGCGGATCATGATCTCGAAGGACCTTTGCGGGACGAGCCCCATCATCTCGTTTTTCAATTCCGGGGTGAACTCCCGCCCCCGGCGGCGCAGTAATTCCTCGCCAACGAGGGTGTAAACGTCCTCGGTGTTGAACATCAAACCGTCCATGTCGAAAACAACGGCTTTCATGGGAGGCATTAGGCTGTAGGCTTGAGGCTGTAGGCGCTTCGAAACGCGGGCGGTATTAGGGGATTATTCGGTAAATAATATAATCTTTGTTTTGATAGACAACTTTTAAATTCAAGGGTGGATCGGCATTTTCGGTTATGAGGAAATCGGCCTGGTATTTGCAGCCGAGTTCTTCTATGCGTTTTTCGTCCAATTCGTTGAGCGATTCGCAAAATGGATGTTCAGGATCGCCGCTGTCGGAGGCAAAAACATCCTGCAATCGCGTTTGCCATTGGATTATTTCCGCGGCGTTCTGGGGCACGTCTTTCCAGGTGACCACTTCCGCACGCCCGGCGTACCATTTAAACGTCTGGGCCAGGCGGGGCGTGATGAAGCGGGCCGACGGCGGCGTATTCCGTTGATCGGCCGCCCAAAGACATGCCTCTTGCCAGGCTGGAGGATTTGGCAGGCGCTCGGCCCGGGCGCATCCGGTTGCAACCGCACGGCCGTTAATGAGCCGAAATGATAGATCAACGCCAGGCAGGCAAGGACGGCCGCGAAACGGGGGATCGTTACCCGGCGGCGGACAACAGCGCCTGCGGGCCAGGAATCTATAATCCAAAGGCATCCCAGCATTGACACGCCCAGAGGCACGGCCACGTCGGACAGCCGGAACCAATAATATCGCAGCAATCCGGCCGCCAGTTCGCGATCGAAAAACGCCAGGAAATTGAGGGCCGCCCCCGCCAGGGCGATGATTATCGCCGCGGTTATGAAACAGTTGAGCCGCCGGATTGAGGATTTGGATTCATCGTTCATGGCATTCTGTGTAAAGCCGCGACGGGCACCAACGGGCACCGTCGGGCACCGCGGCGAAGCCGTGGTCAACATGGTCGGTTGGTCGGTCGCACCATGGCCGTTGATCATCGAAACTCGCCATCCGAGGGTGAAATAGAGCAAAGTCAAAAGCACGAATCGAATTATGAACTGCGGGTAAATATGAAAAATGTCCAGGTGATGCTTAAAGCGCTCGAAGACATATATTTCATTGGCCTGCCGGATGGTTGCCGCGTCAACGTGGGCATTGAGGAAAACGGCAGGCAATAATCCGGGAAGGGCCAGCAATAGCCCGCCCAGCAATGCCGGCCACATTGCTTGCAGCTTGGGCCGCCGGGGTCCGATCATTATCCAGGCCAACATGGCCGCGATTGCGGCCCAGCCGCCTACCAGCACATGCATGGCCGAGGCCGCGCCGAAGAGGAGCCAGGCTCGATTCCAATGGTTGCGGACCAGGGCTTCCACTCCCAAGAACACGAGCACGTAGGCAAAGCCCTTTGCTTCCACGCCGCCGATCACCCATTCGCCGGCCATGTGGAAGTTTTCCATGAGCATGGCGAACAGGGCGGCGGTGAGGATGGACCAGCCCGGCCGCGGCAGCACGGCGAAACTCAAGCGCCGCCAGGACCAGGCCAAAAGCCACCAGGTGATAAGCCGGCCGGTCCAGGCAAGGGCGGCGGGCTTCAGGAGCAACGAAAGCCATCCGAAGGTGAGATAAAAAACATGATGCGTGTCTTTCGAGTCCAGGAAGAAATCGCCGGCCGCCCAAGCAGGATTCCAATAATGAATTGCCTTGCCCAGGTAGTACGGCTCGTTTACATCGGGCACGGGCCAGGCGCTTGTATGAAAAAAATAGCGAAAACAAAGGCGATTTCGGCGAGTATTCGGCAATTAGGTGGAGGAAAGCCCGACTGATTATCCCGCGTCGCAGGGATGCACAAATCGCGAAACCGCAAGCGGTTTCCTAATAATTCTTTCATCCTTCATCCTTCATCCTTTATCCTTCATCCTTTTTCTAGCATGGCGATGCTTTTGAAATCGTCTTTTAGCGAGCGGTAGAGCTGCTGGTAAATGGGGAAGGCCTTGTCGTAGTGTTTTTTAACCTCTCGATCGGGCGACGTTTGGGAAACCACCCGGATTACCGCCGCACAGGCTTCGCGGACGTCTTTAAACCTACCTGCGCCCACGGCTGCCAGCAAGGCCACGCCGTAGGCCGGCCCTTCCTCGCTGTTGATAGTGACCACTTTGCGTCCGAACACGTCGGCTTGTATTTGCCGCCAGATGAGGCTTCGCGCCCCGCCGCCCGATGCCCGGATCTGCTTGATCGGCACGTTCAGGTGCTCGAATATGTCCAGGCTGTCGCGCATGGAATAGGTCACGCCTTCCAGAATGGCCCGAATCAGGTGTCCGCGGCCGTGGGCCAGGGTCAGGCCGATAAAGCAGCCCCGGGCGAATGGATCGGCGTGCGGAGTTCGTTCGCCGGAAAGATATGGCAGAAAGAACAGTCCCTGACTGCCGGCCGGCACTCCTTGGGCCTCTTTGGTCAAGGTGTCGTAGACTTCTTTTCCGGCCTTTTTGGCTATCGCCGCGTCGGCCTTGCATAGTTCGTTGCGGAACCATTGCAAAGAGCCGCCGGCCGAGAGGTTCACGCCCATCATGTGCCACTTATCCCTCACGGCGTGGCAAAAGGTGTGGACGCGCCCCTGAGGATCGATTTTTAGCTCGTCGCTATGGACGAACACCACCCCGGAGGTGCCTATGGAGGTGGAAAGGACGCCGCGATTGACGATTCCGTTTCCCACCGCCCCGGCGGCGCAATCGCCGGCCCCGCCCACGACCAGGCAATCGGTGGTAAGGCCCAAGGTTTTAGCGGCGGCTGGCGTAAGTTTGCCGGTTACATCCTCGGATTCGTAGCATGTGCCGAAAAGGTCGATGTCCAGGTCCAGGGCCGAGAGCAATTCCTTGGACCACTTGCGTTTGGCCACGTCCAAAAGCAACATGCCGCTGGCGTCGCTCACTTCGGTGGCAAATTCGCCGGTCAGGCGGCGGCGGATTTCGTCCTTAGGCAAGAGGATTTTGCGGGTTTTGTCGAAATGTTTCGGTTCGTGGTTTCTAAGCCAGAGGATTTTTGGGGCGGTAAAGCCGGTCAAGGCGGGATTGGCCACCATTTTTATCAGTTTCGCCCGGCCGCCGGCGCGGCGTTCGATTTCGGCGCATTCGGCTGAGGTACGCTGGTCGTTCCATAATATTGCGCGGCGGATGACCTTGTTTTGCTTGTCAAGGAAGACCGAGCCGTGCATCTGGCCGGACAGGCCGATGGCCTTTACGTCGCCCGGCTTGAGCCCGGCCTTAGACATGACCTTGCGGACAGATTTTATTGTGGCTTGCCACCAGTCTTCCGGATCCTGTTCGCTCCACAAGGGCTTGGGAACGTAACAGCGGTAGGTTTCCAATGCCGAGGCTAGAATTGCCCCTTTTTCGTTGATAGCCAGGGTCTTTGTGCCCGAAGTGCCGATGTCGATGCCTAAAAAAACACTCATAACGTGATTCCAAAATTAAAAAAGGGAATTTTCCTGAGCCGCTTTTATTCGATTTTGCAAATGGATGAATATCTTAAAATTTATATTATAATCAAGTTTTACGTAATTGTCGATTAGGCATTACCATATATTTTGTGGGCTGTGAGTTAGGCTTTTTAATATAAAATCCAGCGTATTGCGAGGGCTCCATTGACGAAGCCGGCCCGGATGCCCTAAAGTGCAAACTCTCCGATTTGGTTCGCATTTGTTTAATGGCATAAATAATATAATGTCAACATTTTCTATCGAGTTACTGGAAAAAGGATCGGCGTCAATTAACCCATTTTTTACAGGCTGTAGCGCCGGGCAGTGATCGGCCGTCTGAGGATCGTCGCGGTTGCGTTTTCTTTATTGTGCGTGAGTGGCTGTTCCGGTTCACATTCAAGTTCTCCCAAGGCAGAAGAAAAATTGCCGCTTTTGGGAGTCAAATTGAAACTCGCCGTGGCCGGCGATCCCGAGATGGGAGCGGCAATAGACCGATTGCAAGGCGAATGGACTTCCCAAACCGGGGCGGAATTTCAAGTCCTGCAAATATCTGAAAAAGAACTGGGCCAGTGGGGGCCCAATAATTTTCCAGCCGATGCCGTGATATGCGATCCGCGGTTTATTTCTGTTTTCGCCGAGCAAAAAATGATTGTTCCAGTGCCGGCGTCGGTGCAAAACTCCAACCATTGGGCGGATGTTTTCGATCTGCTGCGCAACCAGGGCGTTGCCTGGGGAGGCCGGGTTGCGGCAGTGCCTTTCGGATCGCCTGTGTTTGTCGTTTATTATCGCCTCGATCTCTTGGAAAAGCTGAACCGAAAGCCTCCGCAAACCTGGGGCGAATACCAGGAACTGGCAAAACTGCTCTCCGGCATGAAACGCTCCACCGACGAGAGGCCGTGGTTTGGCACGGCCGAGCCGCTCTCACCGGGTTGGGCCGGATTGGTTTTACTCGCCCGGGCGGCCACGTATGCCAAGCATCGCGACAACTATTCCACATTATTCAACATCAAGACGATGGAGCCGCTTTTGGCCGGTTCGCCCATGGTCCGGGCGTTGGAGGAACTGGCGGCGGCGGCAAAGCTTGGCCCGCCGGAGGCGATCGAGTTTGATCCGGCAGCCGTGCGTGCGGCCTTTTGGCAGGGAAAATGCGGCATGGCCATCACGTGGCCCTCGGCGGCCGGCCGAAATCCCGGCGAACAAGCCGCGGTTGCCGGGCAAACTGAAATCGCGGTGGATTTTTTCGATCTGCCGGGCTCGAACAAGGTTTATAACATCAACAATCAGACTTGGGAGACCCGCTTGGACGATGAAAGCGCCCGCGTGCCGTTTTTGAATTTGACCGGCCGGGTAGGGATGGTGGGCAACGAGTCCGGCCAACAAGAGGCGGCTTTTAAATTGCTTGCCTGGCTTTCCGGCGAGCAAAATAGCCTGCAAATCAGCCCTGCCAGCCCGGCCGCCACGCTGTTTCGGCGTTCGCAACTAAAACAGCCCATGCTTTGGGTGGAAAAGACCGTTCCGCCGGCTGCGGCGGCAAAATACGCCGAGTTAACGGCTAAAACCTTTCGTGGCGAGCAATGGCTGGCCTTCAACATTCCCGGGCGCGAGGAATATCTCGCCGCCCTGGACGAGGCCGTGCGGTCGGCGGTTCGCGGCGGCGTTTCCCCGGCCGATGCCCTGAATGCGGCCGCAAAACGCTGGCGGGAAATGACTGAAAAAAGGGGGGTGGATCAACAACGCAACGCATATTTGCACAGCCTGGGTCTGGAATAGTCTCCCCTTTTGACACGTTTTGTTTTGCCGCTTAAAATAACCGATTGTTAAAGCAGCGGCTTGAAGATGAATTAGTTGTACATTTAAACGGCATTCATCCTTCATTCCTCCGCCTTCATCCTTTATTTTTGGGGGATTAGCTCAGTTGGGAGAGCGGTTCGTTCGCAATGAACAGGTCAGGGGTTCAAGTCCCCTATCCTCCACTTGATTTAACCCTTGCCGAAACTTGGAGTTAAGTTACCTGCCGGCGGTCGGCAGTGCGGCCCGTAAGTCGAAGAATCGCGCATATGCATATGCGCGCCCTTTTGATTAAGGTCCACACTATGCCGAAAAATCCTTCCCAAATTCCCCAGTATTGCTGCTTACGCTCAAAGCAGCGAAAACAACATGGGCTTCCACCACTCGGCTATGTCCGCATCCAGGGCCGCGTACGTTACCTTGGCGTGTGGAATAGCCCGGAGAGCCTGGAAGCCTACAAACGGGCCTTACAGGACTTGCCAGCCCCGTCCACGCCCATATCCAACGGAACACCTCAACCGGCGGACATGTCAGAGGATGGCCCCGATCCGCTTGCGGCTTGCCGCGAGGCCGGCCAGGACCTGCTTGTCCTGGAAATGCTGGCCGCCTACCTCGATTACGCCAAAGTCTATTACGTGAAGAACGGCCGACCGACCGGGCAGATCCCAAACATCAAGCGGGCGATCCGGCTGGCCAACACGCTTTATGGGCATACCCACGCCTTGGACTTTGGACCGATGGCCCTGGAAAAGATCCGCGACCATATGGTCAAATTCGAGGGAGTCCATCCAGGCAACCGCAAACAGCTACGTTACACCCGGACCACGATCAATTCGACTTGTGAAAGCATCAAGCGGATTTTCAAATGGGCGGTCCGTAAACAATTGATCCCGGAAACCGTTTACCGGGCCTTGCTCACAGTCCCCGGACTCAAAAAAGGACGCACCACGGCCCGCGAGCCGGCCCCGATCCGCCCGGTGGCAAATAAAGTGATCGATGCCACATTGCCCCACCTCTCGCCCGTGGTGGCCGACATGGTGCGTTTCCAGCGGTTGACCGGCTGCCGGCCTGGTGAAGTCTGCGATATTCGCCCAATAGACGTGGACCGCGGCGGCGAGGTCTGGCAATATCGACCGGCAAGCCACAAGACCGAGCACCGCGGACGGGAGAGGATCGTATTCATCGGCCCAAAGGCCAAGGCGGTCCTTGTGCCGTTCCTTCTCAAGGCCGCAGCCCCTGATGCCTATTGCTTTTCGCCGGCGGAATCGGTCGCCAAGCAAACAGAGAAACGGCGAAACCTTTGGTCGAAAGCGCGACGAATTAAGCGCCGCCGCGCAGACCGGCCCAGAACTTTTTGCGCTCGATTACAAACAAGAGGCTTATGCCCGAGCAATCGCCCGGGGCGTGGCCAAGGCGAACAAAATCAATGCCCAAGAGGCGGCCAAGTCGGGAATCGAGCCGGCGCCGATCCCCGATTGGAGCCCAAACCAATTGCGGCACTCCGCGGCAACCGAGATCCGCCGCAAATTCGGCCTGGAGGCCGCGCAGACTGTGCTTGGCCATGCCACTGCCGACGTAACCCAAATTTATGCCGAAAGGGACTATGCCCTTGCGGCTTCCATCATGGAGAAAATCGGATAGGATATTTTAGATACCGGGTCGCGGGGTAGCTCCCCGCATTTGGCCCGCCGGCTGCTTGTGGTCTCACCTATCACCACGGCCGCCGGCCGGCCGCCCGGAGAAAGATAGGTGCTCTATGAATCATGCTGGCATCTCTGACAAAGAATTATACACAACCGGCTTGTTACATCTAAAAGAGATAGTTTTGACATCCAAACCACCGGAAACTGATGGTGTGGTGGGATATATTCACCATGCTGCCATTAGTTGCCTAAGTTGTATAGCTCTGCTTGCTATGGTGGTGAAAAGCCGTAATAAAGAGCTTTTACTGCAATGGATCGAGCAAAACACCGAGCTTCTCAGATTATCGCTTAGTATCTACGATCGGGAATGGACCCTCGACATGGAATATGCTTTTTCAATGTCCGGCCATAATATACTTGAAATGTGCGGCTGTAGTGCTACCAACGCTCATCAATTAGCTGAAGATCTCGGTGAGAAAGTAATATTTGAATTAATTTTCGGTCTCACTGGCCGATTCCCTCCGTCAGATTCCAATCATATCGAAAACCTTGGAGGTGCAGCGCCGGGGATAACCGTTGGGAAAGCGGTCTCCCAAAACTTCTCACAAATACTAGACCATCTTTCTTTCCTTATGAACTTCGATTATGAGACCATTTTTCAAAAGATTCGATTAGAGTACCTAATGGCCACCGAACACCTACATCGTGTGGAGAAACCGGACACGAAACCTGACACGAAAAAAAATAAGTTGCCCGATTCCGTAGATGTTCGGGATCTTTGTCACTTGTTGAAAAAGGAACTGCCAAAAGGCAGATCGGCTATTGAAATTGCCCGAGAATTTATGGACAATAACGAAGACAAAGCCCAAAATCTACTGAGGCAGGCCCGCCGCTATAAGCATCTCTGGCCGTAGCGGACAAAGCGGACACGGACCGGACACGTCGTTTGCTTCGATACGCCTTCTCATATTATCCTCACTTGCATTAGTTTACAAAAAACTGAAAGTGAGGATTTCCATGATCGACATTTCAAAGGAAACCGTAATCAGCCTGGCGGAGGCTGCGCGGCGGCTGCCAACGCGACGTGCGGGCAGAAGCGTTTCTACAAGTTGCATTTATCGGTGGACGGTCGCCGGTTGCCGCGGCGTGCGATTAGAGTGGACCCAGATTGGTGCCACGCGCGTCACGAGTCTGGAGGCACTCCAAAGATTTGCCGACGCTCTTGCAGCCCTGGCCTGTCGCGAGCCGATAGCGCCGCCGCCGCCCGCAAAGCGCCGCCGGCGAGCAATCGCGGCCGCGGAGCAACGACTGGCCCGCGCAGGAATTTAACCCAACAAAAAAGCCCCGGTCGCAGGCCTTGCGGCGCGGGGCAAAAAGGTTCACAAGGATGCATTATAACCGATTCTCGGCTTCTGTTCAAGTAGGCGGATTTTCCGGCCTTTCCCCATGCATTAACCCCGCGCTCAAGGAAAGTTTGTAAAAAATGAGCGGTTGGAAGGATCCGAACATTCTGAGTATTCAATGGGTAATGCGACATAAAAGACTGCGCGGGCCTAGTAAATTGTGCTATTGGTTATTGTGGAATCTCGCAGGCCAGCAGCCTGATTATATTTTTGTGGACCTCGCGCAGGTTGGGCTAGAATTGGGAAAGGACTCACGTTGCGCAAAGGAATGGTTTGAACAGTTGGAGAAAGAGTCGCTCATCGATGTAGTTGATAAGCAGAAATGCGGATGGTTTATTTATGTTTGGTCTCCAAATCCGAAAAAACGCGGAAAGCGGCCCGATCCCCAGCAACGATTTCCATTCCTTGAAAATTCGGAAACAACTGCGCAGTTATTTCCGGATCCGGAAATAAGCGCGCAGTTAATTCCGAATTCGGAAATAACTGAACAGTTATTTCCGGCCAGCGGCAATATATCCGCGCATGACGCGCGTTCTGAGGATGATGAAGAAGAAAATTTCATCTTCATCATCAATTCTTTAACCTGGGAAAAATTAGCTAAACGGTTTTTTTGGACCTGCCGCACTATCTATGCCTGGAAACCTAAGATGCTCAAGACCGCTCCGAACATTGACGATCGAGAAACCATATTGAACGCGTGCATCGCCTCATTTGCTTTAAAAGCCGGGGATGCCTGGCTGCGTAGATCGGCAAGAGCTGTGAAGGGCTTAGGTACGAAGGCGAGAGAACCGATTGCTGTTTTTTATAAATGCTTGATAGAAAAGATGATTAATTATCTTTTCATCACCAATGACGAGGTTCAAGCCAAAGCATTGTTCGGCCGGTTTTTCAAGTTCAGCCGCAAAAAGATCCTCGAGTTCGGACGGTATGTCAATGAAGAATGGGACAAGCAAATGAGGAGTGATGAATCGAACGCAATCCCATCTACCGCTAATGAAACTGATCTACCACTTACAGCAGAGGAAGAATCGGCTGAACGCGAGCATCGGAGACTCTTGCTGAGAAATGCTCAAATGAGGGGCGTTAATTCGGTTTAAAAATCGATGAAACAATTAAACTTTTTCTATTCGCCGCGAAGGCCGGTGCCGCCGGCCAGGCATGCGCCGTATGCGGCGAAGAGCGCGACAAGCCAGGCCGCGGCCGCGGCTATCGCCGGCGAGGCCCGATTTATCCGACAGCGGGTTTTAGCGTTCATCAGATCGCGGACAGATTATGGCGCAACCGATCCCGAGATTGCCGAGGCCCTGGACCTGCCCAGCGACACGGCCAGGCCACGGCGCGTCGAGCTACGCGACGCCGGCGTGATCGTGGATTCGGGCAGGACTAGGCCCACGCGAACAGGACACAAGGCAACGGTTTGGATCATAAGTCCCAAAATTGCTTTTTACCACGAATGAAAAGAAATGAATAACGCACTGATTCCGGCTGTGCCGGTCACACTTTCTGATCTGGCCGAGCAAATCAATACGGAGCATCGGCAATGTGAAGCGGCGCTGCAGAGCGGATTAGAGCACGCTCTTAAAGTCGGCCGCCTGCTTATCAAGGCAAAAAAACTCTGTTCCCATGGCACATGGTTGCCGTGGTTAGAACAGAACTTCGAGGGCAAGGACCGGACCGCCCGTGCTTATATGCAGGTGGCGCAACGCTGGCCGGAGCTTGAAGCAAATCGGCAACGCGCTGCCAATTTGGGCATGAGTGTGAGGGAGGCGATGAAATTAGCGTTTTTTGAGCGGCCGGTGAACAAATGCGAAACTACGAGGAGGTGCCTTGAGGAGATAATCAGGATACTATCACCTTATTGGAATAAAACGGCCACTCGCGATGATCCCAGCGAAGAAGTCAATGCTCGAATAGAAAATTTAATGAAATTTTCCAATAAAGCATTCCCGAAAATCGATCGAATTGCCGATCAACTACAGCGTTTAGCTGAGTATATCAAGGTTATTGAGTTGGCGCGAAAAGCGGCGAATATTTTCAATAAGATCAGGCTTGATTATGAGCGTGAATTGGGGAGGATTTTGATTGAATGGAAAAAATTGAACGAAAAATTGGGGTCAAGTCTCAAAGGACTGGATGATTCAGTATAAGATAAAAAAGTGCCTCCCGGAATTGACTTGGTAGTGCACCGTATATTAACGGTTTCCGGGTGGTACTTTTCATATAACAGATAATGCGGGTGACGAAGAGGCGGCGATGGTCGCGAAGAAAAGGCGGCGGCCACAAAGTGGTTCACATTGGCGGTGCACCAACATATGTTTCGGCCGCCGCCTTCTTTGGGAGAAATTATAACCGATTTTGCCATAATAGCAGCCACAGAATTGCTCCAGTTGCTTTACTTTGTATCGGGTCGATATAAAACACCTGCCCTTTTTTCAACCAGATCGGTTTTTTCGGCTATGCTCTTGGGCAAGATTGATAACCGGCCCTGGCCGTCGATCGACAATTCGCCGAGCGGGATTTCGGTAAGGCGGGATCCATCGATGCGGATCCGCTCAGTACAATCGGGATCATTGTCCATTTGCAAGTTTCCTTTTTGTAAAGTCCACGAGCTCGTCTAGTTCCAAATCAAAAAAAAATCCGTCCAACCCACCGGACACGCCGAATAACCGGCCGGCTTGGTCTCGTGCTTGGCCCTCCCGTTCAGGAAATATTTCCTTATCGGGCTTTTTATTCCCATGTTTGAGTGTGGCGAGTTGTCTTTTTTTTGCCTCCACGGCCAGCAGCTTTTTCTTATGAGGCATGGGATTCTGGGCCCCGAAAATAAAACTTTACTTACCGCGAGAATTTTCGCTGTTTGCGTGAAAAGTACCCACCCGGGGCCCGGGAAACCCCCGCGCCGCCGGCCTGTAAGGACCCGGGTCAGCGCTGGCACGGGCCAGAGTGTCACATCCAGCCCGTGCCGCGCTTCGCCGCGGACATTATCGATCGGGAGAACGATCGGATTTTTCTATCGTAAATCGAAACGAAAACTGCATCCTGCAATGCAAACACTCCGCTCTGCCAAGATCAAACCATGAACCCGGTGAGCAGTCTTTTAAAATAATCACGTCATTGCATCCGCACTCAGGGCAGGTCGGCGGTCCAAGTTGTTTGGTTTCTTTAGGCGCCATTGCTCCAACAAGCTCCGCGGTAATCGCACGCGGTCATGGCAAACGATTGGTGTAGGTCATACGCAATGCCCCACTGACCTGGAGCGCCAGGTCCGGCAAGTTGAGAAGTGCGGATGATCGGCTTTTTCATGCCGGGCAAGAAGCCTATGGCAAACACAGGTGAGTCGGCCGCGCTGGTAAACAAACACCAGTTCGTCGAAATTCCCTGCCGTATTTCTCCCGTTATGGGATTGCACACGCCGGCCGGTCCTAGCCGGCTGGTCACGCGCAATTGTATATCGATCTTGGGATCGTCGAGCTTTGCCAAGCGCAAAATCTGCCGCGCGGTGTCTTCCAAAGCCGGCGGGACGCAAAGATATTTCGGCGCGAGCTCTGGGTGAATGATGTATCCATCGTCATCTATAAAAATTTGCTCGCGGATTTTTTGAATTGCTGATGCCAGGCTTGTCGAAGATAGGGCGCTTGATGGGCCGGTGAGCAAATTATTGTGCGCCGAGGAAAATAGTTGCTCGTTATCGGTCGGCAAAGTCGGATTCTCAAGGATCAAGCTAAAGAGCAAGTCCTGTTTCGCCCGCCGCGGTGCGCGGCCCAAAGCCTTGGCGCATGTTTTGATGACATCGAAACAATCGTCGATCAAGTCCATTTCGTTGACGATAACGGACCTGGCAAACTCGCACGCCCGCCAAGAATATGTATAAGTGCGCAGAGATTGAACGTCCGCGTGACCCTTGCCGCGCAGGGTCAAATGAAAGTTATCGACTGCGATGATCACGCGGCCAGGTTGATAATTCGGAATCTCGGTTTCCATCAACAAGTCGTCGGACTTGTCATCGCTCTCGGCGTAGGTGTTTAAGACTGTGGTTTGGAAAAAATCGTCGAAAGCGCCCGCCATCATACCGCCGGAAAAATCAAATTCGGCGCGGATAAGTTCGGAAGTTCCGATTTCTTCATTCAAACGGCCGATCCGCCAAAACGCGGCCTCTTTCGCCATATCCAAAAGCGACATCGAAGCCAGGCATCGCAGAGATTCGGATGGTTGACCGGGCACGTCGCCGGCGCGGACGCCCAACGCGAGAGTCAACGCCTGCGCTGTGGGCGAATGATCCAATTTTGGAATATAGTGCATAGAAAGTTCCCTTGTTTTAAAGATGAATCGGATCCGCCGGTTTTTGTACTGAAAATGTCGTATAAACCCGGCGGGAATTATCCTGATTATTTTTGTCAAGCTCTCGCCATGATGCCAACTTGAAAACGCTCAGGCTTAATTGCATGGCTTCGGCGAAGACCTTATCCGCGCATTGATAAGATCCAAGTGCACCGCCGTGCCTTGGATCGATTTCTTCCAATCCGAACAATGGGGCAAGCCAGATTTGCAGGTGCCGGCGTTTGTTCGATGCTCTTTCCGCAGCCGCGACTTTTTGACTTGCGCTTATAGATTGGGCCTTCAGTTTTTCGGCTTGCTCGTGGATTTTTTCCACTTCGACCAAATCTTGCGGTTGAGATTGATGTAATAATCTCAATTTCGCGCCGATTTCATCGCGTAATTTTCCCTGGCCTTCGCCGGCAGCCTCGATCTTGGAGAGTTCGGCATCTTCTTGAACCGCGGCCGCGAACAGATTTACCAGTTTTGGAGACAATCCCATAGCTGATAAATCGGCTTCGCATTTAGTCCACTCGCCGGCGTCAAGATGCTTGCGCAGGCGTGACCAACCTTCCGGCGATTCGCAAGGCGCGGGTGGCAATTTGGATATTACGGTTTGTTCTTTCGCCATTTTTTTACCTTACTCTCTCAGATTTTTCCCGATCAAAATAATCCCTAAGCTTGAAAAACGCCTTTTCATCGAAGTGCGGAATTTCGTTGATCGAAATAAACGGCTCTATACCAAGCTCCTGCGCTGCCAGATTGATATGAAGAACCGAGGTTTGAAACCTTTCGGCCAAAAAGCCCGGTGAAAATAGGTGTTTAGCGTCCATTGATTTTGGTATCTTATCATGCGGCATTTTTTTTCACCCAAAATTTGGGCGATTCACTCAAGAACCAAAAAAATCCGGGTTCCGCAAGCCCGGCATTTGCAATCCCGCGTTATCGACCCATCACCGCCGCGTGTGGTTTTTCTGGCATCGAGCTTGATCCCGCCGCACTCCGGGCACCTTGGCCGACGATGAAAAAGATAACGCGGCCTTTTGCGGCGCTCATGCTCTGCCTGATTCGATTTCATTACACTTACCGGGAGATATTTTGCAGTCCGTATTCAAACTCTCGATTATCCTGTAGACTTGAACCAATGCCCCGGCAAGTTCCTCGATTTTGCCGCGGTGCATCCTGACAAGTTTTGCTGCCCGCCTTCTTGCCCTCCGGATCTCGGCGTCGATTCTTTTTTGACTTGCTATCTTGCCGCAAATCTCGCGGGCCAGGTCAACCAGACGGTTTTGATCTTCGCCTTTTTCGCCGCTGCCGGCAGCCGGCATCAAACCGTCAAACTCCGGACCGGCTGCGATCATTATCATGTGATCGCGGAGGGTCAAGTAATCGCGCGACTGTAAACGCATATAAGTGCATCCGCCTCCTAGCCCCGGCTTTCCAAGAGCGACCGATTCGACGGTTCGACCGAGCTTGACGCAAACAACAATATGGGCCGCCTCGTGCAGCGCGGTTTCCATGAAGTCGATTGCCCGAAAGAGATCCAAGGATTTGGAAACCCGTTCGATTGCCGCCTCGTTTCGTTTGGGTCGTTTTGCCATCTTTTTATCCTAAAAAAATTGACGGGCCGATTGCCTCCGCCAGCGGCGCACTTCCTCATATCTTTCACGATGCTTGGGCTTTAAATCCAAGCCAAGAATGATCGGTTCGGAATTTCCTTTTGAGTTTTTTTCAATTATTTTTAGCTTTATTGCATTTTCGATTTTACAGGCAAGGCAGGGCATACAAACCATGTACCCACACTGTGGGCAGCGTTTTTTTGGCAGTTCAATATTTTCGATTTCAGAGATCCGGTCTCGAAATTTTTTCGGGTGCTTGGCGATTGTATTTACAGTGGTTCGACTAACATCTTTTAACCGCAACGCGATTTGCCGGTTGGATAGATTCCCTTTGGCCAGGAGATCTAAGATCTCTTTTACCAGGTAAGGTTGGATCATGACGGGCAATCCCAATTCACGGCCTTTGCTGGCCAAAAGTATATCAAGATCGATTGAAAATTAGGCCAAATTTTAGTGCCCTTGACATATCCGGCGGAAAGCCGATAATCGGGATTGCTAGAACTGTCCTTGTAAGCAGATGGTGATAAGATGATCCAAAAAGGCCGTAACCTCCGATTCTCGTGCGCAAAAGCGCAAGGCACCTTCACCAGTGCCATAGCAACGGGATTCGGAGGCTACGGCTTTTTTGCTGTGCTGTGAAGCGCGGCGGAAAGGCGACTTGCCATGTCGCATCGACTCAGCCGAAAACAGGCGGTTTTTATTTGTTGCGTGCCGCCGACATTCAAACCCCAAAGGGTTTGGGATTGGCCGGAGGAAATTCTCTCAGGCCGGCTATATGCCAAAAATCTCACAATGGAAAATGCCTTGGGTGCAGCCCGGGCCCATAATTCGACACAGCTTATAGCCCTGGAGCAATATCATCGGCCCATAGAATCATGGGCCATTGTTTGCCGGCATTTAAAGCAACATCCCGCACACGGTCCCCGATACGTACGATCGCGGGAAGGCGGTGATTTATGAAACATCATCGCAAACCGCCATACGCCCGCCGAGCCAGCGGGTGCTCTTGAATCTCTATCACGCCGCCGCGGCGATCGTCCAGGGCAAGACCGTGGCCGCGGCCGGCCAGGGAAGCTCGCCGCCCGGCGCTATCGCCCCCTAAGCCGATGCCGCTGGCGAGGCCCGCATCGCTTTTACTATCGATGGCGAACCGCCGGAGGTTATCGATCGACCAACGCCGCGGGCATCGATGTAACCGGCGAGGCGGCTCGCCGGCGATCGCCGCCGATTGGCGTGACCTGGTTATCATCAATGGCCCCGTTCAAGCTCGAACTGCCGCGCATATCATATGCGCGAAGACCTCGGCTATATGGCGTTTCCTCGCATTTGGGATAATTTTTTCGCAACCACTTGCAAAAGCAGAAAATTTTTACTAAGGTAGATTCCTTACGAGACTTTCGGGCATTTGGCGAGGATTAAAAAAAAATTTCGCAATGAACAGGTCAGGGGTTCAAGTCCCCTATCCTCCACTTGGGAAGGATGAAGGCGGGGGGATGAATTGATTCTGAACAATCGTAGCGTGGTTTCTTGCAACCATGCGGCCGATTATTCGTCTTTTTCCGCAAGGGCGCCACTGGCTATGCCTGTGTCTAGGACTGGCTTGACCGAGTTTCGCAATTCACTCGAATAAGCGGTGTCTTGGGAAAAATTACCGGACCCTGCACGGGCAAAGCCCGAGGCACGCTTTATACAAAGTCTGTGACAGGCTTGCGATAAGATGTCGTAGGCCAATGGCCAGACCTACCGTTTTTTCTTCCGCCGCAGCCAATTGGCCAAAAACATCGTCGCCATGCCGGCCACAAGCAAGATAGAAGTAGATGGTTCCGGAATACCTATAATTAATGAGCCGGTGGTTGTATAGCCGCCTTCCGGACCAATCATCATAGTTAATGGCCCATCTTCCTGTGTGCCAAATTGGTATGCTACGCCTGTAGAGGTCATCAATGGAGTGTAAGTAATAGTTGCAAATCCGGCAGAGCCGGGTCTAATTGTGTAGGTAAAATGGCCGAGGCAGACCCAGGTGTTCAAATCACCTTGCTCAACAAAAGGTCCAGCGGTGACAGGGGCAAAGGGATAAATACTGCTACCCATCATTACATCGCCGTTGGAAGTTGTTGCAATCGGATATGCTCCAGCGGAAAAATCCGGAATACCAGAAGGATATCCGGAGGCATATACATTTTTATTCATATTGAAATATCCAAGTGTCGATGTTCCCCAGGACATATCGCCGTTTATTCCGGAGGAAGTTTCGGTTATGTTTCCCTGAACAGTGGTAATGAATGCGTCATCATAGGCTGAGTTGGTAGTAGTAACCCTAGCATAAACCCAAATATAGATTGGGTCCATGAAATTAGCATAGGATGGTGAATACAAATGATTCCCTGTTCCTCCGATATTCGTCTGTTTGTTGTAGTAATTCGATGTTCCGAATTCCAGGTCAACGACAACTTCTGCATGGCCGGCTCTGCAAATAGCAAATATCAAAACTGCCAGGACAATAAGTTTTTTCATGAGATTTCTCCTTTTATTGAAATTTTCTTCATAAGGTAGAATGCTGAAAAAATACATTTGGGTTCTATGTAATTCACAATCTGTTGAATCTCGGATAATAAATTTCTTATTCATCTAATAAACTTCCTATTCATCAATTAGCCGGGGATTTTGTTCCCGGGTTTTCAGGGATTTGAAACGCCAATTAATTACTTGAGGCCCATTAAACCGGACCAATGGGCAAAATGATGAGCGACAGACGGCTGTGGAGATGGCGCGAAGAGAGCTTATGATGAAATCCAGGTGGAGTATCATGCATATTCTAAAAAAGAGCCCACCCCCGCGCCACAGTTAGATGGCCGGTTCGCTGGCGTATAGATGCAAGCGCTGCCTCAATACTGGATATAGTAGAAACCGGATCGTAAATCAGCTTAACATTTTTACTATTTTTGTCAACAATCCACCCCAAATAATTGTTGGTATAAAAAATAATTAGTTTTTTTGATAATCTCTATCGTTTATTGAAAATACTATTACGGCCTTTTTCTTAGAAAATAACGAGGCCTATTATATAATAGAAGCAATCTTTACCGGGCGGGGCTTCTGCAAGGGATGTTGCCATAGATCGTTCCGGAGAATCTTTGCTGCATCAAAAAATATAAAAATCCCTATTGACAATGCAGAGACAAACTGTATTATATGTACCAGTACAGTTATTGAGGTCATTATGGAATTCAGGATTGATTCGTCCAGCCGGTTGGCGATTTACAGGCAGCTTGCCCGGCAATTGCGCGAAGGCATTGCCCGGGGGGCACTTCGGCCTGAGGACCGGCTGCCATCGGTGCGGGAGCTGTCGCGGACGCTGGTCATAAATCCGAACACGGTTGCCCGGGTGTATACCGAACTGGAGCGTGAAGGGCTGTTGAATACCCGGCCCGGTTTGGGCGTTTTTGTCGCCGTGCCTAAGGCGGAACTGACCAAGAGGGTCCGCAAAGAACGTTTGCAGGAGCTTTTGGACCAGTTCCTTACCGAGGCGGTGCATCTGGGTTTTGCGGCCAACGAGATAATCGACTTTGTCAAAGAGGGAGTGAAGCATTTTCAATGGCAAGTATGAAAGTGGTTAGTGGACAGTGGGCGGTGAGAGTGAAAAAACCATAAACCTCGTTCCCACGCCGGAGCGTGGGAACAAGTGAACCGTGCACCCGGCAATAATGAATTGAACTTTCAGAGCGCAAGACATGTCTGACGTCATCGCAACCCATCGACTGACGAAATATTACGACCGGCGCACG
Source organism: Pirellulales bacterium (assembly GCA_963838495.1). Classification (GTDB taxonomy): domain Bacteria; phylum Planctomycetota; class Planctomycetia; order Pirellulales; family Thermoguttaceae; genus JBEKIK01. The sequence goes on along the minus strand of CAWIRC010000001.1, from coordinate 1,432,817 downwards.
GTGGTCAACAACCTGGACCTGCGGGTGCCGCAGGGTTCGGTCTACGGGCTGTTGGGGCGGAACGGCACGGGAAAATCGACCACCATCAAGATGCTCTTGGGCATGGTGCATCCGGATTACGGGCGTTCGGAGCTCTTGGGCGAGGATTCGTTCCATCTGCGGCCGGAGACGCGGTCAAGAATAGCTTATCTGGCCGAAGGGCACCCGCTTTATCGCTGGATGAACATCGGACAGGCGGTGCGGTTTGCCCGGGCGTTTTATCCGCGCTGGAACGACGTTCTTTTGGAACAGATATTGGACCATTTTGGACTTTCCACTAGGGCCAAGATCAAGCGACTCTCCGGCGGCGAACGGGCCCAGGTGTCGCTGGCATTGGCCGTGGCATCCGATCCGGAACTTTTGATACTCGACGATCCCACGCTGGGGCTGGACACCGTGGTGCGGCGCGATTTCTTGGAATCGCTCATTCAGATCATCCAGCGCCGTGGGCGGACGATTCTGTTCAGTTCGCATATCCTCGGCGACGTGGAACGGGTGGCCGATAGGATCGGAATTCTTGTGGATGGGAAATTAAGGGTGGATTGCCCGACGGAGCATTTCAAGGAATCGTTGCGCAAGGTGGTGCTGGAATTTCCGCAGGCGCCGCCGGCCTTTCCCGCCTGTCAGGGACTGGTGAGCAACCGGCAGGTGGGCCGGAAGTTGGAAGCGATTATCGTGGGCTTTGGCGACGAGCATCGGCGGCTGGCGGAATCGCTCAATCCGAGCTCGATGGAGATAATCGAGATGAATTTGGAAGACGCCTTTATCGAATACACCCGCGGCCCGCGACGCGCACTGCCGATTTTATCAGGAGAGGAAAGCGATGCTGAAAGCGCTGCTGTTTAAGGAACTGCGAGAGACGATGTGGATCGGCATTGCGGCCTTTCTTGCCTACATGGCGACTATTGCAGGCATGATGGGCTACAGCCTGTTTAATTATGACTCGTCGAACATGCCGGTTCTGATACCTTTTCTGAGTGGAGACAGTTGGGGTTCATTTATAATAATTTCCGTCATTTTTTCCATAGCCTTGGGCCTGTGGCAGACCGTTATGGAATCGAGGCGCGGCACGTGGCTTATGCTTTTGCATCGGCCGATAAGCAGGCGGAGATTGATTTGCGTGAAATTGGCCGTGGGCATGGGGCTTTATTTGGTCGTTTCCGGCGTTCCGATATTGATATACGCGGTTTGGGCGGCCGCGCCGGGCACGCACGCCAGCCCGTTTTTCTGGTGGATGAGCGCGTGGATTTGGCAGTTGTGGCTCATCACATCGCTGGTTTATTTGGGTGGTTTTTTGACGGGCATTCGGCCGGGGCGATGGCTGGGCACGCGTTTGTTTCCAATCTCGGCCGCCGCCGTATGCACGTTGATAGTTGGCGTGGCAATATTTGGATTTAGAAGGTGGTTTTTTGGTTTTGCGGCGTTTTTCCTGATAAGTGCGGTTTTTGCGGGCGTCATATTGTACGTGGCCCGGACGCGGGATTTTTCATGACGAGGACGGCTATGTTGAAACGCAGTTCAATTGTCCAACCGCTGGGTTTGGCGGCGATTCTGGCCCTGGGACTCGGGTTTGCGATATGGATTGTTGTAGTCTGGTGTATCCAGATAGCGGAAAACATGAAAACACAAAAGAAAGAAAAAGAAAAAATCGCCGTCCTTTACGACGGAACACCGGTAATTACGGTAGATCAGCCGTACCAGGAAGTTGTCTATCGCGATCTCGAGCATAAAACAATATTTCCGAAAACGATGTTGACGAACGTCAAATTAGAACATGTGACTCTTGCCGGTCCCGAGGATTTGGATCCGCCGCGATTTATTTTGGTGTCAGGGCGGTTCCCTTTGGACTCCGGCGATCGGATTCAACCTTTTTCCGAAAGTCGCCATTCGCGGACGTATTGGTACTTTATCGACGATGGAAATCTTGCCGGCAGGGGATATTTCATGGCCTTCGATAGAGAGTCGAAGCGCTCGATCGGTTATCTGGGGATGCGGGGATTCAGCCCGGATTTGCCTCCGCGAGATAATCGTTTTCCCATGGATGGCCGAAAAATGGCGGCGACTCCTAATTGGACGAGGCCGGCCTTTGCTCCATGCAAACGGAACAGTTATGAAGGCGATTATGATGAGTATTACCCGGTTAATAAAATCGCCATGATTTCTGGGGATCAGCTTTTGTTGATCGATTTACTGGGGCGATCGGTTGCTCCCGTGACGAAATCGGCGGAAATGATTTCGGTGGGCGTAATGCAAAGTCCCGCCTCGTTGAAAGAATTACCGGTTCCGATAGAGCAAGTTAAATCCTATTTATTCGTCAGGACCCCGGACAATTTGATTCAATTCTTAATACAATTAAATTTGGATGCGGAGCAGATCGGCAAGTACACAATTCCCGCGGATTTTCGGAAAGGGGCCTTTAATTTTTATTATCTTGGCGATGAAAAGGCTTTGATTGTCCAGGAACGAAAATATCCCGATCGCAAAGGCGGGGCGCGGCTTGCATGGATGGGGGCCGACGGCAAAATCGTTCAGACAAAAGACGTCGTTTTGGCGGGAAAAGAAGAACATGAACTTTCAGGCGCCGAAAGTTGGAAATTGATTATTGCCACGCCCGAGCCTATCGGCACGATTATCTGGTGTTTGACGTTATGGGCGAATTATTATGTGGCGGAAGACAAAACTGAATACATTGCCGAGGTGCATAAATTCTTGGCGGGCACGTGGTTGCCGATGCTGACGCTTTGCATTTTTTCGGCGGCATTGGGCTGGTTGTGCTATTGCCGGCATCGGCGAATGGCCTTGCCCGGAATCTGGTATTGGACGGGTTTCGTGTTTCTCTTCGGCCTGCCGGGATATTTTGCCTATCTATTCCATCGCCGCTGGCCGATATTGGAGAATTGTCAAATTTGCGGCCAAGCCGTGCCGCGGGACAGGGAAAAATGTTCGTCTTGCGGGTCGGATTTTCCAGTGCCTGCGCCCAAGGGGATAGAGGTGTTTGCTTAGAGGGTTCAGGGTTCGGGGTTCAGGGTTACTCTTGTTCCCACGCTCCGGCGTGGGAACACAATTCCTCGACGCTCTGGCGTCGGCGGAAGTGAGATAGAAATTTCCATTCCCACATATCCAACTATGATGCTGGAGTGTCCACAAATTACGTTCCCACGCAGGAGCGTGGGAACGAGTAAGGGTTCAGGGTTCAGGGTTCAGGGATGAGAAGACGCTACGTTGGGGCGGCAGTTTAACTGCCGCCCCAACAGGTCGTTTATTTTTGCTTCACGAATAGCGGGCCATGATGGCGTCCATCAGCGACGGCGAAATGCGGTTGATCCAACACATGATTTTTCCCTTGTTGTAAGGGATGATTTCGTGCCGGCCGAGACGGATGGCGCGGACCATTTCGCGTGCGACCCGTTTGGCGGTGGTGGGTTTGTGCCTGGGCCAGGAGGGCTCGGCGCCGTGCTCGTACTTTCCGTCGAAAAATTCGGTTTCGGTAGTGCCGGGATTGACCACGAGCACGTCGATTCCATGGCGGGTGAATTCGGCGCGGACGGCCTCGCTGAATCCCTGCACGGCGAATTTGCTGGCGCTGTATTCGCTCATGCAGGGCACGCCGCGGCGGGCGAGAATGGAACCGACGTTGACCAGCATGGGGTTGATTCCTTTTTTCAAAAGCGGCAGGGCCGCTCTTGTCATCTCGGCCAGGGCGAAGAAGTTGACCTCGAAAACCGCCCGCAATCGCTGGGGATCGTTGTCCTCGAACCGGCCCAGGGCCCCGATGCCGGCGTTGTTTATTAGAATATCCAGGCCGCCGAAGAGCGATTGCACGGCTTCGATGATTTTTGCCCGCGTTTGTTCGTCGGTAACGTCGCCGGTGAGGATTTCGATTTGCCCATTAATGGCGGCGGCTTCTTCGGCCAGTTGGACGAGACGTTCGCGGCGGCGGGCGACGACAAGGAGTTTTGCGCCTTCGCGGGCGAGTTCCAAGGACACCGCCCGGCCGATGCCGCTGGACGCCCCGGTCACAATAATACGACTGTTTTTAATTTCTCGCTTGGACATGATTTAGGAATTAGGGGCTAGGAACTAGGGGCTAGAGACTACGCAATGTCTGATCCCGGATGCACATTAGGATTGAACGCGGGAGGAAGTAATTATAACGATTCAGGCCACGTCTTCAACGACGTTTTTCCCGGCGTGATTGTGGTGCGGATTAACGGCGAGAGCTTCGCCGTTCAGGCGGCCGAGGTGTTGCGTGGAGATGCGGCAGTGCACGATTACCCTGGAGTCGGTGAAATGTTTCGAGAGCACTTCGCCATGGGCGGCCAGGTAGGCCAAGAGGCGGCCGTTTTCCGGGGCCAGCTCCACGTCCACGTCCACGAAGCTGCGGCTTAGGGCGTCGCTTACGGCGTTTGCCAGGTTTTCAAGGCCGTACCCGGATCGGGCGCTGATCGCAATGGCCGAAGGATAGCGGCCCAAAATGCCTTCCAGCCGGGCGCGGTCGGGCAGGAGGTCGATCTTGTTTACCACAAGGATCGTATCTTTCCGCTCCAGCCCGATTTCTTCCAGGACTTTGTAAGTGGAGGAGATCTGGTCGTAAACGGCCGGATTGGCCCCGTCGGCCACGTGCAAGAGGAGATGCGCTTGATGGGCTTCTTCCAGCGTGGCCTTGAAACTTTCGATCAGGTGATGCGGCAGATCGCGGATAAAGCCTACGGTGTCGCTTAAGAGCACGGGGCCCCAGCCGGGCAGTTGCCAGCGACGGGTGCGGGTGTCGAGGGTGGCGAAAAGCGCGTCTTGGGTGAAGGCGTCGGCGCCGGTAAGGGAGTTTAGGAGCGTGCTTTTGCCGGCGTTGGTGTAGCCGATCATGGAAACGGTCATGAGGTCGTCGCGGGCGGCGACTTCGCGTTTTTTTCGGGCTTCGATGAGGTGCAACTGGCGGCGGAGGTCCTTGATGCGGTGTTCGACCAGGCGGCGGTCTTCTTCCAACTGGGTTTCGCCCGGCCCGCGCAGCCCCACGCCTTTTTTCTGCCGCGAGAGGTGCGTCCACATGCGTTTCAAGCGGGGCATGGAGTATTCCAGTTGGGCCAATTCCACGGCCAGGCGGGCTTGATGAGTTTGCGCAGGCTGGCAAAGATGTCCAGGATCAATTCGGTGCGGTCGATTACCTTGAGATTCAAGGCCCGTTCCAGGTTGCGGGTTTGGCCGGGGCTGAGGTCGTTGTCGAAGATCACCACGTCGGCATCTTTGGCCGCGGAATACGTTTTCAGTTCATCGACTTTGCCTTTGCCCAGATAGGTGGCGGCGTCGGGTGCCTCGCGGCGCTGGACAAGTTGGCCCACCACGCGCACGCCGGCCGTTTGGGCCAGGCCTTCCAATTCTTCCAAGGGTTTGAGCTCGGGGTGCCGATTGGGCATGAGCACGCCCACGAGAATCGCCGCCTCGCTGGCAACACCTTCTAAGCGATCGGTTTCAATCACGATGCGATAAATCCTCCTATTGTTTCATTTGTTGTTATTTTAACACGATTCAACCGGGCAATGAATTGCCCAGCCCTGATATTATCATATTTCCTATTTACAATTTTACTCCATATCGCCGGCGCGGAGGTGGCAATAACTTTCGTAGCGGCGTTCGTCGAGGCGGTTGTCGGCCACGGCGTTTTTTACCGCGCAATCGTCCTCGTGGGTATGGGTGCAGTTGGGAAACCGGCACAGGCTGATGTAGGGCCGTAAATCGCGATAATAACTATCGATTTCCTCGGGCACAGTGTCCCAGAGATGGAACTGGCGGATGCCGGGCGTGTCGACTACATATCCGCCTTCGGCCAGCGGCAGGAGTCGGGCGGTGCTGGTTGTATGTTTGCCTTTTTCGGTTTCCCGGCTGACGGGCTGCACGTGCAGGTGCAGCGAAGGATCGACGCAGTTTAGGAGCGATGATTTGCCCACCCCGCTTTGGCCGGCCAATACGCTGGAGCGGCCGACGAGCAGCCGGTGCAGTCGTTCCACGCCGAAACCGGTTTTTGCGCTTAGGAGCAAGACTTCGTAGCCCATTTGGCTGTACACGCCCACCAGGGGTTGCAGATCGGCCGCGTCGGCCAGGTCGATTTTGTTTATGCAGATCACGGGCCGGATGCCGCCTTTTTCGGTGGCCACCAGCAAGCGGTCGATGAGGTTCGGTTTCAGCCGGGGCTCGGCCGCGCTGGAAACAATGGCCACCTGATCGATGTTGGTGACTATGATCTGCCTGCGGCGGCGGACTTCCCGGCAGAGCACTCCGTGGCGCGGTTCGACGCGTTCGATGAAACCTTCTTTTAGGCCGGTATTATCGGCGGGGCGAAACAGTACCCGGTCGCCGGCCGTTACCACGTGCCTCAGGTCGGTGGCCAGGGTTTTCAATATTCGCCGGGTTGCACAACGGTATATCGCGCCCTCGGCGTCTTGGACTAGGCTATAAAGACCGTGCACGCTAAGCACGCGGCCCTGGCGGCAAAGGCTTTCATCGACGGCCAAATGCACGCCGGCAGCGTTTTCGCCTTCCGCCCGGATGTCTTCGCTGAGGATAGTGCGGCGGCGGGTGAGATCGCCTTTGCCGCTTAGGCGCTCGCCGCGAAGGGTATTGTCCGTCGATAGTTCATCGCTGCTGAATTGCCTGGTCCAATTGGTACTCCGGCGCGGTCGCTGCGATTCTTGCGGAAATCGGCCCGAATTTTCTTCTTTTTTGACATTTAGCGTGGCTGGTGACGAAAGCGCAATTGGCCGGGATCGTCATTGGTGATGTCGTAACGGATATCGCTGTAGCGATCCGGTTCGGGCTTGTCTTTGGCGGCCGACGGGCGTTCAAGGCCTGCCCGCTCCAACAGTGATTTGCCGAAAATATCGGACTTCGTCACTTCAATCGGCGGCGGCCCCACCGCGCCCAACTCGACCGGGGCATACCGCAGTTCATATTTGTGCTTGGCAATCGAGATCACGTCGCCGGGATCTATTCGCTTGTCGGTGACCCGAACGCCGTTGACTTTAACCCCGTTGCGGCTGTTCATGTCGCGGACGTACCAGTATCCTCCCGTAACCGTCAGTTGGCAATGGTGGGCCGAGACGTTGGAAAAACGCAGCACGATGTCGCAACTTTCGCGCCGACCCACTAGAAGGGTCTTTTTCAACAGCGGAATAGGGTCTCCACCCCCTACGGGAATAAGTTCGCCGAACATATTTTCATGCGTCCCTTGAGTTCAAACAAGAACCGGCCTAGGATGAAGAACTTCCCTACTTTTAGTGTAGTCGGGTATTACAATGACGTCAACTAATTCCTACAATCCGCCTTCTTTAACGGCCTCATGGCTTGGGGCCGGGCTGCTTTATCATACGCTTAATTTCTTTTATCTCAAGAAGTTCGGGAAAAAGATAAGGAAAATAAGTCTAGATGCCGGTTTCGATTGCCCAAACCGCGACGGTACGCTGGCCACTGGCGGCTGCGTGTACTGCGACCCGGAAAGCTTCAGCCCCAGCCGCCGCCTGAAATTGTCGTCTATTACGGGCCAGTTGGAGGCGGGAATTAATAATGTCAGCGCCCGATATGCCGCCGAGGGCTTTGTGGCCTATTTCCAGCCGGCTACGAATACTTATGCCCCTGTGAAAAGGCTGCGGAGCGTATTTGATGAAGCGGCATCCCACCCTAAAGTTGTAGGATTGGCCATCGGCACTCGGCCCGACTGCGTGCCGGACGAAGTTCTTGATCTTTTGGCCGAATTTTCACAGCGGACTTATTTGGTTATTGAATATGGACTTCAGAGCATCCATAACCGATCGCTGGAGTGGATCCGCCGCGGTCACGATTTCCGGGCCTTTATGGATGCATACAGCGCAGCCGAATGCGCGAGTTGCAGGTGGGGGTGCATGTAATCCTTGGTTTACCCGGCGAAACCGCTGAAGATATGCTGGCTACGGCCCGGCAGTTGGCAGGTTTGGAAATTCACGCGGTAAAACTGCACAATTTATATGCCGTTCGCAATACGCCGCTGGCCGAGATGGTCGCCCGGGGCGAGGTGGAATTGCCCGGGTTTGAAGACTATGTAAATCGAGCGGTCGATTTTCTGGAATTGCTGCCGCCGGAGTTCATTATCGACCGCATAAGCGGCGATGCCCCGCCGCAATACATGGTCGGTCCCCAATGGTGCCTGGAAAAAGCCGCCATTCGAGCGGCAGTGGAAGCGGAATTCCGACGCCGCGGCACACGGCAGGGTTCTTTATATACTTACTACCAGGCACATATTTAGCCCCAGGTGAACACACCGGGGGTTTTGATGTTGGGTCGCGAAACCGCAAGCGGTTTTCATCCCTCATCCTTCATCCTTTATCCTTTCCTTCCCTTCCCCCCTGTGTCTCAACCGGGTATCTTAAGATTGGGTTTGGAGTAGACCGGATGATCGCTGGTCGGGGCTCGGCGGGCCGCCATATCGGCCCAACAACGAGTTTCGGCGAGAGGAAAGTCCGGGCTCCGTAGGACGTGGTGATGGGTAACGCCCACCGGCCGCAAGGCCAGGGAAAGTGCAACAGAAAGCATACCGCCCGGCGGCAAGGGCGCGTGGGGTCAAACCCATGCGTTCGGCCGCAAGGTAAGGGTGAAACGGCGAGGTAAGAGCTCACCAGCAGGCCGGGTGACCGGCCTGGCTCGGCAAACCCCACCAGGAGCAAGGTCAAGCAGGGAGCAGAGCATGCCGGCTGACTTGTTCATCCGGCCGTTGCCGCGGGTCGGTCCGGCCCGCACCGACTCCCGGGTAGACCGCTTGAGACGCCGAGCAATCGGCGCCCTAGAGAAATGATCATCGCCTTGGGCTTAATAACCCAGGGCACAGAACCCGGCTTACAGGTCCGCTCCAATCCCGCTTTTCTTTGAATGGCCCCCATCCCGACCAACAAATCATACTTCGCAAGGTGCCCGTCGGTACCCGGAAAGGGCAGGGATCAGCCGTGCCGTGCCCGCTATTCTTCCGGCACCAGTTGGTTATCGACGAATTGCAGGAGTTTGGAGATACAGAGCTTGTTCATGCTGGTGCGATGATCGTGGGCCTCGACCTTAAGGGCTTCGTGCAGGCTTTTGGGGATGCGAACGGTGATTACCCGGGTGGGTTCTTCTTCGGGATCGATATCGAAGGGGCCTTTTGCCCGCAACTGGGTCAGCATCTGCTGGATTTCCCGATAGGCATCGCTTTGCTCAAATTCATTGAGCAGTTCCCTGGTGGGGAAAGTATGGCGGACGATGCCGTGCAGTCCAAAGATTTCCCGGTAGAAGGTAACCCAATCAGGGCTTTTACCAAATAGGTCTTGGGCGATCCTTTGGATTTCGTTATGTTTTTCAGTCAGGCCGATTGTCATCTCCGTACTCACTGCTTTCTCCTTTTCACAAGACGTTGAATTTAGTATAAAATGTCACCATCATGGCGACCAACCGCAAAAATAATCGGAGAGAAGTCAAGTCATTGACGGAACTTCTTGCAATGCATGCAGTTATGTCATTGCAAGCAATGTGCAATTTTTTTAGGCGGCGCTGCACATTTTTTGAGCACGGAGTTTTTGCCTAATTATTGTGCAGGTGGAAAATTCTTTTTTCCTAAAGTGTCCAACGGGAATTGCCGATTACAATTAGTTTTGTCCACAATGAAATGCCGGCAAAATGTAAGAAGAGGTAAAAGGGAGAGACGGGGAAAAGGGAAAAGGTCGAAAACTCAAGCCCGAGCATCGGCGGCCAGCTCGGCGGCAATTTTATCGAAGTACCCGACACACTGGGCTATTTCAGGCAGTGAATCGTCCCAATTGTATTCGTACTCGATGGAAAAAACGCCTTTAAATCCCTGGCGGTGAAGCTCGGCAAGCATCGCCTTTACATCGCAAACGCCCGTTCCCCAAGGCACATCATGGGCGTCGGGGCCTTTTTGGTTTAAGTCCTTGAAATGCAAGGAAACAATGCGGCCTTCCAGTTTTTTCAGCGATTCCACAGGATTCAGGCCGGAACGCAGCCAATGACCGGTATCGGCACAGGCCCCAATCCGCTTGCTCAGTCCCTGGCAGGCCTTTAGTACGACGTCGGGATCCCAGTAATGGGCGCCCATGTACTTGGGGTGGTTATGGATGGCGATTTTCATGTCATATTCGGCGCACAACTTGTCGAGCATTTCCAGGGCATCTTCGGGCGGTTCGGAGACGATGGTTTCAATGCCCAGGTCCTTGGCAAAATCGAAGACCTTGCGGCTATCGTCCTGTTTTTGGGATAGGCTGCAGACGCCGTAATTGACGAGTTTTACGCCGCAATCGCCCAGTTTTTTCTTAAGATCGCGGCGGGCATCGGGTGGAAGCGATTCGCTCACCTGGATTTGCGAAGCATCCTTGCTTAACGTCTGACCGGGATAGGCCTCGATGTATTTCAGGCCTATGGAAGCGGTTTTGTCGATGGCCTCGAACAGGGTGAATTTTTTGAAAGAATAGGCCTGGCAACCCAGTCGCCAACCCAGTTTTTCAGCGTTAGGCGCGCCTTTTGCCGTTTCCTCGGGAATTGCCATCGACCATAGTTTTGAAGTCCGGTTTCCCATCAGGCCCATTCCCAAAGCATAGACGCCGGCAGATTCAAGAAAACGACGCCGATCAAAGTTTTTGTTTGCCATGCCAGGATCTCCTAACCAATTGCGATGGGAATAACCTGCGCAGCTAAAGCAGGATGCGGCCACAAAAAAATTAAAAATGCGTACCGGCGGTTTTCGTCGTTAATAAAAATGTGTTCACAGCGAAATGTGTTTTAGGGGTTAATTATAAGATATCCGTAAATGGTCGGCAATCGAGTGAACTTTACTCGGGCAACTCGCGTAGTCATTCTTAGGGGAGTGCGCGTATTGAATCTAATATTTCGGTGGCAGCGGCAGTATAACCGCCATGCCAATTAAGATAAAATCGAAGCCACAAAGTTCTATTGGGGTTTATTAACCAGGGAGCATTGTCTAAATTGATTGAGGCTATGCGCTAGGCAAGGTGCTTGATTGATTGAAGTTTTCGGATAATATTTAACCTAAAGGCACAGACGACTCATCTTGGTCGGGCAATCAGCCAGCGGAATTTGATTCTGAAGATACGCATACTTTTTTGTCGCTTATAAAGCGGTCGTTTGAAAGATCTTTTCACTTATTGCGGTGGACGCGGAAGATCATTTAGTCGCAAATCATAATGAGCGATAATTATATTAACGAAAAGAAGGCTTTTCCGCCGGAGGAAGGCGCCGCCGCCGTCAAGTCCTGCGAGTCAGAATCTTCATCGTTCTCCACGCCTTCGCTGCCATCTGACAGCGAACAACCCACGTTTATTTCCAACCGCCCTCCCATTTCAATTTCGAATCTTTCCGATTCGGCCTGGCGGATAATGGAAGGCCGGATCATGCCGGGCGATCATTTGGGGCATTTCGAGTTGATTGAATACGTGGGGGGTGGGGGTATGGGGCGGGTATACCGGGCATTGGACACGCGGCTTGCCCGAATTGTGGCCCTGAAAATTCTCCCTCCCGATCAGGCCTCCGATCGAGAGACGGTCGAGCGTTTTCAGAACGAGGCCCAATCGGCCGCGCCCTGGACCACGAGAATGTCGCCCGGGTTCATTACGTGGGCGAGGATCGGGGGATTCATTTCATCGCCTTCGAATTTGTGGAGGGGGAGAACGTTCGCAAGCTGGTGGAACGCAAAGGGCCGCTGCCGTTGGAGGAGGCTATTAGATACACGCTGCAAACGGTCGATGCCTTGGCGCATGCCGACGCCCGCTCAATAGTTCATCGCGACATCAAGCCTTCCAACATATTGATTACCCCCGGGGGCCAGGTGAAATTGATCGACATGGGTTTGGCCCGCCTGCGACGAGCGGAGTCTGCGGGAATAGATCTGACATCCAGCGGGGTGACACTGGGCAGCTTCGATTATATTGCGCCTGAACAAGCCCGCGATCCGCGCAATGTCGATATCCGCAGCGACATATACTCGTTGGGCTGCACGTTTTATTTCATGCTTACCGGGCGGCCGCCTTATCCGGAAGGGACGGTTTTGCAAAAACTGCTGCAACATCACGGCGATCCGCCCCCGGACGTGCGGCAAATACGAGAAGACGTGCCCGACGAGGCCAACCGCATCCTGCAAAAAATGATGGCCAAGGACCCTGACAATCGCTACCAGGATCCCGATGAATTAATATCCGATTTATTGTCCTTGGGCGGACAATTCGGCTTGCAGCCCTCCAGTTTCAAGGGCAAGGCGTGGTTGCCCAAGTCGGCGCCAAAGGCTTCTTTCCTTCACCGGCACCTGCCGTGGCTGGTTTCCATCGCCGCATTGGCCTGCGTGTTGGTAGCGCTAGATATTTATTGGAAGATTTCCAGCCACGAGAAACAGGCTTCCACTTCCGTCGCTTATGATAGGAAGGAATCCGCAGCCAAATTATCGGAATCATCAGGCGAATTGCGGCCGGGCGCAACGGAAGAAGAGACAAAGATATCAGAAGCATTAGCGGCAAAAGAAAAACCAAGCTTGGCAAATGCACCGAACTCGTCCGAAAGCCCGTTCCGAATCGCGGAAGTTGCTTCCTCGGTGGGAAGTTCAAAAAAGCATAATGGTTTGCTTATAGTAAGCGACATGGCCGCCAGGGAAAACGAATTCACCAGCCTGGCCGATGCGTGTGCGGCCGCACGCAACGGCGACGTGATTGAATTGCGCTACAACGGTCCGCGTGAAGAGAAACCCGTCCACATGGCCAATTTGCGGGCGACGATCCGGGCCGGAGACGGGTACCGGCCGGTGCCTGTTTTCCGGCCCAATGAAACCGACCCGGTGAAGTATCCGCGGAGTATATTCAATCTCGGTTCAGGCCGGTTGACGATTTCCAATTTGGCGATGGAGCTGATCGTTTCCCGCGACGTTGCGGCCGACAATTGGTCTTTTTTTGAGATTCGCGGCGGGCAATCGATGCGCTTGGAAAGATGCGCCCTTACGCTGGCCAACGCCTCGGACCAGATGACGGCGTATCATCAGGACGCGGCCTTTTTCCGGGTTGCCGCCTTGCCCGGCGCCGAGTCGAAGGTTGCCGGCGGCAATTCCGGGCCGCCGCCCCTGGCCACCATTGAATTGATCGATTCCGTTGCCCGGGGAGAGGCGACATTCATAAGGGTCGATGATCTGCAACCCTTGCATCTGGCTTGGGACAACGGGTTGCTGGCGACCAGCGAATGGTTTTTATCGGCGGCCGGCGGGACCCGATCGCCCAAGCCCGACGAGATGCTCCGCATCGACCTCGAACACGTGACGATCGCGGCCCGCGGCGGGCTGGTTCATCTTGCCGGCAGCCAGGCCGCCCCGCACCAGTTTACCGTGCAGTTCAACTGCGCCTGGAATATAATCATGACATCGCACGGCAATTCACTCGTTGAACAAGAAGTGCTCGGTCCCCTGGAAAACGCCCGGCGGCGCATCGTGTGGAACGGGGACCATAACTATTATCAGGACGTCAACGTCTTTTGGACCATCCGCGGTCTTGGGGCGGAATCCTCCTCCGATAAATTGTCTTTCGAGGGTTGGCGAACGTATTGGGGGCCGTCGCGGGAAAATCAGCCGTATTCCGGGCGCATCGAGTGGAACAATCTGCCCGGCCCGGACAGCCCTGCGCACGGGCAAAGCCCGGCCGATTATAGTTTGAACGAGGAGGCCGAGGATAATCCCGCCATGGAAACGGCCGATGACGGCCGAAATGCAGGCATGCAAATCGAACGGCTGATGGATATGCCCCTTCCATCACAAGCGGATTCTACTTTTCGAAATATCGGGCGGTAGGAGTTGCATTGACGTCAACTTGTGCGTTATGCTTATGTGCTAATGGTATGCGGGCGATTAGCTCAGCCGGTTAGAGCGCCACGCTTACAACGTGGATGTCAGTGGTTCGAATCCGCTATCGCCCACTTGGATCATTATTTTTGTCGCCGCCGCCAAGCGTAGGCCAGGAAGCTCAGGGCAGTCATGCCCAACAAGGCGACGGTAGATGGTTCGGGGACCGGAGTGATTACACTAGCCGCCGGGCCGCCTGGGATGGCTGCGATGGAGAGCGTAGCATTAGGAGCGAGGATTAACGTGCCCTGGCAGATGGAGACGGCCGTCAGGTTTGCTCCGGCGTCTAATTGAGTTGTTCCATTGCCGGAGATCGCGCCTAGGATGTGAGTGCCGTTTGCCACCTCGAATATCGCCGATGTGGCAGTGCTGATATTAAGATTTGTCTTGTTCACATTCACGGTTTTTAGCGCGGCGCTGCCCGCTTGGATATCGATAAGCGAAGTGCCGCTATTGCCAATACCGCCGGCGATTTCCAGGGTACCGGCCTTTACAATAGTATTGCCGGTGTAGGTACTGGATGCCGTCAGGGTGAGTATTCCCGTGCCGACCTTGGTCAGGCCGCCGTCCGGTGTGCTGCCCAGGGACGAGTCGTGCAGCAGCGGCGTGGCAATGGTGATGTTGAAGCCATTGGTGTCAATGGTCCCTCCGCCGCTTTTGATCGTGGTTGAAATCGTACTTGGGAGGAAGGTCGATTTATTGGCCGAGGCTTTGACGGTACCGCCATCGAAATAGATGGCGCCCGATCCTGTGCCCTTGGAGAACTGGGTGGTTGTGAGTGTCCCGCCGTTGAGATTGATTGTTCCCGTCCCGCCGGTGTAACCGAGTGCGACCTGTCCCGAAGCGATGACGGAGCCTGTTCCGCTGACGTTCAACGTTCCCGTCCCCATTTCACCGACGATGATGGAAGTTGACGTATTAGTTTGCTTCAGCGAACCGCCGCTGATGTCGTACGTGCCGACGGCGCCAGTGAATCGGCCGATGGAAAGATATTGATTGGCATTGAAAGTGCCGCCGGTCTGGCTCACGGTACCGGTCCCGAATCCGCCGATGCGGATGTTGGTGTTGGCGTTGACGATACCGCCGCTGAGGTTATAGGTGCCGGTGGTAAGACTTGAACCTCGTCCGCCGATGATGAAGGCGCCGTCGAAATTGCCGTTGGCCGTCAGTGTGCCGCCGGTTTGGTTCACAGTGCCCGAAGCCTTGGTGTTCGAGAAGTAACCGGATCCGACGAAAAAGCCGCCGGTGGAATTGACAGTGATGTTTGCGTTGTTGTAGAGATAGAGCGTGCCGGTGGCGGTCTCAGTCGAGCTGCCCGTGTCGCCGATGTTCAAATCCGCGCTGGTGGTATAGCTGCCGCTGCCTTGCACAACCATTGTTGCATTTTCAGAGAGGATCGCGCCGACGCTGGTGTATTGGCTGGCGCTGACCGATCCGTTTACCTCCAGCGTCCCCCACTTCACGAACACGGTGGAGCTAAAGGTACTCGCTCCATTCAGTGCGAGTGTGCCGCGCCGTATTTGGTGAACCCGGGCGCAGTGAGGGAGCCGCTCAGGGTAAGCCGGGTGTCCGTAAAGGTGTTTACGCCCAGTTGGTTGACCGCGATGATCGGCGCGGCGATGGCGTGGGTTCCGGCCGAGACGTTGATTGTCGCCGAGTCGCCGGTGGCGGCGTCGAGCGTGAGCGTGTTGCCGCCGGTGGTGCCGACGGTGTAGCTTGCGGTGCTTTGGAAGTTGACGGTGCTGACGGTCTTGCCGCCGCCGTCGAGAGTTACGCTGTAGCGGCCGGATGAATTGGAGGCGAAGTTCGCTACGTGCCCGACGCCGTTCGGCACGCCGCCGACCGACCAATTCGCGGCGTTCGACCAATTCGCGTTTGTTCCGCCGGTCCAGTTAGGATTCACGGCGGCGTAGCTGGGCCAGTTGTCGCTGGTCCAGTAGAGATTGCGCAGGCCGTAGGTGGGCGCTCCGTTGTAGTCGCCGTTGTAGTAGTGATAGCCGAAGTAATCCTGGCCGCTTTCGGTGTAAATACTGAAGTGTCCGGGGCCGACCATCTTCCCGTCGTCGGCGAGGAACAGCGTGCCGCCGCTGTTCACCATGTTCACGCCGCTCTTGTCCAGAAACGGTCCGGTGACGCTAGTGCTTCGGCCGACGCGGATGTTGTATGTGCTGTTCACGCCGGAACAGCAGCCGCCATAGTTGACGAACAGGTAGTAATAGGAGCCGCGTTTAACGAGGGCCGAGCCTTCTATGGAGCTGCCCCATCCTCCGCCAGGCGCATTGTTGGCCACCAAAGTAGCCACCAGCGAACTGGTGATGAGCCGTTTGCCAGTGGATGGATTCAGTTGCGTCACCAGAATACCGGACGAATAGGAGCCGAAGGACATCCACATGCTTCCATCGGTGTCCACGAGGATGCTGGGATCAATGGCGTTGAAGGCGGTAGTGTCGGTGTTAGGACCGGCCTCCCACGAGGCATCGGACTGGACAACTTTGCCCTGATCGGTCCACGTTGGACTACCCAGTGACGGCGTAGTCACGAGGCCGATGGCGGAATCAATCGTTCCCCAAGAGGACACCGCATAATAAAGGTGGTATGAGCCATTGAAGTAGGCGATATCCGGCGCCCAGAAGAACCCGGTAAAAGAGGGCACGGCCTGTATCGTCCAGGCCGGGGGCGTCGCGAACACGCTCGGCCCGGCGACCCAATTTACCTTATCGGTTGAATTGCGGGAAACAATACCTTGCCCCGTCGCATAGTAGTAGTACGTCGAGCCATCTTTGACAAGCGAGGACGGATCATGTGCTCCGGTTTCACCGCTCAGCTGCGCGTGCGCGATGTTCGAGGCGACACAGACAGCGACCGCGACAATTGTCGCGGCAAGCACCCGAACGCATCGAACATATCGCTTTGCCCAACGTTGTTTTGCTGCCGTGCGAAACAATAGCATGATCAAAGACCTCCTAGGCACTAATCGAGCATAATCGCGTTGCCGGTAAACGGCTGGCCGCTATAATTCTTGTGTTTCTCCCGCAACCGGAGCGAGCTATTGTTGCTGTCATTAATGAGGGTGTTCTCGTCGCGGATGTAGGTCGAGTAGCTGCGAACGCGCCTCTATGGATAAGCCGGGTTTCAGTTATCGGGGTTTGGACCCATGATATTGCCGCCGTCCTCTCATCCGCGAAGTGAAATAGCAACGATGTACTGTACAGTCGAGTAGCTTAACACGGGAACTAGAATCCAAAATTTCTCATTTGGATCGAGCCTGAAACTGCTCCAGGCTCAAAGTGTTCCCCATAATCTTAACATGGCACCCCCCCCGGAGTCAAGCGCATGGTTTCAGTTGGCTGGCTGAACGAAGATGCCTGCGTTCAGTTCTATCGCATCCTTTACGACTTGAGCAGTGGAGGGTCGCCTATAGGTTGTGGGGGGATAATGGGCTGCTGCGATTTTTCGATGGTGAACAACCACCAGCGAGTCTTGTTTTTCCGCGATCTGGGCTGGCGTTCGAAGTAGATTTTCATCGTGTCGCCTGAGTCGGTCAGCACTTCGAACCAATGTTTTCGCACGTATTTCTCGCCGCTGCCGTGATGGCAAGGCCCGGTCTCTTTCCAGGCCTTTAGCACCCGTGCGATTTGAATGGTTTGCGACTTCCAGCGGAATTGGCGAGGAAGCCCCGGCTCGCCGGCGCTCATGCGGGCGGTGTCGAAAGTGTCAACGACCGGCTGAATCGCTGCGCTTATGAATTGTTCGGTCATATCGCCTCTTTTTGAATACACTGGCATAGCCAGTGACACTCAAACTCACACTGGCATAGCCAGTGGCACACAATTGACTGGCAAAGCCAGTGGCGCCCAAGTCACTTTAAATCTAGCGGATTTGTGGCTGGAGTCAAGGATTCGCGTTTTATGGATCGATTGAGGGCTTTTCGAAATTCAGTGTGAACGCTATGCGATTGCCAAAGAACGCCTTTTCCTGAAAGCCGGCGGCACTTGCGAGCCGCAGGACCGTACTGCGACTCTGATAATGTGGATCGAAGATGATTTCGGTCACCGATAGGATTCCGCCGGGCTTGAGGGCCTGAAAAATCTGGCTTAATGCCGCTTCCCGGTCGGGAATTTCACCCAAGACGGTGACCAGCAAGGCGCGGTCGGCGGGATCGACGGGCAAATCGCCTTGTCCCATAGCGAACTGAAGAAATCGAACGTTGTTCAGGCTCGCTGCTTGGGCTTTTGCCTGCGCGGCGGATCATGCCCGGCTGGAGGTCAATTGCGACCACTTCGCCTTGAGGGCCTACCTGCCTGGCGGCGGGGATCGTGACACGTCCAGGGCCGCAGCCGATATCGAGCACACGCATGCCGGGTTTTAGGTTCAAATGTTGAATGATCGCATCCGACCGATATGTTTTGACAAATGGATTTTCCATTTCGACCAGCCACCGCAGCCAAACCGGACAGGGTAGTGCATAACGGCGAGAAGCGAACCGCCACGCCACATCGGCGAGGACGATGAAACAGACTAACCCCAGACAAATGTATAAGAATGTAATCATAGGGCACACATATAATTGCATTTCTTCCCGGTGCCGTAGGCTGCCAGTCCCATCACATATCCATTATCCAAAAGGGCGGGAGAATATATAAAAAATATGGTGTTTTTTGTCTTTTGCGGCAAATAATACCGAATAATCGTTGCAACGAATAGAAACTGAACATGTTGACAATAACATTGAATTCACATCATTGTTGGAAAAAAGCACAATGCATTTTGGCAATTCATGTTATGTAAAGCTACTACAAACAGCTAATTATGTTTTTACAGGACTTTTGCAAATTTCTCCCCTCTCCCTTTGGGAGAGGCACCCAAAGGGCACCCGGGGGTAAGGGCCTAGTGAAGTCGTATAAACGTGGCAAGTCATTTTTCATCCAAACGCCCTCACCCTAACCCTCTCCCAGTGGGAGAGGGGACAAAGAATCCAAAATTTGCAAAACTCCAATGGTAATTTAAATGGTAATTTAGAATCGGGTTCTCCAAAAATGCTATATTTATAATGTGATGAGACCCCACAATTAGCTTGTCTGAGCGGGTAGGTGTTTTATGCGTTGCCGGTGTCCTTTTTGTTCACAATGGGTGATACAACCCAGAAATATGGAAGGGCCGAACTTTTGTGAAAGGTGCGGGAATTTATTTTTTCCGCCCCTGCCGCAGAAAGTTCCGGCGTGGGTGCTAGGAATACTAGTATTCTTAACAGCCAACTGGCAAATAATTTATCACCTCAATTGTGCATGAAATATCAAGTAATCGAACGCGCGTGAACTGTTATGCGGCGCCAGCTTGCATCGCGATTGTCGTTGATGGAGCAGGCAGTTCGCGCTGTTCGATGCCTTATCCCGGAGCGAATCTTATGGACCCGATACATATTTCAGTTATCGCCTTGACTTTAGTTGTGCTGATCCACGTATGCCTGCATGCTTTTCAAGCGAAATCGACGGCTTGAGCAAAAGTACGCGGGTCAATGCACCTCGAAAATCGCTTCGATTTCCACGCACACGCCCAGCGGCAGCGTGTTGACCCCGATTGCGCTGCGGGCGGCGACCCCGCATTCGGGGCCGAAGATTTCGGCGAACAGCTCGCTGCAGCCGTTCAGGACCGCCGCCTGCTGGGTGAATTCCGCAGTGCAATTGACGGCGCCCAATATCTTTACCACGCGGTGAATCCGGTCCAGGCCGCCGAACTGCTTTCTAAGCGAGGCCAGAATGCACAACCCCGTAAGCCGGGCGGCGGCATAACCGGCGGCGACGTCTAAATTCTCCCCCAATCGGCCTGTCACCAGCTTTCCATCGGGATCGATGGGCGGGTGTCCGGACGTGTAAACTATGTTGTCCACGACGACCAGCGTTTTATAGGCCCCTATCGGCTGAGGGGCCGGGGGCATTTCTATTTTTAATTCCGCGAGTTTTTCGGCAAGTCGAGATTCGGCCGACATGATGAAAAGGGTTCAGGGTTCAGGGTTTGAAAGATTGTTGGTGCGGCAGTTGAACTGCCGCACCAACGGTTGGTCAGGATTCGGGATTATGGATTTGAAATATCGTTGGGGTGGCAGTTGAACTGCCGCAGCAACGGTTGGAAATATCAACGGTTTGCGTAATCATTCAATTACTTTGTTAAGCGGATATTCCACGATGCCCCGGGCCCCGGCCGCTTTCAGCCGGGGAATGATTTTTCGCACGATCGATTCGTCAAGGATGGTATTGACGTCCACCCACTTTTCGTCGGCCAGGCTGGAAACGGTGGGTTTTTGCAGTGCGGGCAGGAGCGAGAGTACGTTTATCAGCTTTTCCCGCGGCACGTTCATCATCAGACCGACTTTCCCCTCGGCGGCCATCGCGCCGGCGAGCATCAGGGCGATGTCGTCGATCTTCTGTTTTTTCCAGGGATCGGCGTAAGATCGGCGGTTGGCGATGAACCGCGTGGTGCTGGTGAGCACTTCGTCGAGGATGCGGAGATTATTCGCCTTTAGCGAACTTCCGGTCTCGGTGACCTCGACGATGGCGTCGGCCAGCTTGGGCGGCTTGACTTCGGTCGCGCCCCAACTGAATTCCACTTCGGCCGTTACGCCATGATCGTCAAGATAACGTTGGGTCATGCGCACCGCTTCGGTGGCGATCCGTTTGCCCTGGAGGTCTTTTACCGATTTGACCGGCGAGTCCTCGGGCACGCACAGGACCCAGCGGACCGGCCGGCGGGAGATTTTGGAAAAAACCAACTCGGCCACTTCATGAACGTCGGCCCCGCACTCCATAATCCAGTCGTAGCCCGTCAGCCCCGCGTCCAGCACGCCGTTTTCCACGTATCGGGCCATCTCTTGCGCACGGATCAAAAGGCATTCCACCTCGTCGTCGTCGATGGTGGGGTAATAACTCCGGGCGCCGAAGGTGATTTTATAGCCCGCCCGGCGAAACAACTCGGCGGTTGCCTCCTGGAGGCTGCCGGCGGGAATGCCAAGTTTGAGTATGTTCGACATAAGGGTTCAGGGTTCAGAGGTCAGGGTTCAGGATTTGGGGTTCAGGGTTCGGGGTTCAGGGTTCGGGGTTCAGGATCGTGTTTTTTAATATTGCAAATAGGGAATTGCAAATTTCAAATTGCACAACAATAAATGTTTGAATTTACGCCACATGTCGGCCGGGATCGAGAATTCGACTCCTATTAAGAGTCCTGAACCCTGAACCCTGTACCCTGACCACTTTTATATACCTTTTCCGGGTCGAACACGCGTTGGGCCACTATTTTCAGCCCTTCGGGCGTAACCTTTCGGAAAAAACAGCTTTTATATCCTTCATGACAGGCGGCGCCGCCCAGTTGTTCGACGGAAAGCAGGATCGTATCGCGGTCGCAATCGACGTAAATAGCCTTGACTTTTTGCACATTTCCGCTTTGTTCGCCTTTGCGCCACAATTTTTTCCTGCTGCGGCTGTAATAAATCGCGTTTCCGGTAGCCAGGGTTTGGGCGTAACTTTCGGCATTCATGTAAGCCAGCATTAGCACTTCGCCGGTTTGGGCGTCTTGGGCGATAACCGGCAGGAGCCCGTCGCCGCGGGAGAAATCAGGGCCTTTGTCGGGTGGTTGAGACATATTCGATTAGGGAAATACTATGATTCCCGGTTGATTCCAATTAATATTTACAATGACAAAAGGTATTCACGTTGTATCCAGAAAGATTAATAAGTTTAAACGAATATGTATTTGCTTGCCAACCCCCCTCCAAATAGTTGTTCGCGGAACGATAAAATCAGCGAGGCCTGCTTCTGCTTAATGTCAAAAACATCGGCACCTGAGCATTCGGCAAAGACCTTTGCAACGTCAAGAGATGCAAATTCGGCAGAATAAAAGTTCATTGCAGAAAGGCAAAATGGGCGTCGAGGATCACTAGCAGCGCATTTCATGCACCTTTTCGATGGAAAGGAAGTGTTCGTGGCACGCTCGGTATCGATTCTATTGCCGGTTAAAAATGCCCAGTCTACGCTGGCCCCAACCGTGCATAAGATTCTGGACGTAGTATCCGAGATCTCGGAGCAGATCGAGTTGTTGATTATAGACGACGGTTCGGCCGATGCCACCAGCGAGGTGGCGGTGGAATTGACCCGGCGTTATCCGCAAGTCCAGGCTATTTGCCAGAGTCGCTCGTTGGGCAGGGAAGAAGCTATTCGCACGGCGCTGGAAAAAAGCACCGGCGATATAGCGCTGATCCACGAAGAAGAACAGGGAACGCCTTTGGATGAAATCGCTAAAACCTTGAAATCTTCCGCACGCGAAGGGCAATTCTTTTTCAGGCTGGATGTGGCCAAAGGCCATCAAGAGGCGACAGCGATGCAATCCGAGCGTTCATCGGCGGACTGCGATTTTTCAGGGTGCTTGCTCCAGCGGCAAGGACCGGCTTTCAGCAGGCCGGCGCGGCCCAATTTCCTGGAACGGCTTAAAAATATCGTGCTGGGCGAGTAGCTGGGGATGGAAAGCTCGGCCGGTCCTTCTAATCAACTGTTTGAGGGCATCTGGGAATTGATATTGAAAATTCCGGGCAATTCCTCCGCTCCCCTCCGGGTCGCGGCTAAACAAAGTGAAAAAACGGCATATAAATCGGTATTTGAATACCCGGACAATCTCATCAACTATCTGATAATGGCGGCGATTTGGCTGTACATGGGCCGACCGGCCGGGTTCAACCGGTCAGGAGCAATTAATGACAGAATAAGCTGTTATAAATCACAATTTTTTCAAGATGGACTTGTCGAACGGCTTTCAAGCGGTTATGATTATTATAAAGGCCGTGAAGTATTATATTATAAAATTCTCATCACGGTTTTCCTCCGGTTCAAACCGGCGGGCCAGTTTTCGGTGCGACATGCGGTGATAATGGGCAATCGATGTCGCCTCACAGGGACGGCTCAATCCAAGCCGATCGCTGAAAACTAGATGATGTTCTGCTCTATTTCTTTTTCATTCCGTCGTTGTCCCTGTGCGATCTTTGTAGAAGGGGTGTCTATATGAGTGTAGCTCATCTAACCACCGCTGACGGCGGAACCGGACATGAAGTACCGGTTCCGACAGTCAGGCATCCCTTGCATCGCTTGGCCGCTGTGCGGCAACAACAAGGGATTTCGCGCCGTACCGTAGCGCGACGATTAAACATCGACCTCTCCGCCGTCCGGGCACAAGAGGCCGAAACAACCGACATTTCCCTGAGCCAGTTGTACGAGTGGCAAAAGATTTTGGACGTGCCGCTTGGCGAGTTGCTCGTCGAGGCCGACGATTCCCTCTCGGCCCCGGTGCTGCTGCGAGCCCAACTGGTGCGATTGATGAAATCGGTCACGGCAATTCAGGAGAATGCCAAACAGGAATCCATCCGCCGCATGGCCCAGACGCTGATCGACCAACTCCTGGCGATCATGCCCGAGTTGGCCGGCGTCGGTCCATGGCATGCCGTGGGGCAACGCCGCCGCCTGGACGAACTCGGCGTGGCGGCCGAACGACGGCTATCTGACGACGTTTTCTTGGACCTGACCGATTGAGGTCGAGGGCCATAGGTCCCCAAACGGCGGCCGGAAACGGCCGCCGTTTTAGGTTTCTTGGAAAGATTCCTCTTTTATATTTCCGTGGAATCTGCAATTAGCCCTCCCCGGAAACGCTACTTGTTGAAGATTCAAAAACTGCTTATATTCATTGCTTAATACCTAAAAAAACCGCCCTCACCCTGGCCCTCTCCCGGAGGGAGAGGGGAGTTTGATAGTGATACAATCGTGAAAAACAAGGCCGCGACCGCCGGTCGTGGCTTTATGGTCAATAACCCATACTCATTTTTCCCATCTACTCCCATGGCAATCGATAAAAAAGACATCAAGCGGCATTTTAAGCAAAAACTCGGCCGGCAGCCCAAGTGGATCGTGCGCGCGCCCGGGCCGGGTGAATCTGATCGGCGAGCACACCGATTACAACGACGGATTTGTCTTTCCCCTGGCCATTGACCGGGCGGTGTGGATCGCACTGGAGCCGCGCGACGACCGCAAGGTGGTAGTACATTCCATCGACTATAAGGAAAGCGGCGGATTCTCGCTCGACGAGCTGAAAAACAGCAAATCCGGCTGGCTCGAATATCTGAAGGGCACAGCCTGGAGCCTGCAAGACGCGGGCCATCGCCTGTGCGGCTGGGAAGGAGTGCTGGCGGGCGACGTGCCCTTGGGGGCGGGGCTTTCCTCATCGGCCGCCCTGGAAATGGCAACCGCCCGGGCATTTGCCGCGGCGTCAGATCTTGCCTGGGAACCCGCCCCAATGGCGCTTTTGGGCCAGAGGGCCGAGAACAAATGGGTGGGCGTGAACTGCGGCATCATGGATCAGATGATTTCGGCCGCGGGCAAGGCCGGCCATGCCCTACTTATCGACTGCCGCGACTTGCACACCGAACTTGTGCCACTGCCGCCGGGAGTGGCGATAGTTGTGCTCGACACTTCCACGCGCCGCGGCCTGGTCGATTCGAAATACAACGAGCGCCGCGCACAATGCGAAGCGGCCGCCAAGTTCTTCAAGGTGAAGGCCCTGCGCGACGTGAGCATGGAAAGATTCCTCAAGGAGGCCGACGGCTTGGAGCCGGTCACTAGGCGCCGGGCGCTGCACGTGATCGGCGAAAACGAGCGGACGGTGAAGGCTGCCGAGGTGATGCGCCGCGGCGACGCCGCTGCATTGGGAAAACTGATGAACCAGAGCCATGAGGATTTGCGCGACAACTTCGAGGTATCGAGCGACGCCTTGAATGCCATGGTCGACAGCGCCCGCTCGCACAAGGCCTGCTACGGGGCCCGCATGACGGGAGCGGGTTTCGGCGGCTGCGCAATGGCGCTGATAAATGCCCAGGACGCCGACGATTTCGTTAACCACACCGCCAAGGGATATGAGAAGCAGACAGGTCACAAACCGGCTGTCTATGTTTGCCAGGCCACCAACGGGGCCGAAGTGGTTTAGGTTCTTTATGTGAGGTTTGCGCGCATTTTTACGCATATTTCATTGCAAATTTCAAATTGCATATTGAACAAAGTATTCTATGATTCGGCCGGTGAAATAATTTAAGCCCATGGGTTGCAACCCATGGGCTTAATAATAAATGTATTATATATAGGGCAATGTCTTGTTAAATCGGCGACGGGAGTGTAAGACGAGTTAAAATAAGTTTATGCGATATGCCTTGATAATCGCCGGCGGATCTGGAACCCGGCTTTGGCCGATGAGCCGCGCCGGGAGCCCCAAGCAGCTCATTCCTTTCATTCAGGGCAAGAGCCTGCTGGAAATCGCTTTCCAGCGGTTGGAAGGGCTGATTCCGGCTGAGCGGCGTTATGTTTGCGCCGGTTTGAAGCATCGTGCCGCGATCCTCGCCGCACTGCCGGCGTTGGCAAAAGAAAATTTTCTTGGCGAGCCTGTTGGGCGCGACACGCTCAATGCCATCGGGCTTGGTGCCGCTTTGCTCCATGCCAGGGATCGCGAGGCGGTGTTCGCGGTTTTAACGGCGGATCACCTTATCGAGCCGGCCGATAAGTTCCGGAATATCATCGAGCAGGGATTTGCCTTGGTCGAACGCGATCCACGGACGCTGGTCACATTCGGCATAACGCCCACCGGCCCGGCTACCGGTTACGGATATTTGGAGTTGGGCAATGCGATTCCCGGCGGAAAAATCGTGAAGCGATTCAAGGAAAAGCCCGCCCTGGCCGCGGCCGAGGAATATTTTCGCAAGGGGCCCGGGCATTATTTGTGGAACAGCGGGATGTTTGTTTGGTCCGCCGAGACATTGCTGGATTGCATCCGCCGGTTGGAGCCGGAGGTGTATTCGGGGCTTGTGGCCATCGCCCAAGCCTGGGACATGCCGCAAAGAGACGAGGAGCTTTCAAGGATCTATCCCACCCTGAAAAAGATCAGCATAGATTATGCCGTTATGGAGCCCGCCTCGCACATGGATGAGGTCCGCGTGGCCGCTGTTCCCATGGAATTAAAATGGATGGACGTCGGCTCTTGGGTGTCTTTCGCCGAGACTTGCCCGCACGACGAAAACGGCAATGCCCTGGCCACCGAAAAATGCGTACTCTCAGAGTCCTCGAATTGCCTCCTGGCGTCCAGCGAACCGGGTCACCTGGTGGCCATGATGGGATGCCACGGCCTGATCGTGATCCACAGCAAAGACGCCACACTGATCTGTCCGGCCGATAAAGCCGAGCGCATCAAGGATCTTTATAACCAAGCGGATAAACAATTTGGCGGTGAATTCACCTGACGAGTCGAGCATGAACATTCTCATAACCGGCGGGGCAGGGTACATAGGCACGAGTTTGGTTCCGCTGCTTTTATCGCGGGGGCATAAAGTGGCGGTGTTCGATTCGCTTCGGTACGGCATCGGGCCGATACTGCCTTTTTTCCGCAACTCCAACTTTACTTTTACCCGGGGCGATATCCGCGATAAGCGATCCCTGGCGGTTTTTGCCCGCAACGCCGAGGCCGTGGTTCACCTGGCGGCGATCGTGGGCTATCCGGCCTGCCTGCGGGCACCGGAAGAGGCCGAAAACGTGAACGTCGAAGGCACGCGACACGTGGCTGAGGTGGCCGGGCGGAGCCGCCGCGTGGTGTTCGCCTCTACCGGCAGTTGCTACGGATCGGTGACGGATTCGCTTTGCACCGAAGATACGCCATTGAAACCGGAGAGTTTATACGGCGAGTACAAGGTACAAGGAGAAAACATCATACTCGAAGGGTGCGATGCGGTCGTTTATCGCATCGCCACCGCTTACGGATTATCGCCGCGCCTGCGCCTGGACCTGTTGATAAACGATTTTGTGTATCGCGCTTAAGGAGCGGCTGCTTCGTGTTTACGAAGGCCGCGCCCTGCGGAGTTTTATCCACGTTGCCGACATTGCCCGGGGCATTTGTCTGGCGTTGGATAAATTCCCCGGCATGGCCGGCCGGGTCTATAACTTGGGCGACGAGAGCCAGAACTGCTCCAAAATGGATGTCTGCCGGCTGATTTCGCAAATAATACCCGGCGTAAGGATCGAAGAATTGCCGGCGAAAAAGACCTCGACCGCCGCGACTATGCCGTCAGCTACGCGCGGATCAGAGCCTTGGGTTTCCAAGCCGAAATATCGCTGAAAGACGGGATTCGCGAACTTTGCGGCCCCTTGCAGTGGCTCGACGACCGCGACTCGTCTTCCAGCGGTTTTTCGGATTGACATGCATGGCTTTAAATAATATGGTTTATTGATGTTGTTTTCGGTCGATGGTGAATTTTTATGGGGCGAACAAATCATTATAAAGGTCAATCATGTCGGTTCATTTGCAGCGGGAAATCGACAAGCTGAAAAAATCGCTCTTGTCGCTGTGCGCGTTGGTCGAAGACCAGGTCCAGTCGGCGATACAGGCCGTTTTGAGTCGCGACGAGGCCCTGGCGCGGGAAATCGTCCAGCGCGATGAGGAAATCGATCGCCTCGAGGTTGAAGTCGAGGAAGAATGCCTGAAAACTTTGGCCTTGCACCAGCCGGTGGCCACCGATCTGAGGCTCATAATCTCGGCCTTGAAAATCAATACCGACCTGGAGCGAATCGGCGACATGGCCGTGAACATCGCGCGCAAGGGCGTGGGCCTGGCGGCCGAGCCTCCAGTCGAAATAACCTTCGATCTCCGGGAAATGTGGTCCAAAACCCACGCCATGCTCCGCGACAGCCTGGACGCCCTGGTGAACATGGACAGCGACCTGGCCCACGGTGTTTGCGCCAGGGACGATGAAATCGACGCCATGAAGCGCGACTTCCGCATGGAAATGGAACAGCGCATCCAGCGCGACCCGGAAAACGTCAAGCAATATCTGCGCCTGATGGCCATTTCCCGCAACCTGGAACGCATCGCCGACCTGGCCACAAACATCGCCGAAGACGTGATTTACCTGGCCCAGGGAAAAATCATCCGCCACGGGGAAAAGTAATCAAAGAGGAAATGCGATTTGTAGATCGTTAATCAGTAAAGGTAGCCGCTAGCAAGCGAGTTGACTGCATCATGCAGATCTTGACATATATAAACTGCCGATTCTTTACCATGTTTAAGGTGTGAATAGCGGCGCGCCTTGCCAATGACCAATCGCACCCTTCTAGGACGGGGGAAAAGTTTTCCCTTGGGCCATGCTTGGAATGTACCTTCCAAACAACAAGGTACGACCGGCAAATCAACGCCTGCCAATAGCAATCCTATACCCGGCTTGAATTCCCCCAATTTACCGGTCATGCTGCGTGTCCCTTCGGGAAAAATTAACAGGACATTACCGGGATTGGCCAATAGTTGTTTACAAACATTTAAACTTTGGCGGATATTAGTTTCCCGGTTAAAGGGCAGAGCGTTGACCACAATTGCCGAAAGGACCGTGCGCGGAACGCTAACAAAGAAATAGTCTTTGGCGGCGGCAGGAAAAACGTAATGCAGTTTACGTATTGGCAAGGATGCCAGGATCGATATAGCATCTAAATGACTGGTGTGATTTGCCACCAGCACGTAAGAACCTTGTCGAGGTAAATTCTCCTTGCCAGTAATGCTCAAGCGGTGATATAGCTTCAACCACGCGCGTAGGATCAGAGCAACAACAATTCGGGCTGAATAAATCAGTATATCCGGTTCACGGGGAAAACGCCGTAAACGCTCGATCATGGATTGATCGAGATCATTAACGGTCTCGTACTGCCAAGGTTCCATGTCGTTTAATATAAATCGTGGAAATTCCTTACCATATGGAAAAACAAGGGGGCAACATAGATCAGGCTATCGATCCGGTCAAGGATGCCGCCGTGACCGCCGATTAACGTTCCCATATCTTTTATGCCCAAATCGCGTTTGATGACGCTCATCGAAAGGTCACCCAATTGGCCGCATATACCCACAATAAGGCCACTCAATATCAGATCTCGTACGGTGAAATGCGGGAATGAAAACCACAACAGCCATGGCAAAACCATAGAAACGGCCAAGGCGCCCAGAGAACCTTCCCAGGTTTTTTTAGGACTGATATTGCTGCGGAGCGGATGCCGGCCGCAAGACTTTCCAAATGTGTAAGCCGCTACATCGTTCAATTCCACCGCGAAAATCAGGTAGAAAAGGTAGCCATAAGCATTTTTAGAATTTGCTAAGAACGCGATATGCCCGAACATCCAACCAATATAGATGAATCCCAACAAAGCTAAAGCAATTGCCTGGAGTTGCCCTTGGGTTTGATTGCGAATGATGGGAATCAACAAAATGACGGTGATTACATAAACTGGCCATACGATGAACATGCCATACCAACCCGGGCGTCCAAAGTATGGATCGTATATGGCGGATAATACGCCGGCTCCCAATATGCCTAGGTATACAACTCCGGTCATGTACCAGTCGCGATACAATCCCGTCGCCCTGGCATATTCCTTAAAGGCAAAGATCGCCAACAGGGTGAAAAAGAAAATCGTAGTAAATCGGCCAAGAAAGACACAAACCAAAACCAAGGGAATCATTATCAGCCAACTGCGATACGATTTCCAGGCATGGCTGACATCTTTTTTCAGTAACAAGCCAAGTATGCCAATACTCGCGCCGGCAACGACAAGCAGCCCGAAAAGAATACCCACATAAGTAAGGAAGACATTGTTTGCCAAGGCGGCGTTGGGTGACATATTTAGTCCTTCCGCTGACTTTTTTGCTTTAATGCGAGAATGATCCGACTGAGACGAATCCAAATAGTTTGGACGCAACCCGCGATTATAAGTAGATCCGTCCAATCAAGAATGGTAAGGCCATAGAATCGATGATTTCCACTTCCTAACCAGATCATTGCGAGCGTAATCCACGCGCCGACATGTAGCGTAACCATACGCCACGGCTTGGCCATCAGACCGCTGAATTCCCGCTGTACGCCCAAGGCCAATCCAAACATGCCTACGTATGCCACAAGAAGTGCAAAGATCGCAACCCAATATCCTATAAATGGATTGCACAAGCCGCTATGGGCCACACCTACAAAGATAAATACGTCTGAAAAGCGATCTGGCAGATCGTTCAATAATTCACCGCGGAGACTAGCCTTGCCTGAAGCCAAGGCAACCATTCCATCTAGCATATTTAGCCACAGCCGAATATAGCAAAAAAGAGGGCCTGTAATCAGGAGAATTGGAAAACGTCCTGATTGCCAAAAACATATCCCGGCCAAAAGGGTGGCTACCATCGAACTGTAGGAAATAACGTCAGGATTGATTCCAATCGCTACGCAGCCTTTAACTGAACCTTTGGCAGTCCTTCGTAATATGTCGGCTATGGGTCGTCGTGAAGTGGGTATATAGTCTACCATGATTTTAATTCATTTATAAAGGTTTAGCGTTGCCTATGCCCATTAAATATATTCCTGTTATCAATAAAAGCATCCCTATAATGTGCACGGATCGTATTGGTTGATGAAAAAACGCCTGCCCGATTATTGCCGCCCAAATAAACGTCGTTGCATATACCGGATAGAGGACTGTGACTGATCCACCAACCTTGAATGCTTGAGTAAAAAGAATCATAACCATGATGTAACAGCCCATACCAGCCATAATCCAAGGACTGAGTAATATTGCAAATGGCCTAGCAACCGAATGACTAGCGCCAGCCTTGTAAAGATATTGCCCAACGGCTCCAAATACCGAAGCTACTAGCATACATGTTATCGCCGTAATGGGAGTATTTAACATCCTAACGATCCCCTTCTATTATGTGTTAATTAAGAAAAAGGCGATTATAAATATTGATTATAACGATTTTTTAAAGAGAGTGGATATTTTCAATATATTGTTTTCCGTATTCTGATTTGTTCTTTACCCGTATCTGCCGGTGATGTACATTTCCGTTTCTTTTCGCTGTGGGTTCATGAATATATCTAGCGTCGGCGCGTACTCGATGATTTCGCCCATGAGCATGAAAATGCACTCGTGGCTGGCCCGCCGGGCCTGGCCCATGTTGTGGGTGACCATGAGAATCGTGTAGTTTTGGGACAGCGATTCGATCAGCTCCTCGATGCGTTCGATGCCCTCGCCGTCCAGGGCCGAGCAAGGCTCGTCCATGAGAATCACCCGCGGCTTAAGCGGCAAGAGCCGGGCGATGCACAGTTTCTGCTGTTCTTCCAATGTCAAACGCGTGGCCTTGGTTCGCAGCCGGTCCTTGACCTGGTCCCAAAGCTCCACGTCGCGCAAGGCCGATTCGACCATGGCGTCCAAGTCGGCCCGCCTCAAGATTCCCCGGGCTGTGTGCATGCGGACTCCAAAGACGATATTTTCGTAAATCGAGATGGGCAGCGGATTGGGGCGTTGAAAAACCATGCCCACCGATTTTCGCAGTTCGCTCAGAGAGACGTCCACGTCGTAGATATTCTTGCCCAGCACGGCGATTTCGCCGGTGGTCGTGACGTTTGGATATCGCTCGTTGATGCGGTTAAAACAGCGAAGCAGCGTGGTTTTTCCGCATCCCGAGGGCCCGATAAGGGCGGTGATGATGCCCGGTTTGACGTTAATCGTCACTTTCTTAAGCGCGTGGAACTCGCCGTACCAGAGATTCAATTCCCGGGTATGGATACTGTAAGACGGCGGTTTATAATTATTTTCCACGGGAATTATTTACTTGCGACTTAATTCTATTATTGGCCCTCACCCTAGCCCTCTCCCGAAGGGAGAGGGGACTATTTGAGAGCATTAACCATAATCTCCGGTCAGGTAACGTTCGGTGAGTTTTTCCGCGGGCTGTGTAAAAAGTTTTTCCGTTTCGTTCGTCTCGATCAGTCGGGAATTGCTGAAAAACGCGGTGTGATCGGCCAATCGCCGGGCCTGTTGCACCAGGTTGGTCACCAGGACAATCGTCATCTCATTCTTGAGTTCGCGGAGGATGTCTTCGATCCGCATGGTGGTGATCGGGTCGATGGCGATGGAAAACTCGTCGAGGCAGAGGATTTCCGGTTGCAGCGAAAGTGCCCGGGCGAGTGTCAGGCGTTGCTGCTGCCCGCCGGAAAGCCGCGTGCCCAACAGATCGAGCCGGTCCTTGACTTCGTCCCAGAGCATGGCCTGGCGCAGGCATTTTTCCACCAGGGCCTGGAGTTCGTCGCGGTCGTGCATTCCTGCCCTGCGCGGGGCATAGGCCGCGTTTTCAAAGACCGTAAGCGGCAAGCCCACGGGCAATGGAAAAACCATTCCCACCCGGCGACGGAGTTCGTACACGTTTTTCACGCGGAATACGTTTTCGCCGTCGATCATTACCCGGCCGCGGATTTTGGCCGAGGGGATGAAATCGATCGTGCGGTTGATGCATTTAAGCAGCGTCGTCTTGCCCGAGTTGGCCGGGCCGATGATGGCGAAGATTTGTTTTTCGGGCATGTCCAAATTGATGCCGGCCAGGGCCATTTTCGGGCCGTAGTTCACAGTCACGTCGTCAAAGCAAATCCGTCCCGGCATAAATCGCTCTATTGAAATTCCAATTCTTAAATTATGGATGTTGGGATGGCAGTTGTACTGCCATCCCGGGGCGACAGTACAACTGTCGCCCCAACTGATGCACACAATTAGCCTCGACTGAGTATTACCACTTCTTCCGCATCCGCAGATATACCCTAAGCCCGATGGAAACGCTATTTACCAAGAGCACCAATCCGATCAAGACCACCGCGGTGCCGTATTGTACCTCTGGGCTTACGCCCTGCACCTGCGTGCTTAACGTAAAAAGGTGCATGGAAAGTGCCATGCAGCGATCGTGCAGCCCATAGGGAAAGAACGAGGCCCAACCGTGATCGGCCACGGGCACGAAAAACACGGCGCCGGTAAACAGGATGGGGGCGGTTTCGCCGGCCGCCCGCGATACTTGCAGGATCACGCCGGTAAGGATGCCGCTTATGGAATTGGGCAATACGATGGTGCGTATGGTTTGCCAGCGCGTGGCGCCCAGGTTCCAACATGCCTCGCGAAACGACATGGGCACCGAAGCCAGGGCCTCGCGGGTGCTGGTGATGATTACCGGCAGCGTCATTACCGCGATCGTGCAGGAAGCGGCCAAAAGGCAGCGGCCCATGTGCATGAACAGCACGAAGGCCCCCACGCCGAAAAGCGCATGCACGATGCTGGGCACGCCGGCCAGGTTCACTACCGCCAGACTGATCAAGCGGTTGAACCAATTGTTCCGGGCGTATTCGTTCAGATAAACTCCGGCCAAGACGCCAATGGGGGCGGCGATGATCAAACTGATAAGAACCAGGAAGAACGTGCCGATTAAAGGCGCCCAGATGCCGCCGGCCTTCATGTAATTGGTCGGGTTCTGGAACAGAAATGACAAGGACAAGGCCGGCCAGGCTTTGATCAACAAGAATCCCAGGATCAGGACCACGGGCAAAACCAGCACGCCGGTCATGGCCAAGAATACGTACTTGGCGGCGGTTTCCTTGATTTTTTTTCGCCGCTCCAAGGCCGACGGAGTGAAGGGCTCTTTGTGCGAGATGAGCAACCGCCAACCCGGCTCCAAGCGCAGGCTTCCATCCTTGCATCGAGACAGCAGGGCCGCGACAGCCGCATTCAAGCCGCACCAGGGAAACGACTCGGTGCCTTCGCCCAATATGTCGCCCTGGTCCGAAGCCCAAACATTCACAAAGAATTGATGCCGCGGTTTTCTTGCCGGTCGAGTGCTTTCGCCCGGTCGGCGGCAAACGATTTCGAGATGCATCGCGTGAGCAGCGGTTTTGTCGGCCGCTTCGGCAATTTGAAATTCACATTGCCCCACGGCCCGCAGGGCCTCTTCCAGGCTGGAAAACGAGGGCGGCGCTTCGGCCGGCGTCTTTACGCCCTTGCCGGTCAATAGAACATATTCAAGTCCCTGAGCGGGAATTGTTAATCTATTTTCCACCTGATGCTCGCCGCGATTTTAATTGTGTTTGATCAGTTCAAAATGTAAATACAGATCATTTTTCTCTAGCCCAGGCGTTTTACGCCTGGGGCCCAGAATCCATTAAACCATTATCCTTTTTTGATTAGCTCCCTTTAGGGAGCTGTTCTTTCTTGTTGCATTCCTTTTTTCCCCGGCCCCTAAAGGGGCCTAATGGGAAAATGGATGATTGACTGGCGTTTCACCAACCCAGGCGTGAAACGCCTGGGCTAAAAAAAGTCATGAATCAGTCTTTTGAATAATTCGGTCCTCTTTTCCATAATTTAGTTTTCTTTTTCCACGCGGAATCCCTTGATCACCAAATCGGCGGTCAGGTTGACGATGAACGTAACAACGAACAGCACCACTCCGATGAGAAACAAAACGCGGTAGTGCGTGCTGCCCTGCACGGCTTCGCCCAATTCCGCGGCGATGGTGGCCGTGAGTGTGGCAATTGGATCGAGCAGGCTGCGTGGTATCTCGACGGCGTTGCCTGTGGCCATGAGCACGGCCATGGTTTCGCCGATCGCCCGGCCCAGTCCCAAGAGCACGGCGGCCAAGAGGCCGTTTTTGGCCGCGGGAAAAAGCACGCGATAAACGATCTCCCAGCGGCTTGCACCCATGGCCAGGGCCGCCTCGCGATAGGAGTCGGGCACGGCCTTGAGGGCGTCTTCTCCCACGGAAACGATTATGGGCACGCTCATCAAGGCCAGGATCACTCCGCCGTTTAAAAGATTCACGCCCACCGCCGCCCCGGTGAGTTTCATGATAATCGGCCCCAGGACCACGTAACCGATGAATCCCCACACGACCGAGGGCACGGCGGCCAGCAACTCGACGGCGATTTTCAGAATTTCCTTGCTTTTCCCTGAAGCAAATTCTGAAATGTAGACCGCCGCGCCCAGGCCCAGCGGCATGGCAATGGCCAAGGCCAGGGCAGTGACGGCTAGCGAGCCCGTCAATAAAGCCAAAATTCCGTACTGCGGCCGCACCAAGGACGACGGCTGCCAATTAATGCTGGTGAAGAACTCGGCCAGATTCAAGCCGCCGAAAAGCATCGGCGCGGCCTCGCGGAAAACGAAAAAGAAGATGGCGATCACAAAAATAATCGCACTTATGCCGCAGAGCCTGATTATCAATTCGATAAGCGGTTCGGCGCGTTGCGAAGCGGCCCGGACAAGCCGGCTGATGGAAAGGGTTTTATCACCCCTGATCCCGGAATTGGCGCCATTATTTGTCATTTTTCGACACCGGAACGTATCCCAGGTCCGAAACAACTTGCTGGCCTTGTTTGGAATCGATCCAATCCAAATATTTTTTTACCGCGCCTGTAGGCTCGCCCATAGTGTAGATTTGCAGCGGCCGGGTGATGTGATAGGTATTGTTTTGGGCATTCTCGACCGAGGGCGCAACGCCCGGCTCGCCTTTCTTGCGCGAGACATTGAGCATTTTTACCTGGTCGGTGGTGTAGCCCATCCCGCTGTAACCTATCGCTCCCGGGGTG
The DNA here is from genome assembly GCA_963838495.1 of Pirellulales bacterium. Classification (GTDB taxonomy): domain Bacteria; phylum Planctomycetota; class Planctomycetia; order Pirellulales; family Thermoguttaceae; genus JBEKIK01. The sequence continues at coordinate 1,397,415 of CAWIRC010000001.1, read as the reverse complement.
TTGGCAATTATAAAAATCACGTCCTTGGAGCCGCTGGTATTGATCGAACCCAGTTTGTAATCTCTTTTTTTCCCTAATATCACTTCGCGAAAATAGGCGTAAGTGCCCGAGCTGCTTTGCCTGTTGAGCCATACGATTTTATCATTTCCCGAAGGGATTTTAATCCCCAACTGAGACCATTTGGTGAGATTCCCTCCCTGGCCGTAGATTTCGGCGAGTTCTTCGAGCGATATCGATCGGATGGGATTGTCTTTATGCACGTAAATGGCCAGGGCGTCGTATCCCACGATGTGTTCGGTTGGTTCGGCGTGCCGTTTTTCTTTTGCGCGGGCGATTTCATCCGCGGTCATTTTCCGGCTGGTATCGGCCAGGTCGCAGTTGCCGTCGATGAGGCTGGCGATGCCGACTCCCGATCCTCCGCCCAAGACCTGGACGCTTACCAGGGGATGGAGTTTATGATAATTTTCGGCCCAGGCCTGGGCGATATTTACCATGGTGTCGGAGCCTTCGACGCGGATGACGGTCTCCGGCGCGCTTAAAACGGATTTTCCGCAGCCCGACGGAATAAAAATAAGAATCAAGGAAAGCTGTGCCATTGCCGGGCGGATTTTCAGCGTCATAAACGGATCTTTCCGGGTAATGTTTTGTTGCGCAAAAGTCCGGTTTATGTGTGATAATCGGCGTTAAGGCGCACGTATTCGGCCGTGAGATCGGTGGTCCAGAAGCGGCGGGAGGCCGTGCCTTCGCTCAGTTCGAGTTGAACGAGGGTGTCGCGATTATCGCGAATCGAGCGGGAAACGGCATTGGCGTCGAATTCCGTGGGCGCCCCCTTTTCGTAAAGCGAAAATCCGTTTACGCACAGGCTCACGCCCTTGGGATCGAAGGGCACTCCGGCGTATCCGGCGGCGGAAACGATCCGCCCCCAATTGGGATCGGCGCCGGAAATGGCCGTTTTCACCAGCGGACTGTTGGCCACGGTTTTGGCCAGGGTCAAAGCCGAATCGCGATCTTTGCAGCCCGATATTTCGATGGTAATCAGGTGTGTGGCGCCTTCGCCGTCGGCGGGGATGGATTTGGCCAGGTCGACGCAGATTTCATTAAGTGCGTTTTGGAAGATTTCCAGGTTTTTGCCTGCCAGCGATTGCCCGCCCGCCGCACCGTTGGCCAGAAGCAGGACCGTGTCATTGGTACTCATGTGGCCGTCTACGCTGATGCAATTAAAACTATCGCTGGTGGCCGTGCGCAAAGCGGCCTGGGCCGTGGCCGGGTCCATGGCGGCGTCGGTCATGATCAAGGCCAGCATGGTGGCCATGTTCGGTCCCATCATGGCCGCGCCTTTTGCCATGCCGGTGATCTGGATTTCCCGCCCGTCGATCTTCACGCTTCGGCCGGCCAGTTTATGGACGGTGTCGGTGGTCAACATGCCCTGTGCTGCTGTAAGTAGGCAGGCCTGGTTGTTGCCCAATTTCACGGCTGCCGCGGAAATTCCCTGTTCGATCTTGTCCATGGGCAGAAAGGCCCCGATCACGCCTGTCGAGAGCACCAGGGCCTGATCGGGTTGAGCGCCGCAGGCGGCCGCGGCCAAACGGGCCATTTCCTCCGCGTCCCGCAGGCCCCTTTCGCCCGTGCAGGCGTTGGCCACGCCGGAGCAGATCACTACCGCCCGGATGCGATCGCTGGGCGTGCGGCTGCGGTCGAGCACGACCGGAGCGGCGCAGACCAAATTCTGCGTGTATACGCCCGCGGCCGACGCCGGCGTTTCCGACAAAACCAACGTCAGGTCCTGTTTTTGCGAGTCGCGCTTGATGCGGCAATGCACCCCGGCTAAAAGGTATCCCTTGGGAACGGTAATCGACATGGGCTTTTCTTCTCTCCTTATAATGGTCAGGATTCAGTGGTCAGGGTTCAGGGTTCAGTTTTTTTATCCTCAACTCGAGTACTGAACCCTGAACCCTGAACCCCGAACCCTGAACCCTACAAAGCGGTTGTCTCGGGGAAGCCGAACATGAGGTTGAAATTCTGCACCGCGGCGCCCGATGCGCCTTTTATCAGGTTGTCCAAGCAGCTTATTGTCAGTATTCTTCCGCGGACGACCCGGACCGTGATGTCGCAGAAGTTCGTCCCCATCGAGTCCTTTGTGCCGGGAAAATGATCGACCACGCGGACGAACGGCTCATCGTCGTAAAAATCGCGCATGGTTTGCATGGCTTTTTCCTCGCTGATTTCCTGGACGGGCTGGCTGTAGGTCGTGGTGAGTATGCCGCGGTCCATGGGCACCAGGTGCGGCGTGAAAATGACCTCCACCGCAGTGCCGGCGGCGGCGCCCAGAATCTGCTCGATCTCGGGCGTATGCCGATGGCGGCCCACGTTATAGGCCGATATGCTCTCGTTGCACTCGGGATAGTGGGTGGTCATTTTCGGGGTTCGCCCGGCGCCGGAAACGCCGCTTTTGGAATCGATGATTATCGACTTGGGATCGATCAGCCCGGCCTTCAAAAGCGGCGCCAATGCCAGGATGGCCGAGGTGGAATAGCAGCCCGGATTAGCCACCAACTGCGAGGCGGCAATCTCGCTGCGGAACAATTCGGGCAGGCCGTAGACCACTTTTCCCAATCGCCCGGGATCGGCGTGCTTCTGATTGTACCATTGGGCATAAACCTCCGCGTCGTTGAGCCGGTAGTCGGCGCTGAAATCGACCACGCGGAGTCCTGCATCCAACATGTAGGGGATGACCGCCGCGCTGGCCCCGTGGGGCAGGCAACTGAACACGCACTCGGCCCGGGCCGCCACCTCGGCGGGACTGAGATCTTCCAGGCGCAAATCCAGCCGGCCGGTCAGGGAGGGGTGGATCATGGCAATCGGCGGTTGGCCCTCCTGCCGGCTGGTGACGGCCTCGATCTCCGCCTCGGGATGGCGAAGGAGGATTTTGACCAGTTCCAAGGCCGTATAGCCCGTCGCTCCTAAAATGGCTATTTTTGTCATATTTTGTTCGAGGATAAAGAGGAACAGTAAAAACTACCGGGTAGAAACATAGTAATATACCGGGCTTCTATTTCGACCGCCAAGGGGGGCAATGGTGGTTGGTTCTAAGACGTTTTATTACAGCGGTTTATTAAAAGAGAAAAAACCCCGGAGATGGTTCGACTACGGGGCGCGGTTTTTTACCGCGATCGGGTGGGAGATAATCGATGACGGATGGTTTTTAGAGTTTTGCCGCCGGTTGCGAAACACAAATCGCCGCGACTATATCCTCGGCCGCTCCTTCGATCCCCACGCTTTCGGTGTTGATCACGAGATCGTAAATATGGGGGTCGGTGATGTCGTGGTGGAAAAACCTGTGCACAAACTCGCGACGGCCTTTATCGGCCTCGTGCATGTATCGGCGGGCATCGTGTTCTGAAAAATTGAAGACTTGCATGAGCCTTTTTATGCGGAATCCCTCCGACGCAACCAGCCGTACGGCCAGGACTTTTTCCCGCGGCAAAAGAAATCTGGCGCCCCGGCCCACGAAAATAATGTTCGATTTATGGGCAAGGGCCAGGATGATGCGGCTTAACTGCGAAACGTAAGTCTCGTGGGGTATGACTTTGCTGTCCATCCAGGTGCCAAGCACGTCGTAGACCCAATTGCTGCGTGTTTCATCGACCAGGTCGAGCATTGATCGGTCGTTTTTAAAACGTTCGGCCACGCGGTCCATGAGGTTTTTGTCGAGGACTTCCCAGCCCAGGCGTTTGCCGACGATGGCGGCGATTTCGCTCCCGCCCGCGCCGGCTTCCCGGGAAATGGTCAAAAAGCACTTTTTTTCGGGGGTATGCGCCTGGTGGAATGTTCGAGTAATGCTGCGGTCGGCGATTTCCGCGCTTTTTGACCAGGCTTGCATCTGCCTTTCCGCGGCGGCAAGGATTTTCGGATGTTCACGAGTTTGCTCTTTCATGGTCCGCCCTCCTTAGAGAAGAAATGTTCGAGGGGACATGGAACCACACGCTACATTATATTATAACCATTTCAAATAGAAATTAAAGCTGTTGTTATGCTAATTTTCTAATTCTTATATTATGACATTGAATACCCCCTCGTTAGCATCATAATTTGCTCATTACCGTTTTATTGCCTTCGATGTCAGCAGCTTCTTGTTACACAATCCACAACTCGTTATATTGCTGTCCTCCCAAGCAAAGTTACCATATTTGAACCTGAAAACGGCCATAGACTTGATTTCATTTTTAGGAGAAATGACATGAAATATCTCTCAAGCTTATTTCTGTGTATTTTTGCCGGTATGACGTCTCAGGTTTTCTCTCAAGAACCGGACAAAACAGATCTTCAAAAGGGCGCGAATTACATTCAAACAAAAGTTTATTCCGATGAGGATAACGCCCGAATTCTAAAACTTTTCGAAGGGCTGCGCGTGGCCGATGTCACGGACGGGATGGATATGGTCGGTCTGCCCTGTACGGGCCTGGTCGATCCGGCGATCCATGCCGATTGGATCGATCCAAAAGATTTATCGCATCAATTCAGGGGTATTGCGGTGACGGCCCGCTATGTGCCGACCCAACGACCTGACCGGCCCGCCGCGGGAGAAGATTTTAAAAATTGGGAAGGCAATTCTTACTCGCAATATTCCCACGAAGCCTTCACAAAACTTATAAAACCCGGCACGGCCGTGGTCATCGACGACGTCGAGGAAAAGGACATCGGCTCCATCGGATCGAATAACATATTGGCCTGGCACAAACTGGGCGCGGTCGGCGTGGTCACCGACGCCGGGGCAAGAGATACCGACGAAATAGCTATTGAAAAGGTCCCTTTATACCTGCAGCACAAGGGCCGCGGCATTCGTCCCGGCCGAAATGAACTGGAATCCGTCAATCGGCCAGTTTCTATTGGCGGCGTATTGGTTTGCCCGGGCGACGTTGTCGTGGGCGATAAAGACGGCCTGGTCGTCGTCCCTCGAGCAGTCGCCGAGCAAGTGGCAAAATACGCCCGTGAAATACTGGATAAAGATAAAGCCGCCAGAAAAGGATTGTATAAGAGCTTGGGTATGCCCTTGGACAAGACGGTGGAATGAAAGAGAGATTAGAGATCAGAGATTAGAGATTAGGGATTTAGGATTAGGGATTGTCAAGGATGTTATCGAAAAGCACGCTTTCACCAATCGCCGATCTGGGCCGAGCGCTGGCCGTGACGGCGATTTTCTATTTTCACGTAGGCAAAAGCACGGATTACCCGCTCTCACTGTACGGCCATTTTGCTGTTGGTTTTTTTATTATCCTGGCGGGCGTGGCGTATCTGTGTTTCTCCCGAACGCACGTAACCGATTCGCGCTCGTATTTCCAATACTTTTTCAATAGACTTTTGGCCTTATTTCCGATTTTTTTAGTGGTTAATTTATTGATTTTTGCGGCAAGCTATGTCTATCCCTCGGGCCTTGGACGGCCTTATAACCTGGGCGAGTTAATCCTCAGTTCATTGGGCCTAAGCCAATACTTCGGCTATCGTTACCTTTCGGTGGTAATGTGGTTTGTGCCCTTTATTCTGCAGGTTTATCTGCTGCTGCCGCTTGTGGAAGGGGTGTTTTTGCGGATTCAGCCGGTGCTCGTGCTGGTTGCGGCATTTTTAATATCATTTGCCCTGACAATGCCGGTTTGCGCTTATTTTCCAGATAAGGCTGAGGAAATCTGCGTAAACTGGTCGCCCATATTTCGGCTGCCGGAGGTTGTCTTGGGCGTTTATTTGGGCATGGTCTTTAGCCAACGTGCTCGGCTGTCAAATTGTATTGTTTTTCTGGCGGTCTATACTGCCGCGAGTTTTTGCCTGTTGCAAAGCGGCAAATATTTAACCATTCCGGGCACCGTTTCCGCCTTGCCCTGGGCCGGATTGATGATTAGTTTGCTGATTGCCGCCGCGGCCATTTTGCTGTTTGTTGCACTAAGCCGGTCGGCTGGATTAAGGAATTTCCGACTCTTAGGCTACGCTGCCTTCCCGTTTTTTCTGATTCACGGCGTTGCGATCCGTTTTGTGTATGCGAAATTCGGGACCAACGGTCTAGTCTGGGTGATTTATTTTATACTATGTTGGTGCGTCTCGATAATTCTCGCCCTTATAGATCGGCGCCTGCCGCGGTCGTTTTTTGCACCCGGGAAAAGCAAGCGATCCTAGTCAGTATGTCCCGACGAAATCGCCGCTGGAGCGGGTACCTAGGGCCCGCCATACGGCCAGGTCGATTTCATTGGTGACGTCCCGCACGGCCCCGTCAAGGAGCAGGATATTTACGTGTCCGCGGTGATAACTCCGCGAGGTCATGGCCGCGAAGGTCCGTTTTGTGGCCGATTGGCCTTCCCGGCTGGAGACGAAGTCGATGTCGTAATTCTGAAACATTACTTTGGTATTGGGTTGGAAAACGGTGGTGAAGCCGGTGTGATATACTCGCCATCGACCCACTCGGTGTGCCCCAGCGAAGGGTCGGCCTTAAGCGTTCCACCAGTGCAGTAGGCGGTCAATTCCTCGACCGAACCTGGCGGCGGAGTATCCAAGGCGTCGGGCGAGCCGCCGTCGCGATAGTACGCCGTCCAGGCCTTCACCTCGGCGACAAACACGGTATTGCTGGTTCCGTCGCGGATTTGATGCGGTTTTAGGGTTGCATTTACCGCCACCGGCCCGTCGCCGCCTTTGCCGGTCGTGGGATCGTAGACCATCCAGGTTCCGTAACAAAATGCATAACTTATTGGATAAAGCAGCCTGACGTTATTTTCAAAATACGGCCTGTCGTTCATTTCGTCCGGACACAGATAAGTGCCGACCCGCTGCTGGGTTATTTGCGGCTGTTGGTCGTAGGTGATCTTGAAATCGATGTTTTTGTACAGGCCTATTTCTTCGAGAAACGGCAACAGCCGGCAGTGGACCGACCAGGACGTGCCTCCGACGGGCGCATATTTTCCCAACGACGGCAAGCATTTATACGTGTTTTCATAGTGATGGCATGCCACGCCCACCTGATACAGGTTGTTTTTGCATTGCAGGCTGTGCGCCGATGCCCTGGCAGACTGGATGGCTGGCACAAGCAAACCCACCAGAATGCCGATGATCGCGATCACCACCAGCAATTCCACGATGGTAAAACCGCCGGATATGAATTTAGCTAGATGTTTTTGCATCTGGTTGGATTTGAGGGCCGGTTATCGGATCGCCGGCTGCCGGCCAGGAGTCTTCGTTCCAGGTCAAGGGCCGGATTTGGAGCGTGGCGATTCCGCGGTTTTCGCCGTCGTAGAAGTGGTAGACAAGATAATCCTTGTCGCCGTCGTGGAGGATCGAATTATGGCCGGGGCCGATAAAGCGGCCGGCGGTTTCCAGGATCAGGGTGCCGCCGCCTTCGAGCATGGGCTTGCCGTCGCGATCCAGGTACGGGCCGGTGATTTGTTTGGCGCGTCCCACCCTGATATTGTAGTCGCTCTTCACGCCCCGGCAGCAAAAATCGAAGGATGCGAAAAGATAGTAAAAATCGCCCCGGCGGAAAATATAGGCCCCTTCTATCGGCCTGGGATCGGGTTTGGGACGGGCGGCCAAAGAATATAATTTTGTATCGTCGGTTGAGAGCTTGCCGGTGTTAAATTCCAGACGGCGCATCTTAATGCCGCCCCAGAACGAACCGAAGCACAGCCACACGTTTTTCTGCTGGTCCATGACCGGATTGGCGTCGATGCAGTTGAAGTCGTCGGTGTCAAAGGATTCGATTACCTTTCCCTGATCCACCCATTTGTATTCTTTGCCTTGCGGATCAAGGGTAATATTGGTGGCCAGTCCGATGCAGGAACGGTTGCTGCCGAAGGTGGATATGGAGTAATAAAGGTGATATTTCCCGTTAAAAAACAGGATATCGGGGGCCCAAGGGAACACGGCGCCTGGAATTTCTTCCTTGGCCCATGTTGGAAGTTTATCAAAGACACGGCCCACGATTTTCCAATTGTACAAGTCGGCCGAGCGGCGGATGGGGATTCCAGGCCCGGTGCAAAAGATATAGTAGAAACTGCCTTCCTTAATGATATGAGGATCATGAACCCGGCGCACGTCGCCTTCCTGGGCGTGGGAGGGAACAGGCAGTAGTATGATCGCCTGGGAAAAAAACAGGAAGACCAGTCTCCCGGAGCAAACACCGGGGCTAAACTTTGAATGCGACATTTTCAACCTCCGCGTGAATATTTCAAAAAGGTTTATATCATTTATCCGCCCAGCGATTCTTTCAGGTTTCTCAGTTCATCGGCCAGGCGGCGTTGGTCCGAGGCGATCGATTCCAAATCAGCGCGGATTTGGGCTATTTCGGTGCGCAGTGAATCGATATCTCGCTGTATGGCCGGCGTTGCTGCGGGAGTTGCGGACGGTGGCGGGCCGGAGGCATCGTCGGCATATTCGTCGCGAAAGGCGGCCTTGGGCTGAGTTGCGCCGGAATATTTTATTTTCAAGGCTTCGAGTTCCCGGGGCTTGTACAGCGCGTGCGATACCGCCTGGCCGCGTCCTTCGGGCGTGAGAAAGATGATCAAACCTTTGGACTTCAGCGCGTCGAGAATCGACTTAAGCGTTGCCAGGTCCGGGATGGGATCCATGCGCGAGGCCCGGCCGCGCAACTCACCCACGGTCTGATCGCCGCGGAGCAAGAGTTCGGTCATAATCGAGAGTTCGACCTTTTCCACGCCCAGCCATTCGTAAAGGTAATGGCGGTATTTTGCCACCCGGCCGTAGCCCTCGATAATGCCGACCGCGCCGAGATCGCGGAGGCGGTCGAGCGATTCTTGCACGTCGGCCGGTTCGAGTTGCATGACCGGATCGCGGTTGCTTTTCTGATTGCAGCCGGTTGAGATGGCGTTAAGCGACATGGGATAGATGTCGGGCGTGGTTTTGGCCTTTTCGGCCAGAACGCCCAGCACGCGGCGGTCGATGGCGCTAAGCGGCTGCCAGCGCGGACTTGTTTGAGTTGATTGGGTTTGAGTAGAGTCGGGTGCGTCGGACACGGCGATGGCTCCAATATGATTTGTTAGCACGAGATTGAACTCCACATTATTTATCATATTAAATCAGTTATTACAATCCGGGTAAGGTATTTAGAACCTGTTCCCATATTTTAAAAACCGGGATAATGTGATAATGTAATAACCGGCGGGATGGATTAACGCGAACCCCCGGTGTGTTCACCGGGGGCTAAATAATTGCGAATTATTTATTGGGGTATTGGGGAAATTAATGACACAAACGACCACGATCGAAAAATTGCTCGCCCACTTGAATCCAAGGCAGCGCGAAGCCGCGGAGCACGGCGACAGGCCGCTTTTGATCGTGGCCGGGGCGGGCACCGGCAAAACCGCCACGCTGGTGCATCGCGTGGCCTGGCTGATTGCCAACGGGACCGATCCGGGGAGAATTTTGCTTCTGACCTTTACCCGGCGGGCGGCCGCCGAGATGCTCCGCCGCGCGGATACGCTTTTGAGACAACTGGGCCATACTTCGCCCAAGTCCTCCGCAGTTCCGGACGGTTCTGACGCAAATTCTCCCCGCATCAGGATTACCCGCGTCTGGGGAGGGACGTTCCACGCCATTGCCACGCGCTTGCTTAGGCGTTACGGAAAATCCATCGGCCTGCCGCCGGAGTTTAGCGTTCACGACCGCACCGACTCGGAAGATTTGATGAACGTCGTCCGCACCGAACTTGGCCTGGTCAAAACCGACAAGCGGTTCCCCAAAAAAGGCACGTGCATGGCCATTTACAGCCGCTTGGTAAATGCGGAACAAAAGTTGGAACACGTCTTAACATCCGCCTTCCCCTGGTGCAAACAATGGGAAGAGGAATTAAAACGGCTCTTCCAGGCGTACGTCGATCGCAAGGAGGCGGGCGGAATCCTGGATTACGACGATCTCTTGCTTTATTGGCGCGATCTGCTGGCCGATCGTCATACCGGCGCGTCCATACGCAAAATGTTCGATTGCGTGCTGGTCGACGAATATCAAGACACCAACGCCCTGCAAGCCGACATCCTGTACCTGCTTTCGCCGGAAGGCAAGGGCCTAACCGTGGTGGGCGACGACGCGCAATCGATCTACGCCTTTCGCGCGGCCACGGTCCGCAACATTCTCGATTTTCCCAAAAACTATAAGGGAACAACAATTATCACGCTCGAACAAAACTACCGCAGCACGCAGCCGATCTTGAAGGCCACGAATCACGTAATCGGCCTGGCCCGGGAGCGATATGCCAAAAACTTATGGTCCGATCGCAGCGCGGGCGAGCCGCCCAGGCTGGTCAACTGCGAGGACGAAGCCGACCAGGCCGAATATATCATCCGGCAGGTGCTCGAGCATCGCGAGTCCGGCATCGATCTGCGCCGCCAGGCGGTGTTGTTCCGGGCGTCGCACCACAGCATGTTGCTGGAGGCGGAACTGGCCAGGCGCGACATTCCCTTCCAAAAATTCGGCGGGCTGAAATTCATGGAAACCGCACACGTGAAAGACCTGCTGGCCTTCCTGCGATTGGCCGAGAATCCCCGCGACATAGTGGCCGGCGGGCGGGTGCTGCCGCTGTTGCCGGGCGTGGGGCCGGGGAAGGCGCGGCATCTGATGGAGATGCTGCGGGCGTCGGGCGGTAACTTTCGGGTTTGGGCCGATTGGAAGCCGCCGGCCGCCGCCGCTGAGATTTGGCCCCGCATGGTCGGATTGCTTGAGGGCCTTGTGAAACCGAGCGAGGATCTGCCCGGCCAAATCAATCGGGTGCGCGAATTCTATGCGCCGCTTTTGGAAATCCATTACGACAACGCTCAACCGCGGCTTCGCGACCTGGAACAATTGGAGCTAATCGCATCGCGCTATAAAAACCGGCGGCGGATGCTTTTGCAACTGGCGCTCGATCCGCCCTCCTCGACCCAGGACCTTGCCGGCCCGCCCACTTTGGACGACGATTACCTGGTCTTAAGCACCATACACTCGGCCAAGGGGCTGGAATGGGAGGCGGTTTACGTGATTCACGCCGCCGACGGCTGCATCCCCTCGGACATGGCCACCAAGGACGCGGAAGAGATCGAGGAGGAGCGGCGCCTGTTTTACGTGGCCCTTACCCGGGCGAAAAACTGGCTCTACATCTGCTATCCGCTGCGATATTACCACAGTTACCGCATGGGCGACCAGCACGGCTACGCCCAGCGGACGCGGTTTTTGCCCGAGGCGATTCTATCGTGTTTTCAACAGTGTGTAACGGACGAATTGGAGGGCGAAGACGCGGATACGCCTGAAATACAATCGCGTCTAACCAGCCCCGCCATCCGCCGGCGGATGAAGGATTTGTGGTAGATGCGGAAACGATGAATTTCAGTCTCTTTTCTCTAGCCTAGGCGTTTTATGCCTGCGGATGGGAAATAATTATCCATCGTTCCTTTTCTCTAGCCCAGGCGTTTCACGCCTGGGGCTCGGAATCCAACAAACCATTTATTTCTTTTTCCCATCAGCCCCCTTCAGGGGGCGCTTCTTCCTTATCACATTCCGTCATTTCCAACAATTCCGACAATTTTCCCGTGCTATGATGCATCTCTTGATTGTCTATATATTGCGAAACCTTTTCCAATTCATCTTTTCGTAATGTCAATATGCCGTATCCATCCTGCCACTGCAATCTGAATTTCGGTTTGATTTCCTCGTTCACCCGATGCGATGTCGCGCCTTTAACCTGGCCGATGAAATCACTGATCTTTGCCGTTGGCGGCAAACGAACCAACAAATGAACGTGATCGGGCATTGCATTGTGGCGAATCGGCCAGCCGCCGCGTGTTTTGATTTCCTCGTTCAGGATTTTCAAAAAATCAGCGCGATATGATCTATGGATTAAGGGAACACGCGAATGTGTTGACCAGGCAAAATGATAATACAACTGATGGAAGGCGTGCCCCATTTTTAAATCTCCCTGCCCCTGAAGGGGCCTATTGGGAAAAGCGATATAGTTTGGCGTTCCCTCAACCCAGGCGTAAACGCCTGGGCTAGAGAAAAGGCATAAAAATAATGTCCATATTATTTCCCATATCCATCCGGATGGTTTTGGAACCAATTCCAGGCGGTGGAGACGATGTCGTCGATTTCGACATAGCGGGCGGACCAGCCGAGTTCGCGGCGGATCTTGTCGGCGCTGGCAAAATAGAATTGCCGGATCGCCGGGGCGGCGGGCGCCATATTCATGCGGGACTTTTTTCCCGGTCACCCGCTGGGCCGACTCGATCACCTCTTTCACCGAATAGCCCTTTCCAATGCCGAGGTTGTAGAAGCGGGCGTCGCCGGGTTTTAGGGCGTTCATGGCAGTAATGTGGGCGGCGCAAAGATCTTCTACGTGGATGTAATCGCGGATGCAGGTGCCGTCGGGCGTGGGATAGTCGGTGCCAAAGACGGTCACCTTGTCCCGCTTGCCCAAAATCGCCAACAGCAGCAACGGAATGAGGTGCGTTTCCGGGTCGTGATCTTCGCCCAGCGATCCGTCGGCCGCCGCGCCGGCCACGTTGAAATATCGGAGCGCGGCGAAGGAGAAATCCCCATCGGCCGCCCCGTAATCGCGCAAAATTCGCTCCACGCACCATTTCGACCAGCCGTAAGGGTTGATCGGCGATTGGCGCATGGTTTCAACGATGGGCGTGTCTTCGGGCTCGCCGTAAGTGGCGGCGGTCGAGCTGAACACCAGGCGCTTGACGCCCGTTTGCCGCATGGCCTTTAAAAGGCTGATGGTGCCGGCGGTGTTGTTGTCGTAATAGCTCAGCGGATCGGCCATCGACTCGCCCACGTAGGCCAGGGCGGCGAAGTGCATCACGCAGTCGATGGAATGTTTTTTCATGGCGTTGGCCAGGGCAGGGGTCTCGGCCATGTCGATTTTGAGAAATTCGGCCTTGGGATGCACGGCCTGGGCGTGGCCGCGAAACAGATTATCGACGGCCAGCACCCGGTGCCCCGCCTCGATCAACTGCCTGACCGCATGTGAGCCGATATATCCCGCCCCTCCGGTAACCATCACGTTCATGTCAAATTCCTTATAGATATTCCCTTGTGGTCAATCCCAGGTAAAATATAACCGAAAACCTAGATATCACAATGCGGTGAAAGAATATGAAAATCGCGGTTACGGGAGCTTTGGGACAATTGGGCGGAGAATTGTGCCGGCAAATCGGCCCACAGGCAATTCCGCTTGATATCGATGCTCTCGATCTTACCGATGGTAAGGCCGTTTTGGAAACACTCCCACCGCTGCAGCCCGATGTAATTATCAATTGCGCCGCATATACCCAGGTTGACAAGGCCGAGAAGGAACCCGAACTGGCCCATGCCGTGAATGCCGCGGCCGTGGAAAATTTGGCGGCCGCCTGCCGAAAACTCGATTGCCCGCTGGTGCAGATCGGCACAGATTACGTTTTCGGCGGGGATAGGGTTCAGGGTAGGACGACTTTGAAAGTCGTCCCACAAGAGTTCGTGGTTCAGGATTCAGGGTTCGGAGTTCAGGGTTCGCAATTTAATCGTCCATACCGGGAAGACGACACGCCGGCGCCGCAAAGCGTTTACGCCCGGACTAAACTTGCCGGCGAATGTGCCGCCGCAAAGTGGGAAAAACATATTATCGTGCGGACCTGCGGGTTGTACGCCCGGGCAAGCGACAACCGGACGCACAATTTTGTCAGAACCATGCTTGGTTTGGGGAAATCGCAGTCTGAAATCCGGGTAGTGGCCGATCAGCATTGCACGCCCAGTTATGTGCCGCATGTCGCCCGGGCTGTCTTATTTCTTGCCGGGATTATGGATACCAAGCCTGCGCCTTGGGGAATCTATCATGTAACCAACATGGGCGAGACAACCTGGTATGATTTCGCGGTGGAGATATTCAAGCAGGCGGGCTTGAATGTTTTGGTGAAACCGATCACAACCGCCGAATATGCCGCCCCGGCCGCGCGGCCGAGTTACAGCGTGCTGGACACGGCGGCCTATCACCGCCTGGGCGGGCCGATAATGCCTGACTGGAAGACCGCCTTGGAAGAATATTTCGCAGAATGGAGGAAATTGCAGTCATGAACGAAAAATTCGCCCTGATTACCGGCAGCGGGAAGCGGAGGGTAGGCAACGCGGTTGCCGAGGCCTTTGCTGCCCGCGGATACGCCGTGGCCTTGCATTACAACCGGTCGGCCGATGACGCCCGGCATAGCGTTTCGCTGATGCGGAAGGCAGGAGCACGCGCCGAGGCTTACCAGGCCAACGTGGCCAAGGAGGACGAGGTCGATCGGATGTTCGAGCAAGTCGAGAACGATTTCGGCCGCTTGGACGTGCTGGTCACGGCCGCTGCCATCTGGCAATCGAAGCCGCTTGAAGAAATTACCGCCGCCGACGTGCTTAGGCATTTCGAGATCAACACCCTGGGCACGTTTCTCTGCTGCCGGCGGGCGGGACTGATCATGGTAAAGCAGCCGGAAGGCGGATCGATCGTGACCATCGGCGATTGGGCCATCGAGCGCCCATACCCCAATTATGCCGCATACTTTCCCAGCAAAGGCGCAATACCCGCAATGACCCGGACTTTTGCCGTGGAGCTTGCCAGGCGCAATCCGGCGGTGCGGGTGAATTGCATTTTGCCCGGACCGGTCATGCTGCCCGATGATCTTTCCGAACATGAAGTGAAAGGGGCGATTGCCGGCACGCTCTTAAAACGCGTCGGCCGGCCGGAAAACATCGCTCATGCGGCACTTTTTCTGGCCGAGAACGATTATGTAACCGGCATCTGCCTGCCGGTGGATGGCGGGCGGAGCATCGGCGGAAGTTGAAAAGTTAATTTTTCGCCGGAGAAAAGATTGACCAACATATTATAAATAAGATAGAATTGCATTGTGCGGATGTCAAAGTGTTAAACAATCATTAATTAGTAAATTAAGGACAAATCCATGCGAATCCGAGTTGTTCTGGAACCCAGCGAAGAAGGCGGGTATACGGTCACCGTACCAAGTCTGCCTGGCTGCATCAGTGAAGGCGGAACACGTGAGGAGGCTCTGAAAAACATCCGCGAAGCCATTGAACTTTATCTCGAACCTGTTGAAGACGATCTAGGCATGAAATCAAGTTGCGAGCTAGTTGAAATCAGCTTATGACCAAAGTGCCGAGCCTGGCTTACGAACAAGTCGTCCGCGCACTACAGCGTTCGGGTTGGATTATCGTACGTCAAAGAGGGAGTCACATTCGGCTTCAGAAAAGAACATCCAGCGAAACATTGAAATTGACGGTTCCGGCGCACCGCCCGATACTTCGCTCGACTCTGGCCCATATCATTAAACAGGCCAAACTCAGCGTGGATGATTTCTTAAAGTTGTTGTAAATCGTGTGATTGAATAATACTTTATCCATATCCCAGCTCGTCGAGTTCCTCTTCCGTAAGCCCGTGATGGTGGGCAAGTTCGTGGAGGATGGTGGCGCGGATTTCGCGGCGGAGCCGTTTGGGGGTCACGTGGCCCCGGTCATCGGCCGCCATCGACCAGATGCCTTCGCGATAGATCGTCACCACGTCGGGCAATTGGGCGGAATGGGTGATGCTTTGTTCGTCTATGGGTATTCCTGTATACAGCCCGCATAATTCGTCGCGGTATTGCAAGCCCATTTCTTGCATCACTTTGGCGGATGGATAATCTTCGACGTGCAGGGGGATTTTATCCAGCAATTCGTGGACCAAAGGCGGCATTTCGGCCAGTACGCGTTCCAGTTGCTTGTCGAAATTGCGTCTTGTGTCTTTGTCCATGACGGTTGCCCGGCGGGGAATAATTAGGTTAAAATATGTTTCCTATTTAATAATCATATTTATTATATCGGGAAAACATAATGTCCCCAGTGCAAAGCTACGAATTTCTGGCCCCGGCAAAGATCGTCTTTGGTTGGGGCCGGCGCAAGGAGGTCGGTGTGCTGGGGCGGTCGCTCGGCAGGCGGGCATTCCTGGTTTCCGGTTTGCCGGAGGAAGTGGGGAAACCCTTTTTAACTGAAATCGGCGATGCCTTGCACGCAGAAGGAATCGAATTAATACCGGCGGCCAAAATACCGCACGAGCCTGAAGTGCAAGACGTAGACCGGCTGTCAGAGCGTCTTCGCCTTGAAAAACCGGCAAGCGGCGATTTTATGCTGGCCATCGGCGGCGGGGCGGCCATTGACCTGGCCAAGGCGGCCGGGGCCATGGCCGTAAACTGCCAAAGCCCGACCGTTGCCGATTACCTGGAAAACGTGGGCCGGGGCTTTAAGATCGAAAATCCGCCCTTGCCCGTGCTGGCCATGCCTACCACTGCCGGCACCGGCGCGGAGGCCACCAAAAACGCCGTGATCTCGTCGTACGATCCGCCTTTCAAAAAGAGCCTGCGCGACGACCGGCTGATGCCGCGAATCGCACTTGTAGATCCGGAGTTGAGCGTCAGCGTTCCGGTCCAAGTCACGG
The DNA here is from genome assembly GCA_963838495.1 of Pirellulales bacterium. Lineage (GTDB taxonomy): Bacteria > Planctomycetota > Planctomycetia > Pirellulales > Thermoguttaceae > JBEKIK01. The sequence goes on along the minus strand of CAWIRC010000001.1, from coordinate 1,380,959 downwards.
CGGCCAGCGGCATGGACGCGATCACGCAACTATTCGAGAGTTACATAACGCGAAAGGCCCGGCCCATTCCCCGCGCCTTGGCCGTTGAGGGCCTGCAATTGGCGATTCCGGCCATTGCCGAGGCGGTGGAAAAACCCGATTCACGGCCGGTGCGCGAGGCGATGTCGCATGCGGCCTTGCTTTCGGGCATGGCGTTGGCCAATTCCGGCTTGGGAATGGCCCACGGCGTGGCCCCTGCGCTGGGAATACATTGCCGCGTGCCGCACGGGCTGGCCTGCGCGTTGATGCTGCCGGTAGCACTGAGAATCAACAGCCAGGTATGTGCCGATGAATTGGCCTTTTTGAGCAATTTGCTGTTCAGCCGGGGGAAGGCGAATCCGCGGCAGGATGCGGTTGAGGTCCTGATCCGCGAGATCGAAAACATTTGCCATCGCATCGGCATACCGCGACGATTGTCGGCGTTGGGCGTGCGGCGCGAGCAGATTCCCGACCTGGTGAAAAGCTCGCGCGGGAGCAGCATGAGCGGCAATCCCCGCGAGCTTTCCGACGAGGAATTAACTGTTATCCTGGAGGAAATGTATTAATTAGGCCGACAGACGCGACCGCCGGTCGCGGCTTTGTGATTTATAACACCCTGTTTTGGAGAAAGTGACATGCGAAAGATGCGTTTGAGTTTGTTGCCGTTTTTGCTGATTATTTCAACTATTTATCTTTCTGCCATGGCATTTGTCGCGCGCTCAGCAGGCGACCGCTACAAACGATACGCAGCAGACTGTAACAGCCGAACAGGCAAAACCGGCGTCGGTGACTCCGGTATCCAGGCCCGCCTCGAGTTGGCAAAAACGCCACAAGGCCATGAACGAGCGTGTCAAGCAAGGCAACGTCGATTTGCTTATAATCGGCGATTCCATCACCCAGGGCTGGGAAACGAAGGGCAAAGAGGTTTGGGATAAATATTACAAGGACCGCAACGCGGTGAATCTCGGCATCAGCGGCGATCAAACACAGCACGTCCTGTGGCGCCTGGAAAACGGCAATATCGACGGCATCTCGCCCAAGCTGGCGATGCTCATGATCGGCACGAACAACGCCGGCGCCAAGCCCATGCAATCTCCCGAAGATGTGGCGGCGGGCGTGAAAGCGATAGTGGAAAAGCTCCGAGAAAAACTGCCGCAGACTAAAATACTTGTGTTGGGCATATTTCCCCGCGGCGAGGATGATCAGGACGCCAAACGGCAAACGAACATGAAGGCCAACGAAATCGTCGCCAAGCTGGCCGACGATAAAATGATTTTTTACCTTGACATCAACGACAAGTTCCTGGATTCGGACCACAAACTATCGAAAGACATCATGCCCGACCTGCTGCATCCCAACGCCAAAGGGTATGAAATCTGGGCCGAGGCCGTGGAACCGACGATCGCCAAGCTGATGGGTGAAAAATAAGACTTTGCAGTGTGCGTGAAACGCACCAGTTATAATTACTATTATTTAGCCCCCCGTGAATACACGGGGGGCAAACGTTGCGCAGCTAAAAAAGTTCTATTGGCGATTCCACCCCGGCACCCGGTGTATTCACCGGGGGCTAAATGATTTCTGGATGCCGGGACACGGTGTATTCACCGGGGGCTAAATATATTGCTCGACCGCGTTCTCAGGGCATGGTTTGTTTGATGCGCGTGCGGCCGGCAAGTCGCTGGACATGATTCCGCTCGGTCCAATGCGGCGGGCGGAGCTGGTGCAATTGGTCGCCGGTTTTAGCGCGTTGACCCAACGTGAAATAGAACGACGTTCCCTGGCCGACGGCCGATTCCAGCCAGATGCGTCCGCCGTGCAGTTCGACGATCTTGCGGACGATGGTCAAGCCCGCGCCGGTTCCTTCGTATTTTTTCCGGCTGTGCAGGCGGCGGAAGATTGTGAAAATCGCCTCGTGATGTTCGCTGGCGATGCCGATGCCGTTGTCTTTGACATAGAACGTGGCGGGATCCGTCGGCGCGGAGCCGATTTCCACGTGCGGCCGGCGGCTCTCGTTAAACTTCAAGGAGTTGGAAATCAAATTGCTGAACACCATGCCGATCAGCGTGGCGTTGCCAACCACGGGAGGCAGCGGCCCGGTAATGCGCACCAATGCGTTGCGGCGCTCGATCGAGGGCCGGAGCATTTTCAATAAATTGGCGATTACCGCATTGAGATTCACCCGGGTTTTCACGGCCGCTTTACACCCCACCCGGCAATATGTCAGCAGGTCGTCGATCAGGTTCTCCGTGCGGTCGCAGAGATGGATGGCGGTGTTCAGCCGGCGTTTGCCGTCAGCGTCGAGTTTGTGCCGGTAGTCCTCCAAAAGGATTTCACAATACGAACTGATGCCCCGCAGCGGCTCTTTCAGGTCGTGCGAGGCGATATAGGCAAAATCCTCCAATTCATGGTTTATCCGGTCGAGGCGTTCCATGCACGATTGCAATTCCGCGGCCTGCCGTTCGAGTCGGGCGCGGGCGACTTCCAACTCCCGGGCATGGCCGGCCAGCTTTGATTCGTTGGCCTTCCTTTGGATGGCATGAAGAATGGTCCGCTTCAATAATGGCGCCTCCAACGAGTCCTTGAACAGGCACTCTTGCGCCTGAGCGTATCGCTTTTACCGCAAAACACTCGTTATTGAACCCGGCAAGCACAACCAGCGGCAAATGCGGGGCGGCGGCCATCACCTTGGATACGGGCTCGAGATCGTCCTTGGCAGGCATTCCCAAATCGATGAGCGCGGCTTCAAAGTGATGCCGTTTCAAAGTTTCCAAGGCACTGTCGATTTTATCCGCCCGGTGGACAATGAAGCATCCTTGCCGGCCGTTGCGAGAGTTCCGCTGAGGGCCGAGCAGTTGTTTCAGCCAGCGCGAATCGACCGCATCCTCGGATATCAGAAGAACGCGGATTTTTTTCCCATCCGTTGCGGATATTCGGCTCGACATGAAGCGCGGCACTCCTCGGCGCTAATGCGGAATCGGCGGGTGTTGACGAAAAAGGACGATTCGCGCTGCGTCTTAGCAACTTTAGCCCGCACCAGGGGGGCGTCAAACGGGAAATCCGCAAATCTTGCCCCGGAAGACGGCTCATAATGAATCGATCACGCTGATTTGTTCTGACGAAGCCGCAGATTTGGCGCAACCGATATAAACCGTTTATTTTTTCTCTTGTTTTTTCGCCTCGTTGCTGCGGCGCTCGTTTTCTTCCATTTCCTTGACGGTCACCCGCGTGCCCAGCGATTGCCGGGGTTCCTTGTTCAGATCTTTCGGCGGGGGCATGATCTGTTTTACTATCACGTCGTCGAAATCGACCACGCCGGGATTTAGGAATGCGTAGAGCATCACGCGGCCCCACTTAGGCGAGTACTTGGTATGCGCGGGCGTGAAATCCTCGGTATGGGTGTTCCAGGCGTTTTTCGGCCCGTTTAGGTTCTGCTGACTTCTATAAACCTCGCGGCGCTGGGTTGAAGCGGCCGGACTGCCCGAGTCGCTTTTGTACGGCGTGCCGATTTCGTCGTAGCATTTAATGAAAACCTTGGCGCTTGGCCCGTTGGTTTTCCAGCGGCATTGGAAGCGATATTTCGCGCCTTCCTGGATGGGAAAATAGTCGCTGTAATACATCACGCCTTCTTCTTCGGCCACGGCTTTATCGAAAGTGAAGCGGATGACTTTGTTTTGCGGAATGCCTTCCTCGGCCGCCCATTGGACGAGTTTTCCCAGCGGTTCGCGTTGTTGGCCGCCCACGCTTTCCCAGCCTTTTGGCACGCCGCCAGCGCCCGTCTGAAAATCGCCGCCTGCGACCAGGTTGGGATTTTTGATCCAATTCGCCTCGGCCACGGGATCGGCCGAAGATGATTCGCCACCCTGGCGGTGATAAAGGGCGTCGAGCATCTGTTTCACGTATAGGTGCGGGATTTCGCTGACCGATTTGGTCCGGGCTTTAATATCATATATCACCTTGGGTTCGGGTGCGGTGGAAAAATCTATGCACTTAATCACAATATCGTAAATCTCGCCTTCGGTTCCCGGGGCCCGCTCCACGCTGCCCCAGATGCCGATCTGCGCGTCGAAATCCTCTTTGACGATCTTCATAATTTTTTCCAGCGGATCGTCGGGCGAGGGCTGGACATGATGACTTTGGCAATAATCGCGAACGTCTTGCATCGATTCGGGCAGAATGAAGCCGCCTTCGGCGTCGATCTTTTTCCAGATCATATCGCCTATCATCTGGCCATAACGGCCGTCGTCGAATTGGGAGACGAAATCGAAGGGGATAATGACCTTTTTTTGATCCTCGGCGAAAAGCGGGGCCGTAACAACATCGGCAGGCATTAAGATAAAGCATGATGTAAAGATAGTGATTGCAAATTGCAAATTGCAAATTACAAAATGTAGATTTCGGATAGTTTTGCATTCTGCATTCTGCATTTTGCGTTTCTCCAACGGTCGCGACCAACGGTCGCTGACAATGCGCGCGACCAACGGTCGCGGTTTTATGTTTCTTTTCCGTCCCATGAATTGGGAACATAAACGCAATCCGGCTCGGCGGCGAGGAAATCGCCGGTTACGGCATAGGCCCGGGCGCGGCTTCCGCCGCAAACGCGGCGATATTCGCAGGCGCCACAGCGGCCTTTGAAACGGTCGGGATCGCGCAGGGCCAAAAATGTCGAGTGATTTTGATATACTTCCACGACCGAATCTTTGGGGAGCCGGCCACAGCATAGCGGCAGGAAACCGGCCGGATAAATTTCGCCCTTGTGGCTGACGAACATGATGCCTTTGCCGTCGCCCACGCCCAAAGGGGCACGATGCCCGCGCCGCGCGGCGCCGTCCTCAGTTCCACGCCGTCCGGCCAGCGGATCGCCGCCGTGCTGGAGCACAAAGCGGCGATAATGCGGGGCCTCGGTGGTCTTAACGGCATAAGGCTGACGCTGCGAGTGGCGCCAGAGTTTTTCAAAAACTTGTTCGTATTCCGGCGGGGATATCCGCTCTTCTTCCACTCCGCGGCCCACCGGGACAAGGAAAAAAACCGACCACATCGAAATCCCCTGGCCGGCGAGTAACTCGGCGATGGCGTCAACTTGATGCACATTGCGGCGGGTGATAGTAGTATTTATTTGCACGGCAAAGTTCAAGTCCCGGGCGCTTTGCAGCATCTGCATCGTTCGGGCGAAGCTGCCTTCCCAGCCGCGGAAGGCGTCGTGCGTTTGGGGATCGGCGCCGTCAAGGCTGATGCCCAGGCTGCGCACTCCGGCGTTGCGGGCCTGCTCGAACGCCTCGCGCGTGGCCAGCGGAGTGGCCGACGGCGTAAGCGCGACCTCGATCCCTCGGCCCACGGCATGGCGGATCAGCTCGAACAGGTCTTGTCGCTTAAGCGGGTCCCCGCCGGTTAGGACCATCATCGGCGGGCGCGGAAAACCGGCCACTTGATCGATAAGCGATTTGGCCTCGCTGGTGCTCAATTCATCGGGATCGGCAAGTTCCTGGGCCGACGCCCGGCAGTGCTTGCACACCAGGTCGCAGGCCAGCGTGACCTCGTAATAAAACATCAAGGGATTGCGGCCGAAATCGTCTTGTGTATATGTTCCGTGAGACATAATGATAATATTTGGCGGTAACTTATTTAACCCCCGTTGAACACACCGGGGGCTGTCAATCTATTTTTTAATATGGATACAATCCTTTTAGTTTCGCTGTTGAATTCGCCTCGGACGACAAATCGGGAATATCATATTTTACGGTCTCGCCCTGATTTTTCACTTCTATGCCGCCGAGTTTGGCGTCCCAGAGCCAGGTCCATTTTCGCAACTCGTCGCGGGGCATGAGAATGCGGTCCATGACTTTCGTGCGTTTTTCCTTTTGCCACGCGCCGTAGTTCCAGGAATACTGCCAGATTTCGTGGCGAATGGTGGCCGCCCCCGTGCTTTCTTTTTCATAACTGGTGGGCTTGTCGCGGATGAGCATCACCAGCACTCGCACCGCCTTTTCATCACCGCCCAGGTAAAGCGGCACTACCTTGTTCTCATAATGCTGCGATTTTTTTATGTCGTCGATGATGAAATCCCGCGTTTCTTCGTCGGCGGCGGCGTCGGGCGGAAAGAACGGATCGAACTCTTTTACCGGCACGTATTGAAAACCATCGATCCGCAGGCGGTCCTTGGTCAAGATGACCAAGTCGTATTTTGCCGGCGGCAAGTTTTTAAACGTCCACGTGCCGGCGTCGGTTTTTTCGGCCGCGGCATCCACTGCCGGGGCGTCGATCTTGGCCTTTGGATCGGGAAGATTTCGGTGGTTGCCGTTTTGGTCCCAGCGTTGGATGGCCCCGACAAAGTTTACGTTTTGCCCGTTGCCTAATTCTATGGTCAACTCGGCGGCAAATGCCACATGCGAAATGATGCCATAAAGAAATATTGTGATTGCAAATTGCAAATTGCACATTGCAAATTTCAAATTAGGGCTGGAGTTTTGCAAATTTCTCCCCTCGCCCTTTGGGAGAGGGGCAGGGGGTGAGGGCCTAGAGAGATCGCATAAACTTGTGAAATCATTTTTCATCCAAATGCCCTCACCCTAACCCTCTCCCAGTGGGAGAGGGAACAAATAATCCCAAATTTGCAAAACTCCAATTGGGGCGAATTCCGCATTCCGCATTTTGCATTTTTAACTTCACTTTTTCTCTAATTCCGCCAGTTTTTTTTGCGCAGAGGGGACCAGCGGGCTGCCGGGGTAGTCTTTGATGATCGAGTGCAGCGTGGCCGCCGCCCGATCCGGACGCTCGCGGCGCAGTTCACACTCGGCGGCCAGGAACAAGATTTGATCGGCATACGCCGAATCCGGATTGACGGCTTGCAGCGCTTCGGCCTGTGCCACCGCCTGGGCGTATTTGCCGCGTGCGGCCCAATAGCGGGCGAAAAGCAGCGTCAAGTAACCGCCGGTTTTTTCGCCGGGATATTCGCGTTGCCAGGCTTGCAGTTCTTCGGCGGCCCGGTCGAACCGGTTCACTTTGATGAATTCTTCGGCCGAGCGGCTGTGGGCGCCTTTCCAGGCGGTGCTGGCGATGAAGTTTCGGCCTGGTCCGGAGGCTTGTTCGGCGGCGGCATAAGCGGCTCGGGCGGCCTTGCCGTCGCCGGTGGCGGCATAATAATCGCCCCATACCCGCTGTAAAAGGGCGGCCTGGGAACCTGATTTTACACCGCCCAGCGCGGCTGCGGCCTGGTCCAAGAGCGTTTTGGCGTCTTGGGGCTTTAGCAGGTCGTTTACCAGAATATCGGCCGCCGCGATTTGGCATTCCGCCTTTAATGCCGGATTTTTGACGTTCCCGGCCGCGCCTTCCCAAATTTGTAGCGCCTCGGGCGAGTCGCCCAGCCGGCATCGGGCGATGGGCGCGATGTGTTGGGCAAGTTGCATCAAATCGTCGTCGCCTTTGGCGGCCGAATCCTCCGTAAACGCCGCCTTGCCGGTGTCCACGGCCTGAGAAATGAATTGCCGCGACTGGGACAATAGGTTTTCGATCAACCTTTTTTTCCGGGCGATTTCGATTTCATCGTCGGGTTTGCGATTCGGGTCCGAGGGGCCTTCTTCGATCTCTCTTTTCAGGTCCTCGGCACGGCCCGAAAGCTGAGCGGCTTTAAGCTCATAAGCCGCGACAAGCTGGCGCAAAGAGGCGGCGTCGAGCGTGCGGAGATTATACGTATCCAGCAATTTCAAATGGTCGCTGATCTCGTGGAGCTTGTCTTTGTAATCGAGCGCGGCGCGTTCAACCTCGACGCGATTGGCGATCTCGGCCGTTCGGCCGGAAAGGCGGTATGACAGTTTTACGGTATACAGCCCGGGCCGTAGATAAACATGCGTAGGATTCGGCTCGCTACTGATTTGCCCGTCGCCGAAATCCCATTGGCTTTTACCCTGGCCGATCATCGACTTGGGCGAGGCGTCGTGCAGCGCGACGACGACAAGCGAAGGATTGTCGGGCAAGGGCACGTCGCCCGTGATTTTCGCGGAAAAATCGGGCGTTTGCCTGGAAGTCCGAAGCATGAGCGTCCCGACCGGCAAGCGGGCGATGCGATCGGCGTGAAATGCGATCGGAGAGATCACTTGCACCTTGGACGGCTTGGGATCGAGCGGATTTATCTCCCAATATGCGGCCATTATGGCGTCCGGACCCGCGGCGGCGTGATAATATTCGAACTTGTGCAGGCCGGCCGTAAGCTGAACGTCTTGCCGAATGTTGCGAAAGGCGAAGCGCAGCGGTCCATGCCTGCCCGGGGCCGATGTGACAAGTTTATCGTCGATCAATAAAAAACTCGCATCCTGGCTGGCGGTTATGAATCCGTACTCGCCCGCCCCTGGGATATCCAAATAGCCCGTATATTTGCTGAAAAAAGGCTCGCGTTTCAAAGAAAAGGGATTGCTGCCGTGAAACACGCCTTCTACGTAATCGCTGCCGAACGGCGCCGAGGACTCGTAGGCATTTTTCAATGACTCCAGGTTTTGCAAATTGCATCTCTTGAAATGCCGGGTTTCCAAGATAAGGCCGTCCTGGCAGGTCCAGGGCGGGACGGACTCGGCGGGCGGATCGCCGCCATAAAGTATGTCGTACTCATTTTGCCCTTTGATAATTTGAAAGGCCAGCCGGCAGAAATCGCCCGGGCCAAGTTGCAGCACGCGGCAGGGAACCAATTGATCTTTAACGGCAACGATTACGTTGCGCCCGTCGGCGGAAATCTCGCCGTGATGATAGAACTCGGTTACCGCGGCGCTAAACGCTTTGCCTGTGCCGAGCTGGATCACCCGCATGGCATTGAAATTCGTGCCCCCCCGATGGAACGATTGTGCCAGGCCGACGCTCGATATGGCGAGGCAGATCGAAATGGCAACCGGGATGGAGAGTTTTGATAATCGCATCGCGTTAATAACTGATGCCGCTTGGGGTTTCACTATCATCCATTGATATAAACGCCCGCATAAACTAAGGTAAAATATAATATTCAGTCCCCAGTGATAGTTTATGTCGATCGATCTCGGCAGGGAAGGAGCATAGAAATCCATGCCGGTACCCACCCCCCAAATTAACCCGGAAGAAGCCGTCCGCCGCATCTCGCAGGCCAGGGAAGCGATAGTCAATGAAATCCATAAGGTGATAATTGGCCAGGACGAGATGATCGAGCAGATGTTGATCTGCATTTTTGCGCGGGGAAATTGCCTGACCATCGGCGTGCCGGGGCTGGCCAAAACCCTGGCCGTTTCCACGCTTGCCCAGACGCTCCGCCTGCGATTTCAGCGGATCCAGTTTACGCCGGATTTGATGCCCAGCGACATCACGGGCACGGAAATAATCGACCAGGACCCGGCCACCGGACAGCGGTCGTTCCGCTTCGTGCACGGGCCGATCTTTTCCAACATCGTATTGGCCGACGAGATCAACCGCACGCCGCCCAAAACCCAGGCCGCCCTGCTCCAGGCCATGCAGGAGCACGAAGTCACCGTGGCCGGCAAAACCTACAAGCTGGAGCAGCCGTTCTTTGTCATGGCCACGCAAAATCCCATCGAGCAGGAAGGGACATACCCTTTGCCCGAGGCCCAGTTGGACCGCTTCATGCTCTCGATCAACATCGGCTATCCGTCCCGGCCCGAGGAACGCGACATTGTATTGGCCACCACGCAAACACAGCGCCACGAGCTGAAGCCGGTCCTGCAAGGGCCCGACATTATGTGGATCCAGCAACTCGTGCGCCAGGTGCCTGCCAGCCAGCACGTGGTCGATTACGCCGTGGACCTGGTCCGCGCCATGCGCCCAAAAGAGCCGCCCAGCCCCGATTTCGTGAAGAATTGGCTGGCCTGGGGCGCCGGTCCCAGGGCGGCGCAGAACATCATCCTCACGGCAAAGGCCCGGGCGATCCTGCACGGACGGTATGCCATCGGCGCGGACGACGTCCGGGCAATGGCCTATCCGGTGCTGCGGCACCGCATCATCACCAACTTCAACGCCGACGCCGAGGGGATCGACGTGGACCAGGTAATCGAAAAAATATTGAAAACCGTGCAAGAGCCGTCGTACGGCGAGACGATCGCGGCAAAACAATCCCGGCCCGCTCATGCCTAAGCGAAAAAAAACCTTCACCGCACAGGTTTCCCAGGCCCAGTCGGTTATTTCCATCCCTTCGGCGGCGCTGCTCGGGACTCTGGCAGGCATGGCGCTGATTGTCGTGGCCGCCATAGTGTGCTATATGCCCGTGATGAACGGCGATTTCATCATGGATGACGACGGGCTGCTGGTAAAGAATCGCCTGATCCAAGCCTCCGACGGCCTGTGCCGGCTCTGGTGCACCAACGAAGCTATAGACTACTGGCCGGCGACTAATTCCCTGCTGTGGATCGAGTGGCGGCTGTGGGGAACAAACACGACGGGCTATCACGTCGGCAACCTGATCCTGCACATCGCCGAGTCGTTGTTGATTTGGATAATTTTGCGGAAGTTATCGATTCCCGGAGCGTTCCTGGCCGCGACGATCTTTGCCGTGCACCCGGTAAACGTCGAATCGGTGGCTTGGATATCGCAGCGGAAAAACATGATGGCGATGCTGTTCTTCCTGCTGTCGATTTTCTGGTATTTGAAAGAAATGCAGGGTGCATCGGGCCATGGGCGTCGAGAAACCGCAAGCGATTTCGTTCAACATTCATCCTGCATCCCTCATCCCTCGTCCTTTTATTGGTTGAGCATGGCGGCGTTCCTCCTGGCGATGCTCAGCAAGGGATCGGTGGTAGTCCTGCCGGTTCTGCTTTTTCTTATCGTCTGCTGGCTACATCCTCCGACAATGCGGGACGCGTTGCGGATCGCGCCGTTTTTCATGGTTGCCGCGGTGTTGACGGCGGTAAATATATGGTTTCAAACGCATGGAGGGGAATTTGACATACGGAGCGACAGTTTTCAGCATCGCCTGCTTGGATCCGGCGTCGTTGTCTGGTTCTATCTGTTTAAGGCGCTTTTGCCAATCAATCTTGCCTTTATTTACCCGCAATGGCGGATAGACGGCGGAAATCCGTTGTGGTGGTTGCCGCTGTCGGCGGTTTTGGCGGTCACGGCGGCATTGTGGCGATGGAGAAATACCCGCTGCCGTCCGCTGTTTTTCACTTGGCTGTTTTTCTGCACGGCGCTGGTGCCCGTGTTGGGTTTCATAGACGTGGGCTTCATGAAATACTCCCTGGTGGCGGACCATTATCAACACATCGCAATAATCGGCGTAATTGCATTGGCGGCGGCATCATGGCGGGCGTGGAAAAGGCAAGCGAGAGCAACGACGATACGGGCGGCAACCCTCGTCGCCATCGCGGCGGCGGGAACGCTTGCGCTTCTGGCCTGGCGGCAAAGCGGCGTCTATCGCGACCAGATCGCGCTGTATCAGGCAACGCTGAAAAACAATCCGGGCTCCTGGATGGCCCACAACAACCTGGGCGTCGCAATAATCAACACTGCCCCGCCCGAGGTCTTGATCGAGCATTTTCAACAGGCCTTGAAGCTTAAGCCTGATTACCACGAAGCCCACAATAACCTGGCTACTATATTGATGAAAACGGGCCGATTGCGAGAGGCAATCGAACATTACCGGCAAGCCATCCGGCTCAAGCCCGATTATTTCGAGGCCTATAACAACCTGGGCATCGCCTTGTTCGAGTCCGGCAGTCTTCCAGAGGCGATCGAAAATTATTCCCAGGCCCTAAAGTTCAAATCCGACTATGCCGAGGCGCATTACAATCTTGGCAACGCATTATTGAAAACAAAACGGTTGCAGGAGGCGATCGAAGAATATCAACAAGCCTTGCGCCTAATGCCCGACAACGCCATCGTTCATTATGTTCTGGCAATGGCGTATGCCCAGGCAAACCGAACGTCGGAGGCCCTCGCCATGGCCCAGAAGGCCGTGGAACTTGCACGGTCCCAGGGCCAGACCGACCATGTCAAACGCATTCAAGATTGGTTGAATGCGTATCGCGCCGGCCTGACGAACACGCCAAACGCGCCGTCTTCCCCGGAATCCCCTCCCCGGTCTCCATAGTTACTTTTCGAAGCCGATGGGTGTTGTTTCCCAAGGATTAATATTGCATACTTTAAAGATATGAAAAATCTTATTTTAAGTCTGCTGGCTGCGGTTGTTTGCATGGTTGCATCGTCCCGGCTGCGCGGCTGATGCCGCCGGAAAAAATCTTGACAAGATTCAGGGGCAAAAATACTCCCGCGGTGTGCTGATCCGGGTGGAGGGAGTCATCGGGCCGATGCTGGCGGCGTATTTCGAACGCAAATTAGACGAGGCCAAAGCCGAGGGCGCGGACCTGGTGATCGTGGAAATCGAGAGCCCGGGCGGGACTTTGGCCGATTCCTGGACCATGGCCAGCCAGTTGCGCGACCTGGATTTCGCCCATACCGTGGCTTATGTGCCCAAAAGGGCCTTAAGCGGGGCGGCCATCATGGCATTGGGTTGCGATGACATCATTATGGGGCCCACGGCGTTTATCGGCGATGCCGGCCCGATCTTTCAGGACGAGAATGCGCAGTTCAGGTTCGCCCCGCAGAAAATCATCAGCGATCTGGCTCAGGAGGTCCGGGGACTGGCCGCTGCCAAGGGCCGACCTCCCGCCCTGGCCGAGGCCATGGTTGACAAAAATCTGCAAGTCTTCCGCGTGAAAGACAAAAAAAACGGTGAAGAGACCTGCAAGTCAAAGCCGGAGATCGATGCAAATCCGGAACTATGGGAAATCATTTCACCCATTGTGGAATCCGACCACGATCGGTTCCTGGAACTAAATGGCCGCCGCGCCGTGGAATTGGGATTGGCGCAAGGCCTGGCCGATTCACGCGATGGTCTTAAAGCATGCTACAATCTGCCCGAGGACTTGACGATCCTTGAGCCCAGCGGCGTCGATACATTCGTGTATATTTTATATAATCCCTTTATAATCGCCATTTTAATCATCATCGGGTTGATAGGGCTTTACATCGAATTCATGTCGCCCGGCATTGGTGTGGGTGGGCTGATTGCCGGCTTGTGTTTCGCATTGTTTTTTTGGAGCCACTTTTTGGGCGGGACAGCCAACTGGTTCGACGTGATGCTTTTCGCCGTGGGCGTGCTGTGCCTCGTGGCCGAGTTGTTCATTATTCCCGGTTTCGGCGTGGTGGGATTGACCGGTGTGATTTTAATCCTCATCAGCCTGATATTGGCCTGCCAGAGATTCCTTATTCCCCACAATAACCGAGAACTGACGGAATTGACCCATACACTCTTGATAATTTTTTGCTCCGGCGGGGGATTTTTGTTGGCGGCGTTTTTAATCAGCAAGAAATTCGGCTCCATACCCCTTTTCAGCAAGATGATGCTCCGCCCGCCGCATCCGGTATATGGTTTCAAGGACGTGCCGGCCGATGCGGCCGTTTCTTCGTCGCCGGAAAATCTACATGCAATTCAGGCGGGCGACGTAGGTGTTGCCCAATCCTCCTTGCGCCCGGCGGGCAAGGCCCGGTTCGGTGCGCAAATCATCGAGGTGGCCACCGACGGCGATTTCATTCCCCAAGGCCGGCGCGTGCAAGTAGTCGAACAGTCCGGCGGCAAGATCATCGTCCGCGAAATCGAGTGAAAACTCAACACGGAGGCACGGAGGGCACGGAGAATTTTTTATTTAAAGCCGCGACCATCGGTCACGCATGCAATCGTGATAGTAGTATTTATAGCCGGCGGTCAACGACCGCCGGAGTGCGGACGATTTCATCCGGCGGCTGTTAGCCGCCGGCTATTGATTGATTTTATTCATTCACCAAATCGATTTTTAAATTCTCCGTGTATTCCGTGCCTCCGTGTTGAAAATAAAGCTTAATCGTTTTCTTTCTTCTCCCCTTCTCCATCTTCGTCATCATCAAAAGTGCCTTTAATATTGCTTTCATCATCCGATTCCCGTTCCCGCACCAGGAAGATGCCGGCGATCAGGCAGCCAGCCAGATAGCCGCAGGGGCCGCCGAGGATGGTGCAAAAGACAGTGGTGCCGAGTATTGTTTCATAGTGGATGGAAATATCAAACCATCTGGCCACAATCATGCCTCCCAAGCCGCATACAAAACCCAACGGAAAACCGGCGACGCAAGATGCCAAGCGCGGTTCATCTCCGCCAAAAAGGACCATTTGCGCCACGCCGATTCCGGCAAAGAACACGGCTATACAGCAAAAAACGATCGGATCGACGTTAAGCATTTTCATGACTGCGAACAAGACGCCGAAAAAGGCGGTCATGATCATGAACGTGCCCACGCTGAAGCGGCGCGTAACGCCCACGTCTTTTTGGGCCCGATCTTGAGCCTTGGCGGCATTTTTCGTCCCGTCCGGCGCGGTACCGCACACGCAGCAGAAATCGGCGAGATTGCGATTTTTTACCTTACATTCCGGGCAGACCCACATGATTTTACCCCGGGCAATGCATTGCAAATTGCAAAAGGCAAAATGCAAATTTCAAATTGAATAAGAGAGAAATCTCTGAAACATGCCTTTCCAAAAACTCTTACCTTCATTATTGATAATGAATTAAAAGTGGATAATGATCGGCAATTCTGCCCTCACCCTAGCCCTCTCCCGGAGGGAGAGGGGACTTTTAGGATAGGCACTTAATATCTTCGTTCAATTTGCATTTTAAAATTTGCATTTGTAAATTTGCAATAAAAAACATAATTCAAGTACGAGAATTTCAAACTCATATGCACTATGCATACTTGCGGAATGCCAGGGCGTCGGTGGGATTGCGGTTCGTAAAGGCCTCGATGGGTTCGTAGGTCAGGCCGGCGCGGCGCAATTTCAGGAGGAAAACGTTGCCGATATAGGTCATGCCCGGCCCGCCGCCGTAGGATTTCCACATCTGCCGCCGCCCCATGTCCATGCCCAGCAGAATCTGCCGGGCGTATCCTTCTTCCATCATGCGGCGTATCAGTTCGATGATTTCCATGTCGGAATGAATTTCCACTCGGGAGATGCCGTCGTAAACCAGGTATGCGCCGGCATGGGCCACGTCCTCGTGCACGTAGCGGTCCAGGTTCCGGTCCAGATGGCTGATCAACAAGCACGACGGGTGGACGCCCAACTTGGAGAATAGCTGCACCTGTTCCAGTGCGCAAGTGCCCTGCTCGCAGTGTGAAAGGATCGGGGCGCCTGTGGCCAGATGGGCAGCGGCGACGGCCTCGGCGATTTTTCGCGCGTTGTCGTCGATCAGGTGGTAATCCGAGGCGAACTTGATCAGCCCCGCCCGGACGTCGGTTCTTTCCGTTATTTCCGAGCCGGCGTAAATTGCCATGCCGGTGTTGATTTCATCGATCATCCGCCGGGCCAGCGTCTCGGCCGACTCGTGATAGCGGAAATGATCGGCGTCGTAAAAAGCCCCGCGATGAAAGCCAGTGCAGGCGACAATGTTCACCTTGGAGCGCTGGGATGCCAGTTGCAGAAGACGGGGCGCTCGTTCCTGGCCGATGCCCTGGGCGTCGACCACGGACCGGCCGTCGGCCGCGTAAAACAGGCCTAATTCGGCGGTGGTTTTATCCAAATCGTCGAGTAAGTAACCTGGATCGACTTCCTGGCTGCGGCCCGGAAGGATGAAGAGGTGCTCGTGGCAGTGTGTAAACCCCAATTCTTGCGCAGGAATGTCGCCAAGCACTGTGCGGACAAAGTTTTCTTTGGCGGGAACGCGCGGCGGCACGGTATGGCACCCTCTTAAATAGTGGGAAACAGTGCAAACCATTTAATATAGATATCCCTCCCCTGCCAGTCAATTCCCCCGACGCCCTCCGAACTTGCATGATATTTCGATTGTCATAGTCATAACCCTGCTATTATTTTGGCCAGGTATTAAACTACGTATAAAACGTTGGGGTAGCAGTTTAACTGCTACCCCAACATAATAATGGTCTAGACAATGTGAAGTTTTTCGGTACACTGACCGATTCCCGATTTTGCAACTTTTTTTCCTCCTTAGGAGCAGTTTTTATGGAAAAGCGAGTTTATAATTTTTCACCCGGTCCAGCCGTTTTGCCTTTGCCGGCCTTGGAAGAGGCCCAGCGCGATTTGGTGGCCCTGCCGGGAGCGGGCTGTTCGATTCTGGAAATCAGCCACCGCTCAAAGACATTCGATAAGATTATCACCCAGGCCGAGGCCAATATTCGCACCCTGCTGGCCATTCCCAACAACTATCGCGTGTTGTTTTTCCAAGGCGGCGCCGTTTTGCAGTTCGGCATGATCCCCATGAACCTGCTCCGCGGCACAGGCAAGCCGGCCGATTACATCGTAAGCGGAACCTGGAGCAAAAAGGCCTTGGACGAGGCGAAAACCCAAGGCAACGCCAAAGCGATATGGGACGGCAAACCCACGAATTACAACCGCGTGCCCAAGCAATCGGAATTGAAAATCGATCCGGACGCCGCTTACGTTTACATGACCATAAACGAGACAATTCAAGGCGTGCAGTTCCAGACCGAGCCCGACGTGGGCGACGTGCCGTTGGTATGCGATGCTTCTTCCGAAATTCTTTCCAGGCCTATTCCCATCCAGAAGTACGGTCTTGTATTCGCCTGTGCCCAGAAAAACCTGGGGCCGGCCGGAGTGACTCTGGTGGTGATTCGCGACGACCTGGTGGCCAAATCGCCGGCCGATCTGCCCTCGCTTCTGAGCTACAAGGTGTTCGCCGAAGGCAAGTCGCTTCTAAACACCCCGCCCACCTTTGCCATTTACATGGTGAAACTTGTAACCGATTGGTTGTTGAACACCGTCGGCGGATTGGCCAAGATGGCGGAGATCAACAAGCAAAAGGCGAAAATGCTGTACGACGCCATCGAACAATCGAAGGGCTTTTACATGCCGCACGCCGAACCGGACTGCCGCTCGATGATGAACGTGCCCTTCAAGCTTGCCAAGACCGAATTGGAAGAGCCGTTCCTCAAGCAGGCGGCGGCGCAAGGGCTGTGCGAATTGAAAGGCCACCGTTCGGTGGGCGGTTGCAGGGCCTCGATCTACAACGCCATGCCCACCGAAGGCGTGAAAACGCTCCGCGATTTCATGCTCGATTTTGCCAAAAGGAACGCGTAATTTTTCGCCGACAATTTTATTTAATAATTATTTAGCCCCCGATGTTTTCACCGGGGGCTAAATGATTAACGGGGATTGAAATTTGTTTCGCTCAATAAATTCGATACGAAAGTCTCGCATACCAGGCCGATCAAAACTAAAGTGAGGAACAATCCCCATAAACTTTTGCCTTGTTTAAGCCAGGCGAAAGTGCCGGAAAGATCGTCAGGATTGTCGGCGAAGACCAGCGGCGTTCGGCCGAAAAATTTTTGCAGTTCCTCACGTTCGATTGTGGCCGGCTCGACCTCTTCCGGATCGAGATTTACCGCATAGGCAACAGGCCCGGCCCGCGCCGTATCGAGCGGCGCAAGAGATAGATGCCGATATCGTAGGTGTCGGCATAGCGGAATATCTGGCCTTTATTATCTTCCATGGCACTGGTCGCAAGGCGCATGGTCTCGCCGGAGGGCGTAATCACTTCCACGCCGACGGGCTGCGAGGCCTTTGGGAATTTCAGTTCCAGCGGCGCGCCGGCCAAGGCCGAGTGTTGAGATTGTTCCATGCCGGAGAGTTCGAACGTCAGCCGGGCGATAAGCGGCAGAAAAATGGGCCTCAGCGGCAGGTTCGTCCACTGGGTATGCACCCCGGTCCCCAACATCAGCACGTTGCCCTCTTCGATTTTTCGCATTACAAGCAGGGGTTCGCCGTCGTCCAATCGGACCAGCACCCGGGCCTCGCCTTTTTCGGCGGCGGCCATGCGCACGTGCTTGTAAACCAGCACCGACTCGTATAGCGATGCCGGCTCGGCCAGCCGGCTGAGGGCGGGATAATCCTTGTCGATGTAGTTTATATGCCAACTATCGCGATTCTGATCCGCGGAAGGTTCCCTAATATCCACAAGCGGGGCCGGCAGCAACTGGTCCCCGGCTTGCTCGTTCATCTGGTTGTACGCCTCGGCATCGACATTGTCTCCGGCGATCCACACCAGGTTTCCGCCCTGGGCCACGTACTCCCGCAGCCGCCGGGCGATATCCGCGTCCGGGGCGGGCAGGTTCACGCAAAAAATCACCTTGTAATTCGCAAGCGGCTCGCCGGCCAGATCGCCGGCCAAAAGTGTTGCCGTGCGGATGGCCCAGCCGCCGGTTTGCCCGGCCGATAAGGCGTTTTCCAGATAAAACGCGTCATCAAGATACGGGATTTCATGGCCCTTGGACTTGACCACGGCCACAGAAACACTTTGATCGACTTCCTGTGCGAAGAAGCGCCGGTCGTCGTATTTCGAACCGTCCTCGCCGGCCAGGCGGACCTCGCCCCGATGCAGGCCGCCGCCTTTAAATCTGAAAATAAAATCGTGTTTCACTCGTCCACCCGGCGGAAGATCCAACTCCGGGCTGCTCGATTCCTTGTTGCCGTCGATAAACAACTCCGCCACCCGCTGCTGCGAGACCGGTGATGCATTGAGCAGTTCGACCGAGGCCTTCACCGGCAGGCCGGTTATGGGCGCCTCGGCTTCCAATTCCAGGCCTTGCACGGCCACGTTGGGCTTTGCGCGCGGTTGCAATCGATAAGGATGACGGGGATTTTAAACGTTTGGTCGTCTTCGACCGCTGTTTCTCTCCGGTCAGAAGGAGAAATATTAGCGCCGGTGTATTCTCCACTTTTTTTAATGTCATTACGGCCCTCACCCCCGGGTACCCTCTGGGTGCCTTTCCCAAAGGGCGAGGGGAGTTGGGGATTGGCTTTCCAGTTTTCCCAAGACACTTTTTGCATGTCAGTAATCACGTAGATTTGCTTATGGGATGCGGAAGATTTCGCCAGCAATGCCCGGGCTTGTTGGACCTGGTAAGCCAGGTCGGCCCGCTGGTAGCTGACGTGCGCTTGGGCCAATAACTGGCGGATTTGTTCCTGGGTGCGGAAAAATTTGCCCAATTCCGGATATGGCGGCCCGCCGGTTATAAGCAGGGCTGTTTCATCGCCGTCTTTGAGTTCATCGAGGATTTGCAGGGCCGCGGCCGAGGCGGTGTCGAAGCGCGGGCGGTCCTGATCGATCGTGCCCATACTGGCCGAGTTGTCGAGGATAATTGCCGCCGCCGAATTCGCCCCGCCCCAAAGCGAACTCAAGCTGCTCACGGCGGGTTTGGCCAGCCCGACGGCAATCAGCAGCAAGACCGCCGCCCGCAAGACCATCAACAGGATGTCGTGGACGCGTTTTCTGCGCCGGGTTTTTTGCAAGCTTAATTGTAGGAACCGCAACGTGCTGAAGGGCAGATTCTTCGCCCGCTGCCGGTTGATCATGTGCAGCAGCACCGGTATGGCGGCGGCAACGGCGGTAAGCAAAAATATCGGTGCGGCGAAGGACATTGTGTAGTTTTCAGTTATCAGTTATCAGTTTTCAGTTTTCCATTTTCAAGTTCCCACTCTTATGCGTAGGAACAATCATCATTCGAAAGTCTTTAATTATCATTCATCCTTCATCCTTCATTATTCATCCTTTTTCATCATCCCCGCTTGTTTCTCGAACTAATGTATCGCGTCAGCATGAAATCATAGGGCGTCGAAGTGTCGGAGAGCACGTAGTCGATCTGGGCCTCGGCGCAGGTGCGGCGATATGTCCCGATGAACTCGCCGATCTGCTTCCGGTAAACGTCGCGAACATAGGCCGGATCGACTTGGATCCGCTCGTTGGTTTCCAGGTCCTGAAAGGAGACGACTTCGTTAAAGGGGAATTCAATCTCGGCCTTGTCGAGCACGTGAAAAAGGATCACTTCGTGGCGGCGGTGGCGGAAATGGTGCAAGGCCCGGATCACCTCTTCCGGCTCTTCGTACAGGTCGCTTATAAGCACGATCAGGCAGCGGCGCTTGAAACGGTTGGCCAGGCGGTGCAGCGTTTCGGCGATGTCGGTGTCGCCGCCGGGCTTGATTCCCTCCAGCCAGCGCATCATGTCGTTGAAATGCCGCGGTGAGCTGCGGGCCGGCATGTCCAGGCGCACGGCCGTGTCGAAGGCGGTTAGCCCCACCGAATCCTGCTGGCGGGTCATCAGGTACGACAAAACCGCCGTCAAATAAGAACCGTATTCCAGCTTGGTCAAACGCTCGCCGTGGCTGTAGCCCATCGAGCCGCTGGTATCGAGCAAAATCTGCACCCGCATGTTCGTCTCTTCTTCGTATTGTTTGACGTACAGGCGGTCGGTGCGCCCTAACATGCGATAATCAAGGCGCCGGGGATCGTCGCCGGGGGAATATTCGCGATGCTCGGCGAATTCCACGCTGAAACCCTTATACGGGCTGGAATGCAGCCCGCTTATGAACCCTTCGACCACGCCGCGGGCAACCACGGATAGGTTTTTCACCCGCGCTAACGCCGTCGGTTCAAGATATCGATAACCTGTCTTGGCTGGCATTTTTTGTGTAATAAGGAAAAAAGGGAAAGGGGGAAAATGGGAATTTTATTTATTTAATTCAACTTTTCTGGCATCTAATTGAAAATCCGCAAAATTTACAAGTAAACCAATGGGTTTCTTCACTGCTTTTAAATACGAACGAACTTGAGCATAGTGTTTTTTATGCAATTCCTCGACCGTCTTTAATTCAACGACAAGTTCATTTTCAACGAATAAATCCAATCGATGTGTACCGATTGTTTCTCCTTTATAATGCAACGTTATTTCCTTTTCCGACTCAAACACAATACCTTTGTTTTGGAACTCAACTGCGACCGCGCTTCGATAAACGCTTTCTAAAAATCCCGGTCCCAATTCCTTGTGAACCTCAATCATACATCCAATGACTTTATATATCAGATTATTTATCATTTTTTTCCTTTTTTCCCCTTTTCCCTTTTCCCTTTTTACACAGAGGATATTCGTTATCGTAGTTGGTATTTTCTTCTCAGCACCCATTCCACTGTTACGACGCCCACAAAAAAAGTCCAAAACAGCGGGGCCGAATATAGCGGGCGTTCCACGTACTGGCTGCATTTGCGCTCGGATCGATCGAGTTGGCTTAAAAGCAAGTCGGCTGTGGTTATGTGGAAATATCGGCCCTTGGAGTCGGCGGCGATGCGGGCCAGCGTTTTCTCGTCCAGATCGAGTTTTTCGAATTCCAGACCAGGGCGTCCGACCTCGAAGGAGAATTTCTCGCTTGTAAGCGTTGACTCGCCCAATCGCGCCTCGACCGTAAACTGGTAATTGCCCGCCGCCTTGGGATCGAACGTGCCCTCGTAATGCCCTGCCGGACCGAGTTGTGGTGAAAGTGTTACCTGGTCGGATTGTCCGCCGGGATTTTGCATCTTGACCGTTACCTTGGCGTTGTTGGTGCCTTGCCCGTCCTTGTCGCGGACCGTGGCCGAAATCCGCACCGCTTCCTCGGGCTCGTAATATCCCTTATCCAGGCTGATCTCCACTCCGGCGCCGGCCTCGACCGTCTCGCTGCGCCCGGCCAGCCAGCGAACCGTCTGGCCCCAAAATCGCAAAAAGGGCGATTCCTGATCCATTGCCCTGGGGCCTTGCTGCCATTTTCGCGTAGTATCGCCGGTGAATACGGCGGTGCGGCCTTTTTCGACCGGCTGCACGGCCAATACCGGCATCTCTCCCGGTTCGGCCGGAGAGGTAGCCAAAATCGAAGCCCCAGGCCGCGGCCCTTGCACCCTGGTGCAACCGTCCAAAGGCGGCAGCCCGGCAATTTTCGCTTTGCCTTGTTTGGTCGGGAAAAAGCCGGCAATGTTGGCGAAGATCGGGTGCCGAACACCCTCGGGCGTGAGCACAGGCAAAAAGGGTTCCGTTATCTGGCCGATGTCGCGCCCGCCCAGAGCCACGGGCAGAATCCGCCCCAGAGGCGTGTCGGCGTATCCGCCCGGTCCAAGGCTGTGATACCCGCCCAGCATGACGAGTCCCGCCCCCTCGCGCACCCGCTGGGCGATCAAATCCTGCTCGTGCGGCTTGATGTACGTGCTGTCGATGTCGCCGATCATAAACACGTCGAACTTGTTTACGGTCTCGGCGTCGTTGGGGATGACTTCGATTTTCAAGCCGGCCATGTTCGTCCGCTTTAAAAATACATTTGGACGGGTCTGTACCAAAGAGTAAAACTCCACGTCGGGATCCTTGGCCAAAAAGCGATCGACCAGGGCGCCGTATTCGGAGCGCAGCGTGCCTTCGATATATAAGACGCGAATACCCGGCTCGACCACCAGGCTGGCCGTTGACCGCTGGTTGTTTTGAGTGATTTTTTCCTCGGCCAGCGGAGGCACCTTCACGGTATAGACGTGCCGGCCCTTGCTTGCCGGGCGGATATCAAAGGAAATTTGCTGCGGATTGTCCCCGCCCTGGAGCGTGATCTCCTTTTCCGCGATTTTTTTATCGTCCTCGTCCAACTCCACCTGGACCACCCTGCCTGCCAGGCCGATGCCTTCGATCAAGCCGGTAATCCGGGCCATGTTGTTTAGATATAAGCGGTCCGGGCAGTCGACGCCCGTGACCTGAACGTCGCGGTATAAAACGTTGTTCCGCAGGCTGGCGCCCACGCCTATCGCATACACGGGCAGGCCCATTTTGCCGGCCACGTCCAACGGGCTGCGGGCGGAATTGTGAATCCCGTCGGAAAGCAGGATCACGGCCTCAATATCGCGCTTTGGTGCGAGCTGCCCGGCGGCCTCCAGCGCCCGCACTAGCGACGTGGCCTTGCCGTCCGGAGCGATGGCGTCCAGGTCCTTAATGTCTTTTACGAGTTGGGCGTCTTCGGCGAAGGCGATGAAATGCAAATCGAAATTATTCTTCAACTTTGCCCGCCATTTTTCGATCTGCTGCCGGGCCTGGTCGAATCGCGTCACGCCGGTGGCGTCGTCGGCAATGCTCATCGAGGCGGAATGATCGAGTAAAAACACCAGCGAAGGCCGTTTGGAAAGCTCTTTTTGATAGCTGTATATCGGACGGAAAATAAGCAGCACCACGAGCATTATCGCCGCCGCGCGGAGGGCGAAAAGCGCCAGCCACTGCCGGCGTTTGAGAGTCGCAAATGCACGGCGATAGAAAAACGCGGTCAAGAGAATCGCCGCCGCGGCCACCGCCAGCATGGTCGCAAAGCCGGAACCTTGCTCGAGGGAAAAATTGATCATCTAATCATTATCTATTTAAACCATATGTTGGGGCGGCAGTTTAACTGCCGCCCCAACGTGAAAGCCCATCCGAGAATACGCCTGGATTTGCTTCCATTTAGGCCCCCGTGAATACACGGGAGGCCAACTTTGCGTTGTAAAAAAAGTTGTATTGGCGATTCCACCCGGGCCCCCGGTGTGTTCACCGGGGGCTAAATATTTATTTATCGGATTTTCCACTTTTTATCTCATCTCCGGCGGCTTTTCTTACACCTTCCTCGTAGGCCTCTTTTCCCAGTTTAATCGATTTTACATAAACCAGCGAATGCAAATTCTCGCCGACTTGGCCCTTGTTGCGTTTGTTGAGGATGAATTGCTCCGCTTTTAACTCGGGCCCGGATGCTCCAGATTTCCCCTGATCTTTCTCAATAGGCTGGATGTACACAATTGCCGACAGGCCGCCGCTTATGCTCCGGCCGTCGTTGAGCATGATCGTGTGTTCGTACTCGCGAACCGGATACGTTCGGCCGGTGAACATTTTTTCGTCTTTTGTCAATTCCTTGAATTTCCATTCCTTTTCCAGCCATTCTTTTTTCACCGTGCAATCGATTTGTTTAACGGCGCTAAGCGGAACTTCCCGCTGCCGCTCGAATTGTTCGTCCGCGATTTTCAGGCGTTTGTCTCGAGTAAGATAAATTAGCCCCGGGTGGATCGAGCCGTCCGAGAGTTCAATATAGCCCGGGACGGCGTCTTCGCGATCCGCGGCAGGCCTTGCGAAGGGATTGATCGGCGGCGGTTCCTGGGCGGTTGCAGATCGGGCATAACACAGCATTATGCCTGCCGCAAAAACAAGCCGGAGGATCATTTTCGTCGTATTGACAGTTCCAAGCATGTTTTCACTTTTTTCAGGGAATCTTTCTATCCTTGTTGTAATCCAAATGGAAGCATTTCGCAGAGCTAAATCCTGATTATAAGCCCTTTACCCCACGTGGGAATATAGAATTATACCGCTAACGAATGGCTCAAAGATTGACTAGGATATAGGTGTTCGATCAAAATACATTTTGTGTATATAATCATATATTGTGAGTATTTAACACCCGGGTACAGGGAATCCAGCCATGTCATCGCCCGAAAAAGAGAACAGGGAACTGTCGCGGCGTAAGTTCTTGGGACAAATCGGGGTAACGGCCGCATTGGGCGGGACATTGAGCAATTTTAGTCTGCCGTCATTGCTTTTGGCGGCGGATTCGGGGCCGATCGATTGCGGGCCGCCGCCGCCGGCCAAGCCGCAGCATCAAACCGGGGGCGAATCGTTTCCGCCCTTGCCCCTGCCGGCCACGCCGTTGCGGCGAAGCGAAAAGAAGCGCCCGCCTACTCCGCCTGCCTTGATCGGCAAGATGGCGATGGGAAAGGCCCGTTGGATCACCAAGGACGGCAAGCAGGTGCAATATCGCGATTGGATGACCGACCCGGCCGACGTGCAAAGCCTGCTGGGCTGGACCAATGAGAA
The DNA here is from genome assembly GCA_963838495.1 of Pirellulales bacterium. Lineage (GTDB taxonomy): Bacteria > Planctomycetota > Planctomycetia > Pirellulales > Thermoguttaceae > JBEKIK01. The sequence goes on along the minus strand of CAWIRC010000001.1, from coordinate 1,356,263 downwards.
GCTGGGCATCAATTACCGGGCGATCGAGGCCGATTTCGAGCATTTTTCTTTTGATCCGCGCGAGCTGCCGGCATTGCTCTTTGCCGGGCACAACAAGTTTGAACTTACCGACGAGATCAGGCAAAATGTCGCCCGTTATATTATGGACGGCGGCACGGTTCTGGCCGACGCCTGCTGCGGTTGGAATGATTTTATCGAGGCCTTCCGCCGCGAAATCGAACTGATATTTCCCACCCGGCCGCTTCGGAAATTGTCGCCCGACGACCCGGTCTATGCCTCGTATTACAAACTGGGCAATCTGACGTACAAAAGAGGCGACGGCTCGGTCTTTACCGAGGTCCCGTGCCTGGAAGGGATAAATTTCGGCTGCCGCGCCGGCCTTGTATTCTCGCCCCGCGATTTGACCTGCGGCTGGGATGGGCACGAGCATCCGCGCGGCACCAGGGTGATCATCGACCAGGCCCGGCAAGTCGGGGCAAATCTGGTGACTTATGTGCTGGGATCGTTCCAGTTGGGGCGATTCCTGAGTTCCACCAAGGTTTATTACGAAGCCTCCGCCCCCACGCGCGACGATTTCGTGTTCGCCCAGATCGTCCACGACGGCGACTGGGATCCAGACCCGTCCGGCGTGCACAACCTCTTGAAATTCGCCAAGGATAACTCCACGCTGGAGGTGAAATTCAAACGCGAGAACGTCCGCCTGAAAGACCCAAAAACGGCGACTTACCCGCTGCTTTACATCACCGGCCACTACGAGTTCGCCTGGAGCGCGGAGGAAGCGGCGGCCTTGCAGCGCTACTTGAAAGCGGGCGGGCTTTTGTTGGCCGATTCATGCTGCGGACGGATGGCATTTGACGCCGCCTTCCGCCGCGAAATGACCAAAGTCCTGCCCGGCAAACGCCTGGAAAATCTGCCGCTTGATCATCCGCTTTATCACTGCCATTACGACATCAAGCAAGTGGATTACACCCCGCGGATGCGCGAGGATTTCGGATCGATAAGCACGCCGCCGCTGGAAGGCATCAGCATCGACGGGCGGTTGGCCGTGATCTACAGCCGCTTTGATATAGGCAACGGCTGGGAACAATTCGCACATCCTTATAGTTATGGTTTGACGGACGACTCGGCCTGAAGATCGGTACGAACGCCATAGTTTTCGCGGTGACGCACTAGGAGGGATTAGAGATTAGGGATTAGAGATTAGGGATTAGAGATTAGAGATTAGGGGGAGATTAGAAACGAGTATGTCGCCAGCCGCCGATACGGTAATTCACCGGCTCGAATCCAGCCGGCATCGATGGTGGTTTTTTTCGCTTTTAACCACCTGCGTGCTGGCGGCGTGCGCTTCGTTCGGCGTGTGGCTGGTGTTTACGCTTGGCGACGCTTTTTTACGATTTTCCCAGGACATTTTAATCGCATTGTTCGCAATTTGGCTCGCGGTGACGGGGCTGGTGCTTTGGATCGTGGGCCGCCGGTTGTTGCTTAACCAGCGGGGCCTGGAAGCCACCGCGCGGCGCGTGGAAGCCGAATTTGCGGATTTGGGCAGCAATCTCATCAATCTTGTGCACCTGTCCGGAACCCGGTACAACGGCGATCCGGCGTTTTGCGAAGCGGCCATTCGCCATGCGGCCCAGCGGGCCGAGGGAGTGAATTTCGCCGCGGCTGCCGCCCGGCAGTCGCGCTGGGTGCGTTTGCGGCACTGCATGCAAACCCCGCGCGACCTGGCCGAGGCCCTGGTTTTGCTATGTGTTTTCATTGCCGCGGCCATAATTTGCCAGAGCAACATTCCCAATTTCGGATCGGCCGCCGGCCGGTTGCTCTCGCCCTGGGAGTTTGTGCCTGCGGTGGGCAAAGTGGGCGCGATCGAGGTGACGCCGAAAAACGCCGAAATCCTCGTCGGCACCAGCCAGGAAATCACCGCCGACATCGAAAATCCGCAGGCCGCCGTTTACGACGCCGTCATTTACATCAAACCCGAGGGCGAAGAAGAGTCGTCCCAGCCGCTGGTGGGCGAGGAAAAACACCGGCGTTACAAGTACACGCTGCCCGCGGTGCTGAAAAACGTGAAATATCGCGTGGAGATCGGCGATTCGCAGTCGCCCGCATATACAATCAAAGTCCGCGAAAAGCCGACGGTGGCCGAGGTGAGCGTTACATACCATTATCCCGCCTATCTGAAACGCAAGGATGACACGTATAAGCAAAAGTCCGCCGACCTGGAAGCCCCGCAGTATTCGGTGGCCAAATTGCGGATCAGATCTTCCACGCCGATTGCAAAAGGCCACATCGTGCTGGAAGGCAAGCAGCTCCTGGGGCGAGTGGAGGAAAACGGCGGAATCTTGGCGGTAGAAACGCCGCTTATGAACAACGCCAGTTTTACGATTCATCTTATCAACGACGCCGGGCACGGCGATCCGGACCCGCGGATCAATCGCATCGCGGTGATCCCTGACAAGCCGCCGAGCGTGGAGCTTTTAAAGCCGCCGACCGAGAGCAATTCGGCCCCCGGCGCGAGCGTACCGGTTGTGATCCGGGCTAGCGACGATTTCGGCCTTGCTCAGCTCCGCTTGGAAATGAAAATTCAAGATCAAGATGATGCGAAAACCCCCATTATCGTCAAACAATGGACCGACATTGAAAACAGCGCCACCTTGACGCGGCAATTCAACCTGGAATTAAAGCCCGATCAAATCCATCCCGGGCAAACAGTCCTCATCCGCGCATTGGCTTGTGACAAGCGGGTAATCGACAATTGGGGATTGGACCTGAAGCCGCAAGAGTCGGCCACGCCCTGGCACGTAATAAAAATTATTGACGAATTGGCGAAAAATTCAGCCGCACTGGAGCAAATCGAGAGCCTGCGCGGCGAAATAATGAAGATTCTGGAAAAACAGGTCTCCGCCCGCGCCGCGGCCGCAACAATGCTCAAGACGAACAAATCAAGCGAACCGTCAAGTCCCCTCTCCCTCCGGGAGAAAACTAATACAAGTTCCCTCTCCCTCCGGGAGAGGGCTGGGGTGAGGGCTGAATCCAGTTTGACCGATATTGCCGGCGACGTGCGCAGGCAGCAAATCGAGATACAAAAATCATCTGTGGAAATTGTCAATTCCGTCGGCCAATCCGATGGAGAGGAACGGCAAATCATCAAGCGGGTCCTGAACGGCCTGGCTTTCGGCGACATGCTTACGGCCGCCGCGCAATGCGACGAACTGGTGAAGCTGAAATCGGCCGAGGAATTCAACCAGCCGGCCACCAAACTCATCGCCGTGCAGGACCGGATTATCGAAGTGCTGCGAAAACTTCTTGATGTATCGCGACATGCTGAGGAAAAGGCCCTTGCCGAAATGAAAAAACGCCCCGGCGCCGACCTGCCCGACGACGCCAAGGCCAAACTCGAAGAACTGCGCAACAAGCTGGATGAATTCCTAAAGCAGCAGAAAAAGGTGATCGAGGCCTCGGAAAACCTGGCAAAAATCCCGGTCGAGGATTTTACAAAAGAACAGGAGGAGGCCCTGAAGGCCCTGGCCGCTGCGGAGGACGATTGGGCCAAGTTCATGAAAGACCTGCATTCCGACTTGAGCAAGCTGCCGGAACAGGATTTTGCCAATTCCTCGATGCTCAAGGAGTCGGTGAAGATTCAAGTCGAATTGAAAATGGCCGAGGACGCGCTTTTGAAAAAAACTACTGACTATGCCGTGCCCTTTGAGCAACTGGGCTACGAAATGGCCGAGGAACTGAAAACGAACATTGAAAAATGGCTGCCCGATAGCCCGGACCGCGAGAAATGGAGCCAGGAGGAATCGCTCACGGACAAGGACAAGGAAGCCCCCATGGCCGAATTGCCCGGCGAATTGGAAGACATGATCGGCAACCTGATGGAGCAGGAGAGCGATTTGTTCGACGAGATGGAAGACGTATCCTCGAGCGCGGCCGATTCGCTGGACAAGGGCGCCGGCTGGGACGCCCTCGACGGCCCCATCTCGAACATGAGCGCAAAGGGCGTGACCGGCAATCGGTTGCCCAATTCCAGCGAAATCGGCGGCCGGTCGGGCGAAGGGCGGCAAGGCAAAGCCAGCGGAGAATTCGTCGGCGACGAGGCGGTGGGCAAGGGCGGCCGCAACACGCCCAGCCGCCTTACGCCCGACCCTTATATGAAAGGCCAGATCAAGGATCACGGCAAGCAGTCGGCGGGCGGGGCCACCGGCGGCGGCAAGGAAAGCGGCAAAGGCGGCGAGGGGCTGGAAGGGCCCGCTCCCCGCTCGCCCGGCAAGCGCGATCTCGAGCGCCTGGCCGGCAAACAAGCCGCGCTCAAAAACAAGGCCGAGGGCGTGGACTTGCAGTTCCAAGTGGCCAACTATAACCATACCGATCTGGATAAAATGATCAAAGTCATGACCCAGGTGGAGTTGGACTTGAAATCCGGCCGGTATCAAAACGCCCTGCGGCAGCGGAGCGTGCTTGTGGACGGGCTAGGCGGCGTGAAGCAATATCTCAAAGGCGAGTTCCAGGTGCGCAAAGATTCCACCGCCAACTTGCCCGCCGAGGTGCAAAAAGAAATTTTAAGCGGCATGCAAGATCCCTCGCCCCGCGGCTGGGAAGAACTCAACCGCCGATACTTCGAGCGCCTTTCCAACGGCGATGCTAAATAACAAATAGATAACGTAGCAGGCACACTCTGTGTGCCGTTCCTGATTTTCTGGTTCCCACGCTCCGCGTGGGAACGAGGACCAACAAATTGTAAGAATCTGTCTATGCCCTCACCCTCTGCCCCTCTCCGGGCACCGACGGGCACCATGCGGAGCATGGTCGGTTGGTCGGGAGAGGGGAGGAGATTTATTTCCCCACGCAAAAGCGGGAAAAAATTCGATCCAGCACGTCGTCCGTGTAAACCGCTCCAATGATCTTGCCCAATTCGTCCAAGGCCATGCGGATTTCGGCGGCGATGAATTCCTCGCCGCTTTTTGCTTGAGCCAAATCGCAGGCGTTTCGCAGACTTTCGCCGGCGCGTTGGATCGACTCGCGGCAACGTGCGGCGGTGCCGGCTACGACTTCGCCGCAGGCAGTTTCCGCGGCCAGTGCCATCCGCCGCAGTTCCGACCGCAACGGTTCAAGCCCCTGGCCTGTAACGCTGCTGGTGACGATCATCGGATGTTTGCCGGCGAGTTGCCTAAGTAAATCGGCCGGAATGTCGCCCTGCCCGACCGCGTCCGACTTTGTGCAAACGATAATTCTTTGCAAATCATCCTTCCTGGCAAGCTCGGCTTGTTCCCAGGCGTCCAAGGGGCGCGTGGCGTCCAGGCAGAGCAACCGCACGTGGGCGCGGGCGATTTGATCGGCGGCGGCCGCTTGCGCCGCCCGATCCGGCGCAGAAATATTTCCGCTTTCCCGCGCCGTTTCCCGGCGAAATCCGGCGGTGTCGATAAGCTGGCACTTTCGGCCGTCTAAATCCAACTCGGCGACAAGCCAGTCGCGGGTGGTGCCCGGCGTGTCCGAAACCAGGGCCTGCTCTTTGTGCGCCAGGGCGTTGAAGAGGCTGCTTTTGCCGGTGTTGGGCTGGCCAAAAAGCGCGGCCCGGACCGCTGTTTGCGCTGTTCCGCGCGACTCGATTTGCGCCGTCAATTGTGCCAAGATTTCCGCCGCTTCATCGAGCCGGCTCTGCAATTGCTCGATCGTGATGAAGGGCAGATCTTCATCGGCGAAATCCAGTCCGGCTTCCAGGTGGGCCAGAAGTTCCAAAAGCAGATCGCGCAGATGGTCCAGTGGGCCCGCCAGGCCGCCGGCCAGTTGAGCGGTCGCGACCTGCAACTCGCGGTGATCGGCGGCTTCGATCACGCCCAGCACGGCCTCGGCCTGTGTAAGATCGATCCGCCCGCTCAAGAAGGCCCTGAGCGTGAACTCGCCGCGTTCGGCCAATCTTGCCCCAGCCGCGCATAGCGACCTTAATAAGGCGTCTAAAATGGGCGGGGAGCCTATGGTGTGAAACTCCGCCACGATTTGGCCGGTGTAGCTGCGTCCTTGCGGCCAAAAAAACACGTCGCAGGGCACGGGCGCGCTTATGCCAGTCAATTCCAGCAAACCGCCGACCGCCTGGGGATGCCTAGGCTCATGCAGTTCCAGCCCGTCGCTAGTCCTGAATATCGCCCCAAGGCAATGCGGAACATCCGGGCCGCTCAGGCGCACGATACCCCTGGCCGCGCCGCCAGGCGCCGAGGCAACGGCGGCAATCGTGTCGTCAAGGGGATACATGAGAATTCAAGAATTTAATCTACTATGGGAAATCAAAAGCTGATTTCATGTAAATAGCCGGCGGCTAACAGCCGCCGGCGAGGATCACGTGTCTATACCGGCGGTCGTTGACCGCCGGCTAGCAGCGAGTAATTTTCAATTTTTTATTTTTTTCCGCATTTTGCCTACCGGCGACGATACTTGCGCGGCGCGGTCCTGGGCAAAAACTGCCGCTCGCACACGCCCCATATGGTCGTGGCGATGATGTAGATGCACAATCCGCTGGCCACTTTGAAAAACATTATGCCGATGAAAACCATCATGTATTTCATGACTTTCTGCTGAGTGGCGGCCTGTTCGTCGGCGGCCGGCGGCATCATTATTTTTTGCTGCCAGATAAATAAGATAAGCGTTACCACGGGCAGAAGATTGAAATACGGGCCAAAGAAAAAAAAGCCCGAACCGGTGGTTGTGACGTACTGCGGCAGGATCGACGTCCAATTGAAAAGCATGTCGGGCGCGGCCAAATTCGAGCACCAGCGCACCGCCGAGCTGATGAGCGGCTCGTCGCGCAGCTCCACGTCGAACATCAGCGATTTATAAAGGCCGATGAATATCGGCAATTGTATCAAAAGCACCAGGCATCCGCCGAATGGATTGTAATTGTGCTTGCGGAACAACTCCTGTTGCGCCTTGCTGCGGGCTTCCATGTCGTTTTTATACTTTTCCGCGATGCGCTTGATTTCCGGCTGCAATTCCTGCATTTTTTGCTGGCTGCGGGCGGTTTTTATGCTCAAGGGATACATGCAACCGCGGACCAGCACCGTCAGCAGAATAATCGCCAGCCCGTAGTTCCGCACCACGAAATAAAACCCGTGTAAAAGCCACGACATCACCTCGGCCGGACCGGCGAAGATCGGCCAGCCGTAATAAATCAAATTGTTCAATCCGTATTGCTCCAAAATCGCCGGGCGTTTTGGCCCGGCGAAAATCTCGAATTTATGCGAAATCTCCTCGCCGGGTTTTAATTCCTTCAAAAGGCTGATTACGCGGAATGAGGTGTTTGTCAGGTTGATGTGCTTTTCATCGGGCACTTTTCCCACGCGCAAGGGCTGCGATGCGGCGAACCAAATATCGTTGGGTTTCTCCATTTGCGGCATCATTACCGCGGAGAAATATTGCGCGTCTACGCCGATAAACGTAATCGGCACCTCTTGCCAGGGAGCGTCCAACTTGTCGCTGGCGATCTTGTAACAACCGACCATTGTCGGCTCTCTTTGATATACCGAGACGACAACGTCGCGCACGCCGACTGCCTTAAACCATTCGCGGCTGACTTTATAGGCATACCACCAGCCTTCGGTGGGCAAACCGTTGGGGCCGTCCAGGCGATAGGCCACTTTTCTGGCCGTTTCGCCGAGGTTTGCGATCTTGATCGAGAATTCCAGGTTATAGGCCTTGAAATCTTGATTGGACATCGAATCCGCGGGCACTTTGACCAGGCTGTAGGTTTTGAAAATTTCCAAATCATACTTGGGTAGTTTCTTGGAAAAAACCACGTGCGTCTGATCTGATTCGACTATTTCCCACGTCGCCGAGCGAAGATTTACCCCCTTCAGCTCGCGGCCCAATTCGACTGCTTTGTCTTTTTCATCGTCGGGAATTTTCTTGTCGTCGATCTGCTGCATGGTCAGCATGAAAGATAGCGGATCGTCGTTCTCGGGCGATACCACCTCCAGCGGGCGGCGCGTAAGTTCGGCCGAAACAGTCATCTCTTTGCCGTCGCGAAGGAGCTTTATTTTAATAATCTGCCCGGGCGCGTATGTTCCAGGATGTTTTTCTTTTCTTCCGCGGATTGCCCGAGGGCGAGCTTTTCGGCAAGGCTGTTCTCGTTTTCCAGGGAGGAGAAAGAAGTGACCGGCTTGCCGTTGATTTCCAGAATGATGTCGCCGATCTTGATACCCGCTTTGTCGGCCGGCGTGCCTGCGCCTACGACTTGCACTGGTTGGCCCGGCCCTGGAAGGTTCTTGTCCATAACCAGGTTGCCCAAATACCCGCTGCGGTCGTCGGTTTCGCGGTAGCGGGAACTGCTGAGTTCGATCCGCGCCAAGGCCGCGCCGCGGTTGGTAAGCGTGACCTGCATGCGATACGGATCCTTTGGATCGGCCGAGCCCAGGCTGATCCATTGTTCCGGGGGCCCCGCTTCTTCAGGGGCTTCTTCAGGAGTTTTTTCCTCTTCCTCGGTTTTTTTCTGCTGGGGCTTTTTTTCCTCGGCGGCCGCTGTTTTCTCGGCCTCGGGTTGTGCGACTTTGCCTTGCTCCTCTTTTTGGCCCGCTTCTTTTTCCTTCTCCGCTTCCTTGGGTTTCTCGGCCTTTTCGGCTTCATTCTTGGCCGCTACTTCGCCCTTGGCTTGTGGCTTTTTGGGCGGATATAACGTCTGGATAAGCGAAATATAGCCGGTGAATATGAGGAACGCCAGGAGCAAAAAAAGGACAAAACGTCGTTCCATGATGAATCCTTTTAACGCCCGTCGCGCAGCCTGTCGCCGAGAAAATTGTCCAGATCGGGGATCTCGTAGATTTTGGCAATGGTTTTTTCAAAGGGATATTCCACCCTGCGGAAACGCACGATCTCATCCTCCAACACGGCGTAGCACGCCCGGGGATTGCCGTCGCGAGGCTGGCCCACCGATCCCACGTTGATCATTATTTTTTCTCTTGTCAGCCGGTATTCATTGTTTATTTCCTCGGGGCTGAAAAAGTTGAAATTTTCCGTAAACACCCCGGGCACGTGCGTGTGCCCTTGAAACGCATATTGCGGGATAAGGGCGAAAATCTTCTCCAACTTGCGCTTGTTGTATATGTCTTCGGGAAATACGTATTCGTTGAGCGGATTGCGGGCGGACCCGTGCACGAAAAGGAATTTGCCGCCTTGTTCCTGGTAAGTCCTGGGCAACTCGCCCAGAAAATCCCAGCGGCGCTGGCGTTGGGCGGGCGGGCCGCCGGCGTTTTCCAATTGGTTGCGGGTCCAAAAAATTGCCCGCTCCGCCCCGGAATTGAAACCCTCGGGATCGAACAGTGCGCCCTGATCGTGGTTTCCCAGCAGGCAAACCTTGCACTTCATAATCTCATCGATCACCTCGCGAGGATTGGGACCGTATCCAACAAGATCGCCAAGACAAAAAATTTCCGAAATGCCTTGATCGCGAATGTCGGCCAAAACCGCTTCCAGGCTCTCGATGTTGCTGTGGATATCGCTTATGAGGGCTTTTTTCACGCTTTAAGGCACCGGCGTTGGCCGGATCGGCTAGAGGGGGGTCGCTGGCAAGTCATTAAAATTGTATTGTTGCAGGATTACATCCTCAAGTCGAGAGGTCAACTTAAAATTGACACTTAACATTAAATCCCTTCTCCCAACCTACCTTCGGTATGGTGCCCGGAGAGGGCCGGGGTGAGGGCCCGCTATGAATATCCTGGCCTTGGAAACTACCGATTGGGTTGGGTCAGTGGCGGCAATGGCCGACGGTAAGGTGTTGCTGGAATTGGACTTAAATTCAATACAACGCACCGCCCAGTCGCTCCCGCCGGGGATCGCAACCCTGTTTGAACGCGTGGGATGGAAACCACCCGACATCGAACTCGTGGCACTGACGATCGGCCCCGGCTCGTTTACCGGGCTTAGGGTCGGAGTCGCCACGGCCAAAACTTTTGCCTATGCGGTGGGGGCCGAAGTTTTGGGTGTAAATACACTGGAGACAATTGCCCAGTCCGCCCCGGCGGATGTGCCCGCCGTAACGGCGGCCATCGATGCCCAGCGCGGCGACGTGGTTGTTCGCTCGTTTATCCGTGGATCAGAAGGATTGCTCCGACCCCAGGGCGAAGAGAGGCTCGTTTCCATAGACCGCTGGTTGCAGGAACTGCCCACCGGCATGGCCGTAACCGGGCCGGTCCTCGCAAAGATCGGCCCGCGATTGCCTGCGCATGTAATCATGCTCGATGAGAGATATTGGAGGCCCCGGGCGGCGATGGTCGCCCAACTTGCTCACCGCCAATATGCCGCCGGCCGCCGCGACGACCTGTGGACCCTAGTGCCCCAATACAGCCGCCAGAGCGCGGCCGAAGAAAAATGGCAGGATAAGGGATAGGGGATAGGTGGAAAGGGTTGATGGAATCCTATAGCGGTAAAACCCGCACACGGCTTTTTGCCGTTTCCACGACAACCAATGCTCCGGCGGACAATTCCAGTTCGTACTGTTTCAAAGCGTCCAGAACTACCGGGCCAATGTGCTCTGGCAACACGCGCTGTGCACGAACTTGAATCACGCTCGGTTCTCCCGCATGTGTCAGCGCCAAGGCTGTGCCAAAGTCCAAATCGTGCGTGAATACCACGTGTTTATGGGCAGATGCCCAGGCCATTATCATAGCATCGTCCGCCCGGGGATCTCCTATTGCGGACCAATGGACCGCCGTCCAACCAGCCTGCTCCAACAGGGGTAACCATTCTACGGACAGATTCATATCGACGACGATGCGAAGGCTCATCGAGATACCAGATCCTCCTCGCGTTCTTCCAGCCGCCATGCCGCATAGGCCAGACATTCGTCAAGGTCGGCCGGTTCGAGATATGGATAGGCCGCCAGGATTCGCTCGCGCGATTCGCCCGAGGCCAACAGCCCCACCACGGTCCCGACCGTGACGCGCAAGCCCCGAATACATGGCTTGCCGCCCATGACCGCCGGATTATGAGTGATCCGAGTGAATTTCATGGCAATCTCCCGTTCTCAAAAACAGCCCCACGACAATCGCATAAATCAATTATAGCCCCATATCAATTATAATGGAACAAATAATCAACAATCTTCAATTACCTCTCGCGGCCAAGCCGCCCAAATTCGATGACTTGCCCTACCAAGCGTTAAGTTTTATTGGCGATTGTTCGTCGATGCTCAACTATTCTTAACAAATGGCTCGCAATAACAAGCATTTCAAATGCTTCAGTTGGATCGTTTAGGACTCCATGTCGATGTGCAGATGGATTTCTAAATCTCCCGTAAGCGCCTGAAAATAGAAACATTAAAGACTCTTGCTCTGATACTGGTTCGGTTGTATCAGTCAACGGTCCTGGTGTTGTATGTGATGATGGACGGAAAGCTGCTTGCATCAAAGAAACTCCGTATTCAGCATCTGTGAAACCACCAGCAGATCGGACAGCTACTTCCAGTTCTTTAAAAGCTTGAAATACAGCCGTCTCGTAATTGCCTTTTAAAAAAAGAGACCAAGTCTTTTCTGCAATATATTCATGCAACAATTTCTTTGGATGTTGTGTTCTCTGCCGATACTCTTTTGCATCACCACGTGTTTTAATGGTTTTTCCAAGTTTAGAAAAGGTATATTCATCTGATTTCCACTCATGGGGGAGCGGTACAATCAAACCTTCATAGATTAACCAGCACCATGCTTCAATTATTGCTCTTGATATTTCATAGCTTTTGGAACCTTCTGGCACCATATTCATGCTTGTAATAAACGAAGTACGCATTATTCTCTTACAACTATCCCAATCCTTAGCCTGGATAGAATGAAAATGTTCTAACAGTAAACTTGCCAAGTCTTCTTTATCAAAATCCAAAATATCTTCTCTCTTCGAGAATTGTTTTATGAAATTTGACATGAAGATAAGCTCCTACAAAGTGAATTGGCTGGGTGGCGCCGATTCTTAAATCGGTGTGACGTAGACCGGTGAGGGTATGACAAAGAATCAGCAATCTTCATCTACCTCTCGCGGCCAACCTGCCCAGGTTCGAGAACCTGGGCCACCCGCCTAATATTAAGTATGCTGTCTACGGAATTCACCCATTCCATAGATCTTTTCTCACTTCTCAACAGACTTCCGAATAGCCCGCAGTTCGTCCCATATTGCATCTGCGGCTTGCAGTAATGCTACCAGCACGTCACGAAGTTGAACGTCGTCGAGGCATTCGACATCCTGCGACTTGTTAAGATGCCGATACCGAACAAATTCCAAAGACGGCGTGCCGTAACTGAATTCGCTTGGCATAATATCTCTCCTAATTGTGAAAAAGGGGAAAAAGGGAAGGGGAAAAAGGAGACATTCTACATTTCTTGAATAACCAGAATGTCCCCTTTAATCCCCCCTTTAATCCCCTATAGTACCACACAGTTGATGGTTGTTATCACTTTGACTTCTTGGAGATCAAATCAATTAGGTAATTCACCCGATCCCTCGGTAATCCGTGCGTTGGTTCTGGTTCAACTTGAATTTTGGCAGCCTTGCAATGTGCAAACAGAATCCTTGATACGAAATCCCAAATCAAGAGTTTCTCGTTGTCGTTGTTGCTGTCAACCACTTGGTCCAGCACCTGGTACAGACGACCATATCCAGGCGGATGGGTTTCGTTCTGGCGCGGCCAGAAAAAAATATCAAATACGGTTATCCAAAGTAAAGCGACGGCAATCCCGTATATCTTGAGCATACGGTCGATAGGATCTTCATGGAAGAAGTCCATTAACCATTCTGCGGCAAATTGATCAGCAGTCTTTTCTTGTTCTCTATCCCAGAATTTATCATCGTTGCGCTCGTGGCCATAAGCTAGGTGGGCAAGTTCGTGTAGCAAGATGAACGCCAGCGCTAGCCGGAAAAGACCTTCCCCCATCACTCGCTGATTATCTGTGAGACTACTCAAGAGGCCATTCGGCAACGCGATACCGGCTCCTGAAAATATGTTTTCCAGGGGTGGCTCGGTGCCCTCGATCTGCGTCAGCCATTGTTGAAGGTCACGGCTGACAGCCCAGTTTAAAAGCGGATCAGCGGGACTGTATAGCCGTTTTCGCTCATCCGAATTAAGGTTGAGATAACCAGGCGTCCCTAATGCCAAAAGTATGATGGCATATCCATAGGCGTGGGCCTGTAAGCGGCGAGTGCATGGCACACCAACAGTAATCGTGTTGGAACTACTATGGGCACTAAACAGGATTCTAAGCTCATCACTATCGAGCTGTAAAATAGGATGTAGCCTCACCATTAACTCGTCCAGTGCATTCGACTTGCCCGGCGAGACCGTTCGTAAGAGCTCTATCATCGGTTCAATGTTGACTTGCTGTATTGGGCACATAAAGAACCCCTTTCAAATCTTTCCGATGTTTGAAGATATCTTGATTCTAGCACTTTATTGGCAGCGTTCACACGAGTTATCCATCGATGGGTTATTTCTCTTCTACCATCTCGATCTTCTCACGCAGCTTCACCCAAGAATCCCATCCCCTGTTCTTCACCTCCATGTCGAAAATTTTCCTTGCGGAATTCACAGTAATGTTCATTGAGGCGCGGTTAGCGTCTCTCATGTGCTGAACGTACAAGAGTATTGAGTCTTCATTCTCGATTGTAACAAACGTGACATTAAAGCCCAACGCAGGCTCGCGCAAAGAGTCATAACGATAGTACGCATTCAGTTTCACGGCGAGCCACTCCAGTCGCGTTGGGGTGTAGGGCTTGGTGCCCTGAAGTTCGCGCTGCAGGGTAGGCGATTGTGCTAACACGGCTGAGATTGTGACAACCGCAGCAAAACAAACAACCGAGACAATGGTACGACGAGATAACATAACACATTCTCCTTTGGAAAAATTACAGACACTTAATTCATTTTCGCTTTCTTCCGTCCCGGTTTCCGTTGCCTTGGCCTACCGCACCGTTTCGGCGCGTACGAATCGATGAATCGAGACTGCCACTAGCCTACAGAATTACATCGCCTAGTCAATTCCCCGCTGGGTTATTACTGTGGTTAGATTTCTTGACAAAATGATCTCAGCATCCAATTGCATTGGGCCAGAGGCTTGGTAGATTGCCTAAATGAACCTATTGCAAAACTGTATCCTATAGGATACACTTAAATAATGGTCGAAATTCGCCAGACGGAAGTGTTTGCCAACTGGTTTCACGCGTTGCGGGACCGTCAAGCCAGGGCGCACATTCAGGTCCGAATCGATCGCTTGCAACTTGGTTTGCCTGGGGATGTAAAACCGGTAGGCGAAGGCGTTTCCGAATTGCGAATCGATTATGGCCCAGGTTATCGAGTCTATTTCACTATGCGAGGGCTAGAGTTAATCATCCTGCTAGCCGGTGGCGATAAGCGTGCACAAGACCGGGATATCAAGAAAGCTATTCAACTGGCGCATGATTTGTAGGAGTTCAACATGGCTAAAAGAAAAACAAAACGGTACGATGTTGTGAAATACTTGGAAAGCGAAGAGGATATGGCAGCCTATCTACAGGCCGCTTTGGAGGACGGCGATCCTTCGCTAATAATCCATGCCCTCGGCAATATCGCCCGTGCTCACGGCATGACTGAAATCGCTCGCGAAACAGGACTTCGACGCGAGAGCCTTTACAAAGCACTTTCGCCCGAAGGAAATCCGGAATTTGCCACGATTCTAAAGGTAGTCCAGGCGCTGGGCATCAAGCTCAATGCCGAGCCGACACATGCTCAGTAGAGCAATATCTTTCTTGCAGATGAGAGTCGAAGGCGTAAAGAATAAACTGATTACTGAAAACTGACAACTGATTACTATTTACAACAGTGGGCTAACCAATTTGGCCACGTTTTGGAAGAGTTTTTTTATTGCCGGGCGATTGCCCCAGTTCTCGGCAGTCAGTTGGAAGGACTTTTCGATGTATTTTTGATGCTGTGCCCGCAGTTGCTGGGCGACCTGGGGACCGTAAAAGAGCAGGTTGATCTCGAAATTCAGGGCGAAGGAGCGGATATCGAAATTGCTCGAACCGATAAAGGCTATCGAATCGTCGATGCACATGGTTTTGGCGTGCAGCAGGCCCTCGTCATAAAGGTAGAGCGTGGCGCCCATGTCCAGAAGGTCGTCGTAGTAGGATCGGCCGGCGGCGCCCACGAGTTTCTGGTCCACGCGTCTGGGCACGATCACCTCGAGCTTGACTCCACGCAAAACGGCCGTTTGCATGGCCTGCAAAAAGGCCTCGTCGGGCACGAAATACGGGGTGGTAATGGTCACGTGCCGCTCGGCCGAATGGATGGCGGCCACCACCATCCGCTGGTAGTTTTCCGTGGGATAACTAGGGCCGCTGGGCAGTGTCTGCACGGCGATTTCGCCGCCTTCCTGCGGATCGGGAAAAAACTCCTCGCCGTCAAGGGCGTCATTTGTCTCGAAGTACCAATCGGAAATGAAGACGGCCTGGAGTTCCATGATGATCGGGCCGGTCAGGCGGACCATCAGGTCGTGCCAGGCCAGGTCTTTATGCCCGTACCCGGCATCGACGATGTTCTGCGAGCCAGTGTATCCCACCCGGCCGTCGATTACCGCCACCTTGCGGTGATTGCGGAGGTCGAGCCGGGCCATGCTCCGCCGGAACAGGCCCACGGGCAAAGACTCGTGCAGATCCACACCCCGGGCGATCATTTCACGGCCCAGACGCTTGAAAAAGGGGCGCGAGCCCACGCCGTCGGCCAAGACCCGGCATTTCACGCCCCGGGCGACCGCCCGATAAAGCGCCATCGGCCACGCGCCGGCCCGTGGAATCATTGGCAAAGATGTAAAACAATAAGTGAACGTGATGACGCGCCGCGTCGATGTCGGCCACCAGGCGGGCAATGAAATCGTCTGTCTGGGCGATCAGTTCGACGTTGTTCCCGTCCAGAATCGGCATGTAGCCCAGCCGCTCGGCCAGCTTGACCGCCGCCATGGCATGTTCGCCGAGCTGCGGGCGGACTATGTGGGAGTGATCCTCGAATCGCCGGTTGACCGTTTCCAATCGCTGCAATATTTCATTGTGCTCCTTGATCCGCCGCTTGGGCAGGCGGTGAGAGCCGATCAGCCAATAAAGAACCAGCCCGGGCCAGGGGACAAAAAAGATCACCAACAGCCAGGCCATGGCCGCTTGCGGCGCCCGGCGGCGCGGCACCACGAACAGCATTACAATGCGAATTATCCATTCGCTGAGGTAATACAGCAGCGTCCAGGAAAAAAAGTCGCCCCCTCGCAATAGATAAAACATACGGACGACACCGGTTATCGCGATTATTTAACCCCGGCAATTGCACCGGGAGATATATGCCGCCAAACGCCAGACCCCGAATTAAACTACCCTAATAAATATACCACTTGATTTGATTAGAATGGGAACGATAATCCCGTATTCCGTGTCGGAGGGGGGATCGACTGCTATTCCGCGGGCGTCTAAAATCAGTCCAAAATTGCCGCCAGGGCACTGTGACATGATAATCTTGCAGGCATAATCGAGGAAATAGGATGAAAGTTTTCGACAGACCCGGACCGGTGAACACCGACGAAATTGTGGAGATTCTAGCACGGGAGGGCTGCCGTTATCCATTTATTGTCGTCGCATCGATCACGGGTGACAGTGCACTGCGGGTGGCGGAGAAAGTGCAGAAAACGAAAATAATCTGCGTCACCTGCCCGCAGGGAATGGGCTGGGAAATCGCAAACATGGAGACGGGCCCCTTTGCCGACATTCCGGAACTGAAAAAAATTCGCGATCATTGGGCCGCCGACGGGCTAAAAAGGGCGCCTATGAATGTCACCCCTCAGAACCGTGCGAAATTGGAAAAACTCGGCGTTCCAGTCGTTCAAGGCACAATTCCATTTTTTGGCCCGAGTTTTTCCATGCGATTGCACCTTGGCCAAGTTACGTCGCTCGATGTCATGGCAAAAACCTTGGAACTTGTCTCAACCGGCACGCTGGTTTGTTTGGAATGTGTCTTGATGGCCGTCGATGCAGGCGTCCTTCCGGAAAACGAGCACGTACTGGCAGCCGCAGGCACCGAACGCGGTCTGGATACCGCCTGGGTACTCAGAAGCAGCGCATCGGCCAACTTGTTTCATCCGAAAAAAGGGGCTCGATTCGTCGAACTGTTGGCAAAACCAGGCATTTCCATCCAACCCAATATGTACATTGAATATTTGAGGTAATAAAATGATACGCAAGGCATTTCTGATGCAAGTCAATCCGGACCGGCATGGGGAATATCGCAAGCGGCACAATCCCATCTGGCCGGAGCTGGAAACCACTCTAAAATCGCACGGGGTGCACAATTACTCGATTTTTCTCGATCCCGAGACCAGCCAGTTGTTCGGCTACGTGGAAATCGAGGATCAATCGCGCTGGAACGCCATTGCCCGCACCGAAATCTGCCGCAAATGGTGGGCCCACATGCGGGAGATCATGCCCTCCAATCCCGACAACAGCCCCATAACAAAAAACCTGCGCGAAGTGTTTCACATTGATTAGGGTTCAGGGTTCAGTGGTCAGGGTTCAGAATGCAACTCAAGTTGTCAGTTATCAGTGATCAGTTCTCAGTGGTCTTGTTGACTAATTCCACTCGAACAAAGGAAGTCCGAGGTGGGTGTATTTGTTAAGGATTTTAGATCTTAGTCGTGTTTCTGTTTTTTGATTTTGAATCAAACGGTTTTTCAAATGGTCGCCGAAGCAACATTTCATTCGATACATGGCTGTTTCCGAAAGGCTGCGGCGATGGTAGCCGACTCGCTCTTTCCAGTGCCTGCGGCCGTGGCGGCGGATTTCTCGAATCGCCAAGTCCCGTGCCAGAGGACGGCCACGAGAATTTCCGTGTCGCGAAATCTTCGCGTTGCGTCGCGGCGGGATGATTGCCTTTATCCCGCGTTTTTTCAACGTTCTGTAAACCTTTCGTTGATCGTAAGCTCCGTCGCCATACAATTTTTCAACCGGCGAGTGGACTTGATCCAACAGGTTGTCCGTTTGGCCGGCGTCATCGCAACTATTTTCCGTCATGGTTTCCGCCACGATCTCATGCGTATCCGGATTGATCGCCAAATGCAACTTTCGCCAGAAACGACGTTTCGTTTTGCCATGCTTACGCATTTTCCATTCGCCTTCGCCGAAAACCTTAAGCCCGGTGCTGTCTACAACCACGTCGATCGGGCCGGTATGTTTTCTAACTTCCAGCAATATAGCCATTTTCGCTGCTCGCTTGGCCAACGACGTATAATCCGGTATATCAATGATTACTTCCATCAGTTCGGCAAGCGATTTTCCCAATCCTTCCGTTTGGCGATAGGGCAATTGAAAAAGCTCTCGCAAAACGAGCATACACTCGATTGCCGTATCGCTGAAGACAAAAGGGTGTCCAACCTTGGGTTTCGCATTGTTGTGATGCCATTTGTCAATCGTGTCCTCGTTAAACCAGAAGGTAATCGACCCCCGCTTAACGAGAGACTCGTTGTATTTTCTCCAATTTGTTATTTTATACGTACCTTTGCGTGTCCCGGCCATGTCGAAACTCCTTTCATGACGTTTGTGTTGTTAGGTTCCTCCTTGTTTTACGTACTGAACGCATGAATAGTTCGACAAGACCGTTCTCAGTTGAAAGTCCAAAGTATTGAATTAAATGGAAAAATCCGCGAATGGTCGATGCGATTCAATTTGCAATTTGCATTTTGCAATTTTCAATTTGCAATTGAATGACGTGCGCGACCGACCAACCTTCGGTCGGTGCCCGTCGCGGCTTTATGATTGGGTGAGAGCTTCCTTTGCGGCGGAGATGGTGGCGTCGATGTCGGCTTCGGTGTGGGCGGTGGACAGGAAAAACGCCTCGAATTGGCTGGGGGGCATGTAGATGCCGCGCTCGATAAGGCCCCAGAAATAACGGGCGTAACGCTTTGTGTCGCAGTGCGAGGCCGTGGGCCAATCGACCACCGGTTCCGGGCTGAAAAACAAGGTCATCATCGCCGCACACATGCCGATTGAAACCGCAGTGCCCGCCGCGGACGCTGCATCGAGCAATCCCTTAGCCAAACGTTCGGACAGGCGTTGCAGTTGCGGATATGGATTCGTGTCGCGGAGGATTTTAAGCGTGGCGATGCCTGCGGCGGCAGCCAAGGGATTTCCGCTTAGCGTGCCGGCCTGAAAGACCTTTCCGGCGGGCAGGACGTGGTCCATGACGTCGGCCCGGCCTCCGTAAGCGCCTACCGGCAGCCCGCCGCCGATGATTTTTCCCAGCGTGGTCAGATCCGGTTTTATGCCCAAAATCGATTGCGCCCCGCCCAGTGCCACGCGGAAGCCGGACATCACCTCGTCGAAGATCAAAAGTGCGCCGTGACGGAGCGTCAAATCGCGCAAGCGCGCGAGGAACTCGGGTTTTGCTGTAACGCAACCCATATTGCCGCAAACAGGTTCGATAATCACGCCGGCGATCTTTGATCCATATTCCGCAAACGCCGCTTCCAGGCTGGTAAGGTCGTTGTATTGGAGGACGATGGTATCGCGTGTGGTTCCTTCGGTGACGCCGGGCGAGTTGGGCACGCCGAGTGTGGCTGCGGAACTGCCCGCCGCCACCAGCAGGCTATCGACGTGGCCGTGATAGTTGCCGGCGAATTTCACGATCATTGCCCGAGCGGTGTAGCCGCGAGCCAGGCGGATTGCGCTCATTGTGGCCTCGGTGCCGGAGTTTACGAGCCGGATCTTTTCGACCGAGGGCATGGCGGCGATAATCAGTGCGGCCAGTTCGTTTTCGGCCTCGGTGGGTGCGCCGAAGCTGGTGCCCTTGCGCAGGGCGGTTTCCATGGCCATGGTTACCAGGGGATGGGCGTGCCCGAGGATCATGGGTCCCCAGGAGAGCACGTAATCGAGGTAGCGGTTGCCGTCGATGTCAAAGATATATGCCCCTTCGCCGCGGTCGAAGAAGATCGGTTCCCCGCCCACGCCGCCGAAGGCTCGGGCGGGGCTATTCACCCCGCCCGGCATGAGTTGTTTTGCCCGGGCAAAGGCGAGATGGCTTTTTTCGCGAGACATGATGGGTGCCTCAAACAATTATATGAGGGTGTCCTGAAATTGGTTATCTTGTTGGTGCGGCAGTTGCACTGCCGCACCCGTGCAGGGAAGACAGTACAACTGTCGTCCCAACAAGGATTTACGCTATGCAATTTCAGTACGCCCTCAATTATATAGGGGGATAGAAGCCATTATTCGCGTGCTAGCAACGCCCGTTCAGAAAGACAATAACAAATCCCCTTGTGATCCGCAACGGCCGCTTGGTTGGCCCAAGTAACTTGACAGGTGGCAGGTGGCTCGTTTATCCTTTTCATTGATAATGGGGGTGTTTTATAGTGCAGAGTGGCAAATGCGTATCTTCTTATACAGCAACAATTAAGGATTGAACCTGATGCGTATTTCGATTTTGTGGATTCCTTTTTTTGCTTTACTATGTGCTGCATCCAATGGCGAGGCGGAGGAGCAGGATTGGGCAAAAGCGATGTTCAGCGAGACGTCGCACGATTTCGGCGTGGTCGCCGCCGGGGCCAAGGTCGAGTATAAATTCATTATCGAGAACATCTATGAAGAAGATGCCCACATCAAGTCGGTGCAGTCGAGTTGCGGCTGCACTGCGGCCAAAATCGACAAACTATTCTTGAAAACATGGGACAAGGCCGAACTAACGGCGGTGGTCAATACCGATACCCGGCAGTATTACGGGCGCAAAGACGCCACGATCACGGTGAAGTTCGACCTGCCTTTTGAAGCCGAGGTTCAGGTCCACATTCACGCGTATATCCGCAGAGACGTAGTTGTGTTGCCCGGCGAAGTTCAATTCGGGTCGGTGACCCAAGGGACGGCCGCGGTGCAAAAGGTATCGATAAGTTATGCCGGTCGCGACGACTGGCAGATCGAAGGGATTGAAAAGAGCAATCCTTACTTGGAATGCCAACTGGCCGAGGTTTCCCGCGGCGAGGGGAAAGTAAAATATAACCTTAACGTGGCTCTTAAATCCAATGCCCCGGCCGGTTATATTCAAGATCAGCTTATATTGGTGACTAATGACGTAAACCAGTTGGCTGCGCGGGTACCGGTGGAGGTCGAGGGAGTAATCTCGCAAGCCCTGAGCGTGCGGCCTTCGCCGTTGTTTTTAGGAGTGGTCGAGACGGGTCAACCGATATCCAAGCCCTTGGTGGTTCAGGGCAAGGCGCCGTTCCGCATAACCGCCGTTCGCTCGAGCGATCCCCGTTTCCACTGCAAAGTGCCCGAAGGCCCCAACTCGGTTCATTTGCTGCCGGTTACTTTTGACGCCAAGGGCGCCTCGGGCAAGATTACCGGCAAAATCCACATTGAAACGGATTATCCCAACGCAAAACCGCTGGAAGTGGATGTTAACGTGCAAGTAATGCCCAAAGCGGTGGGCGGGGGTTAAATATATGACGGATTTGACGAGTTTGCAAGGCATTTTTGGGGAAGGCTATAATTAACCCGCCGTCGTGGTTATCTGTGCTTCATCGGTACTTGCCCAGAACTTTTTTTCGAGCTAGATTTGAAATGACGGTTTTATGTGTTAAATTTGGATTATTTGGCTAAAATTCAGCAGGAAAGGGTATGCACATGATTAAGACAACAGTTGTTGCCCTGGGGATTTTGCTGCTTGCCGGTTCCACTACGTTCGCAGGCTGGTATGTAATGCCGACCGTGGTCCAAGCGTACTATCCTGGAGTCCCTGTATATGCTTATCCCGCTCCTGTAATGGCCGCGCCTGTGCCGTATGTGTCGTACATGCCTGTGGCGCCTGCGCTTGCGGTTGCAGCGCGTACAGCGTGCCGGCATATACTGCGGCTCCAGTAGTGGTCGGGCCTGCGGCAGTTGTGCGGACCAGGGTTTTTTACCCCGGGCAACCGGTGCGCAACGTATTAAAGGCAGTGGTGCCGTAATCAGAGATGCGGGTCTATTCGGCATGGTTCATGATCAACCAAAGCCGTATCACTTCTAAAATGTATTCGATCTGTTGATCGGACAAAGGTTGGCCGCGGGGAATGCGGTGCCATTTTTCCAGGCAACCGCGGCAGCAAGTGGCGGTGGCATGCTGAGCGACAAATACCGGATGGCCGCGCATGGGAGTTTGCCGGCCGTCGTTGGGCGGACTGGCGGGGGCCAGGCGCTGGTTAAGAAACTTCCGCCCGTGATCCAACACGACCGGCAGGGTCTTTTTAGCCAGATATGCCTTCTCTTTGGCCCGCAATTTGATGGCACTACGGAACTTGCTCCGGGCCAGGGCGGCAAAAAGATCGGACACATCTCGCATTGGATTCGATGCGCGTTTATCTGACGTCGTAACTATATCCGACATTTCTACGGACGTCGGGGCAAACTTCATCGCCAAGAATGGTTTGAGTATTATATTTGGCGGGAATACTGCCGTCGGGCATCGTGATTTCCACGCGGTAATATCCCGGAGGCATTCCCGGGGGTTCGCCTGGTTCGCTGAGGGGTATTGAAACCTGGCCGCTGCCATCCGGCCCGGTTGTGCCCTTGCCTTCCGGCAAGCCTTCGCCTAAAAACTTTTCCGGCACGAATTTAACCTCGGCGCCGGCCAAGGGTTTGCCATTGCGTGTTACCTGGGCGGCAATCCCGCCAACCCGGCCGATTTTGGTTTTCTGCCAGTCTTTGATGCGGGCGGTAATATCGGCGGCTGTAACGCCTTTTTCCTTGGTGGATTTAAAATTCGCCATGGCCTGGGGCGAACATAATGAGGGAACTTTGTCCAGTTCCGCCCCGCTTATTTTGCCGTCATGGTTGGTGTCGTAAAGCTTTATGGCCTCTTGCCCGGCGGTGTCGGCATCGATACTTGGCGCAACGATCCGGCTCGGCTGATTCAAACAACCGCTTTGCGTCAATATGATAACGGCAAATAACGCCGCCAAACTGAAATGAACCAAGCGCGTAATCATAGCTTTAAACCTTCCTTTATAAAGTGTGAAAAACCATTAAAACCCGATACTTGGTAAAATATCACATTGCCCAAAGTTCGTCAAAGGGGGAATGCCAAAGGACCCCGTTTTTCCAGGGGCCATCAGACGGCGGCGGGGCGCCATCGGGCGCCGCGGAGAAGCTGTTTTCGGCATGGTCGCGCTGGCCGGGTTGGTTGAAGAAAATGGGATTGTCGCCTTGGCCGAATTTACTCTTTGGACAACGCGTTTTATCCCTTGGAAAGATCGACGATCCAGGCTTGGGGGACTTGCCCGTCGATAACGGCCTTGGCCAGATTATACCAGGCGCGGCAGCGGTCAAGAATCACGCTGTCGGCCGTGGCCACGATTTCGGTTGATTGGGCCAGCAAGGCGTCCGGACTGGCCGCCAATTCTACCTGCCATGGCCATCCTTTTTTTGCCGCCAGGTCTTCTATGAGCGATTTTAGCCGGCCGCTGTTGGAGACCGGCCGATCGAGATACAAGACACATTCGGCGACGTTCAACCGGGCGAGTTCGGCGCCCAGCAGTTCCAGGGCGGGGAGAGTTTCGGCCACCTTGCGATAAGTGCCGTGCATGCTGGCCATATCGCGGTATGCGCCGTCGCGGGCGGCAAAGATCACCCCGCCTGAAAGGGCTGCTTCGATGGTCGTCAAAACGTTGTATCCGTCCAATTTCAACGCTTGATTGTGCAGGGCTTGGGCGGCGACTTCGTGCCTCCGCCGCCGATCACGCTCGTCGCTGCCGCAGGAACATCTTGCCACGGCTACCCGTTGACGGGCGACAAGGCCATACCGATCGCCCACTATCTTCAAGGACGAATCGGGCGCATATCCCCGGCTGAGCAGCCAACATAGATCGTCCACGGCCTGAGAAAGGCGGGCGTGAATTTCGGCGGAGAACAGCCGCGCATCTTCCGGGTGCGGACCGCGATGTTTTCTGCGGTCGGGCACAAATCACCTCTGGTACGTGCCCATCAACTGGCCTTTGGCCACGACGTGCTGTTCGATCTCTTGCAGAATAGCATTTTTATCCATGCCCGGCTCCGCGGCCATCTTGGCTTCCAAGGCATAAAGTTTGAAATAGTAATGATGCGTGCCATGGCCGGGCGGGGGATATGGTCCGCGGTAGCCGATGTTTTCTTTTGGGCTTTGCCAGGAGTTTTTGCCTTGTAATGCGCCGGCCGGGTCGGTAAGGCGGGGCTTTTGCGGAATGCCTTCCTTCAGGCCTTTTACATCGGCGGGGATTTTGTAGATAACCCAATGCACCCAAGGTTCGGCGGTAGGGGCGTCCGGGTCATCGCAAATCAACACCAATTCCTTGGCATTTTCAGGTACGCCGGTCCAGGCCAAGGGCGGCGACACGTTGGCGCCTTCACCGGTGTATTTTTTGGGGATCGCCTCCCCTTCTTTAAAGGCCGTGCTTGTAATTTGAATGGTCATGAGTTTATCTCCTTGCGATTTGGCGGCAGGCCCGGCGCTTTGGCCCTTGTCGCCGCGGGGTTCGGCTGCGTTGGAGAACAAACCGGGTAATAAAAGACTAAGGATTACCCCAAAAAAGGCGGCCGTTCGACACATATGAATACTCATTTGCTTTTGTATATTCAATTTTACTATTTTTTATATACCGTAACTTATTCATAGACAACCCCCCAAAAAAATTAGGTGGGCGGGTTTTTTTGCGCAAGCACCACCAAAATAGCCGAAAGTGCAGTTTTTGCCCTAATTGATTCAGTAAGATTTCTACTGCAAATTATTTATTTTCCAGCCATTCAACCTTGCCGGTATCGAGATGGTAAATTGCCGTGACGACGTTTAAACGTTTTTCTTCCACCGCTTTTTTCAACACATCGCTGTGGCGGGTGACAAGCTCCGATAGATGCAAAACGTTGTTTTTTTCCGCGGCGGCTTGGGCGGCCTCTTTTTCTTTGGGCAGTTGTTTTCCCACGTAGATTTGGCTTATAAGTGCTCCCAGGTTTCCGGCGGGTTTTTCCCCTCCCAAGGCGGCGGCCACGGCTCCGCAATGCTCATGGCCCAAAACGACCAGCAACGGCACGTGCAGGTGTTCGACGGCGTATTCAATCGATCCCAGCATGTCCGGATCGCTGACGTTGCCGGCTACTCGCGCCACAAATACATTGCCCCAATCCCTGATTGAATATCAACTCCGGCGCGATGCGCGAATCGGCGCATGTTAACACTATGGCGAAGGGATGCTGGCCTTTGACCAATTCGCTGCGCCTTGCCTGGTCGATGTCTTTGAGTTCCGGCCGGTCTTCGGCGAAACGGGCGTTGCCGTTTTTCAATAATTGCAAAGCCGCTTGAGGCGTAAGGGAAGATTCTTCTTCGGCCGCGAAGACTGAATTAAATAATGAGCCGCCGATCAATACGATGATAAACAGGGAAATTGTTTTTTTTCGGATCGCATTCATTTTGGCCTCCCGGGCGTCGATGTGCCCAGTTTAAATGGAATATCTTGACAAGAAATAATTGAGTTTACATTGCGGTTGATTCCGGCCGGATAACAATGTTGTTGAAAAGATCGCGATTTAAACGCTTACTTTTTTCAATCATCCGACACGCAAATATTTTAGCGCTCACTATCAGCAAAACAAGCGCGGATCACGGATTCTTTATCCTTAAAGTCCTAGTTCTTCATGAAATCATGTACGCTTTCGTGGTATGAATCTAAAAATGGTTTTACCGATTTTAGGGGCATTCTGGAGTGGATGTCCTCGAAATTCCCCAGATTTTTCTGTTGAGTTTAGATAAAAAGACCATCAAAAAAGGCGTGAATGTGTTTTTCACGCCGAGGAAATCTCCAGTTCAGCAGACACGTCCTATATTTAAATATTCAACCGACTTACACGCGGATCGGACTGCTATCGTGATGGAAAATTTAGGGGACGGAAATCGGATTTGCGATAATATGCAAAAAAAATTGGATAAAATCCGCGAATTTGCCCGGTCGGCGACTCCACCTCGAATAATCAACCTGGTGGAAAACATTGTCGAGCGCAAGCTCAGCGTATGCCGACCCCGCAGCTATCCGTTATTCCTGGACGTAATTTTGACCAAGGCATGCAATCTGAATTGCACATTTTGCATTTCATCGACGGTAGAGGAAAATCGTTGGCTGGATTACGCCCTTTATGAACGGATCGCTCGAAAGTTGTTCCCTTATGCGAGCAGCCTCTCGTTTTGTTCCGGCGGTGAACCGCTTTTATATCCGAAGCTCCGCGATGCCCTGCGCTTGGCCGATAGCTATCGTATAAAAACCCGAATGGTCAGCAATGGAATGCTTCTGAGCGACGAGATTTCCCAATGGATGACGGCTGAGCAAACACTTCGTTATTATTATCTATCCTTCGACGGCTCCACAAAAAGCACTTTGGAAAAGATTCGCCGGGGAGCGAAATTCGAGAGGATCATCGAGAACATCGGCAATCTTACTCGGCAGAAACGCGACGCTGGAGTGAAATATCCCCGGCTCGGACTGCGCTACTCTGTGATGAAAGAAAACGCGGAGGAACTGCCCGGCATTTGCAGACTCGCAAAATCGATGGGCATGGAAACAGTCGATGTATCCTACGTCAATTTTGCCAACGACATGCAGTTCGAAAACTCGCTGTTTTGGCAGCAGGACTTTGCCGCCGAAATATTCCGCGAGACGGCGGCCCGGGCCGTCGAACACGGCATCACGGTCAATCTTCCGGCGTTGCCCGGCAATGACGGGCATCCGCGGCGCTGCCGTGACCCTTGGGAATTCGTCCAAATCGATTCCGACGGAACGATCCGCTTTTGTTATCGGGCATGGATCCAGACTGTCGGCCGCTTTGATGACGGATTCGACTCCATCTGGCGCGGCAAAGACTATTCAAATATCCGCAGGACCATGCATACCCGCACGCCGTATTTCCCGTATTGCGCATACTGCTCAAAACAATGCGGCATGAACAATGAAGCCGCGCATAATCAGAGCCTGCACTGCGATGCGTACACGTTCGACGCCAACTCATCCAAGCTGTGTTTCAACAGGCGAAGCGAGGAGAATCGGGCCTCCAATGCGTCGCGGAATCAGATGATTGAAGAAAATCGCTCAGCCGTCGATAAGCCGGAAGAAGAAGTGCCCATTCATTCCTGATGCGGGCGGCGTTTTCCGCGTGCCCTATGTTTGGCGACTTACTATTTTTTCTTGCCTAATCCCCTGAGAGCTTATCCCAAAATATAAAAATACAATAATGGCAAAAGATTATAACAGTCTATTCTCGGCAAATCAGCCCTCACCCTAACCCTCTCCCAAAGGGAGAGGGGACTTTTGGGATAAGCTCTAATAATAATCACACTGTGACATACCGGACTATCCCGCATCTCTGAATTGTCCGTGCTTTGTATCGGCTGCAATAGTGAGGTGGGGGACGGGAATGATGTGCCGAGGCGGAGCGGTTGTGGAGTGGCTGCCGGAAACATTCCATTGGGCATGGATGCGGTCGAGGATGGTTTCGGCCAGGGCCACGGCGTCGCGGCCGGACTGGCCGTTGACCAGCGGTTGGCGGGGCGTGCGGATGGCGTCCACAAAATCCCGCACTTCCAGGGCCAAGGCATCCACCGCTTCAAATTGGAGTTGCTCGCAGGGCAAATGCTCGTCGGCGAAATTGCGGCGGCAGTGTTCCACCTGATCCGGCGACATTTCTTCTACATGGAATGCCCCTTGGCGCAGGGTTTCACTGGGCCGGACCAGGGCGGAGGTTCGCGCGGCAAAGTCGATCTCGGCAAAAGCCTGCTTCGACCAAACCTTCATCCGGCGCACGGACTCGCGACTTACCCGCGATACGGTCAGATTCGCCGCGCTACCGTTTTGGAATTGAATCCGGGCGTTGGCCATGTCTTCGTCCTTGCCCACAACTTTTAGACCGACTGCATCAACTTTTTGCACCGGGCTGCGGGCAATCGACAATACCAGGTCCAGGTCGTGGATCATGAGGTCCAGGACCGCGCCCACGTCGGTGGAACGGAACGTGAACGGGCTAGTACGAACGGTCTCGATGTATTTCGGATCGCCGAGGTGTGGAGCCGAAGCGACAAACGCCGGATTGAAGCGTTCGACGTGCCCGACTTGCAGCACCAGGTTTCGCTTTTTGGCCAGGGCGACCAGTTCATCGGCCTGGCGGGAATTCAGGCACAAGGGTTTTTCCACCAACAGATGTGTGTTGGACTGAAGAAACTCCTTGGCAAGTTGATAATGGCAGGCGGTTGGGGCGGCGATCACGGCGGCGTCGATGCGTCCGAGAAGACTAGCATGATCGGCGAATTCGGGGCAAAGCAATTCGGCTGCCACGCGGCGCCTGTTTTCTGGAACGGGATCAACGACGGCGCCGAGTTCGACCTCGGGGATTTTGACCAGTTTTTGAGCGTGGAATCCGCCCAGGCGACCCGCTCCGATAACCGCGACTTTGAGTTTTTTCATGGTGTTGTTCCAGTTGATGTCTCTCTTTGACACGAATGCAGGAAAATGGCCCCGGCACACGTGCCTGGGCTAAACATTCGATTTTATGCCGCTTTGCGTCGTTCGCGGCCGCGGCCGTGCTGGCCCTCGTGCTGGCCTTGGATGAAACTCAGCAGGTGGTTGACTTGCGGCACGAGGTGGCCGTTGCTGCGGAGAATTTCCCAGGCATTGTCGATTCCGACTTTTGAGCGGAATATGAGCTTGTGGGCTTCGGCCAGGGCCTGGATGACTTGGGGCGAGAAATTATGGCGTTTAAGTCCCACGGAATTTATACAGCGGGGCTTGGACGGATAGCCTTCCACGAGTATGTAGGGGGGCACGTCGTGGCGCACGGCGCCGCAGCCGGCCACGAAACTGTAACTGCCGATGGTGGCAAAATGATGCACTGCCACGGCCCCGGAAAGCGAGGCGTGGTCGTGCACGTGAACGTGTCCGGCCAGGAGAGTATTGTTGGCGATGATGATGTCGTCGCCCAGTTGGCAGTCGTGCGCTACGTGGCAGCAGGCCATGAGGAAATTATGGCTGCCGATGCGGGTGAAACCGTCCTCTTTTTCCGAGGCCCGATTGATGGTGACGCACTCGCGGATGATGTTGTGATCGCCGATTACGACTTCGGTGTCGCTGCCGCGGTAGGTTATGTCTTGCGGTTCGCCGCCGATCACCGCGCCGGGATAGATATGGTTGTCGCAGCCGATGGTGACGTGTCCCATCAAGGTGACGCTGTTTTCCAGCCTGGTGCCGCGGCCGATGCGGACGTTCGGGCCGATGACGCAATAGGGGCCGATTTCGACTTCGTCGTCGATTTGGGCCCTGGGATCGATCGTAGTGTTCTTGAATAAATATGTCGCCATTGTCGCGGCTCCGCAAAAAATGGCACGTTAATTATTTCTCGATTCAATCATCATGCGCAGCGTTTTATGGACTCCTTTGCCTCCTCGAGGCCCATGATTTTTTGGACCAGTTCGGCGTTCAGGCGATGCCCGGAACGGAAGGCGATGAACCGGCCGATCAGATCGCAACCGGCCAGGGCGAGATCGCCCACCATGTTGACCATCTTGTGCCGTACGCATTCGTCGGGAAAGCGGAGTTGGTTGTCGATGGGTCCCTTGGCGTCGAAGATCAACAAATCCTTGCAGGTGACCCGCTGGCCCAGACCTTGCTCTTTCAGGGCTTTTGCCTCGGATTCCATCATGAAGGTGCGGCTGGGCGCCAGATTCATGTGGAAAAACCGGGGCGATAGGGAGATTTCCAGCGATTGCCGGCCGATGGGATTGCCGCTGCCGTAGTCGAGTTCGTATTGCAGGATCATTTTTCCCGAGCAGCAGGGCCGAGCCTCGATCCAGCTCTGCTCGTCGCCCTGGCGGATGACGCTGCGGATGATTTTTTGCGCCCGGACTGCGTCTCGTTCCACGATTCCGGCCGCCTGGAAGGCCTCGACAAAAGGCAGGCTGGAGCCGTCCATGCCGGGCATTTCCGCGCTGTCTACGCGGATTTCGCAGTTGTCGATTTGCATTCCGGCCAAGGCCGACATAATGTGTTCGATCATCTCCACGCTCACGTTGCCCACGCGGAGCGTGGTGCGGAGCGGGATTTCAGTGCGGTTTTCAATCCTCGCGGCGATGCGCGGCGAACCGGGCAGATCGCGGCGGATAAATACAATGCCGGTGTTGGCCGGCGCCGGACAAAACTCGACTTTTACGTCGCGTCCGCTCCAGTATCCTGTGCCCTCGATTATTGCCGGGGCGACCAGCGTGCGTTGCTTGCGTGTGGAAAACATCCAGAGAAGTCGGTCATCCGTGACGGGGTTTGTGGGAATAAGTTCAAGATCGTCCGACCCGCCGTCCGTGGCGGATGGGGATTTATCATATTTGTTGCTATCTGGGATTATTCTGGAAAGGATTGGCAGGGCCAGCGGGCCGCGTGCCGATCCGGTTTCCGCCGGCGGCCGGTGCGCCGCTGCGCATGACCAAGGTGTCGAGAATGGGCTTTGTGATGTCCCGGCCCTTGTCGTAATAAACCACGGGCTTGTTGATGAAGCTCAAAACGCTGTCGGGTTTGTCCACGTCGGCCGGATCGCCGTTGAAGCGCAGCACCATGTCGATGCCCTTGTTCTGGCAGTAATATTCGACTTCCTGCTCTATTTCCTTGTATATGGTGAGATAGATTTTCGCCTCGCGGCCCAGGAATTCCTTGCGCTGCAATTGGACCTTGACCGATAGATTGGCCTCGCGCTCGGCGATTTCCTTTTCCATGGCGTTATAGTCCGGACTTCCCTTGTGGTAGCTGTCCAGTTGCTCGACCAGTTTTTTGATGGTGTCGCGTTCTTTGGTGACGCTCGACTCGGCGGCTTCGACGTCGGACTTCATCTCTTCCATCATCTGCTTGAAACGAGGATGATTTTTGAAGATGTAACTGATGTCCAGAAGTGCGATGTTCGTGCCGGCGCCGGCCTGCGGCGCGAGCGGCTGGCGGATGGGAACTCCCGCCTGCGAAAAGACCTGCGTACTTACAAGGCCACACAGTAATAAACAAGCGGCCACAACGGCCATGAGACGGGAAAGTTTCACGTTCAGCACTCCTTGCTGTTGCGTCGGTCATCCATCATCCAGGCGACCTCCGCAAAGGCCGCTTGACCGACTGGATCTTTCGGTCTACCGAATTGATTTATCCACCTGAAACCGTGTTGGTCGTGGACTATAGTTCAACTGAAAAACGCTCTGAAATGAAGCGGTATTCTGCCCACAACCTCGTTTCAGGTAAAGGCCAGAAAATTAGGCTCCGGAGAAATGTGCATAACTAGTTGGTACACAAGAGGTTATAAATTCTTTTGGATATTATTTGGCATGTTATTAAAAGATCTCTTTCCCAGGTTTTACGATAAATCCCGGAAGAATGCCTTATTTTTAATGGGTGATTTTCTGATTTCTTTGCCGCGACTATGGCTTTAATGTAGTTGTGGGAAAATGATGGAACATTTTTTCTTATAGATAGGCTATATGGTGTCTGAAAATAAGACGCTGCGTATGCGTATTTTAAATTTGTCACTTCTTCAGCAGATTCGCATAAAATTCGCTTTGACACGCAGGGCGAATCTCGTTATCTTTCCGCCCTCGCCCGGCAAAGGAAGGAACTTGCCGGATTATCCACCCCCGGACAAGGACGTCCGAAGCCGTCGCGCCATGGAGGGCGATATCTTGGATCAAGAGCGAAGCGTACTGATTGTTCAACCGTTCGGAAGAAATCCGCGAGGTCCTGGAAACTGCATTAAATAGGCGGGGCGTGCGGACTTTTACGGCCAAGCATGCCTCAGATGGGGTAGAATTAAGCCGGCGGCATTGTCCCGATCTCATTGTCTTGGATTTGGAGATGGACGATGTTAATTTGGAGCATTCCGACCCGCCTTTTTGGGCAAATTTGGGTGAGAATAACACTCCTATCATTCTTTTGGGGAACCTCCGCCGCAACCGGCCGCGTATTCCCGGCAGCGAATTTGTCGCCAAGCCCTATCACTTTGGGCCTCTGATTCGTAGAATCGAAGAGATACTCGAGAGTGATTAGCGGCGTGAAATACCACTGTTTCCCGTGCTCTGTGCGGGAACAGTCATTTCCCCAATTTCGTATTATTGAAGAAAGCGCGGGCACATGGAGTTATTGGCTGTGCGCTGCCGCGCAGGGCGTAGGAACAATGATCCATCTAAAGGCCCTTCGCTTTTTCGCCGCTGATGCACTCTCCACTCGTCAGTCCAACCGGGAGTTGACCGCGTGCCGACATTATTTGTAATTCGGGGTATGGACCAAGGCACTCGATTCGAACTCGAGGGGCCGACGACTCGTATCGGGCGGGACGCCTCGAACAACATCCAATTGCACGACACCGAAGTATCCCGTCATCACGCCGAGATTCGCCGCCAGGACAATTCGTTTGCCATCTCCGACCTGAACAGTTCCAACGGCACGTACGTCAACGGGCAGCGGGTCAAGCAGTATCGGCTCAACAGCGGCGATCAACTCCAGATGGGCAGCACGCTCATGCTTTTTACCGGCCCCAGCGAAGAGGCCGGGGAAGACCTGTCCAAGGCGGTCAACATCGGCCCGGCCAAGCAGGAGGACGAGGGTTCCCGCATCGTGCACGCGGTAAGCCAGGAAGAGGGCAGCCGGATCCTGGATTTCCAGGCCGAAATGCCGCAGAATTCCTGGCTGGCCCGGGCGCGGAGCAACTTGCAAATCATGTACCGCACGGCGCTGGCGGTGAGCCATACATTGGACATCGACCAGCTTTTGCAGCGGATCATGGAGTTGATTTTCGAATGGGTGGAGGCCGACCGCGGCTGCATAATGCTCATGGACCCGGCCACGAAACTGTTGCAGCCCCGGGTGCGGCGCACCCGGCAAGGGGTCCGCGCCGAGGAAAAAATCACCATCAGCAAAACAATACTGGATTACGTCATGGAGCACAACGAGGGCGTAATCACCAGCGACGCACGCATGGATGACCGCTGGAATCCCACCGGCTCGATCTTGCAGATGGGCATCCGCGAGGCGATTTGCGTGCCCATGCAGGGCCGCTACGACATGGTGGGCGCAATCTACATCGATACCTCGACTACCCCGCAACAATACATCAAGCAAGGCGGGGTGGAGAAATTCACCGAAGATCATTTGAAATTGATCATCGCCATCGGCCACCAGGCGGCGCTGGCCGTGGAAGACACCAGGTATTACTCGGCCATGGTCCAGGCCGAGCGCCTGGCCGCCGTGGGTCAAACCATCGCCACCCTCTCGCATCACATAAAAAACATCTTGCAGGGCATCCGCGGCGGGAGCTACCTCATCGAAATGGGACTCTCGGAACACGACGAGGAAGTGGTGGGCAAGGGCTGGAAAATAGTGGAAAAAAACCAGAACAAAATCTCCTCGCTGGTAATGGACATGCTCACATTCAGCAAGGAACGCGAGCCGGACTTGACGGTGGCAAACATCAACAGCATTGTAAACGACGTGATCGAGTTGATGCACGTCCGCGCTGAGGAGTTCCAGGTCCAACTCCAATGGCAGCCCGCCGTGGTCATGCCGGACTTGATTTTCGATCCCGAGGGCATCCACCGCGCGGTGCTAAACGTGGCGACCAACGCCATAGACGCGGTGTCGGAGAAAAACCCGCCGGGCCGGGTGTCGGTGAGCACTGAATATGACGCCCAAAACGGCAAGGCGCGGATCATCGTGGAAGACGACGGGCCGGGCATCCCCGCCGATCAAATGGATTATTTGTTCAGTCCCTTTTTATCCTCGAAAAAGAGCAGGGGGACGGGATTGGGACTGCCGGTGAGCCAAAAAATCATCAGCGAACACGGCGGGCAGATCGAAGTCCGCAGCGAACCCGGGCACGGGGCCCGATTCGTCCTGGAAATCCCCGCCGTGGCCCCCACGCCTGTTCAAGCCGGCCAGGAAACAAACACGCATCCCAGCCAGGAAAAAACGGAAGAAGCCCCGCCCGCGGCGGAGGAATAATGAAATAGTCTAAAGGATGACGGCAATTTCCACAGATTTCAGGTACAGATTTCTCAATAATTATGTATGGTATCCCCTTCCTGCCGGAAATTTCCTGGTGACTCTCATCACGCTAAGGAGTTTGTGCAAATGATCTATAACGCTCTCGTTCACAAGGAAGACGGCAGCACAGAAGTTGCAATCGATTCAATCTTTTTCTGCCCGAAAGCTGTCCTCAACACGGCATACCTATTCACCGGAGAGTGTTTCATCAAACTACTGACAGCTAACGAAAAGGATATAGTCATATCCTTTACCCCCAAGCGACCAGATGTGAGCATCGAATTGCTTATCCCAAAATTCCTCAACGAATTGATTGACCAGCAGCTTAGAGTCCAAATACGTCGAGATACGGCAGAAATCGAGCAAGCCATTGTTTTAGAAGCTTTTGCCCCTCTTGATACGAAGGAAGGATGATGGTCAATATACCATACATATTCCCGTGTGCTTCTAACGATAAGGCATATCAGTTTTTGCCGTTCCACTTCATGCGACTATTGGGAAGAACATTGCTTGTAAATAAGGGCGGGCAGTTTTTATTTTTGGATAATTGTAACTTTTCTCGCTTTACGCAAGGGACGTTGAAGAACACAGAAGAGATATTCCTCGACCTCAAGGCCAAGCATTTCCTTACCGATGGAAATATGGATTTACCAGTCGAAATGTTGGCAACGAAGTATCGGACGAAGAAGGCATTTCTTCGATCATTCACTTCTCTACACATGCTGGTACTCACCGTTCGATGCAATCAAAAATGCAAGTATTGTCAAGTTGCATGCGAGAAGGCAGATGCCCGTCGCTTTGACATGCAGCCAGACACCGCAAAGAAATCTGTTGATCTCGTTTTTCAGTCGCCATCTCCTTTCATAAAGATCGAGTTTCAA
Source organism: Pirellulales bacterium (assembly GCA_963838495.1). Taxonomy (GTDB): domain Bacteria; phylum Planctomycetota; class Planctomycetia; order Pirellulales; family Thermoguttaceae; genus JBEKIK01. Next base: position 1,321,333 of record CAWIRC010000001.1, on the reverse strand, counting down.
GGCGGCGAACCATTTCTGAATTTCGACGTGTTGAGACTCATCGTTGAGTATGCTGAGGAATTGAACGCACACTACCAGAAAAATCTGGCGTTCGTTGTTTGCACTAATCTTTCAGACGTAAATAAAGATCACTTGGAATACTGCAAGGAACACAAAATATTCATATCCACTTCACTAGATGGTCCACAATCATTGCATGATCTGTACCGTACAATGCAGGATGGTGAGGGTAGTTATGTTCACTTGATGGCAGGGCTTGATTTGGCCCGAGGTATTGTTGGATCTGATAGTATCTCGGCCTTGATGACCACAACACATGCCAGTCTTGGGCACTTCCCTAAAATCGTGGACGAATATATCACAAAAGGATTCACCTCGATATTTTTTCGCTCTCTGAACCCTTATGGAAGAGCGATTTCTGGACGAGCGGAACTTGGCTATTCCGTTGAGGAGTTCGTGCGGTCATATAGGGATGGGCTGGACTATATAATTGAATTGAATCTTCGTGGAACATGGTTCATGGAAAATTATGCGACACTTTTATTGACCAGAATTTTAACGCCGTTCGGGACAGGATTTGTCGATCTGCAGTCGCCTGCAGGAGCGGGTATCGCATGTGCCATATATGATTACGATGGTAATGTTTACGTATCGGACGAGGGACGCATGCTGGCCCGCAATGGCGACAACACATTCTTGATGGGGAATGTGCATAAGGATGACTATCGAAAGCTTTTCAAGGGAGATGTGATTAAGCGTATTGTTGAAAAATCCTGTGTGGAGTGCTTACCTCGTTGTAGCGACTGTGCATTCAACATTTGGTGCGGGGCTGATCCGGTCAGAAACTATGCAACGCAAGGGGATATGGTTGTCCACAAGCCAACCGATGACTTCTGTAAGAAAAATATGCATATCATTCAGTACTTGCTAGAAAAGGTAGTGTTTGGGAACGAAGACACTAAGGACGTGTTCTGGTCATGGATAACAAAACGACATCTTAACCAAGTTCGATGTATTGAGTCCGAGTACTTACAATGCGATGCTTGAAATGTCATACCTCGGATGTTCGGTCTGCCCTAATAGGCAAGGTATCTTTTGGTGGCATTCCAAAAAGGCAGAGGTCTGACTATTTTGTTATTGTCTGTGCATCTGATAAGCCGGATGTCAAGGGTTATCGGGCTGTGATTGCAGATTGCGGCAACCCTTACGTGTCTTGGGTGCAGAATCGTCAATTACCACTGGCATGCGTGGACGGTGGCTTGTCGGTTTTTAATGAGGGTGATATAGTGTCCATTGATCCAGCAATGGGTATGATTACATTTTTGTACGAGGTAAAATCTAGGACAAACGCAATCTTGGTTACAGAGAGATGCAATTGTGCTTGTGTAATGTGTCCTCAACCGCCCCAGAATGAAACAGAATCACGCACCCGATTAAATTGTGAGTTGATCCGGCTTATGGCCCCTGGTCCCAAAGCACTGACACTTACCGGGGGCGAGCCTACGATAATTGGTGATGAGTTATTCACTTTGCTTCGTGAATGTCAGAAATGGCTACCAAATACTGATATAATTATCTTGTCCAATGGTCGTAAACTGAAAGAGCGTAGTTATGTGGAGAGCATGGCATTTTTGGGGCATCCTTGTCTGACGATTGCCGTTCCTCTCTATTCCGATGTCGATCACCTGCATGATGAGATCGTGGGAGCGAAAGGAGCTTTTGGTGACACGATTCGTGGACTTTATAATCTGGCACTATATGAATTCATTATTGAAATTAGGGTGGTGGTGCTTTCCTTGAACTATAGGCGACTTCTGAGGATCGCTGATTTTATCTATTCCAACTTGCCCTTTGCCAGTCACATTGCTTTCATGGGAATGGAAACAGTGGGCCTTGCAGCGAAAAATCTTGAACATGTATGGGTTGATCCATTCGACTATCGCCAGGAATTGAAGGAAGCGTGTAGTTTCTTATCACGGACGATGATCCCGGTATCCGTTTACAATCTTCCTCTATGCTTATTACCGACCACCCTTTGGCCGTTTGCCCGGAAATCGATCTCGGACTGGAAAAATGTATATGTCCCCGAGTGCCAAGATTGTAGTGTGAAGGTGAAGTGCGGGGGGTTTTTTGATTCATCGGGTATTCGGCGTTCTTCCCATATTTCTCCAGTAGGGGGCTTGACACCTCCGATTAAAAGAATATATTAATAATGGATATGTGAAAATGGTTACGTACTAACCAGAAAGAGGGGTAAAACATGAGGAAGTTATTCAAGGGGCTGGCAAGTGGCCTTGGAGCAACAACATTTGCTGCCATCATCTTCGGTAGCTCCCCGGTAGGTGCCTCCACTGTTGAAAAACTACCGAGTGCGTCCTTTCAGCAGCCATCGAAACGCCTAATCCTAGATTATGGGCACTCAGTGCAAGCAAATGTTGGTCAGCAAAACATGGACCATGAATCCCATGCTTCCCATGCTTCGCACGCTTCGCATGTCTCAGGCAGTTGAGTGAATTACGAAGCTTTTTCCCACCAAACACAGTGAAGTAACAGACCGCCCGACTGCAATGCTGGGCGAATTCCGGGGACAGTATACATAACTCTCAATAATTAGAACTCGATAATTTCCGCTTCCGCTTCAAGATGGTATTCTATGGGTTTTTGCATTGAAGTCTTTCCCTTGCATGACGCATGACTTCTTCGGCGGGAATTGTTTTAACCTGGCCTTGTTTGATTTCGTCTGCACGGCGCTTGGCGATTTCGATCCAAAGGGCTTCAGTATCCGGAGTTTCGGATTCGTCGAGGCTTTCGATCAACTTCTTGGCCAATAAGGCCCGTGACGAGGCTGGTAAGCCCAGCAATTCCACGGCCAGACGTTCTAATTGTGTTGACATGGGAAACATCCTATCCTAACGCGGCACAAGGCCGCAACCAAAGCCCCCGGTGTATTCACCGGGGGCTAAATGAATCTGCTTCTTACGGATATGGATTATTATACCTTTGCGTTGGGCTCAATGACAAGTTAGGGCATAGACAGCCCTTGCCGCTGCTTGGTCGGCGCGGTAGTATTTTTGAGGAATTTTAGGAAGGAATATGCCATGGGCAAATATCAAGTGGCGATAATATCCCGGCCATTGGATTGGCAACCTGCTTGCCCGGACGACGTGCCTTTGGAACTGGACGGGCCCGTGGCCGTGCTGGGCCAGTGGGACGATCTTTTCGAGGCTGTAAATCAGGCCATCGAGCACAACGAGAGCGAGGAGGCCCGGCGCCGCGGGCGGTGGGCGGTGGTGGTCGAGCCCGGGAGCCTGGGCCGCGTCTGGCCGGCTGCCCGGTTGTGCACGCCTATCAGCTATAAAGTGACTTCGATCTGGTGGCCGGACGGCTGGGAGCCGAAATCGCCCTTGGACGTGCCCAATTGCGTGTGGCAATCGCAAGGGCGGCAGGCGGGAGAATGGTTGTCCTACCAGCAGGCGGAAGCCACAGTTCGCAGCCTGAACCAGCAATGCATGGATCATTCGTCCACAACCTGGTACGTGATAATGGCCGTGGAAAACGAGGCCGTATCGCACACCATTTCTTACGATCCTTCGGGCACCGAGACCACGGTCGAAGTGCGGCGAATTCACGTTATCCGCCCGAAAGAAGGCGGCCGTGGCGACTGCGCGCACTGCCCGGCCCACGAGTTCGATGTGCCAAGGCCGATTGGACCAGCCAGGTCCAAACCGTCACTGCCACATATAGCTGGGTGTTTGGGGAATGAAATATGCCCGTATCAGGCACACTCCGTGTGCCGTTCAGATTTTTTCATGTGGGTGCATTTCAGACGGCACACGGATTGTGCCTGATACAATAGTATGCAATCCGGGTTCATCGTCGCAGCCTGGAATAACCCAGGGCGAGCATCGCACCGACAGCCAACATCACAAGTGTTGATGGTTCGGGGACAGGCGTGAGATCGCCGCCCTGCGGACCGCCGGGTAGGGCTTGGATAGTGACCGTTGCGCCGGCACCTAGGGTAAGCGTACCGACTTGCATGGTTGCGGCGGTGAGATTGCCGCTTAGCACGTCCAAGTTGTAAGAGCCGGAGATGCCGCCGGATAAATTGAGCGTTCCGCCGCCGGAGATATCCAGGTTGCTATTTAGCAATACCGGGACGGTGATGGTGTGGGCGCCGGCAACAGTAATCGTGGCATCGCTCCCTTCATTATCCATGGTCAGGCTGGCGCCGGCTGAGCCTTGAATGGTAGTGCTATGCGCGGTGGAAGTAAAAGAGATGTTGCCCACGGTTCTTCCCGTGGAACTCATATTCACCACTTCGTCGGCGTTGGACTGATTGGCAAAGCGGACGGTAGTCCATTTTCCATCGGGGGTAAGCACGTTGTTGGTCCACTTTGACGCCGTGCTCCACAGGCTGTTGCCGCCCGCCCAATCGACGGTTATCGCGCCGCGAGTGAAGCGCAAAGCATTCCATTCCAGCACCGAAACCAGGCTGTTGCTGTTATTGTCCGGTTCATAAAACAGATCCAGTATGCCGTCGCGTTGCCAGCGAACCGGATCGGCTATCGGCTCATAATCGCCGGAATCAGCCGTGCTCAACTCGGCAAAGCTCCAATTCTGTTTGTTCGTGCTGTACGCGACTTTTACATGATTTAGATTTGGCGTCATATCTCCCGCGTCCCTGTAGCGTATCACGACCAGCGTGCGATCGTCTTGATCGCACAATACTACCGGGCGACCCATCTCGCGCACGTCGCCGTCGTCTTGCATACTCTCGGTTGGCCGGTTACTGATTCTCGAAGTCAGCCACTGTGTTCCGTCGTTATAAAGCAGCATGTATTGGCGTGTGTCATTGACTGGGCTCGAGGTGTGTCCTGGCGCCCACCACATGGCTACAATTGGATGGTTCTGGGAATCCACGGTCATGCTGCATTGGTTCATCAGGGAACTATTTTGCCCGAGAGAATATATAATTTGTGCAGGCTAGGATCCGCGGGGTTGGTGTTTGGGGTTATGGGCAACGTATAAGGCGTGCCGTTGAACTTTTGCCAAGTGACGCCTTGATCGGTGGACTTGGCGTACATGATGTCGTGGTTGCTATTATAGTCGGAGGTTTCCCGCCAGACCCAAGTCATTTGAATGTTTCCCGCGTGATCGAAAACCAGGTTATTCACGTAGGCGTTTGCGTCGTATGAACCATATGTTCCAGAGATTATCGGATTCGTAAATCCGTTAATTCTCGACCATGTTTTAGTGGCGGTATCGTAACGGTTCATTATCGTATCGCCCGATCCCGAAGCGCCAATGCGCATTTCAAACAATAAATCGCCGTCGGGAAGCGTATAGAATTCGGGGTAGGTCGCGCTGTTTTCCCTGCCCGAGCCGGTCATGTTGTCTTGCTGCGGATTGAACACAATGGGATTGCTGTTTAATACCGAAGCGGTAGTTTGGCTGTACTGCATCGTGTTGTTATGCAAGCCCCAAACCATGTGCATAAGGCCGTTGCCGTCGATGCCGAAACTGATTACGTCGTGATCGTCGCTAAGGTTTACGGCCGTAAAAGTGTTGTAGTGAAATATATCCCAATTATTGCTGCCCAGAGTGCGCCGGGCCACTGTTGCATAGCCGTTGGTGTCATAATATGCGGCAAATTGGTAATTGCCATCGGTTAATAGCGCGCTGCGGCGAAAGGCGACCGTGTTGGTGCCGTACCCGTAGCCCATGCCGATGTTCGACATGGTCACGTACGGAGCGATGACGCCATAGGCCGGAAATATAGAGCCAAACACACCTAGCATTAATACAATTAAAGCGCAAAGAGAAGAAAGTCGGAAGTTGCGTGTCATGTCTGCACCATTATCTCTTGAACCGATTAAAGTTTATACCCGCCGATTATCCTCAACCCCCTCGCTTGAAATCAAAAAACTACTCCTAATCTTAACCCAGAACTCGAATAATTTCAATCGATATTTATGTCTAACAATGTGTAAAATGGGATTCAATAAAAATGAAAAAAAGGCAGTATATACATAAAGTCAGCTTATATACGCTGACAAAATGAGTATGCTGCCAAAGAATTTTGGCGCATAGATGTCAAAAGAATTCCAAGGCTCCGGTTGGGAGCCTTGGAAGAATAAACAATCAAAATCAAATTACTTCCTGCGAATCCAGAGCAGTCCCATTCCGAGGAAGCCGATGAGTGCCATGAGGCCGGTGGCGGGCTCGGGCACGTTGAACATCATCTGGTCGGCCCCGCGGGCAACGCTGCTGATGCGCACCTCATCGATCAGGCCAACAAAGCTCTCGCCTTCGCCATTACCGCTGCCAGTGGAAGAATCGCGGTCTTCGTCGCCGATGGCGAAATCGCATGGAGTCGTAGCTAGTACATCCTTCATCCAAGTAGTAGGGGTGGCACCTGTACTGGTGATGGTCGTAAGCAGGTTGTCTACGGTATTAGAGGGATCCATCTTCGTCCAGTAGAACTTGATATTATTGGCCGTGTTGTCGTTGCCATCGTAGGTAACCGCCACGTGGAACCAATCGGTGTTGTTCACGGCATCCGGACCTGTTGTCGGCAACATGGCAAAAAAGTTCCCGCCGCCGGGACCGGTAATACCATTGAACTCAAGTTTCACGCCAGTTTGAGTGGCAGCGCCGCCGCCAAAACCGATCTGGTCTAAACGGAATTGCCAGGGTCGAGCAGTATCTGCGAGTTGATCGCCCTCTCCGCTGATGATCTCCATGCCGGCTTGGCCGCCTGTACCACCAGTAGTAGTGCGGTAGTTTGTTATAGTTGGATCGAACTCCAACTTAACGACCGCTTCAAATGTGAAAGCGCCCACGGCGGCGCCGTTGGCCGTGGTGGGGTTGGTAAATGTAAATGGCACACTATCGGCGGTGCCATTTGCCAGCATCGAAGCTGCTGCAATTATCGGCCGGTGAGCGACATTTGCCGCCGTCGCATTATTTGCAAGTACGGGCAGCAGCGCATTGGCCGAAAAGTCGGCCGCTGTGCCAAATCCGGAGACTGAACCATTACCCAATAGGGCGGGAGTAATTCCCTGGTTATTAAAACCGGCCCAGCCATTAGCGCTGCCTGCGCCAGAGCCCTGAACATTATAAACGCCAAGCATGTTCAGCGGCGTTGTAGCCGAATCAAAAACCGTCGCGGATTGGTCTGGTTCATCCAAGTGATATAGATGCAAGGTATTGCCATCGGCTGCATACGGGCCGGCAATCGCGGCAAAGGCCGGTGCGTTCAGAATGCAAAGGATTCCGAACATAAAAAGACAAACAAGTTTGATTTTCATAGAATTGCTTCTCCTAAGTGTAAAAAAATGTTAAACACATGATTACGACCAAAAAAAGCGGATCGGTTGTTTCCGCCTGACGGACGTCTCCGCTGGAAGTATTCACCACGAAATACCGCCTTCTGAGAAAAACTTAGAGAAGGACATCCTCGGAAGACATCGAGTAGCTTGTAGTATTAAAAAAGAATGGCCAAAAGGTTAGACCATTAAAAAGAGCGCTGCCTCATCTGGAATGCATTTAGGAAATGAAAAATAAGGGTAACTACAATTAAGCATCTCAAGAGAAATGATTACATTCCAACTCACGATTCTGATTTTCGCATAAGTAGGTGGTTTTGTCAAGTAAATTCGGAAATATTGTTAAAAATTACGTGTTTTTTTGGTAAAATGCATTCATATACTGGGCTTTGAGATTTTTTATGTGACTGTAGATTAATCCCCACACAATAGTTTTTTTTGCGCACTTGTGCTTTAAAATTTAAATTAAAAACAAAGAATCCAATGTGAAAATCCAATTTTCGCCCGCAAAAAAATCGGCAGACTCCCTGGTATGGAGAAGAACATGCTGAAACGGAGAGCGGTTTTCCTGGTGGCAATTCTATTGGCAGGCGCCGGTTGGCCGGGGGCGGCCTTTTCCGCGGATGAAGGCAAGGAAGACCGCGCGGCCGTTCACACCACTCAAAAACAGGTCCACAGCCAGATTGTCGCGGATCGGGTCGAGGGCATGAAGCGGCTGCGAGACGCGCCGGCCCAGGATGCCGTCAGGTTGATTGTGCCATCTGGATTTAACGACCCGGCGGAAGAGGTTCGGCGGGCGGCTTACGAAACCCTGCTCACATGGAAGGATGACAGGCAGGTCAATATCTCTTTGTTAAAGGCCCTGGAAAAGGAATCGCGGACGAATAAAGGAGGCGTATCGGTTGTCGCCCCGCTGATAGCGGTTCTTTTGGCCTCGGAATCGGCCGACACGCAACAGGAACTGGACAAGTTCTTGGATGCCTATGCGGCGGCGGGGAAAGACGGCGTTGCCGCGATTATAACGGTGGCCGACGAATTGGGAAAATTGGGCGATGGACTATCGTTGGCCTCGCTAAAGAGGATGACCAGGCTGAAGTGTTATACCGGCACATATCCCTTGCGCAGGGCGGTGGTGCAAGCGATAATTCTCGTTCGTCGGCCCGAGGCCATCCAGACGCTAATATCCTTGTTGCCCGACGTGGACGGGGAGATTCGCGGCGACATTCTACGGCATCTGGCGGCGATTTCGGGCCTGTCGCTGGGTTCCGACGGCAAGGCCTGGCAAGCGTGGTGGGAAAAGAACAAAGAGGACTTTAAATTCCCGGCAAGCGACGTCAGCGCCCCGACGGCGGTGGCGGCCACGCCGGGCACGCCCACTTATTACGGCCTGGCCATAAACGCCCGGCGAATGGTATTTGTGCTGGACATATCCGGGAGCATGGAAGGGCCGCGCCTTATGGCCGCCAAGCGCGAACTGGTGCAGGCCATAGACGCCCTGCCCGAAGACGCAGATTTCAGCATCGTGGTTTTTAACGATCGCGTCGCGGTGTGGCAGCGGAGTCTGAAGCCGGCCACGCCGGCCACGAAAAAGGCCGCTAAGAACTTTGTCTTGGTGCTTTACGCCGGAGGCCATACGGACGCATACGACGCCCTGGACGCGGCGTTTCGATTTGATGCCGAGGCGGTTTACTTTTTATCCGACGGTGCGCCGAACGCGGGCAAAATTTCCACTCCCGCGGCCATAGTGACCGCGGTTTCGCAGGCCAATCGCACCAGGCGGATATCCATTTACACCATAGGCATAGAACCCGGCGAGCCCGGCGAACCGCTGGACACGTTCATGAAAACCCTTGCCGAGCAGAATTTCGGCGTTTATCGTCGGGTAGAGAAGTGAGGGATTCAGCCAACCGTTTGCCTTTATGATTAGGCCGGACAAGTAGTGTAAAATAATCAAAATCGACACCGCCAACCAACGGCCTGTTCATGTCAAAGCGCAAGCATACTAAAGCTTTACCGCGAAATTCTCCCAAAGTTCCGCTAGAAGCGTCTGTTCCATCGGCCCTGGGGCTCGGTGTGTGGGCAGGAGTAGCTCTGATTGTTGTTATCACCGTTATCGCTTATCTTCCCTCTTTGAAGGGAGGTTTTATTTTGGGAAAAAGGGGTCAGAACTATTTTTCTTTCATTTTTTAGCTGTCTTGGACAGGCTGCGAGACTGAATTATCAAATCTATCAATAGAAAATAGTTCTGACCCCTTTTCCCCCCTTTTTCCCCCTAGGCTCGTTCAAGATGTAGCTATGGGGGTATCAACATCATCTAGGGCGTTAATCTTTTTTCCAAGCACTTTCCACGGCACAATTCGTTCCCTATAATGGCAAGGTCGGATTAAGATCGGTCGGCAACGAACAGTTTTCGACTATTTTGCTTGTTTTGGAGTGCTATGCATTGTGGGGGTCTGAAATGAAGAACAGATGCTTACTCATAGGGCTTCTCACGACTTGCGTTCTCGCAGTAGCCAAGCCGGTCTCGGCCCAACTTTGGCGGGGGAGGTCTGGCGGCTATTATGACGATGGAGGTTTGGCTAGTGCAGTGGCCTTGGCAAGCTCAAACAGAGCCTCTTCAAACCAGATGCAACTGTCTGCCCAGAACCAGCAGTCAGCGCAACAGGCTGCCAGGCAACAGAGCATGGCTGTGCAGAGTGGTATTCGGAACACCATGACGACTCAAGCGCAGAACCGGACCAACGCGATTGAAGATCAAAGGCAGTCCTATAAGGACTGGTGGTTCCAAACTAAACAGCAACAGGCCGGGAGACCAGCTAACGTGACTAGATCGCAGGTACCCATGGCTGGCGGATACGGTATGAGGCAATCCACGGGCGGCGGTTTTACTTATGAAGATTTTCACCCGCCAGTAACCCTGGATATTATCAGGTGGCCGACTGTGCTTCAAGAGAAAATGTTTATCTCCGAACGAGCACAAATTGAAGAGCCTTATCGTCGTTCCCCGCCGGATTTAAGCACCCCAACGGCCACGGATTATCGTAATATGGTAAAGACCGTGGAAGATATGAAGGGCATGCTGGAATGGCGTCTTGGGGAGCACGGCGGCCTCCCCAAGGTAGATTACGAGCAAGCCAAGGCATTTCTGAATACTCTGGCCAAGGAGCGCAAGAACGGGCCGGGCGAGCCGGCAAATCAGCGAATACTGATCTAACCCCCGCACCCACCTCCTAATTGCCTGATAACCTTCAGTGGTTCATAATTTAGCACATATAGAATACCGTCACTTCATGGAGTTTTTTTATGCAACGCCTTTTATCTATTTTTTTTGTAATCGTTTTCCTTCTTGCGGCAAGGATTAGTATTGCTCAATCACCGAAGGAGGAAATCCGTAAACTATTTACGGAGATTGAGGAGAAGTTCAATCAGGGCGATGCCAAAGGGTTGGCGGCCTGCTGGACGCCCGGCGGCGATTTTGGGAATCATATCGGCGACCGATTTGAAGGTCGCGAGAACATTGAAAAGGCGTTTCAGGAGTCTTTTTCGGCACACAAAAAAAGTTCACTGCAAATCCATGTTCTCTCCTTGCGGATCGTCAGCGAAGGCCTCGCCATCGTCGATGTAATTCCTGAAGTGAAGCCTCAGACAACGACTCTGGCAGGCGAGCCAAACTTAAACTTCGTCCTGGTGAAACGCGACGGCCGCTGGTTAGTTGAAAGCGCTCGCGAAATCCGCTCCGTTCCTTCCCAGGTCCAGCATCTTAAAGACCTGGAGTGGATGGTGGGCGACTGGGCTAGCGATACGTCTCCGCAAAGCGGCGTCTCCCTGCACAGCTCCTGTGACTGGACGGACCAGCGGGCTTTCATCATCCGTAAGTTTACGGTTGAGGGAAAAAGCGGAGTGATCCATTCGGGCACGGAAGTCATCGGCTGGGACCCTCGCGCCGGCAGGATCCGTTCCTGGACTTTCGATTCCAACGGCGGCTTCGGCGAAAATGTGTGGGTTCATGACGGCAACCGTTGGCTGATCAAGTATTCGGGAACTCTGCTGGATGGGAGCCAAGTTTCGGCGACAAATATTGTAACAATTGTTGATCCTAATACCCTCAGGATCCAGGCGAAAGACCGAACGGCTGATGGTGAGCAGCAACCCGACGTTCCCGAGATCACTCTCAAACGCCAGATTGTTGCGAACGATGCGTCTAAGACCGAAGAGCAAAAGAAGCCAGCGCAGAAAATTCTGCCTTAGGGGAAAAAAGGGTCAGAACTATTTTCTATTGACAAGGCGGGTGTAAACGGCTAAGATTGCTATCATGCCTCGACCTTTACGACCGATCGACGACGGGCTTGTGTATCACGTGATCAACCGCGGCAACAACCGGCAGGCGGTTTTTCGCGGCGAAGGCGATTATCTGGCCTTTCTGAAGGCCATGGCCGATCTGAAGGAGCGCAAGCCCTTCGACTTGTACGGTTATTGCCTGATGGGCAATCACATCCATCTCTTGCTGCGCCTGCGCAAAAGCACCATCAGCCGGATCGTGCAGAGCCTGCTGGTTTCGCACACGCAGCGCTACCATCGATTGCACAAAAGCAGCGGGCACGTGTGGCAGGGGCGGTTCAAAAGCCCAGTGATCCAGGACGACGAGCACCTGCTGGCCGTGCTCAGGTATATCGAGGCCAATCCCGTGCGGGCGGGGCTGGTGAAGCATGCCGGCGAGTATCGCTGGAGCAGTTTTGCCTATCATGGCGGCGGCCGGAGCGACGAACTCATCGACCCGACGCCGGCGTACGAATCGTTGGGCAAATACCCCGCCGTTCGCCAGCGCCGCTGGGCAGCCTACGTGCATGACACTCCGGACGCCCACGAATTGGCCGCGATCCGTCGCAGCGGCGAGACCGGATTGCCCTATGGCGGGAATTCCTGGGTTGACAGATTATGCCGGCGGCTTAAGCTGGATTTGATAATTCGTCCCCGCGGCCGTCCGAAAAAGTCGAAAGATTGATGAAAAATAGTTCTGACCCCTTTTTTTCTCCGGCAGGATTTGCGGCAATTATTCTGGCGGTGTTTATTGCATATTTCCCCTCCATAAACGGCGGGTTCGTCCTGGACGACAGAGTCCTCACCGAAAATGAACTTATCAAGGCCCCCAATGGCCTGATCTATTTCTGGTGCTCGACGGAAGCCCCGGACTTCTGGCCGATGACTAACTCCACATTCTGGATCGAATGGCGTTTGTGGGGAAGGCATCCCGGCGGGTATCACGCCGTCAACCTGATATTGCACATAACCGAGTCATTGCTGATATGGATTATCTTGCGAAAATTATCCATTCCGGGGGCCTTTTTAGTGGCCGTGATTTTTGCCGTGCATCCGGTAAACGTGGAGTCCGTGGCCTGGATCGCCCAGCGAAAAAACGCGATGGCAATGCTGTTTTTTCTCTTGTCGATTTTATGGTATTTGAAAGCCGACTCGTCGGCTGTAAGACAAAAACCATCCGCTTCACGTTTTCCAAAATCCGATGTTTCATCCTTCATCCTTCATCCTTCATCCTTTGGTGCTTGGTACTGGCTTAGTCTGGCGGCGTTCATCCTGGCGATGCTTAGCAAGGGATCTGTGGCGATTCTGCCCGTGCTGCTTTTGGGCATCGTCTGGTGGCGCCGCCCTTTGACGATTGGGGATCTGGCGCGGATCGGGCCTTTTTTGATGGTTGGGACGCTGCTGACTGTCGTCAACCTTTGGTTCCAGACGCACGGAGCGGAATCGGTGGTTCGGACAGCCGGTTTTATCGAACGTTTGCTGGGAGCTTGCGGAGCGGTTTGGTTCTACCTTTACAAAGCCATCTTGCCCATCGATCTGGCCTTTGTTTACCCGCGCTGGCGCATCGAAACAGGCAATTTATTGTGGTGGCTGCCGCTGTTGGCAACGGCGGCTGGGACAACATTGCTATGGCTATATAGAAAAGGCTGGAGCCGGCCATTTTTATTCGCCTGGGGATTTTTCCTGACGGCGCTGCTGCCGGTGATGGGGTTTACAAACGTAGGTTTCATGAAATATTCGTTAGTGGCCGACCATTATCAGCACCTTGCCATCATCGGAGTTGTTGCGCTCAGTTCGGCGGGCATAAGCCAGTGGCGCGAGCGGGCGGGCAACAAGCGGCGCCGGTTGCCCACTGCCGTCGCCCTTGCCGCCGTGTGCGCACTCGCATTTTTAACCTGGAGGCAAAGCGGGCTGTATCATGGGCCCATCACACTGTACAAGGCGACCCTGGAAAAGAATCCGGAATGTTCGATGGCCCATTACAACCTGGGTCGTGAACTTGCCCAACTGGGGCAAATGCGGGAGGCGGCCGAACAATTCCGGCAAGCTCTCATAATTGATCCCGATTACGCCGATGCGGAAAACAACTTGGGTTTCGCGCTTGACCACATGGGTCAAACCGCCGAGGCAATCGAACATTACCGGAAAGCCCTGCAATTAAATCCCAATTACGCCGAAGCCCACAACAACTGGGGCGTTGCATTGTTTGTGTCGGGTCGGCCTCATGAGGCGATTGAACACTACAAACAAGCCCTGCTCCTGAAATCCGGCTACGCCGAGGCGTACAGCAACATGGGCAACGCATTGAAATCGCTGGGCCGTTACCAAGAGGCGATCGAACAATACCGCAAAGCCCTGCACGCCAATCCCAATTACGCCGACGCATACAACAATCTTGGCAATGCTTATAAATCGCTGGGCCAATATCAACTGGCGATTGAACAATACAAGAAAGCCCTGAGCCTGAATCCCGACTTGCCCGAGACCTACAATAATCTGGGTGTGGCGCTGGTCCAAATTGGCCGGCCTGAAGAAGCGATCCAACATTACCGGCATTCTCTGCGCTATAAGCCCGGGATTGCCATGGTCTATTTCAATTTGGCGCTGGCCTATGCGGAAATGCGCCAACCGGGCGCTGCTATGGCCGCCGCCCAAAAAGCCTTGGATCTTGCCCGATCTCAGGGACTGACTGACCAGGCCAGGCAGATTGAAGATTGGATGAAAGATTATCAGCGGACGGCTGGAAAATGAAAAATCAAGGATGAGCGATTACAAAAATATTTCCCGAAGCCGCCCGCGGTTTCACACTGGAATTTGATTGGAATATACTGACAATTACCCGATGTTTAATGTATAATAATCATAAATTCTCTACGAATTCATAATTGCAAGGGTACACGATGCGGCCGGCATTTCGACGAGAAAACTTGTATTTTCACAAAAACGTGAGATGCTTTTTCATTGGGATTTTTCTTGGCGTATTTGTAGTATTAATCCTTTCCCGGACCGTGGCGGGTTTTGCGGCGGTTATTTCCTCCGTGGACTTGGAAAAAGGTTTCGCCGATCCGCCCGCGGAATCGCGGATCTACGCCTACTGGTGGTGGTTGAACGGCAACGTCACGGCGGAGTCGATTACCCGCGACCTTGAGGAAATGAAGAAAATGGGCTGGGGCGGGGCGGCAATTATGGACGCCGATGGATCGAATCAAAGGGAGAATCGCCCTGTTCCGGCCGGCCCGCGTTTCGGCAGCGACCGGTGGCGCAGCCTTTTTGTGCATGCCCTTCGCGAAGCCGATCGGCTGGGTTTGCAGTTAAGCCTGAATATTCAAAGCGGCTGGAACCTGGGCGGGCCAAATGTTCAGCCGGAGACGGCGGCCAAAATTGTGGTCTGGTCCGAGACGCAAGTCGCAGGCGGAAAGAAAATCGATCAATCGCTGCCCGTTCCTAAACACGATAAGCGATTTTATCGCGACATTGCGGTCGTGGGATATATATTGCATGACGCACGTCAACCGCCGGGCAAGGATTCGCCGGAGAAAAAAGTCGAGCGAAAGCCGATCCGCGACCTTCCCCTTAAAATCGCCTCCAAGGAATTGGCCTGGTCTTGTCCCGACGCCACTCCACTGTTGATGGACAACCCGCCGGAACCGGGGGAAGAAGATACGCACATTCGCGACGTTGTGGACCTGGCGAAATTCATGGACGCCCAAGGGCATTTTGTGTGGGACGCGCCGGAAGGAAATTGGGAGATTCTCCGCTTCGGCTATACCGTCACCGGGGCTCAAGTATCCACTTCCAGCGGCGATTGGAAAGGGCTGGTGATCGACTATCTCGACCCGGACGTCTTCCGCACTTATTGGCAGCAGGTCGTTGATCCGTTGCTGGCCGATGCCGCGCCCTGGCTGGGAAAAAGCCTGAAATATCTGTACACCGACAGTTGGGAATGCGGGGGCATGAACTGGACGAAAAACTTCGCCCAGGAATTCCGCAACCGCCGGGGCTACGACATTTTGCCCTTTTTGCCCGTCCTGGCGGGCCGGATCGTGGAAAACCGGGCCGTAAGCAATCGCTTCCTCAACGATTTCCGCAAAACCGTGGGCGATTGCATCGCCGATAACCATTACGGCCTGTTCGCCGAATCGGCCCACCAGCATAATCTGGAAATACATCCGGAATCGGGCGGGCCGCATGGTGCGCCGATCGATGCCCTGAAATGCCTGGGGCGAGACGACGTCCCCATGATGGAATTCTGGGCCCGCTCTCCGCAACATCGCGTAAAAGATGAAGATCGCTTCTTTGTCAAACAGGGCTCTTCGGCCGCTCATATTTACGGCAAAAAATTCGTCAACGCCGAGGGATTCACCAACATCGGGCTGCATTGGGAGGAATCGCTGGGAAACAACCTCAAACCGGCCTTCGATCGGGCTTGCTGCGAGGGTTTGAACAGGCTTTACTGGCACGCCTTCACCTGCTCGCCGGAAGAAACCGGCCTGCCCGGCCAAGAGTATTTCGCCGGCACGCATTGCAATCCTAAAGTCACCTGGTGGAAATATTCGGGCGACTTTGTCAAATATTTGAACCGCTGCCAATATCTCCTTCAACAGGGCCTGTTCGTGGCCGACGCCTGCTATTACTACGGCGACAACGTGCCGAATTTCGCGCAATTGAAAAGTTCCGATCCGGCGAAGGTCCTGCCCCGCTACGATTACGACGTGATAAACGAAGAAGTCCTTTTGACCAGGATGCAGGTCCGCGACGGCCGGCTCGTGTTGCCCGACGGCATGAGTTATCGGGTCATGGTCTTGCCGGGCCATCAAATAATTTCCCTGGAAGCGCTGCGAAAAATTGCGCAACTGGTCAAGGATGGGGCCACGATCATCGGCCCCAAGCCGGTTGCCGTCACCGGACTTAAGGATTATCCTTCCTGCGACGCGGAACTGGCCGAATTGGCCAAACAGTTGTGGGGCTCGACCGACGGCCGCACAGTTACGGAAAATATCTATGGCAAGGGCCGGGTGGTCTGGGGGAAGGCGGCCAAGGACGTACTTGCCGCAAGCGGGGTTCCGCCCGACTTCGAATGTACAGGCGACGTGCCGCAAGACGCACTGAATTACATGCACCGCACGGTTGGCGACGTGGACATTTATTTCATATCTAACCCCTCGAATCAAGCCAAATACTATCAATGCAAGTTCCGGGTTGCCGGCAAGGAGCCGGAGTTGTGGTCGCCCGATACCGGAGAGATTCGCCGCTTGCTGCTCTACAACTTCCAGAAAGACAATCGCGTTGCAGTGCCGCTTTGGTTCGAGCCTTATGGTTCCACGTTTGTCGTATTCCGCCGGCCGGCCGGGGCGCATTTCACCAGCCTGGCAAAAGACGGAAAAATCTTGTTCCCTTACGCCTCGGGCACACAAAATTTACTCCCCTCTCCTCTTATGGGAGAGGCACCCAAAGGGTACCCGGGGGTGAGGGCGGGCTGTGTGGACGTTTTCGCTGATAAAGACGGCCGGGCGGTGATCGAAACCCGCGAAAAGGGAATTTACGAATTAAAAAACGAAAGTGGGCAAACCGTCCGCGTCGATGCCGCCGAACCGCTCGTGCAAAATGTGGAAGGGCCGTGGCAGGTCCATTTTGCGCCTGGCTGGGGCGCTCCGGAGTCAATCGAATTCAATGACTTGAAATCCTGGACCGAAAACGACGATCCCAACATAAAATACTTTTCCGGGGCGGCTAGTTATGTCCGCGACATCGACATTCCCGCCGATATGCTCGATTCCAAAGGCGTGTTGGAGCTGGATCTTGGCGATTTGCGCGAGTTGGCCGATGTGCGCCTGAACGGTCAGTCGCTGGGAGTGCTGTGGAAAGCGCCTTTCCGCATCGATATCAGTTCCGCGGCCAGGGCCGGGAAAAACCACCTGGAAATTCAAATCGTCAATATGTGGGCCAACCGGCTCATAGGCGACCAGAAACTCCCGCCCGAAGAGCGAAAAACAAAAACCAATATCACCAAATTCGAAAAAGGCAACCCCCAGCCGCTGCCCTCGGGCCTGTTCGGGCCGGTTGTGTTGCGGAAAGTCTCAATCGTGCCTATTGAAGTGAACCAAATCGTACAATAAAAGAATTCTCTATATTGCCCAGCTTTGCCAAAATATACGGCTGTCCCTCTTTCACTCTTGACCGTAGTGACTGAAATCACTATTGTTTGCCGGCCAATTTCCGTGTTTTGTCTTATCGATCGCCTTTTCTCGTAGGGTGCATGGAATGCACCCCTAAAAAACTTTTCTCGTAAAGTGCAAGGAATGCACCCCGTAATCCCCGGGTGTGTTCAATGCACATTACGAAAATGGTGCGTTTCACGCACCCTACTTATCGAAGGAGTGCAAGGAAGCATGTATCGGACAGTTCAAAGAAGCACGACAATGTTACAGAAGGCCCCCACCCTAACCCTCTCCGGGCACCGACGGGCACCATGCGAAGCATGGTCGGTTGGTCGGGAGAGGGGACTTAGTTATGGATTTATATTAGCTCTTTTATTTCTTATTTGCGGGTGCTCTTGGTGGGACGGAAACATCCTGCGTTCGCAAAGTCCGGACGAGACACCGCCGCCGGAGAAACATGAACGTGCGATAAAACTGGTGGGCGATTTTGCCGTGCCGTTCGGATTGTATCCGGTGGAGGTCAACGGGATTGGGTTGGTGACCGGTCTAAGGGGCACGGGCAGCGATCCCGCTCCTTCGTCGATGCGCGGGGTCTTGCTGGAAGAAATGCAAAAACGCGGCGTTGCCGAGCCGAATACGATTTTGGCGTCTGGCAATACTTCATTGGTGATGGTGCGCGGGGTTTTGCGCGAGGGGATTCAAAGCGGCGACAATTTCGACGTGGAAATACGCGTTCCCGGCCAAAGCGAAACCACCAGTTTGCGCGGCGGGTATCTTTTGGAAACGCGGTTGTCGGAAATGGCGCAATTGGGCGGCCAAATACACGAAGGGAATTTGCTGGCCCTGGCCGAAGGGCCGGTAATGGTCGATCCCCAGGCCGATCCCAAGAGCGACCGCGTGGCTGCCTGCCAGGGAAGGGTTCTCGGCGGGGGCCTGCTGGTTACGAAGAAATCGCGCACGCTGGGTTTGGTGCTCAAGCCCGACCATCAAAGCGTGATGAACAGTTCGCGCATCGAAAACGCCGTGAACAAGCGTTTCCACTGCTTTCAGAACGGGATCAAGGTCGGAGTGGCCAAGGCGAAAACGGAGGAATACGTGGAATTGACGGTGCATCCCCGGTACAAAGACAACATCCGGCGTTACATGGGAGTGGTTCGGGCGGTGGCGATTACAGAGACGGCCCGGCAACGCATGGAAAGGATCGCCGGACTTGAAGATCAATTGCTCGATCCCGGCACTACGAAGTCTGCCGCGATCGAATTGGAGGCGGTGGGGATAGACGGCGTGCCTGCGTTGTTGAAGGGGATTGGATCGAAAGATCCCA
Source organism: Pirellulales bacterium (assembly GCA_963838495.1). Taxonomy (GTDB): domain Bacteria; phylum Planctomycetota; class Planctomycetia; order Pirellulales; family Thermoguttaceae; genus JBEKIK01. Next base: position 1,302,206 of record CAWIRC010000001.1, on the reverse strand, counting down.
AGGTCCGTTTTTACGCTGCCGAGGCATTGGCTTATATGGATCGGCGCGAGGCGGCTGCGCCGCTGGGCGAGGCCGCGCGGGAGCAGCCCGCTTTCCGCGTTTTTGCCCTTACGGCTCTTAGTTCGATGCAGGATTTCGGGGCCTACGAGCAGTTGCGCGACATGCTCTCGTCGTCCAGCGCGGAAACCAGGTACGGGGCGTTCAGGGCCCTGTGGACGATGAACAAGAAAGAGGCCTTGGTGGCCGGTGAAAAACTGAACGATCAATTCCACTATCATGTGCTGGACGTGTCGGGCCCGCCCATGATCCACGTCACGCATAACCGCTTGCCGGAGATCGTGCTCTTTGGCAGGGACCAGAATTTCCTCACGCCCATCTCGGTTAACGCCGGCAACCAGATAATGCTCAATAGCACGAATCCCGGGGAAATCACGATCAGCAAGTTTGCCGTTAAGGAAGCCGATCAGAAGCGCACGGTGTCTACGAAGATCGATGAGGTGATCCGGGCGGTGGCGGAATTGGGCGGGACATATCCGGACGTGGTGCAAATGCTGCAAGAGGCCAAGGCCTCCGGGGCCTTGCCCAGCCGCTTCGAAATTGACGCCGTTCCGGAAGCCGGCCGGATGTACCAACGCGTCGCAACCGATGGCGGCGAAGCTAATAAGCAATCCGACAACGCGACGAAAGCCGATTCGGACAACATGGCGCCGGATTTGTTCTACAAAAAGGCAACTGCCTCTACCTCTGACGACGGGGACGGCGCCGCAAAATCCGCTAAAAACGACTCTGACGAGGCGAATTCCAAGGAAAAACAAAGGTCCAAGCAGGGTTTCTTTGGTAAAATATTTGGTTTCGCCGCAAAAGACTGAGATCGGCCGGCCTATAATCGTTAAATTTAGCCCCCCGTGAACACACGGGGGGTTTAAACTGGACATAGTGCACGGAGCCCCCGGTGTGTTCACCGGGGGCTAAATAATATTCTTTATCGATGGCTTCCCATGTTAAAGGCACTCGAACTCGTCGGATTTAAAAGTTTTGCCGACCGGACGCGGTTCGAGTTCCCTCCCGGCATAACCGTGGTGGTGGGCCCAAACGGCTCGGGCAAGTCGAACGTCGTTGACGCCATAAAGTGGGTGCTGGGCGAACAGAGCGTAAAAAGCCTGCGCGGCAGGGAGATGGCCGACGTCATTTTCAACGGGTCCGGCGTCCGGCGGGCGATCAACACCGCTGAAATCACGCTCACCTTGGACAACTCCAAGCACCTCTTGCCCATCGACACCGGTGAGGTCCAGATCACGCGGCGGGTTTATCGCAGCGGCGAGGGCGAATACCTGATCAACCGCAATCCGGCGCGGTTGCGCGACATACGCGACTTACTATCGGGCACGGGCATGGGCACGCAGGCCTACAGCGTGATCGAGCAGGGCAAGGTGGACGTCCTGCTGCAATCTTCGGCCCGGGACCGGCGAATTATTTTCGAGGAAGCGGCGGGGATCAGCCGCTTCAAGCTGCGAAAGATCGAGGCCCTCAGCGCCTGGAGCGCGTTGATCAGAACTTGTTGCGGCTCCACGACATCGTGGACGAAGTGGAAAACCGGCTGCGAAGCGTGCGCGCCCAGGCGGGAAAGGCGCGGCGCTATAAGGAATATAACGACCGGCTTCAAGAACTGCGGACCCAGGTGGGATTGGTTGACTGGCGGCGCCTGACCGAACGACTAAGCGGCGTCGAGTGCGAGATTCAGGCGGTCGCCGGGCAGCGCGACGCGGCCGCGGCTTCGGCCGAGGCCATCGAGGCCAGGCTGCTGGAAATCGAGATTCAATCGGGCGATATCAACGAGGCCATCCGCGGCTCGGAAAGCCGCATTGCCGCCGATCGCGAGCGGATCGCGGCGGGCGAATCGTCGATCGAACACGAGCGGGCAAGATTGAATGATCTGGAAGAGGAAATCGCCCGTCGCAGACGGCAAATCGCGACCATGAACGCTCGCAGCGACGATTTGGAAAAGGAACTCGGCGGCACGGCCGACCAGCGGGCGGCGGCCGAGGAGCTGCACCGCCAGGTCGCCCGGCGCCTGGTCGAGGCCGAACGCGAACTGACCGAGGTGATGTCGGTTTTGGATCAACTGCGGGGCGAAAACGAACAGCACCGGGGCGGGTATATGCAGCAGATGCGGGCGTCGGCCGCCTTGGGAAATGAAATAAGCGCCCTGGAAACGCAACTTGCCGCCGCATTGACAACTACCGAGCGCTGTTGCGCCCGGCTGGCCGATTTAGAGCGTCAGATCGACGCCCTGCAAGCGGAATTGATCCAATTGCGCCGAACACGATCGGCCCGCCGGTCAGTTGGAGGAACAAGAACGCCTGCTTGCCGATGCGCAAGATCAACTGGTGCAGGCGCAGCAGCAATTGTCGGCAAAGCAGGAGGAACTGGGTGCCTTGCGTCAGCGACACAGCGGCGCGTCGGAGCGATCACTGCTGCTTGAAGAACTCGTCCGCCGCCAGGAAGGATTAAGCGCAGGCGTGAAAGAGGTGCTCGCCCGGGCGGGCGATCCGGCGGATGCGGCGTTCCGCGACGTTCTCGGGTTGGTGGCCGACGTGCTCAGCGTGAGCATCGAGGCTGCGCCGCTTATCGAAATCGCCCTGGGACAGGCGGCCCAGTACGTGGTGGCTTCGCCCGGCGGCGAATTGATGAATTACCTGCACAAGGAATCGAATCGCCTTGCCGGACGCGTGGGATTTATCTGGTTGGAAGGGCGCAAGGAAGGAGTCTCCGCCGGCGACGTGAATTTGGAAGGGCGAGCGGGCGTGCTGGGCCGTGCCGATAGTTTCGTGGAAACGCAGCCCAAGTTCGTACCGCTGGTCGAGCGATTGTTGGGCCGAACTTGGATCGTGGAGAAGCTGGCCCAGGCCATGGAATTGGCCGAGAACTGCCCGGCGGCGAATTTCGTCGCCCTTACCGGCGAATTGCTCTTGGCCGACGGCACGCTCGTGGTCGGACCGCGGCACGGTTCCACGGGCCTGATCACCAGGCGGAGCGAACTGCGGGCGCTGGGGATTCAGTTGGAGGAATTGAAGGCGGCCATTGACATGGCCGAAAAGGCGGCCGCAGGATTCGAGGAGCAAATAGCCCGGCAGCAGAAAATTGCGGCGGCGAGCGGGAAAAAACGGCAACAAACGGCCGACCGTTTGGCCGAGATGCGGCTTTTAATCGATTCCGCTGAAAAGCGACGCTCCCAGATGGAAGAACAAAAAAGTGCGCAGGGCGCGGAGTTGGCCGCGGCGGAGGAGCAACATGCGGCGGCGTCGCAGCGATTGATCGAAACCCGGCAAAAGCGGGCTGAAATCGAGAGGGATATCGCCGAAGCGGAAAGACGCCTGGAGCAACTCGGCGAGCAAATCGGCCGCCTGGAAAACCGGCGCATGGAACAAAGCCGCGAAAACACCGAAATCAAAGTGGAACTGGCCAAGAGCGAGGAACGGGTCCGCAACCTCCAGGCCCAGTTGAGGCAGTTGGACGAAAACCGGCGGGAGCGCCATCGGGCAATCGACGAAACCCGCCAACGCCTGGCCGAAAGCACGAGCCGGGCCGAGACCGTGCGCTGGAATATCCTCCGCACGGAATCGGAGGTCGCCGAACTTTACATTCGCAAGGAATCTTACGCCTCGCAAACGGTGGCGCTCGTCAACCGCCGCGAGGAGCTGCAGGCGCAGTGCGCGGAATTGGCGGCCGACGTTCAGAAAATCCGCGGTAAAATCCGCAAGTTCGAGGATAAGATCCATGCCCAGGAACTCACGGCCAATGAAGTGCGGCACGAGTGCTCGACCTCGGCCGACCGCCTGCGCGAGGATTACGGCATCGAACTGGCCGAATTGGAGCACGATCCCAACGCCGAGGAACAGCACAAGCGCGAGGAGGCGCAAGTGGAGATCGACGACCTGCGGCGGAAGATCGCCAATCTGGGCAACGTCAACCTTGAAGCCCTGGCAGAGTTGGAACAGTTGGAGGCCCGCGACAAGAACCTTTCCGACCAGTATCGCGACCTGGCCGATGCCAAGGCCGCGCTGGAAAAGATCATCGAGCGGATCAACGCCGACAGCCGGCGCCTGTTCACCGAGACGCTGGACACGATTCGCGGGCATTTTCAGCAGCTTTTCCGCGATCTGTTCGGCGGGGGCCACGCCGACATCGTCTTGGAGGAAGGCCTGGACATACTCGACAGCGGCATCGAGATCGTGGCCCGGCCGCCGGGCAAGGAGCCGCGCAGCATATCGCTTCTTAGCGGCGGTGAAAAAACCCTGACCTGCGTGGCGGTGCTTTTGGCCATTTTCCGCAGCCGGCCCAGCCCGTTCTGCGTGCTGGACGAAGTTGACGCCGCCTTGGACGAGGCCAACATCGACCGCTTCATCAAGGTGCTCAAGGATTTTCTGGCCTGGACGCAATTCATCATCGTCACGCACTCGAAAAGAACCATGACCTGCGCGAACACGATCTACGGCGTGACGATGCAGGAATCGGGCGTGTCGAAACAAGTCTCCGTCCGCTTCGAGGACGTCAGCGACGACGGGCAGATCAAGCCCGAGCGGCTGGCTGCGGAAAAAGATACGCAGGCGGCATAGCCTGTAAATTCCGGTAATTGACCTAAAGGTATGGCTCTACCTTGCAATTGGCGGGTAGAAACCATAGAATAATTTCTTTACACCTCTTCACGAATTGCAGGTATTGTCCGGAGGTTATATCATGCCTTGGTTCTATGCACGCAAAATTATTGTTGCACTAACTTTCATGTTCGCGGTTTGTGATGTAATTTCGGTGCAAGAAGCTGCGCCGCTGTTGCGCTATGGTTTTGCGGCCGGCAAGCAATACGCCTACAAGGTGAAAATTGAAGTCGAAACGGAAAAGTATGACGAGGTTCGCGAAGGCGTTTTGACCTACACCGTTACTTCGGCCGGGGAAAACCAGTTCGCGCTTAAACCGTCGGGCAGCCTGCCTGCGCATATCAAGCCGCATCCGAACGAGCATGTAGTGCCAAGAATGCTTCCACCCATGGGGCCGCCGATAGGCTTCCCGGGATTTGGCGGAGTGGATATGACTTTTAACCGCCGGGGCGAAAAAATCGTTTCCCGCGAATTGACTCCGCTGCCCTACATGCTGGGCGACATGGAATTGCTGGTGTTCGAGGAATTTCCGGCCGAGGCCAAATCGAGTTGGGATAAAGAGCGCGAACTCCACGTGGTGGAGCGCGAATCGGCCGGGCCGTTCAGGTTCGCATTCGCAGGCCGCTTTGACGCCGGCACGCACACCACGGCCAAAGAACAGATCAATTATTCGATTCTCAAAAGCGACAAGGAGAGCGTCGAGATATCAAAGAAATACTCGCTTGTGTCGATCCCGGAACAGGGCAAGGCCAGCCGTTTCGAGATGACCGGCGATGGTCAGTTCACTTTCGACCCGGTCGAAGGAGTAATACGCTCTTTGTCGATGAAATATGAATGCCGGGAAAACGAGAAGAACGTGATCCGGAAATATCCGATCACATTGACATATCATTTGCTTTCAGCCGAGGAATTTGCGGAGTGGCAAAAAAAGGCCGAGGAAGCCAAAGCGGCGGCGGAAAAGACCCGGGCGACTAAGGAATTTGAGCCCGGCGAGCGGCGCGATTGCTTGCGGACCTGAAGTCGAAGGACACTCATCGCATACAAGCCGCGGCCGACCGCCTGGCCAGGGCGTCGGCGGATGAGCAGCCCGGGGAAGTGTCCAATGCCCTGGCCCGATTGCTGGGCAATTCGGACCAGTGGGTGCAACAATCAGCGGCCAAAGTGCTGGTGGTTTGGGCAACTCCCCAGGCTGAAGACTGCGCTTATCAAGGCTAGCCAATCGGAAGACGTGTTTGTGCGCAATCCGTCGATAGAAGCCCTGGGAAACCTGAAAACGGCCAAAGCGGCCGAGGCCGTGGCCGCGCAAATGTACCAGCAGGGCAGCCGCCAGGAAGTTGCAAAGGCCCTCAAGGCCATGGGACCGATCGCGGAAGAAGCGACCATAAACTTACTAAAGGATCGCGACGAGTGGGTCAGGGCCGAAGCCTGCTCGGTCCTCGGCGAGATCGGCGGAAAAAAGAGCCTTAAGGCCCTGCGCAACTTTACTCCGAAAACCAGGGGTTTTGAAGAGATAAATTCCAAAAAGGCCATTTCCGCCATCGAAACCCGCTTGCGAACAGAACCGGATGCCGCGGCGTCGGAAGGCGTAAACTCCAAATCGGCCGATTAGAATGGTTCTATATCTACGATTGCGAAAAACTCAATGGGATTTGGAACCTGGTGCGACATAAACGGCCGGAGTCAACACTGGCATAGTGCATAGACCATTTGAATAGTGGCCAAATCGATGTCTAAGAGCGATGAAAGAATCTTTTGCGTTCTGCCGCGGCAGGTGGACGAAACTATTGGGGCGGCGCTTAGGCAGTGGCTGCCGGGGCAGTCGTGGTCGCAGGTGCGGAAACTATTGCATTCTCGAAGAGTGATGCTGAGCGGGAATCTTTGCGTCGATCCGGCCAGGCGGCTGAAATTGCAGGATGTGGTGAAAATTTTGCCCCAGCCCATGGCCGCGCCGCCAAGCGAAACCGACATTCGCATCGTTTATCTAGACGCCCACGTGGTGGTCGTGGAAAAACCGGCCGGGATCACATCGACTCGGCACAAGGAGGAAAAAAATTGGCCGGCACGGCGGAAACAGCTCCAGCCGACACTTGACGAGATGCTGCCCGGGTTGATTGCGAAACAGGAAGGCAGGCGAAGCAGGAAAAGACTGCCGCCCGTCCGCGCGGTGCATCGCCTGGACCGCGATACCTCCGGCTTGATGGTCTTTGCCCGAACCGATGCCGCGCAAAAACATCTCGAACAACAGTTTCGCAAGCATACGACCGCGAAAGTACTTGGCAATAGTGCTCGGAGACGTTAAAGAGCAGACAATCCAGTCGCGCCTCGTCCGCGACCGCGGCGACGGCATCCGCGGTAGCACTACGTTGCCCAACGCGGGCAAACATTCAATCACCCATGTCCGCCCGATCGAAAAAATAGGCGGTTATACACTGGTGGAATGCCGGCCGGAAACCGGGCGCACGCATCAGATCCGCATCCACCTGGCCGAGATCGGTTATCCGCTTTGCGGCGAAAAAATCTATCTACAACCCCTGTTCCGCCGGCCAATGAAAGATTTAAGCGAGGCACCGCGATTGGCTTTGCACGCAAAAGAGCTTACTTTTCAGCACCCAATAACAGGCGAAATCATATCTTTCAAATCTTTGCTACCAAAAGATATAATGCAATTTGTCAGACAAATTAAACACGGATAGAAAGTAGCGCGACAATCTCAAGCGTAAGTAAAAAGGTTAAAATTACGTTCTAACATGCTCAAACCGACGCAAATGGCAATACGCCCCTGTCATAAGGCCGGCAATCAGCAACAAAAAGCATCTGGGTTCAGGGACGGGGATTAACTCCACATTGTCGATAGCAAGCTGTGCCTCATTCAATACTCCAGGGTCTGTGTAACCATCGACCTTAGCAAAAAACTTTATTGTATAGTTGCCAACTTGTGGAATGGTGTAGGAATATGTGTACCAATTAACCGTATCCCAAGGTTGTGGAGTTTGATAATTGGTATCGGCTAGGTATATTATTTGATCCAATCCGGTTTTGGAGAGTTCGAATCCAATAGTGGGCGTCTGTCCTGCTTCTCCGTAAGTCAGTTTTCCAGCATATTGGAATTGCAGTGTATCTCCGGCATTTGCTGAAATACTTTGGCTAATTGAAGCACCTCCGGGATAAAGCATATATGCTATGGGAGGTATAAACTTAACTTGATGATAGTCCGAATAACCAGTTAAGAGCCCATAGTAATTAACATCGTAATTAATATTTGGATCAATATATGCTTTTATCTCCGTAAATGAAGAGCCACCGGTAAGAGAAGTTGTCCAACCAGTGAAAGAGTTATCGAACCCACCATCTGTGACCAGTGCCGCGGAAGAATTGCTTGAAAGAACACACACGAACAATAAAGATATGCATGTAATAATTAAGCGATTCATAAGAAGTTCCCCATGAAAATGACTTATTGTTTTATTTATTGATCGATGCGCTCAAGGTGATCTGATCTGCGTTTCCGGAAAAGAAATTTTTTGCAGAAGGCAAAAAATTGAAGGGTAACTCTTTATCAGATTTACCCGTTCACAAACAGACAATCAAAACGCTGCCTTTAGATTCGGGCTTTTGATTTATTGGAAAACTTGAATTTTCGCCTGGAAAACATTACGCATCTTTACGTAGTTTTATAAGTTTATTTTTAAAATATAATAACTCTAATTAGGGGTGGAAAACATCAAACACGATTTAACCAATCAACCACGTGGCGATTACACGCTGGTGGTATACCGGCCGGAAACCGGGCGCACGCATCAGATCCGCATCCACCTGGCCGAGATCGGTCATCCGCTTTGCGGTGAAAAGATTTATTTGCAGCCGTTATTTGGCCGGCCGCTGAAGGACACAAGCGGGGCCCCACGATTGGCGTTGTGTGCGGTGGAGTTTACGTTTCAACACCCCATAACTGGAGAAAATATGCATTTCCAATCTTCTATGCCGAAGGATATGAAGCAATTTATCAAGAGACTACGAACAGGAGAGTAATATATTAAGGATAGGTTTCTTAAGGATTAACGTTTTTGCCCGAACAATCTGTATTATGTAACTTATCCATATATTCGTTTTTTTCCTTAAAATCGCTTATCTATTTTGAAATCTGAAATATTAAGGCGTTCGGCACTTTCGTTAAGGCCGTTACGATCAGTCGAATCGTTAAGACCGGAGAAAGAGTTTAAAGTCCACCCCTGTTGAGATTCGAAGATGAAATTTGGAAGGCTTGTTTCGCGACAGATTATAGTAATAGTCAAGTCACGTATACAGGCTGCAGGGGGGAACCTGCCTAGGAAGGCCATGCCTTAACAGACCACTAATACTCTCCAGGGTGGTTTGTATTCTAGTCACACCCCTTTTGCGAGTAGTTCGCCGGGTCAGGAGTTAGAGAGAATTGGAAATAGGTTGGTTAGAACGCACCTTCTCTATTTTACGGATTTTCTCTGGCTTCCGGATGCCCCGGTTGCCGATGTAGTAATTACGGCAGGGGTCAGAAGGAGCTGAACCAGAGCCAAGAAGAGCGAATTACGGAAAGCCCCGACCCAGATGCCTGCGGAATGTCGGCTGCTAAAAGCGGTCGATGAAGCAAGGAGCGCCATAAGGAGCAGACCGCGGGTAAAGGGGCTAAACAATCCTGAAGGGATGGAAGGTCCTTTTGGGATCAAACCCAAACCAATGTGAATAATATAAATCGGAGAGCCTGCGATGAAGGTCTTCACCACTGGTCAGGTCGCCAAAATTTGTAAAGTGGCCCCGCGCACCGTCAGTAAATGGTTCGACTCGGGCCGGCTGAAGGGGTACCGCATCCCCGGATCACAAGACCGACGCATTCCTCGGGAGTACCTGATCAAGTTCCTCAAGGAACACGGAATGCCCCTGGGAGATCTGGAAGACGAAGCAATGGCGAAAGTGCTGATCGTCGCCCAAGACCAGGTATTGATCGAGAATTTAAAGAGAGAACTTCCCCTAGACAGGTCGTTCAAGGTAGCGGTGGCGGCGAGCGGATTCGACGCCGGGATACAAGCCGAGAGCTTCCACCCGGACTGCATTATCGTCGATTTCTCGATCGGCCGCACCGAATCGCTGCAGATTTGCCAGAATCTGCGCCGCAACGGCGAGTTTTCGGAAGTGATCCTGATTGCCCTTTTGCCCGACGACGGGAGCTCGACAAGCTTCGATCGTTCGAGCATCAACGAGACGTTCAAGAAGCCGTTCGACGCCGCGCTTTTGGCCGAGCGTTTGCGGACGCTGATTGGCGCCAAGAAAGAACTCGTATAAGGCCGCCTCTTGCCGGAAGCGTCCTTTTACAAGACCATATCCCAGTCGCCGATTCCGTTTAACCCGTCGCGGATTAGACCCCCGCGACGGATAATTTTTTCTTGGCAGTTAAAATAAGATCTCAACACGGAGACGCGGAGGGCACGGAGATTATTTGATTATTTTAGAATCGAATTCCGCTTGATATTCTTTGAAAATGCTTAAAAACTGGTATAATTTACGGTATGGGCAATCCACTTGATGATATCAGAATAGACCGCACTGCCGTCCATGTGTACGATCTCGGCAAGGAGCCGAAGGACTGGGAATATTGGCTCACAAAGCCGCCGGAAGAACGATGGTCGGCAATTGAGCTACTGAGAATATTGAATTATGGATACGATTCAACTTGCGCCCGACTTCAAAGACTTTTTAAAGTTGTTGAGCGAGGAAAAGGTTGAATATCTTCTGGTCGGCGGGTATGCGTTGGGTTTTCACGGATACCCCCGGGCAACCAAAGATATGGATATCTGGGTAGCCATAAGCCCGGAAAATGCCGAACGCCTGGTCCGTGTTTTTTGCCGGTTCGGATTCTCTCCGAAAACTATCTCGGCATCGTCGTTTCTAAATGAAAGAAAGGTAATCGAGATAGGTATCGATCCGGTTCGCATTGACGTAATTATGAGCATCTCGGGTGTAAGTTTTTCTGAATGTTATGCTCAAAAGGTAAATTTTGTCTATGAAGGGATCAACATCAATCTCATCGCCCTGGAGCATTTAAAAGCCAACAAGCGAGCCACAGGCCGATTACGCGATTTGGCCGATGTGGAAGAACTGCCTTGATCGGATACGCTTGACTACAAGAACTCCCTTTTTACTATTTCCTTTGCCTGTTGATTGGTGTGGATCCGTTGATCCAACTGCAAATTGCGGATTTTTTCGAGGATCATTCGATATTGGGGCCCTTGAGGAATGCCCAATTCCAGCAAATCTTCGCCCGTGATTAGCGGAGGGGGATCGAGGACTTCGGGCGGCTGGAGGAGCTTGTTCAGGCAGTAAGCGGCGGCCGCTTCGCCTTCGGGCGATGATGCTTCCATCATTTCCAGAAGGTCGTGGATGCCGTCGTGGATCAAAAAAGGCTGTAAGGCCGACCATTTCATGTCCTGCGGGTGGACGATCGCCCGCTGGTTTTCCACCAGCCAAACGGCACGCTCGGTTTCCTTGTTCGATAATCGCCAGCGGCGGGATACCGCTTTCACGCCGGCCGAATCGCATACCGTGTGCAACATGGCCGCCAGGGCCAAGGGGAAAGCGGGCTCTTTCAGGCGGGCTAGGATGGTTATAGCATGTTCCAAGCGTTGTATTTCATCTTCATTATTTGTAACAATCTCCGGCAATACGCCCGGGGCCAAGTTGGTCGTAAGCAACAATCGGACGGCGGGCACGCGCGAAGGATCGACCAGCATCCGCCGCATTTCCATGGCGATGCGTTCCGGGCTGACTACGGAAATTTGATCGGCCATTTCGCCGATCGCGGCTCGGGTTTCTTCTTCCAAAGCGAAATCGAAAGCGGCCGAAAAACGTACCGCGCGGAGCATGCGGAGTTTGTCTTCGGCGAATCGATGCCGTGGATTGCCTATGGCACGGATTTTCTTAAGTGCAAGGTCCTCCTGCCCGCCCACATAGTCGATAACGCGATCTTCGAGCGGATCGTAAAACAGGCCGTTGATGGTAAAATCACGGCGGGCGGCGTCCTCCCGGGCGGAACTGAAGGTGACATGGTCCGGATGCCGGCCGTCGGAGTAAGCGGCGTCTTCGCGGAAGGTGGCCACTTCGATCATGCCCGCCGCCTTCGGCCCGATCACGGTAATAACGCCAAACGAAGCGCCGATAGCCAGTGTGCGCCGCGGGCCGAAAATTTTGCGGATTTGCGGCGGCGTGGCCTGAGTAGCCACGTCGTAATCCTTGGGCGTGCGCCGAGGAGTTGGTCTCGGACGCACCCGCCGGCCCAAAATGCCTCGAACCCGGCATCGCGGAGTCTGTGCACCACTTCGATGGCGAATCGGCGTTGTTCCTGCGGCAATAGCATCAGTAATATAATCGTCGATTAAACGTATTTTCACAATGGGCATCCGCCGGATTTCATGGTAAACATTGATTAACCATCTCCATCGCCCGTTTTCGTGTTTCGCCATTCCAGGGGAATTGAAATTCCAAGCCGGGGCGGAGGAAACAGAGGACCAATTCGGCGGGCGGCTGCTTGAGGATTTTCTCGGCGGCCAAGGCATAGACTAGCATTTGCATTTCATATTTTCCAGCCTCTTGTTCCAGAGTTTGGGCCGTGATGTTGTTGGTCTTGTAATCCACGATATGCCAGCCGCCGGCCGAATCGCGGTAAAGACAGTCGATGAAACCCTGCAAATACCGCCCGCCGGGCAGGGGTTCATCCGGCGGCCAGGCCAGGAGGAATTCCAATTCGCGGTGCACTTCCTTAGCCGCCGCGATTTGCGCGGCCCGCAGGGAGCCCAAGAACCGGCCGATCATGTCGATGGTTAAATTAACGTCGGCAGAATCGCCATCGGCAAGGTGCAAAGGAGCGAGTCGGCGGATAATCGCCTCAAAATCGCCGGGGTTGACAAAGTCGATTTCTTCAAGTGCAGCATGTGTCAATGTGCCAATTCCCAGCGGATCGGGCGCCGGCTCCGATAAATCATCCGTATGGAGATAAATAATTGTGCCAAGTGGTTTTTGCTCGCGCAACGCGCCGCTTAAACGCGAGAAAGAAAACTGCCGTGCGCGGACATGTCGGGCGCGATGGGGGCCAGATATTTGGGCAAGCGGCCCTCGCCTTTTTCCGCCTTTTTTTGGGCTTTTTTCAATACTTTCTCGATCCGTTGCCGGTCGGCCGCATCGGACGGCTCGCTTTGCAGCGGGGGTTTTAAGGTAGTGACTTTAACATGTAAATCAGATTCATGCGCCTTTCCGGTCAGTATGTCGAACCGGCGGGCCAGCAGTTCCATCCAGGTGCCGCCGGTTTTTTGGGAATTTTCCAGGCCGGAGGAAAGAACCAGACAATCCGCCGCCCGGGTAGCGGCCACATATAACAGTCGCGTAGTCTCGTCTTGAGTTTGTTCCTTTTCTTCTATCGAGTATAGATCGTAGCCCACCGCCGCCTCGTCGTCTTTTACCAGCGGTCCCAATTCTCGCGAAAAGGCCACTGACGATTTGGGTCCTTGAAGGGGCCGGGCGAGGTCGGGCACGAAAACCACGGGAAATTCCAGGCCCTTGGCTTGATGGATGGTCATCAAACGGACCACGTCCATGGTTTCCGAGTGCGTGGCGGCCAGCGGCTCGTCCGGCTGATTTGCCACGAACTGCGAAAGCTGGGCGATAAAGTCAGACAATGTGAACATCTCCGGCCGATTGTCGAAACTCCTTGCCTGGTCGATGATCTTATAGAGGTTGGCCAGTTTCCTTTCGCCCATGAACTCGGCCAGCAGAACCGCGTCGTATGCGGTGCGTTCGATTGCCTCTTCGATCAGGCGGGCGATGGGCATGCGGTCTTTCATGGCTCGAAGTGCGGCGAGCGTTTGGGCGGCGAATTCCGCCCGCGCATTTTGCTCCCCGCCGATTTGCGGCGGAAGTTTTTCAGAGAAAAGCCCGCTATAAAGTCCGCCGGGCTGCCGGGCCAGCCAGAAAATCGTTTCATCGACCAGGTTGAAAAAAGGACTGCGCAGCGCCGAGCAGGCTCACCTGATCGCACGCGCTTTCCAGCGAGCGGAGCAGATTCAAGAGGTCGAACACCTCCTGCTGGGCGTAAAAGGCGTGCCCGCCCACGAGATAATAGGGAATGTCGTAGCGCCGCAAGGCGGCCTCATAGTATTCGATATTTGTCAGGGCCCGGAATAGCAGGGCGATATCGCCGAATTTGACCGCCCGCGCGGTGAAGTTCCCGGTCTTGGCCGCAACCTGGTCGCAAACGATTTTCTCGCCCGAGTCGATCATTCCGCGGATGCGCCGCGCGATCCAATCGGCCTCGCGCCGCCGGCGGCGTTCGGAGGGCGTTTGATCGTCGGCGCCGCTTTCATCGCCGGCCTTTAATAATTTCGCCTGCGCAGCGGAAAGCCGATCGGAGAGATCTGAACCGGTCGGACCATCTTCGTCTTTCTCAAACTCATTTTCCGTTGCCCAGAGAAATTCCACGGCAGGGGAGGGACCGGTCTGCGGACGATTCGGATTTAACGCTTCAAACTCGGAAAATTCACGGCAAAACAAGGCGTTGACGAAATCCAAGACGGCCGGTTGGCTGCGGAAATTCAAGGAGAGCGGCAGGCGGCCCTCTTGGGGAATCTCTTCACGGAGACTATGAAAGACGCGTGGATCGGCGCCGCGGAAGCGGTAAATCGACTGCTTGAAATCGCCCACAAAGAACAATTTGCCGCTTGCGATTTGGTCGTCGCACAGGGCCTTGACCAATTGCACTTGCAGGGGATCGGTGTCTTGGAACTCATCGACCAGCAAAAGGCGCAGGTTCGCGGCCCATCGTTTGCGGAGTTGTGCGTGAGCCGGACCGGTCAATAGTTCTTTGGCTCGGATCAAAAGGTCGTTGAAATCCAGGGCGGCGAGCGATTGTTTTTCCTCCTGATATGCGTGACCCACTTCGCCGGCCAAGGCGAGCAGACACAGACCGGTTTCGGCGGCGGGCAGGGCCTTTTCCGGATCGAAATCTAATTTATCTTTTATGGCGTCGATGGTTTCTCGCAACTTTTTGGCGGCCTCCCTGTATTTTTCATACAATTCCTCGCTTATCCACTCTTTTTTTGATCCCGCGCCTTGTATTTTCGCGGCTTCGCGGATTTTTGCCACAATTGCCTGCGCATCCGTGCTTTCGCCCAGATGCGGCAAAGCATCGAGCAAAAAAGCAATTCTTGATTTCATCTCAGGATTGGCCGACGGTCCAAGGCGCGCGATTTCCAGCACTGTTTTTGCCTCATCCGAAGCCACAACTTGTTGCAGCAAAAGCGGCAGGGCCTTGTCGTGGTGATATTTCCCCCATCTAGAAACGAGCGATCCGGCGTCAACTGCCAGCCAGCAGTCCCAATCGATCTCCTGGCGGCGGCTAAGGAGTTGCGCGATCATCGCGGCCAAACGGCGCAGGCCGAATTGGATGATTAAGTCCACGACCGGTTTTTCCTGATCGGCCAGCCTTTCTCGCAATTGATCGTCGATCATTTCGTTCAACAAAGTATCGGCTTGGACCTGATCTAGGACGCGAAAACGCGGGTCCAATCCGGCTTCCACGGCGTAGCTGCGCAACAGCAACGCGCAGAATGAATGGATGGTGCTGATGCGGGCGGAATCCAACTCGCGGAGCAACTCCAGCCAATGCTCGGCTTCTTCTTCGGGGCATTCGATCAGCCTGCTGCGGCATTTTTCGCGGATGCGGTCGCGCATTTCCCGGGCGGCGCGCTCCGTGAAAGTGATCGCAACCAGTTGCCCCAAACGCGCGGAGTCGGGCCGGCCGGGCTCCATGTGCGAAAGAAATCGCTCGGTAAGCACGAAAGTTTTTCCGCACCCGGCGCCTGCCGAGAGGGCCACCGAAACGTCGCGGGTGTCGATCGCCCGGCGCTGCTGGTCGGTGAGCGGCGCCGGCTCAGCCAGTGGTATGCGCCGGGCTACCGGATTTTACGTCGTCGGCGTCCATGTCTTCTCCAATGAGCGGATCTGCCGGATGCGGCAAACCGTGCTGAAAGGGCAATAACGAGTGCACTCTTGGTCGGGATTGAAAACGCGAAACTCGCCATTGCGAATGCATTGGACCAAGATGGGTATTATTGTTTCCAAATCCATGCGGATTTTTTCCCACTGCTCGGTTATTTCGACATCGCCGCGTACAAGGGCGTGCATCACAAGTGACTGCTTTGACTTGAAACCCTCCCCGGCGACATTCCAATAACCCGCCTGCAAAGGTTTGGGGTCGCGATCGTTGAGGAGCAGTTTCAGGGCGGCAATGGCGTATAAGGGCAGTTGCAGGCTCGTGCCGCGTTCGACTTCGCGTGCATCGAATTTCCTCGCCTTGCCGGTTTTATAATCCAGGATGTTGAACACGTTTTTGCCGGCGGCCATGCCCGTGTCGATGCGATCGATCCGGCCGGAAATGCGAATCGTTTCTTTGCCCGCGGCGAATTCCAAGGGCTGCTCGGCCGCAAGGGAGGCGGCGTCGCGATGTTTCGATTCGCCGAACGAGGTTTCGAAAAACTCGGGCACAAGCGGCCCGTCGTAGGCCGACCATAATGCATCGTATGATTCGCACTGCTTGCGATATTCGGCCAGCCAATCGACTATCAGGCGGCGATTTATCTCGCTCAGGGCGTTGCGCAGGCGACTGGTCGAAGGCCGGGGAAGCGAATCCTCCAGGGCTTTTTGGAGCAGCCGCTCGAATTCTTCAGACGCGAGTTGCAGGGGCGAAGCCGGGTGTCCCAGCGACTGGTTCACGCGGCGATGAAACAAGGCCAATACATCATGCACGATTTGGCCCCGCTCCAAGGCGTCTAATTCCAGCGCGATGTCTTCCGGCGGTTCGAGTTTTAGCACGTTTTCCAGGAGAAAGCGGAAGGGGCAAGCGGCGAATTGTTCCAGCTCGGATGCGGTGAAGCAGCGATTTGGCGAAAATTCCGCGGCAAAGAATTTTTTTGCCTCCTTGCCGGGCAGAATGCCTTCGGCCGGGCCGAAATCGTGTCTTTCCTGGCGGAGAATGATGGTTTCCAATCCGGCCGAAAGATTGGCGGTTCCTTTTTGCATCAATCCGGCGAGAAGCGATAGATCCCCGTTCCCATCGCCATTATCCTTATTATTTTCCAAAGCAGAGGGGGACTTTGCTGATAGGCCCAGGGCGTCGGCCAGGGCCTTGACGCGAAATTGGGCCGCCGAGAGCGGTTCGTCCTCGCTGGGGATGGGCCGTATGTCTATAACCGGCGAGCGGACAATTTCCTCGCCGCCGCAAGCCTGTATGACTTCCAACACGTATGGGCTTGGCGAAAGCGGCTGGGCGGCATCGTCCAGGGCTGGATAGCTCAGATACAAACGCCTGGTGGCGCGGGTCAAAACCTCGTAAAACAACAGCATCTCCTCGCGGATCGTTCGGTACGCGCCACAAAAGGCAAGCCTTTTTCAATGAGTTCCAGGTATTCGACTTCGCTGTAAAGCCGATCCTCACGGTCGGGCGGGGGGAAGGCTTTTTCCGATAAACCGGCCAAAAAAAGAAAGGGCACTTTGAGCGATCGGACGCTGGCCGCGCCAAGCACGCGCACCCGGCCCGACTCGTCGTTCGCCGCCGGCAGGCGTTCGCTTCCGAGTATGTCGCCAAGGGCGAGAAACGCCTGCTCGCGATCCAGTTCATCGGCCCGGCAATTGCGCCAGGCGGCTAGCGTATCGCCGGCCAAAAGCGCGGCTTGCAGGCGATTCCATGCTGTTGCGTCGGATGAGGGATCAGAGATGAAGGATGAAGCGGAATCCTGAACCCCGAACCCTGATCCCTGAACCCTGAACATTCCTGTTTGCTGGGCGAGTTTTTCCCAAGCCTTTGCCCATTGCGGCAGTGTGGCATTTGCAGGCAAATTGTCAAAAGCGGCTGCCAGCCGGTGAAGAATACTGGAAGCAACGTGATCCGCGGTTTGGTCGGCAAGTTGATCGAGCAAGGCGGTTCGCCCACGAGGGATTTGCAAATTGCGGATGGCTTTTTCCAGAATTGCCGCCGACTCGCCGGCCTTCCATTCGGGCCAATCCGGCTGGAAATAGTTGTTGCCCAAAACGGCCAGCAGGCGGCGAAAGGGCCAATCCTCAAGGTCCAATTGCAAGAGCGACTTCAGCGCCCGCATTATAGGAATTCGATCCAGCGTTTGTCCCATTTCCCAAGATGCCGGAATGCCGAGCCCTTGAAAGACCTCGGCGGCCAATCCCCCGTCATCTTGCGGGGAGCGGAATACGACGGCGATATCGCCCGGCCGGGCGGTTTCTTCGGCCAAAAGCCGCTTAATTCTTGCTCCCACCAGTTCCATTTCGCCTTGGGATTTTGCGGCAGGCAGGATTTCGATTCCTTCAAAACCAGCGGCGCGGGCGGCACTGGCCGAGCTGTGATCATGGGTGGCACTGGCTGAGCCAGTGCCACGCCCGCTGACACGGCGAGGATTGAGAAACAGGTTTTTTTCCAGATGACTCATGGCCGGCCAGGAGGAGTTTTCAGGCCGGGGAATTTCCTCGATCGTCAGATCGGCGTGGCGACGCTGCAATTCCGCTAATGTTTTCAAGGGCTTGCTGAAGAGATCGGCGCGGCGGGGTTCGGACTCAAGGGGCAGAGATATGAAAATTTCATCGACCCAGCCGGCGAGCAGTTCGAGAATTTCGTGCTGCGTGCGGGTGAAGTCGGTAAATCCGTCGGCAACCACTAAACGCAGATTTTCAAAAGGCCTGCGCTGCTCCTGTTGCAGCCGGTCGCGGGCCGACCAGAATCGGCCTTCGGCATCGTAAAGTTGATTCTCGCGCAGGGTAAGCTGATAAGTTTCGTAAAGCTCCAGCAATTCCTGATCCTTGTCGGCCATCTGCTGCACTGGCTGAGCCGGTGGCACGCGAGCCTGGCATGCGCGGCGAAATTCCTCGGGCCAGATTTCCAAGCGTTTCAATTCGCTGAGGATTTCGCAAACCAGATCGACCAGCCCGCCGGTCGTGACGATGGAGCTGAAATACCGCAAACGGCCGCGGGCATTTTGCTCTTCGATCAAACTGCGCACGAACTGCCGCTTCATGGAAGAATTTAAGGGCCGGATAGTCAGGTCGCTGTGGTCAAGAATGGCTTGGGAGAACTTGTCGAAAGTCAACACACCCGGTTCCCAGCAGGCCGGCAACTCGGCGCCCAAGATACTGTTGCGGACATCGGCCGCTGCTCGCCAGGCCGGGGCCAGCCACAAAGCGGTTCCCGGTTTGTTAGTGTGCAACTCCTCCCTGTAACGCGTAAGCATATAACGCGTTTTTCCACTTTGTGCAGGTCCGGATACCACAACAAGGGAAGCAGCCATGTTTTAAGCAATTCGTGTGAAATATTATCAGTTGAAAGGGGCTAAAAAAAGGAAGGGAATAGACCGCAATCTTAATGCCCAATGTGGGTTATCGAGATAGCCCATAATATGTGTTTATACCTAGAATGTCTATAATTGATTGACGTAAATTTTATATTTCTTTTGACAATTGCAGTAGTTTTTTCATAAAATCCGCAATAAGGAGTTTATTTTAACAAAGACCGATGACAATGTAAGTCAATTGACAGATATAGGTTAGGCTATTGTACAAATAGAGGTGATTATTGTGCAACATTATTTAACGTTGTGTATCACAATTGGACGTTAATGCGATAATACTCAAAAAACGAATAAAACTGGTAATATTGATCAGAAGATGGTGATTCGCAGAGGGTTGGGATAGATTACACATAAAAAAATAATGAAAAATCCTTTGACAAAGTAGCGGTCGATAACATAGAATCAGAAGCGCTGGGATAGAGTGTGAAAACTCTTTCCCCAGTTAACGATGGACGAGAAGTGGCTGCGGTGTATCACCGTATAGTTGTCTCATTTCCATTTTATTGCGTTTGTGTGTCTGCGGCGACGGTCGCCGCGGATATTTACTGTTTTTATTCTTTTATTTTTCTGTGGAGGTGGTCTTATGACTAGTTATCGCAAGAAGAGGGGATTCACCCTCGTGGAATTGCTGGTGGTGATTGCAATCATCGGCATATTGATCGCCTTGCTATTGCCGGCGATCCAGGCGGCGCGCGAGGCGCGCGCCGCGCGGCGTGCATCAACAATCTGAAGCAGATTGGATTGGGGTTTCACAATTATCACGACGCCAACAAACGATTTCCCCAATCCGCAAAGATTGGCCCAGATACCGGCGCAAAGAACTGGGTCGGTGGGGCGAGTTTTTTGGTCTATTTACTCCCTATGATGGAGTACAGCTCAATGTATGACAATTTGAACACCACTACGGCGCTCAAATCCCCTTTGATGGCTACGGACGCAACCGCGTTATACAGGAGCACAGACCAGAACATGATAAACGCCCGGGACACTCTGATCCCGGAGTTGGCATGCCCGAGCAATCCCAATTCCTTGTATCTGAACCAAACGGCCAACCAGGGAAGTAGGATTGCCGTCACAAACTATAAGGCTATGGGCGCCACGAACATGATAAGTTTAGGATATTGTTTGCCAGGCGCCACCGCGAATCCTTACGGCTCAGCCGTTCCTTTGGTTTCGTCCTCACATCCTGACGGGGCCGTCTACCCTGGAAAGCAAAACCGTATAGCGGATTTCATGGATGGAACCGCCCACACCATTATCACACTGGAGACCATGGATTTTTCGGGTAATGCTGCAACGCCGAGTACTTCATGCAGCGCTTGGTTTGCCGGCCAGGCTTGCACCCTCGTAGGCACGCCCAGTCCCGGCGCCCCGAATATTTCATATCAGCCGGCGTCCACCACAGTGGGCTCGGGATATCCTTTCGTTATTCCCAACGGTTTCAATGGGAAATATGATGCGGATGCCGCTTCCACTGTTCAGTTAATGCGCACCTATTTGCAATATGATTTCCCGAATACCAATGCCGGGCAATATCCTGATCCGAGCAATCTACCCTCGAATCTCGCCAATCTTTGCAACATAGCCGGAGGCGTCCCGCCGTATAATTCAAAAACTTACGGCCCGTCGTCCGGGCATCCGTCGGTCGTCAATCATCTGTTTGGAGACGGCGCGGTGCGTACGATCCGCAAAGACGTGGACTTTGCCATGTATTTCTTTGCCATAACAAGAAATAACAACGATCCTGCACCCAATTTTGATTGATGCATAAAACTTGGTTGCATATCTTGGTTGGGGCGGCAGTTGAACTGCCGCCCCAACTTTTTTTAACTTCCACCCCAAAGTGGATATATGAGGGCAACGCCGGTTTTTAAAGTTTTGGGTCGGAGTTTCAAGAGTTTTGGCAGGGATCCATGTTTTCTTTATGCGGCTGTTCCGTCCAGGTTCGAGGACCCGGGCCGCCGGACCAGTCCCCCCTTGTTTTTTTGCGGCAACTAAACTAGAAATCAAGATGAAGCCGAAGTGGCGGAACTGGCAGACGCGCTAGGTTCAGGACCTAGTGCCCGTCAAGGGCGTGCAGGTTCAAGTCCTGTCTTCGGCACTGAAAATGTGGGCGTTTCACGCACTTTACGCGGCGATGTGGGAGAAGAATATTTCCAGTCCTATAAGGATTAAGACCGCTCCGCCGGCGATTTCAGCCCAGCGTTGCCAGCGCGCGCCAGCGCGCCTCCGAATCTGATGCCCACCGCGCTTAGCGTGGCGGTGATAAGGCCGATAACCACGCTGGGCATCCAAACGGATACGCCCAAAAGCGCCATGCTCACGCCCACTGCCAGGGCGTCGATGCTGGTGGCCAGGGAAAGCGTGACGAGCATCAAGCCCCGGGTAGGATCGCCTTTGGCAGAGGATTCATGCCTGGCGCCGGCCTCCCACAGCATCTTGCAGCCGATAAAGGAAAGAAGCGCCAGGGCCACCCAGTGGTTGTATCGACTAAAATAAAGGCTCAACTGCCGGCCCAGCGCCCAGCCGATCACCGGCATCAGGAATTGGAACAGGCCGAAGTGGAAGGCGACGCGAAAGGTGTGGCGCGGCGTTACTCGGGCAAGGCCCAGGCCCACGGCTATCGACACGGCAAAGGCGTCCATGGCCAATCCCAGCGATATGCCCAGCAAGCTCGGCCAATTAATCATAGAATTCATAATCGTAGGCGGCGTCGAAAAGGGCAAGGACGTTTTCCAGCGGGATATCTGCCTGAATTTCGCGTTCGCATCATTTTATAGTATTAAGTGGCCGGACTTCAATACATGGCGACTCGATTAAGGGGATTGCGGGATTTTGCCCTGATTGTCAAGATAGATGATCATGAATCATCCGCTTAACGTCGCCGCCCGGCTCAGCGAAATGGCCCAAGCCATGCCCGATGCCATTGCCGTGGTGGAACCACTTGGTTATGACAACTTGGGCAAGCGGCAATATCGGCATTTCAACTTCAGGCGACTGGATAGCGACAGTGGTTGCATTGCTTTGGGTTTGCGGCGCATGGGCGTGGCTCCAGGCACGCGACTGGCGCTGCTTGTACGGCCCGGGATCGATTTCGTATCGCTGGTCTTTGCGTTGCTCAAGGCCGGGGCGGTGAGCGTTTTGATCGATCCGGGCATGGGCCGAAGGAATCTTATCCGCTGCCTGGCCGATGTCGAGCCGGAAGGCTTTATCGCCGTTCCGCTGGTTCATGCCGTACGGGTTTTTTTGCGGCGGAGATTCCCCAGGGCGAGATTCAACGTAACCGTGGGGCGGCGCTGGTTTTGGGGTGGAACGACATTGGAAAAGCTTCGCCAAGCCGCATCATCTGAAGCGGTGCACGCGGCCGGCGACATGGCGGCAACCATGGCCGATGATCCGGCGGCGATCATCTTTACCACCGGCAGCACCGGAGAGCCAAAGGGCGTGCTCTTTACCCACGGCAATTTTCAGGCTCAAGTGGAGCAAATCCGCGAGCGTTTCGACATTCGGCCGGGCGAAATCGATCTGCCCGCCTTCCCGCTGTTCGGACTTTTCAACTGCGCGATGGGCGTGACGGCCGTGATTCCGGACATGGATCCGTCAAAACCCGCGGGCGTTGATCCGGCCAAAATCATCGAGGCGGCAAGCGATTGGAAGGCTACGCAAGCCTTTGGTTCGCCGGCGATATGGGACCGCGTGGGCCGGTACTGCGAAGAACGTAAAATCCGGCTTTCGACGGTGCGGCGAGTATTGTCGTCCGGTGCGCCGGTTCCGGTTGAACGTGCTGCGGCGGATGAAGGATTGCATCAATGAGCAAGGCGACATGCACACGCCCTATGGCGCAACAGAGGCCTTGCCGGTCTCTTCCATCGCCGCCGGCGAAGTGCTGGGCGAAACCGCTGAAAAAACCCGGCAAGGGGCCGGAACCTGCGTGGGCCGGAAATTCGCCGGAATCGAGTGGAAGGTGATCCGCATCAGCGACGGGCCGATCCCATCGATCGCGGACGTTAAAGAATTGCCCGCCGGCGAAATCGGGGAACTGATTGTCAGCGGCCCGCAAGTGACCCAATGCTACGTTACCCGCGTGGAAGCGAATAAAACGGCAAAAATCGCCGAACAAATTGAATCAGTTGGGGCGACAGTTGAACTGTCGCCCCAACATGCGGGCAAAATTTGGCACCGCATGGGCGACGCGGGTTATTTCGACAGGGAAGGGCGATTCTGGTTTTGCGGGCGGGTCGCGCATCGCGTGCTTTCGGCCGGCGGTGCGTTGTATCCGGTCTGCTGCGAGGCGATATTCAATCAGCATCCCGATATTTTCCGCTCGGCCCTGGTGGGCGTCGGCCCGCCCGGTATGCAACATCCCGTCATAATATTAGAGCCCAAGCAAGGCAAATTTCCCAAAACTCCGGCGGCCAAAAAAGCCTTGCTCGACGAAATCCGCCTGCTTGGACAAGGCAGTCGGATTACGAAATCAATCGGCGATTTCCTTTTCCGCCGCTCTTTTCCCGTCAACATCCGCCACAACGCCAAAATCTTTCGGGAAAAACTGGCCCTTTGGGCGGCGAAAAAAATGGGGGCTTTCTAGGAGGGCAGACATTCTTGTCTGCCCGATGGAGATGGAGATAGTTTTTAAGACAGGCAGGAATGCCTGTTCTCCTATGTGAATCGGCGGGAGGCGAGCGAGAAGGCCTCGATATTTTCTCGCAGATGTTCCAGCGACTTTGTCCCGGAAAGGATAAAGCCATGGAACTTCTTGCTAAGAATGGAGGAAAAGGCCTCGATTTGCCGTGCTTTTTTATCGACCACTTCTCGTGCTTCATCGTATAAAAGTTTACCCATTCCGAAAGGGCGGTTGGTGAGCACGAGTTTGTGATTTTCTTCGGCCAGATCGATGATTTCGCCGAATTTCGCGTTTTCCGCGTTGTAAGGGCATTGGATTATCGAAAACACGTCGCTTTCCGAGACCATCCGGCCCGATTCCAGGTCGCTTATGCTGGCCCCGAAGCGGGAAATGCCATTTTCGCGGGCGTAGTCCATGGCCCGCCGCAGGTCGTCGCTTTTCAACGTCCGGACAGTGGTCTTGTGCAATTGGAGGATGTCGATTTTCCCTAATCTGGATATACTTCGATCGAGACTCGCGCAGGGCGCCGAAGGAATGATCGACGTATGAGTTTTGGGTTTTTTCATCCCAGTGATCGCCGAATTTTGTGGACACCGTGATGCGTGCCCTTTGCACGGGACTGAGGGTTCGCAGGAATTTTCCCAGGCGCTCTTCGCTCGATCCGTAAGAGGCCGCGGTATCGAAAAAATCCACATTCAATTCAAAGGCGCCTTTGAGGAAATTAAGCGCGGCGGTTTCATCAGGTACCTGGCTTGCCGCGTGCCCCCATTGGCGGCCGACGCCGATTAATCCTAAACCCAGTCTGATATCGGTATGCGACATGATTTGGCCAATATGGGATTTTCGAAGGATTAGGGCGGCGGAGGCGGCGAATTGGAATCGGGTGGCGAATCAACGGGTTTTGCCGAGCCGTCGCGGATGGTATTTATTGTATGTTCAATCTGGCCGGCCAGTTCCGTTTGCCCTTGAGTTACGGCCAGTTCCCAGGCTTTTTTGTAGTTATCGATCGCCTCTTGATGTTGTCCCAATGCTTTACATGCATTTCCCAGGCTGTAGTAGGCCTTGGCATAGTCCGGCTTCAGCCGAATCGCCTGCCGAAACTCTTCGGCGGCCTCCTTATGCCGGCCTACACGGGCCAAGGCGCTGCCCAGGTTGTTGTGGGCCTCGGGGTAATCGAATTTCGTGCGTAGCGCAAGCTGGAATTGATCGATCGACTCCTGTAGCCGGTCCATTTTATACAATACGATTCCCAAATTATTGTGGGCCTGTGCGAAATCGGGTTTCAGCTTCAAGGCTTGCTCATATTGTTCGGCAGCCTCCGGTAGTAGACCTAAATTGACCAGGGCGATTGCCCAATTGTAACGGGCCTCTGGGTAGTTGGGCTTAAGCCGCAGCGCTTCGCGGAAGTAGTTGATCGACTCCTGCGGTTTGCCCGATTTTTCCAAGACAAGTCCCAAATTGTTTTGCGCCATCCAGGACTGGGGATTTTTTTCCAGGATCGATTTATATAGTGTAACGGCGTCATGGTATAGCCCGCTTTGCCTCCACGTCAGAATGGCGAGAACCGCCAATGCCGCCGCGGCGACTGCGATTGCCCAGGGCGGTTTGTCTCGCGCCCGCCGATGCCAAGCGCTAAAGCCCGCCGAAATCAACGCTATCACCCCGATGATTGCGATGTGTTGATAATGGTCGGCCACCAGCGAATGTTCCATGAAGCCCACGTCTTTCAGTCCCAGAACCGGCGTCAGGGCCACGCAGAAAAATCCCCAGGCGAACAGCAGCGGCCTGCCCCAATCCTTCCGATGCCGCCACAGCACGGCCGTAACGGCCAAGGCCGCCGCAAGCGGCAGCCACCAGAGGAGATTATCCGTTTTTATTTGCCACTGCGGATATACGAAAACAAGGTTCAACGGCAAGAGCGCTTTGTAAAGATAGAACCATATTACGCCCCCTGAGCCCAACAGTCGCTCCGCGAAACCGACCTTCCGAAACGCCACTTCAACGCCGTGTTTCTGGAACCAGACGTTCACGACCGTCAGGACAATGGCAACCGCGAAAAAAGGCGCGCTTAGAGCAAGGTTGCGCCGGACATATGGCGACAGACTCATTTTTCCGGGCGAGAAAACAGGGCCCGCCTCTTTGGGGCTCAACCACCAGGCGATCCCCAGTAGCAATACCGGCTGAACAACCACCGACGCCTTGCCGAGCATCGCCAACACGAACGCCGACAGGCTCAGCCAATAGAATAGGATCGAAGATCGAGGAGCGAGGGGCGAGGAGCGGGAGGAAAGGGGCGAGAGCGCCGCACTCCTGTTTGCCGTAGGCATGAGAACCTTTAAATACCACAGAATCGACAGCAAGAAAAACAACATCGCCATCATGTTTTTCCGCTGCGCGATCCAGGCCGCCGACTCCACGTTCACCGGGTGCAGGACGAAAATCATCGCCGCCCAAAAGGCCCCGGGAATGGATAACTTCCGCAAGATGATCCAAATCAACACTGCTTCGACAATGTGCAATATCAAATTAGTGACATGGTATCCGGCGAGGTTCATTACCCACAATCGCCACTCCATCCAGAACGAGGTGTTTGTCACCGGCCAGTAGTCCAGCGATGCAGTGGTGCACCAGAACTTGTACAGGCCGTTGGAGTCTCTTATATAAATACTATCCGTCAGCAGCAATTCATCATCCAGAACGAACCCGCCGTTTATGGCCGGTATGTAAGCCAGCAGCGCGGCAAGGGCTATGGCGGCCGCTCCCGCCGGCACGATTATGCTCAGCGCCGAAAACATGGATGTTCCCGGACGGGACGGGAGCGATTTTTTCTGAGAAGATTTCTTGCGCTTTGACATTAGCGTGCCGCCGAACGCGAACAATTATAGTGGATTTTGCACATTTCTCTCCTCTCACTTTGGTCAAGGAGCCGGAGGCGATGACGACTGCACATGTGCATTTCAGCCCTCACCATAATTCTATCTTAAAGGGAGAGGAGACGGAGAGCTCAGCGTCTGCGATGGATTTCCGAAGTGCGCTGGAAATCGGCGCGGTGGGGCGTTATGACGCCCTTGCTGCCGATGTCCATGTCTTCGCCGAAGTAGTATTTCCTGGCCTCGGGATTGGCCAACACCTCGTGGGGAGGTCCGTGGCAATCCACCTTCCCGTTGCGGATCAAATAACAGCGGTCGGTGATCTGCAGGGTCTCGCGCACCTGGTGATCGGTGATCAAAATCGCTATTCCCTGGTCTCGCAATTGATGGATGATTTTCTGGATGCTGGCGATAGTTACCGGGTCGATGCCGGTGAAAGGCTCGTCGAGCATAATGATCTTGGGCTCGGACACCAGGGCCCTGGCGATTTCCAGTCTGCGCCGCTCGCCGCCGGAGAGCGAGAGGGCCATGGCCTTGCGCAGGCGTTTGATGTCGAACTGTTCCAGGAGTTCATTGCAGCGGCGCAGGCGGGTTTTGCGGTCCATGCCCAGCATTTCCATCACGCCTAAAAGGTTTTTTTCCACGGACAGTTTGCGGAACACGCTGGATTCCTGGGCCAGGTATCCCATGCCGCCCTGTCGGGCCCGCATGTACATGGGCCAATTGGTGATGTCCACGCCGTTGATTTTAACGCTGCCCGCATTGGGCGCGATCATGCCGCAGGTCATGCGGAAGGTGGTGGTTTTGCCGGCCCCGTTGGGACCCAAAAGCCCCACGATTTCGCCTTGATCGACGCGGAAATTTACGCCGTCGACCACGCGCCTCAGGCCGTATATTTTTACCAATCCTTGGGCTTCGAGCATGAGGGTTCAGGGTTCAGAGGTCAGGGTTCAGAGGTCAGGGTTCAGGATAATCGTTTAGCCGCGAGCCAAAGGCGAGCGCGGCTAAAATTAAGGATTCGAGTTCAAGTTACAAGGTTTAGGGTTCGGGGTTCAGCGGCTGGGAACCGCTTATTTTATAAAGTGCATTCTGGAAAAATTGGGGAAATATGGGAAGGGGATGTTTACATAAGGGATTCTATTCCAGGAGTGCGGCCAGTAGATGAACAAGGCCTTGCCTTTGAGCAAATCGCGGTCGATCCACCATCGTGGAACCCCATCTTGAGAAGTCCAAAGCCTGCTATCCTGGCTTTTCGCGCTGTTGTCGCCCAGTGCGAAAAATTGTTCGTCCTTAAGGGTGAATTCCACTTTTCCCAGATATTTTTCTTCGAGATCGCTCCACTGTGCGGGATCGGAAAAGAATTGTTCGACTTTTCCCTGGGCCAAAAGATCAGGCACTTTGACATAGTCAACAAGCTGGCCGTTTTTTCTGTCTCCGTAAGGAAATTCAAGACGGCGTGAGTTTTTATTTACTGCGATATAATAAATATCGCGCATTACTCTTAGATGGTTCAATTTCAACCTGGCGCCCTGCGACGCCACGCTCACGGGCGTTAGATCGGAGCGGGTTGGCTGCAAGTTGTTCAGATCGTCATAAGTGGTCGGGGAATCGAATTTGACCGCGTCATGGTTGATCCACAGCAGCAACTGCCTGTCGCAGTTGGAAAAAATAAGGTCGTATTTGCCCGGTTCGCGGAATTGCGTTTTCGCGGTTGGGTGGAAAGATTGCATGTCGTCGCCGTTGATGGAAAGCGAGGCCTGGCCGGTGGCGGCATCCAGGCGGCATTGAAATTTCCGCCCGCCCTTGACAAGTTCCAACACCACCTGGCCGCCCTGGCTTTCCACATCGGCGGTGGCCGAAACTGCCAGGTCGCCTACCCAGTGTAAACCCAATTTGATCGGATTTGGGACGGGATATCTAAAGGTATCCTCGACCGATTCTCCGCTATCATAAGCCGTGAAATCGGTGATCAATTGCGGTTTTATTGGACCTACAATAAGGGGCGCCGCCCGAAACCGTTTGCCAGTGGGGGAAAGAAGGCACAAGATGCCGGTAACGGAGCCAGACTTCGCCCTCCGCCTGGCCGTCGATATGGTAGGAAGCATTATCATCCGAGGTCCATGCGCCGACCGATCCGCCCGCGACGGGATCGGATTGCCAGCGAACCGGGCATCCGGATTTTGCCATGGCGGGCATGTAATCGTTGTCGAACACCGTTTGCAGCATGGCCAGCAGTTTATCGGGCGGCTTCCTGGCTATATGGAACTCCTCCCGGCCGTCGTTTTCCCCGGCGCGGCTTTTATCGTCGCGGATCCAAACGTCGCCGAAACGGATGCGGAGCGTTTCGTTGGGCAGGCCGGCGAGACGTTTGATGTAATTGTCGCGGGCGCCTTCGGGATAATAAAATACGATCACGTCCCAACGTTTCGGATCCTCGAATTGGTAGGAAAACTTGTTGACGATAATGCGATCGCCGGAATAAGACGGCTGCGGGTTGCGGCCGTCGATTTGCATGGTGTAGCCGCACATCGGGCAGGTGCAAGCGGCTATTTGATCGTTATATGTTTTAAATTCCCCTTCCCTGGTCACCTCCTCGCTGGCGCTTACCTGGTAAGGATAACCGCATATTTGGCATTTCACGTCCTTGTGCCGACCCATCAGCGTAGGGGCCATCGAGCCGGTGGGAATGACAAACGCCTCGGCCTCGAAAGTGCGAAATAAAAAAGCCAATACAAAGGCAATCGCTATGGATTCGATTGTCTCGCGGATCGATGCCGCCGACGGCGCGTGCCGGGCGAGCCACGGCTTTCGACCAACGGGCGAAGTCGTCTTGGAGATTATGATCGGTTTAGATTTTGCCATGAATAATAAGGACTGAGAGCGAGGGTTAAGGCTCTGGGGTAGAACTCAAAGGATCGGCACGGGATAGGCATTCGATGGTGATTATTATTTTGAGAAATTCTCCCGCATTCTGGGGGATAATCAAATTACGTTGCACTTCATTCAATAGTTCACTGACCACGATAGCCTGCAAAAAAACAAAACACCTTCTACCGAATATAACCAATTCGGCCTGGATCGGGAACCTGAAATTGCCAGGGACCGATGGTAAATGATTTGGCGGGGAATATGATCATTAAGGGTTTGCCTATCAATAAGTCATCCACGATAGGGAAGCGGCTTGGCCAGGTTCGGGAATCCTCGGAAATTGAGCTATTATCACCCAGGACAAAGTATTCGTTACCCGCCAGTTGGACGGGTTGATCCTGCCCCCTCCGGCTATCCCAGCCGATAGGATGGGTATAATACACGTCCCTGTATATCCGCAGATCCGCGACATCGGTGCCCAGTTGTTCTACCCCTATGGCGAAAGGTTGAGATGTGGGTTCGGTCTTTGAAATCGGATCATCCAAGGGCAGGCAAAAGACCGTCCGATTGTTAATGGCCAACAAGAATTGGCGGTCCAACAGTGAGACGGTGACGTCCAGACTTTTATTGTTGGGGACAAAGCCATTGTTTTCCGGCGAAATCTCGCGGCCATTGCGGGTTGCCCGATAGACGCCGGACGGCGGATCGATTTCAACCTGGAAGACGTCCTTCCCGTCGATTGCCCGGGTGAAAAACTTGCCTTGGCCGGCAATTGCTTCTAAACGAAAGCAGAGCATTAGATCGCTGACGACGTGGACGTCTTCCTCTCGGCGCGGCAGGCCTTGATTGTAAGGCATGATGTCGGTAACGGGGCATTCTTGGACTTCATCTTTTTGGTTTGGCGTTCGCCGCCAATTGTGATAGACGAGCCAGTCGATAGTCCCCTCTCCCTCCGGGAGAGGGCTAGGGTGAGGGTGATGTGAGAATCGTCCTTGGGCCGAATTCCAGCGGCTTTTTTCATTTTCCACTTGCCAGCGCGGAGGAAGCGCCGGCCGGCCGGGTATGACGGCGGGCGGATATCCGGCGTCATAAACCAGCACGGCCATCGAGCGTTGGCAGTCCAGGGATTTGCGTTGGATTTGTCCGTTGAGGTAAAGATCGCCGTTTTTTATTTGCAAGGATTCGCCGGGCAAGCCCGCCACGCGTTTTATTACGATTTTCTTCGCTTCCAGGGGGTGTCGAAAGGCCACGATTTCCCAACGCCTCGGGCGGCGAAATTGAAATGCCCAGCGATCGACCAGAAGGCGATCTCCGTCCAGATCGGGAAGTGAATCAATTCCGCCGATCACGGAACCGCAATTCGGGCATATCGCCCTGGGACTTGGAGGCGGAGCCTGGGCCTCGCAAGCAAAGGCAAAGCCGCAATCGGGACAGATCACCAGGCGATGAGCGCCCCACAAGGCAAAGGCCATGGAACCGCCGCTTACCCGGCAGGGCGCAATCAGGCCGTCGATAAGCCAGGTTTGCGTGAACAGCAATAGGATGCACAAACATACCCCCCCCTCTATAATGGTTCGCAACCAGGATCTTGCTGGTGAAGGGGTGGCGCGCATGATTTAGCCTAAACACTTACTGCCGAATAATGAATTTGCAATCTTAATTCCGCTTAATCGTGATGAAAATGATGCAAAAATGCAACATCGATAATTATCTTGTAGCCCAATTCTGGGAGAAAACAACTAAATTTTACTTCTGCACGCAGACCGCCATCAGCCGCTTTAGGGGGATGCTAGATTTTATATGACACGATCTATGAATGCGGTTTTGTTTTCTTGAACTCAGGCGTTCGCGCCCGGGACGGGAGAAATACACAATCTCATTTATGCGGCCGCTATATGGAGCGGAAGCCGGGATTGAATGAATCCTGTAAAGGGGTTTGACGTTACAAATGATGGTAACGCTTTTGGATCCCAGGCGTAAACACCGGGATTGGATCGAGGCGTGCGACCTGTATGTAACAAGACTATAGACCTTGGCGAATACAACTTCCGTGGATTCAGAAAAAAGACAAGCTTATCGATTTGCCATTCCAAGTTCGCGGCAAGAAGGCGAGCTGCGATTCGGCGAAATTCGCTTCCCGGTACAGTTATTTGATCAATCGGCCAGCGGATTTGCGGCAATTTCATGCCTGCCGCCCGGGGTGGAGATCGGCAGCACGGGTTTGCTGTGCCCGGCGACGACTGGTATGAAATCCGCCTGGTATATGTCACGCCTATAGAGCATCCGGGAGCGGAGAAAGCCTCAACGCCTGATGGGCAATCGCAATGTTTCAGGCTGGGCTTGTATCGACTGGGCGATACTCTCGATCCGAATAAAAAAAAGGCGGATTGGTCCTGGCCGGCGCTGAGAGATAATTTTTCGGTCGTTATGCCTGCGCATTCTCCCGTGATTGGTTTTGGCATGCTTTTTGTGACAGTGGTGGTTATATTGCCCGTAATAGTGATATTATTTATGCGAAATGTGAAGGGCAATTTCGTCGGCGACGAATCCGGACTTTCGAAAAGCATCGCGGCTACGGCTAAATTCGAGAACAACGAGCCGGATTGGGAAAAGCTCTCGCCCGCGAACAAGGCAAAAGCGACAATAATTTCTCAATCTGACGACAATGCGGGCCCCCTGGGACGCCTGGCGAATTTACAGGAAGAATTGATGCACCTGATTCCGAGCAATCCCGGCGCTTCGGTATTTTTACTGCCCGAGGTGATTCGCCAATTGCATATTACCGAAGAGCAACAGCGGCATCTTCAGCAAATTGTTGACGCCACTGCCCAACTGATCACCGACCTGGAAGGGCAGGTGAACGAAGCCATCAGCCCGGACCAATATCAAAAATTGTTTAGCACGGCCCGCGGCAATGCCATGCAATTATTAACCGACGAACAGCGATCCAAATGGCAAAATATATCGGGTGAAAAGCCACAAAATAAAAGTCCCCGCCCGGTAAAGGACGATAAATAATTCATGGGCTTGTTTATTAATTCCGCCATATTGCCGCTGTTGTTCCTGGCCGCCGAGGCGGATAAGCCTCTCAATGAGCGTTATCCCCACGCGATCGAAGTTTTCAGTTGCAAGTTCGATCAATCGTGCGACGCCAATTTCGACGGCTGGCCGGACGGTTGGACGCGGCGGCGCGGGCAAGGATATCCCAGCTACGTGAAGATCAAAATTCAGCCCGCTGCGGCCGAGGCCGGAAATTTCCCGCCCGGCGCACAGCAATGCCTCCAGGTCGATCTGGACGGAGGTGGGGCAGCCGTGTTCAGCCCGCCCTTTGAAGTGGGCGCGCCTTACTGTTACGTGCTGGAAGGATTGATTCGCACGCAGCAACTAGAACTGGATCGGGCATTTTTATCGGTGACCTTTTTAGATGCCGACAAGCATCCGCTGGTTACATTTGAAAGCGACG
Source organism: Pirellulales bacterium (assembly GCA_963838495.1). Classification (GTDB taxonomy): domain Bacteria; phylum Planctomycetota; class Planctomycetia; order Pirellulales; family Thermoguttaceae; genus JBEKIK01. Next base: position 1,269,303 of record CAWIRC010000001.1, on the reverse strand, counting down.
AGGCCTCGGGCACGCAGGACTGGAAGAAAATCGTCTTGGGGCCGATTGCGCCTCCCGGCCGGGAAACAAAACTGGCCGTTATCGGTTTGCACGTCGAACCGCGCGGCGCCGGCGATTTGAAGGGTTCAATCGCCTTTGCCGACTTGCGGCTTCTGCGATTGCCGCGCCTGGAATTGAAGGCCAATCAGCCGCACAATCTTTTCCTCGTGCCCGCCAAAGTCGAAGTGACTTGCACGGCCTCGGGATATGCGGATTGCAATTGCGACATCGTCTTCAAATTGTTCGACGCCCTTGGACGTTGCCTGGCGGATGATACGCGCAAGTTGGGTGAAAAGGGCGGCGATGCGGGCGACGATCGTCAAGGCGCCGCCGAAGCAACTACCGCAAAGGCCTGCGCCGTAAGTTGGGAACCGCCTGTTCCCGGACCGGGGTTTTACCGGGTGCGGGCGGAATTGCACGCCAAGGGTGCGGAACTCCAATCCCGCGATATGACCCTGGCCGTTGTTCAGTCCCGTCAGGCGCCCGCCGGCGGCGAGTTCGGCTGGACCCTGCCCAATGGCGGCCACCCCATTCCGCTCGGGCAATTGAGCCCGCTTTTAAGCCAGGCCGGCGTCAACTGGGTAAAGTATCCGCTCTGGTTCGCGGAGAAAAACGGCGGTCGAACGCTCAAGGAGTTGCTGGACTTCGGCGAACAACTCAATGCCGGGGGCGTTGAATTGGTGGGTTTGTTGAACGATCCGCCCGATGAATTGCGCGAGCAACTTCCCTTGTCAAAGCCGCTCACCGCCTATGAAATTTTTGGCGCAGGAGCCAAAGTCTGGTACCCGTCCTTGGAACCGGTCGTGTCGCAATTGGCCGCTCAGGTTCGCTGGTGGCAACTGGGCGACGATGCCGACGCCAGCTTGTCGACCGCCCCGGATTTTCCCGACAAACTCGGGGAAGTTAAAAAGCAGTTGGATCGCGCGGTCCGCGACATAAACCTGGGCGTTGGATGGGACAGCAGGAATGCCTTGCCGTCGCAGGTGGCGGGCAAGAAATTTCCCTTGCGGTTCGCGGCCATTTTCAGCCCGGAACCCCTTTCTCCGCAGGCCATGGCGGCGTATCTCGATGCGGCCAAGGACTCGCCGCAATTGCGCTGGGTGTCGCTAAGGGCGTTGTCCAGGTCGTCTTATCCAACCGCCGACCGCGCCGAAGACCTTGTCAAACAAATGATCGCGGCGAAAATCCACGGCGCGGACGCCGTTTTTTGCCCCGATCCCTTCGATGCCGATTGCGGATTGATGAACAAAGACGGCACGCCGGGCGAACTGTTTTTGCCCTGGCGGACTACGGCCCTGGAACTGGGCGGCGCCAGGTATATCGGCGACATGCAGCTTGCGCACGGCAGCCAGAACCATGTTTTCGTCGGGGAAAACGACACGGTTATGGTCCTCTGGAACGACAAACCCGTGGAAGAGATTATGTACCTGGGTGAAGGTGCGAAACAGGTCGATTTATGGGGCCGCGCACTTCCGCCGGAAAAACGCGATAACGCCCAGGTTATCCGCGCCGATAACTTGCCCGCTTTTGTCACCGGACTGAGTTTACCTGTTGCACGCTGGTATATCGACCTAAGTTTCGAGCGGGAGCTAATGCCGAGCATAACCGGCCGGGAGCAGGCGAACGGTTTTCGGGTGAAAAATTCCTTTCCCGGCGAGGCGGCCGGGACTGCAACCTTCGCCGTGCCCAAGGGATGGATCGTAAGTCCGAAAGAGGTTCATTTTCACCTGGCCGCCGGAGAAGAGCTTAACCAGCCGATTTCGATCACCTTTCCCGACACCGCCGCCGCCGGCCGGCATGAGGTGCGGGTCGATTTTGAGATCCAGGCCGATCGGATCTATAAATTCAGCGTGCTGAGACACGTCGAGATGGGCACGGGCGACGTGCGCATCGAGACCCAAACCCGGCTCAACGCGGAGAATAAGCTGGAAGTGGAGCAGAAATTCGTGAATTCCACGGATCGGGCCGTGAATTTCCGCTGCGAACTTTTTGCGCCCGACCGGCGGCGCTTGATGTACGATGTCCTGGACCAGGCGCAGGGGCAAAACCTGCATACCTTTAGCCTGGATGACGGCAAGGAGCTTTACGGCAAAATCCTCTGGCTTAGGGCCAGCGAAATCGACGGCCCAAGGGTCCTGAATTACCGCTTCACCGTGAAATAGCGGTTACGGAATGCCGATAAGCTGATTATCGGGATCGAGCCAGGTGTAAGTCGCTTCCGGAATCTTTTCCGTGTGGCCGTCGCAGAATGTTATGTTGATATAACCTCGATGATTGCTTCCCAGTCCCGGCCCAGGTTTTGATGGAAAAAGCAGATTAGGTTCGTTAATCTTCGGTGATTGCAAATATGTTGATGAATTATACGGATTTCCAGAATCACTTTGGTTACTGTTAGGCGGCCATGGAAAAGATAAACAATTGACGTTAGACACATCATTCCACATTGCTGCCGGCAAGCCCTCCGAAAACATCACTGTTTGCAATCTCTCCGAAAGCAGCACCGTGCGTGCAGGTGAGTTTATGGAAGAAATGCTTTTGCCACTTAAATTATAGTTAATGGCGTAGGACAATCCGCCTATGGGTTCAATGAAGGAATCTGAAGGACAAATCAGTAGAGCGACTTTTACGGGATTGTGATTTCCACTTTGCCATTGCTGCCATAAATCCATGCGGCCCAAATCGTCAAGGATGTTAACCACCCAGTTAGTATTCGTACCAAGCACGCTTGGCAGCGAATCCGTTTGAGGTCGTCTAAGTGCATTTATGCTCAATGCCTTGCCCAATTCCTGCTCATTGTTAATGCATTGGACCGCCCGGGCGCTTTCGCGGGCCGATTGGATGGCGGGCAATAAAAGTCCAATCAGTATGCCAATGATTAGAATCACGACCAGCATTTCGATCAAAGTGAAACCGCGGCGATTTTTTCTCATTGAGTCCATTTTTGCACCCTGGTAAAGGATGGGAAATATTGTTAGGACGGCTTTATAATCGTAGGACGACTTTAAAAGTCGTCTTACTGGGCAAATTTATAATCGGCAGGACGACTTTAAAAGTCGTCTTACCGGGCGGCAAGGATCTATAAATTTTTCCTCGCATCTCCGGGATAAATCCTATAATCTATTCTCGCATGGAACTACGAAAATTGCCAGTCTGAAGATAAGTTTAAGGCAATCGATAGTGGGCAGTGTGCAGTGGGCGGTGAGCATAAAGCGAAATGCATTTCATTGTCCGTTCCTGAATCACTGTCCACTGCCCACCGGGTACCCTCTGGGTGACTGCCCACTTATTCCGCATGCATGATCCTTTTCCCTAGTTTCCCCCCGGCAAGAGGGTGTGATTCTCACCCATTTTATAACATTTACTTGACGTGGACGCAGTTTTCTGCGACTATAATAGTGGGCAATAACCGGGCCAAAGGAGGATAAAAATATGTGTCGCAAACAGCGTGGATTTACTCTAATTGAGTTGTTGGTAGTCATCGCTATTATCGGGATGCTGGTGGGATTGCTTTTGCCGGCCGTGCAATCGGCCCGCGAGGCCGGTCGGCGGGCGCAGTGCATGAACAATCAAAAACAGATCAGCCTTGCTTTGCACCATTACGAAGGTGAACACGGCGCTTTCCCCGGGTACGTGGGCGAATTTTACGGCAATATCAGCGGTAAGATTCAACAACGGAAGATAACCTGGTGGGTGTCGATCCTTCCCCAGCTCGAACGCATGGATTTGTACAACTTGTGGAAAGATCTTACTCTGACTAACTTCAATACCATCGGCGGCGCCGCTCCCACCTATCTTCCCGGCGACAACAACGTTGCAAATACTCTAATTCCCGGTGTTTACATGAGGATTGCAATTTGCCCGAGTTATTCGCCGCCATCTGAAAAGGATTCGTGGCTGTCGTATCGTGTAAACGTGGGCCGGATACTGGGTAATACGCTTCCAACTGCGACAACGCCGACTACTACCATAATTCCGGCCGAAGGTGTATTCACGGATCAGTGTCAGCCATATCGCACGTCGGCGAATTTTGCGACTAATACATACCAGATTGTACGCGTCGGATTGTCTTCGATCAGCGCCAACGACGGCACGGCCTGCACTTTAATGCTCGCCGAAAACTCCGCCTCGGTGCCGCCGATGAATACATACGCTTTCGACGGAAGATGGGCGCCGGTTTTTGAGCAGCCGCCAACTATCGATGGAGTTACTTTGGCCAACGTTAATGCTGCGCCCATTGCTTCAGCATATTATGCAAATCCTCATAATGCAACGATTTTAGGTTTCAATTGGTGCGGCATGGATCCTAATATTCCTAATGGCACGACCACGCAGACCCCGGCTACAAAGATATATTCCAACCATCCCGGCGGAGTTGTGGTCAGTTTTTGCGATTCGCATCAGTATTTCCTGAAGACCGATGTCGAACCGGTCATTTACATGCAATTGATGTGCCCGTTCGACCGCGGAGTATATAATCCAACCGGAGCATTAGGCAGCGGCATCGTGGATCCATTGAACACGGGTTTTTTTGTTCCTCCCATAGATGAAAGCAGATATTGATAGATCGAGTGGTTCAGAATAGGGTGCGTGAAACGCATCACTTGTAGAAAAAACGGTGCGTTGCACGCACCCTGTACTATTGAATGCGAACGGCACACGGGACGTGCCTGCTATATATGTCCCCACGGGCCAATGAAATCCTCAATCTCATTTTTGAGAATTGAGGATTTTTTGTTTGTTTAATCTCTGCCTTCCTTTTCTCCCATGCCCGATGGCAGCCCGATGATGTCTGGGCAATTGGTGATATCCATAAATATTCTGTCTAAAGTTGGGTAAAAATCCTTTCAACTGGCGAAAAGGATGCAAAGTAAATGTTAAACTTTGCCGATTATTCCGGCAGTGTAGGTTAGGTGGAATTTAATACCCATATGCTTATATTTGCCATTTTACCCAGATTGACATAGATCGAATATCTAAAGCCGCGACGGGCACCGACGGGCACCACGCGCAGCGTGGTCGGTTGGTCGGTCGCGCACTTTGACTGTAGGATGATTTTTTAAAATCGTCCTGCCCGAATTGAATGTAAAACGAAACCGGCGACGGTCGAATGCTCCTCGGCCGCGGCCAATTGAATTTATGAAGCATTTTAATTTACGACCCCTGCCTTTGGCCGTAGGACGATTTTTAAAATCGTCTTACTGGCTGGCTTTATTGCTGACGGCGGTGGTTACGGCATGTGGCATATCCGGGTGCAAGCCGTTCGATTATTACGGCCAGTCGCTGCAGGCGCCGGTTTGTCCGGCGTTGGAGCCGCCGCGGGAGAAGTCGATGGTTTCCTTGCCGGCCTATCGGGTGGAGCCGCCGGACATATTGCAGATCGACATGTTGAAGATGGTGCCCTTGCCGCCCTACCGCATCGAGGTCTACGACGTGCTCAAGATCAGCGCGGTGGGCACGCTTCCGGACCAGCCGATAAACGATTTCTATTTGGTCGAGGGCGAGGGCACGGTGAACTTGGGTCCGGCCTACGGCTCGATACGCATTGGAGGCATGACCATCGACGAGGCCACGGAGGCGATAACCAAGCAATTGTCGGAGATCTTGCGTAATCCGGAGGTCTCGGTGCAGTTGATGCGTACGGCCGGGACCCAGCCGGTGACCGGCCAGTATTTGGTGGGTCCGGACGGGACGATCAACCTGCGCACGTACGGCGTGGTGCACGTGGCCGGGAAGACGGTCACGGAGATCAAGGTGGCGTTGCAAAAGCATCTTACGCAGTTTTTCGATTCGCCTGAGGTGTCGGTTGACGTTTTGGGCTATAACAGCAAGGTGTTTTACGTGATCACCGACGGGGCGGGCTCGGGCGACAACGTGCGGCGGATCCCCATAACCGGCAACGAGACGGTCCTGGACGCCTTGGCCGCGGTGGGCGGGTTGTCGCAGTTTTCCAGCAAGGAGGTGTGGGTGGCCCGGCCTGCGCCCGGTGATTTTGGCTGCGAGCAGATCCTGCCCGTGGATTATGCGTCCATAACCCGGGGCGGCTCTGCGGCCACGAACTACCAGCTTTTGCCCGGGGACCGCGTGTTTATAGCCGAGGACAACCTGATATCGTTCAGCACCTGGCTGGGCAAGCTGACCGCCCCGGTGGAGCGGCTGCTGGGCATGACCGGCCTGGGCAGCTCCACGTTCCGCGGCTTGCAAACCATGGGCCGAAACTACAACCGCAGCCGTACAGGCTTCTAAAGGCGTGAATGTTTAAGTGAGAAAAAGCAGCGAAGGGTTTTCACATAGGGCGTGAAGACCTGAAAAAGGAAAAAATAAATACCTCGCATTGACCCCGGCTGTATTCATCCGGGGCGGCTATATAAGGAAGAATGCCATGGTGAAAAGGATGTCGTCGATCGGTTTTGTTGTCCTATTTGTTATGGGGACGGCAACTCTTTTTTATGCTGATTTTGCCCGAGCATCGGGGACATACAAATTGGAGCACTCTCAAGGCTGGGGTTGCTGCTGTATACCGAATGTCGGGAATTTTGGTTATTTTCGCACGGAATGGCGTGAGTGGCCGGGCGAGGAACGCCGCGACAAGACTTTTCCCCGGTCGATAGGCATGGAAGCAATACCCGCGCCCGAGGGCCGGGAAATAATTGCTCCGCCCAAGACCGGCGCGCCGCCTAAAGGTCCCGCAGAAACTAAACCGGAGGCCGGACCTGAAGAAGGCGCGGAAAAGTTGCCTGAAGGCCTGCCTGGCGAAAAGAAGCCTGAACCGGGAATGGAGATGCCGCCGGCTTTGCCCGGATTGCCCCAAGAACCGGGCGGCATAAACCCCTTGGGAAATTTACCGCCGGATTTGGGAACGACCAAGCCGTTGATTCCCAAGGAAAAAGAAGAGAACGCCCCTGACACTGAATCCAAACCGGAAGGCGAGCCCAAAACCGAAGCTCCGGAAAAGGATAAAACCGATAATTCCGCCCCCGCTCCCAAGCCGGACGACAAAGGGGCCGGCATCAGATTGCCCGGCAATTCGGCCAAGTACGGCCGCCTGGATGGGGATGGGCATCTGTCCAACATGGCCCGCGCCGCCACATATAACGAGCCGGCGGAATCGGCCATGGCCGCACGTCTTTCCCGCAGCGTCGCCACCCAATCGTACCAGAGCCCCGGCGAATCGAATGCGGCGGCGGCGACAGTGCGAAGCAAGGCCCAAGCCGACGTATCGCCGAACGAAACGAGCCGAGACGCGTTGTCGGTGGCGCTGGACGGTTTTTGCCCCGTGGAATTAAGCCTGCATGGACGTTGGGTGCCAGGCGATCCGCGTTGGACTGTGGTTTACAAGGGATATATTTATCGTCTTTCAGGGAATGCCCAGCGGCAGGAATTCTTGGGCGATCCGGAGAAATTCATTCCCGCCAACGGCGGATTCGATCCGGTGATCTCGATTACACAACGGCGGAGCGTTCCCGGCCAGTTAAACTTTTGCGCCGCCTATAAGGGGCGGATATTCATGTTTTCCAGCACGGCCACGCAGGAATACTTCCATAACAATCCTGAACCGTATGCCGATGCGGCCATAAAATGACGGGCTTTTTTGGGACGATAAATTAAAGCCCAGCGTGTCTTTGGATAATAAAATAAAGCCCACGGGTAGCAACCCGTGGGCTTTGTTGTTTTAACTATCGTCCTGGCCCGCTCACTTGCGCTTATTTGCCAAGATCATGAATTTCGACCAGCGAGTGGCTTACCATAATATTGTCTTCGATATAGGTTTCGCTGGTAATGCACTTGACCGTGGAAAGCACTTCCAGCAAGGTGTGCACTTGAGGCAGGATCAATTCCTTTTGTCCGTCCATTTGCTGATCGGGAATCCGCTCGAACACGTAATTTACCCAGGGCGTGAGAGCGGCGATCAACTCGTTAAAGTTGAAGCAGACCGCGACCGCCAGGGGGCGATCGGTGCTGGCCAGCACGCCTCCGACCCTGAGCGGCGTTTCCTTCAAGAGCCGGTCGGTTTGCGCGGTTGAAAGGGAAATAATCCACAATTTGTTGGAAATCGCGGCGTTGGGGACGATGTTTTTGTCCAGACCCCATTTGTCCGGCAGCGGGTACTGGTATGAAGAGCCGCCGGCGATATTTTCGACTTTAGCCTCGGGCCATTTGAATTTTTGAATATGATTTTTTGCGTGCTCGGGCACGTCGGGCTGCTTGACAATCAAGTCGATCAGATCGTTGTACACGCCGTGGAATTCGCGGATAGCCTGTTTTAGCAAATCGGCGTTGCTCATGCCCATCACCAGCGCCGGCTCGATAAGGGGCAGTTCATTTTGTGACGCGGGCATCGATTGCTGTATCTGTTTGCTGGTCTGTTTGGCATCGGCGACCAGACCGATCTGTCCGTCGGCCAGCGCCGGGATCCACATGTCGTGAATAGCCGTATTGAGGCGATTGAGCAATGGCTTCAGTTCGGTGAGAAATGCTTGCACCTTTGACCTTTCTTCCTCAGGAACCCTTGGCAGAGCGAGTTCTTCCATGTAATTCCAGCCGACCTTGCCCCATTTTGCAAGCATGTCATAATGCTGGAGCGATACTTTCCTGCGGAAGACCAGGCCCAAGATCGGGTTGCCATCCATGTGCTTGAGGAGTTCCAGGGGCTTGGAGCCGTCCAGGTGCGGATTTTTACCCCAATTATATTGATAGCCCTCGTAACCGTTGTCGGTAAGGAACTCGAAACTCAAGATCGCTCCCAGATTGGGCAACGAGTTCTTCAGATCGGCGGCGGCTGAATCCACGTCCTTGGTGATTTGTTGATTTTGCTCTTGGGGAAAATGGGCCAGGGGCACCATCTTATCGACGAAGTTCCGCAAATCGTCGATGTTTTTCTCGTTATTGTTGAGTTGCTCGAAGAATTGCTTGCTGATGTAGCCGATGCCGGTCAGTTTTTTGTTGGCGAATTTTTCCAGGGGTTTCAGTTCCGGGCGGTCGATCAGCCGCTCATTGGAGCCCAGATTCTTTATGCAATCGAGCGAAGAGCCCATTGAGATCAGCAAGTCCTTGTCGCGCACGCCCATGGCCAAGACGAATTCCATTTTTTTGACATGCTCGATGAGCTTGTCCAGATCGGCTGGATTGTTGACCAGTTCTGCGAGATCTTCCTTTTGAATTTTGTCCCAGGGGATCATCATGCCGTTCAGGCGGAGGACGAGGAACTCGTCGTCGCCGATTGTTTCCCGGTTTAAATGCCCTTTCAGCATAGGCATGGCTTCCAAAGACACGTTGAGAATGGCTTCCAGTTTAATTAGGGCTTCGTTGGCGGCGGATGGTTTTTTCAGCCGGAAACCGATAAGCACGTCGGGAAACTTGACCAGGTCCTGGTGCGCGATCAGAGCTTCCAAAACGATTTTTGCGTTCAGTTTGTTGGGATTCATCCATTTGCCCTTGCCGGTAGCCTGATGAATAGCGGGCCCGTAACGCATGCCGGAGAAGATGTATTGCATCAATTCGGCGAATTGGGTGCAGTTTTTGTCGCCGTAGGCGAAAACTTCGTTTGATCCCATGTCGGCGGCCAGATTAATCAGTTTTTTTGCCTCGGGATTGTTCATTTTGTCCTGGAAAATCCAGACCGGGGTGCCCTGCTGTTGGGCTTGGGCATTGTAAAACGCCAGCCCCATCTGGAGCGAAGGCATGGACTTGATCTTCTCCCATGCGTTGCTGTGCAAAAAGGCCTCGACCTGTTCGCGATTGCGGAGCATGCATGAATAAAAAGCGGCGTCGGCGGGGATCAATTTCAAGGACGTACCGAGCTTGTCCAGTTCGCCCGCCGCGGCCGGCTGGACCGCCGCGCTCTGCCAGGCCGCAAGAGCGATCAATGCCGCCGCCAATATCTTCCAAGTTTGATGATGTATGCAGTTCTTTTTCATGCGCAAATCTCCTTGAATAAATGAAGAAAGGTGAATTCGGTTTCGCAGCTTAAATGACTGTCGGGCACTGTATGTTATTTCGCCGCAGGTTTGAAAATATTGGAAACCGTTCAGGCAATCACGACTTTTTTGGGTTGTAAACCAAAGCCGGAACGGCAATTGTGTCAATATGCGGCCATCCGGGATGATGACATGTTTTATTCCTAAACATAGCGTATGGCAGGCGGGCTAAAACACAATTTTATTGGTCACAAGCCCCAAGGGCAAGGAGAAGGGAGAAATTGGGGGCATCGATATTGCCTGAAATGAAGGTCGTGACGGTTAAAGCGAAAAAAGGCGAACGCTTTTGGACACGCCTCGTTTGCAGTTGGCGCGCCTGTCCGGCAAACTTGACTTTTGCTTGTTTTTACCTATTATCGTACACGGCCGGGAGTTAGCGCCCGTGCAATGCCGCGGCGGCGCGGCTTATCGATGCGGTTTTTTTTCAGAAAGAGAGGGAGCGATGAATTGCAAACAAGTTGCATATTGCCTGGTAATAATGACCTTTGTTTGGTATGGCGGTTTTACCGCCTCGGCGCTTGGCCAACCAGCCGAACGATCCGCGCAGCGGGAAATCGAAAATGCCCTTTCACAAAAAGACACGTTCGAATTCGCCGATGTTCGCCTGAGCGGCTTTGCCGAAACGCTGCGGGAAAAGTACGGGATGAACATGGTGATCGATTACCGCGCTGACGGAAAAAGGCATCGACGCGGACTCTCCGGTGTCGATCAAACTGAAAGACGTCTCGATCCGCTCGGCTTTGGAACTGGCGATCAGGCCGCTTGGCCTGAACTGGACGATTTATTGCGAAGCGCTGGTTATTTCCACCCCGGCGGGAATTCAAAGCATGCAATACACCAAGGTGTATGACATCACCGACTTGGCGAGTGTTTCCGACGGGCAAGGAAAAACCTGGGAGGAGCCCGGCGCATTGGTCGATTTAATCACTTCGAGTTTAGCCCCGGAAACCTGGGACGTCGCCGGAGGGCGGGGGACTATCCAACTTGTTTCCACCGGCGCGGCAAGGCTCCTTGTTGTGACCCAGGATTATCGCCTTCAACGGCAGGTGGATCGCTTATTAATGGAGTTGCAGGCGGCCGTCAAGTTTCATGCCCCGACCAAAGGAACCAAGGCCAAGGACCCGGGGATGATGGGCGAAGGACCGGGGCCGAGCTTGACTGAACCCCAACGCCCTTGAAATAAATCACAGACCTCGATGCAAATAAGAAATAAGTTGAGATCGCCAAGCCGCAAGCGATTTTCTTCTTACATATCGCTTATCTATCACTCATTATGAATCGGGTTCGCGCGGCAAATTGCGGGGATAAGGCAGCGGTTCGGTAAGGGGCAGGGGCTGCCCATATGTCTCCGCCCAATCTTCGCGCTCTTCATCCGTGGCGTAATAGCGCAGCCAGACTTCCGGGTCGCCGTTCGCTCCGGTGCAATCCCAGTGCAAATAGTTGTTCGGCCATTCGATTTTCTTTTCCCGGGCGGGCAAGATGTCGCGATAGATCAGGCAGTACAATTCCCTGTCGGAGAGGTGCCCGGTGAAATCCAATACGATCCGTTTTTGATATAGCTTGCGGATCACGTCCCAAAGAATCTTCTGTAAATCATGATCGCCGAGCGACTCGGGGCGCGGGGGCCTGAGCTCGGGGTCGAACCAGCGGTAGATGGGCAGCACCGGCGCCTGTTCCCAGGCCAACATGCAGGCCAGAAATTCGTTCTCGGCGGCCAGGGTGGCGTGCTGGATGTTTACCCGGCTGATCGATTCGTCGAAGTATCGTTCCAGTTCGTCGCGGAGTTCGGCGTTGCGAAGCAACTGGTCGACTTCATCGGGTTGAGGGCGGCGTGATTCGTACATGAAACCGTGACTTTCAACGGATAAGCGATAAATAAAAAGCCGATAAAAAACGTTACCTCATAGCGCTAATTTTTCCGTAAGGGAACAAACCGATCTTCGCCGGCCGGACGGGCCGGGCATTGCCTTGCGCCGGATGACGCCGGTAAAAAATCGGGATTGTTTCCAATTTTTTTCCATTCCCCAAACATTGAGTTTAATCGGAAACCCCCGGTTTTCCAAGAGCCGGCGACTTTTTGCGGCGGAATTCTTTAATATTTTTTCTCGCCGCATCACTAATAATGTAATTCTCGGGATAATTTGGCCGTTAAAATCAATACACTTGGAAAAGTCAACGATGTTTGTTTTTTCTACTATTCGAATTAAGGAGACTTTCCCGCCCGATGTATCAATGTTTTCCCTGCATTTCCTCCTCGACGCGGTGTTCCAGATCGGATATTTTTTGCACGCGTCTCTGGTGGCGGCCGCCGTCGAAGGGCGCGGCAAGCCAGATTTCGATCATGCGGTCGATAAGCCGTTCGCCCAGGAGATCGGCGGAAAGGCAGAGCACGTTGGAGTCGTTGTGCCGGCGGCTTAGTTCAGCCGTAATGTCGTCGTGGCAAGGAGTGGCCCTGACGCCGGAGAACTTGTTGGCGGCGATGCACATTCCCAGACCCGTACCGCAGACCAGTATGCCGCGAGCTACTTCGCCGCGGCTCACCTTGCCGGCGACTTGCGCCGCGATGTCGGGATAATCGATGGCGTCGGGGGAGAAGGTCCCCACGTCATCGACCTCGTGGCCCAGTTCCCGCAACAATTCGACGAGCTTGGCGCGAAGCGCAAAACCACGATGATCAGTGCCGATGGCTATATGCATGTTATAACTCCAATTCTTCTACAAGGGCCGATAATTCTCCGCGAATTTGCAACGCACAATGTTCGTAACGCTCCAAGGGGCCGCCGATGGGATCGCAAATGTCCGAGCCGTCGCGGCTGAGGAGCCGCGTGCGGCCGGAGGCGGATGGCCATTGGGCAAGGATCGCCTCGCGATGCGACTTGGTCATGGCTAAGATCAAATCGGCGTGCCTTACCAGCGACTCGGTGAGCGGCTGGGTTTCATGATTGCTCAAATCGAGTCCCATCTGTTCCATGGTTTGCAGGGCCTCATGAGTCGCCCGCCCTCCCATCATGGCGGCGATGCCGGCCGACATCACCAACACGCCGCGGTCTTCCAATTCCTCGCTCTTCGAGCCCAGGCGCTTGGCGATCAAATCTCGGCAAATGGCTTCGGCCATGGGGCTGCGGCAGGTATTGCCGGTGCACACGAAAAGCAGCATCAGACTGGAAAGCCGCTGCAGCGTGCGCTCGGGAACCACGCCCTGGCGCAGGACTTCCAAATGCTTGCCTTGCACGCGGACCACCGATGAAGGCTGGGCGAAACGGCAGCGGCCGTCGTCCAGGACCAGGTCCAATTCCTCGCCGAGGTTGTTCAAGACCTCGGCGGCGGTAACGGCCTCGGTGTGCCCGGAACGATTGGCGCTGCTTAGTGCCAAGGGTCCGGCCAGCATCCGCATCACGTCTAAAATCACCTGATGGCCCGGCACGCGCAGGCCAATGGCGTTTTTCGGCGAAACCGCCTTTTGAACCAGCGGAGGCAGGCGGCGAACAAGGCTTTCGGGATGGGAATCGTCTATTACCAAGGTAATAGGCCCGGGCCAGCAACGCCGTGCCAGACGCTGTGCCAGCGGGCACATGTCCGGGGCGTAGTCCAGGGCTTCTTCCGCGCTTTTTATGGCCAAGGTAAGCGGCTTGTTTTTCGACCGGCCTTTGATTTCCACCATCCGCACTACCGCGCATTCGTCCAAGGCGCTGGCCCCGATGCCGTATACCGTTTCCGTGGGAAAGGCGACCAATCCCCCTTCAGCCAATATCTGAACGGCACGATGCACCACATCCCGCCAATCTTCAGCCGAGCGGACGTCGATCACCGTTGGGGGCATAATTACGCCTGATATTTTCTCCCTTAAATTACCCAAACATATTAGTATATCAATCCTTGCGACAAATCGTCAACCCGAGGCTTAGGGGGAGAAGTGGGCGGAATTTCAGCATATAAACACGGGGCTACTGATTCTCAGGAAAACAATGTCGTAAGACAAATCAGAACCGGGACGTGTCGCCCAGGCATTTCCGGGCCGATACGGCCCGGCTCCGACAAAAAATACGACATTACTTACCTGACAATTGATAAACATTATCATTGCAGCCTTATGGAAAAATATATAAAAACCAAGTACGCTTATGGGGGGATGAGGGGGTAGGATATTTTAGCCCATTTATCACCTACTCAAACATGTTGAAGGATGAAGAATGAAAATCGCCAGTAGTTGCATTGTTCTGCTCTTGGCGATTTTGGCGTCGGGCTGCGATGCCGATCGATCATCCATTGGCAAGTTGCAAGCCGTGTGGGGGCGGCAAGGCATATCGGATGGCCGTTTTCAAAGACCCAGGGCAATGGCCATTGACCACGACGATCACATATATATAGTAGATATGACCGCCCGCATCCAAGTATTTACTCCCGACGGCACGTTTCTCAACAAGTGGCAGACCCCGGATCATCAATTCGGCAAACCTACCGGGCTGTCCATTGCCAACGACGGCAATATTCTGGTCGCCAATACGCATTATTACGAGGTGCTGATCTATAGTCCGCAAGGGCAATTGATTAAAAGACTTGGCGGAACTAAGGGCGAGCAGCCCGGTGAATTCGGGCTGGTGACGCACGCCGTCGTGGATTCGCACAACAATATCTACGTTTCCGAGTATGGCGAATTCGACCGCGTACAAAAATTTTCGCCGCGTGGCGAGTTCATCCTGCAATGGGGAGGCCACGGATCGGAGCCGGGCCGGTTCATCAGGCCGCAAAAAATGGCCGTTGACGCCGAAGATCACATCTGGGTGGCCGATGCCTGCAACCACCGCATCCAGGTTTTCGATTCGCAGGGAAAATTGCTGAAAACATGGGGAAAAGAAGGCAGCCGGCCCGGCGAACTCTATTATCCCTACGACCTGCTCTTGGCCCCGGATGGAACGGTGTACGTTTGCGAGTTCGGCAACCATCGCGTGCAGCGATTCACCCGCGACGGCGTCTCGCTGGGCTGCTGGGGCAGCGAAGGACGCCAAGTGGGCCAACTCAACAATCCCTGGGCACTGGTCCGCGATAGCCGTGGCCTGATTTATGTCCTGGATACATACAACCATCGCCTGCAAGTGGTTAAAATGTAACAATACAATGCCGAATGTCTAAGCCATAATGACGAAAGAATTCCAAAGCCCTAATGAATAAGTCATACCTGGTGTGATATGGCGAAAAAATCTGAAAATAAAAAAAGGGTATATGATTTGGAGGAGCGTACTGCTAAATTTGGGGAAGCCGTTATAGCATTTGCCAAACAATTGCCGCAAAATCCGATAACATTGCCGCTCATTGGCCAGATAGTGCGTGCGGGCACGAGTATCGGAGCAAATTACTGCGAGGCCGACAATGCGGTATCCAAAAAGGAATTCCTGTTGCGCATTGGAACATGTAAAAAGGAATCGAAAGAAACAATGTATTGGTTGCGGATGATCGCCGCCGCCGTTGAGAATTCAAAACAAACCGGCCGCGTTTTATGGCAAGAGGCAAAAGAATTACATTTGATATTCGCCGCCATCTGGCGAAAAAAATAAGTACATATTTTCAACGATGATACCGATATCCCGATAATTTAATCATTAGGAATTTGATCTTAGTCATTCTTTCGTCATTAGTCCTTCGTCATTAGACATTTTGTTCCCATGTTCACCTACCATCTCGCCTTCCTCTCGCCCTGGTATCTGCTGCTTTTGCCGCTGATACCCGTGCTTTGGTGGTACAGTTTTCGCAAGGTGGCGGGCTTGGGCGCAATGCGGCGAATTGCGGTTTTAATTCTCCGCAGCCTGGTGCTTTTGGGATTGATCCTTGCCATGGCGGAGATTCAGGTAGTCAAAACCAGCGACCGGCTGACCACGATATTTCTCCTCGACCAATCGCTGAGCATTCCCGTGCAAAGCCGCGAGGCGATGATCAAATACGTCAATGCCGAGATCCGCAAGCACCGCCAGGACCGGGACCGGGCCGGTGCGATCGTGTTCGGCCGCGACGCGGCCATCGAAATCCCGCCTTTCGACGACAACGTGCAGATGTCCTCCAAAGTCGAAAGCATATTCGATCCCGAGTACACCAACCTCGCCGCGGCGATGAAGCTTGCCCAGGCCTCGTTTCCCGAGGACGCCGCCAAGCGGATCGTGATCATAAGCGACGGCAACCAGAACCTCGGCAACGCCGTGGAGCAGGCCCAGGCCCTGGCCGCCGCGGGCGTGGGCATCGACGTGCTGCCGGTCCGCTACCAAACCCGGGCCGAGATCATCGTCGAGCGGGTGGCCATTCCCGCCGACGTCCGCCGCGGCCAGCCTTTCGACCTCCGCGTGGTGACAACCAACACTGCCGTGCCCCGGCCGGGCGATTCGGGCGAAGTCCGCGGCCGCTTGCAGCTTTCGCGTTCCGCAGGCGGACGAGCCGACGTTTTGAGCGACGAAGCCGTGATCCTGCCGCCGGGCAAGAAAGTGTTCACCATCCGGCAGGAAATCGATCAGCCGAATTTCTACACCTACGAGGCCCGCTTCGTCCCCGACCGGCACGAAGACGACGCCATGCCGCAGAACAACCGGGCCACGGCCTTCACTCACGTCCAGGGCAAGGGCCGGGTGCTGTTGATCGAAGACGCCGACCGCCCCGGCGAGTTCGCCGTCCTGGTCGAGCGCCTCCGCAAGCAAGGGCTGGAAGTCGACGTCCAGCCGACGAGCCAGCTTTTCACCAGCCTGGCCGAACTGCAGCCGTACGACGCGGTGGTGCTGGCCAACGTGCCCCGCGACCAGGACTGCCTTCAGCGACGCCCAGATCGCCATGCTCGTGCGCAACACGCAGCAGATGGGGGCGGGCCTGGTCATGCTCGGCGGGCCGAACAGCTTCGGCGCAGGCGGCTGGACCGGCACCGAACTGGAAAAGGCCATGCCCGTCGATTTCCAAATCAAGTCGGCCAAGGTGGTGCCCAACGGGGCGCTGGCCATGATCATGCACGCCAGCGAAATGGCCGCCGGGCAACTACTGGCAAAAGAAAATCGCTGGCGAGGCCATCAAGGCCCTGGGCCCGCAAGACTATTGCGGCGTGATCCATTGGACCGGCCGGGAGACGTGGCTGTGGGGGCCGGGCTTGTTGCCGGTCGGGCAATTCCGCGACCAAATGCTGGCCCGCATCGACCGCATGACCCCCGGCGACATGCCGGAGTTCGAGGCCGCGATGGTCCTGGCCAAACAGGGATTCGATAAAATTCCCGTCCCGCAGGCGGTCAAGCACATGATCATCATCAGCGACGGCGATCCGTCGCCGCCCAGCTCGTCGATCATCAACCAATTGAAAAAGATGCAGGTCACCGTTACAACGGTGGCGCGTGGGGACGCACGGCCAGCCGGAAAGCCGCGCTTAAGCAGCATCGCCGATGCCACGGGCGGAAAATACTACGAGGTGAAGAATGCCAATTCGCTGCCCAAGATATTCCAGCGCGAGGCCCGCCGCGTTGCCCGGCCCCTGATCTGGGAGCAGCATCCCTTTAATCCCCGCGTCCGATTCCCACACGAAATCCTCAGCGGCATCGACGACCCCTTGCCGCCCATCAAAGGCTTCGTGCTTACCGATAAAAAGGAAAATCCCCTGGTCGAGACGCTCTTGACTTCGCCCGAGCCGGCCGGCGACGAAAACAACACGATCCTGGCCACTTGGACTTACGGACTGGGCAAGGCCGTGGTCTTTACCAGCGACGCCGGCGCACGCTGGACCGGCGACTGGGTGAACCGCGAATTATATGACAAACTGTTCGGCCAGATGGTCCGCTGGTCGATGCGGCCGGCGGGCGGGACGGGCAAATTCACCGTGGCCACCGACTTCGCCGACGGGCAGGTCCGCGTGGTCGATCAACGCCCTGGACAAAAACGACGAGTTCCTCAACTTCCTCAACATGAACGGCACGGCCGTCGGGCCGACATGCAGCCCGTGCCGATGAAAATCGAGCAGACCGCGCCGGGCCGCTACGTGGGCGAGTTCCCGGCCAAGGACGCGGGCAGCTACTTCATCATGATCAGCCCAGGCGCCGGCCAAGCGCCGATCCGCACCGGCGTCAACGTGCCCTATTCCGACGAATTCCGCGAACAGTCGCCCAACGAGGCCTTGCTCGATCAGCTTGCCGGCCTCATGCCCAGAGACGGCAAGCCCGGCGCGGTCATCGAAGTAAAAATAAAGACGCCGATCCCCTGGAACAATTGCTGGCGGTCAACACGTTCCGCCACGACCTGCCCAAGGCGACCAGCAGCCAGGACGCCTGGCAATATTTGTTGCTCTTCGCGAGTTGTCTGTTTTTCGCCGATTATTCTTCCGCCGCGTGCAGGTGAGCGTGGCCTGGGTGCCGCCGCTTGCGGGCCGGGCGCGGGATTGGCTCTGCGCCGCCAGCCCAAGCCGGCCACACCTCAATACATCGAGCGCCTGCGCGGCAAAAAGGCCGAAGTTTCCGGGCAGATCGAACAGTTGCGCGGGGCGGTGCGCTTCGAGATGCCGCAAGCCCAAAAACCAGCCGACACGACGGTCCTCGAAGAACCATCCGCACCAGATAAACCCTCCAAGCCCGCCGAAAAAACCTCGATCGCCGAACCGCAAAAAACCGAACCGGAAAGCTACACCGAACGCCTGCTGCAAGCCAAAAAGAAAGTCTGGGAGGATCGCGATAAAAAATAATGTCCTAGTGGGACGAGTTTCAAACTCGTTCTACACCGCGAAACCGCAAGCGGTTTCACAAATATATTGATAACTGACCACTGACCACTGACCACTGTCCACTAACCACTAATTTACCATGAGCATTGCAGAAAAAATGGAAAAGCGTGCCCGGCAGTTCGTCGATCGCTACACGGCGGTCCGCGAGCAGATTCGGCCGGGTGATCGTCGGCCACGACGAGATCGTCCACGGCGTACTGACTTGCCTGTTCGTCGGCGGGCATTGCCTGCTGGAAGGCGTGCCGGGACTGGGCAAAACGCTCCTGGTCCGCACGCTGGCCAAAGCCCTCAGCCTGGATTTCAACCGCATCCAGTTCACCCCCGACCTGATGCCCGCCGACATCCTCGGCACGAACATGGTCATGGAAACCGTGGAAGGCAAGCGGTTTTTCGAGTTCCAGCGCGGGCCGATCTTCACCCAAATCTGCCTGGCCGACGAAATCAACCGGGCCACGCCGAAAACGCAGTCGGCCATGCTGGAAACGATGCAGGAAGGCTCGGTCACCGCCGCCGGCAAGCGCTACCAGCTGAAACAGCCGTTTCTGGTCATGGCCACGCAAAACCCGATCGAGCAGGAAGGCACCTATCCGCTTGCCCGAGGCCCAGTTGGACCGCTTCTTCTTCAAACTGCTGGTGGGCTACTCCGAGCGCAAGGAACTGGCGGCGATCATCGACCGCACCACCCGCGGCGAGGTGATCGAGCCGGCGAAAGTCATGGACGGAGCGGAAATTCTCCAGTGGCAGGCCCTGGTCCGCGAGGTGATCCTGGCCGCCCACGTGCAGGATTACATCGTGCGGCTGGTGCTGGCCACGCATCCCAACGGGCAGTTCGCCCTGCCGATCACCAATCAATACATCCGCTGGGGCGCCAGCCCGCGCGGGGCCCAGACCATCGCCCTGGCCGCCAAAGTCCGCGCACTTCTCGACGGCCGCTACAACGTCAGCTTCGAGGACATCCGCCGCGTGTGCCTGCCCTCGCTCAGGCACCGCATAATCCTCAATTTCGAGGCCCAGGCCGAGGGCATCGAGCCAGACAAAGTGCTCGTGCAATTGCTGGAAAAAGTGCCGGAAAAAGCCGAATGATAATGCCCATAAAAGGGCAAATTAATAGTCCCTCCAGAAAATCAAAAAACGAATGACAAATCGTTCTGCCCGCTTTTTTGTCTTTCACCAGCGCATTGCACGAGCGGCGTTGGAAAACTCCACATCTCGAATGCGGCGCTCCGGCATGATTTTGGGAATATTTTTAATCTTCATCATTATTCCCCTGGTTTACTCGCCCTCCATCAAAGGCGGTTTCATTTTGGACGATGAGCTTCATCTTACAAAGAATGAGTCCATAAAAGCCGACGACGGCCTATACAGGATATGGTCAACTTCCAAATGGCAGTACTACTGGCCCGTGACGGATTCATTTTTCTGGATCGAATGGCGGATGTGGGGGATGAGACCTGTCGGTTATCATGCCACCAACCTGATTTTGCACATAGCCGATGCAATGATGATTTGGCTGATCATGAGGAAATTATTCATTCCCGGTGCATTTTTGGCGGCCCTGCTGTTCGCTTTGCACCCCGTGAATGTGGAATCGGTGGCCTGGATCGCTTCGCGAAAAAACGAGATGGCAACGCTGTTTTTCCTGTTGGCGATTTATTTCTATGTTAAATACCTGTTATTCGCAGGCGAAAATGTCGAAAGCGGCGATCGCACAGTGCATGCCGACAGACCCCATCGCAGCAGCGCGATCCCCGGCTGCTGGTACTGGCTAGGTTTGGCGGCATTCCTATTGTCGGCCCTGGGCAAGGGTTCGACGGTGATTTTGCCTGTAATCCTTTTGGGATTTATCTGGCTCCTGCGCCCGGTGACAAGGCGAGATTTGGCGTTGATTGGTCCGTTCTTTTTGATTTCCTTTGCGATAGTCGCCGTAAACATGTGGTTCCAGGCGCGAACCGTGGACTATACGCCGATTAGGGTTGCCGGCGTAACCGAACGTCTATTGGGCGCCGGCGGAGTTGTTTGGTTTTACCTTTACAAGGCCCTTTTGCCCGTCAACTTGGCTCTTATCTATCCGTTATGGCACATCGACTCCGGAAACCTATTATGGTGGCTGCCGTTGGCGGCGGCCATGATCGCCACGGCGATCTTGTGGCGATGCAGAAAAGACTGGAGCGGGGCGATTCTTTTCTGCTGGGGATTTTTCTGCGTCGCTTTATTGCCGGTGATGGGCTTTACCGACGTGGGATTCATGCAGTATTCACTGGTGGCCGACCGTTATCAGCATATTTCAGTGATAGGAATAATCGCCCTGGCATCGGCCGCGTGGGGCGCGTGGAACCTGCGGATGCGGGCGACGCTGAGATGGCCGTCGCCGGCCATCGCCGTTGCCGCCGTAGGAATCCTTGGCTTTCTATGTTGGCGGCAAGCCAAAATCTACCACGATGCCTTTACGATGTATTACGCCGTATTGGAAAAAAATCCGAATTGTTGGGTGGCCCATAACAATCTCGGCTCGGAATATATCGAAGCAGGCCGGCTGAACGAGGCAATCGTGCATGCCCGCAAAGCCCTCGATCTGGCGCCTGATAATCCATATTCCCGCTCGGTCTTGGGCACTGCATTGGACAAATCGGGGAGATTGCAGGAGGCAGTCGAACAATACAAGCGGGCCTTGATGTTGTATCCCGATTTTGCCGAAGTCCACAATAACCTGGCCGGCGCCCTCGTCGAACTCGGCAGGCCCTTGGAGGCCATCGAGCATTGCCGGCAGGCCATAACGATCGATCCCGATTATGCCAAGGCATACAACACTCTGGGAGCGGCCATGGAAACAATCGGTCAAACCCGGGAGGCAATCGAACAATATCGCCGCGCCGTGCAACTGGACCCCGATTATGTCGATGCCCGGTGCAATTTGGCCAGCGCACTCGTAAAAACGGGCCAATTACAGGAAGCCATAGCATTATGTAAACGAACCTTGTTGTTGAATCCCAATTCAGTTGCAGCCCACAACACGCTGGGTAATGCCTTTCAACTGGCCGGTCAATATCAAGACGCAATTGAACAATATGAAGCCGCAATTGCTCTTGATCCCGGATTTTCACAGGCTCACATCAATCTCGGCAGCGCTTTTACCAAAATCGGCAGGGTTCACGATGCTATCGAACATTACGAAAAGGCGATTCAAATCAATCCCAATTCATTTGAAGCCCATAACAACTTGGGCAACGCCTTTCAATCGATCGGAGAATACCAACAAGCCGTCGATCACCTGCAAACGGCTTTTCGGCTCAACTCCGACCTTCCGCAGGTCCAAATCAATCTGGCTCAGGCCCTGGCCCAAGCCGGACAGCTCTCGGAAGCGATCGACCACTACAGGCAAGTCCTGCAACATAACCCGGGGCTTGCTCAAGTATATTTCAGTCTGGCGTTGACCTATGCAAAGGACAATCAACCGTCCGAGGCTATCGACATGGCGCAAAAGGGATTGGAACTGGCTCGTTCTCAGGGCGATATGGAACTCGCCGGCCGGATCAAGGCATGGCTCGATTCCTACCGGGTCCCGTTCCCGGAAAAGGGGAAATGATGAGAGATGATAGACGAAGGATGAGTGATGAAGGATGAAGGCGAGCGGCCGGCATAAGCCGGCTAAGCCGAGCCTACTAACAACCGACAGACAGAAGATGCAGCATAAACGTTTAGCCGGGGAGCTTGCTCCCGGGGATTTTTTCGTTAACGATGCGACGTTTTTTTAGCGTAAAATGTGGCCTATTGCGACTCAGTCGTACAGGTTAGAGAACTGGTGCCGCTCATTTAGATGATGTAAAATTCAATATAAGAAATGCCATGAGTTCTTTAGACATGTACCTTATCGATGCGGATATGGCAAAGCTGCTTTCTTGGCTTAACAGCGATCGCGAAATTGCTTTTATATGTCCGAACGGCAAAAAATCATGGATCGCTAAACAAACACGAGAGTCGATATCGGAAGGTCGCCACATTCTTTGGCACGTGCCAAGTGGACCGCTGCCTCTATATCGGAGGAGTGCAAAAGACATTTTAGGCGCCATATTTCGAAAGAGATTAGAACTGCCGGGACTTCCATTGGAAGAAGATGGTTTTATTAAAGACCCATGGTCCGGATGGAAAGGCCCTTGTGAGGCTTCCAATTCTAATGTTCCATTTCTTGGTTCCATTCCCCAGATATTTACCCTGGATTACCTGCCGATAACTCAAACCGAATCAGGGCAAATCGAAATAGGTTTATCGCACATCGGCTGGATAGGCGGGCGTTATAGTAGTCTCGGACAATTGCCTACAAAAGAAGCAAAGAATTGGTGGAAGCGATTAAACAACTGGGTAAGGAAAATCGCAACCAAGATTCCCCGTGGAAATATAAAAGATTGGGAGCCGGAGGCATGGGCATTTCCATCTGCCCTCATGGAAATTAATGCCGGAAAACCTTGTGCACTCAATTGATCTCGGCTTCACATAATTAGATTAGAAAGAGAGGATGGTTAAATGGGTGCCGAACCATACTATTACTTCGTGAAATATAATCCGAATATCGAAGCAGCCCTGCAAGAGTTGCGTCTGCGAGAATTCGAAGCCGGCAGATACAATCCTGTGATTCGGCATATCGAATTTCCCATCGGTCCCAATTCGCCCGCCCCGGGGGCAAAACACAAGTCGATTCGCAAAGCCCTCAAGGCTGCGGATGCCGAAGGAACCCGTTCCATACTCGATCTTCAGCATGTATCGAATCGGCCCAAGCTCGGCGCGGTAGCTCAGCTATCTTCCTGTGATATTGTCAAGCTGTTCGATACGGAACGCCCTACACGTGATGTGATCGAACAAAATGAAGAGTTGTTTGAAATCCTTGATCGCGGGCAAGGAATATATATCGTCGTATTCAAAGACAATCAGCCAGACGAGATTTATTTCGCGGGCTATTCTTATGATTGATTTCGGGAATAAAGGGATTGGGGGTTTGCAGGGTAGCCCAGGTTTTTGAATCTGGGCGGATAAATTTACAAGAGATTAAGTGAATACCGAGAATTATTCATTTCTTGCGACTCAGTCTCAGCAGTTTGAGAACCGGTACTACGCGCCACGACGTCTAAAAAAATAGTTCTGACCATTCTGACCCCTTCTCCGCCTGCGCCTTTCCACCGGGATGGCTCAAGCGGTTTTGAGATTTTCCCCATGCGGGTTGCTTGACTGGACGGCCGAAAATGATAGGCTGAATAGCTAGGATGGCTCGCCAACGCCAGCTTTCGGGGGCGAATAGTATGCTTGGTGTTATAACAAGTTGGGATGTCTTCACCCACCCGATTTCAACCATTCGGTGCTTCGGCTGGCGGGTATATTTCAGGGCCGTGACCCCATGGAACGAAACTACCTTTCTCTCCGTGTTGCAGGACGCCGGTTGCCTTGGCGCCCCGGCGTCCAAGGCGCCTGCGATCTTGGAGCGTTGCATCATTCTGGAGCAGCGGGCCAAGCGAATTTACGAAAGCCTGTCAACCGCCTTTAGCGGTCAAAGGCTGTTCTTTATCGGTCTTGCGCTCCAGGAACAGTTCCATGTCGATTTGCTGGCGGTGTGTCGGGCCGCATCCTTGCGTTCCGGCTGGAGGGTGAACATCTTTAATCCCTGGCAGGATTATCTGCCCCGGCTGGAGAAAATGATGGACGACGCGGAGGCGGCCGTTTGTCGGCTTGACAACATTCAAGCCGCCCTGCGATTGGTGATTCAAATCGAGTCTTCGGAGATCAACGACGTTTTTTCCGCCGCCCTGGCCGCGACCGACGCGGCATTTGTGAGGCGTCTCAGGCCTTTTCAGGAAGCCATGGAAGCCCACATGGCCTACATCGCCGATTGGCTTCCTGGACTGTCTCCGCAGTTGACAATTGCTTGCCGTGAGTTGCGGGCAAAATTTCCCCGGGTGCGGAATGGCTGACTTGGGCGGGTAGCCGTTTAGCCCGGATTATTCATAAGACGGGATTTTTTGTGCAGAGCGTAAAACACAAGCCCGAAGCGCAAGCGAGGGTAAGTTGTTTCCCATCCCTCGCTTGCGCTTCGGGCTAGTGTGGATTTATGAATAATCCAGGTTAGTGCTCGCTCTTGAAAGCGTCCACTATTGCAATCCGTATTTCCTGCTCGAAGCTGCTTCCCAGTTTTTTGGGATCGTGCTCATTCAGTCCATCCCACTTAAAGCCCGCGTCAATCCCGTGCTGAATTGCTTGGCGAAACCTCGGGCATTCTGCAATCGCCAGTGCGATGTCGTCAACGTCTCTAAGCTCGCCGATAATCCCGTCAAGCCAGTGTGGAGGTCGCATAAGGAACTCCTTGTGAATAGTGTTTGCATGAGACAACGCTTCTATTTGATAGCACGTTTGCATCAGAAAAGCAAGCAGTAGGGTGCATGAAATGCACCACGGCCAAATAAGATCCGGTGCGGTTCCCACACCCTGCTATTCATATTGCAGGGCGATCATCAGGTTCAGCCGTGCGGCGCGTTCGGCGGGGATCCAAGCGGCCAGCAGAATGATTCCCATGCCCACGGCGAAGCACCATAGGACCAGTATGGGGTGCATGACGAAATCGGCGGCGTGGCCGAACAAGGGGATCGAACTGAGATTGATGGTGTACGATCCGATCATGCCGCCCAGCACGCCGGTGAAAAGTCCGATCACGCCGATGATGGCGGCCTGGGCGAGGATCGTCTTGCGGACCTGGCGGCGGGTCATGGCCACCACGCAAGAGCGCCAGTTCGCGGGTCTGTTCCAGCACGTTCATCATAAGCGTATTGGCCATGCCCAATGCGCCCATGACAAAACCCAGTCCCATCAGGCCCCACAGGCTGCCGATCACGCCGTCGAGCTTGGCATTGAGTTTTTTCACCAGCGCGGTGAAAGAATGCAAGATAAGTCCTTGGTCGGCGCAGAGTTTTTTCATGTCCGCTTCGACCGACTGCAATTTCTTTGGTTCCGCGGCTACGAGGAAGCCATCCACTCCCTCGATGCCCATCATTTCCTTGGCCTGTCGGTCTTCCATGTATGCCACCCATCCGCCGTTATAATAAACCGTGGCTATGCCTGCAATGCGGACTTTTTTCGAGCCTTGAGGCGTGGTCAACTCGATTTCATCGCCGAGTTTCTTTCCCAGGCGGTTGGCCAGCACCGTGCCGATGACCACCTCGCCACGCGATAATCCGCGGCGGACGTCGGCCAAAGAGCCCTCTTTTAAAACCAGGGGCAGATTGTCCTTGTCGGTGAAGCCGCGGATGCACAACAGGATCGACTGTTCGCCGACCTTTACATCGGTTACGTTGCGGAGGCTATCGACGTTTTTCACCCCGTCGATGCGGCGAATCTCGTCGCCCAGCGATTCGGGCATTTGCATCGGCGAGCCCGTGGACATGTCGGCTGAAGTCGCGCGGACAACGAAATCACCGTTCATCGTCTTGTCGAACCAGGCCCGGACGTCGTTGATGTTGTTCACCAGCGTGATGCCCAGGCTGACGGCCAGGCTGACGGCCACGTAAAGGATGCCGATGGTCAAGGTGGTTCTGGCCCGGCGGCGAAGGATCTGCCGGCTGGCCAATTGCCCTTCGACCCTCAACAGGGGATAGAGCACCGCGGCCGTGCCCTTGGACATGCCCTTAAGCACGATGGGCACGAGCATCACAAAGGCGGCGGTAAAAATCACCCCGAAAATGGGCAGCAACGCCAAGGGCAATACCCCGAAAATGCTGCCGGCCAAAAGCGATCCGGTCACGATGAACACCACTACGGCCGATATGACGAACGACAAGGGGATCCGCCGGTCGTGCTCGTCAACGATCGGCCGCATTCCTTCCAGGGGCGTGATTTTACCGGCTATATAGGCGGGAACGATCACGCCGCATACGGACATCAGCGGCCCAATAATAGATGCCAAAATAAACGGGCCGGACGTGATCAAAAGCGAAGGAATGGAGTTGGAATACACTTTCATCATCCCAGCGGTGAGCAAACGCGCGCCTATGACTCCCAATATGACGCCCAAGAGCGTGCCGGTTACGCCCATGGCAAAACCTTCCAGTATCAACATCCGCATGATTTGTTTTCGCGTGGTGCCGATGGCCCTCAGGATGGAAAGCTGCCGGCGCCGTTCGCCGACGTTCATCAGGAAGGTATTGAAGATCATGAAAATGGCGAGCACGATGTTCAGCCAGAAGGCGAAGGCCAGGCCCTGCTCCGCGCTTTTCAGGGTGTCCGCCGACATCTGAAGCCGCGCCGAAGGCATGCGCACCTGCATGCCGGCGGGCAATGCCGCAGCCAGGCTGGCTTGCACCTTGTTTTCATCGACCCCCGAATCGAGGATGATGTTCGCGCGGTTGATGCCGCTCCCTGTCTTGGAATAATAATATTGGGCGGTGCCCATCGGCAAAAACACCAAACCGCCCTGATTGAAATTCGAGGTGCTCCTGGGGGCCAACAGCCCCACGACGGTGAAGATTTTCTTCGCGCCGTTGCCCACGGTCAATTTTATCTCATCGCCGACTTTTACACCCAAGGCGTCGGCGAACCCGACTTCCATCATGGCAATGTCATCATCGGTGTCTTGCTTGGGGAAACCGTCGCCTTGTTTAAGATCATATTCATGGGTCAATTCGTTCCGAAGCGGATCGATACCCATAACTATTGTTAAGAGGTTTTGTTTGTTGAAGACCAACCGGGTAGTTTTTTGGATCAGGGGAGTGACCTCTTTAACCCCGCCGACCATTCCCAGGGCTTTTACGATTCGCTCGTCGAAGAAGCGGTCACGGTCGGCGGCCACCTCGAAGGCCGCCCGTCCGGCCACGCTTTCGTACATGTCCTTGTAGGCGTGGTGGGTGGTGTTTTTCGATACTGTGACGGCCACCACGGCTGCCACGCTGATGACGATGCTCAGAAGCGTGAGCGTTGCCCGGCCCGGCCGGCTCTTGATCTCGCGTAGCGTGAATTTCCAAAGGACCATTTGTTTATGTCTGATGATATTTTTTTCGTCGCTTGATTTATGTGGAAAAAGAGTCGTGAATTCAATTGCTTTAAACTGTTTTTTACATCGATCTTTTGAACAAAACGCTCCGGGGGGTGGATTTTGGCGGCAGAGTTTTCGCGTCCTTAAGCGGCAGCACTTCCTTGATGACCGGGACCTCCTTGTGCACCAGCCCCTCCTTTTCGATCAATCCGTCGCGCAGCCGGATCAAACGGTCGGCTTGTTTCGCCACCTCGCTGTCGTGCGTGACCATTACTATGGTTTGTTTGTGCTCCGTGGCCAGGCGCCTTAGCAAACCGGTGACCTGCCGGCCGTTGACGCTGTCGAGATTGCCCGTCGGTTCGTCGGCCAAAAGCAGTGCAGGCTCCATGACCAGAGCCCGGGCAATGGCCACGCGCTGCTGCTCGCCGCCCGAGAGGGTGCTGGGAATGTGATGCCTGCGATGCGTCAGGCCTACCATTTTCAGCATCTCCATGGAACGGCGGCGGGCTTCGCCCGAGGGTACGCCCGATAATTCCATGGGCAGGGAAATGTTTTCTTCCGCCGTAAAAGCGGGCAGCAAATTAAACGACTGGAAGATAAAGCCCATCCTTTCGCGGCGAAGCAGCGTGCGCTCGTCGTCGTTCAGCAAGGCCAGATCGACTCCTTCCAGCAACACTTGTCCGCTGGTGGGAACTTCCACGCCGCCCAGAATGTGCAATAAAGTGCTCTTTCCAGATCCCGAGGGCCCCATGATGGCCAATAGCTCGCCTTCCTGTACGTGAAGATCGACCCCGCGCAAGGCATGGACGGATACTTCTTCTATCGAACCGTAGGATTTGGTCAAACCCCGGGTTTCAATTATGTACATTCGATTTCTCCATTATCGGGGCGGCAAATGTTTTAGGTGGCCGTCATACGGTTTTATAAAATCGGCGCCTCCTGGCACACATGCCGGTCATTCGCTCGTAAACCTAGGGGGCAATAATCGCATTGAATCTTCATCGGCTTGCTACGATCTAACCAGTAACAGTACACCCCATTATTGGTAGACTCGCAAAATATTTCATCATGCAATGATAATCAACCGTTTAACTCTTAGCAAGCGGACTGCTTATCGGCAAATAGGCAGAGGGGGTTAAATGGATAATTAAGTGCCGGGATTTGCTTTTTTCCTTTAAAATCCCAAAGAAGTTGGAAAAACACTCGGCTCTAATATGTATTTCGTTCTTTATAATTTTCAGCTCTCAATAAAGTTGAAGAATCCGTGTCTGAGATTGAAATCCACAAGCATTTTCCACTTCCATTTCGCCCTTTCATAGCTTTTTGTTCGTGTGCTCCTTATAGGTGCTGAATCTATTGACTGCACGTTTAAGCCCGCAGGGGACAAAATGTTACGCTATAGGTTATCCAGCATTCAGGTTAATTTCCAAAGTCTCCCCTTACTTAATCATTATCGTTTTAAGATAAGCAGGCAATGGGGGGTAATATCTTACGCGTGTTAATCAGATAGTATCAAGTTTACACCTCCTAGATGCCTGTAAAATGGCCTCTCCCCCTTCTAGTTGGGTAAGAATCCTTGCAACTGGCGAAAAGGATGCAAAGTAAATGTTAAACTTTGCCGATTATTCCGGCAGTGTAGATTGGGTGGAATTTAATACCCATATGCTTATATTTGCCATTTTACCCAGATTGACATAGATCGAATATCTAAAGCCACGACGGGCACCGACGGGCACCACGCGCAGCGTGGTCGGTTGGTCGGTCGCGCACTTTGACTGTAGGATGATTTTTTAAAATCGTCCTGCCCGAATTGAATGTAAAGCCGAAACCGGCGACGGTCGAATGCTCCTCGGCCGCGGCCAATTGAATTTATGAAGCATTTTAATTTACGACCCCTGCCTTTGGCCGTAGGACGATTTTTAAAATCGTCTTACTGGCTGGCTTTATTGCTGACGGCGGTGGTTACGGCATGTGGCATATCCGGGTGCAAGCCGTTCGATTATTACGGCCAGTCGCTGCAGGCGCCGGTTTGTCCGGCGTTGGAGCCGCCGCGGGAGAAGTCGATGGTTTCCTTGCCGGCCTATCGGGTGGAGCCGCCGGACATATTGCAGATCGACATGTTGAAGATGGTTCCCTTGCCGCCCTACCGCATCGAGGTCTACGACGTGCTCAAGATCAGCGCGGTGGGCACGCTTCCGGACCAGCCGATAAACGATTTCTATTTGGTCGAGGGCGAGGGCACGGTGAACTTGGGTCCGGCCTACGGCTCGATACGCATTGGAGGCATGACCATCGACGAGGCCACGGAGGCGATAACCAAGCAATTGTCGGAGATCTTGCGTAATCCGGAGGTCTCGGTGCAGTTGATCCGCACGGCCGGGACCCAGCCGGTGACCGGCCAGTATTTGGTGGGCCCGGACGGGACGATCAACCTGCGCACGTACGGCGTGGTGCACGTGGCCGGGAAGACGGTCACGGAGATCAAGGTGGCGTTGCAAAAGCATCTTACGCAGTTTTTCGATTCGCCTGAGGTGTCGGTTGACGTTTTGGGCTATAACAGCAAGGTGTTTTACGTGATCACCGACGGGGCGGGCTCGGGCGACAACGTGCGGCGGATCCCCATAACCGGCAACGAGACGGTCCTGGACGCCTTGGCCGCGGTGGGCGGGTTGTCGCAGTTTTCCAGCAAGGAGGTGTGGGTGGCCCGGCCTGCGCCCGGTGATTTTGGCTGCGAGCAGATCCTGCCCGTGGATTATGCGTCCATAACCCGGGGCGGCTCTGCGGCCACGAACTACCAGCTTTTGCCCGGGGACCGCGTGTTTATAGCCGAGGACAACCTGATATCGTTCAGCACCTGGCTGGGCAAGCTGACCGCCCCGGTGGAGCGGCTGCTGGGCATGACCGGCCTGGGCAGCTCCACGTTCCGCGGCTTGCAAACCATGGGCCGAAACTACAACCGCAGCCGTACAGGCTTCTAAAGGCGTGAAAATTGAACGGGTCTCGTTAATTATGCAAATCAACGATGGAACTTTTGAACACCCCATATTTGGGGGATAATTAAAAACACATTTCATTTGCATAATTTACGTTGCTTATCGAACCTACAAGTTGTAAAATTCGTATAGGTAAGAGATTAGTAAAAACTAGGATTAAATTATTGATCCCGGATAATGAGATAAATCGCCTGGTTAATGCAAAAGTCAGGAGGTTGTATTAATGAATATCGCCTTGATAATATCGAGTTTGATAATTGGCGCTTCAACATTGAATACGCCGGGTGATAGTTCTTTAACTGTCCCTCCGACTTCCGATCTGCCATTACCACCCTTACAAAACAATTCTACGCCTCAACAAAACCAAACTCGTTCGCAAAGAGCGGAGCAGGAGCGTAAAGCGCAGCGAAAGCAAGCGAAGACTACAAATCCTTATGGCTATTATGCTCATTCTCAGCAGCAGAACGGGCGAAACGCACAAAATATGGGTCCCATGATGCCTATTGCCCCCACCGATTCATCAATGGGCTCGCGGGTTGGACAATCCTATAAGTTTTTGCCGCCGACGGTGAATCCAGCAACAGCAGGAGCGGAAGGCGGCGGCGAGGGTTATGCCGGATTGCCCGGCCCTATGAACGTTCCGACTTCGCCTACCCGCGCTCGGCCCGGCGAAGCCCAATCTTATACGTCGATGCGCTCCGCTGAAGAACAAAATCGCCGCCTGGCGGCGTCTCGAAATGCCGCCTCGGCACAGGCGCAATTAACGCCGAAACCGTTTTCGAGCGCGTCCGCACCGTCGTCGGGGCAAAGCCCGTACATGAACATTTTCCGCGGGGGCACCAATAACGGCACGATCGACAATTACACTACTTTGGTCAAACCGGAGTTGGATCAACAGCGAGCAAACCAGAAATTCGGCGCCGACATCCATGGATTGGAAAACAGCACCCACGTTCAAGGTCTGAACATCCGGCAGCTTAATCGCGAAACGCAAACTTTGCAGGGCGTCAACGCCACCCAGTATTTCATGAATTACGGCGATTATTATCAGGGCGCACGCTGACGGTCGTTGCTTTAAAAAATCTCCCATAAACGAAACCCGCGATGAAAAATCGGCGGGTTTTTTTATTATTTCATCCTGCGGGAAATGCGGGAAAATCCATTACGAATAATCCAATTGCGAAAACACCGCGGGGCAATCTCGTTTTAAGGATAATTTCGCCGATGCCGGCGTTTTCGGTCTTAACGCTTCGATAATCCCGGTTGTGTTCTTGTCCTCAGTATACCCGATGAAATACGGAGAGTCTTGCAAGCTTAACACCATCAAAGCCATAGCCTGTTAAAACGTGATGCGCCTGACGGCGATGACGATTGCGGTTTGCGCAGCATCGGCGGCGTGCGCTCAGAGTATGCCGCCGGGGCAATTGCCTAATCCGGCCATAGTGCGGATAATAACGCCCGAACGCGACGGCATGTCGTACGGCTCAGGGGCATTGGTGGCGGTCAGCGATACATACGGACTGGTGGTAACCAACTGGCACGTGGTGCGCGACGCCGCCGCGCCTGTTTGGGTGGCTTTTCCCAATGGATTTCGTTCGGCGGCAACCATTCTGAAGACCGATCGCGATTGGGACCTGGCCGCCCTTGCGGTATGGCGGCCGAACGTTACGCCTCTTCCCGTGGCTTCCGAGCCCCCGCGCCCGGAGAGCGCCTGACCATCGCCGGCTACGGCAGCGGCTGGTTTCGGGCGGTGTCGGGACAATGCACCCAATATGTTTCACCGGGCGGGAATCTTCCCTACGAGATGGTCGAATTATCCGCCCCTGCCAGGGACGGCGATTCCGGCGGACCGATCCTCAACGACCGCGGTGAAATCGCAGGTGTCTTGTTCGGCTCGGCGTATGGTCAGACCACCGGCAGCTACTGCGGGCGGCTGCGATTTTTTCTGAATTCCGCGGGCGACGATTTCCAGCGCCTTCCCGCTCAATCGGCTGCGATTGCCCAACAGCAATCGACTCCTCAGTTTCCGCTGGCCGCTATTGCCGCACAACCTGGTTCATCCATGTCCACATCTAACAATGCACAGAACTCCGCTTCAGGGGGAAATATTGCACATTCGACGGAAAACAATAGCAAGGCATTGCCGCTCGCAGCGATATCGGCCAAATCTCCGCCACCATCTATTCCCAACGTCACGTGTATGGACACCGCGTCCTGGTTTGAACAAATACGAAATTATTTAGCTGTAATAGGCGTTCTCGCAGTTTTGATTCAATGTCTGCGTGCGGCGAGAAAATTGGCAGGCTAGCCCGCTCGGGTGGTTTATGGTTTTGCTTTGTACTTTTGCGGCATATGCTCGCAACCGACACTAATGCACAATGCCAATTTGCGTAAGTTCTTACATTTGTTCAATTTGCAATTTGAAATTTGCAATTGTCAATTTGCATTTAGAAGAGTATGCGTGCAACCTGCGCTCAAATATCAACGCAACGGCTCTATCGTTCTCGGGCGCGGGCCTATTTAATACTCGGCAAATTGTGGTACCATGACTGGTCCGGCGCCGGTGAATTCAGGCGTTAACGAAACCACAAAACTCCAGGCCCGCTACGATCCATGGCTCTCGACGCATATTCTCAATGTCCCGGCGCAACCGGCAAAAAGATCAAATTTTGCTGCCCTGACTTTATTGCCGAATTGGAAAAAATAGATCGCATGGTGGAAGGCGAGCAATATGCCGCTTGCCTGCAACACATCGATTTGCTCCGCCGGCAGCCCGCCAACTTGGATCGGCAGTGCCTGTTGGCCTACCAGACGATGCTGCTCCGCGCGACCGGTCAACTTGAGGCCGCCGAGACCCTTACGGCCTATTTTTTGCAGAAGTATCCGTCCAACCAGGCGGCATTGGCCGAGTCGGCCATCCTGAATACCCTGAAAAAAAATTATGCGTCGGCCATGAATTTTCTACAGCGTTCGTTCGCCGAGGCCAAGGGTTCGTGGTCTTGGCGGACGTATCAGGCGGCGGAAATAATGGTCGAGGCATTTTTCAGTCAAGGCCGATGGGTGCCCGCCCGGGCGTTGCTCCAATTCCTGCTTATTGTTCAACGAGAGAACCGCAATGTCTCGCAGATGCTCAGCGACTTATTGCGTTCTGCGGACGTGCCGCTTTTGCTTAAAGAGGATCCGCGGTTTACCCAGCCGCCCGAGAATGCCCCTTGGGCGGATCGATTTTCCCGGGCCATAAGCCCGATGATGTACGGCGATTGGCGAACCACAGAGGGGAATCTTTCCGCCTTGGTTTCGGACGTGGCCGATTTTCCCGCGATTTGGCGTTCATTGGCGACGGTGCGCGGCTGGCTTAACGATTATTCCCCCGCAATCGAGGCTTTGCGCAAGTACGCCTCGTTTGACATCCCCTGGGAAGACGCGGTGGAAGCCGAAGCCACGGCGATGCTCTTGTGCGAAGACGCCCTGGGCGACGCGGTTCCGGTTTTGCATGCCGTCTGGACGGTTGACGACGTGGAGCGCCTGCAAGAGGCGTTTTTGTCCGACCCGCATCCGCCGCTGCCCATCGATCCATCAAATTATGCACGCGAGGATGCGCCGCCGCCCAAGGCGGCGTACATGATCTTCGACCGTCCGGTGCTGGAATCCGCGGAAACCCTCACGGCGCAATCAATGCCTGTTTACATCGGGCAATTGTTCCTCTTCGGCCGGCAGACGGATCGCGAGGCACGCCTTGAACTTTTAGGGGCCACTCCCGGCGAGCTTTCTCAGATCAAGGCCGTATTAAACGAGTCGGGCGGCCAATGCCTTCAGGGTGAAGAAAAAATCGAGGAATTAACGACCGCCTCCGCCACCGAGGATCTACTGCGGCCGAAATGGCGCCCGCCGATGCAAATAAAACCCCGGCAGTTTCATGCCATTCTAAGCGAGTACAGGCGCGACGCCGTTTTGAACCGCTGGCCCGACATAAAACTGGGCGCGCTCGACGGCCTTTCGCCCAACCAGGCCGCCGCGGATGCCAAGTATCATATCAGACTGCCGGCGGCGATCATGGTGCTGCAATTCTACGCCGACAACCTCCACTGGCAGTTCGATTTCAACGAATTGCGCGGGCGTTTGGGCCTGCCGACCTTGGAGCCGATCGACGCTCCGCACGGCAAAATCAACCAGTTGCCCCTGGTCCGATTGGCGCGTGAGCGCGGACAAACTTCCAGATGAAGAACTGGTCCAAGCCTTCCAGCGAGCCGTGGGTTACAACCACCGCACGGCGGTGATGAAATTCGGAAAAGAAATTATCGACCGCCCCGCCTTCGCCCAGCGCAGAGAACGGTGCTGGCCTATATGACCCTGGCGCGCATGGAAGACGATCTGGACCGGGCCTTAACGTACGTCGAGGCCGGGCGCAGGGATACTGACGTCTCGGGCAAATCGCACGCCACGTGGGATCTCGAAGAGCTCTCGCTGCGTTTCGCGCGGCAAGACATACCCGAGGCCCTTGAACTTATCCGGCACATAGAAGCCGCGCACATCAACGAGCCGAACGTGTCGCTGATTCTAACGCAGATCCTTGTCGAGGCCGGCCTGATCCGCCCCGACGGCACCCCGGCGTTTCCGGCCGCACGCGCGGAAGAAGAAATGGCACAGACCGGAGCGGCCGAACCGGGCAAACTCTGGACCCCCGGCGGCGAATCCTCCGGCGGCGGCGGAAAACTCTGGGTCCCTGAATAAATGTTATGTAATTGAGGGTGTCCTGAAATTAATTATCTCGTTGGTGCGGCAGTTGTACTGCCGCACCCGTGAAGGGACGACAGTACAACTGTCGTCCCAACAAGGATTTACGCTATGCAATTTCAGGACACCCTCATATAATTTGGAGAAAAAAGACCTCCCAACCTTATTCCTCCCTCAGAAAGGAAAA
The DNA here is from genome assembly GCA_963838495.1 of Pirellulales bacterium. Taxonomy (GTDB): domain Bacteria; phylum Planctomycetota; class Planctomycetia; order Pirellulales; family Thermoguttaceae; genus JBEKIK01. The sequence goes on along the minus strand of CAWIRC010000001.1, from coordinate 1,233,650 downwards.
CGACAATGAGCGGGAAATGGCTTGCGTTTTTGGCATTTGGATTTTTGGCCGCCAATGTGTGCGCCGAGGATGTGCCGGCACTTAAGACTCAGAAAGAGAAGGCAAGCTACAGCGTCGGCGTTGACGTGGCAAAAAGCCTCGTAAAGATGGGGATGGATCTCGATCTCGACGTCTTCATTAGAGGCCTGAAGGACGGCTTTGCGGGCAAAAAAACCCTCATGACCGACGACGAGATGCACGCGACAATGACCGCACTTCAAAACGATCTAGTGAAGAAGCAGTCCCAAGGCAAACAAACGGCCGCGGAGGAAAACAAAAAAGCGGGCGAGGCTTTCCTGGCCGAGAACAAGAAAAAGGAAGGCGTGGTGACGCTGCCCAGCGGGTTGCAGTATAAAATCCTCAAGGCCGGCAAAGGAAAAAAGCCCACCGATGACGACACGGTCCAGTGCCATTATCGCGGCACGCTCATCGACGGAACCGAGTTCGACAGTTCATATCGCCGCGGGCAACCGGCGTCATTTCCCGTGGCGGGAGTTATTCCAGGCTGGACCGAGGCCTTGAAACTTATGCCCGTGGGTTCCAAGTGGCAGCTATTTGTGCCCTCTAAACTCGCGTATGGAGAACACGGCACCGGCGAGGAAATCGGGCCCAACGCCACGCTAATCTTCGAGGTGGAACTATTGGGGATCAAGTAATGAGATTTCCCCAATGCGGTTCTTTTGGAGAAACACATTGTAGCGCGTGACCATCGCCGTTTGGAAGAAAGACACCCGACCCCTTTAGCGCCCCCTAATGCCGAAACCATCACCATCACCGAGCTTTGCTAAGCAGATGAAAACAACAGCCATCATGGCAATGTTTTCCGACGATGAATTAATGGAGCGACTAGTTTTGAAGGGAGGTAATCTCCTCGATATTGTGTATGATGTGTCGGCACGTGCATCGCTAGATGTGGATCTCTCGACTGATGGTGACCTAGGTGACATTGTCTTGCTGAGAGGGCGCATAGAAAAGGCGTTGCAGTTAACCTTCAGGGAAGCCGGTTTCGAAGTCTTCGACGTGCATGTCGAGGAAGAACCCAAGGCATTGTCCGAAGATATCGCGCAGTTTTGGGGAGGTTACCATGTGGACTTTAAGATCATCGACCGAGAGAAGTTCCAGCACTTTTCCGGCAATATTGAGCAACTCCGACGAAACGCGGCGAGTGTCGGGAAGAAAGGGTCTACAAAGTTTAGAATTGATATTAGCAAACATGAATTCTGTGACCCAAAACAACGACACGAAATAGGTGGCCTTACGATCTATTGCTACACGCCTTTGATGGTTGTCTGCGAAAAACTGAGAGCCATCTGCCAGCAAATGCCTGAGTATTCAAGCAAGCTCGCTAGGCATGCTTCAGCAAGGGCGCGCGATTTCGTTGACATCTATGTTTTGGCGGAACGATATGAGCTTGATTTAGCGGGCGAAAACATGAGAGAGATATTGCCGAAGGTGTTTGCCGCAAAACGTGTACCTCTTAATCTCCTCGGCCGCATTGCAGAATTTCGAGATTATCATTCTCCTGACTTTGAGCAAGTGAAAGCGACTGTCAAAGTCGGTTTTCAATTATGGGATTTCGACTTCTATTTCGACTTTGTAGTTGACACTACTATTCGCTTAAAATCCCTTTGGAACAAATAGTCGCCACTCTTTGTCATAGTCGGGAGACTTTAGCCCGTAATCAAGGTAGAAGTCATATTTGATGGGAAACTTCCGCAACAATTCTAATTGGTTTTGCGTGTAAAGGCCGGTGCGCTTCAGATAAAAGCCAATGGCCTGGTGGTATGGATATGTGAAGTTGTACTGCGTTAGAATTGCGACAAGCTTGTTGACAGAGAATTGTCCGTGCGCAAACGCGTACGCCTTGGCAACTTCGAAGATACCGCCTGAGTAAACTGGACGCACTGCGGCATCAATTAAAGTGCGCTCGATATTTGTTGCCCGCACATGCACATCATCAGGCAATATTACATCAATTACCGCAAGTTGCCGGGTGTGTTGCCCGTTAAGAAAATGTATTTCGCGGTCGCGAAAAGAAGCCACGTTGCTAGTTACTCTGCACTTGCCTCGGAAGGCATTATTGATGCGAGACTGTGATAGGCTGCCGCCGCCGCCAGTCGCACGTTGTTCTTGGTTGAAGTAGATCGCTTTCGGAAGTTGTTCCGTAAGGCCATGAAAGTGCATGGCCGAGTAGTGGGTAAAGTAACCAGACGCGTTAATTGATTGCACGATCGAATAGGTGGAGGCATCGCCCCAAGTGAATCGTATTGCGGGGCGGTAAGGAAAACTGATGCGCTCCTGTTTTAGGTCGGTGGAGTCGAGCATAAACCGGATAAAGTCATCAGTTGTCGTTGAGTAGGAAAGTCGCCAATAACCTCGGTTATCGTTGAGAATTCGCCTTATATCCGCGGCGGTATAGATTCTCTGCGGCTTCTCGCGAAAGAGTTTAACAATGTCCGGCTTTGCAATCGAAAGGCGCGATAAGCGAGGCATTTTGTGATGATCCTTTTGTGTGGTATATATACCACACAAAAGATCCTTCGTCAATAGTAACCATCAAAAATGTTATTTCCCAACTGGTATGTAGTATGCATACTACATACCAGTTGCATTTGTTTGAGCCAACGCATTACTTTATTGTCTGCCATAACATCTTGTACAGACAGGTTTTGCGCCCTGAGAACGCTCTCAAAAACATAGTCATGACGCTCTATGAATATCGCCACAATCGGCTATAGTCACAAAAGTTACGGTTGCCAATGCTCAATCGGCCTTTCCTGAATATCATGTAGTATATATACTACATGATACTCAGAAGAAACAGCGGAAGGGATATATGGATCGGGAGTTCTAAATTCCTTCTGCGAGCTTCTGGGCTAATTCATCGGGAGGGGGGAAAAGGTTGGGAGTCTTAAATTTCTATTAATTTATTTTCTCTGCGAGTTTTTGGGCTAATTCCTCGGGCATAATGCCGCGAATCAAAAATCGTTTTTGATGCGAAGTCTCCCCGGAAATTAATTCGATTTGCGATTTTCGCAACCCCAGCGATTTGGCCATTAGTTCGACGACCGCCTTGTTGGCCTTGCCTTTTTCGGGCGATTGGGTGACGCATACCTTGAGCATGCCGTCTTGTTCTCCGCGGATTTCATTGCGCCGGCTGCCGGGATGGGCCCGGACGGGCAGGATCGTTCCTTCGGGATGCGGCTGCAAGGCAATCATTGTGAGCCTATCCTAAAAAAGTTTTTTAACGGATTCCAATAACCTGAATTTTGCATAACGAATCTATCTGTTGCCTCGGAGGGGCTTAGTCGTGTAGCCAGGGACGTGAGTCCCTGGTACGGGGGAAGAACTGGGAACAAAGCCCTGAAAGGGCGGCATTGATAAGCGTTTTCCACTTCAATGTCGCCCTTTCAGGGCTTATGTATTTGTATATTATCTTTCTTTCCCGGCGACTAACGCCGCCGGCTATACGACTAAGCCCCTCCGGGGCAAAATCATCGCTTCTCCAAAACTCAGGTTAATAATATGAAAAGCCCTCACCCTAGCCCTCTCCCGGAGGGAGAGGGGACGTTGGTATAAACCTTCTCCCGGAGGGAGAGGGGACTTTTAGGATAGGCTTTAAATATTATGGACGCTAAAGCACTCCTTCGAACAGGGCCGAGCCGATGCGGACAATGGTCGCCCCTTCCTCGACGGCTATTTCAAAATCGCCGCTCATGCCCATGGAAAGCTCATGTAAAACAATCTCCGGCGGGCAGTGCGCAAGCATCCGGTCGCGGAGGTGTCGCAAGGCGGCGAAATCGCGTCGGGCGGCCTCAGAGCCGCCTTCCAGGCTTGCCATGCACATCAATCCGCGGATTTCGACGTGCTTAAGTCCGGCCAGTTCCGGGAGCAAGGGTTCGAGTTCGTGTGCTTGAAAACCCCCTTTGGCCGGCTCGCCGGAGGTGTTGACTTCCAATAAGAGCGATACGCGCCGGCCAAGTTCGGCCGCGGTTTCGTCGAGGGCCTTTATTATTCGCAAACTGTCGGCCGAATGGATCATCGACACCAAGGGCAGCGTGCGCCGGACTTTATTCCGCTGCAAATGCCCGATCAAATGCCAGCGGATGGGCAAATCGGCCAGTTCCCGAGTCTTTTGCCAGAGCTGTTGTGGGCGGCTTTCGCCCAAGTCGGTTGAGCCGGCCTGGACCAAGGCTTCGATTTCCGCCTTGCCCACGAATTTGGTTACGGCCACAAGTATGATTTTTTCCCCGCTGCGCCCGCCGCGGATCGCGGCCGCGGCGATGCGGCCACGGACTTGGGCAAGGTTTTCGCGGATTCGGGCGGAAATATCGGACATGGCTGAGGTTCCCCGGCGGCTCAGTCGGCTTTATCATGCTCTGTAGAGCTACAAATATAACATCAATCTTCTTTCATTGCGAAACTGCAGGCAGTTTACCGGGGAATCATTTATCTTGTCACAATGAACAAGCGAGAGAATTCGGGTGGTTTGGGGAAGCGGCGGGCATGTAGAATCTTTGATTTCCGGATGCGGTATACTGACAAGAAGTCGAGCTTTACCCGAATGTCCACTTTGCCAATAATGCACCCAGCCAAACCGAGGGAGGTCAATCATATAGGAGGCCGGACATTCTTGCCCGGCCGAAAAACAGGCAAGAATGCCTGTCCTCCTCTAAAATGGTTGGATTTATTTGATGTGGTGTATAAAGGCTTCCAGATTTTATTTCCAAGGATTAAATCATGTCGCAGATTATTGACCGAACAAACCGTGGTTTCAGGCTTTTTATATCATTTTTTGCGGTCGCGTTTTTGATGATGTTATCGCTTGGATGCGGCCGGGCGGAATCGGAAAAGGCGCCCGAGGCTGCAAAAGCGGAGGCCAAGGCGGAGCAATCTCCGCCGGAATCGAAAACTGCGCCCACCAAGGAACTGGACACCGGCCGCGCCGTATTGGATGCCATGGCCAAGGCCTATCGCGGGGCAAAAACTTACAACGATAAGGGCACGGCCCGGATTACGGCCGAGGCGGGAGGGAAAAAAATCGATCAGAAAATCGATTTTGCCGTGGCCTTCCAGCGGCCCAACAAGCTGCGCATGGAGGCGTACAGGGTCAAGGAGGTAATCGACGGAAAAAAACTCTATGCCTACATAAACATGGACGAATTCCACGGCCAGGTGCTGGAAAAGGAATCGCCCGCCGAGTTGACAATGCGCTCGGTTTATAGCGATCGCATCCTCACTGCGGCTTCGTGCAACGGATTTGCCGGCCCGGCGCCGCAAATTTCGCTGCTCTTGGATGACAAGGCAGTTGATGTTTTATTGCGCGACGCCGAAGAAGCCAAACTGGCCGAGCCCGGCGAGATCGAGGGCCGGGCGTGCTATCGCGTGCAAATACGCCGGCCCGACGGCATTAAGGTCTTGTGGATCGACAAGGAAACGCTTGTCCTGCGGCGAATGATCATGCCGGCCGAAGAGATTCGCGCCGAGCTGGCCAGGGAAATTGGGGCCCAGGTGGAAAGCATTTTGCTGGCGGCCGATTTTCCCGGCGCACAATTAAATGCCGCGGTCGATCTCCGGGCGTTCCAGTTCGAGGTTCCGGCCGGGGCCGAGATCGTGAAATTTTTCATTCCGCCCGATCCGGGTCAATTGCTGGCCAAAAAGGTTCCCGCGTTTAAATTCGTCGGCCTTGGCGGCAAGCCGGTTACTTCCCAATCGCTTGCGGGCAAAATCACGATCGTCGATTTTTGGTCGACCAACTGCCCGCCCTGCCGCCTCAGTTTTCCGAACCTTCAAAAAGTGTATGAAAAATACAAGGATAATGACAAAATCGCCTTTCTCGCCGTAAGCATCGACGATCCTCAAGTCGGCGACAAGGCTCTGGAGGATATTTTTCGGGAACTGAAAGTGTCGATTCCCATTTATCGCGCGGCGGAAGAGTCGATCCTGCCTTTTAAATTTTCGGTTATTCCCAGCTCGTTCATCATCGACGCCAAGGGCATTGTGCAAGATTACGAGGCGGGATTCAATCCTGATCTGGCTACCGTTCTTCCCGCAAAAATCGAGAAACTCCTTTCCGGCGAAAACATCTTCGACGCGCCGTTGAAACAATATCAGGAAAGGCTTAAACAATTCGAGAATGTCGAAGAGCAGCCCTTGCCCATGGCCAAAATCGCCCCGCGCAGCCAGCCGCGGACTTTCAAGCTTTCGCCGCTTTGGAAATCGGCGGATTTGAAATCCCCGGGCAACGTCCTGGCGCTCGATTCGCCCGGCGACCGGCCGCGGCTGGTCGTCGTCGAAGGCGCGGCGGCCCTGACCGAAGTGGACGCCGACGGCAAGGCCATAGCCGTGCATAAGCTGAATCTCGGCGAGGGGGAATTCGTCACCAACATCCGCTCCTTTGCCAGGGCCGATGGAAAAACCTTTTACGCCGTTTTTGCCGGATTCCAGCAGCGCTGTCACGTGCTCGACGACCAGTGGAACATCGTGCTCTCCTATCCGGAAAACGCCCTGCAAAATCCGCACAGCGGCATTGCCGACGTCGAACTGGGCGACCTGGACGGCGACGGCGCGACAAAGTTGTACGTGGGCTATTGGGACGTGGTTGGCGTTCAGGCCGTCACGCTCGAGGGCAAGCGCATCTGGTCGAACCGCTCCCTTTCCAACGTCGCCCGCATGGCCATTTCCGATCCCGACGCCGACGGCCGGCGGTTTTTGCTCTGCACAAACAATACCGGCGATCTCGTGAAATTAGACGCCAAGGGCCAGCGCCAAGGTGAAATAACAGTGCCCAATCGGCCCATCGGCTGGATAACGGGCGTGGATTTGCTGGGCGATGGCCGGCTTTTGTGGTGCGGGCTGTCGGCCATGAAAATGGGCGAAACCACCGCCTTTGGCTTTGACCTCGACGGCCGGGAACTCTGGAGTTACGCCCTGCCCGTGGGCGTGGAGCCGCAACCCATCGAGCAAATCGTCCCCGGCAAAATCACCAGCCAAGTCCCGGGCCAATGGATCCTGCCCGGCCCGGACGGCTCGATCAGCTTCATCACCGCCGAGGGTAAACTTTTAGACTCGTTCAACTACGGCGCAATGCTGCAAGGACTGGCCACCGTCATCATCGACGGCCGCCCGGTCCTGGTCGTGGCCTCGGCCGACGGTCTGGAAGCGTGGAAAGTGGAATGAGCCGTGTAAATACCCTTTCTTTGCTGTGAAGCTTTTACCGGTATTCGCAATTGCTTTGATTTGACAATATTCAGGGCGGCCGCTGCTCCCGGCTTTATATATAGAGCCTCATTCTCCGCTCAAAGATGGAAACTATCGGCAAAAATCCGAAATTGGATGACAATTGTTTCCCGCTCTTTGTTTTCGGTACCTATGCTAGTGCGGCGCAACGCGCCGATACACATACACGGCCTCCGTCTGGCGGTCGAAGTTGTCATTGGGCCTGAAAGATCGCTGGAAGATCTCGGGACGGGTCACGTCTTCCCAGTATATGTCGAGAACTTCGATGACACGGTAATCTACCCCTTGATCCTTTATTTGTTCAAGCATTGTATCGATGATTTTTTTTGAGGGCCGAACACGATGAAATAATCGGGAGTAGGACGAGGTGAAAAGAAATGAATGCTCGGCAGAGATGCAAACTGCTCCTTCGGCGGATACAATAAGTGCCAGGCATACAACGGCTGCGGCGCATGATACATGAGCGAAGGCTCAAACATGTTTGGGGTTATCCAAATGCTTTCCCCTTCATGCACGTGATCTTCAATCCACTTGGCCGCCAGGCTTATCGAAGTGTCGCGTGGCCTGCAAAGTTCCCCTATGAATTCGGCGGGCCTCGAGCACCAGTAGCTCGGCGTAAATGGATAATTCAGTACGTTGAATCCAAAAACGGCGATGCTCAATGGTATCGCAAAATACCACCTCCTGCCAGCCAGTGATACGATGACCAGCGTGGAAATACCGATCAATAACGGGAGCAACGGCGCGAGGTAACGGACGTCGGCGATTCGTGACAATGCTATAGACTGGGGGGAGATGATCGCAGCGATGATACAGTAACAAACCACGGCGATTAATCCCCTCAACAGCAAAACGTTTCGCGTGAAATAATAGACCGGCAGCCCGGCCAGCATGACCATGCCCACGCAGAATTCGCAATTATTAAGATCTCTGAAGTTCCGCCAGATTATAGTAATCTTCTCCAGAAAAAAGTTTTGTACTGGTAAATTCGGCACCAGATCGATCCCCAATGGATTGTAGATCCATATGGTGACGGCGCCGACAAGTATCTGCGGCGCCAGAAGCATGATCCACTGTCGTAAACTCAGGCGGCGCTCTCGTTGTCCGAATATGAGGTAATCGCAAGCCAACACGGCGTATAAAACGGCGTACGAAAGATAATTCGTTCCCAAAAGCAGAATCGATGCCAGCACGATCCCGGCCAATTGCCAACTCCTACCCTTCCAATTCAGATACAGGTAAGCGATCACAAGAGAGAATAATATTGTCAGCGAATAGTACCTGCACTGGCGGCAGTAGAGAAAAAATGATACGTTGCAGACGAGGCCGATCGACAGAACAATCTACGTGACAGCGCTCAATCGACTCCGGTACATCCAATACAACATCAGCGCCACGCTCAATAATCCGCAGATTGCAAAGGGAATTCGCGGCCATAAAGAACCCGTGCCGCTGGTCCCCACAAAGGGCGCAGCCAGGTAATAAGGCAGGGGAGGCTGATACCGGCCATGCAGATTTTTCAATAAGCCGCCCAAATAATATACATACAAGTTGTGATCGATCATGGCCGACGTATCGCCGGTGCGGGCGACTCCCCGGGCGAAAAGCGCGGTATCCGCCTCATCGACCCAAAGCAGATAATGGCCTAAACGAAAAAAAATAAGCCCGCACGACAAGACCAGAACGACGATGCTCAGAGGCATCCATAATCCCAATCCCGCCGGCCGGACGCGAATAGCTGCCGGAGGCGTGTCGGTTGCTAGAAATGACGCTTCGATGTTGCCCAATTCTTGGCGAGAGAAGCTCTTCCAGTTCTTGCTCGACACGATATCCTCTAAAGTCGAAAATATTCTATTGTAAAAATATGAAAGCTCTTAACCATTATAATATAATATGGCGGAGGATCGATAACCAGTGAGCTTATGGGAGCCTTTTAAAACCAAGCCGCTCTTGTTCCATTATGCAACTCTCCGACATGGGGGCCCGCTGCCAGTTTTGCGCAAAGGACAAGTCGGAAACACTTGCCAAGACACCGGCAAAACAGTAGACTTGCGGGTGAGACTTTCTTAATCCCCTTCGCCCTACGCACAGGAAGGCAATCGTATGATTATTCGTCCCGAGGCTGCAAACGATTACCAGTCCATCCGAGATCTTCTTATCGCCGCGTTCGCGGACCATCCCTATAGTCATCAGACCGAACACCTGATTGTCGAAGCTCTAAGAGCCTCCGGCGCGATGACGATCGGTCTGGTCGCCGAAGTCGATGGAAACGTGGTGGGGCACATCGCCTTTTCGCCGGTCGAGATCAACGGCATGGACCGCAAATGGTATGCCCTCGGGCCAATTGCGGTTTTGCCCGATTTTCAAAGGCGGGGAATCGGCAAAGGCTTGGTCGAGGAGGGCCTAAAAGCCATCCGTCCCCTGGGTGCTAAGGGCTGCGTCTTGGTTGGCGAGCCGGCCTTCTACGAGCGTTTTGGCTTCCGCCACAACCCTGCTTTGACAATGGAAGGGGTGCCCCCGCAGTATCTTTTGTGCCTGCCGATGGACAAGCAGGTCCCTCAGGGTCGCGTATCGCACCACCCCGCGTTTTCCGCTTCCCAATAACGCATGCCGGGAACAAAACCGCTTGCTCCGGCAAGTTCGGCGCACGGCAATGGCCGGTTTTATTCTTTCAGATAAGATTCGAGCTAAGTTCAGGATAATGTAGCGTCCGTTTAGCCCGGCTGCTTGCAGCCGGTGCTCCTTCTAAAAATAGTGCCCGCTATACCAAAATGAACAACGCTCAGAATATTCTTCTTTCTCGCGCAAACTCGTCTTTCTCCCCGGCTCATTTTCCCGCCAATGCGTTGTGAACCGGAGTTGTTGTTTCATACACAATGCCGCCGAAGATTGCGCGGAAATCGCCCAGCGGCACGTTGAACACACCGTGGCTCACCGGGTAACCATGCTGAGGGCCCGGCTCGCCCTCGGGCTTGAACGTCTGGCCCCATGGATTGAATATCGTCAGTTCGCGGCTCGCGGCATCGTACCCGAACACCGCGTAAACATGGCCGCCGGCGATGCCCGGAGGCCGCTTGGCGTCTCTTGGCACCCCGGTGCAAACGAGCCTCTGATCGCGGGTAAGTCGCATAAGAAGTTCATGGAGCTGTTCGCTCGACGATGCCTTGCCATTCTTGTGGGCCTCATGCGCATTGCGAACCCCCTTGGTTTCATGGCCGGTCAGCAGCGAGATAATGGGGCCGGCGCGCCGCCGCCTATGACTTCCTCAGGCGGGACCGCCTTTGGATCGAGCGGATCGCCGGTCTTCTCCGTGCTGTTGCGTTCGCGAATGATGTCGTAGGACTTTTCCAACACCGCCAGCCAGATGCCGTGCGTGCCGTCCATTCTCGCGCCCAGCAGCAATTCCGCATCCGTAAGCCCCGGAACGTGAATCACGCTGCCGTCGCCGAATGCGACCTTGAACCCCTCGTTGTTCGCGCCGTGGATCATTTGCCGAATGGCCAGCGGATCGCGATGCACCGCGGCGGCAATTGCAGCCAACAAAAAGCAATCGCCTACCCGGCCCTGGTGGAACGATTGTAAGTCCGGATCGCCCGCCGCGAACAACCGCCGGTCTATCGTCTCAAGCTTCCTGCTCGCCGCGCCGACCGCCTTCTGGAAGTCGCGGTCCCCGGCCAAGGCGAGAAGTTCCTCTTTGGTCAACCGGGCATGATCGCCGCCGTCTTCCTCTTTCTTCATGTGCCTGTAGATCGTCACCAGCACCGCGGCCTCGCGTCCTTCGACGGATCGGTTTCCCATCAGCCGGTCTATCTGCTCGCGCTCGAGCAAGTCGCCGTGGTTGCCGGTCCATCGCGGAAAATGCGCCTCGACGAACTCCCGCAGATCGACTTGTTTTGCGTTGGCGGCCACTGCCGTTGACGCATGCGCAGCCAACATCACTGCCAGCAAGAGTGCAAATCCCCTGCGGCCGAAACCCGCCGCCGCGCCACTGAGCACCCGCCCAACCACCGTCGTTTCTCCTTTCCAAAAAGTCCCCTCTCCCTTCGGGAGAGGGTTAGGGTGAGGGTAATTGCCGTTGCACGTGGAATTCAATTTATCACTCGAAGCCCAAGTGCCACTGGCTTTGCCAGTGTTTCCGCCGCGTGCCACTGGCCATGCCAGTGTTCATCCGCCCCGGTCGTCATGCCGCGCAAGGTCATCGTACGTCACCCCGCAAATATAACATAAAACTTTTAGCCCGGGAGTCTTGTCGGTGGCGCTAAACATTCTTGAAAACGTGGTAATCGACTGCTTCACCCCTTAATGTATTTCTGATACGTCAACATGAAGTCCTCGATATGTAGGGTATATTCATTGCCGCAATTAGGACACAGGACATTCAGCACCCCCGTTAGGCCGAACATATTTTCGGCGTATTTCGTGTTGATCCTGCATAATCTCCTGGCCTTGATCCGCTCTTTCTTCTCCTCTTCCGGCAAATTGGCGATTTCCTGTTCGATCCCCTCAAAGCAGCCGTCGGTCAGGATCAAATGAATCCCCTTGCTCGGATCAGGCATTCCGTCCGGCAACTGTGCATTGCAGTCATACGATATTTGTAGTGCCATGTTTCCTCCAGCAGGATTCTAAGCGTGCACAATATTATAGTCGGGCGACCCGGTTTCTCAAATCCCGCTGTTACACACAAATCAGCATCGGCTGCCTGTCCCGGAGGGACATTTGATGTTAATCCAGCAGTTTATTGCTGGGAACACTAGTGGTTAGGACATCTTGCGTCCCGTAGGGACAGCCGATATTAGCCCAGCAGTTTTACTGCTGGGTGCACAGGAGGATAACGTATTTCGCGTCCGGGCACCATGCGAAGCATGGTCGGGACGCTTGAATGCCGACTTTTGATATGCCGTTTCAATCGTCCCGATTTGGCAGCATGATTTCTCATATCCGGGAACGCTTTGGCATATATCCCGAAGGGATATCATACGATAGCCCAGCGCTTGCCGTGGAGCAGTAAGGGATCAACTTCATCCCCGTCACATATCCCGAAGGGATATCATACGATAGCCCAGCGCTTGCCGTGGAGGAGCAAGGGGTCAACTTTATCTCCGTCACATATCCCGAAGGGATATCATACGATAGCCCAGCGCTTGCCGCGGAGGAGCAAGGGATCAACTTTATCCCCGTCACATATCCCGAAGGGATATCATACGATAGCCCAGCGCTTGCCGTGGAGGAGCAAGGGGTCAACTTTATCCCCGTCACATATCCCGAAGGGATATCATACGATAGCCCAGCGCTTGCCGTGGAGGAGCAAGGGGTCAACTTTATCCCCGTCACATATCCCGAAGGGATATCATACGATAGCCCAGCGCTTGCCGTGGAGGAGCAAGGGGTCAACTTTATCCCCGTCACATATCCCGAAGGGATATCATACGATAGCCCAGGGTCGCCGCGCAGCGGCTACCCTGGGACAAATGCCGACCCCCGCCCCTCAACCCTGAAAGGGTTGCATCATTGCTTGAACTTGCACTCATGCGGCCAGATTTCACATTCGGGCCGGGCGAAATGGAGGAATTCGATCGGAGCGCCGTTATCGACGATGAATGCCACCGTTACGCCCTCCTGCGGACTATTGTAAAAAGTGTAAAAAGGGGTCAGAACTGTTTTATTCTATTTATTAACTCTTTTCGGCCGGCCGCGCACGTGTGCCACTGCTGGCTTGTCCAGCAGTGATCTTCTCAGCACATAAAACATCGATCCAAAGGTATTAATTCTAAAGCGTTTGCCCCCGCAAAGATATCCCTCGATAAGGTCATAAAAATGGCCCAAAAAATTACCTTGAAATTGGGCCAGCCACTTTGCTAAAATCCTCCCCGCTCCCAAAAGGCTGTTTACCTGCAAACTGATGCAAAGAACCAATCTATTGCACGTCCAAAACGTGGAAAAATCGCAATTTTGACCCCAAAAAATCCGGCTCCGTAGAGTGCGTGAAACGCACCGATCACTTACAAAATCAAACCACTGCATTCCATGCACCATATAACTAATCTCTAATCTCTAATCCCTAATCTCTAATCCCTAATCCCTAATTTCACGTCCAAAATTGGCGGTCCAGCATACGATAATTTATGGCTTCGTTTAAGTGCATGGGTTTGATGTTTTCGCTCTGGTCCAAATCGGCGATGGTGCGGGCGGTGCGGAGGATTTTGTCATGGGCGCGGGCGGATAGGCCGAGGTCGATCATCGAGGATTTCAGCAGGTTCAGGCTTTCGTCGTCCAGTTTGCAGAACTGCCGGGTTTGGCGATGGCTCATGTCGGCGTTGTAGCGGATCGCGCTGCCGTCGAAACGGGCCGCTTGCATTTGCCGGGCGACGATCACCTGGGCGCGGATTACCTCGCTGGAGGTGCCGGGCGTTCCGCCGGATAGGTCTTTGAAGGCCACGGATGGCACTTCGATGTGGATGTCAATCCGATCCAACAGCGGCCCGCTGATTTTCGACATGTATTTTTCAATCTGCGGCGGCGTGCAATGACAACTCCGCCGCGAGTCGCCCCGGTATCCGCACGGGCAGGGATTCAACGCCGCGATGAGCATGAAATTCGCCGGAAACGTGGTGCTCGAAAGCGCCCGGGCGATGGTCACCGTGCCGTCTTCGAGCGGCTGGCGCAGGACTTCGAGCGTTTGCCGGTTGAACTCGGGCAGCTCGTCGAGGAACAATACGCCGTTATGGGCAAGCGAGATTTCGCCGGGCGTGGGCGTGGACCCGCCGCCCACCAGCCCGGCGTTGCTAATGGTGTGATGCGGCGAGCGGAACGGCGCACGGCCAAGAGCGGCTGGCCCGGTTTCAAGCGCCCGACGGCGCTGTAAATCCGCGTGGTCTCGATCGATTCAGCGGGCATGAGATCGGGGAGGATGGTGGGCATGCGTTTGGCCAGCATGGTCTTGCCCGAGCCTGGCGGACCGATCATGAGTATGTTATGCCCGCCGGCAGCCGCGACGGTTAGCGCCCGCTTGGCCATTTCCTGGCCTCGCACGTCGGCAAAATCGGAATCATACGTGGAGTACGTGCGAAAGAGGTCTTCCAGGCGCGAGGGGCAGGGATCGATTTCGATTTCGCCCGAGAGGAACGCGACGGCCTGGGCAAGACTGGAAATGGGGATGATGTCGATGCCTTCGACCACGGCCGCCTCGGCCGCGCTGTCGGCCGGCGCGAACATGCCGGCGAGTCCTTCCTCCTTGACTGCCGCCATGGCCATCGACAGAGCGCCTTTTGTCGGCCGGGTGTTTCCATCCAGCGCCAGCTCGCCCACCACGGCATATTGCTTCAAGCGCTCGGCGGCAATCTGCCCGGAGCCAACGAGGATTCCCAGCGCGATGGGCAGATCGAAAGACGCGGCCTCCTTGGGCAGATCGGCCGGCGCCAAATTAATAACGACCCGGTTTTGCGGGCGTTGGAACCCGGAGTTTACAATCGCCCGCTCCACCCGATGCGTGCTTTCCTTGACCGCTTGCTCGGGCAGGCCGACAAGGATCATTTTCGGCAATCCGGCGGGTGAGACGTCCACCTCGACCTCGACCGGCAGTGCGTCGATGCCCACGAGCGAAAACGTTTTGAGTTTGGCAAGCATGGGACTTTGGATATATAATAGCCCAAGAGCGCAGTTTACCCCCAAATTGTGCCATAGAACCCGACATTTGGCAAGTAGGTACTTATTGATTTCGATGTAGCCAATAATCCTCATTCTGCCGCAAAAACGGCTGTTCCAGCCGAGTTTGCTGAACATTTGGCCGTGGGAGGCGCTGATTAGCAATATAGGATTAAATAAACGAGGTGATTCATGAAGGCAATTGTGGCTTTTTCATTGATTGCGTTTTCATGCGCAACGGCCGTTAGTGCGGAAATCCAGAGTGACATCGAGTATGGAAAGGCCGGCGATGAGAGCCTGCTTTTGGATGCCTGCGTGCCGGATGGCGCCGGGCCGTTTCCAGTGGCCATTATCGTGCACGGAGGCGGGTGGAGCGGGGGTGACAAGACCCGCGACATAACGCCGTTGTTCAAGCCGCTTTCGGACGCCAAGTTCACCTGGTTTTCCATCAATTACCGGCTGGGGCCGAAGCACCGCTTTCCCGCCTGCATCGAGGACGTGGAAGCGGCCATACGCTGGGTGAAAAAACATGCCGCCGAATATAAAGGCGACCCGCGGCGGATCGCGCTTATCGGCGAATCGGCGGGCGGGCATCTGGTTTGCCTGGCGGCCGTGCGGGCAAAAGACGACACGCGCGTGGCGGCCGTGGTGGCTTTCGCAGCGCCTACCGATCTTGTGGCGGACGTCGAGCGGCGGGGCGGCATCCAACCCGCGCTAAGGAACGTGTTCGGCCTGAGTGACCTTGATGACGATGCCCGAACTAAGTTGAGAGACGCTTCGCCGCTTAATTTTCTCAAAGCCGATATGCCGCCATTTTTGCTGATCCACGGCACGGACGATAAAAGTGTGCTATATAGCCAGTCGGTGAATTTTCAGAAGCGGTTAAAGGAGCTGGGAGTGCCCTGCGAGATCATCACCATCGAAAAGGGCGTGCACGGCATGAAAAATTGGGAAAAGCTGGATACGGGTTATAAAGAAAAGATGATCGCCTGGCTGGAAAAGACACTGGGCGGGGAAAAACGCTAAAAAAAGGCGGGCGTTGGCAATTCGTTCCCACGGGGGACCGTGGGAACGAGTAAAACTCTGCTCCGCTGCGGCAGTTGCCAAATCTCCAGGGAAAAGGGATACTAGAGGTAGGGTTTTATTGATTCCGATGTAGTCAATGATCGTCCTTCGTCGGCAAACACGGCCGTTCCGGCCGAGTTTGCCTGGCTTTCAGGCCGTGGGAAAGGTACATTAACAACCTAGGACTCAATAGATGATGGGAGTTTCCCACCGATGAGTGATCCGTCTTCACAACCAGCCAAATCCGACACAGAACACGGGCTGACCGGCCGGTTGCTGGGCGATTTCCGTTTGATTCGGCGTTTGGGGCGCGGGGCGATGGCCGAAATTTATCTGGCCGAACAACTTTCACTCAAGCGGCGAGTGGCGGTAAAGATATTAAAACCCGAGTTGGCCAACGATCCCACTTACTTGCAGCGCTTCGAGATCGAGGCCCAGGCGGCGGCGTCGCTGGTTCACGCCAACATCGTGCAGATATATGAAGTAGGGCACGTGGATGGCCGCCATTATATCGCCCAGGAATACGTGCAAGGGCAGAACCTCCGCGACTGGCTGTCGCGCAACGGACCGCCGGACGCCGCCCATGCACTTTCGATCATGCGGCAGGTCGCGGCCGCATTGGCCAAGGCGGCGGAAGCGGGCGTGGTCCACCGCGACATCAAGCCCGAGAACATCTTGATCACCACCTCGGGCGAGGTGAAAGTGGCCGACTTCGGCCTGGCCCGGCTCACGCGGGAAGGGGCCGTAAACGGGCTGACCCAGATAGGCATCACGCTGGGGACGCCGCTTTACATGAGTCCGGAACAGGTGGAGGGCAAGACCCTGGATCACAAAAGCGACATTTATTCCTTCGGGGTGACGAGTTATCAGATGCTGGCCGGGACGCCGCCGTTTTCGGGCGACACGGCGTTGGCAGTGGCCGTGCAGCACCTTAAAACACAACCCAAGCCGCTGGAAACCGTGCGAACCGATCTCCCGCCCGCCTTGTGCAGACTGGTTCACACCATGCTTGTAAAAGATCCGGAGCGGCGCTGCGCGTCGGCGCGGGATATTCTGCGGGAACTTCGCCGCATTCAGATCGAAGTTTTCGGCCAGGATTGGCCGGAAGAATTGCCGGGCTGGGAATCGCTGGCCGGAGAGACAACGCTTTTTTCCCGCTCCGCTGTCACGCAAAAGCTCGATGACCTGATGAAAACCCAGGCCATCGAGCAACGGCCGAAACGCCGGCATGGCTGGGGCTTGTTGGCCTTGGCGGGCACTTTCCTGCTGGGCATGATTTTGGCCCGGTTTGCCGCCGGGCCGTATCTGCTGGCTGACGCAAAATCAAATCCGCTGGATTTTCCCAAGTGTAAAACTGTCGCTCAACTTTGGTTCTACGCAAGTAAGTATGGGACAGAAAGCGCATGGAAAAGCATCGAAAAACAATTTCCGAAGGAAGGTTATTATATTGACCGCGCGAACCAGCAATTGGCGCTTCTTTACCTTAGAGAAGGCAATTATGATGAAGCTATGGACATTTTTGAAAAGTTTACATACCGGGGCGACGGCGAGCGCGAACTCCGCGCATTTGGCCTGGCCGGCGAGAGCGTTGTCTATTCTTATCAAGGCGACTATGATAAATCCGACAAAATAATTGATGAATTCTTGCCGCAATTCATCGAAAGTCTGAATAATCCGCAAATGGACCGCTACTTGCAGGAAGCCATCAAACGTAACCGCTCCAAAGCAGATGCAGCGGCAGTAGAAAAGAAATGAAATCGATTGGCGGCCGCGGTTTGTCAACAGGGAGGCTATGTTTTCTGTAGGGTATATGAAATGCACTATAACATAATATCAATAGAGTGCGTTTCACGCGCCCTACTGATAACGGCTATTAGCGATTGACAGCATCTTTCCGGTTTAGTAAAAACTAGAGTTTCCGTTGCCTGAGGTGGGCAAGGGATTCGTTTTTACCGCCCCCTTCGTCTAGTGGCCTAGGACATCGGGTTCTCAGTCCGAGAACAGGGGTTCGACTCCCCTAGGGGGTACTTTATAACCTCTGTATATAGGCAAATCTCTCAAGTTTGCAACCACTGCTTGGCGGCGCTGACTCCGTTCTAACCGGGTTCACATTTACAGGCGATATTATGGCACAACGAGTTCGTGTGTGCCCGGCTTGAGATACGGCGACTTGCCTGTGTACTGCACTGGAGAGAAGGCACGCTGATTTTGGGCTAATTTTTCGAGAAGTTCGCGGGCCAGTGCTTCCTCCAATTCCTTGCGCACGTCTTTTAGCGGTTTGTCGCCCGGGGTGATTTCGTCGCAGCGTATCAGGTGCACGCCGAAGGGTGTTTGCACAGGATCGCTTATTTGCCCGATTTCCAGTTTAAAGGCGGCGCGGGAAAAGGCCTCGTCCATCACGCCGTGGCGGGGAATGAATCCCAGATGTCCGCCGTCCTTGGCGCTGGGCCCGGCGGAATACTTTCGGGCCGCTTCGGCAAAAGAGAGCTTGCCCGAGACGATCTCTTCGCGAATTGCCGCTGCTTGTTTCATAAGGTCGTCTAAAACGCGGGGATCGGCGTTTTTTGGAGGCCGCAACAGGATATGGCTTACGGAAACCTCGGCGCCGTCAAAATCTCGGCGATGAGCTTGGAAGTAGGACTCCAGCCGAGGTTCGGTAATGTATTCCGCGAGGCACTTTTCCCACACCAGGTTCCAGGCGACTTGCCGCCTCAGATCGCTTTGGGCAATGGATTGGCCTTTAAGATATTCGTCCCAGGATTGATGGCGCTCAGCCAGCTTGGATTTCAGTTTGTCCAGCTCCGAATCAATCTCTTCCGGCTTCGGAGCGGCGCCGGTGCGGCGGGCGTATGCAAGGACCAGGCGGCGATTAATTATCTCCTCAAGCAACTGGGCTTTGAGCAAGGGCGAAGCGGCCGAGTTTACGTCATGCCCTTGGGTGACTTTGCTGAACAAGCGATCTACCTCGGCGGCATAAATCGGTTCGTTATCGACGATTGCCACGATCTCTTGTGTTGCGCCGGAGGGAGTTAGAGCCGAAATATCTCCGGCATCGAGCAATATACGGCAGACGCATACAAACAAAAAAAGCCGTAAATCAAGTCGCCGCATTTAACGTATCCTTTTAGAAACTATCCGAAAACATATTTATGAGTTTAGAAAGTCTCTATAATCATTAAACTATTCCCTAAAAATCAGCCCTCACCCTAACCTTCTCCCAAAGGGAGAGGGGACTTTTCGGATGGTTTCTTATTCCTAACTCCAGAGGGGATAGAAAGTTGTTTCAATCCCACCACCAGTTGTCGCCGGCTGGGAGCTTACAGGCCGCTTCAGATCGTTTGTCGCCCAGTTCGCCGCGGGTTTCCGTTTGAATTGCCTGCGGCGCGACAAGCCGGGCGGGATCTACCCGGACGCCTCCGCTGACGCCGGCCACGATAAGACCATTAATTACCCGGTAATTTACCACGGATTCCACGGTTTTTGGGGCCGGGCCGAGTTCCGTCTGATATGCAGTCGGGTCGCCAAAGCAGGTCATGTGCCAGCCGGTCTTTTCGGCCAGGCCTTCCTCGCGGATCAAGGAGCAGGCTAGAGCCAAGTCAAATATGTTTCTCAACTCTCCGTAAATTGGATATTTGACGCAGAGGGCCTCAAAATTCTCGGTGAAACTATGGGCGAACTGCCGGTTCCAGGTTTCGGATTCCCCCGTATGAATCCGTTGCCCTTCGGCCGAGAGTCGTTCATTCTCGCTCAAGACTTTCACCCCTTGCCCGCAAATGGCGAACGCGCAATGATCCCTGGCGGCCAGAACGGCGTCGTAATTCAAGGTGAACCACCAGCGGAGCACGCTCATCGGCGGCGGAGATTCGCCGCGGGGAATCTTGATCAAATCGAGATAGCACTTCATGCCGGGCGCGCCTTGCGCGAGGCCCATCCCGATCAGCTTCATGTGATAGTCGGCTTCGACCATCACCCTAGCGGCGCGGGTGCGGGGGTCAAGGCCGTTAACCTCGATATCTTGCTGGCCCAGTTGCGAGCGAAGTCTTGCAGCCACTGCTTGCGTTCTTCCGGTCGGATCGGCCTTTTATTGGACTCTTTAATGAAGTCCTGGATCCGGGCCAGTGATTCCTGCCTGGGCACGATCAGGCAGCCGAACGAGGCCTCGGGATCGCTCATCATGCGGCGGAGCACAACCACGAGGTCGTCCAACCGCACAACAGGTTGCCCGGTATCGGTGCTGATGATGAGATTTTCGCTGCCTGTAGTCCAGTCGCCGGCGGGCCCGGCCAGGACGATGTCGCCCGACTTGGGATAAACGAAAACATACTTGATGCGTTGCAATCCGGCCAGGACCAGCGTGTCTTCGCTTAGTTGCCGCCCGGCTGCGAGGCACAGTTGCACGTGTTTTTCCAGCCGGGTGAGAGATATTTTGCGCAAAGGGGAAGTTTGCCGCGCGTTTTCCTGGAAAGATTTCGGCGCGCTTGCAGAGCGCAGACTATCGAGCGCGGCTGAGCTTGTCTGTTTTAAAATCGGCCGGAGCACGCCCTGGGGATCAACATAGACCCCGGTTGGAAAGGGGACGATCGAGCCCGGCCCGCCTACGGAGTCCCACGTGCTGGGCTTAACGGTGCCTGTAATCAGGTTGATGAGACTGTCAAAATCGGCTTGGGTTCCGCCGCCGCCGCCCAGGGGCACCCCGCCCATGCCGGAAAGAGTCTGGGATCGTGTCTGGTCGTTGGAAATTCCTGCCGCGGTGTTAAAAGAGGCATTGCGAGCCCCCGCCCTGGCCTGTCCCATGGCGATTTGAGCCAACCAGGTATCACGATCTTTTATCGAGATGGAATGCAGAGCGGTCTCTAAAGCGGGCGCAAACTCGCCCGCATCGATCTGTGCCTGTATCAAAGCGTCTTGGGGTGGTGGTTCTCCTGCTTTTGACGGCGGAATAACAAACATCACCGCGACAAGATATATAGTCGCCCTTTTTAGCCGACCCGTATTTTGAGGTCGTCTTGCCATGATCCTCGCCTCCGGTTCCGTATAACTGCAATCCGATACTGTAAACTATGCACAAAATTGAAAAAGTTGCAAGCGTTTGGGAGGCGGATGCAAATATTTAAGGGGCACTAACAAAACCTCCCCTCTCCCTTTGGGAGAGGGGCATGGGGTGAGGGCATTTATAAATGGATATTAATGTCTTGTTAGAGATCCTAGTAATATAAAAATCGTACAAGAATAGATAATTCTGGGTGTTATCTATAGGGCGACCTTCGTCCGCAATACTAACACCCGGGCTAATCACCGTGGCCTAAATAATAGCTTGTTTTTCACCTATAGGGGCTGCGGAATGAAGGGTCTGGCCGTTGACTTCGCTTTCCAAATGCCCTTCTTCTTGCCGTTTTTGCCGGCAGCAGTCTTCCAGCAGCCTGGTCACTAGCGCGGTCCATCCGGTTTGGTGGCTGGCCCCCAATCCGCGGCCGGTCTCGCCGTGGAAGTATTCGTAAAACAGGACCAGGTCCCGCCAATCCGGGTCTTCGGCGAAACGGCGATCCGATCCGTTCAATGCGCGGCGGCCGTTTTCATCGGGGCGGAAAATCCGCAGCAACCGGCCGGCCAACTCCCGGGCCACTTCCCGGAGGTTCATTTTCCGGCCGGAACCTGCGGGGCATTCCACTTGCAGCGAATCGCCGTAAAAATGGTGATACCGTTCCAGGGCCTCAATCAGCAGGTAGTTCAGGGGGAACCACACCGGCCCGCGCCAATTGGAATTGCCGCCGTAGAGGGCCGAAGCGGACTCGCCGGGTTCATAAGCCACTTCGAGTTTTTCCCCGCCGAAATTGCAGGCGTACGGTTTATCCTTGTGGACTTTCGACAGGGAACGGATGCCGAAAGGCGAGAGAAATTCCTTTTCATCGAGAAGATATCGGAGCACGCGCGTCAGCCGCGGCAGGGAGGGAATCGCCAAAAGCCGCCGTCCCAGGCCGTCTGCGCCTTGGCATTCCATGTATGAAACTTGCCGGGCCAGGTCCGGGCGATTGTCCAGAAACCACTGCATCCGCTTGCGGAATCCGTGCAGGTGGCCGATCACCTTGTCGTCTAAAACCTCGACGGCGAAAAGAGGAATGATTCCCACCGCCGAGCGGATGCGCATCAACACCGATTTCCCTTCCACTTGCAGATGATCGTAGTAAAAGCCGTCCTCCTCGTCCCAAAGTCCGGCGCCGCCAAGGGTGTTCATGGCGTCGGCGATGGCCACGAAATGCTCGAAAAACTTCGAGGCTATGTCTTCATAGGCCGGATTTTCCTTGGCCAACTCCAACGACATGGCCAGCATGGTTATGCAGTAAAAGGCCATCCAAGCAGTGCCGTCGGCTTGTTCCAAGTGTGCGCCGTTGGGCAGGCATTTCGAGCGATCGAATAGGCTGATGTTGTCCAGCCCCAGAAATCCGCCGGAGAACAAGTGCTTGCCATGGACGTCCTTGCGGTTCACCCACCAGGTGAAATTTATCAGCAGCTTGTGAAAGACGCGGGCCAGGAACAGCCGGTCGCGGGCATCGCGCGGCCCGGTCATCTTGTAGACCCGCCAGCAGGCCCAGGCCTGGAGCGGCGGATTCACATTGTCGAAAGAAAACTCATAGGCCGGAAGCCTTCCGCTGGGGTGCATGTACCATTCCCGCAGCATAAGCACAAGCTGCTGCTTGGCTGCTACGGGATCGATCCTGGCCCAGGGAATCATGTGAAAGGCCAGGTCCCACTCGGCGTACCAGGGGTATTCCCACTTGTCGGGAATGGAGATCACGTCGCGGTTGAACAGGTGGCGCCAGTCGGAGTTCCGCCCGTGCTTGCGGGATTCCGGCGGGGGCGGCATGTCCGGATCGCCTTCCAGCCATTCTTTCACCACGTAGTGATAGAACTGTTTCGACCACAGAAGGCCGGCATAAGCCTGGCGGCTGATGCGGCCATCCTCCGGCCGATCGGATGGAATGCGCGACTGGTAAAATTCATCCGCCTCCCTGATGCGCTGGGCAAATACGCTGTCGAATTCGGGGCCGAAAACCTGTGCCGGCGATTCTTCTTCTGCGTACAGGCGCAATTTAAGAGTAATTTCACCTTGCGACGGGATTTCCAGGGCATAATGCGCTGCGGCTTTGGTCCCTTTTAAATCGGGATTTACCGCTTCGGTCCGGCCGCCCACGACATATTCGTGGAAGGCGTCTTTCACATAAGGTTCTACATTGCGGGAATGAAATAATTTTTCAAAATTCGTTTCGTTCTCGGTGAATAGCAGTTGGGGCATTTGGCCGTCTGGGCCCGGTCCTGCTCGGAATTGGAATCGGCCCAGCGTGACGTGTTCGCATAATATCGCGCCTTCATCGGCTTGAAGCAGTCGCGGTTTTACCCAGCAGCCTTCATGCGAGCATCCCCATACCCAGGTGTTGCGGAACCAGAGCGTGGGCAGGAGGTGCAGCAGCGCCGCGTCTGGCCCGCGGTTGGCCGCGGTTATGCGAACGAGTATGTCGTTGGGCGACGATTTGGCGTACTCGATGAAAACGTCAAAGTAACACTTGTCGTCGAAAATCCCCGTGTCGGGCAGTTCGAACTCGGGCTCGTTGCGTCCGCGCCGGCGATTTTCCTCTAGCAAACGCGCATAGGGAAATTCGGACTGTGGATACTTATAAAGGGCCTTCAAATAAGAAGAAGTCGGGGTTGCATCCAAATAAAAGTAACATTCCTTCACGTCCTCGCCGTGATTCCCTTGGGCATTCGTCAGTCCGAAGAGCCGCTCTTTGAGATACGGGTCCCGGCCGTTCCACAGGGCCAAGGCGAAGCACAGGCGGCATTCGCGGTCGGTAATGCCCAGCAGCCCGTCCTCGCCCCAGCGATATGCCCGGCTGCGGGCATGGTCGTGGGGAAAATACTCCCAGCACGATCCGTCCGGGGAATAATCCTCGCGCACGGTTCCCCATTGGCGCTCCGATAAATAAGGGCCCCAACGTTTCCAGTTTTGCTCGCGCCGAGCGTCCTTGGCAAGCCGCCGGTCCTCGACGTCAGTTCTTGTCTTGCGGACCATAACGAGGCCCCTTTAAGTATATTTAGCCCGCGGTGAACACACCGGGGGCCGCGTGGAAATTAACCTTTTACCCCTGCGTGTTCACAGTGGGCTGTTGATTGTCATATAAGTAATGTCGTATTTTACGTCAGAGCCGGGCCGTATCGGCCCGGAAACGCCGGGGCGACACGCCCCGGCTCTGATTTGCGATACGACATTGTTTCGGGAGATTCAATAAACGTTTGGAATTTTTCGCTTTTTACGGTCGCCTCCAGCCTCCTTCGCAGCCTTGCACCAGCGAATCTGCTTCGGCCGGCCCCCACGAGCCGGGCGCGTAATTGGGAAAACTCGGCGGCGGGGCCGCTTGCCATGCATTGAGAATAGGGGTGACGAATTCCCAGGACGCCTCCAGCACGTCGGAGCGAATGAACAGCGTCGGATCGCCGCGCAAGGCATCGAACAAAAGCCGTTCATACGCATCGGGCAACGCCTTGCCGAACGATTTCCCGTAATCGAATTCAAATCGCACCGGGTGCAAATACACGTTCATGCCCGGACGCATGGCGGAAAACGAGAGGCTGATTCCCTCGTCGGGCTGAATGCGGAACACCAGCACGTTCGGCTGCATGTCGGTAAGGTCGCAAAAATCGCCCACGCATTCCACCGTGCGGAACAGCCGCAGCGGCGGCAGTTTAAATTGAATTGCAATCTCCGTGACATGCCTGGCCAGCCGCTTGCCGGTCGCAGCAAGAAGGGGACTCCGCTCCAGCGCCAGTTCTCCAGTTCCACGCGCATGGCGATAAACGTATCGGTGTTCGAGTCGCGGGCCACGGCGTCTTCGTCGCGGTATGCGCGGACCGCTTCTCCCGCCGACATGCCCGCCCCGTATTGACCCCGAACAATCTTCCGGGCGACGATATTGCGAAGCAGCTTGAGCTTGGAGTCCTGGATGTCGCGGGCCCTGAGCGAGGCCGGCGGTTCCATGGCCACCAGCGCCAAAAGCTGCAGGAGGTGATTCTGAGCCACGTCGCGAATGGCGCCGGCGTGATCGTAATACGCCCCGCGCCGGCCTTCCATGCCGATGGTCTCGGCCACGGTGATCTGCACGTGATCGACGTACTGGCGGTCCAAGAGCGGCTCGAAAATCGCGTTGCCGAAGCGGAAGGCGAGCAGGTTCTGCACCGTTTCTTTTCCCAAGTAGTGGTCGATGCGATAAATCTGGTCCGGCGCAAGAAAGACAGGATTTGCCTGTCGAGTTCCAAGGCGCTTTTCAGGTCGTGGCCGAAGGGTTTCTCGACGACGGCCCGGCCCCAGGGCGATTTCATGTCGTCATTGATAATTCCCGCCCCGACCGCTCCCTGGATAATCGGCCCGAAGTATTCCGGATCGGTTGCCAGGTACATGAGGCGGTTGCCGGGCAGATTTTGCTCCGTTTCCAGGGTTTTTACTCCTGCGGAGATGCCTTTCATGCCTTCGGAAGTGGAAAAGTCGTCCCGGTGGTAGAAGATGTGATCTAAAAAGCCGTTCCAAGCGCCGGATTCAGTGGGTGAATCCTGGCGCGACCTGGTTATGGCGGCCCGCATCTCTTCGCGGAAGGCCTCGTCGTTTTTGTCCCGCCGCCCAATGCCGACTATGGCAAACGATTCGGGCAAGAATCGGGCATGCCAAAGGCTGTAAAGGGCGGGCAACAATTTTCGGGAGGCGAGGTCCCCTGTGGCCCCGAAAATTACTATCGTAAACGGATCCGGCTTCTGCTCGTCTTGAAGAAATAAAGATTGCGCCGGACCCGGCTGAGGCTGTTCATGAATGATGGTTGCGGTAGCCATAATTATACCTTCCTATTGCATGTGTTTCCGCTTGTTTTCAACCGCTTCCAACAGGCGGTCGAAGGCGTCGGCGAACAGGCGCACTCCGTCGTCGAGCAGTTTTTTTGCGACCTCATCCATGGAAATGCCGGCTTGGGCCAGGTTTTGCATGACCGTGCGGGCCTCGTCCAAGTTTTCTTCCAGGCTGGCGCAAACGCCCGTGCTCGCGAAAGGCGTCCATAGTGGCCGGCGGCAAGGTGTTGACCGTCTCGCGCCCGATCAGTTCTTCCACGTAAATCACGTCGCGATATTTGGGATTTTTCGTGCTTGTGCTGGCCCATAACAACCGCTGCACGTGTGCGCCCTTTGCCGCAAGGGCCCGCCAGCGCGGGGCACTGAAAATTTCCTTGAACATCTGGTAGGCCAGCTTTGCATTGGCCACGGCCGTACGGCCCGGGATGGATTGCAGGCCGGCTTTTTCCTTTTCGCTTGAGGCGGCCGCAAGACGCGATTCAACCAGTCCGTCGACCAGCATGTCAATGCGGCTGACAAAGAAACTCGCCACGCTGGCCATGCGGCTCACGTCGCCTTGTCTGCGGGCAAGCTCTTCCAAGGCGTCGATGTAAATCCCCGCGACTTGCTCGTACACCTTTTGCGAGAACAAGAGCGTAATGTTTACGTTGATTCCCTCGGCGAGGAGTTGCCGGATGGCGGGAAGGCCTTCGGGGGTGGCGGGAACCTTGATTAAAAGGTTTTCGCGACCGACCTTGTCCCACAGCCGGTGCGCCTCGGCCACGGTGCCTTTGGCATCGTGCCGCAAATACGGCGAAACCTCCAGGCTCACGTACCCGTCCACTCGCTGTGTTCTTTCGTATGTGGGCCGCAATATGTCGGCGGCGTCTTTTATGTCTCTGATCGCCAGGCCCTCGTATAACGTCGTGGCATCGTGTTCCTTGCATTTGGCGGCGCGGGCCAGAAACTCGTCGTAGTCCGTGCCGCCGGCGACGGCTTTTTCAAAGATCGCGGGATTGGATGTAATTCCGCTCAATTGGTCTCCGGCTACCAGGCGTTGAAGTTCGCCGCTGGCGATCAATTGGCGGCTGATATAATCGAGCCAGAAGGATTGCCCGTAATTTTGCAATTCCCTGAGCGGATTGCCGGCCTGGCAAGGCAGTTGGGAATCGCCGCCCGAGAGCGGTTGATCCTTGAGTTTCATAATTGAATCCTCCATGTGTTTATGAATGTCACATTCACCGTTTACTCCCGGAGTTCGCTCCGGGTGTATTTCCTGTGAAAAACTTATAAATCGAACAAGTTGGAATCGAATATATCCGCCCGGTTTTATCTCCTTTGTCTCAGCAATCGCGCCGCCTGATTATCGATGAACCAGGTTATCGTGCCATCCGCGGGCTGAACGCCGGCCGCGGGCCGATCCTCCCGAGTCGCCTGCCCTTCAAGCACGTCGCGAAGGGCGACGGCCTTGTCCTCGCCGGAAACCAGAAATACGATCTGCCGGGCCGCGTTAAGCACCGGATAGGTCAGGGTTATGCGGTCCACGTGCGGCGGCAATATGCCGGGCGGTGACCACGTCGCCCAAGTGTCCGTCACATTTAACGCATCGGCATGGGGAAACAGCGAGGCGGTATGGCCGTCGCGGCCCATGCCTAAAAATATCAGATCGAAGCGGGGCGGAATCGCCGGATCGGAAATGCAAAAAAACTCGGCGAGTTGCCGGGCGTACTCCGCCGCCGCTTCCGCGGCATTGTGCCCCTGGGCCTGCACCGGATAAATATTTGCGCGTGGGATTGGGACTCGTGCGAGGAGATTCTTTCGCGCCATATCGAAATTGCTTCGCGGGTCTTCGGCCGGAACAAACCGTTCATCGCCGAAAAAGACGTATACGTGCGGCCAATCAATGGCGGATGCCCGGTCGGCCCGGGCCAATAAGGCGTATGTCTTTTCCGGCGTAGAGCCGCCGGAAAGGGCAAAAGTGAATCGCCCTCGTTGGTCGATGGCCTCCCGCGCGGCTCGAATTACAAGGTCGGCCGCCTTTATCGCCAATTCGGAAGAGTCACCGCATATTTTGACATCCGGCGTCGAAATGCGTGTTTCAGTTATCGTCATGAATGTCTCCCGCGCGAAACAACCCGCGCCGACCGCCCTGCCATTAACCGGTATATTTCTTTGCCTAAATAATCGCCCATCCAATCGTGTGCGGCAGGAATGCGGCGGCATTGCTGTTCCTTTTATGGTTGGCGAAAAGCGGCGCCCATGCGGGCGACACCAAACTCTATATCCTTATCGCTTCGGCATAATGGGCCGGTCGGTATTTTCCGGGCGGTATCCGGAAGGCAATGCCAAAGCGGTTCCACCCGTTTATAGCCACGACGGCCAAAGTGAGTTTTACCAGTTCCTCATCTGTGAAGTGGCTCCTAACTTCCTCGAAAAGCTCGTCCGGCACGTGATTTTCCGAAATTTTCGTCAAGGCCTCGGCCCAGGCAAGGGCGTCCCGCTCCCGATCGGTGTAAAAAGGCGATTCCCTCCAGGCATCCAACAAGGAAATACGTTCCTCGCTTTCTCCTTCGGCCTTTAAGTCTTTTGTATGCATGTCGATGCAGAATGCGCACCCGTTTATTTGAGATGCCCGCAGAAAGACCAAGTCGAGAAATATTTTTTCAAATCCGCCGGCGTTGACCGCGTCTTGCAAGGCCCGCATGGCTTTATATGCATCTGGAGAGGTTTGCCAGTATTTTAATCTGGATTCCATAAAATTTATACTCCTATTTTTGCTCTTTTTGGGGCGTACATGCTGAAATATAGCCCTGTCTCATACTTATTTTATGGGAACTGGCAAGCCAGGTCATAGGTAATTGGCGGGGGTAGAGGAGGATATTCATAAAAGCTGAATTATTGAGCCGGGGTTTGCAATTGCGTTTCACGGCCCATTTGAAGGCCCTTTGAATCCATTATCATGTTTTTAATCCGCTTGTTTTTGGAACAGGGGATGCTTTCTATATAAGGGAATATCTGTTAAGATGTTAAAGATATTCCTGATTTAAAGTGGACTATTATTGTCCGGCTCAAAAGGTTGAATAAGCATTTCCTGACTGTTGTGCATCGTCTAGGAAAATCGGGCCTTTGATTAATACGGTCGGGAGCAATTGCCGATGCGTGTTCTGCCCTGTGAAAATGGTCGTGATGATTCATTAAGAACCGCATGGCAACGGCCGGCCAAGCGCGTCTTTTCTTTTGCGGTTATTCCCGGCAGATCATTTAAGATATTGTTCTACGGCGGTTTATTGGCGATCGCGGCGTGTGGTTCGGCCAATGCACAAACCGTAAGGACCATCGGGCCGTTTAATGTAAGTTTTTATAATTCCACCGATCCGGCCGATGAAGGCGGCAAAAGCTCTCAGGATTGGACCGGCGCGGAAATAGAAGACGTTGCCTCTTGCATCGCCGTTTGGGCCAGCCGCATAACTAATCCTATTCCTACCGAACCGGCACGTCAACTTGCATTTGTTCTGGAATAATTTGGGCGGCACCTTTCTCGGCAGTACAACAAATCCCACCGTCGGCGACGGCACTACAAGCTGGACGGACACCGAGTATGTCTGGCGTCTCGGCAATAATTACACCTTTCCGCAAAGTTATGACGCCCGCATCTCGTTCAGTACGGGTATAAATTGGAACATCGGCTCGCAAGCTCCATCTTCAGGCCAATACGATTTTCGCACTATTATTACCCATGAACTCGGCCATACTTTGGGTTTTGATTCCACTTATGACTCCGGCTCCGACAAATTTTCGTCCGTAGGACTCAGCACGTGGGATAAGTTTCTCAGGGACAGTTCCAGCGACGGCAATCGACCGGTGGCCAATGGAACCGGTGCGCCGAAAATTTCAACCAGGTGGCCAATCCGGTCTATTTCACGGGCTCTTTAGCCGAAGCCGCCTACGGAGGACCAGTCCCCGTGTACGCGCCCAATCCTTATGAAAATGGTTCCAGCATGTCGCATCTGGACCAGACTTTGCTGCCCAACGCTTTAATGCGGCCGTCATTCGGGCAGGGAAGCGCTACACGTGCGCCCTTGCCTTTGGAATGGGCGCTCATGCAGGATTTAGGCTGGACGGTGACAGGCGTAAAGAATTGGACCAAGGGCGGGGGAACGCTGAATTGGACTAACACGGCTAACTGGAGCCCAAGCGGCCTGCCCGACGCGACTTGGAATGTGTATTTCTCCAGCAGCGGCTTGACCAGTGGCGATACGGTTATCATGGGCGGCAGCCAGACGATTAACGCACTTACCATCGACAGCACGGTCAGTTTTACCATCGGCGGTGGATCGGGCACGTTGACCCTCAACAGCGGATATCTCACGCGAACGGTCGCCTCGTCGGGCACGCAAATAATCGCCCGGCCCCTCACTATCAGCGGCGCAAACACGGTTTGGGATATTTCCGGTTCCGGGAATCTGACTCTTGCTGGCACCTTAAGCGCCGCCAACTCCTTGACCAAAATCGGCGCAGGGGTGGTAGTGCTTGCCAACTCCGGCAATGTTCCCGGCACTTTGAACATCGACGGCGGCGATTTTACCCTCAATAGCGGCGGCGCCTTGACCGTGGGCAACATCGCCGGCACCGGCGGCGCATTGAACTTCGACGGCGGCACTCTGAACCTTACCGGCACAAATACCCTGCATCTTTATGGCGTCCGCGTGGGAAAAGACAATACCGGAACATTTACGCTTATGCCCGGTAAGACATTGACCGCCGACATGTTTCTGACTATCGGCCGCGACAATGGCGGGCAAAACACCTTTACCAACCAGGGCGGCACGGTAAATGCCACCACTAAAATAGTAGTCGGCACCAATCCCGGTTCATACGGGCATTACATCCAGCAATCGAGTTCCAACCCCAACGACCCCTTGCCCGTTGCCAACGTCGGCGCGACTTATGTCGGCTCCTATATGGGAATAACAAACGGCGGAGCGGGACTGCTGGAAATGAAAAGCGGCACTTTCAACACTTCCGGCCTCGAGGTGGGTTATGCAGGTACCGGAACGTTCACCCAGTCAGGAGGCACTGTGACAGTGACGGGAAACTTGGACATCGGCTACTCGGCGCAAGGAACTTACAATCTTACAGGCGGAACACTGGTTTTAAGCAGCTTGACAAGGGGCTCGGGGACCGCGGCCTTCAACTTCGGCGGGGGCGTTATGAAAGCCTCCGCTTCCTTCGCCACGAATGTTCCTTTGACGCTTTCCGGCGTCAATGGCGCCGCCACTATCGATACCCAAAGCAATACCCTTACTATCTCCGGCCTCGTCTCCGGCAGCGGAGGATTAATAAAGCTCGGCACCGGCACGCTGACGATGTCGTCTTCAAGTTCGGCTGGTTATTCAGGCGCCACCACAATTTCGGCCGGTAAACTGCGAATTTATGAATCCTCGCTGAGCCTAAATACATTCACCGGCGCGGGGACTCTGATAGTGGGCGATGGCGTTCATGGCACTACACTTACAACCAACGGCATAAAAATTGGCACTCTCCAGATTGGCGCAGGCTCGACGGTCACGATAAATGCAATACCCGGGGGGCCGACTTCTGATTCAACCCTCTTGTATCCGGTGCCGGAGCCATCCACTACGCTGCTTTTGCTTGTTGCCGGTTTGATCGGCGCTCTGTGGCGCTTGCGAAGCCGCTTAAGAATGGGAATACTCGACCACTGATAAAATTGTAAATCACAAGAATGTTTAGCCGCGACCGGGCACCAACCGAACGTTGGTCGGGGAGCGGGACACAAATTTAGAAATGGCGGTGTAAGAACTGCCCACTGCCCACTCCCCACTGCCCACTATCCACTGTCCACCGCCCACTTCCATTATTCCTCTTGCCTTGACATCCACTCCGGCACACGCTGGATTTTGCCCTGGCGATCGACTACAGCCAGCGTGACATGGCCCGTGGCCAGGCGTTCCAGTCCGCGGAACAGTTCGTACTGGTGTTCGATTTTGGCCTCTGTTACCCGGGTAATGGTGGTTCGCAGTTTCAGTAGGTCGTCGTAGCGGGCGGGGCGGTGATAGCGGCATTCGGCCTTAACCACGACCACTAACTGGCCGTCTTCTTCCATTTTCCGGTAGTTTCCACCCGACGCCCGGAGCATTTCGGTCCGTCCTATTTCAAAATAGGTAAAATAATGGGCATGGTGTAGAAAGCCCATTGGGTCGCTTTCCTGGTAGCGGACGCGAATTTCGATTTCGTGCTGGGTAAGCATTTTAACAACTCCAGTTGACGGAACTTATCATCAGGACTATAGTTATGTATTGTGCTCTCAAAGCTGTCGAGTCTTTTCTTCGCGAGTAACGTATATGAGCTATGAAGGATCCGCAGGCGTAAGCTCCTCGACCATGCGGGGCCGCAATTATCCCGCAATCCGGCAGTTTACCGTTTTTCTTGAAAATCGGGTAGGAAAGCTGCTGGAAGTTATTCGCCGTTTCGAGGGAAGCCGGGTGAAAATCGTGGCCATCTCCATATCCGACGCCGGGGAATGCGCTTTCGCCCGCTTTCTTTTCAGCCATCCCGAACAAGGCCGGGAGATCCTGGAAAGGGCCGGGTTGGCCATCGTGGAAAGCGACCTCATCGGCCTGGAACTGCCCGACACCCATCAACCGCTCTTGGAAATCTGCACCGCGCTTCTGCAAGCCGAGGTGAACATCATCCAAGCCTATCCCCTCTTGGTCCCGCCACGCGGGCATGCGGCAGTGGCGCTGATGGTTGACAACATCGAAATGGGCCAGGAAACCCTGGCCGCCAAAGGCTTCAGAATGCTTACCGAAAACGACCTGCTGGAAGAATAGTCTCAAAGAATAATAACCAAAAGAGTCGGATTGGTTTCTTATCCTAACACCGCGGGAATCCATTTTCGCACCGAGTTCACGGCAAAAATCCGTTTGGCCTGCCGCAGGTCATCCAGGGTGACGATTCCCTCTTCGACCTGTCCCGTTTCCAGCAAATGGGTGCGAAAAACGCCCGGCAAAAGACCGCACGACACCGGCGGCGTTATAAGTCGTCCGTTTTTCTCGATCACGATATTGGCGATGCTGGTTTCGGTCGCCTGTCTTTGCTCGTTCCAGAGCAGCACGTCGTCGCAATCGCCGCGGGATGCGAATGCCGTTTTGTAGACCGCGCGGTATGTAGTCTTATGATAGAGAAACACGTATCCGGAAGAGATCGGCCGATCTGCCGGCCTCAGCCTATAGGGACGAGACAAACTTTCAGCCGGCATTGGCGCCGATTCCAGCGAGATCTGTCCCCCACGGCTAACAAGAAGCCGCACGCGATGCGCCCCGCCAGGCAGATCGCGGCCAAAGGCGTCCAGCCGTTTTCGCACCTCCGCCGTGTCTACGGCGAAATCAAAATACTCGGCCGACTCGGCAAGGCGCTTAAGGTGCCCGTCCAGCAGAAGAAAACCGCTCCTCTGCTCGTACAAGATAGTTTCCAGCAGTTTGAATTGCGGAGTTTCCGCCGTCAGCACGGCGGCCTTTGTCGCGCACTCGGCATATTCGCCGGCCTTGTTCGAATCCCACACGATGCCGCCTCCCACGCCGTATTCCGCCTCAGAGCCGGCTCGGTCGATCGTGACCGTGCGGATGGCCACGTTGAACTGGGCCTTGCGCCCGGCGCGATCCATCCGATGCAGCCGGTGTAGATGCCTCGGCAGTCCGGTTCCAACTCCCGGATAATCTCCATCGTGCGGATCTTCGGCGCGCCGGTAATCGATGCCGAGGGGAAAAGGGCCTTCATGATCTCGGTGAGCGAGGCCGAAGTCCGGGCGGTTACGCTGGACGTCATCTGGTATAGGGTCGGGTATTTTTCCACGTCAAAGGCCGAGGCGACCTGAACGCTGCCCCGCACGGCGACTCGTCCCAAGTCGTTGCGCATCATGTCCACGACCATGGCGTTCTCGGCCCGGTCCTTCGACGATCCGGCCAGAATCGTTCGCCTATGCCGATCTTCTTCCGATGTAAGTCCCCGGGCGATTGTCCCTTTCATGGGGCGCGTAGATAGCCTGTCCCCGTCCAGCCTGAAGAACAATTCGGGCGAGACCGAGCAAATCACCTGCCGGCCGATATCCAGATACGCCCCGTATCGCCCCCGCTGGGCGTTGCATATTTGCCGAAAGAAACTCCACGGATCGCCCTGGAATTCCGTCCGCAGCCGGAAGGTGTAGTTGACCTGGTACGTATGCCCGCGAGCGATGTAGTCCCGAATCCGGTCGATGTTCGCGCCGTATTGTTCGGGAGTAATTGAGGGCATCCACGGGCCGACCGAGAACAGGGACTGTCCCGATTCTTGCGTGTCTATCTCTTTTAGGCTGTCCTGCTCGATCATTCGCCGAAACAGGCCGAACCACAAAAGCGGCAGATCGCCACCAGCATGCGTGCGGAAGGCCTCGTCAATGCCCGATGCCGCCTCGTAAGTTACAAAACCCGCGGCATATAGTCCCCTATCGACGTACTTCTCAACGGCCTGCAACTTGGCCAAGACTTCCGAAGGTTGCCCGGTTTCGACCACCTCGGCCAGATCATCGAAATAAAATCCCGCTGGTTGAAGGGGATCGCAATCCTGGCAGAAGGCGAAAAAGGGGTCAGAACTATTTATCTTTTTCATGACATAGAAAACCGCCTAATGCAGATTAGCACCTTGCCCATGGCAGCCGGTCACGTGGAATACCGGGAATGTCCGGGAGCACAATACTTAATTGGCAGTTTGTGGAATTCCGGCGAACGGCTGTTTTCCTATTTTTGTTCGAAATCCGAGGGCAGGTCGCGCATCTTGCGGATTTGCATGTGCGAGAGCGCTTCCCAGGAGACCACGAAAATCGTGTAGGTGCCGTCCATTTCCTTGGTTGCGAAGACCCCTTGGTTTTGCAGGGAGAGCTTTTTCAAATACATGTCGGGCTTGTAGACTTCGCCGTTGCGGAGGATGATTTCCAAGATCGCGTCTTTGGGTTTTTCCGCCCAGAGTTGGGCGAACAATCGGGCCATGGAAGGCGCGTTGGCCGTGGCGCCTGCCTGGAGCCTGGCGGCCGTGGCTGCGCTGGTCTTGATGGAAGAGGTGGATTTGGTGGTTTGAAAAGCGGCGCTCGATTCACCTTGGGGTTTTTCCCATGCGTCCAGGGAAATATGCGAATCGGTCATTTTGCCGACAAGGCCCGGATCGGTCTCTTCTTCGGCCGCCGGATTATCGGCGTTGCCGTTGGAAGGGATGGGGAATTTCAGCCCGCATTTTGGACATTTAGCGGCCCGCCCCGCCAGTTCGTCGGGACAGCGGATTTTATGCTTATTTGGACAAAGACACTCGATCACATTCACCTCCTATTGCAAAACAGCCCGAATTCTTTGAAGCCCTCTTTCACAAAGAGAGTTCTTTATTGTTTGCCATTTCGGCCGGCTTGTGATCTGTTTTCAAATCGTTTATTTCGCCTTCCTAAAGACTCTTCTCAATTCCTCCTTTTTTATTGGCTATATCTTCCTAATTCCACCTATATGGGTGGTGCCGATTGTGCAATATTAAAACAAGCATTACGACCGACCGCGGTACCCAAAACCCATAAAAACAAGCCAAAAAACGTATAAAACTCGAAACCCGAGGCGATGGGTATCGATCGATCACCGCGGTTGACCTATTTTTATTGATACTACTTTATTGCGCAGGCAAATACAACCAGAATTTCGAGAAAATTTCATGGTTTTAAGCCGATTCGCTGGCTTACATTCCTTGACTCCCTCGTGGGGTATAGGAAACTTTAGGAAATGGAAAGATAGATGTTATAGACGGCACACGGAGTGTGCCTAATACGATGGCGAGTTGCGCATGTCAATTATTGTTGTTTGCCCAGGTTGCCGGAAGCGTTACGCGGTGAATGAAAAATTTGCCGGTAAGGCCGGGCACTGTCCGAATTGTAAACATCCGATCCTGGTTCCAGCCCCGGCGGCGGAGGTCAAAATCCACACTCCCCAGCAATTCGCCGGCGGCGGGCGCAGCGCTGCCGACGTGCCTGTGCTCAGGCCCATTGCCCGCGAACAGATGAAGTTCAATCCCTTAATGGCCGCGGGCATCGCTTGCGCGGCGACGGCGATTTTCGCCGCTGTTCTTTTAGGCGGGAAAATAGGACTGCTCAACCATCACCACTTCTATACCGCCGCGGGATTGGCGATCATTTCGCCCCTTTTGGCCTGGGCCGGTTATAGCTTCCTTTACGACGACGAATTGGAGCCCT
This sequence comes from Pirellulales bacterium, assembly GCA_963838495.1. Classification (GTDB taxonomy): domain Bacteria; phylum Planctomycetota; class Planctomycetia; order Pirellulales; family Thermoguttaceae; genus JBEKIK01. The sequence goes on along the minus strand of CAWIRC010000001.1, from coordinate 1,197,529 downwards.
ATAAAAGCCGTTCGCTTTTCATCCGCTCGGCAATTTGCGGATTGACTTACGCCCTGCTGTGGGGTGCGTTCGCTTATGTATCCGATATTGTTCTGACCGGCGAGGTATGGAATTGGGTCTTTATCGCCCCGCCATTCTTGCTCGCAGGCACGATGGTCGCCGTAACCACCTTCGACCTGGAATATGGCAACGGTTTTTTCCACTATTCGTTCTATCTTTTGGTAATAATACTGCTCCGCTGGACCGCCGGACTGGGCTGGATTTGGGATATAAACGTTAAATGATGAATGCTGAATGATAAATGATGAATTAAAAATTTGCACATCAACTGCCTGGGATTTGGCAATTTTTTACTCGATTATACCGGTTCCCTTGTTCCCCCAGCTCCGACATCTATCGCTTATCCTATAAAAGATGCTAATATAACGATCTGGAATTCCTTATTCATCATTTAGCATTCATAATTCATCATTATCTTCCATGGCTTCTTTACACGACATCCCGGAAATGGTGGCTTTGGATTCCAGGCGTTCGATGGTGCGCATTTCCGCCCGAGGTGGACGTGCCCTTGACGCCCCGGGTAAGGCAGCTTATCGACGCCGCCGATTTCCGCCGCTTGGCGCGGATCAGCCAATTGGGGCTGGTGTCGCTCATATATCCGGCCGCCATTCACACCCGGTTCGAGCACTGTCTGGGCGTGTATCGCTTGGGGTTGTTGTATCTCAAGCAACTTTCGCACGACGAGCGATTTTCGGCGGCGATCCGGCCCCAGCAGGCCGAGGTTTTCATCGCGGCCGCCCTGCTCCATGACCTGGGCCATTGGCCGTTTTGCCATCCCATCGAAGACATTTGCCTGCCCAGCGTTCCCAGCCACGAGCTTTTCGCCAACAGTTTCATATTGGAGGGCGAAATCGCCGACGTTCTGCGGCACGATTGGGACGTGAATCCCCGCGACGTGGTGGCCCTGTTGAGCGAAAAACCCCGCGACGCCGCCGCCCGCATCCTGCACAGCATGATTTCCGGGCCGATCGACATCGACAAGATGGACTACTTGTACCGCGACAGCCTGCACGCCGGAGTGCCATACGGGCGGCACTTCGATCAGCAGCGGCTTCTAGGCAGCCTGTGCCTGAACCAATCTGGCGACGGCCTGGCCATCACCGACAAAGGAAAAACGGCGGCCGAACTCATGGTTTTTGCCCGATACGTGATGTTCAGCGAGGTGTATTGGCATCATGGGGTGCGTTCGGCCACGGCCATGCTGCAACGGGCCTTTTACCTGCTGCACGGTTCGCTGGACCTCGACGCGCTGTTCCGCATGACCGAGCAGGAGATGATTGCGGAATTGCTCGAGGCCGGGGAAATTTCTCCGGCCGGCGAACTACTTGACGGCCTTTTCGGCCCCACGCGGCGGTTGTACAAGCGATTGGCCCAATACAGTTTTATCGAGCATCGCGATTTTTACGAGCGCCTGGCCCGCCGGCCTTATCCCTGGCTGGCGGCCTGCGCCGAGCAATTCGCGGCGGCCGCGAGCACGGCCCTGGGCCGCGTGGTCGCCCCGCAAGAGATCCTTTTCGACGCCCCGCCGGTGAAAAAGGAAGTGGAGTTCAACGTGGAAATCTATTTTCCCAAGGAAGACGTGTACCGCCCGCTGGGCGAAGTCTCGCCGGTGATCCACACCCTGGCCACGCAACAGTTCGACGACTACGTAAAGCGGGTCCGCATCTTCGCCCATCCGCGACTAATTGAAGACCTCCGCCGCTTGCCGAACCTGCCGGAATTGCTGGATCAAGCCATTACCCGCACGGAATAAGATGGTAACTCACTTATCAGCGATAAAATCTATCTTTCCAACCAACTTGCTGAAATATCCGGGTACTTTGGCCACGAAAGTCAGCGGCTTGCCGGTTGCGGGGTGTTTGAAGGAAATAGATCGGGCATGAAGCGCCAGATGAGTGAATGATCCACCGCCTTTCCCGTATTTCTTATCGCCCACGATCGGGTGACCGATATCGGCCAGATGCACGCGGATCTGGTTCTGCGGCCCGTCAGCAGATCGACTTCCAGCAGGGCAAAATCCTTTGTCTGGCGCAGCACATTATAAGCGGTATGCGACAACTTGCCTTTGGACGTATCGGTCGTGGAGTACACGACCTGGGCTTTGTTTTCGGCCAGGTATGTGCTAATGGTCTGGGATTTTATTTTGCACTTGCCATGAACTACGGCAAGATACTTTTTCTCGGTTTCATTCCAACGGCCCTGCAAACGGAGCTTGGCCTGTTCATTTTTGGCGAAGACGAGTATGCCCGAAGCTTCCCTGTCGAGCCGGTGCACGATGAAAATGCGGTCCCGGGCCCTGGGGCGGCCCTTGGCCACATAATTCGTCAGAATAAAGTAAGCGGTGCGTGATTTTTCCCTATCGGTGCCGACGGTCAAAAGCCCCGGCGGTTTATCGACCACAAGAATATCCCGGTCTTCGTATACTATCACCAGTCCTCTCGCCAGCGGCCGAGCTTTTGGAATGGAGGATTTACGCATGGCGATTCCTATGGTAGACCTTGGCGGGTGGCACCCAACGCCCTTTAACCCTTTTTTGACCTATTAATCCTGAGATTTTCTAGGTTTTCTCAATGCCAAGATTGCCCCATTTTACCATTAGTCTTAAGTTAAGGCCATTTTTACCTTTAGAAATAGGGCTAAATACCTTGAGCAGCACCCATGCGTTTCCATTCCTCCACTACTGGAAATAAATTAAGTTTCATGTTATCTTCACAATGGCAAGGAGATCCGAATACGATCTAATTCAATAAACTTGCCTATGAAGGAGAACGTATGTGGGTTGAAGAACTTTCGATTGATAATATTCGTTGCTTTGAATCAGCAAGACTTCGTTTTGTGAGTAGCGGCAATCGCTATCCATGGGTGACATTCCTGGGCGAAAATGGAGGCGGGAAAAGCACTGCTCTCCAGGCTCTCGGTTTGTTGCTAGCAGGACCAGAGGGAGCCCAAAAACTGGTACCCCGTCCCGTGGGTTGGCTGCGGGACGAATGCAAGGTCGGCAATATTGGGGCACGAATACACAAAGATGATGATGATCCGGGACAACATGGGACCAAAAAAATCAAGCAGGAATTTGGGTATTCATACGCCATCACAGGTAGTCAGCCGCAGACGGTAAACAAGAGGCGCTACACGGAACCAAGCATCGTTCCGGCCGGTCAAAAGATATTGAGTTGGCTACGGGCAAACGCTTTTACATCGAAAGGCACTGGATGGTTTTCTGTGGGCTATGGAGCATTTCGTCGTTTGACTCGTTCAACTCAAATCATCGTCCCTTCGCTTGAGCCTCAAGCACGTTTTACCAATTTCGCAACCCAGTTCGACGAATCGGAACCGTTGTCTGTCTTAGAGCGATGGATGGTATATCTCGATTATCGTATTGCAAAAGAAAAAGACAAGAAATCAGAAAAACAGAAAGAAATGGGGATCAAGGCAATCAACCGCGTCTTGCCGGAAGATGCAAAGTTCGACAGTGTAACAGCGGAAGGGCGACTCCTATTCAACATTGGAGGTCAGAAAGTCCCAACGATCAGTTTAAGTGATGGTTACAGGAGTATACTAGCGCTTGCAGGCGATTTGATTTGGCGTCTGATTCAAGCTTTTCCTGAAAGTTCAGACCCGCTTCGAGAATACGGTGTTGTACTCATCGACGAGTTAGATATTCACCTTCATCCAATGTGGCAACGGCAAGTTGCGCAAGTATTGCGAGAAACATTTCCTAACCTACAATTCTTCGTCGCAACCCACAGTCCACTAGTGGCCTCGGGCGCTGGTGAAGATGCGCTGACGCTCAGGTTCAATTTCCATGATGGGCATTCAACGGTCGAAAGGGTTAAGAATATCGCTGCAATGAACGTCGATCGAATCCTTCAAAGTGAAGCATTCGGGCTGGTGTCACCCTACTCACCTCAAACAGAACAAAAGATCCAGCGATACGATGCATTAGTACGCAAAGGACATAAGCGAACATCCACAGAGAATGACGAGTTACGACCTTTGTTGAAGTTTATGGAGGAGGCCCGGCCGATTGGCGGAACGCCCGATCCGGAATCGCTGGAAGGTCGAATCGATCAGTTCTTAAAGAAAGAGCTTTGCGATGATAAAAGTTGCCAGGCAGCCGAAACCTAAGATTCTCAATAAGAAGGCAGATGAATGGCGAAAAGCGTTATTATCCGCAAACACTGATTCGGAACGCAGACGAGTAGAGGCAAAATACCGGCACGAGGAAATAAAAAATGCACTCGTGCAGATGTTTTACGGGAAATGTGCGTACTGTGAGAGCAAGATTACTCATGTTGATTATGGTCATATAGAACATTTTCGCCCGAAACGCGGAATGATGGGACGTCCCGACCTTGTATTTGAATGGACCAACCTCTTGCTTGCTTGCGGGCAATGCAATGGAGCCGGGCATAAAGGCGATAATTTTCCAGAAGATAATGAAGGTGGACCGCTGGTAAATCCATGCGAAGACAATCCGGAAGATCATTTTGAATTTCACTTCGATACGGCCACAAAAATTGCTAGTATTTATGGCAAAACGTGTCGTGGGACTACTACAGAAATACTTCTCGGCTTAAACCGAAAAGAGTTGCGCGAATACAGATCTAGACAAATCTGCCGACTTGCTGTTCTCGCCAAATTTGTTGATTCAAGTCAAGAAGCAGCTGGTTTACTGATGGAAGCACAGTTACCCAGTGCTGAGTATGCAGCCTTCGCGAGAAGGTTATGAACGATTCTATCGAAGGCGAATTAAGGAAATGTTAATTACGGAATTCCGGAAATACCATACCTAATTTCTGATCTTACTACGCGGTTCTGATAAGGATAATTTATCAGTCGCAGGATGCCTGGACTACTTGGCTACCGGCACAAGTGTCGGGGCTAAACATTATTTAGCCTTTCATCCTTCCGCCTTCATCCTTTTTTACGTTCCCCAGTCGCGGGCGTAGCGGAAGTCGCGGTCCATGGTGCGGTGTGAGAGTTTGGCGATTACGGGCATGCGGCGCTTGTAATGGTTGCGGCGGATGATTTCGATCACGCGGTCGATAAATTCCGGGGCGTAACCGGCGGCGATTAGTTCTTGTCTACGCATGCGCCGATCGACCAGTTGCACCAGCAGCCGATCGACTTCGGCGTAGGTGAAGCCCAGTTCGCCCTCGTCGGTCTGCCCGACCCACAGGTCGCCGGTGGGTTCCTTGTGCAGGATCGGCTCGGGCAGGCCGAGATAAGCGGCGAGCTGGTAGAGTTGGGTTTTGTATAGATCACCGATAGGATTTATGGCCGATGCCATGTCGCCGAACTGCGTGCCGTAGCCCAGGAGCAGTTCGCTTTTGTTGCTGGTGCCGGCCACCAGGCCGCCGAAGGCAGCGCTCTGGTCGTAAAGCACGGTCATCCGCTCGCGTGCGCATTTGTTGGCCAGGCGCATTTGGACGGCGTCGGGAAAGGCGGCGAAATAGGCATCGATTTGCGGGGTGATGGGCAAGTCTAATGTATGCACGCCCAAAAGCTCGACGACCGTCTGGCTGTCGCGGCGGGTGGCCTCGCTGGATGTTTTATAGGGCATGGTCACGGCGAGGACGTTTTCCGGTCGAGCGCCTTTGCGCAAAGATACGTGACCACGCTGGAATCGATTCCGCCTGAAAGCCCGACTACGGCCCGCTGAAATCCTGCCCGGCGAATCTCGATTTGGATAAACCGGATGAGGATCCCGGCGACCAGTTCCGTATTGATGCGCAATTCGGGTACAATTGGCAGTTCATTCATAGCGGCGGCGCTTGATGCGTTTTAATTCCTCGATGGTCAAAAGGAGCCGCTCGTCGCGGGCCAGGGGTGTGATCATTCTCTGACGGCGGAGTTCGGCCGGGTCGAAGGCGGCGATGCTGAGCGACTCGTCGAGCATGGGTGCCTGGGCGATTATCCGGCCGTCTGGCCCAACGGCCATGCTCCCGCCCCAAAAGCACAGGCCGTCCTCAAAACCCACGCGATTGACCACGATGACCACCGCCCCCAGGAGTTGCGCAAAGGCCTTGGCTATTAGCTCATATGTTTCGGCGGTGGCGATTTTTTGGCCTTCCACTCCCCGGGCGGGCGAATTCGCCACGCAGATCAAGAGATCGACCTCTTCGGCCTGCATTATCGCGGCGGCCGAAAGATGCCAAAAATCCTCGCAGATCAACATGCCCACCCGGCCGAAGCGTGCCGTGTCAAAGGCCTCGAAGCGCTCGCCGGCGGCGAAATAACGCTGCTCGTCGAACAGTCCGTAGGTGGGCAAATAAACCTTGCGATGCCAATGCACAATGCGCCCGCCTTCGGCGAAAAATGCGGCATTGTAAAATCGATGCCGCGGCGACTCTTCGACCATGCCGGCCACCAGCGACATCGGCCCGGCGGCCTGGATCAATTCGCGCAACTCCGGGCAGGTACGGCTCAGCGCCAGATCGGGCACCATGTCGCGGACAAAATATCCGGTAAGCGACAACTCGGGGAAGATCACCAGGTCGGCCTGATGCGATCGGGCGGCGTCGATGCGATCGAGGTGCAGGGCGAAATTCCGCTTTCGATCGGCAAGGGCCGGGGCGATCTGGGCCATCGCCACGCGCAAACGGTTCGAGGGGCCTTTGGCGGTTAAGGAAATTTCCGGCTCGGATTCAATCGATTCAAATGGGGATGTCAATGGTTTCATCGCCTTAAGTTATGTCATGCAATTCATTTCAGGGCAATCGACCAACCGACGGTGTAAACACGGTCTCTGGTTGGCGCCAGAAGCGGATTTATGTGCCTAAATTATTATAGCTTAATGGGCGGACAAAATCGCCCGGGGATGGGGTATGGGATATCAAATTCCGGCGGTCGTTGACCGCCGGCTATTTAGCATGATGAAAACCGCGGGATTCCGGCGGTCGTTAACCGCCGGCTATTTAGCATGATGAAGGCCGCGGGAACAGGCGGGAAAATCACTTTTCGCCCAAAACGACTTTTATGGCGATCATCAGATTCCGCCTGGTGGATTGGGTATATTCGGTGTCGAACCAGATGATTTTTCCAGAGGCATCGAGCAAATAAACCCGGGGCAACACGGACCTGGCCAGTTTGCTGAAAAACGCCTTGTCCGGGTCATAATAGCAGGGTATTTTCAGGCCGATTTTTTGTAGTTCTTGGTACACAATCGCCGGACGGTCACCCACGTTTATTCCGATAACTTTGATTCCCTTGGCTGCATAAGGGCCTGCCAGATCGCCCTGCAAATCTTGAAGTGCGGCGTCTGCCGCCAGCCTGGCGTAATTCGATCCGCCTTCAGACCATAAAAAGAGCACTGTATATTTTTCGCCGTACTGGGTTTCCAATGAGACCTTGCGGCCGTCGGGCGAAAGGAGTTGTGCGTCAGGCATAATGTCGCCCACATTGACCAGGCAAGTTGCGCGAAGTGCGTCGGAAAGACCGACTTTAGGGATTGTGAGAGGCGGGGGAGGAGTTTTGGGCTTGGAGCGTTTCGTTGTAGGTTTTTCTTCTTTCTCGATGGGGATCAGATCTTTTTTGTCAACCTCATTGTTCTTTGCCAAGGAAGTCTCGGACTCGGCAGCGGCGGTTTTGGTTGCCGATCTAGCGGCCGGTTGGCCGGCGGATGGTTTCGGTTTTTCGGCTTGGGGACTTTCCTGGCAGCCCAAAATCGACGCGATACATGCGAATGTCAAAAAAAGGCCTGATATTCGTATCGGATTCCATGCCATAGTGGTTGCTCCTGGACCAAACAACGCAACAAACCTGGGAAAAACACTGTCCCCGGGACAATTGTTAGTTTCACACCTGAAGGCCGATTCGTCAACGGGTGATTTTGATTCCCAGTTCGTTGAGCTGTTTGGGATCGACCTGGCCCGGGGCGTTGGTCATGAGGTCGGTGGCCCGTGGGTCTTGGGAAAGGCCATGCAGTCGCGGATGTTTTCCAGGTGGCCGAAGAGCATGACCAGGCGATCGATGCCCAGGGCGATTCCGCCGTGCGGCGGCGCACCGTATTGTAGGGCGTCCAGTAGAAAGCCGAATCGTTCGCGGGCCTGCTCCTGGTTTATGCCCAAAAGACGGAAGGCCTGTTGTTGGAGTTGTTGATCGTGGATACGGATGGTTCCCCCGCCGGCCTCGGAGCCGTTGATCACCAGATCGTAGGCCTGCGCCCGGCATCTTCCCGGATCGGAGGCGAGCAGTTCGCGGTCCTGCGGGCGGGGCGAGGTGAAGGGATGATGCATGGCGGTCCAGCCGCCTTCCTCGGCGTCGTAGGCGAACATGGGAAACTCCACGACCCAGGAAAAGTGCATCTCCTTGGGATCGTAGAGCTCCAATTCGGCGGCCAGCCGCTTGCGCAGGGCGTATAGGGCCTTGCAGGTGATTTCGAACTTGTCGGCCACGGTGAGCAGCAAATCGCCGGGCGCGGCATCCATTCTCTGGCCGATTTTTTCCAAAAGATCGGCGCTGAAATTCTTGGCAATCGGCGAGGCGAGTTTGCCTTCGGCGTTGACCTTGAACCAGGCCAGCCCTTTTGCGCCGAAATCCTCGATCACGAATGCGGTCAGTTCGTCGATGATCTTGCGGGAATAGCGGTCGGCCGCTCCCTTGGCATTGATGCCCCGAACCCGATAACCCGACTCGGCCGCGGAACGGAATACGTTGAATTCGGATTGCCCGGCAAGATCGGTCAAGTCGATCAGTTCCATGCCGAAGCGGAGATCGGGCGCGTCGTGGCCGAATCGCTCCATGGCCTCGTCATAGGTCATTCGCGGCAAGGGCAGGGCCAAATCGATGTCTAAAATCTCCTTGGCCAGGCGGACCATCAAGGGATCGATCACGCCGATTATGTCTTCGGCGTTTACAAAAGACATTTCTACGTCCAACTGGGTGAACTCTGGCTGGCGGTCGGCCCGCAGGTCCTCGTCGCGGAAACATTTTGCCACCTGGATGTAGCGGTCGAAGCCGGCCACCATTAAAATCTGCTTGTAAAGCTGGGGCGATTGCGGCAAGGCGTAAAACGAGCCCTGCTGTATGCGGCTGGGCACAAGATAGTCTCGAGCGCCTTCGGGCGTGCTGCGACCAAGCATGGGAGTCTCGACTTCGAGAAAACCCAGGACGTCGAAATGATCGCGCATGATCTTGATCATGCGGTGCCGCAAAACAAGCGTCCGCTGCATTTCCGGGCGGCGGAGATCGACATAGCGGTACTTAAGACGAATATCTTCGCCGGGCAGATCCTTGCTTGTAGGCTGAAATGGCGGGGTAAGGCTTTTATTGAGGATTTGTAGCTTTATCGCCCGGACTTCGATCTCGCCCGTGATCAACTTCGGATTGACCGTGCCCTCGGGGCGCCGGGCCACCTTGCCGGTTATTAAGATGACGTACTCGGAGCGGAGCGTTTTGGCCAGATCTAGAAGTTCCTTGCCGCCCTCGGGGGCGAAAACTATCTGCACGATGCCATAGCGGTCGCGGAGGTCGACAAACAGCACGCCGCTGTGGTCCCGATAGGAATCGACCCAGCCGCATAGCGTCACCTGCCGATCCACGTCTTTTACCCGCAATTCGCCGCAAGTATGTGTGCGCAACAAGGTTATGTCTCCGTTGTCAGTATTTCCTATAAGTTATACGAATCTTAAAATTGTAGCTTATGCCGGGGGTATCGCATAGTGGTTTTTATATGGTCTAATAAGATAAAATCCGCGAAGGATTTACCGCAACAACAACAATTATTTTTGAAAGCCGGCATGGCCGGTGATTAAGTCAAGTTTAATTGGAGAAAATCATGGACAATCTAAAAATCTTTCATCGCCGCATATCCGGCCTTGGTTGGGTGATGCTGGTTACGGGCATTTTTTTGATCACACCGGGCGCAATTATGCAAAACCTTTCGGCCGCGGAACCTGGGCGCCCCCCAAGATCGTCAAGACCTCGCCGCAGACCGGCGACACGGAAGTGGACCCGGAATTGACGGAGATTACAGTTACCTTTGATCAGGACATGGCGGGCGGCATGTCATGGACCGGCGGCAAACCTGAAATTCCTCCCCCGCAACCCGGCAAAGAGGCTTTCTGGCGCGACAAGCGGACCTGTGTTCTGCCCGTGAAACTCGGCCAGGGGAAGTATTATCGCGTGGGAATCAATGCCCCGAGTTTTCAGAATTTTCAAAACGCCTCGGGAATTCCCGTCGAACCCACGGCCATTTGTTTTACCACCAAGGGCGCCAGCCAGGAATTGAAAAATAAAGTGAAAAAACCGGAAGTCGTTTCCATGTCGCCCGCCAACGGGGCCAAGAATGCCGATCCCAAGATCAAGGCCTTGCGCGTTACTTTCAACGTACCCATGAGTGACGGGGCTTCCTGGACGGGCGGCGGTGATGATTTCCCCAAAATCCCCGAAGGGAAAAAGCCTTCTTGGACAAAAGACCACAAGACTTGCATCCTCCCGGTCGAACTCAAGCCGGACTGGGAATATCACTTGGGCCTAAACAGCCCATCGTACAAAAACTTCATCAGTGCCGGCGGCATTCCCTTGGAACCGGTGGAATACACGTTCAAGACAAAAAAATAAATTGGCGGGTTAACAATTATAATTTGGCAATCAATAGGGAGAGACCGCCATGTGCTTTTGCCGGCGCCTTGTTCTGGGATTGTTTTTAGGGGTGATTCTAATCGGCCTTGCTTTTGCCGAACCTGTGGATCTGGGCAAGCGATATCCGGCGACGCTCGATTTCTCCGAGCAACCGAGGGGGCTGGAATGCACTTGCGGGCCGGAAGATATTTGGGCTTAAAAGAGTTCAATTATTCCCTGGGCGACGATTTCGGCGTTCGGCTCGGGCCGTCGCAGGTGTTTTTTGGGCGGCACGGCACGAACGTGCTCTGGGCGGTCGTTTTTCCGGACGAGCCCGGCGAGATTGTCGCCGCACGGGAAGGCAAGGGGATGCATATCACCAGTATTTGGATGCGGTTCCATCCCGCCCGGCTTGCCGAATTATTTCCGGCCGAAACCGTCTTGGGCCGGGGCGATGCGGCGAAAAAAGCCCAGGCCCTGCGGATTGCCGCATACAAAATGACCGCCTGCTGGCACTCGGGCGGTCTTCCCATGGTTCCCGTGAAAGAATCGCTCACCTTCGACATGGAGACCAGCGAAGGAAAACGATGGTTCGTTTCGCTGAACACCGATGAGAAGAAGTCTGAATTATTCCATTCGTTCAAACCGATGCCCGAGGCAAAGCCCATGGACGAAAAGGCGGCCTTGGAGGCTTTCGACGCGGTCTGGAACGCCTTTGACCGCGAGTATGCCATGTTTGCCATCAAGCCGAAAGTTGATTGGGACAAGCTGCGGGAAACATATCGCCCCCGCGCCGCGATCGCCAAGAATAACAACGAGTTGGGAGCGGCGATTGTCGAAATGCTCGATCATCTTGAAGATCTCCACGTTTACGTACAGGTGGACGGCCAATACATCCCGGGCTATAACCGCGCCCGAATGCTGAACGCCAATCCAAAGGCCCGCCAGGGCCTCATTGGCGAGCTTACTTCCACCGATCATGATTTAACCTGGGGGATAACCAAAGATGGTATCGGTTACATCAGCATCAACAAGCTGGCGGATCAGGCTATGCCGCATGATTTCGATGAAGTGCTCGAAAAAATGGCCGACACCAAGGGATTGATCCTTGATTTGCGGTTCAACGGCGGAGGCTCGGAGCCGCTTGGCCAACAAATTACGGGCAGGTTTTTGGATCGGACCAGAGTATATAGTCTCAGCCAATTCCGCAACGGGCCGAAACACTCCGATCTAACGACAAAAAGTAAGCGGACCTGCGAACCGGCGGGCCCTTGGAGTTACATAGGGCCGGTCGCGGTGCTGCAAGGCCAGAAAACCATGAGTTCCGCGGAATCATTCGTTTTGATGTTGGCCCAGTGCCCGCAAGTGACAACAATCGGCGACCGGACGGCCGGCTCCAGCGGTAATCCGCGGCAAATCCAGGCGGGCGCCGGGATTGTCGTAAACCTGCCGCGCTGGATCGATATGGATCCGGACGGCAAGCCGATCGATTTCGTGGGCGTAGAGCCGCGGATTAAGATCGACGCCAAGCCCGGAGATTTCAAGGGCGATCGCGACCCGGTCCTTTCGGCCGCGCTGGAGCACTTGCGCAAGTGCGCAAAGACCGGCAAGGGACCGGCGAAGGTCTTGCTGGAACGGCCGGATTCCGCCGCGGACGCCAAGTAATCATGAGGATTTCTAGATGTAGCGTCCATTTAGCCCGGAAGCTCGCTCCCGGTGAAATCAACGGCAATATGCATCCGCTGCGCTATTTCGAGCTTTGCTCTATTCGATCATTGACCGATCCAATTTGATTTGCTAAGATCGTTCCATGTGCAGCCCTACAAATTGCTTGCGATTTCGTGGTGGGCAATAAACTTATTAAAAGTCTCAACCGTGCAGACGCGGAAGAATAAGGAGGACGATTATGGACAAAATTGATATCGATAAAATCGAAAAAATAATAGCCGACAGAAAAAAAGCCTACAAATACTTCGCCGCCGCTTCCAACGTGTTTAATTCCTTTCTCGACATGGAAAAACAAACTTATGCCGAGGGAAGCGTTTCCACGAAACACAAGCAATTGATCGCCCTGGGAATTTCCATCCACTCCAATTGCGAATCGTGCATGGAATGTCACATCAGGGATGCCCTAAACGCCGGGGCCGCCAGGGAGGAAATAATCGAAGCCATAGGCGTGGCGATTGAAATGGGCGGAGGGCCGGCCACGGTCGCCAGCCGCTTCGCCATGAATGTTTTGGAGTATTATTTCAATAAGTAGCCATCAGCTATCGGCATTCAGCAGAAAGCCAAATGTCGTGGCATTCGCCAGAAGAAAGCTGATTTCTAAAGCTGACCGCCAATAATCGCTTTCTAATCGGTTCCTTAAAAACCGCTTACGGTTTCGCGGATTCGGCCGACGATTTGTGCAGGATCGATATTTCCGCTCAAATTCACAAAGCAGCACTCGCTGAGACTGCGGAACCATGTACACTGTCGCTTGGCGAGCTGCCGGGTATGAAGTTTGACCAGTTCCACGGTCTCGGGCAAACTGCGGCGGCCTTGGATGTGCTCGATCGTTTCGCGGTAGCCTACGGCCTGGCCGGCGGTTTTCCCCGGCGGCTTGGCGTCGGCCAACAATGCCCGGACTTCGCCGACCAATCCATTTTTAAACATCTCGTCTACCCGGCGATCGATGCGGGCGCGAAGTTCACCGCGCGGCCGGTCAAGGACAAACACCCGGCAGCGATCGGCTGGAACTCCGCAGTCGAATTGTTTTTGAAATTCGCTGATTGGCCGGCCGGTAAGGTGAAAGATTTCCAAGGCCCGGATCAGCCGCCGCGAATCGTTGGGATGCAATTTTACCGCGGTCGCGGCATCCACCTCTTGCAGGCGGCGATGGAGCCATGAGGGGTCTTGCAGTTGGGCCTCTTGCTGGAGTTGCCGGCGAAAGTTCCAATCGGCGGCCGGGCCTTGAAATATTCCCCGCAGCAGGCCCTTTAAATATAAGGGAGTGCCGCCGACAAAGAGCGTTTTCTTGCCCCGGCCGGCAATATCGCGGACGCATCTATGTGCAGCCTCGATGTATTGTGCCAGGCTGTATTCTTCATGCGGATCGATTATGTCGATTAAATGATGCGGCACGCTGCGGCGCTCTGCCGGCGAAGGCTTGGCCGTGCCGATATCCATGCGCCGATAAAGCGCCATGGAATCCATGGACACGATTTCCGCCCCGATCTGCCGGGCCAATTCCACTCCCACCGCCGACTTGCCCGCGGCCGTCGGACCGCTTAGATACCAGCATTCGAGTAATGGTTGAAATGTCATGAAAAATAATTTGCTTGTAAAACATTCATTATAATAAAAGCCCATGGGTTGCAACCCATGGGCTTTACAATAGAGTTAATGGATGTTTTTTACTCAAGGACTTTTTTCCCGCGGAACCAGGTCGCGGCGGCGGGTTTGTCGGAATTGAAGAGCAGCTCATAGGGCCCGGCCGACTTGCGATCGGGCAGGGGAACAACGGCCAGGTTGGCGAATTTTCCCGGCTCCAGGCTGCCGATTTCGTTTTCACGGCCAAGGGCTTTTGCGCCTTGCAATGTTCCAAGCTGTAGAACCGTTTGCGGATTGAGTTCCGGATAATGTCGGGCAACGTGGCGAATTTCGGCCAGCAGGTCGAGATCGGGCGATGAAGCCCGGCTGTCGGTCCCCAAACACACTGTAACGCCCGCCCTTAGCATCCGCTCAAGCGGATAGCGGTCGTGGCCGAAATATTCATGCGTGCGCGGGCAATATACCGCGCTCATCGTTTCCGCGTGATCGGAGAGAAGCCCGATCTCGTCGCGGCTCAAGTAGTTGCCGTGTATTATCAGAACACGGCTGGCCACCGCCAGCATTTCCAGATAATCCAATGGCCGAGTGCATTGCAGCGCAGTGACGGGATCGTCGATCCCAAAATCCATCAATAAATCCTTTATGGGGCCCTTGCACTCTTCCATCCACAGGATTTCCTCGCGGGTTTCGGCCAGGTGCATTGCCAGGGGAATTTGCCGACGCACCGATAGCTCGATCATTTTTTCCAGCAATCGCTCATGTACGCTGTAAGGAGCGTGGGGACTTAGCCCAAATCGCCAATTTAATGGTTTGGGGTCGGCGGCCTGGGATTCAGGAATTGAATTAAAAACAAATCCTGAACCCTGAACCCTGAATCCTGAATCCTCTGAATTAGATAATAATCTCTTCACGGACTCCCAGGCATCCTTCACTCGCTCTTCCGTGGGAGCGAGAAGTTCGAAAAATGCCGTCCCGTCTGCTGCATGATGTAGGATCGAAGAGCCGGGCCAATCCGCTTGGGCAATTTCGCCAATGGTCGTTACGCCGCAGCGGGCGGATTCCTGCAATCCCTTTTCAATCGGGTTCTGATCGGTCCCAGCGATCTGACTGCGATATTCGTCTACCAATCGAATCCAATCGGT
This sequence comes from Pirellulales bacterium, assembly GCA_963838495.1. GTDB lineage: Bacteria > Planctomycetota > Planctomycetia > Pirellulales > Thermoguttaceae > JBEKIK01. Next base: position 1,182,449 of record CAWIRC010000001.1, on the reverse strand, counting down.
AAAGTTTATTCCCGGCTTGCCCAAAGGTTTTGTCAAACCGCTGAATTCCAGATGTGTGTGGACGTTTACCAGCCCCGGCAGAATGGCCGCATTGCCCAAGTCTTCCACCGTGTCGGCCGCCACGTGGTCGCCCACGGCCGCAATCCGCTCGCCCTCGATGCCGACCATGCCGTTTTTTATCGGCCTGGCTGCAGCAGGATACACATATCGGGCTTTGAGGGCGTGGACGGGCATAAAGCTTTTATTTGGAGTTTGAGCGCATTATACCCGGATGTTTTTACATTGCAAATTGAGCAATTGCAAATATCGAATTGCAAATTGGACAAATAAAAAATTAGAGTTCAGCGTACAACCAGGCATTTCATCGTTGCCCGATTTATAATTTGCATTGGTCTTGTCGAACTATTCATGCGTTCAGTACGTAAAACAAGGAGGAACCTAACAACACAAACGTCATGAAAGGAGTTTCGACATGGCCGGGACACGCAAAGGTACGTATAAAATAACAAATTGGAGAAAATACAACGAGTCTCTCGTTAAGCGGGGGTCGATTACCTTCTGGTTTAACGAGGACACGATTGACAAATGGCATCACAACAATGCGAAACCCAAGGTTGGACACCCTTTTGTCTTCAGCGATACGGCAATCGAGTGTATGCTCGTTTTGCGAGAGCTTTTTCAATTGCCCTATCGCCAAACGGAAGGATTGGGAAAATCGCTTGCCGAACTGATGGAAGTAATCATTGATATACCGGATTATACGTCGTTGGCCAAGCGAGCAGCGAAAATGGCTATATTGCTGGAAGTTAGAAAACATACCGGCCCGATCGACGTGGTTGTAGACAGCACCGGGCTTAAGGTTTTCGGCGAAGGCGAATGGAAAATGCGTAAGCATGGCAAAACGAAACGTCGTTTCTGGCGAAAGTTGCATTTGGCGATCAATCCGGATACGCATGAGATCGTGGCGGAAACCATGACGGAAAATAGTTGCGATGACGCCGGCCAAACGGACAACCTGTTGGATCAAGTCCACTCGCCGGTTGAAAAATTGTATGGCGACGGAGCTTACGATCAACGAAAGGTTTACAGAACGTTGAAAAAACGCGGGATAAAGGCAATCATCCCGCCGCGACGCAACGCGAAGATTTCGCGACACGGAAATTCTCGTGGCCGTCCTCTGGCACGGGACTTGGCGATTCGAGAAATCCGCCGCCACGGCCGCAGGCACTGGAAAGAGCGAGTCGGCTACCATCGCCGCAGCCTTTCGGAAACAGCCATGTATCGAATGAAATGTTGCTTCGGCGACCATTTGAAAAACCGTTTGATTCAAAATCAAAAAACAGAAACACGACTAAGATCTAAAATCCTTAACAAATACACCCACCTCGGACTTCCTTTGTTCGAGTGGAATTAGTCAACAAGACCATTTGCATTTTGCAATTTACAATTTGCAATTCTATTCCAGCAGAGATGCCAGATCGGCGGAAATGTCTTTGTCCGTAACGTCGGGCTTCTCGCCGCGGGCGATTGCCTGTTGCAGTTCCTCCTCGGGTGTTTTTGGATAAGGCAACAGGGCGAACCAGACCATTATCGACAATCCCACGAGGGCCCCGAATATCACCACCGACCAGGTATATGCGCAACCGCCGTTTTTGCCCGGGACGATCAGGGATTGCAGCCGGGGAGCGTTTTCCAGCATGGCCGGGGTTAGTCGGCTGTTCAGCAGTGCCAGGCTGTTGTATGCCAGATGGAACACCATGCAGGGCAAAATGCTCCCGCTTTGCACGGCCAGAAAACCCAACACCACGCCCGACAAAAAGGCCAAAAGCGATTGCTGAATTATGCCGTGAACCACGCCGAAAAAGAAGGCGGTGATCATAATTGCCCGCCACTTGCGCCCCATGTGTCTGAACCCGGAAAGGATAAATCCGCGAAAGGCCAGTTCCTCGCAAACGGCTGGCACAAGGGCCAAGACCAGAAGCAGTTGCCATATGTTGGCGTTAGTCAGCATCCGGGTGACGCCTTCCAGGGCGGTTTTCGTGGCCTCGCTTACGGGATACAAGTCGGTGACCGCCGATTGCAGGGTGTTGGCCAGCGGATGCAGGAAAAAGGCAAGCATCAAGGCGGCGGGAATGGTCCGCCATTTGGGAAGCTTCAGGAGCAATGTATCTCGAAGGCTGCCGGTTAAGATGATAGTCATCAATAAAGCCGGCGTAAGGATGACGGCCAATTGCGTAATCAGTGCTATACGGGCGAAGCCGGCAAAATCGCCGGGCTCGGCTATCGAGAATCCGATAAAAAAGTGACATAAAATTATTGTCATGGCGCAGAACACGGCCCCGGCTATGCTCGGAGTGGCTCGGCGGTCGCGGAGCAAATGCCGCAGCCAAAGCGCCAGGTCGAGCCTCTCGCTTTCGCGGAACAGCACCGATTCGGAATTGAATTGATCGACCGCCCAGCGGATGGCCAAAATGCAGGCGGCTAAAGTTACGCCGATTACGACCGGCGAATACTGCAAGGCAGGCAAATAATGGCCTTCCAGCAGGCTGCGCAAGAGCAGCATCACGCCTGTAACCGGGATCAGGCTGTTGCCCAGGTTTAGTTCCATGCCCGGCGACATGGGCAAAATCACCAGCGGCATGGACACAAGCAGCAGGGGCATGAGATAGTATTGCCCTTCCTTGGTGCTGCGTGCGAAGGCCGCCAATGCCAGGCACAAGGCGCTAAACAAAGCCGAGATGGGCAGCAAAGCCGCCAACAACCAGACGGCCGAAAGCGCCGGGGGCGGGCCTAAAACCTTGAAATGGCTCAAGGACACCCACATGGTAACGCCCACGCTTACGAGGTTCAAAACGGCCGTCACCATGCTGAAGAGCATGATTGTAAGCAACTTGCCCAGGACGATTTCGCTCCGCTGGGCGGGACTGGAGAGCAAGGTTTCCAGGGTGCCGCGTTCTTTTTCGCCGGCGCACAGGTCCACTGCCGGATAAAACGCGCCGGTGAGCGTCCAGAGCAGGAGGAGCATGGGCAGGATTTTGGCCCATACGGCCGCGCCGCGAAAACCGCTTTCCTTGGCCACGTCGGACGATTCGAGGGTGAAGGGTTGAACGGTTTCGAGGGGCAGGCCCCCGGCTTCCAGGTTTTTCTTGCCGATAAGTTCGCTCCACTGGCGCAAGGCTTCGGAGAGCCTGGTAAAGGCGATCTGCGACTTCTCGTTGGCGGTGGAATATATGATTTCTGGCCTGGGCATAGAGAGAAAATCTTCCCGGCCCGCCGCGTTTTTGTCCTGCGGATTGTGGGCTCGATCGGAAATGGCCCGGTGGAAGTGGCCCAAACGCTCGGCGAAATTCGGCGGAAAATATAGGGCCGCGTCATACATCCCGGCTTGCACCTGGCGAAGGGCATCTTGAAAAGAATCCGAGCGGGAATCAGCCCGGGCGTCGTTCTCCCTTGGCTCATCCGCTGCAAAGTGCAATTCCAGCAGGCGGGCGCGATCCGGATCGGCGAACAACCGGGATGAGAACTGCCCCTTCTCGAAAAGCGGGGGCAAATCGCCGGTTTCTTTGGCGGCCACGATCAACACCCGGCTGGGGTGCGCCTGCAAAAACTGCCCAAGCTGGAAAAAACTCGTTCCCAACAGCGGATAGAGCAAGATCGGCAGGACCACAATCATGAACAAGGTCCGCCGGTCGCGCATCTGATCGCGGATTTCGCGGGCCAAGATCAATCTCACGTTGGATAAGGTCATATCCTACATTTCCAGGTCGCAGGGCAATGCCCGGCTTTCGTCGTATCGGAAAATCAACTGGAAAAAAAGTTCTTCCAAGTCGGATTCGTGGTGCAAATCGCGGAGTTCGTCCAGCGTTCCCTCGGCCAGTATGCGGCCCCGGTGCAGGATGGCGATGTGGTCGCAGATTTTTTCCGCTTCCCGCATGATGTGCGTGGAAAACAGTATGCACTTGCCCTGATTGCGGAGTTCGGCCATGTTTTTCAAAAGCGCACGGGCCACGAGCACGTCTAAGCCCACGGTGGCCTCGTCAAAAATCAAAACCGGCGGGTCGTGCACTATCGCCCTGGCCACCGACACCTTCTGCTTCATGCCGGTGGACATCTTTGCCCCCAACACGTCGCGGGTATCGTTCATTTTCAAGCGGTTGAAGAGTTGCTCCATGCGCGGGTGAAGATCTTCTAGTGGAATGCCGTGCAAGCGTCCGAAATATTCGACCATTTCCCAGCCCGTCATGCGGTCGTACACGGCGGTGTTGGCCGAGATGAAGCCGATCTGGCGGCGGACCTCGTCGGCTTGGGTGATCACGTCGTGGCCGTTTATCGCGGCCGTGCCGGACGAAGGGCGGAGCACCGTGCTGAGGATTCGCAAGGCGGTGGTTTTGCCGGCGCCATTGGGGCCCAAAAGCCCGTAGATCTGCCCGGGCCGTGCGTGAAAACTGATCCCGTCCAAGCCCACGACCTTGCCGCGCCGCAAGTCAAAATAGTATTTGCTCAGTTCGTGGACGTGGATCATGGAATAGAGTTCGCCGTTCAGTGATCAGGATGTCAAGGTGGTAATGCGACTCAGATAAAAATGGCGGATTTGATAGCCGGCGGCTAACAGCCGCCGGAAAGGTCCGGAATATTCCGGCGCTCGTTGACCGCCGGCTAGGGGATAACTCGAACAAACTCAACAATTTATAGTATATCCTCGATGTTGTATTACCGGACTCGTGCGGGCGGGTTTTTATACGACCGCCGGTGGGGGCTTCGTGAAAGACAAGTGCTAATTCCTAATTAAATCTTACCTTACGGCGTTGGCAGGCTCGGAGATGATCCGATAAAATACGTCGCGTTTTCGGGGGGTATAACCTGCTTCGATAATGGAGTGGCGAATTTCTTCCTCGCTGGCATGAAAACAAGTTCCGGCCGCGGCCACCACGTTTTCCTCGATCATCAGGCTGCCGAAGTCGTTTGCCCCGCATCGCAAGGCCAGTTGGCCCACCGCCAGGCCTTGAGTGACCCAGCTCGCCTGAAGGTTCGAAAAATTGTCGAGATACAAGCGGCTGACTGCCAGGGTTTTGAGATATTCAAAAGCACCGATCTTGGGCAAGTGGTCCAAAGCTGTGTGGCCGGGCTGGAAGGTCCAGCAGATAAAAGCCGTAAAGCCGCCGGTTTCGTCCTGCAATTGGCGCAGGCGTTCCAGGTGTTCGATGCGTTGGGCAGGCGTTTCGATGTGCCCGAACATCATCGTGGCCGAGCCCCGGCCGCCCAGCCCATGCCAGGTGCGGCAAACCTCGAGCCAACGTTCGGCGGAACATTTCCATGGGCTGACTTCACCGCGAACCTGATCGACGAGGATTTCCGCGCCCCCGCCGGGCAGGCTGCCCAACCCGGCCTCTTTCAAACGCCGCAAAACCTCTTCAACACTCAAATCCGAAACCCGGGCGATGTGCACGATCTCCGGCGGGCTGAAACCGTGGACGTTGATCTGGGGAAAGCGGTTTTTTACTCCCCGCAGCAGGTCTTCATACCAGCCGATCTTCAAATCCGGATGCATGCCGCCTTGCAACAAAATCTGGTTGCCTCCTAAGTCAATCGTCTCTTGGATTTTGCGGTGCAACTCTTGGCTTTCGATCACGTATCCATCCCTGTCGCCGGGCCGGCGAAAGAACGCGCAAAATTTGCACCCGCTTATGCAAATGTTCGTGTAATTGATGTTTCGGTCGATGTTGTAAGTGCGGAAAGACTCAGGATGCTTGCGCCGTGTGACAGCGTCGGCCGCCTTGGCCAGCGTTGCCAGGGCATTGGATTCCAGCAGTTGAAGGCCTTCCCCGGGCGTCAAGCGCGTGCCGTCTATGGCTTTATCCATAAGTGGTTCGACGAAGTTGCTCATAATGCGGATTCACCTTGTTGCCGGCGATTGGGCCTCGCCCCATCCCTTTCCCAAAGAGAGGGAACTATGGAGAAAGACACTCAATTCTCGCTCCCGGGGCTATGAATCCATGACGTTCTGCCCGACGGCGGAACAGTTCCAATCCTTGCCGTTCCAAAGGGCCCAAATAAAAATGCAGGTGATCGCGAAGATAGACCATGCAATCTTGCTCGGATATCCAGCCGTCGGCGGCTTCAAGCCGGGCTATATCGGGTATGCGCGGACCCCTTCGTCCCGGGCCTTCGATAATCAGCGCGTCGAAACCCTGCAAATCGAGGCCTTGTCGGGCAATCCACATCGCAAATACAAAGGGCAGGCCGGTCATCTGCATCCACCGTTCACCCAAATCCCATACATTAGAGTACCGGCCTTTATTGAAAACAATGCCGCGGTCGCCGATGGCCAAGACCGCGTCGGCCGAATTCACTTCCACGCCGGCGCCATGGGCAAAGCGCTGAGTTCCGGACGCAGGCCGAATTCCTCTTTTAGCAGAATTTGAACCAACGCCGCGCTGGTTCGCGAACCCTCGTCCAGTGCCAAGGTGCGAATGTCCTTTATCGGCACGCGGCTGAACAGCCTCACGCTGCGGACCGGACCGCGGCATGCGATGCAGGCGTCGGAAACAATCTTGTATCCAGGATGCCGAAAACATTCGATGGAAGGAATCATCGCCACGTCCAAGCGGCCGGCTTGCAAGGCGTCGGCCAGCCGGCTGGGTACGTCGAATATCAGCTCCGCCCGGGGGGCGAATTCCTTTAGACAATAAGTCAACGGCCGGGCGTTCAAGTATTGCACCGCGCCTATGCGAATCTCATGCTCTCGGACCTCGGGCTGGTTTTGTGCCATTTTTACAGTGCCGATTGTTGAAAGTTTTCATTATAGCTTCCGACGGCGGTTCGCAGAAGGCATGTGGATCATCGCTGCAATCCATTTATTCGTTATTATCTGTTCGCACTGATAATACGGGTCTTATCGTTCGAAAAAAAGCTAGATTTGTGGGAGCGGGCGTCTGTCATAGGGGTGGATGACAGTCATCCACTTCCTGAAGTGGGCTTTCGCGATTTTGAAATTTTCGACGCGAGATAAACCATGGCAGAGGCTGAAAAAGATACTCTATTGGCTTCCCTGGCCGGGGCCTTGCCCTCCGCCGATAAGAAAGATCCCTGGGAGGCGGTGGCGGCGTCGCAACCCCAAGATGCATCGGCCGACTCGGCAATAGACGAGCGGCTGAACGTAATTTTGGAACGCATAAAACAGGTGACTTCTTCTCCGCCCGGCGCTTCCTCGCCCGACGATAGTCCGAGGACATTGCCGCCCGGGCAAGCGCACATGAAAGAGTCGTTTGTCCCCCGCGAACCGGAATCGTTCGAGGATGCCGGACTGGCCGAAAGCGAAGTGGAAACCTTGATCTTGAAATACCTTTTGGCACGGGGCGACGTCAACGGCCGCGATATCGCCGAGCAGGTGAAACTGCCTTTTATCGCCGTCGATTGTCTGCTCCGCAACATGAAGAACCAGCAGTTGGTTTGCCATCGCGGATCGGCGTTGATTAACGATTTCCAGTACCAATTGACCGATCTGGGGCGGGAACGGGCAAGACGATTGGCCCAACATTGCAGTTATTTCGGTGCGGCCCCCGTCTCTTTGAAGGACTATATGCACAGCGTCGAGGCCCAGTCGCTGGTGCGGCAGCGGCCCACTGCCGACGACCTCAACCGCGCGTTCCAAGACTTGTTGCTCAGCAAAAACATGTTGAACCGCCTCGGGCCGGCGATAAATTCGGGCCGGGGGCTGTTCCTTTTCGGGCCGCCGGGCAACGGCAAGTCCAGCATCGCCGAGCGGGTGACGGCCAGTTTCGGACAGGAGATTTGGATTCCCCGCGCCATCGGAATCGACGGCGAGATCATCCGCATTTACGACCCGGTAAACCACGAGGAAATGCCCTTGCCGGCCTGCGAGGGACTGATCGATCAGCGGAAAATCGATCGCCGCTGGATCCGCATCCACCGGCCCACGATCATCACCGGCGGCGAATTGACCATGTCCCAATTGGAAGTGACGCTTAACCGCACCACCGGCATCTGCGAAGCGCCCCTGCAGTTGAAAAGCAATTGCGGCACGCTGGTGATCGACGATTTCGGACGGCAGCACATGCGGATCGACGAACTGCTGAACCGCTGGATCGTGCCCCTGGAAAAACGCCACGATTTCCTCAATCTGCCCAACGGCAAGAAGATCATGGTGCCCTTCGATCAACTGATTATCTTTTCCACGAACTTGGAGCCCCGGGCCCTGGTGGACGAGGCCTTTTTGCGGCGCATCCCTTACAAAATCGAGGTGGGCGATCCGAGCGAAGAGGAATTCCATGCCCTGTTCGCCATCATGTCCACCAGGCTCGGCATTCCCTACCGCAAAGAGCCCATCGATTACCTGATCGAGACGCACTACAAGAAGCAGGGCCGGCCGTTCCGCTTCTGCCACCCCCGCGACCTGCTCCTGCAAATCCGCAACTACTGCCTGTATTACAACCACCCCCTGGAAATCACCAACGAATACATCGACAAGGCGGTGGATAATTATTTTTCGGTGATGTAGAGATTAGGGATTAGGAATTAGGGATTAGAGATTAGTTGGACTCTTTCACATTGAGTCCCCTCTCCCCTTGGGAGAGGGTTAGGGTGAGGGCTATTTTCAGTAATTTTTGGCTTGTTGAATTGAATACAGTATTTAATCTTCGTCATTCCATCGGCCAGGCCAGGATGCAATCGTCGATTTCCTTCATTAGCCGCGACGTCTCTTCGATGGCGACAGAAAGCTTCTGACAGTATCTGGTGTAGTAACGGGGTATCTGCACCTGCGATATGCGGAAATGCTCACTTTGTCACATCTTTCTGGTGGGATTTAATCTATAATCTTGTCATACTCCGAATGAGTACCGATCCAAAACCAGATTATTTCGCTTTCTACTTCGACGGCAAGGGCACGATAATGTATTCCGACTCTCGCAGCCCAATATTGATTGACTTTTTTGAAATGCAAAGAGGGATGGCGAGGATTCGATTTTAGAAGATCAAAGCATTGATCGGCGAGATGCCGAACGCTTTAAGGCAACCGCTGATAATACTCCCAGAATTCGGGTGAGGCAATGTGTTTCAAAGCGGATTTGTCCTTCCGGCCTTGTGGGCTTCGATGGCTTGCTTTGCTAATTTATCGAGTTTTCCGCTTCGGGCGTCTTCCTCAATCTGATGATCCCAGGCATCCGAATCATATTCGGCGAACCATCGGCGAAAAGCGGCAAGTTCATCGCGAGTCAGCTTCTCAACGTCTCGTTCTATATTCTCGATAGCGCTCATGGCATTATTCCTCCAGGATTATTATATCATAATCGAATCCATAGCCAAAAGGGCTTTCATCCGTGCGAGCGTTCCATGCCGAAGGGGAGTTTCATCTGCGGATCGTTGTCCGCGGCGGGCGAAAGTTCCTTGAACAGCAGGCTGGGTTGGATGTCGGTGTTGTTCTGGTACTTGTCGCTGCAATACTCGTTGAACTCCCCGCGGATGTCGTGGTAGAAGATTTGGCAGATGGCCACGCCGGCGTATATTCGCACCGGCTGCACGGAAAACATCTCCAGCGTCCAAAAGCCGCAAAAGCCCACGTCGCCGAAACCGGCGGTCACGTGCACGAAAAGCCCCAGGCGCCCGATCGACGAGCGGCCCTCGATCATCGGCACCAGGTTGTGGGTCTCGGTGCGCTCGGACGTGCGCCCCAGATAAAGTTGATTGGGTTGCAGGACCAGTCCCTCGGGCGGGATCTGCAACCTGCGCACGCGGTTGGCCTTGCGCATGTCCAGGATCAGTTCCTCGTAGACCATCAGTTCGTCGTGCAGGGACAAGTTATAGCTGTTGGGATTCAGCCGCGACTCGTCGAAGGGCTCGATTATGATATTCTTACCGAGTTGGCTGCGGATTTCATATCCTGAAAGAACCATGGGAAGAAAAGTGGTTGGCGGATAGTGGTTGGTGATTATAATATACGGCGTGATACCATAGGGGATTTTCAAATCCTTTCCGCATTGTAAAAATTAATTGCAAAATGCAAATTGCAAATGAACCGGAACGATTACCTTGTTTAGCGCCGAACTCTAACGGTTGCTTTTGTTTTGTTCAATTTGCAATTTGAAATTTGCAATTGTCAATTTGCATTAAACTTATACGCAAAACGCAATCGAACTTCGATGCAAAGCATGATCCTCACACGCCGATCCGCGGGCATAGGCTTGCCAGCGGGCATGTATCGCAATGTGGTTTTCGGGCGGTGCAAACGTTTCGGCCGTGGTGGACCATGCGGTTGCTGATGGCGATCCATTCTTTTTGGGGAAACTGTCTTAAAAGATCTTCTTCGATTTTTTCGGGATTTTTTTCCTGGGTCAGTCCCAGGCGCTGGCTTACCCGGGTGACGTGCGTATCGACAACGATGCCCGAAGCGATGCCAAAGGCCGTGCCCAGAACCACGTTTGCCGTTTTTCGCCCGATGCCGGGCAGTTCGATCATTTTTTCGATGTCGTGGGGCACTTGTCCATTGTACCTCTCCAGGAGGGCTTGGCAGCAGCTTTGGATGCTTTTGGCCTTGTTATGATAAAACCCGGTGCTCTGAATTTCGCGTTCCAGGTCTTTTTGCGGGGCGTTGGCATAGGCGGCGGCGTCCGGATATTTCCGAAACAAGCTTTTGGTGACCAGATTCACGCGCTCATCCGTGCATTGGGCGGAAAGAATGGTGGCTATCAATAATTCAAGCGGTGTCTGAAAGTCCAGCTCGCATTTGGCCTTGGGATAATGTTCTCGAAGAATCCCGGCTATTTTGGCGGAGTATTGTTTGGTTTCAGTGGTGATGGGCATGAATCGTACCTTGATCGGGTTATATGCAAGAATTCCCGCCAAAAACAGCATGTGGTTGTCATAATCAACCCAGGTGTATGCACCGGGGCTCTTATGTTGGGGCAGCAGTTAAACTGCTGCCCCAACACAGCATACTAAAAATAATGAGCAGCCGACATTGTCCCTGCTTGCAGCCTATGCTGTCAAGTAGTGCGCCGGGAGGTTGTTTGCCCCGTAATATCCCATCTGACTATAATTTAATAGTTGGGAATGAATCAGGCGTTCAGTACGAGCCATATCAGCATGTTGACATTCGAGGATCTGTCATTTACGGTGGAAAAGTTTTCGGGAATGGTGCGATTGTTCCCATTGCCGAACCTGGTGTTGTTTCCGCACGTGATGCAGCCTTTGCACGTATTCGAGCCGCGCTATCGCGATATGCTCGAGGACGCCATAGCCGGCGACAGGCTGGTGGCCATGGCCTTGCTGGCCCCGGGCTGGGAAAGCGATTACGAGGGCAGGCCCCCGCTTTATCCGGTTGCTTGTCTGGGGCGCATCACCACTTATTTCCGCCTGGCCGATGGAACGTACAACGTGCTGCTGTTGGGGCTGCGCCGCGTCAAGTTGCTTTACGAAATTCGGCCGCGCCGCCGTTTCCGGGAAGCCAGGGTGGAAATTCGCGAAGATCATTATCCGCCCCAGGAAATCCAGGACTACGATCTGTTGCATGATCGACTGCGCAAGGCCTTTTTGCAGATTCTCCCTTTTTTGCCCGATGCCCAGGAACAGTTGGAGCAATTGACCGATGCCGATGTCTCCCTGGGCATGTTGACCGATATCATAAGTTACATGCTTGACATAGACCTGATTAAAAAACAGTCGCTTTTGGCCGAGATCGATGTTTATCGCAGGGCCGAATTACTTTTAAAATATCTAGCGGCCGCGATCGAGGGGCTCGAGGACGATCGTTCGCAGTGCGGCTTTTTCCCGCCTCTGTTTAGCGCAAACTAAATAAAGCCGCGTGGTTCTTGAAGTTTTCCGGCACTTGGGACTGCCTCCTGAAGGGTGGCGGCGGAATTCGGATTTCTAAGGATCGCATAAATCCGTTAAGAAGTGCGCAATCGGGACAATCTCGCATTCGAAGCCCTCATTTCAATCGGCCCATCTTGACCAATTGTCCTTATCTTCTTACTATAAATGAATTCAACATTGTAAATTTAAGGGAATTTTATGGCTGTCAATTCCGACATGAGCGAGGTTATCCAGGGCAGTTTGCAGGGCGAATTAGGCGATGACCTGGCCCCTTCGCAAATCTACACTCAAACGGTGGACCAGGCGCGAATCGAGCGGGCCGTGCGGGAAATACTTTCCGCGGTGGGAGAAGATCCCGACCGCGAAGGACTCCGCGATACTCCGGCCCGGATGGCGCGGATGTATGCCGAGCTTTTCGGCGGCCTGCACGTCGATCCGCGCCAGCATCTGAAAAAATATTTCAGAGAAATCTGCGACGAAGTGATCCTGGTCCGCGACATCAGTTTCAACAGCATCTGCGAGCACCACCTGCTTCCCTTCATGGGCGCCGCCCACGTGGCGTATCTGCCGCGGGAGCGCGTGGTGGGCCTCAGCAAACTGGCAAGGGTCGTGGACGAGGTCGCCCGCCGACCGCAGGTCCAGGAGCGGATGACCGAGCAGATCGCCAAGATCCTGGAAGAGGAATTGCAGGCCAAGGGCGTGGCGGTGATCATCGAGGCCGTGCACACCTGCATGACCGTTAGAGGAGTGCGCAAGCCCGGGTCGGTGTGCGTCACGTCGGCTATGAAAGGTTGTTTCCGCAACAAATCGTCCACGCGCGCGGAACTGATGACATTGATATACGGCAATCGCCGCTAACGCCAGGCATAAAGATTTATGGTCCCACTCGGCCAAAAGCGCGAACGCATCCAGGACGATCTGCGGGGCCTTGTGGCCGGAGAGGTTTTGTGCGGCGATTTTTTCCTGCAAATCCACGCCAGCGACGCAAGCATTTACGAAATTCGACCCCTGGCCGTGGTCCGCCCCAGCCGGGCGGCCGACATTTCGGCCTGCGTGCGATACGCCCGCGACCATCATTTATCCATTCACGCCCGGGCGCGGGCACGGCCTCGGCCGGCGAATCGCTGGGGCCGGGTATCATCGTGGACCTTTCCAAGTATCTCCGCCATGTTATCCGGGTGGACGCGGAAAAAGTCCGCGTGCAAGCCGGCATGGTCCTGGAACGCCTCAACGCCCAATTGCGCCCGCTGGGGCGGATCGTAGGCCCCGATCCGGCCAAAGCCGTAGTTACCACCATGGGCAGCGTAGTGGCCCTGGACATCGCCGGCAGCCGCTGGTTGAAATACGGTCCCGTCCACAATTACGTCGCCAGCCTGCAAGCCGTCCTGTCCGACGGCGAAATTCTCGAACTGGGCAGGGAGCCGCTTTCCGACGGCGAAGCGCCAGCACTATTCCGCGCAAGCGGGATTTAGTAAATCGCCTGGCCGCGGTATTGAAAGACAACGCCGAAATCATCCGCTCCAGCCGGTTAAAAAGCCCCATCAACCGCTGCGGTTACAATCTTGACGGCGTGTTGGGCGAGAATTATCTCGACCTGGCCCGGCTGCTGACCGGCTCTGAAGGAACTCTGGCCGTAATCACCGAAATTTCGCTGGCCACTCAGCCTTTGCCCGGGCCGCGCGGGCGACTTTATTGTTGTTCGACAGCCTGGAAAAGGCCTCCCGGGCGGTGCGGGAAATTCTCCCCTGGAAGCCCAATGCCTGCGAGTTGATGGACCGCCGACATCTCAGCCTGGGGCGGGATGCCGAAGTGCGCTTCGATCTTCTGATCCCGGCCGATACCGAGGCCCTGCTCCTGGTGGAACAAGAGGCCGCCGACGCCGTGGAATTGGCCAACCAGATGCACGAGATGGCGGCCTATGTGGTTCAGACCAAACGCTTGGCTTATGCGGTGCGGCAGGCCTTCGAGCCGGATGAATTGAAACTGTTTTGGCACCTGGTCGATCGCGTTCAGCCTTCTTTATATCGGCTGAAGGGCCCGGCCCGGGCAGTGCCTGTGGCCGACGACATTGCCGTGCCTGCGGAGATTTTACCCGATTTCCTTGTCCGAGTGCAGAATGTGCTGAAGCGGCAACAGGTGACGGCCGCGTTGTTGGCCCACGCCGGACACGGAGAATTGTACATCCGCCCCCTTCTCGATTTGTCCAATGCCGATGACGTGGAACGCATGCGCCGCCTAGCCGAGGAACTGTACCGGGAAGTGATGGACGTGGGCGGTTCGATTACCGGCGAGCACGGTTATGGACTGAGCCGCACGTCGTTCCTCAAACAACAGGCCGGGCCGTTGTATGAAGTAATCCGCGATCAAACGGATTTTCGACGCGGAAAACATATTTAATCCCGGCAAAATCGTGGGCGATGATGCGGAACTGATGCTCCGCAATTTGCAGCCGGCGATCAAACCGCGCCCATCGCCGGCTGCGCCGACCAACCCGCGCCTGATCGGCCCGGCATGCGCAATTTGGTCGAATTGCAGTTGGACTGGGATCCGGCCGAGGTGGTCAACGCCGTGGCCGACTGCAACCGCTGCGGCATATGCCGCACGCAATCGCCCGATGCCCGCATGTGCCCGATTTTCCGCATCGCACCCAGCGAAGAGGCTTCGCCCCGCTCAAAAGCGAATTTGTTAAGAGGGATTCTCACCGGCGCGGTCGAACTTCATCAGCTAACAGGATCGGAGTTTAAAAGCATCGCCGATTTATGCGTGCATTGCCACATGTGCCGCCTGGAATGTCCGGCCAGGGTGGATATTCCCCGCATAATGCGGGCAAGCAAAGGGGCCTTCGTGGCCGCCAACGGCTTGACCTTCGCACAACGGGCAATCATACATCTCGACATCCTTGGCGCATTGGGAGGCTTGGTCTCTACGGCATCGAATTGGGCGCTGGGCAACAGGCAAATGCGCTGGCTTTTGGAAAAGATTCTGGGCATTGCCCAGGGCCGTAAATTGCCGCGCTTGACGTCCCGGAATTTTCTCCGCCGCGCACATCACCGCCGCCTGACCCGGCCTATCCGTCACAGGGCGCAAAAGGTCTTGTATTTTGTCGATACCTATGCGAATTACTTCGATCCGCAACTGGGCGAAGCCCTGGTGGCCGTGCTCGAGCATAACGGCGTCGGCGTATACGTGCATCCCAGTCAGAAGCCGGCCGGCATGCCCTCGATCGCCTTCGGCGCCCTGGATCGGGCGCGTTTCCTGGCCGAACACAACGTGGTAATTCTGGCCGAGGCCGTACGCCAAGGATATCACATCGTAGCCACGGAACCGGCCGCCGCGTTGTGCCTGGTCCGGGAATATCCGCAACTGGTCGACGACGACGACGCCCGCTTGTTGGCGGCCAACAGCAGCGAGGCCTGCACTTATCTCTGGAGAATGCATACCCAAGGCAAATTGCAAATGGATCTGAGGCCCATCCATATGACGCTGGGTTACCACACGCCCTGCCATCTGAAGGCCTTGCAGGTGGGCACCCCCGGCGAACATCTCCTGGGCTTGATTCCCGGCCTCAGGATCGAGCATCTGGAAAAGGGATGCTCCGGCATGGCCGGCACCTTCGGGCTGCTGGAAAAAAATTACCGCAGCAGTTTGCGGGCAGGTATGCGGTTGATAAATCAACTCCGCAGCCCGGCCTTGCAGGCAGGGACCACCGAATGCAGCACGTGCAAAATCCAGATGGAACAGGGCACCGACAAACCCACAATCCACCCCATTAAATTGCTGGCCCTTTCCTACGGCCTGATGCCGGAGATTTCCCGCCTGCTTAACACGAAAAGCAAAGAACTCGTGGTAACGTAGACGATCCACGGAATCCAGCAGATGGCTATTCAGGCACTGCGAAGCAGCGTAAAATCTTAACCACTGCAGAATAGGACCAATGGGACTCATTGGATCTATGAGTCCCATGAGTCCTATTAGTCCCATAGGTCTTATTCACCCCTTCGCCTGCCACTTACCATGAACACCCCCTGGTATCATCGCGGATTGCGTTTCCAGTGTGCCGGCTGCGGCGATTGCTGCACCGGTGTGCCGGGCTATGTTTGCGTCAACAAGGCCGAAATCGAAGCCATGTCGGCCTGGCTCAAAATCAGCGGGGAAGAATTTGAAAGGCGCTACGTTCGCTTGATCGGCATGCGAAAAAGCCTAGTCGAACTGTCCAACGGCGATTGCGTTTTCTTTGACAACGACCGCCGCCTGTGCCAAGTTTATGAAGTCCGTCCCCGCCAATGCCGCACCTGGCCCTTTTGGGCTTCGAATATCTCTTCTCCCCAATCGTGGCAGGAAACAGCCGATCGCTGTCCCGGCTGCGATCGCGGCCCGATTGTTTCCTTGCAACAGATAAAATCTCGAATTCACGCAACCGGGGCATGAGATTAACTTAGCCCGAAACGAAAGTGAGCAAAGTAATACTTTGCCCATGCTTGCGCTTTGGGTTAATGCTGTCCTTGCTTGCACTTTGACAGTTTCTCCGAATTCAGAATGAAAAATTAATTTGGCCTAGTTAATGACATTGCTCCCACCAGAAAGGGTGGAAAAAACAACCTTTTCCAGATTTCAACTTTTCCGGATTTAACGATTATTCCACCTGGCTGGATTTTTCCGGATAAGGTGCCGATAAAGGATGCAGTCATGGTGGGCAGCGATGACCGTGCGCGATGGCCGTTATGGACCAAAAAACCAAGGTAAAAGATCTTTTCATAACTCCTCTTATATCAAGGATTTATAAAGATTGTATATCCTCGGGAAGGGTCCTGGAGCCATTAAGATCTTTGACAATAAGTACTTACGCTTTGAAACTCCGGCCTGCCTTTTAAACAGCAACCTGCCGGATTAAGGTCTTGCCAGCCAAATTCATAGAAGCCTCCGGGCAATTGCCCTTGACATTAGTCTTTGCGGCACCTACACTTGGAGCATCGGAGACCTATCGTAAGGATATGTCGTCAAGGCTTATAACGACCACTTCTCAGAGGAGAATCGAGTCGTGACTAAAAAAGAGATCGTTCGGACCATTTCCGAGGAAATCGGATTAACCCAGTTGCAGACGAAGGAAATCGTTCAAAAGACCTTCGATGCTATAGTTAAGGCCCTTGTTGCAGAACGGCGAATCGAGCTTCGCAACTTTGGCGTCTTTGAAGTTAAGCGGCGCGCCGCCCAGAAAAGCACGCAATCCGCGCACAGGCGATAAGGTTTTTGTGCCGGAAAAATTTGTCGTAACATTCAAGCCCGGCAAGGAGATGGAAGAACGCGTCAAGGAGCTCGAACGCCAGGCGGCGGCGGTCCGAGCAGGTAAAAACAAAGTTGGCTCCAATTCGGAACCTGTCGCACAAACATCAGGTACATCAACGAGTTACGCATCGGATGCGTCAGATGTATAACATCTAATGGTTTTTTTCAAAGCCACTCGGCTGTGTAGGGTTGATGTCCCCAGATAAAGGATGCACGTAAAACCTCATCGATCGTAAGCGACCCATTAACACGATCGCTCGCTCTTCCCGCAGTTAAATAGCTTTTCAAGTTGATTCGACGTAAATCCGGAACAAAGGTATAACTGCCTTTGCGGCTCTTGGCAGGGTGGGAAGTGTAAACACAAAGTACATTATGAAAATGGCACATGGAATGTGTCTACTACATATGAATTGAAAGTCATTTATCTCCTATCCGCAAGCGGATTTATGAATATTAGCCGGCGGATATGGATAACGTTGCATGGAGGTAAACATGTATGCGTAAGCTGCTCTTGGGTTTGACGCTCGGTATGCTGGTCAGTGCTACTGCCGGATGCATAATACCGGCCTATTCAGGCGATCCCTCCCGACGAACGCAGGAGTTGCTGTTTACGTCGGAGAACTTGCGTCTTTTGCTGGACGAGTGGGAAAGAGTTTGGTTTCTCGATCAGCCCGACCACTGCACGCCTTTCAGAACGCACGGCGGCATAATCTAAATTGGCCATGCTAAATTGACATTTTGCCGGTGGGACCGTTACACTGTCATGTTCAACGGATAAATCATTCCACCCCAATATGCCAATAATCGTGAATTCCTCATCAATTCGCCTTGATGTCCGGCTGGGCAGGTTGCGACTGTCTAATCCGATCACGGTTGCCTCCGGCACGTTCGGCTATGCCCGGGAAATGGCCGGGTTTGTCCATCTGGGACGCTTGGGCGCAATTCTGCCCAAAACCATCACCTTGCTGCCGCGGCCGGGTAATCCGCCGCCGCGAACTTGCGAAACCGCGGCCGGAATGCTCAACTCCATCGGCCTGGACAACGACGGCGTGGAAGCGTTCATTCAACTCCAGTTGCCTTATCTTGCCTCGCTGGGTACGGCGATAATCGTCAGCATCGCGGGAAAGAACCAGGCCGAATTCATGCAGTTGGCCGATAGGCTGGAAGGCGTTGCCGGCATCGCCGCCTTGGAACTTAATATTTCCTGCCCGAACGTCAGCGGCGGGGTGGATTTCGGCATCGATCCCGCGGCATGCGAAAAGGTGGTCTCCGGCGTGAGGAACGCTTGCTCATATCCGATTTTGGCAAAGCTCACGCCCAACGTAACCAATATCGTCAACATCGCCCTGGCCGCGGAGGCCGGCGGCGCCGATGCCCTTTCGCTGATTAACACTTGCCTGGCAATGGCGGTCGATTGGCGCAAGCGCCGTCCGATTCTGGGCAAGGTAATGGGCGGATTAAGCGGGCCCGCCATAAAACCGATCGCCTTGCGAATGGTTTATCAGGTGGCCCGGGCAGTCGGCATTCCGGTAATGGGCATAGGCGGAATCGCGACCATCGACGACGTGATGGAGTTCCTTGTAGTCGGGGCCGCCGCCGTGCAGATCGGCACCGCCAATTTTTACAACCCGACGGTTACGATGCAAATTCTCGATGCATTGCCGGCCGCGCTGGCCGCGTTGGGCGCAACTTCCGTGGCCGAAATAATTGGAACCATCGATGTAAAATCAATTTGATAGATCTATCGGGTTGGTGCAGCAGTTAAACTGCTGCACCAACATAGTTACAATAAGGATATCCGATCATGCGTGTTCTTTCAGGCATTCAACCGACCAGCCGATTTCACTGGGGAAACTATTTCGGCGCAATCAGGCAATACATCGAATTGCAATACAAGGCGGAAGAGGCCTTTTATTTTCTGGCCAATTTACATGCATTGAACCAAGTCCGCGACCGCGAGCAACTTTGGCGAAACACGATGGATGCCGCCATCGACCTCGTGGCCTTGGGACTAAATCCCGATCGCGCTACGTTGTTCGTCCAGTCCGACGTGCCCGAGGTCTGCGAATTATGTTGGCTGCTGATGACCGGCGCGCCGATGGGCCTGTTGGAGCGATGTCACGCATACAAGGACAAGAAAGCCCGGGGTTTGCGTGCTGACGCGGGGTTGTTCACCTACCCGGTGTTGCAGGCGGCCGACATTCTTGCCTACGATTCCGACACCGTGCCGGTGGGCGAGGACCAGGTGCAGCACATCGAGGTCTGCCGCGACCTGGCTGCCAGTTTTAATTACACGTTTGGCGAAACGTTTGTCATGCCCAAGGCCAAGGTGCTGTATACGACGTCCCGCGTGCCCGGCACGGACGGCGAAAAAATGTCGAAAAGCTACGGCAATGCACTCGATGTTTTCGAAGATCCCAAAGTCCTGCGAACGAAGATCATGCGCATCGTCACCGACTCGCGGCCCATGGAACAGCCGAAAGAGCCGAATACCGATCATCTTTTCCAACTCTATTCGTTGTTCGCCGGACAATCGGAGCGCGACGAACTGGCGGCGCTGTATCGCAAAGGCGGGTTCGGTTACGGCCAGGTGAAAAAGGCCTTGGCCGATCTGGCCGTGGATTATTTTGCCGAGGCCCGCCAGCGCCGCAAGGAGCTGGAGTCCAAGCCCGAGCAAATCCGCCAGATTCTCGGGGACGGAGCGGCCAAAGCCCGCAAAAAAGCGGCCGAAGTATTGCTTCGAGCCCAAATGGCATGTGGAGTGAAAGCGCCGCGATGATATTCCGTTGCGGAGATTGCATACGCGTTATAGCCGCGGCTCATCTAAGTGAGCTTCTCGGATGCGTCTAGTGTGTTGGGTGGCATGCCCACGCTTGCCGTGGGCATGTTTTGCCGTGAAGAGCGACGCATGGCCACGACAGCGTGGCCATGGCACCCGCGCTTAATTTATCTACGCGCCCTTTTCTAATCCCTCGATCTTTATTAGCATGATTGCATGAGCGTATCGCAGGAACCGCTGATGGAGCTTTCCGGTCCCCGCGGCGGCGGGCCATTTAGCTGGCGCGGGCTGGCGATTTGGTTGCTTGGCGTATTGATCTTGGGAACGTTTGCCGCCCGGGCGGCGGTGGCTGCCCAATTTTATTTCGCCCCGCTGGTGATTTTTCCCTTCCTGGCCGGCGTCATGCTTGGCGCCCTGCTGATAGGGCTGATGCGCGGGGGGCAAATCGGGCATCGGCCCACGATCATTATAGGGGCCTTACTGGCCGTGGCGATCGCGGTGGCGGGATCGCACTGGTTCTGTTATTTATCGGCTGGTGATAGCGATAACAGGCAACCGCAATTGTCCGATGAAGCCAGGCAGTTTTTACCCGAATCGCTTGCCCGCCGCCTGCCCACTCCGCCCGCTAGTTTCTGGGAATACATGCGCCAACAGGCCGACCGCGGCAGGCCCTTGTTGCTTGGTTATATTGCCTGCGGCTGGGCGGCCTGGCTGAGCTGGATAATCGACGGATTGTTGGTCCTGGCCGGTACCGCGGCGGTGCTGATTCCCACCATGTTTTTGCCCTTTTGCGGCCGATGTGAAACCTGGTATCGCGCCATCCGCAGCGCCCATATTCCCGCTTCGGCCATCAAGCAAATCGGGCGAATCGCCGGCGTGGAACCCGTCGAACGTCTCAAGTCCGGGCGATGCCGGCTGATCTGCTGCCACAGCGGGTGCGGGCCGACGGGCTGCGAATTGTACTGGGAAGACACGGGCGGAGACACGTTCTTCGCCCGCGTGTGGCTCGATGCCGCCCAGCGCAACCTGGTAATGCAGGCCCTAGACCAGGCGGTGATTTGCGATGCGAATGTGCAAGAAAAAATATTTCCCGGGAGTGATTGTCCTGTTTTTCAGGTTTTCACTCCCGGGATTTCTATATTGTTTTTTCTGTGAATTTCCCCACCCCTAACCCCTCTCCCGACCAACGCTACCATGCTACGCATGGTGCCCCGTTGTTGTCCGGAGAGGGGAGATTATGTCAAAGCCCCTAAATGTCCTTATTCAAGTGGGAGCCGTTTAATTGCGGCGCCGCCAAATGCAGCCCAGTCCCAATGCGAGCAGACCGGTGGTCAACAGGGCGATTGTTCCAGGCTCGGGAGTCGGAAATTCGGCGATCCAAACATTCATCGCATTACCTGGACCTGGTTGCGGATTCGGACCAGTGTACACAAGGGTCTTGGTAACGGTAATCGAAGCACCGGGGAACTCGGCGGGGAAGTCAAACTCAACGAAATCGTTTGCCCATTGCATTGTCTTAAGAATTCCATTGTAAGTATGCTGAGTGATCCCATCCGATTCCGTTATCACAATCTGTGAGCCATTGCCCCATTTCCAATTTGGGGTCAAAACCTGCTCGTCCCAATCGGTCCAGGGCGGGCCTGGTGGCGGATTATAAGTCGGATCGCCCGCTATGAGAATAGGCCCCTCAGTGACGGGCAAAGGCGAAACCATAATGCCTACGATTTGCTTTTGCCATGGACCTGCGTTCGGATCGAGGTAAATCCCGCCCCCACCCGAACCGGTGGTGATAGTCACAGAGCCTTGAGTCGCACTGAACCAATCCGGCAATGACGGACTTGGTTTTGTAAAGTCACCGCTTACACCCGCATCCACCGCCATTACAACCGAGGTGCATGCCAACACTAGAAACATACTCGCAAAACATACAAAGTATTTCATCATTTTGCTCCTTATCATATCCTACAACGGGCCGACATTGAGAAACCCGCCGCATGGATATACCCGTTTTGTTACTGTAACTTGAAATTCATCACTTGACTCGATACGACAATCGCAAAATGACTAGCCTTAGCGCCATGATCTATCGTGCGATGATATCGAAACAAACGAACCGACGATAAATGCATTTTTTCTGACCGCTACCTCCTTTCTATCTGCCCGTTTCTCCGGGACAAACATTCGAAAAAGGTTACAAGTTTTTGTAAACGGGGATATTTGCTGTAGCCGACAAGCGCCGCCAATTTCACAAACGGCACGGAAGAAATCGGAATGAGCGGACCACCTGAGCCGGGATACGCGACGACGATTCAAATTAGCAACATCGTCGAATCTACGTTCCCGGGCTTGAAATAAGCAGCGCGGGCTACATCCAATCAAATAAAGAGCCTGCTGACCTGGAAGCCGACAGGACTTAACGCTGCCTCCGCTTATAAATCCGGATGGACGATATGGTTTTACGACTCGGTAATATAACAACGACCCAGTTTAAAGGTCATTTACGTTCAATAGATATAAATTAATCATCAAGTGCATAATCGAGAAGCGATTTTTAAAATAACAGTTTTATTAGTAATGTCAAGCGTGAAAATGGAAAAAATAAAAAAGTGAATTGAAATTCTAACCCGATTTAGGGAGCGCAAAAAGAGCCTGTAAAAAAAAGTCCGCTTTTTCTAACCCGGGTTAGGGAGAGCGGGGGGTGTCGGTGTCAAATGACCCAGGCTTGAACCTCTTGCTGCGGTTGATGCACGACGGACATGTAATGGGTGATTGTCGAGAACAGCACGTCCCGGTCAATCGGCTTGGTTAGATACTCATCGCAACCGGCGCCCAGGCACTTTTCTCGATCGTGATTCATGGCATGGGCCGTCAGCGCGATAATAGGTGCGGTATAACCCATTTCCCTGAGTCGCCAGGTGGCTTCGTATCCGTCCATCTCCGGCATCTGCATGTCCATGAGGATGACGTCGAAGGGCGGGGTTTGAATGCCGTCGGCCAGATATTTTTTCTGCTCGGCCGCCACCTTTTCCAGGGCTTCTTTGCCGTTATTGACCACGGTCACCTTGGCGCCGGCCTTGCGCAAAATCAAGGCCAATAAGCGCTGGTTGTCCGGGCCGTCCTCCACCAGAAGGATGCGGCCGGAGATATGTTGCGAAGCAGGATGAACAAGGGCGTTAATCAATGACGGCTCTGTTTCGTGGGTGTCGGAGGTTTGCAGCATTTGCACGCCATCAAGCGATCCTGTGCCCACGGTGAGAACAAAGGTGCTTCCCTTGTCTTTCACGCTGCTGAAGGTGATGTCGCCGCCCAGCATGCCGGCCAGGCGTTTGCTCAGGGCCAGGCCGAGTCCCATACCCATGTATTTGCGGCTTGCAGTGGTGTCGCCTTGAGTGAAAGGTTCGAAGAGTCGCTTGATTTGGTCTTCGGACATGCCGACGCCGGTGTCGATGATTTTGCATTCCAGGACGGATTTTTTCTCGTCGTTCTCCGCAAGCCGGACTTGAATGCAAATATGGCCTTCCTCGGTGAATTTGACCGCGTTGCCGATGAGGTTGATGAGGATCTGCCTTATTCGGACCGGATCGGTGTGAATGGTTTGGGGAATTGGACCTGCGAATTCCACGAGCAAGGGCAATCCCTTGGCGTCGGCGCGGAGTTTCATCATCGATACTACTTCTTCAATCAGTTCGCGCGGTGAACACTTGGCCTGTTCCGTGGTCAGATGCCCGGTTTCGATTTTGGACAAATCCAGGATGTCGTTGATGATGCGGAGCAGATATTCGCCGTTGCGCTTGATGGTGTTGGCGGCGACGACGTCCTCGGGCCGTTCGATGCTTTCCAGCAGCATTTCCGCGAAGCCTAAAATGGCGGTCATGGGCGTGCGGATTTCATGGCTTATATTGGTGAGAAACTCGGTTTTTGCCATGGTGGCGGCTTCGGCCGTCTCCTTGGCCTCGCGCAATTCCTTCTCAAACAGTTTGCGGTCTGTTATGTCTTCCGCGATTCCCACGAATTCCATGGGCGCACCTTGCGAATCCGTGATCGTGGAAAGTGTGGTGCTGTACCAGCGCCATAAGCCCTTGCAATTTTCAATGCGGAATTCGACGCGCCGATTTTGCTTCTTTCCCGCAGTTACCGCGGCAAAATACGACTGGAACGCCGCCCTATCGGAAGGATGTAAAAACGACACGAAACTCCGTCCCAAAAGATCGGGATTTTGATGCCCGATCAATTGGCTCCATCGCGGGGAGGCATAGGAGATCATTCCCTCGGGCGTAAGCGTGTAAATAATCTCCAGGGCGTTTTCCACTATGTTCCGCAGCCTGGCTTCGCCCGAAATGCTGGCAAACGCTTGCCGCATATTTTTATTGTCTTGACATAACTGCGCCAAAATGCCGGCCCTGGTGATGGTTTCGCCCGCCAATCCGGCCATTCCCAGGTATATGTTCAATAATTCCTTGCCAATGGGTTCGTCGGCGGCGTGTCCGATCAGCATTATTGCCGTCCTTCGGTTATCGATGGCTACCGGAAACAATGCCACCTGGTAAACGCCGTTGAAATCCAGGGATTGGTGTGCAATAAAACTGCTTTCTAAAACTCCGGCGGCGGTTTGCCGAAGAGCAGGCGTGAAAACCGTCTCTTCGGTGCAACCGGGTGGAAGAATCCAATAATGGGCTTTCCACTGGCCGTTTGGGCTTAGTTCCAGGAATCCTACCAGATCCGCGTCAAAAAAATTAAAGATCGCCTGGCCGATCTGGCACCATATGTCTTCGCGATCGGTCATGCCCGCCAGATGCTGGGCAAATCTTATAAAACTTTTTTGGGATTGCTGGACGTCGATTGGTGTTTTTTCCGACATGCGATTTTCCTCGCGACCCTTTTATAATGCAGGTTCCTTGGCAATTAATTAAACCTGCATAAACATACTTTGGGATAAATGCCCGTTGCCGGACAATCGGCTGACAGGATGCGAAAAGGCATTGGTATACGGGCAAAAGTACCTACAGAGGTGAGGATTATGAAGATTGTATGGGATGGGGCGAGAATAGCCAAAATGGAGGCTGCGCCCCCATTAAGCGATCACTGGTGAAAGACCCAATATTTCAACAGCCCCAAGTGTTCGGGCCGCAGCCAATGCCGCTGATCGGCGGGTTTGGAGGAATTAAGCAACTCGAAAATATCGGCCAATACGGAGCTGTTGTCGCCGTAATAAGTGTGCCCCAACAGGCTGGTATCCACGGCCGATACGTCCACGGTATCGAGGCCTCGCATCACGATCAATTCGCTGCCGCTGTCGCCGGCGCGGGGATAGCCGTGCACTTTTTTCGAAATCATCAAGGCTTCGTCGTTGGACGAGGCGTATAGGGTTACGCGCCGGGCGGTTTTTACGATCGCCGGTGCGATGTCGTTTATGAACGTATCCGCGTCGATGTCCGGAGCGGTGAGCACGACTTCGTTGAACATCGGCGCGTCCGACTTTTGCATGAGGGAAAGGTCCCGAAGCGCCGAGGTCAATGCCCGGTTCCCCATGCTGTGGGCGATCAAGTGAATCCTCTCGGCCCCGGATTGCTGGGCGACTTCGCTAAGAAATTTAAGCAGGTGGGGGGCAGCCCAGGACACGTTGTTTTCGTCCACCGTGTATCCCAGAATCTCCGCCTGCGAAGGCCAACTGAAAAAGATCGGCGCGCCTTCGAATTTCAAGTCGTAGGCGATTTGGGCCGTGCGCCGGGCCGCGTCTTCAAAACTCACATTATAACCGTGCACGAAAACAAAGGCCGATTTCTGCTTCGAGCGCCCCACGCACTCGCTTAGGTCCGCGAAAAACCGTCGCCGGCTCCGGCTGGATCCCCAGCAACACCACGTGCCGGCTCGGGTCTTCGCGAAATTCCAGGCGGAGCACGGATGGGCTCTCCAACTCGCCCACCTCGTGCGACTTAGGGATCGAAACCTCGCAGGCGCCAAACTCCAACTTGCCGCGATCGGGACCGTAGGAAACGGAGGCGGCGGGCAATGATTTCGCCATGTCCTCGGGCAATGGCGCTTGAAACTGCGCGTAGATCGTCAGCCCGGCCAACAATCCGGCCACAAACATGCCGCAATACGCCAGAACTCGCAGCAGCCGGGATGGGTAAAATCGAGATCCCATAATCCACAAAAATAATGCGCTTGCCCCGGCGATAACCGTCCTTGTCAACCACGACAGATAAACCGGCTGCTTCGGCGGCACGTCGGTTAATGCCGCCCGATCCGTTCCATAATATACTTTCACCACGGTGTAGTCCTTTTGGTCTTGCGCCATTTTTATGAACTCATTTATATCCTCAGGCGCCGACTTTGCTTCCGTGGTTTGAGGTTCCCCTGAACCGGGCCCGGGAGGAGGAGCAGGCGGTGAAGTTTCGGCCGCTCCGGGCGCGGCCGCCATGGCGGGAGCGGATTCCACCATGTCGGGCTCAACATCAGCCTCGCCTTCGGATTCTTCTAAATCCTTTTGCCTGCTCTTGAGCATTTCCGTGTTTCTGGCCGAATGCGCGGCCTCAAATGCGGCACGTTCTTCTGCAATAGATTCCTCCGACCACGCTGGATTGGTTTCCGGCGGCGGCTGCTCCGCGTGTCGCATGGGGTTGATTTTTTGTTGCTCTTTGCCGGGCAAAGAGGAGGTGATTTTTGGCGCTTGCGTCGGCCTGGCCATGGCCTTTGGCGGAGTGGCTTTTTTTACCTGTTTCAAACCGAGATCTTTCTCAGGTTTTGGTGTTTTTAAAACGGGCGATTCAGGCCCGGTTGCATCTAGCGTTTTTGTGCCGGGGGAAGCGACATCGGGCTCGGCCGCGGTTTTCTCGGTATTGGGGGCGGGCATCGCCGGCGGCTGACTCGCCTTTTGCTGCGATCCGCAGCCCCCAAGAAAACAAAAACAAATGCCCGCCAATGCCAGAACCGCCGCTGTCCTTGAGCGATTCAACCGCATAGGATCCCTCCGTTTGTTGAAACGCACTGGAAATCGAGTGCTAGAACCCGATTTTCCATCTTTCCGTGATAAAAACTAGCTGGGACTCGCGAGAGTGCAGGCACATATCTTCCGGTGTCATCGGCGTGTTGCACGCACCCTACGACCAGGATTTATCGCAGTAGCATAATGATTTTTCGTTTTTATTTTTAGTCCAGATAATTGTGCGGATGTGTTTTTTCGCCCCCGCCCCAATAGAAAAGGCTTTTTTAGTTTTCTAATGATATTTTTTTCCCTCTATTTGGGTGGTTTGATCACTTCACCTGGAGTTTAACCGTAGTATAATGAGAAATTGTGGAAATAAGAATCTTATCCAGAGGCTTATAGAGGCCATATGGGAATCCGTTTTTATTGTCCAAACGGGCATAAATTAAACGTGAAGGCATTTCAGGCCGGCAGACGGGGTATTTGCCCATACTGCGGGACCAAATTCCTTATTCCCTCGCAAAGCACTCGTAAAAGCTCGAAAGAGGATCGCGCGGCCCGCAGGGCCATTGCAGCCTCGGCATTTCCGGGCGTAAATCCCGCCCCACAGGATGTTGCACCCGATGTTTCGGGTAAAACGGCGGAAAGATCGGCCCAGCCGACTTTACCCAGTGCGTTCCCGGCGACGCCTATAAATGCCAATGCCGATATATTGGCCCAATCGGCCGGTTTTTCTTCTCAACATGACGGCGAAGGAACCGGACTTGCCTTGCCTGTTTTATCGTCTCCTGTAATTCCCTCGACAAATGTTCTTACAACCTTCTCGGCGGACGATCCTACACTCGCCTTGAAGCCCGAACGCCCGGCCGATCCGCTGACCGAAGCGGGCGACGTGGTCTGGTATGCGCGTCTCCATCCGGCGGCCAATACGGACCGGCCATGGGCAAATTAATGCATCAATGGCTGGCCGAAGGGCGCATCAGTCCTGATACGCTGGTTTGGCACGAAGGATGGCGCGACTGGCAGCGAGCGGATGCCATTTTCCCCCAATTGCGAACAAACAATCTCTTAGACAGCGTCGTTAAGGCTGACGTTCCACTGCGGCAGGCTGTTTCCTCGCCGTCCGATCAAACAAACGAATCTCAGCACCCCAAATACTTTACTCGCCTGGTTATAGCCCTGCTCATATTGGCTGCGATACTTATTATCTACTTGATTTACTGGGCTTTTTTTCGGGGATCGGCGCCTGCGCCGGCTAATTCGCGATCCCCCTCGACTCGCCTGGAACTTCGCGATACACTCAATCCGCATCGCCTTGCATAATATCGCCCGCACGGCATAAAACCGCCACCTAACCCCCTGTGCGTTGACCGGGGCCTCTATGTTGGTTCAACAGTTCAACTACTGCCCAAATATAATTGACTATATAATGTTAAAAGGAATCCATGTCCAAATCTCAAAACGAATATTTTAAGGCCGGCCAATGAAAATCCAGCAGTTCCTCGAACATTACGGGATTGCATCCAATCCCTTTGCCGACGAAGACGCCCAAACCGACCTGGTCTTCAAAGGGGCGTGCATCCGCACCACCTATCATCCTTCCTGGGACAAGATTTACGGAGACCCAAAAGAGTCGGCCACCTCCGTGGTGTTTGGTGAAAAAGGATCGGGTAAAACGGCGATCAGGCTGCAAATCGTCCGCCACCTGGCCGATTTCAACGCGGATCACCCCCAGGGACAGGTTTTTGTGGTCCAATACGATGATTTCAACGCCTACCTGGACCGTTTCCGCGATCGGTTTTCACGAAGGCGCCGGCGGATGGATCGTGTATTGGAACAGTGGCGCCTGTGGGATCACATGGACGCCATTCTCGCCCAGGCGGTCACGCAATTGGCCGATCGGATTTTGGAGGTAAAACAGGCCCGGCATCCGGGCGCACGCGACGACGCCTTGCCCACCGGCATGCTCGATCCGGCGCAAGTCCGCGACGTGATGCTCCTGGCGGCCTGCTACGACCAATCGACGGCCGAAAACACCTGGCAACGCTGGCGCCGGCTGCGGGCAAAACTGCGGTTCCCCGTCTGGCGCTCGAAATGGGACAGGGTTTTGGGCATTCTTGTTACCGTGGCGACCATAGCTTTTTTCGCTTGGTTACGGGATTGGAATTTGTTTGCTAAAATCTGGCCCTATCTGATAATTGCCGCCGGTTGGGCCCCCTGGATTTGGCGCTGGCTGAAATGCCACTACAAGGCCTGGCGGATTGTCCGCAATACCCGCGTGCTTAATCACAGCACCAAACTGCTAAGGAAAATCCTCCGCCAATTCCCTGCCGGGAAGATCATCAGCCAGCCCGTGCCCGCGTATCAACGCACCGATGACCGCTATGAATTTCTGGCAAAACTACAGGGCATTTTGCGATCGATGCACATCGAGGGCATAATTGTGCTGGTCGATCGCGTGGACGAGCCCTATCTGATCAACGGATCCACGGAACTGATGCGGGCCTTGATCTGGCCCATGTTGGACAATAAATTTTTAAAACACCCCGGGCTGGGGATCAAACTCCTCCTGCCAATCGAATTGGAGCGCCTGGTCGATCGCGAGGACCGGGATTTCCATCAGCGGGCAAGGCTGGACAAACAAAACATGATCCGTTCGCTGGCATGGACCGGCCAATCGCTTTATGACATGGCCATCGCGCGGATCAAGGCCTGCGCCATCGACGGCAGCACGCCCAGCCTGGCCGGACTCTTCGACCAAAGCGTGGACGGACGCCGACTCATCGAGGCCTTTGCCGGCCTGCGCGTCCCGCGGCATTTATTCAAGTTCATGTATCGCTTATTTACCGCACATTGCAATTCGCATTCCGATGAAAACCCGGTGTGGCAGATATCCAGCGGGACCTTCGAATCGGTGCTCGCACTGTACCAACGCGATCAGGACGCCTTTGATCGTGGCCTGGGCGCGGGGTAAGAACAAAAAAGTGCAAAAGCACACCTTTATACGTTTTTACCCCCATTTTTTTCAAATATCTGCTTTCTATTTTCTTTATTTTATCCGATCCCCCCCGTCAATCTTGACTCAAGGGGTCTTTCTGGCAAGACTCCGCCACTCGGCAAGGTTTGTAAATGGGCGCTCTAATCATTTGAATGATTTTAGCCCCACTCCATCCAATAAAAATTAAATCAATAGGAGACTAAATGATGTTAAAGAACCAAGGATGGCTAACCCTGGTAACATTGGCGTTAATGGGCATTATAGGGTGCGGCAAGTCGGAAGGACCGGCACAACAAACCGCCGCTTCCGCAGACCGCAACGTTCAATTAACCTCGTCCGGTAATATGCCGGACATGCGGGCGACAGATACGCCGGAGGCTGCCTGCCGGGAGTTCCTCGAGGCCGTGCGTACGGGCAACGATGAAAAGGCCGCAAATATGCTAAGCGAAGTAGCCCGGGAAAAAGCCGCCGCTTTGGGGTGCAGCGTAACGCCGTCGGCCAGCGATACCGCCAAATTTACTATTGCAAGAGTTAAATACGTTGCAGAAGATGGGGCGCAGGTGGAATCGATCTGGACCGACGTCGATAATGACAACCAGGAACATTCGGATAATTTAATTTGGGTCCTGCGGCGAGAAAGTCACGGTTGGCGGATAGCCGGTCTGGCGGCGACTATTTTCCCGGGCGAGCCTCCTCTGTTATTAAACTTCGAAAATCCAGACGAGGTGTTAAAGAAGCAACAATGGGCAAGGGAAGAGATTCGTCGCCGAGCAGAAAAAGAAAGCTTGCAAGCGAAAGAATCGGAAAATTCGGAAAATTTAATGCGTAGGTAAAATGATAAAAATGCTAATCTTTTTTTGAATTTTTCTTACTATTAACCATTACAACCCAAATTCGTTGTAAAAAATAATAAAATTTAGCAGCCCATTTTTTTATTAGAGATAGTCGCAACTATTTGCGAAAATTGAAGTTAGGAAGTAATAACAAAAGAGAGTTCCTCGTGGAATTCTCTTTTTTTTATTTGGGGGGGCTGTACTGTATGCACATTACGACCTAGCATTTGATAAACATTTGATGTATTGCCCCTAGAATGCCGGTTTAACCCAATTGGAAAATTTGCCCACACACTGGATTGACATCTGATTGAACTATGCTAGCTTATCCATCTAAGCTACGCATCTGATACCGTGAGAATAGGTAAAGTTCAACAGGGCGTGATTTTGCCGGCTGAAATTTTCCTATTAAAAATAAATAGTTTTATGGAGATCTCCTCGGCTGGAGGCCGTCAGGGTCGGGGAGAATGGAGTTTGTGACGGCGCATGTGCGCGTTCCTCAACGCTACGGTACCTGTTAGTTGGAGGTTTTAAGAATGAATCGAACGTATCTTTTGGGCATCGCGATATTTATCGCGGTGCTGGGTGTGGCCCTCTTGGGCACTCAATCTAAAGCAGTAGCAGGTGATTGCTGCGCACCCGCAGCCTGTGCTCCAGCAACTTGTGCTCCGGCGACATGTGCGCCGGCCACTTGCTGCGCGACCTGCCACCCGCGTCATCATCGTTGCCGCTCTTGCCGTCCGCGGTCCTGCTGCCCGGTGTCATGCTGCCCGGCGCCTTGTGCCCCGGCGACTTGCGCTCCGGCGGCTTGTGCCCCGGCGCCCTGCGCCCGGCGACTTGCGCCCCGGCCACGTGCTGTGCATCGACCTGTGAGCCGAAGTCATGTTGCCCGCGTCATCATCGTTGCCGCTCTTGCCGTCCGCGGTCCTGCGAGCCGGTGTCATGCTGCCCGGCGCCTTGTGCCCCGGCGGCTTGCGCCCGGCGACTTGCGCTCCGGCGGCCTGTGCTCCGGCGACTTGTGCACCGGCGACATGCTGTGCATCCTGCGAGCCGCAGTCTTGCTGCCCGCGTCGCCATCATTGCCGCTCTTGCCGTCCGCGGTCCTGCTGCCCGGTAAGTTGCTGCGGTAATGCTTGTGAATGCGGATGTGGTGGCACTCCGGCCCCAGCGTCAACCCCGAAGGAAGCCCCTGCTTCCCCGTCACCGGCTCCGCCGGCGGCACCAGCTCCTAAGAGCACCTAAACCATCGGTTTGGGAAAAAGTTTATTAGATTGAATTAATCAGAGCCGTTCATCCAAGCATGAACGGCTCTTTTTTTATACCCATGTCTCTTAATTTCACCTATTTATGAAAAAACACATAAGTGCTTGTAAATCTGGGCAATACATACACAATGCGTAATATAATGCAACTTTTCCTGTGGAAAACCTGAAAAAATTTGCGGATTACGAAGTTTTTTCGGCCGACATTAACGGTACGGTTATTTTCCACTTATCAGTCATTGCCAAACTTCTCCTCAGGAAAAGGCGGTTATCATGTTGCGTAAAATAGCCCATGCGGGAATTCTCGGCCTGATTGCCTTGTGTGTCGGCTGCACCATGTGCTGTCATCCTTATGATTATAACGGTCCGGTGTATGACAGTTCCGGTCAATGCCTCTCGAACGGTCGGGCAGGTTCGATCCTCGAAGGCGGCGACATGGAAGCAATGCCCGCCAATGTGATTAAAAAAAGCGTCGAGAAAACTTCTCCCAACATAGGGCAGGGATCGCCAAAAGCGGAAGAATTCGAAGGGGCCACGCAGATACTTTCCGTAACCGACCGTAAACTCGAAGCCGCTGAGAATTTGGCGAAATCCCAGCCGGTTGACGGCCAGTCCAATCCATCCCTGGCCCAACCCGCCCCAGCCACACGCCGATAATCGTAAAACAAGGGATCAGCTCCAAGGGATTGCTTCTTTATCCCTTTTGCTTCTCCTCTTGATCTTTACTTTCCGCTGCGTCAGCCCCCGGCTCATGATGCTTAGATTCATATTCATCCGACAATACTGAAGGGCATACCTCTTCCACTCCGCATTGCGGGCAGACGATCCGGATCAGATCGGTGCTGCTAAGCTTCAAATTATGCGTCTGGCAGTAATCGTAGAGTTGTTTTAGGTGTTTGCAGGTCATTTTTGCAGTTCTCAGTAATCAGTTCTAGGTTAATAGTTCTACTTCTCTATGCTGCTGCAAAGCTCCTCTCATGTCCCATATTGTATTCTACGCATTCCGCTTTGTTTGTCATAGTATCCTGCGAGCTTGTTTTTCGAACCGCTGGGACACCTTTTCAACATGCCCGCAGCCGATAAACTGGAATGTCTCGGAAAGTCCCTATTATGGTGATGGATCCATAAGGAAGAAATACATATTCGAGGTACAGCCGTGGCCTGGTATCAGCGCGACGTTCAACTGCCGTCTTTTCCCAAGGGCTGTCACCCGATAACAAAGCACGTTTTGGACGCCCTTCCTGAATTGAGCCGGATAAAAATCGGCCTGCTGCACGTTTTCATCATGCACACTTCGGCGGGGCTGACGATCAACGAGAACGCCGATCCGGACGTGCTGGTCGATCTGGACCGGATCCTGGACACCGTGGCAGCGGAGGATTTTCCCTACCGGCACCAGGAAGAAGGCTCGGACGACATGCCCAGCCATGCCAAATCGTCAATCTTCGGCAGTTCACTCACTATTCCCATCCGCGACGGCCGCTTGTGCCTGGGCACGTGGCAGGGCATCTGCCTGTGCGAGTTCCGCCGCCGCAGCCGGCGCAGGCGCTTGATGCTCACGGTCCAGGGCGATATTTGAAGTTATTTATCCAGCAGTTTTTGATTGCGCATCCAGTCTTCGCAATCTTTCGACCAGTTGGATGTGCCGGGGATTTTTTTTGCCAGCCCCTGGCCGTGCATGCCTTTTTGATAAATGTGCAGTTCGGCCGGTACCTTGGCCCTTCTTAAAGCCAGATAAAATTGAACGCTGTTTTCCGGCGGTACTGTTTTATCTTCGTCAGTATGGAACAAAAATGTCGGCGGAGTTTCGGGCGTTACTTGCTTTTCGTTTGATAGGCTTTTTATCAACTCGGCCGGGGCGTCCTTGCCGATCAGGTTATTTTGCGAACCCTGGTGCGTGTATGGCTCGCCAAATGCGATCACCGGGTAGCAGAGGATCATGAAATCCGGCCGGCAACTCGCCTTTTCAATCGCATCGGCGGATTGCGGGTCGCCTTTATCGAAATGCGTGCCCGCCGTGGATGCCAGGTGCCCGCCGGCGGAAAAACCCATGATGCCGATCTTTGCGGGACTGACGTTCCACTGGGCGGCATTTGCCCTGACGGTGCGGATCGCCCGCTGGGCGTCCTGCAACGGCGCCGGATGCATATATCCTCGACCTTTGTGCCGATATTCAAGCACGAATCCCGCCACACCCAGCGAATTGAGCCACTCGGCGATTTGCTTTCCTTCGTGATCGACGGCCAGATGCTGATAGGCTCCGCCGGGGCAAATCACCACGGCAGTGCCGTTGGCCTTCTCTTTTTCGGGAAGAAAGACCGTCAACGTAGGCTTATCTTCCGCCATGTCGCCCTTAGCCCCCGGCGCCCCGTCGGGCCAAAGCAACATGCGCTGCGGCTCGCCGGCAAATACCGGGGTAGAAAATTCAACTATACCAAATAGAAGGAAGATAATAGTGCATAAACATATCAAAGTGAAATGCTGTTTCATGATTTATCCTTTTTTATCTCGCGACCGCCGGTCGCGGCCTTATGATGAATGACTGTCCATCAATTTGCAATTTGCATTTTGCAATTTTCAATTTGCAATCACCTGCTAAAATTCCGCGTTGCCGGGCGTGCGCGGGAATGGGATCACGTCGCGGATATTGGCCATGCCGGTAATGAACAAGAGCACCCGCTCCACGCCCAAGCCGAAGCCGCTGTGCGGCGCCGTGCCGTATTTTCGCAGTTCCAGGTACCACCAGTAGTCGGCCGGATTGAGTCCTTGCTCTTTCATCCGCGTTTCCAGGACGTCGAGGCGTTCTTCGCGCTGGCTGCCGCCGATGATCTCGCCTACTTTGGGCACCAGCACGTCCATCGCGCGGACCGTTTTCTGGTCGTCATTTAGGCGCATGTAAAAGGGCTTTATGGTGCGGGGATAATCGTACAAGATCACCGGGCATTTAAAGTGTTTTTCGGTGAGATATCGCTCGTGCTCGGCTTGTAGATCACAGCCCCAATCGCAGGGAAATTCAAATTTCTCGCCTGATTTTTTCAGAACCTCGATTGCTTCGGTGTATGGCACATGTCGGAATTCGCTTTCCATGATATGTTGAAGAGTGGCGATGACGGTTTTGTCGATCCGCTCGTTGAAAAAAGCCATATCCTCCGGGCATTTTTCGAGCACGTCGCCAAAAATCCGCTTCAGCAGCCGCTCGGCCACCTGCATGTCGCCCCAAATGTCGCAAAAGGCCATTTCCGGCTCGACCATCCAGAACTCGGCCAAGTGGCGGGGCGTGTTCGAGTTCTCAGCGCGGAAGGTGGGGGCGAAGGTATATGCCTTGCCCAGCGAGCAGGCGAAAATCTCCGCTTCCAACTGCCCACTTACGGTTAGATACGCCGGCCGATCGAAGAAATCCTGCGTGTAATCGACTTTTTCACCTTGCCCGGTCAGTTTGGGCAGGTCGAGCGTGGTTACCTGGAACATCTTGCCCGCCCCTTCGCAATCGCTGGCCGTGATGATCGGTGTATGAATATAGAGGAATCCTTCTTCCTGGAAAAATTGATGGATCGAATTACACACACAATTCCGCACCCGGGCGATTGCACCAAAGGTGTTGGTACGCGGCCGCAGATGTGCGATGGTCCGCAGGAACTCGAAGGAATGGCCTTTTTTTTGCAGGGGATAAGCCTCGGGATCGGCCGTGCCGTAGACAGTGACGCTCCGGGCAAGCACCTCGGTCGCCTGTCCCTTGCCCGGCGATGCCCTTACCTCGCCTTCCACCCGCAGGCTCGATCCGACCGTAAGTTTTTTGATCTCCGATTCATAATTCGGCAGCGACGCCTCGGCAATCACTTGCACGTTGCCGAAACACGAGCCGTCGTTCAGTTCCAAAAAACTGAATCCCGCCTTCGAGTCGCGCCGCGTGCGGAGCCAACCTTCGATGATGACAGTCTGGCCGACGGATTCTGATTTTCGCGCTTGGGCGATGGAGGTTTTGTCAGGCATGATCGAGGCATGAAGAAATAGAGTGTAATTGCTGATAGACAGAGTTCTGGTTATTTAACGATTATTCGGAAGCAAATCTCTCCTCTATCCGGTCTGTTTTATCCGCGATTTCGGGTAGTCCAGGTCTTTTGACGACCAGCACGATCACCATCGCCAGCACCCACGCCAGTAAAATGACCACGATAATGTTCTCCGGCGACAAGAGTTCCTGGTTTTATCATTCTTGTTCATTTTTTAATTTAAGTCCGACTACATCAAGCATGCCTACGGTGTTGAAGCAGAGCTTGTAATGCGCGTAGTTTTCCACGGCAGCCTTAACTCCTTGTAGATCGGCCTGCTGAGCCAGCCACTCGGATTCCAGAACTTCGTACGTGGTATCGTCGCGGATGCCCGTTTCGTCAAAGTCCTGCCACCGGTATGCGAGAACTCCGCGGAAGATAACTTGCCGGGGCACTTCTTGCCAGTCCAGGAATGTGAGTACAAGATCTCCACCGTCGAAATGCACTTCGACATTGTCTGCATCAGCCGTTGAGATGCCTAGATCGACCTCAACACAGCGCATTGTATTCTACCTTATAATGTTTTAGTGCCCTTTCGCCGCCAGCCAGCGTTCGGCGTCCAGGGCGGCCATGCAGCCGCTGCCGGCGGCGGTTACGGCCTGGCGGTAATAATCGTCGGCCACGTCGCCAGCGGCAAAAACGCCTTCCACGCTGGTGTAGGTTCGGGCGGGCGTGGTCCACTTGATGTATTTCTTGTCGGTCAGAGCCAATTTGCCTTTTAGGAACGCCGTGTTGGGCGTGTGGCCGATGGCCAGGAACAGGCCGCTGGCTTCGAGTTGCAAATCCTGTTCCCCAATAGTGCTTGCCAAGCGCACGCCGGTAACGCCGTCCTTGTCGTTGCCCAGCACTTCGCCCAGCGTGCGGTTCCAATGGATTTTGATTTTCGGATGGTTCATGGCCCGATGAGCCATGATTTTCGAGGCCCGTAGTTGATCGCGGCGGTGGACCAGATTGACGACGCTGGCGAATTTGGTGAGATAGTCGGCCTCCTCGACGGCGGAATCGCCGCCGCCGATCACGACGAGTGGTTTATTTCTGAAGCGTGGCAAGGCCCCGTCGCACACGGCGCAGGCGCTGACGCCCCGATTTTTGAATTTTTCCTCGGATGGCAGGCCGAGATAATTCGCTTTGGCCCCGGTGGCAACGATCACGGCCAATGTTTCATAAGTGTTACCATCAGAGGCTGAGAGCCGGAATGGGTGCACGTCGAAATTCACGTCGACAATGTCTTCGGTAATTACCCGCGTGCCGAAATTTACCGCCTGCTGGCGCATCAGTTCCATGAGTTCCGGGCCTGAAACTCCTTCTTTCTTATGCGGAGGCATCATCTGCCGCGTAGTTGAGTTAATGGACGAATCGAGATAGGCAGTTAGATCGCCGCTGGGGAACCCGGGGTAATTTTCCACTTCGGTCGTAAGGGCCAATTGACCGAGCGGCAGGGTGCCTGCCATGCGATTTTCTTCGCTCAAGGCGCCTTCGAAAACAAGGGGTTTTAATTCCGCCCTGGCGGAGTATATGGCCGCGGCCCAAGCGGCGGGTCCGCTGCCGATGATAATGACTTTCTCAGGCACGATGTTTTTCTCCTTCCAATACTCAGATCAGCAATCATGGGACGGGAATTAAAGAACAATAAATAGCGCGAAATCGCAAGTGGTTTCCGGAGAGTTATTGGTTTTTTCCATACTCCGGCATTTTTATTCATCCTTCATCCCTCATCCTTCATCCTTTTTTTATTACTCCGCCCATTATAGATGCTTTGTTTTGCCCGTCCACCCACGGTTGTGGTTGATCTGGTTGCCCAAAAATAATATGATGAAAGCTGTACGCTTTTTAAAGAATTCGGGCGTGTCTGCCCGAGCTAGGAGGACAGCCGATGAATTCATTGTGGCTGGTGATCACCGCCCTGGCGGCCTTCTTGGTGGCATATCGGTTCTACGGGGCGTTTGTAGCCGCCAAGGTGGCGGTGCTGAACGACCGGCGTTCCACACCGGCCCACCGGCTCCGCGACGACGTGGATTATCAGCCCACGCGGCGGCTGGTGCTGTTTGGAGTTCATTTTGCCGCCATAGCCGGCGCTGGACCGCTGGTCGGGCCGGTTCTGGCCTCGCAATGGGGTTATTTCCCCGGATTCTGCTGGATCGTGATCGGCTCGTGCCTGGCCGGCGGGGTGCATGATTTCGTGGTTCTTTTGGCGTCCGTGCGCCAAGATGGAAAGTCGCTGCCCAAATTGACCCAAAATTTGCTGGGCCCGATTGCCGGAACCGCCGCTACTTTGGCCGTGCTGTTTATAATCATAACCACGCTGGCGGCCACGGCGAAGGTGGTTGTAAACGCGCTGAACGAAAGCGCCTGGGGCATGTTTACGATCATGGTCACCATTCCGGCAGCGCTATTGACCGGTTTTTACATGTACAAAATTCGCCCCGGTCGCGTGGGAGAGGCAACCCTTATAGGCATGACAATCGTGCTTTTGGGCGTGATCTTCGGCAAGACCTTCGACGATTCCGCGCTCCGCGAGTGGCTTATATTTACACCGAAACAACTCTCCGTCATCTTGCCGGTCTACGCGGCGGTTGTATCGATCCTGCCGGTATGGGTTCTATTGTGTCCGCGCGATTATCTAAGTTCGTTCATGAAGGTGGGAGTGATAGTATTGCTGGCAATCGGTATCTTTGTCGCACATCCCTCTTTGAAAATGCCGGCCACCACGGTTTACATCCACGGCGGCGGGCCGATTACGGGAACGGTATGGCCTTTCGTGTGCATCGTCATTGCCTGCGGCGCCCTTTCCGGTTTTCATGCCCTGGTATCTTCGGGCACCACGCCCAAAATGGTCAATAAAGAAACCGATATGCGCGCCATCGGCTACGGGGCCATGCTCATGGAAGGTTTTGTCTCGCTCACGGCCCTGATCGCGGCCTGCGCCCTGGAACCCGGCGATTATTTCAAAATCAACACCGAAAAAGCCAAGTACGAAACCTTGGTCCAGGACGCCATGGCCAATTACAATTGGGACTTGAAACCGGTCGAATTCGACAAACTGAAACAAGAGGCCGGGGTGAAGGAAGATCTTTCCGGCCGAACGGCGGGCGCGGTGTCCTTGGCCCTGGGAATGGCCAAAATTCTCGGCGATCTGCCCGGCATGAGAGCCTTGATGTCGTACTTGTATCATTTCGTAATCATGTTCGAGGCCCTCTTTATCCTGACCTTATTGGAAACCGGCACCCGCATCGCGCGCTTCATCTTCCAGGAAACCTTGACTCAATTCAAATCGGATAAATCTGGGCAAAACGCACCCCAGGAACCCTCCTGGACGCTGAATGTAATCGTCAGCGCGGTTGTATCATGTCTTTGGGGTTATCTTTTGTACAACTTCGAGATCAACCGGCTGTGGTTAATGATGGGAATAGCCAACCAGATGCTGGCCGCCATCGGGCTGGCCGTGGGCACCACGTATATCCTGAAATACTCGGCAAAACGCGCCTATGCATTGTGCACGGCGATACCCTTCGTGTTCGTGGTGGGCACGGTATTCACGGCCGGCGTGGAAAGCCTCGGCCTATGGTGGAACCAGGTCTCCAACCCCGATTTGCCCGCAGCCGATGTCTTTTCCTATCAATTGATGAGCGTTTTGGCGAGTGTTATTCTTATTCTTGGCGGTCTTATCGTAATCGAGTCCGTACGGAGATGGTATCTCATGTTGCTCAACGGGATTCCCCAGGAGTCCGCGGTACCGGCGGGCGAAGAAACCGTCTAAGCATCCTGTCTTGATTTAAAGCCCCCAAAATCTTATCTTAAAGTGTTTATACCCGGTTCCGAACCACAATTCTGGACCTTTTTATCACCACCAACCGCCCGACATATTACAATTCCAAATCCGGGCCGAGGCGGCAATCGCGCCGCGACCGACCATGCCGACCAACGCTTCGCGTCGCTGCCCGATGGTGCCCGTCGCGGCTTTACAAATCTTTGATTCCCAATCCCTAATCCCTGTTTTATGACCTGGAAACACATTTTTGCCAAAAAAGACCTGGAAATGCTGCTGGCCGAAATGGCCGGCGAACACCGCCTGCATCGCGTGCTCGGGCCGGTGGCCCTGACTTCGCTGGGGGTGGGCTGCATCATCGGGGCGGGCATATTCGTGATGACCGGCGTGGCCGCGGCCGACCTCGCCGGCCCCGGAGTCGTGATCTCCTTTGCCATAGCCGGCTTGGGGTGCGCCATGGCTGCGCTTTGTTATGCTGAATTCGCCGCAATGGCCCCGGTCGCCGGAAGCGCTTATACGTATGCCTACACAACCATGGGCGAAATTTTCGCCTGGATCATCGGTTGGGACCTGATCCTGGAATACGCCATGGGCTGCTCCGTCGTGGCGTCGGCATGGTCGGGCTATTTGAATGAATTCTTGAAGGTGCTCAGCAACAACGCTCTGTATATACCAAAACATCTGCTCTACGATCCCTTTACGCACGTGGAAGGATTGGCCGGAAGGCCATGGTTGAATTTGCCCTCGCTTTTCATCATGGCGCTCGTAACTACGGTTCTAGTGTTGGGAATCCGCGAGAGCGCCCGCACCAACGCCACATTAGTAATCATAAAACTCGGCGTCGTGTTGTTTGTCATCGCGGTGGGTTGGGCGTACGTCCAACCGGATAATTGGCATAGTATTCCTTATTCCGCGCGCATTTTGCCCGAGGAACGGGACATACCCAAAATCATCAAGAAATACTTGAACGATAAAGCTAAAGGCGAAGCGGAAAACAAAGCCAGTCCACAAACTGAGCCGGATGTCAACGAACACATGACTGCTAAACGCTTGGAAAAACTGCATAAGGAATTGCGGGCCGCATATCGCATTCAATGGGCTGAACGTGAAGCCGCTCGATTGCGGGAAGAGGGCCGAATTTCCGCCGATTCCGCAATAGAAATGGTTTCTCAAGCAAGTGCCAAGTATAAATCCCAGCTACCGCAGACCCCTCGCGATGCTGAGATGGTAGAAGAGATCATACCTATGGTGAACGATGCTGCAACTCATAAATCAGTCGAGTCCTGGGGCATTTTGGGCTGGCTGGGAATAAAGCACTGGCTGCTGCCCATCGACGATGCGACGCGCACGACTTTTCTCCCGTATGGCCTGTCGGGCCTGATGCTTGGCGCATCGATCGTCTTTTTTGCATTCATCGGTTTTGACTCAATTTCCACGCACGCTGAGGAAGCGCGCAGACCACAGCGTGATGTGCCCATCGGCATCTTGGTTTCGCTGCTGCTCTGCACAATACTTTATATGGCGGTTGCCGCGGTCGTTACGGGAATGATACCCTATCATGAAATCGACATTTCCGCGCCCATCGCCGTGGCCTTTCATGAAAAGGCCGAGGCGATCCAAAGCCCCGTGCTGAAGGCATCCACTGCCCTGGTCGCCGCCGGCGGGTTGGCGGGTATGACAAGCGTGCTTTTGGTGCTGTTCTTGAGCCAAGCCCGAATCCTCATGGCCATGGCGCGCGACGGACTGCTGCCCCGCGTCTTTGGCATCGTGCATCCTCGCTTCCGCACTCCTCATATCGCGACTATTGTGACGGGAATTGTGATCTGCCTGGCGGCTTCTTTGACTCCGATTATGGAACTGGAAAAAATGGTGAACGTGGGCACGCTGTTGGCATTTGTGATGGTTTGCGCCGCGGTGTTGATCCTTCGCATTCAGCGTCCTCAGGTCAAAAGACCATTCCGTTGCCCGCTGCTTTGGCTGATTGCCCCGCTGGGAATGTTGGTTAATCTGTCATTGATGCTGTTCCTGCCGATTGAGACTTGGATGCGCCTGGTTATCTGGCTGATCATCGGTATGGTGATTTACTTTTCATACAGCCGGCGGCACAGCCTGTTGACGCAACATTTGCTGCACGAGATTCAGACGCCCCGCTCGGACGAAGACGGAGGATTGATCCAAACTGCTGATCAGTGATGGGCGTAAAGGGGAAATAATCCAAGTCACTAATTCGAAAAAACTTGCAGTTCGGGATACTTGCTGTTGGGGACTGTTTCCGTGATTTCCAGGCCAAGCTGGCAAAAACCACTGCCCATTGGATTAAGGTGTTTGGCCGTGGCATAGACAAAAGACATCTCGTTTTGCAGGCGGAAGCCGAGAATAACCTCGTCTAATGCCCGCTGTTGGGATAGTATAATCCCCACTCCGCCGATCGACAGATCGCGCGTTAAGGCATAAAAGGCCTTGCCAACCTGTAATTCCCCGTTTTCCAGCGGCACGACTAATACGACCAAAGACAGATTCACCCGTTTATCGCGGCGGGGCCCTTCCAGAAGGGCCTTTAATTCCGGGCAATTTGTATTTATTACCTTCAGAATAAATTTCTGCACATCCAGCGTTTTCTTCCGATTTTGAAGAAAAAACACGGCTCCATTCTCCCTTTGCCTTGATAGCTGAATATCTAATGCGGGTATATACAATAATAGGCTTGAATTAAATGTATCGGGCACAGATTGTGGCCATTAATAAGGCGGAATAACACCGGTTTTAACAAGAATACCGATTCTCAGAATAATCACTCCCGTTGACGCAACATGTTATATAGTATAATTTTCGCATTTTCGACTTTCCGGGGATAAAAGATTAGGTATATTGAAAAACCTGCAATCTAATAGGAAGACTGGATCAACTATATTAAAAAATGTAATAATACGTACGATGGATTTCACGCGCCTGCGAGGCTTGTCATCCTAGCCTTCGGCACGGCATTCGGCAAACATACCAAGGCTAAAGCATACCGTTATGACTTCACGAGAGTTGGTCATTCGCACCCTTAATCACGAGCCGACCGCACGCGCCCCGCGAGATTTGTGGCTGGCCGACGGCATGGAAACCACGCATCCCGACGCATTGGCCGAATTGGATTTGCGTTTTCCCAGCGACATCATTCAACCGGATATATCGGCTTCTTACGGCAGGCGTGCCCGGGGCAAGGCGAACCAGGCCGGGCAGTACACCGATTCCTGGGGCTGTATTTGGCAGTTTTCCGAGCCAGCCAAGCCGGCCGAACTGAAAGTCTCGCCTTTGGCCGAAAAGGCAAAAATCGCCGAATTCCGCCCGCCCGAAGAACTGTTGGATCCGGCACGGTTCTCCAAAGTCAACAAGAGTTGCGAAAATACCGGTCGTTTCGTGCTCGCCCGCAGCGAGACTCAACCTTTCGATCGCCTGCGCTTTTTACGCGGCCATGATGCCGCGCTCATGGACCTGGCGCGGGGCACGAAAGACGTCCGCAACCTCCTCAAAATGCTGCACGAATTCTCCTGCCGGGAATTGGAGATCTGGGCGAATACCGAAGTCGATGGCGTAGCCTTGCACGATGATTGGGCGACAAATGACTCGCTCATCATATCTCCCGAGATGTGGCGGGATATATTCAAGCCTTTGTATCGCGATTACTTCAAAATCCTCCATGCCAAAGATAAATTCGTCTTCTTCCAATCCAGCGGCAACATATTCGATATCCTCAGTGACTTGATCAAAGACGGAGCCGATGCCGTCCACGTGCCCTTGCACCTGGCGGACCCGGAAAAAGCGGCCAAACGTTTTCGCGGGCGCGTTACTTTCTGGGGCGATATCGTATCCCAGGATGTGCTGCGGTCGGGCAATCCGGCCGAGCAACGCGAGGCGGTGCTGAAAATTCGCCGGGCCTTGGACTTCGGCTCCGGCGGCGTGATCGCCCAGTGCCAATGGGACACGGATGTCCCCCTGCAAACCATTGCCGCCGTGTTTGAACAATGGTTGTTGCCTCTGCCCATGCGCGGATGATTTGAAACCTGGCCTTGATAGTGATTGCTCGGACGCCCTTGGCTGCCCATAATGCCGTTGCTGGCTGCGTGCATTTGCGATAGTATGGCGTAAAAGACAGTTTTGTCAGCACCGCACCCCTCCATTTGGTAGGATATTAACCTGTGTCAGACGGATCAGCCGCCCCGCAACAACCTTCCCCGATCAATTTGAAGGACCCCGTTATGGCGGCCTTCCTGGCCTGGTTGATCCCCGGCCTGGGGCACTTGTATCAAGGCCGCATAGCCAAGGCGGTCTTATTCTTTGTGTGCATAATGGGAATTTTTGTATATGGAGTGTATCTGGGTGGAAACAGTCAACTGGGCTACGGTCGGGCGGTATATTTCGCCTTCCGGGATGATGAATGGCGGCTTCCGTATATCTGCCAGGTTTTCGTGGGGCTGCCCTCTTTGCCCGCCTGCGTGCAAGCCATGCGCATGGGCAATGACAAGGCGGTTTTTTTTAACGGATTTATGGCCCCGCCTCGTCCGCCCAACATGTCTGACGTGAATAATCCCAATTCTCAGCAGCCCACTCTCGACCAATTGCAGCACGACTTGAATCGCTATTTCGAATTGGCCACTTTCTATACCATGGTTGCCGGCCTGCTGAATGTGCTGGCGATTTATGATGCCGGTTGCGGGCCGGTCATAATCATCCCCTCCAAAAAAGAAGAGCAGCCCGGCAAATCGGATAAGGCCGAAAAAACATGATAAGCGCGATAAA
Organism: Pirellulales bacterium; assembly: GCA_963838495.1. Taxonomy (GTDB): domain Bacteria; phylum Planctomycetota; class Planctomycetia; order Pirellulales; family Thermoguttaceae; genus JBEKIK01. The sequence goes on along the minus strand of CAWIRC010000001.1, from coordinate 1,137,940 downwards.
TATACTAATTTGTGCCACGTTTTTCGAGCGGTTATGGAATACCGACATCTGGTACTCCCTGCCGGCGATCATTTCCATCAGCCTGGTTTATGCCGCCACGCGCCATGAAGCCATCTTTCCCATCCTCAGCCACGCCCTCAAGACCGGGCTTTGGATCATAGCGTTCATGGTGGTGTTTTTCTTTATCCTATGGCTGATTTCCTGAATGAAAAAGTGAAGTTCGTATGCACATTGCATCGACCGCCAATGAGACACTCAACTTGTTGTGGAACAACTATTCAACGCTATGTGTACAAGTTAATCCAGGTAACATGTCTCCTGAGACGCTTGAAATCCACCGGAATTCTCCATTACGCCCATTTAGAATTGCTACATGGCTGGCAAGGCAATTTATTATTATCGCGGCTTGGTCGCTTTGGGAGTATTACTCGCGTAAACTCTGCGAACATTTACCCATTCAAGAAAAAAAAGTTAAACATGAATCAACTATCGACTGGGTAGGACGTTCGCTAAAGGCAAATAGTATTGCTTTTTCTAATCAAACGTGGTTCGGTGACGCATATTGCCTCAGAAATCTGATTCTCCACAATGGATGTCGTGTTGACACCACCAAAGCCAACACTTTGTTCAAACGTGCCTGTGATGCATTTCCGAACACCACAATATTGCCGGATCACTACATTGACCTTACCAATGATCACGTTGCGGAATTGCAGTTCAATATTAAAAATTTTGTCGATGAAACTGCTAAATCTTCGCCGCAATGATGTAATAGATTAAAACAAGCAAAAAAGCCTTTTCAGAAAAAAGAAATGGAGGGTAGTGGAAAATGGAGAGTCCGGTGGTTGTCGATTGTGATTAATTGCATGGGAACTTGACTTTTTTGTCATAATATGACATAATCAACAATGGTCCGGCTTACCGCAATTGCCCGAGAACAGCTTGAACAACTCCCCAAGTCTATTCGAGCAAGGATGTATGACCTGTTGGAACGACTGGAGAAATGGCCGAACGTGAGCGGAGCCAAACCGTTGCGAGGAAAACTTGCCGGTCGGTATCGTCTGCGAACCGGAGATTTCCGAATGCGGTTTCGGATAGTCGATGACATTCTCATAGTCGAACAAATTGGACATAGGGACAAATTCTATGAGTAGAACCATCATTGACATCATGGGCACGCGTTTTATTTTGATCCCCGAGGCCGAACTTGCGGCTATAGAAGGTCCGGATTTCCCACCGATTGATAAGGATGGCACTTGTGAAGCTTTGCCGTTCCTTCGTGCATCGATTGCTAGGGACATCATCCGTGAGCGGCAGGAACTTGGGCTGACTCAGGCTCAATTAGCCAAACTGGCGGGCATTCGACAAGAGACGCTTTCTCGTCTGGAATCGGGCAAGCACAAACCCAACGTGCGAACAGTGGAACGCATCGAGGCAGCCCTTAAACGGAAGCATTCCAAGAAATAGCTTTCCTTTTCTCATAGCAACTTGCTATTGTTGACCAAAGCAATCATTATGCAGGATAAAGATCTGGTAGAGGCATGGAAGGCCGATTGAGAGTCCTTATCCGGTATTTATTCACGCCTGTAATCCATTTTTTCCAGCCGTTCGGGCGGGCAAATCATGAGCAGGACGCTATTCGACTCGGTGCCGGGCAAGGGAAATGTTTTTAGCTTGCGCAGCACCAGATTTTTAAGAAGTCCCAAATGCCGGGCCTGGCCGCTCTTCCACCCAGGCAGGCCCTTTAAGCACGAGCAGCCGCTCGAAGGAATCCCAATGCGGCTCAAACCATTTAAGCAGTTTTTTTAACGGGGCCACCGCCCGAACAGTCAGCGTACTGTAATTCTCCTGCTTTAAGAGCTCTTCAGCCCGGGCGTTATGGACGGGCAGTTCGAGACCCAGGCGCTCGACGATATCGATCAACACTTTAGCCTTTTTTCCCACCGAATCGACCAGTGAAATCTCCAAATCCGAGCGCAATATGGCCAGCACCACCCCGGGCACGCCCCCGCCTGAGCCCACGTCCAGCACTTTTTCGCACGGCTTGATAAATTCAGAAAAAGCAAGGCTGTCAATCAGGTCCCGGGCGACGAATTTCTCATAGTCGGTGTGCCGGGTGAGATTGATTTTCTCGTTCCATTGCCAAAGAAGCTCGCAATACCGCTCTAATAGCGCGATCCGAGCGTCGGGCAGGTAGATTTTGTGCCGGGCCGCGACTTCAGCCAGATTTTCAGGGGATAAATTCATGTTTTGCTTTTCGATGGATTGCGGATCGGAACCTCGAAAATAAATGTCCGTTTATTGGCATAGTCTTTTCTTCCTAGTAGATTATATAATCTATCTAAATCGCCGCACTCACGCAAAGATGAATTAATGCATAATCTTCCACCTCTCCAGCCTCCGGCCTAAGGCCTACAGCCTATGTTGTTAGCCCGCGAAGAATACGTTGAACAGGCTTATTTTTTCCAGACCATCCGCGAGCGTATGCAGCAGAGCATGTCCACGCAGGACCTGCTTATCGCGGCTCGCCAGGAAATATTGGCCACTACGCAGTTGCCTTTCGCCATCGACTTCATGTCGGACGAACTGAAGCTTACCGGCGGTTTTGCCACGGCCATGGCCAGGCTGCCGCATTATTTCACTCCTTTCCAGACCTTTGTGATCGCCGAGGCGGAAAAGGCCGAAGGTCGCTTCGATTTCCGCATCGCCCTGGAAATCCTGCAACGCGAGGCCGAATACCGCGCCTCGAATCCCTCTTGCCAGGGAATTTTCCTCTTCCAATTCGAGACCGTGTGCCGCAACCGGCTGGGCTACGACCGCGGCCTGGAAGCACTTGCCGGCGACGGCATATATAACGACGATTGGCGCGATTGGATACTTACCGTCCGCCGCCAGGTTGGGCTTGTGGATTTCTGCGACATGATTTACGTCCGCAGCGAATTGTATCGAAAAAACCGGGGGACGGCCGAAAAACCGATCCTTTTCGGCGAAAAAGAAGGCAAGATTGCCCTGGCCAATCGTCATAAAGACCCTTTATATCTGTTTGCCGCCTTGCAACGGCACCTGGGCTATCCCGGGGTCCCGCGTCCAAAGCCCGAAGACACCCATCGCTACGTCCTCCCCGCACTACAGCGCATGGTGGAGCGGATGGAAGTGCGGGTCAAGCTCCTGGAAGAGGAGTTGCGCGGTGGAATCAATCTTTCCCGCTTTTATGTCCCCCCCGAGGAGAAAAAAGGATGAAGCAATCGGTAGATAGGGCTGGGCAATTTATTGCCCAGTGTGGAAGAATGATAGGTAGATAAAAAAACCGCTCGCGAAACCGTAAGCGGTTTTTATATTCGATTCGATTTTGATTTATCCCCCTTCCCTCATCCCTCATCCTTCATCCTTTCTTTGCCGGCACCTGCTTGATGCTGGGCAGGTTAATGCCTTCCGGGACTTTGGATATCTCTTTTGGAGTATGGCTGGTGCCGGCCAGGTAATTATGTATTGTTGCCGCGTCCTGGAGGTTTTCGAAACACTCGGCCATTTTCACGCGCAGTTTCTTTTCATATAGATCTTTATAAATGTCATCGCGGACGTCGGCAAATTTTACGTCGGCCGGTTCGGTCAAGCCTTCGCAGCGCAGTAGGATGAATTTATCGCCCACCTGGATTATGCCCGACAGTTCGCCGGGCTTTAGCGCGAATGCCTCTTTTTCCAGCAGCGGTTGGCCGCCCCATTTTCTGATGGGCGGGACCTCGCCGCGCAAGGCGTTGCTGCCCGGCTCGATCGAATACTGCGCGGCCAGTTCGCCGAAGAATTCCGACGTGTTGCGTTTTCGGGCCTTTTCAAAGACCTCCTGCGCCGGCGCTGATTATCCAGCACGATGGCCAGGCAACGGACTTTTGCCCCATAGTTGGCCTCAAAACCCTTTTGCATGTCTTCCTCGGTAATGTTAACTCTTTCGCCCGCTAATTTTCGCAAGGCCACGGCAGGCCAGACCGCTTCGTTGCGATACATCTCCATGGAAATGCCCTGCTCCTTTGTAATCTGGTTGAGCCAGGCATCGACGTCGGGCGAGCCGTCCGGCTTTGGTTTCACGGCCAAGGCCGCGGTTGCGCGATTTCCTCGTCCATTTCCTTGTCCGATACCGTTATGCCTCGTTTTTTGCACTCCACTTCAAGCAGCACTCGGTTGATGGTCACTTCCAGGATTTCGGCGCCGTGCCGGTCGATGCACTCCAAGGCCAGATCGCGGATGCTGATCGGCTCGCCGTTTATCAAGGCGGCCACGCCCGGAGCTTTCTGTTGCTTGGCCGGATCGCCCCAAAGTATCTCCACCGTGGAATTGTCCCTTAACTCTTGGAACACCACGTTTGCCACTTTGCGCATTTTGCCTTCGCGGATGACCTCTTCCAACTGCCCGGTGACTTCTTCCAATTTGCAGTCGCGGGCCGGGATCAGGCTCTCGCGCTTGATGATTATGTACTCTCCGCCGGCCGGAATCACCTGTGAAATCTCGCCGTCGGCCATGTTGAAGACGGCCTTTTCCACGCCCTCGTAACTGCCGTGCATGCGGATGGGCTGTATCATTCCCTTGGCCGCCGCGCTGGCCGTGTCTTCGGAATAATCCTTGGCCAGGTTGCCAAAATCATCGGGATTGGCCACGGCCATTTCACGGAGCTTTTTGGCCTTGCCCTCTTCTTTGCAGGCAATCAGCCGGGCTTTTACCGCCTGGCCGTATTGGGTTTCAAATTCCCGCACCAATTCTTCCCGGCTGACGTTCAGCTTATCGCCGGCCAGGCGGCGCAAGGCCAGCATGGGCCATATAATGTCGTCGGCGTATTGATCCGGCGTGATGCCCCGCTCCTGCTTGAGCAACTTGAACCATTGATCGACCGGAATGTTGAACCGGGCGGCCATGTGCTCTATCTCGGCATCGACTTCCTTGCGGGTTATCGTAATATTGCGTTTTCGGCATTCCGAGACGATCAATTGCTTGTGGATCATCTGCTCCAGGATCTCCTTGCCGCAATGCGCCAGGCACTGCTGGGCCAGGTCCTCGCGAGTGATCCGCCGTCCGTTCACGTCGGCCACGATTTCCGGCGGCGGCGTTTTCGAGCTTTCTTTGTACCCTGAGGCGTTGGATGCATTATTGCCCGTCGCCTGTGACGATTGGTTTTTTTGCGGCGACGTGGCGGCGGCCTTTTCCGGCCCCCCGCCTATAAAGCGAATCAATACGCAAAAACCGACCACCAGCGTGGTCGTGGTGATGATTCCCAACCATTTTTTCCAAGACAAGCCCCGGGAAACTGCCGTCCCTGTGTCGTTAAGAGTCATGGCGGTTCCTCCTTAAACCGTTGACATTATTGAAGTTACGCACGCACACTAACTGCGCGCCTATTACAGCGGGTGTGGCAGTATAAAAATAACGCCTTTTTAAGGCAAGAGCGAATATTTCATGTCGTTGTTGACTTTCGGCTTATATGTGGATTATTATAGCTATAGATATCAACATTGAGGTAATAATGAAGACCATACAAATGACGCTTGATGAGGATTTGGTGGCGGCGGTCGACCGTCTTACCCGCAGGCTTAAAACCACGCGCTCGGCTTTTGCCCGGGATGCGCTTCGCGAGGCCTTGGCCAAATATCACATAAAGGAATTGGAGCAAAAGCACCGTCTTGGATACGAGAAACATCCCGTCGAGGGCGGAGAGTTTGATGTATGGGACACCGAACAGCAATGGGGTGACCTGTGAGGCGGGGCGAGGTCCGCTGGTACAAGTTCTCACCGCCCGATAAAAGGCGACCGGTACTCATACTTACCCGGGATGCGATCCTGGAATATCTTGGCGACGTTACGGTAGCGCCCGTAACAAGTACGATTCGCGACATTCCCTCCGAGGTTCAGCTTTTCAAAGAAGACGGAATGCCGCAAGATTGTGCGATCAACTGCGACCATATTCAAACCGTGTCCAAAAATCGGCTGGGCGCGTTAATAACAACCCTGTCGGCCGTCAAAATGCGAGAGGTATCCAAGGCCATTACATTCGCATTGGGAATGGAACGATAATACGTTATATTTTAGCCGTTTGCAGTCCTAAAAAGACTGTAGTTCACCCAGGCCAGGGCATCACCCTGGTGATGGGGATTATAGGTGAAACAAATTGTTGGCCCAACGGGCCAACAATTACTGATATAGTAGAACTACCATAGGCAAGGAGTTAGCGTTATGGTTGGTATTGTAAAGGATTTCTGGCGGCGGATTCGTACTAAAAATCCGCACGCGACTGGTGCTAGTGGCGCCGCACCTTTGCAGAAACGCGGCAAACGGCGATACATGCTTGAGGATATCACCTACGAGCTATTCGACATCGATCCGGGCAAGTTCTACAAAGATAAGTTTGCCTACGGCGAGGCAAATCCCAACTTGCTGGCCAATCCGTTCTACCGCTACGAGTTGGAATACGAGAAGATAAGGCGGCTGATAGCCGATTTGCAGGCCATGCTGCCAAATGGAGGCACGGCGCTGGACGTGGGCTGCGGTTCAGGCCCTTACGGTCGTACGCTCGTTGCCAACGTGCCCGGTCTCGTCTTGCACGGCGTGGACATGTCGAAAAAATGCCTTAAGCAAGCAGGCATGAACGGTTACGCAGCCACCCGGCTGTTTAACCTTGAAGAGCCGCTCCCCTATGACGACGGGACGTACGTCGTGGTGTTTTCGATGGACCTTTTCGGCCATATCGAGTTCCGCCACAAGGACGCGCTGATCGGCGAGATCGCCCGCGTTACAAAACCCGGCGGCGGCGGCCACCACGGCGTCGAGACCGCCTATGTCGATTATCTGAACTGCGATCCTAAAGATCCCGACGACCCGGTGCGCCGCTACGTTTATATCGACGGGCACATCGGCGCCGAGCCGGCGGCCGACGTTTGCCGGCGCTTCCGCCGGCGATTCGCCCAGGTCCAGCATCATGTCACGTTCCTTTATCCATTTGTGGTGCAATCGGCACTGGGTGCATGGTTCGAGGATGAATTTCGGGAACTTCTATCACGGTACAACCAACCCGAAGCCGTCCAGTTATATTCATTGGTGATGGGAAGGCTCAACCGCTATTTTATTGATCTTTATGAAAAGGTTTTTGGGGCTGCCTTTCAACCTTCGGACTCCTCGCCCAAATCGCGCACCCCGGAGCACCAACGGGCCTATGATCTTTTGCGGCGGCAGATCGACGAGCATAATAGCCGCTTCGGACCGGATTTCGTGCCCTTGCCCAAGGAGCTGTTCCGCCCCGCGGGCTTCAGTTCCTTGACACTGAAGAAAGAAGTTGCTTGACGATGGCGAATTAAAGATTACTTCATCCAGCCCTGCGATAAGTTGCACCTCCTGCTAGTCAGGCGATTCTTTCGGTGCTTGGAAATATCGACATTTCCTCTACCGATCCTGCATTTTTACGCCTGTTCTCCCAGCACGTCGTTCAGCACGTCTTCGTTGACGTAGATCGGCAGCGGCGGGATTGCAGGTCACGGCCACGGCAATGGCGTCGGAAGGGCGGGCGTCGATCTCGATCAGCTCGCCGTCGTGGCGCACGCGGAGCCGGGCGTAATAGGTGTGGTCTTTCAGTTCGCTGATCACCACGTCCTGAAATTCGCCGCCCAGGTTCTCCACGATGCTGACGATCAAGTCGTGCGTCAGCGGCCGCGGCGCGGCATAGCCCTTCACGCGCCGGTCGATGCTCGTGGCCTCGAAAATCCCGATCAGGATCGGGAAAGTCCGCTCGCCTTCGATCTCTTTCAGATAAATCACCTGCTGGTCGTTGACTTCGCTGATGATGATCCGCGATAGTTCCATGGGGACAGGCATGGCTGAGTCCTCGCACCCGGTTCGATCTTTAATCTCTGAAAATGATAAATCCGTCAAGTGAAGGTAATTGCCGCTGATTCGTTCATTATTTGCATTATAAACCCATGGCCGACCGCAAGGCTAGTGGGGCAGGGGAGTGATTACGAAAAGGCCGCATTAAGTTATTTTATACGGCGCTCGGAGCGCGCCTGCTACTTGCCAAACGACATGGAAAATGTGCCTGTTTACTTAGTTAACGACACACGGCGTGTGCCTGCTACTTTCGGTTTCGCCAGGTTTTCCAGGATGTTTTGATTATTCCCGGCATGGCGTGGAACAGGAGGGAATACCAACTGCGATAAGGCATTTTGTAGTGCGGCACGGGCTGCATGACGATCGCCTTTTGGACATCGCAGGCCAGCATGCACAGCCCGCAGCCTATGCACCGTTCGACTTTATGAAAGTGTGTTTTGGCCTGCATGTCGATGGTAATCGCCCCCATAGGGCAGGTTTTGGCGCATTTGCCGCAAAACGAGCATTTTTGCAGATCGAATTGGGGCAGAAAATGCGGCGGGGCGATGAAACCCGGGGTGTTGAACTCGTTTATCGCCCGCATGCCATGGCAGCAGCAGCCGCAGCAGGAGCAGGAACTTTGCCCTTTGGTCGATGCCACGTTCATCATCCAGTTGACCATGCCGTGCGCTTCCGCCTCGCGCTTGATCTCCAGGGCCTGTTTTTTGGACACGCTTTTAAGATAGCCGCGCTGGATGCCGCTTTCGGCCCATTGGCCCATGACCAGGCAGTTTTGCACCGGTTTTCCGCAGCCTTGGCCCAAGGAATGCATGGCCATGCGGCACTGGCAGTTGCCCACGCCAAATGTGCCGAATTGATCCAGCACTATTTCCAGCGGTTCGAAGGCAGGGCCATGGGATGGGCGTCGAGGGCCTTTCCCACGGGCATGTAACGAATCGCAGGCGGCAGCGCCCGGGCATATTCCAGCGTATAACCGGTTTCGTACAGGGCCTCGAACAGTTCTATGAAGCGGCGGTGCCAATCGGTGAGCGTATCCATGCTGTGGGAGATTAGCACCATCTCGAATATGCCGCCGGTGATGGGTATAAGTGCGTATTTTCGCCGGTTATCCGGCCCGGAACAGGCAACGGCCCGGATTTCAAAGGCCAAGCGGTGCAAAATAGGCTCGATTTCCTCGATCGGCCTGTGCTCGGCCCTGGCCAGACTGGCCGCGGTCTTGCCGACAAAGGGGATCATGTGCCGAACAACGCCGGCCTCTTCCTCGGTGAAAAGGTGCTCAACAAAGGCGATAAGTTCGTCGCATATCGGAGGGCCCATCAAAAATGGGCTGGAATGTTTTTCCGCCGCCTGCAAATACACCCGCGGCACATGCGGATAATCGCTGATTTTCCTGGGCTTGACGGTTTTAAGCCTGGGGACCGTGGGCTCGATTATCGATTTATTTACCTGGATTATGTGACGCGCCTGATTGGTTGTCGACATGTGCGTTTCCTTTACATTTATGAAAGTCTGCCTTCGTGACGCCTTGTCGTTTAACGTTATAATAGAAGATATTATAGCAATAATCAGTAAATTCAGAAACGACATTTGTATAAAGAATAGTTTATGTCAAACCAAATAATGATTATCGCCCCATATTGGGTCGAAGAGTTGGGCGCCTGGGTATTCGACGATCCGCGCGTGGGTTTGCTGCAAGAGCCGTTCGTCAGCGGAGTGCCGGAAATGATCGATTACCTGGTCCGCGATATCCCCAACGCCCGGCGGGGATTTCGCCTATTGTTCTCCGCCCAACCCTTTCCCGGCTGGCAAAAGCGGCTGATCTACAAGCGGGAAGAATACGGCGGGCATTGGTACGCATCGGACGATCCGCCCATGGAAGGCTGGCTCTGTCCGGCGATGTTCCATTATTTTGCCTCTGCCCCGGGCGAGTTGTATGTGAAGGCCGAGGCCCTGCAATCTCCCGAAAAATAACCAATTTCCAAGAAAACAGGCCGGGCATATTGCTAATCGGCACTTGGCCGGTTATGTTACGGCGGTAGCCCGATTCCGGGCTCGTGGGGAAGGTTCGCGGGAAAGGATCCGAGGCATGCTGAAAGCCCGATCGGCAGGATTTACGTTGGTCGAAGTCCTGGTGGTGATTTCCATCATCGGGATTTTAATTGGGCTGACCCTGCCCGCTGTCAATGCTGCCCGCGAATCGGCGCGACGCGCTACATGCTCCAGTAATGTCAAGCAGATCGGCCTGGCACTATATCAGTATCTCGACGCCCACAAACGTTTCCCCCCCGGTACGACCCTGGCGCCGTATTTTCCCAAATATAAAGACTACTGCGATCCCTGGGAAGAAGCCGCCGGCACAGCAGCGGGAAATCACGGCTACAGTTGGATGATCTTCATTCTTCCGTACATCGAGGAAAGTCGCATTTATAAAAGTTGGAATTTTTCCAAAAGCGTCTTGGGCAACAGCGATCTTGCCCAAAGCGACATAAAAATGTTCTATTGCCCTACCCGCCGCGTAGGCATCCGTCCGGGCGACGATCAAATCATGTTCCAAAACTGGAGATCGGGAGGCACCGATTACGGCGGTTGCCTGGGCCGTGGCAATGGCTGGTGCAATGGTTATTCCTCGAAGTTCAGTTCTCCTAAAATTAGTCACCAATTCGTCTATGGCACGACAATATATAGGGATGATGGTATATATCTTGGCATTTTTGCGCCAGGTATGGCCACTATGCCATCGGATATCCGCGACGGGATGTCCAACACCATTATGATCGGCGAAATGCAGCGCCTGCACCCGTTGCCCGATGCAACAGGTTATGACAAATACAACCGCACCAGCAACGACGGCTGGGCGACCGCCGGCGTGGCCACGCTGTTTAATACTATGATCGCCGGTGAAGGTGGCGACTCCGGCGCCCGGGTGGTTTTAACAATTGGTTCTTTGAATCGGCCGGCAGCGATCATTCCGGCGGGGCTAATTTCGGCTATGCCGACGGCTCAGTGCATTTTCTAAGCGAAAACATCGACTCCCTGCTCTATTCCTACCAGGGCAGCATGGCCGACCATAACATGTTTCAAAACCCGGATGAGATTCATTAGGAAAATGATGTGCAGCTTGAGCCTGCTGCAATGCGGAAAGTCTCTACTAATAGCCGCATTCCGGCCGTTTTCTTCCGCCACCCCGCTTTAAGTGGGGGGCATTTCGTTCGCTTTTTTTAAGTGGGAGTCCCTTGTCTTAGTATTGTTTTTCTGTAAACTGAAATATTCTTTTGGAATCGATATCATTGATCTAATCGATTAATCGCCTCCAAAATGAAGTTCGATATTACCTCCTATTTTTGAGTTTACGAATGGCAAGAAAACTACAAGTCAATAAAGTCAGTAAGCGTCATGCCAAGACCAAGATTCGCGGCAAAAAGAAAGATCCCATCTTTGTCGATGGCCAGCGCCCGCGACCTATGTACGTGGATTACAAAGACGTGGAATTGCTGAAAAAGCTCACCAACCGGCAAGGGAAAATCATCAGCCGGCGCAAAAGCGGCTGCACCGCCGTCAGCCAACATGCCGTTACCAAAGCCATCAAGCGCGCACGCTTTATGGCCCTTATCCCTTACGTGGGTGAATAAGTTCCTAACCCAAATTGTTAATTCTTGATGGTCTTGTTGACTAATTCCACTCGAACAAAGGAAGTCCGAGGTGGGTGTATTTGTTAAGGATTTTAGATCTTAGTCGTGTTTCTGTTTTTTGATTTTGAATCAAACGGTTTTTCAAATGGTCGCCGAAGCAACATTTCATTCGATACATGGCTGTTTCCGAAAGGCTGCGGCGATGGTAGCCGACTCGCTCTTTCCAGTGCCTGCGGCCGTGGCGGCGGATTTCTCGAATCGCCAAGTCCCGTGCCAGAGGACGGCCACGAGAATTTCCGTGTCGCGAAATCTTCGCGTTGCGTCGCGGCGGGATGATTGCCTTTATCCCGCGTTTTTTCAACGTTCTGTAAACCTTTCGTTGATCGTAAGCTCCGTCGCCATACAATTTTTCAACCGGCGAGTGGACTTGATCCAACAGGTTGTCCGTTTGGCCGGCGTCATCGCAACTATTTTCCGTCATGGTTTCCGCCACGATCTCATGCGTATCCGGATTGATCGCCAAATGCAACTTTCGCCAGAAACGACGTTTCGTTTTGCCATGCTTACGCATTTTCCATTCGCCTTCGCCGAAAACCTTAAGCCCGGTGCTGTCTACAACCACGTCGATCGGGCCGGTATGTTTTCTAACTTCCAGCAATATAGCCATTTTCGCTGCTCGCTTGGCCAACGACGTATAATCCGGTATATCAATGATTACTTCCATCAGTTCGGCAAGCGATTTTCCCAATCCTTCCGTTTGGCGATAGGGCAATTGAAAAAGCTCTCGCAAAACGAGCATACACTCGATTGCCGTATCGCTGAAGACAAAAGGGTGTCCAACCTTGGGTTTCGCATTGTTGTGATGCCATTTGTCAATCGTGTCCTCGTTAAACCAGAAGGTAATCGACCCCCGCTTAACGAGAGACTCGTTGTATTTTCTCCAATTTGTTATTTTATACGTACCTTTGCGTGTCCCGGCCATGTCGAAACTCCTTTCATGACGTTTGTGTTGTTAGGTTCCTCCTTGTTTTACGTACTGAACGCATGAATAGTTCGACAAGACCATTCTTGGCTGTAAGCCATCAGCTTTCAGCCGGAAAAAAACGTTTTCTAACTCGGCGGCTGAGGGCTGAAAGCTAATAGCTGAGAGCCGCTCCCAACCTCTTAAACATCCAGCGGTTGCGACGAAACCAGGCAGTTTCCGTTTGCACTTTGAGTTCTTAATAATTCGGCGTTGGCGGGCGGTATAAGCTGATATCTATCGAACGGAACCATTCGATCGTCTTAATCAGGCCTTCGCGCAATGGCACTTTGGGTTCCCAATTCAATTGTTTGCGGGCCAAAGTAATGTCCGGCTGCCGTTGGGTGGGATCGTCGGCAGGCAACGGCATGAATACCAGTTTTGAGCGCGAGCCGGTCAATTCCAACACGATTTGGGCCAATTCCCGGATAGTAAATTCCCCCGGATTGCCCAAATTGACCGGTCCAATGAAGTCATCCGGCCCGGACATCATTCGGATCAATCCTTCCACAAGATCGTCTCGATAGCAAAACGACCGTGTCTGGCTGCCATCGCCATAAATGCTGATATCTTTGCCCGACAGGGCCTGGCGGATGAAATTGGAAATTACCCTGCCATCGAAGGGATGCATCCGCGGGCCGTAAGTATTGAATATTCGAGCCAGGCGGATGTTTACCTTGTTTCGCCGGTGATAATCCATGAAAAGCGTCTCGGCCGCCCGTTTTCCCTCGTCGTAGCACGCCCTCGGGCCGAGCGTGTTGACCGACCCGCGGTATGTCTCGGGCTGCGGATGGACCTCTGGATCGCCGTAGACTTCGCTCGTCGAGGCCTGCAGCACCTTGGCCCCGCATCGTTTTGCCATTCCCAACACGATAATCGATCCCATTACCGAGGTTTTCATGGTTTTTATGGGATTATGCTGGTAGTGTCCCGGGGCGGCGGGGCAGGCAAGATTATAAATTTCATCGACTTCCAGAAAGATCGGCAAGGTAATGTCGTGCCGGATCAATTCAAAGTTGGCTTCCGGCAGTAGGTGAGAGATGTTCGACTTTTGCGACGTGAAAAAATTATCCAGACATATAACATCGTGTTTTTGTTCGATCAGGCGTTCGCAAAGATGCGAGCCCAAAAAACCAGCTCCGCCTGTGACCAAAATCCGCTTGAGCGTAGACACGATTGGCAAATCCTATTTACTGGGATGGGTGCATTTCATCGGATTGCGAGTATAGCTTGTATATCGGGGACGGGAAATATCAGGCAAGAAAGGGCTTTATCTCATTTTTCACTGCATAATCTGTTATTATTATGTGTTTTATTCATTTGCCCGCTTATGATATGATAGTTCATCCCTGAACGTGGTTTTCCACGTCCCGGCCAGTAAATAAGGTATTTGCCTGGTAATGCCTATATAAAATGCGGCTTTGTCTGGAATTGGGTTTTATTCGACCTGAAGGATGTGTTTTCGCTTTGCAGGAAAGCAGGGATGGATATGTCGAATCATAACTGCCCCCAACTCTTGGAAACCGAGTCTATAGGAAAAGCAATTGATCGTTCATCTGCCTCGCTTCTCGACTCGGGCAAGCATTCCCCGCCGGAACGGCCGCCAGCGCAAAAAAAAGCAAACAGCCGGCCGCGGCGAAGAAATCAAACGCCGCATCACCGGTCTCGCACGAATTTCTACAACAGGTTGTACAAGTGCTGCCCGCGCGTGTAGCCGTTCTCGATGATAAAGGGAAAATCGTCGTAAGGAATCAGGCTTGGATTGATTACTGTAAAGAAATTGGATTTTTGGTCAAGAAATTCGACGTAGGTTGCAATTATCCGCAACTATGTCTAAAGGCTCAGGGTTTTTGCCGCGAAAATGGACCGAAAGCCGCGGCGGGCATTGAAAGCGTCATGGCGGGAAAGCAGGATTCATTTTATCTTGAATATTCTTGTTCTTCCGCTAACGAGAAGCGATGGTTCCAGATGCGGATTTCCCGCTTTCACTACAATGGGAAAACATGGATCCTGGTCAGTCACGAAGACATCACCGAACCGAAGCGAGCCAGCATGATGTTGGAACAGCTTCGCGACGATCTGGAACAATGTCTTGATCAGAGTGCGGCCGCGTTAAAATCCACCAACCTCGAACTATGCAAAGAAATTGCCAATCGCACCGCCGCCGAACAGGCCCTGCGCGAAGAACGCAACAGGTTTCGCACCCTGGTTGAAACAATTCCCCAAGGCATAGTGGAACACGATCTTGAGGGAAAAATCACTTTCGCCAATGCAGTATATCATCACATGCACGGGTATCCCGAGGGAACCTTGATGGGAAAATACCTGTGGGATGTCATAAAACACTTTTTTCCAGAGGTCAAAGAAGTAATAAAGAAAAAATTCTTGGAGCAGCCTATTCCAATCCCCGCTTTTCGCAGCTTTACCACAAAACAAGGCCAGTCTTTCGATCATAGAATCGATTGGAATTACAAACGCAACAGTAATGGCAAGATAACCGGAATGGTTGCGGTAATCAGCGACATAACCGAGCAAAGGCAAGCGGAAGTTAGAGCCCGCCAGCACATGGATCAATTGGCCCATGTAACGCGCATGTTCACCATGAGCCAAATGGTGAGCGGGCTTGCGCACGAATTGAACCAGCCCCTGTCGGCCATCGCCAATTTCGCCCAGGCCTGCCGATATCGCATTCTCATATCAAAACTCAAGAACTGGGACACGTTATTGGAGTCCGTAGAACAAATTGCCCTTCAAGCGGACAGGGCGGGGCAGATAATCCGCCGCCTGAGGGACTTTGTCCGCCGCGCCGATTCGAGCCGCGCAAGAGAATATCAACGATCTGGTTGACAATGTCTTGCACCTCTTGGAAATCGAAGCCCGAGCGTACCGCATTCAATTGCAAACGTCCTTGGCGGCCGATCTGCCGCAAATCGACGTGGATCGAGTCCAGATCGAACAGGTCATCACCAACCTAGTGAAAAACGCATTGGATGCGATGCGAGATTCATCTGCCGAGCCGCGCTTGGTGATCCTGCGCACGAAAATAAACGCCGAGGGAATGTTGGAGGCATCGGTGACCGATAGCGGAAAAGGCATCGAGGCAGAGCAACTAAATCATATTTTCGAGCCGTTTTACACCACGAAACAGTCGGGCATGGGATTGGGGCTTTCAATCAGCCGTTCCATCGTCGAGGCGCACGGCGGGCGCCTGGACGCCGTGAGAAACGCCACGAGGGGCATGACGTTCCGCTTTACTTTGCCCGTCGCCGCGGAGGATGCAAAATCATGACTTCCCAGGATCCCACCGTTTTTATCGTAGACGATGATCCGGCCGTGCTGCGGTCGTTGACTGCCTTGGTCGAGGTGGTGTTTCCCAAGGTAAGGGCCTATGCGTCCGCTGCCGATTTTCTGGCCGCCTACCAGCCCCCTTGCCCAGGCTGCCTCGTGCTGGACGTGGCCATGCCGGTGCTCAACGGCCTGGAATTGCAGCGAAAATTGATCCAGGACAAGATCGATCTGCCCATCGTGTTCATTACCGGCCACGGCAACGTGCAAATGGCCGTAAGCGCCATGCAGGCGGGCGCGGTCAACTTCCTGGAAAAACCCTTCCACGAACAAGAACTCTGGGACAGCATCCGCAAGGCGCTGGAACTCGACGCGCACAGCCGCCGCCGACGCGCAAGACGACAACGCGTGGAAGAACGGCTGGAGCTGCTCTCCGAAGGTGAACGGGCAGTGCTGAATTTGATACTGGAAGGAAAACCCAACAAGGAAATCGCCGCCGAACTCAGCCTCAGTAACCGTACCGTCGAGGACCGCCGCGCACGTTTAATGAAAAAAATGGGCGCTCGATCCGTCGCCGAACTGGTGCAGCTCGCCATGACGCACTGATTAAGGGTAAAAAACTAGAGGAAATCAGGCCTACTAGACCACTTCTGCATTCTTCATTCTGCATTCTGCATTTCCTTGCGCAGGCACTCCACGGCCTTGGCCAATTGCCGGTTCGCGATTTTTTCCTCGCCCTTGGTGTTGCCTGCCGTCTCGGCCGCTTTGGAGATGTCGCGTCTCATGCGCCACAATAGCAGCCGGGTCAGATCGTCGCCCTCCACGCGCACTTCGCAGCCGGAGTCGGGGCGCACGCCCCAATCTTCGTTTTCCCCGGCGTCGCGACGCCGGTGGATGTTCTTGTTGCTGGGCCGCCAGTAACTGGCGGTGGTAAGTTTCAAAGCGCCCCAGCGATCGTCCAATTCGATCACTTTTTGCACCGTTCCCTTCCCATAAGTCCGCTGGCCGACGATCGCCGCGCGATGATGATCTTGCATGCAGGCGGCCACGATCTCGCTGGCGCTGGCGCTGTATTGATTCACCAGCACGACAAGGGGAAGTTTCGTGAACGGACCTTTGCCGGTTGCCTGCCAGGTGTCCAATTTGCCGCCGTCGCGGCCCCGCGTGGAAACAATCACTCCGGATGGAATGAACAAATCGCAAACTCCTATGGCGGCCGGCAATAACCCGCCCGGATTGTCGCGCAAATCGAGGATCAATCCCCGCGCCTCATGATTTACAAGCCACTCGACCGCGCGGCGAACCTCCGCCGCCGTTTCCTCGCCAAAACTCGTGATCCGCAGGTAGCCTATGCGGTCCTGGCCGGGGAGAAAGTAATTCCACGAGCCGTCGGCGTTTCGCGTATCGCCCAGTACCGTTTCGCCTTGGATGACCGCCCGCACGATCTTTATCTCCGTCGGTTTTTCCTGGCCCTGGTGCAGGACTGTGATAGTGACGGGATCGCCGGGTTTGCCCCGCAGCAGGCTTGCCGCGTCGCTTATCGACATGCCTTGCGTGCTACGCTCGTCGATGCGCAAAATTTTATCGCCGGCCAGAACGCCTGCCGCATAGGCCGGCGAGCCGGGCAATGGGCTGACCACCGTTATTTGACGCGTCTTGGAGTCGATCGCCACCTCTATTCCCACGCCGCCGAATTGCTGGTCGATCATCTCCTTGAACCCGGGCAAGGTCTTGGGCGGAATGTAAGAAGAATTTTCGTCCAAGCCGCTGGAATTCAGCCTCTCGATCATGCCCTCCATGGCCCCCTCGAACAATTCCTCCGGCGGCACCTTTTCCAAGGAAATCCGCTGGATAAGGTTCAGCGACTCGGATAAAAGCTGCCCGTATTGATTGGTCTCGGTTCTTTGATAGCAGACCAATGCGAAAATGCAAACCGCCAGCAGAAATAACAGGTTTCGACGCGGCATGGATATGTTCCGAAAAAGGCGCCAGAACCTTTCGCATAAAGAGTTCCCCGCGCCTTTTCCAATAAAGTTTAACGCTTGGAGAACTGCGTGCCGCGCCGGGCCCCGCGCAGGCCGTATTTTTTGCGTTCTTTCATGCGGGCGTCGCGGGTCAACATCCCGGTGTCGCGCAGTCCGGGCGTAAACGTCTCGTTGATCTTTTTCAGGGCCCTGGCAATCCCCAGCTTGCAGGCGTCGGCCTGGCCGTTGATCCCGCCGCCTTCGACGCGGACCTTTACGTCCACCTCGCTGCGCTTGCCGGTTTGCTCCAGCGGGGCGAGCACCGCGTTGCGCTGCTTGAGATTGTGGAAATAGTCTTCCAAGCCCCGCCCGTTGATTGTTACGTTGCCGGTCCCCGGGCGAAGACGGACTCGCGCAACCGACGTTTTACGCCTGCCGGTGCCCAGATAATCGGAGGTCTTAACTGCCATGAATTTCCTTTGCAAAACTAATTATAAAATTTCCACTCAACCCCCGGGTGTATTTACCCGATGCTTCTCAACTGTATTTCTTTGTTAGGTTGTTGGGGCAGCAGTTAAACTGCTGCCCCAACAAAGCAAGTAAAATATGTTCGTTACTTGTTCCCCAATTCAATGGGTTCGGGCTGCTGCGCCTGGTGCGGATGCTCGCTGCCGGCATAAAGTTTCAGCTTGTCCAACATCTTGAAAGCCAATTTGTTCTTGGGCAACATGCGGCGAACGGCCTCGCGCAGGATCAATTCCGGCCGTTGCTCTCTGCGCAGGATGCCTTAACCACGTGCTGGCCGGGATGCCCCGTGTACCAGGCATACTGCTTCTGATGCCACTTCTTGCCGGTAAAAGCCACCTTTTCCACGTTGGTCACGATCACAAAATCGCCGGTGTCCACGTGCGGCGTATACGTGGGGCGATGCTTGCCCATCAAGATCACGGCTATATCGCTGGCCAGGCGGCCCACAACTTTGTCAGTCGCGTCAACCACCCACCACTTGGCCTCGATCTCGCCGGGCCGGGCCATATATGTTTTGGTCATTGTCATTTTTTACGCTCGTTTCCACGATGAAAACCCACAATTTAATCTATTATCCGCCTGCTGACAAGGCTCGGATCTTTTTGGAACGGAAAGAATTTATTGCATATTTTGTGAATGCCGCTGTGTGGGGGGTTTCGGAAAATTATAAATTGGGCATAATAGCTGGTTTTATTATGTTTATTGGCGAACCTGACATGGGTCGCCCGGTGTCATTGTAAAAAAATATCTGCCCCCCATAAATAGTAAAAAATCCATCATGAAAGCAGCAGTTGCCCTGGAAACCTTTCCCGGCGAACGACGCGTTGCATTGATTCCGGCCTCGGTGCCTGGCCTGGTCAAGGCGGGCTTTGAGGTTTGGATTCAATCCGACGCCGGCGCGGCGGCCGGCTATTCCAACCAACAATACCAGGAAAAAGGAGCAAAAATCGTCGCCTCACGCGATGAACTCTTTGCCGCCGATGTGATCCTCCAAGTTCGAGCCGCCGGGGCCAATCCCCTTGCCGGCAAGGACGATCTTCACCGCTATCGCCCGGATCAATTCGTAATCGGCATGGCCGATCCGCTGGGCAATCCCCAGGCGGCGGTCGAAATCGCGGCCCGGGGCGTTTCCCTCTTCGCTCTGGAATTGCTGCCCAGAATCACCCGGGCGCAAAACATGGACGTGCTTTCCTCCCAGGCCACGGTGGCAGGCTACAAGGCGGTTTTGCTCGCCGCCGCAACGCTGTCCAAGATGTTTCCCATGCTCATGACCGCCGCCGGCACAATCACCCCGGCCAAGGTGTTTGTCATCGGCGCCGGCGTGGCCGGCCTGCAAGCCATCGCCACCGCCAAGCGCTTAGGCGCGGTGGTCTCGGCCTACGACGTTCGCCCCGCCGTCAAGGAGCAGATCCAGAGCCTGGGCGGCAAATTCATCGAGATGGACCTGGAAACCTCGCAGGCCGAGGAAAAAGGCGGTTACGCCCAGCAAATGGACGAGGCCTTCTACCGCAAACAGCGCGAACTGATGGCCCGCGTCGTGGCCCAATCCGACGCCGTAATCACCACCGCCGCCGTTCCCGGCAAAAAATCCCCGCTCTTGATCACCGCCGATGCCGTGGCAGGCATGGCCCCAGGCTCGGTCATCGTTGATCTTGCCGCCGAGCGCGGCGGCAACTGCGAATTGTCCCAGGCCGGTCAAACCATTGTCGCCCACGGTGTAACCATCCTTGCCCCCTTGAATTTGCCCTCCGAGGTGCCCACCGACGCAAGTTTAATGTACTCCAAAAACATCTGCAATTTTCTTACATATTTGGCCGCGGACGGCAAAATTGCCTTGAACCTGGCCGACGAAATCACCCGCGAAACCCTGATCACCCGCGACGGCAAAGTTGTAAACCCGCGGGTGCAACAATTACTAGGATAAATCGACCCATGTCGCACGATCTATTCAGCGCTCCTGGCTGCCGCGCCGCCTGGCTCCGCCGCCGAAGGCCTGCCAAAAGCCGACTTTTTGACGCTCTTATACGTTTTCATACTCGCCACGTTCACCGGGCTGCTGGTCATCCGCAACGTATCGCGCTCCTGCACACGCCGCTCATGTCGCTCACGAACGCCATCTCGGCCATCGCCGTGGTCGGCTCGATCGTGCTGGCCGGCACGCGGGAAACCGGTTTTACCACCTTCCTCGGCGCGGTGGCCGTGTTCGCCTCGATGACCAACATCGTCAGCGGCTTTCTGCTCACCGATCGGATGCTCAAGATGTTCAAGAAGCGGGAGCCCGGCAAATCATGAATATGGACGTAATCATACAACCGATTTACCTGTTCTCCGCGATCCTCTTCATCCTTTCGCTGATGTGGATGAACCACCCTTCCACCGCCAGGCGCGGCGTAATTGCGGGCGTTGTCGCCATGCTGGCCGCTATCGGCGGCACTCTGCTTCTGCCTGAAATTAATAGCTACTCCTGGATCGCCGTGGCCTTTGTCTTAGGCTGCATTGTGGGCGTGCCTTTGGCCATGGTGCCGCTGACGGCCGTGCCCCAGCGAACCGCGCTTTCCCACGCCTTCGGCGGTCTGGCCGCCGGACTGGTCGGCGCATCTGAATACTATCTGTTTTTGAACACCGATACCCACCCGCTCACCCCGTTTGCCACCGGCGCATTGGTGGCCGAGGTCATCCTTGGCTTCCTCACTTTTACCGGCAGCTTGATGGCCGCCGGCAAGCTCATGGAAATAATCCCCACGCGGCCCATTACCTACAAAGGCCAAAACGCCATTAATCTCTCGCTCCTGGGCGTGGCAATTCTGGCCGGCGCTTTATTGGTGATCTTTCCACATCTCTGGTTCCTGTTCCCGCTCATTATTCTGATCTCGCTGGCCTTCGGCGTGCTTCTGATCATCCCCATCGGCGGCGCGGACATGCCCACCGTAATCGCGCTTTTGAATTCCTATGCCGGGCTATCGGCCGTGGCCATGGGTTTTGTACTGAACAACAAGCTGCTTATTGCCGCCGGGGCACTGGACGGCTCTTCCGGTCTGATACTCTCGATCATCATGTGCAAGGCCATGAACCGCTCGTTTGCCAACGTCCTGTTCGGGGCCTTCGGCCAGGTGCAAGCCGCCTCTGGCGCGGTCCAAGAGCGCACCGTCAAGAGCGCGACTGCCGAGGACGCCGCCCAGATCATGAAGGCCGCCCGCTCGGTGGTCGTCATCCCCGGTTACGGCCTGGCCGTGGCCCAGGCCCAACACCGCGTGCGCGAACTTTACGACGCCCTGACCCGCGAAGGCGTCGACGTCAAATTCGCCGTGCACCCGGTCGCCGGGCGCATGCCCGGACACATGAACGTGCTTCTGGCCGAGGCCGAAATCCCCTACGACAAGCTGATCGAAATGGAACAGATCAATCCCGACCTGCCCGAAACCGACGTGGCCCTGGTCATCGGCGCCAACGACGTGGTGAATCCCGCCTCTCGGCACGACAAGTCCAGCCCCATCTACGGCATGCCGATCATCGACGCCGACAAGGCCAAAACCGTGTTCGTCATCAAGCGGAGCATGAACCCCGGCTTCGCCGGCATCGAAAACGAACTGTTCTACGCCGACAACACGCTAATGCTCTTCGGCGACGCCAAGGCCATGCTCACCAGCATCGTGCAGGCGCTGAAGGAATAGTGGCTAGAGATTAGGGACTAGAGATTAGAGATTAGGGATTAGAGATTAGAGATTAGGGATTAGGGATTAGGGATTAGAGATTAGAGATTAGAGATTAGGGATTAGGGATTAGAAACTATCCGAAAAAGTCCCCTCTCCCTTTGGGAGAGGGTTAGGGTGAGGGCTATTATTAAAGAGTACAAGGCTGCCTCGTTCCCATGCTCCGGCGTGGGAACGCAACTCCTCGCTGCGGCATCCTTCACGCCCCAGGGCCGCTTACGGCCCTTGCCCGTGCTGCTCCCACACATTTTTTGGGTACTAAACCCCGATTTTTCCACGTGTGCATAGCGTGTTCACCCTCATTTCATCCATGTCGGCCATTCTTGGGCCAACCGGATGGCGCGAGGGAACGAAACTTCTTTTTATGGCCCTTGCCCGGCTCGCTGATCTTAGCCCCGGCCTTTAGGCCGGGGTGAACGACAACAGACAACCCCCTCCTGTCAGTCCCGTTCACGGGACTCCTGCACGCCCCCAGCACCATCACTGGCAAAGCCAGTGGCGCCCGGCGTGTCGTTGCAGATGGTGATAAAGAGTGGGGATTTTTAAATGACATTTCAATAACTGTGTTTTTTGCGGGACGCCTTTTTTGGGTGATGCATTTTTACGTCAATCGTCCGAAACGGAAGCATCGTCGGGGCCTGGTGTTGCGGCGGGGTAGGAAATCGGAACCGGGAAGGTCTCAAAGGAAGGGTGTTCCGCGGGCGAAGGATTTCGGGGTAGGGCCAATAGATGGGGCTCATCGGGGAGGGTTGGGGTGTTTTGCATCTGTCTTTGATGTTCGATCAACTCTTCAAGCTTTTGGAGCGCCCTTTGGCAGTTTTCCTCGGGGATGTCTTTGTTGAGGATCTCGACAATTAAAGAAATGACCTGACAGACTTCTTCGCCGGTAAAGATGGTAGGGGAACGGCGGGCAAAGTCTTCAGGATTTTTGCGTTCGAGGAGCCAGGCAGCCGCGCGCCAGTAGCGATCTTTTCGGAAGGCGGCACGCACGGCGCGGAGGGCGTCGATTTCGGCGGAAGATTCGGCGGCGGCGAGCTGGTCGGCAAAAACCTGATCGGCAGCGGCAGTGCGGGCGATGGTGCTGGGCGAACAGCGGACGTATCTGGCGGCCATGCGGCGGCTGGAACCGTTGGCCAGCAGGGCGATGATTTTTTGGCGCTTAGCTTGGTCGAGCATGGGGGTAGGGGCTAGGGGTTAGGGGCTAGGGGCTAGAGATTGGGGGCTAGGGGGAGGAAGAAACAAGATATTCTTGATTCCATCACGAAAGGGGGAAAGGACGAAAACGCGAAATGGTGTTTTGCGGTGGTTTTTCAGGAGGGGCGATTATAGAAAAGTTGTTGGCACAATTTCAAGGGGAATTTTTGGGCCAAAAGAAAACCGACGTTTCTCGCAAAGCCGCAAAGACGCAGAGAGTTTCGGTAAACAGTAAACAGTTAACGGTAAACAGTTAACGGTGGGCGGGGGGCGATAGAAAGTGGGCGAGGAAAACAGTGCTGGGCGAGTCGGGCATCATGGGGCACGGACGGGGGAGCATGCGGAGGATGGTTGCGTTGGTCGGAATGGTCGGTTGGTAGTGGCATCCGACGTGACAGAACCTCTTGGAACTCCGTTCCACAGGTTCAAGAACCTGTGCCATCCGCATCTCTAATCGAGAATGGAATCCACCGAACTTGAGTAGTTAGTCAGCATATTGTGCAAGGACTTCAGTAATCTCGCAGTTGTAGCCATTTAATGTCCCTGGCCCAATATCGTTGATCCCCCCGTTTCCGCATGTGTTGTTCCCAAGGAAGCAGCGGTTTGGCTGAACGTTCACTAATTCATTAATATTCGGAGATTGCAACAACTCCAGTAATACAAGTTCATTCTTAACTGAAACATTTAGACTCATCTTTCTTACACCATTCCAAATGTACATCAATATTATGGGATTAATCGCGCGAAACAAATCAATAAGTTGCTTTGCAAGCCTTGGCACATTACCCTGTACGATTGCAGTGATGTTTGATGCAAGTTTTCCGACCAACTCGGTTCTTGCAGAAGATTTAGCTTCCCCTTTATCAAGTGAGTACGTGACAATTCTTCTAAAACGAAGATCGAACGGCAAGGTTTGTGGATCACCTGTGCATAAATTAAAAACGCAAAGAATGGAATCCCACGATATCTTTGCGGCTGCCCAACCAAGTTCCGTCAATACGTTCGGGTTTGGAGTTTTTCTACTCTGATCATGTTGGTTAATGATACTAACATCACCGATGAATATCTGGCATTTATCGATTTTTTCAAAGATTGATTGAACAATATCCGGGCTACCTGTGCGATCCAGCGTGTCACGATCAATATCGAAATCAACAATTAAGTCGCCCTTCTTGTTCAATTGGTCGATGGTGCACTCAAGGCAATCCTGTATAAACCCCCTATTAATTGAGTTTGGAAGGTCAGATTGCCAGGAATAAAAAATCGTTTTAGCCATGATAATTTTCGTAACTTATATTCAGAAACTATCTGCGTCCCCTTCTTTGCCCCTTTATATAAGTAGTCTTGATTCTGCGTGTTTTATTAATTGATCAAATGTCATAATCTGTAGATCAGTGTAGGCGGTCATTGCTCTACGTATTTCCGTAGTATCCATTTGGCGCATATCTCGACCCACAATAGCTATTAAGCGAGGTCGATATAATCGCAAACCATATTTTTCCCGAACCCATTTACAGTAACGTTCTTGCTCAAAATATGCAGCGTATTCTCGAAGTTGTGCTGAAACCGCATGAATTCCTGCCGCCAATGTAGATCGATCTTTTTTCCCAACAATAACGGATTGAGAAGGTAATTTAATATCTAAAATATCACACCATCCATCATCGAATGGTTCTAGAATAAAATCAGGACGTAGGGATGTTCCATCATCTCTTTGTAATACAAGTTGTGGATATATATTAGAGTAGTTTAATCCTTTTAAAAACATTGGATGATTTTCAAGGAACTTCTGAATATCTTTCTCGCGAGTCGCCGGTTCATTGATCAAAGATTCAAGTATTTGAATTTCTTCCGATAATATCGCATTTGTCTTTTGGGCAATAATTGCTGGTCTACCGATAAGAATACTAGACTTTTTAGGGCATTCTATCTGATTTAATGCTTTCCCGTGATATGGTATGCAAGTGATCTGCTCGCCGGCAGATGTCATAACGAATTCAACAAGCAGCGAATTGTGATGCAATCTTTTAAGAAATGCGTGTATAAGTGCAGTTCGTAGATAGAAGGTCATGATATCATGATCATCACCAAATTTAGTTACATTTTCTGTTGCTTCGAGAGCTGACTGCATTTTTTGGAAAAAAAGTGGTATGGATTGAGCAAAATTCTTGGCTGTGATTCCACAGGCAAGTTTTCGACCAAAACTCTCGTATATTAATCTAGAAATATAATCTTGACGAAGAATTCGACGCATTTCTGCTAAGGTAGGTACACGGAATTCATCAGTATTTGTCATTAAATCATTTATTTCTGGTAAATCCCCGATTTGATCATCATATAAGCGAACAAGTAAATCCTGGGCTACATCACTAATAGGATCTTCATCATGGACTGGATCGTTAGAACCGCGGAACTCAGACAAATCAAATGGATGGGCTTTATAAGATTTGCCTTTTGCTGTTAATATTTTCAGACCACGCCGATGTTTTTCGCATAAATCGAGTTCTGCCGCTGTTGTATTATTTATTAGAACATGGGCACCAGCCCCACCGACTTCATCGATAAAAATTTCTACATCATTGTAGAACTTAGGTAATCCGCGTAAATCAAATAGGGGAATTAAATCACCGAGAAATGGTTTTGCAACTTCGATTGCCTCTTTAAGTACCGCTGCATCGTTGATACCGGGGCAGAGTTTTTCTGCGTTTCTTATTGAAACGATAAGAAATTTATCTTCTGCACCGAAGGGAACTTGATGTTCCGAAATTGGTTGCATAGTTTACACGTCTTGGGAAAATGCCAAATACCATACATAGCTTATTTTTTTGTTTATTCCAAGTGCTACTAACTGCTTGATGTTTGTGTCAACCACAATCTTTCGTTCCGGCGAATCAGAAATGCGTTGACTTTTGAAGTGTTCGAGCAGGCCCGCGAGAGGAGCGGAGTCGGGTTGGCCGCCCCCTTGCGCTTATAAACCTAGCAGGCGGGTGGGAGGATGTCAATGGTTGGAGGCTAGAGATTAGAGATTAGAGGACAGGGAATTAGGGGAAAGGGGATCGATCGTTCCCACGCGGAGCGTGGGAACGAGGGGTTTTTGCGGGGATTATTTCATGTTTTCCTTCATCCACTTGACGATGCGATCTTGCGTGGCTTCGGGCAGGCGGTTGTAGTCCCAGGGGGCGTCTAGGATCAGTTTGTCGGAGGCGTTGTAAAGCGAAAAAACTTTGCGGGCAGATTCTACTGCCGTGCGGACGTCGGCGGGGGTGGTGTCGCGGTCTAGTTGGGGCGCGAGGATGTAAACGGGGCGCGGGGCGATTGCGGCGATCAGGTCTTGGTAGTCGTAGGGGATGCGGGATTCGTTGCCGACGAAAAAGCCCAGGCGCGGCAGCAGGCCGTGGATGTGGCTATAGCGGGCGATGCCGCCCGTGCCGCGGTCGGCCGTGTCGGTGCGCATGGGCGTGAAGGAGCAGATGGAGACCACGCCTTTTACACGGGAGTCGAGGGCGGCGGTGTAGAGGCCGAGCGTGCCGCCGAGCGTCGAATAGCCGAACAGATAGATCTTCTCGGGATCGATGTGCTCGCGTTTTTCGAGCATGTCGATGGCGGCCCGGGTGTCTTCGACCATGCGGCCCAGTTCGGACCAGTGCGGGTAGCGGTCGTAGAAACGCCCAGCCTCGGCGATGCGGGAGCCGAACCCCATCTGGTCGAAGGCGAAGACGGCGTAGCCCGCCTTGACCAGGGCGAGGATGGGGCTCAAGTCGCGGCGGTAGCCCCACTCGTAGCCCATGGCGTAGCCGTAGCCGTGCAGCCAGATCACGACCGGCAGCTTGGCGGCTGGCGGTTGTTTAGAATCGGCGTTGTACTCGCTACCCGCCCTCACCCCCGGCCCCTCTCCCAAAGGGCGAGGGGACGTGGTGTTTGCGTCGGATGGAACCTCGGTTTTGGCGTCGGGCGGGGCGTCGGCGGGATAATAAAGGTCGCCGGAGGCATTGTAGCCGAAGCGGATTCCAAGTTGATTTGCGACCTGATCTTTTTCCGGACTGCGCCAGCCGTACGATGCACCGGATTGGATGACCATCAGGGCGAGATTGGGCGTAATCTGCTGCGGATTGGTGGCTGGCGGTGTGCCCGGTGCTGCGCCGCGGCCACCGCGGCCGCCACGGCCTCCTGGCGGCAAGCCCGGGAACATGCCTCCCATGCCGGGCATCATGGGCGGCTCGTCGCCGAGCATCCAGAGGACCGATTTTTGAATTTCAGGGACTTTTTTTTCCCAGTCGGCAGGGGTGGAAATTGCGGCACTGCGTTCGGCGTCTGGTCCGCGATCCGCCCTCACCCCCGGCCCCTCTCCCAAAGAGAGAGGGGAGACAATGCCTAGCCTCTCTCCCAAAGGGAGAGGGGAGGCACTGATCAAAAGATCGTCGGTTTTGTGCTGCGGATATTGAGCGACATCGACTTTTTCGCCGCTTTCGGACAGCCAGCGGTCGAAATCGTAGCCATAAAGCAGATCGGAATTCCAGTGCGTTGGAGCGGCCGAACTGGATATCGAACCAGTCGAGATAGTTTTCGATGTCGCCCGGCGTGGCGCCGTGGAAGCCGGGGCGGTGGTAGAGCGCCAGTCGCTCGGGATGGCCCAGCAGGCGATAGACTTTGAGGGCGGAAAGATACGATTGCTCGTCGGACCAGGGATCGGAAACCAGGTCGTTGATGCCGTAGGCGATCATGCACGCGCGGGCGCGACCAGGGCCGCCAGGAGGTTACCGTCCACGGGTAGGCGATCTTCGCGTCCGGAAAAGAAACGCAGGCGGGGGTGAAACCAGGTGGGAAAGGCTCGCGTGGTGGTTTCGATGCCTTCGGCCATGCCGCGTTCGCCCGCCAGGCGGTAGGGCAGGGACCCGCCCACTCCGGAACTGGATACGATGACGGCGGCGATACGGTCGTCGAGCCCGGCTTGGATAAGGGCTTGCTTGCCGTCGCGTGAGTGGCCGGTCGTGCCGACGTGGCGCATGTCGGCTTCCTTCAAGGTTTCGAGATAATCGAGGACCATGGTGCCGGCCCAGGCGCGGCGGGGGAGCAGGGCGAAGTCGTAATTCGGATAAAGTGCGGCCAGTGCGTCGGCGTCGTCCTGGCCGTCGGAGCCGGCGTAAATCGCGCAGCAAGTATTTTCTTCGCAGCGCCTGCTGGGCCCAGGGCCGGGTCCAAATGGCGCCCATGAAAACCGGGAAGGGGCCGGGGCCGTCGGGGATGAACAGTTCCACGCGCATTGTTCCCTTGCTTTCCGGGCCGAATTCCAGGCGAACGTGGCGGACGCGATAGCCGGGGCCGGGCGTTTCGTCGAGCTGGACGGCGCGATCGAGTTTTGGATGCGGCGGAAACGTGCCCAGGGCATATTGCTGGAAAAGTTTGTGGATTTCCTCGCGGCGGGCCGGCCAATCTTCTTGATTCGCGCACTGGACGGCCGTCTAAAAATCGCAGGGGATCGGGGAGGTAATTCATGCGGGGCAGGGCGTCGAAGTCGGGCGGCAACTCGCCACTTGTTTTCAGCCATTGCGCAAATGCCGGGGTGTCGGGCAGGGTTTTCAAAAGATTGTCAAGATACTCGCGGCGCTCTTCGACGGTCATCGAGTAAAGCGGATGGGTTGCGAAGAACAGGACGATCGCTGAAAAAATTGATTTCAAAACATATCGCAATAATTCAGGATGGATTTTGAGTTTCATGGCTTTCCTCTCATTTGAAAACATTTCTGACCGCTGTTTATCATATTGCTTGCCTTCGCGAGTTGCAATCAGGGGCGAAAGATCATTTAATTTGTCAACAAGAAAGGCGGCTTTACCTGATTGATAATTTAGAGTGAAACATACGGTAAAACCAGACATTTATTTCGCCATATTGCAGACTCATCATGAGAGAGGGATAATAGCTGGTGTATAATCCACTTAGCTGGATTATTACAAACAGCATAATATAAAAGTCGTTTTAGTCCGGCTCTTTGAAGGATATGACCATGCTTAGACGATTCGCAATAGCCTCTTTACCACTTGCATGGGCGATATTTCTCTCTGGAATGGCGCTTGCCGACGAGGGCGCCATCGATTATGCCCAGTTCAAGGAGCCGCCGGCGGAGTATCGGGGGATCGGTTGGATGCGTTTCAACCTGTCGAATATGTCTGAAGAGGGCGTGATTGAAAATGTTCAAACATATGTCAAGCGCGATTCGTGGGGGTCGTTCATGATCCAGGCTTCGGGCGGATCGACCGCCGGATTGTCGGAGGCTTATATGCGCGGGTCAAAGCGCAAGTCCAGCGATCAGGGCATCCAATATCTGAGCGAGGAATATTTCAAGTATTACAGGCTGGCCATCGAGGAAGGGCTGAAAAACAAGTTTCCCTTAAGCACGCTCTACGATGAATGGAACTATCCCAGCGGGATGGCGGGCGGATTGTTCTACACAAAATATCCCGATCTGACGGGAAAAAGCCTGGAACTAGAGGAAAAAAATTTGACCGGGCCGGCCAAGACGGAAATGGCCGTGCCCGAAGGGGCGTACGTCGGCGCGGTTATGATGAACCTCGACACGCACCAGCGGATCGACGTCAGCGAGAGGA
Source organism: Pirellulales bacterium (assembly GCA_963838495.1). Classification (GTDB taxonomy): domain Bacteria; phylum Planctomycetota; class Planctomycetia; order Pirellulales; family Thermoguttaceae; genus JBEKIK01. Next base: position 1,108,146 of record CAWIRC010000001.1, on the reverse strand, counting down.
AAACGGACAAAAATGCGGTGGAAGTTCAAGTCCCGGAGGGGCATTGGAAAATAATGGTCTTTTATCTGAAAAGCGCCTTCCGTCCGGCGTCGCAAAAGGGCGGGGCGGTGGATTACCTGGATCGCGAGGCAGTGGCCAAGTACATCGCGCTCAGCTTCGATCCGTATTACGAGCATCTCAAGGAATATTTTGGAACCGTGATCAAACGCACGATGTACGACGAGCCCTCGATGCATCTTATGGACGGGCGGATGTGGACGCCGAATTTCAACCGGGAATATGAGAAAAAATTCGGCTACTCGCCGATGCAGTATTATCCGGCGCTGTGGTACGACATCGGCCCGGAAACGGCGGCCGCGCGGAATGCCTTGTTCGGATTCCATGCCGACTTGTTCGCCGATAATTACATCGGCCAGCTTGCCCGGTGGTGCGAGGCGCACAACATTAAACTGGGCGGGCATCAGGACCAGGAGGAGGCCCGCAATCCTGTGGCCATCCACGGCGACTTGATGAAGGTGTTCAAGCACCAACATGTGCCGGGGCATGACGACATCTACTATCCCGGGCGGTCCAATGTTTCGTATAAGATTGTCACTTCGGCCGCATACAATTACGACCGGCCGGAGTGTTTTGCCGAGACTTACGCGGCCTACCGGGTGATGAATCCGACGGTTGCGCTCCGCACGGCGATGGATCAGTTTGCCATGGGGATCAATATCCAGCTTGGCCGCCGGCCGCGGGATATAGGGCCGCAGATGGACCGCTTCGTGGGGCGAATGAGTTACCTGCTTCGGGGCGGGCGGCACGTGGCCGACGTGGCGATGATTTACCCCATTGCCGCATTGCAGGCCGCTTATGCTTTTGCCAAGCCGCCGGCCGCGATTCGGCCCGGGGGATCGCCTGGTTTTTATTATGCTCTTGAAGGCGGGATCGTGCCGCCGGAAATCGACTACATGGACCTGGGCGAAATGCTGTATCGCGGGCTCCGCGTTGATTACACCTATTTGCATCCGGACGTGCTGATAAGTCGCTGTGTGGTTGAGGAGAATAAGCTCGTCTTGAACAACAAGATCAACCGCGAGGAATTCAGCGTGCTGATCCTGCCCGGCGGCGAGGCGCTTTCGGCCGAGGCGGCAAAGAAAATTCTGGAGTTCTATCGAGGCGGCGGAACGATCATTGCCACGCACAAGCTGCCCTCGAAATCGGCGGAGTTCAACCGCGACAAGGAAGTGCGGGACATGGTGGCCGAGGTCTTCGGCATATCGAGCGATAATCCGATGACGGCTCATGTTGGGGCTATCGTCGACGATTTCAAGGATTACTTCGTGAATCCAAACAATAGCGGCGGGCGGGGTTACTTTCTACCCCAGCCAGACGCCAATATTTTGAATACGGTCCTGAAGGAAGCCGTTCCGGTGCGGGACGTGGATATCCAGGAGCCGCCCATGTGGCCGGTGAAAATGGGCAGGGCCTACGACGGTGCGCTGACTTATCTGCACAAGGTGAAAGGTGGAAGCGACATCTACTTTTTTGCCAATTCCACGGACAAACCTATTGATACGAAAGTAGCATTGCGAGGAGACAGGGATGTGGCTATTTGGAATCCACACACAGGAGAGCGGCAAGACGCGGAGATCGTAAAAACAGAAGCGGGCGATCAGGCGGTAACCACCGTTCACTTGGTTTTGCCCCCGGTGACATCCACGTTTTTCATTCAGGAGTAAATGTTCTTGTCGGCAACCATGGAATTGTCTGGTGTAGAACGATTTGACAATAGAGGAAGAAATGATGAATATTATTAAAAGCGATGAGGCTGGAGAAGGAGTGAACCGGCGAAAATTTCTTTCGGCGGCGGGGACAGTGGCGGCGGGAACGGCGGCGTTGTCTGCCAGTTTGCCATTAGCCAGCGGCGCGGCGATGGGAAAGGAAACTGGAGAACAGGTGCAAGAGGCCCCAGTATGGAGGAACTGGACCGCGTGGCCGCAGAGCCGGTGTTGAAAATGGACGGGCTCAATTCGCCGATAGTAATCGATTCGATCCGGCTGCTCAAAAAGGGCAAGGAATTTCTGCTCCATGTGCGATCTAATGACGGGGCTGAAGGTGTGTCATTTGTAAACGAATCGCGGGGCGACATGTTCGCTCCGATGCTCGAGCAACTCGTGATCCCGTTTTTCATCGGAAAAGACGCACGCGACCTGGAAAACCTGCTTTGGGAACTGTACCGCTGGAAAAGCAACTACAAGCTTTATGGCCTGGCTTTTTGGTCCGTGCAGGCATGGGTGGAATTTGCAATTCTGGACATGCTGGGGCGGATCACGGGCAGGCCCATGGGAGCAATGGTGGGCGACATCGTCCGCTCGGAAGTGCCGATTTACGTGGCCAGCGGCCGGCGCGACACCACGCCGCAGCAAGAGGTGGAATATCTGCAATCGCTGTTGGAACGCTCCGGGGCCAAGGCCTTGAAGTTCAGGGTGGGCGGACGCATGAGCCGGGACGGCGACGCCATGCCCGGCCGAACGGAAACGCTCATTCCCCTGGTGCGGAAGACGTTTGGCGAGAAGATCGACATCCACGCCGATGCGAACAGCTCATACGATCCGCCCAAGGCAATCGAGGTGGGGCGGATGTTGGAGGAAATCAAGGCGGTGTATTTTGAGGAGCCTTGCCCGTTCGATCATTTTGGAGATATGAAAAAAGTGGCTGATGCGTTGGATATTCCCATAGCGTGCGGCGAGCAGGAATACAGCGATTGGCGGCACAAGTGGATAATTGCCAACCGGGGCGTGGACGTGGTGCAAACCGATTTGTATTACTACGGCGGCCTGGTGCGGGCAATCCGTGTTGCGCGGATGGCTAAGGCCGCTAAACTGCCGATTACCTTGCATCTTTCCGGTGGCGCCGGATTCGTATATATGCTGCATTTTGCCTCTTGCGTAAAAAACATCGGGCAATATCAGGAATACAAACTTGGGAATGAGACTTACGGCAGTTTGTTCGAGCCGGCGATAAAAGTAATAGACGGGAAGATGAGCATACCGGCTGGACCGGGACTGGGAATCAAAGACCCACAGCAGTTGATACGCGGTGCGGTCGAAATAAAGAGTTAGCAGAACTCATCATCTGCACCTAGTCATTGAGACCAGCGAACCGGCGCCGGATTTGTCATTCAGACGCCTATCTATATTGCGCATCCGCCCCAAATTGTCTTTGCCATCGCACACAGATGGGTAGAAACGTCGGGCACATGCAGTGAAAACAACAACCGCCCACTTATCTTTTTTTGCCAAGTTCGTATCATTGTTGTGAGTAATCGCCCGGTGATTGGCATCTGTTTGCGTAGTAAGCAGGAGAGGTTCCTGCGAGCAATTGACCGATCATCTGGCAACACGGAGAAGGTGAAACAATGAAAAAGTTTGCCCTATTTGCAATGCTGATTTGTGCGAGCATGCTGACATTTGGCTGCTCGTCGGAGAAGAAAACAACCCCGCCGACTAATCCGCCACCGACAGAGCAACCTGCTGGGGGCGCTGCCGAGAAGCCCGCCGAAACACCCGCTGAAAACCCAGCCGAAAAGCCCGCAGATCAACCCAAGTAGTCTTTCCTTGGTTTGTAGTACGATTGATGAATTAGACAGCATCGAAATTTAAACGACAATTGAATCCGGCAACTATCAAGGGGAAAGCTGCTCAATGCGGCATCCTTCTCCTTTGCGTTTATGGGAGTTGAAAATGTTGTTAAGCCCACGGGTTGCAACCTGTGGGCTTGTATGAGGGCTTATAATTAGCCACGTATGAATACACGAGGGATTGACGCGAAAACGCATGATAATATTTTAAGGAGCTATAACAAAACCTTTTATCCATTCATAAACGCCCTCACCCCCCAGCCCCTCTCCCGACCAACCTTCGGTCGGTGCCCGGAGAGGGGACTTTCAGGATAGACTTTAAGTTTTTTTGGGGCGGGGGATTTTGCCGCCGGGTAGATTTTTTTTGCGGTGGTGTGCGCGCTGGGCTCGCGTGGCGTGGCTGACAACGGCCTCGTCCAGCGATTTACCCATTTGTTCGCGCAGTTGAATGATGCGATCCCTGAGCGCCGCCGCCCGTTCGAATTCCAACGCGTCGGCCGCGGCGATCATCTCCGCTTCCAGTTCGTCAAGGTATTCCTCGGTTATATATTGGGCCTCGTCCAAGCGGCCCACTGCGGCGTTGGATCGAGCGTGGGCGGCGGTCTCGGCCTCGATTCCCGCGCGGATGCCTTTGCGGATCGTCTCGGGCGTGATGCCATGTTCGTTGTTGTATATATTTTGCATCTCGCGGCGTCGGCGGGTTTCTTCGATGGCCCGTTGCATGGAGTCGGTTACCCGGTCGGCATAGAGCATCACCTTGGCGTTGACATTTCGGGCGCTGCGGCCGATAGTTTGCATCAGCGAGGTTTCGCTGCGCAAAAAGCCTTCCTTGTCGGCGTCGAGGATGGCCACCAGGGAGACTTCGGGCAGGTCCAGGCCTTCGCGGAGCAGGTTTACACCCACAAGGACGTCAAAATTTCCCTGGCGCAGATCGCGGAGCAGTTCCACGCGTTCGAAGGCGTCCAGGTCGCTGTGCAGCCATTTGCAGCGGACGTCTTGCTTGCTGAAATAGGCGGCCAGGTCTTCGGCCAGGCGCTTGGTCAGCGTAGTGACCAAAACACGCTCGCCGGCTTCGGCGCGCTGGCGGATCTGCTCTAGAAGGTGCGGCACCTGGTTTCGGGCGGGGGCAACCTCGATTTCCGGATCCAAGAGGCCGGTGGGCCGTATTACCTGTTCAACTACTTTTTGCCCGGTCTTTTCCAGCTCGTACGGTCCCGGGCGTGGCCGAGACGAAAATCGCCTGGTTGAATCTCGATTCCCATTCGTCGAACCTAAGCGGGCGGTTGTCCAGGGCGCTGGGCAGGCGGAATCCGTGCTCGACCAGAGTGGCCTTGCGGTTGTGATCGCCGGCGTACATTCCGCGGATTTGTGGCACGGTTACGTGCGATTCGTCCACAAACAGCAGAAAGTCCTGGGGAAAGAAACTGAATAGAGTGTCGGGCGGCGAGCCGGGCGGTCGCCCGGAAAGCGGCCGGCTGTAATTTTCGATTCCCGGGCAGTAGCCCACCTCTTGCAGCATCTCGATGTCGTAACGCGTGCGGGCGTTAAGGCGATGGGCTTCGAGCATCTTGCCTTGCTCGCGGAACTGCTCCAGGCGGTCCTTCAATTCCTTGCGGATATCGTCCACGGCCTGATGGATGCGCTCTTCGGGCATTACAAAATGCTTGCAGGGGTAGATAAACATCCGCTCCGAGCGTTCGACGACTTCTCCGCTCGTGGGATTGACGATCGAGAGCTGTTCCACTTCGTCGCCCCAGAACTCCATGCGAAAGGCGATTTCCTCGTAAGTGGGCCAGACCTCGACGCAGTCGCCGCGAACGCGGAATTTGCCGGGCTGAAATTCGATGTCGTTCCGCTCGTATTGGATATCGACCAGTTTGGCCAGCACCCGGTCGCGATCGACGGCCTGCCCGACCTCCAAGCCCACCATCATCGCCCGGTAATCCTCGGGCGAACCCAAGCCGTAAATGCACGACACGCTGGCCACGATGATTACATCGCTGCGGCTGACAAGTGCGCTGGTGGCGGCCAGGCGGAGGCGGTCGATCTGCTGATTGATCGAGGCGTCTTTTTCGATATAGATGTCGCGCTGGGGGATGTATGCCTCGGGCTGATAATAATCGTAATAACTGACGAAATAATGGACCGCGTTGTGGGGGAAAAACTCCTTGAACTCGCTGTAGAGCTGGGCGGCCAGGGTTTTGTTGTGCGACATGACCAGGGTTGGACGCTGCACGGCCTGGATGACGTTGGCCATGGTGAAATGTCTTGCCCGAGCCGGTCACGCCCATCAAGACCTGGTTTTTTTTGCCGCAGCGGAGACCGGCTATCAGGGCTTCGATGGCCTGGGGTTGATCTCCGGCGGGCTGAAATGGGCTGACTAGTTGGAACACGGCGTTATATTGGGGAGTTGAATGAGTTTTGCAGGCGTTTTTTATATTGCAAATTGACGATTGCAAATTTCAAATTGCAAATTGAACAAGGAGAAACACTAAAAGTCTCGTCATGGAACAAGTTATTAGTTTTTATTCAATTTCTAAATATGCTATTTCAATTGACAATTTACAATAATTCTATATCAATTTTATCCGTTCTTCGCTTACTTGTCCTGTTTTTCATTTTTCAGCGGCAGCAAGTAGGGGCGGATGCGTTCCATTATCTTGGGACCAATGCCTTTCACATGGCGAAGATCGTCAAGTTCCGCGAAAGGGCCGGCGGTTTGCCGGGTGTCGATTATCCGCTGTGCGAGAGTGTCGCCGATGCCGGGCAATTGTATCAATTCGGGCAGATCGGTGGTGTTTATATCAATCTGGAATTGGGCAACGTTCCGTGGGGCCTGGTCGGCTTCGACCAATCGGTTCCATGGCCCGCCTTGGAAAATCCATCGCCCGCACATGGCCGTCAATGCCGCCAGTACTAAAAGCGCTACGACCGTTTGATCGGCGCGTCGCAAAAGCCAGGCATAGGCGTATCCGGGGCAGATGACGGTGGGCTAGTAGTTGGTGTGGACATGTTATATTGATATGTCTGATGTTATAATTTTATATTCATTATAATAAAGTATAATGGCTTTGATTATTATATGCCATCCTTACGATTGCCGTCTACGTTTGGAGCCGAGCGGTGAAAAAAGAATTCCACCAATGCCAATGGGATGATCATATACAAGCCGATTGGCAGGCATTGCTGCAATTGGCGATCGATGAAGATTTGGGCCGCGCAGGCGACTTGACGACTTGCAGTCTTGTTCCCGAGGGCGCTACGGGCCGGGCATCGATCATAGCAAGACAAGCCGGCGTGGCTGCCGGATTATGCGGCGCAAAAATCGCTTTGGCGGCCATTGATGAAAGTCTTGTCTGGTTGCCTGAAGTCCACGACGGCCAAACGGTGGAGCAGGGGGGCGCGTGGGAATGATTTCCGGGCGGCGCGGGGGCTGTTTGCCGTGGAACGGCTGTTGTTGAATTTTCTCGGCCGGCTGTCGGGCATCGCCACCTTGACGCGCAAGTATGTGGATCTTGTAGCCGGAACCAAAGCGCGGATATTTGATACCCGCAAGACCACTCCCGGATGGCGCAGGTTGGAAAAATACGCCGTCTGCTGCGGCGGCGGATGGAATCATCGCGGCGGGTTGTTCGAGGCCATGCTTATCAAGGACAATCATCTGGCCTGGGGGGCCGGGGAGGGAGCTGTTTCCTTGTCGGGAGGTTACACGCCGGCCGAAGCAGTGTTAAAGGCGCGACGCTATATCGCTGAACATGCGGAAAAAAGCGATCCTTCCGCAATTATCATCGAAGTGGAAGTCGATTCTTTAGACCAACTGGACCGGGTATTGACGGCCGGACCGGATATTGTGTTGCTGGATAATATGACTATCCAGCAACTCCGTGAGGCGGTCGCGCTCCGCGATAAAATCGACGCCAGCGTGGAACTCGAGGCCTCGGGAGGCGTTACGCTTTCTACGGTTCGGCAAATTGCCGAAACCGGGATCGAACGGATCAGCGTTGGGGCCCTGACGCATTCGGCGCCTGCGCTGGATTTCGGGCTGGATTGGGTGCAGGGTGCGTGAAATGCACATTTTCATGTGTATTTAATAATGTGGATTGCGCATTTCATGCACGCTGCAAAATCTGCTCAGGTGCATTTCATGCGACCTACATAATCCGCTTAGTTGCAGGAAGCCAACGTTACGGATATTCGGGGGTTGCTACAATTCAGCGCGTGTGGCGGTTTGGCAACAACGGATTTCATTACAACGGTTATTTCACCCGGTTCAACCGTTATCTTGGTTCATTATAAATGGCGTTTTTTGACCGCGGGAATATACAATTTGACTACCCGCAGGTCAAAACTATAGTTCACATGAACCGGGGTCCTGTAAAAGGACTCCGTTTTAGGGCACGGCGGGGAAAGCTGGGAGCTAGAGGGGACCCTGCCGTGCCTTTTTTATTTTGTTGCGTCTTGGCTAAAAAATTCAAGTCCATGACTTGCCGATCGATCTGTAAACGCCGTCCGAACCGCTCCGCTTTTACCATGGTAGAAGCAGTGTTGGCAATCACCGTCATGGCGTTGGCGGGCAGTATTTTATTGTTTGGCACTTCGACCGCGCTTCAGAACACCCAAAACGCTATGTACGGCGCGATTGCCCGCGGAATGGCGCAGCAATTAATGGATGAAATCGTCGGCTGCAGATATTATGAGCCGGACGTTGATCCGCATTCCACGACATTGGGGCCGGACGGCAGCGAGGCAACGGGCGGCACCCGTCAATATTATGACGACAGCGATGATTTCAACGGTCTGCGCACAAGTCCACCCAAGGATTTTTACGGCGTTGCCTCGGGCAAGGACGACGGGCTGGGCGGGCAACGGAATCCGCTCTTCCAAATTACGCCCGGAATCATAGACAATTGGCAACAAGAAGTGGACGTTTATTATGTAAGCGAATCGAATTTTGGCACCAAGTTGCCCACCGGGCAGACCAGCGATTATCGCATGGTCGAGGTTCGTATCACATGCAATCAAGGAAATCGAGTGCTTGCCACCCTAAAACGAGTCTTGTCCTATGCCCCAACGATGCAATGAAGTTTCCGGTCTGACGCTGGTGGAACTTCTGTTTGCCATGGCTATTATGGCCATGGTTGTGGGGGCATTGGCGGGCTTGTCGCATACGGCGGAACTGGGTTTTGAATATAGCGAGGGCTATGGCGTTGCCACGCAGCATGCGCAGGTGGCGATGGACCGCATTTCGCGCACGATATACGGGGCTACGGCAAACGAACAATTTCCCGGCTGCATCGTGGTGGCGGAAACGGTCAATAGTTGGCGTTACTCGGACACGCTGGTGGTTTGGAATCCAGCCAAGGCATCGGGCAATGCAAGCGCAACGGCGGCAAATCCCAGCGGACTGCCCCTGTACGGCGAATTGGTGATTTATTGTCCGCATCCGACCAATCCCAATCAATTGGTGGAGATCACCGCGCCTGGCGATGCGCGCACCGTTCCTGCCATTACTGATACCTCGACCTGGTTAAGTCAAATCGCGGCGATAAAGACGAATGCCCAATCGAAGATCGTCACACTTACCAGTCTGCTGCGATCTTGCCCGATTGCCTCGGCCACCGGTTCTGCGCTGCGCGGGGCGGTGCGGTTCGAAACGCGCCTTTGGCCGTCGCAAGACGATTGGAACAACTTCAAGAATAATGCTGTGAACTGGAAAGATTTGCCTTGGGTGCAGGGATTTTACGGTTGGCAGACCGGTCAGCGCCAAGTCTGGGTCCGGATGGAATTGCAGCTCATTCCGCAAGCCCCCAATGGCTCGGCATATCCTGCCAACCTGGTCCCCGTTCCGTATTATGGATCGGCTTCGTTATATTACCAAATGCATCGTCAATAAACAACCAAATCCCTGTTGTGTTCAGCGGGGGCTTAATATTCCATAACCGTTTTATGTTAGATAGTCTACGGCAACTTGCCCATAAGAAGCGATGTTGGAAATCGCCTGCCCGACGCCGCCGCGGCGTGGCGGTGCTCTTGGTGCTGCTTTTAATTACCATGACGCTTGCCGTAACCTATGCGGCGGTGCGATCGCAGAACATGGCGTATATGATTCAGAGAAATTCGGATCGCCGGGCCACTGCGCAACAAGTCGCGGTAACCGGCATGCGGATGGCCCTGAAAAAAATGCAAGACAGCAGTTGGGCGGGATTCGGCTCAACGCTCAACGGCACTTTGTCGACTTCGGATACTTTCACCGCAACCTATACCTTTGGCGACGACTCGCTGACGTCGAGCAACCCCGACTATAACGATTATCCGTTCCGGGGCACAATATCGGTGACGGGCAAGTCGGTCGATCCGCTCAACACGCAGAGCGTCGCCACATACCAGATTTCCGCCGTGGTTCATCTTGTCCCGCGACAAATGGGCACCGAGCCTTCGGATTGGAGCACGATGCAGCAATATACGGTCTATCAGACATATTCGCAGCCTTTCGAGATAGACATTCCATGTCAATTATCGGGTCCCGTGCGGATTCAGGGCGCGTTGAAGATCGCCCCGCATTACCCGGACAGCCCCGGCACCGATTCCTGGGTCCGTTACCTGTCGGATCTGTACAATATGGTGCATTACGGCGGATATGCCGACTTCCGTCCTTTCCTGGGCACGGTAAGTTACGTGAGCGGCGCAATAGACAGCACCAACCTGAGCGCGCTAGTGACTTATTTACATACGCCGGTCTCCACGTCCGCCTTAAACCAGGCAAAAAGCGATTGGACGCAGCCCACTGGTTTTAGCACATATCAACTTTATTCCGGCGGGCCGACTTATTCGATTCCCCAGGTATCGAACAACCTTCAATCGGTCACGCTTGGCCCGGATCCGATGACCAACCCGTTGGGCATTTTCTATTATAATAGCGGCAACTTGACGATCAAAAGCAACGTTACCATCAAAGGATCGCTGTTTTGCAAAAGCAACCTGACGCTCGACGGCAGCAGCATCAATTTCCAAGCGGTGGATTTGCCCGGGATGTTCGGGGCTGGAAATTCAGTGCGGCTACCGGCGATTATCTGCAATAACTTAACCGTGAATAACACGGTTACTTCGGGCAGCATCAGTGGATTAGTTGCCGTTTTTAACAACTTGACGATATCCAAGGCCCCACAAACGCAAACGATTCCCATCATCGGGCGGGTGATAAGCAAATTATTTTACATCAAGGAACGTACCCCCTGGGACACGACTAATTGGCCTTCGTATTACACGATATGGTGGACATATTATCGCTATGCAATTCCGTATTTTCCGGTATATATGAATAGCAGCGGGGCAGGTCTGAATTATCAACCGCTCTTGACTATAAATCCCGATACTACTTCTATTACTTATCATTGGCCCACTCCCAATGCCGCCCTGTTTTTGGTGAATTCGGCCGACGGGGCGCTGCGTTGGGAGGTAATTAAATGGACGGAAAGCCCTTAATTCATAAAATCGCCGCGATTTCGCCTTCACCGTTACACTTCCCAGGCGCCGACAGGTGCCTTTGGTGGCCAACACGCGGTGTTGGTCGGCATGGCCGGTCGATCGGGAGAAGGACCTTTAGGATAAACCCTTAATACGAAAGGATATCTGTCATGAATCGCTCAAGCAAATGGGGATTGCTGTTGGTTGGCATTGTCCTATGTTGTTGCGTGCTAAGCTTTTATAGGACGACCAATGCGCAACCTCCGCAGGCCAAGGAACCCTTTGCCAACTCGGTGGAACAAAGGATGGACATGATCAAAGTATTGACGGAAATTCGCGATCAGCTCAAAGAGCAAAATGCTTTGCTGCGCTCCGGCGAGTTAAGGGTGATCGTCGTCCCGCCGAAGAAGTAAAGGCATCCCAACAATTCAGATGGTTATTAAGCATTTGGAAAAGAATGTCGATGTTACGGTTATTTTTTCCCCCGGCCCATGGGTTGCATTCCGTGGGTTTGGCGACTTTATATTTCTTGACGATAAAAAACACAAAAATGCGGGTTTTACGCTGCTCGAACTTTTAATAGTGATTGCATTAATATGTATTTTGGTCGGCGCCGTGCTCCCCAAAAGCAATCCGAACGTCCTCGATGGATTGCGATCGACGGCTCAAATTGTAAGCACCGAACTAGCCTACGGGCGCAGCCTGGCGCTGGCCAACAACGACGCGTACAAATTCACATTCGATACAACGCAAAATCGTTTTATGCTGCAACACAGCGGTTCGAACACGTCGTTGAATCAATTGCCCGTCACGTCGTTCAAGTCGCCCAGCGACACGTTGACCCAGCACGTTGTTGACCTGGACGAATTTCCCCACATGGGACCGGTCGTGCAAATAGCGGCGGTCGAGGTTGCAGGCACCAACCAAAAGGTCAGCGATCTTGAATTCAATTCCTTGGGGGCCACCACGCGAACGGCCGGCACCGTAGTCTGGCTGGGTTCCGGCAGCGGGTCAAATGCGCGATACATAACGATCACGGTCGATCCCGTAATGGGCCTGTGTCAAATCGGAGATTATTCGGTAACTCCCCCGCCATAATCAAAATGTGTTCCGAACGTTGGGACGGCGGTTGAACTGCCGTCCCGACATAATCGGCAATTATACTCCTGGAGATCGAGTTACATCATGGTCACGTGGATGACGAAAAAACGGTGCGGCCCAATCGGCGTCGATGTCGGCAGCAGGTCGATAAAGTTGATACAATTCGACGCCGCTCAGACGTGCGTGTGGGACGCCGCGCGTGGGACCTGCCGCCCGAGCCGGCATTGAACCAGGATCGGCAGGACGAGCGGATTCTGGAGTCCCTGCATCGGGTCATGGAAGGCCGGCGTTTCCGTGGCCGGGAGGCGGTGTTTTCTCTGGGGGCGGGCAACCTTTTCGTGCAAAATATCCGGGTTGCACAGGCCTCGGGCGATGAACTCACGAAAATCGTCCATTTCGAAGCCGCCGGGCGCCTGCCGTACAACAGGGAAGAGGCCGAAATCCGCTACCTCGACGCCGACACGATCCGCCAGGGCGATTCCATTCGCAGGGAAGTGATTCTCATGGCATGTCATAAACCACTGGTGGAAAGAATGGTGCGCGTGGCCGAACGCGCCGGCCTTCAGCTCGCGGCCATAGATGCCGAACCGCTGGCCATCTTGCGATCCTACTGCCGGCAACTGCGCCGGGACGAAGATCAGAAACGGCGAATGATGTTCGTCAATGTAGGGGCCTCGAATACGCTGGTTGTGATCGCTTGCGGAATGGAGGCTGTTTTTATCAAATATCTCGATATCGGCGGGCGCCATCTAGACGAAGCGGTGTCGAAGAACTTGAAATTATCAACCGCCGACGCCGCGTCCCTGCGCAGCCGCAACGCCAACCGCAGCGCCGCTGAGCGGGACCCGGAAGTCGACCGCAGCATCACGGAATCGATCAGGCCCATTCTGGACCGCCTGGCGCATGAACTTGCCCTATGCATACGCTACTACAGCGTGACCTTCCGCAGCGAATCATTGCAACAATGCATCATCGGTGGCGGCGAGGCCAACGAGACCCTGGTCGATTGGATCGGGGCCCGGCTGGAACTGCCCTGCGAATTGGGCAATCCTCTTAGGATCTACGAAAAAAACCTGCCCGGGGGGCGCTTTGCACAGTGGGACGTGGCCGCCGGCCTGGCATTGCGGGATACACATTATCATTAAACGTTCACGCTACCTTAAATTTTCCAGCGGAACATGAAAGCATGATCGACATCGACTTCTTACCGGCCCAGTATCATCAACAAAACGCCTATCGCCAGACCAAACCTTGGCAGATAATCGTGGTCACGTCATTCTTGGGGCTGGTTGCGCTCCTAACGATCAGTCAAAACATCCGCCGCCGCCTGGTGGAAAGAGAACTGGACGGGCTTACGCCCGCCTATGAATTGGCATTAAGCCAAAAACAACGGCTGGCCGAGGTCCAAACCCAATTGAAACAGACCGAATGCCGGGCCGAATTGATCACCTATTTGCGCCATCCCTGGCCGAAAAGCCAACTGCTGTCGGCTTTATTGTCCCAGTTGCCCGAAGAAATTACCCTGCAACAATTACAAATAACTCGCGAGGCGGAGAGTTCAGGCGGGGCATCGGACGCGCTCCTGCCGCAGCCGCGGCAAGTCCCGGCGATCAACAAAAATCATTATCGGCCGCAGAGCGGGACCTTCAAACCCTGCAAAGCCAATCCGAGGGCAAACGAACCGTCGTCATCCTAATCGGTGCCACCACCGATAGCTCCGTGCTGCACCATTATCTGGATGTAATGCAATCGAACTTTTTGTTCTGCAAGGCGGAATTGGTCTCCGTTACCAGCGCCGGCGAGTCTTCGGGTAGGGAGATTCAATTCCACGCCAAGCTGGTTGTAAAACCCGGCTATGGCCAGCCCGGAAGCCCCATAGATGAGCAAAAAACACCGCTGCGGCAAAGTACGCCTAAAATTACCGTCATGCCGACGGGGATATTCGACGATTTTAACTTTCAAACTGCGAAAGAATGATTTGAATAATAAAATATGCCATAAACATAGGTGAAGAACATGTATACAGCCGAAATCAAATTCCATCGCGGCAGTTGGCTGGTGACCATAGCCCTGGTTGCCATAGCCGTGATTCATATAACGTTCGTTTTTTTCCCCGGCCAAAAAATGATCGCCCTTATGCGCACTGAAATAGCGTCCCGACAACTTTACATCGGCGACTCGGACAAGATATCCGCCGAGTTGGCCGCCTCGCAACAAGAGCTGCTCGAGGCTAAGTCGTACATTGAGAATTGGCAGCGCGCGGCTTTTATGGTTCACCGCCTGCCGGTGCTGTATGGCAATATCAACGATTTATGCAAAAAAGCTGGAACTTCCACCACTAGATTTGAACCTCAATTGTTCGTTGAACTAGGCATAATTAGACAGATTCCCATTCACATCGCTTGTGTAGGAACTTTTGCCCAAATTCACGATTTCATTCGTTCTTTGGAGGGTTTACCACAGATTATTTGGATGGATTCACTTCAAATTAGCAGGGCAGGGCAAAATAGCGGAAATATATCGTGCGAAATAAACTTAGTTGTCTTTTCCGATAATCCAAAAATTTCCAATTACACCGATAGTAATAAATAACCGATATACGGAGGAGCATGACCATTAGGTGCCTGCCACCATGGGTCCGCTGACAAAACTGTGAATATAAATAATTTAGGCAAACAATTTATACACGAGATCGCCGCTCATCCAAAAAAGGCCGTTGTTTTGGGAATAATGACGGCAATAGGGTTATATTTCTGGGCGCCGCATTTTTTCGGAGGGATAAATAAATCCAAAGAAGGTCAAAAATCGCCGGCTGGAATTCAAGTCGCAGTGGAAACGTCGCCGGCGCAAACAAATTCCGCGGGCGACGCAAGTGCCGATAAGGAGAACAAACCTTTACAGCATCGCTGGAAAGAAGCGTTGAATTGGATAAACAATGACCCGCGGACTTGTCCCGCTCCGGCGTTAACCTTAGATAGAGATCCGTTCCAGGAACCGAAAAAAACAATCGATAAAACCGCAATCGAGGAGGAGGCGAAAGCCAAAACGCCGCCCGTGTCGCCGGCGAGCCTGGGCATGGCGCTGACAAGCACGCTTATCGGACAAAACGGCGGAATAGCCAGGATCGGCGGCAAAACATACAACCTGGGACAGACGATCGAGGTGCAAAAAGAAGGACGAAGCTACAAATTCGTGCTTGCCGAAATTCACGATCGACGCGTGGTTTTACAAATGGAAGGAGAACAATTCGAATTGAGCATCCCCGAGCCTGGCACGTCCAGCCGCATGGTTCTGGGAAAGGTTGAGAAATAAAAAACGGGGCGCTGACAAGAAAAAAACATTTGTTTGCGGGTGATATCGTCTTTAAAGAAAATATCATTTGCAGGCAAACTTTTCGTTTTGCAGTCGCGGAATCACTTTTTTCTGGCGTCACGGAAGACACATGAAAACCTTTCGCCGATTCGGCTTGTTGATAGTTTGTGCCGCCATCGGCGTGGGATGGGCGATCATCGTGGGGATTTGCACAATCCCCGCGAATGATTGCGAAAAATCATGCGATCTCAAGCCTCCCGCCCAAAACCGATCTCTAGCGGAAGAAAATATAAGAAAATGTGCTCAGCCCGACTCTCTTGCGGAGAGAGAGGGCATAAGGAGATTCATTCCAATCCGGCCCTTCTTCCAATCGGACTTCAATGTGGCACGATCCCGGCCAATCTTCAGTCGGCGCTCGGACAGTGGATCGATGGAACAGGCGCTGAAATTCCGCGGGCGAAAACAATCTCCGCCCCAAAACAAGAGGAAGCCGGGAAACCGAAGGAACCGGCATCCAGCCAGCCGCAATTTCCCCAGGACCACGTGGTAACGCTTCCGCCGCCTTCTGGTCCCGCGGGTCCGATAGGAGTTCAGCCATATCCGCCCACGGCTCAGGAGTACGTGCCGCCTCCGCCGCCGGAGCCTGGAGATACTTCCTCGGGCAAGTCGGGCCTGCCCGGCGTGATGAAATTCTTGCAGGAGCGATTGGCGTCGCCTGGACAGGCGACGGGAAAAACGGCGCCTTCACCCGCTACTGGCCAGGCGCTTAAGTCGCCGGTCAAATCGACGATTGAGGGTGAAGGCGACGGCAAATTGCGAATCCATATCTACAATGAGGACATTCACAATGTGCTGGATCTGCTGAGCGAGCAAGGCAAATTGAACATCTTGGCGAGCAAAAACGTGGAGGGCAAAGTTTCGGCCACGCTTAACGGCGTCGATATTGACAGCGCGCTGGACGCGATTCTCAAGTCCACGGGTTACATAGCCAAGCGCGACGGAAATTACATCATTGTAGGCACGCCCGAAGATTTCAACAATTTGGAGCAGTCGCTGGACAGGATCTGCACGCGCGTTTACCAGCCCAACTACATCACCGCCTCGGAACTGAAGACGCTGATTACCCCGCTTCTGTCGGAAAAAGTCGGCGCGATCAGCGTTTCGACTCCGGCCGAGGCGGGCATAGCGGCCAACGACTCGAACGCGGGCGGCAACAAGTTCGCCGGCAACGAAGTGGTAGTGGTCCGCGATTACGAAGCCGTGCTCGCGCAAATCGATCAGATGGTGGAAGAAGTGGACGTGCGCCCCTTGCAGGTTTCCATCGAGGCGATGATTCTGAGCGTTCACCTGAAAGATGAGGATAAATTCGGCGTAAACTATCAGCTTCTGCGCAACAATCCCAACATCAAGTTCGGGGTTGGAACGCCGCTAGACGCGTTGGCCAATTTCAAGTTTGACGAAGGGGGCTTGAAGTTTGGATTCCTCGACACGAGCCTGGGCATGTTTATCAATGCACTGGAGACCGTGGGCGACACGAACGTTATCGCTAATCCCCGGGTGATGGTGCTGAACAAGCATCGGGCCGACATTCAAATAGGCGAACAAAAGGGATATCTCAGTTCCACGGTCACGGAAACAAGCACGACTTACGCCGTGCAATTTCTGGACCTCGGCGCCCAGTTGCGCCTGCGCCCGTTCGTATCCAGCGACGGCCTGATACGCATGGAAATCCATCCCGAACTCTCCGACGGCGACGTGAAGACGGAAAACGGCGTCACGCTGCCCAACAAAACCATCACCCAGGTCACCACCAATGTAATGGTGCACGACGGCTGCACGGTGATTATCGGCGGCCTGATGCGGGACCAGTTGGTCACGAGCACCCAGCAAGTTCCGTTTTTCGGAAGCTTGCCTGTAATCGGCGTATGTTTTCGCAACACCGAGGAGACCATCGAGCGGTACGAGGTGCTGGTGCTGATTACGCCGAGAATCGTGTATGAGCCGGGCACGTGCCAGGAGGGAGAAAAAGCGGCCTGCGAATACTATCGCCGGCACGGCACGTATGCCGATAAGATGAGCCCCTTCGGCAAACGCTCCATTGCCCGGCGCTATTTCCGGCTGGCCCAAGCCGCCTGGGCAGACGGCGATCAAAAAAAGGCCTTGCGATTCGCGGAGATGGCGGTGCAATTCGATCCGCTCAATCGCGCCGCCATTGATTTGCGCAGCGACATCTGGCTGGGCAGGCGAGTGGGCGATCACACGCTGGGGGCAGAACGGCCGGCGTGCGATCTTGCCGCCGTAAATCCCTTGGACGGCAATGCCGTGGCCGATTGGCTGATCGACGACCTGGAAAGGCCTGCGATGCCGCAACCGATACCGCTGCATCCGTACGATCGCGGAATGCCCGGCCCGCACGAGGATATTCCGCGGCCCATAAAACTTCCGTGAATCGTGTCGTTTGCAAAGATTTGGAACTCGCTTGATTGGCGGGGAATTCATAATATGGAGCGTTCAGACCAAGTGCGAGAAAAACTGACGGCGTTGATTTTCGTCGCGGCGGCTGTTCTCGGATTGTCATCCGGCTGCTCTAGTTTGCCTTTTGCCAAGTCATTATTAAACGGCGACGTGGCGGAGAAACGTTTCCGGCGCAAGAAGAGATCATACGGAATTTTGAAACGCACCGGGACCAGGCCGCTTATGAAGCCGCTTTGGCGCGTTGGGAGCAAAACGATTCGAAAGGCTGCCGCGAGGGTTTGAGAGTATTGTTGGCCCGAAATCCCGGCCATATCGACGCCCATCTTCTGCTGGCCGAAGTGGACCTCCTCGATAAACGCCCGGAAGATGCCCTCAAACATGTGGACGAAGCGCTCCGCCTGCAACCCGGCAATGCCCGGGCTTTTTATACCAAAGGATTGGTGCTGGATTCCATCGGTCAAACAACCGGCGCCATGTCTTATTACGAGCAAGCCGCCCGGGCCGAACCGGAAAATGAAATGTATGCGTTATGTTGCAAGAAGATCAAGGATACGGAAGGCTCCGAGCATGGAATCTCAAACGCCGTTGTCCTGACGGCCGGCCAAGGGCCTTTAAATTCGGATAATAAAGTCATTCCATCTGCCAATGGGCAGGGGCCGTTTTTGGCGTCTCCTGCCGATCAAGCAGCCTGCCGCGGGCAATCCCGCCCAAGCGACGCCGATCTTTGAAACTGGCGATAAAACGACTAAAAACGCCGCCTTTACCGATTCTTATGTACGGGCCGAATCTGCCGTTTCGGCGGAAGAGTCGTTAAGCGATGGGGCAGCGGGCATTGTCCGAAGGCGACAGCGATGCGGCGCGTATTGCCTTTAATAAGGCCGTGGCTGTCCAGCCGAATAATCCGCAATTGCCGGTTATTGCTGCGGGCGCGGCATTGCGAACGAATCATCCGGAATTAGCCGTAGATTTACTAGTGCCGGCCGCCAGACGTTTCTCTAAATCCGCCGCGATCTATCGCATGTTGGGCGTTGCCCATTATCGGCTGGGCGACTTCCAGGCGTCCCAAGTTGCTCTGCAACAAGCACTTTCGTTGGACAAGTCGAGTGCTTTATCCTATTTTTTGATGGGATGCACGCTGGTAAAACTTGGGCAAGTCGAGTCGGCAGACGCCTTTTTTCAACAGGCGCGAACCCTCGACCCCCGCTATGCCGTGCGTCGTTAATGCCTCTGTAGGCGTCGCGTCCGGCGTTTTACCGGCGTTTCTCCCTTGCAGGGAAGCTCTATGTACATAACGTTTATGGCCTTTAACGGGTTTTAAACCTGGCGGATAAAGTTTTAACTGCGTTGAACCTGGCGCCAAAATATTATCTTCCCTTGCGCGTAACTTTTGAGTTTTTCACTCAACATGAGCAGCTCGAATTCGTACAAACTGGCGGTTGTGGCGGCGATCGCAACTGTCGGCAGCCTGGCATTGGCTTGGTTAAGCAGAACGGGATTCGACGCCGCATCGCTCCATCTGGTTAACGGCTTGTTGTGTATAGGGTTGATTTGTTGCTGCGGGTTGCTTGCATACAAGTTTTTTCGGCAAACAAGACAACAACAACAACTGCGGCGGCATATCGAAGCCATGTGCCTCTGCCACATGCCTCCGGGATCCAACGACAACATGCCCTCCTTGTCCGCGGATCATCCCATGAGCAATCTTGCGGAACAGATTCGAAATATCTTGCTTGACTACAAACGGCGCGTGGAGGACTTGGAACACACCCGAACCGCTCAGGAGGTCCATTGTCTTCGGGCCGTAAAACAAGCCGAGCAGATCAAAAGTATTTTTGAGGGATTAACCGACCCGATTTTAGCCATCGATGAATACGACGAGTTGGTGTTGGCCAATCACAGCGCGGAAGAAATATTTAGTTTCGACGCGGACAAGACGGAAACAAGGGCCCTGGGCAAAATAGTGCATTGCCAGAAGCTGATCGATTTGTTGACCACGGTGAGGCAGCGGAAGACCGCGGGCGCACGCTCTGAAGAGATCGAGGTGCCCGCCGGTAACGGGGGGTCTAAATGGTATCGCGCCACCGCCTGCAAGCTGGCCTCCGAAAAAGTCGGATCGCCGGATAAATCGCCCGTATCGGAAGGGGCGGTAGTGGTGCTCCGCGACATCGGCGACCTGAAAGCCGTGGTAAAACGGAATGCCGAGTTCGTATCTTCGGTCAGCCACGAGATGAAAACTCCGCTGGCGGGCATCAAGGCCTACGTCGAGCTGCTGGCCGAAGAAGAAGCCAACGATGAAAATACCCGCGAGGAATTCCTGAATGTCATTTCCACGCAGGCCGACCGCCTGCAAAGGCTCGTGGAAAACCTGCTGAACATCGCCCGCATCGAAGCCGGGGTGGTCAACGTCAGCAAGCAACAACAATCCTTGAATCAGATTCTGGAAGAGGCCCTGCATGTGGTGCAGCCGGCGGCCGAAGCCAAACGGATCAAGCTCGTTTCGAAACTGAGCTCCATGTACCTGGGCGTGCTGGCCGACCGCGACATGCTGCTGCAAGCGGCAATCAACCTGTTGAGCAACGCCGTCAAGTATACCCGCGAGGGCGGCGCCGTCACCCTGCTGAGCCGGCTGGTTGGCGACCAGGTCCGCTTCGAGGTGCAAGACACGGGCGTGGGACTCAGTCCGGAAGATTGCCGTAAAATATTCGAAAAGTTCTATCGCGTGAAAAAGGATAAAGACATGGCGCAGGGCACGGGCCTTGGCCTGCCCCTGGCCAAACACATTGTCGAAGACGTGCACGGCGGCCAACTCGCCGTTGAAAGCACGCTGGGAGTGGGCAGCACTTTTTCGGTTTCCATGCGCTCCACGGGCCAGTTGAAGACCGAGGGCTGAAAAACAAAAATGAAAATGTTGTTTTGATATTTCGCATATTGCACGATGGGCGGGGAAATGGTGCGTAATCGCAAATTTATATCGAAACAGGACAGGTTATGAGCAAGCGAATTTTACTTTGCGACGACGAAATCCACATTCTTCGCGCCATGGAATTCAAATTGAAAAAGGCCGGCTACGACGTGGAGATCACGTCCGACGGAGAAGAGGCTTGGGAGGCAATCCAGAACTGCAAACCCGATTTGCTGATCACCGATTGCCAGATGCCCCGGCTAAGCGGCCTGGAACTGATTGGCCGCCTCCGCAACGATCCCAAAGCCGCCGACTTGCCGGTGTTTATGCTTACGGCCAAAGGCTACGAGCTTTCGCCCGAGTTATTGTTCGGCCAGTTGCGCATATTGCGTATAGTTTCCAAGCCCTTCAGCCCGCATGAACTGCTGGATGGCGTGAACGACGTTTTTCAGGAAAATACCGTTAAGGCGTAGAGGCGGCATGAACCTTCCCCAGGAAATATTCGGCGACGTGATCGTGGTCCACAGCCCGAAGGAACTCGAGGCGGACCAGTGCGACGGCTTTGAAGCCTATTTCAGCGGGCTGGAAATCCACAACGTCGTGCTGGATTTGGACGGCACGGAGTCGATCGATAGTAAAGGCCTCACCGCATTGCTTAACGTGCAGGATGCCCTTCGGGAAAAGCTGGGCGACCTGAAGATCGCAACCAGCAACGTTTACAACCGCAAAATTCTGGAAATAACGCGGCTGGATCAACAATTGGAAGTCTTCGAGAGCGTGATGGACGCGGTGAAAAGCTTTCATTGATCCATGGCATGCAAGGATAATTTATTTTTAAGGGGCCTACGGACGTAATCGAATTACTGCAATATAACAAATGCGGGCTAGATAATGCTCAAACCCCGAACAAAGACCCCTTTCTTCATAAAAAAATTTTGCCCCCGCCCATGTCCACAGCAATCCTTGCGCCGCGCCGCCTTGGCAGCCTGTTGATTGAAAAGGGCTACATTACGCCCGACGGCTTGCAATCCGCGCTGGAAAAGCAGAAGGAAGAGGGCAAGGGAAAACTGCTGGGAGAACTGCTGGTCGAGCTGCAATATTGCAGCGAAGATCAGATCGTCGAATGTCTGGCCGTGGAGTACGGCGTTCCCTATGCCAAGCTCGAGGCGCGGCTTTTCGACGCCAAGATCGTGGACTTGCTCCCCCGCGAATACATCGAAAAAAATCTAGTTCTGCCCATGTTCATGATTCGCGGGGTTTTGACCGTCGCCGTGAGCGAGCCGTCGAATCTGTTCTTGATCGACGAGATCCGGGGTATGACCAACGCGCAGGTCCTGATTGTCGCCGCCAGCACCAAGGATATCCGGCGGATGATTACCTCGTTGCCCAATTCCAAGGTCTTCGTGATAGACGACATCATCGAGGATTCGGAGTCGACCAATGTGACGCTCATCGAAGAGGTTATCGAAGACATCGGAGAGATAGACGAGGATGCCGTCGGCCAGAATCCCATCATCCGCCTGGTAAACTACATCATTTTCAACGCCGTGAAGGATGGCGCCAGCGACATCCACATCGAGCCGTCGGAGCACTGCATGAGGGTGCGGTATCGCATAGACGGCAAATTGCACAAGGCCCTGGAAGTGCCCCTGCACCTGTTTGAACGCCGTAACCAGCCGCATCAAGATCATGGCCTCCATGGACATCAGCGAGCGGCGGCTGCCGCAGGACGGCCGCGTGCACGTGCTTTTGGAAGGCCGCAAGATCGACCTCCGCGTGAGCACTTTTCCCTCCACGCGCGGCGAAAAAACCGCCATCCGCGTGCTCGACACCCGCAGCGTTTCGCTGAACCTCGAAGACCTGGGATTCGGCGAGGACATTCTCAATCGTTTCCGGCTAAACATCCGCGCACCAAACGGCATCATCCTCGTTACCGGGCCGACCGGAAGCGGCAAATCCACCACTCTTTACGCCGCGCTGAACGAGATCAGCTCCATGGAGAACAACGTTTGCACGGTTGAAGACCCTATCGAATATCACCTGCCCTTGATCAACCAGTTCCAGGTGCAGTCGAAGATCGGAATGACGTTTTCGGCGGCCCTGCGCACGCTTTTGCGCAGGATCCCGACATCATCATGGTGGGCGAGATCCGCGACGAGGAAACCGCCCATACCGCCATCCAGGCGGCCATGACCGGCCATCTTGTATTCAGCACCCTGCACACCAACAACGCCTGCTCGGCCATCACTAGGCTGATAAACATGGGCGTGGAGCCGTATTTGATCGGCGCGGCGTTAAACATGATATTGGCCCAGCGCCTGGTGCGGCGGATATGCACCAAGTGCCGCGAACCTCATGAACCCCCGCGCACCGTGCGAAAAGCCTTGGAACGCATGGGCTGTGAATTCAGCGAATTTTACAAGGGCGTGGGCTGCAAGAGTTGCAGGAACACCGGTTTCAAGGGCCGCATCGCGGTGCACGAACTGCTGGTCATAAGCGATGAAATGCGCGACGCCATCGTGGCCGATCCGACCGTCAACAAACTGCGAAGCATAGCACTTGCCGACGGCATGATCACCCTGGCCGTTGATGGTTTCCGCAAAGTCCGCGAAGGAATCACCACCATCGAGGAGGTATTTCATATTGTCGGCGACAGCGGCGGGATATGCCAGGGTACTTAGGTGTTCTTGCACGTCAGGCGCCGCGCAAAAACATGCCGGTTGATGCCGTTTACGGCCGGCCATTATGTATTAACCGCCATTTACAAACCGCTTTCTTCCTACAATGTCAGCCACTGCAACGACTTTCAATTATCGCGTGCGTGATTCGATGGGACGAACCCATGAGGGAAACATCGAAGCCGCCTCGCCCGATGATGCCCGGCAGCGATTGCACCGGGACGGATTCCACGTCCTGGAACTAAAAGCGGCCCGGGAATTGTGGAACCTGTTCCCAGTCCGGATTTCCCGGCAGGACTTGATTTATGTTACTGCCCAGTTGGCGATTATGGTCGATACGGGCATTACATTGTCGGCGGCGCTTTCCGGAATAATCGAACAGGAAAGCAATTCGGCACTGCGAAAAGTTCTACTGGGATTGAAGGAAGCCGTCGAATCGGGGGAAGATTTTTCCGCGGCTTTGTCCCGCTATCCAAAACTGTTCGATAACACCTACATCTCGCTGGTAAGGGCCAGCGAAGCGACCGGCACGTTGGGCGCAATGCTCGACCGCATCGCCACGTACCTGAGAAAAGAGATGGATACGTTCCATAAAGTTCGCGCCGCCATGGCGTATCCCATGATCATGATGGTCCTGGCCGCGGGTGTGACGATATTTCTCTTGACCTATGTCATGCCGAAATTCATGCCGCTTTTCAAGCTGCGGCACACGCAATTGCCCGTCCCAACCCTTGTGATGATGTCGGTTTCAGATGCTATCACAAACTATTGGTATTTGTTCTTGGCCGGCGCCGCGGCTCTTGTGGGAGGATTTCTCTATGGGCGGCGCACTCCCGCCGGCAGACGCATCTTGGACTGGATCAAGATCAACTCTCCCGTAGTCGGAACGATGTTCCGCAAAGTAACGATCAGCCGCAGCATTCGCACGCTGGGCACGCTGCTTGCCAGCGGCGTGCCGGTGATAGAGGCCATCAAGCTCGCCCAAGCCGTTTCCGGAAATTATTATTATGAAATGATCTGGCAAAAAGTCATAGAAGAGGTGACCGGCGGAAAACGGATCTGCGAAGTGCTGCGAGGGACCACGCTCTTTCCCAAAGTGCTGGTGCAAATGATCAGCGCAGGCGAGGAAGCGGCCAAATTGGACGTGGTTTTGGAAAAGGTCAGCAATTATTACGACGGCGAGGTCGAAACCACGCTCAAGGCCACGACCAGCATTATCGAGCCATTGATGATAGCCGCGATGGGCGTGGTGGTGGGAACTATCGGTCTGGCGTTGATGTTGCCCATCTTCCAACTCAGCCGGCAGCCTTGAGATAAAGATCGGGAGTCTTTATTTTTGTCAGAACGCCTCGAAGTCTCGCTCCTTGCCGAAAATACGCATCCGCCCCACGACTCGATTCAGCACGTGGTAGGCATATCCTCCGCTGGAAACTCGCAATCGTCGTGGCATTGCCGCAAATTACCAAATTCCTTCCCCTCTGCAAATAACAAAGACTCCTGAACCCTTTGATCCCCCTCGAATTGTGTTTTCACGCAGGTTCATGGGAGCAAGAAAAAGAAAGAACAAGAAAAATAAAAGCCCCCGGTGTGGTGACCGGGGGCTAAATAATTGTAAATCACTGTTCTTGATGCATTCAAATCTTAAGGCAAAAACATTTTTTTCCTATCTTAGGCTCGCTTTTGGCAGCGGCGTGCCACGGCGATCATTCCTAACACACCGAAGACCAAGAGGATGATGCTCGACGGTTCCGGGGTGAGGTCCACGCGGCATGACCCGTTCGCGTCGGGATACCAGTTTTGACCGCTGTCGAGCGACAGTTCCGTGAAGACGTCAAAGAAGCTGTCGATTTGATAACCGCCGTTGCCTAGATCGGTAATGACCGTCTGGCCGGTGGATGCATGAGTCGGGCTTTCACGAATCATCGCCGGGCCGTACGGTGTCATCATATTAAGATCCAATTGTAGCATCTCCGTATCGTAGTACAAAGGGTTTTCCGAACCGTATTCGCCGAAGATCCGCACGGTCGTGTTACCGGAAGCAGAGAAAGGCTGGTAGTTCAATCCGTCGTCCACCGAAATCATTCCAGACACTGTCGAGCCGAAGGTATGCACATCGGTCATGCCGGGCAGAGGCGG
Source organism: Pirellulales bacterium (assembly GCA_963838495.1). Taxonomy (GTDB): domain Bacteria; phylum Planctomycetota; class Planctomycetia; order Pirellulales; family Thermoguttaceae; genus JBEKIK01. The sequence continues at coordinate 1,082,453 of CAWIRC010000001.1, read as the reverse complement.
GGGCCATGATTGTGTAAATCCGAAGTGTTCGATGTCGGTCAAAATGACGCCCATGGGATACATTATATATTCTTCTTCCTCGCTGACATAAACTCCATCGTGCGGTGGGAGATTTGGGCTGGTGCCTATATAGGCGGCCCGGACGGCGATCGGGCAGGCCAGCATGGCGATCAAGCAACAGAAAAATAACAAGATTTTGATTTTGCGGTAGCGCATGACTGTTCACTCCTTATTGTGTGTGTGGTTTGTTGGCGAGCTGAGCGTATCGGCTGGTCGGTTATATACAAACGGCTTGCCAAGAAGACCATCGTTGTCTGAATAAAAAACGTTTGGAGTATTTGGGGCAAAAGACCAGCCAGCAGATCTTGGCGATCAAACAGACACTTTGCCCTAAGACATCAGACGGTGTCGAATGGTCGAAAAGCCATAGTACGACGCTGCCTCGCTGATGGGCGAATGAAAATCAACAGTGTTAAGATAATGATTTTATTGTGCGATGTCAAGTATTTTCTAGCATTATTTTTGGGCAATTAACTCTATCGAAGGGCTTCTATTCCACCAATACGAGTGAATAGTATTTTTGTTTTTCCTCGGTTGAGCGGACGACTTCGATGGGCAGGTCGGTTGGAAGGGATAAAAGGGTCGGAAGAGAGGGATAAAAGAAGTGATAAAGTAGGGGTCGAGGGATAAAGCAGGGGTCGGGAGTCTTTATTTTTGCTCCGGCGGTGTTTTCCACGGACGACCGCGGGCACGCAGGCTGGATTACAGGCCCAATCATTTTGCCGTGCACTCCTGCCATAATGCCTTGCCAAACGGTGCGCCGTGCACCACCGACCGCCGCAACAACTCCAACTCGGCTTCGCTTTGCGGACACTGCCCGACGCCGTCGTACTCTTATTTTTTTCCAGATCGTCTCACCGTCGTGCACCTCGACCAGCCGGTTCCAGGCGTCGTACACGGTTATATTGTGCGACTTAGGAAAAAAGGGCATAAGTTGATTTATTGGCAAGAAGCGACGATATTTTTTAGCATTTTCGCACTCATTTGCTATTGATTTTTATTGTCCCTCATCTCTTGTTCGTTCTATTTCCCCCTCTTGCAATACATAGCGGCTTTTTTACAATAAACTTAGCGGCGTTTGACAAGGGACGGGTGGTTTTTTACCAAAAAAAGTGGAACTCATGGCCAGGAAGGTGATACTCGACGTCGATCCGGGCATAGACGACGCTCTTGCCCTGTGTCTGGCGCTTTTCGAGCCGGAATTGGACGTGGTGGCCTTGACCGCCGTGGGAGGCAATGTTTCCCCGGCCCAGGCCACGCGCAATATCCAGGTTATTCTGGAACAGCTCGATCCGCCGCGCCTACCGCGGCTGGGGGCGGCCTCGGAACCGGATAACGGCCTGCCCGTCGAGGGTCGCTATTTGTACGGGGCCGACGGGCTGGGGGGCTGCGAGTTCGACGTGGCCGAGCGGCAGCATCTGCTTCCCTCGGAAAAAGAAATCTGCGACCAGGTCCGCGGCGCCCCACCAGGTGACGATCGTGGCCTTGGGCCCGCTGACGAATATCGCCCGGGCGTTCATGCGCGATCCGGAGCTTCCCGGCCTGGTTGGTCAGATCGTCATCATGGGCGGCACGATAAACGCCCCCGGCAATATAACGCCGTCCGCCGAGTTCAATATTTTTTGCGATCCGGTTTCGGCCCAGATCGTTTTTCGCTCGCCCTCGACGAAAACCCTCATCCCCCTGGACGTGACCAACCGCGTTGAACTGAGCTACGACCTGTTCAACCAACTGCCGGACGAATCGAGCAAGGTGGGGCGATTTTTGCGCAAGATTCTGCCGCCCGCCTTCCGCAGCTATCGCCAGCGACTGGGCCTGGAGGGAATTCACGTCCACGATTCGGTGGCGTTGATGTCGGTGGTGCATCCCGAACTCTTCACCACCAAGCCCATGGCCGGCGACGTGGAAACCCTGGGCGAGTTGACCACCGGGGCCACGATCTTCGACCGACGTCGCGTGCCCGCCTGGCGGCACAACATGGAAGTTGCCGTAGATATGCAAAAAGACCCCGTCATAGAACACATCATCCGCGGCCTGAATCGGGCGGTGTAGCAATTCTATATACACAAAATTAAACCTGCACCTATAACTTATCTCATCAATGGGTTTTTGGCATTTTGTTTTGTGAGACGAGTTTGCAGGACTAAATGAAGCTATTAATGATGGTTAACAAAATATATTTCAAATAATCAACGTTTTGCAGGACGGTGCCTAACCTGCTTCGGTGTCGTACTAAAGCGACATTCAATAACTGACAAAAGTGCAGTACACCCCCACCGCAGATGGGACAATTCTGATTGGCGTCCTGATCTCAGGAGACCTCTGCACTTTGACGACACGCTAAACAAATGCATATAGAAAGTCGGCACCCGAAAAAAAGGCGCTTGACATTCATAAGCAATGTGCCTATAATCATAGGCGGGTTGCTTATATTCGCTGGAAAGGGTTTCATCATGGTCAAGAAACGGGCAGTAGTCGCAGATGCGGAATTGGCGGTGCTAAAGGTCCTGTGGGCGCGCGGACTGATGACGGCCAAAGCCATCACCGAGGTCGTTTATCCCGACGGCGCAGAATCCGAGTTCGCCGCAGTCCATTCGTTCTTGCAGCGGCTGGAGCGCAAAGGACTGGTCGCCCGTGACCGAAGTTCGTTCGTGCATGTCTTCTCCCCGACGACCTCTAACGCGGACATCCTCGGGCAAGAACTCAAAGCGATCGCCGAACGCCTCGGCGCGGCTCGATCGCGCCTCTGATTATGCAACTGATCAATCAGAAGCGGCTCAGCAAAAAAGAGGCGGCAGAGATTCGCAAGCTGCTCGACAAATACTGAATATGACCGAGGTGCCTTATGAACGATATCTTCGCGCTGGCTGCACAAAACACAGTCATCGGACTCATTCTCGCCTTATTAGTCTACGGACTGACGCGGGTTTGGCGTAATCCGCCGGTCGCCCACCTGCTCTGGTTGCTGGTTCTTGTCAAGCTCGTGGCTCCGCCGATCATTCATGTCGAGTGGTCGGCGTTTGGGCTGCCCAGTTCGCCGCACATGCGCGGCCAGGCAATCACTGATATGTTGCCGGCCGAGGGACAAGAGGCTGAAAGTCACACTCTTTTCGATTGGCCGATAGCTCAGAGGACCGCGCAGGCATCAGCGACCAGCGCGACGGAACATGACTTTGCTGCGGGCCTTTGGCGATTTTGGGATCGAGCACGGCCTGTCCTGCTTTGGTTCTGGCTTGGTGGAGCTGTCCTGTGCGCCTCGTTTCCGCCACGCGAATTGTGCGTTTTGAACATCTCTTACGAAACACGTTGCCGGCGTCTACTCGGTTGCAGCGACTGGCGTTTGAACTCGCGGACAAGCTCGGCATCCGGCGGGTGCCCGAGGTGCGCTATGTCAACTGTGTTGGCGTGCCGATGGTTTGGTGTGCCGGTCGCCGCCCGACAATCGTCTTGCCGCTGCGCCTCTCCAGCCAGTTCGATGACCAGCAGATTGGAATGATCCTGGCTCACGAACTCGCCCATTTGCGGCGACGCGACCACTGGGTGCGCGGCATCGAAATGGTCGTTTCGTGCATCTACTGGTGGAATCCGTTGGTGTGGGCGATTCGGCGGCAGATCCATCACGCTGAAGAGTGTTGTTGCGACGCCTGGGTCCGCTACGCATTTCCCGCTTGTACAAAGCGCTATGCCGAAGTTGTGTTAAAGACGGCAGAGTCGTCGATCGTGCCGAGGGTAGGCGCAGGCTGCTGCCGGCCAGTCATTTTCTACATTCCTTTTCACTGAAAGCGAGGATTGAGATGATACTTGAAAGCCGATTCGCACCGAGTGTCTCCATGAGATCGTTGTTCATGATCGCCTTGCTCGCATTGTTTGTCTTGCCATCATTCGTTCAGAGCACAAAGGCGGAAGTAGCGGCCGGCTCAAACTCTGAAGCAACGGCAACATCGACCGGCAAGCCGAATGCAACAACGACGTCCGAACTGCCTTACGTTATCAAATTCGAACAGGGTGCAACCCATTTCCTGGATGGCGACAAGATCAGCATCCTTGAGGTCCGAGGCACCGCGGACACATTTACGCCGGGCAATATCTACTGGATCAAGGGAGCTTACACGCTGGCCTCGCACGACCAGGCCAGTTTGGCGGCTTTCACCACCGCCAAAAATGCCGCCGAGGGGAGAGGAAAGTACTTCAAAGTCCAGATGACCGAGGTCACGAAGGGCGAGGGCAAGTTTGCAGTCTACCTTCCGATGTTAATTGAGGGATGGCCGCATATCAGTTTCTATCCGGCCGACGGCGGAGAGGGCTTCGGCGACAACTATTTTGGAACGGGCGATTCTGTTTTGAAACGCGGGTGGTGGGAACCGACGCCCACCATTTTCGTCTTTGGAAGCCTGGGGCTTAACATGCTCCGGAAATTTCCCCCCGGCTGGGGCTTGGAGGGTCAAAGCAACGATACGATTAAATTCAAGGAAATGCTGAAGAACGCCAAACCCGGCGACACAATCCTTTTATTGCTCTCCCTGGAGACCTCCAGTCGTGTTCCCGCAGAGTTTCCCGATCTGATGCTTTTGTCGTGGCCTGAAATCGAAAGTCTCCTAAAGCAGGGGCAAACTGTATTCAAACAAGGCAAAGTTCGCGACATGAACGTCTTCTTACTTGCCACACCAACCACTGAGGGCACGCGAAAAGAGTTCCAGCGGCTGGTAGCTGAGCACAAGTTCATCCCGGATTTTGAGACGACAACAACCGCCCAAACGCCCGACTACCGCAAAGACTCACGTTACTGCGTTTTCGTCTTTGGAACCCTGGATCAGAAAAATGTTGAAGTGCTCAACGAGTCCGCACCGTGGACATCCTATAGCCCCCATAACACGAATGACTACAAAGAAACGCTGAAGGAAAATGCCAAACCCGGCGACATAATTATCTTATTGCTTTCCTTGGACGACCCCGGTCGTGTGCCCGAAGAGTTTTCCGATTTGATGCCTTTGTCGTGGCCCGAAACCGAGAGCCTCCTGAAACAGGGTCAAACCGTATTCAAGCAAGGCAAAGCTCGCGACATGAACGTCTTCCTACTTGCCACACCAACCACTGAGGATACGCGAAAAGAGTTCAGGCGGCTGCTTGCTGAAGGGAAGTTCACTCCTGGTAAGGGAGAAACAACAAAATAAGCCGTTTTTCGTCCATCGATTCAGGAGCAAGGCATTGATAAGGGCGCACAAGACGGGTACATACAACGGCTTACAACTGTGCGCGATTTGCAGCGTTGGCCGGTGTCTCACAATCTCAGACGTTTGCTCAAACATCCGCCCAAACTACCAATTTTTGGCTAGCGCGATTGCCCGGCGTTGGATTCCCGTTTGGCGGTGTTTGTGGGAGGCTTTTTTTCCTCGGGCGGCTGCACTGGATCGGCCGGCTTGAAGAGCCGTTCGTCGTATATTGCCAGGGCGGAGAGGGCCCGCATCGTGCCGGCGATTTCCCGGGTGGAAAGCGCGGGCAGGCTGCTTAAATAGCGCTGATTGTTGAGGGAATTGATCAAATAAGCCAGTCCCGCCGCCATGCCCGGATCGTCCAACCTTTCTTCGGGCATGGAAAGTGCCAGCCACTGGAGCACGGAGCCCGAAGACCGCAACCCCGCGAAGTCGTCGCGGTTGACTCCCTTGCCGCTTAAAAAATATCCCCAACTACCGTCGGAATTTTGTAATCCCAGAGCGTAATTCTGATATTCGTTCATGTATTTTTTCGCTCGGGCAAACTGTCCTTCGACGGGCAGGTTGTGTTTTTCGCGGCGGCAGACCGCGTAGCTTAGGCCCAGCAGGCAGTCTATTCCCACGCTGCCCGGGGCAAGCGTGGGCTGGGCAAGTTCTTCCTTAATGATCTTTTCCAGCGACCACTCCTGGCCGAGGTCGTTTTTCCACTCCGCGCCGTCGGAGTAATACGCCAAGCCCACCAATTTGAGCGACAAATCGGTTCCGGAGCGGCAGGAGAGTTTTTCCGACTCGGCCAGGTCGGCGACCGAAAACATGGCATTGCCCACGTGTATCTGGTATGTTGCCGGCACTCGGGCCAGGGCCAGGGCCGCCAGAAGTTGCGACGGCCTGGATTGCAGGCCGTAACCCAGGCGGGCGGAAACACGGCCGTCGATCACAGTCAGGGGCTGGTACCCGGCGCAGGGATAGTTCCAGCATAGGCACATGATTCCGTTTGCGCGCCGTTCTCCTTGGTTTGTCATCAGGGAAATTTCCGCATCGCATCCTAAAGCCAAACAACAGTTGATGATTTCGTCGGGCGTATTCTGCCGGGAATTAAAAGGCATCTTCTGATAAGTGCCCAGGGTACTGCGCGTTTTATCGCGCAGCGCGGCCAGCGCGGGACTGAGTTCGCGATTCGGCTTTTGCGGTTCGGCCGCCGCCGGTTGTTTGGACTGCGATGGCGTGTCCGTGGCGGCCGGCTTGTCGCCGCCGGAAATTTCCGCCTGCTTGTCGGGCTCGGTTTCGGCCGCCGCCCGGGTTTGTTCTTCCGCCGGCTTTACGTCGATCCTTTCCTCGACCGGCCCTTCGACGCTGACTTTATCCTGGGCGTCGGGCGAGACTTTTGCGGCATCCGTTTGCGGCATGTCGGCGCCGGCCTGCTCGTCCCCGGAGGCTGATGCGGGATCGGATTCATCGCCCTGGTTATTTCCCGCGTTTTCGTTCGCATCGCTCCGCTCCGCCGGGAGCGATCTTGAAAGCGTGGGCCCGTCGTCGTCAGCCTGAGCCGCTTGTTGGGCTACTCCCCAACCGACAACGATGGAAACAAATCCTAAGACCAATAACAATGAAAACAAACCGGCGCACAAGCGTATTATCTTATTCATGGCAATGACGTCCTTGTTCATATAGAATTTCATTTCCCTACCGTAGAGGCGGGCGGGTTCTTCCTGGCCGTGGGCTGAACTTCTTCGGGTTGCGGACGGTCGATGAGGAATCCCCCGGAACAGCCGCGTTCGATATATGTATTGTTGTTGGCGCCGCAGCCGTATTGATCGTTGCCGCCGTAATCGATGAGGAACGCGAAGTTGCCGCCGCAGTCGGGCAAGGGGTGATACGACATGCTGGGCGAGGCATAGCCTTGGCTGTATCCCTCGTACGCATCGTCGCCGTTGTAGTCGAAAAGGATGCCCAGGCCCATCTGGTTGCTTGAGCCTTGGGTCAGTCCGCCGGTGGCCTTGTAATGATCGTTGCCGGCGAAATCGCAGAGCACGCCCATCGAGCAGTCCCAGGCCATGCCCGTGCCCATGATCGTGCCTTCATAAACGTCGTCGCCGCCGTCGTCGAAAAGGAATCCCATTGAATAATGGCAGCCCCAGCCGCAGCCGAAGCGCTGGAAGTTGGGCTGTGTGCGCGGGCCGCCGTTGTAGGCCGTGCGCGTGATCAGGCGCTTGGTGTTTCCGCCGAAGTCGCGGGCGAAACCCAGTCCGCTCCAATACCCTCCGCCGTGCGAGAGGTAGTCGAACTCGTAGACGTTCTCGCCGCCGTTGTCGAGAATTACGCCGATGCCGCCGGCGGCCACCTGCCCGCAATCCCGCGCCCACGCCTTGTCCCCAGCCTTCGTACCCGGGGGTTTCGGGATATGAATCGCGCCACATGCCGCCGCAATAGTAATGGTTGTTGCCGACGTTGCAATCGAGCAGGCCGAAGCCCAGCGGGCCGCCAAGACCCTGTGCCCACATGGCGGCGTGGAAATCGTTGCCCCCACCGCGCTCGACCAACACGCCTAGCCCGCCCAAGGCCTGGCCTTGCACGCGCCTCAGCCCGTGATAGCGGCTTCTGCCGTCGTAATCGATGAGGATGCCGACGCCGGCTACGGCCGAACCTTGGGCCACGTCCTTTGCCTCGTAAACGGCCCGGCCGCCGAGGTTAAGCAACATGGAAACGCCGAGGATCGCCCCGCCTTGAATGCCGGGCTTGCTGCCGCGATATGTGTTACGGCCTCCCAAGTCGGCGACGACCAGGACCGGCCGGTCCGGGCCGACGGTACCGTCGATATAAATGTCGTCACCGCCCAGGTCAATCACGGCGCAAATGCCGGGCATCTTGTCGAGATTGTATGTATTCGGCCCTTTGCCGCCGATGATGATCGCTCCATAAGGCGTGTCGATGCGGTCGCTCACCGTGCCGGTTACGCCCTCGACTTTGATGTCTTTGTCGGCCGGCAGCGACTTTAATTGATCGAGCAATTCCGGGTCGGTGATGGGCACAAGGGCGTCGGCCGCCGCAAATAGCGAATTGCGGTCCATCATCTCCATCAGGTCGCAAAGCCTTCGGCCGGTGCCGCGATCGCTGAGCGTGTGCCCAACTTGATTCTGGCTGACCAGCACGGGATATATATAGGTCTGCAACTCCTGGATTTGCGATTTTGTCAGCGGAGCCAATGCCGCAGCATAAGCCACTTCGGCGTCGGCAATCGACTGTTTGAAGATTTCCAAGGCCTGCTCGGGCGACTCGACCTTGGCGAAGGTCCGCGGCTTCCGTTCGGCAAGATCCATTTTTTTTGCCGCGATGGCCAGCACTTCGGCAAAGCCTTCATGGTCGCCCAGCGCGGCCTTGTGCAGTTCCCGCGTGAAGCGCTCGGCCTCGGCTGGGGCGTCAAGATGGTTGCGCAACATGTGGTCGTACCAGCTTAGCCGGCAATTGCCGGTCAATTCCGAACCGGTCCAACGGCCCGACGTGGTATTCATTTTCATCGCGGAGTAATTATGAAAACGGGAGAAATTGTCGGTGATGTGGCGCTTGACCAGGCCCGCCATGATCTCCTGCTTGAGCAATTGCACCTTTCCGGGCGCGAGCGGATCGCCCAGATTCGGTTCCTCCAAGGAGAAGGTTTTTTTCGGCGGCTGGGATGAATTGTCGGCAGGCGGAGTTTTATCGGTGTCGCTGGATTTGCCCGTTGCTTCGGCCTTTGCCTGGCCGTTGGCAGGCAAATTATTTACCGAGTCAAAGGCCTGCAAACTGTAAGCGCTGGCGACTAGAATCGCAATAAAAGTCAGATAAAACCGGCACTTGCGTAAAATCCTTAAGCGAATATTATTTTCAGGCTGGAAAGCAGCTTGGTTAATCACGTGTGTCATCTCCTGACGTGCCCCTTATATGTCATAGGATCACTAAACAAAGTTTAGGTGGACTGAAATTTTCCCTAATTATTATCCCTAAAACAAACAGCGCCTGGGGACAAACTTTAATCTAAAATTGGTTTTGCGTTAAGAACTTGTTTAAACGACGCAGCCGAGAACCGGTATTCTAGGTAGGCTTTGCCGGTTAGTCAATCGTATATCGCGAACAGGCTGCAAAACCCGCTTTATCGCGTGAATCGGCAGATTTTCAAGCGCACCTTTAATAGCAACACCGGAACCGGCAAAAAGCCCGCTTGAAGAGTTTTGTTTGGATGGGCTACATACTTTTAGGTAACTTGGGTGAACTATCGCCGAAACGGTTTTTGCAAAGCCGCCACGCATATTTCATGACGATTGTGCTGGAGTTGCCTGGCACGGACAATGTTATAACCCCAGCTTCTTACTCGTTCGATGTAACCCGGCATTTGGGCGGCTAGGCCCCAATCGGGCAGTTTTAAGGTCAATATCATGCCCCGGATGCTAACCTGGGGATGAAGCACAATTGCTTCCGCCGCATCTAACGTATAATTCGGTGCGACGTTCATATCCACCGTCAGCCAGCGTATCTTGCGAAATTCATGGCGGCGGACTTGAGTGCTGCGGCGGCGAAGATGGGTAAAATGCGGGTCTTTTAACACGTCCGCGTGCATCTCGGCCGGATCAATACCTGTAACTATCATCCCCCGGGCCAAAAGCGCCTGGCTTGCCCCGCCCGGTGCACTGCCGATTTCCGCCACGTGTGCCCCATTAGGAATAGAAAGTTGCGACCAGCACAAGGCCTCCTCCATTTTTAGCCATGCCCTTGAAACCGCATTGGCGGGCAACACCAAGGCCAACATCCCGCCGGGCCAGCGGGTTGCAATCTGATCGGCGCGATGAAAACCGATCCACCACAGGTCGGGCTCGACCAGGATGCAATCGAAAATGTGTTCCCCGTGCCGGGCCGGTTGCAGCGGATCGGCAGCCTTTAGACCGAGCGATTTTGGATGCGGGCAATGCTCTAGCAATCGGGCGTGAACCTCGACTGCCTGGGGGGTGATGCCGGGCTGATAGCCATGTTCGCCGGGTTCCGCCGCATCCCGCGGCCAAACATGGATCCGATCCGCCCGACGATGACCGAAAAGTTTCCACGCCTCCCGGGCCATTTCCGCCTGCTCCTGCCCCTGAACCTTGCCCAACGAGAACCCATACGACCGGGCAAAGACCGAATCGAGATCAAAATCATCGGCCAGGCCATGATTTTCCGGCAGTTTGAACGTCAAAAATCCCGGCCGTGAATAAGCAAAGCGAAAATCCTTCCACCGCCGCCGCATTTCATCTTTCACCGCCCGCTCGGCGCCGACTTGACAAGTGATAAATATAAAATCGGGCATGGAAAAGAAAAAAAGACAAGTAGGTCATTTCTTGTAGGTCAGGCACTCCGTGCCGACCTACTTTGCTGATCGACGTAATTATTCCACATAATGTCTGCAACAATAGGTCAACCGGTAAAAAATCATATTATAGAGTATAAGGTTAAACAAGCCCACGGGTTGCAACCCGTGGGCTTAATGACGCGGTTGAACAACAATTGTGTTTGTTGCTTACTCTGCCGGTGCGGGTGGCGGGGGAGGCGTGGTCAGTGCCGGGCCGGCTTGGGTGGGCAGGAGGGTGATTTTTACCGGGTTGGTGGCTGCGCCGTCGCCGCGAATGACGATCACATCGGCCGGAGTTGGGCCGGATATTTCCACTTGAGGCACGTTGATGCGGACGCCCAGGTCGTACCAACCCAGAACTTCGGCTTGCACCTCGCGGCCGCCGACGTTTACCAGGACTTGTCCGGGCTGCGGGCCAAGGCCTTCGCCGGCCAGTACCATTTCGCCGCCCGGGGATAATTTGGCTGGATCGACCTCGAATGCCGCCGGATCGACGGGCAGGATTTCGTCGCGCTGAACTACCGCCCCGTTGTTGGCCGGATTGATGTCCACGATTTCTCGATTGGCATCGACCAGAACGTGCAGAACTTGGAACGGCGCGGCCTTGCCTTCGGCGTCGCGCCACATGGCGGCGGCTTCTATGGGCAGGCGGATGTTGACGCTTTGCGTGTCGCCGGGGTCGATCGCCTTCACGCGCACGCCGCTGCGGGGCAGATCGGCGGAAAGTTTGTCGTCGTTGCCGGCAAAGAGCATTACGTTGAAGGGCTGTTCGATGGGGGCCTCGCCGTTGTTGCGGAACCACACGCGATAGCGCGGCCCAAGTTTTTCCTGGGGATGGCCCGGATCGACGAAGCGCACGGCCATGAGTTGCAGGTCGTTTTGCGCCACGTCCAAGATCGGCCGTTGCACGTTGACCCAGGTGCCACAATCGACCACCGGCAGCGTTGTCCAAACCGGCGTTTGCCAATAGGTCCAATCATAATACGGATCATAGATCACCGGCCTGCACCAAAACGGGCGCGGGTCCCAAATCGGATGGCAATGATAATGCCAGGACCAGGCCACCCAAGGGTTCCAGTACGGGTACCAGCAGGGGCCGGCAAAGAACGTCGGTCCAAAGTACGCGTACTTGAAGCAGTTTTTGATATACACCGAGGCAATCGGTCCATGATAAAATTGCGGCCGAAGGGCATAATAATCGACGACGCTGTGTAGTTTTATCACGTTGTTCAGATGCTGGATGTCGACGGCATGAAGGTCTTTGACGTGAACGATTCCGTCCGGGTGATGATGCAATTCCATACGCCTGGCCACGTCGCCTTGCTGCATCATTTTGAACTGATCGGACAGCTTTACCTTTTGGGCGATATCGCCCTTAGCGACTTTATCCAGCTCGCCCGACTTGAGCCGGTCGGGAAAGCGGGCCTTGAGCATGTCGTCGCGATCGATTTTCGTGGTGCCGGATATAGGCCGTGGAATAGACAACTGTTTTGTCGTGAGCCCCGGACCAATTTCGCCCACTTTGCCCTTCAAAGGCGATGCTTCGAGATTTTTGCCCAGATTCAAATCGGCCGGGCCGAGTTTGCCGGCCCGATTGTCCGTGCCCAATCGCTGCTTCGCATTGTCGATTAATTTTTCGTTTACAGGATTCTTTGGTGTTAGTGGAGCGATTGTCCCGGTAGCGGATCCGGTTTTAGAAGTAATAGTGTTGGACTTTTCGCCCTTGCCTTCAATAAGTTTGTCTGTATTGATTTTCTTGCCTTCTAATTTGTCTGTATTGATTTTATCGCCAGAGGATTTGTCGCCCGTGCCTCCTGAAAGTTTGCCTTTTCCAAAATCTTGATCGCCCAGGCGAGTGCGTACATCAGGTAGGGAAGGACGGTTGCCTGATTGCAAATCCTTGGGTTGAATTACGTTTTTGTCCGTGGTCGAAGATCCTGTTCCGCCGAGAGTATTTCCGGTCGATTTATCGGTGGATGTTCCAGGTAAGAATTTTTTATCGGTCTGATTGGCGCCGGGTGTTTTGATGACTTGTCCGCGGTCCTGCAAACGCCGGATGGCGTCCGACGAGCGGAAATTATCGCCGCTGCCCGAAGGTAGCGTAAAAGTCTTTGTGCCTGGGGCGGGCGTAGTGATTGTATCCCTGGAAGTGCCGCTGGAACGGGTGCTTTGATTGGTTTGCCCTCCGCCCGTCGAGCTGGGGCCTTGCGTGTTTCCTTGGATTCGCTGGCGGATATCCTGGCGTATGGAACGCTGATCGGAGTTGGTGCGCTGGTCGGAATTGTCCGAAGAATTATTGGCCGATTTGGGCGCGTCGGCGGTCAGTTCAAATTTAGGGACTTCGATCCTGCGGCTTGTCGCAGGCTGGCTAAAAGAGGGCGGTTGCGTATTGCTTCGAAATTGAATCGTGCCTCGGCCGCCGGCCGGCGCTGAAGGTGCAGTAAACCCTGGTTGCGGCGATGAAAATGTTCGAGATGGAGGCGCACTTGGCTTGGAGGTCATATCACGATTAAAAGACCTTGTTGGCTGAGCCGGCTGTACGTTTTGCGGCGCCGACCTGTTGACATCGTGAGCGGTGTTCTTCCGGGTGGGATCGTTGTCGCTGCCTGAATTTGCCCAGGCCGCTGCCGGCCATAGCGCGATCAAAATGAAAATAATCAGCTTCAATGACGCTATATTCTGCAATTTATGGCGCGGCCTGTTCTTAAAATTGGAAAGTAAGCAGCGGTTCATGGCATTTCTCCTTGCAAGAGAAAAATTGCGTTTTATTATCCTGATCGGTTTGAATCAGCGAACCTGATACCATTTATATCATAAAGAAAGATTCCAAGTACATATTTTAATGTAACTTATTTTTATAAAAGGATTTATCGCATTTATGCGTTTTCTTTCCCGGGGCCTTTTTGATATAAATCAGGGAGGATCAGTGTAGTCATAATGATATCGCATTGATTATTATGATGACATCTGTAAGAATTGGTATAGAGTAGAATTGACAAGTATTCCGGAGGGCTTTATTTCACACATTACTTCAGCTTCATTTTGATGAGTGGTAAGTTTCTGGCTTTGCGCGACACTTTATTACCCTTATACTGTAACTTTCTTAAAATAATAAACGTACTTTTTCTAGCATTTTTTCTTCCCTGGTTGGCAATGAATTAACCGGATGGATTGTGTTTTTGTAAGGTGCGTGGAATGCACGAGGAATAAGATTGTATAGGAGATGGTGTGTTTCACACACCCTAATTTTTATGTCAGATTCAAAGCAAACGGACCATTGGGATCAGTTGGCGTCGGCCTTGGGGGCGGAACCTCAGAAAAAAGAGCCTGGCGAACCGATATTACAGGCTGAAGAGAAAAAGACTGAAACCACGGAAGATATCATAATAGATGACATTATAGAAGATATCATAAAAGATGCTGATGCTAAGGCTTCTGTAGCAGAACCGCCTGGCGAGCCGGCTGCGGCTTCTTTGGCTCCCACTCTTTCCAACTGGGATGCCCTTGCCATGAAATTGGGCATTGAAGTGAAGCCGGAACCGCCTCGACGCCTGCGCCGATGCAGGCGCCGGTGTCCAAACAAACCGAGAAAAAGGCAGATTTCCGGGCCGAAAAGCCGCAAGAACTATCCGGGCCGCCGGCTGTGGAATTCGGTAAACACATCGAGACTTTTAGAGATACGGAGCCGTTGTCCGCTGGAGAGCCGCATGAAAAAAGCGAAAAAAAATCCCGCCGCCGGCGCAGGCGTCACCGCAAGGACAGGGATAAAGATCGCCCCGGGGCCGAGATGAAAAAACCCGCCTTTGAGCCGCAAAGAGACGCGCCCTTAATGGATGATCTTTCGCTTCCCGAGGCATCCCTTGAAACGGCCGGCAAATCGGACGTCGGTAACAAAGAAGAGACGAAGGAAGAAGATGCCGGAAAACAGCATATAAAGCATCGCCGTCCCAGGCGCGGATCGCGCAAACGCAGGAAAAAAGTGGCTGAAGGCGATAGGGAAATCGCTATCGACGCCAATCGAGCCGAATCCGCCGGACATGATGGGCTCGCTCCGTCAAGCGAAACGACACGGGAAATTGCAGGCGAAGAAGAGAGCGAAGTCGAAGAATTCGAAGATCGGGGCCAACGCGGCGCAGGACCGAATTTCCGCGCCATCCCCACTTGGGAACAAGCGGTGGGGTGCATTATTACCAAAAACATGGAAGCTCGCCCCAGGCGACAGGGCAACGGCCCGCCTCGATCCCGGTCGCGGCCGAGTCGCACAAAAGGCGAAGAAAATAATTGAGGCCGTATTCCGACCTCACCCCCGCCCCTCTCCCGACCATGCCGACCCACGCGACCATGCCACATATGGCGCCCCATCGGTGCCCGGTGGCACCCGTTGCTGACCGGAGAGGGGAGATGCGCAATATATGGCCAACGCCGGGACGGCTACCTTAGCGCCGGATCGGTTATTGGAACTGGTCGGGCGCATAGAACGGCAAGAAGGCTTTGCCGAAGTTGTTGCCAGCATGTTGGCGGGACATGCGGCGACGCTCGACGGAGTCTGGGGGTCGGTATGCGCGCTGGCGGCGTCGGCGTTGGTTCAACATGCCCCGGCTTCGCTGGTCGTGGTTTGCCCTCATGTCGATGATGTTGATGATCTGGCCGACGACTTGGCCCTTTTTACCCAAGTTGCCCCCGAGCGTTTTCCGGCTTGGGAAAGGCTGCCCAGCGAAGAGGCGATTGCCGACGAAATTTTCGGCGACCGGGTGCGATTGCTGAAGCGGTTCCAGTTTGACCGGACCCCCAAACTCGTGCTTTGCAGCATCCAAAGTCTTTTGCAGCCCGTGCCCGACCGTGATGCGCTCAGCCGTCAAACTCGAAGTCTTGGCTCGGGCCGGCAATCGCGGATCGAGGATATGGCCCGTTGGCTGGCGGAGAACGGTTTTCACAACACGCCCGCCGTGGAACTGCCGGGCGAGTTTTCCATCCGCGGCGGGATCCTGGACATTTTCGCCCCCGACTGGTTCGATCCGGTGCGGATCGAGTTTTTCGGAGATGAGATCGAATCGATGCGCCGGTTCGAGGTTTCCAGCCAGCGGAGCCTGGAAAAGCTGGAATCGGTCGAGGTGACGATTTTTCCGCCGAGCGTTGAAAATCGCGCGCATTTGGCCGATTATCTGCCGGGTCAAAACTGGTTCATGCTGATCGAGCCGATGGAGCTAAAGCAGCAGGCCGAACATTACCTGGAACGGCTGGGACGGCCGGAGCAATTGCACGATTATTCGGCGGTTATGCGGGAGATTTTCCGTTTTCCATCGGTCGCCGCCTGGGCCGTGGCCGCCGGATCGATGGAAACCACCTGCCGCTTGATGGTGGAATCGGTGGAGCGATTCAGCGGGGACATAAACAAAGTCCGCGACGAATTGGATGAGACAGGAGCCGGACAAGAGGTTTTCACAGTTTGCCAGACCGAGGCCGAGGCACGGCGTCTGCAGGAAATCTTCGCCGGCACGCAACTTGCCCGCCAGGGGCATCTGCATTTCTCGCTGGGTTCTCTGCACTACGGCTTTCGCCTGGTGCCCGACCGCATGGTATTGCTCAGCAGCAGCGAACTGTTTCGCCGCACCGATTTGCGCCGCATTCCGCGCAGGCGATTGGCAAAGGTCATCGATAGTTTCCTGGAGTTGCGCGAGGGCGACCTGGTGGTGCACGTCAGCCACGGCATCGCCCGTTATCGCGGTTTAAAGCTTTTAGATAGAAACGGGCAAATCGAAGAGCACCTGGAATTGGAATTCGAAGGGCGGACTAAACTTTACGTGCCCAGTTCCAAGATCGGTCTGGTGCAAAAATACGTGGGCGGGGCAAAAGGCCGGCCCAGGCTGGCCAAGTTGGGCGGGCGGATTTGGGGTCGCCAGAAAGAGCGCGTTGAGCAGTCCGTTACCGACCTTGCCGCCGAGATGCTCGACATGCAGGCCGCCCGAAGTTCCAGGCCTGGCATCGCCTTTCCCGACGATACCGAGTGGCAGCGGGAGTTCGACGCCTCGTTCCTTTACATCGAAACGCCCGATCAACTCAGCACCATCGAATCGATCAAGCAAGACATGTCGCAGCCGCGGCCGATGGATCGGCTGCTTTGCGGCGACGTGGGTTACGGCAAAACCGAAGTCGCCATGCGGGCCGCGTTCAAGGCAGTTGACGCCGGGTACCAGGTGGCGGTGCTGGTGCCCACCACCGTGCTGTGCGAGCAGCACCGGCGCACGTTCGGCCAGCGGATGGCCGAATTTCCCTTTGAAATTGCGGCCCTTTCCCGATTTGCCACGCGCGGCGAGCAGGCAAAGATATTGGAGCGGCTCGAGGCCGGGGCCGTGGACATCGTCATCGGCACCCATCGCCTGGCCCAGGGCGACGTGCGTTTCCACAACCTTGGGCTGATCATTATTGATGAAGAGCAGCGCTTCGGCGTGGAAGTAAAAGAGCGGCTGAAGGCCCTCAGGCAACTGGGCGACGTGCTGACCATGACCGCCACGCCCATTCCGCGGACCTTGCACATGGGTTTGCTGGGGCTGCGCGACATATCGAACCTGGAAACGCCCCCGGAAGATCGGCTGGCCGTGGAAACCCGCGTCTGCCGCTTCGAGCCGGAACTAGTCCGCCACGCCGTGCTCAGGGAACTAAATCGCAACGGGCAGATCTTTTTCGTGCATAACCGGGTGGAAGACATCGAAACCGTTGCCAAGCGACTGCGACAAATAGTGCCGGAGGCGTCGATGGCCATCGCCCACGGCCAGATGCCGGAGCACGAACTGGAACGAGTGATGCTCGATTTTGTCGAACCAGCGATGCGACATGCTGCTGGCCACGACGATCATCGAGAGCGGGCTGGACATACCCAACGCCAATACGATTTTCATCGATGAAGCCGACCGCTACGGCCTGGCCGATTTGCACCAGCTCCGCGGCCGGGTGGGCCGTTACAAGCACCGGGCCTACAGTTACCTGCTTGTCGATCCGAACAAAAACCTCTCGCCCAGCGCGGTCAAGCGCCTGCGGGCGATCGAGGAGTTCAGCAACATGGGCGCGGGCTTCGCCATTGCCATGCGCGACCTGGAGATCCGCGGCGCGGGCAATATCCTGGGCACGGAGCAAAGCGGGCACATCGCCGTGGTGGGCTACGAACTTTATTGCTCGCTGTTGGAAGAGGCGGTGGCAAAATTAAAGCATCTGCCGCCGAAAAGCACGGTGGATGTGGACGTCGATCTGCCCGGCCAGGGTTACATTCCCCGCACTTACGTTACGGATATGCGGCTGAAGATCGACTTGTACCGCCGCTTGGCGCGTGTTTCCAGCCGCGCGGAATTGGCCGATTTCATTTCGGAATTGAACGATCGGTTTGGGCCGCCGCCGCCTCCGGTGGCGCATTTGCTCAGTTTGGCCGAAATCCGCTTGGACGCCCATCATTGGCAAATCGATTCCATCCATCTTGAAGACTCGTACATGGTTTTCACGTATGCTTCGGCCCGAATGATCCAGCTCTTGGCGGCCGCCAACGGAGGGAGGCTGCGAATAGTGGACGCAAGAAGTGCGTATCTTCCTTTGGATCAAGGACTTACGGAGCCGGCACAGATCCATGCAATCGGAAAATCGCTGTTGCAATGGCGGCAAGATTGACGATATACTCCGCACGCTTATTGGATTTTCATCTTCTTATTCCTGAGGTCCTCCGCGGGAATACGTCGTCGCGAACTGGGCGTTGCCACATTACGTAGTAAAAAATTAGTTAGGGTGCATGCATTGCACCACTTGGCCTGGTGCATGATTTGCACCCAACTTTGGGAAAAGGAATTCCGTGCGGCAAAAAGCGTTTTATCTGACTGCCTTGCTACCGGGCGCATTGCTAACCATGGCGGTTGCCGTTTTGCCGGCCTTGGCCGCCGATCCCCGGGATGCCGGCGGCAATCAGTCGGGGGTCATGCCCGCTGCTGCCACGACCCAACCGATGTCGCAATACGACCTCATGCGTCAAGTCGTACCTAGTGCGCCCGCACAGCCGGCGGCGGTGAGCCGGCCTACCTCGTGGCCGGGCGGCTCGACTCCGGCGAGTCAGCCTGCCGCGCAAGCGGCGGCCGCTCCTACTCCTTCACAAGCGCCGATGGTGTTATTCGAGGGCGCAACGATTATTGCCCGGGTAGGTTCGGAAGGCATTTTTGCCGATGAAATCATGGGAGCGACGATTATATGGAAAAACGCCAGGAAGTCCGAGGGCGGCGTAATATGTGTCGTCGTGGGCGGCATTGATGAAGTTTTAGAACCGTACAAGGATAAAATGTCCGCCAGTCAATATGAAAGCGCGCGTACCATGCAGATAAAACAGCGCCTGATTAACTGCGTTGAAACCAAGATAATCTATTTAGACGCGAAACAAAACTTCCCGGCGGAACATTTTTCCGACGTCGAAAAACAATTGGATAAATTCTATCAGTCCACCGCGTTGCCTGCGTTGTATAAATGCTGCGAAGTCAAGTCGATAAGGGAATTGGATCAAAAGCTCCGTAGCCGGGGCCTTTCGCTGGAGAGCGCAAGAAAAGCTTCAGGGAATGGGTTCTGGCGCAGCAAAGCGTGGCCCAGCAAATAAAACGCGACGAGGAAATTACCCACGACCAGATGTATAAGTATTACCTGGAACATGTCTCCGACTTTGAAACGCCCCCCCGGGCGAAGTGGGAAGAACTGATGGTTCAGTTCTCAAAATTCCACAGCAAGCCCGAGGCCTACGAGGCCATCTGCCGGCTGGGTAATCAGGTAATTGACGGCGCTTCTTTCGCAGAGGTCGCTAAAAACGGCTCGCAGGGTCTGACTGCCGCGGACGGCGGTGCTTATGGTTGGACTACTAAAGGCGGCCTGAAATATGCTGAAATTGACCAGGCTCTTTTCAGCTTCCCTCTTAATACGCTCAGTCAGATCATCGAAACCGAAAAAGGATATCACATTATCCGCGTGACCGAACGGGCAGACGCGGACACAACTCCATTCCGCACCGCCCAGGTGGATATCAAGGAAAAAATAATCCAGCAGCGCACCGATAAGCAATTGCAGGATTACCTTGCCCGCCTGGAAAGCAAAATACCGGTCTGGACCATCTATGACGGCGACCGCAAAGACGTTCGCCTTTCCGAGCGGATGAAAGAAATATCTCGTTAATTATAGAACGAATTCCTTATGCGATAGATTCTGTATACGCCCTCACCCTCACCCTCTCCCGACCACCCGACCATGCTCCGCATGGTGCCCGTCGGTGCCCGGAGAGGGGACTTTAACAATAAATTTCTTTCCCGGCGGAAAAGGGACTTGGATGTTGGATTCTAACTCGCATTGTAAACGGCGTTCTCGGTAACGACCATATCCACGCGCACGTCGTGCGGCAACACGGGAATTTTATCGATCAGTTGACATTCGAACGCCGGCGCGATCTTAACGGCGTCGGGCCGAACGAGTCGCAGGAAACGGTCGTAATATCCCCTGCCCCAACCCAATCGATCGCCGTAGCGGTCAAAGGCCAGGCCGGGCACAAGGATCAGATCCAATTCGGCCGCTTCCGCATGCCGGTCCGCGCGGGCTCGCCACTCGGGCTTGGGTTCGAGAATCTGCCACGTGCCGGGGCTCAATTCGTCCATGTTTTTCAAGTGAAACAGTCGCAGCTCGTGGGCCATGCAGTACGGCACCACTACCCGTTTACCCAATCTCCACAATTCTGGCACGTATGGGCGCGTGCGGACTTCGTTGCCGATGTCGAGGTAGGTCATCACGGTGCGGGCGGGGGCAAATTGGGGCAACGCCAGCACCTTGTCCCAAATTCGCCGGCTTAGTGAATCCGGTTCCTGCTCGGTCTCCCGGTGCGCACCCGCACTCCGACGCAGTTGTGATTTCTTTTGCAGTGTTTGGTCAATCGAGTCAGACATGAAATGTTTTATTCTTGATCAAGGGCTTAATCGTTCATGTCGTCCGGGGCAAGGACTAATGAACCATATATATGTGGGAGAGTGGATATTTTATGCCAATATTCCAAAAATTGCCATCCGCCGGTTTTGCAATAAAATAACAACCAATGAGCTTAACGCAAACTTTGCGCAGTCAATATTTTGGGAGATCGGATTCATTCGGAGGGTGTGCATTCGTGTCTTTTAGCAGGTTGGCGCGATAGGCGTTCAACCATTCTTCAATTTGTTTGGCTTGTGCGCTCTGCCACTGGGAGCGGGCGAGTTCCAAGCCCGCGCGGGCCGCTTCAATGGCTTCGGAAGGCTGCTGCATTCTGGCGTAGGCCATTGCCAAATTGCAATAAACATTGGTGAAATCCGGCTTCAGCAGCAAGGCTTGTTGGAAATGGCTGATCGCCTCTCGATGCCGGCCTGTTTTGTCCAGGGCGGCGCCCAGGTCGTTGTGAGCTTCGGCGTAATCGGGTTTGAGCCGCAAAGCTTGTTGGTAATGATCGATGGCTTCCTGAAGCCTGCCTGCCTTGGCTAAAGAGCGTCCCATATTGTCGTGGACTTCAGTGTAAGCGGGATTCAATCGCAGGGCTTGCTCGTATTGTTCGATTGCCTCCTCGTAACGGCCTGTTTGGTCCAGCGCGGAGCCCAGGTTGTTGTGAGCCGTGCTGGAATCGGGATTCAATCGCAGGGCTTGCCGGTAATGTTCGATGGCCTCCGGCAGACGGCCTGCATTGTTTAAAGCCACGCCCCAATTGAGGTGGGCGTCGGCATAGTCGGGCTGCAACAGGAGGGCCTGCTCGTAATTTTCAATTGCCTCGTCCAATCGTCCTGTTTGGGCAAAAGCATTGCCCAGGTTGTTGCGGGCTTCGGCGTAGTCGGGCTTGAGGCGCAGGGCGTGCATGTATTGTTCGATTGCATCTTTCCATCGGCCTTTTTGCCCCAATGCGTCGCCCAGGTTATAGCGGACGGTCCAGGAACCTGGATTTTTTTGCAGCGTTGCCTGGTAGAGGTCGGCAGAATAATGGTATAAATCGCTTTGCCGCCAAGTCAGAAATGCGAGCGCGCCGATCGTCCCGGCTGCTATGGCGATGATCGTTCTGAGCATTCCGGGTTGCGCCCTCTGCGCCAAATGCCCCATCCCGCCGCAACCAGGGCGATTATCCCGATAATGGCGATGTGTTGATAATGGTCCGCCACCAGCGAATATTTCATGAAGCCCACGTCGGTAAAACCCATCACCGGAACGAGCGAGACGCAGAAAAATCCCCAGGCAAACAGGATCGGCCGGCTCCAGCCTTTTCTAAACCGCCACAGCACCATGGTAACGATGATTGACGCCATCAGCGGCAGCCACCAGCGGAAATCGCCGACGTCGATGCGCCACCGCGGATATATGAAAGAGAGGTCGAAGGGCAACAGGGCCTTGTAAAGGTAGAACCACGGCACGCAGCCGGCCCCCAGCAGCCGTTCCCCAAAACCGGCATTTCGGATTTCGATGTGTTCCCCGTGCGTTTGGTACCAGACGTTCACTCCCGTCAGCGCGGCGGCCAGCAGGAAGAACGGCGCGATCCGCAATAGATTCCGCCTTGTCAGAGACCCTTGCCACCAAAGAATACCCAAGAGCAGCGCGGGCAACACGGCCGCCGACCCCTTGCTGAGCATTGCCAAAACGAATGCCGCCAGGCTCAGCCAGTACCAAAGGAGTGATCGGCCGGCGGCGTGAGAAGAATCGGGATTGTGAAGTCCTTTTTGTCGAAGCGAAGAGGGGTCTTCCAGCTTTAAAAAATACAAAATCGATAGCAGCAAGAACAACATTGCCGCCACGTTCCTCCGCTGGGCGATCCAGGCCACTGATTCCACGTTCACCGGATGAACGGCGAAAATTACAGCCGCCAGGAATGCCCCGGGAATGGACAGCTTTCGCAAAATGACCCAAATCAACATCGCCCCGATAATATGCATGGTTAGGTTAACGGTATGGTAGCCGGCCGTGTTCGATTCCCACAGCCGCCACTCGATCCAGAACGTGCTGTAGGATAGCGGATAGAATTCTTCATATTCGGGAGTGGACCATAATTTGCGCAGGCCATCCGGATTTTGGATGAGATTGTTTGCTGTGACGAACAAATCGTCGTCCATGACGAATTCGCCGGACAGGGAAGGAAGGTAGGCAAAAACGGCGGCCAGGACCAGTATTGCCGCTCCCGCCGGCACGCCGGAGATCATTTGCCGTGAAATGCCGGTTCCAGGCTCGGCTTGGCTAGTCTTTCTGTTGTCACCAAAAGATTTTTCTCGCCTGGGCATATGCAGTCTATTTTCCAATTGAGTTGATAAAATCCTCAAACTGTTCTACCCGGTCGAACTCTCCCTTTGCTCGGGCAATTTCCATGCCTTTTTTTGCGAAGTCAATGGCCTCGGCAGTCCGGTTTGCCTGGGCGCAGGCCGAGGCTAAATTGGCGTAAGCCTCGATGTAATCCGGCTTGATCTGCAGCGCTTGTTTGTAATGTTCGATCGCTTCTTCCAGCCGGCCTGTGCGCAACAGGGCGGTGCCCAGGTTGTTGTGGGTCATATAATAATTGGGTTTAAGCTTGAGCGATTGTTGGAAATATTCGATTGCCTCCTTCGGCCGGCCGGTTAGCAACAGCAAAAGACCCAGGTTGTATTGTGCCTCCGGAAAATTGGGTTCAAGAGCCAGAGCCTGCTTGTAATGGTTAATAGCCTCCTCGGGGCGGTACATTCGGACCAGCGCCTCTCCCATGTTGTTTTGCGCCTCGGCGTAATAGGGTTTGAGACGCAGGGCTTCACCGTACTGTTCGACCGCTTCCGGCAGCCGGTCGAGAATCGCCAGGGCCATTCCCAGATTGTTGTGGGCTACAGCGAAGTTCTGTTTGTAGTGCAGCGCTAGTTCGTATTGTTCGATCGCTTCAAGCGGGCTGCCTGCTTTTAATAATGTGCCGCCGAGGTTGTTGTAGGCCTCTGCATTGCCGGGATTTAATAGGGCGGATTTTTTGTAATGATCGACCGCATCCTGCCCGCGGCCCATATCTTCCAATATAAGCCCCAGATTGTTGTGGGCCATCCAGCAGTCAGGATTTTTTTCCAGCGTTGTTTGGTAAAGAGTCATGGCGTCTTGAAATAAACTGCTTTGCCGCCAGGTTAAAGATGCGAGCGCGAGCACCGCGGCAAACGGCATTAAATTGGCGGTCCAGAGCGCGGGGCCTTTCGCCTGCTTTCGCCACGTGCTCCAGCCCGCGGCTGCTAATGCAACCGCGCCAAGGACGGCAATATACTCATAGTGGTCGGCCACCAGGGAATATTTCATGAAATACACATCTACGAGCCCCATCACCGGCAGAAGCGAGACGCAAAAAAACCCCCAGGCGAACAGCAAGGGCCGGCCCCATGTCTCCCTGTACAGCCAAAGCACCACGGTAATGACCGCGGCCGAAAAGAGCGGCAGCCACCAGGCAAAGCCGCCGGTTTGGATAGTCCACTGCGGATAAATGAAAATCAAGTTCAACGGCAAAAACGCCTTGTAAAGATAAAACCATATTATGCCGCCCGCCCCCAGCAGGCGTTCTAATAAACCGGCGCTGCGGATAATATCGCCGACATCGCTCCTTTGGAACCACGCATTCACTGCAGTCAGGGCGGCGGCGAGCAGGAAAAACGGGGCCAGCCGCACCAGGTCTCGCCGCGTCAAAGACCCCAGCCACCACAGGATTCCCAAAACGAGCACCGGCAGCACTGCCGCCGATCCCTTGCTGAGCATGGCCAATGTAAATGCCGTAAAACTCAACCAATACCACTGTCCGCCCGGGCACTTCTCGGCGACTGCCCACCGCCCGCTGCCTACTGTCCACTTTATTCCTTTTAAATACCATAGAATCGACAACAGGAAAAACAGCATGGAGAGGGTGTTTTTCCGCTGCGCAATCCAGGCCACCGACTCCACGTTCACCGGATGCAGGGCGAAGATCAAGGCCGCCAAAAAGGCCCCCGGGATGGATAATTTCCGCAAAATAACCCAAATCGAAAGCGCCGCGGAAATGTGCAGGATCAGGTTGGTTGTGTGGTAGCCGATCGGGTGCATGTCCCATAAGCGCCACTCCATCCAGAACGAGGTGTTCGTGAGGGGCCAGTAGTCGATCGGTTCGGTGGTGCCCCATATCCGGTGCAGGCCGCCGGGGACGTTGACGAGATGGTTCTTTGTCAACAGCATCTCATCGTCCCAAATGAAACCTCCATTCAGGGAGGGAAAGTATGCGGCGAAAACGGCTAGTGCCAGGATCGCCGCGCCTGCCGGCGCCCAATAATTCGCTTTCCAAGCTGGATATTCCGCCCTCTTGTTTTGGAGAATGCGCAGGCTGGATATTTGTTTGGGATCGGGCATTAAAGTGCCATTTAATATGAGTGGTAAGTTGTCTATTGAATTTATATTAGTATTTTAATACATTCCGGTCCTTATGGCACCCTGAAGAAAATGCACAGTCGTTGTAATCCAGGCAAGAATAAGATAATATAATCTGATATTTACCTGATTGTTAGACCAAAATATCCCGCTTTTTCTGTAATCCACTTGAACCACGAGTCAAAATCTGCATCATCCTTTGAAACACCTGTTATTTCTTGATTATCAATAGGAGGCAAACAACCTTGCAAGTGATAAAACCTCAACTTTCGTTGCTTTGTATTGTTTTTCTTGCGGCATTGGCACTGGGCAATTCACCAGGGCAGGGTGCGCCGATTCCGCCGGAGATTGAAAATGAACAGATGCTGGGCATCAACAAGGAGCCGCCTCATGCGGCCTTGATGCCCTATGCTACGTTGGAACAGGCCTTGGCTGCCAAACGCCTTTCTTCGCCGTTTTGCAAAGTGCTTAACGGGCAATGGAAATTCAACTGGGTTGAGCATCCTGCCCAGCGTCCTGCGGATTTTTGGAAGCCGGATTTCGACGTCTCCACGTGGAAGGTGATTCCAGTGCCCTCGAACTGGCAGATCCAGGACTACGGCACACCGTATTACCGCAACGCGGGCTACACCTTCCAGAAAGACTGGCCCCGGGTCCTGAGCGACCCGCCCAAAAACTACACGGCTTACACCGAGCGCGATCCGGTGGGAAGTTACCGGCGCGAATTCGATCTGCCGACCGACTGGCAGGGCCGGCGCGTTTTCATAACCTTTGACGGTGTGGACTCGGGCTTTTTCCTCTGGATCAACGGAGAAAAGATCGGTTACAGCGTAAACAGCCGCTGCCCGGCCGAGTTCGATATTACCAAGTACGTGAAGCCGGGCAAAAATGTCCTGGCCGCCGAGGTCTACCGTTATTGCGCGGGCAGTTACCTTGAAGACCAGGACATGTGGCGCTTAAGCGGCATATTCCGCAACGTTTATTTATGGAGCGCCCCGCAGGAACATATCCGCGATTTTTTCATCAAGACCGATCTGGACGAAAAGTGCCAAAACGCCGTGCTCGAGGTGACCGCCAAGGTGCGGAACTACGGTGACCAGTTGGCGCCGAAAAGCACCTTTTCCGTTACCCTGTACGACGCCCAGGGCAAGCCTGCATACGGCCCATTCCAGGCCGATGTGCCCCAACTCGAACCCGGCAAAGAAGGGGAAGCCAAATTGTCGGCTCCCAGTATCCGATCCGGCCAAGTGGACCGCCGAAACGCCCAATTTGTACACCACGGTCTTGAAACTCGGCGACGAGATCGTCTCCGCCCGCACGGGCTTCAGAAAGGTGGAGATCAAGGGTCGGGTGTTTTGCATCAACGGGGTGCCGGTCAAGCTCAAGGGCGCCAATCGGCACGAAAACTGGCCCGATACGGGCCATTATGTAAGCGAAGAACGGATGATCGAGGACCTCAAGCTGCTGAAAGGGTGCAACAGCAATCACGTACGCACCTGCCACTATACCGACGATCCGCGATGGTACGAGTTGTGCGACGAATGGGGCATTTACCTGGTGGCCGAGGCTAATGTGGAATGTCACGGCTACATGTACGTTCTGGACCGCGAACCGCGCTGGCGCAATGCGATTGTGGCCCGCAATGTGGAAAACGTCGAGGAGAACAAGAACCACGCCTCGGTGGTGATCTGGTCTCTGGGCAACGAGTGCGGCGGCGGTGAAAACTTTCGCGAGACGCTCAAGGCCGTCAAGGCCATCGATGACACGCGCCCCGTGCATTACGAACCATTCGGCATCGAAGCCGACAATCCTTCCGACATTGACAGCCGAATGTACTCGCCGGTCCACTTTGTGGAACAAATGGGCAAATCCGATCGCCGGAAGCCGTTCTACCTCTGCGAGTATGCCCACGCGATGAACAATTCCATGGGCTCGATCGGCGACTACAACGACGTGTTCGACGCCCACGAGGGTCTAATGGGCGGGGCGATATGGGAATGGCAGGACCAGGCCCTATGGAACCGGCGCGATCCCGCCAATCCGCACCTTGTTTACGGCGGGGGTTTCGGCGAAGTACCCAACGATCACTATTTCATCTGCAAGGGCGTGGTCTTTGCCGATCGCACCCCCACGCCCAAGTACGCCGAGGCCAAACGCGCTTATCAATGGGTGGGCTTGGCCGCGGACGATCTGGCCGCCGGCAGGTTGAAAATCCGTAATAAATATCAATTCACCAACCTTAATAAATTTAATATCACCTGGACGGTGAGCGAGGACGGCAAGGTTATCGACCGCGGCGCCCTGCCACGGCTTAATCTTGCCCCGCTTTCCGAAGGAACGGTAACCGTGCCGTTAAAAATGATCCAGCCCAAACCGGGCGCCGATTACGATTTGCGATTGGCCTTTGTATTGCCTAAAGACGAGTTGTGGGCCAAGGCCGGTGAAGAGGTTGCGGCCGGACAATTTCTGCTGCCGGTATCGGCCAAGCCTGCTTCCCCGCCGAAATCTTCCAATATGCAATCGCTGAATGTAGAGCAAAATGATAA
This sequence comes from Pirellulales bacterium, assembly GCA_963838495.1. GTDB lineage: Bacteria > Planctomycetota > Planctomycetia > Pirellulales > Thermoguttaceae > JBEKIK01. Next base: position 1,054,902 of record CAWIRC010000001.1, on the reverse strand, counting down.
GCAAATTGTCGTTGCCGGCAAGGATTTTCGAGTAACCTTTGACCGCGCCGAGGGCACGATCGCCAAGTTGTCCTACAACGGAAAGCCGGTATTGATGTCCGGCGGGGGTCCGCGGCTCCATGTATGGCGCGCTCCGCACCGCAATGATGACATGTGGGCCGCAGGGGATTGGACAAAACGCGGCCTTGATGCACTGGTCCAAAAGGCCGGTTCCGTGGAAGTGGTCAATCCGGCGCCCGGCATGGTGCAAGTGGTGGTAAAGGCGACGGCCGAGGGCAAAGACAACAACAGCTTCGACCAACATATCGCTTATACGGTTTCGGGCGATGGCGTCATTGCCGTAGATCAGGCCGTGGATGCGAGAGGCAAACGCTTTATAGTGGCTCGCATGGGAGTGCGCATGTTTCCCGACGCAAAGCTTGATCGCTTCGTCTGGCTGGGGCGCGGTCCCACGGAAAACTACTCGGACCGCAAGCGCGGCTCAGATATTGGTTTATATTCCAGTTCCGTGAAAGAGCAACTCACTCCTTACGTGCGGCCGATGGAATGCGGCAACCACGAGGACGTCCGCTGGGCTGCGTTAACGGGCGATGACGGAGCGGGATTGATGGCCGTGGCTCTAAGCGGACCGTTCCAGGCATCGGCCCTGCCTTTCCGCGACGAGGACCTCGACAAAGCGGACTATGCCTATCAACTTCCCGCCGGCAAAGGTCCGGTATTCTGCTTTAGTGCGCACACTCTGGGCGTCGGCTCCGCTGCCTGCGGACCACGGCCCAGGAACCAATACCTGACCTACTCCGATCCCATTGTGTTCTCGTACATTCTGCGCCCAGTGCCGGCAGGCACAAAGGACCTTGCCGCGCTGGCGCGTCAACCCGTGCCAGACCGAACGGTGCCCGCGGAAATCACACAATTGGACGCCGCGGCCGCGATGCTGCCTATAAGAGTCACACTGCTTTCCGAAGATACGATCATTGAGCCGAAAATCGACCGCAGCAAGTGGAAGATCGTCTCGGTCGATAGCTTTCAGCCCGGCGAAGGTCTTCCCGTGCACGCCATCGACAACGACCCGAAAACGTTCTGGCATACACGTTACAGCCCGGACACTCCGCCGCTTCCACATGAGATGGTGATCGATTTCGGTGAAGAGTTGAACGTGGCAGCGGTGGTCTACAAGGCACGCCAGGACCATGAAAATGGCCGGATCAATGACTACGAAATTTACCTTTCCAATGACGCGTCGAAATGGGGTAAGCCGGTGCTCCAGGGCCAGTTTTTAAACGAAGTCGACAGGCAGTTGGTGAAATTGCCTTCCCTGATTACCGCGCGTTATCTAAAAATCGTCGCCCTTAGCGAGGTAAATGGATATAACTGGACGTCAATTGCGGACCTGACGATAATTCCTGCGAAGTAAAGATCATAACAAGATATCAAAATGCCAAGCCCACGGGCAGCAATCTGTGGGCTTTAATTTTTTAAAAAAATCTTAAAATTTGCCGAATCAGTGGTCTTTCAAGTAATTGTGAATATCCTTGGCGGCGGCCTTGCCCGCGCCCATGGCCAGAATTACCGCGGCGCTGCCGGTGAGGACGTAGCCGCCGGCCCAAGCTCCCTCGTTCCCGCGCCTAAGTATGGGAATAAGAATTGGTTGTCGGAATTTGTTTGCCGAAACAATGGCGACAAGATTCGGCAAGAATTGTTTTTATCGGCGGATTACATGACCGGCACGCCCTGTCCGGGGTTTTCGGGATTGATCACGCTCTGGTTTTCTTGATCGATCTTGAAAGGATCGGCCTTCATTTTGACGTTGACGTGATATTCTTTGGCCCCTTCGGATGGCACTCGCCACGAGTACCGGCAGGTGAAACCTCATCCATACTCGAAACTGCCGCTTTGCACTAGGTCGCCCTTGGGATCCTTGATGGTGAAATCGGGTTTTGGCGGCCTGCCCCCATTTACCATCATGTTCGAAACCGCCTCTCCCACCGAACCCACAAGGGTCATGCCCAACGACACTTGCTTGTTATCCTTCTCTCCCTGTATGCCGTCGATTGTCACGGTCGGTTTATAGGGCGGGCCGAAAGGAAACACGACCGTTTCTCCTTCGGCGACCTTGACGGGCTGGTACTTGGCGGTCGCATTGGCCGTGACGATCGAGTATCGCCGGCCGGGCGGGACGGGAGGATTTACGCCCAGCAGACTTTCCACGACCATCCCCAGGGCCGATATTCCTGATTCTTCCTCATCCTTTTCCGCTGCTTTACTTTGTTCCGCAGGATTTGTGAGATCGATTGTATAGGAGAGCAATTTCCACTGGCCCGCCGGTATGGAGATGGGAGCATCTTTTTCGCCGCTGATTTTCAGGAAGCCGTTCTCGCCGTAGATCACGGCGGTAAAACGGGCGTTGGGATTGGTTATCTTGCCCAACTGCGCCGAGACCGGATCCAAAGTAAGCTTATCGCCGGCCGGAGAAATCTTGAGGTTGTAGTAGCGGCCGTCGATATCCACCATTTTAGACACGTAATGCTGATAAGCGTTCGAGGTTACGTCGTAAGGCGAGGTGTAACCGGCTTTGCCTTGGTTGGGATCGATCAACAACATGTCGCCTTCTTCCGGATAAAGCGCTCCCCCCGACTTCAGTGCGTCATCGGAAATCTTGATCTCGTCGTCGAACCTGCCGTTGCTGTTGTAATCGATCAAGACCACGTGCCGTTTTTTCCCATCCAGGGTGATGTCGCCCTGGCGATAGGCGGCCGCGTTGATCTGCACTACGGCATAACTGAATTCCCGCGAGGCGATTACATATCCATTGAGGAAAAAGGAGTAATCCACCGGGGTCCCATCCGCGTCGATGGTGAGGTCCACCCGCGGGAAATCGAACTCCCTGAAAATACCGGGATTCGGCTCGGTTTCGGTTTCGATGACCCTATCGTCGGTCAGGTCGCCGTTGTGATTGATGTCGAAATAGAGCCGGTTGTATCCGACCACCTTTATCGTAGTATCATCGCCTTGGCCGAACGGGAGGGCGTGGAGCAGTGCGCCAAACAAACCTTTGGCAACCGAGGTCTTTGCGCCTTTGCCATCTTTCTCGGCGTCGCCAGGCTCGGGCTCGGAATCTTTTTTGCCGGACTCGGCCTTCTTCTTTTCCGATTCCGGGACAACCTCGTCCAGCGCAAAGGCGTACTGCTGCGATCCAAGCTTGACAACTCCGCGGAAAGGATGCTCGGACTCGTACTGGGGCTCCTTTTTTACGATCTTTTTGAAATTGGCCGCCTGTTCTTCCTGCTCCGCGAAACTTATGTTGCTTTTTCCTTCGGGCCCGGCTTGGGCAATAAACCGTTGAGGGGAAGTTGACCGGTAAATGTAATCCGATGCGTTCATCCCGTTTTGCGAATCGAGCCGCTTGATTTCCAAGGTGCAGGTTTCGGCCTTGGCAACGGCATAAGCGACACAAGATGCAACAAATGCCGCGGAAGCTATTGATAATAAATATCGTAGCCATGTTTTCATGATTTTTTGCACCTCCATTTTTCAAAAATACACGCTAATAATATTCCCGCCGGCATGGACCCGTCAATCCCAACCCGGGAGGCACGGGGCTAAACATCTTTTTGTTTGCTACATCGTATATAACCGAATTTCATTGGTCGGTTTTTTACAGAGATGTGATCAATACGCTTTTAACCGGCATTTTGATCGTTGCGGTTGCTTATCTCTTTATCGAAATGCGCAAAAACTGTGCTGATGGTAATAGCATTGCAGTTCGTGCATTCCAAGCAGCGGACGCAGCGCAAGCCGTTGACTCGCTGTTCGGCGCTGACGCCGTCGCGGCACAGGCTGCGGCAGCGGTCGCACTCCCGGCAGCGATCCTTGTGAAAACTGAGGAAAAAGAGAGATACCGAGTCAAAAAGGCTGTAGATTGCTCCCAAAGGGCAAAACAGCATACACCAAGGTCGCCATGTAAAGAACATGGCAAGCAAAAACAGGCCCAGAATAATCATTTTTGCCGCCGTGGGCCAAACTATGGCCTGGCCATCGATTGCCGCCTGGCCCATGCTTGGCAAGGCCCCTTCCAGGGCGCCGGCCGGGCAAAGTCGGCAAATAAACAAGGGATGGCCCTCTCCCCAAAAATATGGCACTGCCAAAACCAGCACGATTAGCGATACGTAGCGGAAGCAGCCCATCCAAGCGGGCAATGTAAACTTGCGCGTGGGAACTCGGTTCGCCAAATCCTGCAAAAAACCGAAGGGGCAGGCCCAGCCGCACACGAAACTCCCGAATGCGGCCCCTATGAAAATCAGCGTGCCCAGGGCGGCATACGGAATTATGTGAATGGCGCTAAAGTTGGCCAGCACCCCGATCGGGCAGGCAAACGTGGCCAATGGACAAGAATAGCAGTGAAAAACCGGCGAACATACGGTGTGCATGCGGAGCATAAAGGGATCGAGCCAGGCAAAGAGAAATCCCGTCTGGATCCACCATCGCCACCCGGCAAGCCTGGACGCCGTCGTACCCTGTTTGTTCTTGGCCATGGACGCCATGACCTCCTTTCACTTCACTCACGTAGGGCACAGCGAAGGCGCCTTGCCGCTATAGGTGCGTTCGAGCTTATCGGATTTATTCAAGGCGACTCCGCCCACCGTCACATCGCGGATCAGGGCTGGCTCGGATATTTTGATCAGGACCACTTCCATGCTGCGCACGGTTTGCTTTTGGGTTTGCGCCGGGGCGCCGAATCCTTGTGCGCCGGAGAAAGGTTGGGGGATTTGCGAAAGTGCCGCCGGGATGTCGATATTCTTTTTCGCCGCTTCCTTTGTAATAACCGGCAAGTAATGAAATCTCGCCCCGTAAATCAGCGAGGCCAAACCGCCCAAAATCAGCAGTCCCGGCAAAATGGCGCACCTGATAAATAACCACATAAGCTATTAAGCTCCGCTTTACTTTCAATTTCTTCAAATATGGCGGAGGCGAATGGGAATCGAACCCACCCGGGACCCTTGCGAACCCCACACTGGTTTTGAAGACCAGGGGCGCCACCAGACGCCAGTCACCTCCGCAAATAATACCAGTTTGCGTTCAATGTACTTTATTGCAAATTGACAATTGCAAATTTCAAATGGTCTTGTCGAACTATTCATGCGTTCAGTACGTAAAACAAGGAGGAACCTAACAACACAAACGTCATGAAAGGAGTTTCGACATGGCCGGGACACGCAAAGGTACGTATAAAATAACAAATTGGAGAAAATACAACGAGTCTCTCGTTAAGCGGGGGTCGATTACCTTCTGGTTTAACGAGGACACGATTGACAAATGGCATCACAACAATGCGAAACCCAAGGTTGGACACCCTTTTGTCTTCAGCGATACGGCAATCGAGTGTATGCTCGTTTTGCGAGAGCTTTTTCAATTGCCCTATCGCCAAACGGAAGGATTGGGAAAATCGCTTGCCGAACTGATGGAAGTAATCATTGATATACCGGATTATACGTCGTTGGCCAAGCGAGCAGCGAAAATGGCTATATTGCTGGAAGTTAGAAAACATACCGGCCCGATCGACGTGGTTGTAGACAGCACCGGGCTTAAGGTTTTCGGCGAAGGCGAATGGAAAATGCGTAAGCATGGCAAAACGAAACGTCGTTTCTGGCGAAAGTTGCATTTGGCGATCAATCCGGATACGCATGAGATCGTGGCGGAAACCATGACGGAAAATAGTTGCGATGACGCCGGCCAAACGGACAACCTGTTGGATCAAGTCCACTCGCCGGTTGAAAAATTGTATGGCGACGGAGCTTACGATCAACGAAAGGTTTACAGAACGTTGAAAAAACGCGGGATAAAGGCAATCATCCCGCCGCGACGCAACGCGAAGATTTCGCGACACGGAAATTCTCGTGGCCGTCCTCTGGCACGGGACTTGGCGATTCGAGAAATCCGCCGCCACGGCCGCAGGCACTGGAAAGAGCGAGTCGGCTACCATCGCCGCAGCCTTTCGGAAACAGCCATGTATCGAATGAAATGTTGCTTCGGCGACCATTTGAAAAACCGTTTGATTCAAAATCAAAAAACAGAAACACGACTAAGATCTAAAATCCTTAACAAATACACCCACCTCGGACTTCCTTTGTTCGAGTGGAATTAGTCAACAAGACCATTTCAAATTGCAAATTGGACGGGGTATATACTAACCTCCTCAAATTTGAAAGTACTGTTCAATTTACAATTTGCAATTCTGATCTCCGAATTGTTTTAGCCATTATTCTCCTGAACCCTGAACCCTGAACCCTGAACCCTTTTGTAAAACGCCATGGCGGGCGATCCGCCGAAAGCAATGCCCAGCCAGGCGGCCTCGTCGATTTCCGCCTGCGAAAGCCCCATGTCTCTTGCCTTTTTTACGTTGCTTTTTACGCATGGTTCGCATTTGGCCAAGACGGAAAGGGCAATGGCGACGGCCTGCTTGGTCTTCTTGTCCAAAGCCCCGGGCGAAGTGGCGGCCTCCAGGAATTCCTGGAATTTGCGCTCGGTTTGGACAGTGCCGCCGGTTTCGTTCGCGGCGTCCGGCTGCGACGCATGATTCCCTTCGCAACAACTCATATTTATTATCTCCGTTTCAAGAGGTTTTTCTCTAGTTGTTGGATTGCCGGCGGACGTTGCGGCAAGCACCGCGCCGGCGGCCCGGTCGTCGGCACTTTCCGCCGCCCGTCGCTCAGCAAAAACACCCGGCCCGGTCCGGAATCCAAAACTTTGCCGATTATCGTTGCGTCCGGAACTCCGGAGGCGCGCAGTTTTTCCAACAAATTATTTGCCGTATTTTCTGCAACGGCGATCAGCAGTCCGCCTGAAGTCTGCGGATCAAAACAAAGATCCAGCATAGCGGGCCGCACGTTCTCGTCCGCGATCAGGCGGCGGCCCGATGATTCCCGGTTCCGTTCCACCGCGCCGGAGGCGATTCCCTCGCCCAGGCATTCGAGCACGCCGGTGAGCAAGGGCAGATCGTCCCAGATGATTTCCACGTTGACTTCGCTCGCGGCGGCCATCGAGGCCAGATGACCCGCCAGCCCGAAACCAGTCACATCTGTGCAAGCATGCGCCCCCAGTTCGATCATTATCTTCGAGGCGGCGTCGTTAAGCATGGCCATGGACCGCGCGGCCGCTTCAGGGCCGCCGGCCGGGCGCGGCCGATCTGCGCCGCAAAGGCCATGATTCCAGTGCCCAGCGGCTTGGTGAGGATCAGCCGGTCGCCGGGCCTGGCCCCGGCGTTGGTAACCATCTTGCCGGGATGAACCAGGCCGGTAACGGCGAATCCGGCCTTGATCTCTTTGTCGTTTATGCTGTGCCCGCCGATCACGGCCACGCCGGCCTCGCACATCTTGTCCACTCCGCCGCGGAGAATCAGGTGCATGGTTTCGTCCGGCACTGTGCGGATGGGAAAGCCCACGATAGAAAGAGCGGTTATTGGCCGGCCGCCCATGGCATACACGTCGCTTAAGGAATTTGCCGCCGCGATCTGCCCGAACGTGTAAGGATCGTCCACCGACGGGGTGAAGACATCAACGGTTTGCACCAAGGCCAGATCGTCGTCAAGCTTGTACACGCCGGCATCGTCGCCGGCCGGTGCCCCTACGAGCACCCGCGGATCGTCGAGAAAAGGGAGCCCGTCGAGCACTCGCTTCAGCGTCGCCTCGTCGATTTTGGAGGCGCAGCCCGCGCTCTCGACCAGTTCCATCAGGCGCACCGGGCCGGCATGGCCGTCTACAACTTCGCCGGCGCAAGGGCAGATGTCTTTTTCCCGCATGATGTCGCAAGGGCATGACTTTTTGTGATCGCAAATGCAGTGACCCAGCCGCATTGAGCGGGCCATTACCCGTTTGCGCTTCTCCATGTCCTTCATTGCGACACCTTGCCGATAATCTGAGCAAGCGATTAATTTTAAGGCAAAATAAATTTTATCATTTATACGGTAATGTTGCAAGCAAACGGTAAAGTGCAGTGCAATTCATTGCCCGGTCAAATCCATCTAGGTTGCCGGCGTGCTGTAGCCGTTGGACTGGCGCCAGGCGAGAATCGCGGCCCCAAGCGCGCAGGTCAATTGCGGTTGCGGCGCGACTGAAATCTTCTCGCCCAAGATCGCGCTCAGAGCGGCATCCATGCCTGGGACCATTGCCACTCCGCCGGTCAATACTATGGGCGAACTCAAATTGCGTCCGGACATTGCCGCCACGCGCGTGGCGATCGATGTCAATACGCCGGCGACGATGTCGGCGGGCGTTGTTCCCGAGGCCAAAAGTCCGATGATTTCGGTTTCGGCGAAGACCACGCACATGCTGCTGATGACGGCCGGATTGCGGCTTTGCCCGGCCAAATGCCCGAGGCTGTCGAGTTTAACGCCCAGTTGCGTAGCCAGCATTTCCAGAAAGCGCCCGGTCCCGGCCGCGCAGCGGTCGTTCATCGTAAAATCGCCGACCGTGCCGTCTGTGTTGAGCCGCATGAGCTTGCTGTCCTGCCCGCCGATGTCGATGACGGTCCGCGCGTCGGGCATAAGGTGGCGAACGCCCCATGCCTGGCAGGAAATTTCGGTGATCGTTTTATCGGCGATGCTGATGAGTTTGCGTCCGTAGCCCGTGCCTACTATTGCGCCGACTTGTTCGCGGCCGATGCCGTTCTCGCGCAGCAATCGCTTGAACAGGTTTCCCGCCAATTCGTCCTGGTCGATGCCCTGGTTAACGACGCCGGCGGCCACCATGTCCAGACTGCCGGATTCCAGCAGCACGACCTTGGTGGTTCTCGATCCGGCGTCTACTCCTGCGCAAATCATAGAATTACTTTCATCAACCCTGTAAAGCCGCGACCATCGGTCGCGGTGATTGAATGGTACTCAGATTATCCACACGCGCGACCAGTGGTCGCGGCTTTACATATTGTTCATTGGTGTTCCCGCACTGTTTCTACCAAGGCTTCCAAGCGCGTGCGCAGGGTTGGCTCGATGGCGTCGGAAAGCGGCGGCACCTCGATTTCCAGGATCGGGATGCCAATCCGCTCCCGGATCGCTTCACCGATTACATCTGCTTCCATGGCGCAGTGGCTTGCTCCCGGAATGCGCGAAATCACCAGCGCCTCGGCGCCGAAACGGCCGATGTCGGCGCAGATCCTTTCCGCCCGCTCCCATGCCGAGCCGACCATGGGATCGGCAAGTGCGGCCCGGGCCAGTGCTTCCATGGGCGGTAAATTCATGGGAATAGGATCCAAGGCGTGGCAAATCATGTATTCTGTTCCGCATACCCGGCCGCCGGCGTCTTCCAGCAAATTCATCGCCCGCAGATCGGCCACCGGATTTACCCAAAATATCCGCACGGCGTCGGCCGAGAGCACGCCAACTCCGGCTTTGATCCGGCTCTCGGCTTCCTCCAACAGCGCCGTCAATACTTGTATCGTTTCATTATGGTCCGAGCAAAAGTGAATCGCAAGCATCTCGGCAATCAGCATCTCCAGGGAAGGCAGCGGGCAGGGGCTTGCTGAATAAACAAGCCGCCTGAGCTTTGCCAGTAAAGAGCGGACCTGGTTTGCGCGTTCAATCCCCGCCGAAAGCCGCTGCTCGGATAATTTTTCGCCGGAATATGCCTCCAATGCCTGCCGAACCCGCTGGAGTTCCGATTTCACAAAAGCCACCTGGCTGGCGGGCGCGACAAACCCGCCGGGAAGCTCGACGGCCTCCTCGGACGCCTCCGGCCGGCGGCGATGCGGGATTTCCCACCACATGATCAGAAATCCCAGTGACTCCAAACGCTGGGCAATTGCCGAAAAATCGTCGCAAGTAGCCCCCACGCTGCAGGTAATCAGTCCTGGCAGCGGGAAGTCCTCTCCCTTTACAAATGCACCCAGCATCGCGCGCACGGGACAAAACGAATCGTCGATCCCCAACGAGTCGGCAATCTCCAATAGCCCAGTGCTGCACTGCATCACGCAGGGAAGCCACCAGGCCCCGTCCGGATAAAAGGCCACAAGATTGCTAAATGAATAGGCCATGACCGGCACGGTGCCCAGGTCTTTCATAGTCCCTACAAGCTTTTTGCCTTGTGCGACGCATCGATGCAAGCGATCTTCTTCCGAAAGAAAAAAGTTCCACAACCTTAGTGCGGCCGCTGAGTTGTCCATGTGGAGTTTTTGCAGGCGCAAGTCGCCGTCGCTCACGTGGCGGCGCAGGGGACCGCCGTAATCGGGCTCACGCAAGCCTTTGGCCCGCAGCTCGGCGTATCGCAGGTCCCACTCGTCAAGGGTGATCCGCCTGGCGGTATCAGTCATCCGAGCATCTCCAGAAATGCCTCGATGCGGCCCTGGACGCGACTGGAGGCGCCGGCCTCGCCCGATCCGGACAGCGTCCCGGCGTCGATTTCCAGCACCGGCACGGGATACCTTTTTTTCAAGCGATGCAATTCCGCGTGCCAAATATCGCACCAAACGTATCGGCGGAAGATGATCCCCCGGACTTGGCGGACGGCCAGTTCGCGGTCGAGCCATTCGTAAAGCCCGCTATCGGGCCGGCGAAAGGCGTCGGGAATGGCGTCAAAATATGCGGCGGACAATTCCTGCAAGGGATCGGACGAAAGTCTTGCCGCATCAAAGCGCCGCGGCAAAGTTCTCTCGCCGCCTTCCGTGGCATCGAGTACGATGCGGCCGCCGGCCTGCTCGATTAAATCAAAGAAATTATAATCCGGCTCCAAAAGCGGGCCGCCAAGAACGGCCAGGCCGACACCATTCAAATGTGGCTTGCCATTGGCTAATTTGGAGATCTCTGTCAACGGGCCTCGAACATCGGCTGCCGCTTGGGCAAACGCCCGGGCGGAGAGCCTGTCCCGCGCTGAAAGCAATGAACCACGCGCGCTCGTACTGCAGCATAACCTCGGCCAAATCCGCGGCGCCCGGCGACTTGCCGCCTATTTGCACAAAGAATCGGCCCAGCCGTACAAGTTCATCAAGGTAAAGATTCCGGGCCTGGCCGCTTTGCCAGGTGGAAGGCACGTTTAAAAGAAAGATCGGGCACCTGCCGCGGTTTTCCAGAACCGCGGCGGCATAACGCATCTGATCGCATATCGTCGTCAGCACCAGGGCGCCGGCCTCGATGCCGGATGAAACCGCGTCGATAATTGCACCGGCGAATGGGCAGATCCCGCGCGTCACCGCGATTAGCGGCCTGCTCCATGCCGCTGGCAGCCTTAGCCAATGCGGGCGCAGACCATGGGCCGCTATCCATTCGACAGGGACAAACGGGCTGCAATAGACGACGGTTTTCATGGTATTGTCCCTATCCGGGCGCTGCCGGGCACTTTGCGGAGCATAGTCGGTTGGTCGGGAGAGGGAAAGTTAATGTCGTTTTGCCCGCACGGTCTCGAACAACGCTTCCACGCGGATTGCGATCCGGGCCGAGTCGGAGGGCGAATAATCGGTTTCGATCCTCAGATACGGCAGCCCCAGTTCTTCTTCGGCGAAACGTTTTATCCGATGCGATTCCACGTCGTAAGTCAGGCAGGCCTGCCATATCAACTCGATGATGCACTCGGGCCGATAGTCCGCCGCCATCTTGCCCAGGACTTCCAGGCGGCGGTCGTTGGGCGTCATCACTGAGCAGGGCAGGTGGAAGTATTTTTCGGCTAGGGCCATGAGCGGATCGGCCGCATTCTCATCAACGTCGTCCAACAACGGCTTCAATCCCGTGCAGTTTTCCATCGCCACCACGATTCCCCCGCAGTTCTCGACGATGTCGATCACGCGTTCCGCGCCGTGGACCATGGGCACGCCGGTCATTTGCACGCGGATAGTTTTGTCAGTCCCCTCTCCCGACCGACCTTCGGTCGGTGCCCGGTGAGGGCTAGGCTGAGAGCATTTTCCTTCCGCGTTTTCCGCTGACTTACGTGTTTCCGACAAACTCCCATCGCTCAAGGCCTCGATCACTATTTCATATTGCCGCAGTGCATCGGGCATGGCCCAAATGCTGCATTTGCAGTCCAGCAATTGCCGGCCGCTTAAAGGCGGAGGATCGGACTTCATCAGCCCGGCCAACCGGCGGCGCATGGACCGCTCGCGATTCAACATGCGGATGGCCTGACGGATTCGCTCGTCGCTGATTTCCGCGGCAAAACGTTTCGATAAAAAAACTCGAAACTCACGCAATTCCCCAACCCAATACTGAAGGGCCTCGGCATCGCCTGATTTATGCGGAAGTTCGAGGACGTACATGGGCCGGGATTCGGCCATCAGTTCGTACATCTTTTTCTTGCCGTCGCAGGTGGTTTCGCCCACTACAAGATCGGCCATTTCCAGAAACGGATTGTTGCCGCTGAACGTGATATCCGTAAGTGGACTTGATCAACGGGCAAAGATTTGCCGGCAAATCCTGCTCGGCGGCAGGGATCGTTTTTGCCGATCCGCCGCAAAGACAGACCGGCATCGCTCCGGCCGCCATGATCAACTCCCGCGGCGTGTATTCGCACAAGATGCCGACCACGGGCCGGCCAGCCGCCTTCTGGGCCTTTGCATATTCATAGCAGTGCTCGATCATCCGCTCGAACCAGGCAAGAGGGCATTTGCTTGCTACGGCGCCTTGTTTACCGCAACAGGTTTCACTCATATATTCATTGGCTCCTTTTCCTGGCGATGAAAATCCCTTGGGCGATTTTTCCCGCATGGGAAAGATCGCGCATAAAGTTCATCTCGGCCCCCAAGGCCTGCATCGAGGGCATGTCGAATCCAATGATCCGCAGGGCGTCATAAGTAAGTTGCATGTTGAGCATGTTCAAATAAAGATCCACGTAGGGGGCGAATCTGCCGGTGTCCTCGGCCATAAGCACGTCGCATCCGTTGCCGGCCAACAGCGAGGCGTAGCCTTCGATGTCTTGGATGTTGGGGAACTTCATGAACTTCATAAAACGCTCCGATTCGCCGTCGATCAAAGGCGATCGGCCTTCGACCCAGTCGGTAAAGGCGATCACCCCTCCCGGCTTGACCAACCTCACGGCCTCGGCGACGAGTTTTGGCTTATCGACTACATAGCACCAGGCGTCTTCCCCCCAAACGAAATCGGCCTTTGCACGGGGCAGGCCGGTATTGCAGGCGTCTGCCAGCTTGAATTTAATCCTGTCGGCAAGACCTTCCGCCTTGCATCGGTTGCGGCCGCGCTGGACCACGGTTTGCGTGGCGTCCACGCCGGTCATCAGGGCAACGTCGCGGAAGCGGACCAAAAAACGCATGCCCGCGCCGTTGCAGCAGCACAAATCCACCCCGGCCATGCCCGGGCCGATGCCGGCCTTTTCGGCCAGGTCCATGGACGACTGAAATCCGCCGATGTGGATCTGCTGGCCCATGACCAACTCCCACAAATCGCCCTCAGGTCCGCTGTAAACCCCTTGAACGTCGTTTAGGCCGATGTCGGCGATGCTTTTCATGGAATCACCCTGTAAAGAAAAAGGTTTGTGTGTGATGGTCCCTTCCATGTATTTATACCTGATTGGCGTGTTCCATGCCACTGGTTTAAATTTATGTTAAAATGTGGAAAAATAAAAGAACGCGGTTCTGTTTTCTATAAGCATCATGTATTTCATCCGGCTTGATTGTATGTAAGCTTGTCAAGTAAAATAACGTTGCTGTTCATTTTTAAGGAGATGTTGTGTTGCAGCAAGTCAATATCACGCTTGGCACGGCGGGCCATATCGATCACGGAAAGACCGCGCTGGTAAAATGCCTTACCGGCTGCGAAACCGACCGGCTGAAGGAAGAAAAAGAGCGGGGCATGTCGATCGATCTCGGGTTCGCCCCGTGCAAAATCGCCGACATGCAAGTGGGCATCGTTGACGTGCCGGGCCATGAAAATTTCATCAAGACCATGGTCGCCGGGGCCAGCGGAATGGACGGCGTCATCCTGGTCGTGGCCGCCGACGACGGCGTAATGCCGCAAACCCGCGAGCACCTGGAAATCCTCACCTTGCTGGGCGTGCGGCATGGAATTGTAGCCCTAACGAAGATCGATCGCATCGCGACGGAAGATCGCCAGGGCATAATCGCCGACGTAGCCGATTTCCTGCGAGGCACTTTTCTAGAAGGGGCGGCAATTCTTCCCGTATCGAACATCACAGGCGAGGGATTCGACCGCTTCCTGGAATCGCTCTGGGACCTGGTCCGGTCGATCGAGCCCAAGCGGACCGACGGCGTGTTTCGCATGCCTTTGGACCGGGCGTTCTCGCTCCAGGGCTACGGGACGGTTGTGTCAGGCATCCCGGTCACCGGCAGTGCGCGTGTCGGCGATGAAGTGGTCTTGTTGCCGGATAATCTTTCCGGGCGGATCAGGCGGATCGAGGTTTACGGCCAAACCGGCGATACGGTCATGGCCGGCCAATGCGCGGCGCTCAACGTGGGCCACTGGGACCACCGGGCGATCCGCCGCGGCAACGTGCTGGCTTTGCCCGGCTATTTCGCTCCTCAAGAATGGTTCGTCTGTTCTTTGCGGCTGCTGCCCCGAGACAAGTTGTTCTTGAAAAGCGGGGCCGAAGTGAAGTTTCACACCGGAACTTCAGACGTTGCCGCCATGTTCTACCCGCTTAAGGGCAGTCACATGGAGGGAGGAATGGAAGACCTGATCCAGGTCCGGACAAAAACTCCGCTGGTGGCCGGGCCGGGCGATTATTTCATCATCCGCACCCCGTCGCCGATGCGGACCATCGGCGGCGGCAGAATTGTCGAGGCCGGCGATCGCCGCTTGAAAGGAAGCCGTCCGGGCGTATATCAAGACCTGCAAGAGCGATCCCGGGCGGTTTTGGATGAACGCCGCTTTGTGGAATATTGCCTGCGCAGGGCCGAATCGCCGGCCGTTGCCGAGCAGGCTGTTGCCGTGCGCGCGAAGGTGCCCCACGGCCGTTTGCGGGAAATTCTTGCGGATTTGTCGGGCCAAAATACGATTATTTCCTTACCCGCGGGTCTTTACGTTCATAAGGATACGGCGGAGGAGATCGAAAATCGTCTTGTTGACATGATCGGCGACTATCACAAACAATCGCCTTCCAGCCCGGGGATTGCGATCGAAGACCTGCGCCAATCGGCTGCAATCGATAAAGTTGTTTTTGACAGCATGATTATCCGCATGAAGAGCGCGGGGCGAATTGTAGAGATAAACCAACGGTTGGCTTTGCCCGGGCATCAAAGCACGTTTTGCGACGAGGACGCCAAATTACTGGATGCCGTTGAAGCGATGTTCCGGGACCGGGCGTTTCATCCGCCGGGGGTTGGTGAAATCGCAGAAAAGACCGCCGCCAGGCAAGACAAGGTTGAAAAGATTCTCAAAATTCTCCGCGAGCACGGGCGACTCGTCGAGGTGGAAAAAGGTGTATTGTTCCACGTCCAGGCCGTGGATCGTGCCCGTGAAATCTTGATCGAACATCTTGAAAAAGAGGGCCGCCTGGAAAGCGTGCAATTCAAGTACCTGCTCGACACCACGCGTAAATTCGCGCTGCCGATGTTGGATTATCTGGATCGCGTCGGCCTGACCCGGCGCGTGGGCAACACGCGATTTCTTAAATCACAGCATCCCTGATAATGCTATAATCGAGTATAATGGCACTTTTTGAATATCAACGACAATACCTTATTCTTTACATTGCAACTTCCCATGAGCTACTCCTTAATCGTCCCGACGGGCTATCGGCCCGCGTTCAGCACGCGCGTCATTGAAACCTTGATTAAAGACATTAAAGATTTTTTCGAGAAGCAATTGGCCACCGCGCTTAATTTGCAGCGGGTCACGGCGCCTTTGTTTGTTCGCAGCTACACGGGCATAAACGACGATCTTAACGGGGTGGAACGGCCGCTGCGATTCCGCGTCAAGGAAGACAACGACGCCGAGGTGGAGATAGTTCAATCGTTGGCTAAATGGAAACGGCTTGCCCTGCGCCGCTATGGATATGCCCCGGGCGAAGGCATTTACACTGATATGAACGCCGTCCGGCCCGACGAGTCGCTGGACAACCTGCATTCGATTTATGTCGATCAATGGGATTGGGAAAAAGTGATTCTACCCGACCAGCGCAACCTGGATACGTTAAAAGAAACGGTCCGAGCCATATACGATTGCATCTTACGCACGGAATTCCACATTGCTTCGCAGCACTCGAAGATCAGACCGATCTTGCCCGAGGAGATCGCCTTTGTCACGTCCGAGGAGCTTTGCGCCCGCTGGCCGGACGTGGGGCCGCGCAAGCGGGAGCACCGGTTTTGCGCCGAGTGCAAAGCGGTGTTCATTATCGGAATCGGAGCCGAACTGGCCGACGGCCAATATCATGACGGCCGCGCCCCGGACTACGACGACTGGATCACGCTCCGCCCCGACGGCGGCCGCGGATTGAACGGCGATATCCTCTTGTGGAATCCGGTGCTCAACCGGGCATTTGAAATCTCTTCCATGGGCATACGCGTCGATGCACAGACGCTGCTCGAGCAGCTTAAAATCCGCAACCTTATGGAACGCGTAAACCTGGACTTTCACAAGCAGCTTTTGGCGGGCGAACTGCCGCAATCCATGGGAGGCGGCATTGGCCAAGCCCGCTTGTGCATGTTCTTTTTGCGCTCCGCCCACGTGGGCGAAGTCAGTTGCGGCGTCTGGCCCGAAGAAATGCAAAAAGCCTGCTTTGAAGCTAATATAATGCTGCTTTGAAGGGGCAGGATAATTCACGCGATATTCTAACGCCGCCTACGCGGTTTTTTGCCTGTGGGGCTGTACTTCGGGGAGCGGATTCAATCCGGGGCGATATGCGCCGCATCGGTGGCTGGGACTGAGCAGCCTGGCTATGGCCAGGGCCAGTTCCGTGAAGTCGGAACTTTTTTCCACGCAGGCCGCGGCAAAACACGAGCGATGGTCTCTAATGCAAGTGTCGTCGTTGGCGGTATAAAGGACGATGGGAATGCTGGGGTCGAAGGCATAGATCTGCTCGGCGGCTTCGAGACCGCCTTTCAGCGGCATGTGGATGTCGAGGATTGCCACGTCCGGCCGGCAGGCTTTAACCGCCTCGATTGCTTCCGCGCCGCCGCGCGAGCACGACGCGGTAGCCTTCATCTTCAAGTATCCGTTTACATATCTCGCGCAATCCTTTGTCGTCGTCTGCGAAGAGAACAGTTTTCATAATCCATCACTCCGTCTTAGGTGCCGATTCAAGTGCTGCTAATGTATCTTATCCTTTGCCTGCGCCGAATGCAAATCGGCGTCCTGATTTTCCTCTGCCGCGGGAATCCAAGCGGCAAAGGTAGTGCCATGGCCGTTGGACGATTCCAGCGTCAGGCGTCCGCCGTGCCGGGTCATGATCCCCGCTGAGATGCACAGTCCCAGCCCGGTTCCGCTTTCTTTTGTGGTGAAAAAAGGCTCGAAAAGCCGCTGCTGGACTTCCTCGGGCATTCCCGACCCGGTATCTTGCACGCGCACCACCAGCATCGGGCCGAAGGAGAATCGGAATCGGGAGCGGCCGAGACACTGATCTCGCCGCCATCGGGCATGGCCTCGGCGGCGTTGTTCAATAAGTTGATAAATATCTGTTTTAATTGTTTCCCATCGCCCATGGCCGGCGGCAAAGCGGCCTGGTATTTGCGCGTCAGATTGATTCGGCTTTCTTTGAATCGCGGGCCGACGAGGTCCAACGTTTCGTCCAGCAGCGACGCAAGTTGCAGCGGTTCGAGGTTCAATGCCTGAGGCCGAGAGAATTCGAGGAAGTCCCGCACGATGCCGTCCAGCCGGGTGACTTCTTCCGATATCACTGCCAAGTCGCGGCAAAGATCGGCGTCGCCATGCCGCTTTTTTTGGATTGTCGTCAGCCATAGCTTGACGGCGATGAGCGGATTGCGGATTTCGTGGGCCACGCTGGCCGCGAGTTTGCCCACCGAGGCCAGTTTTTCGGCGTTGAGCGCCCTTTGCCTGCTGCGCTGCAAGGCCGAGCGGGCGTTGGTCACGTCGGACATCAAGGTCCGCAGATAATAACCGGCGGCGCTCAGTTCGTCGTCGGGAGGTTTGGTCGGATCGGGTCGGCCCGCGTCGGCGATCATCCGGGCGTCGGCGATCATTTTCCGCAAGGGCGCGTGCACACCGTAAATAAACAGCCACAACAGACCGCATCCCGAAACGGCGGTTAATCCGACAAAACCTCCTACAACCCACATAAGACGGCCGGTTCTGGCCTTTGCATGGGCGGTTTCCGTATCAATATAGTGGTCGACGTATTCGATGAATTCCTCGCATATATTAAAGACCTGATCGCGCAATGGATTTAAATCTTCCAGCAAGACTTGCTTGGCTTTTGCCGTATCGCCCTTGTCGTAGAGCTCGATAGCTTCATCTCGTTTGGCGTCGAATTGGCGGTAGGCATTTTCCAATCGATTCAGAATATCAACTTCGGCAGGTCCGTGTGTTGTTGTTTTGGCCGTGGCCAGCCATTCCAGAAAAATCTTTTTTCTGTATGCAAGGTCGTTTAGCCAATGCCGGTTGCCGTTGTCGAGAATGTACGAGAAGGCGTATTCGCTTTGTTTGAGCAGCGAACTTTCCAATTTCTCAGCCTCAAGGTCGCTGGGTAAATCATCTTCAGTCAGATCTCGTATGAGAATGGCCATTTGCCAAGTGGCGATTAAACCCAACGTGCTGCACAGCAAGGCCAGGAAAGTCACCGCCAAAATCGACGTATAAAACTTGGTGGACAATTTCATTCATCGTGCTCCATATCTGCACAGACTCCCCCTATATATAGTCTATACGTCCAGTGGACCGGGTGTGTTTTTTATTCTTTTAATGCGAAAAAAATAGAAGCCAAAAACACCACTTCTGGATGATTAGATCCGGCCTCCCATCAGGTATGTAAATAAATTCCAGGTAAAACTATTAAAAATTCCAGGGAAACTGTTCTGTTGATTCTCAATGCAAGATGGAGGGATCATCGGTAACGAACCCTATGAGGAAGATTTTCACATCGTTTTACGCACTTTTTAATTTTGCCAAACGGCAAAAAAGGAGAAATGGAATGAATACAAAATGTTGTAAGTTTAGGTCCCGTACCATGATTACCGGCGTGTGCATGCTTGCAATCATAGGTATGTTGGCTTGGGGAGCAGTTTCCTATGCGCGGCAGGGTAATAACACCTCGGAGACGGTATGGTATTCGGAAGCGTCGCCCGGCATGCTGCCGGCCGACAACGCCGCAAGTCCTGCAAATGTGGGCAAAGAACCGATTCCTGCCGCGGCCTATGCCAGGGAATTATCGAATGTGTTTCATGGCGCCGCCGAAAAAGTCCTGCCTTCGGTGGTAATGATCACTAATACCCCATCGGTAGCGGAGCGGATGCACAATAAAGGCACCCTTCCCGGCAATAAAAATTCGCGGGAATTTTCCTTTGGTTTCAAAGGCACGCCTTTTGGGGAACTGTTTAACAACCCGCAATTACGCCAGTTTTTCCAGGAATTCCCCGACGAGATGCCGGATATGCCGCGGCACGGTATTATGGGCGCGGGATCGGGAGTGATCGTTGATCCTGCGGGCGTGATCCTGACAAACAACCACGTCGTGGAAGGCGGGGGCAAGATAATGGTCCGGCTGCAAGACGGCCGCGAATTCAAGGCCGTTGACATTAAGACCGATCCCTCCACCGATTTGGCCGTGCTCCGCATCGATGGCGCAGGATCGCTCCCCGCCGCGAAACTGGGCGACAGCGATTCCACGCAAGTCGGTGATTGGGTATTGGCCCTGGGGCAGCCTTTCGGTCTGCAAGGCACTGTAACGGCCGGCATCATAAGCGCGAAAGGGCGCGGCCTTGGCATTTCCAACCGCGAAGATTTCATACAAACCGACGCCGCCATCAACCCCGGCAACAGCGGCGGACCGCTGGTAAATCTTGAGGGCAAAGTAATCGGCATCAACACCGCCATTACCACGAACTCCGGCACTTACCAGGGTGTCGGTTTTGCCATCCCCATCGACCTTGCCAAATGGGTAGGCAAGCAACTCGTGGAAACCGGCTCGGTGCGCAGGGCTTATCTGGGAGTGATTATCCAACCGGTTACGCAACCCTTGGCCGATCAATTCCATGTCAAGGTGCGCCAAGGTGTGGTGGTCACGGAGGTCAGGCCCGATTCGCCGGCGGCCAAAGCCGGATTGAAAACGGGTGACATCGTTATCCGCTTCGCAGGCAAGGAGGTGTCTGGTCCCAGGGATCTGCAAAGCCAAGTGGAGCAGACCAAAATCGGCAACACGGCGCCGCTTATGATTCTCCGCGACGGCAAGCAGATCACTTTAAACGTGACAACCGCCGAATTGCCCTCCGAATCCGCCACGGCCGGCAATCAGACCTTCGAGGAGAATAAAGGCGAGACCGCCCAGTTCGATAAAATAGGGATCCAGGCGGAAACCTTGACTCCGAAAATCGCCGAGCAACTGGGCGTGTCGGCCGATCACGGAGTTGTAATAACGGATGTCCGTTCCGGCAGCCCCGCCGACCTGGCCGGGTTGGGCACGGGAATGGTAATCACGGAGGCCAACCGCCAGCCGGTCAAATCGGTTGACGATCTGCACAAGGCCCTGGGCCAAAAACCCTTGGAAAAGGGCGCTTTGCTTTTATTGCGTACGCCCGAGGGTAGCAGGTATGTGGCCATCCAAGTGGAAAATGAATGACGCTGCTCGTCTCGCGTAATTTGGGAAGAGTGGCGCATGCAAGCTTTGAACCTCTGGTGAGTGGCTCAAAAGGTTCTATTTGCTCCCGTCTTTTGACCATCCGCCAGAGGTTTTTGCATATTTTCGCAAAAGACCTTTAGAGCGTCTAACAAAATGACGTGTGCCACTGCTTGCTTGCAAGCAGTGCCGTCAAAAACAGCAAAAAAACACTGCTTGTGACCAAGCAGTGGCACACAAAATCCCCTTTCATTTCATTCTGTTAGAAGCTCTTAGAGAAGTATTTTGTTTCTGCCGCGGAAACATCAAGAAAGATGTTTCAAAAAGACATATACAGCGTCCGCATTACATCGTACACCGCTATGGGCACGGAAACCTCGGAATCGGGATGCTCAAGGGCCTTTAGCAATGGAACGAGTTCATCGAGCGACTCTTTTCTTATCAGTTCATGACAGATGTGGTGGGCGGCCTCGCGGAGCCAAATATAGTCGGGATGTCTTACCAGGGCCGATAACAACGGCATCAGACCTTTGCGTTTCATGGCCGCTAGACCGACGGCCGCCAGCCAGCGAATATTGCTTTTATCGTCTTCCAGGGCCTGGACAAGCGCGGGGGCGGCCGCCGGATCGCCTATTTTGCCCAAGGCCTTGGCCGCCTCCCAACGAACGTGAGGCCGCTCATCGGCCAGGAGAGCGATTAGGGGCTGCACAGCCGATCTGCCCAGGGCTATCAGGGCCTTTCTTGCACTGTATCGTTTGGCGGCGTCTGGGCCGCACAAACTTTCAATCAGCAAACCGATCTTTTCGCTTGGCTTAGAACTTTCACCTTCTATCCACAGAGTTTCACTTAGAAAAAAGGTGTTTTCTTCCGCCTCTGGCTTTTCATTTTCTATGAATTGTTTGAACACATCCAACCTCTCTCCGGCAGGTCATCAAATCGCCCTCCCTAATACAATTATATCCATTGCGGGCATATAGAAATCAATGATTGTTAACTATTGTTGTAATTGAATTTGGCCATAGTTATCGCATTTGTCTGCCGCATCCTATGGACCAAAAGACGTGCACATGAATCGACCACCCCGGTCAAGCGGGCGCTAATGAGAAATAGGCCGCTGAATGCCGGACGGGATGCAATTTTTATTAGCTGTGCCTTTTGATGTTTCTACAGCTTTTCTTTGGAAAATTGAAAGCCGTGCTGATTCATCATTGTCCGTATCCATGGGGGGGCGGTGTGCGGTTGCATAATCACGTTCAGTCGCCCATGTTTTTTACAAAAGCTTTCGATCGATCGAATAAGGTTCAAAGGGACCTTTGTATGGGACCATTCCGGGTCGATGCGGAAAAGGACGATCTCGGCCGAATCTCGGTCCGTCTTGTACCAGGCGGGCCATGCCCACGACCCGATCGCCGATTTTATTTACCCATAAGGAATTGACGGGATTTTTTTCATGGATTGGACGTGGCGGATTGGCGATCTCTCTCCCGTAATTAAGATCGCGGTGATTATTCAAATCCTTCCCAGCGAATTGAGGCCGTGCTGCAAAAAAATCTCTGGACCGATGCAGTTTTGACCGGGAACGATCCGCTAGAATGCCACCTGTGTTACTTCTCATTTTTCGCTCCTTTTTAACTTTTTTTGCCGGCACTTTACCAATAGCGGTAATCGCCTGTTTTTTGCCCCCCTTATGTATTCGTTAAATTTATAACTTCGGTTCTGTTTTCAAGTATCGGGAAAGTCACGAATAAGGCATAGGATATTCCCTGATGGTCTATCAAACTGAAAGAGAACGGCATTGGAGGAAACCAACAAAATGGGGGAATTTTGTTTGAGTCGCAACCGCAAAGATGAAGTCAATAACACTAATCTTAGCTATGTTAAAAAGGATCGCCGATCCTTTATCCTGCAACTGTATTATTGTCCTAAGTTTCTTGCTGGAGAATCTTATATTGATATTGATATAATTCATTGGGGAATTATTTATGGGGCGAATGCTCGATAAAAGCCTTTTCAAGTTGTTTGACATTTCCTTCTCTCTTGCTCTTCTATTACGGAGGTTCGATTATGTGTTACAGAAAAACAACAGTCATTGCGGCAATGACTTTGCTGATAAGCGTCGCCAATTTGGGCGATTTGTTCGCTGCGCATGGCGGCATGGGCGGCGGTTTTGGCGGGGGAATGGGCGGTTTCCACGGCGCGATGGGCGGCGGCTTTCACTCGGGCATGAGCGGCGGTTTCCACAGTTTTGCCATGCCGAGTTTCAACGGCGGCGCCCGCAATTTCTCGTATTCAACGCAGCATTTCAGCGCTGCGCCCAGGATCAACGGCAATTTTGTCAGCCGCATCCCATCGAATTCCTTTAACAGCGGTTTCCGCGCCAACAATTCGGTTTTCAAAACAACCGGAATTTTCAGTCCACTATCCGGCATCCGGTAAATCCCCAAGCTTGGAGCCGCAACAACAATTGGTGGCGGAACAATTATGCCTGGAATCGCGGATACTATCATGATCATGACTTTGCTCATTTTCACCGGTTCGCGTTTTTCCCCTATTGGTTTCCATCTTGGTGGGACTATGGACCGTTTTATTCCTGGTACGGAAACCCATACTATTCGTATTATGACTACGGTTACTCGCCGTATGATTATTATTACTATTACGAACCGGGCGGATATTATTCGCAGGCTCCCGCCGTGGAAAGCGCCTCTTATCCGGTTAACGAGCAGTATCCCGCCGGCAGCGAGGATACCGCCGCAACATCGGGCGATTGGGGCAATCGGTTCTTGACTTCGGCGCGTGACGCCTTCCGCAACGGCGACTATTCCGACGCCTTGCGCCTGGCCGGCCATGCCGCAGTGGAATTGCCCAAAGACGCCAAGATCCATGAGTTGATGTCCTTGGCTTTATTTGCCCTTAAAGATTATAAAGGGGCAAATCTCGAGGCCCACGAGGCCCTTTCACTTGGTCCGCCGTCCGATTGGAGCACCCTTTACCGCTATTATGAAGATCTGCCGGCGTACACCAAGCAACTTGATGCCTTGGTGGATTACATTCGCGATCACAAAGACGCCATGGACGCGAGATTCGTGCTCGCCTATCAGGACATTATGATGGGGCACAAAGACGCGGCCAAAATCCAACTGGAAGATATCGTGGCCAAGATTCCAAAAGATCAAGTCTCAGTGCAGTTGCTCAAAAACCTGGGCGGCACGGTATCGAGCAAAGTGGAAAATTCCCAGCAAGGCGCTTCGACCGTGGAACGCTCGGCGGCAATCGGCGAAAAGAAGCAGTATTAAGCGGGCGAAAAGTCCTTTTTCAATAATCGCATTTTCACGGATGGAATCTCGGATGGGATGTTGCCTGCCCGCAGCCTTGTCGGTAACGTTAGTCATAAAATAAGCGGCATACGTTAAACTGGGTAGAATGTGCGCGTTTTAACTGCCGTAGGGAATCCGAATGTCCTGCTAATATGGATTCTGTCGATATTAATATAAGGGCTATTTTTGACTTATGTGACATATTTGCATGGCCGTCTAAAGGACCGCAAGGATGCTGCGAGCAGTTAAACTACAACGAGCTTTTGCCACGGTCCCCGTCTTGTTGGTTTTATTGTTCGCCGGGTGCACGAATCCATTCGAGTACGTGCGCAACGGCTTTAAAGTTGGGCCCAATTACTGCACCGTTCCGGCCCCCGTGGCCAACAACTGGATCAATGCCGCCGACGTCCGCATTCGCAACCAGTGCGGTGACATAAGCCAATGGTGGTGCGTCTTCAACGACCCAGTGCTTAATAACCTCATCGCCTATGCCTATAGGCAAAACCTCACGGTGAAGGAAGCGGCTTACCGCGTGCTCATGGCGCGATATCAACTGGCGATCGCCCGGGGAGAAATATTTCCCCAGCAGCAATTCGCGTCGGGAAGTTACTCGCGCATCGGATCGGGTACGGCTGGGTTCATCGACAATTGGAACTTCGGTTTCAACCTGCAATGGGAGTTGGACATCTGGGGCCGATTGCGCAGGGCAATCATAGCGGCCGACGACCAGTTGGGAGCGTCGGTGGCGGACTATGACGACGTGATGGTCACGTTGTTGAGCGACGTCGCCTCGAATTACGTGCAGATTCGTACCGACCAGGAGCGCATCAAGTGGTTGACAGAAAACGTGCAAGTGCAGACGGAGATTTACGAGCTCACCAAGAGGCGTTTGACCGCCGGTACGCTCAACGAGTTGGACGTGCAACAGGCCGAAAGCACGTTGAAGCAGACCGAGGCGGCCATACCCCTGCTGCTGATCGACATCCGCCAGGCCAACGATCAATTATGCACCTTGCTGGGCATACCCACGGCCGATTTAATGCCCATGCTGGGCGACGGACCGATTCCCACAACTCCGCCTGAAGTGGCCATCGGAATCCCGTGCGAGATGCTGCGACAGCGCCCGGACATCAGGCGGGCCGAACGCACGGCCGCCGCTCAGGCCGAACAGATCGGGATTAGCGAAGCCCTGCTCTATCCCATATTCACTCTTGACGGCAGGATGGGATGGACGGCCAATAAAGTCCCCGAACTTTTTACCCCCCAAGGCTTCAACGGCAACGTCGGTCCCTCGTTCACTTGGAACCTGCTGAATTATGGAAGAATCGTGAACAACGTTCATTTCCAGGACGCGGATTTCCAGCAGTTGATGACGATCTATTTTAATACCGTGCTGGTGGCGAACCAGGAAGTCGAGGACGGAATTGTAACATTCCTTCAATCGCAAGATCGCGCGAAGGATTTGGCAGACAGCGTGAAGGCCGGCGAAAGCGCCCGCGGCCTTGCCATGCGCATGTACGAAATAGGTCAAGCGGGCTTCGATTTCAACCGCTATGCGTTGATCGAGCAGAATTTGATAACGCAGCAAGACGCCTGGGCACAGTCCCGCGGCCAGATTGCGCAAGGATTGATTGCGATATATCGGGCCCTGGGCGGAGGTTGGGAAATACGACTGAATCCGCCTCCCGAGCCCCAGATGGCGTTGCCCGTCACACCGCCTCCCGGCGCAGAACAACCGGGCGTCCCAGCCCCGGGCGGAGCGCCGGCGCCCGAGATATTGCCCACGCCCTCGAACCCGATTTTAAATCCGAATAATGCCCCGCCACAGCCGCCTGCGCCGCCGAATGCATCGAAGACTTTGCCCAGCGGGGTGATGCGCCCGGCTTGAGATTATATCGGCGCCGGGTGAGACTGGTTGATTGCGGGCAATGAATATTGAAAAACCGAAACCGCTCGGCCGCGGTCATGCGCGGGCGAGCGGTTTTGCTTGAATTCCATCTTTTTCTCGTTTTTAATGTTCGCAATAAAACGATCCGTAACGCCAGGTTTTTTCCCGGGAATTTTGGACCTCAGGTTGGTCGCCCTGGATCATTCAATCATGCAAAGCTGTACGGACCGGCTTAAGAGACCATGTCTTTTAAGGCCCTAAGGGCGCGGACCTTGACTTTCACCGAAGCCGGCTTGGCCGGACGATCTTCTAATTGTTTGGTGAAAGGGTTCAGCCAGTTCTTTTGCGGCGGCCGGGCAGGAACCTTTTTCTTCTCAATCTTCACCAAGCCGTGCAAGGCAAAGATGCCGGGGCCGCGATTGCTCAGGTTCTTCTTGATTTCAGCAGTCAACGCTTCGAGCACCTCGGCCACCTTTTTCTTGGGCAGGTCGGTTGCAGTGGCGATATTGCTGAGAATCTCGGTCTTTGATGGGGCTTTTTTGGCTGCTTTGGCCATAAACTATCTCCCTCCATGTATGGTTAATATGGAAAAAAAATTGTCTGTCCGAACGTGTGGACATGATGATTTAAGTCAGTTTGTTGAAAAAAGCAACCCATAAAATAGAAAAAACCCGGGATTTTCTGCAAGAAAATCATTTTTTGCACGTTTTTTCCCGGTTTTTTAGGGTTTTTTGCCGTAAGTGATCGGGCATCGGCTTGAGAAAACCAGTGGAAAGCGGAAAAAGGTCTGATCAATGGGATTGTGCTTAACATAAAAACATGCAGGGTAATTGATAATAGCACTATAGAGTGAATATCTGTGTAAATTGGCATCTAAAATGCACTGAATTGTGTTCAATGGCGGCGAAATCTTGCCATTCACTTATAAATCATCTAAGATATTTAGTTGCTTGAAGTTACGCGATAATCATCTCCTCCGGATAGATGTGTATGTATAGAATACCTCAATGGCAGGGAAGCGATGAACTTTTTGTCGATGAGTCCATACTAAAATTTGTCCAAAACAATGTCGGATCGGCGCTTCATACGCCGCCCCAATAGAATTGGATTTAAGTAAAATCGTCCCCTTTTTATATGTCGTTCGGTTAATTAGTTTGTGGCTCGAAAAAAGGGCTATTTCATGAATCCGAAGCAAAAAATAGTCTTTGATTATTCATGCTTCTTTACTTGCATTGCGTTTTTTTTCAGCCTTGCGGCGGATGCCTTGGGACAACCTGTCCTCCCTCAACGGAGATTCATCCGCGGACAACCTTTTCCTGCGTTTATAGTCGCCTCAAATGCTTCCGCAAACAATGAAGACCTGACCGACAATATCTTTCTTCCGCCGGATCGGCGGACCCTGCAAAAACTTACCCAGGCAAAAGATTTGATCTCCAAGGGGCGATACGGCGAGGCAGTGCAGAATCTAGGCGCCATACTTGAAAGCCCGGAAGATTACTTTTTCCAACCGCAAATCAATCAACCGATCCATCGCAGTTTAAAGGCCGAGGCGCAACATTTGATCGGCCAAATGCCTCGCGAGGGGCGGGAATTATACGAGTTGGAGTTCGGCGCAAAAGCCAGGCGCCTTCTGGAAGCCGCGGTCACGGCGGGCGACGCCCAGAGCCTGGCCGAAGTTTCCCGGCGTTTTTTCCATACCCGCGCCGGTTACGAGGCCACTTTTTTGCTCGGTTTCAATCATCTGGATCACGGCAGACCGCTGGCAGGGGCCTTGACCTTGCAAAGGCTCGCGGACGCGGGCGAAGCAAGCGACCAATTCGAGCCGGCGCTTTCGCTGGCCATGGCTGCCGGATGGCTCCAATCCGGCGCCCCGGACAAGGCCCGCGAAACGCTTGTGGCCTTCCGCCGAAACCATCCCCAACTCGCCATGAAAGTGGCCGACGGGAAGGTCGCTTTTTTCGACAAAGACAATCAAGCCCTTCAGTGGCTGGCTAATTTGGTGGGAACCGGGCAGGTTTCCGGGCCGGCCGAAGCCGACCGTTGGCTGATGTTCCGGGGCAATCCGCAACGCAATGCGATGGCCACCGGCAGCGCTCCGCTTATGAACCTCTGCTGGCAGTCGCCGGCCACAGACGATCCCTTGATTGAAGAGGTTATGCAGCAGACGCGTCGGGGCATCTTGGAACAAGGTCTTGCCGTGCTGCCCGGTTTGCACCCGCTGGTGGTCAACGACGTGGTTCTGATTCGCTCTTATAACAATTTACAGGCCTTGGATTTTGCCAGCGGCAAGCGGTTGTGGGAAGTTCCGGTGGACGATTTGCCCGAGAATTCCGCATCCGGCGGAGAAAACGATCCCAACCTGCAAGCCTCTTTGATCGCCGTTTCTCTGAGTCATCGCGCATTGAACGACGCCACCTTCGGCACGCTAAGCAGCGACGGGCGCCTGGTGTTTGCCGTTGAAGATCCGGGACCGGCGCAGGGAATGAATAATTCCATTCGCAGAGGAATCAATTACAATAATACGTCCGCCTCCAAGGCCGGCAATCGGCTTGCGGCTTACGACATCCGCACGGGCAAGCTC
Source organism: Pirellulales bacterium (assembly GCA_963838495.1). Classification (GTDB taxonomy): domain Bacteria; phylum Planctomycetota; class Planctomycetia; order Pirellulales; family Thermoguttaceae; genus JBEKIK01. The sequence goes on along the minus strand of CAWIRC010000001.1, from coordinate 1,026,444 downwards.
AAGTGGCAGGCCGGAGGAGATGCGGAGGATTATGCAGTCCGCCTGCCCGAGACCTTTTTTCTCGGTCCCCCGCTGCCCTTGATGGGTCAATTGTACGTGTTGGCCGAAATGAAGGGCGAAATCCGCCTTTTGGCCCTGGACGCCGCCAATGGAAATCTTTCCTGGTCGCAGCAATTATTGGCCGTGATGGAGCAGAACTCGCAACAAATTCCGCCCATCCGGCGAATGTCGGGCATTTCACCCTCGTATGCCGACGGGATTTTGGTTTGCCCCACTTCCACCGGGGCCTTGGTGGCCGTGGAGTTGGCCACCCGATCGCTGCTTTGGGGCTACCGCTATCCCCGCGATTTTCAGACCGATCAGATGGAGCGGATGCTGATCCTCAATTACGGCGAAGCCGGGTTGTTTGCCAATCGGGCAATCGACGCCAGCGCATGCATCGCCGACGGCCGGGTCCTGGTCACTCCCGTCAACTCCGACTCCCTCCACTGCCTGAACCTCGTCGACGGCGAACTGCAATGGAAATACAAACGGCAAGACGACTTGTACACGGCTTGCGTTTATCAAGGCAAAGTGGTAATGGCGGGGCGGCGTCACGTGCAGGCCCTTCGCCTCGCCGACGGGAAACCGGGCTGGGACGGCCGGGTAATTTCTCTGCCTGGAGGCGTGATGCCCAGCGGCCGCGGCTTTATATGCGGCGATCGCTATTTCCTGCCACTCGATTCGGCCGAAGTGGCCGCCATCGATCTGTCCGCGGGAAAAATCATCCACTACTACAAATCGCGCAAAGGCTTCGTGCCCGGAAACCTGATCTGCTATAAAGGCCGCGTCATTTCGCAAGGTTACGAAGGGGTGGACGTTTTTTATCAACTGGATACGGCGACTGCCGAAATCCAGAAGCGCTTGGAGGCCAATCCGGCCGATGCCGATGCCCTGTGTTTGCAGGGCGAAATCCTGCTCGACGCCGGCAAGCGGCGGGAGGCGATCGATTGCTTCCGCCGCGCATATTCCGCCGACGCCGATCCGCACGGCCGCGAACTGTTGCGCGACGCCCTGCTCGAGGGATTGCAGCAAGAGTTTGCGGCTTATCGCGGTCAAACCGGCGAAATCGAACAACTCCTCGACGATTCTTCGCAGCAGGGGAATTATCTTCGCCTCATGACCGCGGGATTACGCCAATCCGGCGATTTGGCGGCCGCCTTCGAGCAATGCCAGAAGCTGATCGATCTCGAGGCCGACGCGCCGCCTTTGGAAACGGCGGGCAAATCCTTGTCGGTTCGCCGCGATCGATGGATTCAAGCCGAATTGGCGTCTCTTGTCATGGAAGCCAAGGGCGAAACGGCCGAGAAGATCGGCGCTGCGATCCGCGATCGGTACCAGTCGGCCAAGGCCGCGGACTCGATCGAATCGCTGCAGCGATTTCTGGCTTATTTCGGCAACCAGCCCATCGCCGCGGAGGCCCGGGCGGAATTGCTGCGCAAGCTGATCCAGGCGCGGCGGATCCTGGAAGCCGAAATGGCGATCTGGGATAGCTGCCCGTCGCCGGACCCGGCGGCCAATGCTCCCGCACTGGCCCAACTCGCCGCTATGCTCCGCGAAACCGGGCTCGAGGAACCGGCTGCCTCGACGTACAATTGGCTCCGCCGCCGGTTCGGCAACGTGGTTTGCCGCGACGGGAAAACGCCCGAACAACTCATCCATGATCTGCCCGCCGACGGCGGTATTCTCAAACTTCTGGATTGCAAAGATCCCTGGCCGGTAGGAAATGTAGAAATGGCCTCCAAAGAGGCGAGGAACGCCGTGATGACCAATTTCGGGCGTTTGCCCGTGGAATTCAAGGGAACGCCCGGCCCCTACTTTGAAAACATAAACCTGACGTACGACCAGAACCGGCGCGTACTCTCGGCAACCGACGGATTGGGCAAAGAACTCTGGAAAATGGTGTTGGACGATGAGCACATGCGGCGCCAGGCGTATAATCCCGGGGTCGTGCATGCCCGGACGCTGGGACATCTGCTGCTGTTTTCGGCGGGGGGCTGCTTGTGCGCCATCGACACGCTGCGGGCCGGGGAACGGAATACGCCCAAGATATTGTGGTCGCAAAGCGTCGCGGACGTGTCCGGCGACCCGGCCGATATGCAAATGTTTTTTCAGCAGGCGCCCTTGCAGGCGCCGCGCCCTTCCGCATGGTGCAAATGTACATTCAAGGCCGCGACTTGGAAGCCGTCACCGAACGCTACGTATGCCTGCAGCGTGCGCGGAGCATAATCGCCCTTGATCCCTTTACCGGAGCGACGCTTTGGACTCGCCGGGACATCCCGCCGGGCAGCGTCGTTTTTGGCGACGACGAATACATCTTCGTGCTTCCCCCCGATAAGCCCGAGGCCCTTGTGTTGCGCTCGTTGGACGGCGAAACGGCGGGCACGAGAAAAATCCCCCGCACGGAAATAAATGCCGGCGGTCCCGGAGGGCAGGTCGTAAAAAGCTTTCCTCCGCTGGGCGATTCTTGCCCGATAGTCTTGGGCCGCAACCTGCTTTTCTGGCGGTTGGAACAGAATCGCCACGTATTGGAACTTTTTGATCCCTGGACTCAAAAAGCGGTCTGGCCGCGCCGGGAGTTCTCGTTCCACGCCCAATATTCCATTTTGGGGAACGAACTGATCGGCATTCTGGAGCCCAAAGGGCAATTTGTTCTTCTCAATTTGGCCGACGGCCGCACGATCGCCGAATTGGATCTGAAACCGCAGCCGTATTTGTCCGAGCTGACCCTGATGGCGATCGGAGATGGATACCTGGCGTTGGCTCACGATTCGTTTCAAGATCCCAACGCTCCCCAGTTGCGTCCCATGCAGCCTTTCGGCACTCCTCCCAAACAGGTTTCAAAAGGCCGCTTATACGCCATCGACCGGAGCGGAAAACTCGTCTGGCCGGAGCCGGTGGAGATCAAAAATCAGCAGCTCTTGACAAACCAGCCGCAGGATTTGCCCATCCTGTTGTTTGCCTGTCAGCGATTCGAGCCAAGGCAAAATTCGCCCGGCCGCTCCGTGCTATCCATACAGGGCATCGACAAACGAACCGGGCGGACGATTTATAAAAACGATTTTTCCAGGCCCATCGGCTTTTTCAACGTGCTGGGCAGCGCTGAAAACAAGACCGTCAATCTGATGATGCAATACCAGACCATTACTTTGACATTCACCGACAAGCCGCCCCAATCGCCCGACAAACAGGCCGAGGCCGCAAACGCCAAACAGCCGCGGGGGAACACGTCCCGGGCATTGCTGAAGTCGCTGGAAAAGACGATGGGGCAGATGTTCGGCCTGCCCCCGGAGGATTCGTTTGACGATGAGGAGCCGTGATCATCATAAATAAATTCTTTTCATACTTGTTTATCGTGTTGTCAATCACCGCGCTGCCGCCGGCCAGGGCGGCGGCCGCCGTGAAAAATACCGACGTGGAGCGCCAGTCAACCGCGGCTTGGAATGGCTGGCCGCTCAACAGACGCGCCTGGGCAGTTGGTCGGCCAACAACGAGCGTTATCCTACCTCGATGACCGCCCTGTCCGGCATTGCCCTGTTGTGCGAGGGCTCCACCACCACCCAGGGCAAGTACGCGGCGAATATCAGGCGCACGGTGGATTATCTTGTCAGCCGCAGCCGCAAAAACGGGCTCATCGGCGACCCCACGCGCGACGACCGTTACACCTATGGGCACGGCTTTTCCATGCTCTTCCTTTCGCAGGTCTTAGGCGAAGAAGAAGACGCCGAGCGCAGGGCCCAATTGGTCAACGTTTTAACCCGGGCGGTGGTATTCACGGGCGAGGCCCAAACCGAACCCGGCGGCTGGGGCTACGTCAGCGCTAAAGACGGCGGTGGATTCGATGAAGGATCGACTACCATCACGCAAATCCAGGGATTGCGCGGCTGCCGAAACGCCGGCATTCCCGTCCCCAAAGAAATTATCGATAAAGCCGTAAAATACATCAAAAACTGCACCGGATCCGACGGCGGCGTACAATATAATTCCAAGGGCGGCGGAGGACGACCGGCCATAACAGCCGCGGCCATCGCCTGCCTGTTCAATGCCGGAGAATACGACAGCCAATACGTCCCCAAATTGCTGGAGTATTGCCACCGCCAACTAGACAACATCTCAAACCAGGGTTTCGGACATTGGCATTATGCACACTACTACTACTCCCAGGTGCTTTACCGCGAGGGCGGTCAGGCCTGGGAAAATTATCGCGACAAGATTTTCGAGCGCATCGTTCAAGACGCCGGGGCCGACGGGTCCTGGAACCAGGGCTACATCGGCCCCGTCTTCACTACCGCCGTCAATCTCACCATCCTGCAGCTCCCCAAGGGTACCCTGCCTATTTATCAACGCTGATCCGATCATAGAGCCGCGGCCGTTGCACGCGCATTGCGCGGCGATGGATGACCGCATAATGTTTCGCGACCGACGGTCGTGGCTTTGTAAAAATATGGATCGATGATGTGACAATAAATAAAACTCAAGAAAGCCAAACATGCCACAACAACATTTGAACATCCAAAATAACGGGGCCATCGAACGGCTCGCTTCCGCGCGGCAAAAGATCATGGATCAACTGGCCCAGGTCATCGTCGGCCAGACGGACGTCATCGAAGAACTGCTGATCTCGCTTTTCTGCCGGGGGCATTGCCTGCTGGAAGGCGTGCCGGGACTGGCCAAGACGCTGATGATCAGCACCCTCTCGCGGACCCTGAATCTCAGCTTCAGCCGCATCCAGTTCACGCCCGACCTCATGCCGGCCGACATCACCGGCACAGACGTAATCGAGGAAAACCGCACCACTGGCTCGCGTGAATTCCGTTTTTTGGAAGGGCCGCTATTCAGCAACGTGATCCTGGCCGACGAAATCAACCGCACTCCGCCTAAAACACAAGCGGCGCTTTTAGAGGCCATGCAGGAGCGGCAGGTCACCGCCGGGCGCGTGCGCCACGCATTGGCCGATCCGTTCTTCGTACTGGCCACGCAGAATCCCATCGAGCAGGAAGGCACTTATCCCCTGCCCGAGGCGCAGCAAGACCGCTTCATGTTCAAGGTGTTTGTGAAATATCCGAGTTTCGAGGAGGAATTCGAGGTCGCCCGGCGAACCACTTCCTTGCAGGTCGACAACATCGAGACGGTCTTGACCGCCTCCGAGATTCTGGAATTGCAGCACCTTGTCCGCGAAGTCCCCGTCTCCGATCACATCATTCGCTACGCCTTGGCCCTGGTGCGCCAGACCCGGGTCCGCGAGCCGGGCGTGCCTGATTTCGTCGCCGACCAGCTCGGCTGGGCGCAGGTCCCAGGGCGGTGCAGTTTTTGATCCTTGCGCAAAGGCAAGGGCCCTGCTCCGCGACCGCACGTACGTCACCTGCGAAGACATCCAATCGCTGACTAAACCGGTGCTGCGGCACCGGCTGGTGTTGAGTTTTACGGCGGAAAGCGAGGGAGTCACGCCCGACGAAATCATCGACCGCATCCTGGCAATCACCCCCAGCCGCGAAGACGAGCTAACAAATGACCCGCGATTCCAAAACATTTTTGAATCCTGAAGCAATCAAGCGGATCGCCAGGCTCGACATCCGCGCGCGGTACGTGGTCGAAGGATTTTTATCCGGAATGCACCGCAGCCCGTACTTCGGACAGTCGATCGAATTCCGCCAGCATCGCCAGTACACCTACGGCGACGACCTGCGCTACGTCGATTGGAAAGTCTGGGCAAAACAGGACCGCTACTATGTCAAGCAGTTCGAGGAGGAAACCAATCTTCGCTGCACGCTCTTGGTTGACGTATCGGGCAGCATGCGCTACGGCAAGGGCGCGATGAACAAGTACGAATACGCTTGCAGCATCGCCGCGTGCCTGGCTTACCTGCTCCTCAGGCAACAGGACGCCGTGGGCTGCGTGGCCTTCGACGACGCCGTGCGCATGACCGTGCCGCTAAGGACTAAGCGGAACCATCTGGATTCGATCCTTCAGGCCATGGAGATCTCCTCCCCGCGGAACAAGACCAACCTTTATCAAATCCTCCGCAGCGTGGCCGAAAATTATCCCCGCCGTGGTTTGATGGTCCTGGTTTCGGACCTCCTGGTCAAGCGGGATGGCTTGTTCCAGGGTCTGAGGCTGCTTCGCGGCCAAGGGCACGACATCATCGTGTTCCACGTCCTGGACGACGACGAACTGGATTTTCCCTTTACCGGGCCGACGCGCTTCGAGGGCATGGAAACAACCGATCAGCTTCGATGCAATCCCCGGGCGTAAGGGAAGGTTATTTGACCGCGCTCCAGCGGTATCTGGAGGAGGTGCGGCTGGGTTGCGCGGCATCAGGCCGATTACGTGCAATTGCGCACCAGCCAGCCCCTGGACGCCGCCTTGGCCGCTTATTTGAGCAACCGCTTGGGGAAACAAAGAAAATGATACTTGTTCACCAAATCATTAACATGAAATTATTTTCTCTAGCCCAGGCGTTTACGCCGAAGGCAGAAGATTACGAACCGTTCGGCATTTCTCTAGCCCAGGCGTTTACGCCTGGGTCAGGGAGAATCTCCCAATCCCTATCATGCAGCCCCTTTAGGGGCGGCCGAATCCTTGATTGGATGAATCCCGTAAACGGGATTGACATTTACAATTTTTTGAATGCATCCGGTCCCAGGCGTAAACGCCTGGGCTAGATAAAGATAAAATAAACATGCCCAGTTTTGTCCATCCATTGCTGCTCTGGGGTCTGCCGATCGTCGGCTTGCCGGTGTTGATACATTTGATCAACATGATGCGGCATCGCCGCGTGGAATGGGCGGCGATGGAATTCCTGATCGCAAGCCAGAAAAAACACCGCACCTGGATCATTCTCAAGCAATTGCTTTTGCTGTTAATGCGGATGGCGGCCATCGCGGCCATTGTTTTGCTGCTTGCGCAGCCTATGCTGCGACATTCTTGGGGCAGTCTGCTGGGCGGAACCAAAACCCATCACGTAATCCTGCTGGACGACAGTTTTTCCATGTCCGATCATTGGGACGATACCACCGCCTTTGCCGAGGCCAAGCGGGTGATCGAACGCATCGCCGCGGAGGCCGCCAGGCAGGTGCAACCGCAGGTCTTCACGCTCCTGCCTTTTTCGCATGCCCGCGCGCATCGCACGGCGCAGAACGACTTGATCAATTACCGCCTGGGCAACGATTTCGCCTCCAAGTTGGCGGAAACGCTGAAAAAGATCGAGGTTTCGCAAACCAATGCCGGGCCGGCTGAGGCCTTGAGGGCCGCCGAACAGTTGCTGGGCGAGCCCGGCGACGAGCGGCGGATTTTGTACGTCATTTCCGATTTCCGCGGAAAAGACTGGAACGATCCCGTGGACGTGAAAAAGTTGCTCGAAGAATGGCAGGCTAACCGCGTGGAAAAAATCCGCCTTGTCAATTGTGTCGATCAGGCGCGTCCGAATCTGGCCATTGCCGCGCTTAAGCCTGAAGATGGGATACGCGCGGCGGGCGTGCCGTGGTTCATGGACGTGGCGGTGACCAATTTCGGCACTACGCCCGCCAAGGACGTGTCGGTGGCATTGGGCGAAGACGGCCGGGTGCGCCCGCCGGTCATCTTTCCGGAAATTCCACCAGGCAAAACCGTAAAAGAGCGGTTCCAGGTTATTTTTCAGTCCGAAGGATCGCACGAGATCGCGGCCCGCTTGGATAGCGACGCCGTCGAGGCGGACAATTACCGCTTTTACACGATCGATCTGCCGGGCGACGTGCCGCTCTTGATGGTCGACGGCGACGCCCAAGCCCGCGACGCCCAATTCATGAACTGGGCCGCCTCGCCGGGCGGATCGGTGCGCACCGGCTTGCGTCCGCAACTGGAAACGCCCCGGTTTCTCAGTCTCAAACCGCTGGACGGGTTTGGGGCGATAATGCTGGCGAACATCGACCGCCTGGATAAATCGGCCATCAAGGCCCTGGAACAATACGTGGCGGCCGGCGGCGGAGTAGCGTTTTTTATGGGCGATCTGTGCCAGGCCAAGTTTTTCAACGACGAATTGTACCGTGAAGGCAAAGGCATTTTTCCCCTGCCGCTGAAAGGGCTGGCCGAGCTGCCCATCGATCGGCTGGAGACCGCCCCGGACGTGCAGGTTGACAAGCATTTTATCTTCCGCATATTCGCCGAGCGGAGGAACACTTTTTTACAGACCGTGATGGTGCAGCGTTATTTTGCCGTGCCCGAAGATTGGCGGCCGGCCGCCGATTCGACTGTCCGCGTAATCGCTCGGCTGCGCAACGGGGCGCCGCTGGCGGTGGAACACTCGTACGGCAAAGGCCGGGTAGTGGCTTTTTTGACCACTGCCGCCCCGGCCTGGAACAACTGGGCGCGAAATCCGAGTTTCGTGGTTGTCATGCAGGATTTGCAGGCATACCTCTGCCAGCGGGACTCCGCAGGTGACTCGCGGCTTGTCGGAGAACCCTTGGAGTTGACGCTCGATCCGGCAAAATACCAGGCGCAAGTAAGATTTATCACCCCCCGCGAAGGATCGGCGCCCAATACCACGGCCGACGCCTCGCCGAATGCCGAAGGCAAGCTTTCGGTTGCGTTCAACGACACCGACGCAAGCGGCATATACGAGGCCCGGCTTACACGCAGCGATAATTCCGCCGAGATTCGCCGCTATGCATTTAACGTCGATCCGGCCGAAGGCAACCTTGCAGCCTTGGACAAGGGCCAATTGGCCGAGCGGCTAAAGGGATTGAAATATGAATATGAGCAGGCCTCGATGTTCCAATCGGCTGGCGATGAAACGGCCGGATACGATTTGAGCGAAGCAATTATATATGCCTTGGTTTTGTTGCTTTTGCTGGAGCAGGTTCTTGCCTGGTCGGCCAGTTATCATCCCCGTGCCTCGCGCGCGGCCGCATCAGAGCCGGGCCGTGTCGGAGCAGAGCCGGGCCGTGTCGGCCCGGAAATGCCGATGCGGGCGGGAGGTGTGCAATGATTCACGATTGCCTGCCGCTTCTGGCCCAAGGCGTTTCCCGCTCAACCTTCGAATGGAGCCGCATCCAATCGAATTCCGATTGGATCTTGCCCGTCGGCGTCTGCCTGGCGATCATGCTTTTCGTGCGATACATGTATCGGCGCGACGCGGTTGAGCTGCCGGTGTTTTTAGGCTGGTTTTTAACCGCCTTGCGCTCGGCCGCGTTTCTCGGACTGTTGATTGTCTTCTTGCAGCCTCATTGGCGATTGGAGCACGAAATCGTCCGCAATTCCAAAGCCGTATTGCTCGTGGATACAAGTTTGAGCATGGGACTGGGCGCGGGAGATTTGGAACCGGCGAGGATACCGGCCGGCAAGCAAGACGCGGAGCATAAACCCTCGGCTCCAACATCGAGCAATAACAGCCGTTTGCACCAAGTGGCGTCGATGCTCGGAGAGACCGATTTTCTCGCGCAACTCCGGAAAAAGCAAGACGTTTCGATCTATCAGTTCAACGATGACTTGAAAACCGATCGCGCAGTCTCGTTAAACAAGCTTGTTGAACCCGTCGCCGATGAAAATGCCGCCGCTGCTGGAGCGCCGGATGAAAATAAAACCGATGCCGGCGGTCGGCAAATCGCTGCCCCGGAAACGCCGCCCGATTGGGAAAAAATCCTTGCCCCTTCCGGCTCGGAAACTCGCCTTGGGCAAGCCATGAGAGATCTGATCCAGAAGGAGCGTAGCCCGGTGCTCTCCGGGATCGTGCTACTGAGCGACGGCGGCCAAAATGCCGGCATCTCGCCCGATGCCGCCCTGGAACTGGCCCGCGAAGCCAAGATACCCGTCTTTGCCGTGGGATTGGGTTCAGACAAGCAGCCAAAAAACGTGCGCGTAAGCGACCTCACTGTCCCGGCCCGTGCGTATCCGGGCGACCGATATGCGATAACCGGTTTTCTTCAGGCCAGGCACATGGCGGGCGAGGTGGTTACCGTGCAGGTGCTTTCCAGGCCGGCCGGAACCCGGGCTGCCGACGAAGGTACGGGCAAGCTTCTTGATACCCGGCAAGTTACCCTCGGCGCGGACGGCGAAATCGTGCCGGTAAAGTTCGAACTGACGCCCGAAGAACTCGGCCGCCGCACCATTTGTTTCCGCGTCCAGGATCCGGCCGGCGATCAAAATCCGAAAGACAACTTCCGCGAAGCCGAAATCGAAATCGTGGATCGAAAGAATCACATCCTGCTTCTTGCCGGCGGGCCGATACGCGATTATCACTTTCTCCGCACGCTTTTGTATCGCGATCGATCCACGACTCTGGACGTGCTCCTGCAAACCGGCCGGGAAGGAATGTCGCAGGAGGGAAAAATCCTCGCCAAATTCCCTTCCAAGCGGGAAGAAATGTTCGATTACGATTGCGTCGTGGCCTTCGATCCCGATTGGCAGGCCCTTGACGCCGAACAAGTCGAGTTGCTGGAAAATTGGGTCGCCGACCAGGGGGGCGGCTTGATCCTCGTGGCAGGGCCGATCTACACCGCCGCGGCCATTAACGGCTGGACGCAAAACCGCAACATGACGCCCATCCGCAATTTATATCCGGTCGAATTTCCACGCCGTTTGACCTCGGCCGAAAGCGGCGGGTATGCCACCTCCGAAGCGTGGCCTTTGGATTTCACGCGCGAAGGCCTGGAGGCCGATTTCCTCATGCTGGGCGATTCGTCCGCACCTGGACACAGGGCATGGACCGACTTTGCCGGCGTTTATAGTTACTGCCCAATACGAAAGGCAAAACCGGGCGCCACCGTCTATGCCCGATTTTCCGATCCCCGCGCGGCCGAAGGCGGCGAGCAACCGGTGTACATGGCCGGGCAATTTTATGGATCGGGAAGGGTGTTCTACCTGGGCAGCGGCGAAATGTGGCGGCTCCGCGCGGCGGACGAGGCCTACTTCGAACAGTTTTATACGAAACTTATCCGCCACGTCACACAAGGCCGGCTGCTTAGAGGTTCGAGCCGCGGCGTGCTGTTGACCGGACAGGATCACTATTTGCTGGGCAATTCGGTCGAAGTCCGCGCAGTTGATGAATTCCCGCCTTGAACCGCTGGCCGCACCGGGAGTCGAGATGCAGGTTTTTTCGCCCGGCGGCAAGGTGCAGGGTTTCACGTTGCGGCCCGATCCCACAAGGCAGGGGACGTATCAAGGACAATTTCCCGCTGCCGAAGAAGGCGGATATCGCCTGGAGCTGACCGTGCCCGAAAGCGACAATGAGCGCCTGGTACGCCGCATCTCGGTCAGGCTGCCGGAATTGGAGCGGGAAAATCCACAGCGCAACGACGCCCTGCTCAGCCAGATCGCCAAGCAGACTGGGGGAAAATATTACGTCGGCGTGGATGCCATTTTCCGCGATAAGTCGCCGCTTGCCGAAATGCTGCCGGACCGCACCAGCACCGTTATCCAAACCGAATCGCCCGATCCAAAATGGGAAGAAACCTGGATGCGATGGATGATGATCACATTGTGCGGCGTGTTGTGCCTGGAATGGCTGATACGAAGATTGGTGAAATTGGCGTGAGGAGTTATAGTGCAAATTGGCCCTCACCCTAACCCTCTCCGGGCACCGACCGAAGGTTGGTCGGGAGAGGGGATATTGTTAACGATAAAGAGATGATTGTTACCGATCGCCCACAACTTGTTCCTGAAGTTAAGACGCTGCTTGGCGGCATGCGGCGCCGCGTCCGGCGATATGTTTGGGCCGAGGGGCTGGCAGACGGCCTGGCGTGGTTAGGGGCTTGTTTTTGGATTACCCTGGCGGTCGATTGGTTCTTCGAGCCGCCGGTTTTAATGCGCATTCTGATTTTTACCGCGGTTGCCGGGGTATTAATCGCTATTTTAGTGCGGCAGATAGGACGCCGGGCGTTCGTGCGATTGACCGACGGCAACATGGCGACCGTGCTGGAGCGGCGTTTTCCCCAACTCAACGACAGCCTGCTCACATCCGTGTCCCTATGCGGCCGGCAAGAGGGACAAGCGACATGCAACGCGGATATGCTTTCCCGCGTCTGCCGGGACGCCGCCCAGCGGACTGAAACCCTGCGGATAGACGAGGTATTCAATTCCAGGCCGTTGCGCAACAGCGCCATGGCTGGAATTTTACTGATATTCAGCGTGCTGGTGTTCGGCCTTGTTTTTCCCGGCGCCTTTGGCACATGGGCCCGTCGCAGCCTGGGATTTTCCCGGGATATTTGGCCGCGGCTCACGCGACTGGAGATTGAAGGTTTTCCCGGCGGCGTGCGCAAAGTCGCCAGGGGATCGGACGTGGATATTGTCGTTCGGGCCGATACTTCCATGCCCCGGGTTCCAAAGGTAGTCGAAATACGCTATCGCGAAGAAGGCGGAGTCCGCGGCCGTGCGGCGATGAACCGGGTGGGCGAGGCCGATCCATCCAAGGATCGCTACCAGGAATTCATATACACCCGGCGCAACGTGCTTTCGCCGATCCGTTTCGACGTCCACGGCGGCGATTTCCGCATCAACGGCCAGTTGATCGAAGTCGTGGACAATCCCACCGTTGCCTTGACGCTGGATTGTGAATTTCCCGCTTATATCAATCGCCCGCCGCGAAGCCTGCCAGTCGCCGGCGAGATGTCGCTGCCGCAGGGCTCGCGCGTAACCGTCCGTGGAGTCTCGAATAAAGAATTGGTGCGCGTGCAGATCGATGCGGCTGTCGAGGACAATACTTCTGCACCCCCGATCCTGATCGAGGGCAAGGACCTTACCGCCGATCGCCGCGGATTTAGTTACACCCTGGAATCGCTGGATAAAGATACGACGCTGCTCATCACGCTGCTAGACAGCGACGGCATCAGGAGCCGCGACCCGGTCCGCTTGGGCCTGGCCGCCATCGCCGACCAGGCGCCGCAACTCGCCGCCCAATTGGACGGCATCGGCACGGCCATAACGCCGCAGGCCCGCGTGGGTGTCGCCGGCCGGATAAGTGACGATTACGGCATCGGCAAAGTATGGTTCGAACACGCCGTTGATCAGGAAAAATACCAGATCACTGCAATAAAAGCGCCGGACGGCCATCCGGCGGAATTCAAACTGGATCCGCGCGACGCCGCGTTGGAGGTCCGCGAATTGAAACTCAAACCGGGGCAAAAACTTTTTCTTTGCGTCAAGGCGTCCGACCTGTGCGATCTGGGAAAAGGGCCCAACGTGGGCGCAAGCGAACGCTGGCTGCTAGACGTGGTTACCCCGGATCAACTGCAAATAATGCTCAAGGCCCGCGAACTGGTGCTGCGGCAGCGTTTCGAGGCCGTAATCCAGGAAACAACCGAAACACGAGACCTGCTTGCCCGCATGGATTTTCCCGGTGCAAATTCTTCACGCGGGCCTGCCTTGGAAAAGCAGGATAAAGAAAAAAACGGCGGCAAGAGCGATTCGGGTGGCAAACCTCAAAACGCCGCAAAAACCTCCAGACCCGGCAGCGAACCGGGCGACGAACCAGTGGATGAACGTCCGGCCGATTCCACCGAGCGGAGGCTTGCCTTGCACATGCTGCGCGTTCAGCGAACTTTGACCAACTGCCGCAAAAACGCCCAGGAAACCCTGGGAGTGGCCGAGGCCATAGACGATATCCGCATGCAACTGGTCAATAATCGCATCGACACCGAGGAGCTCAAGGAGCGCTTGCAGTCGGGCATCGCCGATCCGCTCAAGAAAATCGCCGCCGAGATGTTTCCGGAATTGGAACGCCGGCTGGAAGCACTGCAAACAGTCCTGGAAGATGCGAACCTCGCTCCCCAGGCCCGCGATAATGCCCAAAAACAGGCCGACGCCGTCCTGCTTTCCATGCAGCGCGTGCTTGACCGGATGGTGGAATTGCAGGATTATAACGAGATGGTGGAAATGCTCCGTGATATAATTAAGATGCAGGATCAACTGCGCGGGCAAACCGAACAGCGCAACAAGCAAAAGATCCACGATCTGTTAAAGGAATGAAAAATGGCGATGTGCAACAGATGGATTTTATTCGCTGCTGTTTCTGGATGGATGCTATTTTGCGCAATCGGATCGTTCGCGGCCGACTCGCTACTTGAAAAAGCGGGCCAAGCCAAGGATGAGAGAGCCGGTTTGCCCGGCCAAAAGGCGCCGCCCTCGTCGCCGCGGGAAACGCCGGGCGGAGATGACGCCTCGGCCGGCAAACTCGCCCTGGAAGAGCAGCGCATCGCCGATAAATATAAGCATCTCGAAGAGCTCATGCTGCAGATGGCCGAGCTTAGCACCAGGCCGATCCGCCGCGCGGCCCTATTGAAAAAGGCCATTGCCCAAAGCAAAGACCAGATCATCGAGGTTAGAATCGAGCACTTGATCGAGCTTCTGGAAAAAGACCAGCTTTCCCGGGCGATTGAAAACCAAGTCCAACTCGACCAGGACCTGCGCAGCCTTTTGGAAATGCTCTTGAGCGAGAATCGGGCCAAGCGCATCCAGTCGGAGAAAGCCCGGATCCGCGAATATCTCAGGCGGCTGGGAAATATTTTAAAGCAGGAAAAAGACGTGCAGGCCAGGACCGCGGATCGCGACGATGCGAAACTTCTTGCCGGCCAACAAGGAAAAATCGCCGAAAATACCGGCGACCTGGCCAAGGATATTCGAACCAACGAAGAAGGCGAAAATCAAAAGACCGGAGCCGAACATGCCAAGGCCGAAAACGGAGAAAAGAAAACCGAAGGCGGTGAGAAAAAGGCGGAAAGCGGAAATGGGAAGCCGGCTGATGATGCCAACAAAGGCCAAGGACAAAAGCAGGGCGGGAGTGAACAAGGCGAAAACCAATCGCAAAAACAAGCACAGGATCGATCCGGCGAAGACCAACAAGGCAATCCCGCCCGCAAACGGCTCGAAGCCGCGCAAAAGCGCATGGACGAGGCCAAGAATAAACTGGAAAAGGCCCAACATGAAGGCGCGGCTAAAGACCAGGAAGAGGCGATCAAGGAATTGGAGCAGGCCAGGGCCGAATTGGAGCAAATCCTCCGCCAGCTTCGCGAGGAGGAAACCGAGCGGGTGCTGGCCATGCTCGAGGCCAGGTTCCGCAAAATGCTGGAAATGCAGCGCGATGTTTACGATGGAACGGTGCGCCTGGACAAAATCCCCCCGGCCGAACGCACGCACAATCATGAAATCGAGTGCCAGCCGGCTTAGCGGCAAGGAAATGCAGATCGTCGTGGAAATCGACAAGTCCATTCTGCTGTTGCGCGAAGACGGCACCACCGTGGCCTTCGCCGAGGCAGCCGATCAAATGCGATCCGACATGCAGCAGGTCGTGGATCGCCTGTCTCAGGCAAAGGTTTCCCAGGTTACGCAGGGCATCGAACTGGATATCATCGCCACCTTGGAGGAAATGATCAACGCCCTGAAAAAAGCGCAAAAGGACCTGGAGAAAAATCAGGGCAGGCCCAGGCTGCAAAGCGGGCAGGAAGATTCGCCACTGGTCAACAAACTCGCCGAACTGAAGATGATCCGGGCTTTGCAAATGCGCATCAACACCCGCACCGATCGATATTCAAAACTGATCGAAGGCGAACAGGCCGAAAACGCCGAACTTGTAGACGCGCTAAAGCGACTCGCCGAGCGGCAGCAGCGGGTTTACCGGGTGACGCACGACCTGTCGTCGGGGAAAACAGAATGAAAATCCACTTTTTGACGGCCATAATCCTGATCGTTCTTCAATCGCTTTTTGGCGCGGGATCGTCGATTGCGCAACCGAACGAGGCGAAGGACGGAATATCGCAGTGGAAAACCCCGTCGCTGGAGGCGGTCAAATCCAAAGCCATGGATTGGTTGAAAGAAAGGAACGCCGGCTTGGCGATTCGGGAAAAGGCCGATAAAATTTGGACCGCCGCCTCCGGACAATCCAAAGAAGAAGACCTTCTGGCAAACTTGGCGGCCACCTTCGCCCTGGCCGATTCGATTGCGGAAAAGCTGGTTGTGTTATGCTCACAGCCCCGCGCCGGCCTGGTATTGCAGGATCAAACGTGGCTTGGCGATCCGCAGACGCCGCCCTTTTTGGCCCATAACATGCGGTTATTTTATGCGCGGTGGCTGGTTCAGCAGTCGCTATTCGAAGAGGCCCGGGAGCAGCTTTCCGGATTGGAGCCTTCCGACGTTGTCGCCCCGGCAACTTTACTTTTTTATCAAAGCGTGGTTTATCACAAACTGTTGGAAAAGGAATCGGGATTGAAAACGCTCGACGCGTTGCTTAGCGAGGCGGAGACGAGCCCCCGGCGATACGTCGCTGTGGCACAGTTGATGCGCGACGATCTGAGCGGCCTTGAGGAGGACTCGCTGGATCACATCGCCCGGCGCATGGACGACGTCCGCCGCCGGCTCGATCTGGGCCGGACCGGCCCGAAAGTCCGCAAGGTTGAAGACGGGGTGATCGAATCGCTCGACAAGCTCATAAAAAAAATAGAAGAGCGGCAGCAACAGCAGCAATCGGTCGGCGGCGCCAGCACGCTGCGCCCCACCAGTCCGGCCCGAGACAGCGTGCCGATGGGCGGAAAAGGCCCCGGCGACGTGACCAGGCGGGACATCGGATCAGAGAGCGATTGGGGCGATCTTCCGCCCAAGGAGCGCGAAGAAGCCCTGCAGCAAATCGGCCGCGACTTTCCCTCGCATTATCGCGATGTCATAGAGCAATATTTTAAGAGATTGGCGTCGGAAGGGGGCGAATAAGGATGAAGAATTTTAAACCGCTTGCAGTTTCGCAAAGTATAAACGCTAAGGTAGAAATTATAAACCGACAACTGACCACTGATTACTATAAACTTCCATGTGGCAAATTCTTTTTTATTTATTATTGACAGGCGCGCCGCCCAGATTTGAGGTCCAAACGCTCGACGGCCGGATCGTCTCGGGTTCGTTAATGAAACTGACGGCCGACGGCTTGACCGTGGAAACCGACGCGGGCAAGGTGTTTTTGGAAACCGAGAAGCTCTTGGAGGTATCTTTGAAACACAAGCCCGCCGCCTCGGTTCTTCCGCCCGGGGTTTGGATCGAACTGATCGACGGCTCCACGATTGTCGCCAGGCAATACGCGGTCCGGGGCGATCGGGCCGCGATTACGCTCCTCGACGATGAACTGCTGGAAACGCCTACCCGATCGATCCGTAGCGTGCGATTGGAACGCATATCGCAATCAATGGCCGCCCAATGGTCGCAAATATTGAACAATAAATTCGAGGGCGACGTGCTCGCGGTGCACAATGGCGACAACCTGGATTATCAGCAAGGCGTGCTGGGCGACATAAATCCTGAAACCGTGCATTTTCAACTCGACGGCGAAGATCTGCCCGTCAATCGCGGCAAAGTTTACGGATTCGCATATCACCATCCGCCGGGCGAGGCGCTGCTGGGGGTGATTTGCCGCCTGACAGACGTTTTCGGCTCGCACTGGCAGATCAGCAAAATCGCCTTGGATAAAGAAATGCATTTGACCACGCCCGCGGGCCTGTCGCTTTCCTGCTCGCCGGAAATCCTGGCTTCGATCGACTTTTCCGTGGGAAAAATTGTTTATCTCAGCGATCTAAAGCCGGAATCAGTCGCCTGGAAGCCCTTTTTCGACACGATAAAAACTTCGTGCGCGATGGAGCAGTTTTATGCCCCGCGCATGGACCGGAATTTCGAATCCAATCCGCTGCAACTGGCCGGGACGGAATACGGCAAGGGACTGGCCATCCGCAGCCGGACTGAAATGGTTTATCGCCTGCCGGGCCCGTTCACCCGGCTCAAGGCCGTAGCCGGAATCGACGATTCGGTGCGGCCGCAGGGAAACGTGCGATTGGTGATTCGCGGGGACAACAACGTACTTCTCGAGGTGCCCATCGCCGGAACCGATGCGATCAAGCCGATAGATCTCGACCTGACGGGCGTGCGGAAATTGAGCATTCTCGTCGATTTTGGCGGTCAGGCGGGCTTTGGCGATCAACTCGATCTGTGCAACGCGAGAGTCATAAAATGAAACGGCCGGCAATAATGTATCTCCGAGGACATAGAATATCTGCGTGCGGGCTCTCGGTCTTCCTTTGCGCAATGATCGCGATGTGTACCTTTGGAGCGTGTTTTGCGCAGGGGTCGGAGCCGGATCAAGCCGTGCTCGATGCCCAGTCCGCGCGGATCGTGACAATCGAGAAAGCCAAGCCGGCGGTGCTCTCGATTTTCGAGTCGCAAGGCCGGGGCGGGGGCTCGGGGGTGGTCATCTCGGCCGACGGATACGCGATCACCAATTTCCACGTGGTCCAGCCCTGCGGCGCGGCGATGAAATGCGGCATGGCCGACGGCCGTGTGTACGACGCCGTGCTGGTCGGGCTGGATCCCACGGGCGACGTGGCCTTGATTAAACTCTTGGGGCGCGAGGATTTCCCTTTTGCCGAAATGGCCGACAGCGATCAAGTCCGTGTCGGCGACGGCGTCCTGGCCATGGGCAATCCGTTCCTGCTTTCCACCAATCTGCAGCCCACGGTTACATACGGCATCATTTCCGGAACGCATCGCTACCAATTCCCCTCCGGCACCCTGCTGGAATATACCGACTGCCTGCAAACCGACGCCTCGATAAATCCGGGCAATTCGGGCGGGCCGCTGTTCGACGCCGCGGGACGGTTGATCGGCATCAACGGCCGCTGCTCGTTCGATAAACGCGGACGTGTCAGCGTGGGCGTGGGCTACGCGATCTCGATCAACCAAATCAAAAACTTTCTGGGCGATTTGAAAAGCGGCCGGATCGTGGATCATGCCACGCTCGGCGCACGAGTAATTACGGACGAAGCGGGCCGGGTGGTGGTGGCCGAAATCCTGGAGCAGTCTGACGCCTTTCGCCGCGGTTTGCGCGACGACGACGAAATAGTCAGCTTTGCCGGCCGGGCAGTTTCCACCGCCAACGGATACAAAAACATATTGGGAATTTTGCCCAAGGGCTGGCGCGTGCCCATGAGTTATCGCCGCGACGGCAAGCGAAGTGATATTCTCGTGCGCCTGCCGGGTTTGCACAACCGGGAGGAATTGCTGCAAGCCATGGAAACTCATCGGCCGGAGGAGCCCTTGCCGTTGCCGCCTCCTGACGAGCAATCAAAACCCAAGCCGCCCAACCCCGGCGAAAATCCCGACGGCCGGAAAAAGCCCGTGCCCGAAGGCCGCCGCCCGGCCGCCGCGCCGTCGCCGGACGAGATTCCAGAGATCGTGAAAAAATATTTCCAGGAAAAGAGAGGCTACGCCAACTATTATTTCAACAAACTCAATCAAGAGCGGATCTGGAAGGCTTGGAACGGCGGCAGCCGGTTGGCCGGTCAGCGCGGCATGTGGTCGATATCGGGCAGCTTGTCGAACGGCGGGGCTTTCAACTTTGAATTAAGCGACGGACAGGCGGCGCTCAATGGGCCGTCGCTCCAGTCGCAGTGGAAGGCGACCGACGATCTTGCTCCGGCGCCGAATCTGGCGCATAGCGGCGGATTTTTGCCTGCGCTTTACCTTTGGCGCAGGCTGGCCGTAGAGGGTTTTGCCCGTTTCGGCGAAGTGTATTATTTGGGCACGGCGCCGCTTGCGGGCGCGAAGGACTTGCCGACGTGATTGCCGGCACGCACAAGGGCCTGGACTGCCGCTTTTATTTCGACCCGGCCGATGGCAATTTGCTGGCCATGGAAATGTTCGCCGAGGAAGACGCCGATCCTTGCGAGGTGTATTTCTCGCAATATAGAGAAGTTGACGGCCGTACGCTGCCCGGTCGCGTGGAAGTGCGCTACGCGGATGAAGTATTTGCGACGTTTACCATCAACGAATTCCACTTTGATAAAAGCGCCGATAAATAAGCGCTTGCAATGCACATAGAATGAAACGACTATTGTCCTTCAACATGGTGATGAATCATTTGCCGATAGGCCGAGGCGCTTGCTCCGCGCGCTGCATGGCGTTCACATCTATATTGTTATTGCTTGTCAACGTTGCATTTGCATCGGCGGAAAGTTCTTTGGGAGCGCACGGCGTTTTTAACCAGGTCCAAGCGAAGATGGTGAAGATTTACGGCGCAGGCGGATACAAGGGCCTGGAATCCTATCAATCAGGCATGTTGATCTCGCCCGAAGGACATATACTTACGGCTTACAGCCACGTGCTCGACACCGATTATATTACCGTCTATCTGGCCGACGGCCGAAAATTAGAGGCCAAACTCCTGGGCGCCGATCCGCGATTGGATGCGGCCGTGTTGAAGATCGATGCCGCGGACCTGCCTTATTTCGATCTCGATCGGGCCGCCAAGACCGTGGCGGGCTCGAACGTATTGGCGCTGAGCAATCTTTTTAACGTGGCCCAGGGCGACGAGCCGGCTAGCGTGCAACACGGCATTGTTTCGGCGGTTGCCAATTTGGAGGCCCGCCGCGGCGCGTTTGAAACTCCTTATCGCGGACCGATATATGTCCTCGACGTGAAGACCAACAACCCGGGCAGCGCGGGCGGAGCATTGGTCAACAGCCGCGGCGAACTGCTGGCCATGCTCGGTAAAGAGTTGAGAAATTCGATGAACAATACCTGGCTCAATTACGCCATCCCGGTGGAGGAGCTTCGGCCGTCGGTCCGGGCGATTCAAAGCGGAAAGTTCGTTGCACAGCCGGAAGCGGATGCCGACCGCAAGCCGTCGCATCCGCTTACCTTGGAAGCCCTGGGCATCGTGCTCGTGCCCGACGTGCTGGAACGGACTCCGCCGTACGTGGAACTGGTGCGGGCGGGTTCGCCCGCCGAAAAGGCGGGCCTCCGGGTCGATGATCTTATAGTTCTTCTGGGCGACCAACTGGTCCAATCTTGCAAACTTTTGCGTGCGGACCTTGAAAATGTGGATGCCTTCGATGCCGTTAAGATCACGGTTCAGCGCGGCCGCGATCTGCTGGAATTCACCTTGTCGGCGCCGAAGAAGGATACGCCATGACTAAAAATAACATGAATGCAAAATGCAAATTGCAAATTGCAAATTATAAATTGCATAAGTTAGCCTCCGGTGAATGCACCGGGGGTTTGGCCGCGGTTTCACCCAGTGCAATTTTTAGGATTGTTATATCCAGAGTTTGTGCGACTGCGGTTTTGATATTCGTTGCATGTGCGGCGATGATTCGCCCGGCCGCTGCGGCGGGAGATTTGGACGCCCTGGAGCAAAAGGCCATAAACGACGCCGTCGATCGCGTCGCGCCCTCGGTGGTCCGCATTGAAACAATCGGCGGATTGGAAGAGGTGGAAAACGTGCGTTTCGGGACCGGTCCAACCACGGGATTGGTCGTCGATCCTGAAGGGTACATCGTATCCAGCGCTTTCAATTTCGTAAATAAACCGTCCTCGATCTTGGTTCGCCTGCCCGACGGCAAGCGCAAGCCGGCCAGACTGGTGGCCGCCGACCACGCGCGGATGATCGTGCTTTTGAAGATCGATGCCGACAAGCCGCTGCCAATATGCGAGGTAGCGCCTTCCTCTGAAATGCGCGTCGGTCAATGGACCATTGCCCTGGGGCGGACCTTCGAAGGCGAACGGCCGAACGTTTCCGTGGGGATCTTAAGCGCGAAAGACCGCATTTGGGGAAAAGCCATTCAGACCGACGCCTCGGTTTCGCCCAACAATTACGGCGGGCCGCTGGTGGATATACACGGCCGGGTGATGGGTGTGATCGTGCCGCTCTCGCCGGATTCGGTTGATGAGATGGCCGGCTACGAGTGGTACGATTCGGGCATAGGTTTTGCCGCTCCGGCCGATCACGTACAGAAAATTTTGCCGCGCTTGAAAAAGGGCGAGGATCTTCGCCCCGGCATAATGGGCGTGAGCATGAAGTCGCAAAACATTTACATTTCGGAGCCCGTGATCACCCTTTGCCGGTTCAAATCGCCAGCGGCCGAGGCCGGCCTGAAACCCGGCGACCGGATCGTCGAGATCGATGGGCGCGAGATAAACCGGGCGGCCGAGTTCCGCGAAGAAATAAACCGCCGATATGCCGGCGATAAAATCAAACTCTCTGTAATGCGCGGCAACGAAAAGCTCCGGAAAGAATTGACCCTGGTCGAGAAGATCCCTGCGTATCAGCGGCCCTTTTTGGGAGTGCTGCCCATGCGCGGCGGCGACGGGGCGGGCATCAAAATTCGCTACGTTTTTCCGGATGGTCCGGCGGCAAAGGCCGGGATCATCGCAGGCGACTCGGTTGTTTCATTTGACGGCAAAGAGGTAAATAAACGAGAGGAACTGATCGAGGCCATGCTCGAATATCAACCCGATCAGCCGGTGGACTTGGACGTTCTGCACGAGGGGAAAAAAAGCCATCTCAAGTTGAACCTGGGGAATTTAAGCCAGTTGCCACCGTCTGCCGCGCTCCCGCCGGCTTGTGAAAAACAAAAATCGGGGGAGCTGAAGGGACTGGAAACCGGCATTGTCAAATTGAAAATCATCGAGTTTCCCAACGATGCTTTCGCCTATGTCCCGGAAAATTACAATCCCAACGCGCCTTACGGCCTGGTCGTTTGGCTGCATGGCGACAGGGGTTTGGACTGGGCAAAGACCGTCGAGCGCTGGAAACCGCTCTGCGATCGATACGATTTGATTTTGGCGGCTCCCAAGTCGGCCGATCCCCAAAAATGGAAGCCTGGCGATGTTAGTCTGGTGGATCGCCTGATCGCGGAAGTGGACGGCAGATACAACGTCGATCCGCTCCGCGTCGTGGTGCACGGCTATGAATCCGGCGGCACATTGGCTTCGTTCGCGGCTTTGCGCAATCGGGAGACGATTCGGGCCATGGCCGTGGTCGAATCGCCGTTGACGGTCTTGCCCCAGGAAAACGATCCCCAATTGCGTTTCGCGGTTTATATGGCCGCGGGCGGAAAATCGCCGGCTGCCCGATCCATGGAAAAGGCCTCGAACATGCTCCGGGATATGAACATTCCCTTGATGGTAAAAAAACTGGGCGACGAGCCTCGTTATCTCAATTCAGAGGAGTTGGAAGAACTTGCCCGATGGATCGACATGCTGGACATGATTTGATTTCGTTTCTTTCTTGCCGGAGCCGTGCATTTGTGCGACTATCTTCCCATGCGTAGACGCATAATTGGAATAATGGCTGTCGCACTTTTGGCGCTGGGATTGATGATTTGGATCTGCCGGCCGGGCGAGCAAGGATCGCTCGTCCAACTCGAAGCGGCTTGCTGGCGAATCGGAGGATGCCTGGCCGTGCTGTGGCTGGCGTATCCGGATCTGGGGAAAATTCCCCGCTGGATTTGGATCGCATTGCCCGTGCTGATCTTGGTTATGGCCAGGTGGCCGCGATTGTTTTTTATTATTGTTCCATTGTTGATTCTTTACGCGCTTGTTCGCCCCCGATCAAGCGATACAGCGTGAGCCTATTGGAAGTCTATTGAGGGCCAATCGTTTTTCAAGTACAATAGTCCGTCGATGCCTAAACGCAATAAAATTTCCTCGGCACGCGCTGCCGGAGCCCATTCGACAATTTCCCTTCGCAAGGCGCTGCGGCCTGAAGTCCTGGCGGGAGCGGCGATTATCGCTGTTGTCGCCTTCATCGCTTACATTCCCTCCATAAACGGCGGATTTGTTCTGGACGATGATCTGTTCATCACAGCAAACAATCTCATCCAAAATCCGGATGGCCTGCGCAAATTATGGTCCACTCCCGAATATGAAGAATTCTATCCGCTATCCTACAGCACGTTCTGGATCGAGTGGCGGCTGTGGGAATCGAACACGGCCGGCTACCATGCCGTTAACTTAACCATGCATATTATCGGGGCGATGTTGATTTGGGTCATTTTGCGAAAGCTGTCCATTCCCGGGGCATTCCTGGCGGCTGTAATTTTCGCCGTTCATCCGGTGAACGTGGAATCAGTGGCCTGGATCGCCCAGCGGAGGAACGTGGCGGCAATGTTGTTCTTGCTGCTATCGATTTTGTATTTTTTAAAGCTGAAAGACCCCTCTTCGCTTCGACAAAAAGGACTTCACAATCCCGATTCTTCTCACGCCGCCGGCCGATCACTCCTTTGGTACTGGCTGAGCCTGGCGGCATTCGTTTTGGCAATGCTCAGCAAGGGATCGGCGGCCGTGTTGCCCGCGCTGCTTTTGGGTATTCTCTGGTGGCTTGGGTCTCTGACAAGGGGGAATTTATTGCGGATCGCGCCGTTCTTCCTGCTGGCCGCCGCGCTGACGGGAGTGAACGTCTGGTACCAAACGCACGGGGAACACATCGAAATCCGAAATGCCGGTTTTGGGGAACGGCTGCTGGGGGCCGGCTGCGTGCCGTGGTTCTACCTTTACAAGGCCCTGTTGCCCTTCGATCTTGCTTTCATATATCCGCGGTGGCGCATCGACGTCGGCGATTTCCGCTGGTGGCTGCCGCTGATGGCGTCAATCATCGTTACCATGGTGCTGTGGCGGTTTAGAAAAGGCTGGAGCCGGCCGATCCTGTTTGCCTGGGGATTTTTCTGCGTCTCGCTCGTTCCGGTGATGGGTTTTACCGACGTGGGCTTCATGAAATATTCGCTGGTGGCGGACCATTATCAACACATCGCCATTATCGGCGTGATTGCCTTGGCATCGGTTGCCTGTAGCGAGTGGCATCGCCTGGCGCGTAAAATGGCGAACTGGGTGGTTGCCGTCGCCATTGCGGCGGTGGGGGCGTTAGCCTTTCTAACGTATCAACAAAATGAGATATACTGCGATGCCATTAAACTGTACCAAGACACGCTGGTGAAAAATCCCGAGTGTTGGATTGCCCTGAATAACTTGGGCGTTGCGCTGTTCCATGCGGGCCAACTTCAGGTGCCCGTCGAACTTTTTGAAAAAGCCATACGACTGAAGCCCGGTTACCCGCCCGCCTTCAACAATCTGGGCTTGGCTATGCAGCAGGCGGGGCGATTCCAGGAAGCGAAGAAGAATTATGAACAGGCGCTCCGCTTGCAGCCCGACTATCCTGAAGCCCACAACAATCTGGGCTTAGCGTTGTTCAAACTTAACCGGGTTCCGGAGGCGATAGAGCAATACAGTGAAGCTTTGCGGTTGGATCCGGATTACGCTGATGCCTACAGCAATCTGGCTGGAGCGCTGTTGCAAACAGGTCGATATCAGGAGGCGATCGAACATCTGAAAAAGGCCGTGCAACTTATGCCAAAGGACGCCGGCGCCTGGAATAATCTGGCAATAGCGTATGTCATGAACCGCCAATCCTCCGAGGCCGTTGCCACGGCCCAAAAGGCACTGGAATTGGCCCGATCCCACGGGCAGGATGAACTGGCCAGGCAGATTGAAAATTGGTTGAATTCCCACAGTGCCGGCCCGCCGGTATCTCCCAAATGAGCAGCCTCTGCCAGCTCGACGCGGATTGCTGGCGAATTGGAGGATGCCTGGCCGTGCTGTGGCTGGCGTATCCGGACCTGGGAAAAATTTCCTGCTGGATTTGGATCGCATCGCCCGTGGTGATTTTTGCGCTGGACAGGTGGCCGCGATTGTTTTTTATTATTATTCCATTGTTGATTCTTTGCGCGATTGTTCGCCCGTGATCAAGTGATACGGCCTAAGCTTATTGGAAGTCTATTGAGGGCCGATCGTTTTTCAAGTACAATGGTCTGTCAATGCCTGAACTCAATGAATTATCCCCGGCGCACGCCGCCGGAGTCCATTCGACAATTTCCTTTCGCTGGGCGCTGCGGACTGAAGTCCTGGCGGGAGCGGCGATTATCGTTGTTGTCGTCTTCCTCGCTTACTTTCCCTCCATAAACGGCGGATTTATTCTGGACGACGATCTGCTTCTCGCGAAAAACAAACTCGTCGAGATCCCGGACGGCCTGTACCGGTTCTGGTGCTCATCCGAGTCGCCTGACTATTGGCCGCTGACCAATTCCACATTCTGGCTTGAATGGCGATTGTGGGGAAAGAACTCGACGGGATATCATCTTACCAATCTGATCTTGCACGTCGCCGAGGCAATGCTGATTTGGATCGGTTTGCGCAAGTTGTCCATTCCCGGGGCATTCCTGGCGGCCGTAATTTTCGCCGTTCATCCGGTAAACGTGGAGTCGGTGGCCTGGATCGCGCAGCGGAAAAATATCATGGCAATGCTTTTTTTCCTCCTGTCGATTCTGTGGTATTTGAAATTCGACAAGTCCGCTCATCTCCGGTTCACGGCTAAACAACCCCCTCATCCTTCATCCTTTATCCTTCATCCTTCATCCTTTAATACATGGTACTGCTTGAGCCTGGCGGCTTTTTTATTGGCGATGCTCAGTAAGGGATCGGTGGTGGTCATGCCGCTGCTCATATTAGGCATCATCTGGTGGCTGCGCCCTTTAACGGGACGAGACCTGGTGCGGACTGCGCCTTTTTTTCTGGTCGCCGGAGCGTTTACTCTTGTGAACATGTGGTTTCAGTCGCATACTTCTACAGAATCAGTCCGCGACGCCGGTTATATCGTGCGTCTTTTGGGCGCAGGGTGCGTGGTGTGGTTCTACCTTTACAAGGCGATTTGGCCGTTAGACCTGGCTTTTATTTATCCGAACTGGAATATTGATGCCGGCAGCGCATCGTGGTGGTTGCCTTTGCTGGCGTTTTTGGCTGTTACTGCGGTACTATGGCTTTATAAAGCAACCTGGAGCCGGCCATTGTTGTTCGCTTGGGGATTTTTCTGCGTCTCGCTCGTTCCGGTGATGGGTTTTACCGACGTGGGCTTCATGAAATATTCGCTGGTGGCGGACCATTATCAACACATCGCCATTATCGGCGTGATTGCCTTGGCATCGGTTGCCTGTAGCGAGTGGCATCGCCTGGCGCGTAAAATGGCGAACTGGGTGGTTGCCGTCGCCATTGCGGCGGTGGGGGCGTTAGCCTTTCTAACGTATCAACAAAATGAGATATACTGCGATGCCATTAAACTGTACCAAGACACGCTGGTGAAAAATCCCGAGTGTTGGATTGCCCTGAATAACTTGGGCGTTGCGCTGTTCCATGCGGGCCAACTTCAGGTGCCCGTCGAACTTTTTGAAAAAGCCATACGACTGAAGCCCGGTTACCCGCCCGCCTTCAACAATCTGGGCTTGGCTATGCAGCAGGCGGGGCGATTCCAGGAAGCGAAGAAGAATTATGAACAGGCGCTCCGCTTGCAGCCCAACTACCCTGAAGCCCTCAACAATCTGGGCTTAACGTTGACTAAAATTAACCGGGTTCCGGAGGCGATAGAGCAATACAGGGAAGCTTTGCGATTGGATCCGGATTACGCTGATGCCTACAGCAATCTGGCTGGAGCGATGGTGCAGACAGATCGATATCAGGAGGCAATAGAACAATACCGTCAAGCCCTGCGCCTCAATCCCAACGACCCTGATTATCTCTACAATTTGGGTAACTTATTGGTAAAAATAGACCTATTAAAAGAGGGGATTGAACAATATGAACAGGCATTGCGATTGCAACCCGATCACGCCAGAGCGCATAACAACATGGCCGTCGCGTTAATCAAGCTGGATCGGCCTGAGGAGGCGATTGAACAACTGAAAAAGGCGCTGCAACTCATGCCCGAAGACGCCGCCACCTGGAATAATCTGGCAATAGCGTATTCCATGAACCGCCGATCATCCGAGGCCGTTGCCGCGGCCCAAAAGGCATTGGAATTGGCCCGATCCCATGGGCAGGATGTACTGGCCAGGCAGATTGAAAATTGGTTGAATTCCCACATGCCGGCCCGCCGGAATCCCCGAAGTGAGCCGCCTCTGCATGGCCTTTCACGCGGCCGTTACTATGTAATTGACGTCAGGCATCCAAGAACCTACGCGAATATTTCCAAGACTTCGCCTTGCAGCAGCAGGCCATTGGCGGCGAATGTCGCGTCGACCAAAGGCGGGGAAATATGCTGTGCACCGGCCTGGCATGGCTCGTTTGATGCGATCCAGCCGCATAATCGTTTTCCAACATCCCGAAAACCGCGCTTGACGCATGGGCTGCGGGGGTGTTCCTGTGGTGGGCGGCGGCAAGCAAGAGATCGGGCTGATAATTATTAGCCTCGACCAATTTGCGGATCACTGCGCTTGTTTCTGCGATGGAAACTTGATCCGAAAGCAAAGCCTTGACCGATCCTGTTCCCGTTTTCACCGAAACGCCGAGAATCGGAGTCGTTCCTGAGGTGTCGGCAACTGCCATCTGGCTGCAAGTTGCCTGGAGTTGGCTCCAGGATAGCTGACCGGGTTGGTTCGATCCCCAAGGATTATACAGGGTGAACTTGTCGGTTGAGGCATTATAGCCGACGATCGCATAGGCGTGCGATCCGTAAAGGCCCAAATTGGTGCCAGACCATTGAAGGGTTCCGATCGTTACGGCCTTATGAGTCGAAAGCGCGGCGATGGCCACCTGTTCTTTTGTGTTGGTCATTATATAGTCGGTGGCGTTATGGCCGAGCACCTGGGCGTTGACCGTGGCCATCCATCCGCCCTGGATCGAGGCGTAGGAGTTCGTGCCGTCACGGCCTTCCTTGCCGGTCTGGTTCCACTGCGCATAAGCCTTTTCGGCCAGGGGGATCCATAGCGAATTGGCGGAATTTGTATAACTGGCGCCGTAGTCGGCGTAAACTAGCATTCCCGAGGTGCTTGTGGGCAGCATCCGGTTGACGGTCACATAGTCCGCTGTGCCGATGTTGTTGCTGAAGCCCGCGCTGATGCTGCCGTCGCTGTAGTTGTAAATTGTTCCATAGGGGCCGGTGTAAAAGCGGACTGTGAAGGTGCCGTCGCCGTTGTCGATGAACATGTTCTGGACCGCGGCCGGGTTGCTGTCGGCGAGCGTGCCCAGGGCGGAAATGAAGTAGCAATCGCCCAGTTGCCCCTGGTACTCGTCGGCGTGCGAGGGCGTATGCGGGAACAACGAGCCGGAAACCGACCTGTAGACCAGCGAGGTATTGCAGAGCGTGGGATGGTCCGTGCCAAAAAACCATTTATTAATGAGGTTATTGAGTTTTGCGGCCGAACTGCCGGCGCTCAAGTTGCCCAGCGTTTGGCCCAGATAGGTGGCGTTTGCGGCGTTGCCGTTGATCACGTCGCCGGCCAGTACTTGCACGTAGCCGGGGATATTCAAAGTTCCCGCCTGCGTGAGCATCTTTTTCAAATCGCTCAGTTCCGTGGCGTCGACCAATCCGTCGCCGCCCGTGCTACACAGGATCTGGATCATATCCAGCCTGGTGATCGAGCCGTCGGCGTCAAGGCTCTGTACGAGCTTTGCCAGGGCGGTGTTTTGCAGGTTAAGAGTGCTGGCCTGGACAGTGACCGTAGCCGTGCCTGTTGCCGAGCCGCTTTTTGCCGTAACGGTATATACGCCGACGTTGCTTGGGGCGGTGAATATTCCCGACGAGTTGATCGTGCCGCCGCTTGCGCTCCAGGTGAACGTCTGCAAATTCGACATGCACCGTTGAAACTGGTCCAGGCCCTGCGGGATAAACTGCTGCGTTGCCCCTTGGAAAACGCTGACTGCATTGGGCGAAAGGGCGATGCTCGTGAGCGTCTGCTTCACGGTCGCCATGATTGCGTATGAGATGCTTGGATAATTAACGAAGCGGGCAGTTAAAATGTAGGTGCCGGCCATGCCGAAGTTGGCCGTCGTGCCGCCCCCGCCGGTCGTAAAAGTCGGCGCCGGGGCGCCGGACGGACCAGAGGACAGGGACCAGCTCAAAGTGAACGGTCCGGGCATGGGATTGCCGAATTGGTCGGCCAACGTGGCGGCGGGCAAAAGCAGATTTTTGCCCGTTACAGTAAAGAACGGAGTCGGCAAATTTTTTACGCTGGTTGTTACGGGCGTTACCACGACGGATTTGGTGGCGCTGACCGACAATCGGCCGCCATCGACTATGTTCACCGCCAGATTGTACGTTCCGGCCTCGTTGAACGTGACTATTGAATTTTTCGCGTCGTTCGAGCCATTTTTGCTGAAAGTGGCAACGCCGCCGGCTGGAGCGGACTTGACCGACCAATTATAAGTCAGCTTGGATTCGCTGCCGTCGTCGCTTCCCAAGACCGAGAGCGTAGCGTACTTGCCTGTAACGGGCGCATTGCCGTTTACGACGATCTGTTTCGCGATGGTCGGTGCGGCATTGGTCGCCTTTATGGTCGCGGTCAAGGCGGCGGCCCCGGTGGAAATATCGGATAATGACAATGTTGGGATGCCGTTGCCGCTCAACAATGCCCGCGGTTCGAGCAGTTCGCTGCGAAGGATTCGCTTACGGGCCCTTGTTGACTTGCGGGAAGAAGAACCCCGACGCCGGGTAAGACGGCCGATCATGGTCTCGCTCCTTATGTAATGCCCCGATTAATAATAAGAATCAAGACACAAGAGCAGAGATTTTTATGGCCCGCGGAAAATCATGCTGCGGACATCGGTTGTCGTGCCGCCGAGTTACAGATAAGTTATGGCCTTCCGCGGGTTTCAGCCGATCGGTCGCCCATAGGGGAAAGCCGCGCGTTTCAGCGGCATCTAAAACCTACGTTATATTTCTACTCGAGTCAAATGGCCCGCCAGGAAAAATCGGCGTGTTTTACGAACTGGGCGTGTCCAGATAGGTGTCCTGTCCCATTTGCTGTTGCATTTTTTTCCGTTCTTTTTCGAAATACATCAGGGACTTGCGTTGACGGAAATGGCGGCGTTCGACCTTTTTTTGGGACTTGCGGAAAAGCTTGTGCATGGAATCGAACGGCCCGGCCGATTGTTCGCCCAAGGCCTTTAATTTTCTGGCTTTTTTTGGCCCCAGCCCGGTTAAAATCAGATCATCGTCCAGGGCGAGATATTGGCGGTAGGTGCCGGGATCGCCTTGGCGCCCGCAGCGGCCGAACAACTGGCGGTCGATGCGGCTGGCGTCGTGCATTTCGGTGCCGATAACGTGCAACCCGCCCATTTCGGCAACCCCTTCGCCCAGTTTTATGTCTGTGCCGCGCCCGGCCATGTTGGTGGAAACGGTCACTCTGCCCGGCAATCCGGCCTGGGCCACGATTTCCGCTTCGACCTCGATGTGGTTCGCATTCAGGATCTGGTGTTCGATGCCCTGCGCCTTAAGCAGTTTGGAAAGGTCTTCAGATTTGTCGATAGAGCGGGTGCCGATCAGTACGGGGCGTCCCTGTTTGTGCAGTTGTTCGATTTCTTCCATCACTGCCGCCCACTTGGCGTCGGTGGTTCCGAAGACCATTTCCGGGAGGCGTTTGCGGATCAAGGGCCGATTGGTGGGGATCGCCAGCACGCGGCAGCGGTAAATTTTTCGCAATTCCCGCGCCGATCCCATCGCCGTGCCGGTCATGCCCGCCAAATTCTCGTAGCGTAGGAAAAAGTCCTGGACTGTGACCCGGGCGGCCTGGCCCGTGGCCACGGTAACCTCTACGCCTTGCTTGGCCTCGACCGCCTGGTGAATTCCGTCGCGCCATTTCCGTCCTTCGGCCAGCCGGCCGGTGAACTCGTCGACGATCACAATTTCGCCGTCGCGGACCACGTATTGCCGGTCCAGATGATATTCGCGATCGACCAGGATTGCCCGCTCGATGTACTGGTAGATCGTCACCATGCCCACCGTGTCCATGGCCTGGGGCTTGGGCAGCAAGCGGACCTTTTGCCGCCCTTCGCGGGTTAGCTCCACAGTGCGCTTTTCATGGTCGTAATCGTAATCCTCGTCTTCGATGAATTCCTTGATGACCGATGAGCTCCATTTATGGCACTCCACGGCCAGGCGCTCCTCTTCGGTGGGCAAGGCGCTGATGATAAGCGGCGTACGGGCCTCGTCGATCAGTATGCTGTCGGCCTCGTCAACCAGGGCGAAGTAGGCGTCGCGCTGCACCGGCTTCTCGTTCGATGCGTCGGCGCCTTGGCCCAGCATGCCGCCCAACAGGTCGGCTTGGCCCTCTTGAATCCGCCGCAAAAGCAGGCGATCACGGAGAAAATCGAATCCAAACTCCTTGGCCGTGCCGTAAGTCACGTCGCACTCGTACGACTCGCGGCGCTGGGGCTGCGACATCTGCGTTTCGATTACGCCCACGCTCAGCCCCAGGGCTTTGTAAATGGGGGCCATCCACTCGGCGTCGCGGCGGGCCAGATAATCGTTTACCGTGGCCAGGTGGCATCCCCTCCCGGTCAAGGCGTACAAGTACATGGGCAGCGTTGCCACGAGCGTCTTGCCTTCGCCGGTCTGCATCTCCACGATCGAGCGGTGAAACATGGCGATTCCGCCCAGCAATTGCACGTCGAAATGCCGCATATTGATGGTTCGCCGCCCCGCCTCGCGGACCAAGGCATAAGCCTCGACCAGCAATCGATTGAGCGGCTCGCCGCTTTTCGCGCGGTAACGCAACGACAGGCTTCGCTTGCGAAGTTGCTGGTCGCCGAGCTGTTGCAATTCCGGCTCCAAGGCGTCGATTTTATGCAAAAGCGAGGACCAACGCGCCAATCGCCATTGGTTCGGGCCGCTTAGTGCCGCCGCTATTTTCGCTTGTATGCCTTTGGATTGGTTTCTCATGCAGGATGGCTTGGTTACCTAAAATTTTTTATTTCTACCCCGCTCCTCGCGGGTAGGATTAGGTGGCCGGACATTCTTATTTGCAAAGATTGCGCCCTTGCAAAGATACTTTAGTTTACCACGAAACCAGGGGTAATGTGGAACCCGAAGTATGGAAAAAACCGGGAATCGGGCCTAAGAGTTTGGAGGGTGCGTGAAACGCACCATAATCTATAGAAAACAGTGCTTTTCATGCACCCTACGGTTTTGCCTCTGTATCGGATACCGGCTCGATATTGTCGTCGATGACCCGGTTGTCCGACGAGGTGGACTCGCGCAAACCGGCTGCGTGGAGTTGTTCTGAGGCTGGACCGGAGTGGGGGAAGTTGATTGCCGCGATGCCGGTATTAAATAGTTGCTGCCTTGGGGATAAGATTGATTTCCCGTTTGCGGCGTAAGCCTAACGGCTGCGGGCGATTGTCCGCCGGGCGTAGTGTTTGTGCTGCCGGCAAAGCCCGCCCTTGCATAGGTTGCTTGCGGATTGGATACGTTCTGATAAGAATTAATATTTGGATTATAGACTGGAGGATTAATCACGCCTGCCGTTGCCTGGGCATTATTAAGCGGTTGAGAACTGGCATCCGTTACAGGAATAGTTTGTCTTCGGTTTGGGGTCCCGCCGGCGAAAAACGGCGTGGCGACGCGATTGGGTGAAGGCGGCGCGGTCTGAGAATTCGGCGTTTGGTTGCTGGTTCCCTGGTAATTAAAACCGCCCGGCGGCGTATAACGGTTTCCGCCCGGCAAGGTCGATCCGGGAGTTGTCGAGGGCATGGAAGCAGGCTGGGCGGGAACGGTCTGGGGAGGGTACCCGGCAGGCGGCATGCCGGGATTTAGATTGTTTTGGGGCACAGATTGCGGCGCATAAGGGGAAGTTCCGGCTGTGCCCGCGGCGCCTGTCGGCGCAGGCCCGGTCATAGCAGACTGCGCCGGGCTGGAATATGGCGGGGCGCTGTATTGATTCGTCAAGGTTGATGCCGGCGGGGAATTAGATGTGTTAAATGGATTCGTCCATGTTGATCCGGTTGATGGATTCGTCACGGAATTTCCTGAAAACAAAGGTGCGTTGCTCGTGGGCCTGCCTTGATTATATGGAGCGTTGGCTTGTAAATATCCAGGTTGCATGGACGGCGAGGATTGATAATATGGATCACCGGCTCGTCCGGCAATCGAGCCTGTCGGCGGCGGAGGCACGGTTGTGCGTCCGAAAAACGGATCGACCGTGGGCGTTTGACTTTTACAACCGGCCATTCCAATGGCAAAAATAATTATGAGAAAGGCCCGCTTCATCAGGCAGACTCCTTTCCACCTCGAGACGAGTTAACGGCAAATAAAAAGGCGCAACAATACTATCGGAGGGGTTGATAGCTTACCGATTTTTCCCGCTGTGTCCAGAGCGATTTTTCCATCGGATAAACTACCAAGGGTTTCGGGGTTTTCTTGCCTTCCCATTTTGCGCCTTTTGGCGCCCCTGTTTCGCCAGGTTGCTCTACGTAAGGATTAGGAATCCGTAATGGGGCGTGAGTTTGGTACTGATCCGACGGCAGGTTTGATTCTTCGACGTGCTCGTTTCTAATCATTTGGGGCTGCGGAGGAAGGGAATATGCCTGTATAGGCGCCATTCCGGGCAGATACGGAAATGGGCTGTCGCCATAGCTCCTGGCGTCTATTTTATAGCTGTAATAAACCGGCGGATGCAATGCATAATAAGGCACGGAGGCGTATATGTACGATGGCTGATAATAGCCGCCCCAGCAAAATTCCCATGGGCTATAGAAATCGTAATATCCGGCTAATGCAGTGCTACAGGAGATTAGTCCCAGAAAAAAGCAGAAAAAGATGGTATTTATCTTCATTTTATTCTCCCTAATTGAAGCAGGTTTTGTATCTACCCTATTTTATTGCCCATGAGAATTTTTCCAATAGGGCAGATGAAAAAAATGAAAGGACCAGATGCCATACTAACGGGTGGAATGATAAAAGCAAATAAATCGCTTGTGGTCTGCCATAGATTAGACCACTAATTACGGGCGATGGTGGGCCGGAGTAGGCCTGGGCCCCTTCGCATTTTTGGGAATTGCTTGCTCTGTGCCGCCTTCTTTCTCAGCCTCCGCCTGATTGGTTTTTATGCCTTTTTCTTCATCCTGGACGTTGGAGGTGGCACTTTCTGGAGCAGGCGTGATAACTTTGGGCAATTCGTATGGCTTATCTGCCCCCTCGACATGGGGAATTTTGTAAATGATCGTGCCCAGATCCTTACTGGACACCGACGGCCCGCAACCGGACATTGCCGCGGCGATCAACAAAACAAGCAACATAACCAGTGATCGATGCATTGACGAATTGTCTGGAAGTAAGATTTGCTACAATTATTTCATTGGATTTAGGGGCTCTAACATAACCTCCCCTCTCCCTTTGGGAAAGGCACCCAGAGGGTACCCGAGGGTGAGGGCGTTGATCAACGGTTATAAGTTTTTGTTAGAGCTTTTTATTCACTTATTATAAATGATCATCACTACATTTCAAAGCGTCTATTTCACCGATGACTCCCCAATCCTTGACCACAGCACTGAAGGAAAAAGCCCGATGCCTGGGGTTTGATCTCGTGGGCGCAACGCGGGCCGTGACTCCGCCGGATATAGAACACTTGGAAAGTTGGTTGGCCCATGGAATGGCGGGCGAAATGCAATATTTCCCCCGGCGGATGGATGCGTACCGCGATCCCGGTTCGATACTCCCCGGTGTAAAAAGCATCCTTATGCTGGGCGTAGACTATCGAACGGTGGAACCCTTTGTAGCCGGACCGGGGCAAGGCAGGGTTTCGCGTTATGCCTGGGGAAGTGATTATCACGAAATAATCCGCCGCAAGTTGCGGATCTTGGCCCGATTTCACCGCGAATTGGCGCCGAATTGCAATGTTCGCGGCGTGGTCGATACGGCCCCGCTCTTGGAACGCTGTTTTGCCCGGCGCCGGACTGGGGTGGGTAGGGAAAAATACCCTTGTGATCAACGAAAAATTTGGAAGCTGGATTTTTTTGGCCGCTTTATTGACCACCGCGGAATTGCAGTCCGATGAGCCGATCGCGGCCGATCTTTGCGGCAGTTGCCGGGCGTGCCTCGATGCCTGCCCGACCGGCGCACTTGAAGCCCCATATCGCCTGGACGCGCGGAAATGCATCAGTTACTTGACTGTCGAATCGCGCAGTCCTGTTCCCCAAAAATTACAGAACTCATGCGGCAATCGATTATTTGGCTGCGACGCCTGTCAGGAGGCTTGTCCTTGGAACTGCGGCACGCCCGTTAGCGGTGAGATGAGTTTCCAGCCACATCCGGGAATGAATCCTGTCCGTCTTGCGGATTTGTTTGCCCTGGACGAGGCCGGTTTTCGGCAGCGCTTTCGCCATACTCCGCTTTGGAGGATCGGGCTTGCCGGGCTGTTGCGCAATGCGGCCGGGGCGCTTGAAAACAATCCGGATGAAAACCCGCGCGGGCCCGCTTTTCCGGTTGTTTGACGTTCCTTCACTTTCCTAGTAATGCGGATAACAACTTGTCGCTGAATATTTCTTCTTCCTGCAACCCGTTTTGCTTGTAAAAATCTCTCAACTTTTCGAATCTTTCAGCGGGATCGGCTCCTGTAGCTAAACATATTTTTGCCAGGCACTGGGGACAAAGTTCTAAAGGATGCCGGTCCATTTCCTCCATATTGTTGCACCCTGCCGCGTTGCATAAATACCAGGTGCAATGCATCAGGGCGAAAAGATGTCCGAGTTCGTGTGCCGTGGTTTTTAGCGTGCGCCGCAGGCAAAGCGAATGATCTTCGGATAGATTTTTGTCCGAACATATTCTGGCCAGCGAGCATATCGCTATCCGATCCGATTCGGACGCCTGCCCAAAAACAAAGTTTCCATCCCCGCCGGGCCATATGTCGCCGGCAATAAATCCCATTACGATATAAGCGTTTTCAGGCTTTTGCGGTTTGAGCACTTCGTTTATCAGGTAATTCGTCTGTAGTTGTTCTCCCAGTTCCGGATCGTGTTGCCTGCGCGGCATCGGGAATAGATTCCAATGGCAGGGAATCCGTCATCTGTACGGGCAAGGCATAATAAATGTGAAGGAATTCAGCCGCCTGCTCGACTATCTTTTTTTGCTCCGCATTGAAATTTCCCAGGGGCTGCACATAAATAACGGCATCCGGCGGTATGGATTCACGAAAGGTCGAATGCAGATACTCTTGATAGGTTTGGCCGCGTTCTATGCGGCTTGCCAGCCATTCTCCGGGCTGGGGCGGACCTGGCTTGGTAAACAAATTCTCTAAACGCGCAAATTCTTCCGGCAATGTGAAATCATATTCCGTCCCCTCCATGCGTTGGCAATATGTCTTGACCAGCGTGTAGGCCGCGATCCATCCGATCGCTACAAAACCAAGACATATAATCATCCTTTTCCGGACCATAAAACTATCCTTACAAAAGATAGTGTGGGAGAAATTATTACTCATAGCCGCACTTTTTCATACCACATTCAATTTTATTGTGAATAATATGTCTTATCAACACTTGTAGGCCAAACGCCCGGCAGATCTTCAGTATACCATTTTTCCAAAATGTCCTGCCAGTCGCCGGGTTGCTTTACCGCAATGAACGCCTGGCGGACATCTTCCGCTTGCGGATGCAGCCTGGAGTACTTGATGCCGAACTTGCGCATCAAGGCGCAGCAACGCTTCGGGCCGTATGTTTCCCCGGCCAGGCGATAGTGTTCGGCGATTACCTCGCGCTGCTGATGCAAGCCCGGCGGGGGCATTTCGCGGCCACGTGCCAAGGACCGGATCTGCGGAAAAATCCAGGGATTGCCAATCGCCCCCCGGGCCACGGATACGCCGTCCACCCCGGTTTGGGCGAACATGTCAAGGCAGTCTTGCGCAGTGAAAATATCGCCGCTGCCGATGACCACCCGCTCGCCGGCATGATGTTTCACCTCGCGGAGAAATTCCCATGAACTGCGGCCTTCGTAACGCTGGTGCACGGTTCGGCCGTGCACGGTGATCGCCGCCGCGCCAAGCCGGTAAGAACCATCGAAGATTTTGTAAAAATTTTCCTCGCTTTGCGGGCTGTCGTCCATGCCGCGCCGCATTTTCACGGTAAGCGGTATGCCCACGGGCAAGACGTCGCGGACCCGGGCCACGATCTCCAAGGCGATTTCAGGCCGGCTCAATAAATATCCGCCCCGGCATCGGCCCAGCACCTTTTTCACCGGGCAGGCAAAGTTGAGGTCGATTGCGTCAAACCCGGCCTCGACCAGCTTAATGGCCGCAGGCGGAAATTCGTCAGGCATTGCGCCCATCAATTGCACGCCGCATGGATGCTCTTCATCTGTCACGCGCAGGAAACGTTTAGCCTTGCCACCCTTGCTCACATTCAGAATAAACTGGTCGAGCATCACCTCGCATATTGTATACGGCGCACCCAGCCGCCTGGCGATTACCCGCATCGGCCAATCGCTGTACCCGCTCAGCGCCGCCTGGATGACAGGGAAATCAATCCGCAGCGGCCCAAGTTGCAGCGGTAAAAATGAATATGTCATAGAGATATATTCACCCGAATTGCACAGTTAGTCAACATGGATTGAATTCCCGCACGGCATGGGGTATTATAATAGTAATGGAGGTGTTGCCATGTCTAATTACGAAACATTGCTTGCCGAAGCAAATCTTTTGCCGGTGGTCGACCGTATCCAGTTGATAGAAGCCCTATGGGACACCTTGCCTGCTGACTGCCTGCCACCTCTAACCGACGAGTGGATTGCAGAAATTCAACGGCGCTCGGCCGAATTTGACGCCGATTTGGTTCAAGCGACGCCTTGGGAGCAGATTAGGGCCGACGCATTGCATCGCGTTCAGAATTAACGGTGCCGGATGTTACCTGTTGACTATCTTCCCGGATGACGCAGCACTGACTGTAATTACCGCCAATCCACAGCGATTTGCTGAGATAGAGAATGTGCATCGAGAGTGCTCAGTACGGCGGTTTCCTTTTCGCATTATTTTCCGGGTCGTTGAGAAACGCATTGTAGTCGTGGCCATCGCTCACGCAAAACGGCGGCCCGGTTACTGGAAACAGCGATAACATGAAAACAATAAGTTAGCCATTTGAGGGATGACACATATGTCCCCATTGTTTAGTTTCTCAATTTCTTGTCTGGCATTGGTCGTATCTTTAGGTACAGTGTGGCTCACATTTTTTAGGCGCGGTATGGTACACATGACGAAACCCGCGTTTATTGCTTTTTGTTACGACCTTGTGGGAGATAAGCCAAAGGCGAAGATATTTATCCGCTCTCTTCTATACGCTACAGGAAAACGAGGACAGATCGTTGAAAATATGTTTATTATTGTCCATTGTGGGGAAACGCGACAAATCTTCAATGTTTGGGGCCACGGAGATGAAAAGTTATCTCGTGGCAGTGGGTTGTTTGTTGGGGAAACGGGAGTTGCAGCAAACCATCACTTCAACCCGCCAAATAATATTGATTTTTTTCCTTTTGAACCTGGGGA
This sequence comes from Pirellulales bacterium, assembly GCA_963838495.1. Classification (GTDB taxonomy): domain Bacteria; phylum Planctomycetota; class Planctomycetia; order Pirellulales; family Thermoguttaceae; genus JBEKIK01. Next base: position 987,346 of record CAWIRC010000001.1, on the reverse strand, counting down.
TTATGAGATTTGCATCTTTGCTACATTGGTTGGGCACAAAACTCAAACCAAACTTTCCTCAATCAAACTTACAGTGCCAGAAATTGTACGAAAAGACTTATGTCAAGCAGAATCTGCTATCTGGTTTGATTGGGCTCCGGACTCCGGGAATTATCATGCGCATATTGAAAAGAGAAATATGCGGCATTTTTAATTATTGTATGGGTGGTAGCGCGGAGACGAGACGAAATTGTGTGCTATCAGCATTGTCATCGCTTTGGTACGTCCAGAATGTACTTCATTCTTCATGGACTTCCCGAATGAGTTCGGCAGCGACGTTCGTCAAACCGTGTTTTTTCCGAAGTTCCTCGCGGATGCGAGCGGATTCCTCTTCGATGTGCTTCAAAACAGCAGGATCTGCCTTGTGCGTGAGTGCAAAGCGAACTGCCTCTCCAAGTTCGATAGTCGAGTCGATAATGCTCATATAAATATTATCTACTCAATTTTCTGGTTAGTCAACTATTTTGGCTATAATCACCCTCACCCTAGCCCTCTTACGACCAACCTTCGGTCGGTGCCCGGAGAGATGACATAGTTTTACAACCACACGCCGGTAAATCCGCCGTCGACGTTGATCGGAGCGCCGGTGATGAAACTGGCGGCCTTGGGCGAAACCAAAAGCAGCAATGCGCCGATTAGTTCCTCGGGCTCGCCATAACGCTTCATGGGCGTATGGTTCATGATGCTTTCCACGCGTTCTTTGGTGAGCAGTTTGCGGTTTTGCTCGGCGGGGAAGAAGCCCGGGCAGATGACGTTCACGCGCACGCCCTTTTGGGCGAAATCGTGGGCGATGTTTCGCGACAGGTTCAATACGCCCGCCTTTGAAGCCCCGTAGGCGAAAACCCGCGACAGCGGCAGGTGCGAAGTCACGCTGCCGATGTTGACGATCGAGCCGCCGCCTTGTTCGACCATGTGCCGGCCGAAGACCTGGCAGGCCTGGAAAACGCCGCGAAGGTTAATCGTCAAAATGCGGTCCCAATCGGCATCCGTGGCGTCGAGAAAATTGGTTCCGGCGTTCACGCCCGCGCAATTCACGAGGATATGCACGCGGCTGGCCAACTCGACGGACTTGGCCAACAGTTTTTCGATGGATTGGCGCGAGGTGACGTTGACCAGGCAATAGTCGGCCTTGCCGCCGAGTTTTTTCAATTCGGCCACGCGAGCCTTGCAAGGGTCGTCGAACACGTCTGCGACAATCACCTTGGCGCCGGCCTGGGCCAAGCCCGCGCATAAAGCCCCACCCAGCACTCCGGCACCACCGATTACCACCGCCGTTTGGTCGGAGAGTCCAAACAGTTGTTCAAGATATTCAGAGGACATGGTTTTTCATCCATTACAAAAAGGGTTTATCGGTCAGGTTTAGCCCGGGCACTTGTGCCCGGAGATATCAAGTTGATCGACCGGTTACAAGCAACCGGGCTAAACGAAAATGCTTTATTTTGGTTGTTTTCGCAGGCGGATCCAATCGCTGTGGAAAACTCCTTGTTTATCGACGCGATTATACGTGTGGGCGCCGAAATAATCGCGCTGGGCCTGCAACAAATTAGCGGGCAAACGTTCGGAGCGATACCCGTCGTAATAGGCCAATGCCGCGGATGTCGCGGGAGTGGGAATGCCCAACTCGACCGCTGTTTTGACCACGTTCCGCCATGCCGGTTGCGCCTTGGCCACCGCCTCGGTGAAGTACGGGGCTAAGAGCAGATTTTCCAGTTTCGGATTGGCGTCGAAGGCCTCTTTAATGCGTTCCAAAAACACCGCCCGGATGATGCAGCCGCCACGCCACAAGAGCGCGATCGGCCCGAAATTAAGCGGCCAATCGTATTCCTTGGCCGCGGCTTGCATCTGCACGTAACCCTGGGCGTAACTGCAAATCTTCGAGGCATACAGGGCCTGGCGGATTTGTTCGATAAACTGTTTTTTGTCGCCGGAGTATTTTCCCGACGGGCCTTTTAAAACCTTGCTCGCCCGCACTCGGGCGTCTTTCATCGCCGAAAGACATCGTGCGTAAACCGCCTCGGTGACAAGCGTGCTGGGAACGCCCAAATCCAGGGCCAACTGGCTCATCCACTTGCCCGTGCCTTTGGCGCCGGCCGTGTCGAGAATCTTATCGACCAGGAATCCATCGCCGTCAGGATCTTTGACGCTGAAAATATCGCGGGAGATTTCGATCAGGTAGCTGTTTAGTTCTCCTTGATACCACTGCTGGAAGACGTCGTACAGTTCGTCGTTACCCAGTCCCAGGGCGTGTTTGAGCATCCAATAGGCCTCGCAAATAAGTTGCATGTCGCCGTATTCGATGCCGTTGTGGACCATTTTCACATAATGGCCGGCGCCGCGCGGCCCGACCCATTCGCAACAAGGGATGTCGCCCTTGGGACCGACTTTGGCGGAAATGGCCTGAAAAATCGGCTTCACCAGGGGCCAGGCCTTTTCGCTGCCGCCGGGCATCATGCTGGGGCCGAGCAGTGCGCCTTCCTCTCCGCCCGATACTCCGGTACCGATGTACAGAAGCCCTTTCGATTCGACGTACTTGGTGCGGCGTTCGGTGTCGCTGAAAAGGGTGTTGCCGCCGTCGATGATCACGTCGCCGGGCGAGAGCAAGGGGATGAGCTTTTCGATGAATTCATCCACGGCCGGCCCGGCCTTGACCATGAGCATCACCTTTCGAGGCGTTGCCAGGCTATTGACCAGTTCCTCCAGCGAGTGGCAGCCCACGAAATTTTTGCCTTTCGCGCGGCCTGCCAGCAGATCATCTACTTTGCTTGTTGTTCGATTGTAAACCGAGATGCTGAATCCCCGGCTTTCGATGTTCAAAGCCAGGTTTTCGCCCATCACGGCCAGTCCGATGAGTCCAAAATCAGTCTTTTTCATAGTGGGTCAGGGGTTAGGGATCAGAAGGTTATTAGTAATCAGTTCACAGTATACGGTTTTTTTATTCAGTATTTACTTTTCCATCGGCCACGGCGGCCGTTCAGGCAGGAAGGTGTTGAATTCCGCTAAAAGTTGTTCTTGGTAGTCGTCGGTGAAATTGCCGGAGAGAAAGCGATCTATGCCTTCATCGAACAATCGTTTCCAACTGGCTTCTTCCGCGCCGGGATTGATAGGGAAGAATAGAGTTTTGTTGGCTGTGGCCGCGTGGTAGTCGCCCAGCGCGTCGCCGATCATCAGCGTATGGCCGGCCGGATATTTTGCCGCCGCGGCGAGCATTTCTTTCTTGGTCCCTATCTCTTGCCCGCAAATTGTCGCCACGTACTGCGTCAGATCATGTTCTTCCCATTCCCGCTTCAGGGCCTCGTGGGGCGTGGCAGAGACCACGAGGATGTCGGTCTTATGATGGAGTTTTTTGAGGCTTTCGCGGACATAAGGAAACGGCGGCACGTGCCGGACCATGTTCTCTATCGACCTGTTGACGGCCTTGGACCATTCCAGGGCCAGTTTCAAATCCGGATCGCCGTTTTTTTGCACCTCTTTTTCCAAGGCCGGATTGCCCAACTTGGTTTCTTTCTTAATCCAAATCTCAAGAGATAGTGGAACGCGAATTTTTACGCCCCGGGCTTTAACCTCGGGCCGTTTTTGCAGCCATTCCAGTGTCTCGATTAACGCGGGAAAACGATTGACGCCCCGACTTTTGGAATAGAGATTTACAAATTCAGCCGCCTCGCGGGCATATTTGCTCACCCCCTGCAATTCCCAATAGTTGATAATGTTCGGTATGAAGCATTCCTTGTGCTTAAGTTCCATGGTGTCAAACGCGCAACCATCGGAATCAATGCCAACCAGGTAGTCGTATTTGGGCGTGAGTTCAACGGTCATTTTTAAAAAATGCGTACAGTTTTTTGGCCAAAAATCGATAAAATGCGATTTTAACGGGCAAAACGCCATAAAGCAATGAGCTCAAGAAATAAAAAAAGCCCTCGAGCTGCAAATCCCGGGGCTTTGAAAAGGTCAAACGCAGTGTCTATAGAGCATCTATTATCAAGGCTGGTTTAGGCCGCGGCGGCAATATCTGCCACAACTGCGGGGGGCGTTGATCCCATATCGTCCATAACCAACTCGATTAAAAATTCCTTTGCCAGGTAAGCGACCTTGGAATACCGGCTGGGATCGAGATTTTTGATATCGTTATGCTTATCGATAATAGATTCTAAAAAACAAGTTACATAAGCTCTGATGTACCCGCGCATTTGTTTGGGCGGCAGGATCTTGGATTTGCTGATTATTTGTTGCGTTACAGCGGTGCGGCATTGGTTGGCAACATCAATTGCTATGTTCTCAATTCTCTGTGAATTGAGCCGAGTAGATACTAGTTTGATACAGAACTTAATTGCTGAGTTCATATTCTTGGTGTCCAATTATTTGGGAATTATCAGTGATAAAGAAAAGATTTATACATAAGTATGTGTATTACAGATCGTGCCAAGAGACAAATAAACTTGATCAGAACTGAAAGATACAGTAATTTGTTATTGTTTTAGATAAATAGGTAAAATAAACTAAATGCGCAAAGTAAAATTGAGTAGTTTTATTTAAATTAGTACCTTATTATCTCCATTTGGGGTTAGATTTCTTATTCAAAGTTGCTTAAAACAATCTTTCCCTTAAAACTGAAAATCAAGATAAGGTTATCAGGACTTGTCAGCCGACTTGTTGATTGATACAGTTTGGGACAAGGCGCCGTAGCCAAGTGGCTAAGGCAGCGGATTGCAAATCCGCCATCGTGGGTCCGACTCCCACCGGCGCCTCTCTTTTCCTTAGAAAAACGCAATTGTTAATATAAAATTTCTTTTTTTATACTACCGGCGGGCGCTATCCTCCGTCCGGTTTTTTCTTGCGCTGCGCAAATCGTAATTCGTTTTGCCGTCAAAGCCACGATTGACCAAAAATCAGCCGTTAGCAAAAATCTTTGTAAACAGGTTGTGGGGCATTTACACCCGGCACGAGTTGGGTAAAATGTCATTTTGTAACTAGCAATTCATTTAACTAGCAATTCATTAAGTTAATTGAATTGATTCATTGGAAATACAGGGCATTGTCCCAAGTTTTTTCGGATAATTTTGATCTTATTTACCCGCCATAAGTGGGGGGTAATAACTTGAAAAACTGCAATAAGCCTGTAAATAAAAAGAGAACGGCAGTCAAAAGTTGGGATTTTTCCCCCAAAATTTCTATGGAGCCCTCCCCCCAAGTGAAAACTCTGCTATGATATCAGGTAGTAGCCCTTCTTAATCACCGAGGGGGGCAACCGAGAGAATAATTAAGAACCCCCTACTGGCAAGACTAAATCCAAGAGTTAAGCTGTTAATCCACATAGGCGTCAATAAAGCAATTAAGCTTTTTGAAAATGCAAAACCAGTCCTTGACCATGAAACAATATTCCCAGCAATCCATCCTGGATGATTCGATGAAAACGTGTTCGAGATCGTCGAATATCGCCAGCGAGATCGGGAAAAACCGCAACGAAAAACCGCGCGAAGAAGAATTGCTGCTGAAACATATGTTGCGTTTTCACGAACGCGACCGTCAACTCATCGCTTATGAGCTTCATGACGGATTGGTCCAATATATTACTGCGTCGCAGATGTTGTTGAGTTATTTGATTAAAAGCGGCGAATTGCCGGCAGGCGAAGTGCAGGAACATATTAAAGAAGCCAGCCGCTTAATGCAAAAGGCAGTGGACGAAGCCCGGCAGCTCATCAGCGGATTACGCTCGCCAATTTTGGAGGAAATGGGCGTGGTCTCGGCAATTTCCTATCTGATCGAGAATTTGCCCAAAGACGGGCTCACAATTGACTTCAGCGCAAAAGTGCAATCCGAGCGTTTCGAGCCGCTATTGGAGGCTACGATTTATCGCATCGTGCAACAGGCGATTAACAATATTCAACGCCATAGCCGAGCCAACAGGGCGAAAGTCCGCCTCACGCAGAAAGGCGATTGGATTAATGTGGAAATACAAGATTGGGGGATTGGATTCGACCCATCTGGTGTTAGTGAAGATCGTTTTGGTTTGCAGGGCATAAGGGAGCGCGCCCGGTTGATGCGCGGACGGGCGGTCATCGATAGCGCCCCGGGCAAAGGCACGCATATAAGCGTCGATTTGCCCACGGCGTAGCCCTTAAAAAATATTATTACGCGCAATTGGTTTTTGGAGTAAAACATGACTAACAAAATCAGATTGCTCATTGCCGACGACCACGAGGTAGTCCGTAGCGGACTAAAAACGTTGGTAGCCGGCACTGAGGTAAAAGTCGTGGGCGAAGTGGCCACCGGAGCCGAGGCCGTCAAGTTCGCCTTGGAAAACGAAGTGGACGTTGTTCTTTTGGACATCCGCATGCCCGACGGCGACGGGCTTACGGCTTTGGGACGAATAAAACTTGACAAACCCGACATGCCGGTGCTCATCCTTTCCACCTTCGACAATCCCACCTATATTGCCCGCGCCGTGGCGCTGGGTGCAAGCGGGTACGTGTTGAAAGGATGCACGCGCGAAGAACTGTTGGCTGCCATTCGGTCGGCAGCGGCGGGTGAGAGCGCGTGGACGCGGGAGGAGCTCCGCCGCGTGACGGGCGCGTTGGCCACTCCACGCCTGACCGCCGACGTGGAAGTTCCCTTGACCCAGAGGGAAAGCGAAGTTCTGCGGCAATTGGCCTATGGACTGACGAACAAGGAAATCGCGCAAACGTTGCACATCAGCTATGAGACGGTCAAAGAGCATGTGCAGCATATACTGCGAAAAATCGGGGTCACCGACCGTACCCAAGCCGCGGTTTGGGCGGTACGCAAGGAATTGGTCTAAAATCCAAGCCGGAATACATACATACGCACGCCGATGCCGAAATCTCAGTTTCTCGGCATTTGCGTGCGTTTCGCGCTTGTAAACATGTTTTTTTACTAGCCGAGCCTGCCCGGGGGCAATAGAATGTGGTTATGATAGGTTTCCTGCATCATGATTCAGATGGCCGGCTTTTTTTGCACATGTTTTATTCTTTAAGACGGCTGACGTTTTTTTCGGCGTTATTCCTCATCCTTGCTCTGGGTTCTTCTGCATGCCAAGCCGGTGTGGCGATAGTGGGGAACAATGCCAATGTCCCCGTGCGGTTTTCGATCTCTTACGCGGACGGCAAGCAACTGCAATACACTTTGGAACGCGCCGACGTCATTCCAATTCCCCTTGCCGACAAAACTAGTATTGCTTTCGAGTCGGAGGGAAAACCGCGGCAATATCAGCTCCAGGTGAACACTATCAATCATTTTATAATGACAGATAAAACCCTGGATTTGCGGATGAATCCCATACCGGCGGCGCCGGACGAGGACCCGAAGCTGCCCCAGCCCGCGGCCCGTGACATTGCCCATGACATTTTTACCATTCCCGTGAAAATTCTGGTCGACGACGATCAGCCGGCTTTGCAAAAAGTTTGGGAAAAAGAACTTCGTGAAAGGATCGAGGCCGCCTCGGAAATTTTTGAGCGTCATTGCGGCGTTCGTTTCGAAGCCAAGGCCGTGGACACTTGGGTCTCGGACAACGCCGTCACCGATTTCCAGAAGACGTTGGTGGAGTTTGAAAACAAGGTGAATCCCGCGCCGCGCAATTGGCCATAGGATTTACAAGCCAGTATTCGATTCCGCACGGCATAACGCACTTGGGCGGGACTCGCGGGCCGATGCATCCCTACATCCTCATCCGCGAGTGGTCGCAGCACGTTACAAAAAGCGAACGATTGGAAATATTGGTTCACGAGATGGGACATTATCTCGGCGCCTCGCATTCAGCCTATATGGATTCGGTCATGCGGCCCCAGTTGGGCGACCGGCGGTCTCACTCACTCAACTTTCGCATCGGGTTCGATTCCTTAAACACACTGGCCATGAATATTGTGGCCGACGAGTTGCGGGCGCATGCATATCATGGTTTCCCTTTTATGCCCTTGGACACGCGACGGGAATTGAACCGGATTTATCTAACCTTGGGCAAGCAGTTGCCCGATGATCCGGCGGCTGATGAGTATATCGCGCTTTTGAATTTACCTCCGCCGCCTTCGGCCTTGCCGCCTCCCAAACCGCCGGAGTTGGTCATTGCCACGCATGAGGTGATTCAGGCCGTGGTCAATGCGGCCAAGATAAATTGCCGGGCCTCTACGGAACTGAAAGCCGATGGGATGACCGAGTATTTTGTCAGCCGGGCCGCGGCCGAAGCGGCCAAACAGTCGCCCTCTGTGGCCCCCAAAGCATTTTTGTTGGGAATTGCCATCGCCCTGGATGATGAAAAACTATGGCGCGATTTCCCCGCTCTGGGCCAGTTTTCCCGGGAGGTGGAATCCGACTACGAAAGACAAAATCGCCTCGGGGTGCTGGGCAGGGCGACGATCTTAGGCCGCCACGACCTGGCGCAACATTTTATCTTGTCTTGTGCCCTCACGGTGCAATTGGGACCCTTGGCCGCCGAACAACTCGGCATTGCCAAGGAAATAAAAGACGCCCAGGGCGAAAATGGTTTCAGCTTTGTCGGCCTTTCGGCCGCACTGGCGGGCGTAACCTTTGCCAACCAGGTCCGCGACGGTAAAATTCCCCTGGATAAATTGGCCGATTCATTCAAGATTCGCGACTTTATGCCGGAGATAAAAGACCTCAAGGAAGGCATTTCCTGGAAGGATTTCACCGATGATTACGGCTCCTTTGCCGATTATCGCTTCCAAAAAATCCGTACGGAAATACATCAACAAATTCTAGACCTTCCCGGTTATAAAAAACCAAAATAGCGCTTTGCATTTAAAAGTTGTTCCATTACAACCCTGAACCCCGAACCCTGATCCCTGAATCTTAAAAAAAGGCCAAGATCACCTCTACTCTCCCCGAGGCGACCCCGGCCTTAAATGCAATCTTGCAGCGCCTGGCGATCGGCGTTCAGACGCTTGATAGCTCTAGTAGGTGTAAACTGTCATAGGCTCCGGTCGTGCGATATACCACGTCGGCCCAACTCCTTCCCAGCGGTATGGATATGCGGAGTTGTTCGAGTACCAGCCCGGCGAGTAATCGTTATGGAAGGGATCGCAGCAGGCTTTTGGCCGGCTGTTCGACATTCCGAACCAGCGCATGGCGGCCAAGCGCCGCTGTCGCTGATCGGCCTCGAATTCAGCCCTTGCCCGCACCGCCATTTTCGGATCCTGGTATTGTTGCATGTACTGTTCGTAGAACCACATCTCCGGCGTGGCCTTTAATTCGCCCGGTGAAACAGATGTAATGGGCGTTTTAATTTCGCTTGATGAGACTGCGGGCGTTGCCGGCAATGTTTTAACGCCCGGTTTTTCAGCCGCGGCAATCCTAGGCGCCGGGGGTTCGCTTTTCGCCCCCGGCTTTTGTGCCCAAGCCGGTGCAGTAATCAATATGCCTAAAACAATAAACGTGCAAATGCCTCGAAACATGGGTTCCCCCCCTGTTAAATATTTTCTCCGTCAAAAGAAGATTTCCAGCGATACGCCTCTTTTGGCTTCGGTCTTTAAGGGCTATATGGTTTAGACCGAATTTGACGATTGTGACGGCACTTTCGGGATGTCATAAATTGGGAAAGATGGGAGATAAATACGGGCCGAAATGTAGCAGGCACACTCCGTGTGCCGTAGGCCCAATGAACCACATATCAGAGATATTTAGAGCACTTCCATCATAAATAGAGCGGGTGCCATGGCCACGCTGGCGTGGCCATGCGTCGTTTTTCACGGCAAAACATGCCCACGACAAGCGTGGGCATGCCACCCAACACGCCATGTGCCGGTTTGCTGATTTCGAGTGAGTAGTTCAACAAAATGACAACACCTATAGTAGCATCTGCTACATTACACCGGCAATTCATTGAATCATTATGAGATTGTAATTTGTTTTGAAATAATTCAGTCTCAAGGTTTCGGCCCCTTTTTCTCCTTTTCAGGAGAAGGTTTTGCCGCATCTTTTTTTTCGGATTCTTTGCTTCTCGATTCCACGGAGCTTATGCTTCCACTCATCCCGCCCACGCCGTACCTGTATGACGGATTGAATTCATCCTCAATGTCTGGATTCATCGACTTACGTAAGTCTTTCAGCAGTTTTTGAATCTCTTGGTGTACTTCGGCTGTTTGTGAAATGACCAGCGTTCCACGGTACGGGCTGATTGAACCCGGTCCGCCGACTCCAGCCCAAGTTTGAGAACGCACGGCTCCCGTGATCAATTCCATTAGGGAATCATAATAAATTTTGTTTGGTTCATTTGCAGAACCATCCGTAGTTTCCTTGCTTTTTGCTGCCAGTGGATAAAATATCAGGTCATCGACGCGATAAACTTGTGTTTCGAGTCTTGAGCATGCCTCATCCTTCGTAGTAACGATAATCACTCCATTGTCAAGGTAATACGTGATATCGCCAAGATCCCTTAATACCCACCGCAATATCATTTCTGCCGGTACATTATGTAAATCAAACGTAACAGGTGTATCCGGTGTTATGCCTGCTTCGCTTAATGGTTTGACATCCATGTGAAACTGGATATCAAGTTCATGGGCAAAATAATCCAATACTTGTGATAGCGGCGTATCTGCAAATTCGGCTTTGGTGAGTTTTTCCAGTTTTGCCCGGGTTTGTGCGTTTGCATCGGGTTTTTCCCCGGCAAATACGTCTTTTGGCCCGGGTTTTTCCTGTTTAGAGTCGCTCGATGCCACGACCTTATCGCCCTGCTGGGCTTGGGCCTCGTTTTGGGTTGATCGGGCCGGTTCGGCCCGGCCAATATGAAACCAACGCGGCGGCCATGATTATGCTGGCCGCAATCGATCCGACCGTAAGACGCATGATCCATCTCCTCTTGTAAAGTCGAGAAACGGCGGTGAACTCGGCGGCCAACGCGGCCGCGTCGCCAAATTCCGCCAGTGCCATGGACACCGCCCGAGCCGGCTCGATTCCCTTGGCGGTCAATGCCGCCAGGCGCTCTTCGAGGTGGGAGCGCAACTCCTCCTCGATCGATTCCCGCTCGCTCGCCCTGAGCCGTAACAGGCGGCTGAGCAGGCCCAGATAATTCTGGAATTCTTCCGGAGACATTCCACCGACCATCACACACCCCCCACCGGATTGCACGTCCCGCCAAACACCGGGCCGAGCATCCGCCACACGCAATCGGCATACTCCCGCCACCGATGAGCCTGCTGGTGCAAGCGCTTTTGCCCGGCCGGAGTAAGTTCGTACCATTTTCGCTTCCGGCCGGTGGTTTCGTCCCAGCGGCTGCGTATCAGCCTTTCGGCCTCCAGCCGATGCAGCATGGGATATAGGGTTCCGGCCTGCACGCTCATCAGCCCGCCGGTTGCCGCGGCCAGGCTTTGCTGGATGAGGTAGCCGTATTTTGGCTCGTTTGCCAGCGTTGAGAGCACAAGCAGATCCAGGTTTCCTCGAATCATTTCGCCGCTAGTTTTGTCCGCCATAACGTTCCTTTCTATGTATCGGCAATCTATATATAGCAAATCTATATATCGGTTGTCAATAGATTTGTTTGGATTTTTTGATTACTAAATTAGGGGGGTATATGAGATGGCGATTACGGCCGCCTGATCAAGATGTAAAGGTTCCGTCCGAAGTACTGATAAGCGGTTTGAAGTGTGCGTGCAGTTTGATATACTCGGAGCGGAAAGAGTATGGTAGGCGGCGCAAAACCGCAGGCGGCTTTAAGGGTTCTCATTATACGAATCCGAATCATTAGTCTTTTATCATGAAACTCATTGCTTATCCACTGGCTGCGGTACTGGCATTTTTGGGAATTATGTTTGTCGTCGGCGCCCAAGGACAATTCATGCGCATAGTGGTGGGCGTAATATTATTGGCTGCCGCGGGAGCGCTGGTATTGCTGGCATTATTGAAACCAAAACCTGTTGAGACGACATTGGTGCAAAAAATCGATTTGTCCGGCGACGTGAATTTAGAACAAATGAAATGCCGTTCCTGCGGAGGCATTTTGAACAAGGATTCGATAAGCGTGCGTGCGGGCGGAATTTTCATCAACTGTCCTTATTGCGGTTCGGCTTATCAGTTGGAGGAAGCGCCGAAATGGTAAACGTCGATGGCGCAGTCTGTAGGACGATTTTTAAAATCGTCCTGCTGGGCTGGCTTAAGCGTCCCTTTGCCGCCTTGCGCCGCGACGTGCAAGGATGGTGGATGTTGGTGCGGACAAGGTTGGCGTTGCAGCCCGGGTTGTTTACATATTATTTGTATCCTCCGGGCGGAAAACGGAGGATCCACTTGCGTGTCGAAGGGGGCGGGAAAGGCATTCTATTTGTCGATGCGAACGACACTATTCATTTAAATCCATCCGCAACGATTATCGTCAAATCGGCCTTGGACGGTTTGCCGCGAGAACATGTTGTCCCGATCTTAAAAGGTCGATTCAATCTTGTGAGAAACGGCGATATTCGAGGGCACATCGATCGGATGTACGATCTGGTAAATCATATTTCGACCACTATCGATGCCTGCCCGACTTGCGATTTGGATGCAAAGCGCTCAGGGCCGTTTAGCACTCCGGTCGCCGCTCCTTATAAGGCGGATTTAGCCCTGACTTACGGCTGCAACAATGCATGCCGGCACTGCTACAACCGTGCGCAATTCCGCTCCCCTCTCCCTTTGGGAGAGGGCCAGGGTGAGGGCCTAACGCCTCGGCAATGGCTAAAAATCCTGCGTAAATTAAAAATAATCGGCGTTCCGCACGTGATTTTCACCGGCGGCGAGCCGACTTTGCATCCGGCACTGACAGAACTGATCCGCACCGCGGAACATCTCGGCCTGATTACCGGCCTGAACACCAACGGCCGCCGCCTGGCCAGCCGGGAATTCACCGATTCTCTGGTACGCGCCGGATTAAGCCACGTACAGATAACCCTTGAATCCTGCCGCCCAGACGTCCACAACCACATGACTCAAGCCGAATCGTTCGAGGAAACCTGCCGCGGGATCACAAATGCAATAAGCGCCGGGCTTCACGTCATAACCAACACAACGCTTACACGGCTGAACGTCGAACACGCCGTTAAGACCGTTGATTTTCTCCAGCGGCTGGGACTGAAAACCTTTGCCATGAACGGGATGATTTTTTCCGGGCGGGGATTGCATTGCGGCGATGCCGTTCGGGTAGATCAACTGCGTCACGTTCTACCGGCCGTGCGCGATCGCGCCCAGTCCTTGGGGATGCGATTTTTATGGTACACGCCCACCGATTATTGCCGCCTTTCGCCCCTGGAATTGGAACTCGGGCCCAGGCGGTGCAATGCCGGCGAGTATTCCATGTGCATCGAACCCAACGGCGACGTGCTGCCTTGCCAATCATATTACGTCGCCGCCGGCAATATACTCCGCGATCCCTGGCGGCGCATTTGGAATAGTGATTTGTTTCGCGGTTTCCGCGAGCGAGTTAGCAATCCGGAGAAATGTGGCCTGTCCGAGCATTGCCGGCAATGTCCGGACCTGTCTTTGTGTGGCGGCGGCTGCCGGCTGGAAAGAATGAAGGATGAGGGATAAGTGGAGGGCTGGGCAATTTATTGCCCAGTTTATATGGTTGATTAAACCGCTTGCGGTTTCGCGATGAATTAGGAAGGTCAGAGCGACGAAGGATGCAGGATGAATTGGAAAAATAGTTTCAAAAACTTTTTTACTAAACGCGGATCGGCTATTGCCCAGGCGGGCATAGAGCCGGGTTTATACCATTACATGCGCCAGGCCGACGGCGCCCAGGCCAGGTTCCATCTCCGCGTCAATGCCAGCGGCAACGGCGTGCTGCTGGCCAATGCCGCATGCGCGGTGCGCTTGCATCCGTCGGGCGTGATAATCGCCAAGGGACTTTTAGAAGGCCAGGACGAATACGCGATCCTGGAAACTCTAAAAAAGGCCTTCAAGGGCGTTACCGGGCCTCAAGTGGCGGCCGACATAAATCACGTGCTCTCTTTGATTACATCTTTGGAAAAACCGCATCACGATTACCCGATTCTCAATCCGGCCGATCCTTCGTTTTCGCCCCATGCGGCGCCCTTGGAACGGCCTATCTCGGCCGACGTGCCGCTGTGCAAGCCGTTTTACATGGAGCCTATTCTGAGCCGCCTGTGGGACGAGGGCATCCCGCACGTGACGATCATCGCGGGAAAAGACCCAGTAGAGAAAGACCTGATCCGCGCGGTGGAAAAGGCCGAGGATTTAGGGTTGATAACCGGTGTTCGTGGGCGGGGCAGCGACCTGGCCCATTGCGCCCGCATCCCCGACTTGGCCCAAGCCGGCCTGGACCACCTCGACGTGTATTGCCTTTCCATAGATGAACAAATACACGACGGCCTGGCCGGCAAAAACGATTACAAACTCGCCGTCAAAGCCATGATCATGGCCCAGAAACGCGAGGTCTGTCCGGTGGTGGTCATTGCGCTAGTGAAGCCTACGCTAAAAACCATCGACGACACGCTGGCCGAGATCGCCGACCACGGGGTGGTCAACGCCTGCCTGTTTGCCATTGCCACAACCGACCCGGCCGAGCAAGCCGGCGGGGCACTGCTCGCCGATGAACTTGTCCAGGCGGCGGCCATGGCCGAAGAAACCGCGGAGCGTTACCGCCTGCGGCTTTTGTGGTATCCGCCCGTCCGATACAACCCGGAACTGCCGCTTGGCGACCAGGTATGCCGCGGTCCGCGGACCAGCGGCGACAGCGCGATCCGTGTCGACCCGGACGGTTACGTGATTCCCGCACGCGGGCCATACCATTCGCCGGGCAATATTGTCAAAGAATCTTGGGATACAATTGCCAGGCGGACGGTGTACGTGGATTATCGGCGGCGCTTGGAGGCCGACACGCATTGTTCCACCTGCCCGGGACTGGCAATCTGCGCGGCCGACTGTCCCCGCAATCCGCAAGGCTGGGCCGCCGCGGAAAAAATAAAGCCCCGACCCCAATATGACATAAAGCCGCGACGGGCACCAACCCCGGGTTGGTCGGTCGCGCCTGAAAGGATGAAGGATGAAGGATGAATCGTCAGGCAATTTGAAATATGCAATTTGCAATTTGCATTTTGCAATAAAACTATTGTTTTTCGGCATGATCTTGCCGTTTGCAATTGCATCATTGGCCGCGGCCCAGGATTATTCTTTCTCGGTGCCCAAAATTATGATGTTCGCGGCTGTTCAGCCCGACGGCTCGGCGAAAATCGAGTATTCCATCGAATTTCACAACAATCCGGGAGCGCATCCCATTGACATCGTCGATATCGGCACGCCGCACGCCGGTTATCGGTTGGCCGACATCCGGGCCTGGATCGACGATCAGCCTTTGCACGATATCCGGCCATCGACTGAAATCTCCATAGGTTTTGAAGTTCACTTAGACGCCGGCACGATAATGCCCGGCAGATCCGGCAAGCTGCGCGTGGAATTCACAATGCCGAAAATGGTTTACCAGGATACGACGCGGAAAGACTACGCCTCGCTGCGCATCACGCCCACGTGGTTCGGCGATCAATACGTAACGGGCAACACGCATATCCAAATAATGATACTGTTGCCCAAGGACGTAAAACCGGATCAGGCATTGTATCAAGATCGCCCGTTCGATAAGAAGGCATTGACCAAGGAAGGCGTGATAGTTTTTTGGCAGTTTCCTACAGGGCATCTTACCAAACAGCACAAAAAAGAATATGAAATGGGCGTTTCATTCCCCAAGGGCAATATTGCGGTCATCAGGGTGACGGCCTTGGACTTGCTTCTGAACTGGTTCAGCGAATCTCCGCAGGCCCGGTGGACTTGTGGGGCGATTTTCGTGGCGTTATTCGCGTTCTTGTATTTTCGTTTCAGCGGCGGCACGGGTTTTTCAGTATTCTTTATCCTTTCCGGGCTGGCGTGCATTGTTTTTTATTTTTATCCCTGTTGGCATTTGGCGTCGATGCCGGCGGTTGTAGTGCTGATCGGCCTGAACGAATGGCTGCTGGGCAAGCGCAAGATGCACTACATGCCGCCCATCGCACAAGTCGAAGGCGGTGGGATCAAGCGCGGGCTGACCGCCTCGGAGGCCGCCGTGCTCCTGGAACTGCCCGTAGCCAAGGTTCTTGGACTGGTGATCTTCGGCATGTTGAAAAAGGGTATTTTGCGGCAAACCAGCGCCGATCCGCTCATAGTCGCGGTGAACGATAATTTTCAACTGAAAACACAGCTAGATCAGGTTCCGCCCACAAAAGATCAGCATACGCAGTTTTATCGCGACGCCGCGCAGAAAAACGGCATTGTCGTGCATTCGTACGAGGAGCCTTTCTTGTTCCTTTTGGAGAAAAATCCCGGCAAACCGGTGAAAGATATTAACTTTGGCGTGCCCATGCGGCAACTCATCGACGGGGCTGCCGCGCATGGCCGGTTTCAACCTCCGCGAAACGCAGGATTATTACCGCTCGATAATCAAGCGGGCGGCCGAGCAGGCGGCGGCCATAGGCGACATCCCCCAACGCCAGGCCACGGTTGACCGGAATTTCGAATGGATACTCATGGACGACCACTATCCCACGGTGTTTTATGGGTGGCCATATCAGCCGATGTGGATGCGGGGCGGTCCCATGTCCATGCCCGGCGCGCCTGCCGTGCCGAGTTCCGTGCCAAGCATCCCGGGCCAAACAACGTTTAAAGATGTAGCTTCATCGTTTTCCGGCTGGGCTGAAAACACCATGGGCAGCCTGGCCTCGTCCATCGCGCCCGGCTCGCTGGGCACTGGCCAATCGGCCGGCGGATTTCTCGACCTCAGCGGCGCGGACCACGTTACCGGCGAGATATTCCAGGCCCTGTCCGACGCCTCTTCCAGCGGCGGGGGTGGAGGCGGCTTCGGCGGCGGATGCGCAGTGCGCTGGCTGCGCCTGCGCCTGCACTGCGCCGGCGGCGGAAGATAAATAAATTGGGATACGTTTTACTTTCAACGCTCTTTGACGGTGGTAATAAAACAACGTATAATATGTCAGAGGTTTTTAAATGGTTTATCGAGGTCGCGTTGAAAACGGTGTAATTCGGCTTGATGACAGGCAGACGCTGCCTGAAGGGGCCGTTGTCGAAGTGCATTTCCACGCTGAAAACACCCCCGGCAATGAAGAAAAATATCCCAGTTTGTGTGAAGGACTGAAAGACCTTATCGGCAAGGCCGAGGGATTGCCGCCGGACGCTTCCATTAACCTTGACCATTACCTTTATGGAGTGCCTAAACGGCAATGAAACCTCTTTTTGCCGATACGTCGTTTTATGTGGCGTTGCTCAATCCCCGTGATCTCGTCCACGAAAAAGCGTTACAGGTCGGAGAAGATTCACATTGCCCTGTGCTGTTAAGTGATTTTATTTTACTGGAACTAGGCAACATATTTTCCGGTACCGGGCAGCGCAGTCTTTTCTCGAAACTTGCCGGCCGATTAAACTCGGATCCAAATGTTCGAATTATTCCCGCTTCGCGCGATTTACTGGAAAAAGGACTGGCGCTTTTTTCCCGTCGCGAAGACAAGCAGTGGTCTCTTACGGACTGTACATCGTTCATAATAATGCAGGAGGAAGGATTGACGGAGGCGCTGACTGCCGATCATCATTTCGAACAGGCTGGATTCACAATTCTTCTATGAATCTGACGGGCAGAAGATAAATGAAACATGGGAAAACCAATAAAACAAATACAACGCATAAATAATGTTCATCTTAAATGAATGAATATGATCTTCCGCATGAGCATCTTATATATGAGCAGGCCCAGTGGCTTGCGCCGGCAAGGGCAAGGGCCTTGCGCAAAGCCGGCATCGCCAGGCGCCGAAGGGTTCTGGATTTGGCCTGCGGCTTCGGGGCCGTGACGGATGAATTGTTGCGCCGCTCGGGCGGCGAAGTCGTGGCCTTCGACTGCCGCCAAAACGTGTTGGCGCAATCTGATCAAGCATTCGCCGGCGCCGAAAGAGTTTGCGGCGATGCGCTCCGCTTGCCCTTTGCCGACGGCAGTTTCGACCTGGTGTTCTGCCAGTTCGCGTTTCTTTGGATCAAGGCCATTTCGGCGATATCAGAAATCCACAGGCTATTGCAACCCAAGGGCGTGCTTGTAGCGATTGAACCGGACTATGGGGGAATGATCGAACATCCGCCGGAAATTGCCACGCGCGATCTTTGGATCGCCGCCTTGACCCGGGCCGGGGCCGATCCCCATATCGGCCGAAAATTGCCGGGCATGTTGGATCTCCCGGACTGGAGCAATGAAGTGAATTTGCTCGATCGACTCTTGCCGCCGTCGTCCGTCCGGTTTGATTTACTGAAGGGATTACCGCTTACGGATGAAGAAAAAAACAAACTCTCAAATATCCAGGCAGCAGATGCGGCAATGGGCGAATCTGCCAAAGTGGCCCATCTGCCTGTGTTTATAATCATCGGCGAGCGAATGTAATTATTATAGAATGTCGTGATAATCATAACCAATAAAATCACATCTCCGACGAATAATATTTTGTATAATGGCTGGTTGTGTAAATCCATAAAAACAATTAACCTATCGGCATGAACGCGGTTGAACTACATGAGGTTACAAAACGATTCGGCGATCACGTGGCGGTGGATCGCCTTGATCTGGCGGTGCCGGAGGGGGCCATTTACGGCTTCATAGGCCCCAATGGGTCGGGCAAAACCACCACGCTGCGGATGATCTTGCGCATATTTTATCCCGAATCCGGGCGGATCAGCGTGCTGGGATGCGATCATGCCCGGGTCGCCGACGACCGCGTGGGTTACTTGCCCGAGGAACGCGGGCTGTACAAGCGGATGCGGGTTCGCGATCTTCTCGCCTATTACGCCCGGCTGAAGGGTTTTCGCCGCTGCCGCCGGGAGATCGACCAGTGGCTGGAGCGTTTCGATCTGGCCGACTGGGCATCGCGGCGGATCGATACTCTGTCGAAAGGTATGGCACAGAAGGTGCAGTTCATCTCGGCCGTGGTCGCCAAGCCGAAACTGCTGGTGCTGGACGAGCCTTTTACAGGGCTGGACCCGCTGAACATGGAAGCCCTGAAGGACGCGGTCGTTTCCCTGCATCGCGGCGGGACCACGGTGATCTTTTCCACGCACGACATGGACATAGCCGAGCGGATGTGCGACACGATTTTTATGATCTGCCGCGGCCGGAAGGTGCTCGACGGCACGCTGGAATCGATCCAGGCCCAATACGGGCAGGATACGATCCGTGTGCGACTGGGCAACGGCGACGGGGCATTCGAAAACCTGCCCGGCGTACTCCGGGTCAACGACTACGGGCGCTACACCGAACTCCGCATGGAGCCGCAAGCCGATCCGCAGGCGATCCTCCGGGAACTATTCGAGCGTGCACGGGTGGAGCATTTCGAGCTGGCCCGGCCATCGCTGCAAGACATCTTTGTGCGTATTGCCGGGGCGGAATCGCAACTAGCGGAGGGAATCGGCCATGGGTAAGATATTGGTTATCGCATCTCGTGAATATCGCGCCATAGTGGGCACAAAGGCCTTTCTGATCGCCATGATAATGATGCCGGTCTTGATGATCGGGGGCATCGCCGTCCAGTTGCTGCTCCAGAATCGGCTGGGCCCCACCGAGCGGAAAATTATGGTCTTGGACTCCTCCGGCATGATGTTCGACAAACTGGCCAAGGAAGCGCAAGAGCGCGATCATGAGATTTTCGATAAGGGCAAACAAATCGGTCCACGATACGTGCTTGAAACCAGCCCGGCGCTAAACGTGAGCGAGGAAATGCGCTATGATCTCTCGGAGCAAGTCCGCAATGGGCTGATAAACGCCTTTGTGGAAATACCCGCGGACGTGGATAAAATGCCTTCAGGCAACAAACAGCCCCAGGTGAAGTTTTATGCGGAAAATGCCGTGGTATCGGACGAGTTGCATTGGTTTCAAGGAAAGATAAACGACATCGTGCATGCGGACCGTTTGAAAGAGGCCAAGATCGATCCGGATTTGGTCGCCCGGGCAACCGCGTGGATAAACGTGGAGCCGCTCGGGCTGGTTACGCGCTCCAAGGCCGGTGTAATCGACAAACCGCGAGAGAGCAGGTTTGAGGAAAGCTTTTTTCTTCCGCTGGGCATGATGATGCTGATGTTCATGGTCGTGTTCCTGGCCGCCCAACCCATGATGGAAAGCGTGCTGGAAGAAAAAAGCCAGAGGATCGCCGAGGTATTGCTGGGCTCGGCCAACTCGTTCCAGTTGATGATCGGTAAGCTGATCGGCGGGGTGGGCGGATCGCTGACCGTGGTTGCCGCTTACGCTGTCGGCGGCTGCGCATTGGCCTGGTACTACGATTCTTTCCGCCTGGTGCCGCTGAGGATCGTGCCTTGGTTCATCGTTTATCAGATATTGGCGGTGATGCTCTACGGTTCGATCTTCATGGCCGTGGGCGCGGCGGTCAACCAGCTAAAAGAAGCCCAATCGATGCTGATGCCGATCTGGTTGCTCTTGATGTTTCCCATGTTTATCTGGTTCCAGGTGATCCGCGATCCGATGGGTAGTTTCGCAACCTGGACCTCGTTGATACCGCCGGCCACGTCGCTGATGATGGTGCTCCGCATGTGCAGCACGGCGGCGGTGCCCGTCTGGCAGGCGCTTGCGGGGATAGTGGTAATGCTGGCGGCCACGCTGGTTTGCGTATTCGCGGCCGCAAGGATCTTCCGCATCGGCATCCTGGCGCAGGGAAAAGCGCCGAAGATGTCGGAACTCATGCGCTGGGCAATCCGCGGATAAAATCCGGAAAAATACAATATACGCAAACGGATTTTATTCAAGCGATTAATAATCCAAATCGAAACGAACGCCTTTGCGCATTTGTGGGTTATCCATGGTGGTGTCCAGGCCCAAAATCGTCTTTTTGTTGTACTTGGCCGGAATTTCCTCGTCCGGATCGGCGTTCGGATCGCGTTTTGGATTTTGGCGGTTGCGTTTTGCCGTGGCCGCGTCGGCTTTCTTTGTGATCTCCACCCGATAGAACCCCGGCCCCACGCCGGGAAGATCGTCCGGCTTGGCGTCTTCCATTCTTAGCATGGCCACGCCGTTGGAATTGGTCTTGCCTATGGCGCATTTCATCCTCTCGCCCAAGAAATTTTCCGGCACCAGCTTTACTTGGGCATCGGCGATGAATTGTTTATTGTGATAAACCGTGCAGTGTATGGGCGTCCGTGTCCGCATTAATTTTGTCTTTTGCCAGTATCGAATGCGGTCCGCGATTTCGTCGGCCGTGACCGCGCCGTCGTTGTCCAGGTCGATATTGGCAAGGTTGGATTTCAACGAGGCGGCCTTGTCCAATTCTGGGCCGGAGATCTTGCCGTCGGTGTTGTCGTCATACTCTTTCAGGGCGGCATAGCCGGCCGCGACCGGATCGATCTCCGGGGCGAATGTCTTGGACTTTTTCGAGCATCCTCCGGCAAGGATAATCGCAAGAATTGCCGCCGGCAGTATCCAAAGAGTTGCATTATGCGCGTGCGTGGATCGCATTTTCATTCAATGTAAATTAACAATGCCAAAAGAATTCTAAAGTTACAATCTTCTTTTCGCCGGAGATGAAGCCCCCATGGCGCCCGGAAAATAGGATCATCCTCGAGTATTGTCGTAATAAAGGGTTTTATTCGGGAAATTCGACCACGGTCCCGTCGGTGCGATTGCACAAGCAGCGATGGACCTGTTCGGAAATATTGTAGTTTATAAGCCGCACCGAGCCGTCGCACATCGACATGTTGAAACCGGCGGAATGAGCGCTGCCGAACTTGAAAGTTCCCATTCCGGTAAGCCCATAGGCGACATCGTTGGGATCATCGGGACTGCCCCGCCCGTCGCGCTGCGGGGCGAGATAATACGTATAAGTATTGGTGTCGTCCAACGGATACGATCCCCAACGGAGATTGTTGCGATCGCTGCTGACATACGGCCCCGCGTCGTCTCCCCACGAGATGCCGTCGTTCATGTAGTCGCGATCCATGTATTTCTCGCCCAGCAGGTAAGTATGCGAAAGTCCGTCCCTTACGTCCTTTAAGGAGTAATTGCAGTGCACCCAAACAATTCCTGTTACATAATACTTACCTGTGAGGGGATTTCGCAGGTAAGGGTCCGGCCAGGAGACACCCTGGAGATCATGGACCCCGCCTCACGTGGCCACCGGGTCCATCGGCACATAAACCTCGCCCGCATTGGCGGCATAGTCGGTTCGGTTCCCCTCGTCCATGGGCGAGCAAAGAAGCGGCGTCCGTACGACCGGGTAATTCGATGAGGCGCGGCGCGTCGGGCAATAAAACAGCGGGTATGGCGTAGAATTGCGCAGTTTGTTCGCCTCCAACAAAGCCGGGCTGGTGCTGTTCGTGGCTCCGACTCCCTTGCCCAGGTCGAATAACTGCTTGTTTTCCATATAAGGCAGCAAGACGTAGAAAAAACTGCCCGGTTGATTCGCGTCCATGCCGCGGTCGGGATGCGGCGAATATGGATATCCAAAACCGCCGGATGGAAAATGTTTTTGCGACTCGATATATAAATGCATCGCCGTGGTGAACTGCTTTATATGGTTGCTGCATTCCAAGCGCCGCGCCGATTCGCGCGACGCCTGTACCGCCGGCAGCAATAGCGAGACCAAAATCCCGATGATTGTGATCACTACCAGCAATTCCACCAATGTGAATCCCCGGGGCGTGATTTTACTCGTCATATTTTTTCCCCAACTACGCGGCCGCAGTTTAAAAAACAAAACCGCTCCTCCCTAATAATTATCACCCTATTAGAAAAGATTTTTTGAATTAAAACAACCCCCCATTTTAATGAGTTTGTTGTTTTCTGGAAAAGAATGAAAAAAACTATACTAATTTTTTTCTCTGCCCCGGCTGCTCAGGATGTTGTCTTATCATTTTGATAAAGTTGGGGGATTTAGGCAAAAAAGCGGAGCATTTTGGTAATTATAGAAACACGGCTTTACCGGTCTTATTAGAGTTTCGATGAGTGTAAATCACTTCCCGCCGCCCGCCATTTTCTGATAGCGCCTCTTGCAGGGCAAGATTGATTTCCATCACGTTTACCAGCGGCACGCCTAACAAGCCGCCAAAAGGGGCATGGCTTTTTTCTCGGAGCGATTGTTCGATGTCTTTATGCAACCTTGCCTCGTCCGAATTGGTCTTTTTCGCCCAGGCGGCGGCAACTCGATCAAGTTGCCATAATGCATTTGAGAGCGTGATGTCCGGATCCAGTCCGGAACCGGATGCCATGACGGCATCGGCCGGCACAGGCTCCAAATCCGCGTCCGCATTGGATTGCAGCCACATATCAAAAAATGCGGCCTGGATTTCGGGCCCTACCTTGACCGGTTCGATGACTTTTTCCGTTTTCCCATCCGCTGTTTTATGCTCTACCGCGACCGGAAACGTGCCGGGATGTGATTTGGAATAACTTGTGAAAAAAAGAACGGCCAGGTCCTCGGGCTTAGGCTCGGGATTCTCCGGATGGTTTTTGACCCACTGGGCGACATCGTCCGGATGCGCTTTTTGCCACTGGGCCACGTACTCGGCATTCAGTTTGTCCGCCTTGATCCAATTTTGCGGAATGCCGGAAGCGGAGTGCATTGCCGCCCATTGTGCCACGATGCCGGGTTGGTCCTTGAACCGGTCTTTTTGGAACCAGGCGTCGATGTCCGGCCCGGCGAGTTGGCCTTTTTTCGGCCCGCTGCGATATTTCACTATGGGGCCAAGCTGCCGCGCCACCCGATCCCGCAGGAGATAATTGCTGGCGCTCCAATTCGATGCCCCGGAGGCTGCCGCGTTATAAGAAACGGATGACGGCCGGGGCTGAAAATATTCGTCTGCCGTAAAGGGTTGGGCAATGAGCCGGGAACCTATTGTCGCGCCGCTTTTGTCCGTTATCAGGCTTCCCTGAGAATTTTCCGGGAAAAGCGTTTGTCCAATCCCCCACAGCGCCAGCGGATATGCCGCCGAGCAGAGCAGTACGGTGAGAACCAACAACAACAGGTTTGCGCAAATGAGCGATCATTTTTTCAGCTCCGGATTATTCTGATGCAGGAGTTGCAATTGTTTTTAATGCGGCAGTTATTTCATGCAAGGGCGACAGTGCAACTGTCGCCCCAACAAAGTCTTATGTCACCAAATGCAATGCGACCATGATCATGTCGATCAGTTTTATGCCCACAAACGGCGCGATTACCCCGCCCAGACCCCAAATAAGCAAGTTCCGCCTTAAAAGCGCGTCGGCCCCGACCGGCCGGTACTTTACTCCCTTCAGCGCGATGGGGATCAACAGCGGGATGATAATGGCGTTGAAAATCACCGCTGAGAGTATGGCCGACGTGGCCGAGTGCAGGTTCATCACGTTAACCGCCTTCAGCCAGGGCAACGTGCCGGCGAACATGGCCGGCACAATGGCGAAATACTTGGCCACGTCGTTGGCTATCGAAAAAGTCGTAAGCGCGCCGCGGGTCATGAGCAATTGCTTGCCGATCTCCACGGTCTCGATGAGCTTGGTGGGATCGCTGTCCAGGTCGACCATATTGCCCGCTTCCTTGGCGGCCTGGGTGCCGGAATTCATGGCCACGCCCACGTCGGCTTGGGCCAGGGCGGGGGCGTCGTTGGTGCCGTCGCCCATCATGGCCACCAGTTTTCCTTCCGCCTGTTCTTTGCGGATGTAAGCCAGCTTGGCCTCGGGTGTGGCCTCGGCCAGGAAATCGTCCACGCCCGCCGTGGCCGCTATGGCCGCCGCCGTCAGCGGATTGTCGCCGGTGATCATCACCGTCCGCAGCCCCATTTGACGCAGCCGCTGGAAGCGGTCTTTCATGCCGGGTTTGAGCACGTCTTCCAAGACGACCAGCCCGGCGATGCGATTTCCTTCGGCCACAAGCAGCGGTGTGGCGCCCTTCGTTGCGATGGAGTGCACTTGCTCGTTGAGTTGGGCAGGAATGCTTCCGCGCTCATGCTCGACGTATCGCACCACGGCATCCGGGGCGCCCTTGCGGATGCGCCGCCCGTCGGCCAGATCGACGCCGCTCATTCGCGACTGGGCCGAAAAAGGGATAAACCTCGCATTGGGCGGGACGAGCAAACCGTCGTTCTTGCCGTGACCGGCGGCGCCCAAAGAGTCGTCGAGCTTGTGATACAATGAGACGATGCTTTTGCCTTCCGGGGTTTCGTCCGCGCTCGAGGCCAGGGCCGAGACATACGCCAGGTGCATGGGCAAACAATCGCCGATGGGGATAAACCGCGTGGCATGACGGTTTCCCATGGTGATGGTGCCGGTCTTGTCCAGAAGCAGCGTATCCACGTCGCCGGCTACTTCCACCGCCTTGCCGCTTTTGGAAAGGATATTCGCACGCAACGCCCGGTCCATGCCCGCAATGCCGATGGCCGCCAGAAGCGCGCCGATGGTCGTGGGGATCAAGCAGACCAACAGGGCCACTAGCGTGGGCACGTCGGTGCCCAGGCTTTTCACGGCATGGCTGGTCCCATAATATTTTTGCATATAAATTTCGGCGTTAAGGGCCATGGGCCAAAGTGTTGCCGTGACAATCAGGAATATCAAGGTGAAAGCGGCCAATACCAGCGTCAGTGCGATTTCGTTGGGCGTGCGCTGGCGAATTGCGCCCTCGACCAAGGCGATCATGCGGTCCAGAAAGGTGCTGCCCTGCGCGGCGGTGATCTGAATGACAATCCGGTCGGAAAGCACGCGGGTGCCGCCGGTCACTCCGGAGCGGTCGCCGCCGGCCTCGCGAATGACCGGCGCCGATTCGCCGGTAATGGCCGACTCGTCGATGGATGCCACGCCTTCGACGATCTCGCCGTCGCTGGGAATAACTTCTCCGGCTTCGACCAGGACAAAGTCGCCGCCTTGCAGGGCTGAGGATGTCGTCTCTTCCGCGTCCCAATCCTTTTCCAAGCCGGCCATGCCATTTTTATGGTAACGAGGCAGGCGTCTTGCCGGCGTTTCCCGCCTGGTTTTTCGCAGCGTTTCGGCCTGCGCCTTGCCACGCGCTTCGGCAAGTGCGGAGGCGAAATTGGCGAAAAGCAGGGTCAGTACAAGCCAGAAATCCAAGGTCAAGAGATAACCGATGCTTGCCGCGCTTTCATAGCCCAGGAGCTTGGCGAAAGTATAAATAATGGTCAATATCGTCCCGACTTCGACCACGAACATCACGGGATTCTTCCACTGGATGTCAGGCCGGAGCATCACCAGCGATTGCTTAAAGGCCGCTTTGAGCAACTGGGGTTCGAACAGCCCATATTTCCGACTGGCACGGCGGGCAAGCTTGAGTTCGTCCGTCGGGGGCCGGGTTTTACGGGGTTCAGTCGTTAACATATTTGGCATAGCTAATGTTATCCTTTTTCTATTTAATTCATAATAAAGCGATTATCATTCCCAATTATTTACCCTCCAAAAGGAATCGGCCCAAGGTGCTCGGCTATCGGCCCCAACGCAGCCACGGGCAGGAAAAGCAGTGCGCCGATTAAAATAATGGTTCCCAGCAAAACAAAGCCGAATGTAATGGTATCGGTCCGCATGGTGCCGACAGTAAAAGGCGTCGGCTTTTTGGCTCCAAGGCTTGCGGCTATGGCCAGCGGAGCGATGATCGGCACGAACCGGCTAATCAGCATCACTAAGCCGCAGGCGATGTCCCAATAAGGACTATAGGGAGCAGGCGAAGCGGGATTTTCATCAGGCGTATTGAATCCCCACGTGTCTTGCAAGCCCTCAAATCCCGAGCCGTTGTTGGCCGAGGCCGAACTGAACTCGTAAAGAATCTCGGAGAAACCATGCGCCCCTGGATTGTTCACCGACTTCATGCCCCATTCCGAGGCCGCGAACATGCCTGTTGGGCCCAGGATCATGAGCGGATGGATCAACAGTGCCAACATGGCCAACTTCATTTCACGACCTTCGACCTTCTTGCCAAGATATTCGGGAGTGCGTCCCACCATCAAACCGGCCAGAAATACGCCAATCACCAGATAAATCAGGAAGTTGATCAATCCCACGCCTACCCCACCCCAAATGCAGTTCAGCCACATGCCTATTAACGGAACCAATCCGGCAACTGGATTCAGGCTGTCATGCATGCAATTGACCGAGCCATTTGATGTGTTCGTCGTTAAGGCGGCCCAAGTCGGGCCGGCCGAGGTTCCAAAGCGAAGTTCTTTGCCCTCAAGATTGCCCAGCGACTGGTCCACGGGAAGGGCGGATACCGCGGGAAGAACCGCGATGCGCCGACCATCAGCAGCGCCCGCATCAGGGATGTCGTAAGCGCGTTCTTCATGGGCGGACAAAGCCGGGTTCGGCTTTAGAGCGTCGTCGTAAATTACCCAAGCCACGGTTCCTACCGAAAGCACAAGCATTACTGAAAAAATCACCAACGCATCTCGATAACGGTTGAGCATCTTGCCGAAGGTGACCAGTGCAGCCAGAGGCAGCAAGAATAATCCGACACATGTCAAGAGATTGCTGTAGGCATTGGGATTTTCGAAGGGATGAGTGCTATTGGCGCCGAAATATCCGCCTCCATTGGTCCCGAACTGCTTGACCGCAATGATTGCCGCCACAGGGCCGCGGGCAATTTGTTGTAGTTGCGGCAGACCGTTTTCATCCGTTCCCATTGTTCCCTGCTCCAGTGTGGCGGCATCCGCATGCCCTTCGAGCGTCATGGGCACGCCGCTGGCGATAAGGAGCACTCCAACAACCAGGCAAAGAGGCAAGTAGACGTAGACGACCCCGCGCCACATGTCTATGTAGAAATTGCCCATGTGTTTGTCGCCACGCAATCCGCGAATGATGGCCAACAAAGCGGTCATTCCAATGATTGGCGAGATTGCCTGCTTCCAACAGATGAAAAATAACTGGCTGAAGTAAGACAGGTGGACTTCGCCGGAGTAATGTTGTTGATTGGTGTTTGTCAAAAACGAGGCAGCGGTATGGAAGATCGTTGTCGGGCAAAGCATCTTCTTGTCGTCGGGATTGAGCGGCAGATAAGGCTGCAATGCTAAAACGACGAAACCGACTACGAACGTGAGGACGTTGAACGCCATGAATGAGAAGGCGTATTGCTTCCAGTTCTGCGGGCCGGTATTCAGCAGCGATTCGATCAACCGAATCCAACCAGGCGGACGGAATCGGCCGTCGAAAACCTTGGCCATATACAGACCAATCGGGATAGCCAGCGCAAACACTACGCCGAAGACCAGCAGAGGGAGAATCCATACTTGGAATTGAAACATGGAGTACGTCCTTTTTTATCAAGGGACAACTTAAAACCATTCAGGCCGCACTAACGCGGCAAATAGATAAATCAAGAGCAAAACCGCAACGACTGCAGTCAGCCATGTTAAAATATCCATGTCCAATCCTCTTACACCTTGTCACAGGCAATAATAAAAGCAAATAACACAGCCAGAGTCGCCATTCCTAGAATGAACATTGCGGGAAGCCAAATTGTCAGGTCCATGTCGATCGCTCCTCTATATTGTTGATGCCATTTATCAAACTAACAATCACTGCGAATGTAAATTATTGATCGTGCCATTTTTTTGTTGGCGGCAATCTCATGGCACGAAACGGTTTCGCAGGCCCTGAACCGCGAAGGGTGGAAGTATTACTGGTCTATCAAGCGGCCGGGCTGCGGGGATGCATATTTTATATAACGGCTATTTGATTCATGATGAAACGGTTGGTCGTTCGGATTGATATCCTTGTCCGATTTTCGCTTTCTCCCTTCGAGCAGATTATTTTCTTTCTCGTCTAAGTAATCTTCAAACTTGTCGCCGAGCCAGACAAAGCCCGCCAAGATGCCCACAATTACAAGTCCTAACGGGATCAGCACGGCAATAAATGCCAACACCGACCACGCCGGCACAAGGTCGCTCAGCAGGGCGGAGATGCATGTCATTATCCCTGCGACACCAAGCACAAAACTGCTGATGATCACTTTTTTCCATGAATTACCGTACACGATGTGCCCTCCGTTATCGGATGGACTTTGCCGGCCAAATCTATTTTAATGCGATACTCTCATTGATCGTTTATGTAATATCTTGTCTATGGCATCTTATCTGTGTTTAACCAAAAGCATCTTACATGCCATAATTAGTTGAAAGGCGCAAGCCCCATATCTATAACAAGTTACAACAATTGCTCTCCAAGGTATATTTTCAATGGCATTGCATATTGCACGATACATCGTGCAAAATACAAGTTACTTGGCTCTAAAATTGGCGCGGGACACGTCCCATGAACATTCTGGTGATTGACGACGACGCAAGCCTGAGACACACCCTTTGCGTGTCATTGGAAGTGCTTGGACATAAAGCCGCCGAAGCGAGCGACGGTATTCAGGCCCTTGAACTCCTGGCGCATCGTCCTTATGAAGTCGCATTTCTCGATTTGCGCCTGGCCAAAGAACATGGATTGGACCTGCTTCCAAAACTTTTGAACCTTGCGCCGGGCTGGATGTGGTCATAGTTACCGCCTATGCCACGATCGAAACGGCGGTCGAGGCCATGCGCCGTGGGGCGTTTGATTACCTGCCCAAGCCGTTTACCCCCGATCAACTCCGTGTGGTCTTGGACCGGATCGAGCGCATGCGCCGGCTGCAATACCAGGTCAACGATTTGGAAGAGCAGGTTCGCTCGGTCGTGCCGGAGGTCGATTTGCAGACCAGCGAGTCGCTCATGAGTCAGGCCTTGGATGTAGTATTCAAAGCGGCGGCCAGCGAAGCCACGATCTTGCTCCGCGGCGAAAGCGGCACAGGCAAAGGCGTGCTCGCCCGGGCGATCCATGCCCGCAGTCCCCGCGCTAACGGCCCTTTTATCACCATTGCCTGTCCCAGCCTGTCCGCCGAACTGCTGGAAAGTGAATTGTTCGGGCACGTGCAAGGGGCATTTACCGGGGCGGTAAAGGATACGATCGGAAAAGTGGCCGTCGCGGAAGGGGGCACCTTGTTCCTCGATGAGATCGGCGATCTGCCCTTGACTTTGCAGCCAAAACTCTTGCGTTTGATTCAAGAGAAGTGCTACGAGCGGGTCGGCGAGACCCGAACCATGACCGGCAACGTGCGGGTAATTGCCGCCACCAACCATAACTTGGAAAGCGCCATTTTGGCCGGCTGCTTTCGAGAAGATCTTTTTTACCGCCTGAACGTGATCGAAGTGGTTCTGCCGCCCTTGCGTCAAAGGCCGGCCGACATCTTGCCTTTGGCCGAGCATCTGCTCAGGTTTTTTGCCCGCCAAAACGGCAAAAACGTAACTGGCCTAAGCGAGGCCGCCCGCAAAGTAATTGTAAATTACCCCTGGCCCGGTAACATTCGCGAATTGCGAAACGCCATCGAGCGCGGCGTAATTTTAGCCTCCGGACCTTTTGTCGAACCTGGCGACCTGCCCTCCCAGATTGGCGGCGGCGGCCGCGAGCCCGGTCCGGCGGCGGAAACCATGACCCTGGAACAGATCGAAGCCGATCACATTCGGCGAATACTAGATTCGGCAGGCACGATCGAGGAAGCGGCCGCCAAATTGGGCATCGATCCAAGCACACTATATCGGAAACGAAAAAAATTCGGCATTTGACACCATTATCCCCTCTCCTTTTGGGAGAGGGGTAAGGGGTGAGGGTGATCCGAGGTAATAATCAAGGTGCATTTATGACCCTCAGACATCGAATCATCGTCGCCATGATTCCCCTCTTCGCCCTGCTCTTGGCTCTGGGTGGAACGGCCACCTTCTTGATTTATGATTTGGGCAACCGGATCGATCGGATTTTGCGGGAGAACTACGACAGTGTGATTTACATGCGCGATCTTAACGAGGCCTTGGAACGCATCGATTCATCGTTCCAATTCACCTTGGCCGGTCACGAAAAGGATTCCCGCAAACAATATGAAGATAATTGGAAGCTCTTCGATGAGAGAGTGACCGATGAGCAGAACAACATTACTCTTTCGGGAGAAGCCGAGTTGGCCGAAAAACTGGCAGCCCTTGGCCGCCGTTATCGCCAGCAGGGCGATAAGTTTTACGCCAGTCCGGCCAGTGATCGCGATCTACTTTACTTTGGCGGCCAGGATCAGCCGGGCTTGTACAAGACATTTCAAGAAATCAAGGCCGTTTCCGGCAATATTCTCAAGATCAATCAGGACAACATGAAGCGAGCCAACCGCAATGCCCGGCGCGTGGCCCGATCCGCCCTGCTCTGGTACGGCGCGGGCCTGGCATTCGGCATAGTCTTGGCCGTGCTGTTGATTGTCAGCACCATCCGCACCATTCTGCAACCGATCCGCGCCGCCACCGAATCGGCCGCGGCCATCGGCGCCGGCAACCTCGACCAGCTCGTGCCCGTTAATTCCGAGGATGAACTGGGGCAACTCGCCAAGGCCTTTAACAACATGGCCCGCGAACTGCGGAATTTCCAGAAATCGCACAAGGCTCAATTGATCCGCGCACAGCGCACGAGCCAGGCCACGATCGATTCCTTCCCCGATCCGGTGCTGGTGGTCAACCGGCAGCAGCGCGTGGAATTGGCCAACCCCGTGGCTCGCCGCCTGCTGGTGGGCACGTTGCCGGAAAAAGGCGAAATATTGCCCGCCGTTTGGCAGCCGCCCGAGTCTCTGCGCCAACCCTTGGCCGACGCGCTAAATAACCAGCGGGAATATGTGCCCGAGGGTTTCGACAAGGCCATCGTGGTGCAGATCGGCGACAAAACGCATACTTTTCTGCCCCGCATCCTGCCTATTCGCGATTCCGACGGCGACACCCTGGGCGCGGCGGTCCTGCTGGAGGATGTTACCCGTTTTCGCCTGTTGGACGATATGAAAACCAATCTTGTGGCCACTGTAAGCCACGAGTTGAAAACGCCGCTGACGAGCATTCGCCTGGTGCTGCACCTGCTTTTGGAGGAAAACATCGGGGCACTCACGCCCAAGCAGCTTGAACTGCTCGTTGACGCCCGTGATAATGCCGAACGGCTCTTGGTGATGATCAACAACCTGCTCGACCTGGCCCGTCTGGAACAGGGGAAAATTCAGCTCCATTTGCGGCCCGAACGCCCGGCCTTGCTTCTGCGCGTGGCCGCCGATGCTTTCCAGCCCCGCGCCGCCGATCAAGGCGTGGCCTTGTCGGTCGAAGCTCCCGATAATTTACCACCCGTGGCCGCCGATGCCGATCAATTCCAGCACGCCTTGCAAAACCTGCTGGACAACGCCTTGACGCATACGCCCCAGGGCGGGCGGATCACGCTGGCCGCCGAACCCGCCGCCGATAAAATCGTGTTTTCAGTCGCCGATACCGGCTCCGGGATTCCCGCCCAGTTCCTGCCTTATGTATTCGAACGATATTTCCGCGTGCCCGGCGATACAGCCCGCGGCGGCAGCGGGCTTGGGCTGGCAATCGTGCGCGAAATCATCGCGGCACATGGCGGATCGGTCCGTTGTGAAAGCACGCCCGAAGAAAAAACCGTTTTTAGCATGTCCATGCCCGTGTGGACAAATGAACGACAAGCAAATACACCCGATAATTTTTAAATAAACCGTGTCCGGCGACGAACCCCAATCCAAACCCGAATTGTTTCTCGACCTGATCCGGCGCCAGCAGCGCGGGCGGCTGAAAATCTATCTGGGTTTCGCCGCCGGGGTGGGCAAGACCTATGATATGCTCCAGGAAGGAAACCGACTGCGCAGGCAGGGCGTGGACGTAGCCATCGGCTTTGTCGAAACCCACGGCCGCCCGGAAACCGCCGCCCAGATCGGCGATCTCGAGCAGATCCCCCGCCGCCGCATCGAGTATCGCGGCATCGTGCTTGAAGAAATGGACGTGGACGCCGTCATCGCCCGCCGCCCCACCATCGCGCTGATCGACGAACTGGCCCACACAAACGCCCCGGGCAGCCGTAATCCGAAACGCTACCAGGACGTGGAGGAAATCCTGCGCGCGGGCTCCAACGTAATCACCACCCTTAATATCCAACACTTGGAAAGCCTGCACGACATCGTCGAGCGCGCCACCGGAGTCCGTGTCAAGGAGCGGATTCCTGATTACGTGGTGGCCATGGCCGACCAGATCGTCAACGTCGATCTATCGGCCGAAGACCTGCGCGATCGGCTCCAGGCCGGAAAAATATATCCTCCCGAGCGAATTC
Organism: Pirellulales bacterium; assembly: GCA_963838495.1. GTDB lineage: Bacteria > Planctomycetota > Planctomycetia > Pirellulales > Thermoguttaceae > JBEKIK01. The sequence goes on along the minus strand of CAWIRC010000001.1, from coordinate 954,174 downwards.
AAGCGGCCATGGAGAACTTTTTCGCGCCGGACAATTTAACGCAACTCAGGGAACTGGCCATGGAGGAAATCGCCTTTCGCCTGGACAGTCATCGACGTGAAAAAGAACAAAGAAGCGGCCAACGTGCCTCGGGCTCGGAGCGGGTAATGGCCTGCCTCAGTTCGCAAAGTCCCCATGCCGCGGCCCTGTTGCGAAAGGCCGCCCGAATTGCCGATCGCATGGGCGCTCCCTGGTACGCCGTGTACGTGCAAACCCCGCGCGAGGCCCCGGAACACATTGATGCCGCCACGCAGCGGAAAATCAGCAACAACCTCGAACTTGCCCGGCAGTTGGGCGGCACGTCCCTGGCCTTCAAGGGCGCCAATCTCGTCAGCACCATCGACGCCTTTGCCAAGGAATACGGCATCACCCACATTGTCCTGGGCCGCAGCCGCCAGCCCTGGTATCGGCGCTGGTTCGGGCGATCCATACTCGATCACCTCATGCAAGCCATTCCGGGCGTGGATGTGATCGTGGTGGACAACAGCCCTCCGGCTCCGTAGTTTGCCCCGATTCATTTCAAAAAATTTTCCCTCCGCCATGTTTGCTTGCGTAGACGTGCATTATAAACCGGATCGTGCCCAAGTCGCGTGTTTGACCTTTGACGCCTGGCAAAGCGCTGCCCCGAAATCAAAATACGCAATCGTAATCAAAAATGTCGAGGAATATGTCCCGGGGCAATTCTATAAACGCGAACTTCCTTGCATTTTGAAGATTCTCGATAAAGTCAGGGAAACGATAAAAGTCTTGGTCATCGACGGCTATGTCTGGTTGGATGCGAAGCGGACGCCGGGCCTTGGAGCCCATCTTTACAATGCATTGCACGGGCAAGTAAAGATCATCGGCGTTGCCAAAAGTGCGTTTAAAGACGCCTCCCTGGCGAAAAAAGTCTTCCGCGGCGGGAGCAGAAAACCATTGTTTGTGACTTCAGTTGGAATATCCCCTGCCTTTGCCGCCTCTAACATCCAAAAGATGCGTGGAACGCATAGGATCCCCACATTGCTCAAATTGGTCGATCAACTGAGCCGCTCGGGCATTTAAAGAGACATGCTATTGCAGAATGCCCTTTTTCTGGTAAAAAATAAGCTGTTCACGGGGAGCGTTTTGCGGCAAATTTCGGCTGAAAGTGATAATTTATAAAATCACGGTCGAACAACCGAAAGATATTGTATAATCCCAGCCTAAATGATTGTGTGAATGCCCCCCGGGTCCTATTTGCCCGACTGGGTCGATTACGCAGTAAGGCGGTAAGGGTGTACGTGGTTGGATAATGAAAAAGTATTTTAACATTTTTGGCAGGCTCTTGATCTTATTGATATTCCTCTGCGCGGCCTGGCTGCTTTATGAGGAATTGAAGAACGTCAGATTTGCCGACGTGTACAACGCCTTGCTGGGAATTCCCTTTAGTGGCTTGATTATTGCTGCCCTGCTGACGGTGGTAAACTATTTAATTCTTGTGGGCTATGATTGGTTCGCGGTTCGCTGGGTGGGTGAAAAAAACTTGCCGCTTAAGAAAATCGCCCTGGCTTCCTTTACCGGATATACCTTTAGTTATAATTTTGGTTCGACGCTCTTCGGTACTTCTGTCCGCTACCGGCTTTATTCCGCCTGGGGCGTTTCGCTTGTAAAAATCGTCGAGCTTCTTATAATCCTGGGCTTGACCTTCTGGTTTGGGGTGTTCACTTTGGCGGGCATTGTTTTCATCGCTGCCCCCTTCTCGATTCCGGTTCATATAGATCTTCCCCATCAATTTGAAAAAATAGAATGGATTTTAAGATGGATTTTTGCCCATATGCAATGGGCTGGCGTCATGCTACTGTTGATCTCGGTTGGATATGTGCTGTTAAGCGCCATTCACCGCAAGCCTTTTAAATTATTCCGCTGGCATATCCCTCTCCCGCCCCTGAAACTCACGCTCTACCAGATCGTCATCGCCTGCGGCGACCTGCTAGTTGCCGCCGCGGTCTTTTATTCCCTTTTGCCTCCCATAGAGGGCGGATACATAAAAGTCCTGGGCGTTTTCATGCTCGCCTTTGTTGTGGGCGTACTAAGCCACGTGCCCGGCGGGTACGGCGTATTCGAGGCTCTTATCTTGTTGTTTTTGCCGGAGGCCCAAAAGACAAGCGTTATCGCAGGCGTCCTCGCCTTTCGCTTGATTTACAACTGGGTGCCGCTTTTAATCGCCTCGGTCATGCTGGTATGCAACGAATGGTATTTGACTCGCAATTCGTCGCAGCCCGGGCGATTGGCTGACAAGCTCCCGCCGCAGATCGATTCAAAGGAACGCGAGAGCAGAGTTCAGGATGATATAACGTCTGTTTAGCCCGGGCGCTTCCGCCCCGTTGTTGCACTCTGGTTCACATTAATCCGACCCGTAGGCTCGTGCGACAATAGCCCAGCGATTCATCGCTGGGTCGCATATCAGGCAAAAATGTTGGTTCGTCCGGGCACCATGCGAAGCATGGTCGGGACGATTGAAACGATATGTTAAAAGTCGGCATTCAAGCGTCCCTACGGGACGCAAATTACCCGACCTCCCTTTTTCCCAGCAGTAAACTGCTGGGCTAACATCAAATGTCCCTTCGGGACGTATTACCAATGCAAACTTGTGTGTAACAACGAGGCGCTGCGCCCGGCGATTCATCCGAGAAACTCCTTTTACACCATATTGAATATCTTCTTCAAACCGGATTCTCAATCCATTGACGATAACACGGATTACACAGATAAATGACCAGCCTGCGATACACCTGATCCATCGCCTCCCTTTCCGACAAGTCGCGCATTTGTTCGATTAACCGGCGGATTTCCTCTTTGGCGTCGCGGAGGAGATCTTCTTTCGAGAAAACGGGCGGGAACGGATCGGCCATAGCCACAATAGAAACCAGGAAGTAATTTCCCTTGCCCGGCTCTAGTTCGGTCCCGCAGCGGTGACAACACAAAGGCAGTTCATCGTTCCCGTGGTCTTCATTCCCATGCATAAATAATTGACGCTTCTCCCCTCTCCCTTTGGGAGAGGGGTAGGGGGTGAGGGCCGACGCTATTTTCCTCTTTCCATGTTTCAATCAATCACTTCAAACGGGATGGCCGGCAAAAAACCCAGCGACACCCGTTTTTTAGCCGCCTTTTGCACTCCGCCGCCGGGATTTACGGCCCTTTCGGCCGTGGCCTCGATAATCAGGTTTCCCTTCAGGCCGGGCTTGACCTTTTCGTCGTCCGCGCTCAGGACCAGGACCATGCCGTCCTGGGCCGGCGGGGCATTTTGGGCGGTAATCCCTTCGGGCGGATTGCTTAAAGCGAATTGAACCTGCTCCAGCATCGGACCGGTGATTATGGAAAATTTCATTTGCACGGTTCCACCGGCGGGAATTTTTACGGGCGCTTCGCCCAGGTATTTCATCGGCGCCCTGGGCCGTATGCGTTCCGGCACCGCGGCCAAAAGATCATTCATCGGCACAAGATGGTGATAAATAAAGGCTTGCATCATGTCTTCCGCTGGCACTGCCCGGCGGAAGATTTCCCGGCCGTTTATCTTCGCCCGGCCTTCAATCGAGAGAGTGCATGGTTTTTCCAGGGCGGTTGCCGGGGCCTTTAGCGTAAGTTTCACCTGGTCCTGGTTTGCCGGCACACGACCGCCGCTTAGGGCGAATCCTTTGGGAGCGTCTTTTAAAGCCAGGGCTATTTCCCCACTAAATCCGTCCTTACGCAAAGTATAAACCGTGATGGGAACCGACGCCCCGGCGCGGACGTTGATACTGGAAGGCACTACCCGCAAGGCAAAATCGGGCCGCGGCTCGCTTATCCGCAGGCGATAGGCGTATTCCACCCCGCCCTTGTGCTGGGCATCGCCCAGGTATAAATAATAAGTGCCATCGGCAGGCAGCGTGGCCGTTAAATATGAATCCGCGTGATGCGTGCTTAAGCCCGCCCCCTTGTCGCCGTAATCGTCATTGAACGCCAGTTGCCTTCCCGGTACGTCGGTCAGTTTGAGCACGGAATCCAATGGCGAATCGAGTTTCCGGGCATCTACTTGGGCCACTATTTCCTGTCCCTTGCGGCCTTGAAAACGGAATACGTCCCAATCGCCCGGTTTATCTATCCGTCCGTTGATTATAATCGGCGGAGTTACCTCTTGGGCGACGTCCGGTCCATCGTTTGGTTCTTTTTCCAAGCATTCCGGAAAGTCATCCACGACAAAAGGCACGGCGTTGGAGTTAACCAACCCGCGGCGTACGGTTAATGGAATAATACCGGGCTCTTTGCCTTTTGCATCCATGGTGAGCTTTTGCACGGGCAGATTCCAGCCCTTTAGTTCCACGGCGGTCTCGGCGCCGGCCTGCCCGCCCAAGGGAAAAACACCGGTCACAAACGGCAACTCGCCCACGGCTATGCGATACACAAAATCCTCCCGTCCGCGATAAAGCGAGTCCCGGATTTCCAGCGTGTACTGGCCGTCCTTGGGGATCTTGCAATACAGGACCGGATCGGGATGGAAAAGATAGTGGTCATCGTATGCCAACTCACTGCCATTGGAATCATATAGCGCTACTGCCGCCTGAAACCAGCCGGGAACGGCGTCGGCCAGGTACGGTAGCAATTCCCGCGCACTTGCGGCGATAACCAGGTGCTGGCCCTTGCGGGCCTGAAACCTGTATCGATCCGCGCCGCCGGGCATGATTTGGCCGTTTATCACGGTAGGGAGCGTAATATTTGCAACCTGTTCACGTTTTGCGCTCGGCGGTTGGCCGGGACCTTCGGGGCCCTTGCCGGTCGTGGGATCGGGGCTGTATTTAACTGCCTCCTTGCGGAATTCCGGAAGTTCACCGACGTGAAAAAAAAGCGGATTTGACAGGCCGTTCGCCGTTGCCAGGCGGAGTTCGCGTTGGCCGGGCTCGGCGTCGGCGGCGATTTTTATTTCTAAAACGACCTTTTCCGCAAGCGCCGGATTGTTTCGCTTGTTCTGGAAATCGCTGAGCTTGTTCCTGATTTCCATCATTTCCTTGACTATTTCTGCGTCTTTTGGTCGTTTTTGCAGCTCTTGCAGCTTTTCCCTCAAATCGTTGACCTGTTTGGGATTCAGCAGTTTGATGACATCCAAAACCTTAGCCTGAATGCCGCCGCCGGTTACATACACATTATCGGCAGTTTCGAGATATTGTCCCCCCAGGGTCAGATGCAATGTTTCGCCCTGCCGGCCGCCTGCCGGATAAGCGTAACCAATATGCGGTGGATTGGGCTGTGCCCACGCAGCAGGCGAGGTCGCCAGAAATAGCGCTAATCTGAGAATGTTGCGCCATACATGCAAATTCATGAAATCCTCAACGATTTTCATAACTTGCCCCGGGCGAATACACATATGGTTCTTACATTATTTCCTTTAATCGCCCGCCCATTTTCACGCCTTCTTCGGCCGACGGCGTCACGCGAACCGAAAGTCCCTGTGAATTGGGCAATTTTCCGTCTGGATCGATTCCCAGCAGCTCATACATGCTGGCGATGAAATCGACCGGATACACGGGCCGTTCCTTTACCTCTTCGCCTTTTGCATCCGAAGCGCCGACCACGTGGCCGCCTTTGAATCCGCCGCCGGCCAGCACGGCCGAGAAAACCGCTCCCCAGTGTCCCCGTCCGCCGTTCCAAGGCTCTTCCCACATGACCTTGGGCGTCCTGCCGAACTCGCCGCTCCACCAGACGATGGTGCTTTCAAGCAGGCCGCGATCGGACAAATCTTCCAGCAGGGTCGCCATGGCCTTGTCCATTTCCGGCAGTTTCCGCCGCATGATCTGGAAATGCTGCTTGTGCGTGTCCCAGCCTTTGTAGTTGATGGTGACAAAAGGGACGCCTTTTTCAACCAGCCGCCGCGCCATCAAGCAAGACTGCCCGAATGTATTGCGGCCATAGCGGTCTCTCAACTCGTTTTTTTCCTGGGCGAGATCGAAGAGTTTGCCGGAGTCGCCCAGAATCAAGTCGTATGCTTGTTCCTCCGACGTGGTCAAGACTTTTACCGAAGCGTCGTCTTTCATCGCGTGTTCGAAGGTATTCAACTTATGGAGAAATTCGCGCCGGTCTCGTTGTTGTTCATCGGTGACGCCTTGGGCCACGATTCCCTCCACGGCGAATTTGGCCTGGGCGGGATCGCCGCCGGTGGCGAAGGGTTTATAGCGATTGCCGAGAAATCCCGCCTCGGAAAACCGCCCCTGCGGCTCGGTAAGTACAATATAAGGCGGAATCAATCCCTGATAACCGGCGTCATAGCCCTTGTAAAGCGTGACAACCGCCCCGACGCCGGGGTACACCAGGCGCTCGCCCGGCTTGCGCCCCGTTTGAACCATGTATGAAGCCGTTTCGTGGGCGTTTATGCCGTGCGTCATGCTGCGGATGATGGAATATTTGTCGGCTTGCTTGGCAAGCATGGGCAGCAGTTCACCGATCACGATCCCGTCCACGTTGGTCGAAATGGGCTTGTTCAGCGGACCGCAATAGTCGTAGCCGGCCTGGGGCTTGGGATCGAAGGTGTCCAAGTGCGACGGGCCGCCCCACATCCAGATCTGGATCATCGACTTGGCCTTGGCATTGACCGCCTTTGTTTCGGCCCATGCGGGCAGGCCGATGCCGTTGGCCAGCAGAAAACCGCCCGCGGCAGCCAGTCCGCGGCGCATTGCTTCGCGCCTGGTCATGCAAATTCCCTTCATCAAAGTTCTACTCCTGTACATATTACTCTCTTCACTCTCATCTCTAATCTCTAATCTCTAATCTCTAATCTCTAATCTCTAATCTCTAATCTCTAATCTCTAATCTCTAATCTCTAATCTCTAATCTCTAATCTCTAATCTCTAATCTCTGTTCTAATGCCTGTATAAAAACTCCGCGCTGTTGAGCAATGCCCAGACAAGGTCCATCATGGGGCGTCGGCCTTCATGGCCCTGTTGGGCATAGTCTCGGATTATTATCAATTCATCGTCGGTGGGATATCGCGAAAGGATCGTTAAATAAAGCTCATCGATGATTTCCCGCGGCTTGTTCTTCGATTGCAGCACTTCTCTAAGCTTGGCGCTTTGCTCGATTTTGCGGCGGATATGCGTTGAATTCAAGAGGTGCAATTCTTGGTCGGGCGAGGGGCGATTGTTGCGCTCCGATTCCAGGCCGGTGTCGCGCGAAGGCCGCCCGAACATCTCCAAAAACGAGCTGCTAATGCTGCCGTCTGCCAGTTCGATCGAGCGCTGGTTCTCGGGAATGAAAGTGAAAGGCTCGGGAATTGGACTGGAATATTTCTCCGTTGTGCCGGTTATCTGGCAGACGGCGTCGATGAGCACCTCCGCCTCCAACCTGCGCGGCAAATAATGTGAAAAATAAGCGTCCCCCTGAGGATTGTTTGTCTCAGTTATGGAGGAAAGCTGATAGGTTTTTGAATTTAAAATCAGCCGGTAAATGCGCTTCAGATCATAATGCGAGGAAACCAACTCATGCTCCAGGTAGGCCAGCAGTTCGGGATTGACCGGCGGGTTGTCCGGGCGGACGTCGTCCGGCTCGTGAATGATCCCCCGTCCCAACAACCACGACCAGATGCGGTTTACTATGTTCCGCGCGAACCATGGATTTTTTGGCGCGATCAGCCAATTCGTGAAAACTTCGCGCGGGTCCTGGCCCGGAAGCAGCTTGGCCGGCGTGCCGTCGGGAAAAACCGCTTCTATCGGAGCGTCGGCCGTGGATTGCGCGGAGTTCTTTCCCGGATCAAATATGACAATCTCCTCTTTCCACTGCTCGGTAGGCTTGTATTGAAGCTGCGAGAAAAATACGCCCATTTCCGTCCACTTCTGGCCGGGCCGGCTTTCCGCCCGCACGCCCATGAAAGTCAAGGCCACGGCCTCAGCGATGCCCGCCGGTTCCCGGTTTTGAACTGCGCGGTAAAAATTCACCTGCGGCACGTTGAAATTGCTGCCGTTGGCCGTGAGCATCTCCCGGACAAAACGATCGTACGGCATGTTGTCCTTGATGCAGGTTCGGATCCAGCGATGATACGACTGCACGGCATTGGGCCATAAGTTGATGGGATACTCGGACTTCACCCGGAGCAAATCGCTCCATTTCATGGCCCAGTAATCGGCAAACTCCTTTCGCTCTAAAAGACGATCGGTGAGGATTTTGCGTTTTTTCGGGTTCTGGTCGGAGATGAATTCTTTTGCTTCCTGGGCGGTGGGGAGCGTGCCGATGACGTCCAAATATACCCGCCGCACAAAGACCGCATCCGAACAGACCGCGGCAGGCTGAATGCCCAGGTGTTTCAGTTTGGCGAAAACCAGTTCGTCAATTTTGCCTTGGGGGGCTACATTAGCCGGGCTTTCAAAAGGGAGTAACGGCGCCCTTGTTGCCCCTCTATCGGCGGTGGCCGCGGTCAAGACAACCGCAAAAACCAATAATGACTTCATTTTCAGTCCGGCCTGGTCAGCGAGTTCTATCTCTGAAGTTCAATAACTAAGTATAACCCGCTAAAGAATTTAACACCAGAAATTGTTAAACGACTCGATGGTCTGCCGCATCCTCGAAATCCATAATACCATCGACCAAATACCGAAAGAAGAGAAAACGATTGCAAGTTCTTGTTTATCAGAGACTTGCAATTTAAGTCCAATATGATTTAGAAAGTATTTTTATTGTGCCGCTATTAGCTCGAAGCGGAACCAATCCACGTCGGTGCGGCCGGTTGAATGGTGGCCTGCTGGGGCGTCGCAGAATAGTCCCACTTTTGCCCCGATCCAGTGATCGTTCACCGCCGTAAAAGGTCGGCCGATATCGGTGTATCGACTGCCGTCGGAACTATAACTGAAAGTGCATACGCCGCGCGGCGTCACCTTGACGCGCAGAAAGATGATCGGCCCCGGCGCGGCCGCGGATTCTGTTTCACGGTCGGCGGGACTGGGACCCGGACCCGCCTGTTGCCGGACTTTGGACACTGTATGGATTATCTTTAGTCCGTCGGGATTTTTTTGAACCTGCAAGGCAGCGGTTGCCCGGCCGGCGACCACCAAACCCACGCGGTCGCCGTCTTCCAGACGCGCCGTGTCGATCCGCGTGGTAACCATGAATTTTTCGGCGGGAAATTTCTGCAATAACAGGTTGGGGTGATCGGAAAGCGGCGCGGCGTCATCCGTGGCCACCGCGGCCATGCTGAGGAATCCCCGCCTGTCAGTCAGAGAAATCCAGTCATCCATGTAATTCGCGAACCATTGCCACTGGAGGCCCAGTTTCGGACCGTCGAATTCGTCGCTGGTTTGCGGAAAGGCAATCGGATATGAACGGCCTACGTCGGGCTTGCGATGGGTAAGCACCGGTTGGCCTTTGCCATGGCCGGCGGGATCTTCGCCCATCACCGGCCAATCGTTGACCCACTTGACTGGCTGGAGGTGCACGATCCTGCCATAAGGCAGATATTCTTGAAAGTGGATGAACCAGCCTTCGCCGGATGGTGTTTCCACCCAGCCGCCCTGGTGCGGGCCGTTAATGTCGGTCGATCCTTGATCCATGACAATGCGCGATTCGTAAGGCCCATAAATGTTCTTTGAACGGAATACGATCTGATATCCGCGCGACACGCCGCCGCCCGGCGCCATGATGTAATAATAATTGTTGCGCTTGTAAAGCTTCGGACCTTCGACGGTTTCGTATGAACCGGCGTTGCCGTTGACTACGAGTTTGCCTTCGTCCAGAAGCTTGGTTCCGTCCGGGCTCATGCGGTTGATGTGCAATATGTTTTTTACCCCCGCGCGGGAACCGGCAAAGGCATGCACCAGATACGCCTGGCCGTCATCATCCCAGAATGGGCAAGTGTCGATCCAGCCTTTGGCTTTTTTCACCAGAACCGGCGGATCCCACGAACCGGCGGGATTCTTGGCCTTGACCATGTAAATGCTGTTGTCCGGATCGCCGAAAAAGATGAAAAACTCGCCGTTGTGGAGGCGGATTGCCGGGGCCCACACGCCGCCGCCGTGGAATGGTTTGGCAAACTGCTCGGCCATGGGATGTTTATTGATCGCATGTCCGATGATGGTCCAATTTACCAGGTCCTTGGAGTGCAATACCGGCAGGCCCGGAAAACAACTAAAACTGGAAGCGGTGAGATAAAAATCATCGCCGTCGCGGATCACGTCGGGATCGGAATAATCGGCGAAGATGATGGGATTTTTATACGTGCCGTCGCCGTTGTCCGCTTGCCAGGGAAATGGGTGATTAGTATCGGCAGCGGGCTTATCAATGCCTGCGATTTGCGATTTATCGCTGCCCGTTTTGTCGCCGGCTTCGGCCGAATCGGAGACCCGAATCCAAACCGCGGAAGAAGTTGCAATGGCGAAAATGCCGATCAACAATCCTTTAAGGAATTTACACCTCCACTGAAACGTTTGCATGCTCAAGGTTTGCTCCTTTGGGGCAGACGTTGCATATCGTTTTGCGAACGAAGAAAATAATTAAAGCGTTCGGCATCTGCGGAAAAACGACCATTTTTACTGCATAATTTGCATTATACAAGAACTCCCTCTTATATCAACCGCGACGGCGCTTATATCGCAAGACCGTTGATTGCATGGGAGCAATCACGCGCCATATATGATTTCAGAGCCCTTTTCCCCCGGGGATTTTGGCGTTTTCCCACAGGTTAAATCCTCCCAGGAACGCATTTGCGTTTTCACCCTCCCGGCAACCTGGAGGCAGCGTCTTGAGTTTGCGCCACGTTGCCTCCGCCCAGGACCACGTCGTCGGGTTCGAGGGCGGCGATCAGACGTTCCACCGCGTCTTCAACATAACGCCGCCATTTCCTTTTTCCCACGCGATTTAAGCCGCTAGTTCCTAAATAATCCTCGTAGGTCCCTTTTCTATAAGGGAGATGGCCCAGTTCCATGGGCTCGACTTTCCCGTCCATGACCATGGCCGATCCAAGACCTGTTCCCAATCCCAGGAACAGCATTTTTCCTCCCTTATAGCTCCCCAGGGCTTGCATGGCTGCGTCGTTGATGACCTTGACCGGGCAACCCAGCGCCTCTTCGAAGTCAAAGCCGACCCAGCCCGGCCCCAGGTTGTGCGGCTCCGCGACGGGTTTGCCCCGAAGAACCGGGCCCGGATAGCCAATCGATGCCACGTCGTAATCCCAGCCCTTGGCGGCCTTCAAAACCTTCAATGCCATATCCTCCGCCGTCAGCGACGGCCCCGAGACAAACTTCCGGTGTGTATCCTGGCCGGAGGCCAAAATCTTGACGTGCGTCCCGCCCACGTCGATTACCAGCACTTTCACCGGTTCTTTTGACTCTTTCGTTGTTTCTTTTTCGGACATGCCAGCGTCGATCTTGGCGCCGCCGGCCCCAGCGCCTGCCAGCATGGCCGGCAGGTCATATGCGAGCAATTCGCCAATGCGCTCGATTGTGATATCCGCGGGCGGATATGCGGCCAGCAGCTCGGCATCGCGGGCATAGTGTCCCTGGCGCGGGAATATGGTCGTCAGGCGTGAGCCCCAGGCCTTCTTGAACGCGCTCAGGATTCGCAGCTTATCGTTGACAAGCACGTAGTGCCGCGCCGGGTAGCGCTTTTCAATGTCTTCCAGTTGCTGCTCCTTGTGGACGTAGATCAGCACGCGGCCATTGACCGCTTCGTACAGCCCGGAACTCTGGACCTTGCGCGGCTGAAAGATGACGTCGCCGTCGGACAGGATTACGGTGGGCCCCCAAGTGCCGAGACGCTCGACGACGTCCAGCGAGCCGGGATACAGGCGATTGGCAAAGGAGTACTCCAACAGGTAAAAAGAAACTTGCAGGAAATTTGGTTCGCCCGGATTTTCAAGCCGGTAGCGCTGCAAGGCGCCCAGATAATCGGCATAACCGAGTTCCCTGCGCCGTTCCTCGAAAATCGCCCAATAGCGATCCCCTTGTTCGGCGCCGAACGCCTGTGACAGATAACGTTTCAGATCTTCGATGACCCTGTCGTTGTCCAGCAGGGTATTGTCCACGTCCAGCAGAAACACTACCGGGGCGGGTTCGCTCATCCGCCGTCTCCCTTCTTTTCCAGGTGGCCGCCGAACCCGTAACGCATCGCCGATAGAACCTTGTCGGCGAAGTCGGCCTTGCCGCGCGAACTGAAACGATCATAGAGCGCGGCGCTTATGACCGGGGCCGGGGCCGATTCGTCTATCGCGGCCATGATCGTCCAGCGGCCCTCGCCAGAATCCGATACCCGGCCTTTGAAATCCGCCAAATCAGGATTGCCCAGAAGTTCCATCGCGGTCAGGTCCAAAAGCCATGAAGCAATCACGCTCCCACGGCGCCAGACCTCGGCTATGTCGGCAAGGTTCAGGTCATACTGATAATGCTCTGGGTGGCGCAGCGGAGTGGTCTCGGCATCGGCGGTCTGCCTCCGTTTGCCGGCATTGGCGTGGTGCAGGATGTTCAGCCCCTCGGCATAGGCGGCCATGACGCCGTACTCGATCCCGTTGTGCACCATCTTGACAAAGTGACCGGCCCCGGCCGAACCGCAGTGTAAATAACCATGCTCTGCGGTGCCGCCCGTTTTCTCCCTTCCCGGTGTGCGCGGTGCCGACCCGATGCCTGGGGCAAGAGCGGCAAAAATGGGATCCAGCCGCCCGACGGCCGCTTCCTCGCCGCCGATCATCAGGCAATATCCTCGTTCCATCCCCCAAACTCCGCCGCTGGTCCCCACGTCAATATATTGAATTCCTTGCCGTCGAAGTTCGGCAAAGCGGCGGATGTCGTCGTGGTAAAAAGAATTGCCCCCGTCGATGACCACGTCCTCGCGCTCAAGAAGCGGGACAAGGGCCTTAAGCGTTGCATCGACGGCGGCCGCGGGCACCATCATCCAAATGGTGCGCGGCTTGCTCAGTTTATGAACGAAATCTTCAAGCGACGTCGTCCCAACTGCCCTTTCTTTGACAAGCGCCTCAACCGCTTCGGCATGGATGTCGTAAACCACGCACCGGTGCCCGGGCGCAAAGGCGCCGCACCATGTTGGTGCCCATCCGCCCAAGTCCGATCATGCCCAGTTCCATGCGATATTCCCTTATATTACAAGTTTCCAGGAGGACCATGGAGCGCTTCGCGCAAGCAACCATTGTCGGCCGGTTTTTTGCGTCTCGTTCCAGCCCGATAAATCCCTCACTTGCGGCCTTCGAGTATCTTTTTTAGAACCTGGGCCTCGTTGTGTTGCTTATCGCGCGCTCCATAAACCAAAGTGACGGTGCGCTCTTGGCACTTCTGCTTTAGCAGCTTCAACTCATCCTTCTTTTCGCCGAGTTCTTTGCGGTAACGTGCCTGGAACGGCTTCCACTTGGCCGGATCATGAGCGAACCACTTCCGCAGCCCGGTGCTTGGGGCCACGTCCTTTAGCCACAAATTTACCGCCGCGCGCTCCTTGGTCAAACCGCGCGGCCACAGCCGATCGACCAGGATCCGCTCGCCGTCCTTTCGCGAAGGCTTTTCATAAACTCGTTTCAGCCGGATCATCGCTTTTGCTCCTTCTGATTATCAGGCTCAAGACGATGTAATTTTATGGTGAGAGGTCCGAAAAGTTAAATAATAGCCTGCATCATAGGGAAAATCCTTATGCACTTGGCACGATAAATTCCAGCTTTGCCCTGTTTTGTCGCTCCAATTGACTCAATGAATATAAATCGAATGCAAAGATGTTGACGCCTTATTTTTATGCCGCCTGCCGATAAATTTGGACATAGTCATGGTATCCGAATTTGCCTGAGGTTCAACGAATGATGGGCCTGCTCTAAAAAATGGCAAACAGTCGGCGTCAATTGAAAAGTGATTGGGTTTAGTGTAATGTTCAGGATGATGTAGCATCCGTTTAGCCCGGCCGCTTGCGGCCGGTGAAAATTATTCGAACATGATACGCTACACCAAAGTGAACAGCGCCATAATAGATAGGTTGATTTCTGTATTCATCGGCCAGCGGATAAAAGCTGATTGTATATCCGGCGAAAAGCCTGCCGAGATAGCTAACCGGAAAATACCCTATGCGATCACTACCCGATAGGCGCTTTAAAAAACCTGGATAGTCGAGAGGCAGAAAAAACATAAGGTTCGCAAGTACTTGTAATTTCAGTACTTGCGAACCCTGTTTCATTGCAAGCGGAGAGGACAGGATTCGAACCTGCGGACCAGTTTCCCGGTCATCGGTTTAGCAAACCGACGCTTTCGACCACTCAGCCACCTCTCCTAAGTTATTCGTATATTATAACTTATATCTATTATCTTTAAGGGTATTTACTTTCCCTCTACTACCGTTTTTTACTATTTTTACGGTTTCGTAACTATCACCAGTTACCTATCTCAACTTTAAAGGTTGCCCCGTCCGGTTAGGGGCGAATGGGGCGACGCCACCTTAACCCCTTAACAGGAGGTGACGTAGTATGGACAATTCTAACCCGAAAAAAGCTCGACGTAAAGCCGCGACGGATTGACCAGAAAAGCCCTATCTCGATTTTCCCCTTACGCCGCACCCTGGCGGTGCTTGGCAAAAGAAAATCCTCGGGCGGATCCATTACTTCGGCCGTTGGGGGCGGATTCATAACGGTCGGATGGAGCGTATCGAAGGTGAAGGTTGGAAAGAGGCTTTAGAATTTTATAAAGCATAAGCTGATGACCTGCACGCCGGTAGAACCCCACGCGTAGGAAAGGGCGGGAGGCTGACGGTCGGTGAATTACGCGAGCGGTTTCTTACGGCTAAAAGCCGGAAGCTCGATGCGGGTGAGATTGCTATCCGCACATATCTTGAGTATCGAGCGACAGCCGACCAACTGCTTGTTTTGTTTGGCGAGAATCGACTTGTAAATGATTAAGCTGTCGATGACTTTGAGGTGTTAAGAGACGATTTGGTAAAGCGTTTTGGGCCAATCCGTTTAGGAAATGAGGTCCAAAAGGTCCGCCGTAAAGGTATTGGATTTGCAACCCTCCGGCACGTTTTCCACACTATAGCCGACGCTTCCCGAGATCCAGTAGCAGTAAATTACATTCTGGGGCATTGAGAGCTTTCGATGGGCGCGGTCTATAGGGAGCGGATCGACGATAGCCGGTTGCTTGCCGTGTCGGACCATCTTCGGAAATGGCTTTTCGGCGAAAAAGAGCCCGTTTCTCAGGCGATTGCCAAAGGCACTATGCCCTCCCGAATTTTTGTCGAACACGATAAACAGGAAAAGCGGGTACAAAAGATGTTTGAGGACGTTTACAAAATGATGCAGTTCTTTGGGTGCCGCTGCCCGAACCGGCAATGTTCATGATGCTCGGCATGGCCGCAATTTCGCTCGCGCTCTTTTGGCGGCGGAAACGGCGATAAGCTGAATTGGGCGGGTGAAGCAACAAGCGGATTCGGAATCCGCTGACTAGCGGTTAGGTATAGGGAAATTTTATCCAGCGGTAAAAAGAAGGTACATTTGGTGTTCTGTTCGGACTAAGGCCATGTCCGATTTATAGGTGGTTATTTAAGGTGTTTCGGAAATCCTCGATTAAATGCGATAACAGAACAGCTTGGAAAAAACGAGTTTGCACTTGAGCCATATCGGAAGTGCGACGTCAAGTGCGGTCAAATTGTGACTTATAACTCCAAAATCAATTTGCGCAGTGAATTAGTGATGTTTCCCAGGCCATTTAAGGATTTAAGGCCATGAAACATCTAAGCGGCTTTGAGTCCTAATCGGGTTATACAGATAAGTAACAAGCTAAGCTAAAAATTACGCAATATTATATATCATATGCGCAATAATGAATTGACAATATATTTTAAAGGATTATCCTAAATAATGCATATGAGGTTTGTATCATTGAGGGATTGTGATATTCGAGCGAGGTAAAATGCGTCCAACTGAGTGATGTAAATTTCATGTAGAAATAAACGTTTGACATTTCTTTTTATAAATTACATTGGCAACTTTTCGTGAGGCAGCGATTCGGATTCCTGGGAATTAGCTTGCATTAAGAAGCGTTTTCCGCTTGTCCGGGGTTAAGAATTTCGAATCATTCTATCGCGCAGCGGCGCGTTAGCCTCGTCACTCAAAAGACACCAGTCTTTTGGCCTGAAGAGCGGTCTTCTTTTTGCATTATTCTCCTTCCCAGCATTTCCATTTAAACAAAAAGGGATATTTATTCATATCTCTGGTTTGTTTCGCAAGTGGAGAATCCGATATTTACCGGCGTTTATGGCGAGGATGTCGGTTTAACAGTACAAGGTTTTTTATATACATCTATGAGTTGTTTTAAAAAAGGGAGAGTTTTATGGTAAAAAAATTGTTTTATTGTGTTCTAGTGCTGGTAATGGCCGGCAGCGCGTATGCGCAAATAAATGACTGGACCGGTGCAACAAGCCGAGACTGGATGGTTCCAACCAACTGGTCGCTGGGAGTAGTGCCTAACCCGACAAATACTGTCAACGTCCGGATTGACCGCGGGCCAGCCAACATGCCGCTAATCAGCACGGGTGAAAACGCCTCAAGTGGTTCGGGCGACACTTGGGCTCCTGAATGGGGCGCATCGATTGATATCGAAGGCGGAACCTACACGGGCTTCGGCTTTGTCGGTATGGCCGCAATTTCCGACCCAGCTTTTGATCCGGTTTCCGTTATCAACCTGGGAGCGAATGGCACTGGCGGCTCAATCACCGTCGGGGAGTGGTGCCTTGGATCCAGCTGGTGGTACGGTATGGGAAATGTTGACCTCAACGTATACAGCGGTCAGGGCACGTCCACAGGCTGGACTTGGCTGGGTGGCCACATGAACCTCCACGGCGGAGAAATAACAGCCACGGGTGGCATTAATATCGCAGCGCAAGGTCAAAATAACACCGTGTGCACGGTTAACATTTTTGCTCTGGATGAAAATAATGCCGGCGGCATACTGTCGATACCGGATAGTTATTATACCAGCGGTCAGGTTGCCACCTGGGTTGCGGGCGGCTACATCGTATCGCCCAACGGGATACTCCAATACGACGAGGTTACGAATCCCGGCAGGGTATTGATATCTGCGGTTCCAGAACCGTCAACTATCACAATGCTGTGCCTTGGACTCCTTGGCGGACTGGCTTTGATTCGTAGAAAATGCAGTTAACTGCCGTTAACAGATTAATCATGCAGTTTACCGGGGCCCATTCCGATTATCGGGATGGGCCCCTTTTCTTTTGCCGGATAGTTTTGCCGGTAATCGCGGTGGTTTTGAAATCAGGCGGCCAATGATTTAGGAGTTCTAACAAAACCTTATATCCTTTCATAAACGCCCTCACCCCTAGCCCCTCTCCCAAAGGGAGAGGGGATGATTTGTTAGAGCTCCTTAATAAAACGCGGCGACTTTGCCGCGAATTCCACCGGCCGGGCATGCGAAAACGTCAACATAGGGTCGAGCATAAGTTATAGATCCAGCGTCGATTGGCATTTTGCCCTCACCCTAATCCTCGCTTGGCACCGACGGGCAGGGCACGATACGAAGCATGGTCGCGGTGCATGGTCGGTTGGCAGGGAGAGGAGACTTTCTACCGAATCATCTCCCGAAACGAGCGGGGATTTCCGCCCTTTTCTTCAGACCACTATCGGCAAATTTGAAGGCCGTCGGACGAGATCACTTTTCTGTATGGATACGGGTAGATCGCACAGATAAAGTCAGCGGCCGATCCTCCGCGATGATTTCCTCATCAGCGCTCCAATCGCCAGGGCCGTCAACAGCATGTACAAAGTTTCCGGTTCTGGAACGGCCCGGAGTTCTGCGCCAAGCGGCCCGCCGGGAATTGCGGCTATGACCAAAGTTGCACCGGCGCCAAGAGTGAGTGTGTTTTGCGAGACGCTATTAGCAGTGAGTACCGTACCCGCGCCGCTGACGGTGGTCGCGCCCAGTCCGGTGATGTCGCCCAAGACCGGGCGCCGCTTATGATCTGCAACGTTGCACCAGGCGCGACATTGACCGTGGAGGCGTCGGCCAGGTCTCCGCCGTCGAGGGTCAGTTTGCCTTGATTTATGTTGGTCGGGCCGGTGAAAGTGTTGCTGGCCGTTAAAACAAGTTCGCCGGAGCCGGTTTTAGTCAAGGTTTGGGACCCGCCGGTCTCGCTAAGGATGCCGCCGATTGTGAGCTTTTTCGTTCCGGTGTCGATCGAGCCCGCATTGGTATAAAGGATAATGTCCAGGTTTATGATCTGGTCATTGTTACTGGTGTTTACGATTGGCCCAACCAGACGGATTCCCGTTCCTTGCAGCGTATATGAAGGGGTATATAACGGGGCAGTGGAGGATAGGAAGCGAATCGCGTTATACTGGGATGTGCCGGTAGCATCGTTTTGGCAAACGGTGTATCCGCCGGCCACCAGCGCGCCGAATTTTAATTCGTTAGCGCCGGGAGTCGGCGTTTTTCCGCCCCAGTTGTTAGGGGTGCTCCAATTATTGTTTGAATTATTCGCACACCCGGTGTAAGCGCCGCGCCGCACCATATCGGCTCCGGAGCCGTGGTGGTGGGCCAGGCATCGTTGGTCCAATACAGATAATCGATTCCAAAGCGCGGATCACCAGAGTTACCGTTATTATAATAATGGTAAGAAAAATAATCCTGACCATTATGTGAAATGCCGGCGAACTGTCCGGGACCGGCATATATACCTTCCGTTCCCTGCAATAAAGTGCCGCCGCTATTGAGCATACTTACGCCGCTCTGATCGGTGAACGGGCCATTTATGCCGGTGCTTCGGCCCATGCAAATATTATACGTGTCAGTCATCCATACGCCCAAGTTTACAAACAAGTAATAGTAGTCGCCCCTGCGGTACATGTACGAAGCTTCGATTGGCCCCCCGTCTTGACTGGCCAGTTGAACAGGGTTGGGATTTGAAGGGGTAAGCAACATGCCTGACGTAGGATTCAGTTGTACTTTATAAATCCCATTCCAATACGAGCCGAACGTCATCCACAAATTCCCGTCGCTATTTTGGAAAATGCAGGGATCGATGGTGTTGTAGGGACTGGCAGGAACGCCGGGAGAGTAGGGATGCGACTGGATAACAATGCCCTGGTCGGTCCACACGGGACTCGACAGAGATGGACTCGTAGCCATTCCAATGGCCGAGTCTTGATGACCTACGGCTGAAGCCGAATAATACAAGTGGTATAGTCCGTTAAAATATGCTATGTCGGGCGCCCAAAGACCCCCTTTGTGTTGGCCGTTTGAATCTGTGGTGAAAGGAATAGTCCACGCCGGCAACGTACTCGAATTAAATACCGTTGAGGGAGTCGCGGATGAAAAGGTTGCTGGATTAGCGCTGAACAAGTTCGATGAATATCTGACGGGGATATAACCATTCGTGGAAAAAAAATAATAATTATTTCCATCATAGATCAACGTTGAAGGATCGTGCGCCCCCGGTGGGTTTGAGATTGCGAGGTGGTCCGCGGCCCGGGCGGCCGGAACGGCGAGCGTGATTACGACAAGAAAAATGCCAACCCAGCGCAACGCAGCCTTGGATAAAGACAAAAAAAGCCCTTGGCTTAAACTTAAAAACGCCCTGGAGTTTTCGACGAATTTGGATCGAAGATGCATCGCCTTTCGTCTTCCAAGCACAGAATACTCTTTTGACGCAGTCCTCAGCAAACCCCAATCTACCATGAATCTCATGCTAAATCAAACACATTCCCCAAATAAGGCCACTAACTGCGCGATACTTCAATTTTTTGGCTCATTATTGGTCAGGGGCCCTGGTTCAGAAGTGCAGCCTTGAATAAGAAAGAGTGTAAAAAAGCCTTTTAAGCATACAATCATAGGATTATTTTCATCAATCGTAACTGATTATTATTTACACTGTTAGATAAGCCTTCCGGCTGATCAGGCAGGGTGGCGACTGCGCGATATTAGTGAATTTATGCGCGTTGTTTTATTGACAAAAAAACCCGCCGATGCCTTAATAAATATTGTTAATAATGGGGGCATTGTATTATTGCCTGAATAAATATTTTATCGCTCTTTAATACTCATGGTCTAGACTGGTGTAAATAGGTTTGATTGGAACAAAGCAAAGACTCCCAAGGTTGCCTCTTTTTCATCCCGGGAAATCAGGACAGCCCTTTTGAGGGTTTATTTCCGCTAAGTTCCTTTTTAGGAGTAATATGCACATCTAGTTCGT
Source organism: Pirellulales bacterium (assembly GCA_963838495.1). Taxonomy (GTDB): domain Bacteria; phylum Planctomycetota; class Planctomycetia; order Pirellulales; family Thermoguttaceae; genus JBEKIK01. Next base: position 933,990 of record CAWIRC010000001.1, on the reverse strand, counting down.
TTTGCGACCAATAAAATTTCCGTAGAATCAGGAGAGATCCCAACATCCTCGACAAAGAGAATGTTCGTAATTGTAATTCTTTGTTATTTACAGGAGTACGTCACCATGGTGAGATTTAAGTTAATCCTTTTATTTTTGGCGCTTATGGCGCTACCGACTATCGCACAGGCGCAAACTTACGTAGCGAACAATTGGATCGCTACGGTTCCCGGCAGCGACTTTTCGTCCGGGAGCAATTGGAGTTTGGGATATTTTCCCAAGGCTGGAACTACTGCACCGATACAAATCGCCTTAATGCAGAATGGCGTTGAGGCCGATGTACTTACCGCTCCGCCAAACAGCACGGGCCAGTTATGGCTGGGTGCGAACGCAGGGTCCGCGACCCTGAATATGAGTAGTTCTTCTCTAACGGTGGCGGATTGGCTTATTGTCGGCCAAGGTTACACGGGCAATACCATAAGCACGGGCACGGGCGGAACCGGCACCCTCAACTTATCGGGGACCGCCATACTTAACCAGACCACCACGGGCGAGTTTCATATCGGCGAGGGAAGCAACGCCGCCGGGGATCCGATCACTACCGGCGTCATGAGCGTGTCCGGCAGCGCCGTTGTAAACGCAACAGGCGGCGACGTAGAAATAGGCTATCAAAGAAACGGCAACGGCACGCTCACCGTCCAGGACAACGCCACTTTTAATTTCAAGCCGTCCCCGTCGGCTAAGTGGTTCTTTATAGGACGTTTCCTGGGAGGCACGGGAGGCACCGCCCCGTCGGGCACAATGACCGTCAAAAATAACGCCACTTTTACTGTCCAAGGTTCAGGAGACACCCGATTCTTTGTGGGGGCGGATGGAGCAGGCACAACCGGCACGCTTAACATCCAGGACAACGCCGTTGTAAACCTCCAGGGTTGGAGCTACATCGGCTGGTTCGGCGGCACAGGAATTGTAAACCAGTCCGGGGGCACAGTCACTTACAATGGTCTGGGATATCTCTGCATCGGAGGTTACGGCGGTTCAACCAATGGAACTTGGAACCAGACCGGAGGTACCTATAATTCCACGGTCAATCCCATCGTTCTCACCGACGGCGCCAATGCTACAGGCACATATTACCTGAGCGGCGGTACGCTTTATACCAAGGGCATCCAAATGGGAACTGGCGGTGACAGCGCTTCCGGATCCGTAGGTAATTTCTATTTCGACGGCGGCACGCTCAAGGCTTCCGCCTCATCCAACAACTTCATTTACCAAAACAGTAGCAACGGTGCTGGCGCTCTAAACGTTTACGTATCGCCCGGCGGGGCCAGGATCGACACCAACGGGTACGATATAAGATTCGCCGCTCCAGTTATAGTGATGGAGGATCCAGCCAGTGCCGGCGGATCATTGACCAAACTCGGTTCGGGCACGCTGACGATTGATTATCCCACGTATTACACCGGCAATACGTTTGTTAATGCCGGCACACTTATAATGGCTGCAACATCATCGACCACCACGACCGTCGCATCTGGCGCAACGATGGGGGGCAGTTTCCAGTTTACCAACCTGGTTGTAAATGCGCCGATTGCCGGGGTGCGCGGGACGCTGTCGCCTGGCGTTGCCGGAACGTCCAGCGGCGCAGGCGCTATGCAGGGCAGCAATCTGACCATGACCGCCGCTCAACTGAATTTTGATATTGGCACTACGGGAGGCAGCGATCAGATTACTTTGAGTGGTAATCTTTCGGCTTCCAGCAGCGGTGGCCTCGGAAATCTATTTAACTTTACCAGTGGCACCGCAACGACTGCGACCACTTACCAACTGATCACGTTTAGTACGTTCGGCACGGGCAGCCTGGCCGATTTCGCCATGACCGACGATTCGGTGGGATCTTACACTGCAACCCTTCAGCAGTCGGCCAATTCGATAGACCTGGTGTTGTCCGCGGCCAATGAATGGAAAGGCACGACCAGCACCTATAACCTCGGAACCAATTGGGCATCCGGCGCGATTCCCAAAAATCTGGGCGATAGGGCCGTTTTTGCCCTCCTGGGAACCACGGGAAACGTTGATCTGAGCATCTCGCCCATTTTGGGCAAGATCATTTTCAACAATTCTTCGCGGAACTATGTCATCGGCTCAAGCAGCAGCCAATCGATCACCTTGAACACCGCGGTCTTGGCCGGGCCCAAGGTGATGGACAATGCCGGTACCCACGAAATCCAGGTGAATATGACCATGGCTCGAGATTCGGAATTCTCCGTGGCCCAATCCGGCGATGTCTTGACAATCAGCGGGGCAATCGACGGGGTCGGCCGCGTCTTGACCAAGTCTGGTCCCGGAACGCTGCTATTAAGCGGGGCAAATTCCTATTCGGGAACGACAGTCATCAATGGCGGGATCCTGCAGGCCAATACCCTGACCATTGCAGGGACGAATTGTTCCATCGGCTCAGGCAGCGATTTGACGATCAACGGCGGCACTTTCCAATACACCGGAGCGAACGCCACTATCGACCGGAATCTCAATGTCGGGGCAAACGCCACGATCGACACCGCGAACAACATTACCATAAGCGGCACGATTTCCGCCGCGACTTCGGCGTTATTCATCAAAACCGGGGCCGGCCTGTTAAAATACACCAACAACGGCACCAATACGATCGCCAGCGGCACTGGCGGAGTCTACTTCGTATCCAACGGCAGCGTGGAATTTGCCGGCAACAGCGGTTCAGTTTATAACGTCAACAGCGGCGTCTTCTGGTGGGCTACGGCAGCGGGACTAACGGTGATTTTAAGCTCACCAACGGCACGATCAATGTCGGTGAGAACTTCACAGTCGGGTCAAATTCCGGAACCGGAACCGCAACAATATCCGACGGCCAATTGAACGTTACTGGTGAAGTGTGGATCGGAGACAGTAGCAACGGAACTCTGACCATGACCGGCGGCACTCTCGGACTCAACGAATCCTGGTTTGAAGTCGGAAGAGGAATCGCAGGCGGCCCAGCCACCTTTAATTTCTTAGGCGGCACGGTTGTAAAACCCTCTTCGAACATCGCAGCTGTGGTCGTGGGCTGGTGCCCGGCATCCAGCGGCATGCCCATCATCAACATGTCCGGAAACGCCTTGCTCGATCTGCCAGGCGGCGAATTCTGGATCGGTGAAGGTTCCGGAAACGCCGGCCAGATGACCATGAGCAATAACGCCACAGTCAACATCGCCAATTGGTTCTGCGTCGGCCGCGATTTCGCCACGGGCACCTTGACGATTAACGGGGGCACAATTAACAAATCCGGCCTCAACTTTATCGTTGTCGGTTCCTTAAGCGGGACCGGAACCGTGACCCAGTACGCCGGCACCGTTAACAACCCCGCCATCTTGTACCTCGGCGAGGCCACCGGCACCGGAACGTATTATCTCAACGGCGGCTTGTTGCAAGCCGCTCAAGTGGTGTCCGGGACCACGACAAACCCCGGCGCCGCCGTAGGTAACCTATATCTGAATGGCGGCATATTGCAAGCCAGCGCCGCTTCCACAGATTTCATGACGGTAAACGGCACCGCCACGTTGAATGTCTTGATACAATCCGCAGGGGCCAAGATCGACACCAACGGATTCGACGTCACGATTAATAAAATCCTTGCCTTCGATCCAGCCAGCACCGGCGGCGGACTGACGAAACAGGGTTCAGGCACGCTGACTATAACTCAGAATGCCACCTATACCGGCAACACTACTGCGTCGGCCGGCATATTGGACATGCTGGACATCAACACTCCCTCCGCTACTGTGACCGTTGAAGGCGGGGCAGAGTTGACTGCCAGATCCGTCAAGTGCAATACCGTTACGTTGGGGGCAGGCTCAACGTTAATCATCAAGGCATTGCCCGGCGGACCGACGGCTGCGTTGTCTATATCTCCAGTTCCCGAACCGGGCACATTGGTGCTTTTGGCAATGGCAGGACTGGCGATGATCTTCGCCAAGTGGCGTAAGAAAAGGCCATAAACAATTAATTGAGACCCTGACACTATTAATGGAATTGGGAAGCCATTGGGTTTTCTCAGGTGGTAGAGTATGGACAAAAATATCCAACATTAAAACTTCAATAAGGAACTCTATCGCCTACCATCCTGATGATTACCGAAACGAGATAACAATTCCCGGCTGTTATCTACGTGCGGCAAGATCGGTTGCGCTGTTTTTGGTTTTTCCATCTAAGGTTCCATTGTCAGGATACCAAATTGCCTTTCGATTCGCCTTGGCAGAACGATCCGAAATGCAAAGCCAAAGTTCCCCCAACAGAGGCATTGATTTGGGTTTGAATCGCACTTGAGAAAACGGTCTTTTGCTGAAACTCTGGGGAAACGGTTAAGATTTTGAGACAACAGGGAAGGTAACCGCAAAGAACAGACGTCAGGATGGCCGCCGGCCCGTTTTCCATCAGCAAGAGACTCCGAATGGCGCCGCTCACGCTGCATGCCTCCATCGTTGCCAAAAGAAAGACAATAATCCGAAATCCAAGCGCACCGATGCCGAGCAGCGCGAGGGTTGGTGGTGATCGTACTTGATTATATTCTCCGAAAAGTGTGCTATCGCATCCACGCCGTTAAGGACGGTGTTGTTCGTCCATTTCAATGCCAGGTCATAGTTTCTTCTACCGGGACCATTCCAGATGCTTTTTGGCGAAAACTGTCCCCGAACCAATCCTGTAGTGGGGTATGAGGCATCACGATGGGCTATGAAACCAATTCGTCAACGGGGAAATACATCTGGAAACTGGAGTGTAATGTAGCGATTGGCTAAAATGGAGGAATCGTCATTCTGCGCATCTCAGGGAACGCCGAATGGGCTAAATGCTTTGACATGCCTGTGACTGCACGAAACAAATTTACTGGTCACAAAATATTCAAGCAATTTCATACCGGCAGTCTTTGTAAAGATGGTATTTAGAGCTTAAATGAAAGCACAACGTTTCTGAACAAAGCCAACGCGAATAATGGCGATATCATGTCCAACTCACTCTGGAAGTTGTTAAAGCGTATTCGGCCGGGAAAAAAATATGCAAAACATATAGCAACCGAAATACGCCGGTATCAGTTCGAGCAGTTGGAGCCGCGCACCCTCTTGGCCGGCAGCATCCCGACCGTCCCCGTTCCCGTCGCGCATTGGACCTTCGATGAAGGCGCCGGCACGGTCGCCGCCGATTCTACCGGCAACGGTCACGCCGCAACTCTGAGCGTGGCGCCACCTGGGCCGCCGGCAACGTCGGAACCCATGCCCTCGAGGTCAACGGAAGCTCGACCGGCGTCGCTACTGCCACCGCACCTGTCGTCGATACCTCGGCCAGCTTCACGGTCTCGGCGTGGGTCAACCTGGCGTCGCTCTCGGGTTATCAGACATTCGCGTCGATTGCCGGCACTAGCGTGGCCGGCTTCTTCCTGCAGTTGCGCGGTGATACCGGGACCTTTGCCTTCACGCGACTGCCCTCCGACGCCGCCGGCAGTTCCACCTATGTCGCCGCCCCCAGCGCGCCCCTGGCCAATACCTGGTACCACCTCGTAGGCGTCAACGATACGGCCGCCGGCACCCTGGCCCTCTATGTGGACGGGCAGTTGATCGGCAGCACCAGCTTCACCGCGAATTGGGCCGCCACCGGCAACACCCTCATCGGACACGGCTTCTACAACGGCGGCCAGGTGGACTACGTCAACGGCTGCATCGACGACGTCGAGTTTTTTTCCTCTGCTTTGTCGGCCGCGCAGATCGCCGCGCTCGACCAACCCGCCGCCTATCCCTTTGATGAAGGCGCCGGCACGACAGCCGCCGACTACTCCGGCCACGGCAACACCTTGACTCTCGGCGCCGGCGCCTCCTGGGGCGCGGGAGACATCGGCTCGAATTCCCTCGCGCTCAGCGGCACGGCGACGGCCAACGCCACCAATGTCGCACCCCTGCTCAACACCGCCCAGCCATTTTCGGTCTCCGCGTGGGTGAATCTAAATTCGACGAGCGGCTCGCAGACGTTCGCCTCCATCGATGGCGTCAACGTCTCGGGTTTTGCACTTCAACTTCGCGCCGATACCGGCAAGTTCGCCTTCACCCGCCTCGCCTCCGACAGCACCTCCGCCCAGGTCTTTCACGCCGACGCCGCCGCCGCCCCTTCCGCCGGCGTCTGGTACAACCTCCTCGGCGTCAACGACGTGGCCGATGGCGAACTGCTGCTCTATGTCAACGGCGTCCTTCAATCCACCGTCTCTTACAGCGGCGGCTGGCAGGCGATGGGCGCGACCGTGATCGGTGCGGGCAAGTCCGGCGGTGCTCGCACTGACTTTGCCAACGGACTGATTGATGAGGTGCGACTGTTCGACTCGCCCCTCAGCGCCGGCGCTGCGGCCATTGTCGGCACCAACGGAGGCGGCATCCTCACCATCAACTCAACCGTCACCGGCGCCACCGTCTCGTCCGACCTCTATGGCGCCTTCATGGAAGATATAAATTACGGCGGCGAGGGCGGCATTTACAATAACGAAGTCCGCAACAGCGGCTTTAACGACTCGAGCAACCACCTTAACGCCTGGGCGGCCGTGGCCGGCACCGGGGTCGTGGACGCCCTAACTTCCGATACTACCACTGGACCCACCAGCGCCCTGACGATGTCCGGCAAGCTCACCGTTACCTCCGGCGTCTCCGTTTCCGCCCGCGCCGGCATCTCCAACTCCGGATACTTCGGCGTGGCCGTGGCCCCCTCCACCACTTACACCGCCACCTTCTACGCCAAGGCCACCGCCGGTTTCACCGGGCCGCTCAATGTTACGATCGAATCCACTGGCGGCACGATCTACGCCAGCGCCACAGTCGCCGCGCTGACCACCTCCTGGGCCAAGTACACCGTCACGCTCACCACCGGGGCCGGCGCCCCAACCTCGTCCGCCAATCTCTTTGTCATCTCCACCAACAGCGCCTCCGCCAACGGCGCAACCATCTGGTTCGGCGCCACCTACCTTTATCCGCCCTCGTACAACAATTCGCCCGCCCATCTGCGCGTTGATCTGATGCAGAAGCTGGTCGACCTTCATCCGGCCATCTTCCGCGTGCCCGGCGGCAACTACCTCGAAGGCAACGACTACGCCAACCGCTTCAACTGGCAGGCCACCATCGGGCCCGTGGAAAACCGCCCCGGTCACATGGACCCCTGGGGATACTGGTCCACCGACGGCATGGGCCTTGACGAATACCTCCAGATGGCCGAGTTGGCCGGCGCCCAACCGGTCCTTGCCGTCTACGCCGGATACACGCTCAACGGCAACTCCGACACGGGCACGACCCTGACCAACGACGTGACCTCTGCCGTCAACGAGCTGCATTACGTGCTGGACCCGGTCACCACCTCCTGGGGCGCGCTTCGCGCCGCCAACGGCCACCCCGACCCCTACAACGTCAACTACGTCGAGATCGGCAACGAGGACTTCTTCTCCTCGACCTATTCCACGCGCTACCCGCTCTTCTACAACGCGATCAAAGCCGCGTTCCCCAGCCTCAAGATCATCGCCACCTCCTCCAGCACCGGCGGCACAGCCTTCGACGTCCTGGACGATCACTACTACTATACCCCACAATGGTTCCTGTCCAACTCGACTCACTACGACAGCACCACTCGCGGGTCATACATAATCTTCGTCGGCGAGTACGCCGCACGCGATGGCTATCAGACCAGCACCATGCTTGACGCCCTCGGCGACGCCGCCTGGCTGATGGGCCTCGAACGAGACTCCGACCTCGTCACCATGTCCTCCTACGCGCCTATCTGGGTCAACGTCAATTCTGGCGCCCAACAGTGGGCAACCGACCTCATCGGCTTCAATAACACCACCAGCTTCGGCTCCGCTAGCTACTACGCCCAGCAGATGCTCAACCTTAACCACGGATCCCTGGTCATTGGCGACACGATCATCGGCTCCAACAACCTGCAAGCCATCGTCACCAGAACCGGCGGAACATACTATGTTACTGTTGTCAACCCCGGCGCATCCGCCAGCGCCACGACGATCAACATTGCCGGCGTGAACAGCGTCTCCTCGACCGGCGCCGTGATCACACTCACGGCTTCCTCCGCCACCGCCGTTAACTCCGTCTCCAATCCCACCCTCATCGCTCCCGTCACTACAATCGTCTCCGGCCTGGCTTCCACCTTCACGCAGGTCTTTCCAGCTTACTCCCTCACCATCCTGAAGTTTTCCACGGGAGACGATGTACCCACCGTCGACACCCCCGCCACCGCCAATCCGGCGACCGTCACCGGCAACACTACCAGTCTGTCCGTCTTGGGCACCGGCGAGCCCAACCTTACCTACACCTGGTCCACCACGGGCACGCCGCCCGCCGCCGTCGCCTTCACCGACAACGGCACCAACACCGCCAAGAACACCATCGCCACATTCTCCAAGGCTGGCACCTATAACATTGCCGTCGCGATCACCAACGCCCTGGGGCTCACGGTCTACAGCGTTGTCACGCTCACGGTCAACCAGACTCTCACCGGCGCCAATGCGACCATCTCGCCGGCCGCCATGACAGTTGCGCCCGGCGGCTCGACCCAGTTCGGCGTATACGGCGTGGATCAGTTTGGCGACGCTATGGCGGCGCCGCCAGGCAACATAACGTGGTCGGTCTACTCTGGAGGCGGCGTCATCACCTCCAGCGGGCTCTACACGGCGCCAACCGGCGGCAGCGGCATCGCCACCATTCGCGCTACCACTTCCACCGGCCAAATCCTCTACGCCAACGCCACGATTCTCAGCGAGGTAGTCTGGTACCCGGCCAACGCCGCCTCGGGCACCACGCTTGCCGATGCTTCCGGCAGCGGAAAGGACGCCACGCTCTCCGGAGCGGCGGCGTTCGCAGCGGGAGTCAGCGGCAACGCCCTGTACCTTACCGGCGGACACGCTTCTCTGCCCACGGGAGTCGTCAGCACGCTAAACGACTTTACCATTGCCGCCTGGGTCAAGATTGATACGCTCTCCACCTGGTCGCGCATTTTCGACTTTGGGACCGGCACTACCGTCAATATGTTCCTTACCCCGCGTGCCAGCTCCACTTCCGGCGTCGTCCGCTTTGCCATCACCACCTCGGGCGGCAACAACGAACAGCAGATCAACGGCACCTCCGCGCTGGCCGCCGGCTCCTGGCAGCACGTAGCCGTCACGCTCTCGGGCAATACCGGCACCCTCTACGTGAACGGCGTAGCCGTCGGCACTAATACCAACATGACCTTGCGCCCCAGCAGCCTCGGTTCCACCACGCAGAACTACCTCGGCGACTCCCAATACACTGCCGATCCGGCGCTGCTCGGAAGCATCGATGACTTCCGCATCATCGGCCGGGCCCTTTCTGCCGCGGAAATCCGGCAGTTCATCTATCCGACCATCGTCACGACCGCCAGCGCCAGTCCCTTGACCGGCACCTCCGCTCTGCTCTCCGTCCTCGGGGCTGACGCGACCGGCGGCGAATCCAATCTCACCTACACTTGGTCCACCACTGGCACGCCCCCCGCCCCGGTCACCTTCAGCGCCAACGGCACAAACGCCGCGAAGAACACGACGGCCACTTTTATCAAGGCCGGCACTTACTCCTTCACGGTTACCATCACCGACGCAATTGGTCTGACAACTACCGACAGCGTAAACCTGACCGTCGATCAGATACCCAAGAACATCGCGATCAGTCCAACGAGCGGGTCGCAATTCACCGTCACCGGCACGGACCAGTTCGGCAATGCATTGCCAAGTTCCGCAGCCTTCGCCTGGCCTGCGGCTGGGTTGACTCTGCAACTCGCCGCCGACGGCAATTTGTACATCTATCAGACCGGCACCACGACCAATGTTGTACCGCCCTACGCGGAGGCAGGCTTGAACAGCGTTACTGTCACCGGACTGAACGGCGCCGGCGAAGCGCTGACCGTAGATCTCAGCGGCGGAATGCCGATTCCCATAGGGGGAATCACATTCAATGCCGGTACGGGCGGAGGGAATTCGCTGTCTGTCATCGGAGCGCCTGGCGGCAACAGCGTTGTGATGTCCGCCTCTCAAATAACCGATAATAGTCTGGCCCCCATCTATTACAGCAACGTTACGTACTTTGGCTTCAATCTGGTGGGAGGGGCTAATAGTCTCTCCATCAACGGCACGACCTTGAAGATCAACCAGGACAACGCCATTTCGGCCGGGACGAGCGTCACGATCGACAACAGTACGCTAGACCTGAACGGCAAGACGGACACTATCGGCAGTCTGCTGCTTAGAAGCGGCAGCGTTATAAACGGCACGCTCTATGCCAGTTCATACGTTATCGAAAGCGGCACGGTTACCGCGAATATCGTCGGTCCGGGCGATTTGCAGAAGAACACCGACGCGCAGGCCACCACCGGGGCTGTAAGTGCGCCGAACGTAACGGTCAATGGCGGTCAACTAACGGCGACCTCGGTCAGCACCGGCACATTGACCCTCAAACCGGGCACTACGCTGACCATTGCCCCCCTTCCCGGCGGCCCGACGGCGGCTGATGTTTTGGCGCCTGTGGCCGTCATTGTTTCACAGCCGACTTCGTCCGAATCGGTTTCAGAGGCAACGGTTGCCGACGCCGTCGTACAGTCCTCGTCGGCCGCAGAAGCAGTACCGGTAGAATCCCTTGCGGCAAGTACAGTTATTGCGGCGCCGCCACCGGCACCCAGCGAAACGGCAACATCGGAGGGATCATCGGTCAGTATATCAAATTCGAGCAGTATATCGATTGACGTCAATGTGATTGCCGCGCCTATAGCTGTTGTTGCTGATGAAACCCTGCCTGCAACTTTAAAGGAATCTTTCGCCCAGTCGAAACCGGTCGACACGGTCGTCAACCATCTCCCGATTCATTTGCCGACCGATTCAAAGTCCGATTCACCGATCTTGTCCCTGATTGTCGAAAGCTGGTCGCAAGGCACCTTGGCTGGGAAGCAGGCAAACGAAACAAAGAACACTGCTTCTACCTCATCAAGCGACGAATCGCCTTTCGCCGTGGGCACAAACGGAAAACGTGCCTCCGTAGCGGCTATTGACAAGTGGTTGGTGCATTCAGCGGCTTTGCATACGATAGTGTCAAGTCCAAACCGCAGTGGCGCCGATGCAGAGGAAGTTTTGGACATTGCCCGACATGCCCGTCCTGGAAAGCACGCCTCGCAGTTGGAAAACGCCCTCGACAGAATCTTGGCGGAAGAGGAAGACGCATTTCTGCTCATTGAGTAGAAGAAGGCGCCAGAAACCGGTTTTTCAGGACTTGATCGCCATTTACTGACGGGATGGCGACGCTTTCGACTGCTCAGCCACCTCTCCTAAGTGCTTATTTATGAACTACTTATATTAGATCTACGTGCGGTAAAAAAGTTCGCCTTATTTCGCATTTTGGCGAGTCGATTTATCCATGATAGTCGCCTCATGCCCCAAATGGTAGGCCGGCCGTATAAATGGGAATAGGCAAGCTCTCGCATAGCATATTTCGGACAATTTCGGGCAAATGATGGAAAAACAGGCCTCGGATTATTATGCCTGCCTAATCTTTTTTAGCATAAAATGCCGCATCATTCAAAGTTTCCGATTTTATGCTTGGATAAGCGTTCGCTAATGATACGAGCCAGGAATAGCGGGTTACCCACCATGTAGCGATACATTTTATCGCGGGGCTGCTGAAAAAGTCGCCATATCCATTCGTGCCCAAGGCGGCGGAGCCATTGCGGGGCGCGGCTGACATTGCCGGCCCAATAATCGAACAATCCGCCGATGCCCATGCATACCGGCACTTCAATCCGCGTTTGGTTCTCATGAATCCAGCGCTCTTGCAATGGGTTGCCCATGCCTACCAACAGCACGTCGGGCTGGGCTTCATTAATTTTTTCAATTACCGATAAGGCCGACTCCGGGGTTTTCAGGTATCCGTGATGAAATCCGGAAAGGGTCCAGCCGGGAAACGTTTTCCGCGCATACTCGGTGGCCTCGGCGACCGTCTTTTCATCGGCGCCGAGCATGTAATAGGAATATCCGCGATCGGCGGTCGATTGCAGGATAAAGGGCGTGAAATCGGTGCCCACCAGGTTGTCGGCCAGTCGGATCCCCTGCAATTTGGCGGCCCAGCGCACGCCGGTGCCGTCGCCAAAGACATAATCGCCGGCATTGAGAATCGCCCCATATTGGGGATCGCCGGCGGCAAGATTCAGCGTGTGGGCGTTGACGAGGAACACGCTTCGGGCCCGGCCTTCGCGATTGCGGATGAGTTTTTCCAACAGCTCGCAGGCCCGTTGTTTTGTCACATTGAGGATTTTTACGCCGAGAATTGAAAACTGTTGATCTTGTATTCCTTGTGAAGCAGCAGGCTGGACATCGTGTCGCGTGCTCATTTGGTTACCTCGTTGGATCGCCGCAAGGGAATTTGTCGCGTTGGGTGCGGACCCAAGAATTCTCGGGATTCAGGATAAACCTTATATATATCGGTATTTTTTGGACTATATAAAGTGGCGCGGTCAATAAAGCGGTAAAGGGAATTTGCCGCCGGCAATGGACAAACCATGACCCTACAAACGCCAAGGCCGTCATTATACCTCCGATAGACAAAATCGCGGCAGGCCGCCACGATGCACCGGCGCATGCGGCCGCCAGGCTCGATATTATAGCCGCGGACCATAATACAGCCAACAAGGCAAGGGGTGGAATACTCAAATCCCAGGCCAGGCAAAACAAGCGGAAATCCCCATGCCGCAGCGATTTTACCAGCAGGCGGGGCACCTGAGCGAACATGGTTCGCAGGTGGCCGTGTTCCCAACGCGTACGCTGGCTGACAAATGCCCGATCTTGGAGTGGTAAAGCGCTTGTAACCCGGGCATCCGGGCAAAATAAAGGCCAAAATCCGGCCAGAGCAAGATCTATGCCCCATTGCATGTCTTCAACCAGGTTGTCGCCCGCAAACGGCACCTTTTCCAGAAGCGGCCAGGGCATGGCCAATCCTGTGCCCATCAGCCGGCAAGGCAGGCCCGCCCTTGATAGTCCCAGCGGCCGGATCAGATTGGTGAATCGATTTGCCAGGATCGCCAAGACCTGACGCGAAGCCGTCGGGGGCAGGCGGTCCGTAAGGTTTAGGGCCTGCACCTGCCGCCCGCTTTGGAACGCCTCTCGGGCGAGAATTTTTATTGCATCGGTTAACACCAGGCAGTCGGCGTCGAGGATCACCGCGACTTCGGGCGGGTCTTGACGAAGATATTGAACGGCGAAATCCAGGGCGTAGCCTTTGCCACGCCGCGCCGGATCGTGCCTGACGACAACTTCGGCCCCCGCCGCCCGGGCGACTTCGGCCGTTCGATCGTCGCAATTGTCGGCGACAACCAGCACGCGATCGCCGCCCGATAAGCCGGGAATAAGAACTCCCAAGGACTGTTCCAGGACGGACTGTTCGTTATGGGCGGGTATCAGGACGGCAGTGCGCGGATGGCGGAGTGTTGTCGCGGCCGGCTTTGTGCGGAAGGGCAAAATCGACAGCAAACATTCCAAAACAAACGCCGTCATGGGCGCCATTATGGCCAGGCTCAACACTATCAGAAAAATGTCTATGGCGTGAATCATGTTCTTTTCGCGAAGGTTATTTTAATTTATTCGACTCGATCATCCTGCGGATAAAACGCCCCGGAATCAAAAGCGGCTTGCGCAAAGGCGTTTTGCCAAGCCAATGATATGCGCGATACCAATGGCGCCGTATGATTTGGGCCAGGGGCCGGGTATCAACCGAACCTTCGGCCATCGCAATCGAGTCGGACATTATATGTCTTTTGTAATCTTCCGGGCCTTTTCCCAAATCGATGCGTGTTATCCCCCATTTTTCCGCAACTTTGGCCATTTCCAGCCAAAGTATCAATCCCGGCGAAAACTGCGCAAACAGCGGGTTGTAAGCCGAAAACCAACTGTGCAGCACGCCGTACGATTTCATGCTCAGCAAAACGGCGGCCAAAATATCGCCTATATATAATGCCGTTAAGATGCCGGAAAAAGATTCGGCTTTGTAAGTTAAGATGCGTTGCAACAGGGCAACGGTCCAATCGACCGCCAGTACATCGGCGACCCCGGTGCTTTGATATTGTTCACGTTTCCACTTGATCATGGAAGAAAACGCCTCGGAGTCGGCCGTCTGGACCTCGAGCCGGACTTCGCCCACCTCGCGATCGACTTGCCTGAGTTTGGTCCACATTCGCTTATAAGAAGTTTTATGTTCGGCGAGTTGGCTTCTCGTAGGCCGCCCAACCGCCGCGGAGATCCATGTATGGAGAGCCCGCGACGCTCCAATGATAAGGCCGGAAAATATCCTGCTCGGCGACCAGATGATCGAAGTGCCAGGCGGATAGATTGCAGCCCTTGAGGATTTCCATGGGATTGAAATCGGTGTTTTGAGGGGAAATCAGCCCGTGAAAATCGGACATTTTTCCGCCCGCCGGCACACCTACGTTCCCTTTGCCGCGCTGGAAAGGGAAAAAGCCCATAACCTCGTTGCCGTCTTCCAGGATGCCCACCTCCACGTCGCTGCGCACCGCGGCAACGGCCTGGGTGAATTCCGGCCGGAAATAGGGACTATCCAAAGAGGCCCAGGCGCGCTGAAATTGCGACCAGAGCGAAAGTTGGCCGGCTGTTAACTGAACGGCGGGTATGGCTTCAATTCGCATAAATACATCGGTTAAAAAATATCTAAGCCCATGGGCTGCAACCCATGGGCTTGGCAACATTCGTGGTTGAGTTTACTACACTAGCAGTGATGGAATCATTCTCCATTGCGGCATCAATTGCCCGATGTGAATCGCTTTGCGGGATTAGACATAGCAGTTGAATTATGCCGCACCCGGCCAAAAGCGTCACGAAATTCCCGCCAACCATGCCCGATTCCAGAATCGCGTCGGCCAGGCCGAATATCAACATTCCCAAAGTTATGCCGCAGCAGATATGCTTGGTTTCTCGAAATCGTCCCGCCGCCTTATAAATTCCTATGATTACAACCATCAATAAACACGCGCCGCCTATGAGACCTGCGCTTAGAACTGCGTCGATATAGCCGCAGTGGGCTTGACGAAAACGCCATCCCAGCGGCTCGGAAAGATCTTCGATGTTTTCCGCCGTCCAGAACGATTCATAACCGTAGCCGGTCATTGGGCGGCGATCCGCGTATTGCATCAACTCGTTCCAGATGGGCAAGCGGCCCGTTAGTTCTTCGCTGTTGTCCTGTCGTCCCAATGTTAGAACCCTCGAAAAAGCGTCTTTTTCGTTGACGCCTGAAAGCGAACAAATCAGCAGTGTTGCGCAAATGCAAAATAAAATTCCCGCGGCGGATAACGTTCGGTAAAAAGAAGTGGTTTTAAGGAACCAGAGCACCGAAATCGCCAGCATAAATCCCCCCAGGGATGTCCGCGATTTGGTGAGCAAGAGAAATACAAAGCCTATAACAAATAGGATGATGAACCATTTACGCCTTCCCTCGGACGGATTCGATTGTGCCAGTAGAAATGCCGCCAGGCAGAGGATCATCAGGTGCAATCCCTGGAAATTGGGATGCACGGTTCCGCTAAAGCGATAATCCGAGGCCCATGGCCGGAACGTCCCCAGCGCGAGTTCGGCGGCAATGCCCACGGCAAGATAGACGGTTGTGATGGCCAGCGCGGCAACGGCCAGGTCGCGGTCGGACAGTTGCCTGGCGATGCCCAGCGCCCCGAGGAAATAAAAACACAACACGGCCACGCGGTGCGCGGTCAAGGGCGGATCTATCGACCAGGTTATGCTAATCGCCGCCCAAGCGACGAAAAAGAACATCAAGGCCGGGGCTATTCCGCGCAGTTGCAATTTGGGCCCTTGTTTATCGACGAGAAAATAAAGGCCCAAAAGTCCGATCAAGGACAAAGCGGCGCCCTTGAGGGTGTTTCCGCCGGAGGCGATTATTTCGCCCGAATTCGCCCATGGCGCAAACTGCGGCGAGCACGAAATGCCCAAATCGTGGTCCACAAAGAAAAATATCCCCCCCAAGACCAAGACCGTCAACCATAACCGCCAGGAGGTCTTGGCAGCCGTCGGCGAACCGGAATTGGAGCTGAAATCTTGCATAATTGTGCACCGATCAGGCGACATCTGCCTGGCAGGGGGACATGTCCATCAATCCCCGCAGCGTGATCCAGCGAAGCGCGGCCCCCGTTGTCCGCCCGAGGACCATCGCAATCGCGATTCCCAGCGGACCCAAGGGAAATACCAACCACAGGGCCGTGCCCAGGGTAACTATGAGTTGCGCGATATCGGCGGGGAAATTGGCGGCCGGGCGGTCGATGGCCCATAGCCCGCTGTTGGCCGTCAGCCCCAGCGCGTCCACTAGCGTGGCGACCGACAAAACGGCGATGAGCGGGCCTGCGCCTTGATATTTTGCGCCGAATACGATCAATCCCAGATAGTTCCCGAAAAAAACGGCTATCAAGCAAAATAATCCCAGCGAAACACTAAAAATAACAGTCGCTTTTCGCAACACGCGCCCCAATCCGGCGGGCCCTTCGCGGGCAAAAGCCTGCGCCGATTTGGGCGTGAGAAAATTGCATAATCCAATCACAAATAAGTTGGCCAATCCCACCAGGGTGTTGCCGGCGGCGAACATCCCCGTGTCGGCCTCGCCATGGGCCATGGTTAACAGCCAGGGAAGAATATAAAAGGCCAGTCCGGTTAGTTGACCGGCCATGGCCCATTTGCCGAAGTTCCAATTTTCACGCCAATCGGGGCCAAAACGATTGACCTGAAACCGGATCGGTTGGCGATTGGTTGCAAGCCATATTGCCAATGCCAGGGCGCTTGCCCCGCCCATGACCGCATATACCGCCGGGACCGTGAGCAAGTTGAAACTGCCCAGCATCAATAAACTTGCCAATTGGACGCAGGAAACGCATACGTCCATGACGGCCGCAGTAGTGAGTTTCAGATGGGCGAACAGGAATCGCCGCGCATATTCCCGCAGGAGAATAAAAGGGGCGGCGCATATCAGCACCCAGCCCAACGAACCCATGGCCTGCGGGCCGAAACCCATGGAAAAGAAAATCGCCATCCCGCACAGGCATAAGACCGCCAAGACCGAGGTTAAAAGTTGATGCACGAGCATGCTTCCCGAGTAGGAAGCCAGCGACTGGCCTTCACGGCGGCGGCAGTATACGGTATACGGAACTGAAATAAGGTTCGCCTGCGCAGCCACGATAAACAAGATCAGAGTCCAGGCCAGATAGTAAACGCCCACGTCGGCTTTGCTGCAGAGACGGGCAATGATGAGCGTGGTGGCGAAATTCGTGGCGCTTACCACCGCCTGGTCTAAAATCGAGACTATCCCCAATCGCGCCCCGTCGCCTGCAACCGGCAACCGCCCAGTGCGGTGCCCGATGTCGCGGGAAGAGGTGCGCCGCGGGATTCGGAATAATCTCTGATTGTATCGCGGGGGGTTTTCATTATATGGATATTTGTTGGATGCGGGATTTGCCGCCGTTTATCAATATATGGTTTTTTGCCGCGCCGGTTCATTCGAACGGGCGTTGGTTAGGGCGGTATAAATGGATTTCTTTTGATGAAAATGCGCGAGGCTGTGTAAGAAGTCGTAGATTGCCCCGTACCAGCCGCTCAGTTTGGCCGCCAGGGTGGCCCCGGAATCGTACTGTTCCACATTTAACCTTCCCCAGTCAAAGGGATCGGTCAGCGGCTCGATCAATTTTCTTTGGGTGGTTAATGCGCATATTACTCCGCTGTTTTCCGCAACCGCGGTCATTTCGGGCTCCGAATAACCGTATGGAAATGCAAAAGCGTACTCCTTGTCGCCGAACATTTTTCGCGTGGTTTGGAGCGAAAGGGCCAGGTCGCGTCGGAGAGCTTCTCTGCGGCCGCGATAATCTTCGTGCCAATGCGTGTGCGTGCCCAAATCGACCAATCCATCGGCCGATATTGCCCGGCATTGCTCTTTGGAAAGGGGGCGCCAGGCCGACGCCGGCACTAAATTGGATCCGATAGCCGGCCAATCTTCGCAGGGCAGGGGCCCATCGGTATCCACAAAACCCGTGACGATAAATACCGTCGCCGGAATCCCAAGTTCTTTTAATATCGGCCAGGCGTTCGTATAAACGCATTCATAGCCGTCGTCAAAGGTCAAGACAAATGTGCCGCGCGGTATGGGCAAGCCTTTCCTGTGGTGTTCCACGGCCTTCCGCAAAGGCCACGGTTTATATCCCCGTGCAAGCAGGCTGCGCATCTGGTCGCGAAACCTTTCCGGAGTGATGTTCCAAGTGGGGGCGGGTATGCCGGAAATATTAGGCGCAATGCGGTGATACATCAATATACCGAAGGAATTCCGGTATCTATCGCCAAAAACAATATTCATGGGCACGGCGGCGCAGCCTGCGCTGCGCTCGGCGGCTGCGCGGATGCGAACGGCAATCGATTTGTTGAGAAGTTCATGTTTTGAATTTCTTCCGTTTGGTGAATTGCCCAGCACTTGCCGATACACGGCCGCCATTTTTTCGCCTTGACGGGTCCAGAGAAAGTCCCTCGCCCGGGAATAAGCTCCCAGGCTTAGCCGCTCGCGTTCGGCCGGACTGCGCCAGGCGGACAAACGCCTCTTGCAATCCGCGAATGACTTCGCTCGGCGTGGTGACGGGAATTCTGATTCCGCAATCATCGGTAATCACGTCGTGGGCGCCCTGGTGATCCAGGCAAACCACCGGCAGGCCGGCCGCCAGTGCTTCGGCAATGACCGTGCCGGTCGTGTCGCGCAGGCTGGTGAACGCAAAAACGTCGGCCCAGGCGTATTGTTGCAGGGCCTGCTCGTGCGGCAGCCATCCCAGCCATTCGATGTGCCGGTCGATGCCCTTTCGCTGTGCCAGACACCGCCAGGCGCCGAGGTATTCCCCTTTTCCCAAAACCCGCAAACGATAAGGCACGTCACGCGGCATCTGCGCCAGGGCGTCGATTAGCAAAGGCAGGGCCTTGCGATATTGCATCACTCCCGACCATAAAATTCGCAGCGGCTCTTGGGCCGGACGGGGCGGGCGAGAAATTTCTGTGATCCGCGCGATGCCCACGTCGGAAATGATCATCGGCTTAACGCCTATTATCCGCGAAAAATCGCCCTCTACCGTGGAAGTCGCCGCTATAACCGCGGCGGCCCTGCGGGCGGCAAGTTTTGTCCGGCGGCTGAAGTGTAATTGGAAGTTGTTGAAAATGTTCCGCCCAGCCTCGCGAACCGCGCCCACTAAGCCCGCTTGCTTGATAAACCTCCAGGGATAATTTTGTGTTCCGCCGACGGGCCCCCAAATGAAAGGCGCGTCCATTTTCCACAAGTAACCCGGTTCGCGATAGCCGCAGAAAGTAAGCTGGTGCATGAGATCAAAACCGAATTCTTCATGCAGTAGTCGGGCCACGGCATAGGCCCGGCGATGCCATCGATTAAGCATCGTGTACCACAGTGCGCCGTGCGCCTGCCCCATTGCCCACTGCCATCGTGGCATGGGTACATACGTAAAATTCAAGCCGGGAACGTCGCCGTTGTCTAACAGGTATCGGACGATGTCGGGTTTGAATTCATGTTCCTCACAGATTACCCACGTGTCGAAGTGTTTGGCCGCTTGCACGGCGCGATTCCAGCCCACGGCGGACTCGGAACCGCGCGTGGGACTGCATGCATACGCCATTATTAGCAGTCGCGGCCGTCGTGATGAGCCTTTTTCGGGAATCATGGCGTCACAAAAGGATCATGAATTGATTTACAACGCTCGGGCCAGCCATTCGGGCATGGGCTGCTGAAATTTGTTCAGGACTACGCCCAAAATTCGCACGCCGAATCGCGCCAATAGTTTGCTCGCCCGGCGGACGTCGTCGCGATGGGTCTCTTCGGCCTCGACCACCAACACCGCTCCGTCGAGCATGGCCGCCAAATGCGCCGCATCGTTGTGGCTTTCCAGCGGAGGCAAATCAAAGACCGTCAGATCGTAGTCGGCGGACAGCTCTTTTATCAATCCCTGCAATTTGGAGGCATATCCGGTCGAAAGGGTTTGCGAATCCCGGGCTCCTGCGGCCAGCACTGATAAGTTGAATATCGACGAAGGCTGGATGCTTTTGTCCGCAGTGTCGCCGTTCTGGAGAATATTCGCCCAGCCGGGCTGTAGCGGGACGCCGAAGCGTTCGTGGGCCGAAGGCTCGGCTATATTCGCGTCCGCCAGCAAGATCCGGCAATCGCCTCGCGATGCCGCGGCGGCCGCCAGCGAAGCGGCGATCGTGCTTACGCCCTCGCCATGCCGGTAACTGGTTATGCCCAGCGTGCGAAGGGCGTCGCCGGCTTTTTCGCTGGGCCAAGGCAATTGTCGCAGCAGGGCCTGGCAATATTCTTGAATGTACCCGCCCCGGCCCTGCCCGTTCCGCAAGTAGCCGCTGCCGGACTTGACGATTGATTTTACCGTTTGTTGAATCATGTTACCTTCTCCCATTGCCTGCCAATTGCTGGGGTTTTAAACGCGGGATGGTTGCCAAAATCGGCAGGGAAAGATGTTTTTCCACGTCCTGGGGCGTGCGCAGCGACGTGTTGAAACGATCGCAGGCAAGACACAGGCCTATCGCTCCAAATAATCCCGCCCCCAATCCCAAAAGTAAATTGACCATTGGACGAGGGCTGACCGGCGTTTCTTCGCAGGTCGCCGCTTGTGCTATATTAATGTTCGACATCCGCCCCAGCTCCAGGGCTTGATCGATGCGTGCCTGCTCCAGCGAGGCCGAATACTTGCGATATTCGCCGTCCAGCATCTCCACCTCCCGCTCCAACTCGGACACAAGCAGTTCGTTTTTGTTGAAAATCTTCAATTCATCCCGGGCCGTGCTCAATTGGGACCGCAACTCGCGTGTTCGGGCGCTCAACGAGGCAAGCACCGGCTCTTCCGCCAGCAATTCAAGCTGCGTTTGTTGGTTGAGGCGGCCGGGTTCCTTGGTCACCTGGGTTCGTGTCCGCTCCTCCTGGGCGAGTATTTCTTTTGCCTGGCTGATTTGATCGCGGATCTGTTGGAGCTTGGGATTCTCGGCCGTGAATTTGGCCCCAGCTTCGCCCTCCTTCACGTGCAAGGCATAAAGCTGGTCGCGCATGCCGTTCGTGCCCTCGTTTCCGTAGCCCGAAACCTCCTGGGTCACCTGCGTGTCCGGAAGATTGGCGAGTTTATTGCGCAGGGCCGCGACTTTGGCCTCGGATACGGCGCGTGCCGTGTCGGCCGCCAGCAAATCGTCTTCCAAGCGCCGATCCGCTCGATGATTTGTTTCCTCTGGTCGCGGGCCGACGCCAGGCCGGTTCGGGTTTTCAAATCGCGAAGGGCCTGCTCTTTTTTCGCCAGATCGTCGTGAAGGCGGTTGGTCTGCGCGGCGAAAAATTCGTGTGAACCCTGCGGGCGGTTCAGGCGGACGTGTTCGGCCAGATAGGCGTCGATCAAAGCCGCCACCACGGCCTGCGCCGACTTCGGGCTGCCGGCAATATAGCTGATTTCTATGACATTGGACTTTCGCGCGGGCTCGACCTTGAGATTTTTCGCGATTTTCTCCAATGCCCGATCGCGATCGCTCATCACGGGTATGCCCAGAAGCGTTTTGACGCTGTTTCTAAAACCCCCGGCATGGCCATTGCCGACGGATCCCGATTGCTGGGCGGTTTGTGCGACGATTGCCGCATCGGCTGAAATGGCGTTGCCGGCAATGTTGCCGGTTGCTGTAATAGCATTCCCTTCCTCCAATACTGCCGCAGGGCCCAATTTATCGACCACTTTTTCCAATAGGGCGCGGCTTTGAACCATCTCGGCAACCGAATTTATTTCGTTCTCGCGCGACTGGGGAATGGCTACGATGGAATTTTCTCCCAAGGTGACCGTGGGATCTAATGTCGCGTTTTCGCGACCCAAGCGAACATACAGTTTCCCCTCGGAATGGAATTTTCTGGGGGCAAAAATTGTAAACAGCGCCGTCCCGGCCAGCACGACGCCGAAAAACAAAACCCCCTTGCCCTTGTGCCTGAATACCGCAAATAATAAATCCTTCATGATCATCACCGTGAGAAATTTAATGAAGTAAAACTGCCAGGGGATAAGTGATATTGCCGCGTTTTTAGAGTTGAAAGACAAGCTAAATATTTATTGTAATTAGACGGATAATAAATGCAAATAAAGCAGTTATTCTTAGGGGTTTATGCAAGTCGGAAAACCGTCGCAAACCAGGCCGCGTGCTCATTCGACGCGGCAAAAGCCTGTCCGGTTATGAAACCTTTGCCGGTTGTGCCGGTAGTGCCACTACACGAATCATTTTTTTAGGACTACAATGATAAATGGTAGAAATGAACCTCCGGGTAACTTCGCACATCTGACCTGCCAAGACCCTCACCCCCAGGTATCCTCAGGGCGCCTCTCCGGGCACCAACGGGCACCATCGGGCACCGCGGCGAAGCCGTGGTCGGCATGGTCGGTTGGTCGGGAGAGGGGAGGTTTTGTTTTAGGTTCTTAAAACATCTGAAAGGATTTTTAACCATGCGATCTGATGCGATCAAGCTGGGCGATTCGCGGGCGCCGCATCGCAGCCTGCTCCGTGCCGTGGGCGTGAAAGAAGATGATTTTCGCAAGCCGTTTATTGCCGTCTGCAACAGCCACGTGGACATCATTCCCGGCCACGTGCACCTGGATAAAGTCGGCAACTATATAAAACAATGCGTACGCGAAGCCGGCGGAGTGCCGTTCATATTCAACACCATCGGCGTGGACGACGGCATCGCCATGGGCCACGAAGGCATGAAGTATTCGCTGCCTAGCCGCGAGTTGATCGCCGACTCGGTGGAGACTATGTTAGCGGCCCATTGCTTCGACGGCGTGATTTGCATACCCAACTGCGACAAAATCGTGCCCGGCATGTTGATGGGCGTGATGCGGGCGAACATCCCCGCCATTTTCGTAAGTGGCGGCCCAATGGAAGCCGGCAAAACGCCCGGCGGAAAATCGGTCGATCTGATCGACGTCTTTACCGGCGCCGCCGCAAAAAAGGACGGCAAGCTCACGGCCCAGGAGCTGCTCGATCTGGAACGCTTCGCCTGCCCCACTTGCGGCTCTTGCTCGGGAATGTTCACCGCCAACAGCATGAACTGCCTGTGCGAGGCCCTGGGCATGGCCTTGCCCATGAACGGCACGCTCCTGGCAACCAGCGAAGAACGCAAAAAACTCTTCCAACAGGCCGCCCGGCGGATCGTGGAGATGGTCTTGGAGTTCGATAAAAAAGGCGAGGGCCACGGTCTGCTGCCCCGCGAGATCTGCACCACCGAGTCGTTCGACAATGCCATGATCCTGGACATGGCCATGGGCGGAAGCACCAACACCGTGCTCCACGTACTGGCGATTGCCCGCGAGGCCGGCGTGGAATACGACATCCAGCGCATAAACCAACTCAGCCGCCGCACGCCGAACATCTGCAAGGTCGCCCCAAGCAGCAATTATCATGTGGAAGACTGCCACAACGCCGGCGGAATACACACTATCCTGGGCAGCATCAGCCGCGGTTGTCCGGGTTTGCTTAGCCTGGATCGGCCTACTGTGTCGGGAAAAACATTGGGTGAAAACATCGCCGATTATGACATCCGCGCGAATACCGTGCGCGACGAGACGCTTGAACTGGCCGCGCTGTGCCGGCGGCAATCGGACCAGCGAGGGCATGAGCGTCAAGCGAACCGCCCGGAGTATTCGCGATCTTTCCAAGGAAGATTTGGGCTTCGATCCTTACGATTGCATCCGCGAAGTCGAAAATGCCTACAGCCGCGAAGGCGGCCTGATAATCCTCTACGGCAACCTGGCGCCGAAGGGCGCGGTCGTCAAGGCGGCCGGAGTTAAACCAAATATGCTCAAATTCACCGGCCCAGCGGTTATCTTCGACTCGGAACCGGAATCGTACGAAGGTATTGTCAACGGAAAGGTTAAGGCCGGCGACGTGGTGGTGATCCGCTACGAAGGCCCGCGCGGCGGACCGGGTATGCAAGAGATGCTCGCACCCACTACGGCCATCAAAGGCGTGGGCCTCGACGATAAAGTCGCGCTAATAACCGACGGCCGATTCTCCGGCGGAACGTCCGGGGCCTGCATCGGACACGTTAGCCCCGAGGCCGCCGCCGGCGGAACAATCGGGCTCATCCAGCCGGGCGACGTCGTCGAGATCGACATCCCAAATCACGCCCTGAATGTCCGTTTAAGCGAGGCCGAATTGGCCGCCCGCGCAAAAACCTGGAAACCCCGCCCGCCGCGCTATACCAAAGGCTGCCTAGGCAAATACGCCTCAATGGCTACCAGCGCCGACACAGGTGCGATTTTGAAGTGGAACCAGTGGGGTGCGTGAAACGCACCAAACTGGTCATATTGACTGTCGAGCGGGCACTGGGCTGTGGACTCAGCCCGCCGCGAAGCCTTCTAAGTCATGGAAGGTCGCGTCAGAGCCGATTATGCAACCGAAAGGTATTCATATGAAGAACTTCACGAGGAATGCCGGCATTACGCTCGTCGAAGTGCTGGTCATCATTGTAATAATCGGCATTTTGATCGCTGTGTTGGTGCCGAAGATCCAGGCCGCACGCGAAGGGGCACGCCGTGCGGCCTGCATTAATAATTTAAAGCAGCTTGGCTTGGCATTCCACAATTATCACGATGCCAATAAAAGACTGCCTCCATCGGCGACGCTTGTCGGTAAAGATGGGCATTATCGCGCCGGTGGTTTCAGTTTTCTTTACCGCTTGCTTCCCATAATGGAGTATGGAGAGTTCAATGAATTTGATTCGTCACTTAAGCGCTTCGGTGCTCCGGATGCCGATCCTCTCCTCCCTCTCGTGGACACGAACGTGCTTGAGCTGAACGCGCGTGATACACTGATCCCGGAACTCGACTGTCCTAGCAACCCGAATAAGTCGTACGTTGACCCATCCGCCTTTCCCGGGTGCAAATTCGCACTAACAAACTACAAGGCTGTCGGAGCCACATGCATGGAGAGCCTGGCATTATGTTTGGATTCCACTTCTACACCGCCTTATGGCAGTTCCAAGGACCATCCCGACGGCACCCTATTTCCACAATTTCGACGCAAGGGAATCAGTCTTGACGACGTGGCAGATGGCACATCTCGCACTATCATGGTGGTTGAAACCATTGACGATAAAGGCTCATCATCCGATCCTTCGAGTGTGGGCAGTGCCTGGATTGCCGGGGCATGCGCAACTCTGGTGGGCGTGCCCTTGAAGAACACTTATCCAAACAATACTGTTGTCGGGTTCGATGCGCCGGACAAGGACATGCCTTTTTACCGGCCAACCGGTTTCAACGGGAAATTTGACAAAAACGCTTCCGCCACGATCAAGGCCCTGCGCACTTATCTAGCCTATGATTTTTCCCCCCGCACCGGCAAGGATGTCTATCCTGATCCGGCCACAACTACGGTCGTCGGCAATCGACCGACCTACGGCCCATCTTCAGGCCATCCCGGCGTTGTGAACCATCTATACGTCGATGGCTCGGTGCATTCATTGAGAAGAGACATCGATTATGCCTTTTACTTCTTTTGCATAACCAGGAATAACGGCGATGTTGTCGGCGACAGAATAGAATGATACGAAGAGAGTTGCAGAACGCCCCAAATGATAGTCCTGCGGTCTGGGATGCGCTTCCACAAACCGGGCAATATCGGCAAGGTCCTTGATCTGCTGGCTTGTTAGGTAGTCTTTTTGGTAGATACTATAATCTGCCCGAGCAATGGAATGTAAATCATCTTGCGGACTTAGTGCAAGGCAATCACAATAGGGTATATTGCACAAGCATGGAGCCTGCAGGTGAGTATGCGAACTTTGTTTTCAAAAAAATGGCTGTTGATCGCGGTAAAACTGCTCATCATTGTATTAGTGGCGTGGTTCATCCGCGACACGCTCCTTAAGGCATGGCGGCAAATCGGCGAGCAGTCCTGGCACTGGCGGCCGTTGTGGCTGGCCTCGGCGGGGGCAATCTATCTTATCGGCCTGCTGCCCGCGGGATTGTATTGGTTTTACGTGCTAAAAGTGCTTGGTCAAGACGTTCGATGGGCAAGCACGCTCAGGGCGTATTATATCGGGCATCTGGGAAAATACGTGCCCGGCAAGGCGATGGTGGTCGTTTTGCGGACTTTGATGGTCCGCGGTCAGCGTGTCGATACGGCTGTGGCCGTGGTGAGCGTTTTTTTCGAGACGCTGACTATGATGGCGGTCGGCGCATTTCTAGCGGCCGGCATTTTGGCTGTACGGTTGCACGAAGAACGCATTTTGTTTTGGGGCTCGATCGGGCTGATGATTGTTTCCGGATTGCCTGTTCTGCCGCCGATTTTCCGATTTCTCGCCCGTCTCGCCGGGATCGGGAAATCCGATCCGGCGGCCACAGCCGCTTTATCGCGATTGAATTGGGGCACCCTCTTGGCGGGTTGGCTATGCATGATACTTGTATGGGTTTTGATGGGTGCCAGTCTCTGGGCCGCGTTTCGTGCGATGGGGATAACGGACGTCGGCCTTATCGAATACGGCCCGGAACTTGTCGCGGCCGTTTCCTTGTCGATGGTGGCCGGGTTTTTATCGTTTATTCCGGCCGGATTGGGTGTACGCGACCTGGTTTTAATCGAACTACTGGTAAAAATGTTCGCTCGCGGCGGGATAAACGACGCCTTGGCCACCGTAGCCGGCGGCCTGCTGAGACTGATATGGCTGGTGTCGGAATTGATTATTTCTGGTATCCTATATTTGTGGAGACCGCAAGCAAAACCTCCAGTGTATTCACCGGGGGCTAAATAATGAACTTATACCCGGTTGGTAAAGGAACAGGTTTTAAATTCATTATTCATCAATCATAATTCATCATCTACAAATGCTTTCCATAGTCATTCCCGTTTACAACGAAGCCGAGAGCCTGGAAATCTTGCACCGGGAGCTGGTCGAGGTGTCCGACGTGCAGGGCTACGACTTGGACATTATCTTTGTCGACGACGGCTCGACCGATCAATCCTGGCCGGTTATCCGGCGCTTGGCGGCGGGCGACGGCCGGGTCCGCGGGCTGCGTTTCCGCCGCAACTTCGGCAAGGCGTCGGCCCTAAGCGCGGGATTCAGCCATGCCCGGGGCGATTTGGTGATGACCCTGGACGCCGACTTACAAGACGATCCCCGCGCGATCCCACGGTTTCTTTTGGCGATGCAAAACAACCTGGACGTGGTGAGCGGCTGGAAAAAAGTTCGGCACGATCCCTGGCACAAGGTCTTTCCATCACGCGTGTTCAACGCTATGGTGAGCCGTCTGACCGGGGTGAAATTGCACGATCACAATTGCGGGATGAAGTGTTACCGGCGTGAAATTTTCGACGAAGTGCAGCTCTACGGCGAACTGCATCGATTCGTTCCTGTACTGGCGGCCAGCCGAGGATTCCGCGTGGGGGAGATCGAAATCAACCACCGGCCGCGAAAATTCGGCCGCTCGAAATACGGCTTAGGAAGATTCTTCAAAGGATTTTTGGATTTATTGACGGTAAAATTCCTCACCGGCTTCGGGCAAAGACCCCAGCACGTTCTCGGTTCGATTGGCCTCGTTTCGTTCGTCATCGGGGCGTTGATCTGCCTTTATCTTACCGGATATTGGATCATATCGCGAATAATCCCGGGCATGGAGGTGCTGCACCTTTCCGGCCGGCCGCTGTTGCTTTACTCCGTAGCCTTGCTGCTTCTAGGCGGGCAGTTCATGTCGATAGGTTTCCTGGCCGAGTTGTTTATCGCCTACAATCGTCCGCATACCAAAACATACTCCATCTGCGAACGTGCCGGAAAGGATGATCCCAAAGATGATAGAAGGATAAAGGATGAAGGATAAGGGATAAAAAATGAGTGATGATTATCGAATCGCCTGCGGTTTCGCGATGACCGTAAGACGACTTTGAAAGTCGTCCTACCAACACTGCCCACTAACCACTAACCACTAACCACTGTTATGAGTCTCGCCGGCGACGATTCCACGTTCCATCTCCGCCAAAGCGTGTACTGGTTGCTGATTTGTCTTAGCGCGGGAATAATGCTTGGGCGGGTGATGGCCGTGGATGCTGTGGATCGCACGGCCGTGGCAAAAGATCGGCTCACCCGCATCGCCGGCGAATTCGACCGCCGCAAGGATCAACTTCGGCGGCAAGGGCTCGATGGCGAGACGCTGGAAAAGGAGTTGGCCCGCATCGAGACCCAGTTGCGCCGCGACGCCCAACTCCGCAGGCCGTTTCTCAGCGCAAACGATCGCAGCCGCTGGTGTACGGTCCGGGCCCTGGTCGAGCCTGATATGCGCGTCCATGGCGCCTTACGCCATCGACAAGGTGATCCAGGATCCCAACTGGGACACGATCGACATGGTCAAGCACGACGGGCATCTGTATTCCAGCAAGCCCCCGCTTATGGCCACGCTGATGGCAGGACTGTATTGGGCCATCTATCATGTTGCCGGGCTGTCCCTGGCCACGCAGCCCTTTTTCGTGGGGCGGATTCTGCTGGTGATAATCAACGTAATTCCGCTTGCGATTAGTTTCATATTGCTCGCCCGATTGGCCGAGCGCTTCGGCACGTCCGATTGGGGGCGGTTGTTTGTAGTGGCGGCGGCGGCGTTCGGTACTTTTTTGACGACCTTTGCCGTGGTCGTCAATAATCATTTGATCGCGGCCGTCTGCGCCACGGCGGCGGTTTATGCCGTAGTGCCGATCTGGCACGACGGACAGCGGCGCATCCGTTATTTTCTGTTTGCCGGATTTTTCGGGGCCCTGATGGCCGCGTTCGAATTGCCCGCCTTGGCCTTGTTTGCCGCGATCAGCCTGGTGCTGTTGTGGAAGGCCCCGCGGCAGACGTTATTGGCTTATGTGCCAGCGGCGGTTGTTGTAGCCGCGGCCTTTTTCGCCACCAATTGGATCGCGCACGGCACGCTCACGATTCCATATATGCACACCAGCCCGAACGACAACTGGTACGATTACACGTTCCAGCGCAACGGCAAGGAGATCGAAAGTTACTGGCGGCATCCTACTGGCATCGACGTGGGCGAGAAGTCTCGGGCGGTATACGCGTTAAACGTGCTTGTGGGGCATCATGGGATATTTTCGCTTACGCCGATTTGGTTGTTAAGCGCGGCGGGAATTATAATCAGTCTTTTTCCGGGACAAGATCGCCGGCTCCGCCGCTGGGCCGTGCTGGTCGGCGGCGTATCGCTGGTTTGCATACTGTTTTATCTGTTCCGGCCGCTAACTGAGCGGAATTACGGAGGGATGACCAGCGGCTTCCGTTGGGTGTTTTGGCTTGCGCCTTTGTGGCTGCTTATAATGCTGCCCGCTCTGGATATTTTTTCCAAGCGGCGTTGGACCCGGATGTTGGCTCTGGCGCTGCTGGTTGTTTCCGTAATTTCGGCCAGCTACCCCACCTGGAATCCGTGGACCAATCCGTGGATCATGGATTATATGCGGTATCTGCAAGGGAAATAGCCGGTTGAAAAAAAGATAATACTTGGGCAAAACAAAAGGAAAACAAGCCGTGGAGAAAGTCCTTTTCACAATATCGCTGTTATTCTTGTTTCGACCTTGCTTTGCGGATGCGGAATTGACGTTATCAGTCCCGGGGGCAGAAATTCCGCAGCAGTTATCCATCCCGCTGCCTAGAGACGCCCGCCTGGACTGCACAAAACAACGGCAACTGGTGGAAAAAGGTTTTCCTGACAGTAAAGTTGCCGTTCAAATCATTCCTGCTATGAAGGAAGATGGGACTGCCGACGAGTCGGCCGGGACGGTGATGGCCAGCATTCCGCCCCGGGAAAACGCCCCCGAGGTACGGCAATTCACGCTTAAGATGGCCCCGCAAAACGCCGAAGGGCAGCCGGTTTTTCAATTTCAAGAGATCGGCGATAAATCGCTCAAGCTTGTTGAGGGCCCTTCGCCCGTCTTGGTTTACAATTACGGCGAGATTACCGACGAGAAGGTGCCGGCAAAGGATAATCGCCGCACAAGGGCCTGCTACGTGCATCCGGTTTGGGGGTTGCAAGGCGAAGTGTTAACCGACGATTTTCCCAAGGATCATTATCATCATCACGGCATATTCTGGGCCTGGCCGCACGTGGGCATCGGCGATAAGCAGTACGACCTTTGGAAATATGCCGATATCAAGCAAGAGTTCGTGCGTTGGATTTGCCGCCAGGCCGGGCCGGCCGGCGCGGTTTTGGCCGTGGAAAACGGCTGGTTCGTCGACGGCAAGAAAGTAATGATCGAACACTGCTGGCTGCGCACCTTTCCGGCCGACGAAACCAGCCGGTCCCTGGATTTTGATTTTGTTTTTATTCCGGTCGACAGTCCGATCACCCTTCGCGGGGCGGAAGGCAAGAGTTACGGCGGGCTGAACATGCGATTCGCCGTGAAAGACGAGAAAAAATCGATAATAACGACTCCCGGCGGCGAGGCCAAAAAAGACCTGACCGAAACGCCGCTTCCCTGGTGCGATTTGACTTATCCCATCATGTCGCCTTCCACGCCCAGCGGCGCCGCCCTGTTTATTTCGCCCGACGATCCCGATTTTCCCCAGACCTGGATGGCGCGACACTACGGCATACTCTCCATCGGCTGGCCAGGCATAAACGGCAAGACTTTTCCGCCTAGACAGCCCATCCGACTGAGTTACCGCGTATGGATCCACAAGTCGGCTGTTACGTTGGCGGATCTGGAAAAAGCCTATGCGGCATATGCTTTGAAAAACAAGGTGGAATGGGAAAATTGATGAAAGCAATACATGCGCCACCACTGGTCGCGGCTTTACATTAGTCACGAGAGAAGTGCATAAGCGCGAAGGCGGCGACTATTAGAGAATGGGAGATTTCGCCGTCGCGGATCAGCTTGGGGATGTCAGCCAGGGGGCGGAGCAGGATTTCGATGTGTTCAAATGCGTCGGGCTGGGGCACGGCGGCAAGGCGGCAGCCTTCGGCAAGAAAAGAATAGCTGCGGTTGCCTTGGATGGCTGGGTTGGGACTGACAAATCCCAGCGGTTTTACCCGCTCGGGCACATAACCTGTTTCCTCGGCCAGTTCGCGCACGCCGGCGGCCTCGGGTGTTTCGCCGGCCTCTACAACGCCGCCGGGCACCTCCAAAGTCACGCTTTGCGTACCATGGCGGTACTGCCGGATCAGTACCACCTCGCCGTCGGCAGTCACAGGAATAATGTTTACCCAGTCCGGACAATCCAAAATTACAAAATCCATTTCCGCCCCGCTGGGCTCGAACCGGTACAGGTCGTGCCGGATGCGGAAGATGCGGTGGTCGGATATGTCGCGGCTGCCGATTAGTTTCCAGGAGCGATGGGGCATTTTTTAGTGGTCAGTGGTTAGTGGTTAATGGGCAGTGGACAGCATTGGTAGGACGACTTTTAAAGTCGTCCTGCGATCAGCGCGAAACCGTAAACGATTTTACATTCATCCTTCAACTCTCATCCTTCATCATTTATCCTTCATCCCTAATCCTTCTATAGGCCCGCGCACGGTGACGATGGGGATATTCAGGTCATGGCGGACAGTGGAAATGGTTTGGCCATAAACCAGATCCAATAAACCGCGGTGGCCGTGGCCGCCCATCACGACCAGGTCCACGCCTTTTTCATGGGCGATCCGGACCAATTCGGTGGAGGCGTCGCCGTAGCCCAGCACGGCATCTACGGCCGGCACGCCTTGTTCGCGAAGTTCCGATCGCATGCGCTGGACCAGTGCATCCAGGTAAATTTCGTCTTCCCGGCTTTCCGAGTCGCCGGTTTGAAAGCCGTACCAGGTCCCGCCTACGCCGTTGACGATGTGCATCAAGAGCAATTCGGCGCGGTGGCTTTTGGCCAGCGACACGGCCTCGGCGAGCATCGAGGCGTCGGACGGCTTGGCTTCCAATGCCACGCCGATGCGTTTGAAGCGGCGTTGCATCTTTGCCGCCTCGGCGGCGACTTCCTCGGCCGAGACCTCGGGCTGTTCCATTACCTGTTTTTCGCGGCGGAACGTCATCCATGCCAAAAGCAAGATTAGACCCGCTGAAACGGGCACGGTCGCCAACATGACCGGCCAGTACCAGTTGCCGGGGGATTCGAGCCAGGAATAAATCGCCTCATAAACCAATTTTCCATTTAACACGGCGATTATCGCCGTGACTCCCCAGGCCAAAATCTGCACCCATCTTGGATTGGTAAACGGCCCCATCTTGCGCTTGCTGCTGGTAAAACGCACCAGCGGAACAACTGCAAACGAAAGTTGCAGGCTCAGAATCACCTGGCTCAGGACCAGGAGTTGATAAACGCCCTTTTCGCCCATAACCAGGATTACCACAACCGCCGGGACTGATGGCCATTGTCCGTGTTATCAAGCGCCGCAGCCATGGTCGAATGCGGAAGCGCAGGAAACCTTCCATGGTGATCTGCCCGGCCAGTGTGCCGGTGATCGTGGAACTCTGTCCCGCGCAGAGCAATGCCAAGGCAAATGCGATGGGCGCGATTTGCGTGCCCAGGGTTTGTTCCAAAAGGGCGTGGGCGTCTTGAATCTCGTTTACTGGTTTGTTATTGACCCAAAAAGTCGCCGCGGCCACGATTAAGATCGCCGCGTTCACAAAAAAAGCCCCGTTCATAGCGATGGACGAATCGATAAGGTTATATTTGCACGCCTCTGCTTACCGCCTGCCGGCTGCGGGTTACGTCGCGGCTTTGCACCAGTGCCGAATGCAGATACAGGTTGTGCGGCATTACAGTGGCGCCGATAATGCCGATGGCGACGTACAATTCCAGCCCCGATAGCGGCCGGGGCACAAAACCCGAGGCAATGCCGCCGATCGATGGTTTGCACAGAAAAATCTCGATGAGAAAACACAATCCAATGGTAAATACCAATCCCAGGATAAAGGCTTCCATTTTGCGGATTCCGGCCTTTTGAATAAAAAGCAACAGCAGCACGTCGAAACCCGTGATCAGCACTCCCCAGAGCACGGGAATTTCCAGGTTCAGCCCCACGGCTTTGCCCAAGGCGGCGGAGAGCAGATTCAAGCCGATGGCCGAGCCCAGGACTTCGGCCAGATCGCAGGCGGCGATGGCGATCTCGCACAGGACAAACAGCATGATGTTGATCGCCCAGGGATAATCGTCATGGCAGGCCTGGGCCAGATCGCGGCCGGTCACCAGGCCCAGCCGGGCGCTGAGGGTTTGCAGGAGCACGGCCATGGCGTTGCTCATAAGCAGCACCCAGATCAGCCGGTACCCGAACTGTGAGCCGCCTTGGATATCGGTGGCCCAGTTGCCGGGATCCATGTATCCTACCGAGACCAGGTAAGCCGGCCCGGCAAAGGCGAACAATCGCCGCCACCACCGGCTCGGGGGGATTTGCACCGAGCGATGAACTTCTTCCAGCGAGCGGATTCTGCGCAGTTCATCAGGCGTTTTGGACATGAGGCGTACCTGAAAATCACAATCAATCCAAGAATTTAACCGTCCTCACCCTAGCACTCTCCCGGAGGGAGAGGGAATATTATTCGGCACCGGGATATTTTAACTGCCTGGCATCGCTGGGAAAACCCCATTTGGGCAGGCTATAAGGCTGGAAATTCAGACAATAGTATTGAAGAGGCAAGCATGAAAATTAATATCGCAAAACCGCAAACGGTTTTTTATCGCCCCGCCACAGCCCTCGGTTTTTCAGAGCCCGATGCCCAGCGGTTCTTCATCTTCTTCGATTTCCGATTCCTTCTCGGCCGATAATTGCATGATTCGGGCGCGAACGGCATTGAACTCATCGGCAAAATCGTACCAGAAATCGTTGCCCCGGAATTCGATCGGTTCTACATATTCGCCTCGGGCCAGTGCCCGCATCGAACGCCGCAGGCGCAACAATGGTCCGACAAAGCGGTTGCTGATGCGAATGATGTCCCCTATGACCACGGGTAAAAGCAAAAAAGAGGCTATGGCGGCAGGACCGTAAAATGACCACAAATCGTCGAAATGTATGTAGAATATACGTGCTGGGCCGGTAATAATATCCCAACATAGTAGCATAAGGGCGATGCTTGCCAAGCATAACACCCAATACATCACAACCCGGGCGATCAAGGCGCCTTGAACTTTTGGATCTACAAAAGTGTGCTTGCGGAGAGCCTTTTTGTCACTGGACATATGGATTGATCTCCTGGCTTAAAGGCCGCCCCGTTGAGTTATTGATATATAAAAAAATAGCTTATTATCATAATGGGATGCGGCGGATTGGGGATTTGATGTAACGTCCTAACCCAAAACGAGTTACAACGCATTTAATACGGCGGCGTTTGGGCCTGGCAAAGGACTCATTGTCACCGTTTCTTAAAAACCTATAATTGACGTAATGCAGCCTAATCCCATCTGTGAATTGGGAACGGGGAACCCAGCGAATCGGTTTTATCCGTTTCAGGGGCGCAGGTCTTCAATCAAGACCAGGGTACTTTCAAGCCCTAGCCCGTCAGCTAACCTCGTAGGCAGGCCAAGGCGTGGAACCTTGGCCGGATTTGAAAGGGCCTTCTCGTCGGTCGCTGAGACGAAGTGTCCCTGAATCTCAGCGATTG
This sequence comes from Pirellulales bacterium, assembly GCA_963838495.1. Taxonomy (GTDB): domain Bacteria; phylum Planctomycetota; class Planctomycetia; order Pirellulales; family Thermoguttaceae; genus JBEKIK01. The sequence goes on along the minus strand of CAWIRC010000001.1, from coordinate 899,297 downwards.
ATGTTTAAAAGGTCGATATGTCCGATTCATCTTTTTCGGATCGTACATCTTCAAGCGCGGCCGGCGGTTTAAGCCGGCCGGTGCAGGTCATCATCGTCAGCAGCGTGATGCTGACGTTCATTTCCTACTGGCGAACGGCGGCGGTAGTGCTCTGCGACCTGGCCAGCACGGCGTATTATATCGGCGGCATTGTGGAAGGGGCCATCGGCCCGGCGGCGCCGTGGTTTATCCTGGCCGTCATGCTTTTCAGCTACGCGGTGCGCTCAATCTACATCGAAAGCTGCTCGCTTTTCGTGCGCGGGGGCGTTTACCGCGTGGTCAAGGAAGCCATGGGCGGGTTCCTGGCGAAATTGTCGGTATCGGCCTTGATGTTCGATTTTATTCTTACCGGGCCGACAAGCTCGGTTGCCGCCGGTCAATACATCATCGGATTGTTATTAGATACTATATCGATGATTAATCCCGAATTGCAGTTCAGCCCGGACGCGGCCGACGCTGTCCGCCGCTGGGGATCGGTGGTCATCGCCTGCTTGATTACACTTTATTTCTTCCGCCAGAACATATTGGGGATCCATGAATCGAGTGGCAAAGCGCTGAAAATCATGATCGCCACCACGGTCATGGCCGCGGTGATGCTTATCTGGTGTGGAATAACTCTGTTGGTTCAGGGGCCGGTTAACAAGGTGCCCTTCCATCCGAACCTTTCACCCAAGGTGGAATACGAGGAAGTTACCGGCGTGGACCGGGTAACCGGGGTGGATAAACAGATGTGGAAAATCGATCGCCAAACCCGGATTATTTCGCCCAAAATGGTGAAAGACGAGCAAGGCAATCTTATTCCCAAACCCAAGATGAATGAAGTCACCGGAAAACAAGACGATCCACTGGGATTTGTCCCGAGTTTGTTTCCAGGCTTGGCTGCCAAACTCCGCCAGCCCGGCAACTGGTTGAGCATTATCGGGGTGATTGGATTGTTGATTGCTTTCGGACACTCGGTCTTGGCGATGAGCGGCGAAGAGACCCTTGCGCAGGTCTATCGCGAGGTGCAGTCGCCCAAGATGCAGAATTTCAAAAAGGCGGCGTTTATAGTGTTTGTTTACAGTCTGGTGCTAACGGCAAGCATTTCTTTTATGGCCGTGCTGCTGATTCCCGACGAAATTCGCATGAAGGATTATTCGGGCAATTTAATCGGCGGGCTGGCGCTGTACGTGATCGGACCGCCGCTGGCCAGGTTGTTTTTAAGTGGTTTCGTGGTAGTGGTGGGGTTCCTCATTCTTGCCGGGGCGGTCAATACTTCGATCATAGGTTCCAATGGAGTACTCAACCGCGTGGCTGAAGACGGCGTGATGCCCGACTGGTTCCTTAAACCTCATCGCCGTTATGGCACCACCTATAGGATGCTGTATCTGATCGTGGGCCTGCAATTACTTGCCATTATTATCAGCCGAGGGAACATATACACTTTGGGCGAAGCTTACGCCTTCGGATTAGTCTGGAGCTTTGCCTTGAACGCCATGGCGATGGTGGTGCTCCGTTTCAAGGATCGCAGTCCACGAGAGTTTAAAGTTCCACTGAATTTGCGTATCGGTAATGTTGAACTGCCGATAGGCTTGGGGATCATATTTCTGATCCTTATTACCTCGGCAGTCCTTAATTTTTTGACCAAAGAGGTAGCCACCATCGGTGGAACTATTTTTACGACGGTATTTCTTGTAATCTTCACGACCTCCGAACATATCCATAAAAAGCGTCTGGGCAAGGAAAAACATGAACATTTAGATCAATTCAACCAAAAAACCTCGGACGAGGTTGATTCTTCAGTATTAGATCTGCAAAAACAGTATCGAAAGCTGGTGGCCATTCGTTCAACCCAGAATCTTTTCATGCTGGAAAAAACACTGGCCGAAACCGATCCCGAAACGACCGACGTTGCCGTGATGACTGCCCAGGTCACCTCTCGCGGCGACGCCTCCACGCTAGGGCCGGAGTTGGACCAATACAATCGCACTTTGATGACGGCGGTTGTCAACCGCGCGGAAAAGGCGGGCAAACAGGTGCGCCCGCTGATTATCCGCACCAACAATCCCCTGTACGCCGTGGTTCATACGGCCATGGACATAAACGCACAGGAATTGGTCCTGGGCGCATCTAACGCCTACATGGCCGACGAGCAGATCGAACAAATCGCCTTTTATTGGATCAACATGCATGGCGGCGATCCCAAGCCGCTCACCGTGCGGATTTTAAGCCGCAACCGGGATCTATATTTCGACCTGGCCGGGGGAAACCGGATTCCCAAAATCGGCGAACGCAAGGCCCGATCAATCGCCGAGTTAAGGGCGGCGGGGGTGGGCGTGAGTCACGTGCTTCTGGTGCACTACGGCGCCGCGGCCAGCAGCGACCTGTTTGCCGCAGCGCTGACGATGCTCGATCCGCTGGTGGCCTTGTCCATCGTGTCCGTGCCCATTGGCCCCGATCTGCCGCCAAATAACGATTTATTGCAACAAGACCTGCATCGGGCCGAACAATTGAAAAGAGAGGTGGAAGTCTGCCCCTTGTCCGCGGGCGATCCCAATCAGCAAATCGTGGCTTTGGCAAAAGAATTAGAGTGCGACCTGATCATCATGGGCGAAATAGAGGAATCGATCACGGACCTGCCGCTGATTTTGGATTGCAAGACCATCGTGCGCAATTCCCCCTGTCCCGTGTGCCTGGTGACCCTGCCGGCGATACCACACGAAACCGAGGAATAAACTCTCAGGAGCAAAAGGCAGGAGCAAAAGAGGAGCAAAAGGTGACAGCCGCCAAGTCTGGAATAGACAGGAAAGATGTCGCCAAATATTTCATCTAATTAGCCTATATTTGGTGGCTGTCTATTTTTTTCTCTATTTCTTTTTTACTTCGCGGAAAACGGGCGACTCGGAAAGGGCGAAGAGAATGACCTCCTCGCCGGTTATGGTGCTGATATCGTGGTGCATGCTCAAGGCCTTCACTCTGGTGACATCCTGGACCATGCCTTCCAGGACCGGCCGGGCCGTTTCGATCAGGTGGGTCCGCACTTGCTTCATTAGGTCCCTTCCCTTCTCGGCCGGAAGTGCATGGACCAGTTGCTGTTCGGCCGCGGTCAAAACGCCTTGAAGGCGGACAACAAGTAGATCGCCAAGCAGGTAGGTGTGGATCTCCTTGGGTCCCCTGCCCATGTAATCCTGTTCAAAGCGACTAATTCCTTCGCAAATTACGGCTTCGATTTCTCCTTGTGTTTTCATAGCGACCTCGCTGACATCCCCGCTAACGGATGTAAGACCGCACGGCTGAAAACCTCCATTTATCAGCATAACCTTAGCCATCAAATCCTCAGTGATTTGGGAAATATAATATCAATTGCGGAATAAAAAACCAATAGGGGTTGTGAAAAATCCACGATTCATGGGGCCAAGTTGGCATCCGTGGTGAACATAAAGCCTTAACAGCAAAGTGGTTAACAATCGTTGGCTCCTTCTAAGCACCAAGTTTGGCCCATGAGTCAACTCCACTTGACATCCCTGTACCGAACCTTACAATTACGTCACGAGTGGAGTAATAGTATACTTGAATCTGGCTCCACTTATTATAAGATTTGGTGTCGTCGGACGACTAGATGAATAGCAACCCGGCCTTGCCGGGGGGCTCGATGATGAGTAAGCCGACGTGGCCGAATACCCGAGGGTGTTCGGCCACGTCGGCTTTTTTTTGCTTCGCGAAAGCGACAGGGGAAGGAGTAATCCTATGAAAAATTTGGATTCGACCGTTGCGCATCGGATCGCCCAAGTGGCAAGCGCTTTCGAGAAGCGGCGATCGGGCCGCGTGCCCAAATCGGTAACAGTGGTCCTCAGCGAGAACACGCTGGTAATCACGCTGCACGGAACCTTGACGCAGGCCGAGAAGGCCCTGGCCAAGAGCCCGGAAGGCGCCGCCCAGGTGCAGGAGTTCCATAAGCAATTGTTCGACAACACCGCCGACGCGCTGCGCCAGGAGATCAAAAAAATCACCGGGGTGGAGGTACGCGAAGCGGCCGCTGAAATCGAGCCGAATACCGGTACCGTGGTGAAGGTGTTTACGACCGGCACCGTGGTGCAGGTGTTCCTGCTGGCCAGTGACGTACCCGCGGACAGTTGGAGCGGGAATGAACTAAGCAATCAACCATTAAAAACGGAGGTTTAAACATGTTAGTCTTATCGAGGAAAAATCAGGAATCGGTTGTGATCGGTGGAACCGACGGATTCCATCGCATACTCAAGGTCACGGTGCTGAAAATTATAGGCGGGAGAGTAAAACTGGGCTTTGAGGCCGATCCCAACGTCCCCGTGCATCGTGGAGAGATTTGGGAACGAATACGTGTCAGCGAGCAGCTAAACAGCCCGACAGAAGACCTTGCAATGCCTGTTGCCTGACGCATTGATTACGAATACACGTCAGCAACCGGCCAGACACCATGACGGACAACCTGGCCGTGCCGGTTGCTTGACGCGTTGAATCCGGCCGGCCGAATGGATTTACCGAGGAACACGCCGTCAAAGGATTAAAGGGGTCGGCAGTATTATTTTGTAATTAGCGGATAGATTGTTATCTACAAACGCAGTTGCACAACCGGAAAGAACCATTTATATAAGATTCTTTCAAGAAAAAGTTACGCGACCACTTCTAATCTCATAATCTCAAGGTCGCCCGGCGGCGCGATAGGATTTCAACCAGTTTTCGATTTCTTCGGCGGCGGCGGCGTGGCCCTTGGATCGGGCGATTTCTATGGCCTTGTGGGCGGCGGCTATGGCTTCGGCCGTTCGGCCCGTTTTGGCGCAGGCCGCCACCAGGTTGGAATACGCGGCTTCATAGTCGGGCCATATCCGAACTGCCTGCTCATAATGTTCGATCGCCTCCGGCAACCGCTCCATTTTATACAATGCATAGCCTAAATTATTGTGGGCCTCGGCATATTCAGGTTCGAGTGATAGGGCCTTGTTATAATGTTCGATGGCCTCGGGCAATCGGCCTACCGCGGCCAAGGCGGCGCCCAGATTGTTGTGCGCACTGGCAAAATCGGGCTTGCTCCGCAGCGCGTGTTCATAATGTTCGATCGCCTCGATAGTTTTACCCTCGCGGTACAAGGCGTTGCCTAAATTGTAGTGGGCCTCGGCGTAATCCGGATCGAATTTTAAAGCGAGCAGGAATTCCTCCTTGGATTCTTTAACCTGGCCAATTTTGAACAAGGCATTGCCAAGGTTGTAGTGGGCCCTGGCATAGTTGAAATTAAGCGTCAGGGCGCGATGCAAATGATCGATTGCTTCCTGGTACCAGCCCTCGCTGATCATGCTGTAACCCAGATTATTATGCGCCAGCCAAGATTCCGGATTTTTTTCCAGCGCGGTCGTATAGAGATGAATGCTGTCGCAATAGATTGCGGATTGCCGAAAACTGAGCAACGTAAGACAGGCCACCGCGGCCACGGCAACCATGAGGGAGGCGGCCGGATGTTTTCCCGCATTTTTTTGCTTTTGCCAAATGCTCCAAAACGACGCCGCCAAGGCGATCACGCCGATTATGGCGATGTGCTGATAATGGTCGGCCACGAGCGAATGTTTCATGAAGCCCACGTCCGCAAAGCCCATTACCGGTGCCAGTGCCACGCAGAAAAATCCCCAGGCGAACAACATCGGGCGGCTCCAGCTTTTTCTATACGCCACGAGCACTGCCGTGAGGGCCAATGCCGCCGCAAGGGGTAGCCACCACAATGGATTGGCGTCCTTGATTTGCCATTGCGGATAAATAAATGCCAGGTCCACGGGCAAAAACGCCTTGTAAATATAGAACCATACCACTGCGCCCGCTCCCAATAGACGGCCGATAAAATCGACACTGCGTGTTATTTCTTCGGTGCCATGCGTTTGGAACCATATATTCACGCCGGTCAACGCCGCGGCAACGGCGAAAAATGGCGCGATATTCAGAAAATCCCGTAAAATTAGCGGGCGCAGCCACCAGACTATTCCCAAAAGCAATACAGGCAGAACGGCGGCCGATCCCTTGCCGAGCATCGCCAACACAAACGCCGACAAGCTCAGGCAGTACCAAGGGATAAAGGATGAAGGATGAAGGATGAGGGATGAAAGGCTCGACGCCGAGTGTTGAGTGGCAGGCTGTTTAGCCGCGACCGGGCACCGGCCGAAGGTTGGTCGGGGAGCGCTTTCAAGGCAACGAAGATACCATAAAATCGAGAACAGGAAAAACAACAGCGTCATCATGTTTTTCCGCTGGGCGATCCACGCGGCCGATTCCACGTTTACCGGGTGCACGGCAAAGATCGCGGCCGCCAAAAAGGCGCCGGGGATCGACAGCTTCCGTAAAATCAACCATATCAGCAACGATTCCACGGCGTGCAAGATCAAATTGGTGACGTGATAGCCCGCCGAGTTCATTTCCCACAACCGCCATTCCATCCAGAACGAGGCATTCGTCAGCGGCCAGTAGTCGTCCGCCTCGTTGGTGCACCAGAATTGATACAGGCCGTCCTGGGCCCGGATAAATCGACTTTCAGTTAGAAGGATTTCGTCGTCCAAAATGAAGCGTCCATTTATCGCGGGGAAATAAGCGACGAACACTAAAGCGGCAATTATCGCCGCACCGGCCGCAACGCTGAAAGTTGGCCGGATCGCTGTGTCGGCTCTCGACAAATTCCGGAAGGCAAACTTATGTAAAAAATTCATTTCATCGAGATCGCCCTGGCCAGGGGTTGAAGAACGTGCTCGATCACGTGGTTTTCCAGCATGTCGGAACAGACTTTGGACAGCCGGTCCAGCGTTTCCACGAAGGTTGTGTCTGGCGAAAGACTGCCGTATTGGCGGGCGGTCACGTAAACGCTGATTTGTTCCTCGGGATATTCCCCGATCCGGACTTGATAGGCGTTAGTGCGCGTCTCCACGCTCCAGCGGCATTGCAAACGGCATTCGTCGTCCAATGCTACCGTCAGCGAAGGCTCGTAATTGATCACGGTCACGCCGGGCACTTCCAGCAGCCGTTCCAGGCCGGGACCCACGCCCAGGGCCTCGGTCACAAGCTGGTTCTGGTTGCCGCGGTATGTGAAATCGAATCCGTAAAGCAAATCCAGGGCCTCGCAATCCAGCGGGCTGACCGAAAGCGTGTATGGGGCTAATTCCAAGATCAGTTTATGCTGCTGCATGGCTTCTTCGATCTTGTCCGGGTTGACCTGCCCGGAGCATACGCGGCGCGGCTCGATGGTGCACCAGCGATAACTGCCGCGTTCCTTGTCCTCCTCGAGCACGAAATCGCCCCGTTCGCGGGAATAGAAATTTCGCATGGTAGGATAGGTCTTTTGCACGCGCTCGAAAAAGTGCAGCACCGTCTCGCGATTGGCCGGAAGCTCCATCTCCGTGCTTAAATTCATGTTGACGTAGAAATCGTCACTTAAGGAGCTGTAGCGATTCATTCCACGGAACCTCGAATTTCCCAGAACGGTAAGAAACGGATTTTATCGCCGCAATTGCGCACCTGGCTTGACTAGTTGAAAAAACAATTCTGACAAACTAAGTTGACAAGGCGCTCTTTGGGCGTATAACAATCCATATATCAATTATGGTTTTATGCTTGAACAAAGTATAGAGACGCCTCAGGATTTATGTCAAAGATTTCTATTTCTTTAGCTATTATATGATGAAAAAAGAAAAACTATACTGCTTGGCAACATTTCCCAGTTCATTGGGCTGGTTTGCCCTCTTAGGCCAAAAAGACCGCGTCAAAGAGCTTACTTTTGGCCATCCATCTCCCAGCTCGGCAAAAAAGGCCTTGTCTCCCGGTTTGGTGGCCCAGGCTAAGTCGTGCGCGGGCAACCGCGCTTGGCCGGCAGGCTTCAGGCTTATGCAAATGGCGCAAGTAGCGATGATTTTCGGGATATTAAACTTGATCTTGGGCGCCAGACCGCGTTTAAACGCCGGGTTTTGCTTCTATGCCGCAAAATTCCTGTGGCAACAACTCGCAGCTACGGGCAGTTGGCCGCCCAGGCCGGCTCCCCCAGGGCCTTTCGAGCAGTAGGCAATTGCATGGCCGGCAACAAAATTCCCATCATTATACCATGCCATCGGGTGGTGCTTTCCGGCCGGGGTCTTGGATCGTATTCCGCTCCAGGCGGAGTCCGCATGAAACAACGTTTGCTGTCAATCGAAAAATCCCTGCTTCGATAAGGCATTTTGGCCTAAAAAATTGGCGTAGAATTGCTTGTGGCTTTCGGGCACAATACCGCCCTTTATTTACTACCCCAATACCAGCAATTTCAAAGGCTTTTTAGGCGTGAGAATTCCGGATCAGGGAAATCCTACGATCTTCGCCGCCGAAACGTCTCCCATGGAACCGGAATCGTGGGATGTAGATCGCCGCCAGGACGGCGCGGTCCTGGTGCGCGTGCATTCCACCGATCGGAAAGGCCGCCGCTTGCCCGACGCCGTTTTTACCTTCCGCCTGGGCGATCCCCAGTACAATTATTGGCAAGAAAAATATCTAAGTCGCATCGCCGGCAATGGATAATTATCATCCCTGTTCTCATAGCGCGGCCTATGGCCGCAACCAAAATATGATTGCAAATTGCAAATTGGCGCAAGTGTTTGACATTGTCCAATTTGCAATTTGCATTTTGCAATTGACAATTTGCAATAAAAAACATGCGCAAATCGCGCACCTACCTTAACCTAAGACTCTAATTCTTTTTAAAGGCGTGTGAACTGGTTTTAAGATCCTGGCACGCGGCGGAGCCAGATTTCACGCCATAGATGATAGCAGTTTCGCGGGCAGGAACGGCACATTCGGCCGTGGCAGGTGGCCTCCTCAAGTTCGACGGTGTTGGCAATGAGCCGCAGCTCGCCCGACCATTCCAGAATAAGCCTTTCCACCCGGCCGGCCACGCGCAGACGTTTTCCGCAATATTCCGCCTGGTCCGGGGCAAAACCCAGTCCCCGGTTTTTTCCGTTGGCATCCAAAGTGGCCCGGATTTCTTGCAGGCTTTTTACTTCCACCCACTCGCCGGCCTGAAGGTTGAGGATTTCGGTCGGAGTAGGCTGGGTAAACTGGTTTTCGGCCGGCGGCTTTTGTCTCTGAAACAATCGGAATATTTTTTGCTTTGCACGTCTCAGCAAATTTACCGAAAGTTCGCCAAGTGTAGTTTCGCCAAGCTGCAGTTCTTGCACGTATTGCCGCGGATCCCACCAAGGCAATCTGGTCGATGCATGCACCAACTCCGTTGCCTGACATATAAACCGATCGCCTTTGCGCAGTGGGCAGATTCAAGGAAATAAGTTCATTGGCAGGCGGATTGGTTTCAGGCCCGCTTGGCGGATCGGCAGGCTTTAGCCACACTTCTTTCCAAAACAGTTCGCAGCGCATTTGGCAGCCGTCGTGCGACTGGCCGTCGCAGCGCAGGCCTTCGAGGAATACCGTGTCTTTCAGCCCGGCGACGTAGCAATAATGATCCAGAAAGACCCGGTCGGCCCTGCGCGAGACGCGGAATTTCCGCCCGCAATACTTGACCATCTCGGGCATGAAGGGCAGGCCGTCGAGTTTGCCTTCGGCGTCCAGCGTGGATTGAATTTCGTCGAACGAACGCACTTCGACCCACTGCCCGCGCCGCAAAGGGCGAGGCCGGCGTTTCCTCACTATACGTACATGATTTGGATCGGTCATGGTCAACCACGATTGATTTTTTATGGAATTGCCGCTTTACAAATCTAGCTTTTCATTTCATGACCGTCAATTTCTTATCTGCGCAACTTTTTAAATCCGGCTATAATCTCGTCGCCTGGGCGACGGTTTCGATGGTGATGGCGGCCAACGCCGCGCCAAAGTCCAGGTCGATGTTGGCCATCGTGTCTTGGGTGTCGTGGTAACCCACGCGGTTGATGTCGTAGTTTTCCATGAAAAGCACCACCGGAATGCCGGTGTCGGAGAATATCTGCCCGTCGGTGTTATAAAGCGAACTGCGGGGGTCGTCGGTCGGACGGACCTCGCCGTGAAGTTGCAGGTGCAGGGCGGTGGAAGGCGCCGCAACTCCTTTGATCCTCCGCTTGCCCCGCTTGCAGCCCCGGCGGTTGGGACGGCGATTCCATATCGGGACATTGGCGTTCCAGGCCGTGTTTGCCAGGTGTGCGACCTGGGCGAGCCGCAATGATTCAACGCTCGCCCCCGGTGAAATCTGAAAAACATCCGGATCGTTGTCGTTGTTATGCGCAATCATGTCCGATACAAAAACACCCTGAATTTTGACTTGGGAAAGATCGAGGCTTCTCACCGCTTTCCGCCGGATTTTCAGCGTGCCTTCGACTATCGACTGCGCCAGGTGCCGGGCGCCCATGCAATCGGAAGGAAATTCCTCGCCGGTCAGGTGCACCAGCCACACGTCGCATCCCAGTTTTCCGGCCCGGCTGAGTTCGAGAAATATTGGCGCGCCTAGCATCATGGCGGCGGTGGCGGAGTGGTTGTCGTCGGCTCCGGCCGCTGCCAGGCGGGCGCCCACCCCGCCGCGGTCCTTTTCGTAGCGGTCTTCCATATAGGCGGTGTCGTAATGGTCGGCCATGATCACGGCCCTGCTCCGGTCCCTGCCGGGAATGACAACCACCAGGTCTCGTTCCTCGGTTTTTCCCTCCTGGTTGTTCAACCAGCCGCCGGACCAGGCAAAGTTGAAATCGGTTCGCCATTGGAAAGGAAGATCGCCCACCGCTGCCTTGCCGGTCATTTGGGATTTTTCAATTAAACAGCGATAATAATCCAACAGATAGTCGCCCAGCGCCTCCAGGTCGCGATGATGATGCCGCAAAAGTTTCTGGGTGGTCGGATCACGGACGCAGTCGGCATTATCCTTATTTATATACTTTCCATGGGCTAGCCGTACGATTGTCCGCCAATACGCCGTCTCAAAAAAGCGGCTTGCCGTTCGATTATAAGTCAGTGATTCGGATGGGTGGGCGGATGATTTTTTGGTTGAAGGTGGCAATCCTGGTTCAATCAGTTTTTCCAGCTCCCCGGTCAACTTTTGTCCTTGGGCCGGATCGTTCGCCGACGTTTCCAAATGGCCGAGCCATTCGTTGAGTGTTTCCTCCTTGGGCGCGGTCAACAATGCCCTGGCAAAGCTGTGCGGCAAATGCGCTTCGCCTAATAATTCATGCGCATCCAGCAATTTGCGGATATTATGGATGGTTATCCGATGCTGGTGGTGGTTTTCGATGGCGGAAAAGATCTTGAAGGCGAAACTGTAAAGTTCGCGCGACAACATTCGCGGCCAGAGTTCGATTGGATTGTCTAAATCGGGACGCCGGGCGCTATAGGCGGTTAAATAACCCGGCGGGGCGTCGAAAATTACCTCTACCTGGGAGGTTTTTGGACGCCGATAGGCCACAAGCGGCCTGTGCCAGTAGATTTCGTAACGCCCGACGCGCATGGCGGGAAACAGAAAACGGTATCCGAACATTCCGCCTTCCTGCAACGCCTTTGCGGCCCTGGCGAGATCGTCCGGCTTGGCATTAGGGCCGTCCAATAAGAGTTGAAAATCATGCGTGCAAAGCTGGGCGTTGCGGGCCATCGGTTTGTCGTACAATCCCACGTCCTCCGGGGTAGAACTGAAAAGCACGTGTGCCAAGCGATCTTCGTGCCCGGTCACGGCAAGTGCGTCCTCGTACCGATGGATTTTCGTCCAGCGGCTTGTACGCCGGTAGGAGTTTCGCAATGGAATTACATCCGGATCGGGCAGGGGCTGGTCGGGATGCGGCTCGTGCAACCAGCCCGACTGCGGCACCCTGATGCCGATCGGATTGGCATAACGCGGAAAAACATGGAGCAAGGGGATTTGCAGCACCAGGGGTAACTTTTTACTCAATCGAAGAAACGGAGGCGCCGACCAGAACACCAGATTGCCAGGAAATGGCAGAAGGTTGAGTTCGCCCGATAGATAAGCGTGTTGAACCGCCCTTGGCAATCGACCGAAGGGTTGAAACGTAAGTAGATATTTGACTTTTTTTATGTCCTCGCGCTTGGACAGCAGATAAGGCTTCGTCCAGGAAGGGAGAGGGGTGTTTTGCGGATAAGGCAGTTTAGGAGCGGCGACGCCGGGCAGAATCCTGAAGCCCGCATTCTTCAAATCCGCGACCTTTTCGATTGCTTCGTCATAAGCGGCGTTGAGCAGGCGCCGGAAGAACATTGCGCCTTCTCCTTCGGAAATTTCCCGTCCAGGGGCGGTGAAAAAACCCTGCCAAAAAGCCCGTTCCGGCCCTTGTTCGCTGCCGCCGAAAAGCGTCCAGCGCACGCGGCCCTTGTCGTCCTGGGTGCGCGACAGGGCAAGCGGGGCGATTACAACGAATCTTTCATGCCTAAGTTTGCCCGCGCGCTCGGATAGTTCCGGCGGCCAATAAGGGTTGCCTTCCAGTTTTGCCTTGGATATGCCGTGCATGGGACGGCCATTGCCCAAATGCTCCATGATCGCGACAAGTTCCTCGCCAAGATGAAGCAATCCCGGTCGGAGTTCAAATTCCTCTTCGTATTCGGTAACGCGCCATCCAAAGGGATCATCCGTACTGAATAATGTCGGATCAATTGCCCCGTAAGGTTTGCGACCCAGGCGCGGGGGCGGCATGAACTCGGAATAAGCTATTATCGGATATTTGCCCGGTCCGCGAAACCAGGGATATCCGGCTAAGAGTTGTTTCCATCCGGTTCGGCTCATAGTTTTTCCTCAACTTAAAGCCATGGTTGGGGCGGCAGTTGAACTGCCGCCCCAGCCATAAAATTCGCAGACGGCACACGGAGCGTGCCTGCTACGGTGTGTGAATTATTGTTTATTATCCCTAAAAGCCAATGCGGCGGTAGGGCAGGCGGCCACGCATTGAGCGGCGACACGGCTTAGAGCTTCCTTGAGATGCCCATTCAGCGGCACGGCCACGCGGACGTTGAATCCCCGGCCAATGAAAGTCAGCCCCAGCGATTCGCCATGTGCGGCGGCGATCTGGATGCACAACCCACAATCGATGCACTTGCCCGGCTCGAAAATCACGTCGTCATGAGAGACGTCTTGCTCGAACTGACGACGCTGGGTCTTGTCCTCCTTATATCGTTTGGGATCGGCGCCGTAAAGATCGGCGTATTTGCGGAGTTTACAGGTATGCAGACCGCGGCAATCGCAATGCAAACACCGGGCTGCCTGGGTAGTTGCCTCGCCCGCACTGAAACCGCGTTCCAGTCCGGCGGCCGGATTCCGCCTTGGTTCCGTCGAGGCCCCGGTGGCAAATCGCTCTAATTCTTCCTTGCCCATTTGGCCGATCTTCGTGGTAAACGGTTTTTCTGGACCTGATACAACCTGTCTGCGGAGATATCGATCGATGGAAATGGCTGCTTCCTTGCCGTCGGCAACGCTACGAACCACCAGCCCTTTTAAACGGATCGCATTGCCGGCGGCGAAAACATTGGGCTGTAATGTTTGATAGGTTTGAGCGACTTCAATTCCCCGAGGCGTGGTTTTCAGATTCCAGGCGCCGGCTTGTTCCAGGGCGGTCGATCCGCAAGCGATCAACACCGCGTCGAATGAATTCTTCAGTTTGTTAAAGGATTCATCCGGGCCGACGCGGTTTTGCTTTTCCCAGTTTCCGCCCAGCCTCGTAATTTGCGATATTTCGGCTTTAAGCACTTCGCGGGGAAGATCTTTGGGTGCCGTTTCAAGCCACAAACGCCCGCCGGGCCGATCGTTTTCATCAAAAACAGTGCAGGCATGGCCGGATTGGGCTAAATAATATGCGGCGGCCAGCCCCGTCGGTCCGGCGCCGATGATGGCCACTTTTTTTCCCGAGTCCGGCAGGCAGGGCGGCTTATACGGATCGCCCGAGGCCAGATCGACGTCGGCCGCGTACCGTTTCAGCAGGCAAATGGCCACGGCGGCGTCCAAATCGCGGCGGCGGCAGATTTTTTCGCACGGGGCCGGGCAGATTCGCCCCAAAACGGCGGGCAAGGCGATGTCGCGCTTTATCGTGGCGATTGCCCCGCGCATATCGCCCGAAGAAATTTGCCGCAGCATTTGCGGGATGTCCATCTGCGCGGGACATGCAAGATAACAGGGAGCAAGGCAATCACCCAAGTGATCGCTTAATAGCAATTCCAATGATTTTCGCCGGGCGGAATGTATTTCTGGTGTTTCACTTTCAATCTTGGCCCCTTCTTCAGCAAGAGTTGCGCATGAAGGCACAAGCCGTCCGTTGCCGTTTACCTTGACTAAACAGCACAGGCACGAAGCCGATGGTTCATGGCCTTCGAGAAAGCACAAGGCGGGAATGTCGATTCCCAGCTTCCACGCGGCGTCGAGAATCGTCGCCCCCGGCGGAACTTCCACTTCGCGCTGGTCTATCGTTAATTTTGGCATAGTGGTTTAGCCGCGGCACTTGTGCCGCGAGTCTCGCTATACATGTTTATTCAACAATTACTGCTTTTTCCGGGCACACCTGCCGGCAGGTGTCGCAGCGAATGCACTTTTCCACATCGATTTTATGTTTTTCATAAGGCGTCATAGGTATGGCGTCCGCCGGGCAATGCTGGGCGCAGATCGTGCAGCCGATGCAGTCGTCGGTTATGCGATAGGCAATCAGATCCTTACACCGGCCGGCCGGACAACGCCCGGCCAAGTGGGCCTCGTATTCGTCGCGGAAATAACGGAGCGTGGAAAGCACCGGATTGGGCGCGGTCCGGCCCAGCCCGCAGATGCTGCCCGCGCTTATCGTCACGGCCAAATCGTGCAATTCATCCAGGTCGTCTTTTTTGCCTTTGCCCAAGCAAATGCGGTCGAGGATGTCGAGCATTCGCCGGGTGCCGACGCGGCAGAGCGTGCACTTGCCGCATGATTGATCCTGGGTGAAGCGGAGGAAATAGCGGGCGATATCGACCATGCAATCCTTGTCGTCCAGCACGACCAGCCCGCCCGAACCCATGATCGCTCCAACCTCGGCCAAGGCCTCGTAGTCGATGCGCGTATCGGCCAAGGAAGCGGGAATGCAGCCGCCCGACGGCCCGCCGACCTGCACGGCCTTGAAAACCCGGTCGCCGGCCACGCCGCCGCCGATCTCCTCCACCACTTCGCGAATTGTAATGCCCATGGGTACTTCGATCAGACCCCCGCGGCGCACTTTTCCGGCCAAAGCGAAAACCTTTGTGCCTTTGCTGGAGGCGGTTCCCAGTTTGGCGAACTCGGCTGCCCCGTGGTGCATAATCCACGGCACCAAGGCGTAAGTTTCAACGTTGTTTACCAGCGTGGGCTTTCCCCACAATCCGCACTCGGCCGGGTAAGGCGGGCGCAATCGTGGCATTCCGCGCCGGCCCTCAATTGATGCCAGAAGCGCGGTTTCCTCGCCGCAGACAAAAGCGCCGCGCCTTCTTTTATTTCCAGATGCAAACGGAAATTGCTCCCAAAGATGTTATCGCCCAAGAATCCTTGCTGGCGGCAATGCTCAATGGCCTTGCTGATCCGCTTGACTGCCAGAGGGTATTCGGCGCGGATGTAAAACAGTCCTTCGTTTGCCCCGACTGCCAGGGCGGCGATTGCCAGGCCCTCGATAATGCGATAAGGGAAGGATTCCAGGAGCATGCGGTCCATGAATGCGCCGGGATCGCCTTCGTCGCCGTTGCAGACAACATACTTAGATCCTGTCCCCTCTCCGGGCACCGACCGAAGGTTGGTCGGGAGAGGGTTAGGGTGAGGGTTCTTAGTATTTGCTTGAGCTTCCCGAACCTTTGCCCATTTTATGCCCGTGGAAAACCCCGCCCCGCCGCGGCCGCGCAGGCCGCTGGTCTGGATTTCCTCGATAATTCTCTGGGGCGAGAATTCCTCAAGGCAGCTCCTGAGTGCGCCGAATCCGCCGTGGCTTAGGTACTCCTCGAGATTCGTCGGATCGATCTGGCCGCAATATTCGGTGGCCACGTGCTTTTGCCGGCCCAGAAATGCGCAGACCGGCGGGTCGCGAACGTCTATGGCGTGGGCAGCGGCGGGATCGGCGTTTTCGTCGCTTGCCAGACGATCAAGCCAGTGCGCAGCGGCATAAATCAATCGCCGCCTAAAACCCTTGGGCTTGAAGTGTTTCAACACGATGTCCGCTGCCTCATCGGCGGCGACGCGGGAAAATAGTCTTGTTTTTCCTCCCAGCGCCGTGATTTCCACCAGCGGAGTTTGATGGCACATGCCCACGCAGCCCACGCGTTTTACCACGGCCGCGGCCCCGCTTTCGGCCAGTACCTGTTGGACAGCCTGGTAGACCTTGCCGCTGCCCTGCGCCGTGCAACACGATCCCAACCCGATGCGGATTTCCCCGCACTGCCCCATGGCCGCTTCAGACCGGGCGACCTGTTTGGGCCCGGCATTTTGTTTTTGACTGAGAAAATCCTCAAGCACTTCGTCTACCGACGCGGGGGAAACATGGCCGTATGTGACGCCTTCGATTTGCACCACCGGCGCCAGCGTGCAGCAGCCCAGGCAGGCGATCTTTTCGATGGTGAACATGCCTTCGCGGTCGGTGTCGTCGCCCTTGTCGATCGACAGGCGGCGCTCAAGTGCGTCTTGAACCAGTGCGGAACCTTTTACGTGGCAGGCGGTGCCGTGGCAGACCTTGATAATGTGCCGCCCTACCGGCCGGTGGCGGAACTGTGTATAAAAAGTAGCCACTCCCGTGATCGCGGCCGGCGTGATCTCGGTCAACTCGCAAACTCGTTTCAGGGCCTCTTCGGGTAGATAACGATATTGCGCCTGTATGGCCTGCAATATGGGAATCACCGCGTCGCCGCGGGTCCCGCAGCGGGCAACGGCCTGATCGACGAATGACAAATCTAATTCGGGCATGAAGGAGTTTTCAGTTATCAGTTGTGATTTTCCGGGAACAAAAATACCGGTTTACAAGCCATTTATTATTTTGTTTAGCCGCGACCCGAAGGGGAGCGGAGAATTGCCCGGGATTTTCGTTATTAATTCCCGGATATCCTTGGTTATTGGTATACGGTTGATGGTTTATCATTTATGGTTTATTATTTTCATTTGTTTCCGATGCAAAACAAATTATTTTCTCCACGGATATAAAAACATCCGTCCTGGAAGGCGGGAGTTGTTACGCAACCCTCGTCTAAATTGCATTCCGCGACGCGGAGGCATTTTTCAAGCGTCGGCTCCACGACCCAAGATTTTCCCGTCACCCCGAACAAGTACAAATTCTTGCCGGCCATGGTCGGGGAAGATGTAAAATTATCGTCGAAATCTTCCGTCCAAAGAACATTTCCTTTTTCAGCGTCGTAGCAGGTGAGCGTGCTGTAATAAAGCAAAAACACGAACTGTTTGCACGCCATCGGGCTGCATGCGTCGGGCAGGCCGTCCTCGCCTTTCCAGGCGACATGCGTGTCGGTCACGTCCCCTTTGCCGTCCGCCCGAATCGCCCACAAGGCCGCCGATTCATTGGCCGCAAAAACCTTCCCCGCCGCGTAGGTCGGCGATGGGCCGATATCCTGCGTCGGCGAGTAACATTTTGCCCGCCATATTTCCCGGCCGTCTTGAGGATCATAGGAAATCACCCAAGGTGTTGCGGCGGTTATGATCTGGTCGCGGCCGGCTGCATGGATCACGATCGGCGAAGGCCATGAATTCTTCACCGGCCGGTCGGTCTGCCAGACAATATTGCCTGTGGCCGAATCGAAGGCCAGCAATTTCGATTTCGAGGACTTTTCCGATGGACCCTGGTCGAATTGCACTACAAGCAAATTCTTGTAAGTCACCAACGACGAGGCATGGCCGTAGATATTATCCGGCATGCCCAGGCTCTTGGACCAGGCCGGGTTGCCGTTGAAATCGAAGACCGCCAGGTCGCCGTTGGCAAAGATGGCAAATACCCGCCGTCCGTCGGTGGCGGCGGTCGAGGCGGCATATCCGGTTTCCTGGTTGACCTTCGGCGCATTTGCTGTGCTTTGCGGAGTGCCTGGGACCTCCTTTTGCCAGAGGATTTTGCCGGTGTCGGCCTTGAAACAATAAACCTCCCGCTGTTTTTCGTTCGCGCCGGTTAAAAAAATGCGATCCTTCCAGACGACCGGCGAATTGTTGCCTGGCAGGGGAACCGGCGTTTTCCAGCGGATATTCTTGCCGGATTTTGCATCCCATTCGCTGGGAATGTCGGCGTAAACCGACGTTCCGCAACCGCCCGGTCCGCGGAATGAAGGCCATGCCTTGGCATATTCTTCGTCCGAGGGAGGAATTTCCGCGGTAGAAACAATCGACATGGTTGGCTTGTTGCCTGATATGCCCTCGCCCTTGCCCTCTCCAAATGGAAGAGGGAAAAAACTTAAGCGAGTTGTCAAGCTCAGCACAATTGCCGTTGCTGCTAGTGATATGGCCAAGGCTGCCACCGCCCAGCGGCCGATCCGCGTCCACCGCGATTCCACGTCCCGCGGAGTTGTAAATGGTTGGGGATGGGGAAGCTTGCGCCGCAATGCGGCCGCGGTCTTGATCGAGGCCAGAAAGATTGCCCCGCCGCCGACGAGCAAGACTGCGCCACAAGGGTGAACGCGCGCTGGCGGAAATATTCGCGGCGCAGCCTTAAATCCAGGGTACGAATCTGAGCTTTCAGGTCGTTGTTTTTCGGCTGTTTTGCCAGGGCGGCCTTAAGGGTCAAAAAAGTCTCGTTTTCCAAGGGATCGCCGCCGCCGCGACGACTGTAATCGTAAAGCAAAAGCGCGCACACGACCAGTGAAAATACCCCGGCCATGGCCGCAGTCAAGATTGCCAGTCGATAATTGTTGCTATTTGTAGCCAAATTAACACCGTTGGTCAATTTATCGATTCATATCATTATTCTCGCATTTCCAGAGCGCTTGTTCGCCGGGGCAATACCAAAAACACCGCCCGCAGGAAAGGCACCCGGCGCGGTCTGGCACGTAATCGGTGCGCCGTCGGCGGATGCTGAGGTGAATTAATTTTATGCCGATGACCAGTCCCACCCACGCCCCCAACCATGCGCCGGCAACGCCAAACGTGGCCGTAAGCGCGGTTGCCTCGCGATAAAGGTCTTCGACGCTCCGGCCGCTGTTGCGGAAGGCTTCTATTTCGTGGATCAGGTTTTCATTCTCGGGACTGGGTTGGGGCGTTTGTCCGGCTTCGTCTTGGTGCATATGCTCGGCCAGCCGGACAGTGGGATGCAGCCAGGCAAGCGGAACCTCCATGTTTCTTCCCAAGACCGCTCCCAAAGCGATTAATGCCGGCACAAGCAGGATCAAACCTGCCAAACGGCGCCTTGCCCGACTGCGCTGGGCGGCAGACGGTTTTACGGTCGGCTCGCGGATCGCGCCGTAAGGGCATGCGTCTTCACACAGTCGGCATTGGATGCAGCGCTCGGGCGGAATTTTTACGTGCCACTTCGAGATCTTCGAGAGCAGGCCCAATATGGCGCCGTAAGGACAAAGGTATCGGCAGTACGGCCGCCCCACGAACACGCCGACGACAAGAAAACATCCGCCGAGGATAAGCATGTTCGCACTTGCGCCAAGGCGAAACATCCCCACAAACGGATCATAACGGCAAATGATAAAAGCCGCCCCTGTGACTGTAAACACCACGGCCGCTCCGAGATAAACGTAGGCCAAAAGCCCCAAGGCATGGTCGAGCCAGGCCGGCGTTCTCACGGGACGGATGGCGACGAGTTCCTGCACCGCGCCCAGTGGGCAAACCGCGGCGCAAAAAGTCCGCCCGAAAAAAAGCGTGAATATCAGGGGCAAAACGAAAAACGCCAGAGCCGAGATGGGCACTATGTAATTCGAATCGCAAAGGGCCAGCGCGACGTTTTGAATGGCCCCGATCGGGCAAATGCACCCTTTGCGCCAAAAGCCGAACCAGGCCAGCGAGGCAATTGTCAGGAGAAACAATCCCCGGCGGGAACGTTTCTTGACGGCTAAATACGAGGCTAGCGAAAGTCCGGCGAACAAAGCGGCCACGTCGAGATAATCCCTCCACATGGCCCGGGCCGCCGGGTTTTGCGTGGACGGGATCTCATACGATGAGAATGTGGGCAAAGGAATAAACTCCGCCGCGCGTGACATCACCGCCGCAGTCAGCAGCAAAACCAGTGGCAGAATCGTACGATGCAATTTCATCCGTTTTGCGCTCTTCTTTGGGATTCTTTTTTCCTCTCGTTGAACGCCGTGGCCGGCTTTTTATTCCGTTTAAATGCCGCTTCGGCGTCGCGGGCGATTTTTTTCAACAAATTCGGCGAGCCGGCCGGAACGCGGACAAAGGCCTGGGTCGGACAGGAAACCGCTATTGCGCATTCGTTGCAATTCAAACAGCGGTCGTGGCGGACCTGCAAATAAAGCGAGCCGTTCATCAATTTGCATCCGGCCACACACTTGCCGCAGGCGATGCAAAGCGACTCGTCGATTGTATATTCGAAGAACCGCTGCCCGCCTTTTTCTTCAATGAATTTTCGCTTGATGGCCCCGGTGGGGCAGAGCTGGTTCTCCGCCCCGGTTTCCAGAACGTAGTCTTTTACCGGAAAATACCCTGTGCATACGTCGCAGTATCCGCATAGCGCGAAACACTGCACGGCCTTGACCGCGGATTGGTCTAGCACGCAATTTATTTCGCAGTGCCCGCAGGCCATGCATTTGTCGGGATCGATTTGCCAGACCAGATTTTCGCTGCCGGCCTTGCGCACGGCCAGCAAGCCGCCCAGCCCGCATAGTCCCACGGCCCCGGCGATGCGAATATTGTCGCCCAGGAATTTACGCCGCTCGATTTTTTCCTCTTGGTTCGCCATGGTTATTGCCTTTTGCCGCCCTCCCGGGTTTTAACCGCTTGGGGAATATCGCATCGATCTATCAACGGGCACTGGCTGCATGAAGGCGATTGAACACAAGGACTGGCATGTGAATTTCGCGCCGACCTGACGGACAAAACGGCCCAAATCGATCCCACAGCGCCCAAGGCTAGATAACGCGCCAGGCTGTAAAGCATTTCGCGGCGGGTTTGCCTTTTTTCCACGGCTTCGGGGGAATCAGATGGATCATTCATGCTTAGGCTCGGCGGCTGGGGGCTTGGGCTCGAATATAAGCACCCGGCTTTTATTGGAATCCAGGACCAGGATGCGGTCATGATTGTCAACGGCAAGGTCGGCGGCCACCGACGGGAATTGTTCCTGCCCGGCTACGACGCACTCGAACTTCCCCTGGGGACTATAGATTTTAATCCGCGGCAGGCCTTTCTCGGCGGTCACGAACCGGCCGTCGGAAAGCGCGGCAAAATGCGCCGGATTGCAGCAGCCGAAAAAATCCTCGATCGCAGGCGATCCCTTGCCCCAGGAAAATTCCAGATCGCCTTGGAACGTGTACGCTTCCAGGCGCAACGCGCCGGGATTCACCACGTAAAGCAATCCATCGCGGCCCACGGCCAGGTCGAAATACGGGCTGGTGATGAAAAAGCCAGGGATCTTCCGGCGCGGTCGGCGGCGCCGATACGGTTTATCAGTTTACCATCGGTGTCATAATGCCAGACGATCCGATTGCCGGCATCTGCCAGAAAAACGTCGTTTTCGGCAAGGGCTATGCAAGTAGGCAAGGCTTTTTCGCCGATTTTGTCCCAACTTGCCAGGCGTCCGCCCTCGGCGTCGAGGACTTCGACATGATCGCCCGCGCCAACATAGATTCGGCCCGGGTATTTGTGCTCGGCCCCGCCCACGGCCAGGCACTGCGGATCGTAATCCAGCTTGATTTCCCTGGTTTTTGCCCCGTTGGGATCGAAGACTATAACGGCCTTTTTTGCGGCGACGAAAATTTTTCCGTCGGATCCGGCGGCCAGTGCGTGCGGCCGCTTAAGGCCCACGGGTACTTCGCCGGTTTGCCTGTATTGTATGAGCGCGGGATCGATTTTTTCGCCGGGCTGCTCGATCCATTGCCCGCCCTGGGGATTCATGCGCAATACGGCCACAGTTCCGACGGCAATCGCCAGCACAATCGCAGAAGCGATCAATACATTAGCGGCGGTAAATGTTTTGGCAGGCATATTGAATTATTTCAAAGATTTGTGGATTTATTTATATGATATTCTTTTCTCGAAGCTTCATGCCCTCACCCCCGGGTACCCTTTGGGTGCCTCTCCCAAAGGGAGAGGGGAGGAAATGGATTATTATTCCGAGACCTTCAAACAGACCATGCGGGTCATGTCGCGCACGATCAAGCGTCCGGCGGCCATGGCCATCGGCCCCCAACTTTCGTAACTGTTTTCGATGACTTGCGCGGGTAAACGGTTTATATCCGCCAGGTGCGGCCTCGACCGCGGAAAGCAGGCCGTCGTCGTTCATTAAAATTATCATTCCGTCCGCGATTATGTACGGGCCGGAGCCGAATTTATCGAGGCCGCTGTTCCAAATTTCCTTGCCGTTAAGATCAAGGCACACCAGTTCTTTATCCTGTTGGCGCACCCCGTACAAATATCCGTTAAAAAGCAGCGGCGTTTGCTGTTCGGAGCTGAATTGCCTGGCGGCAAGGCGAAATAGTGTTTTGGCCTCGAATTTGCCGTTGTTTTCTTTAAGTTGCACCATCAGGCTGCCTGCATTGTAGCCGCCGCAGAAAAAGATTTTCCCGTCGCCCACTGCAACCGGCGAGGGGCAGGTGGCGGTGCCGATCTGCCAGTCGGCGGTTTCCCAAAGGATCTCGCCGTTGTCGGCCGCCACGCCGGCCACGCCGCCCTTGCCGCAATAAACGTACATCCTCCGCCCGACGAAATCCATGGGCACGACCGACACGTGCGTCATGACCCAATTGGCCGGATTTGGGCTTTCCCAAGCCACTTTGCCGGTCTTGTAATCCACGGCAATCAAAAGAGCCTTGCCGGAAGGGGCCAGAATCAGGCGGTCGGTCTTTTCGTCGATTATCGGGCACTGGCCGGTGTACCATGGCGGCACGGTGGCGCCGTAGTCGAGAACCATGTCGATAAGCCAAAGCCCCTTGCCGGTTTCTGCGTCCCAGCAGGCGGCTTGGCATTGCGGACCGATCGTTACGACATACTTTCCCGCCACTGCTGGAATGGTGCGCGACTGGCCGTGGCTCCAAGGCACGATTACGCGATAGCTGTTCCGCCAGATTTCCCGGCCGTCGTCCAGGGAAAGGCAGCGCAAGGTGTCGGCCGAGCGGTCGATATCGTCCAGCAGATCATTGCGCAAGGCGTTTATCAGTTGAATTCGATCGTCGGCAAGTAGTTTGCCAATGGCGTTTTTCAGTGCCATAAACTCCCCCTCGGATAAACCGCGCTGGGGATCGTGCGGATCGCTGCCTTTTTCAGGGAATAACCGGCGAAGCGTCGATTCCAATGAATCGAATTTATCAGGTGTTGTGGAGGCCAAGGCGGTGGCCAGCGTTTCGCGATCGGCCGCAGAGAGCGAGCGGAGCTGGTCGATGGGCGCATCGTGAACGTGGTCCAGCACAAAGACGCGGCCTGCGCTGATAGCTGCCGCGGCATAACCGTCGCCAAGCTCGACGGACCACAGTTTTTCCGGCCCGGCATTGGGCCATTTCCGGGCCAGGGGGATTTCATCTTTGCATATTGCATCGTGCTCTGCCCCGCGGAAACACGGCCAAGTGCCGGCAATTGCGGAAGGTTTTCCCGGGCCGTATACCGCATCGCCCTGCACCGGCCGCCGCGCAATTTTCGCGGGACCCGGGGCTGGCGCATGGTCGAGTCCTGGTATTCGGGCCTGCAATTGCGGCATCGGACCCGTGCCGGCCCAAAACACCAACGCCGTTATGCCGATCACGGCCACAAGGCATGAGAGCAGCAGACTGAACAATGATTTCTGCATGCGTTAATTGTAAAGAATGCCGCTTGCCGTAGTGAAACAAGCCGCGGGATTATGCGTTAACGATTAATTATGCACCAACATTCTTAATATCCCACTTAACCTCAAGTGTCAAGCCGATTTACAGGCGAGCGATCGGATGTTGGTCATCTTTCCCAAAAGTAAAAAACATAATAATGTTTAAAAAACTCAATAAACCCCCGGTATATTCACCGAGGGCTTAAGAACGTTGATTGCGGCATGTTTATGGTGTCAAAAATGCGCTACTTTTTTTCCGGTGTCTTCATGATGACTTCGGCGTGGGCGGACAGGTCTTTTTCGCTCATGCTGGCCTCCAAGTCCAGGCCGCGGAACCAATTCCAGGGCGGTGCCAGGTAGCCTTGCGGGGCCACTGTCGTAAGCAGCCCGCCCCCTTGGGGCTGGTTTTCCAGGGCGGTCGAGGTCCAGCGGCCGAAATCTTTCCCGTTTTCCCGATACACATAATCGCCGCCCAGCGGATCTACGAGTTTTGCATCCAGCAGGAACTCGGCGGCATCGCGGCAACTGGCCGGCGGCACGTGTAGTTGCTGATCCAGGTCGTTCAGCAGGCGGAGGTTGTTAAGCGATGTTTCGCGGGTGCGATAGTATGCCCAGTTGTTGGCCAGGGGCATGAGTCGGGCATTTAACGGATCGCCGATTCGCAGCCGCAATTGGGCCGGCCGCTTGGCTTCTTCAAGGTGCAATTGCTCAGTTGCCTCGGCCAGAATTTCAGGATGGAACGAAAACACGGTGTACTGGTCGAACACCCTTCGCCAACCGCCCAGAGGCGAGACCGAATAGCCATTGGGATCGGGCGGGGGAAAACCGATGTTCAAAAAACGCAATACGCCGATTTCGCCCGCCGTGCCGATGTAGCCCACGAGCCACTCCCGCAGCCGGCCCAGCGGCAGGAGCCTGGTGAAGCGGATGTCCTGAGGAGGACCGAAATCTTTCAGCCCTCCGAATATTCGCTGATCACTCAGCACCGCGTCAAAAGCCGCCAAATCGCCGGCAATGGGGGCAATCCGCTTGGTATCGGCCGGCCCGGCGTATGCTTTAAGTAAATTGAAGTGGGACGGAGCAAATGGAGTCATGAGCACATCCGCTACTACCAGTTCGCGATTATCGGGCTGTGGAGTTCTTTTGATGCCGGCTATTATCGGGTCTATCCGTCCCCAATTCGCGCGATAGAAATCGGCGAATTTCTTGTATTCATCGGATTCAAAACGCGTGACCTGCTCTACCGCCGTATCCGGCACCGGCAAAAAAGATCCCCGCCGCCCGCGCAGGCTGTCGTACACCTCGCCGCCGTCGATAATCACCCGGCTGCCGTCGGGCAGCGGGCCGAAACCTTGAGGAAGGAAATTCCCCTCGATCAGTTCTTTGACGCTTGACCCGGGTTGGCCTTCGCTGGCCGCGGCAAGCTTGGCAAGTTGCACCAGCTCTATATCGGCCATGGCTTGCAAGCGCCGGGCCATCTCCACCCGATACTGCGGGCTGGTAATGGTTCGGAAAAAGACCTCGGAAAAGTAGAGCCAAACCGTGTCGTCTCGTGTAAGCGGCATCAGCTTGCGGGCCTGACGGAATTCCTCGGTTTGTCCAAGCGACCATTTGCCGGAGCCGGTGGCGTAAAAACGCTCCACCAGTTTTTTCGATGTGGTGAAGAAATGATAATCGCCGTCCACCGCATAGTACGACCGCACGGCGCCGTCGGGCGAAAACAGCAATGACACTTCATGATCGGCGATTTTGATTTTCTCTTCCGTCACGCCGCCGCGGCTGATGCGTTCGGAGCGTTGGGCGGCGAAATTCGTGCCCAGAATGGTGCTGTTGCGGGCCTCGAACAAAAAGCCGTACGCCGCACCCTCGCGGAAGAACATGTCCGTGCCGATGATCGCCACGTCGGAGACGACTGTCGGGCCCAACATGCGGGAAAGCACGGTTTGCTTAAGTACGAGTTGCTTTTCCATGCGCTGGCGCATCTGGTGATCCAAGCCGCGCAGGGCTATCAGGTTCTGGGCGTCCCCGCCCCATTTTTCCAGCGTGTCTTGCAGCCAAAGGAAATTATTGAAACTCCCGAATCGCACGTAAAAACACTCCACCGGCACGTGCAGCGACATGGGCTCGATCTGCACGTCGCCGGCCGGTTCCGGGAATGTCAGGGGCGGCGGATTGACCGGGGCGGGCAAGGGCTGATCGGCCGGCTGCTCCAAGTTGCTCAGTCCCAATATGCGATTCTGCTGCAATCCCACGCGGATCGATTCCGTGCCCAAATTCAGCCCGATTTCTTTTTGTAATTCGGCGTATGGCGATTTCGCTTGCTTTGCTTCGGGCAGGCGAAGGTTGAGCTTCACCGCCAGGGACATGGTAAGATAGTTTTGCACCAGCGGTGGATAGTCGGGTTTTTGTTCGAAAAGCTGCGGCGCCCGGGCGTATTGCCGCCACCACTCGCCCAGCAATCGCTGATATGCCGCAAGAGGCGCCTGCCTGGGTGCGATATTAATCGGGATGGGCATGCGCGCCTGGATGATGATATGCAAGGGATCATCGCCCCGGAATAGAAAAAAGATCGTGGTCCGCGGCGGGCGGTCCAATATTCCCCGCAATATCCCGCCCACTTGTTCCCGCACAGGGCCGCCCCGGGTTAAAGGCGTGTCGCTCTGGAGGACTTCTCTCACGATCTTGCCGAAGGCGGGAATTTCAACAACCGGATATAGAACCCGGCCGTCGCGCTCGGTCAAGGCCAGGCCTTCGGCACCCAGGGGCTGCGGGAGCATCGCGTCGGGCAAGTCGATAGTGATCCGGCCCACGCCGTATGGTCTGCCCGCAAACGCCTCGTATTCCATTTGCTGGGCATAAGCAAAAGCAGGCGAAAAGTTTATCAAAAAAACGGCAATTATTATCCGAAAATGCCGTAAGGCCCATGGCTTGCAATCCATGGACTTGCCGTGAAAAAACCGGTTCCCGCATTCCCCATGGGAACCCATGTTTTCCGCACCCTCCTCGGTTGTTGGCCAGGCTAAAGGCAGCGGGCGGTCCGTTCTCGCGGAAGACCGTGAGAACGAGGAGTTAAAACATTTCCGGATTAAGAATTTCATGGTGCGCCTTTTCCAGTCGGCTTGATATCGGCCTGGTTCTGGGGTGTCAGGTTTTTCTGGGGATAATTTTCCAGGCCGGGTTCCACGCCCCGCACCCTAAGCGCATAGGCGATGTTGTTCCTGTAACCCTTGGGTACGCTGTCCAGGGCCGCTTTCAGGGCGTCGAGAGAGGTTTGGCCTGGTATGCGCTGAAGCGCACAGCGGGCGTCGTCGAGCAATTCCCGGTTCTTAAGCACGACTGCGATCGGTTTAACGCTGGAATCGTCGCCGATTTCCGAAAGCATCCAGAGCACGTCGCGGCGGAACGCGTCCGGCCAATCGTCGGTCAGCAGCGCCTGCAATTCGTCGAGTATGGCCTTGCGCTGGTCTTCGGCGTCGACCAGGCCGAATTCGTGCACGATTTGCCACAAGGCCCTTTTAGCCGCCCGCGCTACTTCCAGATCGCTGTCGCCGGAGGTAGTCACGGCGGCCAGTGGTTTTATGGCCGCCGCCCCAACTTTTGCGGCGCTGAGCCAGCCTTCCGCCCGCACCTTGTCGCTTTTGTCCTTGATCTTGGCGATCAGGTTATCGAGGGTGAGTTCCTGGGACGGCATGTTTGATAATTCCTCACGCATAATATGGAAAGCGCTGCGGTCTGCTCATTAAGCGGCGGGCTTGTTCGTCGCCGGTAATTTCCTTCTTCTGATTATCCCAATGGAGTTTTCGCCCCAGAATAAAGGAAAGATTGCCGAGGATGCATAAATTCGCCACGCCCACGCCGGCCTCGACGTTCATGATCGTTTTTGCCCCTGTTCTTATGCCGCGGAGCCAATCTTCGATGTGGCCGGGACTTTTACCGATTTCGATGGAAGAAGCGGGCGATTTCCATTCGCGGACCTTTCGCTCGGCCCAGATTCCCATATCTCCGCCCCAGGCAACTGCATCCCCTTTTTCACCATGATATATCGCCCCGCAGCCAGGCTGTGCGATCGGCGATTCTTCCGGCGTTCGCTCTTCGGGCTCGATCGGCTTGCCGGGCTGATTCCAGGTGAGCTCCCAGTCGGGATTTTTGAAAGTATAGGTCACTTCCATTTCCACTGTGGTGTCCCAAAGCCCTTTTGTGGGCACCGTGCCCGTGGCTTCGATCGTATCCGGGCCGGTTCCATCCGCGCCCAGCCACCACATTGCACAACTCATCACGTGGGCGCCGGGATGGCATATCCGGCCTCCTCCCGATTCCATCATCCAGCGGAACACTCCGTTGGAAAAACGCGGATTGTACGACTGCCAGCGCAATGGACCCAGCCAAAGTTCCCAATCCAATTCCGGCGGCGGATCTTCGTCTGGCACCGGATTGTCGTCGACCAGGCCCGGATTGCTCCAACAATCGACTTTTGTCACCTTGCCGATCGCGCCCTCGGCCAGATAGCGGCGCATCAAATAGGCCTCGGGAAGCGATCGGCCCTGAGCCCCGATTTGCGTGGTGATTTTTGCCTTCCGCGCCGCTTCGATCATCGCCTTGCCCTCCTCGATCGTCGAACAGGCCGGGCTTTCGCAATAAATGTGCTTGCCGCACTCGGCTGCCTGGACAAATTGCACGCCATGCCAATGGTCGGGAGTGGCGATGATTACCGCGTCGATTCTTTTGTCCTGCAAAATATATCGATAGTCGCGAAATGCCTTGTCGGCTTTGAGCCCGGCGACTTGCCTGGCTTTGTCCAAGCGTTTTTCATCGGCGTCGCACACGGCCGCTATGTTCAATTCTCCCTTGCCCATGCGATCGACCAAATAAGCGAGATGATTTGAACCCCGTTCTCCCACGCCGATTAGAGCAATGTTCAGCCGTTGGTTGGCGCCGAATCTCGTTTGCATGCCAAGCGCATTTGAAGGAATCAAATGCGGTAATACAAAAGCGCCGCCGGCCACCGCGCCGGCGGTTTGTAAAAATCTGCGCCGCGACACTTCCCGTTTTCCGTCTTCCATCTGCCGAATCTTTCAAAAAGGAAATGTCATGGGGTGAACAATTGAAGGTAGGACATCGAGCCTTGGTTTTGCTTCGAAGTAAATACAAAAATATAATCCAATGATTTTATTATAAATGTCATAACTTTTATTAAATAGGATATCCATAACTGATCATGATGTAGAATTAGTTATTATTAACAACAAAATGGGTGATATTTGAAAATTATAGGCAAAATAAGTTAATATGGATAATATACAAAGAATGTATAAATCTACTTTTGACTAACCAGGGAATAAGGGGCCTTTGTATAAACTTCCTATTCAATACAATCCGACATAATCACAAATAGCTCAGGTTGAATTTTTCTCTGCCAACATCAGCTACAGTCTGGTGGTGTTTGAAAAACTTGAGTTCTCTAAAGTCGAAAACAGGAAGTTAGCTCGTGCATGGACTGTCGATTCTGATTCCGGTTTTAAATAAGCTCAAAAAACTGGAAGACACCCTGATTTCCCTTTTGGAAAACCGGCCGACAAATTGCCAGATTGTTGTAGTCCTGAACGAGCCTTATGCAGACCCGTATCAATTAAGCGGAGAAGTGTGTTTTGTCGAAGCGCCGCG
Organism: Pirellulales bacterium; assembly: GCA_963838495.1. Lineage (GTDB taxonomy): Bacteria > Planctomycetota > Planctomycetia > Pirellulales > Thermoguttaceae > JBEKIK01. The sequence continues at coordinate 869,751 of CAWIRC010000001.1, read as the reverse complement.
GGATGCAGGGCTAGCAGAGAGCCTAAACTTTGGATTCGCAAATTGTGATGCTCCTGTAGTGCATGTTTTATCTTGTGGTCTGGAGGTGAGTCCCGGTTGGAGCGATGCGGTTTTATCTCATTTTAAGAACTCAAAGGTCGCCGCGGTTGCGCCTTTAGTCTTGCGACGGCTCGATCATAACAAGGTCATATCGGCCGGCCTGAGTTATCGGGCGGGAGGAGCGGCAAGACGCTTGGGTTTCGGCATGTCGCCGACGCAGGCAACCTCGGATCAAGAACGATATTTTGGGGCTGATATTTTGGCGGCCTTCTATCGCCGCTCGGCATGGGAAACCGTTTGCGGTTTGAATCCTGCCGTTGGAGGGCATCTTTCCGGCGTCGATTTGGCCTTGGCCCTGCATTTCGCCGGTTTCTCTTGCATCAGTGAACCAAATTGCAGAATATATGCGGATTTGGATGAGGCCTTGGGCGCTGGCCGGCTGGGCGGCGGCCGGGACGCCGAGCGGCTTTTCTGGATCTGGGCTTCCAGAATGGGATGGATGCGGGCATTATCAGGACATGCAATGTTAGTGATGGCGGAATTTTTGCAAAGTGTGGTCCGGCCGTCAGTGTTGATAAATCTATGCGGCCGTGCCTGGGAGACCCTGCGTTTTCCAAAGCACAATCCAAGGGATGAAACAGCGCTCAGGCCGAGCTCCACTTTCCCGCACCCAATTGCACCGCCTCACTTTGTTGCAAAAAAAGGTCTCCCATCGGCTACTTTTGCGGATAAGCGATGACGAGAATCTCCTCTTCGGGCATGGCGGCGATCTTTCGCGCCAAGTCGTCGAACATGTGATCGTCGGCGGCTTGGGTATTTTGCGTTTTTTTATCTTCAGACGTATCGGTTTTCGACATCTTTGGCAACAGGGCCAAAAATGATTCCTTGGGTTTCAGTTCAGCCGTCTTGTTAGAGCGGACGTTTTTTATGCGTAATACGATATTGTCGCTTTCTTTCCACTGTAAATTTCGTTTTCCCAAGGTGGCGCCGGTGCTGATCTGAATGCCGTCGAGAAAACACGATTCCGGGGGCTTCAAAAACGGCCCTTCGCAGGTCACTTCTACGTCGAAATAACCTTTGGCATCCACGGCTTTAAGCGCGGCCATTCCCATCCTTGCCCCAAAGGTCAACATTGGTCCGAGATGGCCGTGCAATTGCACGGCATATCCCATCCAGGCCGGATCGGTGTCCTGTGGATGATAATGCGGTTGCGGCAGGTTTTTGATCATCTCCTGGGAAAAACATATCGATGTGAATCCGCACAAACATAGCAAAACAGCCAATCGCAACATTTGTAAGTTCCTCATATAAATAAAAAATTATTCCGGCGATTGGACCATTTCCTTCCCGTCGATCGTGCCCAGTCCGGCAAATAGATCCATGTCGATAGAAGTCTTTAAAAAATGTACGGCTCCGTCGCAGAACAAGAAGTTTATTCCCGTGCGATGGTTGCTGCCCCAGCCGCGCCGGCACGGCAAACTATTGCCCTTGCCGCCCTCGTTCACCGATTTCTGATAATCGCCATACAGTGTTCTGGCCTGGGGAGTGGCCGAGGACAGGCTATAAAAAGTGTAAGAATACGCCCAAAGCGTGCGATATTCCGGGCAGGTGCTGGTAGTCGATTCGCCGGCCATGATGGTGTTTGACGTGCCGTCGCGAATGTTTTTTATTTTTTCCGCAGAGAATCCCAGTATACCAACTGTATGGATCGGGCCGCGCCACTCGTTGGGAAAGCTGATAAAACTCCCGTTGTCGAGGAATATCAAACCGTCGCTGCGGCCTGCCATTGCGCGATAGGAGCCTGGCATATAAGGCACGTTCAAAGAACCGGCCGCCGCCGGACCCAAGGCGGGAACTATCAACTGATTGGACACCATATCTGAAGGACATGTATATTCCGCTATGAAAGATTCGCGTACTTGCCGATTTACCGGGGCTTCGTTGGGGGCATGAAAAACATAAGCCTGCCCCAGGGCCTTGTGTTCAAGATAAGGCAATATTGAGATCATCCAGTTTGCACGGTCGTCGGTCTGATAGCCTTGACTTCCCGGGCAAATGGCCGAGTTGTTCACGTAATTTCCCGCGGGAAGACGCCCCTATCGCATCGTGATAGGCGTGGATTGCCAGTCCGATTTGTTTAAGATTGTTCATGCAATGTAGGCGCCGGGCCGATTCCCGGGAGGCTTGTATCGCCGGCAGCAATAGTCCCGCCAAAACGCCAATGACCGCCATTACTATGAGCAGTTCCACGAGTGAAAAGCCCGCGGGGACAGTGTTTGAATTGTTCGCGGCTTGGGAATCCTTTGTTTTCATGGCGATCGGCAAATCCATTTTGTCTGAGATTATGAGCGGCTATTGAACCTTAGAATGTCAAAGTTACATGAAGTTGGGGCGACAGTTGTACTGTCGCCCCTGATTTTTGGGCAGGGACGGGAGTACAACTCCCGTCCCAACGTAATATTAATAATCTGATACTCAATAAACGGTATTTTGACGAGCAACGTGGCGCATCATAAAACTGATCATCCCCATAAGCAGAATCATCATCGTACTTGGTTCTGGTACAATGGCCAACGATTCCGCGCTTGCAAGCGGGCCGCCCGGCAAAGGGGCTATGGTCAGCGTGCATCCGGCGCCGATGGTCAGGGTGTCTTGCACAAGATATCCCACTGTGACTTGGGCGGAATCGGCGATCTGTGTTTCTCCTTGGCCTGATATGCCTGCCAGGTGATGCTCGCCGCCGTCGATTTCCAAAATGGCTCCGGCGGCGACTTGAATTCCGCTTGTAGCGTCGATATTTCCGCCGCCGGAGAGTTTCAATGCACCTGATTCAATGTCGGTTGTGCCCGTGTAAGTATTAGAGGAGGTCAATGTCAAATCGGCCGATCCATATTTTTCCAGGCCGTGGGAGCCGAGGATTGGTTTGGAGACCAGGATATTGCCCGGCTCCGCGAGGAAAAGACAATCTGCATCGTCGGTATTGAGCGACAGATCAACTGTTTGCAGAACATTGCTGAAATTGGCCACGCGGGCGACCTTTACCAAATTGCCGGTTAGAGTGAACTGCCCGGCGTTGGGATTGAAAACGATGCCGGCAAAGGCCGTGTTGTCGGGAAAATTGTTGACGGAATTCAGGCTTGTATTGCCGTCGAAATGCAATTCCCAACCACTGTTCAGAGCGGGTCCGGACCAGTTGGCGGCAGTGCTCCAGTGATTGTCGCTGCCGCCACCTCCATTCCAGACGGGGGCGGCGGTTCCGGGCAAAGCGGAGAAATTCGCCGCCTCAAATGCCATCAAGCGATAACCGTCCCGGCCGTTGCTCGATTCTTGATCGATGATGCCCGTCACGTTATAAAAATTTCCCAACGGCGCCATGTAATTATAAAATCCGGCGTCCAAACCCAGGTGAAGGTCGATGTCCCTGCCGGTGTCGTCGCTAAGTTTCAGATCCATATTCGGGCCCCAAAGCAGCGGATTTGTCAATCGCACATTGGTCAATTGCACCAGGGTCGATTGATAGTGTTCCGCTCCGGAGTCGCGGGCGCGGATGGATTGAATATAAAAGAGTTATCGCTGTTTTTCAGGTCGCTTAGCGTCAATTTGGCCGGGGTGGGCAGGCCGTAGTTGTGCTGGAGGTCAACGATTTCGAAATCATTCGCCAAGTCCGTGCTGTGTTGCTCATTGACGTTCATCATGCCGTTGTAATACAGTCCGCCGATGCTGGTGCGGATTTCCACAAGATCGCCTTTGCGAACAGGCTGAGCAACTGCGGGGGGCAGCCCCGGCGTATCAAGATGCCATAATTGCAGGCGGTTGAGTTCCTCGTACCAGGGTTTGTTCTCGTAACAGTCTCCGGGATCATGGATGAAGCCCAAGTTGCCGTAGTTTTGCCCCATCCAGCAGGCCGTTCCGCCGAAATCCTGGAAGGGCGCACCGGGATCGGGATCCCATTGCGTGCCGTCCAGATTCACGGCCTGCACATAAATCTGAGCCTGTCCGCCGAGATACCAGGCAGTAGTGTTGTCATAATGGGCCGTGGGATCGAGATAATCTTCATTGTCGTTCAGTACCACGCCGATAAGCCTAAACGGCAATGGCCCGCTGAAATTGCTCACCCAATTTCCCGAACCGGCCGGCCATTCCTTTATGCTTTGATAATCGCTGTGCTGAATGATGGGGACCGAATAACAATCGACGGCATAAGATGCGTGACCGATCAGGAACAACAGCGATGCTGCAATGGTTTTTGGCAGCAAGTCGGCGAAAACCGTGTGATATATACGTGATTGGGCGATCGACATGTTTTTGCTCCCGGGAGTTAAAAGTTGGATATTACGTATTACGATTTTGTAATACGTAACACGATTTTATCCGCGTTCCGGGATCGTGCAATACCAGCCTCTGGAAAAAAACAAAAAAATCGAAAAGCCCCTGAAGGGGGGGCGGGGGGAACTGCCCGGCAGTTCGCTAATTGTCCAACGTGTTATAGGCTTCCTGCAGGCCAATCTTCGGCTCGGATGCATCTGTATCGGCGGCCTTTTCCAGGGGCCCGTCCGCGCCGCGCCGGCTGCCGGGATAAAACAGTTCCACGGCGGCGTGGAATTGGACTAAAGAAGGTGGATTTGGAACCTCGACCGCTTCGGCGGCGAATTTTTCGCGGAGTTCATAAACCTGGTGGCGTCCCAAGGGCCAGCGAACCGTCATGATGTCGTTGATTTCGTTGAGCATCTGATAAACCCGCGCCCGGGTAAGCCCCATGGTCCTGGCCACTTGGCGCAGGCTGGTAATGGGTCCGCGCACTCCCAGGCGGTTTTCGGCCATGGTTACGATTTGTTGCGGGGCGTCGATGCGGATTTGCTCGAGCAATGGGCTGACGAAATTTTGAAAAATTTCGCCGTTGCTCGGGAGGCCGGGTTTTTGCAGCGATTGACCGATCCACTTTTCAACTCCGTCGATCAGCCGCGGCACGATCCGCAGCGACAGATGTCCATTGCTGTCAACGTTCGTCACCAGCGAATGCACGTTGCGAAACACGTCGAGGATGGCGTTCACCCGGCGGTTCCCGTGTGTTTTCAGGGCTTGTATTTCGGCCAGTGTATAGCCCACGTAGGCCGCCAGGGGCGAATTCCAAATCACCTTGGTCATGTTTCGCAGCGATGAGGCGAAGCGGCCCAGTTTTTCCTGCCCCAAACCGTGCCGCATCACGCTTGCCCGCCATTGTTCCCACTGGAGTTCGGAAACAGTTCCCGGACCCGGTCTTTTATCGGAATTGTTCGTATCGCAGGCGGGATTTTTATTCAGCTCGAGATAAAAGTCGTTTATTTCAGTGGGCAGATCGGCGGGATCGGTATTAGCCACGCGGGCCAGCAATTTTACGAAAGATCTCATCTTTTTTTGCCCGATCCCGGGCGTTCGCGCCAACTCCTCGAATGACGAGTCGAGTAATTCCCGCAGTGGACGACTTAGAAATGCCAAGGGCAATCGGCGATCCGTGGGAAGCACCAGTACGCCAAAGACTTGTCGAGATGTTCCACATAGGTCTCCCCTCTTAATATTTTGCGCAGACTTTCAAAGCGTCCGATGGCTTGTAGTTCCTCGATGGTAGGTGTTTTACCGCGTCTCATCGCTCAAACCTCTAATCCTTTGATTACAGTCCAGGCCTGCTGAGTACGTTTTGAAGCGGGGATATCAAACCGGGTGCCTATGTCTTCAAATGCTTTTATTTGGCACTCTGGCGGTTCAATATGCTGTGGCGTGGCTATTATTTAAGAAACAGGCCTAAAAAAGCCGGTTCTTTTTGCAGATTACAGGCCTTATTGTGGCAGGATAATAATATGCGTCAAGGGTCGTGAGGGATTGCATTTATCAATAAAATCCCCCAATTTAGGATTTAACAACCCCTCAAAAAAGCGAAAACAATGCTTATAATTAAATTTCCTTTTGCCTTTATTAACGAGTTTTTTCGCCTTTTTTTTAAATGTTTGCTGGTTTGAAGCAAATGTGTGATTCGGATTGGATCAGGACCTTGAAAAATTCTGATCTTGACCACCAGCCGCTTCACAACCACAATCAACGCCCATGTACATTCTTACGCGCTACGTTGTAACGGAAGTTCTGAAATACTTTCTGCTTACACTGACGGGCCTGACCTTGATAGTGACCATAGTCATGGGCGTCCAGCAAGGGCTTCAACAGGGATTTCCGCCCATGGTAATGCTGTATGTCATGCCTTACATGTTGCCGGAAATGCTGGTTATAACGCTCCCCGTCAGCCTCTTGTTGGCGGTCAGCATTGTATATGGGCGGATGACGGGCATGAATGAAGTGGTGGCGCTGAAATCGTTGGGGATCAATCCCATGGTAATTGTCTGGCCTGTAATCGTGTTCGCTTTTTTGTTGAGCCTGGGAACGATATGGATGCAGGAAATTGCCGCCACGTGGTGCCGGCCGAATTATAAACGGATAGCGGCCGAATCAGTGGAAGAAATCACTTATGGCATGCTGCAAACCAATCAATCCATCGGCCCGCCTTACACGCCGCAATTCTCCATTACTGTAAAGCGCATGGAAGGAAAAAAGCTTATCCAGCCCACGATCACTATTCACGATGTTGGATCCAATTCCACTACTACGGTGCGGGCTGCCGAGGCTGAATTGCACACCGATAGGCAAAGGCAAAAGTTGGACATCCTGTGCCGCAACGTGGATGTGGACGTTGACGGCAAATTTCAGTACAACGATCCCGGCGAATGGCCTTACTCCGTGCCGATTGTCAATCCCGGCAGGAATACCGGCGTTCTGGAACATCACCGCGACTGGGTCGCCATGTACGAGATTCCCGAGCACTTAGCTCAACTAAAGGCGGAAGTTTTGCCCCTGGAAGAGCAGCGCCAGGTTTTACAGGCAAGCGGGCAGACATTGCCCCCGGCCGAAAGCAACCGCCTCACCGAGTTGTGGCATTTGATCTATCGCCTGCAAACCGAGCCTTATCGCCGTTTATCGAACGGTTTTACCTGCCTGTGTTTCGTGTTGATCGGCATTCCCGTGGCCATGCTCTGGCGCCATGCCGACGTCTTGACCAATTTTTTTGTATGTTTTGTGCCCATCCTGGCGGTTTATTATCCCCTTTTGATGCTAAGCGAGGACCTTTCCACCTCCGGCAAATTGTGGCCGATCTCCTTCTGGATTAGCAACACGGTCTTTATTATCTCGGGTATCTTTCTTTTGCGGCGGATCGTACAACATTAAGAGTCTTTGCTGCGCCTGCATCGACATCGTTTCGACCGGCAAATAGCGCATAATCCGCATAACGGGACTCTGCGAATTACTCCGTTCTCCCGGCGTGCCCATGGCTTGTGCTCGGAAAGAGAAATGGGGTAAAACCGCGGAAATATAGGGTAAATAAGGCGATTTTTACCTGTGTTCAGCCCTCACCCGTACCCTCTCCCAGCAGTAGAGACGGCTTTGAATCGGCAATTTGCCTAACACCTTTTATGACATAAAGTTTTTATAGAGGACTTTTAGGTTTGTGAAAATATTTTGCATTGGTTGGAAAATGCCTAAAAGCCTCTCGGGTGGCTTATCTACGATTCTTGTTTTACATCGGTTAGGGACTGCCAAGAATAAGCGTTGTAACTTTTTAAAAAAACGCCTCGTTCCCGGCATGTTTTGAGAAAAGTTGTGAAAGCTTTTTTGGAAGCGTCCTTGGCTATATTTTGGAGGATTTCTCATGTACCGCCTATCGATACAAACCAGGCCGCAACGTAGGGGCGCAATTTTGCTTTTGACGGTTTTTCTGATAGTGGTTCTTCTGGGGATGATCGCTTTTGCCCTGGACCTGGGGTATATATTCATGGCCAGGACGCAACTCCAAACCGCGGCCGATTCGGCGGCGTTGGCGGCTGCGGGCGCCATGGGCCAAAGCCAAAGCATTGCAACTAACGAAGCCGCAAAGTTTGCCGCGTACAACTGCATTGAAAATCATTCCGTTCAACTCGCCTCATCGGATGTTGTCTATGGTACCTGGGATAAAAACTCGAACACGTTTACCCCGGTTGGAGGCGAACCGGGCAATGCGGCTCAAGTGACGGCGCACGCCGATGGTACGAGCAATAAAGCAATCCCTATGTTCTTCGGGCGAATCTTCAATGTGGCTTCGGTTAACATGCAGGCCAAGGCCACGGCCACCTGCAATCCCCGCGACATTTGTTTCGTCGTTGACCTCTCCGGTTCGATGAATAACGATACCGATCCCAACAACACCAGCAGCATCGACGCCAGTTATCCGGGAGTCGGCACCACTATGATGACGGATATTTTCAACGACTTCGGGTACGGCTCGTTCTCCGGTGCCCAGTCGGAAAGTATAGGCGCTCCCCTGGGAAAATCTCTCTCCGTCCTGAAAGGCACGAGCACGAACAACCCGCTCCTTGATTACAATAATACGACACCCCAAACGTTCACGTATAACGGGACCAACTATCAATACACCATTCCCACACAATACCAGATAAAAACTCATTTGAACAACGGTGTACGTGTAGTGGACGACAGTTCCAGTGTTAGAACGCAAAAGGCTTATTCTTGGGTGATGGACGTCCAACTTAAAGGCATACCGGGAGTGGCGGCCGTGCCCGGGATTATGCCCGCGGCCAAGCCCGCGCCCGACAGCACCGATACGAACAACTATAACTATTGGTACGCTTATCTTTCTTCATACAGCTCGAGTATAGGCTACAGTTCTTACATGCATTACATGATGTCTTACGGCCGCACGAAGCCGACCAGCAGTTCCACGCTTTATTCGCCGCTGTCGCGGAGCAGCCCGGATTGCCCGTATAATTCGGATACGACAAAAAGGGGAAACACTTTTAATTTCCCACCCCGGGAAATGCCCACCCACTCTTCGCGGTTGGCCATAATAGACGCGCTTGATATCATCAAGGAAAAAAATCAGAATATCGTCGATTCGTCTCAAACCGACTGGATTTCAATTGTCACCTTTGACCTGACCAGCAATGTGGTGGTCCTCCACACCTTGGACAACGACTATGACAGCGCAATGCAGGATTGCACAACAATACAAGCTTGCAGCGATAGCTCGTCCTGCACGGCAACCGAAACCGGATTCATTACGGCCATGAATCTGCTCAACACAAAGGGCCGAATTAGTGCGAACAAGGTCGTGGTGCTGCTGACCGACGGGAAACCCAATCTCTATTCCTCCAGCCCCAGCACCATCTCAAATTATGAAGCCGCCCACCGTAACAGCAATTACTACGGCTCGTCTGGTTATTACTCGCAAGACGCCGCGATGATGCAGACCGCGAAAATGCAGGACAACAATTGGTCGGTCTTCCCCGTGCAGCTCGGACTGCAAGGCGACCAGGACTTCATGGATCGCATTTATAGCTTCGCCATGGGCAAAACCACGCAAACCCTTACCTCGCCCTATAATGCCACCGGCGACCCCAGCGGCTACGAACAAGATCTCATTGATATCTTTAATAAAATCATTTCCAATCCCAAACTGCGCCTGGTGAATCCGCTGCACTGATGCTTTCTTCGCATCAAGCAGCGCTTTCCAAAGTAGCGGCGGTAGGACTCGAACCTACGACACGCGGATTATGATTCCGCTGCTCTAACCAACTGAGCTACGCCGCCCAGGTCTTATGCGCCAAGGGGTTATAAACCGTTTCTTCCATATTTATCCCCGCATGCGCAATTCTACCATGAGATAGAAGACCCGCAAGCCGGGATTAATCCTGTTTTTGCATCCAACGTTTCTGTAACAGGGAATCCCAAACGGACTCACGATCTTTCTCCTGTATGTGGCCATAACCGGTCTTATTTGGATTGTTTCTCTGGAAACCGAACCAGGCGCGGCCGCGGTTTTAAACCTGTTTTCCAATCAACCATTTTCTCAAAGAGTGCCCTGGAATATACGGGTGTTCAGAAATATGCGCCTGAATGCCGCGTTTCCTATCTCTCAGCCGGCCAGTCTTCTGCTGCCGCCGGGTTGCCGCTTAACGAATGAAAAAAAACATGAAAACATTTGTTTCAGGGCGTCTTCTAAAAAAAGTCTGTTTCTCACCAGGTTTTTTTAGTAAATTTGCCCTTTTTTTGATGAGAATTAACTTGGAAATTGAGATAAAACATTATACGATATACGAATCTCTCTGATGCATCAGTTTTGATCACATAGAAAGAATAATCATAAATACATGTCGAGGAGGGATTTGCCGACAAAAATCAATATCGTTATTATCGACTTTTACAGGAAAACTGCCGCTTGTACCATATCTCTTTAGATCCGTCGCATGCTATAAGTGACACTTATTAACGTCCGGGAATTGGAAACAATGACTGATGCAACGGTTAGTGCAGCAGGGCTTAAGATTGTAAAACTCTTGGTGGGTAATCCGCCTTATACTGTCGCCGATCTGATTCAGGCTATGGGCGTTACCAGGACCGCTGTAACCGACCAGCTTAACGAATTAGTGGCCGCGGGATTCGTGGAACAAAGCGCCGAACGTTTGCCGGGGCGGGGCCGGCCAAGACACGTATACAAGGCCACCAACGACGCGCTGCTCCTGCTTTTTTCCTCCAGCCAGCGATTGGTGGTGCCTGCAATCTGGAAAGCTATCTGCGACATCGGCGGCGACCAGTTGAAGGGAAAGGTCCTAAAAAAGGTAAGCCGCATTCTCGCCGAACATTACAATGCCAAAGTTACCGCCAAAAAACCCGAAGATCGCCTGCGCCAGTTGATGTCTGTGCTTATCCAGGAAGGCGGCATCCTGGAGGCGGTTGAGGAAGACGGGAAGCTGGTCGTGTATAAGCGGAGTTGCCCTTTTATCACCATGATTGATGAAAACTACACCATCTGTACCATCGATCTTGATATGATGTCCCAGGTGGTGGGCCGCACGGTGCTGCGCACGGCCTGCCGGCATGAAGGCGATCCTTGCTGCAAAATCGAAATTCAAAAATAGCAATTCGTCATTGAGCCGCCTTCGCCCTACCCCTGCATCGAGCAATGTGATATAATTAAAGCAAACTCGTTGTGACAAGCGACGAGTAACGGTAGGCAAGAGGATTTCGCAGGGTATCTACATGGACGAACTCCGTAAACAAGTCCGTCGAGCGCAACGGCGTATAACCTTGCAGCGTTTTGCGGGCGTTTTGGGCTGGTGCTGGTTCGCGGCCTTTTTCCTGGCATTAATGATAGTCGTTGTAGATAAATACCGCCCTCTCCACGTGCGATCTTGGATTTGGTTTGCGGGCGCGGCGGCGCTGGGGCTGGCTGGTGCAATATTTTGGACCGCTCTGGGCCGCGGACGCATGCTGCAAGCAGCCATGGAGATCGACCGGCGTTTTGCCCTCAAGGAACGAATATCCAGCGCCTTGGCGATGCCGCCGCAAGACCTGCAATCCGAGGCCGGCCAGGCGGTAAGCGCAGATGCCCTCAGGCGCGTGAAGCGCATCGACGTGGCCGAAAAATTCGCGGTTGTCCCGCCGCGGAAACTTTTGCTGCCGTTGGCGCCGGCCTTTACGGCGCTTTTCGTGATGTTCTTTGTCAATCCGTCGCTGGTCGATAATCCCGCCGCCGCCACGCTGGAAAACCAGGAAACGAAAACACAGGTAAAAAAGGCCTCGGAGTCCGTGCGCAAACGACTCGCCGATCGCCGTGAAGAGGCGAAAAAGGAGGGCTTGCAAGAAGCGGAAAACCTTTTCAAAAAATTGGAAGAGGGCACCAAGGAATTGGCTTCCAAGCCCCCCGACCGGGAAAAGGCCCTGGGCAAGCTCAACGATCTCGCCCGCCAGTTGCAGGAGCGCCGCCAGCAATTGGGCGGCGCGGATAAGGTCAAGGAGCAGTTGGATCAGTTGAAAAATATCGACCGGGGACCCGCCGACAAATTCGCCCAGGATATAAGCAAGGGTGATCTAAAACAGGCCGCCGACGACCTGAAAAAACTAAAGGATCAATTGGAAAACGGCAATCTGACCGAGCGGCAAAAAGCCGAACTCGCAAAACAACTCGAGCAGATGAAGGACAAGCTCAACAAGCTGGCCGAAAGTCACAAGGCCGCCCAGGCCGATTTGCAAAAGCAAGCCGAACAGATGCGCAAGGCCGGCCAGGCGGCCGACGCGGAAAAGTTGGAGCAGCAATTGCGGCAGTTGCAGCAGCAGGCCCCGCAAATGCAACAGTTGCAGAATATGGCCGAAAAATTAGGCCAATGCGCCCAATGCGCGAAACAGGGAAACGCCAAAGACGCGGCCAAGGCACTCGATGAAATGCAGGGCTGCATGGCCAAAATGCAACAGCAATTGGATGAGATGCAGATGCTCAACGACGCCGAGAAACAACTGGCGCAGGCCAAGAATCAGATGGTTTGCCCGTTCTGCGGCGGGGCCGGCTGCGAAAAATGCAATCCAATACCGGGAGTGGGATTAGGAAAGGGAAAAGGCATAGGCGAGCGGCCCGAATCCAAAACTAAAACCTCGACCTACGACTCCAATGTGAAGCAGAAGGTCGGGCGGGGTACGGCACGCGTGGTCGATCTGGTCGATGGCCCCAATATCAAAGGCAACGTGGAAAGCCAGATTCAGGAGGAATTCGATTCCACCCGCCGCGGCTCAGCAGATCCCTCCAGCGGCCGGCAAATCCCCAAAAAACTGAGCGAACACGCCAGGGAATATTTTGATAATCTCCGCGAAGGCGAATAACAAAAATGATGAATGATCAGTGCGGAATGATGAATTCCAAATCCCTGAGTTTGTATAGAACCGCCGGTCATTATAACCATTAGCCAACAGTGGCTAAACTTATCGACAATGGTCATCCGCTCAGTTGCAATGCGGCCGCTTCTAGTATATAGTGCTTATATGGCCCAAGGTTGGCCAATCCGTTTTTGCGGGGGGATTTTTTGCAAAAGACAATATTTCCACATTCTGCCAAACTCCCGTGAAATAGGAATCCGACTTATGACGATCACGATTCGTCTAACATCCTTTGTCGTGATGCTTTTCTTTGTCGTTCAAACCCTTGATGCGGAAAATCCCCCGAAAACAATAGAAAATACTCCTGTTTTGGACGCAAGTGCCAATCCTCCCGTAACCCTGACGGACGAGGGCGGCGGCTATGTCCTCGCCAATGGCATCTTGACTGCACGAGTTAGCAAACGCTCCGGCGACCTCGTTTCGCTGCGATACAAGGACATCGAAACACTAAGCGGCGGATCGGGACACGTTTACGGCTATTGGTCGCACGAGGCCTCGAGTAAAACGGTCCTTGATGCAATCACTATCGACCCGGACGGCAACGGCGGCCGCCGCGGCGAGGTCTCGGTAAAGGGAATCTCCAATGGCGCGGCGATGGGCCGGGGGCCGGGCGGAAGCACAGTCTGCGACATCGAAATTCGCTACAGCCTGGGACGCGGCGATTCAGGCATATATACTTACTGCGTTTTCGATCATAAACCGGAATACCCGGGCACCTCCATAGGAGAAGCCAGGTTCGCCGTAAAGCTCAACGACGAGGTCTTCGATTGGATGACCATAGACGCCAACCGCAACAAACTTATGCCCCGGCCCGAGGACTGGGACCAGGGCACTCAATTGAACATGAAGGAAGTGCGGCGGATGAATACCGGAGTCTACGCCGGGCAGGTGGAACACAAGTACGATTATTCGGCCGTCCAGTTCGATATTCCCGCCTTCGGCTGGTCCAGCACGAAAAAACAAATCGGACTGTGGTTCATCAATCCGACCATCGAATATTTAAGCGGCGGGGCGACAAAGGTCGAACTCACGGGCCACCTGGACAACAACCAGGGCGGGGCGCCGACGCTCTTGAATTACTGGCGCGGCAGCCACTACGGCGGAACCCGTTTGGATATCGCCAAAGACGAATCTTGGACCAAAACCATCGGTCCATTCCTCATCTATTGCAATTCCGCCGCAACGCCTAACGACATGTGGCAGGACGCCCTGGCCCGGGCAAAAAAGGAAGCCGACGCGTGGCCTTACGAGTGGGTTGCCGGAGTCGATTACCCGCACAAAAATGAACGTGGCAGCGTGGCCGGCAGGATCGTGCTAAAAGATCCCCAAGCCCCTGACGCCAAAATGTCCAATTTGCTTGTTGGGCTGGCGCATCCGGACTACACGCCGCGCGGCGGAGGACGATTCGGTGGCGGATTCGGCGGGGGCGGATTAGGCGGGGGCGGATTCGGGGGAGAATTTGGCGGTGGTGGATTCGGCGGGGGCATGGGCCGATTCGGCGGAGGACCCGTAGATTGGCAACGCGACGCCAAATATTACCAGTTCTGGGTTCGCAGCGATGATCAGGGCAGGTTTTCCATTCCCAATATCCGCCCAGGCGTATACACTTTGCATGCCATTGCCGACGGCGTACTGGGCGAGTTCGCCAAGACCGATATCACGGTCGAACCTGGCAAAAGCATCGATCTGGGCGATCTAGAGTGGCAGCCCGTCCGCCACGGAAAACAACTTTGGGATATCGGCATTCCCGACCGCTCTGCCGTCGAGTTCCTGCATGGCGACCACTTCTGGCAATGGGGCCTTTACAACGATTATCCCCAGGATTTTCCCGACGACGTGAACTTCGTCGTCGGCAAGAGCGATTACCGCAAGGATTGGAACTACTGCCAGTGCCCGCGGGCCGATCGGCCCGACGGCACGACCTGGTCGGTCACATTCGACCTGGCTGAAGCCCCGCGCGGCAAGGCCACGTTGTGTCTTGCTCTGGCCGGCACCAGCGCCTGGAACATCACGGCAACCATGAACGACCAGCCCGCCGGCAAAACAGGCCCGCTCATGTATACGGCCACGATCAATCGCGATGGAATTCGCGGCTATTGGACCGAGAAAGATATTACCTTTGACGCGGCACTCATGAAACCCGGCCAGAACGTGCTTAAACTCACCATCCCCGCCGGTCGCCCGACAAGCGGCGTGGAATACGATTATCTCCGCCTGGAATTGGATGAGTCGAATAAGGAACTCTAACAACATGTCCCCTCTCCCTTTGGGAGAGGGTTAGGGTGAGGGCAGACGGTTTCATCAGACCTCCTAAAGATTGCCGCCGAAGTAGTGCCGGAATACGAAGCACAATTGTTCAACTCTACACGCGAAGGGCACGCGGAACGCTAATCTCCACTAATCTACGCTGATAACAGGCGAAAAGGCGGCACGGACACGGCTGGTGGTTAGAGGGGGCCTGTTCACGGGGGTCGCTGCGGCCGGTATGCTGGCTGGTGTCGTTGGAGCGGCTATGGGTGATGGACAAATGGCGTCTGTCCCCTCTCCCTTTGGGAGAGGGTTAGGGTGAGGGCGGCTTGCACGCCTTCGACCGCAAAGGTGTTGCAACAATTGATAAGAAGACACGGGATCTTCTTCAACAGAAACCAGCAGCCTGCATTTCCTGTTTTATGTGGGCTACATAATTGTTGTTTGATAGCATACAGGGGTCGATCATGGATAGAGAACAAGTCGAAAGAAATATTGAAGCGGAACTTAAGAAGAGCAAGAACAGAGTTGTCAATCGCAATGCTCTACAAGCTCTGTTCGGGGTGTATGCTGATCCCGTTGGTGCTTTGGGAAAGTTTTTCCTTGGTCGTCAAGATCCTCTAGATGCCGAGAGGGCAAGGATTGCTCAAGATGTCATTCTGAGCCTTCTCTGTAAAATCGATGATGCCATAACCGACGCGTATGCCCAAGCCAATCAAGCAGGTCTTGCTTGGACAATAGTCTCAGGAAAAATCGAGGTTTACGGGGAGCAGACAACAAATGTTGTCGGAGTAGAGATCTCTGAGGGCGCGGGTCCCGTCGAATTTAAGCCAGAGACACATATTAGTGTGAATGTGAAGGGAGCCAACACTGTTGTTGGTCTCCAGATAGGTAATCAATCCAAAAAGAAAGAGGTGCAGTAATGGAAGCAAATGTATATTTTGGTCATCACTGTCCTAAATGTGGCACAACGATAGCTACTCTAGCGTCAGTAGGTGGAACCCTAACTTGCCCCGGCTGCGGCGGGCCAATCCAAGCAGCTCCTGGAGGCCCCAATACACAAGTTCTGACTAATGTCACTTGCAGTGGTTGCGGTTCCAAGTTTGGGTTATTATCTATAGTCGGGGGTGAGGCCAAGTGCCCTTCCTGTGGTCAAAAGCTCCCATGATGCTTCGCACGGGTGATCCTATTTTGCGGCAGGCATCGAAAGTGGCACAAGATAAGCAACACTAGCCCATCAAGCAGGGGCATCTTTGCCAGTGTCTTGACCGGCGGCATTTTTGGACTGATAATTGATAAAAGCGGGTGTTTAACGCAGGTCTAGCCGGCTTTGGAAAAGGGATTATATGACTACCGTCACTGCTAGTGAGGTTCGCGCTCATCTTTCTGACATGCTTAGCACAGTTGCCCGCAAGGGGAAACGGGTTGTGGTTACTCGCGGGGGCAAGAAATTTGCTGCTCTGGTTCCGATGGATGATCTTGATTTTCTCGAAGCGCTTGAAGACCGGCTGGACATCGAAGACGCCAAGAAAGCCCTCAAGGAGCCCGGTTCTGTATCTTGGAAAAAAGTGAAAGCGGACCTGGGGTTGTGAGGGCGACGTGTATACGATTGAATTAAAGCCCTCCGCGGTGCGGGACATGCAGCGGTTGCCGCGGTCGATACAGAAGCGAGTAGCCCAAAAGATCGACGCCCTGGGTAAAGATCCATTTCCACGCGGATCGGCAAAGCTCGAAGCCTCGGTCAACCTTCGGCGCATTCGGGTGGGCGATTACCGCATCATTTATCAAGTCCGCCAAGAAGCCCTCGTAGTATTGATTGTACGAGTCAAACACCGGGGCGATGTTTATCGGCCCTGAAGTTAAATCCTTTTCTCATTAGGAAAATAAAAGGAGGCAGAACTATTTTTCTTTGGTTTCGGGCCTTTTCTTAAGCTTATCTTCTTTTATGACCAGCCGATTGCGGTCTTGGTCTTGTGCTTCCCGGATGCGGTCCATGTACTTTTCGAAATCGCCGCCGCACTCGGCGAGCATTTGGTCTCAGATACGATGAATTTCATCAACAATAGGATCGTTGGTCATGGGTTGTCTCCTTTGTGCCCGATTCCATGTTCACGCGAATCACAGCGAATATTGGATATGATTAGATTTTAGTCACCCGCCGGCCCGCGATTAAACCAAATGTATCCAGATGGCTTTCTATCGTATTTAATTCCCCGCCACGCGTTTTGGGATTGTGAACGAATACAGGCACACCACTGCGCCGGTGGACATCAGGCTCCAGGGTGCCCAAGGTGGGGGGGTGATTTTTATTTGCGGTCCTAGGCTGGGTGTCGATTCAAATATGTTGGTGGATGCGGGCGCTTCTTCGTGTATTTTTAGGACAAACTGGGCAACGCCCAGGCATTGAACGCCTAAAATAATCAAAAACGCGCCGATCGCTAAAAATAACGCCCGCCACATAATGGGGTCCTCGCAAAAAACTGCATGATTGCCTGTATTCCAGATCGTCGATGGATGCGTGGCACCTGAAGTCCCGGTCTTTCCATGCACGGAAACAAATCGGTTTAAATGACTGCCGTAACAGTTTTTCTGGATAAAAAGCTTTCCAACCATAATAAAGGTAATGAATTTAGGGCTGTTATCAAAATGACAAACAGAGGAAATTGGGAATTATAGCAAATCGGTTCTTAATTTAAGGATCATTACGGACCGATGCTACCCATAGGTGGTCTTTTTTGATTATCCGCCTGTTGTTTGCTATGATTAGTTTTTCTATAATGATATAAGAGGAGTGAAAGCCGGTAACTTTGGAAAAAATAGATTTTATATAACATAGACGGCCAGGCGTTGTATCGGTAACCATCTTATGGACGAGTTTTTTTGAGGAATAAGGCTGAGCGAGCACGGGCCGTAGGGTTTAATTCAGGATCACTTCCAGATTGACAACTAAGCCTATACTACTGCTGATTTGTGACTCCCGCGAGGACGTCGAGCATTTGCTCGCCGATGCGGCTAATACGCATGAGATTTTGGTGGTCCAAAATCCGCTGCGGGCTCTTGTTTATCTAAGGCGGGAAAATATCGACGGCGTATACATAGCCGGCGAATATTTGCAGCGGGCCTTTGATATCGGCAAATTGCTGCAAAACGAGCAGATCCTCGAAGGCATGCCCGACGGGGTAATGCTCCTGGACAGCGATAACACCATCATCTGGAGCAATAACCGTCTGAAACAGTGGGCCCAGCGCGATGACGTGGTCGGCGAAAACTTTTATTCCGTGCTCGGTAGTCCGGAGATTCTCGGGCCCGATTTCTGTCCCTTCCATACGGCCCTTGCCACTGGACAGGCGACCGGTTCCACCCTCCGCAGCGGCGAGAACCGCTATTATCACATGCATGCCGCGCCCTTGAGCGAAGCGGCGGGCCCCGCTCGGCATCTGATCGTTACCATCCGCGACGTCACCCACGAAATCCACCAGCAGCAAAAGCTGGCAGCCATTCACCAGGCCGGCATGGAACTGGCCGACCTTACGCCCGACGAACTGTTCCAGATGGCCGTATCGGACCGGATCGAACTTTTAAAATCGAATATCCTGCATTTCACCCGCGACCTGTTGCATTTCGACGTGGTGGAAATCCGCCTGCTGGACCCCAAAACCAATCGCCTCGAGCCGTTGCTTGCGGTGGGAATGGACCCCGAAGCCGCGGCTCGCGTGCTTTACGCCCTGCCGCAAAACAACGGCGTAACCGGGTTCGTGGCGGCCACGGGCAAGAGTTATCTTTGCGAAGACACCACCGAAGACCCGCTTTATCTTCAGGGCGTGCGCGACGCCAAAAGTTCGCTTACCGTGCCGCTTGTCTTGCACGACGAGGTGATCGGCACGTTCAACGTCGAGAGTCCCGAGGCCCGGGCATTTTCGGAAAGCGATCTGCAATTTTTGGAGATTTTCAGCCGCGACGTGGCGGTGGCCCTGAATACGCTGGAACTCCTGGCGGCCGAAAAATTCGGCGCGGCCGCCGAAAGCATCGAGGCCATCCACAGCGCCGTTGCCCTTCCCGTGGATGAAATCCTCAACGACGCCGTGAACGTCATGGAGCGTTACATCGGCCATGAGCCGGAAGTCGTCGAGCGCTTGCAGGGCATTCTGCGCAACGCCCGCGACATCAAGCAAGTGATCCAGAAAATCGGCCAGAAAATGGCCCCGGCGCAAGCTCATCCCCAGGTTACCGAGTCCGAAGAGCGGGCGTGCCTGCACGGCCGGCGGATTTTAGTGATCGATGCCGACGAAAATACCCGCACCGCCGCGCACAACCTGCTGGAACGATACGGCTGCGTGGTCGAAACCGCTCATGACGGCGCTGAAGCCCTCAACATGGTTCGCATGATGATCGACGGCGAATACGCCGTTATCATCAGCGATATCCGCCTCCCCGACATGAACGGCTACGATTTCATGCTCAAGCTCAAGGAAGTCATGGATCCGGTGCCTCTGATTTTAATGACGGGCTTTGGCTATGATCCCGATCATTCCATCGTCAAAGCCCGGCAGGCCGGTCTCAAGGCCGTGCTCTACAAACCTTTCCGCTTGGATCAATTGCTCAGCAACGTGGAATTAATCATCAAATCACCCGATCCCGTCCAGCAAACCTGCGATGGATAGCGTGACCCATGCAGTTTGCCCTCTTTTTATTAACCATACTCGGGCACGTCTTCTTGTGGGTCGGCATTTTGAATCGGCTGCACTCCACGGGCATTCCCTGGCGACCAATGCAGGCCCTGTCGATTGTCTGTTTAGCCATCATAGGACTGGTTCCTGTATTCGCCCTATGTTGGTGGTTTGCGGGTGTAAAAGATATTCTCCAACAAATCAACCGGCAAAATATTCTGCAACCCGGCTGGATGGCGTTTTTTCTTTACGCCGTAATCTGCTGGATGGCTGGGGCCGCGACTTTCGTGCGTTGGATTCGTTTTCGATGCCTGCGGAAACAGCCGGAATTAATCCGCTTGTTTCGTAAGCGGCGCGTGGGCGTCGCTTCCCAAGCGGCGGCAATGTCGGACAAAGAACAAATCCATCACCTGTCCGTGCGTTTGCCGGGCAACGAAACACTGCGCCTAGACCTGGCCGAATGGGCGATCGAAGTGCCTCGCCTCCCTCGCCTGTTGGACGGTTTGGCCATTTTGCATATGTCCGATCTGCACTTTACGGGCTTGGTGGGCAAGGCTTATTTCCATGAGGTCGTCCGCGCAAGCAACGAATTAAAACCCGACCTGGTGGCCGTCACCGGCGATTTGGTCAACAAGTCCGAGTGCATAAGCTGGATATCGGACATCCTCGGCCGATTAACCGCACGTTACGGGGTCTACGTCATTCTGGGCAACCACGATATGCGTGTCGATGAAAAACAGCTCCGAACGGCTATTGCCCAAAGCGGGCTGATCGATCTGGGCGGCCGCTGGCTGAAGATCGACGTCCGCGGCGAGACGGTCATTCTGGCGGGCAACGAATTGCCCTGGTACTCGCCGGCCGCAAACCTGGAAAATTGCCCGCCGCGCTCGCCCGACTGCGGCCAATTGCGCATCATTCTCTCGCACAGCCCGGATCAGCTCGACTGGGCCCGGGCCCATGACGCCGATCTTATGCTTAGCGGTCACACCCACGGCGGCCAAATCCGCATTCCTCCCATTGGACCGATCATTTCGCCCAGCGCCTCCGGGGTGAAATACGATCACGGCGTCTTCCACGCCCCGCCCACTATTTTACACGTGACCTGCGGGGTTTCGGGCAATCTGCCGTTCCGTTGGAACTGCCCTCCGGAAATGGCCCTGCTCACGCTGCATGCCCCGCGAATATAGAAGCTTCAGCCTACTCTAAAGCCGATTTAGAGTAGTGCCTTGGATGATGTGCCGACCGTTTAGCCCGGGAGCTTGCTCCCGGTGAAGTTAACAGTAAAATGCCTCGCTCTATCATCTCGAACTTTGCTTTAGTGCGCATCAAGTTTTACTGTAGCGTGTTGGGTGCCATGCCCACGCTTGTCGTGGGCATGTTTTCCCGGGAAAATCGCCGCATGGCCACGCAAGCGTGGCCACGGCACCCGCTAGACTTATGTTGGATGCGCTCTAATACATCAATCCGCCGCGCAGGAGTATGGTGTCTTCGGGCCAGAAATCGGTGATGTCGCTCTTGAAGCGGATGCGCCGGTTGAAGACATAGCCTATTTCCACGCTTGCAGTCAGCCCGCCGCGCACTTTGCGCTCCAGGCCCAAGATCAGGCGGTCGTCGCTTAAAAGCACCTGGTCGTTGCCGCCGTTGCTGTGCGCTATTGCCCAGTCGTCGTAGGCGAATTCGCCCGCGATATAAACCCATGTTTCCGCTTCTTGATTGAGATTGTCGAAGCAATGGATGTGTTTGGAGATTTTGGGTGTGGGGTAAATGAGGTCAAATATTAATTCATCGTTTGGCTTCCAGCACAGACCGCCAACAGGAATGACATTGATGTCGAATGTATCGAGGTATGCGGCGCCAAGGACGAATTTGACGGCAGGCGTATAGGTCCAAGCCACTGCCCCGTGGCCGGTTATGCGAAAGGCGTTGTTCGCACCTTGGTTGAAGTCGCTGTACACGCCCGGCGTAACGGCCAAATCGAGCCCCCATTGCGGCGATACCTGCGAGAGCCAGCGAAATTGCATGTAGGTCTCGTACAGCTGCGGCGGCAAATCGACGTCTGCCGGCCCCTGCAGATAATGAACCGTGAATCCCGGCGTAATCACCAGCGGCGAATCACGCGTCGGACAAGGCAAGGCCAGGATGAGCTTGGACTCCAAATCGTCTTGGCCGAAGGAACGACTGTCATTCCCGCCAGCCAGCCACGTGCCGTTGAAGATTATCTTTTGGAACACGCCGGGGCGCACGTCGCTAGGCGGCTGGGCCGGCACGTCCGATGCGGTCCCGCCGGGCGCTTGCAGTATCTCGGCCGACGAATCGGGATGCGATACCAATTGCCCCGGGTATTTCTCTTCCTCGGGAATAACTGCCGGCAAACGCACGACCTGAGCGGCAAGCGGCGCAATGCCTGCGATCAACAAGATAATAAAGAAAAAGATTGCAAATTGCAAATTGCAAATCGCAAATTTAAAATTCCGAACAACGGCGAGGAATGGACCGTGGGCAAGGGACTGTGAATAGTGCGGATCTAAGAGAGATTTTAATTCATCACTCATCACTCGACACTCATCATTTAACGTTCATCTCTTATCCTTCATCCTTCAATATGCCAGACCTGCACGGAGAAAAACTGTGTTGCTTGGATAAACTGCGGGGGGATCAAGGTCGCGAAAGTTAAGCTCGCGTGAAAATGCGCCGCCGACTTCGAACCAGCCGTTTAAGTTGCGGTACGTTTTGAATTCCAAGCCCACTGCGATGCGGATGTCGTCGTAATCGAAGTCGTCGTATTCGGTGGGATCTCGCTGGGTGATGTGCCAGTCGCCGCCGCCATAATCGCCGGCGAAATACAGCCACCATTCCGCGGTGCCATAGTTGATCAATCGCCTGCCGATTTTTGGATTGGGGAAAAGGATGTTGAAATACCAATCTGGATTAGGAGTCCATACTACACCGCCGGCCGGAAGAAGCTTGATGTGCTCTCGGTCAAGATACATTACACCGGCCTTGACCTTGAAATTCGGCGAGAGCGATACAACACCCAGGCCAGTACCGGTATAACGCAGGCTGTCGGTGGTAACTTGTCTCACGAAATCGTCGTATATGCCGATGCGAAAGGACAGTTCTCCGCCCAGCCAGGTTAAAAGTTGCGGATTCCAGGCCGTATCCAAATAGGCGTCATATGTTCGTGGTGGAAGCGACGGCCGCATAGTTACAGGGTCCGATATGGGCCCTTCCCAATAATGAACGGCGAATCCGGGGGTGATCAACAGCGGCGTCTCGGCGTTGCGCAGGAAAGGAATGGCGATCGTGGCATTTAGCTCTATGTCATTAATGCCCAATTCGTTGCCGCCGTGACCGGCAAACCAGTGATAATCCAAGCGGATTGCCTGTAAGGCCTTGGTCATGGCCATGGCCGGAACGGCGGGCTGCCCATATTGAAAATAAGGATCTTGCTGCAAAAGCGGCGTGGGCGTGGAACTTGGACAGGGCGCGGCATAGGGGTCCCATGTTCCCGGGGCCTGAACGCCCCCTGCGACGCCTGGAGCGGCTGTGCTTCCAGGCGGCGGCAATAGCGGCGGGGCCGTAGTAGAAGTATAACCAGAGCCCGGCGGCACGTATGTCGAATTACCTGGCGGCACGTATGTCGAACTTCCTGGCGGCGCATATGCCGGGGACGGCTGGCCATATCCAGGCGTTGTTTGAACGTTTCCCGGCGTGGGTTGAATATATCCCGGCGTTTGTTGGGGAATGCCCTGCGCAGGCTGAGTATAGCTGGGCGACGATTGGCCATAAGCAGGCGAAGGTTGAGAATAGCCTGGCGCCTGCTGGGCATAAGTATTTTGCGTGGGATAAACCGAATTGGGGGAGGATGTTGACGGAGGATAAATTGCCGTGGGCGATTGATAGGCCGTTGTCGTTGGGGGCGTGAGCAAATTCGGGCTGGTATTGGCCGTTCCTGTAGAAGGCGGGGAAATAGTCGTGGGAAATTGGATCCGCTGCGCCGATGCGGGCGCGGTGCTTATAACCACTGCCAGTAGCAAAATTAGAAGAAAAGGCTGGGATTTGAGAATAAGGGACACAGTATTACTCCCGTATATTGGGCGTTTTGTCCCGATTTACAGAGAAAAGATGAAAACGCATCGTTTTGGGGATCAGGCGTTTTTTACAGGGAAAAGACCTGATACAATTAGGGACGTTTTCAATACCAAACCCGGATGGAGGGGTCAAGGGCAATTATTACGTAATATCCCGTCCGCATATTGCCCAAAATGCGCCATTTGCCCCATCAGATATAATATGGTTGGTAGATGTGTTTTAGAAAGAACTATGCCTAATCTTATATGCCCAATTTGTGAAAGGACATTCGATTACAGCCAATGCGATACACTACCGTTTTGCAGTGAGCGCTGCCGGCTGATCGACCTCGGGCGTTGGCTCGATGAGCGGTATGGTCTCGAATATGAACCACCCGAAAAAAACGAAAATCTAGATGCGGAAGGGAGCTAAGGGCATGCTTGCGTAACCGATGAGGTTCCGTATAATGCCCAGTTGATAGGTATTCTTGGACACCGATAAAGGAGGGATTTTGCCATGTTGGAAAGAAACGGCGGCATCATTCGGGCAGTGGCTTGGTCGGATATCTGCCCCTGGCTGAGCATTTTCCGCACATTTCGGTTGGCGATCGGTTTTCGCGCCTGGTAATGGCTGCGGTGGCTGTCTTTATCACCGTGATCGGTTGGAGCATTTTCGGAAGGATATTTTCAGTAACGGAAGATTCTACGGCATCGACGGCCTGGCTGAGGCCTTATGCCGAATCGCCTTTGGAAAAAACCGTCGAGGTTGTGCCCGATGCGCCTCCAGCCTTGACGGCGGCATATATAAGAGACATCACCTCGCAGTCGGCGGTCTCGGAACAGGCAGGCAATCCGATATCTTACACCTTCAATTATTTGAATCAGCCCTTGCGGGAAGGTCTTGCTCAAGAGGTTAATCTGAAAAGCGTGATTTGTTTGATATTATGCGGATTGTGGTCATTGGCGGTATGGGCGTTTTTCGCGCGGCGATTTGCCGCATCGCCGCGGTGCAATTGGCCACCAGCGAACGCATAAGTTGGGGATCCGCTTTGCGGCACGCCTGCACCAAATACATTGCCTATTTTTCCGCCCCCCTGATTCCACTTATAGGCTTGGCCCTTGCAGTGTTGCCGATTTTGGTGATCGGATTCATCATGCTTCTCTTAAGCGGCCTGGGAGTGTTTCTGGCGGCCCTGAGCTGGCCCTTGATGTTGGTCGCCGGTTTAGTGATGACCCTCTTGCTGTTGGGACTTTTGTTCGGCTGGCCGTTAATGTGGGGAACTATCAGCGCTGAAGGGACCGATAGTTTCGACGCCCTCAGCCGCTCCTACGCCTATGTTTTCCAGCGGCCTTTGCATTATCTGTTTTACACAGTTATAGCGGCCGTCTTGGGATGGTTGGGATGGCTTTTGGTGCAGAACTTCGCCTCAGGCATTATCTGGCTGACTTATTGGGCGGCAAGTTGGGGCGCCAAAGACGAACTTGTCGGCAAAGTCATGTCCGGCGCCGACATCGGCACTCTAAGCAACGCCGGTATATGGCTGATCCACCTTTTCACCGGCTGCGTGAAGCTGTTGGCCGTGGGTTATCTTTTCTCCTATTTCTGGACCGCGTCGGTGGCGATCTACTTCTTGCTCCGCCGCACGGTGGACGCCACGGAAATGGACGAAGTCTTCCTCGACGCCGATGAAGGAGAAAAGTCCTTTGCCCTGCCTAAAATCGCCACCGACGAGCACGGGGCGCCGGCGGCGTCGGAAGGCCCGCCAGCGGATAAGCCCGGCCTGAAACCGCCCTCAGGCGACTTGACGGAATAACTCTCCACCGACATTGTAGCAGGCGCACTCCGTGTGCCGTTAGGCCGATGTTGCAGCAGCAGGCACACTCCGTGTGCCGTTATACCGCCCCGGGGCCGCGCACGCCGTCGGTTATTTGTATCGCCTGGTCGGCGGGGACAACGAAAATTTTCCCGTCGCCGATGTTGCCTTCCGGGCCGGTTCGGGCGACATTAATAATCGTGCTTAAAGTCCGCTCTAAGAAATCGTCGTTCACGATGATCTCCAGCACCACCTTGCGCAGCAGTTGAGTGGTGTACTCGTGACCGCGGTACATTTCGGTCCTGCCCCGTTGCCGACCGAATCCCTGGGCGTCGGTAATCGTCATCCGCTGCACCTCGATTTTCTCCAAGGCCTCGCGCACCGCGCTGAGTTTGGTGGGCTGGATTATGGCGATCACGAGTTTCACGATGCTTTTTCCCTTGTAGGGTGCGTGTAACGCACCGCAACTAATGACAAAAGGTGCTTTTCACGCACCCCGCATGTTACGGCCATTCGACAACCAGCTTACTCGACCGGCAGCCCTCTGAGAAGGGGGCAGGTATAGCCAAATGCCAAAGAATTTGTTAGAATGCACCCGCCTTTTTTATCATCCACACTCTTTTTCCTTTTTGGAGCAATACAATGGATGATTCGGACATCGTGGAAATCTACTCGGCGTCAAATTCCATCGAGGCTTATGCAATGGCCAATGCCTTTAAAGCGGCTGGTGTCAAAGCTAGAGTGGTTGGCGACGTTTTGGGAACCGCGGCCGGCGGCCTTGCAGTCGGTGCGCCGATTGCCCCAAGGATCTGGATCCACAGGGAAGACGAGGCCCATGCCCGAGAACTGCTTAGACAGTGGAAAGTCGATGCCTCCACTCCATCCGGCTCGACGGAAACGGAGCGATAATTCAATCCCGGCGATTTTGCCTTAGGTCTTGTCCTTTTTCTCGCTCGTGGAACTCTCCGAAGAGTTTTTGGCCGACTCGTCTTTGATCTCCGACAAGCCCTTTTTGAACTCTACGATCCCTTGTCCCAGCGAGCGCATTACGCTGGGTAAACGATGCCCAAAAAGCACAAATAACACAAATGCTACGATAAACAACACCAGCCAATGAGACGGATTTAATAAGCCACCCATCTAAATGTCTCCTAAAATATTCACTCGAACTCTCGGATATCTACGTATGTTATTTATATATTATCAAGCATTCAAGCTACGGCCCACAAGGCTTAAAATGGCCAACTGCTTAAATTTCCCGTTTCTTATCTAATTTTACCCCGAATATCAGCTTAAAGCTATTTTGCCTGACAGGGTTTTTAAGCGATTATCCGGGAATCATGCTACTTAAGAGGTAATTTCAGGACAAAACAAGCGCCGCTTGGGGCCTGGGTGTCGCAGACCAGATCCCCGCCCATATCCCGGGCCAGGCGGCGGCTTAAGGCCAGGCCCAGGCCGATTCCAGGGGCGGAATGGGCCGCTTCCTGGGCCGATTTCGAAAACGGGCGGAATAAATGGCTGCGGGCCGATGGCGATAGCCCAGGACCATGATCCCGGACAGTTAAAACCGCCATGCCGTCCTTCACCATGCAATTCAACTCGATCCGTTTATCATCGGCCGAGGAAGCGTACTTGCAAGCGTTGTCAACCAGGTTGAAGATGATCTGTTCCACGGCCGCGATATTCGCTCGGATGGCCTTTTGTGCGGCTTCGGCCGGCATTTCCAGGCACAATTTCATTCCCGCCTGTTCGGCCCGCACGGCCAACCGATCTTTAAAGGCATTCAGCATATTTTCCAAGGTAATGGATTCCAACCGGCGATCCGCTCGCCCCCGTTCCAGCCGGGCATAGGCAAGCACGTTTTCCACCATGTGTGCCAGGCGGATCGATTCGGCACGGAGGGTATTCAGGTATTCACGCTGCTTTTGTTCGTCTGCGACCATTCCTTCAGCCAGCATCTCGGCATACATTTGGAACGTGGTAAGCGGGGTGCGCAACTCGTGCGTAACCGCCGAGACAAAGGTTGCCCGCCGCTGGCTTAACCGGACCACTCCGCCCAGCAGTACTGCCACGGCCACGGCCGCCATCAACATGCATGCCCAGGCCACGGTCAAAGAAAGCAGGATGGGAGACATGGCGCCCGGGTTTTCGCCGGATAATGGACCAGGCAGCAGGCGGACGGGCAAAGCCGCCAATAGCCGGCCTCCTTCGTTTGTGGGCGTTTCCACCACCGGTATCAGGTCGGCCGCCGGCAATAGATCGGCGACGGCTTCTAAAAGCGAAGTTTTGATGGCCGGCCAGTCCAAAAGGCAGCCTTGAACATACTCCTGCCCTCCGGCCGAAATTCGCCTGGCAAGAATCAATCGCCCGTCTATCCACAACGGCGTCATCAATACGCCGCTTAGGTCGGTGGACGGCATGGTTCCCTGAGCCGGCGGCGATGCCGCATCAAAGGATTCTCTTTTTCCCGAGACCGTAGGCAGCGATTCGACGTTGGCTTGTGCCAACTGCTTTGCGTTATTGAGCACCGCCTGGCCCCGTTGTTGGTATTCCACGTCGCTTTGACCACGCGTTTTTTGCAGGTCTTCCCGCTGCTGGCGGCTGGCTTTTTGTTGGGCAGGCGACTGCGCCAGCGGATTTACAGGCGCCATCACCAATTCGACGCTCTCGGGCGGGTGTTCAGGCAGCATCTTGAGCAATTTATCGCGATTTAATAATTCTTTGATCTGCCCAAGATACTGCGCCGATTTTTCAACGCTTTCTTCACTCACCAGCCGCGGAACAGCCAGTTTCCAATTGCTCGAAGGAGGCACTTGCGGGGATGTCAGGCCGCC
The DNA here is from genome assembly GCA_963838495.1 of Pirellulales bacterium. GTDB lineage: Bacteria > Planctomycetota > Planctomycetia > Pirellulales > Thermoguttaceae > JBEKIK01. The sequence continues at coordinate 841,300 of CAWIRC010000001.1, read as the reverse complement.
GCCCGGCTCGAATTGAAAATGTACCAGCACCTGAGGCGCTAGCACCGACAACAAAGGCGATGGAATTAACGCCTCGCCCCCCATCCGCTCGTTAAACATGTTGCCGAAGGAACGATCAACGGGAAAAAACGATTTATATGCAAAGTACGGCCGGGCGCTTTCCTGGGCTACCAAGGGCGCCAAAGCGATATCCATCCTCCACAGGGCCAGCCGAACCTTCTCCTCCCGGTCTCTTTGCAGCCGTGCCTCGGCCTCCAGCCGGTCTAAATAAATTGCCGTCCAACTTATCCAGCCCATCGCCGCCAGCACTACCAGCAGGCAAATCGCAAAAAGCATCCAAATCGGCCAGGAACGAATCATTATTTACAATTTATATTTAGCCCCCGGTGAATACCCGGGAATCTCATTGAAAATACTATTTAGCCCCCGGTGAACACACCGGGGGCCCGGATTGCAATTTGAATCATGTTGCGAATTGATATTGCGAATCGCATAACCACAAGTGGTTTCTTTGGAAATTTAGTGATTAGTCATTCGGGCTTCGACATTCCAAACATGTATCCTTTGCCGTGTACTGTCAAAATAATAGCGGGCCCGTCGGGATCGTCATGAAGCTTTTCGCGCAGGCGGGTAATGTGCATGTCGATGGTCCGCGTGCTGATCCCCTTGGGCGTGATGAGCCAGACGTTGGCCAGTAGTTCATCGCGTGAAATTGCCCGGTGCGGATTGCTGGCCAGGTATTGCAGCAACTCGGCCTCGCGCTGGGATAACTCCACGCGATCGCCTTTGTCGAAGCGGATTTCTCGGCGCTTGAGATCGACAACTCCGCCCGGGATGGGGATTTCGGCCAGCGTGCTGGGGCGTTCCGCGCTGCGTCGCAGCACGGCCTCTACCCGGGCCAGCAGTTCCTTGACGCTGAAGGGCTTTACCACGTAATCGTCGGCCCCGTCGTGCAGCCCGCGGATGCGGTCGGCCTCCTCGCCCCGGGCGGTAAGAATAATTACCGGCAGGGTAGGGCGGAGCCGGCGCACCTCCTGAAGGATGTCAAATCCGTCCCGCTTAGGCAGAACCAGGTCCAGCAAAAGCAGGTCGAATTCGCACTTCAGGGCCATTTCCAGGCCCATCTCACCGTCGGCCGCCTCCAGCGTGCGGTAACCGGCAAAACGCAAGGCATCGACAATGCCCCGCCGTATGGCGTGATCGTCCTCGACGGCAAGTATTTGTTGTTTGACCATACTATATACTATATATGCAGCGATTTTCCGGTATTTTTATTGTAACAGAAAAAAGTCTGCCTATTGTAACAAGTTTGTATTATCCCAACAGATTATATATCATACGGTTTTATTTTCGCGGAAATAAAAGGTCCATGTTCAATTTGCATGAGCAGATAAGGAGATTTGCGTGGAATGGATCCAGGTTTATAATCCTTGCGGATCTGCATTATTGTCTACATTGTTGGCAGGGCTGCCGATCGTCCTGTTATTAGGCTTGTTGCTCGGCGGATTGTCGGCGCCCCGGGCGGCGGCTACCGCCTTGGGCGCCGCGCTGTTGGTGGCCGTTTTAGGCTTCGGCATGCCTGCTTCGGCCGCCTTCGCCGCGGCAGGATTTGGGGCCTGTTTCGGAATGCTGCCCATCGGGTGGATCGTGTTTTGTGCGATATTTCTCTATCAGTTGACGGTCGCGCCGGTCAATTCGAGATCGTCAAGCGTTCGGTGGCTGCAATTTCGCCGGACAGGCGGATCCAGGCCCTGCTGATCGCCTTCAGTTTCGGCACCTTTTTGGAAGGGGCGGCCGGATTCGGCACGCCGGTGGCCATTTCGGCGGCCTTGCTCATAGGCATCGGCTTTTCGCCGCTTTATGCGGCCGGTTTGGCACTTCTTGCAAATACCGCGCCTGTCGCCTTTGGGGCCTTGGGCACGCCCATCATTACTTTGGCAAAGGTTTCCGGACTGAACGAGATGGCTTTAAGCCAAATGGCCGGCCGGCAGTTGCCGCTGTTTTCGCTGATCATACCGGTTTGGCTCGTGGCGATCATGTCGGGCTGGCGGGGAATCAAAGGCTGTTGGCCCGCTATCCTGGTTTGCGGCGGGAGCTTTGCCGCCATCCAGTTTGTATTCGCCAATTTCCACGGGCCCACGCTGGTCGGCGTGCTGGGCGGTGCAGGCTCGCTGATAATCCTTACCGTCTTTTTACGATTCTGGCAGCCCAAGGAAATCTGGCGTTTCCCGGAAGAAATTCAAAACACCGATCAAGGCCGGATCGATTCCTCCGCCGATCATGTGCAAGAAAAGGCCCCCCCGCCGGCGCTAAAGCCTAGGAAAATCGCCTTTGCCTGGATGCCGTGGATATTTCTCTCGGCCATGGTCTTTCTCTGGGGATGGCCGTCGTGGAAAACTCTGCTCGACGGCGGGACCGACAAGCAGCCGAATTTCTTGCACGAGATCGGAAAAATTTCCGTAAGCGTGCCGGCATTGGACAATCGGATCTATCGCACCGCCCCGGTCGTGGAAATTCCATCCGGCTCGGATCGCGCGGCCAAACCGGAACAGGCCAAATTCGATTTTAACTGGCTTTCGACGACCGGAACGGGAATCTTCGTCGCCGCGGTGCTTTCGGCCCTTTGGCTGCGCCTGGGATTGATGGCTTTTCTCGATGAATTGCGCAAAACGGCCTTCCGCGTTCGCTGGGCGATTTTGACAATCGCCTGCATGTTGGCCTTGGCATTTGTCACGAAATACAGCGGAGCCGATGCCACGCTTGGGCTGGCGTTCACGCACACCGGCCGGCTTTATCCGTTCTTCGCACCGCTGCTAGGCTGGCTGGGCGTGGCCCTGACGGGCTCGGACACATCGGCCAATGCACTGTTCGGCAGCTTGCAGCGGATCACCGCCGAACAACTCAAACTCAATTCCATTCTCATCGTGGCCTCCAACAGCACCGGCGGAGTGATGGGCAAGATGATCGACGCCCAGAGCATCGTGGTCGCCGCAGTGGCCACCGGCCAGACAGGCGGCGAAGGCCGCATCCTCCGCTTCGTCTTCCTCCACAGCCTCGTGCTGGCCATATTGATCGGCCTTCTTACATTAACGCAGGCATATTTATTGCCCTGGATGATCCCGGCGGGATGATAAAAATGGAGTGATAAAAATGGAGTTTTGCAAATTGGTCCCCTCTCCCTTTGGGAGAGGGTTAGGGTGAGGGCTGTTGGCCGAAAAGGCATTACCTCGCTGATTAGTCTTCTCTAAGCCCTCGCCCCCGGCCACTCTCCCATAGGGCGAGGGGAGAAAACTAAAGGATCTCTTTTTCTTCATCCGCATTGGGCAATGGTTCCAATGCCGGGCGGATGTCCTGGAGCGATCCGATCGTGAGAATTTGCGGCCAGATCGCCGCCGAGGCAATAACCACGAGGATCGTGCCGATGCCGCCGCCGACCACGGAGATCACCGGTCCAAAAAGCCAGGCGGTTACGCCCGATTCCACGCCGCCAATGTCGTTCGAGGCCATGATGAATATATTATTCACTGCGGATACTCGGCCGCGCATGGCATCCGGCGTTAGCATCTGCACCAGCGTATGCCGCACGACCACGCTGACATTGTCAAAGGCGCCGATAAAGAACATTATCAACAAGGAGAGCAAATACCATTTCGACAGTCCGAACACGATCGTGGCCGCTCCGAACCCGGTGACCGCCCAGAGCATGGTTACGCCCGCCCGTTTCATGGAGCGGGCATGGGCGATCAAAACCGCTACAAACACGGCGCCCACCGCTTCTGTCGCCCGCAGGTACCCCACCCAGGATTCGCCGACTTGCAGGATGTCCCTGACAAAGACCGGCAGAAGATAAGTGAATCCGCCCAACAAGACTGCGAACAAGTCGAGCGTGATCGTGGCCAGAATGAGTTTTGTGTTCCAGACAAAGCGGAGGCCGGCAATCACGTTTTCCCATGATATGTTTTCCATGGGCTCCGATTGGGGGCGGTTTCTGATGAAAGCCACCCCGATCAAGGACACTGTCCGCAGCACCATCACGAATGCAAAGGCGGCCACTGCGGTTTTTTCCCAGCCAATAATCAAGCCGCCCGCGGCAGGGCCGCTCATAGAGGCAATGTGAAAAATAGAGGTGTTCCAGGTAATGGCGTTGCTGAAAATTTCCGGGCTGACAATCTGCGGCAAGATCGAGGATCGCGATGCACCGCCCAACGCGTAGCCTATGGAGCCCAGTCCAAGGAATAGATACATCCACCACACCGGCCCATGCAGAAACGCCACGGTTGTCAATCCGGCCGCGGAAACCACGGCGAGCGAATACGTGCATAATATCACATAGCGGCGGTTGAAACGGTCGGCCAACTGTCCGCCGGCAATGGCCAAAAGAATTATCGGCAAGGCCTGGACCAACCCGACTAGAGCCAAATACAAGGCATTCCTGGTAGTGTAGTAAACATGAATGCCGACTGCCACGTTCTCCACTTGCCTGGCAAAGACCAACAAAAACCAACTTGTGGAATACAAGCGAAAATCGTGGACGCGCCAGGCGGCGTAGGGGTCGTGATTCATCTCGGACGGGATATCAGGTGTGGGAAAAAATGCAAATCGACATAATTGTTACTTACAGGGCGCGGTTAAGCAAGGGTATTGCCGAGCATGATGGCATCGAATAAATTAAACCACATGAACTTGACACGGGTAATATTGAAACCCCATAAAGCACGCCCCTTTTACGGGCGGCATCCTTGGGTGCTCGATTCGGCCATAGATCGTATCGAAGGCCAGCCTTCCGACGGCGACGCGGTGGATTTGATATCGGAAAAAGGCAAATTTGTCGCCCGGGGTTTGCTCAACGGCCAGAGCCGCATCCGCGTGCGGCTCTACACCTGGGACGCCGTCCAGCCGCTGGACGATTCTTTTTGGAAAGCGCGCCTCGAAAAGGCCGTGCAATTCCGCCGGCAGTTGGGTTACGACGATCACCGCGGCGCGGCCCGATTGGTTTTCAGCGAAGGCGACGGGCTAAGCGGCCTCGTTGTCGACCGCTATGCCGATTATCTTGCCGTGCAGGCCAACGCCTTGGCAATGGCCGTTCGGCTGCAGCTTCTCATTTCCAGCCTAGTCGAATTGACCGGCGCTCGCGGCGTAGTGCTCCGGACCGAGCGGGGAATTAACCGGGCCGAAGGCATTGAACTTCGTGACGGGCCATACACCGGTCATGCGCCCGAGGGGCCTTTGGAAATCTTGGAAAACGGCCTGCTTTACTCGGTCGATCTTGCCGAAGGACAAAAAACAGGCTTTTATCTCGATCAGCGCGAAAACCGTAAAATTGCGGCCCGTTACCTGCGCGATCGCCGCGTTTTGGATATGTTCTGCTACAGCGGCGGATTCAGTCTTGCCGCCTCCGTGCTGGGCGGGGCAAAAGAAGTCTTTGCCGTCGATTCCAGTTCCAAGGCCCTGGTCCTGGCCGAGGCCAATGCCCGCCTCAATTCTGTGACAAATATCCGCTTCCAATGCGGCGAGGGATTTGAAATTCTTGAGTCCTTGGCATCGGCCGGGGAGCGATTTGACGCCGTGATCCTCGATCCGCCCAAGTTCGCACGCAGACGTGGGGCGGTCAAAGACGCTTTGCAGGCATATCACTGGCTCAACCGCCTGGCTTTGACCGTGCTCACCCCGGGCGGAATACTGGTCACTTGCAGTTGTTCCGGTCATGTCAGCCGCGAAGATTTTCTTTACATGCTAGTAGGCGTGGCCAGGCAATGCAGGCGCGATATCCAAATTCTCGACGTCCGCGGCGCCGCTCCCGATCATCCTGTAATGTGGTCCTGCCTGGAAAGCGAATACCTGAAGTGCTTTATCTGCCGAGTGCTTTGAGATCAGGGAATAATTCACATTAAAGTTTAGCCGGATATGCGGCCGATACGGCCCCTGCCATAGGCCAAATAGTATGTCTATAATTATAAATCAGGCATTTTATAAGGTATGATTTAGGCGAGAGTCTTGGAGTTATGGGTAACATAGATAGGATAAAGCGATAATTCTAATCCCATAGTAAGATTATTTAATTTAGATAAACGCCCATACGGAACCAACATCATGATTCCTTCCGATGTCCACAAGGCAGCTATCTTATTGATGAGCATGCCGGATAACCTGGCTGCCCAGTTGTTGACCAAATTGGATCCCAAGCAGGTCGAAGCCGTCTCCATCGAAATCGCGAAGATCAGCAACATCAGCGGCGAAGAACAGGAGCAAGTGATACAGGAATTCGGCAATGCCAACCCGAATGCCTTATCCGGGCGAGCCGGCGGATTGGAAGTGGCCAAAAACCTTGTGGAGCAGGCCTTGGGAAAGGGGGCCAACGTCACGCTGGATAATGTTCGCCAGTCGATCGAAGCCCTGCCTTTTGGTTTTTTGCAGAAGGTCAACAGCCAGAACCTGCTGACATTTATCATCGACGAACATCCGCAAACCATCGCCTTGATCCTCTCGCACGTTCCTCCGTCGCAGGCGGCGGACATACTCAGCGGCCTGCCGGCCGAACAGCAGTTGCCCGTCATTCGCCGCATTGCCACCATGGGTCAAACCAGTCCGGAAATCATCAGGGAAGTGGAAAAAGGCTTGGAAAACCGCATGTCCAGCCTGATGAACCAGCAGTTCGAAAACGCAGGCGGGGTGTCCACCGTGGCGGAAATCCTCAACGTGGTCGAACGCGCCACCGAGCGGACTCTATTGGAAAACCTCGCCCAAGAAAACGCCGCCTTGGTCGATGAAATCCGCCGATTGATGTTCGTATTCGAAGACATCGCCAAACTAAGCGACCGCGACATCCAAACACTCCTGAAAAATGTGGAAAGCTCGCAATGGGCAATGGCCCTGAAGGGCGCCAGCGAGGAACTGAAAGATAAAATCCTCAAAAACATGTCCAAGCGGGCGGCAGACCTCTTGAAAGAAGAAATGGAGTATCTGGGGCCGGTGCGGCTCTCGAATGTGGAGCAGATGCAACAGCAAATCGTAGACGTTATCCGGCGGCTCGAAGACATGGGCGAAATCACCACCCACGCCGCTGAGGAAGAAGTCCAGTTTATTCAGTAATGTGTGCGGTGTGTGAAACACACCGTATTCTACATAATTGTGGTGCATTTCATGCACCCTAAGACTATGAACAACCAGCATTCTTTGCCTCCAAGCCCCGAGTTGATGTCGCCCGCCGATACTGGGTTATTGGTCATTGATGTGCAGGAGAAATTGCTCGCCGCGATTCCCCGCGCTAGGAGGTTGGTTTGGAACATAAGGCGGCTCCTCGACGGGGCGAAAATCTTCGGCATGCCCGTTGCAGCCACCGAACAATATCCCAAGGGCCTTGGTCCGACAGCGCCCGAGCTGGCAGAGCGATTGGGCGACATCCCTTCCAAGCTCAGTTTCAGTTGCGGCGGTTGCCCGGACCTGTTCGAGGGTTTTCGAAAACGAAACGTGCGGAAGATTCTTATCGCGGGCATCGAGGCCCACGTTTGCGTCCAGCAAACTGTGCTCGATCTTCTGGCAGATGGTTGGAGTGTGCTGGTGGCGGCGGACGCGGTCGGCTCGCGATCGGAAATCGATTATAAAATCGCCCTCAAGCGGATGGAGTCGGCCGGCGCTGCCCTGACCACTACTGAAGCCGCGCTTTTCGAGTGCTGCCGGGTCGCAGGCACGCCGGAATTCAAGCAAATCAGCCGGCTTGCACAAGAGTCTGCGCCCGACGAAGTTTAAGAGGATATTGCCCGCACTATATTTAGCCCCCGGTGAATACACCGGGGGTTTTAGGTTGCGGTTTTATATTGCGCTAGGGTGAATAGAACCCTCCGCCGCCTTGTTGGCCGCCGCCGCCGAAGTTGCCCCCGCCGCGACCGCCGCCGAAGTTGCCCCCGCCGAAGTTGCCACCGCCACGACCGCCGCCGAAGTTACCACCGCCGCCGAAGTTGCCACCGCCGCCGCGATTGCCGCCGAAGTTGCCTCCGCCGTAGTTGCCGCCGCCGCCACGTTGGAATGCCGCTGCGCCGTAATTGCCGCCGGTCCCGCCGCGTTGACCGCCTCCGCCATAATTTCCGCCGCCGTAAGTGCCGCGTTGGGCGTATTGATTTCCGCCGCGGAATTGGCCGCCGGGTCCGCCGCCGCGCTGGAAATAATTTTGGGGTCCGCCCCGGCCTTGGCCGTATTGTTGGAATGCGGGATTATAACCGCCTGTGGTTCCGCCGGTGCGGGTAACTTGGATGTTTTCGCCCCCAAGCGCGCTAAGGGCCGCTTCCACCGATTGCGTGCTGGACCTGTGCAGCGTGACGACCTGCACCGAGTCGTTGGTATCCGCAGAAACCGTATCCAGCATTTCCACGAGTTGTCTGACGTCTTCAAACAGCGATTCCGGAGCGGCCACTATTAGCGAATTGCTGCGCTCGTCCACGCTGATCGACATTTTCGGGGTTTCGTCGGATTGTTGTCCCCCGCCCCTGCCCCCGCGTCCGCCGCGCCCGCCGGCAAACATCTGCATAAAGGCCGCGGGTCCGCCCATGGCTTGGGCGCCCTGGGTTTGGGTGGAACTGAGCACCATCCGGTCGCGATAGACTTCCTGGACTATTCCCGCCACGGTGGTGGCATCGGTGTTGTAGAGCGGAATCATTCTTGCCCGGGGATTGACCTCGACCGGTTCGATACTGTCTTTTTGATCCAGGAATTTCAAGAGTTGCTCAATGGTGTCGATATCTTTGTCGTTGGCCTGCACGACCAGGGCGTTGAGCCTGGTGTCGGGAGTGATTCTGATGGTGCCGCTGGGCTGAACTCTTCCTGCGCCGGTTCCGCCCATCAACGATCCAACGATGCCTCCTCCCACGTCGCCCAAGGCCGCGTTGGCCATGTCGCCAAGCAGCGTGCCGCCGCTGTTCGTATTGCCGGAAGAGAGCGTGCCGCCGCCCAATATATCGTTGAGGGTATTGGCTACCACAGCCGCCTTCGCGTGTGTCAGGAAGATCATGGTGAGGCCGGGTCGGCTGGAGGCTCCGCCGGCCAAGGAGGTGAGCAATTTTTCAAACTCGTCCAGGGCTGCTTCGTCATCGCCGGCTATCATTACCCCGCCTTGTGTCGGAGCCACGATGATCAAGGATGGCTCTTTTTTCTCCGTTGCGGCCGATGAGGACGTATTCGGCTTGGTGGCCCCTGTTTCTGGGAGATCTTTTATATCCGAGGCCTCTTGCACGCCTGTCTGCACCTCATCGGCGACTAACCGGAACCGGGCCTTAGCCGGGCCGCCCGTGGTCCTGTCGTCCGGAGGGGGTAGCTGTTTGAGAGGCTGATTTTTCGATGGCTGCTCCGAAGTGGGTGACTTTTTTTCACGCGGAGCTGACGGAGCCGGCGATTTTTCTTTTTGTTCTATAGCGTCTGCAGACCGGCGGGGCTGATCCGGCGGATTTTGCTGCATCTCCATATCCTCTCCCTCGCTCGGCCTGAAAATGCCGATGGGGCTGGATGGCGCCATCACGCGTATCTTGCTGTTCGGATGCATGGCGGGCCATATTTCCTGGATGCGGTTTAAGGCCGAATCCAGCGAACGCTGCGACAAGGGGAGCATCCGCGTTTTGCCGCCGCCTGCCGCGACCACCGAGTTTACATCGGTCTCGCCCATCTTTTGCAGTAAAGACTTGATTTGTTCGATTTGCGAGGTGGTGCCGCGGACCAGGAGTTGCCGGGTGACTGGATCGGCGTTGACTTGGGGGGCATTGCCGTTTTTAGAGGCGTCGCTGCTTACGCCGAATAATTTATTGATGGAAATCACCGCCGTTTGCGGATCCACCATTCGCAGGCGCATTACTGCCACTTGCCGGGCGTCGTGCTGCAACTGCTCCAACGTGGCGCGAATCGTGGCTTGCTGGGCGGGCCGGGCAAGAACGATCAGGTTGCCGGTCTTGGCGTCGAGATCCATGCGCACGTCGGGCTGCCCGGCCAATAAAGTTTGCATTACCTTCAGCGTCGATTGCGGATCGGCCGTATTCACGGTGTAAACCTCGATCTGCGGCGATCCCTCCAGGGCGCTGCTGTCGCCGCTCCGCGATACATCCAACATTTTTACGACGTCCTCCAGCCGGGCGAGCCTTTCCGGCCTGCCTGTGGCTATCAATCGCTTGCCGTTTGCATCGGCGGTTATCAGCAATGAGCCGTCCGGCGTTTTAAATTGATCGGCCGAGATATCGAGCATATTCCGCACCATGGGCATAATCTCGTCGGGTGTCACAAAATGCAGGGGAAACGTCTTCAATTGCCCGGAGTAAGTGCCTTCCTTGTCTTCCAGTCTGTCGATAACCCCCTTGACTACACGCAGCCGCGCAACCGTGTCGGTAACCTGGAGCTCACGCGACTTGGGCAATGTCACCACAGCCGTCTGCGGCTGGCGGAGTTTTTCGATTTCCGCCGCAGCTTCGTCGGGCGAGGGCTTTATCAAATCGAAAATCACGCTCACAATCTCCGATTCGCCGTGCTCGTTGAGAGAAGCGAACGGCACGACTGGAACCAGGCCGGGCGGTATGCCGTCTTCAAGGTCGATCACCATCAACATGCGATCGCGGCGTAGCAGGTAAAAGCCCTTCATCAACAGCACTCTGTTCAATATGTCGATGGCCTCTTTGGGCGTGTATGCCTTGTCGTCTATGTAGTTGAAGGTGCCCGGCGGAGTTTTGTCGCCCACCAACGATAAATCCGCCTGCTCGGCGAACTGTTTGAACACCTCTTTCCAGGATGCAAAAGCGAATTTAAAACGGATCTGGTCGGGATGTTTGGGAAGTTCCACGCGGGGCTTGGCCGGCGCGGCCGCGGGGGCGGGCGCGGCTTTTCCCTCCGCAACGGCGGTTTTTTCCGCCGCTGGCTCCTGCGGCTTGATTTGGTCCGGCTGCGCGGCTTTCGCCTCGGCCGTCGCGACGGAGGCGTCGGCCAGCGTGGTGTCCGTCAATGCCATGGAATTCCAGTCGGCTTTTTGTTTATCGGTCAAAACCGCCGCCAGGTCGCGCTCGGACAAGGCTTGGATCACGCGTGCCTTTTTCTCGTCGGTTTTGGACAAATCCTGCTTGCGTTTTTCCAATATGTCGGCAATTTGCTTTTTTTGCTCATCAGATAAGGCAAGGCGTTGGGCCACGGCCGGTTCGGCCAACGAGGCATAGCCCAAGCGGCCCAGGCGGATCTGTTCCAACATTTTTTGTTGCTCGGCGCTAAGCAGTGCCAGGCCTTTGGTCTCCGATTCCTGGCGGAAGGCGGCCAATTTCTGCTCGCTCTCGGCGGCAGGAAGATTCTTCAATTGCATCGCCAGATCGGCCATCTTGGTTTCACGGTCGTCCAGCAGCGACTGCAGCTTGGACTTCTGTTCGGCCGAGAGTTGCAGCTTGGCAGCCACGTCGTCTTGGACGGCCAACGACAGCACGCCGTACAAATCGTCGGCGCTGAAGGCGCGCATAGTCCAAATAGCGCACAACAACATCGCCGTTACGGCGCATAGCAGTTGCTTTAAAAAGCCGCAGCCAATTTTTTTACTGCCACTTCTGCAATTTGTTTGAATATAAGCTTTCAAAAAGTGCACTCCGAAAATATTGGGTATTTATTAACACCCGATTTGAAAAAGTTCGTCGCCAAGCAAAAAAACTATATACACCCCCCTTATGATGGGCCAGAACCGTCGATCTCTCCATTTACATGTTAACTCGTGGTTTTATATGTTTCTAGGGAAAATCCCCAAGCTATTGCAAACCTTTACATGCATTACATATTAACCCCGATAAAGCATGAAAGTTTTGAATTACGCCGTACTTCGCCAGCATCGAAAGTGCATACCCATATCGATCATTTATGATAATATATCACAATTATTATCAAGAATATGAAGATATGGCCTTGGAGTGCCTGATTTTTTGCTGGTTTAAATCAGCCCGTATCGGGCAAGGGTTGAGCGAAGTTTGTTCTCTTCCGTGGCATTTAGGGGGGTTAAGGGCATGCGCAGTTCGCCAGTATCGCGGCCTAGCATGCGCATGGCGGCTTTAATGGGGATGGGATTGGTCGCCAGACCAAGCATGTCGCGGCAGATGGGGAAGAGCTTATGATGCCACCGCTGGGCTTCCGCCAGGTCGCCCTGCTCGAAGGCCTGGATCATAGATATCGCGTCTTTTGGAATGATGTTGCCAATCACCGATATCACTCCCCGCCCTCCGATGGACAAAAGCGGCAGGGTCAAGCTGTCGTCGCCGCTAAGGACCGTCAAATCCGTGGTGTTTATGATTTGCGATGCCTGATCCATCGACCCGGTGGCCTCTTTGACCATGGTGATATTTGGCAATTCGGCCATCCGCGCGATAGTCTCGGGTTCGATATTCTTGCCCGTTCGGCCGGGAATATTATATATGCAAATCGGAATGTCCACGGCCTGGGCCAGAGTTTTGAAATGCTGGTAAAAGCCCTCTTGAGTGGGTTTGTTGTAATAGGGGCCCACCACCAAGACTGCATCGGCGCCGGACTCGGCCGCCCAGCGCGTCAGGTGCAAGGCTTCTTCGGTGCTGTTGGATCCGGTGCCGGGCATAACCTTGATTCTGCCCCCGGCCGCTTCGATCACGGCCGCGATTACCCGCTCGTGTTCCGGGTGGGAGAGCGTGGGCGATTCGCCCGTGGTGCCCACCGGGCACAAGCACGTTGTGCCCGCGTCAATCTGGTATTCCACCTGCTTTTGCAAGGCCTCGAGATCAACCTGTCCATTGCGAAATGGCGTTATCATGGCCACGGAAAGACCGGCAAACTGTTCGCTGCGTGTTGACATGGGAATCGTAGGGTGGTTGCTTGCAACCACGCTCTGTAATTGTGTTCTGAGTTGGGCTGGAACGCGTGGTTGCAAGCAACCACCCTACCAGCTTCCGGCAAAAGTACCGGTCGTAAACTTCAACAGGATATCAACTTATTAAGTGTTTCATCTCCCGCACGGCCTCCTGAAAACCGATCATAACCGCCCGCGCCACGATGCTGTGGCCGATATTCAATTCCCGCATGCCTTCGATCAGGGCGACCGGACGGACGTTGTGGTAATTCAGGCCATGCCCGGCGTGCAGGGCCATACCCAATTGCCAAATCATTGCGCCGACGCCTTTCAGTTTCTCCAGTTCCAATTGTCTTTTGGCCCCGGGCGGAGAATCGGCGTATCGGCCGGTGTGGAGTTCCACGGCCTCGGCTCTCATCCGGGCCGCTTCTTCGATTTGCCGGGCTTCAGGGTCCAGAAACAGGCTGACCGCGATCCCGGCCTCCTGGAGGTGGACGATCGTGTCCGCGGCCCGCGCTTTGTGTGCAATCACATCCAGACCGCCTTCGGTGGTGATTTCTTCGCGGCGTTCGGGCACCAGCGTGGCCTGATCGGGTTTGACGCTTAAGGCGATCTTTAAAATCTCCTCGTTGCAGGACATTTCCAGGTTGAGTTTTACCGTAACTGTTTCCCGCAGAATTCGTAGATCGCGGTCGTTTATGTGCCGCCGATCCTCGCGCAGGTGCAGGGTAATGCAGTCGGCCCCTCCCAACTCAGCCAGGACCGCCGCCCATACCGGGTCCGGCTCATAAGTACGCCGGGCCTGACGAAGTGTGGCTACATGGTCGATATTGACGCCAAGTTCGGGCATTTCAAGCCACCTATTGGACGGGTGCAGCGCGAAATAACAACCCGGATTATAACGGTATGATTTTTTCAGGCAAGCTGCATGTGGTTCATGGTAACGTACACTTTTAGCGAGGGCAGAAATTTCATTATTTATACTTTTCTGTCTGGCGGGGCGGAACGGGCATGGTGATTTACCGAAAACACGTTTGCGCGAGCAGAGGTTATTCGGAATAAATGATTTCACCGGGGGGCAAAACATGAGATGCCATGAACTGGCCAAACGTATCGAGAAATTGCAGCCCGAGGCAATGCCCCACGAGGTCGCCCGGCTCTGTTTGCTGCTGAGCAACTACGTTGATGACCTTGACAAGCTCAAGGACGAGAAATTTCTTTTGCGGGCATGGAAAAATGTTAAGGTCCGGCTCGATGCGGTGACCGACCAGCACGCCGCCATGACGGCCGATTTGGAAAAACTGTCCCGCACCAATCCCGAAAAATTGACAATGGATCAGATCATGGTGCTGATCCGCGCAATCAAGGTGCAAAGCCAGGTCGTGCAACTCTACGTAGGCCAGCCGTCGCTGGAAGCGGACGAGGAAAAATAATCCTCAAACCATCTTTCCTTTACCAATCAGCCACAGCAGTATGGGAGCGGCGACGTAAATCGAACTGTACGTGCCGGTTATCACGCCTATTATCAAGGCGAAGGACAGCCCGCGCAACGCCTGCCCGGCGAAAAAGTACAGCACCACGATGACGATGAACACGGTGAGCGAAGTTAGCAGGGTCCGGCTCAAGGTTTGGTTGGTGCTCAGGTTTACCATCTCGGCGGTCATGTTGGGATCCTTGCCGCGGACCTCGCGGATCCGGTCGAAAACCACGATCGTATCGTTCACCGAATAGCCGATGATCGTGAGAAACGCGGCGATGATCGGCAAATTGATCTTGAATGGATCGACGTACAACCATCCAAAATATGGCGCCAGGTAATAGCTGAAGGCTATGCCGCCCAGCATCACCAGGACGTCGTGGACCAGGGCAATCACGGCGGCCAGGCCGAATGCCACGCCCTGGAATCGAATCCAAAGATAAAGGATTATCAGCACCCAACTTGCCAGAATCGCGTATACTGCCTGGTACCTGGTGGCCACCGCCACCGCTCCGCCGATGGTGTTTGAGCCGGGAAAGTACGGTTTTTTACCGAGTTTTTCTTTCATCGAATCGAAAACCGCCTGGGCCTTTTCCGGAGCCAGGCCGATTTTTACCATCCAAACCGGGTAAGACGTTTTACTGCCCTCTTCATAGTTTTTGTCGGTGGATTTGATTTCCAAGGGGATATTCTTTTCTTCGATCTTCAGATCCTGCATGGCTTCTTTTACAAGATCTTCCACGGTTTGGTGATCGAGTTTTTCACTGAACTGGAGCAGTGCTTCGCTGCCGCTTGAGAAAAGGTCGGCAATCTGGGCAGCCGTCTTTTCCGTGCCGGAAACAGACTGCCCGGCGGGCGTTTTTTCCGCGGGTGTCTTTTCCGCCGCCGGTTTTTCCCCAGACGGCGGAGACGAGGGCTTTGCCTGCTCGTTCGTAGCAGCAGGCGCCGGCGCTGATGCAGCCGGTTCCGGCGCTGATGCGGAAGCATCGACCTGCCCGAATATCAGCGGCAGCGCTGCCGCGGCCGCCAACAAACCCGAGGATTTAAGCCAGCGGCGGGACTGCTTTTTCTGGCCGGACTCTTCAGGTTTGGCGGGCATGGCCGGCGTCTCGGCCGGAGTGCTGGCAGGCTCGATCTTCTCCGCCGGTTTTTCCGCGGGAGCTTCCTCCTTGGGCGCCTCTTTTTCCGGGCCGGCGGCGCCGATCTTGGAAAGATTCTTGATTTCCATCTCGTTGACCTTCAGATTGCCCGCAAATACCTTCTTCAGTTCGTCCTTAACCTGGTTGATGTTCGTGTTGGAGGTGTTTACCTCGAATCGCAAGTCTTTTATCTCATCGCTGAATCGTACATCGCTTATGGTCACGTCCGGGAACATGTCGGGCATTTTTTCCAGGGTGCTGCGGACGTCGGCGATGTTCTGGGGCTTGTTGAACAGAATTTGTACCGATGTGCCGCCGGTAAAATCGATGTCGAACAACCCCGGCCCACGCAAATATGCCACGGCCAATCCCAAAACCGTGATCAAGATCGAAAATGTCAGGCAATATGGGAACCAACCCATGAAGTCGATTTCCGTGTGACCGACAAGGTGGTGCATCTTCAGTTGCGTAATCCAGCGGTGTTTTTCGGCGATGTCGAAAATCACCCGGGCCACGAATACCGAGGTGAACATGCTTATGGAAACGCCCAGGAACAACGTCACGGCAAATCCCTTGACCTGTTCCGGAGCGATGGCGTACAGCACCACGGCCGCGATCAGATGCGTGATGTTGCAGTCGATAATGGTGGCGCTGGCCCGCTGGAAGGCGTTGCGGATGGCCATGCGCAGGGCGGCGCCCCGGGCAAGCTCCTCGCGCAGTCGCTCGAAGACTAGCACGTTGTTGTCCACGGCCATGCCCACCGTCAAGGCGAAACCGGCAAAGCCCGGCAATGTAAACGCCGCCTTCACCGAAATCATGATCGCCAGCAATACAATGATGTTCAAACCCAAGGCCAGGTCGGCGATGATCCCCGGAAACCGGTAATACCAGAGCATGAACGCGGGAACAAGCACCATGGCTATGACCAACGCGATGAAGCTCTTGCGGATGGTGTCGCTACCCAGCGTGGGACCGCAGTATAGCTTGCTGAGCGGCTCTTTATTCAATGTCGCCGGCAGGGCGCCGGCGTTAAAAACGTCAACCTGCTGTTCCACTTGATCCTTGGTGAATTCTCCTTCAATATAGCCTTGATCGAAAATTTGACTCCTGATTCCCGGAGCGGAATATAATTTGCCGTCCAGTATGATGCCCAATTTGCGCTGGTATCCGGTGGCTTCGTCGGGTTTGTTGTCGCCGGTCAACATGCCGAACAATCTCCCGCCTTGCGAGTTGAATGTAAACCCAACAACCAGTTTTCCCCCCTCTTCTCTTGACCCGGCATGTTCCAGATAATCGCCGGTGACGTTGTAATTGTCCGGCAGCACCAAAACTTCGGTCACTTTTTTGTTGCCCACCGTGCGTGTCCGCATGGCAATGTCCCGCGAACTTATATGTGCTTCTTGTCCTTCCCAGATGGGCACCCACCAGGCCTCCGGATTGTTTTCGGAATCCAGAAATACGGTTTGGTTGGGTTCGCTTTCCGCGCGTTTTATCAACGTTTGGTTATAGTGCGTATCGGCCACCATGCGGAATTCCAGGGTGCCTATCCGCGACACCAGTTCTGCAATCCGATTGGCGGCGGTCTCGTCCACGTCCGGAATTATGATTTCCACCCCGTCGGCCCCGTATTTGCGGATGTTGATTTCCTTGACTCCGCCGGGATTGATGCGCTTGGTGATCGCGGCGATCACCTTGTCCATGTCCACGGTTTGGTCTTGCTTTAGCTTGGTTTTATCGATGTCGTAGATCAAGATCATGCCCCCGGAAAGATCGATGCCCAGTTTCGGCGGCCATTTTGTGCCCAGGATTACCAGGCTGCAAATCAACGTCCAAAGAATGATGCCGATCTTCCAGCCGTAATCGGGCATCCGCAGACTTCTGGCAAAATAATTGCCCAAAAAGAACGGCGCTACCATCAGAATAATCACGATAACTGCTATCACGTACGGGGACATGGATTTTTTAGGGGCTAGAGGTCAGAGATCAGGGGTTGGGCCTTTTCAGTTCAAAAAGTTTTCACACGTGTACTGTTTGTCTTATTGCAAATTGAAAATTGCATATTGAACAAAGATAAGATCAAGATCGCGGTATAAGTAACGATTTATGCTTGTTCATTTTGAAATTTGCATTTTGCAATTTGCAATTTGTAATGATTTCCTTGTTATTTCGTGCTTTCTTCCTCGGCCGACTCGCCGCTTATAATGCGGGCGATGGAACTAATGGTAACGCGCAGTTTGGTGTTCGTGGCTTCATCGACTTTCAAGGTCACTTCGTCGGCCTCGCGGTGCACGTTCATCACCACCCCGTATATTCCGCCGATGGTGACCACCCGGTCGTTTTTCTTCACCCCGGTCAGCATATCTTGACGTTTTTTTTGTTCCCTGCGCTGTGGCCGCATGACCACAAAGTAAAAAGCCAGGACAAGCAAAATTATAAGCAGGAACGGTCCCCTCAACAGCGCATCAAGCGGTCCGGAATTAGGTTCCTGCGGGCCACCGGGAGCCGGGTTTCCGCCGTTGCCGGCATCGGCAAGAAATAGTAGCGAGGAAAGCCAGTGCGTATTCACGTAAATATCCCCTCTTGTTGGGTTGGTATCGAATTATATTAAGCCCCTCATAATAAACCCTTGCCTTTGTACTCACAAGGGGAGTTGTGGCAGCGGATTTAGAGATTGGGGGGTAAGGATTCGGATTAGAATTCGGGATTAGGGATGATAAGATGTTTAGCCGCGACCGGGCACCATCGCTACGCGATGGTCGGCATGGTCGGGGAGCGCGATGTACAAGAAGGTGAGCGCGCAATATACAATGCGTTACTTTCCCCTCATCCTTGCCCATTTTTCCAGCCGGCGATCTTTTTGCAACAAAATTCTTCAAAACGATCAACTTCGATGGCATTACGGGCATCGGCCAGAAGTCGTTGATAATACTGAAGATTATGCAGCGACAGCAATATCGGTCCCAGCATTTCGCCGGCCATAAACAGGTGGCGAATGTATCCGCGGCTTCGCCGGCAAGCGGCGCAAGGACACCCCTTTTCAAGCGGGGAATCATCCCGCTCATATTGCACATTGCGCAGCCGCAGCGGTCCCTGGTCGGTAAAGGCCATGGCATTCCGCCCGTTTCGGGTAGGTATAACGCAATCGAACAGGTCCACGCCCCGGCCCACGGCCTGTAAAAGATCTTCCGGCCGCCCCACGCCCATGAGATATCGAGGTTTGTCGGCAGGCAACTCGGGGACAATCGAATCAAGAATGCGATACATTTCCTCGGGGGGCTCGCCCACGCTTAAACCCCCTATCGCGTAACCCGGAAAATCCATCCGGCAAAGCTCACCGGCGCACCATTTTCTCAGTTCCGCATCCAGGCCGCCCTGGACAATGGCAAACAGGGCCTGATCCTGCGCGTTCCTGCCTGTTGACAGCGTTTTGCCCAACGCACGGTACGCCCGGCGGCTTCTAAAATCACATCAGGATCATTCGGCAGCCCCACTACATGATCCAGCGTCATGGCCACGTCTCCGCCAAGCGCTTCCTGTATTGCCACGGCGCGTTCGGGCGAAATGGCAATCAATCGGCCGTCTATATGGCTGCGGAAGATTATATTCTCTTCAGTAACTTGCGCCCGTTGGGCAAGGCTGTAATGCTGAAAGCCGCCGCTGTCTGTCAGTATCCGGTCCGTCCCAGCCCATGAACCGATGAAGCCCTCCCAAGGCTGAAACGGTTTCTTCGCCCGGTCGCAAGGCGAGGTGATAGGTATTGCCCAATAGCATTTGCGCACCTGTGGTGCGGATCTGCGCGATTTCCAGGCCCTTGACGCTCCCCTGGGTCGCAACCGGCATGAAGGCCGGCATCTCGACAGGCCCGTGCGGCGTGAAAAAAGTCGAACGTCGTGCCCCGGAACCAGCGTCGGTATGATGCAATTGGAAGGAAAAATTTTTCAAGATCATGCAAAAATCGATGAGGAGTAACACATTTGTCGGTAAATGTTTAAGCCCACGGGTTGCAACCCGTGGGCTTTGATGAAAACAAAATCCTATCTTTTTTGTTCCTACTCGCCGCGGAGTTTCAAACCCAGGACGGTAAGTTTTTCCCGGACCTCGTTGAGGCTGGTCACGCCGAAGTTTTTGCATTCCAACAGGTCGTCGCCGGTGCGGCGGATCAATTCGCCCAGCACGTTTATTCCCAAGCGGATCATGCACTTCCGCGCGGCACGGAAAGATTCAAATCGGAGATCGGCTTGGCCAATAGGGCTTGTTCGTCGGCGCTGAGCATTTCCGGCTCGAATATCTCGGCGGTGTGCTTGTCGGCGGCGAATTGGCCCAGGCGCAAACCCTTGGTAGCCAGCATTTCCTTGATCTCGGTGAGGCTGGTTTCGCCGAAGTTTTTGCTGGCCAACAGGTCCTGCTCGGTGCACCTGCACAAATCGCCCAGCGTCATAATGCCCATCTTTTGCAGGCAATTGCGGCTCCGCACGGAAAGCTCGAAATCGGTCACCGGGATGCTGAGTACCTGGCTCATCCGGTCGCGTTTCTTCTGCGCGTCTTCGTCGTAGTATTGCTCGTGCGAGGCCTCGGTGTCCTTGAAAAACAGGGCGGCGCGGGGATGGTCGGGATAAACGTCCAAAACCCGCTGATAGCACTGCGCGGCCTTGTCGTACTGATCGCGGTCCTCGTACAACAATCCCAGATTCAAAAGCGAGCCCACGTGGGCGGGAAACCGGCCCACGGCCCGCTTGTATAATTCCATGGCTGTATCGTCGTTGCCGCGACGGTCGTTTTCCATGGCCAATCCGAACAATGCCCCGGGATGGTTGCGGTCGGATTCCACGGCGCGTTCGTAAAGTGCGATGGCTTCCAGCGGATTACCGCCCAAGGCCGATACCGTGGCCGCACGCTGCGCCAGATAATCGGCCGTCTGCTCGATGGCCCCGGAAAGCTGATCCAAAACCGCCAAGGCCTCGGGGGCTTTTCCCGAATATCGCAAGGCTTCAGCCCAGCCTAAATAGCAATCGCCCATATCGTATCCGGCCTTTTCCGCCGCCTGGTAACAACCGATGGCCGCGGCGAACTCCTCGCGGGCAAACAGGGCCTTGGCAAGAAAGAAGTGCGCCAGCGCCCCGCCGTCTGCCTGGCGCAATACTTCTATGGCCCGGTAATACCGCCCCAGCAAATATAGGCATACTCCCAGTCGCACGTTGCTGGCCGGAGTTTGCTCTTCCCTGGCTTGCAGTTCGTTGACCGCGTCGCGCAGTACTTGATACTGCGAGAAGTCGCGGCCGATGGCCTCTTGCATCTGTCGCACTTCGTGCGGCCCGAACGTGTCGTTTACCAACACCAACCGTTTCAAATCAAAATCCAAGATCTGTGTCATTGAAAAAAGCTCCTCCAATGGGGAAGATTTACTGTACTACAAGTTAACCACTCCCTTTGGCAGTGGCAACAAAGATTTTCCGTTATGTAAATATTTAATTATAAAAGAGCCAGCGGAGGGAGTCGGACCCTCAACCCCCGCATTACGAATGCGGTGCTCTGCCAATTGAAGCTACGCTGGCAAGTCGTTAAGTGGCAATGACTTGCGTTAAGATCCGCCTATCATATTGCTAAATATTTAAATCACCAATTTACCATCATATTATGCCACTCACAAGACCTATGGACCTTATCTTTGATTTTAACAATTGCCCTCCAGGGCATTTAAAAGGCACTAAATATTAAACTCATTTCCCTTAGAAAAAGCCCGTGAACCGTTGTTTAAATAAACCTGTACTTTGATTGGACAATCATGCACCGTTGGATGCGGGTGATAAATGATCAACTTTTCGAAAGGGAATAATTTATGTTTTAAAGCGCTTCCAACATAAGTATAGCGGGTGCCATGGCCACGCTGGCGCGGCCATGCGTCGTTTTTCACGGTAAAACATGCCCGCGGCAAGCGTGGGCATGCCACCCAACACGTTGCACGCATTTGAGAAGTGCATTAGCCGTTATAATTGACAGGCTTATTTGTAGCGGCTACTATGATGTCCATGTGCACATATCGATTTGTTTTTGCTATGCCGTTCGATGATTGCTCCGAAAAAAGCGACTTTAGGAGGAAATCGTGCTTCGTTTTATCGGCTCGATCGTAGTCCTTGCACTATTAGCCGCTATTTTGTCGGGCTCTGCGGCACAGGCCGATACCCCTGAGCACACGCGTATCGTTTCTTCTTTTGATCAGGATTGGCGATTTCTTAAGGCCGATGCCCCCGGCGCCGAGATACCCGATTTCGACGATTCCGCCTGGCGAAGCCTGGACCTGCCTCACGATTGGAGCATCGAAGGCCCGTTTGATGAAAAAAATCCCACCGGCGGTGCGGGCGGATTTCTGCCCGCCGGCATAGGCTGGTATCGTAAGCATTTTTCACTGCCGGAGGACTTCGCCGAGCGCCGCGTGTTCATCGAGTTCGACGGCATAATGGCCAACAGCGATGTGTGGCTGAACGGGCAACACCTCGGCAAACGTCCTTATGGTTACGTAAGTTTCCGCTACGAACTGACCGGCAAACTGAATTTTGGCCGAGACAAGTCCAACGTTCTTGCCGTCCGTGCAGATAATTCCGCCCAACCCGCTTCGCGCTGGTATAGCGGGGCAGGCATTTATCGCCACGTCCGCCTCGTAGCCGCCGATCCGCTGCACATCGGCCAATGGAGCACGTTTGTCACCACTCCCAAGGTTGAATCGGACCAGGCGGTAGTCAGCGTGCGGACGACCGTGGTCAACCAATCCGGCCAGTCGCGAGATGTTGCCGTACAAATTATTATCATTGCCCCGGACGATAAAACAGTGCAAACCGCCGATACGGAACCGCAAACCATTCCGGCCGGCAAATCGGCCGATTTTAAGCAAGATATACCATTCAAGAATCCGCAACTCTGGGACTTGGACCATCCGGCGCTATATCGGGCCGTTGTAAAAGTCCGTGCGGGCGGCGCCGCGCTCGATGACGAAACCGTAACATTCGGTATCCGCGATTTCAAGTTTGAACCGGCCACGGGTTTCTGGCTTAACGGCAAGAATTTCAAGATCAAGGGCGTTTGCCTGCACCACGACGGCGGAGCAATGGGCGCCGCGGTTCCGCTCGGCGTTTGCGAGCGCCGCCTGGCGTCGCTCAAGCAGATCGGCGTAAACGGCATTCGCACCGCGCACAATCCGCCCGCCCCGGAGTTCCTCGACTTGTGCGACCGCATGGGACTGCTGGTGATGGACGAGTTTTTCGATTGCTGGACCGTGGGAAAGAATCGTTACGACTATCACCTTTATTTCAACGATTGGTCGAAGATCGACGCCCGCGACACCGTCCGCCGCGACCGCAACCATCCCAGCGTCATTCTATACAGCGTGGGCAACGAGATCCACGACACGCCTAAAGAGGAATTGGCCAAAGGAATTCTCAAGGGATTGGTGGAAGTCTGCCATGAAAACGATCCCACGCGCCCCGTGACCCAGGCCTTGTTCCGGCCCAACGTAAGCCACGATTACGACAACGGCCTGGCCGACATGCTGGACGTGATCGGCACGAACTACCGCGACGCCGAACTCCTGGCCGCTTTCCAGGCAAAGCCCACGCGCAAAATCATCGGCACCGAGCAGGGGCATGACCGCAAGATTTGGCTGACATTGCGCGACAACCCGCCCGAGGCCGGCCAGTTTCTTTGGACCGGGATCGACTATCTGGGCGAATCGAGAGGTTGGCCTATTGTTGCGGCCGGCGCAGGCCTGCTGGATTTGACCGGCAAGCCCAAACCAATGGCCTTCCAGCGGCAGAGTTGGTGGAGCGAGAAACCGATGGTTTGCATTGCCCGCCGTGTCGCCCCTGCAAGCACTACCGCGGCCGATCCGGGATTCGAGCCTTTAAACCGCCGCCAATCGCAATTCTGCGACTGGACCCCGCCAGACCCCGGCCCGCACCAGGAAACCGTCGAGGTCTACAGCAATTGTGACGATGTGGAGCTTGTGCTCAACGATGAATCGCTGGGCTCCAAGCCGCGCAATGCCGACGATGGGCCGCGGATTTGGAAAGTGGATTTTGAACCCGGAACCATCAAAGCACTGGCAAAAAATAATGATCAACTCGTGGCGACCGATGAATTGCGCACGGCCGGTAAACCCGCCAAAATTCTGCTTTCGGCCGACTGTAATACTCTTTCACCAAATTGGGACGACGTCTGTTTTGTCACCGCCGCCGTTGCCGATGAAAACGGCGTGCCGGTTCCCCGGGCCGACGATCTGATAACTTTCAAGATCAACGGTCCGGGCGTAATCGCCGCCCTTGCCAGCGGCGACCGTTCCAGCCATGAACCCTTCCATGCCGCACAGCGTCATGCCTTTCAAGGACGATGCGTCGCCATTTTGAAAGCCTGCTCTGGCGAAGGTGGGAAAATCACTGTTAGCGCATCGGCCCCGGATTTGGGCGAATCGTCGATCACCATAAATGCCGTTGCCACGCCTGTCAGTGAACCAACTGGGACAGCCCCTTTATCCTCGCCGAAAAAATCGGGAAAATCCCCCGCTCCTTTGCAGACCGCACCTGATCCGCGCTTGCCCACGCTGTTTCTCGTCGGCGATTCGACCGTTAAAAACAGCACCGATAAGGGCGACGGCGGATTATGGGGCTGGGGCCATTTCATTCCCGCACTTTTCGACATGACTAAAATCAACGTCCAGAATCGCGCCCTGGGCGGACGAAGCAGCCGCTCATTCCAGACCGAGGGACTGTGGGATAAAGTCCTCGCCCAAATGAAACCCGGCGATTTTGTGATGATACAGTTGGGAACCAACGACGGCGGGCCGTTTAACACCGGCCGCGCCCGGGCCTCGCTCAAAGGAAACGACGATGTGACCGTGGAACTGGAATTGCAGGATACCGGCAAAAAAGAGGTCGTCCACACCTACGGCTGGTACATCCGCAAATACATCGCCGACGCCAAGGCCAAGGGCGCCGCACCCATTGTGCTTTCAATCATCCCCAGGAACATGTGGACGGGCGGCAAGGTCAACCGGGCCTCGAAGGACTATGCCAAATGGGCGGCGGAAGCCGCAAAACAGGGCGACGCACCGTTCATCAACCTTAATGAAATCGTCGCCAATCACTACGATCTGGAAGGCCCTGAAAAAGTCGCGGCCGAATATTTCACTGCAAAAGATCACACGCATACCACCGCGGCCGGCGCCCAGCTTAACGCCCGGTGCGTCATCGAAGGCCTTAAGGAACTCAAAGACTGCCCGCTCTTGAATTATTTGTCGGCGCCGCCAGGGCGCGTGGAGTCTGTTGAAAAATGAAAATATTAGAGGCATACTCTTAACGTGGCATAAAGCTTCAATAAATACCCCCGCTGTAATCACCAGGGGCTACATTCATGAAATGAAGGGACAATATGAGACACCCTCTTTTCCCGCGTTTTTGGGGACTTCTGTTAATCCTTATTCTATCGGCGGGCCCCGGCTTGGGCGCGACGCTCAAGCGGCCGCGATAGGCCAGCCAGTCTTTGACGTAAAAACCTTTGGCGCAAGCGGCGACGGCAAAACCCTCGATACCGCGGCAATCAACAAAGCCATTGCCGCGGCCTCAGCCTCGGGAGGCGGAACCGTGTATTTCCCGCCCGGCTCCTATCTGTCCGGCTCGATTCACCTGGCCGGCAACATCTCTGTTTTTCTCGATCAGGGTTCCATAATCGTGGCCTCCGCCGATCCCAAAGATTTTGACGAAGGCGAACCAAACCAGTGGGGCGACAAATTCCAATACCAGGACTTCGGGCACAGCCATTTCCACAACAGCCTGATCTGGGGCGAGGACCTGGAAAACGTTTCCATTCTTGGACCCGGCCGGATTTACGGAAAAGGCTTGACCCGCGGACTGGAACATCTCAACCGCGTGGGAAGCCCGGGAAACAAAGCCATCGCCTTGAAAAACTGCCGCAACGTCATCTTCCGCGACTTCTCCATGCTCAACTGCGGACACTTCGCCATCCTGGCCACTGGCGTGGACAATTTCACCATCGACAACCTGAAGATCGACACCAACCGCGACGGGATAGACATTGATTGCTGCCGAAACGTACGGATCTCGAATTGCAGCGTGAATTCGCCGTACGACGACGCAATTGTGCTGAAAAGTTCCTTTGGGCTCGGCTACGCTCGGGCCACCGAGAACGTGACCATCGTCAATTGCCAGGTCAGCGGCTACGATGCAGGCACTTTTCTGGACGGCACCTTCAAGCGCAGCAAGTTCAAGAGAAGCGATCCCCAATTTGGCACCCCAATGGGGCGCATCAAGTTTGGCACCGAATCGAACGGCGGATTCAAGAACATTACCATTTCAAATTGCGTGTTCGACTACTGCCGGGGCCTTGCCCTGGAGACCGTCGACGGCGGGCTGCTGGAAGACGTGGCCATCACGAATATCACCATGCGCGATGTGACAAGCGCGCCGATTTTCTTGCGCCTGGCCGCCAGAATGCGCGGCCCCGAAGGAGTCCCGGTGGGCCAGCTGCGCCGCGTGATCATAAGCAACCTGATTGCGTACAACGCCGATCCGATGTGCGGCTCCATCATCAGCGGCATACCCGGCCACGATATCGAAGACGTGAAGCTAAGCAACATCCGCATTTATTACCAGGGCGGCGGCACAAAGGAGCACGCCGCGCTCAAACCCCAGGAAAAGGAAAATGATTATCCCGAACCCTCGATGTTCGGCACAATTCCAGCCTACGGTTTCTACATCCGCCACGTCAAGGGAATCGAAATGGACAACGTCGAAGTGAGTTACTTAAAGGAAGACCTGCGCCCGGCCTTTATTCTCGACGACGTGAAAAACGCCGAATTCCGCAACGTCAAGGCGCAGCATGCCCCCGGCGTGCCCGCCTTCATGCTCGATTCGGTCGAAGATTTTCTCACCCGCGACTGCCGGTCCCTGCCCGATGTTCGGATCGATAAAGTAAAACGTCAGACTATGCCATGACGATGCCAATTCGCTGCTGTAGTTTATCGTGTTTCAGGAAACAAATTTCGCAGTTTTGTTTAGCCGCAACCGGGCACCAACCGAAGGTTGCTCGGGGAGCGGATTATTTGCGTATGTCATACTACATAAACAAAGTTTTGTTTTTTTAAATTAAGCCGCTTGTCCAAAGTAATCAATATGAAATCATTTCTTCGCAATTGCGTTCTCATGACATCAATCATTGGGACGGCCGCAGCGGTCTGCTTATTCACGCCCCCGGCTTTTGCCGTGCCGGAAAAGACCGAATACAAATTCGATTTCGGCCCCGGCCGCGTCGAGCCGGGATACACCCAGGTCCTTCCGACCGCGATATACAATAACGATCTTGGTTATGGTTTCGACCTTGGATCGACTGTATCGGCCGTTGATCGCGGCGGAGACGACGCCCTGCATTCCGGTTTTTGCACCAGCGATAAGCCGTTTTATTTTTCGGTCGCTTTGCCCGAAGGCAATTACAATGTCACGCTGACCCTGGGCGACAAAGACCAGCCGGCCGACGCCACCGTTAAAGCCGAGTCGCGGCGCTTGATGCTGGAAAAAATCCAAACTAAGGCCGGCGAATTCGCTACCCGCACATTCACGGTAAACATCCGCACGCCGAAAATCGCCGGCGACGGCGAAGTCCGTTTAAAGCCCCGCGAAAAAGGCCCGCCGCTTATTCTCGATTGGGACGATAAACTCACGTTGGAACTCAACGGCCCGCGACCCTGCTTATGCACCCTGGAAATTTCCAAGGTGGATGATGCGGTTACAGTGTACCTGGCGGGTGACTCCACCGTGACCGATCAGCCGTCCGAACCCTGGAATAGCTGGGGGCAGATGCTCACCCGGTTTTTCAAACCCGGCATCGCGATCGCCAATCACGCCGAGTCGGGCGAATCGCTCAAGAGTTTCGTCGGCGAAAAACGCCTGGATAAAGTGATGAGCCTCATCAAACCCGGCGATTACCTGTTCATCCAGATGGGCCACAACGACCAGAAAGACAAAAGTCCCGGCGCCGGGGCATTCACTACATATAAGGAAAATCTGAAGCGATTCCTCGCTGAAGCCCGCAAGCACGAGGCCATCCCCGTGCTTATTACTTCCATGCACCGATTGAAATTCAACTCCGAAGGCAAGATCGAAAACACGCTGGGCGATTTCCCCGAAGCCGTGCGGCAAACCGCCAAGGAAGAAAATGTGCCGCTCATTGATTTGAACGAAATGAGCAAGTCTTTTTACGAGGCCTTGGGCCCGGAAAAAGTCAAAAAGGCCTTTCAAGACACTACCCACCACAACAACTACGGCAGCTATGAACTGGCAAAGTGCGTCGTGGAAGGGATCAAGGCCGACAATCTGGGCATCGCAAAGTTTCTCGCCGACGACGCTCCGGCCTTCGATCCGGGCTGCCCTGATCCCGTGGAAACCTTTGAAGTTCCTGCCAGCCCTGAAAATACGACGTTAAAACCCGAAGGCAATTGATTTTGCGTCGCCTGTTTGTATCACTTGTGCGATGATGTTAAAATGATGAAGACTAACGCACGAATAACCCTGGAAAAAATGGATCGATTATGAAAACGCAATCGCTAACCATCGCTTCTGTCGCATTTGCAATACTATCGCTCTGCACGATTCCGCTCTTTGCCGCGGACATCGGCGATCTCGAACGGAATTTCGATCATCCGCCGGACGACTGCGCGGATCATGATGCGTTGGTGGTGGTTCGGGCCGGCCGTTGCCAAGGCCGAACTCGAACGCGAAATGAATTTGATGAAACAAGGCGGCATCGGCGGCGTCGAAGTGCAAAGCACCTATCCGCTCGTGCTCGACGATGAAAAGCCCGGACTTAAAAACTTCAAGTTCTTGTCGCAGGAGTATCTCGACGCCTTAAAATTCGCCGCCGAAAAGGCGAAAGAACTCGGCTTGCGCATGGATTTAACGCTTGGCAGTGGCTGGCCCTACGGCGGCCCGCAGTTCACGCTTAGCGAAGCCGCCGGCCGATTGCACACGGAGAAAAAGGAAATCGCCGAGGGGCAAACAAGCGTTGCCTTGCCGAAAATGGGCGAAGGAGAACGGCTGTTTGCCGCCTTCATCGGACCCTTGAAAAATATCCAGCCCGGCGACAATCCGTATAAGGAAATAGAGAATCGGGACGGCGCCGCCCAAGTTCCCGCCGACTTAAAAGGCCCAAACCAGGTCACTTTCTTCATCGCCGGCCAGACAAAGATGAAAGTGAAACGCCCGGCCTACGGGGCCGAGGGATTTGTGATCGACCACTACAGTCCGGCCGTCGTCGAAAAGTTTATCAAGGAAATCGCCGAACCGGCGGTAAAGGCCTGCGGCCCGAACAAACCCTATTCAGTGTTCTGCGACAGCCTGGAGGTTGCCGGCGAAGATTGGACCTATAATTTTCTGGATGAATTCCAGCGCCGCCGCGGCTACGATCTCCGCCCCTATCTGCCTGCGCTTTTCAGCGACGTCGGCCCCAAAACTCTGGACATCCGCCACGACTGGGGCAAGACGCTGACCGAACTGTTCAACGACTATTTCATCTCGGCCTTTGAAAAATGGGCCAAAGAGAACGGGACGAAATTCCGCCTCCAAGGATACGGCACCCCGCCATCCGCGCTTTACAGCTATGCCTATGCCGACCTTGGCGAAGGCGAGGGATACCAGTGGAAAGGCTTCCGCGAAACCCGCTGGGCTTCGTCGGCCAACCATTTGCTGGGCCGGCCAATTACCAGCTCCGAAACGTGGACCTGGCTGCATTCGCCCGTCTTTCGCGCCAGCCCGCTGGACATAAAGGCCGAGGCCGACCTCCATTTCTTGCAGGGAATCAATCAGTTTATCGGCCACGGCTGGCCGTATTCGCCGCCGGAGATCGAATATCCCGGCTGGCGCTTCTACGCGTCGGCCGTGTTCAACGAAAACAATCCCTGGTGGATCATTATGCCCGATCTGGCAAAGTATCTGCAGCGCATCAGTTATATAATGCGCGAAGGCCGGCCCGCCAACGACGTCGCCCTTTACCTGGCCAATAGCGACGCCTGGGCCAGCTTCGTGCCCGGCAAGGTGGCCATGAATAAGGCCATTGCCAAGCGCCTGGGACGCGATATTATCCGCCAGATTCTGGAATCGGGATACAATCTCGACTTCTTCGACGACGAGTTGCTCGACATGCGCGGCAAGGTTGAAAACGGCACACTGGCCTTCGGCGACATTAAATACAAGGTTGTAGTGCTGGCCGGCGTCGAGCGAATCCCGCCCTCCACGATCCGCAAACTTGAGGAGTTCGCCACAAGACGGCGGCATTCTCATCGCCACGCGGAGCATCCCCTCGCTGGCGCCGGGATTCAAAGCCACCGATGAGGACCAAAAAACAGTGCAGGAGACCGCTAAACGCCTGTTTAAAGATCCAAACGCGGCGGGAATTTTCCTGGAATCGGATAAAGACCTGGGTGAAACCCTGGCAAAACGCCTGCCGCCGGATGTAAAAATCGAGCCCGCCTGCCCCCAAAATCGGCTTCGTGCATCGCAAATCCGACGCGGGCGAAATCTACTTCCTGGCCAACACCGAAAACATACCCCAAAAAGTCAACGCAGACTTCCGCGTCCAGGATCTGCAGGCGGAACGCTGGGACCCATTGACCGGCCGGGTCCAGCCGGCGGAAATCGTCAAAAGCGGCAACGGCGTCACCTCGCTCGACCTCGATCTGCAACCGTATTCTTCGGAGATCATCGTGTTCACCAGGCGTACTTTGCCCGCACAGATTGCAGCATCCCCGGCAACCTCGCAACCGCAAGTAATCGATATAAGCCATGGATGGGAAGTCGCTTTCGGCAAAAATGCAAAGCCGGTAATGATGGAAAACTTGTCTTCATGGACCGATAACCCGGCCACGCGTTACTTTTCGGGTGTGGCCGTTTATGAAAAAAAGGTATCCCTTCCGGCGGATATGCTCAAAAAGGGGCTCTCAGTGCGGATGATTTTCGGCGCCCCGCCCAAATCCAAGACAGATGCGGATGACGACGACTCCAAGTTACCGGCGGATATCGAAGAAGAACCCAAGCCGGAATCCGGTACCGTTAAAGCCATGATGGGCCCGACCAAGCCCGGTCCGAAAATGCAGGCGGTCCTCGATGCCCCGGTGCGCGAGGCGGCCGTGGTTTACATAAACGGCAAGCGGGCGGGATCGGTTTGGTGCCCGCCATATAGCATTGACGTTACAGGCCTGCTCGAAACCGGTGAAAACCAGATCCGCATCGAGGTGGCCAATCTGGCCGTCAACTACATGGCCGATTTCAAAAATCATCCCCTCCCCGATTACAAGGCCCTGAATGCCCGCTTCGGCGAACGCTTCCAGCCGCAAAACATGGATAAAATCCGCCCCATTCCCTCGGGGCTCCTGGGACCGATTACGATTGCCGCGGAAAAGGCAAATTAGCTGAGGTTTTTGCCGCATGAGTGTAATTGACGCAGTGGAGTATTGACCGCCTTATTGGAATTCCATAGGTTGTCAGCAGTCCTTTTTTATAGATCCATCTACAACCTATACCCCGATGGATTGAAACTTATGGCGTGGAAAAAAGCAATCATCTTAATCGGGGTGGCCGCAGGTGTGTTTTTGTTGGCCTTGGCCGTCAGGGCGATTTATCAATACTGTCGTTATTATTCCTGGCAAGTCCAACACCCTGACGTCGCGATATTGGATCAAACCCCGCCTCAGGTCAAAATTGTCCCCGCGAGATTTTCCGGGCAAGGAGATCGTGTCGAAGCCAATGGTAGGATGCTGGGAATCGGACAATCAATGGGTGATTTGCTGGAAATTGCCTATAATACCACCCGGCCTCGAGTGTCTTTCACAACCGAACCGCCCAAAGGCCAATATGACTTCATAGCCAACCTGCCCGAAGACAACGTGCGAGCTCTGCGCGAGGAATTTGAAAATACATTTAATGTTGTATCTACAAAAAAAGAAAAACGGGAAATGGATGTTTTGATTCTGACAATAAGACACATCAATCCCGCGGGATTAAAATCAACCGCGTCGCCTAAATCGCGCAGTTGGTCCGAGTGGTATGGCAACAATTATAACTGCGTCAATGTTCCTTTTTTCACTTTTGTCTCGTTTCTCGAGCAGCGTTTTAATCTTCCGGTCATCGATCAAACCGGACTGCGCGGCAATTATGATGTACATATGAGTTGGCGGCGCAGCTATCCCGAAACCCTCAAGCAATCCCTTGTGCATGATCTCGGCTTGGAAATTCATCCCGCCCGTAAACAAGTTGAAATCCTCATAATGGAAAAACCATATTAGGAAGGAAAAGGCGTGGAAAATCATCCCAAATTATCTTGGCGAAAAAACAAAATCGCTACCAGGCGGCCTGCGGGATTCACCTTGGTCGAGTTGTTGGTGGTAATTGCCATTATCGGAATACTAATTGCCTTGTTGTTGCCGGCCGTGCAGGCCGCGCGCGAAGCCGGGCGGCGCCTGCAATGCTCAAATAACCTCAAGCAAATGGGGACGGCCACACAAAGCCACCTCTCGGCCCTTCGCCGTTTGCCTACCGGGGGATGGGGCAGCTCCTGGGTCGGCGATCCCGACCGCGGCGCCGGACGCAACCAGCCCGGTGGTTGGATCTTCAATCTCTTGCCCTATATGGAACAAAAAAGCGTATATATGTTGCAGGCCGGCAAGACGGGCAAGGCGCGAGCCGCCGCCGCCGCCTTGATGATTCAAACCCCTTTGGATTACATGAACTGCCCTTCGCGCCGCTCCCCGATCTTGGTTCCGCCCGGCGATAGAATTCCCCAACAATTTCAGCCCCGCATAGGCGAAGGCGGCGCGGAATGTTCCGACAAAGTGGAAACTCTTGCCCGCGGCGACTATGCCGCTAACGGCGGCACCGTATGGCTCGACCCCAATTTTGAATTTCCCAGCTTTGGGCCCGAGTCTCGGGCATACGCCAACAGCCCCGAGGGCATGGCGATTTTTGCTAAATTCGCCGATAATTCCACCGGCGTCGTATTTTGCGGCAGCAGTATCAGGCCAATCGATATTCCCGACGGCCTCAGCCATACGCTTATGATAGGCGAGAAATATCTTAATCCAACCCATTATTATGACGGCCTGGACTCGGGAGACAATGAGAACGTGTATATCGGCGACAACGAGGACATCATTCGATGGGCTTTAGCCAGCCCCCATCGCGACTATCGCAAACCCGGCAGACACGAAAGCACCCTGGATTTCGGCAGCGCCCATCCCACCTCGTTCAATTGCGTTATGTGCGATGGTTCCGTGCAAACAAACGAATATGACATTGACTTGGACATTTTCAAAAAACAATGCGCCCGTGATGATAGAAAGGCAGGTCTGTAAAGAAAATGAAACGCTCATCTCTCTGCTGCTGCAATCTAATCGGCTTGGTCATGGTGTCTGCGTCGATCGCCCAAACTCCGTCCCAGCCCGCGCTCCCTCATTTTGAAAAGCGCGGCCCGATCACTCAACTTATCGTCGATGGCAAACCGTTTATAATCCTCGGCGGGCAAGTGGCGAATTCCACCGGCTTCCCCGATCGCATGGAAGCCGCCTGGCCCAAGTTCAAAACCCTTAACGCAAACACGATCGAATTCCCCGTTTACTGGGAACAGATCGAACCCCAGGAAGGAAAATTCGATTTCAAGGGCCTAGACCGCATCATCCGCGGCCTGCGCGATCAGGGCCTGCGGGCCATTCCGCTCTGGTTCGGCACTTATAAGAACGGCGCAATGGACTATGTGCCCGCTTGGATTAAAACCGACGCAAAACGCTTTCCGCGTGTCTTGGATTACGGCGGCCGACCCATCCGCGTCCTCTCGCCCCACGGGCCCACTACGCTCGAGGCCGATCGCCGCGCCTTTGCCGCACTTATGAAACATCTCAAGGAAATCGACGGGAAAGATCAAACCGTGATTCTCGTGCAGGTGGAAAACGAGTCGGGCCTTCTGGGCTCGGTTCGCGATTATTCGCCCGAGGCCACCCGACTGTTCGATGGCCCGGTCCCGGATGCCCTGGTCAAGGCTCTTAACAAAAAACCGGGCACGTGGAAGGAAGTCTTCGGCCCCCGGGCCGAGGAGATGTTCGCCGGTTACTATGTTTCTACCTTTATTAACGCCGTCGCCCGCGCAGGAAAGGAAATCTATCCGATTCCGGTTTTTGTTAATGTGTGGATGGGCGGCGAAGGCACCAACGACCGCTTCCTCGAGTTCGACCGGCCGGGCGACAGTTATCCCAGCGGAGGCCCGCAGTCGCACATGATCGACCTCTGGAAGGCCTGCGCCCGGACATCGATCTCATCGGGCCGGATATTTACCATCAGTCGTCGGAAATCTATCGCACAATTCTCTCCCGTTATCGCCGGCCGGACAACCCGCTGTTTGTCGTGGAGACCGGCGGGGGCAAGCCCTTTGCCCGATATTTCTTTTATGCCCTGGTCGATTATGGGGCCATAGGTTTTACGCCCTACGGTTTTGACTCTAGTTCCGGCGTGTGGATGAATCCCCAGTTTTCCGAGATTGCGGCGAATTTCCGCGTGCTGAAATCGGCGCTGCCGGTCATCGCTCAATTACAGGCCGCCGGAAAGTTGCAGGCCGCCGTCGAGGAGGTCGCTATACCCGGCCGCATGCTCTATTTCAACCGCTACGATATTCTTGTCCGTTTCCGTCCGCCGGCCAGAGGTCCCGCCGCCCCAGCCACCGCGGCTACGGCAATCGATCAATCCGCTCCTTCGGGCCGCGTGCTGGTGGGCGAACTGGGGCCGGATGAATTCCTGATCGCCGGTTTTGATGCCGCGTTGGATTTCAAACCGCCCATGGGATCGGAGTTGACCGCGGCCCAATTTCTGTTGGTTGAAGAAGGCGTTTATGAAAAAGGTTATTGGAAAACCACCCGTGATGCGCAACGGCGACATGAACACCTCCGGCCTGCGCTTGCCCGCCGAAGGCGTCTTTATTAAAGTGAAATTGATGCGATATTGACCCGCAAAAAATCATCCGTTGCCTTCCAAATCCGTGTAAAATGCCATGACGCCCGCATTCGCACTGCCGTGTGAACTGATTGCTCCGGCGGGCAATTGGCAATCCGCTCGCGCCGCCGTGGAAAATGGGGCCGATGCGGTTTATTTCGGGCTGCAAAACGGCATGAATGCCCGCGCCCGGGCGGTTAATTTCACCGTCGAAGAACTTCCCGAATTGATGTTTTATCTGCACCAGCGCGGCGCAAAAGGTTACTTGACCCTAAACACGCTGGTCTTTGCCGGGGAATTATCCGCCGCGGAAACAATTGCCCGCCAGGCGATCCACACCGGCGTCGACGCCATCATCGTACAGGACCTGGGCCTGTTGCAGCTTTTGCACGCCCTGTGCCCGCAGTTTCCTGTTCATGCATCGACGCAGATGACGCTTTCCAGCACCGAGTGCATCCGGGCTGTGGAATCTTATGGAGTGAAGCGCGTTGTGTTGCCGCGTGAATTATCGCTCCATGAAATTGCGGCGCTGCGGTGTGCGACCTCCGTTGAGCTGGAAGTTTTTGTCCACGGGGCCCTGTGCATCAGTTATTCG
Source organism: Pirellulales bacterium (assembly GCA_963838495.1). Classification (GTDB taxonomy): domain Bacteria; phylum Planctomycetota; class Planctomycetia; order Pirellulales; family Thermoguttaceae; genus JBEKIK01. The sequence goes on along the minus strand of CAWIRC010000001.1, from coordinate 806,262 downwards.
GGGCAATGCCTGGCGAGTTTGGCCTTGGGCGGACGCAGCGGTAATCGAGGCCAATGCGCCCAGGCCTGCCGCATGACCTACGAGTTGCTTAAAGGCGGTGATTTTGCGATCGAAGGTTCTGGGCGCTACCGGCTCAGTCCCCGCGATTTGGCCTTATGGGATCGGCTGCAGGAACTTTTGGCGGCCGGAGTGTCGGCCATAAAGATCGAAGGGCGTCTGAAAGGGCCAGAGTACGTTGCTTTGGCCGTGCGCTGTTACCGCAGTGCATTGGATGCCGCCTTGGAAGGAAAGCCCTTTGCCTTGGTGCCGGAGCAAGTCGAAGAATTGGAAGTCGCTTTCTCGCGCGGTTTTTCGGCGGGTTGGATCGACGGCCCGTGCCCGCATGAGCTTGTAAGCGGAGAAACCACCGCCAAACGCGGCGTGCCCATCGGCCTGGTCGATAGCGTGCGCGGCGATCACGTCCTTGTCCATTTAATCCGCTCCGCCCGCCGCGGACAAGGAGTGGTTTTTGAGGAGTTGCGCGATCAAGACTCGGAACAAGGGGGCCGGATTTATGAAATCTACGTGAATCGCCGCCCCGTGAAGCAGGCTGACGCCGAGTCGCGGGCCGAACTTGCCTTTGGCCGGAATAATCTTGATCTGAAGCGGATTCGACCGGGGCAACGGATTTTTCGCACCGATGATCCACAGTTAATGAAAGAATTGCGAAAGTCGGCCGAAACTTCCACGGCTGAAAGGCGCGTGCCTTTGGATATAGTTGTTCGAGCTGCCATAGGTGAAAAACTTCATCTGGAAGCCGTGGCCGGTTCCGGGGCGAATTGCATTTTGGATTCGGATCAGCCGCTGGCCGAGGCCGTCAAGCATCCGTTAACCCTCGAACTTCTCCGCGGGCAATTCGGGCGTTTGGGCCGGACGCCGTATCAATTGCGGCGCCTGCATGCCCGGATCGAAGGCCGACCCATGTTGCCGCTCAGCGTCCTCGGCCGGATGCGCAGGTCAATGCTTGCGGCCTTGAACGATTCCATCCGAAATGCGCCCGATTATCAACTCCCCGACGAGCCGCTCTTGCCGCAACTCCGCGATAAAGCCTGCCGGCAATCCGTTGTGCGTGCCGCTGCCCTAAAAAATGAGGCTATTCCATGCAACCAGGATTCATATTTGCATGTTTTGTGCAGAAGCGTCGAGCAAGTCAAAGCCGCCTCGGCCCTGCCAGTCGATACGGTTTATGCCGATTTTCTCCGCATCGAGGATTACGGCAAGGCGATATCTCTGGCCCGGTCTGCCGGAAAGAAAATCTTTCTTGCCACCACGCGCATTCATCAGCCTGGCAGTGCCGATTTGCTGGAATTTCTCGAAAGCCTGAAGCCCGACGGCATCTTGGCACGCCATCTTGCCGGGATCGATTATTTTCAACGCGCAGGACTGCCGGTAATCGCCGATTATTCACTTAATGCCGCCAACGACCTGGCTGTCGAGACGTTGCTCGAACTTGGTGCCCGGCGCGTCACCGCCGCCTTTGACCTGAACCAGAGCACCTTTGCCGATATGGCCCGCCAGTCCGATCCGGCGACTCTGGAAGTGATTTTGCACGGCCATGTCCCCATGTTCCACACGGCATATTGCCTGTATTGCGCCGCTTTTTCAGATTCTGACGCGAAGCCGCAATGCAACCGACCGTGTTTGACTGGAAACATACGCCTCCGCGACCGCAAGGGATGCGAGCATCCGGTCCTGGTCGACGCCGATTGCCACAACACGGTATTTCATGCCCAGCCCGGCAGTCTGGCCGAATTCCAGTCTTGGTTGAAGGGCCTTGGTGTGCGGCATTTCCGCATCGAATTCCTGGACCACACCGCCGAGGAAACCGCCGAGCTGATTGGCCTGTATTGCGATTTGCTCCATGCTCGCCGTAATGCGGCCGGTGTCCTGCGCCTGCTGCGCTCCTCCAATCCCGCCGGCATTACCCGCGGCACATGGCGCTTTAGACGGATTGCGGACGGCAGTTGATCGTGTATAATTAGAACCTTTAATTTCACCGGCAAACAAATCTCCATAATCACAATCGGACAAAGGAAAATAATCATGGTTTTAGATCTTCGCAAGGACTATGCCTATTCGCTGCTCGTGCCCACTAGCATGGGCGTTCGCATAACGCCCGTCGGCGGCCAGCCCGTGCATTGCAGCGACACGTTCATCATGCAGGCCACCAGCGCCGAAACGAATGTCGCCAGCGTCTCCTCGTATCTCGGCCTGCGGGTGAAAGTGCTGACTACCTTTGTCAAGGATAGTCCCATCGCCCGGTTTATCAAAGACAACCTGGCGAGCCGGCACATCGATTACGAAGGCAAGGAAGTGGAGCAGGGTGGCCCTTGGGGCTTCCGCCACCAGTTCAATATCGCCGACAGCGGCTGCGGCTCGCGCGGCCCGCGCGTGCATAACGACCGGGCGGGCGAAGTGGGACGAACCTTAAGTGCGAAGGATTTCGACTTGGACCGCATCTTCGCCCGCGAAGGCGTGCAAATCCTGCACCTCTCCGGGCTCATCGCCGCCCTCTCGCCCGAAACCAGCGCGTTCTGCCTGGAACTCGCCCGCGCCGCCAAAAAACACAAAACCAGAATTTCCTTCGATCTGAACCATCGCGCCTCCTTCTGGAAGAACCGCGAAAAAGAACTGCACGAAATCTTCTCCGAAATCGCCGGAATCTCCGACATCCTCGTGGGCAACGAAGAGGACTTCCAACTCTGCCTGGGCATCGAAGGACCAGAAGCGGGCGGCAAAGAACTCGCGGCAAAAATCGAAAACTTCAAAGGCATGATCGATCGGGCCAGGAAAGTCTTTCCCCACGCCACGGTCTTCGCCACCACGCTCCGCGAAGTCATAAATACGAATCGCCATCTCTGGGGCGCAATCCTCTCGGAAGGCGGCAAATGGCACGTGGCGCAACCCCTGGAGATTACGGTGCTCGACCGCATTGGCGGCGGCGACGGCTTCGTCGGCGGCTTGATCTACGCCATCCTTAAAGGCTGGGAACCCGAAAAGTGGATCCAATTCGCCTGGGCCAGCGGAGTCCTGGCCACCACGCTTATGACCGACTATGCCCAGCCCGCCGACGAAGAGCAAATCTGGAGCATCTGGAAGGGCAACGCCAGGGTGCGGCGGTAAGCTGCTTATTCCCAGGCGCGTATCATCACCACGTAATCGAGCGTGTGGCCGGGCAATTTCAGCTTTTCGCCGGGCTGGATGCCGCGGCTCCAAAGTTCGGCGCAGGCCCGATTGAGTTGATGATCCCGCCAAATGGCTTCGCTTCCAGTGTTTTCAAATCTGTCGGCCGTAAGCGACTTGCGCAGCGCTTCGGCCTCGCCGGCAATAGCTTTGTCCGGCTTCTTCAATGTAACAGTCGGATACGAGCCGGTCGAAAACAGCACAAAGACCGTCGCTCCCTTCGCGGACGGATTTAGATTGAAATCCAGGTCGGTCTTAAGATCCGGATCGCTCATGCGGCGCGTGGCGATCCAGGACGCGCCTTCAACCTCGTTGGGCAGCATGTCGAACGTGTTGTCCGACGAGCCGTCAACGTCTGTATAGACCGGCCCCTGCGATTCCACCGCGCGTTCGATAAATACGGCCGGATTATTCGCGTTGGAACTCTTTAAATTCTGCACCAGTGCCCCAGGATCGGACTGGCCGGTCGGCTTCTGGTAGATTATCATGCGGTCGCTGTGCCCTTGGCCGTCGTTTACCTCGATCAGGTTTCGCCCCGGCCGCAGCGGCGTCTTCCAGAAAAACACGTTCTCCACCGGAATTCCGTGCGTGGGGATTGTCTTCCCGTCCTTATTTTTCATTTCGGCGTCGGGTATGCTGTAACTCCCGTTCTTGATTTTTTCCCGGGCGATTCCGTTCAGAGTCAATTGCAACTCGTCGGCGTTGGAATAAGCCTTAATGCCGTTCTCCGGGGCAAAATCTCGCAGGAAATGATGCCGCCCGCAAAGATGCACCACCTTGGCTGGATTGAAAAAGCACTGGAACAGGAAAAAAGTGTCTTTCGGCATCCCGGCAAGCGTAACAAGCCCCTTGGTGTTGCGGTTCTTTTTGAACTTCAGGTTGTAGAACTCGCGGAAGTTCCACCATAAAAACATGGGATGCTTTGCCGCGTCATTGCGGCAAACGGTCTGTAGCCGGTACTCGGTAAACATCTCCGAGTACTCCTCCGGCTCGAATTTATCGACCGTAAACTTTATCGTGCCGTAAGGGATATGATGCGTGATCCAGTCGCCCGATCCGGTCTCGGAGACCATGTCATTGTGTGGCGATTTTGTGAAATCGGTATAAGGGCCTTTGGTGTACCAGCCGTCGTATGTGTTGTGGGCGATAAAATCGCAGTTCTCCGGTTTCTGATCGCCCGAGGCGGCGTAAGTAACAAGACGGTTGGGATCGTTTTCCTCCCGAATCACTCCGGCGTAATGGCTCACTACGTCCACGATGGTTTCGTTGCCCGCGCTCCAAAAAAGGATGCTGGGATGATTCCAGTTTTGCCGCACCATCTCGCGGGTGAGGCGTTCGCCGTCGGGCGTTATGGTTTTTTCCCCGTTGCCCGGGTCCTTCCAAAGCTGGCCGGAGTAACCGTTTTCGGCCCATACTACTATGCCCAGCTTGTCGGCGATGTCGTATTCGTAGTGGCAGTGCGGATAATGGGCCAGGCGGACCATGTTCACGTTCAGGCCGGCCATGGACCGCCATTCCCCCAGCAGATCTAGGTCGTTTACTGCATTCCAGGCGTATTCGTTTTGGGCGTGCTTGTTGACGCCGCGAAACTGCACCTCGCGCCCATTAAGGAAAAAGCGATTATCTTTAATCGATATCGTACGAAACCCCACCCGCTCGGTTACCGCGTCGCGTACTTCTCCGCCTACGCTGATTTCTGTACGCACCGTATATAGATTGGGCTGCCCTATGTCCCAGAGTTTTGGATGGACGATTTTTCCCCCGGCCTTGAGCGTTGCAGTTTCCCCGTGAGGAATTGTTTGCTTTGTCTCGAACTGCGCACATGGTTTGTTGTCGGGGTCGCTGACAAAATGGCGCACCACTACCTCGGCGGGCGTTGACAGCGCATTCCGTACAACCGTTCGCGCGCTGAGATCGGCGCCGGCCTCGGTAATGTCGCCAGGTGTCAGATACACGCCGCTTGAACCCATGTCCGGAAAAATATGCACCTCGCCGGTCTTCACCAGCCAGGCCTTGCGGAACATGCCGCCGTTGATGTAGTAGAGACCGGAGCGTGATAAGCAGTTCTTGGCCTCGCTGTCACGGTTGCTCACCCGAACTTCAATGGTGTTGGTCTGGCCGAACTTGAGGGCCGGAGTTAGGTCGAAGGAGGACGCCGAAAATGCCCCCTTGTGCTGGCCGATGTGCTGCCCGTTTACAAATACGTCTTTCACCGAGGCGGCCCCTTCGAGCACCAGGTACACTCTCCGCTTCCGGTCGGCTTCGGATAATGCAACACTTTGACGATACCAACCGGCGGAGTTGTCGGGCAATCCGGATTGGCGGAAAACATGCGGAACGGTGATTTTTTCCCACTGGCCCGTCTCCGGCGGTGCAATCGCCGCATCGCCGGCTTTAACGTCCTCTATAAACATCCAATTCGTCAGGGCAGTAGACTCGCGCGGGGATTTTTCACCTGAATTGGAGAAGCAGGCTGAGGTGTAAAAAAATATAAAAAGGCAAGAAGCAGATAAAAGAAAACGGCAGCAAAGATTCATAATTTTAGCTCCTCGGAACCGGATCGTGATATTCGCATCTATTCAAAGAATAAGCAATAAAAGAATCGGAGATATTCGCCTGGCAACGTGTCCCAGCCTTCCTTCCACGCCCCTGGTGTAGCGGCTGGAGTTAAAGGATATCTGATCATAAATGCAATTCTCTCACGGCCTCACACCCAAGTCAATCAGGCCGATGGGCTCTATCTGCAACGAGATGTGCGGATATTCATTTTTGGTGCCGACGATGCCGTTTTTTACCGCTGGTGATTCTTGTCGCGTCATAAAATCTTCCTCTTTTTACCGCGAATTTCCTTGAAATGCCGTTTCAGTCTGAATACATGGTTTCCTAAGCGTTGACAACCTTTTAAGATAGGCTGGACTTTTGCAAACTGTTGTTTGGTCTTGTCAAAATGGGTAAAATTGCGTTTAATTCGGTGGTGTTTGGGATGGCACTTCACAACCAAGGATGGTGCAGTCATGCCAGGGATCATCGAGTTTCCTCAAGTCGTTCGGGACGCTATGGAGCAGTTCGGAGATTTGTTTGCCAACGAACCGCAGCGAAGGCATTTCGCGGAGTATCTTACAGGACTGATGATTGCGGAGCGGAAGTCGGTCCTGGGGATCAATCGGGAGTTTGCCCAGACCACCGACCAATCCTGCCTCAACAAATTCTTGACCGAAGTGGATTGGGACGCGGAAACCCTCAACCAACGGCGGTTGGAATGGTTGCAGCGGGATTCCAGCACTCAATATACGGACCGCGGGGTCATTGCCATCGACAACGTGCTGATCGACCACGACGGAAAGTACATCAAAGACGCAGGATGGTTCTGGGATCACGCCGATCAGCGAAACAAAATCGCCCACGATTATCTGTTCGCCAACTACGTGTGCTCCAGCGGGAAGCACTATCCCCTGGAATTCCGCCGCTTCCGCAAGCGGGAGCAATGCGAGGCCACCGGAGAGAAATTCTTCGATCATACCAAGCTCTGTTGCCAATTGGTCGATTGGGTATGCGAGCGGGAAATTCCCGGGGACTTCACTTTCGACAGCTATTTCACCAACGCGGAGATACTGAACCACATTCATTCCAAGAGGGACCGTTTCGACCGGCCTCGCGGCTATGTCGGCGACTTGAAGTTCAATCGCAAGGTCGAATGGAAGGGCAAAGTGATCCGCGCCGACGAACTCGCCGCCGAGATCGATCCCGAAACCCGCAAATCGTTCCATCGCGGACGAGAGCAACAATGGCATTTCACCGTTTGCTTGCATATACCCGGAGTCAACCACAAGGTACGGATCGTAATTATTTGGGACAACAAACGAGACAAACAACCCTGCAAGATTTTGATAACCAACCGTGTCGCCTGGGACGTGGTGCGGATTCTCTTGGTTTACAAATATCGCTGGACAGGAACGGAGACCTTTCATCGGGACGGAAAGCAGGAGTTGGGCATGGGAGATTGTCAGCTGCGCGACGGCCAAGGCCAGACCCGGCACATGTACTTGGTCATGCTGGCGTACACTCTGCTCATGGATCAACTCGGGCCGAACCGTGCGAAAACATGGGCCCTCCGCAAACTGACGACCATCGGCGAAGCCTGTCGGGCGGTAATGCGCGAAACCATGCGATCCACCATCGCCTGGGTGATCGAACAAGTCACCGATTATTCCTACGGTCTTGACCATATCACATTACGGTTGGGTTTGACCTAATTTGCAAAAGTCCAGTATTAACAGTTTAACTCGCCGATTTCTGGTCTTGTTTTCAACGTGGACGTCTGGGAGGCTTAACTTTGCTTAGTTGCGTGACCGAATGTTCAATCTGCTGATTCACCCGTTCAAGGTCAGCTTGCTTGTACATCCGATAGCGGTTAGCTGGGTGTCGATATTCAGGGATCTTGCCGGTAGCGCCCAAGACCGGACGGTGTTTGGAGATACACCAAGAAGACTGGCTGCCTCTTTGACTCGCAGATAACCTTGGATTCGTAACACAGACTATTCCTCCCTCAAATGGGGCTGCGCCGATGAGAATACTGCAACATTACCAAAAGTTGCAATGACTAGCAATCCCCCACACAGTTTTCAGTAGCAAGCCATGGATTTTGACTTTAGCCAGCGCGGTGGTCTAATCCAGCGGCCACTTGGAGCCGTCTTGGTGGAGGCATTTCTCGGTTTTCAAGGCGGCTTTGTTTTTGATTAGCATGCCGCGTTTTTTCTTGACTGGACAGCCACAGATTGAGCATTTGCCGTCTACGAATTTGTCACAGGGGTAGCCGCTTTGTTCGCCGGAACAGATCTCGTAACGTAAGGCCGTTTCTTCCGCCGAGCGCACAGGAAAGCCTGCCCAAGCCCATTGGGCCAGTGATCGGGCGTAGTGCATGGCATCTTCGGCCAGATTTCCTGAAGCGTCGAGGAGCTTGAGTCTGCCGCCAGCTTCGGTCGCGGCGCTGATAATCTCCGGAGCGGCAGGGCACTCGCGCACAGGGGCGCATCAGGATAGCTTATGCTTTCCAGTCGCTTGAAAACATCCTTGCATCCGGGATTTTGGCACTCCCAAAGGTCACGGCTGTTCTTTTGATAGTTGCAAAATAATTGAGGCGTTAACCATGCCCGCAGCACTCGGTCGAGGGCGACCAAGCCAAGATGATCTTGATCCACAAGGATTGATTTGTAATAGGTCTGATGATCCAACCGGCCAGAGGCACTGCCTTGATACCCCTTCTCACAGAGCCGCTCAAAGATCCGTTTCGACGTGTGTTTTTGCTTCTTGGGCGTCTTTTTATCGGCTTCAATTATCTCGTGGATCAGCGGTATAAACGGCCCGAGGATTGGCTTTTCCCGCTCCTGCCGCTTACGATACCCGGGCGGCAGCTCGTGTGCCAATATCTTTTTTAGTGTGTCCCAATGTAGATCATAGACCTTGCAGGCCTCATGCTTCGATAATTCGCCGATCACGGTGCGATCAAATGTGGTCTTTCATGCCGCTTTATGGTTGGCAGCGAACTCGTAGAGGCGAGTGTTTCTGTGCTTGCCGACCTCCCGCACGGCACTCGTCTGGCGCAAGCAGTAGACGATCTGCTGGGACATCCAACGCGGCACCCGGAGTGATTTGGCTAAGTGTCCCGTATGGAACTGCCGCGGCAGAGGACCGGCAACTAGTCGGGCCAAGTCGGCGGCTGTCTGAAAGCAGTGCGTTTCGTGGATTGCGATCAGCTTTTGGTCTTCCACCCGGTAATCTTCCCGCCGCCAGCGCCGGCGGCGACCGTGTCCCGGATAACGCCATTCCTCGATGTCGATCAAGGGCACTTCGATGCTGAGGCGTTTGTGTGGAAAGACGCTGGTGAAATGCACCATTTCACGGAACAGATCGAGGATCGTGCCGCGTTTGGGGCTCCGCCGCCGGTAGACCACGGGACCTTGTTCGTGGGCCCGTTTGACCAGCGTCTTTTGCACAATGATGGGCTTGACCACCACCACGTGATGATCCTCCAGCAGCGTGCGTACTTTGTCACGGATTGCCGCAAGCGACGCAAGTTGGATCTCGACCAGGCGATCCCGGGAAATGACATCGATGCGATAATTTCCCAGCGCCGCCTCGAACTGGTCATCTTTGCCGCCATAGTGCCTTTTCAGAGCTTGATGCAAGGAGGTTTCCATGGCAGGAGCAGACAACGAGGGCTCAGGATTAAATGATAAAACCGGCCCCCCGATATTCATCGTACTGCAGGTGGATCTAAGTTTAAGACTTCGGACAAAGCTGCCCATCCGGCTCTTTACCGCGGCGGAGGCGGAAGGGGCATGGTTCGTGACGCGGTCTGAAGGGCCGCATATTTTTTCAACAGGTCGTGAGTGTTCTGGAAATCCGGGTTTTGATTGAGTGTTCGATACCGAGGGTCCGCGGCCACAGTGTTGAACCTGCTAAGTGATCGATTCAGTGATTCAAATGTTGGTGGACGTTCACCTCCGAAGACTTCGGCGGGTAAAGCCAAATATGCCTTCCAACCGTCGTCTAATTGGGCCGAGAGCCGTTGGAATGATTCGGCGAGTTGACGCCGGACAGTTTGCGCGTCAACCGTTGAACCGTTTTTGGGAGCGGCAGCCGTCTCGAACATCGCAGTCGATCCAGTTGAGGTGTACTGCTCTATCGCGATCAGCAATTTTTGTGCAGAAGGAGGAACCTCTCGGATTTGGTCCGGGGCAAAAGCGGCAACGTGATAGTAATGTGCATTCGCCTCGGAGTCGATCTGGACCGCGGAACCATCCAGCGAAATTCCCGCGAACAGCCCGCGGCTGCGAGAGTAGGAGTAGATTTCCGCGTTTAGGGTGGCATCGGTGGCTGCGGCCGCCTCTCGTCCGATAGGGCCCGCAGCGGCGGCAACATCGGCGCCAATCGTGAATTTCCCCTGCAAAAGCTTTTGGATGCTCTTATGGGTCTTGAATACCAAAATGAGATCCGTGGCTTGAATACCAATCTGCCATCCCACGCTTCCTCCTGTAACGGTCACAAATACAGGCGGCCTCCATCCGTTTTTCTCGTCTCGGACGATCACCACTCCATGGCCTCGACGAACGCCCACGACAAAACCGCCTTTAATCAAACTTGGAATGACGGCGATTCCCTGGGCGTCTGCCAGGAGCGCCGCCGGAATTTCCTTAACCGGGGTTTCCATGATCTCTTTCAAGACCTGGCATGAGGCTCCAACGACTGCCGTCTCACGGCTGGGGGAATCAATGACGACAGGTTGGGCGGGTTGTCCGAAAAGCGTCGTTGACCATCCGAGGGAAAGGATCGGAATGAGAAAACCGCTCAACATGACAAATGATTTCATGAAAAATTCTCTACAGAGACCATTCGGAATATGAATAAATGCATCAAATCCATGAGGGGAGATCATAAATATCACTAAAGAGAATAATCGATGATTTCCTTGGGAACCATATCAATTTGCCAGTTCTACTCGGAAAGGTGGTAAGAGAGGGGAAATAGAGCATTTGTCGTGCGGTGATCTCCCAACTCTCGCATGATCTTGGCGGAATTTGATGAAGTCGAACAGATTGTAATACTTCTCAGATACCTCCCAGGCCTCTTCCTGGGCGCGCTGGGATTCTTCGTCTGAATCTCCAATCCGATCAGAGGCACCTGCAAACCCCGATCGCCCATGGGCACAGCCAGGCATGCTTAAATGAATGACTTCCAGAAGACCGATCATTTTGGGAACCTATAAAAATTACGCAAAAACTGATATACTCGTTTAAATATAGCCGAGGGGCGAACGTACATCGGCCAAGCGACTGGGCGGATCCTTAAGGAACTTCCATCGCCCTCGATACTCGCCCAGCCGGCCCGGTCGAAAGGATGGAATCTCATGTCAAAAACTTATCAGGAATTGGAAGCGGAACAAGCCCGCGAAAATAAGGAACAGGAACTTGCCCGCCTCAATAATTGGCTAGAAAAAGACCTTATCGACCAATGGTACGCCGCATGGGGTCAGTTTTCTCAGGCTTGTATTAAACAAATGCCCGCCGATGAAGCGGGTCAAGCGGTTTTATCTCTTGTGAAAATGTTCAGAGATAATAACCTTATAACCATACTCAAAAAGAAACGCCCACCCTTGTTTAATAGTGGTCGTGATTGTGCCCCCCGGGAACACCTACAAAACATTGCAGACGCTTGGCAAGACCGTCGCGGCGAATCTTGTATTTTAGCCCTTATTCTTGATGTATATGATAACGGCCCATCGGCTACAAAGATCGGAACTAAGATAACCAGTTCCGTCATATTGGCGAGCGATCCAGGGGTCGTATCGGATTGGGTTGGCAACATCAAGGCTGCGGTTAGAGATGGATTTTCGCCACTACCTAAGCCTGAAACAATTAAACCGCCAACACCTCCCAAAAAACAGAAAACACGCAAGCAAAAAGGCCCTTCGATTCCCGAATTAGATAAAGCAATCCAAATTTATGTAGTTGAGAACCATGCTTTGTATGAGCGTTTAAAGAAGGCCCACGTAAACAATGAAAGCCAAATCCTAAAAATAGCCCGAGAGAAGTTTGGGCGTAATAATTTGACTAGAACTATGGTTGCAAAATTTGACGTGAAAATATCTAGTTCGAGAATTTCTAAAACTCCAACCTGGCTTAAGATAAGGGATGAATTGGGCCTTGGACAAAAAACCGGAACGGGAGGCCCTTTTGCCGAGGAAAAGGCTGGGATTAAGATTGCCGAGGAAAAGGCTGGGGTTGCCCGTGGGGACATTACCGTCAATGCTGTAATTACTACAGAATTGTATGATCGAATCAATAAACAATGTCCCCCAGAGGTTGCGGCAGAAATTATTGGTAAATTGGAACTAAAGGACTATTCTGAGGCTGATGCTGAATTAATGTTGGAAGCCTATCAAGATCATTCGGAAGAAGACCACTAAATAGACCAGTCTTTTTTGCAAATCACTCATACGTATAGCGGTCTTTGGGTGGTCTTTTCTAAAATTTAGACCGTTGCTTCTTTTGTAACTGCGACTCGATAACCATCATCGTGTTACAAAGGAAGCCTTATGGGTGAAGAATATCTTACCGCAACAACCGCGGCAGCAGAATTAGAAAAGCAACTCGGCTGGCTCGTATCTCCGCGACACGTCACGATGCTTTTCTATTTAAGGGACATTTCAAGCGACCGGGCTCCCATTGTCGGCGGCCGGCGGCTAATCGCCCGCGATCTGCTGCCCATTATCGCCAACGCATTGCGCCGACGCGGCTGGTATAAACCGGGAAGGGTGGTGTTGGCATGATCTGTTTGCCCGATTCCCTGCCGTCAATCTTCACCGAGATTGAGATCCCTACTGATCCAATCAGTACCGAGGCCGTTGCATGGTTACTCTTATATTATGCGAAAGGCGAGCAATAGCAGAAGGACAACACATAGCTTAGCAGCTCAGGATGTCTTTTACAGGAATTCTTTACAGTACATCAGGACGATAGAGATGCGACCAACAGCCGATTTGGCCGAGCTAAACCGAACACTTTCAGTGCTTTTTGATACTGACGATGTGGTTGAGATCCGTGCCTTTAAAAACAGACATTGCACCATCAGCGGGTATTACGACAATTTTGACAAGCTGGCTAAAGACGCGGCCAAAATCAATCGGGTTACTGGCAGCGTCTATGTAACCTTGAATCGGATCAATCCTGATCTGCTGGCACGGCGCCAAACCGTTATGAGGAGTACGTTAACACTACAACCAGCGACGATCAGGTGATCCGGCGGAGGTGGTTCCCAATCGACCTGGATCCGGTCAGGCCGGCCGGCATCTCGGCAAGCAACGAAGAACATGCTGCGGCTCTAGAAAAGGCCCAGCAAGTTCAAGAGTATCTCATGGGTTGTCTTGGTTGGCCAGCGCCCGTCATGGCCGACAGCGGCAACGGCACCCATGTATTGTTTGCCATCGATCTGCCCAACGATGAAGTGTGCATGCAGTTAATCCAGGCCGGGCTGCAGACCCTCAATGCAAGATTTTCCGACGAGAAGGTTTCTGTAGATATTAGTAACTATAATGCCGCCAGGATCTGGAAATGTTATGGCACAGTGGCGGGTAAAGGTGACCACACCACTACTCGACCGCATCGTCTTGCCCGATTGTTGCATGTGCCCGATGTCATAGAGGCGGTGCCCGTTGATAAACTGAAATCACTGGCGGCAATGGTCCTTCAGGCAGATTCCGATCATGATCGTAGTGTCGGTTATCTTAACGGCAACCATAACGCCCGGGATGGCCATTTTGACTTGGAAAAGTGGATTGCAGACCACAAGCTCGAGATAACAGGCCCTGATACCTGGCAGGGCGGCCGAAAATGGGTATTCAAAGTATGTCCCTGGAATCAAGATCACACAAATCGCAGCGCTTTTATCGTACAAGGACGTGATGGCGCAATTGGGGCAGGTTGTCACCATAACGGCTGCAATGGCAAAGGGTGGCATGACCTACGTGATATTGTCGAACCCGGCTGGCGGAATCATCGATCCTATGGTTCGGTTGGTGGCAAAACGAAACTGAGTCCGAATTCCGAGATCATCGATTCCACTCCACAATCATGGCCCGAACCTGAAGCATTGGGGCTGCCTGATGTACCGTTGTTTCCAGTCAACGTCTTGCCCGAGCCGCTGAAATCCTGGGCCAAGGCTGAAGCCATTTCCACGCAGACACCGGTTGATCTAGCTGCAATGTTGGGATTGGCGGTCTCCGCAGCTTGTATGGCCAAACGGATCGAAATTCAGGTCCGTGATGGTTGGATCGAACCATTGAACCTGTATGCCGTTGCAGTTCTCGAGCCCGCCAATCGTAAAAGTGGTGTCTTCAACGACGCCACTACGCCGTTGCGAGAATATGAGCAGCGCGAGGCAGAACGACTGGCTCCGATGATCCGCGAGTATCGTAGTGAGGTCAAGGTGTTGGAAGGCCGGCAAAAACGACTCGAAGAAAAGGCCGCTAAGGCTGACGATCAAGAGGAGAGGAAGTCCTTGATCGACGAGTCTGTCACTATAGCGAACGAGTTGGCGCGAATCACTCCGGTGGTAGCTCCACGGCTGATCGTCGATGACTGCACCTCAGAGCGATTGGCGAGTCTATTGGTAGAACAGGGAGGGCGGATTGCTTGCATGTCCGCTGAGGGAGGCGTATTTGACCTTATGAAAGGAGCATACTCAAAAAATGGCATTCCGATGTTTAGCGTGTACTTACAGGGACACGCAGGCGACGACATCCGCGTGGACCGGGTGTCAAGGCCTTCGGAGTATGTGCATCGGCCAGCTATCACAATGGGCCTGGCAGTTCAACCGGAAGTGATACGCGGCTTGTTTGATCACCCATCCTTCCGAGGGCGGGGATTGCTGGCACGGTTTCTCTACTCGATTCCCAAAAGCACACTGGGACACCGTGAAGTAAATCCTCCAGCGGTTCCGTTTGAAGTGGTCAAGGCCTACGGCACATTGATCAGGACGCTTTGTCGGTTGGAGCCTGGGCTCGATAGCGATGGAAGGCAGGTCCCCTATTACCTGAATCTGGATTCCAGAGCCCTGCAGCAACTCCACGTATTTATGCGTGAGATTGAACCAGAACTAGGGGCTGGCGGCCAGCTGGCTTGTCTGAAGGACTGGGCGGGCAAGCTGGCCGGCGCCGTGGTCCGCTTGGCAGGAGTTTTGCACATAGTAGCCCACGTCAATGAGTCCTCGCCATGGTCAATTCCTATCGGCGCCAAGACGGTGCAGGCCGCCATCAAGATCGGCAGGTACCTTGTGGCACATGCCGAGGTGGCTTTCCAGATAATGCAGGAAGATCGAGTAAAATCGGACGCCGAACACGTTTTAGGATGGATCATGCGTTACCGGCTTAAAGAGTTCTCCAAGCGTGAGCTCTATCAGGCCACCAAGAACCGATTCGCCCAAGCCGAGGACCTGGATGACCCGCTGGCGGAGTTGATCAAGCGGTTCATCGTGCGGCCAAAATCCTTGGCCGTACAACCCAAACCTGGACGTCCAGCCAGTCCGATCTTCGAGGTTAATCCTGCCCTGTTCTGCAACGATGAAAGTGATAGCGGGAACCCTGAAAACCATCCCCAATATCCCCAAAACTCATCTCATTCCACTATGACACCACCAAAAAGCAGGAATTGTGGGGATATTGGGGATACTTTTGAGGAAACCAATACACAATCCAGTGAGGATGAGATCAATGCCTTATTATCACAAATTAATGAGGAGGATGAAGTATGGGTAGCATGAAGACATCATGGTTCTTTCAAAGACCATCAGCATATTGGTTGCGCTCTCGATCCGCATGGACAAGTATTCCACCCGGATGTAGCCCCATGTCGCACACGGTTGCGCCTATTGCGTTGCTGTACGGCAGGTGGCCAACCATACAACACGCCTACAACGCAACGTTGGGCCAACACGTGGCAAATAGGTACTTCCCGGAAGTCTATTTCCGGCAGGCCCGCGGGAACAGTCGCGGTTATACACAGAGTTTCTTTTTGTTGTCCGACTTTTTCTAAGGAGTTATTACTAATGAAGATAGAGCAATGGAAACTGTCAGAAATTACCCCGTATGAGAATAATCCCCGGCAAAACGCTGCTGCTGTGGACGCCGTGGCGGCTTCGATTAAGGAATTCGGATTCCGCCAACCAATTGTGGTGGATACCCAAGGTGTAATCATCTGCGGGCATACCCGGTATAAGGCTGCCCAGAAGTTGGGTTTGGAAAAAGTGCCGGTGCATGTGGCAAAGGATCTGACGCCGGCTCAGATCAAGGCCTATCGGATCGCCGACAACAAGACTGCTGATTTGGCGGTGTGGGATTACGAACTGCTGCCAATTGAGCTGTCTGAACTCAAGGGCATGGATTTCGACTTGGGTCTGCTCGGCTTCTCGCCGGATGAGTTGGCTGAAATGCTCGACACCGGGGTAAAGGATGGGTTGACCGATCCGGACGAGATCCCCGAGCCGCCTGATGAGGCGACTACCAAGCCCGGCGACCTGTGGATTCTTGGCGACCACCGCCTACTCTGCGGTGATTCCAGCATACCTGAATATGTGGACAGGTTATTGGGTGGGGAGAAGATTCAATTGGTCAATACCGATCCGCCATACAACGTTGCCGTGGCGCCGAGAAGCAACAATGCTTGGGCAAGCGGTGAACATCGAGGTATGCCTCGGCCTGAGTTGGCGCAGTCCTATGGCGGCTGGAATCTTAAGGAGAAAGCTGAAGGAGGAAAACCGCAAGTGGACAAAAAGATGCGTGCTAGAGACCGGGTACTGGCCAATGACTTTGTCTCGGACGAAGAGTTCAATCGGTTGCTCGATGCATGGTTTGGTAATATCGCTCGGGTATTGGAGCCCGGTCGGAGCTATTATTGCTGGGGCGGATATTCAAATTTGAGCAACTATCCGCCATTCCTCAAGAAACACGGTCTATACTTCAGCCAAGGCATCGTGTGGGATAAAGGATGGCCTGTTCTTGGGCGAAAAGATTTTATGGGGGCATTTGAACTCTGTTTTTACGGTTGGCGGGAAGGCGCAGGGCACAAGTTCTTCGGACCTAATAACGTCACCGATCTATGGCACGTTAAGAAGATTAACCCACAGTCAATGGTTCACCTTACTGAAAAGCCTGTGGAGTTAGCCATTAGAGCCATACAGTATTCATCGCATCAGGGTGAGAACGTTTTGGACCTGTTTGGTGGCAGTGGCAGCACACTTGTCGCCGCCGAGCAAACGGGACGCAAGGCATTCTTGATGGAACTGGACGCGCTCTATTGCGATGTCATCGTTGAGCGCTACGAGCAGTTCACTGGTAGGAAGGCTGAGCGTGCCAATCGGGGATCTTTAACACCAGAGCCTTTCAACGATTGTCAACAAGGAGCATCTACATGCCCAACAGAATGAAAACCCGCTGCAACCACCCTGGCTGCCCTCATACTTGCCGTGGCCGCTTCTGCGATGCACACGCCACTCAAGCCACGCCAGTAAGCGACAAACGCCGCGGCACACCCCGCCAGCGCGGCTACGATACTACATGGGCAAAGGTAGCCCAACTGCGTCGAAAGCTGGACTGCGGCCTGTGCCGGCCATGCCAACAACAAGACCAACTGACCTTGGCAAGCGCTGTAGACCATATCATCCCCGTGCATGTACGACCGGACTGGCGGTTGGTGCTAGGCAATACACAGGTAATCTGTCCCGCCTGCCACCAGAAGAAAACCGCTACTGACAACAAACTCTATGGAAGCAGTACGGCACGAAGGCTGTCACCGGAGCAGGTCGCCAATCGCAGCCACGCAGAACAGTTGACCGATCCGCCCCGGGCATTAGAAGAAGAGTGAACCGGTGGGGGACGTGGCACCTTTGGCGCAATTAGCCCAGATACCACATCGTACCCGAAACATGCGTTGTCGCAAAATTGGGGTGGGGGGAGTTAAGATAGGTAAGGAACCAGAAAAGGAGCAGATATGCGAGGTCGGAAACCGAAACCGACGGTACTGAAGATCCTCGAGGGCAATCCCGGCCGGCGTCCACTAAACAAGCGCGAACCGCAGGCGCCGACCGATGTGCCGGAGTGCCCAGACTTTCTGGACGACGAGGCCCGGGCAGAATGGTTCCGCATGGCCCCGGTGCTACAAAAGATGGGAGTGCTTACGTCGGCCGACCGCGCGGCCTTGGCAGCATATTGTATTGCATACAGCCGCTGGATAACGGCCGAGGGCCAGGTGAAGCGGCTGGGCACAATCGTTAAGTCGCCACTAAAGAACTTTCCAATGAAGTCGCCTTACCTGACGGTTGCCGATCAGGCCCTGGAGACGATGCGGAAGTTCATGGTCGAATTTGGGCTGACCCCATCTAGCCGCGGTCGGATCCGCCTTCCAGAGGATCGCCGGGCGGGAGATGAT
Organism: Pirellulales bacterium; assembly: GCA_963838495.1. GTDB lineage: Bacteria > Planctomycetota > Planctomycetia > Pirellulales > Thermoguttaceae > JBEKIK01. The sequence continues at coordinate 788,062 of CAWIRC010000001.1, read as the reverse complement.
TTTGACGCCTTTTTGGAGGCCGAATGATGCGTCTTCCAAAACTTCTCAGCAAAGCGCGGTGCGAAGGCTGGAGTAAGTGGGTCCGCAGCCCACACGACGAGCGGGCGGTTTTGGAAGGCTGCCGGTTTGACATGCGGGCCGCCCAACGGGTGCAAACCTTCTTTACAAAATTCCTCCGCCACTCCAAGGGGCAATGGGCCGGCCAGCCGTTCAAGCTGCTCGACTGGCAGTGGCGCGAGGTCGTTGCCCCACTTTTTGGCTGGAAGCGAGCCGACGGCACCCGCCGTTATCGCCGTGCGTACATCGAGGTGCCTAAGAAAAACGGCAAGTCCACGCTGTTCTCGGGCTTAAGCCTGTATCTGCTGGCCGGGGACGGGGAGCCCGGTGCGGAGGTCTACAGCGCAGCCGTGGATCGCGACCAGGCCTCGATCGTGTTCAACGAGGCGGCCAATATGGTGGAAGTTTCGCCGCAGTTGTCTTCGCGGTTAAACGTCGTTAGATCTACAAAGCGGATCGTGATGCCCCGCACCCGTTCATTCTACAAGGCCCTGTCTGCAGACGTGCCCGCTAAGGAAGGGCTCAACGCGCATGCCGTGCTGATCGACGAACTTCATGCACAGAAGACGCGCCAACTGTGGGACACACTCCGCTACTCCGGGGCATCAAGGCGGCAACCGCTGCACCTGAGCGTTACGACTGCCGGCTTCGACCGCCACTCCATCTGCTGGGAGCAACATGACTATGCGGAAAAAGTGCTGGACGGCACGATCGAAGACTCGTCCTTTCTGCCTTTTATTGCGGCAGCCGGCGCGGAGGACAACTGGACCGATCCCGAGGTCTGGGGCAAGGCCAACCCTAGTTTCGGAGTGACGATCGATAAAGAGCAGTTCGCCGAGGACTGCCGCGAGGCCCAAGAGTCGCCGGCCAAGGAAAACTCCTTCCGACGGTATCGGCTGAATCAGTGGACCGAGCAGGATGTTCGCTGGCTGAGTTTGAAGAAGTGGGACGCCTGCCGAGCGCCGCTTGGAGAACTGCAGGGGTGTGAGTGTTACGCCGGGCTGGACTTGTCTTCCACCACCGACATTTCGGCACTGGTGATGGTTTTTCCGAGCGGGGACTGCTACGACGTGCTCCCATTCTTTTGGGTGCCTGAAGAAGGGGCAAGAAAGCGCGAGCGGCGGGATCGGGTGCCGTATACGGCCTGGATTCGGGACGGTTACATGGAAGCCACACCAGGCGAGGTGATCGACTATGATCGCATCCGGAAAAAGATCAACGAATTGGGCCAACAATACCATATTCGGGAAATCGCGATCGATCGCTGGAACGCCACGCAATTGGCGACCCAGTTGGAAGGCGACGGCTTCGAGGTGGTTGCTTTCGGCCAGGGATACGCCAGCATGAACTGGCCCTGCAAGAAGCTGGAGGAGCTGGTCCTGGGCGGCAAGATCGCGCACGGCGGCCATCCCGTGCTCCGCTGGATGGCCGGCAACGTGAGCATCGAAAAAGACGCCGCGGATAACTGGAAACCCTCAAAGAAAAAAAGTATTGAACGGATCGACGGGATCGTGGCCCTGATCATGGCCTTGGACCGCGCCAGTACCCAAGCTGGGTCTTATACAAGCGTCTACGAAACCCGCGGCGTGCTGTATGTCTAACCGTGATATCGATCATTGTGGAAGGGATTTTGTTTTGGAAGGCGAAACAGGAACTGACTATTGCTACCCCGAACTGAGAAAACCCCGACAATAGCCGGGGTCGATGTGAAGAGATGTTGTATATGGCGTTACTTGTTCACAACGAACTTGCCTCGCTCGGCCTTGCGGAACCGGGAGTCTTTGCCCTTGGCAGCAATCTCGCGGATGATCGAACTGTAAATCGTGGCACGCGGCGTCTTGCCCTCCGGCGATTTCCAGTAGCCCTTTGTAAGGATAGCGTCCAAGATTTCTTTTACATTCATCTCCTTGCCCGATTCCTGAAGCACCTTGGCTGCCGCGTCCAAGCCGGAAACCTTTTTCTCGCCCTTGGATTTCTTGGCACGTGTTGTGCCAGTTTGCGCCGTGTTGGCCCCGGTTTTGGCCTTGGGCTCCTTGGTCGCCTTCTCCTTCTTCGCCGACGTGGCCGATTTTGGGCCACCCACGGCCGAGCGAAGTCGGGCGGGCGATTTGATGCGGATTTTCTTGCCGGTGGCCAGGTTGGTGGCATCCCAACCTCCATGCCGGCTTTCGGCGTCGATTCGCACATTGACGACCTTATCCGTCACCTTGGCAGTGTAAGTGTGACCAATCTTTACATCGCTTTTCTTCATGACATTTCTCCAAAATTAAGGGTTGGTAGGGAACTAAAAAACAAACTATCGGGCATCAAAGAACTCGACGACGGCCGCCTGGGCCTCGTCATAATCGAAGGAATATTCGTCCTTCCACTTTTTCAGTTGATCTTGGGCCTCGACAAGCGAGGACAATACGTGACAATCGTGGCCGTTACCATCTTCGTCCAGCACAACCATCAAGTCGTCTACGATCTCGATGGTATGGGAAAAAGTCGGGTGGTTCTCGGTGGGCGGGTTTTCTATCGGTTTGACCTCGAAGTCGTTGACCCACAGTTCACCTGCTTCGTTACGGTGCTGCTGGCAATTATCTCCGCTTGTAATCTCAATCCGATACATCCAGCCGTTGTCGTAATCAGCGGCGGCAATCACGCCCCGGGCAATGGCCAGGCCCTGGGCGATATCGATCTCCACTGGCGTGCCGATTTTCAAAGGCGGTTTTTTGGGTTTGGACATGCTGGTTCTCCTTGTTGTTTGGTTGGTTTTAATTCGCATCGCACATCCACACTTAAGCCGTGTTTTCAAAGAAATATCAAGCGAATTCCGCCTAAATTCAGGTCGAATTCATGTAATTTCTGCAAAATTGTTCTACACCTAATAAGTCACCCATGCCTGACAATAATCCCCCACAACCGATAAACCCCCAAGCATTAGTACTAACCGCTGTCGAGGCTGCGGCTATGTTCCATAAAACCGTGCGCACTTGGCGCATCTGGGATTCCAGTGGCAAAATCCCCAGTCCGATTCGTATCATGCGATCCACATATTGGAGACAGGAAGAACTTAAGGAATGGGTCGCCGCCGGATGCCCTGACCGGGCGACCTGGGACGCCATGCAGGAATGAATACCGTGTCACGAGCCTTTGTAATAAATCTTTGTAAATGTTTCACATGTTAGCTTGCAATTTTGTGTTATCGAGCAACACTCGTCCTGCTGTGATTAATGGCCAGGTTTGAAACCTGCTGGAGAATAATTTATGGCGAGTTTGTATCGAAAACCTGTGATTCTGAAAGATCCTATCACGGGCAAGAAAATAAAAACAAAATCCAAAAAATGGTGGGGGCAATACAAGGACGCCGACAATAAGTTGAAGAGAGTGCCCTTGGCCGTGGATAAGATGTCCGCTCAGACCATGCTCAATAACTTGGTCAAACAAGTAGAGCGTGAAAAAGCCGGACTAGTCGATCCCACAGATTCACAGCGCCGTCGACTACTCAAAGAGCACATTCGGGAGTTTGAAAATAACCTGAACCATCGCGGCGTTACCGCTAAACATATTAAAGAGACCATTAGCAAGTTGAAAAAGATTGCTACCAGTTGTAAGTGGGCTGTTATTGCAGATATTACTTCTGCTGGCGTGTTAAGATATTTAGGCCGGTTGCGCCACGATGGCCTTAGTGCCCAAACCTACAACCACTATCTAAAGGCCATTAAAACTTTTACCCGCTGGTTGGTACTGGATCGGCGCACTCCATTCGATCCATTGATGCATTTGGCAAGGCTCAATGTAAATGTCGATCGTCGCCACGACCGCCGGGCGCTGTCTGAGGAAGAATTCCGCCGATTGGTTGAGGCTGCCAGAAGCGGAAAGCGGATTGAGGGGATTTCGGGCCCGGATCGGGCGATTCTCTATGTACTGGCCACCTGGACTGGTTTCCGCAGGGGCGAAATCGGCAGTTTGACCTTGCGGTCACTACGGTTAGACGACGAACCGCCCACGGCCACTGTAGCGGCTTGTTTCAGCAAACATCGCCGAGAAGACACCCAAGTACTGCATCCGGAATTGGTCAGGCTGTTAAAGGATTGGTTGACTACAAAGAAATTCTTGAAACCAGACAGGCCTATGTTTCCAATCTCCGGTCGGGTACCTGGCGGCATAGATCGCAAAACTCACAAGATGATCGAACGGGACCTGATGGCCGCCCGGGACAAATGGCTAAAAGAGGCGGAGGAAAACGAAGAAGAATATAAAGAACGGTTGAAGTCGGACTTTTTATGTTACTGCGATCAAGCCGGCCTATATGCCGACTTCCATAGCTTTCGACATCTTTTTATAACCAATCTTGAACGTGCCGGCATCTCCCCCAAGATGGCGCAGGTCTTGGCCCGGCATAGTGACATTCGCCTGACCCTGAATGTCTACACCCACGTAGAACTGCGCGACCAAACTGCGGCCATCGGCGCCCTGCCGGGGCCGCCGGGGAACAAAGAATACTCGACCACTAACAATAAAATGTATCAACAGAACCGTTTGGTTGGATAAAACAGGTGCATTCAACCGGTTGGCGCATTACCACGCTTGCCCTGGCAGGCTTCTCGCTAAAGAATGCCCAAATTCTCGCCCGTCACTCCGACATCAATTTGACCATGAACTATGCTGGGCATTGTCGATCAGGTGTCGGCTGTCGAGTCCTTGCCGCCCATTCCTAATACTGAAAAGGTGGCGGCTGTTCCGGTGTAATATCGAGCAGATCCGTGGTGTTGGCTTTACAGACAGTGATATCGGACCAATCACACCCTAGTTTTGGATCGCAGCTGGCAACCGATGCATGTTGGCACTGTGGCACGGTCGCCGATGCTGTCGTGGAACGAGTCGGCCAGTGTGGTCGTTCTGCGTTTGCACCGATGGGCTTTTGGGCGGTCTTTGCCTGTCCACCCCCTGAATGCTGCTCGATGACGTTGAGAACCTCATTTCCCATGGCTTTCCAGCACTTTGTTTTCCGACATGGCATTCTTGAAGTCGCATTAGCCGGGAATTCAGGTGCGGCATGGGGTAGTGGGGTTTCGCGTGGACAAACGAAGGTTTCTTGAATATCTCTATGCCGACTAGGTGTTCGCACAAGGCGTCTTTGCCGGGAGTAGGCATCTTCGCCTGCAGCAGGATCGTTCGCCGGTAAAGAGGAGTGACCGGATGAACACCCGCGACATCGATACCGGATAGGAACAACTCAAGAGCTTGACGTAGCTCGACGAGCTGAACTGTGAACAAGCGCAGAGTCACATGTGAAATCGGTCGAAAGGCAGTCCAGCGGCGTCCGCAGCCCAGCGAATCGAAGGAACGCGCGGGATGAATCGTCCCGGAGATTGCGCAATTGCAACACTTTTTGCGCATTTTTTCAATGATGAAAACGACAAATCGATTATAATGAGATTATTAGTAAAATTAATATCGCAGCAAACTTGGCGGTATGATCACTCAAAGGCGGCCAATCAAAGCGCCGGCGTCGGAACGGACTTCCCGCGGGAAATAATGCGGGGTCTCGTCGTCAGCGCGAGCCGACAATAGCCGGACCTTAGATTGGTTCGTCACGCCTTTGGTGATATAATTCGTAAGCTAAACATTTCCGCATAACCAAGTTGGCTGTGCGCCGCGGTTTTTAGCCAACCTTTATTGTGTACTAGGTAGACAATGAACATTTCCTACGGCCATAGGTATAGCAAACTCGGCTGGAACAGCCGTGTTTGCGGCTGAATACGGATCATTGACTAGATCGGGATCAATAGTAACCCTGGATGCCCATTGCGATGCCGACCACAAACAGAACCAACATAACGCGGATGACTGCGCTTGCCGCTACGGCACTGCTGGCGGCAGCAGTGTCGCCGAGCGTTGTGCGAGGGGCTCTGAGTTTCACCATCGGCGGGACTTGGGATACCCAGACGAGGGCTGATGCCGCACAGGCGGCGATGACCAACGTCGTAAACCGTTACAACGTCTACGGCGACTTCGGCAGTTACAACATCTGGGTCTATTATGACTCCAGTATCCCGACGGCTCAGGCCGGTTACTTAACCAGCATCGGATTTGGTGGCACGTGGCCCAACGATCGCGTTACTCAACATGAATCCAACCACTACCTCGGTTCAGGCACGTACTGGAACTGGTCCAACCTGTGGACCGGCACCCACCTTTGGACCGGCTCGAAGATCAACAGGCTGATCCAGCAATTCGACGGGGACGGGGCCGTCCTTCACGGCGACAGCCAGCATTTCTGGCCTTACGGCTTGAACTACGACAGCGAGGTGGTCAACGACAGCATCTACATGCGCAACATAGCCATCATGTACGCGATGCGTCAGGACATGGGGAACGGGGCTTCCGCCGATCCATGGTCCGCAACGACCGTCACGCTGGCGGCGTCCGACCCGGTTGGCACGTCCGCGTTCAATTGGTTCGGCGGCGGTTGGAGCATCGGCAGTTATCAAGGCTGGAGCGACAAATACTTCGCTCACCCCGGCGCGGCATATTACACCGGCGATTACATGCTGCGGACGCCTTTGGACACTTATAATCCCACCGGCGCCACACCGAGCTTCACCTTCGCCGGCAATTCGCTCACCATCAACAACACCAACGGCATTAACGGCGGACTATTGTTCAAGGGAATCGGCGCCACGGGCGTAATCACGATCAACAATCTTACTCTCAACGGCGGTTACGTCCGCCACGCGAGCGGTTCGGGCGATCTTTTCCAACTTTCCGGCAATATGACACTCGCCGGAACACCGACGATCGACGCCGCCCAGGGATCGATCAGGATTACCGCAAGCATCGCCGGCGCCGGCTCGCTCAGCAAGGCCGGCAATTTCGCGCTTACGCTCGCCGGGAACAACACATACGGCGGGAACACGGCCATCAGCGGCGGCACGCTTCGGCTCGCTCCAGTCTCAGCCGTCGCCAGCTACACGTTCGACAACATAAGCGGCAGCACCGTCGTTAACGACGGCACCGGCGGGACAGGCATGAACGGAACGCTCGCCAATGGCGCGACGATCGTATCCGGCGGACACAGCGGCAACGCCGTCAGCCTGTCCGGCGGCGCATCGGTCGATATCAGCAGCCCGATCACCAACTTGGGAAATACCGGATCCTGGACGGTCTCAGCATGGGTGAAAACGACGACGGCCGGTTCGAGCATTCTCACCAAGGGGGACGGTTCCGGCTGGGCGAACGGCTACACGATCTTCTACCTCGGCGACGGCACTGGTCCGGGCAGCGGCGGCATACCTAGCAGCGTTCGATGGGGGGGCGGATTCTTCCAGGGATCGACCGGCGCCGGATCGGTCATCAACGGCGCCTGGCATCAAGTCACGTATGTCAATAACGCCGGAACCTATGCGATTTACGTGGATGGTGCGGCGCAACCGCTCTCGTCGGGCAATAGCAGTTTCGGCAATGCCGACATGGGCTCGGTCGTTCGCCTGGGCGTTACGACCAACACGGTTTCCAGCGACGGAACGGTCAATTTCAACGGCATGCTCGATAACGTCCAGATCTACAACCAGCCGCTTACGGCATCGCAGGTCGCGTTGCTGTATCAGGGCAGTCAGTCTTTCAGTTCGCTTCCCACCACCACCAACGTGACCATCGCCGGCGGCGCCACACTCGATCTGAACGGCGTCACGCAGCAGATCGGATCGCTCGGCGGAGTAACCGGTTCGACCGTCGCGCTGGGAAGCGGAAAACTGATCGTCAACTCGTCGGCCAGCACGGAGTTTGCCGGTTCCATCTCGGGCAGCGGCGGTTCGCTCCAGAAACAGGGCAGCGGCACGCTGACCCTAAGCGGCGCCAACACGTACACCGGATCTACAACGATCAGCGCCGGCACGCTGCGATTGAACAATGTCGCGGGAACGTCGATCGCCAGCACCGCGGTCGCCAGCTACAGCTTCGACTCCACAAGCGGCAGTACGGTCACAAACGGCGGACTCGGCGGCAGCTCCATGAATGGCACACTGGCAGGCGGCGCGGCGATCGTATCCGGCGGACACAACGGCAATGCCGTCAGCCTGTCCGGGGGCGCATCGGTCAACATCAGCAACCCGATCGCCGATTTGGGAAGCGCCGGAACCTGGACGGTTTCAGCGTGGGTGAAAACGACGACGGCCGGTTCGAGCATTCTCACCAAGGGCGACGGTTCCGGCTGGGCGAACGGCTACACGATCTTCTACCTCGGCGACGGCAGCGGTCCGGGCAGCGGCGGCATCCCCAGCGCCGTGCGTTACGCCGGCGGATTCTTCCAGGGATCGACCAGCGCCGCATCGGTCGCCAATGGCGCCTGGCATCAAGTCACGTATGTCAATAACGCCGGAACCTATGCGATTTACATGGATGGTGCGGCGCAACCGCTCTCGTCGGGCAACAGCAGTTTCGGTAATGCCGACATGGGCTCGGTAGTTCGCCTGGGCGTTTCCACCAACACGGTTTCCAGCGACGGAACGGTGAACTTTAACGGCCTGCTGGATGACGTCCAGTTCTACGGCCATGCGCTCTCTGCGGACCAGATCGCGGCGCTCTATCAAGGTCTCAGCGCCGGTCCTCTGCCGCAGTCCACCAACGTGACCATCGCCGGCGGCGCCACGCTCGATCTGAACGGCATCACACAGCAGATTGGGTCGCTCAGCGGTGTCGCAGGTTCGGCGGTGACGTTGGGGACCGGACTACTGAGCGTCAATTCGGCCAACAGTACAACATTCGCCGGCGGAATCTCGGGTACCGGTGGATCGATGGCAAAGAGCGGCAGCGGGACACTGACGCTCTCCGGCGCCAACACCTACACCGGTGGCACGGCCGTCAACGACGGAGTCCTGGAATTGGCTTCCACGGGTCAGATAGACTCGAGTTCCGGTATATCCACGGGACTGACCGGCGACTTCCGAGTCAACGGCGGCGCGCACACGGTTACCAATATAAGCGGAACAGGAACCACGGAACTGATCGACCAGGCGAATTTGACCGTGAATTCCATCGCTCAAGGAACATTAACACTGGGTCCCGGTTCCACGCTGACCATTGCCGCCCTACCCGGCGGACCGCTCGCCGATCCGCTGCCTCTAACCCCCGTTCCAGAGCCGTCCGCCTTCGTCTTGCTCGGCATAGGCGCCATCAGCCTGCTTGGCTATGCGTGGCGACTGTGGAATGCAGGGCATAAAATACGCCGCCGATAGACAAGGCGAGCAAACCACGCCCGCATCGCTGTCCAGGTTCAGTAAATCCAGGGGCAGGTAACGGCTCAGCACGTTCATATACTTGCGCCCGGCATTCAGCCCGAACGCACGGTGCGTTGTCTCTTCGACCGTTGCGCAGGCCCTGCCGCGCGAGGATTTTTCCAGGGCTATTTGCATATTTGCAAGCGAGTGTGAAAGGCAGTCCTTATAAAAAAAGGACTTGCCAAAACCATTAAGGTCTTGGCAAGTCCTAAAGTTAAAAAATCCGTTTATTTTCCCGGGACTAGCCGGGAATTATCTATTTCTTCCGAAGGTGCCTGAATAACAGGCCGAATATGCCCGCCACCAATAGCATGATTGTGCTTGGCTCGGGAACCACCAACGCATTGATGGTTTCATTGCCCGCATCAGATCCGACGGCATAAACGCTTGCCACTTGGTCGGCCGAGAGTGCGCCCGAGTACATACGTAAGTCCCAGGTGGAACCGGTGAGAGCGGGATCAACAAACGGGGAACCACCATTGACGGCGATATCAGTCAAAGTTGACAGATTAAAGCCGGGATCGACTGCTGTGGATGACACGCTATCATAATTCGCAAGTACACCATCCGTGTACCAGGAAAACGTGGTGCCATCGTAAGTAAGCACGGTCTGATGAAGGCTGTTTGTGTCCAACCATTGGCCCAAGACGTTTTGGCACCAATCGCTGTTGGGGTCTTGGAAGTGGCCGTAGCCACCCGCACCACATATACCAACACCTGATGGCCAAGGGTCGTATCCTTGGACTGGGTTTGCAAGGAGGTAATTGTTCTGTGTGCCATCGCTGAAGGCATAAAGTGAGTCATACTTGGGCCAATTGGTGGTGCAAGTAATCCAACTTTCAATGGAGAACGCGCCCGTAATGCCGGACACGGCACTGGAATCAAGCGTCATCATCGGCCCGGCTCCGCCCCACTGGCCACTAATAGTACCATTGCCGCCATTGGTAACCAATGCGCCGCCGGCGAGGCTGGCGGTTCCAAGCAGCGTGCCGTTGGCAGCGCCAACGGTGTCGTTGGTGGTGTTGAAATCATATCGATGCACTAACGATGCCGCATTTGCGGAAGAAACCAGCGCGACCGACACGATTGCGATTAACACTACTGCCCACTGATAATTCTTGAGTTGCATCATAGTTTGACACCTCATAGTAAAAGGAAGAGATACTTGGTCAAGTAGGGCGTTTTCATCATGTTGCCTATTGATGTTGTTACCCTGTTTCTGTTGAGTTGATTTTTACATTCCCTACAACTGTTGCTATTAACACGCCCTGCGGTTTGACCGCTTATCATATCGGGGATTATCCCGAATTTTTACTATCTTTTGCGAAGTCGCACGTAAAACAGACCGAATGCGCCGGCTAGGGCCAACATGACCAATGTGGCCGGTTCCGGAACGACATCAACGGTCACTTCGTCCCATGTAAGCGTGCCAGCACCAAGATCATAGACGGTAATACCGAGTGTACCACCGACCGAGGCTGAAGTTGCGGCAATCGGTGTTGCGTTTGAGTACGGATCATAATGCCATAGATTCGTAACTGAATCGAAAGAACCGATTACATTCGCGGGATTGTCGTACCACAAGCTGACTCTGGCGGTGGCACCATTCCACCAAGAATCAGCAATGAAGGACACAGTGAATTGATCCCCATCCTGAATGACATAGGAGCTCTCATTGGTGGCTCCGCCGCCGGGATTCACAAAGGCACAATTTTGATTGGCATAACCTATAAGCCACCATGCACCTGCTGCTTCAACACCCGCGTCGTGATCGTCGATGTAATTCGACCAGCCAACGATCTCCGGAGCAGCGGGCGCATCAAAGCCCGCAAACGGGCCGGGGGTAGTCACGATCCCAGAATCAAAATCGGCGTTCACAAATGAATTGATGAGCACTGCCTGTGCCGTTGTGGCCAACGCAGCCACCATTAAAACCACTACTACTACTACTACTTTTTTCTTCTTTTTGTCCTCCCAAAAAAACAATCTTTTTTTAAACATAGTAAGACACCTCATAGTAAAAGTAAGAGATACTTGCTCAAGTAGGGCTTTTTCATCAAGTTGTCTACTGATGTTGTTACTCTGTTTTTGTTGAGTTGGTTTTTATATTCCATACAACACAACTGTTGCCATTCGCACGCAATTCAAAATCTGAATACAGCCCGCTACGATGTCGCAAGCGAAAAGAACTTCACAAAGATGCACGAGGAAGCTTTCAAGAAAAAGAAAGCCCGACCACAGCGATGCGAACTGAATTAAGAAAGTTGAGATGCTCTCCGAGCCTTATTCTGCCGAAACGCATCCAACTATTAAAACGCTGCCTCTTTGGAAAAAGAGCATTTGAAGTTTACATAATTTATTAGGTTTCATTTTCCCGTCTAATTTAATACCTGTCAACTGTTTTTTGCGCAATAAAGTATCGATTTTGCGCGTTTACTACTAAAATATAATTATGCGCATGTCCGATTTTTGGATGGTTTTCCTCTGATAAAGACTACTTCCTCGCTATATCTTGCATCGATAACTCCAAGCCGGCTATTGACTTATCGCTACTGAATTTAGATCGATAAACCCGGCGTATACGATGGTCCATCAATCCCGGCAAAGAAACAATTTTGGATCATCCGGTCATTTCATTTTCCCGTTTGCCTGAAGAAAAGCCCCCTGGCAGGCAGCCCCGGTTGCCATAACGGTTAAAGTTCATGGTGATCCTTACACAACCTTTTTCCGCGCCGCCTGGCATAAGCAAGCAGCCCCGAGGAAACTCCGATGCCCAACAAGGCCAATGCGGAAGAAGGTTCGGGAACGGCCTTTATTAAGGATAGATCACCGGCCGGACCGCCGGCAATGGGACTGATGGTCACAGTGGAACCCGCTGCAATGGTAAGCGTGCTCACATTAATGCTTGAAGCGGTGAGCTGTGTACCAGTCGAGCCGTTGCCCACAATCAATCCGCCCGCTCCGGAAACGGCCGTCAAAGTGGTGGCCGCCCCCGTGTTTAACATCAACTGGCCGGTATTGATTACGGTTTGCCCGGTGTAGGTGGGATTGCCTGTGAGGGTCAAAATTCCGGAGCCGTTCTTCGTCAAACCTCCTGTCGGAGAGCCGGCCAAAAGTTGTTGGGCAATGGTAATGTTGAAACCGCTGGTATCGATAACCGCTCCGCCGGATTGCACATCGACCGTATCCAGGCCTTGCATGAACGTGGTCGCGGCAGACTTCGCCTTCAACGTTCCGCCGTTGAGATGGAACAAGGAAGTGCCGCCGCCATCGTCCACCATTGTGGTATTAATAGTCCCGCCGTTTAGGAACACCTCGCCGGTAACCGAGGAAGCGCCGCTTAGCCGCAGGCCTCCGCTGGCGTCCACCAGCCCGCTGCCGCTTACCGTGAGAGTTCCCGCGCCGCTGTAGCCCACGTAAAGGCGTTGGCCGGTATTGGTCTGCGATATCGTTCCGGCGCTGATGGAATAGGCGCCGGACGAGCCGGAATATCTGCCGATGGCCAGCAATTGCCTGGCGTAGAGCGTTCCGCCGCTTTGGGTAAACGTGCCTTGACCGTTGTCTCCCACAAGGACGTTGCTGTTTGATCCGGCGTCGAGAGTTCCGCCGGAGAGCGTATAACTGCCAATCCCGTACGCATTGTCGCGGCCGCCGATCACCACCTTATCGCCGCTCCCGGTGATGGTCATGGTGCCGCCGGATTGCTGCACATTCCCAAGCGTGTATCCGGATGTGAAACCGTCGTTAAATCCCGAGGCCACGTACAGGCTGGGCGCGGTGATAGTGCCGCCTTCCTGGTACAAATCGCCGTGGCCGCCAAGGATGTCGCCCACATTCAGATCGCCGCTTACCGTGAGGGTTCCGCTTTGCAAATCATAAGATCCCGTGCCGCGCGTGCCGATCGTGGCGTAGCCAGTTACAGTTACCGAGGAAGTGCCACTTTGCACAATGGCGCCGTTGCCTGTGACGCGTTCGCCTATAACCAGGCCGTTGGGCCACGACGAACTCAACGTTACAACGGAACTCCCAGATATATTGAGTGTGCCTGTGGATGTCTGTCCGACCTTCAGCCCGGTGAACGTGCCAGAGGGCGAAGTAGCGAGGCTCACGGTATAACCGTCTTGGATTACGGGAGTCTGACCCGCGCCGGGAACCGACCCGGCAAACCAATTCGAGGCTGTTTTAAAATCCGTCGTGCCGGCAGAGCCGACGAATTCGTCCTCAGAGGGTTTATTGGCGGCGTTAGCGGCCAGATTTTGGGCCACAGAATAAGGAACGCTAAAAACGTTTCCGTGCCTGGTGTCGGTGGCTGTGTTGTTGCCGGGGAAGGATACGTAACCGGAATATTCATTCCAGGTGGCCATGTCGTCCGTCGAGGCCACGGCCCCTGTCATTTGATTTCCATAATGATCGTTGTAAACCACCCAGGTGTCGCCGATTTTGATCGCCGAGGGGCCTTCGGAAGCGTATCCGGAGGTCATTTGCTGCGTGCTGGTTGAATACGGACCGTAAAGATTTGTGCCACCTTGAGCTTTGGCTGTGCCGGCGATGAACATTACATAATTCGAGCCGTCTTTTACGATATCCGCGTCAAGGGTATGTTGGCCGCTTCTGGAATAAAGCAAGGTCGGCGTGGTAAATGTGTTGAAATTGGTCGTGGTGCTGTAGTATATGCCCAAATAACCGCCGGTTCCAACACGCGTGGACCAATAAACCATGTATCGGCTATTGGCCGAATCATAATATATTTCCGGCGCCCACCGTTCCTCGCCGTTTGTAATGGGAAGAGTTTTGTACGTCGGGGTAGCCCAGTGGAGCAGATCGGTCGAAGAGCTGTAGCCGATATTGCTGTCAACGGGATTACTGCCTATTGCGCCGCCCCAGCCCGTGGTGTAGACGAGATTGAACGTGCCGTTCGTATAATTGACGTAAGGGTCGCGCATGAACGGCGTGGATTGCACGTCTTTTACAATTCCGATGTTACCGTTGACGGCGTGGTAGCTTAGACCGTCGAATGAATAAGCCAGATGCAGACCATCGGCGCCGTTGGTGCCGTTGTCAATGAAATATGAGAACATGTATACATCCGTCGCGCGGGCGTGTTCGCATAATGCGGCCGATACAAATAATGCCAGCACAATCGCTCCTGGCAGCGGCAATCTCCAAAGGGGTATTGCTGGGAAAGATGGTTTTTGCATGGTTATCTATCGCTTGTCTTGGGTTGTTAACGTCTTTTGAGGTATGCGAACGCAACAGCGATCAATAGCAGGAGCCAGGCGGCGGGTTCAGGTACTGCCGTAATGGAAGAAGACTCGCCCAGCGGGCCGCCGGCAATAGGACTGATGGTTACCGTGGAGCCTGCAATAATAGTAAGTGTACCCACATTTATGATAGAAGCGGTAAGCTGCGTGGCGGATGAGCCGTTGCCCACGATCAATTGGCCCTGTCCGGAAATCACGGCCAGGGTTGCGGCGGAGGCGGTCAATTGCAATACCCCGGCAGTTATAACCGTGTTTCCGGTATAGGTGGGATTGCCGGCAAGCGTCAAAATACCCGAGCCGTCTTTGGTTATACCGCCGGTTCCGGAGATGACGCCGGCAAATGTAGTGGAGGCGTTGCCGCCAATGGTAAGCGTTCCCGATCCCAGGAGCACCGAACTGCCGGCTACGCCCGAGAGCGAACCTATGGTCTGGCTGAGATTGTTAATATCCAGCGTTGCGCCGCTGGCGGTTATGTTCACGCCGGTGGTCGAAGGCAGAGAGCCCGCGATGCCGAGATTCAACGAATCAAGATTTGCATCCGGGCCGGCATCGTGCAGGACTTCCAGGGCAGTGGAGCTGAGGGCCAAGTTCCAGAGGCGGACTTCGTTGTAGCTGGCGTTCGCGGTGCTGTCGGCGGAATAGGAAGAACGGCCCAAGTTGTTGACGGAATCGACGAAACTGCCCAAAGTATTGGTGCTGGTGAAAGTGCCTTTTGCAGAGCCCAGGTTGGCGTTAGTCGAGGGGGCGGAATACCATGTGACTACCGTAGAACTGCCCACTGGATTCAATTCCATGACGATATGATATTCCGTGCTGAGATTATAGGGTTGGTTGGTGTCATCCGAGGTATTCGTGGTTTTGTCCTTCCATTCCACGCGGTCTTGGGTGAGTGTTGTGCCCCTGGTCCAGCTCATAAAAAGGTTTTCGGAAGTGGAAGAGCCCAGATCGAAAATTCTGCTCCAATTCTGGAAGTTTTTTTGCGTCGCCCAGACTTCGATGCTGACGGGTGTATGTGCGTCCGGCAGCAAGTTGGAGCCCAGGTTAACATATCCCGGCGATGTGCCGGAGCCGCCGGCAAGCGTGACCTGGCCCGGGCTGGAGGTAAGCGAAACGTCGTTTAAGCCCCCGGGGAGAACTATTGTCGCGTTGCTTGCACCCACTGAATCGGCCAGAGAGCCGTTGAAACTCCAACGATGGGCGATGGGATTTGTGCCGAGTTTTAATGTACCCTGTGCGATTGTGGTCGGCCCGCTGTAGGAGTTTGCCCCGAGCAGGGTGAGAGTTCCGTATCCATTCTTGGTCAGTCCGCCCGTGGTCGAAGCCGATGTCATGGCTTGTGGGATAGTAACGTTATAGCCATTCGAATCGATCACTGCGCCGCCCGCTTCCACGTCTAAAGTATTCAAGCCCGCCATGAACAAGCTTGTGGAGCTCCCGGCTTTCAAAGTGCCGCCGTTAAAATGGATAGCAGGTGCGCCGTCGATGACTCCATAGATCGCGGGTGTGGAGATGGCGCCGCCGTCGAGATGAACGGAGCCGTTGCCGACTTGAACGCAGGCAGTGACGCTGAGCGTGCCGCTGGAGGCAATTAACGTGCCGGAACTCGCCTGGCCGATCCGCAGAGTGTCCGGCGAGTTCGAGGGAGTTGAATTGAGATTCACGACTTGGGTGTTTTGAATTATTGCCGTTTGGTTAGAGCCGGGAGTACTGCCGCCCAGCCAGTTGCCGTCGGTCCTATAGTCCGAACTGCCCGCGTTGCCGGAGAATTCGATTTCCGCAGTGCTATAAGGTTCATTCTGAATCAAACTGTTCACTTTGGAAATCGGCACGGTTAAAACGTTGCCGTGCCTTGTATGCGCGGGAAAAGACACCGAATCGGTGTAATCGGTCCATGTGGCCATGTTGTCGGTGGAGATAAGAGCGCCGTAAATGCCATTGCTGAAATGATCGGTGTAAACTATCCAGTTGTTTCCGATCTTGATCGCCGACGGCCCTTCTTGATCCTGGTCGGCGACTAAAGACACGGTATTGGTGGTAGATGAGTATGGACCGAACAAGCTGGTCGAGGTCGTGGAATAGATATTTTTATATCCGCCGCGTTCGTCCTTGGCGAACATCACGTATTTTGAGCCGTCATACACTATGTCCGCGTCGATGGTCGTGTTTCCGTTGTAATTGTATAAAACGGACTGCGCTGCTGAGCGTGCTGAAATCTGAAGTTGTGCAATAGTAAATCGCCTTGGGGCCACTTGAACTGGTCGCCGTGGACCAGTAGAGCATGTATTTGCTGGTGCTTGAATCGTAAGTGATTTCAGGGGCCCAAGCTTGTCGGGTGCCGGAGATTGTGCCGGCTACGTTCAGGTATTTTTTATTGCTCCAGCTGAGCAGGTCGGTCGATTGCCCATAAGCGATCTGTGTATTGACGCTCCAGGGCAAAGTGGTGTGAACCAGGCGGAAAACGCCGTCCGATCCATAATATAGATTAGGATCGCGCGTTGTGGATCCAACCATGGGGCCGGTTACGGCTGTATTGCCGTTCAGTGCGTGATAGCTCAGCCCGTCGAGCGAATAGGCTAAATGCAGTCCGTCGTTGCCGTCGCCATTAGGACTGTCGCTGAAATATGAAAATAAATAAACCGGCTGTTCTGCAAATGAGAATTCGCAAAATATCACAATGCTAACGATTGCCCCGCTTATTGCCTTGGAAAGAAAACTAACGGCTAACGGCTTTTGACGCATAACATGGGGTCCCGATTCTTCTCAAGCGGATTTAATGTGCTCTAATAAACAACACCCTGAAAACAATTGCCATTATATCGCGGGATTACGGATATTTCACCAAAAAAAGCACATTTTAAAAAACAGCGGCGATCGTCGGGGTACAATGTTTTTCGGAGCATAAGACCCGGCATCGGGGGCATTTTGGCGAGTTTTTTCTTTGTTCCCGGGCGATCCAACATCATGTGCACTCAACGCAATTCATAAAAAACGGCCAAGTAAAATTGCTTGCCCGTCCATTAATTCCTTTATCGTTGTTGCGAATAAATGATCGGCATATACAGTGCAATTAATCTGCGCATTGTGCATGATATTTTAACATTTGCGCCGGATGCGTGAAATATTATCGCCTTTTTCACCCAAACACAAACTAAAACGATTTAAACTCTTTTTAAAATTGCATTCATACTATAAAAATAATAGTTGTAAATTCTATTTTTTTTGTTAAACTACTCTCACATATAGATTGGGTTATTATTTAAAAAAACAGGGAGTATTTACACACAAAAGGTCTTTGACAACTGTGTTGGTTATACCCGATCCTGCTATTCTTGACACTTAGCTGCCCAAAGGCGGCATTCAGGTTGTGAATAAAAAAGTAGAGGCGTCTTGAGTTGCGATTCGTATTGTTTCAGCATTTTGTGATTTGATCTTCATCTTTCTTTTAAGAAAGGGCTAATTTTATGTGGTCCCGCGTTTTTGGTTCAAATTTGTTTCGGTTTTTTAACTCGTTATTGGCAATTCTGTTTCTTTTCACAACGGCATCATATGCAGTTGACACCTTGTATTGGTTGGGCACCGGCGGCGGCGGAGATTGGAACCTCACTTCCAATAATTGGACGCTCACTTCCGGAGGCTCGCCCAACACCCAGTGGGTTAACGGCGATGACGCCAACCTGCCGGCCTATGCAACCAGATCCAATATTACCGTCGATTCCGGAGGAATCAGCGTTGAGAACATTACGGTAAACAATACCACCGCACTAGGAACATCTTACGTTCTCTCTGGCGGCCCTATTACTTTGACGGGCACTACGCCCACAATTACTTCCAGCTCAACCGGCATTTGGGACGGTGTGGAAATCGATTCGGTCATTTCCGGTTCTGTCGGACTGCAAAAAGACGGCCTCGGATTCCTCGATCTCTACGGCGCCAATAATTACACAGGCGTCACCAATTTAATTGGTGGTTACGTCACACTTTTTAACGATTCGGCGCTGGGTAGTTCGGCGGGTGGCGCAGCCGATGGAACTGTTGTCCAATCGGGCGCAGGCATGTTCTGCTGGGTAAATCGAACTATCGCGGGAGAATACCTGACCTTAAACGGTTTTGGGGACGGCACAAATACGGCCATACGCGTGGGGGGCAATCAGAGACTTACCTGGAACGGCCCTGTTACACTAGGATCAAATACCGGCATACTAACTGACAATGGATCTACCTATACTTTTGGAAGCACGATCGACGGTTCCGGCGCAGGTGCGAATTTCACCCTCAACTTGGGCGGCGATCTGACAAACATGAGTTATTTCAATGGAAACATCACGCTGGGTTCCGGCAGCTTAATAAAGAATAGGGGAGGCACAATGCAGTTGACCGGCTCGGGAAATTCCTGGAACACTCTTACGATTAATAATGGAAACGTGCAAATCGGCGACGGCGGCGCAACTGGCAGTCTGCCACCAGCCGCAACTTACAACATCTCTGGCGACCCGACTTACGGCAACGGTCAGTTGGTTTTCAACAGCAGCAATAACTTCTCCATCACTAGCGATATAGCCAGCGCCGGCGTGACCACTTATTCAGCAGGCGTGGCCACGTATCCCTCCGGCAGTAGTCCAGGCGGGATTTATCTTGCCGGCACTAACACCGGTACGGTTACCTTGTCCGGCAATAATTCCTCTTTCTCAACTCCGTATATTGTCGATGGCGGCGCATTGGTCTTCAGCGGCGCAAACGCTGTCGGTATTCCACTCTATATCGGTATTGGCGGCGGATCCAACAACGGCGTTGTTAAGCTTGACAGCGGTTCAGGAGTCAATATGTGGGTATCGGCTCCGTTTTCTTTAGCCGGACGTTCATCGGCTGACAACCCGCACCTGCAAAGTGTCAGCGGCATCAATGTTCTAATCGGAAATATCTCCCTTATGGAGGGAGGCAATATGTATGTGATTCAATCCGATGTGGGAGCCGCCGAATCATTGAATATCGCCGGCTATGTCCAAAACAATTCCGGCAGTGGTTTCGGCTCCGCCCGGAATTTGGTCCTCCAAGGCGCGGGGGTGGGAATAGTCAGCGGTTCGATTACCGCCGGGATAACGGCAATACCAGGCGACCCCAATGGAGGCACCAATCCCGCTCCCATCAACGTCGTCAAGACCGGCGCGGGAACTTGGACCCTCTCGGGCGTAAACACCTATAACGGCGCCACTGTGGTTAATGCCGGCACACTTACCATCGGCACCACTGGCAGCATCACCGCCTCTCCGCAAATTATGATAAATCAAACCGGGATATTTGACGTCTCCGCCTTCGCCAGCTTTCAACTTCAATCCGCACAGCAGTTGGCCGGCCTGGGCGCCGTTACCGGTTCCGTCTCCGACGCCGCCGGCGTGCGCAGATCGCCCCGGGCTATATCGATCTTTCCACCAGCGTCAATACGCCGGGGAATTTGACTTTCAACAACGATCTGAAACTAAATAACGGCGCCGGCAACATCATTAAATTCGATCTTGCACAAACGACAGCCGCGACAAGCGATTTGGTCACCGTTATCGGGAACTTCAACGCCAGTAACTCGGCTAACAAGGTTGACATCGATATTTCGCTTTTGCAGCCGACTATCAACAGTGGCACATACCCATTGATTAAATACGGCACATACACAAACTTTAACGCCGATCCTAACATCAACTTCATTCGCAGCGGTGTGATTCTCGGCCGTCAGACCCTTAGTTTGAATTGGAATTCCGGTCTCAAGGAAATCGAACTCATCGTAGCCGGCGGATCGGCCATGAACCTCACCTGGGCCGGCGGACTGTCCGGCAACGCCTGGGACATCAATACCACGAAAAATTGGACCGGGTCCGGACCGCAATACTATTTCGACGGCGACCTGGTTACGTTCGACGACACCGGCTCGAACTCGCCGAACATCAACCTCACCACAAAACTCCAGCCGGGCAGCCTGACCTTCCTCAACAACACCAAGAATTACACCCTGGGCGGTGCAGGTTATTTAAGCGGCACAACCGGACTGACCCTAAGCGGCTCGGGCAAGGTCACACTGGCCAACACCACGGCCAACGATTTCACCGGAGCCATAAATATCAACTCCGGAACCCTGCAAATCGGCGACGGCGTCAACTCCGGCGCTATCCCCAATAATCGAAGCATCCTTGACAACGGTACGCTGATCTTCAACCGCCCCGATTCCTTCACTTTTACCGGCGCCATCAGCGGCACGGGCGCGTTCGTGCAACAAGGCTCGAATATAGTCACGATGAATGTCACCAACACCTATACGGGCTCGACCTCGATCCTGGGTGGAACCCTCATCGTGTCTTCGCTCGCCAGTGGCGGCACAAACAGCAACATCGGCGCTTTCATCTAACGCCGCCGCCAACTTGGTCCTCAACGGCGGCGCCCTGCAATACACCGGCGCCGGCGTCAGCACCGACCGCCTGTTCACCTTAGGCACGTCGGGCGGAACCATCGATGCCTCCGGCACCGCGAGATTGAATTTCTCCAACGCCGGCGCAATGGCCTATACAGGTTCCGGATCGCGGATCTTGACACTTACCGGGACTAATGCCGCCCTATTAAACGGCGTCAGCAACGCCAGCAATACCATCGCGGCGCTGATTGCGGATGGGGCCGGCGGATCGACCTCCGTGTATAAAACCGGCGTTGGAAATTGGACCCTGTCGAATTACAATACCTTTACGGGAAACACCACCGTCAATAACGGCATACTTTGGGCTTACAACCAGTTCCCCGCCGGCAACGGCAACAATCTGCCTCAGACCATCAGAAATAACACCGCCCTGGGCGCCTCTACCGCCACTGCCACCGTTGACTCGGGCGGTACATTGGCAATATGGGGCAATGCCGGCGGATCTTGGATCACCAACCTGGCAGGTGTAACACTCAATGGCGGAAATCTGCTGGGCGATGACGGTCATCAGACCCTGAACAGCCCGGTCACTTTGACTGCCGACAGCACCATCATCTGCCGCTATTGGGACAAGGACTTCATGATCACCGGCCCTGTGACGGGCAGCGGAAATCTTACGATTAACATATCCAGCTTGCCGGGAGGATTGCCCAATGACTGGTACACCGGCGGCGTGGTGATTTTAGCCGGCAGCGGCAACAATTGGTCCGGTACCACGACTATCAACGTTGAAGGCACCGGAGGCCGAAGCACGCTGCAAATCGGCAATGCTGGGGTCGGCAGTATGCCCCTTGGGTCCGCTAATACGATTAACCTCAACGCCCAACTGGCTTTCAATACCACGAATGACATCACAATAACCGACGCCGCCATAGTCGGCTCGGGTACCGTTGCCAACTGGGGCTCCGGCACTATAACTCTAAACGGCAACAATCCATCCTTCTCCGGCGCCCTCTGGGCTGGCGGCGGTATGTCTTACGCTGCTATCGGTTTGACGACCAATCCGGCCCTCAACAATGGAGCGCTGCGGATATCGAATACCAGTGCGGTTAGCAACGTTGCCTCCATTAACCTTTCCGGCGGCATTTCTCTGGCCCGGTTGGAACTTGCCAATGGCGTCACTACTCCCGCAACCGCAACTGTTGCCCTTAACGGCCGCAATACCATGCCGACTATGCCCGTGGGCCTGTCCAGCATAAGCGGCAACAACACAATCGGCGGCACGGTTTCGCTGACTACCGGTGGAAACCAATTTGTCATCGAATCAAAGGCTGACACTCTTACGATGAATGCCGTTACTAATAACTCCGGCGACGCAACGCCCAGGTACCTGTTCCTGCAAGGGGCGGGCACCGGCGTTGTAAACGGCATTATTGGAAACGGCACCGGCACGGGCAAGCTCTATGTCAACAAATCCGGCGGAGGCACCTGGACCTTAAACGCGGCCAACACCTACACGGGCGATACTACCGTTAACGGCGGCGTTTTGGCCCTGGGAGCTTCCGGTACGATTAGCTCCAGCCCGCTCATCAACGTTAAAAGCGGCACGTTGGATGTCTCGGCCGCGGGCTCCATAGCCCTCGGCGCAAGCCAGACCTTGGCCGGCGCCGGCGCCGTCAATGGGAGCGTCACCGACGCGGCCGGCTCAACGTTCAGCCCCGGCAATTCCGTGGGAACTTTGACGATCAACAGCAATTTTACGCTGGCCGGCAGCGACAACATTAATTACGAAATAGACGGCAGCAACGGCGATCTCTTAAATGTCCTGGGCAATCTTACGCTAAGCGGCGGCGCGGGTACTGAGACCGTTATCGCCCCCACATTTGTCAGCCCGCCGACCGCCGCCAGTTACACGGTTGCCAGCGTTCCTGTTACCAAGACCTTGACCGGTACAATTGCCGGCGTTAAAGTCGCCAACCAAACACGTTATACGATCACTCCGTCCGTAACGTCCGGAGCCGGCGGCTCTGTCAGTTTGAGCGTGTCTGGCAATAATGCATCGTTGACCTGGGCTGGAGCAACCGGCAACAGCACTTGGGACGTCTTGAACACATCTCCGTGGACCGGCGGCGGTGCAAGCAATATGTTCTATCAGTCCGACGATGTGTCTTTTACCGACTCACCAGCGTCTGTGTACTCGGTTACCCTTAATTCCACCGTAAAGCCAATGTCGGTCACGATATCTAATAACACAGCTACTTACAGCATCTCCGGCACGGGCAAAATCAGCGGTTCCACGGGCTTGACCAAAAGCGGCACCGGAACTGCCACTCTCGCCACGACCAACGATTATACCGGTACTACCACCGTCACCAACGGCACGCTGATCGTTACCGGTTCAGTCGTGTCCGAACAGTCCTGTTTTGATTACCGGCGGCACGTTGAGGGCGAGCAGCGCCACGGCTCTTGGCGACAACACCTTGGGCATTACCGCTCCCACCACCATTGATGGCGGGACTCTAGATATAAACGGCAATACCAGCGATGCCCTCCGGAGCGAACCGATTACGATCAAAGGCAATGGAGCTATCGTCAATAATGGCGCCGGTGCTTACAACGCAGACATGCATTATGTCACGATGACCGGCGACGCCACGGTCGGCGGCACCGGCCGTTGGGAGATCGGCCGTTGGACGGCCGGGGGGACGACGGTCGCCTACTTGAACGGCAACCATCATAAACTAACAAAAACCGGAACCAACGTTGTGTGGCTCAACGACCTGGGACATGTTGATCTGAGCGCTTTGGAAATCAACCAAGGCGAAGTTACCATCGAATGGGACAACGCATTGGTTGGAACGGTCTTGGGAACCAGCGATGGCAGCTTCCTGACCCCCATAACCGTCAACGCGGGCGGGCGACTCGGCATGTGGGGCCCTCCTGACGCAGGATGGGGTTGTGCACAGAACATAGCCGGCACGGGGCCTGTCGTTAACAACAGCATTACGCTCAACGGCGGCACGGTCGGCGCTACGCAAAACGACGATTCGGCGCCGCAAACGTATGCCGGCCCGATTAATCTGATCGCCAGTTCATACATAGTAGCCGCCACGCCGTCAGATTGGCACGTCACGACAACTTATTTTTCCGGCGCAATAACCGGCACCGGCGATTTGACCAAGCCGGCGACTTTCCTTTTCGACGGCAGCGCGAGACAGGATGGCGGAGTTATTTACTTCACAGGCTCCTCATCCAACAACTACAGCGGTACAACGGTCCTCAACGGTGGTGGGACCCTATATCTGCAAAAATCCGGGGGAGCGATCGCCATTCCTCACAACCTGAACATCGCTCCCGCCTCCGGCGGAACAGTGGTCAGCTACCAGGGAGACAATCAAATTGCTGACACTGGCATCGTCAGCTTTGCCGGCGCCAGCGGCAATACCCCCTGGCTGGACCTCAACGGCTACAGCGACACCATAGGCGGGATCAGCAATCCCGACGGCTCCGGCGTGGTCGAACTGTTCTACTACGGTTCTAACAACAGCAGCGTGTTGACCTTGAATACAAGCACCGACTGCTCGTACAACGGCACGATCCGCAATCAACAACCTACCGTTACTATCCTGCCCGGCGTTTTGTCGCTGGTTAAAACCAGCTCCGCCAAGCAAAGCCTGCTAGGCGCGCAAAACATCTACACAGGTTCCACCACGATTAACGGCGGAACGCTGGAAGTTGACGCCTTGGCGGCCGGCGGGTCACCTAGCGGAATCGGCGCTTCCACCAGTAACGCGTCCAATCTGGTCCTTAACGGCGGAACGCTGAGATACATCGGCTCGACTGCCGCCACCACCGAGCGGCTCTTCACCTTGGGCACGGGCGCCTTGGCCGGCGCTCTAGACTCCTCCGGCGCTGGAACCGTCAGTTGGACTAATACCGCCGCGATAGCCTTTACAGGCACTGGCGCCCGCACCTTGACGCTCACCGGTTCCAACACCGGCAGCAACTCCATCGCCGAAATCATCGGCGATGCGGCAGTCGTATCGGCCACTTCATTAACGAAGTCCGGCACGGGCAAATGGATACTCTCCGCAGTCAACACCTACACCGGCGCCACCAACATCAGCAACGGCACGCTGGAATTGGCCTCCACGGGCCAGATCGCCACGGCCTCAGCTATATCCACGTCCTCAACTACCGCTATTTTCCAAGTCAACGGCGGCACCCACACCGTGGGCACTATCAGCGGCACAGGCACCACAAACCTCCTGGCTGGCAGCACAGTAACAGCCACGTCCGTTTCCCAAGGCACCTTGACACTCGGCGCCGGGGCCACGCTGACCATCGCCGCCATCCCGGGCGGTCCATCAGCAGGCCTGGGCTCGATATCTCCAGTTCCAGAACCGTCCACTTGGGCCATGCTCTTGCTAGCCGTCATGGGACTGGGATTTTACTGGCGCCGCAGCCGGTAAACCATGAAAACCAATCCATTATTGGGGTGGCAGCAAAACTGCCGCCCCGGCAGATTTAAAAAAAGATTAACCCTTAAACACACTTACCCGCTCCAGTGTACCCGGCACAGGAGCGGGTTTTCGTATTCTTGCTTGACTTCGTCCTGTTCAGAACAAGGTTATTGCCATAAAAAGTACATAAATTTGTCAGTCTGTAATCTCATCCAATTTGTCACTTTATCATTCAATTTGAAAAATCGTTCATAGGCAAGAATAAGCGAAACTAATCCACAGGCGGCATCCCACACCAAGATGTTCCGTGCAATTCATATATGATTATGTTATTTTAAAGTCTAACAAGTGTCTTTCTGAACTGGCTACCATCCTGGCCACTGGTGTCTTGTAACTCCACACCCTGGCGCGATTACCAGTGGTAATTGGGACTGAGGTGTGACTGTCCCATCAACTCAAGTCTTTTCCGGGATTCCTAATTAACCACCATATTTCGGTGCTCTCCACGGTGCTCTTTTTTTGCCCGTGGTGTCTACCGTGGTGTCATACTACTTTCCCCTAAAACGTTACGAATTTCCTCTCTTTTCCTCTATTTGCACTTTAAGGCCCAAAAACGATGGTTTTGTAAGTGTTGACAACCTTTGGAGATAGACGTAAAATTTTCCTCTATATTCCTCTAAACACACTTTTTTGCCGAGTTGAGAAGAATTTCGTCCCCGTAGCTCAATTGGATAGAGCGTCGGCCTCCGGAGCCGAAGGTTTCGTGTTCGAATCACGACGGGGATACTGACTTACGACGACACCAACCTCCCAACACTCAATAAACACTCAATTAATTTTTGCACTCAGGAAGCTCGGAACGTAGACCGCTTCGGCCGCCTTTTTCATCTTGCGGGCGGTTTCCACGTACCGCATCGTGGTTTGAATATCTTTATGCCTCATCTTCTTTTGAAGCACTGGTAGCGGCAGGCTGTCGCAATTTTCAGTGGCATAGGCCCGCCTAAGATCATGCATGCCATAATAATGGCAAGTATCCGTACAAACATGCTCTTGTTGGATTTTGCACGGCAGGTTTATTCCGGCCGCCTTCTGGATTCGGTGAAACTCTACATCGAACGTCCGAAGATCGTGCGGCCAGGGAAAAATCTTTGGTTCGAAGCAGGCGATCCGGCGGATATGCTGGATGGTTGCTTCGGGGAGAAAATCCACATCATCGCGGCCTCCTTTGTTGTCGGATGCCCGGGTAAGTACGGCTCCCCGCTCCAGGTCGAGGTCTTCCCGGCGAAATTCTAAAATTTCCTCCTTTCGCCAACCGGTGGTGATGGCAAATATCAATATAGCTTGCCACCATTCGGACGGAGGAAAAGGAAGGTCTTTTGGCATGGTTGCCACGTCGCAGGCATTATAAATGGCTTCGAAATCTTTGGAAGTAATCGGCCGAGGCATGGCCTCCGGCAATTTGATCCGGCGGAATTTGGGTACATCAGGTAAGTAGCCCCAATCGTGGGCCACGTTTAGTACGGCCCGGATAGCCCGCAACTCTTTATCAAGGGTGTGCAGTGCTACTTTTGATTCGGGCTTTCGCCCCGGTTCTTTTCGCCGCTTGGCGATATAGTCGTCAATGGTGGTTGTCTTGATCCGATCCAACTTAGTTGGTTTCGCAATACGCTGGAAATGGTTCAATATAATGAGTGTTTCCTGTCTGCCACGGGGCTTGCGGGCAGCCAGAATTTTCGTTTCGAATTCCTTGCGGAACTCCGACCAAACCTTGCCGATGGTTGTTTTGTACAAACCGGCCGCCAATTGCCCCTCGATCTTGCGGCGGAATTTTTCCGCCATGGACTTGCTACCTATCCTCTTGGAACGGCGTTTGCCGTCCGGGTCGATCCATCCCACCGACCACGGGGTATTTTCTCCGTGTTTTTGTTTTTGCCGGTGATCTTGATATAGCCATGCTCGCATGATTGTTGTCTCCGATTCAGGCCCTGTTTGTGAAAAGTACACGACAGGGCTACCGTAGCGCAGTCCTCCCCTACCGGTCAAAAGTCTGATGCTTCCTTAGAAATCTCAATAATTCATCGCGGGCATAGCGCATGCCCTTACCCAGCTTGAAACCCTCGATTTCGCCGCGTAGACGGGCGTCTCGGAGTACGTGAGGCTTGACACTGAGCAGGGCCGCTGCTTCGGGTTCGCTGTAGGCCAGCTTGTCCCCTATTCGCTGCCGTTCGTCCCCTAGCTTATTGAGCGTTAGGGCAACGACGGCTTCGACCAGCGGTCGCAGATCGGATTCACTCAGCAGGATATTCACAGATTGAGGCCAATAAAAAACGGATCAAAGGCGTGGGAACGCCCGTGATCCGGTTTAACCTCAACATTCATTTTAGCCGAACAGATTCAGAACACAATAGATTAAGCCAAAATTTTTCTCGGCATCTTTCCCGATCTATCTTACTTGTTGTGAAACTTTTCCGATTAGGCAAGATTGATAAAGCGTCTCGCTAATTCGGGGCTGTAGGCGCGAGTCGGCATCAGGTGATATATTTGATAGTTGCACATGGCTGTCACACTAGGGCCACGGGTGTCCGCTTTAACGCGGGACGTCTGTGGTCCGGTTGCCTCTTTACCCGAGGTCTCGCTTGATCAAGTGATGAATAGGGTTAAATGGGTAGTCGTGTGCAAGAGCTTGATCGTGGCGGACATGCCGTGGCCATTTTTTATGAGGTCACGCATGTACCGTCCGAAAAAATCGAAACGTCGGGAACGTCGAACAGTATATCGATTCAAGCCTTGGTTTCTTGCTTGCAAGCGAAGGCTGCGGTATTCTCGATTGCCGTTTCCGATGCCGCTCCGCTGGTTGTTTTAACAGCCGTGGAGATGAAAACTCGCCTGCGGGAATGTAACTAATGACATTCCTGCGGGCGTTTTTTGTTCAAATAGCCACGTGTTGCGCGTCTTTTTTTCCAAGTGAATTCTAGTAAACGCTCTTTACTTCTCCAGTTATATGCCCTCACATCAATAGCTATGCGCATATTATAAATTCAGAGGCTCCGAAAAGAACCGCACGTTGTCAAAGTAAGTGTCTGTCCTGAGACCATAATAATAACAAGTCACCGCGACAGTAATAGGATTTGTGAGATGGTAAGTTGTAGTTGTTTTGCCAGCCAATACACCGTCTACATAAAAAGCCACATCAGCATTAGTATCATTCCATTTGTAAGTGCCAACTAGATAGTGCCATTTGCCGTCGCTTAGGGATGCCGGTGGGGCTACAAAAGTGATAGGAAATCCCCCACGGAAAAATCCTTGGCTACCAATAGCAAGTTCAAACGATCCATCCCAAAGAGCCGCAATGGTCGGCTGATTACTGCTAAGAGAAGAATCAGTCAACTTCATCCAGCCACTTACTGTAAATTTATCAGCTATTGTTTGGTTGAAACCATAATCAACAAAATAACCCGCCACTACATTAGCGGCTTTTTTCCCATCTACTCCTGGCGATACTTGGTTGATAGTGCCAAATAATTGTAGATTTGTTGTGGTGTTATCACAGGAGTTGACTGTTAATGTATTGCCATCTAAATCTTGCGCTAATATGCAATCTGCCATTAGTCCCCTATCCACCTCACCAGCGAACGCTAAGGCGTTCGCCATTCTAGCACTCTCTTTTACCGCGCTCATAGCCACCAGGACAATGGCTGCAAGAATACCAAATATAGCAATGACAACAAGAAGCTCGATGAGCGAAAATCCTTGGCGTCGAAAAGAATAATGGCTATTCATCATAATTAATATATAACAATTACCATTTGTCGTCTCTCTAACTTGTGTGGCATTGAGATAGCGTCTGTTCTTTTCGACCTGTATAACAATCTGCAGGTCTTTTATGTGCCCCCGATGAGATTTGTGGGAAAAGACTCATAATTTGATCTAGTCCCTTGTCATGCTACTCTTATACCATGATGGGCAGGAATGTTTTTATCACTCACTTTTATGCAGTCATTAAAACTGCCACAATTTTATTCTGCGTCGGTTTGTTCTTTTTTGGACCAGTTGGTCCGGCAAGTGCGGCAACTCCCGATCAAATATCCGGGCTTAAACTCTGGCTTGATGCGTCTCAGGGAGTCACAAAAGACGGCTCTACTGCGGCAGTTGACGGAGATACTGTTCAACAATGGAATGATCGTTCTTCTGGCGGATACAATGCTACACAATTAACTGCTGGTAACAGACCCGCATTTAAAACAAACATTATAAATGGCCATCCCGTTCTTAGATTTAATGGGTCGCAAAACATGGTCACGTCTTCATTTCTTGATTCTTCATTTAATACGAGTTTTACTTTTTTTATCGTAACAACCACAGCATACTCTGGAATCGAAGTGTCAACGAGTAATACTATTACTAAATGGTATAGTGGTAGCATTAATAATTTTATTGCAAATACAGATAGTTTAGCTCCAAACCAAATAAGTATCTCACCACGCGAAGGCGAGTCGATATCAAACCCCACCGTTGAAACTTTTAGATATAACGGTACGAATGCAACTATACATTTTAATACTAATCCTAATTCTGTTTCAACGACAGGTAATTTAGGGTTATCTGGGCCATTAACTATTGGATCTTTATCATCTGGTGATTTTCATTATATCGGTGATATAGCTGAAATTATCATATATAACAGTGCATTAAGTGATACACAGGTTGGTCAAATTGAAACTAACCTAATGACCAAATATGGAATGGCCCTAACTGCACCTTCAAATCCTGTTGCTTCACCTATAGCAGGACGATATATCACATCTCCTCAATCTGTAACCCTAAGCGCAACTGGAAGTGATTCTATCAGGTATTCAACATCCTCTACCCCTGCAGATTGTTCAAGCGGCACATTGTATTCAGATTCAACGCCAATTATAGTTTCTTCCTCTGAGACAATTTATGTTCGTGCTTGTAATAGCGGAGGTTCATCCACTGGAAGTTTTGCGTATGTTATTGATACCATAAGCCCTCTATTTATTTTTGATGGAGATTCTATGACCGTTGGTATCGGCGCGGATACGGGATATGATTATCCAAGCCAAGTACAGGGTCTTCTTGGTCTTACGGCAGCTTATCAAAATTTAGGTAGGTCTAGTACTACAGTTCTTGATATGAGCAGTGATGCTTCAACGCGAATTGATCCCAAATATTCAAATTCTCGTGTGACCAACATAGTCAATCTCATGGGAGGAACGAATGATTTAGCTGTGGAGAATGTTGATGCCACTACAACCTACAACCGCATTGTTTCATACTTACAAGCCAGAAGGGCGGCGGGTTTCAAAGTAATTGTGAACACAATTCTTCCGCGGTCAGCGGCGGCGATATATAATATTACTGAACAGACCTTTGAATCAGAACGTCAGACAGTCAATAGTCTTATTAGGGCTAATTGGCCGACATTCGCTGATGGTATTTCGGATATTGCATCAAACAGCATAATTGGTCCGGCTGGAGCTTCAGACAATACAACATATTATTATGATAGAGTTCATATGACTGGTACCGGTTACGGGATTGTAGCAAGTTATGTCACGGCAGCAATTAAGCAAATTATGGATCCGATTGCTGTAAGTAACATTTCTATTATTCCATCGACAACAACAGCTACTATTACATGGACAACAAACCAAACTGGTTCAACAAAAGTCAACTACGGTCTAAATTCTTCCTACGGATCATCTACAACAGAGACAGACACATCTGCTCGAGTATTAAGCCACACGGCCAGTCTCTCAAGTCTTACGCCTGGTACAACTTGCCATTTTCAGACGGTTTCAACCGACTTAAACGGCAATCAAGCTTTGTCAACAGACCAAAGTTTTACGACTTTAACTAATCAAGTAACCAGTCTTGTTGCCACCAATGCCACTAACAAAACTAACTACAAAATTAATCTGTCTTGGACTAACCAAAACCAGACTGGTATTAAAATTGAGCAGGATACGGGTTGTAACGGCTATGATACTACTCTATACGATAATCCCGCAGCCACTCCCACCTCGCCTTATGAGGTCCCAGTTGCTGCCAACACCTGCTACCAATTCCGAATATCCTCTTACAACCATGACGGCGCTATCAATACCGCGTCTATCCCCGCCACTGGCCAAATCACCACACCACCAACTCAAGTTACTGGATTAACCAATACCGCTAGCTCAGAAACTTCCATTACCTGGGATTGGGCTGATGTAACCGGTGCTACCGGCTATAAGGTGTATCGCTCTAGTGATGACACTTTATTAACCACCATCAATACCGCCACTTCCAACTGGACCCAAGATTCGCTTTCTCCCAATACCTCATACTCTGTATACGTCAGAGCTACCAATGACAATGGCGAATGTGTTGCCTCAAATTCCGCCTCCGCCTACACCTCGGCCAATGACGGTGGTGGCGGAGGCGGTGGTGCTAATGCCGATGGTCATGGGGGTGGGCCGGACCCTGCTCCAACACCAGTGCAACTTTCCGGAAACCAAAAAACAACGTTAAATAAAGTTTTTGCCTCTGCGTTTGGGCACAAACCCAACACGAAGGATGTCGCCTACTGGTTACCAAAATATGTTTCGTTCAACTTTTCCATGCCAAAGTTGATCAAATCCATGAAGACGGAATTGTCTCGGGCCACAACGCTAGTAAAATCCTTCCTGAAGGTTTTTGGTCGCAAACCGAATACCAAGCAAACTCAGTCTTGGTCTAATACCTTTGTGGTGGTGAAGTTTTCAGTAACAAAATTGATCAACGCGATGCAACGAGACTCCGCTCGAATATTTCATCCGACCTTGGTTAGGGCGCATAGATAGATTGCACGGGCACTTGTCAGAGTCCTCTCAACGACTAGGAGAGGAATGAAACTGGACCAAATACAGGTGTATTTGGCCCAGGGAAATGTGAGCCAGTTTTTAGGCGTGGCCTAGCGTCAGAAATGGACAACCTTTTTGGCCCAGGTGGTTCTAGTTTCGCCAGAGCCAGTAACCGTTTAATAGTGCAATCCGCGCGTTGAAGGCATTTCCATGGCTAAGTAGACCAAGGTACGACTGAAGCGTGTCGGGAGTCGGATGTTCTTTGATGCGACGGAACATTCGCCGCTTAGTTGCCGTCCGTAGCACCTCATGACACGGAAAGTGAACCCAGCCTAGAAAATCGACGCCAGATACGGAAGTCTGCAGAAAGATTTTCTTCGGGTGTAGTATGAGGTGCAGCTCATTCTGGAGAAATGTCCGAATTGCAGGGAGTTGTCGGCATAGCCAGTCACGGTCACGCGACAATAGCAGAATATCGTCTGCATACCGGAGATAGTATCGAGCTTTCAAGCGGTGAGTCATGAACTGATCGAGAACATTCATGTAGACGTTTGCGAATAATTGGGAAGTCAGGTTCCCGAGTGGCAGACCGATGCCAGGCAAGGCGCTGGAAAAACTTTCGATCACCTGTTTTAGTAGCCAGAGAATCTCCTTGTCGGGAATGTAGCCGTCCAAGATGTTAACGAGAATATCGTGATCAATGCTAGCAAAAAACTTACGCACGTCTGTCTTCAATGCCCAGCACGTCCGCGTGTTGTTTCGGCTCACCACGCGTACCATCCTCCGATACTCAACAAGCGCTCGGTGAGTTCCTTTGCCGTTCCGGCAGGAGAAAGAATGGCTGATGAAGGTCCGATCAAAGAATGGATAAAGGACGCGATATATGCTGTGATGGATGACGCGGTCGCGAACGCTTGCCTTGTGAATGCTTCTGGGCTTTGGATCGGCAATGGAGAACGCATCGTAGCCGCCGTGGCGGTAACGACGTGTAGTAAGATCGTCATGGAGTAGTGCGAGGTTATCGATTAGGCGGAATCCAAACTCTTGAACGTCCCTCCGCTGCTTCTTACCACGCACAAACTCTTGCCATGCCGATAGAAGGCTCTCCAAAGACGTGATAGTCTTGAAGGAAGCATCAAATTGAGCACGCATACGAAAATGATTCCATCACATTACCCCATCCCTGCCACTTCGTCACCCGTTTCGGGTCTTCCGATACTTCAGCGACTATCTGAGACATACAAGGTGTGGCATGGCATGCTTGCCACAATTCCGCGTCTGAGCCGGTACACGTTCGGCGCAAGAATTGACGACCGGTTTATCAAGATACTCGAACTCGTTACAAAAGCCGCATATGCGCCACGTGATCAAAAACGCATACTCGTCGTAGAGGCAAACATCACACTCGACGTTCTCAACGTCTTTTTGAAGCTCGCGTGGGAAATGAAGTTACTCGACAACAAGAAATATCTGGCGATTTCTGCGCCGCTCGCAGAGGTCGGCAAGATGTTCGGCGGCTGGAAAAAGCAACTGGGCACACCAAAAACTCCCGTTTCCTAAAAGAACGGGAGTTCGTGTTCACTCGAAGAGCGTTGCGGACGGCAGCAAAGCGGTAATTGCGATTCCACTCATCGTTCCAGTAGTTCAGGTTCAGCTTGCGCTTGTCGTTCCAGTTGTCGAGGTACGGGACGTGGCGGTTGCCATTGGCATCCGACCAAACCGAGCCAATTACGTACAGGGCATCAACTAGATCACTGCCCCACGAATACTCGAAGTGGGCTGCATCAGTGTTTGGAAGCTCTCTTCCCTAATGCCTTGCACCAAGGTTCTTCATGTGAGAGATGCACCCACTGCACGCTCGGAGAAGCTTACGGCCGATCCGATTCTGGCTGAACATGGAGTGCCCTAGATTTCGGCCGTCTGAAGCCGTGACCGCAGACCGTTGCGTCTACTTTCCGCATTCAGTATACATTTATTCGCAAGAAAAAACGCCTGTCGTATCCGAAGATACAAACAGGCGTTACGACGCAAAGGATCAAAGCGCAGTGCAGAAGTGCAAAGGGCCAAAGATTCAAAGGGCAGCAGGAACCTTGCGGACGGCAGCAAAGCGGTAATCGCGACCCCACTCACCGACCCAGCAGTCCAGGTACAGCCCGCGCCTGCCGCTCCAGTCGTCGAGGCACGGGACGTGGCGGTCGCCAAAGGCATCCGACCAAACCGAGCCAAGAAACACGATGGGAAACTGACGCTGGACGTCCGGATATTTCTCTCCAAACGCGCAGGCGTGTTCCAAGCGTGCCGGTTCAAGACCCAGGCGATTCAGTTCTGCCACGGCATCATCGCTTTCGATGTTATGGTCGAAGTGGACTAACACCAGTTCAACTGCCACTTCCCCTTCCCCTTGGATTGAAAAGTGCTCCGCCGTAATGTCCGGGTTGGCATAGTTGTACCTGCCAGCCTTCACCATCTCGTCCAGGGGTTTGCGGTAGTCGATGGTGACAGGGTATGTAGTGACAGCAGCGTTAGTGGTGGTTGTCATAACAATGACTCCTCTCTCATAAAAAGAAGATCTTATTTCCTCATTTGGCCGGAACATCCAGCCGCAACCTTCGGGACTCAGATAGAGCCCTCAAGGCTGCGGCCAGAATTGAGAGAGAAGTTTTGGTTGGAAAAGGACAGGCAGGATCAAGTGAAGAATGAAGTATACGCCCGTATAGGTATTTTGTCAAGTGCGGCACAAATACTTGTGGCCGCTCCTCTTTTGAAGGTTATCAAAGGAAGATTAGCAGCATAGTGCTGGAAGTGTTAGCCAGTAAAAAGTTTCAATCGATCTTCAGTTTCAAATGGTAGCTGACAACTATATTCCCGTTCGGATTCTCTAAGGGGACTTGCTTTCGGTTATGAAATTACTGAAAATGGCGGGAACCCAGTGGTACAAATGGCGTATGGCTTTGGGAGCGCACGTCGCCTCTTGTACTCACTAAACCGTACCGTGTGATACGGCAGGGTCCCCGCGCTTATGCAACGCGACTGAGTCGCATAGCACAATAGAAGAATACCACCGAAACGTGGGGATTCAATAATTTGCGCTCCCGAAAGGTGGGAGTCGCGTGGAAAAAGGGTATCCTGTTGTTCGTGATCCGGGACCTCCGGATTTTCTAGCCCAAAAATACACTGACGTGCCGACGCTGTTGAAGGCTGCATTGCAGGAGGGAGGGATTAAGGCTGCAGAAGTAGATAACACTGTCTTCAAAGGATTCGAGGACGCGTTCCGAGCCACTGACGAGCAGCTACTCAGAGCCGTAGCTCCCTCCCTCAAAGATTTGACTGGCGATGTCCGTGTGCAGGCAGGCAATTCCTTCCTCTACAACGTCAAGCTATTGATGATCTTCGAAAACATCACCGAAGTACGGGCCGCGATGCGCCCACGTTTCATTGAAGCGATCCAGAGCATGCCAAGGACACTGACAGAACTAGAAGTGTCTGGAGGGGGTCGCGATCTTCTTGACCCATTCATCGTGGCATTCGATATGAGACTATTGAGCAGAGGATCATTGGAGGGCCTGTTGCATGATCTTCTTGCACATAAGTGCCTTATGAAGATGGAAGACTTGATCGGCCACCTCCACGAGGAAGTTCTGGGGCGTGCTGCCGGTAAGCAGCGCGTGCCAGAGCCGGACGGTGTTCCGGAACCTGGACCCGGAGGCAAAATGGTAAAGAATAAGGAGAAGTGGCATCCTGAACTCAATCCGTATCCCGGTTCCGACGCCCGGTACAAAGAGCTTGAGTTCTACCAAATCAAGAGCAAGACAGGATCGGCCAAAGGAAGCGACGGAGAAAAACTCGGAAGGCAATTCCGTACCTTGTCTGAAAAATATCCGGACTCAAAGCGATACTACGTCGCCATGGTCGGAAAAACTCTGGCAGGACACCGCTCTATGGGCGCTTTCCTACGCACCGATCCACAAGCCGTTTGCCTCGTTGGCCTCGCCGCCTTCCAAGAACTCGGCCATCATCGTGAGACTGCCAAAATCGTCTTGGAACTGTACTTAAACGAATTCGAGAAAGTGAGTGCCGAACTCGACTTCGATTTCAACGCCATAGTCACACACATGGCGGAGGAATGGCGGGTGAAGCATGGCGGGGGTGATCCAGCACACCGATTGCTAGAAGACACTATAACCGTACCCAATCCGGCCGTGCAGAGTTCTGAGACGTACGGACGCCGGGCATCACAACGTGATTTGCTAGAATAATGACTTTTGAGGGACAACGAGTTTTCGTTTAGGCTTAACTTTATTCCTGGCGGCGGATCGCAAGACGCCCCGCCCGTGTTCCAACATCTCCTGACGAAGCGAGCGCCATTTGTGAAGACACTTTGCCGTTGCGCCACTCAGCACTTTCCCCTCCGATTTGGCAAGCCCATCAAGCAAAGTTTTCCCAACAGCATATCCAAGCCCGACTGGCACTGCATTTCCAATCTGAAGGTATTGGTTATGCATGCTTCCGACGAATTCCCAAGAGTCCGGAAAGCCTTGCACCCGCGCACATTCTCGGACAGTAAGGGGACGGATATGCTCCGGATGGCAGATTGCCGATGATTTTCTATTGGGTTTTCCTACTAGCGTTGGCGTTGGTTCATCCCATGACAGTCTGCGAAAGAAACCGCACTTTCCCCCACCGGCATCGAAAGCATTGCCCAATGCCCTGCGCTGTACATCCACTGGCAATGTCCGCCAATTCCCTCCAGGTGGAACCATATTGAAGATCGCCCGGAATTCGTCGAGGTAGTTGGAATGTACAGGATGGTCCTCTTGAAGATCTCCGATGGCGTCGCGGAGAGTCCGCCATGGTAACTGTCCGTCCATGGGGGTCTTTGCGTGTGTCGGTTCGGGAAGTTCGATGGGGATGCGAAGACGGGTGCCAATAATCACAAGACGGTATCGGCGCTGCGGTACCCCGTAGTCGGCGGAGTTCAGAACGCCGAACCTCAGATTGTAACCAAGTTTGTCGAACTCATTTAAAATAATATTCACAGCCGACCCGGAAAGTTCCTGCTCCTCCATTGGCTTTACATCGTCGTCACCGAAGAGCCGGGCACCGTTTTGCACTCCTTGCCGCGAATAGGCGCTCAGGTTCCAGTTCTTCCCAGGGCGTTGTTCAATAGGCCGGTGTTTAACAGCCGCAGTGAGTAGTTGGCCCACATTCTCAAAGACAAAACATTTCGGCTTTGCCTCCCGTATCACCCGCAAGAACTCACAGAACAGATTTCCTCGTTCGTCCAGTATTGACCCTCGTTTACCACCGGTGGAAAATGATTGGCACGGTGGCCCGCCAACAACAGCGAACGCCTGGCCAGGGCGGAGCTTGGCGGCCTTAAGAAGTTCGGATGTCGGTATGTTGCGGATGTCCCCCTCGATCAGCGGGAGTTCCGGCCTGTTATGCCGAATCGTTGCACAGCACTTTTGGTCGAAGTCGGAACAGACTGCTATCTCCAAGCCAGCTTTTTCGAGGCCCAAATCGAAACCTAATCCCCCACTGAAGAGGGAAATTGTTTTAGTATTGCCGTTGTTTTCCATTCCTTTGCTTCCTTGCTCTTGGCATGACTGAAGCTGACGATAGATTGTATCGGAAATCGTCACTGATTGCCAGATACCTGCCCATTACGTCATCTTTCAATATGGACATTTACACAAAGGAAAAACGAAGCGACATCATGTCCCGCATCCGCAGTTGTGGGACACGATCGGAAGAGCGGCTCTACTGCGCCGCCCGAACGATTTTCAGCAGGAGGAAGATCGTACGTAATGCGATGGGCGTACTCGGAACCCCTGATATCTACGTGCCCTCTCTTTCACTGGTGCTGTTCATGGATGGTTGTTTTTTTCATGGCTGCCCAATCCACGGCCACATCCCAAGGAGCAATGTAGCATTTTGGGAGAAGAAGATTGTTCGCAACAAGCGCCGGGATGCCCGTTACAGACGGAAACTCCGCAAGCAGGGATTATCCGTTTGGCGTGTCTGGGAGCACGAACTTAAGCAGGCTGATATAACACCAGTGATACGGAGACTGAGGATGGCACTTAAACGATGCACGGGAAATATGAAGACGCAAGCAGCAGTCAGGCACCTACGAAAGAATGATCCGATTATGCGGGACCTCATTTCTAGTGTCGGGGCTTACAATATGCAATTGGAGCGCAATGGCTTTCGCATGCTTGGAAGATCAATTGTTTGGCAGCAGCTTTCGAAAGGGGCTGCCGATACAATCTTCTCCCGTGTCGAAGCTGTGCTTGCACCTCATCCGTTTTGCGCAGATTCTATTGCAACACTTAGTTCTAAGAAACTTTGCTCTCTAGGCCTATCTTCCCGCAAGGCAAGTTATCTTATAGGACTTGCGAATGATGTAAGGAATGGAAAAATCAATCTATCAGGAATTGGCAAGCTGGGAGATGAAGCGATCATTAACAAACTTGTCCAGATACGCGGGATCGGACGCTGGACCGCGCAGATGTACCTCATATTCTGTCTTGGAAGGCCGGATATTCTTCCGTATGACGACCTTGGAATCAAGGCTGCAATGCAGAAGTTTTATGGGCTAACCTGCCTCCCTGACCGTGCAATCATGGAAGAAATTGCCGCGCCATGGCGACCTTATGCTTCGGTGGCATGTTGGTATTGCTGGAGAGGCCTTAAATAAGCTCTCGCCAAGAGGATTTTTGACTCTTGAGATTCTTTGTCCCGACTAATCAGATATAAGTGCTCTAATTACCAAATTTGGATTCATTTTCGCATAAGCCCAATTTTATGCATAAATCTGTTTAAGCGAGCCCTCCATCTTTTTCGGCCTCTACGAGCCTTTTCGGCAATTTCATGTTTATCTGTCATAGTTACACCAACCCGATCCCCTCGTCCCTGCAATTGACTATAGATGCAGTTTGGATGGCACAGTGCATCCTCTTGTCGATCTAATGTGCCGGTAACAAAGTGGTATATTTGCGGTGTCGGGTTCGAAATGCCAGAAGGAGCCACAACCATCGAGAGCATTTGCATTACTTCTAGCGATGCAGCCATCGCACTAAATCCGAATACATTCTCTCGACTGCGAATAGGGTGGTCTTCTGGCAGCCCTTTGATATACTGAGGATCATCAAAATACCCCTCTTTATCGGCCGTGACTAATCCCGAATTGAACTGTCCCAGGCATTCAAGACACGGTCGCATTGGGGCGGCAACATGGGCACGGATTTCAGCCCGACGTAGTGCGCGACCTTGACGAGATACCACTGCTATTCCTCCATCAATTACCGGGATCATATGGGAGTAAGCAATAAAGTTCAGCATACTACGAGCACTCGGCCTATCTACACAACTGAATAACACATCACAATCTAGCGCCTCACGGAATCCTTCCTCTTCGATAATACTATACTCCAATGGAGCTACGGAAAACGACGATGCTGTTGCGCTTTTTCTTATCGCTCTGGCAAGAACTGAGACTTTTGCACATCCAATATCTCTTCGGGTTGCATGTAATAGTCGATCCAAATTTATCTCTTCTACTTCATCGAAATCCAGAAGCAATATTGAGGAAATACCCATTCGTGCCAATGATTCGGCAATAATACACCCCACGCTCCCCGCGCCAATGATTCCAATCCGTAATCTGGAAAAGTCATTTTGTATTGGCCGCCCCCAAGCCGAAATGGTGCGGACTTGTGAAGAATTGTATTTTGGCGGCGGGACCAATCGGTCATTATAGGTCACCTTCAATTGCCCGCCGACTACCCTTGTTGACTCGCACCATCGCCTTTCATACTGACGTTTTCCTATTTTTTCCCATATCCTTGAACTCCAAGCGCCGTCGGTTCCTAAAGTGAGCCCCACAAATGGAAGACCGGTTGCGCCTTTTACCGCAGCAGCATTGTTGGCTTCTGCAGCCACATCATCATCGCTCATGCCCTGCCAACCAGGGCCGAGGTGGCTATGAAGAAGAGCCAAACCAGCATTTTGCTCTACGGCTTGGCCAATAGCTCTTTGAATATAATTAGGCATGAATGATGCATTCCCATGTACGGAACGCTCATTCACTTTTGGTAAAATAATTTTATGCAATAATGCAGTTAGCCTTTTGTTCCCCTGACTTGGATACCAAGTGGCGAAGCACAAGTCCTCCTGTCTGTCTTTTCGCATTAAATGTTTACATGCATCATCATGCAAAACAGTTGTAAGTGAAACAGAATATCTCATTGGTCAAAGAGCCGCCGTATATAAGCCATGTAGGATTTTACTGTCTTGTCCGTTTTGTTCCAATCAGGATGTGGACGACTCCAGTACTGCCAACCATCACCAAATTGTTCGCTTTTATGAATTCCACCATTAGGATGTTCTTTGGATTCGTTATTGAATGGCAATAGATGCTGGTTCATATGTGGCCCACTCGGTGCATGCACCGGAAAATCGTCGCCTACAACAAGCCCCAGCATTATCTGTTGCCCTACGAATCTTCCGACCGGAATTGCATACGAAAATGCGATGCAATTCTTGCCGCGATCTTCAACCGAATAGCCAAGTGCTTCTAATTGATCGATAAAGTCTTGTTTCGCCATCATTCAAAACCCTTACGATACTGGTGTTCCACCCGTAGCCAGTGTGATAAATTTCTGGTTTTGGTGCATATGGATTGGTGTCTCTGCCTTATCTTTATAGGACTCCTGATGGTGCCCATGGATTTCGACCAGATAATGAGCCGCGGGATCAACGCCCGCCAGCTTCATGATTTCAACTGGCGTCAGAGTATGTTCCCGCGTTGAACACGTTTCATCATCGACAGTAAAATGAAAAGTGCGGCTACTGGTTTCGAATATCTGCCCATCGTGCATGTGAATATGATGATGGGGACGGTCGTGATATGACTCGCGCTGTTCGCCTTCGAGTTCGATTAAGAAACTTTCATCATGGTTTCCACCGGCGCGCTCGACTATTTGAACCGGCGTCATTTCGGATTCAGTCGTTGATTGGGGCTTCCCATCAACAGTGTAGTGAATTGTCTTGTGCATGCTTATTCTCCTCGTAAAACAATGTATAGTTTACCCCGGTTACCCCCGGGTACGGTTAATTTCTTATGTTTGTCCCTTACTGAATTTCTCGCGCGACTATGCTTATCGTGCTAAAAGTTCTGAAAAATATTCAATCGTCTTGATCATCCAGTGTTAGGTAGGTCAGCACCCAGCCGGTTTTTCCTAACGGCATAGCCTCTTCCCAAAGACGCCATCGATATGGTCGATCAAACCAAATTGTGGCATCCACTCCGCCGTCAATTATTGAAATGTCTTCTTTATTGCTTAGCCGTTGCCACA
The DNA here is from genome assembly GCA_963838495.1 of Pirellulales bacterium. Lineage (GTDB taxonomy): Bacteria > Planctomycetota > Planctomycetia > Pirellulales > Thermoguttaceae > JBEKIK01. Next base: position 746,420 of record CAWIRC010000001.1, on the reverse strand, counting down.
ACAATGCGGTCTTACTATTTGTGGGAATATTTTGCCTAACCTGGATAAATCCCATTCCAAGCCGCTTCATGTCCTCTGATGCTATCGCCCATTTAACTTTTCCATTCTCCGAAATGACCATACTTGCAGGCTCAATATCGCACTGACAGTAGCGCCGCACAGTACTCGTTAAAGAAGTGCGGAAAACATTCTCAGCAAGTTGGCATAATTCAGACAAAATGCACACATCTTGACGGAACCTGTGCACTGACTCGACAAACAATTCCTTTGGCATCAGAAGCCGGGCGGAAAACTCATCGGCCTCTTGTTCCAGAGCGTTTTTGGATCGGAAATCGGCGACAGAATTATGTGGCCGCCCCGTTAAAAGGTCATCGCGATGGAGATAGTAGTGGGCCAATTCATGGCCTATCGAAAACCTTACTCTCCCTCCGGTTCGGTCAACACCAGCCTCTTTATAGTAGATTGCGAATTGCCGAATCGGAGTTAGATATTCAATCCTAGCGTCAAAATTCGGGCCATATTCGCCGGGGGCAAGCTCTATCCCCTCCTCTCTCACAATCGCGAACGGATCAACTGGCACCCGCCACATGTCGAGAGCTTGAAGGACACGATTAGCTTCCTGATCCAGTTCACGCTCCGCCCGAATTTTCATTTTTTTCCTGCTCCCGACGTTTGCGATCCAATATCTCCTGTCTTTGCTTCTCCAACTCCTGGAACGTCAAATCGTCGATCTCGTCTGCCCGGTCGAGACCAAACCCTAACGTTCCACCCGCCAAAGCTAATTCGTCTTCGGCCTTGTTATGGAGTTCACCCGATACATAATTCTGGTCCGCCTTCATCTTGCCTTCAATAATTTGACCGATGAAATCCGGCCCCAAGGACTTCATTGCTTTCTCTTCGTCTTCGGTCAATTCCGGCAGACGGTCTATATCGATATTCTCATCAAAACTATCATCTTTATATAGGGCCGAAACGATAAGCGCCTCCTTGGCGCGCTCCTCACGATTACCTCCATTGACTTTCGTCATTGGCCGATCCCTTCATAAAACCAAAGCCCCGACGGGCGAGTTCTTCCTGAATTTTCTCCCTGGCAAACCGCCAAGCACTCTTGGCCGTCGCCACATCCTCCATTTTCCCGCTGATCGCACTCATCGCTGCTGCGAGTGGGCGGTACATATCCTTTTCTCGTAATTCCTCATACGTTTCTGCAAACGCCTGGGCAGCTAAGCGTTGGCGTGGAGGTAATTTGCCGATGATTTCCTCCACGGCCTGTTGAAATTCCCGACGTTCTTCCGGCGATAATAATCGCCACTCTAACCCCGTTGTTGTGTTTACTAAATCTGATGCAATGGCATTGACAACCGCATCTTGATTTATGTTAACAGGGCATCTCATTTTTCGCCGCCGCATCGATACCGCTATATTCCGAGCGATTCGATACACAATACGCATCGGGCGATCCGGATCAAAATCGGATTTCTGAATACGCTCCCAGAGGGCTGTCATTACCTCCTGGTACGCATCGAGCAACTCATGTGTGTCGAGCACGCCCCACGAATGCTTTTTGATATATTGCATCAAAATTCGCCGGTAGTACTCATCTATTACCTCAAAAAAATAACGAGGACTGTCCCGCAGGGCTTTTTCAAGCTCCCCCTGAGACGGCAGTTGTTCAGTAGGCATTCAATTGTGCCCTCCTTGTATAAGCTCCTATCTATGTACTCGCGCCAATCCATAGATCGAGCTATTAAAAAATGGGGATCGTACAGGTCTTCAGATGCCTTACTTCAACAGGTGCCATATCAGATAGCCTAAAGGGGAGTGCAAGTACTATACCGAACGCCACGATACAATCGCCCACAATTTACACAACATATTGCAAGATAATATCTTATAAATATTTTATTGCAGGACTTGGGGTACGTTTTGATACCACCTATATATTATGCAATTCAATAAATGACTGCCATAATGGCACTTGAATCACAAGAATTCCACCCAATTGAATCTTGGTTTATTACCTTAGACCAACACGCTCTTCAATCACGTCAAGCCGCTCTCTGTGATTTTTGAGATTGTTTTTTATGAGGGAGATTTCATCGGCATTAGCGCCACGAAATGAATCCTCGATGTTCTCGACGGCCGCGTCGAAATGATTCATTATTTCGTCTTTCATTTCTTTCATTTCTGAACGTAACCCATCTCGCATATCTTTCATTTCTGAACGTAACCCATCTCGCATATCTTTCATTTCCGAACGCAATCCACCTTGCATCCCTTTCATCTCCGTGCGTAATCCGCCTTGCATATCCTTCATTTCTGTGTGAAACTCGTTTCGCATTTCGCCCATCTCTGTGCGTAATTCAGCAACCGAGTCGTGAATTTCTTTTCTTACTACAGCGATATCGCGTTTCGTCGCTGGCAGGTTGGCATCTTCAGGAATATCGTCAATGACAGGTTCGTCTTTCATTTCCCAAGAGTGCCATAATATAGTGATGCAAGCAAATTATTTTGTTTGACCAACACTATTTTATTGCGATACCGTACAACTAATTGTTCTTTCTCAATCTGGTTTATTCTCTGAAGGAGTTGTATGATGGCAAACCTTACCCATGCCAACCACGAATTGTTTAAACGACCGCCTGATGAACGCTTTGAAAGTCTGGCCGACTTGTCCGCCCATTGTTCTGCAATGAAGGAACGCAGCCGACGAGTCAAAGAAGTCAGCACAGAATTCCGGCCCGTGCTGCATGAAGAACGCATCGCACTTAGGGTGAATGGAAATGCTCCATGTTTTATGACCGATTGGTCATTTACTCAATTGTGTTCTATCGCTGGCGCATCAAAAGACACAGTCAACCGACTGAGCCCAGAGACGGCTGCCGTTGTGTTGAATGAAACGCTTCGCCAGCGTACACGTGAGGATTTAGATCTTCAAGCCTTGTGCTATGACAACACTATCATTCGGGCCGTAAACGGCGAGCAATACAAGCGGCTTTGGAACGCTGATCTTGTTGCAACGCTCCAGGAATTCGCCGTTGACTTCACTCCCCCACAAAAAGGCTTTAACGGCGCGACCGGACTCTACGCCGGCGAGCAGGATATGTTTACCTTCATGATCGACCCTGCCGGCTGGACGGAGATCGGCGGCGAGGCGTTCGCACCAGGTTTCTTTGTCTGGAATTCAGAGGTCGGCAAACGAACAGTCGGCATTTCGACTTTTTGGTTCCAGGCCGTATGCGCAAACCATATCATCTGGGATGCAACCGAAGTGACCGAGTTTACCCGCAAGCACACCGGACGCGTCCGCGATTCACTCTCGGACATTCGCGCTGCTATCGAGTCCTTAGTGCAAAAACGCGACGAGCGAAAAGACGGCTTCGCCCGAGTCGTTGCGAAAGCAATGGAAACGACCTACGGCCAGGATGCCATGGAAGTTGAAAAACTCCTCACGAAGGCCGGAATTACGAAGTCGCTTACGTCCCAAGCCATTGAAATCGCCCGGAAGCAAGGGCGATTCACAATCTGGTCGATAGTCGATGCGCTAACCCAGCTTGCCCGGGAATCGCAATTCGCAGGCAATCGCACAGAGGCCGAAGAAAAAGCTTCGGCACTTCTGTCGGTTGTATCTGCATAGCTTTCCCCTACCGCCCTGTCACATGAATTCCCACCACGACAGGGCGGATTTATTTTTTAGCAATAACTCCGCGATTTCCTCAGCCTTTCGCTTGGCTTAGTTTACGGCGGGGCTTTGGCGTTCCCTTTTCCGGTTTCTTAACCGAGGGCTTCTTTTGGTTGTTGGGCTCTTTTGTGCCATAACCGTTTGTCATAATTCACCTCCTTTCGCATTGGACTGATCAGGTCAGCGGTTCTTGTAAAGATCATTTCATTACTCGCTATTTAAAATTTTTGATACAGTATATTTCTTCAAAAAATAAATCGGTCTGAGAGCGGTTTTGGCTGTCCTCAAACCGGGAATACCAAGGTCTTGCTCGATGTTTAGAAAGCGAAATCCCCTTTCATAAATATTCTTTGCCATTGCCTGCAAAAGAAATGAATACACGCCTTTCAGTCGCGTATCCGCCTTCATGAAATGACCGATCGCATAATTATTGCAAAGTTTTTCCACCACATGGAAAGCCACAAGATCGTTTTTAATGTAAAGGCCGTAATAATTCGGGGCCTGCATATGGTCGATCTGAAAAAGTCTTTTCAGTGCCTTTTGTTCATGATTGACTGAATACCCTTTATTTTGTTGCCAAGTCGCGGAGACCCGCTCGATCATCCGATGAGTAAATTTGTCGCCAACATCAAATTCAACTATCTGAGCGTTTAGATATTGTTTTTTAAAACAATTACTCAGGTATCTATGACGTTGAAAAGCATTACCCTGAAAAGTCATAATTCTTTCCAAGGAAATAATATAATCATGATTATCCCGATCATCCTCAATTTGAAACCGACCATGATCTAGGACGCCGATCATATTTTCGGGCACAAGTCGCAGGACAGGCTTCAAGCCGTCATGTTCCATTTTAGAAAATACTTTGTCAGCTAATTTCACGGAAAACTCCGTGTTGGAACCAAAGAATGAATAAAAAGGCTCTCCAGTCGCATCGTCGGTGAATTGCACAATTAGATGGCCATCTAGCTGCGAGAGTAAAACGCGATCATAAATATCCCAACACCAGAGACTTGTGAAATTATAGTCCGAGTATGGCGGATGTTGGCTGGTAAATTGCTCGACTTCCGACCGATCTGAAAGTTCCAGCCTTTTGAATTTTGGAAATGTTGGAATCATATATTCCTGCCTCTCATTTCAGTTGCATAATCACTGCCCCGAGCATGGCAAGGATTGCTCCATAGTATGCGTGGGTTGAAACTTCCTCCTTGAAAATGAAAATGCTCATCAGCAGAATCAGCACATCACTGACCACGGTGTAAATCACCATCGCCTCAATCAACGTGCCTTTTTTCAATGCGTGGGCCAGAATGCCGAGGGCAACATTGCACATTAGCCATCCAATAACCAGGTGCCAGACTTTATCTTTTTGAGCCCAACTGGTGAATAATCCATCCCCGCAAGCGCCAAGCAGGCCGGTAAAAAAGGCCAAGATTAAAAAAACTGTACGACCAGACATTTTTGATACCTTTCGTGTACGAGTTATTCATCTGCTTGTTAATTCAAGTGCAATAAAAAAAGGAGCGCCGGACCACGGCCGCTCCTGGAACCCCCGCTAAGGGGTGAACAGAACAGCACATGGCCGACGCTCCTTACGGAGCGCGGTCCAAGCACTGCTTCTGTTCATCAAGGGTCTTACAGACCCAGGTTAGCGGTTTTCCAGGAAGCAGATAAAGGACGCTCGCGCGTCGTTCTATTGTTTTTTATGGCCGTTATGCGGCCATGTTTTTCATTCTTTTAAAAAACTCCTGCCGTTTTTGTAGTGGAAAAAGTCCACGAAGATAATGCCAATACTTGCTATTTATTATGACAATTCATCTTTCTTTTTCAATCCCCCGACCTGAAAAATCCGAGTTTGATCCGTGCCAAGTACGTCAGCCGTTCTTTGGTAGTATTTTCTTAACGTGTCGCGTGATCCTAGCCAAAACACGACTTCCAAGGCAATAAATACCAGATTCATCCATCCTGCTCGATAAAATCCGACTCCGCGTGACATCAACCAAGCGGCATAAGTGAATGCCAAGGCAACCAACATATTGGCATTGAACTGGTAATATCGATAGTGATTCTCAACAAAACCCTCAAATGCCGCCATCTTTTGTTCAAACTGCGCAAATTTCCATACCGGTTCTGGGATGCCGGTTTCATGATGGATACCATCAACCATAGCCCAACGGATGACACTTACCACAAGCCCGGCAGCAACAGAGCCGAGCGTCACATATAGGAATCCGCCGACTGTAGGAGCATTGAGTGTCGATGCCCCCAGCCAGCTACGCACAGTTTCGGAAAAAAAGCTTATACCCCATAGAGTTACGAACCCCGGCAATAAGTATGCTATCAATATGCCGAAATTCTTTGTCGAAACTTCTACCACACGCTCAGTATAAACTCATGTCGCGTTCTAGCGATACTTGCCGCGTCTTGCTCTTCCCTATTTCATATATTTGACCGTCTTACGGAAACCATTTTACAGTTCCCTTACGTGTTCTTTCCAAATTGTTACATTTAAACACCTACTATTAGGAGGCTCGTAATGGCCAAAAACAGAACTGATAATTCGCAAGTCCACAAGCCCGAGAGGAAAATTGGGCCTTATCCCGGCGGTATCGGCGTGGCAGTGTGGGTAAATACTGTTGATACAGACAATGGCCCACGAAAGATTCGATCCATTACAATTTCACCGCGTCGCTACCGCGATCCCGAGACTGGAGAATGGCGAGATGCGCCATCATTTCGTCCAGGCGACCTTCCTGCATTGATCTTCGCTTTGCAGAAGGCACAAGAATTTGTCTTTACATCGCCATTGTCCGGTCATGACGAAGACCATGAGCAGTCCGAAGATTTCTGACGGTGAATCTGTTTCAGCAGAAATTCATCCGCCGCCCTGTCGAACTTTGTTTCGGCAGGTGTTTTTATTTCTGAGTTCTTCCCTATTTGTATCTCTTGTTGTTTATATGGCAACCTAATGTCAGTTGTTCTCTCACAATCTATCTTGAAGGAGGATTTATCATGGCTGAACGGCCTTATATTTCGTTTGCCGAGGTGAAAGAAAAAGTATCCATTCCTGACGTGCTTGAAGCACTTGGAATTGCCGACAGATTTCAGAGAAATAAAGATTTGCTAACAGGCATCTGTCCCCTGCCATCGCACAAGCATGGGCCGAATCCCAATCCCGAGCAGTTCAAAATCAATCGAAAAAACGGCGTATGGCTATGGCATTGCTTTGGCGACTGCCAAAAAGGTGGTGACGTAATCGAATTGGTCAAAGAAATTACTGGCTTTGACGACGTTCATGTTCGTTTTTGGTTCGCCGAGAAATTTGGCGACAGGTTGACTCTTTCGAAGCCCAAGGGTGAGCATAAAGATGAGAATTCTGATGATGCTTCATCGGAACTTACTGACAAGGCTAAACAGTCCGCCCAAGATGATACTTCAGTTCATTCCACTACACCATTTCATCCTTTACAAATAAAGCCGCTTCGATTTCGCTTGAATCTCAAGACCGATGTTCCTTATTTGCATGAACGGGGCATTACAGAAGAAACGATAAAACGTTATGGTTTGGGCCTATGTAATCGCGGAGTGCTCAAGGGCTATATCGCAATCCCTGTCTTTGGATATCCGCATGAACAAGGTGCGAATCCGCTGGCGTATCTCGGCCGCTGGCCCGATGACGATTTTGACGAAGCGGCCGGAAACCCACGATACAAGTGGCCCGAAGGCTTTCTGAAAAGCCAACTTGTCTATGGATTGACGGAGGCATTAGAAAATACCGATGGAAAACCATTGATCGTAGTGGAAGGGCCATTCAAGGTCTATCACTTATTCCAAGCAGGTATTCCCAACACAGTGGCAGTTTTTGGTTCTTCACTCAGTGATGAACAAGCCGCCATTCTTGCAGCTACCGGCCGACCAATCGTGCTCATGTTTGATGGTAATGAGGCAGGCCGTGTCGGGATGCGGACGGCCGCCGGTAAACTCATTTCCAAAACATTCGTTCGGGCGGTTAAATTGCCCGATGGAACTGAACCTGACGAACTATCGGCAGAGCAATTAAAAATGCTCTTACCATGATCGGCAACACCGGATCAATTGATCCGGTGTTTTCTTATGTGCCGCAAAAGCGGATCGGCTTTGTACCATACGGCGGTTCCAGGCATGGCCAAGCCGCACTCGCGGGAAAAACTTTTTTACCCGCACCGACAACCGCCGTGGATGCTGGCCTTTTAAAAAATTTATCCCTCCAAAAATATTTTCGCAACCAACGAGAACCAGGCATTGCGGTTGCCCAACGTTAGCCCAGCATCGCGGCACATCTTTTTAGTTTATCATACCGCATTATTGTGCATCTTGAGCATTTTTAACTGCCAATATGCGCCGCACGCTCCCCCATCCAACTGATCGCTTTCGTCCAGACGCATCGACATATCGAACACGCCGGGTGATTTCCCGTTTACTTATTTTCTGCCGATGTAGTTGCTTGATTTCAGAAATCGCGGAGTCTGGAAGTTTCGGACGTCCCAAACGTTTTCCTTCACTGCGGGCACGATCAAGTCCGGCCTTTACGCGTTCAGATAGTCGAATTCTCTCTTGTTTTGCTAATGTGGCCAAAATGGCTAAAATTGCTTCCTTGAACAAGCCGCTGGAATCTATGTACCGTTCAGCATAGCTTTTGAATTCGACGCCGGATGTTTCCAGGTCATTCAAATAGGTTAGTGTCCGCAAGACGCCTTCGCGGCTGAAGCGATCCAACGCCCAAAATAGCACCATATCAAACTTCCGCTGGTGGGCATCTTCAAAAAGACGACGAAATTGGGGCCGATCCGCTTTTCCGCCGGATTCATGATCGACGTACTCGCCCACAACCCGCCATCCTTGTTTTTTACTGTATGCCCGAAGCTCCCGTAATTGGTTCTCCGTTTCTTGTCTGTCTCGGGTTGAAACTCTGGCGTAAATGGCGACATTTTGAATCTGATCCATATATCCTTGATTCAGAATAGCACTAAACGTCCAAAAAACCAAACGTCTAAGACGCCAGGACGTTCTAAGAGTTTAAATGTTCAAGTGTTCGAAACGTTTTAGGAGTCTAGTTTCGTTATTTTTATCGCAAATTATCATTTGTTTATCACAGAAAGGCTGTTTTTCCGCGTTTTACGGTGTTTTTACGATGAAACAATTCTAAAACGCATTAGGACTGTTTATAAAGAGCGATTTATCGCCGCAGATAACATGAGTCGCAATCGACATGTAACACGATTTTAGAGCCGGTACAATAGCTCAGGTGAGACTTCAATTTCCAGTTGACTATTACAACTCTGGCAAAAATTATTTTTCTCTGACGTTTGGCCGTTTAAGACGTTCAAACATCTGAAATGTTTCGGCGTTCTGACGTTTATCAACGCCTGGGAGTTTTGGACGTTTGATAATTATTTGTGCTACACTGATCTCATCATCATTAACTTGTCCACATTTTCATGAAAAAAAATCCTTCGCGTCGATTACCAACGCATTGTGGCAACGATCCAGATTTGTGTTACGTTGCCGACAGTGAAAGCGATGCCCAGGCATTGCATAAACAGTTGGGCGGATTGGTCGATATTCGCCGCCGGGTAGTCGAAGAGATTCCTTACGGCCCGATATTCGTCCGCCAGACGTTTCAGCCGTCACGACGCTTGTCGCATTCAAACGTTTTAGACGTTCAAAGAAAAAGTCTATGACCAGACGCATCGCATGGCTGAACGAGAAAGGCGGCAGCGGCAAATCCACCAGTGCCCTTAACGTTTCCACCAATCTGGCATCAAAGTTCGACAAACGTGTGCTGTTGGTGGACGTTGACCATCAGGCAAATATAACAGCAGTCCTTACCAAAGGGGAGCCTGGAGAAAAAACACTGACCCAAGTTTTGATGGAAAATATCCCAGTTCAGCAGGCAATCTGGCTTACGCGATATCCGAATCTGGACTTGCTACCTGCCGATACCTCTTTGGCCGACGTGAATGTGGCAATGGCCGATCCGAGTGGACGGCTTGGTTTGGGCCGCGAGTACCGATTGCGTCGTGCGCTTGAGGCTATCGAAAAAGACTATGATTTCATCATCATCGACACCGGCCCGCAGCGGACTTTGCTCAACATCAACGTGCTTAATTATGTCGAAGAGGTTATGGTGCCGATTGATCCGGGATATTGGTCGATCATGGGCGTTCGCCGGTTGGAAGAATTGATTTCGCAAATTCACACGCACATGAATCATACGAAACTTCACATAAGCGGCGTTCTTCTTACCAAAGTGCAAAATACTAACGTGTCCAAGGAAGTCGAGCAGCAGGTACGGGCATATTTTGGTGAACGCGTTTTCAAAACTTCAATCCCTCTTAACGTCAAGATCGAGGAAGCCCACAGCCGCGGTCTCGGAGTACTTGATTATGAACCGGAAAGCTCCGGTGCCCAAGCTTATTTGGAATTAACTCGCGAAATTCTCAACTATGAACGATAAAGACCAAGAATTAAAAGAAAAACATACTGGCCTTGGCAGTTCTCTACTCTTGCAACGAACTGTTACGGAACCCCTTGAAAATCCAATTCCATCCCAAACGTCTGAACGTCCAGAACATTTTGAGGTTGATCCAGGGTCAGATCGTCAGCCGGAAATTGAAAAACCCCAAGAATTACGCGACCGTTGCACACTTTATCTCGACCGGGATGTGAACACACAATTAGACCTTGTTGCCCGCATCGAACGCAAACAACGATCCGAAGTTGTCACGGAGATTTTGCGAGCAAATATGCCGAAATATCGCGTTGACAGGGAATAGCACTGGTGTACTTTTCTCTTGTTGATAAAATTCGTGCAACCGCATACATTTTGCCAAAGAATTCGTGCAACCGCATACATTTTTACTCCAGAAATTCGTGCAACCGCATACATTTAATTCGTGCAGCCGCATACATTTTGAAATGCGGAAACGCCAGCCAGAAGCCTTGTCGGCGCTTTATAGACCGGTTTTTATTTTCGCCTAACAATACACAAACTATTATTACACAAACCATGCGATGTAGCGGGTGTGTTTGATTAATAACCGAAACTACGAGACAATAAGCCCTACATGGAGCTTATTCCGGCCATCCTTCCAAAACCGCCAGAAAAGCGTCCCGTTCAGGGACGCGACGAATTGAATCTGGCCGATTTTCCCATTTCTATCCTTCAGACTCAGCAACCTAAAGACGGAACTGGACGTAAACTTGATACAGTTGTTTATAATGCTAGCCGATATGACTCGCAAATCCGCCAACGTGTGCCGCAAAGGATCACACTAACTACTTCGTCTCAGTACGGACTTCCCACACCGGCGGACGAAGATGTCATACTTTCGCTCTTGTGTCTTGGAAAAAAGGCTGACAATTTTACCAATATTAAAGTTCATTTTATTCCGCACGATCTGTTTCGCATCATGCGATGGTCGGCCAATGTCCGAAGTTACCAGCGGTTACGCGATGTACTCCGACGGCTAAAAGCTCTGACAATCGTTTATGAAAACGCATGGTGGGACGGCAGTGGCCGGAGCTTTGAAGAGGAATTGGCTACCGGGATTATCAGTGAATATCGACTGATCCGACAGAATAGGGGAAGAACCAAGTCCGGCCAGTTGCCGCCAAGCTGGGTGCAATGGACACCCAGGTTCCATAAAAACCTTGCCAGCGGCAACCTCAAGGCACTTGACCTGGAAAAATACTTTTCACTCCGTTTACCGACTTCAAAACGCATGTATCGATTTTTGGATAAACGTTTCCATAATTCCGATATGGTTGAGATGGACTTAATGGATTTTGCCTGCGGCCATATCGGGCTGATGACTGAGGTCAAAAACGTCGCTATTATCAAACAACGGCTTGCTCCCGCCATCCAGGAACTTGAAGAAATCGGCTTTATTGAGCCATTAAGTCACCCAAACCGCTATAAGAAAATCAGCAGGGGGATATGGCGGATCGTTTTTTCTAAAAAACATTCGGTGGCAAAAAAACCTAACTCCATGCCCGAATTATCAGCCGCATCGAACACTACTCCGGCATACAAAATTATCGCCGACTTCTACCGCACATGGCAGGGGAGCGAACAGCACCGGCCGACGCGGCGTGAGCTTGAACAAGCAAATACCCTGATAAACCAGCATGGCCTATCGAAAATCGAAGTCATGATTCCCAAAACTATAAAACTTCTAAAAGAAAAATGGCCCGATGCGAAAACATTCTCTGCCTTGGTTTCTTATATGTCTGAAGTGGTGAAAATACATGACCGGCAAGAGCGTCGCAAAATACAACACCAAGAACAGATGCTTCACCAACAGGAAGAACAAAAAAATAATACTGAACAATCCGCCGCCCGCCGGGAGTTTGATGCCAAGTGGCAACCACGATGGAACCAACTTCCTGAGGCTGAAAAGGAAGCTATCCGTTCACGACTTATTACAAAAAATCCTTTCCTGACTCGCATTCCAAGCCTACTGGATTTTCAATGCCTCCAGGAGCTTGCCCAGCAATCCGATGATGATGCCGCCAGCTATTGAAACAGCACCGCTATCGGGATTGCGAACGGCACGCAAAATTAGCGTGAACGACGTGGAAGTGGAACAGCCAGAAAACGGCCAGGTAAACCAACAAAAACGGCGTCGTCCTCTCCAGGCAGTTGCCTTCCAGAGGCCGACCAACGGCGGCCTTTCCCCTTCACATTCGCTCGGGCTAAAGGGTGTGGAGACCACACCTAAAGCCCGCCGTTGGTCGCCCTCACGTCCGACGCCGAACAGCGACCACATTAACGGCGATTTTAACAATTCTTTCAACGGCCCGTTGAACGGTTCAACAGTCCAAACAACAGTTAGGGAAGGGGAAAGGGTAACGACTGCATGGGATTTACCCGACCTGATTCGCCCGCTTCCTATCCGCCGCCGTCCAGCCACGAAACGGCCCAGAATGCTTTCGCATTATCCGGCCGTCGTTGAATTCATCTATGCCAACCGCTTCGCCACCGGTTCGCAGATACAACAGCGATTTGCTCAGTACATCGCCACGCGGCGGTCAGCACAGTATCAAATGGCGGCACTTGTGCAACTAGGTTATTTACAAACGGCACCCGTACGATCCACGTCGCCGAACTTCCCTTTCGTTTACGCGGCAACCAGTAGGGGAGTGCGTCTTGTGGCCGATACATACGCTACTATGGGAGTGAATTGGAAGGAACCCACTCTAGAGACAACAAAGACCAGTGGGATTGCTCTCCGCTCAATCCTCCACGAACTGCTCACTACCGAGTTTGATCTAGCCGTCTGGAAAACGATCAAAAGTAGGGGAGACCTCTCTCGCCTTTTTCACGAACGACGCTACTTCCAACATGACAAGCAACTGCGATTTCCACATAACGGTCGAATCCATCACGTGGTGCCGGACTCGGGTTTTCTACTCAAGGTTGAACGTCAAACGTCTAAACGTCTGGCTACTTCCTCATCTTTGCTATTACATTTCGTTGAACTGGACAACGGCACTATGTCGCTCCCCCGCATCCGGGAAAAATTCCAAATGTACGACCATTGGGCACGTTCCGTGGATGGACAAAACTATCTACGGATGTTCTATGCCCGATACGGTGATCCGCAGTCGCAGCCGAATTTTCGGCTGCTGGTTGTTGCCCATGCCGGTTCTGGCAATGGGAAAGATTTTCAACGGTTGATCGACTTGCTCATGCAGACGATCTCGCTACCGACCGCTATGCGAGATCGGATATGGCTAACCACGGCCGAGCAGATTCGACATATACAATATAGCCTTTCTCCCCTATCGGCTTCTCTCTGGCTCCGGGCACGTGACATAAAATCGTGGCTGACCAAATTTCGACACTATAAGGCCAGTTTGTCAAGCGAACAACAGTTCGCCAACTCTCGGCAATGTCGTAAATTTGTCACCGAACAGGTTCGCAAAATGCCTCTTCATCCATTATTCCCTACTCCATGTATAGCAGATGAGGACGCGATTTGTGGCCAAGCCCATAACCCTGTATGCACGGATAGGTAATTTGCGTAGAGATTGATTATATTATCAGCTACAACAGCACGGCCCCGAATTTTTGAAAATTTTCGTTGATGCAATGGGCTTCGCGTGTTGCCAATTTCCAAGGAAAAAATAAAATCGAAAATAAGCGTCTTTTCTACAACAGATACTTTGGGAGCCGAGGTCAATGGATGCTCAACAGGCCAGCAATCCTGCCGCCGCAAAAAACGGCAACGGCGACAGTTCACCGCAAACTGGCAACATTGAGCTTAGCTTACGATTTACCTGCCATGTGTGTAAGCGGGCCTTGAATGTACCGCTGCGGAGCATCGGCCTAAAAGTGCCATGCCCGGGATGTAAGGCACACATAAGAATTCCTGCCCTGGATCAAAACGTTACTGGCTTGGAAATCGTACAGCGGTTTTTTGAACAGGCACACGACACGACCCGTACTGCCAAACCTCAACAACCTTCTCCAAAGTCTGTATCGCCAAAATTTTCGGAACCAAAAAGCGAGAAACAAGCCGCTGTTGACTCTGATTGGGATAGAATTTCTTCCGGCATTTTTCCAGAGAACGCTACTTCCAAATCGCAAGCAGAACGAGAAAAACAAGTTAACGATGTCGTGTCTCGATGGCAGTCCACATCACCAAATGAGGGGAATAAGAACCATCCAGAACCTGAACCACCTCAAGAACCCGAAGCTGTCGAATCCGTTAATGAAAAACCATCGGTTTATGATGGCAGACAACAACAATCGAAAGGAAGTGCACTCAATTTTCCACGGGCTGCCCATTGGACATGCCGTGCAATCTATTGGGGCGTATTACTGATCCTGTTTTTTTCCATAGGTGTCCATCCTTACGTTGCAATTGCTTTTTTGATTTGGCTGATTCCTTTTGTCGGCGGAAATATCTCCGAAATTATTACATCCCAGATAGTGACCACCCATTCATGTCCCGGCTGCCACGAAGTTTTTCCATCTGTCGATGTCTGGACTTGTGCTTGTGGTTATAGAGACCATACCGAACGCCATGTAGTTAATTTCAGGTGTCCGGTATGCAAGAGCCGGATTGGTCGAACAAATTGTCGCCGCTGTGGATCGACAATCCTGATTTGGTAAAAAGGATCATTTGATGTTGCGACCCGCATCACTTTGGCAACAGTACTCGGGAAAGGCACAGGCTGAAGCATTGCGTGGAAACGGAATCTGGCCATTGCAGCCACATCCTTGTGAACTTGAGCCGCCTTGGGAGTCTTACAATTCCAGGGCCGTATCTGTATGGGATTGTATGCTCAACAACTGGGAAGGCCCATGGGAAGGCAGTTGGCTACGTCGAACATTCTCCTTAGATACTCCCCTATTTCGAAACGGCCAGCAACTGATTCTGCCCGAACTACAATGTCTGGATTATGAGAATCTGGTGCCAATCGTCGTCGAGCAATTCTGCGAAGATGAGACGACCATCCCCAAAATCCAGCAATTCCTCTTGTCATTACCTTCGCTCCGTCGGCCATTGTCGTTTGAAGTAATGGGTTGGGGGCCGCAACCTATGTGGGATCATGAGAAATCCAAAGAAATCATGCAAGCCCAGAGCCGAGGCGAGAAGCGAAGCATACGTGAAGCGATTTGTGGTTGGGAGGAACCATACACAGTGGTGCAATTTGTGGCCGACAAAGCCGACGCCGCTCAAGTGCAAAACCAGCTTATTTCACATTATCCGAATTCGGCAATTGTCATTGGAGAAAACGTTTACAGTGCTACGCCAGGCAGCAATTTACAGGATGCAAACACCCGTGCAGCCACACTCTTACTAGATCACGTCTACTGTCAACCTTTACGGATTTTCGGAAAACTTGATCCTGATCCGCTTGGTGTGGCCATTGCCGCCATGGAACAGTTGGACAAAGATGACTGGGCTTTGCTGCAAATCCTCTTTGAGCCCGCCCGCAATCCTTGGGCGGAAACTGTGACCGCAGCACTTACCAATCCTTACAAACCGAACGAGTATCTTTTCAACAATGTTTCTGAAAAGATGTTGCGAGAGAAGTTTTCCTCTCCGCTTTTTGCGGTTTCCATAAGAATTCTCGCCAGTAAGATATCAGTTTACCGCCAATTGGAAGGCTGGGCTCAGCAGTTCGCTTCCCCGCCGCAAGGATTGTCACCTAATAAGAGTAGTTGGGAAGGCAATTCCATGCCGGAATTTGAGCGAAATTATATGAGTTGGTCAGTGGACGCCCGCTGTACCCACCTCCCCGGCATGATTTTGAATCTCAATGAACTGGCTAGTTTGGTTCACTTACCAAGTGATTCAGTTGTTACCGAACGGTTACGCCGCCTCAAGACCCGCACGAAGGCAGCACCCAAGGTTGATGAATCGGATGACAGCATTATTCTGGGCGATAATATCCATCGTGGGCAGAAACGAATTGCCCGCATTCCGGCAAGTCTCCGTCCTAGACATTGCTATGTGGCGGGCGCGTCCGGCACAGGCAAATCAACGCTCCTTTTAAATATGGTTCTCCAGGACATCAATGCTGGACATGGTGTTGGTGTCCTTGATCCGCATGGTGATTTAATCAGTGCCGTTCTTGAACGCATCCCATCAGACCGCGTTGACGACGTAATCCTGTTTGATCCGGCAGACAAGGAGTACCCCTTTGCCCTAAATATCTTAGAAGCCAAGGATGCCAGCGAACAGGAGCGGATCGTCGCCGAAACCGTGATGTCACTTGAGCGATATTTCCCATCATCGTGGGGACCGCGATTGGAAAGGATTCTCACCTACACGATTCACACCGTACTTGATGCCATTCCAGGAGCAACATTGGCCGACGTGGAGAGAATGCTCATCGATGAAGAGTTTCGTTCAGAGGTGGTAGCCAAGACTACAAATGCCCGCTGGGCCCAGTTCTGGACAGGGCAGTTCAAATTTTTTCCCAAGAATGCCAGTGATCCGGTACTAAACAAGCTCTCGGTGTTTCTCACCAGCCCCACGGTGCGGAACATCATTTGTCAGCGGCATTCCGCCATCGACTTTGACCAAGTTTTAAATCATCGCAAAATCTTGTTAGCCAATCTTTCAACGGGATTGCTTACCGAGAAGATCGCCGGCACATTTGGCAGTTTTTTAGTCACCAAGATAGTCAACGCCGCCTTCCGCCGGGCACGCATTCCCGAAGAACAACGTGTTCCGTGGTATCTCTACGTGGACGAATTCCAGGCGTTCATGAACCTTTCGGTCGGGTTTGATCGCATCCTTACTGAAGCCAGAAAGTATAAACTTGTCCTAGCCGGTCTTGCAAACCAGTATATCGGCCAGCTTACACCCCAGGTCCGCCAAGCCATTTTTGGCAACGTAGGCACCCTTGTTACCTTCCGGTTAGGAGTGGAAGACGCCAATATTGCTGCCCGTGAGATGGGCGTTTTCACCACCGAAGAAATTTTAAATCTCGAAATGGGCCAAGCCATTGCCCGAGGCAGCACCTCAGCCAATGCATTCAATATCCAAACCTATCCCCCACCCCCCGAGGCCACTCCCAACTACGTAGCCGAGATCGTCAATTTGACACGACGAAATTATGCGTCATCCCGCAAAATGGTTGAAGCCAAACTAGGTGATTTACCACAACGTGAAGAAAACATGTCGAGCACATGGAACGCGACGGATGAAACTAGTGATCCTAACGAAGACGACCTTGTGTTATAGCTTGTTATTCTTCAATGCTATTAACGTAAGAACCCCACTGCCGCCTTTAACGCGTCGGTCAGTCCTTGTAAGAATCCCACTTTGTTATTAACCATTGTGCTCTGGATTTTGGTTGTTGATGAGCCAGTGCACTTGGGATTAGGAGCATACGGCCAAGTAACGCAGTAGTTATCTTGCATGCCAGCTTTCTTGGTAGTGCATTCAAAGTTGGCCGTGGTGCCGCTGAATTGCAGGAAAGTACAATTATCTCCGCCGTGAGTGGCGCCGGTGCAAGGCAGAACAGCGCCATAGTTACACTGGATTTGAATCTTACTGCCCAGTGCAGCCGACGCAGTGGCGGAGGCCGAGACCAGAGCCAGGCTATTTGGCGCTGAGTTGAGAACAATGGCTGGGTTAGCTACACTAGCGCTATTAACCATAAAGTTATCAAAGTAAGCTTGCGGCACCTTGGGGTGGAAGTTACCGGCACCGATGTTGTTGGCGATGGTGAGCTGGACGTACATGTCAGACGTGTCGCAGTTAGTGAGGCTGGCTATCTTGACCCAGTTACTGTTCTGCCATTGGTAGCCGGTCATGGTACTGCCAGTCCGCTGGAGCCGGTACTTGCCTGAACCAAGTCCAGCCGGAGATCCTACTGACCAGAGAGTATTTCCCTGTGTCGTCCATGCGCTTGTCCAGTAAGTTCCTGTGTTTGATTTTGAATTAAACACAGAATAAGATTTAGTGCCTACGACATTAAGCGCGGTTGTGGCTCCAGAGTCGCTTGCAGGCTGTATCGTTGAATCAAAATCAACCTGAATGTCAAAGTCTCCGTGCAAAACTTGTTTCCCCTGGCTTGTGAGCCCTGAACTTGATACGGCGCTGGTTCCGGCCTTGCCGACAGCTTTCAGTTTGCCGTTTTCAATGATGGCCGGATTACTGGCATTTAGCTGGGCCCATCTGGTGGTGTCGATGGCAGAGTTGAAGGTGTCGTTAACCATAAAGTTATCAAAGTAAGCTTGCGGCACCTTGGGGTGGAAGTTACCGGCACCGATGTTGTTGGCGATGGTGAGCTGGACGTACATGTCAGACGTGTCGCAGTTAGTGAGGCTGGCTATCTTGACCCAGTTACTGTTCTGCCATTGGTAGCCGGTCATGGTACTGCCAGTCCGCTGGAGCCGGTACTTGCCTGAACCAAGTCCAGCCGGAGATCCTACTGACCAGAGAGTATTTCCCTGTGTCGTCCATGCGCTTGTCCAGTAAGTTCCTGTGTTTGATTTTGAATTAAACACAGAATAAGATTTAGTGCCTACGACATTAAGCGCGGTTGTGGCTCCAGAGTCGCTTGCAGGCTGTATCGTTGAATCAAAATCAACCTGAATGTCAAAGTCTCCGTGCAAAACTTGTTTCCCCTGGCTTGTGAGCCCTGAACTTGATACGGCGCTGGTTCCGGCCTTGCCGACAGCTTTCAGTTTGCCGTTTTCAATGATGGCCGGATTACTGGCATTTAGCTGGGCCCATCTGGTGGTGTCGATGGCAGAGTTGAAGGTGTCATATTGGTTTAATGTAGTGACAGGACTGGGGGTGGGACTTGGGGAAGGGGTAATGCTGGGGGAAGCAGAGATGGTGGTAGAGGGAGCGGGTATGGAACAATTGGCCAAATTATATTTAGTTATGCCAAAATTTGTTGCATTGGCCACGGCTCCCGCCGGAATGTTTATTGTCATTTCATTATCTAGACTAATGGTGTCTCCTCCAGAGCCGATATTCTTTGTAACGCTATCAAGAACTGTACTTTGGCAAGATTTAAGAATACTTTCCTGATCTTCAGTTATATATGTATTAGGCTCAAATACATCTGAGTAATCACCATAATTGATTGTTACTACGGCATTTTTATTTAATGTTATGTGCGGAGTGATGACGTAAGCAATGCCATCTGCGATAAAGTTATAAGCATCACGAACAACATATAAGGAAAAATTTGTCGCTGCGTTTGGATTACCTTGTGGTTTGGGAGTATCTCCAGGACATTGAGGATTTTGAGAAGATACTGTTGTCCAAGCCCAAGAGGGATCTAACCAGGTTAAAATCCCAGTAGCCGGACAACACATAAGTGTCTTATTATTTCCTGAGGAATCAGTACAAATCGTTGTTTGTTTTTGTGCACTTGAAAATTCATGCCCCCAGCACTTCTGATTTTCTATCAGGCTACACGATCCATAATTTTTATTAATTCCTTGGCCAGTGATAGTTATAGTTTCGGACGTTTGATTTTCGCAACCAACGACCTGATTGGCCGTAATTGTCACAACCTCCGTATCTGCCAAACTATTTAGCAAAAATTGAACCGATTGCGCAAGATTGTCAACTTGTGACCTGTTTTGAAAGACAGAGCATCCTGGGTAATAAAAATTATATTTTGAGCAACTTCTGGGAGAACACATCATACAAGCTTCTATAGTATTACGATATGTGTTGCATCCATCTGAATCACCATGCGCCTCAATAGAAACTGATAATGATTTACAACTATTGTTATTTAAAATATCAATTATGTCTGCATCAGTATTTTTAGTTCGAGTTATTGATCTTCTAACGTCACATGTTTTATCCGTACTCAATCTGTCACTGCAAAATTTTTGAAATCGCGACTCGCAATTACCCCCCCCTAGCTCAGTCCATGCGCAGTCATTAATTCCAGCAGATGTTTTGTAATTAACACAACCAGACTGAGTTTGTATATCGGCGCAGGCCGGAACTTCTTGATAGGCGCAAACACAGCATTTGTTAGTAGAAGTTGGTGAAGGCGATGGCTTAGCTACACACTGCCCGCTCTTGCAGGCGCCTGCTCCGCCGCCTGATGGGGTACAAGATGTTCCGTCGGCGACAGCAGTTCCAGTACAATTTCCAACACTGCAAGAGTCGTTGGTGGTACAAGGGTTGCTGTCTTCACAAGAACCACCACTATATGAACAGTTGCCATAATAATCGCAAGAGCCCTGATTGCACTGTCGGCCATTCATACAGCCTAAATCTGTACAAGTCACTGTACATTGCCCACCGGAGCAAACGCCTGTTCCGTGTAAAATAGCACAACCAAAATTTTGGCCCCACTGACCGTCTTTACAGGTTTGTAATGTATTGGAATCTAGGCATCTTTTTTGCCCATCGGTGCAAGAACCAGCTGGCGGCGCGGGCGTGGTTGTGCTATTGGCCATATACGTTAAATTAAGGCTATTTAAGCCGGCGGACAGCCACTGGAAAGAGAAGATCTTCTTAAAGCCATTAATAATACTGGCGAGCTGGGTTTGAATGGCATTGGGGGCTGGCGGTTCGGTCTTGGCTTTAATATCAGTGGCAACGGCTAGAAAAATAACCGCTACAAAAAATAGCGCGAAGAGTGCTAGAAGAATTGACCTTTTTTCTGATAGATAGACGCCAACTTTCTTAATCCAGGACATAAAGGCTAGCTTGTTAGTTCAATAAGACAACATTTCATGGTAAATATCAAAAAAATGCTGTGTATAAAAATTTTTATGCCAACCCACGAGCGCATGTCGAGGCCAGACTTGGAATACGACAGAGGCAGCCAGACAATGGCAGTAAAACAAACACAAAGAGCCGCCCTGAGATGAACGATCCTAACGAAGACGACCTTTGATATAGCTTGTTATGTTTCGATGGTCTCCACTTCCCCGACTCGTTTCCATAGCTCTGCTGCCAGAATCCCATTACGCTGTTGGTGGATTCGCAGGTCTGCCACGGTTGCCATGCGGATACGATTTCTGAGACTGTCGGACAAGCCCTTGAGCGACCGGGCTATTTCTACCAGCCTTTGCCGATCATCCGTTTGAACACGATCTTTGGCAAGCAGCAGCAGTCGAAAAATCGGCCTCGGTTCAGCCGCCCCATGACGCTTATAAAAGTCGATCAAGTATTGTTGTCCACCGGCGGAACGGCTCCATGCCTCGTAACGTTTAAACTTCGCCAGCAGTTGTTTCTTACCCATTGTGCCCATATCCACTTCAACGAAACAGCAAATCATACCGCCAGGATCATGGCGAACCAGAAACATCGCGTCCGGTTTCAGTCGGGTAGCCTTTCTGCCGACGGCACAGGAAAACGCCGGATGCTTTACAAGAGAGCGGCGTTCCATCGCCAGGATTTTCGTTTCGGGCTGGCGATTTCCAGTTTCCCAGACGCCCAGCAGGAATTCAGTAATCATAAGCTCATGAATGATCTGTTCGGCGGAATACCCTTCTCCAGCCTGCCTTCCCCGCCGGTCAACCCGCACGGCCTGCCAGGGTTTGCCACGTTTTGTAAGAGACTCGCTCAGTTTCCGGACGCCGTGGCCGGTGACATAAAATACTTTTGGAAAGAGTGGACTGGTGCCACGAGCCGGGGCGACGCCGAGGTAGCCGAGGGCTTCCATTTGTTCCAAGTGGCGGCGGGCCGTCCGATCCGACCGCAGCACGTCCGAAAACCGCCGCTGGATTTGGGATGCCACCGCGAATCGGTTCCGATGTACGAACGCCAAGATTCTCGCAAAGTGCGGTCGCTCGATCCGCCGTTTCTTTTTCGTCCGCCGGTACGTGTGCATGGGTGTCAGTAGTTGCGTCAATTCCCAAGGCGTTAACGGTTGACGGCGGCGCTTGCTCTTAGGTTGGGTATCACAGGTCTGCATATCGGTTTTCCAGTTGGAATGTGCTCAGTTGGTTGGAAGTGAGTGAGATGTGAATGATTGTGAGTTGTTGTATTGATGAGTCGGTTGTTGTGATGAATGAATATGGGGTGATGGTTGGTTGATGCGTGAAATACGCATATAAGTCGGCGCACGACTGAGCGGAAATCGCCGGGTTTTTGGCCGGAATTCGCAGGTTTCGGTGGCCACGCTGTGGCCAAAGGTTAATAGCCAAAAAAATTTGATTTTCTGATCGATGGGCCAGGTATTCATGATGGTCTGATACCGAAAACGGAACTGCCTACACTCAATAAACACTCAATATGAGGGCTTTAGGAGCCGAATCGTCCGGATAGAAAAATACGCGAAACCTCGTAAAATAAGGGTTTCGCGTAGTGGGACGTAGTGTAGCGTAGGGTATCCTTCAAACTCCGGAGCCGAAGGTTTCGTGTTCGAATCACGACGGGGATATTTTTTATTTCTTGTTTTTTCGCGATGCCTTAAGTTCTTAGGAACAAATACGTAAGGGCGATCCCCTTTGCGCAACTAGCAACACGTCAAAGCCTTGCGGCCGAAAACTTTCAATGCTTCATCTAACCGCCGTCGGTATGGTTTTCAATGAAAGTAGATGAAAGTACATACAGTTTTTAGGAAAGTTTTACGGCACCAATACGGGCACCTTTTGGCACCTTTTTCGATCTCTCGGCACCACTGTCCCCACCGTTTCTTGGCCTCCCAGGGCGCCAAATCCAGTGCAGATACGGCTCCTTTCCTGGGCCGATTCCAAAAAACGCCGATGATTGTTTGGGTTAGCGATATGCCGGTCTGCGAGACGGGTGCGATTCAAATGCTGATGTATTCGACTGTATTCGACGTGCGCAGGCCCCAATGTTCCCGGTTCCGGAAATTGGTCACTTTCCGACACGTCTCATCTCGGCCATACCTTTGCTGGGAACGCGCAACGACATCCTGTGTAGAACTCTCATGCTACCCCTACGCCGAATTGACCCACTGAATTGATCGCAACCTTCCCGTCGAGGAGACCAGAGATCATGCCGTCCTCGACCACACAAGGGCAAGCGCCGACGTGTCGAGCCAGAGCGATTATGTCACCCCTTGGTCAAGTCGGGAAAGAGCTTGTCGAACTCCGGAACCGCGCTAGAATTATAGAGAAGCACCACGATGGTCATGCGATTGAGCCTGTACCGAAAAAAGGAACAACATCTATGAGCATGGAAAAGTCTACGATGAAGATAGTCGTCATTGGCGGCAGTGGACTGATCGGGAAGAAACTCGTCAACAACCTTCGCCAGCGCGGCCACCAGGTCGTGGCGGCGTCGCCCTCCTCGGGCGTCAACACCCTCACCGGCGAGGGATTGGCCAACGCGCTGGCAGGTGCCGCGGTCGTCATCGACGTGGCAAATTCGCCTTCATTCGAAGACAAGGCCGCCTTGGAGTTCTTCCAGACCTCAGGCCGCAATCTCCTCGCCGCCGAAGCCACCGCGGACGTGGGACATCACATCGCGCTGTCGGTTGTCGGCGCCGATCGTCTTCTCGCCAGCGGTTACTTCCGCGCCAAGATGGCCCAGGAAAACCTGATCAAAGCCTCCCCGATTCCCTACACGATCGTCCGTGCAACGCAGTTCTTCGAATTCGTCGGCAGCATAGCCCAATCGGCCACAGACGGCCAATCGGTTCGATTGCCGCCCGCGCTGATGCAACCCATCGCGTCGGATGATGTCGCCGCCGCGCTGGCCGAAATTGCTGTCGAGCATCCGTTGAACGGCACGATCGAGCTGGCCGGTCCCGAACCGATTCGGCAAGATGACCTCGTGCGGCAATTCCTCAACGCAACCGGGGACGCACGGACGGTAATCACTGATCCCAAGGCGCTCTACTACGGCATCACGGTGAACGATCAAAGCCTCACCCCAGGCGATCACCCGCGCCTCGGCCCGACACGTTTCGAGGACTGGCTGTCTTCTCGGTCGATGGCGGTGGCCCGCTGAGGCCCGCAAGATCGCGCCGCCTGCGGCACGCAGGAATCAGGCCTTTGGCTAGTCGTCCGGTTTCCGCGAGGAATCGGCACGTAACTAGCCGCCAGATTTAGAGTTGCTGTTTTCAAACTGCCGCCGCGGCCCGGCCTCCCACCCCCGGACGCCGGCAACAAAAAGTTCTAACGGCGTCCAGTCGCCCCGATCTAAGCCAGTTTGATCTCGTTACGTAGACGAGTGTTGGGTCGTCGCGGTAGCGGTCACAGGGCGGGCTGGTACATCTGGTCAACGGATGCCGCGGCGACGCCGAGTTCGGTGGCGACCGCGTTGACCGCGTGCTGGGCTACGTTGAGGTCTACCCGACCGTCGGAGGTGAAGTATGGGCCGATGTAGTGCTCGTAGTATCGCTGAACTTCATCACGGGTCAGCCGGCCGAGGAACGAGGCGATGTAGTTGACGGCCAACTGGGGTTGTTCGGCGATCGTGAGAAGGGCTCGCTGGTTGGCCCGCACCAGCGCCTGCAGCGCCGGGTTGTCGAGCGGGATACGAGCGGGGTCCACGGCGATTCCCACGGTGGGGATCTGGAAGTGGTCGCCGACCCAGGACAGGACCGAAAAGCCCTCCTCGCCGGCGACCTGTTCGGGCGCTAATGTGCTGCCCACGTAGGCCGCATCGATCGATCCGTCGCGAAGGCGGCGCAGATCCATCTGGTAGTCACCCGGGGCTCGTATGACGCACTGCAGGTCGCGATCGGGGTCGAGACCGTGCCTGCGCAGTACGATCCGCGCGAAACAGCCGGGTGCGGTGCGGGGTGGGTGGATCGCCACTCGGCGCCCGCGAAGATCATCCATGGATTTCACCTCGCCACGCCCGAGGAACCAGAACAGCGGACGATGGGTGTTGACGGCCAGCACATTCCATTGGATGCCCTCGGTCAGCCGCGACAACAAGGCCCGGCCCAAACCGATGGTTGCGCCACCGCGCAGGCGCTCAATCTCCCACCTGATTCCGTCGCGGACGGCGACGTGGACACCTTCATCCTCGAAATATCCCTCCTGATCGGCCACATACGCGATCAGTTCTTCGTGGATACCACGCCCCACGTAGGTCAGGTCGATCGTGTGCATCGGCGGAATAGCCTTTCTCCCAATCTCGGACAGTGCTCTCGCACTCGTTGCGTTCAGTCCATTGCAAGGCCCCCGTTGACCGGAAGGTAGTGGCCGGTGGTGAAACCCGAATCCTCACTTGCCAAGAACGCCACCATCTTGGCGACATCGTCGGGACGGGGCAGCCGTCGCATCGGCGTGGCCGCGGCTAACTCGCGCATCTGCTCGGCTGTGAATTGCTCGGTCACCCTGGTTCCCTCCACCGTGGCCGGTGCGACGAGGTTGGCGGTGATCCCGTGCGGTGCCAGCTCCATAGCGACGTACCGCACGAACTGGTCCAGGGCCGCCTTAGCGGTGCCCAGCGTGATCATCCCATCACGCGCACGACGCGACAGCCCGGTACTCAGATAGATCAGCCGACCGTATCCGCGCGAAACCATTCCCGGCACAACGGCCTTCGTTGTCAGGAACGCGGCACGCAGCTCGCTGTCCAGCTTGCCGCCGAGCTGCTCCCAGCTCAGCTCGGCGAACGAGGTGATGGCAAACGGCGTCAACGCGCTGTGCACGAGCACGTCCGTCCCACCCCACCGCTGATCGATTTCATCGACCATGGCGGTGACGTCATTAGGCACGGTGACGTCGGCTTTAATCGCCACGGCTTCGCCGCCGGCCGCGGCGATGGTCGCCACCACCTCCTCGGCCTGTGGTGCACTGGCGCGGTGGTTTACGACCACCCGGTACCCGTGTTCGGCCAGTACCAATGCGCTTGCCGCACCGATTCCCCGGCTGGCTCCCGTGATTAGGGCGACTCGTACCATCGTCCTTACCTCCTCTTAGGGCTGGCCTCTCTTCTGTCGAGGCCGCGCCGTCTGCTGGTGAGGGTCGACGTTACGCCGATTGGAAAAGGCACTCTAAAATAATTTTGGGGGGAATCGCGTTAAAGTCAAGTTCCCTTGGTCAAGACGTTGACGCAACTCTTTGACAAATCTAGTAGTTGCGGCTTTAGGGCCGCAGTCTCCCGAAAATATTCAATACCTCACGTGCCCGCCGCCGGTATGGTTTTCGATGAAAGTAGATGAAAGTACATACAGTTTTTAGGAAAGTTTTACGGCACCAATACCGGCACCTTTTTCGATCTCTCGTCACCACTGTCGGCACCTCGGTCAAGACGCGTTGACGCAACTGTTTGATAAATCAAGTAGTTGCGGATTTCCGCCTGCGGCCTTCGGAGCCGAAAGTTTCGTGTTCGAATCGCGCCGGGGATACTTTTTTGTTTTTCCCCTTCTTGCCGGTGCGAGGTGATGCATCTGGGTGTAGATCGGTGCTATATCTCTTAGCCACGTTTTAACTTGTGGCGACGTTTTTTACCCCTTTTTTTGTCGCTATCGGGTGACCTTTCTGTGCATTCTGGTGCGTTCTGCGACATTTTCAATGCAAGATGTTGGGCACCAATTTGGGCACCCGAGGGCGCCACAGTGGGCACCAAAAGCTGCTTTTTTGACTGACCCTCCGTCCCTGTAGCCTGAAGTCTGGTCGCATTGATTTTATCCAAACTCCCTAACCTTCTCGAATGCGTTGAAGATCTCTATTTCAGGCCGGCGGCGATTGAACCGTAGGCAGCCGACGTGCTTAATGTGGAGGCGAATGGTGGGTGTCCGGGCAAGGACATTCAGCCGCCCAAGTCGCTAGACATGTCAATGCTGCTAGACAAGCCGGGCGATGGAAAAGTTAGTCTCGACACCCGAAGCAGCGGTGATCGCCTTCATTTTCAGAAAGGAGAAAGAATAGAACGATCTGACAACATTCTGGGTATGAGATATTTTCATCATACCCATTACTCGTCGATAACGATCTTCATTTCCGGGACGCTCATGATGTAAGATTCAACAGGGACGGTTTTTGTGCCATTATCGAAGTATATGCAGTTCGTTGTGTCAATTTGTTTCGCTTCTTTGATTATATTTTCCAGGTGCTCAAGGGCCTCGGGATAATTGTTTTCTGAAGTGATTACAGCGAGGGCTCCGCTGACAGTAATGCGGATAGATGTGTTTTTGTGCGAGAAAGTGATATTTTCGATCGTCTGCCGCCACATTTCGGCATTTTTAATTGCTGTGCGCGTTTAGGCATCGCGTTCCTGGGGAAATCGATACAATGCGATTTCCCAAAGACGACGGTTGGCAGGCTCATGTTCATACATAATTGTTCCAGTTCGGCTTTGGCGGCTCCGGCTATTATGTTCGTCAATTCTCCCACGGCGTCGGCGACAAGGGCATTGATTTCTTCACATCGTTCGCCGAGCATTTTGCCGGCGGCGGCCAGGGCGCTCTCGCGGCTCACGCCGAGTACGACCATCCCCTTGGCTTTGCCGGATATCACTGCGTGGAAGGTTGACGTGCGGATGGCAACGAGAGCGGGAGTCTTTTTGTGATTCAACCTGCGGCGCTGTGCTAAAATTCGTTGCTTTTTCAGGACTTCATGAAAACGAGTGATCTAATTGAAGTCACTTCCGCAGATCTGTCAGTTGCCTTTCGGCTGCTGGGGTTCCCTGACGGCGGCGATCGCCTCAATGACTGCATCGCGGGATGCCGGCTTAATCAAATGCGATGCAAAGCCCGCTTCGCGGCTGCGTCGAACGTCTTCTTCTTGTCCATACCCGCTTAGAGCAATACCGGGAAAATTGTAGCCGCGTTGACGCAGTTGACGCATGAGGTCGTGGCCGCTCCCGTCCGGTAAACCAAGATCGCTCATCATTAAGTCGAAAGAGTACAGATCGGCCAATTCCAATGCCGTGGCTACGTCTCCGGCGATTTTGACCGTATGGCCCTCGGAAGTCAGGACTATTTGCAGCATCTTTGCCGTGACGCCATGGTCTTCTACCAGTAGTATTTGCAGAGGGCGGACCTTGCGCGGCTGGCCGGCAGCGGGCCGAGACGCTTCCATCCGCACTGCGGGCGTGGTAAGCGGCAACCGGATCCGGAACGTTGAGCCTTTGTCGCGGCCATCGCTGTGTGCTTCTATGCTGCCACCGTGCATTTCCACTAACGCCTTGCTGATCGCCAATCCAAGACCGAGGCCGCCGAACTGCCGCGTGATGGATCGTTCTTCTTGTTCAAAAACGTTGAAAACGCGCGCTAGCGCTTCCGGCTCGATCCCAATCCCGCTGTCATTCACTTCAATGACCACACAGTCTTTGTCCGGCCGACAGCGAATGCCCACGCAGCCGTCGTGCGGCGTGAACTTGATCGCGTTCTTCAGCAGGTTCCAGAAGACTTGCTGAAGCCGAGATACGTCCGCCTCGACCCAATAAGGCGCGGCCGGCCCCAGATCCACGCCAAAGTGCAGCCTGCGCGCTTCGATGTCGGGTTTACAGACTTCGACCGCCCGCTGGATGACCGTGCAGAGTTCAACCCGCTGTTTCAGCAGCTCGATTTTCCCTCTCGCGATCCGCGACACATCCAAGAGATCGTCGATCAACCGGGCTTCCATCTCTATGTTTCGGCCGATCATTTCCAGCGTCTCGCGCTGCCGAGTCCAAGTCCGAACGATCTTGGAGCATCGATATGCCCATCACCACCGGCGTGAGCGGCGTGCGGAGCTCGTGGCTAAGGACCGCCAGGAAGTGGTCTTTGGCGCGGTTGGCCAGCTCGGCGGCGGCCTTGGCCTGCTCGGCGCTTGCCTTTGCCGCCACTAGTTCCTCCTCGGCCCGCTTGCGATCGGTGATGTCGATCTGCACGCCGTCCCAGATCGTGCGGCCGTCTGGCAAGCGCCGCGGCCGGGAATGCAATCGCATCCAGCGCAATTCACCGTCCGGCCGGCGCATCGGAAGTTCCATGTCGAAATCGGACAGCTCGCGCTTGCTGCGCTCCTCGGCCTCGACCAGGCGCTCGATGTATTCGGGCGGACTTTGCCGGTGCAACGTGTCCGCGTCGCGGAGCACTTCGGCGACGCTCACGCCATTGAGCCGTTCGATGCCGGCGCTGAAATACAGGAAGCGGACGCTGCCGTCGGTCTCGTGGACATACTGATACACTGCGCTGTCCGGCAAATTGTCGCCCAAGAGCCGCAGGCGCTCCTCGCTCGTACGCAGCGCCTCCTCGGTGCGCTTGCTCTCGGTGACGTCCACGCTGAACACCAAGACGCCGGTGATTTCTCCGTCTTCATTCCGGTAGGGGATTTTGTCGGTCTGCACCCATCGTTTTTCGCCGCCGGCCGTTCCCATCTCTTCAACGATGCCGAGCTTGGGTCGGCCCGAGTTAATGACCTCCAGGTCGTCCTCGTAGTAATGCTCGGCCTCGTCGGGGAAAACCTCATTGGCGCTTTTGCCCTCGATGGCATCTTGCGGTTTGCCGACTGCCAAGGTGACCGCCCGATTGACTCGGAGAAAGTTGTTCTTCGTATCCTTGTACCAGATCATCGCAGGCACCGAATTGAAGATGGTCTGCTGCTCTGCGTAAAGTCGTTGCAGTTCCTGCTGCAGCCGCAATGTCTCCAAAATGCGAGCACATTGGGCGGCAAGCCATTCGGCCAGATGAAACTGCTCGGTAGTCCACTCCTGCTTCTGGCGGCTATAGATGCCCACGGCGCCAAAAGGCTTTCCATCCTTGCGCATCGGCGAAGCCAGAACTGACTGGAACGGTTGCCCATCCTTGGGGTGAAATATAGAAATATCGGGGCGGTACGAAGCATCTGGCATACAGGCGGTCTTGTCCTCGGCAATCACCAGTTCGGCGAATGAATGCTCAGTAGGCCAAGATTCAACGTCGGGGGCATCCGACCCTATTCCGGCCTGAGCTCGGATCATGAGCCGGTTGTCCTGCTGTTCGTACACCATCACGGCAGAGGCCGCCGGAGCGAACATCTCCAGGGCAGCCGCACAGATATCGCGCATCACCGCCTGCTCGGTTGTGGACAGGCGGGCCGCGTCCAGAAGCTTCTGCATCATATCCTCGCGGTGTTTCAGCTCCGTGTTGAGCGTCTGAATCTCCTCGGACTGTGTTTGCAGTTCTTCGTTCTGTTGGGCGAGCTCTTCCGACTGTTGCGACAGCTCTTCCGACTGCTGCGAAAGTTCCTCGTTGAGACGCGA
Organism: Pirellulales bacterium; assembly: GCA_963838495.1. Taxonomy (GTDB): domain Bacteria; phylum Planctomycetota; class Planctomycetia; order Pirellulales; family Thermoguttaceae; genus JBEKIK01. The sequence continues at coordinate 716,144 of CAWIRC010000001.1, read as the reverse complement.
CATTTCTTCCAACTGCTGCTCTTGTGCGACACTGACCGCCAAGGCCCATCGCGCCGGCGCAGGCGTTCCGCCAGGATGCACAAACATAGATTGGTGCCCGTGAAAATCCCCAGGGCCAGAACATCATTCGGAGCGGCGATGCCAAAACTCCCGTGCGGCGTAATGAAAAAGTAATCGGCCGCCAGCGCCGAGAGGACCGTGGCCAAGATGCCCGGCCCGCCACCCCCGATGCTCGCCGCTAAAAGGACTGCCGGATAAAGCGTGACAAATAGGGGAAGCGGGCCAAAAGCATCCATCAATCGCATGCGCAACACCACGGCTACGGCAACGATGGCTACTGTCGATCCATAGCGAATCGCTATTCGGCCCCACTTCTTTTCCGGCATGCCTGGCAAAGCGACAGGGCCCCCGAATCGTGCGGTACGCATAAAAACCAGCGTGGCGATGGTAAACAACACCATCCCCAGCGAGATCCATGCTGAAATAGTCCAGATAGTGCGGTTGGCGTCGGTTTTGGCTTCATCATTCCGCTTTTCCAGCAGTTGTTGTTCACGGTTTTGCATATCGGCGATCGTTTCCCGCAGATCGTCCATAATCTTCTTGCCCTGGTCCGAAATGATGACGGGCAAGGCGGCCTCAAAGCCCGAACGCCTGCGGATCTCGATAGTATCACGCAGTTCCGCCAATTTGGCGTCGGCGAGTTTGCGTACCTGTTTGAGGCTCTCTTGCTGGGCCGCATTGTCGCTGGTCAGCGAGGCGAGGGCATCGATATTGTGGTCGAGCCGGCCGATCGCCCCATTATACGGCTCCAGATACTGATCCTTGCCCGTCAGTATGAAGCCGCGCTGGCCGGTCTCGGCATCCTTGAGAACCGACAGCACTTGCTCGAGATCTTCAATGATCTTGTGAGTGTGAATTACCTGGCTGTTCGCCTCGAGCAGTCGTTGCATGCTCACATAGGCGCTGGCGCCGATCACCACGATAATCAACGATCCCACCGTAAAACCGAGGCCGATTTTTGCACCGGTATTCATATAAACTACTCCACGGCTAGTTTTTACCAGCAGGTCTCGACAGTGGCAATTGCCATCCGCCATGGACGGTTCCAGCTACAGAACCGTCTGCAACGCGATAAATGCACCTCGCGACATATGTCAATCCCACATTGTCAGGCGGCCGGTCGGCCTTGCCGGCGACAATCACGCCCCCCGGGCCCAGTACCGTCAGCAAACGGCGCCAGATCATTTCCGCCCGAGAGGACTTGAGATAGATGGCGGCATTCCGCCATAAAACAATGTCCCATGGCCCATTTTCCACGCCAGCCAACAAATCCGCAACCTTCCAGTGGACATGCCGGCGCAGGTCGCCAACCGGACTCCAATATTTCCCGGTCCGCTCGAAGAATTTATCACGCACTGCGCACTTGATGAGTTTCAATGCCGGGGCATCATAAAGTGCCGCCTTGGCCCCATCAATCGCATCGTGGCGGCAGTCCGTGCCCAGCAGGTAGCTTCGCCTAAGCAGGCCCGCTTCGCTTAAGAGAATTGCCACGCTGTACAGTTCGGCGCCGGTGGAACATGCGGCGCTCCAAACTCGCAGCGGTCTGCTGCCCTTGGCCAATGCAGGCAGGACCTGCGCGTAGACAGTCGAACACGCCGGGTTCGCGGAAGAATTCCGTCACCCCGATTAGCAACGAACCGATCGCTTTCGGGACAAGTTGAGGCTTTCGTTCCAGCAGTTCGCGGGCAGCGCTGGTCGAGCATACCTTCATCGCCCTCAAGCATGCCGGCAATCGACGATGGAGTGACTGGGTGCGGTAGGCCGCGGGGTCCAGTCCGGCCCGCTTCAATACCCATGAGATGAACTCGTCAAGGGACTCTTCTAAGGCAGGCGCTGTGGTTGTGGCAGTCGTCACACAACCTGGATGTGAATAATAGACTCGTTGTCGAGAAAGTCTACTGCCCCCAAAATATATATGGCTCAAATCGCGTCTAGAACCGCTCATTGCCGCGTTTCCTCGACCTCATGGTGCAATTTCACGTCCGTCAGCCACTTTGCTCGGCGTTGTAAAATTTGCTTCACGTAATGGTTCCGACAATGTCCACTCCCTTATGACAAAAGACAAGATCCGCCATTTTGGCAAAAGCTGCGTTTCTGATTTTGATTCGTGTTCTCTGTTGTGACGAATGAAATTATATCGACCAGCTCGGCGCCTCGCTTCATGGTTCAATTAAACCAACGTGTCAAAGGAGATCGCTAGGAAAGCAGGGCTAATCGCCTATTTATCTTATTTGACAGCAACCTGTTAAGTATAAACATTAGGAGCGGAGTTCACAATCTCCGTACCTACCTATTGCGTGTGAAAAACTCGAGTGTGTCCGTTATATGAATTGTAGTTTTGGGCATAAATTATATTGTTTATTGGTAATAAGCTCCTAAGATATTTCCCTACCCCGGAAAGGCTATGAATCAGAGATCGGGCAATAAATTCAGAGACATCAAACTCGCATCCGATCCGGCGGATCGCGAACTGATAATAATGGAAATGGCTGCCATTCGATCGTGTCCCACTTAGAGGAACACTGCGATCAGTAAACGGTTGGCCGATCGCTTGGTTTTGTGATTGCGAAGGCCTAACATGTTTATTTCCGATAAAGGTTCCTTTAATCAACCATCAGACGAAGATTTTCCCTCTGCTTAGTGTCCTTCCGTCTCAGAATCCTTCTAAGGACCGTTTGACGGAATCACAAAATCCGTTCCGAAAAACGGGTGGTTTTTAGGGCCGTTTTACCTCGGCCATGCCTTTATTGAAACTCTTGCGGTCGATGTGACCGACGTGCGCGGGCAAAATGGCTCGGTAGACAGCCTGGATCAGGTGCTCGTATTCGAAGGAAGCTTAATTACGTTTTATATTTTCCAGTCGCTTCAATTCGGCGCACTTCGCTCTATGTGATTTACGGTAAATTCATATATATTCACGCTGATCGGAGCAATCGTTGCAGAGGCAGGCACGGCATCTACTGGTAGCTCCTCGATTTCGACCTGCGGCATTTTACCAACGACAATCGTGGCATTGATGTCGCTTGGCGCCATCCGCCATAGCCGCCCTTTATCGGCAAGGACAACATTTTTAAAAGTAAAGTCCAGGCGCTGTTCGATCTCTGTCGGGTTCACAACGGCGAGGGTGAGCGTTTTGCGGTCGTCGCTTAGGGCAGCGGCAACGTCGAGCGGGAAGGTATCGCTGCCGGCGTTGACTTTCGGTTGATCGCCGCCAACCGGATATTTAGGCGGCGGCTGCGGAGAATTGCCCGACACTTCCACAGGCAACGTGCCGAAATGATCGCGATAGAGTTTGAAAACCAAGCCGACTGGATTGAGCACGGCCTCGTTGCGATTTGCGCTAAGGCAGGAAGTTGCGAAAGTGAAGGCCGCCATCTGGAAAACATCCGAATGGCGGAACATTTCATGGAATAACCACGCATAACTCGGCACCGGGCGATATGTATTGGGTTGCATGCCGCGGGCAAAAGACCATTCATCAAGATTTATGGGTACGGGCTTTTCCTTGAAAGCGGCATTACGTTGCAGATATTCTTCGTAGTGCTCGTATTTCGCCCGAACGCGATTGGCCGGGCGGCGCATCCATTCCTCGGTCGGATCGTCCGAATTCACGTAAGCCCCGCGCTCCAGATCGAAACGCTGGTTGTTGGTGCAATAACAATGTTCGCTGATCAGGTCCATGTTGTCCAGGCATTTGTCGATCAGCCCGCCGGTCCAGTCGCCCGGTGAGCCGTATTCGGTCAGGATTTTGCCGGTGATTCGTTTGTTTTGCAGCGTGACCGTCATTTCGTCGGGCATGGCGCCGGAAGCAATGAGCTTGATCGTCGGATCGACTTTGCGCATGGCCTTGGCGAACATATTGTGCTTGATTTTATATTGCTGCAAGGGCATGACGCCGAACTGCCAATCGCCGTACATTTCGTTGCCTATTCCCCACCATTTAATGCCGTAGGGTTGAGGATGCCCGTTGGCCGCCCGCAGTTTCCCCATGGGCGAGGTCGGCTGGCCGTTGGCGTATTCAACGAGCAGGGCGGCCGAGTAGGCGTCGCCAAAGCCGGAGTTGACTGTGATGTACGGCTCCACGCCGAGCAGTCCGCAAAAGATCATGAATTCATCGATGCCCACGTCGTTGGGCTGAACCGCGTTCCAGGCGTGGTCAAAAGTCGGCGGGCGCTTGTTGCGCGGACCTATGGCATCGCGCCACTCGTGGTTGGATACGAAATTTCCGCCGGGAAAACGATAAACGCCGGAATTCAATTGCTTAAGCGCGGCAATCACCTCGCGACGGAAACCTTGTACGTTGTCGGCAGGCATCAGCGATACCGCCCCGATCCGAATTGAGCCTTTTCCGCTACCCGTGATCTCCAATCGCGCGTCTTCATTGTCTTCCGCGGGGGTGAAGGCCAGCGGAAACTCTTTATAGTCTGCACTCAGTTCTTGCAACGAAATCGTTTGACGCGCACTCTGTTCCGAACCCCAAACCAGGCTGACATCGACTTTAGCCCCCGGATGGCCGGCAAGGATTACGTGTCCCAAATATTGCCTGCCTTTGCGAACCGACAAACCCTTTTGTTGAACTCCACGCGCGGCGTTTTCATCCAATTCAATCGATGGTGAATGGTCGCCGACATACGGACGGTCTGCATCCATAGTCACAAACTGATCGGGACCGATAGGCGTCCACCGTCTCGGCCGCCACATTCGTCCCAACGTCGGATTGGCTGCTTGCACTTGAGAGACCGCCGGGTAATAGAATTTTCTGTCGTCCAGCATTTCAGCCCAAATGCCGCTGTTGATCACGCCCCCGAGATGTTCGATGAATTGACCATACACGTACTTCCTTATCGGCGGTCGAGTTTTACTGGCGTCGATCGTGGCGGATACGGATTTAATTTGCGCTTCCGCACTTAAGGAAAAGACAAACATCATCAGCCCGATTGCAAGCCTATAAAAGTTTTTAAGCATGACAGACTCCTTTAAGCATTACGCAGAAATGAACGCAGCCCGCGATCGTTGAAAAGCTTGCCATTGAATGTAGACGCCTGAAAACCAGTTGTCAACTGTCATAGCGCGACAATACCCGATTCATAAGCATGTGCCAAAACCATCAGCCTGGCGATCGGCGCGGGGCTCCCTGCGATTCATCGCGCGATTGAGAATAATGGCCGGTCCAAGGACTCATATTCCAAGAATCATTGCTTTTTTGATTCGGCCTTTGGTTCCGACTCCACAGCGCTCTCCAGGCCCGTGCCTGTCACGTTGTCTATCGTCAGCAGCGGGCCCGAAAAGCCCTCCACCTTGATGCCGCCGATCTTCGCGTTCTTGATGTTCGATAAGGCCATGCCTTTTGAACACTCGCCACTGACGTTCTCTATTGTCAAACCATCGACGGGCTTTGTCGGCGATATCGACGTGGCTGCAACAAGCGTCCCGCACTTGGTCACCTTGATGTCGGAGAAGCTGAAGTTCCTCGCTGTGGGAATGCCTTCGTCACCTTGCACGGGCTCAGAGTCCTGCAATCCGCTGCTGAGCAGATTGATTCGTAGGAAACCTCCGCTGGCGTCGAGCAGCTCTATGTCTTTTGCCGATATATCCTCGATGAACGCCCCCCGCCCGACGCGGCTCTTTATGTAAATGCCGTAGGTGGCGGCGTGTAGCAGCTTGCAATGCTCGATCCGCACGTTGCGGATGCCGCCGGAGGTCTCGCTGCCGACGCCGATGCAGGCGAAGATGTTGTCGCTCAGCGTGCATTTGGAGATCAGCACGTCCTCGCTGGGCCGCCCTGCGCGGAGCCCCTCCATGCCCCGGCCGGACTTGATGGCGATGCAGTCGTCGCCGGAGGAGATGTCGCAGGACTCGATGCGGACGTGTTTGCAGGAGTCAATGTCAAGGCCGTCGCTGTTGCCGCCCGTGCTGCGGATGGTGAGGTTGCGGGCAATCACGTTCTCGCAATAAGTGGGATGGATTGTCCACATAAACCGCTGCTGGACGGAGAAGTCCTCCAGTTGCACGCCGTCGCAGTCAATCGGCTCGATGACCGAGGGGCGGCGCGGCATCTGTCGTCCACCCAGCGCCGGGTTGCCGCTTATCGCCCCCGGGCCAACCAGGGCGATGTTCTTGGCCTCTTTGGCCGCGATCAATCCCCGATGCGCATCCACCCAGCGGCCCTCCCAGCGGCCTTTGATGATGGGATAATCGGCCAGGTCGGGGCTGCCCGCCAGATTGGCTTCTTTCTCCAGCCGTAGCGTGGTGTTCGACTTGAGCACGGTCTTGTTGACTAATTCCACTCGAACAAAGGAAGTCCGAGGTGGGTGTATTTGTTAAGGATTTTAGATCTTAGTCGTGTTTCTGTTTTTTGATTTTGAATCAAACGGTTTTTCAAATGGTCGCCGAAGCAACATTTCATTCGATACATGGCTGTTTCCGAAAGGCTGCGGCGATGGTAGCCGACTCGCTCTTTCCAGTGCCTGCGGCCGTGGCGGCGGATTTCTCGAATCGCCAAGTCCCGTGCCAGAGGACGGCCACGAGAATTTCCGTGTCGCGAAATCTTCGCGTTGCGTCGCGGCGGGATGATTGCCTTTATCCCGCGTTTTTTCAACGTTCTGTAAACCTTTCGTTGATCGTAAGCTCCGTCGCCATACAATTTTTCAACCGGCGAGTGGACTTGATCCAACAGGTTGTCCGTTTGGCCGGCGTCATCGCAACTATTTTCCGTCATGGTTTCCGCCACGATCTCATGCGTATCCGGATTGATCGCCAAATGCAACTTTCGCCAGAAACGACGTTTCGTTTTGCCATGCTTACGCATTTTCCATTCGCCTTCGCCGAAAACCTTAAGCCCGGTGCTGTCTACAACCACGTCGATCGGGCCGGTATGTTTTCTAACTTCCAGCAATATAGCCATTTTCGCTGCTCGCTTGGCCAACGACGTATAATCCGGTATATCAATGATTACTTCCATCAGTTCGGCAAGCGATTTTCCCAATCCTTCCGTTTGGCGATAGGGCAATTGAAAAAGCTCTCGCAAAACGAGCATACACTCGATTGCCGTATCGCTGAAGACAAAAGGGTGTCCAACCTTGGGTTTCGCATTGTTGTGATGCCATTTGTCAATCGTGTCCTCGTTAAACCAGAAGGTAATCGACCCCCGCTTAACGAGAGACTCGTTGTATTTTCTCCAATTTGTTATTTTATACGTACCTTTGCGTGTCCCGGCCATGTCGAAACTCCTTTCATGACGTTTGTGTTGTTAGGTTCCTCCTTGTTTTACGTACTGAACGCATGAATAGTTCGACAAGACCCTTGAGCACTATGCTGCCGATGAGATATTTGCCAGGCGGCACAACCACCTCGCCGCCGCCCTTGTCGGCACACTCGTCGATAGCGTTTTGAAAGGCGGCCGTGTCCTTGGTTTTGCCATCTCCAATAGCGCCGAAATTGCGGACGTTCAAGGGTTCCTTCGTTTGAGCGAAGATTATCTGGATCAGTAAAGCAAGAGAGAAAACTGGAAATAGACAGGCGATTCGGCAAGGGCGCATGGGAATCTCCGATGGATTGACAGTAATTGATTGCGGGAAATGTATTGCATATTGAAAATTGCGGGCTTTATTGCTTTCCCTCCGGCGCGCTGGACTTCGGCTGAGGGGCCTGTAAGGCGGCTTCGGGGAACTCGTCGAACTGCCGAGCGACGGGCTTGTTGTTCCAAACTTTGTCCGCGAATGCGAACAGCGCGTCCCAATCGCCCTGTACTAGCCCGTGGGGGCGGTCGGCCCAGTTGACGCCCAGGCGGTCCTTTACGCCAAGCAATTCAAACGCCGGCTGGGCGGCGAGGAACGACTGCCTCACGCCGTGCTTGTTGACGTTTTGATCCGACGTTCCTTCCAGGGCAATGACCCCGCGAGGCGCGCATAGGGCGAGATACCAATGGTTGTCAAAGGGCAGCTTTTCCGCCTGGTGGAAAAACTCGTGCAAATGGGGCGCGAACCAGTTGGGATATTTGCGGACCATTTCACTCAACCCCTCGTTGCCGCCGTGTTCGAAACCGCTGAAGCGGAAAGCGGGCGTGCCCCCGCCGGAGCTGGCCACCGGCGCGGTGATAGTAATACGGTCGTCAAAGGCCCCGGCGATCAGCGCGGACTTGCCGTTGCGAGAAACGCCCGTAATGGCGATCTTGGTCTTGTCAATGGCCGGGTCGGTGACCAGGTAGTCGATGATCCGTGAGGCGCCCCAAGCCCAGGCCCGTAGCACGCCCCAGTCGTAGTTGGGATAGGCGCGTATGAATCGCGTGGTGCGGAAGGCGAACGTGCCGTCGGGCATTCGGGCGGTGGTGTCCTCGGCGCAATCGCCCGAGTTGTAAGTGACGTAGGCATAGCCGTGGTTGATGACCGGATTGTTTAGCGCGGATTCCGGATCGCGGCCGCGACCCGCGCCGCCGCGAGGCGGGCCGCCGGCCGTGGCGTCGGTGGGGACGGGCGGTTCTTTGGGCAACGGCGCCAGCGACGCGGAAAGAACGTCCTGCCCCCGGCCCTGATTCACTCCCTGCGGCATTCTCGGCAGAATCGTCGCGCCGGGCGGTGGCCCATTCTGGCAGATGACCACGCCGACGGGAGGTCCGGCCTCCGGCGTCCACAGCCCAAAGTCCAGAGTGCAGGCTTCCCCGGGGCCAAAGCTCAGATGGATGAGCCGGTATTTGAATCTGCCCTCGCCCACCTCCTGCGTTGAAACGACAGTCGCCTTGAGGTTGTCGGGGGCGGGCGGGGCCTGGCCGACCGCGTAGTATTCCAGTATCTTTCGCATCTCTTCGCGCCGCTTGGCCCACTGCTGGGGCGTCTTGACTTTTGTTCCGTCGTTCATGGTCAAGACGTCGGGCATCTCCTTACGCTCGGTGAGCTGCTCCGGCCCGGGCATGTCTCCCAAGGAGGTTTTGATTTCCGGCGGCAGGATTTCGTCTTTTTCCAGCGCGATGGCGACTGAGCCGGTGGTGCCCCCGCCGCCGCCCGCGACGCCTCCGGGACCTGCGGTTTGTGCACTCAGATCTGTAAGTGCCGCCGGCGTGAAAACCGCCAAGATCATTGAACAGGCAACCGTAATCTTGAGGCGCATAGACATGATTTCCTCTCCCCGGGCTTGGCCCTTGAAATCGAACAGCACAACCTCGCTGCACCAATATTCTCCATTTTTATCGGACATTGCGGCCCGAGGCAAGAGGGTGAATCACGGCCCTCGGGCCCGACGATCTTAAGCCAGCGGGCGCCGCGGTAATATCATGAGGATGATCCAGGCGCGTTACAGGCACACTACGGAACAGTTCACACGCGTTGTTCGCTTGGTTCCATTACGCCGTGTTCGGTGCGGGCGATGATTTCGTCCTGGAGTTCGCGCGACAGGTCGCAGAAGTAATCACTGTAGCCGGCCACGCGGACGATAAGGTCGCGGTGCTGCTGGGGAGCGGCCTGGGCTTGGAGCAGGGTTTCCTTGTCCACCACGTTGAACTGCACGTGATGGCCGCCGAGTTTGAAATAGGTGCGGACTAGCCGGGCGAGTTTTTCGATGCCGTTTTCGTCGCCGACAAGCGATGGCGTGAATTTCATGTTTAGTAGCGTACCGCCGGTTTTGACGTGGTCCATTTTGCCGGCCGATTTCATGACCGCGGTCGGGCCGTGCCGGTCGGCGCCTTGGACGGGCGAGATGCCTTCGGAAAGCGGCAAGCCGGCCTTGCGCCCGTCCGGCATGGCCCCGGTGACGGAGCCGAAGTACACGTGGCTGGTCGTGGGCAGCATTTCCACGCGGTAGCAGCCGCCCTTGCTGTTCGGCCGGCCGTCAACCTCGTCGAAAATCATCTGGAAGGCCCGGACCATGATGCCGTCGGCGCGGTCGTCGTCGTTGCCATACTTGTGCGTGCGGTTCATGAATCGCTGGCGGAGAATTTCGTGGTTGGCGCCTTCGAAATTGGCGTCCAGTGCCCGAACCAGGGCGGAAAGCGGCATGGAGCGGTCGTCGAAAACGACTTGCTTTAGCGCGGAAAGGCAGTCGGTAAGGCTGCCGATGCCAACGAACTGGACGTAACTGTTGTTGTACCGCGCCCCGCCGGCGTTGTAGTCTTTGCCGTTGCGAATGCAGTCGCTGGTAATAACCGATAGGAACGGGGCGGGCATCATGGCGGCATACATCTGCTCGATAATCCGGTTGCCGCTGAGCTTGATTCCAAGAAAATGCCGGACCTGGGCATGGAAGGCTTGCCACAGGGCGTCGAACGATTCGAACGAGTCGGCCGATCCGGTCCGCGGGCCGAGTTGCTCGCCGGTGCGGGGATCGATTCCATCGTGCAGCGCCAGTTCCAGGATTTTCACCAGGTTGAAATACCCGGTGAGAATGAAGGCCTCCTTGCCGAAGGCCCCGGTTTCGACGCATCCGCTGCAGCCGCCGGCGCGTGCGTCTTCGAGCGATTTTCCCTGGCGAAGCTGCTCGTCGATCACCGCCTCGGTGTTGAAGATCGAGGGGAAACCGTAGCCCTTGCTTACCACGCGCAAGGCGTGTTTTAGAAGCGCGTCGGGCGTTTTCCGCGACAACTGGATATTGTTGCCGGGCTGGAGCAGGTGCAGTTCGTCGGCGATGTCCAAAAGCAGGTGGGAGATTTCGTTCGATCCGTCCCTGCCGTCGGCCAGCAGGCCGCCGATGTTGATGTTGGCAAAATCGGTGTAGGTTCCGCTTTCGGCGGCGGTTACTCCCACCTTGGGCGGCGAGGGGTGGTTATTGAACTTGACAAAAAACGCCTCCAGCAGCTCGCGAGCCTTTTCATGCGTCAGAGTGCCGCCGGCCAGGCCCTTGCGGTAAAAGGGCAGCAAGTGCTGATCGAGGTGGCCGGGGTTGAAAGAGTCCCAGCCGTTCAGTTCGGTGATCACGGCCAGGTGGCAGAACCAGTAGTATTGCAGGGCCTCGTGGAAATTGCGCGGGGCATTGGCAGGCACGTGCGTGCAGACGTCGGCGATCTTTTCCAGTTCGGCTTTGCGAGCCGGATCGTTTTCGGCGGAGGCCATCTCGGCGGCCAGCTTTGCATGGCGGGCGGCGAACAAAATCACCGCGTCGCAGGCGATATCCATGGCCCTGAGCTGCTCGATTTTTGCATGCGCTTCGGGATCCCCCAGCAAATCCAAGGCGGCGATCGCCTCGGCGATGTCGCGCTTGAAATCGAGCATCCCCTTTGTGTAGATTTTGCCGTCGAGCACCGTATGTCCAGGCGCACGCTGCTCCATGAACTCGGTGAATATGCCGGCGTTGTAAGCGGCGAGCCACTCGGGCGTCATGGCGGCAAAGATTTTGTCACGCATGTTACGGCCGCTCCAGTACGGGATGATCTTGTCCTTGTATAACTGGAAGCAATCGTCCGATACGGCGTAACTGGTCTTCGGTCGCGAGTCGAGGATCCGCAGGTCTTCAAGGCTGTGGCAGGTAAGTTCCGGATACGTGGGCACGGCTTTTGGCGCGGGCCGCGCTCGCCAACGATCAACTCGTCCGGGCCGAGGTAGATGGTTTTATGCTTGCACAGGTAGTAAAACGACCGGGCGCATGACCGGCGGGAAATATTTCCCCTCGTTCGCCTGATAAAAGTCGGTTATAAGCGACGCCCGCTCCGGTGAAATCGAGGGCGAGGCGTCGAGGCTGGCGCGTCTAAGCCTGGCTGTTCTTTCGTTCATGGCATTAACCGCCGATATGCGTGTTTAGTCCAAAAGACAGGAAAATTTCTCTTGCCCGCTGCAAAACCTGTATGCTGGGCGCTGGTGATTGGAAAGGGGCCGGCTTACAACCATTTTCTGAGTCACTCGTTTCTAGGTTACACGATGATTCGGATTCTGGCGAGGCGTCCGGCTCGATTTCTTTGGACGAAGCGGGACCTCGACCGGAAACCGGCAGGACGGGCTTGCACAGGTTCTTCCATTTATGGGCCGCGGCGGCATGATAAGGCAGCAGGTTCACCTGGCGCACGCCCGGTACTGAAGCCGCGAAATCGGCGGCGGCTGCCACCTGCTCGGGGTCGTCGTTAAAGCCGGGCACCAGCGGCACGCGGATCCAAATGTTGTGATGGATGTTTCCCAGGGCCCGAAGATTCTCGAGGATGCCGGCGTTGGACACGCCGGTCCATTGCCGGTGCCGGTGGTCATCCATTACTTTTAGATCATAAAGAAAAAGATCGACCAACGGCGCGGCCGAGAGGAGTTCGTCGCTGGAGACGTAGCCCGACGTGTCCACGGCGGTGTCAATCGCCTCGCTGCGGCAGGCTTCCAGCAGGGCGCGGAGAAAACGGGGCTGCATGAAGGGCTCTCCGCCGGAGAATGTTACACCGCCGGCCGACTCTTCGTAAAACGCGCGATCGGCTAGTACTTTAACCATCACCTCTTCGACCTTCATTTGCCGGCCGACGAGTTGCCTGGCCTCGGTTGGGCACACCTTTGCGCATTGGCCGCAGCGGAGGCAGCGCGCCTCCCGGCCGGGCATCGAGCCGTCGGCCAACGTCTTCAACTGCGGGCAAACGCGGCCGCACTCTCCGCAAGCCAGACAGCGGTTTTCAATAAGGATCAATTCGGGTTCGGGCAAAAGGCCTTCGGGATTGTGGCACCATGCGCAGCGCAGCGGGCAACCTTTTAGAAATACAGTCGTGCGGATGCCCGGCCCGTCGTGTATCGAATACCGCTGAGTGTTGAAAACCAGGCCGCTTTCCATAACCGATTCATACTAACCGGTGATGGCAAGGCTGTCAACGATCACGGTTTTCACGATTGCTTTACCTTGTCCTGACCCCCTAAAACGAGTCCAGGCGACATGAGAGAATCACGTGTAACTGGACCTGACACCAGAGGACGATAACCCAGGGCGAGCAGCATCGCACCGATGGCCAACATCACAAGCGTTGATGGTTCGGGGACAGGCGTGAGATCGCCGCCCTGCGGACCGCCGGGTAGGGCTTGGATGGTGACCGTTGCCCCTGCGCCGAGGGTGAGCGTGCCGACTCGCATGGTCGCGGCGGTGAGATTGCCGCTTACCAGGTCCAATTTGTAAGAGCCGGAGACGCCGCCGGACAAATTCAGCGTTCCCCCGCCTGTGACGTTGACGTCGTTATCCATGAGAACCGGGGCGCTGATAGTATGCGTGCCGGCCACGGTGATCGTGGAACTGCTGCCGGAATTGTCCAGGGTGAGGCTGTAGCCGCCCGAGCTTTGGATGGTGGTGCTGGTTGTGGCATTGAAAGTGATGTTGCCGACGGTTCGCCCGGCCGAGATCATATCCACCACATTCTTGGCGGAGGATTCATTGCCGAAACTGACGGTGGTCCATTTGCCGTCAGGCGGCAGGGCGCTGTTGGTCCAGTTTGCCGTTACGCCCCAATTTGTAGGTCCTGACCCGTTGCCGCCGACCCAGTTGACAGTGATAGCGCCGCGCGTATATTTCAATGAATTCCATTCCAGAACCGAAACCATGCTACCACTGGTAATTCCGGCCTTTTGATAAAATAGGCTCAATATTCCATCGCGCGCCCAGCGAACCGGATCGGCCATAGGTTCATAGTTGTTGGAGTCTTCAGTGGTCAAATCCACATAACTCCAATTCGATTTATCCGTGCTGTAAGCGACCTTTACAACATCGCTTGAATTAGTCGAGTCCCTGTAGCGCATCACGACAATCGTGCGATCGTCTTTATCGACCAATACTACAGGGCGTCCCAGATCTCGCACCGTACCTTGGCCTTGAAAAGATTCATTCGACCTGTGACTGATTTTTGAACTACTCCAAGTTTCACCGTTAAAATATACAAGCATGTATTGGCGTGTATCATCACCCAAAGCGTGGTCAGGTGCGTACCAGGTCGCAACTATCGGGCGGTTCAGCGAATCAACGGCCATCGAGGTTTGGTTCATCAGGGAATTATTTTGACCTATGGGAAATACCACTTGAGCCTTGGAGTTAGGTTCGTTATTGTCAACGTCCGGCTTTATGGGCAATGTATAGGGCGTGCCGTCTTGCCTTTTCCAGGTGACGCCTTGATCGGTCGATTTGGCATACATGATGTCGTGGTTGGTCACATAATCCGATGTCTCCCGCCAAACCCACGTCGCTTGAATGGTTCCCGTACTGTCGATAACCCAGTTATTCATGTAGGCATTTGCGTCATCTGGACTTGTGTTTCCGTCGATCGTCGGGGTCGGATCGTGTATTCTATTCCAGATGAGATTTGTATCGGGAGTGGCGGTATCGTAACGGATCAACTTCTCATCGCCCGATCCCGAAGCACCGTCGCGCCATTCGAACAATAAATCGCCGTCGGAAACCCTGTAGAATTCGGGATAGGTTGCGTCCCCTTGACTGTAGCCGGTCATGGTGCTTTGCTGGGCAGAGAAAGATATGGGATTGCTGTTTAATACCGAAGTGGTGGATTTGGCATATTTTACCGTTTGGTTATGCAAACCCCAAACCACGTGCATAAATCCCTCGCCATCGATGCCGAAACTGATCACGTCATGATCGTCGGTGGAATTAGGAACAAAAGAAGGAAAGTGATATATATTCCAAGTACCGCTGCCCAGGGTTCGCCGGGCCACCGCGACCTTGGGACTAGTGGCATCGTAGTAGTATGCGAGAAGCTGGTAATTGCCTTCGGTCCATATCGCGTTGCGGCGAAAGGCAATGGTGTTCATGCCGCTTGTGCTGTAGCCTAATTCGATGTCATACCTGCTGACGTCCGGAGCGAGCGGCGCGGGGTCGTATGCAGTTGATATCGACACGAGGAAAACAACATTTAAAACGATAATCGCGGGTACGAAAAAGCAGCAACGAGATTTGAGAGTCATTGTGTCACCATTTAGGGAAATTTCGGTACTATTGCAGCTTTTATTATAACAAAACAATTTATTAATAAAACATGCGTGAATTCATAAAAAAGGCCGGTGTACTTCTAAAATTCGGATTTTAAAACAGTCGTCAACTTCTTTTATATATATTATAATTCATACATTCAAAAAATTAATTTCGCCGCCGACCACAAATCAGGGCTCATATCACCCCCATAATCAAAAGGATATATGTCAACGGCTCGGGAATCGCGGCGCATGACCGTCAATTGTTTGTTGGTGTTGATATAAGCGGCGAATTAATAATTGAGGATGTCCTGAAATTCATAAACAATCCATGATACATTTTACTTGTCCGTTCTTGTTACCATGACGGTAGTTATAACGAACGAGAAGTTGGTATGCAAAGATTGCAGCCAACATTTGAGTACGGTTATTTCCCAAGCATCGATGCCATACTTGCTGATCCAACTCGAACAAGCTTTTGAACCAGTCGTTGAACGGTTCCACTGTTTGCCCGCGACGTGCATACAGGTGTTTTCCGCGACGGCTTTGAGGAATTTCATGCGTTGGATTCGCCTTTGGTGTTGTTTGTCACGCGGCGTCAGGGATACAGTACCCGCCTTATTCTTGCAGCCACGTCGATTCTCGGGGCAAAGAAATCGTCGCCCTGTTTTACAGCCTTCTTTGTCGTACTCGATACGCTCGGCAAGGTAATTGCTGTCATAACCGCTGTCGGCCAATACGTTATCAGTTTTATCATGAAGGTCATTGATTTTTTCGTCAAAACTGGAGGATCCCTTCATGTCGGCCGTGTCGGCCGAAGCCAACAGCGGAAAGACAGTGCTACCGGCCGTGGCTGTTACCACTATTTAAAAACTGTAGCCTTGGACCCAGCCGTCATGATGCGAATAACCCCAAGTGCTTTCCTGATCCACTCCGTGAAGCCTCTTGGGTATACGTCCCGCTTTCCGATCACGCGCTTATGCCACAATGGGCCTTTGGCCGCCACCAAACTCTTGTCCACGGCGACTGTTTGCGGATCGGCCATGCCTTCCTCAACGGCCTTTTCGCCTTGCAATTTTATAGTCATACGAAACAGTTTATATGCCCGCCGATATCGGCGGAAAAACGTGCTGCGCGAAGGAAAATCGTCCCTTCCGCTCTCACTGGCGATCAATTACCGAGTTTGTTTGTCCTTGACAAAACGAAATGGGCGGATTTGGTCTTTTTTCGTTTGAGTACAGCAGTCATAATCAACAGTTCAATGAACCAATCCGGTATATCGGGTTTTGCTCCAGGCCCCGTCCTTGGGCATCGGCTTTCGGCCTCCCGCAAAAGCGGAATAGCCATTTTTACCAATGCATGCAAGCACGCGCCTGCTATGCCAGGCTTTCCCATCCTTAGGATCTCCAGGGGTTAAAGTTTCCTTGTGGAAAAAGAAACATAACCACTGGAGTCCCTTGCGCTTAGATCAATTCAATTTCAGGACACCTTCAGTTAAATGAATTCTGATAAAACACTTTTATTGCTGTTTTTTAAAGCCCGACCTTCTATGAAAGTCATTTTTTTGCCAAGGAGCCAGGAAACAATGTTTAGTCACCAAAAGGACGCCCATTCTTCTATCCGAGCATGATAGCCCAAAGAGGTAGGGTTCGATGCGGACGCTGGTAATTATAATCTCGCCGCCAGGCGTCCACCTGCTCCTGGGCATCGCCTAGCGACAGAAACCAATTCTGGTTCGCTTATCGTTTTTTCTTGCAGTTTTTCTGCCCTTACACAACTTTTACATTCGTTATTAATCGACAGCAATAAATAATTACTCTTAATCCACCAAATCATAGACCCTCACATAATCAACAAGGACTTTATCAGGCAATTTGGCCTTAGTGATGTCCCCGCCCCATTTTCCCACTTCATCGCTCAACAAGATGTACTCTGGCACTTGGCAAACTCCACCCGCTTTTGTTCGCCAGGTTTCCTTGCCATCGACATAAAAGAAATACTCCTCGGGCGTCCACCACAGGGCAAAGGTGTGGTAACCTTCCATGACGCTTGGCACATTAACCACTTTGCCCTCGCTCTTATGGTCCTTGCCATAACCGTCCCAGTGGAAGGTGTGCTGCACTCGGTCATCCAACCAGGGTTTCTCCGTAATGTCGATTTCAGTGCCGTCTCGGCCTTCATTGCCAACTTTGTTGACCCCTGGGCCAGTGATCCAAAACGCCGACCAGTGGCCAGGTTGCTTCTGAAACTGAATTCGGGCGACATAATACCCAAAGGCATGTTCAAACTTGCCTTCTGTGTCTATCTCCGCGTCAATGAACCTATCGCCTTCCTTTAAGGTACTGATGACCAAGTGGCTCTTGCCGTCCAAAGATATAGCTTTTCGATCCCACCAGCCGTCCCTTCGTTTTCCTTCGGCTCGGTACACCCACTTGGTTCTATCCAATTCATTTCCATCGAATTCATCGTACCAGACCAGTTTCCAATCCTTGTGTGGTGGTGCTGGAGGAAGTGAATCCTTTACCTCAAGTTCCTGACAAAGAACAGATTGGCAAAGTGGCACCGCTATGAAAATGACGAAGAGCGCTGCCTTTTGCATCGTCTACTCCATCAACATTCGCCGGAGTACGTCTCTGTTGTGCAATTTAGTCTGGCCGTCAAACTCTTCCGCTAGGAAAAGTATAGCACTGCACAGCAGTGGTATGATACCATGCTGTGAAGTTGATTTCCAGCCAGACTTTTCGCATGGCTCGGGAACTACATGTTCGATTTTGCCCGTTCCTTGACATGGCGTTGCCAATAAATTATAATTCGGGATTAGTAGCGGGCGGGTTTCGGAACTAAAGAGGAGATAAGTTTAAAAAATCCCGGCGCCTGACTGATACGGCTGCGGCAGTGGGCAAACCGGGGACCACCGACAGCATCAAACGCCCCTCTAGTACTTTACAATGTAACCGGCGGGAAGTATTAGTCCCGATGATTTTGTTTGGACCGAAGGGATGTATCAATGGATTCCAGTGTTCGCGGCAAAAAACGGGAGAGCCCAAGTTCCCTATCTCTTTGCGAGGAAACCAGATGAAAACGCGCGAGTCAACACGAATTGCCATCGTGGCGGCGATGGTCGCACTATTTCCATCGTTCCTACACGGGCAGATCCTCTCGGCAAAGCGCGGCTTTTCGGACTCGGGGGCAAACTACAACAATCTGCAGGCGACGGGCGCGGGATGGTATTACACCTGGGGGACCGGGCCGGCCAGCCCCGGCAGTTTCGACGCCAACTTCTATCCGATGTTCTGGAATGGCCCCTCTCAATCCACCATCAACACCGCGCTGGCCCGCAATCCTCAATATATGCTCGGCTTCAACGAGCCCGAACGCTCCGACCAGGCCAACATGACCGTCGCCCAGGCCATCTCCTCCTGGACCACCATCTCCAGCTCCACCATTGCCTACAATGCCGCCCACGGCACCAGCATCAAACTCGTCTCCCCAGCGGTGGCCGACACCGGCGGCTCATCCGGCGGTCAGCAGTGGCTCGCCAGTTTCATGTCCCAGGCCAACGCCAACGGACTGAAGGTCGATGCGGTCGCGTTCCACTGGTACGACATCAGCACGCCCACTGACCCCGCCGGCGCCGCCAGCCAGTTCTTAGGCCGGGTCGATTCGTATCACAATAGCTACGGCTTACCGGTGTTCATTACGGAATTCGCGATCCACGACTGGGACGGCAACTATTCCGATGCCCAGATGATCGATGCGAACCGTCAGTTTCTCAACATCATCATCCCGGGACTCGAGTCGCGCAGCTACGTCGCGGGATACTGCTGGTACAACTGGTTCAGCGATTCGCCGCTTTACAGCGGCAGCCCGCCGACGCCGACGCAAATGGGTTATAGCTATATTGGCGCCGTCGGCAGCGGGAGTACCGCCAATATCAGCGGCACGAACCTCGGCGAGCACGTGGCATATCTCTCCGGCGGTACGCTCACGATGACCAGCAGCGTCGGAACCGTAAAATACATCAACACGCTGGCCAACACGAGCACGATCACCGGCTCGATCGACTGGGGCTTAAACTCCTCCTCGACCAGCAACTGGGTACGCATTCAGTCAGGCGCAACGCTCACCAAAACCGGAACCAACACCATCACCCTCGGCGGCGGATCGATTACGAACAATGGGACTCTCACCGTCAGCGGCGGCGTGTTGCGGCTCGGCGGGGGGGTCACCGGTTCCGGCTCGATCAATATCCCCAGCGACGGCGGCTCAACCGGCTCCACGGCCCGGCTGGAACTGAACGGAAACATCACCGTCTCCAACCCCATCACCTTCGCCCAGCGCAACGACCCCGGCGGGTCCGATGGCATCCGCAGCGTCAGCGGATACA
Source organism: Pirellulales bacterium (assembly GCA_963838495.1). GTDB lineage: Bacteria > Planctomycetota > Planctomycetia > Pirellulales > Thermoguttaceae > JBEKIK01. Next base: position 696,851 of record CAWIRC010000001.1, on the reverse strand, counting down.
ACATGATCAGCGGCCAGATCACGATCGCGGTCGGCGGCAATCAGGCACGCGTGCGGTCCGACGCCGGAATGCTCATGCTCAGCGGGCCGATCACCACCAACGCCACCACTGCCCGCAACCTTTACCTCCAAGGCGCGGCGGGCGGCATCGTCAATGGCCCAATTTCCGATAACGCCGGCAATGCCAGCGGCATAATCAACCTCTGGAAGGAAGGCGCCGGCACCTGGACGCTTTCGGGAACCAACACCTACACCGGCACGACCACCGTCAATGCCGGCACGCTTCAACTCTCCGGCTCAAGCACGATCGGCAACGTCGCCAACGCCGCCACCTTGGAGGTGCTCAGAGGAAACTACACCGCCGGCAGCATCAGCGGTGCGGGCTCAACGTTGATCGATGCCGGTGTGTCACTGGCTGCCGCGTCAGTGGTGCAAAATACCGTGACGCTTGGCGCCGGGGCCAGGCTGACTATCGCCGCGATTGCCGGCGGCCCAAGTTCGGCCTCGCCTTTGACTACCGTGCCTGAACCCTCTGCCATAACGCTTCTTGCTATCGGTGTCATGTGCCTGCTTGGGTATAGTTGGCGGCGAAGACAGTAACAGGGTGTGAGTCTCGATACCGCTCCCCAAAGGCACGCGATTCTATGCGCGACTATGACTTTAGCCATGCTTTCGCAACCCCAATTGTCTTCCCTATGTGCCAACAAACCTATCTTGACACCTGGCACATACCTACTTGATTGAGGTCATGCATAGAGTCGCTCTGGGAACTGTCGGGCCACAGTAGCTAATGATATTCCGTGTCCACACCCTCAATTGGGGACAGATGAGCGTGTGGGGTCCGTCAGATGGGCTCGGAACCCATTCTACGAGGTTGTGTTATGCCGATCTGCATAAGATGCCATGACAAACTGCCAGATAGGTGTCAAACGTCTCAATGCGGAAGGGTTAAGCGAGAACCTTACATCCATTCCCGAACCAACCGCTCTCGCCCTCCTGAGCATCGGTGCAATCAGCCTACCAGCCTTCACTTGGCAAAGGCTAATGTAGAACCAGTAGCGATTTTGTGAATTTTTATGAAAATTTGCGCAAGTTATCGACCATTTCGAGCTAAAAACTCTAGCGTAAAGCCAATAAAGATAGGCATTAATATCATAAAAATGCTTGTAGTTCCAATTTACTATGATATAATCGCGAAAATAGTGGGATTCTATTCCCAGAAGTTTTCCCTGCATCTTTTTTTGCACCTTTTTTGAAAGGATAAGTCTTATGATGCGGCAATTGTATTTTGCGTACGTCCGAAAGTATTTTATTGGATTGTCCATTATTTTGTTATGCCTTTTCGCGGCCCCGACCGCGCAGGCCATAAGCATATGGTGGGACGGCACGACGGCGTCATGGAACACGGCGGCGAATTGGTCCACTGCGTCGGGCGCTACGATTCCCGACCCGGCGGCCGTTCCGGCGCCAGCGACGACGTCATCTTCAACATCACGACTGCCAACGGCGCCGAAACTGTCTCACTCGGCGCCAACCAGTCGGCCAATTCGCTCACTTTCAACAACACCGGCACGACCACGTTGAACGCCGGCGGCACTAATCGCACCCTGACGCTCGGCACGGGCGGCATCACCGTCAATCCCGGCGCCGGGGCGGTCACGCTTGGGAATAGCGGCTCTGGCCAAAACGTCAACATCTATCTCAACGGCACCCAGACCTGGGTCAATAATTCCAGCAACACCCTGAACATCAATAATACGATCTTCACCCCGGGGGGCGTGACGCAGACGCTGACGTTTGACGGCTCCGCCAACATCACGAGCATCACTGCCATCTCCTCTAGCATCCTGTCCCCGCTCAGCATCGTCAAGAACGGCACTAACACAGTGCAGCTCTCTTCTACCGGCACCAGCACCAGCAACCTGTACGCCGGTACGTTGACTGTCAATTCGGGCACTTTCAACATTGGCGGAGGGGACATGTACGTTGGCGGTCTCGCTGGCAGCGGCACAATCGGCATCGGGATCTCTCAAAGCAAGTGGTTCAGAGACTACCAATCCGGAAACTCCACCTTCTCCGGCGTGCTGCAAAACGGCGGGGGCACGTTGGGCCTGTACAAGGACGCCGCGGGCACGCTAACGCTAAACGGCTCCGTCGTGAATACTTGCACCGGCACGACGACCTCCCAGGGCGGCACGCTGCTTCTGGATTTCGCCTACCTCGCCACGCCCACCAATTTGATGAGCAGCAGTTCAGGTCTGTCGCTGGCCGGCGGCAACCTGACCATCAAGGGCAACTCCAGCGGCGCGACGAGCCAGACGTTCAACGGCCTTTCGCTGGGTACCGATTCCTACAGTTCAATCACGCTCAATCCCAATGGCGGCACAAGCACGACCCTGGCGGTAGGCGCCGTGCCCACGGCGACAATCTCGGCAGCCGGCACGAACTACGGCCGGGCAGCGCTCTACATTGACGTTTCTTCTGCCGCCGGCGGCACGATGAGCATCACGACTTCGACCGCAAACGGAACGCAGCTCCCCTACGCGGTCGTCCAAGATGCCGCGGCGGGCAGTGTTGACTTGGGCATCATCTCAGGCGGCAACATCGTGAGGATGTCGGCGTGGACGGCCTTGCCGACCACTGGCGCCGGCAGCACAACGACCGATTACAACGTAACTGCCAACTGGACGAAGTTGGACACCACGGCGCAAGCGCCGGCACCCTGACTGTCGATTCTTCGGGCGGCAATGTCGCCCTTGACCTCAATACCGCGGCCTTGACCGTCAGCAATTCAGGTCTGTTGACCAGGGGCGCCAACACCGTCGCGTTTTCCAACGGCACGATCGGCAATTCGTCCGGCGACCTCTACTTCCACATCTACGCACCGACAACAGTCAGCACGTCTTTTGGTACTAGTGGCAGTCCTGCAGGTTTCAACTTTATTAAGGACGGAACCAGCACGCTAACTTTCAATCCCAGCACTGCCAGTTACCTTGGCGGCAGACTCCAGGTTCACACCGGAACAATGGTGATCAATAACGCGTCATTGACCGTCGCCGCGGCGGACACGTGGGTTGGGAGTCAAGGCAACGCCAATGCTATCCTGACGCTTAGCGGCAGCACGGCGTACTCCACTATGAACACCGCTGGCACTGCGGGCATGTCAGTAACCGTGGGTGACGGGGCGGGTTCGACGGGCGTCTTGAACATTCAAGATACGGCCGCGTTAACCACCCTCAACCTGTACGTCGGCGGGGCCAATGGCCAGAACTACTCCGGCAACGGAACGGTGAATCAGTTCAACGAGTGGAACGGTCACGGTGGGTCTGACGACCGCGAGTAACTTCGCCATTGGCGGGCGCAGCTCGTCGTCCACACTCGGCAACGGGACTTACAACTTGACCGGCGGCACCTTGCATGTCCTATCAGGAGCAGTCCCTTATATCGGCCGCTATGGCACGGGTAAGCTGAAAATCGGCCCCGGCGCGACCGCCACCTTTGACTTCACGAGCTCCGGGGTCGTCGGTGGAAACACCGGCAATGGCCTCATCGACATGACCGGCGGCAACCTGACCACCTCCGGTGAACTGCGCGTCGGTACGACTGATACCAATGGCCCCGGCTACAATGCGGTGGGTACCATCAATATCTCCGGCGGCACGGCCACGATCTCGGCCATAACCCTCGCCCGCGGAAACAACAACCAAAGCACGACTACGGGCAACCTCAACGTCAGCAACGGCGCAACGCTCAACAACGTCAACGACCTTTTCCTGGGCTATGCGGGTAATAACGACTTGGGAAAAATGACGATCGCGGGTTCTGGCACGGTGGTCAACGTCGGCACCACCGCGGTCAAGTGGCTGGCCCTTGGCTATTATGATACATCCAAGGGTGAATTGGACATCTCCGGCGGGGCGTTGAACTTGGAGAACAATACATCCATTGTGTATACCCCCGGAAATACCAGCTCCAGCGGCACCAACGTGATCAACCAGACCGGTGGCACCGTGACATTCTACAGCGATTCGGGCTTTACTGTCGGCGGGACCGGTAATCTCAACCTGGCCCAGAGCGGGTCGGCAACCTCGAATAACACTTATAACCTCAACGGCGGCACGCTCACCGTGCCCAAGATTGTTTCCAACACCAACAACGGTGCGCGTACATTCAACTTCAACGGCGGCACGCTCAAGGCCGCCGCAGCGGACACGACGAGTCCGTCATTTGTGGCGTTTATGGATCTTGGATCCGGCGGTACGGGAACCGCCGTTGCCAATGTGCGTAACGGTGGCGCGATCATCGATTCCAACACGTACGACATCACGATCGCCACGCCGCTTATCCATAGCATCATCGGCGGCGACAATGCAATCGACGGCGGTCTGAATAAGCAGGGTTTGGGCAAGCTGGTCCTCCCCGGCGCCAATACCTACACGGGTGCGACCTCGGTCAACGGCGGCGCCCTCTCGGTGACGGGATCGATCACCGCCAGCAGCGTGACGGTGAACTCCGGAGCCTTGGACGGCACGGGTTCGATCACGCAAGGCGTCACGATTGCCAATAGTGCTGCGAACATCCTCACCAACGGCAACGGCGGTGGCGGCACCCTGTCGCTGCTCAGCTCGCTGGGCTTCCAGGGCGCCGCCGGGTTCAATCCCAGGCTTGTCCAGACCACACCCGTGGTTCCGGGCGTCGCCGTTACCGGCGTCCTATCAACCACGCCTGCCAGCGGCCTCATCACGGTCACTCCGGTCACCACCTCGGGTAGCTGGAACAACGGCATTTACACCCTGCTGACCTTCGGCAGCGATCCCGGTGTCTTGCTCACCGATTTCACCCTGGTCCCTGTCACCGGCTTAAGCCCGCGTCAGTCGGCGGCGGCAGCCCCCTCGCTGATATTGACTGCCAGCAGCCTGCAATTGCAGATCAATGGCACCGCCATCACTTGGACGGGATTGGATAGCACTAATTGGGCCGTCGGTTTGAATGGAGTCAACAAGAACTGGCAGTACACGGGCATCAAGACGGATTACTTGGATGGCGACATCGTCATCTTTGACGACACCGGCATCAACAGGGCGATCGACCTCGGCACCAGCGTCGTCCCGGGCAACATGACGTTCAACAACAGCGCGGTGGATTACTCGATCAGCAGCGTGGGCTTCTACGGCATCCTCAGCTCGAGTGGCACGGTGGTTTCGTCGCTGACCAAGTCCGGCACCCGCTCACTTACGCTCAACATCTACAACGACTACAGAGGCGGCACGTTCTTCAACGGCGGTACGCTGAACATCGGAAACTCGACCGCCCTGGGCACCGGCTCCTTCAATGTCGGCACCGGCAACCCAAAGACGCTCGATAACACTAATGTCACCTCAACGACCCTGTTCGGGATCACCTCGCAAGCATGGAATGATGACTTCACCTTTGCCGGCACCAACAGTCTGGACATGGGTGGCGCCCCTGTGACCCTTGGCGGCGGCGGTGCAGCGCCACCGTCACCGTGAACAACGGCTCGACTCTCACTGTGGGCAAGATCGGCAGCGCGACGGGCTCGGGTATCGGCCTCACTGTCTCCACCGCTGGAACCGGCACGCTGGCCATCAATACTTCGTATAACACTGTAAATGGCAATAGCAGCATAGACGGCACGCTGACCGTGAACACTAACGCAACGCTGCAAATCAACACCGGCCTTGATGCGAGTAGCACCGCCGACTTCATCGCCACCGGTCTGGCCGGCGGGGGCACGATCGTCAACGGCGGAGGTGTGGAACACTCGCTCTTTGTCAACAGCGCCGCAGCCACCACGTTCAGCGGCGTTTTGGCGGACGGCAGCGGTGGCGGCAAACTCGATTTGAACAAGGGCGGCGCAGGAACGCTAACCCTTACGAACGTTAATACCTACACGGGCCAGACGACTTTCAATAGTGGCACCATAGTCGTGGCCAACGCCTCGGCCCTCAGCACCGGCAACATCCAGTTCCCCAATGCCAGCACCGGCACCCTGGATATCGCCCTTAATGCCGCCCACTACGCTGGCGAATACCTTCGGCACCAATACCACCAGCAACATTACCTTGCTGTCGGACGTCGCCACTTTCGGAAATCCGGGCGTGACTCATGGCCTCTCCGGAAACGGGGCTACGGGTGGCTCGGGCGGCGGCTCGATCACGATTGCCGCAGGCCCTAACGTCGTCGGCGGCAGCCCGACGATCGCCTTAGGCGCTGATTAGCTTGACTGCCGGCTACAGCAATACCACGACCTTCATCCCCACCACGGCGGCCGTGTCCATCGCCTCGGTGACCAACGGTGGCGGTCAAACCCATACGCTGGAACTCGGCGGCACGGGTAGTGGCACCATCCTTGGCGACATCACCGTCTCGAACGGCGGTTTGAACTTGCTGAAGAGCAACGCCAGCACGTGGACATTGCTGGGCAATTCAAGCTACAACGGCACAACCACCATCAATAACGGTGTGCTGAACATCGGCAATGGCGGCCTTACCGGCACCCTCACCGGCGGCGCGGTGACCAACAACGCCACCCTTAACTTCAACCGTTCCAATACGATCGTGGTTGGTTCCACGATCACCGGCACCGGCACCATTAACCAGAATGGTACTGGTTCGGTAGTCTTCACCGGCACGGTCGGCAACCCTGTTAACGTCAATTCGGGCACCTTGGACGGCACCGGCTCGATCGGCGCCACCACCGTGCTGGACAATCCCGCGATTGCCGTCACCAACGGCAACGGCGGCGGCGGCGCCCTGACGCTCGCCTCGCTGACCTTCGACGGCAGCGCCGCCGCCAACGTCCGGACGTCTTCGCCGGGCCTGATCGTGACGGGCGCTCTGAAAACTCGAAACATCAATCCATTTGGCACGGTGACGGTCAATCCCACGCCCGTCTCCGGGATTTGGGCGGACGGTGCTAACGACTTGATCAAATACGGCGCCGGGAGCGTCTTCGGCCTCGGTGGCGGTGATGTCGTCCTGGGCGCCCTGGGCGGAACCCTTGGCCCCCGTCAGGCAGTCGGCGGCCTGTTCCTCCGCGACACCAACGGCGACACCATCAATGACACCATCGCGCTTCTGGTCAACGGCGATACGCCGAAGTGGACCGGTGGCGTGAACAACACGTGGAATACCGCACTGAATCCGCTGCCCAGAAACTGGAGGCTCATTAACGCAGGCACCCCGACCGATTTCTTGACCGGCGACAAGGTCGTGTTCGACGACACTGCCAATCCCGCACGGACTTCGGTTGACATCAACGCGGCTAACGTCCAAGTCCTCAATACGACGTTCAACAACAGCACGTTGAACTACACCATCTTGAGCTCGGGCGGCTGGGGTATCAGGAATTGGGGCGTCGTGGCCGGCACTCTGACCAAGAATGGCTCGGGCAGCGTCACAATCACCACGAACAACACTTACACCGGCGCGACTACGGTCAACGCCGGCACCCTGACCCTGGCGGGCACCAATACCTCCCCGTCCACGACGGTGGGGACCGGCGGCACCTTGCAGCTCGACTTCAGCGCCCTGACGGCCCCGATCTCGGACATCCTGGCCAACGGGTCTTCGCTGACGCTGGGCTGCGCCACTTTGAACGTGATCGCCAGTGCGGCGGCCTTCAGCAGCCAAACCATGGGATCCACCACCCTGAACGCCGGCGGAGCGGCAATCAACGTGACCGGCGACAGGTTCACTAACCCCATGGTCTTGAACCTGGGTTCCATCACCAAGAATCCGGGTGGCACGGCGATCTTCACCCTGCCGACCGGCACCCAAGACGGCGCCAATGGCGTCACGACAACCAATGGGTGGACAAATAGCCTACTTGGGACATGGGCCATTATCAGCAGCCCGGGCGCGCCCTCTAACGGCGGGACGGGCGGCTATACCTACGCAACGCTTGGCGGCACCAACGTCACGCCTTATATCAGCGCAATCCCGGAAAACACTTCCGGCGGAGCCTGGGATGGCGTGCCCAGCGGCGGCGACGGCACCCTCAACTATGACACGCTTATTCCTATCAATAACAGTCAGGGCCTTACCCGCAACTTCAATTCGGTTCGCATCTTGGCTGGCGGCACGCAGACCGGCGCTGCCACCACTACGATCAACGGCCTGATGAACGCCGGCACCGCGCCATTCACGCTGAGCACGCCCGTCGCGATCGGATCCAGCAATGACCTGATTCTGCTGCGGTGGGCGGTCCTATTACGCTTTCCAACGCCATCAGCGGCTCCGGACTGGCGGCCCTGACGATTGTCGGACCGTACACCGTCACGCTCAGTGGTGCGAGCACCAATGCCTTCACGACATACACCAGCGGGGGCAGCACGCTCGTGGTGACCGGTAGCCTCGCCGGCCCGGTGGTTCTGGATCCGTCCACCCTGGACGGCACTGGCTCGGTTCGCGCGATTACGGCAGGCATCGGCAGCATGATTGCCAACGGCAACGGAGGCACCGGCACCTTGACGGCGGCTGCGCTGACCTTCCAAGGCGCGGCGGCCGTCAATGCTCGCTTGGCAGCCCCGACCACGCCGGCCATCAGCGTCACGGTGCGCTCTGGCGACCACGCCGGCCAACGGCCAGGTCGTGGTCAATGCCTACGGCAGCGGGTTAACTGCGGGCACATACTACCTGATCGGCTACGGCAGCACCACGGCCTCCGTGGGCGATTTCACGGCGGGCCCAAGCCTGACCAACGGCCGTATCGTGAATGGCGGCCTGCAACTCAGTGGCGGTAACCTCTGGATCAACGTCACCGGCTTTGACAGCCCCAAATGGACCGGTGCGCTGGCTGGGCAGGTCTGGTCCACCGCGATCCAAGCGCTGCCAAAGAACTGGAATCTGATCACCGCCGGCGGCCAGACCGACTACTACGAGAACGATACGGTGCTGTTCGATGACAGTGCCGCCAACTTTACGGTCAACGTCCCGGCGAACGTCACCCCGACAAGCGTCACGTTCAACAACATCACGTCGAACTACACGATCACCGGGGCGGCCGGCATCACGGGCACTACCCCGCTGACCAAGACCGGCGCGGCCGCCGTGAACCTCAACAACGTGAACAGCTACTCCGGCGCCACGGTTGTTACCGACGGCACACTGGCCATCGGCGGCACCACCAGCACCACCGGCCTGATCACGGTCGGCAATGCGGCTGGCGGCAACCCGATCCTGACTGTATCGGGTACCCTGAATGCCAATTTGACTACCAGACCGAGCCTTATTGTTGGCTCCACCAGCGGGGCGACCGGTGCACTCAATGTGACTACCGGCGGTAGTCTTACAACGGTCCATGAGTTGTGGCTTGGCACCGATTCTGGTGCTAATCCCTCCGGCGGCGCAACCGTCACCATGAACGTAAGTGGCGGCAGCGTATCGGCTGGAAACTGGTTCGTGGTCGGCTGGGGCGGCGGCTCCGCCGGCAACACGGCAACCCTGACCCAGACCGGCGGTTCGATTGCGGTGACCAACAATCGCATGACGATTGCCAACGGCAGTTCCAACTCGATTGGCGATTACTACATGAGCGGCGGCACCTTTAGCGGCACCGTCTATGTGGCTGAATTCGGCACTGGGTCGTTGAATGTGTCCGGCTCCGCCCTGTTTGATACCGCTGCTGGCGGAGTTGCTTTGCCTGCCGTTTATATCGGCTACCAAGGCGGGTCGTTCGGCACCGTGAACCTCAATGGTGGAACGATTGCAACCCGGTGGGTAGGCGGCGGCACCGGCTCCTCCACCTTCAACTTCAACGGCGGCACGTTGCAGGCCTCCCAGTCCGACACCACCCCAAACCCCACGGGCCAGCTATTCGTGACGAACACTCTGACCAGGGCCAACGTCCGCAATGGCGGCGCGGTGGTCGATACCCAAGCGTTCTCCGTCACGATCGCTCAGGCCCTAGCGCATAGTAACATCGGTGGTGACGCTGCGGTCGACGGTGGTCTGACCAAGAACGGCGTTGGCACGCTAATCCTCACCGCGGCCAATACCTACACCGGCCCAACAACCATAAGTGATGGCCTGTTGCAGTTGACCTCCACCGGTCAGATCAACGTTGCTTCCGATATTTCCACGGCTGCCAGCACAGCCACGTTGGAAGTAAATGGCAGGCGCAGACCTTGGGCAATATCAGCGGCATCGGCAACCTCATCCTGGACGCTGACACGAGCCTCACCGCCACTTCGGTGGTCCAGAACACCGTTACTCTCGGTGTCGGGGCCACGCTGACCATCGCCCCCCTTCCGGGAGGTCCGACCGCGGGCCTGGGCTCGATATCTCCGGTTCCGGAACCGTCAACCTGGGCAATGCTCATGCTGGCTGCAATGGGACTGGGAATTTACTGGCGCCGCAGCCGGTAACAATTGATCGAATATTACCGATCGAAAACTCTGTTGGAGCGGCAGTTGCTCTGCCGCTCCGGCAGATCCTAAAACAGATTAACCCCTAAACACCCTCACCCGCTCCAGTGTACCCGGCACAGGAGCGGGTTTTCTCATTCTTGCTTGACTGCGTTTTTTCAAAATAGGATTGCTGTCATTAAAAATAAACAGATTTGTCCCTTAGTAATTCGTCATAAAACGAGAAAGCTTGCTCGTCTGCAAGATAAGCGAAACTAAGCCATAGGTAATATATTCCACACCAAGATGTTCCGTTCCATTCCCATTATGGATATATCATAAAGTTTGACGAGTCACTTTACGAACTGACCATTAGTGTCTTGTAGCTCGACACCTTGGCGCGATTGCCAGTGGTCATCGGTACCAATTAGTGTGACATTCCTGTTAACTCACGCCTTTTTTGAGAGTCCTAACTAACCACCGTATTTAAAACATTAACATAATGCATTGGCATTTCATGGTGATGTTCCTGTAAATGATGAAATCCCCCTAAAAGAAACAACGAAACTATAGTGCACTGTCTATTTGTAAGTGGTAAATTATTGTAATGCTTCGCTTGACATATCCCAAAAAAACATTATGCTAGTGCAATAAACGAGCTTCTCTGGGTATCTACTATTAGCTAGCAGATCGTTTTAGAACATTTTCATTTCTTTCTGAACATTTTTTAAGGATTTGTCGTCTATACTTGTAATAGAAACCGGTAAGGCGCGTTTGGCTGTCCATCCAATCGCTGACTTACCCTAAATGAGCGAGGAATATTACTGTGTTTTGGTCAAGACTTATAAGCGATCCGAAATGCATAGAGCGTTTAGCTGGTCAACCAGCGAATACGCTATATATGCATCCACTGCGCTTGTGACGCTTGGCCTTATACCTGCGGGAGTACATAAAACCCGGTGTCACAACGACATCGGGTTTTTTTGTTGGGTCGGTAGCTGAGACGGGGGCACCGCTGGGCACCATGCGCAGCATGGTCGCAGTGGTCCCACCTGGCTGAAAACCAGGAGACGAGGATTCGAGCGCCTCCCGACCCACTGCGTGGAAGGTGGCCGCTAATCATGCCAATCAACTGCGTGGAAGGTGCGCGCCGACAGTCCCTCGCTCGTTGGTCGGCTGAGTATGGCAGCATTTGCCCAAACGAGATCGATGACCAAATAGCACTACGTTCGATTCACAAAGGTGTCAAAGATTATTTGAAAAAAGGAAGAAAGCAATGGAAACACGATGGAAACGAATATGCCCGACCAGACATAGGGTCGTGGTGTAACGGCAGCATACCGGACTTTTAATCCGGCAGGTGTGGGTTCAAATCCCTCCCGCCCTACTCGCCTTGTCGGCGTGTAGCTCAGTGGTTAGAGCAGGTCTCTTATAAGGATCACGACCATCCGACCAACCTTCGGTCGGTGCCCGGTTCAACTCCCGCTGGGCACTTTAGCCAACAGGATGTAGGAAAGCCTGGGAATCCGCCGGTTTTGGGCACCGGAGATCGTGGGTTCAAATCCCGCCTGAGCCACTGCAATGAAATACGTCCTCGTGGAGCAGCCTGGAGTGCTCGCTTGCCTGTCACGCAAGACGACCACCGCTGCGCGGCGGTGCCCGGGGTTCAAATCCCGTCGAGGGCGCTTTTGATGAACATGGCACGGTACGCAAATCGGCAAAGCGGCCACGACCACCGCTACGCAGCGGTGCCCGAACCTTGGTGAATGCGGGTTCGACTCCGGGCACCGACACGCAGTGTTGGTCGTGCCACTTCAGATTGCGCCGGCAGGGCAATGGCGAGCCCAACGGACTGTAAATCCGCCGCCACAGGCTGTGCAGGTTCAACTCCTGCCTGGCGCACTAAAATTTGGCCCGTTCGTCTATCGGAAAGGACACCGGTCTTTCACGCCGGCAAGGTTGGGTTCAATTCCGGGCACCGCCGGGGCACCATGCGTAGCATGGTCGCGGTGGTCGGGGTCACATGTAAGCAATGACCAAGTGGTGCAATTGGTAGACACGCGACGCTCAGAACGTCGTTGTTGGGAGTTCGAATCTCCCCTTGGTCACTGAAAGAAGGGGTTAGAGATTAGGACCTGGAATACTAGCTCCCCAGATGCTGATCTCTAACTCCTGACAACGCGGGTGAGCCAGCGCTCAGTGGAGCCTCATAAGTTCCAACTGCCGGGTGCGACTCCCGGACCCGCCACGACCGGGTACGCAAACAGGAAAAGCGGCGAGGTCGAGAGCCTCGTGACTTTGTGGGTTCGACTCCCACCTCGGTCACTGATTTTAATAACGATCGTGTGGGCTTGAGAAACGGGCCGCTGGTCCAAGGGGAAGACACTTGGTTTGCACCCAGGTAATCGGGGTTCGAGTCCCCGGCGGTCCACTGCATGTGAGGAGGATTATGGAAGGTAGCCGGATACGGTTAGCCGGGCCGGTTTGCTAAACCGTGCGACCCTGAAAGGGTCATGTGGGTTCGAATCCCATGCCTTCCGCTTGATAAGTGATAACTTTGCCCCGATGGTGAAACGGACATCATTCCTCGGTTCTAACGAGGAGTTCCGGGTTCGAGTCCTGGTCGGGGTGCTAGCAAACGATTATCAAACAAAGCGAGTTTTGCATAAACGATAATTGCAGTGGTGTCTGTGGTGTAGCGGTTTCTGCACGGCTGGCTGTGAACCAGAAGGTGGGAGTTCGACTCTCCCTAGACACCCTTTTTGGAATTATGAGTGTTGAGTGCTGAATGATGATTTGAAATAAATAAAACATTTACTATTCAACTGGAAGATATGGAGAAAAGTCATGGTTCGCAGCGTACTACAGCGACACACGCTGGTTTTGAATCGCAACTGGCAACCGGTGCATGTTGCCACCGTGGCACGGTCGCTGGTGCTGTTGTGGAACGAGTCGGCACGTGTGGTAGATCCCGAAGACTATCAGCTTTATACCTGGGCTGACTGGTCGAAGCTCGTGCCGTGCGCCAACGAACCGTTCATCCAGGCAATTCGATTCCGGCTGCGCGTGCCCGAAGTGATTACCCTTAGCAGATATGATCGGCTGCCCATCGGAACTGTTACTTTCAGCCGGCGGAATGTGTTCAAGCGGGACCACAATACCTGCCAGTATTGCGATGCGCAGCCGGGCAGCGAGGAATTAACCATCGACCACGTTTTGCCGCGGTCGCAAGGCGGTGTGTCAAGTTGGGAAAACTGCGTATTGGCTTGCATGGCCTGCAACAAGCGGAAGGCTGATCGTACGCCCGAACAGGCCCGATTGAAACTCCGCCACAAACCGCTTCGGCCGGCGTGGAAACCGCTTTATGCCGATCATAGCGTGCGGATTGCAAGCTGGTCGAAGTTCATCAGCGAAGCATACTGGAACTTGGAACTTCAAAAGTGACGGACTGCTCTCCGCAAAATCGCAGGGAGCAGTACAGGAGTGTGCTCCTGGGAGAGCAAACGGCCTCCAAAGCCGCTCCGCAGGATTCGAATCCTTGCACTCCTGCTTGCTGCCGACGTGGCTCGACTGAGAAAGGCGCCGGTCCTGTAAACCGGTTCATGCTGGTGCGAATCCAGTCGTCGGCTCTTGGAAATTGACGCAGACAGTGTTTATGCGTCCGGAAAATATGTTGTGAGCGTATACCACGAAAACGTGGTAAGCATTACCGATAAGAATCTCGCACCTATGGACATCCAAGATCGAAATGAATACGGAGGCAATATTGTAGAAATCACTGCAACAGGCCAAGCAACAGCGTTGCATATCAAAAGAAGAGGCCACGAAGACATCCAAAGTCCCCAGAGTGCAAAACCGGACTCGCCCGCGCACTCGCGCACATTTGAGGAATGTCCAATAACAAACACTTGTACAAATAAAAACAATGTGATGAGAGGCAATAATGTGACAATAGTGGAGGCAGTTAACGTTCCGAATCGTCTTGGCTCTGCAACAGAGGGTGGGCAAATATATACTGCGGCAGCAAGAACTGCATGGATGATGTGTAGGACAATCCATGACCATAGAAAAGTCCAAGGGCCTGCCAACGGCAGACATTTACCCAGACTAAAAGATGCGGCAACGGCAGTGACGCCAATGAAGAGACCAATCAGCCCATACTGCAATCGCTTCATCGTCTAGGCTCCAAGTCGACAAATCAAAACAATCCTTATAAAGACATAGGCTCGAAAAAATACGTGATATAACGCAATATTACACATGCCTTGCGAGTGTGCCGGATCGCACAACAGTCTTCGAAACTGTTAGACGAGGTTCGATTCCTCGGCAAGGCACTATAACGGAATGAGTCCTCGGAGTGTGGCGGATTGCGCACGCGACCCTGCGAAGGTCGAAGACCAGGTTCGACTCCTGGCGAGGGCATTTTTATTTTTTCCTGATGAACCTTATTAAGAAGGAGGTGTCCCATGAGAAATTCCAATTTTGAAGACCAGCCATTTTTTTCGAGACGATGAGTAAACGACGAAAAGGATTCGCTTCAGAGACGCGAGTCAAGCGAGGACAGCGGATCGTGCATGGCAACAAGCTGTTTGAGGAAAAACTCGGCCGCAACGACCTCTGTCCATGTGGCAGCGGTAAACGATTCAAAAAATGCTGCCTGAAATCGGGCTGCTTTTGATGGCGAGAACCGAAATCACTACTTTTAGAGAATGATAGCCTTTCGCCCACCTGAAACGGCGGGTGATTTTACGGCGCTGGAGCCAGACGGCACGGCAACCGCCTGCAAAGCGGTTTTTTGTGGGTTCAACTCCGGGCACCACCGGGGCACCATGCGTAGCATGGTCGCGGTGGTCACGCCTTTTAGTAAGCATAGATGCCGCCTTTTCCAGCGGCGCACGCCGTCCTGTCCTGATTTCAGGCAGTCGGCGACGTGTGTCCCGCCAATGGGTTCTGGCAATAGTCGGTATCGAGCGAGGTTAGCTCAGTTGGTTAGAGCACCAGACCAAGGATCTGGCTGTCGCGGGTTCGATTCCCGTACCACACCGCAGGCCGTAAACCTGCTCCATGGGATGCGAAAGCATCTCGACTATGTAGCCCGAAGGCGGCGGGCGTTTGTGCGATCGGCCAACAACATGGACAAGCGCGTAATGGCAGTGAATTCGCAACAACCGGCCCTCGGGCCGGAAATTGCAATGAAGCTGCCACGATCGGCTTGCCATGATTGTTGGCGGCACATTCGAGTGCCTTGTAGTGCATGGATACCGCTTTCGCCGGCTCCCGGCACTGCGGTAGTGGACGCCGGGCGATGCGCGGCTGAGCCTGTAAGCCCAGTCGCGAAAGCCTGGACGAAACTACTGTAAACCTGGGAGCCCGCGGATGCTCAAATGCACTCCGCACTTGTATGTGTGATCAGCCTACGTTCCGCCGTCTGAAGGCGCTTTATTGAAGATAAGGAGGATGAATAATGAAGAATGTAATGTTAAAAAAAGTGAAAATCCGCAGCTACGAGATGGGTCTGTACTTCCGCGACGGTGAGTTCAAGGGCCTGCTCGGCGAGGGCCGGTACTGGTTTTTTGATCCGTTCGGCAAGGTCTGCGTCAACATGGTTTCGCAGCGCGAGCCATGGCTGGTCCACGAAAAGCTCGACATTATTGTCAAGTCAGGTGCTCTTGCGGACCGTGCAGTCGTCCTTGACCTGAAAGACTACCAGCGTGCGCTGGTCTGGATCGACGGCCGGTTCAGCCACGTACTGCCACTGGGCCTGTATGCCTACTGGAACACCAAGCGCGACGTAGCGGTCGAGGTGATCGATGCCCGCAAGGTCCGCTTCGAACACAAGGACCTCCAGGTCATCGTGCAGTCGGCCATGGCCGGCCGCGTGCTGGATGCATATGCCGTCGAACAGGGCCACGTGGGCGTGTTGTTCGAAGAGGGCAACTACGTCGAAACCTTGCCACCTGGCCGCTATGCGTTCTGGAAGAACGTGGCCAAGGTCGCGTTGATTCCGGTTGACATGCGCGAAACGATGCTCGACGTCGGCGGTCAGGAAATCATGACTGCCGATAAGGTCACGCTCCGCATGAACGCCGTAATTACCTACCGCATTGCCGACGCCCGCAAGGCAGTCAGCGTTGCGGACGACGCACGCCAGGCCCTGTATCGCGAAACCCAGTTGGCCTTGCGCGAGATCGTAGGCGGCCGCGAACTCGACCAGTTCCTCACCGACAAGGAGGTTGTCGCGCGTGAATTGGAAGAGACCGTCCGGCAGCGTGTTGTCGCATTGGGTCTGGAAATCGTCTCGGCCGGCATCCGCGACGTGATCCTGCCAGGCGACATGAAGGAGCTGATGAACAAGGTCACCGAGGCTAAAAAGGCGGCCGAGGCCAACCTCATTGTCCGCCGCGAAGAAACGGCGGCCATGCGCAGCCAGGCCAACACCGCCAAACTGCTCGAAGGCAATCCAACGCTGATGCGGCTCCGGGAACTGGAAGTCCTGGAAAAGGTCGCCACATCGGGCAAGTTGAACGTTGTGCTGGGTGAAAAAGGCCTCGCCGAGCGGGTTGTAAACCTGCTCTGATTGATAGGTACGCAAAGGCCGGGAGCAATCCCGGCCTTACTATTTTTGCTGGTTTATTTTCTCTTTAAGATCTTTCTTCGACTGAGTGTACAGATCTGTATTTTTCTGCCAAAAATTAATCAATTCCTGCAAAAATCCCGACAACTCTCATCTCAACCGGGTAGGTAACAAATAGACGGACCATGTTCGGGTATCTTAAGCATGTCGCCTTACTTTCATGGAATGTCATAACTGTGGCATTGACCTCCGGCGACATCGGCGCGGCCATGAACGTGGCCTGGAACACGTTCAAAATGCTCTGGCAGGAAGGTATCGGCTGGCTTACGGGCATGTGGATCACCTTTAAAGGCTGGTTTATGAAAGTGTGGAATGAAGCGCTCTACGGCACGGTCATGCTTATGGCCGAGGCCTGGACAGGAATGCAGCGCACTTGGGTAACCGTGGTTTTGTTCATGAAAAGGATCTGGTCGCAGTTTACCACCTGGGCGGCAAACACCTGGAACTCCGTGCAAGAGAGTATAGGCAGCGTGTTCATCGACGCCCTGGCCAAAATCGGCGTTCTTAGCGCGGAAGTGGCCAAATGGGCCAAGCAGGACATGAATACGTCGGGCAACACTTTTTCCCACTGAATTGGTAATTGCCATAGGTGTTCTTCCATCTTTTGCCAACGAAAGGCACTCTAAAACGTCATAATTATTCCTAATAAACGGCGTGTTAAATCGATATGTTCTTACTCAAATGGCCGGCGGGGACGTATACCACTTTTTAATTACAAAAAAACTTTACTTTAACACTTTTGAGGTCTATAATAACCGCTATTAATTACGGTTGTATCTTATGTTTAAAATTGCTCTCTATTCAGGACTTAACATGTGATTTGGAGATTTTACATGTTTACTTTGCAGCGAGCGGTGAGGCATCTATTTCCATTTTCATTTGGTCTTCAAAAATGGGATTTTTTTAAGCGGCAAAAAAAACCGCATTCTGCAGTTCGCAGTTTCATTCACAACATGCGAGTCGAGGCGTTAGAGCAACGGGCTCTACTATCAATTGGACCCGCCAATATTCTTTATCTGCCACCTCAACATGATTTGCACAATCTGGACGGATATCTTACCGGGCCGTCTGCGGGTAAGCCGCTTGATATTGCAATGAATTATCTGAAGTCCAATGCCGCTAATTTAGGCTTGACCGCGGATGATTTTTCCCACTCTATCGTAACGGATCAATACACAGACGCCGACACCGGGCTCACCCATATTTACCTGGAGCAGGAATGTAACGGCCTGAAGGTCTTTGATGCAAACATGGTGGTCAATCTTACCGCCACTGGCTGTATAATCAATGTCGCCGGGGGTTTCGTTCCCGGATTGACCCAAACGCTGGCTAATGTGGCCCTTGTCGTCTCACAAACGTCAATTCCATCCGCATCGGAGGCGCTGCAATCTTTAGCTCCAACATTATCCGCGTCTGCGGCTCTGGAATCGGTGGCTGCGGCACTAGGGCTGACAAATTCCGCTCCTGCCAACGGCGCGCTTGCGGGCAGCACGCAATTGACAACTATAGATGGACAGGATGCAGACCCAGACGCCACGCCGGAACATACGGTTCTGAATAATCTCAATTATTCCTTGGACCCCATTCCGGTTGAAATGCTGTACGTTCCTACGGGCGATAACAGCGTTGTTCTAGCCTGGGAATACATTTTGCGAACGCCTGACGGCGAACATTGGTATGACGTTAGCGCCGACGCCACAAGCGGCGAATTAGTGGGATTAAACGACTGGGTGGACAGCGCCTCCTATAACGTGTTTGCACTACCGGTGGAAAGTCCGCCGGACGGATCGCGCTCAATCGTGACAGATCCTCAGATTTCAGCGGCTTCTCCTTATGGTTGGCATGATACCAACGGCGTGGCCGACCCTGAATACACTGATACGCGAGGAAACAACGTATCGGCGCAGGAAGACGTCGATGCCAACAACACGGGCGGATTTCGGCCTGATGGGACCGCCGCGCTAAATTTCGATTTTCCCCTCAATTTAGCCCAAGCCCCAAGTGGCTATCAGAGTGCAGCGATTACGAATCTTTTTTACTGGAACAATTTAAATCACGACATCCACTACCAATATGGTTTCACTGAAGTTGCCGGGAACTTCCAGGTAACGAACTATACGGGACAGGGGTTGGGAAACGATCCCGTGCAAGCCGACGCTCAAGACGGCAGCGGTACCAATAACGCCAACTTTGCCACTCCGCCCGACGGCCAAGCCCCGCGAATGCAAATGTTCAATTTCACCTATACCACTCCGAATCGTGACGGAGACTTGGAGAGCATGATTATCACACACGAATATGGTCATGGAGTCTCGAATCGGCTTGTGGGCGAGCCGTCGAATGTCAATGCGCTTACTGCCGTTCAAAGCGGCGGCATGGGTGAGGGGTGGGGCGACTGGTGGGGCCTGATGTTCACGCAGAAAGCTTCCGATATAAAGCTGGGCCGATACCCTGTGGGAACTTACGTGTTGGGTGAGTCGCCCACCGACGTGGGCATACGCCGCTATCCTTACAGCTTCGATATGTCGGTCAATCCCTTGACCTACGGCAACATACGCACGCATTCCGAAGTGCACGACGAGGGCGAAGTCTGGTGCTCGGCGCTTTGGGATATGAACTGGCTGTTGATAGATAAGTACGGATTCAGTTCTAATATAGCCGCCGGCTATTCTGCGGGAGCGGCGGGGAATATTTTGGCATTGAAGCTGGTCGAAGACTCATTGAAACTCATGCCCGCCAATCCAACGTTTCTTCAAAGCCGCGATGCTATTCTGCTCGCCGACCGGAATCTAACCGGCGGTGTGAATCAAACGACGATTTGGACGGCCTTTGCCCGGCGTGGAATGGGCTACAGTGCCGTAAGCGGCAGCGCCAGCACCACTAGCGGCGTTGTAGAAGCCTTTGACATGCCGCCGGTGTCGTCTCGCGGCACTGTGAGCTTTTCGGCACACTCGTATCCTATCGGCTCGTCGGCGACAATTACGGTCGGCGACAGCGACCTGAGCGCAAATCCATCTTGCCCGGTGACTATAGCATCCAGCGCCGGCGATAGCGAGACGGTCACATTGGCCGCCCAGGGCGGCGGCGTATTTCAAGGCAGCATTCTCACTTCGGCCGGTACGGTGGCATCCGGCAACGGTGTATTGGAAACCATTGCCGGCGGCACGATAACGGTCACGTACAGCGACGCCAGCGACGGCACGGGTCATACGGCCGTGGTAACCGACCAGGCGACGACTTTTGTCCCCATCCAGGTCACCACGACCACGCCGCCTGCCGGCGGCACGTTCGCCCTGCCGGCGCCTTTCACTTATGACGTCACATTTAGCGCCCCTGTCACTCCCACTTCGGTTACGACCGGTTCACTGACGCTTTCCGGCATATCGGGCGCCGCGGTCACGGGCGTCACCGTCATGCCCGGCTACACAACCGTTCGATTTACCATCGGCGGCATAACGACCGAGGGGACTCTCAACGCGAGCATCGCGGCCGGCGCTATTACCGATGCGTCGGGCAATCCTTGCGCGGCCTTTTCAGCCAGCTACGCCGTGGACTTCTCCATGGTTGCATTTCCCGTCCCCTTGACCTCGGTTGTTCCGGCGGGCTCGTTGATTTATACCGGTTCCGCGTCCGGCATCGTCAGCCCCAGCGGCGACACCGATACCTTCACCTTGCCCCTCGACACAGGCCAGACCATCAGCATACTGGTCACGCCGAATAGTGCTGGATTACAATCCACCGTACAGTTGCTCGATCCCTCCGGCGCGCTGATCGGCACGGCCACGGCGGCCGCGGCCGGCCAAAATGCCCTGATTCAGGCAATTGGCACTGGCACTACCGGGGGAACGTATAAGATCGTTGTCGGCGGAACTCCCGGCTCAAGCGGCAACTACACGGTCTCGGTAACCCTTAACGCCGCCTTGGAACTCGAAGGCCGAATCGCGGGCGCCGCAAACAACTCGACGGCGACGGCGCAGGACGCGGGCAATTCTTTCTTGCTCCTGACCAATGCAGCGTCGGGCCCGCGGCGCGGAGCCATTCTTGGGCAACTCGGCGCCGGCGCCGATTCTGACTATTACTCTTTCGCCGTGTCCGCGAGTGAAATAGACACCTTTGCACTCATGGGCCTCTCGACCGGCAATCTAAACCTGGAACTGCTCAACGGCAGTGGATCGCTGATCGCAACAGGGACAAGCGGCGCAACCAACCTCGCCAAAGCGATCAGCAGCTTCAACGTCGCAACCCCCGGCACATATTATGTCCGCATCACGGGCGACGGCAACGTCCCTTATAGTCTCGTCATCGTGCGCAATGGTTTGTTCGACATTGAAGCGAATGACTCGGCCGCTACGGCTCAACCGATTGCCCCGTCCCTCGGCCAGTCCGCGGCCCTCGGCTTTATTGAACCAATCATAACAGTCGTGGAGCCGGACAATTACGCCTCCGGCACGACTCTGACCAGCATCGTGCCGGGGATTACCTTGACTTCCGTGGGATCGACCAGCGCGGTGACATCCCAGACGGCATCATATCATTCCACGGGAACCCGGGTGTTTTCCCCCGGGACAAGCCTGACCTGGAGCGATACACTCAACCTTAAGGCCGCTTTTTCCGCTCCCGTGTCTTCAGTTTCGATCGATCTGGTTGCGGACGACACAAATGATCCTGGATTTCTGAAAGCCTATAACTCCGCTGGCGTGTTATTACAGGATTTGGAGACTACGGCGCCTACGTATCCGACCCCCGGCTTCCTTACTATGACTATTACTCGGCCGGCGGCCGATATTGCCTATGTGGTGGCCGGCGGCCAAGCCGGCCAAGTCATCTACCTGGACCACCTGGTCGTAAACGGCGGGGCCAGCGGCAACGATTATTACAAGGTTTCCGCACGCTCCGGCGATCCTCTGCAGATTTCCACCTCCACTCCCGCCGGAGGAGCAAATGAATTTGTCAACACCCTCGATCCGAAAATCGAGTTGTACGATCCCAGCGGCACTCTGGTTGCCTCCGACGACAACGCCTCCGCCGACGGACGGAACGCAAAGCTGCAATATATAGCGACTACAAACGGCGATTATGTCGTTCGCGTACTCTCCACCAACGCCGGGACCGGCGAATACGTTCTCTCGATTAATAGTTCGCTCCTAAGCTTCACCGTGCCTTCGGATGTCCAGGAAAACGCCGGAATGGTGAGTGGCACCGTCAACATATCCGCACCGTTAAGCAGCGACCTGGTCGTGAGCCTCGCTTCCAGCGATCCATTCCGCCTCACTGTGCCCGCAAGCGTCACCATCTCCGCGGGGCATACGTCGGCGTCGTTATCGCTCACTATCAACAATAACACATTGTTGGACGGGATTGAACCTGTGACAATCACCGCCACGGCAACAGGATACGGCACCGGCAACGGGGTAATCACCATCCACGACGACGAGTCGGCAATCTTGACCGTCAGCCTGCCGGCAAGTGCAAAAGAAGGCGACGGGATTCTAACGGGCCGGGGAATGGTCACAGTCAACCAGGCTCCCAGCGTCGATGTAATAGTTGCCCTTAGTTCCTCTGACACTACCGAGTTGGCGGTGCCCGCGACGGTGAAGATTCTGGCCGGTCAGACCTCGGCCACATTTGACGTGACCGTTGTGGACGACACGCTAATCGACGGCACGCAGTCGGCCACGGTAACGGCCAGTGTGGAAAATTGGACCAGCGGATCTAAGAGCATGGACGTGCTGGACAACGACCGTACTTTGGCGGTGAACTTGCCCGCGGACGGCTGGGAAGGACAAACGGCCACTGGAAATGTAACCATCGGAGGAACGTTAGGCACGGATTTAGTGGTCTCATTGCTCTCCAACGATAGCAGCGAGATGACGGTTCCCTCCACGGTCACCATCCTGGCCGGGCAGACTACGGCGTCATTTAATGTCAATCTCGTCCAGGACGGGGTGCGCGACGGCAAGCAGACGGCGATGATAACGGCCATAGTTGTCGATTTTCCGGACGCCACGGACACGATCGACGTGCGCGACTCCGACCTGGATCATTTTGCATGGGATACGCTCGGCACTCCAAAGACGGCGGGGGTGGCCTTTTCGGCCACGGTCCGGGCGAGGAACATCGACAACGAGACGATCTTGGTATATGCCGGCAGTGCGGTTTTGAGTGGTGCAGGCGGCGGGGGGACGGTCCCGGTGACGCCCGGCTCCTGCGCCCTTGCCGCGGGCGTGTGGACGGGCAACGTGACGGTCAACGCCGTGTCCAATGGCGTGGTGCTGACGGCGACGGCCGCCGGCCGCACAGGCGCCAGCAACTCCTTCAACGTAACCTCCGGCCCGCTGGATCATTTCCAGTGGAGCACGATCGCCTCGCCGCAATATAAAGATGTGCCGTTTACAACCACGCTCACCGCCGTGGATGCGCATGGTTTCACGGTCACCAACTTTAACAGTTCGATTAACCTAAACGGATTTGTTGGATCGGGTACCGGCTCTTCGATCGTTATATCGGAAGTGAACACCGATGACACGGACTGGATAGAATTTACTAATGTAACAACCAGTGCGATTAATATCGTAGGTTGGCAGATGTATGTTTACGACTGGAGTACTTGGCCTACGCCGCAAGCGGTGTGGACTTTTCCGACCGGCGCCAGTGTCCCGGCCGGGGGAGTGTTCCGCATCCAGGAAGCAGGCACCTCTCCCGGAAGTTATCCGACCTTCTACTACGGAACAAATATATACTGGAATAACGAGACCAGCGGCAATCCGGTGGGCCTGCTTCTTCGAGACTCGACTGGTCAGAACATAGACTTCTTCTGCGCGGTGGATTGCACTCCCGGCACGATCACGCAACCAACAACAATTCCTGCGAACCAATGGCAGGGCAGCCCGGTCGCGGCCAACAGCGACGAAACGCTGTCCTATTATCGTATCGGGAACCAAGATCACAATAATACGTCCGATTGGACCATCGGCGCCAAAACTCCGGGGACTTTGAATCCCGGGCTGACAATTCCTTTCATAGGCGGCACCACTCAGATAGCCGTTTCTCCCTCCGCCATTACGTTCAGCAACGGCGTGTGGACGGGCAATGTCACAGCATTGCAGACGGCGACTAACATGTACTTGCAGGCCAGCGACGGCAGCGGTCATGTGGCCAATAGCAATGTTTTTAACGTGGAAGCGTTGCCGCCGTTAAGCGTGAGTGTGCCGACCGATGCCAGGGAAGGCGACGGCATATTGAGCAAACAAGGCGTCGTGGGCATTCCCGCGGCTTTAGCCGCCGATTTTAACGTAACTCTTACATCGAGCGATGCGAGCGAGGTTACCGTGCCCGGCACCGTGACTATTTTGGCCGGTCAGACTTCGGCAACCTTTGATTTGACTGTTATTGATGATGCGGAGTTGGATCCGCTGCAGACCGCGACGATAACGGCGTCTGCCGCCGGATACGTTAGCGGACATGATGACATTACGATCCACGACAATGAAATGGCGACGCTGACCGTCAGCCTGCCGGCAAGTGCAAAAGAAGGCGACGGGATTCTAACGGGCCGGGGAATGGTCACAGTCAACCAGGCTCCCAGCGTCGATGTAATAGTTGCCCTTAGTTCCTCTGACACTACCGAGTTGGCGGTGCCCGCGACGGTGAAGATTCTGGCCGGTCAGACCTCGGCCACATTTGACGTGACCGTTGTGGACGACACGCTAATCGACGGCACGCAGTCGGCCACGGTAACGGCCAGTGTGGAAAATTGGACCAGCGGATCTAAGAGCATGGACGTGCTGGACAACGACCGTACTTTGGCGGTGAACTTGCCCGCGGACGGCTGGGAAGGACAAACGGCCACTGGAAATGTAACCATCGGAGGAACGTTAGGCACGGATTTAGTGGTCTCATTGCTCTCCAACGATAGCAGCGAGATGACGGTTCCCTCCACGGTCACCATCCTGGCCGGGCAGACTACGGCGTCATTTAATGTCAATCTCGTCCAGGACGGGGTGCGCGACGGCAAGCAGACGGCGATGATAACGGCCATAGTTGTCGATTTTCCGGACGCCACGGACACGATCGACGTGCGCGACTCCGACCTGGATCATTTTGCATGGGATACGCTCGGCACTCCAAAGACGGCGGGGGTGGCCTTTTCGGCCACGGTCCGGGCGAGGAACATCGACAACGAGACGATCTTGGTATATGCCGGCAGTGCGGTTTTGAGTGGTGCAGGCGGCGGGGGGACGGTCCCGGTGACGCCCGGCTCCTGCGCCCTTGCCGCGGGCGTGTGGACGGGCAACGTGACGGTCAACGCCGTGTCCAATGGCGTGGTGCTGACGGCGACGGCCGCCGGCCGCACAGGCGCCAGCAACTCCTTCAACGTAACCTCCGGCCCGCTGGATCATTTCCAGTGGAGCACGATCGCCTCGCCCGAATACAAGGACATGCCGTTTACAACCGCGCTCACCGCCGTGGATGCGCATGGATTCACGGTGACGAGCTATAACGGATCCATGACTCTTAGCGGATTGATGGGAGGAGCGGTTACATCAGTGACAGTTCTGGGCAATCCAACGCCCAGCAACAGTGCCAACTATGGCACATATACTTTGGGTTACTCCTTCACTCCCAGTGTAAATGTAACAGTAACGGATGTTCTCAGTTACTATGGAACCAAAGTGTCTATTTGGACAAACAGCGGCCAACTGATTGTAAGTCAAGCGGTTAATAATACTGGAGGAGCGTGGGTTGAGACTCCTTTGCTTACTCCAGTTCAACTTTTAGCCGGCTCCATTTATCGTATCGCTGCATACACCGCGGGGCAAGATTACTACTGGCGAACTGATATGTCCAGTTCGTCTCCAATTGGAACTATTAATCAAACCTACTGGAGTTCTGGTGATGCTTTCCCGACTTTAACTGACGCTGCTCGCTGGTTTTTTGTGGATCTTCGCGGGAACATAGGGACGGCAATCTCCGTTCCTATTTCGCCTACCACGGCTACATTCACCAACGGAGTGTGGACCGGCAGCGTCACGGTGCTGCAAGCGGCGACCGGCATGTACTTGCAGGCCAGCGACGGCAGCGGACACCTGGCCAATAGTAATAATTTCAATGTGCAAAACTCGGTGCCGCTCAGCATAACCGTACCTGCCGAGGCCAATGAGGGAGACGGCGTGCTGATCGGACAGGGAGTAGTGAGCATTTCCGCTCCCTTGAGTTTGAATATTGACGTAACACTCACATCCAGCGACACGTCAGAGCTTGCCGTGCCTGCAAGTGTTACCATTTTGGCCGGGCATACATCGGCCGCGTTCGATCTAACGATCATGGATGACACGGTGCTCGATCCGCTCCACGTCACCACAATCACCGCCTCCGGCGCCGGGTGTATAAGCAGCAGCACCAGCATCCTGATTCACGACAATGAAACCGCCCAATTGACCGTGACCCTGCCCGCCGGCGCACAGGAAGGCGACGGAGTACTTGCCGGCGGAGGCGTGGTTACGGTCGACCAGGCGCCCACTGTCGATGTAACGGTGAGTCTGGCTTCCACCGACACCACGGAGATAACCGTGCCCAGCACGGTCAAAATCCCCGCCGGGCACACTTCGGCCGCTTTCGACGTCACTGTTATCGACGACACCGTGATCGACGGCACGCAAACAGCCGGCGTTACCGCCCACGTGGAGCATTGGACCGACGATTCGGCGCAAATGAACGTCTTTGATGACGACGCCTTCATGGAGCTTGCGGTCCCGACGGACGCCTGGGAAGGCGACATTGCCACCGGCGTCGTGTTCATCGGCGGCGCGCTGCCGTCGGACCTCGTGGTTTCATTGACCTCGCTGGACACGAGCGAAGTGACCGTCCCGGCGACGGTAACGATCACGGCCGGCCAGACTTGGGCGACATTCGACATTGACGTAGTACAGGACGGAGTACGCGACGGCACGCAAATCGCCCACATCAGGGCCGCCGCGATGGGTTTCCACACCGATACCGACGTGATTGTCGTTCACGACGCCGATTTGGACCATTTCGCCTGGGACCCGATCGCGTCGCCGCAGATCGCGGCGGTGGATTTTTCCGTCATAGTGCGGGCGGAAAACGTCGATAACGAGATTCTGCCCATGTACGCGGGCACGGCGAATATTACCGGCGCCGGCATTGGAGGGCCGGTTCCTGTTACTCCCGGCGCTTGCTCCTTTGTAAGCGGCATCTGGACCGGCGACGTCAATGTCAATGCCGTAGCCAAGGGGGTGGTGCTTACCATGGACGATGGCGCGGGCATAATCGGCAGCAGCAATGCGTTCGACGTGAACCACGGCCCGCTGGATCACTTCCTCTGGAGCACGATCCACTCGCCGCAGTACGAAAACTTGCCATTCAGCGCTACTATTACGGCTCTCGATGCGCATGGTTTTGTGGTTACGGATTTCAATGGGACCGCGACATTAAACGGTCAGATTGTGAACAGCCATCCGATTCCGCCGTTATTTCCTGTGGCCACGGGGGATCTGGTCATATTCGTGCAGATCGAACCTCAAACAGCGACATTTATAAATGGGATATACACGAGCGATATTATAGTGTTAGAAATGGCCGAAGGGATGAATCTGCACGTGGACGATAATGCAGGACATTTCGGCGACACCAATGCATTTAGTGTCCTTCGCCAAACGCTAACAACCTCGGTTCCTGCAAATGTGACGGAAGGGGTCGGCGCCGTGACGGGCATGGTCAGCATCTCGACCGTTATGGACAGGGATTTGGTCGTGAGCCTTGCCTCCGGCGATCCGGAACCGCGTGGGCGTGCAACCCAGCGTCACGATCCTGGCGGGTCATACATCGGCCGATTTTACGTTGACCGTACCTGACAACAGCCTGTTGGATGGTTTGGAAGACGTGACAATCACTGCTGTGGCATCCAGCCACATGTCGGCAAGCGGAATCGTCACCGTCCATGACAACGAGACGGCCGTTCTGACGGTTAGGCTGCCGGCAAACGCCAAGGAGCGCGACGGCGTGTTGATAGGGGCGGGCAAAATAACGTCCAACGCCGCGCCCACCAGGGACATCGTGGTGCAATTGTCCTCCAGCGATACCACCGAGGTGACGGTCCCCACCAGCGTGATCCTGCGCCGGGCAGACCTCGGCTGTGTTCGATCTGACAATCGTCGATGACACTGAAATTGATGGCACGCAGACCGCCACGGTTACCGCCCACGTGGAAAACTGGACCGACGGCACGGCGCACATTAACGTGCTAGACAACGACCGTTTCATGATAGTCTCGATACCCAGCGATGCCTGGGAAGGCGAAACGGTAACCGGCGAGGTGTTTATCGGCGGCACTCTGACATCGGACTTAATTGTTTCCCTGGCGTCGAACGACACGAGCAAGCTGACTGTTCCAGGGACAGTAACAATATTGGCCGGACATACCTGGGCGAACTTCAATCTTACGCTCCTTACCGACGGTGCGCACGACGGCACGCAGACGGCAAGAATCACCGCGTCCGCTTCCGGTTTTTCCAATTCCGTAGACCTGATTTTTATTCACGACAGCGATCTGGACCATTTTGTTTGGGACCCGATCAGTTCGCCACAGGTCGCCCATCTGGCCTTTCCGGTGACCGTTAAGGCCGAAAACTCGATAGGCGAGACCATCGCCGTTTACGTTGGATCGGCGAATCTCAGCGCGTCGGATTCAGCCGGACCTGTTCCGTTCAGCCCGACGACTTGCACGTTTGCGGGCGGAATATGGACGGGCAGCGCGGTCGTCGATGCCGTAGCCTACGGAGTTGTGCTGACCGTTGACGACGGGGCGGGACATACGGCCAACAGCAATCCCTTCGACGTGCCTCACGGCCCGCTGGACCACTTCCAGTGGAGCACCATCGCCTCGCCGCAGCATCATGGCGTGCCTTTTACAGTCACTCTGACCGCGATGGACGCCGACGGGAATACAGTCACCGACTACAACGGTTCACTCAATCTCAGTGGTTTCAAGAGCGGCACTCTCTCAGGCGAGGGAATAGAGACCTTGACGCCGGTAAGCGTCTCTCCGACTACTTTAGTACTGGCCGGGGGAATATGGAGCGGACAAGTCACGGTATTGGAGCCCGCCGACAACATGTATCTAAGCGTCAATGACGGCCTGGGCCATGCGGGGGCCAGCAATCCCTTCGACGTGGTTCCCGTGCCGGGCGAGATCCACGGCAGCAAGTGGAATGATCTAGACAACGACGGCCAGTGGGACGCCGGCGAGCCCGGACTTCCCGGCTGGACCATCTTCCTCGACACAGACAAAGACGGAGTGCTCGATCCGGGCGAGATTTCCACGGTCACGGGCGCCGACGGCAGTTATGCCTTTACCAACTTGTCTCCCGGCAGTTACACGGTCGCTGAGGTCACGAAAACCGGCTGGACACAAACGTACCCCGTAACGCTCAGCGGCCAATCCCGGCTCTTCGAGCTGCGCGTGTCGGGGACTACAGGGACCATCAGCGAGGTGGACCGAACTACTGGATCCGTGATTCGCAGCTTTGTGGCGCCTGGCACCATTAGCAGCATCGGCTGGCAGGGATTGGCCCTGGGATCAAATAGCCTATTCTACATCAATGGATACAGCACCGTTGCGCACACCTTGTACGAACTAAACCCGGACACCGGAGCGATAATTGACTCAGACGTTGTGGATGCCTCTTCCCCTCAGCCCATCGATGGGTTGGGCTACCTCAACGGCAAGGTTTACATCCAACGGTGCGCAAGCACCCAGATTCTCGTCTGGGACCCGGTGACGGATGTCGCCTTGACTCCGTTGACTGTCGCCCCAACCTTGTACGGCGGCATGACCGGGGCGGCCGACCTGAATGTGTTGTTCGCGACGGATTCCCCCGGAAACATCTACAAACTCAACCCAACCACCGGCGCGGTCATAACCACATTCAAGCCGGGATACGGCCTGCTCGCCGGGGTTGCTTACACCAACGACCAGTTGATCGT
The DNA here is from genome assembly GCA_963838495.1 of Pirellulales bacterium. Classification (GTDB taxonomy): domain Bacteria; phylum Planctomycetota; class Planctomycetia; order Pirellulales; family Thermoguttaceae; genus JBEKIK01. The sequence continues at coordinate 666,846 of CAWIRC010000001.1, read as the reverse complement.
TTCGCCTTACGGGACGACAGGCATAGCCTACCGCATTAATCCAGACACCGGTGCGGTACTGGGCAGTTTCACGCTGGGCGGAACTGGGACTCTAACCGCCCTGGGAGGTGACGGCGCGGGCGGCAACGGGGTGTACACGGTGGTTCTTGCGTCCGGGCAGTTGATCACTGGTCGAGACTTCGGCAATCATCAGCTTGTGACGGCCGAGATTCACGGCAGCAAGTGGAACGACCTTAACGGCAACGGAAAATGGGACACCGGTGAACCGGCGCTTTCCGGCGTGACCGTCTATTTGGACGCCAACAACAATGGCGTGCTCGATGCGGGCGAAATTTCCACCACCACGGCCGCTGACGGCAGTTATGCATTCACCGGCTTGGCGCCGGGCACGTATACCGTGGCCGAAGTCGTGCCTGCCGGCTGGCAGCAGACCTACCCCACGGCCTACAATTACGGACGGCTCTTTGCCCTGAGAGAAAACGGCACGACAGCCACGATTTATGAACTGAATCCATCGACAGGCGCGGTGATCCACAGTTTTACCGCACCGGGCACCATCACTACCGCGTCCGGTTTTCAAGGCCTGGCCCTGGGACCGAACAGCTTGTTCTATATCGACGGCTACGGGTCCACTCCTCATACCTTATGGGAATTGAATCCCAACACCGGCACGGTCATCGATTCCGACATCATCGATGCGGCGTCGCCCTCGTCCTTTGTTTCAGGCCTGGGTTACCTGAATGGCAAGGTTTACATAGACAAGCCTGATAGACGTCAAATCTTCGTGTGGGATCCGGTCGCGGATACGCTGGTGACCACTTTTAGCGTTTCCGCCGACATTACCGGCGGCCTGACCGGCGCCGCGAACCTAAACGCGTTTACAGCTCCAATGCCGCCGGCCAAATATTAAAGATTGATCCCGCAACCGGCGCGATTTTGGCCACGTTGTCTCCGGGCGTCGGCTCCCTGAACGGCGGCCTGGCCTATGTCAATGGCGAACTGATCGCCGCTGCTTATAGTACTTCCACAACGGCCTACCGCATAAATCCTTCGACCGGCGCCTCAATCGCGACTCTGTCGCTGGGCGGCACCGGATATCTCAACGGACTGGGCGGCGACGGCGTGCTGGAAAATTCCTCATCGTTCGTCGGAGACGATCCCGCCCAAGAGTCGCCGCCGATCGGAGAGCAAACGCCTTTGTCGGCGACTTCGACGTACGGGCGGCTGTTCGCCTTAAGAACCAACGGCACGACGGCCACGATTTATGAACTGAATCCGTTAACGGGCGCGGTGATCCGCAGCTTTACCGCGCCGGGCACGGTCTCCACTACGTCTCTTTATCTAGGTCTGGCCGCAGGGCCAACCAGCCTGTTCTACGTGTACGGCTACGGCGCTTCCCCGCATATCCTGTACGAACTTAATCCTGATACCGGCGCAGTCATCGACTCGGACATAATCGACCCAGTTTCGCCCAGCCCCATCGGCGGCTTGGGATATCTCAACGGCAAGGTATATATTGAGCAAACCGCAACCAACAACATTTTGGTATGGGATCCGGTCTCCGACAAGGTCGTGAAGACTCTGATCGTCTCGGCCGACTTGAACGGAGGGCTGACCGGGGCTGGGAACCTGAACGTGTTGTTCGATTCCAATGCCACAAGCATTTTCAAAATCGACCCGGACACCGGCGCCGTGTTGGCCACCCTTACTCCGGGCACGGGATCGTTCACGGGCGGTCTGGCTTATATCAACGGCGAACTGATAGCCGCGCCAAACAGCACTTCCGCGACGGCCTATCGGATCGATCCCAGTACAGGCGTTGTCATTGGAACCATGTCGCTGGGCGGCACGGGTTATTTGACCGGACTGGGCGGCGACGGCGCACTCCCGTTGGGCGTGCACGTAGTTGCCGTCAATTGGGGAGATGTAGTGCCAAACATGAATTTCGGCAATCATCAACTCGTGCCGGCCGAAATTCGCGGCAGCAAGTGGAACGACCTGGACGGCGACGGTGTATGGGACGCCGGCGAACCGGCGCTGGCCGGTGCGACTGTCTACCTGGATGCCAACAACAACGGCGTGCTCGATGCGGGCGAGATTTCCACCACCACGGCCGCCGACGGCAGTTATGCGTTCACCGGATTGGCGCCGGGAAATTACACCGTGGCCGAAGTCGTGCCGACGGGCTGGAAACAGACATATCCTTCCACCACAACGATTGCCGACAGGCTCTTCGCCTTGAGGTCGGCCACCACCGGCACGTCGGCCATGATTTACGAGCTTAATCCCACAACCGGCGCAGTGATCCGCAGTTTCGCCGCGCCGGGCATCGTCACCTCGTTGTCCGCTTATCAGGGCCTGGCCTTAGGGCCCGCCGGCTTGTTCTATATCGACGGCTACGGCAGCACGACCCACACTCTGTGGGAACTGAATCCCGATACCGGCGCGGTTATCGACTCGGACATTATCGACGCCGTTTTGCCCAGCCCCATCGCAGGCTTGGGATATCTCAAAGGCAAAGTTTACATAGAACAAAGCTCCACAAATAAGATCCTGGTTTGGGACCCGGTTTCCGACACCCTTGTCACGACCTTGACGGTCTCCGCCGATTTGTACGGCGGCCTGACCGGCGCGGCGGATCTGAATGTACTGTTCGATTCCAATAGCCCAGGCCAGATCTTCAAAATCGATCCCTCGACCGGCGCAGTGTTGGCAACGTTGACGCCGGGAATCGGCGGACTCTATGGCGGCCTGGCTTACGTCAACGGCGAACTGATCGCGTCCAATTATTCCACTTCCGCGACGGGTTATCGCATCAATCCATCGACCGGCGCCGTGATCGGAACCCTGTCGCTGGGCGGCACGGGCTATTTGACGGGCCTGGGCGGCGACGGCATGCCCGATTATGTCCATGTCGTGACCGTCAATTACGGCGATGTCGTTTGGGATAAGAAGTTCGGCGATCAAAAAATACCCCCGGCCGAGATCCATGGCAGCGTGTGGAAGGATTTGGATGGCGACGGCACATGGGATCCCGGCGAACCGACATTGGCAGGCTGGACCATCTTCTTGGACACAGATCAGGACGGCGTGCTCGATCCCGGAGAGATTTCAACTACTTCGCTCTCAGACGGCAGCTACGCATTCGTCAACATGCCGCCAGGCACGTACACTGTCGCCCAAGTACCTCAAACCGGATGGACGCAAACGTATCCTCTCATTGGCTCCGGCACGTTATATTTTAGCGCGGACGGCACCGCTATGGGGTTGTATTCGCTGAATACAGCCACCGGAGCGGCTACTTTGCTCGGCGCCAGTGGCGTAACAGGCAGTACAGTCGGCTTGGCGCCGGCGCTACCCCCGGAATCCTCTACGGGTCGAAGTGGAGTACATTGCTCCTTATCCACGCCGATGGAAGCGGCTATACCGACCTGGGCGGCGTCGGCAACGAAGGTTTGGCTTTTGATCCGAGAACAGGCACATTGTATGGCATCCTGAACGGAAGCTTCCGAACTATTAATCCGGCCAACGGCGCCATCATCCAAACTCTGCCGTCGCCGAGTTACGACATAGAAGGACTGGATTATGGCAACGGTTATGTATATGGCCTGGTCTCTTATAGCGCCGGTCGGGGACTATTGTACCGCTACGACATAGCGGCGGCGTCATGGTCGCTTGTAGGCGACACCGGCCTAACGACGATGAATGCCGCCGGACTCGCCTATGATCCGGGACTAAATGTCCTTTTTGCGAAGGGTTCGCAAAGCACCAATCTATACGCAATTGATCCCAATACCGCTGCCGCCACGATCATCGGAAACACCGGATTAAGCGCCGGCGGCGGGCTGGCCTACGTAGGCTCCGGAGGAAATGGGACTCATTCCGTCGTATTGGCTCCCGGGCAGGTGGCTACGGACAGGAACTTCGGTAACAAGGACATACTCCCGCCCAAGGTAAAGCAAGTTCTGGTGAGGGGCAGCAGTTGGACCGCCTCCATCTTGGACTATCTTGATAATCAAGGGTTCGGAGATCCGTCCGTGCCCCATCTGGGATACAGCATATCCGCCGGGACGGAACAGTTGAAAACGCTCCCCTGGGATGACATAAATACGATTTCAATTGCCTTCAGCGAAGATGTGGACGTTTCGGAAGCCGATTTATCGCTCCTGGGCGTAAATATCCCCGATTACGTGGCTCAGGTCGGATGGGTGCCCGGAAGCTTCACTTACGATCATACCAATTTCGTCGCCACTTGGACCTTGAAGCAACCGATCAAGGCCGATAAGCTCATGATCGTCTTGGACGGCGATCCCGGCGGCGTGACGGACCTGTCAGGCAATCTCCTGGACGGCGAGTGGCACGATGGGACGAGCAATTTCCCATCCGGCGACGGCTCGCCCGGCGGCGATTTTACCTTCCGCTTCAATATCCTGCCGGGCGATGCGGACCGAAACGGCATGGTCATCAGCAACGACGTGATCAAGGTCCGCAACTCGTTGGGCACCGTGCCCGGTGATGCGGGTTACTCGATTTTCTTTGACGCCAACGGCGACGGAATGGTCATCAGCAACGACGTAGTCAAGGTCCGCAATCAATTGAGCATGCAACTGCCCGCCGGCGAACCCGCGCTGCCGGAGGCGGTGATTTTAGTTGAGCCTTCCAATGAAATAACTGCGGTTTCTCTGGTCGATCCGGGAGTGCAGCAAGCCGATCCCTTGCCCGCTGCACCAATGGAAGCGAACCCAGTGGATGAGGCGCCGATTGAAGCCCTGGTCTATGGATCGTTAACGGATGTTTATGCCGTCGTCCCGGCGCAAATTGGAATAAATGAAGAACCTTCGCCTGTGATCGAACTTGAGCCCTTAACCAGCGGATCGCCGACCGATTCTCCGCTGGTTTGCAATTCGCCGATTTCCGCACCGGTTGAGCCAGCGGCTGCAAACTTCGCGGCGAAAATGGCAACTCCTGGACAAGAACTACGGATTACCGGCAATGTAGTGGACCGGGCTTTAATCGATTTTGTGCCGGAGGCTGGATCTACATCTAACTATCAAGTGCCATGGCTCGAATCGGTCGGGAGTTTTGTGAAAAATAGATTCCCCCTCGCCGATGAAAATACATTTTCTCCTTCATTTTCAAGTGCGGCAAAACAACGGGGATTCGAACTAAAATGGGATAAAACTGCTCTAATCCTCGATCAGCTTTCAGAAATCCATAACAGCGCGCTTGAGGTGGAAGAGTACGACAAATCTGCTGTCCGGAATGAATCCTTATTGCAGCTTTTGGACGAACTTGGAATACAAAACAAGGCTCTAGGGAGTCTCTTGATAAACAAGCACAATCGGGCTCATGAGAAATTAGCGGCAAACTTTTTTAACAGTTAAACTTGGTTTAATAGCCGGAGTCACGGTTGTTTTGCCATAATCTCACTCTTTAGGTGGGGGAGGCAGTTGACAAAACAATATAGGGCCATTAGGATGTATATCTGTTTTAATGTGCTATCCCGGCTCACCAGCCTAGTTCACTCACCATTTTAATCCCATACGAGGCAGCGTTTTACCGAAAGGGCAAACTATGAGTTTTCGATCCAAGATTCTGCGCAAAAAGTCTGTGCCCATTCTGAGAGTTTTTTCCATCTTTTCTCAAACCAATTCTCTTATTCATTCACGCAAGTGGGGCAAGTTTTCCTGCGTTTTTTTTGTGTTTCTTTTTTTCGCGTCTGTTCCGCAATATCTTATGGCCGGTCTGATTGTACAAGCTGGGAGTGCCCAAGTTAATGAAGGCCAATCCGGGTACATCGATGTTTTTTTCCATATCACTGAAGGAACCACGCAGACTTACGATTTGTCGATGTATCAGGTGGAGATAGGTCTCACAGGGCCCACTTCAAAGGTGCTGTTTAACCAGTTTGCCGAAGCAGCATATGCGATTTTCCCCGGCAGTGTTCCCGCTCAAACCCTTTCAGGGCCAGCTTTACCTGGCATGATTGCCGCTGCCAACGATATGATTTCCGGTTCGAATACCATCGTGGACAATGCCGGTATAATGCGTGTATTTTTTGGAACGGAATTAGGCAGCGCCGGCGACTATACCGTAACTATCGATTCCAATCCGGCTCACACAAGTTTTGCCGACGGCAACGCAGATCCAATAACACCGGCCAATTATGTTTCGGGAAGCATAACGGTTAAACCCGTTCCAGAACCAGCGGATATTTTAATTCTGATCAGTTTGCTGCCGTTTTTCGCCCTGTTCAAAAACGTTGCCAAAAGATAAATAGGGTCGCCGAACGCAGACATCGTGCTGGAGAACTTAGGTTGTCAGCGTGTAAATGTGCGAGCGATTGGATGAAAGCCAGCACGAAATGCTCGACCAACCCGCCAAGCGTCAAACCTTCTTTGAGAAAAAGCCGCTGGCCCACTTGGTTTTGACGGGGATCTTGATGACTTCGTCCCAGGTCCCCTCCCCTCGCCACGTTTTGGACCGGGATCAAAGACGTGTTCCAAAAGGATATTGCGAATCGTGGTCTTACAGATCTTGTGAATGCCCAGATTCTTGAGCTCATCCAGGATGCGCTCCAGGCCCCAGTCATTGTCACGGGCCATTTGGATCACCAATTTCCGAATTTCCTTAGGAGTATGTGGCCGACCAAGTTTGGCCATTCTCTTATATCGAGTCCCGGTTTCACCGCTCATATCTACCGCAAGCATCTCAATAAAGGTATGGCCGGAGCGAACCGATCGGAAAAACTACCGATTTGTAGCATCTCAAGGCGGAATCCACCACTCCTTTCCGGCGGGGCAAGCTGGACCATTGCGTCTGCCGTCCCGCATTGTCGGGCATTAAGGCGTTAAAATTGGGAAATGAGAAACACGATCGAACGCGGGCCAGCGTTATAAAAATCCGGAGGGTCCAGGGGAATTGCTTCATTGTCCTCGGCAATGTCGTCAGGCGGATCTAATCGTGTATCCACCAGCCTTCTCCAACGCCATTGACCGGAACGTTCGGGCAGTGCGAATCGCTGCCATTCCCAGTGGGCGTTGAAAATCGCATAGATGTCGGGCTTCGAGTGCCATCCATGCATCTGAAATGCCAGCGCGCGGCTATTGCCCGTCCAGTCCGGATCGCCCAGCTTTGTGCCGTGCCAGCTTACACGGTTGACAAACTCCTCGCGGCTGAGTGCAAAATGTCTCCGCCGCAGATCTATGAGCATGCGCGTAAATCGCAGCAAATCGGCATTCCGGTCCGCCAAAGTCCAATCGACCCAGGATATCTCGTTGTCTTGGCAATAGGCGTTGTTATTTCCCTGTTGAGTGCGGGCAAATTCGTCGCCTTGCGATAGAAAGGGCACGCCCTGCGAGATCAAGAGAATGGCGAGGAAGTTTTTCATCTGGCAACGACGCAGGGCATCGACCTCGGGATCATCGGTGGCGCCTTCCCAGCCGCAGTTCCAGCTAAAATTGTAAAGGGAACCGTCCTGGTTGTCTTCGCCGTTCGCCCAATTGTGCTTTTCATTGTAACTTACACAATCGTTCAGCGTGAATCCGTCGTGGGACGTGATGAAATTGATGGAATGATATGGATGCCGCGAGGAATCGCCGTAAATGTCCAGGCTGCCGCAGATGCGTTTGGCAAGCGAAGCGACGGACGCCGGGTCGCTGCGGACGAATCGCCGCACGTCGTCGCGGAAGCAGCCGTTTAGCTCCGCCCAACGTCCCCAGGCGGGAAACTTGCCGAGCTGGTGCAAGCCGGCGGCGTCCCATGCCTCGGCAATGAGCTTTGCCCCGGCCAGCACGGGATGTTCCGCGATATGTCGGATCAGCGGGGGATCCTCAAGAACTCTGCCATCCATGCCGCGTCCCAAGATCGAAGCCAGGTCGAAACGAAAGCCGTTGACGTGGAGTTCGGCGACCAAATAGGTCAAACTGTCGATGATCAGATCGCGGACCACCGGATGGTTGCAGTTGAGCGTGTTGCCGCACCCGGCGTAATTGTAGTATCGCCCTCGCTTGTCCAGCATGTAGTAAATGGCGTTGTCTAGACCGCGGAAACTGATTGTCGGCCCGTCATCGTTGCCTTCGCAGGTGTGGTTGTACACCACGTCGAGAATGACTTCGATGCCCGCGCGGTGAAAGGACTTGACCATCTCCTTGAACTCGCTGACTTGCCTGCCGGCATTCGTGGCATAGGACGCCTTGGGGGCAAAGAAAGACAGCGGCGAATAGCCCCAATAGTTCTTCAGTTGCTCTCCTGTGCCCGGATGCTTGTGAATCTGATCGAGTTCGTCAAACTCCAGCACCGGCATGATCTGAACGGCGGTGATGCCCAGGGATTGAAGATAAGGGATTTTCTCGCACAATCCAAGGAAGGTGCCGGGATGTTTGACGCCGGAACTCGGGTGACAGGTGTATCCGCGCACCTGGAGTTCATAAATTACGGTTTGGCTCATGGGCGTGGCCAGGGGTACATCGCCTTCCCAATCGAAGTTTTGGCGATCTATGCGCCCATGGCGCATAAGCCGGCCGTTCTTTTGCGGATGGGGCACGTCCGGCACTCCCCAGCGATGCCCGCCGCTTATGGCGTGGGCGTAAGGATCGAGCACAAGATGTTGGGGATTGAAACGGTGGCCTTGCTGCGGCACAAACGGCCCATAGGCGCGATAGCTATACTCGATATTCGCAGGCAGGTCGGCCACAAAAACGTGCCACACGTCGCCGGTTTTGTTCCTGGAGGGATCTAGGGAAATTTCCACGAGCGGTTCGGCGGCGCCCGGCTCAAACAGCACGAGATGAACCCGCTCGGCATGTCGGGAAAACACGGCGAAATTCACCCCGCTCGGTTCCGGCGTGGCGCCAAAGGGCCGGCAATGCCCCCGCGCCGTCGGAAACGCCGTGCGCTTTACAAGTTTTGCCCCGCTTACGTTGACGATAGACATGTTTTTATGCGTACACCGCGTTGTTAAAAATCGTATTTCAAGATGTCGGATCCGCGCCGGCAGATTTCCCGAGCGTAATCTGTCCAAATGCCTTGTCCCCAATAGCGAAAACAGCTCGTCTGCGAAGTCAGCAGATGGAACAATGCGTTCCGATAGGGACGGCTGCCCCGATCCACCGGCCGGTTGTCGAGCGCCTGGTGGAATTGCGCTAAGGCGGTTTATTGGCGTCAGCACGTTTTCATAGTTTCTGACCCAACTGATGTTATTCGTCCACGAGCCGCCCTCCAGGGAGAAGTCCGATTGTTCATGGCGAATTTGAGCGATGGCATCGTCGGCCGCCCCGGGCTGCCATCTTGTGATGCGGGCCAGCACGCGGCCCTGGTGGATCGGCCGGATGACCGGCATCATCGTCTCTGTAACGCCCGCCTGGCCCAGCATTTCCAGATACTCCGTGACGTTGACGGCGACGGTTCCCTCCGTCCCGAAGCGATCAGCCGCCTGTCGAAACGCGCTGGGAAACTCGTTCATCATCACGCCCCCGTTTTCACCGTCGCCGATTTGCGTGACGATCGGCGGGACGACACTTGAATTTAAGTTTTGCCGCTTCAACGTGCGGGCCTCGTACGCCGGCTGCATTTGGCCGACCAGTTTCGTGTCGGAACCTTGTGTCTTGATGATGGCGACAATGGATGCCTCTTCTCCCGCGGAATTCTTGGCGACCAACCGGTGCGGCAGGTGCTTTTGGCGCAGTCCATGTCCCTCGGCGGTTTCCACCGTGTGTTCTTGCACCAACAGCCATTGGTACCCGCACTCCTTTAACGCCTTGATGTATTCGTAAGCTGCGTCGGGGTGGTTGGGCAGGTGCATTTCCGGCGGTGAGAAGCCCCGTACCCGACTGAGCGCCTCCCACCCGAAGATGGCCGCGAAATGCTGCTGCCAGGCCCGAAGGTGCAGTTTGAAGTCGGGCAGCGGTGTGGACGAGGCGACCGGATGGCCCCACATCGTTCCCAACCACTCCACGTATTTCCGCAGATGGTGGTCACAGGCTAGCGGGCGGATTCGGTCGAGCACGTCGCCGCGTCCCATCTTACGCAGCCCGTAGAGAAGCGTGCCCGAATAATCCAGCATCATCCGCGGACTGCGTCCGCTTCCGACCAATTCCGCCATGATCTCGCCCATGCGCGCGTAACATTCGGCGAACATCGGCGCATTGTGATTGTCTCCGACGCCCGGATGGCGCATCATATAGTCGAGGTTGCTGACCAGTTCCGCCGTCCGCGGATCGTCACCCCCGGCGGGGATTAAGGGCTGGTGCATGTGCAAGGCCACGGCAAAGGCGGATTGCAGCCGCTCCAGCCGCAAGTTCGTCTCCCCCAGAAAGACGGGGTTTCGCGACCCTGTGACTTCCTCCACTTGGGTCTCGGCCCCGCAAATGTTCGGCAAGCCGTCCACGATGTCGGGAATCGGCCGAAGGTCCATGTCGTGCTCTCCATCAGGCAAACAGATGGTAGTCTAATTCGGGAAAAATCGCGTCCATGTATTCCATGGCCGCCAGCTTTCTTAGATCGATCTGCCCGCGATCCAGATCATCCAGCAGATCGTGAAAGCGATTAAGGTGGTCGCCGAAGCGGCGCTCGGCGTATTGCCGGCCATCGCCGATATATATCATGAATGGCCAATCCGAGCTTTGTGCGAGCATGAGTTCGCGCCCGGCCTGCCGCAACACGCGGTCTTCAGCGGAGTCTCCGGCGCAAGCCGGATAGTCAGTAACGGCTTGCGTCATCCGCGCCGCGGCTTCGTGCAAGGGTCTCCAGATCCAATCATTTTTGGCGTTGATCCAGTGTTCGTGGTAACCGTTGTGGCCCCAACTATTGGGCGAGGGCGTGGCCGTTTGGTGTATGGGATAAGCAGCGAGGTATTCGCCCGGTGTGCCGAGCGCCAAGTCGCCGCCGGATGAAAGTTCCCGGAGTACATGATAGATCCATTGCGGCCCCTCGAACCACCAGTGGCCGAACAGTTCGGCGTCATACGGCGAAACGATCGTACATGGCGCAGGCATGTGGCTGCCGCAGCGGACCGCCATGTCGCGGCAGCGGTTGGAAAAATCGCAGGCGTGCCGCCACGCCGTTTCCGCGGCCCAATCGGGATTGTACAGGTGCTTGTTCGAAGTGGGACCTGTAATGCGGTGATACTTGATACCCGTCGGCGAACGAACGCCGCAGGCGTAACGGTACGGCGCCAAATAGTCGTCGCTTAATTCGTAGCCGATGTCGCGGTAGTATTCGCGGTAGTTGTGATCGGCCGGATAGCCAACCGAGCGGCTCCAAACCAGCTTCGACGTGGTCGGATGCCGGCCAAAGGCCGCTACGCCCGAAGGGCAATAGATCGGCGCATTGACCCCGAAAAGCGGTCTCGGCTCGGCATGTTCGATGCCATGCGAATCAACGATGAAATAGCGAACTCCCGCCTCGGCCAAGACACGGTCCAGACCCGGATAGAACGCGCATTCAGGCAGCCACATCCCTTTAGGTTTGAAACCGAATATGCGATTGTGCTCTTCGACGGCCGCAAAGACCTGCGCCCTCACCGACTGCGGCCGGGAACTCAACAGCGGCAGCAAACCATGCGTGCCGGCGCAGGTAATCAATTCCAGATTGCCGGCCTGGGAATACTCTCGCAATACGTCGGCCAAACGATTTCCGCAACGTTCCCTGAACGTCGTTCGGGCCTCGTCGAACAACCGGCGGTACATCTCGGCCAGAAAATGGACGTCCGGCCAATGACGGGTCCGCTCGCATTCTGCCTCCGCCAGGCGCAGAGACATCTCCAAGTGCCGCGCACAACGCTCGCCGAGCAGCGGGTCTTCCATCATGTTGGCCAGTGTGGGCGAAACCGATAACGTCAGCTTGAAGGCGGCCCCCTCGGCGCGAAGTCGATCGAGGAACTTCACCAACGGAATGTAGCATTCGGCCACCGTCTCGTAGAACCATCGCTCTTCCAAGAAGCGGTCATACTCCGGGTGCCTGACGTAAGGCAGATGCGCGTGCAGAATCAACATCAAATAACCTTTAGGCATCGTTCACGCTCCTCTCACGCCTGTACAAGTTCGCGTGGTTGCTCGACGGCCTCGCGCCTGCCCATCAACTGCTCAATACGCGCCACGACGCAATTGATCCCATATCGTTGTTCCAGCTTGGCTCGGCCGTGGTCGGCAATCCGCCGCGCTAATGCCGGATCGCTAAGAACGCGTCCGATACCGTAGGCAATGCTCTTTTCCTCGGCTTCGGTCAATACGGCGTCTTGCTCGTGCCGCACCAATGCGGGAGCGGCCTCAAAGGTGGCCACCACCGGATGATCGGCCGCCCAGGACGCCTCGATTGGCCACCATGGCGTGGGTTGTCGGCTGGGCACGACAATCACGTCGGCCGCGTGCACTAATTCGCGCAGCGGCCGGCCTTCAAGACTTCCCACCAACCGCACCGCGTAATCCAGCAACAAGTATCGCGAGTAAACTCGCAATGGCCACAATAATTCGCCCTCGCCGACAAATACGCAGCGGGCCTGCTTCTGGGCTTTCAAGACCATTGGCATGGCCTTCATCAACAGGTCCGGTCCATAATTCTCCCGTAGATCGCCGATGAAGAGAATCGTGGGATCGATTGGCCCGATTTGATAACGGCCCTTGACTTCGCCTGGATCAAGGTCAAAGAAAAAATCTTCTACCGTCATCGTTGGCTCGGCGAGCATCAGGCGATCGGCCGACTCCGGCACGCATCGGCCAATTAGCTCCAAGGTGCCTGCATCGTGGGCCAGAATCAGGCGCAACTCGCGCAGACCGTATAGTTCGATATGTTCGATTCGCCGGCTTAACTCATCGCCCATGTTGCTCCGCTGCCGCTCCAGTGAATGGATCGACAGAATAATGCCGACATTCTTGATGCCGTGTAATAACGAGATCGCCGGGATAGTGGCCCATTCAAATCCCATCAGTGTCACGTGCGAACAGTCCGGGAACTCGCGCATAAAGGCATTCACGGCCCGTCGGGTGAAATCTTCGACTTGTTCCATCAGGTCGCCGCCGCCGTCGTTGCCCACTACATGCGTGACCACGCCTGGGACATCCAGATCGAATGGCTCGCGCACGAAAACATGAATGGTAGTGCACCAATCGACAATGCCGGATGCGATCTTGCGCAGGTATTGGCCCACAACAGTGTCGGGCGCTTCGTAACTGAAAATCGCCAGCAGCGGCTGCATCTCCTGCTCTGCCTGGCCTGGCTCCTTGAGCGGGGCGCAAGTATCGGGTTTGTGCAGCCAATGTTCGGCAACTTCGCTATCGTATGCCCTCGTCCCCGAGGGATTGAATTCGATGCTAATAGGCATTTTACTTTCCTCCTTGATAAGATATTTATCATAGTCTCAAATATTGCAAAACCGATGCAATGCTTATGCGTTGGCGGCTTGCGCAGGGCCTCGTGTCAGTTGCGGAAAACAGGCGATGCAAAGATCCAAATAGTCGTGTACCACTTCACTCCAATTGGGCGCATAACGATCGCCGCGCTGTCCTTGCCGGCCCATGTGTTGGGCATGCGTTGGGTCGCCCAGGATGCGATCCACGGCCCAAACTATCGATCCTGGATTGTCGTAAGTGACCAGGCCCGTCTCTTCGTGCCGTACCAGATGGGCCGGGCCACCGTGGGTCGTAATCACCGGCCGGCCGGCCCGTCGCGCTAAGTCCACAACGGCGTCGTCGAAAGGAACTCGATAACGCGATGGCAACACCAGCGCCTCGGCTGCGCACAGCAACCGCGTGACGAATGCTCCTTCCTGGTGACCGAGCAATCGCACGGCGTAACCCACGCCAAGTTCCCGTCCGCGGCGATCGAGCTCTCCGTAGAGGTCGCCTGCTCCCACAAAGGCGACGCGCAGATTGTTCGCCCTCTGTAAGAGGACCGGCATGGCTTCCAGCAACAGGTCTGGCCCGGCGGCGTATTCCAGGGGACCGATGAACAGCACCAGCCGATCCATCGGACCAAAGTGGATTTCACGCTTCACAGCCCCAAAATCCAAGGGACAGTCCCATTGATTGGCCAGACGGCCATCCATAGTAAAGGCATGGACGGTCTCGTTGGCCACTCCCAAATGCTTCGCGGCGTTTTCGCGCAACCAGCCCGGCACCAACAACGAGTCCGCCATCTGAGCTACATGGCGTTCAATTTTTTCTATAGCCCTTGAAAGGCTCGTCGGCGGCGTCCCATTGCGGCGCGTCGTTTCGATGGACGTAAACGAGCCGAATGTCGGGCAGGCCCCGGGCCAAGGGCCCACGCCGGCCATCCATTCGTGAAAGTGAATCAAATCCAAAGGCCCAATTTTTTCCAGTCGCTTTGCCGCGGCACGGCCAAACTCCCGTGCCTTTGGAATAGGCGTCTTGCGCCGGGACACGTCGAATACGTGGAATTTAACGCCGTCCATTGATCGGCTGGAATCGTACGCCTCGTTCTTTGGCGCCAACAAGTGCGTTTCATGCCCTTCCTGGCTCAATCCGACCGCCAATTCAAAGATAAACTCGGGTAGGGCGGCCGGCTGCCCAGGCTTGTCCGTCATAAGACTCAAGAGCGCGATCCGCAACGGTCGGCGCAGCTTTGGTTTGTGCCGTTCTCTCAGGATCTTCTCCTGATCCCACAGCGACTCGATCGGCTCGATTCGCAGGCCGTCGTCAACCAGCAAGGCCTCTTGCCCGCTGCGGGAGGAGACGGAATTTCGCGCGAAAAACACGGTCTGCGACCGGGCGGCGGAAATGAACTCGCCGCTACGGAGCAAAAAGCCCGCCTCGGCCAACTGCCACGTCCCGGCCTGCGGTAGATCAAAATACATCTGACCGCATATCGATGGCAAACCGTGATCCTGGATGCGATGCGCGTTCAGACCATTAAAAAGTATGCAGGATACGTCATACAGGCGTACAATCATCCGGCAATGATTCCAGCCGTCGCCGCGCTCCCGCCGGATCTGTTCAATCCATTCGTGCAGAATGCGCCAATGGACAAACCCTTGGCGGGGTGAAACCATTGTAAGCGCCACGTGGTTGGCGGCCGGAGTAAAAGCGTCCGCCGGCTGCCGTTGACCGATATCCCAGGCCAAATTGCGCAAGTATTCGGGATCAAATCCGTTGTTTCCATGTGATATCATCCATTAATCCTCCAATCCTCTCTTCCCTATCGCCTTGCCGTTAAGTTCAAAATATCATTTTGTACGTGTTTTCGGTTTGCTCCCCGATGTTGTCCCAACTAAAGGCGGCGTCCACTGCCGCGCGGCCGTTGCGGCCCATCCAACGAGCACGATCGTGATCGGCCAACAGGGTGCCAAGCCCCCAAGCTACCGAATCCGGCGTGTCGTCCACGTGGAGGCCATTGACATCATGCCAGACGAACTCGGCCGGCCCGCCGCGCTTCGTGCAAACGACCGGCTTGTGTGCGCTCCAACCCTCCAAGATGATGATCCCAAACGGCTCGTTGCGGCTGGGAACGGCCAGGATGTCGCAAGCTTTGAACAAGTCCCAAAGGTCGCGGCCTTCCTTAACGCCAAGGATTCGCAAGGCGTGGGCCACGCGGAGCTGGTGCGCGATGTTGCACACGTCGTTTTTCATGTGGCCGTCGCCCACGAACACAAACTTGGCGTGGGGATAGTAGCGCAAAATGGACGGCATGGCCCGAACCAGGATATCCGGCCCTTTTTGCACCACCAGGCGGCCCACGAATAGGATCGTGGGGTCCAATGGTCCAATGGCGTATTTCCGCTTGACTTCGCCGGGATCGAGCCAATAGTCGAATGCCCGGCAATTCACGCCGTTGTAAATCACAGCCGTCTTTTCCGCCGGCACCTGATACAGCCATTGTATCTCGCCCTTGAGCCGATGGGACACTGTGATCACCCGATTAACGCAGTAAGTGCCGTGACGCTCGTGATCCTGGATCCGCGGCGACAGGCCGCCGAAGAATTGGTTTCCATTACGCCCGTACTCGGTGGAATGGACGGTCATCACGGCTTTATGACCACGGCCTTGCTTGATCCATACCGCCGCGTTCGATGCCATCCAATCGTGGGCATGGACGATATCGAACCGGCCGACGTAATCCTCCACGGCAAAAAAATTCCCCACGAAGGACCGGCACATGTTGTTCACCTCGTCCACGAAATTGCGATTCAAATCGAAATTACATCGATGATAATGTACCCCAAAAATGTAGTCGTATTCGGATTGATCGTGGTAGCGGCGGGTGAATACGTGGACCTCGTGTCCTCGCCTGGCCAGCGAAGCGGCTAATTCAGTAACGTGCACGGCTATCCCACCCACGGGAATGGAATGTAAAGTCTCCCAAGAGAACATCGCTATTCGCATTGGTTTCCTCTTTCTAGTCACACGTTTTCCTGGATGGAGATTTGCATCCAAGTTCCGCCAAGGCAGTGGCCTGACGGTTGTTCGAGTGCCAAACCTCCTTTGCAAACAACGGTCTTTGGCGTTACGACCGTGTGCGTTATTACTCCTTCTTCCTCTGTCAATAAAACAACTGCTATTTCGCCGCCGGCTCCGCGGCTGGCGCCGGAGATGGCTGCGGGGGGCGCATCGTGGTTGGCGCAGGGTTAGGCGTCATGGCCGGCGCCGGGCTCGGCCTCCCTGGAGTCGTCGCTTTCTCTTGTGGTTGACAGCAGGCGCCGGTGTGCAGCCGACTGAGCCAGTCTGTCCGCAAGAGCACTTGCTCGAGCAACAGCTTGTCACGCATGACATGCAGCAACTATCGCACCAACATCTGTTCCAGCAGCAGTTGCATCCCGCACATCGCCCTCCTCGGGCGAAGGCCGACTGCACCGCGGCTAACCACAAAAAAACCAGGACGATTGTTATGATTCCTAAACGTCGCATGACTCCATTCTCCTTCCTGTAAAAGGTTTAGGACAAACTATCGTGTGCGAGTCGGCTCCCATTCCATGTAATCAATAGCGACCAAGGAGGGACAACATTCTTCCGTTCGTTGCAATGCCGTTCAGCAGGATAGAGAACCCCAGTACAAGCAAGGCTAGCATCGACAAAAGAACCGTATTGTTGCCCAATACGCCCAGGATTCCCAGAATGACAGCCGCCAACCCTATCAATACTTGAACGCCGGCAGCCGCCAATGCTGCTTCCTGCTTTGTAGCTTGTTCTTGCCCTTCCCCAGTTCCTGAGGTTTGCGATCCGCTGCCTTCTGGTTCTGCGGTTGACATGAAAAACTCCTCTAATTATTTAACAGTGATTATAGTTGTATTTTTTTTAAGAGCAACCAATTTTTTCATCATTCCTTGGCAAAGCAACATCGGAAAAATACGTGTTGAGGCCTAGGAGAATCCACTAACCCATTATGGTTAAGGGTACATATACCACATCCCAAATTTCCAGCCGGCTCCACGGCGGCGTCGGTACACGTTGGAATCGCACCTGTTCCCATCCAGATCCGGTTTTCGACAGCCGTGTTTCTATGCGTCTGTATCGTACTGCTCAAGAGGCGGTTGTCAAGGACGTAAGGCATAGCGGAACGCACAACATCCGAATGAGCCAAGAGCAGTGCTTAGGTTGATGTAGCGCCCGTTTAGCCCGGGGGGCACCATGCGTAGCATGGTCGCTCCCGAGTTTAACATGTAATTTGCCTTCCTGCGTCATCCCGAACTTTGCTCTAGAGAAGTTGTGCTAGCTGAGGGTATGAGCCTTCAGACCATGCGCTAGAGCCCCAGCCTCGGGAGCCGAAGGTTGCGCATTCGAATCGCGCCGGCGATATTTTTATTTTCGTGTTTTTCGCGCCGCCTTAAGTTCTTATGCGCAACACCTTGTGTCGATCATCTTCGCACGATTCCCAACACGTCAAAACCTTGCGGTCGAGAATTCTCGCTGCTTCGTCTCACCATTGCCGGTATGATTTTCAATGAAAGTATATGAATGTTCTTATCGATTTTAGGAAAGCTTTATGGCGCCAATGTAGGCGCTCTTTCGATTTCTCGGCACCGCTGAACGATGGCGGCGCACACAAGCCAAAGGAGTTGAAATTGATGCGCCTGGAGATCATCCGTCAAGCCTTGGATCGGAATGTCAGGAATGTTGAGCCCGCACCCTGATCTCCTGACCGCTATAGCGCACGGTCCTGGTTTCGCGGCCCTGTGGGGAGATGAAAATGAGCTGGAATTCGCGCGACTGTGCCATTGTGGAGAAACTTCCCTGGCGATTGCCAATGACCAGTTCACCCCGATCATCGTCCCAGAAGAACCGCACGATGACGAAGCCGTCCGTTTCGTAGTCGTAATTATCCCCCGCATCCTCGTATAGCGCGAAACGGCCGTCGGCCCCGCGATAGATGCGGATCTCATAGGGCGCATCCGCGATCTCATCCACGAATTGCATCACGGGCGACATCGGCAGGATCGCCCCTGCCCGCACGAAGAGCGGGATCGTTTCCAGCGGGGCATCGGCACGTATCGTCCGCCCGCCTTCCTCCACCTTTTCCGTCCAGAAGTCATACCAGCGACGGCCTTGCGGCAGATAGACCTCGCGGCTTTTCGCGGACTGGCGGATCGGCTCGGAATTGCGCCGGTAGTACATCGGCTCGGTCACCGGGCAGACCATTAACGCCGGGCCGAATAAATACTGGTCGGTTAGGTCGTAGGTCGCCACGTCGTCCGGAAAATCCAGCGCCACGGCCCGCATCATCATCGCTCCGTTCATAGTCACCTGGGCCGCCAAGGAATAAATGTACGGGATCAACTGGTAGCGCAGCCGGATGTATTTCGCGATCGTGTCGTAGAAAGGCGTCCCCGCATCGCCGAAGCGCCAGATCTCCCGCGCGGCATCCGTGCCGTGAGAGCGGAACATCGGCAGAAACACGGCGTATTCCAGCCAGCGGGTGTAAAGTTCCCAGAAACCTAGATCGGTGCACCCCGTGTCCTTGGGATCGGGCTCGAGTGCGTCGGCATCGGTCAGACCGCGGCAGCCGGCATCGTAGTCGCCGCGCCAGAACCAGAGCGCGGGATCGTTGCGGATGAAGAACCCGCCGATGTCCAGTGTCCAGTACTGGCTCGCCTGTCGCGCAAAAATTCACTCCCTCGGGGATGGAGCGCCGCAGCGTTTCCCACGTGGCCGAGATGTCGCCGGACCAGGTGATGGTCGCATACCGATGCTGGCCCGCGTACGATGAGCGGGTCAGGTTGACGACGCGCTTGGCGCCGCTCGTCCCCCGCTGGCCCTCATAAATCCCCTGGGAATGCAGCAAGCGAGTAGGCGTTGATCAGTCCGGGATCGAGGTATTGCTTGGATTGCTCCGTGTTAATGGCCAGTCGCTCGTGCGGCTCGGGTTTCACGGCGCCGGACCAGTCGGCCTCGAACGGCTCCGTGCAATCGCACCACCACGCGTCGATGCCGTGCGCGAACAGCCCGCGATTGGCCTGCTCCCAGTAGCAGCGCCGCGCCGCCTCCTGGAAGGCGTCGTAGGTGGAATGGTTGCCCAGCATAAGTCCGCGCTCGTCGAGCTCGCGCTGGTCGGGGCACTCGCCGCTCATGATGCGGCCAGATGGAAACCATCAACTTTGCGCCCAGGCCGTGCAATTCGCGTATGAAAGCCTTGGGATCGGGGAATCGCACGGGATCGAATGATTTCTGCCCCCAGCCGCCGCCCGCCGGCCACGATTTCCAATCCAGCACGATCAAATCCAGCGGAATCTTCCGCCGCCGATATTCGCGGACCACGTCCACCATCTCCCGCGCGTTGACGTAGCGCTCCTTTGACTGGGCAAAGCCGAAAATCCATTTCGGCAACATCGGCGCACGGCCGGTCAACTCGTGAAAACCGCGGGTAACGTCGTCGAAGCGCTCGCCGCGGATGAAATAGTAGTCCAGTTCATCCACCACGTCGGCCCATAGGAACGAACCCAGGGCGTCGTCGTGGAAGGTCATGAGCGAACAGCAGTCGAACAAGAATCCGTAGCCCCGCGTGGAAACAAAGCACGGCACGACCGCCTTCATGTTGTGCTGGTAGAGTTCCCGCGACTTGCCGCGCAGGTTGCCAAAACCCTCTTCATGAGAGCCGAAACCGAATATAGCCTCGTTTTCTGAAAAGACAAACTCAAGCTTCGCCTCGAATGCACTTCGGTCGAGCACGTATACATGGTCAGAAGCCGGAGCGCGAAGGCCGTCCGCGCTCTGCCCGGCGGTCGCAGCCGCGCCCTTCCCGTAGACGTTCCGATAAATATCCTTGGCCGTAAGCCATTTTCCCCCGCGGTCCGGCTCGCGGACCAACGAGCGGCCCTGGCTGTCGAAATAACTGATGGCGCCGTTTGCTTGCTAACCACGAGCCTAAGCGCACTAGTAGCAATCGTGAAGTCGGCCGTGTTTTCCTGCAAATGATAATCACGACAAACCGCCTTGGTCGTCACTACGAGGCTCGGCTTATTCGTAAACGGCTTGCCTTCCGTAAAGGTCAGCCGGACAATCGCCTCGGTGATGAAGGCGATGCGCAGGCGCCGTTTCCCGTCGCTTAGGATCACTGCGCCGTCATTGCTCTCCAGGATATACATGTTCGTGCCTCGGTTTGAAAAAAACCGCGTTGCCTCCTAGCCAGGTGTGCCCTGCGGCGCGGCTGCCCGAGCCCGGCGTTGTTCCAGCTCCGCGTGGATCTGCGGCTCGAGCAGTTCATATTTCCGGTAAAAGAGCACGGGGACGATGCTCAGCGCAAAGAACGCCGCGGGCAGCCATATGATGCCAATCTCTATACCTTTCAGTGAGAGAGCCGTCTGCTCGACGTTCGGGACGTAGCCGCAGGCTTGCATGATCCACGCGGGCAGGGCGCCGCCTAATCCGCTGCCGGCCTTCAGGCAAAAGGCGGCGCCGATCGCGGTCAAAAATCCCGCCGCGCGGATGCCTGTCTTCCACTCGCCGTAGTCAACGCTGTCGGCAAGCACGGAGAAGGGCATCGCCATGGCCATGCCGCTGGCCAGGAATCCGAAGGTCCAGCCCGTCATGATGGTTGCCAACGAGTACCCGCTGCGCACTCCCAGGTAGACGATCAACTGGCCGATCACCATGCCGAACAGACCCAGGGCCCATGCATTCCGCTTAGAGGTCCACCTGCAGAACCACGGCAGCAGAAAAGCCGTGGCCAGCGAGATGAAATCCAGGCCGTTGGCGATATTGATGAGGTCCTTGCGGTGCAGGGCGTATTCGAAAAAGTAGGGCACGGTGGATACCCGGGAGATGAAGCCGATCCAGAACAGCAGGCTGCTGGTGAAGATGATGATCCACGGCCAGTTGCCCTTGATCGCGCCGAAAGTGCCCCGGATGGGCTGCGTGCTCCTTTCCTCCGGGACCACTTCCTTCAGGTTCCGAAACGCGAGCAGATACAGCAGAATGGTCCCCGTCGCGTAGATCGGCATGGCCAGCATGAAGCCTCTGCGGTCGTCGCCCGCGCCGAGCCAGGCCACCATCTTGAGCGCCGTCAGGTTCACAATCAGCACGCCCAGCTTCGAGCCGAACATGCGGAAGCACGTCAGCGTCACCCGCTCCTGCGGATCCGGCGTCAGCGCGGACAGGATGGACGTCACCGGCGTGTTGATGCCCGTGTAGAGGATGCTGCAGGCGATGTAAGTGACGGCGGCGTACCAGACCTTGGCCGTGTGCCCCAGATCGGGCGTCAGGAAGGTCAGCACGCCGAAGGTCGCGAAGGGCACGCACAGCCAGAGGAACCACGGGCGGCTCTTGCCCCAGCGGCTGTGGGTCTTGTCGAAAATGATCCCCCAGACCGGCGCGTCAATCGCGTCAACGCAACCGGGCCACAAGCATGATTGTTCCTGCGGTAGCAGCCGAGATGCCGTAAACGTCCGTGTAGAAATAGAGCAGGTAGAACGAAATAAAGCAGAAGACCAGTTGTCCGGCGACGTCGCTCGCGGCGTAGCTCAATCGTGTCGTGTATGATGTCTTGCTCATGAGTGTCTCAATAGTACGGTTCCACGAGTTTCTGCACCTCGTCGGCCTCGCGATCGTCCTTCAGTTGAATCATGACGTAAACTCCCTTGGGCCCGATGGCATCCAGCAGCGGTCGCACCTCGGCAGCCTCGACATTGACAACCTGCACCGATTTCCCCGCGGCAAGGATGCGGCGGTACATTTCGTGCCAGCGCTTATGCCCGCCCGTCTCGATGCCGGCCTGGGGCGTGTACTCGACCGCGTCCAGCGCCTCGATCTCCAGCACCGCGTCAAGGTGGACTATTGCCTGCGTGCCGTCAAGATGATAGAGCGAGTGGTTGAGCCACCGGCACTGCGCGCCAGCGCCGGCATTACGAACCGCCGGTACGCGCTCGGCGAAATCATCACCGAGGCGTCGCACTGCACCTTGGCCACCTTGCCCGGTCCCCAGATATAGAACGCGCCAAAGGCGGAACTCCCGTCCGGGAGCTTGATCAGGTCGTAAATCCGCTGATAGACGTCGAACCACACATCGTTGATTTCCCAGATCTTCCGCTCCACCCACTCCGGCCGCTCGATCAGGTCTATCAAAAGTCTCTGTGCGCCCCGCAGCGATGAGAGCATATCCATGTTCTCGACCAGGTCCGGGCAGCCGACCATATATTTGCCCCGCGCCAGCACCGCCGAGCGGCGGATGATCTCCTCGGTCGTGCGCCACCACGGGCTGGCCGGATCGAACCGCAGCGGGGGCAGTTTCTCCGGCTCGGGATCGCCCTCGAACACCGGCTGGAACCAGACGGTGTCTTCGGCAAATCTCGGTTGCGATCCAAGTAACAGCGCCAGCGAACCCGGACCAAGGTCTGTCACGGCGGTCGGAAGCACGTCGAGGGGAAAAATCGAGCGGGAAAGACGGTAATGGTTCTCCTCTGCGCGAAATGCCGCGTTGCAATAGCGCTCCTCCTGCGTGGCGGGACGCACAGGCTGCTCTGCCGGCTCGTGCAGGCACCCATCCGTTTCCGGCGCACCCCACATGCCGATCAAAAGCCCCCTGTGTTCCCACCAGTCCACAAACCGTCGTCGCGTCTCGGTCCAATTGGTTTTCCACATGGTTGTTCCGGATGGTTGGCGGCCCTGGTTGATCCTCACTGGCCAACAGGCGACGGGACCGGGAATGTGGCCGAGGATGATCCTTGCGTGAAGATCGGTGCGCCGCGAGGATTCCAATCATTGCCCAGCACGAATGTCGGATTGCTGTAGTCTGCAATGGTCGCCGCGTCTTCCGGCTCTTTGAGCTGCGCGAGCCGGTCAGACGCTTACTGACATCGACCGGCCGGCCGTCCGCCATATGGCTGTTGTATTCCCAAAAATGGATCCCAGACACATCCGGGGTGGTGCCCCGAGCGATTTGGAACTGCCAGCCGACCGCGCCGACGGCGGGGCCAAGCACGCAATCCAAAAGCACAACCTCGCTTGCTGGGAACCGGCCGGGCTGAATGCGGGAAAGATAATTGTTTTTGACGTCCGCCGCGCCGTCGAACGTGCAGCGCAGGTACACGTAGCCGTGATTCGTATCCGGATTGCGGATCTGCGTGTAATAAGCTCCGGAACGAAGCGAACGGGCGGTGCAATTCTCCAAGAAACATGGGCCGCGCCCCCACATAAAGTCCACGTCGCCCTCGATGTAGCAATTGCTAAGGTATGCCTGGCCGTTGATCTGCAGCGTGTCCTGGAAGCTGTAAAGATCGACGTCCTTGAGGATGGCGCGGGCAGTTGTCGTGCCGTTGAGGATGATCGCCTCCGCCTGCGAACCGCCCTGCGGCGTGGTGTTGCGGATCGTGAGATTGGCCAGCACGAAGTCGTTTACCCGGTGGCCGATAAGCACGCCGCGATGGTAGATATGGCCGTCCGACAGCAGTGCGGCACTGGGGTTGGGATTGGAGCCGGCGAAAGGATTGCCGCTTGAGGGATTGAACCGATCGTTGGTCGCGTAGGCGATGACGCTCTGCTTGCGGTCCTCGCCCAGGAGCGTGATCGCGTGCTTATTGGTGAAGAACACCATTTCGGTGTATGTGCCATTGCGGAGCAGGACCGTCTTTGGCGCGGTGTTGCCGTCGGGTATGAAGTCGATCGCGCCCTGCACCGTGCAGAAATCGCCCGTGCCGTCGGCGGCAACCGTTAGACGCCGCGCGCCCGGGTCGGGCGGGGCGGCCTTGGTCGTGAACCGCCATGCGTTGCTGCCTTCCAGGCCGGCATACTCGCTGCTATCGTTTTTGAACACGCCGTCGTTGACTGTGACGTAGTAGGTCTTGCCGTAGGCCAGCGCGCCGTTTTTGGGGTAGATCGTCGCCTCCTTGCCGGTGATGATTACCGGGTAGTATTTGTAATTCGACAATCCACCGATGGTTTTCGTGGCCGTCGGCGAACTGATGTCGATCGTCTCGACCACCGAATCGTCGGCGGCGTCGAAAATCCGGATCTTGCCGGCCGATCCCAGCGCAGGCGGCGCGGAAAACGTTATCCGCAGCGGCGCGTCCGGGCAAACGTCCGTGGCGCTGGCCCCAGGCAGCAGGCCGCTTATGGCGAGGCCCGCCGCCGCGGCTGCATCGTCGGCGGCGCCCGGGAAGCGCTGGGATCGGCAGCGCGAACACTAGCAGCGCGAGGCGAACAAAGCCGCCGGCATAGCAGTGCGGTGATGCAATGAAAAGCATGTGAGGATCATCCTGGGATTGCCGGTGTATTGCGCACGGAAATGAGACTGATCGGTTAGGTCTGTTCGCCGGGCGACTTACAGGAAAACTGTTTTCCGCTGGCAAGACTTAGCATAACATGAAAAATTGGTGAATCAAGGTGGGATCGGAGCGGCATTTTCAGCCATGCTTGCCTTCAATAGAAGAGCCAGTCAATTGCCGCTCCGCCGTTGATGCCCATCCCTGCATCGCGAGTCGCAATTTCCTGGCCTCCGTCGATAAAACCTAAAACCAGCGCCTGCCCCTTGCCCAGCTCCAACTCATTCTTACCGGCCGGATAGCTGTAACTGTAAACGTTTACCGGATATAGGCCGGGGATGAGCATTGCATTGGCAATCTTTATGTCGGCCTGGCCGCGGTCATTGGCCTGGGCGTCGGTTTCAAGTGTCGGCGGGCTCAAAATACTCTTGCTGTTCCCATTGAAATAGCCCACCAGCACCTTCACCGGTTTTTCGTTTTGAAACTCTAAAGAGGTCCCGTGTTCCTGCTGCTCCCGGCTGTTCATCCGTAGCCCGATCAGGTTTTTCAATTCCCCGTCCACGGCTTCGATCCTGAAC
The DNA here is from genome assembly GCA_963838495.1 of Pirellulales bacterium. GTDB lineage: Bacteria > Planctomycetota > Planctomycetia > Pirellulales > Thermoguttaceae > JBEKIK01. Next base: position 641,631 of record CAWIRC010000001.1, on the reverse strand, counting down.
GTCTTGTCGCTGTAAACCAACTGCCCTTTCTGAAGCGGCATCGCTTCATAGCCTTTGCTCAATATCTCCACCTTCGCGGAAATAAGTGCCTCCCGCGTTTCCATCGCATCGCCCGCATTGCGATTTGATTTGAGCAATTCGACATTCCTGTTGAAGTTATCGAGTTCCGCCTGATAATGCGGCTGCAACTCCTTCCACGTTTTGTTGGTCCCGTTTATTCCGGTTATGGGAATGCGGCGCTGGGCGGTTTGCATGCTGTTGGAGTATAGGTAGGTGTTTTCGGTCAGCCTGACCAGCTCGGCATAATATTCCAGGCTTTTCCTGATAAGCGGAGCCGCCTTCTCAAGATCGGCAATGTCTTTTGAATGCTGATAGCGAAGCACCAGCATGGCGGCCTTCACCTTTTCGGCAAAACAATTGGCAAAAGCGTTGTAACAATATACGTCGTTTTTAAGCCGCGCGAATTCCTCCTGGTTGGCGGTGACCGATTTTGACGCTTTTTCAATGGCATCTACCGCCAGCCGGCCGCGACTAACGACGTCTTCAATAATCTGAGGCGGAGTCTCGCCCGCATGTGCCGCGCCTTTCCACTGCTTTTCGGCATACTCCGCAAGAACTTCCTTCACTGGACCGCTGGACGACCAGAAGCTCGGGTACACATTGTATTTTCGCGGATTGACCAGTTGGGCCATGAACATGCCCAGCATCAAGGTCTGCCGGTTTCCATCCGATATGCCAAAAGTACGAAGCAGTTTGGGTGCGATTTCACCTGTTTGCTCATACGCCGCCAGGATGTTGTTTCCTTCTTTTCCGCATCCATAAAAATCGCCCAGCCGGCGAATCCAATACTCATTTTCACCGGCCTGGCTGCGATGGCAATTCCATGCGTAACGTCCCCAAGCTTGATACCAGATCCAGTCGCGACTGATTTCCAGCAGCCGCGGCTCCGCTTTGTCGGCGCTGTACGGCCAGTCCCAATAGGATGCCTGCGGGTAGAGATGCAGCCCCTTTGCCCCCTGGATTTGTTGCATCGCTTCGATGCATTTCTCAATGAAATCGGGCGATCCGTAGCGGAAAGGTTCCAGGTTGGCCAGGATGTGCACGTTCGCAATATGCACCGAACCCAAGGCCGCTAATCCTTTGGGAATAGTTTCCCAGGAATCGCGCGGCTGATAAGTCGTCAGCGATTCGCCGTTATATTTTGACATTGTGTATAAGTTTTTGTATATCGGCCGGGCCGCTTCCATGACCCGTTTGGCGTCGGTGTCGTGGTTGCGAAGCACAACAGGCGGCCCGTCCGTGCGTCCCTGGGCTTCTAATCCGTCTTTCACGCCTGGAAGGATGGTTTTTGTGAACCATTGCACGTCGTCGTCAATGGTGTTCATGGCCTCGCCAAGCGTGACCAGCAAGCCCACATTCGGATACTTTTCGATAAACGCGGCGATTGATTTCTGTGTATAATCGGCAATGATCGGGATGATCGGACGCTGGCGGTCCTGGGTTTTCATCTTGTTATGTTCGGCAAAAGGCCGGGACACAATGATGTTATAAAATCCCTGGATCACGATAATCCCGCGTTTATCGGCCTCCTCCGCGAGAAATGCATACATGTCCTCGTTCTTCTTTAAGGTCTCCTCGTCCACCTCCACGGCATACGGATAGTCCTTGAGCCTGACGAGCGAGGCAAACGGATGGCCGTTCCAAAGGTACAAGGAGTTGTAGCGGTTATCCGCCAGCATATCGAGATATTTGATCCAAAGCGCCTTGTCATAGAACCAGGGGAAATTTTCGGGCGTATACGGATATTCATAAACCTTGCGCCCGGCAGGTATTCCGTCTTCTGCAGCCCGATGCAGGTCCCGCGCATGACCATCTCAGGTCGGTCCGTCAGGTTGATCTCTTCCGGAAGTCTGCCGTCGGTCTTCAACCGCTCAACCAGTTCCATGCAGGCGTATAGCGTACCGCTGTCGTCGGCCCCGGCGGCATAAATCGTCTTTCCCGACGACTGAAGTATAAAACCCTCTTTTCCCAGATTATCTGGCGGCTGTCGCTTTTTCGCAAAATCTGCAAGGAGCTTGCCTTTCAATGTTCCCACAATAATCTGTCTGTCAGTGCTGGCAGCCGGCCGATCTGAAACGTTGACTTCATATCCCTTAGCGACCAGGGCGTCGGCCAGCCTTTTTACCGCGTATTTTTCTCTGGATGAAATTTGTTCGGCCACCACTGTAACCTTGCCTTTCTGGTTACAGCCCGCACAAAGAAACGCCAAGCATAGAGGCATAAAGACAGTGAGGAATGAAACATTCCTGCGCCCTGTGTTTTTGCGCTTAAGCGTTTTGTTTTATCAATCATCGCTTCCCTTTCCTCACAAAAAGCTGCAACAAGAAACCTATAAGGAAAATGACCGTGGTGCCAAAGACAATCGTCAGATAGCCGTGAAACGGGCTGCGAAATCGCATGAGCGATCCTCCCCTGAAATAAATCGGGCTTAGACTCATCCATGCGATAAGAATTACGCCCACAATCACTCCCACGGCGGCGTGAATGCTTTTCACGTTTTTCGAAATATAACCCAGCAGGAACAAACCAAGCATGCCACCGCTGAAAATTGAAGCCAAAGTCCACCATGCATCCAGCGCGCTTTGCACTTTTCTCATGGCCAATGCGACCAATATTCCAAGCAGGCCCATTAAAAAAGAAAACGAATATAAAATTATCATGCTTTGTTTATCAGTCAACCTTCCCTTGTCGAAACGCTTGAAAAAGTCGGTGAGAATTATCGTCGCGCCGCTGTTTAGGCTTGTGGCGACGGTGCTCATGCCCGCCGCAAATATGGCCGCTATCACCAACCCGGTCATCCCGGTGGGCAAACCATGCACGATAAAATAAGGAAACACATTGTCGCTCATTGTTCCGGGCGGAAGCAATTCGGGCCTCGCCGTATAATAGGCGAAAAGCGCGGTGCCGATGTAGAAAAAAATGAATGAAACCGGCAAATACAACATCCCGCCAAAAAGCGCGGAGAACCTGGCGTTTTTCTCGTTCTTTGCCGTCAAGTAACGCTGCACATAATTCTGGTCGATGCCGAAATTCTGCAAATTAATGAAAATCCCGTACACAAACACCACCCAAAACGTCGAATCGGCCAGGCTCGGGCCGAAACCGCCCAGGCTGAACTTGTGATGCTCCATCGCCATGCTGAATAACTGTCCGGGACCTTCGGGCATGGAAAAAGTCAATATCAAGGCGCAGGCCAGCGCGCCGGCAATAAGAATGAATCCTTGAACGGCATCGGTCCAAATCACGGCGCTGATCCCTCCCAGCATCGAATACAAAATCACGCTGATGCCGGTAATAATTATTATCCTGCCTATGTCCCAACCCAACATGGCATTCAGCGGCAAGGCGAGAAGATATAGAATTGCCCCTGTCCGGATTATCTGAGTGAGCAAATAGCAAATCGACGCGTATGCCCTTGCCCAGTATCCAAAGCGGATCTCCAGGTATTTATAGGCCGAAACGCTGTTCACGCTCCGGTAAAGCGGCACAAAAAATCTGGCGGCAACTATCGACGCCACGGGTATCGAAAGGCTGAACACAAAGGCGTTCCAGTCGCTCTGATAGGCCTTGCCCGGCAGTCCCAGGAAGCTGATGCTGCTCACAAAAGTGGCGAATATCGACATTCCCACCAGCCAGCCGGGCATCGCGCCTCCCGCGGCGGTGAAAGAATCGGCCGACTTGCTCTTAAAGAAAAATGAACATCCAAAAAGTACGGTGCCGCCTGTAAATACGAAAAATACGATTAAATCTATTATCGAAAGTCCCATGATAATCAGTATTTCAATTTAACACCTAAATTCATTTTCTCCACGGCCATGAGCACCATTTCCCGTTCTTTGGGAAGAAAATGAAAAAAGGGCTCGGCAAGAACGTCGCTGCAAATGCCCATCAGGCTCAACACGCACTTTATTCCTCTTATATAATTCGGGGCGTATTTGCCCACATTATAAATCGAGCGGCTGATATCCAGCACTTTCTCTTGCAGATTGCCGATTTTTTCAAAATCTCTCGCCCTTGCGGCTTCATATAATTGGACATATAGCCAGGGAAACATATTTGCCCCGCCGTTCACGCCGCCGTGGGCGCCCATCAACACCGCTTCGGCCATCATTTCTTCCGGCCCCACCAGCAGGGAAAAATCCTTGTTGTCTTTCATTTCATTGCACACCAACTGGAAATACGCCCCGTTGGCCGAACTGTCTTTTAATCCCGCAATTTTGGGATTTTCGGCCAACGTCCGAATTGTCGCGGGACTAAAACTCACCTTGGTGCAAGCCGGAATATTGTACAAGAACAGCGGCAAAGGCAATTCGTCGGTAAGACGAGTGTAGAAGGCGATAATTTCAGGCTGCGCTAGGGCATAAAAGTAAGGCGCCGCGGATACCACGGCGGCCGCCCCGCAATCGGCCGCTTTTTTGGCCAGGTTGAGACTTTCCACAATAGAGGTGTCGGTGATGCCGACCAGCACGGGAAGCCGCCCGTTGACCAGCCGGCAGGTTTCCCTTATCAATTCACCGCGCAAACGATAGCTTAAACTCTGCGCTTCCCCCGTTGTTCCCAATATAAAAATGCCGTGCACGCCCCCGGCAATCACGTGTTCAATCAGCCTTTCCAGCCCTTCCCGGTCGAGTGTGTCGCTGTCGATCAGCGGACTGATAAGCGGCGGGATAATTCCTCTAAGTGGTTTGGGCAAATTTGTATTTGTCATTTTCGCGAGTTTATCAGCATTGTCAGATTTGTAAAAAGGCCATCGGCGAAAAATTACAGGCTCATCTTAAAAGTCCCCTCTCCCTTTGGGAGAGGGGCAGGGGGTGAGGGCATTTTTTCGTTAATACTAGGTTCTGTTGGAGTCCTTAATATTCCAACTTCAGCAAATCCTTATATTCAGGTTCCAATCCAGCCGCGTTTTTTATATCTTCCGATACCTGGGGTCCATTGTTTTTCCATTCATTGTCGGGTCCGGGATGATTCGAGAAGAACTTGTCCTTTTCGCACCAATTATCAATCACCCGGATGAAAGACGAACCCTCGTCAAGATAAATGTACTGGTAAAGTTTGGGATCGTGTGCATAAGGGGCTTTCTCAATATCATGCAGGCTGTTTCTGCTGATTTCCGAATTGGGCTGCGCCGAAAGCGTGTAAATCCCCCCGACGTCGTACATCTGTCCAGCAAAGTGATGAATGTGGTTGGCGACAATTTTGTTGTTGCGCATACAGTTGGCGGTATTTGTCCAGCCCCAACCCATGCTTATCCCTGTATAATTAATGTTGCACACTTCGTTGTGTTCGATGGTTATATCATGGGCGTAACCCACGCAAATACCCACGCACCCCCAATCCTCGTTTGTGCAATTGGTGACAAGATTATTGGCGATTCTTTCATATTGGCAGACCTCTCTTTCATCCGACGGTTTGTATGGCAAATGGGCTTCGAAATCAGCTCCTCCGAAATATCCCATTTGGATGCCGGTTCCGCCAATATCCCGAAAAATGCAGCCTTTAACCGTATCGTTGTGGGTGCCGCCGATAATATCAATTCCGGCAGCGGCCATGTGCTGGAAAGTGCACCTTTCAAAATTCACATGATTGGCCCCGCTCATTGTCACACCGGCGGGTTGACGGCCCGTCCACGCCTGGTTTTCAAGACTCGCCTTGTTCGGCGTGCCGGGCGGACGGAGTTTGTAGGCATCCAAAATATACATTCCCGCCTGCAAAGGCACGTGCCCGGCCCTTGAAGGACGCATCCACGACGTATGCTCAAAACCGATTCCTTTGAAATTAACGAATGAAACAGGATTGTCTGAAGAACCCTCGACCTGAACAAGCGTTTCGAGCGCCGGCGCAATCACTGCGGCCTTTGTCAAATCCTCGCCTTCCCGGGGCCAATAATAGACTTTGCCCGAATTCGCATCTAGGAACCATTCGCCGGGCCGGTTGAGAAATTCAATTGCATTTGCCAGGAAAAAAGCCGAGTTCCCATTCTTGTTTTTATTTTTGTCTATAAAAGGAGCCGGCCAGGGATGTTCAAACTCGATCCGACTTTCGGGCTCATAAAACGTGAGCCGGGCTTTATCGCCATCTACCTCCAACGCTTTTACCCGCAAAATGGCAATCGCCCACCGTTGGTGAATCACAAACTCTATTTGGGCGGGATCTTTTATACTCTGGGACGGCGCCGGTATCCATATTTCTTCTTTTTCCTTGTCTACGGTGAGAATCCGGCTCAATTTACCGTCATTTAATGTGCCGGCGCGGACGGCCTTTCGACCGTTTACCCAAAGCTGCCGAAATTCCAAATTGTGTCCCCCAATTTTTGGAGCATCTGCTATCCAGACTTTTCCCTGGGCCTCCTCGGGCAATCCCGTAATGGTCCCTTCTGCTTTTTTCCATCCTTTAATAGCCACTCCTCCGCTTAATACAGGTTTTTCATCCTTTGCGGCTTCAATGAAAGTGGGACCGGTCGATGTCCCGGAATCTTCCGGGCGAATTAGAACCGTCTCGTCCAATGCATAAGTTCCCCCTTTCATAATTATGTGCGCCCCATCCTTTACCGGGGGATCGTTCAAACGGCGAAGCTCTCTCACATTGCGCAATGCCATCGACAATGTGGCCTTGGGCTTATCTTGTGTGCCCGGATTCAGATCCGCTCCGTCGGGCGCAACCCAAATCTCAATGGCTTTCAGTTGAAGACTGGATGAGAGAAGAATTATAGAAAAAAGAAATAGCCTAAGGGCAAAAGTCGAGCTAAGGAGCTCTAACATAACCTCCCCTCTCCGGGCACCGACCGAAGGTTGGTCGGGAGAGGGGCTAGGGGTGAGGGCGTTTATATATGGATATAAGCTTTTATTAGAACTTCTTAGTTTCATATACATTGCATTGTTTTACCTTTAGAGCCTATCTTAAAAGTCCCCTCTCCCTCCGGGAGAGGGCTAGGGTGAGGGCGTTTGCGTGCACAAATAGAGTTTTGTTAGACCTCTTAAATTGTTTCATACGCATTGTATCGTTTTGCCTTTCTTAGTGTTCTTACTTAGCGGTTGAAAAAAAGAGTTTGCCACTAAGATAACAACGATGCTTAGAAAATATTTATTGTTAGGAAGATCGGCAGACTTATTTGTCGCTATCCTCCGCCGAGGCTGCCCTTCATGGTAGCATGTTTCTTCGCTTCGGGCAACTGTCGGCAAGCGAACCTGTTCGCGTTGCGCTTTTCCCCTTGCCTTCGCTTCGGCCGGTTTGCGGTCGCGGGCGGCGGAGATTTCCGCTTCATGGTCGGCCATCTTGTCCGCCGTCGCGATGTATCCGATACTGACTTGTGAACACCGCCGCTCCTACCAGCAGAATATAGGAAATCAATTCGTAAGCCAGTTCGGGTAAGACAAAATGCTCCATCTTTCCCCAAGCCAAAATGGTGTTGGCGGTAAAAACAAGGCCCCAGACCGAGGTTATGACGACATTCGCTCTTATGAACCGCGGATTGTCCCAAAGCGACCGATCTACGTGCTCTCGCGCGTATTCCAGGGTAAATGGTTTCCTAAGAACAATGGTTAGCCATGTGGAAGCAGCCAGCATCCCGTTGGCCATTATGCCCATGTGCTGTGCGGTCCACATATTGTTGAACACCGCTACCGCCAAGTTGGCGTAAATAAAGAAGAGCAAAGTCGCCCACAAAATTATGCCCCGATGCAATCTGGCGGCCCCCATAACCACGCTTAAAACCAACGCAACCGCCAAACCAAGCTTGAGGTGAAACAGGCTGCCCCGGGCAATAATAAGAAATGAAAGCCATGGCGCAAACGCCAAAAGCAGTTTGATAAGCGACATATTCCTCTCGTTTCCTTAATAAAATAGAGATCACCCCTTGCCTACGCCCTTGGAGATTCTTAAAAAGCATAGCTTACACAATGTGCAACTTGCGCCGGCTATCATTACCCGCGAAAAGGGATGCTTGCCGTCAAAACCTGAGACTGGTGGACTCGGGGAATCGACTCTGTTGTCGCGTGTTATATCTAGCTTGGAAATTCGCCTTGGATGAAGACCAATATCTGTAACTAAAGAGGGTGGATGCTCATTAGAGGAGGACTAGGTCCATGAGGATTCCCTGGGAAGACTGGCTTTGGGACTGCCGACCGGCAAAGCGGCTGTGGAAACCTTTGCTCAAGCGATATCTGACCGGCGCTTGGAAGCCTTTTAGAATGCGACCGGGCGAGGGGGTCTATCCTTCGGATCTTGAACAGTTAGGACTGTATCTGCACGTGCCATTCTGCCACCAGCCATGTGCATACTGCCCTTATAACCGCATTAAATTCAGTGCATCGCTTTATGATGAGTATGAACGCGCAGCACACCAGGAGATTGATCTATCGGCCGCTCGGTTGACCGAGGGGCGCGCAGGAAAAAGGCGCCCGAGCATCAGTTCGCTATATATAGGCGGAGGTACGCCGACGATCAAACCTATGAGCCTTGTCGGCCTCGTGACGCACATCACAAAAGCTTTCGGTCAGCCAGGGGACATTTGCGTTGAGTTGCATCCTGCCGCTATGGATGATGAGTGCTTGAAGCTCCTCAAGCAGATTGGCGTTAATATGGTATCCGTGGGAGTAGAGAGCCTTTCCGATCGTCTTCTCACGCTCATCGGCCGCTCGCACAATGCAGCCACCGCGGAAGACTCCGTTCGCCGCGCTGTGGCGGAAGGCTTTGAGACAGTCAACGCCGATATTATGTTCGCCCTGCCGACACAGACCCTCGAAGAGTTAGACCTGGATTTGCAGCGCGTCCTGACACTGGGCGTTAACCAGATCTCGACCTATCCGATCTTCGCGTTCCCCTATACCGAGCTTGGACGCCGCTTGAAAATCAGTCGGATACAACGTCCCAAGGGTAATGTAATCCGCGACATGCTGGCTGTAATACGTCGCCGTGCCCATGAGCACGGTCTCACGCGATGTTCGGTCTGGTCGTTTGGCCGGTCGGGAAAGAAAAAGTACACGTTGACCACCAGGCATCACTATATCGGGATTGGCCCGAGTGCCGCCTCAATGTTGCCCGGGCGATTTTTCGTGAACACCTTTTCGATAGAGCAATATGCCGCCACGCTTCCCCATCGCCTGCCCGTGGCTCTTGCCATGCCCATTGATCGACAACTGGAAATGGCGTATTGGTTGTACTGGCGAATCTACGAGATGAGCATTCCTGTTGGGGAGTTTTCCCGTTTCTTTGGCCGGGACATTGAGCGCATCCATGGTGGCTTGTTGAGGTTGCTTACAAGGCTTGGGATACTCAACCACGAGGATGGTTGTTACCATGTCGCCGAGGGATCGGCGTACTGGATTCATCGTCTCCAAAATGAGTATGCCTTGAACTACATTAATCACTTATGGGGCACGTGCCGAAACGAGGCATGGCCTTCCGAAGTAACTCTCTAATGGGCATCGGTAAATATGGCGCTTATCCCGTCGGGCAAGGCTAACAACTCCGGCTCATAAGTCGCGTGGAATTTCTGCCAGGACCACCTGCCTTACCGAAAAGTGCTGCGTTCGACCTTTTCTTCGTCATCCTGCTCGTCCCCCTCCAGAACGGAGTTCCTCGGACAACACTGATGCTCGACGATCCCTCCATAGAGGCTAAGAAGTTCTAAGATACGTTCCATTTAAAAGACAGTAAATCTACCTGCATTCTACCAATTTGGTCGCTGTTTACCAGATCGAAAAAAGGGGGCATTTGTTGAGACACGGCTTAAATCGAACATACAAGGACATCCGTTAGCAGATGGAGCAGGGCCAGTCAGCCGCAAGCAACTCTTGAGGAGCTACGATGTTTGTTCCCGCCAGCCGCATTTGTGGATACCCGGCAGCGGGGCGGACAGGTGCTTGCTGTGACTCTCCGTCCAAGGTAGAATCACGGTTTTCGCTGGGATGGCGATCTGGGAAAGATGCGGACCGACCAGATTTACTTGAGACTACCACGTTAGAGGAGGGTAATTGGTATGATCAGAGCCTTGGTGTTGATGAATGTTGAGCGGGGTAAGGTGCCGATCACGGCCAAGCAGCTTGCCACAATGGACGAAGTGGTCGATGTCTATTCGGTCGCCGGCGACTACGACCTGGTGGCCATTATCCAGTGCGAGGAATATGAACGCCTCGCGGAAATCGTTACGGAGAAACTTCAAATCATCGACACCGTGAGCCACACTACGACGCTCATGGCGTTTCGCAACTACAAGTTCTCACTATAATCCAACGGGGTCTCACACCATGATCAAAACGGCATTGCGAAGACTGACGGTTGGCGAACAACTCCCTGAAGAGGAAATTTTCCAAATCATCAGTGCCATTCGGAAGGGAGAAATCACAGATGTCCAGATTGCAGGTTTCCTGGTTGCCCTGCTGATGAAGGGGCCGACAATTCGAGAGGTCGCCTCGATCGCCAGGGCGATGCGCGAACTGTGAGCAAATCTCCCCCAAAGTGGAAGGCGAACTGATCGATACTTGCGGAACCGGCGGCGGACGAACGACGTTCAATTGTTCGACTGCCGTTGCTATCGTCGCCGCAGCGTCGGGCATCCCGGTGGCCAAGCACGGCAGCAGGTCACTGGCGTCGGCCTCCGGCAGCGCCGACGTGCTGGAGAAACTGGGGGTGGCAATCGACCTCAGACCCAAGCAGGTGGAAAAGCTGATCGAGATGGCGGGCATCGGCTTCCTCTACGCCCCGAATTTCCACCCGGTGATGCACAAGGTGCTCCCGCCCGAAATGGCCCTGGGGATCAAGACTATCTTCTACACCATCATCGGCCCACTCATCAACCCGGCCGACGCCAAGCGGCATATTTTGGGAGTCTACAAGCCTGAACTGGTGGCCATGGTTGCCGACATCCTGGTGGAACTCCAGTTCAATCACGCCCTCGTGGTTCACGGGCTGGACGGGTTGGACGAGATCTCGGTGATCGGAAAAACTTCGGTTGCAGAAGTCAAGGATGGGTGGGCAAAGAAGTATGAAATCGTGCCTGGAGACTTCGGTTTGCCGAGGTACACCTACGAGGAACTGTCCGGCGGAAGCCCCCAGGATAACGCGGACATTCTCATCGCTATCCTGGCTGGAAAGGAGCGGGGCGCTCGGCGCGACATGGTGCTCGCGAACGCGGCCGGTGCGTTGCTGGTCGGCGGGAAGGCCGGCGACCTCCGAGCGGGCGTCAAGCTCGCAACCGAATTGATTGACAGCGGCTCTGCCCGAAAGAAGCTGGACAAGCTGATTCTGGAGTCGAACCGTATTGCATCGGCGTCCCAATGAACACAGAGAACCGGCCTCGAAGATTCACGGCGGCTTTGGAGGCGGCACGTGCCGCGGGCAGAATCCCTTTGATCTCAGAGATCAAAGTCAAAAGCCCGAAGGAAGGAGACCTCCTTGCAGGCAGAGATCCGGTTGCCTTGGCGCGGACCATGGAGGCAGCCGGGGCAGCCTGCCTTTCTGTGGTTACCGAACTCGATCATTTTGGCGGCAGCCTGGAGCTACTCCGCGCCGTGGCTTCGGCTATCTCGTTGCCGGTCCTGCGCAAGGACTTCGTGGCTGACTGTGAAGGAGTGCGGGCCACTAAGGAGCACGGCGCCTCCTGCCTGCTCCTGATGATTGCAGTGCTCGATTGGCCGCAGCTCGTGGAGTTGCACGGGGAAGCCCACCGTTGCGGTCTGGAGACGCTCCTTGAGGTTCACGACGAGGCGGAACTGCACAAGGCCCTCAGCTTGGACGTCGATCTCTTGGGAATCAACAATCGCGACATCCTCCAACTCGAAACTGACAGCGGCACGGTCGCCAACACGCTCCGGTTGCTCCGCATGGTTCCTAGCGGGGTCCGAGTCATTAGCGAAAGCTCGATCTCGGCGCGGGAAGAGGTTCGCGCGGTGCTCGCCGCCGGAGGGCTTGGCGTGCTGGTGGGTACGTCGATCCTTCGGACCCCGGACATAGCGGAAGGCATCCGGCGATTAACGTCTGCGATATGCCGTTAGGACGGTAGAAGCCGCTACCGACCCTGTGTCGATAGGGCGGTGCTTGGCGTTTGCAACTTGAGGATTTAAGACATGGTCCGGGTCAAGATCTGCGGAAACACGGATATGGAACAGGTTCGGCTGTGCGTGGAGTCCGGCGCGGATTGTGTCGGATTCGTGGTCGAGTACCCGGTCAGCGTACCCTGGAACCTTTCACGCGAGCAGGCGCGCGGGCTGGTTTCCCTCGTTCCGCCGATGGTCACCCGTGCCGTGGTCACCGGAGGCGGGCCTGAAAAGGTCATGGCCCTGGCGCGACTGCTTTTACCCCACTTTGTCCAGTTGCACACCGACAACACCCTTTCTGAAACTGCAGCGATTGCCCGGGAGTTGGCGTCGCTGGGAATCGGCTTGATCCGGGCGCTGCGAATCGACGTCGCCACACAAAAGGCCTGCGGCGAGATCTCTGACCCGGTGAAAGCCGCACTCACTTTACAGGACACGGGGATCGCAGGGGTCCTTGTGGATGCGCGGACGGAGAACATGCCTGCTGGCACAGGGGTAAGCGTTGATTGGGAGATGGCACTCGCGATCCGCAAGGCTCTCTTCGTACCCTTAATTCTCGCAGGAGGATTGACACCCAAAAATGTTCGCAGCGCCGTCGAACAGATCTGTCCGTATGCGGTCGACGTGATCAGCGGCGTCGAGGCATCGAGAACTGTGAAATCGCCCGAATTGGTTCGAGAGTTCATCCGTCAGGCGAAGGGGGCAGCCCCTCCCAAGGTTCCCACGACGGCCTGACCCCAAGGTTCTGAAAGATCAAGCCCTCCAATTTCCAGCGCGGGGACACCCGAGTCGTTACACCACCCACCGCTGTCCAGTTTCCACGTGCGTAACCTCGATCTGCGATCGCAGGTCGCTGCGGGCCAGGTGAAATCCCGGCAGAACGACCGAACTTGTCAATGCATCCGCACGCCCCAGCGTCAACTCGCCGGCCTTCTGCAACTCGCTGCCCTTGCGCCGATAGAGTTCCAATGCCCACGGCTGGCGCCGGACAAATCGGAACTGTCTTGGAAATCCTTAATTTTATTGACCGCCTAGCGGAAATTCCCCCCTCTGGTTAGCGAGCTTCCCTTCCGAATTCCTCGCAGACACCGTTTAATGGAACTGAAGGGGGCGTTTCGAAAAACGGGTCGTTAAATTGGAATCCCGCAATAGGCATGAGTTCCTCGGACTTACAACAGCAACAACTGGGTTCATCTACCCGCCGCCGGTATGATTTTCAATGAAAGTAAATGAAGGTACTTACTGTTTTCAGGAAAGCTCTAAGGCGCCAATATTGGCACCTTTTTTAGGCAAGGGTTCATGCCTGAACGGCAGCATTCCCTGCGGGTTTAGATACTCGCCGACAAAAGCACGAGTATAATTCGCGACCGGGTGAGCCGCGGTTTCTTGGTCAACTGGCGAAAAACAGAGCACGGCAGGAAGCAGTAAAACCTGCTGATTTATTTGTTTTGCGCAGGGGACATCGTAGAGCGATATTCCGTCACTGCATCTGCCAATCGTTTGCACTCTTGTTCTAACATCCTAATTGCTTCTTCGGCCTCATTCTGCTGGCCAACAACTCGTTCAAAGCACTCCACGCCCAGTGCGGCCTGCTTTGCAGGCTCCGCGCCAAGATAAACTATCGTCCCCTTCAATCGATGTCCCAGGCGGCCGACTTCCACCAGGTCGCCTTTCTCCAGGGCTGCACGCATCTGCGGGAACAAGATCTCTATTTCGTCAAAGTAGCACTGAATCATCTCACGCAGCATATCTTGGCTGTTGAAACACCTTGCAAGCGCCTCTTCAGGATTGAATACAACCGCTGCGCGGGTGATCGCCGTTTCGGGCGTGCGAATCTCCTGGACGGAATGGTTGGCTGCAGTTAACTCGTCGGCTCGCATCGGTTGACTGATGTTTATAATCGCCGCACGGCAGAGCCTCTCTTCCCCCTCGCGGCACTGGGTGGCGATGCCTTCGATCCGTGTATCGACCACCTGCTCATCCTTCAGTATCGTGACTTCACAGATTTGCTTGGCGTCGATCGCTAGCACATGCTTGCAGAAAGCGGCAAACTCAACGCGGTCCTTCATCGCCACGAATTGGCCGAAACGCTTGTGCATCAAGTCCTCGCGATTGAGGCCCAACAGCGCGGCCCCGGCCAGGTTGACCTCCAGAATCCGCCCTTGCCGGTCCCACAGGAAATATGCAATCGGGGCAAAATCGAAGAGGTCGCTGTACCTGCTCGATGCCTCCTCGAAGGCTGCCTGGACACGCCGAAGTTCCTCGTTCTGCATCTCCAGTTCGATCTGATGTACTTGTAACTCGTGGACCAGTGTGCGAGCGTCTGTCTCGGCCACCGCCAATGCGGGCCGGGCTTTTCCCGAGTGCAATCGCGCCTCTGCATTGCGGCGCATTCAGCGCCCATTCGGTATCTGAGACGGCGGCGGTCGAATTCTCAGCGGTCTGGGGTAGGGCGAGTGACGGTGAATTTGAGGCGGTTGCCACGGTGGATGAGCCGGCCGCCAAGGCCTCGGCGAGCGCGATCATCTCCTGCGCGTTGATCGGCTTGGACAAGTAGCCGTCCATTCCCGCCGCCAGACATCGCTCCCGGTCCCCTCTCATCGCATGGGCCGTCATGGCAATAATCGGTACCCGGCTGCCGCCGTTTTCGCGCTTGCGGATGGCGGCCGTGGCTTCTAAGCCGTTCATTCCCGGCATTTGCACATCCATCAGGACCACGTCATAGCTGTTCTGCTCAGTCAAATAGACTGCCTCCTGGCCGTCCCCTGCAATCTCTACAAGATGGCCTCGGTCTTGCAAAATGTAAGTGGCCAACTTCTGGTTTGCAGGGTTGTCTTCCACTAGCAGGATGTGCAATTGGGTGAGGGCCGCTGTGAATGCAGCGACAGGGGCCTCGAAATCGGCAGGGAGTTCCTTGGCCAAGGGCAGGCGGACGGTAAAGAAGAACGTGCTTCCCTTGCCTGGTTCGCTTTCGGCCCAGATACGCCCGCCCATCAGCTCCACGAGGCTCTTGCAGATGGAAAGCCCAAGGCCCGTACCTCCGAAACGCCGCGCCATGGAAGCGTCGGCTTGGGCGAAGGGCTGGAAGAGATGCTCCTAGACGGAGGGATGAATGCCGATTCCCGTGTCCCGCACGGCAAACTCCAGGCAGGCTTCGCCGTCCTGCGACAGGGTGTGAAGACTCACCTCAACTTCGCCGCGCTCGGTGAACTTTACGGCATTGCCGGCCAGATTTAGCAGGACTTGCTGCAAGCGCATCCGGTCGCCAATCACCGCATCCGGCGTTTCGTCGGGCATGCGGCAGTAGAAAGCAAGACCCTTTTCGCTTGTCCGCACTGCCAGCACTCGTGTAATCTGGTCCAACATCCGCCGCAGACTGAAGGGGACCGATTCCAGTTCCAGTTTTCCCGACTCGATCTTCGCGGAATCTAAAAGGTCGTTGAGAATCGTCAACAGCAGGTCGGCCGATCCCTTTGCAGTTTGCAGGCAGTCTTGAATAACTGGATCTGCGGCCTTCGGCAATGCCACGTCGATCAAGCCCAGGATGGCGTTCATCGGCGTGCGCAGTTCGTGGCTCATATTGGCCAGGAATCGGCCCTTCGCCTCGTTGGCGGCCTCGGCGGCAGTCTTGGCCTGACGCAGTGCCTCTTCGGCTTGCGCTTGCTCGATAATATCGGCCGTCAGGCGGGCGAGCAGGTCCAGCAATCGCAGCGCGCGGTCATCCGGCCGACGCGGCGTCTTGTAATGCGTTGAGAACATGCCAAGGAACCTTCCCGACCGGCTCACCAATGGCGTGGACTGAACGGCTCGCACACCGGCTTTGATCTGGATTTCCAGCGCGTCGGTTCCGACGAAGATCGGGCTTTGCTCAACGTCCTCGACAATGACGCGCTCTCCGCGCTTAAGCGCCGTGCCGCAGACACCTCGGCCCTCGGAAACATTGTTCCAGAAGTCAATCCACCAGTTCGGAAACCCGCGATGGGCCACGATCCGAAGGCGAAAGGATTCCGGGTCCAGGAGTTGAATGTTGCCAAAGTCGGCTTCAGAGATGACTATCGCCGCGTCAACGATCTCCGTAAGAATCGGCTCCAGGCTCCCTTCCTGCAGGAACAGCGTGCCGAGTTTATGCAGCCTCGTCATCGCCTCCAGGTCGGCAGCCAGTTGCTTTTCGCTCTCCAGCAATGTCTCTTCCGCCTGCTTGCGCTCGGTGATGTCAACCAGGACATGGACCGCTCCGCGCGGCTGGCCTTCTGCATCCATTAACGGAGTCCCGTATCCCAACACATGGCGGATCGAGCCATCGTCGAAAACGAGATCGAATTCTAAATCCCGCACGTGCTCACCGCGGGCGGCCCGCTGCGCGGGCAGCTCGTCAAGCCTTAATTCGCGCCCATCCTTCATGGCTTTGAAGTGTCGAGGCTTGGTTTCCGGGGATGCCGATAGCGATGTCTCTCCACCCCGTGGATTCCGCAGCAGTTCGTCCGTCGCGCGGTTGCCCGTCATGTGGAGCGAGTCGGGATCGTGGACTATGATAACCGGCGTCGGCACGGCATCCAACAGGACAGCCAACTCCTCCGCCCGCTCTCGCTCACGGCGATCGCTCTCCCGCAGCGACTCCTCGGCCTGCTTGCGCTCGGTGATGTTCTGCGCAACTCCCACGAGCCGAATCGTCTTGCCCGCCTGATCGACCACGGCCCGGCCATATTCCTCCAGCCAGATCACCTCTTCTCCCTGAGTGTGCCGGTATACGCTCACGTAGCTGCCTCCAGTCGCGATGGCCTCGGTGACTACGCCCGGTGGTCCTCCACGTCGTCGGGATGAATGAGGCTGTAGCCCTGATCGCTGTTCTCGTGGCTTCGCGGCAGTTTCAGCACCTTCTCGGCATTCTCGGAGAGGGTGACCTTGAGAGTTGCCGGGTCGTAGTCCCATGCCGCCATGCGGGCGGCATCAAGTGCCAACCGCAGCCGCGACTCGCTCTCCCGCAGCGCCTCCTCGGCCCGCTTGCGCTCGGTAATGTCGTGAGCCATTTCGATCGCACCGATGATAATCCCCGCGGGGTTCTTGACAGGGGCGGCCCTGATCAGCCATGAGCCTTGGTTAACGGGCCAGCGCGGCTGGTTTTCGGGCGTTATCTCGCTCTCTTGTGGTTCACCGGTTTGAATCGCGATTACGACCGGGCAATGCTCGCATACCCGATCCAGCCCCCAGCAGGCGTAACATTTCCGCCCTTTCAGTTCTGATAGTGGCAGACCCGTCGCGTCGAGGTAGGCCTTGTTCGCCCAGATGAGGTTGTTGTCGGTATCATGATACGCGAGGATCTCGTTGGCGTTGTCGAGAATCAGATTCTTCTCACGCTCTGCTTCTCGCAACTTCTCCTCCGCCCGCTTGCGTTCGGTCTCGTCGCGAGTCAACTTGGCGAACCCGCGCAGTTCGCCAGCCTCGCCGCGCAGGGCGTCGATTGTCACCGATGCCCAGAAGCGTGAGCCGTCTTTGCGCATGCGCCAGCCCTCTTCAACGTACTGTCCCTGCTCGGCGGCGATGTTCAGCTCACGCTGCGGCTTGCCGGCGGCTACGTCTTCCGGCGGATAGAATCGTGAGACATGCTGGCCTATGATCTCTTGCGCGGCAAACCCCTTGAGTCGTTCCGCTCCAGCGTTCCATGTCATCACGCGGCCATCAGGATTGAGCATGAAAATCGCGTAATCCTTCAACCCCTCCACTAGCAACCGGAACCGATCCTCGCTCTCCCGAAGGGCTATTTCCAGAGGGATTCCCCAGGCATGGGTCTCCCGCACCGACGCGATGGCCGCGATGAGCATGTACGCCCCGCTAAGGAACTGCGCCGCGACCCGCCCAGCTCAATGGGCTGGCATGGACCGTTTCTATCATTATGCCGAACAGCCCGACCGTAATCAGAGCCAAAGCCAATGCGTACCAGTACTTAAATGCAGACAAACGACCGCGGTTAGCCACCATGAGCAGCACGGCGGTGAGGCCGAACATTGCAGTGGCCGAGCCGAGCACTAGATACCGCAGCAGCGTCCCTCCTTGACCCTGGACGAAAAAGGTCGGCGTCCAGCCTGCGAGCACCGACAGCATGACCATTCCCACCACGCCAATGGTAATCGTGTAGGCTGCCGCGAGCCACAGTCCCGTTGCACGCATAGCCGGCCTTGGCCGCAGCGTCAGGGTCACGCCCGTCAGGTGGCACAGAGCCGAAAACCATACGCAGATATTGTGGAACGTGATGAGGAAATTGGCGTCGAATTGGCCGGCGGCCCCAAAGAGGCCCACGGCAACTCCCACAGACCCGGCAGCGCCCCAGAAAATGACTCCGCAGCCCAACAGCAGCAATCCCGGCGTGCCGCGGGCCAAGAAACTTCTGGCGATCAGGAATGCAATGAAAAGGGAGACCAGTGCCGAGAAGACAAAATTCAATGCCAGCAACAGGTAGGGGGACTCGTACGCAGTACGTATGTCCGCAGCCCATAATACGGCCAGGGTGACAATTAAAAGAGGGATCGGCAACCATGAATATATCGGGCTTTTTGACGATGTTTCCATGGCTTTTACACCAAAATCGAAGAGGTCTGTTTAAGGTCAAGTCAATGCCGGACATTTGGCCTAAACTGAGCAACTCTAAGTCTAAATTATCAGACATCTTAAGTCAATCAAATATGTGCCCACTCCAACCAGGATATCACTAGACAAGACAAAACTTGCCGGAGGATTTACCACCCCGAATAGTGGGAAGGTCCTACTAGCGAAAGGTGCGTAAAATGCCTTGTCACGTGACTATGTCAGATACAGCTGCGCCGGAATGCTTGCTTTCAAGCAGTAAGCAAATCGCAGCTACCATAAAGTCAAACTGCCAATCTCGCCCCTGTGAAAAACCGTGCATGCTGTCAGTATCTATAGCGTAGCCCAATCCGGTCTCGAAATCCCTTCCTTTTATTGACCGCCCAGCGGAAATTCCCCCTTCTGGTTAGCGACCTTCCGTTCCGAATTCCTCCCCAGCACCGTTTTTCGGAACCGCCAAACCCGTTCTTAAAACGGGTCGATTTTCAAGATGTCCGGATATATGTATGTGTAGATGAAACGTCTGCAACGAATTGTTGCCCAACGCAGAACGTGGTCGTCAGCGGCCACCTTGTACACGCTTGTTCAAACTGTCCTGTGGAACCGGGTGTCCTTTGTGATCGTTTCCCCGTCCCGTGGTCCACCAAATCGCCGTACTTTGTTTTGAGAAGGTATGGAAGGCGAACTTCATCGTCAAGCCGGACTGGCATCCTCATTGATGCCTTGATGCCATCTTAGCCGCACTTCGCTCCACCATTTCCAGAGGGCGTAGATCACTGGATAAACAAGCAATTCCATGATGAAGCTCGTGACTAGCCCGGCGATCATGGGAGCGGCGATGCGTTTCATCATATCGGCCCCGGTGCCCATCGACCACATGATAGGCAAAAGACCCATCATCGCGGCCATCACAGTCATGGCTTTGGGCCGCACCCGCTTGACCGCCCCATGGATGATCGCCTCGCGGAGGTCTTCGTAGCTGTTCATCTTGCCCTTGCGAACCGCATCATTATAGGAGAGGTCCAGGAACAGGAGCATGAAGACGCCAGTTTCGGCGTCCAGACCCATCAGCGCGATCATGCCGACCCATACCGCGATCGACATATGATAGCCGAGCAGCCACAAATACCAAACTGCCCCGATCAAGGAGAACGGCACGGCGAGCATGACGATCAACGCCTTGATGGACGACTTGGTGTTCATGTACAGCAGGATGAAAATGAGGAACAGCGTGACAGGCAACACAATCTTCAACATTTCACGAACTCGCTGCATGTTTTCGTATTGGCCGCTCCATGTCATGATGTAACCCGTGGGAATATCAAGCTGCTGAACAGCCTTTTTGGCATCTTTGACGTAGCCGCCCACGTCGCGCCCGGCAAGGTCCACGTACACGTAACCCGAAAGCATTCCGTTCTCGTCGCGTAGCATGGCGGGACCGGAGGCAAACTCGATGTCGGCTAGTTCGGCCAGCGGGACTTGCGCGCCGGACATTGTGGGCACCAGAACACGGCGAAGTTTCGTGAGTTCTTCGCGGAAGTCGCGGGCATAGCGGACGTTGATGGTATAGCGTTCGCGTCCTTCCACAGTGGTTGAAACGGGTTCGCCGCCGACGGCCGACTCTACGACCATTTCCGCTTCCTTGATGGTCAGGCCATAGCGAGCAAGGTTCTCTCGCTTGAGCGTAAAGTCCAAAAAATATCCGGCCGCCGTGCGTTCTGCAAAAACGTTGCGAGTGCCTGGTACTTTGCTCAAGATCGACTCCAATCGGGTGCCGATTTTTTCAATTTCCTTGACATCGGCCCCTTGAATCTTGATACCAACCGGAGTTCGGACGCCCGTGCTGAGCATGTCGATGCGGGTCTTGATCGGCATCGTCCAGGCGTTGGTTACACCGGGGAACTGCATCGCCCGGTCCATTTCCGCGATCAGTTCGTCGGAGCTGATGCGGTCTGGCCAGATGTGCCGAAAGGGCGATTGGAGAAACTCGGGCCAATTGGAGTACCAGCGATCCTTCTTGCGCCATTGGTCGTTAGGCTTGAGCACAATGGTGGTTTCGATCATGGAGAATGGCGCGGGGTCGGTCGAAGTCTCCGCCCGACCGGCCTTTCCAAAAACTCGCTCGACTTCGGGGAATTGCCGCAACTGCTTGTCCATCGTTTGCAGAAGTTGTTGGGCTTCGGCCACCGAAATACCCGGCACGGTCGTGGGCATGTAGAGCAGCGAGCCTTCGTACAACGGTGGCATAAACTCCGATCCCAACTGGAAATAGACGGGAATCGTCGTCATCACTAGCAGCAATGCTGCGATCAGGGTGAGCGTTTTGTGACGCAGGACGAAGTTGCACGCCGGCTCGTAGACCTGGAACAGCCGTTTGCTGATCGGGTGTTCCTCCTCGGGAAAGTACCGGCCAATGGCTAACGCATTGGCGATTTTCGCAAGCCATTTTGGACGAAATGCAAAGGGGTCCATGCGGGTGAACAGCATCCGAATGGCAGGATCGAGCGTGATCGCCAAAACGGCGGCAATCGCCATCGCCAGGTTCTTGGTATAGGCTAAAGGCTTGAACAATCGCCCTTCTTGATCCACCAGGGTAAAAACCGGCATGAATGCCACGGCGATTACCAAAAGCGAAAAAAAGACTGAAGGGCCGACTTCTTTTAATGCACGCAAGCGGACCTCATGGAAATCGCCTTTTCTTCCCCCTATAACCCATTCCTCTAGCCGCTTGTAGGCATTTTCCACTTCCACGATTGCCCCATCCACCAATACGCCGATGGAAATGGCGATGCCTGTCAGCGACATGATGTTGGAGGTCAGGCCCATGAAGTAAATGGGGATGAACACCAGAACGACGGCTACGGGAATCGTCAGGATCGGGATGATCGCCGAAGGAATGTGCCAGAGAAAAACCAAAATCACCAGGCTGACAATGATAACTTCGAGAACTAACTCTTCCTTGAGGGTGTCGATGGCTCGTTCGATCAGTGTTGAGCGGTCGTAAGTGGTGACAATCTCGACGCCCTTGGGAAGCGATGCTTTGACTTCTTTGAGCTTCTCCTTGACCCGCTCGATGACATGCAGCGCGTTTTCGCCAGCCCGCATAATGACGATGCCGCCCACGGTGTCGCCATCGCCGTCAAGGTCAGCGATGCCACGGCGGATTTCAGGCCCCAGCGTGACGGAACCGAGATTCTTCACAAGGATGGGCGTTCCTTGTTTGTCCGTCCCAACGACGATTTTTTCGATGTCGCTAATGCTCTTAACATAACCTCGTCCACGGACCATGTATTCCGCCCCGGTGAATTCTACCAGTCGGCCGCCCACGTCATTATTGCCGTCTCGAATCGCCTGGACTACCGTGGAGATCGGAATGTTGAAGGCCAGCAGTTTTGTGGGGTCAATGTTGACCTGATACTGCTTCTGAAAACCGCCGATCGAGGCCACTTCGGCCACGCCGGACACGGATTGAAGCTGATAGCGGAGATACCAGTCCTGGAGCGTTCGTAGTTGAGCAAGATCGTTATGGCCCGTCTTGTCCACCAGGGCGTATTGATAGACCCAGCCCACGCTCGTGGCGTCCGGCCCCATTTCCGTGCGGACTCCTTCCGGCAGCCGGGGTAGGATTTTCGAGAGGTACTCCAGCGTGCGGCTGCGCGCCCAGTAGAGGTCGGTCCCGTCCTGGAAAATCACATAAACGTAGGAAAAACCAAAGTCGGAGAAACCACGGATGGCCTTGATCTTCGGCGCTCCGAGCATCGCGGTGACGATCGGATAGGTGACTTGATCCTCGATAATGTCGGGACTTCGGTCCCAACGCGAGTAGATGATGACCTGAGTGTCGGAGAGATCGGGAATGGCGTCCAGCGGCACCTGACGCATCCAGTGATAAGCTCCAGCGATGGCGACTAGCGTGAAGATAATCACCAGGTACTTATTGCGGGCGCTGAACTCGATAATGCGGTCGATCATCATCCAATACAGGCTTTCCAACCTGTCCTAGTGCTGCATTTCGGAGTGATCCGTGCTGGGCATCTTCATCTCTTCGCGGCTCCGTTTGTTCCCGGCCGGCTTTGCTTGCTCTTCATTGCTGCCATGTTCCTTGGCAGGCATCTGTTTTCCACCATGTTCGCCGTGGTCCATTCCCGCCATGCCCCCTCCTCCCAGACGGATGCGGCTCTCGGAGTCAATCAGGAAATTGGCCGAAGTGACAATCCGCTCATCTTCCTTGAGACCTTCCAAAATCTGGTAATGGTCGCCAAACTGAATCGGACTGATTTTGACCGCCACGGGCACGAAATGATCTCCCGGCTCGGCGCGATAGACAATGTTTCGCTCGCCTGTTTGCAGCACGGCCGAGGTCGGCACGAGCAAGCCGTCGCCCATCGGATGCCTGATCGAAGTCTGGGCAAACATCCCAGGCTTGAAGATGCCGTCCTCATTTGGCAATTCAATCCGCACTTGCACGGTCCGCGTCACTTCATCTACCGTCGGTTGGATGAATACGACCTTTCCTGTGAACTGGCGATCCGGCAACGACGGAATCGTGACGGTCGCCGGTTGCCCGAGTTCGACGTGCGGAATCTCGTACTCGTAGACCTTTGCCTGCACCCAAACGGTCGCGAGATCGCCGATGACGTATAGTTCCTTTTCCGGCGTGACGTACTGCTTCTCAAAGACGTTCTTCTCCAAGACTGTTCCGCTGATCGGACTTTTTAGGATCAAATCTTTCTGAGACTGACCAGTGCGTATCAACTGCTCGATCTCATCTTGTGGCACATCCCACAGTTCTAGCCGTCTGCGGGCGGCCTCCGAAAGGGATTGTCCGCCGCCGCCGCCGAGGGTTCGCTCCGCGCGCAGTGAGTTCAGCAATTCCTGTTGGGTCGAAAGAAACTGCGGACTGTAGATCGACAGAAGCCGATCGCCTTTGCGGACGGTTTGTCCCACGTAATTCACGAACAAGTGGTCAACCCAGCCTTCGGTCTTGATGTTAATGCGGGCCACTCTCGTTTCATCGGGTTGCACAATTCCGATGGCATTGACGCTCATCTTGAGCGGCCCCCGTTCCACACGGCCGATGCGCACGCCGATCCGCTGTTGAAGCTCGCCGGGAATCATCACGGTGGCATGGCCTGGAACACTCGATGGCGTGCCCATCGTTTCCGTGGACGTTGTGTTCTCGCCCGCCTTCTCCTGCTCAGCCGTTCGCATGGGCACGAGATTCATCCCACAGATCGGACATTGACCAGGCTGATCTTGCCGCACTTGCGGGTGCATACTGCAGGTCCAGATAGTCGGATTAGTTGGCGCAGCCTTCTTAGACGCACCGCATCCGCTTGTGCAAAGCGATATGCCCACGGCCGTCAATGAGACAAGATATGCCAATCTCCCGCCGGAATGATAGCCAATCATGGACAACCTCGATTCTACAACAACTACTTCGGCTTCTCCACTCGCAACTTCGCCAGATACTTATCTGGGTCCGCCAACAGTTGCTTCTCGCAAGCCGAGCAACAGAGGAACACGACTTGTCCCTCGACGGTCACTTTGTACGGCTTGCCCTGCTCTCCTAAAATGTCGCCGCTGACTGGACACACTCGTTGCTTCTCCGCAACCGCGCGATCTTCGGGAGCAAGCCCAGTCAGCCCGGTCGGAACACCCGTGGGGGCGGCCTCGTAGTGTTCATGGCTTTCATGCAGGGCATCGTCGGTCTGTTGGTCCGGCATCTCTTGAACGGTCTTCTTGGCCGGTATCGTCCCCTTCTGCTGCTCATCTGGAACCCGAGAGCTACAGCCGCTCAGAATTCCTACCAGCGCCAGAGCAGCCGACCCAAGCATGACACGATACGAATGAAACATCTTCTATCTTCTGTGAAAATGTGGAATCTACCCTATCCACAACAATTATATGCCCCTTCCATGTCTTGGCGTTTTTATCAGCGGGAGAATCCGCCACCGTGATTCGTCAAGCTTTCCCCCCAGCGACACCACCTAATCACAAAGGGGGGTGTTAATGTGAGTAATCTACGGCAGTCTCGCCAGTTCTAACGAGAACAGCGAAGGTTCTGGATATTTAGGTTGTAGTGAGTCGATCTAACCAGATGACACGGCCTTCTGCTGGGAAGGTTGTGGTCAAACAGGAAACGCTCATACCGCAGCAGTTCAAGTTGCGGAGGCGAGAACACATGGTAAGAGTCACCCGTTGCTGGCGATTCGCGACGCCTGTTTTGCTAACCATCCTATCGACGGGTTGCCGGCTACCGTCTGAAAAACATAACAGTGTGGCCACGGTTGGCAAGCCAAACTCGGCCGTGACAGTTGCCGATCCAAAGCCAGCGCCTCAAGGAACCGTCACCGAGTCTCGGCCATGTTTACAACTAGCCCCAACCACGCTGCCGGTCTCGTATCAAACCCCCGCCTACGCCGCGCCTACTCCACCTGAAACCACCGCTCGGTTCGCCCCTCTTCCCCAAGAGACCCCTGAAACGGCCGAACCGCTTCCCTCGCCTCCCCAGGGGGCCTACTACTCTGACGATCCCTGTGATCCTTTCGCCAATCAAACAGAACTCTCGGTTGAACAACTTGTCGCGGAAGTTCTGTACCGCAATCCGTCGCTCCAAGCGGCTTCGGCCGCATGGCGGGCGGCAAACGAGCGATGGCCGCAGGCAGTTTCGCTCGACGATCCCATGTTTGTTTCCATGATTGGTCCCAAGGGCGTCGGCATGGATAATGGCGGCGGTTGGATGGTGCAGGCATCGCAGAAGATTCCGTGGGCGGGCAAGCGGGCTCTGCGCGGCAGCGCGGCCTCGGCCGATGCCGATGCCATGAAGGGTGACATCGGCAATGTACGCCTGCGCCTATCGGAAGCGGCAAGGACTGCATTTTACGATTATTATTTGGCTCGACGGGAGGCGGAGGTAAACGCCTCGACCTGCCGATTGCTGACACAATACCGAGAAATTGCCGGGAATATGTATCAGGTGAATCAAACGACACAGCAAGACGTGCTCCAGGCTGATGTCGAGTTGGCTACCCTCGAAAGCCGTCAAACGGAATTGACGCGAGATGAGCAAGTGGCAATTGCGCGGATCAATACTCTGCTGCATCGTGCCGCCGATCATCCCTTGCCGCCGCCACCCGCAAAGGCGCCGCTTCCCGATTCGCTGCCGACTGCCGAGTCGCTTCAGCAAGCTGCCTCCGAGTGGCGGCCGGATCTGTTTGCCATGCAAGCTCGCATCCGCGCGGAGCAGGCAAACGTGGCTTTAGCGTGCAAGGAATACTACCCAGACTTGAACCTCGTTGCCAAATACGATGGCTTCATGCCCGAAGAGATGCGGCCCCAGGTAGGCATGGAATTCAACGTGCCGCTTCAACGTGATCGGCGATCGGCGGCGGTGCGCGAGGCGTCGGAGCGTCTTCGTCAGCGATGCGCCGAATATCAGGAACGTTTGGATCAAGTGCGGTATGAAGTGCAGGCGGCTCTCGATCGGGCGGCACAGAGCCAACGGGTTATCCGTCTGTACGAAGAGAAACTTCTCCCGGCGACCCGGCGAAGTGTTGAATCGGCCCAATCGAATTACACCAGCGGGAAACTCGACTTCCTCCGACTTATCGACGCCGAGCGCCAGGTCTATACGCAACAGGCAATGTACTATCAGGCGATCGCGGAGTATCATCGCCACCTGGCCGAATTAAAGCGAGCCGTGGGCGGTTCGTTGCCCGAGGCGATAGACGCAAGATGATGTTCCGGTGCGAGTTTGGGCGTCAGGCGGGATCGTGTCCCACGATTCCTTCGCAATCTAGGAAGTGCTAAAAGCCATTCTATGGGAAAACCTCGGGCCAGACTTGGTTCCGAAAAAAGGCACGAGTTCTCGGAACACCAAATTCCATGGCGTTTATCGGTCCATTTTCGAAACGCCTCGTCTTAGCCGCACGTCGGCTGGTACTGATGGTGGTCGATGTAAGCGGACGCGCGTAACAAGCCGGATAAGCTATTTCGGTGGCTTTGGAACCACCCGAAAATTAAATTGACTTGTATGAATATACTAGTATAATATTATTATGAATTTGCCTTTCACCATTGAACGTGATGATCCCCTGCCGCTCTACGCGCAATTGGAACGCGCCATCAAGTCGGCCGTGATGTTGGGCAAACTACAACTCGGCGATCGACTGCCGACGGTACGCCAATTGGCGGTAGAATTGCGGATGAACGCGAATACGGTCGCCCGAGTGTATGCGGAGCTGGAACGCCAAGGGATTTTAAGCACCCGCCGCGGCGTAGGCACGTTTGTCGAGACAGTGCCTGGCGCCGAGGCTTCACATTCGCTCTCGCGGCGCAAAAAGGAACTCCGGGCAATAACCGAACGATTACTGGCCGATGCCACGGCCAGGGGTTTTACAAAAGACGAATTGTTGCAAGAAATCCAACATACCTACTCACTATTTCAGGAGAGAACCCATGGCCGATGAAAAAAGTACTATGAAAAACCTGAACATCAAGTTCAATTTTCCCACCGTCCGCGTCAATGTCGTGGCGGCGTTCTTCTTTCTCGTCCCGACCATAGCGGGAGCGTTCTGGACTTGGCTTATAGACGCGCCGTGGCCCGTCATTGCGGGAATTCTGCTCGGCTGGCTGGTAAGTCTCTCCCCGAAAATAGCGTCGCAATGGGAACGCGGCGTGATCTTGCGATTGGGACGCTTTGTCGGCTATCGCGGGCCGGGCCTTTTTTGGATCATCCCGCTCGTGGACAGTGTCACCGCATGGATCGATCAGCGCACAATCACTACAAATTTCGCCGCAGAGCAAACGCTGACTTCCGACGCCGTCCCGGTCAATGTCGATGCCGTGCTGTTTTGGATGGTTTATGATCCTGAGAAAGCCGCCTTGGAAGTGCAGGATTACGAACAGGCCGTGAGTTGGGCGGCGCAAACCGCGCTGCGGGACATCATCGGCCGCACGTCCCTGACCAATCTGCTCCGCGGCCGCGAACAGATCGAACTCGAATTGCAGAAGCTGATCGACGATCGTACCAATCCCTGGGGCGTCACGGTGCAGTCGGTCGAGATGCGCGACGTCGTCATCCCCGAGTCGCTGCAAGATGCCATGTCGCGCGAGGCTCAGGCGTCCCGTGAAAAACAGGCCCGCATCATTCTCGGCGAGGCTGAAGTCGAAATCGCCCACCTTTTTGAAACCGCCGCCAAATCCTACGCCGATAATCCCACCGCCCTGCATCTGCGGGCAATGAACATGCTCTACGAAGGGCTCAAGGAAAAAGGTGCGCTCATGCTCGTTCCCAGCACCGCCGTCGAGTCTATGGGAATGGGCGGTCTGCTCGGCGCCGCCGCCCTGAGGCAGCAAGCCTTGGCTGAAGGGAAAGAAGGCGGGTGAAAAAGGGGTCAGAACTATTATCTCTAGACAGAACAGGAAAAAACCGCTGAATTCGGTGTCATGCCTTGACCTTTGCGACCTATAGATGACGGATTGGTATATTATGTGATCAATCGCGGCAATAACCGGCAGGCGGTCTTTCGCGGGGAAGGAGATTATCCGGCCTTCTTAAAAGCCATAGCCGACCTGAAAGAGCGCAAGCCTTTCGATTTGTGCGGCTACTGCCTGATGGGCAATCACATTCATCTTCTGCTCCGCCCGCGCGGAAGCTCGATCAGCAGAATCGTGCAGAGCCTGTTGGTTTCGCTCACGCAGCGCTATCATCGCTTTCACAAAAGCAGCGGACACGTATGGCAAGGACTGTTCAAGAGCCCGGTGATCCAAGACGACGAACACCTGCTGGCGGCGCTAAGGTATATCAAAGCCAATCCGTTACGGGCCAAGATGGTGGAACATGCCGGCGAATATCGCTGGAGCAGTTTTGCCAATCATGGCGGCGGCAAGAGCGATGAGCTGCTCGATCCCGTGCCGCCTCCATTAGGCAACCCCACTTCAAGATATGTCGGGGAAATCAGTTTTGACGTCTAAGTTCAATCTCGACCATCTCACAGTTTTCATCGAAGCCGGCATCGTATAGACCTAGTGAGTAGGTTAAATTCATCACACGACCATTCTCCCGAAACAGTTCAGGGTGAAGGTAGGCGCAATACACGAGACTGACACGCTTTCCCTGACGATGCTCGGGCACCTCAATTCGAGCAACACATGGACTCCAGGGGCCATAAAGAGCATCGGCGACATGGAAGCGAATCTCTAGGGGATTACGAAAGTCACTTGAGGCGGCCATCACATACTTTTTTAGATACTCATTCCAGGCGACCGAGACCTGCCCGGGAACGTTCTCAACAATAATAGATGAGGATTCTTTTTGGGGTGAAAATTTTGGACCAACGCCAGTATAGAACTTATACGAATGTGGATCCTCAATTTTCTCGGGTCGCACCCGTGAAAGGGCAGCGCCCTGTTTACCTTTGATTTCTTTGATCTCAAAAAGATAGATCCAACCTTCTATTTCAAACACTTGAGAGGGCTCAACTGGAAAACGCCAATCGTCACTTGGCCGAAGGCGATCATATCGTCCGAGCCCGACATTCGACCGAGCAAGGCCGGAATTAATTCTACGGAAGTCCCATGATCCTTCGCCAACGATCTCGATTAGAGAGTAATAAAGGTAGTAGTGGTCGTTGACATATATGCCGCCCAACGGCCAAATCCGATGACGTTCCAAAGATTCATCCGGGTAAAGCTCAAATGGGGAAACAACCTCACCAGTACTGGACACGAAATACGCGAAGGCGGGAGGATAGCTTTGGGCATTCTCCGCAAGAAAGGCAATGCTACAGGATACCGCTCCTCCTGAGTAGTGCGGAGTTCCATCGGCGGACCGCGAGCCTTTGAAGGTGTCGCCGAAAGTCCAGATCGCCCCTCCTGGAACTACGAAAGACTGCCCAACATCCTGTGAAATAATTGAAGCCTTGGCAAGTGACTCGTTCCAAAGCGAGCCGAGAAATTTACTTTGAACAATATCAAAGCCCTTCTGCCTCTCTGCGGTAAAGAAAGACAAATATCCCGAGATGAGGACAATGATTCCAAGCAAAAAGATTAGAAAAATAATACGGAACTTCATGATTCTATAACTACCTTAAGATTACTTTCGACCGAATTTACCTTGTAAGAAGATTTCCAATTCTGGGAGCATAGCCAAACACGCATCTAATTGCAAGCAAGGCCGATCCTCTTGACTGAAGCCTATAACAAAAATCCTTAAATTGATGAAATTCTTGCGCATTATCCGCAGGTCTTGCGGCTACTTGAACTAATTGCTCCTTTTCCCCATCTCGTAATTCAGAATGTCGTTAATCCGTCATTAAAGAAAAAAATGAGACACTCGGACTTCTTAAGGCAAACTTTTCGCTTGCGACCATAGCCCCCAATTTATATTTCCGCGCTCGGGTGCATTGCTGGCTTGCCCAGCAGTCCATTTCCAGCGATTGTACACCGCCCACTGCCCACTCTCCACTTCATATCTCCGTGTCCTTTATGTCCTTCGTGGAAAGTATTGTTTTCCTTACTCACCCCCGAAAATCATCCAAAAATTGCCAAAATGAGGAACTATTCCAATTCAACCTTGTAACTTTTTTCTAGCGTATTTACCCCTAGCCATTTTCATATCTGATTATCCCACAATCACTTAACTCCACCCCCCTTGTTGTGTCCGGTTAAATCATCAATTTTCGACTTTTCTGAAATAATTCATTTTCAAAAACCTACTGAGGAAAAATTCCAAATCCTTAATCCGCAAATCACTTGCGCATATCATCACTCTGCAAAACCCTCTGCTTTATTTCACACCACTAAAATGCCTAAAAAAACGGCACCCTAACATCTTATCTTCCAACCCTTTAACCCCAGCCTCACAAGACGTAATTTCACTTTTCTTCGTATCCCGGAAACAATTCCCAACCCCCTGATGAAAAACCTGAACCCCGAACCCTGAACCCTATTTGCCGTCCTTTGCTTTCACGCCGTTTTTCTTGTAGGCCGGCGGGCCGATGAGTTCTTCTATGTCGCTCTCGTCCAGGGTTTCTGACTTCTCTAAGGCTTTGGCAAGGATGTCGAGTTTGTCGCGGTGGCGGGTTAAAAGATCAAAGGCCTTGTCGGAGGCCTCGTGCAGGATGCGGGAGATCTCCTCGTCGATGAGTTGGGCCGTGTGTTCGCTGTAGCGGCGGGGTTCGGTCATTTCCTTGCCCAGAAAGGGATGGTCTTCGCTATCGCGGAAGGCGACCGGGCCCAGCCGATCGCTCATGCCCCAGTAGGTGACCATGCGCCGTGCGAGTTGGGTGACGTTATTAAGGTCGTTTTCGGCCCCGGCGCTGAACTCGTTGAAGACCATTTTTTCAGCCGCCCGGCCCCCCAAGCCGATCAGCAGGCGGACGTGCAGTTCCGATTCGCTGATGTTCAGTCGATCTTCCTCGGGCAGGAGTTGGGTTGCGCCCAGTGCGTGGCCGCGGGGGATGATGGAGACCTTGTGCACGTGATCGCCGGAGGGCACGAGCCAGGCCAGCAGTGCATGGCCGGACTCGTGAAAGGCGGTCATTGATTTTTCTTTGCCGGATAGCACTTCTTCGCGTTTTGCGCCCATGATGACTTTGTCGCGGGCGTATTCAAAATCTGTCATATCGACATTTTTCTTGTCGTTTCGGCTGGCCCAGAGCGCCGCCTCGTTGACGAGGTTCTGGATGTCGGCCCCGGTCAGGCCTACGGTGCCGGCAGCCAGGCGTTCCAGGTCCACGTCTGGGGCGAGGGGTACGTCGCGGGTATGGACTTTGAAAATTTCGCGTCGGCCCTTGAGGTTGGGACGATCGACCGTTATGTGGCGGTCGAAGCGGCCGGGCGCAGAGCGCGGGATCGAGGACGTCCGGGCGATTGGAGGCGGCCATAACGATCACCGATTGGGTTTGCGTGAAGCCGTCCATTTCGCTGAGGATTTGGTTGAGTGTTTGTTCGCGTTCATCGTGTCCGCCGCCGATGCCTGCGCCGCGGTGCCGCCCGACGGCGTCGATTTCATCGATGAACAGGATGGCCGGGGCGTTTTCCTTGGCGGTGTTGAACAGGTCGCGGACCCGGCCCGCCCCCACGCCCACGAACATCTGGATGAATTCCGAGCCGTTGATGGAGAAGAAGGGCACCCCGGCCTCGCCGGCTACGGCCCGGGCAAGGAGGGTTTTGCCGGCGCCTGGCGGGCCCATCAGCAGGATGCCCTTGGGCACGCGGGCGCCGAGCGCTGAAATTTTTCCGGATTTTTGAGGAATTCCACGACTTCTTCCAGTTCGTGCTTGACGCCTTCCAGTCCGGCCACGTCGTCGAAGGTGACGGATTTGTCGCCGGCATCGTAGCGCCGTGCGCCGCTTTTGCTGAATCCGCCCATCAGTCCGCCGGTGAATATGGAATCGCGGGCCCTGCGGAACATGAACCACAACAAGGCGATCATGCCGACCGTGACCAGAAGATAAACCGAGAGCACGGTAAAGGTGCTGTCGCTGGGCTCGGCGGCGTCGTAGTTTGTGCCCAGCTGTTCGCGAAGTTGGCGGTCCAGCGTTTCGTCCAAAGAGGCGTAGGGCGGAAGGACGGTGACGAATTTGGGCTCCAGTTTGGGCGGCGGAGTTTTAAAATCACCATAAGCCGTGGAGCCTTGAACCTTGATTTTGGCAATGTTTTTATTGTCAAGTTGTATGCGGAAATCGCCGTAGGAGATTTCGGACCGCTTGGTGCGGTCGGAGGAGAAGTAGATTGCCGCCAGCACGGCTAGCAATATCATAAAGAGCCAGAAGACGGAATTACTGCGGACTGGCTTGGGAAGCGGTTTGCCGGGAGGGGGTGGTAATTGATTTTTGTCCTTTTGATCGTCCATTGACTGATTATTCCATTTTTCGATGCCGGGCGTTTGCGGGCCATGTTTAAAAAATGGGCGAATTCGCCTTTATAAAATTTACCCTATGAATTGTATCGGTTAGGTGTGAAAATATCGATGGCCGGCCCCCCTTGTGGGTAAATAATCGCGGAACCGAAAGCGGTTTGAGGAAAGGGAATGGTGCGACTTTGTTGGGGCGGCGGTTTAACTGCCGCCCCAACTAATTGGATCAAATGGCGTATTCGGCGATGATTTCGAGCAATGATTGGCCGAATTGTTTGACCTTGGCAGGGCCGAGGCCCTTGATTTCGAGCAATTCGGCCGCGGATTGCGGACGGCGGCTTACCATTTCATTCAAGGCGGTGTTGTGGAAGATGCAATAGGCGGGGATGCCGGCTTCGTCGGCGATTTCCAGACGCCAGCGCTTCAGGGCGGAGAGCAGATCGGCGTCATTTTTGTGCTGCAGCGCCGGGGCGGGCTTTTTAGGCGGCGGGGGCGAGTCGGAAACGATTGCCGCATCATCGTGGATTTTGTGGAAAAGGGGCGCCTGAATCGGCAATGAGGTTTGCAATTGCGTTTTGGATCGCATTACATCATCGCCGAAGTCGGTCAATTTGACCACGGGGCGGTATTTATCAATATCTTCCTGTTGCAGGCAGCCTAGTGAAATCAAGGCGTCGATGACCGCAACGACCTCGGGTTGCTTTAAATGCCTCAGCAGGCCGAAGGTGCTCAGCCGATCGAGGCGTAATTGTTTGATTCTCTCGTTTCCGGAGCCGCAAAGCATCTGGGCGATGAGATTTTTTCCGCAGGCGAAACGGGCCTGGGTGCGGGCAACGCCGCTAAGCACTATCAGCACGGCTTCGAGTGATTTGCCGCCGGGAATTTGTTTTGCATCAACGGAATTTCCGCAATTGTCGCAATGCGTGCAGGGTTTTGGGTTTTTCTCGCCGAAATAGCGGAGGATTTCCTGCTGCCGGCAAGAACGGCTCAGAGCGAATTTGACTATCTGATCGAGTTTTTGCAATTCAGAAGCTTTGCGTCGCTCGAGCGTGGCGAAATCGATGCCGAGTTTGTCAAATGGCAAATCGCGGCGGATCATGCGAATGGCCCTGCCTCGAAACGGCGGGACGTAGGTGAATGCCTCCAGGTGATTGAGTTCGTGTAAGGCCCGTATAACTGAGGATTGATCTATTTCATCGCCGATCGCGAGGCGATTGGGAGAAAAGGGGATCAATTCCTGGCGTCGCCGGCCTACCAGGCGTTCGACCGCGCGGAGCACTTTGCGCTGCACATTGGCCTGCTTGGGAAGCAGATCTACGAGTGTGGGCAGGTCCGAGTCGATGCGAACGGCGGCCAAGTTTTGCGAAGAAATAAGCCGTTCCAGAACGCCGGCGCTTTCCAGGATTTGTTCGCAGTTCCCCACGCCCTCGGTGCTGAGAGTCAAGCCGAGGGTTTCTTTGATCTCTTGTTGCGTGCATTCAATGGGATCATCGTCGAGGCCGCGGAGAAACTCGTAGACTTGGGCGACGAATTCGCGGTCGGGATAGGCGCTATCGATGAAAAATCTTTGAATATAGGTGTCCGAGTAGCTGTAGAGCATCAGGCAGTGCGAAAGCAGGCCGTCGCGGCCTGCCCGGCCGGCTTCCTGGTAATAGGCTTCCAGGCTGCCGGGAATGTTGTAGTGCACAACATAACGGACGTCGGCCTTGTCGATGCCCATGCCAAAGGCGTTTGTGGCTGTGATAATTTCGCAGCGGCCGTCCATGAATGCGTCCTGGGCGGTGCGGCGCTGGTCGGGCAGCAGGCCGGCATGATACACGGTAACGCGGCGTTTGGATTGGGCCGAGATCAGCTCGGCGACTTCTTCGGCGCGTTTTCGAGTGGAGGTGTAGATAATGCCCGGGCCGGGCGTTTCGTGGATAAACTGCAAAAGCATTTCTGTCTTTTGACGTTCTCCGCTGGCGGCAAGAACCTGGTAGAAAAGATTCGGGCGTTCAAAACCGGTGATAAAGGTCCGGGGTTCGTGGAGATCGAGTTGTTCGACGATGTCGCGGCGGACGTTGTCGGTGGCGGTGGCGGTCAAGGCGATGGCGGGCGGATTGTCCAGGATTTTACGAAAATAACCCAGCCGGGCGTAATCGGGACGGAAATCGTGCCCCCACTGACTGATGCAATGAGCCTCGTTGACGGCCAGCAATTTGATGCCCACCGTGCGCACGGCATCGATGAATTTGCCGCTGCGGAATCGCTCCGGCACGACATAGGCGATTCGGTATTCGCCGGCGGCCATGCGCGAAAGCCTGTCGTTCTGCTCGGCAACTGAAATGGTGCTGTTGATGAAAGTGACCGGCAGGCCCAGGCGCAAAGTTGGTCGACCTGATCTTTCATCAAGGCGATAAGCGGCGAAACGACCAGGGTTAACCCGTCCAGGACAATCGCCGGCAGTTGGTAGCAGAGGCTTTTACCTCCACCGGTTGGCATGACGCACAGGCAATCCTGCCCGGCAAGCACGGTGGATATAACTTCCTTTTGGCCGTGGCGAAATTCCGTCAAACCGAACCGGGGTAAAAAGGCTTCGAGATTGTCGATGGCCGTGCGGTGCATGATAGGACCCCAAGTGAATCCCCATCATACGGTCAAATGAGGCCGGGGTGAATGCTTCGGGGCGAATTTTATCCCCGATTCAATTTCAGGACCGCAGTCGGCGGGAGAAAATGGCGGGAAACGTGCGGAGGATTAGCAGAGATAAGTTGATGTATATCGCGAAACCGCAATTGGTTAATCGCCATGTTACCAATAATGGCGATGATAATAGCAGGGTGGCCCCCAATAGGCATGCACATAAGGATACTCCTCGACGACCACGGGCGGCGGCGCCGGTTGCATTACCATGGGCTGGGGCGGGATGACCGGCGGTTCCTGCATGATGGCGATAACCCGCTTGCTTACGCCTTGTTGCTGCATAACTATCACATCTTGGGCCTGTATCGGGCCGGCAACACCGTGGGTGCGGACGTGGTTGAAAATGAGTTCTTCATCCACACCGGATCTGGTCATGTTGATTACGTCGGGGACGGAAACGGGGTTGGCCGAAATGGGTCGTCCAAATTGCTGAGCGATCATGGCGCGGTTTTTGGCGTCCTGCTCGTCGAGAGCACTGCCTATAGCGGCGCCGCTTATCGCACCAACGCCAGTACCAATAGCAGCGCCGGCCAACGGATTGTGAACGGCACTTCCGATTGCCGCCCCAGTGCCTGCCCCCAGCAAGCCCCCAAGCAGTGCCCCTTGGTCGGATTTATACGGGGATTGGCAACCGCTTAATATCGCTATTACCGGAAGAGAGAAAGCCAAAACAGAAAGGCGGCGGGGAAGCATAGAATTTCACCTCGTTAACCATATTGCTCCGGCGAATATTTGGAAAATCAAAACGACGGATTATGGGGATCAGATTATGTCAGGTCAAGACAAAATAGGTGCTTTGGTCAAAGTGCAAAAACATCGAGAAGTAAGCACATAGGTAAAAAAGAACATCTGCTGAATTGAAGACATGGTTATTTTACTTGCCCTGAAATTAAGTGAGTTTATCAGGTGAAATTATGCTTTTCTGGATGACATCGGGCAATATTGGTAATTTGCGTAAACTTTTCCGATTTTTTCAACTTTTCCAAAAGTTCCGAATAGATAGGCCCGATATATTGTGTCGTCAAGGACCAAAATATGTAATTTCCTTAGGCTACCCCCATTTTCGAGGTGTGGACATGTCTTATATAAAACATTGGATTGCCAATTTTTTTGCGGTAATTGGATTGAGTCTCCTGGCGGTTTGCCAGATAGCTTCGGCCCAATCGGTTTTCGACGATTCCGAGACGGATGCAGCGCCGCCAAAGGCCGAGTGGCGACAAAAGGTTTTACACAACAATAGGGGTTCACAACAAATAGCCAGGCCGTTGCCTCAGGACAGCGAGCCTCGCACCATTAAGTGGTCGCCGTATCCGAATTCAAGCCAGTCCTCGGACAACGTCATGGACGTTCAACGATCAGGGTCTGCAAATTCAAGTCAAGACGCCGAATATCGCATGGCGCAACGGACGTCGAATGCCATTCCAAAGCAGGATGCCGAATTCCGAGCGGAGCAGCGTGCTCCGTATGATAATTCCTACCGGATGCGGCCGGCCGGCGTATCCTCGCCGGTAAACGCCCAGCCCAGGAGTTTTCGTGTGGCGCAACGGGAGTTGCCACCGGGTGCGGAAGGCGATCCTGGCGCGACTCAATATGAGCCGTTGGCCGCAGGAGGCCCATTTGCACCGCAAGGGTGCGGTGATTCACGCTGCGGCAATTGCAACAATTGCGGCGATTGCGGGGACTGTGGCCAGTGCGGCGATTGTGATTGCCCGTGGCTGGCGCCCTGTGGCGGATGGGGACCGCGGAATCTGGCGATTTTCGCGGGTGTAAACGGATTTAAAGGACCGCGCGACCGCGGAGGCAACGGCAACTTCGGATTCACCGAGGGCGTGAACTGGGGCGCCCCGCTGGGCGATCCCTGGGGGTGCGGATACCAACTCGGTTTTGCCGCGTTGCAAGACAACATTTCCGGTTATCAGCAAGTTGCTCCCGCAGATTCCACATTTCAATCTACAATCCTAACAGCAGATCGGCACCAGTACTTTTTCACGGTCGGTGTATTCAACCGGGCGGAATGCTGCGGCTGGCAATGGGGCGTGGCCTTTGATCTGCTCCACGACACCTATTACCAAGCATCGGATTTGAAACAAATTCGTACGGAAACGGGTTATTTATTCAACGAATGCAACGAAATCGGTTACTCCGGCGCTTACGGCGTGGGTAACGACAGCGTGCAAAGCGAATTACGATTAAATCAGCGACAAGTTACCATAGTGAATGCCTTTTTGAATCCCACCGATCAGTTTGTGGTCTATTTCCGCCGTCATTTCCAAAACGGCGGTGAAGCGCGTATCTGGGGCGGCTTGACCGGGTACAGCGACGGCTTGTTCGGCGGCGACGCCTGGGTTCCCTTGGGCGGCAGTTGGGCCCTGCAAAACACGTTTAACTATCTCATTCCCAAACAGGGTCGGGGTGAATC
This sequence comes from Pirellulales bacterium, assembly GCA_963838495.1. Lineage (GTDB taxonomy): Bacteria > Planctomycetota > Planctomycetia > Pirellulales > Thermoguttaceae > JBEKIK01. Next base: position 603,992 of record CAWIRC010000001.1, on the reverse strand, counting down.
CGGGGGACAAATGAACGAGTCCTGGAGTTTAGCCATCAATCTGGTCTGGTATCCAGGGCGTTCGACCAACTGTCTGGGGACCAGTTGTTACCGGCCGGTGTTGAACGTGGCCGACAATTCGCTGTTTATGGTTAGAGAAAACAGACAGACGCAGATTGTCACAGCACCTACAAATTAACTGTTCATTTATCTAAGTGTGGGGGATGCCCGAAGGGGTCGCTTTGCCGGCCCCTTCATTGTTTAAGGGCCAAAAATAAGGATTCAGGGTTCGGGGGTCGGGTTTTGGGCAGTGGCATTGACGCGGTGGATTGTTATCGGGGCGATATCGGATTGGGGCTTGCCGCCGCGGATTCTTTTTTGCGATTGAATGGTAAGGGTATTGTCGTCGATTTTGGTTAATGTAGCCATGGAACTGACCGTTTCGCCGTCGGCCAACACGCCCTTGATATCGATTATCCATTGATTCCCTTCCGGCCTCCAAGTGCTTTCAGTAAAATCGCCGGAAGATTCAAAGGACCAGGAACGGATCGTCTTGGCCTGCGGATCCCAACCGATGACATCCGTGCCCTGCAAATCGAGCTGCTGTGCATGCGTGTTGAAGGTGCGGGTAAGGAAGCTCTTGTTGGCCGTCCATTGACATGTGGAATTGATAGATATCTGGCTTGTTTTATCGGGTCCGGCCGAGGGGGCTTGAGTGGACCAAGAACCTACCAACCACTCCAGGGCTTTTAGATGTTCATAAGAGGCGGGCATATCGAGCCTTTCCCTTACCCCTTCGATAAGCCAATTATCGCCGGAGCGGACCAGGACGATTGTGGTCTTATTGGTTCCGAACCGGCCGGGCAAAGGCGGACTGACTTCGGCCGCTATCTCGGCCACAGCCACGCGGCCTTGTTCTTCTTCGTTTAGTGATATGATCTTAATAGAAAGTTTTTCTCCCGGAGTGCGGGAAAAGAAATCCTGGAAGAGTTTTTCGATGGCCTCGCGCCCGACGATCTTGTTTCCCATCGGATCGATAAACTCGCCGTCGATTTTCCATAACGCGCCTATTGCCTTGGCATCGCCCGCGTTAAACGCCTTTTCATATCTGCCAAAAACCTGTTCGATTATAGGGTGAGAAGCGACCGATTTATCGATCTCCACCGCGCGGGCCGGGGAAGTAAAAATTAGGCCAAGTATGGCCACCATCGTCATACGGCTTATTCTTGACATTATTTATCTCCTTTGGATCGTTTCAGCAAAGTAAAGATCGGGGAAAAAGCGCCTTTGTTTATAATTGTATCAATAATGAAATTGTAGCTCAATTCTTTCCCGGTCAAGAATTAACACCCAAAATTCGATTGTTATGGTTTTTTCGAAAAAAACGAATTGCTTTTCGGACTTAAAAAGATAGACTTATACAATTGGAGATATTTAAGAGCGCCGGTATTTGGAATGATAATCGGGGACAGTTCCATGAATCCTATCAGGTATAAAACAAGCATTGCCCGCCGGTTTTGGGCCGGATTGGCAATTTTAATTTTTTGCGTTTTGCCTGCCCAGGCCCAGTTTGTGCCGGGCGGATATTATTATCCGGACATGAGCGTGTATGGGGCCATCGACGCATCATATCAAAGCCGCACGCAGCAACAAGCCTATTCTGCAAACCGGCAGATGCAGATGCAATCGACCATGGCGAAGAGCGCGGCCTGGCAGAATATCAACAGGTCGATGCAAGCGGAGGCGGCATCACGGCCGACGACGGTCTCCGATTCCGGCCAAGAGGCGAGAGATTGGATGTTCCAGCACGCGTCAAGCCGGCCGGCGCGGAGGCCGATGACCTTGCCGGCTTCAAACGTGGCCGCCGCGGCACAGGTGGAAAGAACCACCGAGCCGGCGCCGCAGAGGGAGATCATGCTTTGGCCCACGCTTTTGAAAGAACAGCGTTTTGAGGGCGACCGCGCCGACGTGGAGGCCCCTTTCCACCGGGCCGACGCCGACGGCAAACCTTTGACGATCGCGGATTACCAGGGGATCATCAAAACTGTGCAAGGCATGAAGGAGACCGTGGAAGGCATGAAACCTCAACTCATCGAAGAGGAATATACCGCCGTGCAAAAATACCTGGACGATCTTATCGCCGACGCACAGAAACGCATCCAGGCCAAAGAGGAAGCGGCGAAGAGCGAATAAGGTATGGAGTCTTTGGATTGCGATTTGATCGCTATTTTGCAGACATGCATTTTTAATGCAAATTGGCAATTGCAAATTTCAAATTGCAAATTGAGTAAATAATTATTGCGACAATATAACATTAAAAGTTTCTGGCAGCTTTATTATTTGCCTTGTTTCTCACTGCCTTGCGCAAGATGCGAAGCTGGCGCACCAGTTCGGACATCTGGTAATAGGCGTTTATGCCGCTAGGATTGGGAAGGATCCAAACGACCGTGCCCTCAAAGGATTCCTTCTGACGGCCGAGTTCCACACGAGGGAAACGAAAGGCCTTTTTAAATGCCCCCATCCCCAGCACGGCAATGAAACGCGGATGGAAACGCCGCACCTTTCTCATTAGACGCTCCCCGCCCCATTGCAGTTCATCAGCCGTCAATTCATCGGCCGATCGAGTGGCGCGATCGACGATATTGGTGATACCAAGGCGCAGTTCCAGTAGCTCGCGCTCTTCGGAAGGGTCCAACTGGCGCGGGGTGAATCCGGCGGCATAAAGCGCCGGCCAAAAACGATTGCCGGGCCGGGCAAAATGATGTCCCACGGCAGCGGAATACAATCCCGGATTAATACCGCAAAAAAGAACATCCAGGCTAGGGATTAAGATGTCGGGTACCGTACGGCCGGCGGCCGCGCGAATCTGGGCTTTAGTAGGACGAGGCGGAAACATTATCAAAATTATATCAATTTCGACCAATTATTTCCGGCTTTTTTTCTCGGCAATCCAGCCGATTACGCAGAAGAACACCGGCGTGAGCAGCAGTCCGAAGAAGGTTACGCCCAGCATGCCGCTGAATACGGCGATGCCCAGGGCCTGGCGCATTTCGGCCCCGGCGCCTGCGGCGGTGACCAGCGGAACTACGCCGAGAATAAAGGCGAAGGAGGTCATGAGTATGGGGCGAAGGCGGACGCGTGAGGCTTCTACAGCGGCATCGCGGAGCGAAAGTCCTTCGTTTTGACGTTCCTTGGCGAACTCGACAACGAGGATCGCATTCTTGGCAGCCAGGCCGATAAGCACCACCAGGCCGATCTGCGTGAAGATGTTGTTATCGCTGCCGCAGAGACCAACGCCGATGATGGCCGCCAGCAGGCACATGGGCACGATGAGGATAATCGCCAAGGGCAAGGTCCAACTTTCGTACTGGAAACAAAGCACCAGGAAAACCAGGAGCGTGCCCAGCGCAAACACCGAGGCGGCTGTGTTCCCGGCGCGAATCTCTTGCAGCGTAAGTTCGGTCCATTCGAAATCCATGCGCTGCGGCAGTTCTTTTTTGGCAAGTTCCTCCATGATGCCGATGGCCTGGCCGGAACTGATTCCGGGGGCCATGTTCCCGTTGATTTCGGCTGAGGTGAACTTATTATAATGATTGACGGCGGCCGGCCCGCTGGTGTTTTTCACGGTTACAACAGTCTGCAAAGGCACCATTTGCCCGGCGGCGTTGCGGACCTTGAGCTTGCCGATATCGTCCGCTCGAGCGCGGAATGCGGAATCGGCCTGCACGTTAACCTGCCAGTTGCGGCCGAAGCGGGTGAAATCGTTTACATAGGCCGAGCCCAAGTAGATTTGAAGGGTATCGAAGACCGAATTCAGATCCAGCCCCATGCTTTTAACTTTTGTGCGGTCTATGTCCAAGTAGATTTGCGGCTGATTGGCGCGGAAGCTGCTGAACAGGCCGACCAGGCCGGGTTGGGCGTTGCCGGCTTGGACCAGGTCGGATACGGCCGATTGCAGGCCTTCGAAGCCGATATCGCCTTTGTCCTGGACCTGGAGTTTGAAGCCGCCGGTATTTCCCAGGCCGTCAACGGGCGGGGCGCCGAAGAGGACCACTTGGGCCTCCTGGACGGCCATGAATGAGCGTCGCAATTTGTCTTGGATGGCATCGGCGCTGAGATCGGGATTTCCCTTGCGGTGTTCAAAGGGATCAAGAATAATGAATATTCCGCCCACGTTGGTCAGATTCACGCTGGTGAGAATGGAATAGCCGGGCACGCGGATTGTATGTTCAATGCCTGGAGTTTTGCGGGCGATTTCGTCAATTTTTTGCATCGCGGCTTCGGTCCGCTCGAGGCTGGCCCCTTCAGGCAATTGGGCGTTGCAGACCAGATAGCCTTTGTCCTGATCGGGAATAAAGCCTACAGGAACGGTCTTGAATCCGGTATATGTGAGTGCCAGAAGTCCGAAATAAATCAGCAGCACAATCGCGCTTATACGTATGAGCCCGCCCACGAGGCCTCCGTATATTTTTGTGATCGTCTCGAACACCCGGTTGAAGCCGCGGAAGAAACCCAGCAAGACGGCGTTGATCAAGCGGCTTAACAACCATCCCACGACCGCACCCGCCGCGAATACGATTGCCCTGAAACCCCAGAGTAATGATGTATTGGTGAGGGTGTGTGTTTCGGGGGATTGATCGGGCATGTATGCGGGCAGGCCGAGCATGGCGCCAATGGCAGGGCCCAAGAGCCAATAGACCAGCAGGCCGGAGAGAATCGCGATGCCCCAGCGGGGCAATGCCTCGCGAGTCTCGTGCGCGTGTTCGCCGGTGTGGGGCTTGATGAGCGTCACGGCCCGGGCAGGGGCCATGGTCAGGGCGTTAAGGGCGGAAATGATCGTGGCGGTGGCGATAGTCAAAGCGAACTGGCGATAGAATTGGCCGCTGATGCCCGCAATAAAGGCCGTGGGAATGAATACCGAGCTAAGCACCAGGGTAATGGCGATCACCGGGCCGGTGATTTCATCCATGGCCTTGATGGTGGCGTCGCGCGGGGGCAGGCCCTTGGCCATCCAGCGCTCGATGTTTTCGACCACGACAATGGCGTCGTCGACCACAATGCCGATGGCCAGCACCAGGCCGAAGAGCGAGAGATTGTTCAATGAAAAGCCCAAAAGCGCCATTACGCAGAAGGTGCCGATGAGCGAGACCGGCACGTCGATCATTGGCATGAGCGTGGCCCGCCAGTCTTGCAGGAACAGCAATACTACGATGAACACCAGGACGAAGGCTTCGAACAGGGTTTTATAGACCTCGTGTATCGATTCGTTGATGAATATGGTGGTGTCGTAGATGATTTTGTAATCGATGCCGCGGGGAAACGACTTTTTGAGTTTTTCCATCTCTTTGCGGATTTCCTCGGCAGTGGACAAGGCGTTTGCGCCTGGGAGTTGGAATACCGCCAGGGTGATGGATGATTGGCCGTCGAGATAGCTGTTCACGTCAACGTTTTTAGCGCCCAGTTCCACGCGGGCGACGTCCTTCAGGCGGGTAATCTGGCCTTTTTCGCCGGTTTTGATGACGATGTTCTCGAATTCCTCGGCATCAATCAGCCGGCCCAGGGTGTTGATGGGGTAGTCGAAGGCGATTCCTTTGGGGACGGGCGGCTGGCCGATGCGCCCGGCGGCGACCTGCACGTTTTGCTCGCGCAGGGCCCCAACCACGTCGTCGGCGGTCATGTCGCGGGAAGATAGTTTTTCCGGGTCCAACCATACGCGCATGCTGTAATCGCGGCTGCCCAGGAAAGTCACGTCGCCTACGCCTTCCAAGCGGGCAATTACGTCTTTCACGTCGGTTGTGGCATAGTTGCTCAGGTAAAGCTGGTCGCGGCTGTCGTCCGGCGAAATCAAATTAATGCAAAGCAAAATGCTGGGCGAACGCTTCTTGGTCGTCACACCTTGGCGCTTGACGTCCTCGGGCAACTTGGCTTCGGCGATAGCCACGCGGTTCTGCACCAGGACCTGGGCCATGTCCAGGTCGGTCCCCAGTTTGAATGTAACCGTAAGCGATAGGTTGCCGTCGTTGGTCGAACAGGATGACATGTAGAGCATGTTCTCTACGCCGTTGATTTCCTGCTCGATCGGAGCGGCGACGGTTTCGGCCACGACCTTGGCGTTTGCGCCTGGGTAATTCGCGGTGACTTGGATCGTGGGCGGGGCGACCTCGGGATACTGGGCGATGGGAAGGGTCGTGAGAGCCACCAGGCCCAGCAGTACAATTACCACCGAAAGCACCGTGGCGGCAATCGGCCGATCGACGAAAAAACGTGCGAACATAAATGAGTTTTCAGTTTACAGTTGTCAGTTTTCAGTGAGAAATTGTCATTTGTAGTCGCCCAATTTGCATTTTGCAATTTGCAATTGACAATTTGCAATAAAAATATATAAGGCGTAAAATCCGATCATTTTTTTCTGAAAAATTTCCTATTTTGTATTATCTTCCTCGACCAGGCCGGGCATGGGGCCTGGACGGGGCGTGACTTTCATCCCCGGGCGCACGCGCTGGATGCCGTTGACAATAATCCACTCGTCGGCCTTGATCCCCGCCTCGATCACGCGCAGATCGTCTTGGGGCGATCCCAAACGGACCTGGTGATATTGGGCCACGTCGTCTTTGTCGGCCACAAGGAGGAATTTTTTGTCGCGATCGCTGCCGATTGCGCTTTCGGCCACTAGTAGGGCCTGCTTTGGCTCGCTTGCCGGCACGCGCACCCGGACGAAAAGCCCGGGCGTCAGGTAACGCGAACTGTTGTCGAACACGGCGCGGACGCGGATGGTGCCGGTGCCGGAATCGACTTTGTTCTCAATAAAATCCATTATTCCTTGATGCGGGAATCCCTGCTCGTTGGCCAGGCCGATTTCCACGGGAATTTTAAGGTCTTTTATATGATCGGCGCGGGAATTTTTACCTTCTTCGTGGGCCACTTGCTGGCAGATCAAGAGCGTTCGCTCGTCGATGTCGAAGTAGACATAGATGGGATTGGTGCTCACGATGGTCGTAAGCACGGACGAACTGCCCATGCCTCCTTGGATCAGGTTTCCAACGGTAATTCTGGCCCGGCTGGCTCGGCCGGGTATCGGCGCGGTGATATTGGTGAATTCCAGGTTCAATTCGCAGTCGCGCACGGCGGCCTTTGCGGCCTCCAATTGCGCCTCGGCCATGTCCCTGGAGGCGATTTGCTGATCGTATTCCTCGCGGCTGATAGCCCCGGATGGCAGGAGCTTATCGGAGCGGGCCAGGTCGGCCTTGCTCTTGACCAGAAGCGCTTCACAGCGGACCACCTCGGCCTTGGCCTTGTCCAAGGCGGCCTGGTATGGCCGGGGATCGATTTCGACCAGCGGGTCGCCCTTTTTAACTTCCTGCCCGTCCTTGAAAAAAATCTTTGTAATATAGCCGCTGACCTGGGCGCGGACTTCGACCTCCTCGGTGGCCTCGGTGCGGCCGTGGAACTGGGGGAAGTAGTCGATCACTTCCTTGACAATGGGCTTGGAGACCGTGACTTCGGGAGGCGGCAATTCGACCAAAGCGGGCTGTTTGGTTTTGCATCCCGCGGCGGCCATAAAAATAACGGCCAACACGCCCGCCGCAAGACAACGAAATATATTCATATAAGCCTCGAATGTATAAGGCATGCTTGGGATTTATTTCAGCACACCATTATAATTGTAATAATCTGATTTGTATTATCCGGGAAATTCTATGCAAGGGTACCTTGAAAAGACAGGCTGGTAAGGCAGAAAATCTGCGGCCGGCGACATTATCAATTTCTTCTGATTTCCAGTTCTTTTCCTTGTATTCGTAACCATCCATAAATCATGCCGCAAGCGGTATGCGACACGCATTGAAAGCAGCCTTATCGGGCATTCATGGACTTTTCATTTAACATAAACATTGATATTTCGCCGAGTTGAGATAAAGGAGGGATAGCCGTGGAATCGACACGCCGCACCGAGCAGATCTGGCTGGCCGTCGGATCGTTGATGATTATGGCCGCCGTGGCCCTGGCCGCGGGCTTGATTTATACGAGGGTCGTGCTCGTGCCTTTCGTACTGGCGGTATTCTTGGCCATAGTAGTGATGCCGGTGGTGGATTTTCAGGTGATGCGCTGCAAAATCCCGCAATCTTTGGCCATGGTGTTAGCCCTGGTGCTGATCGTTGTATTTTTGAGCGTGTTCGGTTTGTTTTTGATCAATGCGATTGACACCATCGCCACTACGGTCGGAGAATACGCCAAAAGTTTCAAGGAATCGATCGCTCATATCGAGTGGTTGAAAAAATGGATTGAAAACATCGATTACGATAAAATTTTAAACGTCGTGGAACAGAAACTGCCGGACATCATCTCCGGGGCCGTTGGAACTGGAACCGCCTTGATCGCCAGCCTGATAGCCAACGGATTATTGATCACTTTCTTCGTTATTTTCCTGCTGGCGGGGCGGAATTCGCATCGCGCCAGCGTGGGGTTGTATAGAGACATCGAGACGGCGGTTCGCCGCTACATTATCACAAAATTCGCCATCTCCGCGGTGACCGGCTTGCTTGTCTGGCTGGCGCTCAGCATGTTGGGACTGCGCATGGCCTTCGTCTTCGGTTTTTTGACTTTTTTGTTGAACTTCATTCCCAACATCGGTTCGATAATCGCCACCGTTTTGCCGCTTCCCTTGGCTATCGCACAATTCGACAATATCTGGCCCATGATCGCCGTGGTGGCGATTCCAGGGGGATTGCAAATAATAATCGGCAATGCGATCGAGCCCAAGCTGCTGGGACGGGGACTGGAACTGCATCCGGTGACCATACTCTTGTCCTTGGCGTTTTGGGGGCTTTTATGGGGCTACATGGGCATGGTGCTGGCCGTGCCGATTACGGCCATAATCCGCATCATCTTGATCCGCTATGAAACAACCAGGGCGATGGGGCATTTGTTGGGCGGGAAACTGCCCGGCCAGGACATGGCCAGATGAATACGAATGCCAGGATCGTGGAAATTGCATCCCTGGGCGAAGCAAAATTGCCGTCGCCTTTGCGCCGCACCAGCCGGCCCGGCGACGGCCGGGCGAAATTCGTCCCTGACCGGCGATATATCCGCCATCCGGAGGAGATCGATGCCGATGGGCCGGCAGTAGAGGAATTGTGGTTCGAAAAGGCCGGGGCGCGGGAAAGGATCTTTTTTGATCCTCAACGCACCAGGGCGGCGATTGTCACCTGCGGCGGGCTGTGCCCGGGATTGAATGACGTAATTCGCTCGCTTTTTATTGAATTGTTCATGAACTATGGCGTCAAAAGTATCCTGGGAATAAGCCATGGATATTTGGGCCTTAACCAGCAGGCGGGCCAGCCGCCAATGGCGCTCAGCATGGAAATCGTGGAGAATATCCACCGCGCAGGAGGGACCATTCTAGGAACTTCGCGCAGCTCGCAGGATACGGCGGCCATGGTCGATTTCCTGGAAAAACTGGGCGTGAACATCCTTTTTTGCATCGGCGGCGACGGCACACAGCGAGGCGCCCACCAGATTTACGAAGATTGCACACGGCGAGGGGCGAAAATAGCGATAGTTGGCATCCCCAAAACCATCGACAACGACATCCAGTTTTGCGCACGGTCCTTCGGGTTGGTCAGCGCCGTGGAGCAGGCTGAAAAGGTGATCGGCTGCGCACACGTGGAGTCAAAAGGCGCAGTGAACGGCATCGGGTTGGTAAAGGTCATGGGCCGGGACGCCGGATTTATCGCCGCGCTGGCCACGCTGGCCAGCCAGGACGTCAACTTTACTTTGATTCCCGAGGCCCCGTTTGCGCTTCACGGAGAAAAGGGATTTTTAAACGTGCTGCGGGAGCGGATTGTATCGCGAAAACACGCTGTAATTGTGGTGGCCGAAGGCGCCGGCCAGGAACTGTTCTCGGGCGAGAAAGAGGAACGCGACGCCTCGGGCAACGTAAAACATCACGACATCGGATTGTTTCTGAAGGAAGAAATCAATCGCTTTTTCCTCCGACAAGGCCCGGCGGTCGATTTGAAATACATCGATCCCAGTTATGTCATCCGCAGCGGTCCGGCCAACTGCGATGACAGCATTTTATGCGATCAATTCGCGCGGCAAGCCGCACATGCCGCCATGGCCGGAAAAACCGACGTGCTTATAGGAAACCAGTGCAACGCGTTCGTGCATGTGCCGATTTCCCTGGCCACGGCCGAAAAACGGCGAGTGGAGGTGGAGGGGGAATTGTGGACGTCGGTTTTGGCGGCCACAGGGCAGCCGCGGCTTTTTGAATGAGATTTCCGGGGCCGTCTTTACTACGCTTCGATCCCCGGGATTCCGGAAATTCACGTCAGGCCTCTAAACACAGGCAAGGAAGACAAGCAGGATCGCCCCTCCTCCCATAAGAATCACTCTTGATATGATTTTATTGTCTTAAATAAAATCATTATCTGCTTACTCATTGGCTAAGAGGGAAATAAACATTATCCGGTGAGAATCCAATCGCCGTTTTTATAATGATCTATTCACATATTGGCAGACATAGTTGCAACTACACAAATGATGTCTCGGGTGTATATAATTCTACGGCACAAGAAAAACGGAGAGTTATTTTTCTGAATGTATGAGTAACCGATAAAGAGCAAGCAAGAAGGATGAATGTTTCAGGTCGATGAATGCAAAGGCCAACTTTTCAATTTCTTTTCTTGAAGGAGTGGAACATGAATATATGTAAAAACTTTTTGAAGATAATGGTATTCGCATTATCGGTTGCGATGGGAACAACCTGGTGCTCAGCGCAAGGTTATTATGATTATTACGGCGGTTACGGCGGTTATCCTTATGGTTATGGCTGGGCCACGACGCCCTGGCAAGGCATCGCTTACGGAGTAGGCGATATTATTCGCTCGAAAGGCATCAATAACCTGCTGAATTCACAGGCGGTTATTAATGGCACCGAGGCCATGCACAACGACATCCAAAACCGCGAATTATGGACCAATACGTACTTCCAAATGCGCCGAGAGCAACGCTCCGCGGTGGCCGAGGAACGCGGTCCCAGCCCCAGAGCCGAGGACCTGGTGCGATATGCCCAGATGGGGAAACCGAAACCGCTGGGCCCCAATCAATTGGACGCGGGATCGGGAAAAATATATTGGCCCCGGTCTTTGCGCACCGATCAATTCGCCTCCAGCCGGGGCGTTTTGGATGAAATATTCGCCAAGCGGGCCCGTTACGGCGACGTCTCTATGGACGATCTTTTGAAAATCCGAGACGAGACCAATAAAATGATAAACCTGCTCAACGAAGAAATGCGCGATATTCCGCCCATGGAATATGTCTCCGCGAAGCAGTTTATATCTAGCCTGGCTTACCAAGTCCAGATTGTAGCCAGTTGAGATTACGCCGAAAATACGCAAAGTGTGTATTTGTGGGGTGGAATTTAATCAGTCGAGGATTCGCCAAGCCTTGGCCGGCCGATTTTTCACATTATTTCTTCAAGGATCTCAACCGCGCTTTGGACGCATGGACTGCAAACTTTGTTAAAAAGGTCGTTATCCTTGTAGTGTTTTTGTCCCTCCTCGGTTGTCAGATCACAACCACCGAGTAAATGCCGGCAGATGAACGTGCCGTGTTTCGCGGCGAATTTGTCCATGAGTTGGCGGGTTTTTTCGTATGTCAGTTCGGTTGCCGAGCGATCGGCGTTTTCGCCCCTGCCGTATTTTGCACCCAAGGCGATAATTCCGCCGGTCACAGCGCCGCAAACTTCCTGCATTCGGCCCATGCCGCCGCCCAGTCCGGTGGCCAGTTTTAGAGCGGTATTTTTGTCGAAGCGAAGATCATCGCAAAAACAATAAAACACCGATTGGGCGCAGTTGTAGCCTTCGAGGAATTTTTCCACGGCGATTTCGCTTTTTGTTTTCATATACGATTGCCTTTTATGTATCTATTTATATATGCCCTCACCCCCAGTACACCGCCACAACTAAATTTGTGAATATAGTATAAAACCCGCTCCCCTACGGGTCGCGGCTAAACATCCATGTAACTCACAATTTTAGCGGTGGTCGTATATTAGTCTAAAATCTTTTGAAAAATGTGCACGTCCAGAAGTTTATTGAATTTGCGGCCGACTTCTTTCAGCGTTCCAACGTGAGAAAAACCAAAACTTTCATTAAGGTGCATGCTTTCTTTGCTTCCTTGCGCCACGCGGGCGATTAGAGAGTGAAATTTCAATCGCCGGGCCTCCTCAATGATCGATTCTTTGAGTTTTCTGCCGATGCCTTGGCCGTGATATCCGTCCTTGACGTAAAAAGAGGTTTCCGCCGTATCGGCATAGGCGCAACGCCCCGACCACTTGCTCAACGACGCCCAGCCGACAACTTTCCCAGCGAGCACCGCAACCAAGATGGGATGTCTTTTATCGTGAGACTCAAACCACTCGATCTGTTCTGTTCTGCTTTTAGGTTGAGTGTCGAATGTGGCGGTAGTTGTCAGGATTGCCTCGTTGTAGATTTCGGTAATTGCATCCAAATCGGGCAGGTCGGCAACTCTAATTACAAGCTGTGGATTCATGTAATTTTTTAATTTGGGCTATTGCAACAGCCGTCCCACGTCCAAAAATCGTAGGGATTGCCCCCTTTGACGGATGGGGCGTTAAAGTATAAAAATATGAATTAGATTATACGCTCCTAGCCGGCATCCGATGAGGGGCCCCTGCAATGGGGACCTGCAAACCTGGTCAGGGACGAAAGTCAGCAGCCATAAGCAGTCATCTCCAGGTGCGGTGGGCCTCTCATCGGGGGCCGACAGTAGGGTCAATGGTCAGGATTCAGAATTCAGTACATATCTGGTAACGGAAATAATCTGAACCCTGAACCCTGAACCCTGAGCTCTGAACCCGTAGCTTATGTCAAATTCACCGGCCGAACACGAACTTGCCTCAGGACGATACCGCCCGGCAACGGCATTATGTAGTTGTCGCCCGGCGATATCGGCCCCAGGTTTTCGAGGAGCTCGTGGGCCAGGAGCACGTCGCCCAGGCGCTTTCCAACGCGATAGCCACCAATCGGGTCGGCCATGCCTACCTGTTTACCGGCGCCCGCGGGGTGGGCAAAACCTCGGCGGCGCCGGATCCTGGCCAAGGCGCTTAAACTGCGAAAAAGGCCCTGCCCCGGTTCCCTGCAACCAATGCGACATCTGCCAGAGCATCAGCAGCGGCGACGACGTGGACGTGCTGGAAATCGACGGTGCCAGCAACCGCGGCATCGACGAAATCCGCCAATTGCGGCAAAACGTCAATGTACGGCCCAGCCGGTCGCGGTTCAAAATCTACATTATCGACGAAGTGCACATGCTAACGCGCGAGGCCTTCAACGCCTTGCTGAAAACGCTGGAAGAACCGCCCGAGCATGTAAAATTCATATTTTGCACGACCGAACCCACTAAAATTCCCGTCACAATTTTGTCGCGCTGCCAAAGGTTCGATTTTGCCGGAATCTCCACCCAATCCATAGCAATTCGGCTGCGGCAGATTGTCGATGCCGAAGGTGTCCAGGCCGATGCCGAAGCACTGGAAGTGCTGGCCCGGCGGGCGGCCGGATCGATGCGCGACAGCCAATCGCTTTTGGAACAGTTGCTGGCCTTTTCCCCGGGTCGAATCACCCTTGATGAGGTAAACGGCATGCTGGGCACGGCCGGCGACGCGCTTCTGATGGGCCTGGTCCGGCACATCGTGGATCGCCAGACGGCGGCGGCCTTGGCCGATTTCGATGCCGCACTGCATGCAGGCGTGGATGCGGGATTGCTTATCGAGCAATTGTTCGGCTATTTCCGCGATTGTATGGCCGCGGCTGCCGGTTGCGGCCATGAATCGTTTTTATATGCGGCCCCATCCAGCGCGAAAGATATTGCCGAGGCCGGTAAAAAGTTGGGCTTGCAAACCATTTTGGCTGCAATGCAAATCCTCGACCAAGCCCTTTCGCGGATCAGATACAGCACGCAAGCTCGGATTTTGGCGGAATTGGCCCTCGTGCGGATTTGCCATCTGGAAGATCTTGACGCGCTTCCGGTTTTGATTGCCGAATTACGCGGCGGAGTCCTGGCAAGCGGGGGGATCGCGGCGCGGCCGGGGTCGGCCGCAATGGCTGTCCCGCAAAAAGGCGGTGAAAGCGGCGGAAAAAAAAACATTGAACCGGGCATAAACCCCCCTGTCTCATCACTTCCACCTGCATCTATGGATGGGCCCGCCATAGCCTTTATCCCAGAAAATGCCATGGAGATATGGAACCGGGCATTATCGCGGCTTTCGGGGATGGCGGCTGAACATGCCAGGCAATTTGACCACGCAGCAATTTCTGCGCCAGACCGTCTGGTCATAAGTTTTAAACCGGAGTATGCTGTGGCCAAGACGTTCTGCGAACGGCCGGAACAAGTTGCCAGGTTCGAACAGGCCTTGGCCGAAACCACCGGACGGCGGATTCGGGTGGAATTTGTCATCGATGCCGACCAGTCGGGCACAGATGCCGCCGCAACGACCGCCAAACCCGTTTCAAAGCATCATATGATGATGGAAATTTCCAAGCATCCAATGATTCAACGGGCGGGGGAATTGTTCGGCGGAGCACCCACTCGCGTAGAACCGCCGAATTGAAAAACTACAGGAATTTATTGTGACTGCCGTGAACATGCGGCGGAGTAACCTCCGGGTATTCACCTGCGCAAATATTGTTGTTAAAAACTACTATGTTCAAAGGTATTTCCAATCTTGCCGCGCTTATAAAACAGGCTTCCCAAATAAGCAGCCAAATGGGGCAGATTACCGAGGCCATGAAGAATCTTCGCGTTGTGGGTTCATCGGGGGGCGGAATGGTGGAGATCGAGGTTAACGGGCTGATGGAAGTTCTACGCTGCCGCATCGATCCGCAACTTTTTTGTCCAGGGCGACCGCGAATTGCTGGAAGACCTGGTAACTGCGGCCATTAATCAGGCCATTACAAAGGGCAAGCAAATGCACGCCGAAACCATGAAAGAACTGACCGGCGGCATTCCTCTTCCCGGTAGCGTGCAAGAGGCCTTGGAAAAATTTACGGGAACAGAAGGGCAAGAAAACAAGGATGAATGAGTGGGGGGGCAGTGGACAGTGACAAAAATGACAGTTAATGACTCGCGACCGACGTTTTACTGATAACTATAAACTGACCACTCTAAACTGAATCATGGCCGAGCTTACTCAATCGGTAATCAATCTGATCAACGAGTTTGCCAAATTGCCGGGCATCGGCAGGAAATCGGCCGAACGGCTGACTTACCATATTTTGCGCACCAATCGGAGCGAAGCCCTGGCCTTGGCCGAGGCGATCCGGGCGGTGAAAGAAAATGTGCGATATTGCCGAACTTGTTACAATTTATCGGAAGAAGAACAGTGCGCCATTTGCCAGGACCCGAAAAGGGAACAAGATGTAATTTGCGTAGTGGAACAGCCGCGAGACCTGATTGCCCTGGAACAATCGGGGGTGTATAGAGGATTGTATCACGTGCTTTTGGGGCGAATTGCCCCTTTGGACGGGATCGGGCCGGATCAACTGACCATCGAGGCACTTGTCGATCGCATTCGCAATGGTAATTTCAAGGAAGTGATAATGGCCACCAACCCTACGGTGGAGGGCGACGGCACGGCATTGCACATTTCCAACCTTTTAAGCGGCTTGCCGCTAAAAATTACCCGGCTTGCCCGGGGTATAACTTCCGGAAGTGTGCTAGAATTTGCTAATAAAGAGATACTAGCCGACGCAATCAGCGGGCGGCAGGCGTTTTGACAAATTTGACTGTAAACTGTAAATTGCAAAAAGCAAATTGCAAATTGGACGAAAAGGAAACAATTCCGATTCGTTCCTATGTAGGAGTGTGGGAACGGAGGAAAATACTCCCGGAGCAAGCTCCGGAACTGAACATTAACCCCTAATCTCTAGTCCCTAATCTCTAACCCCTGATAATATGCGTTTATCGCTCGGTCAAGACCTGAGGATGGTGCAAAAGCAGGTGCTGGCTCCACGGATGATCCAGTCGATGGAGATTTTGCAATTGCCCATCTTGGCCCTCCAAGAGCGAATCGAGCAGGAGATGGAAGAGAACCCGGTTTTGGAGATACCGGAAGAAGAGGAACAGGATCTTCCCCCCGAACCCGAAGAAATTGCCGAACACGAAGCGCCCGACGCCCCGTCCGAAGAAGAGCGGGAATTGGTGATCGACGAGGCGCATTCGCACGAGGGCGATTTCGAGCGGCTTATAAAAATGGACGAGCAGTGGCCCGACCATTTCGAAGAGCGGACCCACATGTCGCGCGAGCAGATCGACGAGGCCGGCGAACGCAAACTCGACGCCATGGCGAACATGGTCGCCCGGCCGCAATCGCTGCAAGATTATCTTTACGATCAACTGGGCTGGTTCGACCTGGACCCGGAACTCCGCGCATTGGCCGACAGGATCATCGCCAATCTCGACAGCAACGGGTATCTGCAAGGTCAGCTGGAAGACCTGCTGGGCCCCAATCCCAGCAAAGACGACCTGGCTGCGATCCAGCGAGCCCTTGGGCTGGTGCAAAAGCTCGATCCGCCCGGCGTGGGCGCCAATGACCTCAAGGAATGCCTGCTCTTGCAATTGATCCCGGGCATGCCCTATTACGAGGAATTAAAAACCCTGGTTTCCAGCCACCTGGAAGACCTGGAACACAACCGCCTGCCGATCATCAGCCGGCGCACCGGATATTCCGTCGATTTGATCCATAAAGTCTTGGTCGAGTTGCGCAAGCTCAATCCCAAGCCGGGCGCCAATTTTACGAATGTCCCTGTGCCGCCGGTCACGCCCGACGTGTTCGTCGAGCAGGACGAATACAACCGATACCGCGTGCGCTTGGAAGACAGCCGCACGCCGGGCCTGCACATCAGCGCCTATTACCGCCAGTTGCTGCAAAACCCCGAGACCAGCGAGGAAACCCGAGAATACATCAAACGCAAGGTGAATTCGGCCCAGTGGCTCATCGATTCCATCGAGCAGCGCCGCAACACGCTTACCAAAGTGGCCCAGGCGATTGTCGATCACCAGACCGAATTCCTCAACAAGGGGCCCGAGTCCATCGAACCCCTGAAGATGCAGCAGATCGCCGACAAGGTGGGAGTGCACGTGACCACCGTAAGCCGGGCTGTAGACGACAAGTGGATTCAAACGCCCCGGGGAATCTTTCCCTTGAAACGCTTTTTCTGCGGCGGCACCGTTAGCGCCGAAGGCGAGGAAGTCGCCTGGGACGCCGTGCGCCTGAAACTCCAGGAAATCATCGACAAGGAAGACAAGCAGCATCCTTTAAGCGACGAACAGTTGGTAAAAGAGATGGCCGTGCACGGCCTGACCGTCGCCCGCCGCACGGTGACCAAATATCGCAAGGCCATGGGCATCCCCAGTTCCCGCCAACGCCGCGATTGGACGGCCGCAAAAGGCGAAAAGCCCGATACTAGCGAAAACAAGGAAGAATGAACCGGCCGGCCGCGTCTTTTCTACTACAAAATGTTCGGTTGCAACCAAAGGATGCGCCAGGGAGTTTCACATGCCAGCCAAGCGAATTCTTGTTCTATCCGCATCAGTGGGCGGAGGGCATTTGCGGGCGGCACAGGCCGTCGAGTTGGCCCTTCGTCAACTCGATCCCCAGGCCCTGGTCAAGAACATCGATATATTGGAATTAACCAACGCCGCATTCCGCCGGTTATACGCCCAAGCGTATTTCGACCTGGTGAACAAGGCACCGTTCGTGCTGGGTTACGTCTATGACATGATGGATCGAAAACCCTCGCCGCAACACAAGAGCGACCGAGTCCGCCTGGCCATCGAACGGTTAAACCTCGGCAGGTTCCTGAAATTGTTGCGGGAAGAATCGTGGGACATAATCGTCAACACCCATTTTCTGCCGGCCGAGATCATTGCCTCACTGCGGCGCAAAGGGCAGATCGCTACACCCCAGCTTACCGTGACGACCGACTTCGAGACGCACCGCCTCTGGGTGAACCAGCCTTGCGAACATTACTTTGCGGCCACGGACGAGGGCGCGGCCTACCTTGCCTACTGGAGCGTGCCGGAATCCGACATCACCGTGACCGGCATTCCCATCCACCCCGTTTTTTCCCAGGAAAAGGATCGCGACGCCTGCCGCCGGCGTCAGGGCTTGGACGGCGACCGGCCGGTAATACTGCAACTTGCCGGCGGATTCGGCATCGGCCCGGTGGAAAGCCTGTTGCTGGGACTGCTCTCGGTTCCCCGGCCGTTGGAGATCGTAGTGGTTGCCGGCAGGAACGAGGAACTAAAAGTCCGCCTGGAACACGTTGAGGCGCCCGAGCGCCACCGGGTGAAGATTCTGGGCTTTACCGACCAGATCGATGAGCTTATGGCGGCGGCCGACGTAGTTTTGTCCAAGCCCGGCGGGCTGACCACCTCTGAGGTTCTCGCCCGGGGCGCGGTCCTGGCCATAGTCAACCCAATCCCCGGCCAGGAATATCGCAACTCCGATTTCCTTTTAGAAAACGCGGCGGCGATCAAGATCAACAACATCGCCACACTCTCTCACAAACTGACAAAGCTCCTGGACGACCCTGCCCGGCTGGCCCAAATGAAGGTCAACTCCCGGCAATTGGGAAGGCCCAATGCGGCATTTGAAATTGCCCGCAAGGCGCTGCGGTGGGGCGGGGAGAAAAAAGTGTAAAACGATTGATGCCAGTTGTAAACAAATAATAGGGGAACAAAAAGGATTGCGGTTCTATTTTCCTAGCAAGGCGTAAAACCTCAAACAAAGCCCCCGGTGTAATCACCGGGGGGCTAAATATGTTTCATGCAACATGCAATCAGGCGTTGACACAAAAACTCTTTGTCAGATTTTGCCTGACTTGCCTTTTATCGAGCGAAATAGCAAAACAAGTGCCCCGCCCGAGGCCAATAAAAGCATCACTGTTGGTTCGGGCACGGCGACGGGATCGTATGCCAGCCAGATGCCGCCATTGGTTGCCGTGAAGGAGATTACGGGCAGGTCATTCGCATCAAAGGCGAGTCCAACTCCCTGTATCTGGCTCAAGGCCTCGGAGTACTTGGTGGTGGGATTGTAGGCCATGGAAGTGACGACCAGGCTTGACCAATCGTTGTTTCCGCTTTTGTAAGAATACATAAGTTGGGCGCCGGTGGATTGATTGTATCTAACCCAAGCCGCGCCTACTCCGCCCTTGCTGTCGGCAGCGATGGTGGCGCCGTAGGTACCCATTATGCCTGTACCCAGGGATTGAGCTTTCCACTGGCCGGAAACGGTATCGAAATCGTAGGCAACCAACGCCTGTGAAGCTTGTAGGCCGACGATATGGGGCCGTCCCAGGCTGTCGATGGCCAAATCCAAGCTTTGCGGAACCGGGGACGAAGTTGGTAAGGCCTGCTTAAGATCGATAGATCCCCAGCCGCCCATCAGCGGGCTGTTCTGATAGTATCTGAGAGAGACGTCAACTGCACCTACGTCGCCCAAAGCTGAAACTGCAATGTCAACCAGCGGACCGGGCGATACTCCTTGTATTACAGGCAGCGTGCTTAAAGTGCCCTTGACCAGATTGCCGTCCTTGTCGAAATCGATGGCCTGCACACCCGTCATCGCCCCTGTGAAACCTGTAAGCGAGCTGCCCACTACCGCCGCGCTGTTCGAATTTCCAATGATGGTAAGCGCTGCGCCAAAGCGGCCGTCCGGACTGGTGGCCGCCGACAGAATCCCGGTGTCCGTATCGGTGATCAGGTTAGTGCCGATCTGGAACCAATTTGTGGAGATACTAGTAATAGACGGGTTCTTTACAGGATACAGGGAATAGGCTTGAACCTTGCGTTCGGCGTTCTCACTGAAAATGACCGGCCAAGACCGGCCGTCGCGCATGGCAACCGCCGTCTGCGGGCCTGCACCGCTGTACGCCGTGAAACCCGTCTGCTGGAAATTCCAGCTAAGCAGGGTATCATCCGAACCAACTGCCGAAGACGCGAAAACTGTTAATATTAGCAGGCATAGTGTAAACCCGGCCCCGCATGTCAACGTTTTTCTTCTGGTACAAATAAACTCTATCATGGCTTGCTCCTTTCAACGTTTTACTGATCACATCCACTCCAGGGTCAATATTGACGAAACGGGAACAGGAGAATCCGGTCCCGAATGCAAGGGATAATCGGCCCGCAGAAAGCAAGCCAAGTGTGAAATAAATTAAACCCAGTGTGTCAGCGGCAAAACGGAGACAGGAACTACTCCCTTTGAAGAACCAGAAGAAAATGGCTAACGGCGAGCAAGCCATAGGGAGAAATGGCCTGCAGCGAACGAATCGCTCAAGAATGCATCCAAAAACGAATGCGCCCCCCGCCGGAATTTTCATAACAATAACGCTGCCTCCGTACTAATTACCTGAGGACCTGAGACCTGGGGAATTGTGTGGTTGGATAAAACTAAAGTTGTGCGGAGCATTAAAGACAGGTGTAAATTACCATAAACCTGTTTTTACAGCAAGAAAATTGTCAAAAAAGCAAAAATATGCATTTGTTCGCCACAATTGACTGTTTTTTGCAGACAGTCAGTTATAGAATTGGCATTTATGACAGCCGGAATTGACATAATATGCGAATAAAACCATCCTACGTTTTTGTGCCTTTGCCATAGTTTTTTTGCTGATCTTGATTGATAGAGCAACATCGATATCCGAACCATTCCAGTGTCGAGCAGGCGGCAAAACCAAGATGGTTTTCGTCGTCGAGACCTTCCATTTAACCGACGGGCCGACTATCAAGCGTCTCCGCTAATACAAATGCCGCTCCTGCGCCGCCCGGCTGTTCGATGATGCCGCCATGCACCGGATTCTACAAAAGCGTAATGAATTGAAGATAAGCAAGATGGGTCGCTGATTATTTGATCACTTTCTTTGTCGGCAATGATGCTTTCTGCCTTTGAGGTGGACCCAATTGTCTAGACCACTATTCACGATCAAAGGTTAGCAGCCCGCAGGGTGCCACTGCTGGCTTGTCCAGCAGTGATGTATGACGGGACAACATTCCGACAATCCTCATGCTTGTGCATCTCACGCTAACTTGCGGACATCTGACATACTTGTTCAATTTGCAATTTGAAATTTGCAATACGCAATACATTATCCCTTCACCACCCCTATCGGTCGCATTCTTGCTACTTTACTCGCCAATCCCGCGCGGTGGACTACGTCGACGACTAGGCTGACGTCTTTATAGGCGGCGGGTTGTTCTTCGGCCAGGCCTTTCCAGTGGCGGCACTTGGCTATCACGCCTTGCTCGGCAAGTTCCTTGTCGATGCGCCGGCCTTGGGCGTTTTTCACCGCGGCGGTGCGGCTCATCACGCGGCCTGCGCCGTGGCAGGTGGTGCCAAAGGTTTTTTCCATGCTGCCCGGTTGACCCACAAGCACCCAGCTTGCCCGGCCCATGTCGCCGGGGATGATCACCGGCTGGCCGATGTGGCGATATTTTTCTGGCACTTCCGGATGCCCGGCCGGAAAAGCCCGCGTGGCGCCCTTGCGATGCACGCAAAGCAATTTTTCCTCGCCATTGACGATGTGTTTTTCCATTTTGGCGATGTTATGGGCCACGTCGTAAACCAGGTTCATTTGCATCGATTCCCAACTGCGGCCGAAGAAATCGGCGAATATCTCCCGCGTCTGCCACATGAGCAACTGCCGGTTGGCCCAGGCGAAATTCGCCGCCGAGCGCATAGCGCCTAAGTATTCCTGGCCCTCGGGACTATGTACAGGCGCGCAGGCCAGTTGGCGGTCGGGCAGGTCGATGCCGTACTTGGCCGGGGCCTTGCGGAGCATGAGCAGGGCGTCGTCGCAAACCTGGTAGCCTAAGCCGCGTGAGCCGGAATGGATCATCACGCAAACCAGGCCCTTTTCCAGGCCCATGGTGCGGGCGGCCGATTGGTCGACGATTTCGTCGACTACCTGGACTTCGAGAAAATGGTTGCCCGAGCCCAGTGTGCCGCATTGATCGCCGCCGCGGGAGAGTGCCTTTTGGCTGACGAAATCGGGCTGTGCGCCGGGGACGCAACCGCCGGCCTCGGTGTTTTCCAGGTCGCTTTCGGTGGCCCAGCCGCGCTTTAGCAGATATGATGAACCTTCGGCCAAGATGCGGCGGAGTTCCTTGTGGTCAAAGAGATAAATGCCGCCTTCACCCACTCCGGCCGGGATGCGGCGGAAAAGCGCTTCCATGAGCTGGCCGATGCGGGGTGCCACGTCGGCGACGTTAAGGTTGGTGCGCAGTAGACGCACGCCGCAGTTGATGTCGTAGCCCACGCCGCCGGGCGAGATGACGCCGCCTTCTTCCGGGTCGGTTGCCGAAACGCCGCCGATGCAAAAGCCGTAGCCCCAATGTATGTCGGGCATGGCAAGGCTGGCCATTTGCACGCCCGGCAAAAACGCCACATTGGCCACCTGCTCCGGTGCTTCGTCGTGGCGGATCTGTTCGATGAGTTTATCGTCGGCAAAGATGCGTCCTTCCACGCGCATGCCAATTTTATAACCTTTCGGGATCCGCCAGGTGCACTCGTCGATCTGTTCCAGCGGACCGCTATAGCCCGTTTTCGGCATGTTTCAATCTCCATTGCGAAACTACAAACTGTTGACATTCGTCATTATGCATTCGTCATTCTGCATTTATTTTATATGTCCACGATCACCTCGGCCATCCAGCCCTCTGGGCATTGCACCACTTTCAGGCCATGCCACGTGACTGCCTTGATTTCCACGTTTATTTCGTGCCGCTTTGGATCGATCTTTTCGCCTTGGGCAATGGCCGTGAGTCCGTTGGATTGAATATTCACGTCGAACTTTCCCAGCAACCGCCTGTGGACGTGAAAGGTGAAAAGCAATTCGGTCAGCCAATCGTGCAGGAGTTCTTCCGCCTCGTTGCCTTTGATGGTGTAGGGAATTTCTTCGTCCAAACGTATATTTTCGGGTTTTTCCACAATAACCGAAAACAAAGCCCGGCCGGCTTCGGCGAACAAGTTGTTTAGATTATCCGCTCGAATCCGCAATCCCAAATCGGCGGTGTGTTCGAAGGTTTCGAACATAAATAGTTGTCAGTCGTCAGTTTACAGTTGTCAGTTTACGGTTTTCGGTTCGCAAGCGAGGCATATCACGTTTAGCCCGGGAGCTTGTTCCCGGTTTTTTTCCGCGAAACCGCAAGCGGTTTCATTTGATTATTCACCAATCATCATTCTTTATTCATCCTTCATCCTTTTTTTCCATCCCCATTTCGGACATTAATAATTTTATATCATCCCAGAGGAATTTCTTGGCCGACGGATTCCGCAATATATACGCCGGATGGTAGGTGCAAACGACTTTAATTCCGTTGTAGTCGAGGATCCGGCCGCGGAGCCGGCCGATGGGCGTATCGGTTTGCAGCAAATTTTGCGCGGCCACCGCGCCTAAGCAGCAGATGAACTCGGGCTGGATAATGGACAGTTGGCGGTCGAGGAATTCGCGGCAGGCGGCGGCCTCGACCGGCAGCGGGTTGCGGTTGCCCGGCGGGCGGCAGCGAAGGATATTTAGAATATAAACGTCCTGGCGGCGCATTTTCATGCCCTTGACGATGATGTCCGTAAGCAACTGCCCCGCCCTGCCTACAAACGGTTCGCCTTGCCGGTCTTCATCCGCCCCGGGGGCCTCGCCGCAAAAAACCAGCCGTGCGTATGGATTGCCCACGCCGAAAACCGTTTGCGTGCGATTGCGGACAAGTTCCGCGCAACGCGTGCAGGCTGCCACGTCCCGGGCCGCTTCGGCAAGCGCACATGAGCGCGGATCGGCTGGGCTTTGAATAGGAGCAGCCGACGTTTTTTGCAGAGTTATAACAGGCCCCGCCATTAAGGATTTTGCAACTGGAATTTTGGTAATTGTCTGAAACCCGGCTTGATGCAGGCTTTCCAATCTTTGTGCCAAGGTCCGAACGATCTGCTCAGACATGTTTTTTTCGGTCTGGGGCATTAGTAAATATTCTTTGCATCAGAATTTTTAATAGACATGCTCGTTTTGGGGTCGCAGTTTGTAATCCAAAAAATGATTATTTCCCTCATCAGTATAGCGCAATAGGACAGCGGCGATATGGGGGGAAATCAAAATATGTTCCTAATCGATTAGCAGCGGTTATCCAATGTTAAATACATCCACATCAAAACATTAAGTACACTAGCATTTATCCTAAATTCCCCGGTTTTCTGTCTCTTATGTACCCTACTCAATTAGTATCATACGGCAATCAATATCCCCCAACAGGACTGGATTGTTTAAACTGGAAAGATTATCATAGATGAGACCTTAAAGTGATGCTTTGTCGTATACTTTATAATCAATTTAATCAATCCAGTATTTTTTATAGTCAAGATTTGATCTGGGGCGGGATTGGCATTTATCCCCACCATTATGGTGGGAAAAAAACTCGGGCGAATCGGTCGATGGGTGTTCCGCAAATTGTCATTGTAGGCAGGCCTAACGTAGGCAAGTCGAGCGTTTTCAATTGGCTGGCCGGGCGGCGGCTGGCGATTGTGGATCAAACTGCCGGCGTTACCCGGGATCGCCTCACGCATCTGATCGAAATCCGCGACCGGTTTGCCGAACTGGTCGACACAGGGGGCATGGGCCTGGAAGACGCCGACAACCTGACCGACCTGGTGGAAGAGCAGATTCAAACGGCGGTGGAATCGGCGAGCATAATCCTTTTCGTGGTCGATACGCGGGAGGGAGTCGTCCCCCTGGATCATGAGGTGGCCAAGCGATTGCGTTACGTCACGCCGCCGGTGATCCTGGTGGCCAACAAAACCGATCACGAGGGGCTGGAGACCCAGGCCGACGAGTTTTACCGATTTGGCCGGAAGATGATCCGCGTGAGCGCCAAAGAGAACCGGGGCAAGGAGGAATTGCTGGAGGAAATATATAATCGGCTGCCGGCGCCTTCGCCCGGCCAGTCGCCTCCGCCGGAAACGGCGATGAAAGTGGCCATTGTGGGCCGGCGCAACACGGGCAAGAGCACGTTGGTGAACACCTTGGCCCAAGCCGAGCGGATGATCGTAAGCCGCATTCCCGGCACCACGCGCGACAGCGTGGATGTGCGCTTCGAACTGGACGGCAAGGTCTTTATGGCCATCGATACGCCGGGTTTCCGCCGCGGTAAGAGCATCGGCACGGACGTGGATTTTTACAGCACGCACAGGGCGCAGCGGAGCATCCGCCGGGCAGACGTGTCGCTCTTGTTTTTCGACGCCTCGCAGCGCATTAGCAAGGTCGATAAGCAACTTTGCGACTACATTGCCCAGCAATACAAGCCCTGCATGTTCGTGGTCAACAAGTGGGACCTAATGGCCGGCAGCATGCCCACCGAAAAATGGGTGTCCTACCTGCGCGACACATTTCGCTCCATGTGGTACGTGCCGATCGCATTCATCACCGGACAAACCGGTAAAAACGTCAAGGCCATGCTCAATCATGCCCAAATGTTGTACAAGCAATCGCTGAGCCGGGTAAGCACGTCGCAATTGAACAAGCTGCTTTGCGCGGCGTTGGAGCAGAATCCCCCACCAGATCATCAAGGCCGGCGGGCGAAAATTTATTACGCCACGCAGGTGGCCGTGCAGCCGCCCACACTCGTGCTTTTTTGCAATGCGCCGCGTGCCCTTACGGCTCAATACCAGCGATATTTATTGAGCGCATTTCGGGAAAAACTGGAATTCGGCGAGGTTCCCATCAAGCTCTACCTGCGCAAGCGCGAGCATGGGGACCAGCGCGATGAGGTCGATTCGAAAGTGAAATCATGATCATCGGCGTACCAAAAGAAATCAAGCAGGATGAATACCGCGTGGGCATGCTGCCCGTGGGGGTCGAAGAATTGACCCGCTCGGGACACAAAGTGCTGATCGAAGCCGGCGCCGGACTGGGCTCCGGACTGCCCGACCACGATTATCTCCGCCACGGCGCCGAAGTGGTTCCTGGCCCCGGGGAAATTTACGATCGTTCGGAGATGATCATCAAGGTGAAAGAGCCGCAGACGAGCGAATTGCCGCTCTGCGCCGCGGACAAGTCATCTTCAATTATTTTCATCTGGCCGCCAACCGGGCCTTGACCGAGGCCCTGCTCGACACCGGATGCATTGCCGTGGCCTATGAAACTCTGCGCGACGAGCACGGCAGGCTGCCACTTTTGATCCCCATGAGCGAAGTCGCCGGCCGGATGAGCATCCAGGAAGGGGCCAAATACCTGGAGCGTCCGCAAATGGGCCGGGGTATTCTTTTGGCGGGCGTGCCAGGCGTGCAGCCCGCTCATATTACCATCCTGGGGGGCGGCGTGGTAGGAGCTAATGCCGCCCGTGTGGCCGCCGGTTTCCGCGCCAGCATCGGACTTCTGGATATAAACATGGACCGGCTGCGATATCTTGATGACATCATGCCTCCCAACGTCACGGTGATCTACAGCGACCGCCATACCATCCGCGACCAACTCAAGATGGCCGACCTGGTGATCGGAGCGGTCCTGGTCCCGGGCGCAAAAGCGCCCCGATTGATCGAGGAAGAAGACCTGCGGCTGATGAAGCCCGGCAGCGTGATTATCGACGTGGCGATAGACCAGGGCGGATGCGCGGCCACCAGCCGGCCGACCACGCACAGCAATCCCACGTTTTTAGTCAACGATGTAGTGCATTATTGCGTAACCAATATACCCGGGGCGGTCGGCCGGACCAGCACTTTCGCGCTCTGCAACGTAACGCTTCCCTGGGCCTTGCAGATTGCCAACCGGGGCCTGCTGCCGGCCGCCCAGTCGCTGCCGCCGGTGGCCCGGGCTATCAATTTGTACGAAGGCGAAATAACCAATCGGGCAGTGGCGGAAACCTTCGCCATGCCGTATAATCCGCGTTTCGACGTTTAGATTTGGAACATAAAGCCGCGACGGGCACCGACGCGTAGAGCTTATCCCAAAAGTCCCCTCTCCCTTTGGGAGAGGGCTAGGGTGAGGGCTGAATCGTTGAGAATATATCGTTAAAACCTGTTGCCATCATTGTATTTTTATGTTTTGGGATAAGCTCTTAGTGTTGGACGGTTGCACCATGAGAGCCGGAGGTCTGCCGTTTGCAAGCAAGCGGCGGCACATGTCATCTTTATAAGGGGTAGAAAAAAATGACAGAACAAACTGCGCCCGTAGTGGGCATCGTATTGGGATCGGACAGCGATTGGACTAAGATCAAGGCGACGGCCGAGGCCTTGGATGAATTCGGCGTGTTGTACGAAGTGCACGTGATGAGCGCGCACCGCACGCCGGAAATCGTCCGCCAGTTCGCCACCATGGCAGCGGCCAGGGGATTGAAGGTGCTGATAGCGGCGGCCGGCGGGGCTGCGCATCTGGCGGGAGTTGTCGCTTCGCATACTACTCTGCCGGTGATAGGCATTCCCGTGCCGACCGACTTGTCCGGCGGGCTGGATTCGCTCTTATCCACCGTGCAGATGCCCGGCGACGTGCCCGTGGCCACCGTTGCCGTGGGCGGCGGCGGACCCCGGAACGCCGGGCTTTTGGCCGTGCAAATTCTGGCCCTTTCGGATGTAAACTTGCAGGAAAAAATGGCTACTTTCAAACACACCCTTGCCGAAAAAATCATCGCCAAGGACAATGCCTTACAAACCACGGTAGCCAAGCACAAAAAATAACTGGCCGTTGGGGCGGCAGTTAAACTGCCGCCCCAACAGTTAAAAAGCATTATGAAATTTTCTCGTTCCCACGCTCCCGCGTGGGAACGCTTTATGAGATATGAAACATTTCGATACTCTTCATTGGATCGGTGGCTTGGAGGGCCATTTGCGCCTCATCGACCAAACCCGCCTGCCGGTGGAATTCGTCGAAATCGATTGCCGCGACGTCCAATCCGTCTGGAAGGCAATAAAAACCCTGCAAGTCCGCGGCGCCCCAGCCATTGGCATCGCGGCTGCCTACGGCGTATGCATCGGACTGCAAGGCGTTGCCGCAGGCGATGAAAAGGCTTTTTTCGACCGGCTTGGCGAAGTGGCCGGGTTTCTGTCCACAAGCCGGCCAACTGCCGTGAACTTGTTTTGGGCCTTGAAGCGGATGCGGGAAAAGGCGGAATCGCTCCGCGGCCGCCCCACGGCCGAAATCGCCGCCGCCTTGCTCGACGAAGCCCGGGCGATCCACGAGGAAGACCGGCATATGTGCCGGGCAATAGGCCGCCATGGGGCCAAGTTGCTCCAAGACGGGCAGGGAGTGCTCACCCATTGCAACGCCGGCGGGCTTGCAACCTCCGATTATGGCACGGCCTTGGCGGTGATTTTCGCCGCTGCCGAATCAGGCAAAACCCTGCACGTTTTCGTGGACGAAACCCGCCCGCTCCTCCAAGGCGCAAGACTCACCGCATGGGAATTGCAGGAGCGGGGAATCGACGCCACGCTGATTTGCGACTCGATGGCCGCCCAAGTCATGCGCGAAGGTCGGGTGCAGGCCGTTGTGACTGGCGCCGACCGCATCGCCGCCAATGGCGATGTGGCCAACAAGATCGGCACCTACGGCCTGGCAGTTTTGGCCCGCGCCCACAACATCCCCTTCTACATCGCCGCTCCTTCGAGCACTTTCGATTTATCGATCAAGAGTGGCGCAGAAATTCCCATCGAACAGCGCGATCCGCGAGAAATCACCCACGCCTTCGGCCGCCAAACGGCCCCGGAAGGAATCGCGGTGTACAATCCCGCCTTTGACGTAACGCCGGCCATGCTGATCTCCGCAATAATCTGCGACCGAGGGGTGATTCGGCCGGTGACGGGCGCTGAGATTCTTGAATTGTTGAATAGTTGACGTCGGCGGCATTTCTTGGTATCATACATCGCATCTAGGTTGGTGCGAATTGATGCTTGCGGATGACGAACAATATCGGATTCATCTGTTTTTCCGCCCATTTTGTTGATGGAGCCCGTACGTGAAAAACACAATTGCACTTGGTTTTGCCCTATTGTCGGCATTCGCGATTTTCTTCGCGGGAATCGGTCTTTGCACGGCCGCGCCGGTCAAAATCATGCCGCTTGGCGACTCGATCACATACGGCGTTAATTATGACGGCGGATACCGCGTCGAGCTGTTTAAGGATTTTGGCCGAGATGCCAGTAAAGTGGTCTTCGTGGGATCACAGTTTAACGGCTCCCCGAATTTGCCCACAAGTCCGACGGATGAGACGCATCATGAGGGCCACTCAGGATGGACAATCAAGAACGCCCCCGAAATCAACCGCTCCGGCCTGTACGAAAGCACCGCATCCTGGTTGAACATCTACAATCCCAATATCGTTCTTCTGCTGATCGGGACGAACGATATTAACAAAAATTACCAGGTCTCTACAGCCCCCGATCGTCTTGATCAATTGATTTCGCTGATCGTCTCCACAAAGCCTAATGTCAGTCTCATAGTCGGAAATCTCCCGCCAATCGATCCGAATAACCAGTACGCCTCCGATACAAATTCAAATACCAGGGCAATCGCCTTCAACGCTCTTGTGCCGGGCATTGTGCAACAGCATCATGACGTGCTCGGTCAAAAAGTCTATTTTTGCGATTTAAACAGCGTACTTACGCTTGCCGATCTGTCGGACGGATTGCACCCGTCGCAAAACGGTTACAATAAGATGGGCGACGCCTGGTATGCCGCCATTCAGGCCATTCCCGAACCGAGCGTTCTCGTGCTATTGCTCGGCGCGTGCGCATGCCTGGGCGGAGCATATATTTTCCGACGACACGGAAGTGCAAGTTCGCGCCCCAACATGTAACTCCGCTTGTAAGTTGCGGCAAATTGACGCGACATACATGCCACGCTCATTTGATCAAGTCTTTGGGAATGGAAAAACGATATGTGCCGGCAGGGAAAGCTAGATTGGTGCCTGACTCGCTCTTGATCGGCAATGCGATATGTGCCGAGGTGTTGGGCGGAATAATTGCGTCGTAGATGAGTTTATCTTTATCTTCGTGCCAGTAGGACGAAATTAATCCGTAGGGAGAATCGATAGAGGCTTTGAAATAGGAAAGCCGCGAGGTGAACTGGGGGCGGAGGAAAAAATGTTTATAGCCAGGATGAGATTCGTCGAGTTGTATGCCGGCCGCGCCGCCGTAAAACCACTCTCCGACCGAGCCCAGCGAATAGTGGTTAAACGAGTTCATGGCCGGGTCTTGGAATCCGCGCTCCGGGGTCCAGCCGTCCCAGCGTTCCCAGATCGTGGTGGCCCCGTTTTTCACGGAAAATAGCCAGGAAGGATAAGAAGCCGTAAGCAGGAGCTTCCATGCCAGGTCCGAACGGCCTGTTTGCGATAAGACCGGGCAAATAAGCCCCACGCCGAGAAAACCGGTGGTAAGGTGTTCGCGTTTTTCAATGTCCTGGGCAAGGCGCTGGGCCGCTGATGCGCGGAGATCTTGCGGAAGCAGTTCAAATTGTAAGGCCAGCACATAGGCGGTTTGCGTATCGCCCTTGATTTTGCCGTCCGGGGCGACAAAGGCCTTGTCGAATGCCTCGACGATGTCGTGAAAAAGCCTGTCATAAGTCGCGGCGTCTTCCGATTTGCCCAGAACGGCGGCGGCTTTGGCGACCAATTGTGTGGAATGGGCAAAGTACGCGGTCGAAATGACATCCAGCGGCGTGACAATCCTGGGATTGAGATGATCGCCCACGCCCATGGCCGGGCGAATCAAGTCCTTCGAGTTGTGGCGGCAGTATTCGACCCAGCGGACCATGGCCGGATAATGGTCGGTAAGGAACTGCTTGTCGCCATAAGCGACGTACATGATCCAGGGACATATTACTCCGGCGTCACCCCAGGCGGGCATGCCGGGTTGCGGCCGGGCAACGCGCGGCGAAACATCGCAAAAATCGCCGTTTGCACCCTGCCCGTCGTCAACGTCCACAAGCCATTTGGCAAAAAAAGCGGCAACGTCGGCATTGCATGCGGCAGTGGGGGCGAAAACTTGGGCATCGCCCATCCAGCCCATACGCTCGTCGCGCTGAGGGCAGTCGGTGGGAATGCTGAGAAAGTTGCCGCGCTGGCCCCAAAGTATGTTCTCGAACAAACGATTTAGGTCGGGGCTGGAACATTCACAGGTTCCTGTCTGGGGTGTATCTGAACCCACAACCACGCCGCGGAGATCGTCGGCTGTTAGAGTTCCCAGGTATCCGCTCACTTCGACAAAGCGGAAACCATGGAAAGTGAATTTCGGCTCAAATGTTTCCGAAGTTGAATCCCCTCTCCCTTTGGGAGAGGGGTTAGGGGTGAGGGTATTGCCCGAACCTTTTAGGATGAATGTGTCCGTGGCCTTTGCCGGCCGGAGGTTGGCAGTGTACAACGATCCGTCGGGATTGAGCATTTCGCCGTGGCGAAGCGTGATGGTCGTGCCGGCAGGTCCGCGGGCGGTGAGGCGGACGTGCCCTACCATGTTCTGACCGAAATCAACGATCCAGGCCTCGCCCAGTCGGGAGATTTTTTGTGGTGTAAGTTCCAATAGTTTGTGAACGGCCGGACCACGCTGCGGATCAAGCGAAATGGTATGCTCTTCGACTACCGCATTGGACCAGGCGGAATCGTCAAATGCGGGCAAGTTCCAAGCGGGAACAGCCTTGCGGGCATCGACGACCTCGCCCCATTGCTGGTCGGAGCCCACGATTTCACCGGCGCCCGCTTTCCAGGATTCATCCGTGGGAATAATGTCGGTCGATCCGTCGGCGTATGCAATTTGGAGTTGGGCGGAAAAAACCGGGCGCGTGCCGTATTGCGCCAGGCCCATCCAACCCAGCCTTCCCGCATACCATCCGTCGGCAATAACGGCGGCGATTGTATTTTGGCCGGGATTAAGGAGCCCGGTGACATCGGCGGTTTGGACCATTACGCGCTTGGTATAATCGGTCCAGCCGGGATCGAGCAGCGAATCGCTCGTTCGCCGACCGTTGAGCGTGGCTTCATAAACTCCCAGGGCCGTTGAATACAGCCTGGCCTTTGCCACAGGGCCTTTAACGGTGAAAGTTTTGCGGAGATATCGGCCCGGACCGGTGGTATTATTAGTCACAAATTCGCCCCAAGGCTCCGCGCCGTATGGTCCCAAGACCGTGGCGGCGGGCCACTGGCTATCGTCAAAGTTGGCCGATCGCCAGCCGTCGGGCGGATCGGACAGGGCCTTCCATGAGGCGTCGGTGCTGATTTCGATCTTGGCGCCGTAGTCCAGTTCGATAATCGCATGCGCGATAATGCCATTTTTTCCGGCGGCTGGCGCGGCAATGGCCAGAATGTTCTTGCCGGGTGAAAGCGACGTGCCGAAATCGGCGCGTGTGGGTTTTTTCCAACCATTGGGACGGTTGCCGGCCTGGCGGGCCTGCCGGCCGTTTACGTAAAGCGTGAATCCGCCCTCCGCGCTGATGTCGAACACGGCGCTGCGGATTTTCACCTCAGGCGGAAGATTGATTTCACGGCGGAAGGCCGCGGTCTTGTTGGCCTCCGGCGAGACGGTAATCCACGATGCATCGGCAATCGTGGGCCTGGTGGCGGCAAAGCGGGGCAGATCGGCGGTGATCCACTGGCCTTTCCATTCGGTGGAAGTGGAAAGCAGGCCAAGTTCGAAAGACGCCTCGTCGCTCCAGCGAGAGGGTTTGTCGTCTTTGTCCCAGACGCGAACCTGCCAAAACACTTGCGAGCCTGAGCTAAGCGGTCCTCCGGCCCAGGGTACGAGCACCGATTGATCGGAGGCAACTTTTCCCGAGTCCCACAGATAAGATTTGACCGCATCCAGATGGGCGGAAGAAGCGGCGCGGATCTGATAGGCGGTTTGAACTTCTCCGGCGCGGTCGGAAACGAGCTTCCAGGAAAGTCTTGGCTGCCGGGCGCCGATCCCGATGGGATTCGGCAAGTGCTCGCACGTGAGGCTGGAGACTCGCACTGGAGATGTATTATCTGCATAAAGCGGGAAGGTCAAAAGCAGAGCCGGAATGATTAGCAGGCGGGGAATCATAAGGCCTCCTGGATGATCGCCATTAAGGATTGTCATATATCTGATATCTTTACTGATGAAGAATTGATAGTCAACAAGCCGCGCCGTTTTTGTCACGTGGATTAAAACACGCTGAGTTTGACAAGACAGCCCGAAATTATAACCGCAAGGTAGTTCGGACTTTGTTGACTAGGATATCGGATGTCCTGCCCTCATGATCCGGTCTTGACGACGCCGCCCGATTATACATGCATTTAATAAGAGAGATGCGTTTTAATAGCCGTATCGGGCCATGAATTCGATGCGAGTCGCTTCGCCCGGGGCCAGTCCTTTGTAAAGCGTGCGCCATTGGCCCACTTCCAGGCCGCAGGTGAACTGCTTGGTCACGTCGTAACAAAGGTTTCCCCAGATGGCGTGGTTATAAGTGCGGCCTCCGGCCGGGATGTCGCTGTCCAGGGGATCGTCGATGGTATAACCCACATGGCTGTGCCAACATGGATTCCAGTAATACCAGATTTCGATCCAGCCGCCGGTGTCATAAATAGGTGTGCGCGAGATGAAATTATAACCCTGGAGGATGCCGCCGTAGAATGAGCTTAAGTCGTCGCCGATCTGGTACTCGCCTTGGATTCCTAGGCGATCGGTGATGGGGGCCTTAAGATCGACATTGAAAGACCAGGTGTCGGCCGACAACTGCTCCGCAGGAACTGGGGCAATAAATTTGAATCGTTGTTCGCCGACGTGCCCGGAAACGCCCAAGGTAATAGGATGGCAATCCTTGCCGCGAGGGCCGAACGTCAGTGCGGTGCGCCCCTCGATGATAGGCCAACTGGCCTGGTCGCCAAAGGCGTTGAAGCCGGTGGGAGCGGTGTCGGCGATGATGTCGCCGTTTATCGAGCCTTGCATGGTCAAGAGCAGTTCGTCCGAACATGCAAAATATCTTTCGCCGCGGAACTGTGCCCGGCGATAGCCGATGTTGCCGGCGCCCCAATACACGGTGTACATGATCGTGTTGGGCCAGAGCGGGGAGATAACGTCCCAGGTTTGACCTGCCAGCAGGCGGAATTCATCGTCTTTCACCTCCCAATAGGCGTGCCGCAACAGCACTGTGCCCTTATTCTCTTGAAGTGCCGATCCCCCTTGGAAGTCGAATTCCACTCTGCCGCCGCTTTGGGCGCAATTCAGACAGGCGATTCGTGGGCCGAGAACGTCTAGGCCGACGCGCGTGGATTTGGCGTCAACGTGATATGTCGGCCCCACCTGCTCCGGGGCCTGGGCCGAATAAATGTAAAAGGTGTAATCGCCGTTGTTCGAGCGTTCCGTCTCATAGGCGGTGGCGCCCCACAAGTAGCCATAAGGCGTAATGGTGAAATCGCCCTTTTTCCAGACCAGTTTTTTCATCTCGGTCTTGATTTGATCAAGCGTGTAATAATCCGCCGGGGGGTCGGCTGATTGGGGCGTGGAAGGTTGGGGCGCGGGCGGCAAAGGCAATTCACCCGCAGTCTCTTTCTGTTGGGTCATAGCCGTTTGTGTCACGGACGGCAAAGGCGTAATGGGCGATTGATCGGCCGGTGCAGATGCGACTGATTGGGTTGGGGCCGGCTGGGACGCGTTCGACAACGGCAAGGCCCACGGCACGGGCGGAGCCGGCGCAGTAGATTCATAAGTAGATGCCTGGATTACTGGGTTGGCAACGACGCCCGATTCAACTAAGGGCAAACGCACGACATCCTGCCGCATCCTGCCAATTTCGCTACGCAAGGCACGATTTTCGGCTTCCAACTGGTTCAGCCGCCCGTTCAGGTCCTGTTCGGCGGCATACAAGCATTGGGTTGTTGAAACAGCCGATAATGCGATTAAGAAGGTGGAAAATACGATTAGGGCAGAAGGAAATATTTTCATTGTGCAATTTCCTTTTTTCCATGTAAAAGCAAGCAGTTCACGAAAATTGCCTCAATTATCTAAGTTTATTTAGCCTGGTTTTACCATCGCCCCTGTTCACCCGATTTTTCCTTATAAGTAATATGACAGAATAATCTCGTATGATCCTGCCATTCATTGTGAGCAGTATCGTCAAAAAAATAATTAGTCTTGATAAAATAAGTAAGACCGGAAGGTTACGCATTTTACTTATTATGTATAAGCAGGATATATATTACATTGGGGATATCAATTAAGATCATTGAAAGTGTGATTACTCGACTAATGCACATATCCGGCACGGAATAAAATTGATTAGTTTGGGTTTTCTCCCTATGTGAATTGTCCGACGCAAGGAGTTTTTATGGAACGATTTGAGAAGATCGCAACAATTAGAAACGAGATAGAAGCAATGTGCTTGAAGAGCGAACTCGAAGAACGCGGAATTCCTTATGCCATTCAGAGTTACTATGATCTGGCCTACGACGGACTCTTTCAGTTTACTGCCGGTTGGGGACACGTAGAGGCCCCGCCCGATCGCAGGGATGCGATTTTGGAAATCCTCGAAACAATTCGGCAGCTTTCCGAACCTGCCAGCGATGAAGATAAGTCAACAAGAGACAAGCGTGATTCCTAGACTTCCATCATTGCATAACACTGCCGCCGCGGGATAAATGAATCACTCGTGAACAATTCACGTTTCGACCTGACTACGGGTGAATATGTCCAATAAATCCCCCCGCCAATAGTGTAATGTTGTCTGATAAATTCTGCATAACCCGTAAAGTCGATCAGATCATGGCGTCGATAAAAAGGATGTATAGGGGTAGATAGCCTAATTGAATGAGGGGGGAAGGTTATGCAATGTTTATCTAATCGGTTTCTATCCTTATGCGGACTAATAACGGCAGTAGTTTTACCGGCACTTGCCGGCCTAGCCAAGGCAGACGAAGCCCGGATTCGTGACTCGCAGGACAGTCCGGCTTTCGCATTTGCGGCAGATTCGGATGAAACCCTGGCCCAGGCGGGTCCAAGCACAAAAGGGCCCTCAATTTCAAGCCCAACTGTCAATCCTAAAACCCCGCCTAAGCCTAAGACCCCGCCTCCCAAGCCCCCCGTCAGCCCTTATGCCGAAGCGCAACCCCGGCCGTCCGAAGCGCCGACTCCGCCACCCAACCCTGTATCATCCATATTTGGTGGCAATGCGCCTCCGGCCGAACACCTTGCCGGTACGCCCAACATGTTTGGCGATCTTTTTAACAACATGGGCGGGAGCGTGAGCGCGTTTACGACGTCTGGTCCGATATATACGGCCCTGGCCGATTTACCGCTGGCCGCAGCCAGCCGCCGGGTAAAAATTGCCGAGGACGACAACGCCCTGCCCCAAGACAGAGTTTTTTTCCTGTACAACCACTTTGAAAACTGCTTGGATATGCACGCGGCTCCCAACCCTCTTTTAAACCCAGTCGAGCGGAGTTTTTGCGTTGACCGTTACACTTTCTGTTTGGAAAAAACTTTCCTGAATCGTTGTTGGTCGGTGGAACTGCGTATGCCTTTGGCCGGCGAGACGGATTTTTCTACGCCTACGCTTACCCCGGGTTTCGGCGTTTCCGGGGGCAGCACTGGAAACCTGGCTGTGATCGTCAAGCGCTCTCTTTACGAATCGGACGATGCCGCCGTGACGATCGGCATGGGAATTGACACTCCGACTGGCAGCGACGCTGAAGGATTCACCAGCGTTCTTGTGCCAAAATACACATTTTTCACCATGCATAACGACGCGGTTCATTTGTTGCCCTTTGCCGGTTTTGTTCGTGCGCCAAACGACCGCTTCTTTTACCAGGGATTTATACAAGCCGACATTGCCGCCAACGGCAACCGCATCGATTATCAAGGCTTCATTAGTTCGACCCCCATGAGTTCCGGTCCTCTTGGCGTTCTCAACGAGCAGAATCTCTTGTATCTCGACCTATCGGGCGGATATTGGTTGTATCGAAATCACTGCGCCTGCAGCGGGCTGACGGGATTGGCCGCGCTTTTGGAATTCCATTACACCACGGCCTTGCAAGATACGGATGTAGTCCAGCAAGCGGTTTTTCCCGCCCAGATGCAACTCACATTCGAGAATTTCGCCAACCGCGTGGACATCGTCGATTTAACAGTGGGGCTGCACATGGAGCTTGCCAATTGCACCGTATGCCGGGTGGGCGCGGTATTCCCGTTGTCTTCGGACGACAATCGATGCTTTGAGAGCGAAGTGCAATTCCAGTTGGAACGCCGGTTCTGACCCGAACAATTCTTAAAAAACCTTTCTCAACGCTCGACTATGATCGCTGTTTGCAATGGCCTAATAGGGCCGCATAAAAAAATTACAATCTAAATTAGATGCCATATCAGGGCAAGTCAAGTCCGCGTGTAGTATCCTTTTTTGGGTCTTAGTTGCCCTTTTTTCCATAACCTTGTGATTGGCGGCTTGTCTTGGACGGGTCTCTAGGCTATAAAAAAAGAGTCGGCGGATTGTTGTTTTGCGAGTCCTTCTCCGCTAACAGGCGCTGACCATGGCCGATACTTCCAAACACCCCTTATCGAACGATATTCCGCGCGTTGATCCGATCGCCGAGGAAGCCTGCTCTTTGGATTCATTGGCTAAAGACGCAGAAGAGAGCCTTGCCGACAAGACCCCGGCCGCGCCCTTGGGGCTCCATCTACGCTGCCCGCAGTGCATGGACCTGGTTGCCGTGGCTGCCGGTCAAACTCAAGATCATATTCAATGCACCTCGTGCGGCAGCCAGATTGCTTGGCTGAGCGCGGAGACCATGACTTTACCGGCTGCCAAAGGGAGCGGAGCTGAGGCTGGCCAGCGCATCGGGCGTTTTGAACTAATCGAGCGGCTTGGCTCCGGCGGCTTTGGCGAGGTATGGAAGGCGCGAGACACGCAATTGGACCGGATCGTGGCCGTGAAAATTCCCCACCGCAACCTGCTCGGCCCTGAAGAAATCGAAAAATTTCTGCGCGAGGCCCGGGCGGCGGCACAACTCCGCCATCCGAACATAGTCAGCGTTCACGAAGTGGGGCTGGAAGGCAAACAGATTTATATCGTCGCCGATTTCATCGAGGGGCTGTCGCTGGACAAGTGGATGTCGGGCCGGAAACTGGCCTATTGCGACTGCGCCGCCTTATGCATCAAAATTGCCGATGGCCTGCACCACGCCCATGAAGAAGGCGTGATCCATCGCGACCTGAAACCCAGCAACATCATGATCGACCGCCGCGGGGAGCCGCACATCATGGACTTCGGGCTGGCCAAACGCGAGGCCGGCGAAACGACCATGACCATGGACGGACAAATCCTCGGCACTCCCGCTTACATGTCGCCCGAGCAAGCCAAAGGGCTGGCCCACGGGGCCGATCGGCGCTCCGATATGTATTCCATGGGCGTAATCCTTTTTGAACTTTTAACCGGCGAGCGCCCGTTCCGCGGCAGCTTGCAGATGCTTTTGAAGCAGGTGATGCAGGACGACCCGGTCAGCCCGCGGAAGCTCGACGGCCACGTCCCCCGCGACCTGGAAACAATATGCCTGAAATGCCTGCAAAAAGAGCCTGCACGCCGATATCAAACGGCGAAGGCCCTGTCCGAGGAGTTGGGGCGCTACCTGGCCGGAAAGCCGATCCAGGCCCGACCTGTCAGCGCGCTGGAACGCACGGTCCGCTGGTGCGGGCGCAATCGCCTGGTGACCGGTTCGGCCCTGGCCGCGGTGTTGTGCCTTTTGTTTGGCCTGGTCGCCGCAACGGTCGGCTATGTGCGGACGTCGAGGGCCTTGGAAAAAAGCGAGCAGGCGCGGTGCGCCGAGCGGAAGGCTATCGATGATTGGTACACGAATATAAGCGAGGAAACCTTGCTAGATCAGCCCGGTATGCAGAAGGTCCGCAAAGATCTCCTGCTGCGTGCGCGCGATTATTATGAAAAATTCCTCGCACAATACGGCGAGGACAAAGACGCCCAAGACGAGCTTGCCCGGGCTCATTATCGCGTCGGATGGATAACCGACGAAATCGAATCGCCCCTTAAAGCAATGCCATCCTACGAGAAGGCCAGGGAGATGCAAGCGCGGTTGCATGCGGCAGACCCGCAGAATGTCGAGCGGCAAACGGCTTTAAGCGACACATTTAATCGCATTGGAATGGCCTTGCATAAACAACATCAACTCGCAAATGCACTAGATGCGTACCAGAAAGCAATCATGATCCGCAAGGGCTTGGCCGCGGCGGCCCCTGGCGCGGCTGAGCCGCACCGCCTGCTTGCCAACTCGTATATGAACATCGGCTTGCTGGAAATCGAGGGCGGAAATTACGATAATGCCCAGAAATACCTGGAACAGGCGCAAACAATCCGCCTGCAATTGCCCGGCGCCGGCGATGACCCCAGGCTCCGCCGCGATATTGCCAAGGGATACTATAACCTGGCAAAACTGGCCATGGCCCGGCGCGTACGGGCCGATAACGATCCCGATCTCGCCAGGCAATGGTGCAGCCAGGGCCGGCAATGGTGCGAAAAAGCGGCCGATCTCTTCAAAACCCTGGCCGAGGGCAATCGGGTCGATCTGGACATGCGATACCTGTGGGCAGTCTGTTATCTCATGGAAGCTGAATTGGCCAACGCGGGTGTGATATACGGCTTGGAACCGGGAGAAAACCTGGAGAAAGCGCTGGGCGAAACCTTGGGCTTGTACCAACAATCGCTCGACATTTTGGAACCCCTGGCCCGGAAAAATCCCGACGTTACCGAATACCAATTGGCCCTGGCGGAACTCAACATCCGCATCGCTGAAATTCAATACGAGCAAAAAAGTCTTCCCCAGGCGACGGCGTCGATCGAGCAGGCGGAGGAAATACTTGCGCGATTGTCTATGGATTGCGGAGATTCGGCCCGTTACTGGAAGGATCTTGCGGGGACATGGACCTTAATCGGGGTAATCGACCCGTCACGTCGCGGCAAGGCCCTGGAAACCCTGGAATCATTGCAGAAGCATCTGGAGCAAGTCTCTGCCGAGTCGCCCGACGCCGCGGGCGTCCAAGAGCAACTCCAAAAGACAAAAAAAGCGATTGAATATATAAAGAAATTGGAAGCGGAGGCGGAAGAACCGCCGCCTTAGGCCGCATTATTCATGAATTCATGATCTGCGCCGAACCTTTCGTATCATAAATGATCAGGGGTCTGCCTGCGCTTGAGTGCGGCGCGACAATGGGGCATCAGTTCAAGGTCGATTAACTCCCGTTCCAGTTCTTCCGCCGTCGGATTATCAAGCGATTGGGCGATCTCCTCCAAAAGCAGGTCGGCAAATTGCATCTTCGCCCGCTGAAGCGTCTTGCGAATACCCGTATCGGTGAAAGGATGTTCCGGTCGAAGTTGTTCGGTCAGTTGCGCGGCCATTTCGGCCGAAGTCGCAGCGGAATTCTCGGCCCTGAACCGCAAAACGCTGTAATAAGGCTGGCCGCCCTGGCGTTCGACCTTTTCCAGCGATTCCCACGCCCGGGCGAGGAGTTCCTCCTTCCAACTTTGTAGAAACTGTTCCTCGGCCGCCGCCGGATCGGCCGCCGGCACGGCCGGTTCGTTAAATGTCTTATCCAATGGAACCGGCCTGTGCCGCAGGCGGTTCTGGTAGTCGGTCACCAGGTGAATCAGGGTTGTTTTCAAGTAATCGCGGAACCGTCCCCGCTGGGGATCGACCCGGCGAAATGCCCCTTGCATCACTCGCAAGGCAAAATCCTGGAACAAATCGTCGGCCGCATCCGGGTCGCGCAGAGCGCCCAGCAGGTAACGATAGACCGCTCCTTGATACCTTTGTATTCAGGCGCATTGCGCATTGGCCGCGCCTGAACCCGGTTCGCGGTGCGCCTTACCCAGCAGCGTCCAGATGGTGGAAATCCGGCTCAAACGGGAATTGAGCGTGTTTTCGTCCATGGCACCCTCGCCATGCAATTAAAATCACACGGCCGTCGAAAATGCCCTGTGCAATAATTTAAAGTATGCCCGTGAAGATATCCTGGAAATCGGCCCAAGTCAATAGTCCTGGTCTTTCAAGAATCATCCATATCCTTTCCGGTGTCGATTAAAATACCCAACCTAAAAAATACGTGGGGGGTATCGCAACAAGATATATCATGTAGAATATTATTTTATGAATCTTCCGGAAAATGTCCGGCATTCGTGGGTATCGAAATGGGAAATACGGACTCAATCAATTGGCTCGCCCAGGCGGCCGAGCAATACAACCGAAACGCGAATCGCACGGATGGAATCGCCGTAGCCGCATGTCTTTCCAACGGCCTGACCATCCTGCGCGAATCTCTATACCTGCGTGTTTATGAAGATGTGGAAAAGAATGTAGGCAGGGATTCGATGCTGGCGCCGGTTTCGGAAAGCAAGGCCGAGCGGCAGGCGATCGAAGAAATCGAACTTTATCAGTCCGCCGAATCCGCGTTGTTCGCAAAACATGCCGGCTACGTCAACCAGGTGGATAATTGGTACTTGCCGTGGCTTGTACGCCTCCGCTTGGGAGAGCAAGGCTGGAATGATGAATTCATAAAGCGCTCCGAAATTTATTTGTCGAAGAGCCCCGACGAACGCCGGCTTGCGTTCATGGACGCCCTGGCCCATGTTTTGCCCGAATCGCGGGAGGCGCCGTTGGTTTTGTTTCGCCTGGCGCCGCTGTCGATGCAGATTGCCACTGCCCGGGCCTTCGGCGATCGCGGCGCCGCCTCTAAATTGCGGCTCGATCAAATCGACATTTTGCCGGCAATCGCCGATTGCCGGCAGTGCCGGGCCCAAGTCCTGGAATGCGTGGAACAATGCCGCGCATGCGGCAACCCGCTGTGGAAATACGAATGGCTGACCGCAACTGATTGACATGGCGTGTGAAACATTATTCTTGCTGCGGCGTAAATCACGCCAAACGGATTTAATTCTTCCCGGATCTACAACCGATGCGATCGCAATGCACGCCGTGATACCTGGCGGCGTCTGAATGATCTACTGAAAAAGATCCGTTGATTTTATATGGTTTTTAAAGGGGGAAAATTTTGCGAAATAGCGGAAAAAAATACTTGACAAGGCAAAAATATATTATAAAATCAAAACTATTCCGTTCTGGAAGACAAATGCATCTTTGAGATGAAGGGCCGATACGCCGGGTTCAAACGCCGGTCCACGACAATGAGGACGGCATGTAACCGTGGTTGACGTACCGCCTCTTCCAGCACTATTTATTGTTCAGGGAGAAACCCGCTTGCACTCAAAGCGGGTTTCTTCATTTCTTGCATCTCTTTTCACGATCATCGCCAGGGCAGTATAATACGCCCATGCGCGTCATTTCCCTTCAATCCGGCAGCAATGGCAACTGCATATACGTTGAGACAGGCTGCACGAAGTTATTATTCGACGCCGGAATAAGCGGCAGCAAAGTCCGCCAGCGACTGGCTATCCACGGCCGGGATGCGGCGTGCGTTGACGCCGTCTTGATCTCGCACGATCACGTGGACCACTGCCGCTCTATGGGCGTGTTGCATCGCAAATTCCGCTTGCCAATCTACGTTACAGACAAGACCTATAAAGCCGCCGGCCGATATGAACTGGGAGAGATTGAAGATCTGCGGCACTTCAGCTCGGGCGAAACATTGCAATTCGGAAAGGTAAAAGTGGAAACCATTCC
The DNA here is from genome assembly GCA_963838495.1 of Pirellulales bacterium. GTDB lineage: Bacteria > Planctomycetota > Planctomycetia > Pirellulales > Thermoguttaceae > JBEKIK01. The sequence goes on along the minus strand of CAWIRC010000001.1, from coordinate 561,347 downwards.
CACGCCGCACGACAGCGTGGACGGAGTGGCCTTTGTGGTGGATGATGGGAAACGCCGTTTGGGCATCTTGACCGACCTGGGACACGTATTTGATGATCTGGAAAATGTAATCGGCACTTTGGACGCCGTGCTCTTGGAAAGCAACTACGATCCCGACATGCTGGCCGGAGGGCGCTATCCCGAATGGCTCAAAAAACGCATAAAAGGCCCGGGCGGTCACATCTCCAACATCGAAGCCGCCGAAACTCTGCTTTCCGCCTCCTTGAAACGGATGAAATGGGCTTGCCTGGCACATCTTTCCCACGACAACAACACGCCCGCGTTGGCCCTGGCAACACACCGCCGGATTTTGAACAACCGTTTGCCGCTGTTTGTCGCCACCCGATATGAATCGAGCGACATAATGGATATATGATTTAACCGTTTAAGATATTCATCATAAACTCCGGATAGCGCTTGCCGCTTGCCGCACCTATGGGAAAGGCAGCGTCCAGTTCGGCCAGTTCATGTTTGCCGAGCGTCAACTCGGCGGCGGCCGCGTTCTCCTCAAGATATCGCCGGCGTTTTGTTCCGGGGATGGGCACAATGTCATCGCCCTGGGCCAGAACCCAGGCCAGTGCCAACTGCGACGGAGTGCAGCCGTGCTTGGACGCTATTTCTTTGAGCTTGCCCAAAAGCGCAGCGTTTTTGGCAAAATTATCGCCTTCGAACCGCGGGTGGTGCCGGCGGAAATCGTCCCGGGTGAGTTCGTCGGTATTCGTGATCGCCCCGGAAAGAAAACCACGACCAAGCGGGCTATAAGGCACGAAGCCGACGCCCAGGCTGCGGCAGGTCGGGATGACTTCCGCCTCCGGATCGCGGGTCCACAGCGAATACTCGCTTTGCACCGCCGTGATCGGATGTACTTTGTGCGCCCGACGCAATGTATCTGGTAAGACTTCGCTCAGGCCAAGGAAGCGCACTTTGCCGGCTTTTACCAATTCGGCCATCGCGCCTACGGTTTCCTCGATGGGCACTTTAGGATCTCTTCGGTGCAGGTAATAAAGGTTGACGTAATCGAAGCCTAGCCGCTTCAGGCTGCCGTCAAAGGCCTTGCGTACATATTCTGGAGAGCCGTCGAGACCGCGAACAGACGGATTTTTCGGATCGCGGAGGATGCCGAACTTTGTGGCGACGATGACCTCGCTCCGCTTGTGCCTTAGCGCGCTCCCGATCAGTTCTTCATTGATATATGGGCCGTATACGTCGGCTGTGTCGAAGAAATTGATTCCCAATTCCAGGGCGCGGTTTATGGTGGCGACCGATTCTTTGTCGTCTGTGGCGCCATAAAATTCGCTCATCCCCATGCATCCCAGCCCCAAAGCCGACACCTCCGGCCCCTGAGCGCCTAAGCGACGTTTTTTCATTACGGATTCCATAAATTACAAGGAAAACAATTTGTAAGGCCCCTGGTGTATTCACCGGGGGCTAAATGACCGGGGGCTAAATATGCCTAATTATATTCAACACCGAGAAAGCGGCCATGGGGCCGCTGGCATCACGCAGTGAATAATGATATTATGTTATCATGTGCCGATTCTATCCCGTCAACCTCGTTTCCGAATGGCAAGTTCCGTCATTGATATCCATCGCTTCTTGAAAGAGTACCCATGATCAAACATTTTTCCATAGCGGCGCTGGCAGTCGTCTTATGCTCCGGCTTGCTGAAGGCAGGCGACAAGAGCGCGCCAATCGACCGTCACGCCCTGGTTGCCCGGCACAACGTCGTGCTTGAAAAAGCCGATCCGCAAACCGCCTTGCAAGTGGGAAACGGTGAATTCGCCTTCGCAGTGGATGTCACCGGGTTGCAGACCTTCTACGGCAACACCATGTCGCACTGGGGATGGCACACCTTTCCATTGCCGGAGGGAAATCGAATCGAGGATTACAAGTTGACCGGATACGATACATACGGGCGGCCCGTCGGCTATGCTACCGGGAGAGGTGGCCAGGAAGAACTTTACCAGTGGTTGCGCGAGAACCCCCACCGCATGAATCTTGGCCGGCTTGCTCTGCGCCTTGCCACGCCCGACGGCAAAGAGGCCGCTCAAGATCAAATCCAAAACATCCGCCAAGAGCTTGATCTGTGGCGTGGTTTGATTGCCAGCCGTTTCGAGTTTGATGGTCAGCCGGTCACGGTCGAGACATGCGCTCATCCGGATTGCGACGCCGTTGCCGTGCGCATCCGATCGCCCTTGATTTCCGCCGGCCGATTGAGCGTGGAACTGGCCTTTCCTTACGGCAGTCCCTCCTCGTCAGGAGCGGATTGGAAAAAACCGGATTACCACACGACGCGCATGAGGCCGGGCGATCATCAAGCTGATTTCGCACGGCAAATGGACAACAATAGTTATAATGTTCGCCTGCTTTGGTCCGGCAACGCGGCGATCAAGGAAGAAAAGGCCCACACTTATGTTCTGGCTCCCGGCAAAGATGACGTTTCTTTGGAGTTTGTGTGTATTTTTTCCCCAGGAAAAAGAATCCCCAGCGACGAGCTGCTGACTTTTGCCGGGGCAAAAGCCGCCAGCGAAACGCATTGGCCGCTATTTTGGCAAAGCGGCGGAGCCATCGATCTCTCGGCCAGCAAGGATCCGCGCTGGAAGGAATTGGAGCGGAGAATCGTGCTTTCGCAATACCTGCTTGCCGTGCAGGAGGCCGGCTCGCTGCCGCCGCAGGAAAGCGGATTGTTCAACAACAGCAGCAATTGGAATGGAAAATTCCACCTGGAGATGCATTGGTGGCACGGGGCCCATTATGCGCTGTGGGATCGCTGGCCGCTGTTCGAGCGGAGCCTGGGCTGGTACCGGAAGATACTGCCCTCGGCCCAAGAAAAGGCCAGGCAGCAGGGGTATAAGGGCGCTCGCTGGCCTAAGATGGTCGGGCCTGAAGGGCGCGACTCGCCCTCCGGCATCGGACCGCTGTTGATTTGGCAGCAGCCGCATCCGATTTTCTACGCCGACATGGATTATCGCCTGCACCCGACGCGCGAGACCTTGGAAAAATGGCGCGAGATTGTCGATGAGACGGCCGATTTCATGGCCTCGTTCGCCGTGCTTGAGCGGGAATCGGGAAAATTCGTGCTAGGGCCGCCCATCAAGACCATGCCGGAAAAAATAGACACAAAAACCACCCGCAACCCGGCCTTTGAACTTTGTTATTGGCGATTCGGTTTGCGCATGGCCGAGGAGTGGCGAAAACGGCTTGGGCTTGAAGCCAAACCTGAATGGGACAAGGTTCTACGAGACCTGGCGCCTCTTCCGCAGGCCGACGGATTGTATCTCCAGCAAGAAGGCATGACCGACACCTACACCAAGATGAATTGGGAACATCCCGCGCTGATCGGCACGTTTGGAATGCTGCCTGGCGACGGCGTCGAGCCGGTGATAATCAAACCCACTGTGCAAAAAGTGTGGTCCGTTTGGCAGTGGGATCGTTGCTGGGGCTGGGACTTTCCCATGATGGCCATGGCTGCCGCCCGCTACGGCGATCCTAGGATGGCAGTCGATGCCCTGCTTCACCCATCCCAGAAAAACGAGTTTAATGCCGCCGGTCTGAGCACGGGCGGCCCGTTCCCGTATTTTCCTTCCAATGGCGGATTGCTTTATGCCGCAGCTATGATGGCCGCCGGATGGGACGGCGGGCCGACGGATAAAAACGCACCGGGTTTCCCGGACGATGGAACCTGGACCGTCAAATGGGAAGGATTGAAAAAAACGCCATGAAATATCTTCTTAAAATCGCCATAATTGCTACTGTTTTATATATCGCTATGGCGACGGCTCCGAAGCCGGTCGTCGCTCAAGGCTTGGCGACTGATACTGCCAAATCAAAGCAAAGCCTAGACCTGTCCGGCCAGTGGCGATTCGAAATGGATCGCGGCGACGACGGCATAAAAGAAAAATGGTTCAATCGCAATCTGCCCGACCGCATCGATCTTCCCGGCATTCTGCAATCGCAAGGTTACGGCGACGACATCGGCACCGACACGCCCTGGGTCGCGGGACTACCCCGTGATTTGCGCTGGTATCTATTGCCGCAATATAAGGAGTATACTCAGCCGGGCAACGTGAAAATTCCATTTCTTTCACAACCGCCCAAACATTATTTGGGCGCAGCCTGGTACCAGCGCGACGTCGATATACCCCAAGCTTGGTTTGGCAAACGGGTGCAACTTTTTTTAGAGCGACCCAGGTGGGAAACCACGGGCTGGATTGACGAGCAAAAAATCGGTTCCTGCAACAGCCTAGCTGCGCCCCACGAGTACGATTTGGGCATTCTCCCGCCCGGCAAACACCGGATCAGCATCCGCATCGATAATCGCATGATCCTCCCGTATCGGCCCGACGGCCACAGCGTGTCCGACGCCCTGGGCGCAACATGGAACGGCATCGCCGGCCGCATAGAACTAACGGCCACAAGCCCGGTCTGGATCGACGATGCGCAGATATTTCCCAACATTTCCTCCAAGTCGGCTTTGATTAAAGTTCACATCGGCAATTCCACCGGCAAACCAGGTTCCGGCTCGCTAACCGCCGGGGCTACTGCCAAGAATGTCGAATGGGACAAAGATGGCGCACAAGTCGAGATCGAGACGCCTTTGCCCGCCGATGCAAAAACTTGGGACGAGTTCCACCCCAACTTGCAACACCTGGTTCTCAAACTCACTGGTGATAATGCCGATGATCATCACCAAATTACTTTCGGGCTGCGCGAGATCAAGGCAGATGGCAATAAAATACTGCTTAACGGCCGCGAAATCAACCTCCGCGGCACGCATTTTGGCGGCGATTTCCCGCTGACCGGTTATCCGGCCTCCGACATCGATTCCTGGAAAAAGATCATTCGCTTTTGCAAGGATTATGGACTGAACCATATTCGTTTTCATTCCTGGTGCCCGCCCGACGCCGCCTTTACCGCGGCCGATGAGTTGGGCTTCTACATCCAGCCCGAGTGTGGAATGTGGAACTCGTTCACGCCCGGCGACGCCATTTCGAAGATGCTCGAATTGGAAACCGCCCGCATCGTGCGGGCATACGGAAATCACCCTTCGTTCGTCCTGCTTTCGCCCAGCAACGAGCCGCACGGACGCTGGCAAGGCGTGCTCGATCCCTGGACGGTCAACTGGTACAAGCAGGATCCGCGCAGGCTGTACGCCGATAACACCGGGTGGCCGAACCTCAAGGCCGAAGGTCCGCAATACGCCGTCATGGGGGTCCGCGGCAATCGCGGCTGGTTCGGCGCCGATTACTCGGCATTGTTGAGCGGCGTTAAAGTGCCCGTCCTTTCGCACGAGGTGGGCCAGTGGTGCGCATATCCAGATTTCGATGTGATTAACGAATTCACTGGATACATGCGTCCCGGCAACTACGAAATTTTCCGCGATTCGGCAGCCCAGCACGGCGTTTTGGATCGGAACAAGGAATTTGCCTGGGCCTCGGGCAAGTTCCAGCTCGCCTGCTACAAGGAAGAGATCGAAGCCAACCTGCGCACGCCCGGGCTGGCCGGCTTCCAGTTGCTCGACCTGCGCGACTACCTGGGCCAGGGCACCGCGCTTGTAGGCGTGGTCGATGCCTTTTGGAAACCCAAGAGTTATGTCACCGCCCGACAGTTCAGCCGGTTTTGCGCACCGACCATTCCGCTGGCCCGTATGAAAAATCACGTGTTGAGAAATAACGAAACTTTAGACATAGATGTGGAGATCGCCCACTATGGCCCCGAGCCTCTGTCCGGCGCCGCGGCCTATTGGCGGATCGTCGATCCGGCGGGAAAAACGGCCGCAGAAGGCGGTTTCCCGGTCCGCGACATCCCCATCGGAAAAAAAATCCCCTTGGGTAAAATCTCGGCGGACTTAAGCAAGCTTGACGCTCCCAAGCAATACAAACTAGTCGTGGGACTTGCCGGTGCGAGTGTCGAAAACGATTGGAATTTCTGGCTTTACCCGGCTGAAGTAGATACCGCGACCCCGGCCGACGTATTGGTAACCAGTGACTGGCAGGACGCCAAAAAACGCCTGGCCGCTGGCGGTAAGGTCTTGTTCACGCCCGCCGCTTCGGACTTGGACGACACCAGCCCGCCCCTGAACAATGTGCCGGTGTTTTGGAACCGGCAGATGAATCCGAAACTCGAGGCCATGCTGGGCCTGTGGTGCGACGTGAAGCACCCGGCGCTGGCCGAATTCCCCACCGAGGCCTTTTGCGATTGGCAGTGGACTGACATCGTCCGCAAGGTCCGGGCGATCAATATCGAAAATGTTCCGCCGCAATTGCGGCCCATCGTCTCGGCCATCGACGACTGGAATCGGAATTATAAACTGGGCGTGGTGTTCGAGTGCAAGGTTGGGCCGGGGCGGTTGCTGGTCTGCGCTGCGGACATTATCAACAACCTGGAGAATCGTACGGTTGCGCGGCAGTTGAGGCGTTCGCTCTTGGGCTACATGGCCGGCGAGCAATTTCAGCCGCCTGTAACCTTAACGGCCCTCGAGGCCGACGCACTTTGCCCGGGATCGAATGCCCGGAGCGCCGAGCCCGCCCCTGCCACGCCGCCGCCGGATATCAATGAGGGGCCGAACGCCACACCAGTGATTCGCTAATTCATCCTTTCAAGCCATAAAGAATTTTATAACATTGATATTTGAACACCGTTTAATGAATCTGAGAAAAATAATGTCGTAAAGCAAAACAGAGCCGGGGCGTGTCGCCCCGACATTTCCGGGCCGACACGGCCCGGCTCCAACGAGAAATAAAAAACTACATACCTGACAATCAATAGCCCGGGAGCTTGCTCCCGATGAATTTCAAGGCCGTCATGCAGCACCATCTCAAACGAAAAGATGAAACTATTGTTAAAAAAGCGGCGGCAATTAAGACCCGCCAATCTAACCTAACTTTGGTTGCTGCTTTGTCGCTTCTGGTTATATTCTCACAGTCAGTAGCTTCTGGCGAAGAACCCTCTCAGCATGTCGAGATGGCGAAAACATTTGTAGACCAAATGGCAAAGGGCCAATTTGAAAAGGCCGTTGAACCTTTCGATCAGACTATGAGCCAAGCGCTTCCGGCGGAAAAACTGAAAGAGATTTGGGACGGTTTAATCAAGGAAAACGGCGGTTTTCAACGCTCAACCGAAACCAGGTCGGAAAAAATCCTGAAATATGACGTTGTTTTTGTCACGTGCGAGTTTGAGCGCGGAATGCTCGATGCCAAGGTCGTTTTTAATACTCAAAGCAAAATCTCGGGACTTTTCTTTGTACCTTCAGGCAAATACAAGCCGCCGGCATACGCCGATTTCTCCAAGTTCGACGAACGGGACATGAAAATCGGCACGGGCATATGGAGCCTGCCCGGTACTTTATCGCTGCCTAAAGGAGAAGGTCCATTCCCGGCCGTGATCCTGGTGCATGGCTCCGGACCGCAGGACCGGGATGAAACCATCGGTCCCAACAAACTGTTCCGCGATCTGGCGCATGGATTGGCCTCGCGAGGCATCGCCGTTTTGCGGTATGAAAAACGCACCAAAGAGCACCAGATCATGATGGCAACGATTGCAAACAATATTACCGTCAAGGAAGAAACTGTTGACGATGTTGTTTTCGCGTTCCAGGCATTGGCGTCGCAAGATAAGATCGATCCCAAGAGGATTATCGTTTTAGGCCACAGCTTGGGCGGAATGCTCATTCCCAGGATCGCCGCAGCTGAGGATAAAATCAGTGGCTTCATAAGTTTGGCCGGGTCGACCAGGCCTTTGGAGGATTCGATATTGGAGCAAACCCGATATATCCTTTCCCTGGATGGGAATCTTAGTGATGAGTCACAAAAGAAGATTGAGGAAATCGAGCGGCAGGTTGCCGTTATGAAGTCGCCGGGGTTGGCGGAGAAGAAATCCATTGTTCTTTCAGGCATTCCCATTCCGGCGAAGTATTTGCTCGATTTGCGCGGCTACCAGCCCGCCAAAGAGGCCGTGAAGTTGCGGCAGCCGATGTTGATCCTGCAAGGCGAGCGGGATTATCAAGTGACAATGGAAGATTTCGCGAATTGGAAAAACGAACTGGGTTCCCGCAAGGACGTTACTTTTATTTCATATCCCGAGTTGAATCATCTTTTCATCGCCGGCAAGGGAAAGAGTCGGCCTGAGGAATATCTCATTCCGGGAAATATGCCTAAAATCGTCGCCGACGACATCGTGAAATGGATCGAGGGATTGAATCCCATAAACAAATAAGGAAACCCGCCCCTTGCGAAGCGGGTTTCCCCTTAAAACCGCAGCTCATTTTTGCATGTTGAACCGCAACAGCATGCATATCATCTTTGCGGGCAAAATCAATAGATAGTATCTCTACGCAAAAACGACGCTGCAGAATTAATCGACAAGTATCTATGGATAAGACGGTACGTCAACCTTTATTATGCTGTCCGTCGCAGTTGACAAACCCTTGAAGGCGGCGTATCGGCCTTCAATCGCAAATCATTTTTTGCCCTTCCGCTTTTATTTTATTCGGTCCTGCAAGCCGGTCAAGGATTTTGTCGAAATATTTTTCCCTGCGGCTGATGCCGTGCTAGCATGATGGAAGACGCGCGTATTTCGGCTTTACTATGGGCCGCATTGATATACATCGGTTTATATATCAAGCCGCCGTTGATTTTGCCCCTGCCAAGCCAATCAGTTCTTCACGAACAACCGGAATTTCTCTTGGAGCCTCGATCCCCAGGCGGATCTGGTTTCCCCGAATTTCCAGAACGGTCACTGTGATTCGCTTGTCGATGACAATGCTTTCATCGGGTTTTCGACTGAGAACGAGCATGATTGGTCCTCCTGACTCAAATAGCGTTGACCGGCGTTTCGACAACGGCGATATTGATGCCGGGAAACTGTCTTTCGTATCGGGCAAAAAGTTCCTCTAGAATTTCGCCGATTGGCCGTGCGTTGTTTTTCCGCTGTTCTTCGACAAACGCGGCAATGTCGTTTTCCATGATATGCACTCCTTACCTCAACCATTCTACACTATACTGTACGGATGTCAACTATCCTTAGTTCAATCCGTTGATAAAGGAATGCATGTCTTTACGTAGAAAGGAGTTGCGTAAATAAGACAATATGTGAGAGAGACCAGCCCCGGGGCCATTTGATGTTTTAACTGAATTGCCGGTTTCTCCAGAAAATTAGTGCTGGCCAAATACTAATTAAACTGATGGCCAATGAAACAAACCCAAATCCCAAGTTCAGCAACCGCAGTTGCCACTGCGGGTTTGTATTCTACAACCTCTTGGCAGGGCCATAGGCGACTGTAAAGCCCGGCAAAATCATGACATTCGTGTCGTTATCCGGCAACAAACAAGATAAGTCGCGGGCTTTTTAAACTGCAATCATCGACGACCTCGATTTCCTCGCAGCGAAAAGAATCTCGCAGCCCATTTTTAAGGACTTTCATGGTCGCCCGGCTGGGAAGAGCGGGATTCAGAGCCGTTGGAACTTCCGGTGTCACGCGAAAGAGCGGAATTTTGCGGCGGGGGCGTAGAAAAATATCCTATCTTCTCGATCGGAATGCGCTGAAATCCAAGCGCCCACATCGGTGAATCTGCGGCTAATTCAAAATCACTGAGTTTGTTTGGAGAAGGCGATGCAAATTTAGGATCTCCGGGGGAATTGCTTGCCGACTGAGCAAGGCTTTTTTTGAAGTTGTGCTCTGCGCGGACCTCTGTGTACATGCCGGCATCATCAGGCGACAGCGCCGCCCAGCCTGTCTCGTCAGGCGCCCCGTTCATCTTGTGAATTAATGCTATAGGCTGACCTGGCCCGTTGCCCATATTGCCGGAATAAAAGATATTGTTCAGAATTGTGCAATATGTTGCATGTTGAGACTGGTCTTCCCACATCGTAGCTAAATCAGGATACTTGCTATAGGGAGGATTTTTGTAATTTAGATTTAAAAGTTCGTTGTATAAACTTGGGTTGTATTGCGGATCGGAAGAATCATATGAATGAGGAAAACTGGTAAAAGCGTACTGCGACATAAAAACGCCGAAGTAACTGTTATTGATGGAAATGTTGTTTTCAATCCTGTTATTCCGGCCTCCATTGGTGCCTATGATGCCCCCTGGAACATTGTTGATGATGTTGCCGAAGATTGTTGTTCCGCTGGCAATGTCGTCAACATAAATACCCACCTGCAAAGTGAATGATACATCATCGGGATTAGCAGTTATGTCGTGGATATAATTATACAAAACAGAATTGCCTCGGTAACTATATCCGTAACCAAAGGAACAGCTTCTGTCTCTCCGCTGCCAATCATGGCTCGTGGGAATATATATTGCACCCACATCGCATGTTTCTTTTGCAACATTATATATATCGTTGTATTCAATGGTGTGGTCGTTGCTTTCGGCCATAATCGCCGCATGCGGGGCGTTGTAAATAACATTATTTCTTACCGTGTTGCCTACGCCCGTGACAACAACGCCCGGCTGATATGTCCGCACCCATTGGGCAAAATCGTGAATTTTGTTGTTAGATATCAGGTTGTTGGCCGGGGCAAGCGTTGAACAATTTCCCCCTCCCGCAACTACACCGGCGTCTCCGATAAAAGAGATTTCACAGTCGAAAACATTGTTGCTCACAGAAGCGATTATATCGATTCCGTCATTGCCCATATTATGGATCTTGCAATTTCTGATGTTATTATATCCACCGTTATTAATCACAATGCCGCTCATGCACCCCACGTCCAAATCCAAACCGCTAAACGTGACATATGAAGTGTTTGAAAGCGAGATCATTGGAGAATTCAAGGTTGATGCCACGACGGCATTGCCGGCGATCGTTCCCGGCGGCCAAAAATATAAAATGCCCGTCGTACGATCTAAATACCATTCTCCCGGACTATCTAATTCCTCAAGTACGTTTTCGTAATAAAAACGCCCGCCCTGATTTCCCTGCTGCCATGCGGCGTAGCCGAAAGATGCCATATCTGACGTAATCGTGCCGGAAGCAAGTTCCAATCCGGCTATTTTTTCATGGTCATCGGCATAATCCGCCTTAAAATATCCGTGCATCCATATATCGGATAGTTCCTTCCACCTTCTCGGCCTCCCCGAAGCATCCTGAAATGAATTCGTTCCTCCTGCCGCGATTTTATTCCAGCCTGTATTTGGCCAGTGAGCCAGAGTCATCGGCTGGTGGTTGAAAAATACTCCTAAAGCCGCCGGGACGCTCGGAATCAAATAATTTGCATGTGCTAAAACCCCAAAATCCGTTATTCCGGCTTGTCTAAGGTCCGCTTGCAAAATATGAGGCTTAGCACAAGGATCGAGCCTATCGGCTACGGGATTGTCATCTGGCACGGGGATAAAATTATTTACCGCCTTTCCGCCGCTTAAAACCACTTTTTCATTTTGATATGCCTGATAAACAATCGCGGCAGTTCCCGTGCCGCTGTCTGCCTGGCTTAGCCTAAAACCTTGATTGAGCGTATAAATTCCACCTCGTATATAAACTGCTGCTCCGTTGAAATTGGGCGAGTTTTTGGCCGCTCGAATTGCGTCTCGCGCATGTTCTAAACTGGCAAAAGGTTGATTGATCATACCCGGATTGCCATCATTTCCATTTGTGGCTACATAATATGTGATCCGCGGATCGCCGCCTGAAACATCGGCTACAAATATTTTTCTTAGCCGATAATCTGTACAATTTTCGTTAGCAAAAAGATTCCCGAAGAAAATTACGGCCAAGAAGAAAATACTCAATGCGCCGATTAGAGCGGCGTTCAAGTTGATGTAGCGGCAGGAGGCCATTTTTGGGATAATATGGTCTAGTCAAGGAGGACTGGACATGAAAGCATATTCCATGGATTTGCGTGAGCGGGCGCTAGCAGATAGCGACGCGGGCATGAGGAGTGGATTGGTAGCGGAGAAATACGGAGTTTCTTCGGCCTGGGTGAGGCGAGTGAAGCAGCGGCGAAGAGAAACCGGCAAAATCACCCCCTGCCAGCAACGGCATGGGCCGCTTCCCAAGCTTGCAGGGCATGAGAGCGAACTGATGACTCTTGTTCGGCGTCAGCCTGACGCGACGGCCAAAGAACTCAGTCGGCGTTTATCCATAAAAGTATCCCGCCCGGCCGTGCAGAAGATGCTTCAGCGATTGCGGCTGACATATAAAAAAAGACACTAAGAGCCGCGGAGCAGGATCGCCCCGACGTAGCCGAACGTCGCGCAACATGGCGTGCCAAGATGCCACGACTTAACCCGCTGCGCCTAGTTTTTCTCGATGAAACATGGGTAAAAACCAATATGGCGCGGCTTTGCGGCCGGGCTCCTCGGGGAGAACGTCTGGTGCAGGCCGTACCCCACGGGCATTGGAAAACGACTACGGTGCTAATGGGCTTGCGCGGATGGACCGTTTGCCCCCTTGGTCATAGATGGGGCAATAAATGGGGAGATGTTCCACGCCTGGGTCAGTCAACATCTATCGAAAGCCCTTCGCAAAGGCGAAATCGTGGTGCTGGACAACCTCTCGGCTCATAAAATCAGCGGAGTCAGAGAGACCTTGGAAAAAGTCGGTGCTAAGCTAAGATACCTGCCTCCCTATTCCCCCGATTTCAATCCCATTGAAAATCTCTTTAGCAAACTGAAGACGTTGCTACGTAGCGCAGCCAAGCGTACAGTTAATACCTTGTGGAAAACAGTGGGCAGATTGCTAACCTGTTTTCCTTCAAATGAATGCCTCAGATACATCCGTCATGCCGGCTACGGTAAAAAATCCAAAAACGCTACACCATCTCGAACTCGGCTATAATGTTGAAGTTCTTTTCATGCGATGTTTGATTATTTTTTGTCAAGGATTTAAAAAACTAAGAAAGACGGAGAGTGTAGGCCGTCTTGCAATCACGCGACCATTGCTTTCTCCAATCCGAGATCGGCCGGCCGCTCGTTCCAGCGGCGGAAACACCATCCGAGGATAGGCACGCTGATCAGAGCAAATGGCAGGATCGCCAGTTCAATCCACCAAACGGAGAAAGTTACTCCCAGTTTTCCCGAGATTTGGGCCGCGCCGGCAATCCCGTCCATCAAGGTGAAAATCACAAAGCCCCAGAAGACCATTGCGGGCCTTCGATTTGCCGCCCCCAGCACAATGAGTGCGCGGGAAGAGGCATGGCACAGGATGGCAATCACTCTTTCAGCGGGACCAATGAGCCAGAAGAGCGGGATAGTGGCTGCTGCTTTGCTTAGTTCCGGAGCGATCTGCTCCGATCCCGGCAGCCCGGAAATTGCCACTGCCGCTGTTATGAAAGAAATCGCCCCCAGCAAGAACGCCTCAAATGCCCCGGCTCCCACGCCAATGGCAATGGCGCGTCCTGCTTCGCGTCCAAGCTGCCGCCAAATCAATACAGCCAGCAGCGTGAACCCCATCTCGCACATGCTCGACTCGATGCCAAGAAAAAGTCCTCCGCAGGCAACCATCAGCGGGTACGGAAGATAGTGCTTCAAGAAGCCGATCACCGCCGCGTTGCTCGCCAGCGCGCAGACCACTTTCACCGCCACTGCAACGGTCCACAATCCGGCGCCGACCCAAAACCAGCGCAAACGGACGTGTGAAACACGCTTCCAGTAGATCACCGCCGCTACTCCGACCAGCATCATGCCCAGAGAGGAAGGGAAATACACTAGCATTTTAGCAGGCGTCAGGGGTTCTAACCGCACGTAGTATTCACCTCGATGTCCTTGAGGATCAAGTCGTATGGTGTCTCCGGGAGATAGTGTGCTATCCCAGGTTCCCTCACCCATAGTGAAAAGATCGACTCGCTGGCCATTCGGAGATTCGCGCGATACATTGCATTGCCCTTCCTCCATTCGCAGACGCAGGAAGATCGACCGGCTGCCGTCGCGGGGGACGGTAATAGTCACCGGCGATCCCGCAAACTGCGCCGGCTTAGGGGAATCGGGCGGCTCTGCAAGCGATTGACTGGCGAATACAAGCGCTGCCAGGGCAACATGAATCAACGAGACTTCCAATCGCGTAACAAATCGCATTTTACCCGGCCTTTCCTGAACAAGCTGCGTGCAGCGAATACGCCCACCTTTCGCCTGCAACCAGCGGAGAATTGCCGCTGGAACTATATCCAACTTCGTTCCTTTTTTAAGAAATATCCCTTTAGGCAAGCGGTACTGGATCGTGTATGGGCAAGCTCCCGCGTGGCCTATAATCCAACTTCAAGGAGACGCCTTGCCATTGCCGGCTGAGCGGCGTATCATGGCGCCTCCCTTTTTACGTTTTAAACCAGGGGAGATGTATTCTAGTGGGAAATGTGTTTACTTGTCAAGAATATGTATGATTCTGAAATGTCAGAAAATATCCTGACTTGATGTAATGCGGGCAAACCGTACGGTTAAGCTTGCCTGCCGCGGCCGGTGAGACATCGGACGCTGAAAACATCAAAATGCCGCCAAAATTAGGATCAGCGCCGCGGCCACGCCATTCCATGCCCCAAATGTGATGAACACGCAGCATGACAGATTTATTTGCGAACGTGCGCCCTCCGCCAATTGAAAGCAAGCAGGCAGACGGCTCCAATTCCCATCAGTGCTAGAGCGGATGGTTCTGGAACTGCTGCCAATTGGTTCCCTAACGGGCCGCCGGGAATCGCCTGGATTATAACCGTGGCGCCGGAGCTGAGGGTCAAAGTAGCGACTGCGATGCTGCTGGCGACGAGATTGTCGAGCACGATCAAATTATGATCGCCGCTGATCCCGCCGGACAATGTCAAGGTCCCCGAACCGGAAATCTGGGTGTTGTTGCTCATGATTACAGGCGCGGAGATCTCGTGGTTGCCGGATACTTCGATCGTGGAGATTTGGCCGTCGTTATCCAGGGTAAGCGAATGTCCGTCAGAGCTTTGTATCGTGGTGCCGGTGGAACTGGCGAAGACCATTTTGCCGACTGTTTTTCCGCTCGATCCCAAATCAACGATATTGTTCGCGGCGGCTTGGGCGCCGAAGCTAAGAACTATGCGCTGTCCGTATGGCGTGCCCAAACCGGGATTCCAGTTGGCGACAAAGTCCCAGTTGGTCGTGCCGGCTATATTGCCGCCTTTCCAGTCGAAGATGGGAGGATTCTCAAAAGCGCCCAAGTCTGGGGCGGTGCCGGTATAGGAGTATCCTACGTTCATGCCCGCGTCGATCAGATCACTGCCGGCCACAAGGTGCATGAAGGTGATGTCGGGCAGGCTGCCATCCGCCTTGCGGGGCAGCGCGAGTTGGCTGGCGTCGAGGCTCACGAAGTCGGAGGCGCTGACGGTGACGGGGAGCGTAAAGGAGTTATCGTCGATATTACTGCCGCTGGCGGCTATGTTAAGTTTTATTACATTCGCGATACCCATGTCGTTGAAGGCGAGGTTATCGTGCAGGACTTCGCGATAGCCGTCCACTTTCGAGGCGGGGCTGTATTCACTTTCTTGCATGTTGATGTTTGCTGTCTTTCCGCTTGTGGGGCTGCCGTTGTCGTAGGCGGTGTTGTTGTACCAATCGGCGGACTGGCCGGGCTGATAGTTGGCATAAAAGCCGTTGCCCTTACATTTGGCGGCGACGCAGCCGATGACGATGTTCGAAGAGGTGTTGGTGCGGCTGGGGGGGTAGCCGAAGCCGCCGCTCTTAAATCCGTTGCTGTTGCCGTCATAGCGGCCGATGTCGTAGGCCCAGCAGTGGTCGTAAGTGACGGGGCCTCCGGGATTGGTGATAGAGTCGTAGCCGTCGTCGCTCGTGGCCCACGCGCGGCAATAGCGGAACACGTTTCCCGAGCCGGCGGAGTGGCAACCGAAGCCGTCGGTATTTCCGGCGGAGACGCCGCTGACGCCGATGAGGTTATAGCTATCGCAGTTCAAGACGAGATTGTTCGAGGAGTTGTCGTAGAAATAGAAGCCGCAGCCCTGGTCATCGCGGGTGACGATCTGGTTAAAGGTGTTGCTGTTGCCGGTGATCTTCCAGTTGTCGGATTGGGTGTTCTGCCCGACCTGAACGCCGGTGACGTCGAATCCCTGGAAGGTGTTACCGGAGCCGGTGACCCAAAAAGGCACACACGCGATATGTATTTGAGTAGGGCTGTACCGCGGAGAAATCCAGAATCGGCCGGGAATCGCCCGGATAGGCAAGGTAGCTAATGTTGCTTTTGTCGAGGTGGAGTGCGTAATGGGTGCGAAAGTCAGTGTCGGTGGTGCTAAAATTGGTATAGGTGCCGCCGCGAATATAGACGGTATCGCCCGGGTTAGCGGCTTGATAAGCATGATAGAGGCTGGCGAAGGGCTGCGCCAGCGTTCCGGCGCTGCCATCGCTTCCGTTGGTTGCGACATAGTAGGTGGCGGCATACGTGGTGGCTGACGCAACCGCGGCAAGGACCGCGGCCGAAAAAATAGCAACTATGCGTAATAGCGATAGCATTTTCTCACACTCCTATTCTCAGGGTTGTTTGTCCAAAGATTTCTAATACTCCTGTTCTGAGTAGGGCTGTGGCGAGCCCACGCACGCCGTTAAGAACGGCGTGATCTGCGAAACATTATGCCGGTAAGCAACGCAAGTGCCAACAGCACTCCGGTGGAGGGCTCGGGGACGTGCTCAAAAGCGCCCAAGTCCGGGGCGGCGCCGGAATAGGTGTATCCCAGGTCCATGCCCACGTCAATCAGATCACTGCCGGCCACAAGGTGCATGAAGGTGATGTCGGGCAAACTGCCGTCGGCCTTGCGGGGCAGCGTGAGCTGGCTGGCGTCGAGGCTCTGGAAGTCGGAGGCGTTAACGGTGACGGGCAGCGTCCAGCAGTTGTTCGCGACCATCTCTCCAGTCTCGTTAAGATTCGATACTGTCGTACGCAAATAGGCCAGGTTGTTATGCAAGATTTCGCGATATCCGGGTTCGCTGGTGATGCCGGAGGGCTCAGTCGTTTCCGCCTCGAGCATGTTGAAGTTCGAGGTGCTTCCACCGCCGTTGTTGTAGGCGGTGTTGTTGTACCAATAGGCCGACTGGCCGGGCTGGTGGTTGGCATAGAACCCGTTGGCGCGACAGTCTGCGGCGACGCAGTCGAAAACGGTGTTGGGGCTGGGCGGATTGGGAAAGCTGCCGCCGCTGACGCCGAAGCCGCCGCTCTTGAAGCCGGTGCTGTTGCCGTCATAGCGGCCGATGTCATAGGCCCAGCAGTGGTCGTAGAGGACGCCGCCTCCGGAGTTGCTGATCGAGTCGTAGCCGTCGTCGCTGGTGGCCCATGCGCGGCAGCCGCGGAACACGTTTCCCGAGCCGGCGGAGTGGCAACCGAAGCCGTCGGTATTTCCGGCGGAGATGCCGCTGACGCCGATGAGGTTGTAGCTATCGCAGTTTTCGACGAGATTATTGCCGGCATGGCTGTAAAAGTAAAAGCCGTTGCCCTGGTCATCGCGGGTGACGATCCGGTTCCAGGTGTTGTTGTTGCCGGTGATCCGCCAGTTGTCCGATTGCGCGTTGTCCCCGACCTTCACTCCGGTCACGTCGAATCCCTGGAAGGTGTTACCGGAGCCGGTGACCCAAAAGGCGCACACCCGCATTGTACTTCCCAAGGGCGTTATCGCGGAGAAATCGAGAACCGGCCGAGAATCGCCCGGATAGGCAAGGTAGCTAATGTTGCTTTTGTCGAGGTGGAGTGCGTAGTAAGTGCGAAAGTCAGTGTCGGTGGTGCTAAAATTGGTATAGGTGCCGCCGCGAATATAGACGGTATCGCCCGGGTTAGCGGCTTGATAAGCATGATAGAGGCTGGCGAAGGGCTGCGCCAGCGTTCCGGCGCTGCCATCGCTTCCGTTGGTTGCGACATAGTAGGTGGCGGCATACGTGGTGGCTGACGCAACCGCGGCAAGGACCGCGGCCGAAAAAATAGCAACTTTGCGTAATAGCGACCGCATTTTCCCACACTCCTATTCTCAGGGTTGTTTGTCCAAAGATTTCCAGTAACCTGTTAAGATATCTAAACCGTGAATTCAAGGAAAATCCGAAAAATTTATTCGTAAATTTTTAATTATCAGTGCCCTTTCGGCAATCGTGAAAAAGTTGTGGATTTGACGGCCGGTGAACGATGCTTGGGACGACAGACGCTGTCAAACGATATGATCCACACATGCGACGGATGGCTCGCTTCGCTTTCCTGCAGTCGCGGATTGATTTGAGGGCCCTACTTCATTCTCTTCCGGCAACAACCAAAGGCGAGTAAGTTGATGGCACCGTTAGCGAGGAGGACACGGGCCGAGGGCTCGGAGACCGGCTCCCAATGTACTTGGAGCGTGTTTCCGTTTCCGAGGTAGTACGGCACCGAAACGACCTCGTTCTTTTCGATGGCGTCGCATTCCCACATGTCTCGCCCATGGTGCTCGTTACGAGACTTTGCCCTCGTCGCGATCGGAGACAACAGGATCAGGCCAGCTTAAGCTTGGCAAGGTTGACCCGCGGCATGTTAGCCACAAGAGTGCACCCGAAGGAGAAACAATCCTCACGAGCGGGACGTTTTCGTTCGGATGCCGGCGCTGCCTTTGAAATCGAGTATAAAGGTTGCTTAAATGTGTCTATAATATATTACCTAATTTAACAAATATTGCGATAAGATGTCAAGTGTCTGACATAGGAATTCCCAGGATTCCCGGAAATTGCGCCCGCATAGGGATTAAACTGGCCTTGATATTATGCCATGTGGGTTAGGGAAGGCTTCAGCAGCCTTCCCGCTCACCATCTCCTGCCCACCAGAGCACTTCGGATTACGTGGCCATACCGGTAAAATCGGCCACCTTGACCACTCTTTTCAGACAGCGTTTGCACACATCGAGTTTACTTTACCGTTCCGAGCCTTCAAGATTTCCTTGGTAATTCCACAGCATCCACTGCTGTGCACTGGTGGACTGATCATCCACAAGACGATCCAGTTCGCTAAGGTACCGTGCCTTTCAAAACAATTCATACACGCTTGCCGGAAGGATACGATTATCCGCATTATTTCAGGTAGGGTGGCCGGGCGGCCGCCGAGGGTCAAGAGGTGACCGTGAGCCGCGGCGAGCGGCCTGCGGCAACGGGCTCTCCCACCAGACCTCCACCGCACGCCACTCGCTTCATCCGCTTAAGGCAACTTGCAACGCGAAGATGGCGACCAAATTGGCACAACTCCATGGAGGCACATAAATGTAAAAGGACGGTCATTTATGGCCGTCCTTTCAATCGGGGCGACTGGATTTGAACCAGCGACCTCTTGGTCCCGAACCAAGCGCTCTAGCCAGGCTGAGCTACGCCCCGTTTTTGGGGGCCGACGAAATCTTTTATCGGCCAGGGAGTGACTATTTTAATACTTTACAATGTTGGGTCAACTCATCCGGGCTAGTTTTTAACCGCATTTCATTCTTAAGAATAACTATCAAAAGGCCTTTAGGGTTGTTACATAGTACCCAATGGAGGTGCCTGTTTCCTAAACAATCGAACTACGCTTTAACATATGTACGGCATCCATCCGCATCTAATCTGTTAAGCATTCTTATTCATCCAACCAGCCTTGTTTCCCGATCAATGGCACAAAACGGCAACCTGTAAGACTGGTTGTTTTGGTTTCGCCAGATACTTTCTTTATGGATTGAAGGACCTGGTGCTCGAAGCTGCCTATAGGAATAACAAGCAGTCCTCCTTCGCAAAGTTGATCGAATAAGGCCGGCGGGCATTTGGCGGCCATGGCGGTGACCATGATCCGATCGTAAGGCGCCAGATCGGGCCAGCCCAGCGAACCGTCGCCCACAAATAAATGCACGTTTTGATAATCTAATTCCTGGAGAATTTTGGCGGCTTGCTGTGATAGCAGGGAGTGGCGTTCGATGCTGATTACCTCAGCGGCCAGTTCGGCTAAAATAGCAGTTTGATAGCCGCTGCCGGTGCCGATCTCCAAGACCTTTTCCGTGCCTGAAAGCTCTAGTGCCTCCGTCATCAATGCCACCATGTAAGGCTGGCTGATAGTTTGACCGCAGTCGATGCCCAGGGCGCGATCGGCATAAGCCTGGCCCTGCAACTCGGGCGGGATGAATCGTTCGCGGGGAATTTTGCCCATGGTAGCCAGCACGCCGCCGATCTCGAATGCCCCGGTCGCTCAATTGCCGGCGTAGCATGTCGATTTTGTCCGCTTGTTGGTCCGCTGCGAACATGATCTAAAGCATTTTAAAAAAAAGTGTCGTGTGCGTTGCGGATTCTCAGTCGGCCGACCCCGGCCGCTCGCCTATAATATGACCCTTACTTGCGTGAAAAATTCGCTAATGCACCACGCATAATTTTAGAACTTCGCCCGCCAATCGACCAGGTGCAGTTCGACGCTTTGCCGGCCGCGGTAGGTGTTTATCACCGGGCGAAAGGCGATGTCGATCGGGCCGTCGAGCACCGCCAGTTCTTCGATCCAATCGCCGCCGCCGAATGCCACGGCCCGAAATGACACCCCGTATTGGCTGAGTTTCAGGGCCAGGTGGTGGCCGCCGCTGCCGATCGTCCGCGGCGGTTCGGCCAAGGTGACGTCGGTGGTGCACAAGAGCGGCCGGGAGTTCGATTGGCCGAACGGCGCCAAACGCTCGATTTGCTCGACGGCCTGAAGCGTGAACGCGCTCAACGGGGCTTCGGCGTCGATGGCCAGTTCGCCGTCACAGGGCGCAGGGCCCAACACGGCGGCCGCCGCTTCGCAAAAGGCCACGCGAAAGCCGGGCAATTTGCCCTCCTCGATCTTCAATCCCGCCGCCGCCGCATGGCCGCCATGGGAAATCAGAAATTCGTCGCACGCCGCCAAGGCCGCGTGAAGATTGAACCCCGATACGCTGCGGGCCGAGCCGATCCCGGGCTTGATCCCCATCTGATCCCAGGCGATAAGCACCACCGGCCGATGGAATTTCTCGGCCAGTCGTCCGGCCACGATGCCGATCACGCCCGGATGCCAGCCGCGTTCGGCCAGCACCAATGCCGGCTCCGAATCCAGGTCGAATTGCTCCTTGGCCTGCTTTGTGGCGGCAAGCAGAATGCTCCGCTCCAGCGTTTGCCGGGTGGCATTGAGTTGGTCCATGTATTGGGCCAATTCCAAGGCCCTGTCGGGCCGGTCGGTCACCAGCAGCTCGACGGCCAACTGCGGCTGGCCCAACCGCCCTGCCGCGTTCAGCCGGGGAGCGAGAGTGAAGGCCAAGTCGTCGCAATCCAAGGACTTTTTTTTGTCGATCCCGGCGACTTGCATTAAAGTGCTCATTCCCAAAGTCGGCCGCTGCGAAAGGCTGAGCAGTCCGTGGCGCACGAGCACGCGATTCTCATCGGCCAGCGGCACGGCGTCGGCCACTGTGCCAAGGGCGGCCAGGCCCACCGCCCGGAGCAGAAAATCCTTCATTGCCTCGCCAACCTTCCTGGCCCCGCTCGACTGCCGGCAGATCTCCCAGGCCAATTTAAAAGCCACCCCGGAACCGCTTAAGCCCCCGAAAGGATATCCTCCGCCGGGCAGGCGCGGATGGACAATGGCCGCGGCCTCTGGCAATTGGTTGCCCGGTTCGTGATGGTCGGTGATGATTAAATCCATGCCCAGTTGTCTGGCCAGCGACGCCTCTTCCAGGCTGCCTATGCCGCAATCGACCGTTGACGATCAGATCGACCTTTTCCGCGGCTTTCGCCCGGATCGTCTCGGCGTTCAGCCCGTAACCTTCATCCAGCCGGTGGGGAATATAATAACTCACCTCGGCCCCCAGCAGTTTCAAGGCCAGATAGAGCAAGGCCGTGCCGGTCATTCCGTCTACGTCGTAATCGCCGTGGATGCAGATCCGCTTCCCGGCGCGCACGGCCTGATGAATGCGGGCGGCGGCTTCAGCGCAGCCGGGCAAAAGTTGCGGATCACGAAGGTCGGTCAGCTTGGGATCGAGGAACTCCCTGGCCGCCGATGGATCGGTCACCCCGCGGCTAACAAGCAATTGCGCCACCACGGCCGGGATGCCTGCCGCGCGCCCAGGGATGCGATTCGGTCGGGATCGTGCGAGTGGATTCGCCAGCGCTTGGACATGGCAAGTTCTCAGAATCGGGCTGGGGAAGCTATCAGCCGTCAGCTTTCAGCGATCAGCGGTCGGCTATCGGCTTCTGGGTGTCGGGCGGGAAATCTCCGGCCTCCAGTCTCCGGCCTAAAGCCTATCCCCTACTTCTTCTTTTCCGAATGTTCGGTGTGTTTGCGGCACCGCGGGCAGAATTTTTTTATGTTCAATTTCTCCCCGCCCGGCTTGCGCCGCAAGGTGTAATTCAATTCGCCGTCTTCTTTACACGCCAGAAAGACCACTTCCGCCTTTTTTTTGCCTTTGGCCATATTAAACTCACAAATGTTATTGTTTTTCTTGATTGTTATAATCAGCCGGCCTGAATTGGGCTATTATACACAATCTTTCCCCCAGTTGAAAACCCCTGCAAACGAATTAAAGCTGCGAGAGCGGGGATTTGAACCCCGACCCCTTTCGGGACTGGATCCTAAGTCCAGCGCGTCTGCCAATTCCGCCACTCTCGCTCGTAAACGGTAGATTGTAGATGGTAGATCGTAGATGGTAAAGGATGAGTACATGGGCATTATATTCATCCTTTATCACTCACCCTTCATCCTTCCGATTTCATAGATGCCCGTTCTGGCGTTCCAGATTGGCGATTTTTTGATTTCGCCGGGCGTGGCGCCCGCCGTCGAAGGGCGTGTTGAGCCAGATTTCCACGATGCGGTCGGCCAGCATCTCGCCCATCAGATCGCCGGAAAGGCAGAGCACGTTAAGATCGTTGTGCCGGCGGCTGATTTCCGCGCTTAGATCGTCGAAGCAGGGAGCGGCCCTTACGCCCGGGATCTTGTTGGCCACGATGCACATCCCCATGCCCGAGCCGCAAATTAAAATGCCGCGATCGGCCTCTTGGTTGGCGACTTTTCGAGCGACCGCTTCAGCGATGTCGGGATAATCGTCGCCTTCGTATGAATCAAGGCCTGAAAAAACGACCTCCTGCCCGAGCCCTTTGAGGTATTCGATCAGTTTTGATCGCATTTCAACGCCGCGATGGTCGCTTCCGACCGCTATACGCATGACAAGCACACTCCCTTTTCATTTAGCCTGCACGACCAATAAATCGGGCCATTTAATGCCCGGGTTTTTTCCATTGAATTTATACGCCGTATGTAAGACAACCCACATATAAGCAAATTACAGACTATCAAATTTTAAATTTTCCGAAACAAATATGCAACTCCCACTAATTATTATTGCATTATACTACGCCATAAGAAGTATGCATGGCTGGCTCTGTAAAATGCCAGGGCATTGATCTAAAAAAACACTTTATTACTGATTTAATTCCTAAAATCGATAACAAATTGCCAATTTCCGCCATCTTAAGATAAACCACCGACATAACACATCTGATCATCAAAAAGGTTATTATCTTCGTAATTTACACCATTTATCTGCTCAATCGCTCGTTTACAGAAAACACTTTGGCGCAACTATTGACGCGGTTTCGGCTTCCATTTATCGTGAAATGTAAGAGTAGTTTGTGTGCCGGGGGACAAGGTTGCGGGGGTGCTTGATGAACGCTAAAGCGGCCTTTATCTGATTGAACGGCACTGAGTCCTTGCCGACAAAGTACACCAGTCATAATAGGTAAATCCCGTATAAATTGCGGCAAATCCTTAGGATACAAAGTATGCGTATCACGTGTGTTGTTGGTGCACGCCCGAATTTCATGAAGGTGACGCCTATTCTGACGTACGCGGCCGGCTTGCCTGATGTTCGTTGCCGGCTGGTGCACACGGGCCAACACTACGACGAGCGGATGTCCGCGCTGTTTTTCTCCGAATTGCATCTGCCTGAGCCGGACAGTTACCTGGGCGTAGGTTCAGGCAGCCATGCGGTACAGACGGCCACGGTCATGCTCAAGTTCGAGGATGAGCTAAATGCGCATCAAGCCGACCTGGTGCTGGTGGTAGGAGACGTCAATTCGACCTTGGCCTGCGCACTGGTCGCCGTCAAAAGGCACATACCCGTGGCGCACGTCGAAGCGGGATTGCGGAGCCGCGACCTGAGCATGCCAGAGGAAATCAATCGCATTCTCACCGATCATATTTCCGCATATCTATTTACCACCGATCGCGACGCCGGATGCAATTTGCTCTCCGAAGGCATTCCCGCCGAACGGATTCACTTTGTGGGCAACGTAATGATCGACACGCTGCTGGGGCACCGCAAGCACGCGCGGCGTTCCGACGTTCTGAAGCGCTTATCGCTCGAACCCCGGGACTATGCCGTGTGCACCATGCATCGGGCCGACAACGTGGATACCGTCGAGGCCGCCGGGCGCACCTTGAACGCCCTGGCCATACTAACGGACCGCCTGCCGGTAATTCTGCCCTTGCATCCCCGCACGCGCAGCCGGTGGTCGTCGTTTGGTTTGCTGGGCCGGCTTGATCGATGTCGAAATCTGACCATTACCGATCCATTGGGTTACCTTGATTTTCTGGCCCTGATGGATAACGCCGCGCTGGTGCTTACCGACTCGGGAGGAATCCAGGAAGAGACCACTATTCTTGGCGTCCCCTGCCTGACTTTCCGGGAAAACACCGAACGGCCCATAACCGTAAGCGAAGGCACAAATCAACTAGTCGGACTAGATCTTGTCCGCCTGGCCACGGCCATCGACGAGGTGCTATCGGGCGAGATAGTCGAAGGCCGCACGCCGGAATTGTGGGATGGGCAGGCCGCGGCGCGTATTTTGCACGTGTTGCGTAATCCCGGCGCCATACCGTTTTTTACCCGGACAAGCGCCCGAGAAGATTCCCGTATCGAGACTGCAATTGCCAGGCAATGCGGTCATATCACTTGATTTTATGGACATTGAACCCCAAATATTGCAAAATCTCGCGCGGCCATGTAGTATAAAAGGTTCCCATTATATTTACCATCAAGAGTTAAGCATCCGCATGAAAAAAATTCGGCCGGTGCCGGTACATCTTGAACAAACTTGGTTTCAAACTTCAGGAGTCGATGTATGAGAATACTCGTGACAGGCGGATTGGGCGTGGTCGGTTCGGCCTTGGTCGAGCAATTGCGATCCGGCGGACACCACGTGGTCTATTGCGATTTGTATCATAATCATGACGAGGTCGGCTTCAGCCTGCGCACCGACGTGCCGGACGCGAATTACGTGCGTTGCGACGTGGGCGAATACCGCCAGTTGCAGCGGTTGTTCGATTCCTTGGGGCCTTTCGACTACGTTTACCACTGCGCCGCTGAATTCGGCCGCTGGAACGGCGAGGATTTTTATGAAAACTTGTGGAAATCCAACGCCATCGGCTCCAAAAACGTCATCCGCTTGCAGGAAAAACTCAAATTCCGCCTGATCCATTTCTCCTCCTCCGAGGTTTACGGCGACTGGCCCGATCTGATGATCGAGACCGTTATGGACGAGCATGAGGTCAAGCAGATGAATGATTATGCGATGTCCAAATGGGTCAACGAAATGCAGGTCCGCAATTCCGCCATTGCCAATCGACCGAGACCGTAGTCGTGCGCCTGTTCAACACCTTCGGGCCGGGAGAGTACTACAGCCCGTATCGATCGGTCAATTGCCGCTTCACATATTGCGCACTTAAAGGACTGCCCTGGATCGTGTACCGCGGCCACTCCCGCACTTCCACGTACCTTGCCGACACGGTGAACTCGTTAAGCCGAATCGTGGACAATTTCAAGCCCGGCGAAACATACAATATCGCGGGCAAAACCTTGCACACCATCGAGGAATTATCCGACACCATTCTGAAAGTCACTGGGGCCGATCCCGGCCTGGTTCAATATCGAAACTCCGAGATCCTTACCACCACCAGCAAAAATGTAGACGCTTCAAAGGCGGTCCGCGACCTGGGACACAAGGACTCCTGCACCCTGGAAGAAGGGATTCGCCGGACGGTTGCATGGATGCGGAAAGTCTACGACATCCATTGATATTGCTTTTCCGAAAGTTCCGTCATAATGAGCGATAAGCTGTTATCCACCTGCCGGGCCGGCGATTTATCGGCGGTCAAGGAACTGCTGCATTCCGGCGTCGATCCAAACCTGCCGGGCGAAGACGGCAGCATGGCCCTGGTGCAGGCGGCCGTTTCCGGAAGCGGCGGCGTGGTTAGGGCATTGCTCGACGCCGGAGTCGACCCCAATACCGATCAGCGCGGCATTTCGGCGCTGGTCGCCGCGTCGAGAAACGGGCATTTGGAGGCGGTTCAAGCCCTGCTCCAAAGCGGCGCCGATCCTAACCTGCAAAACGATCTTTGCGTCACCGCCTTGTCGCAGGCCATCTCTCATGGCCACCTTGCCGTCGTCCGAGCCCTGCTCCTCGGCGGGGCCGATCCAAATACGACCGATCTGGCCGGCTTGTCGCCCTTGCACCACGCAGTTGCCGGGGGCAAACCCGAGATGGTGATTGCCCTGCTGGAGGCCAGTGCCGACCCAAATGCGAAGACGCTTGCCCGGGAAATGCTGCCCGTGCATGGCACCACGGCACTGATGAAAGCGGCAACCCAAGGCCACACGCGCATTGTACGAGCCCTCCTGCAAGTGGGCGCCGATCCGCACGCCCAGGACAGCCTAAAAGCCACGGCATTGGCTTGGGCCGCGGTCTATGGCCAAAGGGATTCGGTGCTGGCGCTGCTCGAAGCCGGCGCCGATCCGAACATGACCACCGTCTTCGGCATAACGGTATTGATGAAAGCCGCTGAAGAAGGCCATTTAGCGGTTGTGGAAGCCTTGTTACAGGCCGGCGCGGATCCAAAAGCCATGGATCAATCCGGGGCGACGCCCCTGCTTTACGCGGCGCACGGGGGTTCTTGCGACGTGGTCAAAACGCTTCTCCGCTGCGGCGTTGAAATCGACTCTCCGGACATCCGCGGAACCACGGCGCTGATGAAGGCCGCCGCCAACGGCCATGCCGACTTAGTCGAAGTCCTGCTCTCGGCCGGCGCCGATCCCAATGCACGGCGCAAAAGCGGCGCAGGACCGCTTAAATTCGCTGCCGCCCACGGCCATTGCGACGCGGTTGAAAAACTGCTTTCCGCCGGGGCCGACCCCCGCCAGGCCGACAAAGACGGGAATACGGCGCTGATGTCGGCAGCCGCATATAACTACGGCGCTGTGGCCAACATCCTCATCTTGCACGGCGCAAACGCAAATGCGCAAGACAACCGGGGCAGGTCCGCCCTGCTGAAGGCCGTGACGCATGGACATGCCGAAACAGTGAAGATCCTGCTTACACACGGCGCCGATCCCAATGCACCCGATCATGACGGCGTTACTGCGCTAATGGAAGCCGCCGCGAACGGCGACGCCCTGCTGGTGGATATTCTCCTCGACGCAGGCGCCGATTGCGGCGCTGCCACAAAATCCTTGCCGACAATTTCCGTATTTGGGATAACCGCGCTGATAAAGGCCGCCGCCGAGGGGCACACCGAGATCATCGCCGCCTTGCTGACCGCCGGAGCAAAACCCGATGCAACCGATAGTTTTGGGGCTGCCGCCTTGGCCCATGCGGCCATCCACGGACACGGCCCGGCGGTTGAAATGCTTCTGGATGCAGGCGCAAAACCAGATCTGGCCGACAAATTCGGATCGACCCCATTGATGAAGGCCGCCGGGAACGGTCGCCTGGAAGTGATAGAATCGCTTATCAAAGCCGGAGCAAATCCAAATACCGCAAATCTCAACGGCGAAACGCCCCTGATGTACACCACGCACCATGGGCATGTTGCCGCTGCAAAACTCCTGCTCGATGCGGGGGCCAATCCCAATACAGTGGACATCGAAAGTGAAACCGCATTGATGCAGGCGGCCTTTGACGGCCACGACGAACTGGCCGAACTCCTGGTCGAAGCAGGCGCTCAGCCCAATGCCGTTAATCTGCACGGCGATACCGCAATGTCCTTGGCCATCGGCAGGGGACACAGCCGTGTGGCCGCCATCCTCTGCGAGATCGACCAAACGGTTTTTAAACCGGATGAAACAGAGTAGATGGATAAGTGAAGTCACAGGTTGGAAATTGGGAATTGCGGGGGGACAATTACAAGGAATTCAAAATGACACATCATATTAAAACCATGTTGTATTGCGTCATAGCGGCGATATTGGGATTTCTGTTCATCCATGCAAGTCCTTTTACAGCAACCGCCGATGATCAGGCCCCCAATACCCTCACGCCCGAGGAACAACAGGCCGGTTGGAAGCTGCTGTTCGACGGAAAAACCATCAATGGGTGGCGAAATTACAAGAGTAAAACCATGAGCGACGGCTGGCAAGTCGTCGATGGGGCATTGATCCGCGTCAAAAAAGCGGGCGACATCGTCACTCTCGACCAGTACGATTATTTCGAGCTGTCGCTGGAATATAAAATCTCTCGGGCGGGCAACAGCGGCGTCATGTTCCACGTCACCGAAGATTTCCCTTATCCATGGCAGACCGGACCCGAGGTGCAAATCCTCGATAACAATGAAGGCGCCGATCCGCAAAAATCCGGCTGGCTATACCAATTATATAAGTCCGACACCGACGCCACCAAACCCGCCGGCCAGTGGAACCAGTTGCGGATCCTGATTGCACCGGAAAAAAGCCAAGTCTACTTGAACGGAGTGAAATATTACGATTTCGTCATCGGCAGCCAAGACTGGAACGATCGCGTGGCAAAGAGCAAGTTCAAAGATATGCCCATGTTCGGAAAGGCGTCCAAGGGTTATATCGATTTGCAGGAACACCCCGGCGAAGTGGCGTTCCGGAACATTAAGATTCGCCCCTTGCCGGGAAAATGACGGTCGTTCATTGTGCCGGGCGGGAAAAAACGTCGTCATCTTTTTTTGGGCAACGTGAGCACAAATGACGTGCCCTCGGGTTTGCGGCTGCTAAACTCGACCGTGCCGCCCAGGTATTGCTCGCCTAAAAGTTTTATGCTGTAAGTGCCGACCCCTCTTCCCGCTTCCGCCTTGGTGCTAAAAGATCGCTGGAAAATCTGGAGTTGCACGTCCGGGGGTATGACCTCGCGATTGTGAACGGTGAAGGCCAACCAATTGCCGCGTTCCGTGCAATTCAACGTAACGGTTTGCCCGGGGGCGGTCGCCTCCAATCCGTTCTTTAACAAGTTGCTCAGCACGCGCCGCAACAACCGGCGATCGGTTTGGATCATACCGTCCCAAACGCTGCAAAACTCGACTTTCCGCTCTGCCGCCTCGGGATTCTTCAGAAACTTTAATCGCAATTCCTCGAGAAGCTGGGTAACGGCAACCGGCTCCACTATGACTTTCAAATCTCCCGATTCGGCGGCCAATAAGTCGCGCTGGGCGTTGATCTCTTCGATCAACTCATCGCCTAATGATTTCAGCACCTTGCCGGCCTCAGCGGCATTTTTGGGTTCATTCGTCAGCGAGTGCGCATAGGCTGAAATGCAAAACGCGGTGTTTAAAACGTCATGGAAAAACACCCTTTGTAAAACCTCCAGCCTTTTCGTTTGGCTGATGTCCTCGATGGCTGCCACGACAAATTGCTCGCCTCCCACGGTAATCGGCGTGGCAGTGACCCTGAGATCCATGGGAGCGGCACTCGATGCCCTCTCTACCAGAACACGGCATTCCCGCACGACCTGGGTGTTTTGATCCTGGCTATACAATATTGCGTTCACTGCCCCGCAGGTGATGCAGTGTTGACTGGTGCCGCAACCGTCGGGGCGCCTTTTGCCCGGATGCAACCTATCGCTTCGCCGGGCCGTCTTTCCAGGACATCAGAAATCGAGCACTTGAGCGTTTTTAAAGCCGCTTGATTCGCTGACACAATCTGCCGATTGGCGTTTAACACCAGCACCATGCCGGGCATGGCGTTGAGAATTCCTCGCAATAAGGGATTTTTTTCGACTATCTTGACTTTCTTCCCGAAGTTCTCAGGACTATCTCGGCCGGCTGGAGCAAAATATGTCCTCACGGGCCAAGCAGGCGGCATTTTCTCGGTCATCTCGCACCCCTAAGCGTATGCTGATTGGCATATCACATTTCAATTCAAAATAGCCTTTAATAGTCTTCATTTTATGCTATTTCGTTCTTATCTAATATATAGGTTTTATTTAAATATCCGTTTTTTTCCGGTTTCTGACATGAAATATGAAAATATTTAATGTGGCTGTTAACTTTGATTGTCAGGCATATCCAAATATGTAGTAAACGACGGAAAACACTTCAATCAGGGCCTGTTTTTTAAGCCTGTTTTGATGGAACAGCCGGCTGGAGATTTTTAGATGCATCGGGCGGTGGGACAGGCACCGGGTTGGGCGGGAACACTTTCCATTGGCGGGCCGGTCTCGCTTTGCGGCGGCAATGGGCCCGGCTCGCAACTGGTTAAACGGATTTGCCAGCCGCCGCCCAAGGCCTCGTAGACTTGAATCAGGCCACTGGCAATTTCACCCAGGGCCTGCATAAGTATGTCTTGCTGTTGCACCAACGTCTGTTCTACCTGAGTCACCCGGGTGAAATCGACGGTTCCAGCCTTGTATTGAGCCAAGGCGAGTTGCACCGCTTTTTCTGCGTCGTCTACGCTGGCAGTCTGAAACTTGGCTCGCTCCTGAGCGCGGAGGAAGGTTACCAGGCCGTTTTCCACTTCCTGATCGGCGGTTAGGACCGCATTCTGGTAGGCAAGCACCAATTCCTGGAACTTGGCGTCCTGCAGGTGAACGTTGTTGAGAATTCGCCCATAATTGAGCAGGTTCCACTGGAAAGTAGGACCGACGTTTCCCCTTAATGCGTCCGGCACAAACAGGTCGGGAAATCGTTCGGCCGAATATCCGATCGTACCGTTAAT
The DNA here is from genome assembly GCA_963838495.1 of Pirellulales bacterium. Taxonomy (GTDB): domain Bacteria; phylum Planctomycetota; class Planctomycetia; order Pirellulales; family Thermoguttaceae; genus JBEKIK01. Next base: position 530,455 of record CAWIRC010000001.1, on the reverse strand, counting down.
CGAGAAGCTGGGATATAAATCGGCCTCGGCCACGCCGATCTGCGCACATTGGGCGGCCGCCTGGCGCTCCGCGCGGCGGACGTCCGGACGGCGACGCAACAAATCGGCTGGAATGCCCAGGCAAACCTCGGGCGGGGCCGTGGGGATTGGACCCGGTCCGAGTTTTTCCTGCAGTTCTTCCGCAGGTATGCCCAACAGAATGCATATCTGGTTGTTTGCTTCTCTGAGGCCGATCTCCAGTTCAGGGATCTGGGCTTGGGTTTGTTCCATCGTGCTCCGCGCCTGGTACACGTCCAACTCGCTTGTTGTGCCGGCTCTGAAGCGGGCCTCGGTAAGCACCAAAGTCTGACGAAGCAATTCCACGTTGGCCTTTGCCACCTCGATCCGTTTTTGTAATGTCCTGAGTTGAACGTAATTGGTGGCAACGTCGCCCAACAGGGTTACCAAGATGTCATCGTAGTCCTCGACCGAGGCGTCGAGCGCGGCGGAGTTCGATTCTATTGCCCTGCGGAACCGGCCCCAGAAATCGAACTCCCAATTCAAGGTGAACCCGTAATCCCACTGATCAAAGAACGGTTTTGCTAGGGCCGAAGCCGATTGCCCGGCGGTTTTCCTGCTAAAAGCGCCGCGAGTGTAATCTCCGGACATGTATTGCGATTGAGGAAATAGATTGCCCGTGGCAATGCCTAGTTGGGCCCGCGCTTCCAGCACTCGCAGTCCCGCCTCGCGCAAGGACAGGTTCTGCCGATATGCACAGCATATGATGGAATCAAGGGCAGGGTCCTTGAATACCGTCCACCAACAACTCAGATCGTCCGACTCGTTCCGCACGCGTTTATCGCAGGCATCGATCCAGTTTTGCGATACCGCCGCCGCGGGCTTGGCATAATTCGGTCCGACCTTGAATCCATTATGAATGTAATCACTAGGCGAGGTGCATCCGCATAATAACAGGGCAAAGATTGCCAGACATACAAAATGACAATACGCTGCGATTGCCCGGGGTTTAGCATCATGCCATTTTGAGGCTTTTTTTTTATAAACCTCAAAGAAACTTGGGCCATTATTTGATCTATTGAAAGCCACGTCTAAAAATGTATTAGAACAGGTGGGTTGCCCGCTTTTTCCAGTGTAATCGTGAAAATCTACATAATAAGAATTATCGTCATATACCATTAATTTGATTCGGTTTATGTAGATTCACGATCACCCAGACCTTAATAATATTGGCATAAGTTCTTGTGCCGCAAGAAGTAATGTGTCATAGTTGTTGTCATAATGGCAATTAACTTTAGCAATTACCCCAATACAGGAGGTAGTACAAAATAGGTATATCATCCATTGTGATATCCCAGAAACACATAATGCGCTCCACCAAGACGATGTTTCCCGACTATGTGAAATTTATGAGTAAATGACTAAAGCACTTGAGATCCGCCGAAAGTTTTTAAGTTCAAGCCGTGCTTGGATTTAGCAATCCGGTAAGCTATTGTTTTTTATTGCCCGTAAGAAACATAATGAAAGTATAAACAAAACGATTAACTAGTGATTTTTTGTCGGATAATTCGCAACAATTCACACTGGCCGGTGGCCTGCGTTAATCGCAATCTTATAAAGATTGGTTTTTATTATTTGAGCCCGCCAAGGAGCCGCCCTAATGAACCGTCTTTGCATCGTTCTTTTATTATTCTGTAGTGTTTTATTGGTAATGTTGGGCGGATGCAAAAAAAATCAGCCCCAAGCCGCCCAGACCGAGACGCCGCCTGTGCCCATCAGCCGTCCAATAGAGCGGGATGTGACCGATTATGTGGACTATACCGGCCGTTCAGATGCAATCAATTCGGTTAATGTGCAAGCCCGAGTTACAGGCTATTTAGTGCAGATGCCGTTCAAGGAGGGAGCGGAGGTGAAAAAAGGCGATCTTCTTTTTGAGATTGATCCACGTCCATACAAAGCTCAGCTCGATCAGGCCGATGCCCAAGTCAATCTTTACAAAGCCCAACTGCAATTGGCCATTGCCAATTATGCCCGCGGAAAAGAATTGGCCAAAACTCCCGGCGCCATCAGCCAGCAGGACCTTGATGCTTATAAAGCCCAGGAGGATGAAGCCGATGCCGCGCTCAAGGCCGCCAAAGCAAGTCTAGAAGTCTACGATCTCAATCTTGCCTTCACCCAGGTTACCTCGCCCATTGACGGCCAAGTGAGCCGCTACTACCTGACCCTGGGGAATCTGGTCAATCAGGACCAGACGCTGCTGACGACAGTCGTCTCGCTGGACCCGATGTACGCTTATTTCGACATGGATGAAGCGACCTTGTTGCGAATCAAAAGGAGGATAAATGAAGGAACTATCAAGCTTTTCACGAAGAACGAAGTCCCCGTATACATGGGATTGCAGGGAGAAGACGGTTACCCCCATCAGGGAACCATCAACTTTGTGAACAACCAAGTCAACCCAGCGACGGGCAGCATATTGGTGCGGGGCGTTTTCCCGAATCAGAAATCGCCGGAGGGTATCCGTATGCTGTCCCCGGGCATGTTCGTGCGGATCAGGCTGCCTATCGGCAAGCCTTATCCGGCCTTGCTTGTTATCGACAGGGCAGTGGCTTCAGACCAGGGATTGAAGTATGTCTATGTAGTGGACGCCAAGAACAATGCTCAATATCGGCGCGTGACAACTGGGATGCTTCAGGAAGACGGGCTACGAGTCATCTTGACCGGGTTGACAGCCGACGATTGGGTGGTTGTAGGCGGATTGCAGCAGGTCCGCCCGCGGATGGAGATCAGGCCGGAGAAAATTCCCATGCCCACGCTCGGCCCGGCCGAAACCGCGGCGCCATCCGCCGAAACAGAAAGTTCGCCGAAGCCCCAGCGCGCTGAAAGGCCCGCTAAATGATCTCGTATTTCTTCATCGATCGGCCGATTTTCGCGACGGTGCTGTCGATTGTGATCACACTTACCGGCGGGATCGCCGTCTTTTATCTGCCTGTTGCGCAATATCCGCAGATCACGCCGCCCGCTGTAACGGTGTCCATCAACTACCCCGGGGCCAGCGCCAGGTTGTGGCCGACACGGTCGCGGCCCCGATCGAGCAGCAAGTCAACGGCGTGGAAGGAATGCTATACATGTCGTCACAGATGGGCAACGACGGTTCGTACACGCTGACCGTCACCTTCGACATCGGCACCAATTTGAACACGGCCCTGGTCATGGTGCAAAACCGCGTGGCCCTGGCCATGCCGCAATTGCCCAACTCGGTGCAAAATCAGGGGATCACGGTCAGAAAGCGAACGCCCGACATCCTGATGGTTGCCAACCTTTTTTCGCCGGACCACCGTTACAACGACATCTACCTGAGCAACTTTGCCATGATCTACCTCAGGGACGAACTGCTGCGATTGGACGGGGTCTCAGACGTCAACATCTTCGGCGAGCGCGATTACAGTATCCGCATTTGGCTCGACCCGCAAAAAATGGCCGCCTGCAATATGACCGCCGGCGACGTCGCAGTAGCCATCCGCAGCCAGAACAAAGAAGCGGTGGCCGGGCAAATTGGCCAGCCGCCGGTGCTCATGACGCAGTCTTTCCAAGTGCCGATCTCTACGCTTGGCCGGCTTGCCGATCCCGAGCAGTTCGGCGATATCATTGTAAAAGTTGGTAACATCAGCCCTGCCCAGCAGTTTCTCGGCACGGCAGGCGCCTTCCGAGCCATTTCAGTGCCCATCCCTCAGATTGTAAGCCCTTTTCAAAGCGGCGGAGCGACGAGCGGTGGACTAGCTACAAGCGGATTAGGTGGATCTTTGCCAGGCGGTCTACCCGGCGGCTTGCCGGGCGGTTTGACAGTAACTGGACCTGTGGGCGGCTCAACCGGAGGCAATATTACAAACTTCCGCCCTGCAAACAGCGGTTCTCCCGTCAATAGCTTTTACAGCGGAGGGATGCTCAACATCGGAGTGACCGGCGGCGGAACTACCGGCGGCGGCGCCACAAGCAGCGGCGGTGGAACCACCGGCGGTGGAGCAACCACAGGCGGCGGCGGCACTACCGGCGGCAGTGCAACTAGCACCGCTTCCTCCTCTGCCCGCACCGGAATACCAGGCGGCGTGATCGGCGCTCCCATGACCAGCGCGTCGATCAGCAATCCAATGAGCAGCAGGGCGACCGGCGGCCAGGCCGTGGAAATCGTGCCCCAAAGGCCATCGGTCGGCATCGTGCGTCTGCGCGACATAGCCCGGGTCGAGATCGGCGCGCAAAACTACAACCAATCCTGCACCTTCGACGGGTATCCGTCGGTCGGACTGGCCATTCGCCAGCTTCCCGGGACCAATGCGCTCGACGTCGGTGAAACTGTCAAGGCAAAAATGAAGGAGCTAAAGGGCCGCTTCCCGGAAGGCGTGGACTATATAATCGCCTACGACACCACGCCCTTTATCCGCGAATCGGTTGCCGACGTGGTGAGAACGTTGTTCCTGGCGATATTTTTGGTCGGGGTAGTTGTACTCGCCTTTTTACAAAATTGGCGTGCGGTGCTGATCCCCATGCTTGCCGTTCCCGTGGCCATTGTGGGCACATTTGCCGTAATGGCCGTCTTTAAGTTCAGTTTGAACAACATTTCGCTGTTTGGACTGGTGCTGGCAATCGGCATCGTGGTGGACGATGCCATAGTTGTGGTGGAGAACGTGGAGCGCTGGCTGGATCGCGGCCTGCAGCCCCGCGAAGCCACACGCAAGGCGATGGGCGAGGTGACCGGCCCGATAATCGCTGTGGCCTTGGTGTTGTGCACGGTGTTCGTGCCCTGCGCATTCATAAGCGGCATTACCGGCCGATTCTTCCGCCAGTTCGCCTTGACAATCGCCGTTTCCACGGCCTTTTCGGCTTTAAACTCCCTGACCTTTAGTCCGGCACTGGCGGCAATCCTGCTGCGGCCGCGCGAGTGCGCCGTGACCCGTTCACCTGGCTCCTGGATATGATCTTCGGCTGGTTCTTCAAGTTGTTCAACGTCGTTTTCGGGACATGTACGACCGGGTATGCCTGGGCGGTGGGGCGATTGCTGAGAATCAGCATATTGTCATTGGGCGTTTACGGAATTCTGATCGCGCTGACATACTGGGTGTTCCAGATGGCGTCGACGGGCTTCGTGCCGCAGCAGGATCAAGGACGAGTATTAGTCAGCGTCCAACTGCCCGACTCGGCCTCGCTCCAGCGCACACAGGCGGCCATGGCGCTGGTGGACAAGATCACCCGCGAAGAAAAGGGCGTGGCCCACACCACGACCATCTGCGGCATGTCGTTCATTCAAGCGGCCAACAGCTCGAATTTCGCATCGATGTTCGCCGTGCTCGACCCGTTCGAAAAGCGGAGAACCCCGGACTTGCGCGACACGGCCATTATTTCCCGCCTGCGCAAAAAATGGGCCGAGCAGGTCAAAGACGCGGTGGTTGTGGCATATCCGGCCGCGCCGATCGCCGGGTTGAGCGTCGCCGGCGGTTTCAAACTCATGGTCGAGGACCGCGCCGGCCTGGGGCTGACGGCCTTGCAGGAACAGACCGATAAACTGATCCAGAAATTGCAAAAAGAACCCGGGCTGACCGGCGTGTCCACGCAGTTCCGCTCCAATACGCCTCAACTTTATTTGGATATCGATCGCACCAAGGTGGAATCGCTCGGCGTTGCGCTGGCAGACGTGAATCAGACCCTGCAAATGTACCTGGGCTCGTTGTACGTCAACAGCTTCAACGCCTTTGGACGCTACTGGCAAGTTACAATCCAGGCGGAAGGCGAGTACCGTTCCCAGGTTTCAGACATTGATTTGCTCCAAGTCCGCAATAACCAAGGGCAGATGGTTCCGCTGGGCACACTGGTTAAGGTGCGCCAAATAGGCGGCCCGGTGTTTGTGACTCGCTACGATCTATACACTGCCGCCGCGATCAACGGAAATATAAAGCCGGGTTACAGCACCGGAGAAGCCATTGCAAGCATCAACCGCATCGCCGACCAGAGTCTGCCCATATCCATGGCAACCGAGTGGACCGAGTTGATGTTCATGCAAATCCGGGCCGGGAACACGGCGATATACGTATTCGGCCTGTCTGTGGTGTGCGTTTTTCTGGCGCTTGCCGCGCTATACGAAAGCTGGTCGCTGCCCCTGGCGGTCATCCTGGTTGTGCCCTTGTGCTTGTTGTGTTCGATTTCGGGAGTTTTGTTCAACAAAATGGACGTCAACATTTTCGTGCAAATCGGCCTAGTGGTGCTGGTCGGTCTGGCCTCCAAGAACTCGATCCTGATAGTGGAATTCGCCAAGCACTTGCACCTTGGCGGCAAGCCTTGTTTCGAGGCCACCCTCGAGGCCTCCCACTTGCGACTGCGCCCGATTTTGATGACTTCTTTCGCCTTTATCCTCGGGGTCTTTCCCCTCGTAATCGCCATCGGGGCCGGGGCCGAAATGCGCCGTTCGCTGGGAACCGCCGTTTTCAGCGGCATGATCGGGGTAACCATGTTCGGCATCTTCCTCACCCCGGTCTTCTTCTACGTCATTCAAAAAATAAGCGAAATGCGGCTCTTCATGGACGCCGCCATCCAGTGGGCCGGCTCATCATTGCTGGGCGGACTGGTGGGTGCGGCTATGGGCTTTATGCTGGGGCGGGTCGGATTTGTCAACATGCATCGGGCGATGGCCATAGGCGGCTGCGCTGGAACCCTGGCAGCCCTTATGGTTATGGGGCTTCATAAACGGATAAAATCGTAAACTGACATAATTATTTTTTAACCTCGTTCCCACGGTCCTCCGTGGGAACGCAAGGTCATAACGATGGTTGTGCAACAACCTAGAGAACGCAAGGTTCCCACGCAGAGCGCGGGAACTAGATTTGTCTGTTTTTTGCACATGATTTTTGCATCGGACTGACTCACATGATTTCTCATTTCTTCATTGACCGGCCGATCTTTGCCTCAGTCCTGTCGATCGTCTTTATATTGGCGGGCGGCGTGGCCGTGTTCACGCTTCCCGTAGCGCAATCTCCCGAAGTAACCCCTCCCACGGTGATAGTGACCGCGCTTTATCCGGGCGCCAACGCCCAAACAGTGCGCGATACCGTGGCAGCGCCCATCGAAGCCCAGGTCAGCGGCGTGGAAGGCATGATGTACATGTCTTCCCAGTCGACCAACGACGGCGCCTATAACCTGATCGTGACCTTCAAACTGGGCATGGATTCCGACATGGCCCAGGTCCTGGTGCAAAACCGCGTCTCTCTCGCCCTGCCCGTCATTCCGGCCCTGGTGCAGAACGAGGGTATCAACGTCAAAAAAATGTCGCCCAGCACGATGATGATCGTAAACCTGATCTCGCCGGACAACCGCTACGACAGCATCTTCCTCAGCAACTATGCGACAATCTATATCAAGGATGAGTTGGGGCGGCTCCCGGGAGTGGCCGGCATAACCTATCTCGGCCAGCGCGACTACAGCCTGCGAGTCTGGCTCGACCCCGACAAACTCGCGGCTCTAAACATGAGCGCCATTGACGTGGTGGCCGCCATCAGTGCGCAGAATATCCAGGTCGCGGCCGGGCAAATCGGCCAGCAGCCCGTGCCCAAGGGGCAGCAATTTCAATTGACAATCAATACCTTGGGCCGGCTCACCGATCCGGAGCAGTTCGCCGACATAATCATCAAGGTCGGCGCAGTGGGCACGCAAGCTGCCCAAACCGCCGCTTCCTCTGCCGCCCAGGGCGTGGCGGCGCAGCCGGCCCAATCCCAAGCCGTGACCAGCAGCCCCACGCCGCAGTCAACCAGCGTGGTTCGGCTACGCGACGTGGCCCGCGTGGAACTGGGGGCCCAGCAGTACGATCAAACCGCCGCTCTCGACGGCCGGCCCACCGTGGCCCTGTCGATCTATCAGCTTCCGGATTCAAATGCCCTACAAACCGCCGAGGGTGTTTACAAAAAAATGAAAGAATTGAAGGCTCGTTTTCCCGACGGCCTGGATTACGAGATCGTTTACGACACTACGCCTTTTATCCGCGAGTCGGTCAACGAGGTCTTCAAGACACTCCGCGACGCGGTAATTCTGGTCGCCCTGGTGGTCCTCGTGTTCTTGCAGAACTGGCGGGCGGCAATCATCCCCTTGATCGCCGTGCCGGTGGCCATCGTGGGCACATTCGCGGTAATGGCCGCGCTCCAGTTCTCACTCAACAATCTGACGCTCTTCGGCCTTGTGCTGGCCATCGGAATCGTGGTGGACGACGCCATCGTGGTCGTGGAAAACGTGGAACGCCACCTGGAACAAGGCGAGCCGCCCCGCGAGGCCGCCCGAAAAGCCATGGACGAGGTGACCGGCCCTGTTATCGCCATCGCCTTGGTCCTCTGCGCCGTGTTTGTCCCCTGTGCCTTCCTGGGTGGCGTGAGCGGTCAATTCTTCCGGCAATTCGCGGTCACCATCGCCATTTCGATGGTCATTTCTGCCTTTAACTCTTTAACCCTCAGCCCGGCCCTGGCGGCGATACTGCTCCGCCCGCGCGGCGGGCATCGCGATCCTTTGACCTGGGTTTTCGACCTGGCCTTGGGTTGGTTCTTCAAGTTGTTTAACGTGACGTTTACCGCCAGCACGAACTTTTATATGCGGTTGGTGGGAAACCTGCTCCGCATCAGCCTGATCACCGTACTGATTTACGGCGCCATGCTTGCGCTTACATATTGGCAGTTCAGCCATGCTCCGACGGGCTTTATCCCACAGCAAGACAAGGGCTACGTGCTTTTAAACGTACAATTGCCCGATTCCGCTTCGGTCGAGCGCACGCAAAAAGTGATGGCCCATATCGAAAAAATCGCCCACGAAATCCCGGGTGTCGCCCATACCGTGAGCATCTCCGGCCAATCGCTGATTCTAAGCGCAAACGCGCCCAACCTCGGTTCGATGTACGTCATGTTGAAGGATTTTCACGATCGGCGCGGCTCCAAACAAACCGCCGACGCCGTTGCCGCCGCCCTTGGCGATCGTTGCCGGGAGGAAGTCCGCGAGGCTGTCGTGTCCACCTTCGGCGCACCGCCCATCGACGGCCTAGGCACCACGGGCGGATTCAAATTCATCGTCGAGGACCGGGGCAATCTCGGCCTGGAAACCTTGCAGCACGTAAGCGACCAGATCGTGATCCGGGGCAATAACACGCCGGGCTTGCAGGGCTTGTTCAACAGTTCCCGGGCTAACACCCCGTGGCTGTATCTCGATTTCGACCGCACCAAGTGCATGGCCTTGGGAGTAATGGTCAGCGACGTCTTCAATACCCTTCAGGTTTATCTGGGCTCCTTCTATGTAAATAACTTCAACGAATTCGGGCGGACCTGGCAGGTGAACGTTCAGGCCGATCAGCGATTCCGCGACCGGGTCCGCGACATCCGCCAGCTACAGGTGCGGAACAACCAGGGACAGATGATCCGACTGGGAACGCTGATGGACGTCCGCGACACCAGCGGGCCGGTCATGGAAATGCGCTACAATATGTATGCCGCCACCGCGATCACCGGCAACACCGCTCCGGGCATAAGTTCCGGCGAGGGGATCGACCTCATGCAAGAGATCGCCGAAAAAGAATTGCCCCGCTCGATGGGCTACGATTGGACCGAACTGACGTACCTGCAACTCCAGGCCGGCAACGTGGCCATCTACGTTTTCACCCTGGCGGTGGTCTTCGTGTTTCTGGTTCTGGCCGCGCAATACGAGAGCTGGTCGCTGCCGTTGGCCGTGATCCTGGTCGTGCCCATGTGCCTCTTGTGCTCGGTCACCGGTGTGGAAATGGGCCGTATGGAGGTGAACATCTTCACCCAGATCGGCTTTGTGGTTCTGGTCGGGCTGGCCAGCAAGAACGCCATTCTCGTGGTTGAATTCGCCAAGCAACAACACGCCCAAGGCAAGTCCCGCCGCGAAGCCACGCTCACGGCCAGCCGCCTGCGCTGCGCCCGATCCTGATGACCTCGTTCGCGTTCATCTTCGGCGTCATCCCGCTGGTCATCGCCGAGGGGGCCGGCGCCGAAATGCGCCGTGCCCTGGGACTGGCGGTCTTCAGCGGCATGCTCGGCGTAACGTTATTCGGCATTTTCCTCACGCCGGTGTTTTTCTACGTGATCCAATGGTTCAGCGATAAAAGAAAAGAGAATGCCGTGACGCCCACTGATTCCGAGCAGGATTAGCCATTAAACATTTAGCCCCGGTGAACACACCGGGGGCCCGCGTGGAAATGCCAATTGAACATTTTTTGACGGCGCAACATTAACCCCCGTGTATTCACGGGGGGGGCTAAATACTTTGAAATTCCTTCGATTTACCCCTTCGGCCCCAGTCCGGCGATGCACTGGTCCTCGCGAATCACCTTGCGAGGTCCGCCATCGATGCCGGAGGACCAATCCTGCGGCTGGGTTATTGTTTCCAGCGAATCGAGGATTCCCAGCGCTTTTGCCCGGTCGTAGATGAGTTGCCAGGCGCAGTCGATGTTTTCGTTTACCTCGCAGCGGCCGTCGCGCGATCCGCCGCACGGGCCGTTGAGTTGCCTCTTTGCGCAACGGGTAATCGGACAGATGCCGGCGAATTCGCCCAGGCGGCATCGGCCACAGCCTGAGCATTTTTCCGTCCACACGCCCTGCGATTCGAGAATGCCGATGAATTGGGTATTGAGGCCCGGATAGATCGGTGTTTTAGGAAAGCGTTCGGCCAGGGCCTGCACGCCTGCGCCGCAGCCCAGCGAGCAGATAGCGTCGTATTCGGCCACCCGCGGCGCCAGGGCGTCGATAAAGGCGTCCTCGCACTGCCGCTCGATGGTGCATTCATCGACGGCGGTGCTTCTGTTTCCACCGAGCTTAAGCGACATCCGTAGCGCGGAGCCAAGGATGCCCACCTCGCGCTCGCCGCCTGCCAGGCAAACGGTCACACAGGTGCCGCATCCCACCAGAGCACGCGCCGGTGGTTTTTTATCATATCGCGGATTTCAGGCACAGGCTTGCGATCGGCAACAATCATTTTTCACTCCTTCTGAGGCCTTTTGGGCCTGATGGATCGTTTTTTGTATTCCCTGTTCGGTAGTTTTTTGATCGGATCTTAGCGGGCTTGGCCCCAGTTGCATCACGCGGCGGTTCATCTCGGTGACGATTTCAGCGAAACGCGTCCCCTCGGCCGAGGAGAGATTGAACATTTCCAGGCGCTCGGGCTCCAAGCCGATTTCTTCCAGTAGTTTTTTGGCGCGCTGGACGCGTTTGCGGGCGCGGAGATTCCCCTCCAGAAAATGGCATCCGCCTTCCAGGCATCCGGCTACGATCACCGCGTCGATGCCGTGCTCGAACGCCGTAAGGATGTAATTCACTTCGATTTTGCCGGTGCACGGCAAACGCAGCACCCGCACGTTGCTGGGATATTGGAGCCGCATCGATCCGGCCAGGTCGGCGGCCGCGTACGCGCAATAATGGCAGCAAAAGGCTAAAATAACCGGTTCTCTATCCATGGTTCACCTTATGATGTCAAATGCCAGCGGGGCGGGGCCACGCCGGCTTGGGCCGGATATGCCGGCTCCGGAATTTTATCTTCCTCGCTCCCGCCCAACAGGCCGTCGATGGCCGCCAAAATCTGGGCGTCGTAAAAGTGCCGCAGCGTGATGGCCTTGGCTGGGCATTCGGCCGAGCAGCTTCCGCAGCCCATGCACGTGGCGCCCTCGACCTCGGCCTTGTTGAATTCGTTGATTCGCGGGGCCATGTACGGGCAAACGTGCACGCACGTCATGCATGAGATGCACTTGTCCGGATCGATCCAGGCAATCTGCCCGCCCACGGGCATTTTCTTCTTCGACAGGATCGAGGCCGCCCGGCCGGCAACCGCATTGGCCTGGGCGATGGTCTCGGTAAGAAACTTCGGCGCGTGTGCGGTGCCGCAAAGGAAAAGCCCTTCGCTGGCGAAATCCACGGGGCGGAGCTTCATGTGGGCTTCGAGGAAAAACCCGTCGGCATTCAAGGGCACGCGAAGCAATTCGGAAAGCTCGGCGCCGTCGCCCGGGGGATCATCGGGGCGGCCAAAACGACAAGGTCCGGCTCCAGGTTCAATTCCCTATCGAGCGCCGGCTCGCGAACTCGCAATTGCAACCGGCCGTTAAGGTTTAATTCCGGCGGCTGCTCGGGTTCGTAGCGCACAAACAAAACGCCCTTTTCACGGGCCTCGCGGTAAGCGGCCTCGCGGAACCCGTACGTCCGCATGTCGCGATATAGCACAATGATCTTTGTCTGCGGATAACGTTTCTTCAATTCCAGCGAGTTCTTGACCGCCGAGGTGCAGCAAACGCGGCTGCAATACGGCCGCTTGTCGTTGCGCTGCTCGACGCACTGGATCATCGCCACCGTAGCGTTTTCGGGAAGCGATATCTCGCCGCGCCCAGGCGGTCGGTCAGTTCCAGTTGCGTAATAACGCGCGGATTTTTGCCGTATCCGAACGATTGCGGTTTCTCCTCGGTCGCCCCGGTGGCAACAACGATTGCGCCGTGTTGAATTTCGACATGGTCCGAATCATTGCTAATTGTCGAGCGGAAGTTGCCTATGTGCCCCTCGACCTTTCCGGCCCGCGAATTGAGATAGACCGTTATCCGCGGATGGTTTTCCACGCGGCTGATCGTATCGGCTAAAAACGCTTGAATATCTCGCCCATCGAGCGTGTGATGGAGTTGCCTGGCCGTGCCGCCGAGTTGGGCGTCATTTTCCACAAGATGCACCGGGAACCCTTGACCGGCCAAGGCCAATGCCGCTGTCATGCCCGCCACTCCCCCGCCAATCACGAGTGCGGCGTTATTGACCGGCACCATCTCTTGCTGAAGCGGCGTCAGGCGGGCCGTTCGGTCCCACGGCCATGCGAACCAGGTCGATGGCCTTTTCCGTGGCCTTATCCGGATTTCCCGAGTGCACCCAAGAGCACTGGTCGCGGATATTGGCCATTTCGAGCAGAAAGGGATTCAGCCCGGCGTCGCGAAGCGTGTCGCGGAAGATGGGCTCGTGCGTGCGCGGCGTGCACGAAGCCACAACCACGCGGTTCAGCCCGTGCTCGGCGATCATGGCCTTGATGCGGTCCTGGCTGTCGTCGGCGCAGGTGTAGGTGTTTCGCTCGGCATGGACGACGTAAGGCAGTTTTTGGGTTTCCTTGACGACCCGCTCGACGTTGACGACGGAGGCAATGTTGCTGCCGCAGTGGCAGACGAAGACTCCGACGCGCGGCGGTTCGTCGCTGATGTCGCGTTCGGGCGGATAGGTTTTCACCCGTACCTTGCTTCCGCGTGCCGGGGCCAGAAGTTCCATTGCCCGGGCTGCCGCGGCGCTGGCCTGCATCACGGTGTCGGGAATGTCCTTTGGTTCCTGGAACGCCCCGCCCACGAATACGCCTGGCCGCGAAGTGTCCAGCGGACAGAGTTCCTCGGTTTGGGCGAAGCCCCAGCGGTTGAGTACTATACCCATGCGTTCGGCTTGCTCTTGCAAGCTGGCGCTCGGTTCCAGGCCCAGCGAAAGCGTGATCATGTCGAATTCTTCTTCGACCTGTTTCATTTCCGGCCCGGCGTATATCACGCGCAAGTTTCTTGTTCCCGGCATTTCGTACGTTCGCGAGATAAATGAGCGGATATAGCGGACGCCCAATTGCTTCATGGCCCGCTCGCAGTAGCGGTCGAAATCCTTGCCGAAGGCGCGGAGATCGAGGAAAAAGATGGTCACGTCTAGCCCGGGTTCGTGCTCTTTGGCCAAGATGGCTTCCTTGGTGGCGGCCATGCAGCAGACCGACGAGCAATACTCGTTATCGCAGCCCGTGTCGCGCGAGCCGATGCACTGGATAAACGCCATGTCGCTTGGGCGCCATGCCGTCGGACGGGCGAAGCACGTGGCCGCCGGTCGGGCCAGCGGCCGAGAGCAAACGCTCTAACTGCACATTGGTGATCACGTTTGGCGCATGGCCGAAACCGAACTCGCCGCGGCGCGTGGCATCGAAGGCCTCAAAACCGGGAGTCAGCACAACGCTGCCGACCTCCAGTTCCATCGTTTCTTCAGCTTGATCGTAGTCTATCGCCCCGGCCTGGCAGACCTTGGCGCACAGCCCGCAGGACCCGGAGCGGAAATGGATGCAGCTTTCCCGGTCAATTACCGGCACGCGCGGCGACACCTGCGGATGGGCTAAATCGATGCACGGCCGGGCGGCAAGATATTTGTCAAAGGCGGTCAAGTGCGGCTTAGCGCGGCGGGAAGTGATCGTGCTTAGATCGATCGCGCCGGTGGGACAGACGAACACGCAAGCCCCGCAGGCCTGGCACTGGTTTGTGGGTTCGTCAAAGGCGGTGCGAATTTCGCGCGACGTTCCGCGCCGAACAAATTGATCGCGCCTCGGCCCATCATTTCGTTGCAAACGCGAGTGCAAAGGCCGCAGAGAATACATTTGCCTTCGGCCGCAGGTGGAAATGGAGTGGATGTGACACCCAAATCGGCCGCGAATTTGGCCAATTCTTGCGAATCCGGGGCCTGGGCCAGTAGCAATTCCAAAACCGTTTGCCGGGCGGCTTTCACATTGTCCGTATCGGTGTGCACGACCAGGTCGCTTTCCAGCGGATGGCTGCACGAGGCCACCAACTGCCCGCCGCGCGGGGTCTCGATCTCGACCAGACACACGCGGCAGGCGCCGTATGGCATCAATCCGCGATAGTTGCACAAGGTGGGGATCGTTATGCCCATTTGGCGCGCGGCGTTGAGGATAGTGGTGCCTCGCGGCATCTCGGCCGTGCGGCCGTTCATGGTTATCAGCACTCGATCCGTTGCAATCGTGGACATAATCAACCTTTGTTCTTATCTCAATTAAGCCCACGGGTTGTAGCCCGTGGGCTTGGCATTTATCATTACCTCACGCCGGCCAAACGCTGTTTTTCAGGGATTTTCATCTTGCAAACGCCGGCCGGGCAACGCCCATCGCGTATGTGCGACTCGAATTCATCGGGAAAATGTTCCAACGTCGTAAGCACTGCGCCGGGGGCCATTCCGCCCATGCCGCAAACGGCCGCCGATTTTATCGTCTTGGCAAGCCGTTCCAACAAGGCCAGGTCCGAGGCATTCGCCTTGCCTTCGCAGATTTGGCCCAAGATGCGGTGCATTTGCTTGGTTCCCTCGCGGCAGGGTGCGCACTTGCCGCACGACTCATCCATGAAAAAGCCCACAAGGAATTTGGCCATGTCGACCATGCAAGCGGAGTCGTCGAGCACGATAATCCCGCCAGTGCCGATCATTATTGATTGCCCCTGGCGATCTTCGGTTTCGATGGCCAGGTCAAGCATGGAAGGTGGTATACAGCCGCGCGAAGCCCCGCCGGCTTGAAGCGCCTTGAGCGGCCTGTCGCCGATCAGGCCGCCGCCGATATCATAAACCAACTCGCGGAGCGTGATGCCGAAGGGGACTTCCACCAGTCCGGCGTTTTTAACCGCGCCTTCCAGGGAAAAAATCGTCGTGCCCGGCGTCCGCTTGGTGCCCATCGAGGCGTACCAGGCTGCCCCCCGGGTGATGATCGGAGGGACGCTGGCCCAGGTTTTAACGTTGTTCACCACCGTGGGTTTTCCCCACAAGCCGTTGGTAACCGGGTACGGCGGGCGAGTGCGCGGTTCGCCCGAATGGCCTTCCAGCGATTCGATCAGCGCGGTTTCTTCGCCGCAAATATAAGCGCCGGCCCCGCGGTGCACGTTTATGCGGAACGACCACCCGGAGCCGAAAATATCGTCACCCAAAAGACCCGCTTGCTCGGCTTCAGCAATGGCGTGCCTGAGGATTTCCAAGGCCAGCGGATACTCGTCGCGAACATATATCAGGCCTTCATTCGCGCCAATGGCATAGGCGCCAATAATCATTCCCTCAATGATCGCGTGCGGATCGCCCTCGAGGACCGATCGGTCCATGTATGAGCCCGGCTCGCCTTCGTCGGCGTTGCAAACGACGTACTTGGCGTCGGCCGGCGTCTGCCGGGCAATGCGCCATTTTTGTCCGGTGGGGAACGCGGCGCCGCCGCGGCCGCGAAGCCCGGATTTCGTTACTTCATCGATCACTTCATCGGCCGACATTTGCGCCAGTGCATGAAAGGCCGCCCGGTAACTGCCCCGGGCGATCGTCTCCTCCAAGCTCATCGGATCGATCGCGCCACAGTTGCGCATGATGATCTTTTTTTGCCGACTGTAAAAATCCTGCTTGGACCACTCGGGGACCTTGCTCAATTCCGCAGGACAACCGTCGTATTTGCGCACTTCACCGGTGGAAACGTATTCTTCGCTCTCGAAGCGGCCCAAAATCCAATCGGGTTTCAAATCGCCCGAAGCGGCATAACCTTCGAGCAAGCGGCTGGTTTTTTCCGGAGTCATTTCGCCGTAACTGAGCCTCAACCTGTTGGGGAGCACCAAATCAAGCAATGGTTCTTTTGCGCAATAGCCGATGCAGCCGGTGCGGCAAACCACGGCCTCCAAACCGAGATCGTTCACGGTTCGAATCGCTGCGCCTTCGACGGCCCTGGCGCCCATGGCAACTCCGCAACTGGCCGAGCCGATGATGATCTTCAGACGCTTGGGAAACAAAGCGGCCAAGCCGGCCGCCGCGGCCAAATCTAGATCTCCAGCGTTGCGAATCGTTCGGCTCATGCGAATTGCTCCGTAATCTCACCAATCTTGTCGGGATTCACGCGGCCGAAGCTCCGGCCGTCGATTTTCATCGAGGGCGAAAGGGCGCACAGGCCCAGGCAGCGCACCGTCCGCAGCGTGAACCGCCCGGTTTTGTCGGTTTGGCCCGGTTCGATGCCAAGTCGCATTTGTATTTTTTCCAGTAGGACATTAGATCGCCGGGCATGGCATGAAGTGCCTTGGCAAACCTCGATTACGTGCCGACCCATGGGCTCGAGGTGGAACCGGTCGTAAAAGCTGGCCACGCGCAGAATTTCGGCGAGCCGCATTTGCCACAGCGCGGCCAAATGCTCCAGGATTCCGCGGGGAATATATCCGTAGCTCTGATTCACCTCTTGCAGCACCGGCATGATCGCGCCCTGTTCGCCTTCATGGCGCTTGAGGATGTCGTTGAGCCGGGCGGCGTCAGACTCGTTGAGCGGTTGGCTGGGAACGAACAGCGGCGGGCTATCGGCCGTGTTGCGGACCGGGCAAATGGTCCAGCAATCGCCGCATCCGGTGCATTTGCTGGAATCCACGCTCCGCGGGGCTTGCGAATCTCGACTTTGAAATTTCCGGCCTCGCCTTCCAGGCGGGTGACGTCAGCCATGGTCAGCACGTCGATGTTGTAGTCGCGCATGCATTCCACCAGTTTCGGCGAAATTATGCACGTTGCGCAGTCGCCGGTGGGAAATGTCTTGTCCAGCCGGGCCATGCTGCCGCCGATAGTCGGGCTTTCCTCGACCAGGTAAACGCGGAATCCTGCCGCGGAAAGGTCAAGCGAGGCCTGAATTCCGGCCACGCCCCCGCCGCACACCAGAACCGCGCCGCAAGGCTGCCGGCCATTGCCATTGCCGTTTCCGTTGCCGTTGGCATTGTTGAGGGCACTTTTCACAGTGGGATTTGAGATCGATTTCATGTCTTTCCTCCCACGCCGGCCGCCGCGGCTACAGTTCCCTCTCCCTTTGGGAGAGGGTTAGGGTGAGGGCCGCCGAGCAACGATTCCGCGCTGACCGAAAGCGCTTGCATTCCTAGTTCCTTAGGTGAAAGTCCCAACGCCAGCCCGAGTAGTTGCGTGATGTAGAGCACCGGAGTCTGCGGCAATTTGCCATGGGCGGACCCGGCGTCGGCCTGGCGCAAATCGAGATTAACCTGGCAGAGCGGACAAGCGACCGCGATGCACTGTCGCCGGCCACGCGGGCCATCGATATCAACTTGTGGCCCAATCGGGCGACGATATTCACATTGGTCATGGAAAGGCTGGCGCCGCAACATTCGGTTTTGTAGGGCCAATCGACCGGCTCGGCGCCGAGCGCGGCCACAAGGTTGTCCATCGCCGTGGGATGTTCGGGATCGTCAAAGGCCACGACCTCGGGCGGGCGCGTAAGCAGGCAGCCGTAATAGCACGCCACCCGCACGCCGGTGAGCGGCTTTCGCACCGCCGCGCGGATGGCTTCAAGACCCAGGTGATTTACGAGCACCTCGAGCACGTGATGCACCGGCACGCTGCCGTCGTATGATTTTCCGGTGATCCGCTCGGCGCGTTTTCGTTCGGCTGGGTCGTGTGAGACCTTGTAGTTGGCCGTTCGCAGCCGGGCATAGCAGGATGCGCACGCGGTCATCACCGGATCGTTCATCCGGAAGGCCTTTTGCAGGTTCAACACCGGCAGGGCAACGGCCAACGTTCCGTTGGTGGCGTGGGCCGGAGTCGATCCGCAGCAGACCCAGTTGGGAATGTCTTCCAGTTCGATGCCCAGCGCCGCGCAAACCGCACGGGTCGAACGGTCGAAGTCCCATGCGGTCGATTCCAGGCTGCAACCGGGAAAGAATGCGTACTTCACTGTTTTCTTTCCTCCTCTTCAGTGCGCGAAAAACTTCCTTCACCTCTTTGGTGTTCCCGCTGCGATGCGGCAGGAACGATATCTTTCCCTTGGCGATCATTTGCGGGACCTTTCCCATGTCGGTAAACAGGTCGCCGCTGCGGAGTTTGTACATTGCCAACATGCCGGCCTCGAACACCCGGCCATGACGGCGGACACTTCCCAAAAAACTGCGGTTGAATTGCTTGCCGCGCCCGTCGGGAACCGCCGCTTTGCGTTCCACCGCCAGGATGCGCAAGGCGTCCATGATACCGGCGATATCGATACCCTGCGGGCAGCGGGTGGTACAGGCCTCGCACGATGCGCAAAGCCAGATGGCTCTCGATTCCAATACGTCAGACTCCGCGCCGAGATGAACCAGCCGCATGACCTGGCTGGGCAGCAGGTCCATGTCCGGGCCTATCGGGCAGCCGGTGGAGCATTTGTGACACTGGTAGCAGGCCAGTGCGTCGATGCCGCTGCGGCGCTTGATTTCGCCGGCCATGTCAGTGCCGTTCCAGTGGAGTACGTCGGACATTAGCTATTCTCCCATTCCTTCCATCTCGGCTTCAATTTCGGCGTCCTTGCGGGGCATCACTTTTTGGTAAACCTCCTTAGGTTCGCGCAGCACGCCGTCAACTGTGAGCAGATCTTCATCGATGCGAATGCCGAACAGGCGCTGGTTCTCTTCCAAAAACGGCAGCATCAGTTTCCAATCGTCATCGCCCAACGGGCGAATGGCCCCAAGGTTCAATTGCTCTTCGACCAGGGTTCGCTGGGGATCGCGGACGTAAATCGCCCCGCCCGAGGCCAACGAGAGCAGGTTACTGCCCGGATACGGCAGGTCCAAGGGCGCCAGTATGCCGCGCTGATCGTATCGCATGCCGTTTAATATGGCAAAACCGCCGCCGGCCCGCGGATCGCCGGCCATGAACGATTCGGCCAGAAAATCCAAGGCGGTGCCGTTTATGACCACTCGCGGGCGGCCTACGGCATTAATCATGGGGCGGCCGGCAGCGTTGCCCAGCACGAAGACAGATCCGCCTTTGGCGCCGTAAAGGAATGTTTGCCCAACGTCGCCGTAAACCACCAATTTTCCGCACTTGGAGATCTGGCAGAGCTGATCCTGGGCATTGCCGTGCACATATATTTCCAGGCCGTCGATGCCAGAACCCAGATAATCGCCCGGATTGTCGTAGCAATCGACCCGCAGGCCATCGGTCGCCGGGCCGAAACCGACCCCATGGAATCGCGTGCCCCGCGTGTTGTAATGGATGATGTGTTTCCATCCCAGATGATAAGCCTTGATCGCCAAAGTGGCGTCGCATGACTCGCCCTCGGGCGAAAATCCGCGGGCATCGATCAACAGCGTGGTTTGCTGCCCATGGGGGCCGGTCAAGCGGTCACGGGTTTGCCAGGTGATCCGTGCGTGCGTGCGTTCCTGATTCTCGCCGCAAATCGGCTGCCGCTCGAAAATCCGCTCCAGTCCGCCGCGCAGTATGGTGAGCACCGAACTGCGTTTTTTATCGCCCGTGGCGTAACGCCGGTCGATGGCCAGGGTAAAAGCCTCGATGCCCAGGCCGGGCGATTTTTCCGCGGTCATATTTGCAACTTCTTCGGCCAGCCAACGCAGCTGATCGTAACTCGTTTCCGCCATGCGCCCGCATAGGCACTGGAAAAGACCTTGTGCATCGCCTTCTTCTATTGCGTTTTGAACGGCCGCGATTTCTTTGTCGGTTTTCGCCGGTTTTACCGCTGGAATCGACAAGTTGCAGTGCGTCTGGCCGGATAGAGTCGAAACCGGGACGCCGAATTTATTGGTGGTTCGCAGTTGATAATGGCCGTTTTTCGAGGCCGAAAGCGCAGGGGAAGCATTCCCATTGGCAGGACTCACGGTCAACAAGAACGCCCCGCCGTCGGTATGGCTTCCGCCCCGGGCGTTCCAATAGATGTCGGCCACGGGCGTAAATCGCGAATCCTCGGACGCCAGGCTGGCCAGCGTGGCGTCGATGGCCTGTTTTTCAGAACAAATCAGCCCGATGGATACTTCGCCCTCTTGCAGCGCGAAAACCTGCGGCCGGAGCATGGCCGTATCGGTGATGCCCAGCAGTTGGAACGATTTCGATTCAGCCAGGCTGCGTGCGATAATGAAAAACCAGGGGCCGTCGGGCGAGGCGTGTATGTGCGACGCCTGAATCTGCCGGTAAATTCGTTGTTTTTCGGCAGGCAGGCGGTCGAAGTCGAGTTCGGTGGTCGGGGCCAGGGCCTCGATGATGTATTCCACCGGGTATTTGTACACCCGGCTCCAAAAATCGAACAGGAGCACCGAGACCTCGGTGTCGGTAAGGAACTGCGGGAAAATATTCCGCCCGGCCAGGTATTCGCACACCGATAGGTAGTTGGCAAAGTCGCCGTTGTGGACCAGGGCCTCGTTCAGCCCGATGAATGGATGCGCCCCGCCCGGATGCCACACCCGGCCCTTGGTCGGATAACGCTGGTGCGCGATCCAGACGTGGGCCCTGGTTTCCGGCATGTGATAGTATTGCACCGCGGCTTCGGCGTAACCCACGATCTTCAAGATAATGAGATTCCTGCGCGTGCGACATGACGAACGCCCGCTTGTCGCCCAGCGAAGCGTAATATTTCGTGTTTAATCGCAGCGAATTCTGATACACGAACTCGTCCTCTACGTCCCGTTCGGACAGGCTACCCAAACCTTTTTCATCGGCGAAATTAGCCAGCACCCGCGGTTTGACGCGGACGAAATAACGGGCCACGTCCGGCGGCCGGACTTCCAAGAGCGGCACGTCGCGATAATCGTCAACCGTGGGGACCATGTCGCCCTGGTCGATGTCGAAATACGGCTCGATGCAGGTTTTTTCCACTTCCTCTTTGGCCGATGGGTCCAGGAGGGCAACCTGGAGGATATAGTCTTCTTCCAGGATTTTGCGCGAGACGCCCAAATCTTCCGGGACCAGGCCGCAGGCGGCGATGCCCCCGCCCTTGCCGTTGCCGCGGTTGCGCATCTGGATCGAGGGTTCGTAAATATGCTTTCCGCCCACGGGAATGGTGCAAGCGAAACCGGTCACTCCGCAACCGCCTTCCGCCTCCGGCGATTTGTGGAACCACTCGCCGCGCGGCCGGAACTCGGCCCGGGCTCGAATGATCTTTTCCGCTCGTTCTGTAATGGAATTGGTGGGCATAATTATGTAATGTTCTTAAACCCATGGGTTGCAGCCCGTGGGCTTGGATCGATTTTATTCCTCATAATCCAAATGTTTCAATAAATCGGTTCGGCCCCTGAGCGCGGCCACGGAATCAAGTCCAAGACGGTACAGGATTTCAACCAGTATTTCGCGCCAGGCGCTGTAAAGGTTCACCAGCCGCTGCGTGCACCACTGACGGTGACCATTTCCAGCAGTTCGTCGTCGGTGGTGGCGATGCCGCGAGCGCAGCCCCGCCCGCTTTCGCAACATCCGCAACGGATGCAGCCCACGGCCACCAATTCGGCCGTGCCGATTACCACGCCGTCGGCCCCCAGGGCGATTGCCTTGGCCATGTCGGCCGGGGTGCGGATTCCGCCGCTGGCGATAACCGTGATCTCATCGCGAATCCCCTCGTTGACAAGAAACTGGTGCACGCGATTAATCGCATACTCGATGGGCATGGCGATATTTTTCTTGGCGATGTTAGGCGCAGCACCGGTGCCGCCGTAACTGCCATCCAGGTGCACGATGTGCCCGCCGGCATAATAGATGCCCACCGCCACCATATCCACGTCCACGGGCGTGGAAACCTTGGCCGAAAGCAATGCCCTAGGATTGACGTGAGCGATCCAGTCCAAATGCTTTTTGTGATCTTCGACCGAGTACACGCTGTGGAAGGGGAAAGGCGAAAAAAGCGATGTGCCCACTACCGCCTCGCGCAAGGCCGCCACGCTGGGCGTATTCTTGTCGCCCAAGAGGTGGCCGCCTAAGCCGGGCTTTGCGCCCTGGGCATACTTGAACTCCACGATCCTGCGCCCGTTGGATGGTCTCCTCGCGCACGCCGAAAAGCCCGGTGGCCACCTGCGTGATCACGTGGTCGGCATAAGGCACGAACCGCTCCGGATATCCTCCCTCGCCCGTGCACGTGAAACCATGGAAGGCCTTTGCCGCGCGGGCTTTGCCCAAAAGCACGCGGATATTCGTGGAGCCGAACGACATCCCGCCGCCGTACCAGGGGACGTCGATTTTTATCTTTTCCCGCGAATCGTTGCGCCGGTTCAAAAGCAGTTGGGTGGAAATATCCCCTCGCCTGAGATCGGCGGGCGGACTGTGCGGAAAACGGAACCGCAGGCGGTCGAATCCGCCTCCGGAGGCCCCGATCTCGTTTTCCAAATGGGGCCCGGGTGCACGACCGGTCTCGGCCATGTACCAATTGCTCACCAGCAAGTCCGGTGTCCAGCGGTAATCGCCGAGCGTTTCAAAAGTAGGATTATCTGTAACCGAAAACGCCCCGTTGGGACAGGCGGCCACGCAATAATGGTCTGTGTTGGCGCACTCGGGTCCGATGCAGCGGTAATCCAGCGGGCGGATGACCTGCCGATAGCCCTCGGGCATTCGATGCACGCCTTCCGGGCAGATTTCCACGCATCGCCCGCAGTTCGCGCAAACCGACGAGCGGCGGACCGTGTACTTGCCGATCTCGTTTCT
The DNA here is from genome assembly GCA_963838495.1 of Pirellulales bacterium. Lineage (GTDB taxonomy): Bacteria > Planctomycetota > Planctomycetia > Pirellulales > Thermoguttaceae > JBEKIK01. The sequence goes on along the minus strand of CAWIRC010000001.1, from coordinate 507,227 downwards.
ATACCGCGGCGGGGCAGGGCGGATTTGCCGCGACACCTCGGCGAAATCGGGATGCAAAAGGAAATCGTCGGTTGTCCGGACCTGTTCGGTCGTACTGCTTTGCGAGGTAATGCTCATCGCTGATTGGTCCCCTCAAGATTCTTTCGCTTGCCAAAAATTTTTCCGAATGAATCGCGTTCCAGGTCCTCGAAGAACATCGCCCGGCCCGTTTCTCCCCGCAAACGGCGAACCTCGCGTATGCCCATCGCGCCTAAGACCTCGACCAGTTGCTGGTGCCAGGCCCCGATCAGGTTCTTAATACGGTGAACCGCATAATCGGCGTCGGCTTGTTCCAGAAGGACGGGGCAGATTTCGCCGCGCTCGCACTCGCCGCATAATCGGCACTCCAATGCCAATAAAAGCGGTATGTCAACGGCCACCAGGTCCGCACCGCAAATAATGGCCTTGGCCATGTGCTCGGCCAGGGCGACTCCTCCGGAAGCGATCAAGGTTACCTGGTCGCGGATGCCCTCTTTAACCAGTGCCAGGTGAATTTCTCGGATCACGTCTCTGGCATGCCTGGGTTTGGGTGAGTTTTCCCGGCCGTGCTTGTCAAAAACAAGATGAATGACCTCGGCTCCGGCGCGGGTAAGCTGCAGGATGCGTTCCATACTGGCAGGCGAGGCCTCGATGCGGATTGCCACTACCCGCTCGGAATTTTGATTCTTCAGCGATGATTGAACCGCCATGACGTCGGCGCCGTCGGCGATTATTACGATAGGGGCTGTCCGAAACGGCTCATTCGCCGCCGCTTCGGTGCCGCTGACGATGGGAATCACGTGCCCGTGCCTGGCGGCCAACCGACCGGCGCCGTCTTCGTCGCGGACAACCGCCAAGGTGCCCAACGCGGCCGCCGCTTGCACAACCGATTCGACGACCGATCCGCGTTGCCAACGCTCGGGTATGGATTCAAATATCACCGGGATGGGAATCTCGGCCAGCGACGGCGGCTCTACGGTCAATCGGCCGTCATCGAATGTCAACTGCTTCAGTTTGCGGCCGATGTCCACGCAGGTGTTGATGTATTCGCGGCCGTGAATGCCGTCGCGCGTGGGGCGGACGATTTCCGACATATCGGTCCACATCGAATCGAAGCCCGCCCCGGAAAACGGCCCGCCATAACCGGACCCGGAAACGGGAATGCGCCCGGTTTCGGCCTGGTACCACGTGGAAAGAATGATTTCAGGGGTGAAATAATCGTCGCCCAGCAGGTGGAACTCGGGATTTTCCACCCGGGTAAGCATGTTCTTTGTACAGTTCTGCACGCAATTCAGGCAGCCTTTGCACTGATAAATATAATCCAAGTAGCCCAATTCGTCGTGGAGCGTGTTGGCTTCATCCCGATATAAACCGTAAACGCAACTACGCTTGACGCAATTGTGGCAACTGGAACAATCCTCGCGCCAATCGACGATGCCCAACTTGCCCACGGGTCGGACGCGGGGGGCGGCGGCGGACGTATGAATGGAATACTTGGCGGGCATGGCTATTTCGTGCTCAAGGATGATTTTTCGATGATTTCCAGGGCGGCGGCGTCATCCCCGTCCGCGCATATCTGGAAACCGCGCAATCCCTTCACCTGGGATAGTTGTTTAATCGTTTCCAACGCGATGGCGATCCCGGCCGCTCGCTGAGCCGCCGGGCCAGAGGCCGAAGTCAATCGCGATAAAATTGCCTCCGGAACCCTTGGCGACGGCCGGCCGTCGGCAAATTCCCGGGCCTTTTGGGCGTCAAGGAGAGGCTGGATGCCCGCCACAAAGGCGGCTTTCTTGTCGAGCCCCAGACGCGTGATCTCCTGCCACCATTGGTTAAAGCGCTCCAGGTCGTAAATCGGCTGGGTGATGAAGTAACAGGTTCCGGCCTGGATTTTCTTGGCAAGTTTGGATATCTGCAGTTCCATGGGATCGCCATAAGGCGCCGCCACTGCGCCCAGGCAAAACAGCCCGGCGCCGGTAAAGCCCCTTTCACCCACCAGGGTACCGTCCCCGGCCAAATTGGCGTAAGTTTTAAGCAGTTGAACGGTGTCGATGTCAAAGACGTTCTTTGCCGAGCGGTACGGTCCCAAAACCTGGTGAGTTCCGCTGGTGCACAGCAGGTTATTTATTCCCAGTGCTTGCGCACCCAGGGCCTCCGAAATCAAGGCGATTCGATTGCGGTCCCGGGTAACAACGTGAAGTATCGGTTCCACGCCTTCGGCGGCCACGATTGAGGCCGCGGCCAGCGCCGACATCAAGACCCGATCGCGGTTGTCGCTTATCCCCAAACAGTGAACTTTTCCCAGATAACGGCGGGCAGTCTCCCGCAGCGGAGCCGGATCGCAGCCCTGGGGCGGTGATATTTCGGCTAAAAGCAAGGATTTACCGGCCTCAATCCGTTGCCTCAGCACTGTATTGTTTTTTTCCATGCATTAACCTATGTATTAAGATTTATTGCCATCGATGCCGATCGGGCTCTTGCCCAAGGCGCAAATCCGCTCCACGAATCCGCGGATGATCTGCTCGAATTGTTCCCGCGAATCGTTGGAGGAAAAAAAGAACTGTTCCGCCCGCTCTTGCTCCAATCCGACTTCGCCCAGGAGCCGCCGAATAGTGCGCATGCGAATTTCCGCCCGATAATTGCCTTGCCCCAAACGGCATTCTCCCTTGGGGCAAGATACGACGCACACCCCGCAGGCCCCGCCCTCCAAGGCATGCATGAGATATTGCCCGTCCATCTTGCCGCTGCACGGCACTTCATGGATCACGACCCGCATGCCGTCCTGTTTCCATTGGCGCGGCAAGGGCGCATCGCCGGGGATGCTGCGGTGGCAAACGTATACTATCACATCAGGGGACGCAGTTGCCGTCATGACAACTCCATTGTTATCGCTGGAAAGTACAACACGGCTTGCAGGTCTCATGCCCAAGCTGCCCGCTTCCTCAAAGTTGCACGGATTCTTTGTGGCGCCCGTGTCATACAGTGTAAGAAGGATTTTAACTCTTCAGGTTCAATCTTCAATTGGTAAGGCTTTGTGCGAATAGGGCTGTCTTTATCTTTGACTACGTTTCAAGGACACTAACTGGTTGAGTTTGTTAATACAAATCCGTGTAAAAGTGCATTATAAACCAGTTTTCAATATTACAAAAGAGATTTTTAAAAGAAAAAACAATAAATAATACTTATACATCAATTAATACTCCTAATAATAATCGGCCCACTCTTTCAGGTTATTGCCCGGGCAGCGGCGATTGCGATTAATTTTTAGAGTAATTCATGTCAGAAAAGATTAAAAAATATAACCTGGTGGTAATAGGCGGCGGACCTGCGGGAATCTTCGGGGCGACCACTGCCGCTTTTTTTAATAAATCCGTCGCCTTGGTAGATAGCCATCACGAACTCGGGGGCGCTGGAGTCAATACCGGTACTGCTCCCAGCAAGACTTTGCGCGAAACCGCCCTGGCTCTGTCCGGAATGAGGTCCCGTAATCTTTACGGAGTGGACTTATCACTGCGCCGGGAGGCGACCGTTGCCGATTTCCTCCGGCACGAGCGGAAAGTAAAGGCCGGGCTCAATGCCGTGTTGGCCCGGCGGCTGGAGGTCAATCAGGTCGATGTCTACTGCGGAACCGGTGTTTTCACGGACCCGCATACGGTTCAAGTCAGTTACAGGAAGGCCGACCCTGCAGGCGATTCTTCGCCTTTAACGGATAAAATCACGCTGAGCGGAGAAAACATACTCATAGCGACCGGCTCGTCGCCGGTTCGTCCGCCGATTTTTCCTTTTGGGCCGGGAGTCTACGATTCCGACACAATCTTGGAGTTGGACCGCTTGCCTAAAACCATGGCGGTGGTGGGCGCGGGCGTGATCGGCAGCGAGTACGCCTGCACATTCGCCGCCCTGGGGGCCGAAGTCCACCTCATCGACGGCCGCAACGACCTGCTGCCGTTCCTCGACGGCGAAATCTCGCGGGCCCTGACCGTCGATATGGAAAACAACGGCATAATCTTTCATTGGGGCGAAATGGCGCAGTCGTGCACGGTGGAGGACTCGGGCTCGACGCCCAAACAAGGCAGGGTCACTCTTACGCTTACCTCCGGCCTGCAACTGAAAGTGGACGAGGTATTGATCGCCGCCGGCAGAAAAAGCAACACCGAGAACCTGAACTTGCCCGCGGCGGGTGTGATGGTCGGCCAGCGTGAGATAATCCACGTGGACGAGCGTTTTTGCACCAACGTGCCTCACATTTATGCGGCCGGCGACGTTGTCGGGTTTCCAGCCCTGGCTTCGACCAGCATGGAACAAGGCCGCCGTGCCGTGCAACATGCCTTGAATTTGCCCACCATCTCCGAAATTCCCCGTTTACTGCCTTTCGGCATTTACACAATCCCCGAGATCGGCACGGTCGGCGATACCGAAGAGTCCCTTAAACGCCAGGGAATCGACTACATTGTCGGGCGGGCGTCATACCAGGACAGCGCTCGAGGCAGGATCATCGGCGACAGTTCCGGTTTCCTGAAGTTACTGTTCCGTACCCCGGACATGAAATTGCTCGGCGTGCACGTGATAGGTCAGCAGGCCGCCGAGTTGGTTCACGTGGGGCTGATGGCCATGCTTTCCGGCGCCACGGTCGAGATTTTCGACGAGGCCTGTTTCAATGAACCGACGCTGGATGCCCTGTACAAGTTCGCCGCCTTGGATGCAATCCTAAATAAGTCCGATTCAACAAGAGTCAGCCTGCCTGCAATTTAGCGGCCCATCGAATCCCGCAAACAAGACTTGATTTTCTAAGGAAGCGGAATAGGCCCCGTTTATTGTTGAACCGGCGGGAGTGGTATCGGCGGTTGGACCGGAGCCGGCTGCACCGGGCCGGGCGCGGGTATCTGCTCGCTGGTTTGCACTTCTGCCGGGGCGGGTTGCGATGCGGGAGCGGCAAAATTGGTCTGCCATCCTCCTCCCAGGGCTTTATACAGCAAAATCAAGTTGTTGGCCACTGCGCCCTGAGAAACTGCCAATTGATCTTCCTGCTGGGTTAAAAGCTGCTCGACGTTCACCACGCGGTTGAAGTCGGTCTTGCCCGCATTATACTGGTCTCGCACCAGCCCCAAGGATTCGCTTGCCGCCTGCGTGCTCGTGGTCAGGTACTTCACTTGCTGCTGGAATTTAAGGAATCCGACCAGGGCGTCTTCAGCCTCGGCATTGGCCTGAAGCACGGAGTTCTGATACTGGTATGCCAGTTGCTGGAAGCGCGCGTCTTGCACGCGGATGTTGTTTACCAGCCGCCCGTAATTCAAGACGTTCCAATTAAACGACGGCCCCACGTTCCCGGCAAGGGATTTAGGTTCGAACAAATCCTGGAATCTCTGAGCGTCGTAAAATATCGTTCCATTAATGGAAAAATGGGGATACAAGTCGGACGTTGCAACGCCGATCAATGCGCTCTGGGCCGCGACCGCCCGTTCGGCGCTGAGTACGTCGGGACGCCGGCGTATCAAGTCCGCCGGTATGCCCACCGCAACCTGCGGCGGGGCCGTGGGAATGCCCCGCCTGCCCGAGAGTATCTCGTCAAGATTCCTGGGCGGAATTCCCAAGAGGATGCACAATTGATCGGACGCCTGCCGCCGCGACACTTCCAGGGGAGGAATGGTCGCCTGGGTTTGCGACAGGTTCGATTGACCCTGCGTCACGTCCAACTTCGTGGTCGCGCCGTTGCGGAACTTCACGTCCGCCAGGTTCAAGCTTATTTGTTGATCTTCGACGTTCTTGCGGGCGTACTCCAAGCGCTGCTCGGCCGTGCGTATGTTGATGTAACTCTGGGCGACTTCCGATAAAAGCAGGACCAAAGCCTCATCGTAATCATAGATAGACTTATCCAGGTTTGCATCGGCCGATTCGACCGCCCGGCGGAACCGGCCCCAAAAATCAAGTTCCCAGGCAAGACTGGCGCCGGTTTGCCATTCATCATAAAACCTAACCGGTCCCGTGTTGACGCTGTTCGCGCTGTTGTTGTATCGCGTGTAACTGCCAAAAACCTGCTGCGATTGCGGGAACATTTCCCCTGCGGCAATGCCGCGCTGCGCCTGCGCTTCGATTATCCGAAAACCAGCCACCCGCAAACTGAGGTTCTGTCTGTAGGCCATGCATATAAGACAATCCAGGATCGGATCGTTGAACGTTTGCCACCAGGCATCGACATGTGCCGGTTCTCTGCTGACGTTCGGATCAGCGGAATCGATCCATTGGCTGCCAAAAGTGGCCACCGGCGGACAGTAGTTGGGACCAACCTTAAAACCATTTCGCACATAATCGCGCCAACTCGTGCACCCTGCCGAGAACATCAAGAGCATGATCATGGCGATTGGCAGAACCAACCGGCGCCCATCCGATCGTGTAGTATCTCCAGCGCCGACAAGGCTGTACCATCGCCTTCCGGCTCTTTTTTCTGATCCTTGGCATGCTTCGGACATGGATCCATCCATCGATAGAATCAGTAAATCCGTTTCCTCAGTAATAATTCGGAATAACGAGGCACGAATAAAGATTAAGCTTGCCTAGATCAGCATATATTACGCAGATTAACAGTTATCGATATAACCGAAAATGTTTAACCCTGCTCTTCTGAGCGACGGTCTTTAAACCATTGGATCACGTAATAGAACACGGGCGTTAAGAATATCCCGAACATAGTTACGCCCAACATGCCGCTGAAGACCGCGGTGCCCAAGGTGCGCCGCATTTCGGCCCCGGCCCCGCTGGAAACGACCAGGGGAAGCACCCCCAAGATAAAGGCGAAAGACGTCATCATAATCGGCCGCAAGCGCAGGCGGCATGCTTGCAGGGTGGCATCGAAGCGCGGCAATCCGGATTCCCTTTTCGACTTGGCGAATTCCACGATAAGAATGGCGTTTTTGCTTGCCAGGCCCACCAGCACGACAAAGCCGATCTGAGTGAAGATGTTTATATCCATGCCAGCCAGGGCCACGCCGGCCACTGAGCAAAGGACGCACATGGGCACGACAAGAATGACCCCCAGCGGCAGCGACCAGCTTTCGTACTGTCCGGCCAGCACCAGGAACACCAATACGACGGCGCCGGAAAAGACCAAAAAGGTGGTGCTGCCGGCTATAATTTGGAGATAGAAAAGATCGGTCCATTCGTAGGCCATCGTTGAGGGGAGTTGTTGATTGGCCAGGGCTTCCATGGTCTTGATGGCCTGGCCGGAACTGGTGCCGGGCGTCAAAGAGCCGTTGATGGCGGCGGCGGTATACATGTTGTAGCGGTTGATGACGAACGGCCCGCCTTGGTCTTGCACGCCGGCCACGGTTCCCAGGGGCACCATTTGGCCGTATTTATTTCGGACTTGCAGCCGGGCCACGTCCTCGACATCCATGCGATATGGGACGTCGGCCTGAACGTTCACCTGCCAGGTCCGCCCGAACTGGTTAAAGTCGTTCACATACAGGCCGCCCAAGTCGATTTGCAGGGCGTCGAAAACGTCGTTCATGGCCACGCCCATGGTCTTGCATTTGGTTCGATCTATGTCGACGTACAACTGTGGGGCCTTGGCGCGAAAGACGGTAAGCAGCCGTGTCAGGTCGCGGGTTTGGTTCCCCATGCGCACCAGGTTGTCGGTTTGTTCTTGCAGGGCTTCCAAGCCGTTGGCGCCGCGATCCTCGATCATGATTTTGAAGCCGCCCATGCCCAGTCCGCGGATGGGCGGAGCACCGATGACCATGAACGCGCCGTCCTCGATCTCCTTGTACAGTCGTTTTTGCAAAGCAGCCGCGATGGCATCAGCCTGCAAATCGGGCGTACGCCGCTCGTCGAAGGGATCGAGAATCACGAACATCGTGCCCAGGTGCGAACCGTTGGCCCCCAGCACGAAGGACATGCCGGAAACGCGGATCGCGTGGGCCACGCCCTTAGTGTTGCGGATAAGTTTATCGGCGCGGGACATCACTTCCTCGGTTCGCTCCAGCGAAGAGGAGTCGGGCAACTGAGCCACGAGGAAAAGATAGCCCTGGTCCTGGCTGGGTATGAACCCGGTGGGCATGCTGCGAAAGCCCCAAACAGTGAGATACAACAATCCCCCGTAAACCACAAGCACCAACAAGCTGACACGCAGCAATTTTCCCACGACTCGGGTGTATCCGCCCACGGAAAACGCGAACGCCTTGTTGAACAATTTGAAAAACCAGCCGAAACAGAAGTTTATGATCCGCGAGAGCGGGTCGCGATGCCCGTGCCGCTCTTTCAAGAGAACCGCGCACAGGGCCGGGCTGAGCGTCAGTGAGTTTATCGTGGAAAGAATGGTGGAAACGGCGATGGTCAAGGCGAACTGGCGGAAAAAGAGCCCTGTTATTCCCCGGATAAACAAGCAGGGAATGAACACGCAGGAAAGCACCAATCCGATGGCGATCACCGGCGCGGACACCTCGCTCATGGCTTGATGCGCGGCATCGCGGGGCAACTTGCCCTCCTCGATGTGGCGTTCCGTGGCTTCGACCACCACGATCGCGTCGTTGACGACTATGCCAATGGCCAATACCAGGCCAAAGAGCGAAAGATTGTTAATCGAGGAACCAAAGGCCGCCATTGCGGCAAACGTGCCAATGATGGCCACTGGAACGGCGATTAACGGTATGATCGCGGAGCGCCAGTTTTGCAGAAAAACGAGCACCACCAAGGCCACCAGCAATACCGCGTCGCGGAGCGTTTTGAATACTTCGTTGATGGATTCGGCTATATAGGGCGTGGTATCGTAGGCGATGCCATAGTCGAGTCCTTCGGGAAAGCGTTTTTTAAGCTCTTTCATCTTGTCTTTCACGCGCTGCGCGGTTTCCAGGGCGTTTGCGCCGGGCAATTGGAATACGCCCAGGCCGGCCGAAGGTCTGCCGTCGAAATAACTGTTGATGTCCTGGTTCTTGGCCCCCAGTTCGATCCTGCCCACGTCGCGCAAACGCGTGATTTCGCCCTGGTCTCCGGTCTTGACGATGATGTCGGCGAATTGTTCCGGCTCGATCAAGCGCCCCAAGGTGGTTAAGGTGTATTGGAAATTCATGCCCTTGGCCGCGGGCTGTTGGCCGATTTGTCCGGCCGCCACTTGCACGTTTTGTTCGCGCAGGGCGGAGACCACGTCGCCGGCCGTCATGCCCCGCGAGGTGAGGCGGTTGGGATCAAGCCAGATTCGCATGCTGTAATCGCGCTGTCCGAGGATGAAAATGTCGCCCACGCCGTCCAGTCGGGAAATCTCGTCTACCAACTGGATCATGGTGTAGTTGCTCAGGTAGAGCTGGTCGTAACGGCCGTCGGGTGAAAACAAATTCACGATAAGCATCAAGTCCGGCGACCGCTTCTTGGTCATCACTCCGGTCTGCTTCACTATGTCGGGCAATGTGGGCATCGCCTGCGCGACCCTGTTCTGCACCAGGACCTGGGCCATGTTCAAGTCGGTGCCCACCTTGAAGGTCACAGTCAGCTGGTAGCTCCCGTCGTTGCTGCACTGCGAGGACATGTAGAGCATGTCCTCGACCCCGTTGACCTGCTGTTCGATGGGGGCGGCAATGGTGTCAGCCACCACTTGCGCACTGGCGCCGGGATACGCGCAGAAAACGCGGACGGTGGGAGGCGTTACCTCCGGGTATTGCGCCACGGGCAGGGAAAACGCCGCCACCAGGCCGACTAGCGTAATTATGATCGACGGCACCGAGGAAAGTATCGGCCGTTCGATAAAAAAATGCGAAAACATCGGTTGCGTGTTCCCGGGTGCTTTATCCAGTAAGTTGTGGCCAATTGGGCGTCATGTCTGCGATTTTGCCGGCACGACGAATGCCGCCCTTATCCCGTTGTTCAATTTCGTGGAAAAAGGCGCTAATTATTCGTTTCCGGCCTGGCGGCCGAGCTCTCCGTTTTCGTCGTTTTGACAGGCGAGGCCGCCGCGATGCTTCCTTCCGGATGCGGACTGACGCGCATGCCGGGACGGGCGCGGAGCAATCCGTTGACGATCACGCGATCCTCGGGCTGGATGCCGGATTCAATCACGCACATGCCGTCGTGCACTGAACCCACCTTTACGCGTCGATATTCCACCACATCGTCCTTGTTCACCGTCAGGAGATACTTCTGTCTCTGATCCGTGCCGACCGCCCGTTCGCTTACCAACATTGCCTGATGCGGCTTGCCGAAGGGGATCCGCGCGCGCACGAAAAGCCCGGGAGTCAGATATTGCTTCGAGTTTTCGAAATTGCCCCGGGCGCGGATGGTACCTGTCTTCGAGTCGACCTGGTTATCGATGAAATCCAATATTCCCTTGTAAGGGAAGCCGTTGTCTTTGGCCAGGGCTACTTCCACGGGAATATTCTGATCCTTAATGCGGCTGGGGTGGGCGTCCTCGCCCGATTGCCATTTGCGATCCACGTACTTGAGCAATACAGGTTCGTCAATGTTAAAATATACGTAAATCGGATCCACGGTTACCACCTTTGTGAGCACCATTCCTTCGCCCGTGCCCGGCTGAACCAGGTTTCCTTCCGTGATCCTGGCCCTGCTCACGCGGCCGTCGATGGGCGAAACGACTTTTGTGAATTCCAGGTTCAACTCCGCGTCGCGGACCGGCGGCTTCGGCGGTTTGAATCGAGGCCTTGGCAATCGCAAGTTGGGCCACGTGCTGCTCGTACTCGTCTTCGCTGATAGCGCCCGAGGGACGGAGCCGGTTCGATCGCGCCAGGTCCGCCTCGGCCTTTTCCCGCACCGCCTTTAATCTGGTCAGCTCGCCCTGGTTCCGGTCCAACGCCGCTTGATATGGCCGCGGATCAATCTCGAACAGCAGATCGCCCTTTTTCACTTCCTGACCGTCCTCGAAGTTCACCTTCACGATGTAACCTGTTACCCGGGCACGGACTTCCACTTCTCCCACGGCACACGTCTGGCCGGGAAACTCGAAATAATCGGTCACCTCGCGGACCACCGGATTGCTGACGGTCACTTCAGGCGGCGGCGGATCGGTCAAGACCGGTGAAGATTTACCGCATCCGGCGAATGATATCAGCGCAAATGCCAATAATGCGCATGCGGCGGAATCCATATGCCTCTGTTGCATTACAAATTCATCTCCATCAAGGCAAAACATAAATAGTTAATATCTATTAAATATATCAAGCCTATCAAGGTTATTCAACTTCTTTACGACCCAATGCCTTGCCTTATCCTTCCGCTCGCGTCTTAAATGGGTTGAAAATTTGTTCATTTAGTCATGCAAATCATGTGAAAACAAAATCCATCAATATGAAAAAAACCATGCGCTTTTTAGACTTAACTTTTTTGGAAATAATATGTTACGAATATGGATAAACCTTGAGGGTACTGTAAAATATAGTTATGTCCAAACCACCCTGTAGTATGTAACGAGATCCAACTCAGTTAAAAATCATCTCCAGTTGGATTGATTTTATCCTTCCTATGGTTGTTTGTTTTACCAGACTTGACGGTCCATTACACGGCATTCAAGCGACGATGAAAAAAAAGGGAAAAGTCGCCGCAATGATGACTACCATCATAGCCGCGTGGTAAATGGCTTTGATTCCCGCGCCGTTGAAATCTTTTATCTATTCCGCCAGCCGACAGTCCATAGATTGCACCGTCAATCGGCCGCTCGTGCAGAAGGACCGGGAAAATTTTTCAGGCGGATTCTGATCGGGCAAATGAAACTGTAAATGGATGCCGAAGCGGCCAGGCCGCAACAGCGCGACTTTAAGCAGTAATTCTCCCTTTGAAGCATCGATGCCCAATCGCCTGAAAATTTCTGGGCATGTAAACAGCAGACAGATTAGCTCGCGAATAAGGTTGAGATTGTTTTCAACCAGTCGATGTGTTCAGATGAATGAGTCGGCAACGCCCGCTCTGCTGCCCCATCAGTTTTACGGCGCGTGCCGATTTTAAGCACGCTATCCGTGACAATGAGAACCGGCCCGTCGGGAGTCGTGCTCTCGACCATGAAATCGGCATGCCAGTTCCTGAATAGCGTGGCGCTCACAATGTTGCCGGAAATTGCCGGCAAGACATCCGATATTGCTACAAAGTATTCTAAATCGTGGCTTTACAACACGCGGCCCAGTGAAACCAACATCACTTCGACCGCTGATTTGGCTGACATCAAGTAGATTATTTCCTACTGTCGGGAAGGTTGGTTTTTCACTCCCGCTTTTATACTTTATCCATCGGCATCTCATTTGAGTTTTGTATTGTTAGTGTTTTTCCATGAATGTTTGCTTTCCATGACGGGAGGACGGTTGGAGTGTGATTTTACCGGCAAGTCTTCACATCCGGGCGATGTGCAATCATACATGTGTTTATCTCGGCATGACGTGAAATTGCCCGGCAGGCCTCCATCAGGGTTGAGATCACTGTTTCTAATCGCGAATTTTCAATTACATCGCCAATTCTCGCAATACAGTTCTCCATTGATTGACACAGACGCACGATGCCTTCATACCCTGCTTGGCGACCGGCTTCTGCTTGTTCTCGCAATTGACTTAATAACAGATCCCTGCTGCCATGGTCGTCGAATCGCATCGCCAACAGCTCCCGGATTATGCCGGCAGTCCGGTAGGGAGTCTTTTCTACATATAATTTTCTGGTAACGGCAAGGCTTGATTCAACTTCCATAATCAGCCCCTATGATTGTGCTTTGAACAACCAATTCAACATGCAATGCAACGCTCACGGCAGCATACAGTGCAACAACCATGGCAATATCATGCTCTGCAACCGATGCAATACTCCGAACTTGCCGCCCATGGCATCGAGATGGAAATCTCAATTGGTAAAAATAACGCATCTGCCAGGCCGCCGGGCTCTTTTAACAATCTGGTGCCGCTTTCTTTTGAAGGATGTCATTCTTTGATTATCGGCAAGGTGACTTAAAAACTGTGGTATCACCACACCTAATAAACGTTAGACCACGTACCGCCGTTGGTCAAACACAGTTTTTCCACAACTCGGCGTGGTCGTGGCTAAAGATATAACTTCTTTTCTCCCAGGCAGTTATGTCGCGCGCAATAATGACGTTGACATGCGGTTTTGCAACTTCTATACTTCCCCCCTAAATTCTAAAGGATTAAATCCCGATGGATTTTATAGAGTAGAGCACTGTTACACACGGTGGGCAGCATTAGTTATGGCGTGTGTTTTGTTTTCAAAGGCAATTACTTTGACATTACACTGCGTATCATAACTAGGTGCCGGTAAGATGAAATGCGAACCCACCGTTTTCATCGTTGACGACGATGAACCCATTGTCCGATCTCTTGCCGACTTGATCCAACTGCTCGGCTTAAAAGTCAAGTCGTTTTCTTCCGCAGGCCAATTCCTCAAAGCTTATAAACCCAGCGGCCCGGCATGTCTGATCCTCGACGTAATAATGCCGGACATGAACGGCCTGGAACTGCAAAAACATCTTGCCGCGGCCGGCATCAACCTGCCCACCGTCATCATCAGCGGCCACTCCGACGTGCGCACGGCCGTGGAAGCCATGAAACTCGGCGCTATCGAATTCCTGGAAAAACCCTTTCGCATACAGGAACTATGCGATAACATCCAAAAGGCGATCAGGCTCGATGAAGAGAGATGGCGACTGCGGGAATTGAAAAACAAGGTCGATCGCCGCCTAGAGAATCTCACCCCGGCGGAGCGCGAGGTGATGGATCTGGTCGTGGCCGGAAAGACCAACAAGATGATCGCCGCTGATTTGGACTTAAGCATCCGCGCCATCGAAGACCGCCGCGCCAGGATGATGAAAAAACTGCGCGTAAAATCCCGGGCCGAACTCCTGGAACTGGCCGTGGCCGCTCAATTCCCTTCAAATGCCCCTTCTACGCCGAACGCCGTCTCTTCTCTGGCGGAGATCACGAATCCGACAAGATGAGCCGGGATTCGAAATATGATTCGGTAAATTAAAAGACCGGCGGCCACAGACAGTTGCCTGCCCGAGGCAACAAGATCCGGAATATCGTAGATATAAAACTACGGAAAGGATCATCTATAATTATGCAACGAATCAATGTAGGATGCGGACAATCACCAATAATTGGGTGGAGGAATTTTGACAACTCTTTAAGTCTGCTAATCTCAAAGATTCCATTCTTGCCCATACTGCTCAGAAATCTTGGCATTCTTGAAGAAGAACATTATCATTTCATTGAATTTGCTCGTTTCAATAAAATCGAATATGGAGATGCCGCCAAGGGACTTCCAATTCCAGACGGCTCTGTAGATGTGCTTTACAGTTCGCATATGCTGGAGCATCTTGACCGGACTGAGGTGGATATGTTTCTGAAGGACGCCTCTCGTATGCTCTGCGATGGTGGAATCATCAGATTGTCCGTCCCAGATCTGAAAAAGCATGTTGAACAATATATTAAGTCTGGCAATGCAGACGCATTCCTCGAGGCAACTTTATTGTGCGCGCCTCGTCCCAAAACAATTGCGCAGAGGTTGCGCGTCTTTGTTGCCGGAGCCCGGCACCATCAGTGGATGTACGATGCGGTTTCTTTGTCCAAGCTACTGGAAAAACATGGATTTGTAAAATCCCGGTTTTTTCAGGCTGGCGAAACAAATATTGAGAATTATGAACCATTGAACCTTTACGAGAGAGCTTCCGAGAGCGTGTATGTTGAAGCGGTAAAAAGAGTAGAATTCCGAATCCCGCGGAATTGCGGATCGGATGTCCTTGGGCAGTTGCCCACCCGGGAATATCACAGAACCGAACGTTTGCAACCAACGCATTCAGTTCCTGAAATTGTCTGTTCGCTGCCGCTTACGCACCGCCTGAATCGTGCGCAGGTACGGCGTGGGATAGCGAGTCAGGAAACTGCGAAACCAGCCCCACGAAATCCGCCCAGCGCTCTGTTGCCGCATGAGAGACTTCAGCCAGTCGCGGGACACCTCATGATGAGAGAAGGGTAACGCGTATCTGTCGCCCGCGATCCTGTAGTATACTGCATGTTCCCCCATCTCTTGGCACAGTGTTTTGTGTCGCTAAATGATCGGATCGCGCCAATGACACCAATGCCACTGATCGATGATCACGACCACCCGAGTAAATCGGCTGGGTCGGAAAAAAGATGTACATTTAGAGATGCTAGGGTATAAAGTTTAGAAAACGGAGTTTGCGGCTCAGGGGATGTTGGTTTAATGTGGAAGATACAATATAAATAGTGTGAGAGCGAGGAGTTTAATCGATATTTTATCGGTAGATTAATGCCTGTGGATGCGAACTCAAAACAAGTAAATTGGCCGTTGGGATTAATTGGGATCCTGATGGGCGGGATACTGGGGTATGTTATTTTTTTCCTTCTGGCACAGCAAGGATTTTATGCCATGGTGTTGCCTGTTGCGGCGCCGGGGTTGGGGGGCGGAGTGTTGTTGCGGGGGAGGTCATACGTGTTTGGCATTGTCTGTGGCATTCTGGGCGTGATGCTGGGATTATTCATTGAATGGCGGTTCGCTCCGTTTATCGCCGATCCGAGTTTTTCTTATTTCATCAGCCATTTGCACAAGCTTAGCGCCGTGACACTGATTATGATCGGCGTGGGCGGGCTTTGCGGGTTCTGGTTTGGGCAGGGGCGATAATGGATAGCGGTAAATAGATGGGGGCAAGGCGCACGGGATAGAAAACGGGTGCTGCCCGGCTGCCATTGAATTCCCGGAAGCAAGCTCCCCGGCCAAACGGGCGCTACATCATCCGACGCGTTATTCTAGCCGGTTTTCTGCCGTTTTTTATTCTCCAGATCGATGCATAAGGAGAATTTGCACGATTGAGCGGTATTTAACCCTCGCCCTGCCACTTTCCCAAAGGACGAGGGGAGTTTTCGGCTTGGATAGGATGAATTTTCAGGTTAGAATAAGGTATAGAAATCGTTGCCAGGTAAAAGGATGTGACTTTTCGAGGACTTTCCATGCCACAGGCTATTGTAGATCCCGAGGAATTACGGCAGTTTGCCCAGAACCTTAAAAAGTTCAGCACCGAGATTCAGACCCGGATTTCGATGCTGGGCAATCAGTTGGCAACCCTGACCAAGACATGGCGGGACCAGGAGCAGAAGAAGTTCTCCGAGGAGTTCGAGCAGCAGGTCAAGGGAGTGCAGCGGCTCATCGAGGTGATCGAGGAGCACGTTCCATACCTGATACGCAAGGCCGAAATCATAGACGAATACCTGCATCAGAGATAAAGTGCCATGGGTCAGGCAGCCCGAGTCAAATCGATCGACGCATTGCAGGCTATCTCGGCGGCGCTGGTGTGTTTTCACGACGACGCCCAAAGCGCGCTGGACAACCTGGAGATGGAACTCCGGCGGGCGTTACAGTGGATCAACCAGGATTGCCCGGGGTATTGGAAGCAGGAGCACCGCCTGGCCAGGGACGGGGTGACAGAGGCCCGGTTGCAATTGGAAAACGCGAAGATGTTTCGCCAAGTGGCCGACGAGCATAAATCCTTCATTGAGGAGAAAAAGGCGTTGGAACGGGCGAAACGGCGGCTGCAAATCGCCGAGGACAAGATTGCGGCCATACCGCATTGGGCGGTGTTGATCGAGCGCGCGGTAAACGAATTCCGCGGCAGCCGCTCGCAGTTTGCCAATTGGCTGGACGCAGATTATCCAAGGGCCGTTGCCGCCTTGAGCCGCATGATGACGGACTTGGAAGCGTACGTCAGATTGGCCCTTCCGGTCAACGAGCAATCGCCGATTGCCGTTCCAGGCATGGCGTCCGAAGGTAATGCGAAGCCGGGCGACGAGGGACAAACAAATGATGAAAAATCCGATATAGGCAACCAGCCCTTGCCCTAGCCCTCTTTCAAAGGGAAAGGGGGGTTTTTGTTAGAGCCTTATACGGCGCGACCAATGGTCGCGGCTTTACAGAGAAATGCGGACATGAGAAATTGGGATTTGAATTCGGGCGCGTCGAAACTGGAGCTGGCCATGCAATCGTTATTTGCGGCCAATGCCGAGGCGCGGCAGTATTGGTGCGACGAGGCGGAGCGCAAGTTCGAGGAGGCTTATATTGCCCCTCTGGAGCCGAAAGTGCGGGGAGTGCTGGATGCGATCAATCGCCTGGCCGAGGTGCTTTTAGCGGCCGAGCGGCAGTGCGGTATAAATTAAATAGCATGAGATTATGAGCATGGACTCTTTAACGCCCGACTTACCGCGACAACTTTTAAGCGATCTGTGTCGCCTGGTGCGCGAGCGCGCCGCGTCGGAGGCGGATATCCAGGCCGGGTTTATTGCCGGCAAGGAAGCTGCCGACATACTTCATCAAGAGTCGCAGAACTCGCTGGAATCGCGTTTCAAGGCGGAAAAGGATGTTACCGAAGCCGAGTATGCCGCGGCCAAAAAGCAAATTCTGGCCCATTTCGAGGCCGAATCAAGCCGGTTGCAGAATGAATATGATGCGGTTCACGAGCAGATCATTGCCCGCTTTGAAGGAACCCGGAAAACCCTGGAGCGGCAGATGACGGAGAGCCGCTGGGAAATAATGGCTATGGCGGAAGCCGCCCGGAGCGGCTCGAACCTGCAACTCAAGGAGATTATCGAGGGATTGGACTCGCGTTGGCAGGCACTTCAGGAGATTCACCGCGAAGCCATGGAATTGCTTCACCGGCGCGGGCAATGGCGCGATTTCCCTGAGCCGCAGTTGGAAGGTCTGCTGCTGGAGACCGATCCTGCTCAGCGCTTCAACCGGGCGTTGGATTTGGCAAGAACGCAGTACAAAGCCATGACCCGGCAGTTCATGTCGCGGTTTTTTCCCCGCTTTTTTCAAGGATTGTGGCCGTTGGGGATATTTCTGCTGTTATGGGCGGCGACGGTCTACCCGGCGGCCTTGTGGCTGGGCTGGAGCGACTGGCGATGGGCGCCGGTGAGTTGCGGCGCGGCCTTTATCATTTTTATGATAATCGGCATTTGGCTGCATAGGGTGGTCAAACGCCAGGGGGCAAATGCCTATTTGAAATTGCTTCGCATGCTTTTGGAGGCGGGCATAAATCGGCCGGCTGTGCTGGAAACCACCAAGGCACAATGCCAGCAGCAATTTGGAGACATCATTAACCGCCAGAACGCGGAAATGAAAAAGGCCGAAGAGAAATACGTCGCCGCGATGGCTGAAATCGAGCGCCGCAAAGAGCACGATCTGCAGCAAGCCGAAGCCTTGTTTCCTCCGCGCCTTGCTGAGATCGCCGCCTTGCGTGACAGGGCGTTGCCGGAGGCCGATGAAAAATACACCCGCCGGCTCCGCGAATTGGAAATGCGTTTTGCCGCCGAAAGTGAACGCCTACGCTCAGGTCATGAATTGGCGATCCGAGAGAATGATGATCGCTGCCGGCGCGAATGGACAAACATGTCCCAACGCTGGCTGAGCGGAATGGAGGGCTTCCGGGCGCGGTGGAGTGGATGGGCCGCGAGTGCCGCGACTTGTTCCCGGATTGGAACACATCGGATTGGAGCCGCTGGGCTTTGCCGGCTGAGATTCCGCCGGCCTTCCAGTTTGGATCCGGCAAATTGGAATTGGCCCGAATCAAGGACGGGATCCCGGCTGATGAAAGGCTGCGGCTGCAGCAAACCGAGTTTGATTTGCCGGTGCTTTTGCCCTTTCCCCAGCATTCGCTGCTGCTCTGGAAGGCCAACGGAGCAGGGCTGGCCAGGGCGGTGGATTCGATGCAGGCGGTCATGCTGCGAATGCTCACGGCCATGCCGCCGGGCAAGGTGCGATTCACGATAATCGATCCGGTGGGGCTGGGCGAGAATTTTTCGGCGTTCATGCACCTGGCCGACTACGACGAGCAACTTGTGGCAAACCGGATATGGACCGATACGCCGCATATCGAGCAACGCCTGGCCGACCTGACCAAGCACATGGAAAACGTAATCCAGGTTTACCTCCGCAACGAGTTCGCCACCATCCAGGAGTACAACGCGTCGGCGGGCGAGCTGGCCGAGCCATACCGCGTGCTGGTTGTGGCCAATTATCCCGTGAATTTTTCGGAAGCCGCCGCCTTGCGACTGAAAAGCATCGTCTCCAGCGGCGCCCGCTGCGGCGTTTTCGTGCTTTTGAGCGTGGATACAAAACTGCCCGTTACCCGGCATTCTTCGCTTGCCGACCTGGAAGCCGAAGCACTGGTCTTGCGCTGGAATCAATCGCAGTTTGTTTGGGAGCATCCGGATTACGGGCCGTTGCCGGTGGGCCTGGATAGTCCGCCCCAGGCCGAGTTGTTCCGCGAGATTGTGCGAAAGGTGGGAAGTCAAGCCAAGTTTTCGGGCCGGGTCGAGGTGCCCTTCTCATGCATCGTCCCCACCATCGACAAATGGTGGACCGCCGATTCAAGCGGCGGCATCGACGCTCCGCTGGGCAGGGCAGGGGCGCTGAAACTGCAAAACCTCAAACTGGGCAGCGGCACATCGCAGCACGTCTTGATATCGGGCAAGACGGGCTCGGGAAAATCGACGCTCATGCACGTGCTTATCACCACCTTGGCCCTGCAATACAGCCCGGACGAGGTCGAATTGTATCTCGTCGATTTTAAAAAGGGGGTCGAATTCAAGGCCTACGCGTCTTATGGATTGCCGCACGCGCGGGTAATCGCCATCGAGAGCGAGCGGGAATTCGGCTTAAGCGTGTTGCAGCGGCTGGACGCCGAACTGCGCACCCGCGGCGATTTGTTCCGCAACCAGGGGGTTCAGGATATAAAGGGCTACCGCATGGAACAGCCGCAGGCCCGCCTCCCTCGCATACTGCTTATTATCGACGAGTTCCAGGAACTGTTCGTCGAAGATGATCGGATCGCTCAGGAGTCGGCATTGCTCTTGGACCGGCTGGTGCGTCAGGGCCGCGCATTCGGGATCCACGTTTTGCTGGGATCTCAAACCTTGGGAGGGGCATACTCGCTGGCCCGCAGCACCATCGGCCAGATGGCGGTGCGGATCGCTTTGCAGTGCAGCGAATCGGACGCCCATCTGATTCTCAGCGAAGACAACACGGCCGCCCGGCTGCTGACACGGCCCGGTGAGGCGATATACAACGACGCCAACGGGCTTTACGAAGGCAACCATCCGTTCCAGGTGGTCTGGCTGCCCGATAACGAACGTGACGAATACTTGCGGCAGATTTCGGAATTGGCCGCCAGCAGACATTGCGTGGCCGCGCCGCCGATCGTTTTCGAAGGCAACGTGCCGGCCAATCCCAGCGAAAACTGCGAACTCAGGGAATTGCTGACTGCGGAATCATCGTCCGAATTTAATCCTATGCCGCGGGCGTGGCTGGGTTCGGCGGTGGCCATAAAAGAGCCCACGTCAGCCCGTTTCGCCCGGCAGAACGGCAGCAACATGCTCTTGGTGGGACATCGGGACGAGGCGGCCTTGGGCGTGCTGGCCAACTGCATGATCAGTTTGGCCGCCGCTCAAGCTCCTGGAGAGGGCGGAAAAAAGGTAGGGGGGCCTTCAAACGAGACATCCGACGCCAGCCAAAGGTCGCTTGAGCTGCTCCGGCAAAAGGAACCGGTAGGATCTTCCAAGACAATGTTCTATATTTTGGATGGAATTCGCGCGGACGCTCCGGAAACCGGATTTTGGAACCGGCTCGGCTCGTCGCTGCCGCAGGCCATGAAAATCGCCAATCCGCGGGAAACCGCCGAGCTTTTGGGAGAAATATCGGCGGAGTTGGCCTCTCGCCAGGAACAATCGGAGGAACACGCACCGTCGATTTACCTGATCGTCTATAATCTTGCCCGCTTCCGCGAACTGCGCAAGGACGAGGAATTCAGTTTTTCCTCGCTGGAAAACAACAAGCCGGCCAATCCGGCCAAGCAGTTCAACTCGATTTTGCGCGAAGGTCCGGCCTTGGGGATACACACTCTTCTATGGTGCGACAGCTATAACAACGTAAGCCGTTTTCTGGACCGGCAAAGCATGCGGGATTTTGAGATGCGCGTGCTGTTCCAGATGAACGCCACCGATTCGAGCAATCTTATGGATTCGCCCGACGCCAGCCGTTTGGGGATTCACGTGGCGATTTTTTATGACGAATCGCAAGGGCACATGGAAAAATTCCGCCCCTACGGCATGCCTTCCAGCGAGTGGCTGTTCTGGGTCAAAGAACAGTTATTGACCAGAATAAAAAACCTCGCCCAGCCACCGGCATGATAGAATCTCGAAAGGAAAAAGGGACGGGTGTAATTCCGCCGGCGCCGGCCAACCACGTATGATGCGGCGACCTTTCACCTCGGCCCGATCAAAGCGACATTCGTATTTCTGTATGCCCTTTTATCGGCGATCATTGCCACTGTCTACCCGACTGGGCCCCTTCGCGGCCAAAGTATGGTCGCATGCTTAGACTGTCCAGAGCAAAACATCAACGCATCTTGTGCAAAATCCAACCTCTTACAGTGGCAAACAATGATAATATGGGGGAATTAGGGGGTATTTTCTAGGTAAAAAGATTTTTCTGGGCGAAGTGGTTATTTATTCCGATTGCGTAAAATATTCGGAAATTACCGTTTATAACGGTTTTTCAGGCAGGTTTGGAATAATTTGCCTGTTTTATCAACGCACACTCTGTCCAATAAGGGGGGACAAAATGAACGTGAATAAGCTTTTGCCGACCATCGTGGCCATGACACTGATAATTCTGCTTCAAACTCAACTTGTGCGGGCTGCAGATTATCGTTCGCGTCCGCAGCCAAGCGTTGTGTCTTCTTACACGCAGCCGGAGCATCAGGATGAAAATGATGGTTTGAAACCCAAACCACTGGCTGCGACTTTATGCGATTACGACAGTTGTTGCAATGACGTTTGTCCGAGAATGAGTTGTTGTCCGCAGATGGAATCGGCCCAATGCGATTGTTGTTGCCCGGACGCTTGTTGCTGCTGCGGATGTATTTTTATTCGCAAACAGATTTTTGCAGAATATTTGTACTTGCGGCCGCTGAACGCGGGCGTGGAATACGCGGTTCCTTTTAACGGGCCGATAAGCTTGACGCCGGTGCCATTGCAGGAGGGGCGTACGGCCACGGTGGATCCGGGATTTTCGTCGGGTTTTCGGGCCGGCGGGGCGCTGTGGTACGACGATTGCACGAGTATTTCGGCCACCTTTTCGCACTATGAAAACAACTCTTACGATGCCATTTCAGTCAATTCGCCTTTGGTATTGCGGGCAATGGTAATGCACCCGTCATCATTCGACGCCGACGCGGATTGGCTGGACGCCAGCGCTCATCAATACATAAGGTTCGACTTGGCCGATCTGGATTACCGGCACGAGTTCTATTCGAGCGAATGCTCATCGGTGGATTATGTGGTGGGGATACGCTATGCGAACTTGAGACAGGAATTTGATTCGCAATTCTCATCGATAATCGTAGGGAACGTGGATACCCAGGTGAATTTCGACGGGGGCGGCTTGCGTTTCGGCCTGGAGGCCGAACGATACAACGCGCGGAGCATCTCGGTATACGGCAAGGCCTCGGCCAGTTTGCTGGGCGGTCAATTTCGCGGCACGTACCTGCAAAGCGACACGAATCTGCCCGTGGTCACCCAAACCGATTGGAAAGAAGCCAGATTCGTATCGATCCTGGAATGCGAAGTGGGCGTTTACTGGACCAGTTGCAACGGTCGCTTACGAGCGTCGGCGGGGTACATGCTCAGCGGCTGGATGAACGTGGTCAAGACGGCGGAATTCATCTCTTCGGTGCAGGCCAACAAGTACCATGGGCCGGACAAGATCAACGGCAATGGTCTGGTGTTCGACGGTCTTGTGGCAAGAGTCGAATACAGTTGGTAGGCGCAAATCCAATTTGTCCAAGGGCGCAAATCCAATTTGTCCAAGATAGTCTACAAGTCGTTCAGACACGGCGCCCATGCCGTGTTGGGGCGGAAGTATCTTTGACGCACACTGGCGAATTATTAGAGCAATGTTCAAGATGATGTAGCAAGGCATATGGCATGTAATCTTCACCTAAAGTAAGCTCCCGGGCTAAACAGGCGCTACACCAATCTAAGGCCGGAGACAGGCAGACAACCCGGTGGGAGGGTTTTTTCCAGTTGTAAATCTTACCTTTGCCAGATCCGGATAAAATCCTTCTCTTTGTATCCGCTTATCGATTCCGCCCCTTTCACAGCGGCAAAAAAGCCATGCAGGCGTTTAATTTTGCCCATACCCCTAGACGGGGTTTCTATAATGCAATGCATAGTTTCGTCGCTATGTGAACATTGCTTCAAAATCCGGAAAACGTTGCGTTCCCCCGAGATTAAATGGTTCATCCGGATTAAACGAGCGGCCGGCGATCTTATATTCCAATCAATATAAGTTTCCCATATCGCTATATACCTTTGTACATGTGACATACCATCCACATTTCTCGCTTAAAAAAACGCGGTAGGTGGCATGTCGAACTCGCATTGTGTTACAGCCGGCCATGAGCAGCGTGAGCCGGCACAGCAACGGAGACTCCTGCCATGCGGTCAAGCATAATTTCCGGATTCTTGCGTATGTCGCGACATAATTCGACTGTCCGTGGACAGAAGTTCTGGAAAGGCCTCAACAGGCTGGCCGCGTACCGCCCGCGACGGCTGCGCATGGAGCCGCTCGAACAACGCGCGCTTCTGTCGGTTTGGCCGGCTGTCATTCACGGCACCACGGGCTCAGGCAGCGGCGATTACACCTATACCACGGGAACTCAGGCGGATCGTGTCGTCCGTATTCTTCCCCCAAGCGATTGTTCCGCGGCAAAGACATATCCCGGCACTATATTCGACGGGTCGCACACCTTCGATAAATATGTCTTTACGAACCTTACGGGCACATCGAATTGCGTGCAGGTCACGTACCAATACGTTTCCGGGTCCGGCGACGTTTTTTCGGTGGCCTATAACGGCAGTTTCAATACAGCGGATGTTTCGCAGAATTATCTGGCCGACGGGGGCGATAGCGTCAATTCAGGTTCGCCAGGACCGCTGACTTATTCGTTCGTTACCCTCTCCGGCCAGACTTTCCCGATTGTCATGAGCGAAGTCGGCGGGGCGACAGGAACGGACTACACTCTGAGCGTGGCTTACACCGGCGATCTGGTCATCAACGGCTCCAGCCTGGACGACGACGTGGTCATCATAGCCACGAGCGCCAACAGCGGTTCGTTTCAGATCAATGGGGGCGACACTTATCAATTCACGGGCATTACGTCATTGCACGTCAACCTTGGCGGCGGCAACGATACGCTGACGATCAACAATCCGGCGGGTGGACTGCTGGCGCCCATCGACGGCATATTCTACGACGGCGGCGGGCAGACCGGCGATGCACTTGAGGTTCTTGGCGGCACGGCCGACAGCGGCGTATATACCCCCGGCAACGCGGTTGATAACGGCAGATTGGAGCATGGTTTAAGCGATACCGTACAAAACATCACATTCAACGGCCTGGCTCCGGTCCTTGACACGGTTACGGAACCCACATTCCTGGTAAACGGCACGAACGCCGACAATGCCATAAATTACACAGTCGGCCGCAACGACGCCGATACCCTGGACGATCCCACCCGCGGCAAGGTTACCATCGACAACTTCGAGTTTATCCAGTTCTCCAACAAGAACACGCTCACGATCGACGGCCTGGCCGGGAGCGACCAGATCAATCTAAACAATCCGAGCAAGCCCAGCGGCCTGACTACTATAGCGATCGTGGGGGGCGATCCCACGGGCAGCGACACGCTGATAGTCAACGGCATTCTCGGGCAAGACGATTACATGCGCGTCAGTCCGACCGGCGCGGGCAGCGGCAGCATCGCCGATAGCCCCGCCGCTTTCGTCCCGGTGACGTTCAGCGGGATCGAACATCTAGTAGCCATAGGCCAATCCTCTGACACCGTGGAGGATATCCAGTACACGGGCACCTCCGGCGACGACTCGTTCGTGTTGACACCGGGTGCGACGCCGGATAGCGGCTCGATCACGGGATTCAGAGCCGGGCAGGTGGATTTGCCTTCACGCCTCTTCAGTACAGCGGTTGGGGAGGGGCGATTACGTCCTCAAATTCATCCGGAGCGGCGATTTTGGGCACCGGCTTCGGCTCGGGTACGCTGGGAGGAACAGACACGGCGATCATTAATGGCACGCAAGCCGACGACGCGTTCGGCTTCGGCGTTGACGGCCCCGGATTCGGACCCTCGCCTTATGTCCGCATCAACGGCAGCCTGAAGATCTTTTTGGACCAGACAGCGAACGTTTCATCCATGGTCCTTCGCGGATTGGACGGCAACGATACGTTTAACGCAAATTTCAGCCTGCTGACCCTCCCGGCGAATCCGGCGATTCGTATCGAGGGCGGCGATTCCGACGCCAGCAGCGACACGATCAGCTATACGCCTGCGGTCGGAGTAACAACCACGATCGACCTGGGGGCATCGACCATCAATTCCACCAGCGCCAATCAGTTGAGCTTCAGCGGCGTAGAAAATATCAACGTGAACGGTTCGGATGGGGCAAT
Source organism: Pirellulales bacterium (assembly GCA_963838495.1). Classification (GTDB taxonomy): domain Bacteria; phylum Planctomycetota; class Planctomycetia; order Pirellulales; family Thermoguttaceae; genus JBEKIK01. The sequence continues at coordinate 481,694 of CAWIRC010000001.1, read as the reverse complement.
AGACGACTTCGTAGTCCAGGGATATGGCTTGCCGAGCGGCGTGTCGCGGTTGACTCTTAACGGCGGCGACACGAACGACAATGACGGCGATACCCTAAACGTCAGTCTTACGGCAGGCGTCAACTCGGTGAATTACTCGCCCTTGAGCGGTTCAAGCGCCGAACTGAGCACGGCTTCCGGACCAACGATCAACGTCATCAATTTCAACAACGCCGATAACAACTTGTCGCTCGACGGGCTCGCCAACATCGATACGCTCAACTTCATCGGCAGCAGCGGCCCGGACCTGATAACGGCAGTGCAAGGTGGTTCCGGCACCCGAATCACGCTGCAAGCCAATCTGGCAAACAAGTGGGTGCCGATCGATTTTACCAATATCGAGGCCCTGACGATTTCTGGTGGCCTGGGCAACGACCGGTTGGACGTTCAACAACAGCAGCGGCCTGGTAGCCATCGCCAACGGCATCACCTACGACGGCGGCGACGGCAGCGACAGCCTAAGGCTACTAGGCAGTACTGCAGTTGACAATGACATCTATAACGTGGGGTCGGAAATAGGCTCGGGCAATGACGTTCAAACCCTGGGACTTGTGAAACAGACGGTGTTTTTCAAGAACATCGAGCCAATGATCGATCTGGTCACAAGCACGCTCGTGGTCAATGCCACAAACGCCGACAACGCCATCAACTACAAGGTCGGGCCGAATACGAATACCGCCTTGGTCGGCGGCATAGGTGTAAACAGCGGGCAAGTCTCGGTGGACGGCTTCGAGCCTGTGGAATTCGCCAATAAGACTACGCTTACCATAAACGGCCTGTCGGGCAGCGACGAAATCAATCTCAACAATTCATCCGCTCCCAGCGGATTGACGGGAATCACGGTCAACGGCGGCGATCCGACCGCGAGCGACACGCTTATCGTAAACGGCACGGCCGCGACGGTGGCCGTTGACGTATCGGCGCAGACAATAACGGGCGTGGCAGGCACGGGCGTAACCGTAACATACGGGACCATCGAACACCTGACGGTTGTGGCGGGCGTTTCCACCACCCTTAGCGTGGCAGGATCATCGAGCGCGGTAGGCGTTAATTACACGCTTTCTCCAGGTACTGCAGCCGACCGGGGGGATATCACGACTATTGGCGTCCCTATTTCGTTCGTTGGATACGACACGGGGAAGACCCTGAACTTTGTCGGCGACACGCAGGATGGCGACGACGTGCTGACAATCCTCGGCACTAGCCTGAACGACAGCTTCAGCGTGGCGGGGGTCACCGGGGCAGTGACTTATACGGGGAGGGCCGCGATCACGCAAACGAACATGGATGAGCTGGTGATCGACGGCCTGGACGGCGACGACCAGTTCACCGTCGCCGGCAATCATCCCTATTTCAGCGTTGCGATCCATGGAAACAATCCTTCGGCCAGCGACGTGCTGAACTTCAACGCCAGCGGCGCCGGGCTAGTTACAGCGGACCTGGCCGCTCAAACCATTGCCGAAACCGGCTTCAATTCGGTCGGCTTCACAGGCATAGAAATCATCAATGCCAATGCCAACAGCCAGAACCTTTCCATCAAAACCACCGTGGGCGACGACGAATTGGCCGTTACACCTTCGGGCGCCAATGCGGTCAGCGCGCAGCGTAACAGCAGCGTACCGGGGATCGATTCTTCACCATTGATCAACGGCAGCGATATTGCCACGTTTAACGTCGATATGCTGGGGGGCAACGATCAACTTACTGTAAACGGCACGCAAATCGGCGAAACCATCACAATCAACGGCACTTTGGTCACTGTTGGATCGCTGGAAACGGTCAATTACGCCAATACCGAGCATCTTCATGTAAACGGCCTGGCCGGCAACGACACGTTCAATGTTACGCCATCTGCCAATACGACGATTTTTGTCAACGGCGGCGACCCGATCGGCGTTTTGCCCGGCGATCAGATTCAATATCTCTGGAGGAGGACCGGTGACATTTTTCGCCGGGCCGCAAAAGGACCAGGGCGGCTTCCAGGTGGGATCGAACGCCACGGTCAGTTTTGCGCACATCGAGACAATCGGCTCGATCGTCGGCCCGGGTCCCGTACTGATTGTGGGCACTAACGGCGACGACGATATAACGGTCATTGCCCGGGACAGTTCCTACAACGTCGGATGCGACGGCGTGCAGGATTTCACGGTATCGGTCAACCAGGGACCTGATATCCTGCTTATTAATGCGCCGACGCTGTATTTGGACGGGCTGTCTGGAGATGACGATTTTGACATTCGCGCTCCTGCGCCCAACGGAGCGGCTTGGAATGTGCAGGTGTTTGTGGCGGGCGGTCCACCGGCTGCCAGCGATAAGCTCGTTTTTGAGACACCCGGATCCAATACGGTGATTTACACGCCGACCGGGGCCGACAGCGGCACACTGCTGCTGGACCAGGGCGGCTCCAATTCCTTGATCACCATGGCCCCGTTCACCATTCCGGCGTTGAATTACACTTCTTCGCCGGGCGGGATCGAACAGGTGATTTATGACGGCCAGTCGGGCGTCGATAATTTAACGGTTCGCGGCACCGCAAGCGACGACACGTTCACCCATACGCCGGGGGCCAACGGCAACGCCGGCGCGTTTCAAATCAACGACCTGCTGGGGCTTAGCTATCAGAACATTGCCGCCGGCTCCGTATTGACCGTTAACGGCCTGGGCGGAACCAACACCCTGGTAGCCAATGGCACGACCGCCAACGACTTATTCCAGGTCGATGCAACTGGTACGGTGAAACTCAACAACCGCCAGCCGATTGCAGTGACGACGATTCCGCCGATAACGATCCAGAACTTGAGGCTGGTCGGCCTGGCAGGTGACGACACGTTCCAGCTTCAGGCTACGTTGCCATATGCCAACATCACCTTGGAAGGCGACGAACCGAGCGCCAGCGACGTGCTGAATATGACAGGAACCGTTGGCGTGGAAAACATAACAGTCAATCTGGGCACGGCCACGATCACGGGGTTTGGCAGCACGGTGACTTACAGCGGCATCGAGCAAGTGACCCTCGATGGCGGCGGCGGTGGCGGCGCAGATACGCTGACGCTCAACGGTACGGCCGGGTCCGATACGATCAGCTATACGCCTGCCGATGTCCAGGCAGGCCAATTCCAGAACGCCGGATTGAACACCTTGTTCAACTTCAGCCGCATCGGAGGGACGTTTTCGATTGACCCGCTAGGCGGGAGCAATACGGTGACGGTCAACGGCACGGCCGGGAACAACGTGATAACGGCCATTGGCGACGCCACTACGCCTACGGTGCAGGTCGACGGCCTGAAAACAGCAAGCCTCGTCCTGGCCGACGTTTCCGCACTGGCGATAAACGGCGGCGCGGGCAACGACAAACTAACGGTGGACAGCAGCACTGCGCCGTTTGCGATCCCGATTACATACGACGGCGGCAGCGGGAGCAACTCGTTGATGCTCCAGGGCGGAACGGCTACCGGCGGCGATACGTACACGCCTGGCCCGGGCGTGGGAGCGGGAATGAGCAAGCTGGTATTTGCCGGCGGAACAGAGTCGGTCAATTTTCTGAACCTTGCACCCGTGCTTGACCTGGTGGGCGGGACTCTCGTGGTCAACGGCACCAATGCCGACAACGCCATCAACTACTCGGTCGGCTCGTTGGCGACAAACGGCCTGGTATCGGTTGACGGACAGGAGACGATCGAGTTCTCAAACAAGACTACTCTCACGATAAACGCCTTGGCCGGCAGCGACGAGATCAACATCAACAATGCGAACACGCCCAGCGGGTTGACTGGGATAACGGTCAACGGCGGCGATCCGACGGGCAGCGACACGCTGATTGTAAATGGCGTCGGGACTACTGTAACCGTGGCCACCGCTATCGATCAGATTACGGGCGCGACCGGCACCGGAGGCGCCATACCCATTAGCCTTACTACGGGTACGATCGAGCACGTCATTGTTAACCGGGGCGCCAGCACCACCTTGGCCGTAACCGGTTCCAGCACTTACATCTACACCCCGGCGGTGAATGTTGCCGGTGGAACGATCGAAAGCGACGCCCGCTTTCCCATCGACTTTACCGGTTTCGATTCCACGACTACGCTGTCCTTCACCGGGACGGGTGCAACCAGTCCGCTGGTGGTCAATGGGACGCCGGGTAACGACGTTTTCAACGTGGCGGCGGGAACGGGGAACGTCACCATCGCCGATCCGAACGGCAACTTGACTCGGGCCACTATCGCCTCTACTGCCATAGGACGGCTCACACTCAACGGCCTGGACGGCGACGATACGTTTAACATTCCCGGCAATCATCCATTCAATAGCTTGCTGGTCAGCGGCGGCGATCCTTCGGCCAGCGACGTGCTTAACTTCACGGGTAATGGCGCTGGGGCGGTGAGCGTGGACCTGGCCGCGCAAACTGTGACCGAGACGGGCTTCAACCCGGTCAGTTTCGCGGGCGTCGAGGTGCTGAATGTTGCGGCCAACAATGCCTTGACGATCAACGGCACTCCGGGTCCGGACGGCATTAACTATACACCCACCGGTACTAGCGCAGGCACTGTTACGCGCGACGGGAGCAACCTGGCGATCAATTTCACCGTGGTTACCGGCACATTCACAATTGATCCGCTTGCCGGCATCGACACGATCCGGGTAAACGGCACCTCGGGCGGCGACGCAATCACCGCCACCGGGGGCGCGACGGCGACCGTCCAGGTTACGGCCCCTGTATTGGGCGCCTTGAAGACGGTCAGCATCCCCACGGCCAATATCGAATCTCTGGTGATCGCCGCGGGCAACGGAGCGGATGCACTGACTGTAGACAGCTCCACTGCGCCGTTTTTGATCCCGCTGGTTTACGATGGCGGAATAGGCATCGACTCATTAACGCTCACGGGCGGCACAGCCAGTTCGGACATTTATTCCGTTGGCCCGCAAGCGGGCGCGGGCACGAGCACCATCGTATTTACCAGCGGTGGGGGCGGCACCCAACTGGTGAACTTCATAAACGTCGAGCCGATGCTCGACCTGGTCAATATGGTCGTCGGCTCGCTGACCATCAATGCCACAAACGCCGATAATGCCATCAATTACGGATTTGGCTCGTCGGACGGCGTCACGACTGGCGTGGTCTCCGTTGAACGGGCAAGAGACGATCGAGTTCGCTAACAAGAACACACTCACGATCAATGCTCTTGCAGGCAGCGACGAGATCAACATCAACAATGCGAACACGCCCACCGGGTTGACCAGCATCACGGTAAACGGCGGCGATCCGACTGGCAGCGATACGCTGATCGTAAACGGCACCGCCGCTACGGTGTCCGTCGATGTATCGGCGCAGACCATAACCGGCGTGGCAGGCACGGGGGTAACGGTAACCTATGGAACAATCGAACATCTGACTGCGGTGGCGGGCGTTGCTACCACGCTTAGCGTGGCAGGATCATCAAGCGCAGTGGGCGTCGATTATACGCTCACGCCCAATACCGCGGCCGACCGGGGCGATATTACGACTATCGGCGTGCCGATTTCGTTCATAGGATTCGGGGCGGGCAAGACACTGAACTTTATCGGCGACACGCAGGACGGCGACGACGTGCTTACGATTCTCGGCACGGGCCAGAACGACATCTTCAGCGTGGCCGGAGTGACCGGGGCGGTGACTTATACCGGACGGGCTGCGATCACCCAAACGAACATGGACGACCTGGTGATCGACGGCCTGGACGGCGACGACCAGTTCACCGTCGCCGGCAATCATCCTTATTTCAACGTCGCGATCCATGGAAACAATCCTTCGGCCAGCGACGTGCTGACGTTCAACGCCAGCGGCGCCGGGGCGGTGAGCGTGGACTTGGCCGCCCAAACCGTGACCGAGACGGGCTTCGGCTCGGTCAGTTTCACAGGCGTGGAAGTGATCAACCTCAACGCCGGCGGCAATACCCTGAGCGTCGTGGCCACATCGGGCGACGACTCGATGACCGTCACGGTGGCCGGCGCTGCCAGCGGCCAGATAAAGGACGGCATTTCACTGGTGCGTCTAGGCCAACCGCCGCAGCAAGTCATTGCGCCGGTGATCAACTACACGAATATCCTCGGGGCGCTGAATGTCGACCTTGCCGGCGGCAACGATCGTCTGGCGGTGGTGGGCAATGCCCTCTCCCAGACCTTCAACATCAACGCCTCCGCTGCGCCGTTCACCTTTCTCCTCTATGCCGCGACACCCGCGAACACCGTGCAGGTGGACGACGGCAACAACTTGTCGATCGACGGCACGGTTACTTACGCCAACATCGAGGCCCTGGAAGTCGCGGGTTTGGAAGGCAACGATACCTTCAACGTCCGGCCCGGCGCGATCCCCGTGTTTGTCAACGGCGGCGACCCGATCGGCAGCACGGCCGGCGACGCCGTCGCGCTGTTCCCGGCAGGACCATCCAGCGTCGAAGCCGGTCCGGAAAGTGACGAGGGCGGGCTGAACACGTTCGGCGCCTCCCAGCGAATTAGCTGGGACCACATCGAAGCCATCACCGTGGTGGGCCCTCCAGGCGGCGGGCCGGTCCTGGTCCTGGGTTCCAGCGAGGATGACGACATTACAGTCATCGCCCGCGACAGCTCCACAACCCCCGGCGCCGACGGCGTGCAGGACTTCACCGTCGACGTCAACGACCAGCCCACGGTGACCTACCTTAATATCTCGGTCCTCTTGATCGACTCCCTGGCCGGCGACGACGACATCGTGGTCCGCGAACCGGCCCCCAACAATGCCGTTTGGAACGTGCAAGTCTTCATTGCGGCCGGCACCCCGGCGGCTATAACCGGCGACCAGGGCGACGTTGTCGAACTGGAAACCCCCGGCGCGCAAACCGTCAGCTATACTCCCAGCCCGGCGACTTTTACGATACCTCCTCTGCCCGCGGGTGTCACGCTTACAGTCCCGACGCCGGGCGGCGTTGGCACCGCCGTGTTTAACGACTCGACTGGCACTCCTAACAATTCGATAATCTCCATTACGCCCTTCATACTGACGGTTGTCGGTTCGTCCTTCAGTTACATATCATCACCGGGCGGCGCGGAGCAGGCGATCTACGACGGCCAGTCGGGCTCCGATAACCTGACGGTCAACGGCTCAGCGAACAACGACACGTTCATACACACGCCAGGGGTTGCCGACAATGCCGGTACGTTCAAGGTTAACAACCTGCTGGGACTGGATTATCAGAATCTTGGAGCAGGTTCGGTACTGACGGTTAACGGCCTGGCCGGCACCAACACGCTTATCGCCAACGGAACGGCGGCCAACGATTTGTTCCAGGTCGATGCCACGACCGGTACCGTGCATCTCAACAGCCGGCAGCCGATTGTGGCGACTGCGATTCAGAACTTAAGGCTTGTCGGCCTGGCGGGCGACGACACTTTTAAACTCGCCGGGCCGCTGCCGTATACCAATGTTGTACTGGAAGGCGACGAGCACAGCTCCAGCAACATCTTGAACCTTACCGGCGCAACGGGGCTGGTTACGGTCAACCTGGCCGACAGCACCGTGCCCACAGACACCACGATCACGGGCTACGGCGGCACCGTAACGCTTATCGGCGTGGAAGTCGCCAATCTCGACGCCGCCACCTTCGGTATGACCGTTAACGGGACGGTTCACGACGACGTCATCACGTACACCCCCACCGGCGCGAGTGCGGGCACATTCCAGTTGGCCGGACTCAGCACCGTGTTCAACTTTACCACCGTAAACGGGACTTTCCTGATCACCGGCGGCGCCGGCGCTGTCGGAACGGTGGGCAACACCGATAAAGTAATTGTCCAGGGCACCAATTCGCGCGATCTGTTCGTAATCGACAAGGGCGCCCGCACCGCGCAGGTGTTCGCCTACAACATCAATCCGCTGAAAACAGTTCTGCTCGATCCCACAATTCAGGTGCTCACAGCGCTGGGACTGCTCGGCCAGGACACCTTCCAGGTGATCCCGGCAGCCGGAGTGCCGGCCTTTACGGGCGATGGCACCGGAGTGAACAACCTTGTCGTTTACGTGGACGGCGGCGGCGATGCGTCGGGCGAAAACAACGCCCTGGTAATCCAAGGCGCAGGCGGGACAACCCTGCCGTCCACCACCTTCGTGGTGGTCAACCGCGGCGCTAATTTCACCTCGGGCACGGTGCGCGTCTTCGAGAATCCCACAGGCGCCGGCCCCAAGGCCGATCCAGACATCAACTACGTAAACATTCAGGTCGTGTCGCCCAACGTCGCCACGATCGACGGCCAACCCAATCTGCTCATCATGGGCCCGGACCTCAACGAACCCAACGAATACCAGGCGAATGCCGCGTTTGTCGGCTCGGGTTCGACGCTCCAGATCCAGCATGCATCGATCTTTCCAAATTATACCGAATTTCCCGGTGTGCCCAGCGACAACGATTATTATCGTGTGGTTGCCCAGACCACCGGTACGCTCGATTTCCAGGTGTATTTCAAGATCTTCAGCACGGCGTTGTTGCCGGCCGGCGGCAACTTGAATCTCCAGGCGCTGGATGTCAACGGCAACGTGATTGCAACCGCCCCGGGGACATTCGGCGCCGTGGGCGCGACGGCCAACGCCCGCGTCCGCATTCCGGCGGTGGCCGGGCAGAGTTATTTCCTGCACGTGTTCGGCCAACTGCCCGGCGAAGGACCCAGCGCCGTGGTAAACGCCTACGACGTGACGATCATCGACACGCCGCCGCCGGTGCCGCAAAACCTGGAACTGGACGACGTGGTGATTTTGGACACAATTGCGGCCGGGCCGTCCACAACCACTTCGTTTTCCGGCAATACGGCAATTACTTCGCCCGTAGGCGGGACATTGTCAACAGTAAACAATTTTTACAACGGCCGCTACTTGACCTTTACCTCGGGGCAGCTCGCCGGACAGCGGGTGACGATTACCGGGTACGTCGGCGCCACACATACCTTTACGGTCTCGGCCGGCTTGACGGCCGCGCCGACCGCGGGCAATTCATTTATAATCGAGAGCCTCGACAGCGGCCGCTCGCAAAACGACAACGTCACCCGCGACAACACCCCGACTATTTACATCCGCCTCGACGATGGAATATTCCTCCACGATTTGCCCGGCAATGGAACTGACGAAATCCCGCCGCCGGTAACTGGTGTCACCATTGTAATTCCGTTCCAGGCTACCACGCTCGCTCCCGGATACCGCATCGCCATATTCGACGAGGGATCGACTCCGCCGCAGAACAACACGGCGCCGCAGACGCCCTTGGGATATGCCGTGGCTACAGCCCAGGAAGGTGTGTACGTGTTCACCACGCCCGTGCTCACCGACGGCAGCCACTTCCTTACCGCCCGCGTGCAGATGATCGATCCGGCCACTCCCACGCAAACCGGTTTCGGCGACCGCAGCCTGGCCTTGGAAGTATTTATCGACACGGTGCCGCCGCCCGTCATGTTCGGGCAACCCAACGTGCCCAACAGCGGACTAGTCAGCGATACCGGAGTGGGCTTCAACCAGCCGACACTGGTCGATCTGATCACCAGCACGACACTGCCCACGTTCTGGGGCACGGCCGAGGCCGACGCGGTGATCCGTATATACGTCGACGCGCCCCAGCCGGGCTTCCCATACGGCAATGGAATCTTTGACCCGGCTATAGACTTCCAAATAGCCATGACAACGGCGATACCACTGGACGGCACCAACCAGTATCCGAACGGCTATTGGGAGGCCACGTCGGACGTAAACCTGAACGCCGCGCCGTTCCCGTTGGACGGCTTACGGACATTCTTTGTCACGGCTGAAGACCCGGCGGGGAATGTCAACCCAACCCCGCCCGGGAGCATTCAGTTATCCCAGCAATTGCAGATCTTCCTGGACACCCAGGGCCCGCAAGTCACCAACGTACAAATCAACAGCGTCAACAGCACATACCACTTGTTCAACGACCTGAAGACGGACAATGCATCCCAGGGACCCACGCCGCTGGTGAATTCATTGGTGATAAGTTTCCAGGATCTGCCTGCCCGCATTGCCCAGTTCCTAGCCGACGCGCTCAAGCTGGAAATTGCCGAGACGCCCGGCATTTACCAATTGAAGGGCGACGCCAACGGAATCATTCCCATCCAGCAGATCATCGTCACCAACAATCCGCCGGTGGCAGGATCTCCGGCAACGGCCACGGTGCAGTTGATTTTCGCCAAGCCGCTGCCCGACGACCGCTTCACGCTTACAATCAGCGACGAGATTCAGGACCTGGCCGGCAATCACCTGGACGGAGAAAGCAACGCCAGCGAACCGCAGGAAGTTCCCAGTTTCCCCAGCGGCGACGGCGTGCCCGGCGGCGACTTCGTCGCCCGCTTCACCGTCGACAGCCGGCCCGAGATCGGCACCTGGAGCGGCGGAAACGAGTATATCGACACCAACGGAAACTTGCTCTTCGATTCGACCAACACTGATTATGTCAATCGCGATCTTGTTTACAGCCTGGGTTATACCAGCGACGAAATTTTCGCGGGCAATTTTGGAGCGCCATATATAAACGAGGCCGGTACGCCCAATGGCTTCTCAAAATTAGCTGCTTACGGAAGAGACACCAACGGCGTTTATCGCTGGATGTTCCTCACCGACGCCGCAGGCGTGATAAACACTATTGTCCAGCCGCTAAACACCAATGGCAAACCCTTCAATGCCGAACCCGTAGCCGGCAATTTCGACGGCAACGCCGCCAACGGCGACGAGATCGGGCTGTACGACGGCACGACCTGGTATTTCGACACGAACCGCAACGGCTTTATTGATGCCGGCGACGCCCGATTCATCGGGGCCATCAGGGGCTATCCTTTTGTGGGCGACCTCGACGGCAACGGCCATGTGGACCTGGGGACATATCACGACGGCATCTTCTACTTCCAGTTGTGGAACGGAGGCAATTACAGCTCCACCGTCCAATCATTTTCCTTGTTTGGCACCGGCCTGCCGCAATTGGGTGCACTTACGCGCCCGGTCGCGGCCGATATGGACCAGGACGGCATTACCGACGTAGGCGTGTATACACCCGACGGCAGCGGCGCCACGGGCACGCAGGCCTCGGAATGGTTCTGGTTCTTATCGAATTTTGCGGCGCCCACGCCCGGTGTTGTCACCGTATTTAGTTCCCCGGGCCGTAAGTTTACGCAGACTCCGCTGGGACCCGACCTGTTCGCCAAGTTCGGCAACAATTACGCGATGCCGGTCGTGGGCAACTTCGATCCGCCCTACAACATCAAGTCGAGCGGCGCATCGACCAATGGTTCAACGTCAACGCAGACGGGCCCGGCTCCGTCGTTCGCTCTGACCGGTCCGACGTCCGGAACATATGCCCCCGGACAAGACATTACGATCAATTGGACTGCCGCGAGCGTGTCGGCCAACGATGTAATCACTTTGTGCCTGGACCAGGACACTACTTTGTGGAACGGCAATGAGAAATGGATCGAAGTAGACAAGGTCGCCGCCGCCAACGGCAATGGCAATTATACTTTCGACCCATCGGGAATTGCTCCTGGCACTTATTACGTGGGCGGTTACATGTACGACAAGGTGTCGCACGTCTTTATCAACGCTCATCTTACGGCGCCGATCACGATTCCGCGCCAAACATTTACACTAACCGGCCCCACGTCCGGAACATATGCCCCGGGACAGGATATCACGATCACGTGGAACGCCGGCAACGTTTCACCCAATGATGTAGTCACTTTGTGCCTGGACCAGGACACAACCTTGTGGAACGGCAATGAGAAATGGATCGAGGTCAACAAGGTCGCCGCCGCCAACGGCAACGGCAATTATACCTTCGATCCATCGGGAATTGCTCCTGGCACTTATTACGTGGGCGGATACATGTACGACAAGGCTTCGCACGTCTTTACCAACGCCCATCTTACGGCGCCGATTAAAATACCTTCGCCGTCTTTCGCCCTGAACAGTCCCACGTCGGGTACATACGCTCCCGGAGATTCCATGACCATTACGTGGACGGCCGCCAACGTATCGGCCAGCAGCGTAATCACTTTGTGCCTGGACCAGGACACCACGTTATGGAACGGCAACGATCACTGGATTGAAGTCGACAAAGTTGCCGCCGCGAACGGTACCGGTTCGTACACTTTCAACCTGACGGGTTTCGCCCCAGGCACGTATTACGTGGGCGGATACATGTACGACAAGGCTTCGCACGTCTTTACCAATGCCCATCTTACTGCGCCGATTAAAATACCTACGCCGTCTCTCGGCCTGAATAGTCCCACGTCGGGGACTTACACTCCCGGAAATTCCATGACCATTACGTGGACGGCCGCCAACGTATCGGCCAGCAGCGTAATCACTTTGTGCCTGGACCAGGACACCACGTTATGGAACGGCAACGATCACTGGATTGAAGTCAACAAAGTTGCCGCCGCGAATGGCACCGGTTCGTACACTTTCAATCTGACGGGTTTCGCCCCTGGCACGTATTACGTGGGCGGATACATGTACGACAAAACCTTGAAGACCTTTACGAATTCCCATTTGATGCAATCAATAATCATCGGCTCCGGTTCCTCTCAATCGCAGTCGAATGCATTATCAGTTGACGTCGATTCGAAGAAAAAATCGACCGGAACAGACGGCGCGAGTCTAGCCGAGGGCTCGAATATTTCAGACATCACAAGCAAAGATATAGTTTTTAGCTCCGCTCGGCTCGGCGCGTCGAATTATCCACAGCCCCTAACTGACACTAAAGGATCGGACATACAAGATGAAGAAAACATCCTGACACAAACCGATGCAGGCGAGGAACTAGCGGCAATCGACAAGGTTATGCAGAACCAAGAGGCCTGGCTGGAGCAGACATCGGAAAACTGGACGGCTTGACGCAATTAGGCAAGCCTGAAATAGAACAAGACTAAAATCAAGTGGGCGCTACGGGGCTGGAACCTGTGACCTCCAGCTTGTCGAAATATGTAAATAACTCGCCAAAAAGTCCGTTTTTCCCGGCGATTATGATAATTTTACACCTTTCGATCACATTTGCAGGCTTTCTTAAATGATTGCCGTTTTTGCCTAGAAAACGCGGTACAATTGGTAGACGCGACCCTAACCGGGAGCAAGCTCCCGGTCTAAACGGGCACTAAGTCATTCTAACATTCATGCCTGATGGGCGATCGCCTCCTTGACCCGTTTGGGAGTCATAGGGAGCTGGAACAGCCGGGCGCCGGTGGCATCAAAGACCGCGTTGGCCAGAACCGCGCCCATGCCGATGATCGCCGGTTCGCCTCCTCCTTGGGGAGACAAGTCCTGGTCGTCGACGAGCACCGTTTCGATTTGGGGAAGCCAAGAGAACCGCGGGAGCTTGTAGCTGCCGAAATTGAGGTCGTGCACCTCGCCGCCCTTGAAGCGGATCTCTTCGGCCAGGGCATAACCTAAACCCATCGTGATGCAGCCTTCCATTTGGATCTTGGCCCCTTCGGGATTTATCACAATCCCCATGTCCTGGGCGCAAACTACGCGCTTGACTTGAATTTTGCCGGAGGTTTTGTCCACTTCCACCTCGGCAATCCATGCCACGAAGGCCCCGGCGTCGGTGCCGCAGGCAACGCCGAAGCCGCGGCCGCTTGGAGCATTCTTCGGCGCCCAGCCGAATTTCTCCGCCGCGGTCTTGAGGACGCCGATTATCCGCTTGTCGGTCAAGTTCTTCAGGCGGAAGTCCACAGGATCGGCTCCCGCCTTCGCGGCCATCATGTCGATTTGCGATTCCCTGGCGAATGTGTTGGTGTTGTTGCCCGGGGCTCGCCAAGCGCCTGTCATAAATGGATGAGTGCCGGGCTCGGTGCCCCAGCCGCTTCCGCACGTGACCGTGGCGTGATTGGGTACGTCGTAAAACTGCTGGGCGCCCCGCTCACCCGCGAAGTAAACGTGGTAATCCCACAGCACGATGCGGCCATCTCCGTCCACGCCCGAGCGGATCTTCACCACGGCAGCCGGCCGGAAGGTGTCGTAAAAGAACTCTTCGGCCCGGTTCCAAGCGACCTGCACGGGTTTGCCGATCGTCTTGGCCAGGATCGCTGCCTCGATGGCCTGCTGATTGTTCGTTTTGCCGCCGAAACCCCCGCCCACAAAAGGCGTTATTACGCGAATTTTGGCGGAATCCATTTTTAGCTGCCGGGCAAGCTCTTCCTTCAAGCCGAATGGATTTTGCGTGGAGGCCCACACTGTAATCTTATCGCCTTCGATCTGCGCCAATGCGGCGTGCGGCTCCATTGGGGCGTGCGATACGTAACTGTTCAAGTAGGTCGCCTCAATCACCTCCGACGCCAATTCCGCGCCGCGTTTCAGATCGCCTTTGCTGGCCACAGTCCGGCCCTTGGGCGCGACTTTCAAGAGATGATCGAAAATGGTTTTGTCATCCACCTCGGCTTGCGCTTGGTCGAACTGGGCTTTAACCATGCTCAGGGCCGACGCGGCAATGTCCGGATGCTCGTGGAGCGCGGCTACCATGTCGCCTTCTTTGACAATGTGAATGCCCGGCAGGCGCTCGGCTTCGGATGTATCTACGCTTTGAAGTTTGGCGCCATGAGCAGGCGGCCTTAATATCGCCGCCGAGAGCATGCCGGGCACGCGGATGTCGGCCGCGTATTTTGCCTTGCCGGTCACCTTGTCCATCGCGTCGCGTCTTAGGGTTGGTTTTCCCATGACCGTAAACTCGGAAACGGATTCCAGAGCGGCTTTCTTGTCCAATTTGCGCTCGATGCGTTTGCCTTCGGTCAACTCGGCATAAGTGGCCTTTTTTTCGGGATGATCCTTAACAAAAACGGCGCCGTTTTCGGCCTTTAGTTGTTCGGCGGGTGTCTGGAGGCGCTCTTCGGCCAGTTGCAGGAGCACCGCGTGGGCTTCGGCAGCGGCGGCGCGAAGGGCAGGGCCAAAAAATCGCGTGCTCATCGATCCGAAGGTCCCCATGTCCCAGGGGCAGAGGTCGGTGTCGCCCATGACCATGTCCACGCTCTCCAGCGGCACTTTCAGTTCGTCGGCGAGCATTTGGGCCAGCGAGGTGACGATGCCCTGGCCCATTTCGATCTTGCCGGTAAAGCAGGATACGCGACCGTCTTCGCCGATCTTGATAAAGGCGTTAAGGTCCGAGGGGAGTTGCCGGCCGAAGCCGCCGCCCCTACCCTGGGCAAGCAATTCGCTCTCGCTTAGGGCAACAAGGACCAGAATTCCCCCGCCAAAGATCTTGAGAAATTCGCGGCGATCGGTGGTGAGAGTCGCTGATGTATCGCTGAAATCCAACTTCAAATATTCGTCTTTCATGGCGTCGGCGCTCCTTTCAAACTGCGGGCCGCCGATTCTATGGCCGCGATGATTCTTGTATGTGCCCCGCAGCGGCAAAGGTTGAGGTCCATGGAATTGATGATTTCGGCGCGGTTGGGGTTGGGATTTTTGCGCAGCAGGGCGACCGCCTGAAGGATCATGCCCGGCGTGCAAAAGCCGCACTGGAAGGCGTCGTGCTCGATGAACGCCTTTTGTACCGGGTGCAGAGTGCCATTTTTGGCCAGCCCTTCGATCGTGACCACCTCGGTGCCCTGCACGTCCTTTAACGGGGTGGAGCAAGACCGCATGGGCTCACCGTCCACAAGGACCGTGCAGGTGCCGCAATAGCTCTGCCCGCACCCGAACTTCGAGCCGGTCAGCCCAAGGTCCGAGCGCAGCACCCAAAGGAGTTTGCGGTCGCCGTCCGCGGTAATGCTGACTGGCTTGTCATTGAGTGTAAACTGAATGGCTTGTTCCATTGGCGTCTCCTTTGCTGGCAGATATGGCAATTCAGCCGGGTGTTCCCAAACAATCAAACAACTTCAGCGAGCGCCGACGCGTCGTTCCTAATGGCCGCTAAGCCAAACGCAGTCCCTTTTCCAGCGCCGGAGTAGAGGCCAAGATAGAACCGCATGCAATTAATTTTCAACCAAAATCTAAAATCAGTGGGCGCTACGGGGCTCGAACCTGTGACCTCCAGCTTGTCGAGCTCCCATCGAACCTTGTTTATCTCAACCTGAAATCTTTTGTTGCCTTGAGTTTAATAAGTTTTTTGAGATTTGCAAGAACTAGCAAACAAACAGCAAAATTGCGGGGATTATGAACATTTTATGCTCTATGCGCGTAGATTTTTGTGTAAAAATTCACTGATTGGGCTTGGCGGTCAATGAAATGATCGCGGTAATCGCCGGCAGCGGGTCGGTCTTTTAAAGGGCCTCCAGTTTTTCAAGCACGGCCTGGCCCTTGTGTGGTCACCAATCCAGCCACGATCATCGGCAACGCATCAGCCGGCCCCGGAGGCCGCCAGGTTGTCAATCTCTGGCAGTGCCCTGATAATGAGCAATTATCCCGTGCCGATCGGCTGCCAAAAGAGGGATGAGCAGAGGAATACATATCCGGTGTACCATTACAAACCTGCTGAGGTTGGATTCCACACGCCTGCGATTGCGGCGATAACCATCCGGGGATCGAAAAGGGGATTTTTATTCCGCTGCACTCGGCTGCCGACAACGTCGGCTATGGCGATGGGATCCAGCGCCCGCCGGCCGGTCCGTATCGCCTTATTGATCGAGGGAGGCCTGGGCCCGGGCATCGATGCTTCGAACGCCGAAAAGGTAGGTATCAAACATCGACCCGACCCGTCCGCGCTGATTACGGCGCAAATGGTGGCTCTGCCATTTTGACAAAAACGGCCGCGGAGCTCGGCGGCCACCGATCGGTGGCCATCATCGACGCCCGCGGCGATGGTCGATCGACAATCTGCCGGCGGCATCGACAGATAAAGAGAGAGCGGCCGGCCAGTACATCGGGGTGGTGCTACCGGAAGGCACTGTGCCCGATAAGGACAGGATGTTTCATTTTGGTTGCGGAAGATTTTTCAGCGCGTCGGTCATGGCTTGCGGGTTGACATAGTGGTTCATCGTTGTGAGCAAGGACATGTGCCCAAGCGCGGCTTGGGCGATATACGGATTTATTTTAGCGAGTTCGGTCGCCATTGATTTCCTGAGCGCGTGAAAACCGTATCTGTGAGCCTCGGGGATATTTGAGGCTTTAAGCATTTCCCGGCGGATGGTCTGCAAATAGTGGAAACCATGCGGCCAGGGGAAAATTGCCGGATATATCTCTTGAAATTTTTTCAGCGGGGAAATGGCCTCGACGCCTGCGCCCGAAAGTGTGAACTGATGGCAATCACCGCCCTTGTAGCAATCGCCGGGAATTGTGAGCACGTTTCCGGAAAGCATCGGCCAACGCAAACGCATTACGCTGCCGATCCGCAGACCCGTATTGTAAGTAAACAAAATCAATGCCTTCCACCACGTCACCGGCGACAGTCCATCGATTTGCGGAACCGTGGCGTTTTTCGCGGCCTTGATCCATTCAGATATTTCCTCCAATCCAAAGGAATCAGTTGGTGGCTTGTTCCGCCGGCGGGGTTTGTCGAGCCAGGGCGAATCCCCCAAGAGCCCGGCGCCCATACGGTTTTTCGGCGTTCGCGGCCCGAGACGGTCAAAAATAAATTGGAGGTGGATGCAAATCTTGCGGACGGTATTGGGGCTGATTTTTTCACCACGCCGATTAACCCTATCCGAAAGTGCACCTAAAAAGTTTGCGCATTTCAATGCGGTGATTTCATTTACTGGTGGATCTC
Source organism: Pirellulales bacterium (assembly GCA_963838495.1). Lineage (GTDB taxonomy): Bacteria > Planctomycetota > Planctomycetia > Pirellulales > Thermoguttaceae > JBEKIK01. Next base: position 463,962 of record CAWIRC010000001.1, on the reverse strand, counting down.
CGGTATAAAAAGCCCAGTGCTTCAACGCACCGGCATATTCCTTCAGCGTTGCGGGGCTCGTAGATCGGGGCACTAGGCAAAGCGGTAGAACGTATCCCGCGAAGAATTGCAGTAGATTCATGGTGGGCGATAATGGGGCCGCCGCGGTTTCGGTCTTCGATTCCATTTTGTTTTTTTTGGTCGCTTTATTTAAGCAGCGGGCCCAATAGGAACTATAAGCGCTTTGCCAATGTCTGATCGTCGTCGGTTTGAGTTTTAAGATTTTGCTGACTTCCTTATGCTCTAGCCCGGTGGCAAGCAGTTTTGTCGCAGTCCGGATCCCATGAAGGGCCTTTCGAGTTAGGCCGCAATCGGTCGCCGGAAATTTAATGGGGGGCAGTACGTTTCCAGTTGCCAGCTTTTTTTCCGCCTCTGTGAAAATTGTTTTCCAATCCATCGGGTATCGACGCCGATATGACTTGAGCGCATTTATTGAGAGGCCGGCCGCCCGGGCAGCGCTTGTAACTGTCTTGCCTTGGGCGATTTCCAAAGCAGCGACGAACATATTCAGGATCACTTTATTTTTTGGCGGTCCGAACGCTGTTTGAGAAGATTCCTGGAGGCCTCCGCCTTTTTCAGATTTTACGGCGGTTATCATTTTGCACCGCCTACCGCTTCGCGGCCGTTAGGCGTGAGCGCTTGATGAAACGCCTTTAGGAGCTCGGCCGCGGCCAGGTCTTCGGCCGGGCAAGGTAACAATCGTGTCTTCGAGCGCTTGACCACAAACGCCCATCGATGATCGATAAGATCGTTTTCGAGTTGGGTCTGGTTAAAAGCCAAGCAGATACGTTGCGAAAAGGCCGGCGACGTGGCCGGCAGTAGCAGGCCCGCAAAATCTATGCCCCTGGGCAATTCGTTGGGCCGAATTGGCCGGCAGCCAGGTGGAAGGATCCCAAGGTAAACGGCAAAGTTTCCCTTTTTAAATCGGACCGCTTTTATTGCGGCTGTGATAGCAGAGAAAGCGTCTTGCGGGACTGGCAAAAACGCCTCCGATGTTTGAAAAGTGGACATCGGGACCGCCTTTCCGCTGCGTTTTTTAGCGCAGCAAAAAAGCCGTAGCCCCCGAATAACGTTGGTAAGGCACTGGTGAAAGTACCCGCGCTTTCGCGCACGATAATCGGGGGTTACGGCCTTTCTGAACATTTTATCACCATCTGCCAAGGCAGTTTTACCGAAAATGATTTTCGCCGTTTAGACTGTTGGTGTCAATAGGTCTAAAATCCCGGGATTTTTGGACCTGCATTGTGGTATATTTGGCCTGGCGGCATCCGGAAGGAATTTCCGGCGGATGATAAAAAAACATTTAGAGCAGGAAGTTCTTCGTCTATTGGAAATGGGCAATCTTTCACATCGCAAGATCGCTCGCTTAACGGGTGTTTCCCGAGGGACGGTTGGAAGTATCGCCTCTGGCCGGCGAAAAATTATCAGTGAGAAATATCTTGACAGTCTTGACAGTGAAGAATCGATTTTCTACCTGTATCCGCCAAAACTCTGTCTGGGTTGTGGATATAAAGTTTACCTACCTTGCAGAATCTGCGCGGCCCGGGCCGCGGCGGCCAAGTCCAAAAAAATCAAAATAGATGAAACGAGAATTGCCCCGGGCCCGATGGTTTTGGGTTTGAATTTAAAGCCGGCGCATCAAGAGCGATATGAAGAGGTCCGGCGGTGGCGGAGGGAGAGCGGATTTGTTGGTTAGATCGACAATTTTTTTTGGTATTACAGTGGAAGGGCGGAATCTACAGTCATCATCGACTGTTCCCTAAACTGTCAATCGATCGACCCGTCTGACAGGACCCATAAAAATTAGATCACGGTTTAATCATGTCCAAAATATCGAGCATTAATAAGCCCCGATATATATATGTTCAGTTACCACGTTGCCCTCGTTGTGGAGGTATACATTTCCGCGGCAACCATACAACGAATCGAGGCAACGGTCAGAAGATGCGACACAGCCGATGCAAGACTTGCAATCAGCGGGTTAACATTATTTGGCAATGAGTTTTCCCACGGTGGGAAAATTCAAATTGAATTAAGCCGTGAAAAAAACCAAAATGGCCTTTCTGAAAAGGAAATAATCCATGGACAAAACTCAACACCTGGCCAGTCCCGCACTTCTCTGCCAGCAATGTCAAAGATCGTATTTCGACATTCTCAAGGTTTTGGCTGCCGAAAATATCAAGCCCGTGCTGACATTGGATCTTGTGCCTTATTTCGATTGGAATGAGGCCAGCCGAGCGCTCGAGCGACAAAATATGCCAATGATCCAGAGAGCAAGCAATGCCTGATCTTCTCCGATTCGCCGGCCAGGTCGAAATCAAGGCATCCGCCGGCGATGAAACAAAACGGCCAACAGTGAACATCCTTGCCTACGGCGGCGGTGTAATGACCGTGGGGTTTTATGGCCCGACGATCATCAATCTGGCCGGGTTGGAAATTCCGCCCACAATTCCACTTTTGGCCGATCATAACGATAAGTTGGATGGCATCGTGGGTGCTGGAAAGCCCTCGATTGAAAATGGCATCTTGAATGTGCAAGGCACACTGGCCGAAGGCGCAACCGCCGATAGGATCGTATCGCTTGCCAAAGCCGGCGTGCCTTTCGGGGCTTCCATAGGTGTGGAGAAATTGGATTCGCAAAACATTCCAGCAGGCCAGGTCCTAAAGATAAACGGAAAAACGATCAAGACTACGCGGCCGACAATGCTAGTGAATCGCGGCCGGCTCCGTGAGACAAGTATTCTCTCAGTCGCGGCCGATCCGACTTCGCGCGTCGATATTGCCGCATCTTCAAAACAACAACGAGGTAAAAAAATGAGCACCGAGACGAATATCGGCGAAAATGTGAACGATCAATTGCGGGCGACGTTGCCGGAAAATAATCCCGGCCTTACAGATCCGCAGCGGGTCCAGGCGCGCTGGGAGCGGGAAAAGTGGCACAACGAGAGCGGTCCGAAAGATCGCGCTCGGGAAGCAATGCTACAAGCGACCGCCGGCACAATCACTTATTCTGACTTCGAACGGGTCTTGCTCGAAGAAAAATTACGCGATGCGGAATTGGCAATGATCCGCGCCGAACGGCCGAAGGGCTCGATGGTTCACGGCAGCGGCCGCGACGTGCCCGGCGGCGATCCAAATACAATCATGGCCGCGGGCATCATGCTGCGGGCAGGTTTTAGCCAGGCTGCCGAGCGGAGTTTTGACGAACCGATTTTGCACGCGGCCGAGAAATCCGGCCGGATGCACCTTCTCGATTTTGCAAAATGCTGTTTGCAAGCCGATGGCCGCGACCCTCCGGCCGGGCGCGAGGAATTGGTTAAGGCGGCTCTCTCGACAGTCAGCATGCCCAAGGCCCTGGGCCTCGCCGGCGAAAAGTTACTTTTGGACGCCTATCAGCAAGCACCCGCGGCCTGGCGGCAATGGTGCAAGATAGTCTCGGTCGCATCCTTCAGGGATCACACTTTATTGCGCCCAAGCTTCATGGGCGGGTTCCAGCAAGTGATCCCGGGCGGAGAAATAGCACACGCCTACGTCGGCGAAGAAACAGCCACGATCAAAGCCGATACTTTTGGCAAGTTATTGTCGATCGACCGACAAATGATGATTAACGATGATGCCGGCGCCTTCGGGCAGGCCGCGCAGGCTATGGGCAAAGCCGATGCTCGAAAAATCGCCGATCTAGTCATTACGACATTGCTTGCCGGCATTGGTTCGTTTTATACGGCGGAGCTCGGCAATCTGATCGATACGCCTTTGAGCCTGGCGGCCGTGGCAAGCGCCGTTGCTATTTTGAGGGCTCGGGTTAACGCCGATGGGGATTGTCTCGACATAATACCAAAGGTGCTCGTCGTCGGGCCGGCATTCGAGAGCCTGGCCCGGGCGATTTGCGAATCGGAGTTTGTTGGCGTAACGGACGGATCCCCGACCGGCAACAGCATGCGTGGCGTGTTGGTTCCGGTTGTGGAACCGCGTTTCGCCAATTCGGCAATTCCCGGGGCATCCGCCGCGGCGTGGGCTGTGCTGGCCGGGCCGATCGACGCGCCCCAGGCCGTTTGTTTTTTAAACGGCATCGAAAACCCAACCGTCGAAGAATTGGGTTTGCAGGCGGAGGTCGATCGGCTTGTCTATTCATGGCGGGCATACCATGACTTCGGAAGCGCGTTGTTGGATTTCCGTGCTAGCGTGCCAAGTACTGGTAAAGGTCAGGAAGAATAAAAAATATTTCATCGCGGGCGGGGTCCTGCTCGACCCATTTCCCTGCCCCTACTCCGGCCTGCCGGTGTGTGAATGCGCCGGCAGGCTTTTTTAAAATGGCCGGATGTTTATAATAACCCCAAGGCGGCGGCCGAAAAATCTGGGGATGCTGCCAATCTGAACCAATTAGTGGCCGCCGCCTTTTCTTCGCGACCATCGCCGCTCTTTTCATTCGTGGTAAAAACCAATTTTGGAACTTATAATCCAAACCGTCGCCGCTCTCCCGGAGCGCGTGGGCCTGGTTCTGCCCGAATCCACGATCGTGCCGGCGTCGCGGAGCTCAATACGGCGGGGCCTGGACGAATCGCCCGGCAAGCCCAGGGCCTCTGAAATTTCAGGATCGGTTGCTCCATAATCTCTCCGCGATCGGATGAACGCTAGAACCCGCTGCCGTATGAATCGGGCCTCGCCGGCGATCGCCGCGGCCGCGGCCTGGCTGGTCGCGCTCTTTGCCGCGTACGGCGCAGGCATGGCCGGCGGCGTAGATCTTCGCGGCGAATCGAAAAGTTTCAATTGTTGCATGGATTCTTAACCTCCTGGCCAGCCCTTCGGTTGGCCAGTTCCTGATCGAGAGTCCGCCATAGTTCGCCTACCTTCGGACGCACCAACCGCAAGTATTTTCCGAAAAATGCCTTAACCTCATCCTTAGATACAAGCCCGAGATAATTGGCTAGATTTCCACTCAGGCAACCGTGGAAATATTGAATCGGGGTGGTTTCCAAACCACGAATTTTGTTCTTCACGCCGCGCGCAGAGATTTTAAGCCATTGCTTCCCATCCTTGAGAACCAGTGACAATACAGTCGCCGACAAGATGAGTTCTCGATCTTCCTCTTTGGGTTCATTCCCGCGCATGCCAAGTCTATTGTGGTAAATAGTAGTCCATGTCCAGAAAAATCGGATCTTTACCTGGTCCCATGTCACTGAATTGATGAGGAGGATTAATTTCTCTTCTTCCTCTTCACAACAACGCGCGTCCCGCGCGGATATATTGTGCGGGCTGTCGGGTTTCGTTGACGGTTCCCGACAAGAAGCCTTTTCCTGTCGGGTTTCGTTAACCAAAACCGACGGGCTGTCGGATTCCGTTGACCGTTCCCGACAGCCTGATTCACATTCTTGAATGTCGATTGCCCAGGCGAAAAACTTTTGAGAATCCGATGGTGGAGTGTTCCAACCAATCCCGGGAAAGAAGCTCAAGAGCTTATATTTTACAGTCCCATTTTTTTCGTCTTCCAAAATTTCAAGTAAACCCGCTTCGACCAATGGAGGTTCCCATTCGATCACTGTCGGCCTGGCTCGGCCTAGTTCACGTCCAAGCTCACTACGACTAATCTCCACCACACTTCCAATTTTATAATGAACATCTTCACAAACCCAACGAAAGAGCCTTTTGGGACCATTCGACAATTTTTTGTTCATTTCCACGAATTTTAATGGATGATAATTATCACGCATCATGCGGAATCCTTCCTTATTCTCAATTTCTTAAAGCGCACCTCGAGCGCGGGATTATCACACGGTTTGGGCTGGAAAATCCGCCTACTTGAACAGAAAATGAGAATCGGTTATAATTCACTGCAATTATTCTCCAACCCCGTGCTTCAGACCTTTGTCAATCGAAGTCTGACCGGGGTTTTTTAATTGGTTTGGTTTACTTTAGGCCCCGACTTTTTGCAGTCTTCTTTTGCGCGGTCGATTTGCCGGCGGCGGTCGCGGAAATATGGGGCGCTGGTTTTTTTACAGGAGCCTGGCCGGCCTGAGATTGTTTCGTCAAGGCATCATAGAAGCGCCTGATGGCTTCGGTGCTGGTCATCTTGCATCCGCCAACTTGAATATATTCAAGTTTAATTCCCCTGATACCAATCTGGCACCATCTGAAAACTGAACTAATCGCAGTAGGCCGGCCGGCGCGTCGGCGGGGGATTAACTTTGCAGCTTCGGTCAGAGTGAAAAGCCGCTCACCGCTAGAAATAGACATAGTTTCCTCCTAATTGTTGAGTGATTATCTCAACACACCACTTGGAGGAAACCATATCACACGTTTTTTACCACAACTGCCGGTTGTGCTACGGAGCCTGCAACTGTGGTTTCCATTTCTTGGGGATGGAAGTTACCATGTGGTGTATTTTCTGTATATTGGAAATCATTCTTATGGATTTGCAAAAAGTCAATAGTAAAAATAGAAATTTTTTTTCAACCAATCATCTTTATAATTTCGATTGCTCTAGATGTATCCCGCTCGGCGTAGACTTGGGTAACATCGGCCCGGCTGTGACCGAGAATGAGTTGAGCGCCTTCGATTCCGAATTGTCTTCGAATGTCGGTTCCGGCAGTGTGCCTTAACTGGTTTGGATGCCAAGATTCAAGAAATTCCGGATCCTCGATTCCTTCACGCACGGCGTTTTCCCGGATCCGCTTATTTGCCTTGTGCACGGCCCGGGCGATCGCCCGACGATAGCTGTTCTTGTCATACCGATCGGCCGGCCGGCGTTTGGGCTCGGACCTCCGCCGGTTTTGCTGACTGGGTTGTACATTAGACAGTCGCTTTGCCCGGCGCTCGGACTGCCGGCGCCTTTCCGATTCCGCCGGCGAAAAGCAATAAACATCGCTCGGGCGCAGAAGATAAGGCGTGAGAATCGCCTGCGCCTTGGGGCCGATGTAGATGATTCGCTCTTTGCCGTGGTGCTCGGTTTTATGCGTGGCCGGCCGATATTGCCAGACCTCTCCATTGCGGTCCACGTCGCCGGGCCTGAGTTGGCATATTTCGCCCGGGCGGGCCCCAGTCAGGCGCTGCAAGCGGACCATATCTGCTATCACTGCCGGCAGAAAATCCAGGGTTGCATCGACCACCTGGTCGGGCACGGGCCCAACCGGCTCCGTCTCCCTGGCCTCAGATCGGCCCTTTTTCAATCCCTTGACGGTTTTAAGCGCGTGGTCGATCGACGCGGGCAACAACTCTTCGGAGCAAGCCCAGCAAAACATGCGTTTGATGATTTCGATTTGAGCGTTTATATAGCTCCGGCTGAGGTGCTTTTCGATCATCGTCTGCCGAAAGCGCTTCAGGGCCCGGGGCCCAAACTCCGCGGCCGGCGTTTCGTCGTAAATTTCGGCAAGGCGCTTTAGGGAGAGTTCGATCGCGCCGATGTAATGCGTGGGCTTGCCGTTTTTTTGGTAGTAAATTTCACAAAAATCGAGGTAGCTTGAACAGAGTTCGACGACGGTCAAGTCTTCGAGTTCCTGGAGAGAAGAAATATCCGGCGGAGGATCTTGATCGATCTGCTCGATAATTCGTACGTAAGCCTTCCGGCTTTCGGGCGAATCATACCGGCCCAGATAATTCACTTTGCCCTTGATCCGCACATACGCAAGCCCACTGGGTTTGTGCAAGCAATACTTGGGTAGAGCGGATTTTTTTGGCATGGTGCAACCCTCCATCAAGCTATAGCGCGCGTAAATTTACGCGCCTCTTTTGATTTCAGGCCGCACTGCCGACCGCCGGCAGGTATCTAACTCCAAGATTCGGCGGGATTTACAACAAGTGGGCGCTACGGGGCTCGAACCTGTGACCTCCAGCTTGTCGAGCTGGCGCTCTAACCAACTGAGCTAAGCGCCCTGTTTCTTGGGGCCAGTGGCATTTTACCGCTTGCATCTGAATTGGCAAACAAACGGTAATTTTGACATTCGATTGTCCAACAGTCAACATGACAGATGGTTATGGAGCGGCTTACCCCCTTATAGCGGGCCAAGGATGTATTTGATCAGCAAAATCGAACAAGGGGAAATGACAGGAAATGTAACAACAATTTCGCCCTTACCCTGACCCTCTCCCGGAGGGAGAGAGGATGGAATATCGTTTGCTGTCTAAGGAAAAAAGGGAAAATCAAAGGAAAAAGGGGTGAGAATGTATCCACTTCGGAAAGGATGGGGACTAGAAATAATAAAATATTATGTCATGTGCATAATTCACTCTTGATACAATCGTTATGAATCTTATACTTGAAAGGCAGTGTGTTTTTGCCTGGTAGCGTTCCGATGTCCTTTGTAACGACGTTGAGCTCGAAGGCCAATTCCCAATCCAATCACGCAGGAGAGTATGCTGAAGGTAAATCTGCCCGACGGAAGTAGTTTGGAATATTCGCGTCGCGTTCGTCCGCTGGATATCGCAGCCGATATCGGCCCCCGACTGGCCAAAGCGACCCTGGCCGCCCAGGTGGACGGCCGTTTAATAGGGGCCGATCAGCCATTGCCCGAGGGAGGGCAAATCTTGCTGCGGCTTGTTACCAAAAAGGATCCCGAAGCCTTGGGCATAATGCGCCACTCGTGCGCCACGTGATGGCCCGGGCGGTGATGCGATTGTTCCCAGGCGTGCAATTGGCGTTTGGTCCGACCATTGAAAACGGCTTTTACTACGATTTTCAACTGGAACACGCGCTTTCGGAAGAGGATTTTCCCCGGATCGAGGCCGAGATGGCGAAAATCGTCAAGGACGACGAAGCCTTCGAACGAGTGGAAATGGACCGGCGGGAAGCGATCCAGTTATGCAAAGACCTGGGACAAATGCTTAAGGTAGAGCACATCGAGGACGGCCTGAAAGACGAGGCCGCGGTTTCCTTTTACCGGCAGGGCGAATTCATCGATCTGTGCCGGGGTCCGCACGTTCCCAGCCCTGGGGCGATCGGGGCCTTTAAACTTCTTTCCGTGGCCGGGGCGTACTGGAAGGGCGACGCCTCCAGGCAGCAGTTGCAGCGGGTTTACGGCACGGCCTGGTTCAACCGCGAGGAACTCGACGAATACATCCGCAAGGTCGAAGAGGCCAAGCGCCGCGATCACCGGGTTCTGGGGCGGCAATTGGAACTTTTCATGATCGACCCGGCCGTGGGATCAGGCCTGGTTTTTTGGCTGCCCAAGGGGGCGATCATCCGCCGCGAACTGGAAAACTTCATCTACGGCGAGTTGATCAAGCGCCACTATCAGCCGGTATATACGCCGGTCATAGGCAACGTGCATTTATACGAAACCTCGGGTCATTATCCATATTATAAAGACTCCCAGTTCCCGCCCATCGATATGGCCGACGGCGACCGTTACCTGCTGCGGCCCATGAATTGCCCGCATCATATAACGATCTACAAGTCTAAGCCGCGGAGCTATCGGGAATTGCCCTTGCGCCTGGCCGAGTTCGGCACGGTGCACCGCTTCGAGCAGTCGGGCGAACTGAATGGCATGACTCGCGTGCGCGGCTTCACGCAGGACGATGCCCATATTTTCTGCACCGAGGACCAGGTGGCCGGCGAGTTCCGCGACTGCATGGAAATGACCCAACTAGTTCTTAAAACCTTGGGTCTTGACGATTATCGCATCCGCTTGGGATTTCGCGATCCGGCGAGCGACAAGTACGTGGGCACGGTGGAAACCTGGCGGCGGGCCGAGGATTCGCTGGAACAAGTTTGCCGGGAGATGGGCCTCGCCAACGTGCGCGTGGAACGGGGCGAGGCGGCTTTTTACGGACCAAAGGCCGATTTCGTGGTAGCCGATTGCATAGGACGGGAGTGGCAGCTTGGCACCGTGCAACTGGATTACAACCTGCCCAGCGCCCAGCGATTTGCCCTGGAGTACATCGGCGCGGACAACACCCCGCACCAGCCGGTGATGATCCACCGGGCGCCGTTCGGCTCGTTCGAACGGTTCGTGGGCATGCTGATAGAACATTTCGCCGGGGCCTTTCCCTTGTGGCTCGCGCCCGAGCAGGTGCGGGTGATGGTCGTGAGCCAAAAAGTGGAAGAATACGGGCGCAAAGTCCAAGAACGGCTGTCGGAGGCGGGGCTAAGGGCGAGCGGCGATTATCGGGCGGAAAAAATCGGGGCAAAAATCCGCGACGCACAGTTGGAATTGATTCCCTACATGTTTATCATCGGCGCCAGGGAGGCCGCGGAAGGAAAGGTGGCGGTTCGCGACCGGCTGGAAGGCGACCTCGGCCCCATGACAATTGACAAGGCTATAGAAAAATTAAAAATCGAAATCCGCGATAAGACGATCCGCCAGGCGGCGAAAAAATAGGGATTCGAGGAATAGAGGATTAATGTATTGGAGGATTGAAGGATTAAATGGGCGTTCACTGCCCAGTATGACTGCAAGCATGGATATCGTTTTTCATAAATGAACTGTAAACTGTAAACTGTTAACTGAAAACTTCGGAGAAAAGTGCGTATGGGAAAATGGAAGATCACAGGCGATGCCAAGCAGCGAGTCAACGAACAAATCCGCGTTAATTCCGTGCGTGTCATAAGCATGGATGGGACCCAATTGGGAGTCATGTCCACCGACAAGGCCATGGAACAGGCCCGCCAAGCCGATCTCGATCTGGTGGAGGTGGCGCCGAACGAACGTCCCCCGGTTTGCCGGATCATGGATTTCGGCAAGTTCAAATATCAGCAGAAAAAACGCCAGCACAAAAGCCACAGCCACCAAATGAAGATCAAGGAGATTCGCGTGAGGCCCAAGACGGGCGATCACGACCTCAACGTCAAGGTGGGCAAGGCCCGGGAGTTTCTCGAACACAAAGATAAAGTCATCGTCAGCGTTATGTTCCGCGGGCGCGAGTTGGCGCACATCGAAGAAGGCCGAAAGGTGATCGACGAGATCCTCGCCAAGTTGGATGACGTATCCAAGGTCGAGTCACCTCCCCTGCACCACGGCCGGCGCATGATTTGCACGCTGGCGCCGAAATAATTGCCGCCAAGGCCGGCTCACCGCTGAGACACGGAGATCACGGAGATCGGGGGAAGAAATCCGATTGTTGATTTTTTTTAAATAATGCCGGGGCATGCCTTTGCGTTTGTGAAAACATCCCAGGGGTTGGCTTTTGGGCCATAATTCATATTCTTCAAACATTCAGGTTGTTAATACCTGATTTCTTTTTGCTCCATGCCCGAGGAGCGCGGATAACACCTGTTTCTGTCTATTTCCGCGGCGGAAGATTATACTGAAATCTTGGGAAAAAACACCCGCCGCGGTGTCTTTATTACAGACGGCAGAGCGAGACGGGGAACATGGCTGGCATAGGCCCGGAAATTTTGACGCGGCTTTTGGACGAGCACGGGGCGGCGCTGGTGCTTTATGCCCAGCAGTGGTGCGATACGCCCGAAGACGTGGTGCAAGAGGCGTTTTTAGCACTGGTCCGCCAACCGGCGCTGCCTGGGAATATTGTGGGCTGGCTGTATCGGGTAGTGCGGAATGGGGCCATTAATGCCTCGCGGCATTCCAGGCGCCGAATCCGGCGGGAAACAACGGCGGCCGTGAGGAAAGAGCCTTGGTTTCACATAACGCTGGATGACCGCTTGGACGCGGCAGAGGCCGCCGAGGGGATGCGGGAGTTGCCCATCGAAGAGCGGGAAACAATAGTCGCCCGGCTGTGGGGCGGATTGACTTTTGAAGAAATAGCACAGTTGACCGGCTCATCGACCAGCACTGTCCACCGCTGGTACCAGGCCGGATTGAATACTTTGCGAGAAAGGTTGGGTGTGGAATGTCAGCAGAAAAGAAAGAAGACGACTTAAGTTCCTTCGAGGCAGCCCTGGCCGCACTAATGCCCCGCACCGATCGGCTGGATCGCGAGAGGCTGATGTTCCTGGCCGGGCAACAATCGATAACGGCCGGGCAACATCCCACACTCCCCTCTCCCATTGGGAGAGGCACCCAGAGGGTACCCGGGGGTGAGGTCACACTGGGTCGCCAAGCCCGGGCATGGCAGGCGGCCTTCGCAGTCATGTCGGCAATAGCGGCCACACTGCTTGTGATGCTCGTGTCACGATCGGCGTTGGGGCCGGTTGTCGAGACTGCGAATCATGCCGCCCCGGGGACATCGCTGGCCCGCGACGTCAGCGAAAACATCGACGCCGACATGCACGCCGCCCGGTCGCGCAGTGATCGTTCCGTATTCGGTCTTGCCCTATTGCCGGCAGCCAATTATCGAGGACCAGGCGAAGGCGACTCGACATATTCATATACGCAACTGCTCAGCCGGATTATCGACAAAGGCGTGGATTCGTGGGAGCCGAGAGCAGCCGCGCCACACAACAAAAAATCGATTGTCACCCGGCCGCTTACAAGCCGGGAACTGATGGATCAAATCCTGGAACAAATCGGGTCGGGGCCCAGTTAGTTCTTATGTTGGGGCAGCAGTTTAACTGCTGCCCCAACAATAAATATATTTCTCTCAAAGGCGCAAAGTCACAAAGAATGAAGGAGCTAAATCATGAAATATCAAATAGGCATTATTATCGCCGCGATGTTTCTGATACCCAGGGCGGTTTTAGGCGAAGAGGCGGCAAAAGCAGTATCTGAAATCAAGACGGTAAAAATCGTACTGCATCCCATGCCCGAACCGCGACCGGCGCTGAAATACAAATTGCTGCCGGAGTTCATCGATCTCAGGCCCGGCAACGCGGCGGTGTTTTACAACAAGTTGATGGCGGAATCTTCCGGCTTGTTTAGCGAATTATATGGGAATGAAAAGGCCTGGGATTGGCCGGAAGCGCCGCTTTCGGAATTGCGCGATCAAAAAAACCGCTCAATAATCAATGGCTGGTCCTGGAAAGTCAGAGAAATAATACGCGCCTCGCAATGCGAATACTGCGATTGGCAGACTCCCATCCGCGAATACGGCATTGCGACCCCATTGGCCGAGATCCAGCAAACGCGCGGATATGCGCATCTTTTGGCCCCGTATGCAAGGCTGCAAATCGCCGAGGGCAATTACGGCGATGCCGTGCAAACTTTGCAGGCCGGTTTTGCCCTGGGACGAAACGTGGCCAATGGACCGACACTTATTCATAGTTTTGTAGGTTGTGCGATTGTCAATATGATGTCCGAGCAGTTGCGGGAATTAATCCAGCAGTCTGGGACACCGAATCTGTACTGGTCATTGACCGACTTGCCCAGGCCGATTATCGACTTCCGTCCGGCCTTGGTATCGGAATACGACTTCTTATATCTGACCTTTCCCGACCTGAAGGATCTGGAAACAAAAGAAATCGCGCCGGAACAGTGGACGTTGCTTCTCAATCAGACCATAGAAAAGCAATTGAGACTGTTAAACAAACGATCCGATCCTGTTCCATTACAATTTATATCTTCATTTGTGCTATTCGAGAAGTATCCACAGGCAAAGGCGTTTCTTGCCGAGCGCGGTTGGTCTCCGGAGAAAATTGAAAAGATGCCCGTTTGTAAAGCCGTTTTAGTCGCCGCGATTCGGCAATACAATGAACTTCGGGATGAATTATTCAAGTGGATATATATGCCGTATCCCGAGTCGGTTGCCGGAATGAAAAAAGCCGACGCCAAAATGAAGGAAGTAATCCATGGCGGGCAAGAGTTATTGCCAATCGCATCCACCTTCATGCCCGCCCTAAAGACCGCAAAGAATGCCCAAGCCAGAACTGAGCGGGAAATCGCAATATTGCGGATATTCGAGGCCATAAGACTTTACGCCGCCGCCCACGATGGTCAACTGCCAGAGAGTCTTTCGGGCATCACCGAAGTGCCGATCCCCATCGACCCGCTTCAAGGGACGGCGTTTATATACAACCGCATTGATGGCAGTACGGCGATTTTAGAAGCGCCTGCGCCGAGCGGCACGAACTTGGATGCTTATTGGTTGCGCTACGAAATTCACCTGGAATCGAAAGGAAAATAACCATGAAACGCCTTGTATTAGTCATTTCACCGGCCATTGTGTTTTTTACGTCCTTAACATTGATGGCAGAGGAAAAGAACGACCTCATCGCGGAAGCCAGATTTATAGCTCCCTACATTGACGAACAGACGTTTCTGGTTGTCCATATGGATGTTTCCAGGATCAAAATCGATTCGGCAATGGATGCCTTGTGTCGATTGCTGCCCGAAGACAAAGAAGACATTCTAGAATCAAAAACGATACTGCAACAAATGCAGGATTTGTTCATCAAGGCCATCGGCAATGACCTATATCTTGCAATACGAGCTAACAGGCAGGACTATGTATTGTTTGTCATACCGCTTAGCGACAAATACGATCGACAAGCAGCCGAGCAAACGACGGTGTTCAATCCTTTATTCAAGCACTTTTCATTTAAGTACGTCGGCAGCACAATTCTCGGTCGGGCAATAAATGCGCGGGCAGACGAGCAAATGGATAAGATTACGCCTGATCCGCGGGTGGAATTGGCGGCGGCTTTTGAAACGGCCGGCGACGCCGCGATTCAAGTGCTTTTGCTGCCGCCAGCGTATTCCAGGCGGGTGATCGAGGAGACCATGCCGCGGCTGTCCAGGGAACTCGGAGGCGCTTTGTCGGATATTATAACGAGAGGGCTTTCCTGGGCGACTTTGAGTATTAATTTCACGCCGCAAGTAATGACCCGGCTCGTGATCCAATCGCCCGACTCCGTATCGGCCGCATCTTTGGGCGCATTGTACACCGATGTGATGAAACACGTTGCCGAATTGCCGCCCGTTAAACAACAATTTCCCACCTTTGCCGACTCGATTCCTTATTTAACCCCGAAGCCGGAAGGCGATAAACTCGTTTTGAACATCGACGAACGAAACACCGAAGTGAGCAATGTGCTGGGCAAGATGCAAACGGCATTGTTTACCGAGGTCAGAGATAATGCCAGGCGAATGCAGTCGATAAACAATATGAAACAACTCGGTTTGGCCATGCACAATTATCATGATGCAAACAAGCATTTTCCAGCCGCTGCAATTTACTCACAGGACGGCAAACCGCTTTTGAGCTGGCGAGTTGCACTTCTCCCTTTTCTCGGTGATTATAACAAGTTGTACGACCGATTTCACTTGGACGAACCTTGGGACAGCGAGCACAACAAAAAACTGATCGACAAAATACCTGCCGAGTATCGATCGCCAAAATCGAAGTTGAAAGAGCCGGGTATGACCAATTATTTGGTGCCGGTCGGGCCGGGTACGGTGTTTGAGGGCCGGGAAGGGATGCGGATAAAGGACATTACCGATGGAACGGCCCATACGATCATGACTGTCGAGGTGGACGATGCCCACGCCGTGATCTGGACCAAGCCCGACGACCTGCCTTATAATCCTAATGATCCATCCAAAGGTCTGGGCGGGCTTTTTAAAAACTGCTTCATTGCATTGTTCTGCGATGCTCATATCAGTGTAATCAACCTGCCTTGTCCCGACGACCGGTTGCGCTGGGCGTTCAGCGCCGCCGCCGGCGATCCCGCGCGACTTTTTAGAAGGCCGCCTGATCAATTACCACCAAGCCCACGGGTTGCAGCCCCTGGGCTTGGCTTTTAGGGCGTCTCAACTATTCGTGTTATCCCCTCTTTTCAGCATTGGGAACTCGTTTTATAATTTTGAATCTGTTTATCCTAAAAATATACTCCACAGAGGGGTGCGTGTTATGCCGAAATTGAAGACCCATAAGGGTACAAAAAAGCGTTTCCGCCTTACTGCCAGGGGAAAGGTGAAGCATCGTTCGGCCGGGACCAGCCATTTGGCCTCGCGAAAGAGCCATAAACGCAAGCGAAAATTGCGGGGCACGACCGTGGGAAAAAAGGTCGAAGACGACCGCATCCGCTCGGCCCTCTGCGGGCATAGTTATTAAAAAGATCGGGTGGCACGGGCTCGGCCTATGGCAGTCGCATTTTTATTGCAAATTGAACAAATATAAACAGTTGCGCTGTTTATCTGAAAACTATAAACTGAAAACCGATAACTGACAACTATCAAGCGGGACGGGCAGGGTAACGCTTCCTGTGTTCAGGAAGGGCCTGGTTCCCGCGTTATATTGGAAGGTCGATCATGAGAACCACCAAAGGGGCCGCCCGTACGCGGTCCAAGAAACGCCTTTTCAAAAAGGTAAAGGGCTTTGTCGGCGGCAGGCGCAAACTGCTTAGAACCGCCAAGGAAACCCTTATCCGTTCAGGGGTTTATGCCTTCCGCGACCGGCGGAACCGGAAACGCGAATTCCGCAAGTTGTGGATCATCCGCATAAACGCCGCGGTACGCGAGCACGGGCTGCGATACAGCGAATTCATTGCAGGGCTGAAAAAGGCCAAGATCGAACTGGACCGCAAAATCCTTTCCGACATGGCAATCGCCGATCCGCAGGCTTTCGAACAGGTCGTAGGACTGGTGAAAAAGGCCCTGGCTTGAACTAATTTCCCTCTCCGGGCACCGAACGAATTTTGGTCGGGAGAGGATTAGAGTGAGGGCGGTTCATCGCACGGATATCAATAAGATTATGGCTCTAGCCGATTTTCTTGCCGAATTGGACAATCTGGCCCGCGAGGCGACCGTAGCTTTTGCGGCAGTCAAGGATGCTACCACCCTGGAGACGGCGCGGATCGAGTTCGTCGGGGCCCGCAGCGGCCGGCTGAAAGACGTGCAAAAGGGCCTGGGCCGGGTCGATAAGGCCGATAAACCCGCGGCAGGCAAGCACTTCAACGAGGTCAAACAACAGATCGAGACGGCATTGCAGGCAGCCACCGAGCGCCTGGCACAAAAAAGCGTCGCCAAGGACCAACCGCGGCAATTCGACCCAACCGTGCCGGGCGTGCGTCCGCGATTGGGGCATCTGCACCCAATCACCCAAACCATCGAGGAATTAAAGGACATCATGGGCCGGTTGGGATTTACCGTGGCCGACGGGCCGGAGGTCGAAGACCCCTGGCATAACTTCGAGGCCCTGAACATACCCCTGGAGCACCCTGCCCGCGATCCGCTGGAAAATTTTTATCTGGCGGCGGCGGAAAAAACCGCAGTTAGTGCTCGCCCTCACCCTGACCCTCTCCGGGCACCGACCGAAGGTAAGTCGGGAGAGGGGACGGGCAACTTATTATTGCGGAGCCAGACCAGCACTGTGCAGATTCGAGTGATGGAAAAGACTCGGCCGCCGGTGCGGATTATCTCGCTGGGTCGGGTGTATCGGCCCGATACGGCGGACGCCACACACTTTCCCATGTTTCACCAGATCGAGGGCCTGCTGGTCGATCGGCACGTGACCATGTGCGACTTGAAGAGCGTATTACGCCTGTTCGCCCGCAGCGCGTTCGCCGACGACGTGCACATCCGTTTCCGGCCGTCCTTCTTTCCCTTCACCGAGCCCAGCGTCGAGGTTGACATGAGCTGGCAAGGCGGGTGGATCGAGATGGGCGGGGCTGGCATGGTCGATCCCAATGTTTTAAGAGCGGTCGGCTACGATCCCGAAGAATATTCCGGGTTTGCTTTCGGATTAGGCGTCGAACCGGATATGCGCCCGCCGGCATGGCGTCGCCGATATCCGCGAATTTTTCAAGAACGACGTGAGATTCTTGCACCAGTTTTAATAGATAATTTTTACCGTTACTGATATTCATCGCTAAACCGCAAGCGGTTTCTGACCACTAACCACTGTCCACTGCTCACTAAAAATGCTCGTTTCCTGGAACTGGCTGAAACAATACGTAACGCTCGACATGCCGCTTGAGGAGTTGGAGCGGCGGCTGATGATGGCCGGTTTGAATCATGAATCGACCGAGGAGGTCGGCG
This sequence comes from Pirellulales bacterium, assembly GCA_963838495.1. Lineage (GTDB taxonomy): Bacteria > Planctomycetota > Planctomycetia > Pirellulales > Thermoguttaceae > JBEKIK01. Next base: position 446,122 of record CAWIRC010000001.1, on the reverse strand, counting down.
GCGATCTGGCCGTGGATTTTGAAGTGAGCAGTAATCGGCCGGATTGCCTGGGGCACATCGGCATTGCCCGGGAAATCGCCGTACTTTGGGGCAAGGAGTTGAAGATTCCACCCGCCAGGCCGCCGGAAGAAAAAACCCCGGTCGACCGGCTGACCAAGGTGCGAATCGATTGCCCGGACTTGTGCTTTCGTTACATTGCGCGGGTAATCCGCGGCGTGAAGGTGGGCCCGAGTCCCGATTGGATGGCCCGGCGTTTGGAAACCATCGGCCTGACACCGATCAATAACGTGGTCAACGTGAGCAATTATGTGCTAATGGAATGCGGGCAACCGCTGCACACCTTCGACTATCAGAAACTGAAGGGCCGGGAAATAATCGTCCGCCGGCCACTGCCGGGCGAAACCATCGAGGCCATAGATCATAAAACATACGCACTTTCGCCCGAGATGTGCGTTATCGCCGACGCCGAGGATGCAGTGGCCATTGGCGGCGTGATGGGCGGGGCTGCAACCGAGGTCTCCGAAAAAACCGCCGACATCCTGGTCGAAGCCGCCGAATTCGATCCGGTCTCGATTCGCAACACGGCCCGGCAATTGAATTTGCACAGCGATTCGTCATACCGTTTTGAACGACAAGTGGATCCGGAGGGGCTGGATTGGGCCAGCCGGCGATGCTGCGAATTGATCCTGGAACTGGGCGGCGGTGAATTGGCGGCCGGATCGGTCAACGTAGGCCGGCAGCCTCCGCAGCGCGGGCCGGTTGCCCTGCGCTATGCCCAGCTCAAGCGGATTTTGGGCATCGACGTGCCGAAGGAGCGGGTGCGGGAAATCCTCCTGGCCTTGGGAAACGTAGAAGCGGCCGATAACAAAAATTGGGCCAGCCGGGCGCAAAAAACCGCACTAATATCGGCGGCCGGCGAAAGCATCACCGTGATTCCGCCCAGTTGGCGCAGGGATTTGACCCGCGAGGCCGACCTTATTGAGGAAGTCGGACGCATACATGGGTATGAGCAGATACCCGAGGACACGGCTGTGCCCATGGCGCCTTCTGCCCGAACGCGCCAGGACCGGATATTGGAAAAAATTCGCGGCGTGCTTACTGCGGCTGGCATCGATGAGGCATTGACACTGAGTGTGGTCGATGCCCAATCTTCGGCGGCAATGAGCCCCTGGACCAAGGCCGAGCCGCTGCGCAGCTTGCTGCCCGTGATTCGCGGGGCCGACTGCCTGCGCCGCAGCTTGATTCCCAGCCTTCTTTCCGCGCGTCGGACCAACGAGGCTCTTTCTAATCCAGAGATCGAACTTTTCGAGATCGCGAAAATCTATCTGCCCCGGCAGGGCGATTTGCCTGATGAAGAGTTGATGCTGGGCATCACTAGTGGCCGGGATCCTGCTTTTGTAAAAGGGGTGATTGAAGCGATTGTCGAGACGCTTCGCTGTAAATTGCCCTTGGAATCGACTAACGCGGAAATCGCCCTGATCGATCCGGCGGAATCCTGCCAATTCAAACTCGGTGGCGAACTCTTGGGATATATGGGCAGATTATCGCCTGAAGGACAAAAGCATTTCGATCTGCGTGGGCAGACCACGGTGGCCGAGATAAAGATATCGCCCCTGGTCGAGGCCGCCGATCTGATGCCGACTTATGTCCCATTGCCCGCGTATCCGGCCGTAATCAGAGATATTAACCTGGTGGTCGATGAGGCGGTGCATTGGGCCGACGTGGCGGCAACGGTTCATGACAATGGCGGGCCGTGCCTGGAAGACCTCGAATACCGCGACACGTATCGCGACCCAAAACGACTCGGCGAGGACAAAAAAAGCCTGCTTATGACCATCACTCTGCGCTGGAAAGACGGCACGCTCACCAGCCAACAGGCCGACGATATTCGCGATCAAGTAGTGGCGGCCTGCCGGGCAAAACACGGTGCGGAATTGCGTGCCTAAGATATTAAACTTTTAATTTTATTTAACAGCGGCGCAGTTCGACCCGAACTCGGTCGTCTATTTCGGCTATCGCATAACAGCCGGATTTGGCTGGCCCGCAATTGACCACGACCGTGGGGCCGAGCATGTCTACACCCCTGGATTCGTGCAGGTGGCCGCAGACGACCAAGGCCGGCCGGGTCTGCTCAATGAATTCCCGCAAGGCCGTGCTGCCCACGTGTTGGAAAAAATGCGTGCGGTCGAGTTTTATCCCCCGCGGAGGCACGTGGCTGAGGACGACGTGCCAGCGGGCATCTTTGATCTGATTGTAGCCTTCCTGAAGGATCGCGGCTGCTTCTTCTTCAGTAAACTCATACATCCACTTATGCCATGGCGGCGCTGCCGAGAGTCCGTGTATTCCTATGTCGTTGATAATTGTGCCTCTACCGGCGACGGATACGCCCAATTCAGCCAGGCGAAGGTCGATTTGGGCGGAATCGCAATTTCCGGCGACCGCTAAAACAGGAAGATTTGCGGATTGAGCAATCCGCACAATCTTTTCCACGTCTTCGGGCGTGCCGAAGTTAGTCAGGTCTCCACCAAGTAGGACCACGTCTATCGGGCCGGCATGATTTAAAATATGCTGAAAGGATTCGATGTGGTTATGGATGTCGGTTATGCAGAGTAATTTCATGTTAGCAATCCGGAACTAGCATAAATACACCATTGTGGGGGTGCATAAAATACTTTGAATGCGGAATAATAAATGGTGATACGAAAACCTGGTTAATCCTAACAGGAAAGATTCCGGTAGGAAGTCAAGCATCTGCGAGTAAAAAGATAATGATTTAATCTTTTTTGTAAGATTACCTCCTGCTTGCAAGTTTTCAAGAAATGTAGAAACTAAAATTTGGTGCTTTATAAGAGTTTAATTAACGGAGATTGAGATGAGACAATTGTCTGTAGCGAAACCGCCCGTGGTTACCGATTGGGACGCGATGTATCGGCAGGGGACGCCGCCTTGGGATGCCGGAGTGCCGCACGCCGAAGTGTTCCGGATCCTGAAGGAATATCCGTTTCCCAAGGGCGGAACGGTGTTGGAAATCGGTTGCGGAACCGGTTTCGACGCCATATGCTTTGCCAAGCGCCGCTTTGAGGTGACGGCCGTAGACTGCTCGCCGATCGCTTTGGAGCGGGCCAGGCTTCGCGCCGAACAGCATAACGCGCTTTTGCGCTTCGTGCTGGACGACATATTCGATTTCGCCCCGACGGTGGGCCAGTTCGACGTGGTGTTTGACGCCGGTTTTTACCACTTCATCCGCCTCGAAAAGCTGGAACAATATTTGGACATTCTATGGCGGCTTACCCGGCCAGGATCATGGTACTTCTGCCTGGCCGGCAGCGTGGGCGAGCGAGCGGAAGGAGGACCGCCCCAGGTCTCGGAAGACGAAATCCGCTTTGAACTTGGCCGGCTGTTCGAGTTCGTCCACCTGCGGCGGATCAAGTATGAAAGCCCGCTCCGGCCGCAAGGCTACGTGGGCTGGTCGTGCTTGATGCGCAGGCCGGAGGTTCGTTTATAGAAATCAAGGACGTTCTTCGTAGTTAGTCCTACCATGAAGATATGTCCAAAAAGAGAAACTTTTAGCTCGGCCCCCGGTGTATTCACCGGGGGCTAAATATTTATCCGGACACGCTAATATACGATTCAAGGGCGTATAGAGTATTCTCAGATGTCTGACAAGACGACTTTCCAACAAGCGCTGGGCCGGGGCAACTTGGTTTTCGACGGCGCGATGGGCACGGAGATCTACCGCCATCATGTGTTCACCAATCGCTGTTTCGACGAGTTGTGCCTTTCCGACGCCAGGCTAATCCGCACCATCCACACCGAATACCGCGACGCCGGAGCGGACGTGCTCACCACCAACACCTTTGGAGCGAACCGGGCGGCCTTGGCGCAGTTCGGGCTGGCCGAAAAAGTCCGCGAGATAAACCGCGCCGGGGCGTTTATCGCCCGCGACGTCGCCGACTCGGCCGGCAGGTTCATGTTCGTGGCCGGGTCCATCGGCCCACTGCCTGCCCGGCCGCAGCAAGAGTCCTTTTCCAATGAAATGATCGCCGAACAGGCGGAAAGTCTCCTGGAGGGCGGGGCGGACTTTATCATTTTCGAAACCCAGCCCACGCGCTCGGCCTTGGAAATTTGCGTTGCCGGTATGCGCAATCTGCCGCACATTCCTTTTGCCCTTTCTTTTGCAATTGTGGACAACTGCGAGTCAGCCTCGGGCGAATCGATCGAGCGTTTGATCGCGCCCTTGCCCGGCGATGCCCCGCAACCCATCGCCTGGGGAATGAATTGCGGAAGCGGTCCCGACGGCTTGCTGGCCGCCGTGGAGCGGGCGGTGCGTATCACCGCCTTGCCACTTATCGTGCAACCGAACGCGGGTATGCCCAAAGAGGTCGATAACCGGCGGATTTACCTGTGTTCTCCGGAGTACCTGGCTGAATATGCCAAGCGCTACATAAACCTGGGGGCGGCGGCGGTGGGCGGGTGCTGCGGCACCACGCCCGAGCATATCCGCGTGCTGGCCTCGACTATCAAACCACTGTCGCGAATGCAAACCCAGCGCGTAATCGGGGCGATTGCCAAGACAGCGGAACTGAAAACGCCGGCACCCTTGGCCGAAAAATCGCAACTGGGTTACCGCCTGGCAAATCGCCTCTGGGTGACGAGCGTGGAATTGTTGCCCGCGCGGTTACGATATGCGGTCAACCATCGACAAAAGCAAGACGCTCCGCCAACGGGGCATCACCGCGATAAACATTCCCGACGGTTCGCGGGCCAGTTCCAGGCTCTCCTCGCTCATCGCGGCGGAGCATATCCTGCGCGAGGCCGAAATCGAGCCCATTCTGCATTTCTGCTGCCGAGACCGAAATCTTATCGGCATGCAAGCCGATCTGCTGGCGTGCGCGGCTTGCGATATTCGCAACATCCTTTTTGTAACCGGCGACCCGCCGAAGCTGGGCGATTATCCGCACGCCACGGGCGTGTTCGACATGGATTCCATCGGCATGGCGGCCGTGCAGCGGGGATTGAATTGCGGCCTGGACTTGGGCGGGCAGGCCATCACCCCGCAAACCTTTGCCGTAATCGGTGTGGGACTTGATCCGACCGCGCTCGATCGGCGGCGAGAATTGGATCGTTTCAAAAGCAAGGTCAACTCCGGCACAGAGTTCGCCATCACGCAGCCGGTTTTCGATGCGGAAGCCTTGTTGCGGTTCCTCGACGAAGTAGAGCGCTACGAAATCCCCATTATCGCCGGCATCTGGCCGCTTGTTAGTTATCGCAACGCCTCGTTCATGCGGAACGAAGTGCCGGGCGTGATTGTGCCCGACGCCGTTATGCAGCGGATGGCTTCGGTCGATAGCCGCGAAGGCCAATTGGCCGTGGGAATCGATATCGCCCGCCAATCGGTGGCGCTGGTGCGCGACCGCGTGGTCGGCATCCAGGTTAGCGCACCGTTCGGAAATATCGAAACGGCGTTGGCGGTAATTGAAGGCGGGGATTGAGAATCTGTTGAAAATCGCCCGGATCAAAGTTATGATGTGAAACAAGGGTCCTCACCTCGGCCCCTCTCCCCCGGGTACCCTCTGGGTGCCTCTCCGGGCACCAACGGGCACCATGCGAAGCATGGTCGGTTGGTCGGGAGAGGGGAGTAGAGGAACCTATGATACATATTAGGCTGCTACATGATTACGCCTCAACAGCTTGAAGTTTTTTGCAGCAAGGCTCTGAAGATGGGCGCCTTGGATGCGGTCGTGGTCTCGCCGCAGCAGGTATTCACGGCCGTTTGGGTGCGATTGAGATGCCAATTTGGATGCTCGGAATACGGGCAGTGTCTGACTTGCCCGCCGCATTCGCCTACGCCCGAGACAACCCGCAAGATGCTCGATGAATACAACACGGCGATACTGCTGCATGGCAATCGATGGAAGTTGGTGCGGGAGATAGCCCAGGACCTGGAATTAAACGTTTTCCTGGCCGGGCACTACAAGGCATTTGCCTTTTTGTGCGGGCCCTGCGATCTATGCAGGAAATGCGTGTGCCTGGCTTCGGGGACGAAAAAGGGCAGGGCAGCCGCGTGCCAGCATCCGGATTTGGCCCGCCCGGCGATGGAGGCGGCCGGAATCGATGTCTTTGCCACGGCTCGCGCGGCCGGTCTGCCCATCGAGGTCGTGCGCACCACCGACAGTCCGCAAGACTATTATGCCTTGATCCTGGTGGATTAGGCGGCGAATTCACTTTTTCTGCTCGTCTTCGGAATTTGTCAAACCCATGCGGGCGCGCCAGCGGCCCCGGGGCGGTTTTTCCGGTTCTTTTGCTTCGGCGATGGACGCGAGATTTATGCCTTGCTCTTCCAAAATGCGAATTTTTTCGTTCAGTTGCGACCGCTCCCGGGCGATCTTGGCGCGTTCCAGCGAAATTTCGACTTCCGCCTGGCGGAGTTTGTCCCGGCATTCTTCCTGAAGCCGGGCAAGATTCTTTCGCTCTTCCTGAATGATGGCGTCGGCATCGAGGATTTCTCCCAGCGCCGCGGCGCCCACGGCCATCGAGCCGATGTTATTCGTTTGACTCTCCAACAATCCTCTTAATTCGCCTATTTCCCGGTTCTTTTCCTCGACCAGGCGATCAGTCTTGCGGATCACGTCCTGGATTTTCGGTTTTTCTTCGCGATCTTCTTCGTTTTCTTCTTCAAAATTGGCTTCCAGAGCGGCGAGAATTCGCATTTTTTCCGCTTCCCAATTGAGGACTCCGGGCCGTATATGTCCGGCGTTCGCTCCGCCGCCCTGGCGCGCCCGAGCGAGCTGCTCCTGGAGTTCCTCGTTGCGGGCTTTTAGTTCGCGCAGGTCATCGAGAGACATTTCGTAGCGGCGGTTGAGGTCGTCGTCTTCGTCGCCTGTGCCGCGATTATTTTGGGCTCCAGCCAGACCTTGCCTGGTCTCGACAAGTTGCCTTTCCAGGACGGCCAAATGGTCGGCCATTTCTTTATTTTCGGCTTTAATTCGTTCGACTTCAGCGCGATCCATGCTGTTTTCGGCAGCCGCGAATTTGTCTCTCAATATGCGGCATTCCTCTTTGAGAGATTCCACTTGCCGCTGGAGTTCGCTGTGATCGGCCTTTGCTTCTTGTTTCAGTGCAAGGCGTTTGAGTTCGAGTTCCTTCAGATTTGCGGCGTGTTGTGCTCTGAGTTCACGGGCGATGCTGCGGCGGCGGCTTTCCGTTTCGGCGGTTCTGGCGTTTAGTTCCTGGTTTCGCCGTTCAAGATCGTCCTGCCGAGTTTGCAGCGATTCCCGAAGCGCATCGATCTCGGCGCGCCGGCTTTCCAGTTTCACCCGGCCGGCTTCTATTTCCTTTTTTTCGCGCATCAACCCGGTTTCAGCGGCGGCAGCGGCGGCTTGCTGCTCAAGGAATTCCTGCTGCCGGAGGGCGATTTCGTCTTGCTGCAATTTCAACTGTCCGGTGAAAGCCTGCTGCTGCTCGATCACGCCGCGATAAAGCTTTTCCCATTCGGCCTGCCTGGCGGCCAATTCGGTTTTCATCTCTTCCATCGCTTCGGCTTGCTGCTGAAGCTGAGCGGAGCGCCGGGCAAGTTCTTCTCCAGCCTGGAGGGTTTGACGGCGATCGGCGGCCAGCTCCGCTCCGATGTGCTGCAATTGCTCGGACAATTCCCTTTCGGCGCACTGCAAGCGCTCCTGCTGCATTGCGAGAAATTCGCGCACCTTTTGCCGTTGCATCCGCAAAGCCGCGGCAAATTGCTCCGTACTATCTTCGGCGCTCGGGATTGGGAGGGGAGTTGCTTCCATGGAAAATCGATCAATTCCAATGTATATTCGCAGCCAATCGAATGCGCATTCGTCTGCGCATACGTTCATTGCACAGCCCGCACTACTGGGGAACGCCACGGCATTTCCCCATATGGTTTTATAGGTTACGCAGACATGCTGGTCAAAAGCAAAGTTCCCGGAATAACGATTAAACAGATTGTATCGGCAAGCCGAAATCGGGCATTACTCCAGGCCTTTCATGAAATGCAGGAATTGGGATTCCAGCATTCGCCAGTTGGCGCCGAACACCGAGGTGAAATCGGCGGTGCGCTGGGTCGAGCTATATTCCGAGAACGGCGGCCTGGAAGCGGTTATATGCAAATATTGAGCGTACTTTCGCGGTTCGGTTTCCACTAAGAAGAAACTCAGCGCCCAGGCTTCGGCGTAGGCCGCCATGGGATTGATCTTGAATAGTTGATCGGACGCGATCATCGAAGCCATCACCTCCGGCCGGTGATGGTTCTCCACCAGCAAGCGGAAATCGTGCAAACGGCCTCGATTGACGCGCTCCAATAATTGGGGATAATCGTGGGCGTCGTACACGCCGGGGGCCTCAAACGTCATGGCCAGGCCCTCGGTCAGCCAAATCGGCGGCGGGGCGTACCGGCTGTGCTCGCCGGTGTTGAACGCCGTTTGGTGGGTGGCCTCGTGGATTATGACTGCAGCGTTCTGCCGCCAGTTGCCGGAATCGGCCGACCCGCCCATGTCGTAGAGCATGATCCGGTTGGACTTCCAGTTGTAAAAGCCCAGCACGCCGTTGGGAACCATTACTCCCTTTTCCGCGGAATGCAACTGAAATTCGCGCTGATTCCGGCAGACGATGCCGATCAACGGAAAAGGCGGGGCGGAACAGCGAAAGCCCCGCTGGGAAAAATAACTTACGAACGATCGATATAGTTCCTCGAAGCGTTCGGCCCATTTTTCGCCCTGGCCCTTGGGATGGGCCACCAAATAATGGCCAGTGCCGCTGACCTCGTAATTATCGCCCAGTTCGGCAAGCAGCATGGCGCGGATTTCCGACGGCGAAAATGGGCGAAATTGGTCGGCCGTCTTTTTGAAGTCCTTGACCGAGTCCGGCCCGATGTCCCACAACTGCCCGTCGCGCCCCAGCAAATGCACAATGTTTTCATTCCAGCTTATCGGAGAGCCTTCGATCTTCCGGCCCTGGTAAGATAATTCAATCATGGCCTGCGAGGGCGTCGCGGCCGGAGCGAAAGCAGGCCGGCACCAGAATACCGCGATTAAAATTGCTAATTGCAAACGGTCTTGTTGACTAATTCCACTCGAACAAAGGAAGTCCGAGGTGGGTGTATTTGTTAAGGATTTTAGATCTTAGTCGTGTTTCTGTTTTTTGATTTTGAATCAAACGGTTTTTCAAATGGTCGCCGAAGCAACATTTCATTCGATACATGGCTGTTTCCGAAAGGCTGCGGCGATGGTAGCCGACTCGCTCTTTCCAGTGCCTGCGGCCGTGGCGGCGGATTTCTCGAATCGCCAAGTCCCGTGCCAGAGGACGGCCACGAGAATTTCCGTGTCGCGAAATCTTCGCGTTGCGTCGCGGCGGGATGATTGCCTTTATCCCGCGTTTTTTCAACGTTCTGTAAACCTTTCGTTGATCGTAAGCTCCGTCGCCATACAATTTTTCAACCGGCGAGTGGACTTGATCCAACAGGTTGTCCGTTTGGCCGGCGTCATCGCAACTATTTTCCGTCATGGTTTCCGCCACGATCTCATGCGTATCCGGATTGATCGCCAAATGCAACTTTCGCCAGAAACGACGTTTCGTTTTGCCATGCTTACGCATTTTCCATTCGCCTTCGCCGAAAACCTTAAGCCCGGTGCTGTCTACAACCACGTCGATCGGGCCGGTATGTTTTCTAACTTCCAGCAATATAGCCATTTTCGCTGCTCGCTTGGCCAACGACGTATAATCCGGTATATCAATGATTACTTCCATCAGTTCGGCAAGCGATTTTCCCAATCCTTCCGTTTGGCGATAGGGCAATTGAAAAAGCTCTCGCAAAACGAGCATACACTCGATTGCCGTATCGCTGAAGACAAAAGGGTGTCCAACCTTGGGTTTCGCATTGTTGTGATGCCATTTGTCAATCGTGTCCTCGTTAAACCAGAAGGTAATCGACCCCCGCTTAACGAGAGACTCGTTGTATTTTCTCCAATTTGTTATTTTATACGTACCTTTGCGTGTCCCGGCCATGTCGAAACTCCTTTCATGACGTTTGTGTTGTTAGGTTCCTCCTTGTTTTACGTACTGAACGCATGAATAGTTCGACAAGACCATTGCAAACTGTAAATTGTCAATTGCAAATAACTGCGATTCATATAATATGGTCGGACGCGCCCCATGAATATCGGAGAATAACACCCGCATTGAAAGCTTAGCTTAATCCAAGTTGGGGGCAAAACCGTGGCGCATGGTGTTCTCGCTCGATGAGCGGGGTTCCAGGAAATGCAGGAGATAATCCGCCCCGCCGGCCTTGCTGCCCACTCCGGAAAGTCCGAATCCGCCGAAGGGCTGCCGGCCGACCAAGGCCCCCGTAATGCCGCGATTGAGATACAAGTTGCCCACGCGGAACCGCCGCCGGGCGCTTTCCAGGTGCGCGGGTTTGCGGGAAAACACCCCGCCAGTCAATTTATAAGCAGTGGCATTGACCAGTTCCAAGGCCTCATCAAAATCATTCACCCGCATCACCGAAAGGACCGGCCCGAATATTTCTTCATTGGCCAGGCGATGCTGGGGCATAATGCCGGAAAAAATATGCGGCCCGACATAGGGCTTTCCCACACGCTCCGCCAGGCTGGCGGGCACGTCGCAGGCCAACTCCAGTTTTCCCTCGTTTTTGCCGATCTCGATGTAGCGGCGAATCTTGGCCGCCGCGTTCTCGTCGATCACCGGGCCGAGATCGGCGCCCGGATCGGCCGGATCGCCGATAACCAGGGTGCGTGTGGATTCAACAAGGCGGTTGAGGAATTTGTCGTGCACCCCGCTGAGCACAATGGCTCGGCTGCACGCGGAGCATTTTTGCCCGCAGTATCCGAAGGCCGATTGGCGCACGCCCAGCACGGCTTCGTCAAGATCGGCCGATTCATCGACAATGATGGCATTTTTTCCGCCCATCTCGCAAATCACTTTTTTCACGAAAGGCTGATTTTCCGGGGTGTTGTACGCTGCGCGGAGGATATTCAATCCCACTTCTTTCGAGCCGGTAAAGGCGACAAGCGAAACATGCGGGTCGCGGACCAGAATGTCGCCGATTTCGCCTCCGGCCCCGGGCAGGAACCGCAACACGTCGGCCGGCACGCCCGAATGCCATAGGATTTCGCACATCATTTGAGCAATGGCCCGGGTTTGCGAGGACGGCTTGACCAGGACCGTATTTCCCACTACCAGTGCCGCCACGGTCATGCCCGAACAAATGGCCAAGGGAAAGTTCCAGGGGCTGATTACCGCGGCCACGCCGCGGGGTTGATACCACTGGTAATTCAGTTCGCCGACAAATTGCCCCAGCCGCCGTGGTTGATATAGCTCCGCCGCACATCGGGCGTAATATTCGCAATAGTCGATGGCCTCGCACACGTCGGCGTCGGCTTCGCGCCACGGTTTGCCCGCCTCGCGGATCATGATCGCGGCCGCTTCATCCCGGCGATCGCGCAACATCACTCCCGCCTTGATAATGATCCTCGACCGTTCGATCGGGTCCATGTCGCGCCAGGCTGGAAACGCCGCCGCGGCCCTGGCAATGGCTCGCCTGACATCTTCGGCGTCGGTCACGGGTTTGACCGCCGGCGCTTTGATTTCTATTACACTGCGCAAGAATGCCTCCCGCTGGCCGGCCTGGGAAAAATCGCGCGGGCTCGTTGATCATGGGCAGACCATTGCCCAGCACTTCGATGGCCGGCGAATATTTCTGGCGCTCGGCGGCCGCTTGGCCGGTGGTGGCAAGTGTACGGCCTGATGACTGTATATCGTGCGGCGAAGCCAGCAGCACTTCGTCGGGAACCTCATCCAAGAATCCGGCCCGGAGCCAGGATTGATTTGACGTATTTTCCAGCAACCGCCGCACCAAGTAGGCCATGCCGGGAATCATTTGCCCCACCGGCACGTATTCCCGGATCCGCAAACCGCGATTTTTCAGAGCCGCTTCAAGCTGATCGGCCATGCCGTGCAGTTTCTGCACTTCCAAGGCCGACTCGGGCAAACCGTTTTTTTCCAGCAAGGCCAAAACATAGGCGATCGAGCGGATGTTGTGCGATCCCGGCGCCAGTTTTACGCCGCCTTGACCGGCGCGCCGAGGCATGGCCTTTAAGAACAGCTCGGCCATGCGCTCGAAACAGGCGTCGGTTTCTTGCTTGGCTGTCCAGACCGGCACGGGCCAGACCATTTTCTCGGCATTGACGACTTCATAGTCCCAATAAGCGCCTTTAATCAGGCGGACGGTGATTTGCCGCCCAGTGCGCCGCGACCAGGCGATCATCCGCTTGGCGTCCTCCACAGCGCTGCGCAGGTACGATAGCAGGGCCAACCCGGCGGGAAAATCGACGGCTTCGCAACATCGCTCGAACAACGATAGTGTAAGGTCCTTGAGCGCATATTGTTCCATGTCGAAGTTCACAAACACCCCGTTCCGCGCCGCCGCTTCCAGGATCGGTTTCAATGCCTCGCTTAACGCGGAGAGCGACCCATTGAAATCGATGGCGTCCTGCCCGGGCCGAGAGCGAGCTGATCTTGATGGAGACATTGGTTCGGGGAACGGGGCCGATGTGGTCGGTTTCCAATTGCGGATTGGCCGGCCATTTGGCAACGGCGCCGGGCAAGCCTTGCACCAAATCAAGATATCGGTCCCGATACGCCCGGGCCTCGCTGTGGCTGAGGCAGGCTTCGCCCAGTAAATCGACGCTAAAGCCGACGCCTTGTTTCCATAGTTTTTCCAGGGTGGGCAAGGCGTCGTTGGCGTCCACGCCGGCGATGAAGTTGCCGGCCATGGCCGTGATCCGGCCGGCAACGGTCTTGGCAAAAAGCCCTTTGGCCAGTCCGCCCGCCTTTAAGCCCAATTCCACTGCCGGCGGCAGCGTAACATTCGGCTGCGATAAATAATCCAGCAGATAATCGTGGACCATTTCGGGCGTATTTAGCAGGGGAAAAACGTCGATGAAGCGGAACAGTTGCGTTTTAAAGGCGGGATCCTTCATGGCCCAATTCATTAGTTGGTCGGACCAGAACCTTGCGGTGAAAAGGCCGGGCTTGTATTCGCGCGCGCGGCTCAATAATTCACGGCCGATTTCTACCGCCCGACGCTCCACGTCGGAAGCCGAGACGGGCGTCTTAGGCGGCGCCGGCCCAGGTGCTTCCTCTTGCATGCCGCGTTTCCTGAGGATGTTCCATTTCATACCATTTACATCTGGAAAAAAATAACAGCCTGCGCTTAAAACGTGTGCTATGTAGAATTCATTATTTTTATCATTTATTTTCGAAAACTTTAATAGCCATGCAATGAGGATTCTTAATTCATCCCATAATCGCCTATCTTTTATTGTATAAGGGATGTTGTTTGCAGGAAGCCGCAGTCAAACTTCCCGAACCCGATCCAGCAATTCTTTACAGATGTGGTCGGATTGGCAAGTTTAGATCGAAGATAATGCCTTATAAGCGCTGCTAAGCATTCATTCGCCAAATCGCATAATTCAGAATACAGGCAAACGTCACCCAACAAAAGTATGGAACAAGCATTAGTCCGGCCAGTACCGACCTATTCCAAAAAACAACAATCGTAGCGGCAATTGCAGCCCATAGAAAAAGTATCTCAAAGAAGGCGATACCACAATTCTGCAACCCAAAAAATAACCAAGACCATGCCGCATTCAATACCAATTGCACAGCGAATACCGTTATCGGACCAATGGATCGGACGAATCCACTTTGCCGCCAGATCAACCAGGCAGCCGTTGCCATGCTCAAGTAGAGAATTGACCATACCGGACCAATATCCAATTTGGTGGAGTCCAAGAAGGTTTGGCCAAAGTTGCATACCAGTTGTCAATTTTTGGATACGTGGTGATACTGCCTATTCCCGCCGCAGCAAAGCAGACAATCAATAGTATCACAAAAACGATCCACGAATGCTTAAGGAGCGTCAATGTCATAAAATTCATTAAAGGGTAAGATGCCTGGACATTATCATATCCTATGCTGACTGATTGTTAAGTTTTCATCAGATCAGATTTTTTCTATAAATTTTGAATAATTAAACGCATATTAAAATTTTCTTCATCGGCGGCAGAGAAGTTTTTCTCGACGTAATCGGAACCGCAAGCGGCAAATTCCGCCTAAACTATCGCTTTCTTGCCTGACTGTTCTGTTTTCACGTCCTATCTATGTTTGTTGCAATTATATAGTGTTCAAACGCTGGAAATCTGTATATATATAGCATAATTGTCAAGAGTAAAAAGCAGCAGACATGCAAAATATCCTGGCAAGAAACCTGATCTGGTCTCTGGCGGTGTGGTTTGGTATTTTCCCGGCCGCATGGGCCGAAAATAAACAGGCGGTTTCGCGGACAGATAAAAAAATCGAAGCGGGATTTGAAAATGGAGAAGTCCTGTTATCATCCGGTTCCCGCACGCAGAGTGTGCCGGCTGTAGTTCCAATTGTTGAGGCACCGCTATCCGCGCTGGAGCAGCGGTTATTCACTGATGCCGGCGACGGGCGACTGGATGAATTCTCGCTCTTGGATACGGCCTTGATTGCAAGCGGAGTAAAAGATTCGGCCGAATTGGGCCGCTACGAGGAGCGCGTGGCGATATGGGTTGGGAAGCTGAAACAAGAGCGAGATTCGAATAGTTCGCAGCGGCGCCAGGTCGAGGCAATCTTTGCCTTGATGCACGGCAAAATTCTCAAAGGGCGATACAACATCAAATGCACCGATTTGCGCCAGGCATTGGATGAGGGCGGTTTCAATTGCCTAAGTGCCACGGTTTTATTTAATTGCCTGGCCGGAGAGTTGGGATTATCGTGCTCCGCCCTGGAAACGCCGGAGCATGTTTTGAGCCGAGTTTATTTAGCGGAGGGGCCACTGGACGTCGAAACCACTTGCCCAAAGTGGTTTTGTTTGCGGAACGAGACGCATTTTAATAATGTCGAGCATAAGGATGCATCCCCATTTTCACCACAAAAAGGGGAGGCCCCATTCTCGTTTCATGAAAATCAGATCAGCCCCCCCAAAAAAGACACGGCCAAATTGCGGGAAATTTCGCCTATCCAACTGACGGCTTTATTCTATTACAACCGGGCTATCGATTTTCTGGCGGAAAAACGCTTTTCCGACGCGGCGGCCGCCAACGCCAAAGCGCTCCGGCTCGATCCGCTCAACAGTCCCGCCCGGGGCAATCTGCTGGCCACGATCAATAATTGGGCCATCGATTTGGGCAACGCCGGCCACTATGAACAGGCGGCGGCATTGCTCCAACAAGGGCTGGCATTGGATCCGCTTTACGAGGCGTTCGCGCTCAATTTCGCGCACGTCCACTACCAGTGGTCGCAGGAGTTATGCAAGGAGGGCAGATATCACGAGGCCGTGGAACTTTTGAACCAGGCGGCGTCGGAAATGCCGGAAAACGCATATTTTCACCGCGCCATGTGGGGGGTTTATCGGTGTTGGGCGATTGCCCTGCTGAGGGACAATAAGACAGACGAGGCGTTTGACATCCTGCGATTTATGAACTAGGTTTTATTTGGTTATCTGACGCTCCGGCGCTTGGGGCATGCTTTTCAGCTTGGGCGCCTGATCGGTTGTGACAATTTTTTTCCGCCAAAAGGCCTTTTCACTTCGCGCTTACGTGCCTGCACAGGCCATAAATCCCATATAATCCATCGCACGTGAATGCACGGGCGGATGGAAAAAAACCGTCTAACCAGTGATGTCTTATGATTCAACTCGATGATCCGCACCTCGATCCAGCTTCGCAGCCCGACCTATGCCAGGAAGACGACATCCGCAGGCAAGTAATGGCGTTGATGAGTGCGCTATATACTGAACGGGAAATATCGGAAAAGCGGCACGAGAACCGCATTCCCTTCCCCTACTTGATCCATCTCACGCCGGTTGCCGACGACGGTATTACACCACAGGGAAAAAGCATTGCAGTCGTGGGCAAGCACTTGTCCAAGCGCGGTTTGGGGTTTTATCATCCCAAGCCCTTGCCATACCGCCGCATGATTGCATCACTGGAATATAACGGCCATTGGCTGGGGTTTCTCGTGGATCTGAGATGGTGCCGTTTCACCAAGCAGGGATGGTACGAAAGCGGCGGGCGATTTTTGCAGTCTATCCCATCGCCCATCGAGGATTTAGCCGGGTATTAATCGACCACGAACACGGCCGAAGCTACCACGGTGGTCCACAGGCCTTTTTTATCCCCCTCGGCCGTTTGCACGCAGGCCCGGGTTTGAATGATCTTGCCGGACATGTGGTAAATCTCTTTGCGGTAATCGTAAGCCGTCTCGGGGTCGAATTCTATGCCCAGCGTGGTGGCCAGCATGGTGGCGGCCATATCCTCGACCAGGTCGCGCAGCGCGGCTCGGTGATGCCAAAGTCGTGGTGCTCGCTGATGTATCCGTACTGTTCGCCGACGAATGGCACTGCCAACCCGATCCCCGCCCCGACCATCCGCGAAGGTTCGTTCGTCGAGGCCTCGGCCAAGACGCAATAGGTGATCTGGCCGGGCTGAAGCTTGGGCAGTCCCTGCTTTTTTGAGATCACTTTGCAGTGGGGGGGAAAAATGCTCGACACTCGAACCAGGTTGAAAATCTCGATGCCCGCGTCCCGCAATGCCAACTCAAAGCTTTGCAGCCTGGTGCGATGTTTGCCTATGCCCTTGGTGAAAAATACTTCTCGTGGTACGAGCGGCTCTGCCACTCCTTCTCCTCCTTACGTTGGCGTAAAAAATGTTTGAAGGAATTCGCTTCGGTATAATAATGAATTACTTTACAAGGCTTTGGAAAAAAATCAAGTTTAATTCCCTTTTGTATTTTTGTTGGGGCAGCAGTTAAACCGCCGCCCCAACGCGATTTTCCCTCACTCCTGCCTTGACATCCGCCGCTTTATACCCTGAAATGAGGATGCGGGCGCGACCTCGCCGGCCTCGATTTAACATAATTTTAATTTTAATCATGACCCGAGAACTGCACGACGGCGGAAAAGACGGCCTCGAACCACTGGAAGCGATAGATCTCCGGCAGGTGACGGGCTTTGCCGACATGCTGCGAAAGATGTCGCGAACGGCTTTTGGGGGTCGGGAACTGGGCGAAGCCTTTGACGTGCTTTCGGCCATGGCTGCCGATCCGGATTGCACCATAGTCGTCACGGTGTCCGGGGCCATGACCGTGGCAAAGATGGGCAAAGTATTGTGCGAAATGATCGACGCCGGCCTGGCGCATATCATCATCAGCACCGGCGCAATCATGGCCCACGGTCTTTCGGAAGCCACCGGCGGAGTGCATTATAAATCCGATCCCCGCGTCTCCGACGGGCAGCTTTATTCCTGGGGCTACAATCGCGTGTACGACACCGTGGAGATGGAAGCCAACCTATGCCGGGCGTGGAACCTGGTCAAGGAAGTGCTCGATGAGATGGACTGCGCCGCTCCGATTTGTTCCTGGCAAATAAATCGCGCTATCGGGAAAAAACTCCTGGAAACCGGGCAAATGCCCAGCATCCTGGGCTGCGCATATCGGCGCGATGTGCCGGTTTACGTGCCCGCCCTGACCGATTCCGAATTGGGGCTGGACCTGGCCAAGCACGCCCTGGAGCGGGATTTTGTCCCGGGTAAAGAGGCCGACTTGGAAAAATTCTTCGCCCCGGTCCCCTCTTATAATCCCTTTCTCGACCTGCACAACTATGCCCGGCGGATTCTTGAGGCCGGGCGATTGGGCATCTTAACCATAGGCGGGGGCGTGCCCAGAAATTGGGCCCAGCAGGTGGGGCCCTTCGTGGAAACCATTAACATGCGCATCGGGGCTAATCTGCCCGTGCCCCGATTCCGTTACGCGGTGCGGATTTGCCCGGAACCGGTGCATTGGGGCGGATTGAGCGGCTGCACCTACAGCGAAGGCGTTTCCTGGGGCAAATTCATAAGCCGCGAGGAAGGCGGCCGGTTCGCCGAGGTGCATTGCGACGCCACCATCGCCTGGCCGCTTCTGGTGAAAGCGGTTTTAGAAATCCGCAAAGGGGTCGAGACTTAAGAGATCTGTTATAAGAGTCTATCTCGTTTCCCGCGGAGCCTGAGTACAAGGATAGCCTAGAACCTAGAAAACAAACAAGCCCACGGGTTGCAACCCGTGGGCTTGTGTTTGAAATTCATTTTTCAAATGTGGAATGGTTTTTTCCACTGGCTTAGCGTTTCCGCCAGTATAACAGTCCCATCAGGCCGGCCAGTGCCAGCATGACGATGGTTGCCGGTTCCGGCACCGGAAGCGGATCGCCGGATAGCTTGAGGTTGTCAATATAAACGTAACTGGGACCATCGGCGTCAGTGCCGCCGGCGGGATTGTACGTAAAGTCAAAGTACAGTTGCAACTCCGTATTACCGTTATCGAAATCATTCGCTAAAGGTATCTGTACCGCATCAACATCCGTGTAAGGAATTGTAAAATGTATTATTGTCGCGAAAGGTTGGATCTCTGGATCAGGATTTGTCTTTAACCCTGATACATCGTAAGTTTGCCAATCTTGTCCGGCCTGAGGAATCATTTGTGAACTTCCCCAACCGCCAAGAATATCTCTGCGCATCTTGACGGATAGGGTATTCGAGGCCCAACTCGAGTCGGAAAAAACAATGGCGTCAAATTCATACTGGGAATGCTGATTGTATGTATTAATGTTCATGTTACCCCAGTCTTCATACCAGCCTCTGATAAACGTGGTAGTCGGATTCCAAGCCGGATCCTTCCCTTCCTGTGGATTTATGGTTCCCGTCATGGTGCCGATTCCCATTTTTCCCCAAGTGGTGGGTGCTCCTAATGCGGTGCCAGCTACAGTGCCAATGCTTAGGCCTTGCCATCCATCAGGCGTCCCGGTTCCATACAATCCCCAGTTCTCGGAACCAGAGCCGCTTTCCATGTCCGAGATTAAATAATCCGCACGGACCACACCGACGGTCATTACCAAAACGGCAACGAACGCCAACAACACAAATTTTGTTTTCATAAGAACCTCCATCAGTTTTTTCAACCAAGTAAGTTGAAACAAGGTGAATAATACAATTTCTCAAGAAAGGAACTTTGAACTCGATACTCATTAATCCAAACGACGCGATAGGAACTTTCGGAATGGAGATGCTTTTATCCATTTCGATGGTCACGAACTTGGGAAACCAAAGACGCCGCGAATCGGCTCAAACAAGAATCAGCAGCGCAACATCCAAGAAACATGGATGCCTGATTTCAAAAGTTCAATGACGTGAAGCGCTGCCTCGTAAATAAGAGGGCCAAAAAGGTCAGGCCAACCCGGTCACGTCGCTCGGATTAGTCTATTTTCAATTTCTTCATTTTACATAAAAATTTAACTATTGCAAGTACCCGGGGAAATTTTTTTAAAAAAACCTTAGATTTTTAGCATGGATCACAGTAACAAACACCTGGAAAAATCGCAAAATTTACGGGAGTATTATCCCCATAATCAGGGGGTAAGCAATGCTTGTCTTTGTGCTCCAGGGATGCATGTGTTAATGATATCCTGGCAAAGGGCACGATCGGGTAAACTATGGCCGAAATTTTAATCAACCAATAAAAAAGATGTTTATATGAAAAGGGGGTGGCAGCATTGAAATTTACTGCCACCCCCAAAGGGTATGCAAAGATGTAGATCAGTACTGTTTAATCTGTTAGGAAATATTTATTCCTATTTGCAACGCCTTTTGTAAGTGATAAATCCACCCATTGCGGCCAGTGCCATAAGGAGCATGCACAAAGTCGCCGGTTCGGGAACCACGGCTATTACCACGTCGTTGCCTCCGGTGAGGTTGCCTGTGCTGGAATCGGCGTTGTAGTAAACTCCAAATCCTGCGAGGCCTGCAATGCCTGTAATCGCTACCGGGGCGCCGCCTACCGACACGTAGTTGCTAAAGTTGCCGGCTAGAGTGGTGGAAGAATTGTCATTTATTACGACCCACAACTTGTCGCTGGAAAGTGCAGTATAGGTATCGGTTATTGTCAGCGTTCCACCTAAACTTACAGTACGATTGGCGCCGGTAACCAGCAGTTGATCGTAACTGGTGCCTGCGACATTGCCGTTAATTTCTTCATTATAATTGCCGCTAAGAGTAACATTTCCATCGACCGTCAATAGTCCGGCGCTTTCGCCCGGTCCCAAGGTGCCTTGCACTGTGATATTCCCTTTAACCAGGCCCTTGCCCTCCAGGGTTTGTCCCGACAGGAACGTGTATCCGGCGTCAGTGACGTCCAAAGTGCCTGGACTTTGAACATCCCATAGAGTGCTGGCAAGCGAAGCCCCAGACATCATTTTAACCGTACCGCCAACAACTGTCAGGGTTCCAACGTCACTGCTCACACCTCTGAAGATCTGCGTGCCAGTGCCAGTTTTGTTAAGCGGTATCGAGTTTCTGTTGGGCTGAACAATGCCGCCAGAAAAATCGCCGTTGGCATTATTGTATCCGAAAGTGAGCGATCTTGTGTTGGGATTGTTTGATGTTACAACGTTACCACCGCCATTAAGCCCTGCTATGGTGGTGTTGAGATTCCGTAGAGACCACGTAGCGCCGATGTCAACCTGAACGGTTGTTGCGGGGTTCAATCCTGAAGTAGTGCCACTGGCAACCGTGGCGGTTGCGCAGTCTAACCAGCCCTCGGCGACCTCGATTGTGCCGGTGAAGGCGGATACGCCGATTGGAAATCTGAGCGACAGCGTGTCGCCGGTGCCCTTTTTAATTAGAGTGCCGCTGCCCGACAACGGGCCGTTAGCCCTTGCGTTTTTGCCCACCGTGCCCAGCAACTGAATGGTGGCCGTTCCGTTTATGGTCAACCCCTCATTGGTGCCGGTGAAGTCGTAGTCGCTCGCTTGGCCGTCAAACTGCAACGTTGTCACGTTATTCATTGTGATTTTATCGTTCATCGCTGCACCCGGGTTGGGTCCCCAGGAAGTCACAGTTTTGGCGTGCAATGTTCCTCCGTTTATCGCAACCTTGCCGCCAAACGTGTTGCCTGTATTGATGTTCAACGTGCCTGATCCCGCCTTGGTAAAGCCAACACCCAAAGTGCTGTCGTCTAGAATGGAATTGATCGTCGCGGTGTCGGTAGCGTTGGTTACCGTAATTGTCGGATCAGTCGCTACATTTACCAGCGTAAGCGTGGTCCCGGATACAGTATAGCCGGTCGTATTGAAAGTGATGTTGTGGACTTGGACTGCTCCGCCGGTGTTATCGACCGTCACGGTATTGCCGACGGTGTCGAATTCGGCATCAGCGCCTGAGGACCATAATCCGTCTGATGATACGCCGTCATACCAATCTGACGTCGTGCCCGCATCCCATGTGCCTACGATTGTGCCCCCGCTGGCAGTCCCGGTGCCGGGGCCGGTAAGGCCGGGATCCCAATAATACGTAGCCGCTTGCGAGTTTGAGACTGCGAAAACACACAACGCAATTGTCAGCAATCCGATGCTGAACTTGAAGTAAAACACATGTCTCATACTAAACCCTTTCATTAAATGATGCTTAACACTATGAGAACTTGATACTCTCAAACATTGTTTCATCGTACAGAAAAATGCCTTTAGAGCGGAGCAAAAAGAAGGGTACGGCCCGACTAGAGTTCCGCAAAGGGCATTACGAACTTGGGAAAGCAATTACGCCGCAAGATTCGGCTGAACATTCATCCGGCAGCGCTAGGCACTAAAGAATTTCCGATGCCTGTTTCCCAAGAAAAGAAGCGCTACCTCACTAACTGATAAAACTAAGATGCAGTAACGGAGAACCTGAAACCTTATCCAAATCCTCCCAGCCTCATAAAACGCATCTTAACCTAAAATCCAAAAATTGCAAGTACCCAAACCGTTTTTTTTGAAAGTTTTTCCTTACCAGCAAAGGAGTTGCGCAAAATTTAAGCTATATATAGAATCCCGTAAAAACAGCTTCCCTCGCCACCCGACAGGAGTGGACCTTTAAAAAGCACTTGGCACTTATACGAATTAAATGCATATAACTGTTAATGTCTGCCAGAATGACATGCGACCGCTAAACCGATCGCATTATTCTTAGTTCACTCCCAACCCCGCGCCGCCCTATCTCGCGCGTCCGCAAAGGGTTATGATTACCAGCCCACCTATTGGCACGCCGGTTGCTATCTCTTAGCCACTAACATCCGGCTGCCAATATTGGCCGCATTATTTAAAATACATCCCTCAATAAAGCAGTGCGTCTTACGCACCTCACAATTGGAGGTAATCCGCTGTGCCCAAACAGATGGTTTTCGAAGATGAAGCCCGGCAGCCCCTGGCTGCAGGCGTAAGTAAGTTGGCTCAGGCCGTGGTTAGCACATTGGGTCCCCGGGGACGCAATGCAATATTAGACAAGGGTTGGGGCTCGCCCAAGATCACCAAGGACGGCGTTACGGTGGCCAAGGAGATCGAACTGGACGACCCCTATGAGAATTTAGGGGCCCAGTTGGTCAAAGAGGCCGCCACCAAGACCAACGACGTGGCCGGCGACGGCACCACCACGGCTACCCTATTGGCCGAGGCGATTTATAAGGACGGGCTGCGAATGGTGGCCGCCGGGGCCGATCCCATGTCGCTTTCCCGCGGCATTCAAAAGGCCACCGAGGCCGTAACCAAATACATCGAAAAGATGGCCACGCCGATCAATGAAAAGGATAAAAAGGAGATCACGCAAGTAGCGACCATTGCCGGCAACGGCGACCCGGCTATCGGCGGAGTGTTGGCCGACGCCTTTATCAAGGTGGGCAAAAACGGCGTGATTACCGTCGAGGAAGGCAAACAGTCGGAAACATACGTGGACGTGGTCGAAGGCATGCAGTTCGACCGCGGCTTTCTCTCTCCTCATTTCGTCACCAATCAGGACGAGCAAACGGTGGAATTCGAAAAGGCCTTGATCCTGATTCACGAGGAAAAAATCTCCAACGCCAAAAATTTAATTCCGCTGCTGGAAGCCGTGAGCAAGGCCGGCAAGCCGCTTCTGATCATCGCCGAAGACGTGGAAGGCGAGGCCCTGGCAACGCTGGTAGTCAACAAACTTCGCGGCATTCTTAGCGTATGTGCCGTAAAAGCACCCGGATATGGAGACCGGCGCAAGGCCATGCTGGGCGACATCGCCACGCTGACCGGCGCCCAGGCAATATTCAAAGATCTTGGTGTAACTCTTGAATCGGTCAAGATTTCAGACCTGGGCACGGCAAAGAAGGTGACCGTAACATCCGAAGACACGACGATCGTGATGGGCGGGGGCGGCAAAGATGCCATCGAAGGCCGAGCAGAGCAGATTCGCAAAGAGATCGAGACCACGACCAGCGATTACGACCGCGAAAAACTGCAGGAACGCCTGGCAAAACTGGCCGGCGGAGTTGCTCAGATTCACGTTGGGGCCGCCACCGAGACCGAAATGAAAGAGCGAAAGATGCTGATGGAGGACGCCCGGGCCGCCACCCAGGCCGCCTTGGCCGAAGGCATCGTACCCGGCGGCGGAGTCGCCCTGCTCCGCTCCGACAAGGCCCTGGAAAAGCTGGAACTATCCGGCGACGAAGCGCTGGGGGCGAAAATCATCGCCAACGTTCTCGAAGCCCCACTGCGGGCGATTGCCGAAAACGCCGGCCTGGACGGGGCCGTGGTCGTTAAAAACGTGCGGAAAGACAAGGATAAAATCGGCAAGTCGTTCGGCTATGACGTGGAGAAAAATGAATATTGCGATCTGGTAAAGGCCGGCATCGTCGATCCGGCGAAGGTGGTTCGCACCGCCTTGCAGAACGCCGCCAGCGTGGCCGGTCTACTGCTTACGACTTCATGCCTGGTCACCAATATTCCCAAGGAAGAAGATGAAAAAGGCCACGGCGGTCATGGACATGGCCCAGGCATGGGCGGAGGCATGGGAGGCATGGGCGGCATGGGTGGCATGGACATGGGCGGCATGGGTTTCTAGGAGGCAAAGTGATGCTTAACCAATTGAAGGTCCAATGCATAAACGGGAAATGGCTTGTTTCTCTGTCGCTGGGTGCCCGTGCCCCTGAATGGTGTTTGCAGGAGGCATGGTGGAACAACATTGTTGTCGAGTGCAATCGCGTATGCGTAGCAGATGGCATACACGCAGTCTCCAGCCATTCTGGTGCGTCGGGTATTATCGGGCTTCACGCCCAATTCGACTCCGAAAGCAAAGCCAAGTCGGCGGAGACGCAACAGACATTCCGTAGATGCGAAAAGAAGGTGAACGATCTTCTTGTGACGGCGAAGTCCAATCGTTCCGACGATCAAGCGTCAGAACAAGGGCAAACGTGAAATAATCAAACTCCAATTCATCATCAAAAGGACGCAAAACATGAAGGATATCAATCTGAAGCCGTTGGATGATCGCGTGGTTGTGGAGCCGGTCGAGGCCGAGGAGGTTACCTCTGGCGGCATAGTACTGCCGGACACCGCCAAGGAAAAACCCCAACGCGGCACCGTGCTGGCCATTGGGCCGGGCAAACTGCTGGATAACGGCCAGCGCGGCAAACTGTCGGTGGCCGTCGGCGATGAAGTAATCTACGGGAAATACAGCGGCTCAGAGGTGGAGGTCGATGACCGCGAAGTAAAAATCCTCCGCGAGTCCGATATTTTGGCCAAAGTGGTGAAGTAAAGAAAAAACCTGGCAATCAGCTTTCAGAAATCAGCAGTCAGCTACAGAAATCTTTTTTGCTGATAGCTGAAAGCTTATTGCTGATAGCTTTGTGACAACTGATTACTGAAAACCGATAACTGATTACTGATAAAGGAACCGCCAAAAGTGGCTAAGCAACTCTTATACGAACATCACGCCCGGGAACGCATGCTCCGCGGCGTCGAAAAACTGGCCGACACCGTCGCCGTCACCTTGGGACCCACCGGGCGCAACGTCATTTTAGACAAGTCCTACGGCGGCCCCACCGTGACCAAGGACGGCGTGACCGTTTCCAAGGAAATCGAACTCGAAGACCGCTTCGAGAACATGGGCGCCAAGCTGGTCAACGAGGTTGCCTCAAAAACCTCGGACGTGGCCGGCGACGGCACCACCACCGCCACGGTCTTGGCCCGGGCCATCGTTCGCGAGGGCCTGCGCAACACCGCCGCGGGCAGCAATCCCACGGCCATCCGCCGGGGCATCGACAAGGCCGTCGAGGCCGCGGTCACCAACCTCTATGGCATGGCCAAAAAAGTAACCAGCAAGGAGGAAATCGCCAACGTCGGGGCCATTAGCGCGAACAACGACCGCGAAATAGGCAACCTCCTGGCCGAGGCCATGGACAAGGTGGGCAAGGACGGCGTTATCACCGTCGAGGAAGGCAAGACCGCCGAAACCACCTACGAGGTCGTCGAAGGAATGCAGTTCGACAAGGGCTACCTCTCGCCTTATTTCATCAACCGCAGCCCTGAGATGGATTGCCTGCTGGAAGACGCTTATATTCTCATCCACGAGAAAAAGATCAGCAACCTCCGCGACTTGATCCCGCTCCTGGAAAAGGTGATGCAGCGGGGCAAGCCGCTTCTGATCATCGCCGAGGACATCGAGGGCGAGGCCCTGACCACCCTGGTGGTGAACAAGCTTCGCGGCGTGCTGCAAATTTGCGCGGTTAAGGCCCCCGGCTTCGGCGATCGGCGCAAGAACATGCTCTCCGACATCGCCATCCTCACCGCCGGCACCCTGATTAGCGAGGATCTCGGCGTGAAATTGGAAAACGTCTCGCTCGATCAACTCGGCCGGGCGAAGAAAATCACCGTAGACAAGGACAACACCACAATCGTGGAAGGCGCAGGCAAGCAGTCCGACATAAAGGCCCGCTCGGACCAGTTGCGCACGCAAATCGATAACACCGACAGCGATTACGACCGCGAAAAGCTCCAGGAGCGGCTGGCGAAACTATGCGGCGGGGTGGCGGTGGTTTCGGTGGGCGCCAGCACCGAGGCCGAGATGAAGCAGAAAAAGGCCCGCGTGGAAGACGCCCTGCACGCCACCCGGGCTGCCGCCGAAGAAGGCATCTTGCCCGGTGGCGGCGTGGCCTTGCTCCGCTCGCGCGAGGCCGTGGAAAAGGTACGCACAGCGCCCGGGGCGACGAAAAAATCGGCGTAGACATCGTTTATCACGCCTTGTCCCAGCCTCTGAGGCAGATTGCCGACAACTGCGGAGTAGATGGATCGGTGGTGGCCGATGAGGTGAGCGAAAAGCCGACAAACACCGGCTACGACGCCAACACGGGCAAATACGTCGATATGGTCAAAGCCGGAATCATCGACCCGCTAAAAGTCGTCCGCTCCGCCCTGCAAAACGCCGCCAGCATCGCCGGACTGATGTTGACCACCGAAACCATGGTCACCGACCTGGACAAAGATGACAAAAAGAAACGGCAGGTGGAAGGCAGCGTGCGTTAGCAGAGCCGGACTGTATCAGTCCGGAAAACACGCTGTGGTTATCACTGAATTGTTTATTTTCGGGCCACCTCGCCACGGGGTGGCCCTTAATAATATTGGGGGTGCGGCGCAGTTGATGTTGTGATAAAATTTTCGCTTTGAGATTCTGAGTCTGGCCTAGAATTAATTGAGAATAGCGATTCGGAATAAACAGCCCTCACCCTATCCCTCTCCCAGAGGGAGAGGGGGACTATAAGATATGGCAACGATGTCGGACAAACGCGATTTTTACGACGTGCTTGGAGTGCCGCGGACGGCAACGGAAGCCCAGATCTCCGAGGCCTATCGCAAGCTGGCGCTGAAATATCATCCGGACCGCAACCCGGGCGACGAGGAGGCGGTCGTCAAATTCAAGGAAGCGGCCGAGGCCTTTGAGGTTTTAAGTCATCCGGAAAAACGCGCCAGGTACGACCGCTACGGCCTGGCCGGTCTGGAAGGCGGGGGCCCGCATTTCCGCGACATCAGCGACATTTTCCAGGCCTTCGGCGACATCTTCGGCGAGAGCCTGTTCAGCGAGTTTTTCGGCGGCCGCGCCCGGGTGCATCGCGGCGCCGACGTCCACACCGAGGTAACTATCGATCTCATCGAGGCCGCCCACGGCACGACGAAGATCGTCCGCTTCATGCGCCATCAGCGTTGCAGCACTTGCAACGGGGCCGGGGCAAAGCCGGGCACCAGCCCGGAAATCTGCCGCTACTGCGGCGGGCGCGGCCGGGTAGTGCAATCGACCGGCGTGTTTTCCATTCAAACCACTTGCCCGTCCTGTCACGGCAACGGGCGCGTAATCCGCGAGGTCTGCGATGAATGCCGCGGATCGGGTTATGTGCCCAAAAAAATCACGCACAAGGTAAATATCCCCGCCGGCGTGGACAACGGCACCCAAATGCGCTTAAGCGGCGAGGGCGAGCCCAGCCCCGACGGCGGCCCGACCGGCGATTGCTACTGCTTTATCCATGTCAGCGAGCACCCGCTCTTCCAGCGCGACGGCAGGAACCTGATCTGCCAGGTGCCGATCGCCTATTCGCAGGCGGCCCTGGGCGCAAGCATCGAGGTTCCAACCCTCGACGGCAAAGAAACCCTGGAAATACCGCCCGGCACGCCCACCGGCGAAATATTCACCTTGCGCGGGCGCGGCATGCCCGACGTTCATTCCCGCGGCCGGGGAAACCTGCTGGTGCAGGTGCACATCGAAGTGCCCAAAAAAATGACAAAAGATCACGAGGAACTGCTCAGGCAACTGGCCGAGATGGAAAACACAAACGTGACTCCCAAACGTAAAAACTTTTTCGAGAAGTTAAAAGAATATTTTCAAACGTAGACATGTAGCAGGCACACTTCGTGTGCCGTCGATATATGGAGGACGTGGCGTGAGTCATCATCCGAGCAAAAAAGAACAACCCAAAAAGGAAAATCCGCAGGCCCACGGCGCCGAAACGGCGCAAGCGCAAGCCGCTCAATCGCCGACAACGCCCGCCGCCGGGAAAGAACAGGCGGCGGATGAGAAAAAGGCCGATGCGCCCGAAACAATCGAACAACTCCGCGCCGAATTGGAACAGTGCAAGGATCAATCCCTGCGCTGCCGGGCCGAACTGGACAACTACCGCAAGCGGGCGGCGCGGGAAATGGACGAACATCGCCGTTATGCCGGCATCGGCCTGCTGCGTGACCTGCTGCCGGTCCTCGACAACGTCCAGCGCGCCATCGAAGCGGCCGAGAAATCGACCGACGGCAGCGGGCTTCTGGACGGCGTGAAATTGGTCGCCCAGCAGTTGCAAGGGGTCTTGGAACGCCATCACTGCGTGAAAATCGAGGCCCTGGGCGCACCCTTCGATCCCCACCTCCACCATGCAATATTGCAGCAACCCTCGCCCGATCATCCGGCAAATACGGTAATAATGGTCACACAAGAGGGTTATCAATTATACGATCGAGTGGTAAGGCCCAGCCAGGTAATCGTATCCACCAATGAAGCCGGCAAGAACAATGACGCATAGTTGTATTGGATGTCAAATTAATTCAACCAGCGAGAATTGCCATGCCTACTTATGATTACGTATGCGACGCCTGCAAGCATGAATTCGAGCAATTCCAATCGATCAAGGAAGAGCCGATGCGCAAATGCCCGAAGTGCGGGAAAAAAAAGCTCCGCCGCCTGATCGGACCGGGCGCGGCACTGGTGTTCAAGGGCACGGGATTTTATAAGACCGATTACCGCAGCGAGTCTTACAAAAAAGCCGCGGCCGCCGAAAAATCAAGCGCCGCAGGAACGTCCGGCCAATCCGCTTCCGGTTCCGACGGCAAAAAACAGGAAAAAAGCAAAAAAGTCCAGGCATAGATAGTTATTTAGCCCCCGGTGAATACACCGGGGGCCTAATTATGTTGGGGCGGCAGTTTAACTGCCCCCCCAACGTTCATTCGGCGTTGATTTCTTAATTCTTTGCACTCCCGTTTGACATGGATATCAATCGCATCCTTCGCGAAACATTCGTCGTCGAAGTGGAGCACCGCGATGAACTGGGCTCGACTAACGATCGAGCCCTGCAACGGGCCAGACAAGGCGCAACCCATTTGCCGCTTTTAGTGATTGCCGACCGTCAGACGGCCGGGCGCGGCCGGGGCGGAAATCGCTGGTGGACCGGGCCGGGCGGCCTGGCTTTCAGCTTGTTGTTGCAAACCTCTGTAATTGAACACAATGAAGACCCCGGCGGATCAGACTACCGCCCCAACAATTTAATAAGTTTGGCCGCGGGCGTGGCCGTGGCCGAATCCCTTAAACCGCTGCTCGGCGACAAGGAAACCGGCGTCATCTGGCCCAACGACGTGATTGCCGCAGGCCGAAAACTTGCCGGGATATTGGTTGAAGTGCCGCCCGGCGGTCGCGCGGTAATCGGCATCGGCATCAACACCAATGTCCCTATTTCCGATGTCCCCCCAGAACTGCTGCCGATTGCAACCACTTTACTGGAGCTAACCGGCGCGCGCCAGGATCATGCCGAAATACTAGTCGCGCTTTTAAACCGGCTGGAAAAGAACATCGTCACATTAAAGCGGGCGCCTTCAGAGATTGCCGCCCGCGCAAATGAACTCTGTTTGCAGCGCGACAAGCCCCTTGCCTTGAAACACGGCCGGCAAACAGTCTCCGGCGTTTGCCGGGGCATCGCCGCGGACGGGGCACTGCTCTTGGAATCATCGGACGGCCTGCGCAATTTTTATTCGGGCATAATATTAAAGTGATCCGATATTACAGGCATTTTCGCCGCTGGGATAGAACTTTGCCGGGTGTATGAGCATGGAATCGACCGCCCGGACCGAACGCGGCACAGGCAGATCAGTTCCCTCGGAGATCATCCGATCTTCCAGCCCGCCGCGGAGCTCGATATCGAGTATGATAATAGTGCCAGTCAGCTTTTTGCCCCCATTTTGAAGGGTGGCAAGCGGCCAACCCCTTACACATGGCCGCAAACTCTGATAATATTGTTAGGTTACCCCCGCAGCCAGTGATCGGAACATATCCGCTGCCGACCAATGGATAGCATTTTACTGCACTTTAGCCGCTTCTGTCGAAGGAGTTGTATTGAAGATACGGAAAGTGAAAGCTGGAACATCGCTGCTGCATGCGGTTTCGGCTTTTTTTGCGAATTCACGCCAAAGCATCTGCATTAGCGACGGCGGTGAAAATTTTGGAGGCTACGAATTATCGTGAACCAACATTTAAAGCTCAAAAAATGGGTCGAAGACATGGCTCGCATGTGCGAGCCTGACAAAATCGTTTGGATCGACGGCTCGGAGGAAGAAAAAGACAGGCTTACGCAGGAAGCCATTTCCACCGGCGAGGTTATACCGCTTAACCACGAAAAGCTGCCGGGCTGCCTTTATCATCGAACTGCAATCAACGACGTGGCGCGAACGGAAGACCTTACATATATTTGCACAAGGTTAAAAGAAGACGCAGGCCCGACAAACAATTGGATGTCCCCGGAAGATGGTTATCGCCGGGCGGGCGAAATCTTCAAAGGATCGATGCGCGGCCGCACCATGTACGTAATTCCCTTTTCCATGGGCCCGGTGGGTTCGCCGTTCAGCAAAATCGGCGTGGAACTGACCGATAGCATTTACGTCGTTCTGAACATGCGAATCATGACCTACGTGGGGGAAGGGGTGCTCAAGCAGCTTGGCACCGACGGCGAGTTCACGCAATGCCTCCACGGAAAGGCCGACTTGGACATCAAACGCCGCCTGATTCTGCACTTCCCCGAAGACAATGCCATTTGGAGTTGCGGTTCCGGCTACGGCGGCAACGTGCTTCTGGGCAAGAAATGCCTTGCCTTGCGGATCGCCAGTTATCTGAGCAAAAAGGAAGGATGGCTGGCCGAGCACATGCTCATCATGGGCGTGGAAAGTCCTGAAGGCCGCATCGAATACATCGCCGCGGCTTTCCCCAGCGCCTGCGGCAAAACCAATCTGGCCATGATGATCCCGCCGGAGGGATTGAAGGTCAAAGGTTACCGCGTCTGGACCGTCGGCGACGATATCTCCTGGATGCGAATCGACACCGACGGGCGCCTGTGGGCGATCAATCCGGAAAGAGGATTCTTCGGCGTGGCCCCGGGAACCAACTCGAAGACCAATCCGAACATGATGAAAACCATTAGCAGCAACACCATCTTCACCAACGTCCTTTTAACAAAAGAGGGCACGGTTTGGTGGGAAGGCGGCGACGGCGAAGCGCCCGCCGAAGGGATCGATTGGCAAGGCCGCCCATGGAAGCAGGGCTTGAAGGACAAAGACGGCAAACCAATCCTCGGCGCGCATCCCAATAGTCGGTGCACCGCGCCGCTCGTTCAGTGCCCGTCGCATTCGTTCCGCACCGAGCACCATCACGGCGTGCCCATTTCCGCGCTCGTGTTCGGCGGACGTCGCGCGCATCTGACGCCCTTGGTGTACGAATCGTTCGACTGGGAACACGGTGTGTTCGTCGGCGCAACCATGGCGTCGGAGCGAACCGCCGCGCAATTCGGCAAACAGGGCGAGGTGCGGCGCGACCCCATGGCCATGTTGCCCTTTTGCGGATACCACATGGCCGACTATTTCGATCACTGGTACAAAATCGGCCGGCGCATGAGCAAACCGCCCAAGATTTTCCACGTCAACTGGTTCCGCACCGACGAAAACGGCAAGTTTCTCTGGCCCGGATACGGCGAGAATCTGCGCGTAATCGAGTGGATTCTGGACCGCTGCCGCGGCGAGGCCGATGCCGTGAAAACGCCCATCGGCTATGTGCCCGCCCCGGAAAGCCTTGATTTAAAAGGCCTTAATATCAATCGCGAAACGCTCGACAAGCTGTTCCAAATCAACCCCAACGATTGGCTGGCGGAAATCGATGACGTCGCCCAGTTCTTTCAACGCTTCGGCAACCGCCTGCCGCGTGCGCTCTGGGACCAACTAGAATCGCTGCGATTGCGCCTGAGGGCCCCGATTTCAGTGATCAAACCGGGCGTCGAAATACGGCCCTTGGCCGCCAAACTCAACGAAGTCATCGAGCACGAAAATCCCTACGTCTTCGGCATGTTGTCCGACCTGGGCAAAAGGCTCTACTTCCCCCGCGGTATTCTGGCCCAAAGCGCCGAGGCCAAAGACAAGGCCTACCGCTACGACGCCACGATCGGCATCGCGCGAAAACGGAAAGCCCATGCACTTGAAGTCCATCATGAAATACTTCAACGACCTCTCTCCAGCGGACGCGCTGACCTACGCGCCCGCAACGGGCCGGCCCGACCTGCGCAAAAAATGGCGAGAAGAGTTGATCCGCAAGAATCCCAGCCTCGCCGGTAAAGGATATTCCAATCCCATTGTCACCAGCGGGGTGACGCATGCCTTGTCGCTTTTCGGCGATCTTTTCGTCGATAAAGGAGACATGATCCTCCTGCCCGACAAGTACTGGGAAAACTACGAACTGCTTTTCGGCGTGCGTTACCAGGCCCTTTTGGGAACGTATCCGTTTTTCAACGCCCGCGGCGGATTCAACGTTCAACGGATTAAGCCAGGCCTTGGCTACGCAGGCAGGACGTAAAAAAACGATACTTATTCTGAACTTTCCCAACAATCCGACCGGTTACTCGATCACCAAGACCGAAGCCCTTCAAGTGGTTGACATCCTGCTGTCGGCGGCCAAGGACGGAGTCAATCTGATCGCCGTGACCGACGACGCCTACTTCCGCCTGTTTTACGAAGAAGACGTGCTCCAAGAGTCCCTCTTTGCCTTGCTCGCCGACTTGCACGAACGGATTCTCGCCGTCAAAGTGGACGGGCCGACAAAGGAAGAATTCGTCTGGGGATTCCGCACCGGCATGCTCACTCTTAGCAGCCGCGCCTTTTCCAGCGGCGAAACCCTTTACGGCGCCTTGGAGAAAAAGGCCGCCGGCGCAATACGCAGCACAATTTCCAACTGTTCTCAAGTGGCTCAATCGGTTCTGGCAAAAGCCTTGGGGTCCGAAGAAATTGCCGCCGAACGTCTCGACAAAAAGAACCTCCTTCAGGCAAGGGCGAAACGGGTTAATGAAATCCTCGGTTCACCCGATTACGCCGCGCTCTGGGAGCCGTATCCGTTCAACTCCGGTTATTTCATGTGCCTGAAGCTCAAGGGCATCGACGCCGAATCCTTTCGCAAACACCTGCTGGAGAAATACGGCGTGGGAGTGATTGCCGACGGCGACCGCGATATTCGCATCGCATTTTCTTCGGTCAACCTGGATATGCTGGAAGACCTTTTCGGCCTTATGGCCTCCGCGGCTCGAGAACTAATCGGCGCCGTGGCAACAGCCAAGGTGTAATGAGATTTTTACTATTCTTGCTGGGCATAGCATCCTCGTTCCCACGCGGAACGTGGGAACGAGCGCGACGCCGGTGTCGTTTCGATGTTGTTGCGCAAATGGCCGATGTTTCCTGTAATAGCCGTCATTCCCGCAGTTTTCTTCGGGATTGACGGCATATCGCGTGTCAGCCAGCGCTGGATAAGAAATTTCGGCCGGAACACGAATTCCACCCCCAAAACGCGTTGCATCGCAGGTGCCGGTTCGCTATCATTGCGGATTATGAAACGGGAAATGTCGATTGCAGCCGTTGTTTTATTACTTCTAATGTGGGGGAACGTCGGACTATGCAGGACAGCCGATCCGCAAACCACCGCCGCCGTATCGGCAACTACAGCCGATAGCAAGCCCAAAGAAACAGTTACCGATCTCAAGTCAAAGCCAAAGTCCGAGGACGAAAAACCGTCCAATGAACCCACCGACGCCGTGAAGGACGTTGCCGGCAAGATTACCTCCATTTTCAACGAGCCGGAGATTGTCAAACTTTGCACTGAAAACAACGCGTTTTCTTGGATCATGCTCTTATTGTGGATATTCCTGGGCATAGCGGCCGGGAAAATCTGCGCGATATTATTACGAAAGACCGGTTCTCGGAGTTGGGGCGTCTCGACCAAGTTTCTCCTTGACCTTGCCGGCCCGGCCAACCTGTTTCTCATCGCACTGGGGCTTTCGTTCGGGCTTCTGTGGATCAAGATGAGCGCGGATTTAAAAACTTTCGCCTTCAAAACCCTGCTTTTATTGTTTTATTTGGCGTTTTTTTGGTACCTTTATAATCTGATCTCCATTGTCGATGCGGTATTTCGCCGCATCGGCGCAAAAACCGATTCTTCGCTGGCAATACACGTGGCTCCGCTTGTGCGGCGCACGCTGCGGGTCTTCCTGGTCGTTATTGCCGCCATGTTCATCGTGCAGTCGGTGTTCAAGCAAGACATCGGGGCCTGGCTGGCGGGCTTGGGCATCGCCGGATTGGCCGTTTCGCTGGCCGCCCAGGATTCGCTGAAAAACCTTTTCGGCTCGATCACGATCATCATGGACCGATCGTTCAAAATCGGCGACCGCATCATTTGCTCCGGGTGCGACGGCGTAATCGAGGACATCGGCCTGCGGACAACGAGGGTCCGCACCTTGGCCGGGCACGTGATCAGCATACCCAATGCCAGCATCGTCAACAGCCCGGTCGAAAACGTTTCCCGGCGCCAGGGCATCCGCCGCGATTTCAGCCTTGTCCTTAAACTGGATACGCCGGCCGATAAAGTGAAACTCGCTCTTAAGATCATCAATGACGTTCTGGCCGAAAAAGACATCGGCGAGCCGATCTATCCGGCCATCAACGGCAAAAACACCCAGCCCCAGGTTTTTTTCAGCGATTATAAAGCCAGCGGCCTGGTTCTGAACGTCGCTTATTGGTTTGCCCCGCCCAACAGCAACCAATTCGCGGCTCACGCGGAAAAAATCAACATGCGAATTCTCGAGGAGTTCAATCGGGCGGGAATAAACCTGGCGAACTCTTAGCGAAAATCAATCCAGGTCTTCTTCCTCGTCCTCATCCAGTTTCAAGGCCATGAGGGCCTCATAAGCGTCTTCATAACTTGTGAAAGGGCCGGGATCGATGACCAGGCCGTCTTGTTGCCGGGCCGCCTCTTCGGCCGTGGCGCCGGCGGGAATCTCGATCACCGTCAGGCCCTCGTTGGTTTCGATCAATTCGTACCGCAGCATGGCAATTCTCCTTATAAAAAAGAGGAACCTATTGCCACAGAGCTATTAATTCTATTCGATTTCTTACCAAGTCAACAACCACCCCTGAAGAGCTTTATCCGGACAACAGAGCCGGGCCGTATCGGCCCGGAATATCGCATCCAACTTGGTCTTGCCTGTGCCCAAATAGCCGCTAATATAATTGTACCATATTCCGAAACGATTTTTTGTCCGAGGGACATTATGCGACACCTAATTGCACTTTTTTGCCTGTTTCCGGCCTCGCTGGCGCAAGCGGCGCCGGCGGGTACGTTTTTCCCCTACCCATACCGGCAGGAAACACTGCCCAACGGATTGAAAACTATTGTCGTCCCCATGTCCAGCCCCGGGCTTGTAACGTATTATACCGTGGTCCGCACGGGCAGCCGCGACGAGGTCGAGCCGGGCAAAACCGGATTCGCACACTTTTTCGAGCACATGATGTTTCGCGGCACGAAAAAATATCCCGGCCCCATGTACGATGGCATCCTCACCGGCATGGGCGCAAATTCCAACGCCGAAACCACCGATGATTTCACGATGTTCTTCATGACCGTCGCCAAGGAAAACCTGGAAAAGACCATCGAACTGGAAAGCGACCGGTTCCAAAACCTCAGCTATCTGGAACCGGCCTTCCAGACCGAGGCCGGCGCGGTCTACGGCGAGTATCGCAAGGACATTACCAATCCATTCATGCCGTTGGAAGAAAAGTTGTTGGATCGGGCTTACGACGCCCACACGTACAAGCACACAACCTTGGGTTTCGAAAAGGACATCAAAAACATGCCCCAGGATTACGATTACAGTCTTTCGTTCTTCCAGCGCTTTTACCGGCCGGAAAACGTGGTGATCCTGGTTGTCGGCGACGTGGACGCTAATACCGTTTTTCCCTTGATCCGCAAATACTATGGCGGATGGAAAAAGGGATACGCCCCGGCGAAAATTCCCCCTGAACCGCCGCAAACCGCCCAGCGGACGGTGGAAATCAATTATCCCGGCAAGACATTGCCCATTCTATGCATGGCCTACAAAGGCGAGGCCTTTGAAACTAACAATCCCGATTTTGCCGCCGCACGGCTCCTGAGCACTCTGGCCTTCGGCGAAACCAGCGAGCTTTATAAAAAACTGGTAATCCGCCAGCAGAATGTGTTGTTTCTCGCCGCCGAAGTGCCCATGAACCGCGACGCCCCGCTTTTCACCATCACTGCCATGGTAAAGGAGGCGGATGACGTCGGTTCCGTGCAAAAGGACATCGAATACACGATCAAGCATTTTCAAACCGTGCCCGTAAGCGAGAAAGAACTGACTGAAGTGAAAAAGCACGATAAATATGAGTTTTTAGACGGGCTGGATTCTCCGCAGCGCGTGGCCGTGGCCCTGGTCCGCTACATTGCCCTGACCGGCGGAATAGAGGCGGTAGATCAGTTATATGCCGAATACGACCGTGTGACGCCCGAAGATATAATCCGCGCAGCCAAGGAGTATTATCAACCCCAGCGCTGCACCATCGCCGTGTTAAAAGGAGAGAAATGATGTTGACGCTTCGACGCCCCCTCCGTGCTTTTACCCGCAGTCGCAATTTGCATTTTGCATTTTGCATTTTGCAATTTGCAATCCTATTTCTCTGCTTTATGCACGACGCCGCTGCCGCCACAGACGCGATCCCCATGGATCAAGTGGTCACTCTCCCGGTAGAGAGCGATCCCACGATCTGTTTCCGCTTGTGGTTCAAGGTCGGCTCGCAGAACGATCCGCCGGGCAAGGAAGGCCTGGCCGCCTTGACCGCGCAGATGATCACTGAGGCCTCGACCAAATTCAACTCCTACGAGGAGGTGCTGGACCGGCTTTTCCCCATTGCCGGCAGCTATGAAGCGGCGGCTTCGGTGGAACAAACAGTCATCTACGGGCGGATTCATAAGGATAATTTAGACCAGTATTATCAACTTCTCATGCAGGCTGTCATGGAACCGGCCTTCAAGGAGGAAGATCTCGACCGCCTGAAAAGCGACGCACTCAATTATCTGAAGAACACGCTCCGCTATTCCAGCGACGAGGAATTGGGCAAGGCCGTGCTTTATAACACCATTTTCCGCGGCACGCCTTACGGTCACATCCCCGCCGGCACCATCGACGGCGTGAATGGCATAACAATCGAGGACGTGCGAAATTTCTACCGCGAATATTACACCCGCGACAACGTGGTCATCGGCCTGGGCGGCGGATATGACCGGCAACTGCTGGAAAAAATCCGCACCGACCTGGCCAAGCTTCCGCCCGGCAAACCGCAGGGTGAAAAGGGGACAGGCCCCTTAACAACAGGGGGCCTGTCCCCTTTACCCGTATCGCCGCCAAAGATCGACGGCCTGCAAGTGAAAATCGTGGAAAAGGATTGTTCGGCCACGGCAATCGAAATCGGTTATCCTATCGACCTGTTGCGCGGCGAAAAGGATTGGTACGCCTTGGCTGTTGCCAATTCCTGGCTGGGCGAGCACCGCAATTCCAGCAGCCATTTATATCATGTGCTGCGAGAAATTCGCGGCCTGAACTACGGCGATTATTCGTACATCGAGTTTTTTGCCAACCGCGGGATGCTGCAAACTCCGCCGCCTAATTACTGCCGGCGCCGGCAGATTTTCGAGATCTGGATTCGCCCAATGCCCAATCCCGCCAGCCAATTCGCCCTGCGCGGGCGCTTCGGGAATACGAGCGCGTGGTCGATAACGGCCTGACACAGGACGAATTCGAACTCACGCGCAAATTCCTCCACAACTACGTCCTGCATTACGCCCCCACGACCATGGCCCGCCTGGCCTTCGCCCTGGACGATAAATTCTACGGCATCCAGGGCAGCCACCTCGAAATTTTCCGCAAGTCGCTCGAACAGGTGACGCTGGCCGAGGTAAACGCCGCCATAAAAAAGTATTGGCAATATAAAAATATGCAGATCGTCATAGTCACAAACGACGCCGAGGCCCTTAAAAAGGCCTTGATCACAAATGCCCCCAGCCCCTATACATATCCCACGGCCAAACCCGCGAACGTGTTGGAGGAAGACAAGCAGATCAGCGCTTTCAAGCTTGATATCAAGCCGGAAAACGTGACGATCGTGCCTGTGGGGGATTTATTCGTGCAATAACTGTGATTTCCGGTTAAAAGCCGGGCAAATGCGATAATAAAACCTAAATAAAGTCGTATTGGCAATTGAAAAAAACAACTAAAACTGTAATAATTGCATGTAGGAGCTTTAGTCCACTTTGCATGCGTGTCAGTTTATTTGGAAATTGGTTAATCGAACGAACTTCCTTAACGCATATGACAGCCATGTGTAAATCCCGCGGATTCACCCTTGTCGAACTCCTGGTCGTAATTGCCATTATCGGCATTATGATCGCTTTATTATTGCCGGCTATCCAGGCCGCGCGAAACGGGACGGAGGCTGAGCTGTTCCAACAACATGAAGCAAATCGGTTTGGCGGCCCAAAGCCATGTTTCCACTAATCGCCGATTTCCCACCGACGGGTGGTCTTGTTATTGGATTGGTGTTCCGGAGCGAGGCACGAGTCGCGGGCAACCCGGAGGCTGGATCTTCAACCTTTTGCCTTACATGGAACAGAAACAAATATGGACGATGCAATATGGCCTGCCGAGCGCCTCGCGCCGAGAATAGCCAAGCAAATGATGCAAACGCCTATATCGTTCATGAATTGTCCGACGCGGAGGCCCTCAATTCTGTTTCCAATGGCCGACACGAGGAGTTTCTTCATAGGCGACAATGGATTGAGATCAGACACTTTATCGCCCGGCGAGGGAGTGGCTCGCAGCGATTATGCCGGCAACGGCGGCGACAATCGCTCCCCGCCCGGCGCACATAGTTTCGGTACGGACGCGCCGGCCTCTTACAAAGAAGCGGCGACGAGCGATGTATTTGAATCATATTCCGCATGTACGGGCATCATTTATTGCGGCAGTCTCATCAGATTGCAGGATGTACCCGACGGCACTGCCCATACGATTCTGATCGGCGAAAAATACATCAACCCCAGGTGGTATTATACAGGCGAGGATCCCGCGGACAACGAGCCTATGTACATCGGCGATAACGAGGACCTCAGGCGTTATACGGGCACGGAAACCGAGAACATCAAAGCCGACCCCACGGTGAATTTTATACCCCGGCGCGATCATAGGGATCCCGGCGATCCCAGCGGCGATTTTAACCAACATGTCAGGCGTTCTTTCGGCAGCGCCCATCCGTCGGGCCTGAATTGCGTTACGTGCGACGGTTCCGTGCATTCAATCTCCTATACCGTGGACGGCCTGGCTTGGAGCCGGCTGGGCAATCGTAAAGACGGAAAAGGCGCCGACGCCCTCTCGTATTAGGTTTTCCCTGGTGGATGCTTTCTATAACGTCATGCTCACCTTCTATTGAGTGTTGGATTATAAACGTCGTAATTCTGCATGAAAGCCCGGATCTCAGACGCTGCAGGTCTATATACTCAATTTTGCTATATCACCGGTTTCACGCCTAGTTTTGCGGCGACCACTTTTTGGCGGTCTCAGACACGTCCTGGGCCGTTTCCGGTTCCTTCATGGAAATAATCTTAAGGTCCTTGGCGTCCAGATCGACTTTGTTGAAATCGATCATCTTGACTCGCCGGTCCAAATAAGTGTGGAAATAATAGTGGCGATGTATCAAATCCGCTGCGGTGGTCCAATTCGTGTAATCGTTGACTGTCTTGCCGTTGTCCACGCCGCGGATCGCGCCTAAGGGCAGATCGAACTGGTTCAACAGGTGGAACGCCTGCCACAGGCATTGCTCGGCCGTATCGGTGGGCGGGGCGGCTTGGGTGAACGCTACCGCGCGGACGAAACGTGAGGGCGGCGTAAAATCGCCCGGCAGGCCCCACATGCCTGTCCCCTGGCCGAAGCCGGAAAATTTCTCTCCCGACATCATCTCTGGCGGAGCGTTATTTGGGCTGAGATGGATATAGTTGCGGAGATTTGTCAGATGCCAGTCGAACGCCGGGGAGTTGGTGATCACGCCCAGCGGATTATCGTAAACGTGCATGCGCCCGGCGACGTATTCGATCACCGCGCTATGACCTTGGGCATCGTTGACGGCATAGTGCAACTCCAAAAGGGAACCGAAGGGCGCTTTCACAACCGCGCCGTACGCGCACGTTCCGCAGGGCGGCAATCGCCTCGTCGACCGTGGCGCACGTGCCGAGCAGGTAAACGGGCACCTGGTATGCAGCTATTGCATGATCGGCGTTCTGCTTGTCGATTTTCTGATATCCGGCCGATCCCGGGAACAGGAAATTGCCCACCGCCAGCCCTTTCTCGTTCAGCCCGTCGCAAACGTAGGGCAATCCCCGGGC
This sequence comes from Pirellulales bacterium, assembly GCA_963838495.1. Lineage (GTDB taxonomy): Bacteria > Planctomycetota > Planctomycetia > Pirellulales > Thermoguttaceae > JBEKIK01. The sequence continues at coordinate 405,656 of CAWIRC010000001.1, read as the reverse complement.
ATTTGGACCGACAAATCCGTATTTTGTCGTCCAGCGGAGTCCAGGCACATCGACCGCAGTTTCGCCGACATATACCCAGCCCCTCGGCACTACGAGCATGTCGGACTGCATGTCCGCGCCGAACTCCATGGTGCGGGCATAGATAATCGACCCGTCGGCGGCCGTGAGCCGTATCCCGGTGCAGGCCGCGGCGGTTGAAGGCAAGATCGCAATCTCGCACAGGGCCATAACAACGGCGGACAAGCCTATTGAGGCTGTAGAGAATCTTCTAGTCTTCATTTTTGATACCCCTTTTGTTTGAGATTTTTAGTTGCGACGCCGCCTTGGACCAGAAGCGGTGCTCTGTCGCCTATTCACTGTGCAATTCTAGGTCAAAGTAGATGTGCCACGCGGCCTGCCACGAAAGTCAAATACACCTGTGTGATTTGATGTTCGTAAATGCTTGGCGTTAAGAGGGTTAGGCACGGCCGGCTCATGATGGCAAACTTCCCGATTATTTTCCAGCTATCAGCATCGAGTTGGAGATCAAATGGCGAATTTTCCACCTTTAGGGATAGCTTTGTCACGTTGTTTTTCACTCATCCGGCTGATATGTTGTTAATGGCTTTATTTTCGAGATAGGATGGCTCATCCATGAAACGAAATATTACAATCGCCGGTCTTTATATTTTATGCAATTTGTTTTTTGCATTAACAGGAGAATCCCAGCAAACCATTTCGCGTTTTCCGGCGGACAAGGCTGTGGGAGTCAGTCCGGACACGCATCTGGTGCTCACTTTTTCCAGCAAGCCAACCGTGGGCAAATCGGGACAGATTCGTATTTATGACGCGGCGGACGACCGGCTGGTTGACCTGCTCGACCAGAGCATTCCGCCCGGGCCGACAACCGGCAGCAGGGCCCAGGCGCCGCCTTACACTTCGAATCCTTACGAGTACGTTTCCGGCCACTTCACCAATGCCAACACCAAGCCGGGGACTCCATCGGGCACCGCGGATCCCACGCCGGACACCTATCAGCTTACGATCATCGGCGGCTTTACCGATGCGTTTCACTTTTACCCGGTGATCGTCCGCGACAACGTCGGCCACAATATACCCTCACAACAATCTTCTGGATTATGACAAGACATATTACGTGCAGATCGATCCCGGGGTGCTGGCCCTGGGCGACGACGGCTTCTCGGGAATCGCCGGGAAAACAGGATGGACCTTTACGACCAAAAAGTCGCCGCCTCCGGCCGATTCGAAACGGCTCGTGGTCTGCGGCGACGGCTCGGGCGATTTCAACACGGTGCAAGGAGCGATCGATTTTATGCCCGACAAAAATCCGAACCGCGTGGCTATTTTCATCAAGAATGGCACGTATGAGGAGATCGTTTATTTCCGCAACAAGACGAATCTCACGCTGTTGGGCGAGGACCGGGACAAAGTCGTTGTGTGTTACGCCAATAATGAAGTCTTCAACCCCCATCCATCGAACGTGGCCACCAACGAGTGGCCGGGCACTTTTCCTTCCCGCCGCGCCGCGCTGATGGGCGATAATTCAAGCGGTATTCAACTCGTCAACTTCACGGTAAAAACCACCGCTTATGGCCAGGCCGAAGGACTTCTTCTGGTGGGCGGGCGGAATATAGTAAGCAATGTAAATATCGCGGGCTCGGGCGATGCCTTGCAGGTCAACGATTCGGTTTACCTGATCGATTCCCAAATTGTGGGCGACGGAGATATAATCCTCGGACGCGGGCCGGCGTTTTTCGATCATTGCGAACTCATTTCGCACGGCGGACCATACATGTGGATACGCAACACTGCGGCAAACCACGGCAATGTCTTTCTAAATTGCAGGTTTCAGACCACCGGAGACCGTGAAACGGTTATCGCCCGCGCACCTGCCAACCGCAGCAGGAATTACCCGGACTGTGAAGCGGTGTTGATCAATTGCGCACTTGCAGGCATCAGTCCCGTGGGATGGGGTCCAGTGGGCGGCGACACATCGAATGTCCATTATTGGGAATACAACAGTACAAACCTGAGCGACGGCAAACCGGTCGATGTGAGCCAACGGCATGCCGTTTCCAGGCAACTGACCAAAGAGAAAGACGCCGAAATCATCGCCAACTACAGCAATCCGACTTACGTGCTTGGCGGCTGGACGCCTTCGATGGCCCCGCTAATTCTGTCGCAACCGGCGGCAATTACTACCGCGGAAGGGCAAACGGCAACCTTCAGCGTCGAGGCGGCGGCAATTCCAAAAGCGACCTATCAATGGTTCAAAAACGGCGCGGCCATCGGCGGCGCGACGGATGCAACATTAAAAATAGACAACGTTAGCCCGGGCGACGCGGCGACTTATACCATCACCGTGACAAATAGTTCGGGCAGCATAACGAGCCAAGCGGCAACATTAACGATAAAGTAGGACGGGACTAAAAAGGCATTAAGAACTGTATTGCATGCTTTCTGGTAAATAATAGCTTGTGATACCTTTGTTCGATTCGTCATGCAATAAAGGGGAAAAGTGGGTGAACCGTGCTTACCCCCCACTTGTCTATCTCATTTTGATCGAACAAAATAACGACTTCTGTTTTTGGAGATTTTATCGTTGTTTTTCTCAAAGTAATGGATCACTGCCATGGCAAAATGCGTTTTGGCTTATTCGGGCGGGTTGGATACTTCGGTCATCTTGGGCTGGCTAATCGACGAAGGATGCGAGGTTCACGCCGTGTACGTCGATTTGGGTCAGCCGTGCGAGGACCGGGAGGCGATATTGGAAAAGGCGCGGAAGATCGGGGCCCGCTCCGCCCGGATCATCGACGCCCAGGAGGAGCTGTGCCGCGATTTTGCCTTTCCCGTGATGCAGTGGCAGGCCAAGTACGAGGGAATGTACCTGCTGGGCACGTCGATCGCCCGGCCGCTGATCGCCAAGGTTTGCCTGCAAGCCGCCCGGGAGGTCGGGGCCGACACGTTCGTGCACGGGGCCACGGGCAAAGGAAACGATCAGTGCCGCTTCCAATTGGCGGCCGAGGCCCTCAATCCGGACATCAAGGTGGTCGCCCCCTGGCGGATGGAAAAATTCCGCAAAATATTCCCCGGCCGCACGGAGATGATCGCCTATTGCAAGGACAAAAACATCCCGGTAAAGGCCTCGGCGGCAAAACCCTACAGCTCGGACGAGAACTGCCTGCACATCAGTTACGAGGCCGGCAAGCTGGAAGATCTCTCCGCCAACGGCGTGGAACTGGTCGAGTTCGGCATGACGGTCTCGCCCAAGGACGCACCGGACGAAGCCGAAAACGTGGCCATCGAGTTCCTTTCGGGCGTGCCGATCAAGGTCAACGGCGACGCCATGGACGCCTTCGACGTGGTAGCCTGGCTGAACTCGATCGGCGGACGCAACGGCATCGGCCGAATCGACATGGTCGAAAACCGCTTTGTGGGCATGAAGAGCCGCGGCGTATACGAGGCCCCGGGAATGACTATTCTATACGAGGCCCATCGCCTGGTCGAACAGTTGACCATGGACCGCGACCTGATGCATCTCCGCGACCGGCTGGCTCCGGAAGTGGCCGAGATGGTTTATTACGGCTTCTGGTACGCGGCCAAGATGGATGCCCTGATGGCGTTTATCCGCGAGGCGCAAAAGCCCGTGACCGGCGTTGCGAACCTGAAATTATATAAAGGAAACATCATCGTCGACGGCCGCTCGAGCCCCAACAGCCTTTACGACGAGGGTATTGCCACCATGGAAGGCGGCGGATCATACAACCAGACCGACGCCGATGGCTTCCTGCGCATCCAAGGCCTCCCCGGCCGCGTGCAGGCGCGGCTAAGAAAGCGGGAATATTAAACGCATACAAACCGCGATGTTTGATTGAACGAGGCTGCACGCCTGAGTATTTTGGGGTATAATATACTCAAACTGAAGGACAACTGGAAAAACCCGATGATCAAAAATCCTGATATTTTTCGCGATTTTGAGGATCGGTGGATTGCCGCTCAAAAACCCGACTTCGCCGAAAATCTGCGGATCCTCGACGGCATGTACCAACTCGCTCGAAGCCTGGGCCATTTCTCCGGGGACAATCCACTGGAAGGAATCGAAAAAAACATCCGCATAGCGAGCATTTTGAACCGTGTTCGAAAATCTTCTTAAAAAATTGGCTCTGGGTTTGGAACGGGAATCCGTGCCTTACATGATTATTGGAGGCCAGGCGGTCTTATTATATGGCGAACCGCGCATCACGCGCGACATCGACGTCGCGCTGGGGATCGATACCTCCCGGGCGGAACCTGTCTTACGCTTGACAGAAGACTTGGGCCTTAAAATTTTAATTGATGACGTAAAAGAATTTTTACGCCAAACCTTTGTACTCCCTGCTCTTGATCCCCAGACCAATATCAGAATCGACTTTGTTTTTTCCTTATCCGAGTTCGAGCGTCAGGCCATACATAGATGCAATACTGTCGCTATCGGCGGCGTGGACGTCAGATTCGCATCTCTAGAGGATTTGATTATACTAAAAATTTTCGCCGGAAGGCCCCGCGACCTAGAGGATGTTAAGAAAATAATCCAAAAAAATCCAGATTATGACAGGCCTTTTGTGGAAAAGTGCCTGATGGACTTCGATCGCGAGCTTGATATTCATTGCACAAGGACTTTCGACCAAGTTTTGGGCGAGTTATCGAATAAACAATAACAAGCTCATTCCATCGCACCCATCAATTCAGCCGCGTAATCGCCGATTTCCTTTAGAACCTCTTGCCGCGGTCTTTGGGCAGCGTCGGACATGCGGCGGACGATGGCCGAGCCCACGATGAAACCGTCGGCCACCGGCGCGAGCATGCGCACGTGCTCGGGCCGACTGATGCCGAATCCGATGCATATAGGCAGCGGCGTTTGCTCCCGCAGCCAGGCCACGTTGTCCACTATCGACTGCGGCAGCGCGCTCGCTCGCCGGTTATGCCCGTAACCGATACATAATATATAAATCCCGTGGTTTGTCGCGCGATTTTCACTGCGCGGTCCCGCGGCGTGGTGGGCGTGATGAGTTGGATCAGAGAAAAATCCTCTCGCCGACAAATCTCGGCAAGCGGCCCGGATTCCTCCACTGGCAGGTCGGGCACAATCGCTCCGGCCACACCCGCTCTCTTCGCTTCGGCCACGTATTTCTCCAGCCCGTGGCGGAAAACTATGGCGTAACTGACCATCGTCACAATGGGGATTGGCAATTCGGGCGCGAGCTTTTCCAGCATTTTCAAGATGCCGGCCAGCTTGATCTTTTTGTCCAGCGCCCGGGTGTACGAGGCCTGTATCACCGGACCGTCGGCAATGGGATCGCTGTACGGGATGCCCAATTCGCAGAGATTTGCGCCCGGGCGGCCAGTTCGCGGATCACCGCCGCGGTAAAATCCAAATCCGGATCGCCCGCCGTGACAAAAGGCATAAAGGCCTTGCGCCGGGCGGCGCGAAGTTGAGTAAAAAGTTGGTCGATGGCGGACATTAAAGCAATTTAACAATTTGAGATTTAAAAAGTAATAATCAACAATCAATCGCGCGAAACCACGAGCGGTTTCATTGACCTCGCAATCGGGCGATTTCGGCCGCGTCCTTGTCGCCCCGCCCGGAAAGGCAGACGACGATGATTGCATCAGATTTCATCCGGCCGGCCTGTTTCATGGCCTCGGCCAGGGCGTGCGAACTTTCCAGGGCGGGGAGGATGCCCTCGGCGCGGGCAAGGGCGTCGAAGGCGTCCAGAGCCTCTATATCGCTAGCGCTGGTATATGCCGCCCGGCCGGTGTCTTTCCAATAACTGTGTTCCGGGCCCGTGCCGGGATAGTCCAGCCCGGCCGACACGCTGTGCACGTCGCTCGTCTGCCCGTCTTCATCCTGGAGGACGTAGCTGAAGCTGCCGTGAAGCACGCCCGGCCGGCCGTAGCATAGCGTGGCTGCATGGTCGCCGAGCTTGTTCGAGCGGCCCCCCGCCTCGACCCCGATGAGTTTAACCGCCTCGTCGGGCACGAACGGATAAAACATGCCCGCCGCGTTGCTGCCGCCGCCCACGCAGGCCACGATCAAGTCGGGCAAGCGGCCGATCTGATCCAGGCATTGGGCCCGGGTTTCCCGGCCGATGACCGATTGGAAATCGCGAACAATTCGTGGAAATGGATGCGGCCCGACCACCGAACCGAGAATGTAATGCGTGTTTTCCACGGAACTCATCCAGTCGCGGAAGGCTTCGTTCACCGCGTCGCGCAAGGTGCGGGATCCGCTGGCCACCGGCCTGACCTCGGCCCCCAGTAGTTTCATGCTCAGTACGTTGGGCTTTTGACGGCGGATGTCCTCCTCGCCCATGTAAACCACGCACTCGAAGCCGAACCGGGCGCAAGCGGTAGCCGTAGCCACGCCGTGCTGTCCCGCCCCGGTTTCGGCGATCACCCGGCGTTTTCCCATCCGCTCTGTCAAAAGTGCCTGTCCCAGGGTGTTGTTGATCTTGTGCGCCCCGGTGTGGTTCAGGTCTTCGCGTTTCAGATAGATTTGTGCCCCGCCGCATTTTTGCGTAAGCCGTGGTGCGAAATAAAGCGGCGATGGCCTGCCCGCGTAATGCCGGTATAATTCATCAAGCTCGTTATGGAAACTTGCGTCGGCGACCGCTTTATCGTACTCGGCCGCCAGTTCTTCCAAGGCATGGGTCAATGTTTCGGGAACATAGCGGCCGCCAAAAGGGCCAAAACGTCCGGCAGCGTCAGGGACTTTAATACTGGCTGGCATTGTGGTTACTCGCTCGGTGTCCTGGGGAATTACTCATTTTCATATTACTACGCGGGATGGTCAAGATCATCCGTATGAATAAAATACTGAGAGAGATAGAAATATAAAACGGTTCGCCTTTATAGGAGCTAAAGATTATGGCGTCGCGGCGGATACTGATTGTAGGCGGGGTGGCGGGCGGGGCTTCGTGCGCGGCCAGGTTGCGCCGCATGGACGAATTCGCCGAAATTTTCATGTTCGAACGCGGCGGCGACGTGTCTTTCGCCAACTGCGGGCTGCCGTATTACGTGGGCAGAGCGATCGCCGACCGCCGGCTGCTGCTGGTGGCCACTCCGGAACACTTTCGCGACGTCTTTCGCATTGAGGTCCGCACCCGGCATGAAGTGCGCTCAATCGACCGCTTGAAAAAGACGATTGAGGTGCAAAATCTCCAAACCGGAGCGGTAAGCGAGGAAAGATATGATTTTTTGGTGCTTGCGCCCGGCGCCGCTCCCATTCGCCCGCCGCTTCCCGGAATCGACCTGCCGGGGATTTATTCCATGCGGCACGCTGCAAGACGTCGATTGCCTTCAATCGTGGCTCGATCATCACAATCCCGCCCGGGCGATAATAGTTGGAGCGGGCTACATAGGCTTGGAAATGGCGGAGAATTTCAGCCGCCGCGGCATGGAAGTCGCGATAATCGAGCGCATGGGCCAGGCCATGCCGCAGATGGACCCGGAAATGGTCAGCCCCGTATATCGGGAATTGAAAAAACAAGGCGTCGAATTGCACCTGGACACCGATGTGGTCGCATTCGAATCGGCGGCGGACGGCAAGATCGCGGCGGTCACCAAAAGAAATGAACACCACGTAGGCGGCGTGGTCGTTTTGGCCTTGGGCGTTAAACCGGACGTGGAATTGGCCAAGAAAAGCGGCCTGGAGATCGGCACGACCGGCGGCATCCGTGTGGACGACCAGATGCGCACAAACGATCCGGCCATTTTCGCCGTGGGTGACGCCGTGGAGGTGCGGGATTTCATCACCGGCAAGCCCGCTTTGATCCCCCTGGCCGGGCCGGCCAATCGCCAGGGACGCATCGCGGCCGACGCGATTTGCGGGCGGGACGCCCGTTATCGCGGCTCCCAAGGCACGGCCGTGGTGGGCGTGTTCGACCTCACTCTGGCCATGACCGGGGCCGTGGAAAAAACACTCCGCCGCGAGAACATTCCCTATCAAAAGACCTATACACATTCGTTCCAGCACGCCGGGTATTATCCGGGGGCGGAACGCATTTCGCTAAAACTCCTTTTTGCCCCCGATACCGGCCGCCTCTTGGGTGCGCAAGCTGTGGGAAAGGCCGGCGTGGACAAACGCATAGACGTCTTGGCCATGGCCATTCAAAAAGGGGCCACCGTGTTCGACCTGGAAGAGGCCGAATTGGCTTATGCACCCCAGTACGGCAGCGCGAAAGATCCCATCAATATGGCCGGTTTTGTGGCTGGAAATATCCTCCGCGGCGACGTATCGCCGGCCTCGTGGGAGGATTGGATGGACCTGGCCGCGGCCGATCAAACGCCCGTCACACTCGACGTCCGCCCGCTCTCCGCCACGGCCTCGGATGCAATCGACGGCACGATTCGCATCCCCTTGGGCGAACTCCGCTCCCGCCTCAATGAATTGCCCCGCGATAAGGAAATATGGGTCCATTGCGCCGTGGGCCAAACCTCCTATTATGCCACGCGGATCCTCGAGCAAAACGGCTTCAAGGTCCGCAACATCTCCGGCGGATACACGTCGTACAAAATGGAAGCTAAATGACGGTGTCCTGAAATATGTCTTCCCATTGGTGCGGCAGTTATACTGCCGCACCTGTGCAGGGGCGACAGTACAACTATCGCCCCAACAATAATTCATTATTCATCATTCATCCCTCATCCTTCCCGCCTTGTCGGCCTGCCAAATTTGGCCGGACTGGACATCCATGGCCGTGAGCCAGCCTTCGCCGTAGCAGCAGGTGTCGATGCACTTGAGATAGCCCAGGTCCAGGATTTCTCCGTTGCGTTGGGCGGTATGTCCTACGATGACCGTCTTGCCGGAGCAATGAGGGCCTGGAGGCGTGGGCCGGATTTTATCCCAAAGCAGCATTTGCAAAGTCTGGCGATCCAGGGGCAATGCCGGATCGTAAGTGGCATGTAAAAAAATATGTTTCTCGGTCTCGTAATACAATAGGCAATCTTCCAGAAATTCAATGTGATTTTGTGGGATTGTCTCGGGTTTTAAGGTGCCGTAGGACGACATGGTGGCATCTCCCCCGAAAAGCAGCCAATCGCCCAGCATGTCCGCCCGGCCGCTACGAATGTCTATCAGCATCTCATCGTGATTGCCCAACAGCGGCACCAGGTTGCACGCGGACTGCAACTGTAAGAGGCAATCGATTACGCCTCGGCTGTCCGGCCCGCGATCAATGTAATCGCCCATCGTGATGATAGTATCATCCCTTCCGGGTTTAATTGCTTCCAAAAGACTTAGCAGGGCCGAAAGGCAGCCGTGTATGTCGCCAATGGCAATAAGTCGTGCAGGCATCGATCAATTGAATTCCATGTTGGCCAATGATTCTGGATTTAATATAATAATTATGCTTGAATTTCCTGAATATTACCAGCCACGGCGTTATATTCTTCCTATGATTTACGCCCCTTGATATTGGCTGCCGGATCATATTGCCATGTTTCCCCGCTTGAAAAAAATTAGTTTTGGATGTCTAATTCTGCTGCTAATGCTGTCAAACATTTCACACTCGCAAGATATGTCGGAGAACGATCAGCCATATTTCGCCGTGCCCACCATGGGAGGAAAACAATTCTGGTCCGATGAATTGTTTTTCCACAAATGGCGGATCCAGCGCAACGTGTTTACCGGGCATTACCGCCTTTTGGACGAACAAGATCGGCGCCATGCCTCGGGCACATACGATCAATGCCGCGACGCCTTGGACGAGATAAAGCTCAAGCAAGGCCTGCCGCCCATGAAAGGCAAGGCCGTGATCGTCCTGCACGGCTTGTTCCGCTCGAGAAATTCGATGGATTCCCTGTGCGATTATCTTGCGGAGCACGGCGGGTATGAAATCTTCAACGTAACGTATCCCAGCACCCGGGACGAGATCGGCGAGCACGCCCGATCGCTGGCCCATATTATCGACAACCTCGACGGCATCGAGGAATTAAATTTCGTGGGCCATAGTATGGGCAACATAATAATCCGGCATTATTTGGGCGATTTGCAAAGGCAGGCGGCTGAAAAAAATCAGGATTCGACCGCGCCGAACGCCGAGCGGACAAGGCGGCCGGCGTTTCATCGCTTCGTCATGCTTGCCCCGCCAAACCACGAGGCCCAAATGGCCACCGCCTTTGGCGATAACTTTTTATACAAAACCATATCCGGCCAATCCGGCCAGCAACTGGGCAGGCAGTGGAAAGATTTCGAGTGCAAATTGGCCGTGCCCGATTTCGAGTTTGCCATTATCGCTGGTGGTAAGAACAGCGACAAAGGTTATAACCCCTTGCTTTCCGGCGATAACGACGGCACGATTACGGTCGAAAGCGCGAAACTCCCGGGCGCACGCGACTTTATCGTTCTGCCGGTCTTGCATACCTTTATCATGAACGACTCAAAAGTCCAGGAACTAACCCTTCAATTCCTGCAAAAAGGATATCTTGTATCGCAATCCCAGTGCCATCCCCTGGATAAATAATCATGAAGCCCAAATCCAATCCTCCCGGCCGAGTGGCGGGCATCGATTATGGAACGGTGCGGATCGGCATCGCCCTGAGCGATCCCATGCGGAGCATAGCCAGCCCCAAGGAAACCTACGCCCGCAGGAATCCGGAATTGGATGCGGAATGGTTTAAGCGCTTGGTCCAGGAAGAAGGGGTGACGCAGTTCGTGGTGGGATTGCCGGTGTACTTGGACGGCCGGGAAAGCCCCAAATCGGCCGAGGCCCGAGAGTTCGGCCGGTGGCTGGCCGTTGTAACCGGGGTGCCGGTTGACTTTTTCGACGAGCGTTTTACCAGCATCGAGGCCGAAAACCTGCTCCTCGATGCCGACATGACCTCCAAGCGTCGCAAAAAACGCATCGACATGCTGGCAGCCCAAATCATGCTCAGTGCATACCTGGAATCGTGCGGTCGCAAGCGAGACAATCCAGGATCTTTGGACGATGGGCCCTCGGAGAGATAGCCACTTTACCTATTTTACCAGTTCTAACGTTTATAGGGCCTGTATCGGATATTCTTTCAATGCCGATGGTATGGAGTGCCGATGCTCTAAATAACCAGTGCTATCCGACCCAGTGTAACGGCATCAGAAGCCACATCCTTAGCCAGTTTTAAGGGGGGAATCCATGATCCGCAGGATCATCCTAACGCTGCTTTGTGCAGCCTCGATTTGGGCCATTATGAATGTTGCCGACGCCCAAGCCCAACAGGCCTATGGACGTCAATGGGGGCACACCTACAGCGCCCAAGATTGGAACCGTTTGTATCACTACCCTTATGTCTATTATCCGCAAAATTTCTGGGGAAATGACTATTACCGCAGCAGCGACGACATGTATTACCGTTATCCCCCGGAGATGCGAATTCCGGTGTATAACAGACAGTGGGAAAACTATTATCCGCAACACCAAAAAGACCACCCCTTTACGATTTATGAATTGACCCCGTTTTGTTGCTCCGAGCGTCATACGGGCGAGCGCTACTACCAGGGACATCATTTTCAAATGGATGTTTTCTAGGCGAAATAGAAAAAACTAGAAAAACCCCAGGCATTTTAGCTGCACCTGCCTGGGGTTTTTTATGCGCTGATCCATCGGGTCGATGATCGAGAAATCTCGGTCTTTAATGTGGGTTTTACGTATATATCTCTTGCATAATGTTGATATCCACGTCCTGACGGGAATACCCACGGAACAGGTTATTAAGTACCACAAACTGGGATTGAGTTGGTTCGGTATTATTACGATATTCAGCATCAGTGAGGGTCAAACCTCATTGCTTGCCCTTCGTAGGTCCCTGCCCCGCCTATGAAGGGCTACTTTTTTCTTGTCCTAATGCTTCTGGCACCAATCCATTCTTGGACTTTTCATCGCCCCCTATGCATTTCCTGAACAGGTTGACCGAATCCATTGCGCTCTTAAAATGTGTTGTGTGCTTAGGTCTCCCTGAATAAGGTGTCTGGGGAATGCAAACCATTGCTTGGCCTGTCTTCATATTTGTAGTTTGCGTGACTGGTTTGGCGGGCGGGCTTTTAATAGCGGCCAAACTGTTTAATCCCGTCCGGCCGGGACGCGTCAAGCGTATGCCTTATGAAAGCGGCATGGACCCTTTTCACGACACTCGGCGCAGGTTTGACGTGCGTTTTTACCTTTTGGCTATTGCCTTCATGGTATTTGACGTGGAATTATTGTTCCTGTATCCCTGGGCGGTGGCAACGCGCCCCGCCCGACTGGAAAACAGCCAAGCGGTCCAGGCCGTCAAGGAAATGGAACAATCACCCCCCCCGATGCCCGGAATTGACGCCGCAGTGGCGGATGGATTCGTGCAAAATCGTGATTTGGTTTTTGCCGGGGCGATGCTTTTCATTGTCATTTTGACCTTGGGCTTTGTGTACGACTGGCGCAAAGGAGTTTTTCATTGGCGCTGAAAGGCACAAACGCCCGAGACCCGGAGTTTCCCCGTGGCGAATGAACTGCCATACAACGTGCAAGTGACCAGGCTCGACGAGTTGGTAAGCTGGTGCCGCAAAAACAGCCTTTGGCCCATGCCATTTGCCACGGCCTGCTGCGGCATCGAGCTGATGGCCACGGGAGCCAGCCGGCACGATATTGCCCGCTTCGGCGCCGAAGTATTCCGATTCAGTCCCCGGCAGTGCGATTTGATGATCGTGGCCGGCCGGGTGGCGATGAAAATGCTCCCCGTATTGCAGCGCATCTGGCAGCAGATGTACGAACCTAAGTGGTGCATATCGATGGGCGCCTGCGCTTCCACCGGCGGAGTGTTCGACACCTACTGCGTGGTCCAGGGTATCGACCGGTTCATGCCCGTGGACATTTATGTGCCTGGCTGTCCTCCCCGCCCCGAACAACTGATCCAATCGATAATCGACTTGCAGGAAAAAATTCAGCGCGAAGGCACAATTCTCTGCCGGGAATTGGACGCCCCCGATCGACAACGCCCCAAGCGGGCCTTGCAAGAATGATGAATGTTGAATGCTGAATGATGAATGCTAAACAACGAGGGCCGGGCAATTTGTTGCCCGGTCTGGAACCGAGATGGCTTTAAAAGATGGCTGATAAAAATACAATCGACGCATTGAAATCCGCTTATCCGACGCTTATGATCAGCGAATTTCGCCATGAGACCAGAGCCGTCGTGCCGCCCGACTCGCTTTTCGAAGTCCTAAAGGCCCTTAAGGAAAAATGGAGTTTCGACCTTTTAGTGGATATTACCTGCGTCGATTATTTGTTCTATCGCGGGGCAAAGGATCGCTTCGGAATAGTATACCTGTTGGCCAATAGCGAAACGAGCGAGAGGATAACGGTGCGATGTTTTGTCAACGATCCCGATCCGACGCTGCCCTCGGCGGTCGGTTTATGGGAAGGGGCCAATTGGCTGGAGCGCGAGGTGTGGGACATGTTCGGGATCCGCTTTTCCGGCCATCCCGATCTAAGGCGAATCCTCTTGCCCGAGGAGTTTTCGGCGCATCCGTTGCGCAAGGATTATCCGCTGCAAGGCCGCGGCGAACGGCACAATTTTCCTGTCATCACGTCAGCCGAGGGTTAAACATGCCATTAACAGCGGCCTTCAATCCGGGCGATCTTTCGCACGACGAACCGCAGCCCTACCTGTGGACGTTGAACTTCGGTCCCCAGCATCCGGCCACGCATACCACCTTGCGCCTGGTGCTTAAGCTGGAAGGCGAAACCGTGGTTGACGCCATGCCCGACATCGGATATTTGCACTCCGGTTTTGAAAAACTCGGCGAGGAACTCGATTACAATCAATACGTCACGATCACCGACCGCATGAATTACGTCTCGCCCATGGCCAACAACGTGGCCTGGCACCTGGCGGTGGAAAAGCTGATGGGCATAGAGGTCCCCAAGCGCTGCCAATATATCCGCGTCATCATCAGCGAATTATCAAGGATTTCCGACCACCTGCTTACGACCGGGGCCATGGGATTGGACACCGGGGCGTACACGCACTTCATATATGCCTTTAATGCCCGTGAAACGTTGTACGACATATTCGAGGCCATTTGCGGGGCGCGGTTCACGAACAGCTACACCCGCGTGGGCGGATTAATGTACGACATCTCGCCCAAGGCCATCGAGATGATTCGCGATTTTCTAAAATCGATTCCAAAAACGTTTAACGACATGGAGCGGCTCCTCAACCGCAATCGGATTTTTGTGGGTCGGATGAAGGGCGTGGGGCTGCTCAGCAAGGAGGAAGCCATCAACCGCAGTTGCTCCGGCCCGATAGCCCGGGCCAGCGGCGTCACCCGCGATCTGAGGAAAGACGAACCTTATTCGGCCTACGAGGATTTCGATTTCCAAGTCTGCTGCGCCCAAGACGGCGATTGTCTTGCCCGGTATATGGTCCGCATGGCCGAAATGCAGGAGAGCGTGAAAATCGTCCGGCAGGCCCTGGAAAACCTGCCCGCCGGGCCGGTGAACGTCGGCTCGGACGACCGGGCGATCCTGCCGAAAAAGGGCCATGTCTTTTCCACGATCGAAGACTTGATCACGCACTTCGAGATCGTGATGACCAACCGCGGCTTCACCGTGCCGTGCGAGGAGGTGTATTCCGCCGTCGAGGCCCCCAACGGCGAGTTGGGATTTTACATCGTCGGCGACGGCTCCCATCGCGCCTACCGCGCCCGCTGCCGCCCGCCGTCGTTCATACATTTCGCCATATTCCCGCACTTGATCCGCGGGCATACGCTAAGCGACGTCGTGGCCGTGCTGGGCAGTTTAAACATCATCGCCGCGGAATTGGATAGATAGATGCCATGCAAGATACCAACCACATGATCGACGACGAAATGCAATCAGCCATCAAGGCCTTGTTCCCTCGATATCCGACCAAGCAGGCGGTGACTTTGCCCGCACTGCATATAATTAACGATCGCTTGGGATACGTGCCTCCGCAGGCGGTTGTGGAACTCGCCGGATTGTTGGAGCTTTCGCCCGCCCAGGTGCAGGACACGCTTTCGTTTTACGGCTTTTTCAAGCAGGATAAACCCATGGGCGCTACACGTATATGGTTTTGCCGGTCGCTGAGTTGCGCGGCCTGCGGCGGCGAGGAACTGTTGAACTATATCAGTGAAAAACTTGGCATTAAGCCCGGCGATACCACGCCCGACGGCCGGATCACGCTCGATTTTTCCGAATGCCTGGGCGAGTGCGATCACGCCCCGGCCGTAATGGTCAACGATGAAATTCACGAAAATATTACAAAAGAGAAAATCGACGAATTGATAAAGACAATTTTGTGATTGATGGTAAACTCATCCGCGATCAATGATCGCCGCATTATATATGCCCTACGAACCCGTCCTACTGGCGAACATCAACAAGCCCGACAACCATACTCTGCCCGTTTACGAATCGACCGGCGGGTATCGGACGCTGCGATCGGCTCTCAAGGAAAAAAGACCGCAGGACGTCGCCAACATGGTGCGCTCCAGCAACCTGCGCGGGCGGGGCGGGGCGGGTTTCCCTACGGGATTGAAATGGTCTTTCCTGCCGGAAGACCATCCCGGGCCGATTTATATGTGCGTCAACGCCGACGAAAGCGAGCCCGGCACCTTCGTCAACCGCGTGCAAATGGAACTCGATCCGCATCAGGTCCTCGAAGGGATCATCATCAGTTGTTACGCCACCCGGGCGAGCACGGCGTACATTTATCTCCGCTACGAATACAAACGTTGCCTTAAAAGGATGCAGGCGGCTATCGACGAGGCCTATGCCGCCGGTTACCTGGGCAAAAACATCCTCGGCAGCGGTTTTTCGCTTAACGTGTATATCCATCGCGGGGCGGCGGCTTACGTCTGCGGCGAAGAAACCGGGCTCATCGAAAGTCTGGAAGGCAAACGCGCCTGGCCCAGGATCAAGCCGCCCTTTCCCGCCGTGGAAGGACTTTTTCGCAAGCCAACGGTGGTCAACAATGTTGAAACCCTGGCCTGCGTCAAGCACATCGTCGAGCGCGGCGTGGCCTGGTTCAAGTCCATGGGCACCCCGCCCGCGCCCGGCGACCCGCACGATCCGGGCAGTTTTGGCCCGAAATTATACGGTCTAAGCGGCCATGTCAATCGCCCGGGCTTTTTCGAAGCCCCGCTGGGCATCACCTGCCGGCAGTTGATCGAGGAGTTCGGCGGCGGCGTGTGGAAGCACCGTAAAGTCAAGGCCGTGGTGCCCGGCGGTTTGAGCACGGGCGTGATGAGCGCGGACGAACTGGACACGCCCTTGGATTTTTCCGCGCCCATGAAGGTCGATTGCCTGGGGCTGGGCACCGGCTGCGCAATAGTAATGGACGAAACCTACCCGATGGTCAACTTCCTGCACAATAGTTGCCGGTTCTTTGCCCACGAAAGCTGCGGACAGTGCACCCCATGCCGCGAAGGCACCCACTGGGCCATGCAGATGCTCGACCGCATCAAGGCCGGGCGCGGGAGGCTAAAAGATCTGGACCTGCTCCTGGAAATCGGCGACTCGATCGGCATGATTCCCGGCACCACCATCTGCGGCCTGGCCGACGGCGCGGCTTGGCCGATAAAAAACACCATCCGCAAATTCCGCGGCGAACTGGAAGATTACATCAAACGCACGAATCCCGCCGGTTACGCCGTAACCGAGCCCGTGGATATATTGCCTGTTTACGCGAAACATTATTCGCCGGCCTGGAGAGAAGAAGGCGTGGAGAGCGGCAATAGACTATATCAAATTATTTAAACAATGGGCCAAAAGCGGCCCTCACCCTAACCCTCTCCGGGCACCGACCGAAGGTTGGTCGGGAGAGGGGATTTTTTAAAAATGGCAACAATCATCATCGACGGCCAGGAAATCGAACTGCCCAGCGGCGCGAAACTGAATTGCATTCAGGCGGCCAAGCTGGCAGGGATCGAAATCCCGTATTATTGCTGGCACCCGGGCTTGTCGGTGGTGGGCAGTTGCCGCATGTGCCTCGTCGAGACTGGTCATCGGGATGCAAAAACCGGAAAGATCAGCATGCAGACCAAGCTGGTTCCCGCCTGCAATACCATTGCCACCGACGGAATGGTGGTGGTGACCAATAGCGAAAAGGTCATTACGGCCCGGGCGCAAGTAGAGGAAGGGCTGCTGCTGCGGCATCCCATCGACTGCCCCATCTGCGACAAGGCCGGCGAATGCCTGTTGCAGGATTACCACTTCATGCACGGGCAAAAAGAGCGGCGGGCCGATCTGATTCCCTTTACCAGTAGGCGCCGCGACCTGGGCGACGTTGACCTGTTCGTCGATCGCTGCATTCTCTGCACCCGCTGCGTGCGATTTACTGCCGAAATCAGCGGCACTAAGGAACTGATGGTCGCCGGGCGCAGGGCGCATGAGGAAATCGACGTCCTGCCCGGCTTTCCGATTCACAACAATCTCTCCGGCAACGTGGTCGATCTCTGTCCGGTGGGCGCCCTGGCCGACAAGGATTTCTTGTACAAGCAGCGCGTGTGGTTCATGCGCCAACACAAGGGCGTTTGCACAGGGTGCGCCACGGGTTGTTCGATCTGGATCGATGAAAACCAGGATCATATCTATCGGTTGAAGCCGCGAGAAAATCCGCACATAAATCAATGGTGGATGTGCAACGAAGGCCGTTATGGATATTCGCACGTGCATAGCGAAAAGCGGCTGACGCGTCCGATGCGGCGCGAAGGCGACGGTTTTGTGGAAGCGGATTGGACCGCTTTGCCCGGCGAAATCGCCCGGCGGTTCCGCGAGGTCGGGCGGGTGGGGGCGATGCTCTCACCTTTCCTGACTGTGGAAGAAGCCTATCTCTTGTGCAATTTTATTCGCTCGGTCGATGGGAACGCACAACTTGCCATGGGACCGATTCCGGTGACCGGCGAAGACCAGCATTATCCCAAGGGATTTACTGTTTCTGCCGAGAAATGTCCAAACCGCCGCGGCGTGGAGGCGGTGCTGGCCCACTTTACTAAGAAAACAATCGGCCTGGAAGAACTGCTCAAATTGGCGGAACAGGGAGACATTCAAGGCCTGTGGATTGCCGGCGGATACAAGAGCGATTGGATCGACGAACACACCGCCCGGCGGTTTGAGAAGTTGAAACTGTTGGTCGTCCAAGATTTGTTCCCCTCCGCCTTGGCGCGGCTGGCCACTTACCAACTGCCCGGCGGGGCGTTCGCCGAACGGGAAGGATCGTACGTCAATCGGGCCGACCGATTGCAGTCGGTCCCCTGGGCCATCCACCCGTCTATAGGCGTGCACGTGGAAGGGAGTTTATATTGGGAACTTTTGGGCAATGCCGGCCTGTACAACGCGCGGAGCGTGCTGGACGAACTTTCCCGCAAAATCATATATTTTTCCGCGGCCATGGGACAAATTCCGGACGTGGGAGTTGATTTGAAAGTGAATATGCTGGCGTAGAAGTGTTCCCACGCGGGAGCGTGGGAACAAGTGGCATGCTCCCGGAGCAAGCTCCAGGGTTAAACTGATTACCGACAACTGTAAACTGAAAACTGTAAACTGACAACTCTCGATCATGTTGGCCATTACAATCGAAGCCCTGGTGAAAATCGCATTGCTTATAGGCGGATTAATGACCGCGGCCGCTTATTTCGTGCTCTTGGAACGCTGGATGGCCGCCTGGATTCAGGACCGGCTGGGCCCGAACAGGGTGGGCATCCCGATGACGAAAATTCGCATGTTCGGGCTGGGACAACCTATTGCCGACGGGATGAAATTCATATTCAAGGCCGAGTTCACGCCCGGGCAGGTCGATAAATTGATGTATTTTGTGGCCCCGGTGATTATTTTCACGGCGGCGGTCGTCATCTTTGCCGTGATACCGTTCGGCAGCGTGCTTCCCAGCGGAATATTTCCCCAAAGCTGGGGCGTAAAAGAACCCATTCGCCTGGTTGCCGCACCGGGCTTGGACGTGGGCATGATCTATGTCTTTGCCATGGGAAGCCTTGCCGTTTACGGCGTGGTGCTGGGCGGTTGGGCAAGCAATAACAAATACAGTTTCCTAGGCGGACTCCGCAGCAGCGCTCAATTGATTTCTTACGAACTGCCCCTGGGCTTGGGCATAGTGGGCGTGGTGCTCGCTACCGGATCGCTGCGCCTGGATGCCATTATCGGTGGGCAGGCCCAATCCGGCGTGTGGAACGTTTTTGCCCAGCCTTTGGGATTCGTGGTCTTCACGGTCGCGGCCTTTGCCGAGGCCGGGCGCTTGCCCTTCGACCTGCCCGAGGCCGAACAGGAATTGGTGGGCGGATATCACACCGAGTATTCCGGCATTAAACTGATGATGTACCTGGTGGCCGATTTTCTGCACATGATAACGGCGTCATTCCTGATCGCCATCCTTTTCCTGGGTGGCTGGCATTTCTGGGGCTTGACCGGCGGCATTAATTCAAGCGGCGGCGACTTGGTGACCTGGCCCGTGGCCATCCTGCGGATCATCATGCTGCTGGTAAAGGTGATGGGAGTGATTTTGTTTTTCATGCTTGCTCGCTGGAGTTGGCCGCGGTTCCGCTACGACCAGTTGATGGACATCGCCTGGAAGGCTATGATTCCCTGCGGTTTGGCGAACCTGGTGGTTGTCGCGGTTTGGGTGGAATACGGCGATAGTTTGACAACACATCTCGGCCTGCCGTGGACCGTGGGCTTGATCTTAATTGGCTGGATTGTCCTTGTTGCAACCTGGCTGTTTTTTACGCTGTTCGATCCCACCGGCATCGATAACCGCCCCAGGCGGCGCTTGATCGCCCCGGACAGAGACGTAGAAGAAATCAGACATTCGACTGAAAACTGTAAACTGTAAACTGACGACTTATATATGAAATCCGACGATAAAAACATCCGCTGGATCAAAGCGCCCGAGTTAGGCATGTCGGGCAGGTCGTTTCTGCTCTTGTTTTTCCAGGGCATGGCAACTACTTTCCGCCACTTGCTGAGCCGCAAGCTAACGGTTCAATCGCCGGAGGAAAGGCATGAGATCCCCGATCCGATTATTTATCGCGGCGTGCACCGGCTCAACCGCGACGAGCAAGGCCGGGTGAAATGCGTGGCTTGTTTTCTTTGCGCCACCGCCTGCCCGGCTTTTTGCATCGACATCGTGGCGGCCGAAAGTCCCTGGCCGGACAGGGAAAAATACCCCCAGTCGTTCACGATCGACGAACTCCGCTGCATCTATTGCGGCATGTGTGAAGAAGCCTGCCCTGTCGATGCCATCGAATTGACAAGCCTGTACGATCTTTCCGGCCGAAGCCGCGAAGAAATGATCTTCGACAAAGAAAAACTGCTGAGCGTTTACGATCAAACCAAGGACGCCGAGCCCTCCCGTGAAGAAAGAACGAAAAGAAAGACGGAGAATGGATAAAAATAGGCCGCAGGATGGAGGCCGCAAGGTGAAAGCAAAAAATTAAAACGGAATACCTGATATTCGGCAATCAGAAGACGTACTAGCAGAGTTTCTGCTCGGATAGAAATTCCGAAACTATGTACTTCCTCGCCAAGCGATTTTTGATAAAGGAACTTCACATGAAACGCATACCCGTCATTCTGTTAGCCGTAGTGATGATTACTTCTTTGCCATTGATGAGCCGGGAGCAAGAGCCAGCCAAGGAAGCAAAACATCCCATGTTCCTGCCAACGCCCCTTGACGATGATTGGACAAAATGGATCGTCGGTCAATGGGAAGGTTCAGGCGAGTCCGACGCGGGAAAAGGCAAAGGCCTGATCAAAATAGAGCTGGACTTAAACGGGCAGTTCTTGATCATGCACGGAGATTTCCAATTGACCGAAGTGAATCCCGAGTATATTAAGAAAACCATGCACGCATCCAACGAGGAGATCGAGCAATTCCGCGGTTCACCATACAAAAGCATGCAACTTTATAGTGTTGATCCCAAAACCGGAGAAATTCTCGGTTATCTGTTCGACAGCCTGCGTTGTGTCGCCATAGGCAAAGGGAAACGGCGAGGCAACAAGGAAATCATCGAGTGGCAGTGGTCCGCCCAGGGCGTGGGAACTTCGATACGCACCACCGAAAAAGTCAATAATGATAAGGTCATAATCAGCGAAAAATACACCCTGCCAAATGGTAATACAATGAACGACCGATGGGAAATGATCCGCAGGAGGTAATGAGGAAAGCCGAATTAAACTGCCCATCCTTCCATTAACATGTCCAACTCAACCTACATCTTGATATTTGCAACGCTCCTGGCTGCATTGGGAATGTGGTTGCTGCTGCCCCGGGGCAGCGCCGGGGAAAATTAATCGGGGCATTATTAGCGGTGATTGCCCTGGGGCTGGGTGCATCGCAAATGCCGTACCTGGGCGATTGGCTTGCCCAGAGCGTGTTTTCCATTCTGGCGGCAGTAACGATGATCGCCGCCGCGGCCACCGTCAGTTTCCACAAACCTGTTTATAGCGCGATCTGGTTCGGGCTGACTTTGCTGGGCGTCGCCGGATTGTTCCTGCTCACAGGAGCCCAATTCCTGGCCGTGGCCACAATTGTTGTATACGCGGGCGCGATACTGGTTACATTCTTGTTCGTGCTCATGCTGGCAAACCAGGAAGGAAAAACCGTTTACGACCGGGTGAGTTGGGAGGCCTTGATATCGGCCTTTACCGGAATGGTCATAGTCGGCGTGCTGTCGATTACCATCGGCGGCGTATTTAATGCGCCGGTTACACCGGAAGAACAACAAATATCGGCCCCCAGCCTGGAACAGTTGGCCGAAGGCGTGCTTTCCCCGTATCATGTCGCCAGTTTTGGGACTGAACTTTTCGGTCGGCATTTAATTGCCATCGAAGTGGCCGGCACGCTGCTTTTAGCCGCTCTTGTGGGAGCGGCCGTGATCGCCACCCGGAATCCAAAGATTCAAGGTTCGGAATCCACGATTCAGGGCACCAACCACAAAAACGTCCCAAGCACTGAAACTTATATTTCGAGTTCTGCACCCCGAACCCCGAATCCTGAACCCTAAAATCATGCCTGCTGAAATCGCTCTGTTGAACAATTACCTGATCGTCGGCGCCGTGCTGTTCGGCATCGGCTTGATCGGTTTCATGAGCCGGCGGAACATGATCGTCATGTTTCTCGCCGCCGAGATGATGCTGCAAGGCGTGTCGCTCAGCCTAGTGGCCTGGAGCAGGTTTCACAACGATTTCGGCGGGCAGATGCTGGTGATTTTCATCATAGCCGTAGCGGCCTGCGAGGCGGCCATCGCTCTGGCGCTGGTCATAATGCTGTTTCAGCGCCGCGGGCAGTTGGATATTGCCGAGTGGCAGACGTTGCGCGAGGCCGATCAGCCGCCGTTTCAGGACAAGCCGCTTCCCTCCGCGCCGGGAGAAGAACCCGAAACCTGGCCGCGACTTACTCCGGCCGGGATCGCCCCGGACGTGCCCCCGGATAAAACCGATTACCGGCCCGAAGTGTAATAAATGAAGAATGCAGAATGCAGAATGATGAATGATGATTGACGTTAAAACACTGTTGATTTTGATTCCGGCAATGCCCTTGGCGGCGGCGCTTATCACGGCTGCACTCGGGCCGCGGTTACTGCGCGCACGCAGTCATTGGCCCACCATCATCTGCCTGGCGATCTCGTGCGCGGCCAGTTTATTGTTGGTATATCAAATTCATCATGAAACTCTGGACACGGCGGCAAAGGCCGCTGGTAAAACCGTCCTGGATTATGAAAAAGATGTGCATATCGTTACCCTCTGGTCCTGGGCCGGAATCGACGGTGCTTACCCCCGCCCGCCGACCGCCAGCAAGGTTTCCTCTCAACAGCCGGGCTGGGGTAATTTTAACGTGAACGTGGTTTTGCGGGCCGATCCGCTCACAGCCGTGATGCTGGCAACCGTCACGTTTATATCATTGTTGGTTGCGATCTATTCAAAAGGCTACATGCACGGCGACCGTGGTTATTGGCGATTTTACAGTTATATCCCGCTTTTCGTGTTCTCGATGACCATGCTCGTTTCAGCGAGCAATTTCATGCTGCTTTATGTTTTTTGGGAGGCGGTGGGACTTTGCAGTTATTTATTGATCGGTTTCTGGTACGAAAAACCCGCGGCTGTAGCAGCCGGAAAAAAGGCATTTTTGGTCACCCGCATTGGTGATTTCGGTTTCGCCTTGGGCATCTTCCTGATCTGGAGCGTTTACGGGACGCTCGATTTCCACGATACAATCATAAACGGCACAGTCACCAACGCCGGCGTATTGGGACAGACGCGCCTCTCGTCGCCGGGCTTGTTTGCGGGCGGCGCTACGGGCACGGCGATTTGTCTTTTGTTGTTGCTGGGAGCGTGCGGCAAGAGCGCGCAATTTCCCTTGCACGTGTGGCTGCCCGATGCCATGGAAGGCCCGTCGCCCGTTAGCGCGTTGATCCACGCCGCCACCATGGTCACGGCCGGGGTGTACATGCTTGCCCGCTGTATGCCGCTGTACTCGGTTTCGCCGACTGCTTTGCACGTGGTGACGATTGTCGGCGGAGTAACCGCCTTGCTGGGTGCGATCATCGCCATAACGCAAACCGACTTAAAGCGAATCCTCGCCTATTCAACAATCAGTCACATAGGCTACATGTTTTTGGCCATGGGCACAGGCACGCTCATCGGCGCCGCGGCCGGCATGTTTCACCTGGTTACCCATGCCTTTTTTAAAGCATTATTATTCCTGGCGGCCGGCAGCGTGATGCACGCCATGGGCGGAGTTATCGACATCCGACAACTGGGTGGCCTGCGGCGCCGAATGCCCGTCACGCATTGGACGTTCTTATTCGGGGCCCTGGCTCTGGTGGGCCTGTTTCCCTTTGCCGGATTTTGGAGCAAGGACGCCATATTGCTGGCGTTGGCCGAAAAATCCGGGACCGGCCTCGTTGATCCCGTTTATGAATTCTTTTTTTGGACTACGCTGCTGGGCATCCTGCTCATGGATTTTTACATTTTCCGGCCGTTCTTCATAACGTTTTACGGAAAAGAAAAAATTCCTCGGGAGGCCGGCTCGCACGCGCACGAATCGCCCAAGTCGATGACCGTGCCGCTCATGATTTTGGCCCTGGGTTGTCTGTTTGTGGGCGCGTGGTTGGAATGGTCGAACGGTCTAAGCAGCCTGCTTGCCTGCACGCCGTCGTTGGCTTTTTTGGGCGATGTGGCACACGGCCCGGCCTTGGAGCGGATGCACGCATCTATCGCCCTCAGAAGCACGATTTTGGTTTTGATAGGCGTCTTGGCGGCGGCCTTTTTGTATATCGGGCCGCGGCAGAAATTGGTGGATGGAATTACCAGGGCGATGGATCGGATCGGCCTGTATCGGATTTCATACGGGAAATTCTTTTTCGATCCGCTATATTTTGCAATTGTCGTTTGGCCCTTGCAGGTTTTTTCCCGGTTTTGCGCCTGGTTCGATCATAATGTGATAGATTTCCTGGTTGACTTGTTGGGATTTATCCCCAAGTTAATTGGCTCATTGCTCCGGCCGCTGCAAGGCGGACTGGTCCAGTATTACGCCCTGGTGATGATTTTGGGAGTTTTGGTGTTGATGATTGTGTTGCTGACATAGTCCAAACCGCAAGCGGTTTCGCGAGATAAATGTTTCAAGCGCGGCCAACCATCCTTCGGATGGTGCCCGCCGCGGCTTTATGAAAAACGTATAAATGCCAAATTCAAGTTCCTTATTATTGACGGCAGTGTTTTTTCCCTTGATCGTGGCGCTGGTTCTGCCGAAAAGCCGCGATCGATCGCGATTATACGCGCTGATTGCGGTGCTGTTTACGTTTGCGGTTGCCGCCGTTTTGATTTACCTTTATCCGGGCGGGACAGAGCCTTTTGCCAAGACCGATCTGGCCTGGCTGGGCGGGCATGGACCAGATATCCGTTTCAGCATAGCCCTGGACGGCCTAAGCCTATGGCTTTTTGGGCTGACCGCTTTGCTGACGCTCGTGGCCGTGCTGGTAAGTTGGGAGGCCATTGCCGAGCAGGCGTCGTTATATTATCGCTTGCTGTTAATACTCGAAACCGGCATGTTGGGCGTATTCACTGCCCGGGACATTATCCTCTTTTACGTATTCTTCGAGTTCACGCTGATTCCGCTTTTTTTCATCATCGGCATTTGGGGTCACCAGCAGCGGAGATACGCGGCGATAAAGTTTTTCATCTTCACCTTGGCCGGCAGCGTGCTTACATTCCTGGGGTTGTTGGCAATCGTGATTTGGGACTATTATCATCCCATCGGCAATCCGGCGGCTTGGAAAATGACCTTTTCCATTCCCGCCTTAACAGGCAGCCTGGCGATCCGACCCATGGATCCGGCCGTACAGACTTGGATATTCTTGGCACTTTTTGCCGGGTTTGCCGTAAAAGTGCCGCTGGTTCCACTGCATACATGGCTGCCGCTGGCCCACGTCGAGGCGCCCACGGCCGGGAGCGTGATTCTGGCAGGCGTGCTGCTAAAGATCGGCACCTATGGATTCGCCCGGTTCAGCTTGCCCATGCTGCCTGACGCCTCGGTCCGATTTATGCCCTTGGTGCTTTGGCTGGCGTTGGCCGGCGTGGTTTACGGCTCCTTGGTGGCACTGGCTCAAAAAGATATCAAGCGGTTGATCGCCTATTCCAGCGTGGGTCACATGGGATTTTGCATGATCGGCTTGTTCTCCGCCACGCCGCTGGGCATCCAGGGCGGGACGCTGCAAATGATCAACCACGGCCTTTCGACCGGCGGATTGTTTGCCCTTGTAGGCATGATTTACGACCGTTACCACACCCGGCAGATCGCCGATTTCGGCGGCCTCGCGCGCCGCCTGCCCGTGCTCAGCTTTTTTATGCTGGTGTTGACGCTTTCCAGCATCGGACTGCCGGGACTGAACGGATTCGTGGGTGAATTCTTGCTCCTTGTGGGCATGTTCCAGCGGGGTTGGACGGAAACCGCGCCCGCCTACGCCTGGCAATTCCGCATAATCGCCGTACTGGCCGTTTCGGGCGTGGTTTTGGGGGCCTGGTATATGTTATGGCTGGTTCAGCGGGTATTTTTTGGCCCGTTGAAAGAACCAAAAACAAACGGTTCCGAACCAGTTCGCGATCTCTGCTTTCGCGAAATCTTTGCCCTTGCCTTGCTGGTGATATTTATCGTCTGGATCGGCCTGCAACCGCGGTTCTTCCTGGATCGCATGAGCCCTACGCTTGGAAATCTTGACGCCGGCGTGATGAAGGCGGCCGCGGCAAAAGAAAAGGAGCCAGGATTCAGGATTCAAGGTTCAGAATATGGGATTCAGGGTTCAGGGTTCAGGATTCAGAATCCGACAATTAGTGCGACGTACGGAGCAAATTGTATTAATATAAACTGGGCAATAAATTTCCCCGCCCTCTTTAGCCATTCTTCATCCTTCATCCTTCATCCTTCATCCTTTTCTATTTCCAACCCGCTATTTTCTAATTTCTATCTCATGCCATGACTACCGCCACGATTTATTTCCTGTTGCCCGAGATCGTGCTCATCGCAGCGGCAACATTTATTTACATCGCCGGTGTTTTTTTCCGGACGCAAAAGGCATGGAGTTGGCTGGCCCTGGTTGGAATCGCTTTCGCCATGGTCTGCTTGGGCGGACAAAATGACAAAACCGGCGGAGGTGTTTTGCTAAGCGACGGTTTTACATTTTACATTCGCTGGTTGATTTTGGCGTTGGGGCTGCTGTTTGTACTGCTGAATTTTAGACCGCTTGCAGACGGCGGCACGCCGGAAGCCGTCGGATCGCTGTTGCTGGTAATAGCGGGCGGCATGCTGGTCGTTTCCGCCGATGACCTCATACTTTTGTTTGTAGCCCTGGAATTGATATCCATTCCCACCTATATTTTGCTGTATCTCGGCCCGGGCGGAGTCGGATGCCGGGAATCCGCGGCAAAATACTTCTTTTTAAGCGTGTTAGCCTCGGCAATTTTGCTTTACGGATTCAGTTTTGTTTATGGCACAGCAGGCACGATGAAACTGGAGGGCATCCACAACGCGCTAACAAGCCTGCAAAACATGCCCCAAGGTTTTGCCAACCTCGCCAAGCTGGCCCTGCTGCTCACATTTGCCGGATTGTGTTTCCGCTTGACCGCCGTGCCGTTTCATTTTTATGCCCCCGATGTATACCAGGGCACAAGTAATTCCAATGCCGCGTTGTTGTCGGTTATTCCCAAGGCGGCAGGCCTGGCCGTACTGGCGCGATTGGTTTGGGCGGCAATGCCCGCCTTGGGGCTGCTCGCCTGGCAAATTACCATGGCCGTGGCGATATTGACCATGTTCCTGGGCAACACCATGGCCTTATGGCAGGACAATCCCCGGCGGATGATGGCATATTCTTCGATTGCCCATGCCGGCTATTTGCTGATCGGGCTTAGTGCGGCATTGGCGGTAGGTGCCGGCCCGATGGGTTCCTGGGACGGAATAGCGGCAATATCGTTTTACTTGTGTGTCTACGCCGCGGCCACAATCGGCACGTTCGCGCTGTTGGAGTATCTCGGAGAACCTGGCAAGCGAGTGGAAAACATCGACGAATTGGCTGGAATGAGCCGCACCAGGCCGATCTTGGCGGCAATGATGTCGATTTTCATGTTCAGCCTTACCGGCATCCCGCCATTGGCGGGTTTTTGGGGCAAATTGCAGATATTCGGCAGCGCCTTGAACGTGGATGCACAGCCAGGAGGGAACGTGCGGATTTGGTTTGTCATTTTAGCGGTCCTGGGCGTGCTGAATGCGGCAATTTCGGCAGGCTATTACTTGCGGATCGTGGGCGTCATCTATTTTCGCCCCCCTTCCTCTGAACATCGAACCGGGGGGGGATGGGGCGCATTGACGGCCGCAATGATTTGTGCTTTGGCAACGCTTATAATCGGCCTTTGGCCGGGACCACTGGCAAAGATATCGGATCAGGCTCGGCCGATGGTACCCCAGCCTCCCAGAATCGAAAAAACCGTTGATTTACCTTCCTGAATTCCGCCCAATTATTGGGATTTTGGAATGGGAGTTGTGCGAATGTTGGGATGGCAGTTGTACTGCCATCCCGGGGCGACAGTATAACTATCGCCCCAACTGAGTTAGATTGAAAAAACCACCGCTTCAGCCTGCCCCAAATCTTGCAGCCCGAAGCGGTGATTATTTTTTGTGGAATAACACGTATCCACATCATCAAATTATTAAGGTATTATGACAGGCTCCAGTGACACCTATATGTCACCACGCTGAAAAATATCCATGATTTTTTTAGAAATGTTTTCATGGGCTGAAACGTTAAGAGTAGAGAACGGAAAAAAGTGGTAAAAAGCGTCGGAGTGGAAAAAAGTGATCTTTATAGGAACTGAACAGGGAATTGTTCTTTTCCACATTTCCCCTTTTTCCTACTTTTACATTATTATTTCTCGACTAATACACTGATGGCTACTAAACGGATCCGTACAAAGGCTCTTGTTCGGCTGTTGGATTCGGCCCCGCAGCCGATTTACATATTGGACGACGAGTTGACGATTGTTTTCCTCAACCAGGAATGCGGTAATTGGCTGGGACCAATTGCCGAGCAACTGCCCGGAACAAAATGCTTATATCATACCCCGGCTGGGGCCCCATCTCCTGAAATGGTTGCAGCCGGATTGTGCCCGCCGCCTGGGATTAATGCCGGCCAGGATATTTCGGCCGAAGTGTCTTATTATGGACAAGACGGCAGAATCTCGCGGCGCCGCGCATGTTTCCACCCCTTGGGATCGCCTCCCGGCGAGATGCTGGGCGTGGTCGCGGTTGTTGACACCGGCGACTTGCCCGAGGAGGTTTCCGCCTTGGATCTTGCATCCGGCGAAGAACCGGAGGGCGTCGAGTTGCACGAGGCGATCCGCCGTTTTCGCCAAGAGGCGGCCGGTAGATACCGAGCCGACCGGTTGGCGGGCGCGAGTCCGGCCATGCAGTTGGCCAGGCGCCAAGTGGAGTTGGCGGCAGCCGGCCGCTCGAGCGTGCTTTTGGTCGGTCCTCCAGGCAGCGGGCGGCAACATTTGGCCACGGCCATTCATTACGCGAGCCTGGCGGGCGATGCCGCAACGCCGTCCGCCGGCGGCCTGATTCCCCTGGATTGTTCCGTGGTGGCGGGGGATTTGATTATATCGACGGTTGCCGCATTCGCCAGAACCAGCGCTTACGGTGAAAAAACCCGGCAAACAACGCTGTTATTGAATCACGTGGACGAAATTCCGGCGGAGATGCAAATGGAATTGGCCACTTTTTTAACCAGGAGACCATTTGCCTTCCGCTTGATTTCCACGGCAAGAATACCCCTTACGGAACTGAGCGCCCGAGGGCAATTCCGCGAGGATTTATCCGCGGTTCTCAGTACGATAACCATTGTTTTGCCGCCGCTTTTCGAGCGGCGCGAGGATTTGCCGCTTTTGGCCCAGGTTTTCCTGGAACAGTGCAACGCCAGGGGCGGCAAACAAGTGGGCGGTTTCACCCAAGAGGCGCTGGATCAACTTTATGCCTATTCCTGGCCGGGCAATCTCGACGAACTGATGGAAATGGTGATCGAGGCCCACAAGCATGCCCAGGGTCATGAAATAGACGTGGACGATCTGCCGGAGCGGCTGCGCCTGGCCGCCCAGGCGGCGGCCTATCCGCGCCGGCCGGAAGAGAAGATAATATTGGATGAATATTTAAGGCGGGTGGAGCGGGAATTGATACGCCGCGCCTTGGCCCGATCGAAAGGGAACAAGGCCAAGGCCGCCCGGCTGCTGGGGCTAACCCGGCCCCGCCTGTATCGCCGCATGGTGCAATTGGGCTTGGAAGAAAAACCAAGAGACGACGCCGCTTCGGCGCATGAATAAAAATATAATTTATTTCATCCCCGTGAACACAATGAAGGGCTGTGTAAATATGCCAAGTACCAACGTAAACATATATAATCCCGCTAAATCGGAGCAATTCCATGACGCAAATTGCCGACGAACTTACGGAAATCGTTCAGTCCGCGGCCGAAAGGCTTAGGTCCATAAGCGCGGCCGAAGCAGGCCACAAGCCGTCCGATGACAGGTGGTCCAAGAAAGAGGTGATAGGGCACCTGGTTGACTCGGCCGCTAACAATCATCAACGCTTTGTACGCGCACAATATGTATCCGAGTATGTCTCGCCCACCTATGACCAGGAAAAATGGGTGAGCCTGCAAGATTACAACAGCACATCATGGCCCGACTTGAAAGATTTGTGGCGTCTGTACAACCTGCACCTGGCGCACCTCATCAGGCGCATCCCGGCCGAGAAGTTGCAAGTAAAGTGCACTATCGGCGACAAGGAGCCCGTTACCCTGGGCAATGTGATCGATCAGTATCTGACTCATTTGAAACACCACCTCGATAAGATCGGCGTGCTATAATATGACGATATTGATCCTTGTACACAACCACTGTTTTAATTGCGAGTCTCATTAATGGTTAGCCGCGGCCGGGCACAATGCGTGCATGCTCATGAAGCGGGATTAGACGATATTCACAAATTTAATAGCGGCGGCGTACTAGCATCAAAGCTCTTTTTCACTGCGTTAAAGGCTTGACCAAGGCCATTAAAAAGTGTATCTTCTATGTAGATACATTTAATGGAGAGTCGCTTTATGAAAACCAAGGTTCAAAAATGGGGCCACAGTCTCGCCCTGCGGATCCCAAAGTCCTTTGCTTCTGAAGTGGGAATAAAGAACGATTCGCCAGTGGAGGTCTCCCTCATGAGCGGGAAGTTGGTTGTAACGCCATTGGCTAAAGCAAAATTGAGTCTGAAAAAACTCTTGGCGCAGGTAACTAAGGACAACTTGCATCGCGAGGTCGATACCGGAGCCGCTATGGGGAGCGAGGCATGGTGAAATCCAAATTATACATCCCTAAACGAGGTGATGCGGTTTGGATCACATTGAATCCTCAAGCCGGGCACGAACAAGCAGGCCGCCGTCCGGCAGTGGTACTTTCTCCCGAACTCTACAATGGTAAAGTTGGATTAGCCATTCTATGTCCTATTACCAACCAAATAAAAGGGTATCCCTTTGAAGTTAAAATTCCTGCCGGGTTGCCCGTTACCGGTGCGATTTTAGCCGACCAGGCGAAAAGTCTGGATTGGCGCGAAAGAAATGTGAAATTAATATGTAATTTGCCCTCGTTGACAATAACCGAAACACTGATAAAATTAGGAACATTGTTATCAAAATAGGAAGATCAACCATGTCCAGGAAAAAAGCGGCAATTATAATTTGCATCTTTGTGGGTTGGTTCGTGCTTGTTCGCTGGATATTGCCCATGTGCGGTATGGGCACGTAAATGGGGAAAACTCAGACGGCCGCTCCGCGTCGGAGCGCCACTGCACCGCCGACTGAAAATATCGCTCTCCCGGTT
The DNA here is from genome assembly GCA_963838495.1 of Pirellulales bacterium. Lineage (GTDB taxonomy): Bacteria > Planctomycetota > Planctomycetia > Pirellulales > Thermoguttaceae > JBEKIK01. The sequence continues at coordinate 374,229 of CAWIRC010000001.1, read as the reverse complement.
TCCGATTCATCCGGCGAATCTTCCGGCCTGAATCCATCTTACCGGGATCCGGGGACGAACGAACGGCAAGATTCTGCTTCCGATAGGCAAATTCCCGATAAATCGCCGGAAACAAAAGCCGATAATCCTCATAAATGACCATCCATCCCGGCCTTTACAAATCGGCGTCCCGTACTATTGTTGTTTGCGGGTGTTGATAATCTCCGTCTTTTATCTCCAAACCATGGACCCTGAACCCTCAAGGAGCCGACCGTCATGCACTATCCTTGGTGGCACGTTCCGCACTTGACCGCACCCATGCTGATCGCGGTAATTGCGACGGTGCACGTTTTGGTCTCGCATTACGCCGTGGGCGGCGGCTTGTTCCTGGCCGTGGAATTGGGCTTCGCCTACCGCAGCAAAGATCGCGACTACCTGGAATATCTCAAGCGGCACGCGGGTTTCTTTATTCTGTTGACCGTGGTTTTCGGAGCGATAACGGGCGTGGGCATCTGGTGGACCATCGGGCTGGCCTCCCCGCTGGCCACCGAACTCTTGATCCGCACGTTTGTATTCGGCTGGGCAACCGAATGGGTGTTTTTCGTGCTGGAACTTGCCTCGGCATTTATTGTTTATTATTGCTGGGGAAAACTCGCCGAAAAAACTCACGTCGCCATCGCTTGGATCTACGCCGCGGCGGCCTGGATCAGCCTGGTGCTGATAACCGGCATCACGGCATTTATGGCCAATCCGGGCGGATGGCTTGAAAGGCCCGATTTTTGGAGGGCGTTTTTCAATCCCCAGTTTATCCCGCAGACGATCGCCCGCACCGGCGGGGCCCTGCTTTTGACCTCCTTGTACGTCTACCTGCACGCCTCGCTGGTAATAAAGGATTGCCGCATGCGCGACATGATCGGTTCTCGCTCCGCCCGGCCTGCCTTAGCCGGGGCGATCATGGTCACCGTCGGCGGGCTGGGCTGGTACTATTTCCTGCCCGATTCGGCCAAGGTAATTCTAGCCGGTGTGGCCAGCCTTAACATTCTCATAGCCCTGATCTTCGCCCTGACCATTGTGACGTTCTTCCTCTTGTACTTCGGACCTTACCGCAATCCGGGCTGGCTCTCGCCGGGATTTGCCGGGGCGCTTTTCCTCTGCGGCCTGGCGGCCTTCAGCACCGGCGAATTCATCCGCGAGGCCGTGCGAAAACCCTATGTGATTTACAACGTCGTGCTGGGAAATCAGATCCTCCCTGAAGAAGTTCCCAAATTACGCGATCATGGTTATCTAAACGGCGGCGTTTGGACAAAGGCCTACGTATTGAAAAATTACCCGCAAGCATCCGGCCAAGATTCTGTTGAAGAAAGCAGCCTCTTGCAGCTTCCCGCCGCCGATCGGATTCGCCTCGGCGAATTGCTGTTCCAATATCACTGCAACGATTGTCACGCGGCCGCTTTTGGTTTTTCAGCGGTAAGCTCGCTCATGCAAGGCCGTTCGCGGGCCGAGGTGCGGAGCATGATCGAACATCTGGACACATATATTTTCATGCCTCCATGGGCGGGAAAAGATGAAGAAGCGGAATTGTTGACCGACTATTTGATGAGCATTGCCCCGCGTCGGCCTGGAGGAATGCGATTATCGGCTGTCCAAATGCCGCTCTCTGCTCCCCTTGTGGGAGAGTCTCCAAAAGGATTCCAGGAGGTTAGCCCTGGCCGCTTCAACTCGCAACAGGAGGTGCAATGATGTTCGCTCAAACGCTAGTTGATGCTGCCCAGACTTCAGGCCTGCCCGCCCCGCATTGGTTCATCCAATTCTTCAAGGTCCTGGGCTTCACCCTCCATGCCGTGCCCATGAATCTTTGGTATGCCGGATTGCTGGCGGCGATATGCTTGCACTTCGGCCGCAATTCGCACGGTCGGGCGTTTGCCGCCAGGCTGATCGCCCAGATGCCGGTCATCATCGCCGTGGGCGTGAACCTGGGCATAGTGCCGCTCTTGTTCGTCCAGGTGGCCTATTTCAAATTCTTTTATCCGGCCACCATCCTCATGGCCTGGTTCTGGCTGGCGATCATCGTGCTTCTGATCCCGGCATACTACGGCGTTTATCTGTATGCCTGGGGACTTCGCAAGGGCAACACCGAAGAGATGGGGAGGGTTCCCGCGGGGGACCGTGGGAACGAGGGGATAAAAGGGTGGCGGCAGATTGCCGGTTGGATCGCAGCACTGATTTTCATCATCATCGGGTTCACATTCGCCAATGCCTTGAGCTTGATGGACCACGTCGATCGTTGGGAAACAGTCTGGAGCAAAAACAATGTAGCAGGCGCGGCCTTGGGCACCGGACTGAACGTCGGCGACCCCACTCTTTGGCCGCGATGGCTCTTGATGTTCGGCCTGGCCTTGGGCACAACCGCGGTGTGGCTGCTGGTCGATACCGTGTTTTTCAATCGCAACGCCACGGACGAATACAAAAGCTGGGCCTGGAAATTCGCCAAGATTCTTTATACTACGAGCATGATTTGGGCCGCGGTGGCTGGAACCTGGTACGTCTTCGGCGCGTGGAGCCCGGAACTTCGCAAAACCATGTTCTCCTTCCCCACGATTTTGCTTACCGTGCTTACGGCCCTGGCCCCGGGATTGCCCTGGATCATGATCGTGACCGAAGGGCGTTGCCCGGCCAAACGGTCGCTGGTGGCCGGCATTGCCCTGGCTCAAATCGGAGTGCTGGGCATCAACGCCGTCAGCCGGCAGGTGGTGCAGAACATCAACCTCTCAGCCGTCTTCGACGTCTTCAGCCAAAAAACCGAGGTCCAATGGGGGCCGTTGGCCATGTTCCTGATCGCCTTCGTCGTCGGGCTGGGAATTTTGGCCTGGATGCTTGCTCAAGTGTTTAAAAGCCAATATAAACACTCCCCTCTCCCTCCGGGAGAGGGCTAGGGTGAGGGCAGTGTTAAGGTTTATTTTTACTTTCTGATTTTCTTTTAATTCAATGGCCAATATGCCGCGCTGACTTCCTCAGCAAACCTGCCGCTGCCGCGGCCATTAACAACATGACGAATGTTCCCGGTTCGGGCACGGGCTGGATCGTGCCGTCTCCCAGCGGACCGCCGGGAATAGGATTGATCGTCACCATTGCCCCGGCACCGAGGGTGAGCGTGTTCTGCACAATCGAATTCGCCGTCAGCACGCCGTTAACGATGGTATTTCCCGTGCCTGTCAAGTTGCCGGTGACATCAAACTCGCTGCCCGCGCCCACGCTGAGTGTGCCGGAATTGGCCAGATCCGCAAGGGTAGCAAAATTCCTCCCGTCAAAGACGGAAAAACTTCCCTGGTTATTTGCCAGTGCATTGATCTTGGCAAACGTCGAGCCGCGCCGTCCAAAGTCACGTTGCCCTGGTTCGTTATTATGTCGCCGGCGTTAGCGATGTCCAGTGTGGAATTTGCTCTCACTTTCCATGTGCCGCCGCTGAGCGTATTGCCGACCAATTGCATTACCCCGCCTTGAAGATTCAAAATTCCTTTTTGCACTTCCACCATTCCGGTGTTGTTCATTATGAAGCCGATGCTGATCGCGCCGGTCTGTGGCGCGGAAAGGAATGTGCCTGCGTTATTTATGGTCGGCGCAAGCCCGACGTCGCTTATCAGCCAAGTCGGCCCTTGCAGAGTTACGGTTCCTCCGCTTTGGTTATTGAATATCGCCCCGTTTCCACCGTACAGGTGCGTGGTGGTGTAAAAGCTAGACGAAAAGTAGGGGGAAATTATTATCGCGCCCGTATTGGTCAAAGTTTGACTGTCTAAGGTCAGATTGCCGTTAAAATAATTGGCCGATCCCTGCATCACGGTCGTTCCGCCGCTCATTGTCCCGCCGGACCAGTCAAAAGTTCCGGAACTAGTCACCATGCCGGGACCGTTTAGGGTCCCTTGGCTGAAATTGACTTTTCCGGCGATAGTTGTCGGGGAACTGAAAGAAACCGTGGCCCCGTCGAAATTGATCGTCCCCGAGTTATTGAAAGTCGCGCCTATCATGTTGTGCATACCGCCGCTAAACTCCAAAGTGGCGCCGGAACCAACGGTAAAGGTCCCGCTGCTTGTTCCACCGCCTGAAAGAGACATGACCGTGCCGTAGCCATACGCTATCACTGTCCCGGTGTTGTTCATAGCAAATTCGATGTCAATTGGGCAGCTTGTCTGTAATGTACTAAAGATGCCGGAGTTATTTATCGTTGGCAGGGATCCGCCGTCATTGATGAAATACGTGGGATTTTGCAGATATACAGTTACTCCGGTTTGGTTGTTGAAGATTGCGCCATTTCTACCATATAGGTGTGTACTATTAATCAATGAGAGACGAGATATATAGGTCAAGCCGGCAGTTGTCAGAGTGCGACCGTCGAGAATCAGATCTCCATAGATATTATTATTGGATCCTTCGCATACTGTCACGCCGTTGCCGCTCATCGTGCCTCCGGTCCAATTAAAAGTTCCGCTAAAAGTCTCCGTGCCCGTGCCGTTCAAGGTGCCCATGGTTAAATTCACAGTTCCGTGGATTGTTTTTGATGAATTGAATATTACAGTAGCGCCGGAGATATTGATGATCCCATAATTGTTGAAGGTCGCCCCGGACAGATTGTGCATTCCCCCAGTGAAACTTAATGTGGTACCGGAATTAACAGTAAACGTGCCGCTGCTTGTTCCCCCGCCCGAGAGGGTCATTATCGTATCGGAGCCATTAATGCTCACGGTGCCGGTATTGTTCATGGCAAACTCGATGTCTATGGGACAATTTGACGTCTGAGGGGTTGCGGTGAATGTGCCGGAATTGTTTATAATAGGCGTGGTTCCGTCGTCACTGATGAATGAGATTGGTCCTGAAATGACCATGTTCGATCCTGTTTGGATGTTCAAAATCGCGCCATTTTTGCCGTATAGGTTCGTGCTCGTGGAAAGATCGCTGTAAGGCGAAAATGTAGTCGAACCAATGATGGTCAGCGTGCGACTGTCGAGAACCAGATCTCCATAGATACTACCTTGGAACAATGTCACGCCGTTGCCGCTCATGGTGCCTCCGGTCCATTTGAATGATCCAGAAAAAGTCTGTGTGCCCGCGCCGTTTAAGGTCCCCTGCGTAAAATTTACTTTTCCGGGGATTATCTTTGAGGAGTTGAATGTAATGGTAGCGCCGTTGAAACTGACGGTCCCCGAGTTGTTGAAGGTCGCTCCCGATAAGTTGTGTGTTCCACCACTAAAGCTCAAGGTAGCGCCGGAATTGACGGTAAACGTCCCGCTGCTGGTTCCGCCGCCCGATAGGGTCATTATCGTGCCCGTGCCGGATACTGTCACCTGACCGGTGTTGTTCAAAGCGAACTCGATGTCGATGGGGCAGCCTGTTTGGGGATTCACAGTAAAATTACCGGAATTATTTATCGTGGGCAAGGTGCCGCCGTCATTGATGAAATACGTCGGTCCTTGCAGGTATAACATTCCTGTTTGGTTGTTAAAGACCGCGCCGTTTCCGCCGTGCAAATGAGTGCTGGTGCTAAAAGATCCGGAATAGGGAGAGATACATGTTTGTCCTGCGGTTGTCAACGTTCGGCCATCAAGAGTCAGAGTGTTGTATAAATAATTTCCGGTTCCTTGAAGCGTGGTCGTGCTGTTGCCGCTCATCGTGCCGCCTGACCAGTTCATTGGGCCAGTAAAAGTAACCTCGCTCGTGCTGCTTAAAGTTCCCTGACTGAAATTGATCTTTCCGTTTATAGTCGTTGGCGAAATGAATGAAACCGTTGCCCCGCCGAAATTGATGGTTCCCGAATTGGTGAAGGTCGTTCCGAGCAGCGTGAACGTCCCGCCGGTAAAGCCCAACGTGGCGCTATCGCCGATAAAAAACGTCCCGCTTTTTGTTCCCCCGCCCGCAAGGTCCAATTCGCCTGTCCCGGCAATGGAAACGGGATTGGCGCCCAAGTTGACGGGCCGGGCGATTGTTTGCACGTCGGATGAGTTCGCCGTGCGGACAAGTCCGCCAGAACCTATGGTGAGCGAGCCCAAACTTCCGCCGATCGTGAAGTTGGTCCCGGTGTCCAAGAGCAGGCCGCTTACGCTGCGATCGCCGCCCAGGCTGACCGTATCGCCGGAGTTTAGTCCAAGATTGGAAAAACTGGCAATGCTAGTGCCGTCGGGCATTCCGCTCGGATTCCAATTGCCAGCCGAGCCCCACAGCAAGTCGCCGGAAGCGCCGGACCAGGATTGTGTGGCCGCCATGACCAACGGGGTCGTCGAACAGAATGCCAAAACCAGCAGGACAAATGCAAGAAGCCATCGCAACAAAACAGAACACCGAAAAGTTGGACAAATGATAAAACAAATCATAACGCACCTCCCAAAAAATAAAGAATGAAGTAAAGTATTAGGGCTTCAAACCGCAATATATGTAAAGACATGAAAGCATGTCAACTAAAATGTGGAATAACACACCCCCCGCTTGGCTTAAAATGATTGTTAGGTTATTTTTATACCCATGGAATTTGGGGACTGGTTCATTTTTCAGTCCTTTTAGGATTGAAAAATGTGCCTGTCCCCTTTGCCGTGGACGCCCCATACATAATAGCAAGGAGTTCGCTATGTTTTATGTTCATCGCGCTTGTGCAATAGCGGCAACCTTTTGGATCTTTTCCATCGCTTCTGCGGCATCGGCCGGAGAGAATCGGCTTGTTTACCCGAAAACCCGGCAGGTTGACCAGGTCGATACGCTGCACGGCGTCAAGGTGCCCGATCCTTATCGCTGGCTCGAACAGGACGTCCGCAATTCAAAGGAAGTGGCCGATTGGGTGGCGGCCGAAAATAAGCTCACCTTCGGTTATCTTGAAGCTATTCCGGAGCGGGAAAAGATTCGCAAACGACTCACCGAGCTTTGGAACTTCGCCGTCTATTCCGGGGCCAGAAAAGAAGGCGGGCGGTACTATTTCTTCAAAAACGACGGCCTGCAAAACCAGGCCGTCCTTTATCGCCTCGACACCCTCGAAGGCGAGCCAAAGGTGCTCATCGATCCCAATAAATGGTCCAAGGACGGCACCATTGCCCTGCAACTGCCCGAAGGACTTTCTTTTAGCGACGACGGCAAATATGTGGCCTACGCACGGGCCGAGGCCGGCTCGGATTGGGCCACCTGGCACGTGATGGAAATCGAATCCGGCAAAATCCTGCCCGACGAACTAAAGTGGACTAAGTTCACCGAGGCCGCCTGGACCAAGGACGGCCGGGGATTTTTTTACAGCCACTTCGAGGAACCGCAGCCCGGGGCCATGTACCAGGCGCTTAATTTCAACAACAAGCTCTATTACCACAAAGTCGGCACGCCGCAAGCCGACGACGTGCTGGTCTACTTCCGGCCCGAACATCCCGATTGGCTTTATAGCGGCGAGGTCTCCGACGACGGCCGGTACCTGGTCATCACCATCGGGCTGGGCAGCTCCGATCGCTACCGCATTGCCGTGAAAGACCTGGCCGAGATGTACTCCATGCCGGTCGAGATCATCGACAACTTCGAGAACGAGTACACCTACGTGGGCAACGACGAACCGGTGCTGTTCTTCAAAACCGACCTCGACGCCCAGCGCCGCCGACTTATTGCCATCGATTTGAAGAAGCCCAAGCGGGCCGACTGGCATGAGATCATTCCCCAGGCCGAAGGCACATTAACGCAAGTGAGTTTTGTCGCCGACCGGTTCATCGCCTCGTATCTCAAGGACGTGCTGCCGCAGGTGAAGGTGTTCGACATCGAGGGCCGCTATGTCCGCGACGTGGAATTTCCCGGCATCGGCGCGGTCGTGGGTTTCGGGGGCAAGCGAACCGACATCGAGACGTTTTACTCCTTTTCCAGTTTCGCCACCCCGCCGAGCATCTATCATTACAACGTGATAACCGGCATCAGCCGCCTTTTCCGCCGGGCCGAAGCGAAAATCAATCCCGACGACTACGAAGTCAAGCAGGTTTTTTACAAGAGCAAGGACGGCACCCGCGTGCCCATGTTCATATCTTATAAGAAAGACATCAAGCACGACGGCTCCAACCCCACGCTGCTTTACGCCTATGGCGGGTTCAATATCTCCTTGCTGCCGGCCTTTGCCATCAGCCGCGTGGCCTGGATGGAGATGGGCGGCGTCTATGCCCAGGCCAATCTCCGCGGCGGCGGCGAATACGGCGAGGTCTGGCACCAGGCCGGCACAAAACTGCAAAAGCAAAACGTCTTCGATGATTTCATCGCCGCGGCCGAGTGGCTCATCGCCAATAAATACACCCGCACCGATAAACTCGCCATCCAGGGCGGCAGCAATGGCGGGCTGCTCGTGGGCGCGGTCATGACCCAGCGCCCGGAACTCTTCGGCGCGTGCCTGCCGGCCGTGGGCGTGATGGACATGCTGCGGTTCCAACTTTTCACCGAGGGCCGCACCTGGACCGAGGATTTCGGCTCGGCCGACAACCCCGAGCAGTTCAAGGCCCTTTACGCCTTTTCGCCGTATCACAACATCAAGCCCGGCACATGCTACCCGCCCACGCTTGCCACCACGGCCGACACCGACGACCGCGTGATCCCCGGCCACAGTTTCAAATTCATCGCCGCCATGCAAAAGGCCCAATCCTGCGACAACCCCATCCTGATCCGCATAGAAACCCGCGCCGGCCACGGCCTGGGAGTCCCCGTAAGCAAAAAAATCGAAGAAACCGCCGACCTCTGGGTGTTTTTGGTGAAAATCCTGAAGATGAAGCTACCGGAATAGAAAACGGGCGTCGCCATAATCTTCCCTCATAACGCGGCTGGACGAAATCAGTGATGTCCCCTTTTTCGAATTCTATTTTTTATTGCAAAAAAATACCATTTCAAATATTTTGGAAGCCATTTCAGAAGTTTGAAGTTAGACTTGCCTGCCACTCTATCTCTCCAAACAGAAGGGATTTCGGCAATCTTGCATCCTTCCACGAAGGCTTTAACGAGCACTTCCAATCCGATTTCGAATCCCCCGGTGCTTTCAATCTCAATCGATTTGAGCAAAGAGGTTCTGTACATTTTGAAACTGTTGGAGATATCGTGGGTGGGGATACTCGTGAGCCAGTGCAGCGACAAACCGGCCATTCTTGAAAGCAATCCCTTGAAAAAAGGTCCGCCGATTTGCCTGCCCCCTTTCATATATCTAGAACCGCAGACAATATCGAATCCCTCTTGAATTTTGCCGAACATGGAATCCACAATGCCCAGGTCGTCCGACAGATCTCCCATCACGACAAGCGTCGCCAAAGCCTCCGCGGCATGGAAGCCTTTCTTGATGGCATTAATAACGCCCCTGCCGTAATCGTTTTTCAGAAGAACGATATTATCGGCTTTTCCCGCTTCAAGATATTCTTTAACCACCGGCAGGGTGTTATCTTCGTCGAAGTCATAGACAATATGGATGAGGTGCGGGGTGGAAACTTTGCTCTTGATTTCCTCCAGGGTGGAAACGATGACCTCTTTTTCGTTGAATACCGGCACAATGATGTCTATATCAGCCATTATCTTTCGCCTTTTTCAGCAATAATCAGCGCCTGTTTGCCAAAAATGTGCTACAAGAGAGGAACTCTCAAATATATTTTTGGAAAAAGTCTTTGCTTTGAACCCGCCAAATTCGCTTCTTACCTTCGAGTTCCTCGGCTGTATGGAAGCGTATTTTGTGTAACTACTCGAACATAGTGTTAAATTCCACCGATTTTAATCTGGTTTTCGATCCAGGGAATAATTTCATCCAGCGCGGTTTCCAAAGAGGTTTCGGCTTTGAATCCCAGCAGCTTTGTCGCTTTTGAAACATTCGGCACGCGTTTTTGAACGTCGTATTGGAAGGGCTTATCGGTCGTGTAACGGAAAGGTTTGCTGCCGTTGAGCTTTTTCCAAATGGTTTCCGCCAATTCCAGCACCGTAGTCGAGACGGGCGTGGAGAGATTGAAGTCTTCGTTGATGGATTTATCGCTTTCAAGCGTTGCCACGATGCCTTTTGCAAGATCTCCGCCGTATGTGTAATGACGAACTTGGTTTCCTTTTCCCAGGATGTGGAGTGGATCTTGGCCCTTAAGAATCTTCTGCACAAGGTCTGGCACGACATGGCTCATGGCCAAGGAAACGTTGCCCGATTTGATCTCTTTGTCGCAAAGGGCCCTTTTTTCTCCCGTACCGATGCAGTTAAACGGACGAAGAATGGTATAAGGGAGCTTATATTGTTCCCATGCGCCCTTGACGAAATACTCTGTGGCGAGCTTCTGAAAACCGTATGTGGAGATAGGAGGGGGACATTCAAACTGGTTCCCTTCAGGAGTCGGGAAAACATTTGTGCATTCGAACACCATCGATGAAGACATGACGCTGATTTTTTTCAGTTTCCCTTTTTTAAATGCTTTTATCGCAGCATCGAAGGAAGAAGCCGTAATCCTTTCGTTTTCCGCGAGAAGGTCGTAAGCGAATTCATGGAAATAAGTTATTCCACCGATCATCGCCGCTCCGGCGATGAAATGATCGCAGTCGGAGAGCAGTTCTTCCATGAGAGCGGCGTCTTTGGCGTCTCCTTTAACGAATTTATAGTCGGGATGATTGTCGTAGCTTTTGTTGACGGGCCCGTATTTCGATAAATTATCTATTCCAACGACCTTCCAGCCCTTGGCCAAAAGTTCCTCGATTAAATATCCTGCGATAAAACCTTTCGAACCAGAAACCAGTATTTTCATTTTTCTCCTCCGATCATATTCCAGACATCGACAACGATTTTGCCTTTATAGTTTAGAGTTTTATACACTTTATGCGGCGCCCCGATAATAATAATATCGCTTTTATCTATCAGTTCGGCTTCGCTTACGAAACGGTCGTCATTGACATAGGGGTCGGAACAGTAGAGCTGCCTGGCTTTAATTTCCAAGATCTTTTTGAGTTTATAGGAAAGCGATTCTCTTATGTCGTCGCTTTCGGCCTTGAACGCCATGCCGAGCAGGCCTACGGTTTTGTCGGCCAGTTCGTATTTATTCCCCAGCTTTGCCACTATAAAATTCGGCAATCCCTCGTTAATCAGCATCGCGGAATGTCCAAGAAAGAAAGTGTTGTCCGTAAAGGCGGATAACTGCATGGTATCCTTAAACAGGCAGGGGCCTGCCGCGAATCCTGCTTTCGGAAAACCTTTTGTGCGGGGGTAATTGTGAGTCATGGCGTGGTGTATTTTGTAAAAATCCGCCCCATATGCATCCGCCATCATATAGAACTGATTTGCGGCCGCGAACTGAATATATCTCCAAGTATTCGTAAAAAGCTTGGCGAGTTCGGCTTCGATGGGCTCGACAATGATAATGTCCTTAGTAAGCAGTCGGAATAATTCCGCCACTTTGTGAATCGCTGCTTGATTGAAACTCGACACTATCTGGGGGAGGGTGTAAAGTTCCTCCATCGATTTACCTTCAAGTATCCTTTCCGGGCAGAAACATACTCCGATATTCTTTTTGGAAATCGCCAACATGCGGTTCAATTTCTCCGACAAGCCCGGGTACAAAGTGCTTCTAAGAATAAGGATCTGCCCGTCTCGAAGGAACGGCGTGATGCTGTCGAAAAACTTCTTAAGCGTGGAGAATATAGGGTTCAGATGTTCGTCTACGGGCGTTCCCACCACGACGATAATGAATTCGGAATCGGAAATGACTTTTTTATCTTTGGACAAAAAGAGATTATTTCCGATCGTCTGTTTCAGAATGTCGTCCAGCCCTTCTTCCATGAACGGAGCACGGCAAAGTTCGATGGACTTGATGGCTTCTTCATCGATATCGTTGATGATTACTTTTTTGCCTTCCTTAGCGAACGCGGCAGCCAGCGGCAGGCCGACATGGCCGCATCCGCCCACCACGCAAATGTCATAGATATATTTACCCATAAAAACCTCTTTGAAATCGAATTACTTATCGTTGATTGCTCATGCGCCGCTAAAAACATTAAAAAAACAACCTATTTATTTGTACCTTTTAGATGCCTGTTTTGCAATAGGACAGATCGCACCTCTTAGATTCAGCCCGACAGACAAGCGCCATCAACATTCCGCGTCGGATGCCAAAAGGATCTCCAAAACCGCAGGCGCGAAACCTGCCACAGGCTGTTGACCACAAAGGGTAAATAGCAGAGATAAACACTGATCATATAGGTCCCTGCTGCTGTCATGGCCACATTCAAACCGAACCTATGAATCACTGCAATGCACAGACAAAGTATCAGTGGATCCTTTAACCGAAAAGGCCCCGCCTGCATTGAGATGAAAAATCCGATGATGCCTAAAATCGATACGCTCCAGGCTAGCAGGTGCAGTACGACAGAGTAAAAAAGCAAAATGGCGACTCTAATATTGGACACGGCCGCGCTCTGCTCGGCGTCAGAGTCTGACGCGGTCGATTTTTTAAAGAATATCTTAAGCGACCCCAACTGGCGGACCATATTCTTTTCTGCCGGCGATTGAGTCATATCGACGTAATTGAACGGCAAGAATATTGTGCCACAAAAACGACTTGCAATTGCCTTGACATAGTCAATCGGATACTGACGAATGTCGGTCAAAAATTCCTTCTTTAAATAATCACTGCCTTCAAAAGAAAGCGAACTGCATTTTAATCCCGCTCTTGTTACTGCCTCCTGGGCGCATGCGTCACTGATGGTTATGTGCCACGGATTGCTGGACAAGTCGCCCAAACCAAGATAGAGGACATGCCCCAGATTAGATTCAGTGAAGGAAAAGCGTCCGGCGTGAAAATAACAATTGGCCGCCCATGGAATCTGCATGAAAAAAGATAACACCGCTGAAACGACCAAAGGCTTGATTGGCAAAGAACGAAAATTCTCTGTCCGACGTAGCACTATGATGACGATGAGAATTAATACGGGCAATACAAAGAATTCTGAACGAACGTTCTCAGCCAAGCCGAAAAAGACTCCCGCCAGTATTCCCCAACCGATTTTCTGCGTTTTGAGCCCTTTCACCGTAGCCAAAAGAGCAAATAACATCAAAGAGATTCCCGTAGTCATTCGACAGATTTGAGACAGCCACGATAACCAAGGTAATGAGGTCAGGAATATTACAGTTGTCAGTTTTTTTGCCTGCGGCGCTAGCAAATTCAACTGAACCATCAGAATTGCGGTCGCCAACGAGCCAAGAATGCTCTGTATCACCAGAACCGCCGTCAGCGATCCAAACAAGCGCATCAACAGGCTGTAGCCCCATATCGGAAAGCTGGCTACATCTTTGTAGCCGGCCATAGGATGGTTGCTCAATGGGTGATCGGCCAGTACCCAAGAGTTCCGAACCGTTCGGTGTCGGGACGAGTTAAAAATGGCGACATCACCCCATGAATGCCAAAGAATATTATGGTCCAGAAAAGGACTTTCTTCAGGTTGGTGTAACCCATTAGCACCCTCACAGCGTAACTCTCCATCGAAATCAAGATAATTTTATTATAACATAAGATGATGCGCCCGAAATTAAACCACATTAACCTCTTGTAATAATGGGATTTAGGTTCGAATGCAAAAAATAAGTTTTCTTTTCATAACGGTCAAATTGCGAAATCGTGAAGATCTTCGAAAAATCGACGATTTGCGTTAGAAGCTGTTTCAATACCTGTTGGGGCGGTAGTTGTACTGCCGCCCCGCTGGCTGAAAACGGGGGTTGGCGGCACTACTAGCATTCCAGCGCCGCCGGTTTTGAAACAGCTTCTTATATAAATCCAGGACACCTTCACATTAGTGACATATCTAATAGAAAACCCAAACCACTTCCGTGAGAGTCGCCGACGCGGCAAGAATGGCGCCCAGCAGTACGGCCAATGTGAGAAAAACATATCGGGCAGGCAACATATTAAACCTCCACTTTTTTCACCCAGTGAATACCGGGTGTGAGACCTTGATCCCGCGGACCAGCATTTCGAATTCTTCGGGATTGGGGGAGGCGGCGTGGCCGATGTCGCGGTCGATGAGTTTTTTCTTGTACAGGGCGTAAAGGCTTTCGGCGAAGCTTTGCATGCCGTCCTCGCAGGTGCGGACCACGTCGGCAAGCTTGGAGTCGTGGTTTTCGGCAATAAGCTTGCGGACGATAGGCGTGGATATGAGAACTTCGACGGCCGGCACGCGACGTATGCTGTGGGCGGTAGATTTTAAGAGCTTTTGGCAGATGATCGCCCGCAGGTTATAGACCAGCGACTGGCGGACGATGGGCCGTTCCTCCTCGGGAAAGAGGTTCAGCACGCGTTCGATGGTTTGCGGGGCGATGGAGGCATGGACGGTGCAGAAGACGAGGTGCCCGGTGTCGGCCGCCTGCATGGCGGCGCGGAATGTCTCGGCGTCGCGCATCTCGCCCACCAGGATCACGTCCGGATCCTCGCGGACAAAGGCCCGCAAGGCCGTGGCGAAATCCTTGACGTTGGTGCCGACCTCGCGCTGGTTGATCAGGCATTTTTTGTCGGTATGGAGGAATTCGATGGGATCTTCGATAGTGATGATATGCGCCTGGCGGGTTTGGTTGATGTGTTCCAGCATGGCGGCGATGGTGGTGCTCTTGCCGGAGCCGGTGGTTCCCGAGACCAGGACCAGGCCGTCGTTATAATCGGCGATTCTGGCCACGATGGGCGGCAGATTCAGTTCCTGGAAAGATGGAATGCTGCTTGGCACGATCCGCGCGGAGACCGAAATGCCGGACTCCTGCCGGTAGACGTTCACTCGGAAGCGCTGCCCGCCATCGAGTTCATAGGCGAAATCCACCGATCCGTTGGCGATAATTTTACGGCGTTCCTCGGGGCTGAGAAAATTATAGAGCCGCTCCTCGAATTCTTCGGCTGGCATGGGATTTCGCTCGACCATCCGCAGCGTTCCGCCGATTCGCATCCGCGTCCGTTGTCCCGATTTTACATGTATATCCGAGGCCCCCAGCCTGACGGCCGCGTGGAGAAACGCATCCACCTCGGCCGATCCGCGATGCGGGCGGATGACCTCAAACGAATTTGAGGACTCTTCGACACCAACGTTGCTTAGATCGGCCGGGTGTTTTTTACCGATATCGCTAGCCATAAAGATTATTCCTTGATTTGGCCCGAGTTTTCCGCCCTCAATTGTACAATGATAATTGCTGCTTGTCTAATGAATTATGGCCAAGGGAATTGAGCCTGAATCGAAGACAGGAAGATAGGGCAGACGCAGCACTGAAAAGATTGAACCAATGAAAAAAGAGGGAAGGTTCGTGACCACCCCTAATCTCTAATCTCTAATTTCTAATCTCTTTTCTAATACCGCCCGCGGTAGCTTCTGCTGTTTTGATCGGCGGTGCGCGGGCCTTGCTGTGAATCGGGCAACTGGCCTTTGCATTCGACGAAAACCAAGAGATCGGCCCGGGCCGGCGTAGTGCCGATAAGCGGCACGCCGGGCACAAGCGGCCGGCCGTCCACCGGCACAGGCAGGGCCACCATGCCCATGCCGATCAAAAGCACGTGTTCCATAGGCCAGCGGAATCGTTCGTGGAAGCGGTAATGGGTCATTTGCGGCTCTTCGATCTGGATCCTTTGCTTTGACGACGCCTGGGCAGGCACGTCGAGCATGATGGGAATCATCTTTTCCACCTGATCGATGTCGCATTTGACCGTGGCGTCGATCATCCGCCGATCGCTGGACAAAAGCGGGCTGAAATCGATGGTAAAACCCTCCTCGACCTGGCCGGGCTGAAATTCGGCGCCGGCGGGCAGGTCGGAGCGGAGAATTACATCCCGTGAATATTGCCGGTTGCGCATGGCGGAAACCACGGTCGATTGCCCGTTGTTGACCATCAAGTACGGCGAGCTGTGTTCACGGTAATCGCTGCGGCGCCGCAGTTCGGCCAGCATGATGGCGGCGTCTTCCTTGGCCAAAAGCCAGGCGCAAACGCCCGGCGTTTGCACGGGCACCGGATGCAAAAGCGGCTCGGCCTTGGTTCGCCAGTTGGGACTGTCCATGGTTATCACACGCAGGGCGAATGTCTGCGTGGCTGCCGCGGTGCTGGTGAAACGGTCCACAATATCGGCCACGACCGACTGCATTTCCGGCGTGTGATAAACCCTGAGCGTGTGATTGTTGGCGCTTAGAACTCCCAGGGGATCGGAGTGCCAGGCCTCGTAGCCCGTGTTGCGCAGGATCCAGTCGATGATGGCCTGCTCCGGCTTCTTGGTCGTGGTTACCCGGGAAGTGTATGCGCCAATGTCGTATTCCTTCCAGACCTGGCCGCCGTCGTTGGGCAGCGATGCCGGGCCGCTCGTGAATTTCGTTGCCGGCCGCGAAGCGACTCTATTCGCCAACGACGAAGCGTCGTTGTTCGCGGCTGATGAGGCGTCCGAGCGAGCGGCATCCGTGGCGCGGGTCCTTGAGCGGTCCCGTAGCGATCGTAACGATCGGCCTGCGGGCCGGTCGATTGCAAGGGCATTTCACCGCTCTGTTGACGGTAGGAATTTGCCCGGGTGTCGCCGTCGCCGACCGGATACTGCCCCCAAGCCAACCCAGTAACAGCCGCTATCGAGAGCACGAAAGATATATAGTATTTCGCCATGCTTCAGCCTCCTTGCCGAAGTCCGCCAGATCGGAAATATAGGGAAACGAGGGTAGCAGTATAGTTTTACGAGATTTTTGAAGCAAGAGCGATCTGATCGGAAAAAAGGGGCCAGGGGCTAGAGGTTAGGGACTAGGGGGTGATAGAAAAGAAATAGGGGGATTTTTTATTGCAAATTGAGAATTGCAAATTTCAAATTGCAACTTGAACAAATATAAAGACTTGTGGCAAACGTTGGATGTAGATTAGCGGACAAGCCCTCACCCCTTCCCCTCTCCCGAAGGGAGAGGGGAGTGAGTAAGGTGGTCAATTACTTTACCAGTACTAATATTCCATTACTTCACCCGTTCCAAAACCGCGTAGCCGTCGCCCATGTGTTCCTTGGTGAAAAAGAGTTTTTCCGCGTCGGGCGAGGCGAGAAAGCGGGCGAGGTTTTCGGTGGTGTCGGTAAAGTGGGTGTTATCGCCTTCGACTGTGCCTTTGAGCTTTCCGGCATTGATGACCGCCTCTTTCTGCTCGGGATCAATAATTGCAACGGTTAATTTATCGCCGCTGATTTCATACTTGTAGATGAAATATCCCTCGGCCATTTTGGGTTCCCAATTGGAATTGTCCATAGTTTTGATTTTTTCGGCGTCCAGGATGGTGACGTTTACATAGCGGTTTTTTCCCAATGTGGTGGTAAACATCAGGGTGTCGCTGCAATCGGGGCGATCTAATTCGCCGTTTTTATCGTGTTTGATCTCTCTTACCCGCAACATTCCGGCGGGAAATTTATCGCCCGCCTTGCCCACGTGATAATAGGTCACGTCGCCGTCTTTCTCGCGTTCGCGCCACACGCCGATCAATCCCTGATCGACGGTCGCCAGTTTCGGATCGCTGAGCGGATTGTCCGAATCCACGCACGAGGTGCAAACAAGACAAATCAAACCCAGAATTAACATCAGCGTTTTTGGAAACCGTTCCATGGTTACATCTCCTTCATAAAAAAGTGACGAAAAACATCCCAAAAGCATATACCGATAGCATTGCCGGCTTTACTGGCAGCGCAAGGGTATTCTTTACCTTCTTAGGCTATAGGCGAATTATAACACAGAGTATAACGCAATTTGGAAAAGGAATTATGGTCGTATTATTTTTCTGGATGCTCTTCTAGGCGATTGAGCATATTTTGTGCCCTTTTGCGTAGATTTTCATTTGAATGTTTTTGCGCGATATTCTTTAGACCTTCTTTATCTTCAAGAGACTCCAAAGCGATCAAAGCTGAAAACTGAATATGGACATCATCATTAGTCCAAATAACTTTTCGCACTTCTTGTTCTATATCTTGATAATGACATATTTCGATAACGAACAACGCGCTATCAATAACATTTTTGTCTTTCGACGCTAAAGCCTCTTTGATATATGGTTCTGCACTGCCGCGATATTTATTATCGATCAGAACAGATTGAGCAACCATACGAACATCTTTGTCAGGATCAGCAAAAAAGCCAATTATCTCAGGAACAGCTTTTTCGGCAGGCTCTTCTCGTAGTAACATAATCTGCTGACATTTAGGCTTTGACAAAATATCCAAATCTAATTGGAAGTTAAACTCCGACGTCAGAGAAGCAGTATCGTATAGGATTTTAAGCACATAGAAGTTAAAGACAGCATTAAAAATAATATGAACAAATATTAGTGGGAGAAGACTTCGGAACTTGATCCGCCAACTACCCAATATCAAACCAAATACAAAAACATAAATTGAAAAAAACATCTCCCGATAAAAAAGATGCGCAATGGCAAAGAAGACCGATTGAACCACATTCGCTGTTCCTGAAGGCATGAGTTTTCTCAACTGTTCGAGTATATAGCCTCGGTAGAATATTTCTTCAGCGATAGGACCCATCAAAATGATTATGATTCCATATACAATGACTTTCGTCTTTGTAATAATCCCAAAATATGGATAAATAAAATGATGAGGTTTAAATCCGAGTGTAGTTAAGACTGCGGCCCAAATCAAAAGAGAGACAAATATTAAGAGGAGCATGCCCAAGAACCATAACCAATGTGACCATGAAGTAGGAAACCATTGTATAGTAAAATCCGCAGCCTTAGGAGCAAATCGCGCTAAGAGAAAGGGTAGAATGGCCATTACGCCATAGAAAAATAATGTACATGGAATATTCCAACCTGAAAAATATACTGAAATTGTAATGGCTATGATTACACCCGCCATTACAAAAAAAATGGTTTTCTTGTTCTGAACAACTTGTCCATCATTTTCAAGCATATCCATCGACATTTCGTTCATTTATAGATGAATCGCTATTTTCCCAGCATTTTTTTCAGTTGCGGCCAGGTGCGGGTGTTGGCGACATCATGTTTGGTGAGTCCGCCGCGGCGGGCTTGCATTATGCCGTAGCGCATGGCGTCCAGGCCTTCGGGGCGGTGGGCGTCGGTGGAGATGACAATGGGCACGCCCAGGTTTTTCGCGGCGGCGCAGGCCACGTCGTCCAGGTCGAGGCGCAGGGGATGGGCGTTTAGTTCCATGAATTTGCCGTTCTCGCGCGCGGCGCGGAGCACGGCATCCAGATCGACTTCGTACGGCTTGCGCTTAAGTAGCATGCGCCCGGTGGGATGGGCAATTACCGAAACGTGCGGATTTTCCAGGGCCTCAATCATACGGCGGGTGATTTGTTCCCTGGGCTGATTGTGCCCGTAGTGCACGCTGGCCACGACCCAATCGGCTTGGGCCAGCACGTCGTCGGGCAGGTCGAGTCCGCCGCGTTCGAGGATGTCCACCTCGATGCCCTTCAGTATGGTTATGCCTTTAAGGCGTTTTTTAAGTTTGTCGATTTCCTTCCATTGTTCGAGCACTCGGTCGGCGCTCAGCCCGTTGACCATCGTCACCCGCTTGGAATGATCGGTGATGGCGATGTATTTTTCCCCGCGCTCTTTTGCCGCCCTGGCCATTTCCTCGATCGTGGCCAGGCCGTCGGTCCAGGTGCTGTGCATGTGCAGATCGCCGCGGATGTCGCCGAGTTCGACGAGTTCGGGGAGTTTTCCCTCGTCGGCCCATTCGAATTCGCGCCGCGCCTCGCGCAATTCCGGGGGGAAGCAGGGCAGGCCCAGGGCGGCGTAAACGTCTTCCTCGCTGCGGCCGGCAATCATCCGCTCGCCGCGAAACACGCCGTATTCGTTGATCTTAAGCCCCATGTCTTTTGCCCGGCCGCGGAGCACGATGTTGTGCTGCTTCGACCCGGTGAAGTATTGGAGCGCCGCGCCAAAAGAGATTTCTGGCACCACGCGCAAATCGACCTGCACGCCGCCGGTCAGGCGGATGGACATTTTCGTATCGCCCCGGGCCAGGATTTGGGCCAGCCCGCCGTAATGGGTCAGATGGTCCATAACGGCTTTTGCGTTTTGGGCCACGACCAGAAAATCGAGATCGCCCACGGTTTCCTGGCAGCGGCGGTAACTGCCGGCGGCCTCGATTATTTCGACCGCCCGGCAACTTTCCATGTGACTGAGAATGGATTGCACGTGCTGGTCGGCGTCGGCCCAGAGCATGCGCCGGTCGGCTTCGGAGGCGATATCAAGGCCCTGCAAGATGGCCTCTTCGCTTTTCGCCCCGAATCCTTTCAGGTCGCGCACGCGATGTTGCTGGCAGGCCTCGCGGAGCTGGTCGATGTTGGCGATGTTCAATTCGTGAAAGAGGATTGCCGCCCGCTTCGGGCCCAGGCCCGGCACGCGAAGGATGGCCAGCACGCTTTCGGGAATCTCGGCCAAAAGCTCTTCCAGCATGGGAAGCGAGCCGGTTTTAACCAGCGTGGCGATTTTTTCGGCCAGATCTTTGCCGATGCCCTCGATTTCGGTGAGCGAGCGGTTCGCATCGGCCACGATGTCGGCCGCCGATTCGGGCAGATCGTGAATCGTGCGCGCGGCGTTGCGGTAGGCCCTCACGCGAAACTGGTTCGCGCCTTGGAACTCAAGCAGGTCGGCGATATGCTCGAAAACAGCGGCTATTTCCACGTTCGTCATTGCACATGCAACTCCACCACGTCTTTATCGTGTAAAACGTAATCGCCTTTGACCTGGGTGCCGTCGTGGACCGCCGTACCCCAGACGCGGGCGAATTTCAGCTTCTCCAGAAAATCCTTGTGCACCATGCCCGCCAATTCCATGAGGCAACTGCCGCGGCGGAGCGTGAAGGGCCGGTCGCGGTCGGGCTCCTTGGCAGAGGGCAGTTTCGAGTACACCCGCACCACGTCCATGGCTTTGTAGATCGCCTCTCGCAAGACTTCCAAGCCCATGCCGTGTTCGGCGGAGATCACGTATTCGGGAAAATCCAAGGGCATAAGTTCGTGGAAAAGTTCCAGACGCTGGGGTGCCCCGGGGCATCGATTTTGTTGGGCGTTAAAAACGTCTGCGTGTATGAAAGCCCCACGTCTTGCTCGTCCAGATACGATCTGGCGGCCAACCGGGTTTTGGTCCGCGAAAGGCGGTCGAACACGTCCTGGCACTGCTCGATGCAGGCGTCGTTGGCCAGGTCGATCATCAGCAAGGCCAAATCGGCCGGGCGGATCAACCCGTGAAGGCTGGGATCCATAAAATCGGCCGTGATGGGCGGAGTGTCGATGAGCTGGACTGTAACGTCTTCCCAAGCCATCATGGCCGGGGCGGGCGCGGTGGTTGTAAACGGATACGGGGCCACCTCGGGTGCGGCGTTGGTAAGCCGGGCCACAAGCTGGCTCTTGCCCGTGTTCGGCCCGCCGAGAATAACGACTGTGCCCGCTCCCTGTCGGGGAATTCTCAGCCCGCGGGTTTTTTTCCCCCCGCTTTTTTCCGTCGCCATTTCCTTTTTGGCCTTGCTGATCTTGGCCTTCAACTCTGCCTGGAGATGGTCGGTCCCCTTGTGCTTGGGAATTTCCTGGAGCATCCTTTGCAAGCATTGCAGTTCTTCCTCGATACTGGTTGCCCGGCGATATTCCTCCTCGATCTTGCGGTATTGAGGCGTGAGATTTGCTGGCATCTTGGTATTTTCTATTTTGGCGTTGGAATTTTTTATCCAGCGAAATAGCGTGCGTGCAAGCACGCAGCCTACAAGAATTTAACGAATTATTCCCGTTTAGGCTAGTAGTTCACTAATTCTTAAATTGTGGATGTTGGGGTGGCGGTTGCGCTGCCACCCCGGGGCGACAGTGCAACCGTCGCCCCAACTGGATTCACAAAATTAGCCTTAGCGAAGTGCTAACGGCGGTCAACACCCGGAATATGCCAAGAAATCGAACGGCCCGCCTTATTTTTAAAGGCGGGCCGGATTGAGCGGATCGGGGACCGTCCCCTTAAAGGGGAATATTTTGTTAATCTCGCGATTCCCGCCAGCCGACGTTTTTCTGTTCCGGTGCAGGTTGGACAGGCAGCGACGGCCGTTTGACCAGGTATATCGCCTGGCGCACCGGCGACGACGTGCTGCGATTATCAGGATGCCCAACTGCGGCCCGGGAGAGGAATTCAATCGCGACTCGGGTTGCGTGGTCGGATTTGAATTTGAATCGGCGCCGGGCTTGATGTCAGGAGTGGAAGTGCTGCTCGGCAGCGATGGTTTAGTCTCTTCGGCAGGACGCTGTTCTTGGAACGTCTTCGGCTGCCCGTATTCCGTGGATGGCGCCGGATTGGTGGCTGGCGCGGAGGGAACCGGAACCATCGGCGTTACATAAGTGCCGCCGGCTTGCGGTTGACACGAAGAGCAAGAGGGACTTTCATAGGTTGTCGCCCCCGCACAACCGACGGATCCGCATGAACTGCATGATCCGCAGAACGATCCACATGGCGATCCGCAAGCGGAAACGCAAGGCGACGCACAGGTCGAGCAAACCGGGGCATAACCCACGTAACTCACCGGCATGTATGCCATCCGGTATGTCGTGTATGGAATGATGCGGACTTGTTGCGTAAACAATCCTACGGGCCGGAATACCGTCACCGGCGCGGCACACGTATTACAAGCCGGGGCTGGATAATATGATGTTACCGGCGCGGCGCATGTACTGCATGGCGAAGCCGGATAATAAGCGGTTACCGGAGCCGCGCATGAACTGCACGCGGTTGTGGGATAATAATATGTAGTCACCGGCCTGATAACCGTCGGGCGATAGCTGACAAAAGGCGCATATTGGACTACTTGCGGAACCACCTGCGGAGCGCAAGTAGAACAACATCCTGCAGGGGCCGCGCATGCAGGCGCTGCATATTCAGCGGCATAAGCGGCATAATAAGGCGGCGCATAAGTTGTCTGGGCAGTCGCGCAAGACGATCCGCCGCCGAAGATATTGCACAGGCCGCAGCAATCGAACAGCCCTGCCTTGCACGTTGCCGGCGTTGACAGCATAGCCGCAAGTCCGCACACAATCAGCACAAAACATATTTGACGAGCCGACATGAGTTTTAACTCCGTGAAAAGTATTTGAAACTCGGAAAAAAATTTCGGTTGTTACGATAATCCTTGCAATGTAACCATTAATAAATAAGACTGCGCCGCCGAACGGTTGTCAAGCATGTAAGCGGTTCTTCTACAACCCCCTACGATGTTTGTCCGAACAATTATACCTATTAGGCAAGTTGGGCGGCTGGTGACGAATATTCCGGCTGCATATCCGGCCGCAAAACTTGTGCACTTTATGCAATTCCAGACAATTTTTGCTGCAGAAAAAGTTGCAAAATTCACAAAAATATGGCAGGCACACTCCCTGTGCCGTCTGTCTGAAGAACAGTAATCGTTGAAAACAGCAAAACGGCACACGGAGTGTGCCTAATACATCACTCCTCCGTCTTGCCGCGCCGCTGCTCATAGAAATCGTAGAGATCGAACAACACTTCTCGGACGTTCGCACCATGCCGTGCAAAAGAATCGGCAATGACGTTTGCAGGGAATGCAATCTTTTGTTTTTGAATTAATTGTTTCACGACTTGTAACGTCATTTCCAATGAAGCGGAGGTGCGAAAAATTTCCGGCAATCCCGTGGCCGCGTGCGAGGCCACTAACAGCCCGAGATGCCGGATGCGGCAATAACCTTTCAAGCAAAGCTGGCTTATGAGGCCTAGTTGTTCATAACCGTCGATCACCACGATAACCGGCAGGGACTGGGCGGACAATTTTATTTGGCGGCGCCAATCGCCAGGCAGGCTGCGCTGGGCGTCGTGCAGTTCGAAGAGAACGGGTTTCAGCCCGGATTGTTCCAGGGCGGTTATGATGCAGGCCAAAAGCGTCGATTTGCCCGAGCCGTGTGGGCCGACAATCTCGCCGCGCCATCGATTGTAGCGCAAGCGATCCAGCAGATTTTCGACGTCCACGCCGCCGGGAAAACAATACGGCACCGCGCCCGGCCTGATGCGGCGGGTGCAAAATGGATTTTCGTCGGCGTGCTGGTCTTCGTACATGATTAATCAAGATACTCTCTCATTCCGGGAAAGGACTAGAGTAGGCGATCAGTAGAAAACCATCTTACTTTATTCGAATTCCAGCCGCCATGCCATCGCCCCTTATCTCACCATCGCCCCTTACCTCTCTGCCAAAGGATGAGGGTAATTTTGTGGGGGATTTTTTATAGGAGGAATATTACCCAGGCGAAAGTCCTTTTGGCCGAAAACAGCCTTGCCGCCGTGGTGTAAAAACGCCCGCACCCGCACGCACCAGCGTATCTTGACGATTTGGCCGTCGTAAGAAAGCGGACTGTTGGGAAGCACGGTTTCAAAGCGGGCCGGCAGTTGCGGTAGGATTGTGTTGCCGTTTTCCAGGTCCGTGCGCCAGAATTTATGCACCGCCATATCTTCGTCGCCCTTGCCTTCGGTATGCCAAAGCACGGATACCTCCAAGGCCTTGATCTGGTCGGGCGATAATTCTTCAATGGCATATTCGCCCGTCAGGTTTTCACCCGGCCGGTAGTTGCGGCCATTTCCTTCCAGGCGAATGATGACGGCAGGTTCGTTTATCATGAGGCGCTCCTCCCGTTGGGATAAACGACCACCGAAAAAGCCCGTTTGAAATCCGGCCAATTTGCCACGTTGCCCTCGACTACCAGGGTCCAATCGATCGCGTTGTGGCCGGACTTGAAAGAGTGCATCGCCCCTTCCGGCACTTTAAGCGGGCAATTCGTTTCAAATGGTAAGCCCGGCGGAATCTCGAAATTTTCGCGGCGAAATAAATCCTGGCGATACACGGGGCGCAATTCGGTGCGTGTATTGGTGCCTTGCCTGTAAGTGGCTTTTTCCTGGCAAACCAGGGATACGGTCAGATTATTTATTGTCAAATTGCCGGACTGCGAAAGGAAAACCTGGTATTCGCCGCCGGGGTGCAATGGGTGGTCGGAAATTTCCAAGAGTGTCGGCCCGATGCCCGCCGTGACCAACAATTGCCGCAGGAAATAAACGATCAGAAAAAGTCCTCCCAGCACGAAAGGGATGGTAAAAACGGTCAATATCCAATCCGGTTTGCCCGCCAGGTGTCCGTGTATCGCAAAAATCACCATTATCGCCACAAGCCCGTTCCAGATAACGCAACCCAATAGCGTGCCGAAAAGCGCCCAGCCGGGCGAGGTGTCGATAGGCAAGCGGTAGCGCAATCTCGTGCCGGGGCTGCTGGTGATGTCGGCCCGCTGGGGCACGTTGGGATATACATGTTCCGCTGCGCCGCCGGCGCCGAACAGGTCGCGGTCCTGGGCGAGCTGTGACATGGCCGCGCAGCGTTCTGCCGATTTGCCCCAGTGCAAGAGCGAATAGATCAGGCCGCCTGCTCCGATGACAATGAAAGCCACGGGCACGAAAAGAACGAGGTAAACCCACCAACTGTATCCGCGCACCAAGACCGCTTGTCCGGGATTGACTGGATTGAACCAGCAAGGCACGGTGTCGCCCATGCTGAATTTCGCCAAGATCGCCTGCTGGACCTCCTTTCCCGACGAATATGGATTGCTGATCGTGTACGTCCAAGGATGATATGTAACGCCGCCTACGGTATATTCGATTTGAAATTGGGGGCGATAGAGTGGCCGGTTTTCATCTTCCTTTTCGTCGAGCCTCCTGCCGATGATTTTGCAGGTGTGTTCCACGAATTCGTGATTGACCTGCCATTCGGGTATCACCAGCGTGGAAATCATTACCGCCAGGGCAACGCCTCCTATTAACAGGAAGAAGGCGAAAAACAGGGCCTCCCCGATGCTGCCCAGAGTGCGCGAACCCGTGCGCCGGTTGCCGCGCTTCTTTTGATACCAACGGAACGTGCGTGCCAAAACGGTCTCTCCACCTTGCAATCTGGGCCGTGCGCCGATGCTCAAAGTCGCTGTAAAAAAACATTTCGCCCGCGGCGAGCAGCCCGGCGATATAAAAATCTTTCGACAAAGAAAATCAATTGCCGATCACGGCGGCAATGCCGATGTTTCGCCTTAAGCCACTCCTAAGGTCGGATTGCCCGCCGCGCAGGCCGCTTCGCGCTTATTCCGGCGTGGAAAACCTATTCCCTCCAATGCCTTATACACTTCTTCCAGGGTTTTTTCTCCAAAATTGGAGATTGCCAGCAATTCTTCCGGGCGCAATTCAACAAGTCGTTGACGGTAAAAATTCCCCGTTCTTCCAAACAATTCGTTGTGCGCACTGAAAGACCAATTTCAGCCGTGCTCATCTCGAGCTTTTCGGCCATCCCCTTTGCATCCGAATCCTTTGTGTTAAGTGGAATGCGGGTTCCCATGGGTTCCCTCCCAATGTAGGTGAAAAATCCTCCAAAAATGTGCAGCGCCGGGTACGCCCCAACGTGGTCTATTAGTATAGCAATTTCCGCAATCTTGGGTAGTATGATTCCCATGAATAATCTGCTCGAAGGACTAACGCCGAATCAACGCCAGGCCGTGGTGCACATGGAAGGCCCGCTGTTGATCCTGGCCGGGGCAGGAAGCGGCAAGACCCGTGTCGTTACCCATCGCGTTGCCTGGCTGCTAGCTAACGGCATATCGAGCAGTAGTGTGCTTGCCTTGACCTTTACCAATAAAGCCGCCGAGGAAATGCGGCAGCGGATCGAGCGGTTGGTAGGCGACAATTCAGTCTGGGTGGGCACGTTCCATCGTTTTTGCGCCAGATTACTGCGGAAATACGCCTCTTTCCTGGGTTTGCAAGAGAATTTCTCCATTTATGACACCGACGATAGCATTAGAGTCTTGCGAAAATCTATCGGCCAGGCAGGGGCGGACGTATCGCACCTGACACCGGACGCAATTGCCCGGGCAATCAGTTGGGCCAAAAACAATCTTATTTCACCGAGCCAATATCAGGCTCGCTCTAGTCATCTAATTGGAAATTTGGTTCAGAGAATTTACCCAATTTATCAATCCAACCTGATTTCCTCAAATGCCGCAGATTTCGATGACCTGCTCATGCACGTGGCTACTTTGCTCCGCGAGAACCCCGAGGTCCGCCAAAGCCTGGACGAGCGCTACAGCTACATTCTCGTCGATGAATACCAAGACACCAATCTGGCCCAATATGCGATTGCCCGGGCATTGTCGATCGACCACCCTAACCTAGCGGTAACCGGCGACCCGGATCAATCGATCTACGGCTGGCGCGGGGCGAATTTGAACAATATCTTGGAGTTCGAGCGCGATTATCCCAATGTCCGAGTCGTCCGCCTGGAGCGGAATTATCGCAGCACCAAGCGGATATTGCGCGTGGCCTCCGATTTGATCGCCCACAACGTCCGCCGCAAGGAAAAAAGCCTGTATACCGAAAACGGTCCGGGCGTGCCCGTTCGATTGGTCCGCTATGAAACTCACAAGGACGAAGCCGAGGATATTGCTGCCCGCATCGCCGCTGAAATTCGTTCCGGGCGACGCCGGCCCAGGGATTTTGCCGTTTTCTATCGGGTCAATGCCTTAAGCCTGGCCTTTGAACTCGCCTTGCGCACGGCAGGCATAGCGTTTCAAATGGTCAACGGCTTGGAGTTTTTCCAGCGCCGCGAGATCAAGGACCTGCTGGCTTATCTGCAAATTCTCAACAATCCGGCCGATGAAGTTCGCTCTTGCGCGTGATCAACTCGCCGGCGCGGGGCATAGGCAAAAAAACGGTGGAGAAACTTGCGGAGTTCGCGTTAAACAACGGAATCGGCCTGCTCGATGCCGCCCGGCAGGTAAAGCAGATCAAATCTATAAGTTCCAGCACCGCCGGCAAGATATTGAAGTTTGTCGATATTATCGACAGGCTTTCGCAACTCGCGGACCAGCCGCTGGAAGAACTCATCGGCCACCTGCTCAGCGAAACCAAGTACCGCGAACAATACGGCTCGGGCGACGAGGAAGATCTACAGCGCCTGGCCAACATCGAGCAGTTGCTCTCGGTGGCCCGTGATTTCGACGAGCGGCACGGCGGCGGTGGCCATCAACTCGAGTCGTTTTTAGAAGAAACCTCCTTGGTCAACGACACCGACGACTGGCAAGATCAAAGCGACCGCGTAACGCTTATGACTTTGCACTCCTCCAAGGGCTTGGAATTTCCGGTGGTCTTTCTAGTGGCAGTTGAAGAGGGATTGCTGCCGCACGAGCGCAGCCGCGATAATCCCGACCAACTCGAAGAAGAGCGCCGCTTGATGTTCGTGGGCATTACCCGGGCGCAACAGGAGCTGCAAATCAGCCTGGCCCGATATCGCGACTTCCGCGGCCGGCGGCGGATGACCATTCCCAGTTGCTTTTTAATGGAAATGCCCAGGGAGGAAATGGAATTGGTGAATTTCGCTCCCGGCGAATCGCTTGTCGCTCCATCATCCGAAGCCGAATCTTATTCCGAAGAAGAACTTTCGGCCTTGGATCAATCGCAGGGGCAATATGAGGAGCCGATAGCACGGCGGATCGAGCCGGCAGGCACAGTCAAGAGTCTTCCATTTTTGCAATTGACCACGGCGGCCGAATTGGCCAACGGCGGCGCCCCGCCGGCGCCGTTTCGCCCGAGGATTTTATCCAAGGCGGATTGGTCCGCCACCCGCAATACGGATTGGGCCGCATCGTGGCTTTAAGCGGATCGGGCCCGAAGCGCAAAGCCACGGTCGAATTTCCCCCGCCCGCCGGGCAGATGAAATTCCTCCTGGCCCAGAGCCCCCTGCGCCCAGTTACACAAGGGAAAAGTGATAATATATGAGTATTGATGTTTAGATATATTTTGTTATCATCCTTTTTACTGCTAAATCTAAGATGAGGAAAAAGTGAAATTATTCTATATCCTCGCAATTTGTTTATTTATTGCGGCAATTGGCTTAGAAATTTGTAGTAAACTATGTTTTTCATCTGCTGAGAGAATACGGGCAAAAGCAACTCAGGAAGATCAAATAAATCAAACTTCAATTGAAAAAACATCAAATACGGCTTTTCGAATGGGTAATATATTTACCATCACAGGTTTGATAGTCGCAGCTCTTGCTTTGGTTTCATGGCTTTTAACCATTGGTAATAGCAAACAATTTTGGCGCATCATCCCATTGGTTCTATTCATAACTTATATCCTGTTTTACTTTGTAATGACATAGAGAAAGCGTGTTGCCAATAAGAGCCGGGGCATGTCGCCCTGGAAAAGGATTGCAAAACAACAATTATGCCACTCCATCCTGGCCGACAGCCCACTCCGCCCAGTCAAATAAATAAGAGTTTTTATAAAGCCGCAACCATCGGTCGCGGTTATTTAGGGGGTATTGACCTCCAAACTAAGGGGCATCAAAATGCACGTGATTGTTACGACGATAATATACAATAGTTGTGTATGTAAAACGGAAAGGAGATGTTATGAGAAAGGTATTATTTTTTGTAACGTGCGTAGCGGTCATAATGTTCTCAGCCGCGATAGCGCAAAACACTTCGCCATCAAAAGACATCCTGATGGGAAAATGGTCCATCAAGATAGGAAACTTTGCGGATATGTGGACCTTCAAAGACAGTGGCGTTGTCACTAGCGACAAGCAACCTAAACTCAAAGGCGCTTGGAAAGAAGAAACGAACTGCATCTTGATTGAATGGGACGAAGTTGAGGATGGATGCAAGACTTGGGAAGCCTTTACCCTGCCCTTGAAAGAAGATGGCACAAGAGGCGGGAACTGGAATGGAGGAAAAGTGCTTGCCAAGAAATTGAAGTAGTATTATTCCTTGGACAATAATAATTTAAAATAAAGAATCTCCATGAACAAAACTCAAATTCTGGAATTCATAAACACGAATCCCGTCTGCCACCTCGCGACCGTGGAGGGCGATCAGCCCAGGGTGCGGGGGATGATGATGTACAGGGCCGATGACAACGGAATAATCTTCCATACCGGCGATTTCAAGGATCTGTATCAGCAGATCAGCAAAAATCCCAAGGTCGAGATCTGTTTCAACAGCACCGACCAGCGCAAGCAGGTCAGGATTTGCGGCGTGGCGGAAATTCTGGACGATATGGAACTAAAAAAGGAAATCGTCTCTGCCCGGCCGTTTATGAAGCCGCAAATAGACAAACAAGGCTACGACATGCTGATCGTCTTCCACGTGACGCGTTTAAAAGCCGCGATCTGGTCGATGGCCACGAACTTCGAGGCGACGACTTATATTGAATTTTAGTCGTCCATCGGAGCCGGGGCGTGTCGCATGTCAGAGCCGGGGCGTGTCGCATGTCAGAGCCGGGGCGTGTCGCATGTCAGAGCCGGGGCGTGTCGCCCCGGAAAGGGATTGCCAAACAACGTTTATTTCACTTCAACCGGGCCGACACGGCCCGGCTCTGCTGTTATAATATCTGCTGTTATAATAAAGGTATGAACGATAAACCCGTTGCCTATCACATAACTTTTGGGACTTGTGGCACACGATTGCATGGCGATCCCAAAGGCACGGTAGATCGATCAATGAACCATTATGGTGATCCAATCATAGGTTCAGAACCCAAACGATGGATTAGGGAGACGAGGTTACTGAAATTTCCACCGATCTTTTTTAATTTATCACAAAGGCAGTATGCTGAATCAATAATCCCGTCAATTTGCCAAACAGGCGGTTGGATTTATCATATTGCGGCCGGTGGGGAAGATCACGTACATATTTTGCTTACTGCTGATGCCGATGGTGCTGCAGTTCGAAAATGGTTAAAACGTTGGCTTGGTGAAAAACTTTCGGAAAAATGGCCTCTGCCTAAAGGTCAATCTTACTGGTCCGAAGGTGGCAGCGTGAAATGGGTGTGGAAAGAAGACTACTTCCATAACATTTACAATTATATTTCCCGACAGCGTGCCACTCCTTAATAAAAGATCGAAGTCATATAATGATTCAGAGCCGGAGAGTATGGAATGTCAGAGCCGGGGCGTGTCGCCCCGGAAAGGGATTGCCAAACAACGTTTATGCCACTTCAACCGGGCCGACACGGCCCGGCTCTGATTGAATTCAGCAAAACCAGGCTTTTGAAAGATTATGCTTTACGGAGCTTGCCGACGACCAGCGAGCCGTTGTGGCCGCCGAAGCCGAAGCTGTTGGACATGGCGATGGAGATGTCCCGTTTTCGAGCGGTGTTGGGCGTGTAATCCAAATCGCAGAGCGGGTCGGGATTTTCCAGGTTGATG
This sequence comes from Pirellulales bacterium, assembly GCA_963838495.1. GTDB lineage: Bacteria > Planctomycetota > Planctomycetia > Pirellulales > Thermoguttaceae > JBEKIK01. The sequence continues at coordinate 343,060 of CAWIRC010000001.1, read as the reverse complement.
GTGGGCGGAATCACGCCGTCGCGCAAGGCAAGAACGCAAAAGATAAGTTCCACACCGCCGCTTGCGCCAGCAGATGGCCAAGCTGGCTCTTGGTGCTGGAGATGCTTAGCGTTTTGGCGTGTTCTTTGAAAACGGATTTTACGGCCGTGGTTTCGGCCACGTCGCCCAAGCTGGTGCTAGTGCCGTGGGCGTTGATGTAACCGATATCGGCCGGATTGACGCCCGCATCTTTTAGCGCCTGCGACATGGCATAGGCGGCGGCGACGCCGTCTTTATCCGGGGCGGTAATATGGCCGCCGTCGCAACTGACGCCATATCCGTATATTTCGGCGTAGATTCGCGCGCCGCGTGCTTTTGCATGTTCGTATTCTTCCAAGACCAGCATGCCGGCGCCCTCGCTGAGGACAAAACCGTCGCGGTCGCGATCGAACGGTCGGCTGGCTTTTTTCGGCTCGTCGTTCCGCTCGGACAGGGCCCGCATGGCGGCAAATGCGCTAAGGCCGATGGGCGTAAGCGCGGCCTCGCTGCCCCCGGTGAGGGCGACGTCGATTTCGCCGTCGCGAATGAGCTTGAAGGCGTCGCCCATGGCGTTGGTTGCGCTTGCGCAGGCGGTGACAATGACCTGGTTCGGCCCGTGCAGTCCGTACTGGATGGAGAGTTGCGCACTGGCGGCGTTGCCGATGAGTTTGGGAATGGTAAAGGCGGAGACTTTATCCGGACCTTTATCGAGCAAGCGCTGGTGCTGGACTTCGATGGTTTCCAGCCCGCCGATCCCCGATCCCAGAATCACGCCGCATCGCCAGGTGTCTTCCTTGGAGAAATCCAGCCCGGAATCGCGCACGGCGTCCAATCCGCTGACATAGGCGTATTGCACGAAGCGGTCGAATTTTTTGACTTCCTTGGGCTCGATGTATCCTTCGGTGGAAAAATTGATGATTTCCCCGCCGATACGCGAACGAAACTGCGAGGCGTCGAACCGCGTGATCGGCCCGACGCCGCTTTCGCCGTTACATATTCGAGTCCAAAGATCATTCACGCGACAACCTAATGCGGTTACCGCGCCGATACCCGTTACGACAACGCGCCGTTTCATGGAAACTCGTCAAGATGCAGAGGTTTCGTTGGTGGTGACGGCCTTTTCGATGTGGTCGATGGCCTGTCCGACCGTCTGGATTTTTTCCGCCACATCGTCGGGGATGTTGATGTCAAACTCTTCTTCAAGCTCCATCACCAATTCGACGGTGTCGAGTGAATCGGCACCCAGGTCGTTGACGAATGACGTGTCCCGGGTAATGGTTTCTTTATTAGCGCCAAGTTGCTCGGCAACGATATCAATTACACGTTCAGCGACTGAGGCCACCTTGCAGGTCCTCCTTTAACCACATCTGTTCGGGGGAGCTTTCCAACGACTCCCCACACCCATAAATATACCAAAACCCTTTGCAAAGGGTTACAAATTACGCATCTCGCCCCACACTAAATTCAATTTTGCAAGATATAACCTTTTTCCCCTTTCATGTCTATATCTCCCGGCTGTGTTTTTTACTCCTAACTCTGCGAAACTATCCAAACTACGTAAACTACACAGTTAAACCCCCATCCACCGTCAAAATGTGGCCGGTGATGAACGATGCCGCATCGCTGGCCAGAAACAACACGGCGTCGGCAACGTCCTGCGGATCGCCAAGGTGCCCCAAGGGGATTTGTTCTCGTACTTTCTGCAAAACTTCCTCACCCAAGGCGGCGGTCATATCCGTGGCGATAAAGCCGGGCGCCACGGCATTAATAGTGATATTTCGTCCAGCCAATTCACAGGCGATGGTCCGCGTCAGGCCGATCACCCCGGCCTTCGAGGCGGAGTAATTTGCCTGGCCCGGATTGCCCATCAGGCCCGAGACGCTGGCAATATTGATAATCCTGCCCTGCCGGCCTTTCATCATAGGTTTTGCGGCGGCCCGGGTAAACAGGAAGGTGCCTTTCAAATTAATGTTGATCACCGCGTCCCACTGATCGTCTTTCATGCGTAATATCATATTGTCGCGGGTAATGCCGGCGTTGTTGACTAGAATTTGCAGGCCGCCCCAAAGCTTTACAACCTCGTTGACTACGGCAGCGACCCGCTGGCTGTCGGTCACATCGCAGGCCATTGGTTCGGCGGTCCCGCCGGCGGCCCGAATTGCGCCGACAGTCTCGGCCAAGGACTCGGTATTGATGTCGATGCAAGCCACCTTAGCCCCGCACCGGGCCAGATTGATGGCAATAGCCCTTCCAAGGCCTTTTGCCGCACCGGTGACGATAGCCGCCTGCCCGGTCAAATCCACGGAAATGCGGCTCTTGGGCTGATCCGTCATAAAGCACCTCATGTGTGCCACTGCTTGCTTGCAAGCAGTGGACTCTGCAAAGCCTTCTGCACTGCTTCTGACGAAGCAGTGGCACACTGTTTTTTGTCTCCTTTATGTGCGACCGACCAACCATCGGTCGGTGCCCGGTCGCGGCTAAACACACTGCCCACCCTCCACTGACCACTTCTCTTACACTTCCACACACTGGCAGGAAACATTGCGATCGATCCGCCGCAGCAGGCCGCGCAACACCCGGCCCGGCCCAACTTCGTAAAATTGCGAAAAACTCCGGCCGATCAAATATCGCATTGAATCTTCCCAACGCACCGGACTGAGCACCTGTTGCATCAACACGCGGCGAATTTCCTCGGGATCGTGGTGCGGCCTGGCGTCGTAATTCGATATGACAGGGATCCGCGGCTTATGCATGGGCACGGCCGAGAGGGCCTGCTGGAGGCGTTCTACGGCAGGCTGCATGATTTTCGTATGGAAGGCCCCGGCCACGGCCAGGGGCACGGCCTTCATCGCCCCGCAGGGCTGGGCCATCTCGGCGGCCCGTTCGCAGGCGTCGTTGGTTCCCGAAATAACGATGTTGCCCGGACAAAGCAAGTTGGCAATTTCCAATATTTCACCATTGCGGGCCTTTTCACAGAGCTTATCCACTTCGACCAGTTCCAGGCCGAGAATGCTTACCATGCCGCTGGGGGTGGCGTCGGCGGCCTCCTGCATGGCTGCGCCGCGGTTTTGCACGAGCATAAGGCCGTCGTCGAAATCCATCACGCCGGCAAAAACCATGGCGGTATATTCGCCTAAACTTAATCCGGCCGCCGCTTCGCAAGAAAGAACCACGTCGGGCGAATCGGCCCGCAACGATTCCAAGGCGGCGAGGCTGGTTACAAACAAGGCCGGTTGGCTGCAAACCGTGGAATCGAGCTGCTCGGCCGGCCCTTCAAAGCAAAGTTTGCCTATATCGTAGCCTAAGACCTCGCCCGCGCGGTCGTAAAGCTTGCGCACGGCGGGGAGCGATTCGGCCAACCGCCGGCCCATGCCGACCATCTGAGCCCCCTGTCCGGGGAACAAAAACGCGATCTTGCTCACGATGTCTCCACAATTTTTCGGCCCATGTAGTGACCGCAATTCGGACAGACCATGTGCGTCGGCACAGCGGTACTGCACTGCGGGCAAGTCGAAAGTTGCTTTGGCTTTTTGGCGTCGTGCGCCCGGCGAGTGCCGGTTCGCGCGTTGCTATGTCTGCGTTTTGGAACCGCCATTGAACGATTATCTCCGGGAGTGGGAAAGCAAAACTATAAACTAAAAATCCTAGATGTAAAAGCAAATTATGTCAACTATGTCGGCCTGATTTAAGTAAAGAGGAATTTTGAGTATTGGTCAATCTTCTCCCTCCTATAGAGGGTTGGGGGGAGGATGATAGAGAACAAGAGCTTGTATTGATAAGAAATTCTGTGTTCTTTGATTTGAAGAAAAGGTTATGCCACGATTAGCACTGGGAAGTGGGGATAGATTTTTTGCTCCAGCGTCGCAACAGCCACAGGCCGCCCTTGGCCAACAGTGCGATCGAACTCGGCTCGGGCACGGGTGTTATAATGCATGTTTAACATCGCCGGCAATGAGGGCTTCACCAATCAGGCGTCTTGTTGCCGTTGATCAACTATACTTACCCGTTGGTTCCGCCTAACTATGCCTCAGTCTGCGCTGGCAAAAGCGTCGAATTCCGAACAGCCCCAGCAGCATCGCAGCAAGCCCTAGTTGTATAACTATTGCGGGTTCGGGAACCAGCATGACAAGAAATGCCTCGGTATAACCGGAAGGATCGATACCCTCGCCCACGATCACATTGCCGTTCGACGAGATATCGTTGGCCGACAGTAAAGTCCAACCCGTCAAATCTAATCCATATTCATTCGTAAGCACGTCTTTAAGATTGCGTATTCCGTGGGTTGAGTCCCAAATATACGCCAGGCGTGTGGAAGAAGACCAACTGGTACTCGATGCACCCACAACCACTGAACCATCGGCCGTCATGGCATAGGGGTAAGTGGTGTTCTTTCCAGACAGATTTCCCGTGTCCAGCATTCCGCCGCTTTGGGTCCAGCGAAAGCTCGTGGCCCCAGACACAACGGAACTCGTTCCGGCAACTACGGAACCGTCGCTATTGGTAGCCGAGGCCCAGCCGTCATAATTTCCGCCTGCCAAATCACCCAAATCGACCATTCCACCCGATTGAGTCCATCGCATTGCCGTGGTGCAATTGTTTGCCGATCCTATGCCGACGATGACCGAGCCGTCTCGAGAGATGTTCATGGCGGTGCTGTAGTATAGTGCTTCCACTTCAAAAGTGCCCATTCCCACCATTCCATTGGTGGATGTCCAGCGGAAGGCCTCTTTTCCCTTGATGCTCGTGGAGTAAGCGGCCGAAAGTGTGGACCTGCTATCTCCGACTATAACCGAACCGTCTGCCGAAATTCCCAAAGCCCTGCTATAGGTATCTCCGCCCGGCAGGTCACCCAAGTATGTCATTCCAGTGCTTTGGGTCCAACGGAAAGCCAGCGTAGTAGAGCTTGTAGCGCCATAACCGGCTATAGTAGCGCCGTCGGCCGAGACTTTCGTGGCGGTGCTAGTCATATAAGTTCCACCTGATGACAGATTGCCAAGAGACACCATGCCGCCGGTCGGAGTCCAGCGAAACGCCTGCTGACCTGACGCGGTGTAGCCGTATCCGACGACTACCGATCCGTCGGCGGAAACGCCGGAGGCGCTGCTAATGATACTGCCGCCCGAGAGATCGCCCAATCCTTGGAACGAGGCGCCCAATGCCGATGAAACAGCCGATATACATATACAGACGATAGCAGGATGAATTTTGCGGATCATGTTCATGTTTCCTTTTTTAAAACAGTTTTCATGGTTGTTACGGCTTCACATCAGTAAGTGCAAGATCGAGATCATGGGCGATGGCCGAATATTCCGACCTGATCGGAGTCAGAATTTTAAGCGCATGGGCTCTTTGTTTAGAAAGGTCGCCCAAGATGTTGATGTAGGAATTCGGACCATTGTTGGCAAGCGCGGGATCTATGAGTTCGGCAATCCGATCGTAATGGGCTGCGGCCGATTCAAGGCGTGATTTTAGGTCAGGTGGAAAATCGGAAGCGATTCGGCGGAGATATCGGGCGGCGACCTTGGATGCGGTTTGCATGTTTTGGGCATTAACGCGGGCACAGTTCCAACGTTCCTTTGGATTTCTTTTAAACCTTTCATTACATGCGATGCAGAAGCCGGGCGTTTCGGACATCGCCATTATCCAGGCATCCATGGCTGTCAGGCCATAAACGGATTTAGGCGTAGTTTGGTATGGCGGCTGACTGCGGATTCGAGCCACTGCCGAACGAAGCGTGGCGATATCGGCCTCATGCGGAGAAAGAGTCACGGCGCCGGGCGTTATGGCCCATATACCTCGGGGCCATATTATCGGATTATCTCGTCGGCCATTGAGAGCCGCGCCGTAAATGGCGCCATCGGACCGAACATTAGTGATAATCCCCGCGCTAGGCCAACGCATGATGCCATCGTCCAATCCGCTATCGACAAGTACGACATTGCCGGAATCCATGGACTGGAGAACAATTGGGGCCATGGTGCGGCGATATTTTGCAAAGTCAATAATAAAATCTTGTTGTTCAAGATTTCTAACAACGAAACCGTAGCGTGCGCACAATGTGTCAATTGCTCTCTCATCAAGAAAGGCCTGTAAACATCCTTGTTTAGGCCACCGAGATTTGTTCTGGCGTGTGAGATCGATGGCCGGGCAAAAAATATTGGCTGATAATGCATAAATGGTTTCGTAATCGGCGTCGCTGTTTAGAAGCTTAGCCGTCGCCTGAAAGGCCAGGGAAAATGAGTCTTGCGTAAGGCCGTCGCCTTGCAGTCTAAGATCGGACAAGTATGATCTAGGATGAGATTTGGCCGGCGCCAGTACGAAATGATATGTAAGCAGGCCGGCCACAACGACAACCGAGGCAATGATGGCGATAAGTTTGGCGTTTGCCGCCAAAATTGCGGCCGTTCCCGCGGCGGCGGACGATTGGGCCGTTGTGATTGCGGCAGGCCCGGCTATGGCCATTTTCGCCAGCGCGGTGGAAAGCCGCGCAGGTACGGCAGCAGTGGCGTTTTTCACCAAGGCCGAGGAAAGTGCAACGGAGCCGCAAACCACCCCTGATTTCTTCAAGTGGGAACGGATCATCTCGATCCCCTCTTGTATCCGCCTGGAAACAGTGGCTTGATTGACGCCAAGAATCTCGGCGATCTGATTTTGTGTTCGCCCCAGAAGAAAATGCTGCACTAGAGGCTCGCAAACATCTTGGGGAAGCCTGGACAAGGCTGAATCCACGTGTGGGGCAATCTGATTCCATCCAGGCTCGTTGTCCGGCTCGGATGTCGGAGAAACCCGGGATTCGTGACGTTTACGTGTTGCCTCGTTGCGAATAACCTGCAACGAACGGTTCAGTGCGACACGGTGGAGCCAACCGGGAAGTGAACCTCTTATGGAATCCGCCTGCCTGGCGAGTTTGAGAAAACAGTCCTGGGTTACGTCTTCGGCGGTAGCAGTGTTCCCGGTTACTCGGCAGGCAATGGAAAATACCAATGCGGAGTAGCGCCCTACAAGCTGGGCGAATGACCCGGCGTCGCGTGATCGGGCATAGTGCAAAAGAAGGGCTTGATCATCCAACATCAGATGTATCCTGGGGGCAAAAAACCGCTGTCTACAACATTATGATCCATGCAATAAAGAATTATGCACAGAATTGGCATAATAAAATTGATTAATTTTGTTGCCGGCCACATCTACCTCATATTACGTATATCATCCTAGTTCCCAATTGGGCTATGGATCAGACAAAATAGCAGGTGAGTAATTATGACTTGGATCGAATTTGTGGTTGGAAAATCGATATCACATAACGTTTCTATGCACTCTCCCTCGACGCCAGATAGGATGTTAGTTAAACTAGGCGATTCTTAGAACCGGTAGGGCCGGCGACATTCGCATTCAGGAATTGGTAAAATTGATATGAGTTCTGCTCCCCGCAGGGTGGTTGTTACAGGGATGGGATTGATTTGCCCATTGGGCGACACAAAAGAAACACTTTGGCAAGCCCTTATTTCCGGCCAAAGCGGGGTAAAGCCGTTTACATCTTTGACATCAGAGGTGTTGCCATTAAAGTTTGCCGCCGAGGCCCAAGGGTTCCAAGGCGAGATCGACGACTTCGGCCAACTCGATAAAGAGCAGAAAAAGGCCATCCGCAAGGGATCCAAAATGATGTGCCGGGAGTGCCAAATGGGCGTGGCCGCCGCGCAACGCGCCTTAAGCGACTCCGGCCTGGCGCCCGGCAAAATCGACCCGGAACGGACCGGAATAAGTTTCGGCTCGGATTACATGCTCTCGCTACCGGAAGAATTCACCGAAGGCATAAAGCAATGTTTGGATGCGGACGGCCAATTCCAATTCTCTCGTTGGGGGAGCGAAGGTCTGCCTAAAATGTCTCCCTTGTGGCTTTTAAAATACTTGCCCAATATGCCGGCCAGCCACGTGGCCATATACAACGATCTTCGCGGACCGAACAATTCGCTCACCCTGCGCGAGGCCTCGGCTAACGTGGCCGTTGGAGAGGCCTTCCAGATAATTCTCCGCCGATGCGCCGAAAGCATGCTCTGCGGGTCCACGGGCACGCGATTGCATCCCATGAAGACCATGCACTCCGTGCAACAAGAGGAACTTGCCTCGCCCGACGTCGAACCTGCCCGGGCCTGCCGGCCTTTTGACCGCAATCGAACCGGAATGGTTTTGGGCGAAGGCGCCGGAGCGATTATGATCGAAGAGCTTGCAACGGCCCGAGCCAGGGGGGCGGCCATACATGGAGAAATCTTGGCCGCCTCGTCCAGTTCCGTGGTCCAGCGAAATCTTGTTGCCCAGCGCGAAGCGGCGATGACCAATGTTCTCGGCAATATCCTCAAAGCCGCAAAAGTCAAGCCGGACGACGTGGGACATATCCACGCGCACGGGCTGAGCACGCACACATGCGACGTCGAGGAAGCCCGGGCGATCAATAACGTTTTTGGCTCGCGTTCAAAACCGGTGCCTGTAATTGCGGCAAAAAGTTACTTCGGAAACCTGGGCGCAGGCAGCGGCATGGTCGAAATAATCGCCAGCCTGATGGCCACGCGCCACGGCCGGCTGTTTCCCATTTTAAACTACGAAACGCCCGATCCGGATTGTCCAGTGGCCGCCGTGACCAACGGCGCGGCGGAACCGGGAAAGATGTTTATCAATCTCAGCGTTACTCCCCAGGGACAGGCCAGCGCGATTCTGATCCGCCGCTTCGACGGATAACGATTCCGGCGACTTTCCCAGCGCTGTTTAACACATGATTAGCTGTGATAGTATTCAACAAGGTCCGGGTGAGATGTACAGTACTCGCCACCGGGGGCTGGCATCCTGTGATGGAATAATATTTATGAACTCTCTGAAAGAATTAAAAAACATGGGGAACTATTTGTGCCTTGGATGAGTCATACATAATTTAAGGTTGTGCCCGTTGATTTTTTTGGTATCATGTTTGTGTGAAATTCATCAACTTTTTTGGGGGAAACACGCCATGTTCAAGATTAGTCGCATGATTATGTGGGCGGGGGTGACCGTACTATTGATTTTATCGGTAACCCACGCCGCCGAGGAATTCAAGTCCGATCATGTGATCGTCTCATATACCGGCATTGACAAGGCATACGCTTCGGCTATCGGCAGAATTGTGTCTACGGCCCGAGACGCGGCGGTCGAGAAATTCGCATTCGACATGCCTGACATCATCCGCGTTGAGGTAAACCTCAATGCGGACGGGCAGGCAAACTTGTTCAACGACGGCGCCGACCATATTTTTCTCACCATCCGTTCCCAAGAAAATCTGCTTAAACCAAGCACGAGCGGAGTTTACCAAATATACGGCCTATGTCACGAAGTAGGACATATGGCCATGTACCGTTTGATTCCCGATCACAGTTGGCTAAGCGGCGACGGGGCCGAAGGCTGGGCGCATTACATGGGTTCGCGCCTGGTCGACGCGGTCTACGCCAAGCTCGGCTCCGATCTATGGCCGGACCGCTACGACTACATCGAAGACGGCACAAAACGCCTGGACAAGCAGTTGTCTTCGCAAAAAGCGAGTTCGTCGGCAAAGGCGGCCGGGGCTTGGAAAAAGCTGGACGGCATCGTGGGCGATAAAAAAATCGCCCCTATCTTCCGCCATGGGGTAAATGCAAATTCGATCCGTCAGATCCGGGCGGCGATCTGGGCAAGGCACTGTCGGCCAACGCCGGCGAACAAACCCTCCAGTGGTGGGACGATGCACAAGATATCCTTATTTTAAAACGAGCCAAAAGCAAAGTAGCGGCTGATACGGCCGAAGAAGGTAAACTCTCCGGCAAGACCAATGAACTGGCTTACGACGACGGCAAATCGGCGGGCCAAAATAGTTTCGCCGGCGGAGGACACGCGGTCCGGTTCGAAGCTCTCAACGATTCCAGTTACTTAACCGAAGTGCGTATTTTCGGCACCCGGTACGGATTACCGGCCCCCCCCAAGGAAAATTTCCACGTCTGGCTTTGCGATAAAGATTTCAAGGTCATTGCCGACAACCAGTTCCCATATTCAAAATTTTCCCGGGGAAATCCCCGCTGGGTAGCCTTAAAAATCAAGCCTACTCGCGTCCCCCACGAATTCATCGTGTGTGCGGGATTCAATCCCACGGCCACCAAGGGAGTTTATGTGCATTACGACGCCGAGGGAAGCGGCCATTCGCTTGTCGCTTTGCCCGGCGGCGAATCCCCTGAAGATTTCGATAAAGGCGATTGGATGATCCGCGTCACCCTGACCGAAAAAGGCGACGCCAAATAATATCCATAGGCGAAACGGTGACGCAAGCACGCCGGCGACATTGCCAAGCGCGTAAGTTGGCATTGTATCTCCGATCAACCGACCTTTGAAATGGCGACTTCTTCACCAAGCGACTTCTTTTTTGCATAGTTGTCGCCAAAACACCGGCAAAGCCAGTGGCACACAATTATAAACTACTTCAACTCACTAACGGCCTACGCTGATCCGCACAATTCGCGACATCGGCTACCGCTTTGAAACGCCGGAATAGTCCCGTTCAATACAGCCATTTAATAAACACCCAGCAGATTGCGCATGTGCAAAGCGAAATGAATAGAGCCGGCTCGGGTGCTTGCCGTGCCTACATTAAGAGCTTATCCCAAAACATAAAAATACAAAAATGGCAAAAGGTCGTAACAATCTATTCTCGGCAAATCAGCCCTCACCCTAACCCTCTCCCAAAGGGAGAGGGGACTTTTGGGATAAGCTCTAAATGAAAATACCAGCATAGAAGCCGGGGACAGACAATAAATGCGACAATGAACCGCCATTTATTGTTGGCCGACATTATGCGGTAGGCTCATAGACTGTACCCGCAAATTGTCAACGATATGGCGGACGCTGTTGACGTCGCGAACCGCATGCAGGGCGGTTTGACGTTGGTGTTCGTACAGGATCGTGCCCGACAGTATGACATCGCCGCTATGGGCCGTCACGTCGATATGGCAAGGCGATTGCATCCCCCGGCCGTACAACTGTTGCGTGACTTTCTGAATAATCATGCGATCTGTAACTTTATTCATACTTGCACTCCCTGGAAAAGAGGTTGCGAACGTCTTAAAGAGTGCATCGGAAGGCGGGTCGGCGCCTTTTTAAGATAAGGAAAAGCTACGCGCCAGTCTTGCCCTTCCTACCCGAATTTTACTCTTTCCTGGCGGAAAAAACCAGATTTAGAAATGAAAAACTTGCATAAAATCCGAGCCGAGAGGGGAATTTATCGGCCGATTCGTCGTTTACAACCAAGTATTTGACCGCAACGTATCCGGAAGCGGAATAAAAGTGCTTGGCATAATCCGGAGTCATTGACTTGTCAACTTGGCTGCCGCGCCTTCAAGTCCTGCGGCTGACGCCTTCAGCGTAATCTTGCCCGGGGCCTTTTTAGACTGGATGATCGCCAATCCTCGGCCCTGATAGGCCTTGTGGACCGGGGCCTTGCAGTCTGAAGTGTCGTTCAGGTCCCCGTTGCCAATGCCGATAATGGCGGCCGGTTCGTCTATTTCGAACTTTACCTCGTTCGCGGCATCCGGCACGCGCACGCCCTTGGCGTCCACGATTTGGAAACTCACGTGGCAGACGTCTTTGCCGTCGGCCGCCAGTTCGGTCGCGTCGCAGGAGAGTTCAATTTTGCCTGCCTTTCCGGCGGTTGCCAAGCTGTACTGGCATACGGTTTTGCCGTCTCTAAGCCCGGCGGCTTTGAGGACGCCCGATTCGTAAGGAACTTGCCAGGTCAAAACGCCGTCGGTTGCCTCTTCGAGTTTTTTGGTTCCGATAGGTTTATCGTTCAGGCTCAACTGCACTTCAGGGCAGTTGGAATAACAATTCACAGTAATGGTTTGACCTTTTGACCAGTTCCAGCTTTCTTCGATAAGGGGATTTTTTTCACCGCCGCCGGCCGATGCGCAGATGCAAACCATGGGCTTGTCGGTCCACAGGCTTTGGCGGAACCAGGCGGCGGGCTTTTTGAACCCGCACAAATCGAGGAGCCCAAACCCTGCGGCCCGATTGGGCCAGCGCCCGGCCTCGCCCAGGTAATCGATGCCGGTCCAGAGAAACTGGCCGGATATATACTCGTTGTCGCGAACCGCGAGCCAATCGTTGAAAGTGAGGTAGTTTTCGCTGCCGAAAATAATCCGCTTGGGATTTTTTTTGTGATCCTCCGCATAACGCTTCTCCTGGTAGTTGTATCCCACGATGTCAAGCATATCGTCGAATCCGACCGCATCGGACATGGCCACATTGGCCAATGCGGCGGTGACCGGGCGGGATAAATCCAGTTTTTTCACGGCTTCAATGAGCGGCCTGGCGCATTTGACCATATCCTCGGCCGGTGGATTATGGGGTTGATATTCCTCCTTGCCCAGCACGGGATGCGAAAACGGATCATTGGCATAATCTATCTCATTGCCAATGCTCCATATAATGACGCTGGGATGGTTCCGGTCGCGAAGAATCATGTCCTGGATGTCCGTAACTCCCCACTGGTCGAAGTATTCGTTATAACCGAAGCGGCCGGGCAGGCCGTTGTTCCAGCCCGTTATCCACTTGTTTTTTCCGGGCGTAAACTCGTCAAAAGCCTCGTCCATGACCAGCAATCCCAGCCGGTCGCATAAATTCAGCAGTTCGGGGGCGGGCGGATTGTGGCTGGTGCGGATGGCATTGACCCCCAAATCTTTCAGCAAGCGCAAACGCCGCTCAAGCACCTTTTCCGGCACTGCCGCGCCCAGGCATCCGGCGTCGTGGTGGATGCAAACGCCTTTGATTTTCAGCGACGTCCCATTGAGGAGAAAACCCTTGTTGGGATCGAACTTCACGGAACGGATCCCGAAGGTTGTGCGGGTTTCATCAATCACTTTTGAGCCTACGCTCAATGTAGAGACGAGTGTATACAGCTGCGGCGATTCGAGCGACCATAACTTAGGACTGTCGATGGGTATCTGATGCTTTATGGATTGAGTATTGTCATTATCCACGGTGCCCAAAGAAGTCCGGCTGTCAATATGACGGCCGCCCGGCCCAAGGACCTCCGATTGCAGGGAAAAGCCTTTTTTGTTGCCGGAATTGTTTTCCACCGTAGTTTCAACGCGCACAGTGGCGAGGCCTTCTTTTATCTGCGGAGTGTATACAAACAAGCCCCAGTTGCCGATGTGAATTTTGTCGTTTATGAGCAGGCGGACGTGGCGGTAAATGCCCGACCCGGTGTACCAACGGGAGTCGGGCAATCGGGTGTGATCCACGCGAACCGCCAGCACGTTCTCTTCCTTGCCGAATTTCAAATAAGGCGTCAGATCGAGTTGGAAACTGGAATATCCGTAAGGCCGCCGGCCGACGAACTGGCCGTTGATCCAAACTTCCGAATTGTTGTATATGCCGTCGAATTCCGCGGTTATGACATCGCCTTTGTTGGCCGCATCGAGTTTAAAGTGTTTGCGATACCAGGCGATCCCGCCGGGCGCATATCCCGTGCCGCTGCCCAGCGAGGCGCAAATGGCCCTTCGATGCTCCAGTCGTGGGGCAGGTTTAATTTCCGCCAGCCGGAATCGTCGAAAGCAGGCATGGCCCCGGCTGGAAAATCGCCCAGGCTAAAAAGCCAATCGAAATCCATGTCAATATAGTTCCTCGTGGACTCTGCACGGCAGATATTTGCAATCAGCAGGATGGCCGCCAAACAAAGGATACATGCCAAACACTTTTTCATTTCATAACTCCTGACAATTTATATTAATGCATGTGGACAATCTAACATATTCGGCCTGATTGTATAGTGCTAACCCGTGCCGTGACAAGCCACAGCAGCGAGGCAACCGATACAAAAAAATCCTTTTTCCCGCAAAAATCGCGAATTGGAGGTTTGCTTCCATGGCATCATTCCATCTATCTGCGATAACATTTATGAAATCATCATAGTCCGTAAGTTTCAGTCCGGCCTTTTTTCATGATTTCAGGATTGGCCGGCAAAGAGTCGAGAATAAAGACACATTGTATTCCATAATTTGCGATACACTCAACCGACCGCCGGAAGACCTGGATTTATCTTGCCGTCCCACTGAAGAAACGTTTTTTTGTTGTTTTTCGGCGATGGAATACGGGAACAAAAGGGTAATCCGGGGCCGGCAATGTCTTAAGCTCGCCAGGAACCTTATCTAAACTTTTCCAATGAGTTTGCAGCCGCCTGATTGTTGTTTGACGAACTACAATACGGAGGCTTAAGTATGTTTGATCGAAATTTGCTAGGCTTTGATAAATATCACTCCAATGGGTTGTTTGATGCTGGTCTTTACTACGAATTAGACAAATCTATATCCGGATTTGCCAGCCGGATATGATTTCTACAGGGCATATGGGCCTGTGAGGGCGTTCAGCCGCCTTGACACCCCTTTATTTGGCCGGTATGCTTACCAGATTACTAAAAACCACTAAGTTGAGCCCACATAAGATTTTGCAGCGTCTTGGCCGTCGGACCGGTCGAGAAGGATTGGACAGTATTGCCTAAATTTGATGAATTATGATGGGGCGGCAGTTCAAACGCCGCGCGATCATTAGAAGACCCGGGAAAGTGATTATCGATGGATGCGAACGAAATCCTGCGTATAGTCGATGCGATTCACCGCGATAAAAATATCGACAAAGAGATAGTCTTCGCGGGCATCGAGGCGGCCCTGGTCTCCGCTGCCAAGAAGCACTACGGAGAAATGGAGGACATCGTCGTCGAAATTGATCGCAGCAACGGGGCAATCCACGGCACCCATAACGGCGTGCCCTTGGATCCCACGCAAATGGCCGAACGCATCGGGGCCCAAACCGCCAAGCAGGTTATGATTCAAAAGATCCGCGAGGCCGAACGCGATCAATTGTTCGACGAATATGAAGAACTCAAAGGCCAACTCGTTACCGGCGTAATTCAGCGCTACGAAGGGGCGCGGCCACCGTGACCCTGGCCAACGTCGAGGCAATTCTTCCCCGCGGCGAGCAAATCCCGGGCGAAACACACCATCCCAACGAACGGGTCCGTGCGACTGTCTACGAAGTACGCAAGCAAGGGAGCCGGGTAAAAGTGATCCTCAGCCGCACCAAGCCACATCTGGTGCAGCGGCTCTTCGAGCAGGAAATTCCCGAAATCTCCGAAGGCGTGATCGAAATCCTGCGCCATTGCCCGAGAACCCGGTTACCGCACCAAGGTCGCGGTCAGCAGCACCGATCAGCGCGTGGATTGTGTGGTGCTTGTGTGGGGGTGCGCGGAAACCGCATTAAGAACATCGTTGACGAACTGGCGGGCGAACGCATCGACATCGTCCGCTGGAGCGACGATATGCAGGTGCTCATCCCCAACGCCCTGCAGCCGGCCGAGGTGGAGGAAGTCATCCTCTGCCAGATGTTGGGCCGGGCGATCGTGCTGGTCGAGGAAGACCAGCTTTCTCTGGCCATCGGGCGCCGCGGACAAAACGTGCGCCTGGCCAGCAAGCTCTGCGGCTGGGACATCGAAATCATGACCCGCGAAGAACTCGACGAACAGATCGAACAGGCCGTGAAAGGCTTCTCCTCGCTGGAGGGCGTTGAGCCCGATCTGGCCGAAAAACTGGTGGGCGAAGGATTCCTGTCTTACGACGATCTCTCGATAATCGAGCCGGATGCGTTGATGGAAATGGGCGCTATGGCCCAGGAGCACGTCGATAAAATCATCCAGCAGGCCGAGGCCAAAGCCGCCGAAGCCGAGGCCGCCGCCGCCGAACAGCGGCGCAAACAACGCGAACAGGAACGCCTGGCAGCGGCCGAAAACGTGGATGAAGGCCTGCCTTCGTATTTGATAGATCAAGTGGTGGAAAATGCGGCCGAACCGGCCGATAAACCGCCGCAAGAAGGGGAAAACGCCTAATCGCCGATGACAAAGAAAACACATGTTGCGTTTTTTTAATAAAAAATCGATCATGCCCACGGGTTACGTCCCATGGGCTTAGTTACCTTTAACACCGACGCCGCACTATTGCAGGAGTTGCTCCTTGCCAATCCGCATTTACGCCTTAGCCAAAGAATTGAAAATCGACAACAAGATCCTGGTCGATATTTGCACCAAGGCGGGGATCACAGGAAAGGGTTCTGCGCTGGCCAGCCTCACCGACGAGGAAGCGGCCAAGCTAAAGGCATACATGAGCAGCGGCAAGACGCGGGGCGTGTCGGGCACGATAACCTCCAGAGAAGCGGCTGAGCCCTCGGTTTTGCGCCGGGAAGACTACATCGCTCCAACCGGAACTCACGCCGGAAAAATCCCGGTACTGCCCCCCAAGATCGACAAGCCTCCGGTGCTGAAAAAAAAGCCCCCGGAAAAACCACCCGAGGAAAAGCCGGTCCAGGCGGCGCCGGCCGAGAGGCCACAGCCCGAGGACAAGACCGCGAAAGTAAAAAAACCGGAGAAAAAGCCGGCTCAAGCCACGCCTGAAGAAGGATTGAAAAAACCTCAGGAATTCCGCTTACCCGAGGAAATAAAAGAGCCCGACCTTACTCGTCCGGCCGAAGTTCCTGCCCGCCCCGCCGAGGCGCCTGAAATCGAGAAAGAAAAGCCGCAGCGCGATAAAGATCGCGATCGCCCGGCCCGCGGCATAAAGTTGGCGCCCCTGCCGGCTGCCAAAACTCGCGGCAAAGCCAAGCCCAAAGAGCCTGCCCCGCAAAAACCCGACTTCAGGCTTCCCAAGGACGCGATTCGCGCCGGCAAAGCGGGTGGGAAACCGCTTTCCGAGCACCTGCGCAAAGCCGAACAAAAGCGCAAGGCCTCCGCTCGGCGGGACACGATACTGAATCAACTTCCACCGGACTTGAGTATTCCGCCCATCGAATTGCTCCCCCCGGCCCGGGAGCGCCGCCGAGCAGCGCTCAAGGAAATTGCCGAGCCGGAAGAAGAAGGTCCGCTCACGCTGGGCGGGCGCGAGGCCCGGCAGTTAAAGCGGAAAAAATCGGCTACCGCCCGCCGCCACCGCGATGACGAAGAGGAAGAAATCGTCACCCCCGCGATCACCAGGAGAAAAACACACATCAAGCGCACCGGGACAAATACCGCCGCTCCGCGCAAGGAAAGCGTGGTCCTGGAAATGCCTTGCACGGTGCGCACTTTTTCCGAAGCCATCGGCGTGCCCGCGCGAACCATCTTAGGCAAGCTCTTGGACATGGGCACGGTGACCAACATCGCCGCCAGCCTTGATTTGGAATTGGCCGAACTTTTGGCCGTGGAACTGGGCGTAGACGTGAAGTTCGAAGAACAGGTCGATCTTGAGCAGCAACTGATTCCCGAACTGGAAGCCGAAGACGAACCGGAAGCATTGCAACCCAGGCCGCCGATTGTCACCTTCCTCGGGCACGTTGACCACGGCAAAACCTCCCTTTTGGACCGCATCATCGGCATCGACGTGGTGTCGAAAGAAAAGGGCGGCATAACCCAGCACATTCGGGCTTATAAAGTGGAGAAGGACGGCCGGGCAATCGCCTTCGTCGATACGCCGGGACACGAGGCCTTTACCGAAATGCGCGCCGCGGCGCCAATGTCACCGACATCGCCGTCCTCGTAGTGGCGGCGGACGACGGAGTCATGCCCCAGACCGAGGAAGCCATCAGCCACGCCCGCGCGGCCGAGGTCCCCATCGTGGTGGCGCTCAACAAGATCGACTTGTACAGCGCAAATCCACAGCGCGTTTACGAACAGTTGGCGGCCAATAACTTGCTGCCCAGCGAATGGGGCGGCGAGACCGAAGTCGTCAAAACCAGCGCGACTACCGGCGAGGGCATCGACCAGCTCCTGGAAACGTTGCTCACCGTGGCCGAATTGCACGAGTACAAGGCCAATCCCGACCGGCCGGCCAGGGGCACCTGCCTGGAAACCGAACTGCACGAAGGCCGGGGCGTTATTGCCAAGCTCCTGGTTCGCGACGGCACGCTCCGCCCGGGCGATGTGATCGTCTGCGGGCCCACTTTCGGGCGAGTAAAGGCCTTGTACGATACGCTCGATCTCAACAAACGCCTGGCCGAAGCCGGCCCGTCCACGCCGGTGAATATTACGGGCCTGAACGTACCCCCCGGCGCAGGTGATCGCTTTTACGTGCTAAAAGACATCACCCAAGCCCGGGAGCTTGCGGAAAAACGCGTGGCCGAAGCCCGTCGCCGCGAACTAAGCGGCGGCCTGCCGCACGTGACCCTGGAAACCCTTTATGAACGGCTGGGGCAGGAAAGCAATGTGCAAACGCTGAACATCATTTTAAGGGCCGACGTCCGAGGATCGATCGAGGCCATCCGCAAGGAATTGACCAAGCTCGAACATCCGGAAGTGCAAATCAAAATCCTCCAGACCACCGTGGGCGGAATAACCGAGGCCGACGTGCACCTGGCCCACGCCTCCGACGCCGTGATCATCGGTTTTACGGTGGTGCCGGACGAAAAAGCCCGCATCCTGGCCGAAAAACTGGGCGTGCAAATCCGCCGCTACGACATCATCTATCAGGTAACCGACGACCTCAAAGCCGCCTTGCAAGGCATGCTCAAACCCGAACGGCAGGAAAAGGAGTTGGGACGGGCTTTGGTGCAGCGGGTCTTTCACGTCAGCCGCTTGGGCGCCATCGCCGGGTGCCGTGTACTGGCCGGAATCGTCCAGCGCGACGCCAGGATCCGCGTCATCCGCGAAAGCCGCGTGATCGGCGATTATCCCGTCGAATCGCTGCGCCGGGAAAAAGACGACGCCCGCGAAGTCCGCGAGGGCTTTGAATGCGGCATAAAACTGGGCGGGTTCAACGACGTCAAGGAAGGCGATGTGCTCGAAGCCTACAAGATCGAAGAGATTGCGAGAACGCTGTAACCATGACATCGCGACGCGCCCAAAAAGTTGCCGAAGCCATCCGCGAAGTGGTCAGCATGGCGATCCTCGCCGAATTGAAGGACCCCCGCGTCAAGGACGTCACGGTGACGTACGTGGAGGTTTCCTCCGACCTGCGGCACGCCAAAGTGCACGTTTCGGTGATGGGCGATGAAAAACGGCAGGAATTGAGCTTGCGGGGACTGCAAAGCGCGGCCGGTTTCTTGCAGTCCAAAATCGCCCGGCGGGTGGAAATGCGCTATACTCCACGCCTGAACTTTATACTCGATCAGGGCGTAAAACGCTCCATAGAAATCGCTCAAATCCTCCGCCAGGTGCTCCCCCCGAACGCAGAGAAACAGGCGGCCGATGCGGGCGATGAAACCGAGATGGAAAACGAGGAGTGATTTCAAATTCAGCCCGGCAGCCCGCTCCCGAAGTTTGATGGATTTAATTATGTACGACATTTTTTACCGATAATCGAAAGCCCGGCGCTTGTGCCGGGAGGATTTTTTATGGCAGCAGTCACTCGCACCTCACAATTCGCAAAAGTTTTTAAAATCCTCAAGAAGCATTACAAGCCCGCCACGGCCAATCCAGGCCGGACGGTGGCGGAGCATTTGATCTTCGCCTGTTGCCTGGAAGACGCCCGCTACGAGGCCGCCGAAGAGGCCTTTGCCGCCTTGGTGCACACGTTTTTCGATTGGAACGAAGTCCGGGTGACTTCCATCTCGGAACTCTCTGAGGTAATGGCCTGCCTGCCCGATCCGCGCCTGGCGGCAAATCGCATCAAGCGCGTGCTGCACGCCATATTCGAGGCCCAGTTCAACTTCGACCTGGAAGACAAGCGAAAAAAGAACCTTGGCCCCACCATCAAGTGGCTGGAAGGGCTGGACGGCACCAGCCGGTTTTCAGTGGCTTATGTGGTGCAAGCGGCACTAAGCGGCCATTCTATTCCCATCGATACCGGCACCATGAACGTGCTCCGCCTGCTCGATCTGGTGACGGAAAAGGACGCCGCGGCCGGCCAAGTGCCGGGTTTGGAACGGGCAATCGCCAAGTCCAAGGGGGTGGAGTTCGGATCGCTTTTGCATCAATTCGGGGCCGATTTTTCGGCCAATCCATACGCGCCGGCGATTCGCGGCATACTTTTGGAAGTTAATCCGGATCTGCAAAACCGGCTGCCCAAGCGGCGCATTGAACCCCAATTGCGGAAGAAAGCCGCGGAACAATCCGTCGCCGAGCGGCCCCCGGCGGCAAGACTTCCACCGCCAAGGCCGGCCAAGGCGCCGAAAAGGCCGGGGCGCGAGAAAACTCCCCCCGCTCCAACCGAATCGCCAGAACCCGCCCCCAAAAAAAGCAAACGGAAATCCGTTCCCGCTCCTGAACCCCCCGCGGAACCAGTGGAAAAACTCCCGACTCGCGACTCCGCTTTGCCGAAAAAGAAATCCATCTCCGAAGGACTTTCCAAGCGCAAACCGCGATAAAGAACATGGGGAGATCGCCCAATGCCCGCCCGCCGGTTCCGGTTATTATCGATGGGATTATGTCTTGCTTTCACAGCGGCCGTGGCTCCGCAGGCCCGGGCAGTGCAATCGCTAAACGATAAGACCGCGGAAGAGAAAGACAATCGCCCCGGCCCGCTGATCCTTGACGACGCTCCCCAGTCCGTTTCCGGCAACCACAATCAGGACGAAGTCCGCCGCGACAAGGTTGAAGCCCTGGCCTTGTTCTCCGCCGGCCGAGCGGCGGAACTTCGCCAACAGTACGCCGAGGCGCTGCGATTGTATCAGCGGGCGTTTCGCTGCGACCCGGAATCGGCGCAAATCGCACGCGCGATCATATCCCTGGCGATTTATTTAAAACGCGAAGGCATGGCTGTTCGTTATGCGCTGAAGTCGGTGGACCTGGAAAAGGATCTGGATCCCATACTACTCCGCCGTTTGGGAGTCCGGCTGGAGGAAGAAGCCGATTGGGCGGGGGCCCTTAAACTTTTCCAGCGGGCCATGTCGCTACGAGCCGGGGGCGAGCCGAATACCTCCGATGACGTCATTCTACGCATGGAAACCGGCCGATTGCTGGCGTTGACGGGCAAATTCAAGGAAGCCGCCGATTGTTTCGCAACGGTCGTCGATGCCTTCGATCATCCCGATAAATACGCGCTCTCCGAAGAAATGCAAAAAGTTCTTTTGGACGATAAGGAATCGACCTATGCTTTTTTCGGCGATTGCTTTTTGCAAGCGGGACGCATCGAAGAAGCCCGGGTGACCTACGAAAAATCCCAACAAAACGAACCCAATCCGGATCTTCAGAAATTCCATCTGGCCCAGGTGCTGGCCAAAAGCGGCAAGCCCGCCGAAGCCTTGGACGCCTTGGACGAGTCATTGTCCAAGCATCTTGCAAACGCGGGCATGAAACCCTACGAATTATTGGAAGACCTGCTTGCGGCGCAGGGCAAAAAAGATGAATTGATCGTACGTTTGGAAAAACTCCGCGAAAACAATCCCCAAAACGCTTCGCTTGGCTATTTCCTGGCCGACAAATATCTTGCGGCGGACATGATCGAAAAGGCTCAACCGTTGTATGTCGAACTGCTCGATAAAGATCCCACCCCCGACGGATATATAAGTCTCCTGGAAATATACCGTAAAACCAAGCAGTACGACTCGATGCTTTCAATTCTGGGCGAGATAGTGGAAAAAACCGGCGATCTCAATTCCCTGGGGACCGAAACCATATCGCTTTCAAAAGACCCCAAAGCAATGCAAGACCTGATCGACGCCGCCCGGAAGCAACTCAAAGAGGCGCCGGAAAAGCCGTCATTCGGCAAGTGTTTTGCCCTAGGATTTTTGGCGCTGGACGCCAGGCAATGGGAAACCGCGGGAGAATTTTTCCAACAGGCCGCAACCGCCCGGCCCGACAAAGCCGCCGATTCTTATTATCACCTGGCCGGGGCTTTAGCCATGCAAGACCGCGCCGACGACGCCCTGGCCGCCGCGCGAAAGGCCGCGGAGCTGAAAAAAAACGCGGCCAAGTTCCGCAGCCGGATCGCCTGGATTTACTTTCGTGACAAGCGATACGATGAAGCGATTGCGGAGTACCTTAAAATCCTCAAGGATTTCGACGGCGACTACGAGAATGATGACAATCGCGAGTCGCTAAAAGAAGTCCGCATGGAACTCTCGAATATTTGCGTCCTGCAAAAGAAGATTCCCGAGGCAGTCGAGTGGCTCCAGCAGGTGCTCGACGAGTTTCCCGACGACGTAGGCGCGATGAACGATCTGGGTTATCTTTGGGCCGATGAAAACCGACGCCTGACGCAAGCGCTCAAAATGATCCGCAAGGCGGTCGATGCCGAACCGGACAACGGGGCATATCGCGACAGTCTGGGCTGGGCCTTGTACCGGCTGGGGCGCTGGGACCAGGCCATCGCCGAATTGCAAAAGGCCTCCGAATTGCAGCCCGACGGCGAGATACTCGACCACCTTGGCGACGCCTATCAGAAGTTCCAACAGCCCCAAAAAGCCCGTGACGCCTGGCTAAAAGCCGCCGAATTGCTCCGCAAGGATAAAAACAAGGAAAAAGCACAACAGTCCGAGGCTAAAATCCGCAATATAGACAAAGAAATCAAACAAAATAAAATATGATATAGAAGCAGGTTAACCTTCAAGGCTGGGGCGGCAGTTTAACTGCCGCCCCAACACAGATCGTTTAGCCCCGGAGCTTGCTCCGGGAGCGTTTTTATCGATTAAATATTTTTTTCAATTTGCTCATACACGGGAGTTTCGCTTATGTCAGGCCATTCACATTGGGCCGGTATCAAACACAAAAAGGCGCTGGTCGACGCCAAACGCGGTAAATTATGGAGCAAGCTGGCCAAGGCCATCATCGTGGCGGCCAAGATGGGCGGCGGCGATCCGAATGCCAATCTCCGCCTGCGATACGCCATCGACGACGCCAAGGCCGTCAGCCTGCCAAAGGAAAACATCCAGCGGGCGATCAAACGCGGCACCGGCGAACTGGAAGGCACGGTTCTCGAAGAGGTGACCTACGAAGGTTACGGCGCAGGCGGCGTGGCCATCCTTTGCGAAGTGCTGACCGACAACCGCAACCGCACCGCACCGGAAATCCGCAAGGTCTTCGAGCTTTGCAACGGCAAACTAGGCGGGGCCGGCTGCGTGGCCTGGATGTTCGAAAACAAGGGCCTCTTTCTCATCCCCGCCGAAACTACCGACGAGGAAAAACTCATGGAAATCGCCCTGGAGGCTGGCGCCGACGACGTCAAGCGCGACTCCGGCAAATTCGAGATCATCTGCGATCCGGCCGTTTATCAAAACGTATCAAAGGCGCTGGCCGACGCCGGCATTACGCCCGAAGCCAGCCAAATCACCCGCATCTCCAAAACCATGGTCGATGTCACCGACCCGGAAACCGCCCAAAAGGTCCTCAAACTCATGGAGCGCCTCGACGACCACGACGACGTGCAAAACGTGTGCTCGAATTTCAACATCCCCGACGAAGTGATGGCGAAAATCGGCGAAGCGTAATTGATAGGCAGAGCCGGGCCGGGTCGGCCCGGCAAAGAGCCATTTGTCGATTTATTTCTGCGCCGTAGGGAGGTGATCAGAATGTTTAGCCGCGACCCGCAGGGGAGCGGTGAATAATTCGACTATTATTTTTCTTTTTCTCACTCATTTAATTTGTCGGCGAATTCGTAAGAATAACGCATAAAAAAATCCAACAATTATTCCCACAAATAAACCTATTAAAATAATTGGAGGAAGAACTGCTAAACGATCTTCCCAAAAATCTTCTTTCTGTATTATTACTGGACTTTTGCAAACTGTTGTTTGGTCTTGTCAAAATGGGTAAAATTGCGTTTAATTCGGTGGTGTTTGGGATGGCACTTCACAACCAAGGATGGTGCAGTCATGCCAGGGATCATCGAGTTTCCTCAAGTCGTTCGGGACGCTATGGAGCAGTTCGGAGATTTGTTTGCCAACGAACCGCAGCGAAGGCATTTCGCGGAGTATCTTACAGGACTGATGATTGCGGAGCGGAAGTCGGTCCTGGGGATCAATCGGGAGTTTGCCCAGACCACCGACCAATCCTGCCTCAACAAATTCTTGACCGAAGTGGATTGGGACGCGGAAACCCTCAACCAACGGCGGTTGGAATGGTTGCAGCGGGATTCCAGCACTCAATATACGGACCGCGGGGTCATTGCCATCGACAACGTGCTGATCGACCACGACGGAAAGTACATCAAAGACGCAGGATGGTTCTGGGATCACGCCGATCAGCGAAACAAAATCGCCCACGATTATCTGTTCGCCAACTACGTGTGCTCCAGCGGGAAGCACTATCCCCTGGAATTCCGCCGCTTCCGCAAGCGGGAGCAATGCGAGGCCACCGGAGAGAAATTCTTCGATCATACCAAGCTCTGTTGCCAATTGGTCGATTGGGTATGCGAGCGGGAAATTCCCGGGGACTTCACTTTCGACAGCTATTTCACCAACGCGGAGATACTGAACCACATTCATTCCAAGAGGGACCGTTTCGACCGGCCTCGCGGCTATGTCGGCGACTTGAAGTTCAATCGCAAGGTCGAATGGAAGGGCAAAGTGATCCGCGCCGACGAACTCGCCGCCGAGATCGATCCCGAAACCCGCAAATCGTTCCATCGCGGACGAGAGCAACAATGGCATTTCACCGTTTGCTTGCATATACCCGGAGTCAACCACAAGGTACGGATCGTAATTATTTGGGACAACAAACGAGACAAACAACCCTGCAAGATTTTGATAACCAACCGTGTCGCCTGGGACGTGGTGCGGATTCTCTTGGTTTACAAATATCGCTGGACAGGAACGGAGACCTTTCATCGGGACGGAAAGCAGGAGTTGGGCATGGGAGATTGTCAGCTGCGCGACGGCCAAGGCCAGACCCGGCACATGTACTTGGTCATGCTGGCGTACACTCTGCTCATGGATCAACTCGGGCCGAACCGTGCGAAAACATGGGCCCTCCGCAAACTGACGACCATCGGCGAAGCCTGTCGGGCGGTAATGCGCGAAACCATGCGATCCACCATCGCCTGGGTGATCGAACAAGTCACCGATTATTCCTACGGTCTTGACCATATCACATTACGGTTGGGTTTGACCTAATTTGCAAAAGTCCAGTTATTATATAGAGTATCCAAAATCCCAATGCAATAATCGGCCCTAAGATATGTGGGATTATTGCCGATCGGAAATGTCTAAAACTCAAATAAATGCCCGACAATAACATCCATGCTAATATAACAATCGCATAATACCGCGATTGCCCTTGAAAAGTTGTAGTAGCAGAGCAGAATAGCGCGACAATCAAAGTGAGGATTAACAGAGATCGAATGGTATATTGCATAACTCGCTTAACAAATTCATCTTTTAAAATTTGAAGAAAAGGTGTAATCCATACACCAGTGGCGAGCAGGATAAGTTAAACGCGGAGAAAATCAGGTGGGCAGTAATAAACGCAGTAAACCGCAAATCATGTCCTTAGTTTATCTATATCATATTTCCTATTTCTGCCCGCTGGCTTCCGGTTTGCTGGTTTCGTAGTGTTCCACAAGCGGCCAGTAGGTATCGAACTGGAAGTCCGGGCTGTTGTCGCCGTCGTGGCAGGAGACGCAGAAATATTTTTGGGCGTCGGCCTTGGTCAGGCGGCATGCCAAGCGATATTTCTGCATCGCGGCTTCGCTTGAGCCGGATTCGGCGGCCACGTGTTTTTCGCCCGGGCCGTGGCATGATTCGCAGCCCACGTCGGTGAGCTTTGGCGTTTTTTCCAGGCTTTCAAAGCCACCATCATAGGGGAAGTAGTTCGTGGTGTTCCAGCCTACCACGTGGCAACTGATGCATTCGGGATCGAAATTCCGCGGGGGATCGAGTTTTGCCAGCGTATCATAGGCCTTGGCGTGCAGGCTTTTTTTCCAGACGGCGTAAGATTCCTCGTGGCATGACTCGCACTTGGCCGAGCCCACGAATTTGCCGTTTGTATCCTTTTGCGGCTGCGGCGCCGCCCGCAGGCCCAGCCCGGCATATCCCAGGGCCTTGAGTTGGTCCTGATAGGCGGCCATGAGGGCTTTCATTTCCGGCGAGGCCGGGAAACGCGAATCCAAGGGCACGCGCTGATAGAGGAAGTTTTTTTGCGGGTCGTCGTACAAGCCCAGCACGATGGCGTTCTGCCCCTTGTGCCCGACCTCGATATAAAGCGTTTTCTGGCCCCGAATTTTTTGGGGTTTGTCGGGCGGCTCTGGGTGGCCGTCGGAAGTTACAACCACGTTAAAATCCGGAAATTTTTTGGCCAAGGCGACGGTCTCGTCCTTTGTGGCATTTGCCAGAAGAACCAGATAATCGGACTGCTTTTTCATGTTGGGCAGGATTTTTTCGATGGCCGCTGCGGGATCGCGCATCTCGATATCAGGATTTTTGATTTCCTTTTGGTACGTTTTGCCCAGTACCGAGGTGACGCCGATCCTCATCCCGCCCCTGGAGATAATGCGATAAGTCGATGTCATGCCCGAGTCAAAGCCAAACAGTCCCACGTTGGCCGAAACGAAGGGGCTTTGCTGGCCATTGAGATTGGCGGCCACCGAGGCGATTTCGCCGGCGGGCAGGCGGAGGTCTGAAGCGCCCAGGGCCACGGCGTCGTAGCCGGTCTTGCGCATGCCCTCCACCATGGTCTGAAATTTTATTTCCGCCTCGCGGCCGAATCCCCTGGCCATGCCGCCCACGTCCAATCCGACCACCGGCCAGTCTTTTTTCTGGCGAAGTTCTTTAAACATCGAGAACCGCCGGCTCATGCCGCCCTCCATGCGATCTATGCCGGCGCAGCCGCAAGGCTCGATGTATCCGTCAATCACCCCGGTAATGACCAGAGCCACCTTGGGTTTAGGCCAATCGGCAAAAAAGACGCCGTGTTCTTTGACCGGATCATAGGGAACATCTGTGAGCTTATTCTTGGGGTGCAGTTGCCTGCTGGGAGGAGTTTCCGCTTTTATAAGAAGCGGCGCATCGGGATCGCCCCCGGACTTGGCCGGAGTTTCTTCTAATGCAACAGCGGCCCCGGGCTGCGCCGGCGCTCGCAAAGGATTTACTTGATCGAAATCGCCGACCACCGGCTGATTGCCTTCCTGCGAGGCTTGTTCCATGGCGATGAGCGAAAACGGCGCATCGGCAATCCGAGAACCGTTGGCACTCGATTCGGCAGGCCCCGCGGTCACTTGGATCGGGGGCGTAGGTTCCGCTTGTTTAACGGGAGTGAGCAGTTGTGCAGGCGGTTGTTGAGGCAATTGCGCCGCATCGGCGGGAGAAGACTCTTTTTTGTCATCCTGGCGGAGTTTTGCGGCGGCATTTGCGGCTGTAGATTTTGCCTCGCGATCATTATCCTTCGATTTCCAACAGCCCGCAGAGATAATGAAAATGCCACATATTGATAAGAGCACTATGCACAACAAAGATGTCTTTGACATGGTAAAAATGATGGATGATTTCGATTTTTTTCGGCGTCCCAATAATCTTTGAGGATTCTCCGCTGAAACGCCGGGTAAAGCAACCCCGATTTTTCCAACTCTTGGATACCAAGCTCGTTGCTAAAGATCGGGTTGATGAATAATCCACAACAAACTACCCAATAGAGGTATTTTT
The DNA here is from genome assembly GCA_963838495.1 of Pirellulales bacterium. Taxonomy (GTDB): domain Bacteria; phylum Planctomycetota; class Planctomycetia; order Pirellulales; family Thermoguttaceae; genus JBEKIK01. The sequence continues at coordinate 315,475 of CAWIRC010000001.1, read as the reverse complement.
TGCCGGGAATTATCTATCCACCATAAGATGGCCAAAGGGAAAGTCCTGTTTTCTCGGACCACAGCCGCGCTGCAATGCCCGATGGCATTCCAACAATGCCCGGGAAATTTGGGCCAGCCCCTCTATTATTTCGATTGAGTGTAATCAGACGGCGCCCGACTGCCTGGTATCGGCGGATTCCCACCCCAAGGCCTGGGAAATCCTCAATAAGGCTGTGGCTACGCCTACCGCGACACCCAATACTACGGCCAAAAAAAATGCAAAAAAAGTTTTCATGGCGGCAAGATCGTTCTCAAGCTGTTTCTGCAACAGTTATATGCTATAAGTAAACAAGATCTTGCGTCCGTGGTCAAGATTCACCGCCCGACTTGTCCGATGTTTCGTTAATCCAACTGCTTTCGCAACCTTTCGTGCAACCTTTCCCGGCACAATGAAAAAAACCGCTGGTAATCCTCGCGCCGGTAATCGGCGAACGTGCAATCGTGATGCTGCCAGCGGTGGTGCTTGTAGTGGAGCGTCACCTCGGCGTAGATGCCGCGATTGAGATATATGCGATGCGCAAATCCTTGGTCAACGCCAAAATCAGCTTGCCCAAGGTGATGTAGCCCGGATCGAGATTGAGTGGCCTCTGCTCCGCATGCCTTTTCAAGGCGGCGTATTCATCCTCCCAAGCATTGGTCATGAGTTTCACGTCCACCAAATCCGCCGGATCGAAAGGCCGCTTAAAGGCGAAAAACTGTTTTTTCAAGCCCGGGCCCATCGTGCCGTCGTAATAATGCGTCTCAGCGAAATCGAATTTTGGGCTTTCCAATTCCACCGCCCCCCACTCCGCCTCCGCCCGATGCTTGCCCCACTCCAAAGCCTCATCGTACCGGCTAAACGCGGCCAGTAAAAGTAGAGCGGAAGTGTGAGGAATCGGTTGGCCCATGATTAAATAAAAAAACATTTAGCCCCGAGCAAACATACTCGGGGCTTAAATTGATATTCAAACCAAAACTCGTCGGATATTCAAAACGAGTTCAAATAAATTATAATATCTTACTTCTTCCGATTGTGGAATCGCGCATTGTCCTTGCGTTCGCGGCGGACCAGGTCGGTCAGTGTCTCGGCGGCTGTATCGATGTCAATCATCTGGGCGTCCTTGTCCCAGCGCCATTTCATCTCGAATTTGCCTTCTTTAAGCCCGCGCTCACCGATGACCACCCTTAGCGGGATGCCCACAAGGTCGGCGTCCTTGAATTTCACGCCCGCCCGGCAATCGCGGTCGTCTAAAAGCACGTCGATCCCGGCTGCGGCAAGTTCGTCGTGCAGTTTTTTGGCCGCCTTCATCGAGGGCTCGTCCGGCACCTTAACCGGCACAACGAGCACTTCATAAGGCGCCAGGGCCATGGACCAGATGATGCCGTTCTCGTCATGATTGGTCTCGATCAAAGAGGCGAGAATCCGGTTCACGCCGATGCCGTAGCAGCCCATGATAATGGGCTTTAATTGCTCGGCGGCGTCGAGGAACCGGGCGTTTAGGGCCTCCGAGTATTTTGTGCCCAGCTTGAACACGTGCCCGATCTCGATGGCATGTTGCAAAGCCAACTTGCTACTGCACCTTGGGCAGGGATCGCCATCGACCGCCTTGCGGAGATCGGCAAACCGATCGACCTGGAAATCGCGGTTAAGATTAGCCCCCGTGAGGTGGGCGTTGGCCTCGTTGGCGCCGACTACGGCATTGACCATCGCCTGTATGTCGCGGTCGGAGAAGATGGGGATTTTTTGTTTCATGCCCACCGGCCCGGCAAAGCCCACGGGCGCCCCGGTCACTTGAAATATCACGTCCGGGGCGGCCAATTCGATTTTCATTGCGCCTGACGCTTTGCGGATTTTACCTTCGTTGGCGTCGTGATCGCCGCGGACCAGCACGGCAATCGGCTTGCCGTCGGCCGTGTAGATCAGCGTCTTGATTATATCTTGCGGTTTGCAGGCCAAAAACTTGCTCACTTGTTCGATGGTCGAAGCGTGCGGGGTATCAACCTTTTTAAGCGGTACACGAGGCACATTGGGCGGGACGCAATCGCGGGCCCCGACCTCGGCCTTTTCCTGGTTGGCCGCGTACCCGCAGTCCTTGCAGTGCAAAACCGTGTCCTCGCCGTTTGGGGCAAGGACCATGAACTCGTGGCTGGCGTCGCCGCCAATCGGCCCGGACTCGGCCTCAACGGCCAGGTAGTCCAGCCCGCAACGGGTAAAACTGCGGCAATAGGCCGAGTACATTTTTTCGTAACTATTATTCAGCGATTCGATCGTGGGATCGAAACTGTAGGCGTCCTTCATCAAGAATTCGCTGGTCCGCAAGACGCCGAATCGCGGCCGCTCTTCGTTGCGGAATTTGGTGGTGATCTGGTACAAGGTTAAGGGCATCTGCCGATAGCTGGAAATATGCCGAGACACGAAATCAGTGATGATTTCCTCATGCGTGGGCCCAAACACGATGGGCACCTTGCGGTTCTGCCTGAGCAAATTTGCCTGAAGGAGAACATTGCCGAAGGCTCCCACCCGGCCGGTCTGCTCCCAAAGGCACAGAGGCGACATGGCGGGCATGGCCAATTCGACGGCCCCGGCGGCGTTCATCTCCTCGCGTACGATCTGCTCGGCCTTTCTTAGCGATAAAAGGCCCAAGGGCAGATATGTATATGCCCCGGCCATCACCTGGCTGACCAGGCCTGCGCGGAGCATAAGTACGTGGCTGGGAATTTCCGCCCCCTCGGGCGTTTCCTTCATGGTGGGGATAAGGGTTTGGGTCCAGAGCATTTTTTATAAGTGGATAATGGTTAGTGGATAGTGTGACGGTGGTTTTGCATATTGCAAAGTGTCAATTGCAAATTTCAAAATGCAAATTGAGCGAGTATAACCACTTGCGCGATTGGCACCATGCATTTTAATGGAAAAAGGGCATCATCGGCAAGGGGGAATGGGATTAGGGCCTGCCCTAGATTCGCGAAAAAAAGGGTACCTTCCCATGGCCTTGTATGGCATCGTTATGCCTCGTACAATCAATAACAAATGATATGCAATTCCAAGTTTGTTCTCCGGAAAGGCCATCCATGACGCGGCGTTTCATCAATCAGTTTGCCCATCAAGAGGCCGTAAACGAGGTGTTTGTCGCCAACAGCAAACAACTTCGCCCCAATCGCACCGGCAATCTATATCTTCAAGTGGAGCTTTCCGACAGCACGGGCACGATCGGGGCGCGGATATGGAACGCCAATGAAACGCTCTATAAATCGTTCGAAAATGGCGACTATATCCACGTAGAGGGCACGACACAAATCTTCCAGGGTGCATTGCAACTTATCCTCAAGCGAATCGAAAAAGTCGATCCCACCTCGGTCGATCCCCAGGATTTCACGCCCCAGCCGGCCGTGGACGTGGACAAACTTTTCGCCCGGCTGGGAGAAATGCTCCGCGGCATGAGCGATCCCGGCCTGGTAAATCTGGCCGAAAGCTTTTTGCTGGACGAGACCTTTGCGGCCAAGCTGATGATGGCCCCGGCCGGCACCAAAAATCACCATGCTTTCCATGGCGGACTGCTCGCGCACATCGTGAGCCTAATGGAAGTGGTCCTTCGCGTGGCCCCCTGCTACACTCAGATCGACCGCGACTTGTTATTGATGGGCGCATTTCTCCACGACCTGGGAAAAACCGAGGAATTGACCTACGAGCGAGGGCTGGCCTACAGCGACGAAGGCCAGTTGATCGGGCACCTGGTCATCGCCGTCGGCATGTTGGACGCCAAGGTCGCCGAGGCGGAAAAACTCTCCGGCGAGCCTATCGACCAGGAAACCGTGCTCAGGCTCAAACATATGATCATCAGCCATCATGGCGAATATGAATTCGGCAGCCCCAAGTTGCCCATGACCCTGGAGGCGATTGCCCTTTATTGCCTGGATAATCTCGACGCCAAGATCAACTCTTTTCACCAGCTTATCGATGAAGACCCCAACGTCGATAGCCCTTGGACCGTTTACCAGGCCAATATCGACAGGAAACTGTTCAAGGGCCGGCCAAATGAAAAATCTCACAAAACCGAGATTTGACTCCTCTTGCCCACATGTATATTATTCCAAAAACCATTTTTGCGGCAATAAACGCAAATTGGCGGATAATAGTATAAACAATCAGAGTCTACCGGGTAATTTAATTCGGCCTTTTCAGTGGAGGGTATTGCAATGAATCTTAATATACGCTGCCGAAGCATAATCGGGAGGGTTATTTTTGTAGCAAGTCTGGGTGGCTTGTTGATTTTATATTGCCAAATTTTACAGGCACAGGAAAAACCGCCCAGCAGCTATTCGCCGGTCGTGATTCAGGAGGATTTTGACAAGATCGTTGCCCGGATGGAGGCCGCCAAGCCTAAAATCGAGGAGCGGCAGGCGGCCTTGTTGCAGGAGCGCTACGACCTGAAAGATAAGCCGGCCAAGGGCGTGACCATGTCCAAAGGCAAGGCGGTTCAGGAAGGCGTGCGCGTAAAACTGCCGCAAGGTGTCAAATCATGGCAAGACCTGGCAGCCATGACTCCCGAGCAAATTTGGGAAAAAGGGCTCTGGCCCAAGGGGTTTTTACCCCTGCCGCACCCGAATCATGCCGAGGGCGGAATGCTATTTCCCCAGTTTCACATCGATCAGGTCAAGGCTCAGGAAGGGCGCGACCTGACCAGATTCGACTTGGACTTTGATATACCAACACACTTCTTACCCGAGTTCCCCCCGCCCATCTATTTGACCACCCGACCGGATCTGGGCGATGTGTCGCAAGGGCAATTGGTTACGCTGACCAATTATTTCAAGCTTTTCAACGGTATTTTGAATCCCAAGCAATTGGAGGGTTTGCGGCTCCTGGTAACGCCCTTCCCGCAACAGCAATTCAACGCCACCGACGACCGCCGCTCCATAAAACCCAGCCAAGGCGTGGCCTGTTTCGACTGCCACGTCAACGGGCACACCAACGCCGCCACGCACCTGGTGGGCGACATCCGCCCGCAAGAGTTCCGCCACCGCTTGGACACACCGTCGCTTCGAAGTGTGAACATCCAGCGCCTGTTCGGCTCGCAGCGAGCCTTAAAAAGCGTGGAGGATTTCACCGAGTTCGAACAGCGGGCGGCATATTTCGACGGCGATCCCGTGATCGCCACGAAAAAAGGCGTCAACATACTGGAGCGGGGTAGCCAGGTCCACTTCATGGCCGAAATGCAGGAACTCTTTGATTTCCCGCCCGCACCGAAACTGGATATCTTCGGCATGTTGGATCCAAAAAAAGCCAGCGAGGCCGAAATCCGCGGGCAAAAGGTCTTTTTTGGCAAGGGCCGCTGCGCCGAGTGTCATCCGGCGCCTTATTACACCGATAATACACTGCATAATCTGCGGGCGGAGCGATTTTTCAAGCCGCAAATGGTCAACGGCCGCATGGCTGCCGATGACGGACCGATTAAGACCTTTGTCCTCCGCGGTATAAAAGATTCGCCGCCGTACATGCACGACGGGCGACTCTTGACCCTGGAAGATACAGTTGAATTCTTCAACCTGGTTTGCGAAACCCGCTTGACCGATCAAGAGAAGCAAGACCTTGTGGCCTTCATGCGCTGCCTGTAGTTCATTGCCATTTCGAATACATCTCAGAATCGCAGGCGATTAAGGTGCAAATGCGTAAAAAGCGAGCAGTTTCATCGGTGGAAGATTAGTGCAACAACCATCGCTACAACATACGACACGAACGCCCAGGTAAAAAAAGAGACGACCGCGGTTATAAAAATCTCCAGCAAGCCTATATCATTCCAAGCGGTTTTCATGCTTACCCAATAAAAAAATGGCGGCGCAAAGACATAAATCGGGCCCGCGAAGAAGGGAAATATGTCCAATACATGAAAAAAGTATGGCAGAATATAAAGAGGCGCTATTGTTGCGCACGCCACTATAAAGCACTTGGCTACGTCCCAGGGTAGGTTCTCGAAGGCGAATCCCAATCCCGCATAAGTGCAAAGCAGCAATCCCAAAAATATTCCCAGTGCGCCGGCAAAGATAAATACGACCACATAGCCCAACCATGCAATCAGGCTGCATAACACCGCCGCCCCGGTAACCACGATCATCAGCGTGCGCAAGGAGTATTGCGGCAGTTTGAATTTGGACTCCGATTCCAGTTCCTCTTCTTCGTCCCAGTTCTCATCCATTGTCATTGTCCCTTCGCTGCCTGCCCGAAGAATCCGGCGCAATAAACTGCAATGGATATCGTTTTTTGAAAAAGAAATACACCTCACAGGACTCGAACCTGTAACCTTCGGTTCCGTAGACCGATGCTCTATCCAATTGAGCTAGAGGTGCTCGGTAACAGTCATCAGATTTCAAAATCATTTATTCTAACGACAATAAGCATAACAGGATTCGGAAATACTGGGAAGAGGGGAAAAACCGGCTCTTGTGGGCTGAAAATTATATTTCCCGCAACATTTCGGCCAGCAATTCCAGGGGCAGGCCGACCACGTTCGACTCGCTGCCTTGGACGATATGCACCCAACCCAGCCGGTCTTGGTATCCGAACGCCCCGGCCTTGCCTTGCCATTGGCCGCCGGCGATATATTCGTCGAGTTGTGCGGGCGAGAGCGGGTCCATGCGCAATGTGGTTATAGCCACCCGCGCGAGCGGCCGGCCGTCAGGGATTTTCCACAGGCACACGCCGCTTAAGACGCGATGCTCCCGGCCGCTGAGGGTTTGAAGTATTTGCCGGGCGTGGAGTTCATCCGTGGCCTTACCGATGATCTGCCCCCGGCATTCCACAATCGTGTCGCAGGCCAATACGACGCCAGCCGCGACCCGACGGGCGACGTCGGCCGCCTTTTGATAGGCCAGGCGGGCAACCAAATCCGCAGGCGTTTCGCTGCCGCACAATCCGCACTCGGCCTCTTCCGTCGGCTGAGAGACCTCGAACCGATAGCCCGCTTCCTCGAGCAATTCCCGGCGCCGCGGCGACCGGCTGGCAAGTATGAGTTTCATCGGAGGCATAATCGTAGTATATTGCGCATTAGGTGCATGGGCGGCAACCCATGGGCTTTAATCCACTGTAGGATTTATCAATGACCAAATCAAGACTGAATGTATTATACGAAGACAACCATTTGCTGGCGGTTGCCAAGCCGGCGGGAATAGCCACAGTTGGCGTTTCGGACAATGTGCCCAGCCTGTTTTTACTTGCCAAAGATTATATTAAACGACGATACGGCAAGCCCGGCAACGTGTATTTGGGAGTGATGAGCCGATTGGATGCGCCTGTAACCGGCGTGGTGTTGTTCGCCCGGACCTCCAAGGCCGCCGCTCGATTGACCGAGCAGTTCCGCACACACGCCGTGGAAAAGATATATTGGGCGGTGGTTGAAGGTAGATTGGAGCCGCCGGCGGGCAGTTTTGCCAATTACCTTGGAAAAGACGAGCCCCGCCGCCGCATGCAGATCGTAAGGTCCGGGGCGCCGGGTGCCAAGTTGGCAAAACTTTCTTATCGAAAACTCTCGGACATTAAAGGCCGGGCACCGACGGGCACCACGCAAAGCGTGGTCGGTTGGTCGCTGGTCGAGATTGTGTTAAACACCGGGCGAAAGCATCAAATCCGGCTCCAATTCGCCCATTATGGCCATCCGGTCCTGGGCGACCGGAAGTATGGCGCCGGGCAGAATTTTCCCCTGGGCATTGCGCTGCATGCCCGGCGCCTGGCAGTCGTGCATCCGGTTAAAGGGGAGCGTATAGTATTTGAGGCCCCTTTGCCGGATGCCTGGTATCGTTGGGGGGTACGCGAACCTTCATGAACCACTTGCGACGTGGCCTCCTTATGGGTAAGGTAGTATTAGATAAAATTATTTAGGTCTTTTCCATGGATTTGGTTGAACGATCCTTGTTTGAACAGTGCGCTTTGGCCAGCGGATTGCTTACCGAAAAGCAACTCGATGAGGCCCGGGCAGGGGTGCGCTGGTCGCACGGAAACATGACCGACGCCAATGCCCCGCCTACCGATCTGCAATTGGCCGAACGGCTGATCGAGATGGACGTACTTAATCCCTGGCAGGCAAAACAACTGTTCGACGGGCGGACGAAATTCAATTTAGGGTCTTATTGGATTGTCGATTCCATTGGCAAGGGCGGGATGGGCCAAGTATTCAAGGCCCAACTCGATAAAACCGGTCGCACGGTGGCCATCAAAGTCCTGCCTCGCGCCAAGTGCACGCCCGAGGCAATTGCCAATTTCAACCGCGAAATCAAGGCCTTGGCCAGCCTGAACCACCACAAGCTGGTTCGCGCGGTCGATTCGGGCCAAGACGGAAACGTGCATTACCTGGTTACCGAATACGTCAACGGCGTGGACCTGCGCAAACTCATCCGCCGCACCGGCCCTTTGGGCATGACCGTGGCGGCAAACATCATCTATCAAGTGGCCGACGGCCTGGAACACGCCCATTCCAAGGGAATTATCCACCGCGACGTGAAACCGGGCAACGTGCTCGTCACCCCCCAGGGCGAGGCTAAACTCTCCGACCTGGGCCTGGCCGGACCGCTGGAATCGAGCGCCGAAAACGATCCCCGTTACGGCAAGATCGTGGGCACGGCCGATTACCTTTCGCCCGACCAAGTTAAAGACCCATGGGCGCCCACCCCGGGCTGGGATATTTACGCCTTGGGATGCACCTTGTATTACATCGTGACGGCCAAGGTGGCCTTTCCCGGCGGCTCGACGAGCGACAAGGCCCGGGCACACCTTGAACTTCGCCCCCTTGATCCCCGGCTGCTGAATCCGCGTTTAAGCCCTGAGTTCGTCGATATGCTGGCCGACATGATGGCCAAGGATCCGTCGCAGCGGATTCCCTCGGCAACGGCGGCAAAAGAACGGCTGAAACCGTGGCTGCCGGGCGGGCCATTGGCCGACGCCGCCAGCGGCGAATTGGGCGAAAATGCGCAGCCCATCCGCCCCCGTTCTCCCCCCGTGGTAAGTTCCCAGTCGCCGCGGCTGCACGGAATTTATCCCAATCGCCCGGAAACGCCCGAGCCCACAACGGCCATGCCCCTCACCGAGACTAAAGTCGATTATCCGGAATTGCCGCAGATAAGCGAGAGTTCCGACAGCAGCTCCAGCCGCATCGTGACTATTTTGGATTTACTAAACGAGCAGCAGGATTCGTCGGAAGAAATGCAAATTCCCACGGCCCATGACTGGCTCACCGTCCGTAATCCGATGTCCCTGTTGTACACCTCGATAGCGGTATTGGGATTTTCGATTTTGGTAATCTGGCTGGTGATTCAGTTGGTTCGTTTGATTCACTAATCGACTATTCCTTTTTAACAGATGCCGAAAGAATAGAGGGGGACAGGCGCATATATTGGGCAAGTTGGGTGTTATGGGTTCAGGGATATACTTTGTGTGGGCGACCTCGACTGCGCAACGTCGATTTCAGCCCGAGTTCTTCCGCCATCTACGTTGGCGGATGGCGCACGGGAACTTCTATAAGCCGGGGCTCATCGCCGCGAAAAGAATCGCTAACGGCGTCGCTCAATTCGTCGGGTTCGGTGATGTGGCGGGCGGGAACGCCCAGCGATTGGCTCAAGGCGACATAGTCGATGGGTGGATCGACCACGTCCAGGCCTTCAAAACGTTCCTCGCAAGCCGCCGGAAGTTTTAGCACCTTGGCGCAATCCTTGAGGATTTTGTACTCCGTGTTGTTGCAGATCACGAACGTGACCGGAATGCGATAATGGGCAGCGGTCCAAAGGCCCTGGATGCCGTACATGGCCGAGCCGTCGCCGATCAGGGCTAGCACCGGCCGGTCGGGCCAGGCCAGTTTCACGCCGATAGCGCAGTTCAAGCCCCAGCCCAGTGCCCAGCCGCGCTGGGCAAAATAGCCGGAGGTGTTTTTCAAGGCTGCCGAGCGTTCCAGATATCCGCCCATGGTCGTGGTGGGGGCCTCCTCGATTACGGCCACGTCGGGCGGCAAGATTCGGGCGATGGTTTCCATGAAATACAGCGGCGAGATGGGCCGGCAATGCTTTTCAGTTTCGGCCTCTCGGCACAACGCCGCGCACTCCCCGCTGCGTTTTCGGCTGTGAATGTCCAATCTTATTTTGGCGGCCCGGCGTTGTTCCGGCGACATTATTTCATCCAGCAGAACCGCCAACTCGGCCAAAGCAGTCTTGGGATGCCCGATCACGGCCGACGCCAACGGATAATTCTTGTTCAACTCCCAGGGATCTTCGTCGATGTGGACCAATCGGACGTGCTCGGGAATGGGCCTTGGTTCGTGGTAAATATATTGCTGCATGAGTTTCATGCCGGCTACAAGCAGCACGTCGAATTCGTTTAAATACTCTTGCACCTCCGGCGACCAGAAGGGCAATTGCGACGACGCCAGCGGATGATCGGATGGAAAACTGCAACGGCCGTGCGAGGTGGTCGCCTCGTGCATGACCGGCGCACCCAGGCGCTCGGCCACGGCAACCAGCTCCGCAACGGCGTCGGCCTCGCAGATCCGGCTGCCCACCAGAATGCCCGGGGCCTTTGCCCCGGCCAAAACTGCGGCCGCCTGGCGCAGGGCCTCGATCGGCGCACGCACGTGGAAATCGGGCAGGCGAGGCGGAGTCAAATCCAAGCCGCTTTCGGCCACAGCCATTTGCACGTCTAGCGGCAAGGCCAGAAACACCGGACCTGTAGGCGGGGCCATTGCCGTTTGCACCGCCCGGCGAACGGCCGAGGGGACGTCCTCGGCGCGGCGGATTTCCTCGGCCCATTTGGTCCAAGGTCTGACAACGTCCACCATTTGACCCCAAAGAATGGGCTCCTCGAAGAGCATCCGCTGATCCTGCTGCCCGGCGGTGATCACAAGCGGCGTGCCCTCGCGATAGGCATTATAGATCATGCCCATCCCATTGCCCAATCCACAGCAGGCGTGCAGATTCACCACTCCTAGCATCCGCGAGGCCTGCGCGTAACCATCGGCAATGGCCACGGTTGGCAGTTCCTGCAAGGCAAGAATATATTTTATCCGCCTTTCGTCGGCCATGGCGTCGGAAAGCGGCAGTTCCGTGGTCCCGGGATTGCCGAACAAATACCGCACGCCGCAGCCGGCAAGCATTTCGAGCATAGCATGTACGCCGGTCATGGGTTCCATGATAATAAATTCCAATGTATTTTGCCACCGTGTGAATTCATCAAAAAAACTTTATCGGAAAAACAAAAAAGCCCACGGGTTGCTACCCGTGGGCTTGATATGCATGTTATTAACAGTTCCCATGCCGGAGCACGGGAACGTTGCAATTATTATTGATTCACAATTTTGCGGGTTTTTGCGGCGGGGGTGGGAATTTGCCTGCTGGAAACGCGATCGCCTTGATTGATTACCTTGCCTTCCTGGAGTGGCGGAGCGGAAGATGTTTGTTCCATCATCGGCTGGCCGCCGCAGCAGTTACCGCATCCTCTGCATGCACTTCCACAACCATTGCAGCCGCCCCAGCCGTTCCAGCGGCCGGTGTAGTTTCCGCATCGGTCGCAGGGGTCGCAAAAGTCGGGCGGATCGCCGTAAAAATCACCCCAATAACGCTGCCCGCAGCCGCAGTTGCTCCAAGAATCATGCGTAAAGATGGCAAAAAGCGGGGTCAGCGGCTCGCAATAAGTCTTGTCGTGACATGTCATCGGGCGGCAACAATTGCAGCGATCGCAGCCCCCGGCCCGGGGACCGCAACATGGATAACCGCAATCCTCGCAGTCGTTGTGACATGCGCAGCCTTTTAGCGACCACCAATTATACCCGCAACCGCATGAGTTATTGCAACCACAACCACTGCCGCAGCCGCAACCGCACCCGTTGCCGCAATCACAACCGCAACCACAGCCGCAGCCACCGCCGCAATTATCGCAACCGGGGCCTAAACTTGTCGCACCATTGACCGTGGCGATAGTTGCCAAACAGAAAAGACTGCAAACCATCGCAGCAAAGAAGAATGATTTCATCGCTTGTATTCCCTCCTTTTACAAGCCCAGACAGGGCATTGAATGTGTGTCCGGGTAGACCTTCACTAAGGGCTTATCGGCGGAATAATCGGAAAAATCGAGAAAATTACTACAACCGGATAAGTTTGCGCTATTTACGCATATTACGTTGAACCGCCTAGAATTAATTTACATGACTTCACTCCGAAGCGTAAGAAAGGGATAGATTTGCTCGCCCAGCTCGCGCTTTGGACTGGTGTTTGATATTTTTTCGTAACCTTTTCATTGGCAGAATGTTACGAATAGCATTTGATACCCCTGACAAGCGTTTTGCCGTGGTTTATAATACAGGCTGGTTTTAAAAAACCGAGAGTATCCGCATGACTTGCCAGTTTTCAACAGTCGAATCCGCTATCGAGGCTATCGCCTCGGGCCGGATCGTCATCGTGGTCGACGCCCAAGACCGCGAAAACGAAGGCGATTTCGTATGCGCCGCCGAAAAAGTCACCTCGGAAATTGTCAATTTCATGATTACGCACGGACGCGGTCTGCTATGCATGCCGATTTTGCCGGAACAGGCCGAACGTCTGGAATTGCCCTTGATGGTCGAGAACAATACCACGCCCGTGCAAACGGCGTTTACCGTGCCGGTGGACTACAAGAGTTGTCGCACTGGAGTCACGGCCCAGGAACGCACGGCCACGATTCGTGAAATTCTCAATCCCAATGCCAAGGCGGCCGATTTTTTGCGGCCGGGCCATCTTTATCCGCTTATTGCCAAGGAAGGCGGTGTCCTGCGCCGCGCCGGCCACACCGAGGCCGCGGTCGACCTGGCCCGCATGGCCGGACTGAAACCGTCGGGCGTGCTCATCGAAATTTTGGGTGAAAGCGGCGACCGGGCGACCCGAGACGAACTTTTCACGATGGCCGGAAAGCATAATCTGGAGATCATCAGCATCGAGGCCTTGATCCGCTATCGACGGCGGAGCGAAAAACTGGTCCATCGCGTGACCGAATCCAATTTACCCACCCGCTTCGGCCTGGGGCGGATTATTTACTATAACGTCAAGTATGAAGAGCAAGAGCCGGTGGCCATAGTGATCGGCGATCCGACAAAAGTCGCCCATCCGCTGGTGCGCCTGCATTCGTCTTGTTTTACGGGCGATCTGGTCGCCTCGTTGCGCTGCGATTGCGGCGACCAACTGCAAATGGCCTTGCAGATGATCGGGCAGGAAGGCGCCGGCGTGCTGGTTTATCTGCCGCAAGAGGGCCGGGGCATCGGCCTGGCCGAAAAAATCAAGGCCTATAATCTCCAGGATCAAGGCATGGACACGGTCGAGGCCAACCTGGCCCTGGGCCACCAGGTTGACAGCCGCGATTACGGCGTGGGAATCCAGATTCTAAAAGACTTGGGGCTGACACGGGTCCGTTTGCTGACGAACAATCCGAAAAAGACCGACGCCTTCATCTACGGCGGATTCGATCTGGAAGTGGTGGACCAGGTGCCGATTGTCGGCCCGATCCACGAGCACAACGCCAAATATCTGGCCGCCAAGCGGGACAAGCTCGGGCATAAACTGCCGTAGGGCGGGATTTCCATATCGGAATATGTAGAGTGCCAAATGGGTAATTTCTATACCAATATGACCGTGATAGGGGTCAATCATAGTTCGCTAGTTGATTACTTGCGTGAGTTAAAGCATCCCGCCTTTGTCGCCCAAGCCACCGAGCGTATAACTGTTGTGTATAGTGCGCTGGAAGACGAAGAATTACCCCTCCTCATTTCCAAAGCGTTACAATGTGCTGTTTTAAGTGTGCGCAATCATGATGATGCGTTGCTTCAATATAAACTGTGTAGAACTGGCTGCGTTATCGATGAATACGATTCAGCCCCGGGTTATTTTGATGGCGGAGACATTTCATCGGCTCCTGTTGGAGGCGACAGTGCACAATTATGTCACTGTTTTGGAGTCCCTGATCGTATAGCTGATGTAGAATCAATTCTTCGAGGCGAATATCCACTCGCGCTATATCGACATTTGTCTCTTGCAGATGCTTTAGGAATCCCTGTTTCATATATATCTGTAGATTACGGCGATTTCGATGACGAGAATAGTTTCCCAGGATCGGCTGATCCGTTGTCAGTACAATTTACCGGCCTTGATCACGTTACCACAGGCTCTAGCGTGTTAGAAAGTGGAGATATGATGTGCAACACGGGGCAAGACAGTTGTATCTTGAAATCGTGGGATGTTCGCTGTATATCTCTTCGTGGAATCGTAGCCATTGCCGCGAGAATTGGTCGCAGAGCGCAACAGGATTTCCGAGTTCCCAAATACATCCCACAGAGGAAAAAACACGAAAGGGCATTTGATCCGGCCTTACGTGCAGCAGAAGATTTCGCCAATGGAGCTGAATGCAGTCAGGCGGTTCGTGACAAGATTGCTAGTTCCATACTGAGACCGTATAACGCCATTCTTAACATCGAAGCAATTCACAGACGACTTATCGCTTTGGACGTTCACGATGGTGAAGTAAGCCCCGCATTGCGCCAAATTTCCGTTCCGGACGATAATCGTAAAGAGTTTCTCATAAGCCTGGATGCTAAAAGCACGTTGGAGGAACTTTTGTACGTCGCGGACATCATCAAATCGGCACCAGACCTTGCGCTCGCTGCCGCATCCGTTCCATTTTGGCAGGAGCTTGGGCGTGACTCCGAATTGACCCATACTCTTGCAGGGATTGAAGAAACTTGTGCATTATTAATCAGCACGCGCTATCGGAATACGCGAGATTTAGATATAGCAATGAATGTTGCTAGAGGCAATTACAGGGAACTTGGTGCAGCAATCGACTCTACCAGTTCAGGACCATTTGGTCCTCTGTATTCACGCGGGGCCAATTAAGGCATATTTTGCTTCTAAAAAAGAAGGACGCGATTTTTCATCGCGTCCTTCGTGGTCTCTACGAGCAAAAGCGCTACGCCTTAGCGGGTGCTGGACTCTCGGCCAGGATCGTGGTACCCACTTCGCCGGTTAACTTGTTGTTAGCGGCAGCCAAGGGCTCCTCGGCCGATACCGGCTCGGCGACGGCCTGATCGATTAATTCCTGGGCGGCCGCTTTTTGCTCTACCATCGTGGAGATGTAATGTTTGATCCAGTCCATGGTTTCGTCGATCTTATCGGCCTGCAACAGCAGCAGTTCGCCGGGCTGGACCATGTTAAGGGCCGTTTCGGCCGCCTTGACCGCGCCGGTGATTTCGATGATTTCCTTGACCCTTGCGCCGGTTTCCACGCCCTTGCGGAACAGGCCCATGATTTCGCCTTTTGTCCGGCCGCGGAGGTAATGATCCTCGTACAGGATCACGCGATCGAAGGCGGCGCCGAGCAATTCGCCCTGGCGGATCATGTCGCAATCGCGGCGGTCGCCGGCCGTGGAATACACGGCCATGCGGCGTTTCTGGGGGAATTTCTCCACGACCTCCAGGACCGCGGTCAAGGAATGCACGTTGTGGCCGTAATCCACGATCACCGTGGCGCCGTCGATATCCAGGATATTGAACCGGCCAGGGACCTTGCCCATGTCGGCGGCGATAGTGCCAGCCCGGGCACGGATAACATCAAGCGGTATTCCCAGGCACCAGGCGGCGGCAACCGAGGCAATGGTGTTTTCCACGTGGAAGCTGATTTTTCCGCCCAAGGTCAAGGGTACGGCATCGACGGGCATGAGGATCTCTTCGCGATTACCCTCGGCGAAGACGATCTGTCCGTCGCGGACGAACACTGCGCGCCCGCCCACGCCGCGATGCCGGACTATTACCGGATTGTTTCCGTCCTTGGCAAAAAACAGCACGCTGCCGGGGCAGTGCGGTGCCATTTGGACCACGAGCGGATCGGCGGCGTTGAGCACTGCGTAGCCGTTGGGCGAAACCACGTTGACGATGCAGCGCTTCACCTTGGCCAGGTCCTCGATGGTGTTTACATCGGAGATGCCCAAATGATCGCCGTCGCCGATGTTAGTGACCACGGCCACGTCGCAGTAGTCGAAGGCCAGGCCTTCGCGGAGGATTCCGCCGCGGGCGGTTTCGAATACGGCTGCTTCGACCGTGGGGGTCATAAGCACGGAGCGGGCGCTTTTCGGACCGGAACAATCGCCGTTGTCGATGCGCCGCTCGCCGACATAAATGCCGTCGGTGCAGGTCATGCCCACGGTTTTGCCCATGCCTTTAATAATATGAGCGATAAAACGAGTGGTCGTGGTTTTGCCGTTTACGCCGGTAACGGCCACGAGTGGAATGCGGCCGTTGTCGCCGTTGGGATAGAGCATGTCGATGATCGCCTCGCCCACCGGTCGGGGAACGCCGGCCGAAGGCTGCAAGTGCATGCGCAAACCCGGCGCGGCGTTGACTTCCACGATCACTCCGCCTTGTTCTTCCAGCGGCCGGCTGATATCCTTGGCTATCACGTCAATGCCGGCGATATCGAGACCGATTGCCTTGGCGGCATCCACTACTCGGGCAGCCACCTCGGGATGGACGTATTCGGTCACGTCGATGGCGGTTCCGCCCGTGCTCAGGTTAGCGTTGCGGCGGATCAGGACCACAGCGCCGCTGAGCGGGACGGATTCGGGTGTGTAACCTTGCTCGGCCAAAACGGCCAGCGAAACGGCGTCCAACTTGATTTTGCTGAGCACGGTGGCATGATACTCGCCCCGGCGGGGATCGGAATTAACAATATCGACCAACTGGGCGACGGTGCGATTTCCGTCGCCGACGACGTGGGCCGGCTCGCGCCGGGCGGCTGCCACGACCATTCCGCCCACGACCAAGACGCGATAGTCGTGGCCTTGGGCGAATTTTTCCACGAGAATCCATTTGCTTTCTTCGCGGGCGGCGTTGTATGCGGCCAAGACCTGCTCGCGCGTGGTAAGATTCGCGGCCACGCCGCGGCCTTGATTGCCGTCCTGCGGCTTGACGACCACGGGCAGGCCCAGTTCGCAGGCCGCCTCCCAGGCGTCTTCGGCGGATATAACTGGCCGGCCCTCGGGAGTCGGCACGCCCACCGATTGCAAGAGCAGGCGGGTAAGTTCCTTGTCTTGCGCGATCGATTCGGCTATGGCGCTGGTGCGGTCGGTTTCGGCCGCCTGGATGCGCCGCTGCTTGTGCCCGTAGCCCAGTTGAACCAGGCTGTCGGTATTCAGCCTGCGCACGGGGATGCCGCGGGCTTTTGCGGTCTCCACGATTGAACCGGTGCTTGGGCCGAGGCAGAGTTGCTGGGCCATGTCGCGGAGCCGATTGATTTCCGCCGAAACGTCGAAGGGCTTATCGTAAACCGCGGCCAAAAACAGCTCGGTGGCTGTTTTCAGACATTCGCGGCCGAGGTTTTCCTCGACGTAGCGGAAGACGATGCGATACACGCCCTCCTCGGAGGTTTCGCGGGCCTTTCCGAATCCGACCGGCGTGCCCGCCAGTGTTTGCAGTTCAAGCGTGATGTGTTCGATGATGTGGGCGGGATAGGTTCCCATTTTCAGGCGCTGGAAAAACCCGCCGCGCTCGCCGATGCTGCAACGATGTTCGATCATCGTAGGCAGCCAAGACATTAAACGTTCGTTAAAGCCGGGGATTTCGTTAGAGGGCGAATCCTTCAATTCGCCCAAATCGATCCAAGCTTCGATCACCGGGTAGTTGGCCCAGACATTCGGGCCGCGTAGCGCCAATACCTTGCGGTATTCCATGGTTGTGTGTCTCGCTATTATTATTTGCTAGCTTTTGCGGAATCACGGTGATCGATCCTTCCTAGAACGATCTACGCAGCAAGTGGTCAAAAGGTTGTATCGGCAATTTGTTTTTTACCCCATAACCCGAGCAATCCTAACCACCCTTAAAATACGACCGTATTTCCTCACGTTCGTCACAATCGTTTCACCAATCCATGAAATACACTTATTATTAATAGCCGCCTCCTTCCGGCCGGCGTTCCCACGGCAGACCCTGGGAACGAGGATCAAATTGGTTTTTGGTAAAGTTTCTTCTTTAATAGGTTTATTATGGTCTCGTATAATTATATTCACATGTCCTGTTTTACCCACTTATCCAAGAATTAGCCAATGTGCGCATACCCTGGCATTTTTATGGCCATTCGATTGAGCGTACTCGATTGGGCATAGGCAGGAAGAACCCTAGGTAGGAGAAGTACGGCCGACAACTAAACGTCCCCGCAGCGCTGGCCAACTTCATTACTCTATTTAATCCAGGCAGCTTAAAAAAAGCAATAGCCCGCCGAGAAAATTCTAAATCTTCCCCGTATATAGGTTTGTCATCAGGCATAACGAACGGTTTATACTTAAAAAGCCTAAAAAATGAATTTAATGACTAGGTTGGATTTAATGACATAACAACCTACGGCTTCTATACTTAGTTATAAAAGCCCTGGTTTCATCACCGGAATCGGTTAATGAAGTACTATACTTCTAATGAGGGGAAGCAAAATTCCGGCCACGTACAGGAAACTGAGCTGTATAACCGGCCCTTAATGCATTCGATAAGTCATTTAATTTACAAGTTATGGTTACGAGCCAGGATGAGATTAGCTCGATACCTTTAGTAAATAATACGTTACAATCGCCCCGGGTTGGGTAAACGGCATCGAGTTTGAAAGAGTTTCAGCCTTTACACGCCCGTTATAATCGGCAAGATTATTATAAACGCACCATTTTCAAACTGGTTTTGTAATACTGCCTGTGCCCGGTCCCTTGAATTCCACTCATGATATTTGGGAAAACGTAGCGCCCGAGTTGCGTAGCGTGGTGGAAACGCATCTTTCTCCCGGCGAAACGCCTTTGGTTTGGATGGAATTCGATCTTGACGACCAGTTGCATTACGCCCGGGGACTGGTAGTGCTCAGCGACCGGCGGCTTTTATCGGTGGGGCCTTTAACCGGGGCCGCAAAATCCGGTGGCAATCTGGAAGAGTTTTTCCGCTCTTGGCCGATAGATTCATCCCTGACGCTCCGCATAAAAGAACAGTCCGGCACGGGGATCTTGGAACTGGCCGGCCCCGATAAACTCCTCAACCAGTGGCGGTTCACGGCGGGCAAAGTAAAGACCGCCCATCATATTTCCCTGCGCTTCGAGCGCCTACAAGAAGGCGAAGCGAACGAGGAGGAAGATTCCTCGGAATTGCTCGGGGCGGTTTGTCCGAGCTGCGGGGCCATTTTGGCGCCCGATCAGACGACGTGCCCCGAGTGCGAGGCCGCCAAGGCCAAGCCGCCGATGCAGGTGCTTTCACGGCTGATAGGTTTCGCCAGGCCTCGGGCATTCGTAATTCTGTTCGGCTTCTTTTTGATGATTTGCAGCACCGCAGCCGACTTGGTCCCCATATACTTGCAAATGCCTTTGATTGACGACGTGATAAAACCACGCCACTTCCAGTATGTATGGCTGTACATGCTGGCTTTTGCCGGGGCATGGATTCTGACCTGGATGCTGACATGGGCTCGAACATATGTGTTGGCATACGCCAGCGAAGCGATTGCGGCCGATCTGCGGAGCCACACTTATGCTCACTTGCAAGGTCTGTCGATCGATTACTTCGGCGGCAAACGGACGGGCGATTTGATCGCGCGGGTGAGCACCGACACTGACAGGATCTGTTATTTTCTATCGGTATATGTACTCGATTTTGCCAATGATTTGCTCATGCTGTTGATGACCGCGGTCATGGTACTTAGCATTAATCCTACCCTGGCGGTCGTGTCTTTGGTGCCTCTGCCGATAATCGCGTTCATGGTGCATAAGGTGCGCACCCGTTTACGGCGGGGCTTTCAACTGGGAAGCCGAACCTGGGGCGAAATGACCAGCGTTTTGGCCGACACCATTCCCGGCATACGCGTGGTCAAGGCCTTTGCCCAAGAAAGACGCGAGGTGGATCGTTTCAACCAGGCCAACAATCGCGTATTTCAGGCAAATAACCGGGTAAACACACTGTGGGCCTTTTTTGGGGCTACCGTGGTGTTTTTGTGCAATATCGGCGTATTGGTAATCTGGGTTTTCGGCGTTTATCAGATCATCCAAATGAAAATCGAGGTGGGCGAACTGGTGATGTTCGTCACTGCCATTGGCCGATTTTACCTGCGCATGGATTCGATGAGCCGCATGGTCGCGGCGATCCAGCGGGCGGCCTCCAGCACGCAGCGCATCTTTTCCATCCTCGACCGCGTGCCCAGCGTGGCCGAACCCACTCACCCGGTGCATCCGGGTCGGTTGCGCGGGGTTGTGGATTTCCGCCATGTCGGTTTCCATTACGGCAGCCGGCCGGTTTTGCAGGACATCAACCTTAAAATTCAGCCCGGCGAGATGATCGGGCTGGTCGGGCATAGCGGCGCGGGAAAGACAACCATCGTCAACCTGGTTTGCCGCTTTTACGACGTTACCGAAGGGGCGCTCATGGTCGACGGCGTGGATATCCGCTCCTATCCGCTCGAGGAATATCGCCGACACATCGGCATCGTGCTCCAGGAGCCGTTCTTGTTTTACGGAACGATCGCCGAAAACATCGCCTACGGCCGGCCGGATGCATCGCAAGAAGAGATCATCACTGCCGCCCGGGCGGCAAGGGCGCATGAATTCATACTGCGGTTGCCCGACGGTTACGATTCGCTGGTGGGCGAACGGGGCCAGTTCCTTTCCGGCGGCGAAAGGCAGCGAATCAGCATCGCTCGGGCATTGCTGATCGATCCCCGCATCCTCATCCTCGACGAGGCCACCTCGTCCGTGGACACCGAAACCGAGCGTGAAATCCAGTTGGCCCTGGAAAACCTGGTCCAGGGGCGAACCACAATCGCCATCGCCCATCGCTTAAGCACCCTTAGGCGCGCGGATCGGCTGGTGGTCATCGAACGGGGGCAAATCACCCAGGTCGGCCATCACGACGATTTACTAAAAAGCCCGGGCACTTATGCCCGGCTGTATAAAGCCCAACTAGACATGACGCACGGACATGCGACGACAAGCGTGAAATAACATATATGGATCAAAACGTAACACCTGCCGAACAACTTGCCGCGCGCGGTTTCCAATTTGAGCGCGACTCTTTCGGCCGCCTGATATTGACCGATGCCGACGGCCGAAAACTGGCGGGAGTCGAACCGGTGCGGTCGTTTCCCATCTCTTCGCCCGAGGAGTGGATTTCCATCATCAACGCCGAAGGCGGCGAAGTGCTTTGCATCCGCGAGATCGACAAACTCCCAACCGACGTGCGGAAAACATTGGAGGAAGAACTGTCGCGGCGCGAATTCGTGCCCATAATCGAACGCATCATGAGCGTAACGGCCGACGTCGATCCATCGGAGTGGCAAGTGGAAACCGATCGCGGAGAGACCACGTTTCTTTTGGACAGCGAAGACGACGTGCGCCGCCTGGGAACTTACAAGGCCTTGTTGATCGACACCCACGGCATCCGCTACCTGATCCCCGACACCCGCCGCTTGGATTATGTCAGCCGCCGCATTCTCGAGCGCTACTTCTAACGGCATGTTCAATTAGTCGGCACCGATGGGAAAACGGCCGATGGATCGGACGGATCATTTGGATGTCTTAAAATATCGGCACGATACGAATTCAACCACTTCTCAATCTGCTCGGCTTGGTCTAGTTGCCCTTTGGAGCGGGCAAGTTCCATACCTTTTTGGGCCGCGGCAATGGCATAGGAAGACTGCTGCATCTCGGCATGCGCCAAAGCCAAATCGAAATAAACATAAGCATAGTCAGGCTTCAGGCGCAGGGCTTGCCGGAAATGTTCGATCGCCTCTGGAAACCGGCCCGCATCGGCCAGGGCGAGGCCCAGGTTGATGTGAGCATTGGCATAGTCGGGCTTCAGGTGCAGGGACCGCTCGTAATATTCGATGGCCTCTTGCGGTCGGCCGGCATTGACCAGGGCGGAGCCCAGATTGTTCAGGGCTTCAGGGTATTGAGGCTGCAGCGACAGTGCCTGTTGATAGTTTTCAATTGCTTCCTGAAAACGACCCGCCTTATTCAAAGCCAGGCCCAGATTGTTATGAACAGGGGCATAGTCGGGCTTCTGTTCCAGTGCTTGCTCGTAATATTTAATCGGCGCTTGGAGTTGGCCTGCAAGATACAGTTCTACGCCCAAGTTATTTTTGGCAATCCAACATTCAGGATTTTTTAGAAGGGTATCTTGGTACAATGTGACGGGATCACTATACAACTTGTTTTGTTGATACGTCAGAAAAGTGAAAACTCCCGCCGTCACAACAGCGCTAGCAGTTGCCCAGTGGGCTATGTTTCGCGCCCGATCGCGCCAAATGCTCCAGCCGGCCGCCGCCAGTGTAATCACCCCGATGACGGCAATATGCTGAAAATGATCCGCCACCAGCGAATATTTCATGAAGCCCACATCGGTAAATCCCAGCACCGGCACAAGCGACACGCCAAAAAAACCCCAGGCAAACAATAGCGGCCGGCTACAGCCTTTTCTATATCGCCACAGCATAGCCGTAACCATAAGCGCCGCCAACAACGGCAGCCACCACAAGAGATCGCCGACCTTGAAGTGCCAGGGCGAATAGATAAAGGCCAGGTCGATCGGCAATAGAGCCTTGTATAGGTAGAACCACAGGACGCAGCCCGCACCCAGCAGACGTTCTGCAAAACCGGCATTTCGGATTTTCACATCCGTTCCATGCGTTTGGAACCAAATATTCACCACTGTCAGCACGACGGCCAGCAGGAAGAACGGCACAATCCGCAACACCTCTCGCCTTGTCAAAGATCGCAGCCACCAGAGGAGCCCCAACAGCAACACCGGCAAAACGACCGCCGATCCCTTGCCGAGCATTGCCAAGACGAACGCAGCCAGGCTTAGCCAGTAACAAGGAAAAATGTGGGCAGTGGACGGTGGGCAGTGGGCAGTGAATTGTCCGGCCGGAATCGGATACCATGCGGAATATGATCGGGAAGCGGATTTGAAAAACCTTTGATACCACAAAATCGACAGTAAGAAAAACAACATTGACATCATGTTTTTCCGCTGTGTGATCCAAGCCACCGACTCCACGTTCACCGGATGCAGTGTAAAAAGCAAAGCCGCCAAAAACGCACCCGGAACGGACAACCTCCGCAAGATGATCCAAATCAACAACGACTCGACAATATGCAAAATCAGGTTGCTGACGCGGTAGCCCGTCGAGTTCATCTCCCATAGCCGCCATTCGATCCAGAACGAGGTATTGGTCATGGGCCAGTAGTCAATCGATTTATTGGTGCACCAAAGCCGATACAGGCCATCAGAGGCCTTTATGAAGGGATTGTTTGTGAGAAGAAAATCATCGTCCATGATGAATCTGCCGTTTATGGAAGGCAAATAAGCAAGAAAGGCGATCAGGGCGATTATGGCCGCGCCTGCCAGCATGTTAAGGTTCGGCTTCAATGGGACAGAGGTTCCTGATCTGGCTTGGCAAGCCTGTTTATTATTACCGAAATATTTCTTTCGCTTGGACATATGCCGGCAGATATAAAAAGTCAACAACCAACGGCTATCGGCGTACTCATACGGTTATTGCTCCGGACGATTGGATTGGCTAGGAGGAGAATCATGAGGAGAATTTGACAGTTTGAGACGGTATGCACTCAACCAATTTTCAATTTGCTTGGCAAGATTTACCTGGCCAGTGGAACGGGCAAGTTCCAAACCTTTTTGCGCCGCTGCCACGGCCTCGGATGATTGGCCCGCTGCGGAGCAGGCCAGGGCCAAATTATAATACACAGTGACGTAGTCGGGCCTGAGGCACAGCGCCTCTTTGAACTCCGCGATTGCCTCCCCAGGCCGGCCTGTTTGCATCAAAGAATTGCCTAGAAATTGATGCGCTTCGGGATTATTGGCGTCCACCAGCAAGGCCTGGCGACAATGTTCAATCGCCTCTTGGGCATGGCCCGTTTGTATCAACGCAGCCGCCAGGTTTACATGGGCTTTGGTGTAGCCTGGTTTCAGGCTCAGGGCAAGCTCATATTGTCTGATCGCTTCCCCGAAGTGGCCGATTCGAGTTAGTGCATTAGCCAGATTGTTATGCGATTCGGCGTGGTTTGGATTTAATTGCAGGGCTTTTTCATAATGATTGATTGCATCTTCAATCCGACCCGTATGCTCTAATGCATAACCCATATTGTTGTGGACATAATACAGATCGGCATCCAGCGACAGAGCACGCTGATAATATTCGACCGCCTCTTGAAACCGATTTGTTTGGACCAAGGCGCAGCCCAGGTTATTGTAAGCGTCGATGTCATTGGGTTTGACCGACAGGGCGCGTCGATAATGTTCAATCGCCTCATTCGATTGGCCTATTTTCATGAGTACGATGCCCAAATTGTTGTGTGCCGGAGGATAATCGGGCACCAGTTGCAATGCCTGACGGTAATGTTCGATTGCCTCTTGTATCCTGCCTGCATTATCCAAGGCCATGCCCAAGTTGTTTTCAGCCTCACAATTGAAAGGATTCAATTGCAGGGCTTGACGGAAATGTTCGATCGCATCTTGCAGTCGGCCTTCTTGTTCCAATTCAATACCAAGACAATTATGAGCAGGCCAAGAGCCTGGATTTATTTTCAGCGTAGACTGGAACAGCCCAACGGCGTCATGGTACAGACCGCTTTGTCGCCAGGATAGAAAAGCGAGTAAGCCCACCGCCACAACTGCAACGGCGGTAGACAGCCGGTGCGATCTATTTCGCGTCCGCTCGCGCCAAATACTCCAGCCCGCCGCGGTCAACGCGATCACTCCGATTATGGCAATATGCTGATAATGGTCCGCCACCAAAGAATATTTCATGAATCCCAAATCGGTAAAACCCATCACAGGCACAAGCGACGCGCAGAAAAAACCCCAGGAGAACAAAAGCGGACGGCTCCAGGTTTTTCTATTTATCCACAGCACCACTGTAACGGCCAAGGCCGCCAACAGCGGCAGCCACCACAAGGGATTACCGACCTCGATCCGCCAGAGCGGATAGAAGAAAGCCAAGTCTAAAGGCAGCAGGACTTTGTAAAGATAGAACCACACCACGCCACCTGCCCCGAGCAGACGTTCAATAAAACCCGCATTTCGGACATGTATATCCTTACCGTGCGTTTGGAACCAGATATTTACCCCCGCCAGAAATACGGCCAGGATGAAGAACGGCAGGATTCGTAAAAGATCCCGCCTTGTCAGAGATCTAGACCACCAGACGATGCCCAGCATCAGCAAGGGCAAGATGACCACCGATCCTTTGCTAAGCATCGCCAACGCGAACGCCGCAAAGCTCAACCAGTAGCAAGGGCCTGCATGGGGTTGAAACGGGCGATTTTGCAACGGCCCCTTTTCACCGGCCAACTGCGCTTTCAGATACCAAAAAATAGTCAACAGGAAAAACATCATGGCCGCTATGTTCTTCCGCGATGCAATCCAGGCGACACTCTCAACATTTACCGGATGCACGGCGAAGAGCACAGCCGCCAAGAACGCCGCAGGGATTGACATCTTTCGTAAGATCACCCAAATAAGAAGCGCCTCGACTATGTGGAATATCAGGTTGGTGACATGATAGCCTGTCGAACGCGTCCCCCACAGCCGCCACTCGATACAGAACGAGGTATTGGTTACCGGCCAATAATCGACCGATTCGGTGGTGCACCATATTCTGCGCAGGCCGTCAGGATTCCGGATAAGATAGTTTTTTGTTATAAGCAAATTGTCGTCAAAAATGAATCCGCCGTTAATGGAAGGCAGATAAGAAAGACAGGCAACGAGGGAGATTATAACCGCCCCCGCCAACACACTAAGACTCAGCCTCGATGGGATAGCGATCCCCGATGGGGCTTGGTTGGCCTGTTCATTATTGGAAGATTTCTCACGCTTAGACATGTACCGGCAAAGCAAAAAAGTTGATGATCGCGGGCTATTACACCGCCATTCCTAAATTTATGAATATAGTCTAAAACCCGCTCTCCGACTATGCTATGTATGGTACACATTCGCGGCTAAACATTTTCTTATCCCATAATTTTAACTGTGGATGTGTACTGCTTCTTCATAATTTGTCAGGTGAATCAGGAGAAATATTCGGAGAGTCTGATAATTTGAGATGATAGGCATTCAACCAGTTTTCAATTTGCTTGGCAAGATTTACCTGGCCCGTGGATCGGGCAAGTTCCAAACCTTTTTGCGCCGCAGCCTCGGCCTCGGTCGATTGGCCCGCGTCGGCGTATGCCAATGCCAAATTGAAATACGCACCGATATAGTCGGGCTTAAGCCGCAACGCCTCCTTGAACTGCGCGACGGCTTGCTCGGGCTTGCCCATCTGCAGCAACGTGACTCCCAGGTTGTTGCACACCTCCGGATAATCGGGCTTAAGCCTAAGCACTTCCTGAAAATGTTCGATCGCCTCCTGTGGCTTGTTCATTCGGAGCATGGCGCTGCCCAGAAAGTAATGGGCCTCGGGATAATCGGGCTTCTGGCGCAAGGCCTGCCGGCAATGCTCGATCGCCTCTTGCGGACGACCTGCTTGCACCAGCACACCGGCCAGGTTCACACGGGCCTGGTGAAAATCGGCATTGTTTTGCAAGGCCTTTTCATAGTGCTCGATCGCTTGTTCATATTGGCCACCCATTTTAAAAGCATTGCCCAGGTTGAAATGCGCTTCCACCGATTCGGGCTTAAGCCTTAACGCCTGCTCGTAACGATTGACAGCCTCGGGAAGCTTGCCCATACCGGCCAATGTCTTGCCCAGGTTGATATAAGTCTGAATATAGTCGGGATCAAGTTTCAGGGCTTTTTCGAAGCAATCGATGGCTTTTTGGTGCTGGCCTGTCGCGTCAAAGGCGTTACCCAAGGTGTTTTGGGCTTCCACGGAATTGGGCTTAAGCCGCAACGCCTGTTGGCAATGTTCGATGGCCTCCTGGAACTGGCCGGTCTGGATAAGAGCATCGCTCAGATTGATATGGACTTCGACAAAATCGGGCCTCAAGGCCAGGGCACGCCGATAAAGTTCAATCGCCTCTTTGGGCCGGCCCGTTTGAGTTAGTGCGCTGCCCAGGTTGTTGAGAGACTCAATGTAATAGGGGTATATCTTAAGGGTATATTGAAATTTTTCAATTGCCTCCTGCATTTTGCCTGTTTTGAGCATTACGAGGCCTAAATTGTTGTGGGCCTCCAGATAGTTCGGCCTCAGGCGCAAAGCTTGCTCGTAATGTTCGATGGCCTCTTGCACCTGCCCCTTCTTAAAGAGCCCGACGCCCATATCGTTATAGGCCTCAGGGTTATTCGGATATATTTTTATCGATTGTTTATAATGCTCGATTCCTTCATCAATCTTGCCATTTTGGTAGAATATCAAACCCAGATTGTTGTGCGCCATCCAGCAGTCCGGATTTTTTTCAAGAGTTGTGCAATATAGGGTTTCCAGGTCGGCGTACATCAGGCATTGCCGCCAGGTCAAGCCCGCCAGGACGGCCAGCACTGACACGCACAGGACATAGCCGCCGATTCGGGGCCATAACGGACATCGCTCCAGCAACAAGGCTATCCCGGCCGAAACTAGGGCGATCACCCCCAGGCTGGCCAGATATTGAAAGTGATCGGCCACGAACGAATAAAGAAAGGGAAATACATTGAAGAATCCCAGCACCGGGAAAAGTGTCCCCACGAAGAAGAGCATTCCGGCCAATGGCCCGCGCCAACGCCGCTGCAGCCCCCACAACGCAAAGGCCGACAACAACGCGGTAATGGGAAAAAGATATTGCCACCATACGGCCTGAGCGACGTTCCAGCGCGGATAGATGAACATCAGGTCCACGGGCCAGAAGAGTTTGCCCAGGTAAAACCAAATTACCCGCCCAGCTATCAGGAAACGATCGATGAACGTCAGATCGAACTCCGCGCCCTCGGCGCCGATCAGCTTGCGTTCCACCCAGGCCGTGAACAGCCCGGCCGCTGCCCCGAGGACGAAAAAAGGTACCAACGGCAAAACATCGCGCCGCCAGGACAACCGCCCTCGTTTCCACCAGAATACCACCAATAGCGCGGCCGGAAGCGTGGCCGTAACGGTCTTGCTCAACAGGCACAGTACGAAAACAACCAATGCCCCCATGTAAAACCGCTTCTTCCTGTTCTCATCGAAACAAAGATATAGCCAGGCCGCCGCAAGATAGAGCACGGCCGAAAGCGTGTTTTTCAGCTCCGTGATCCAGGCCACAGATTCCACCTGCACCGGATGCAGGGCGAATATCGCCCCCGCCAAGTATGCACCGGGAATTTTCAACTTGCTGAGCAGGACCACAACCATCAAGGCCACCAAGACGTGCAAAAAGATGTTCACAAGGTGATAGCCCAGCGGCGAATCGCCCCATAGCTTATGCTCGATCCAGAAGGCGCTGTGCATCAGCGGATAGTATTGCTGGGTGGCGCCCAGATCGAACCAAATACGGTACAAGCCGTACCAGGAGCGGAGTTCCGGCTTGGTCACATGGGCGTCGTCGTCCCAGATGAACGCGCCATTCCAGGCCGGCAGATAGGCCAAGAACACCGCGATCGTCAAGGCAGCCGCAAACAGCAATTCCCGCCGGGGCCAAGGCCGGGTCATCGGCGCGGATTGATTTTGGCCGGATTTCATTTTTTTCCCATGGGTTTTTCTCATGAAACTTCGTTTTTTATCTGATGGCACCAGATATCATCCGGCCGAATATACTTCCTTACTATACTATCTCGCAGAAATAGGGCAAAGGGAAGCATTTTTTTGGCCTGTTAGGCAATAAAATAGCCGGGATTAAGGCGGAGCAGCAGATTGGGTGGGCGGCGTCTTACTTGGCGGACTAGACAAGCCGGCACGGTACGAATCCAGCCATTTTTCAAACTGCCCGGCCATAGTGCTTTGGCCCTGGGAACGGGCAAGTTCCAAACCTTTTTGGGCCGCAGCCACGGCCTCGGATGATCGGCCCGCATCGGAACAGGCCAGCGCCAAATTATAATACGCACCGATATAGTCGGGCTTAAGCCGCAACGCCTCCTTGAACTGCGCGACGGCTTGCTCGGGCTTGCCCATCTGCAGCAACGTGACTCCCAGGTTGTTGCACACCTCCGGATAATCGGGCTTAAGCCTTAGCGCTTCCTGAAAATGTTCGATCGCCTCCTGTGGCTTGTTCATTCGGAGCATGGCGCTGCCCAGAAAGTAATAGGCCTCGGGATAATCAGGCTTCTGGCGCAAGGCCTGCCGGCAATGCTCGATCGCCTCTTGCGGGCGACCTGCTTGCACCAGCACACCGGCCAGGTTCACACGGGCCTGGTGAAAATCGGCATTGATTTGCAAGGCCTTCTCATAGTGCTCGATCGCTTGTTGATATTGGCCACCTATTTTAAAAGCGTTGCCAAGATTGAAATGCGCTTCCACCGAATCGGGCTTAAGCCGCAGAGCTTCCTGGAAATGTTCGATTGCCTCTTGAGACATGTTCGTTCGTAGCAAGGCACTGCCCAAGGTGTTTTGGGCTTCCACCGAATCGGGCTTAAGCCGCAACGCCTGATGGCAATGTTCGATGGCCTCCTGGAACTGGCCGGTCTGGATAAGAGCGTCGCTCAGATTGATATGGACTTCGTCAGAATCGGGCCTCAAGGCCAGGGCACGCCGATAAAGTTCAATCGCCTCTTTGGGCCGGCCCGTTTGAGTTAGTGCGCTGCCCAGGTTGTTGAGGGCCTTAACGTAATAGGGGTTTATCTTAAGGGCATATTGAAATTCTTCAATTGCCTCCTGCATTTTGCCTGTTTCGAGCAGTAAGAGGCCTAAATTGTCGTGGGCCTTCAGATAGTCCGGCCTCAGGCGCAAAGCTTGCTTGAAATGTTCGATGGCCTCTTGCACCTGCCCCTTCTTAAAGAGCGCGACGCCCAGATTGTTGTGGGCCTCAGTGTCATTCGGATATATTTTTATCGATTGTTTATAATGCTCGATTCCTTCATCAATCTTGCCATTTTGGTACAATATCGCACCCAGGTTGGTATGCACCATCCAGCAGTCCGGATTTTTTTTCAACGAGTCCTTGTACAAAGTGATTTCGTCCTTGTACATCCCGCATTGCCGCCAGGTCAAGCCCGCCAAGACGGCCAGCACTGACACGCACAGGACATAGCCGCCGATTCGGGGCCATAACGGACATCGCTCCAGCAACAAGGCTATCCCGGCCGAAACTAGGGCGATCACCCCCAGGCTGGCCAGATATTGAAAGTGATCGGCCACGAACGAATAAAGAAAGGGAAATACATTGAAGAATCCCAGCACCGGGAAAAGTGTCCCCACGAAGAAGAGCATTCCGGCCAATGGCCCGCGCCAACGCCGCTGCAGCCCCCACAACGCAAAGGCCGACAACAACGCGGTAATGGGAAAAAGATATTGCCACCATACGGCCTGAGCGACGTTCCAGCGCGGATAGATGAACATCAGGTCCACGGGCCAGAAGAGTTTGCCCAGGTAAAACCAAATTACCCGCCCAGCTATCAGGAAACGATCGATGAACGTCAGATCGAACTCCGCCCTCGGCGCCGATCAGCTTGCGTTCCACCCAGGCCGTGAACAGCCCGGCCGCTGCCCCGAGGACGAAAAAAGGTACCAACGGCAAAACATCGCGCCGCCAGGACAACCGCCCTCGTTTCCACCAGAATACCACCAATAGCGCGGCCGGAAGCGTGGCCGTAACGGTCTTGCTCAACAGGCACAGTACGAAAACAACCAATGCCCCCATGTAAAACCGCTTCTTCCTGTTCTCATCGAAACAAAGATATAGCCAGGCCGCCGCAAGATAGAGCACGGCCGAAAGCGTGTTTTTCAGCTCCGTGATCCAGGCCACAGATTCCACCTGCACCGGATGCAGGGCGAATATCGCCCCCGCCAAGTATGCACCGGGAATTTTCAACTTGCTGAGCAGGACCACAACCATCAAGGCCACCAAGACGTGCAAAAAGATGTTCACAAGGTGATAGCCCAGCGGCGAATCGCCCCATAGCTTATGCTCGATCCAGAAGGCGCTGTGCATCAGCGGATAGTATTGCTGGGTGGCGCCCAGATCGAACCAAATACGGTACAAGCCGTACCAGGAGCGGAGTTCCGGCTTGGTCACATGGGCGTCGTCGTCCCAGATGAACGCGCCATTCCAGGCCGGCAGATAGGCCAAGAACACCGCGATCGTCAAGGCAGCCGCAAACAGCAATTCCCGCCGGGGCCAAGGCCGGGTCATCGGCGCGGATTGATTTTGGCCGGATTTCATTTTTTTCCCATGGGTTTTTCTCATGAAACTTCGTTTTTTATCTGATGGCACCAGATATCATCCGGCCGAATATACTTCCTTACTATACTATCTCGTAGAAATAGGGCAAAGGGAAGCTAGTTTATGGCCTTATGGGCCGTAAATTGGGCAAAAATGTCATTTTGGACCGCAGGGCATTGCCTTGGTGCGGGAGAATTGCGAGACGTTCTGGCCCCGGGGACAGTTCGCAGGCAGTTGCCGCCAAACAATCTCTTGACATTGCACGGCGCTGAAATAGAGTTGTAGGATAGGTCGCGCTGAACATCTTTACGCCGACGTTATCGTTGTTACGCGGCAGATGTACATCGATCAATTTGCCCACGTCGAATTCGTCCATGAACTTTGATAATTCCCCGCCGATAAACCACCTCAAGCCGTATTCCAGCGAGTGGTACATCGCCTTGTACGGCATCCTTGGCGAAACAGGCTGCAGTTACCTGGGCATCTTTGTCATACCGAAGGATTTTTTGCTTTCGGTGGTCATTCCAGTCTACAACGAAGAAAGGACCGTACGGGAAATAGTCCGGCGAGTATGGGCCGTGCCTATTCGCAAAGAGATCATCATAGTCGACGACTTCAGCAGCGACGGCACGCGGGATATCCTGCATGATCTGGAAAAACAATTGACGCCGAACGAGGAAAATCGGATCGTCGTCGAATATCATGAAAAAAACCGCGGCAAAGGGGCCTCTTTGCGGACGGGTCTTATAAAAGCCTCCGGCGACGTCATCGTCATCCAGGACGCGGACTTGGAATACGACCCATCCGAATATCCCCGGCTCATTCAGCCCATTGTTGAAGACAAGGCGGATGTGGTTTACGGAAGCCGTTTTTTGGGCGATCAGCCGCATCGGGTATTGTATTTTTGGCATTACATCGGCAATAAATTCCTGGTTGCCCTCTCGAACTGCTTCACAAACCTCAACCTCTCGGACATAGAAACGTGCTATAAAGTTTTCACGCGGAAAGTGGCCGAGGAAATCGCCCCCACCCTTCGCGAGAATCGCTTCGGGTTCGAACCCGAATTCACGGCAAAGATCGCCCGCCGGAAGTATCGCGTTTACGAACGCTCGATCAGCTACTTCGGCCGGACATACGAGCAAGGCAAGAAGATCGACTGGCGCGACGGCCTTGTAACATTATGGTGCATCATTCGTTACGGATTAAGGGATTAGGCCCTTTTGCGCCGCTAATAAACCAAATCGGCGCTGATGAGGCGGCATGCAATACCAAATTTATAATGCGGTGTCCGGCCGGAGTCATTTCCCGCAGCCGCCTCTCGATCCGGAAGGTCCTATTGGATATCGGAAAACCGCGACACGCTTGATTACGCTAGCCGCCGCATCCTCGATCGGTACTTCTAATCTAGATTCTATTTTTTATATTTGCCTTGAATAAATCCGTTGGGATGTCAGTTTAACTGCCACCTCAACAATTTTTTTAGGACCCTACCGGCAGCGGCGCCAGTAAATGCCCAGTCCCATGGCGGCTAGCATGAGCATCACACAAGTGGAAGGCTCGGGAATAGGCGTCAACAATTCACTGCCCACAAGCGGGCCGCCAGGAATCGGCTTAATAACAATTGTCGCGCCAGCCCCGATGGACAGCGTATTGCACACGATGGAGGCGACCAACAACGTATTACCCTCGCCATCCGCAACCGAAACGGTGGCATCCGGGGTGTCGATGTTCAAGGCATCCAACGCGCCGTCCAATACGGTCGTGTTGCCGGTGTAGGTTTCACTCTGCGCTAGAATCCATTTTCCCACACCACTTTTTACCAGCGACGTGGGGTCGCTTGAGTCGTAGTCGCTGATGAGCGGCGTCAGGATATTGTCGCCGCCATTCGAGCCGGTAAGCGTCAAGGTGCGTGCACCCGCCCCGGAAAAGGCTACTTGCGTGGTGCTCGTCCAATTAATAACGCCGGTGCCCCAGGCATCGAGGGTCCCGCCATTGTTGCCCAAGGTGAAGGCGTGGTCGGTGCTACTATTGGTGGAGCCGATGAATTGCAGCGTGCCGCCGTTAAGCACCAGATTGGCCGCGGCATTGGATGAAGCGCCGATGCTGCTGAGCTGCCCGCCGTCGGCCAATACCGCAACGGCAAGTATTCCGGCATTGACTGTAGTAGTGCCGGAGTAATTGCTGCTGCCGCCCGAAAGGGTTTGGGTACCGGCGCCGACCTTGACAAGACCTGTTATTTTAGGGCTTTCTTCGGTAATGGCCCCAGAGAACGAGCCGTTGGCGTTGTTATAACCCAGGTTGACTATCCTGCTCGTGCCGGAGGTCCAAGATGGATAAGTGATACTCCCGGAGCCGTTAAGTCCATTAATGTTCATGTTTTGGGCGTTTAGATTGATGGAGGCGCCGCTGGCGATGTACACGTTGCCTGTGCCGCTCGAGTTGCTTCCGTTGGGAATCGAGTTGGGATTCGATATACTCAAGCTGCCTTGTAGGACCGTCGTATCGCCGTTGTAAGTGTTCCCGCCTGTGCCATAGATGCCCAAACTGCCGGTACCGGTCTTAGTCAGGCCGCCGATGCCCGTGATTGTGCCGTAAATCCGCACCAGCCCTGAGGTCTGGGTATCGAAAGTGCTGCTAGTGCCAGTAGTAGCGCCCAGGGTAATCCCGCGGTTGCCGTTGACGTCCATGGGCCCGATAAATCGCAGCGTGGCGCCCCCGGCCACTGTCACTTGATCGGCCGTGAACGATCCCGGAACGGCCCCTAATGATCTTTCCCGGCTGATACTCAAAGTCCCTTGGGATATCAGGATATTGCCGGAGAATGTGTTGTCCGCTCCACTGAGTGTGACTGTGCCGGGGCCGGACTTGTTCACGCCCGCCGAGCCTGCCAGTACGGCCGAAACCGTTCCGCTTTGCAGATCGAAGGCGGTGGCGCTGGTCAAGGAACCGCCGCCTGTGATGAGGCCGTTAATAAGGGTAACTCCACCTATAGAAGGATTAAATCCTCCCAAGTACATGACGCCGCCATTGACCGTCAGTACGGTCGAGGCAGACAAGGCGGCGGAACTGCCAAGTTGTAACGCTCCGCCGTAAATTGTGGTTCCGCCGCTGTAGCTGTTTGGTCCGCTGATTGTCAAAGTGCCTGTGCCGATTTTGGTCAGTCCTCCCAATCCGATGATCTGCCCGCTAAAGGACGTCGATGTATTGTTGGATCCCACGATCAACTGCGAGGCCGAGGGGACGTTAATGTTGCCTGTACCGGACAGCGATCCCACGGTCTCGGTGAAACCGGCAAGATCAAATGTGCCGTTGACTGTTACGTCCGAGGCGTTGGGAATGACCTCGGATGCGCCTAGCTGCAAGAATCCATTGCTGATGGTTGTTGCCCCGATGTAGGAATTCCCGGGATTGCTGAGCCTAAGTGTTCCGCCGCCCGTTTTCGTGAGGTTGGCATTTCCGCTTATGGCGCCAGAAACAATAAGTTGACCGGTTCCCGAAACGTTCCACGTGCCGTTGGCGCCCAGCAGCACGGGACTGGCGATGGTCTGTGATCCCGCCGAGGCTGGCGTGCTCGTTATGTTGCCGCTGGTGATGGTCAAGGATGAGCCGGGATCGCCGCCGAGGGTGAAAGCAACGCCCGAGTTAATTGTCAACGAGAAGATAGTCCACGAAGCACCGCCCAATAGCACTGTATCGCCACTGACCAAGCCGGCGTTTGTGAAATAAACTGAATTTCCCTGGGGTACTACGGATAAATCCCAGTTGCCCGCGTTACCCCAATTCAGATCGGCCGCGGCATTATTCCAGTTGTTGCGGATGATCCAACCCAAGTCCTGCATCATCGTACACTCCAGGGGCGTCGGCTGGAGGGGTACCGGGCCATTGTAGCCATTGTACCCAACAGAGTTCATCAATGGATTTGGTTGGTAAAACGGTAAATATTGGTTGGGCCCATTGTTCAAATGCACAAGATTAACACCGTTGTAAATTCCGTTCGTGTTGGCGACGATTTGCACACTTGCTGAGCCACCGCCCAGGTAGGCGTTGGAACTCGGTCCCACAAAATAGCATGGATTTGATACAACGTTGAAATCGGTGGGCTGCCTTGGGCCCGACCCTAACCACGCCGGGGCTCCCGGGTATGGTATGTTTCCCAGGTCGTCACGAAGCCGGCTGTCCCATGTCGTGATTCCATTGGCCCACCATGCGGGTGTCGATGGGACAAACGTGCTAACGAACCCCAGAGTATGGCCCAACTCATGGCAGACAACCTGGCTAAAATCAGTAGACCCTAATGGTATGGGGGCAGGGTCATTAAAAAACCACGGGCCGTAAGCGGGCGAAGGGGACGGATTAAATGGAATAACGATATCAATGTTGCCGGCCGGGCTCTGTGAACCTCCCTGCCGCCACACGTACTCGGGATAAGTGTAGGCCCTGCCGCCGCTGTAAATAAATGCACTGTCCGCCCAGGAAGCGGCAGTTTGGGTGTCCCAGAGCATTGCCACATTAATCTGCCGCGTTCCATAAGGATTGTCAATTCGGTTTACCCAGGCTTGGATCGCGTTCCCTACATCCGCGATCTGGGTTGCGGTCCAACCGCCGTTGGGCCCAGCAATGGGCGTGTAAGTCGTCGAGCCATAAAATCCGCCGTTGAACGTGAACGGGGCATCCGTGGAATCGTAGAATGACACATTGAATGGCCCGAAGGTATAGGTGTTCACCGCCCCGGCCACCCCGCACAGCACCAGCACGACCGCCGGCGCAGCCAAAGCCAAGAAAAGACGCTTGAACATGATCGGTGGTCCTTTCCAATATATTTTGCTTAATCCAAGTGGACGCGAAAACCAGGCAAAGTACGTTTGTTTACGGCGATCAGATGGACGGAAGCAATCAGGTAATGCCTCGACAGTCATTCATTTAGGCCGGAATTATCTGATGAGATGCATATCAATGACAGCAGGCCATTCAGCCACCCATTTTAACCAAATCTTTAATGCTGTCAATGCTCCCAATCGGGGAAAAGATTGAAATAACAATATATTTCAAAGGGATTAAAAGGGGCAAAAAAACGCCATAAGACCTGAAAAGAATCGGCAAGTTCGCCAGCCGCCGCATCCTAGATCAGTAGTTCTAATCTCTACCTCTATCTGTGAAAGAACATCTGATACAAAGTCAGCAGGATTTCCAGCACGATGAGGATGACAATGTACCATTCCACGCGCAGGCTGCGGCGGTTTTGCAGCAGTTCCAAGACCGTTTCCGCCGTGCGCGAGATGAGTTCCAGCTTGCGTTCCAAGGCGGCGTAGCGCTCGACGATCTCGAATTCGTCTTCCAGGCGCAAATAAAGGCGTTCCAGGTCGGGGCGCTCCCAGATCAAGTCGGGTTTGTCGTCCATCTGCACCCGGCCCACCATCTTATGCTCGCTTAAAAGGGCGCCGCCGATGTGGCTCAGCAATTCCCGCGTGTTGCGCCCGGAGCGTGCGTTTCGCTCCAGGTTCAAGGCCAGTGGTTCGATGCGGTCGAAATCACGGGCGACCTTGGATTCGTACTTGGCCAGGACAATGCTTTTACTGAGGATGTCGGCCAGAATTTGCAGGCGTTCGACGCTTCCTTCCTGAAGGACGAGGGTATTGGCGTCCATGCCCTCCCGTCCTTCAGGCTCGACGCGTATTTCGATTTCTTCCGTTTCCAACTCGGGGAAGGGCTGGATGATCAACGTATGGACTTGATCCAGAAAGGCGGCCTGCTCGCTGGCGGAAACGTCGAACAAAACCGCGGCCCCGTAGCGAAACAACACCGCCACTCCGCCGCCGCGGACGGAGACCGAAAGCGGGGCTTTCGCCAATCGCTCGGCCTCGCCCATACCCCGCAGGTCCAGTCGTTCGCCGAGCAAAAGGGCCCGGGCTTTGAACGACTTGTGTTCAGAGATTTTTAAAGCATCCATACTTTATTTATATTCGTTTGCCGCCCGATTGGCCAGCCCTCTTTGCCCAGCCTAGAAATTCGGCGTTTTATTCATTGCCAAGCCGGGCGAAAAACTCATCGAGCGATCCGCTTGAGGAGAATCGGCTGCCGCTGGACGCAAAACCGCCGTCGATTTGTTTGAAAAATTCAGCCTCCGCACGGCCGGAATTGAAAGCCCTATCGCCGCCGTTGCTTGCCGAGGCATTCTGATTTCCACCGTTGATGTTCTCATTCAAAGTCGGATTGCTTGGGGCAATCGAGCTCGAATATGAATCCCTTAAATAATCGGCACTAGTGGGCAACCGGGCAGAGCCACCAAAATCGCTTTCCTGGAATGCAATTTGCGCCGCTAGCGGAGATATGTTGCGGCTTAAGAGCAAGATATTATTGAGCTGCATTCCCGGATAAATAACATACGAGATCGGCTGAGAAAAAAGATTCGCGTGGCTCGCATTGCCGTTTGCTCCCGGAAGCGGAGAATCGACGGACGTTGCAGGCAGGCTTGAAGCCGGGTTTTGGAGTATGCCTTCGCCAACGCTCAATGAAGATGCCGACGAGGATGCCAGCCAATGCTGGGTGGAGTTGGTTGCAGTTACCTTGAACGATTTCAGAACGGAATTGACGCCGTCGCTTACTGCAACATCTACATAAAACACGCTGGAATAATTCGCATTCTTGGTGATCCGCAATTGGTTGCCGGATAGGGTCAAGGCCGCCTGGCCGGCTGGGACCGACACGTGAGCCTGAGTCTTGGGATCGATCGTGTAGGCCGAGGCGGAAAAGGTCAAACGGTCACCGTCCGGGTCGGTTGCGGCCAATGGAACGACGATTCCGCCGGATTGGTTGGTCAAAACCTGGTCGCTAATGCTTTGCAGCGCCGGGGCTGAGTTCTGCGAGGTAAGCGAAAGTTTATAGCCGCCGGTTTGATGCGTGTCGTAGGCCGACACTTTGATGAAATAAGTGCCGTTGGCCGGCGCGGTCCATTGGATGCGGGAAGCCGGATTATTGGAGGCTATGTCATCGTTGAAGGCCAATTGCGTCGTGCCATTAACGTTATAGAGGGCCAGCACGGAGTCGGTCAGCCCCGCCAAGGTGGTGGAGATTACACATTTCTTGCCGGCCACGGCCTGGAATTTGAACCAATCCTGATCGCCGCCGGTTCCAATCGATCCGGACATTGTGCTATTCACGGCGATGGCGGCCGCAGAAGCAGCGCTGTTGCCGTAATCATCCGCGGCTGCGACGGTCAAGGTCGTGGAAAGGGCCGCGCTCCACTGGCCGCTTTTATCCATTGCCCGGGCGAAGTAGCGGCTGGTTCCCAGCGTCATTGCGCCGGTTTTGACTGCGAATTCAGCCGTGCCGTTGACCACGGTATTGTCGTAACCAATGCAAGTATCGCTTGAATCATAAGATCCGTTGCCGTTTGTGTCTTGATAAAAATAAACCGCCGATACGCCTGTCGCGGACGACGCCGCTTGGGCAACCAGCGTCACGGACGCGCCTTTGGTGACCGTCGAAGACGGACTGACCAGCAAGGACCCCAAAACCGGGAGCGAAGGCGCGGTGCCGGCGCCGAGTAATTTCAAGGTGTTGTAGGCATCCAAGCGCCCGCCGCTGGCGACCTTGCCGGAAAGCGAACTAATATGATCGACGCCTTGGAGGATGGCGTTTTTGATATCGGCGACGGAGGCGTTGGGTTTATAGGCCCAGGCCAAGGCCGCCACGCCCGACACCATGGGAGTGGCCATGCTGGTGCCGGAATAATATGCATAACGGTTGTTGGGCACAGTGCTGTAAATCGACACACCGGGCGCGGCCAGATCGACGGTCGTCGCTCCATAGCAACTGAAACTGGCCAGATGATCGTTCTGGTCGCTGGCCGCCACGGAAATCACGTTCGGCGGTGTGTAATTGGCCGGGTATTGGGCCGCAACGTCGTTGTTCGTGCCGCTGTTGCCGGCCGCGGCAACGAACAAGATGCCGGCGTCGTTGGCGGCTTGGATGGCGGTTTGCATGGCCGATGAGAATCCGCCGCCGCCCCAACTGGCGTTGATCACGCGCACATTGACGCTGTGCTGAGTGCGCTCCATGGTAGCGTAATTGATGGCCCTGATGGCGTCGGACAAATAGCCCGATCCGGTGCTGTCCATGAATTTCAAGGCCATTATGGAAGCCGACCAATTCACGCCAGTCACGCCCAGGCTGTTGTTTCCCGCTGCGGCAATCGTGCCTGAAACGTGCGTGCCGTGACCGTTGTCG
Source organism: Pirellulales bacterium (assembly GCA_963838495.1). Lineage (GTDB taxonomy): Bacteria > Planctomycetota > Planctomycetia > Pirellulales > Thermoguttaceae > JBEKIK01. Next base: position 275,956 of record CAWIRC010000001.1, on the reverse strand, counting down.
TCCATCGGATTGCCGGTGTTGGAGACGAAATTGTATCCGTGGACGTCGTTGACGAACCCGTCATGATCGTCGTCCGCGCCGTTTCCGGCGATTTCCGCGGTGTTGGTCCAGATGTTCGCCGCCAGGTCCGGATGGGTATAATCCACTCCGGTGTCGATTACCGCCACTACCACGCGATTGGCGCCGGTCGCGCCGGTGGTGACGTTCCAGGCGTCCTGGGCGTCGATTTTCGTCATGCCCCAAAGTTGCGAGAGCGAAGGATCGTTGGAGACTTTGTCGGCCTGACGGACGGAGTCTTGCTCAAAGCTGGAGATATACGTGTCGTGCGAGAACCACTGCTGGACCGCGTCCAGGGAGCTGCCTATGCTGCGGACCAATTCCTGTCCTTCCAGCCCAAGGCCGCGAATAATCTGGAAATCGATGCCCCCGCCCGCCAGAAGGCTGGCGGTTTGAGCGAGTTGGGTAATCCCGCCTAAGTCATTAGTGTTGAACTGGACGATCCAGTCATAGACGTTGGCCTGGCTGGTGGCCAAACCGCTGGCCATGCTTGTGGAAGGCGTAATGCTTTCGGCGGTCCAGGTGGCCGCGCCGGCATGGCCCGGCTGACCCGCAGTGCTGCAATCTTGGAACCAGATGGGCGAGATGAGCGAGGAAAGGCCGTCGGCGCTCATCAAGGCCCGGCATTCCAGGGGCTCGATCCTCAGCAGTCTCCGGCGGACGTGCCGGTCGCGGTGCAATGAAATCCCGCCGTTTTTTTTGCCGTGGTTCGATAGATTTAAAAGTTTTTGACCGGCGTGAAAACAATAATCCAACAATCCGCACTCTGTGCCAAGGCCTAACATGATGCATACCATGATGTAACGGCTCGAGCGAAAGTTGCCGCCGGGCTAAAGCAAAGGAAATAATCCCAGGCTGAAGTCAGCTCGTTACGGCGACTTTGCTCTTCAGTGACGAGGAGAATGAAAAGCGCAAATCTTCTAAAAGTGTGTGTCATAAAACCGGTGCGGTCAAACGGAATTCTTATTCGTGATTAATTTCGATTGCCTCGGCAACATCGCCCGTCTTGCAGACGATGCAAAAAATGCTCATAACAATGAACAACCGGCATAACTAATTCATGTAGTCGCGGCACGTTGTCCCACTGCTACGAGGCTTGTTGCAAAGATGTTCGACCCGGCGTTTCTTAACCTCAACGCCGTTGATTTTTCAAGACATCTTTGGCTGGGATTGCAGTGCTATCCCGACTCATAGGCATCGTTAAACGGGAAACATTTTGCACCATGCGCGACCAAATAGCAAGCATTTTCATGCGATAAATTGCCATCAAAAAAAATTTTGTGAATGGACGCTTGTCTGGCAATTTGCGGAGGTAATTTACGGCTTGATAAGTGAGAAAACGGGCCGGCGAGGGAATTTGGATAAGCAGATTAAGTCAACCCGTGCCAGCATCGAAAGCATCGGCTTTTTAATAAAAAGTCACCGGGATCGGATTTTTTAGATGAAAGTTAAAAAGAAAAAAGAATATGATTTGACAACAATTGCTCATTTGGCTAAACTTACAAATGTTTTCTTTCGATCAATATGAACAAGAGTAATAACCATGGATGCAAAAAGCAAGGCAAAATACATTATCCGTGCACAGATCATAAAGGCCCTGGCCCATCCCGCCCGCTTGTTGATCGTTAACGAATTGGCCCGGCGCGACGAACGATGCGTTTGCGAACTAACAAAGATGGTCGGCACCGACATTTCCACGGTTTCGCGGCATTTAGCCATACTGAAACACGCCGGCATCATCGAAGACCAAAAACGCGGCTCGCAGGTTTATTACAAGCTTCGCGTGCGTTGCGTTCTGGATTTTTTCCAGTGCGTGGAATCAGTTCTGGAGTGCAACGCGCATGAGCAAAGGAAATTGCTTAGGAGAGTAGAGCATGCCGGAATATCTCGAGACCAGCGTGGATAAATTTATCTTCCGCATAGCAACCGATCGTTTTTACAGCAGCGACGGCATTTGGCGCAAGGAGATTTGGAAGGGCGCGGGTGCGCCTCGGGCTGAGCGATTATACGCAGCAGCGCATGGGCGACGCGGCCTTTGTCCACCTCAAAGCGCCCGGCACCAGGGTTGCGGTCGGAAACGTATTTGCCGAAATCGAAACGATCAAGGCCGATTCCGATCTTTTCTCGCCCGTAAACGGCGTTATATCGGACATCAACAATTCGCTCGCTTCCATTCCGGAGATGATCAATCAAGATCCCTACGACAAAGGCTGGCTGGCGGAAATCGATGCCGACGATTGGCAAGCCGATCAAGCACGGCTGCTCAAGCCGCAGGAGTACCTTTTGCTTATGCGCGAACAGGCCGAGAGGGAGATGAACGATACATGAGCCGGACCATAACCTATCACACCACAGTCCGATGGAAAGGCGGTCATTGGGGCCACCTGGTCATGGGCAACGGTCCGGAATGCGAGTTTTCCGCCCCGCCCGACGCGCAAGGTTTTTCAGGCGTTTTCACGCCGGAAGACGCCTTCGTGGCCGCCGCCAATACCTGCGTGATGATGATGTTCATCTGGGCGGCCGAAAGGTTCAAACTCGAATTAATCTCTTACGAATGCCGTACCGAGGGCACTAAATTGATCGAACTCGATCGCACAGAAATTTTCAAGCGATTGCTGTTTCGCCCCAAAATCCGCGTGGCGGCAAACAGTGAATCGCCGGAAGCGGTCGATGCAAAAGTGCGCCGCGCCCTTAAAGCCGCGCAGAAGTACAGCCTGGTGGCCAATTCCGTCAAATCGGAAATTATAGTGGAGCCGGAGGTGGTGGTAGAACAATAAAATCAATCCGCAAGACGCAAACAAAAGCCATTTGAAAAATTCGCAAACATAAAATCAAACCGCCAATGGAGAAAATTAATATGATTATTCAAGTCCTTGGAACCGGGTGCGGCAGATGCAAAGCGCTATATGAAACCGTGAATAAAGCCGTATCGGAAACAGGCGTGGACGCCATGGTCGAAAAGTTGGAAGACATCCAAAAAATCATGTCTTACGATATCCTGATTACTCCCGGACTGGTGATAGACGGCTATGTCAAGGTGGCCGGACGCGTCCCCGCCCTGGAAGAAGTCAAACGGCTGATCCTGGCCGCAAAAGGCGACCAGCCGGGTCAATCAATCAGTCAAAGCGGGATTTGCGATGGCAACCGATAATAAAACAAGAGCGGCCATGTTGGTGCCTTGCAGCGGGATCGGCAAGGTGCAGGGCTTGATCTCTCGCGAGGCGGTCTATCAAGCCATCGACGACTTTGCACCGGGCGAGGCCGAAACCGTTTGCCTGGCACTATTGGTGACCGGCGACGCGGAGACGATGGAAAAGGTGCGGAATTCTCCGTGCATTACCATCGACGGCTGCCCCAAACTATGCGCTCAAAAGAACGTGGAAGCATCGGGCGGAAAGGTTTTTCAAGCGGTTCGCGTCTTCGATGCCTTGAAAAATCACCGCGGCAAACAGTTCGGCTCGCCCACTGCGCTCAGCGAAGACGGCTGGGCCGCCGTGGATGAGATTGCCGCCGAAGTGGCCGATACGGTCCGGAAAATGGCTTTAGACTAAGGGTAATATCATGGGTGAAATAACCAAGGTGGGCATCATCTCTTGCAGCGGCGAGGAAATCCCGGCCGGGACGGTTTCCAGACTGGCAACTCGCCGCGTGCTGGAGCTGCTGCGCCCTCAATCCACGGTTACGTTGTGCCTGCCTTTGTTCCTGGCGGGCGAAGAAATGGAACGCCGATTCGCGCGAAACCATCCCACCATCACCGTGGATGGCTGCGAGCGGCTATGCGCAAAACGGGGAACGGAAACTTACAGCGGCCGAGTGGCGGCATCACTTGTGGTGACGGATATATTGGGCGACAAGGTAGCGGACTGTCATCGTTCCCTGCGAAACCTCAGCAAGATTGACAAGGAAGCCGTATGGATCGTCGCCGAGAAGATATCGGCTCAAGTTGACGCCTTGTTGGCTTCCATCCCGCGCTCCGAACAGTCAGTCGAGGCAGTCGCCGATTCAGGTGCATGCTCTTGCGGAACTCCCGCCCCGGAAACAACATTGCAGATCAACGGTAAAACAGTAGCCGTCAAGGGACTTCTCTTGATCTTTGAACACCTGCATAAACAGGGGCTGGCAGCCGTGAATGATTTTGCCGACCGCGTGCTGGATATGGTCCGGATCTATCATGCCATTGAGCCAGGCGAAGAAAATTGTTATCGCGAAGCTTTGGCAGAGGCTTACAGGCGATATTGCAAACGTTAACAACTCGTAATTGAAGTTTTGCAATAAAGAAAAACAAAGTCCCCTCTCCCGAATGGAGAGGGGAGTAATATGCAAAACTCCAGTCATCAATTAAAATGGGGAGTATTATTATGGACATTAAAAAGGCCTTCACCTATTGCCTGTTGATATTCCTTGCCGCCAGCATCGTGGTGCTGATGGTCAAGAGTCTCCGTTCAAGCCCGCAGTCCGCAGGCGTCGAGCCGGCGATCCAAAACGGGGTAATAGTATATTATTTTCACGGCAATACGCGATGCCCCACCTGCTGTTCGATCGAGTCGCAGACTCAAGATACGGTCCGGGCGAATTTTGCCTCTCAGTTGAGCGGCAAAGAAATGTCGCTGCAAATGATCAACTATGAACAACCCGCGGCCAAGCAATTGGTTGACAAGTTCGAGATACAGATGCCGGTCGTTGTGCTGGCTAGATTGAAAAACGGCGAAATTCAGGATTGGAAGCGCTTGGACGAGGTATGGGGCCTGGTGGACGACAAGGCCGGCTTTACCAATCTTGTGCAAGGAGAAATAAACCGGATCCTGACCTCGGAAAACAAGCCGTCGCCAGTTTCGACTCAGCAAGAAAGCCCAAAACCAGTTACACCGGGTCCGAACTCCGACAGTGCTGCGGATAAGGAACGGGCGGAGATTCCACTTCCATAGCAAACACCATTTTTAATCCTATCGGGAGGAGATTATAATTATGAAAAAAATTGCCCTTACACTTGTTGTTCTCGGAATCGCGTTAATCAGCGTTTTTATGTTTCCGCAATCGATTTCGGCCGACGACGCCTCGAAGGATGCCGTGGCGCCTGCCGATCGCGTTGTGGTAATGTATTTTCATCGAACGCAGCGCTGCCCGACGTGCCTGAAGATGGGCGGCTACTCGGAAGAAGCGGTTAAAAACGGGTTTGCCCAACAGATCAAGAACGGCGCGGTCGAGTTTCACTACATCGACTTCCAAGACAAAAAGAACAAAGCGCTTACAAAAGGCTATAATGTCAGCGGCCCAACGTTGATCGTCGTGCGAGTCGCCGATTCCAAGGCCGCGGAGATTAAAAACCTCAAGGAAATGTGGACCAAAGTCCGGAATAAGGAAGAATTCGTGGCGTATGTTCAAAACAACGTGAAGGACTGCCTTAAAGTTAAATAAATCTTCTGCAAATCCGGCCGGCCGGTTGCAGATGGAAAATAGTAAAACTCCAGGAGTAAGCTGCCGGGCTAAATATTTGATGCGAAATTGATTACATACAATAAACGCTGAGGGGTGAAGCTCATGTTTGCATATATGCTCTATGCCGGGGCGGCCCTTTATCTGGGAATACTAACCTCGATCAGTCCTTGCCCCCTGGCCACTAATATCGCGGCGATATCGTACGTCGGCCGTAGGGTGGGCGATTCCCGATGGGTAATAACCGCCGGATTACTGTATACGCTGGGAAGGTGCATGCTATACCTGGGACTGGCCGTGTTGCTGGCAGCCACTACACTGTCGATCCCAGCCGTGTCGCTATTTCTCCAGAAATACATGCACCTGGTTCTGGCCCCTGTTTTTTTGCTGCTGGGGATGTTTCTGGTTGGACTATTAACATTCAACAAAGGCGGGGCAATGATAAGCGAGGGCATGAAAAAAAGGATAGATACCATGGGAATCTGGGGCGCGCTTATATTGGGAGTGCTCTTCGCCGTGTCTTTTTGCCCCACCTCCGCGGCATGGTTCTTCGGCTTGGTAGCTCTCATATTGGGTTCCGAGGCCGGTGCCATCACCGCCATCTTAACTAAAATCGGCATCAGCCTGCCCCAGGCGTCGTTGCCCGGCGCTACCGTGGTTTTGCCGTTCATTTACGGCGTAGGCACCGCCGTACCGGTGCTTCTAGTGGCTTTCGTGCTTGCCTACAGCGCCCAGTCCATCGGCAAAACGTACAAAATTCTCTCCAAGATCGAATGGTGGGCACGCATCATCACCGGCTGGCTCTTCATATTATTAGGCATTTACTTCTCATTGAAGTACATTTTCGAGGTGATTTGAAAAAAGGCAAACGGTCTTCATAAACCTATCGTCAGAGACGGTTTCAGGATTTTGTGAATATATATTCACAATAGTTTGCTATTAGCATCAAACAAAATGCCGGCATACACGCCCTCCATATAACCTGATAATTGAATCACAAGCCACCCAAAAGTGGCTAACATCTTAGCCCAGGCGAATTTCCCCCTTGACCGTTTATGCCTAATTATAGTATTCTTCGCCGCCTTTTAATTCCTTTGGCCATAGGGTTTTAACAGGCCAGGCAAGGTTTTGGTCAAGGGTGGCAGTCCGGAGTGGTTCTTCTCACGGTTACTCTTCTCATGACTATTATTCATTCGACCCGCTGTGGGACACGGCGCTTTTGTCGGCTCACTGCGCCTGTACTAATAATAATTCTCGCTCTCGGTTCTGGATGCAACAGGAGTGTATACCGCGTTTCCAATCTTCCGGCCGAATATCTTGCCCCTTCGACGGTTAATACGGAGACCATCAACCTGGCCGGCCTGGCCGACTCTACCGTGGGCAGTGAAATAATCCAACTGGGCGACATTCTCGAGGTAACCATGGTTACCGACTACGAAAAAATGGGCACCACCAGCACACCGGTCCGAGTGGCAAATGACGGCACAATAACCGTACCGCTGGTTGGCAAAGTGGGCGTTGTAGGCTTGGAAGTGGAACAAGCCGAACAGGTTATCGCGGCCGAGAGCATCTTGCGCGGCGTTTATCGCAATCCCTGCATCACTCTGATCATGAAGCAGTGCCGCACCAACAAGATCACAGTGGTAGGCGCAGTGGACAAGCCGGGGAGCGTAGACCTTCCCCGCGCCTCTAGTTCGCTGTTAAATGCCCTGGTTGCGGTGGGCGGCCTGGACAAAGACGCCGACTCCGAGGTGGAAATCCGCCGCACAGATACCCGCTGCCTGCCTCCAAATCAGCCCCCGGCCGGAACTTCTCAGGCGGCCGACAGGACCGGAAACGGCCTGGTTCCGGCAAGTTATCAGCAAGACCAATCCGCGGCAGGTCCTGCTTCCGTGCTCAAAGTAAATCTAAATGCAGTCGCCGCAAGCGAGGAAAAACTCCCGGAACTGCGCGACGGCGACGTTGTTTACGTTGCCAAGCGAACGCCCAAGCCGATCTATGTCATCGGGTTGGTCCGCAAACCCGGCGAATTTCCCTTTCCCATGAATCAGGAAATCCGCGTTCTTGATGCTATTGCGTTGGCGGGGGGATGTTCCAATCCCGTGGCCGAAGATGTGCTTGTCATCCGCCGGCCGCCCGGCAGGGCTGAACCGGTGCGCATTTCGGTAGGTCTCCAGGCCGCCAAGCAGGGGCAGGATAACATTGCCTTGGCGCCTGGAGACACCGTTTCGGTGGAACAGACGCCCGCCACCGCCGTCGTGGACGTCTTGCAAACCTTTATTCGTTTCGGTGTCGGGGCCTCGATGAGCTGGTATTAACGGCTTTCCCGCACATATTGTCATCGGCCGCCTTTCACCGCCAGAAAAAAAATATTTTGCCATACAGCTATGGGACAAGAACCTAACTCAATGCCGGACAACTTCGAGTTTGAAGTCGCCCAGCTTGTGCACATGTTTTTGCATCTGGTGTACGCCGTCCGTTATCGGAAGAATCTGGTTATCGCGGTAATGGCGGCCAGCGCTTTTTTAGGCGGACTTTATTATGCCACCAGACCGCGTTTATATTCCTCCAAAGCGGCCTTGCTCGTCTCGCAAAACGGCCGTGACCAGCTCGACACTTCCATTGCCAACGACGAGTCCCTGCGCCAGAATACCATGCCCACTTTCGAAAAAATCATTATCAGCGCAAAAGTCATGGAAGGCGCGGTGCAACACCTGGGCCCGGCCGATCACGTCGATTTCAACAACGCTCCCTGTGAATCCTGGGTGGGGATATTACAGAGAAATGTGACCGCCCAAGTGGTGCGCTACACCAGCATCATCGAGGTCAGCTACCGTTCCAAGGATCCGCGGGTGGCGGTGAATGTAGTGGGCGCGGTCGTGCAATCTTACCTCGATTTTATGGATCGAATTCACAAGGGGACGGCCGGCGAACTCAGCCGCATCCTGACAAAGGAACGAAACGAAGTGGCGGAAAAACTCGCTCAAAAACAAGAGGAGCTTTTAGCTTGCCGCCGGAACATGGTTCAACCTGGGATTCCGCAGCGAAGGAAAAACTTTGCATCCCATGGTGCAGCGTGCCGTGTACTTTAACGACGCGCTGATAGCAGAGCAGAAACAGCGGGTGGATTATGAAGCCGCCCTGGCCGCCCTTCAATCGGCCGTGCGCAACGGCGAAGACCTGGGGCAATACATGTCGATAGTATCCGACGTTGCAGGCAAGGAGTTGTTGCTCAACAGCCTTGGCCTCAGGCGCAGGACATTGCAACCCAATCCAACCTCACGCAAAACATGCTCGATGCCCGCGCCAAACTCGAAACCATGCAACAGAATCTCGGCCCGCGCCACCCCGAGGTAGTCGCCTTGGCGGAAAAAATTCGCCTCACCGACGAATTCTTGCAGGTTTACCAGCAACGTTTCTCCACCCAAAAGGCCGATCACCGCCAAACCCAACTCGGACCATGGCTCCTCGAAATGCTGCAACAAAAACTCGACGAGTCCAGGAAAAAAGAAGAAATTTTACAAGCCAAGTTCGACGAAAGCCGGGCGGAGGCCGTCAACCTCAGCGGCCAGTTGGCCGAAGTGGAATTGTTGGAACGAGACATCAAACGCCTGGGGGACATGAACGACGTCTTGCTGAACCAGATCGCCTCCCTGGACCTGAAACAGAACGGCCAGGAAATCCGCGTGGCCGTTATCGAGGAACCCAAGGTCAATGGCTCACCGGTTTCGCCTAAACTGATCTATGTGGCTTTTTTCACGTTTTTTTGCGGTTTTGGGATCTCCTTGGGATTGGTGACGGTATTCGACGTCTTGGATGATCGCTTCCGCTCGATGGAAGAATTGCAAAATCGCCTGGGGGTTCCCGTGCTCACCGTCATCCAGCGTTTAAAGGCCCCGGAAACCGCGGGGCTGCAGGCCCTGGCCATGTACGCCGCTCCATCGGCCCCTGAATGCGAAGGCTTCCGAACCCTGCGCACGGCTATGACCCTCACCCATCAAGACGTTCACCAGATTTTAATCACCAGCCTTGAGTCCGGCGACGGGAAAACGACGACCTTGGCCAACCTGGCCATTTGTTATGCGCAGGCCGACAAATGCACGCTTCTGATCGACGCCGACCTGCGCCGTTCCGGCCTAAGCAATCTGCTGAACGCCAGGGGAACCAACGGCCTGTCGGAAATCCTCCGCCAGGAAGGCAATCTCGAACAATTGGCCGCCGAACACATCCGCACCACGGGGGTGAAGGGATTGGACATTCTGCCGGCGGGTCCCCGGCCCAGCAACCCGGCAGAACTGCTCGCCGGTCCCAGGTTTTCCCAACTATTGTCATGGGCGGGATCGGTATACGACATGATCCTCATCGACACCACGCCCGCGCTTCTTACGGCCGATCCCGCCATTATCGGCCGCGTGGTAGACGGCGTGATGATGGTCATCAAACCCGCCAAAAACCGCCGCCGCCAGGTGGTGCGCATGGTCGAACGCTTTACCATGCTCAAACTTCCCGTGTTAGGACTGATCGTCAACGCCGCCGGTTCGGAAACCGACGACGCCTATTACAACTATCGCGATTATTACGTTGACAGCTATGGATATTACGAGGCGGCAAACGATGAAGATTGGCAGGAAGACGAATCGGACCAGGAGATCTGCATGCCCATGATACCTAAATCATCCCCAGGCGCCGGCCGGGAAAATGAATTTCGGCGCCTGAGCATTCCGAAACGGGTCGCGTAACAAAAAGTAACGATAATCGCCCGATAAATCCACAAATGTTCCATCAACGCGGCAAATTGAATACATTGAGGCATTTTCATGCCCCATCGTCCCGCGCCGACGGCCTAAGCGCGCCATTGCTCAAAATTATCGACGGCGCTTTGGCCGGAGTCATCTTTCTTCTTCCATTTGTGATGGGCGGGCGCCATCCCCTGGGACAATTGACCCTGGCCATATTGGCCGTGACCGCCAGCCTGGCTTGGGCCATCCGCCAATGTTTCCGTCCTCATCCCGTGTGGCGGCCCACATGGGCCCTTGCGCTTATTTCCGCCGGCATCATTCTTGTCTCACTGCAAAGTATACCCTTGCCTCAAGGCGTGCTCGAACTGCTCGCGCCAAGCCAGGCGAAAATCCTGCCTCTATGGAGTGCCGGAAAGCCCGATTCCGCATCCTTAGGTCGCTGGTGCACTATCTCCTTTGCCCCGTACCAGACGCGCGAATCTGGTGCTGCTGATATCCTATGGGCTGTTGTTTTTCGTAACGGCAGAGCGCGTTAAGGCCATTGAAGACGTAGAACGCCTTTTGCGGTGGTGCGCAATTTCAGCGGCGTGCATGGCGGTTTTTGGACTGGTCCAATACATCGCCGGAAATGGGAAGTTCTTTTGGTTTTACACTGCTCCGTTCACAAACACTTTGTATGGAGCAAAAGGAAGTTTCACCAATAGAAATCATTTTGCCCATTTCCTTGCCCTGGGAGTCGGACCATTGATTTGGTGGCTGCTGCATGCATCTCGCGGCATAAGGTCTCGAATACACGTTGCAGGCGCCGTGCCCGCCCTTGCACCGATCGCGAATAACGCCGCATGGGCCGCACCCCCGCTTGCCATGGGCACGCATGAATCTGTCAGCCGGCATTCACATGGCCACGGCCGCTCTACAATGAGCGCCATGCATAACAAGATATGCTTCTCGGACAGCGCCCGCGCCAATCCCACGAATGAATTGAAAACCTACATCTTGGGATTGGTGCTGGCTGTAGTCCTGTTTGCCGGCCTGATGTCGCTTTCCCGCGGCGGCATGGCAGCCTTAGTTCTTTCCGCGATCGTCGCCGCGGCTGTCTGCTGTTTGGCTTCCTCCGCCGCCGGCAGGTTCCTGGGCATCATGCTGGCTGCCTGTCTGGTTATCGGCACCGCTTTATCAATATTCGGTTTGGACGGCGTGGGCTGTCGCTTGGAAACATTAACCAACGGCGAGGCTGGAAAAAATGAATGGTCCGGAGGAAGATTGGCCCTCTGGACAGCCGTTGCCAGTGCAATCCCCGACTACTTTTGGCTCGGGGCCGGCGCAGGCAGTTTCAATGAAGTTTATCCGATATATTCCCACGGCGCTGAACGAGTTCATTGAATACACACATGCCGAAAATTCCTATTTGCAAGATTTGCTGGAAACCGGGGTGATCGGGCTGGGACTGACACTGGCTTGCATCGTTTTGTGGTGTTCTTGGTGCGCGGCGGGATGGAAAGGATCCGAGCGATTAAAAATCTGCGCGGGCGGCATAGCAGGCGCCTTGGCCGCCGGATCGGCCCAGGCCCTGGTCGATTTCGTATGGTATGTGCCGGCTTGCACGGCAATTATGGCTATCCTGGCGGCATGTGCATTTCGCGTAAGCCAATTCGCCGCACCCAGGGTCATTCATCCCAAACCCGCCCCCATGAGCCGTTGGGCGGCTGTGACCGCCGCAATCGTCCTCATCCCGGCAGGCTCGTGGATGATCAATGATCGCATCGGTTCGGCCGCCGCCCAGCCATATTGGGAACAATATCTCATTGCCCTGCAAGCCAGTTATCCCGAACATCCTCCGGCCGATAACGCCAATTCTACCGCCAACCGCAATGCCGGTCATGCCGCCGTTGAAATAGAGAATGAATTGATCGACTGCTTGGAAAACGTGGTTTATTGGCAACCGACCCATTCGGCCGCGCACCTCGCCCTGGCCGAGGCCCACCTGCGCTTGTTCGACAAGCTGCAGGCGGACGCGCCCAACCCGATGACGTTGATAGACATCCGCAACGCCGCATTAGCCTCGGAATTCTCTTCGCCGCAAGCCTTAAGCGACTGGCTTGCGCGTGCAGTGGGCGATAATTTGATGAATTTGAAGGCTGCATTGCATCACACCCGGCAAGTGCTTTCACTCTGCCCGCTGCAAGGCCGGGGTTACATTTATTTGGCTAAAATAGGGTTTTTAGAGGGCAAAAAAGACTTGCTCAAGCAGGCATGCATTGCACAGGCGCTTGAAGTCCGGCCATATGACGGAGCCGTGGTCTCGGCCGCCGCCGCCGAAGCACTTCTGGATGGCGACACGCAACGTTGGCTGAATCTCTCCAAGCATGGATTTTGCTACAGCCACGGATATCAGCGGGAACTAATCTGCAATCTGGTAGCCAACGTCCCCTCCGAAGGCATCCAAGCCATGATCGATTTCATCGTCACCCAATTTCAACCGGATCTGGAAGGCCTGCAATCGCTTTATGATGCTTGCTCAAAGCGTGCAGGGCCTGAACTGCTGGAGCCGCTGCGCCGATTTCAGGCACAACGGACGGAATTCGAAGCGCAAAATCAAAAGGGCCCGCAGGCCCTCAAACTATGGCTGGAAGCTCAAATGCTCCACACGCAACTGCACGATGGTCCAGAGCGCTGCAATGTGCCCGCTGTGCGCTGGAATGCGACCATAATGATTATCGGCGCACGACCAACTTGCCTCCTGTCTCCTGGCCGAGGGATTGTATTCCGAGGCTGAAGAGCACATCCACTGGTGCCTGCAAAGGAGCCCCGGCAACAAGTCGCTGGGTGTTGAACTAAAACAGGCCTTAAAAGGCCGGCTCGAAGCCGAACGCTGCGCCGCAGCCCAAAAAAAAGACGATATTTAAGGAAAATATGTTTTTGATATGCCTAAAAATACAACACCGTAGTTTATCGAATCTCATGCCACGAAAACCATTAAGTCCACGGGCTGCAACCCGCGGGTTCGGATTGATTTTCCATACGCAACGCGACATTGTTTTCATGAGATTTAATAAACAAGGAATCCATTGTATGCACAGGAAACATTGAATACCAAAAAATCCAGGGGCAGAAACATGTATACGTCAGATTATTCTGTCGGTAAGGACATAACCTTCAACGATTTTGGAAAAATGCTTATTAAGCCTTTGTTCTTAACCCGGTTTCTAAATCCGTCCGCCATAAGACAGTATTTGAATCCGTCGAGACTGCGCAGGCATCTGCACGTGCTCATCGGAGCTGCGCTGTTGCCGATTTTTATCGCCATATATTACCTGAGTTACTGGTTGCGATTCGAAGGGCAGTTGGGACGGTACGGCCTTGATACTTTCCGCGCCACGGCAGGCTGGGTGGTGTGCGCCAAACTAGCCTGGTTTGTGGGATTGCGGGCCTGTCGCGGCTGGAGCCGGCCGGTGACCTTCTACGACCTGGGCGTGTTGTTGCGCGCCGCAAGCTGCGGGGCAATTACCGTATTTTTGATATACTATCTGCTCGTTCCTTTGCCCCCCATACCCCGCAGCGTGCTGGTGCTCGATTGGGGTACAACCATCGTGGTTGTGGGTGGCTTGCGCTCCATGTCGCGCGGTTGGCATGAAACCATTTGGCTCCTGTCTCGACCGGCTGGGCAGGTCCGCGTGTTGATCGCGGGATCGGAAGAGACAGGAGCTTTAATGCTCAGGGCCATTCGCCAAGTGGGAAGGCCCAAGTATCGCGTCGTAGGTTTTATCAATCACGACGCCCGGCTGGTGGTGCGCCCGGATCGAGGGCGTGCCGGTTGTGGGCGTCATAGAAGAGGCGCACCGGCTCGTCCAGCGTTACTCGGCAAGGCAGATCCTCGTGGCGCAGGGGGAATTTTCCGGGGAAGAATTGCGCAAACTTATCGACCAGGCCCAGCACAGCCATTACGAAGTCCGCGTGCTGCCCAGTTACCGGCAGTTGATCGACGGCAAACTGATCGTACAGCCCCAGCCCGTATCGATCGAGGACCTCCTGCAGCGCAAGCCGGTAAAACTGGCGGTCGATGGCATCCGGCAATGGGTCGATGGTCAAGTGGTGTTGGTCACCGGCAGCGCAGGAAGCATCGGCTCGGAGATATGCCGCCAATTGCTGCAGTTTTCACCGCGGCGAATCGTGGCGGTAGACCGCTCGGAAACCGGCCAATTCTTCCTGGAGCACAACCTGAAACCGCTCATCGATGACATACAAATCGATCTGATCGTCGCCGACGTCCTCGATCATCAGCGCATCAGCGATATTCTACACAGGTATAGGCCGCAAGTGATTTTCCACGCGGCGGCCTACAAACACGTGCCGCTGATGGAAAATCACCCCGGGGAAGCGGTCAAAAACATAGTAACCGCCACTTGCCGGCTGGCCGAACTGGCCATGCAGTCCGGCGTCAGCTCTTTCGTGTTGATTTCCACCGACAAGGCCGTAAATCCCACCAGCGTCATGGGCGCATGCAAACGCGTCGCGGAGTTGTTCGTTCAATCTTTGTCGTCCAGATCGCCGTGCCGCTTTGTGACGGTGCGATTCGGCAACGTGCTGGACTCGGCCGGCAGCGTGATCCAAGTGTTCCGCAGGCAGTTGGCATCCGGCGGCCCCTTGACGGTGACCCACCCCGACATCCGCCGCTATTTCATGACTATCTCCGAAGCCGCCCGCCTGGTAATTCAAGCCGGGGCCATTGGCGAAGACGGCCAGATTCTGCTTTTAGACATGGGCCAGCCGGTCCGCATCATCGATCTGGCCGCCGATATGATCCGCCTTTCCGGCCTTGAAGTGGGATCAGACATTGGCATAAAGATCATAGGTCTGCGCCCCGGCGAAAAGATGTTCGAGGAACTGCACGCCGGCGACGAACAGCGCCTGTCTACCAGCCATCCAAAAATCATTGTCGCCCAGCGGATGCAGGTCCAAAACGCCGAATTGCCGCATGAGATCGCGGAATTGGAGCGGCTCGCCCGCACCGATCCCCAGAAAATACCAACCCAATTGCAAAAAATCGTCCCTGAATACAGTATTTCGGGATTGACCGTGTCTTACATATCCCAGTCAACCGCTCTCGAGGAGCGCCGGATCGCCGCTTGAATTATCCTTTATGCCATGAATAAAGCCGAACCATTTATTGATATGCATTGTCACCTGCTCCCCGCCCTGGACGACGGCCCGGACACTTGTGAGGAATCGCTTGAAATGGCCAAGATGGCGGCGGCCGACGGAATCGCGGCCATCGTAGCCACGCCCCATCAGATGGGCAACCATCAGCATGTCACCGCCGAGAACATTCGCATCCAGGTCGCCCGGCTCCAGTCGATGCTCCAGCAAAGAGGCATCGACTTGGAATTGCTTCCCGGCGCCGACGTGCGCATCGATCCCGACCTGGCAGGCAAAATTTCAAGCGGCGAAGTTCTTACCCTTGCCGACCGGCGCCGGCATGTGCTTTTGGAGTTGCCCCATGAACTTTACATTCCGCTGGATCGTCTGCTGGACGATTTGCGCAAGGTCGGATTGACGGGAATTTTATCGCATCCGGAACGCAATCAGGGCATCATCAAACAACCCAAAATATTATCCGATCTAGTCAACCAAGGATGCCTGCTGCAAGTCACCGCGGGAAGTCTTACCGGTATGTTCGGATCGAAAATACGAAACTTTGCCGAGTCTATGGTAGAGCAGGGATTTGTCGATTTTATCGCCTCCGATGCACACGGAACAAAACACCGAACTCCGCTCTTAAGTCAGGCCTTTGATCGCGTGGTAAAACTATCTTGCTATGATATGGCCGTCGATCTGTTCTGCCGCAACCCGGCTTGCGTGTATTCCGGCATGCCGATCAATTCCCACACACCCCAATACAAAAATCATAATTCGTTTTCCGGTAACTATATTTTAAATACGGCACGTCATTTCGTTCATTTTTAGTAAAAACATCAAAGCCGACAGCCGATAAGTACAATGCTCTACTCGTCTAAATACTTATCATATGACCGTCGTGATGATCCAAGGGGCATCGGAAAAGGCGGATTACACAGACCGGGAAAACTGGGCAATTATTTTGAACGTAAAGGAGTCGTTCATGTCTTCTAAGGATTTCCTTTGCAGTACCTTTGTCGCTTTGGTAATCTTTGCGACTTTTTCACTTAGTGCAGGTTGGGCTAGTGATTCTTCGCCCAAAATCATTTCGACGGACGTCGCCCTGAGCGAAGGTGGAACCTTGCAGGGCCAAGTCGTTGATTTACAAAACATGGGTCAACCTGGAGTTCCCCTTGTTCTAAGGTACCAAAACCGCGACGTGGTAAAAACGGTTTCCAACGCCAATGGACAATTCGCGGTCCAAGATCTCCACGGCGGAGTATACAATATCGCCACTGCGCAAGGCGAGAATTCGTTTCGTTTATGGGCCCCGCGCACAGCGCCGCCGGCTGCCAAGCAAAATGCCATAGTATACGTGCAAAATGGCGGCATGGGTGGAGGCGGGGGCGGATTGAAGGCCGTCCTGGGTCATCCGCTGGTCCTGCCGGCGGCCATCGCTACGGCCATCGCCGTGCCGGTTGCGGTAAGCTCAAGTCATCATGCGGCAAGTCCGTGAGCCGCATTTATTTCCCCTCGACAGTTAATCCGGCAAAGTAAGTCTGCGCATCGGCCTTGGTCCAGAAACCGATCTTTCCGGGCTCTTTGAAAGTCTCGTCGTCGGTATGCAGTTCCAGCTTATCGTTTAGATAACACCGGATACTGTCGCCCTGTTGGATAATCCGCAGTGTATGCCATTTCCCGGCCGGGGCCTTGATATCCACAGATTTCAGTTGTGTCCGCTTGCCGTCGACCACCTTATACAGGCGGAAATTGTTTTCCAGGGGATTCATGCGACAGATGTAATAATTTTTTGCATCTTTATATCGCCAAACCAGTCCGCCGCCCTGATCGGTCTTTCCGGCGACTGCTTTAAATGCCACCCGCAGATCGACGTCCAAAAAATTCGCTTTTTCGGCCACGCTCAGGTTAAAAAGGGCTTTTGGGCCGTCGGCCGAGGTTTGGGCAAGGGCCTTTCCGCCCGGGGCGGTCGAATCCTCCACCACCTGCCACACGCTACCCGGCCCTTCGCCGGTTTTGGCCGCGATCCAGCCTTGAGGAAGCTTTCCAACCGCGGCGGATTTCAGGTTCAGCCAATCATCTTGCGGGGCGTCGGCGGCCAGAAACATCATCACACACAATGCAAACAATATGTGCCATTTTTTCATAACGATTCTCCATAATTCAATAAATGACCCACCACACGACCAAGGCGGCTACGACCAAGCGATACCAACCGAACGGCGTCAATGTGTGCCGGCTGAGGAAGCGGATGAAAAATTTCACGGCCAGCCAGGCAAAAATAAATGAAACCACGAAACCGACGGCCAAGATTTTGAATTTATCGGGAGTGAGAAATTGGTGGATTTTTATCAGTTTGTACAAGGTTGCCGCGATCATAATCGGCACGGCGGCGAAAAATGAGTATTCGGTGGCGGTTTTACGTTCCGCCCCGCAAATCATGCCGCCCAGGATCGTTGACGCCGCCCGCGACATGCCCGGCCAAAGCGACAAACATTGAAACAATCCTATGCCCAGGGCTTCTTTCCAAGTGAGCGAATCTACGCCCAATTTTTTCGGCTTGGGAGAAATCCATTCCACGGTCAATATCCAAACCGCACCCACGGCCAACGCGGCGGCCACGGTTTTCGGATTGAAAAGATATTTATCTATGTATTTGTCCGTGACAAATCCCAGCAAGGCGGCGGGAATTGATGTAATTACTAGCAGACTAATACCATTGATGCCCGAAAATCCCTTATCTTCTCGAAAATTTAAAAGGCCCATGAACCGCCGCGGGTAGGCGGCGACAATCGCCAGGATCGCCCCAAGCTGGATAATCACCTCAAAGGCCTTGGCAAAATCTTCACCAACCATTTGTTTGAATCCGAGCAGATGATCGGCCAGAATCAAATGCCCTGTGGAAGAGATAGGCAGGAACTCGGTCAGCCCTTCGACCACGCCCATAATGGCCGCATAAATGCTTTCCATTAGTTCTCCGTTGAAAATTGCGGGCAAATTATGCAAATTGCAAATTGGTGCCGGTCTTCTTATTTATTCTATTTGCAATTTGAAATTTGCAATTGTCAATTTGCAATAAAAGTTCGAATACTACGTTTCAAACCCGATCTTGGCGATCTTGGGCTTTACGAGCCGCTCGAAATCCTTGTACGCCATGCGGATCAATTCCGTATGCGAACCGGCATTAAAGGCGATTTCCGCGTCTTCGGCAAGCCGGTCGGAGGCGTAAACCTCCATGCCGTACAGGTTCCCAAACGGCGGCATAGCGCCGATTTCGCAATCCGGGAACATGTCCTTGAATTCTTTTTCACTGGCCAGTTCCGACTGTCCGGCCCCGGCGGCCTGTTGCAGCCGCTGAAAATCGACCTTTAACGAAGCCGGCAACACCGCCATGGCCATTTTGTTGTCCAGTTTGACCATCACGGTTTTCGCCAACTCCTTGCCGCGAACATGAGCCAAGGCGGCGATTTCCTGGGCGGTATACGCCGGCGAATGATTAATGGCCACATACTTGATATGCTGGCCGTCGAGAAACTCTTTTAAGCGATTGATTGGCATAACCATCTCCTTGCGTTAATGTTTTACACTATATACCCGCAAAACATTCGCTCCGTAGCGTCGATGAATTATATCAATAAATCAACAGGCCTTTTTATAAACTGTCAATTCTCCATGAATGCCAGGAATTATTTCTACATGATTACTTTTATCGTCAATAGCCGGCGGTCAACGATCGCCGGAAAGCTCATTCTTCTTCCCCATCTTTATTCTCTTCGGAAAGGATCAAAATAATTTCCCGTGCGACCTCTTCCACCGACTTGCCCGTCACGTCGATCCGCTGCCACAGGTGCTTGCGGCACAACTGATCGGCATAGGCCAGTTCGCGGCGGATTTGCTCAGTCGAAACATAGCCTTCCAAGGGAATCGATTCTTCCTCGGCCCTGCGCGGCGCATTTGCAGCAGGCTTTCCGGCAACGCCACTAGGCAGAACACCCGCTGGGCAGGCACGGCCAAGAGCTGCTTCGGCGGGGCGATGCCCGGCACCAGCGGCACGTTGGCCGCAAACCAACCGCGATAGGCCAGATACAGCATGGTGGGCGTCTTCATGGTCCGGGAAATGCCCACCAGCACCACTTCGGCACGCTCCAAATCGGCCGCGTTTTGGCCGTCGTCGTGGCGGAAGGCGAACGCCACGGCCTCGACCTCCCTGGTCCTGGCCTCGACCAACTGCTGGAACAGCCCGGGCTTTTCCTGCGGCGTGAGTTTCAAATGCCTGGCCAGGCGGTCCAAGATCGGGCCCATCATGTCCAGCGAATCGACGCCGTGCAATCTGGTTTCCGAAACCATCAGCCTGCGCAGTTCGTCGGAAACCAGGGTGTGCATGATGAGCGATTCACCTGCGGCCGCCTCTTCGACCACGACCCGCAATTTCCTGGCCGACCGTACGTTCGGCCGACGGACCAGGTTGACGGCCGCGTTCTCGAACTGTATCAAGGCCGAGCGGGCCATCCGCTCCGCAGTCCCGCCTGTGCCGTCCGATACAACATAAACCGTAAGCATCGCCGATCGCCAGTCCCGTAGGACGACTTTAAAAGTCGTCCTACAAAATCTCAAATTGTAATTCGGCAAAGAGCCGCAACCGTGGCCCCCGGTGTGTTCACCGGGGGTTAAATAATGGACCTTGTTGACACCGAATGTCCATTACAATAACGTAAATGTAAGGCTGCGACCAGTGGTCGCGCATTTTTCATATAGGCCGCAAAATGAAATCCACCACGATGTTGATCGTTACGTCCAGGCTGCAAGTTCCCCTGCGGGAATTTACATTCACCTATGCCCGCAGCAGTGGACCGGGGGGACAGAACGTCAACAAGCTCAGCACCAAGGCCGTGCTGCGCTGGAGTGTGCCGGCCAGCCAGAGCCTGCCCGAGGCCTGCTGCACCGATTTTTGTCGAAATTCAGCAATAAACTTACGGCCGACGGCGACCTGTTGATAACCAGCCAGCGGACCCGCGACGCGGGTCGGAATTCGGCCGATTGCCTGGAAAAACTCCGCCGCATGCTGGCGAGCGTGGCCGAAGCACCCAAGCCGCGCAGGCCAACCAAGCCCACAAAGGCCTCGGTCCACCGGCGTCTGGAGCAAAAAAGACGCCAATCCGGGCGAAAACAACAACGCCGAATACTCGATGATGTTGAGTGACATTTAGCCTACTATGTTGGGGCAGCAGTTAAACTGCTGCCCCAACATGGCGGCCAAAGAGCTTGCTCCCGGTGTTTTTTCCATTCTACACGCTATAATGAAATTAGACACTTTTCATCGCAGCATAACACCCAGCAGTCAACCGCCATGCCACAGCGACAAGATATCGACTTCATACTTCGACATTGGTCTTTTCAGCCGGGAGTAATTAGCGCCCGGTTTGCCGAGGCCTCGGACAGCCGCAAGGTTATGCAAATGCGGATCGAGATGGGCCTTCTGCAAATGGAATGCTCCGGCCGGCCGGACGGCCAGCGCCCGGGCGGGGCAGAAACTTATCTCGATTTCCTCAACTCCGAAGTTGTGCATAAGGGCGAGGCGTTCACTTTGACCGACGAAAACCGCATGGAAATCGACCGCGAATTCATGCAATTCTATCACCGGCGCATCTGCTGCCTGTCCCTGCGCGACTTTCACCAGGCCGCGGCCGACGCCGATCATACGCTGGCCCTTATGGATTTCGTCGCCCGATGGTTAACCGACCCGGACTGGACGCTTTCGCACGAGCAGTACCGGCCGTTCGTGATTTTTCACCGCGCCCAGGCGGCGGCCCTGGCCGAGGTGCAGAATTCCAATCCCGAAGCGGCGATCGAGGAAATCTCCCTCGCCCTGGACCGCATCCGCGAGGTGTACGTAAAGCTGGAAGCCGAAGAACGATTCGACGAAGACGAGTTGGTCGGCCAGTTGAACCAGCTCAAAGAATCGCTGCGCAAGGAATACGGCCTGGGCCGGACGCTCCTTGAACAACTCGACGACGCCATAGCCGCCGAACAATACGAGCGCGCCGCCCGCCTGCGCGACGAAATCGCCCGGCGGCATACAAGGCAGCATTAGGGTATCGTGGAAAAAATGATTGAAGGCGGAAACACCGTCAGCGCGGGAGGCGGGAGGCTATGCGGGTGATTGAGGGATCGTCGCGCAGCTCGGCAAGGTGCTCTAAAAGAATGCGGCGGACTTCGAGCACGGCCAACGGATGCATAATGATCGTGGAGTGATCGGCGGGCACGACGATCTCAGATACGGCATGGTCGGAATGGGCGCTTTCCTTGCTCACCACTCCGTCGCCTTCCTTGATCAGAGCGTTTAACCACCATTCTTGCGACGGCACAACACCCACGATGCTGTGATATTTCATCCAAGGCGGGCGCTGGCCGGCGATCATCGCCGGAAAGATCGGCGAGCTGGGCGAGAGCGAGTCGATGCTGGTATCGACCTTGACCAGCGAGTTGTCAACGAAAGCACCGGGATTTTGCAGGTATAGTTTTTGCTGGCTGTTTAAGAGGGACTTGGGCAGGCTGATGAGCTTGCCCAAGAGCCATTGCGTGGTCTGTCTGGACAAGGAGCTGCCGCGGTGCGGGGTGGCGATGGTTATCACACGGCGGATCGAAGGGTTAGGCTGGAAATAGAATTCCTCGGTCAGTTTTTCGCGATCCGGCGGATCGGCCTTGATCTCGGCGAGCGGTTCCTTGGAGACCAGGCGCCAGAAATCGTCGCGGCTGTTTAAAGTCTGCATTTCGGAGACCAGCCCGCCCATGCTGTGACCGATTAGGACCATCTGATCCAAGGCGGGCTCCTGGAGGTTGGGATCAAGCGTGCGGCGGGCTTCGGCCAGATCGTTGCGCAATTGCATGGCCGAGAGCCAGAAGGGCTGGCTGGTGGGATAAAGATAGAACCAGAATTGATAATGGTCGCGTATATTTTCCTGGCTGCGCAGGTCGTTGAACATCTCCATCCAGGTCATGGGCGAGGACCACAAGCCGTGGACCATGACCACAGGAATTTTTCCGGGCTCATAGGGCTGGACCATGTACAGGCCCATCACCGCGTCTTTATTGTCCTGGCGGAGATTAAAAACTGCCTCAGCGGGCTTCAGGAGATTTTCGGGCTTCAAAAGTGTTTCGGGACGCAACAGCCCGGCCCAGGCCAACTCGTCTAGTTCGGGATTGGAGAGAAAATATGCCAGCGGTGTGGTGAGATCGCTTTCCAAGGGAACCAGGTGATGGCCGACAACGGTTTCGCTGGTGGTCAAGGGATCGTAGAGTTCGAGCACGCACTGCTGGTGCGAGAAATCTTGCCCCGCGTGGGGATCTTCACTTGGCAAAGGCCGAAAAAATGCAGTGACCGGAAAGCTCAGATTCCTGGGATAGTATTTGGCGCATAATGATTCGTCTTTGTTGTTGCTGGGCCGGACCGCGATTAAAGGCACTCCCAAGCCGTGAACGAGGTATTGGTTTTTTAGCCCGGTAATTTTAAAATCGGAAACGAACTCAAAGCGGGCAATATCTTCTGGGCGCCACTGCGAACCCCTAAGCTTGCAGGTGATGTCCCAAGTGCCGGAGGCGGTGTTGATGGTCTTTGACGTTTCCGGCTTGAGTTCCTTGTTGGTGCAAATTATTCGTAAGCCCGATTCCAGGGCACAATTGTACAAATCGCACACGCCGCGATACTGGGGATCGTATGGATTACGGGTGGAATTGTAGCGATCATCGAAAAGATATTGATACGAGTAAAGGACCGAGGCACCGAACAGGTCGAGGGCTATTTGTTTGTCAACGCGCTGGGCCTCCATGCCGCCCAGATACGACAGCTCGGCCATGGCATAAACCCGGTCGGCCCTGGGATCGTAGTCGTTGAACTCCTGGAGGCGCTTGATCAAACCTCGGGGATCGGTTCTGGGTATGTACGTCAAATTGTGGACGCGGAGCAATTGCTCGGTGCGCTCAGTGGGTCGCGGCCCATAATAGGACGTCAACTGCAACTGATCGACCAGCGGGTTCTGCGGAACCGTGCGCAGTATGACCCGGTTTGATGAGGCGCACCCGGCAGGTAACGTAAACACAACCAGCAAAGCAAAGACACATGCCAGGCGCAAGCATTTCGTCGTTTTTGAATTGCTGAAGCGAAGCATTGTAAAACTATTTATGAGTTTTTTTTGATGATATGCGCAGCATGGGCATCCTGCATAATATAGCAGGCGCGACCAATGCGCAGACTATCACCCAAAAAAGGCTGCGTATATTAGAGAAGATGGGCCGGTGGGTCAATGCCATTTTTCATGACAAATCGAGCAATCTGGATTGGTCTTCGACCCAGGTAGCCGCCCTGCTGCAAGTTGGCATTTGGGCCGTGAGCAGGAACAAGAGCACACAAGCCGTCCCAAGACAGAACATGGACTGTTCGATCATGTAAGCAATAAGCAGAAAGAAAACAGCACTTTCAAGGATTGCACCGCCGACAAAGACTTTCGTCTGGAACAAATTGATTAGCATCAAGGCTTTGTTGTTTTCTTTATCACTTTTGTTTTCGGCAGGAATTTTGCTTTCTTTTTCGATATTTGAGCGGAGCGTTTGTTGGATATTTTTCCGTCCCTGCGACACGATGATCAGCGGCAGAACGGCCCAGACGCCAAAAATAACAGCGGCGATCAGCAAGGCGATATAGGTAAGGTTTAATTGGTTGGCCACTTTATTGGGATTTTGCGACGCCAAGACCGCGATGATCAAAAAGCCCAGACAGCCAAAGCCCATCGCCCCGACAATGATCTGCATTATGCGAACTTTAACCGGCAACTGGTCGCGCCAATTATTATCGAACATTAATTTCAACCCCCGAATAAATCTGTTGGCCGGCGGTTGCACTGCCGCATCCGAGGCGTGAATTATAAAGCAGCGACAGTACAACTGTCGGACGGCAGTTCACCAACTGGAAAACGAGGTGCGCGACCGACCATGCTTCTGCATGGTGCCCGTCGCGGCTTCACATATAGGCCATTATTTTTACGCCGCTTCGCGATGCGCCTCGACCGGCACATACGCGCATTGTCGGGCCTGCCAGGTCTCGGTCCACGCGCAACCGGCCCAGGAAAGGCCCACGCCGAAACCTATCATAAGCGTTTGTTTTCCGGGCCGCAATCGGCCCCCGGCCCGGAGGTCGTTTATTAAAATCGGAATCGTGGAGGAAACCGTGTTTCCATAGTGTTCCAGGGCCTCGGGCATTTTTTCCAAGTCCAGGTTGAGGCGCCTGCGCAGATGATCGAGCATCATGGCCGTCGCCTGGTGCATGAGGTATATATCTACTTTATCGTGCGCCCATTTCGATCGGGCCAACAATTGGTCGATCATCGGCGGCACCACGTCCAGGGAGAACTTGACCAGTTCCGGGCCGTCCATGAACAGGCTGCTGGGCCAGCGCTTGCGCTTGCTGGGCTGGATTGCGTTTTGCTTGGAACGTGCGCCGCCTTCGGTGACCATTAATGTATTTGCCCCGCGCCCGTCGGTGCCGAAGACGAATTGCCCCAGCGACGGTTCGTCCGAGGCCTCGACCAGGGTGGCGGCCGCCCCGTCGCCGAAAATGGTGCGCAAGGATCGGTCGCTGGGATCGATGTATTTCGAGTATGTTTCGGCGGTGATCAATAGCACGCGCTTGGCTGCGCCGCTGCGGATCAGGCCGTCGGCTATCGACAATCCATATACAAAACCCGAGCATCCCAGGTTGAAATCCAACGCGCCGATCGAAGTCGGCAGCCCCAAGCGCTGCTGCATGATGCAGGCGGTGGTGGGCAAAAGATAATCCGGCGTTTGCGTGCAAAACAGGAGAAAGTCGATTGATTCGCGGTCGATGTCGTGCCTCTTGAAAAGCCGCTCGGCCGCCGTCACGCCCAGGTCGGAAGCGCATTGATCGGGCGCGGCTATGTGCCGGTTCCGGACTCCGGTTTTGGCAAAAATCGTCTCGATGTCCCATTTGGCGAACATCGACGAGAGCTGATCTATGTTTTCGACCGTTTCCGGCAGATGAATGGCAATGGGGCCTATCGCAGAATACCGCATAAACTTGTCTTGCTCCAACTTTTTAATACCGCCGCCTTAGCCCCCCAGGCAGGGTAGAAAAGTACCAAATATCACCCAAAACGTCAACACCAATCGCTTGTTTAAAACCTATATCATTACTCATAACAAGATAATAGAAAAGGGGATAGATGCAACATTACTCAATCTTAAACTACGCAACGCGTCATAATAAGCAATAACACCTGTTCACATTTGTCCTTATGATTGACTTTGGCTTACCCCTTCAGCAGATGTGCTTTTTGCCCTTGACGTTAGTTTAGACACTATTTATTGATACTTTTGTAAACATTGAAATATTCATGGTTTGGCCGCAAGCAAACCAAGGTCGAGAATTACAAATCTCGACTGAACCGGGCGCGACCAACGGTCGCGGCTTTATATGCTGAACAAACCGCTAAACTTGGTGCCGGCCGCTATTCGCCGTTTTCGATGGCTGCTAGTGTTGGCCGCAGTCTTTACGGGAGTTGCCGCCGACTGGCCCGAAACGCGAATGGCAAGGCCCTTTATTTGCCGTGCGGATTTTTCCATGCATGGCATCCAGCCTTTATTAACTGAACTCGCGCAACTGCAAATAGACTTGGTGCATTCGTTGGGCATCCCCCCGGCAAAGGAAGACATTCAGGTTTATCTTTTCCACAACCGAGAAACCTACGACCGCTATCTGAAACAACTCTTTCCCAACGTGCCGTTCCGCCGGGCGGTTTACATCAAGGACGGCGGGCCGGGCAGGGTTTTTGCCTTTTACAGCCCGCAATTCGAAATCGATTTACGACATGAATGCACCCACGCCTTGTTGCACGCCTCGTTAAAGAACGTGCCGTTGTGGCTTGATGAAGGACTGGCCGGCTATTTCGAACTGCCTGCGAACCAGCGAACCTTCGGCAATCCGCATTTAGGCGAGGTCCGCTGGAACGCATGGCTGGGAATGGTTCCCAGTATTGAAAGCCTGGAAAAATGCACTGATATCTCAAAAATGGGCAAGGCGGAATATCGCGACTGCTGGGCCTGGGTATGCTTTATGCTCAATGGCCCTGCCGAAGCCCACGAAGAATTGGTGAATTATCTGCAAGACCTGCAAACTCAAAATCAGCCCGATACGCTGAGCAACCGCCTTAAAAATCGCATTCCAGAGTTGCATAAAAGCTATGTGACACATTTCAAGACATGGAAAAATAAATAGATGCAAATGTCATTGCTATAGCATCCTAGAAGAGTTGTTTCTGCATCAGTCTTTTTTTGCGCATCTTTCCATCTATCCCTCGTCAGCCTCTTTTACCCAGTCTAATTTTTCGCGCAAATCGGAAAAGTTGACTAAACCTAAAAACTCGCTCTGACGATACCCCATGATGGAATACCTTTTATCCACTACTTTTAATGCGCGCAGGGTGGAAAACATGATGGTAAGAAAAATCATTTGGCTTGTCATTCTTCTGGAAATTCTGGGGATCGCCTCTGCCGTCAACGCGCAAGGTACATCAGCGGGTTCCGGCGGCAAAACCTTCGGAGAGCGGTTGGATGATTTTGGGCAGACGCTCTTTGGCGGCTTTTTTTCAAGCAACAAAGACAACGCGCAAAACAATAAACAAGCGCCTCGGCCAATACCCGGCAAATACTCTTCACACCAGGTCTCCGGCGATAATTCCGATACTCAATCCGGCACTATCATAAAGCCATTGACTCCAGATCAGCAATCATCGTCCGGCGATTCCTCCGCAAGGGCAATTCGAGTATATCGCACTGATAGCAGCGCCTCTGCCCCCGCTCAGCAGACTGTGGATAATCGTCCGGGTCGCCGGTATTTTGAAAACCAGAAGGTTCAGAAAGCGCCGACACTCCGGAAAACACTCAGACCAAATCTATTTCACCTTCAGGGCAATCGCCGGTTGCTGCATCAAATAAGAATTCCGAGGGAACCGTGGAACTTTCCGATCAAGACAGCCAGTCTACCCGGCCCTTGTACGAAAGACTTTCGCAATTTCGCCATTCGGCATTTGACAATCCTTCAAAAGGAGCTCCGCCCGACAGCGCCGCAAAAAAAATGTCGGTATCGACGTCTTCGGGCACTTCGATAACCTCCGGCAATTCATCGCAGGCTGTTTTGCCTTCATCTAAAGAGGGCGCATTTGCCCGAAGGGGCTTGCAGCCCGTCGAACGCCGATTCATTATCCACGCTTGGCGAATCGCCCCAGCCGGCAAAGGCTAAAACCGCCGGGAGCAGCACTACCGGCAGGCCTACTTTGGCAAAACGTCCGACCTTGATGTCGTCTTCCGATCACCCGATAGTCGCGGAACGCACTGCGCCGACATCACGCGCGGATGAAGCGATTGTTTCGGAAGGACCATCCATTCCAAAACCGGCCGCCATTAAAGAATCCGACAAGCTTTTTGCCGCCGCCGAAACTCCGACAATGGGCGAAAATGGCATGCTTTTCGCCCTCAAAGGACCGATCCTCAGCGCGGAGACTCGCGGGCCGCGGAAGATTACGGTGGGCAAAGAGTCGGTTTACGAAGTCAAGATTATCAACTCCGGCGACGCGGCGGCCGAGGATCTGGTGGTAATCGTGAGCCTCCCCGAATGGGCCGATGTCATCGGCACGGAAACCAGCATTGGCTCCACTCAAGCCGGATCGGCGGCTCAGATCTCCGCGCCTTTTCAATGGAAAGTGGGGCGACTGGAGCCCAAATCGCTGCAACGAATCTCATTGCGGATCGTGCCCCGCCAGAGCCGGCCCTTCGATTTGGCCGTGCGCTGGGATTTCAAGCCCGCCGCTTCGCAAACCTTGATCGAAGTCCAGGAACCCAAGCTGGAAATGAAGCTTGACGGGCCGCGCGAGGTTTTTTACGGCAAAAAAGAAACATACCGGTTGAAAATGATGAACACCGGCACCGGCAATGCCGAGGGTGTGATGATCAAATTCGTGCCTATCGGCGCGGGCGATAACGTGCAGGCGGTTTACGATCTCGGCCTTTTGCCCGCCGGCGAGGATAAACTGGTCGAGGTGGAGCTCACCGCACGCCAATCGGGAATGCTCGAAATCCATGTCGAAGCCAAGGGCGATGCGGGCATCCATGCGGAATTGATCGAGAAAGTCCTGGTCCGCCGGGCAGGATTGGAAATCGGCGTGGAAGGGCCAAAGCTGCAATTCGTGGGCACTGCGGCGACTTACGTCGTTCGCCTCGGCAACCCCGGCAACGCCCCGGCAAAAAATATTAATCTTACCGCCAAGCTTCCCCCCGGACTTAAATATATAGGCGGCATAGAAGGCGCACGCAGCGAAACAGGCGGCAAATTGCACTGGACCGCCGAAATCGTCAATCCCGAATCCGTCCAGACTTTTGCCATCAAATGCGTTCCGAATACCGCGGGCGTAAGCCGCGTGGAGGTCGCCGCCAGCGCCGAAGACGATTTGATCGCCTCGGCCACTGCCCTTACCCAGGTCGAATCGGCGGCCAATTTGGTGCTCGATGTTAAAGACCCCGGCGGGCCCGTGCCCGTCGGCGAAGAGGCCACGTACGAAATCTGTATCCGCAACCGCGGCACAAAAGATGCCGAAGGCGTTGAGGTAATCGGCTACTTTTCCAGGGGCATCGAACCCACCGGCGCAGAAGGCGGCGCAAACCG
Organism: Pirellulales bacterium; assembly: GCA_963838495.1. GTDB lineage: Bacteria > Planctomycetota > Planctomycetia > Pirellulales > Thermoguttaceae > JBEKIK01. The sequence goes on along the minus strand of CAWIRC010000001.1, from coordinate 246,868 downwards.
CATCGCACTGGGCCAGGTGGTATTCATGCCTGTTCCCGCCTTGGCGCCGGGGCGGAAATAGTCTTCAAAATCCGCGCACGAGCCGAAACGCCGGGCAACCACATCTTCCGCGCGGAAATGTATTGCAAGGCCCTCGGCTCCCGCCTGGTGTCCGAGGAAGCCACGCTGTATTATCAAGACGCCCTGGCGATACCGCAGAATTTGCAAGCCCGGCCGCCGCTGGATCGCAGCGTCCATTGAGCGCTAAAATGCGCATCCCGCTTTGAATAAAATGCGTGATTATCGGCGGCGAATTTTGGGCGTTAAAGACTCTGAATGAGGATTCCCATCAAGCCCATGGATTGCAACCCATGGGCTTGAGGTTTTTTTACACCCGCTTCTTGCCGCCGTGGTACGTATGATAAAATAAATCTAGTAACATGCCATGATCGCTCCCGCTGTTCTCATCGTGCGGAAGACCAACAATGTCCAAGCGCAAGAGATCATACGATAAACAAGCTTCCCCAAACCGATCAGGCGTCTCTTTCCTCGGAGCATTGCCTTTTCACGTATTGGCGGGTATAGCGATAATCGTCCTTGCAGTCTTTTTTTCTTACTTGCCGTCTATAACCGGCGGATTCGTTTTTGACGACAATTTGCTTTTAACAAAAAACTATCTTGTCCGTAATCCTGACGGCCTGCACAGAATATGGTGCACCAGCGAATCGGTCGATTATTGGCCGATAACCAATACCGCGCTCTGGCTCGAGTGGCGCCTCTGGGGCATGCACCCGGCCGGCTACCACGTTACCAACCTGGTTCTGCACGTGGCCGAGGCGCTGCTGATTTGGATTATCTTGCAAAGGCTGTCCGTTCCCGGGGCGTTTTTAGCGGCCGTGATCTTCGCCGTCCACCCGGTGAACGTGGAGTCGGTGGCCTGGATCGCCCAGCGGAAAAACACCATGGCCATGTTGTTCTTCTTGCTCTCGATCCTGTGGTATGTGAAATACGTGATTTCCTTTCACGCTCCCCGACCAACCTTCGGTTGGTGCCCGGTCGCGGCTAAACAACTTACTACCCACTGCCCACCGACCACCGCCCACTATTCGTGGTACTGGCTGAGCTTGGGCGCATTTGTGACGGCGATGCTCGGCAAGGGATCGGTGGTAATCTTGCCGGTTGTGCTTTTGGGGATTGTCTGGTGGCTGCGGCCTTTGACGACTCGGGACATTGTCAAGATATCGCCGTTTTTTGCGGCGGCTGCGGTGTTGGCGGGGGTGAATATGTGGTTCCAGACGCATGGCACGGCAATCGTTATTCGATCCGCGGGTTTTATGGAGCGTTTATTGGGCGCGGGCGGAGTGGTGTGGTTCTACCTTTACAAGGCGTTTTTTCCACTGAATCTGATTTTTCTCTATCCACAGTGGCACATCGAGGCCGGTTATTTGTCTTGGTGGCTGCCTATTTTGGCGGCATTGGCGGTTACCGCCTTGCTCTGGCTGTACAGGGCTAGTTGGAGCCGGCCATTGTTGTTCGCCTGGGGATTTTTCTGCGTGGCACTTGTGCCGATGATGGGTTTTACCGACGTGGGCTTAATGAAGTATTCGCTGGTGGCGGACCATTATCAGCACATCGCCATTATCGGGGCGATTGCCTTGGCATCGGCCGGCTGGAGCAAATGGTTTCGCTTTAATCGGGACGAAATAAGTTGGGCGGCGACGGCCGTAGCTGTAACGGCGACAGCGGTTCTCGCAGTTCTGACTTGGCGGCAAAACGGGCTATATCGCAACGAGATTGAGTTATACCAGGCCACACTGGAAAAAAATCCAAATTGCTGGCTGCTCCACAACAACTTGGGCATCGCCCTGGTCGCGGCAGGCCGGCCCCAGGATGCATTCCCTCATTACCGGCAAGCACTTTTTTTAAAACATGATTATCCAGAGGCTCTATATAACATGGGCAACGCTTTCAGGAAAATAGGCCAATACCAGAAGGCCATTGAATGTTACCGGCAGGCCTTGGAGCAAAAACCGGACTTAACTGACGCCCTCATCAATCTGGGTCTGGCGCTGGTCCAGGCTGGCCGGCCGGAAGAAGCAATCCAACAGTACCGGAAGGCCCTGGAAATCGATTACAATCAGGCCGACGCCCAATTTTATTTAGGCAGTGCCTTCAAGGATCTGGGCCAATATCAACAGGCGATCGAACATTACCGGCAGGCCTTGCTATTGAAACCCGATTACTTCGAGGTACTGAACGACTTGGGCGCCCTATTGACCGAAGGGGGCCGATTTTCGCAGGCCATCGAACATTATCGGCAGGCCCTGATAATAAATCCCGACTCCGCCGAGACACATTACAACCTGGGAAATGCGCTGTTAAAATCGAGCCGGACTGAGGAAGCAATCGAACAATACAAGATCGCCTTGGCCTTGAAACCCGATTATTTCGAGGTTCATAACAATCTGGGCGCCGCACTGATCAAAGCAGGCCGGCCGCAGGAGGCAATCAACCATTACAAGCAGGGTCTGCGGTTGAAGCCCGACTTCGCCTCGACGTGCATGAGTTTGGCTTCAGCTTATGCCAGTGTGAATCAATCCGCCCAGGCCATCGACGCCGCCTTAAAGGCCATAGAACTCGCCAGGTCGCAGGGTAAGGCCGAATTGGCAGGGCAGTACGAAGAGTGGTTGAATTCCTACCGAGCCGGGTTGCCCAGCCCGCCGGAAAAGCCGCCTTTCCAATTCGGTTCCCCGCCTTGATTCCAGCGTATTTTATTGCCAGCGGATGCAAGTCTGCATTGGTCCTGCGGTATACTATAAAATAGACGCTATAAAATCGATAATAAAATGCCGTAGACTTCCAAGTGTGGTCCGCGAATGTTCAATAGCAAGAGATTTGCCAGTAAACAGGCTCCCCAAGCTCGATTATGGGCCTTTTATCCAATTGCGCACCGCCTCGGTGCTTTGGCAGGGGTAGCGATAATCGCTTTTGCTGTTTTCTTGGCCTACGGTCCTTCGGTAAATGGCGGATTCATTCTGGACGACGACCGGCTTGTATATGATAACGATCTTATCAAGGCCACGGACGGCCCGCGCCAATTCTGGTGCACTGCCAAGGCCGACGACTTCTGGCCCATGACAAATTCCGCGCTCTGGCTCGAGTGGCGCCTGTGGGGCATGCACCCGGCCGGGTATCACGTCAGCAATCTGATTCTGCACGTGGCCGAGGCACTGCTGATCTGGATTATCTTGCAAAGGCTGTCCGTTCCCGGGGCGTTTTTAGCGGCCATGATCTTCGCCGTCCACCCGGTGAACGTGGAGTCGGTGGCCTGGATCGCCCAGCGGAAAAACACCATGGCCATGTTGTTCTTCTTGCTCTCGATCCTGTGGTATTTGAAAGATAAAAAGTGGACAGTGGACAGTGGACAGTGGACAGAGGATCCCGCTCCTCATCACCCATCCTTCATCCATCATCCCTCATCCTTTTACTGGCTTAGCCTGGGTGCGTTTGTGACGGCGATGCTCGGCAAGGGATCGGTGGTAATCTTGCCGGTTGTGCTTTTGGGGATTGTCTGGTGGCTGCGGCCTTTGACAACTCGGGACATTATAAAGATATCGCCGTTTTTTATAGTGGCTGCGGTGTTGGCGGGGGTGAACGTGTGGTTCCAGACGCACGGTTCAGGCGAAGTGCTCCGGGCAGCTAGTTTAACGGAGCGCTTATTGGGCGCCGGTGGAGTGGTGTGGTTTTACCTCCAAAAGGCGTTTTTGCCGCTCGATCTGGATTTCGTTTATCCGCAATGGAACATCCAGAGCGGCGATCTCATGTGCTGGCTGCCTCTTTTGGCGGCATTGGCGGTTACCGCCTTGCTCTGGCTGTACAGAAAAACTTGGAGCCGGCCATTGTTGTTCGCCTGGGGATTTTTCTGCGTGGCCCTTGTGCCGGTAATGGGTTTTACCGACGTGGGATTCATGAAGTATTCGCTGGTGGCGGACCATTATCAGCACATCGCCATTATCGGGGCGATTGCCTTGGTGTCGGCCGGCTGGAGAGCGTGGCATAGCTATAATCCGGGCGGAACAAGTTGGGCGGCGCCGGTCGTCGCTGTGACTGCGACAGCGGTTCTCGCATTTCTGACCTGGCGGCAAAACGAGATCTACAGCGACGCCGTCACGCTGTACCAGGCGGCATTGGAAAAAAATCCCGGCTTTTGGATGGGCCGCGGCAACCTGGCTAAAATAATATTCAGACAAGGCCGACTGAACGATGCAATGGCAAATTACGAGCAAGCCTTGGCAAATTATGAGAAAGCCATGGCAAATTACGAGAAAGCCTTGGCCGTGAATCCTGATTTTTTCGACGCCCATAACGACCTGGGCACTATATTAACTCTATTCGGCAGGCATGAAGAAGCCCTTGAACATCGCAAAAAGGCTATATTACTGAACCCCGGCTCCGCCGAGGCCTGTTGGAACCTGGGTATTTCCTATCAAGCAATGGGTCAACTTCAAGAGGCAATCGATCTTTATAAGAAGGCCTTGCGCATTAAACCCAATTACGCGGAGGCCCTTTGCAGTTTGGGACTGGCAATGGCCCAGAAAGACCAGCATGAAGAGGCGATAGCGCTCTACCGGCAAGCCTTGGCGCTTAAGCCCGATTACCCCGAGGCCCACAACAATTTGGGGATTCAGCTAGCCTTGACCGACAAGCTTGAACAGGCGATAGAACATTACAATGAGGCATTGAAGATCAGGCCTAACTTCGCCGATGCGCACGAGAACCTGGGCCTGGCACTAGTCCAAGCAGGCCGGATCGGTGAAGGGATCGAACGTTATCGTAAAGCGCTGAGTATAAAACCAAATTATATTGAGGCTCACAACAACCTGGCTCTTGCCCTGGCTCAGACAGGCCGGATTGAGGAGGCGATCGAACATATCCAATTCATATTGCGGCTGAAACCCGATTTCAGCGAGGCCTATTTTAATTTGGCATTGTTCTACGCGAGAGTTCAGAGATCTTCCGACGCTATAGACATGGGCCGGAAGGCCTTGGAGTTCGCCCGAGCCAAGAATCAGGCCCCTTTGGCCAAAAAGATAGAGGAATGGTTGAATAACTACCGCGCCGGTTCGCCGAAGCAACCGGATGCGTCGTCTCCGTCCGACACCCCATCGCCGCCGCCTTGACCCCGGCAGGGTAATGCCGGTCTTTTTTAATTTTTGATGCGACGGCATAGCCGCGACCTGGCAAATAAAGTAACATTTGGTAAATTAAGGCATCGGATGTCAGCAGCTTTTCTTAGGCAACTATGGTAAATCAAAGGTGAAACGACGTTGGCATGCATTCATTTCCGGGACATTTAAAAAAAGAGATCGTTCCATTTTTTTCCGTTTGTCTGCCCGGCAAAATAACGCAAAGAGAGATAAGACCTGTTAAGAATAAGACGCCCCCTAATTATGGTGGGTGGCATTTGAATTTCGTAAGTGAATTTTATATTGGACATACTACAATAGACATTTTTGGCAAATCCCAACCAACCCCTTAGACAAAGTGCCGGGGCAGATCGTAGGTAATCATAATTCAAAGTGTTATAATGAAATACCGGCCAGTGATTCTTTAACTCAGGGCTTCTAAAACCTAAAACACAATTTCTCTCACCATTCTCCTCCAGGAAACGCACAGTGAACGAGACCCACCCTAGTCACTTGATCGGACCGGGCAATTCGCCCCAGGCAACCGGCCGGCAAGAGGACGAGCTTACCGGGATGCAGCGCTCGTTGTTGTGCATTTTCGTGCTGGTTCCGCTGTTCGTGGTGATTTATTTTCTTAGTTTCTGGCTGCAGTCCCTCAGCAACGAGCAATGGATAAGCATCTTTGCGTTGACCATCAGCGGGGTGGTGCTTATAAAGTTGATGGTATTTCTTTGGTTCCGCGTTCATCACATCCTGGGACGATACGTGACCTTCCAGGATTTAATCACGCTGATCAAGGCCGCTACAGTGAGCCTGATCGTGTTGCTGGTTGCTGTTTATTATTTGGCCAGGGAAATTCCGATTCCCCGCGGCGTGTTGCCTTTGGACTGGCTGATGACCATAGTCGCGGTAGGAGGCCTGCTGGCGTTGCTGCGGATGTTGCATGAATACAATTGGCCGCCGTTCGCCTTTTTTTCCAAAAAGGCGCCCACCCTGATCGTGGGGGCAAACGAGGCCGGCGAGTCGCTCTTGTACGCCATCCTTCGCAACCGCAAGATGCAGTATCACGTAGTCGGATTCATCGACGAAGATCCCCAGCGTGTGGGCACCCGCATCGGCAGTTCCCGGGTGCTGGGAACCCTGCCCGAAACCTGCCAAATCGCCGCACATTACGGAGTGAATGAAATCCTCATCACAACGGGCGGGCTGTCGGGGCGGCAGGTGCGGCGACTGGTGGATGAAGCCCGGCAGCGGCAGATGCAGGTAAAGGTCTTGCCGAGTTTCGAGGAACTCATATCCGGCCGCCTGGCCGTGCAGCCCCGTCTGGTGGCCATCGAGGACTTGTTGCGCCGGGAGCCGGTGAAATTGGAGCTGGAAAACATCCGCCAGTGGATCGACAATCGCGTGCTTTTGGTCACCGGCAGCGCGGGCAGCATCGGCTCGGAAATATGCCGCCAATTACTGCAATTCTCGCCTAAAAAGCTGGTTATGCTGGATCGCTGGGAAACCGGCCAGTTTTATCTCGAACAGGAACTGAACCGGCAGCGCCGCGACGTAGAAATCGACGTGCAGATCGCCGACCTCCTTGATGAAAAACGCGTGCGCGAGGTGCTGGAAAGCTGCCGCCCGGACATCATCTTTCACGCCGCCGCCTACAAGCACGTGCCCTTGATGGAAAAACATCCTTACGAGGCCCTGCGAAACATCGTGCTGGCCACCCGCACCCTGGCCAATCTGGCCATGCAATGCAAAGTCGATTCCTTCGTGATGGTTTCCACCGACAAGGCGGTAAATCCGACCAACGTAATGGGCGCGTGCAAACGGGTGGCCGAACTATACGTGCAGTCGCTGGCCGGCGAGTCTTCCTGCCGCTTCGTTACGGTCCGGTTCGGCAACGTGCTGGATTCGTCGGGCAGCGTTGTGCCCATCTTCCGCCAGCAAATCGCCCGCGGCGGCCCGGTAACCGTGACCGATCCCGGCATCGTGCGATATTTCATGACCATTCCCGAGGCCTCGCAATTGGTGATCCAGGCCGGCATAATAGGCAACGGCGGCGAAATCCTCGTGCTCGACATGGGCGAGCCGGTGCGGATCATAGACCTGGCCACCGATATGATCCGGCTTTCCGGGCTGGAAGTGGGTCGGGACGTGGAAATTGTCTTCACCGGTTTGCGTCCCGGCGAGAAACTGTTTGAAGAATTGCATTACGCCGACGCGAAATATCTTCCCACCCGGCACCCCAAAATCCTGGTTCTCGGCGACGCCCGCCGCAATCTCAAGGAACTCCGCGCCTCAGTCGATAGGTTGTTAAACCTAGGCGACAGCGATTCCCGGCGAATCGTGGAATTTCTCCGCGAATTAGTGCCCGAGTACAAACCCGGCGTTACCTCGCCCTATGCCGACAACGCCGCACAATTAACACCCGGCTCGGACGAAACTCCAGTCGATGCCGCTTCAAAGGTGCGGGCCTCATAAAGGATTCATAAGCACATTTCGGCAACGTGGAATGCCAAAAAAGCCAGAGTGGAATTGCCATATTGCCTATATGTGGTGACTGTCACCTCTGGGGCAATTCCGGGGCAATTCCGGGAGGCAATTCCGGGGCAATTCCGGGGGGCAATTCCGGGGACACGAACCGATTATGGGTGTTTGAGTAATTTCGACGGACGGCCTGCCTTTCCTGGGTGGAGGATACGGCCGACCGCTCGCTCCAGCCTGTCTACAAACGTCGCGCTGCCTAAGGGACAACCGCTGCGGCCGTGTTCTCGCAGTTCCCTAAGTTCTTCTTCTCCGGTTGCACTGTTTAAGAGGCCTTGCCAGTCGGCAACCATTGCCAGCATCGGGGCGACTCGGACCAATCGGTCGTCGCGGCCACTAAGGTGCGCTTTCGCACTGCTCCATGGCCAATCGGCGGCGTCGGACACCAAACCGGCCCGCACCGGATTGAGTTCCACGTATCGCGCGGCCGCCAGCAAGTACGGCTCGTCCATCACGAACGAAGCGAAACGCCCTTGCCATAGGTAGCCCCGCCATTTCTCGCGGAAGTTGATCCGCCGCGTGTAACGCCGGTGCGCTTCGCCGATGGCTCGACCAAGGCCATCCTCCGACTGCGGAACAGCAATTAGATGAACGTGATTGGGCATCAGGCAATACGCCCAAATCGTAACTCCGCGCTCCTTGCACCAGTCGGCCATCAGTTCCACGTAGACCGCATAGTCTTCCTTGCAAAAAAACGTCTGCTGCCGACGATTGCCGCGCTGCGTTATGTGATGCGGCAGCCCTGGTACGACCAATCTTGCCAGTCTAGCCATACCGAAAAGCTACCGATACTTACCTAATTTGTCAATATCGGTTCGTGTCCCCGGAATGTCGACGAGTGCGCAACGACTCCTCGATGACTCGCTCGAACGCCAAAAAATCCTCGTCCTTGGCGAATAGCATCCTCCGACCCACGCCTCGGTTGAGAATGTGGAAAACCATCCCTCCCGGCGAATACCGTCGTGGCCGTGCCATCCACAGCTTTTTACCAAAATACCCCAGGCTTGTCAAATTTGGTGGCTGTCACCTTTTTTCCTTTTTTCTTCCTTTTTTCTTTTGTTGGGAGGAAATCAAGTCTTTTACTAGCCACTGAATTTGCCATAATCTGGGTCGAGGTTGCTATCGATGGTGATTTCCAATTTATTTGAAGTTATAGTTATAATATCTTTACCTTTCTCATCTTTTCCAACTGTCCTTTTTGCGATTATGGTATATTTGCCATCTGACGTCAGGTCGTGTATTCTGCTTAGAAGGTAGTCTGTCTCCTGATCTTCGCCGGGCTGTATTTGAATGATATGCCTATGAAATATTCTATCGAAAGCACCTTTTCCAAAAGTTGTCAACGGTGTCTCTTTCCCATCTTGTCTCGTAACTGTTATTTCATAATGACGTCCTGTGCCCGAATATGTTATTACGGGGTTCTTACCGGCATTTTTATATATTATATGCAATATTATTCGCTCTTCCGGGGCATACCTGAGCTTAGTTGTTCTAATTGATATTTCCTGCCCTTCAATTTGTTTTCCCCATTCTCTTTTATTATCTTTTGTTTCATTCTCTGATTGAAACAAAAACATCGTGGGCACAATCGTAAATAATACTGCTCTTAGATAATAAAACATTCTGGATGTCTCCTTTTTACGAATTGTCCGGCATTCTCCCAATAGACGTAATAGAATTTTCCCATATCGGTAATTCAGTGCTATCGCTGCTTGGGCCAAATGAATACCCAAAGCCTGTACACGCCCAATGACCGGTTTCCAAATTCATGACGGCAGTGCCATCCCATGACCAATAAGATACTTTCAAGGTGACCCAAATGCCTCCTGTGGGCCGGTACATCAAGTAATCCTCAAATTGGTCGCTGCAATAATAATAATTGTAGCCAAATAAAGCGGCACCCGGTGTATCATCGGATTGAAAACTCACTGTCGCATTATCGTCAATGGGTTTTTTACCATATTCAACGGCCCCGGTATTTTTGTTTGGATCCAGGACATAGGCGCCATCCGTCGTTATCTTCCATCTGAAATCTGTGCCATCCTCTGTGGATCGGGAATCTGTATTGATCAACTGAACCAACTGAATTTCTCCACCAGTGCAATTTGTTGTTGTCACGGATCCGTTCCAGGTCATTCCAGGAGAATTAAAGCTGCCAAAATGCAATTCTAGTCCACTACCTGGAAAACCTGGATTACTTACATCCACTTCGGGTCTATCAGATGTTGGAGTTTCTGTCAATGTTGCCATAGGACGCAAAACATTAAACCATGCATCTTCTTTTACTCCAAATGGTCCAAAAGACAGTGTTAATTCTACTTGAGAATTTTGATTGCTTCCAGCGATCCAATAAAATACAAATTTCTTTTTATTATAGTCCTGATTAGAAAAATCAACTATATATCCTCTGTTTGGAGTTTGCTTATAATCTTTGACTGCGGTACCATTTGTTATGTCCCAAGAATAATATGGCATATAAATGGGAAATTGGGGATTCCGACCCTGAATTTCAGCGGTTAACGACATTTTTTGCCCAACGACAACATCCACTGTTGTATTTGTAATTATTTGGCCGTCTTTTTTAATATCAATTTTAATATTCTTGAACTTCACTGAATCAGTGTTTAACTCATTGCCATTAACTATGACTGTCCAGGATAATTGGGAATCTCCGGGCGTTAACCCTTCGACATATACGGTTGACGGGACAACATCGGAATACAGGTCCCAGGTTTTGCTTTGGCCGGGCGATGCGAGAAGGGTTGTCATTCCCTGGTCGGCCCAAACGCGGATGTCGCCGGTGGCTGTAAGTTCGCCGATCACGTGGCCGGCGGAAAGGGGATAGTAGCTAATGCCCGTGAAACGAATATCCACTTCGGCCAGGTCGTCATAGCCGTCGGCATGCACGTTCATAACGCGACCCAGGTCCTGATCCTCGACCGGATTGTCCGTAAAATGGTCTATGGTGCCGTCATTGTTCGAGTCAGTGTCGATATCCACGTTAACGGCCTGGATGCCCATGTCCTGTTCCCCGCCTATATTGAATGCCCGACCTAAGGGTGCCTCGGGATCGGTCCAGACGTTCCATCTTGCGGAAATATCGGCATTGCCGCCGGAAACCCCGATTATGGTCAGCGTTATTTGTTGGGAGGAAACCAGGCCTTGTTCTAGATTCAACTTTCCGGGCAAAATCTCGCCGCCGCCGGCGAATACTTTTATTACCGTGGGATCATAGTTCAGTGACCAAACGCCCAACACCGGGTTTCCATCCCCGCGCGGGTTGTCTATCGTAAACACGGCTGTCGCCGTTTTCCCCGCGCCTAATATGGAGATAAAAAGGGGACAGGCGCATATATTGGGTAAATTGAGTATTTTGGTTCAAGAATGTATCCTATGAGAGCGACCTCGACGCCGGAGCGTCGATTGCAGCCCGAGTTGTTCCGCAGTCAATCGGTCCATGTGGTGCTGCCGAAGGGCTGCGCGAGCTAACGCATCATCGACGAATGGTACGACGTGCTCGAAGGCCTGAATCTGCATTCGTCCCACGCCACCGTTAAGCACCCCCCGGCGCGACTCTTGCGGTTCTAGTCATGGCCGCAATCTTACTAACTGGACTTTTGCAAACTGTTGTTTGGTCTTGTCAAAATGGGTAAAATTGCGTTTAATTCGGTGGTGTTTGGGATGGCACTTCACAACCAAGGATGGTGCAGTCATGCCAGGGATCATCGAGTTTCCTCAAGTCGTTCGGGACGCTATGGAGCAGTTCGGAGATTTGTTTGCCAACGAACCGCAGCGAAGGCATTTCGCGGAGTATCTTACAGGACTGATGATTGCGGAGCGGAAGTCGGTCCTGGGGATCAATCGGGAGTTTGCCCAGACCACCGACCAATCCTGCCTCAACAAATTCTTGACCGAAGTGGATTGGGACGCGGAAACCCTCAACCAACGGCGGTTGGAATGGTTGCAGCGGGATTCCAGCACTCAATATACGGACCGCGGGGTCATTGCCATCGACAACGTGCTGATCGACCACGACGGAAAGTACATCAAAGACGCAGGATGGTTCTGGGATCACGCCGATCAGCGAAACAAAATCGCCCACGATTATCTGTTCGCCAACTACGTGTGCTCCAGCGGGAAGCACTATCCCCTGGAATTCCGCCGCTTCCGCAAGCGGGAGCAATGCGAGGCCACCGGAGAGAAATTCTTCGATCATACCAAGCTCTGTTGCCAATTGGTCGATTGGGTATGCGAGCGGGAAATTCCCGGGGACTTCACTTTCGACAGCTATTTCACCAACGCGGAGATACTGAACCACATTCATTCCAAGAGGGACCGTTTCGACCGGCCTCGCGGCTATGTCGGCGACTTGAAGTTCAATCGCAAGGTCGAATGGAAGGGCAAAGTGATCCGCGCCGACGAACTCGCCGCCGAGATCGATCCCGAAACCCGCAAATCGTTCCATCGCGGACGAGAGCAACAATGGCATTTCACCGTTTGCTTGCATATACCCGGAGTCAACCACAAGGTACGGATCGTAATTATTTGGGACAACAAACGAGACAAACAACCCTGCAAGATTTTGATAACCAACCGTGTCGCCTGGGACGTGGTGCGGATTCTCTTGGTTTACAAATATCGCTGGACAGGAACGGAGACCTTTCATCGGGACGGAAAGCAGGAGTTGGGCATGGGAGATTGTCAGCTGCGCGACGGCCAAGGCCAGACCCGGCACATGTACTTGGTCATGCTGGCGTACACTCTGCTCATGGATCAACTCGGGCCGAACCGTGCGAAAACATGGGCCCTCCGCAAACTGACGACCATCGGCGAAGCCTGTCGGGCGGTAATGCGCGAAACCATGCGATCCACCATCGCCTGGGTGATCGAACAAGTCACCGATTATTCCTACGGTCTTGACCATATCACATTACGGTTGGGTTTGACCTAATTTGCAAAAGTCCAGTTACTAAGATTTCCCAACCTAGTCTATATATGCGCCTGTCCCCTTTATTCTTCAATATATGCGCCTGTCCCCTTTATTCTTCTTATTCTTCTCCCCAAAAACCACAACCGAAATCCAACAAAATTCACCAGCTCGCACCCTGGAATTTTGACTTTTACCGGCCTCATTATAAAATTTCATGCTAGCACGGCCGATTTTGCCCATTTTTCTGTATTGTTAAGTATGGGCATATATAATAAATTACTCTTACGTTCCCGTTAATTCGGGATTGCGCGTCAGGGACGACCGCTAACTGTAGGAGGCCGGCGATGAGTTCGATCCGGAGTCTTTCTGTCTGGTCTATGGACAGGCCAGGTCAGCCGCGGGAAATTGGGGGGGCCGACCCTCAAATCCTTAAAACGCTGGGCACGCCTGTCAGGCGCGCCATTACCCGCACCAGGCAATGGCTTCTCACTGAGCAGCACCTGGATGGTTCCTGGTGTGCGGAATTGGAAGGCGATACCCTCACCGAGACCGAAACTATCCTGCTTTTAGCTTATTTGGGCCGGGAAAACTCCGATCTGGCCCGGCGGGCCGCCAATTATATTGTCGAAAAACAGCTACCCGAGGGCGGCTGGGCCATGTATCAGGGCGGAAAACTGGCCATCAGTTCCAGCGTGGAGGCATATTTCGCCCTTAAACTCACCGGACACGATCCCAGCGCCGAATACATGCAGCGGGCCCGGGAGGCGATTCTAGCCCACGGCGGGGCCGACGCCGTGAACAGCTATACCCGCTTCTTTTTGGCCCTTTTAGGCCAGATTTCTTACGAACAATGCCCGGCGATCCCCCCGGAAATCATGCTTTTGCCAAAATGGTTCCCTATAAATATTTACGACATGAGCGCCTGGTCGCGGACGATTGTCGTGCCGCTGTCGATCATATCGGCATTTCAGCCGGTGCGGGAAATCAATCCCCGCTTGGGCATCCGCGAGTTATTCATCCGCGAGCCCGAAAACTGGCCCCCGCTAAGATGCCCCGGCCTGAAAGGCGGCGCCGGATTGTTGAGTTGGGACCGCTTTTTCCGCACTGCCGACTGCCTGTGGAAATGGTGCAAGCGGCATGGATTGCTTCCGCTCAGGCGGCGGGCGATTGCCGCCGCAAAAAAGTGGATGCTGGAACGCTTTCAGGAAAGCGACGGCCTGGGAGCAATTTATCCGCCCATAGTATGGAGCATTTTGGCCCTGAAGTGCCTGGGTTATGCCGACGACAGCCCCGAGTTCCTCCAGTGCATGAGGCAATTGGATGACCTGGTCATCGAGGACCCGGAAAACGACACTACCCGGGTGCAACCCTGCAAATCCCCGGTCTGGGATACGGCGATAACGCTGCGGGCCTTATCGGCCGGGGGCATTGGCAACGACACTCCCGCCATTCGCAAGGCAATAGCCTGGCTTTTAAACCGGCAGATCTCCCGGCGCGGCGATTGGGCCGAAAAAGTGAAAGTCGAGCCGGGCGGATGGTGCTTTGAATATGCCAATGCGTTTTATCCGGACGTGGACGATACCGTCATGACCCTTATGGCGCTGCATGCCCATTTGAACGAAAGACTGGATACAACAGGCTCCCTGCCGCCCGCCCTGCGCATAATTTCCGAAACCGATCAGCATGGGCGAAAGGCCAACGCCGCCCCGACAGATGACGAGGTTTTTACCTTGGACCAAACTGTCCAGGCCATCCGCCGCGGCGAACAATGGATCATGGCCATGCAAAACGACGACGGGGGCTGGGGCGCCTTTGATCGCAACAACAACCGCGAATTTCTCTGCTACATACCCTTTGCCGATCATAATGCCATGATCGACCCCAGCACCCCGGATATAACCGGCCGCGTGTTGGAGGCCCTGGGCATACTCGGCCGCCGGCTGGGCGATGCGGCCGTGGACCGGGCCGTGGCCTACGTACGCCGCGCACAGCAACCCGACGGCAGTTGGTTCGGCCGCTGGGGGGTAAATTACATCTACGGCACCTGGCAGGCCATAATCGGACTTGACCGCCGTGGGCGTGCCCGCCGAAGACCCTGCCGTGGCAGCCGGGGCCAATTGGCTCTTGGTCCATCAACAGGCCTGCGGCGGCTGGGGCGAATCGCCGGAGAGTTACGAGCATCCCCACCTCCGTGGACAAGGCGATGTCACCGCCTCGCAAACCGCCTGGGCAGTTATGGGACTGATTGCCGCCGGGCTCCAGCGGCATCCAGCCGTAACCAGGGGCATCCGCTACCTGACCTCGATGCAAAATGACGACGGCACCTGGGACGAACCGGAATTCACCGGCACGGGTTTCCCGCAAGTATATTATCTCCGCTATCATTACTATCCGATTTATTTCCCGCTCCTGGCCCTCTCGCAATGGGCCTTGAAGGTCCATCCAAAACAAAGCGATAACGAATTGACCGCCTTCAAGCAAAAAAACCCGGATTCGGAAACTCTAGCTCCCGCAAAGAAAAAACCCGGTTACGTTTTTGCCCGTGCCGAAAATTTCTAATGCCCCATTCATCCCCTCTCCCTTTGAGAGAGGGGAGCAATCTTGCAGAATTCAAATTAAAACTGACAACTGATAACTACACCCTCATGCGATTCCCATTGTCCCTTACCCGTTCCATTGCCGGTTACCTGTTGCGGAAGAAATTCGCGGGCGAGAAATATTTTCCCCTGGTGCTGATGCTCGAGCCGCTCCATGCCTGCAATTTGTCGTGCAGCGGTTGCGGCAGGATCCGCGAATACGCCGATACCCTATCCTGCCGGCTGACGATCGAGCAATGCCTGGCCGCCGTAGACGAGTGCGGCTCTCCGGTGGTAAGCATTTGCGGCGGCGAACCGCTGATTTATCCGGAAATCGAAGTTCTTGTACAATCGCTCATTGCCCGGCGAAAGCACGTTTATCTATGCACCAACGGCCTGCTTTTGGAAGACAAACTGCCCGGCTTGCGGCCAGACAAACGCTTGTTCATTAACGTGCACCTCGACGGCATGGAAACCACACACGACCGTATGGCGCAGCGGGAAGGCGTGTTTTCAGCGGCGGTTTCCGGAATCCAGGCCGCCAAAAAGGCCGGTTCTGCAGTATGCACCAATACCACCATCTATAAAGACACCGACATGCACGAGATCGCCGTGCTCTTCGCCTATCTGACCGAATTGGGCGTGGACGGCATGATGATTTCCCCAGCTTACGGCTACGACGCGGTTTCCCAGGCCGATCCCAAAATCGCCAATGATATTTTCATGACGCGGCGGGAAATCCATGAAAAATTCCAAATGGCCCAAAAACTCCTAAGCCGCTTCAAACTCGCTGCCTCGCCCATCTACCTGGAGTTTCTCCGCGGCCGGCGCGAATTGCAATGCGCGGCCTGGGCCAATCCCACGTTCAACGTCCGCGGCTGGCGCAGACCGGTGCTATTTGTGCTGCGACGCTCATTACCTCACCTACCGCCAACTGATCGACATAACCGATTGGACCCGCCTTGGCCCGGGCAATGACCCGCGCTGCGAAAACTGCCTGATGCACTGCGGTTTCGAGCCCGCCGCCGTGTTGACGGCAAACAAGCGAATTCTCGACATCCTCCGCATGGCCGTCTGGCAAATGAGGTAGACACATAATTTCCTGAAACCGCTTGCGGTTTCGCGATGCCCGCCATCTACTGATTCCGGTTATCGACGATGTCCAACCTGGAAATCAAACCTTGCCATTTTGGAATCATATTCGCCCTGGGCATTGAATCCGGCTGTTTTGAAGACCTGCTTTTAGGATCGGTTCGCATCCGCGGCAGCGGTTTTTTCATCAAGGAAGGCGGTTTAAAAGGCCGGCGGGTGGCGATTATCCGCTCCGGGCCGGGCCGGCAAAACGCAGCCCGGGCAACGGAAGTCCTTATCAACGGCCATCGGCCCCAAATCATCGTCTCCGCCGGTTTCGCAGGCGGGCTGAGCCTGTCGCTTAAACGGCACGATATCCTCTTGGCCGAGAGCGTTATCAATTCCTCCGGGGAACAGATTATTCTTAGGCAGGTGCTTCCATCGCCTGAGAACGCGAAACAAGGGCAGCCATCTGCTATTTCATCATTTCCTCTGGATAAACTCGCCTGGCCCGATCTTCACGTCGGCAAGCTGCTTTCCATCGATCACGTAGTTCGCGAGCCGGCCGAAAAACAAGCTTTACATCAACAGCATGGAGCCTTGGCAGTGGACATGGAAACCTTTGCCGTTGCCGAAGTCTGCCGACGGCAAGGCTTGCCGCTTGTCTCCGCCCGGGTTATCTTGGACGCCGCCAATGACGCTCTGCCCCCCGACGTTGAACGCCTTCTCAATCAAAAGTCCAGAGCCGCCCGTCTGGGCGCGGCCTTTGCAACAATCTGGCGCCGCCCGGCGAGCGTTAAGGATCTTTGGGCTGAAAGAGAACTCGCTGGCATGCTCGGCCCAATTGGCAAGGTTTATCGAGCAATTGATTAGACGGTAACGCGATAATCGTGATATTGCCGATTTTGGGCACATTAGATAAGTTGTGTTGTCTTAGCGGCAATTCACGATTTATAATACTGTCTTGTCCACGGAATTTCACGGCCGAGATTATAGAATAAGCGATGAAGAGAAATCGCAAACCACCGAAAGTTAGAGATTCTGCGCGTCAGTCGCCGCCGAATTTCCATCGGCAAATATTCGCCGAAGATTCTTTGCGCCGCTACAGATTGATAATTTTCGCCGGCATGATTGCGGCGGTTTATCTGTTTAGAATCGACAGGCCGCCTTTATGGTGCGACGAGGCCGAGACCGGCATCGAGGCCCGGAGCATTCTTCGCTGCGGTTTGCCCATTGCGTACGACGGCAGAAATTTGAGCCTTTATGAATCCGGCATCCAGGTCAACAGGGATTTTATTTATAAACAAATCCCTTGGGCGCAGTATTACCTGGGGGCCTTATCAATTACGATTTTTGGCGATAACGGCGCGGGATTGCGTATCTTGTTTGCATTGATCGGCGTTGCCGCCTTCTTTCCGATTTATTCAATTTTGAAGAAACGGGCGGCGTATCCTGATATTGTCGCCGCTCTGGCGCTTATGGCCCCGCAAATCGTGTTGTTTCAAAGAAACGCCAGATATTTTTCGATCTTGATTTTAGTTTATTCCTTGCTTATCTGGCATCTATCGGTTGATATCAAGAAAGTCCACTTTCGCTATGCCTTGGCTTTGTTCATATTTATATTGTTTTTTCAGACCCACCCCTTCGCAGCACTCTGTTCCAGTGTTTCATTGCTGTTGTACTGTCTTTTCTTCCGCCGAAAGGCCTTCCTGATTTACTTCATATCCAGCGCCGTGGGTTTCATTTCGTGGTTTGTCTGGTATGAGATGCTCGGTCCGCCGCTTTCGGACATGGGACTATTCAAGAGCATTTCGTCGCTAATCGCCACTAACTTGGGCTTCTATCTTCGAGATGCGTTAGCAAGTTTTCTAATCCTTGTGGTCGATATGGACGCGGTCGATTGCGTGCCATTGCTGTTTTGGGCGATAATTTCCGCCTTTTTAATCTATCGGATGCGAAAGACCGTCGCAGCCACTCTTAGCGATCCACTTCCGGTACTTGTACTCTTGAACATTATTATCCAGATATTCGCAACGGCCTTTATTTTCGGATACGTAAAAGAATATGGATACACCAATACACACATAGCCCTCTCATATCTTCGCTTCATGCCTCATCTTCTGGTCTTTGCCATGCTTTCCGGTTTTATCATCCTTAACTCGATTATTCCGTATAAGCGCGTGTATTTGCTTTCTTGTGCAGCGCTAGTTTTTTTTAATCTTTTCACAATTTCGTACTGGACGCGTCCGTTTTCTCGAGACGTGCCCATCTCGTGGATGGCCCCGGTTTACTCCGAGATATTCCATCCCCCGGAAAACATCTGGGATGGTATAATTTCCAATCTGCGCGATGCTTTGTCCGGATCGACCGATCGCGAGCAGGTAATCAATGCATTCCCCAACTACACGCAAGACGTCGCCATTTATTATCTCGGCGACCGCTATTTTATTCGGCCACAATTGGACGAACCGACCGAAAAGTACGTTCGCGAATATATGGGCGCTAAAGCTTTTGACCGTTTGATGGTCAAGCCGACGTGGGTAATCGACGCATTGGGCATCATAAACGATGTCCCGGGCTACGAAAGCGCGTTTACGATTCCCTCATATCAGATTAATCCCGACGACGGTTCAAGGCCGGAGCTTACAAACCATTGCTTTTCTCAGTCAGTTCCCGTTGGAAAAGCGGAGGTTTTTCGCTTGAAGAGTGAAAACGATTAGTTCCCACACAAGACAGCATTTTTTAAAAAATACGTGATTGAAAGAGCCGCATCGAATGTGCCGCATAAATGGCGATTATCCTTCGCACGACTTTCTTAGTCGGGGTAGTGTGATTACAAATCCCGCGCCCTGACCGGGAGCGCTTTCTACCTCTATCTTGCCGCCGTGGTTGGTCACGATCCGCCAGCATTTCGAAAGTCCCAGCCCCAAGCCGCGGCCGGCCTGGCGGGCGGAGAAAAAGGGATCGAAGATATGGCGGCGTTCGTCGGGCGTGATGCCCGGGCCGTCGTCCGTCACGCTGATTGTCACTTCGTCGCCGCTGGACTGAAGATCAATTTCAATTTTTCCCCGTGGCCCAGGGCTTCCAGCGAATTTTGGCAAAGGGCGCGGACGGCCACGGTCAATTGCACTGGGTCTGCCTCGATTTCCAGTGGGCCTGGATGCCCGAGGCGGTTGAAAACCGTTTCTTGCAACGCGGCAGAAGATTGAAAATCGAGGGCAATTTCATCGACTATTTTTGCCGCATCCACTAATGAGAAATCCGGCTGCGGCGGCCGGGCAAAGAGCATCATGTCGGCGATCATCTCGTAAATCCGCATGGCCTGCGAATTCACAAGGGCAAGGGCCCTGCGCCGCTCAGGATCGGCCTCATCCTGCAAAAACAATTGGACCCGGCCGGCAATGATCGTAAGCGGGTTGTTGATTTCGTGGCCGGCCCCGGCGGCCAGTTCGGCCATGGCCTCCAGCTTTTCCGCTTCCAGGGCCTCTTGGAATTTGCTTTCCAATGTCTCCAGCCTTGCCAGAAGCGCGGCCAACTCCGCTTCGTTCACCGATTAGCTCCGGAAACAAAAAAGCCCAATAACCCCCATCCCTTAAGAAGAGGGCTGGGGCGAGGGCCTCAGAAAAAAAGTTTTAGGATTGATTCTACGCGCTGGCCGGGACTTCGATGTCCAGATGCGCGCACATGCGTTCCAACAGTTTTTCCACCTCAAACGGCTTGTGCAAAAAATCGTTTGCACCGGCCGCCTTGAGCTCGCCGATCTTGTCTTCCTCGACCATGCCCGATATGCAGATGATCCGCACGTCGTCCATCGACTTGTCGCCGCGGACCCGCTGGCAAACTTCCTTGCCGTTGATGTCCGGGAGCATGACGTCGAGGACGATCAAGTCGGGTCGGTATTCCTTGACCATCATGCCCGCGTCGAAACCGTTGTTCACCGTGCGGACTTCGAAGCGGCCGTCGCGGTCCAATACGTCGGTGATCAGCTCGACGAGTTCTTCGTCGTCGTCGACGATGAGAATTTTTCTCTTGCCGCTTTCCAAGGCATCGGTGGGAATGCCGTTGTCGCGCATGAACATGTAAAGCTGATCGCGGGGAATCCGCCGAAACCGGCTGCCCGGCACGCGAAATCCCTTCAGTTGACCTGAATCGAAACAACGAATGATTGTCTGCTGGCTGACCTTGCAAATCTTGGCAGCCTCGCCGGTCGTAAACACAGTTTTCATATTCGTTTCACCATCCCTTGACTAGTCGCCCGGGGCAACTAGCTTGTAGCGAAGGCGCTGTTTTCGCCGTCGGAAAGTCGTTCAGCGTCTTCTGGTCCTCCGTGGAAAAACGGGCATTAAATCGCCTTGAATTCGCCGTATTCGTAAATTTCTTACATCACTACACTGAGCATAAACAACAGGCTCATCCGGTCCTTCCGACATTACCGAACTTACCAATCGGGCTTAATTATAGCTATCTTCCCGAACCTGTCAATACGACTAATAAGTTTATAAGTCTCTTATTCATAAGACGTTACAATTTATGACACGTTTCTATAAATACAATTTTTCTAGTCCAGGCAAAGTAGGGCAATAACGCGACTTGGGGATAAAGCATAGATATTGTCGATTGCATGAAAAGGGCGGAGAATTATTTATCACTTTGAGGCGTGTATTTCACCAAGCATCTCAAACTCTCGCCGCCCCCTGTCTTCCACCTCTATCACCGGTCAGATGGATCATCAAAACAGCTATATCGGCCGGTGTAATCCCGCTGATCCGGCCGGCCTGGGCCAGGTCCGCCGGATGGATGCGAGAGAGTTTTTCCCGAGCTTCCTGGCGTAAATGCGGTATCTTGCTGTAATCTAAAAAACCCGGTATGCGCCGCGCAGCCAAACGCTGCCCGCGCTTTATCTCGACCTGCTGCCTGGCAATGTATCCCGCGTATTTTGCGTCGTATTCCACTTGCCGGGTTACGTCTCGCAAAATATCGCTTAATTCGGGCAACCTGGCCGCCACGTCGGCCCAAGTCGCCTCAGGCCGCCTAAGCATCTTGGACAACGAAACCGAACCATCATGGGTGTTTTCCAAAAGTGCCGTTATTCGCTCGATTTCTTGTTGTTTAGCCTGAAACTTGCTCCACCTTTGCCCGTCCACCAGGCCCAAATCGTATGCTAAAGGCGTCAAGCGGCGGTCGGCATTGTCTTGCCTGAGCATCAGGCGATATTCCGCCCGACTGGTAAACATCCGATATGGCTCGTCCACGCCCCGGGTAACCAGGTCGTCGATCATCACCCCGATGTACGCCTGGTGCCGTCCCAAAACCAGCGGATCTTTTCCCCGCAGCGACAGCACTGCATTCACTCCCGCAATTAATCCCTGCGCGGCGGCCTCCTCGTATCCGGTTGTGCCGTTCACCTGCCCGGCCATATACAAGCCGGCCACGCGCTTGGTTTCCAGCGAAATCTGCAACTGGTCCGGGGGAAGATAATCGTACTCGATAGCATAGCCGTAGCGGAGGATTTCGGACGTTTCCAAGCCGGGGATCAATCGCAGCATGGCCTCTTGCACATCGCGCGGCAAACTGGTTGCCAGCCCGTTTATATAAACCTCGTGCGTATGCCGGCCCTCCGGCTCCAAAAACAACTGATGCCGCGGTTTTTCCGCAAACCGCACGACCTTGGTCTCGAACGACGGGCAATAGCGCGGTCCTACGGATTTTATTTGCCCGGTGTACATCGGCGCCCGGTGCAGATTCGCCCGCACCAATTCGTGCACGGCCTGATTGGTGTATGTTATCCAGCAGGGGATTTGCCGGCATTCGATCTTTTCGGTTAAAAAAGAAAACGGCTGGGGATCGTCGTCGCCGCACTGAATTTCGGTTTTGGAATAATCGATTGTGCGGCCGTTTATCCGCGGCGGCGTGCCGGTCTTGAAGCGGCTGATGGTAAATCCCGATTTCTCCAATGCCCAACTCAATCCGGCGTACGTAGGTTCGCCCATGCGACCGCCGGGCATGGTGGTCTCGCCCACATGCAACAGGCCTTGCATGAACGTGCCGGCGCACAAAATAACCGCCTGCGCTCGGTAGACGGCATCGCCCAGGACGCGCACGCCAGCCACTCGCATCGTCCCGCCGAAGGGCTCCACTATCAGATCATCGGCAGTCTCTTGGCGGAGCGACAATCCCGGCTGGGATTCAAGAATGCGCTTAATTTCCTGCTGATACGCGCGTTTATCGGCCTGGGCCCTTGGTCCGTGCATGGCCGGACCTTTGCTGCGGTTGAGCATGCGGAACTGGATGGCCGCGGCGTCGGTTGCCCGACCCATGGCGCCGCCCAAGGCGTCGATTTCGCGTACGATATGCCCCTTGCCCACACCGCCCACGGCCGGATTGCAGCTCATCTGCGCGATGGTGTCGAGGTTGCTAGTCAGAAGCACCGTTTTTGCCCCCAGCCTCGCCGCCGCCAGCGCCGCCTCCGCCCCGGCATGCCCGGCGCCGATAACAATGACGTCGAAATCGTAAGTATTTGCCATACTGGTTATGATATTCACTATAATCAGATATTACTATGGGACGAATTGACCAGGCTGAACCATTAATATAGACTAAAGTAGTGACATTAATTCTCAATTTAAATGTTTTTGGGGAGGCATTTATATGGTTTACAGCGGGCACATAAAAAACGGCGTGGTAGTCTTCGATCAGCCGGTGGTCCTACAAGAAGGATTAGAGGTCAGTATCGAAGTGCATGAAAAACCCGCAGAGCAACCTGGTGATAAAGATCAAAGCTCAACACCTACGGAACCGTTGCTGAAATATGCCGGCAAGGCAGTCGGTTTACCGGAGGATGCTTCTGAAAATCACGATCACTATCTTTACGGGACGCCCAAGCGATGAAAGCCGTTTTCGCGGATACATCGTATTACATCGCTTTATTAAATCCCAAAGATATAAACCATCTTAAAGCAAAAACATTTGCAGGGGAATATAAAGGCGATTTTATTACATCTGCTTGGGTAATAACTGAATTGGCGAACAATCTTTGCAGAGGCTTGAACCGGACATTGTTTGTATCGATATATAAAACCCTACAAAACAGCAATCGCGTCACCATTATTCCTCTTTCAAGTCAGTTGCTTGAAGAGGGATTAGATTTATATTCCCAACGCATGGATAAAGATTGGTCTCTTACCGATTGTATTTCTTTTATAATCATGCGGCAACAAAATCTGAATGAAGCCGCCGCCACCGACCGCCATTTTGAACAAGCGGGATTTACACGGTTGATCTAACGGGGCTTGTCATGATCAATTTGACGCTTGAAACTGAACCTTTGGCGACAAAAGTTTGCACTACGGAAGATCGGCTTATTGTAGATTTGGCAGACGGACGCATTATTTCCGTTCCATTATCGTGGTATCCGAGATTATTGGATGGCACTTCTGCGGAACGTCAAAATTGGCGATTGCTGGGCGATGGATACGCAATAGAGTGGTACGATCTGGACGAACATATCGGAATCGAAGGTTTATTGGCAGGATGCCGAAGCAGTGAAAGTGTAAAATCCTTAGAACGTTGGTTAATTGAGAGGAAGAGAAAGCTTTAAATATTTATATTCATAAATGCGTCATATATGATTTATATGGCATGCAATATGTGCTGAAATAAATAATACTATGAGTTCAAACAAATGATCAATTCCGAACAGATTTCCAAATTTCGATCCGAAGTCATTGAACGGACGATCAATATAGAATGGATAATCAATGCAATTATTTCACAGCATTATTTCGGCAAGGTAATGCGTTCTTTCCTACTAGAATTTCTCTATGACGAATATTGCAGTTTCGCTCTCAAACGTCGAATACTGGAAAAGATTATACCTAATATGGAAAAGAAGAAATTGGAAAATTTAAATCGAGTGAACACTATACGCAACTATTTTGCCCATTGCAATCAATTATTGATAGAAGGGCTAGATTCAAGCAATCCCATATCAAGAGTAGTAGATCCTCGCAAATTAGATAAAGCTATTGATTTTGAGAACTTATATTCATAGTATATCAAAATTGCAGGTCCACTTGAAGAATATTTGGCCAAGATATTTCATACACTAGGTGGGAAGATGGTAAAAGCAGATAATTGAAAATAATAACTTTTCATTGATATTGTACAATTATAGAATCGTAAATATCTATCACGTTTTAGCTATGCCGCTTTGTCGATAGGAGCCGTCGGGCATTTAATTTGGAACAGCCCGAAGAGTTCTTCCTGGGTCAGGCCAAGTTTTTGATGGGTGGCGGCGTCGGAGAAGATGGTGTCGAAAAGATCGCGTTTCTCTTGCAGGATTCGCTCGATGCGCTCTTCGATGGTGTCGAGCATGAGGAATAGAGTCACATACACAGGGCCGTCGATGCCGATGCGGTGGGCGCGGTTTATGGCTTGGTCTTCCACGGCCGGGTTCCACCAGCGGTCGAAAAGAAACACGTAATTGGCCATTTGCAGGTTCAGGCCCACGCCGCCGGCGCCGTAGGTCATCAAAAGCACGTGGCTGGAAGCGTCGGAGCGGAAGCGTTCGATGATCGTCTCTCGCCGGTCGCCTGGAATCCGCCCGTGATATTCCAGGGGACCGAATCGGGCCAAATGCCCGCTCAGTTTTTCAATCGTGTTCACCCATTGACTGAAAACAATGGCCTTGCGTCCGCTTTGGGCGATTTCCTCCAAATCGGCCTCCAGCCGCTCGAGTTTTGCGCTTGTTCCGGCGGCGGGATCGAAATTGCAGATCTGTTTCAGCCGCAAAATCAGTTCAAAAACGTGCCGGATCGTGGCCGACAGGCCCAATTCGGTCAATCGCAGTACGCCCTCGTCCTCGGCCAGTTTGTAGGTTTCGCGCTGCTCGGGCGTAAGCTCCAGGCGTTCGTCGTGCACGATTTTCGGCGGCAGATCGGCCAAAACCTGGTCTTTTGTGCGGCGGAGTATGTAGTCGCTAATGGTGCGGCCCATTTTCCGCGGCTTCATGTCCGGGGACAGGAACCCGGGCGCCAAAAACTCGAAAATCCCTACCAGGTCGTCGGTGCTGTTTTCCACGGGCGTACCGGTCAGGGCCCAACTCCGTTTGCGCGATATCGAACGCACTATCTGGCTTGTCGTGCTTAGGCGATTCTTGATCCTCTGCGATTCGTCCAGCAGCACTAGATCGAAATTCACCGGAGCAATAGTCCCCTCTCCCTTTGGGAGAGGGTTAGGGTGAGGGTTGTTTTCCTTTTCTCCAGACAGTCCCGCCCTCACCCCCGGCCCCTCTCCCAATGGGAGAGGGGAGTGTTTTGGCCGGCCCTCTCCCAAAGGGAGAGGGGAGGAGTTTTCGAAGATCTCACGGTCGCGGAGGAGAATTTCATAATTGGCGATCTTGATCGGGGCATCAGGCAGTTGCCACTGCCATGCGCGTTTATCCTGATCACCTTCGATCACCATGACGGGCAATTCCGGGGCCCAAAGCGAAAATTCCCGCTGCCAATTGGCCACCAGCGGCTTGGGACAAACCAAAAGCACGCGGCGGATTTCCAGGCGGTGGAGTAAAAGCCGAATGGCAGTGATGGCCTGCATGGTTTTTCCCAATCCCATCTCATCGGCCAGGATGGCGGCGTGCCTGGGATATAAAAATGCCATGCCTTCGAATTGATAGGGGTAAGGCCGGCAAGGAAATCCGAGAGCCCCTTGATCCAACAGCGATTCGAGCGAGGGCTGCAAGAGGTAATGCAGGCGGTCTTCCAACTTGATCACGTCGCCGGGCGGCTTGATGCGGGTGAAATGCCACTGCTTGGTACACGCAGCGGTAATGCCCATGGAACACTGCTTCTGCGAAGCAGTGGCACGCGGCATTTCGGCCGGTTCGGAGAAATTAAAATTCCGCACGCAAACGGCCGGATGTGCAATGGGAATCGTTATCACCAAAGGCGCATCGCATGCAGCCGGCAGCGAAGACACCTTCGGCTCATTCCGGAGCAACAGGCAACTTAAATCGATTGCCCGCAAAGGAGAATCGATTTGCACATTCAGGCTGACCACGGCCGGAACCGACGGCCCCGGCCAAGCAATTCGATGCGGGCGGCAATTCGCTTTCAGATCATCCGTATCTTTGCTCATCGCACGGCCTGTTGTGCCTCTTCGATGGCCTCGCGAATGCGGGTGAAAGGCTCGGCCAGATCGAACGCCTGGAGCAACTCGCCATGCTGCTCTTGGATTGCTTGCCGCTGAGCCTCGGCCCTTACAGGCAAGGCCAGGCGATTGCGACCCAACTGAAAAGTCAGCAGGTTTGGCCCGCCGCCATGCGCCTGGTCGAAGCGGAAGATTTTTTGCTCTCCTTCCACGGTTAGCGACTGCTCCGGGGGGAGCACCAACACCACAGGCCAAGGAACATATTGGTGCACGGCCAAGGCCGGCTCGCAATCGGTGCAGACCATCATCAGTTCGCGGCTAGACTGCCCGAGCAATGTCTTCCCAATCTGCTCGCCATAAATGAAGGCTTCCAGCGTCGGCCCGTACAGTATTTCTTGCGCACGATTGGGTTTGATCGGCGTGGTGCAATGAAACTCCAGGGGTCGGCCCATTAGGTCCAGGATTAAATACCCGCCGAAAAAACCATGCTGGGGATTATCGATTATCGTTAAAAAGCCCAATACCGGGTTTGACGACGTTGCTTTCGATCTTGTTTCCAGGTTACTCATCGCGGCGATCCATTTTATTTAACTTATCCAATCTCCGCATTCATCAGTTTTTACTTTTAAGGCAGGAGTAGCCTTCAGGGGGATCGGGTGCGAATCAAGAACTACTTTAACGCCGAGGGCAGGAAATTATTCTTCATCGTCCTTTCGGGGCATAAAAAAACGTCATAACTATAAGAAATTCAAAGTGTTATAACCATTTGGCATGATCGATTACATTTGTGAATTTTGGTAAATTTTCGGCAAAATATCCAATCTGGGTACTCGACTTTTTATTGAATTTCTGGTTATACTGGATTTGAATGGAATGTCTGATTTCAGGGGATACTTACCTATGAGTCAAGAGCCCGTACGCACACGTCAATCACTATATACTCAAATCGACGTATCGCCCAACGTTTACCCTCCGGCGCCCCAGGCTGCCCGCGCCGAACTGGCCGAGCAAACCAGGCTTTTACGCGATCTGGTCTCCGCACAAGATCGGCAAAACGAACTGCTCGAGGAACTGATCAACCAGCTTAGCGCGCCGGAAAACAACGCGCTCTGGAACTGGGACAATGGAAACAGGCCAATCCACATCTGTCTCGCAATTGCCGGCTGGCCACCGAGGCCCTGGGCAAGGTGCAGACCGAATTTTTGGAAACTCTTACCCAGGAAATCAGCGCCAATTACGAGTCGCTTATAGATGGCGAATTCATGCTCAATGAGTTTGTCGATCGTTTTGGCCCGCGCATGGCCCACCTGAACAGTATCTTGCAAGTCCTATCGCAACTAAGCGCGATGCCCAATCCGACCAATGCCCCCAATACGCCATGATGTGGGCGTTTATTGCCTCATGTTGCAGCAGTAGTTAGACTGCTGATCCAATATAGAATCACCGGAATTCGCGTGGGCATTATTTTCCTCTAATGAAGAAGCCAATATCATTCCGCTTTGCGGCATTAACGCTGCTTGCTTCGTCATTATTGTCGGTTTCCTGCAACTCCCGCACTCCATCCGGCACTCCGGATAATTCCTCGGGTTCAAAAAGTCCACTGCCGGCGGCGGCTCCTTCAGTATCGAACGGCGCCTGGCCGTTGTTTCGCGGCGACGCCCAAGCCACCGGCGCGGCTAAAAGCGATTTGCCGGAAAAAGTGGATCTGGTCTGGCGTTTTACTCCGCCTAAAGGCAAATTCGAGTCGACAGCCGTGATCGTCGGGGAAATCGTCTACGTCGGCGGCCTGGACGGCAATCTTTATGCCGTGGAACTGTCTTCAGGCCATCAACGCTGGGTTTTTTCCACCCATTCGACATTCAAGGCCTCTCCCGGCGTGTATCAAGGACGAGCGTTTATTGGTGATACCGACGGACGGTTCTATTGCGTCGATGCGGCTTTGGGCAAAGAAATGTGGCATTTCGATACCGACGGCGAGATCGATTCCAGCCCTAATTTTTGCGGCAATAGTGTGATCTTCGGTTCCCGCGATTACAATGTTTATTGTCTTGACATCGACACCGGCAAGCCGGCGTGGACTTTTGAAACCGGATACGAAGTCCGCTCATTTTGCTCCCTTTTCGACGACCGATGTTACGTGGGCGGTTGCGACCAAAAATTGCATGTACTCGATGTGAAAACCGGAAAGCAGATAAACGAGGTGGAGCTCGTTTCGCCGACCGGTTCCGCGCCGGCCATTTTAGGCGGCATAATCTATCTGGGCACGGAGAGCGGAGAACGTTACGCCATCGATGCAAAATCATTAAAAATATTCTGGCGCCGCCGGGCCGACAAAAACGTTTCAGAAGACATCTCCTCGCCCGCCGTTACAGCCGAGGCAGTGATATTCGGCTCGCGAGACAAGCTCGTGCATGCCTTGGATACCAAAACCGGCGGGCCATTATGGACTTTCACTACAAAGGGTCGCGTCAACAGTTCACCGGTGGTTGTCGGCCGGCGGATTTTCGTGGGTTCCGCCGACGGCCGCTTGTACGCCTTGGACATCAAAACCGGCCAATTGATTTGGGATTACGAAGCAGGCGGGGCGATCCTAGCCTCCCCGTCCGTCGCCGCCGGGCGGCTCGTGATCGGCACCACCCAAGGCGATCTGCTATGCTTTGGGGTAAAATAGGAATGTAGAATCGGGAATAGAGATGACATGCCATGGAGCAGACGGTCGATATGTAGCCGGAGTACCGCGGACGAACCTTTCAAACCAGGTCAAAAATAAACATGCTTACGCCAATTTATGGCATGAAGTTCTTATTTTACATGTTAACGTATCATTTTATAAGACAATTTTGAAAATGTGGGGGTAGACTAAAATTTAAATAAAATGTTATAATCAAGGTTTAGGATACCATACATAAAACATAACTTTTTTAGCACTCTCTCAGGATAGAATAGGGAATATGAAAACGCATGTTACCAATAAAGATATCCGCAGGAACCGCGGATTTACGCTAGTGGAATTGTTGGTGGTTATTGCCATCATCGGCATTTTAATCGCCCTTTTATTGCCCGCCATCCAGGCCGCCCGCGAGTCGGCCAGGCGCATGGAATGCAGGAATCATCTCAAGCAAATTGCCACGGCCTGCATCAACCATGAAAATGCACAAAAATTCTATCCCACTGGAGGCTGGACCTGGCAATGGTGCGGCGATCCCAATTGCGGGTACGGCATCAAGCAGCCGGGCAGTTGGATATTCAATATCCTTCCTTGGCTCGAACAAAGGTCGCTCCATGACATGGCTATGGGTTTATCTCCTGGTACCACAAAACAAAATATTTTGCAAAGAATGACGCAAACAGTGATATCTGAATTATATTGTCCTACCAGGCGGCCGCCGGTATTGTACATATTACGTGACCGCCCAACAAATGCGGGGGGATTAACTGCCGGAGTAAATGACCAAGGCGGCGGATGCGACTATGCAGCAAATGCAGGCTCTAGGAATAACGCGGTTACCTCAGAAGGAATGCCGCCCGCTGGTCCAGACGCGACTCAGGTCGATACCAGCAAATTTAATTGGCCGGATGTAAATTCACCCAACTTGGACCAGCGAACTCGCCAACCCACCAATTCTCATTTTATGAACGGGGTGTGCTTTCAGATCAGTAAGGTCAAGATTAAAGACATCCCCGATGGCTCCGCCCATACCTATTTAATTGGCGAAAAAATGGTATTCACTGAAAACTATTATAATTCGGTAGGGGATTATGGCAACGACAGCGCTTTATTCTCCGGTTATGACTATGACACGAATAGATGGGGCAACGTATTACCTTTACGAGATCACCCTCGGTTAGGAGGGCCGTCTCAAAATCCCTATTTCGGCAGCGCACACCCCTCGACTTTCAACATGTCGTTTTGCGACGGCGCGGTACGGGGCCTCAATTACGAGATAGATAATTGGACTCACGAACTGCTTTCAAACCGTATGGACGGCGGCATTGGTTCCGATGGAAGAGCCCACACTATCGACACATCGTATTTCAGCCAGTAACGCCGAGTTTTCATAAGATCCCTATTATGCCCCGGGCATTTCCGCCCGTATTTTATTGCAGATTGTTCTACAAAGTCCCCGTATTGCGGATCAGGGACTTTATTCATTTCTCCCTAATTGTTTCCCAAGCGTTGTGATTCACGATTGGGGGCATCAGAAGCAAAATCCTGTTTTCAGGCCGAGGGTAAAGAGCCGGGAATCGGGCTGCAAATAGCCCTCCACAACGTCAGATCGTCCCCAGGAAAAAACCTCGGTGAATGCCGATATGAAGAGGCATCGCCCGCGCAGCCCGAGTTCCAACTGGCCGGTCAAGCCGGCCTTGGGATACAAGGGCACGCCACCCCAGGTTTCATACTGATATGTCATTGCCGTGCAGCCGATGCGGCCGGCGTAGTAAAACTCCCATCCATCGCTGAGCAACCGCTTTTTTTCCAAGCCGATGTACGGATAAAACGTCCACCAGAACTCCTCATATCCGTAAGACGGATTCCCATAGTCGGTTATACCATCCTTGAGATCCCTGATCCAAAACCGCGTGCCAACTCCCGCGAAAAAGCTGAGATTCGGACAACAATCGGGTTCGATATGTAGATCGTATTCGGCCAGTATGCCCAGATATCCCGTGGCCGAGGTCAAAGGCTCTTCGTAGTAATTGCCGTCGTCACCTTTATACTCGCTGCTGCCTACATATCGCATGGTGGCCCCAAATACTGCCGCGTGGAATCGTTCTATTCCTACCCGCCGCATGTATCCCAGTGTAATCAACGTTCCATATTCGTTGACAGGCGTCATGCCTGCCATTTGTTCGTTCCAATTAAAATAATCCACCCGCGTATACCAGGTCGATTCGATCAGCCTGTTGCCCAGCGCGGGCATGACAACGTCGGGCGGAGCACAATCGGCATTGGCTGGGTTGGACAAACTCGGGTACTGCTGCCCGGCCGGTGCAGGAGGATATGTTCCCGGCGGATATATCGCAGGCTGATTCGATGCCGGCGGACACGTTGCAGGCGGATAAGAAGTGGGCGGGTATATCACCGAGTTGGCCGCAGGCCGCGAATTAACGTCATCAGACGATGGACCACGGATCAACTGGGGCGAGTCGGCATTGCCGGCGCCGTACGGCAGTGATTGGCTTGTTGTCATACCGCCGAAATAGACATTATCAGCCCGAGCAGGGTAATTACCGAGGAAAATTACACCCACTAAAAAGATGCTTGCTGCGACATGGTGAGTTTTCATTTATGCTCAT
This sequence comes from Pirellulales bacterium, assembly GCA_963838495.1. GTDB lineage: Bacteria > Planctomycetota > Planctomycetia > Pirellulales > Thermoguttaceae > JBEKIK01. The sequence continues at coordinate 215,144 of CAWIRC010000001.1, read as the reverse complement.
CCTTGTTGTTTGCCCACTAAACAGAGTGCTAGCACAGTGTGCAGTTTGCCCTTTTTTGGTCGCGTAGAGTAACGTTGCAATTCGCGTGCTTCAACGTTATTCCGGGGGGAAAGCCGCCAGACAAGGGAAGAAATTATCGTGAAAGATTAGTTGTAAAGTCAAGATGCTCTTGTGATTTTCTGCAAAATCATGCACAACAAGCCTTTTGACTTGCATCTTGCAGAAAGTTCGGTAATCGGCATACTTATCACATTGCCATCATAAAACTCTAGTAAATTTCAGATGCGAGGATCCAGCCGTGGAATCTGCCGCGCTTGAATTCTTCAAAAAACTCTTGGAAACGCCCAGCCCTTCGGGTTATGAAAGCCACTTGCAGGAGATCGTCCGCAATTACGCGGCCGATTTTGCCGACGAGGTGCGGGCCGACGTCCACGGCAATCTCATCGTGGTGAAAAATCCCGAATCTTCGCTGCGGGTGATGCTGGCCGGGCACTGCGACCAGATCGGGCTGATCGTGCAACACATCGACGACGAGGGCTTCCTTTATCTCCAACCCATCGGCAGTTGGGATCCCGAGGTTCTCATAGGCCAGCGCATGACCGTATGGAGCGAAGGCGGCCCGATACCCGGGGTTATTGCCCGCAAACCCATTCATTTACTTACCGAAGAAGAGCGCAAGCAAGTGCCGAAAATGAAGGATCTTTGGCTGGATATAGGTGCAGCCGGCAAGGATGAGGCGGCCAAACTCGTGCGCATCGGCGACGCGGTGACCGTGCAACTGGCCTTTCATCAATTGCAGAATGACTTTGCCGTATCGCCGGCTATGGATGACAAGGCCGGCTGCTGGGTGGTGATCGAGGCCCTGCGCAGAGCCGGCAAACGGAAAAAGATCAAGTGCGGGTTGTACGCGGTTTCCACCGTGCAGGAAGAACTCGGGCTGCGGGGGGCCAGGACTAGCGCTTTCGGTATAGATCCCCAAATAGGTGTAGCCGTGGACGTGACCCATGCCACCGACTGCCCGACAATCGAAAAAAAGGAGGAAGGCGACGTCCGCCTGGGCAAAGGCCCGGTAATTCATCGCGGCCCTAACATGAATCCCAAGGTAGTCCAGCGCTTGATCCAGGCCGCTGATGATCACAAAATCCCTTATCAATTGGCCGCCTCGGGCAAGGCCACCGGCACCGACGCCAATGCCATTCAAATCAACCGCTCCGGCGTGGCTACCGGCCTGGTAAGCATCCCCAACCGCTACATGCACAGCCCGGTGGAGATGATTTCCCTCGACGACATAGACCGGGCGGCGGACCTGCTGGCCCGGTTTGTGGAAGATATCGATCCGGCGGTGGATTTTACCCCCTAGATTGCCTTTTTTAAAAAATATTGGTAGACTGTAAGTTGTTAAATAATGCCAGATGTGACATTATTGATAATGATTTGATGGAATGGCCAAGCCGTAAAGGTCTTTTCAAACATGGCTCTTGGCTCAATGGATGAATTCCTGGCAGTTCTCGAACGCAGCAAGCTTCTAAAACCCGAGGAGTTTGCCGAAATCCAGCGTCTGGCCCAAGAGGCAATCGATCCCGCCGATTTGGCTAAAACCCTGGTCCGCAAAGGCACGCTCACCCGCTGGCAGGCCGGGCAATTATTGGCCGGCCGCAGCAAATGCACGGTGGGCAAATACAAGCTGCTCGAGCTTCTGGGTCGGGGAGGCATGGGCAGCGTGTACCTGGGCGAACACGTGATGATGAACCGCCGCGTGGCCATAAAAATCATTCCCCGCCATATAGGCAAAGATCCCGCCGGCTTGGAACGCTTCCTGGCCGAGGCCCGAACCATCGCCTCTCTGGATCATCCAAACGTGGTCCAAGCCTACAGCGTCGATAACGAGGGCGATCAATATTACCTGGTCATGGAATACGTTGACGGGCTGGATCTGAAACGCCTGGTCGAAGCCGAAGGACCCTTGGATTGTGCCAGCGCCGTAGACTATGTCCGGCAGGCGGCCGACGGCCTGGCCCACGCCCATGCTCGAAACATGGTGCATTGCGACATTAAACCCTCAAATCTAATCGTCAACCCTCAGGGCGTGGTGAAAATCCTGGACATGGGCCTTGCCCGCCTGACCGGCCAGAAACATGTAAACGGCAACACAAGCGAACAAGACGAACGAATCCTGGGCTCGGTCGATTTCATGGCCCCTGAACAGGCCCTGCACACCGCCGATTTCAACCACCGCGCCGACATTTATTCCCTAGGCTGCACGCTGTATTTCTTGCTTACCGGCCATCCGCCTTTCCCCGAAGGCACCCTGCCCGAGCGGATCCTCAAACATCAGAACCAGGAGCCGCAATCCATCGCTTCCGAGCGCTCGGACGTACCGCAAAGTCTCATTGATATCTGCAAAAAAATGATGGCTAAACGGCCTGACAACCGTTACCAGACCGCTGACGAATTGAGCCAGGTGCTGGCGGCCTGGCGGCCCGGAGAAAAGCGCGTGCAGCGCGTGCTGCAATTGAAAAAGGCCGAATCCACCGACGAATTGCCCAGCCCCGATTTGTTGGGAACCGACCTAAGCGAGCTATTCCGTAAAGGGATAGGAGTCTCGGCAACAACACCGCTGGTCTCCAGGAAGCCGCCGACAAAGGCCGATAAGCTCCCGCCCGCGCTCCGCCCCTTCCTAAGCACTCCGCAGCGGACGATTGCAACAGTGGGCATCTCGGCCGCCATTGTCGTGTTGCTGGCCGTAGCTTTAATTGTGTTTTTTGGTAATAACGCAGGTACAATAGCCCAGGGGCCTGGTGCAGGCGCCGGGGCGGGCGCGAAACCGGGGGAAAATGGTCAGCAAACTAAACCGCCGGACATAACACAAACGCCCGAAATAATTAAAAATGGCGGCGAAGAAGCAGGCCAACCTAAAGAGAAAATCCCTCCACCCCCCGTCGAGGTAGAAAAAAAACAATCCCCAGAACCTGAACCGGTGATTCAGTCCAACACGCAGCCGCAGCCGCCAAAACCGGATACTGAGCCGTCCGTGACCGAACCTTTCAAGGAATTGGCTACCAGCGTGGATTTGCCTGAAATTTCCAAATCCGAATCGCCGGAAAACGCATCTGTAAAGCAGGCGGTCCTGGGCAAGGTGCTCTTAAGCCCGGGCGCAGCTCTGCAACTGTTGCTTATCGGCGGCGACAAGGCAGTAAAAGCGGCCGATTCCTTTATCATGACTCATACCCAGCGCTCGTCGCTTTGGCAGATTTATCTGGAAACTTCCTCTCAAGACAACGGCGATCCGCAACACATCGAAATTGCCCAATTCAGACTCATTGGGGGAAATCTACTATTTAATTGGACCGCTAATGCGACTTCGGCCCTTGCCGACGCCTTGAAGAACTGCGGGATATTGGCTTTCACTCAAGGTCAGCAGCAATTTGTGCAATTAAGCCATCCCAAGCAGGTCGATCCCCTGGTATTGGACCTTGATAATGGAGTGGCCAAAGTGAATCTGCCCTTGGGCACCCTGTCGGAAGCGGGCAATGTCCGCGTGCAGATAACCGATCGGGATGAGGTCTTTCCTCCTAATGCCCTGCAACCCAGCGACATTCTGGAAGTAAAAACCGAAGGTGAAAATGAAATTATGCTGGTTTTTACCGATCAGAGCTTGGAAAATTTCAAAGTGCGGATTAGCGCGGAGATAACAGGCCAAAAACTCGAGCTTAAAGCCAGTCCCCTTTACGAAATTCCCGGGCTACAACTAAAAACCTTCAGGTCCAAGGAGGCCCTGTCAACTCTCAATGACATTAACAAGAAGTTGCCCGTCATACAAGCCGCGTTCGATAAAGCCAGGGAAGGCAGCCCCAGAAAAATGGAGGCCGGTAAAAACCTCGATCAGATGAAAAAGGCAATCCAATTCCTCCAAGATTTAAACGGCTTGTACCAAGCATTGAACAATAAAGCCAAAATCCACTACAGGGTTTTTATTGTCTACGGCAAATTCAACAAGGTCGAGCTGTTCACCACTCAAGCGCCAGTCGTGCAACCGGTCGAGATAAAAGAAGAAACTCAACCCTCCGCTTCTCAAACCTCGCCTGACCAGTCCCAGAAGAAAAAAAAGCCGAGCACAAAGAAAAAACCGCAGTAAAACCAGGCGTATTCTTTTTGTTTTTCCATCCAAGGAGCCGTAAACTATGCCGCATTATTTGTGTCATTTTATCCAAGGATTATTGAGCCGACGCACGACTATCGGTGCGCTCGCCATATTTGTAGCTATTCTGCCAGGTGCGCTATTATATGCACAACATCTGAAGGAATATCAAAGCGGCATAAAATGGCCGGAAGTAAAGGTGGTCGATCCCGGCGCCCCGGGCGAACACCCGGGCGACGCGATTGTGCTTTTCGACGGTAAGGACATGTCGCAATGGGTCGATGGCGATGACTGGAAGGTCCAGGACGGTTACGTGATCACCGCTCGGCACGACATCCACACAAAACAAGCCTTTGGCGATTGCCAGTTGCACGTGGAATGGGCCACGCCCGAGGAAATTACGGGCAGCGGCCAGGGACGAGGCAATAGCGGCGTGTTCCTCATGAGCCTGTACGAGTTGCAGGTCCTCGATTCCTACGATAATTCCACCTATCCAGATGGTCAGGCAGGCGCCATTTACAAACAACAGCCCCCCCTGGCAAATGTCTGCCGCAAACCCGGCGAGTGGCAGACTTACGACATAATTTTTTCCGCCCCGCGATTCGACAATGACGGCAAACTCGTCAAACCGGCATATATTACCGCGCTGCAAAACGGCGTCCTGATCCAGAATCACTTTGAAATACAAGGCGCCACTTCGTATACCGAAGCGCCCAAATATACCGCCCATCCAGCCAAGATGCCCTTACTGCTGCAATACCACAATAACAAAGTCCGCTTTCGCAATATCTGGATCCGCGAATTATAAAGCCGCGGCAGTTTGGCACTCCGCGACATAAAGCCGCGACGGGCGCCAACGGACGCCATCGGGCACCGCGCGGGCACCATGCGAAGTATGGTCGGCCGTGGTCGGCATGGCCGGTTGGTCGGTCGCGCTAACTCGTATGATTATAAACATTAACCCGTTCGGCTGGTAATCTCGATCAGATGATAGCCGAATTGGGTTTTAATTGGACCGTGAACTTTGCCTACTTCGTCGCTGAACACGACCTTGTCGAACTCGGGCACCATTTGCCCCTGACGGAATTCGCCCAAATCGCCCCCTTGCTTGCCCGAGGGGCATTGCGAATGTTTCCGGGCCATTTCGGCAAAATCGGCGCCGGCGGCAATGTCGGCTTTGAGTTTTTCACAGGCTTCTTTGGTAGAAACGAGAATGTGCCGGGCGGAGGCTTTTTTGGCCACTGTTTTTTCCTTTCAAATAAGACAAAATTTATCAACGGCAGTACACCGAAGACGCATAATTTAAGATGGACAATTATTTCACCATCCGTGCCCCTGAGCAAGTACTTCCAATTTTTTACTGATTTTTATCAGGAATTGTAATTATAATTGCATATAGATGTCCCGCTGACCTCGGTCGATCTTAGCTGATAATGATTTTGGGGGGTTGCGATGACCGAATCTGCTGAAAATTCCGTATCCGACCTCCGGCTCGCCGACAGCTTCCTGGTCGTGGCCGAAGGGATCAACGATTTTGTTTGCCTGGCCACTTCGCATGGGGAACCGTTTTATCTGAACCCGGCCGGCAGGCAGATGCTGGGGCTTTCGGAACAGCAGGAAATATCGACCACCAATTTGCGCAACTATTACGACCCCGATTCTTGGAGCCAACTCCGCGACACGGCCGTGCCGGCGGTCAACAAAACCGGCCAATGGAATGGGGTCTGCCGCTTGCGCAACTTGCAAAACGGCGAGATTATCGACGTGCAAACCACCATGCTGCGGGTAAAATCGCCCGACGGCGTTCGGCCCACGACCCTGGCCATTATCCATCGCCGGATAAGCGATGTCGCGAAACTGGAACAAGCCCTGGCCGAATCACAGGCCCGAAAACGCGCCATCCTGGAATCTTCGCTGGATCCCATCATTACCATCAATCACGAAGGGATTATTACCGAATTCAATCGGGCGGCCGAGCAAACCTTCGGATATTCCCGCGATAAAATTATCGGCACAAAACCGACCGACGTCTTGTTTTCCGCCGGCATGGCGGCCGGCGAGCAGCAGCGGATCGAACGCTACCTCAGCGCCGGCGAAGGGTCGCTCTTGGGCCGCAGGGTGGAGGTGAGCGCGGTGCGGGCAAACGGCGAAAGTTTCCCCGCCGAAATGGCCATGACCATCAACCAGGAAAACAACGCCGCCGTGATGAGTTTCTTTTTCCGCGACATCAGCGCCGGAAAAAGGCCGAAGCCGAACAGGCCCGTTTCGCCGCCGAACTGCAACGCTCCAACAGCGAACTGGAGCAGTTCGCCTACGTGGCCTCGCACGACTTGCAGGAACCGCTCCGCAAAATCCGCACTTTCTCCGACCGGCTGATGGTAAAACAGGCGGAACAACTCGACGAGGAAGGACACGATTCGCTCTTGCGCATGCACAACGCCGCGGCCAGAATGCAGTCCCTTATCGATGGTTTGCTGGCCCTCAGCCGCGTAACCACCAAGGGACAAAAATTCGAAAACGTCGATCTGGCCCGGGTGGCGGCCGAAGTGGTCTCCGATCTGGAGGTCCAAATCAAGAATGTCAATGGCCAGGTGGAAGTAGATAAACTGCCCACCATTCAAGCCGATCCCCTGCAAATACACCAGCTATTCCAAAATCTTGTCGCCAACGGATTGAAATTCCACCGTCCCGATGAATCGCCCGTGGTCAAAATATCCGCGCGATACGTACCGGGGCGGGAAGACCGCAAACCCAGCCATCTGGGCAACCAGCAGTGCCGCATCATTGTCGAAGACAACGGCATAGGATTCGACGAGAAATACAGTTCGCGGATTTTCGGCATTTTCCAACGCCTCCATCCCCGCGACGTGTACGAGGGGACCGGCATCGGGCTGGCCATTTGCCGACGAATCGTACAACAGCACGGCGGGACGATCACCGCCCATAGCACCCCGGGAAAGGGCAGCACCTTCGAAATCATCCTGCCCGTCACCCCCCCCCAAAGGAAATCAGAAAGCGATAGCATTCATACAACATAATACCCAACATCGAATGACAAAAAGGACTAAGAAAGACCGATTATATCCGAATTAACTATTGGAACCGCCTGCGGTTTCTCATTTAGGACATTAACCGATAGTCAGTAAACAAAACCCAAAATCTGAACCCCGAATCTTGGATTTGCGTATCATTTACCCGAAAGCCTGAACATCAACCTTTGGACCATATTTTTTACCAATGATGGAATTCGTCAAACACCGCACAATTTTGATGGCCGACGATGACGCCGAGGATTGCCAGTTGGTACGCGACGCCTTGAGCGAGGCGGGCCAAGCGCACGATCTTCGTACGGTTCGCGACGGGGAAGAACTGTTGGATTACCTCCGACGTCGCGGGCAATACGAAAACGGCGGCATTGCCCCCCGCCCGGATCTGATCCTGTTGGATTTCAAAATGCCCCGCAAAGACGGCCGGGAAGCGTTGCGGGAAATCAAGGCCGATCCGCAATTCCGCCAGATCCCCGTCATCGTCCTCAGCACTTCCACGGTCGAAGACGACATTGCTTTTTCCTACGACGTGGGCGTAAATTCCTTTATCACCAAACCCGCCACCTTTAGCGAGTGGGTGGAAATTATCCAAACTTTAAGCAAATACTGGTTCGACGTGGTCGAACTGCCTCCCGCGGACTCCCCAGATTTTTCGGGCGCCGACGCGAAGCGATGGTCGGCAAACACGGGCTTGTCACCTTCGCAGCCGCGCCGCATCAGTCCCGAATCGGAGCCGGCTGTGTCAGCCCGGAATAATCCAAAAAAATGAAAGTCTTAATACATTCCTAACATGGACGAAGAACGTGTAAGAATTCTCCTGGTGGAAGACGATCCCGACGACGTGTACGTCATGCGGAACCTGTTGGGCGACCGCTGGCACGGACCGTTCGATCTGGTGAACGTGGAATTGCTTTCCGCCGCTATCGAGCGCTGCCAGGAAGAGCGCTTCGACGTGGTGCTCTTGGATCTCGGCCTGCCCGACAGCAACGGCTTGGAAACGTTTTTCTCCATTTACGCCCATGCCGGCGACGTGCCGATCGTCGTGCTTTCGGGCTACAGCGACGAGCGAGCCGCCATCAAAGCCGTGCAAGCCGGGGCCCAGGATTATCTGGTCAAGGGTCAATTGACCGACCGGCTGCTGGTCCGATCCTTGCGCTATGCCATCGAGCGCAGCCGGCGCCATCACGCCGAGGAGGCCCTGCTCGACACTTCCGAGGAGTTTCGCGCCGCCGGAGTGATCCAGCAACGCTTGTATCCCACCCGCGCCCCGGTTTTTGAAGGCTTTGAAATAGCCGGCGCGCTTTATCCGGCCAAGGCAACGGCCGGCGATTATTTCGACTATATTCCCATGCTCGACGGCTGCCTGGGGCTGGTCGTGGGCGACGTGAGCAGCCACGGCATGGGCCCGGCGCTTGTGATGTCCGAAACCCGGGCCTGCCTCCGCACCCTGGCCCAGGGACATTCCGACGTGGGCGAAATCCTCACCCGGGCAAACCGCGTCCTGGCCGCCGACAGCTCAGAACTGCATTTCGTTACTCTGGCCATGGCCCGGCTCGATCCCCATAATCGCACCATGGTCTATGCCAGCGCAGGGCAGCGCGGCTACCTGCTGCGAACGGGCTTAAACGTGACGATCTTGGATTCCACCAGCCTCCCCTTGGGCATCCGCGAGGACACCATCGTACCCTCCTCGCAGGTATATCAATTAAACTCGGGCGACCTGGCCACGTTTTTCACCGACGGCGTGGTGGAGGCTGAATCGCCGGGCCTAGTCCGCTTCGGTTTTTCCCGCGCCTTGGAGGTGATTCGTTCCGAGCGGCAAAAATCGGCCCAAGAGATCATCGAATCGCTGCACGAGGAAATCAAAGGCTTTTGCCGCAATCAGCCCCAACGCGACGATATTACCATCGTGGTCGTGAAAGTTTTATAATACCGCATTGCACCCCTCTCGCTCCGGGAAAGGCGATCAACGGGTGCCCGGGAGTGAGGGTAATTTCCAATCTCATTTCATCGGAGAAGAAACCATGAAATATCCACTGCAAAAACTGTTGATGGGAATCATCGGTTTATCCATGTTTTCCGTTTCAGGTTCACCTCTGCCGGCCGCCGATAAGCCGAAATACAAGGATGCCGACGCGATAAAGCTAACCCTTGCCGACGACGGTAAGACGATCAAGGCCGCGCCCGGGAAAAAAATCGAAGTCGATTTAAAGGGCAATCCCACCACCGGATTCGAATGGCGGATGGCCGAGCTGAAGACCGAGGTTTTAAAGGCGGATGGCAAGGGAGAGTATGTACCCGACAAGTTCGATCCGCCGCGGGTCGGATCGGGCGGGACGTATGTTTTCAAATTCACCGCGGCAAAACCCGGCAAAGCCGCGCTCAAATTCGAGTACCTCCGCCCTTGGGAAAAGGACAAGCCCCCCGCCCAAAAATTCAGCGTCAATCTGACAGTGGCGGAAAAATAAAAAACCGGTTATTATTTGTTGATAATTTCCGTAATTGTTGGGGCGGCAGTTTAACTGCCGCCCCAACAATGGTGCCGCCCTAAAAAATTAGTTCTGGTTCCCACGCTCCGCGTGGGAACCGAAAGTATATTTTCCCTTTTTCTCCCTTTCCCTTTTTCTCCCCCAGCACGATTTGCCCCATGCCTGAACTCCCCGAAGTTGAAACCATGTGCCGGCGGATCGCGGGTGGTCGGCTGCCGCATCAGCGATTTGAAGCGCCCCGCCTCGCCGCTGCAATCGATCTTGATTAATCCCCGCCTGCCCGCCTTTCGCCGGCGCATGAAAGGTGAAACTATCGCGGCCGTCAATCGCGTAGGCAAGCGAGTGGTCTTACAGTTGGAAGGCGGCGATTCGATCGTAATCGAGCCGCGCATGACCGGATTAGTCCTGCTCGACAATGCCCCCGATCGAAAACACCTTCGCCTGGTTTTTACCTTGACCGGCGGCAGGGCAGGGCAATTATTGTTTTGGGACCAGCGCGGGCTGGGCGTAGTAAGCCTGCTTACATCCCGGCAATGCAGCGAACAATTGGGCCCCCGGCGCATCGGTCCCGACGCACTCAAAGTAACGCAGGAGATTCTAAAGGAGCGCCTCGGCCGCAGCCGGCGCAATCAAAGTGGCCCTGCTCGATCAACACGCCGTTTCCGGCGTAGGTAATCTTTATGCCTCTGAAATACTCCACCGCGCAGGCATCCACCCCGCAAAACCCTGCAACGAATTGAAACCACGTCATTGGGCAGCCATACATGCCGCCATGCATGAAGTTTTACAAGAGGCCGTCCGGCATCAAGGCTCCACGCTCCGCGACGGCACTTATCGCGCCTCCCGCGACGAGCCGGGCAACTATCAAGATAAACATCGCGTTTACCAGCGCACCGGCCAACCATGCCTGAAATGCGGAGCAGCGGAGATTGTCCGCATAGTTCAAGCCCAGCGTTCAACGTTTTTCTGCCCCGTCTGCCAGCGCTAACATCATAATTCCTGGTGCGTAGAACGCATCTTGCAAGATAGATTACCGTGCGATTCACGCAACCTGCAGAAATGTAACCGCTTATATTTTCAGTATTTTTATCGGTAAATGTTCTTCGTATTTTTTAAAATCTTTGTCGGTTGTGAAGATCGCATGATTTTCCAGATAAGCCGCCGCGCAAATCAAGAAATCGATCGTCGATCCCTGAATTCCTTTGGCTCGACATATATTGGTGAATTCCGCGGCTTTTACATAATGTTCCGCCCGAAGAGAAATATCTTCAAACGCGGAAAGCAATCTTTCAAGACGATTGAATTGTTTTAAATCTACAATGCCGGAAAGAATCTCCTGCCTGATGGGGCCTATGATCGCCGCCCTCCCTTCGGCTATAAGGTCCTTCAATTTCTTTGTCAATTCTGGATCGGGATTTTTGCGGCGTAAAACCGCCGACCAAACGCATGTATCGACCAGAACCCTCATCGGCTTCGCGCCTTCTTGTAGTCGTATTTCCGGTCAAAATCAAATTCGCCGAACGATTGCGCGATTTCCTGCTGCTGCTTGCGTGCGATGTATTCTTTCAGCGCCGCAGTCACCGCCTCCTTTTTTGTGCGATGCCGGCCGGCTTTTTGCGCCCTAATGATCAATTTATCGTCCAAGGCCAGATTAGTCGCCATTTGTAAACCTCCACACATATTTTAACACATATTAATGTGTAAATCAACTGCGCCAGTTTATCGCCTCAACTGACTTGTGCGCGACCAATGGCCGCAGCTATGCATCATCAAATATCCAACGGCTCTTTACAAAGGCTGTTTAATACACTGGAAATCGCGATACAATCAACCCATATTATCCATATATCCCATGCTACTCATTTGGAGATATATCATATTTCCTCGGCCTTGCAGTTCTTCCCAGAGTTAATAAACTGGTTTTTAAGTAGACGGATTTAAGCCCGTCCTACGTAAACAATAAAGTCGTTCATCAACGCTACATGGAGGAAGGTGTTATGAATAAAGCACTTCGAAATTCTGCGCATTTTGCCATTTCAGCCGTTTTATTTGGATTCATAGTTTCCTCGGCCTGGTCCCAGCAGGCGCCCCGGGGGCGATTAGGGGCAGCCCTGCGCGCGCCGGACGCCACCCAGCCGCCTGATTCCACCGATGCCAATGCCAAACCTCCGGAAGGCTTCCGCCTCCGTCTGCGTGGCGCTCTGCGTTCTCAAGATGCCGAAAAATCCAAAGCCGATCTACCCGGCACGGTAAAACTCCCCGATCTTTCTGGCACGGGGAATCTTCCCGAGCCGCCGGGCATGGGAAAAACCCCCGATCTGCCGGGCTTTGGAAAGATCCCCGACCTGCAAACCGCCAGCCCTGCCGCGAATATTTATAAACAGGGCGCCGAAGCCTTGGATAAAAGTGACTTCGACGCCGCCATCGGCCTGTTCAATCAGGCCATCCAGGCCGATCCGAATTACGCCGCCGCCTATTGCGACCGGGGCATGGCCTACGCCGGCAAGCAAGATTTCGACAAGGCACTGGCCGATTTCAACGCCGCCATCCAGCTTTCGCCAAAGGGCGGCAGGATCTATTTCAACAGGGCCTTTACATATTATCGCAAAAACGACATCGATAAAGCTCTCGACGACTATACCACTGCCATCCGCCTTTCGCCCAATTACGCCGACGCGTATCGCGATCGCGGTTTTGTCCGCCTGCAAAAGGGCGACACAAGCGAGGCCCTGGCCGATCTGAATCAGGCCATCCGCATTGCGCCCAACGACGCCGCCGCCTATGCCAGCCGCGGGGCCGCCCTGTCGCAGTTGGCCGACTGGGATCGGGCCATCGCCGACTTTTCCAAGGCCATCGAACTCGAACCCCAGGATCCCGAGACCTGGTGCGACCGCGGCAATGCCTACGCCATGAAAAAGAAATTCGACGCCGCCTTGTCCGATCTCGACAAGGCCGCCAAAATGTCGCCCCAGGACGCCTCCTTCCATTTTATGCGGGGATATGCCCTGTTGGGCAAGGGCGAAACCGATAAAGCCCTGGCTGAATTCAACGAATGCTTGCGCCTTGATCCGAATTACCCGCAGGCTTACCGCGAACGCGGCCACGCCTTGCTCTATCAAGGCAGCACCGATTTGGCCATGGCCGATCTGGAAAAAACCATTCAGATCACTCCGGACGATCCCGAGGCCCTGTATTATCGCGGTTACGCCAATTACATAAAGGGCGACCTGGACAAGGCCCTTGCCGATTACGACCTGACGCTCAAATCGGACAGCCGCTTTGCCGAGGCCCATTTTCAAAAGGCCATGATTGCCCTGGACAAAAACGAGCCGGAAAAGGCGATGTCGGAGTACAGGGAGGTTATCGCTATAAACGCCACTTCGCCCGATGACTACAAAAACTGGGGCCGGCCCGATGACAAGGAAAAACGCTCCAAGGCGGTGGACATCCTGGAAGAAACGCTGCAAAAGAACAAGGGCGAGGCCCAATCGCATTCCCAACAAGGCATCGCCCTGCACAAAAAAGGCGAATTGGACAAGGCCATTGCCGAGTACGATCAGGCAATCAAGCTCCATCCGCGCTATGCGGAGGCGTATTACAATCGCGGCCTGGCGTACCGGCAAAAAAACAACCTCCGGCAAGCCCTGCTCGATTACACGCAGGCCATCCAGCTTGATCCCAAGTATGTTCCGGCATATGCTAATCGGGGATATGCCTTTTACAAGCTCGGTGATTTGGATCGGGCGTTGACCGATTTCGACAAGATTCTCGAACTCGATCCGACCAACGCCGACGCGAAAAAAAGCAAAGAGGTGCTGATTAACATGCGCGTCGGCAGCGAGTCGCCGCAATAAAACTCTCGTAAAGCGGATTAAAGCCGCGACACGAGCCCCCGGTGTATTCACCGGGGGCTAAATAATAAAGGGCTAAATAAGAAGGACCGCAGTCGCATCACAACATTCAGAAAATGATCCAAATTCAACAATATTAATAAAAAAGAGGAGACAGTCATGAAACAATCCTGGAAATGGCAGCTTTCGATCGCTATAAGCGGGGCCTTGTTCCTTGGTCTGGGTTGCAGCGAACAGCCGAAAAAAACGCCTTCGGCCGGATCCCAAACCGCGGCCGGCGCTTCCGTGGGGGAGGAGAAATCCATCCCCGAGACCGGCGCAAATGAAAAAGCCGAAAATGCGAGCGAAACCACTTCCCTAACCACCCCTAGCACAAATGAGAGCGAGAATACAATGAGCGTCAAGAAAGAACCCTATGGCAAAATGCCCGACGGCACGGCAGTCGACCTTTACACCCTGACCAATGCCAACGGCCTAAAGGTCAAGATCATTACATACGGGGCCACCATCACCGACGTGGAAGTGCCCGACCGCAACGGCAAGCTGGAAAACGTGGCCCTGTTCCGCGACTCGCTGGCGGATTTCATGGACAAGAGCACGCCGTACTTCGGATCGACCATCGGCCGCTACGGCAACCGCATCGCCAAAGGCAAGTTCAAGCTTGACGGCAAAGAATACACGCTTGCGACAAACAACGGCCCAAATACGCTGCACGGCGGCAATAAAGGTTTCGATAAAGTCGTGTGGAAGGCCGAGCCGGTCAAAACCGCCGATACAGTGGGAGTAAAGTTCACTTACGTCAGCCCCGACGGCGAAGAAGGTTATCCAGGCACACTTACCGCACAAGTCATTTACAGCCTGACCGATAAGAACAAATTGAAAATGGATTACACGGCCACGACCGACAAGCCCACGGTGGTGAATCTTACCAATCACACGTACTGGAACCTGTCGGGCGCGGGTTCGGGCGACATCCTGGGCGAGGAGCTGATGCTGAATGCAGATCGATATCTGCCCGTTGACGACGGTTTGATTCCTACCGGCGAAATTAAGTCGGTTAAAGGCACTCCCATGGACTTTACCAAGCCCATGACTATCGGCTCGCGAATCGACCAGGTGCCGGGCGGATACGACCATTGTTACGTGTTGAACAAAAAACCAGGGGAAGGATTGACCTTGGTTGCCAAGATAAATGATCCCAAGAGCGGCCGGGTGATGGAGATCTATTCCACCGAGCCGGCCGTGCAGTTCTACACCGGCAACTTCCTCGACGGCACAATCACCGCCGGCGGAAAGACCTATGAGAAACACGCCGCTTTCTGCCTGGAAACTCAACATTATCCCGATTCGCCCAACGAGCCGTCATTCCCCAGCTCCGTGCTCCGCCCGGGCGAAACCTACAAGCATTCCACGGTCCATAAATTCAGCGCGGAATAACAAATACAATGTTGGGGCAGCAGTAAAACTGCTGCCCCAACATAAATAACAGCCAGGGCTGCTGGCGGCAAAGCGTGATGATTTTCCGACTGAAAATGTTTGGATATCAAAACGCTTGGCGTCAGCCGCTCTGATTTTTTTGTGGTGAAATTATCGAATTCCGCGACATTCAATTCCCATACTTCTGGTAATATCTAATAACACTATTGAGTTTACATCCATCTTTATGGGGGGTTAGCAATTCATTTTTGGGGCTCGTGATTGGTTATTGACCTGGAAAACCATCGAGTTTCAGCGACTTAAGAAAGCAAAAACGGCGTTAATGATTAAAAAAATAGCCGGAATATTGTTGAATTTTATGGATTTTCGGATATACTAATTTGAAGTTTAGGGTTTCTCGGTTAACGTGAACGAGAGACGCTAAAATGCAAAAAATTTAACACTCAGCCACGAGGCAGCGCTTTCACGTCTTAAAATTCGCTGAAACGGCCATCCAAGCTTGGGTGGTTTGCGCTGCCAGTAATTCTATTTCGCCATACTTTCTGTCGGCGCCGGTTTCGTGCGAGTTGCGGTCGTGAAAGCCACCCATTTATTATTTACTTGAAACCGGAGATACACAATCTTTGAATTTTCATTCATGAAGGAGTTGTGTTATGAAGTATTCGTTAGCATTCGCTTTACTTGCCGTGCTTGTGTTTTTAACTAGCGCCAACGCAAACATCATCGATGTCAACTGTTATAATGATGGCGACGGCGCAATCTCGATGACTTATTGGGATAAGGATCTTTCTAACCCAGCGGATGGTGCAGTCTCAATGGACGAAGTACTGCATTGGGCTCCAGCCCATGCCCTAGTAGATGTCACTACCGACGGCGAAGATCCGACTCTTCGGATCACCAAAGAAGTGGACAACGATACGAGCTACGCATGGACCGGCTACCTTATCAACGTTGTCAGGAGTGGAAGTTTCTTGATTACTTCGGCTACCGAGCCAATCGGCTGGGATTCGCCGGTCATCACTGCTCCCACTCTCCAGGTCTCGGGGGACTACGTGGGTTTGTACGAGGGATCAGTTTATTACGCGGCCGGCGCGGGAACTCCAGTCGCCATCGGTAACTCGGGCGTATTCAAGCTCACCACGTCTTTTTCCGGCAGTTCTATCTTCACCCTTGAACAAATTCCTGTTCCTGAACCCGCCACAATCATCTTGCTACTTCTCGGCGGCCTGTGTGGATTAGCGATAATCAAGCGGCGGAGATAAGCGAAGTAATAAACCATTACATCATCCAATCATCTCCGGGCGGTCCAAGCGGACCGCCCGTTTTATTTTGTGGTTAAACTCATTTCAGATAAACCGGGATGATTGGCAAGGGTTGGCCAAAAAGGTGCTGTATCCGTTCGTAGAACTGTTTGTCCTTGATGGGCGGCGGGATTGATTAAAGATGCTTCATCGCCGTGGGATCCATCAGATAGCGCCGCAGATCGGCCAAGAACTGCCCCAGTTTATAGGCGTCAACCACGCGATGATCTGCACGGGCAATGAGTGGAGCCACAAGGCCGTTTGAGCCCGACGGCTGTGACGGGCCCATCGTTATGTTTAGCGTGCAGGCATCGTTGGGAAAACGGCTGGGTTTGAACATCGTCATGGGCGGCGCCCCGCGGTGGCCCAGGTAATTAATCATCGTGCCCGCGCGGCACAAGCGATGCCCCCAAATCGCCGCCGGCCAATGCACTAAATTGTTCGACCACAAAATGTGCCGGAAAAGCAACCCTCTGAGATATCGAGGGATAAAGCGGAAAATCCGCTCGTCGCGTTGGCTGGTAGATACGCCCTTGGCCAGTTTTTGCGAGTGTTCCCAAATCTCGCCGGCGATCTGAGAAAGAGATTTTTTGTCAACTTCGCACACCAGGCATACCTCGGGACCGCTCGAACCGCCCAGCATGGGCATCAAAATATTCACCTGCCTAAAAGTATATAGCCGTCGCCGGAGCACGCGGCGATTGAACTCGGGATGCTCGGCCAGGCACCGTCCCACGGCTTGAATCAGCACGTGCGCCGCCGAGATCAAAATCTTGCTTTCGGCATTGACCCGCTTTAAATAATCATCCAAGCCGGCCACCGGCACCTCTGTTCCCCAGATTATCGTCGGGTCCGAAGGAGTTGAGCAAGCGGCCAAATAGTAAGATGACCATATCGGAGTCTCTTTAAAGCCCAGGGGTCGTCGTTCCAGTGGTAATTCCATCGCGGCATTTTCCCGGTTAAGGTTGTTTCAATGTTTCTTTTCCCCGTCGCCGTCCCGTGACAAATCAGCCTTGCGCGAAGCTACAAATGTAGCTAGTGTCCGCACGCTGCGGAAGTATTGCGGAGCTATATCTGCATAATCGATGGCTAATCCAAACCGTTTTTCAATCGAAGTAACCAAATCCATCACCATCAGCGAATCCAGCAGCCCTTCGTTTAATAGATCCGTATCAATGGTAATAGCCGCATAATGGCCGGCACGGCGGAGGCACCATCCTAGCAATGTTTCTTCAATTTCGTTTGTAGCATCATTCATGAAAGGTTATTTTATTTGAATGGCGGCTTGGTAAAGACGTCTAATTTCTGTTCTTATATGTGTTCATCTACTGAAAATAAACCGGTGTTAGTAAATGGGAATTTAACAAAAGTAATAACTATAAAGCAGATTGATCCGATAGCCAAGAATATTCGAGTCCCCAATCCCTGGCATAGACATTACCGGCCACCTACCTTGCGCAGCTTATCCATATTTAATTTAATCTGTTTATGTATGAGCAAGCCGGGCCGCATTTTAAGTCGATATAAGCAAAATAGGTAAATTCTTTAAGAGGCCCGGTTATGAAGACATCCATAGAATTTGATCTGCTGCTTATCCGGAAGCTCATCGAGAAACTGAACGACAAAGATCCGCGGGTGCGCCGCAATGCCACCGGCGCCTTGCGCATGCAAGGCACGAAAGCGGCGGCGGCAGTGCCGGCAATTTCCCGCCTCTTGAATGACGATGATCCCAGAGTCCGCCGAGAGGCGGAACAAGCCCTGGAGCAACTCACTCCGGTAGCCCTTCGAGCATGACGGCAGTCGGAAATGACAATGCCGACCTTCGATATCTTGGGTTTTGGCGCGGTTGCCGTGGACGATCTTCTGTACGTTGACGAATATCCCCCGGCGGAGAGTAAAGTCCGAGTCCGCCATCGCCTGCGGCAATGCGGGGGACTGACCGGCACTGCATTGGTAGCGGCCGCCCGACTGGGGGCATCCTGCGCGTATGTCGGATTGTTGGGTAACGATGAATTGTCTGGATACGTATTGGATTGTTTCGCCCGCGAGGGCATCGACACCGCACACTGTGTGCGCCGGGCCCAGGCGGCGCCGGCGCATTCCACGATAATCGTGGATGAAAGTCATAAGACCAGAACCATATTAGCCTCGCTCGCCGGAGAGATCGGGGCCGACGCCGAATTGCCCCCGGAGGAATTAATCCGCTCCGCCCGAGTTATTCTTGTCGATCATCACGGCCTGGCAGGTACGATCCGCGCGGCGCGGATCGCCCGGGAAAGCGGCGCGGCGGTCGTGGCCGATTTCGAGCGTGTACCGGAGGGGAACTTCGACGAATTGCTGCCTCTGGTTGACCACCTCGTAATTTCAGCCCGCTTTTCTGCTGACTTGACCGGGGAAACCGACCCCAGCCTGGCGGCATCGGCCCTGTGGACGCCAAAGCGCCGTGCGGTAGTGGTGACCTGCGGGGCTCAGGGATGTTGGCTTCTGGGCGAAGGTTTCAATGAACCGCTTCACTTTCCGTCTCACTGCGTAAAGGCAATCGACACTACCGGGTGCGGCGACGTTTTCCACGGGGCTTATGCGGCAACGCTGTCAAAAGGAAAAATGCCGAAGGAATGCGTGGAAACAGCTTCTATTGCGGCCGCACTAAAAGCCACTAAACGCGGCGGACAGGCCGGTTGTCCCACCTTGCGGTCGGTGGAAGATTTCATGCGCCGCACAAAATGATGCTATACTCCGCCGCCGGTACTGTTCATATATTTTACCTGCTGTAAACTTTCCAAGCATACAAGTGCAGCCAGCAGGTATGGCACAAGATATAGGCCAAGCCCCCGGTGTAATCACCGGGGGCTAAATAAGATACATTCACGACAAGGAAACACTCATGCAAAAGATGAAGGCCCTGGTGAAAAGCAAAGCGGAAAGGGGTTTGTGGCTGGAAGACGTGCCGCGGCCGGAGATTGGCATCAATGATGTGCTGATCGAGGTTTTGCGCACGGGCATTTGCGGCACGGACGTGCACATTTACAATTGGGACGCCTGGGCGCAAAAGACGATACCGGTGCCCTTGGTTGTAGGCCATGAATTTGTGG
Organism: Pirellulales bacterium; assembly: GCA_963838495.1. Lineage (GTDB taxonomy): Bacteria > Planctomycetota > Planctomycetia > Pirellulales > Thermoguttaceae > JBEKIK01. Next base: position 195,789 of record CAWIRC010000001.1, on the reverse strand, counting down.
GGCGAATCATCGATACGGGCAGCAATGTCAAGGATTTTCATCTTGGCGACATAGTCAGCGGCGAAGGGCACGTGGTTTGCGGCCGGTGCCGAAACTGCATGGCCGGCCGGCGGCATCTTTGCATGGAGACCCTGGGTATCGGCGTTAATCGGCCCGGGGCATACGCCGAATACATCGCCTTGCCCATGACCAACGTTTGGCATCACGATCCTTCGATTCCCCGCGACGTGGCGGCGATTTTCGATCCTTTGGGCAACGCCGTGCATACCGCTTTGTCATTCCCGGTGCTGGGCGAAGACGTGCTTATTACCGGGGCAGGACCGATCGGCATCATGGCCGCGGCCGTGGTCCGCCACGCCGGGGCCAGGTACGTGGTCATCACCGACGTGAATCCCTATCGGCTTGAACTTGCCCGGAAGGTAAAGCCCATGCTGGTCCTCGACGTCCGAAAGGAAAAGATCGCCGACGTGCAAAAGAAACTGGGGATGAAAGAGGGTTTCGACGTAGGTTTGGAGATGTCGGGCAATCCGGCGGCATTCCGCGACATGCTGGCCAACATGTGTCACGGGGGGAAAATCGCCATGCTGGGAATCCCGGCAGCGGAAATGTCCATCAACTGGTCGACGGTGATCTTCAACATGCTCACCATCAAGGGAATCTACGGCCGAGAAATGTACGAGACCTGGTACAAAATGACGGTAATGATCCAAAGCGGCCTGGATATCGACCCGGTGATCACCCACCGCTATGATTACACCGATTATGAAAAGGGATTTGAGGCCATGTGCTCGGGAAATTCAGGAAAAGTGATTCTGACTTGGAAGGCGGGATAATGTTTGGCAATATAAAAAAATACCTGGCCGATCAGCTCCAAGAGATCCGCGACGCAGGACTATATAAGGGCGAGCGGATTATCACCAGCCCGCAAAGCTCGCGGGTATCGGTCTTGGAACAAAAGGGGATTTTGAATCTTTGCTCGAATAATTATCTAGGGCTGGCCGATCATCCGGAAGTGATCCTCGCCGCCCATGAGGCTCTGGACCGCTGGGGATACGGGATGGCCAGTGTGCGATTCATCTGCGGCACGCAGCAGATACACAAGGAATTGGAACGGAAGATCAGCGGTTTTTTGGGAACGGAGGATACAATACTTTATTCTTCCTGTTTCGATGCCAATGGCGGACTGTTTGAAACGCTTTTTGGACCGGAAGACGCGGTAATTTCCGACGAGCTGAACCACGCCAGCATCATCGACGGCATACGGCTTTGCAAGGCCAAGAGGTTTCGCTATAAGAACAACGACATGGCCGACCTGGATGCTCAACTCAAGTCGGCCGCCGGCGCCCGGTTCAAAATCATCGCCACCGACGGGGTTTTTTCCATGGACGGCATTGTGGCCAACCTGCCCGGCATCTGCGACCTGGCCGATAAATACGCGGCGATGGTGATGATCGACGACTCGCACGCCGTGGGCGTGCTGGGCCGGCAGGGGCGCGGCACGCACGAATATCACGGCGTTATGGACCGCGTAGACATCCTCACCGGCACCCTGGGCAAGGCGTTGGGCGGGGCAAGCGGTGGATATACCAGCGGGCGAGAGGAAATCATCGATATGCTCCGCCAGCGTAGCCGGCCGTACCTGTTTTCCAATACTGTTGCGCCGCCGATTATCGGCGCGGCCATAAAAACCATCGATTTGCTTTCCCGTTCCACCGAACTCCGCGACCGGCTGGAGGCCAACACGAAAATGTTCCGCCAAGGCATGACACTGCGTGGTTTCCAGATTACGCCGGGCGATCATCCCATCTGCCCGATCATGCTGGGCGACGCGGGGCTTGCATCGCGCATGGCCGACGCCATGCTGCGTCTTGGAGTATACGTTATCGGCTTTTCCTATCCCGTGGTCCCCCAAGGAAAGGCCCGCATCCGCGTGCAAATTTCCGCCGCCCACACGCCCGATGACATCCAATTCGCCATGGATGCGTTCCAGGAAGTGAAAAAGGAATTGGGGATATGAAGAATCACTAATTGAACTTCTTGCCCGCGGTGCGCAACCTGATATACAGGCAGTGCCAGGTTTTCCAGGTTCAGGACGCTTGATGACCGATGCAGCCGAACAACTGCATGAGCAGCTTTTGGTCCTACGCTGTCAGGCCGGCGATGAAGTTGCGTTTGAAGAACTGGTCGCACGCTACCATCCGCGGCTGCGATACTATCTTCGCCGCATTCTTCCGCGCCCGGACCACGCGGACGACGTGCTCCAAGAGGTCTGGCTGGCCGTTTTCCGAGCGCTGCCACGACTGGCCGATCCGGCGCACTTGCGGCTTGGCTCTACCGCATCGCCAGAGACAAGGCGTCGGTCCAGTGGCGGGGGCGGCCCCCAGAACATTTGCTGGATGATTCGGATCTCGTCGAGGAGCCGTCCCAAGACAACGAGTTCCGCCTGGAAGACGCCCAGGAAATTCACGCGAGCCTGGACCAGATCACCCCGGAGCAGAGGGAAATCCTGGTGTTGCGGTTTTTGGAAGACATGACCTACGAACAAATCGCCAAGGTGACAGGCTGTCCGATCGGCACAGTCCGGTCGCGGCTGTACTACGCCAAGTCGGCCCTGCGCCAGGCGATAGAACAGAGGAGATCGACATGAACGCTAAGCACGAACAACCGGCGGAGAAAAAGACACTTGTGGATACTCTGTTGGCCATCGACAGTCGGATGCCGTCTTCGTCAGCCGAGGCGAGGGAAGTCGCCAAGCAGGTCTTGCGTCGCGATCGGCGACGGGTCCGCATTCTTACGTGGATGACGATCGGCTTCTTCCTCTTGACGGTTATCGGGATCTGCGGATCTGTCTATTGGTACTCCATAAAGGTCGTGCCCGACATGAATAGGCTCGAGCAAGGTTTCTCCAGGCTGATGCCGCAAATCTTCAATCTGGAACCGGACCTCTCCAAGCGGAATCCGCAGACCGACATCGCAATAGATGCTGCAATGTCATGCCGGATATTGTATAAGATCCAGCTTGCAAATCTCGGCGGGACCATGGCGTTGTTCGTGGTCATGCTGGCGGCCGCCTTTAGTACGGTTCTGCTCATCAGGGCCACCCGCGCCGCTACTTTGCGTCAGATCCAGGCGAGCCTGCTGGCCCTTTCGGAACAGTTCGATGCGCTGCAACGATCGCTCCAGGGCGGCCAGTCCTCCGGGGGCAATCAAGCGACGAAAGGATCCAACGGGTGAAATTCCATTCGCCGTTTCCCGTAAACGAGGTCGCAAATGGCGATTCATTAACGGTTACCTGGAATTGATATTTAGCCCCCCGTGAATACACGGGGGGGCAAAAACTGGAAAATATTCCGCTCGGCACCCCGGTGTAATCAACGGGGGCTAAATATGCCTACACATCGAATCCCGCCAACTCGCAGCGCAAAATCTCTCGTTCCCAATCGGGCTCGTGCACCGGCCAGCCTTGAATGAAGTTCAATCCGTCATGTTCCACATTGGGCCGGTTTTTCTCCCGGACCAGTGCCAGCAACTCCATTCGGCAGCCGACGGCGGCGGGATTCGTCCCGGAATGTTGCCACGGCGAAACGTTATCCGGCCTTGATCGAAAACGGTGATTATCACCGGCGGGCTGCACTCAAGCATGCGACGGACAATCAACTCATGGCTGGCGGTAGTATATCGCCTTTTGAGAGCCAATAAATCCCATTTCAATGCCGGGCCGTCCTCGCCGAACCAAAGAGAAGGAATGAGCAATCGACCTGCCAGTTGATTGGCGATCTGTTCCCTGGCGCGAGGAGACGATTCACAGGGATCGGCGCCCAAGCGATTGAACGCGCGACATGCAGCGTGCTCGCCGATTTCATGGGCAACCGCCCATTGGCGGCGCTCCATGCGCGGATCGGAGTGCAATAGGATCGCAGCCTTCGGCCTAGATGCACTTCGATTGTGCAGACGCACGTATCTTGCCCGGCCAGTCTGGCAATCGTCCAAAGCCACAATTATTCCCAGTGTCTGAGCGACGCGAAAGGCATCCACCGGCGGTTTTTTCCAGCGGCATTGGGCGAGGATTTCCTCAACCACGCCATCCAAGCCGGCGGATATTTCTTCAAGTGTTAAATCGGCCAGCATGATCCGCCCCGCTATCATTAGGTTTGAATAGTGTATAATTGTATACTATATCATACCCTGCCATCATTTCAACTGGAAAAATGCTCTACTTTCATTTTTTTTCCGGATAAGATAATATAGTAGTTTGGCAACTAAATCATCATTCAGCACTCATCATTCATTATTTACTTCACGCCTCGTCGAGATCATGATAAAAAAACGCTCCAAAGGCAGTTATGCCCTTATCAGCCTGGGCTGTCCAAAGAACCTGATCGACACCGAGCGGATGGCGGGCCTGTTGCGGTCGGATGGCTTTCGCCTGGTCAAGCAACCCACCAAGGCCGATTTCGTGGTGGTAAACACCTGCGGGTTCATAGCCGACGCCCGGGAGGAATCTTATCGGGCCATCGAAGAAATGCTGGAACTGAAGGCAAAAGGCCAAATTAGCGGGGTGATCGTCACCGGCTGCCTGGCCGAAAGGGACAAAGACCGGCTGATGCAGAAATATCCGCAAATCGACCAGCTTGTCGGAGTATTTGGGCGGGACGATATCATAACCGCTGTGGAACGGATGTACGACGGGCTTAGCGAGCAGCAAATGATATTCCGTCCGGCACCCAAGCGACCGCCCGCGGACACTCAGCGATTGCGGATCACGCCCAGGCATTTGGCCTTTTTAAAGATCGCCGAAGGCTGCAATCGGCTATGCAGTTTTTGTTCCATTCCGCAGATGCGAGGGCCTTATGCCAGTAAACCGGTCGAGCAAATCCTGGCCGAGGCGGAGGAACTGGCCGCCGATGGAGTCAAGGAGCTGATCCTTGTGGCCCAGGACAGCAGTTTTTACGGCATCGACTTGTACGGCAAGCCGAAATTGGCCGAATTGCTGCGAAATTTGGATAAATTAAACGGCTTGGCATGGATCCGGCTGATGTACCTTTACCCCATGCACATTTCGGATGAGTTGATCGAGACTGTGGCGATGGCTGATAAGGTATTGCCGTATTTGGATCTGCCGCTACAGCATATAAACGACGAAATCCTTAAACGGATGAGGCGGCACGTTACCCGCTCGGAAACGGAAGAATTGATCCGTCGCCTGAGGGAAGGGATCGATTCACTGGTGCTGCGGACGACCCTGATTGCCGGCTTCCCCGGCGAAACCGAAGAGCAATTCCAGGAATTGCTCGATTTTGTGCAAAAGCAGCGATTCGAGCGACTTGGGGCCTTTGCCTATTGCGAAGAACCGGGGACGGTATCTGTGGAATTGGATGGTAAACTGCCGGAAGACGTGAAAAACTCCAGGCGAGACCAGCTTTTGTCATCCCAACAAGCCATCGCTTTTTTCTGGAATGAGGCGCAAATCGGCCGGCGCATGGACGTTATTATCGATAGTTGCATACCCAAGGAGAAAAACGCCTACATTGGGCGAAGTTACGCCGATGCCCCCGAGATAGACGGGGTAATATACGTAACCGGCGCAAATTTAAGACCGGGCCAAATCATACCTGCTGAAATTGTCGCTTACAAAGGTTATGATCTTATAGCAGTAGCGTGTGAGGCTGGCAAATCGTTAAAACGCCCTCGGAATCCAAGGTGAAATATCAAACGGTTGACCCAAAGGGAATAGTCCTGTTTTCGCTGGCACAAAAAACTGGATAGCCCCTATAAAGCCTTTAAATCTGGATTTTATTACATGAGCAACGACATTAAACAGGCCAATCGCGCCGGGGCAAAGGTATTTAATCTGCCCAACCAGTTGACGTCCCTGCGCCTGGTTTTGTCGGTGGTCTTGTTTTGCGCGATGGCTTATGACCTTTATCTTGCAAGCCTGGTGTTGTTTTTGATCGGGGCAGGAACCGATTGGATAGACGGGTATTACGCCCGCAAGTACGGGCAGATTACCACGCTGGGGCGAATTCTCGATCCCTTCGCCGACAAGGTGATTATTTGCGGGACGTTCATTTTGTTGGCGGCCGATCCAAGAATGAAGGAACTTTCGATACAATTAGGGTCATGGACCGTGGTTGGACTACGGCCCTGGATGGTAGTGGTGATCGTAGGCAGGGAATTACTGGTTACGGCGCTTAGGAGTTTTATCGAAGAGCGGGGGAGCGATTTTTCGGCCAAGTGGTCGGGCAAGATCAAGATGGTTTTGCAGTGTCTTGCGGCCAGCGTTTGCCTGCTTTATTTGACATACGCCGATCCGCGTGAAAATGCCCCCCAGTGGTGCCTGGTGCTCTTGATTGCCTCGGTCTGGTCGGTGGTGATCGCGACGGTTTATTCCGGCGCGGTGTATGTTCGTGCGGCGATCAAGGCGCTAGCTTAAAAACTATTAAATAAAAGTTGGGGCGGCAGTTAAACTGTCAATCCAACAATTTGACTTACAGCTCAAAGCCTGCTGTCTGAACTTGATGCACATTTTTGCCCAACAAGGCCCATTCCCGGGATTTGCGACACTTGTTTTTTTCGCCTTTGGGGCCTGTCTGGTGGCATGGGCGGCAATTATCGAGCGCCTGGCATCGGGCAAGCCCGTTTTGCCTTATCAGCCCAGGCGGCGAGTTCCCTGGCAGATTTGGGACGTGCTGGCGATTGTAGTTTTTTATATCGTCGGAACGATGATTCTAATAAGTTTGGCGCAGCATTTTCTACATTTGGACGCGAACGAATTTTCCGGCGACGCGGCTCAGAAACGGATCGGCACTATCCATCCTATCGTTCAATTGTTGGTGGAGAAGAATTGGGCGGCGATATTCACGTGCGGTATCATTGCGATTGTAATAGCGCCCGTCGCGGAGGAGTTTTTCTTTCGCGTTTTGCTGCAGGGATGGCTGGAAAAGGTGGAACGCACGTGGCGGCGCCGTTTGCCGAGGCTGCGCCGCAGGATGCCGCTGGCCGCGGCGCCTATCTTTATTTCCTCGATCATTTTCGCGAGCCAGCATTTCCGCACGGCGGCGCCGGAACTCTCGACGGACTACCTGATAGTGCTGCTCTCATGCGAAAGTACGGCTAGGATTATGTCATTACTCTTCGGCATTCTTTTTTTGCATTGGCGCGTAGGGGCAAAGGCGGCCGATTTCGGCTGGGAACCGGACAAACTACTCGCCGACGTACGATTGGGACTGTTCACTTTCATGGCAATTGCAGTTCCAATATTCATGTGCCGAATAATCGCGGCACAATTATTGCCCGATATGTTCGCCCCGGATCCCATCCCCATTTTTTTCTTTGCGATTGCCTTGGGACTGCTGTATAATCGCACGCATCGCGTTATGCCCCCCATAGCCCTCCATATGGCCCTGAACGCCACGAGTCTGGCCATGGTTTTCTTGTGAAATTCGGCGGAAAAGGGGGGAAATGCTGGATGCCGATTGCTGATCGCTTTGAACTTCTTACTGATAACTGATAACTGATAACTGATAGGTATTATCATGGCATTGGGTTTTGGCATTATTGGCTGCGGGATGATTTCCGCGTTTCACGCCCGGGCGATCGCCGAGGTACGCGGAGCGAAACTGGTGGGCGGATTCGACTCTCGACCGGCGGCGGCCGATAAATTCTCGGCTGATTTCGGCTGCAAGGCCTATCACAGCCTCAAGGACATGCTGGCCGATCCGGATATCGACGTGGTGACCGTCGGCACACCCAGCGGCGCGCACTTGGAGCCGGCATTGGCGGCGGCGCGGGCGGGCAAGCACGTGATCGTGGAAAAACCGCTGGAAATCACGCTCAGGAGGTGCGATAAGATCATCGGCGAGTGCGAAAAGGCGGGAGTGGTGCTGTCCACGGTTTTTCCATCCCGTTTTAATGATGCCAGTCAAAAACTAAAGCGAGCCATGGATCAGGGCCGATTCGGCAGGCTTACGCTCGGCGACGCGATTGTAAAGTGGTACCGTACCCAGGCTTATTATGACAGCGGTGCGTGGCGCGGCACGTGGCGGCTCGACGGCGGCGGGGCGCTTATGAATCAGGCCATCCACTGCGTCGATTTGCTGGTCTGGCTGATGGGTCCGGTGGCCGAGGTCAGCTCCCAAACCGCCTTGCTTGCCCATGAGCGGATCGCCGTGGAAGACACCGCAGTGGCAGCGCTAAGATTCGCCAACGGGGCACTGGGTATTATCCAGGCCAGCACGGCGGTTTATCCGGGCTATCTCAAGCGGATCGAAATAAGCGGTTCGGCGGGTTCGGCCGTTCTGGAGGAAGAAGACCTGGTAAAGTGGGATTTTCTCAAAAAAACCAAGGCCGACGACGCGATTCTCCACAAAATGGCCAACCGCAAAAGCAGCGGGGGCGGCGCAGCCGACCCGGCGGCCATCAGCCACCACGGCCATGCACGGCAATTTCAGGATGTCGTCAATGCCATAAACAAAGGGACAAAACCGCTTATTGACGGGCCGGAAGGGCGGCGTGCGGTGGAGATTATTTTGGCCATTTATAAATCGGCGGAAACCGGCCGGGCAGTCCCTCTGCCGTTGTTGGCCGACCCCCCCTTAAAAGCGAGAAAGGCTGATACTTAACTCCGGCCAGGAAAAAACCGCTCTTTCCCCAGCCGGAGATTATTGGGAAAATGCCTTTCATCTTTATTTTTGCCCGCGGCGAATATATGGCGAACAAAAAGGAAGAATTTTTACATTAACATGCCATTCCAAGGAAGGAAATTCGGGATGAATCGCAAGCGGCTTGTCGATTTTCTCGTCTATTTAGTAGTCCGGATTTTTATATGCGTAGCGCAGGCGCTGCGGATCGAAACCGGCCAGGTTATCGCACGGCGCTTGGCCTGGCTGTTTTGCGATGTGTTAAAAATTCGCTTGGGCGTGATTGAAGATAATCTCATTCATGCCTTTCCGGAACTTTCGGCCCCGGCCAGAAAACGGCTCAGGAGGCACATGTGGGAGCATCTTTTCCTTCTGGTCTTGGAAGTCGCCAACACGCCGCGAAAAATCCACGAGACCAACTGGCGGGATTATGTGCAGCTAACGAACGAGGATCATCTTGTTCGTTTGTTGTTCGAGGATCAACCGCTGATGGTCGTCACCGGGCACTTTGGCAACTTCGAAGTGGGCGGATACGTGCTGGGACTACTCGGATTTCATACGTATACGGTCGCACGCACGCTCGACAATGTCTATCTCGATCGATTTGTGAACCAATTCCGCAGCGGCACGGGCCAGCATATCATTCCCAAAAACGGCGGCGCAGATCAGATCGAGAATGTCATTTCCAACAACGGCATTATGACCTTTTTGGCCGATCAATACGCCGGGCCGAAGGGATGCTGGGTGGAGTTTTTCGGCCGGCCGGCCTCGGCCTACAAGGCCATCGCGCTGTTGGCGCTGGAATATAACGCCGTAATGGCCGTCAGCGCCGCAACCCGAACGCAGAAGCCCATGCATTTCCATTTGCACAATTACGCCATGGCCGATCCGCAAGCCGTTGATGGCGACTTGAGTTCTCTCGGAAAATTGACCCAGTGGTACACCACGCGGCTGGAAGAACTTATTCGCTGCAATCCGGAACAATACTGGTGGATCCACCGGCGTTGGAAGGACACGCGGGAGCCGAAACAAAGGAAACGGCAGGCGGCGTAGGAAAGGATGAGGGATGGAAGGATGAAGGATGAATGCTGAATGATGAATGCAAAATTTTGAATTGTTGGTCGGGGGAAGGAGTTTGGGAAAAAATGCAGGGATTATGGAGGTGGCCAGAAAGTTGGCTTTAGATATGGAGTTAGGGCGGGTATAATGCGTGCATTAGTGACGGCGGCTGAGGAGGAGTTGGAGAAGTTTAAGTTGCGGAAGATTTTTCAAGTGCTTAAGGGGCAAGGGATTGCGTCGAAATGGCGGGAAATGGTTTTTGTGCCAAATTGAAAATGAGGGTTACGTCGATTGTGGAAAGGGACTAAAATGATGCAAGTCGTGAGTTGGGATTTAGTTGAAATGCCGGGAATGGAGGGGCGGGAGTGACGTAAGCGGGATTAACATGAGGACAATTGTCCTTGGGCACAGGGGCAATTGCTGTGAGGAAAGAGGGAAAGGGATAAAACTAGCTGCGTCCCCTTTATTCCCCTTTATTCTTTATTCCCCCGTTTGGAAACTACCGCTCAGGAGGTTTCCTTCTATAGTTGTTGCAGCGGAACGGAGTTCCTGGAGGGCGTCGAGATAGATCAGGTTCGTTTGAAAATAGGTCCGCTGTGCCGTAAGCAAAAAGAGATAGCTATATTCACCTTGCTTATATCCCTTGTTCGCTAGATCAAGAGATTCCTTAGCACTCGGCAGGATGTCCTGGCTGTATTTCTCCACTTGATAACGGGCGGTAGTGTACTGCTCAAATACTGCGGCCAATCGCTGTTGCAGTTCCAATTGGACCTTTTGCACTTCATTCTGGGCTGTCATCAAATCGGCTTGTGCACGGCGAATGTTCCCTTGGTTGCGGTTGAATATCGGAATGGGAAGTCCTGCCTGAACTGTGGCGAACGTGTCTCGTGTTGCATTATCGTACTGCACAGCAGCTTGAAGATCGATGTTCGGCACTCGCTGGGCACACTCACGGTTCAAGGCCGCTTGTGCGCGGGCAACACCTGCTCGTGCGGCAGCCAATTGTGGGCTTTCGGCCAGAAGTCGGTTGTAGGTATCCTCCCAGGTCAGTACGGACAGGCCATCTGTGATTTCGCCTGCCAAGGATATTGGCGGTATGTTGGCATTTCCAACCACGGCCGCCAGATTGCGCCAAGAGGCGGCATGTCGGTTACACGCCCTTTCCAGAAGGACTCTGGCCGAGTACGCTTCGATGCTCGCTTGCAATACATCGGCGCGGGCAACTTCCTTGGCTTTCATCAGCGATTGAGTGGTTTTTACGCCTTCCTCGCCGATGCGGACCAATTGATCGGTGAGTTCCACGGTACGCTGGGCGATCAGCACGTCATAGAAGCTGCGACACGCGTCGGTCAGCACGCGCTGACGTTGTGACTGCCAATCCCACTGGGCTTGCTGAATCTCTTGCTCAACTACGCTCCGAGCAAGTTTTAGTTTTCCAGCGGTAACAATCTCCTGACCGACAAATCCGCCTTGTTGTCCGCCTCGCCCTTCATTGCCTATTTCAGCACCAATGTAGCCCGCAACTGGATTTGGATAGAGTCCGGCTTGAACGCAACGACCCCTTGCCGCTTCAATGCGGCTGGCCGCTTGGGCTAACGTAGGATTACACCGTAGCGCCATTTCCTCCAGTTCAGCCAGAGTCATGCCTGCAGACATAACCGGCTCTCCAATAGGGTGAGGAACCAGCTCTGGTTGATCGGCGGGCGGCCCGTTTACTACAAGACGAGGTTCTGGGATTACGTTTGTCTTATGTGGCGGTGCGGCAATTTGCTGTTCCGCAGCCACCGAAACTGTGCTAATAGGGATGAGCAGCACTAATTTTATCGCCATGCTTAGGCATATTTTCATAAAGCACCTCCCTGTGCTGTGATCTTTCATGCAATAGATAATCAGGTTATGTCAAATTTTCATGCTGCCGCCATCGACTTCTTGTGTTTGTGAGGATGGAAGTGTCCTTGGAAATCAGTTGGTGCAAGAAGCACGTCAAGCTGTGAATCATGTGCAACTGGCGGTGTTGCACTGGCCCATCGCAGGAATAGGGCGGGCACTACGACCATGTTCAGCAGCGTCGAGCTAAACAGTCCGTAGACTACCACAATTGCTAACGGAGTCTGGATTTCATTGCCCGGTTGACTGCCGCTTAAAGCCAAAGGCACAAGGCCAAGGCCGGCCGTTAAGGCCGTCATGAGCACCGGAGCCAGCCGTTCCATCGAACCGCGGCGCACCGCTTCCCGGAAGTCAGTCACCTCTTCATGCTGCTGCAAATACCGGATGTGCGAAATCAGCATGATTCCGTTTCTCGTGGCGATGCCAAACAGAGTGATAAATCCGACCATCGAGGCAACTGACAGCACGCCACCTGAAATGAGCACGCCAGCCACGCCGCCTATCAAGGCCAGTGGCAAGTTGAGCATGACCAACAGGGCGTCGCGCACAGAATGGAATGCCATGTGCAGCAGCAATCCGATGCACACGACCACCACAACGCCCAACAGTAATAGCATCCGAGATGCTGATTGCGCGCTCTCGAATTGTCCGCCGTATTCCACGTAGTAGCCGCTGTATGGACCTTTGCCTAAGGGAACGCGCTCCGCAATCCGTTTCTGGATCTCGGCTACAATGGAGCCTACATCGCGTCCGGCCGCATTGCAGCTTACCACGATTTTACGCTGGACATTCTCACGGCTGATCGTATTAGGACCACCATCACGCTGGACCTTGGCAAGCGCTCCTAAAGGCACTTTGCTGCCGCTAGCAGTTGAGATCGGCAACCGATTGATGTCTGCCTCATCGAACTTGCCTTCCTCGCTGGCACGCACCACCAGGTCAAAGGCGTTGCGTCCCTCGAGAACCTGGGAGACCGTTTCGCCGGCGAAAGCCCGTTCGATTTCATGCCCGACTTGGCCCACGCGCAGGCCATGTCGCTGTATAGCCTGTCGGTTATAGACAACCTGCATGATGGGCACGTCGGCCTGCTGCTCAATCGTGGGATCTACTACGCCTGGTATAATCTCAACCTCTTGTTTGACCAGTTTGGCCAGTTGCCGCAGTCGGGTAAGGCTGGCCGGATCGCTTTCCGGGGCAAATAGCTTGATGGCGATCGCAGCCCGTGTGCCGGAGAGCATGTGATCTATGCGATGTGAAATGGGCTGACCGATCTGCACGGCCATCCCGGGAATCCTGGCGAAATCGTCACGCAAGGCGGCCAACAATTCGGCCTTGGTCCGTTTGGGAAGCCCTTTTTCCAGAGGTTTGTCCATATCGATGGAGACTTCTATCTCAGCGCCCTCGACGCCGATGGCATGTTCGGACAGTTCAGCCCGGCCAGTCTGGCGGCCTACGGCAACCACTTCCGGATACGAAAGCAGGACTTCTTCCACCTGTCTGCCGAGTTCGTTCGACTCGGCCAAGTTCGTGCCAGGCAGGGTGTTGGCCCCCAGCGTTAGAGAGCCTTCATTGAACTCCGGAAGAAAGCTGCGCCCCATATATGGTATGAAACATAATGCTATAATCAGCATCACGGCAGCGGCAAAGCCAACCTTGTGCGGATGGTCGATGACCCAATTCAAGATTGGCCGATAGACACGTTTCGAGAACCTCATCACGAGCGACTCTTTCTCATGGAGCACTGCTTTGCTCGTAGGAAGCAATAACAAACAAAGCGCCGGCGTGATTGTGACTGCCACGGCCAATGAAGCCAACAAGGCAATGATGTAGGTCAGGGCCAAGGGCATCAACAATCGACCTTCTACTCCAGATAAGAAGAACATCGGCGTGAAAACAAGAATCACAATGATAGTGGCAAAGAAGATCGAGTTGCGGATTTCCACGCTGGCATGGTAGACCACCGAAATCGGGTTGCGGCGCTGTTCAGCCGGCAAATGATGGTTCTCGCGCAAACGTCGGAAGACATTTTCCACGTCCACTATGGCGTCATCCACCAAAGCCCCAATGGCGATAGCCATGCCGCCCAGCGTCATCGTGTTGATCGAAGCTCCTATTGACTTGAGCACGATCATCGTCGTGAGAAGCGACATTGGGATGGCTACAAGCGTAATTAGGCTTGCCCGCATGTTGCCCAAAAACAAAAGCACGATTACCATGACCAGGATACTGCCGTCGCGCAGTGCGCCCTCGACGTTGCGCACGGCGGTTTCTATGAAATTGGCCTGACGGAATATGTTTCGCTGGATAGTGATTCCCGCAGGCAAAGTCGTTTGGATTTCGTCAAGAGACTTGTCAAGCCGCTCTGTCAGCTCCAGCGTGTTGACGTGCGGCTGCTTGGTAATGCCCAACAGGACGGCCGGCTTGCCCATCGCCGAGCCTGTGCCGCGTTTCAGGGCCGGGCCGATCTGTACCACGCCAAGCTGTCCAACTCGAATCGGGACTTCCCTTCGGACTGTGACAACAGTGTCGGCAATCTGGTCCAGTTGCTGCACACGTCCCAATCCCTGAACCAGGAATTCCTGGCCGCCGTCAACCATGATACCAGCCGTGGCGTTTTGGTTGGTTTGTTTCAATGCCTCTGCGACTTCCGATGCGCTAATGTTATATGCTTGCAGTTTCGAGGGCGAGAGGACCACTTGATATTGCTTCACGTCGCCGCCAATTGGCGTAACCTGCGCCACGCCTTCGATGGCCAACAATCGCCGCCGAATCGTCGTGTCCGCCATTGTTCGCAAATCAAATAGCGAGTGCTTGTCACTTCGGATTGCCAGAACAGGACTTCACCCATCGCTGATGCCTGTGGGGCCATAATTGGCTGCTCAACCTCCGGCGGCAGGCTCCCTCGCACCAAGCCGAGTTTTTCGGCCACGATCTGCCGGTTCGCCAGAATGTCGGTGCCCCACTCGAATTCCACCCAAATGACTGAGAATCCAACGGCCGTGGCCGAGCGCACGCGGCGGACGCCGGCCGCACCGTTCATGGCCGTCTCAATGGGAAATGTAACCAAGGTTTCAACCTCGGTAGGGGCCATACCATGGGCTTCGGTAAGAATCGTCACTGTGGGGGCAGTGAAGTCCGGGAATACATCCACGGGCATGGTCGTTGTCATATAGAATCCCACTGCCATCAAGGCCAGTGAGACCAGGACGATCAAGATACGATTATTTAAGGATAAATAAATGAGTTTTGTAAGCATGATTATGCTCCTAGTGGGCATGGCCGTGGGCGGGAATTGCACTGGAAAGGGTTGACAACCGAATGTTGTATGCGCCCTTTGTGGCTACACGGTCGCCGTCGGTCAGTCCGCTGCGAATTTCTACTAGGTCGGCGTCGCGAATGCCGACCTCAACGCGGCGGCGCTCGAATGTCTCGCCGCCGCGCTGAAGATAGACGACAACTTCGCCGCCCTCATCAACAACCGCATCTTTGGGTACTGCTAGGGCCGTCTGTCGGCGATTGGTTTCCACCAGCAGATCGGCAAACATTCCCACTCGGAGCATTCCGTCCTTGTTGGAAACCTCGTAGCGTATCGGCACGGTTCGTGTATCGGGATCGACCACGGCGCCAATGTCGATAAGCCGGCCGCCACCGGGGAGAATCGGTACAATCCGTTCAGGATACGCGGCCAGCCGGTAACTTGCCCCCGGAGCCTGCTGGATCCGGGCTAAATCGTATTCAGACACGTTAGCCTCGATCCAAAGAGTGTCGAGATTCACTACATGGAAGAGTTTGCGGCTGCTGTCGATCAATTCGCCTGCTGTGATGTTCGATTCGACAACGCTGCCGGAAATCGGACTTCGCAAGGTGACTCGCATGTCGCTGCCCCGATCGCCCACTTCGCCGGATGCCTTCATTTGCTCAAGCACTTTGGCGAGGCGTACTCGTGCGTCAATATACGGCTGGAGCACCTGGCGTAAACCATCCAACTCGGCCTTAGCGATCCGAGCTTCATGTTCGGCTGTAAGAAGTTCCTTGCCTGCCGTGATGCCGTCATCCGCCAGTTTTTGCTTTCTTTCGAGGGTATTCTGCGCCCGCTTCAAGGTCAATTCGGCAGCGCGAATCTTCGTTTCGACCTCTAATTGCTTGACGGCCAGATCAGCGTCAAAGATTTGTAACTGTGCCTGATTGGCAACCAGTTGAATTGCCTCGGCGCCAGCCACTGATGGTTCTATATATGCAAGGATTTGTCCTTTTTCCACTTTGTCGCCTATCTTGGGGAACCCTTTTCCTCCGGGTGATACGGCTTTGCCGGTGATTGGTGAGCCGACAATGGCACCTGAACCCGGCGGCACAATCACGCGCCCGGGCACAACTAATCGCTCGACAAGTTCCCGCTTTTCTGCCGGAGTTGTAACAAGTCCGATTCTCCATTGTTGCTCTTTAAGAAAACTAATGGCGTCTGCCGCATTCTCCTCCGGCGTTTTTTTCGCGGCAGCCATCGCTTCAGTCGAACTGGCATAGACCTCGATCGGCGGCAGCTCTATCGTTTCTCGGCCTTCCTTGATCTGTGGAGTCTCTATCAGAAGTTCAGCATGGTATGTCCCCGGCTTGGGAAATATTACCTTGGGAATGAAAATGCCAGTGCGAGTCGGTTTATCCATGCGCACCTCGAAGAGACTACCGTTAGGCCCGGCGGCCATGAACGTAAGGCTGCCGGTTGTCACCGCTTGCCCATCGGCCATGATCGTTGCGTGGACCAGCGGTTCGATGGCTTCGCCGGCGACGGGATACGGCCGTTCTAAGAAAATGTCGATTTTATTGGCCCATAAGGTCGTCTTAACACTCGGCGCTTCGTTGCCGTGGGAATGAGCGGCCGCGGCGGTTCCCGTTGCTGCATGAGCGTGGGAATGTGCTGATGAAGCGTTAATGCCTGTACCGGCCTGAGCCCTGCCGGCAAACATGGCGCGAATCCACTGATTGTTCGCAGCAAAAAATGCCGCTGCCGCTAGGAGTCCGACCAAGGTGAACACCAACGCCGGACGCAAAATCCTCTTACTATCAAGTTTCATTGGATAGTCTCCCTAAACCCTCTTTCAAAATAAAGGCGAGGAATTACCTGACTGATCGGGTACGTTTGAACGCTCAAGCAAGCGCATGCGAATGCGGCTCAAGCACAATCAAGGAATAAGAGAATCCGGCGACGGTTCAGATTAACTGGACGCCGGAACGCTCGTGGCGCACTCGGTCACATAGCAGAGTAGTCGTGACCATTTGGGAAGAGAACACTACGGGATATATGGCAGTCGTAGCATTAGTCGTAAATGCTTGGCAGGCTGTAAGCAGGTTCACCACGCTAAAAAAATGCTGTGGAATTGGTTTCAGGTATTCAGAAACACGTACATACGCCGATTGCCTATCATTGCTGTCCTTGCCAGAATGACCCAAATCGACGAGCGTCAATTGAAAACCAAAGCAAATCAAGTGAAAATGGGACGCGTATTGCCCAAACGATTCGCCAACAATAAAAATGGAATGCGATTGGCATCCATTGCAGTGCTTGCTACAGTTCTCACACGGAACATGGCGTTGGTGATCCAGCAAGGCGGTTGAATCCCCAATATGTCGATGACTTCGGTCATTTCCGCCTGCATGTGCGTGCCGAAAGCCTAGAGGCATGATGCTGGACACCAGCAGAGTCGCTGACAATAGCATACTAATTAGATGTCTGAAATAACGGCTCTGCATTGGAACATCGTGCAAATATAAGAAATGTAGTCAACTTGGATAATTCTTAGAGTGTAGATTCTAATTGTAGAGGTTTTAAGGGACAATAGGGTTTTCGGCCGGGGAACCAACAAACTTTAGCAATCAAATCATTTTTTTCTATTTGTTTTTCTCTTCCGGACAGTAATAAAATCCAAATAACGAAATGCCCCTGTTGAAAAAAGCCCAATAATAAGATTCAGGAATAGTGTGAAAAAAGGGTGAAAAAAGGATCAGAACTATTTTTCATTTCTTATTGAAATTCATCCTTTTCTATACACGCTTCCTTCACCGATTGGTTTGAAGCCCAGTTTTTGGTAGAGGTTGACTGCGGGGGCGTTGATTTCCATGGCCTGGGCTTCGACACAGGCAATGCCTTGGCGCTTGAACTGCCGGAACACCTCGCTGAGCAAGAAAACGGCGTAACCCCGGCGGCGATAAGCGGGATCGACGTTTAGTTCGATCAAGCCGGAGCGCCGGCCCGGGGAATTGTTTCCGCCGGGTTCCATGCTGCGGAAGATGGCGCGTGCTACGGCTGGTCCGCCGCCGCGCGGGACCATTTCGAATCGCGTCAGGTCGAATTCGCCCATGGTGCAGGCCTCCCACCAGTTGCGCGTGGGAAAATCGATGGTTTCTTCCACCACCATTTGCCGGCGGATTTGCATTTGTGCGCGGTCGATAGTGGCTTCGAAACCGCTTATATTGATTTGCAGGATTCTTATGTGTTCGATTTCTTGATACCCGTGCGACTGGAATAAATTCCGCGCCACCTGATCGGAGTCCAAAACCCCGGGCAACTCGCTGCCCCCATACAATCCCAAATAAAAAGGATTAAGGGGTTGAACGCCTCCCCCGTAAAGCACCTTTGCGCCCCGTGTGCGAAGATATTGCTCGCATTGTTCCAGCAGCCCGGCCGACACTTCGCCCTCCTGGCAGTCCGGGCGCACGACCACGATCGAGGTCACGCCCAAATCGTACGATACCGCATTAAACTGCTCGTTGGGACCGAATCCGGCATGTGCAAAACCTACAGGCGAGCCGTCTTCAAAGGCCAAAATCAACCCGGCGTAATCGAAGTACAGTTTGGCGAATACGAGTTGCTCAAAAAGATCGGGAGAAACCGGATCCATAAGTCCACTCTGACCTGCACGGCTGCGCCAAAGGGCCGTCAGGATGGGAGGATCGGCGTTTCGAAAACAGCGATATGTCAACATGAACCGTAATAATCTTGGCAAGCTCAAAACGTGGCGATTATAGACTTTTGCCGGGTATTGTTCCAGGCATGGCAAAACCCCTCCTCTGGAAGGGTGGTTATTGGCAGTTTTCTATGGAAAGATACCGGTGGAAAATCTCCAGCGAGTAATAAAATTCTTCATTCTAAGATCTTTTAGGATTGAAACGCTCCCCCTCGACGAATGGTTGTTAAGTATTAGAATTGTGTTGTTGTTTGGCGGAGGAAGTCGTCGCCAACGGCCAGTTTTGTAAAAATCGCGGGTTTTCACGAGATTTCCACATTGGAAAACCGGTATCGCTGCCGCAAGCGATCTGTCTCTGGAAGCAATTCATGAAACAATTGATCAACGCTCAGGCAACGATGCCGGATATCTTACGCACGCTTTATGTCCCGGTCGCCGCGGAACTTGAACAGGTCGAGAACATCCTGCTCGACGAGCTGCGCAGCGATCATCCATTCGTCGATCAATTGGTCAAACATGGTTTCCGTTTAGGGGGGAAGCGGCTGCGTCCGGCCTTGCTTTTACTGGCCGGCCAGGCCTGTGGCGCCTTGCAACAAGAACACCTTGTCCTGGGTGCGGTGGTGGAGTTGATTCACACCGCCACCTTGATCCACGATGACGTCCTGGACGAGGCCACCATCCGCAGACATCTGGACACCATCAACGCCCGCTGGGATAACGAGGCTAGCGTACTATTGGGCGATTATCTGTTCGCCAGGTCCATCTGCCTGGCAAGCACGATAGAGGATTTTTTCGCCATAAAAGTTTTAAGCGCAACCGCAAAAGTCATGTGCGAAGGCGAATTGCGGCAGATCGAAAACCGGGGAAACTACAACCTTCGCGAAGACCAATACCTGTCGATCATCGGCAATAAAACCGCCGAACTGATGGCTTGCTCTTGCCGCCTGGGTGCATATTACGCCGGGGCGAACTACGACTGTTTGGAAGCGCTCAGGCGATATGGCTACAACCTGGGCATGGCCTTCCAGATCGCCGATGACCTTTTGGACCTGCTGGGAGAGGAAAACACCGTGGGCAAGTCGCTGGGCACAGATTTGCTCAAGCAAAAAGCCACGCTCCCGCTTATTCGGCTCCTGGATCAGGCTTCACCCGGTGAAAAAAAAGAAATCTTGGGAGTTTTATCCGCATCGGGCAACCATCGGCTCGAGATGCTCGAGCAATGGTTCGACCAATCCAACGCCATTTCCTATGCCCGGAATCAAGCCCTATCATTTACGCGACTTGCCGTCAAGGAGCTTGGCGCGCTCCCGCCCACCCCGGCCTTGGACAGCCTGCATGGGATCGCCGAGTTTGTGGTCAATCGGCAGTTGTAGTTTTAGCTAGTATAAAAGGCCCTAATAGTCTGAGTTTTTTCCGAAATATAGGCCATCTAACCCATTGCAAGTGTGGGATCGGCTTTGTACGGACCGATGATCAACGCTTTAAGTGCCATACCCGAGCCGTCTACGTTAGTTATGTTGGGAATTGGTTCGCTGGGCCTGCCTGTCTGTGCCTGGCGGCGGAGAAAATTGGCGGCTTAGAGTATATTCGCGCTATAAAAACCGAAAACCATCGCAATCGCTATTCCAGTCGTCTGGCTTCGGCTAGCATGGGCCGCAGTTCGTCTACAAAATCGCGGGCATCCTTGAATTGGCGGTAAACGCTGGCAAAACGCACGTACGCCACCTGATCCAGCGCGGAGCCGCCGCATAACCATCTCGCCGACCGCGGGACTATCGACTTCGGCCTCGTAGTTGGTTTCGATTTCGTTTTCCACGTCGGAAACGATGGTTTCCAGTTGGGCATCGCTTATGGGGCGTTTCCAGCAGGCCTTTTCCAGGCCGCGCTTGATCTTGGCGCGGTCGAACGGTTCCCGGGACCCGTCTTTTTTCACTATTTTTATGGTGGTGCCTTCGATACGCTCATAGGTTGTATAGCGGCGTTTGCAGTCCAGGCATTCCCGCCTGCGCCGGGTGGCGATGCCGTCTTCGCTCGCCCGGGTATCTATCACGCGATCATTATCCACATGACAAAATGGGCATTTCATGGCGGCAGGCATCTCCGTTTTCGCAATGTCAATATGGTAAAAAATCAATATAACTTATTCCGGACTGGTGCGGAAGAGGCAGGATATGGAAAGATGAGGGACAAGAGATAAAGGATGGGGGATAAATCGTATAAACTTACCAAGGCTAAATGACCGGCAAGAATGCCTTCATGTTGGTTAAGGCCATCTACCACTTACCGGCTGCCATCTACTATAATGCATGTTTTTCTATCCCGCCGAAATTCAGACATTAGGAGGGTTGCGACAATGGTTTGCCCTCGATGCGGTGCGGAAGTCATCGCGGACGCGATTTTTTGTCACAAATGCGGTCATCGGCTTGCGGAAGAGTCCACCCGGGATGAACTGGTTCCGGATGAAACTCCGTACCCGGCGGCTCCACCCGCGGAAAAGTTCAAGGCGGCCGCCGCGCAGCTCGATTCAAGCGAGACGGAGGAGCGGGAACTTTGGCGCGGCGGATACTCGCCCAAGGCCATGATCGGGGCATGGTGCCTGTGCGCGGCGGTCAGCATTGTGCTCCTGCTTATCGGCTTTTTTTGGGTTCGGACGGCTTGGCTGTGGTTAGTCTTGTTATTGGTGATAATCGGCTTTTGGGGTTACAACCTGATTGTACTGGTCCATCGACGAATGAGCGTCAGTTATCTGCTCACCAATCAGCGATTCATTCACGAATCAGGCATCCTCCGCCGCGTAACCGACCGCATCGAGGTGATCGATATCGATGACATCACCTTTGAACAAGGGGTCGTGGAACGCGTTATGGGAGTGGGAACCATAAAAATCGCCTCCAGCGACCACACGCATCCTGAACTCATGCTCTACGGCATCGAGAGCGTGAGCCAGGTCTCGGGGCTAATCGACGACACCCGCCGGGCCGAGCGCCGCCGCCGTGGTTTGCATATCGAAAACATCTGAAACGAACTGTAACGCAAGAATCATGCATAGACAGTCAAGCAGCGGCCAGCCGATTCCATCAGCCCAGGGGATAATCGCTAAATTGCCCGGTCAAACGGTCGTTGTGGTAATAGCCGGGATCGCGGCCGCATGGTTGGCCGCCGATTCGACGGGCTTTTTGGGCCACAGCTTGCGCCATGCATTGACCTGCCTGGCCTTGGGCATTGCCGTTGTGGCCGCATGGCCTTGGCCTGACCGCACCTGGAAGAACTGGGCAATTTTGGCGGCGGGCGTCATTGTAGCCCTGGTTTTAAACTTCACGGCGCTTCCAACCGTCAATGTTTTGGGGGTGGTTTTAGTTCTGGCGATCCTTGCCCGGCTTCACGAAGGGCAAAACGGCAGGGCAATCCTTTTGGCAGCATTGGCCGCGATGACTCTTGCCGCATACCGCCTGGCATTAAGCGCCGTCCCCATGGTTTGGCAATTGGCCGACGCATTGGGTTGGGGCTTGGGAAAACTGGCCGGGGCTTTGACCGGCCGGCCGCTAAACATCGGGGCGACGTTTGCCGGGCTGGATTTTTTGATATTGATGGCCGCTCTTTACGCCGGTTGGATGTGCAACATCTCTCAGCCGCGGCGACGGGCCGGAATCTACGCCGGTGTGGCAATTGTGCTTGCTCAATTTGCGTATCTTCTAGTGCTTGCGTATTCGGAAAAGACTTCCGCCCTCATGCCTGAACCGTTTTACGTCCCCGAGACCGACACAAACCGTGTCGGGGCATGGGCCTGGCAAAACGCCCTGCGGACTTTCCTGCCTTGGAATCTGCCCGTATTGGCGTTGATTTTTCAAGGCGTGGTGGCGGGGTGCATGTTTCGCTGGGCCGATTGGCTGCCGGTTGCCCAGCCGGAGAGTCAAAAAAAATTCCCCGTCTCCAGGCAGGACGAGATAGTTGAGTTTCGCAGCCTTGTTAAAGACACGATATACAAATTTGGGCCTGTGGTTTTGGCCCTGCTGATTGCGCTTCTTACCTCGCTTGCCCCGGTGCAGACCGGCTTGAAAGGCAAGACCGTAGCGGCATACGAAAAAGGGCATTTTAGCTGGCTCAAGCCGGAATATGACAACCCGATCGACGGCGGCTATGGCATGTTGCCCGTCTTTATCCGCAGTCTGGAGGGAAATTTCGTCAAATCGCCGGCCCTTTCCCGGGAAGATCTTGCCGGTGCAGACATTTTAATTCTCCTGCATCCCAATTCTCCCTTCACTGCCGAACAATTGAAAAACATTGAAAACTTCGTCCGCCAAGGAGGATCGCTTTTATTCGGCGCCGAGAACTATATCCACGACAAGGCATCGGAAAGCCGTTTCAACGACGTGCTGAAACCGACCAGCATGGTAGTCCGCTACGACACGGTGATCCCACTTTCGGGCAATTGGGAACAGGCGTACCAGGCGCTTTCGCATCCTGCCGTATTGGGATTGGACGACGAAAGCAATCCTTTTGCATTTCAGCGCGGCTCTTCGATACGCCTGGGCTGGTCCGGTCGGCCCGTGGTTGTGGGCCGTTGGGGATGGAGCGTACCCGGAAGCGACGCCGTAAAACAGAAGTCGCCGCCATACAGCGAAGGCCTGCCGCTGGGCGATATTGTGTTGGCGGCCGAAGAGTCGCTGGGCGAGGGGCGAATCGTCGTCCTCGGCGACATGTCTTGCCTTAATAACGAACGCCTGTCGTGCTCATATGAATTCGCGGGGCGATTGTTGGGGTATCTTGCCCACCGTTCCTCAAATCCCCAGGCCCCCTGGCGGCAGATTTTGTCTATCGCGGCGATGATAGCGCTCATCTGGTTGCTGATGAAACAGGCCGATGCGATGCAAATCGCAGCGACAAGCGTGGTTTTTGCGGCAGGTTTGATCTCGTGCACACTCTACAGCGCCGGTGCAAATCCGACGCTGCCCGACGGCCGCGGCCAAACGCCCAACAACCTGGCGTACATCGATGCCTCTCACCTGGAGGCCTTCAGCAGCGATTTGTGGAACGATTACGGCATATCGGGATTCACGCGGGTGCTGATGCGGAGCGGTTTTTTGCCGCTTAGGTTAAGAGAATTGACTCCGGAACGATTGGAACGGGCCGGCCTTCTGGTTTGCATGGCCCCGGCTCGGCGATTCTCTGACGAGGAAATCGACATGGTGCGCCAATTCGTGAAACAAGGCGGAGGAACATTGCTGTGCCTGGTCGGCGCAGGAAGAAGCCCGGCCTATTGAAACGCTACTGGAGGAATTTCAATTCAGAGTCGATCCGTCGCCGATTCGGCCTAGAGAGAAAATCCGCGAGCCCGCACCCTTGGGCGCAATTCGACACAATTTCGGCGATTTGCCT
This sequence comes from Pirellulales bacterium, assembly GCA_963838495.1. Taxonomy (GTDB): domain Bacteria; phylum Planctomycetota; class Planctomycetia; order Pirellulales; family Thermoguttaceae; genus JBEKIK01. The sequence continues at coordinate 171,869 of CAWIRC010000001.1, read as the reverse complement.
GATTCGCAACACTATATAGATACTTATGCCTCCTGGCCAATGCAACTCGATAACCAGGAGGCCTTAATCTATCTCTCATGGCCGGCGGATAATCGCGACGTGCCGGTAGCCGCAGGCACCCCGTGCGGCAACGGAGTAATTGCCGTCGTTGCCGATACGAATATTGCCATCAATCGAAATTTGGAGGGCAGTGCAAACGAATTTCCCGATCACATCAGTTTTTGGCATTGGTTTCTGCCTAAAATAACGCATTTGAAGGCCTGGGATCCTCCTGCCGAACCCGTAAAAGAGCAAGGCGCGGGAAAGGATAATGACCTGATACGTGAACTGGGACCACAGTAGCCTATAGGGCATATTGGAGTGTTGAGATGATTCGAGCATGGATCGCCGTAGCGCTGTTGGCCGGATCGTGGATGTTCGGGCTGGATTATTTTTATCCGGCCAATCCATGGATTTGGGCGGCGCTTGTCGCCGGCTCGGCGGTGCTGCTGGGCGGTTCCTTCAAACAACTGCCCGATGGGCGGGAATCTGCTATCGCACTTGTGCTGTTGATTCCGGGCTTGATTTTTGTGCCTTGGCCGCTGCGGATTGTGCCGCTGTTGATTGTCTTGGGATTAGCATTACATTTGCTGTGCGGCTCTCTAACCAGCCCTCACCCTAGCCCTATCCTGGGAGAAGAGAGCAGGAAAGAGTGCAGCCCTCACCCTAGCCCTCTCCCAAAGGGAGAGGGGATATTGAAATGGCTGGGTCAAGGGACAGTGGCTGCGGGTGTTATAATGGCGGTGCAATCGCTTGCCTTGGCGTTTTACATCGCCCAAACCGCCTGGTCGCATGAATTGCCCTGGCCTTTGACCGACTCGTTCGCCGGCATGGCAAATTTATTGTCCATCGACGCGGCGGCCGACGGCTCGAAAATCGCCATGCACTCCATGCGCCAAGTGCACCGGCTGGGGGCGACATGGGAGCTGCTCTTCGATCCCGTGTCATTTTGCTTTCTCATCGGCGGTCTGGCGTTTATGGCCCTGACGGCCTGGCAAGAAATGCCCGAGGGCCGTCGCTGGGCGGCGTGGATCCGCGGCTTGCGGATTTTATCGCTCATCATCGTCGCCTGGCTGCCGATAAGGGCGGGACTCTTGATCGCCGTATACATGTTTCGCGTTATGAGGGCCGAGCCGGACCGGGCGCTTTATGTGATGAACCATTTCTTCGCCCCCTGGCCGCTTTTGATTTTGCTTGCGGTTCCACTGCTTCTGGTTTGGCGATTTCTACGCATAAATGGCGTCGAAAAGTACTCTGAAAATACCGGAAACGACAAAATAATCGCACGCCCTCACCCTAGCCCTCTCCCGACCAACCTTCGGTCGGTGCCCGGAGAGGGGACATTTGGTATGATCCCGAAGGGAGAGGGGACAAAATATGTTTTGCCGATCATTTTAGCGGCATTGGCGGCGGGGCTGTTCACAGCGGCGATAAAATGGAACCCGGTGGGAAAACGCCTGGAGGGCCGGGTGAAAGTAGTCGAGCGGCACTCCACCTGGGAACCCACCACCCGGCCTTACGACACAACCTGGTACGGCGAGATTGCCAGCTACAACTATGCCGCGATTTACGATTATCTCGGTCAATATTACCAAATGGGCAGGATTCTGGAATCTGATAAGATCGACGATGAAACATTAAAACAGTGCGACGTGTTGATCGTAAAAACCCCGACTTCACGATATAACGAGGATGAAGTCGATGCCGTGCTTCGCTTTGTCGAGCAGGGCGGCGGCGTGCTGTTTATCGGCGATCACACGAATGTTTTCCGCACGAGCACGATAATGAACGACATGACCCGACCCATGGGATTCATTTTCCGCGACGATCTGCTGTTTAGCAACGAAAAATCGGCCTACGACCAGCATTTTGATCCGCCCTGGGCGCCGCATCCCAGCCTGCAATACATGCCGCCCATGGAATTCGCGGTGTCGTGCTCGATCGATCCCGGTTTCAGCCGCGGCCGGGCCGTGATTACCAGCACCGGCCTGTGGAGCATGCCGCCGGAATATCATCACGATAATTACCATCCTATTCCGCAACACTGCGCCGACATGCGCTACGGCGCATTTGTCCAAGTGTGGGCGGCATGGTACGGGCAGGGCAGGGCATTGGCCTATACCGATTCGACCATATTTTCCAACTTCGCCACGTTTCAGCCGGGTCACGCCGAAATTATTTTGGGCATGATCGAATGGCTGAACCACGCCGACCCGATTGTGAATCCGCGGCCATGGCTGATTTTGTTGGCAGTCGCGTCGCTTTGTGCGGGTATTGTGCTTGCACAACGCAGGTCGGTCGCCTGGCTGGTTCTCTTATCCGCCGCAATCTGCGGCTGGGCGCTTGCGGCTGAAGGCGTGGCCGCATTGCACAATTACTCCATGCCTTGGCCGAAAGTCATCAAGCCGATGACGCGAGTGGTCATCGACCGGACGGTTTCGGACGTGCCGTTGTCTAAAGGCGCATTCACACAGGGCAACGGAATCGGTTACGGCATGTTGGAACAATGGATCGGCCGCTTGGGGTACTACACCATTCGCCTGGAGAACGAAGCTGATTTTTCCGGCAATGCTTTGGTGGTGATTTGCCCGGATCGGCCAGTGGAAGCGTCGTTCCGCGAACAGTTGGAACGCTATGTTGCCGGCGGCGGCAGACTCTTGGTCTTCGACTCGACCGAAAATACCAATTCAACCGCCAACAGCCTGCTTTGGCCGTTTGGACTCTCGATTGAACACAAGCAATCATGGCAAGGAACGCTGACAATGGTTGATAACTGGCCGGGAATGCAAATATCCGCGGCGAATGAGATTGCGGGCGGCCGGACAATAGGCAAGCTGGGTCAGCGCACTGTGGCGGCCATTGCCCAATACGGCAAGGGAACGGTCCTGGCGGTCGGATTCGCTTCGTTGTTTATCGACAAGAACATGGCCGATACAAGTTGGATGGAAAAAAATATAGACGAACAGTCGCTGTGGATGCTCGAGCCTGACGCCGCGATGCGCCTGCGCTACGAGGTTTTATACGCGCTGGTCCGCCTGTTGGTGGAAGACAAGCCCATTGTGCCGGCCCCGGCAAGCGGCGCAACACCGTCCGGCGAGTCAACCGTTCCGGACAAGGGTAAGACCAGACAGGGCGTCCCGCTGAATTTGCCTGAATTGCCGCTAAAAGAACTCGGGCCGCAAGGCTGAATCAAGTGCGCTTCGGCGAATTAATAATATTGGCGGAGACCGGCGACAATTTTTTACAGACCTCGAACCACAATTTATTTTTTTGGAAGCGAATCGAGGATTTCATCGAGTAATTCGAGCGTCCCATGATGCGCGCACCATTGCCTAATGTAATTCCAATCCAGACGATCGCCTTGAATCGCCAATACATTTCGGACGTCGTCCCGATCTTTAATTCGACGGCCGTGCTGCGACCATCGCAGTTTTGTAACAATCACGTCTTCAGCGGTGGGAATATAAACTTCCCTACCAAGAATGCACGCACAATGACGGCGACTGAACCGTTGACGATCATACTCGTCTTCGCCAAGTAAAAATAATTCTACATGGAAAGGATTATCTATAAGAGTCAATATATAGCGAGTGCTCGCTTGAATCGTTTCGAAAGATAATTGGGGCTCCAATCGAAATTGCGGTCCCAAACGCTCTATCAGCGTAGTAATAGGAATGTTGCGTAATTGTACGACGAAATCGGCGTCCTGCGTAGATCGAGGCACTCCATAATAATTACTCGACAACGATCCGACCAGCATGTAAAGTATGCCAGTGGAATCCAGTGCATCGATTACGGCAGCGGTGGCTTCTTCGCCGGTCACTGGAATTGCTCCAATCTGCGGATCAGCGCCAATCGCTCGCGGAGGATTTTTTGCACCGTTGTTTCATCCGCTTCAGGGTGCTCGTTGCGGATGCCGTCGGCCATAATTCTACAGGAGAAATCGAATAGCCGCGGTCCTGCCAGAAGTTTATCCTCCGGGCGCATGGCTTTGGCCGCCAAAATGCGCTCACGATATAACGCGTCGGCTAATTCCTGTGACGGATTCATTATATAGATTTTACCCATCGCGGCCGGCGCGGTCAATATTTCTACTCCTTTGGCCATTTTTCAATCTTGCAGCAACTGCGCGAACATGCTAAATAAATGACAGAGCCGCCAAATTTTCGGATTTATTACATGAAAAAAATCTTCCTTACCTTGCTCAAGCTGGGCATTTCGATTGGAATCATCGCCTACCTGGTATGGAAGGCCACCCGCACCCGGGGCCCCAACAATGTCGATGTTTTCACCAATCTGGTCAATGAGCCGAAAGACTGGTGGATGCTATTCTGGGCATGGGTCTTTTCGGCGGCGGCGGTTGTTTTGACGTTCATCCGCTGGTGGTACCTGGTCCGCGCGCTGGGAATCCCCTGCCGCTTTACAGACGGCATACGCATCGGTTTTTGGGGATATCTTTTCAATCTGGCGCCGCTGGGAATCGTGGGCGGCGACCTGGTCAAGGCTGTGATGCTCGCCCACGAACATCGCCAATACCGGGCAAAGGCCGTGGCCTCGGTGCTGTTCGACCGGGTGATAGGGCTGTACATTTTATTTATCGTGGCCTCCGCGGCCATTTTAATTACCGGATTCTGGCGGATCGAGGTGCCGGAAATCCGCATGATTTGCAATGCCACGTTCATCATCACAATCGGCGGCGCGATTGGAATCGCCTTGATGTACGTGCCCGGCGTGCTGGACGGTCCCCTAAGCCTGCGCATTAGGCCGCCTGCCGCGGGTGGGACGACTCATCACAAGCTTGATCGACGCGGTGGGATCGTATCGTTATAAACCGCTTGTTCTGGTCGTCTCCTCGCTTATGTGCATAGGAGTGCAATGCATGTTCGCCGTCAGCATTTATTTTATCGCCAGAGGATTGCCCGGTGACGTGCTCTCGCTGGGCACGCATTTCGTGATCTGGCCGTTAAGCGCGGCGGTGGGCGTGCTGCCGCTTCCGTTTGGGCCTACCGAAGGCGTGCTTGATTATCTTTATGCGAATATACCACTGCAAACCGGCGCATTTATTCCAGAAGGGCAAGGTTTGGTGGTGGCATTATGCTACCGGCTGATTACCGTGCTGGTTGCCGCCTTAGGCATTGGATACTACGTCGGCAACCGCCGCGAGGTGTCCGAAGCCATCCATGAAAATGAACAGGATTCGCAGTCGTCAAATTGAATTTTATACCTTGGCCGTGAATTTGGACAAATCGTAAATCCCAAGCGTCTTTTCCAAGCCGGCGACCTGATCGACCACGTTCTCGAACCCATGCTCGCCGAATAATTCGTGCTCCAGGTCTTCAAATTTATCGCCCATCACGTCGTACTCCTCGGGCGTGATGATAGAATGCATGGCCGGAAACAGAACGGTGTCTTCCCGGGCCAGGTGGGGGCGGTACATGCGCGTAAACTGCTGCAGGGCAGTCAGCAGCTTTGAACGGTCCTCTTCGTCAAGGGTTTTATCGGGTAGCGCCAGTTCAATGATCTGGTCGGTCAGCTTCCGGCCTGCCTGGTGTTGCTCGTCGAGGAGCTTGACAAGATCGACGAGCTTGCCGGCCTTCTGGAATCGGGGAAACACCTGATCGTCTTCCAGCTTGGAATGATAATCTTCGATAAACGCCCTGACCATTTTTACCGTCTTTGTCAGAGCGGACAGGTCCAAAACGTCCTTATCATTCAGACGCCGCGCCGAATAGTCGTAGATGAGCAGAATGCGCTCGAGAAGCCCGTGCTCGCGCATGAGATCTTCGGCCGGTGAGATATTTTCCGCCGGTTTTTCTTTTTCTTTCTGCGGCTGGTCCGCTGGGATTTGCGAACCCATGGTCGCTGCGGGAAAACCTGTCAGCAAAAGTCCGCCTCCGGCAGCGGTTCCGGCCAAGATGAAATCTCGGCGGGTGTGTGTCGATTTCATGGCCTTTTGTCTCCTTTGGTAATTTAAGGGGAAAAATTATGATGAGAATAACCCCTCCATGTTGGTATATGGTGGGTTAACGCGCATTATAGATCATTATTGCACCCGTCTGCCTGCGGTCAATTGCAATTGATCTTCGAATATTCATCGAAGATATCATTTACCTTATGAGGGCAGACTCGTAAAATTACTCGTCATCACATGAAATTGAAACTCTCAATGATTTAACCGTTGACACAAGGCGGCTGGCGGCCAGGCATGAACCGGTTGGGACGAAAGTTGCACTGACGCCCATAAGCGGCAGTACAAATGCTACTCCAACAATAATTTAAGGATTAGCGAGCTAATAGTGCCACTTTGGATGTATCTGCGCGGGAAAATCATGCCTATTTTGTGACCTATATTTTATATGACTTTATATGAAAGGATCAAACTTATGCGACATATTATGTTGATCATCACCGTGTCCTTCGCCTGCCTGGCAATCGTAAACAACCTGGCGGCTCAGCAGGCGGGGCGTGTTGCGCCTGCCGCCCAATCCGTTCCGGCCGCGCAGCCCGCGCACCAGCAGGACGAGCAATCCATCCGGCAGCTTGCCGATGCTTTTTCCAGATCTTACAACGTAAAGGACGCGAAATCGCTGTCCGCGCTGTTTGCGCCCGATGCCGAGATCGTGGACGAAAACGGCAACGCCTTCCAGGGGCGGGAAGACATTGAAAAGGTGTTCGGAGAAATTTTCAAGGAACATCCCAAAGGTAAAATCGAGATCGCGATCAAATCGATCCGTTTTGTTGCCCCGGCAACGGCCATCGAGGACGGGACAACGACCGTCACGCATGAGGCCAACGAGCCTCCGGAGCGGGATCGCTACATGGTGGTCCACGTAAAGCAGGATGGTAAGTGGTTGATGGCCAGCGCCAGAGACCTTGCGGACGAGGAAAACACCGGCCAAGACCAACTCCAGCAGCTTGCCTGGCTGATAGGCGACTGGGTCGACGAAAGCCCTGACGCCGTGGTCGAAACTACCTACCGCTGGGCGGACAACCGTTTCTTCATTCTCAGCGATTTCACGGTGCAAATCGGCGGCAAACCGGCCATGACCGGTTCGCAGCGCATCGGCTGGGATCCCTTGACCAAGCAAATCCATAGCTGGGTGTTCGACTCACAGGGCGGATTCGCCGAAGGCGACTGGACGCGGGAAGGCAACCGCTGGATCGTGAAAATGAGAGGCGTGACCCGCGAGGGAAAACCCGCTTCATCGACAAATATTACAACAATGTCGTCAAAGGATCGAATGACTTGGCAATCGCGCGACCGGTTGATCGGGGGTGAAAAGATACCGGATGTCGAAGAAGTGCCCATCGTGCACAAGCCGCCCAAACCCCTGTAACGTAATGCAGACCTACAATATAAATTTTTCCTAAAAACATACAACTTTTTAAGGGGGATATAACTATGAACAAAATTCTAATCGGGATTATTGTTGCGGTGTTATTGATTGCTATGCCCCCGGACAAGACGCTGGCCGGTCGGGGCGGGGGCGGATTCGGCGGAGGCGGACATGTGGGCGGATTCGGCGGCGGAGGTTTTGGCGGAGGCGGGGGAATGAGCCGCCCTTCATTCAGCCACACGCCCTCGTTTAGCTCGCCCGGCGGCAATTTCTCACGCTCGAATTTCAATGCGGCGGGCCGCTCTTTCCCCCAAAATATGGATTTTAACCGCTCGAATTTCTCCTACGGCAATCGCACGGATTTCGGCAGGCCCGGCGGACAAAACTTGAACGTGGGCCAGCGCGGAAATATCGAAAATTTCCAGCGATTCGGCGAAAACCGGTCCGGAATCGCCGACAGGGCGAATTTTGAAAATCGTACAAATTTCGGCAATCGAACCAACATCGGCAATCGCGCCGCGCTGGGGAACCAATTTAACGTCAATCGCTCGGTCAACTTCAACGGCCGCAATTACGGCAACTGGTATCACGGCAATTGGCACGGCAACTGGGACCACCATTGGCACGGCTGGCCAGTGGGATGGTGGGGTGCCGGTTTCCTTGCCGGTTGGGGTTGGGGCGCGGCGGTCGCACCCTGGTCCTGGGGTTACTGGCCGTATTACAATCCCTATTGCGTGGCCCCGATCGTGATCGACGGCACAACCATCGACTATTCGCAGCCTATCCTGGCCGCACAGCCGCAGTATGAAGTCAACGACCAGGCCGCCGCGACCAACCTTCAGTCGGTGCCCGCGGCCTCGGATCAGGCCATGCTGATTTTCGACACCGCCCGGGCGTCGTTCATCGGGGGTGATTACAATGCCGCGCTTTCGCAGGTGAACAGTGCCATTGCCAAGCTGCCGGGCGACACCGTTTTGCATGAATTTCGCGGCCTCGTGCTGTTTGCCTTGAAGCGTTATCAAGAGGCGGCAGGCGCGGTCTACGCCGTGCTGTCGGTAGGGCCGGGCTGGGACTGGACCACGCTCAGCAGCCTGTATCCGAACGTGGACGTTTATACCGAGCAACTCCGGGCGCTGGAGGATTACAGCCGGAAAAATCCCAAATCGGCCGAAGCGCATTTCCTCCTGGCATACAATTACTTGACCTGCGGCCATAGCGACGCCGCCGCGAAACAATTAAAAGAGGTTGTAAGCCTGAATCCAAAGGATCAGTTGTCCGCCCAGTTGCTATCTTCGCTTACCGCCCCGACCGAGGCGGAAGAGCCCAAGCCCGCCGAAGCCGCCGCGCCGGCAAAACCCGTGGACGCCGCCGCCCTGGTGGGAAATTGGAAGGCTACGCGCGCGGACGGGGCTGCAATCGCATTAAACCTTTTACCTGAGGGGAAATTCACCTGGAAGATCACCCAAAAAGACAAGCCGCAAGAGTTCAGCGGCGACTATACCGTGGCCGATAATCTCCTCATCCTCAAACAGAACAACAACCCGGTAATGGTCGGCCAGGTGACGCAACTGGCCGGCAACCGCTTCAACTTTAAACTTGCCGGCGACAATCCCAACGATCCGGGACTGACCTTCAGCAAGTAAAGAGCCAACGCAGGTGGCACACTCCGTGTGCCTTTTGAAAAAAAGGATGATCAACAATTCCGACGGCACACGGAGTGTGCCTGCCACATTCCCTGTCGTAGATGGAAATACGATCTCATGGAAATTAAGTGGAGGGCCCTCATGAAGCCGACAAAATATGTCGCGTCGTTTCTGGAAGAGTTCAAGAAATTCGCCCTGAAGGGCAGCGTGATCGACCTGGCAATAGGCGTGATCATAGGCGCCGCATTCGCCAAGATCGTCAATTCGCTGGTTTTCGACATCATCATGCCCGTAGTCAGTATCTTTCTGCCGGGCAAGAATGGCTTTGAAAGTTGGTACCTGACGATATGGGGTTCAAAAATCCCTTACGGCAAGTTCCTCGGCGAGGTGCTCAACTTTCTGATCATTGCGCTGCGCTATACGTTTTCATAGTCAAGTTTCTGGGATGGATTGTAAAAACAAAGCAGCAAGAGGCCGCTGAGCCGCCGCCTTTGACCAAGGACCAGGAGTTATTGATTGAAATCCGTGACCTGCTGAAAAAAACCTGATATCCATCCAAATAGGAAAAAAACAAGCAATTCGGACAAGATCGCAATATACGGTGCCATAAGGAGTTATGAACTGGAATCATAACGCCCTTTACACCGACCTATAATTTATTAGTAGAGTGGTGGTTTTTTCTTTATTTGGAGGTAATGTCATGAACCAGAAATCGGGATGTTGCGCGGTAGAAAACCAGTTGGCACAAGAATTCAAGCATGTCAGATCATGTTGGTGTTGTTTTCTCATGCTTGGGGTCCTGCTTGTGCTCTGCGGCGCGGCGGCGATTGTAGTTCCGCCGCTGTTTACGTTAATCACGGCCATTGTCTTGGGGATCGCACTGATGGTGGCCGGCATTGTGACTATTATCAGCTCTTTTTGGATCGGCAAATGGAGCGGAATGCTTTTGCACCTGCTTGCGGGCATTCTTTATTTAGTTGTGGGCTTCATTGTCAGCGAACGGCCAATCGAAGGGGCGATAATAATAACTTTGTTCATCGCCGCCACTTTTATAGTCCTAGGGCTGTTCAGAATCGTAAGCGCACTTGTAGTCCGCTATCCTCAATGGGGATGGGTATTGTTCAACGGCATCATTACGCTGCTCTTGGGCCTGGTGATTTATCGCCATTTTCCCAATAGCGCTCTTTGGGTAATTGGAATTCTGGTCGGCGTGGAATTGGTGTTTAACGGCTGGACCTGGATCATGCTCGCACTGGCTGTTAAGAAAATTCCCAAGGAACTGCCCGCCGCGTAACAGAATACATTCTGAAAAACCGAAATTTCGGCTTTGAAGGGCGCTCCGATGAGCGCCCTATTTTTTTCTGGTATACATGTTCTTCGTGGGATGCTGGTTCTTTCGACGCTCTATGTTGGCTAAGACAAAGAATTATGTTGCAAAAAGTAAGTCTCCACGGAGGATCGTGGCAACGAGGAAAATATCCGCTTTCAGCACTCCACAACATTCTTTGCGAAAACATTAAATCTCGTCCGTTCTCTTTTCCTCCCGCTGCCGCGTCATGCTGACCTCGGTCATGTACAACATCCGGCCGCAGCTTTTGCAGAACACCGGCTGATTCATCATGATCTTGTTGCAGAGGTTCAGCGGTATCTGATGATTGCACCCGCCGCAGCACTGATTTTCCACAGCCGCCAGGGCGTCTTCGCCAAGATGTTGCACCACGCGCTGGTACGGCTCGCGGACCTCGGGGGGCAAGGCGGCCTCGGACTGTTTTAATTCCGCTTCCAAGCGGCCGATGTCGCCGCGAAGCAGCGGCTCCTGCTCGGTTACTTCCAGGCGAACCGACTCTTGTTTCTGCCGGGCGGCGGCCAGTTCTGATTCGCATTGGGCGATTTTCTTTTTGTGCTCATCGACCTTGTCCAAGGCCTCCAGGATCTCGTCGGCCAGGACGCTGTTGGCCATTTCCGCCGCCTGGATCTGTTCCAAGAGGGTTTGATATTCGCGATTGCTTTGGGCGGTGTTAAGCTTGATTCTCAAATCCTTGACCTTGGATTCGGACGTTTTCAATTGCAACTGTTTTTGATCCAGGGCCATGCGGAAGTCTTTTTCTTCTTTTTTTGCCTGGGCCAAGAGCGACTCGCGGTGGCCCATGTTGGACTCGGCCGCCCGCGTTCGCTTGGGGCAGCGGTCGAGCCGCTCTTTCAAATCGCTCAACTGGCGATGGATGCGGTGCAATGTACGAAGGATCTCGGTGCTAACGGTTTGTGGTTCTGGCATTGTAGATCGTATGGGATGGAGTATGGAGATAATATGTGAATAAAGAAATGGGATAGAAACTTTGTTGGGGCGGCAGTTTAACTTCTGCCCCATCGAAAAAAGCAGGGCGACAAAAAAAGCCGCCGGTCGGGGAACCAGCGGCTTTGTAGCCTGCTTCAGCCTGCTGCTCGCTCGAGGAATCCGGCGAGCTGCTGGCTGCGGACGGGATGCTGCAATTTCTTGACCGCCTTGGCCTCGATCTGCCGCACCCGCTCGCGGGTGACCTTGAAGATCCGGCCCACCTCTTCGAGCGTGTAGGTGTATCCGTCGCCCAGGCCGTAGCGCAGGCGGATGATTTCACGTTCGCGGTAGGTGAGCGTCTTGAGCAGTGCTTCGATGCGTTCGCGGAGCAATTCATTGGCTGGCGGCCTTTTCCGGTCGGGGCAATCCACCGTCTTCGATGAATTCCCCAAAACAACTATCTTCGCTTTCTCCGACCGGCCGGTCAAGGCTTACCGGGTGTCGTCCCATGGATAAAACCCGGCGGGTTTCGTCCGCCGATATATCTACGGAAGCGGCCAGTTCTTCGGTGGTGGGCTCGCGGCCCAACTCTTGTTGCAACCTTTTTGACGCATTCCGCAGTTTGCTTAACACGTCGATCATGTGGACCGGAATGCGGATTGTACGGGCCTGATCGGCGATTGCCCGGGTAATTGCCTGCCGGATCCACCATGTGGCGTAGGTGGAAAACTTGTATCCGCGGCGGTACTCGTACTTATCGACCGCCCGCATGAGCCCAGTATTCCCCTCCTGGATGAGGTCCAGGAAGCTCAAGCCCCGATTGCGGTATTTTTTGGCGATCGAGACCACCAGCCGCAAATTTCCGCCGGAGAGCTGCCGCTTGACCTGCTCGTAGTCCTGGTATTGGCGGCGCATGATCTGGCAGCGTTTGCGGAGGCTTTTGGGCGTTTCTTGAGTCAGGACCATCAGGTCGCGGAGTTCGCGGCGAAGGTTTGCCCGCTTGTCCCGGGTGGCTGGATTGTCGAGCATGTGGCGGAGGCGGTTGCGGATTTCGTCCATCCGGGCCACCGCCTCCTCCATCTGCCGCATCATCGCCTGCACGCGGCGGGTGCGCAGACTCAACTCCTCGATCAGCGTGAGCATTTTGCGGCGGCGGCGAATAAACCGTTTCCGGGCGGCGGCGCGCTCTTCAGGTAGCGTGCGCCGGTTCAATAGACTTGGAAAAGTCGCGGCGATTCTCCGCCTCCAGGTGAGTGAGTGTTTTCAGATTGTGCGGCATGCGGGCGATGATCTGCTCCTTGGTCAACCGCTCGGTCAGCGAGACCTTGATCGTGCGGTCGAAGGGCAATGCGCCCTTGTGGACCTTGGTCAGCGTGCCAATGGTCGACCTCATCGCCATGTTGCAGCCGATCACCGTGCGGCGGAAGCGTTTCCGCGTGACCTCGATCTTCTTGGCCAGCGAGATTTCCTCCGCCCGGGTCAAAAGCGGAATCTCGGCCATCTGGCTCAGATACATGCGGATCGGATCGCTGCTGAACTTGGTTTGCTCGCCGGGCAATGAAGGAATTTCAGCCGCCGGTACGGACAAATCCGCCTCGATTGCCGGCCTGCCCGGAATTACGCCTTCCTCCTCTTCCGTGGGATCGTAAAACTCCGGCTCCGGCGGCTGGTTCACCAGGTCGATGCCCTCTTCCTCCAGGGCGATCAACAGATTATCGAGTTTCTCGGGATTGACTTCTTCGTCGGGCAGATAGTCGTTCACCTCGTCATAGGTCAGGTAGCCTTGCGTCTTTCCCTTGGCAACCAGTTCCTGCAAGTCCTTATCGAAAAGGTCCATTCGTACAACTCCTTTCGCGTCCGTGCGACGTGCTGGGTGAAAAGGGATTTTCTTCGTCCTGCATTTTCCCTCAATGTGTGCCACTGCTTGCTTGCAAGCAGTGCTAAGCGATGAAAATGCGGGTTATTTGCCGGTCGCAGGCCCTTACCCGTCCGTGGGCTCGGAAATACCTTGCCGGTCGCGTTCCTGGCGGAGGATTTCATCCAGCATGTCGATTTGCCGGTTGTTCGTCCAGCCCTCCCTCGCGCAGCGCCACGATCTGCGCGGGCGCTGCCGCTGTCTCCTTTCTGTTCAAGGTGTTGATCAATTCATCGCAACAAAGCCTGGGGATCGGCCGCCGGCTGGCCCTTGGCCTGTCTCGTTTCGTCCAGTTCCACCAGCAGGCTCTTCACGGCCGGCTCGTCGAACTCCAGCATCAGCCGGTCGAACGTCGGCGCAGGCCCTGTCGGCCAGCCGGCAACATGTTTCGTAAATCCGCCGGCAGATTCGCCGGCCAAGGTATTCGGCGCGATGACGTGCACGCGCACCCAGGGCAGGCACTCGGGATGGGCGATCAACAAGTTCCAGCAATTCCCGCTCCCACGGATCGAGCGCCTCTGCGGCTTCGCACCGACTCCTGCGCAGACGCGCATGGGGTGTGCCTGCTGCATCAGGGCCGGTTTTCGCGGCGGGAGTGCATTGACCGCCGGGATTGGCCCGGCGGCGCAAGGCGGTCAATCGCCGCCGCACCTCCTGCTCGTCCACGCGGAACTTGGCCGCCAGCCGCTGCACGATCTTCTCCTCGCGGAACCGGCGCTCGCCGCGTCGTGTCGCCGCCGAGCCGCGGGGCCTTGGCCACGATCGCCACCAGTCGCTCCGATCGCCTGGCTCGCCCCGTGGACGTCGCGCTCCACGTCGATGCCGCGGGTGACGGCTCGAAAGGCGTGGTCCAAGGCGTCGACCGCCTTGTTGGCCAGCAGTTCGGAAAACGCCGCCGCCCCGTACTTGTGCAGGAAATCGCACGGATCGAGGCCTCGGGCAGCGTGAGAATCCGCAGGTCGACCTGCTGGGCGACGAACAACTTCCAACACCTCGTTGGCCCGCCGCGTGCCCGCCTCGTCGCCGTCGAGCACCAGCACGATCCGGTCGGCATGGGCCTTGAGAATACGGATGTGCGCCTCGCCCAAGGCCGTGCCCAGCACGGCCACCGCGTTCTGGAACCCGTATTGATGGGCGACGATCACGTCGGTATAGCCTTCCATCACCAGCGCGGTGCGGGTTTTGCGCATGGCTTCGCGGGCCAGGTCGAGGCCGTAGAGCAGTTTGCTCTTGGTGAACAGCGGGGTTTCGGGCGAATTGACGTATTTGGCCGGCGTGGTTGGCACTACGTTCCGGCAACACCCGGCCGCCGATTCCCACCGGCCGGCCCTGGGCGTCGCGGATCGAAAACAGCAGCCGGCCCTTGAAGCGGTCGTAGAGATTCCCGCCGCTCAGCCGGCCGGGCGAGAATGCCGATCGTCTTCGAGAATTTTTGCCCGGCCGGCAGTTTTGGCCGCATCGCTCGCCTTTGCCCGCCTGACGCAGAATCCAATCGCGTTCCAGCGGCGAGAAGCCCAGTGGAACCTCTCGATGCTCTCGGCGGTGATGCCGCGCTCTTGGAGGTATCGCCGGGCGGCGTCGGCCTCGGGCGACTTGAGCAGGCACTTGGTGGTATTGCTTCTCGGCCCAGGCCATCGCCTGCAACAGCGTCCGCTTGTCCGAAGCGCCCGCCGGTCGCCGGCCGCTTCGCTGCGCGGGTTTGTCGGCGGGCCTTCAACGTGGATTCCCGCCCGATCGGCCAGCATTTGCAAGGCCTCGCGGAACTCGACCCCCTCGATCTTCATCACGAAGCTGAAGACGTCGCCGCCGATGTCGCACACCCAGCACTTGAACGACTGCCGCTCGGGATTGACTTGGAGGCTGGGGCGGGTGTCGTCGTGCCACGGGCAGAGGCCCACGTAGTTGCGGCCCTGGCGGCGAAGTTGGATATGGCTGCCGACCAGATCGACGATGTCGACCGCCTGCTTGACCCGCTCTTTGGTGTCGAACGAGCCGCCAGACACCGCTAGCTCCTGTGTGGCCATTGCGGCGAATTCCATTTCGCGATTATAAACCACGCCTTAGACAGACAACTCCCTTTGTCTTTTCAGATATTATTCCACGGCACGCAGATTATATGATAAAGGGCAAAACGGGTCAATCGTGCGAAAATAACTTTTAAGACATTCTGACAAATAATTTTTTTCTAAGAATTTCTATTATTGGCATGACAGATATCAAGCATTGCCATGCTAGCGTGTCTTTTTCCCCTCTTTTCCTTCCCCCCTAAATTCGCTATGCTAGATATTATGTTATTTTCGCCCCGCATATCTACGCGTGAGCTTGGGCAGCTTTGCCGGCGATTGGCGATTTCGGTGGGGGCGGGGATCGACGCCAGGACCATGTGGGCAAAAGAGGTCCAAATGGCGCGGGGGCATACGCGGAGCCGATTGCAGACGATCAGCCGGGCGGTCAGTCAGGGCGAAAGCCTGCGTGACGCCTTGAACGAGACCGGCGATTTCTTTCCTGCGCTGTTTCGCGAGATGGTGGCCGTGGGCGAACAAACCGGCAAGCTGGACGCAATTTTTGCCCAACTGGCCGACAACTACCAGGAGCGGCTGAAACTGCGGCGGGAATTTCTGGCGGTTCTCATTTGGCCGATGATCGAACTGATCGCGGCCGTTGCCGCCATAGGCTTCTTGATCTTGGGTCTTGGGCATCATAAACGGGCTGAATCCGGGCCAGGAAGCCTATGATCCGTTGGGACTGGGCTTGTACGGGAACCGGGGCTTGGCGATTTACCTGGCTTTTGTTTTTTCCGTGGCGGTGGTCGTGTGGCTGACGATTATGGCCATTAGCCGGGGATTGGCCTGGACGCGGCCCATCCAGCACACGGTGATGCGAATACCGGTTTTGGGAAAGACCATCGAAACACTGTCGCTTGCCCGGCTGGCGTGGTCGTTAAGCGCCACATTGCAAACGGGCATGGAAATTCGCCGCGCCTTGCGTCTGAGTTTGGCCAGCACGAACAACGCCAAGTACACGGACAAAATCCAGACGATCGACGAGGAAATCGAGAAAGGGAACTCCCTTTTCGACGCATTTTGCCGGGCCGGTTGTTTTCCCACCGATTTTCTGCACACAATAGCGGTAGGCGAGCAGAGCGGGAACCTGGAGGAATCGATGGCCGGCTTGTCGCGCCAGTACCGGGACCGAGCCCAGTTCGCCCTGAAAACTTTAAATATCGTGGCCGCGTTTTTAGTGTGGGCGATAATTGCGGCGGTTATAATCCTGCTGATTTTCCGGCTGGCGTTTTCGTATATCGGCACAATTAATCAAGCGCTCAAATTCTGATCATGTACAAATCATACGTTCCCGGAGCAAACTACGGGACTAAACCGTGAGCACGAAATTTCTTCTGACTTTCAATTAACTTTCCAATCACTGACCACTGATCACTAAACACTAACTATGCGAACATTTTTAGTAACCGGCGGGGCGGGTTTTATCGGATCGCACATTGCCGAGGCGCTGGTCGCCCGGGGCGAGCGGGTCCGCGTGCTGGATAATTTGAGTACCGGACACCTGGCGAACATGGCGGGATTTCGGGAGCGGATCGAGTTCATCCACGCCGATCTGCTGGCCGCTTCGTCGGTCGCCAAGGCCGTGCGCGGGGTGGATTGCGTTTTTCACCACGCCGCGCTGGCCTCGGTGCCGCTGAGCGTGGAGCGGCCCTTGGACGTGCACGCCGCCTGTGCCACGGGAACGCTGATTCTTTTGGATGAAGCCCGGCGAGCGGGGGTGCGGCGCGTGGTATATGCCGCATCGAGCAGCGCTTACGGGGACCACCCCGAGGCGGTCAAGCGGGAGACCGATCTGCCCGCGCCGCTCTCGCCTTATGCGGCGGCCAAATTGGCTGGCGAGATGTATTGCCGGGCATTCACGGCCACGCACGGCTTGGAAACGGTGGCACTTAGATATTTCAACATCTTCGGGCCGCGGCAGGATCCAAAAAGCCCGTACTCGGCGGTGATTCCGCTTTTCATCTCGGCCATGCTGAAGGGCGAGAAGCCGGTGATTTACGGCGACGGGCGGCAATCGCGGGATTTTTGTTTTGTATCAAACGTGGTCGAGGCGAATCTTTTGGCCGCCGACGCCGAAGACGCATCCGGCCGGGTTTTCAACATCGCCAGCGGAAAATCAACCGATTTACTGACACTCTTGGACATTCTCAATCGCTTGTTGGGGACGAATGTAAAACCGCGTCATGATCCGCCCCGCCCTGGCGACGTGCGAGAAAGCCGGGCAGATATTACCGAGGCCAGACGATTGCTGGGATATAAACCCGAAGTTGATTTCGAAGAAGGCCTGCGCCGCTCGATCGATTATTATCGGCGCTAGAGAAAAACGGAAAGAAAACATCAAATATCGCACTTATAAAAAGAAACCCATTTACAAGTTGGAAATGTTACGCAAGTTTATCGCCAGGATGCTGGTTTCGCGTTGGCTGGGACCGGTTGCCGCTCTTGTGGGAGTGCTTCTGGTTTCGCCGTCCTTGAACATTGGATGGTTTCTCGACGATTATTATGAGCGCTGGATTCTAGTTCAATCGCCGGTCTACTCCGACCTTCGCCCCGCCCAATCCGACATGTTTCGTTTCATCGATGACGATGCCCACCGCAACGATCGCTTGAGAGAGCTCGGCCTGATGCCATGGTGGATATATACTACCGGAGTCAAAGGGGCCTTTTGGAAGCCGCTGACGACTGTGACTCATATTATGGACTACAAATTCTGGCCCGACCGGCCCGATATTATGCACGCTCATAACCTGTGTTGGTTTGGGCTAATGCTCCTTGGCGCATCGCTATTGTATCGCAAAATATCGGGCTATACAGTGTCCGCCGGACTGGCTATAGTCCTTTATGCCTTTGACTATTCACACGCCACGCCGGCCGCCTGGTTGGCTAATCGCAACGCGGTGATGGCGGCTTTTTTCGGTATCCTAGCAATTTATCTCCATGATCAGTGGCGTCGGCACGGTTCTCGTTTGGGAGCCATTCTCGCACCCATCTCGATGATGATGAGCCTGTTATCCGCCGAGGCAGGCATCGGCGCCGCGGCTTATCTAGCGGCCTACGCATTGATTTTGGATCGTGGCAACTGGAAAAATCGGTTCGCAACTATTGTGCCTTACATCTTAGTGGTCGTTATCTGGCGGATTCTCTGGTCCTGGCAGGGTTATGGTGTTTCAGAAATATCGGGCGATGTATTTTTAGATCCTGGTTCGCACCCCTTTCGTTTTATTGAATTAATATTTCTGCGGGCGCCAATATTACTGCTTGGCCAGTGGGCCATTCCGCCCGCGGAAGTCGCTCTGTTTCTTAGACCGTACGAAGTTTTTTGGCTTTGCTTAATCGGCGTAGCGTTTTTGGCAATTCTGGCCGTCGTCTTTTTACCGCTGCTCCGCCGAAGCATTGAAGCTCGCTTTTGGGCGGTCGGCATGTTGCTTGCCACGGTTCCCATCTGCTCTACCATGCCCCAAAACAGGCAACTGACATACGTTGGAATTGGAGCCATGGGACTGCTGGGACAATACCTTGCCTTGGCGCTTAGCGGTGAACTATGGCTGGGTATGCCGTGGGTTCGCCGCTTGCCTCAGGCCGTACTAATCGGGACATTAGTTTTTATTCACCTCATATTCGCGCCGTTGGGAATGGTGGTGTCGGCCATGAATCCGGTAGGCTCCAGCCGCTTCCTTTCCGGCCTGCATGTGATTCCCGGCATGACATCGGCGGATTGCGATCGTGACTTAGTCTTCGTCACCCATCCGCTGCCGGTCGATGTTTTGCACATGCTGACCGCACGGATCGTGGATGGACAACCGCTGCCAAAAACTACTCTGATAATGTCGCCGGCGACAACGCCGCTGGCCGTCCGCCGTTTGGACGATAGCTCGCTCGTTTTGCATCCGAAATCGGGATACTTCAGCACCCCGCTATCCTTGCTATCCTACAACATGAAACATCCGCTCAAGCAAGGCGAGAAGATCGAACTGCCAAGTGCCAGCATCACAATCAAGGAACTGACCGAAGACGGACGGCCGGCCGAAATCTTGTTTCGCTTCCGCGTCCCGTTGGAAGATCAATCACTAAAATGGATCTACTGGGAAGGGGGCAAATTCAAGGAATTCCATCCGCCTGAAATTGGGGAAAGTATCGTACTTCCCGACTGCGGCCTTCCTTTATGACGGATCGATTTTCAAAAAATACTGGAGTGGATGAATCCTGATCGATTATGATATATTGCTCCTTTACTACCGGCATTTCAAGGTGTCGCCAAAATTGAGTTCTGTGAATCATTCGGAGAAAAAAAGATGCCCAACGCCGAAAAAACTCTGGTCACTGTGCCCACTTACAACGAGGTGGAAAATATCCCGTTGTTGGTGGATGCGATTTTCAAATATCTGCCCGAGGCCGATATATTGGTGATCGACGACAATTCGCCGGACGGCACCGGGGCATGGTGCGATAAAAAAGGGGCCGAAGATCCGCGCCTGCACTGCCTGCACCGACCGGGACTTTTAGGCTTGGGCACGGCCACTATCGCGGCCATGAAATACACCATCGAGCACGGCTATAAATACATGATGAACATGGACGCGGATTTCAGCCACCCGCCCAAGTGCCTGCCGAATTTTATCGCGGGCATGGATCCGCCCGGCGGGCCGGCCGTGGACGTGATGGTCGGGTCGCGGCGCATACCAGGCGGCGGCGTGGAGGGCTGGACCTGGAAGCGGCACCTGATGAGTTGGGGCATAACTACATACTCGCGCTTGCTGCTGGGCCTGAAAGTAACGGATTGCAGCGGGGCATTCCGCTGCTATCGAGTTTCGCTTTTGGAAAAGCTGGATTTCGAGGCTATCCGCAGCCGTGGCTACTCGTTTCAAGAGGAGATCCTATGGCGCATGAAGCGGTTGGGCGCCCGATTCGGCGAAATCCCCTTCGTTTTCCCGGATCGCAAACGAGGCAGTTCTAAAATTAATCTGCGCGAAGAGGTAAGCGCCCTGTGGATCATTTTCACGCTGGGGGTGAAAAATTGGTTTAGTCGATGAATGGTTAAATAAGATAAATCGATTTTAAAGTTATATACTATTTGCCAGTCTATTATTCTTCATGCAGAACTTTCATTTTCTATAAATTTATTTTTAAGGTAACCAATATCTTCTGCAATTCGAAAAACAACAATGATGCATTCCAAAACTATACGAATCGCCAAAACACTTACTATGCTCATAATAATAGAAAAAACATATATGAGAAATCGGGCAACCCTTTCTGTTATCCATGAAGGAAATAGAGAATGTTCATTTTCAGAAGATCTGTATGGAAAAGAACTAGTATTACCACCAGAAGATGGAGCGGTACGCATATTAGGCAACATATCCCAGAATAATCCAATGGTACTCAAAACCAATGCTAGGGCAGTAAGCGATAGAAAAGTTATCCATATTATACGAATTATCCAAGGCGTGAGATAATACTGGACTTTTGCAAATTAGGTCAAACCCAACCGTAATGTGATATGGTCAAGACCGTAGGAATAATCGGTGACTTGTTCGATCACCCAGGCGATGGTGGATCGCATGGTTTCGCGCATTACCGCCCGACAGGCTTCGCCGATGGTCGTCAGTTTGCGGAGGGCCCATGTTTTCGCACGGTTCGGCCCGAGTTGATCCATGAGCAGAGTGTACGCCAGCATGACCAAGTACATGTGCCGGGTCTGGCCTTGGCCGTCGCGCAGCTGACAATCTCCCATGCCCAACTCCTGCTTTCCGTCCCGATGAAAGGTCTCCGTTCCTGTCCAGCGATATTTGTAAACCAAGAGAATCCGCACCACGTCCCAGGCGACACGGTTGGTTATCAAAATCTTGCAGGGTTGTTTGTCTCGTTTGTTGTCCCAAATAATTACGATCCGTACCTTGTGGTTGACTCCGGGTATATGCAAGCAAACGGTGAAATGCCATTGTTGCTCTCGTCCGCGATGGAACGATTTGCGGGTTTCGGGATCGATCTCGGCGGCGAGTTCGTCGGCGCGGATCACTTTGCCCTTCCATTCGACCTTGCGATTGAACTTCAAGTCGCCGACATAGCCGCGAGGCCGGTCGAAACGGTCCCTCTTGGAATGAATGTGGTTCAGTATCTCCGCGTTGGTGAAATAGCTGTCGAAAGTGAAGTCCCCGGGAATTTCCCGCTCGCATACCCAATCGACCAATTGGCAACAGAGCTTGGTATGATCGAAGAATTTCTCTCCGGTGGCCTCGCATTGCTCCCGCTTGCGGAAGCGGCGGAATTCCAGGGGATAGTGCTTCCCGCTGGAGCACACGTAGTTGGCGAACAGATAATCGTGGGCGATTTTGTTTCGCTGATCGGCGTGATCCCAGAACCATCCTGCGTCTTTGATGTACTTTCCGTCGTGGTCGATCAGCACGTTGTCGATGGCAATGACCCCGCGGTCCGTATATTGAGTGCTGGAATCCCGCTGCAACCATTCCAACCGCCGTTGGTTGAGGGTTTCCGCGTCCCAATCCACTTCGGTCAAGAATTTGTTGAGGCAGGATTGGTCGGTGGTCTGGGCAAACTCCCGATTGATCCCCAGGACCGACTTCCGCTCCGCAATCATCAGTCCTGTAAGATACTCCGCGAAATGCCTTCGCTGCGGTTCGTTGGCAAACAAATCTCCGAACTGCTCCATAGCGTCCCGAACGACTTGAGGAAACTCGATGATCCCTGGCATGACTGCACCATCCTTGGTTGTGAAGTGCCATCCCAAACACCACCGAATTAAACGCAATTTTACCCATTTTGACAAGACCAAACAACAGTTTGCAAAAGTCCAGATAATACTTAAATTTCCAATCAAATATGGATAACCAGCTAGTAGGCGTCTTGCCTTTAGCACGTTTATATAAATCACGAATTGATATATTGCCAACAGAAATATCCAAGTCTTGTTGCGAAATTCGTTGATGTGCCTTTTCTTCTTCCTTTCTGGCCATTTCAAAAACTTCTTGTATTTCACGTTGCTTCTTTGCTTCCTGACGTTGTTTCTCTGTCTCTTGGCGTTCTAATTCTTTACGCCTTTTCTCTTCTACTTTTCTCTGTTCCGTTTCTTGTTTTTTGCGAATCTTTTCCAGTTCATCCTTATATTCTTGTTGATAATCTGGAGGCAGTTTATCAAAAGGCGTCATCAAAATATTTTTTTGGCAATAGGAGCATTTGATGGTTTTGCCCGCCAAATTATGATCGTAGACGATATTTTCCGTACAGTAAGGACAAGGAAGTTTCATGTTTTCTACCCTCGGAAAAGTGTGCTTATGATAACATCAAAAGCCACTTGCGATTATTTTAACAAATTGAAAGTGGGGAGTAAATCACTCTTGATCGCCCGTATATGGCATGTGTATTCAATACTTTGCGTACAATGACCCGTCCTGTAAGGGCACGAATTCTCTCAGGCCAGGGCAACGCCCTGGTGATGGTGGAGACGCATGAAACGCACCCGGTCCAACGGACCAACGATTCGGGGCGGGTTCTGGCGATGTTTTGGCCCGTTGGGCCGTTGATTGGGTATTAAGGACTCCCTCGATCCCCAGGGCGTTGCTCTGGGCTGGGTGAATTGCAGGGCCTTTGGCCCTATTTGTCCGAATTGAACCATTGGCCAGAAGAAACTGGGCAATGAATTGCCCAGCCCTATCGGTTCAATGCCCACCCGTTCAATGTCCGCTGTTCTCTGACCACTGACCGCTGATCACTGACCACTGACCACTAGAAAAGTCCCACGGTTTGGCCGTTTTCGTCGATGTCGATCGTTTCGGCGGCGGGGGATTTAGGCAATCCGGGCATGGTCATGATCTCGCCGGTGAGGACCACGACAAAGCCGGCGCCGGCGGCGACCATCACGTCGCGCAAGGGGACGTCGAAATTTTTCGGCTTGCCCACCAAGAGCGGATCGGTGGAGAGCGAAAACTGGGTTTTTGCCATGCACACTGGCAGATGGCCATAACCGGCCTCTTGCAGGGCGTGGAATTTTTCGCGGAGTTTTTTGTCGGCCAAAACGTCGGTGGCGCCATACATTTCGCGGCAAATGATGCCCACCTTTTGCCAGAGGGTGCAGGATCGGGATAGAGGAGCGAGAAATCGGTTTTGGTGTTTTCCACGACTTCGACCACGGCCCGAGCAAGATCCTCGGCGCCGCCCCGCCGCGGGCCCAATGGTCTGCGGTGATGATCTTTACCGTAAGATAAGCGCACTTGTCCTTGATGAACTGGATTTCCTCATCGGTATCGAAAGAGTAATGATTGATGGCCACCACCACCGGCAGGCCGAAGCGATGGATGTTTTCGATGTGTTTTTTGAGGTTTTCCACTCCTTTGTCCAGGGCTTCGACGTTGGGCTTGGCAATGTCCTTAAGCGGCACGCCGCCGTGCAGTTTCAAGGCCTTAACCGTGGCCACGATCACCACGGCGTTGGGTTTCAAGCCGGCCTTGCGGCACTTGATGTTCATGAATTTTTCCGCGCCCAGTCGGCGCCGAAACCGGCCTCGGTGACGGTGTATTCGGAAAGGCGCATGGCCAATTTGGTGGCAATGATGCTGTTGCAGCCGTGGGCGATGTTGGCGAACGGCCCGCCGTGAATAAAGGCCGGATTGTTTTCCAGCGTCTGCACCAGGTTCGGCTTGAGAGCATCTTTCAAGAGCACGGTCATGGCGCCGTTGGCCTTCAGGTCGGCGGCGGTTATGGGTTTTCGATCGCGGGTGTAGGCCACGATGATCTTTCCCAGTCGCTCGCGGAGATCGTGAAGCGATTCGGTAAGGCAGAAGCAGGCCATCACCTCGGATGCGACAGTGATGTCAAAACCGCTTTCGTGGGGCATGCTGTTGTTGGTGCCGCCCAGTCCGACGATGATGTCGCGCAGCGCCCGGTCGTTCATATCGACGACGCGTTTCCAGATGATGCGCCTGGGATCAATATCGAACTTGTTTCCCTGGTGGATGTGGTTGTCGACCAGCGCGGCCAAAAGGTTGTGGGCAAGTTCAATGGCGTGAAAATCGCCGGTGAAGTGGAGGTTGATGTCCTCCATGGGCACGACCTGCGAGTAGCCGCCGCCGGCGGCCCCGCCTTTCATGCCGAAACACGGCCCCAAAGAGGGCTCGCGCAGGCATACGGAGGCTTTTTTGCCGATGCGGTTCAGGGCGTCGCAGAGCCCGATGCTGGTGGTCGTTTTGCCTTCGCCGGCCGGCGTGGGGGTGATGGCCGTCACCAAAATCAGCTTGCCGGTCGAGCCGTTGTCCAGACCATGATAATAGTCCAGCGAGACCTTCGCCTTCAGTTTGCCGTAATGCTCCAAGGCGGCGTCGGGAATGCCAAGCCTGGCGGCAATTTCCTCGATGGGAAGCGTACTTGCCCGGCGGGCGATTTCAATATCCGGAGGCAATGTGCGGGTCATGATTAGTTATCAGTTGTCAGTTGTCATTTATCAGTAATCAGCGGGAAGTGGACAGCGGTGAAGGGCGGGCGTGGGACAAGATTTCTTACACTTTTTTAATCCCAGCTCTTTTGCCGGGCATGGGTCTTTTAACATTTTCGCCTAAAATATCGGACAGTTCCGGACTGCGCGGTTCAGGGGCTTTTACTTTATAATAGCATAAAAATCGTGCGGCCATATTGCCATACCGTGCAAAAACAGGCTGGATTAACGAATTTTATGGCCGCTTCGATGAAAATCGGCCCGCATTTTATGCGTAGAATTCGCTTTCAATGAATATCGGCCCGCATATTATGCATAAAATTCCCGGATCCGTATGAGCACGTCGAAGCCTTTCAGCTTTAGGCAATCTTCCAGACAAACCATGGCTGGATGGTTGGCATCGAGAATTTCGTACTTCCGCTTGACCGAGCCGATGACCATGTCCAGACCCAGGGGCATGGCCTTGGTGAGAAATGCGCTTTCCAGGGGGCCTTTGACCGGCGAGCCGTCGGCGCGCTTGGCCGGCAACATGACAGTGAAATTGCTCAGGCCCACGGAGCGATGGGCGCCGGTAAAATCGGAATCCTTGCGGATAAGGTCCAAGGCGGCGACGAGCCGGTGCAGGTTGCCTTCCGAATCGCTGCCGATAGGCGCGATGCCGGGATCGATGATGCAATCAGCACTGGTCACGCCCGGGCAGCGCTCGCGGAAGGCCTTGATAAGCGACTTGGCGGCGGCATGGGTCTCCTCGGCGGTTCGGCAGGGCTGCGACCGGCCGCCGACCACGTTTTCTGATACCAGGAGGATCGGCATGAAGGGCCGGATTTTGTACAAGTCGAGCATTTCCAAGCGAAGTGCGCTGACGGAGTTGAGGATCGGTTTTTTTCCGCCTGCGCGGGCAGGGTCGAACGCCTCCAGGCCGGCCTTGGCGGTGGCGACGTCGGGCGTGTCGATCGATAGCGGCTTGGCCGTCAC
Source organism: Pirellulales bacterium (assembly GCA_963838495.1). GTDB lineage: Bacteria > Planctomycetota > Planctomycetia > Pirellulales > Thermoguttaceae > JBEKIK01. The sequence goes on along the minus strand of CAWIRC010000001.1, from coordinate 146,178 downwards.
GCCCTGGATCTTCTTTACCAGATCGGTCATGAATTCCGGCGGACGCGGGCCGACGTTCACGTCGATATACGCGGCGCCGCCTTGGTCCTGTGTGCGGGCAAGTTCCAAAATCCCTTCAATATCGCCGGCATCGAAAAGTTTCTTTGTAGACGGCACCGAATCGTTGATAGATTCGCCGATGATTGTCAAACCGGCCAATGACATATAATAACTCCTATTTTATTCCACGAAATATTTCCTTATAAAACCGCGATTGCTCTTTGCACACGAGAGCGCGACCAGTGGTCGCGGCTTTACATATTACTGCAGGGTTTCCTTTTCTTTTTGCGCGGGGCGTTATGATCGCGGTCGAGGAAGGTGTTTGCCCAGGATGACGTGTTTTTCAGCGTGGCATTGTACAACGTGACGGGGCGCTCGAGCATGTGCTCGGTCTCGCCGTAGTATTTCAGGCGCTCGTAAATCCTTGCCCAGATGCACTGCTTGTCGTCCAGTTCGCAGCGTCCGTCGGAGGAGCCGCCACAAGGACCGTTCCGGCCGCACTTCGAGCACCATCTTTTGGGACAGATATAGGCGCATTCGGGCAAGCTGCAATCGCCGCAATCCTGGCAGCCGTACATCACGGCCTTCGACGCCTTTTCCAAGGAATATGCCATGCGGTTAAAAAAACCGGGTTTTTTGTCCAGACGCGCGAAAATCTTTTTCAATATCGGGTACAGGGCCTTGTCGCGGGTAAATGCCCACTTGTGTACCAGGCGCGAAAGTTTGTAATTCAGATTCACTTCCTTCGATTTGACCGGATGGCGCAGCGATGAGAGGTAATCGCGATTGATCGCGCGTGTATCGCACAATCCGGTGAACATGTTATGCTCGAAAAGGAAAAATTCATCGGGTTGTGAATACTGGATTTCCTTGACGAAGTCGCGCCAATCGTTGGGGGCAAAACTTTCGGCCATGTCGATAATCTGCCCGAAGGTCTCGGCCTTGGCCATCCCGCCGATATAGCCGGCGGCGAATCCCAGGCCCTTGAAAACGGCCAACTGCTTGGCGGCCAGTTCGAGAAAGAACTTTTTACCTTTATCCGGTCCGGCGGCATATTTTTCCGCCGTTTCCAGCAACTTATCGGTAACCACGCAACCGGCCAGCTTGCCGGAGTGGAACATTTTCGCCACCGCGCGTGAGAGCAAATACACGTTTCCTACTATCGGCACCATAATGCCGCGAAGTTCCAAAAACATTTTCACTTCGTTGAATTTCCGCATGTCGTAGCCGAGTTGGGGAATCACCCAGCGCGCACCGCAGGCGATCTTTCGAACGAGCTTGAAATATTGGGGCAGCAACTCGCGCTCATGGCGTTTGAACGGCGATACTACGCAACCGATAAAGAAATTCGTTTTCGGAAGAGCTTCCATCTTACCTGTGCGTCCGGGTACTTGAAGTCCTTGGTTCATCGCCCGCAGCATGGTAATGAGCCCCACCGAGTCGAGGTCAAAGACTGGCTCTGCAAGTCCGCCGAATCCGGTGGTGGGATAGTCGCCGGTAATGGCGAGGACGTTTTGAAAACCCTCGGCCGCATAGCGCCAGGCGGCGGCTTCCAGGCCGTTGCGATTCAGGTCTTTGCAGGTCATGTGCAAGACGATGCGATCATGGCGGTTCGTTATCCCGTTTTTTTCGGCAACTGTGCCGGCAAGCCAGTCGGGCGGGAGCATCGGCCCGCCGCCGGGGTTATCGGTAATCGAGATCCAGCCCACGCGCGGATCATCGAGCAAATCGCGGGCGAAAGATGCGAGATGATTAGGTGTATCGGGAAGCTGGAAGCCCCGGGTAGTGACCACTTCTACGCCGTAGTAGAATCGCTGGCCTAAAAGCATTTCCCTAAAACTGACGCCGTCGTTGGAAGCCATAGTCAGGAGGTCTTCAGTTATCAGTAATCAGTTACCAGTTCTCAGAATGTGAAACCGCAAACGGTTTTCTTCTTCTTCCAGCTTACAGCTAACGATCTGCGGTAGATAGAGTCTTTGATTCCCTTAGGGGAGAGTCTCTTTAATTCATCGGCTTTAATTTATTGAAGCCGCCAGTTTTCGGGCCAGAGCCACGGCCGAGTTGGCGTTGTCGCCGTAACCGTCGGCGCCGATTTCGTCGGCAAACTGCTGGGTGATGGGAGCGCCCCGATAATAACCTTGGTTTGCTTGCGGATGCCGACCTTTTCCAGGGTTTCGATGACTTTTTTCATCATGGTCATGGTAGTGGTCAACAATGCGGAAAGGGCCACGATGGTGCCTTCTTTTTCCTGCGCGGCCTCGACGAATTTTTCTGGTGCAACGTCCACTCCCAGATCGACGACCTGGAAACCGCCGCCCTCGAGCATCGAAGCCACCAGGTTTTTGCCGATGTCGTGCAGGTCGCCTTGCACCGTTCCTATCACCACCCGGCCGATCGGCTCGGCGCCCTGGGCGACCAACAGCGGCGAGATCAGTTCCAAAGCGGTTTTCATGGCCCTGGCGGCAATCAGCAATTCCGGCACAAAATATTCGTTGCATTCGAAACGCTTGCCTACCTCATCCATGGCAGGGATCATGTACTTTTGCACGAGATCGGTGGGATCGGCCTTTTCGGCCAGGGCCGCTTTGGTCACTTGCTCGGCTTTCTTGGCATCCCCTGTTAGTATAGCGTTATAAAGTTCAGTGCCATCGTACATGGTTTTCTCCCTGTAAGTACGCTCTTGATAAGTCCAGTTATTAAAATATCGAAAGTATCATCCGTTTTCTAGGGGCCCAAAACATGCAATGTGTCCAGTGTGCTAACAAATACCCTGACCGATGAAATTACATGGTATTTATAATTTATAGTCAAAAGGGGATGGATGGGCAAGTTATATAAGCAATTTTGAAGGTAAATCTCTATCATAAATTGCCAAAACCTACTCAGATTTACAGAAACTGAAAATCCGTTCTATGTGCTTACAGCAGATATGTTGGAACAACGTTTTGATAGCACATGCATGGGCACTTGCAGCATTACGCTAGCATTGCTATCCTTATTCTATGATGTCAGGATAGGGTCTTGAGGTATGCGCGAAACGAGGGTTAAATGTTTCTCGTTTTGGGGCGAGGCCTTTATGCGGTGGATATCATGCTTGTACTTTCTCGAAAAGTCGGCGAAAAAATTCTTATCGGCGATAATATCTCCGTGACCGTGGTCAGGGTAGCGCAGGGAATAGTCCGCATCGGCGTGGAAGCCCCCAAGAACATGGCGGTGGTTCGGGAAGAAATCAAAGATCAGGTGCACGAAGACCATCAAGCGAAAAAGGCAGCCAAGGCCGCCTCAGTTTAGCATCTATGGTCTTCTCAGATCCAGTTCTCGCGGCGCTTGGGGATAGTCAAGCGATCCGTGTTCGGCGAAGATTTGTTCGAGTTTTTTGACTTTTTGCTGGGGCGCCGGTTCGCCTGAGATATCGGAGGCGGGCGAAATGCCCCATAAAATTCTTATCCCGCCGCCGGCGATGATTTCAAAATAATATCCACCTGCCCGACGGGCCGTTGCGGGCTGGAGTATTCCGCCGTTTGTTGTTTGAGGCGGCAAAAGCGGGACTATTGCCTGGAGTTTTAATTTCTCCCAAATCGGCAGGAGTGCGGCGGCGATTTCCGCCCCGCCTGCCACGCGACCGTCGCCCCAGCGACGGCCCACCCCGCCCATCGGCCGCTGGTCTATGCCATCCAGTCGCGGATACTTTGACTTTTCTTGCGCGGTGAAATCGCCACCGGGCAAAAGCACGGCGTCGGCATCGACCGGGAATAGTTGGTCTCCAAGTTTGACCATGCAAACCGGCCGGCGATAAACCAGTTCCGCTGTTACCTTGGCCGGGTACTGCTTGGCGACTTGCCGCACCTTGGCCACCCAAGGCTGGCGCAAAAGGGCGGCGGTCACACGTTCGGTCAAGTCGTGGTCCATGATCGACGCCGGCCCGTGCTGCGTCAAATCGCGATATACCTCCGCTTGCAAATCGGTTCGATGAATCCAAGGCGGAAGCGGCGTAATTTCGATCTGCCGCGGCCCGATAAAATACTCCGGCGCGGCCAAAACACGCGGGCCCACCTTATGCCATGCGGCATACGTGCAAGCGATAAAAATGCCCAACATCACGGCGCACAATACAATAGTTCCCGTCAACCCGGAAAACCATTCGGAAACCTGCGGAGGAACACTCGACTTGGACTGTGAGGAAGAATTCTTTTTTGCCGGCATAAAAAGGGCGTCTTTTACCAGATTTCCAGGGCCAGTTCCAATTCTATGCCCATGCGCTGGAGGACTTGCTCGCGCACGAGTTCGATCAGGCGGAGGATGTCTTCGGTCGTGCATTCGGGTTCGGCTACGATGAAATTGGCGTGCCGGTCGGAGACCACCGCCCCGCCGATGCGCGTGCCTTTCAGGCCGGCGTCGTCGATCAGCTCACCGGCGCTTGTGCCGCGGGGATTTTTAAATACGCAGCCCGCGCATCTGGTGGCCCATGGGTTGGGATGCCCGTTTGAGGATCCACTGTTTTTGCATGCGTTTGGCCAATTCCTGGGGATTGTCTTCGTCGAGCTGGCAGGCGGCCTCCAGGATCACGAGTTCGTCGAGGCTGCTTTCCTGGTAGCCGAATTCGAGTTCGTCGGCCTGGCGCTGGAACACCTCGCCGGTAACGGAGACGACGGTTGCCTGGATGGTCCACTGGCCGATGCTGCCGCCGCGCGTGCCGGCGTTGCCGTGCAATGCGCCGCCGACGGTGCCGGGAATGCCGATCAGGGTTTCCAGGCCGGTCAGGCCGCGATGCACGGTACTGGTTACCACCCGGCCCAGCAGTGCCCCGCCGCCCGCGACCACCGAACGGCCCTCGATTTTAATATTGCAAAAGGCGGGGGCATATAGGTGAAGCACCATGCCGCTGAAGCCATCATCGCGCACAAGGACGTTCGATCCCCGGCCCAGGACCTTCACCCGCACGCCGTCCTGGTGGCAGCGGCGGATGAGCTCGATTAACTGCTCCGGGGTTTCGGGCTCGGCGAAATATTTTGCCGCTCCGCCGACTTGTAACCAGGTGTGCATGGCCAGCGGCTCGTTCTGCCGCACGATTTGCTCGAAACCGGTGTGTAATGGCATGAAAGACCTTTCAAATAATTAAATCAATTGCAAATTTTAAATTGCAAAATGCAAATTTCAAATTGAACAACCGCGGTCTCAAAACGTCTTCAATTTGCGGCATATAATTAATGCGGCATGTAATTAATAGTGGAGTTTTGCAAATAGCTCCCCTCTCCCTTTGGGAGAGGCACCCAAAGGGTACCCGGGGGTGAGGGTCGTGGCAGGTTGCTTAGGTAAGGTAATAAAATTATCGCTCAAAACCCCTCACCCTAACCCTCTCCCAAAGGGAGAGGGGACTTCAATTTTCCTTTTTCTAAAACTTCTATAATATTTGTTAAACTCATTCACATTTTGACGCGCGGAATTCAACTTGACAACCCGCCGAAGCGCCTGTCGCGGGCGGCGTAGTCGCGGATGGCCCGATGCAATTGGGACTCGTCAAAGTCGGGCCAACAGCAGTCGGTAACCCAAATTTCAGCATAACTGATTTGCCACAAAAGGAAATTGCTCACGCGCATTTCGCCGGCGGTGCGAATCAACAGATCGGGTTCGGGCATTCCGGCCGTATAAAGATGCATATCGATGGTCGCTTCGGCGATCTCCGCCGGATCGAGCCGCCCGGACTTGACTTCCAGGGCAACGGCTTTCATGGCATCGACCAATTCGGCCCGGCCGCCGTAGTTTATCGCCAGGCAAACTTTCAATCCCGTGTTTCCTCGGCTGAGTTCCACGGTTTTGTCGATTTCTTCAAGTATGTTTGGTTGCAGTCCCTCGCGCCGGCCGATGACGGTTACTCGAACGTTGTGCTCCATAATCGCGTCGCGCTGCTGGGACATGTATTTTTGCAGGAGTTCCATGAGGAAATCGAGTTCGTCGGCCGGCCGTTTCCAGTTTTCGATGGAAAGACAGTACAAGGTGAGCTGTTCGATGCCCAGCCGGGCGCACTCCTCGGTAATGCGGCGTACGCTTACGGCGCCCTGGCGGTGGCCCTCGATGCGGGGCAGGCCCCTTTGTTGGGCCCAGCGCCCGTTGCCGTCCATAATGACCGCGATGTGCCGGGGCATTTTTTCCGCCGGCAAATCGTCAAGACATTGAGGTTTAGGGATAGAGGATATGGAAGATTTATTCGCCATTCTTAACATCCTTCATCCTTCATCCTTTACGAATATCGTCTGCTCGCGGTCGGGGCCCACGGATATGATTTCCACAGGGATGCCGATTATCCGGCTCAGCCGGTCGAGATATCGCCGCGTATTGGCGGGCAAATCGGAAAGGCGGCGGATGTCGCTGATCTCGGTTTGCCAACCGGGCAAGGTCTCGTAAACCGGCACAACGCGGCGCAAATCGTCTACGTGGCTGGGAAAATTGACGGTTTGCCGGCCGTCCAATTCGTAAGCGGTGCAAATTTTGATCTCCGGCAATTGGCTGAGCACGTCCAGCAACATCACGCACAACGCGTCCACCCCGCCCAGACGGGCGGCATAGCGAACGGCCACGGCATCGAACCAGCCGCAACGCCGGGGACGCCGGGTAACAGTTCCATACTCATTGCCGCGGTCGCGGATGTGCCGGCCGGTGGCGTTGTCTTGCTCGGTGGGAAAGGGTCCGCCGCCGACGCGGGTAGTATATGCCTTAACAATGCCGATTACCTTGGTGATGTATCGGCCAGGCACGCCCGATCCGGCCGACACGCCCACGCCCGAACTGTTGCTGCTGGTAACAAAGGGGAAGGTGCCGTGATCTATATCAAGCATGCTGCCTTGAGCGCCCTCGAAAAGCAGGCGCTTGCCCGACGCCAGGGCGTCGAGTAGATATGTCGTCGTGTCGGCCACATGCGGTTTTAGGCGTTGGGCATAACCATCGTATTGCCGGAATATCTCACCGGCGTCGAGGGGTTTGATGGGCGCGGCCGCGCGGACGAGGAAAACAAGCGATTCTTCACCCGGATGATTTTTTCGATCCGCTCGAAAAAACCGGGGTGATACATATCGTCCATGCGGATGGCCAGCGAGCGGCCGAACTTGTCGCTATAGCACGGACCGATGCCTCTTTGGGTGGTGCCGATCGATTCGCCCGACGTGCACTGACCGTCGAGCAATTTGTCTTCTTCCACGTGCCAGGGGAAGATTACATGTGCCCGGTCGCTTATCATCAAGTTTTCGGCGACTTTGACGCCCCGGGCGACAAGGCCGTCAATTTCGGTCAATAAACTGGCCGGATTGACAACCACTCCGTTGGCGATAACACATTGCACGTGGGGTTGAAAAATGCCGCTGGGAACCAGGGAGAGTTTGAAGGTCTGTCCCTGCCTGACTACAGTATGGCCGGCGTTTGCGCCGCCTTGATAACGGACAACGACGTCGTGCTGTTCGGTCAGCAGATCGACGATTTTCCCTTTGGCCTCATCGCCCCACTGCAAACCGACTACACAAGTCGCGGCCACCGTTAAATCCTCAATAAAATCAATGAAATAAGAAATATTTACCCAAACCCCGTCAGTTTACCGTCCACAGTCTGCAACGACAAGAGAGGCCCGGGTAAATGATGAGTGCGGAATGCAGAATGCAAAATTATAAATATAGAATCAGCAATATGAAAAGCAGAGTCCCAAAAAAACGAGTGCATCAACCCCCCGAATTGGTCAGCCGTATTTGATCCTCTTATCATTCTGCATTCTACATTTTGCATTTACCCGAGCGGGTACTGGCGGCAATATTCATACAGGGCCATGGCTGCCGCGGTGGCGGCGTTGTGGGCGAATGGCAGGCCGTAAACAGGGATTTCCACCGTGTAATCCAGGAGTTTTAACACCTCATCGTCGATGCCCGAACGCTCGTTGCCTACAACCAAAACCGTCTTCCGCTGGAATGGAAAATCATAAAGCAACCGGGAATTGCTGGTCTGCTCCAGTCCGGTAAGCTGGTATCCCTCTTCGTGCAGTTTTTTTAAAACCGGGGGCAGGGTGCGATGCACCTCGATTTCGATCACCTCGCAGGCGTCGCGGGCGATTTTGCCCACCACCTTGGCATTGCCGCAGCAAATTACCCGCCTTACCCCGCAACACCCGGCGGCCCTGACGATCCGGGAAAGATTAACGTTGCTGCGCATGGGCGCGCAAGCCACGACCAACTCGCGAGGCCGCTCTAATTGCACCGGTTCTTTATGCCGTAGCTGCTGAAAGTCGGACACGGGGAAGTAATGCTGAGTGATGAATGATGCATGCTGAATTAAGGTATAGAAACCTTATTATATAAAAAATCGGGGCCAGGCAACATACTTCGGAGGTTTGCCGTTGTATGCGCCTGGCCCTTTGTAGCGATATTTTGTCGCTACGGTACCTGTTTGATGATCCGCCGATAAGGGTGCGCCGATATGATCGCAGCCCGAATAAGCAGGAAAATCCAAATTTAAATAAGCCTCAAAAGAAAGTTCCGTTAAAAAAAGGCCTTCCACAACCCCACAACTAAATTTTACTTTACGAAAAAAAAATTGCAAAGCGCAAAACAAAAAGAATTGAAAAAAATGCCTTCCAGCTAGCATTAGTGAGTAACTGCGCAACCATGCCCTAAAATATTAATATATCCACCGCATATTCGGCTTGCAATGCTGTTTCTGGAATCGTGATCGACGCCGGCCAAGGCATCGTTTGCCGGGCACCCCGCCGTAGCTTGCCGCCAAGGTAAATATAGTCGATCCGCCATTGCCCGGCCCCTTCGGATATCCCGATTGGCTGCGATGGGTACCGAGTCAGAGCCGGGCCGTGTCAGAGCCGGGCCGTGTCGGGTGCGGAAATGCCGGGGCGACACGCCCCGGCTCTGATTTGCTTTACGACATTCTTTCCCAGAGATTCAATAGCCCCCAAAATATAAAGTTAGCCCGCGGTGAACACACCGGGGGCATAATTGACCCCTCAAGCGGCTCGGACAATTTTTCCTTGTCTCACCTTATAGGCCGGGGAACCCAATCTGGGCCTCGAAAAACAGCGGCATCATGTGAAAAATAGTTATTGACATGGTCCGGCATACCGCTATAATCAGTGGTATCGAATACCACTGGGAGATTTTGCTCCATATTTTGCCGCCGTTCCCAGCGTACGAACTTAATTGCGTTTTGGGGCAGTTTTTAATATGCGTTGCGGCTGAATTTTCTTAATTTCGCGATTCACTCGATACCACGGGAATCCCAGGAGCATAAGCAGGTTTTTCGACGAAAAGATGAGCGGCAAAATGGTGCGCGTATCATTTTTGCATTGAATTATTAGTTTTTTCCATTCTTCTTCATTTGGCTCTCGTCTTTCGTAGACTTCCTTCTAAGCTGCCCTGGCGTTTCCGCGGCAGGTATTCATTCAGAAGGAGGTCGGCCATGTTTAAAACTTGGCTCAGAGTGTGCCATCTCATAGCCCTGTCGGTTTTGGGCGTGGGGGTCGCGCGGGCGGATGTGTTCAACATGCCCGCGGGAATGACCAGCTTGGAAATGGTCACCGTGGGAAATCCGGGCAATGCACCGGATACAAGGTACGGGCAATCCGTGGGCGCTGTGCCCTACGTGTACTCAATTGGCAAATATGAGATTACAGCGGGACAGTACACCGCATTCCTCAATGCCGTGGCCAAGACGGATACGTACGGACTATATACCAGCGATATGTACTCAGGTATGGGCTGCAAGATTAGGCAATTAGGCAGTCCAGGAAATTACACGTACATAGTAGATGCCAATGGCGATGGGATAGAGGATGCCGACTGGATTAACCGGCCTGTAAATTACGTTACCTGGGCCGATGCCGCTCGCTTATGCAACTGGCTTAGCAATGGCCAGCCCAGTGGAGCAGAGGATCTATCAACCACCGAGGACGGCTCATATTATATTATTGGCGTGACGAGTTATGTGGATCTGGCGAATGTAACTCGTAAGCCGAACGCTAGATGGGTAATCCCCAGCGAAAACGAATGGTACAAGGACGCTTTCCACAAGAACGACGGCGTAACCGGCCATTATTGGGATTATGCCACTGGGACCAATCGAGATCCAAGTAATGCCCTGATTAATCCCGACCCAGGCAACAATGCAAATTTTGAGGGAACGATTGAGGGTCCATATTTCAGAACAGAGGTAGGCGAGTTCGAAAACTCCAAAAGCCCATATGGAACGTTTGATCAAGATGGCAATGTTCTCGAGTGGAACGAAGGAATCTATTATGATACATCTTTAGGTAATGATTATTGTAAATTGCGCGGCGGATCCTTTGGTACTAATTTGGATCTCCTTGAATCATGTAATAGCGATTATGTTGATCCGACACATGAATTTGGGGATGTCGGCTTTCGCGTGGCTTATGTCCCTGAGCCCGGGGGCATGATTCTTTTCGGCATGGGCATTTTTAGTCTGATCGCGCTAAGATTATTTAACCGCAAGTGTTATTTGCCTGGATTTTATGAGTAAATCCGTTCCAGGCCGGATTCTTTTTATCCGGGAAGTGCCGCTGACAATGCCCATCATAAGTCGGCGGCACTTCCCAATATCTTTAAACATAATTCTCAACACGGAGGCACGGAGGTCACAGAGAAGACAACATCAGATTTAAATCTTCAATCTACTACCTGCAAGTGCCGCCGTCTTTTTAACACGAAATATGGAAAGAATGAAAATACGAAAAACTTTCTTATTGATATCGGCTTTTCGTTCTTTCGTATTTTCGTGTTGAACAATATCCAATATTTGCCCAATACAAACAATATTTCTCGAAATTTGAACTGAAAACTGATAACTGAATACTGACAACTATGAACTTTAAATAAAACTCCGTTCCCTCCGTGACTCCGTGTTGATTATTTGTTCTTCAACCCGAGAGTTTGCCGGAATCGGCCAGTTCCATGAGGCGGGGGATTATGAGGCGGGCGGCGCGGGCGCGGTGGCTGAGGCAGGCCTTTACTATCGGGCCGAACTCGGCGAAGGAGCGGCGGTACTCCACGATTTCGAAGAGCGGGTCGTAGCCGAAGCCGTTTTGGCCCCGGGGCTGGAAAAGAATCCGGCCGCAACATGCCGCGTCTGACTCGGCCTGGATTGCGCCCTCGGGATCGGCCAGGGCCATGTGGCAGACGAACCGGGCCGAGCGCTTTTCAATCGGTGTTTCGCCCAGGCGTGTAAGCAAAAGGCGATTGTTGTCCTCATCGCTTGCGTCCGGGCCGGCGAATCGGGCCGAAAGCACTCCGGGCTCGCCGCTGAGGGCATCGACCATAAGCCCGCTGTCGTCGGCCAAGACCCAGCGGTGGAGTTGCCTGGCGTATCCGGCGGCCTTAAGCGCGGCATTGGCGGCAAAGGTTTCGCCGTCCTCATGTACCTCCGCCACGCCGGGAAATTCGGCCAGCGTTTTCAGCTCCACGCCCACGGGCGTGAACAATTCGGCCAATTCCCGCCCCTTTTTCAGATTCGCAGTTCCGATAATGAGCATGGACAGTGATAATAAAACATAAGCCCACGGGCTGCAACCCGTGGGCCCTCACCCTAGCCCTCTCCGGGCACCGACCGAAGGTTGGTCGGGAGAGGGGACTTGATATGGCCCTCACCCTAACCCTCTCCCAAAGGGAGAGGGGAGTTTTGTTTGAGACCATTAATCCAAAATTTTTCTATTGACCTTGAGGAAATGCGTGGAGCAACTGATGCAGGGATCGTAGTTGCGGATCAAGTGCTCGCAGCGGAGCGTCATCTCCTCGTCGGAAAGCGAGGCGATTTGTGCGGCCAGTTGGCGGAGGTCCGCTTCGATGGTGGGCTGGTTCTGGCTGGTGGGCGGCATGATGCGGGCGGAGGCAATTGTGCCGTCGGCTTCGGTGCGGTACTGGTGCCAGCAGATTCCGCGTGGGGCCTCGGTGCCGTGGCCGCCGATGCCTGCCCGGGGCGTGATCGGAATCCGCGAGCGTTTGGGCAAGGTGTAGTTTTTCATGATGTCGGCGGACAAAGCCAGAGCATGGACGGTTTCCACTGCCCGGGCCATCAAATTAAGGAAACTATTCCGCCACGGAAGCGGTTTGCCCAGCGTTTTGCACACCGATTTCAGGATTTCGGCCGCGCGGGGATGGAGTTTTTCGGCGTTGAGGTTCAATCGCGACAGCGGGCCGACGACGTAGGCACCCCGGTCTTTGAACTTGGCATGCAGGGCCATGGAATGTTGAACCTGGTACTCGTTGGCCACCTCGCCGAACTGGCTCTGATCCACGTCCAGGCCCTTGTTGCTTTTGATGCGGCCCAGGTTCATGGGATATTCATCGTCGGGGCAAAGGGCGACGAATTCGTAATCCCGGTCCAATTCGGGGAATTTCACGATTTTTGCCAAGGTGAGTGTCAGATCGCACATATCGTCGAGGCAGAAGTTTATTTCCGGCAAAAGGGCGGCGACTTCGGCCGGTGTAGGGGCGCGGTGAAATCCGCCCACGCATACGCCCACCGGATGCACCGAGCGCCCGCCAAGCAGGCAGACGACGTCGTTTCCCGCCTTTTTAATCCGAAGCGAACGTTTCACCACCGGCCCGTGGTCAGCGGCCATGCTGATGGCGCTTTCGTATCCGAGAAAGTCGGGCAGGTGCAGCATGAACATGTGCAGGACGTGGCTCTCGATCCATTCGCCGCAATACAACAGGTTGCGCAAGGTGCGGATGGCCGGATCGACCTGGTCGAAGACGCCCATTGCCTTTTCCAGGGCGTGGCAGGCGCCCATCTGATAGGCCACCGGGCAGATGCCGCAGATGCGGGCGGTGATGTCGGGCACTTCCTCGAAACCCCGGCCGCGCAAAAAGGCCTCGAAAAACCTGGGCGGCTCGTAGATTTTGAATTGCAAGTCCTCGACCGCGCCGTTGCGCATGGTGATCGAGAGCGCCCCTTCGCCTTCCACGCGGGCCAGGGCCTTTACGCTGATGGTTCTCGTGCCGGATTTACCGCTTTTTTTCTCGTCGCTCATGATATTCACTCGTTTGTTTGAACGCTTTTAACCTGTTTTTAACAATCCTCATCGAGTTAATAACGGGGGAGCGGGGACGCCCTCACCCTAGCCTTCTCCGGGCACCAACCGAAGGTTGGTCGGGAGAGGGGACTTATTGATTTTTTTCGCGGCGTTCGTAGTATTCGCTGGCTTGTTTGAAGGGTTCCAGATATCCGTTGAACAGCCGCAACATGCGTTTCATGTCGCGGTTGCTGTGGCCGAGTTGGTCGGTGAACCATCGGCCCAGGGAAGTGATGTTGGGCTGCTCCATGGGTCCGAAACAGCCGTAGCACGCCCGATCGCACCCCGGACACAGTGCGCCGCAACCGACCTGGGTAATCGGCCCGAGGCAGGGTTTTCCCTGAGCCACCAAGACGCAGGAAAGTCCCCAGCGCTTGCACTCGATGCACACGCTGTGCGTGGGAATATTCGGTTTTCGCCCGGTCAAAAGGGCCGAGACCAGTTCCAAGAGTTGATATTGGTTGATGGGGCATCCGCGGAGCTCGAAATCGACAAACACGTGAGCGGCGATGGGCGAGGCGGTCTCCAGGGTGGAGATGTATTCCGGCTTGGCATAAACGCATTGGATGTAATCCTCCACGTTTGCCCAATTTCTTAGGGCCTGGATTCCGCCGGAGGTTGCGCAGGCGCCGATGGCGACCAGGTACTTGCAGTCGCGGCGGACCTGCTGGATGCGTTCCTCTTCTTCGGGAGTGGAGATGCTGCCCTCGACCAAACCCACGTCGTAAGGCGGGGGCAGTACGCGGCGGCGGGCTTCGAGGAAATAGGCGATTTCCACGGCACCCAACAAATCGAGCAGTTCGTTTTCCAGGTTCAAAAGCTGCAACTGGCAGCCGTCGCAACTGGAAAATTTGTAAACCGCCACTTTTGGTTTTTCAGAGGGCATGTTTACATCTCCTCTTTGGTAAAGATGTCGGCGATTTCGGCGAAACTGAAGACTGGGCCGTCCTTGCAAATAAACTTCGCCCCCAACTGGCAGTGGCCGCATCGCCCGAACCCGCAGTTCATGTTCCGCTCCAGGCTGACGTAAACGTGGTCCGGCGGCACGTGCAATTGGAGGAAATTCCAGGCGGCCACGCGGTTGAGGATTTTCGGGCCGCAAACGAGGACCACCGTGCGGTCGGCATTCACCCGCACTCGCTGCATGAGGTTGGTTACAACGCCCACCGGACCTGACCATGCGCCGGTGGCGTTATCGACGGTGACCAGGACTTGGATCGAGGCATCCCGATCCCACTGTTCCAATTCCTGGGCAAAAACGCGGTCCTCGGGCGTGCGGCAACCGTACAAGAGCACCACCCGCTTGTAAAGGTTGCGGTGGCGGAGGATCCAATAGACCGCCGGGCGGAGCGGGGCCAGTCCGATTCCGCCGGCCACGATGACCACGTCTTTGCCTTCCATTTCTCTAAGTGGCCAAGGAGTGCCGAAGGGGCCGCGCAGGCCGATGATGGAGCCTTTGGGGAGCTTTTCCACCGCCCGGGTGACCGAGCCCACGATGCGCACGGTGTGATGGATATGCTCTTTTTGCTCGGCATCGGAGCTGATGGAGATGGCGGCTTCGCCCACGCCAGGCACGTACAGCATGTTGAACTGGCCGGGCAAAAAACCGTACATCTTGCGGATTTCCTCGTCGATGAACTGGCAGGTGAAGGTTTTGGTGTTGGAATTTTCCGTGCGCACGTCAAGGATGCGGGCCGGCACCGGCATCCAAGTGTTCATTCCGCAAATGGGTTCCGGGCGGGCGGCAGTCAGCGTATCAATCATCCTAAACCTCTCTTTCGCGCGTGGAAGGACCGCGCAAATGTTTGGGGGCCGCTTCTCGCAGGCGCCGGATTCCTCGGTTAAATCGATGCCCACCGGGCACCAGGTGATGCAGCGGCCGCAGCCCACGCAACCGCTCATGTTGAATTGGTCCCACCAGGTGCAGAGCTTGTGACGCATCCAATGCCGGTAGCGCCCGCGGATGGTATTGCGTTCCGGGCCGGCGGGAGTGTATGTAAACTGGTGCGTGTAACACGATTCCCATTGCCGGGTGCGGGAGATCTTTTCCCCGCTTAAGTCGGTCGCGTCGGTTACGGTGCAGCAAAAACAAGTGGGGCAAACCATCGTGCAATTCCCACAGGATAGACATCGCTTGGCAACGTCGTTCCATTCGGGAAAATCGATGCTCTGGTCCAGCAAGTCTTTCAATCCGTCGGTGTCAAGTTGCCGGCCCATGTGTTCGGCGGCGCGTTCCATTTTCAAGTCGGCCAATTCCAATTCCGCGCCCGATGGATCGCGAAGGGGCAGTTTTTCGGCAAGCATGGCCCCGCGCTTCGATCCGACGTCGAGCACGAATCCCTCGTGCAATTCGGTCAGGGCGAGGTCAAAACCCTCGGTGGCCTTGGGGCCCGTGCCCCAGGAGGCGCAAAAACACGTGCCGCTGGGACGGCAGCAGTTGACGGCGATAATCAAACATTCCTGCCGGCTTTGCATGTACCAGGGTTCCGACTCGCAGCGAAACACGTCCGGGTCGCCCATGCCGAACACGCGGTCTTGCACCTTGATGGCAGCCAGTTCGCAGGGCCGAATGCCGATAAGGGCCAGTTTTGGCACTTGCGGGGGACCGGCGACCAGATCGAAGCGGTCCTTTTGCACCTGGAACTGAAACAACTGGAGATTGGAAGGGAAAAAATGCCGCTTGGGCCCTTGCGGACCGACCACGAACTCGAAGTTCAGATCCGGATCGCCTGCAACCAGGCGATACTTGCCGCCGTCCTGTTCGTCCTTCAAACCCTTGGGCAAATCCGCGGCCGATTTAAGCGGCTGCAAAGATATCGCGCCGTCGGTAATTGCCGGGCCCAGGACAGTATATCCTTCCTCACGCAGAGTGGCAATTAATTTGTCCAAGGCCGATCGCGGCAAAAAAAACCGACCGCCGATGTGAATTTTGAGTTCAGGCATGGACCACACCTTCGTAATTGTTAATTACAAGTCGTCGGGCGGCGCAAGGAATTTACAAATAACCATGACGCCAACACCGTCTAAATTGTGGCGAATCTGGTAATTTACTTTTTGTAAGGCTAATTGTCGAGGCCATGGGCGGGAAACAAAAAAAATTGTCAAAAAATACAAAACAAGCGATGAAACAAACCTTCGAAAGGGGTTTAAATAGATAGTCCCATTTTCGCGGGAATCGATGGGACCACGCGGGTGGACCCAAAGTCAACGGTCACATCTTCGCCGCCAACACGACAATGTCAACCAACACGACCCTACTTCGCATGGACCCTCGTCGGTGCTGATGGTGCCCAGATGGTACCGAAAAAATGGGGATAGTCCGCATAGCGACGTCCCCTGTTGTAAATCAGGACAGGGCCCTAAGTTTCGGTCGTCGCACCCCTATTAAAGGGAGGACGCAGCCCAGCCATTTTTTATGAAAAGTTATTGACTATTGGAAATACTTTATATATATTAACTATATATGATAATAAAGAATTCCAGACCTTAAAGCACTTTGCGGTCGGCATCAGGCGCCATTACTGGGAATATTAGGATATTAATATAATGAACCACGCAATCAAACTGGAGGAAGCGGTAACCCTGGCCTCGCTATTGCCCGCTTTAATGCGGCAGCTCTTTACAATAGATAACGACCTGGCAGCGGATTTGCCGCTGGCGCAGATAAGGGTGTGCGTGTGCTTGCAGGATGGACCGCTGCCGATGTCGGCCTTAAGCCGGGAGCTGGGGGTTACACTAAGCGCCATGACGCAGATAGCCGACCGCCTGGAGCGGGCGAACATGGTAAGCCGCGTTGCCGAGGAAAAGGATCGCCGGGTGCGCTGCCTGCAATTGACGCCGCGTGCCGAAAAGATCATGCGCCGCCACGATGATTCCCGAATCCGCAGCGTGTCGAACGTGTTAAGCCGTTTATCCCCGGATGAACGCAAAGGAATATTGGCCGCCCTGGAAACATTAATGAATGCGAGTACGGCCGTTAAAAACGAAAAGAAGACCGACGGCAATAATTTTCCCGGCCCGCGGCAGCAGCGAAGGGAATTAGCAATATCAAAGGTGATTTCATGAAATTGGCTCTAGGCGTCATAGCGGTAATCATTCTTGTGGCGGGCGGGGCCGCATATTATTCGGTATATATCGCCGCCGAAGCCCCCGCCAACTTCCTCACCGTGACCATCACCCGCGGCGACCTGCTTTCCACAATTAACGCGACGGGCACGGTCGAACCGGAAGAGATCGTGGACGTGGGGGCGCAAGTGGTGGGCAAAATCAAGGATTTCGGCATTGACCACAGCGACCCGGAAAAGAAAAAGCGGATCGATTACGGCAGCGCGATCCACGAAGGCACGGAACTGGCTTACATCGACGATGCCGTGTACAGGGCCCAGGTCGATCAGGCCCAAGCCGCTTATTTGCGCTCAAAGGCCGATCTGGAGCAGATGAAGGCCAAACTCATGCAGACGGAACAAGACAGGAAGCGTGCCGAAGCTTTAAGATCCATCAAAGACATTCCAGGTACGGATAGACCGATTAAAGGCATAGCCGACAGCGATTACGACCTGGCCGTGGCCAATAACGAAGTTGCCAAGGCCAATGTGGAGGTGGGAAAGGCTACGATCGTTCAGAACAAAGCCGCGCTGGACATGGCCATTACAAATCTGGGTTATACCGTGATAAAATCTCCGGTGGAGGGCGTGATCGTCGATCGTCGGGTAAATATCGGACAAACGGTAGCGGGGGGCAGCCTTAACACGCCCAGCATGTTCCTTATCGCCAAAGACCTGAGCAAGATGCAGGTCTGGTCTTCGGTAAACGAGGCGGATATCGGAAAGATCCGCAGTCGCAAGGAAATGCCGGTGCTATTTACCGTGGACGCATACCCGGGCGAGATATTTCAGGGAAAAGTGGTCCAGATCCGCTTGAATGCGGTCAGTACGCAAAACGTGGTCACATACACCGTGGTCGTCGCATTCGACAACTCCGATTTTAAACTCATCCCGTATCTGACGGCAAATTTACAATTCCAGGTCGAGGAGCACAAAGACGTGCTGTTGGTGCCCAACGCGGCGGTTCGCTGGAAGCCCCGGCCCGAACAAGTCGTTCCGGAGCTTCGTGAAAAGATGGCTTCCGCTCTTGCCGGCAGGCCTGCCGACCGCGCACCGCAAAACGCCGCCGGAACCGCGAGCGGTCCAAGACCGATCAAACAACTTTCAAATGCGCGGAAGATCGCGGGCGGCTTTGGGTAAAAGACGGAAAATTCGTGCGGCCGATCGACATTCAGATCGGCGCTACGGATGGAACCCAAACCGAAATCTCCGGCGACGAGATGAAAGAAGGATTGAAAGTGGTGAGGGGTGAATCCAAAGGCCCCGAACTTGCGGACAGCAGCGATACTACAAATCCCTTTGCCCCCAGAATATTCCGCGGCGGCGGGGGAAGAGGCGGAAGGTAATTATTTTCGGAATTCGGCTATGGAACTTATTCGACTGGAAGACATCTATAAAACGTATCACCTGGGCGAAGTCGACGTGCCGGTGCTCAAAGGCATTTCGCTTTCTATTTGCCGGTGAGATGGTGGCGCTGATGGGCGCTTCCGGTTCCGGAAAAACTACGTTAATGAACATCCTGGGCTGCCTGGATCACCCCTCCGCGGGCAAGTTCTGGCTGGAAGGGGAGGAAATGAGCGGCCTGACGCCCAACCAGCGGGCAAACGTGCGGACCACGAAAATCGGTTTCGTATTCCAAAACTTCAATCTCCTGCCGCGGACCTCGGCCCTGCAAAACGTGATCATGCCCCTGGACTATAATCCCCAGCGGCCCGTCGCCCCCGAAGCCCGGCGGCTGGGCGGCATCCTCTTGGATCGCCTGGGCTTGTCCGATCGCTCCGACCACGAACCCTCGCAAATGTCCGGCGGTCAGCAGCAGCGGGTCGCAATTGCCCGGTCGCTGGTGAACCAGCCTTCATTGGTGTTGGCCGACGAGCCCACGGGCAATCTCGATTCCCACACCAGCGTGGAAATCCTGGAGATGTTTCAGCAGATGAATGCGGAAGGCATGACGGTCATTCTTGTAACGCACGATCCGAATGTGGCCGCTTATGCCCATCGCATCATCAGAATCAGCGACGGCCTGGTTGAACACGACGGAGCAAACAAATCGGGCAACGGGGATAATCGGCCCGGCTCGGAGACGGATCATGAGCCGGTGGGAGTCCATCCCGCCCTTGGCCCTCCCCACATAAGAGCGGGAACACAATTGCACGACGGTCATTCGGGTGTGATAGACGGCAGAATCGGCGCGATAGACGTCGGTTCCAGAGCGATCGATGGCCATTCCGGCGTGGCAGGCAGTGGTTCCGATGTAACGAACGGCGATGCAGACCTCATCACCGCCGTTGCTGCGCCCCGAACGCTGGTCAGACAATCCGCGCCGGCGCCGGCCGCAGTCGCTCCGTTGATAGGAGACACGCTGTTTAAGCCCCGACGCAGGGCGATGCCCTTGCTGGTTCCGCACACGTTTATCACGGCATTTAAAGCCCTGAAGCGGAATAAAATGCGATCCTGCGCTTTCAGCCTTGGGCGTTATAATCGCCGTGGGCGCGGTTATCGCCATGATGGAAATCGGCCAGGGTTCCAAGACTGCCCTGCAAAAGACCATTGCCAGCATGGGGGCCAACACGCTTTTAGTCCAATCGGCGCGGCCACCAGCGGCGGGGTGAGTTTTGGGTCGGGAAGCGTGATGACCCTTACTCCCCAAGACTGCACCGAGATCGCCCGCCAATGCCCGGCCGTGGCCGACGTGACTCCGGTCGTCCGCACGCGGGCGCAAATTGTTTACGTGAACCGCAACTGGGTGCCGATGCAAATCAGCGGCACCACACCGTCGTTTTTAGCGGTTCGGGATTACGACGACTTTTCCGAGGGACAGATGTTCACCGATCGCGACGTCTTGGCGGCCAACAAAGTATGCGTGATCGGCGAAACCCTCAAACGCGAACTTTTTCAAGGCGAATCGCCGGTGGGGCGGGAAATCCGGGTTAATAACGTATCCATGAAGGTTCTGGCGTGCTTCCCATGAAGGGTGCGAATATGATGGGCATGGATCAAGACGACATCCTCTTGGCCCCGTGGACAACAATCAAATACCGCATCAGCGGCGCACAAATGGCCAATGCCAACCAAAGCGCCGCGGCCGCAGCCAACGCCGGCGGCACGAGCACGGCTGTCAATACGCTGAGCAATCTATATCCCGGCACAACCGCGCTATACATTACTCCATCGACCACCCAAGCGGCCGACACGCCGCAACCGATCCGCTTCACCAATGTAGACCAAATTCTCGCCAAGGCGGCTTCGGCGGAGGAGATTCCCCAGGCAATGGATGAAATTACCGGGCTTCTGCGGGAGCGGCATCACATTCACTCCGGCGACCCCGATGACTTCAACATCCGCGACATGACTGAAATCACTAAAACCTTGGCTCAAGCCGGCGAGTTGATGGCTACCCTGCTCTTGATTGTGGCCCTGATTTCACTAGTCGTAGGCGGAGTGGGCATCATGAATATAATGTTGGTTTCAGTCACCGAGCGCACGCGGGAAATCGGCCTGCGCATGGCGGTCGGGGCGAAGTCTTACCATATCTTGCGGCAATTTCTCGTCGAGGCCGTGGTACTTTGTCTTTTCGGCGGCGGGATAGGGATCATCGTGGGCCGGGTGGCGTCGATTTTAGTGCGGGCCATCAAACATTGGCCCACCGAAATCTCGCTGCCGGCAATTATCGCGGCGGTAGCGGTTTCCGCCTCTGTAGGCGTTATCTTCGGATTCTACCCGGCCTGGAAGGCCTCCAGGTTGGATCCCATTGAAGCCCTGCGCTATGAGTAAACGCAGCGAACGAGACGGCACACGGAGTGGGCCTGCTACATTACACGAGCTAAGAATTTTCCAGGACCCATTGAACTGCGCGGCGGTTGAGTTCGGCGCTGTTTTTGAGGTCTAATTTCGCCTTGATCTTTTCCCGGTGGGTTTCCACGGTTTTGGGACTGAGTTTTAATTTTCCCGCGATTTGCTGGGTGGTCAGGCCCTGCCCGATCATCTCGAAAACTTCCACTTCGCGGTTGGATAGAGTCTTGATGGGATCAACATCGCTGGGTTTGTCGACCAGGTTGTGCATTAGACGGTTGGACATCCTGGAAGTCAAATATATTTCGCCGCGCAATACTTGGCGGATGGCGTCGAGCAGGGTTTCGGTGGCTTCCAGCTTTGGAACGTAACCCAGGGCGCCGCGCGAAGACAACGCTCGGCAAACATCAGTTCATCGTGCATCGAGGAGACCAGCATTTTTACGCCGGCATGGTTGGCCTTGATGTGCTCGATAAGTTCCAAAGCGTAGCCGCTCTTAAGAGAGATATCGATAATGGCCACGTCCGGGCAAGCGGTTTCTATTTGCTTAATGGCCTCGGCCATGTCGGCTGCCTCACCGCACACTTCCATGTCCGGCTCCATGGCAATCAGTTCGGCCAGACCGCGGCGAACAATGGGGTGATCATCGACAATCAATACCTTATGTCTTTTCTGCACTTTAGATAGTTTGCTGGTGACGCTCATACTTAATACATTAGCATAATCATGATATTTGATGTCCAGCACGATTGTATTCCTCATTCTGTCAGATATAAACTTGTTTGTCAATTACCTATTTACGAACAATCTTTGCCCGTTCTAGGAGGTACGTTGCGGATGGTGGCAATCAACAATTCCGCCGGTTCGTCCTTGGACAAATAACCTATAGCCCCGGCTTTATACAATGCCTGGGCCAGGTCTTCTTCCTTGTGGGCGGAATAGCCTATGACGCTCACCCCCAATTGAGCGCCTGTGATCCTGCGTGTGGCTTCGATTCCATCGACCTTGGGCATGGTAACGTCCATTAATACCACGTCCGGGTTATATTTCTTTACCAGTTCAACGGCCATTTCCCCGTCGGCCGCCTCGGCAACCACCTCGATGTCCGGTTCCTGGTTAAGCACGCCGACCAGGCCCTTGCGGAGAACGGTATGGTCGTCGGCAAGCAAGACTCGAATCCTCCGGGAGATGGACTTGTCGGATAGATTCGTTGCAGCAGATTCAGGAATTCCATCCGTAGAATGTGTTCCGGCCGGACATTGCGGGGCAGCTATTTCGCCCTCAACAGTTGACTTTGGCAAATGGCATGGGGCGAAGATCGAAACGCTGGTTCCTTGTCCGGCGGCGGTATGCACTTCCAATCGGCCTCCCATTTGTTCCAGCCGTTCCCGAATGCTGAACAGGCCGAATCCCGCCTTGTCGCCATTGGTTTGCGCGTGTTCCACATCGAAGCCCGCGCCTTTGTTGACAACGTCGATGCGCACCTGGCGGTCGGGCGCCGAACTCATTTTTACCGATGCGTTTTCCGCCCCGGCATGTTTCACCACGTTAAATAGCAATTCGCGAACCGATTGGAAAAGCAGGACCTTGATGTCTTCGGCTTCGGGTTCGGCTTGGGCTTCGGCCTGCACTTTTACCATAAGCCCGTAGATGAGCTGCATTTGCCGGGCGAGCCATTCCAGGGCCGGCACCAGCCCGGCGTCGTATAACACCGGGGGGCTGAGTTCGAGCGTAACCGAGCGCGACTCATCGATGCATTGGCCGATCAACGAGTCGAGTTGCTGGATCATGGCCTGTAAATCCTTGTCGGCCGCCTTGCGCTTGATGGTAGTTATGCTTAGGCGGGCCGCATAAAGAAGTTGCTGCAGATGGTCGTGCAGGAGTTGGGCCAGTCGCCGGCGTTCGCGTTGTTCGGCAAGGGTGAGTTCCGAGGCCAGGCTCCGCAACTGCGCGGCCCGGCGTTCCAGGGCAGCGTGCAGGGCCTGCAATTCCTTGTCCATCCTGTTGTGTTCGGTCACGTCGCGGGCCGCGGCAAAGACGCCCTGCACCTCGCCGGCCTCGTTGCGGTAGACCGTGGCGTTATAAAGCACGTCGGTCGTGCAGCCCGACGTGTGCCGGATGGTCAGCGGGTAGTCGGTCACCGATCCTTCGGACAGGACTTTTCGATAACCCTCATCGGCCTTTTGTGGGTCGGTGAAATAGGTGGAAAAATCGCTGCCTATCAAATTCTCCCGGACCACGCCCGTCACCACTTCCGTAGCTTTGTTTACATCGGTTATTTTCCCGCCGTGGCTGATGGTCACCAGCGGATCAAGGCTGGCCTCGATCAGGCTGCGGGCATAAAGCGAGGCCTTGTGCAATTCCTGTTCGGCCCGTTTTCGCTCGGAGATCTCCGCGGCCAGCTCGTCATTGACCTTTAAAAGCTCCGCGGTGCGTCGTTGAACCCTGCGTTCCAATTCCTCGTGCGATTTTTTCAGGGCTTCCTCGCTTTCAAGCAGTGCTTGTTCGAAGCACTTTCTTTCAGCCAATTGCCGGGCTTCCATGAGAGCGCGACGGACAACCTGAGCAAGCCTGCTTAGCCGGTCTTTCAAGACGTAATCGGTGGCGCCGCTTTTCAGGGTTTCTATGGCCGCCTCTTCGCCGATGGCCCCAGATACAATGATTACCGGAATGTCCGGAAAGCGCCGCCGCGCAAGTCCAAGGCGCTTAGACCGTCGAACCCGGGCAAGGAATAGTCGGAAAGAACCAGGTCGGGAACAAAATCATCCAAGGCCTGAATGAATTCGCGCTTGTCTTGGGCCCATTTTGTCGCGAAATCGAGATCCATCTTGCGCAACTCGCGCCGCACAAGTTCGGCGTCGGCGGCCTGGTCGTCTAAAATCAAGATTTTTATTTGTCCGTCCATCATTCGTAGGGTTTGTTCAACATCAGCCAATACATGCCCAATTCGGCCACGGCCTTGGCGAACTCCTCGAAATTAATGGGCTTGGTCACGTAACTGTTGACGCCTAAATCGTAGGCATCTTTAAGGTCGCGCTCTTCCCTGGAGGAGGTCAAAACGACAACGGGTATGTTCTTTGTGCGTTCGTTGGCCTTTATCCGCTGGAGAACTTCGATGCCGTTCATCTTGGGCAGTTTCAAATCCAAGAGGATGACCTTGGGCGTGCTGCAATTGGACCTGTTGGCATAAGCGCCTTGGGCCAAGAGGAAATCCACGGCTTCGGCCCCGTCCTTTAAATGCACGATCTTGTTGCTCAAGTTGTGTTTTTTTAGGACCCGGATGATGAGTTCCGCATCGTTCGGATCGTCTTCCACGAGCACGATTTCAACCCCGTTATTCATTGTCTCATTCCTTAGGTAAAGTGAAATAAAACGTGGAGCCTCGGCCCAATTGACCATCAGCCCAGATGCGCCCGCCGTGGCGGGTAATGATGCGGTGCACGAGTGCAAGGCCCACACCGGTGCCCTCAAATTCCTCGGCCGAGTGGAGCCTTTGAAAGACGCCGAAGAGCTTGTTGTAATACTTCATGTCAAAACCCTCACCGTTGTCCTTCACGTAATATGCCCCCCGATCCAAATCTCTCCGGTAACCAAATTCGATCAGGGCTTCCGCGCGGTTTTTGGTGAACTTTATGGAATTTGAAATCAGGTTCATCAACACCTGTTGTATCATTGCCTTGTCCCCTCGGGCGGAAGGAACGGAAGACACGGAAAAGTTGATTTTGCGCCGGGCGCCAAAGCGGCAAGTTCCTTAAAAACTTCCCATGCCATGGATTCCATGTTGATGGTGATTTCCATTAATTGTTGCCGACCCAGGCGGGAAAAGGCCAAAAGATCATCGATCAGCTTGCCCATCCGGTGGGCGTTTGCCTGTATTAAATTCAGGTACCTTTTGCAATTCTCATCGAGGTCGGGAGCGAAGTCATCCGTAAGCACCTGGGCAAACCCGCTTACCGCGCAAGGGGCGCGAAGGTCGTGAGAAACCGAGTAGGAAAAGGCTTCAAGCTCCTTGTTGACCACTTCCAAGAGCTTGTTGGCTTGCTCCGTTTTGAATCGTTCCACCTCGATATCCTCGAGAATATTCATAAGGGCCGCCTGAACGTCGATCAATTTGTTCCGTTCTTCGTCAAAATCCTCCAGCATGTTCAAGGTAGCGCGGTAGGTCTGCTCAAGCTCGCCGAAATGCTTGCGCACGTCCGCTGTTTCGGAAATGACCAGCTCGCTTACCATCCGTCAAGGCTCCCTAATGCGACCCTTCAAATTCTCGATTTCTTTCTTGAGTTCCTCGATTTCCTTTTTCAGTTCCACCATCTTGAGTTCGCGCCCCACGGTCAACTTCTGGAATTTTTCCAGCTCGGCCAGGCGTTCCAATTCCCTTCGACGCTGCTCGGCAAGTTCCTCCTCGATCCTCTTCCGCACGGTCACGTCGCGCGCCGCGGCAAAAACTCCGAGCGTGTTGCCGAGGGCGTCCTTATACACGCTGGCATTGTAGAGCACATCGGTAAGCCGGCCTTGTTTGTGGCGGATTGTCAGCGGATAATCGGTGACAAAACCCTGGGCAAAAACCTGCCGGTATCCCTGCCGGGCTTTTTCAGGCTCGGTAAAGTAGTTGGAAAAGTCGGCGCCGATGAGTTCTTCCCGCGGCACTCCGGTGACCTTCACCGTGGCCTCGTTGACGTCGGTGATCTTGCCGTCCCCGGAGATGGTGACCAGCGGATCCACAGAAGCCTCGATAAGGCTTCGGGCATATTGCGAGGCCGCGGCAAGTTTGTCTTCGGTCTGTTTTCTGGCGGCGATTTCGGCAGTGATGTCCCGCGCGATTGTCGAGGCCCCTATGATTTTTCCGTCATTGTCCTTCAGCGGGGAGACGCTCACGGAGACATGGATAATTTGTCCGTCTTTTCTTCTGCGCACGGTTTCAAAATGGTGTATGAATTCTCCTTGCGCGATTCGATCCAGAAAACCCGGCATTTCATCGGCATGTCCCGGGGGTAACAAAATAGACATTGGCTGCCCAACGATTTCCCCGGCGCTGAAACCGTAAATTTTTTCCGCGCCTCTGTTACAGGAAGTGATGATGCCTTGGGAAGTTTTTGTGATAATCGCGTCATCCGACGATTTCACTATGGAGGCCAAAAGAAGCGTCCCGTCCTCGACGTTTTCCTCGAAAAAAGGGGATTCCCCTTGGCAGTTGACGCCCGGGGCCTTTTTTTTCTTTAAATGCGATGCCGCATGGGCCATGGATTAGCTCCTCATTTGCCTTTATCTGAAATCGCCGCAGGATCCATAAAAAACGCTGAAAAACCCCCAAAATTATAGCTTTAATATTTTTCGCAGCCTTAATTTCCTTTATTTATATCACGTTTAATCATGGGCGGGATAAGGGTTTTCCCTATGCCCTCTTAGAGATTGTCCCTATTTGTAGGTTTGCCATAAATTTTAGAATTTGATCTGTTCAAACCAACCAAGGAACATGTAACGGGCTCATTTGACAAAAAGAAAGACAGTCAAACCGGCCCAAGTAAAAAAACCGACGTTATAGAACATGCTTGAGATGAAATTGGCGAGAGAAACGGTTTCATAAAACATGCCTTAAGGAGATATGCCATGTCGGTGATCGATACGAAATCGCCCCTAGTAAACGACCAATCCGTCCAGACGGCCGTTGTGCCTTTGGAGCCGAGAAATTCGGCCGAAGACCGGCTCCGCCACTCCGAGTACCTTGAACTGCGCAACGTTTCCTGCGATTTTAAGGACGGCGTGCTCACGCTCCGGGGGCGAGTGCCAAGCTATCATTTAAAACAACTGGCCCAATCGCTTCTTGGCGAGCTGGCGGGAATTTTGAAATTGAATAATCAATTGGAGGTTGTTGCGGCAAGAGACGCCAGGCAAATGAATTCCCGACCGATCAACTTTTCCGCCCAACCGCGCCGCTATATTTGAACTTTAAACTATTTTTCAGTATTTGATAAGGAGGTTGACAATGCTGGTGCTTACGAGAAAGAACGGTGAGACGGTTTGCATTAATCAAAGGATTGAAGTCAAGGTGCTGTCTATCAGCCGGAACGCCGTAAAACTGGGTTTTTCGGCCCCGCCGCAAGTGAACATCCGCCGCCAGGAGCTTGGCCCCATGAGCAGGCGGCAGACGCCTTGCGAGCGCAAGCCTTTACCCGCGGCCGCCATTTATCATTCCCTGGCATCGTATTGACCTCGGTCTATCCCAAAGCGGTTGAAACGGCCCAGGGCATGGTAATGCGCACTAAGCATCTGGCGGCAAACATGCCGATTGCCTGACTCTTGATCGAATGATTCATGGACTGGAGCCCGGATTCTGCAACTTATTATTTCCCGTCGCAAAGAATTTATGTCTAACTAATAAAGGTTGCCTACCCATGTTCGCACCAATGAAATGCGCCGCCCAAATCCCCGCAATTCCGAACACGAATCACAGTCAAGGCGCGTCCGTAAAAAATGCCGCGGCTGGAGTAGTGCCTGGAGTTTCACATTATCCCCAACCGCGCTTGTCGTGCGTAATTCAAAACGGTATTCCCGTTGTTCGCGGCGCCTCCGCAAGCTACTACATATTCAATCAAAAAGGACAGCGCTTGCTGATCCTCACCCGTAAACAGAATGAAAGCATCATCATTGACAATACAATTGACGTTGTGGTTCTGGAAATTAACAGCGACAAGGTAAAACTCGGCATTATCTGTCCCGATGATACGCCGGTTCGCTGCGAGGACGCCGGTAAAAAAGTCAAAACGCCTCCCAGGCCGCGCTAAGTCTTCTAAATCAGGCGGACAGACGCTGCTGCCCGTCTCCTACTCTACCACCCAATTGTGGGGATCGCGGCAAACAATGCTTCGAGTTATGCTTGCAGGGAACTTTTTTCAGTCGGGCTTCGTCAAAACACTAGGATTATTTTATTTGGTGAACTTTTTAAATGGGCAAAACTGCCGACCGGAGTCTAAGACATGAAAATGCACGTGTTATTCAGTCTTTTCACTTTCAATTGCGTAATTTTAGGAGGATGGGCAATGTCGGCGGCGGATTCGACGGATATGCAGTCCCAGCGCGAGCAGGCCTACAAATCTTATCAACAAGGAAATTACAAGGACGCCTACGATGTTTATCGCAAATTGGCCCTGGATCCCAAGGACGATCCGCGCCTGGTCGGCAGCGATTTAAACATGGCGACTTCCTGTCTTCAGTCTCTCAACCGGGCGGATGAAATAGACGATTTCCGCGAGGCGGTCGTCGAGGTCCATAAAAACAACTGGCGCTTGCTGCAAGCCACCGCGGCCAACTATCTTAACGACCCGCATTTCGGCTTTATAGTGGCGGGCAAGTTTTACCGCGGCAATAAGCGGGGCGGAGGAAACTTCGTCAACGCAAACGACCGCGACCGGGTCCGGGCACTGCAACTAATGCTTCAGGCCATGCCGTTGGCCGAAAAAGACGACAACCACGCCGAAGTCGGGGCCTTCTTTCTATCGCTGGGCGATATGCTGTTGGCTAATCGCAGGGGATTGGAAGAGGCCTGGCGACTGCAATATCTCACCGATCTAAAAACCTTGCCCGACTATGAGCCGGGCTGGGGCAATTATCGCGAAACCCACGGCACCCGGTCGATGCTGACGGTAAGCCGGTCTTTCATGCTATTCCCAAGAGTTTCGAGGCAGCCGAGTCCGACGGTCAGCGTTGGCGGTGGTGCCTGCAACAGTCCGCGGAATTCGATCCTAATCTTCTCAACAATACCCGCAAACAATTCGCCGATTTCCTCAACGAGCAGTTCGGCGTGCAAACCATGGCTTATTACGGCTGGAATTTCGGGCGGATGCAAAGCGACGATACCAAACTTGATGAAAGCGGCACTTTCGCCTTAACACCCTGGGTGAAAACGAGACCATCGCCCGATTGGCCACTGGTGTAAAACGTTTTACGCTGCCGGACGAATTCAACTTCATAAAAATCTACGAGGAAATCGGGGAGAATCCGAAAAACAGCTATGCCATGGAATCCTTGGAGCAATTGGCGCAGATTTTCGAGAACCGCCGGCAATATCCCAAGGCCGCCGATTATTGGCGGCGTTTGCTAAAAGAATTTCCCCAGGCCGATAAAAACAGGCGTCAAGGCTGGAGCGACCATCTGGAGCAGATCGTGGGCAATTGGGGGCAATTCGAGCAAGTATCGACCCAGCCCGCCGGCAAGGGTGCAACCGTGGAATTCCGCTTCCGCAACGGCAAGGCCGTGGAATTTACGGCCCATGAAATCAAAATCGAAAAATTCCTGGAAGACCTTAAATCATATCTACAATCCGATCCGCACGAGATCAACTGGGAAAAGATCGATTTCAGCAACATCGGCCATCGCCTGCTGGAAAAGAGCCGGGAGCAATATCTCGGCCGGCAGGTGGCCCAGTGGCAGATGGAACTTACGCCCAGGGAAAACCATTTCGACCGGCGAATAACGGTAACCACGCCGCTCATGAAGGCCGGGGCGTATTTGGTCGAGGCCCGGATGAAAGACGGCAACACTAACTTCATAGTCTTGTGGGTCAACGACACGGCCATAGTGAAAAAGCCCATGGACGGTAAAACATTTTACTTTGTGGCCGACGCCGTTACCGGCAAGCCAGTGGCCAAGGCCAACGTGGAGTTTTTCGGCTGGCAACACAGGCAACGTAAAAACGGCCGCGGAGAGACCCTGGTCAAGGATTTTGCCGAATATACCGACGCCGACGGGCAGGTGATCCTCGATCTCGCGCGCAACCGCAGGAATATCAGTGGCTAATCATCGCCCGGACAAATGAAGGCCGCCTGGCTTATCTGGGATTCACCAGCGTTTGGCGGGGGAATTGGTACGATCAGCAATACAATGCCACCAAGGTCTACACCATAACCGACCGACCCGTGTATCGGCCCGACCAGACCGTGAAATACAAATTCTGGGTCCGCCATGCGCAGTACGACATGAAAGACGTGTCGGATTTCGCCGGCCGGGAATTCACCATCGAGATATACAATCCCAAGGGCGAAAAAATCGTATCGGAAACGAAAAAGGCCGACGCCTGGGGCGGGTTGGAAGGGGAATATAAAATTCCCGCCGACGCGCCGCTGGGCGTGTTCAACCTGAGCGTGAAAGACCTGGGCGGGGGCAGTTTCCGCGTGGAGGAATACAAAAAGCCGGAGTTCGAGGTCACGGTCGAGGCCCCCACCGAGCCGGTCATGCTTGGCGAAAAAATCTCCGCCACGATCAAGGCCAAATACTACTTCGGCTCGCCGGTCACAAAGGCCAAGGTGAAGTACAAAATCTATCGCACCAGCCATGACCAGCAATGGTATCCCGCGGGGCCTTGGGATTGGCTCTACGGCCACGGGTATTGGTGGTTCGCTTACGATTACGATTGGTATCCGGGCTGGCGACACTGGGGCTGTTTGCGTCCGCTGCCAATTTGGTGGCCGCGCGGAAATCAGCCGCCGGAATTAGTCGCCGACCAGGAAGTCGATATCGGAATGGACGGCACGGTGAAGGTCGAGATCGACACTAGCCTGGCCAAGGCCATCCATCCAGACGAGGACCAGAAATATTCGATCACGGCCGAGGTGGTCGACGAGTCGCGGCGGACGATTGTGGGCACGGGCGACGTGCTCGTGGCCCGCAAGCCGTTCAGCGTCTACGCCTGGGTTAACCGGGGCTATTATCGCGTGGGCGAAACGATCAAGGCGGAATTCGCCGCCCGAACCCTTGACGGCAAACCGGTGCAGGGCAAAGGCACGCTTACGCTCCTGAAAATCAGTTACAGCAAAGACAATAAGCCCGTGGAAACGCCCGTGCAAACCTGGCAAATCGACACCAACGCGGAAGGCCAGGCGCGCCAGCAGATGACCGCAAGCCAGGCCGGGCAATATCGGCTGTCTTATAAATTAACATCCTCCCCTCTCCCCGTGGGAGAGGGGCCGGGGGTGAGGGCAGAGGGGTCGGGGGTGAGGGAAAGACAAGATTTATCCGCTTCCAGCCCTCACCCTAACCCTCTCCCAAAGGGAGAGGGGACGGCGAAAACCATCGAAGGCGGGTACATTTTTACGATCATCGGCGAAGGGCTCGACGCCTCGCAATTCCGCTTCAACCGCCTGGAACTCATTCCGGACAAGCGCGAATACGCACCGGGCGAAACCATAAAATTGCAGATCAACACCAATCGGATCGGCGGGATGGTGTTGTTGTTCCTCCGACCGGCAAATGGCATTTATCTGCCGCCGAAAATGATCCGCCTGGTAGGCAGGAGCACGGTTTATGACGTGGCGGTGGAAAAGAAGGACATGCCCAACTTCTTTATCGAGGCCGTTGCGGTCGCCGATGGCCGGGTGAACTGCGAGGTGAAAGAGATCGTCGTACCGCCGGAAAAACGCATTTTGAACGTGGATATAAAGCCGTCGGCCGAAGCGTATAAGCCGGGCGAAAAGGCGAAGGTGAAAATCAAGCTCACCGATCTAAGCGGCGAGCCATTTTCCGGCTCCACGGTGGTGGCGATCTACGATAAATCGCTGGAATACATCTCCGGCGGATCGAACGTGCCGGGCATAAAGGAATTTTTCTGGAAGTGGCGCCGCAGCCATTATCCAAACAACAACGAGAACAGCCTGGCCCGGTGGTTCGGGGCCTTTGTGCGTCCGAATGCAAAAATGATGGCCGACTTGGGCATTTTCGGCGGCACGGTGGCCGAGGAATTGGAGGGATTTTCTGACTTAGACAGCTCGGGCAGGGACAAAGGCGTGCAAACAGGCCGTAGCGCCGGTGGTTTTGGCGGCAGGGCGGGCGTGCGACTCGGAGCGGCCTTTGGCGCCGGGACGAAATGGCAAAAAGCGCGGCAATGCCGGCGGCCGCTCCCATGGCCGCGGCGGCAATGCCTCCCATGAAATTGGCCGACAACTTAAATATGCCGATGGAAAAGGCGGGCGAAAGCGGCGCTGCGCCGCTGGTTGAGCCTACCGTGCGGAAGAAATTCGCCGATACTGCGCTCTGGGTCGGCGCGTTGACGACCGAAAAGGACGGCACCGCCGAAGTCTCGCTCGACATGCCGGAAAATCTGACCACCTGGCGGATAAAGGTCTGGGGCATGGGCCATGGCACCAAGGTCGGCCAGGGATTCACCGACGTCGTTACCCGCAAGGATCTTATCATCCGCATGGAGGCCCCGCGGTTCTTCGTGCAAACCGACGAGGTAGTGCTCTCGGCGATCGTGCATAATTACCTGAAGTCAAAAAAGAACGTAAAAGTGTCGCTCGAATTGGACGGCGGAACGCTTAAGCCATTGAACGCGAATGATTTGACACAATCGGTAGACGTCGATCCCAACGGTGAAGCTCGCGTTGATTGGCGGGTAAAGGTGCTCGACGAGGGCGAGGCGACGATTCGCATGAAGGCGATGACCGACGAGGAATCGGACGCCATGGAGCAGAAATTCCCCTGCTACATTCACGGGATGCTCAAAACCGATTCCTACTCAGGCGTGATCCGACCCAAGGACGAAAGCGGCAAGTTCACGTTCAATATTCCCGAGCAGCGGCGGCCGAAGCAGTCGCGGCTCGAGGTGCGGTATTCACCCACGCTGGCCGGGGCCATGGTCGATGCCCTGCCGTATTTAGTTAATTATCCTTACGGCTGCACCGAGCAGACGCTGAATCGTTTCCTGCCCACGGTGATCACGCAAAAAGTCCTTTTGAACATGAAGCTCAATTTAAAAGAGATCAAGGAAAAGCGGACGAACCTCAATGCACAGGAAATTGGAGATGACGCCGCCCGCGCCGAGCAATGGAAACGCTACGACCGCAACCCGGTATTCGACGAGGAGGAAGTCCGCAACATGGTCAAGGAAGGCGTGGACCGGCTTACGAACATGCAGCTTTCCGACGGCGGCTGGGGCTGGTTCTCGGGCTGGGGCGAATGTTCCTCGCCGCACACCACTGCCACGGTAGTCCACGGCCTGCAAATCGCCCTGCAAAACGACGTGGCTATTGTGCCCGGCGTTCTGGAGCGGGGCATCGAGTGGCTGAAACGCTATCAGGACGAGCAGATTCAGCTCATCAAAAACGCGGCGATCAAGGACAAGCCTGCCAATCTCCGCTGGAAAGAACATGCCGACAACCTGGATGCCTTCGTCTACATGGTGCTTGTCAACGGCGGCGAAAAGAACTCAGAAATGCTCGATTTCCTGTATCGCGACCGCACGAAACTCTCGATTTACGCCATGGCCATGTACGGGATTGCTCTCGATAAACAGGGCGAGAAGGAAAAACTCGACATGATCATGCGGAACATTTCTCAATATGTCCAACAAGACGACGAAAACCAGACCGCCTGGCTCCGGCTGCCCGAGGGGATTTGGTGGTACTGGTACGGCAGCGAATACGAGGCCCAGGCGTATTATCTCAAGCTGCTTTCCAGGACCGATCCCAAGGGCGAGTTGGCCGCGCGGATGGTGAAGTATCTTTTGAACAATCGCAAGCACGCCACTTACTGGAATTCGACCCGCGACACGGCGCTCTGCATCGAGGCCATGGCCGATTTCCTGCGGGCAAGCGGCGAGGCCGAGCCGAATATGACCGTGGAGGTATATTTCGACGGCAAGCTGCAAAAGGCCGTGGAAATCACGCCCAAGAACCTGTTTACCTTCGACAACAAATTCGTGCTCGAAGGCGACGAGCTTTCCGCCGGGCAACACCAGGTCGAACTGAAGAAAAAAGGCACGGGGCCGTTGTACTTCAACGGTTACGCGACGAATTTCACGCTGGAAGATTTCATCACCAAGGCGGGATTAGAGATCAAGGTCAACCGCAAGTACTATAAGCTGGTCAAGGCCGACAAGACGATAAAGGCGGCCGGATCGCGCGGCCAGGCGGTTGACGAGAAGGTGGAAAAATACGATCGCCAGGAACTGCCCAGCGGCGCCGAGCTGAAGAGCGGCGACCTGGTGGAAATCGAACTGGAAATCGACTCCAAGAACGATTACGAATACCTGGTTTTCGAGGACATGAAGGCGGCGGGTTTCGAGGCGGTCGATCAGCGCTCCGGTTACACGGGCAACGCACTGGGGGCGTACGTCGAATTCCGCGACAACCGGGTGGTGTTTTTCGCCCGCGCGTTGGCCCGGGGCAAGCACAGCGTTTCCTATCGCATGAGGGCGGAAATTCCCGGCAAATTCAGCGCCTTGCCCACCAGGGCCTCGGCCATGTACGCCCCGGAATTAAAGGGCAACTCGGATGAATTGAAAATTGGAGTAAGCGATTAGAATTTTCAGGCATCGCAATGAGCTTCAGTCGTTTTGCGTACACGATATTTAGCCCTCGGTGAACACACCGGGGGCCGCGGATGTCCGAAACCATCAGGTCAATTGGCAACAAATCAGCACAGTGGCAGCACGGGAAATGTCGCAAGAGGCGGCAATAGTTGGTCTGGATTCTGCCGATGCTTCTCCCACCACTCGATCCATTGCCGCCAAGTGATCTCTAGTTCGCTGAACATGAGTTTGGTGCGATCCGCGGGAGTCATAAGGGAATGCAAGTTTCCGGCGGCTTGAGAAGTAACAATTATCTTTTCTTTAAGGTCGTATAACATTTCAGACTGGGAAGATTCGCCACGCTGGGGAGGATATAACCTCGAGTTGGGATAAAAGATGATTCCCCGCTGGCTTATATCGTATTGGCTTTCCGGGGAAGAAAAAGCGGCCTTGATTTGCTGCTCGACCAATTCCAGGCCGGCGGACTTATACAGGCCGAGCAACGCCGAAATAATCGCCTGCCGTTGGGGCTCCGGCAATCGGGCG
Organism: Pirellulales bacterium; assembly: GCA_963838495.1. Classification (GTDB taxonomy): domain Bacteria; phylum Planctomycetota; class Planctomycetia; order Pirellulales; family Thermoguttaceae; genus JBEKIK01. The sequence continues at coordinate 111,347 of CAWIRC010000001.1, read as the reverse complement.
GTCCAGCCTGCTGCGGCTGCGTCTCCCACCAGCCAACCGTGATGTATCTGCAAGGCCACTGCCAGATTGTCTTTTGCAGAACAGTCGCCGGTAAAGTAGATTTGTATTTGATTGGTGGCCAGACTGATTTCCCGGGCTTTGATTGCCGCGTCGCCCTGCCGCTGGCCAACTGCAAGCAGTGCCAGGAATTCGCGTTCGATATAGCGGCGGATGGATAGCTCGAAGCGTTCCAAAGCATGAAGGTATTTTCGCACCGGGCGCCAGTTTCCGCTGCCCCGGGCCTTGCGCTCCGCATGGCGGAGTTTGGCGAACAATTTGGGCAGGGTTCCCGAATGAAAACCCGGCTTCAGCAGGCGGAGCATGTTTTCGCCGTGCCTGCCGATTACCGCGGGCCGTAAGTCTTTTTTGCGATTGGCCGCGTAAAGGCGCCAATTTTCCTTTAATTCCCAGACAAGAAAGCCGAAGATGCCGGGAATGGCGATAATCACGGTCGGGGCCAGGGTCAAAGCCCAACCTTTTTCCATGCCCATTTTCGATTCAAAAATCGAGGCCAGGTTGGGTATCAGCGGCACCAGAAGTTTGTGCGATACGGTAACGACGGGGAAATGTTTGATGGGATTGATTTGCGGTTCGATGAGCAAGGAGACGCAAAAACGCAGGACATAAGCGACCAAGGCCCACACCGCCCCCAAGCCGGCTTTAAGGCATAAGGTGGCGGCATTTTCGCCGCTGCGGAATCGCAGCCACTCGTCCACCCCGTACATCAGGCGTTCCACGCCTTCCAAGACGCCTTTAAAGAAATCGATCACGAGCCAAAAAAGTCCCATGAAAAAGCGAATCCCGTAGCGGTTCCAGGTCTGCACGGCCCAATCCAGGCCCATTTCCTCGATGTTTCGCCCCACGCGTGAGTTAAGCAGCAGGTTGAAGGCCACAAAAATGTACGCGGCGCCGGCCAAGGAGATCTGCCAATTCACGCCTACCAGGGGAAACAGCATCCAAGCCAAAAAAGTCCAGACTGCCGGTTTGATCACGAACCGCAACGAGAGCCTGAAAATCGTGCTGTTTAATATCACTTGTACAACGCGCAATTGAAAAATGCGCCAAAGCGGGGCAATGATATTTTTGTTGGTGGAACGGTAAGCGTCCAAGAGCGATTGACCGACAAACCTGCGGAACCGGAGGATATTGACCAGCCCGAAGATAAAAATCCCCAAAAGGACAATCGTGGAAAAATCCTCGTAGTAATTGATGTCTTTGCTATATTTCAGAAAGAAACCCACGAGGTGATTAAGCCCCTTGTAAATCAAGTAGGCGCCGCCGAAGGGCACCACCAGGTTGAGCGTGAGAAATCGGCCGATCCGCGTGCCGAATCCCAGCGAGCTAAGCTGCTGCAACCAGCGCAAATAGAACTCGGCCGGGCGGTAGACTCCATCCAGCAGTTCGGCCAGGCGGCGATCGGCCCTCAAGAGCGGATCGCCGAAGGCGAGCGTGGTCGGTCCGCTGATGTCGGGCAGTTTCAAGGCGTTGCGGGAAAGCGCGTCGCGGAGGTCGCCCATGGAGAGAAATCCCCGCTCCACAACCCGGTCCAGCAATTCCTCCACGATTTTTATCTGTGCCGCCTGCTCGGGCGGATTTCGGGGCGCAAGCCCCACCGCGTCCAATGCGCCTGCTATCTTGGGCCGGAATTTTTCGCGCAGCCGCACTCGACTTTTTCCATGGCCGAGCGGATCAGGGCCGCCAGATGTTTTCGCTGCGATTCCGCAAGGCGCACGGACGCCAGCCGCCTTTGGGCGCCGTGCAGGTGCTGCGAGGCGAGCACGTCGCGCTGGTTTGGCAGGGGCCGCTTGACGGGCCGTCGGCCAAAGGAAAACAACCACCGGACCAAATCAATCCTGGAAATTTCCCGTTCGTAATCCACACACACTTTCTGCAAATCGTAGAGCAGCCGGGCCTCGGACGTCCAATACCCGTCGGCGGAAAGCAGCACCAGCCCGCGCAACGAATCGTGCCAGGGTTGCGGCCCCTCTGGTGAAAGCTGCAACGCGGCTTGCAGCCGGCCGATCAACCGATTTACATCATCGTTTACCGCGGTTCTACAGCGATCCGTCTTTTCCGGCGGAGCGCAGGCAAGGCTTTGACGTGGCAAATAGCCCCGCCAACCACGTTCCCTAACGATTCCTGGCGCCGCGCCTTGCGCATCAGCCTGCGGAATTTCGAGGCCGATGGCGGTTGACTCATTTGCGGAGGCGGGGAAGGGGCATCGCCGTCTCCGCCTATCCATGCGCCCAAATCATCGCTTGCCGAGCTATCAATCGGCTCCGGCGCGCCCGGCGGACGCGTGGCAAGGTACAGCCGCCGGGCATCAACGTCCTGGCTCAAGATCGCCGCCACGGCGTCCAGGTCCTGCAAACAAGGAAAATACCGCGGCAAGGCATTCCAGGCAAAGTAGCGCAATTCCCAAAACACCGCGGCGAACTCTTCGTAAATGCTCCGATCGTCCCGCGGGGGCAACAAATATCCCTCCTGGCCGAGCACAGTGCGGATCTCGTCGAATTCCACTTCTCCGATCTCGTGAATCCGCTCCCGCAAATCTGATGAATTTAAACTCCCATCGGCAATCCGCCCTTGAACCGCCAGGTGCACTCGGGCATGAAATAAAAGCCGCCAGCAGCGGACCAGCGCATAGCCGGGGGAAATTACCAATAGTTTCCGCGGATCGGGCTGGGCAATTAGAATGAGTTTTCCGGAAAGAACTTGGGCATTGATGCCGATTTCCTCGGGCTCAACGATATTCATCAGCGACCGGGCATCGATGACATAGCTCTTTCGATGCGGCACGCGAAACGCGAATCCAGTCAGGCCGCAATCCTGTTTAATGACGCGGCGGAGAATCCTGGGAAGAATAAGCCGCGCCCTGGGCTCGGCTGCCCTAATAGCGCGCTGGAGTTCGACGAGTGTGATCCGATCTTCTATAACATCGGTCTTGGCGCCTTGACTGGAGATTTGCTGGTATGAATCCATTCTTCATTCACCGTTTGTGGATACTAGTGATTTCATCTTAAGATATACCATGTTCATACGCGCTTTAAGACGGCCCAAAATTTATATGGAAATAATTCGTCGCTTATGTACGTTCTTTATACCTTCACCCCCGGGTACCCCCTGGGTGCCTCTCCCAATGGGAAAGGGGACATTTCAGCCTCACCTCTTTCCCAGGGAAGCGGGGTCATTAAATGCCCCCCCTCAAAGTGGCTAATTTCGTGCAAATCCTTTTGCAAACATCAGTTAATAAAAAAATATTCATGAATTTGGGCATAAAATGCTCTTTTTTCCTGCCGGGCAAAACGTTAAACTTCTCCCTCCTTTGAGCCCCTCTACTCTATTGCCAAGGAAGGCAAAATGAAAACCGAGCAGCCCCGCAACGGTCGGCCCCGATTATCGGTGGCCATTATTGTCCGCAATGAGCAGGAAGTTATTGCGGAAACGCTGGAAAGCATCCGGGCGATTGCCGACGAGATCATCGTCTGGGATTCCGGTTCTGAAGACGATACTGTTAATTTAGCCCGTAAAAAGGGGGCAAAAGTATTTCAAGGTTTTTGGAAAAACAATTTTTCCGCCGCTCGAAACGCCTGCCTGGCGAAAGTTACCGCCAATTGGGTGCTTTGGCTTGACGCTGGGGAAAAATTGGGCGATCTTGACGCGAAAAAATTGCGGGAGTTTATCGATGCCACCGCCGATACGCAAAAAGCATACCTGGTTATGGTCGAGATCCCCCCTAACGAAAACTGCTCCGCCGGCGAGCAAATCGCACAACCCCGGCTCATTCCGGCCAAAGCGGATTTGAAATTCGAAGGCCGGGTCCGAGAAACCCTATACCCTTCCATACAGGCCGCCGGTTTGAAAATCGACACCGCCCCGGTGCGGATCATCCGCCATCCGCGGCAACACTCTCCAGTCCGCAAAACCCGGCTTGCCAATCGCAATCTCGGCCTGGTGGAACTGGAATTGATCGACAATGAAACGCCCAGTCCGAGGCTGTACCTGGCCCAAGGAGAAGCCTTTGTAAATCTGGGAAGTTACGATCGCGCCCGGGAGGCTTTTATCAAGGCAATCGATTTGTCCGATCCGGGATCCACGGAGATGTTGGAGGGCTATTACGGCCTGCTTACCGGATACAACGACGATCCGAATATGCGCGACGCTCAAATGCGCGTATGTTTGAATGCCATGGAAGTCTTTCCCATGGATGCCCAGTTGCTTTTGGCCATTGGAAGCTATTTTCAAGGGCGTAATCGCTTGGACCTGGCTGTGCGGGCCTTTGAGACCGCGGTCAAATTCGGCCGAATCGACTGCTCAACCTGGCATCTTTGCGAATTGCCCGAAGTGGCAGCATCGTGCCTGTGCCTGGCACTGCAATTGCAAGGTAAGGAGGAAGATGCCTGCCGTGGCCTGGAAGAGGCATTGAATCGCAATCCTCAATCCGCCCGGTTATTGCGTCTGGCCCTTGATTTATACATAAAAATCGGCAATCCCGAGCAAGCCGTCGGAATTGCCCAGCGCGGCGAAATGTTGACCGGCAAGGATGATCCCTTTATCCTGGCCATTCGCGGCGCATGCAAAGCGACGAAACAAGAATGGACGCCGGCCTTGGCTTATTTGCAAAGCGCATATCTGATGGGCTGCCACAACGCATTGTGCCTGCGCTGGCTGGCAGTCACGTTGCTTTCCAACGGGCAAGCCCAAGCCGCCAAACCAGTGCTCGACGAGTGGCAAAAACTTGAACCGGCAAATCCCGAGCTTTTAGCGTACATCGCGGCAGTGAGGGAAAAACAAGATGCCGCTTGTATTAAAGAGAAAGAGGAAGAGGAAGTTGGAAAAGCGAAAACCGCTGTCCGACAATACCGGGTCGATTCAGGAAGTTCGATCACCGAAGTCAATCCCATCAAAATCCCCTTTGTACAGCACCTGGCATCTTCGGAAATGTCGATCACAGAAGATACGTAACTTCCTGTCTAGTATAATGTTACACCAATTCTACCCGCTCTTGTACTAATTTGACCTGAAAATCGAAAAAGGCGGATGCATTTTAAGTTGGAACAGCGGTTGAGCTTCTGTGGCCAACATAATTAACCAAAATAATTGTCCATTCGCCTCAATTCAGCCCCCCTCTAATAGCGGGCGGTAATTCTTCATATCGCAAGCAATTGATTTTTGAGCGCCACTGATTAATGATGTATTGTTTGGGAGTTGACAGATCGGCCAGCGTAATCAACAATTCGACACGCACTGTATTCATTCATCAATAATCGTTTTGGTCCTGGAGCCGCCGGATACCGACTGGTGCCGGGGCTCTCCTACAAAATCGAGGATTTACATATGACCCACGAAATCGACTCCACCGAGCGGTCCTTGATCAATGCGCCAGGCGCATGGACTGCCCAGCCCGAGCCCGTAAACAACATCTGCGTAGCACAGTCGGCTGCCGAAGACGAGGAATCAGACGACTTTGACGATGACGATTTTGACGACGATTTCGACGACGACTTTGAAGAGGATTTCGACGACGATTTCGAAGAAGAATTCGATGATGACGACGATCTGGAAGACGAAGACTTCGAGGAAGAAGGTTCTGATTTGGACAAAGATCTGGGCTGAGAGGCTTTAAAAAATCAGAAAATCTCATGCAGGAATTAACTGAACAACTCGCTCAGGCCACGGAGGTAATCTGCTCGCAATGGAAAGGCGCGCCCGGGCGGGAATTATCCTGGGCACCGGTTTGGGAAGCATCGCCGGGCATATCCAGACCGAAGCCAAAATCGATTATTCTTCAATTCCACACTTTCCCCGCTCCACCGCCATCGGCCATGCCGGCCAATTGGTTTGCGGCCGTCTTCAAGGCCTTCCTGTTGTGGCCATGGAAGGCCGCTTCCACGCCTATGAAGGTTATTCACATCGGCAAATTGCCTTCCCCGTGCGGGCAATGAGAGCCCTGGGCGCGGAACTGCTTATAGTGTCGAACGCCTGTGGCGGCTTGAATCCCCAATATCGCCTGGGCGACATCATGGTGATCGAGGACCACATCAACCTCATGCTGGGCAACCCGCTCATTGGAGCAAACGAAGACGCGCTTGGCCCGCGTTTTCCGGACATGTGCCGGCCGTACAATGCGGAACTGATCGACCTGGCCCTGGAGATCGCACGGCGGGAGAATTTCGCCGCACATAAAGGCGTTTATGCCGCCGTTACCGGGCCGAACTTGGAAACCCGGGCGGAATACCGTTTCTTGCGCACTATCGGGGCCGATGCCGTTGGCATGTCGACCGTACCGGAGGTCTTGGTGGCCGTCCACGGCGGGATGCGCGTTTTGGGACTTTCGGTGATTACCGACATGTGCCTGCCCGATGCCCTGAAACCCGCACAGATCGAGGATATTCTCCAGGTCGCCGCCGGGGCGGAACCCAAACTCCGGGCAATCGTGCTGGGAATTCTCGCCCGGGAGGCCATGGTTTGAAAAAATGGAGGTCTGTCCTGATTTTCGTGCCAACGAAAATGGGGACTGTCTCTTTTAGGCTCCCGATTATTTTCCAAAATAGGCTGAAATTCAACTATCCTGGAGTAACTTTCCCCGTTTTGTTAGATGCGATCAATCCATGTGGAAATTCCGTCTGCTATTGCTGGTCATTATTCCCATCGTCATTATCTCTGCTTTTGCAACACGCAGCGGCTCTCCGCTTATCCCCGCCTTAGTCGCCAAATATGGCGGCGATACGCTTTGGGCCTTGATGGTTTTTTTGGTCATTCGATTTATTGCACCCGGTTGGTCGCCGTTTCGAGCTGCGGCAATTGCACTGATAATTTCTTATCTGGGCGAGATCAGCCAGCTTTACCATGCGCCCTGGATCGATCACATCCGTTCATACAGGCTGGGCGGCATTATCCTGGGATTCGGTTTTTTGTGGAGCGATCTGGTCTGCTATACCGTGGGCATCCTGTCGGGGGCTTTTGTGGAATGGCTATTGCGAACAGTGTTTGCCCCCATTGAAAAACCGGGGAAAACTTGATTTACTAATGGTTTTCTCCCCTTGAACCGGTTCGCTTCTTATTTAGCCATGTTTTCACCCGTTGCGAGCAATGTTTCCTTTCCTAAGCTTGAAGAGCGGATAATCAAATATTGGAAAACGCGGCGAATTTATGAAAAAACACTGGAGGCCAGGCAATCCTGCCCCCCTTTCATATTTTATGAAGGCCCCCCCACCGCAAATGGACTGCCGCATCCCGGACATTGCCTGACCCGGGCCATCAAGGACCTTTTTCCCCGCTATAAGACCATGCGCGGATATCTTTGCCGGCGCAAGGCCGGCTGGGATACGCACGGCCTGCCCGTCGAAGTCGAGGTCTGCAAGGAACTGGGCATCCATTCAAAAGAAGAAATCGAAGCCTACGGGATTGAACCGTTCATCCGCAAGTGCGTGGAAAGCGTTTTCCGCTACACGCAACAATGGGAGCAGTTGACCGAACGGCTGGGCTTTTGGATCCACCTGGACGAAGCCTATGTAACCTATCATCAAAGTTACGTGGAAAGCGTGTGGTGGGCCCTGAAAAATCTCTTTGACCGCGGCCTGCTGTACCAGGGATATAAAATCGTTTGGTGGTGGGCCCAAGGCGGCACGGCACTAAGCTCCGGCGAAGTCGGGCAAGGCTACCGCGAAGTCGCCGATCCGAGCGTGTTTGTTCGATTCCCCTTGCTGTCCCCTCTCCCTCTGGGAGAGGGCGAGGGTGAGGGCATTTCGGACATTGATCTGTTAGTCTGGACCACCACTCCCTGGACTCTACCCAGCAATCAATTCGCCGCCGTCAAATCTGACCTGGAATATTCTCTGGTGGAATTTGAAGGGGAGGCGAGGAAAATCATAGTCGCTTCCGCCTTGGTCGAGGCAATTGCCGGCAAGGTGAAAAAAGAAGCCCGTGTTATTTCCACGTTCCCGGGCGAGAAAATGATCGGGTGGCGCTACAGGCCTCCGTTTGATTATTATCACAAAACCCAAGGCGAAGAAAAAGGAACTCTTGCTGACGGCCGGAAAGAACACCTCGCTTGGCGCGTGGTGCCGGCCGATTTTGTAACCGTCGATACAGGCACAGGCATTGTGCATCAAGCCCCGGCATTTGGCGAAGTGGATTTTGCCTTGCTCCGCGACGAACAGGCTCGATTTGTGCAAGGCGAGGGTCCGCCGCTTATCTGCTGCGTTGCCCCCGACGGCACTTTCACGGCCGAAGCAACGGATTATCAAGGCCGCTGGGTGAAAGATTGCGACCGCGATATTATTCATGAATTAAAGGCAAAGGGCCTTTTGTTTCATCAGGAGCAATACCTGCACGATTACCCGTTTTGCTGGCGGGCGGAAGAGGATCCGCTCATCCAATATCCCCGCCGCAGTTGGTTCATCAGCACCACCAAGTTCAAGGAGGCGATGCTGGAGAACAACAGCCGCATCAATTGGCTGCCGGAACACATCCGCGAAGGACGCTTTGGGAATTTTTTGGAAACCAACGTGGATTGGGCCCTTTCCCGCGAGCGCTACTGGGGTACGCCGCTGCCGATTTGGGTCTGCGAAAAAACCGGGTACGCCGAGGCCGTGGCCAGTTATGCCGAACTGCTGGCCAAGCCGGGATTGTCCGGGACGGAAGCTTGGGGAAACGCCAAACGCGAAAATCCCGACCTGCCCGACGACCTTGCGGTGCACAAGCCTTATATCGACGCCATTACATACGATTCGCCCAAGGCCCCGGGCGCGGATGCGCCGCGTGCCGGAGGTGATCGACTGCTGGTTCGACTCCGGGGCGATGCCTTTTGCCCAGTGGGGATATCCGCATCGGCCGGGCTCGGACGACAATTTCCAGGGCCAGTTTCCCGCCGATTTCATCAGTGAGGCCTTGGATCAGACACGCGGTTGGTTTTACAGTCTTTTGGCGATCAGCACGCTGTTGTTCGGAAAGGATAGGGAAGGGCCCTCACCCCCAGCCCCTCTCCCAAAGGGAGAGGGGAGTAAAAATCCTTCACCCTTCATCCCTCATCCTTCATCCTTATCGTATCCCCATCCATTCCGCAATTGCATTGTCTTGGGACTGATGCTGGGCGAAGACGGGGGCAAGATGTCGAAAAGCAAGCGGAATTACCGCGAGCCTGACGATATTTTCAACCGCTACGGGGCTGACGCCCTGCGCTGGTATTTTTTTTCCAACCAGCCGCCGTGGACCTCGATTCGTTACAGCGAGCAGGCCATCAAGGATTGCATTCCCGAGTTCCTGTTGCGACTGCGGAACGTTTACAGTTTTTTCGTGATCTACGCGAACATCGACAAGTTCGATCCGGCGGTCTTAATCAGCGGCGGGGCAGGGCAGTTGACCGCCGAGGTTTTGGCTACGGCCGAAGGATTTCGGCCGGTTGATAATCGCTCGGAGTTGGACCGCTGGATCATCGGCGAACTGAATCGCACTGTGACCGCTGTGACCACGCGGATGGACGCATACGACAATTTCGCCGCCTGCGCAGCCTTAAGCGAATTCGTCGATGCCCTGAGCAACTGGTACGTCCGCCGCAGCCGCGACAGGTTTTGGAGCGGCGAGCAATCGGCCGACAAGATCGACGCCTACTGGACGCTTTACGAATGCCTGCTTACGACTTGCAAGCTGATCGCCCCGTTTGTGCCCTTTTTGGCCGAGGAGATGTGGCAAAATCTGGCCGTGGCGGCCTTTGCCGATAAACCTGTCAATAACCGGCCGTCGGAAAGCGTGCATTTGTGCGACTTTCCCGTTGCAAACCAAACGGCCGTGGACGAGTTGTTGTCTCAGCGCATGGCCATGGTGCGGGAAATCGTATCGCTGGGCCGCAGTGCGCGGATGGGCGCCAAACTCAAGGTCCGCCAGCCGCTCTCGCAAGTCGAAATCGTGCTGGCCGACGATGCCCATCAATCCTGGCTTGCGGAGCACGACGCTTTGATTTGCGACGAGTTGAACGTCAAACGCGTGGAATTCGCGGCCAAGGCCGATCAGTATATTACCTACACAATACTGCCCGATCTGAAGCGCCTTGGGCCGCGCCTAGGCAAACGCCTGCCGGAATTGAGAAAAAGCTGGCCGACGCGGACGGCGGAAAACTCCTGGCCGAAATGCAGTCGCAAGGCAAAATAACTATGTCGTTGCAGGATGGCGCGATCGTTCTGACTCCGAAGACATCCAAGTCCGCCTGCAAGCCAAGCCGGGCTGGGCCGCAGCGCAAGGCAAAATGTGCGTGGTGGTGCTGGCAACCAAGCTAACACAGGAATTAATCGCCGAGGGGCTGGCGCGAGACAGTGCGCGAAATTCAAGACTGCCGAAAAGAACAAAACTTGGATTATACAGATCGCATCATCGCATCTATAACGACGCCTTCGCAAGAACTGGCCGATGCCAACGCAGCAAACGCCTCTTATATTTGTCGAGAGACATTGGCGGTTGAGTTGAAAATCCAAGAAAAACTATCTAAAGCACCGACTTATGATGTAACTATCGGAGGATATCCAGTGCAATTGCAAGTACAAAAAGTTGATATATCAGATAAACCGGCAAAGGTATAAGTAAGAGCCTATCGCAAAAGTCCCCTCTCCCTCCGGGAGAGGGCCAGGGTGAGGGCGGAATAGCCTATGATTATTTATTTTTGTTTGTTGCCAAATATTGGAGTTGATAGTTTTCTAGACAGGCTCTAATTTCATCACGAAAACGCGAAAGTACGAAAGATCGAAAAGCATATCATTCCCCATCATTTCGGAATTTCGTTATTTCGCATTTTCGTGTTAAAAAAGTTTTCAGTAACAAATTACTTCATGATGCTACGGGGTCAATTTAATGTTTTTATCGGATTCTAGAGTATTCAAGATCGCGGTTTTAGTCTCCGGCGGGGGGACGACGCTCAAGAATTTGATAGAGCGGATCGCGGCGGGCCGGCTGCACGTGGCCATCAGTCTGGTGATATCGAGCAATCCGCAGGCCGGCGGGCTCAGGTTCGCCCGCGATGCGGATATACCCAGCCTGATTATCGAACAGAAAAACTTTCCCGATCAAGACGCTTTTAGCCGTGAGATTTTCGGCCGCTGCCGGGCGGCCGGCGCAGACCTGGTCGTAATGGGCGGATTTCTCAAGCGATTGACGATCCCCGAGGATTTCAAAAACCGCGTGATCAACATTCACCCCGCATTGATTCCGTCTTTTTGCGGTAAGGGATTTTACGGGCATCGGGTACACGAGGCCGTGCTGGAATACGGCGCGAAACTCAGCGGCTGCAGCGTGCATTTCGCCGACAATCAATACGATCACGGGCCGGTGATTTTGCAAAAGGCCGTGCCGGTTCTCGACGACGACACGCCGGAGACGCTCGCCGCCCGTGTGTTCCAGGCCGAGTGCGAGGCCTATCCCGAGGCCGTGCAATTGATCGCCGAAGGCCGAGTGCGGGTCGAGTCGCGGCGGGTGAAAATTTCACCGCCCGGCGGCACACCAGGCGGTAGCCAAGGGTAGTCTCATTGATCATTCCCGCGCCTCTCACCGCCTGCCCCGCGGCGCTGATAGGAATTCAGCCAATCCTCGATTTGCTTGGCCAGGACGGTTTGTTTTTGAGTTCGGGCAAGATCCAAGGCATTTTGGGCCGCGCCTACAGCCTCGGTGGTTCGATTTATATTGGCATAAGCCACCGCCATCAGGTAATAGGCGCCGGCGTAATCGGGCTTGATCTCCAGCGCCCGCTTGAAATGTTCGATGGCCTCGTAAGGCCGGCCGGTTTGCAGCAGGGCGTTACCCAGGTTTCTTTGAGTCTCGGGATCGTTGGGATTTTTCTCCAGGGCCCGGCGGAAGTTATCCGCGGCCTCGGGCAATCGGCCGGTCTGGGCCAGGGCGACGCCCAGCATGGCGTAGGCCTCGGATTGTTCGGGTTGCAACCGTAGGAACTGCCGGAAATGTTCGCCGGCTTCCTCGGGCTGCTTTTCTTGAAGCAATATGTTGCCCAAGTTCATATGCGCCTGGTATAAGTCGGGATTAAGCCGCAATGCCCTTTCATATTGTTCAATGGCTTCTTTGTAGCGGCCCAGTTGCCTGTATGCATTGCCCAGGCCGTTGCGGATCTCGGCATAATCGGGCTTGAGGCGGAGGAATTCCTGAAAATGTTCAATAGCCTCTTCAGCCCGGCCCGTTATGACCAACGCGCTGCCCAAGCTGTAGTGGGCCATGGCAAAGTCGGGTTTTAGCCTTACGGCTTGCTTGTAATGCTCGACGGCTTCCTGCGGCCGGTTTGATTTAGACAATGCGTTGGCATAATTGAATTGCGCCATGACACAGTCCGGATTTTTTGCCAGGGTCGCCCGATACAGCGTCATCGCGTCGCGATAAAGCGCGTTCTGCCGCATGGTCAGAAGCACGAGCACGCCTACTGCGCCGGCGGCGAGGGCCGACGCCGCCAGTCGCGATCCACCTTTGATGCACCGCAGCCATGTGCCCCAAACCGCCGAGGCCAGAGCAACCACGGCGATGATAGCAATATGCTGATAACGGTCGGCCACAAGAGAATATTGCATGAAGGCCACGTCGGTAAAGCCCATCACCGGCGCCAGAGACACGCAAAAAATCCCCCAGGCAAACAACAGGTCTCTGCTCCAGCTTTTTCTATATCGCCAGAATACCGCGGTCACGGCCGCCGTGGCCAAAAGCGGCATCCACCAAAGTGGATTGCCGGCCTTGATATGCCACTGCAGATACACAAAGGCCAGGTCCAAAGGAAAAAACGCCTTGTAAAGATAGAACCAGATCACTCCGCCGGCCCCAAGCAGGCGGTCGATAAAGCCTATCTCCCGCACTACCTTTTCCGTAGCGTGAAACTGGAATTCCACATTCACCAGGGCGAGTATCGCGGCAACGACGAAAAAAGGAGCGGTTCGCACTAAATCCCGCCATTTCATCGGGCGTAACCACCAGGTGATGCCCAAAAGCAAGACGGGCAATATCGCCACCGATCCCTTGCCAAGCATGGCCAGCACGAACGCCGCCAGGCTTAGCCAATACCAAAGAAAACAGTGGGCAGTGGGCAGTGGGCAGTGAACAGTAGATTGTTTAGCCGCGAGACTAAGGCGAGCGGATTTGATAAATTTCAAATACCACAAAATCGACAGCAGGAAAAACAGCATCGCCATCGTGTTTTTCCGCTGCGCGATCCAGGCCACCGACTCGACGTTGACCGGGTGCACGGCAAAGATCGCCGCCGCCAAAAGCGCCCCTGGAACGGACAACCTCCTCAAAACGATCCAAACCAGCAGCGATTCGAGGACGTGCAAAAATAAGTTAGTGACGTGGTAGCCCATGGAGTTAAGTTCCCACAAGCGCCACTCGATCCAAAACGAAGTATTTGTCGCCGGCCAGTAGTCAATTGCCTGCGCAGTGGACCAGATTCGGTGCAAGCCGTCCGAGGCCTTCACAAGCGGGTTGTCAACCAGCAGAAGGTAATCGTCCCAGATAAAACCGCCGCCTATGGAAGGCAAGTAAGCGACTACGGCAATCACGGCGATCAGACCCAATCCGGCCAACATGCCATAAGGCCCTACCGCCGCTGAAAAAGTCCAGGGCCGGATATTTGAAGCAGGTATGGCCGAAAATTTTTTTCGCGTGGACATCAGCGGGTTATCCGGAGCCGATAAACGGAAGCTATCATGTCAATTCTACATCAACTGGGCCATGGTTTAAAGAGATTGTGCAAACAATGAGGCAGGCACTCACAGGTATGCCGTTTTGGAATTTTCGATATAACTTCGTCTATTATGCCGACGGCACACGGAGTGTGCCTGCTACGTTTTGTACTGCCAACCCAAGCGTATGCCGTGGTCATCGATGCGGTAAGGAATGATTTCGTCGGTGCACGCCCCGCCGCGATGTTTGACGACGTACATCGCGCGGAGGAACTTGGCGCCTTCGCGGACCTTGCCCATGGCGATCACCGTGTTGGCGTTCGAAAGCACGTCGCCCTCGTCCAACGGACGTTCGATCAGGGCGTCCAAAGAGCTTTCCCGGGAAGTGCATAAAAGCAGGCAGCCGATGCGGGCCGGGTCGTAGGTGTGCCGGGCGATTGTCTCCGCATTGGCCCTGTAGCGCTCGCGGAAAAGATCGCGGGCAACCCACTCGGCGTCCTTGCGAAGAATCTGGTGGTAAATGTATTCGAAGAGTTCAAACTGGATCGATTCGCTGGGGCGATCGACCGGCTCGATGCCGTCAACAACCGCGCGGCGGACGCCTTGCACGAAACTGCCGTAAAAAAAGGCGATGGTGGCCGAAAGGCGCCGGCACAATTCGGCCTGCCAATCGTGCCAGGCCTCGAACTCCAAGTCCGCCCTGGTTACACGACGCCCTTGATGATCGAAAACGTGGATGTAATCGCCGCCGGGATAGAAGCGCTCGAAGAATTCATCCAATTCATAATGTTTTTCGGCTTGGACGGTCTTTAATTGCCAGGCGAACAAGCGTTGGGCGTAGGCGGCATGATTCTGCGAGTCGCCCCGCGAGCACATGTCGAAAATAATTCCGCGCCGGCCCTCTTGATTCAAGCCGGCCTGGGCGAAATGCAAACCGAATTGGGTTTTTCCAATGCCGGTTGCGCCTACCACGGCGGTCAGCGCCCGGGCATCAGGCCGCCGCCCAAAAGCGAGTCTAGACCCTCGATGCCGGTGGAAAGACTTTCGGCATTGCGGGTAATATTGTCCGACATGTTTAGCCCGGTTGCCTGCAACCGGCGAAAAAAGCCCCGAAATCTCCGGGCATGAGTGCCTGTACTAAACCAATTTCTTACATCATTTATTGATGGTCAAATGACATGGATCTCGTTTTTATGCCAGGTCGCGATCTTCGAACAACAACAGGGCCACGAGCATGGCCAAGCAAGTGTAGAGCAGGCAATACACCCCGGCCAGGCCCAGATAGGCCAATGGCACGTGTTCGCCGGTGGCAATGGCGGTGTAGATATTGAAATGTTCCAATACCGGCAATACGGCGGCAAGAAGTCCGGCCATAAATCCGACTTGTTCGATTTTCCCAAGCGCCGAATTGGCCAGCATGGGCACAAGGTGCCCTAGCACGTAGATAGATGCGCAGATAATCAGATTTGCCATCATGGGCAGGCGCGTGGAAATGGCCACGCTGATCGCGGTAAGCACGGTGGTTTCCATAAAGGCCAGGGCCAGGCCCGGGGCAATCTGCTGCATTTCCTCCTGGCATTCCTGCCAGGTAGGCTCCGGTTTGGACGTTTCCCGGGCGTCATAAACGACTTTAAATGAAATACTGGCCAAGAATATAGCCCCGAATACGATGAACAGGATTATCACGGGGCCTAAAATGCCCAGGAATTTTCCAATAATGAATTGCCGGCGGCCAATGGGTTTTGACAACAACGTCAGGGCCGTGCGGCCTTCGATCTCGTCGGCAATGGAAACGCTGGCGGTCCACAGGGCCACGATCGTGGTGAGAATCATGATCAGCGTCAGGCTCGTGTCCTTGAGCATCTTGATGTCTTCGCCAAACGTGTTGTAGGGCACGAACGGGAAGAAGATCAGGCCAAAAATCCCCAGCGCCAGGATCACATAATACAGCGGCTGCGAGGCGGCCTCCTTTGCGGTGGTTCGGGCGATAGCGCCCACCTTGGGAAAAAGCCAATTCAGCAATGCGACAAGACCGGCAAAAACGGCCAGGGCTATGATCACCCCCACGCCAACCAGCCAAAGCGGCTTGAGCCACGTCGATGAAACGCCAAAAAGGGCAAGATTATTGATATTTAATTCCATGAGTTTATGTCAAAAAACTGAAGTTCGTTCAAATGAATCTCAAGGAGATCCAGTGTTTATTATACTATGATAATTCATTCTTTGTATTCTTTACGATCCCGCTTATCTCTGTAGTTCGCACTCAATCGCTAAAAGCGAATTTCAAATGCCCGGAATCGCCCGCTTGCCGGGCGTACGGAAACCTGTGCGTGGTGAATGTAGAGCCCCATATCGGCCTGTAAATCATTGATAAACGCCTGTATTTCATCCTGTTCGCCTTCCACGACCAAATGCACCCTGCCGTCGGGCATATTGCGGATGAATCCGGTTACTCGATGCGACGCGGCCATGGCCCGAGCGGTATATCTAAACCCGACGCCCTGCACCCTACCCGAGTAGTAGATCTCGCGCTGTTCGAGTTCTTTATCCGCCATGTCGGCGAACCTCCCAAACCCACCAATATAGAGCATCAAAAGGGTTAATTCCAGTATATACCAATGACTGGCTATGGCTTTATTCTGGATTATTGGATCAACTTGTTTTGCCCATCTTCTCTTGACCCGCCCAAGGCGAATCCTTACCTTTTGGCCGCCATGATTTTAGAGAAAATCCCCACGCTGATAATCTCCATCCTGCTTGCGGGCCCAACCTATACGTTGGATGCCCAACAGACACAGGAGGCCGCCGGACAGCAATTGCTGTTGCTGCACAACGGGCAGGCCCTGGAGGGGCAGATCAGCCGAATGGGCAATTTATATCGCGTTGTTCTGCCCGACGGCGAAATCCGCATCAAGGCAGCCGACGTGGACCTGCTATGCAAAGATTTGGAAGAGGGATACCAGCGAAAGCGAGCGGCCATTTCCGTGGGCAATCTTCGCGACCACTTGGACCTTGCCCAGTGGTGCGAGCGGCACAGGCTTTACGACCATGCCGCGGCGGAACTAGCCGATGCCGCCGCCATCGCGCCGGGGAACCCCATCGTCAGTTTTATGCAGCGGCGGCTGCAAATTACCACCGAGCCTCAGCCGGATCGGCCCAAGACCGAAACCGCTCCGGACAATTCGCAGTCAAATGACGAACTGGACCGCATGATCCGCGCCTTGCCGCAAAAAGCGGTCGAGAATTTCACTCAATCGGTGCAGCCTTTGCTAATGAACAACTGCACGGCGTCGAACTGTCACGGGCCGCAGTCGGCATCCGGTTTGCGTATACAACGCACCGCCTCAGATGAACCAGCCGGACGAAGAATGACCCAACGCAATATCTCCGCCGTTTTGCGCTATGTTGACCGCAATAATCCCTTGGCAAGTCGAATACTGACCGTTCCCATTGCCCCGCACGGCCCGGCCAAGACGGCCGTGTTTACCGATCACCAGGCTGCGCAATACAAGCGATTGATGGATTGGGTGCTGCAACTGGGCCCAACAGACATGCCCGATTTGCCGGCAACAATCCCCAACACGCAGCCGATGCTCGCAGATGCCATCGGCGACGCCGGTACTCCCCCGGCGGTGCCGCACACATTGTCAAGAGATGCCCGAAAGGCCAAGCCTTTGCCGCCGGTCAAATTTGAACACGGGGCCGCCCAGGCCGCATTCCAAGCCGCCGCATCAAAGTTCGATGAACGCGACGAATCCTGTGAGGAATCCAAATCCAAGGCACCGAAGATCAAGCACGGCGCCGCGCCACCGGAATTTGCACCCAAAGACTCTTTCGATCCCGAAATCTTCAACCGCCGCTATCTCAAGCCAAAAGCGGCGGATGATTCTCCAGCCGGGGATAAAGCTGCGGACGGAAAATAGCCGCGCTTTTCCCGGAGTTATGCAAATTTCTCCCTTCGCCGGGCACCAACCAAAGGTCGGCCGGGAGAATGAACTCTTGGGATAGATACTTATACGGATTCTAACTTGATCCTGCGCGGTTGCTTACTAAATATAGTAGATTCCCTGAATGCGCAGGGCCTCCGCTTTTTATGGCCCAAGGATCCAATAATAGGATAGCCCAGGGTTGCCGCGCAGCGGCTACCCTGGGAAAGGGAAACTCCAATACCCAATACCCCAACGGGGTTTCGGAGAATTCCGCAACCCTTACAGGGTTGAGGGTGTCGCGTGGCCTTGGTCCCCAAAGTAGCCGCTTTCGCGGCAACTCCGGGCTATCTTCTTTGAGCCCTTCGGGCTGTAAGCCGCGCAGTATAAAATTAGAATCGGTATTAGTTTTTCCGCTCGGCGTTGCCTTCAAGCAGCGAGTCGGCGAATTCCTTTTTCAATGCCTCAAGTGCTTTAGCGCCCTGATTGCCGGCGACGACGACGTTGATGCGAACCTCGCTGGTACTGATCATGTTGACATTGATCCCCGCCCAGCTCATGGCCTGGAACATGCGGGTGGCAACGCCGGCGTGGCTGCGGATGCCCGTGCCGAATACGGAAAGTTTCGCGACTTCGGCCAAATGCGTGGGCGGGGAGCAATTCAGGGTTCGCGACAGGTCGCTGGCAACGCCCAGGGCCTTTTCCAAATCCTTCCTGGGCACGGTTACCGAGATATTGGCTCGTTTATCGCGTCCAATGCTCTGCACGATCATATCGACCACGATGCCGGCCTCGGCCAATTCATCGAAAGTCTGGGCGGCCAGGCCCGGCATGTCGGGCAGGTCCACGAAGGTCACAAGCGATTGGGTCTGGTCCAAGGTGATGTTGTCGATGATGAGCTTTTCCATCCGCTCCAACCGGGCGATGCGTTCCAATTGCCTGACCAGTTTTGCGGCGTCGGTCTTGCGATGCGCAGGGACGGCCCCGGCTTGCGTCGGCAGATTTTCGGGCGGTTTTTGCAATTGGAAGGCTTCGTGCACGGTGCGCAAGGCCTCTTGGGCGTATTGCCGGTTGACCAGCACCGATATTTTGATTTCGCTGGTGGTGATCATCTGGATGTTGATGCCTTTTTCGGCCAGGGAGCGGAACATGGTGCCCGCCACGCCTCTTTGCGTGGCCATGCCCAGGCCCACCACCGAGACCTTGGCCACGTCGTCGCCGAAATTGTATCCCTCGCCGCCGAGTTCCTTGACGGCGTTTTCAATTGCCTTGAGCGTGGCCGGCAATTCATCGCGATCGACGGTGAAAGAGATATCGGCCAATCCGTTGGCTCCCACGTTTTGCACAATCATGTCGATGGAGATGTTCTTGGCGGCGATGCTGGAGAAGACGCCCACCGCGACTCCCGGTCGGTCGGGCAGGCCCCGCACCGTGACGCGGGCTTCGTCCTTGATCACCGCCGCTCCGCACACGGCCGTATTCGGCGCTTCCGGATCGTGAACGATCATTGTGCCGGGATTGTCGCTGAAGCTGCTGCGGACGTGCACCGGCACGGAAAAATTCTTGGCGAATTCTATGGACCGGTTGTGCATCACGCCCGCACCGGCAGTGGCCAGCTCCAGCATCTCGTCGTAACTGATCTGGCTGACGCGCCGGGCCTCGGGCACGATCCGCGGATCGGTGGTGTAAACGCCGTCCACGTCGGTGTAGATTTCGCAGGACGCCGCGCCCAGGACCGCGGCCAGGGCCACGGCCGTGGTGTCGCTGCCGCCGCGGCCCAGGGTGGTGATGTTGAAGGATTCGTCCATTCCCTGAAATCCCGCGGCTATGACGATCTTGCCCTCGTCCAGGGCCTTGCGGATGCGATCCGTCGAGATCGAGCGGATGCGCGCCTTGGTGTGCGTGCTGTCGGTGATAATGCCGATCTGGGCGCCGGTAAGACTTATAGCCTCGTGCCCCAGCGAATGTATGGCCATGGCCACCAAGGCCACGCTCACTTGTTCGCCGGTGGAAAGGAGCATGTCCATTTCCCGGGCGGGCGGATTGTCGGAAATCTCCCTGGCCATATCGACCAGCACGTCGGTGTTCTTTCCCATGGCGCTGACGACCATCACCACCTGGTTGCCTTCGTTTTTCACGCGGATGGCCTTGCGCGCCGCCGCCAAAATCTTCTTGCTGTCTGCAACGCTCGTGCCGCCGAATTTTTGTACGATTATTGACATTTTAGGGGATAGGGGTTGGAGGTTGGGGATTAAGCCGCGATAGTCGGTCGCATTATTGGTTGCTTGTAACGGATGCTACATTATAAATAAAACAAATTAATCCACCCAAAAATAAGCCATTCTCTTATCTATTTCAAGGTATACAATGCTATTTTTTATTGATTAACGGTGCTATAATCAAAATATCAGAGGGTAATTATGCCGGAAATAAGTCGTTTCTTTGGAATCGTAATTGCAATGTATTATGATGAACATCCCCCGCCCCATTTTCATGCAATTTATGGTTCACAAAACGCGGAATTTTCCATTGACCCTCCCGGTTTGCTCAAAGGATATCTATCGCCCCGGGCCTTGGCCCTTGTAACTGAATGGACCGCTTTACACCAAAACGAGCTTTTAGAAGCCTGGCAACAGCGGGCGGATGGAAAAAGACCTCGCAAAATCGACCCTTTGCGCTAAGGAGCATTGTTTCATGAAATCTTGTGCAATAGTTACTGACGTTAAAGTGCTTGATGGTTATCGTTTGGAATTGACTTTTTCAGACGGCGTCCGAGGCACAGTTGATTTGACTAATCGGATTACGGGGAGAGAAGGGATATTCAAATCACTAAAAGATCCCGCTTTTTTCCGCCAAGTACGAGTTAATCCCGAATTTGGAACAATTGTATGGCCAAATGAAGCCGATTTTTGCCCGGAACTTCTCTATCGTTGGGCTACGGGAGCTCCTGTTACAGTTCCTGAGTCTGAGACGATTACAAATTAAGCGGACTGATATCCCCGGTCAAGTTTAATGCAAAATGCGTCTTGTATTATCTAACTCACGTTTCCCAAAAAATACCCCATTAATTTCCATCCTTCATGAAAAACCAGCGGGGATTTTTCCGCGGTCTGGTCGTCGTAGACCGCGGTTGCATCGGGTTTAACGCCCGTGCCAGCCAACGCAAAGGGCACATATCCGTGGCTGTGGGTCTTTGTCCTAAGCGGCGTGGGGTGGTCCGGGCTTACCAGGATGCGATACTCGCCGTAGGTCTTTAAGGCCGCGTGCACCGGGCCGACGATGTGCCGGTCGATTTCTTCCAAGGCCTTGACCTTTGCCGCGGCATTGCCTTCGTGCGATGTTTCGTCGGTGGCTTCGACGTGCACGCACACCAGATCCACGTTCTTTAACGCCTCGACTGCATAGCGGCCCTTGGCCGCGTAATCGGTGTCGATGTAGCCGGTGGCCCCGGGCACTTCGATCCGTTTCCAGCCCATCAGCGCGGCCAGGCCGCGCAGCAGATCGACGGCCGTGATCATCGCGCCTTGGTACGCCGTACAATTGGGCAAAGGGAGTCAATTGGGGCGTGCTGCCCAAACCCCAGAGCCAGATGTTCGTAGCAGGCGGTTTGCCGGCTACCCGGCGGGCGACGTTCACGGCATGATCGGCGAACAGTTCCTCGCTGGCAGACATCAGGTGGGTCAAGACGTCGCTGCCCGGCCCGCGGGGATAATCGTCGAGCACGGATTTATCGGTCAGATCGTGCGGCGGCGTGGTGCGGGTGTCGGGCGAAAACGGCGGAGGCAGGCCGGTGCCGCGATACACCAGTAAATTCCGGTAGCTCACGCCCGGGTAGAATTGCCAGCGGTCGTTGCCTAGTTTTTCCTGGGCGGTTTTGATGAGTTCGGCGGCCTCGGGCGAGGAAATATGGCCCGCCGTGAAGGATTGCATCACCTGGTCCTGGATCGTGACCAGGTTGCAGCGTATGGCCCAGTCGTCCGGCCCCAAAGCGATGCCTTGCGCGGCCGCCTCCAAGGGCGCCCGGCCGGTGAAATGCTCCAAGGGATTATAGCCCAAAAGGCTCAGATTGGCGGTATCCGATCCTGCTGGAAGTTCCTGGGGCGTATTGTTAGATCGGCCCACCACGCCCGCCGCGGCCACGGCATCCATGGCCGGGATATTCGCCGCCTGCAAGGGCGTTTTGCCGCCAAGGACCTCTTGCGGCTCATCAGCGCATCCATCGGGTATAATAAGGGCGAATTTCATGCGAGGGTTCAGAGGTCAGGGTTCAGGGTTCAGAATTCAGGGTTCAACATCGCGAAACCTCAAGCGGTTTCACTTTTAAATTCAACATTCATCATTCAGCATTCAGCATTTCAATCTCTCACTCTCATCCGCACGCTGCCCGGATGCACGCAGGATAATTGGTTGATCGCTTGCAGGGCGTTTTGCATGGCGCCTTCCGTAGCCGTGTGGGTCATGATGACCAATGGCACGCAAGTGGACTCTTCCTCCTCGGTTTCGTGCTGGATTAACGAAGCAATAGATATTTTATGCTTGCCCAGGATGCCGGCAATCTCGGCCATAACGCCGGGCCGATCATCCACGTTAAAACGCAGGTAATAGCGGCCGGGCACCTTGGCCGGATCGCGGGGCATGACGCGGGCCTGACGCTCGCTGGACCAAAGGTTTAAGGTGCGGAATGTTATTGCCATCCGGCCCAGAACGGTATCGATCAAATCGGAAACCACGGCCGAGGCGGTGGGCTTTGGTCCCGCGCCCAGTCCCTGGAAAAATACCCGGCCCACCGAGTCGCCGATCACGCGGATGGCGTTATATGCCCCGCGGACCTCGGCCAGGGGCGTGCCTTTGCGGACCATCGTGGGCGAGACATGCAATTCCAGGCCCTCGGGCACCAATTCGGCCACGGCGAGGAGCTTTATGTTGTATCCCAATTCCCGGGCATAACGCATGTCGGCCACTTCCACCACGTCGATGCCGATGCGAGGAATTTCGCGCCAATTCACCTGGGCCCCGAATGCCAGGTGGGAAAGGATCGCCAGTTTTTGCGCGGCGTCGCTGCCGTTGACATCCATGGCCGGATCGGCCTCGGCATAGCCGCGTTGCTGGGCCTCGGCCAGGGCGGCGTTATAGTCCATGTTTTGCTCATCCATTTGCGTTAGGATGAAATTACTCGTGCCGTTCAGAATGGCGTGAATGGACTCGATCTGGTTGGCGGTCAGCCCCTCATTGATAGCGGCGATGATGGGAATGCCGCCGGCCACTGCCGCCTCAAAGGCGATCGACCGGCCGAGCCCACGGGCCCGGTCGAACAATTCCCCGCCGTGTTCGGCCAGCAAGGCCTTGTTGGCGGTCACCACGTCCTTGCCGCTTTCCAGCAGTTTAAGGACGATCGTCCGCGCCGGCTCCAATCCGCCCACAAGTTCAATGGCCACGGAAATATCCGGATTATTCGTTACTTTGCTCAAGTCGTCGGTCAACAGGCCCGGCGGAAGCGAGACGCTCCGCTGCCGGCGCAAGTCGGTGTCGACAACACAGGCCAATTCCACAGGCATACCGGTATGATGGGCGATGCGATCCTTATGTTCCAAAAGCAGCCGGGCTACCCCGGAACCGATGGTGCCGAACCCCACAATCGCGACTTTGGCGGTTTTCATGGCTTAAAGATAGTGCATAAAAAAAGGTGATGGAATTTGTTATGGTATGGTATTTTAACGGATTCCGTCAAGGCAGGGAAGGCAATTTCCAAAATCATAAACTAGGAGAGAAAAGACAACAAGTCTGCTCATCGCCACCAGTCAATCATGAGTTTAAAAACAACCTCATACGCATTGGTAAAAGCGCCTTGGCGGAAAAACTGGACTGGAGAATCAAGATCGCCGATAAAGGGCCGAAAGATCCAAGCCATCTGAATGCCTACGAAAATGTAAATCACCAACCAGGCCCAAAGCATTGTGCGGTGATGTTTGTTGCGGCGGATTAAGGGCAGGTAATATCCGCGTAACAGAATTTGGGCCCCGAAACTGGCGATGGCAAACATAAGTGCATTAAAACGTATTGCCGCGGCATAATCGGAGGAAGACGCGTACCAAAAGGCTGTTAAAGGGGCAAGGGACGCTAATATTACGGTCAAGCCCGCTTGTGTTGCAACCAGGGCGCTCAGGGCTTCGATAAAGTCACGCCGTAATCCGAAAAGAGTATTCAAGATGAAAAAGCTGGGCAAGGCAATCAAAGAGGTAACCAACAATAGAACGGGAAGCTTTATTGCAGCAAACGTTACTTGCCAGATCCGGCCTCCGGCGAAACCGCCGAAGCTGCCCATCACCACCCCATAAAACATGCTGAAAACAAGAATCTGGCAAAGTAGAATCCGCAACGCGGTTCCCGATCGCGCGGACTGCGTCGTCCACGGATGCCTGCGAAGAATCTGGTCGGTATAATTAAAAAACGCTGTTACGGCCATAAATCAATTAATCCGGCCATCATAGGGTGAACACTGTGCTAAACCATGACTTTTTTACGAGAAAAAAACCTTAATAATATGAAAAACGGCTTCAAAAAAATTGGATCCGCGTGGGCGAAATATTTGAAATGGATCGCCCGGAGCACCGATGAAAGGCCGCAACACCCAACTCATTTGGGCACCAACGAAACCAAACACAAGGACCCAACATGTGACAACCGCCTTGACGTGTTTACCAAGAATGTGATCGTCTAATTTATCCAGCGCGCCCGGAGGTTCCACGACTTCAGCTTTGACATAATCGGCATTCCGAGCGGATCCGGTTCCCGACTCCTGAGCATCGCTTGAGAGCGGGGACACTTCCGCCTTCTTAAGCGTTACGTCTATACGATCCAAGGTCTGTAAGAGAAACAGCAGCCCCAGAAGTCCTGAAACCGCGAACACTAATACATTCAACAAAACTATGAAGAAGTAACTTGTGGAACTGACCGAAAAAAAGGCGACGATCGGTCCCAAAGAAGCCAATACCGCAGTGTTGATGGCTAAAGAAGCCACGAGCAATTGCAGAACGGTTATCAAGTTCAAGCGCGAGCCTACCAAGGCGTTAAAAACATGAAGAGAAGGAAATGTGACCAACAACGTGAGAAAAAACAAAGCGGGCAGTTTTATAGTTGTAGACAACCATTGAAGATACATCGGTCCGTCAGGTCGAAACAAGGCATAAAAGCCCATGCATATTCCGTACAGCACTGCCAGAACCAGAATTACAATTGTCAGCCCGCCCAGTGGGATTCGTAATTTTGCTTCTCGAAGCTCCTCAAGTCGAGTAGCCTCGCCTCGCAACACGCGGTCCAGATCTTTAATCGGTTTCCACATGATTGCACCGTTGGGTTAATGATTTCACAGGAAAAGATGTGTTTATTAATATAGCATACGATAGATGGGTCTGCAACTACTATTACTTGGGGTGCCGCCAGATACAAACCAGAAACAAATCTGTTTGACGATTTCTAAATCGATAGTGTAAAATAATCAATAACCTTCCCGAGATTAAATCCATCCGCAGACCAAAGGAAGCCGTTTCGATGAGTCAGTTTTCACGCAGAGATTTTTTAACCTACTCGGCGGCCGGCGCATTGGCATTGGCATCGCAGCGAATTTTAACAAATCCCGCCTTTGCGGCAGAGCCGGCCGAACCGGCGGAGATGGCCTTCGCCAAGTGGAGCGGCCCGACCGATCTTAGCCCGGAGCAAATTAAAGAGGCCGCCGTCAAACTGACGGAAAATGCAATTCAGGCCATCGGCGGATTAAAGCGATTTATCGGCAACCAAGCGGTGGTTTGGATCAAGCCCAATATCGCCTTTGACCGCAAGCCGGAATTGGCCGCCAACACGAATCCGGACGTGGTGGCCACGCTCATTCGACTTTGTCTGGAGGCTGGAGCGAAGAAGGTCAAGATCGGCGATAATACTCTCGGCATACCCGCCAAGTGTTACATTTCCAGCGGCATCTCGGACGTGGCAACACAACTCGGGGCGGAGCTGGTCTTCCTCGACAAGAGCCGATTCAAAGATACCGACATTAAAGGCGAGCGGATCAAGAGCATTCCCATCTATCCCGACATTCTGGAATGCGATCTTGTGATAAACGTGCCGGTTATCAAGCATCATATGTCAACGGGACTGACAATGTGCATGAAGAACTACATGGGCGTAATCGAAAAGCGTAGGATTTTCCATCAAGACTTGCCAACCTGCCTCAGCGACATGACCCGGTTTATGAAACCGCGGATTAGCGTCCTGGACGCGGTTCGGGTTTTGAAGGCCCATGGGCCGGGAGGCGGTAATCCTGCCGACGTGGAACTGAAACTAGCCCTAGCCGCCGGGACCGACGTGGTGGCATTGGACGCCTGGGGCGCCGAACTCATGGGCAAAAAGCCGACAGATATTAAGACCGTTACAAAAGGCGCGGAAGTTGGGCTGGGGAAAATCGACTACAAGTCGATCGCCAAGGAGATCACCGTTTCATGAGTCCAGCGGTCCGATGGCTTACTGCCGCGCACGTCCGCCGCATAGTGCAAGTCTTGTTGCTTGCGGTATTTTTCGCCTTGATAGTTTTGACGCGATTTCAGGCCGCAGCGCCTATCGCTTCGCCGGAGGGCAATACTGACTCCCCGCCGGGATTGCAGGCCCCGGCCCCGCTTTTGAAGGTTTTTTTTCTGGTCAACCCGCTGATAACGGCCGTAACGGCACTAACGGCGCATGCAGTGCCAAAAATCGCCCTCTGGTCGCTGGTGACAATTGTCGCGACCATCTTTTTAGGCCGCGTATTTTGTGGCTGGGTCTGCCCGATGGGAACTATCCACGCCATCAGTAGCCGGATATTCCACCGCCGCAAAAACCGCAAGGGCCTGGGCACCTGGTCGCGATGGCAATCGGCCAAGTATTACATTCTGGTTGGTTTTTTGGCCGGGGCGATTTTCGGCTTGCACTGGATATGCGTGTTTGACCCGATCGTATGGCTCACGCGGACCACAACCACCGCCCTTGTGCCCGCCGCCCAATGGGCCGCAAAAACCAGCTCAACGGCCCTGTATCCCAATGAACCCCGCAATGACCTGTTGCAGATCGACAAGGTGATCATTGAACCGGCTTACCAATTCACTAACAAGTATATTTTTGGACTGGAAGGATCGGACCACGACCCGGCTTATATCGGCGCCGGCTTGATATTGGCATTTTTTGCGGTCATGGTGATCCTGAACGCATGGCGGCCACGATTTTGGTGCCGGTACCTTTGCCCCTTGGGTGCATTTTTGGGATTTTTCTCCTGGCGGCCCTTGTTGCGGCGCAAGGTCAAGGCGGAATCATGCAACCAGTGCGATCTTTGCGGCACATCGTGCCACGGGGCGGCGGCGGCTGGGCCGGGCGGGGCTTGGAAATCCATGGAATGCCTGGGGTGCATGAATTGCAGCGAATCCTGCCGCCGCGACTGCCTTGGTTTCCAGCTTGTAGTTCCCTGGCGAAAGGATCCCAAGATCGAATCGGTAGATCTTGGCCGGCGAGGCATGATGGCGGCGGCCATTGGCGGCATTGTAACCCTGGCGGCCATGCGTATCAGCCCCCAAGCTCGCGGCACGACATTCAACCCAGCGCTTATTCGTCCGCCGGGCGCACGGCCCGAGCGTGAATTCCTGGAACGCTGCACCGGATGCGGCTTGTGTATCAAGGTCTGCCCCACCGGCGGACTTCAGCCCACTTTGACCGAGGCCGGGCTGGAGGGGCTTTGGACCCCGATGCTCGTGCCGCAGGTCGGATATTGCGATTACACGTGCAATCTTTGCGGCCAGGTCTGCCCGACCGAAGCGATTGTGCCGCTTACGCTTAAGGACAAACAGGCAACTCGTATCGGGCTGGCGGCCTTCGACACGACCCGCTGCATCCCTTACGCCTATGGCCGGAACTGCATAGTCTGCGAGGAGCATTGCCCGATCCCCGACAAGGCGATCTATTGCCTGGACGTTGAAATCCAGGACCGAAGCGGCGAAAAGCGGACGATCAAACGGCCGTATGTCGATGCGGAAAAGTGCATCGGCTGCGGCGAGTGCGAGCACGTTTGTCCTTTCAAGGACCAGCCCGCCATCCGCGTGACCAGTGCCAACGAGACCCGCCACCGGGACAATCAACCCATACTGGGCGATGGAGATTATTCCCAAAGTTGAGTTTTATAAAGAATAGCCAAAGCCCTACCAGCCCATGACCATGTTCGACTCAATCACCTTGCGGGAGCGATCCAAATCGGCGCCGGTTTTTTGCATGTAGAGGCGGATGGCGTGCAATTTGTCGCCGGCTGCTTTGGCCAGGCAATCGCGGGCGGTATGGCAGGGGTCTGCGACCCCGTTTATGCCCAAGGCCGCCTTGGATATCACCCACGTATCGCGGGGGCGGCGGGTAACGCGAATGGGCTCTTCTTGAGGATAGCTTTCCTTAACGACTTGCGTGGCGGCCTGCTGGTCGGCCGCCCAGGTGATGATGATGTGGGACCCGGTTTCAATCTCATACAAGGGCATGGATCTTGCCTTTAGGAAGGGGACGACGGACAGTAAATAAATGGAAGGAACACAATTATTAAACTGTAAAACGATTGACCGCCGGCGTCAACACCTTGGAATGGTTTTTACTTCTTAAACCCTCTCCGGCGAGGGGTGGGGAATAAATCCTAAGGCAAGTCAAGGGTATCATCATACTCTATCGGCCGGAAAAAATCGGATAAAAAAAGACAGGCAAGAATGCTTGTCTTTGCGTTTAAAAACGGTCAGTTTTTATCGCGGCGCTTGATTATACTACGTTCAGAACTTCATCCTCGGAAACGCGGTCTACATTAACGCCATCGTTGGAAAAAACGCAATTTCGGCCTGAATTTTTGGCCTGGTATAATGCGGAGTCGGCCCGGGCCAGCAATGATTCCTGGGTATCGCCTTTTTGCACGAAGACACGCCGCCGCTGACGGTCAAAGATAATTTTTCCTGCACGTTTGCCCTTAGACGTTCACTGAGTATGCAAGCCCCCTTGTGATCGGTCTGGGGCATGACCACCACGAATTCATCGCCGCCGTATCGAGTGACTATATCTGTTTCCCGCACGTATTCGTCCAACAACCGCGCAAGATCCTGAAGCATTCTATCGCCGTGCAGGTGGCCCTGCTCGTCGTTGATGCGTTTGAAATGGTCGATATCGAATATCACCAGCGAAAAGGGCGTCTCGTACCGGGCCATCAGGGCAAATTGAGTTTGGATGGTATCATCCAGGGCGCGGCGGTTTTTTACGTTCGTCAAGGGATCGGTCCGCACTTCCGTGAAGGCCATCAGGTTTGCGCTCTTGTTGGCGGATTTCGTCGTAAGCGTTGGCGATCTGAGTGGCCAATTTAAGGGTGGGTTTCAGTATCTCTTCGGCCTCGCGGCAAAGATCTTTCCAGGCCGATTCATCACGCTGATCGTTGAGCCTGCCGATGTGATCCTTGAAACGCGTAACGTTGGCGTGGTGCTTGGCCAGGCTCTTGCGGACTCCCCAGGTGATCTTTTCCAATTCCGATGCCACGGTCTGCGCATGCCGCAATTCCCGCTTGGAATGCTCGACCATGTCATGGGCCATTTTCCGGGTCCGCCGGCCCATTAAATAACCGAGAGTCGCCACGACGGCAAGTGCCACAGGAATGGGAATATAACCCATCCAGACATCCAAGCTGCCAAATAGGTAATGCATGGCTTTTCTATGATAATTTGTATGTTAATGCCCCGTAAAAACTCATTGTATAAGTTCGCCGTTCCGGCAGCGCCTTTTAAAAATGATTGCTAATACTGCGATCGCGAACCAAACCCTCGCAGGCAAATCAGGCCGATAACAATCACCGCGCCTAGGACCAGCAACCATTGCTGCGGGTCCAGGCGAGCCGCATAATGAAGCACTTCACGCGTCCAGTTATACACCATGGGCTTCCTATCGATGTTTATCCGGTATTCTGTATAAGTTTAGGTCATAAATACCTAGCTCACATTTCCGCCTAACACAGAAAAATCCCCGTGGAATAAGGCTGGGTAAGGAGTTTGCCAATTGTAATGATTAGGAAGGTTGAATCCCGCGACCGGGTGTATTTGCCTATCCCCGATTTGCAGAGTAATGAAATCCTTCTTTTTAAGGAGCTCTAAAAAAGCCTTATATCCATTTATAAAAGCCCTCACCCCCGGGTACCCTTTGGGTGCCTTTCCCAAATGTAAAGGGGAGGTTTTCTGAGTAGTTATCTGCCGCGTCGTTTAAGATTGCAGCCGCTTAACTATTTTTCTGACTACGTTGCGCGGACCAAGGCGAACCGCGAAAACCCCGAATTTGTTCCTGAATCCCGGGATAACAAGCACTTTGCCAAGGCGGAATCCCCGATAGCCCGCTTTAGCCACGCTTTTTGCATCCATCGTGCCAAGACGGAACAACAGCGTATGCTCCACATCTGAAGCGGCGGCAAATCCCGTTGCAGTGGGACCCGGTGCAAGGCAAGTTATTTTGATCTTTGTTCCGGCCAGTTCTTCGGCCAAGGCCTCGGTAAATGACACAACAAAGGCTTTTGCGGCAAAATAAACCGCCATATTCGGCCCGGGTTGAAATCCGGCCGTTGAACCGACGTTCAAAATGCCGCCCCGCCCTCGTTCGATCATCCCCGGCAGGAATAGTCCGGAGAGGTGCGTCAGAGCCGTGACGTCCACCTGGATCATGTCCAAGTGTCGTTGCGCCGGCAGATCCGCAAACTTTCCCAACGACCCGAACCCGGCATTGTTCACAAGCACATCCACCGCGATCCCTTTTGCCTCTAAGCGATTAAAAAGGGCTTGGGGCGCGGCGGCGTCGGCCAGATCATTGGGCTCGACCAGGACGTCCACGCCATGATCCCGCTTAAGTTCTTCAGCCAGCATTTCAAGTGCGCCCCGGTTTCGGGCGACCAGAATAAGACTGCTTTTGTCGGCTGCAAACAGTTTCGCCAATTCCAAGCCGATGCCCGATGACGCACCGGTAATCAAGACGATCTCTTGAGCCATGGTTTTTCTCCCCGTTAAATCTTAAAATAGCCGGAATCTTACATCAAAACTTGAAGGCGCACGTTCAAACAAAAGATTTTACTCAAAACCGATTTTTTCGACAGGCAGGCATACCCATGAAGGCAAAAAACATTTTCCACGGAATTCCACCCGAATTGGCCGAGGAACTGCTGACCACCATACATTCCGCCCCAAATTTTCGCATCGAGCGGATAGTTTCGCAGGGACAGCGCTCACCGCAAGACTTTTGGTACGATCAGAACGAAAACGAATGGTTGATTGTCCTGAAAGGCAAGGCCGCGATTCGGTTCGAGGGCGATCCCGAACCCGTGGATCTGCGTCCGGGCACTTATCTGAACATTCCCGCCCACGCAAGGCATCGCGTGGAGCGAACCGGCAAAACCAGCCAGACCGTGTGGCTGGCGGTCCACTACGGCGATTAAAAAGACTATGCCATGCCTGTTAGGGTGTGATAATCTATTAATACCCAGCTACGCATAATCACCAGGGTTAAATGCAAAAATAATGAAGGCGTCCATAGCGATCGAATAGGCCGTTATATACCTAGAGATCGTTTTGAGATTGGTTCCAAGCTACCGGGGGGTAAATCATGGGCAAAGCAACTAAGAAATTGGTCGTTTGCCCCCCATTACTAAAATTGTCTTGCTAAAAAAACTATTTTGTTTAGAATAAACAGAAATGCACAAAATACTTAACATCCAAATGCTTATTTTTGACTTATCTGCTTATTATGTATCAGTTGCCTGATAAAAAGGATCAATCGCTGAAGGAGCCGGATTTTTTCTCACTCCAGGTTCGCGAGGCGCAGAGGTTTTATTTAGATCTTGCCCCGCCGCCCACCGAGCCCATCGCCGTCGTTTGCGGCGGATACGAACAATGCGCCGCCGACTATGCCATCCATCGCGCGAATTTCCCCTATTATACAATCGAGTTCGTAGTGCGGGGAAAGGGTTCCGTTACCTTGGGCGGCCAGGACTATCCACTGACGGCGGGCACGGTTTACGCATACGGCCCCGACGTGCCACACGACATCACCACCTGCGTCAACGATCCCCTGGGCAAATATTTCATCGCTTGCACAGGATCGGAGATTTTGAAATTGTTGCAGCAACACTCGTTAGAGCCCGGGCACATCGGGCGGGTCTTCGCCCCCGCTGAAATCCAAGAGGTCTTCGACGAGTTGATCCGCAACGGCTTGCGGCACACTTACTTCTCGCCGGCTTTGTGTGTAAAGCTCTTGGAATACCTGATTCTCAAGATCGCCGAGTTATTAATTCCCTGGCATGGAGTGGGGACACCGGCCTTTGCCACTTATCAACGTTGCCATCGATACATTTGGGCCAACCATGCGCGGCTGCGGAGCATGGCCGAAGTGTCGCAGGAATGTCACGTCGATCCCGCCTATCTGTGCCGCTTGTTCCGCCGCTATGCCCACCAGACCCCCTATCAATTCCTCATGCGTTTGAAAATGAACCTGGCCGCGGAGCGGCTGCAAAATCCCAAGCTGCTTGTAAAGCAGGCGGCCGCGCAATTGGGTTTCAACGATCCGTTTCACTTTTCACGCGCGTTCAAGAAGGTCTTCGGGCTCTCGCCTGAAGAATTCCGCCGTCTGCGGTAAACTTTTATTTCGCCCCCGATTCCATCGTAGGGGCGTCCATTTTCATGAGCGCAGGCGAGTTACGAATTACAAGCCGTTTAACCTCCTCGAACCTGGCTGCAGCCACGCCCTCGGCAACTTGCGCCTTGAAATTGTCGATCTCCAATCCGTCCACGTCGTTGCAAACCATGGCCGGGCGCAGGTCCTCGCTCTCAAAGCTGAGGCGGATGTTCGCCAGTTCCAAGTCGCGGACGTGACGGGCAAAGACTCCATAAGCCGGAGTGACGCCCACTCGCCTGGGCTCGGGATACATCGTGCCCAACTCCGGCGGGACTCGGGCGGCGTCTTCTTTCGTCCCTCCGCCCTTGAAAACCAGCCGGATGTTTTCCAGGCGCACGCCTTCGATGTCGTGGCCGGGCAGGCCGGTGATGTGTATGCCGCTGAAGGGATCTATGCCCGTGGCTATCACGTTGCTGATGCTGATATTCCGGGCGGAACTCACGGTTGTTACGTCGGGGCCGCGGTTGCGCCGCCCCAGCGTGATGTAAATGGGATAGAGGTTCACGTCCATCATGGTGATGTTCGTGATGCTGATGTTTTCCATGATTCCGCCGTCCACTTCCTCCAGCGCGATCCCCCGGCACCCCCGCGACGTGCAATTGGCAACGACGACGTTGCGGAAACCCCCGTTGGCCTCGGTGCCGAATTTGATGCGCCCGTTCTTCCTTTTGCTGGGCAGCATCCGGCCGTCTAAAAGCGTGCCTTCCTCGAACCCGGAGACCTGGCAATTGACGATCACCAAATTCTCAGTGATTACCGGCCTGCCCAGGGCAAAGGAGCTTTTCGGGCACAAGGCGTCGTCGTTGGGCGAATTGATACGGCAATTCGATACCATTACGTTGCGGCAGCAATCGATATCCAGGCCGTCGCGGTTGGTGTCCATCATCACGTTGTCGATGGTCATGTTGTCGCAGCCGGTCGCCAGTACGGCGAAGTGGCCGCCGTGAAAAATCGTGACGTCGCGAATGAGAACGTTGCGGCAGAGCTTAAGCGCTATGGCCTTGTCGCCCATGTTGATAGGCCCCTTATCCACGTCTTTGTCATCCTTGGTCAGACCGCCGCCGTTAATCGTTCCCCGGCCGGTAATCGAGACGTTTGTGAGGTTTTCTCCCCAGATCAGGCTGTTATGGAAATAGGTGTGCCCGCCGTCCTGGTATGCCTTGCCCTCGAAGGGCTCGGCCGGATCATAGGCATTCAAGTCTTGCGGTGCGCCAAGGATGGTAGCGCCGGCGTCGATAAGCAGGTTGATATTGCTTGCCAGATGAATGCTGCCGCATAGATACGTGCCGCCGGGCAGGCAGACCGTACCTCCGCCGGCCTTGGTGCAGGTTTCGATAGCGCGGTTTATGGCGGGGCTGTCCAGCGTTTTCCCGTCGCCGGTCGCCCCATATTCCCGCACATTGTAAATTGTTTTTCCGGAAGGCGACGCGGCAACCGGCGTCGCTTCCGCCGGCGGCATAATTATTGCCTGCATGGATTGAACGGGATTAAGGGCATCTTTGCCGCCGGCAGGCATTCCGGCCTGGGCCAACACTTCACCGCAGGAGCAAACCGACCAAAAAACGATAACAATCATTGTTCGGGGCATGTAAATAGTCTCCGTTTGTGTACTAACTGACGTTGTTGTTATCTATTAAGAAGGTTCATAATCCGAATGGAAAGCCCCGTCAAGCAGCGGTGGCGATTATGGCATAGGGAATTCCTCTTCCACGATCCTGATATTCAATCCCGTGCCGTCTTTTTTATTATTGCCGCTGACATCGGGGATTCGGTCGTTTAAGCCGTTGGAGGCGTCATAAATAAGGCTCGTTTTGAAACCTTCTTTGTCCTGATTTCTATTGAAATCGAACGGCGGCCTGAAGTCGTTGACGTAACGAATGCCTGTGGTAATACGGAGTGTGCGCATCCTTCCCACGAAACAATAAGCGGGAATCTTGGGCCCTATGCCGATATAGCCTACAACAAATTTGGCTGCGCCTTCGTCCTGCGAACCCTTATTATCGGTGTATACCAAATGGCCGTCCACGAAAAAACAGGTTCTGTCCTTATCAAAGGTTGCAGCCAGGTGCGTCCATTTCTGAAACGGCACCGATTCGCCGGTCCAAATATCGCGTTGTTTCTTGTTTTTATGCATGCGGCTCCCGCCCAATTGACCGTCATTGTCAATCCGCAAGCCCAGTCCGCCGATCGATTGCTTGCCGGCGTCATCGCTGCCAAACACGTACATATCGGCGACCTGCGTGGGCTTTTGACACCAAATCCAGGCCTCAACGGTCGAAGGCAACGATCGCTGTACCGGGGTGACAATGGCCGACTCGCCCGAGAATACAAACACCTTGCGACGCTCGGTTCTCGGCGATTCAACAGGACTGGGACTTGGAAGGTGCTCAGACCTGACGTCGATGGGCCGGTTGATTTTTCCCGGAGGATTTATGGGCGGATTATTGGAGTTCGCCGGAGGTACATTGCTTGTAATATTTACGCTACTGGAATTTGCCGTAGTTTTCGGAGGATTGGCGCTTGAACTGATCAAAGGCGCCGCAGGCATTTCCTTTTCCAGCTTAATCGACAGGTCCTCGTTCTGGCCGGGCTTAGGCGCCAATCTTTGGGTAAAAGTCTTATAACCTTCGCAAGACGCCGTAATAAGCGGATAGATGCGCCAGGGAACACTATCAAAACGGATTTCCCGCGCCCTTCCGCTCCCGGTAACCGTTCCCATGTTGTTCTGCACGGTAAGCACGGCCGATGGAGGGTCGATTTCCACGTTGTAAACGGCGGCCGCTCCGGCGGCGGGCTGCGTTCCCGGTCGGCCGCCCTTTGCACCACCCGCTTGCTCCTCCGAATCCTTTTGTTCGGCTATGGTATGATATACCTTTTTTGTTCCCGGTATGACATATAGGAAAATCAGCAGGGCCGTAAGCAGGAGAAGGCTGCCCACAAAAACAAAAGAAATAAACCGCTTAAGCAGCAAACCTTGCATGAAAGGTGTATCGGCAGCCGATATTTCTTCGGCCGACGGCGGTTGGACTTCCCTGACAGGCGGCGGCAGTTCCCGGGCCGTCAAAGATTCCTCCGATTTAAAGCCGACCGCCCCGGAAATTCTCGGCGGTTTATCCTGGCGTCCCCCGCCTGCCCGCCTGGCCTGCTGCCTGACATTGATTTTTAACTGCAAATCGTAAGCCGACTTTTTTTTCTTGTCCAGCAAACACAACCGGGCGGACGCCAGTTCGTTTAACAATTTCTGCGACTCGGCGGTGTGTTCGCCCGTGGCCCTTTGCTGCACATAAGCCATTTGCCTGTTTGCCGCGGCGTCGATCACTTCCGGATCGGACTCGAAAAGATCGATGGCCAGCAGCCGGTAATAATTGGGCGGCTGATCTTTAGGCGGAATGCCCAGCCATTTATGATATGGATCGAACATCGGGCCTTTCGCATCCATTGAAAACGCCTCGTCCCCGCCCTGGGGGCAGACTTGTTAAAAAATCACAATGGTATTATACTACTTGTATATTACATGACATGGCTGGCAGTGCACAATCCCACTCAAAAGGGAGTGCACCCCAATAGCAGGAACATCTTCAGCGGACCGGACCATGCGCGGCGCAAACCAGCCCCCTGTGGGCATTGATCTGGGAACCACTTTCTCGGTGATCGCCCATCTCGACCCGGGCGGACGTCCGTGGACGATTCCCAACGCCGAGGGCGATCTGATTACGCCCAGCGCGGTTTTTTTCGACGGGTATAACGTCATCGTGGGCAAAGAGGCCATCAAGGCGGCGATTGCCGCCCCCGAAGACGTGGCCCAGTTCATGAAACGCGAAATGGGCTGCACCTTTTACGGCAAACCCATCCACGGCGAACACATTCCTCCCGAGGTAATTCAATCTTTCATCCTCGATAAGCTCCGCCGGGACGCCGCTCTGAAACTCGGCGATTTCCGCAAGGTGGTGATCACTGTGCCCGCCTTTTTCAACGAGCCCAGGCGCAAGGCCACCCAGGACGCGGGCGCACTGGCCGGGCTGGAAGTGATCGACATCATCAACGAACCCACCGCGGCGGCCATCGCCTACGGAGTGCAGCAGGGATTCCTCTCGCCCAAGGGCGAAGCCCGGGAGCATGAAAAAATTCTTGTTTACGACCTGGGCGGCGGTACATTCGACGTGACTTTGATGGACATCGACGGCAACCACTACGACGCCGTGGCCACCGCCGGCGACGTGTACCTGGGCGGAATCGACTGGGATCACCGCATCGCCGATTACGTGGCTTCGGAGTTCACCAAGAAAAACCGCGGCATCAATCCCAAGGAACACCCCGCCGGTTACCAGCGCTTGCTCCGCGAGGCCGACGACGCCAAGCGCACCCTATCGGTGCGGGAACAGACTACAATCACCTTCGAGCACGCCGGCTTTATGGTTCAAGTCCCGCTCAGCCGCCAACAATTCGAAGAGATGACCGCCGACTTGCTCGATCGCACCCGCTTTACGGTTGTCAATCTCATGCAGGAAAGGGGCTTGAAATGGGATGACATCACCCGGCTCTTGCTGGTAGGCGGATTGACCCGCATGCCCATGGTCCAGAAAATGCTCGAAGACATCTCCGGCAAAAAACCCGACCGCTCCCTCTCGGCCGACGAATCGGTGGCGCACGGCGCGGCCATCTACGCGGGATTGGTCATGGCCGAGAAGACTTCCCAGCGCCCGGAATTTTCGGTGCGGAACGTGAATTCGCACAACCTGGGCGTATTGGGGATCGAAAAGGCCACGGGCCTGCCCCGCAACCGCGTGATGATATCGCGCAACTCGCCCCTGCCCGCCGTTAAAACTTCGCGCTTTGCCACGCATAAAGACAATCAGACCGCCGTGGCCGTAAACGTGGTCGAAGGCGGCGACGCCAGCGGCAACGACTCGACTCCCATCGGCATGTGCGTAATCCGCGACCTGCCGCCCGGCCTGCCCGCCAGGACCCCCATCGACGTCACCTTCCGCTACGGGCAAAACGGCCGGCTCACGGTCAAGGCCAGGCTGCCCGATCTGAATATCGAGGCCACGTCCGAAATCCAGCGGTCCACCGGCATGACCGTCGAAGTAATGAAAAGTTGGAACCAGCGAATCCATAGAGATGACGGACCGCTGAAAATGACTTAAGGCTTGTAAATCATGGCATTCACTGTAGAACTTGGCATCGGTCAAATAATTACCGTCCAGCACGACACCGCGACCATCGGACAAGATCCGGCAAGCGATATTTGCATTCCAAACTCGCCGAATATCCAGCCTCTCCATGCCAAGATCTTGAAGGTGGCCAACAAATGGATGATCCAGTCGGCCGGCGATTGGCCGCTTAAGGTTGGCGACGGCGTGCCTGGGCGCAAACTGTGGCTCAACCCCGGCGACCTAGTGCATCTGTCCGAATCCGGGCCGTACATAGTCTTCGAGCCCAAGCAGGCGGCAAAAGCGGCCGAACCCACACGAGCGCCACTGGCTCAGCCAGTGCCACCCGCCGCACCGGCGGAAAAAGCGGAAGCCGAATCCGGTAAACAGCCGCTTCCTCCGTTCCTCCAGCCAGTTAAACAAGCCCCCGGCAAAAAGCCCGCCGCAAAGCCCCAAAAACCCCAGCCGACTAAGCAGCCCGCCAAGCAATCCGCCGAACCACCCGACGAGGAAGACGAAGTCTGGAAAGAAGTTTTCGGCTACTGGATGGAAGAAAAACAAAAATAATCGAGCCTTTTACTTCGAGGATTCGGCATCGCTGTGTATTGCAATTGCTTTCTCTCGCTGCAAGGGCGTCTGCCATACCCGTACATAATCGATCATGAAACGCACGGGAAATTCCGTGGCCGAGGGATCGCCGCCCTGGGTGCCGCCTATCGCCTGGTTGAGCAATATGTATATCGGATGATGGAAGGGATTTTCGGGCACCTGGCCGGGGCCTCCGCCAAAACCGCCAGGGACCGGTGCATTTATCGTCTTGCTCAAATCCTGCGAATTCACTTCTTTGTCATCTAGAAATAACTTGATGAAATTTTCATCCCAATCCATTCGCCAGGTGTGAAAATTATCGGCCCAGTCTTTGGGGAAGGATGAGAGCGGCATGCGTTTGGTGTTCCATGTGGCCGGGCCCTCCGTCGGCGTTGCACCGGCCCAGGCCACGTTGGCAAGCACTGTTTGACGAAAATACTCCATGATGTCGATCTCTCCGTTGGCGGGCCAGAATCCCCGCGTGCCCATTGCCCAAAAGGCCGGCCAACTGCCGAGTCGGACGTCGATTTTCGCCCGGATTTCAAAGCGGCCGTACAGCCACTCGTGCTTGCCGCGGGTGTTAACGCTGGCCGAGGTATATTCGATCATCTCCCGATTCTGCCATCCGGCCCCCCGTCGTCCGCCGCGTCTTTGCCCACCCGTTTGCGCACTGGCTCCTTTTTCCCCCTCATCAGCCGCCGGAGGCACATACCGCGGATTCGGCTTTCGCTCCTTCCTCGCCTCGATAATTAGAAATCCGTCCTTGCAAACCGCATTTTCCGGCTGATACCATTGCAGTTCCAGGTTCCGCACGAACCCGGTTTCATAGCCCCAGTCCTTCTGACCCAGCGGCCCGTCCTTGTTGAATTCGTCGGCCCAGACGAGTTGGTAATCTTTCGAGGGCTTGTCGGTTTCCGTCGCATCCAACGCCGGAGACGCTGCATCGGTCAACGGCGCTTCAGATAATTTAGTGGATTGCGCAGACGCCTCCTCGGCGCAAACCGATGCCGCCATTAAGCCGGCGGCAAAAACTACCGTAAAGGCTAAGATTTTCATCCATTGATTCCTTTGCCACATAGAGCATACAAAATTATCGAAAGATCAACGGTGGTCGACTAAGGATCTCTAACAGAATCCTATATCCATTTATGAACGTCCTCCCACCTAGCCCCTCTCCCGACCAAACTTCGTTCGGTGCCCGGAAAGGGGAGGTTTTGTTATAGCCCTTAAATATAGTGTTGCACCAGGCTTTGGGTAAACGGCGCTTTAAGTTCTTGCGGGGCTAGGCGATAAATAGGATTTTCTTAAGTTTTTTTGGGTACTAAATTGCGTTTTTTACACGTTTCAGGGAACACTGATTATCACTAATCTACGCTAATTAGAGAAAATTCAACTACTTTAGGATTGCAGTAGTTGCCAAACGTTTCGCGGAAGGTTTTTGGGGTACAACGGTTATTTCTCCGCGTTTTCCAGTTGGGAAGGGGGCCTTTTTTGGGGTCAAAATCGCGATTTTTCCACGTTTTTATTGTTTGAATGCTGTTATTTTTTCTCAATCGAAGGCAAATACAGTATTCGGGCATCGAATTGTAGCAAAGGCCTGGCACAATTTCTAGCGGAAAGTGGTGTAATCGTGAAACATCAATAGAAGATTGATCGAAGCTGCAAACTATTTAGGGCCTGTACTCGGCAACGTTAGTTCAAGACGAATGGCAATATCCGAACAACACTGCTGGGCAAGCCGGGCACCGACCGAAGGTTGGTCGTGGCACCCGCGCGTTTAGTTGAAGGTAACTTTCGCCGTTGGTTAAGTGCCAATCGTCGTATCATCCAAGACCCGCCGACCGCAATGTGGGCAGTTTCCTGTCGCAACAACAACCGACTGGGCTTTGGCAAGAGTCCCTTTGCAGTGAGGACAAATCAACAATGGGAATCGACGATATACTCGGTCAATACGATAGAATCCGTAGACCATCAAAGGAGCTCCAATCACAAAGATTATGATTGGTGCAAGAATGTCCGCAAGTCGATCATCGAGGTAGCGAATGAGACCAGCGACGCCCAGCGATGCAAAAATGACACACGTCGATGCAATGACCCCCACCATCACTACTCTGTCGTGATGCTTCACCTCTGCTTTATAACCATCAATGTTCATGTTTCACAAAGATGATTTGCCTATTCGGGCGATCTTACCTTGGCTTGGAGGGGCATCGTTACCCCTGAAAACAATTTACAATCGCCATAGCACGCTGGCACTGAACTGCGGGCGGCGTTGTATATGCGGTTTTGCTATTAGACAAATGCGGAAGTATTATACGCCTGCCACATGATGTTCGCAATGTCTCGCCAATTAGAACAGTCCTTATACTTTCCAACCCTTTGTCCCCTGCCCGCCCTTGCCCACCGCAAGGCGGAATAGCAAGGGCATAAGACTCAATAAAATATCCGCCGAAAAATACCGCTTATATGCGGTTTGCCTGCTTGGCCGCGCCCACGTATTTGGCCAAAGTAGCGAAGAATTCCGTGCGTTGAATGGGTTTGCTGGCGTAGTCGTTGCAGCCGGCATTGAGGCATTTTTGGCGATCGCTGGCCATGGCATGCGCGGTCAGGGCCACAATCGAACCGGTGTAACCCTCTTCGCGCAGGGCCATGGTGGCTTCATAGCCGTCCATAACCGGCATTTGCATATCCATGAGGATCAGATCGAATGGATGGCCGGCTTTAGCGGCCGCATTTGCGGCCTCAAGGGCCTTTTTGCCGTTATCGACAATTTCCACTTCGGCGCCGGCTCTGGTGAGAATATGGGAAATCAGGCGCTGATTGTCGGGGCCGTCTTCGGCCAGCAAGATTCTGCCGGACAACGAAACAGAAGACGTAAATTTCCGCCCGGCGGTTCCATGCCGCGCGGTTTCTTGCAGGGTAAGCAAATTGGGCATCTCCACCATTCTGACGCCTTCAACCGAACCAGTGGCAATGGTCACGCGGAATTGGCTTCCTATCCCCGGCTGCGATTGCAACAATACTACGTCGCCTCCCAGCATTTCGGCCAGTCGTTTGCTGATGACAAGTCCCAAGCCGGTGCCGCCGAACCGTCGGGTCGTGGAGGTTTCGGCCTGGGAGAATTGCCGGAACAGATTTTGCATTTCCTGTTCCGTCATGCCAATGCCCATGTCGATCACATCGAATTGCATAAAGGGCCGATCGCCCGGCAAGAACGATACGACCAACTTTATTTCGCCCGCCTCGGTGAACTTGATGGCATTACCGATGAGGTTGAGCAGGATTTGCCGGACCCTGGTGGGGTCGGTTTGGATCGTCTCGGGGATTGAAGTATGGAATTCGACGCGCAACACCAGGCCTTTTGCCGAGACCCGCACGTTCATCAGCGAATTCACGTCGGCGACGACCTGCAGAGGCGAGCAGGGGATGCGTTCCACGGACATGCGTCGGGCTTCGATCTTGGAGATATCGAGGATGTCGTTGATGATTGCCAGGAGATGTTCGCCGTTTCGTTGGATGGTGGCCAGTTCTTCCTTGCCCCAATCCCCTTGCTGTTCTTCGAGCAGGACTTCCACGAAGCCCATAATGGCCGTGATGGGGGTGCGGATTTCATGGCTCATGTTGGCAAGAAACTCGCTTTTCGAGCGGGTAGCCGATTCGGCCGTGTTTTTGGCGCTGAAGCTCGGCCTGGGCGCGTTCCTTTTCGATAATTTCGTTGCGCAGTTGCGCGGTGCGTTCCAGGACTTTTTCTTCCAATACGTTCTGGGAGGTCAGCAACTGGTTTTCGGAGGATTCCACCCGCTCCAACATTTTATTAAAGGCGTCGTACAAGGTGCCCAACTCATCGCGCGACTGCTGCTCGACGCGGATCGAATAATCGCCGGCGGTGGTGATTTCCACCGCCGTTCGCGTCAAGGCCAGGATCGGTTTTGACACGGCCCGCTGCAAGTTCGTGGCCAGCAATCCGGACGCCAACAAAGAGCAAAACATCATAATAGCGGCTATTTTTACGTAATCGTATAATTGTTTGCGCAAAAACATCACGTTTTCACTCAGATACAACGTCCCCACGAACTCATTGCTATCCAGTACTTTCCAGTACATTTCCAGGGTTCCACGATTGGTGAATTGGTAGCCATTTTCACCGGCCAAGGGCGGGATGCTGTCGGAAATATCATCCTTTGAAAACGTGGCCAGGACTTTTCCCGCATTATCATACAAACAAGCAAACTCAATCAGGGGTTGCGACTTCATCGATTTCAGCAATTGTTCCGCCGCAGGCGCAGTCGTGAAAACTCAGCACCGCCGTGCTGTTGAAGGCCAACATGCGGGCTTGGGTGCCGAGGCTTTGCACCGTGGAGTTGCGCATCATTTGTATGTCATTCACCGCCAAACCGATACACGACAATGTCAGCGCTACACTGGCGGACGCCATTGCCAGCAATACCAGTTTTGTTCGAATTGACAAGTCGCGAAACCTCAGCATACGTCCATCCGGCTTTGATTACGTGATTATTTTACCGATGCATAAAACCTTTATTAATTCCCCTCTAAAATGCAACACATTTATGAGATCGAGGTGTAAGTTGTAAAAATCGCTCACGTTCAATTGGCATTCTTCCCTTGTTCGGCTCCTATTTCCGGCACTTTTTTCCCCAGGCTGAGCAATTTTGCGTCGAGGATCAGCATTTTTTGTCTGATGGCTTCCACGTTTATTTCGAATCGTACGGTGTTGCCCTCCAGGAAGAAGTTTATCCCGCATCCCCGCTCGGCAGATCCCGGCGTTTCGCCCACCAGCAACGTCGGCTTGTTTCGCATCTTGTTAAAGATCGCGATTTGCTGGGCGCGAGGAATCGTACGGGAGACAAATAGTATGTGGCAGGGCTGTAATTCCTCGATCGTCGCCATCCTTAGAATAACAATGCGGCGCTCTTGAATGGTCTTGGACTGAACAATGCGATCCAAGATCTCCCCAAAGGGATCTTCGCCGCAAACGCCCAAGAC
Organism: Pirellulales bacterium; assembly: GCA_963838495.1. Taxonomy (GTDB): domain Bacteria; phylum Planctomycetota; class Planctomycetia; order Pirellulales; family Thermoguttaceae; genus JBEKIK01. Next base: position 68,255 of record CAWIRC010000001.1, on the reverse strand, counting down.
AAACGCTCCCGAGTGATGGTCAAATGCATCTTTGGGCCATTCAATATACCGCCCAAAACTATAAAGGAACGCTGCTTTGACGTTGTACTCGTGCTGCGGATCAATCGCTTCGGGCGTTTCGTGCGATTGCCCCCAGGCAGATTTGCCCTGGCAGGCGAAAATAATCACCCCAGTCGCAAAGCACCCTAATCCAATGCGCAAAATGGAACGCGGCAATGCCGCCCAGAGCTGCTTGGCGCCGAAGAAAAACAAGAGCGTACAAAACGACGCTCTAAGGCCGACACGAACATATTTCGTAAGGTAAATCACGGTTTTTTAACCTAACAGTCCGATGCCGTAATATTTCCTCGTGTCAGAATTTAAATAGCGCCGAGCTATTTGGCTATATACTTGAGGTCCTACCATTGCGTCCTACATTGCCAATGAACATTGGCTGTGCAGGACTCAATAAATCGTTGAAATCAAACTCAGAATAATAGCCCCGCGTTGGATTACGGTTTATTACGGCCGCCGGCGTCTTGCACACCGTGTTCGCTTGACGATCAACGGTGCTTGCCGGCCGATCGAGAAAATGCGATCCCGCACGTCCGGATGCATTTACCTTTGAGAGTTGTCCCGCGTCATTATCAGCCAAGTCGAGCAACTTGTCCGATCTACCCGCGTCAACACTTCCCTGAATGGCCGTTGCGGCTTGAGATGGGATGTTTTCGCTCACTTGGGCAGGTCCGGCGGATGTCCGCCGATAGGCCAAACCAGAAAAGTCGGCCGCGAGAAGAAGCAGGCTAAAACACCAGATAATCTCGCGAATTACATGTATTAATTGGGATTGCACACCCATGAGGGTCCTCTTCTAATTCGCTGCTCTGCAAATCAACTTAAGCTCCGCAGAACTACGGGCTTTTTCTATCACCCTCCTCAATTAGTACGGCCCCCTTTTAAAAGACATCGACTATCTAACTACGATCCATTGCAACTCACACGACTGATATTTCTTAAAAGCCGACAATTCAAGATAAAATAGAAGGATTATATGGATTAATCCAATCATTTCATATATTTTTGACCTCTTTCCGGCACTGGTTTTATTGATCCCTGCATAAACAAGTAACACCTGGTCTATCGAGTTTCAGATTGACAAAGTTACAGGAGTTGGGGCGGCGTTTGTAATGCCGTCCCTTGATTTGCCTCCGGGGACGGGAGTACAAATCCCGCCCCAACGCAACATCGATAATCTGATGCTCTATAGCCCGGGCACTTGTGCCTGGAGATTTCCGGATTTTCCCTGGTTCCAAGCAACCGGGATAAAACGAGAGTTACGTCGTCAATGCGGGGCTCAATTGATAGGCAGAGTCTGATTTCACCGTGCCAGGCAGGAGCGGGAATACACGCCGCCGATGTTCTTCAAAATAATCCGGCCTGCAAGCCAACCTTTACATTTGGGCTGGTTCGCCAGCCATGGAAAGATCATTCTTGCCGTACGCATATCGCGGCGCGAGGATATCTAGAGTTCCCGGACTCCGGCCCGGTTCACATATCGGCCTGGCCAAATCGAATCAACTATTGCACGGCAGGGGAACGCCGGGAGGATAAGGTAAGATAGGTTCCAAGGGAAGAATAGGAGAATCTTTGGCGTCTAGCACGTCTTTGGGGCAGGGCGTGTGAATTTCGGCTACTTCTTTCAATTCCGCGGCGCCGATCACTTCTTTTTCGATCAGGCGTTCAGCCAGCGCCACTAAGGTCCCGCGGTGGCTTTCCAAGATTTGGCGAGCCGTTTCCAGCGATTGATTGACGATGCTGCGGATTTCCTCGTCGATTTCTCGCGCAGTTTGTTCGCTGAAACTGCGGTTACAGGCATAATCCTCGTTACCCAATAAGAAAAAGGGTCGATTTTCCCGATAGGCGATCATGCCTAACCGGCTTAGCCCGTAGTCCATTACCATGCTGCGGGCGATTTCGGTTGCGCGTTCCAGGTCATTTTTTGCACTGGTGGACCCGCAACCGAAGATCATTTCCTCGGCAACGGCCCCGGCCAACAGCACTCGAATGCGGCAAAGCAATTGGTTCTGCGTGAGCAGATGGTGATCGCCATCGGGACGCGTGAAGTCCTGAACGGCCAATCCACGGGGAATAATCGATACTTTGCGAACCTGTCCGGCGTCGGGCAGGTAGTATGTGGCCAAGGCATGGGCGCTTTCGTGATAGGCAAAGCGTTTTTTCTCTTCGGCGCACATGACGCGTTGGCGTTTTTCCAGGCCGGAAGTGAAGCGTTCCACGCCTTCGTTGAATTCTTGCATGGTAATGCAGGATTTATTTGCCCTGGCGGCCAAGAGCGCGGCTTCGTTTACCAAGTTTGCCAAGTCGGCGCCGACGAAACCCGAGGTTATTTTCGCAAGCCATTTGACGTCCAGAGATTTGTCGATGTTGACCTTTTTTAAATGGACCTGCAAGATTTTTTGCGCCCGAGCATGTCGGGCCGATCGACCAGCACGTGCCTGTCGAATCGGCCGGGCCGAAGGAGGGCCGGGTCGAGCATGTTGGGGCGGTTGGTGGCGGCCATTATGATAACGCCGTTGTTGGTAGTGAATCCGTCCATTTCCACCAGTAAAGCATTGAGTGTTTGTTCACGCTCGTCATGTGCGCTTTCCAGGCTGCTTCCGCGTATCTTGCCCAGGCAGTCCAATTCGTCGATGAACACGATGCAGGGCGCCTTTGCTTGTGCTTGTTTGAACATGTCGCGTACGCGCGCGGCCCCTACACCTGCGAACATTTCCACGAAATCGGAACCGGAAAGGTTGAAGAACGGCACGTCGGCCTCGCCGGCAATCGCCTTGGCCAGCAATGTCTTGCCGGTGCCCGTCGGACCGACCAACAGCACGCCCTTGGGAATTCGGCCGCCGAGGGCCAGATATTTTTTGGGGGACTTGAGAAAATCGACCACTTCGCGCAGTTCTCCCACTGCTTCCTCTATTCCAGCGACGTCATTAAAAGTGACGCGGATTTTTCGTTGTACATAAAGCCTGCCGCGGCTGCGGCTGAAGGCCGTCGTAAAGCCGGATCCTTTTTGCCGCATCATATAATAGACAATCAACAAAATTGGGATCATTGGCACTACCATCGGCAGCATGCTGTACCAGATGCTAGGCGCTTCTGGCGCGAACGTTTGAGAATCCTTTTCTTATCAACAGGTCGAATATGGCATTACTGTAGTTTTCCAGTCCAAACCGCGGAGTGTAAAAGCCGATTTTGTTTTCCGGTTCGGTGCGTAAAGACGGCGGGCGTATGAGTTCTCTTTTAACTGTGCCCGTGATTTCGGATGGACCGATACGGAGATTGTCGATTTGGGAATATCGATATGTCAGTTCAGTGCCATCCGATTCATCGCGAACTTCAATAGCGGCCTTGGGATTGAGCTGGTTCGGTCCCTGATCGATTAGTTTCCAAAGATCCATGATTTGGATTTCTACCTGATAACTGTTCCAACTCATCAGGCAGATGAAGGAAAGCACGCCCGCTGCCGATATAAGCAACCCCCAAATGAGCTTTTTATTCATGAGACTGTTATGAGGCGGTTCCAACGGGCGGTTAATTAGATTTGTTTTCATAGTTGCGTATCGAAGTGGGTGGTCTCAAAAAAATAGATCGCTCTTAGTCATATATGTAGAAAAATCCCGGCGTTTTAACAAAAAAAATCGCTCTGCCAAAGGAAATTATCCGCCCAAAACCTAAATGCCGCTTAAATCATTTATCCATCAATGCATGTTATATACTACGGCCGGGGGCCGCATAGCACCATGAAGGGGGCGGAAAAACCTGATGAGCGTTGGAGCATAGTTCGCAATTGCTCGGTTTTTTTAAGAAACTATCGACTCCAGACTTTCATCCCCTTGGGAATCCAGGTTCTGCTCGTTTTCCCCGAAGTCTTTCTGGTTGTCAGATTGATTTTTCGATGATTCCAGAATCGGCAAAGGATCGATCCATTGCCACAAGGGAAACGTAGTCGCCAAACCGCTCGTTATTAAAGCACTCCAGCGGAAGGCCATCACGATATATCCGGCCCCCAGGCCCGCGCTTATGCCGATGGCCGTGCCCACGTTGATCTTGCTGAGCCAGGGCAGCGTCTCGCTTTGAGCGACGACCGCCTTCATCTCCTTTAACAACAGTTGCATGTCGATGACCGACTGCAGCGAGTAATCCGAGTTGTTTAGTTTTGGGACTATCGGTTGGATGGCGATGGCTTGGAATCTATCGTGAGTGGACAGATAATCGGCATTTACATCAACCGGAGCGATTTGTGTCAGCCGCACATTATCGAGGGGCATATTAGCACTAACTACTTTATTTGCATTTATCGACTCGGCATGCGCAAGTTTGCCGCTCTGCTCGAAAGAGCTTATAGAATTCAAATCGGCATAGGCAGACTGGAGCGTCAAAGGGGGAGTCGTCGATTTAGACGAAGGCAACGTCGGTGTAGTAGGCGTCGATGGAGAGTTATCTCCTCCTGGAGACACGTTACCGGGGGCAGGAGAGCTGTGTGAAGTACTAAACTGGGTTCCTACATATCCAACGGCCATTAACGGCCCGTTGGAGCTCATAGATCCCTGATTGTTTACGGCAACTTGCAGATTACCAGCCGTGGAGGTCAGATCGAATTTCATGCCCTCTAACGCGGCATTGACGGCGGCGGCGGACCCCAGGAATTCCATGGTTGCATTCGACGTGCCGTTGCCGAGCATGAATGTTATTCCGGCCGTGCTGCCTAATGTCAATTTTCCATTGGTGGCCGTTAATTGCACGTGAAGAGGAAAGCTGCCGGTATCGACATTTTGCACTTTGATTGCATTCCCATTCGTACTGGAAAAAACAATGGAGGAGATGGCGCCTTGCGTCGGGGGCATAATTAGCCGCGGAAGATCGTTATCGACGTTAGTGAGGTTCACATCCGACGCCGAGATCCCATTGTAATGGGGGTCTGAACTGCCGACCGTGGGAGTTATCTTGTAGCGGACATTGCCGTCGGCAGCGGAGTCGTCCACGCCTTTGACGGTAACGGTTTGCGGGAACATCCAGTTCGACGCGGTGAAGGTCACTTTATTTTCAAGCTTCTGGACATAAAAGGAGGGGATTTCCGTGGAATCCCATCCGTTATTTGTGTTCGGATCAAGAGCCAGATCGAGTTTGTCGCCCGCGTGCATTGTCACTACCGCGGAGATGGGCAAGCCGTTGGGATCGTAGACCGTTCCGATATTGCCGGACCAAACTTGCTGGCCGTTGAGCAACAGGCGTCCGGTCACTCCGTCGCCATTGGAGCCCGGCCCAAACCAATCGTATCTCCTGAGGATGCCGCTGATTTGGAACGTGCCGCTTTCTTCCGCAACATATCGGATCACGGCCCAGTCGCTGTTGCCGGGTGCGCCGCCTGGGCCCCAGGTCCAGATTTCCGCGCTGTTATAATCGCCATGCGGCGTCCAGACCCAACCATCCGTCCACGTCATCGGCTGATAGTTGGTCGTATCGCCATTAGGATAGTAGCCGTACTCCCAATTATTTTGACCCTGGGTGCCTGATTTCTCGCCGACGTAATCGGCTACAACGGCGCCCAAAGCCGTGGCGTTGCCTTCGGTTGTATCGCTGCTGTTAAATATTACGGTTACATTAGAAGCAGGCTGGCTATTGAGCACGACCGTGAAATGAGCCGTGCCGCCATCCTCGCTGGTAGTTGCGGGACCGGCAAGCGCAATAGTAACACCCGCCGGGACCTTGTCGGTGATGTACGCGGTAACGCTGGTCACGGGTATCTCATTATAATTTTGATCGCCGCTCTGGACCGAATGCGTGATAGTGCCCGTGTGCGGCCCTTCCGCCACCTCGTCATCGACCGCCGTTACCGTAATGGTTTTCGGGTCATCCCAGTTGGAAGAAGTGAAGGTCAACGTCGTCGCCGAAACGGTCAACTGGTTGCCCGGGTCTATCGTCAAAATCACATCCGCCGTAGGCTGCGTGGTCAAGCGAACGGTATAGGTGTCGGTGCGTCCGCCCTCGGTCACGTTTGTCAGGCCGTTGCTTTCGACAATCTGGACGCCGGGCGCTTCATGGGCGATATTGGTGAGATTCACCGTGGGCACGGAAATACCATTGTAATGGGGGTCATTGCTAGCGGCGGCGCCGGTTACTTGGTAAGGAACATCGTTAGCACTGGAGCTGTCCACGCCCGAAACAATGATCGCTTGCGGAATGTTCCAGTTCTCCGGGGTGAAGATGGCCCTGTCTGCGAGTTTTTGCACGGAGACGGGGAAATATGCGCTATCCCAACCTCCGTCATAGCTTGCCTTCGGATCGATGTAAAGATCCAGGACATCGCCCGCCTTCATTCCCACGTTCACGGAGATGGGCAATCCTACGACATCATCGCCGCCGATATTATACGTGGCGATCTCGGTGCCATTGAGGTATAGATGACCGATCAGGCCGTCGCCGTGATTGCCTGGATTGGCGGGATCGGCGGCCCATGCAGGCTTGGCAATATTACCCTCGTATCTATATGTGCCATTCTCTTGCGCGACGTATCGAACCACGCTCCACGGGCTACCGCCTTGGCCGCCCGGGTAAAGAGTCACTCCGCCGCTGTTTTGCCAATTATAAACATCCGGGCCGGAACCAAACATATCCTGTTGCCAGGTCAGTTCGTGGAAGACGTGGTTGCTGTCATATGAGCCATAATACCATCCGTTCCGACCTTGTATCGGCGAATAATCGTTTACATAATCAGCAATGACGTCGCCCAAAGCAGTGAGGGTGCCGGCCGTCGGATCACTGCTGTCGAAGAGGATGGTTACATCGGAATCCGGCTGGCAATTAAGCGTGGCCGTGAACTGGGCCGTGCCTCCGGATTGGCTTGTTGTCAATCCGTTAGTAGGCGTAATATTAATGCCGGCCACGTCGTTGTCCAGGTTCGTCACCGAGACGTCAAGGGGATCCGAGTTGTTGTAGCGGGCATCCAAGCTAACGGCAGGCGCGGTGATGATGGTATAGGAAATATTCCCGTCAATAATCCAATCATTCACGCCGGTTACCGTGACTGTTTTAGCGACACTCCAATCGTCGGGAGTAAAGGTCAGAGAAGAAGTGGAAACGGTGCCTTCGGTGGTATCAAAACTGCTGATGCCGATTATCACGTCAGCCGTGGGCTGATTGGTGAGGACCACTGAGAATTGGGCCGTGCCGCCGGCCTCCGTAGTGATCAAGCCTGTGGTAGGCGTAACGGTAATTCCCTCGTTATCAGTGATATGCGCTACGACGCTGGGCGCGCTTAAATTGTTGTAAACCGGATCACTGCTGGCGACAAAGTGCGTAATCGTGCCCGTATGCAGGCCTTCCAAGTCGCTGTCGTTGACCGCCGTTACTGTTACCGTCTGCGGATCTTTCCAATTGACATCAGTGAAGGTAAGCTCCGGGGTGGAGACGAGCAACTGGCCGTCGGGCGAGATTGTCACAACAACGTTGGTAGTGGGCTGCGAAGTCAAGCGCACGGTATAAGTGTCGGTTGTCCCGCCCTCGGTGACATTCGTCGAACCGCCACTTTCAATGATCTGCACCCCGGCCAGGTCGTTGTCGATGTTCGTCAGATCGATGTCCGTAGTATGAAGTGTATCGTATATTGGATCAGAACTGCCTGTAATGCCGGTTACTTTGTAAGCGACATTTCCATCGGCAACCAAATCGTCCACGCCCATAACGTAAATTGTTTGCGGGGTGTTCCAATCCGACGTATGGAAGGTAACCGAGCCTGTATGTTTCGCCACGTCCAGTACGGGAATGTTGATGTTGTCGCCGCTGTTATTCGTTCCGGGATCGATACAAAAATCAAATGTATCGCCGGCTTTCATAGCGACGTCGGCCAAGATCGGATATGACGAGACGTCGCCGCCTGCGATGACCTGAGGCGTCCCGATCAATTGTCCATTTAGCAATAGGCGCACTGTCACACCGTCGCCCCAATTGGACCAACTCTGCTTGCCGAAGCTGCCGCTGAAATTGTATTTACCCGTGTCTTGGGCAACATATCGAATTACAGCCCAATCGTTGTTGTTGCCCGGCATATAATTCCAACCTTGAATATTCACGCCGTTGGCGTTCTGAAATAGTTGTTGAAAACTAGTCGTATCGCCATTGGCAAAGTGGCCGTATTGCCATCCGTTATAGCCCTGCGTCCAATTCCAGACATCCCATTCCAAGTGTGCAATGGCGTCGCCCACGTTGTCCGTATAGACCGTTCCTTCACTGAGATCGTTGCTGCTGAAGGTGACGGTTACATCGGACGCTGGCTGCGTGTTAAGCACAGCCGTGAATTGTGTCGTGTCGCCGGTTTCGGTAGTGGTCAAGCCTGTGACAGGTATGACAGTAACTCCCGGTTCATTGTCAATGTTTGTCACGGACACGTCGTCCGCGTTCATGTTGTTATAAATCGGATCGCCACTGCCGGCCGGGGCAGTGACTATCGAATAGACAACGCTGCCGTCATTTAGCAAATCGTCCACGCCGGTTATGGTGACAGACTGGGGCGTGGCCCAATTGACGCTGGTGAAGGTGAGAGACGATTTGTTGACCGTTCCTTCCGTAATGTCCGAACTGCCGATGCCGATTACCACGTCGGCCGTGGGGGCGGAATCGAGCACTACTGTGAACTGCACCATCCCGCCCGACTCGGTCGTAATCAGTCCGGAGGTCGGAGTTACAGTAATCCCCGGAGCGAGTTCATATTTCCACTGCTGTAGTATGTGCGTATTAAGCGGATTATGCCAGGCCGAGGCAACGGCGGTCGTCGAGGCCGCTTCCAATGCCCAATTCCCGCCCCGGCCGGTATCGTCCACCGAGGCATACACGGCGGCGCCGCTTAGGCGTCCGATGTCATTGATCAATTTCTGTCCGTCCGGTCCCTGGGCCACGTTGCAGCCGAAGATGTCGATGCTTCCGCCCCGCGACATCACGGCCCCAAGGCGCTTCCAGGCCTCCGTGAATTCCCCCATATTGGACGACGACAGCCACTGGTTTCCCAGGACAAAACTCCCGGAAACGCCGTGCGACAAAATGGAGACGGAATCCAGTTTGACATGCTTGGTTTTTGCCCAATTGTAAACCCTGCTTAACACCTCGGTGGGCGATTCTTTCTGATGATCGAATAAACAAACCTCGGTGTTCGGATTCAATGAGCGTATAAGTTGATCCAGGTTTTGCAGGCTGTCGTCGATGATTGCGAAATCGGCGTGCCGATCAGTCCCCGCCGGGTGTGCATGGTGAGAATGGTGAGAGTTGTGCCTGGCCCGGAGATTGTTCCAGGAAGAGGCGATTGTGCTGTTGTACTGGATAGACGAGGTTTTCAGCATCTTTTGAGCGTCTTGCCCCGCATGGCCTCGATGCACGGCGAGCGAGGACTGATCTGCGATGGGCATGGGAGTGGTCTGGGGGGTCAGCAAGGATGCCGATGCCGTTTGGCTCCCGCCGGCGCCTGCCTGCAATGCCGCGGCTTTAACGATCGGCGCGACGCTGAACAGCACCCGGTCTTCCAGGGCATACATGTCCGGCAGGCGATCGCGCGGCGGAGTGGACCATGTGCGATGCCATCGATACAAATGCCGTAGAGTATCTTCTACTTCGCTGACCAGGGCGCAACTGCGGTAAAAAATACTTTTGAGCATGTGGAATAGCGGGGCAAGGTATTGAGTAGAGTGGATGCTTATTACAAGTTAGGGGGCAGTAAATAAGTTGTTGCGGGAACTTCACGCGGCCGATCTTTGCCGTTTTGCGATAAGTGTATATTCTCCTGGTAATCTAGTCTGTCGCCCCAGAATGGCGCGTGCGATAAGAGAACACTACTCCCCACATTAATAAATAGATACGGTCTTGTTGACTAATTCCACTCGAACAAAGGAAGTCCGAGGTGGGTGTATTTGTTAAGGATTTTAGATCTTAGTCGTGTTTCTGTTTTTTGATTTTGAATCAAACGGTTTTTCAAATGGTCGCCGAAGCAACATTTCATTCGATACATGGCTGTTTCCGAAAGGCTGCGGCGATGGTAGCCGACTCGCTCTTTCCAGTGCCTGCGGCCGTGGCGGCGGATTTCTCGAATCGCCAAGTCCCGTGCCAGAGGACGGCCACGAGAATTTCCGTGTCGCGAAATCTTCGCGTTGCGTCGCGGCGGGATGATTGCCTTTATCCCGCGTTTTTTCAACGTTCTGTAAACCTTTCGTTGATCGTAAGCTCCGTCGCCATACAATTTTTCAACCGGCGAGTGGACTTGATCCAACAGGTTGTCCGTTTGGCCGGCGTCATCGCAACTATTTTCCGTCATGGTTTCCGCCACGATCTCATGCGTATCCGGATTGATCGCCAAATGCAACTTTCGCCAGAAACGACGTTTCGTTTTGCCATGCTTACGCATTTTCCATTCGCCTTCGCCGAAAACCTTAAGCCCGGTGCTGTCTACAACCACGTCGATCGGGCCGGTATGTTTTCTAACTTCCAGCAATATAGCCATTTTCGCTGCTCGCTTGGCCAACGACGTATAATCCGGTATATCAATGATTACTTCCATCAGTTCGGCAAGCGATTTTCCCAATCCTTCCGTTTGGCGATAGGGCAATTGAAAAAGCTCTCGCAAAACGAGCATACACTCGATTGCCGTATCGCTGAAGACAAAAGGGTGTCCAACCTTGGGTTTCGCATTGTTGTGATGCCATTTGTCAATCGTGTCCTCGTTAAACCAGAAGGTAATCGACCCCCGCTTAACGAGAGACTCGTTGTATTTTCTCCAATTTGTTATTTTATACGTACCTTTGCGTGTCCCGGCCATGTCGAAACTCCTTTCATGACGTTTGTGTTGTTAGGTTCCTCCTTGTTTTACGTACTGAACGCATGAATAGTTCGACAAGACCAATAGATACTATAAAATCTCAAAATGAGAAACTATAATCAATATGCGTGTTTTTTGGGATTGCCGGAAGTACTGCAAAAACATAACAGATTAACATCGGGTCGTAAGGAATTTATCCCCCCAAAGCCTAAATGTCACTTAAATCATTTTGGTTGTTATATACTAAGGCCGGGGATCGCATAGCACCATGAAGGGGCGCAAGAACCCGATGTGCATTGGGGCATAGTTCGCAAATTCTCGGTTTTTTAAGATACTATCGACTCCAGACTTTCATTCCCTTGGGAATCCAGGTTCTGCTCGTTTTCCCCGAAGTCTTTCTGGTTGTCAGATTTATTTTTCGATGATTCCAGAATCGGCAAAGGATCGATCCACTGCCACAGGGGAAACGTAGTCGCCAAACCGCTCGTTATTAAAGCGCCCCAGCGGAAGGCCATCACGATATATCCGGCCCCCAGGCCTGCGCTTATGCCGATGGCCGTGCCCACGTTGATCTTGCTGAGCCAGGGCAGCGTCTCGCTTTGAGCGACGACCGCCTTCATCTCCTTTAACAACAGTTGCATGTCGATGACCGACTGCAGCGAGTAATCCGAGTTGTTTAGTTTTGGAACTATCGGTTGGATGGCGATGGCTTGCAATCTATCGTGTGAGGCCAAATAATCGGCGTACGCATTGAACGAGGCGTTCTTTCCCGACCGAGGGTTGCCCAGCGGCATACCGACGATGCTCCGCGCAAGTGTTTTACCTTCACTGGCCGGCTCGTCCCGAAGAGCCTGGACGCCTTGCTCTGCGGGGTGTATGAAATTCGGATTGGTGTAAGTTGGATTCCCGGGCGGGGCAGGCGGAGTTGGTGCAGGCGGCAGCGGAACAACAGGCGACAAGCAGGGCGGCGCCAGCTTCGTCTGCGAAGTCGATGACCGGCGCATATTTACCGTGTCAATCTCGATGTCTGCCGTAGTTGACTGATCGCCTCCCGAGCCAGAATTACCCTGATCGTTAACGGTAATCTCGAGATTTCCGGTCGAGGAAGAGGGTGCGAACGTCATCCCCTTTAAAGCCGCGTTGACGGCAGCCACCGAGCCAAGGAACTCCAAATTGGAATCGCCCGAGCCGGTGCCGGTCAGGAAGTTCAACCCGGCAGTGCTTCCCAACGTCAGTAGTCCGTTCGTCGCCGTTAACCGCACCTGTATGGGATTGGTTCCGGCGTCCGTGTCTGCGATGCTTATTTCGCTTTGGGCTGCCGGCGAGAATATAACATAGGTGTTCGTGGTCTGTTTGGCTGGAACCGTCAACACAGGTGCGCGATTTACGTGGTCGATGTTTAAGAGCGATACTGCCGCCATGCCCAGGTCGTCATAAATGTGGTCGTTGCACGCACCCCGATTCAGATTTACAGTGTAAGGCGCGTCCCCGTCGGTTACATAATCCATCACGCCGGTGACAGTTACTGTTTGCGGCACGTTCCAGTTCAAAGGCGTGAAAATCAAAGTCGTTGAATTGGGCAAAACCGCGCCTTCGCTGCTGCTGGAATGAATGGTAATGGTCACATTCGAGGTCGGCGGAGCGTTGAGCGCCACGTTGAACTGCACCGACGCTCCGTCTTCGGAGGTTCTCAACTTGTCGGCGGAAGTCAGGACCGCCCCATTGTCGGCGTTGGTCGCGATGATCGCGGGGGCTTTTGCCGTGGCAACCTGCGCGAACTCCGAGGTGTCGTTGGTCGTCAGGTCGGTCACCGTGGCGCTTATGGATTTTCCGGCCGCCACGCCGGTCGTAAGGGTCGTCAAGAAGCTCGCAATGCCGGCGCTGTCCGTTGGGATTTCAGTGGAGCCCAGATAATACTGCCCCTGGCCGTAACCTCTCGAATCCGGGCTGTCGTTGGCAAAGAACTCGATGCGGAAAGTGTGTCCTGCGGTACTGTTCAGGGTGCCTTGTATGTTCACCCGGGTTCCATTTGTGGCGACACCGAGCAATTCGGGGAAATTCTGCAAATGGTTCGCTCCGGAATCGGCGTCACCCAGGTCATTGGCGGTAACGCCGTCGCCGCCCAAATCGATACCCAGCCCGGTGTTGGAATAGATCCAGTTCGATAGGATGGCGTTGCCCGCACCATCGGTATGGCCGCTGACCGCCCTGACGCCACTGCCTCCGTTGTAGGCGATGATATTGCCGGCCCCGTCGGCCGTACCGCCGATGATGTTGTTCTCACTCCAGGATTCAATGTAGATGCCGCTGCTTCCGTTTCCGATTGCACGCAGACCGGAGGCGCTCACGCCTATGTAATTCCCTTGGATAGTGGTGTTCGGTCCCATGTCGTCGATGCCATACGTCGCATTGCCCGAGATCACGTTGCACGAGCCGGGTGCCGTGCCACCGATGATGTTCCCGCTATATCCGCCGGCGATTAATATCCCTACGTCGCCGTTTCCCAGGGCCGTTTCTCCCGTGCTGTCCACTCCGATATAGTTCCCGATGATAGTGTTGTTGTTGCCGTCGATCCGTATTCCCACGGATGCGTTGCCGGCAATGATATTTCGATCCGCGGCCGCGGTTCCGCCTATGGTGTTTCCGTTTGAAGCCACGTATAAGGCCACATGTACGCCGGAAGTATAGTAGCTGTTTGCCAGAGCCACGGTGCCCGTTACGTCGGTGCCTATGTAACAGCCCACCACCGTGTTGAAGCTATTCGTCATCCAGATGCCATCTCTGCTGAAGCGGTTTATGACCAGCCCGCGTATGGTATTCCCGGAAATTCTGATATTGATGCCGATGGCGCCGTCACCGGCGCCGGCGCCGTTGATTTCCACAATCGGCGTGCCGGCAAAGCCCGGATTGGTCGTTCCGTCAATAGTCACGGCATCCGTAATGTTCGGCAACTGCGAAGTTGCGCTGATCGTGCGTGAACCGACGGGAAGATTGAAATCAATGCAATCATTTGTGGCTTTGCCCTTCGAATCGACGTAATTGGCAGAGTTGTTGGCGGCGTTTATCGCCTCGCGGAGCGAAATGCCCTCCGTGCCCGTGGTAATAGAACAGTTGAGCGAGGTTATAGTTCGGTATTGGATCGCCTAATGCGTCCGTTACGTTGTCTACGTCTTGGTTCGTAGTCACCCAGATCGTACTGTAAGTATTGGTGTTGTTGTTGGTGACCGATACGTCGGCGGCATTGAGGCCGTTGTAGTTCAGATCGGCGCTCGTGGCCGCGGCGGTGGCGATGGTGTAAAGGACATTGCCCTCCACCTGGGTGCCAAGGCCGTCGTTGACGCCTTGCACGGTGACGCTCTGCGAGTAATTGTTGGCGGCGGTCAAGTGAAGCGTGATCGATGAAACCAGGTCCGAACCGCTTACAATCATCCCCTGATAAATGCTCGAAGTGCTCACGGTGACGTCCACTTCGGCGGCGGGCGTGTTTGCCAGCGACACGGTGAATGTCGCTTGCTGCCCGCTTTTGTCCGTGATCAAACCGCTCGTGGGCGACACGCTAATCGCCGGGGCGACGGCGGTATCGCAGAGGGCGAATTCCGACGTGTCCTTGGTCGTAAGGTTCGTGGCTGTCGCCGAAATTTTCTCGCCCGCGGCAACGATCACGTTAAAGACATTGGCGCCGCCGCAGTTGTCGAAATTAACGTTTCCGGAACTGTCGGTGGTGACGTTGAAGCTGCCCAAATAGTACTGGCCTTGGCCATATCCTGTTCCGTCGGCCGTGTCGTTGGCAAAGACCTCGATGCGGTAGGCGGTGTTTGCCGTGCTGTTCAAAGAGCCGTGAATAACAATGGTGTTGTCCAGGATCGTGGCATAACTGAGCAGCGGGTAGTTCTGCAAATTGTTCGCCCCGGTGTCGGCGTCGCCGGTATCGTTCGAGGTAACGCCTTTAAGCGGACCGCTCTGCGCGTCGCCGGCCGACACCAGGTCAATCCCTAGTCCGGCGTTGGAGCAGATTGAATTCCCCAGTATTTGCACGCCGACCGAAGCACTGGAGACGCTAACTCCCACGCCGGAATTGAAGGCGATGAGGTTGCTGTCTCCGCTTGCCGTGCCGCCGATAGTAAGATTCGTCAATTGATCGGCCAGAATGCCGGTGCCGTTTGCCAGGGCCCCGGTCCCGGCTGCGTTTGTACCGATATAGTTGCCCTGGATCATGTTCCCCATGGCTGGGGCGCCGTAGATGCAGATTCCGGTGGTGTTACCCGATATAAGATTGCGCTCATCGGCGGAGGCACCGCCGATGGTGTTGTTGGCTCCTGTTACATATATTCCGTATCCGTTGCCTATAAGAGTGGCGGCGCCGCCGGGATCAGTGCCCAAGAAGTTCCCGGTTATGGCGTTGTTGTTGGAAATCACTTTGATGCCGCTGCCGTTGAAGCTGTCGATGGCCAGTCCGCAAATGGTGCTGCCGCTGGAACCGGCGGCCAGCGTCAGGCCGTTGGCGCCAGTGCCGGCGCTAGCGCCTTTCAGTTCTATCAAGATCACCGCATTATCACCGGTCGCAAGGCTGTTGGCAGAAGCGCTCGGCTGCGTATAACCATCGATAACCACGGCGCCAGAAATGTCGGGCAACGGCGAATCCGTGGTGATCGTAATTGTATGCACTCCAGATCCTGGAATGGCGAAGTAAATGTGATCCGGCCCTCCTGCGGCATTGGGCGTGTTGTTGGCGGCCAGAATGGCCTCGCGGAGCGATATGCCGTCGCTACCGTGATGCAGATATAGGTTTTCGATCGACGAAGTGTTGGCATCCGGAGACAGTATATCGTCGTCCGTAGTGACGTAGATTTTGTTGAAGATGTCGATGTCAGTGTTGGTCAGCGACAAGGGCGAAGGTTGCAAGCCACTGTAAGCCGGATCGCCGCTAACGGCCTGCGTGAAATTTATCGTATACGCGATATTGCCGTTGACGATGTTGTCGGACAGCCCCGTGATGGTTACAATCTGCGGTTTGGAGTAATAGTCAGCGGCGTTTGGATCGGTACAGGTAAAAGTGAGCGCCGTTTCGTCGATCGTCCCCTCGGTCAAGTCTGAGCTGCCCAGGTCGATGGTCACGCTTGCCGTGGGCGCTTTGTTCAAGAAGACCATGAATTTGGCTTGTCCGCCGGCCTCGGTTGTGGTCAACGGGGTGACAGGAATCACGCTGATGCCTGCCGCGTCGTTGGCGACATTCAGCACGGGCACGTCCGCCACATGCATGCCGTTGTAATGTGAATCTCCGCTTGACACCTGGTCAAAAATGATGTTGTAGTTCACATTATCGGTAATGTCCGGCCCATCGTCATGCCCGGTCACCGTGACGGTCTGCTCCGTGTTCCAGTTGCTTGCGTCGAACATAAGCGACGATATGTCGATTGTTCCCTCGGCGGTGTTCGAACTGCTCAGGTCGATTGTTACCGAGTCGCTTGGCCGGGTGTTCAGTTTTACTGTGAAAGTCGTAGAAAGGCCGTTCTCGCTTGTAATCAGCGGCGTTGTTGCCGGGGTGACGATAATCCCGGGAATGTTGACATCGATATTGGTCACCGACACGTTGGCGGGATTCAAGCCGCTGTAAAGGGGATCGGATGTTTTCGCGGCGCCCGTAATAATATTGTAAAGTTGATTTCCGTCGGTAAAATGGTCGGGCACGCCCGTTACTGTCACGACCTGCGCCACGTACCAATTTGCCTGTGTAAAGATGAGCGATGTAGTTGAAACCGTGCCCTCGGCCGTGTTTTCGGACGAAATCGGGATTGTCACGTCATATAGCGGCGCGGAATTCAGCACCACGCTGAACTGGGCCGTGCCGCCGTCTTCCGTTGTTTTTAAATCGCTGGGGGGATCGACCGTCGGATTCTGGTTCTGGCCGCTGACCAGAGAGACGGTGATGCCAGGCGCATTGGGCAGTAATGTTCGATTGAGCAAACTCCGAGGTGCTGTGCGAGGTCAAATCGGTTGCGGTGGCGCTTATGGCCCAGTCCGCATGCACATTAGCCGCCAAGTCGGTCGAAAAACTCGCGTTTCCGCTGGTGTTGGTGGGGACTGTGATAGAGCCTAAGTAGAATTGCCCTTCCCCGTATCCGCTGCCGTCGGGGCTGGAGTTCGCGAAGAAATCGATTCTGAAGGTCCTGCTTGCCGTGCTGTTGAGGGTTCCGGAGATGCGAACCAGCGTGGAGCCGTTCGTGGCTGCGGCGGTGATAACGGGGAAATTCTGCAAGTTGTTGGGTCCCGTGTCGCCGTCGCCGGCGTCATTTGAAGTGACGGTATAGGCCGCTTCCCCGCTTGGCGCCAAATTGATGCCCAGGCCGGTGTTGTTGAAGATGCGGTTCGACTCGATCACGGTACCGACGGCGTTGCTGCTGCTTATCTTTATTCCATCGCCGCTATTATTGGCGATGATGTTTCCCAGCGCCGCCGTCTCCCCGCCGATCGTATTGTTGCTGGTGCTGCCTTCCATCCAGATGCCGGCGTTGCCGTTGCCCCTGGCCGTGGTCCCGTCCGCTCCCACACCGATCTTGTTGCTCGTAATGATAATCCCGCTCGCCGCCCCGTTGTCGATTCCGTACGTCCCGTTGCCGGAAATTACATTGTTCGTGATGGTGATGTTCGATCTGCCGGTTATATATATGCCTTGGGCTCCGTTGGCCAATTGGACATTCCCCGTGGCGTTGACGCCTATATAACAGTTTTGGATTAACGTGAGACCGGTCTTCGAGCCGCCTAGGGATATTCCGGCGTTGGTATTACCGGAAATCACACATCCCTGGGATGCCAAAGGTCCGCCGATAGTGGAGGCGTCGTTGTTGCCTGCAAAGTAAATGCCCGTGTTGTTGGCTCTCTGCAATGTTCCCGTGATATCCGTGCCTATGTAACAAGTCTGAACGACTTCGTCGGCGTTTCCAGAATTGTAAGCGCCCCTGTAAAAGTTGCCGATGGCAAACCCGCGTATGACAACGTCCGGGCTACTGATCGTGAACCCGGCTTTACTGCTGCCGCCGCTGCCGCCGCCGACCCAGGTTCCTCCGTCGAGTGCAACCATGGGCCTGGTCGCGGGGCCGGGTTGGACCGAACCGTCTGCTATGTAAATAGGCTGTGTTGTGGCATCTATGATTACTCTGCAGTTGCTGGCGATTATAGGCAGACCGCGGCCGGTGTCGGGGCCGAGGTTTAGAACATTAATCGTGTAGGTGTACGCCTGCGTTCCGTCACAGAAGGTCGTAAGCTGGCCCATGCTTATCGGGATATTGAAATAGATCCGGTCCCGCACGTCCACGCCGCCCGACATATAGACGTTCGTGGCTTTGTTGGACGCAATTATGGCTTCGCGCAGCGAAATCGCACCGTCCGTGCCAGGATTGTTGATGAGGTAGGCAGGTGAAAAACTGGTCAGTCCACCACCGTTCACGTCATTGTTATCGGTGGTCGTAGTCACGTAGATCGTGCTGAACAGATCGTTGTCGGTATTGGTCATCGACAAGTTGGCGGCAGGAATGTTTCCAGTGCTGTATATGCCGTCACTCGAGCTGGTTACAGACGCCGTGACAGTGTACGCGGTGGAGTACGGACCCGTGGCATCCTCAACATACGTATCGTCTTTCCCCGTGACATAGACGATTTGCGGCGTGTTCCAGGTGTAGGAGTCGAAGTTGAGCGTCGCAACGGGATGCAAGCCCGCCGCGTCAGACGAAAGCGTGGCCCTGTACGGCGTGGTCTGACTAAGGGTAATCTCGACAGGGCCAGTCGGCTGAGTGGCCAGCGTTATGGAAAGCTGAACTTGAGGGCCTTGAAGGCCGTCCTCACTCGTGGTCAGGCCCGAGTAGTTAACCTTAATAGCGGGAACGGCGGCCGTCACGTAGTTGGAGAACTCCGAGGTGTCGGTGAACTGACCGCCGGCCGTAAGCCTGGTTGCCGTTGCCGAGATAAGCTCGCCCGGCGTCACGCTGGCGCCGCTCAGAACCTGGTTGAAAGTGGCGTTCCCGTCGCCATCGGTGGTTACGCTGAAACTGCCCAGGTATCGCTGGCCTTCGCCATACCCGCTCGTATCGCCGCCGACGGTCGCGCTGTTGGCAAAGACGGCAATGCGATACGTGGTGTTCGGCGCACTATTGAAAGTGCCCATCACGCTAAACTGGTTGTTGTATATCTGACCGCAGCTCAGCACGGGATAGTTTTGCAGATTGTTCGGGCCCGCGTCACTATCGCCCGTATCGTTATCGTTTGCAGTAACGCCGTCGCCGCCCAGGTCAATGCCCAGCCCGCCGTTGGAATAGATGTGGTTGCCGATAATGCTGTCGCCGGTGGCCGACGCCCCGGAAACGACCACTCCCACGCCGGTGTTGCCATAGATCAGGTTGCGAGCTGCCGCCGCCGTGCCGCCGATCATGTTCCCTGACCCGGAGACGTATACGCCGGTGCCATTGCCCAGGCCTGTGCCTTGGGCGGGATTGGTCCCGATAAAATCGCCGGATACAGTGTTGTTGTCCGATAAAACGCTGATTCCGCTGCCGCTGAAGCGGTCGATGGCCAGCCCGCAGATGGTGCTGCCGCTGGAGCCGGCGCCCAGCGTCAGCCCGCTGGCGCCACTGCCTGCACTCGCGCCGCTAAGTTCGATCACCAGCACGGCATTCTCGCCTAGCACGAGCGTGTTGGGCGACGCGCCCGACTGCGTATAACCGTCGATGATTACCGGTCTCGTAATATTATCCAGCGCGGAAGTTGGGGCAATCGTGTGCACTCCGCTCCCGGAAATGTTGAAGCAAATCCTATTCGGCCCGCCGGGGCCGTTGTCCGTGACGTTTGCCGCCAGAATGGCTTCGCGGAGCGAGATGCCGTCGGCGCCGGGTTATCATACAATGCGGCGATCGATGTTACCGTGCCGTTGACGACGTCGCTGTTGTTCGTCACCCAGATCGTATTGTAGCCGTTGTCGATGGTTTTCATCGACACGTCGGCGGCGTCCGTGTTGCCGTAGTTGGCATCGGAACTGATTGCGAGAGCGGTGACTATCGTGTAAGCCTGGTCGCCGTTGACCAGGTTATCGTTTACCCCATTGACTGTGACTGTTTGAGGCGTATTCCAGTTAGTCGGAGTGAACACGAGCGAGGTTGTGGAAAGCGTGCCCTCGGTAGTATCCGTACTGCTGAGGTCTATCGTCACATTTGCGCTGGGAGCGCCGGTCAATACCACGTTGAAAGTCGCCTGCTCGCCCTCGGCAACGGTCAGTGGATTTGCTGGCGAGGTTGCGGGCATGACACTGATTCCAGGCGTGTCTGCCGCAACGGACTGCGAGAACTCGGACGTGGCGCTGGTCACCAGATTGGTGGCCGTGGCCGAGATGTACTCGCCGGCTGGTCGGGAAGTATTGAAACTGACCACGAACCTATTGACGCCATCGGCTCCAGTGGTCATCGTGGCCGTGCCGCTCGAATCGTTGACGGCCGTAATGTTGCCGTCCGAGCCGGTTGTCACGTCCACGTAGCCCAAATATGTCTGGCCCTCGCCGTAGGTGGAGGAATCTGCGGCCGTATTGGCAAATAGCTCTATGCGGACGCTCGTACTAGCGGTGCTGTTATACAAGCCAACCACCGTGAACCGGCTGGGACCGGCCGTGGCGGCGGCAAGCACGGGGAAATTTTGCAGGTAATTCGGCCCCGAGTCCACATCGCCGGTATCATTCAAGGTGACGTTCTTAAGCGGACCGCTCTGCGCGTCGCCGGAAGACACCAGGTCGATCCCAAGTCCGCCGTTGGCGAAGATCGAGTTCCCCAGTATGCTGACGCGGCTGCAGTAAGTGTCCGGATCATCGCAAATTTTCACCCCTGCGCCCGTGTTGTCGCTGATAACGTTGCCGGTCGTGCCGCCGATCGTCAGTCCGATCGTAAGATTGGCCCAGATGCCGTTGGCGTTACCCAGGGCGCCGCCGGCCGTGTTCGTGCCGATATAATTTCCCTCAATCACGTTGTCGCTGATGCCCCATTCCATATCGATGCCGTTGTCGAGGTTTCCCGAGATCACGTTGCCCGCCCCCGCGGCACTTCCGCCGATAGTTGCTCCGGTCACATGGTTCGTGTATATGCCGTAATCGTTGGCAATGGCGGCGATTCCGGCGGCATCGGTGCCGATGTAGTTGCCGGCAATGATGGTGGAAACCGAATAATCAAGATATATGCCCGCCCCATATATGTCTCCATGTATGTCCAACCTCCAATTGCCGCTGATGACGTTGCGGTCGGCGGGCGTCGAGCCGCCGATGATGACGTTCTGGCTCTCGAGAACGTACACACCGTAAGCGTTTCCATGCCCGGCGTCGCCGGCGGCGTTGGTGCCAATGAAATTGCCGACAATGAGGTCATTGTTCGACGGTCCCGATATATTCCCAATGTTGATTGCCGATTCTTTGAAGCCGAAGATCGCCAGCCCGCGAATCGTACTGCCGTCGGAACCCGGACCGAACGTCAACCCGCCGATGTCGAGCGAAGGCGCAGCAGGTTAATTCGATCTGCAAAACGGCGTTGTCGCCCACGGCCAAGGTGTTTGGCGATGCGTGCTCCTGGGCGTAATGCTGGGTGTAACCGTCGATGCTGACGGGAGAAGTAATGACATCCAATGCCGACTGAAGCGTGATCGTGTGCACTCCAGCTCCGGGTATGGCGAACGTGATATAGTCCATGCCCGGATTGGCATTCGCAGCGACGATGGCATCTCGCAGGGACCCGGCGCCGGAATCGTTGGCGTTGGTGACCAGAATACTGGTGAGCAGCCCGTTCCACTGTTGGAGCGCCCCGGTATTAAGCGGATTATGCCAGGCCGAGGCAACGGCGGTCGTCGAGGCCGCTTCCAATGCCCAATTCCCGCCCCGGCCGGTATCGTCCACCGAGGCATACACGGCGGCGCCGCTTAGGCGTCCGATGTCATTGATCAATTTCTGTCCGTCCGGTCCCTGGGCCACGTTGCAGCCGAAGATGTCGATGCTTCCGCCCCGCGACATCACGGCCCCAAGGCGCTTCCAGGCCTCCGTGAATTCCCCCATATTGGACGACGACAGCCACTGGTTTCCCAGGACAAAACTCCCGGAAACGCCGTGCGACAAAATGGAGACGGAATCCAGTTTGACATGCTTGGTTTTTGCCCAATTGTAAACCCTGCTTAACACCTCGGTGGGCGATTCTTTCTGATGATCGAATAAACAAACCTCGGTGTTCGGATTCAATGAGCGTATAAGTTGATCCAGGTTTTGCAGGCTGTCGTCGATGATTGCGAAATCGGCGTGCCGATCAGTCCCCGCCGGGTGTGCATGGTGAGAATGGTGAGAGTTGTGCCTGGCCCGGAGATTGTTCCAGGAAGAGGCGATTGTGCTGTTGTACTGGATAGACGAGGTTTTCAGCATCTTTTGAGCGTCTTGCCCCGCATGGCCTCGATGCACGGCGAGCGAGGACTGATCTGCGATGGGCATGGGAGTGGTCTGGGGGGTCAGCAAGGATGCCGATGCCGTTTGGCTCCCGCCGGCGCCTGCCTGCAATGCCGCGGCTTTAACGATCGGCGCGACGCTGAACAGCACCCGGTCTTCCAGGGCATACATGTCCGGCAGGCGATCGCGCGGCGGAGTGGACCATGTGCGATGCCATCGATACAAATGCCGTAGAGTATCTTCTACTTCGCTGACCAGGGCGCAACTGCGGTAAAAAATACTTTTGAGCATGTGGAATACCAGGGCAAGGTATTGAGTAGAGTGGATGTTAATTACAAGTTAGGGGGCAGTAAATAAGTTGTTGCGGGAACTTCACGCGGCCGATCTTTGCCGTTTTGCGATAAGTGTATATTCTCCTGGTAATCTAGTCTGTCGCCCCTGAGTGACGTGCGATAAGAGAACTCCACTCCCCACATTAAATAGATACTATAAAATCTCAAAATTGGGAAATTATAATCAAAATGCGTGTTTTTTGGGATTGCCGGAAGTACTGCAAAACCATAACAGATTAACATCGGGTCTTAACGTAAAGTCCACTTATATAGATTAAATCAGTGGTAAGGAAAAAGAATGCCATTACCATAATATTTTTACATTGGATCTTAACACAAAATCCAGTTGTATAGAAAAAATCAAAGTTGAGGAAAAAGGACATCATCTTTGTGAAAAATACAAGATGTGTCGAAATTGAGTATGGGGCATTTTGAATGATTTAAAGTCACTTCTGAAAAGGTTTTAGATTTCAGACTTTAAATGAGGTAAGGATGCCCCTTATGAAAACTGCCTATCTTGCAAGCTGTCTGATCGCCGGCATTTGGGTGGTATTTCTCGGTTTGTCATGCGTTGGAAAAAACAATGCCGTCTTGGCGGAAGAATCTACAAGCCGTCAGGAGTTGCTGACCCCTTACGAGCAACGCGTGACCTCGGTCGATGAGCAACATTCGCTGCGGATGGCTAACGCGCAGCAGAACATTCCCCTTGGATTTCAGCCGTGGTGGAATCAATATTTGGATCGCCCCCTATGGGACTCGGATCACATTTTGACCATCGACGTAGAGGCATTGATTCTCGGGGCGATGCAGCATTCTCCCAAAGTCCTCGCGCTGAGCACCATTCCCGAAATTCAGCGGACGGAGATCTGTGCGGCCCAGGCCGCATTCGATCCCCGCGCCTTCCTGGAAAGCAATTTCATCCGCACCAGCGATACCGCGACGACTATTCTCACGGCCGGTGGCCAAACCACCCCCACTCCACGGTACCGGGATCAAAACTGGTATTATGACGGCGGCATACGTAAAAAGACGCCCTTGGGCGGACAATTCGAAGTCTCCCAAAAATTTGGCCTGGATAATAATAATGCCCTCATTTATGAGCCCGACTGGGCCCTTTATCCCCAAGGTTCCTCCAGGCTTACCCTCTCATATACGCAGCCTTTATTAAACGGAGCGGGCCGCGCATACAACGAAAGCGTGATCGTGCTGGCGGCCATCGACGCCGGCGTCGCCGCCGACCAGTTCGCGGCCGATTTGCAGAACCATTTGTTGGATGTAACTAAAGCCTATTGGACATTGTATTTGGAGCGCGTAACCTTGCTGCAAAAACGGCAGCTTTTACAACAGGCTGAATCGATCCTTAACGAATTGGAATCCCGAAAAAATTTCGATGCCAACGGAGGGCAAATTGTCAGGGCCAAAGCCGCGGTGGAATCCAGGCGCGCAGGCTTGGTGCGCTACGATGCGGCCGTTCACAACGCGGAAGCCAGAATCAATCTCCTCGTAAATGATCCCCGGCTCTATGTGTCCGATCACGTCGAGCTCGTTCCAATTCAATATCCGCATCTGCAATATCCCGGCATCGGCGTGCGCGATTCGCTCATCACGGCGTTGTACAATCGTCCGGAAGTCAATCAGTCGCTGCAACAGATCAAAGCGGCCAGCATCCGCGAACAGGTCGCCCAAAAGGATTTGCTCCCGGTATTGGATGCGGTTTTAAGCCTGTACGCCATGGGTCTCGAGGGCGACAGCCACATGGGCAGGGCCTGGGTAGATCAATTCACCGTGGGTGAACCGGGCTACACCACGGGTTTGCAGTTCGAAGTGCCCCTGGGAAACCGCCTGGCCAAGTCCCGCCTGCTAAAACGTCAATTGGAATGCCAGCAATTCGGCCTGCAGTTAAAACAAACCGTCGCCGTGCTGGTCGAGGAAATTGAAGTCGCCGTGCGTGACGTCGATGCCTCGTTCCACGAGGCGCAAGCGCAATACCTGGCCATGCAGGCCGCCGATACGGAAATCAAGTATTTGGATGCGCGTTGGCGATTATTGCCCGGCGAAGAACAAGTAGCCGGCATAGTGCTTGAAGATTTGCTGGCCGCCCAAGAACGGTACGGAAACGCGGAATTCAACTTTGCGGCGGCGCATATCGGGTACAACATATCATTGGCGAACTTGAACCGCGCCACCGGGATCCTTTTGAAATGCCTGCCCGCGCCCTCCCAACAGGCGCCGCCTTCGAATAAAGGCATAGAAGTCATACCCTTGCCGCCATCCGATGTTGCCCCTCCGACACCGCCGGCGCCGCAGCCCTCCTTGACGAATACCGCCGTTCCCGCCCCTGGTGCGGCTTCGACAAACAATCCCCCTGCAAAAGCCCAAGCGAATTATAACAACGCCACTCAGGTCGTGGTAAAATCTCAGCCTGCCGCGTTGCGCCGATAAAGGCGCGCCGCCGCAAGCCGGGGCCTCGCCGCCCTCGACGTCGCAGCAGGCCGGCGCGGCCCCAGCCCGTGTCGACAAATTCCGGCATTACCGCCCCGAGGCCCGCTTCCACGAACGATGCGCCTGCAAAAGCGCAAGTGAATTGTAACAACGCCACCCAGGTTGTGATAAAATCTCATCCTGCCTCGTTGCGCCGATCAAGGCGCATCGCCGCAAGCCGGGGCGGATGCCTCGCAACCTTCGCCGTCAAACAAAGATCGCGCGTCTTCGCCGCGCGTCATTATCGATGTTCCAGCCGCAGCCATGGTTCCTACAAACGTCACCATCAAACAATAACAGCCCCTTGTGAATAGTATCGCCGAGTGAAAAAAATGCCATGATCACCGGTGACTCATTCTCCCCTCCATTGCCGATGATAATCCGCGCCAAACAGTGGCTTTGGCCGCGGACCCGCTTTGCAAGGAAAACCGAGTGGCGGTTCGTGCAAAAAGTGCGTGATAGCGCCGCCGCTTTGCAGCATTGCTCCGCGGAAGAACTGCTGTCCCGAAGCGGGCGGCTCCGGCAGGCCGTGGCCGGCGGTCTTTGTCCTTCGTGCAAGGAGATAACCATTCCCGGCTTTGCTCTGGTTTATGAAGCGACGCGGCGTTGCCTGGGGATAACGCTCTATGACGAACAATTGCTGGCGGGCATGATCTTGACCCGCCGATGCGTGGCGGAAATGCAAACCGGGGAAGGCAAGACCTTTTTGGCCAGCCTTCCGGCGTTCGTCAACGCCTTGGCCGGTCGAGGAGTGCACGTGGTCACTGCAAACGAGTATCTGGCCCAGCGGGATTACGAACTTCTTTCGCCGGTCTATAAGATGTTGGGCGTTTCGGTGGGTCTAAACCGCTACGACATCTCGCACTGCGAGAAACAGACGGCTTATGCCTGCGATGTGACCTATGGCGCCGATCAGGAGTTCGGCTTTGACTATCTGCGCGATCAACTTCGTCTTTGGAACCATCCCAAAGCGGCTTTGGGATCGAGCTTCAGGGCGTTGCTTCAAGGTCGGGAGTTGCCGCAGGCCTCGACCGTACAAAGAGACCTTGCCGTGGCCATAGTGGATGAGATGGACAGCGTCTTGATCGACTCGGCGACCTCGCCTTTGTTGCTCAGCCAGAACACGAACGACGCCGACATCGAGATCAGGGCCTATTACTCGGCCCGGGACGCCGCATCGCAGTTTGTTTCCGGCGAAGATTATCTCACCGATCGAGTCGATCGCCGCATCACTATTACCGGCCCGGGAAAACAAAAAATCTTCGCCGCGGGAAAATCGATTCCGAAAAACGGGCTCCGCCGTCCTTGGGACATGTACGTCGAGCAAGCCCTGCATGCCAAAGAATTCTTGCACAAAGACGAGGATTACGTGGTTCAAGGCGGAAAGGTGCTTTTGGTTGACGAGTACACCGGGCGTTTTTATCCCGACAGGCAATGGCGCGACGGTTTGCATCAGGCGGTCGAAGCCAAGGAAGGGCTTTCGGTCAACGCCGAGAACTGTTCGATGGCGCGAATTTCCCGGCAACGCTATTTCCAACTCTACCCGCATCTTTCCGGCATGACTGGGACCGCGCAAGGCAGCGAACGGGAGTTCTGGAATTTGTATCAATTGCAGATCGTGGCGATTCCTCCCCACATGCCCTGCCGGCGCAAGATGCTTCCAACCCGATATTTTATACACGCCGACGTCAAATACGCGGCAATTGTGGAGGAAATCGCCGATTTAAACCGAACCGGCCGGCCGGTCCTGGTCGGCACTCGCACCATAAAAAACAGCGAGTTCTTGGCCGCCAAACTGGAAAAGCGCGGAATCCCATTCCGGCTCCTTAACGGAAAACAAGACTTGTCGGAGGCCATGATTGTGGCCCGCGCGGCGAGGCCGGAGCGGTTACCATCGCCACGAACATGGCCGGCCGGGGCACCGATATCCGCCTCCATCCCGGCGTGGCCGAGCTGGGAGGCTTGCACGTCATCGGCGTGGAACGGCACGAATCGCGGCGCATCGACCGTCAACTTTCCGGCCGGGCCGCGCGCCAAGGCGATCCGGGTTCCTGCAGGTTCTACGTGGCCGCCGACGATCCCTTGATAGAAAAATATGCGCCCGGCCTGAAACGACTCGTGCTCCGCCTGGCGGATGATAAGTGCGAATCTACATTGAATTTATCGCGAGAAATCGCCCGCGTTCAAATCCGCGTGGAACGGCAACACTATTGGGCCCGGCACAGTTTGTTTCTGCATGACCGTTGGTTGCGAGATATATTAACAAAGTATGATCAACAATCCCAATAACATATTTATAACCCCGGGCAATTACTCCCGGGGGAACAGTCGAGGACCTTTTTATGACCAGACTAAATGAACCAATCCGTTTGATAAGGTGGGACATTGCGATTGTCATGGTTTTGACAATGAACGCGCAATCGCTTCTTGCCAACAACGTGGACAGTTTTACCGAACCATATCGGACCATCAATGTATCGACGGCGGAACAAGGCATAATCACCAAGATGCTCGTCAAAGAAAGCGATACGGTTCACGAGGGACAACTTCTGGCGACGTTGGACACGGACGTTTTGGAAGCCGCCATGGAAATCGCCAAGGCCGGCAAGAATTCTTTGGGTCGGATAAAATCCGCCTCGGCCGCCGTGGAACTTAAAAAGGAGCGATCCCAAAAGCTCCAGGAACTGCAGGCCGACGGCCACGCGCACTCCGAGGAAGTGTTGCGTGCAAAGGCGGAATTGGAAATTGCCGAGGCCGAACTGCTCGCCGCCAAGGAAGAGCAGAAAATAAAGGAATTAGAATACACCCGCATCGGGACGCAAATCGAACGCCGTAAAATCATCAGCCCAATCGACGGCATAGTCACAAAGATCCATAAGGAGGTTTCCGAACAAGTTGCAGCCACCGATCCCATCGTGCTGACAGTCGTGCAATGCGATCAATTAAAAATCATTTTTCCCGTTGCCGCGGCCGAGGTGGGCCGTTTTTCCGTCGGCCAGAAAGTCTCCGTGAATTTTCCCGGAGAGTCCACGCCGGCAAAAGGCTCGATCGAGTCCGTCAGCCAGGTAACCGATCCGGAAAGCGGCACTGTTCGCGTCAGAGTCGTCATCGACAATCCCAAAAAACACTATCGCAGCGGGATGGCTTGCTTCCTTTCAATTATTCCCAACCCGCAGACGGCATCTTTGACTGCGAGTGATGAAAATAACGATAAATAGAACCATTTCCCCAGTCCTAGGCGGTAAAAAAAGCATAAGTTGGTGCGGCAGTTGCACTGCCTTGCCTGGGAAAGAGGTCATAGTACAACTGCAACCCCGGCAAAGTGATTATCAACTACCCGGGATTCAATAATATTTTTTACATCGAGATCGCTTGTGAGTGACATAACCGATTCATCGGTCTGCTTCAGCGACCATTCCTGGGAAGACTATTTGGCGGGTCTGCCGGCGGCTGACGATACGGCTGCTCGGCGGGTTGAGAATCAGCTCCGCCTGGCCGAGTGGGAGGCCCGGGCGGCGGCCGGCATAATGGATATATTGCAGTCCGCGGAAAACAGCGAGGGATTGGCCCAAGGCTGCGCCAAACTGGTAAACGGTTTCCAGAATCTTGTGGGTTGCAGGCAGGTTGTTTTGGGTGTATGCGGCAAACATCCCGAAAGCTTCCGCCTGCTGGCGATTTCCGGCATGGCTGCGGTTGACCGGCGATCGCAAACCGCGCGCGACATGGAGACGGTTTTGGCGGAAGCCGTGTTGCGCCAAGAATTAACCGTATGGCCTTTGCCCGGGGACGCTTCCCGTCACGCGACATTGGCTCACCGGAAACTCTCCGCCCATGCCGACGACGCGGCGATAATCAGCAGTCCCTTGCGAACCGCCAAGGACAAAACCGTGGCGGCTTGGCTCTTCCTTGGAAAAAAGGACTTTGCGGAAAAACCGCTTAATTTAGGACTTATTCGCGCCAGCGAACCGCGCGTGGCAGTCTGCCTGGAACTGCTCAGGCGATCCGAGTACGGCCGATTGCGCCGTTGGTGCCAGCGCTTGACCGAGCGCCACCGCAAACTATTGATCAGGGGCTTGCCGATTCTGCTGGGTATAATTTTTATCGCGTTGTGGATCCCTTGCTCCTATAAAATAAGCTGCAAGTGCAGGCTGCAACCCATCGTGCGCCGATTCATTGCCGCGCCGTTTGAAGGCATATTGGAAAAAAGCCGGGTGGAACCCGGCGACGTGGTCAAGCAGGATCAGGTGTTGGCTCAAATGGACGCCCGGGAAATCCGCCTGGCAATTTCGGAAACGACCGCCGACCTTAAGTGCTCGGAAGTGAAACGAAACGTCCAAATGGCCAAGCAGGACCAGGGCGCAGCCCAGATGGCCGCGCTGGAAAAGGAACGCTTGGATTTGAAGCTCGAATTGCTCCAGTCGCGGAACAAAAAATTGGAAATAAAAAGTCCCATACGCGGCATAGTCCTCCGCGGCGATCAAAAGCGGGCCGAAGGCATGCCCGTTACGCTGGGACAAAATCTTTTTGAAGTCGCTCCTCTGGACAAGATGGTGGTCGAAGTGGCCATTCCGGAACGCGATATCACCGAAGCGCAAGTAGGCCGAAAAGTCGCGGTGAAAATAGACGCTTACCCCGGCCGGCCTTTCGAGGGAACGCTCGTTCGCATCCATCCCCGCGCCGAAGAATGGGATGCGGACTTTGTATTCGTGGGCGAAATACTGATCGACAATCCCAATGAATTGTTCCACCCCGGCATGAATGGCAGGGCCACGATCTACGGCGCAAGGCACGTATTGTATTGGAATTTGTTTCACAAACTGTGGGAAAACATTTTTTCATATTTCGGATGCTAAGATGAACCCCGCCGGAGATCCCAGCACCCGCGATCCCAGGCAGCTATACATCACCTTGCGCAATGATCTGCACGTTTCAGTGCAGTATTACCACGGGAAACCGTGCTATCTTCTCGAAGATCCTCAAGAAATCCAGTTCTACCGGTTGGGCATCGCCGAAGGCAGCTTTATTTCCATGCTCGACGGCAAGACGTCCCTGGACGCCGTCCTTCAGCGGCTCGCCAACACCTTGGGCAAAGATGCCTTTTCCGAAGAGGAAGCCGTGCAAATCGTGCATTGGCTGCTGGACGCCAAATTGGCTCATCCCACGGGCATGCTTAGCCTGGAAGACCAAAAAAAAGATTCCGCTCCATCCCCCCGCCATAATTTTAATCCCTTGGCCATTCGCATCCCGCTGGCGCATCCGGATCGCTTCTTAACGGCGGCTTTGCCGTGGTGCGCATGGCTCTTCGAATCGGCGACCTGCGGAGTGTGGCTCTGCGCGTGCCTGGCCGCTATTGGACGATTAATCTCCAGTTGGAGTTCTTTTACAAAAGAGTTGCAAACCGTCGTCGTCCCGCACAACTGGTTCACTTTGACGGTTGCCTGGGTAGTGTTGAAAGCCTTGCACGAGGCCGCTCACGGCCTGGTTTGTAAAAAATACGGCGGCATCGTCTCTGAAATGGGGATCATGATCCTCTGGGGCATGCCCGTCCCTTATGTAGACGTCACTTCTTCCTGGGCTTTCCGCTGCAAACGGCAACGCATTTATACCGCCTTGGCCGGCCTTTACGTGGAGATGTTCGCGGCTGCGCTGGCTGTTTTGATTTGGTGTTATACCGGTCCTGGATGGATTCATTATTGCTGCGTGAATATAGTGGTCATCGCCATGGTCAGCAGCCTGCTGTTCAACGGCAATCCCTTAATGCGTTTCGACGGCTACTACGTTCTCATGGATCTGCTGGAAATACCCAATCTTTATGCTTTCGGCCAGCAATTTTGGCGAGGCGTGCGCGGCAAGATCCTGACGGGCGGCAACGTGGTATTCCCCGGCGACACCCCGCTGCAACGCCAAATCATCGCCTGTTACGGTTTAATCGCGGCAATCTGGCGTTGCATAGTATACTTATCGCTCACCATTCTGACATTATCCATCCTGCCGTTTGAAGAATCGCAGATGATCTGGTGTATTGTTGCGCTTATAACCGCCTTGGCGTTTTGGCGTTTCGCGAAACGATCCCGCAACCCCAGTCCAAAAGAGAAATCCTCGCCCACGCACCCATACTTGTCGGCGGCGGCGTTTGTTTGCTCTTGTGCATATCGTTGTTGTGCTTTTCAACTCCTTTCCGCATCGCCGCCCCGGCGATAGTGGAATACAAACCGCTCCTTGTGATCAGAAATTATAGTCCCGGATTTGTGCGTAAAATCGAGGTCCGATCCGGGCAAGCGGTGGATGCGGGCCAGGTAATCGCCGTGCTGACCAATGATGAGCTGGAATGTGAAACGGCCGAGTTGCAAAAAGAAATCGACATCGCCCGGCTCACTATCCGCACCTTGCAGCACAAGGAAGAAATCGCCGCCCTGAAAGCGGAACAGCAAAAATTGGAAGCGTTGGAAAAAAAGCGAGACGAAAAAATCAAACAGGCTTCCAGGCTGGTGGTCCGGGCGCCGGTTTCGGGTACAATTGTCAGCCGTCAGCCGGAATTGCTGTTGGGAAAATATCTCTCCGAAGGTTCGGAAGTCGTGCTGCTGGGAGATGAAAATTTCAAGGAAGTGCGCGTGGCCGTGGACCAGGACGATGCCGACGCCTTTTTCGCACAAGTCGGAAAAACCGTGACAATACGCGCGGGAGAACGAGTTTTTAAAAACACATTATCGCAAATTGAACCACGCGCGTCTTTGGAACCGCTCCACCCGGCGCTTGCGGCCGTCAAGGGCGGGCCGCTTCCTGTGCGACGCAAAACAAATGAATCGCCGGACAAAAAGGATGAAGCCGGCCCGGAGTCCTATGAATTGCTTGTTCCGCAATTCGCCGGAGAGGTGAAATTGTCCTTGGATCAGAGCCTTTTATTGGCCGCCGGCCAGCGCACTCAGGTGAGTTTTACACCCCAGGGACAATCCATAGGCGATTTTCTCTTCAATCGATTTCAGCGCTGGTGTCGCGATAAAATCCGCCGCGTGCGCAATGCCTGGAGTACATAAGATTAATTGCCTCTTTCCGGCAGATCCCTCGACCGCAATATGACGCGTGACAATTGGCGGCGGCAAGAATCCATGCATTCGGCATAAATCTCATATTGCATGCGGCGGGAAAATGATTGAACTTGCGCGGCCATCCGCCCCGGGGAAGCTGTTCTACCCCCGGATTTGGCCGATGTTTTTCTCCGCCAGGATATTGCCGCAATCTCCCATAACGCTCCGGATTGCACGAATTCGTCTACTCGATTGGAATCGGCCCATCCTGTTATTTACTTGGCTTGTGTTGATTATAACGGCCCTTTTCATTTCACGGGTCGGGGGAATTGCAGGGATTAAATGCTTTGAATTGCCGCGGGCCTTTCAAAGCTTAAACGATTTTAAATCTACATCGCCGGAGTTAGCAATAAGCTAGATTAGATTGTTGTCCATAAAATAACCGGCAGTTTTCCCCCGGATGCCGCATGTTCAAACGGGCATTTCGCGGGAAAGTTTTATGGATGATATGATCAACAATTTGACAAAGGGGGCAGTCGCATATAGACGAAAATAATTAAATTTTAAATCTGGCATCGGTGAAATTCGCGATGAAAATGCCTGGCGCGAAAACACGAGTCGCCTTTGGTCTTGCATGCCTCACCGCGTGCGTGATCTTGACCGCCATGACATTGGGTCTGATTCCCGATCGCTCCCAAATTGTCGTCAACGATCGAGTAGCTCTGTGTAAAACAATCGGACTGCAAGCCGCCATACTGGTCTCCCAAGGCAACCGCGAAGGAGCGGCGCAGTTGCTGCAACTTTACCTCGCCAGCCGCAGCGACATTCTGTCGGCGGGCATTAGACGGAAGGATGGCGTATTGTGGGTGGAAGCGGGCGGTCATGGCAGCGGTTGGACTCTTGCCTCTAACGAAAACTCGACCGATGACCAGATCTTAATTCCCTTCCTCGGTGTTCGTCATAATTGGGGCCATCTGGAAGTTTGCTTCGTGGCCTTGAAGAAACCGGGATTCTTAGGCTTTTTGCAAGCCCCCGCTTTTCGCTCTATGACGTTTATTACATTATCCTGCTTCTTGTTGAATTTGATTTTCCTACACCGCGTGCTAAAAGGCTTGGATCCCTCGCGGTCTGTACCCAGCCGCGTGCGATCGGCGTTAAACGTCCTTGCGGAAGGATTGCTGGTCCTCGATCAAAAAGAACGGATCATGTTGGCCAACCACGCTTTAGAGGATGTTATCGGCGTTTCCTCCACGAAACTGCAAGGACAACCGGTTTCCTCGTTGCCCTGGGAAGAGCAATCTTCCAATGCCGAACCCTATCCCTGGAGTTCCGTGCTTAAGGATGGAAATCCGCGACGGCGCAATTCTTCGTCTCCGCACCCATGGAAGCGACTACCGCACTTTCGTCGTTAATGCGGCGCCGGTGAAAAATGCCGTAAATGCCATCATGGGTGTCGTGGTCTGTCTTGAAGATGTGACGCCGTTGGAGCGCGAACGGGACGCGCTCAATAAAACCCTGATTCAACTGGAATACTCGCGGGAAGAAATCCGCAAGCAAAACGAAGAATTGCGAATCCTGGCCACAATCGATTCGCTCACGGGTTGTTTGAACCGCCGTTCCTTCTTCGAACAATTCGAGATACATTGGAATACAAGCCAACGTTACAACCATCCCGTCAGTTGCATCATGATCGACATCGATCATTTTAAGAATGTAAACGACAAGCGGGGACATTCCATAGGAGATGAAGTGCTTAGAGGCATTGGCAGCGCACTGCGAAAAACAATGCGCGATTGCGATGCGATTTGCCGATACGGCGGCGAAGAATTTTGCGTTTTATTGCCCCATGTGGACGTAGATAGCGCTTATACAGCGGCGGAACGGTTCCGTAAAACGGTAATGGATTTGGATTTCGAGGGAATAAAGGTAACGGTAAGCTTGGGAATATCGTCTTCCTCCCTGGGCGCGGCCGAGCCTCAGGAATTGTTGCAGCAAGCCGACAAATCGCTATATCTCGCCAAATACAACGGGCGTAATCAATGCGTGCGATGGGATCAAGCCGACCAATACAAGGCCATCGAGCAGTCCGCTCTCCATACCATGCCCTTGCCGGAGACGTTTGCTTCCTCTGCGGCGATTCCCTACCACGCCGTCAGCGCTTTGCTTTCCACGCTTACTTATCGCGATCCCTGCACCGCGGAACACAGCATCCGCGTGGCCGATACGTGCGTGCTGATGGCATCCGGCAAGATGCCCGCCACCGATGTCTACTTGCTGGAAACCGCGGCCCTGCTTCATGACATCGGCAAGATCGGCGTTCCGGACGCCATCCTTCTGAAACCCGGCCCGTTGAACGATGATGAATGGAAAGTTATAAACGCCCACGAGCGGATCGGCGTGGAAATCATCCGCTTTGCTTTTGCCAATGAGGAATTGGTCGAGATTGTGAAGAATCACCACGCATGGTATGGCGGCAATCCCTCCCGGCCTGATCTCATCAAGGGGAAAGACTGCCCGCTGGGCACGCGCATCCTGACTATCGCCGATGCTTACGATACCATGATTTCGAGCCGCATATATCATAAGGCCCACACAAGGGAAGAAGCCTTCGCGGAACTCCGCCGCTGTGCCGGAATCCAGTTCGATCCCGACTTGGTCGAAGAATTCATCGAGTTTATTTCCGGTTTGCATGAACGGCAATCCGAGCAGCCGACTCATATTTCCTACGAGACGGCGGTGAGCATCGGTCAAACTACGGAAAAGCTGGCTTACGCCTTGGATAAACATCGAGGAGCCGATCTGGCCTTGTTGGCGGGCCGATTGAAGATCACCGCCGCGGAGAAAGACCTCCCGCACATCCGCGCCGCCGCGGAACGTCTGGAAACCGCCGTAATCCATGACGCCGACTTGGTAAAACTGGCAGAGATCACTCAAGAACTGCTTGATCTTTGCCGTAACGTACAACGCGCATATATCCAACCCCTGATCTGCACTTCGAAAAATGTATGCGATGCGAGTGAATCGCTGTCCCCAAAATAAACATCCGGTTTTAGTAAATCAAGCGGCATCTACTATCCCAAAAACATTTTTTAGGCAAATGTATATATTCGAAGAAATGCTTCTATGGTTTGAATATTGTGTTCCCACGAATATGGCACAAAAACATCACAAAGATAAACGATGGTTTCCTCACTCGGTAATGGCGGCGTGAGCTCGCGACATAATGTGGAAATTGCGAATGTCATGTGTTTGACGTGAATTACGGCTGCTTTGTGAAAAGACCCGCGCCTGTAGAATATGCAGAAAAACATGGATCTACAGCGCATTATTTGAGATTGGCGGCACATGAACGACACCACGAGATTCGTCAGACAGAATTATTGTCAATTGCACGCTTCGCATACCGATCGGTTCGCGGCGACATGTTTAGCTCCCGCCGTACAGGATAATGCGCGGGAGATTCTTTGCAGCTCATCGGTAACCGAAGGCATGGCTCTACTGCGACATGCGGGGAAAAACACATCAAAAAGGATGGTGATGTGATGCTTGCGATAATGGCTTTCCAAAAAGTTCGCACCTTTTTCAGCACTCTCTGCACGCAAAGAAGGCTGTTTCTCTGGAGTCCCGTCCTTTTGGCAGGCATTGCCTTCATCTGCATGGGCATCTCACTCACGATGTTCTACCGCACCATCATGCATCAGCAAGAGGTTCGCCTCACTGAGGAGGTCAAAGAAGACGTAAAATTGCTGGAAATCATCGGCCGTTTGAACAACTGGGACGATCAAAAGACCTTGGAAGAATACGATAAGTACGTTGGGAAATATCACAGGATAGGCGAAACGGGCGAGTTCACACTTGCAACTCCTGTGGGAAACAATATTCGTTACCTCTTCAAGGCGCAGTCCATCGATCCGAATGCCCAGGCGGCGGCCCCCATTTCCGAGCCGATGCGGAAAGCACTCCAGGGACGCTCCGGGACTATCATTGGAAAAGACTACCGAGGGAAGGAAGTGCTTGCGGCGTATAATTTCATTCCCAAACTGAATTGGGGAATAGTCGCGAAAATAGACACAAGCGAGATCCGGTCGCCTCTACTGAAATCCATAGCAATGCTCGTTGCGACGATGTTGATTCTCATCATTGGCGGAAGCGTTTTGATCGTACGCCTTGGCAGGCCTCTGATCCAAAAATTGGAAGCCGAGATCAATGAACGCAAACTGATCGAACAGGAACTTTGCATGTCCAAGGAAGCTGCCGAAGCCGCCAACCGGGCCAAAAGCGAGTTCTTGGCCAACATGAGCCATGAGATTCGCACGCCAATGACGGCGATCCTTGGATTCGCCGACATCCTCTTGGAAAATTCGGCAAATGAAGAGGCCTTCCAGGCGGCACAGATCATCAAAAGCAATGGACAGCACCTGCTCGAGATCATCAACATCATCCTTGATCTTTCCAGGATTGAAGCGGGTAAGCAAGATGTTAAAATCTCATCCTGCTCGCCCCGCCAAATAGCCGCCGACGTAGTCTCCTGGCTCAAGGTGCCTGCCGATGCCAAGGGCCTGCAATTGACTCTTGAAGTTCAGGGAGAGATTCCCGAAACGATCAAGTCCGACCCCATCCGCCTGCGGCAAATTCTCCTGAACCTTGTCGGCAACGCCGTCAAGTTCACCGTGACAGGGAGCGTCCGCATCGTCATGAGGATGGAACAACAATCCAATGAGGAAGCCAAGTTGCGCTTTGACATTATAGATACGGGCATCGGCATCCAGGAAAAACTACAGATGGTTCTTTTCCAGCCCTTTTCCCAGGTCGATTCTTCGGCTCGTCGCCGCTTTGGCGGCACCGGGCTCGGCTTGGCGATCAGCAAGCGATTGGCCGGGATACTGGGTGGAGACATTGAAGTTACCAGCATTATGGGTAAAGGAAGCACTTTCAGCTTGACCATTGCTGCGAGGACGCAAAATGATGCGGGAACCGACAGCAACTCCTTTACCGCCAGCGAATCATTATCAGAGACGCCTGATCGTCAACGAAAGCTCAACTGCCGCATCCTCCTTGCCGAGGATGGCCCCGACAACAGGCGATTAATCACCCATATTCTCAGCAAGGCCGGCGCCGAAGTCACAATATCGGAAAACGGGCGGACGGCCGTTGATCTCGCCTCGAAGGCGAACATGGAATCCATGCCCTTCGATGTCGTTTTGATGGACATGCAGATGCCGGTCATGGACGGATATGAAGCGACAAAACAACTCAGAAAAAATGGTTGGAAAGGACCGATTATTGCCTTGACCGCCCATGCCATGAAAGACGACCGCCAGAAGTGCCTGGATGCAGGTTGCAATGATTATATCCCCAAGCCGATTGACCGAAATCAATTGCTGGAAATCGTGGCAAAATACGTCGATGAAGGGCCGGGCTTGCAGGAAGTAAATGCGGAACAATTCTCCGGGGGCGACTGATCGCTTTAGGTCCGAAGGCGGTGGATAATTGGTTGCCCCAGTGTGTCGAGATCGATGCCGATTCTGGCAGCGTTGGTACGCGACCCGGCCCCAAAAGCCCACCGAAAAGCGGGTAGCACCGGTTCTTGAACCGGTGCGACGGAGTCGCAAGAGGTGAACGGCCCACACACGTTTAATTGACCTCTTGCGGCCATGGCCGCCCAGGTTCGAGAACCTGGGCTACCCGCTATATACGTGTACAAATGGAGGCGGCGGGAATCTGAAAAGTCATATATGCTGTTGCCCTAACTTAATGGCGGATAATTGGTTATTGCTATACTCGTTATCGTCAGTTCGCCAGTATAGCACCCAAGTCCGCCCTTTTCAACACCCAAGATATTTCGCTAAATACGAGACTCATTTGCAGCCTCTGCCACCGCACCCACTCAAATGGCAGCCGCAACCTCTTTTCACACAGATCGCCCAGATCCCCACAATCCTCCCCCGAGGGTAAACCTGTCCTAGAATTGCTGCGGCGGGGGACTTACAGGCAAAATCGAGCGGATCACGGGAAGATGCCGCCGGAGTTTCAGCAGCGGGTGCATGAGGAGGTGGAATTAACGAAGCGGCTGAGTGGTGACCAAGTGGGATCTTTGTAGTGTTTCAAGGCAAATGGCACAAAATATAGGGTAGGCTGACAGATTCCTCCGCACCCATTACCATGAGAGGTAAGGAGGAATATCCATGAGTGGAGAAATCGCTACGGCGTTGAAGAAGCAAGGCATCAAGATCACGCCGAAACACGTCGCTAACATCAAGACTAAGATCAATAAAGCCCGCACTGCCAAGAAAGCAGCAAAGCGAAAGGTCCCTGAACCGGCCCCAGTTGAAAAAGCGGCATACACCGTTACCGTGGAGCAAGTGAGAGCGGTGACCCAGATGATCAAAGTAATTGGTGGGTTTGACCGTCTCAACGAACTGCTGGGACTTGTCCGTGAGGTTGGCGGCTTGCGACGGTTCAAAGACCTGCTGGACGCTATGCAGTAGCCGAAGTGGACGAAACCACTAACCCGCCATTTTTAAGGAATCACTAGCCTGGGAACCAAGCCCAGGCTTTTTTCATTCGGCGGAGAGCGGCCCCTGGCTTTCCTTTTGCGAGGCACATCGGACGCACTTTACCGCATAAGGAATGGCTTCAAGGCGGGACTTGGGGATCTTCGCTCCGCACGTATCGCATTGGCCATAGCTGCCATCCTCGATCCGCTCGATTGCTGCTTCAATCTGGTCGAGGGCGTCTTCTTCGCTCCCCAATAAACTCAGCGTGAGTTCCTGATCGGCATTGTCGCTCCCAAGCTCCGCCATGTGGTTGGGCATGCTGGTGGTTTTGCTGTGATCCTTGTTCAGGGCGTTATCTTCCATCTGGGTCACATCGCCCTGAAGTCTTGCCCGCAAGGCCAGAAGTCTTTCTCGTTGATGGGTCAAGTTGATGTTCGTCATTGGCAGCCTACAAAAGGTTCGATAGATCATCAGTCTTTCATCATCATCGAAAGCTGCCACTCTGTCAATGGTCATGCGGCTCATGTCTGATGCTCAACACACGGCACGTCGAGGCTTATAATAGACACACAGCATAGCAGGTCGTCAGGTTGGGGGCGGAGTAACAATGCATAATACCGTCAAGTTCAGACTGTCAAAAGTTCTTAAATTCTAAACTTAGTGATTTTGGTTGTTACTGATTTCCTAGCCAACAAGTTGGATTGTATGCTTTTCTATGGGGTATATCACCCTCCTCCTCAGTATTATTTTGGCAGGTTACCTTATCATGAAAAAAGAATTCTCACCCAAGCTGGAATTGAACAAGATTCTTCCCCTAGCCCAATTGCCTGGGCTTCCGCAAAGTGCAGTTCGACTTCTGGAACTTTCTAAAGATCCTACAAATGGACCTGCTGAATGTGCCGTCCCCATTGAGATCGATCTGGGCTTGACTGTACAAGTATTGCGATTTGTAAACTCTTCCTATTTTGGCTTTGCTAGTAAAATTTCGAACATCAAACTGGCTCTCGCCTTGGTAAGCGTTCAGACCATCACAAATTATGTCCTTTGGAATGCAGTGTTAAGTTTGATAACAAACTACAGATGCGGGCCATTCGATTTAATAAGTCTGTGGCAAGATTCCCTGCGTCGTGCATTATTTGCTCGGGCCTTTGCCAAATTATTGGGCATGAAGGATGCCGAGAATGTATTTGCAGCCGCCTTGTTACAAGACATGGCAATACCAATTTTGGCAAAGGAATCGCCACACTCATACGTAAAATTATTGGGATCTCGCAAGCAAGGGCAGATACGACTTTCTTCATTGGAAAGCCAGGAGTTCGGTTGGACGCATGCACAGGCGGCTGGCTTAATAGCTCAACATTGGAAACTTCCAAACGAATTGAAAAACTTGATCGAAAGCCACACTGCAATTGATAAATTCGCCGACAAACCAGGAGAAGCTCCGGACCAGGTGACCGTTGGCATGTCTGCCCTTTTACCGACTGTTGTTGATCCCGAATGGACGGAATGTCAGCAATTCGAATCG
Organism: Pirellulales bacterium; assembly: GCA_963838495.1. Taxonomy (GTDB): domain Bacteria; phylum Planctomycetota; class Planctomycetia; order Pirellulales; family Thermoguttaceae; genus JBEKIK01. The sequence continues at coordinate 28,103 of CAWIRC010000001.1, read as the reverse complement.
TATTATGAGAAAATCGTCCCCGGCGACAACCCTGCGATTGTCGAGTTGCTAGGCCATATCGACAATGAGTGTGACCTTTTTGCTTCGATCTTGAAACTTCCCATACCTGCAAAATCACTGATAGATTGTTATAATGAGGTAATGGCCTCAACATAATAGCTCTGCATATGCAGCCTATTCGGCTGGATAATACCCAAACCCTGGGGACTCCAGGATGGCCCATGTCATGATTTGGCAAGGGAAACTGCTTCCTGATGCACTTTGCAATCCCAAGTCGATTCGACTATTGCTGTACTAAATTCCGTTGAGTTCTCAATTCTCTCAAAATATAGTTCCATGCTTGTGGATTCTTCCGCCCAAAGGATGGTTGAAAGCGGTGTTAAGGATTCGTTGGGTTTACAAGTAAACTCAACATATAGTTGTACCAATCGGTCGCATTCTCCCTCTTCTTCGATTGTGAACTGACGAACAAAGACTAGATGAAATAACCTTTTACCCGTAAGATTAAACACTCCGCACTGAAACATGAGCAGATCTTCTGCACACTCCACTGTTTCTTTGGCGAATTCCTTAAAAGCCTTCAAAGCCGTGAAGGGATTGGGACAAGTTATGTCCATGCCTTCACGGATTAGCAGTTTATTTAGACGAGCCTCTGCCTGTTTTACTATCATAAAACGTTCTACTCAAATAGACTGGAGAAAATTAAATCATAAAAGACGAGAATGTAACGACTGCTGTTACAAACTGTTAGTGGGGCAGATAATCTCACCTCCGTGCATAAGAACATAGAAACCTTCCGTGAGTCTTCCCTGACAATGCCCCTTATATGCACCTGCTGGGAGCTTCCAGTCTCACCGCCAGTTCCAGAACCAGTGCCAGTAATCCTCGATAAACTGAAAGTTGGGACTATTGTGGGGCACTTCCAACTCGATCAATGGCAAGTTGAGTTCGTATTTCCCCTTGCGGGTCTTGCAAAAAATGCCATCGAAATCATCAAAGATGTCCTTGGTGGGGTCTAACAATTCCTGCACGGTGCAACGGTACTGCACTTCTTCAAGCGAGGTCGTTGGCTCGGGATAGTGAGCGGTGAACGGGAATGACAATCTTGCAGACAGGTAGTTGTAGTATTTGGTGAGAGTCTCCTCATCAACGTTGGGCAAATGTTCGCCCATTACCCCGAGAGCCTCGATGATCCGATTCCTTTGGTCAAGCCTTGCATTCGATTCGGCAACGACTTTCAGACAATTTCCATGAACGTAAGTAACAGTGGCTAACATAGTCTCACCTCCATGAGAAAAGACACAGGAACCTTCCATGAGCGGATTCCCGACGTCTTTCGCCACAAAAAAACAAAAAAAGCCGACATGGTGGAGCACCCAAAGGTACTCGACCACCGTCGGCTTACTCTTCAACGAGCTCCACGGCAGAGCCGAGGTGCTCTTCATCTAGTCATCCGGCAACTTTTGTACATTATACTAGACAACCTGGAATGGGGAACACCATAGTATTTGATCAACACTCCCCTTTTGGCAAGATGGGCAACATACACTGCTAGCATTGTTAGCATCCCTGTATCAATAAGTTCTTCCCATTTAACTGATATTTCCTTTGGGCTTCGATGCCGAAACGGATTTTTATCCCCTCGGACTTCAAGGATTGAGATTCTTTCATCAATGACAATACTTTCATCGGCTTGAGACAATGTGGCTGGCTGAAAGAGTGATCGAGGTCTTCGATCAGGAAGGGCAATCAATTCAGGCAATCAACCTGGACGAGAAATTGGGGAAATCGGCATAAAAAGGCATTTTTGTTTGAATGGCAAACGAAAAGCCCTGCCTGTCATGTGGGGCAAGCAGGGCGTATCTCACGAAGCCCACATCACTTCCTGCGATACTGCTTCCAACCGTAGGCAGCGTCCGTCCGCCTGATTCAGAGGTTACCATGAATCGGCGGTAATGTAAGGGGCAACTTGTCAAAATGACAAGTTTTACTCATTGCAAACAAAATTATTGCAAGGAGTAGATTCCAACTTTCTAGCGAACTTCCGCAAATGTCCTCGCCTATTTTGTGCATCTTTCGGTTCTCAAACCGAAAATGATCATGCGGCTCATGTCTGATGCTCCTCACACCAATCTTCACGTCGGATCTACATTATCGGGCAATTCCCACACGGCGTCATTGTTGGCGACGATGTTTATCTGGTTGCCCCCCACATACACTCCCACCAAATCCACGTCGGTGGCCAGTTCCTCCAGCCACTCAGAGTACAGGTTCGCCAACTGGTCGGCAGTTAGTCCCTCGGGCACGTCGGCCCCAAGCTGAGCGAGCCTTTCTTTCACATCATTTTTGTCAAGGATCAGAAGCCTTACGATCTTCATAGCGTTCCCCCTTTCTTCGTCTTGCAATTATTTGACCCTCACGCTCCAAGACTAGCGGTTATTCACTTCTTTCCGCCTTCAACACCTGAGTGATTCGTCCACACATAAGCTGCCTGGGTCAAAACATTGTGTGCAAAGTCGAAGCCCGCTTCCTTTAGGGCGGCTTCCACTTCTTTTTTACTGGGTGGCTGGCCGTCCAGGTATACCAAACCCCAAAAGACCGTGCAGCCTCCATTGACATGCATTCCCGTCGCCACCATTTTGACCATGAGTTCAGGATTCAGCCTCGCCATCAAGTGCTGAAAAACGTAGAACTCATGTTCATCACGCACAGAAAATGCTTTTGGGAGTTCAATTTGAGTTTGCATGGCATAACTCCTTACACATACTGTTGCCACTTTCCCCGAATATGCCAAATTATACCCCTTTTTCCCCATAGGATTGTTGCTATTGGTGTAATGGGATTGCAGTTTGTATCCCACATGGGTGGCCTTGCATTGTCGATTCTTATCTTACAATCGGCAGAAGTCTCCCGATCATCCCGCCTGATGCTCAGGTTATGTCAACATTTTCCCTTTGTTTTCAGGCGTATCGCATATTGGTAATGAGTGGTTAGAGATTTGCCGTGGCATGACGAGGAAAGCACCATGTTGGTCCTAACTCGCAAGACGCAGGAAAGTATCATCATCGGAGAAGACATTGTCTTGACGGTGATCGAAATTCGCAGAGACAGGGTGCGGCTGGGGATCAAGGCCCCGAAGGAAGTGTCGGTCCATCGCCGTGAACTCTACGAAGCTATCAAGCATGGTAAAGCTCCAAAGGAAACCCGTTAGCAGAGCGGTTTCCCAATGATATTCCAACTTGCTTCATTATTTTAAGTGCTTTGTGACAATTCTGTGTACCCTCTGGCGAGAAAGACCCGCTGCAAGCCCAATCATTTCATATTTGTAACCTGCCTTCCTCGTCAATAAAAAATGCGATTAAATCTTCGAGTAATACGCTCGATAAAATCACAGAGGGCGGACGGTGTCAGGAACCAATGTTTTCCTCACGTCGTGTATCTTGATTCCTGACACCGTTTTCGCCCAATGAGCTTCATTGCCCTACGCCGTCTAACTCCGTTTTCGCCAACGCAACAGCATTAGCAAACCACCCGTCACAAGCAAGACAATCGTTGCCGGCTCGGGAACTATCCTGATGAAGTCAAAATCAACATAGCCTGGAGGGTTGTTCGAACCCTTCCAGCCCATGCCCCAGAACTCGAATATTTGGTTATTCGTAAGGTAACCCGCAGCAAACGTATACTCCCACTGGTACTCGAAGGTTGAATCGTCGCCGTCGTTGCTGGCCCGACTGATCATCTGGTCCCCATTACGCTCAATTTCTAAGTACCACCTGTCAGGAGGCACCGGACCTGGCGATGGTGGGAATATTACACGCGGTCCGTTTACGACACTATTGAAAAATTGCATGGCGTTGGTGCCCCCCGGATTGTCGTCATTTGCACCAATACCCCGGTCCATGGCCGCCATCCACACCCCCGCCCCCGTCCCATCCACGCCGGGCTGTCTCACCGAGAAGAAAGTATCCCGGTTGTTTGTCGGCTGACCCGGACGCAGGTTGAAGGTCACTGCCGCCCGGAGAACCCACTGGTTTCCTTCGAATGGGCGAGTTACCCAAAGCGATTTGCGTACCTGGTTCCCAGACGAATCATAGCCGCCATTATAACTTGTCAAATAGGCGTCAACGGTGTAGCGAAGGCTCCCCGGATTATCGGTAAGGGAGAGATTACCCGCACCGGGACTTATAACCCATTCTGGATCCAAAGTTGGACTGTCGAAGTTGTCTTCAAAGACAAGTACTGCATTCGCCGCTCCGGCCGTCAGTAACAACATCGCAACCGACGCACAAATTGTAATTAGCCATTTCATTGTTCTTCTCCTTAGAGAATAGAAAACATACGTTCTGTAAAAACAGACACCAACGTAAACGAACCAACTTAATCTTCTTGCTCCATCAATATCTCCTTTCTGGTCTATTCAACCGCCTATAAAGTTCTTGTGTTTGATTACCTCGGACCGAATGCATTAGCATTGAAGCGGCCTACTTTTTAAACTTTAATGGGCAGTATGCGTGATCGATCCAAAACTGGTTACGGCCTACGCGACTGCGGTCAAACGCTGCAAATGATCGTCAGCTTATTTCCACCTTTATTCCCCGCTTATCAAGCGAGAACTCGGGAAAAAATAATGTCGACCACAAGACGTCCTGCATTTCAGCAGATAGCACGATTGGAAAAGATATCCCTGCCACCCGATAATACTTGACGAAGAAGCCGGCCCCGACGATCTCAGCGGTGCAGCGAAAGACCGATCACCCCGGAACGGGTGTTAAAAAAAAGAGAATGGTCATGTTTCGGGGTACCTACACTGCCTCCGGAATAGGAACCCTTGAGATGAAAAGTACAAAGTCAATATATAAAACTCAAAACTGGAATTAGCAATAACCTGAAATAGCGATGCCGGGGGGTGGATCAGAGATCAGGATTATGCAGCACCACTAATAAACCTGTGCCATAGATCCTGTGAGATGGCAAAAAGATTGAAAAATGGACGCAGCCCATTTTTCAACCGTGAGCTGCCACGGCAAATTATTAGTGGAGGCGGCGGGAATCGAACTACTTTCCACAACTCCCAATCTTATCACATGTTGTGAAAAGCCGGCTACCTCTAGTGGCGCAAAATCCGGCGCACTTTCCGGTGATTCTGCCCCTTCCGATCCCGATTTGCAGCTGATCATCGACAAGTGGCCTGACCTTCCCCAGGCCATTAAGGCGGCCATCGTCATCTTGGCCCAAACCGTTGGAGACGTCCGCGTGTAGCACTAACGCAATTGAATAACCACCACCAAGCTATTGTGATGCATCGGTCGATGTGACGAATGGCACTTAGTTTTGGCAAGTCCTTAGCACAAAATGGCATAGACAAGGAGGCCTCTCTTACGTAGATGGTTCTTGGACAGGTGACTCGATATTATTATACCTCTGGCCCCGGCTTCTTGATCGTTATCTGGTGGGAGGTGTCTTTGTTGAAGCAGCAGATGGGATTCGCAAACGGAGCCCTCGATGGGGTGTGTCAATGCAGCACATCGCACGTCCGAATGATGAAGCCAAATGCCACCCGCCAGACACTCCGCAGACTTCATGAGACCAGTCACACGCTTGACAACGCCAATCCCCAACATCGGCCGAAAACGGCGATCTCTTTTCCAATATGCAGGTCCATAGTCTTCCCCTAATAAAAGTCTCAAATTTGTTAACCACTGTGGACACTGAGCACAGTTTTTTCGGAAACATCAAGCCCCGGTTTATAAGAATTTGGCAGATTATTTTGGCCTGAATCATCACCGGAAAGTGCTGCCCGGGTATAAAACCGCAGGACGCCAGTAGCTATGATGCCGGCCACTTCACGCAGCCGTTGATCGGGAGTTAAGAAAACGGGATCATCGATCGGTCGCAGGAGATTACTCCTAATGAAGTTTATTCAATATACCTATGCCAACGATACAACGTTGGGCCAATCTACGACAAATAGGTACTTCCAAAAACCGATTTTTTCGACAGGGCAGTGAGAACAGTTGCGGTTATAGTGAGAGTTTTATTATGCTGTCCGGTTTTTTCTGAGTTTATACCAATGAAGATAAGGGATCGGTCGATTTTTTGTCCCTGCGAGCGAGATTGATAATATTAAATGACCACCGTCGCAGATAATTACATCGGGGGGATACATAGGTAAAAGAGGTATAAGAATTGGGCGAAGAAAAGTGAACTGGAAAAAGCCAGTTGGAGCGGCTAATCCATGATGGGTATACTCTATTTAGTAATGTGCGCATGTACATAAAACCCCGAAAAAACTCAGGAGTTGTAACCATGAAACCCGCCGTTTATGTACGGGTTAGTACGGTCGGTCAGAATGAAGTCGGCCAGCGTCGGGAAATTACCCGTTGGCTGAAAGGAAACCACGTTAAAGATGTTGCGTGGTACGTTGACCGCGAAACAGGGGACAACCTGGACCGTCCCGAGTTCCAGCGGCTCCAGCAGGCCATCTTCGAGGGTCGGCATGACGCGGTGATCGTCTACAAGTTGGATCGCCTGTCCCGCACGGTCCGCGATGGCCTAGCGGTTCTTTGCGATTGGTGCGAGAAAGGTCTGCGGGTAGTGTCCACCACCCAGCAGATCGACTTCAATGGCACGATTGGTAAAATGATCGCCGCCGTTCTGTTCGGCGTGGCCGAGATGGAGCAGCAAACGAGACGTGAACGGCAGCGGGCAGGAATCGAAGCCGCGAAGGAAAAAGGCGTTTATAAGGGCCGGAAGCCGGGAACCACCAAGGCAAAACCAGAGCGGGCACGCAAGCTCCGCGAGAAGGGCCTTTCGATGGAAGAAATCGCCACCGCTCTGAACGTCACTCGGATGACCGTGCATCGTTACCTCAGCACGAGGAGAAACTCTGCCCAATCAGTATAATAGACAGAGAACGTCACGATGAGGAATTGATCCACCGAGCTGGGTTGATTTGCCTTGACCAGTCAGCCAAACCACCCGGTTGGAAGCTCGTGTGAGAGATCCGGCCCATGTGCCAGAGCTAAAGAAAAATACGGCCGCCGGCATAATGCACGGCCTCGGTGACCCGCTGCCAACTGGCGACCTTTTCGTCAGTGTAGATGCCGGGCGTGTTAGGACAGCCCGTGCCCTGCTGGGAAACCGCCGTGGCTTCTGTGATTATCAGACCCACCGCCGCCCACCGATGCATCTACACCAGACGAGTCCTCTTTCGTCCCAGATTCCTCGCAGGCACTGTTTGACGGGATCGCAGAGGCGTGCCGAAAAAGGGGTGGTTTTTCGGAACGTCCGAGAATGCGTACGACTTGATGGGACTGGGCCGTCGATTGTCGGAATTGGCCTAATACAGCATCCGCAGATGCGAACTGAAGACGGTGACGGCGTCTTTATCTGGGCGTTAGATGGGTCTATGAATGTCTGGACAAATCACCGGCCGACTACAAGTTCAAGGAAAACGAGCAGATCATCGTAATCGGCTCGACTTCCTCCGTAGACCACATGCTCGACGACCCGTTCGACAAGCTCCACGGCCAGGCGCTGGTCTGAGTCGCCAGGCCCGTCAGTTCGCCGGTTTGCGCATCCATATGCGCACCTTATGGCCCGCCTGCATGGCGATGATCATTGTCAGGAAGAAGGGGATCGTCAACGCGGCTTTGGCCATCACCCGCCAGTACATGCTCCGCAGCAGCTTGATCACCACGCCCGTCACGTGCAGGGGGTTGTAGAATCGCCTATCGATCCGCTTACGTAGATTCGCGATGTACTGGGCCGAGTAGTCGTCGCTATAGACGAAGCCGTCGGCGTCAATGTGGTAGCCCGGCGTCTGCTCGACCAGTTTGTTCAGACCCGAGTATGGTCGCTGCGCAACCTGGAAATATGGATCAGGTCCACGCCGATCGATCGGGCGAACGGGGCGATGGAGAGCATCTGCTCCTCGGTTTCGCCGATGTTGCCCACGATGAAATACGCGTTGATGATCATTTTCGACTTGCGGAGCACTTCGAACCACTCGCGGATCTGCTGGATGGTGAACCCCTTTCCCATCGATTTGAGCGTCGCATCCTGCGTTGACTCGACGCCTATCAGCAGTGCGACGAATCCGGCCTGCTCCATCTTGCGGATGACGTCGGGGCGTTTGGCGATTTCCGCCCGGGCATTGACGACGTAGTGCTTGCGAATCTTCTTCGCGATGAGCATGTCGCAGATCTTGGCGACCCGGTCCGGCTGATGCGTGAATATGTCGTCAACGAAAAAAATCAAATCGGCGTCGATCTGCTCGATCTCACGAACGATCGATTCGGCCGAACGCGGCGTCCAAGGCCGCTTCACGCCCCAGGGGTTGATCGCGAAACTGCAGAACTTGCAGTTGAACGGACAACCGCGCGACCCGGCGACTTTGTCTAACTTGATCCCAGTGCTAATGCCCTTGCTTGTCAAGTAATATGGGTGCCGGCGCAGATCGCGGGCGGGCATCAGATCGTCATCCAAGGGCGCGTTGCGCGGGGCGGATTGTGCACCAATCGACCGTCTTCCCCGCGGTAGACCAGACCAGCGACCTCCGACCATGCGCGCCCCTCGGCAATCTCGACTATCGCCTGCTCACCGTCGCCGCATACTACGGCGTTCACGTTCGGACACGCCTCCAGCCAGTAACGCGGATCTTCCGTCGCCGTCCGCCCGCCCAAGATCGTCATCACCCCCGGCGGCAAGGCGTTGATGTCGTCGCGTATCAGGTCAAGGTCCTTCCGCCAGTTGATGGAATAGCAGACCAAGTCGGTCTCCGGCCTAAGGAACGGCTGCGTACTGGGCGTGCTTCATGCCGGAAGTTGACCAGATCGATCCGGTCAGCATACGGGCGCAGTGCCGCGGCGATGTACTCCAAGCCCAACGGCGGGAAGGATGTCCTTGAACTGCGCGTTTGTCGATATGGAAAGACGCATAGGACGTGGTGAAACATTTTGCTCAACTCCAGATCATGTCCGACTGCACCCAATCAACAGACCGTACAACGCAACACGTTCGGGATGCTTCCGCGTTAGCACGATCATCACTGCCCATACTGGGGGGAGTTCACACAGGAAAACGTTAGATTGTATTGCGCCGCCGCTGGTTTGACTACACCGAAAGTGACGTGCCAGATTCACGCGGTCGTGAACCGCCGAGGAGGTACCCCAAAGTGTGGCGAGAGCCACACGGTGCGTTCTGCAGACGCTCGATTCCGTCTTGCGACGGCGACATCCGGTCCCGCATCCAAGATTTATGGCGCGCCGGCAGGCATTATGGACGGCTTCCTCGCAGAAGGACCATTTCTGGAAAAGGTATCTAAATAACTCCACAAAAATACGAAAGTGTCAGGCGGCGATGACTTGCGGGTAAAGGGAAGTCTCGATAGCGAAAGTCCGTTTGTATCCGAACCAGTCAAAAGTGAGTTGGACCAATTCGTCGATGGTTTTGCAGCAATGGTTGCGGGTTATTTCCTCGTGAAGGTGCCACCAGACGCGTTCGATGGGATTCGTTTTGGGGGCGTAGGTGGGCAAGAAGTGAATCACGATCCGGCGGCCCTGTTGGGCCAGGTATTGTCGAACTTTGACACAATCATGAAACTTGGCGTTGTCGCAGATCACATGAATGCAGCGGTAGCATCGCAAGCGCCGCCGCAGGTCGTCCAGGTGACGCACGAACAGATCGGCGTTGCGTTGCGTACCCGGCGAAGACACCAGCAGCATGCCCGTCCGCCAATGAAGCGACCCGGACAGGTGGCATTTGACGTTGTTGCCCGGTGTGACCACCTCCGCCTGTTGCCCGCGACGCATCCACATCGAGCCGATCTTGGGGTTCGTGTTGATGTCCACTTCGTCCTGAAAAACCGCCGTCTCGTCATCGGGAAGCGTGGACAAAAGACGCTGAATCGCCCGCAATTTCCAGTGATATTTGGGGTCTTTTGGTCCCAGCACCGGACGCGGCCTGCGCCACACGATTTGCTCCCGGCGCAGCCAGCGGCGAATCGTTTCGGCACTGACCTCGACGTAGTGCCTTTCTGCCAACAGCAGCACGACCGTAGCGCACGCCCAGCGGCTGCGCAGGAAGCCGAAGTCGCGCGGGGTCATTTTCGTCACCCAGCGGACTACCAAGGCTGCCCACCAGTAAAGGAACACGGCCGGCCGGCCGCGTCGCGATTCTACCACAACCCCCACTCCTTCCCGCTCAAACCGGTCCTTCCAGCGAGCGATCGTGCTATAGCCGAGTTCGAGATGGTGTAGCGTTTTTGGATTTTTTACCGTAGCCGGCATGACGGATGTATCTGAGGCATTCATTTGAAGGAAAACAGGTTAGCAATCTGCCCACTGTTTTCCACAAGGTATTAACTGTACGCTTGGCTGCGCTACGTGGCAACGTCTTCAGTTTGCTAAAGAGATTTTCAATGGGATTGAAATCGGGGGAATAGGGAGGCAGGTATCTTAGTTTAGCACCGACTTTTTCCAAGGTCTCTCTGACTCCGCTGATTTTATGAGCCGAGAGGTTGTCCAGCACCACGATTTCGCCTTTGCGAAGGGCTTTCGATAGATGTTGAGTGACCCAGGCGTGGAACATCTCCCCATTTATTGCCCCATCTATGACCAAGGGGGCAAACGGTCCATCCGCGCAAGCCCATTAGCACCGTAGTCGTTTTCCAATGCCCGTGGGGTACGGCCTGCACCAGACGTTCTCCCCGAGGAGCCCGGCCGCAAAGCCGCGCCATATTGGTTTTTACCCATGTTTCATCGAGAAAAACTAGGCGCAGCGGGTTAAGTCGTGGCATCTTGGCACGCCATGTTGCGCGACGTTCGGCTACGTCGGGGCGATCCTGCTCCGCGGCTCTTAGTGTCTTTTTTTATATGTCAGCCGCAATCGCTGAAGCATCTTCTGCACGGCCGGGCGGGATACTTTTATGGATAAACGCCGACTGAGTTCTTTGGCCGTCGCGTCAGGCTGACGCCGAACAAGAGTCATCAGTTCGCTCTCATGCCCTGCAAGCTTGGGAAGCGGCCCATGCCGTTGCTGGCAGGGGGTGATTTTGCCGGTTTCTCTTCGCCGCTGCTTCACTCGCCTCACCCAGGCCGAAGAAACTCCGTATTTCTCCGCTACCAATCCACTCCTCATGCCCGCGTCGCTATCTGCTAGCGCCCGCTCACGCAAATCCATGGAATATGCTTTCATGTCCAGTCCTCCTTGACTAGACCATATTATCCCAAAAATGGCCTCCTGCCGCTACATCAACTTGAACGCCGCTCTAGTGCTGGTGTACAACATCGCCGCAATCAGGTTCCAAGTGTGGCCGTCCGCCAAAAGCAGCAGGATGTGGGCCCGCAAGCGAACCGCCGGGTCGGCCGATTTGCGATAATACTCCAACAAGGTCTTGCGTTCCAAAGGCTTAAGAGAGATACTGCCGTCCATGGCTTGGTCTCCGGGGTTTGTCGCTTGTTGTATAACGACAACCTTAAAACCAAGCCTGTTTTCATTACCAGATCATTTTTCCTTACACTTTCGCTCTTACGTGGAACTATTTAGTAGATAGGACGGCCGACTACCTACACGCTCCGCCCATCCGGGGGCATCCGGCGAGCCTTACGGCGGCAAACTGTCTCCTCGAATTTGGGTGGTTTGATGGGACTCCGAGCATAGGGATGAAGGTAACTACCCAAAAGACCAATACAAAGAAGGCCCAGAACACGAGCACGCCGAAATCTAGATAAATAGCGTAAAACTTCTAAAAGCGGATGCTCAATGCCCTCCTTCACGCAAACGAATAGTTATTTTTTTTGAACAGTATAGGAACTGGTACTATTTCGCTCGTTTTATCTGAGGAAATAAAGATAAAATGGCTCTTTCGTTTCTGGGTGCGAATGCCAAATTTTTGGTAGTGTCTTAACATCGTGTTGCTAGGCGATTTTTATTTGCTTTTCTAGACATTTATCACAAAGCGGACCAGTAGCAAGGGCGATCTTGTTTATATGATATCCGCTTAATTTGCGATGTGTGTCTTTTTGTCGGAAGTAATCTTTTAGTGCATCTATAGATTTATCCGCTTGGTCATCAAGCAAATATATGCCGCATGCTTTGCAATTTCTCATAGACCATATTCCCTCCCGGAAGATTGCCGCTTCCGATGACAGGCTCGGTAAGCGGCCTGTGCCTTATCATACCGCGAACCCACATCATCTAACGAATGTTGGCCCTGGGGCATCACCTCCTTTCCAAGACAATCGCGATAATACTCATTATATAGTCGAAAATATGCAGTATTTTATGGCAGAGGTCGATTTTGTGCATTTCTTTGCATCCTACCGCCGCTTTTTTATTCTGGACGCTTACGACGCCCCACAATAACCCGAAGTATGATGTCATCAGGCAAATCAAAGTAGCCATACCTACGGCGTACTTGATCGCAAAATATTACTGCTTCCCGAGGATGCAGGAGAAGCTCATCAATCGTCCACGCTCCTCTATAAGCCTCGCCGAAATCATTGACCATCCGGTCAACGAATTCCTCTTTGGAGAGATCGACGCCAAATTCAGCGGGTTCAAATTTGCCACGGCCCATAAGAAACTCCTGATAAAAAGAGTATTGAATGGATTCCCTGGTTGCTATCATGGCTCTAATCTCCTAAATAAGCAAGGTTTGGATCGGGCTGCCGAGATACATTTCGGCACAATATTTGGATACTAAACCTGTTTTTCAAAACGCGCAATACCACTTATTGGGCATGTATTGCTCATTCATTCAGCATTTTTTCGATAGTCCAAGGCTTATCCGCCAGCACAGCTTCAACAGCAGGAGTTGTTTTTAATGTGGTGTGAACCCGACAAAAATTATAGTACAGAAAATATAGGGCTAAATGGGCTTCGTGGTTTTCCCACTTTTTAGAAAAGGCGTTGGTTAAGCGAGTCATGCGCCGGATAACAGAAGCATGCAAGTAGAGCCAAGATACGTACGATGAAACCTCTTACCGTGCTGACTAGCGAGGTGCTGGACGGCTAACCAGTACCATATTATTCCTCTCTCCTGTGCAATAATGCCATTGCAATCTCTTTCACCCGAGCCATTGAGATGCCTTTTCTCTGCTCAATCGCTAAGGGGTGATCTGTCGGTTCAAGTTCGATAAAGGGGCGTCGGTTCAATGGCCTGCTGTGGATGTGGGTCTTGAGGTGCAGGGTGTCAGGGTAGAGTGGGAGTTGGGTGGAGAGCCAACCGAAATACGGTGGCTCATTCTCACTCGGTTCAGCATCCTGCAATTCGAGATAACGAGTGAAGTTCTTCTGACTTATTGAAGTCCAGACGCCCCAAATAAATGGCCCAGTTCCGTCAAAGACGGGAATCTCCAAACAACCCCGTATGAAAAAATGTTTATCATCGATCACGCACACATCTGAAGTGAGATGGCAACGAACACTACGTTCCTTGGTTGGGATGGTGAGATATAAATAAGGAGCATCTGCCGAAAAACCCATTGGAAGCTCGGCATGGTATTGCCCACAAATACCACAGACATAACCTTCGACTTCTTGATGGATTGTAGACTTCTCTACTGCCTCCAACATCGCCCGCAACGATTCGGGATCGGCGAGCCTGTGGTCATTTCCGACAACGATCAAAGCCGACTCGGAGAGACCGCTGTTGTGGAGTAATTCATGGCTGTCGGCAAAGGGGATCGTTTCGTCGGTCTTAGCGTGAAGGATGATCGTGTTGGGTTTCACGGTTGTGGTTTTGCCCCATCGCTTCCATGCTGGGCAAAGAAGGACAAGGGGTGTATTACCGCTGTTGATGTTCATCGCTACGGCACCACCCCGACTTGAGCCGACCACAACATATGGGTGATGCAGGTCGAACTCAGTCTGAGCGATGCGGACGCAAGCATCAAAGTCGTCGTCGGGAAGGGCAGGATTCAAGACCCCATGGCCATACTTTTTGAGGTAGGTCGGCTTAATGCCTCCTGGTGTCGATTGCCAGCCGTGGAGGAAGAGGATTATCATACTATCATCTCCAGTCGGCTCTATGATACTCCCTCGTGTCGTTCGCCACCAGCCAGTAGAATCCACTTGTGATCCCGCTGTCTTTGATTGGGCGGAGGGTCGCCCCGTCCTCAAGAACACGATCCTGAAAACTGGCGGTTGAATGCCTGAGCGGGCGGACTTTCGGTCTACAACCGAACCGGCGGCTTTCTACGCCGCCTCTCGATCACTACCCGCTTGCATGATGGCTTCGATGTTGGGCGAGCAAGAGCGACAGCGTGTGACGTGTTCGATGGCATCGTTCAGATGCCAGCTTTGCCTCCAGATAAGGTAGGCGATGGCAACACTGGGCGACCGGTCCATGCCAGCGTTGCAGTGGATGAAAACCGTCTGGCCGTTTTTCAACAATTTATCTAATGCCTGCACGCACTGGGATAGCTTCCTTCGCAAATCCTCGCCGTCGAAAGCTCTGACCGGAATCCGCCGCACTGCGATTCCCAACTCGTTGCAGCGTGACTCAATTCGATCCCAATCCAAATCAAAGTAGTCGAAGTCGTGGTCGGTCTGCAAGTTCAGGATGGCCGTGATGCCGTAGTCCGCTTTCAAGTGGTTGATGTCGTCGGTGTTTGTGGGGCATGAGCCGACGAAGAGTTGGGGTAGGACTTGGCTGAGATGCATGACCAATCTCCTTGGGCTGCGAAGAGAAGGAGTGGCAATAGTACAGATGGCGAGGCTTCCCGTCAATGCAACTTGGTCGAGAAAGGACGGCCCACACATCTTCGTTCCCCATGTGGGTGTTTGTGCCCAGCAGGCCGTGAAGGACGACATTTCCTGTACGGCACACCTGCCCTTACCATTATTTATTTTTGTCGGGGGGTTATCTATCCGTTTCAATTGAAATTACAGAGCTGGCGGCTTCTACGGGGCAAAAAGGGCAGCCCGTAGGGAAAAATTACCACGACGGGGCCAGAAATCTCGGGGGGTGGGGACACGACACACATCCGTATGGTATAATTATTTACAGTCCTGACCACATAAGCTAGGTCTGCCATACAGCATTGTCTCACATCCGAAGCGGCTCTCCCTGCGGTTGCGTATCAGCACCGCTTTGTCTCGCTGGCCCACGCCGAATCGTGGCGGTCCATTGGGCAACCAGTTGTAGCTGGCTGTGAGGCGATCCATCCACGAAAGGTTTCCTATACACAGAGGTGAGACCATGCAACTGCTCAAGGTTATAGATTTTCCCACAATTGCGGAGGTGGCGATGGAGCGTTTACAAGACAGCCCCTACATAGTCTTGCGACGGATTTTGTGTGAGTGCAAACACGGTGTTCTTTTCCTGCGAGGTCGGCTCTTTAGTTTACACGAAAAGCAAGTCGCCCAAGAGACCGTGGCCGGGATTGATGGAGTGACCCAGGTTGTCAACGAGGTGGAAGTGGACTGAAAGGCAGGGAAACTCAAAATCGTTCGTGATAAATTGGTTGTATTCTCACTATTGAGGTCTGTTTTATGATTCGGATTGACTTGGTTGATAAAACGAACAAACTGAAGCATGTCAAGTTCCATGTGGTTCCAGTAACCAGGAAGAAAGATTTCACATGCATTCCTGACGGCATCTTGCCGCTTGGAAGTATCATGTGGCTTTCTGGTAAACTCAAGGCTGGGCGTGTATTCGGGCATATAGGAAAATACATCTGGTATCGGCTGATAGGGACACCGCATGCCAGACACAAAAGACTCAGCATTCACCCCTAAGCCACGCATGTGATTCTGGAATTGCCGAATCTTTGCGGGACTATATACTTGGCACTTCGAAAGAATCCCTATCTATTCAAGAGGTTATTAAAAGGCTAATTTCGGCGGAATGCTTGCCATACAACAAGTTAACAGCTAAAACGGCATAGGTTATAGCGTTTTTCTGGAACTACTGACAAAGGATTCATTTAATGACCACCGAATCTGCAAAACACGCTTATAACGGTTTCATACTTGGCATGAAGGTTGCGGAGCAACTCAACAACCTGAAAGACGGTTGTACGGTCGAAAATCCATAATTATTCGAGTATTTGTCAGCCATTGGACACGGCGTTATCAGTCCCTCGATGACGGAGGAAGGCCGGTCGGCATTGACTGAATCTGCGACTCTGGTGTTTGCATACCTAACTGACAACAAGCCCTCCTAAGGTCGCCTGCTGCTATAAGGAAGCGGGTTTTGACTTTGTACACAACGTCTTGACCCAGGCAGCTTATGTAGGGACTGACCATTCGGGTTTTGAAGGTGGGAAGAAGTGAATAACCGCCCCGACATGGAGCGTGAGGGTCGAATAGTAGCAAGACGAAGAAAGGGAGACGCTATGAAGATCGTAAGGCTTATGATCCTCGACCAAGAGGATGTGAAAGAAAGGCTCGCCCAGCTTGGGGCCGACGTGCCCGAGGAACTAAAGGCCGACCAGTTGGCGAACCTGTACTCTGAGTGGCTGGAGGAACTGCCCACCGACGTGGATTTGGTGGGAGTGTATGTGGGGGGCAACCAGATAAACATCGTCGCCAACAATGACGCCGTGTGGGAATTGCCCGATAATGTAGATCCGACGTGAAGATTGGTGTGAGGAGCATCAGACATGAGCCGCATGATCATTTTCGGTTTGAGAACCGAAAGATGCACAAAATAGGCGAGGACATTTGCGGAGGGTCGCTAAAAAGCTGGAAACTACTCCTTGCAATAATTTCGTTTGCAAGGAGTCAAACTTGTCATTTTGACAAGTTGCCCCTTACATTACCGCCGATTCATGGTAACCTCTGAATCAGGCGGACGGATGCTGCCTACGGTTGGAAGCAGTATCGCAGGAAGTGATGTGGGCTTCGTGAGATACGCCCTGCTTGCCCCACATGACAGGCAGGGCTTTTCGTTTGCCATTCAAACAAAAATGCCCTTTTCATGCCGCTTTTTCCAATTTCTCGTCCAGGTTGATTGCCTGAATTGATTGCCCTTCCTGATCGAAGACCTCGACCACTCTTTCAGCCAGCCACATTGTCTCAAGCCGATGAAAGTATTGTCATTGATTAAAGAATCACAATCCTTGAAGTCCGAGGGAATAAAATCCGCCTCGGCATCGAAGCCCCGAAAGAAATTTCTATCATGCGGGAAGAACTTATTGATACAGGGATGCTAACAATGATAGCAGAGTGATTTTTACATAAGTTGGACAAGCAGGAGGTCGTCGCTCCTTTCATGCTGCGATGCGTTTTCGCCCTGAACTACCTTTTCCCCCGTATGTTTCGACGAATGATGAGTGCTGGCGGCAACCAGAGGAAGACTGCATCTGAAGTCGGGAGAGAAACGTGAACCGAGACATCGGCCTGTGTGGAGTCGGGCCGAGGATCGTGATGTCGGCGGGGGCTTGCCTCAGGAAGCCCCGCTGCCACTCGGGTTATGGTAATCCATCAGGGCAAGCGTAGAATTTAGATGTAGCCGCTCTGAATAGCCCTATTGCCCGGGTCTTTCCGCCGTCGTTGAGCCGTTTGGTTGCGGCACATCTATCAGAGGGGACACCCATGAGCTTCTCAGTTGGGCTTTATCGTAGTTTCGCCCGAAAGGGCGGAATCACGTTCTGCACCGTGCCCGCCAGCCATCCTTCCGACTACGATTGTAAGCCGGAAGGCGTACTCAGCCACGATCAGGCGGAACATATATCATGGCAGCTACGCAGAACCCCAGTGATTTGTCAGGGAGTAGTCGGCAAATACTTATGGCGGCAAGAGGAAGTGTAAAAGCGTCTGGCGAAGAGGTGCAGATGAGGGAAAACCCATGATTGGGAACTTGAAGGATCGCATCAATAACCTCTTTGCAGAGGCGGAGGTTGCACGGCAGCCCGACTCGTTGATACCGTGAGGGTCTTCGCAGACAAGGAAGCATGCACATGTCTGACTTCTTAATACACCACATTCAGTATGTCACCCTAGCTCCGCACCCCGACAGGAACAGCCTCGATGACCTGTTTCGACAGCTTGATAGCTTGGACGTGTTTGAGAGAGACAGGATGCTCACATGGATGTACCTTGCGTTCCTCGAAGCCCCTGCGAAGCAGGAAGCGGCAGAGACAGAGGAAGAAAGGCTTGAACTGCGTTACAACAAGTTTGAGGAAAAGTTCCGTCATGCTGCGATAGGCGTGTTCGAACCGTTTCTGGTCCATGCGGCTGTGACCTATACCCTGGCTTACCTTCGAGAGTGTGGTGACAAGGCATGTCTAGATGCCGTCCTTCATAAAATGCAATCGGCACTCAAGGTGCTTAACCGGCGTATTGCGGAGGGAACATTGTTGCCTGAGGTAGGAGAAGCGATGATTGGGAACTTGGAGGAACATATCAACAATCTGCATGCGGACGTAGAGCTTGCTCGGCAGCGATACGAAAAGTTTTGCGAGAAGGTGGTAAAGCAAATGCTACCTTGAAGCGGCACATCAGCGGCTCAGAGGACACGAGGAGGGCAATCTCTAACCCGAGGAAATAATGGAAAAGACCAAGAATACCCCCACGAACAAAGACGAAGCGGCGGCGGTAGAACAACCCAAGCCGAACCACACGGCGAAGATCAAGTCCCAGGTGTTGGCGAAGATCGGCAAGCCACCTCGACTGGACCACCTGGAGATATCCCGACACCACAACGGTAAGTACCGAGTCAACATTTGGCAGCACCCCGAGCCAAATAAGAATTCCGCCGTAACGACCAGTCCCCGCATTGGGTTGTCATATTATCTAACGGTGTCGGACACGGGCGAGATTATCGACAGTAATCCGCCGATGACCCAGTTGGGCTCTCCTGCTTGACCACCCACTCCCCCATTAGACCCGACTGATGGAAATACTGAACTATTGAACCTTTTGTAGGCTACCAATGACAAATATCAACTTGACGCTTCAACGGGAAAGGCTTCTGGCTTTGCGAGCAAGCCTTCTGGGTGACATGACTCAGATGGAAGACGATTCCTTGAAGGACCACAACATAACCACCAGCATACCGACCGACATAGAAGAGCTTGGGAGTGACAATGCTGATCAGGAACTCACGCTGAGTCTACTCGGAAGTGACAAAGACGCCCTCGACCAGATTGAAGCAGCAATCGAGCGGATCGAAGACGGCAGCTATGGCGAGTGCGAGACGTGCGGGGCGAAGATCCCCCAGTCCCGCCTTGAAGCCATTCCTTATGCGGCACAGTGCGTCCGATGTACCTCGCAACAGGAAAACCACGGGCCTCCCTCAGCCGAATGAAAAAAGCCTGGGTTTGGTTCCCAGGCTAGTGAGTTCTCAAAAATGGCCGTAGGCTAGCTACTGCATAGCGTCCAGCAGGTCTTTGAACCGTCGCAAGCCGCCAACCTCTCGGATAAGGCCCAGCAGTTCGTTGAGACGGTCAAACCCACCAATTGCTCTGATCGTTTGGGCCACCGCTTTCACTTGCTCCACGGTAACGGTGTATGCCGCTTTTTCAACTGGGGCAGGTTCAGGGGCTACCTTTCGCTTTGCTGCTTTCTTGGCAGTGCGGGCTTTATTGATCTTAGTCTTGATGTTAGCGACGTGTTTCGGTGTGATCTTGATGCCTTGCTTCTTCAATGCCGTAGCGATTTCTCCACCCATAGCCTTCGGATGGACCTTCAAGTAGCCACGTACAGCCTGGGTCTTGTTGACCTTCTGTTTCTTCGCCATAAATATCTCCAATTCTGGGTTACAACTGCCTGAACAAGCATAACTCCTATAATCGATGAGGCAATTTGCAACAGAATGGCAAAGCCTAGTTTAGTGACAGGAGTTCTAAATAATCCGAAAAAAGCGGAAAAGCGGCTGTTTTTCGGCGTTTGGTGGCAGTTCATCACGGCATTTGTTCGGTTTTCGCATGCATACGAGGTATCAGCAGAAGCGAAAAAATTGTATAGCAAATTACTTGACTCGCTTGTAGTGATGAATAAAATTAATCACGGAAGAAGAAATCGCTTCGTGAGCGAAGGCCGATACGCCGCCTTCAAAGGTTAGTCAACTGCGATGGACAGCACAAGTTAGGTTGACGTACCGTCTTTTCGAGAGAACTTATCGAATAACTCTACAGCGTCATTTTTGCGTAGAAATACTATCTATTGAATTTGCCAGCAAAGATGATATGCAACTGTTGTCTAACAACATGCAAAATGATCTGTGGATTTAGATAGAAGAAGCCCGCTTATTTTATTATTTTATTTGCGGGCTTCTTCGTTTTTGAGATCGAACATGACAACTTTTGTTCTGCTACCGAACAATTTATGGCAGTAACTCCTTGTAACATTTTCGTTTGCAAGGAATTGAACTTGTCAAAATGACAAGTTCAATGGGCATCCTCAAACTCCTTCAACGCCTTTTCCAAATACTTGACCATCTTCTCCCGACAACGCCACGGTTTTGTTTGGTCGGGCATCTTCCGCAACCAATGTTCATCTGGATCGCCACCACGCAATTGAGCCAGCCTCAAAGTGTTGGGCAGCAGTTTATTCCCAAGGGTGTCAATGCACACTCGCATTTCAGCCAGTGAAGCAAATTGAAAAATGCAAGGAACCCGCTCGGCTAACTGGTTTCCTTTGGAGCTTTACCACTCTTGATAGCTTCGTAGATTTCACGGCGATGGACCGACACTTCCTTCGGGGCCTTGATCCCCAGCCGCACCTTGTCTCTGCGAATTTCGATCACCGTCAAGACAATGTCTTCTCCGATGATGATACTTTCATTCGTCTTGCGAGTTAGGACCAACATGGTGCTTTCCTCGTCATGCCACGGCAAAGCTCTAACCCCTCATTACCAATATGCGATACGCCTGAAAACAAAGGGAAAATATTGTCATAATCTGAGCATCAGGCGGGATGATCGGGTGGCATCTGTCGATTGTAAGATAAAAACCGACAATGCAACGCCACCCATGCGGGATACAGATGAGCCAGCTTTAATATGTTGGGCAGCAGTTTCTTACTGAGGGTGGCAATGCATACTCGCATCTCGGCCAGTGAAGCAAATTGGAAGGTGAACCCTTTGAGTTCATTCCTTGCTAGCAACATCAGAGCTTGTTTTTGACCCAGCGACAGACCTTTGGGAGAAAGCATTAGAGCAAGTTAAAGACAGATAGGGTGTCGCCTAGCCGTTTTTAATTTAATTTCTTATTTTTCCCTGGTTTTTTGAGACAAAGTCCCACAACTAGATTGATAAAATACTTGACAGGCAAATAATGTTGTATAACATGACATTGGTGAAGAAGGTAAAATGTGATCGGAAAGGAAGAGCCGATACGCCGGGTTCGAGGGCTGGCCCCATAATAATGGACGGCACGTAACCGAGGTTGACGTACCGCCTCTCCCCGAGATAAGTTTTCCTTCAAGAAGAAGCCCGCATTCGTGCATGAGCGGGCTTCTTCATTTCTTGGAGGATTTCTGATCAGTCTTTTCACGATCATTGCCCGTGCGGTAGAATACGCCTGTGCGAATTATATCCCTCCAATCTACGAAGGGCTAAGGCAAGTCACTGTGTAGTTGACTTCTTTTCCCCAAAGGGTAGCATATCTTTTTGGGTTATCAAAAAAGTCCAACCCATTAAAAGGAGGATATATGAACCGAAAAAAATTGTTTATCTCTATTTTTGGAGTGGCAACCTTGTTGATCGGATGCTCTAAGCCTGACTCTAATATCGCAACGGAGAATGCTGCCAAAACAGCAATAGCAGATGATGCGAAGGAAAAAATGGATGCTGCGAGAGAGAAACTGAAAGAGGCTCTTGATGCTTGGGTTTCTGGTATTTCCAATAAGCAATATGAGAAAGATCACTATAATATTAATTTTGCAGACTCCGAGTATAAAGGCGGCAAAGTTTTAATGCGTTATGAAATAGGTGAATTTCGAATAACTAGGACAGGCTATGAAGTTTCTGTCACGAAAGTGGTTCGGAGTCAAAAGGGAACTGAGATCAAAACGAGTGTCAAGTATTCAATCTCTCCAGCTTCCCCACCATTTAATATATGGGATATTATAGAAAGGGCAGAATAAGGAGAATTAGAAAGGAACAAATTCATCAATCAGCCCTTCCTGTCCTGCTTTGATCTTTTTCTTCGCTGTACCGAGATCGAAGAATTTCACTCGATCAATTTCAGGAATTTCCGTTTGCTGACCCGAGTGGGGCGGCCATTCTATCGTGCAGGTGTTGCACTTGATGGCATGCGGATCTCGGCCGCCAACTTCAGCACCAACTGGAAGACGGCCCTATGGACCTCTAGACACAAGACATTACGACTGAAGGCAACTATCGAGCCTGGTTTAGGTGGTCCGTCAAACGTTAACTTTTCGGGATACTAAATCTACCTGTATTCTATCAATTTGGTTGGCACATGTTCGACGTGCAAGAATCAGTGGTGTTGCGGGACAGCCGGGAATCGCCTGGGCTGGCGGAAACCATGACGGCCGTTTACATTTGGAGCTATGCTCACAATGTCTTCCCCAAGGCGTCCCTTACACTGGGGTGAACAATCGCGGCATCAGCGGTGGCGCACTATCCGTAAATAAACTGCTTAATTATTCATGCAGCTTCTTGGCATTCCGGCCGCCGTAAGTGTATCATTAAGCGCATCATGGCTATTTCCTGTCCGCAATGCGGTGCCGAGTTCGACGTGACGTTGTTCGAGTTTGAACACCGAGTTCGCTGTCCGTGCGGCGCTGAGATTTGCTATCCGGATACGGATCTTCGAAGTGGCCACGTCGCAACCGATCGGACTTGACGACGTGAACATAAGGGTGACGATTTGACAGAACCCATGCTCAGGATCGATGGTTCTTTAGGTGAAGGGGGTGGGCAGATACTTCGTTCCTCGTTGGCCCTGTCGTTGGTCACCGGCAAGCCATTTGCCATCGAGAATATCCGGGCCAACCGCAAGAAGCCGGGCTTGATGCATCAGCATCTCAGCGCCGTAACGGCGGCAGCCGAAGTCAGCCAGGCCCGCGTTGAAGGTGCATCGCTTGGCTCAATGCGGCTAACCTTCTGCCCTGGGAGTGTCAGGGCGGGCAACTACGCATTCCATGTGGAGACAGCCGGCAGTGCGACGCTCGTGCTGCAAACGGTGTTGCCGGCTCTGCTGCTAGCCGAAGGTGAGTCGAACCTGATACTGCGGGGTGGAACACACAATCCGTTGGCCCCACCTTTCGATTTCCTGGCAAAGAGTTATCTTCCGTTGGTGAATCGACTCGGGCCGAAGGTCGAGGCCCGCCTGGTTCGGCTTGGGTTCTATCCTGTCGGCCGCGGGGAGTTCACAGTTCGCATCCAACCGGCCCGGCAACTAAGCCGCCTGGAGTTGACCGATCGCGGCGAGATTCGCGCCCGTCGCGTCCGGTTTTTGCTTGCCAATCTGCCTCGTCACATTGCCGAGCGCGAGTGTCGGACTATCGCCCAGCAGACCGGCTGGAGCGAAGACTGCTTTGCGATTGAAGAACGTAGCGACGCCTACGGGCCGGGCAACGTTGTGATGATCGAACTGGAAGCGGAGAATGTTACCGAAGTGTGTACGAGCTTCGGGCGGATAGGCGTGAAGGCCGAGGAAGTTGCCATGGAGGCACTCCGCGAGGCCGAAGAGTATTCTGCGGCCCATGTACCTGTGGGGAGGCATTTGGCGGACCAGATCATGCTTCCCTTGGGAATCGGCGCTTATCTTGGTTCCGGCGGCGGGGTATTTTACACGATGGCCCTTTCCGCCCATGCCACGACGCATCTGGAAATCATGCGGCACTTCCTGGGGCTCGATGCCAAGATAGAGCACGACAGCCGGGGTAATTGTCTGGTGCAAATCGGATAACGCGCCAATTCAGTCTCATATCAGGCGTTTCCCGGGGCGCTTTGTAATAGGGTCCTTTGTTGGGACTGCCTGAAAAGGGTTGGGTTCGTGGGACCACGGCCTCGTCGTTCAGGCGTGTTGGCGAGACGATCCGCGGCGTGACGCCATGACGGCATAGACCCTGAGCAAGACACTGATCGACGCAACCGTTGGCGATCATCAGATGTTCTGGCCGGAGCAACGACCCGATCCGAAGTGGGTGCAATCGCTCTTGAAGCAGGTGTGGGTTGGCGGGCAGCCAAGCGGTCGCGCGGGCCTTACTATGGACCGTTGGGAGAGAATGGCAGTTGCCGGAAGGGACGAAGGTTCAGTTTGAGCGTGTTCCCGGCCAGGTAGGGAAGCACGCGCCAGCGGCCCACTCTTCGGGCGTGCGCCCTGGCGTGCTTGACAATCGTCCTGGCGAAATTCGTGCGGGGATAGAGCGTCTTGAACGACCAATCCAGCAGACCCTCGATCTGCCCCTTGGTCAGGGCCGGATGCCTCCACACTAGGTGCTTGCCGTCGAAATGGCTGTAGTCCTTGTCGTCTATCCCGTAACGTTCCTGGATCCTTTGCCAGAGCGGCGTCTGGGGGAGTGGAGTGAGTACGGAGACCGGCACTAGGTCGAACTGCATCGCCGCCAGTTTCTTGACGCTCGCTCGGATCGATTCCTCGGTGTCCGATTCCAATCCGATGATGTAGAAACCTACCGTTACGATCCCATGTCGCTGACACAGCTCCACAGCTTCATAGAGCTTCTCCAGATTACTTCGCTTGTTCAGGGCATTCAATTCCTCCTGGATCATGCTCTCGATGCCGATCATTACTCCCGCCAATCCTTGGCTCCTCCACTCGTCGAAGTGTTGTAACAGGTAATCGATCCGGGTCATCACAGTCCAGAGCATGCCGTGCCTCGCCAGCAGCTCCCCCACCGCATGGGCATGGCTGGGAAGGATCCCGAAGTTCTCGTCCGGAATGATAAGGTCGACAACCCCATGATCCGCGTAGCATCTGAGCACCCGTTCGATGCTTTCCAACGGGATGCCCATGGGCTCGGGCGCGAAGGCGGGCGTCTGGCAGAAAGTGCAGCCGAAGCAGCAGCCCCGCGTGGTGAACAGCAGGCCAAAGCGGACGATCTTCCAAAAGGGCATCCCAAAGGGGACTACCATCGGCGGATGGGCTAGGCTCTCCAGCTTGTGCCCCAGTGCCTGGGCGATCTCATGTTCCGCGTATCCGAGGAAAACGCGGTCGAAGTGGGGGCGGACTTCCGGCGTCAGCACCCCATAGTTGCCACCCCATACCTCCGCGGCTCCCGCGCGGCGGGCTTCGGCGACCATCTCTAGCGCACGGCGGGTTTCGTCCATATAGAACGAAATGCCAACGATGTCCCAACCGTGTGCCAGCGCGGCGGTATTCGTCAGCCGTCGGCATCTCCAGGATCTCGAGGTCGGGAACATTCTGCTTGATGAAACGTAATCCCAGCGAGATGAATCGTTTCCCGCCCAACCGGAGCAGCGTGTGCGGAGTGTGAGAACCCCAGAAGTCGTACAGGGGACCGTCACGACAGACCGTACTTATCAGGGTTCTAGGATGGGACTGCACGGCTCGCTCCTTCCGCTGAAAGCCAAGTTTTGTCTGCCCTGGCGAAACCGGAGGCCAAGCTTTCCCGTTACATTTTGCCGATCCGGCATGACTGCGTCAAGAACCGGTCGTATTCTGACACGTCTCAGAATACGGTTAAGATTATGGGACAACAGCGAAGCTAACGCCAAGCATCGCCGGGTCGGCGCTGAAGACTCTCCATCTGCAACCAGCCCGGCCGCCGGGTCCGGTGCATGCGATTGTTCGGCTTTTCGGCAGGCTATTTATTTCCACGCTTAATGACCCGCAACAAGGCGATCAATACTATCGCACCTACCGTTGCCGTAATCAGGCTCCCAAGCAGTCCGCCTGCCGTGATTCCCAATAGCCCGAACAGAAATCCGCCGAGCAAGGCGCCGATTACACCGACGATCAAATCGCCGAGCACACCAAAACCGCCGCCTTTCATGATTTGCCCCGCAAGCCAACCGGCGGCGATGCCGATGAGGATGAACCAAACAAAGTTCACTGCTTAAACTCCTTGTTTCGAAATTTTAATAATAGATTGACTGCCAACAGGTATTCGACCGCCGAAGTGAGGTAAAACTTTACCGCATTTTCGCAGCCGAGCATGGCGTTGTCAACCTTGATGCCTCATACTGGCAAATGAGTTGCGACGGATCGCCAGTCCCGAAGCCATGCTACACCGCACCGGGGTCCATGCTATGCCGCAGTCTTCCCAGCCCAAATCATACCCCTCTCCAATGTCGACCGCTACCCCGGGACCGGATCAGCCTCGTTTTCTTGCGTAAATTGCCCATCCGCAGCCTCTAGGTACTATTCGGCCATAGTGTACTATAAGCCACGGCCATTTCGCGAGTTACGGCCAATATGAAAGGAACCAAAACTCGGTGGACCAACACAGCGGCGCGGCACACCTCAGCACGGCGGCAATGGCCTATTCTCACCGCTAGCATGGTAGCTTACAATTGGAAACATTAGGCTGGCAGAGAGCCGACCCACAGGTAATGTCTAGTTGTCTTACTATGATCTGAGGTGCCGTCAATGAGCCAATCGTTCAAGAAATCTGAGAAGGATGAGAAACAGCCTGCCACTGAGACTCCCGGTACTGCAGCGCCGATCCAGCCGCAAGAGGCTCAGCGGCCGCAAATCCAGATTGACGATTCGAAGGTAACCGCCACCTACTCCAACTTTTGCCGCGTGACCGGTACGCCCGAGGAGTTGATCATCGATTTCGGCCTGAATCCCCAGCCCTTCGGCGTGCCGACTCAGCCGATCCCCGTCACTCAGCGGATCGTTATGAACTTCTTCACCGCCAAGCGGACACTACACGCCTTGCAGTTGACCCTCGAGCGGCACGAAGCCGCTTTCGGTGTGCTGGAGACCGACGTCCAACGCCGGGTCCAGATGCGTCCGGCGCAAGGGTAGCCCCGTTACCGGTAGCCGCCGACCCTTTCCGGGAGGTGAATTCTTGGACATGTTCTCCCGAATCTGGAGATTTCCTGGGGGCGCCCGCCTATTGGATTGACTTCTCCGGGCCGCAAATTCAGACTCAGGGCAGCGCCGTTTAGGCTGACCGTTCGGCGTGGTCTGGACCTTGAACGGCTACCGCGGGGGGCATATGAGTTTTCCCCTCCTATCGCTATATTGAGAGCATCCGCCGCTTCGGCAGTACCACGCCACACCGAATTGGGCGTGCCGAGAGCTACTGCGGCAGTCGGCGCGGCTTTTCCGCACGTCCTGCCGCATGGAGTTGGCCTGTTGCAAGGAGACGAATCGTGAAAAAGCGAGCTAAACCCGAACGGAAACAAGCCTCATCGAAAGAGCAGAAACCTGCCCGTCCTGGACCCCAAGGCACGCCGCCCAAAGAGGGCGGCCAGCACAGTCTGGGGGCTGCCTTCCCTATCGTCGGCATCGGTGCTTCTGCCGGGGGGCTGGAGGCGCTGGATATCTTCCTGGGGAAAGTGCCGAAAGGCAGCGGCATGGCCTTTGTCATCGTCCAGCACCTGGACCCGACCCACAAGGGCATGATGGTGGAACTGCTGCAGCGCGGCACCGCCATGAAGGTCATCCAGGTCAAGGATCGCACCCGCGTCCAGCCGGACTGCGTCTATGTGATCCCGCCGAACAGTGACATGTCCATCCTGCACGGTGTGCTGCACCTGCTCGCCCCGGTAGCGCCCCGGGGCTTGCGCCTGCCCATTGATTTCTTCTTCCGCTCCCTGGCCGATGACCGGCAGGACCAGAGCATCGGCGTGATCCTCTCGGGCATGGGCTCCGATGGCACGCTAGGCCTCCGGGCCATCAAGGAAAAAGCCGGGGTGGTCTTTGTACAGGAACCGGCGTCGGCCAAATTCGACGGCATGCCCGGTAGCGCCGTTGACGCCGGGTTGGCCGACATCGTCGCCCCGGTGGAGGAGCTTCCCGGCAAGATCATCGCCTTTCTCCAGCACGCGCCCCTCATCGCCAAGCCCGGACTTGCCCAGGAAGACAAAGCCGAAAGCGGCCTGGAAAAGATCGTGATCCTGCTGCGGGCGAAGACGGGCCACGACTTTTCCCTGTACAAGAAGACCACCGTCTACCGCCGCATTGAGCGGCGCATGGGCATCCACCAGATTGACAGGATCGCCACCTATGTCCGGTTCTTGCAGG